>CAVTIV010000013.1:0-481336 GCA_963734865.1 Pirellulaceae bacterium
ATGTGTCAACGACAGTGAGACAACTTTTTGATGTGGCTTAGTTGCTGATCAAGCATTGGTCGGGGGCCAGCCCCCGAACCCCCGGGATTTTTTTAGGCATAGCTCGGGTGTTCAAAGATTTCATTGGCTGGTATGTTGCGGTGTCCGGTGAAACGGAAGATGGCTCTGCGGGGACGCAACCATCCAAGGGATAGCCGGATCGAGGGTGCGTCAAAGACGTTTCTTCAGAAGCCCCTGGGCAATTCGCTTCAGGGGCTTCGTTTTTCATTTCACGTCTCGGTTTGGGAGCGTTGATCCAAACGCTTTTGGAAGACTTGCGGTTTTGGGATGCCGCCCACGAAACGCTCGGGATTGTTCTGCCATGCATGTTGAAGCGTTTGTTTTCTGGTCGCGATGATTTCTTCGGCTTGGCCGTAGTGCAACGATGATGGAGTCAGCAAGCCGATGCCGCTGTGATAATGCTCGTTGTTGTACCAGTCAAAGAACTCGCGGCAGAACCGCAAAGCGTCTTCGTAGCATCCAAATCGCTTGGGGAATTCAGGACGGTACTTCATCGTTTTGAATTGGCTTTCCGAAAATGGATTGTCGTTGGAAACATGCGGTCGACTGTGTGACTTGGTGACACCCAGCGAACCAAGCAGCTGGGCTACCGAATGCGATGTCATCGATGGACCACGATCGCTGTGAATGATCAATTGTTCGGGTTGGACTTCTTGTTTTTCAATCGTTGTTTCAATGAGTTGCTTGGCCAGATCGGCGCTTTCGCGATGCGCCAGCATCCAGCCGACAACGCAGCGACTGTAGATGTCGAGGATCACGTAAAGGTAGTAATAGGTCCATTTTTCCGGACCTTTCAGCTTGGTGATGTCCCACGACCAGACTTCGTTGGGGCCGGTCGCAAGCAGTTCAGGCTTTTGGTAGTTGGGGTGTTTCAATTGGTTTCGCCGTTCGCGAGTGCTTTGGTTATCTGCGAGAATGCGATACATCGTCCGCACGCTGCACAGGTAATCACCTTCGTCAAGCAACTTCGAGTAGACCTGCCGCGGTGACTGATCAGCAAAACGTTCACTGTTGAGCTGATCAAGCACCGACTTCTCGTTCTTCGACCGAAAGTGCTCGAGCGGGGGTCGGCCTTGGCTTGGGCTTGCCGATTGGGCTCGCGGCGACGATAAAACGTCGCTCGCGAAACATTCAATGCACGGCACGCCGCGGCGACACCGACTCGCTTGCCGAGATCCTCGGCCGCTTTCAGTCTGTCTTCTCGGGTGATCGTGTCTGCATCATCTCCGAGACTTTTTTTTGAACGTCAATGATCAGCTCCGCCTGGCGGAGCTCTCTCTTTGAGGCGTTCATTCTCGCGTTTCAGAGAGCGATCTCTTTTGCCGCTGAGGGTTGTGCTGGTGACGGTACGCTGTTGGACTTTTTCGATGATGACAATGATTCCTCCCGAAGTTGACGACGCCAGCGAGAAACCACCGGTGGCGAACGGGGTCAGTGCATTTTCGAACACGCAGGGCGGGTACAACGACGGCTCTAGGAGAGACAGGGCGAGCAAGGAAAGGAGAGAAGACCGTGCCACTACAGGAAGCTGGCACAGGGGGTGATTTGCGTAAACAGAGGGCTTTCTCAACCTACCACGCCCAGCCTCTCCCATCTTACCTCGATGAAAATGCACTGACCCTGTTCGGCGCTGTGTTCGGAGTTTTCGATGCGCCCGATGCGCGCGGAGAATATCGAATGTCGAACAAGGAACGCCGAAATCGGAAGGGTTGGAAAAGCACTGACCCCGTTCTTGCTCGTTCTGTCGGGATCGGTGGTGGAGGCACGCGGGTGGCCCTTCGATGGCGTGCTTTGTTTCTTGCGTTGTTCTTTAAGTTGCTCCAACTCAGCTTTGGCTTGCTCGATTCGTTGCTGTCTTTCGCGCAAGCCGCACGTTGCCTGGCGGCTTGATGACGGCGATCATCCCCACCGGGATCATCTTCGTGTTCTTGCTTTAACTTTTCGGCATGCGTTTTGGCTCGCTCAAGTGCATCGTCGAGCAGAGGGTTCGCCCGGAAAGATCCACCACCGGCATTGGCGCGAACACGCATTCCGTCTTGTGCGATCGTCTCAAAAGAGATCAGTTTCTGGTGAATCAACACAGCGATGGAATCGACCATGATCTGTTCCAGCAAATCAGCATGAGCGGTGCGAAAATCCGACAAAGTGTGGTAGTTCACAGAGACCCCGCCGCAGAGCCACATGTAGGGAATATCGCGAGTTGTAAGATCGGCGATCCTGCGGCCGCTAGAGAATCCTTCGAGAGTTGCCAGCAACCATAGCGCAAAGAGAATCTGAGGGTCGATCGGGTCACGCCCGACATTTCCCTCCAATCCGAACGCAATCCGAAATCCGAACGGGGTCAGCGCAATTTCGAACGCGCAAGGACAGTCCCTAGGAACGGCAGGGCGAGCAACACAAGGAGAGAAGATCGTGCCGCAACGGCAAGCTGGCGCGGGGCGTGATTTTCGCAAACAGAGGGCTCTTTCAACCTACCTCGCCCCGTCTTGCCCACCTTACCTCGCCGAAAATGCACTGACCCCCATCACCCCTGACCCCCATCACCGAAAATGCACTGACCCCCATCACCCCCTGACCCCCATCACCGCCCCGAAAATGCACTGACCCCCATCCGCCCATCACCGGACCCGTGTTAGTTGCTGGACGGGTTGGCTCGGGTTACGCGTCTACGGCCGTTTGCCTTGCCAGCACCATGCTGAAAGATGCCTGGTCGGTCGACTGCGCGGCCTCCTTGTTGTCTTTGCCGCAGATTCGCTGGCCATCCTGATCGGACAACGCGACCCGTTTCTTGGTGCTCGGCTCAGTGCAATACCAGCAATCAGTTTGTGTCCAATGCCAGGCCGAACCATGCTGCTGACGACGTTGCGTTCGTTTCCTTGCCATTTTGATTTACCTGTTTGGTGGTTTTCCCCAGTTGCCGCTGGGATTTGACTGCGGACGTGAGAGATACGAGAATGCGGCCGGGAACCGAGTTCGGTTCCTTGCCTCCGAGGGATCGACATACGGGTTGCCGCCCGTGGTCCCTTGGTTTTTTTTATGCGCGAAGATCCATCGATTTTGACGGTGATGCGCGGGATCGGATACGAACGCGTAGCGTCCGCATTCCTAGGAATGGGATCCAACATGAATCAGTGCCTTGCCACGACGCATGCCGACCGCCGCCGATCATTCGCGTGTCATTGCGCTATACAGAATAACTATGCTCGCTTTCGGATGGTCGGCCGCAGTCATCGTTACGCAATCGCTTGATGACGTTGAAGCTTCATGCCGAGTCAAGCAAACGTCCCAACATCGTGGTCATTCTGACCGATGACCAGGGCTACGCCGATATCAGTCTCAACCCGCATCATCGAGCGGAGGTGTCGACGCCGCACATGGACGCGTTGGCCCAGGATGGTGTCGTCTTCACTCATGGGTACACCAGCGGCCATGTTTGCTCGCCAACCCGGGCCGGCCTAATGCTCGGGCGATACCAGCAGCGTGTCGGCGTCTACTCGGCCGGCGACGGAGGTCGCGGCTTTGATCCTCAACTGCCGATTTTTCCTGCGTTCTTGCCGGATAACACTGTCGCGACAGCGATCGGAAAGTGGCATTTGGGGCTCGACGACGATTATCCAGAGCTGAAATGGCACGCCCTGCACCGTGGTTTCGATGAGTGTTATCTGTTCATGGGCCGTGGCGGCCACAGCTACTTTGACCTTCGCAGCGACAGCGATGGAAAGTTCGCCGGCCCGATCTACCGTAACACCCAGCGGATCAACGATGAAGGCTATTTGACGAATCGACTCAGCGAGGAAGCGGTCGCGTTCATCGACCGCAATCGGCAGCGACCCTTCTTTCTTTATCTCGCCTACAACGCCGTCCATGCTCCGGCCGAGGCGCCGGAACAAGACATCCAAGCGTATCAACAAAATTTTCCCGGACTAAGCAAGGAGCGGGCGATCTTGATGGCCATGCTCAAACACCTCGACAATGGTGTCGGCGACGTCGTGCGCAAGTTGAAACAAGAGGCGTTATTCGACAATACGATCCTGTTCTTTTTGACCGACAACGGTGGCTCGAAAGCCATGAGTGCCGACAACTCGCCGCTCCGCGGATTCAAAGGCAGCCTACAGGAAGGCGGCATCCGTACACCCTTCATTGTCAGCTGGCCGGCAAAGTTTTCCGGCGGTCGAACCATCGACACTCCCGTCATCTCTTTGGACATCCTGCCAACGGCTCTCGATGCGGTCGGTCAACTATCGACAGAAAATGAATTCGACGGCAAGAGCTTGCTGCCGTTGCTGATGGGAAAATCGAAGACGCATCACGATACGCTCTTTTGGAGCACCGGCCCCGAGGGCGAATGGGCCGTTCGCCGTGGGCATTGGAAACTGCGTGCGGTGCAGGACCAGCTGGAATTGTTCAATCTCTCCGACGATGGATCCGAGACGACGAACCTTGCCTCCCAAAATCCCTCGGTCGTGAAATCGCTAAGCGATGCGTTCGAGCAGTGGATCGTCCCGATGGCGAATCCGATCACCGGCGGCGAGAAGCGTGGCGACGGCGGCGTGAAACGGATCGAGGTTGACTCAGTCGACAAGCCGACGACGGAGCGAGAGAAGAAACGTGAAGCGACTCGCGCGGCGCGCAAGAAGCAGCGCGACGCAGAAAAAACGGCGAAGTAGGTTCGTCACTCATGCAGACAACGCCAGCCTCGTTCGAGTCCTTTTGCCTGATCCTACTTTCCTGCGCTTGTTGGACGTATCCATGTTCCTACTGAACCGCTTCATCTGGGCGACGGCAGCCCTGCTTGCGACCATCACCAGTGTGTTGGCTGTCGACCACAAGCCAAACGTGTTGTTCATCGTCTGCGACGACTTGAACACACACGTTTCTACGTCCGGCTATCCACACATCAAGACGCCGACGTTTGACAGACTGGCGGCCGCCGGGATGACATTCCGGCGTGCCTATTGCCAATATCCGGTCTGCGGACCGTCGCGAGCCTCGTTCTTGCATGGACTCTACCCGCAATCCACCACAGTGCTGGACAATACGACGGACATTCGCGATGTTCGGCCAGGTACCGCGTCGATGCCGCAGCGGTTCAAGGAGTCCGGTTATTGGACGGCGGCGGTCGGCAAAGTATTTCACAGCGAGAAATTCGACCACGGCGAAACGGCGTGGAACGAAGTCCTCCGTTTTGAAAACGATGAGCTACCGATGGTAACGCCGATTCGGCAAAAATTTGAAGCCGAACACGGCTCCGTCACCATCGGGAAAGGTCGCCGTTTGTGGCGCCAATTCTATCCCGCAATCGCGCCCCAGACTCGCGGCCAGCAGCCGGGCTATGGACCGACCGGGCTCCGTGACGAACAGCACAAAGACGGCAAGAACGTCCGGCAAATCGCTTCCTGGTTGGATGCCAAGGCTCACGGCGAAAAACCTTTCTTCATGGCCTGTGGCATTCAAAAGCCCCATGTCCCGTTTTTAGCTCCAGACAAGTACTTTGACATCTATCCGACATCGGAACTGAAGTTCACACCCGCTTCGATCGAGTTTTGGAAACAGACCCCAAGGATCGCCCAAACCAAACGCTACGAAGGATTCGGGTTCGAGTTTGGCTTAGAAAATGACCCGCTGCGGCGCGAATACATTCAGGCCTACCACGCCTGCATCTCCTTCATCGATGCCCAGATCGGTGTCGTCTTTGACGCGTTGCAACGAACCGGCCATTGGGATGACACGATCATCGTCCTCACCTCCGATCACGGCTATCTGCTCGGAGAAAAGTTCATGTGGGGAAAAGTGATGTTGTTCGAGACTTGCGACCGAGTGCCGTTGGTCATACGAGTGCCCGGACAGACCAAGCCGGGATCATCCACCGACGGATTGGTCGAACTGGTGGATCTATTCCCAACGCTCGCCGAACTGTGCGACATCGCCACATCGGACGAGTTGCAGGGTCGCAGCCTTGTCCCCATGCTCCGCGATCCGACGGCGGCAGGAAAGGATGTTGCCTACACCGTCGTCAGCCGAGGAGACAAGTTGGGGAAGGCGATTCGCACCCAGCGCTGGCACTATACATTGTGGCCGGTCGGCGAAGAATTGTACGACTTGGACAACGATCCTGCCGAGGATTCGAATCTTGCAAACTCGGAACAACACGCTGAAATCCTCGATCGGATGCGAGAGAAATTGTCCGCGATCGATTCCGTCGCTTGCGCACGTGCGAAATAGACCGGTGCGGGAATCGCGAAATTTGGCTTTGACCAACCACTAGCTGGATGAATCCGATGACTGCATTGCGACCAATCACCGCTTTGTTTACCCTTGCCGCCGCGGTTACCGCAGCAGTTCTCGCACACGGAGCAGTTCTCGCACAGGGAGACGACCGACCGTCGGCAATGCGAAAGGACATTGAATATGGACGTGCGGGTGATCATCCGTTGCTGCTGGACATTTACCAACCGACCGATCCCGGCAAGCCTCATCCGTTGATCGTTTGGGTACATGGCGGAGCGTGGCGCTCCGGGTCGAAGGACAATGTGCCGATTACTCGAATGCTAGAACATGGATTTGCGATCGCCAGCGTTGAATATCGGCTCAGCCCGATCGCCAGGTTTCCGGCACAGATTCACGACATCAAGGCGGCGATCCGTTACCTCCGAGCACACGCTGACGAATACGGCTTTGACAAGGACAAGATTATCGTTGCCGGGGCGTCGGCGGGGGGCCATTTGGCGGCACTGGTAGGTGTCAGCAACGGTGTCGAACCACTTGAGGGAGAGATCGGTGAGCAGCGGCAAACGCCTTCGGACGTGCAGGCTGTTGTTTCGTTCTATGGTGCGTCGAACCTGCGGACGATCCTTTCGCAATCAACTCCTCACGGCTTGAGCGTGCGTGTCCCGGCCCTACAGTTATTGCTGGGCGGTTTACCGGACCAGCAGACTGAACTGGCAGAGCTCGCCAGCCCGATCACGCACGTTGATCGCAGTGACCCGCCGCTGTGGTTGATCCACGGCGATGCCGACCCGCAGATGCCGATCGAACAGTCTCGCGAGCTACAGCAAGCATTCCGTGAACGGTCGGTGCCGGTTCAGTTCGATATCGTTCCAGGTGCCAAGCATGGTGGCGCGGTGTTCTACACCGACCAGCGATTGGATGCTCTCGCCGGCAGCCTGCGAGCCAGCTTTTCGAATCATTCCAAGCCGTAACTGTCTGTTGATTCTCATCGAGGCCGTTAAACTGCATTGAATTTTCCCTGAAAGCGATTTGCTGATCGTGACCATCTCCATCGCGGCGTTTTTGGATATCATCAACGGATCACAACGACGATCGCTGTCGATCCTCGATTTACCGCTTCTCCAAGGAATGCACCGATGCCCAATCGACTTTCGCGGACGCTCCTGGCGATCGTGCCATTGTTGATCTTGGTTCCCCATCCGGCCAACAGACTCGGGGCAGCCGAGCCGATCGTGCTCAACCTTTGGCCGGACAGGCCTCCGGGGGAAACCAAAGAATTGCCTGCCGAGGCCGATCAAACGAAGCCGGGCGATAAACTGATCGCAGGTCGGCGGATCATCAAACTTGGCAATGTTTCAATACCGCAAATCGCCGTTTATCAACCCCCTCCCGAACGAGCCAACGGTGCCGCCGTTGTGATCTGCCCGGGCGGCGGTCATCATATTCTGGCCTACGACTTGGAAGGAACCGAGGTCGCCGAGTGGTTGAATTCGATCGGTGTCACCGGCATCGTGCTCAAGTACCGCGTTCCGTTCCGCGATCCCGATCGGCGCTGGCTCGCGGCGGTGCAGGACGCGCAACGGGCGATGAGCCTGGTTCGCGGCCACGCCTCGGAGTGGAAGATTGATCCGCAGCGGATTGGCATCTGTGGCTTCTCGGCCGGCGGAGAAACGGCGGCATTGACTTCGATCCTTTTGGATCAGCGGCAGTACCAAGCGATCGATGCGACGGACAAGGTTTCCAGCCGCCCCGACTTCACGATGTTGGTTTATCCTGGCGGGATGACCCAGAAAAACGAACCGCGACTACGTGAAGACATCCATCTCACCGAGAACGTGCCACCGATGTTTTTTGCGCACGCATTCGATGACCGCGTCTCCGTGCACAACTCGCTACTTCTGGCGTCACAATTGAAGCAAGCCGGCGTGTCGGCAGAGCTGCACGTTTATGCCAACGGAGGGCACGGCTACGGATTACGTGCCACGGACGAACCGGTGACACATTGGCCTGATCGGGCGAAAACGTGGATGGAACGGATGCAATTCATTCCTTCTCCGGCACATACATCAGGCGGCAAAGAATGAAAGGACCAGGCTTCTTGTGCCAACGATTCGAGCTCGCCAAGACGACATTCGTACATCCGATCACGACCATGCTTCGACACGGTGCATTGGGCACGATTGCGTTTTGGATGCTCAGCCATTTGGCATTCGCCTATGGCCAAGACTTTGTACCGACGATCCAGCCCTTCTTTCATCAGTATTGCAACGATTGCCATGCCGACGGCGCCCGGGAGGGTGGCTTGGACCTGTCATCACTTGGCGGCGAACTATCCAAGGAACAAACCTTCGCCAGTTGGGTTCGCATCTACGATCGAGTATTGCGCTGGTGAGATGCCGCCGGAGGACGCCGATCAACCCCTGGCCAAGCACCGCGCCGACTTCACCGCAGTTCTCGCGGCACAATTGTCGCGGGCTCACGCTGATCAAAAGGGCACGTTACTGCGTCGGCTGAATCGGCGCGAGTATCAGAACACGATGAATGATCTGTTCGGGACGAATCTTGACCTGGAATCGCGACTACCAGAGGACGGTCGATCATACGAGTTTGACAATGTCGGCGAAGCACTCAGCATCTCCATGGTCCACCTGCAGCAGTACCTGGACGCAGCGGACGCGGTTCTCGATGCGGCAATCGCAAAATCGACTGACAAACCCCCGTCAACGATCATACAGGCAAACTACGCTGAAACGAGTGAGGGCCAGAAGCACATTGGAGAGGCTTGGAAACAGCTCGACGATGGCGCCGTCGTCTTCTTTCGGTCGTTGGGTTACCCCAGTGGGATGCTCCGCACTGCCAATGTGCGGCGGTCGGGCCGATACAAGGTACGGGTCACCGGTTATGCCTATCAGTCGGATGCTCCGATCACGTTTGCGATCGGAGCAACAACGTTTCAACGCGGTGTCGACAAGCCGACATTCGGTTATCGTTCGCTAGCTCCGGGCAAACCAAGCACCCTGGAACTGGAAGCGTGGATCGAAGAGAAGTACATGATCGAGTTGACGCCTTGGGGTATCAGCGATCGCGACAATGAAATCCGCAAAAACGGTATCGCCAGCTACAGCGGTCCCGGATTGGCGATCTTGAACGTCGAACTCGAAGGGCCGCTGATTGATCAGTTTCCCAGTCGCGGCCACAAACTGGTGTTGGATGGTCTGCGGCGAAAGGAAATCGAACCTCGCAATCCGGCCGACAAGAAGAAGTCTTGGTACCAGCCGCAATTTGAGATCGATTCGAACGAACCGAGTCGAGATGCCCGCACCGTACTCAGGCGTGTGGCGACGATTGCCTTTCGCCGACCGGCAGCCGACCAAGAAATCGATCGTTATGTCGATCTGTTCGAGGATCAGTTGGCCAATGGTGCGACCATCGAAGAATCCATTCGAACTGCCGTTGCCGCAATATTCTGTTCACCCGATTTCCTGTACCTGCGTGAGCCTCGCGGCTGGCTTGACGACCATGCGATCGCGTCTCGTTTGGCATACTTTTTGACCCGGACGACCCCTGACGCGGAGCTATTGAAGGCGGCCGAGGCGGGAAAGCTTACCAATGACCCTCAAGCGTTGCTCGAACAGACACAGCGATTGCTCAATGACCAGCGGTGCCGGCGGTTTGTGGTCGATTTCACGGACGCCTGGCTGAACCTTCGCGATATCGATTTC
Source organism: Pirellulaceae bacterium (assembly GCA_963734865.1). GTDB lineage: Bacteria > Planctomycetota > Planctomycetia > Pirellulales > Pirellulaceae > CBDCUW01. The sequence goes on from CAVTIV010000013.1 coordinate 10,011, forward strand.
ACCAGTCCCGACCGAAAGCTGTTCCCCGAGTTCGACTCGTTCCTGCAGTATTCGATGCTGGAAGAAACACGTCGATATTTCGAGGCGCTGATCGATGAAAACTTGCCGGTGCGAAATTTGGTCACGTCCGATTTCGCAATGCTCAACAATCGGCTGGCCAAACATTATGGCATCGACCAGGTCGACCATGCCGAGGTGAAGCGAGTCGCGTTGCCCAAGGAGAGTGTCCGGGGCGGTTTGTTGAGCCAAGCTAGCATCTTGAAGGTGTCCGCCAATGGCACCAATACGTCGCCAGTGATTCGCGGCGTGTGGGTCATGGAGCGGATCCTTGGCCAAACACCGCCGCCACCTCCGGCCGGCATCCCGGGAGTCGAACCGGATATTCGCGGGGCCTCGACTTTACGAGAATTGCTCGATAAACATCGTGATCTCGATACCTGCCGCAGCTGTCATTCGATGATCGATCCCCCTGGGTTCGCGCTGGAAAGTTTTGATCCGATCGGTGGTTGGCGAGATCATTTTCGCAGTTTGGGCGACGGCCAAAAGGTCGATCTGCAAGTCAACCAACAGCGCGTCCAATACCGGATCGGGCCCGAAGTCGATGCCAGCGGCGTCTTGAAGGACGGTCGCGAATTCGCTGGCTATCAAGAATTTCGGGAGCTGTTGGCAAGGGATCAAGATACATTGGCTCGGTCGTTGACGAAAAAGTTGCTAACCTTCGCGACAGGTCGTGAGATGGGATTTTCGGATCGTGCAATCATCGATCAGATCGTCGAACAGTCGAAATCGAAAGGGTATGGTGTCCGCGATTTGATTGAATTGGTCGTATTGAGTGAAGCGTTCCGACAAAAATAATGAAAGCGACAGCCTCCCTGGGAAAGACCGAATGATGCGATCCGCAAAGATCATGAATCGAAAACCGCTCACGCGTCGGTGCTTCTTGCGCGGCACTGGAGCTGCCGCAATCACATTACCGCTGCTCGAGGCGATGGAACCGTCGCTTGGCCAGCGAGTCCTTGCCTCAACGCCGATCGAAACTTCTCCGAAGCGGTTTGTCACAATGTGTGCAGGACTCGGCTTTCACGGGCCGTATTTGTTTCCCGAGGGAGAGGGTGGCCAACTGGGGTCCACCCCTTACCTGTCCAAACTCCACAACAACTTGGATCAACTGACCGTTTTTTCGGGATTGTCACACCCGGAACAACAGGGCAATAACGGGCACGCATCCGAGTTGACTTTCTTGACATCCGCCCAGCGTCCGGGTCTTGCCGGTTTTCGCAACACAATCTCGATCGACCAACTGATTGCCCGGCAGATCGGGATCGAGACGCGGTATCCGTACCTCGCCCTGTCCACGGCCGGCACGTCGCTATCGTGGACGGCCAATGGGGTGGCAATTCCCGGGATGACGTCGCCGTCAAAGCTGTTCAGCGCCTTATTCATGGAGGGCAGCGAACAGGAAATCGAGACCGAGATCCGTAATCTGAAACGCGGACGCAGTATCCTGGACACCGTCGGTGGTCGAGCCAAAGCGTTGGAAAAGCAACTCGGCAGCGGTGATCGTCGAAAGTTGGACGAGTACCTCACGTCGGTCCGTGATCTCGAGCATCGGTTGCAGCAGTCCGAGGACTGGGTGCGGCGGCCCAAGCCAAAGGTTGACGTCGATCCGCCGCAAGACATCCAGGACAAGACCGAGGCGATTGAGCGTCAACGTTTGATGTACGACTTGATTGTTCTAGCCTTGCGAACCGACTCGACGCGAACCATCACCTTTCAACTCGGGGGACTCAACGCCGTCCCCAAAATCCCCGGAGTCCAAAGCGACTGGCATGGCTTGTCACACCACGGTAAAGATCCCGAGAAGATCGATCAGTTGAAAATCATTGAACAAGCAGAGTTTACGGCGTTCAACGATTTTTTGACGGAACTTCGCCAAGTCGAAGAGAACGGAAGTTCTCTTTTGGATCACACCGCGATCTTGTATGGCTCGAATCTCGGGAACGCCAGTGCCCACGATTGGCACAACCTGCCGATCATCTTGGCCGGTGGCGGCTACAAGCATGGTGCCTACGTCGCACATGATTCCAAGAACAACACACCCCTGGCCAATCTTTTTGTCGCATTGGCCCAGCGGATGGGAGTCGAAACGGACACCTTCGGCAGCAGTACATCTGCTGGAATCCGAGGACTGGAAGTCGCGGGTTGAATCGAGTTGGACAAGGGAAGAGCGTTGCCAGAAGAATCGGATGTCAAAGCAGAGACACAATTGTGGAGGTCTCGCGAAACGCGGATCGCGCTGTTCACGATCGCAATGATCACAGTGCATCTTGTGCTTCGCTTCGGGACCCGTAGCAGCGAAGCGATTTGGGACACACCGCTGTGGTGTGCGCTGGCGTTTGGCGGCGTCCCGCTGGTCTGGGAACTGTTGCTGAAAGTGTTTCGACGCCAGTTCGGATCCGACTTGTTGGCGGGAATTTCGATCGTCGTTTCCGTCTTGCTCGGCGAGTATTTGGCCGGATCGCTGGTTGTGTTGATGCTTTCGGGTGGTGAGGCCTTGGAAGCCTATGCCGTGCGCAGCGCATCGTCGGTTCTTCGTGCTCTCAGCAAACGAATGCCGTCGGTCGCGCACCGAAAGATCGACTCGAACATGGAAGATCTGCCGCTGGACCAGATCGTGATTGGTGACACATTGGCGGTTTTTCCACACGAGATTTGTCCGATCGACGGCGTCGTCGTGGAAGGTCACGGTGTGATGGACGAATCGTACCTCACCGGCGAACCCTACATGATGTCGAAGGTACCCGGTTCGGCCGTCCTCTCAGGAGCGATCAACGGCGAGTCGGCGCTGATCGTCAAGGCCGAAAAGCTGGCCATCGACTCGCGTTATGCCAAGATCATGGAAGTGATGGAGGCGTCCGAGCAGAGCAAACCCCAGATGCGGCGGATGGCAGACCATTTGGGTGCCTGGTACACGCCGCTGGCGGTCGCGATCGGCATTGCGGCTTGGGTTGCCACAGGGAACCCGGTTCGATTCCTTGCGGTAATGGTCGTCGCAACACCCTGTCCACTCTTGATTGCGATCCCGGTCGCCATCATCGGCTCGATTTCGCTGGCGGCCAGGCGTGCGATCATTGTCCGCGATCCGTCGTCCCTGGAAACCGCCGATAGCTGTCGCACACTGATCTTCGATAAGACGGGAACGCTGACCTATGGTGAACCAAAATTGGTCGAGCGGATTGAAGTGGACTCGAATCGTGGCGATCAAATCCTCGCCCAGGTGGGCAGCCTGGAGCGGTTTTCGAAGCATCCGCTTGCCCATGCGATCGTCACGGCCGCAACCGAAGCAGGCCCAGTGAATCACAACGTGTCGGAAATCAGCGAACCACCGGGACAGGGCCTGCGCGGAACCGTCGCCGACCACAACATCGAGGTCACCAGTCGCAAGAAGTTGCTGATCCAACAACCCGATCTTGATCGCCAGCTGCCACCCCAGGCCGGCGGACTTGAATGCGTGATCCTGGTCGATGGCCAATACGCTGCGACCTATCGTTTTCGGGATACGCCGCGTACCGACGGCGCCTCCTTCATCAGTCATCTATCGCCTCGCCATGCGATCCATCGAACGATGATGGTCTCGGGTGATCGCGAATCGGAAGTTCGCTACTTGGCTGAGCAAGTCGGGATCAAAGATGTCTATTACAATCAGAGTCCCGAGCAGAAACTCGAGATCGTGAACGCCGAAACGGCCAAAGCGGGCACCATGTTTGTAGGCGACGGCATTAACGATGCTCCCGCGTTGATGGCGGCAACCGTTGGCGTCGCGTTCGGCCAGAACAGCGACGTGACCACCGAAGCCGCGGATGTCGTTGTCTTGGACAGTTCGCTGCGAAAAATTGACGAGTTCCTGCACATCAGCCGGCGAATGCGGCGGATCGCTCTGCAAAGTGCAATCGGTGGCATGTCGCTGAGCGTCGTGGGGATGATGTTTGCCGCCGCCGGATACCTGTCTCCGGTCGCTGGTGCGATCTGCCAAGAGATCATCGATGTGGTGGCGGTCTTGAATGCATTGCGGGTGGCAATCCCGCCAAAGTCGATGATTGACTTTGAAACGTCAGATTGAGCCGACGCGGTTCGTCCCCTCTGCTAAACACATTCAATCGATCGCGTTAGGCGAACTCCCGCGCGGAGCGGTTGTGTCGATCAAGACGCCGTTTTCGAGAGTCAGTCGACGATCGGCAAGCGCATCGGCTTCCTCATTGCTGTGGGTGACATGCAAGGTTGTCACGCCCGTGGTTTGCTTGAGCTTTCGCAGCAGCACGTGCATCTCTCCCCGAGTCGACTCATCGAGGGCACTCAGTGGTTCGTCCAACAGCAGTACCGAGGGATGAAACGACAACGCGCGTCCCAGAGCGACGCGTTGCGACTCGCCACCGCTGAGACCATGAATCGTGCGGTCCAACAAATGCGTCACCCCCAGGACCTGGGCGAGTTCTTCGGTTCGTAGGGCGATTTGTTTCCGCGACCGACCACGAAGTCGAAGCGCGAACTCCAGGTGTTGTCCGACGGTGAGTGTTGGGAACAGGGCAAGATCTTGGGGGACATAACCGATTTCACGGTCAGCCGGCGCCCACCGGGTAACGTCAATGCCATCGATCAAAATCTGCCCGGATGAAATTTTTCGAAGTCCGCAAACCGATTCCAGGATCGTGGTCTTGCCTCGTCCCGTGCGTCCCATCAGAACGGCATATTCGCCCGCCGAGACGCGAAAGGAAATATCGTGCAAGCAGAATTTGCCGGCCGTGATGCTGACATTTCGCAATTCGATCATGACGTCAGCCCCGTGCCCAGCACGCGCAAGACCAACAGCACGATGACCGCCATCACGACCATCAAAAGCGACACGGCAACCGCGGCATCGAGCTGACCGATACTCAGTTCCAGGAAGACGGAAGTCGACAGAACTTCGGTGCGCATACGCGTCGCGCCGGCAAAGACCAGAATCGGTCCGAACTCGCCCAGCGCACGGGCCCAGGCAATCGTCGTCGCGGCAATCATTCCACGCCAGGCTTGCGGCAATGCCACCAGCATGAAGGCTTGACCGCGCGAGCAGCCGAGGGTCCGAGCGACATCCTCGGCACGCGGATCGATTTGGTCAAATGTCACTCGCATCGTACGCACCGCGAACGCACAGGCCACACTGAACTGGGCCAGCACAACCGCCGGCCAACGATAAGTCACCGGGAATCCGACGTCGTCTCGCAGCCATGTTTCCAATTCCCACCCGCCGATGATTGGCTGGTGAAACAAGATCAGCAGGCTCAAACCCAATACCAGTGGCGGCAATACGATCGGAATGTCGACCAGCGTGTCGATCAACCAACGGCCGGGAAATTTGTATCGAGAAAGCAGGTAACCGAGCGGAGTCGCGACCCAGATCGAAAGAATCGCGGCGATCGTGCAAGAGAGTATCGTGAGCCGAAACGCCGCCTGGATTTCCGGCTTCAAGATTGCGTCAATGAAATCGGCTGGCGAGGTGAATAGCAGATCGGCCGCGAGCAACAGCAAGATCAGCACGATGAAACATGCCGAGATTCCACCCATCACAAGGTAAAAGGGCACATCCGAACGTCGCCGGCGAACCCCGAGACGCGAGCGCGGCTCCAGCGGTTCACCCGCAGCCGCGGAAAGTGGACTGGCGGGCTCGCTCACTTGTTGCCGCCAAACGTGAAATCGCTTGGCAACTGCCAGCCGAATCCTTCTGCGGCAAAACTGTCTTGTGATTTCAGCGAGCAAATTTGCTGGAACAGCCGGCTTGCCGTTTGCGCGTTGGGAGACTCGGGAGCGATCGCGAACGGTTGAGTCGCGATGCTGCACTCAAGACCCTGAATGCGAATCGCATCTAAGAATTCACTGGCACCCGCCGCGTTACTCAAATAGGCCACCGCGGCATCGAGCGAACCGGTTTGCAGTTGATTGACCAACATGTCACCGGTCGGTGTCTGCACGGTCACGTTTGCCATGACTTCCTTCTGCACACCACCTTCGCGGAAGGTGTTTTGTGTCAACCAACCCATGGCGCACTGTTTTTCGTGGCCGATACCGACTCGCAATCCATCGCGTCCAAGATCACGCAACGAAGCGATTTTATGAGGGTTGCCTTTTTCAACCAGAATCACCAGCTCGTTCTGCGAGACGGAGATTGATTCGGGAAACAGGTCGGGTACCTGTTCCATGAAGGCCGTGTCACAAGCGAAATAGGCATCGGGATGTTGGCCCGCTTTCATCTGCGCGACCAAGATCCCACATCCGTTGTAGACTCGGTCAACGACCACACCCTCGCGCTTCTCGAATTCGACGATCGTTTCCTCGATCGCCGGTCGCAGCATCGAGCCGGCAAAAACGCTTAGCCGGGGAACATCAGCCCAAGTGTCGCCGCGGGAGACACGAAAGCCATACTTGGCATACTGCTTCAATCCACGATCCTGGGCCGAAATGTAACGCGCAAAATGGAGCGCCGCAGCCGGTCGCGATGAACTGGCAACCACGCCCACGGAGATTTGCGATGCGGCCTCTTTCAATTCCGGAATTTCGACGTACTCGAGATCAGGGTAGGTATGAAGAACTGCGTCATAAACAATTCCCGCATCGGCAGCACCGACAAGCAGGTCGTTGGCGACATCGGTGACCGTGGTGCGGTAGGCCGCGTTCGCCTTGTCCAGGTCATCCCACAGATTTGCTTCCTGCAAGACTTTGCGTGTGACTTTGCCGATCGCGGCGGCATCAGGACTCGCTTGGACCACACGCACATCCTGACGCAACAGATCTTGGAAGGACTTGATCGACAGAGGATTACCCCGTTTGACCGCGATTACTCCCTGCATCCGAGCGATCGGCAAGATCTCGGCTACCAGTCCCTTGTCCTTGGCGATCTTCAAGTAGCTGTCGTCGGCGGGCAGATAGAGATCGCCGGTGTGGCTGACTTCGATCGAAGAGAGAAGTGTTTGCGAGGGGCCATACTGAATGTCCACAGGACGGCCAAATTCCTCTTCGTATTCGGCTCGAATCGCTTCCATGACAGCGCGATTGCTAGCGGCACAAAACAACATCAACGGCTCATCGGTCGAACCATCGCGATTCGAACTATTGGTTCGCGAAGGATCGATCCTGGCGAGCATCAAAATGAGCGCGCCCAGTGCAACCACCGAACCGATCATGATCAGGAACGAACGATTCATTTGTCTCTGTGTGCTGGCGGGATGAATTTCGGGGAAACCACTACTTCGAGCGTCCCGGTGGGATCGTTAACAATACCGGTGATTTTAACCGATCTCCGGACGTCTTGGGCGGCGGCGGCCGAACGCCGTCCTGGCCAAACAATTCCGTATCCCAATCAGCCGAAAGGAGCAGGTCAAAACCCGGATTTTGGTTTTTGACCTGGCAGGAACAAGCACCACTGAGAAACAGCGTGAGGTCCTCGATCAATCGCGAATCGACCTGTCCGGCCGGTATCACTTCCAATGCTCGGCCACGACCGAATACGGGCACCAACAACGGTTCACCTTCGGCAACCGCCTCCGGACGAAATCCCGTCAACAAGTTAATCAAAATCCGCTCTTGCTCGTCGTTGGGGTCAATTTCCAGTGTGCTGAATTTCAGCAGCAACGGTACCTCGGAATGCAATTCGCTTCCGGGCAAACCGATTCCCTCCGGTAACGAGATTTTGCGATCCAGTGTCTTGAAGTTGGTCTCCAGCAACTCCCTCGCCTCGCTCGTTCGCTTGTCATCGGCGGACTTTAGCAGTAACCAAACGACCGAATGTCCAGCCAGCAAACGTCGACTGAGTTCCTTCCGCACCGGCGACTGCAATAGATTTGCATCAACGGCATCGTCGAGCGAACCGTGCCAGTGATTGATCGGCTGATCGCCAGCAATGATGGTCCGCACAACCACGTGCGGCAGTGCAACAGTGCCTCGCTTACGGAGCGAATCGAAAAGCAGCTGGTATTTCGGATCAAGCGTCGATCCTGTGGCACAGCGGGTGACCCTGGCATTGGCGAAACCGCCCTTCTCAGCCGTGCTCGATTCCAGCTGTTCGACCCATTGCCGCTGCGATTCGGACATCTCACCGTCGTGAAAAATGACAATCTCACACGCATCCGGACGCCAGCGTTCAAGTGCGTAACGAAACACAGGGATATTGCACGCCTCCGCCGACGGCGAAATCGTGATCAACCAGGCAACCAACAGCAGCGGCGTTGCCGCGGCCGCGAACCGACGCGATTTTCGCGCTGGCTTCCAGCTGACGGATTGACCAAATGACTCACGGCGACCGAACGCCACCACAACGCCCCATCTGGCCATCTCTCGCATCACTCTTGAATCACTCGCTCGCAAAACAGATCACCTTTCCGTCAAGTGTCGAAAGGAACAATTGTCCGCCAGCGGCAGCGAGTCCGTCCCACTCGGGCAGCGAGTTGAGTTGCACCCCATGCTCGACGAGTCCGGTATCCGTATTGACGGCCAACAACATTGCCCCATCACTGCCACCGAGTGCCCTGTCTTGCTCGGCGAGCAGTTCTTGGACGGCTTCATCCTTCTCCGTCAGCCCTTGAAATGTCTCTTCCTCATCAATGATGTCTGGAGGACCAACGATGAACAGGTGCTTACCGGCCAGGATCATGGCGCAAACATAAATCGGAATGTCCTGGGTCCACTTCGGGTCGACCAGGCTGTTACCCGGCTTGACGTTGTTGTTACCGCCCCGCTGTTGCGCCGTGAACTGGACAGCCTTGCCAAACTTACCATCGACAATGGTCGCACCTTCAATCGTTCCATTGTGACCATAGACCGAATGATCTCGAGCGGTGCCGTCATCAAAGCTGACCGCTAAAACGGCGTCACTCGAGATCTCCGAGCCGTCGGCGTAGCGTCGGAGGATCTGGTTCTTGTCGGCAGCGGCAAAGTACAACCGGACTTCGTCAATGATTCCGGTGAACGGCAAGGTCGTTTTGTATTCACCAACACCGGTCCCTGCGTCGGCACCGACCTCCAGCCCCTGAGCGGGATCGCTGGCGATCAGAGCCTTCGCTTTTCCTTCCGCGGCGAGCTCCCCGTCGACATACAACTTCATCGACTTGTCGGTGTCCAGGACGCCAACAACATGATGCCAACCGCCGACGATTCGCCGGTTGCCGGCGACGGTTGACAGCTCACCTTCAGCGCGTACCAAGAAGGCCGGTCGGCCACCCTGCAACGTCAATGCGAACCCTTCGGCAGGGCCGCCACGGGCAACGATCACACCCTGCGGTTTGGTGGCTGTGACCCAAGCTTCGACCGTCAACGGCTTGCCGGTCGGGTTCAAGCCCGCTGGTTTGCCGAACGAGGCATAGGATCCATCGGTCGCGGAATTCTTGCCCAGGTTCTCGGGAATCTCGGGCGGATTCGGCTCGGCGGCAAATAGCTGATGTTCGAGCGTCGTGGTCCACCTCAGATACTCTGGCTTGCGTCCGTAGCCGAAGACATAGCCATTTCCGCGGACCAGCAAGCGACCCGAGGGGGCAAATCGTCCTGCCTGGTAATAGCCGCCGTGACCTCCGGCAAAACTTTGCCCGAGCACCCAATACGAGCGATGGAACCAACTATCGTCCAAGAATCCCATCGGGGCAAAAATGTGAGCATCGTCGCCACGTTGCTTCGACACCTGTTTCACGAAGTCTCCCGAGTTTGGCCCGATCTCTAAACGGTTTCCTTCGAGATCAAACTTTTGCGACTTCATGAAAATGTGCTGGCCGTCGCAGGACAGAATATCGGGAAGCCCGACCGGCATTTGCAAAACCTGCAGCTTCTCTTGAATGTTGTTGCCTGTATCGGGATTGATCTCGTCCATGATGGTTTCGGAAACCTTCTCGCCCGTCTCGAGGTCGATTCGCAGCATTCTCAAGCCGCCATCCAAAAAGATCGATCGTCCGGCGACGCAATGGACCGTGTCATCGCGCACCAGCACGCTACCGGAAACCGGCCACAACGACTCCAGTTGTTCATACGCCATTGTGCGTCGATCGAGCGGGGCGGCACGGTAGCGCCAAGCAAGCTTTCCATTCTTGGCATCGAGACAGTAAACCCAACCGTCGGCCCCACCGAAAACGACGCGTCCACGGTACACCGTCGGCGGCGAATCGACTCGAGCGCCAATCGTGTATGTCCACTTCTTTTTTCCATTCTTCTGGTCGAGGGCATACACCGTATGCGCGTCGATTTGTGCGACATAGACCGTTCCGTCGGCAATGACCGGAGCGGTGAGTCGTCCACCGAGATCGGCGGTCCAGCGATTGCTAACGAGCGGTTCAATCGGCTCGCTCGCCGTGCCGCTTCGGTTCTGATCGTGGCGGTAAGTTGGCCAATCGTTCGAATCGCTATCGAGGGCAGTGAGCGGTGCGTCGTACGCCGGGCCCTTTTCAAGTCGCCCCGCATCAGGAACCGCTTTGGGCAGCGGCCGCGTTGGCGCTAATGGGGCAAGCGAATTGAATCCAAACAGCTTGGCTTCGGGATAACAGGCACAATCATGTGGCGGCGTGTAGGTCAGGCCGTTGCAGGGCATCACACCGTACAGACACCCGCCGCGGACCCAATGATTGATATCCCAGTGCTCCTTGTTGGGGTCGACAAATTCAATACCGGTGCGCGAGGGTATCAAGAAATTGTCGGTCGCTTTTGCGATATAGCAGCGGTGATGGAACCAATAGGTATCGACATCCGGTGCGAATTGCTTTTTGATCTCACCCGTCTTTGGGTCGCGGCCCGTGTAGACGCCCGAGTCACCTCCCGAGGTCAGCGGGGCCAGCCAAACCAGCCCATCGACAACCATCAAATCTTGCGGCGATTGGTAGCCGCTGTTCGGGAAACTCGCATCCCATAGCTCCTTTCCGCTCTTGGTGTCGATGCTCATCATCTTGCCGTCCCCGCCGGAGTACAGCACGACGTCATCGTGGACGACCAGGCGCGGTCCAAAGTTAAACGTGAATGATTCGCGGCGAGTCACCGGATCCGTTTCCCAAGTGACTTCGCCCGTCTGCTGGTTCAAGCTGACCAGCTTTTCCCCATCGTGAAAAAAGATCTGAGATTCGTTGGCAGCCAATGTCAGTGGCGAAATCTTCGTTTTCTTCGCCCACAACTGTTTCCCCGACGCGGCATCGAAGGCCATCAACACTCTCGGCTCTTCGTTCCAGAAGAAGTCACGGCTTCTTGCCTGGTCACCGACGGTTCCATACAGCGGCGCATAGTCTTCCAGTTCGGCTTTCCCCTTTCGTACGACCAAAAACAGCCTATCGCCGCTATTGATGATCTCTTCGGTCGCATCGCTACCTTCGTACGTTCGGATTGTCTTACCAGTGGCAGCGTCGATTGCACTCAGCGGAGCGTTGAATCCCAACGTTGCGTAGACCGTGTCATCGTTCGAAACGAGTCTCCGCGAAAGTTGTGTCGGGCCACTCTTCAGCGGCCACAGGTGAGGCTGCCAGTCCGCGATGTCGCGCTTCCATAAAATGCTGCCGTTGAACGCGTCACGTGCGATCAGTTTCCATTTCGATGGCAGTTGAATCGATATCCGGCTGCCCTCGTCCATGATGTAGAACATTCGGCCACCGGTTGAAACCAGCGCGCTCATGCTGGCCATGCGATCGTGATGGCGAGACCAACGTGGGCTGCCAACCCACTGTAAATGTCGCGGCGGCGCTACCACGTCGTCATGCGCGACCGAATTGCCGGTCGCATCGTGCAAGTAGTGCGACCATTCATCGATGTTGGACGGTCGAGGCTTGACCGTCTTGTTCCAGTTGTCACCTTCCCTGATCATCGCCACGCCGTTGGGCACGAGCACTCGCAGCACTTCCTCCATCGGGACGTCACCCAAATCCTCGATCACCAACAGGTTGACCAAGTTGTCGACGTAGGGCAGTTCGCTACCGGTAAGACGATCGAATGCGATGTTGCCGTAGTTCCCTCGCTCAAAAACGCGAGCACGATTCGCGGCCACCGCCGATGCATCGCGGAGCAATCCTTGCACTTGAATCGAATCGTTCTGTCGCAAGGCGCTGGTCAGCTCGCCATCACCGGCACCCAAGTGCACGACAAATCCGCCCGTGACCCCCGATTCTTTCAAGATCTTGGCGGCATCGCTTTTCGCATCCGCCATCGCGGATCCGGACGACCCGACAATCCCCAGAGCAAGAAACGAAAAAATCACTCGGGACATTGACCAGCGCAACATCAGTAGACTCCGGAGAAGGACAGAATCAGAAAAACGTGTCACGACAAAAGCGCCTGCGACAACGCCCGATTGTAACAGCGAACCGGCGACTTGGCCTGCCGCATCGCCGCCTTTTACCGCCCGGCTTTGTACCCCCCGACTGTTCCCCGCCAGCGCGCACACGATCCGAACAATTTCCGTCGGCTTGGGGTGCATGGCCCTTAGTCGCCCATCGAGGCTGCTAAACTTGGAAGTCGTCCCATTCCCCACCGCTCGGTCTACAGCATCATGCCTACCCAAAATCGGCGTCACTTCCTGACTTCCGCGGCCACCGCCGTGGCCGCCCCCGCGATTTTGTCCAGATCCGCGTTGAATGCCCTGGGCCAGACGCCGCCCAGTGACCGCATCACGATCGGTGTCGTCGGGCTCGGGTCTCGCGGATTCAATCTGATTGATGATTTTCTCGGACACAGCGAGGCTCAGATCGTTGCCGTCTGCGACGTCGATCGGTGGCATTATCGTGACCGGCCTTGGGGTACCGGCACCGCCTACGGCCGCCAACCGGCCGCGCAGAAAATCAATGCCGCCTACTCGCAGCGGAAGTCCGGATCGACCTTGAAGGGTGTCCAGCTCTATTCGGACTTTCGCGAACTGATCGCACGCGACGACATCGATGCCGTGGTCGTCGCGACACCCGACCACTGGCACGCGTCTGCACCCTAACCGCCCTCCGCGGTGGTAAAGATGTTTACTGCGAAAAGCCGGTGACGCACCTGTTCGCCGAAGGGCAACTGGTTTACCAAGAAGTCGCGAATCGTAATGCGGTTTTCCAAACCGGTTCCCAGCAGCGATCCGACGCAAGCTTTCGACGCGTCGTGGAGCTCGCACGCAACGGACAGCTTGGGAAACTCACCCACATCGAAGTCGGCTTGCCGCCAGGATACGACAAGCCGCAAGGCGACACCGCGATCGTCCAACCGCCAGAACAACTCGATTACGATTTCTGGTGCGGGCCCGCACCGAAGCTGCCCTACATGCGAGCGAGACATCATCGATGGTGGCGTGGACATCGAGCCTATGGTGGCGGCGTCCTGATGGACTGGATTGGACACCATAACGACATCGCACATTGGGCGCTGGGTGTCGACGATCGCGGGCCAATCCGTGTCGAAGCGACCGATTGGTCGTTTCCCGATACCGACGTTTACAACACGCCACATCAATACACGATTCGCTGTGAATACGACAACGGAGTGCATAGCACCATTTCCAGCCAAAACACGCAAGGGCTGAAACTGATCGGTGAAGACGGATGGGTCTATGTGCGTCGTGGCCACTCCGAAGCGTCCGAACCTCGCTGGATCGATCCCAAATTTGATCCCGGCCCGATCGGAGTGTATGCGTCGGACTCGCACAGCAAGAATTTCCTTGATTGTGTACGATCACGCGGTCAGTGCATTGCACCGGCGGAGACCGCGCACCGCTCGATCACGCCCGGACATCTGGGCTATGTTTCGCAAGCCTTGGGAAAACCTTTGCAGTGGGATCCGCGATCCGAATCGATTGTTGATAACCCCCAGGCCAACAAGCTTTTGCAGCAAATCGATTACCGAAAGCCGTGGTCCGTTTGATTCGCGTGCGAATCGATCGCCAGGCGTGTAGGGTTCGCAGGTCGGCAACCCGTCTTCGTCGGCCAGGCCCGAACAGCGAGAATGGCCCTTCGGATGCTTTGCACTTTTGGGCCTGACGCCGTTTCTCGACCCCTTTTTTTCCTAGCTGAGATACTTTTTGAAGAACGCGATGGTCCGTTGCCAGGCAAGTTTGGCGGCGGCTTCGTCGTAGCGGGGAGTGGTGTCGTTGTGGAAACCGTGATTCACGCCGGGATAAACATATGCCTCGAACGACTTGTTGTTTTCCTTGAGGGCTTGCTCGAAAGCGGGCCTCCGGCAAGGATTCTGCGGTCGAGTTCGGCATTGTGGATTAACAGAGGTGCATCGATTTTGGCAACGTCGCTGGCGACGGGCTGGCTGCCGTAAAATGGCACAGCGGCGTCGATGACATCCGGGATCCGAACGGCGAGCTGGTTGACGATCCCGCCGCCAAAACAAAAACCGACCACTCCCACTTTGCCGGTTGAGAGTGGATAGGTCTTGAGCAACTTGGCCGCAGCAATGAAATCTTGTGTCATCTCCTCGGTGTCGCGTTTGGCTTGCATCGAACGGCCTTGATCGTCGTTGCCGGGGTAGCCGCCAAGGGGCGTCAGCGCATCGGGTGCGAATGCCAAGAATCCGTCCACGGCCAGACGTCGCGTGACGTCTGCGATGTAGGGATTCAGCCCGCGGTTTTCATGGATAACAAGGACCGCGGGGAACTTGGTTCCTGCGGCCGGGTAGGCCAGCAGGCCTTTCATTTCACCCGCACCATGCGGTGACGCATAGCTGATCGTTTCGGTTTTGATCCGTGGATCGTCTGGCGCCACCTGCTGGGCCCAAGCGTAGTTGGGACTGAGGTTCAGCATCAACGTTTCCACCGTCATGCCGCCGACGGCAAACGCGGCAAGCCGTTTGGCGTACTCGCGTCGTGTCAGCCGCCCATGAGCATAATCGTCGTACAAATCGAGAACTTGTTGGTCGAATAGCTTCGCTTCTTTTCGTTTCATGGCGTTGCTCCAATGATTAACGAGACCGAGGAACCGATGCGTCGAATTTACAGAAAATCGGTCGCTCTGTCTTCAAAAAAAGCGATTCAGCTGCACGATGATTTCGGCATCGAACAATTTCTCTTCGTCTTCGCTTAACGGCGCAGCGGCACCGACGCGAAGGGAGGCACTGGGAAATCGGAAATTCAACGCAGCGGTGGCATTCAGGATATCCATTCGGTTGAACGGGTTGCTGATGCCCGCCACCGCGTCGGTATCGTTCAAGGTTGACGTGTAGTGAAGCTCGGCGATCGCGGCAACCGCTTTCAGCCGGCTGCGATAGTCATCACGACGGTGCAACCAACGACCGATCGAAGCGTCAAGGTACAACAGATTCTGGTCCTGCAAGACGCCTTGGTCTGCGGGGTCATCGGTCATCACGTCGTTTCCGTTCAAGTCAAAATCGGCCTGCACGAATCCTTGCGCGAACCAGCGATCGCTTAACTGCGCGACGTAACCCAGAAACGGCGCCAAGTGCACGGAATTGTTTTCCACCAAAATCTGCCGTGTGCCAGATGCCTCAAACAACTCGTAACCATCGCCGGTTGGCACGGTCATTGTCGCACCGCCCGATAGCATCCAGGTCGGCCCAGCAACCAGACTGCCCTTCAATGCAAACGCCAGATTTCCAAATTGCGTTCCTTCGGTGGCAAAGGAATCGAATTGCTGACGCGAATTCAATCCCCCTGAAAACGGCAGGCGAGTTTCGATCGATGCCAGGCCATCAAGAAATGTTTTTTCAAAACCAAACGTATAACGATTCAAAGACTTATCGACACCATTGACGTCAACCAACGAGTGCTGGAAGTGGTTGTAGTTGAAGAAAACACGATCTCGCGGTATCGGGCTGACGTTCTCGGAGACTTTGAACCTGCGGTAGCCGCCAGCCAGCGCGACCGTTGATCCAAAGTTCGAGCCGAACGACATGGATTCACTGTTCGAGCCTGACAGGATCAGGCTGAGTCCCGGAGAATCACCCATCATATTGGGGACAGCCGAATAGGAGTTGGCGACCATTCCAAGTGGGCGGCGGCCCCTGTTCATCGCCGGAATCGGTAACCGACCGGCAGGAACCTCCGCCGGCAGGTCGGCCCCTTGGACGATCGAATCAACGTCCGCATCCACGACGGACGGACGACTGTCACTCGAAGACGTTTCTTGGTCCAAGACGGGCAAGATGGATGCGTCCTGAAAGAGGCTTGGATCCTGAAAGAGGCTTGGATGAACTGCGAAATATCCGAAATCTTCCGCTTGGGCGGCGGTACCGCCGCCCAGTACCGTCGCAACGACGAGCCAAAGCACCCGCCAACTTGGTCGCTGTCGTCGTGAATTGAAGGATTTGCTGGATTTCATTGGGCAACATGAGCATCATTCAGATTGTTCGGATCCTGTTCGTCTCTATCGTCTTTGCCGACAATCCGGCTTGGATAATCGCACCGCGCGGAGATGAATTCTCGACAACAGGCGTTCAAGTCTGCGGCCTCGGCAATTTGCCACCGCCGATCTAGCCCGACAGAAGGGCCCCTCAGAAGGGATCGGGTTACCTTCGATCGGCTGCCCACTGCGACTGGACCTCTGCCACGATCAAGTTCTCGATCTCGGGTGACCACAGACCGGGCAGCCCGTAGTAAACGTTGGAGCCTCCGCCTTCGTAACCGCCTTCTGCGAGCACCCGTCGCGAGGGAATGTAGGCCATCACGTCGTTGCTATAGCCTGCAACCCAAATCATCTCGGGACGGTCATCGGGCGTCCCCGTTGCCGTCGACTTGAGCCGCAATGCATAGTCAACGACAACTTCGCCACCCAACAACACAAACCGTATATCTTTCCCGATCTTCCAACTGGCCACCGGATACCGGTAGCTCGATTCAAGTTCGCTGCGGTCCCCGAGGCGTTCAAGAAGATACTGTGCGCGAGCCCGTTCATAGGATGGATCCGATTGCAGGGTCGCGTGAAGCTGCTGGACCGTGGGCAGGTCCGTCAGCGGAAGCTCGATCTCACTGCGACGTGTCTGAAGGATTGCCTCCACGCTGTGCATCGTCCCTTCAATGACTTCCGCGACCGCGTTTGCCAAACGTTGCCCATATTTTCTCGCCAGTTCGACCTCGCGTCGTGGCAGTGGATTCTGATCGGCGCCACATCCGGCCCAAAACATTGCGTTGACGCCCGGATAGCGCCGCTCGACCTCGAGCTGCGCGAATCCCGGATAGTCACCGGACCATTGTCGACTGCTGAGCACCGTTGCGTGGCATGCATATCCAAACACGATCGTCTTCAGTTGCCCCTGTTCGTCACGTACCGCCAGCACAGGCACGTCGTGATCGTAAGGCCCAATCAGATTGCCCGCTGCCCTTCGCTGCGGCACCTCGGCTGCCGGATTGTTCCGACGATTCACCGCCACGGTGCAAAGTCCGCTTCCCCAAGTCAGACTGCATGGCGTCACGTCGCCAATCGCCTGGCCGACCATCGACACCAACCGGTCAACCAACCAGTTTTCATATTCATCCAGCAGAGACTGCTGCGCCAGGGGAACCATCAGATAGTGCAATGGTGCAAGATTATGGCCGACCGCAGGTCCGGTATGGGTGTGTGAACAGTTGATCGCGACCTGCTCGCGTCGCAACGAATATTCGCTGTCGAGTCGCTGGCAGATTCGATCCGCGGTGTCACGATGGATGCCAACGAGGTCCAATGTGATCAGCACACCGCGCGCACCCGCCGCATCGTCGAGCACAACCGCTTTGCCCCAGAGTTCGGTCAGTTTGCCATCGGCGGGATGATTTCGACTGCCATATCCGGCCATTTGGATCGGCTGCTCGGGCGTGATGTTCACCCGCGCGGTCCCAACCTGCCACGATTGGCCCCGAGCCGTCGTGCCCATGAGCCATAAAACCAGCAATAGAAAAAGTCGCATTTCTTCCGTCTCTCGATTACCAGACTGGTACAACGCAAAGTGGATCTTCGATCTCTGCGAACGCAGATGATAGAGTGACACCGCCGAGCGCCGATCGCAAGTCAGCCCAATAAAAGGCCGCTCATCCAAGATTCACACAACGCTATAATCTCTTCTTATGAACAAACCAAAGCCGAAACCGATTCCTCCAGGCGAAGTGCCGGGACTTGCCAGGGAAGTTCTGAAACAGGACCGATTTCCCTACCTCGCCTCGATCGATGGTGACCAGCCACGACTGCGACCGGTCTCGCCCGTCAGGACCGACGATTTCACGGTTTATGTCGCGAACTTGCGTGGATACCATAAAACGCAAGAGATTGCCGAAAACCCTCGGGTCGAACTTTGTTACCTGAGCGACAGTCACGATCAGGTCCGAATCACGGGAGTGGCAGTCGTCCTGGACGACCGATCCACTTTGGAACAAATCTGGAATGACAATCCCCTGCTACGGCAATACCTCGGCAGCATCGACAACCCAGACCTGATCATCTATCGCATCGACCCAAATCGCGTCCGTTTCATGCGTGAGTGGGCGTTGGAGTATCACGAGATCGATATCGGTCGGCGGGACGATGGCTGAGCGGCGTCCCTGTTCCGACACGTGCGATCCTCTGGCGCGTGCCGTATCCGAGCGGGCCGCCGTGAATGCGTGAATCGCCCGATCCCGGTCGGTTGCTGACGCGGCCAGGCAACGGTTCGCGGCTTCAGATGATCCAGGCAAATTCAACCTCGCGATCATTCGCCAACTTCGCTCTCTCGCATCGGGCCGATATATTCTTTGGCGATCACAACGTTGTCAATGAAGACGTGTTGGTCATAGGGCGATGGCTTCGTGCCGCCGTGATAGACGTTCATCCAGACTTGTTCGATCTTCAGTCTGTCGTTGTTTTCGAAAGCGGATGTCTGTTTTTTTCGAACGCCGGACGCCCATCGACCCAGGCTCGCAGAATTCCGTTTCTTTCTCCGGGTGTATTGAGCTTCAGATATTGCTCGATCGAATACCAACGATTGTTTTCCAAGTAGCCGCGATAGCCGATCTGCCACAACCAATTCGTTCCGTAATTGCCTGTCATGTCGGCGTGATAACAATACGTACCAATCGGCGTCTTACCGGCCAGCGGGTTGCCGGCAGGAATCGTCTGATTGAACAAACCACGCGCCGACCATCCTTGGTTTCCGAAACTTCTTCGACCACCCCAGCCGGTGATTCCATAGGTTCCGCTGAACCCCGGCAACTTCCCCCCTTGAAGTGTCTGGTTCCAATCGTCCCCAAGTCGGAGGTAGTATCGAAAAAAGGACTCGCTCGGTTCACTTCCGGTTTCCTGTTTGTATTTCCACAGCGTATTCAATGCACCGTTGGAACCTTTTGCGATTCGTACTCGGAGTGCTTTTCCCAGCAGCGGCTGGAACCTTCGATCTGCATCATCCGCGACCGTATCGATAACACTCATGATGCCGGTGTTTGTCCAATGGTCGGCCCACATCGGGTCATCAAAACCGCTGGCAAACAACACATCCGGATCGTTCTCGATGCCTTGATCGCCCGGGTACCTGGCTGCGATTCCTGAAATGGGCTTGGTATCTGGCGCATCATGTCCTTGCTGGCACCGGAAGACCCCGATCGTCGCCGTTGCGTATTGCTGCGTGCTGTACAGCCGCAGCGTGATTTTCCGGGGCTTGGTGGTGCTGCCAATCTTGGCAAGATCAAAACGCAGTAGCGCGTTGTCGGGAGCCGACGAGACTCGCAATCGACTGTCCAAACCTTGGCTGCGGTAGGTGCTCTTGGTCAGAAACGTGTCGGCCGTGGGCTCGACGGATTCAATGTGATCACCGACCGGTATCTCAAGCGCCGGACGCCAGTCTTTGTTCTCATGTTCGCGGCTGCAGAAAACGATGTTCCCGCTCTCGGAAACCACTCGCAAAAAGAATCCTTGGTTTTGTTGTTCGCCGGCGATCCATTGCCGGACCAAATCGGTGACGTCGCAACGAACAAATTTCCCACGATCGTCGTCAACGACTTCGAATGTGGCAAAAGCGTTCGCCCCTTGCGGGACGTTGTCGCGATCACGCCAATCGCCCATCGAGTGATCCCAGGGCAAGTGCGCCGCCCCGTTGTAATCGTCTCGCGTCGCACCGGCGGCGGCGCTCGCGTCTCCTTCGGACCAGTCGTTTTCGGCCGCCCAGAGGGCCACCGCAAAAAGCAACGCCACGATTTGGGCGATGAAGGCGATGAAATGGTGAGCCACCACGGCTGCCACCTCCCTCGTTTCTGCTGACATCGGCTTCGTCAACGGTGGGCCCTCCCGGACATTGCTGTCGATCCGACGCAGCGGATCGAAGAAATTCAAACTCGCCATCCCATCATCCGCCGCGGCCGCTCGCTTGGCAACGTGACGCCGACCGCGACCGTCAATCGGGAAAACACTGCCAAAACTGGTGGTTGATGGATGAAATGCCAGATTACTCCTATATTAATGTTGGCTGCGATGAACGGTTTACCGTTCGCCGTCACAGCCGCCCATTCATTCAGAAGGCCCTGATCAAAATGTCCATCCGACAAGTTCAATGTCCTGGCTGCGGTACGGCTGCCAACGTGTCGGCGACGATGGCCAACGTGAAGTGCCCCGCCTGCGGGACGGTGTGGAATGTCAACAACCCCACTCCCATCGCTGCTGCCGGACCGGTTTCGGCGCCCAGCGAGCAGGCGCCCAGCGACGATGCGACCAACGGGGATCAAGACAAGGCGACCGCAAACGCGGCACTGATCGCTGGGTTGGTCGGTGGGATGATGTTCATGCTGGCAATGATGGGATTGGCACTTTTGATTGTCAATCGCCAGCCTGCGCCATCGGCGGCAAGCAGCCAGCTGGAGGAGACGATCAAGCCGCTCGAGCCGGAAGAGTTCCGTGTGGTCAACCTGCCCGAAGAGACACGCAAGCGGATTTACGACGACTACCGAACGGTTGCCCGCACTTCGATCGAGAAACCGCTGCCTTTACCGCAGGGTAGGGTTCGTCAAGACTTGGAAGTCATGCTTCAAAAAACGTTCGACCGCGAATTGATGCGATTCGCAGCCTTGCATGACATCACCGTCGATGACGTCAAGGAAGTGATCAAAGAGGGTGACGCGAAGGTTTGGGACGATAGCCCGCGATCCAATGCCGTTCGTGATGGCAAGCGTGTCTATGCCAAAGAGAAAAGCGAGGGCTGGAAACGTAACCCCAATCGCAAATGATTCCGCTGGGCATCGGTCACTCAAGCCCGCGCCATTCGCTTGGCGTGTTCGGCCACTCGTAAGTAGTGTGTTCGCGTTGCCTGGTCCAGCATTTCTTTGTCGACCATCCGCAGCTGCTTGATCGCCGCAATCGGGTCTTGGTGGACGGAGAGCTCGACACTCGCAGCACGAATTCGCCAGCGAGGAGCGTACGCCGGATAGGCCACCGCACCGATCGCCAAGACGGTGAGTGCCGGCTTGATATGCTCGCCCCGAATCAATCCTTCCGCCAACTTGCCCATCGACACAGCCGAGAGGACAAATTCCGGGTTTCGCTTTCGCTCGCTCGCCAGCAGTTTCACGGCCGCTGTGAATTGACCCTGTGCGATCGCCGCCTCGATTTTCGTCCGCGACGCGGCGGTTGCGTCAATCACTTCCGTCGCATCATCAAAGTCGGGGAGCGAAGGATCATCGATCAATCGGTCGCAGAGGGCCTCGATGGGTCGCGCGGGTATCGGGGACACGATCGCCGCCGGAATGGGCGGCAGCGCGGCGCGGGTAACGGCCCGGGCGGGCGCGGTTCACGTACTGCACTGGCAAAATGATGAGGCATCGGTGGGACAACTGCCGGGGGCGGCCCTTTCGGCTTCGCCGCCTCGATCGCCTCGCGCCGCTCTCGCTGTTCCTGTTCGATGGCCCGAGCAGCCTTGAACTTCTGACCCGTCCAGATCGAAATCAAGTCAAATCCCTCACAGTCCACGTAGCCCAGGTACAGCATCCCCAGACCGATCGCACCGCCAACGACGAATCCGTTCAAGTGCAGTGCGGCACTACTCAGGGCGCCGTTCTGAAGGACGAACATGCCGAACTCTTTGGCAACAAAGATGCCGCAAACCGTCAACACCGTCCATTCGCGAACACCTCCATCGGGAGCCCTGATCAACGCACTCCAGCGAAAATATGTCTCGAATTCATTCTCTGGCGCCCAGATCGCACAAACTGCCAACAGCCCGAATATGACGGCAGAGGATCCCAGAGAACAGCTTCCATTTTCCAACAGATCACGTCGAAACTGTTGCAACAGTTCCTCCCGCTCCTGCTCGGGCATTGGGTTTGCCGGATCATTCAGTAGATCGACGAATTCCGCGGCTTGGCTTTTCGGATCCGAAGGCAGCATCACTAACTGTTGCGTGAAGCCTTGGCAGGTGGCGATTGCCATGTACAGTGCCAGCATTCGCGCCCATCCGATTTTGCCTTCCACGACCATTCCGAACGGCCACAAGAAAATCATGTTGAACAGTAGATGTGGCCAACCGTTCATCGGCCCACCATGCAGAAAGTTGTGCGTGACCCACTGCAGCGGATGAAAGCCGTCACCGAAATGTAGATAGTAGGGGGACGCATCGAAGCCGGTGATCGTAATCATCCAGTGAACGATGACATTCACAATCACCATCCCCACCGTCACGATCGGATAGTGGTACAGTGGTGCATCGGTGCCGAAGATGAACAACATCAGAAACCCGACAACTGCCAGGGAGCTTCAACGGGGAAACAGGTTCGGTTCGCCCTGCACCACAAGATAACGGCGATTCGGGGCAATGTCCCGGAAAATTTCGGCAGTCCCCGACGGCCAGAAGACTTTGACCTCGTCGATCGATTTCGCTCCTCCCAGGCCGACCTGAACCATCGCCTGGTTCTTGCACTGAAAACCGTCGCCGCTGGTGACCCACGCGGTCCAGGTCTCGCCGGCACACCGGATCTCGATCCGCGCACCAACAGCGTCACGCTCACAGAGGGTTCCAACAAGCTCCAATTGCAGCCAGTTTCCGCCCGCCGTGCGATTTTCCAACAAGGCTGCCGGGGCATCAATGTCGTAG
This sequence comes from Pirellulaceae bacterium, assembly GCA_963734865.1. Taxonomy (GTDB): domain Bacteria; phylum Planctomycetota; class Planctomycetia; order Pirellulales; family Pirellulaceae; genus CBDCUW01. The sequence goes on from CAVTIV010000013.1 coordinate 33,000, forward strand.
GCGACCAAGTCCATCTTTCCGTCGCCATTCCAATCCAAGCTGGCCAGCGTCCGCCCCAGACCCGGCGTCGCCCAAAAACGATCATCATCCGCGCCGATGGTTGTCTCGGAAAATCCGGATTGGCTACCGCGAAAAAGCTGGGGCGGCATCCGATAAGGCGTTCCGTCGGTGAAATGGCTGTACAGATGGCCATTGAGCGTCACCAGATCAAGCCAGCCATCACCATCAAAATCGGCCGACTGGGTTCCCCAACCGATCACCGGTCGCGTCGAATTCTCTAAACCGTAGCGAATGAACTGGTTCGTAAAGATACCCGATGAGTGTTGCAGGTAGAGATCCGACGACTCGTCGGTGTAGTTGGTTACGTGAAAATCCATTCGTGCATTTCGGTCAAAGTCGCCCGTCGCGACACCCATGCAACTTTCCGCGTCGCCCGAAGGGCCGCAGGCACAACCGAGCAATTGGCCGCGTTCGGACAGCTTGAACGAACCGACAACCCCTTCGTCGGCGTGACTCTGCCAATAGTGATTCGGATCCGTGTCGTTGGCGATAAACACGTCGTTCCCGAATTCGTTGTCGATGTTCCCGATGATCACGCCGAAACCATAACTTGGCGAGATCTCTCCTATTCCGATCAGCGGCTCGAATGTTCCGTCGCCGGTGCTGGCCAAAAAACGATCGACAGCCGGGTGGAATCGGTGCGGGTTGCATTGGCCGTCACCGTTTGGCTTCGAACACCTGGCACCCAGGACTGACGCGTCATCGATGTAATTGACTTCGACAACATCGGGAAGGCAATCGCCGTTCAAGTCGCCGCAAGCGATCGACGTTGTCCAGCGCTCCCCGTTTTCCGAACCGCCAAAGGATCGCCTCTGGAACGTGCCGTCCCCGTTGTTGATCAGCAATGTGTTCACACCGATGTTGGCAATGAACAAATCGGAAAAACCGTCTTGGTTGAAATCAGACACGGAAACTCCTTGTCCGTAACGGCTATCCCCCGCACCAGCGTCTCGCGTGACCTTCTGGAATCTTTTGCCCTGCAGGTTCCGAAACAACTGGTTGGGTTCGATGCCCGCATCTTGAAAAGGTGTGCCGGCGCTTTGCGTGAAATAGAGGTCAACCGATCCGTCCTGGTCGTAGTCCAACGCCGCCACACCGCCGCCAACGGTTTGGTGCATCAGCAGATCGTCCAGGTCGGTGTCCGGTGGACCGGGCTGGTATTGCATTTGCAGTTCTACGTTGGCGGCGACATCGACCAAAACAATGTGACCTTCGGTGAGACTCGCCGCGATCTCTGGTTGCGGGTTGCCATTGTCGAACACGCCCAAGTCCGGCAGCGGCCATTTCGACAGATCCATTCCGCATCGGACCCAATCTGCGTCAGCCTCCCGCTGGAGCGCTTTCTGCGGTGGTTTTTGACGCGTCGCCTGACCCCTCGCTTTGCTTTCGAGTTCGCTCCAGGCGCGCGCCTCGGCTGGTCGATGCAGTCGAAGCAACAGCTCGGAGATCTCGTGCATCTGCGCGACGGTCCATTTTACTTCCGTCGCGATGAATGCGACTCTGTCCAGCATCTCGAAGCGTTCCATGGCGAGCTTCGCTTGGAATGCGAGGCCCAAAACCTGCAGCGACCGCGACAAGCCAAGATAAGAAAAGCGATCCGTATCGTCGCGGTTCACAGCTTCCAGGAAACAACGAATGGCTATCTCATGCTGATCATGGTCCTGATACCAAGTGCCCAAAGCCGCCCAATATTCCGGCTCTCGTTCGATTCCCGCTGTTCGGGTCGCAATCCATTTCGCGAACCCGGCATCGTCTTGCCTGGCAACAATGATTCGTCCGCAGAAGGCTGAAACCGCGGTCGATGATGGATCGTTGACACGCAACGCTAGGGCACGCTCGTCGGCTTCTTGCAAATTTCCTTGATACAAGGCGACTCGAGCCATGCACAGCTCGCTCGGATTGACCTGGACGTCGTCAGCAGCCACCGACTTATGAATGAACGGGTCGCTGAAACGCGTCATGCCATACAACTCAAGGTCCGTAGCAACTCCCATCCGAGCCAAAGCTCTCATGTGGGGTGCCGCTTCGATCCTCCGCCCTTGGTTGTTCAGCAACTGGGCCAGTCGCCGATGGGCGACGGCAACGTCGCCGAACTCGGCCAGAAACTGACGCAATCGTTGTTCGGCCTCATCATACCGGCCGAGCTGAATCAGCCAGTCTGCAGACTGTCCGATGGCCGCACGAGCTGCATCGGAACCATCTTGTGGGATCGAATCGAGTGTCTGTACCGCTTCGGACAAATCACCACGCGCCGCCTGCGTTGACCCCAGAATGAATAACGCCTCAGCGTGACGCGGATTGCCGAGCAATACCTGCCGCAGAATTCGCTCGACCGCTTCGTAATTGCCATTTTCCTTGGCCTCCATCGCCTGCTGAAGCAGTTGCCCGACGGGATCCCCGTCAGGCGATCTTCGTGCCGCGGTGTTCGATCGCGAGCTGGACGAGGAATTGCACCCGGCAAGACAGGCGGACAGAATCACTATCTGAAAAATTAAATGATTGCGAGCAAAATCCATCTTCCAATGTGCCACGAATTTCCAGCGAGAGAGGGAACCACCCGTGATTCAAGTATAGCGATGGCAGTTCACACGAAATCGTACCCGCCGGACCCTTTCATCGGCAACGAGAGGCCGTCACACAGGACTCGCGGCTCGCCAACAACGATGGTCGCGAGTGCCCTACTTGCGAACCATTCTCAATAAGGCTAGCTGTGCGGGTTTGCCAGCATCGTCTCGCCAGATCACAAGAATCTTGCCCCATTCCGCACGCCGCCGCGCAGCAGTTGCCTTGTCCATCAGTTACGCTATTGGCTCGTTGCGATCGTCGCCGCGATCGGTGACATCACCGTGTTTCGTTCACATAGAGAGTATCAATCGTATGTCGAAAAAACTCATAGCACTAATGAGTGGCTCGCTGTTAATCGCGTGTTTCGTTTGTCTGCCGGCGATGGGCGAAGACGACGACGCCGAGCCAAAGTACAAGATCAAGGACGTGATGAAGAAGGCCATGAAAGGTCCGCTGTTGAAGAAGGTCGCCGGTGGCCAAGCTTCGGATGCAGAGAAGAAAGAATTGCACGAGATGCTGGTTGCGCTGTCAAAGAACAAGCCAAAAAAGGGTGAAGCAGACAGCTGGAAAAAGCTGACCGGTGCGTTGGTCAAAGCGAGCAAGGCAGCCGTTGATGGTGCCGACGATGCAGGCGAGCAGTTGAAGAAGGCTGCCGACTGCAAGGGTTGTCACTCAAAGCACAAATAGTACCGCGTAAGACAGCCGATTCGATCAACCTCGGGTGAAAGCCCGAGGTTTTTGATTGCGCCGCGGCGAATCGCTGGTTCGTCGCGTCGCTATGGCATCATCCGACGGCTTGACCTGACCGATCAAGATTTGATAGCTCTCAGCAAAACCGCTCCCTTCTCATGATTGGACTTGCAGGATGCTCGATCCCAGGCCATGGAGGCATCGAACTTTCGGCGCCGTACTATCCGTGCTCACTGTTTGCGTTTCGACCGAAGCCATCCAGCTTTACGGGCAATCCCCTGGCAACCTGACGCAGCAGGAATCGGGAGAGATACGTCAGGTTTCGCTAGCAAGCGATGCAGGCATCGTCGCCGCTCGACTGGAAGCTTCGCGGGCGACGCAAATCCGCGTCACGGTCAAATTCTTGATGTTGGATGACGAAACACGTGCCAGCATCTATCGGGACCTGGGTGCAGCGGCCATCAAGAACTCCACCACCAAGATCCCTTTGAGTCCCCCGCACGACATCGCGCCCGAGACGACTTCCCATCTCGAATGCAGCGAAGTCATCGGCACGACCTCCCGTGTATCAACCAGTGTATTGAATCGTTCGGCGAGCGAGAGCATTCTGAAGATGATTGCCGAATCGTCACGCTCGAGCGTCGACAAGACGCCCAGCATCATCCTGCTCGATGGCAAAGACGCGGAGTTCTCTGACATTTCACAACGTCCATTCGTGATCGACGTCGAACGTACCGAGGACGGACTGAAACCGATCATTCAGGTATGTGAAGAAGGTACGACCGTTCGTCTGAATGCGTCGCTGTCGGATTCACCTGCCGGCGGCCCTCCGCAAATTCAGCTGAAAAGTGAAATCGGTTGGCGGACAATTCTCGACGTGACAACGGAGCAAATCTTTGGCGTTGAGCAGGAAGCCACCAACATTCAAGTACCCAGGCAAGCCATCAAAATAGCGATTGTCGTTGAGCAATTGGCAGCGGGACAAGCATTGTTGGTCGATCCCTACGTAACAAAGAGCGTCAGTTATCAACCCGAATCGAGCGGTTCGGTTCTGAAACGGTTCCCCTATCTGGGCCGCCACAAAAAGAACGTGGAGCAGGAAACGGAAGACCGCCACGTGCTGCTGTTGCTGCAACCCAACGTGGAGTGAATGGAGGAAGGCGTCGCGGGTGCAATAGCTGATACACTGGGGGGGCCAATGAAAACTGATAATTTTCATGTAACTCACTTCCCACGTTCATCGAATTGCCATGAATCGACAGCTCTTTTTTCTTCTTTCCTACGGAGTGCTGATGCTTCCTGCAATGACGGCATCGGCTCAAGAACCGCTCCATGTTCAACTTCAGTACCAGCGTGAGAGCGAGCGTCAGCCGGGCAACTACGTTACGGCTTTACGAAAAGAATCGTGGAAACCATCCGAAACTGCGATCATCGTTTGTGACACCTGGGATTTGCATCATTGCCTGAATGCTGTGCGGCGATTAGAGCAGTTTGCTCCACGTCTGAATGACGTCTTGATCCAGGCGAGAAAGCAGGGAGTCACGATCATCCACGCGCCAAGTGATTGCATGGATGCCTACAGCAACCATCCCGCTCGTGCACGCGCAATCTCCGCTCCCACGGCGCAGTACCTGCCGTATGACATTGCCTGCTGGTGTTCGGCGATCCCGGCAGAGGAAGCCGCGGTCTACCCGATCGATCAGTCGGACGGCGGCGAAGACGACGATCCCGATGAACACGCGAAGTGGCAGGCGCAACTGAAATCGATGGGACGCAATCCGGCCACACCATGGAAGCAACAGTCACCATTGATCACGATCGACGAGAACTCCGATTACATCAGCGATCGAGGCGAGGAGGTCTGGAACATCCTGCAGCACAAGGGAATCAACAACGTGATCCTTGCCGGAGTACACACCAACATGTGCGTACTCGGCCGGCCCTTCGGGCTTCGACAAATGGCTCGCAACGGAAAGAACGTGGTCTTGATGCGTGACCTGACCGACACGATGTACAACCCACAAAGTTGGCCCTATGTCAGCCACTTCGAAGGGACTCGTCGAGTGATCGCACACGTCGAGCGGTTCGTCTGTCCCACGATCACCAGCAATCAATTGATTGGTGGCCAACCGTTTCGCTTCCAGGGTGACAGCGGATCCGATGAACCGACCGCGAAGCCAGATCCCCAAGATTACCAACGACACTGGACCACCGTTACCGTTCCTCACGTTGACAGCGACCTTGGCTCGCTGACCGAGGGCCAGTCAAATTGGTATCGGTCCGTCGTGCGGATACCCGAACAATGGTTAAAAAGCGGTCTGGCTGTGCTGGTTCATGAACGACCTGAGCACGTTCAAGCTTGGTGGAACGGACGCGAATTGGCGTCGGTTGCCGAAGGGAACAGCAGGAAATTCGAGGTCCCAACGGATGCGATCGAACCGGACGACGCAAACCTATTGGTGCTTCGATTCAATGGCAGCGGCGATTCGCATCGGATGCAGCTCGCTCCCCTGCTGCGTTCGGGAACGCATGAACTGCCGCTTAGGGGACAATGGCAGTTTCGCATCGGTGCGGACCCTCGTTTCTCATCGATGCCGCTGCCGGCAAAGTTCGGTGGCTCCGCCGATGTGGTGTTTTCCCCCGCGGAGCCACTGTGGACGCCGAGGCCGTTGACACGCGTTGGCGAGTTCACGCCCGGCATCGAAGGTCCCGCATGCGACCGTGATGGCAACGTCTTTGCCGTTAACTATGGCAGCCAAGGAACGATCGGCAGGGTAACGCCCAGCGGCGATGGTGAACTTTTCATCCGACTGCCGCCAGAGAGCATTGGCAACGGAATTCGGTTCGCACCCGATGGCACGTTTTTCGTCGCCGACTACACGGGGCACAACGTCTTGCGAGTCGATCCGGTGACCCGCAAGATCACCGTGCACGCGCATTCGGATCAGATGAACCAGCCCAACGATCTGGCGATTGCACCCGATGGAAAAACGCTTTATGCCAGCGACCCAAATTGGTCTCAAGGCACCGGACAGTTGTGGCGGATCGACGATGACGGCTCGCTGACACGATTGGCAGAGAACATGGGGACGACCAACGGGATCGAGGTCAGTCCCGACGGAAAGACGCTTTATGTCAACGAGTCAAAGCAACGCAACGTGTGGGCATTCACGATCAACGCTGATCGTACGCTTGGTCGACAAACGTCTGCTGCGCAAGTTTGATGATCACGGATTCGATGGCATGCGATGCGATGTCGACGGAAACTTGTACATCACCCGGCACGGCAAAGGAACGGTCGTGAAGATGTCACCCGATGGCGAGATCATCCGTGAAATACCTGTGCTCGGCAGCAAACCATCCAACCTCTGCTTCGGCGGCCCTGACGGTCGGACTGTGTATGTGACCGAAGTTGACTCCACTCGATTGGTCAGCTTTCGTGTCGACCGGCCGGGCAGAAGCTGGGTTCGGCCGCAGCGGTAGCAACCTACTGCGGACAGCCAACGGCACGTTCGATCTGGGCGACGGTCCCGGCGAGACTCGCTTCGATGCGTGCCAGTTGGGTCTCGAACATCAGCAATTCCCGATACGTTTCGATCACCGTGAAGAAATCGGTCCGCCCACCGCGATAGTCGGCGATCGACAGTTTTAGCGTGTCTTCGATGCGCGGGATGATTCGTTGTTGATAGATCCCGCGTTGCTCAACCAACGCATCGGCTTGGGCAAGCAGTCGACGAAGCTTTCCGTACAGGGCGTCACGTTCGGCTTCGAGCCGTTGCGTGCTGCTGCTGGTTCGATGGGCTGCCTCTCGAACCCCGGCATCAATCTTGTCACGCCAGATTGGCAGCGACGTCGCGACCGTGAAGCTGATGTTGTCGTGCCCGTTCGCGACGGGGCTGATGGCGTTATTGTTATCGTTGATCAGGCCCCAGTTCACGCCGAACTGAAGATCCGGATATTGTTGCAGACAGGCGAGCCGTTGCTTCTGGCGATCGCGCTCAACTTCCCACGCCAGGCCCTTCAACTCTGGATTGCATTTTTCCGCTGAAGCGATCAATTGATCCAGTTGCTCGGGGACGTTCGTCATACCGATCTCTGCGCTGGCCTCGGGGACCAGCGTCCTGGGTTGTTGAACGAGTGCCGCGAGGTCGGCTTGGGCGACTCGCTTTTGCTTGCTCAGACTGATGATTTGATCGGCGAGCCGATCCGCTTCGAGTTCTGCGCGCAACAGGTCTTGCTGCGTCCCACCGCTGCGGTAACGGGCTTCGGCGACCCTGGTCAAGTCATCGATAACGTCTTGCGTTTCCTCGACGATCGTGATCGCTCGCGTGGCGTACCAGACTTCGTAATAGGCCAACCGAACCGATTCGGCGATCTCGCGTTCGATCCGCTCGACTTCAGCCTGAGCGACCTGCACTTCGCGGCTGGCGATCGCGGCTTTCGTTCTCCGTTTGTCCGGCCATGGCACGGCTTGTGACAGTGACATCTGGTTGCCGACGCGTCCGGCTGCCGTTTGCAATGCCTGGTTATGCAACGGCCAAAAGTTATTGCTGAACACGGGATCGGGCAATGCACGGACTTGAGCGATCACGTTGGTTGCCGCTGCGACTCTCTGGCGGGCCGCTCGAATCTTGGGATGATTGGCCAAGGCAAGGCCGACAAAGTGCTCGGCCGGCTGTCGATCCTCGGCAACCGCCATTTCCGTCGCTTCGACCGCCATCGCGGAGTTGTCGTCTGTCATCGTGATGATCGGCGACGCAAATACAATCGGCTCGCGATAGGCGACCGCTTGTACGTCCATGTTGTCACTCGGACGAATATCCTGCACAACCATGGACCGATCTTCGCCGGACCCGTCATCCGCTTGTCGCCGCTCGCCTTGCTGGGCCACCAAATCGGCTGCTTCCCTGCGCACCGTTGAAACGCATCCACCAGCACTTACGAACATCAGGACGGCAGCAAAAAGCTGTCTTTGACGATGAGAATTGCTCGTCGCCGACGTGGATCGCATATTCATGTGACTCCGGGCGTGGTCAAATCGGACAAAGTCGGCTGGATGCTGCGCTACGCCGATGGTGCTAGCCGCGGGTCTTGCGTCGGAAATCCATTGCCTCCGTCTTTGAGATGCGTTGCTAGCATGATCGGCTCTCTCGGGTGTGCCCTCCTGTTTCGAATCGGTAGTCCATGTGCGGGATCCGTCGTCTCGAACGTTTCCGCGGGATCAAACGATCCGCGCGGATAGAGCGGTACTTCGGCTAGTTATCGGGGCTGTGCCACGTGGCACTTCCGACGAATTCGCCTTGCCGTCAATCTTTGCCTGATCGTCGTATTGAACGCGGTGTCGCCGTCCCGGTCATCCGATCACCAGGCCGGGCGGCGACAGACGGGAGCAGACCGCCGCGATCATTGGCTGCGACGTGATCATTTGGTCGGATTGGCGTAGGCTGCCGCCGGTTTTCCGTCGTCACCAAGATTCCCGGTTGCCCACAGCAATCCGCGAGTGACCAAATCCAGGTAACGCTCATCGCCCACCGTATCGTTGTTGTGGCCCAGGGTTGTACTGAAGATCTTCGTTTTCTTGGGTCCATACACGTTCGTCCACACGACAGCGGCTGTTTCTTCACGCGGTCGATCGCCTGAGCCTTCCGTCAAGTCGCGCTTACGTGGCTGCTGTAATTGCTTGCCGCTGGCCAGGACGTGCGTATTGCCGAACACGCGGACATTGTTGTACAGCTCCTCATTGATCGTGGTCCAATTTTTGAAGCCGTGCGTGATCGGATGATCGGCATCGACATAGCTGACGTCGATCGGCGACTGCGGTCCATGGCCCGTCGATTGGACGCCAATCATCTCATACCAGCCGGCATTGTCGGCACCAAGTTCGACCGGTTGACGGAAATCGCCCCACCGGTAGCTGTGCATCGCACAGTGCAGATTTACCGCCGGCACACCATTTCGATGGGCATCCAGAATTCGATTCACGTACGGCTTTTCCGTTACGGATGCCGAACATTCGTCATGCACCACGACGTCGTAAGCATTCGCCCAATCGCTCGATTCGTAAATCTCAAAAGTCGTATCGGTACTCTTGTTGGGGTTGAATACAACCGTCACGACGGCATGGATGCGTTCTTCGATACCATTCTTTAGCAGTTTCGTTTGTGTCGCGTAATCGTGGCAACAGCCCCCCGCCACAAGCAGGACCTTCAGCGGCGGCGCCTTGGTTGCACTGTCCTGAGCGGTGGCCAAGCCAGGACCCACCAGCAGTCCTAAAACCGTAACCAGAAGCATGAAGTGGTGTCGCATGGGAATCGTGACTCGATCGAGGATTACCCGCGAAACCGCCACGGGATTGTGACGGCATCGGCCGGGTACAGGCTACCCATCATACCAAGCGTACCGGGCGTCAATCAGATCCTGACACTTCTCCATGCCAAGAAACTGATGCTGACCAGGACCGTCGGCATCACCCCAAAGACCAACAGATTCTTCATTTGCGAATCGTGCCCCGACCACCAGAATCGCCAGACCAAACAATAACAAGAGATAGGCCATGCTGGCCGAAAGTGCTCTCAGGTGACGATGTCCGCAAGCGATCGCAAGTATTCAACGGACTACGCCCCGTTTGAATAGCTGGCACCGCAGTAGGCGACCCTTGACCAGGCAGAGCCGCACCTTCACGACGACCTTGATCCATCAGCCAATATGCGAATGCGACATCAGCTTGAGCGGTATCTGAGAGGCGCGTCCAACCAGTGCATTCGTCACTGGACCGAGCATTGCCGAGGGAGTGGAGAATACCGCAGGACCACACTCGCGCCAGGAGCAAACTTGACATTGATCGACGCCATCGCTGCTTTACAGTCGAATGGACGCGGTCGTGAACTGCCGCTCAATCGCTTGGCGCGCAAGAGGTTGCGTCATGTCGCAGACAACGCCAAAATGCTTCATTCGGGGCCCGCTTAAAAGCCGGTTTTCTTGGGAAGGGATTTTCTGGCTATGAATCGAACCGCCACAGCAGTCATCCTGGTCACCGTCGCCTTTGGAAATTTGGGCAATGCCGAGCAGTGGACCAGCACGTTTCCCGTGAACAAGGACAACCTGATCAGCGTCGGCGCAAACCCGTTCTTTGTGCTGCAACCCGGTTACAGCCTGCATTACAAGAGTGGTCACGAAACACTTGCGATCACCGTCCTGGCGGAAACCAAGACAGTCGATGGCGTTGAAACCAGAGTGGTCGAAGAACGCGAAGAAAAGAATGGGCAGTTGGTCGAGGTTTCGCGCAATTACTTCGCGATCGACAAGACGACCAACGACCTCTACTACTTCGGCGAGGACGTGGACATCTACAAAGGCGGCAAAATCGTGTCGCACGACGGGGCCTGGCTGTCGGGCGTCAACGGCGCCACGTTCGGCATGATGATGCCCGGCAAGCCACAGCAGGGTGACAAGTTTTATCAGGAGCACGCTCCGCAAAGGGCGATGGATCGATGTGAGATCATTGCCACGGACGCTCATTTGAAAACTCCCGCGGGAGAGTTCAAGGGCTGCCTTCACGTTCGGGAAACGAGCGCGATCGAGTCGGGCACGAGCGACAAACTCTACGCCCCGGGAGTCGGATTGATCCAGGACGAAGACTGCTTGCTCGTCAAGGTCGTGCGGGCAAACTCGCGGTAAAGGAGACGCGGTTCGCCAGCGATCCGGGGATCGCGCCATTGCCCGTGGCCGCCACGCACATGAAACGCGACGGTACACCCCGTTTCTTTGACGTGTTCATTACCAACACGAAAGGAAATATCTCTATCGGGCAAGCGTCCGGCGACCTGATTGCGTCCGCACAGAGAGCCGATCGTTCCTCGATCGTGTGTTTGAAAGGGAAGTCGATGGACTGAGTGTACCTGCCGTCTTCGGTTTGTCGAGACACACGATCTGTTTGCCGCCGGCAGCGGTCTCGCAATTGTCGGGCGACGAACTTCATTGGGTATTGATGCATGAGATTGCCCACATCAAGCGACGCGATTCGCTTGCGATAAATGTCACAACTGCGAGTTCACGGCGTGGCTCCGTCAGGACGACCGCGTCGATTGGCCCGGACGATCCTTTCCCATTGCTCATACTTGCGCTGAAGCCGATCGAACTCGCTGGTCCGAATATTTTTTAAGTCGTTACGTTCGGCGATGTCTTTGGATAAATCAAAAAGGTGTGCCTGCTCGCGTCCACCAACCTCTTCGGCCACATATTTCAGCACGCCCTCTCGGACGCCCTTCCAGATTCGATTGCCTCTCTGCTTACGCCAGTAAAGCGTTCGATCGAAATCTTCCTCTCTGTCAACGATGTGTTGAATGATGTCAATGCCTTCGAGCGGCTTGCCGAGTTGTGGTTTCGCGCCCGCCAGTTCGGCGATGGATCGAGTGAAATCGAACGTGATACAGGGTTGATCGCTGACAACGCCGGCAGGAATGTGTCCCGGCCAGCGGATGATCCCCGGCACGCGAATGCCCCCTTCCAAAGTCGACCCCTTGATTCCCGATAGCGGTGTGTTCCGAGCACTGCGCAGTCCCGCCATTGTCACTGGCGAAAATGACCACCGTGTCGTTAGCAACTCCGTTCTCTTCGAGTGCTTGCAGCAGATCGCCAATCCGGCGGTCCATGTGTTCGATCATGGCGATGTAAGTCTGTGGCGGTGCGCTGCCCTGATTCCACAATGGCGAATCGAGCGGCAGAGGATTGTCACGGTAATCCTGCGGACCTTGAAATGGCACATGAGGACACGTGTATGGCAGGTAAAGAAAAAATGGCTTTACCGAGTCTCGCTTATCCAGGAAACGTATCGCATCATCGGTGATCAAGTCCGTGAAGTAGCCGTCTCGTGAAACGGGTTGACCGTCAAGAAACAAGTTGTAACCGGCGACGTCGTCGAGATAGTGAAAGTAATCCATGCCGCCGCCGATGCAATAGAATGCGTGATCGAACCCGTGATGATTGGGCGAGAATTTTGGTTCGTAGCCGAGATGCCACTTGCCGCACAACGCGGTCGAATAGCCCACCGCTTTGAGAGCCTTGCCGATCGTGGGCTCTTCGACGGGCAATCCCAGATCGTTCGTCTCGCGAAGTCGGATCGCATCGTCATAGCGTCCGACGTTGCCAGTGCCGATCGCGCACTCAAGTCCACCGATCCACTGCTGATATCGGCCAGTCAACAGCGCCGCTCGCGTTGGCGTGCATTCGGCGCCGTTGGCGTAGTGACTGGTGAAGCGAACCCCTTGCTTGGCCAGTTGATCCAAAATCGGCGTCTCGATTTCTTCACGGCCGTAGCAGCCTAAGTCACCGTAGCCGAGATCGTCCGCCAAAATGAAGACAAAATTGGGACGATCACGGTCGGCTGCGTTGAGAAATCCGCTGTTTGTGCAGATGATCAGCACTACCAGACAAATCGAGTCGTGGATGGTTCGAAATCTTCATCATGATGCTGCTCGCTCCATTCGGTCGGCAGGTTGCGGTCATTGGATCCACTCGCCGAAATACGGTTGATCACGAGGTCGTCTACCGGTAACTTGCCAGGACCTTCCGTCGATCGACTCTAAATCTCGACTTCCTGCGCGTCGACCGGCAGTTCGCGGCTCATCCACAACGGCGTGGCGACGAACCAGCCAATCGTGCCGGCCAACGCGGTCCACTTCACAATGTCGAGACCTACCACACCTGCATCGTACAGCAGACAGGGGAGCGTCACGGCACCCAGAGCAAGAATTGAAATGATCTTCGCGAGGGTATTCATAGGAGACAGTCCTTGAAATTGGAATGGATTTGCTAAGCGGACAATGGCTCGGCGGTGGCCTTCTGAATGAGCTTGCTGAGCACGAGATAAATCGCACCACAGGCAATCCAACACGGAATCACGGCATATGCCGGGAACAACCCCTGTGCGATAATCAGATACACTCCCACGGACACTGGCAGCAGCCAGGCAAGCATCACCGCGACATTGACCGACGTCCCGTTGTGGATCGCGTATTCGTCTCGCAACCCAAACTTCTTCATCAAGTAAAAGTCGACGAAGATCACCGCACCCATCGGGCCAAGCACGGTCCCGTAGGTCCCAACGAACCCCAGTAGCTGAGCCGAAAGATTTGGGAACGCTCCGGCAATGGTCGCGACGGCACCGGCAAGCAACGTCATCGCAGTCCGCGAAGTTCCTGGCAGCGTTCCTTGAAAGGCCAGGCCCGCGCGATAAATCGTCGGATTCGCCGTCGTCCACCCTGCGATCACGACGCAGATGATTCCGGCCCATCCGAGTGATTGAAATGCGAGTACGCCGGGATTGGCGGTCACCTTGTCGTCGGCCCCGAGCGCGAGTGACGGGTGGATCTTGATCAGCGCAGCGAGCAGCAATCCGGCGGCGATCCATGCCATGTAGTGCCCCAGAAACATTCCGATCGATGGTGCCCAGCCCGATGACCTGCTTCGTGCGAAGCGGAAAATCGAAAGATCGGCCATCCCGAAGTGCATTGCTCCATTGCACAGCCAGGCGAAGGCGACAATCTGCCAGAAATCGAACGTTTGACGACCGTTCTTTTCTTGCACAAAGGCAATCGCGTCGGTCCAAAACTTGCCCTCCGATAGGGCGGCCATGTTGGTCGCTTCCAGTTGAGTCAACGAGACGATCCCGCAAGCTGCAAACACGGCAATCATCCACGGTGCCGCGATATTTGCTACGCGGGCAACGCGTTCGTAACCGCCCGCCGCGACCAACGTGATCACGATGCCGACAACGACAACCAATCCCGTGAACGACCGATTGCCGAAACCAAGCATGGCATCCGGCACGTCGAACGTGATCTGCAACGGAACACCAACCGCCGAGGCCGAAACCGTGACCATGGCCCCCGCCAAAAAGCAAAACAGCAAACCATTGACGAGATTGTAAAGCTTGACCAGCGACCCACCAGCGATCCGCTCGAGTTGATAATACAGCGTCATTCGCTTCGCCATCGCGATCGGCGTGACCAAATATCGCCAAGTGAGCACGGCCAGGGCATTACCGAGTAGCAACCCAAGAATCAAATCCTGCAAACTCGCGCCGGCGGCAAGAAACAACGGCCCGATCATGAATTCCGTTCCAGCGGTGTGTTCGCCCGCATACATTCCCCAAAATTTACCGGCACCCAACAACGCCGATTCCGGAACCGGTTCGCGTTCAAATTCTCCGCCCAAATCTGAATTCTCTTCACTCATTGAAATGACTCCTCGCGATACCGCAGCAGATCAATTGACTCGCCGCGACAAAACATTCGACTCATAGCTGCGAACCTGCTCGAGCCACTGGGAACCGACGGGAACACCCGACGTTTCACAGTAACGGTTCCAGACAGCACCTAGCGGCATCATTTTCTGTTCTTCCATCAGTGCCAGACGAGCAGTGTAATCGCCGTCATTCTCCAGTTGCTGATACGTTTCGGTTGGCTCCAGCAACGCCGCCAAGAGTGCCTTGAGCACATTTCGCGTTCCAATCGCCCAGGCCGCTATCCGATTGATACTGGCGTCAAAGAAATCGAGCCCAATGTGAACCCGATCCAGATACTCCCCACGAATGATCTCTTGCATGATCGCCTGAAGTTCGTCGCTGAATGTCACGACATGGTCGCTATCCCAACGTACGCCGCGACTGACGTGCAGCAGCAACTCCGGCACGTACATCAGCACCGCGGAAATCTTGTCCGAGATCAGTTCGGTGGGATGAAAGTGACCCGCGTCCAGACACAAAACTTTGTTGCGCGACATCGCGTATCCAAAATAGAACTCATGCGACCCGACGACGTAACTCTCCGAGCCGATGCCAAACAGCTTGCACTCCACAGCATCGAGCATTTTGCTGTTGTCGATCGGCTCGGCAAAGACCACGTCAAGC
Source organism: Pirellulaceae bacterium (assembly GCA_963734865.1). Lineage (GTDB taxonomy): Bacteria > Planctomycetota > Planctomycetia > Pirellulales > Pirellulaceae > CBDCUW01. Next base: position 48,223 of record CAVTIV010000013.1, read on the forward strand.
GACTGGGCGAGTCGTTCTCGGGGAGCCTTTCGGCTTGCCGGGGAATCCTTGAATCCGTCTGGCACCCACACGTTGTTGATGCAAACGCATCCTTGCGATTCCCCCATCGAAGCGGCAATCCTTCGAGACGCGATTCCGTGATCAATCCAGAACTGACGGATGCCCGGATCCGAGTGGGCAAGAGTAAATCCGTCGGCTGCCTTTTCATGCGCAAAAAACTGGGGTTAAAATCCAGCATCAGCCCTTGACCGCTTGCCCAGTCGATCCAGCCTTGAAAGTGTTCGATTCCGATCTCGTCGCGATCCACCCGCCGCGGGAACTCGCCGTACAAGGCGTGCAGGTTCAAACGATGTTTGCCAGGAATCAGCGAATATGCCAGTTCAAGATCGCGACGCAGCTCATCCGGCGAGCGCGCCCGTCCCGGATAGTTGCCGGTTACGGCCAGTCCGCTACCCAACGGGGCGCCGGTGCCTTCAAAACCGACGACGTCGTCGCCTTGCCAGCAGTGGACCGAAATCGCGATGCCGCGCAACCGCTGCAAGGCACGTTCCACATTCACGCCAATCGCTTGGTACTGCTCGGTCGCCAGCTGGAAAGCTTGTTGCAGGGTTGCCGAATTCGTCATCGAACTTATCCATTGCCGAGGAATCGAAGCACCGTTCTGCGAGGCAGTCACCGCCGCCACGAGATCCACAATGTAAGCGAACGAAGAACCCACGATCGTGACGTTCGCGTCTGCAAATCGAACAAAATTGCGAATTCGCTGTGAGGAGAAGCGGAACAAAATGCATGGACGCCACATTCAGGATGTGATCGCGCCGGTGTCACGCGAGCGTTCTCCCCCGCTCGGCAAATCGCGAAGCCAGCGAGAACCGAGTCGGCGTCTTTCATTTCGAAAAAGTGAACGCGACTGCGGCAGGAAAGTGGCCGCAGCCTCGTTGCGTCGGCAGCAGTTCCGGAAAGTGAGACCGATTGCCGGCCGGAATTGACTTATGAAATGAGGGGGGAGAGACTATGGTCGGGAACCGTATCGGGTTCCTCGGCGGCAGGGAATCGACAAACGGGTTACCGCGTGTGGTTTCTTGGTTTTTTTTTCACAGGAAGAGCTGGTGGGCCGCGCGGAAAACGAAAGCGTCACTCGCGCCTCCAGGGAAGCATTGGATTCAATATGATTCAATTCCTTACCGACACTCTGCACCCGGGCAAAGCAATGGCCCGTTGCCGCCGGTCGCTCACATGTCCGTTGCTATTGAGAGTGACTGCCCCCGCCACCATGGCCTGCGTCGCACTCATCGCACCATTCATGGTTCCGCAACGGCTTCACGCCGAGTCAAATGATCGCCCGAATATCGTGTTGATCCTGGCCGACGATCTCGGCTGGAGTGACACGACGCTGTTTGGGACAACCAAGCTTTACCAGACACCCAACGTGCAGCGGCTCGCAGCTCGCGGCATGACGTTCACCCATGGCTATTCATCCAGCCCGCTCTGTTCGCCAACTCGTGCGAGCATCCTGACCGGGCTTAGCCCGGCAAGGACCGGGATCACCGCGCCGAACTGTCATTTGCCACAAGTGGTTCTCCAGGTGACAACGGACAAAACCGCTGCGGCCAGCAGCAAGGTCGTCCTTCCCAATTCGATCACACGGCTGGATCCGAAGTACTACACATTGGCAGAGGCATTGAACGACAATGGCTATGCGACCGCCCACTTCGGCAAATGGCATCTGGGGGCATCGCCCTACTCTCCACTGCAGCATGGATTCGATCTCGACGTTCCCCACTGGCCCGGCCCCGGTCCGGCGGGCAGCTACGTCGCACCGTGGAAATTTCCCGATTTTGATCCCGATACGCCTCACGAACACATCGAGGATCGGATGGCAAAGGAAGCAGTCGCGTTCATGGAAACGCACCGTAACGAGCCGTTCTTTTTGAATTACTGGATGTTCAGCGTTCATGCCCCGTTTGATGCCAAGCAGGCTCTGATCGACGAGTACAAGAAGAAAGTCGACCCCACCGATCCGCAACGCTCTCCCACCTACGCGGCGATGATCGAAAGTATGGACGATGCCGTGGGAACGTTGATCGATACGCTTGACCGACTGGATATCGCCGACAACACGATCATCGTGTTTGCATCCGACAACGGCGGAAATATGTACAACGAGGTCGACGGCACCACGCCCACGAGCAACCTGCCGTTGCGGGGTGGCAAAGCGACGATGTACGAAGGTGGCGTCCGTGGACCTGCCATCGTGGTTTATCCCGGCGTCGTGAAACAGGGCTCGCGCAGCGACGATGTGATTCAGAGCAGTGACTTCTATCCCACGCTACTAGAATTGGTGTCCATCAAACCTCAGCCGGGACAAGCTTTTGACGGCGTCAGCATTGTGCCGGCCCTGAATGGAAAGCCATTGGACCGGGAAGCCATCTTCACCTACTTTCCGCACCAGCCAAGAGTTCCCGATTGGTTGCCTGCCGCGGTCAGCGTCCATCGCGGCGATTGGAAACTGATTCGTCTGTTCCATGGAGGCGAGAACGGGCAACATCGCTGGAAATTGTTCAACTTGCGAGATGACATCGGCGAAGAACATGACTTGGCCGCACAGCACCCTCAGCGTGTGCAGGAACTGGATGCTTTGATCGAAAAGTTTTTGACTGAGACCGGCGCCGTGGTTCCGGTCATCAATCCAAACTTTGACCCCTCGACGTATCACCCCGAACTCGAGGGTAAAGCAACGCCAAAAGGCAGTGCGCCAGCCAAGCGACCGAAGCGAACCGCCTCTTCGCGGAAACCCGTCGCCGGATGGCTGCCCAGTGGCGACTGCACACTTTCCATCAACGACGGTTCGCTCGTAGTCATGAGCACCGGCGGCGATCCGCATCTCAGTTACGATCTCCCCAGTGCGATCGACGCTGAATCATTCACGCTGCTGTTCACTTTAGTCTCGAGCGCCGCTGGTAAGGGGCAAGTGTTCTGGCGAGAGCAGGGCGTCAAGTCGGCGGCTTACCATCGTGATCGCAGCGAGTCGTTTGAGGTGAACAGCGATGGCCAGACGCATGACTACGCCATCGAACTTGCTGCCAAACATCCGATTGTCGCGGTCCGCATCGATCCAGCCAACGGCCCCGGCGAGATCCGCGTCTCCAACATTCGCTTCACCGATCGGGATGGCCGCGTACTGCACCGCTGGACATTTTGATCACGATCTTGACATGAAGCCGCGAGAGCATAAGTGATGAAGAATGAGTTCGCGCAAACGATTCGCGGAAATCATCCCTGGAGCTTGCATCAGTCGCGGTCGGTTCACGCCAGGCTCCGTTGTTCGAATCTGCTCAAGTTCAAGCGTCGCATGATCACTCAAGCATCCGACTGAGCATGCACAATTGGGCCGTGGTTTGGACAGAGATCGCAGCGTTCCATCTCAGCTGGTTGGAACGCTCGGAAAGATCCTTTGCGAGCACTTCGATCGGCCCCGCCAAACGGACAAACCCGAGCCGCTGGGCCGAGCGAGAGAGATCGTTCCAGTCCGTTGCGCTGGCCTGATTCAAGCCGGTGAGCAGTGCTTCGGCGAGACAATCCTGCAATTGCTGGAAGAATTCGGCGATCGGTGAAGTACGTCTCGCCTGCTGTTCGACCTCCAGGCCCTTCGCCGCGGCGATCGTGTCGCCTCCGCCCAGCCATGCCGAAAGCGCGATCCGCGACCCGTCTAAGTTCTGCAGTACGACGCTGATCGGATGGATTTGGAGTTGTTGATTGATGAAGCGAACGTGGCCGCAAACAAAGCGGACTTGGGAGCCATGATGCTGTAGCGCCATCATTAACTCCGCGAATCCCTGATCGCCGCGACGGTGATAGGGGTGGATCAATCGGGCCGTATCCCCGACCGAATCGTGTATCGTCGCGGTCAACTGCTGATTGACGACATCAAATTCAGTTTCCGCGACACCGGCAATGCTCAACACATGCAGATTCTCGGTCTGTCGGCGAGGTCGCAGCCAATCCGGTGGCAGCGATTCAAAGCGTTGCCGAAGTTGTGCGAAGTCTTCGACGGCCAGTGGCGGTGCAAGCTGTTCCCACTGGAAGGTTTGTGGATTCGTCATCAACTTGCCGGCACCTCGCGGAAGAATCAGCTCGTCCGTTGGTGTTCGTTTTCCCGAACCGAGCAGCATTTGTGACAATGACGCGGCGCCCAACGAGACGCCTCGGTGAAGACCATGCATGGCCAAGTCGGTGAACGATTTGGGATCGTCTGCCCCGTCCGGATCGGGATCGCTGAATACTCGCTCGGCCGCGACGACGGTTCCCGTATCGGTGTCCTGAAAAAAGGCCTGCATTGTCGTGTGCCGGCGACCGAGACGCACACCAAGTCCCAGGCCAACGAAACGTCCTCCCTTGATGTCGGTGCGGCGATCGGACTTGTTGCCCCGAACCAGGGCCTGGGGAACGGATCCGTTTTGAGTGCGAATGGCGCGAGAACGGGCAATCAGCTCTCCCGTCAAACGGACGATTTCCTGTGGGCTAAATCTCGCGTCCTGTTCTCGATATCGTTGGTGCTGATGCAACAAGTCGACAACCAGTTCCGCCGGCCAAACGAGACCACTGGAACGAAGTTGCTTTTCCGATCGAGCCAAACGCTGCGGCCATGTCGCGGCGACGCCCGCGATCCCGTCGGCGCAGAGTTCGGCAAGCAAATCGCCGAGCCGGTCGAGTTCCTCGTGGGGTGTGGGAAGTTCGGCCTGCTGGATCGACAACAATCCGGCAACACGATCGGCCCGGAATTCTCGGAACGCCCATACTGCCATCGGAACCCACTGCGGCAGCAGCGCCTCGGCACAATCCGCTCTCGCGTAACGGATATCTCCGGGCACCGGAAACCGCACCGTACACGACTCATGCAGAAATCTGGCACTTGGTTTCGCCCCGCGAGTCAGTTCGACCAAGACGCCTTGCTCGAATACCTTACGCGCTCTTGTGATCGCGGCTTTTCGGAACTGTTTGATCAAAGCGTCATCACCGATATCGCCCGGGTCCCAAGCGGTCCCGGCGACGCTCGATGGTTCGGCATGGCTTTCATCCGCATCCGGCTCCGAGCCCGCTTTTTGCTGCCGGTACGCCAAAACCGATCGAATGACGTGCCGGCTGATTCCAACAGAGCCGCTCGAACAGCTCGCGTCGTGGATGGTGGCACCCGCCGGAAATCTGCAGACGGTCCCGTCAGACCACGTGACCATCAACGCACCCTCCGATTCATGGATTTCGCAACGGAGCTCGCCGCTGTCAATTTCTCGCTGGGCACGTTTAACCGTGCCACGGTTTGTCAACGCCGCGAGATCACTATCCGACAGCGAAAGAAAATCGGTTCGGGTCATGGAATCACCTTCGCACCTTCTCGGCGACCCATGTTGCGAGTTCACCGGGAGTCATCGCGGCGACATGCCAGCCCAGTTTGACAAGGTTGGCGGCGACCTGTTCGTCGTAAGTCGGTTCGGCCCGACCATCGAGTGCCGCCAAGCCCAAACAGGTGACACCGCTTTCGATCAGCTTTCTCGACGTTGAATACAACCGTGCGGTTGGACCTCCTTCGTAAAAATCTGTGATGAGCGTAACGATCGTGCGGCTGGGGTTCTCCACCAGCGTCGATGCGTACTCGACGGCCTGACCGATATCGGTTCCGCCGCCCAGTTGAATCTTCATCAATGTTTCGACGGGATCAACCACTTGCTCGGTCAAATCGACGACCGACGTATCGAAGATGCACAAATGAACCTTCATCATTCGCATGCTGTAGAACACTGCAGCGGTGACGGCGGAATGGATCACGCTGTCCAACATGCTGCCTGATTCGTCAACCAGAATGATCATCTGCCAACGATCGACCTGACGCCGAACTCGAGAAAAGAAGTACGGCGTTTCGATCAGCACTCTCCGCAATTCGGGATCGTAGTTCTTGAGGTTCCGGCGCAATGTGGTGTTTACGTCGAAGTTCTTCGCGATCTTGAGGAATGATCGATGTCGCCGATCGATTGATCCCTGAAACGCACTGCGAACCTCCTCCGCCAATTTTTCCATCAATTCTTCGACCACCTGGCGGACAAGGTGCTGTGCGGCTTTGAGCACATCTTGATTCATCAGATGCTTTGTTCGTAACACTGCCTTCAGCAATGTTTGATTGGGCTGGGCTCGGGCGAGGACCTCTGGGTTGGTGACCATCTCGTCGATCTGGTATCGCTCCAACGCGTCTTTCTCAAGTCGCTCGATCGTGCGTTTGGGAAACAACTCATGAATCTGGTTGATCCATTCGGGAACTGTCAGCGAACTCGCGTCCAAGCTGCCGGATCTCCCGCCGCTTTTCCCGCGCACGTTCCGCCCGCCGCCGGACTCTCGATCGTACAGAAATCCCAGACAATCCTCCTGCCGTTGTTCTTCTCGGCTCAACCCACCGCACAACTGTTCGCTGCCGCTGCCCATCACCAATCGCCAGCGTGCCTGCCGCTGAGGCGAGTGCTGTGGGCTGCTGCCGGACGACCTAGATTCCGCCATCGCGCTGCTCCAATCCATATTTCTGTACCGCTTCGAACAGTCGCTCTTCGATCGCCAGCGCTTCCGCGGCCGTGCTTTCGTCTGCCGGCAACAGGCTTGGCGGCGTCGCTCCCTTCATTCCCAGGGAGTCAAACAGGGTCGACAGCATGTGATGTTTCTCTCGCGGCGTGAATGAGGTGAATGCAAGTCGCAAAGATGGCAAGGCCGTTTGGAACTCGTCGGCACCGAACCGCAGCAGCACCTCGTCGATGGATTGGACCAAATGCGGATGACGTTGGGCGACTTCACGGGCGAGCGTGAAGAGGCCATTGAGAAAATCGCCCAAGTGATCTGGGTCCGCAAAAAACAGCAAGTCCGCGAGCACGCTGTCGGCACTGGTCACACCGATGGTCCACAACATGCCCGCCGCGCCGCCGCGGACTTGAGGCGGCTTGTGGCTATCGGATTGGACTCGAACCAAAACGCTCGTGAATTCATCGTCGGCCAGCTCCAGGACATCGCCCGCTCGGCGATGCGTTTCTAGCATCAACTGCATGCCTCGCAGCAATGATCCATCGCTGGGAGATTGCTTTCCGATCGATTCCAGCAACCACATGGATCGTGAGAACGCCTCGCGGACAAGCTGCTGTAACTTCGGCAGCCGCGTCGTCCCAAAGGCTTCATCAAAGCAGAACAAGAATAGCAAGTGCCCAAGCGCAGAGGATGCCTGAACAAAACGAGGCTCCGAGGCAATCAAACGCTCGAGAGAATCCAACAGAGCGGTCGAAAGCGAATCCACGCCGGTTTGAGCCGCCTTGACCAGCAATTCGGAGGCGGCTGCGGCATCGCGATGGCGCGCCCGAGCCTCTTCGGTCAGACGAGTTGTGACAGCGTCCGCGAGCGTGGTGCCGTAGCGAGATGCCTCGATGCATGACGATTCAAACTCGGGCGTCCATCGCAGCTGCCACGATTCCCAAAGACGTTCCAAATCGTCGCGTGCCAGAAAGTCGGTCCCGCCATCACGACGAAACCCGCGGATTTCCAGCACCCGCAATTGATGCAGCAATCGACTCTTTTGTAAGTCGCCTGCTTCCAACAGGTTCAACTCGATGGAGTCCGTGCGATGCTGGGGCTGCAACGAAAACGCCTCGAGCCGTTGACGGATCTCTTGAACCAGCGGCGGCACTCGTGTCCCTTCGGCCAATCGTCCGCGACGATTGCCGCGCAGCACCGCGTGTACCGCATCAATGAAAGGCGATTCACATCCGTACTCAAGTTCGTCCTTGATCAAAGACGACGTCACCGCGTCGATCAGATCGCGTCGCCAAACGTGATCTCGACCACGCAGCGCCGCCAACGCCCGCGCCGATGTCTCAACGGCGATCAAGTCGGCAGTACTGAGCGTCTGTTTCCGATCACGCAAGGCCTCGACTAAATTCGAGAGCAGAGGCTGATGATTGAAGGATTGGCTTGATTCGCGTTGCTGCCAGGCGTGTTCGTAAAACCCCGGACTGGGCATTCCCGCGTTATAGCCGGTCAGACTATCCAGTCTTTCGTAGGAGTAGGTCGTTAACGCGAGGCCACGATCCACAATCGCTTTGGCCACCGCAGTCGCCGGCTCGCTGGGATCCGGATCGTCAATCCCCGGGCACCGCAAACCTTCGCTGCGAGCCACCAGCGCGCTGCTGTGGAACCCGCCGGTCACCACCAGCACTGTTCCCTGGACATTTTCTTGCGTCGACGCGATTTGCCCGGCCATGAACGCCTCGCGTTTTCGATCCGATACGCTGACGCTTTCCTCCCACTGGCGGATATGGAAGCACAACGAATGCGCTCGATGCAGGTACTCCGCCAGTTTGATCTCCGCACGAGACTCGACCAACCGATCCCATAAGTCGTCGAAGTCTTCGACTTGCAGACGCTCGCAAAGTGCTCTCACGTACCGTCCTCGGCGAAGCTCCGCATCGGCATAACGATGCGTCGTGCGGTCATCGCCGGCACTTTGCGACCATGGCAAGTCGATAAATCGAACGTCGGCGTTGGCTTGGCGACCGCGATTCAGCGCAACCCATTCAGGTGAATACTCGCAGAATGGATAGTAAACACCCTGGTGAGTTGTTCCGGCGTCGGTCTCTCCGTCTCCGGCCGACCGAAAATAGCTGTAGATCGCAATGGGCAGCTGATGTCCAAGCAGCAACTCGTCAAAGTACTCGTTGTAGTCGCTCGGTCCCTCGATCAGTACCGCAGCAGGCTGCAGCTCATCCATCAGTCGAGCCAGCAACATCGCACATGCCGGACTGTGATGACGGACAGGAAAATAGACGACATCGGCGCTGATGTCACACAGCCGAGCGATCAAGTGCGTCGCATCTTTGTCACACATCACGCCAGTTCATCGCGGGCATCGTAAAACTCCTTCCATCGACCCGATCGACGCTTCTTGATGACGTGATCGAAGTAGTGGCGAACCTTCTTCAAATCATCCGGATTGTCTTTCAGCACACTGCCCACCAGATGCCGGACCAAGTGTGTCGGCTCGACTTGCCCGTCGGCGTAGTAATAGGCATGGACGCCTGCCGCGTAGGCCGTGCCGACCGCTTCGGCCGTGCTGAGCACCGTCGACAGCGTCTCAATGCCCTTCCCGTCGGTCGTTTTCCCTTGGCGAAGTTCACGAAACGTTGTGACCAACAACTCGGTCAAGTCGTCATCGATCGTGACGGGCACCTGCGAACGATCCAGGTTGCGATTGGTCTCCCGCTGGACCAAACGCATCTCCTCGCCGATGTCGGCTATCGGATGAACGGTCTCGAAATTGAAACGGCGCTTCAGTGCCGCACTCATCTCATTCACGCCGCGATCTCGAGTATTTGCGGTCGCGATCACGTTGAAACCGGCTTGAGCATAGAGGGTGCGACTGTCCTCGGGTAACTCCGGTATCGCCATGACTCGATCGCTCAGCACCGATAGCAAGACGTCTTGAATCTCCAACGCACAACGTGTGATCTCTTCAAACCGCACCAGCTTTCCGTGCGTCATTCCCAAATAGAGTGGTGCCGGGACGAGCGAGTTTTCACCCGGTCCCTCGGCAACCAACAGCGCATAATTCCAGGAATAGCGAATGTTGTCTTCGGTGGTGCCCGCGCTGCCCTGAATCGTCAACGTGGAATCACCACTGATCGCCGCGGCCAACAATTCGCTGAGGTAGCTTTTCGCCGTGCCCGGTTCGCCGATCAGCATCAATCCACGGTTCGTAGCCAGCGAGACGATGCAGCGTTCCAAAAAGGCTCGTCGACCCACAAATTTGGGCGGCGTGCCACGCTGTGAGTCACCGAGCACAAACGTCAAAACCGCGCGCGGTGAAAGTCGCCAACCGGGCGGTCTGGGATCCGAGGCCGACGAGGTCGCCAGTTCGTTCAGCTCGTCGGCAAACAGAACTTCAGCCGACGGACGCTGCAACGATTGGCTCGCGGATCCGCTGGCGGAGGCGACGTTCTTTCCGGCTGCTGACTTCTTCGCCATCGCTATTTTGCCTTTGATTTCAGCGCGTGAAGGTCCGCCATGACTTCGCTGATCACAATTTCAGGCACATCACCCAGCTGCAGCGTTTGTTCGCTGGCCCAGCCATACCCGGATGGTTCTCGCATGCCCTTGCAGAAGTGCACGCTTTCCGTCTTCAGCATTTCATCGGGATCGATGTATCCCATCCCGACCACCCCGTCGTAATGAATCACCCCGGTTACCCCCGCCGACGGAAACTGTTTCGAGTGCTCGTCGAAGCAGCCCGCGTCCATCGCTTCGCCGCGGGTCCAGCCAAGCTTTTCCAGCGTGAACACCATCGTCGGCGCCGCCAACTTCAATCCTTGGAATCGCGTCAGTTCCTTTGCTTTCGCTTCGCCCTGTTCGAGCGAATAGACTTCCCGCCCGAGCTGCGGAAAGGGCGAGATGATTTCATAGTCGCTCAGGACCTCGCCCCACGTGGCACGCTCCGGCTCGGACATATCGAGCGGATGCATCAAACCAATCGTCTTTGCGTCGGCCAACGACGCCGCGTCATCTTTCGCGTCGGCGTAATCGCGTTCTTCGGTCACACGAAACAGCGATCGCCGCTTGCCGTTGGCGTCAAAAGATCCCCAGATTACTTTTTGCGCAAGGTGAGTCATCAACGGATGTCGAACCAACAGCGTCTCGAAATCTTCGACCGACCAGCGACGTCCGGTCACCATCGCTTGTTCCAACCGTCCAGCCTGCAACAGGGCAACATCTTTGATTTGCTTTTTGACCAATTTCCATTCGGCGAGCGACTCGTTGGCAACCTTCTCGTCGTCTTTCGCGCCCGGCTTGGGTGGGTTCGGACGCACCTTACCCGCCTGATCGCGAACCATCGGCTTCAGGTCGCCACTGAGGAGGAACGAAAACACTCGGGGACCAAACGAGAACTCCCGTCGACCCATTTCATCGAGTCCGCAGTCGGGAATCACACGGTCTTCTAATTCCGCACGAGTCATGCCTCTCTCCTTCGCGATCTCATCGACAAAGGCTGCGGCTTTGGTCTTCAGTCCTTTGAACTTCAGCTTCTGTGCAATCCCGGACAACTGCATCAACGCCGTGCTGCTGCCGACACCGCGCAAACACTCCAGCCCAAACACGGCCCGCGCGTGTTGGCTCTCACCCGGCCATGCCCGCACCATTGGCGTCAGCTTCAACACGCATCCGTCATCGCCAACGTGACCGATCGCTCCCATCGCCCACTTGCTCTTCGCATTCGATCCGTCTTCTTGCCATAGCTGAAACAGTCGCCACGCGAATTCGTCACGAACTGGCTTCTCGACGTTGTCCTTGATCGCAACCAACAGCGGATGCTTGTCCGCGATCGGAGTGACGGCCAAGACCTGCAGCACCGTCTGTACCTGTTCATCGCTGAGCCGGACGTCACCAACAATCAGAGGCGGGAGATTTGATGAATGTGCCCAACTCGGCAGCTTCTGCGGCTTCTTGATTTCGACCGATGCCATTGCGTCCTTCAGCCACTTCGGAGTCGTCCGCGCATCCATCGGCGGGTAAATCTTCTCCACATGGTCCAGCACGTCTCTCTGAACCCGAGCTGCTCCTTCCGATTGATTGCCCGCCAGCTTGACGCAGTTCGCAATCAAGTCGTCGTGTCCACTCCGTTTCACGCCGCGTAGGTAGTCGATAGCTGCGTCTGCCAGCTTGCCTCGCTTGCTCGTCGTTTCGATCAGCCCGGCAATGCTATTGCCGACATGCTTGTCCATCCAGTCACGAGCGACGGCGGGTGCCTTCGACGACAACCGACATTGCATCATCGGTTCGGCAGCCTCCGGTGCGCGGACGAGGCACAATATCTTCAATAGCTTGGCGCATTCGTCTTTATTGGTTTGTGCACAGATTTGATCGGCCAACACGTCCAGCGCAGAAAACTCCGTACAGGCAAGAAAACCCCGTGCCTCTTCCGGATTGTTGATTTTCAGACGCAACCGTCTCCATTCGGACTCAACCAGTTCGGCGTTGGCCAAACCGAACAGCAAGGCTTGCGGTTGCTGGTAGTGATCCGCCCAATCGTCGCCCTTCGCATAGCGATTGTCGTCCCAACTTGAAGTCGCTTCATAGATCTGTTCATGCATTCCGAGCAGTGCGGCCGCGTAATGCTCCGCTGGATACGACGAATAGGAATCAGCCGGTTCCGCCGAAGGATCGAAGGTCTTGCGAACACGCTTCTGAAGTGCCGATATTTCGGCTCGCGTCAAATACGGAAGTACATGGCTGCGAAAACTCGCGCACAGCGACCGCGTCAGCTCCGAAGTGGCAAAGTTTCTTTTGCTGCCGGTGTCGGGCGTTAACACGATCTCCAGACATTCTTCGGCGCTGAACAGGCTGAACAAGGCAATCATCAAAGATTCCGGCACCCCGCGCGGCGCCGAAAACACGTTTGGTCGCCTCCGCAAGCGAAATCGTTCCGTTGCCCTTCGTCGCTTTGTGTATCTCTGTCGCATATTTCTCAACCGCAGCCTTGTCATTCAGCCGCCCGGGATTGCCCGTCATCGCCTCGAGCCAGAAGTGGGCGTCGTCCCGCGCCATGATAGGCCCAAAACCGATTTTCTCATAAGGCAACGCCCAACCGTAGTGTGTCGCCTTGAGCCCGGCGAGTTTCTTCGCTGCGGCATCAAGATCCGACTCCGGGGGCTCACCGCGGTCGAGCCGTTCGCGGTTTCGGAAACTGGCCATGAACCAGTCGTTGGGATCCAGATCGATCTCCCGCGTGACACTTCGATCCGCTTCGACGGCAGGCTGCTTTAGCTCGGATCTGACTTCGGATTTTTGTTTTTTCATCGTCTTCGACGCGGCAACCCCTTTCGACGCAGCCGGTGTCTTGGACACCGTCTTTGCCGAGCCTTGCCCAGCGTCCAGATATCCCTTCTTCACCTTCTGTTCGATCAGTTTATCAAACGACTTCTTGGCAGCCTCGGCGTCGTCGAAGTCCTTGGTCTTTGATTGCCCATCGGTACCGACTCGGCCAAATGTGACGGTATGAGACTCGCCGTCGAGTTCGATCTTCCAGAACTTATTGGAGGAGCCATCGGTAAAGATAAGATGACGGGTGGACACTTTCACTGCTCCCAGCACGATCTCGTTTTTGCAAAATTGTATCGGCCGACGTCGGAATTATGCCAGAGTCCGGATCATGTCGCCATCATCAGACAGGCCAGCCAACTTGCCTGGTGATCGACCAGATCCGGGTGCCGTGTTTCCCAGCAGCGTCCGCCAGATCGAAGTCGACGGGACTACAATCTTATTGCCGAAGTGAATCGGAGGCGAGCGGCGATGGCGTCCGTGGGTTAAACTGCCAACGTGCCGAGCACCGCCGAACGACAAAGATTCGCAAGCCGTGAAGCTTGCGCCACTTGGAATACATTCATCCGAACGATTTACCGCCATGAAAACAATTCTCCCTGTGCTGTCGCTACTGTTCGTTTCGCTGGGACCGCTTCGCGCCGACGAGCGACCGAATATCGTCTTCTTTTTTACCGATGATCAAACGACCAGCACGATCGGATGTTACGGCAATCGGGTCGTCGAGACGCCGAACATCGATTCGCTCGCCGCTCGCGGCATGCGGTTTGAAAACGCCTTCGTCAGTCATTCGATCTGCTGGGTCAGCCGTACCACGATTCTCAGTGGACTGACCGGTCGCAGTTACGGCACCGCGGCAAATCCCGAGCAGGCGAGACCCGATGCGGTGGCGACTTTGTATTCAGATATTTTGCGTGGTGGCGGATATCGCACCGGTTACTTTGGCAAGTGGCACGCCAAGATGCCCAATGGCTACCGAAAAGAAGATCACTTTGACGAGTTCGAAGCGATCGGTCGGAATCCATACTACAAAAAGCAAGCCGACGGCAGCCTGCGACACGAGACGGAATTGATCGTCGATCGCGGTATCGAGTTCTTGAAATCACAACCCAAGGACAAGCCCTTCGCATTGAACATGTGGTTCAACGCTTGTCATGCCGAGGACAGCGATCGCCGTCCGGGTATCGGTCACTTCCCATGGCCTCGAACGATCGATGATGGCATGTACGAGGACATTGAAATCGCCCCACCGCGACTCGAGCGATCCGGCGATCTTCGATGCGCTGCCCGACTTTTTGAAAACGACCATCAATCGCGAACGTTACTTCTGGCGGTGGAATACCGAGCAAAAATACCAAACCAATATGCGGGCGTATTATCGCATGGTCAGCGGGATCGATGGTGCCATCGGCCGTTTCATCGCCGCACTCGAAGAAGCCGGATTGGCTGAGAATACGATCATCGTTTACTCGGCCGACAATGGCTATTACATGGGCAATCGCGGATTGGCGGGCAAGTGGTCGCACTACGAAGAATCGCTCCGGGTGCCTCTGATCGTTGCCGATCCACGTGTTCCGGCGACCCAGCGGGGCAAGGTTACCGATGCTCTGGCGCTGAATCTGGATTTGCCGGCTACCTTTCTGGACTGGGCCGGAATCGACGGTGCCCGAGCGATATCAAGGTCATAGCCTGCAGCCAATCGTCAACAACGGAAAGCCTGCCGACTGGCGGACCGAAACCTTTCACGAACACTTCGCCGTGCGCAATCGGATCCCCGCGTTTGAAGGCTTACGCAACGAGCAGTTCAAATACGTACGCTATTTCGATCACGGCAACCAAGAGTTTCTTCACGACCTGAAAAACGATCCCGACGAACTGATCAATTTGGCAGGCGATCCCGAGCACGCCGACACGCTCCAGGCGATGCGAGATCGCACCACGAAGCGTGTCAGCCAGCTAGGCGGCCCGCTCGATCCGTTGCAGGGCAAATTCACCGCTTCGACAGCACCGCACCCGGTAGCCTCTGCGGCGGTCGGAACGCGGCCAGACAAAGATGGCTTTGTCTCGGTGTTTGATGGAAAAACGCTGCGTCACTGGTCGGGCGACCCGCAGTATTGGTCGGTCGAAGATGGGGCGCTGACCGGGGTTACCGACGGCTCGCTGAAGATGAACCACTTCATCACCTGGGAAGACTCGACGATCCGCAATTTTGATCTGCGTGTGAAGGTCAAGGTTACCGCCGGTGGCAATAGCGGAATTCAGTATCGTGGCACGTCGCGGCCCGATCTTGGGTTGGACGTTGTGACCGGATACCAATGCGACGTCGTGGCAGACAACCCGAACTACAACGGGATGTTGTATGAAGAAAAGGGTCGCCGCATCCTGTCGCACACCGGCGAGAAAGTGATCGTCGATCCCGACGGCGATCCGTGGGTCATCGGTACGATGCCCGTCAAACAATTCGCCCCCGACGTCTGGCACGATTTTCGCGTTCTGGTACGTGCGAACCATCATCAGCACTGGATCGACGGCCACCCCACCGCCGATCTTATCGATCTCGACGAAAACGGCCGCGCCCTCGAGGGTGTCCTTGCGGTGCAAGTCCACGTCGGACCCGCGATGAAGATTCAATACAAAGATTTCAGGATCAAACATCTACCTGACGACCTGCCGATCGAGAAAGCCGAAGATCACCCGATTCCCAACGACGCTTATGGAGTGCAACCGCAAGGGCGATTGCCGAAGGATTGGAAACCTCCGGTTTTCGGCCAGCGGTAACTTCAGTCGCGTCGGAAAATTAGCCGTCGAACAAGGGGATTTCAGCGAACTCGGAAGACAATGATCGAAGGATTGCCAACCGGGGCGTAGTGGCCGGTGAATTTGAGGCCGCCGGTCTCGCGATTCACCTGAAAGACGGCGATGTTGTCGGCGCGCTGATTGCAGCAATAGAGGAACTGGCCAGTCGGGTCGAAGTTGAAGCTGCGCGGATAATTCCCTCGTGTCCATTCTTCCCCGACGAACGTCAGCTCGCCGTTTGGGCCAACGGAGAAGATCCCGATGCTGTCGTGCAGCCGGTTGCCCGCATAGACAAATCGCCCATCGGCGGAAACCAGGATCTCCGAGCAGAAATTACTGCCGGCAAACCCGGGCGGCAGCGTGGAGACCGTTTGCCGCGCGGCCAACCGTCCCGCGCGGGCATCGTAGTCAAACAGTACGATCGTCGAGCCTTCTTCCTGAATGGAGTAGAACCAACGACCAGTTGGGATGAAAATGGAAATGTCGCGGCCCGTCTCCCGGCAGGCAGCGAGACCGCGGGCGGTTCATTCGGAGTCAGCACGCCCGTCTGCTCGTCGAACTTCCAGACGAAGATCTGATCCAAGCCCAAGTCAACATGCAGCACGAAGCGTCCCGAGGGATCGGCCTGAATCATGTGCGCGTGAGTCCGATCATGTCCGCTGAAGGCAAAGCTGCCCGGCGGAGCATTGGTCGCCTTGGTGGGGCCGATCTTGCCGGCATCGTTCTTGATGTCCGTGGCGTTGCCCAACCGACCGTCGGGCAGAATCGGCAGCACCGCGACGGAGCCGCCGAAATAGTTGGCCACCAACAAGAACCGTCCGGACGGATGGATGCTCACATAGGTCGGACCGGCACCGCCGGAGCGGACAGTGTTCAGCAACGTCAAATGCCCGTCTGCCCGATCGATGGCGAAGGCGCTGACCGTGCCTTCCTTGTCGTCGCCCACGCGATCGGTCTCATTGGCGGAATACAGTCGAGTTCCGGTCGCATTCACGGCCAGGCAGCTCGGGCTGGTTCCCATCTCGTAAATGCCGGCGGGCGTCATCGCCCCGGTGGCGCGGTTCACCTGGAAAAGGTGGATGCCGCGACCATTGCCGGGCGGCAGATCCACCTGCGTTGGCAACACATCGCGCAGCGGCGAACTGAACGTGCCGACATAGGCAATGAGCGGCCCGCCGGGTTCGTGGGATTGCGCTTGCAGCAGACCGGCGATGAGCTGGCTTGTCCCCGCCAGCGTGACAGAAGTTTTTAGAAACGAACGCCGGGAACGATCGAGTAAAGTCATGGTAAGTATCAGCCTGCGTGATCAATGGTACCCGTGAAAGCAGCGGAATCGGCACGTCCGAGATGGTCTTCATTTCTTGAACCGAGGGTCGGCCCGCCGTCCACTACACTATAGCGAGACGATCAAAGCGACTGGGGGTGAGGAAGCCAGCAATTGGTGCTTGCTGATCAAAACATGAAGCTCGACTTGCAAAGATCGGTCGAGTGACACACACTGCCTGACTCAACTTGCGTCACTCGGAGGAGCGGCGGAGTTTGACGGCGAGTTGATTTCGCAGCTTTGTCAGTCAACCGAAGTCCATCCATTCGATAGCCACCTCTTTCACATGGTCGGTGGTCAATCACGAAGGAGAGGGAGGCGGTTGTTGCCAGCGCCTTGGAATCGGCGATCGATCAACTGTCGCGTCGCAAGAGTCATGTCTCGCTGTCACTCTGGATAGCCCGGATACAAACACCGTATCGCGAACTACGCGGTTGAAAACCCGGACGATCCAAAGCTCCGATTGGGCACAGACGCGTATCGCCAGTACATGGAGCGGCTGAAGAAAATCGAGCCGAACGTTTTCGTTGATCGACACGATCCGCTGCCCGAGGCATTGGGGCCCGATGAATTGGATCGACTGGCCGCTGACGCGTCCCTGTCGGCATTCACGTACATTCGTCAGGAATGCCAGCGTTATCACCACGCGGTCAAAGGGCGTCAAGTGCGTGGTGACTATCGCGGGATGGGTTGTTCGTCTTGTCATGTCCCCTACAGCAATGGTTAGGATCGGTTGGGGGAATTTGGTGGTGGCGTCGGCGTCTCGACTCGCCAGCCTGACGAGCGAATAGGCCACCGACTCGGTTGAGGAAAAGTGGTCAGGCTCCCAAATTGCAAAGCACCCGAAGGGCCATCCTGGTTTTTGGGCCTGACCCCGTTTCTCCCATGTCCGATGCGCATCTGACGGATTCCCGGGACCCCGGGCGCACCGATACCCCGAACAACGGAAACAAAACGACGCGAAATGGCCGCCAATTCGACGAGACTTGCTTGGCGCTCACAAACCAACGATGATCCAGTTTCGCGAAATTCCCCATCACCCTCCAATCCGGGCGTCTTTTGGCTCGTTGCTCCCTGCCAAAATCTCTGGATTCGATTCCCCACCTTGATCCACCTTGATCCCATGAAAACTTCGATCCTCTTCGCTATCACATCGCTGTTGACCGTTGCCCCGCTTCAAGCGGCCGACGCGCCTCGTCCCGAGAATCCCGACCGCCAGGTACAGCCCGGCGTCCCGCAGGGGAAAGTCACCACAGGCGTGTTTTCCGACAGCAGTATTTTCCCTGGCACTGACCGGGAATTCGTCGTCTACGTTCCCGCCCAGTACTCCGGCGATCAGGCCGCGAGCCTAATGGTGTTCATGGACGGAAAGAACTACGCGAAACCCGACGGCGCCTTCCGTGTTCCCGTCGTGTTTGACAACTTGATCCATCAACAAGCGATGCCGATCACGATCGCGGTGTTCGTCAACCCGGGCACGATCACCGCGACAAGGCCGGACGCAAAAGACCGCAGCAACCGCTCGTTCGAATACGATTCGATGGGCGACCGATACGCAAACTTCCTGGTCGACGAGTTCCTGCCCGTTGCACTGCAGGGACTCAACGTCTCGAGCGATCCGAAACAGCGTGCGGTGTGCGGGATCTCATCCGGCGGTATCTGCGCTTTCACTGCGGCGTGGGAAAAGCCGGACCAGTTCGGCAAAGTCCTCAGCCACATCGGCAGTTTCACAAACATCCGCGGCGGTTGGGCCTATCCGGGCCTGGTTCGCAAAACGAAATCCGACAGCAAAGCGAAGTCGATCAAGATCTACATGCAGGAAGGAAAGGACGATCTGAACAATCTCTTCGGGAACTGGCCGCTGGCCAATCAAGATCTCGCCGCCGCCTTGCAGTTCGCCGGCTACCAACACAAGCTTGTCATGACCGAGGGCGGCCACAGTGGTGCTTGGGGCGGCGAACAACTACCCGATGCGCTCCGCTGGCTTTGGTCGGATGACTCGAAAACGACAGAACCAGCCCCCACGCAGACTGCTCCGCAATGGCAACCGCATCCCGATGCCGTTCGTCGCGACGACGTTCCCCATGGCACGATCGAAAAAATGCAGCCCTGGGAATCCGAGATCCTTCAAAACACGGTCCGCGACTGGTCCGTTTACGTCCCGGCCCAGTACCAGAAGGAACAGCCGGCCGCACTGATGATTTTCCAGGATGGCCAGTCCTTCAGCAACGAAAAGGGACGCTGGCGAGTTCCGATCGTGCTGGACAACCTGATCGCCCGGGGCGATATGCCGCCGACGATCGCGATCTTCATCAATCCGGGACACGACAAATCGATACCACGCCGGCCTGGCGGGAAAGCTTCCAACCGCAGCCTCGAATACGACAGCCTCGGTGATCGCTACGCTCGTTTCCTGCTCGAGGAAATCATTCCCGAGGTCGAGAAAAACTACAACCTGTCGCCGGACCCCGCGATGCGCGCCATTGGAGGTTCCAGCTCGGGTGCCATTTGCGCATTCACGGTGGCCTGGGAACGACCCGACGCCTTCCAGAAGGTGTATTCAAACGTCGGCAGCTTTACCAATCTTCGAGGCGGAAATGTTTACCCATCCTTGATTCGCAAGACCGAACAGAAACCACTCCGCGTCTACATGGCCGATACCAGTGGCGATGTGGACAACGCTTTCGGCAGTTGGCCGTGGTCCAACCGGCTGATGGCCTCCGCCCTGCAGTACATGGGCTATGACCTCCGCTTTGATTGGGCCGAGGGATACGGACACAACGCCGACTTCGGCGGATCACATTTCCCCGAAGCGATGAAGTGGCTTTGGCGGAACGAGCAGCATCAGGTCGTGCTGGATACTAAAGGAGATCTGCGGGGCGACATGACGCTGCTTCGCCTGCTGATCCCCGGCCAGACCTGGGAAGTCGTCGCTGAGAACCTGGGGTTCGCCGACGCTCCCTGCTCCGACGACCAAGGAAACTTCTACTTCTCAGACATGAAAGCGCCGGCGGTCTATCGAATCAGCGCCGCCGATGGAACGCGCAGAGTGCTCGTCAAGGAAGCCGTCAGCGGGCTGAAGTTCGGGCCCGATGGCCTGTTGTATGGATGCCAAGGCGCACAGAAGCGTGTGATTTCAATCGACCTGAAGACTGGCACCGTCAACGTGATCGCAGCGAACGTGACTCCGAATGATCTGGCGGTAACCTCCGATGGTTTCATCCTGATCACCGAGACCAAAGATCAACAGGTCACGCGCATCAACCTTAACACCGGCGAAGTAACCGCAGTCGATACCGGCATCACTCGCCCCAATGGGATTGCGCTGTCCAATGACGGTGGCACCCTGGCCGTCTCGGATTCCGGAGGCGGGAGCGTGTGGACGTTTCGCGTCAACCCCGGTGGCGTGCTGGACGCAAAAATGCCAACCATGACCATGCGTCTCCCTATCGACCCCAAGGGTGAATTTAAATTCAACCAACCACCACCTTATCTGGCCGCATCGCGGGGCGACGGAATGGCAGTGGACAAATCGGGCCGATACTATGTCACCAGCGCCCTGGGTGTCCAGATTTTCGACCCGACGGGGCGCCACTGCGGCGTGCTACCGAAGCCCAACGAAACGATGCCGCTAACCAGCTGCACCCTCGCCGGCCCAAGCCACGAATACCTCTACGTCACCAACGGCGACAAAATTTTCCGCCGCAAACTGACGGTGGATTGAAAACGACCGAGATGTCGATTCGCGGTCGCTCAGACCACACGTCCGCGTCGGCCCGTGACCAAGCCGATCACGAACAACACCAGAAATACGAAGAATATAATCTTCGCAATCGAAGCCGCGGTCCCAGCCACAACGCCAAAACCGAGCACGCCAGCAATCAACGCGATAATCAAGAAACTCAATGCCCAACCTAACATGGTGATCTCTCCAAAGCCTGAATCGTGATTCCTATGGCTGCGAACTCGACGCGCC
Source organism: Pirellulaceae bacterium (assembly GCA_963734865.1). Lineage (GTDB taxonomy): Bacteria > Planctomycetota > Planctomycetia > Pirellulales > Pirellulaceae > CBDCUW01. The sequence goes on from CAVTIV010000013.1 coordinate 69,207, forward strand.
AACAAGATCTCTTCTACACAGCCACTTCGGAGCGATTGTTGTGCCAATCGCCGCCATTCGCATCAAATGATTGGTCGGGACATCATCGGGCATCGATCGGTCGGTTCCCAAACGGGGTCAACCAAACGGGGTCCAACCAAACGGGGTCAACCAAACGGCGCAACCAACAACCAAACGGGGTCAGTGCCTTTCCCAACCCAAACGGGGTCAGTGCCTTTCCGGCGGGCGGCAGGTCGCACGCCAGCGGACGAAATCCGAGGACTCGGCGAAGTAACGGAAACAAAACACTTGACCCACCCGCTCAGAAGTGTACATTTGGCCATGTCCCCGACCCCCTGGGAGATCTGGCCATGACCCGAACGCGACGTTGCGATGTCTTCGATCCCGATACAATCGGCCTCTACCACTGTTTCAATCGAGTCGTCCGGCGAAGCTTTCTCTGTGGCTTCGATCCCGTGAGCAACCACGACTATTCGCATCGCCGGCAATGGCTCCTGCAGCGACTGAAGTATCTCGCCAAACACTTTGCCGTCGATGTGCTCGGCTACGCGATCCTTTCCAATCACTATCACCTGGTCCTTCGCAATCGGCCCGACCAAGTGCGGGCGATGAGCGATGAGCAGGTCGTCCGGGCTTGGTTGAGGATCTGCCCGAACTCCCAACGGCGCCCCGATGGCACCGCCGGTGAACCGACCCCAGCGGAGGTTCGACGGCAGCGGCAGCGGCCCGGACAAGTCCAGGAACTTCGCAAACGACTCTCCAACCCCTCCTGGCTGATCCGACAACTTGCCCAGTACATGGGGATTCGATGCAACGCCGAAGACCAAATCACCGGCCACTTTTGGGAGTCACGTTTCGGCATGCGCCGATTGCTGGACGATTCGGCGGTGCTGGCCTGCCTGGCCTACGTGGATCTCAATCCCATCCGCGCCGGGATGGCCGATTCTTTGGAAGGTTATCCGCATGTGTCGATCGGCGAACGGTTGCGGACGCTGGATGATCGAGCGGTTGACTCTTCGGATTGGCTGGCACCGCTGGAACTTGCCAACCAGAGTGATGGCCAATCGGTCACGGTGGTCAATCGCTTGTCGCGGCGCGAGTTGGAGGAGCACTTGGCGGCCCAACAGCAACAACCCCTTGGCTGCCTGCCGATGACCCTGGAAGACTACGCGAATCTGTTGTCTTGGCTATCGGGCAAACCGAGGAATCGTGCGGGCACGGCTCCCAAGGTGGATGGCGCCTCGATCTTAGCAAGGCTCCGTCTCGATCCGGTTGAGTTCGCCGAATTGGTGAGTTGCTTCAGCGAGCGATTCTTTACGGCGGTGGGTTGCCCGGCATCGCTGGATGCCGAAGCGAAACGTCGCGGTCGTCGCCGGCTCAACGCCCCTGGCAAGCGATCGCTCAAGCCGTGTGGCGGCGGCTAGATCGACTGGCGACCACCTCTCTCTGTGTGGAATGATTCAATCTTTTCTCCGTCGACTTGCGGGCAACCTCTGCGCCCTGCTGGCTGAACGTCGCTTCGTTCACGCTCGGAAGCTGCCGCTAGCCGACGATCAAGCATGACCTCTCTCGCGCTCGCCGCGACCGAGTCGGTCATCCAAGCCAAGAATCGGGGATCCACGATCGAAGTACGCTCCTTAAAAAGCACTGACCCCTTCCTGCTCCTGAAGCACGCTTCCTGAAAAGCACTGACCCCTCTCCTGCTCCTGAAAAGCACTGACCCCTTCCTCTCGCTTCCTTCCTGTCCTTCCTTGCCTGCTCCTTCCTGCCCGACCCCTTCCTGCCTTCCTGCTCCTTAAAAAGCACTGACCCCTTCCTGTCGCTCCTTCCTGTCCCTTCCTGTCGCGGGGTTTACCCACTTATTTCACCGATCCAGCAGACCTGCCGACGATTTCGAGGAAATTCCTGGAAATCAAAGTCCCGTGAATCGCTGGCCGGTTTCATGACAATTTCGTATTCGTCATCCGGCCGACGCCGCGGAAATGAATGCCCGATCGTCCCGCTGACCGGGGCGGCCCGCGCAGGAGAGCAATTGCGGCTATCCAAATCCCTGTTGGTCACTAGCGCCATTCACTAGGATTCTATCTGTCAGCGACGTATCCGCACATTTCCCACAAGAACGGGACGTATGAAACATATTCGGAACTTTTGCATCATCGCCCATATCGATCATGGCAAGTCGACTCTGGCCGATCGGCTGATCCAGGCTTGTGGTGGCGTTACGCAGCGCGAGTTCCACGACCAGATGCTCGACTCGATGGATATCGAGCGCGAACGGGGGATCACGATCAAGAGCAATACGATCACGCTCGCCTACCGTGCCCCGGACGGCCAAGACTATCTGCTGAATCTGATCGATACGCCGGGCCACGTTGATTTTTCGCACGAAGTGCGGCGTTCGCTGATGGCGTGCGAAGGTGCGTTGATCGTCGTCGATGCGTCTCAGGGGGTCGAAGCGCAGACGGTTGCCAACCTCTATCTGGCCCTGGAACACGATCTGGAACTGCTGCCGGTGATCAATAAGATCGATCTGCCGGCCGCCGACGTTGACCGGGTGCGCGAGGAGATCGATGCGGATTTGGGGCTCGATCCGTTCGCGGCGATTCCCGTTTCCGCAAAGACCGGCGTCGGCATTGAAGACGTGCTTGGCGGGCATCGTCGAGAAGCTGCCACGTCCCCAGGGCGACCCCGACGCGCCGCTGAAAGCGTTGGTCTTCGACGCCCATTTCGACAAGTATCGTGGCGTGATTCTGCAGTGTCGCGTCATGGAAGGCACGCTGAAGCCTCGCGACACGATCCATTTCATGCACGCGGGCCGCGATTACACGGTGGAGGAGCTGGGCTACAACCAGTTGCAAGCTCAATCCGAAAGAACAGCTCAGCGCCGGGGAGGTCGGCTACATCGTCGCCGGAGTCAAGAGCGTGCAGGACATCGAAATCGGCGATACGATCACGCTGCTCGATCGCCAGGCGGCCGAACCGATTCCCGGCTACCAGAAAGCCAGGCAGGTCGTCTTTTCCTCGATCTATCCGATGAACACGGACGAGTACCAGGACCTCACCAAGGCACTGGAAAAACTGGCGATCAACGACGCGGCACTGACCTATGAAAAAGACAGTTCGGCGGCCCTCGGTTTCGGATTTCGCTGCGGGTTTCTCGGCCTGCTGCACCTGGACGTGATTCAAGAGCGTTTGCAGCGGGAGTTCGACATCGGCCTGGTCATCTCGGCCCCGTCGGTGAAGTACAAGGTGACCTTGAAAGACGGCACGACGATCGACGTCGACAACCCCAGCTACTGGCCCGATCCGATCGAAGATCGACTCGGCCACCGAGCCCTACATCAAGGCATCGATTCTTACGCCCGAGGAGTACGTCGGTCCGGTCATGGAGTTATGCCGGGAACATCGCTCGGAGAGTCAGACGATGAATTATCTCTCCGCCGGCCGGGTGGAAGTGACCAGCGAGATGCCGCTGGGCGAGGTGCTCTTCGATTTCTACGGCAAGCTCAAGATGATCACGCGAGGATACGGATCGTTCGACTACGTTCCGATCGAGTATCGCGCGACCGACGTCGTGAAGGTCGACATCCTGGTCAACAAGGAGCCGGTCGACACGCTTTCCTATCTGGTCCATCGCGACAAGGCGCGAACTCGAGCACTGCACTACTGCGAACAACTTGCCGAAGCGATTCCCCGCCACCAGTTCAAGATCCCGATCCAGGGCGCGATCGGCGGCACGATCATCGCCCGAGCGACGATCCAGCCTTACCGCAAGGATGTGACCGCGAAGCTGTATGGCGGCGACGTGACGCGTAAGAAAAAGCTGCTCGAGAAACAGAAGAAGGGCAAGGCGAAGATGAAGCAGTTCGGCAGCGTCAATATCCCCCAGAAAGCCTTCGTCTCGGTGCTTCGCGCCGACAAAGACTAGCTGGACAGCGACGCAGTGCTGCAAGCAAAGCTCGTCAAGAATCGAATCTTGCAAGTTGACCAACTCTATCGAACCGAATCGCGGCGTGTTTTTGCATCCTTGGTCGGGTTGTTGGGTGACTTTGAGGGCTTCAGGGAACGGGCGAAGTGACCGATCCTTGTCGACGTCACTTGGCTCCACTGGCGAGATTCGAGAATCGAAAGTTGCTAGACTGACTTGCCGATTGACGGATCCATGGAATCCGACTGGATTGAACTCGACCGTGCACGGAACATGCTTTGACATCCGAGAGCTTTGACCCCTCCGCACCTCGGCCTCACCGAAGTGTGATCAACTCTGCTGCGTATCATCACGGTGTGCGCGTTGCCGACGTTCCGATCGCGGATCTGGGGGACGCCTGGAATCATTCGGACCGCTTCCTTTGGGTCGGACTATATGAGCCGAGTGAGCAGGTTCTTTCTCACATTCAACAAGCGTTCGGTCTGCACGACCTGGCGATCGAGGACGCACACGCGGCCCACCAGCGTGCGAAACTGGAGGTTTATGACGACTCGATGTTCGTCGTCATCCGCACAGCAAGGCTCACCGACGGTGGTGAACACCGAATTGAGTTCGGCGAAACGCATGTGTTCTTGGGGCCGCGTTACATCATTACCGTCCGACACGGATCACTGAAATCGCATGTGGGTGTGCGGGCCCGTTGTGAATCCACGCCAAACTTATTGGCCAAGGGAGAGGGATTTGTGCTGCACGCGTTGCTGGACTTTATTGTTGATCAATACTTTCCTGTGATTGATGCGCTCGAAGCCGAACTCGACGAACTGGAAGACCACATCTTCAGCGGAAAATTTGTGCGAAGTGTCACGTCCCGAATCTATCACTTACGTCGTGACCTACTCGCGATTAAGCAGGCTGTGACACCGCTTATCGATGTCTCAGCTCATCTGATGCGGACGAATTCGAATCTAATTGCGCCGGATGCGCGTCCATATTTTCAGGATGTACACGATCATGTCATCCGCATTACCGACTTAATTGACAATCTGCAACAGCTTTCGCATACCGCGTTGGACAGCAATTTGGCATTGATCTCGGTCGCCCAGAACGATGATACAAAACGGCTTGCGGCTTGGGCGGCAATTTTGGCCGTGCCGACGATGATTGCAGGGTTATACGGCATGAATTTCAAGTACATGCCAGAAACCGAATGGTCCTTGGGTTATCCCTTCGCGCTCGCGATCATGCTCAGCACCTGCTTGTTGCTCTATCGATGGTTTCATCGGGTGGGCTGGCTCTGAAAGTTTGCAAGGCTACGGCATTTTCGACGATACCGTTGTCCCCATGATTGTTCACACGACTGAGTCGAAACTCGCGTCAGATCTTGCTAATGACTGCAGTATTCGCATCATCATGATTCTTCACCGCGCTACCAACCAATTGTTCCGTTTGGTTGTAACGGCTCATCAGTGAAGCGATGTCGTTGCCTCTCAGTTCACTCTGTCGGTCAAATCCAACGTCGACGAACGACGGCAGGTACGTTGTGGGACGCGCCGAATGCATGCCCGTTGCATGAATTGCAGGCCGATAGATTGGTGGTGCAGCAACGTTCATGCTCTGGTTCGAGCATGACTCCTCCATAGCCCGCAAGTCACCAGTTCAAGCCGCCACCTTTTGTCTCGCTGGTCAAGCGTGTGATTTTGGCACGCGGATTGCTTCGTATTGTTCGTGGTCGTGAATGGGGACTGAGAATACTGATCGACACGGGAGAACGATTGATGGCAGCTGACACAAAACCACACAGCGGAACCACAGACTGGCAGCGATTCGGGAAATATCGAAGTCGCGTGTTGCACCGCGAGCCGGTCGCGAAAAATGTCCACCTGTATGTATTGGAAAAGCCCGATGGCTTTGCGTTCCGGCCTGGACAAGCGGTAGATCTGGCGATTGACGAGCCGCTGTGGCGTGACAACAAGCACCCCTTTACGGTCACCAGTCTGCCGGACAACCCGCGACTCGAATTCGTCGTGAAATCTTATCCTGTTGCCAAGAATCCGGATCATGACGGGATGACGGAGCATCTGGGAAGCGACATCCATGTCAACGACCGGGTGATATTTGACGATCCATGGGGTGCGATTGCGTATCGCGGTCCCGGTGTCTTTATCGCCGGCGGTGCTGGCATCACACCGTTCATCTCGATCCTGCGACAGCTCGAGCAAGATCGCAAGATCGAAGGCAATCGGTTGTTCTTCAGCAACCGCACCGCAGATGAAGTGATTTTGCAGGGCGAGTTGTCTCGGATGCTGGGCCGCAGCGCCGTATTCACGCTCACCGGCGAAGAACATCGGGACTACGAGCATGGGCGGGTCGACCGCGAATGGCTGGAAAGCCGGGTCGATGATTTCGATCAACCGTTCTATCTGTGCGGACCTCCGAAGATGGTCGAGCAATTGACCGAGACGTTGAAGTCGCTCGGCGCGGACGCGGATTCGATTGTCTTCGAGGGCAGCTGAGCTGAGGGTCCAATTGAAAGATCCGTGAGCGTTCATCGAACTGTTCAACAGTGAAAGCCTTGGCAAATCGGTGGTGCCAATCACATAAAACTCAGCGGTCACGATGCTTGGAATTCCATCACCGCGATGCACCAACCGACACGAACGTACCAATCACAAGCGAAGATGGTTTCGCGCCACCGCCGGGCAGGCTACGATACAGGGACTCGGACTTCTTCGTTAACGGACTCTCGTCGTGGATCCCCTGCACGAACCGCATCTGATTTCACGGTTTCGCTTTGTGTCGCAGGCGATGGCGGCAGCAACGATGGTGGTTGCTGTGCTGGTCCTGGTCGGTTGGATGATCGAGGAGGAGACGCTAAAGACGGTTTTTCCGGGCATGGTCGCGATGAATCCCGGTGGCACAGCGATGGGCTTCCTGATCGGAGGCGTTGGGCTGTGGCTGCTGCGGGAGCCGGCTTCGCCGTGGCGACGGTCCCTAGGACTGTGCATGGCTGGGGCTGTCACGCTGTTGGCCGTGACGCGATTGGCAGGCTACTGGTGGGGTTGGGACGAGGGTCCCGACCGCTGGCTATTTCGTCTGGGTCTTGAAGATTACGAAATACCGAACCGGATGGCCCCAAACACTGCCGTCTCCTTCCTGCTGAGCGGACTGGCCCTGCTGCTGCTGGACGTTCGGATTGGCGCCAGGTTTCGCCCGGCAGACTGTTTCGCGCTGCTGGCGATACTGATCAGTCTGCTGGCCATCATTGGGTATTCGTACAGCGCCGTCAGTTTGATCGGTATCGAGTCGTTCATTCCGATGGCGCTGAACACGGCGGTGGCATTCGCCTTTTTCGACGCGGGCATTCTGTGCTCGCGGCCCAACGTTGGGATCGCCGCGATCATCAGCAGTGACGGATCGGGCGGCATGATGGCTCGCCGCTTGCTCCCGGCCGCTGTCTTGATTCCCTTTCTGGTCGGTTGGCTCCGCTGGTATGCGCAGGAACAGAATTACTTTGACCAGGTGATGGGGCTATCGCTATTCGTGCTTTCCAACATTGTAATTTTCAGCCTCCTCATTGGGTGGAACGGAATGTCGTTGAACCGCACCGACGCGGAGCTTCAGCGCGCCAAACAAGACGCGGAGACGGCGAACGAGGCGAAGAGTGAATTCCTGGCCAACATGAGTCACGAAATCCGCACGCCGATGAACGGGATCATCGGGATGACCGAACTGGCCCTCGATACCGAATTGACCGCCGAGCAGCGCGAGTATCTGAACATGGTCAAGTCATCGGCCGATTATCTGTTGGCCGTGATCAACGATATTCTGGATTTCTCAAAGATCGAAGCTGGCAAGCTGGAAATGGAGGCGATCGAGTTTAGCCTTCGTGATTGCGTGGACGATACGGTGGCGGCCCTGGCGGTGCGGGCCCAGGACAAGGGACTGGAACTGATCGAGGAAGTTGCACCGGATGTTCCCCACTCGCTCGTCGGCGATCCCGGCCGCTTGCGACAGATCATCTTCAATCTGGTTGGCAATGCGATCAAGTTCACCGATCACGGCGAGGTTGCGGTAAAAGTCGAGAAGACCGCACAGGGGGACGGCGAAGTGGAATTGCAATTCTCCGTCGCGGATACGGGCATCGGCATCCCGGTCGACAAGTTGGACCGCCTGTTCATGGCCTTTTCGCAGGTCGATGCTTCCACCACCCGCAAGTACGGCGGTACCGGCTTGGGACTCGCGATTTCGACGAAGCTCGTTCAGATGATGCACGGTCGCATCTGGGTCGAAAGCGATCTTGGCCGCGGCAGCACCTTTCGCTTCACAGGCCGTTTTGGGCGGTCGATCACGCCGCCGCGCCGCAAGCTACCTGTGTTGCGCAGTGAGCTACGCGGGGTGCACACGCTGGTGGTCGACGACAACGACACCAATCGCCGAGTGTTGACAGAACTGCTCGCACACTGGGGGATGACGGCAACGGCGGTGGGTAGCGGACGCGAGGCGATGGAGGAACTGCAACAGGCACTTCACCGGGGCGAGCCTTTCACACTGGTGCTGTTGGACAACATGATGCCCGAGATGGACGGTTTCGAGCTGGCCGAACATATTCGCCATCATCCCGAACTTGTCGAGGCCACGCTGATGATGATCTCATCGGCTGCCCGTCGTGAGGACGCCCAGAGGTGCCGGGAAGCGGGAGTTTCCTATTATTTGAGCAAGCCGATTCGCCGGGCGGAACTGTTGGAGACGATCGTCCATGCACTCAGCCCGGACGAGCCCGAGCAGAAACCGGCCGGGCTGCGTCCCAAGTTTGAAGGTTGCGAAAGCCCCCTGCGGCTGTTATTAGCCGAAGACAATCTGGTGAATCAGAAACTGGCCATCCGCCTTCTGGAGAAACGGGGTCATTCGGTCATGGTCGCCGGTAATGGTAACGAGGCGCTGGCGATGGTGGCGCAGGAGCCGTTCGATGCGGTGCTGATGGATGTGCAGATGCCCGAGATGGATGGATTCGAGGCGACTGCGGCGCTGCGCCGTGGCGAACATGAAACCGGCGACCATCTGCCCGTGATTGCGATGACGGCGCATGCCATGAAAGGCGACCGCCAGCGGTGCCTGGAAGCGGGGATGGACGATTATATCTCCAAACCACTGCAGCCGTCGGAGTTGTTCGAGACGGTGGAACGAGTCGCGGCCCGTTTCCCGCGTCAGCAGACGACCGCCACACCGACCGAAGCGTCCTCGTTGGGAGGGACGCCGGCGGCGGATGAACCGCTTGTGCCCAGTACCGACGCAATGGGGGCGGACGCCACAACCGTTTTCAACAAAGCCGTTGCGCTCCAAAATGTGGATGGGGACGAACAATTGCTGGCCGTCGTGATCGAGGCCTTCTTTGAAGAGTATCCTCAGCTGCTCGTTCAGATCCGGGATGGGATGACGCGGGGCGACATGAAGTTGCTGCAACGTGCCGCCCACACGCTCAAAAGCAATGCGGGGACGTTCGGTGCCACCCAAGTGTTCGACTTGGCCTGGCGACTGGAGGTGATGGGCGAATCGGGCGAACTGGAAAACACCGCACAAATATATGACCAACTGGAAGCTTCGCTCAACGCTCTGCGGCCGGCACTTACCGAGTCGTGTTGCCATTAGATTCCGACGACAGGCGAGACTCGGGCGCGCCGCGACCTATCGCCGCTCGTCGCCGCAGCTCACCGTCACGTGGTTTTGATGAACGCCGTAACCAAGAGTGACATTGACGCAAGCGAACGAAGTGGGCAGCGAAACAGACGATACGTTCGAGCTCCGCGATTCGCATAGCGTCATTGTCCCTCCGTCAAAGACCGGCAGATCGAGATTTATCCTTGTATTCAACGATTATCCATCGGGTCCAATGATGAGCGACAACGCGGACTGGAACAGTGACCAGGGACTTGTCGAGTCGCAGCTAGCAGGGTATTCGCTGCAGCGTTTGGGTGATTATCAGATTCACGAGGAGATCGGCCGAGGCGGGATGGGAACCGTTTACAGGGCCACGCACATTCGGCTCAAGCGAACCGTTGCATTGAAGATCATGACGCCGCGTCTGCTCGAAGATCCAACCGCCCTGATGCGGTTTCGCCGTGAAATCGAGGCGGTCGGTAATCTGCCGCCGCATTGCAACGTCGTGCTCGCGACCGATGCCAGGCAGGTCGGTCGTACGCACTTCCTGGTCATGGAGTATGTGGATGGCTGTGATCTTGGTGAGCTCGTTCGCCGTCGCGGGCCGTTGCCGATTAACGATACTTGCGAAATCATACGACAAGCCGCCGCTGGGCTCGATCACATCGCCGCACAGGGACTCGTTCATCGCGACTTGAAACCCTCGAATTTGTTGCTGACACACGATGGAGTCGTCAAGATTCTTGATCTGGGTCTGGCCCGTTTTTCTGCTTTCGATCCAGTCGCCGAGAAGCTGACCCAATGCGGTCAGTGGTTAGGGACGCCGGACTACATGGCTCCTGAGCAATGGGAGAATAGTGCCGCTGTCGACATAGGCGCCGACCTGTACAGCCTTGGTTGCACCATGTTTTATCTTTTGGTTGGACGTGTTCCGTTCGGTGAACCATTGCACGATACACTGTTCAAGAAGCGGGACGCTCACTTGCGAACGCCGCCACCGGACCTGCAAGAATGTCGACGCGAAGTTCCGAATGAACTTGCGGTCATCTATACTCGACTTCTTTCGAAAAATGTTTCGCAGCGAATCACTACGCCCCGGTCGTTGGCCGAGGCGTTGAAACCGCTAGCGAGCGCTGCCGATCTCCGCAAACTTTCCGCAACGGCTGTCGATCGCGACCGGACCGATTTGCAGCCAGCTTTGGCCGAAGCGGACACGACCAATGACGTCCCGTCTACCGTCACGTTTGTTCCTGAGGAACGATCGGTTCGTGACCCCGGAACCGTCCTGTCGGACCGCAGAGACCGCCGCTGGATGAGAGATCGCCGATGGGTGATTTTCACGTTCGTGGTCGCCGCCGGTCTGGGTATCACACTCGCTTTGGCTATCGCGAACAAAGACTGGGGACCGATGCCAACGATCATGTCTACGCCATCGCTTGGGGCCACCACGTTACAACAGGCGAGTCTCTGGGTGCGGCGTGGTGAGGACGACGCCAGCACCAAGTCTTATCCGCTGGTGGTAGAGGGTCAAACACGGATCGGGCCCGAACTAACGCCACTCACGCAGGGAGACGATTTTCACCTGCGAGTCGAGTTTTCCCGACCGACACGTTGGCTAATGCTTTGGTTCGATACCGCCGGACGCGTGATTGTGGCAGCCCAATCGCAGCAGCCATCGGCGATGCTCCACTATCCCGGTCCCGATTCGATGGTTTCGGTCGACCCAAGCGACCCACCGGGTGAGCACCTCTTGCTACTCGTTACCGTCGACCAGCCGGACATGCCCAGCGCGTCCGATCTTCAACGTGCATTGTCGCCGTTGGGGCCACCGCCGAACGAGACCGAAAGCACAAACGACGGCACTCGTGGGCCGGGGAAGATAAGAATGACATCGGCATGGAGCAAGCAGGAATATTTGTCGCAAGTTGCCAATCACCTGCCAGAGGGCTTGCGAGTCGAACTGCCTTTGTACCTGCCAGCTGATTGAAGTTCCGACATTTGTAACGCTGTTGAATCCGCCCAATCATTTTTCCAGTTACCTTGTTATCGCGAGCGCCTGCAATGAATCGATCGCACATCATGGGTGGCGCACGGACGATGTTGCCGGTGGTCGTCGTCGTTTTGCTCTGCGGTGGTGCTGTCGCTAGTGCCCAGTCGCAAGACGTCTCGTCGAATGGCGAGACCGTTTCCAAAGTGTCGCCGCTGACCGACCAGCAAGAATCGCAGCTCAGGGAGCGAAATGAATTGGCGTGGGAGGTGATTCGGCTTCGCGAGGCAGGTAAAACGGAGCTCGCGGTTACCGCCGTAACGGAGATGCTGGTAATTGAGCGGCGACTTTTCGGCAAGCATCACAAAGACTTGGCCGGAGCCTTAGAGTGGTCCGCCAAGATCTACGCGAGCGATACTGACTTCGAGTCCGCGCATGCCTGTCTCCAAGAAGCAATTGCGATCCGAACGGAAGTCTCGGGCAGCGATCATTGGCAAACGGTTGATGGCCGATATGCCTTGGAACGCATCGAACGCTTGGCCAAACTCGATCGCCAACAACGACGCGACTACCGAAACGCAAGAGAGTTATTCCGCTCCAATGCGCACAAACGGGGCGGGTTGGACGCGGCGCTCAAGGCGGTTGAGTTGCAAAAGGAGCTGCTGGGAGAGTTTCATCCCGAGTTCGGGACCGCGCTCGACGAATTGACAGAGACGTATTTTGTCGAGCTCGGCACACTCCCTAACCGGCACATACTGGATCTCTATCAGCAGGTCCTTACAATCCGCGAGCGATCCGTTGGCCAAATGCATCCCGATTATGCCGCCAGTCTGGAGCGGCTCGCTTCCTATCTTTCCGAATACGGGGATCAAACAGACGGCGTCGGTGAAGCCGACAAGGCCAAGGTGCAAACGATGTTGCGACAGGCTTTGGCGATCAGGGAAGCGAAGCAGGGAAAGCTCCATCCGGATACGGCTTGGTGCTTGATCAACCTGGGAAAGGCGATTTACAGATCCGAAGGGAATCTGGAGGAAAGTATACGGCTAACCAAGCGGGCCGGCGCCATCTACGAGAACGCGGAGATGGATTGGGGCCTGAGTCGTGCCAACGGGAACCTGCTTCTTTACTACGAACAGATGGGGAAATACGACGAAGTCGAGGCCAACCTGCTGCATGAACTAGCGCTCGCGCGAGAGCCTCCATCCAAAGACAGTGGGTCGAGAAGCGGCGACTGGGAATCGACGTTGGGAATGCGACCCGAGCGGGCCGCGCTCGCTCGATTGAACAAACCGTTCATCAACGCAGCACGCCATGCCAGTGCACTGAAGGGCCTATTCCAGTTCTACGTGCGGAGGGCTGACTATCAGCGTGCCGTGCGAATGATGCCGGAATTCGTAGAGGCAGAAGCGGAAATGGATCTTGCCAGCTTGAACCCGGGTTCGGTGGGTCGTGGCGGCTTTGGAACAGGAGCGATTCAGGAATACCTCTCTCTGTTATTGAATCCTCAGGCCGCGCTCGATCGCGGCGCTGTCTACCAATCTGTTCTCGCTTGGAAGGGAAGTCGATTACTTCATCAAAAGCAGCTCAGGCAATGTCGCGAGCGACCCGAACTGGCTCCACTGTACGCCGAATTGCAGAGCGTGTCGGATCAATTGGCGACAGAAGCTCTCTCCTCGCCTGCTCCGGAAAACCGGGTCGCCTGGCGAAACATCTCTGAGCTCGGGCAGCGAGAGTTTCAGGTTCGGTTCGAACTCGACGTTCAACTTCGGCAGCTCGGCTTCAAGCAGTTCGATGAACCACCCAGCCTGGCCCAGCTTCAATCTTCCTTGCCGGCCGACGCGGTGCTGATTGATTTCGTACGATTCTTTGCGATCGAACGTCTGACCGGTGGGTCACCGCCTGCCGGCTGGCGGTCCATCGCTTTTGTGGTCCGCTCGAAAGGACCGGTCGAAGCGGTCGACTTGGGACCGATGTCGAGGCTGGAGGAGCTGATTGATCGCTTGCATCGAGACGTCCAAGCCGGTTTCTCGATGGCGCCGCGGTCCTGGTTTTGGGATCGTTTGGAACCGTATCTCCACGGCGTCGGCAGCCTGTTGATCTCGCCCGATGGGGCGTTGTGTCGGTTTCCATTCGCTGCGATCGAAGGCAGAACACCGCACACCCATTTGATTGACGAAATGGCGATTGCGATGGTGCCCATCCCGCAGTTGCTCGTTTCAGACGCTGGGGAGATAGATTCCTCGGGCGATCTTCTTCTCGTCGGGGATGTCGATTTTGGCGCCGAGGCCGGCGGCGCGGTCGACCTGCCAGACTTGGCCAATCGAAGCCAGATTGCCTTGGGTAGCGAGATTCGGGGCCGTCAGATGCAGTTCCCGATGTTGCCGGGGATGCGCCGCGAGATCGAGGCCGTGCGCGATCTTTTCATGGTCTCTCATGCCGATCAGTCGGTTCGCATGCTTACCGGATCGCAGGCCAGCGAAGAAGCCGTGCGACGCGCGATGTCTGGGCGACGATTTGTGCACCTGGCTACGCACGGCTTTTTCGATCCTCCCGAGTTGGCCCGATTCAGCCTTGTCGGGCGTGACGTGAAAACCGAGTGGCTCCGCGTCACACAGGCCGGAATCGATCCGGGTTTGTTTGCGGGAATCGCGTTTGCGGGAGCCAACCGCCAGTTCCAGGCGGGGCAGGATGACGGACTTTTGACCGCGCTGGAAGCCCAGCAATTGGATCTCACGGGTACCGAGTTGGTAGTCCTGTCGGCTTGCGAAACATCGCTCGGAAAGCCTGTCAACGGCGAAGGTTTGCTGGGACTTCAACGAGCATTTCAGGTCGCCGGCGCACGATCCTTGATCAGTAGTCTCTGGAAAGTAGACGACGCGGCAACGCAGATTCTGATGATTGAGTTTTACAAGAACCTATGGGAAAAGAAGTTCAGCAAGTTGGAGGCTTTGCGCCAGGCGCAGTTGACCATCCGCCGCGAATATGATCCGAAAACGAAGCAGTTGCGAGGGCCGGGCACGATCAAACCGATCGACGCGGATCGTTTGGCGACGGCATCCGACGCGCGCAAGCAAGCGGGTGAGCCGGTCGCGCCATTCTATTGGGCCGCGTTCGTCATCAGCGGTGATTGGCGATGAAGACGCCCGTTGGCCACTTGTCACATTGGCCTGTGGGCAACGGTTTCTTTGATACAATGAGCGCGGAAACAAATCCATTGGCTGATCGGCGTCTGTTCGCTCAGGTGCGTAGCAACTCATCGATCGAGATGAGATGACAGCTCGCGTTGCGACAGGTTGGTTCCGAGGCCTGCATGCCGCACTACCGAAAGACAAAGACGATTATTGTATCTGGCCGATGGATCTATCACATCTTCGACGTGAATATGCGCTTCAATCACTCGACATCGACCAGGTGGATCGCTGCCCGTTCATGCAGTTTCAGCGATGGTACCAGCAAGCGACAACGGCTGAATTGCTGGAACCCAATGCGATCGTTTTGGCTACGGTCGATCCGAATGGTCAGCCCACGCAGCGAACCGTGTTGCTCAAGTACTTTGATACAAGCGGATTCGTTTTCTTTACCAATCACGAGAGCCGCAAAGCGCGGCATATTGCACAAAACTGTCGGGTATCGTTCCTTCTTCAGTGGCTGCCATTGCAGAGGCAAGTCGAAGTCGGCGGAATGGCCAAGAGGATTAGCGCTGCGGAATCGCTCAAGTATTTCGTCTCGCGCCCACGTGGCAGCCAACTTGGAGCATGGGTTTCCCGGCAAAGCGAGATTGTGTCATCAAGATCGGTGTTGGAAGCGAAAATGCACGAAATGAAAGAGCGCTTTGCTGCGGGAAAAGTGCCGCTACCAACTTTCTGGGGCGGGTACCGCATTGAACCGAACCGTTTTGAATT
Organism: Pirellulaceae bacterium; assembly: GCA_963734865.1. Taxonomy (GTDB): domain Bacteria; phylum Planctomycetota; class Planctomycetia; order Pirellulales; family Pirellulaceae; genus CBDCUW01. The sequence goes on from CAVTIV010000013.1 coordinate 84,679, forward strand.
CTGGCAGGGGCGCCCGAATCGTCTGCACGATCGTATCTGTTACGAAAGAGGCGAGCAAGAAAGTTGGCAGCGCAAGCGTCTTTCGCCGTAGCAGGAATCCGATCCAATTGCTTGGCGTTTCCAATTCTTGCAGGACTTCGTGCCTGTGAATCCGATCATAATAATTGCGTAATGCATCCAGCATAAGTGCGCAAGAGAGACTGGCCAGATGGCCACCGGAGTAGATTCCCGGACCTCCGTAAGTCGCAGCGGTGGCACACACCGAAGCGGATTCGGGGGTTGGTTTCGCGCTGGTGGTTGGTCCAACCGAGGCACCCAGAGCAAAAGTCGCGCAGCGACGACATACGTTAGCCTGGGGCGGCCAACACCGAGCCTCGAGCGAGGTTGGTGTAGCCCCTGGTAAACAGCGCAAAAACAAATCCCCCGCCGGCGATCGGGCGGCTTTGCCGCCCGATCGCCGGCGGGAATCCATGATTGGTGAATCGAACCCGGGGTCGCGGCCGGCTCGCTTGAGGCTCGCCAACCTCACCCCGGGCTACCACCTTCCATCGCTTCGCGATTCAACAACCACTGCGGTTTATCAGCACCAACGGTCAAACTCGTTTCGTGACCCACGCACCGCCGGCTGGTTGCTCCTTCTCTTCGTGCGTGTCGGTTGCATCGACTTCACGCAATTGCTAATTCCGCTAACTCGCATCGGTCATCCGCACCGACGCGCCGAATCGTCGCTGGCTCGGCTACACCGGTTTCATCGACCGGGTTCCTCCCTGTCGAGCCTCGGTCTGACGCACCGCATCGCTGTTTGCCGAGTCCGCTGGCCAATTCAGCTTTTTCATCTTCCAACACGAACAACAACCGCGAATTGTGTTCGGTTGATCCTGGTAACGATGAACACCTTCATGGATGAGCGACTGTTGCACAAAGCCGGAGCGGTAGAGATGCTTCGGACGTTACCAATCAGCACGGCGACCGCCGTTCCTCCGCACGTTCCCCCAAAAACTGGGAACAGGTGTCGAGAGGTGGCGGAATTGGCAAATTGCGTTGGCCCCAACCGGCCCGATGGCCCCAAACGGTCGATCCGAAAACAAAAAAGGCCCGGCGAATCGTTGGATTCGCGGGCCTTTGGTGAAGTGGAGCTGAAGAGACTTGAACTCTCGACCTCTGCATTGCGAACGCAGCGCTCTCCCAACTGAGCTACAACCCCGATTTGTCGGTTTCGTCCCGTTAAACACGGTCTTTGCCGATTACGGAACCATGATAACACGACTGTCGAGCATTCGACAACTCCGCTGCTTCTGGACAACATTGCCATTGGTTCCGAGGCGGGAGTTGCTCGGGTTGGGTGGCGATTCGCAGGACCACCATCAGACCCGGCTAACGATCTTGGGCGTCCTCCGTGTATCGCTCCTGGTCCTGGATCAACTGTTTCAATTCGTTCAGAGTCTTGCACGTGCACTGGAAGTGACAGATCAGCATTTCGTCCGTGGCGTCCTCTCCCCAGTGGACCGTCTGCGGGGGTGAATTCGGATTCAACGGGTTATCGGCCGAATTGTCATACCAGGCATTCACGTCGATCCGTGAGCCTTTGGGCAGTTCGATCGGCTGCGCATAAGAATATTGGCCCTGCCAATTGAAGTCCCAGTCCTTGATCCAGATCAATGGTTCCACACTGCCGTCGGGCAACGTTGCGGCAGCCTTTATCTCACGTCCGAGTACGTGCATGTGCGGAACCACATCCAGCAAGGTTGTGTCCACCGGAAGCGTGTAACTCGCTCGCTCCAGGTGTCGCGGTTCTCCCGCCGGGATTTCCAATGTGGCGCTTCCCGACTTGCACTTCCACGACCAGTTGTCGGGCCGACCGACGAGCATAGTACAGACCAAGCCTCGAACGGTCACGCTCGGCCTTACCGGTACAGACATAGTGGACCTCGGCGACAATGTCGGAACCGCGAGAGATCAGTCGCCCCATGCCGCTGGGCAAGGGTCGGGGATTCATACCTGGAAACCAGCTTTGCAGCGTGCCCTGTGAGCGAAACTTTGGCCCGCCAAAACCGCGATATCCCGGTCCCGGGTCGGCTTCATCGAGTTGGCGACCGGCCCTCTTCGCATCCAGAAAAAAGCTGGCATGATGAATCGCCTGCGGCGTCCCCGGTTGAAAATCGATCGCGGTGATCAAGCGGTTTTCGACGACGCGGGCGGGAATGACAAAATACTGCCGAAGATCGGGACCGCTGGCGGGAATGGGGAAGACCTCCTGCATCTGCAAAATCACGTCGGGCTCTCCGAGTTGCCAACCCTCCACGTACTCCTCGGTTGACGGCAGGTCCGCTGGGTCGCCCTCGGGCTTGCCGGCACGCACCCACACATCTAGCAGCGACAACTCGTGTTCTGTCAGACGCCGCTGGTCAAGAAAGTGGGCATACCCGGGGGCCGGTTTCCACGGGGGCATGAAACGAGAATCCGTGACCTCCACGATCTGCTTGCCGTGCCTGCTGACATCCTCGTAGGTGAGCAGCGAGAAAGGTCCCGACTGACCGGGACGGTGACAGCAGGCGCAGTTCGCCTGAATGATGGGCGCGATATCGCGGGTGAAGGTAACCGTTCCGGACTTGGTCTTGTTGGCCGGTTCCTCGAGCAGGCAGCCGATGGGCCTGGTCTTGGGCACGGCAATCGGCCTGCCGGCGATCGTCGCCTTGATCGCGTCCTCCAAAAATTCCCTCGAAGCAACATCTTTCTTTTGCCCCAATCCGGCATATCGGTCATCAATCGCACCGCTATAGAGCATCCGGTCAAACTTTCCCAGCAAAAAGGCTTGCGGCGTGTGGGTCGGCGACAGAGCCAAACGTAACTCGCCCGAGCCATCAAACAAGATCGGAAAGCGAATGCGGTATTTCAAACGATACTCCAACACCTCGGCGCAGCGTTACCGATGGATCCGAGATCACTCCATAGAACTCCACGCCAAGCCGTCGATACTTCGTGGACATCTCATCAAGCACGGGCAGATAGCCGTTGCTGATCGGGCATTGGGTCGACAAGAAACAGACGACCACCGCCGTGCTATCACCTTGCTCACCAAAACGAAATAGCCGACCGGCAAGATCAACTCCCTTGAGCGGTTCACGTGACGGGGTGCCCTGGGCCGTCGACAGGCGGACATCGGCGACGCAATTGAAACCACAGATCAGGGCCGCGGTGACCAGAACGTTGCCACGGCAGGACGTCAGCCATGCAGAGCATCTCTTTCGCGGAACGATGGTTTGTGAACCGTCTCGATGGTTGCCCCGCGACACATTTCGCCGGCGCCGAAAGAGTGCAAGTGGAAAACGCACGATGCCCCCGATTGTGAAAAGAAACCCAAGCATCCCCAGGAATGGGACGGAGAGACGGGATTGAAGCAGACTAGAATGCCTGATCATCTTAGCGATCCGGAGTCATCAAGAGTAGCAGGAGGTCAATTTAATGGCCTATTTGGATCAGCTTCGATCGACCGCCGAGGATGCCGGCTGGATGCAAGCCGGATTCGCAGATCGCTCGGAGAGCGGAATGGCGGCGGGGACAACGAGATCCGCGAGTTGATGATCGCGCGAGATCGTTGTCGAGCCTTATGCCGACTGCATCGCGTTCCAAACTTTTTTCGCTGCCGAGAGATCTTGATCCGATGCATTGCCTCGTCCGTAGACGATTCGATTGTAGGAGTCGACGACCTGTGAGGCGGCTGCGGAAACGTTGGGGAGCGATTGGGCGATGCGGCGAATGAACTCGCTGGGCGTTTCATCCTTGCCCCGCGTCGAGCCCTGCTCGCGGGTCCACGCCTCGAATGCCTGGAACGTGATCACGACGATTCGCCGCCGGATCCTGCTCTCTGCCAAAGGGATTCCGATAGGAGGCAAAGGGTCGAGCGGGATGCCCCGTATCGTTGTGCAATAACTCGTCAATTGAATCGGACGTCGTTTGCTTGGGTGATCGCGCGAACAGATTCTGCCACCACTGTGCAATCGCCTCTCGATTCAACCACAAGAATGCGGCGACAATGGCTAGCAGCGCCAAAAAGACGATCAATCGCATCACGCCGCTGAGTATCGGGATGACGTTGCCGATCGCATCGGATATCCCCGATTCGGGCGATTCGTTCGAAACCTTGGTCCTTGCTCGCCGCAGCACTGGAGGGAGACTCGCTGCGGTCAGCTGGATCTTCAGACTTCGGTTGATCGTCAGACTTCGGTTGATCGTCAGACTTCGGTTGATCTTCAGACTTCGGTTGGAGTGTGTGGCGTCATCCGAGGGAGCCTTCGAATCGGGATCTTGCTGCGATTGTGAATCCGACTTCGGCTGTGAATCCGACTTCGGCTGTGAATCCGACTTCGATTGTGAATCCGACTTCGGCTGTGAATCCGATTTCGGCTGTGAATCCGACTTTGGCTGTGAATCCGACTTCGACTGCGAATCCGACTTTGGCCTGGGCGTTGACTCGGAACCGCTCTTGGCGGAATCCGTCTTGGATCTCTGCGTGTTGTCTCCTTGGGGCTGTGAAGCATCTTTCCCGGCTGGAGACTGTTGGCTTTTTTGCGGCTTTGCTTTTTCGCTGGCATCGGACTTGCCGCTGGATTTGGAGTTCCCTTTCGAGGGATTCTTATCGCCGCCTTTCTGTTTACCGGCGGGTCCATCTTTGCGATTGCCATCGCCCGCGTTACCGGCAGACGCACCTTTTTCGGGGGTGATGCTTTGGATCTCTTTCTCGTTCCCCTGGGGATCGTTCCGCGTCGAAGATGCCTGTGGATCACTCTCGTCGGCAGCTTCGTCACCCCAGCCGAACCGGCTGGCCTTGAGACCGTCGGGCGAGTCGAGGAAGTTCGGTAACTGCAGCGATGCCAGCGCCTGGCCCGGCAACGGTGCCATGTAGGCGACCAGCAGGATCACGGCGATCATCGCCAATCCGCCTGCCAGCCAGGCGATCGAGACGTCTTTGGGCATGTCGACTTTGCGCTGTCGCAGATACCGTCGCAGTCCTAGAAAGCTGGTCGTGACCAGCAGCGACAAACTGGAGAACAAATAGATCGCTAACAGGTATTGTGCTCGACGCCAGGTATTGGCGTCAGAGTAAAGAAAAAACTGACCGATGCCGAACAGCGGCAGCGCGGCAAGTGCCAGGTACATCACCGTTCGACCGGGCTGGTTTCGCTGATTGCCGCGATTTGCTTTGATCGGTTCCGATTCGCCTTCAGAGCCGTGACGATCTTGATCGCTGTTCGACTCGATTTGCTGTTTGACGAACAATCGTCCCGAGTCGATCAGCCCTTGGCCGCTGGCGTCGACCGAATCGTCGATCAGAGTGCAGTCGTGGACAATGCGATCGGACAGATAGCCAATCAATAGTAGAATGAAGGCCGAGAAGATCGGTGAATCGACAAACCGAAGCATCGCCACGAAGGCGATGATCCCCAAGATTCCGGCGTAGCCGAGCGAATAGGATCGGTCTTGTTCGATCGCGATCCGAGCGATCCCGACGGCACCCATGGTAAACATCAGCAACGTCCAGGCAACACGCTGCGGTTGACCACCGTGATAGAGGACGAGCATCAAAAAATTTGCCAAACTGCTGATCATCAAGAAGATCAGCAGAGGGGCTACCGCGATCGCGGCATAGTCCGCCGCGGTTTTAGGCCGAGTGATATCAATCGCTGCCTATCTCATCGTCGGGGTGCAGTTGCTTCCAGCGTTTCATCGCAGGTCCGATGGAGTTCATTGGAACCCATTTTCCCCTGGTCTTGCTGCTTTGCAGTAGTGTTTCCGGAGAGATCTTTCCCTGCTCGATGCGGGTCAGCAAATCTGCCTCCGTTATCGGCCCCACACGGCGGCCTTTGCGGATCCAACCGCTTGCCATGTAGTACCATCCCGCTCCCATCGCATTTCTCCGGACTGGCGGAACAATCGGGGCGCCCTCGCACTTCAACGATCCGACTCTGAACCCTAGCGAAGGACCCCTGGCGAAGCGTTCTTGGCGACGGGCTTAAAACCGTCAAAGATGATAGTCTAACGTCAGATGAATCGCCCACGGAAGAGAATTCAGAGACTTTCGGCCAAGATCTCTAACATGGAGCACGATTCCATAGAGGTACGCGATTCCCCTACCATCGTCCGGTGCCACGATCGTTGTGCACAATTCGCTTCGCTTCCTCGCTGATTCCGAACGCCAGGTTCGGCTGATTCAGTTCTAGGAATACGGTGTATTTCTGGTGCACGGCGTCCGAGTACACCACCGGTGCGTGCGAAAGCCGGAGAAAATGGATTGGAAGTCCGTTCCACCGCCTCGTGTAAACGCCCGCTTCCAGCGTCGGCTCGTGGCTCAAGGCGTAGTACTCGGTCATGGTGTTGACCAGTCGATTGGGGTCGCCGGTGAAGCCATGAATGGTGACGCGCTGCAGGTTTCGGGATTGGTCGAAGTAATAGGTCAGCGTTCCGGCAAGGTCGTCGGCCTTGGTGCCTGTCACGACCGGCACCCGCAATCCCTCCAGTCGAAGATCTGCCAGGACGGTGCTGACCCGAGAGAATCGCTGGATCACCCATTCCGGCGTGATGTCAAAACGCAGAACCTCGCGGAGATCCTGCACGCGAGCGCCGACGAGTGAGGGCGCCGAATTTGGGTCCTGGGAAACCCCACTGAGCTTGGCAGCCAATTCGGGCTCGTAGCGATAGCGGTCGGGGTCCTGTCGGCGAAGCTTTTCCACTTCATGATGGGCGTTGTTGCCGTAGCTGGCCGGCCCACCGGAGGTCGAGCGAATGGAGGTCAGTATTTCGTCGGCATCGCCGCCGACCGAGGAAAACGCTTCAGTGATGGTGGTCACGGATTCGCGGCCGAATTCTGTTTCGGACGCGACGTAGGGTACCCCGACGGCGGCAGCAAGGATGGTGACAATTCGCAAACGTCGAAACATGCAATTCACCGTCTTCCAGGGAGGGACGATCCGATCACCTAGGTGCCGAACCGACATTCATCCGCACCGGACGAACCTATGGTTTTGGTCATCGACGCATCCTTCCGCGACGATGATTTCAAAATCGGCTCTCGGTTGTTGACGGTATCTTCGGCCAATCGCCTACAATCCCACGCGTGCAAACAATAGCTGCAATCGGAGCTTCATGAGTCCATCGATCGTCCATGCCATTGAGAATCGTCGTCAGGATTGCGAACTGGCGATCCGCGAGCTGTCGCAATGTGCTCGCCCAGCGACGAGCTTCATTCTGCGCACTGCGAACCGACTTTGGCGACCAATTGGCCGACCAGTTGCTGGACATCTCCGCTCTGCAAACGAAGGCCAGACAAAAATTTGGCGAAGGCATTTGGTGGGTGACGGAGCGGTCGTTGCAACAGGCGACGCCCTGGCAGGTTGCGGCATTGAAGGCGACTTGGATGGCCGAGGGAATCGTTTACGATTTGTGCTGCGGAGTGGGAGGTGACGCGATGCAGCTTGCCTTGCGCGGGCCCGTCGTGGCGATCGACTCGGACCCGGTCGTCGCCAAGATGGCGTCCGCAAACCTGGCGCAGGCGGGTACGACGGCACAGCGGGTTCAAGTGATCTGCGAAGATGTGCTTTGCGGGGTGCGACCGCAAGGATGCTCACTGCACATCGATCCAGACCGTCGCAGCCCCCGGGGACGCGCCAGTGCGCCCGAGCTGTACCAGCCCGCTTGGCACGACGTCAGCCGAATGATTGCGGCAGCCAATTCGGCCGTGATCAAACTGGCGCCCGCGGCCAGAATCGAAGTTCCGCTCGAACGATCGCACCGTTGTTGGATCTCGCTTGGCGGCAGCGTGCGAGAACAGTCGTTGATTTGTGGCGAGGCCGTTGACAGGGCCGGTGCCGATACGGAAACCGTTTCCGCTGTGAAAGTTGGTCATGACGGTACCTGTCACCGATTCGCGGCGCCGCGGCCCGACCCGTTCGATGCGGCGGAGGATTCCGGTTTGCAAGAATCGTTGGTCGATCCCGACGCAGCGATCCGCGCCGCAGGGTTGACCGAGGCGTTCGCGGAGCATCACGGTCTGACCAGCCTGAGCGGTCCATCAGGCTTTCTGACCGGTTCAGCGGCCGACGCCGCCAAGCTGTGTCATCTATCGGTGGTCGGGATCGTCCGCTGGCAGGGCACCGCCGACGACCGCAGGATCCGCAGAGAACTTCGTCAGCGCGATTGGTACCCGGCCACCATCAAAGTGCGGGGAACCGATCATGACCCGGCGCAGTTAACGAAGCGATACCGAACGTGCGGAGAACGGCCGATCACGCTTTGGATTGGACGTGTGAGAGGTCGAGTCTTTGCCGCAATGACCGAGCCGGTACCAGAGACCATCGAACATCTGTGAGGGCTATTGGGCGACCGTCTCCTCGGACGGGAGGAACTCGCCCGCACTCGACCGACCTTCAGCCCACCAACCGCTGCGGACGTACCACGGATAGATCCGGGCAACCCGCTGGAGAGGAAGCCACATTGATCGCCGATCCGTTCACACGATGCGCAGCCAGAACAACGCCGAAACGGCGATGACAACCAGGTTGATCGCCCACACGACGCCCAGGCGTGCACGAAGCGAGCGATCACGATAGGCACCGGTCAAGGCCAGCGTCCCCAGCAGATAAATGGAATAGAGATTGAGCAGAGGCGGGAACAGCAGCAGGGCGATGATCGAGACGCGAAAGGCGCGGGTTAGCGTTTCCGAGTTTTGCGAGCGATGCGACACCGACTGTTTTCTAGACGTCTGGTTCTTCGATGGAGCTTCGGAAATCAAAACCGGACGATAAGGGTTTGGGTCCTCGCTCAATGGCGGACCCGGCGCTACCGAGACGCTTGCCCCAAACTGGTCGTCGGCAGGATCATCTGATGGATCATCGTGTTCAACCAATCGACCGCGCGTGTCATCGTCGCTTCGCCGCTTCGTGCAACTCCAGCAGACCTCGAACGCGGGTTCGTTTTGCTCGTGGCATCGACTGCAAATCCACGGACCGGCCTGTTGAGTTGCGAGTTCGTCCGCATCGAGGAGCTCGCTCGCTCGCTGCAAGTTTTCCTGTGCGACCTCCACACGCACCAGCCGGTTTGTCGCCGCGCCGCCCATGCTCGAGCGCGGTAGCCGCATCGGTACCGGTGATGAAAGCGGTGATACCATCGGAAGCCAATCGGATCCGAATGGTTTCGGCCTCGATTCGGTCGGCGCATTGACGTACGGTGGCCATCGAATGATTCAAGCCGGCGACTCCTGTGAATATCAATCCTGCGAAAATGAATCCGAGATCGACGATAGAGGTATCCTACGTCACGAGCGAGGCGAACAGGGGCGGCCTCGATTTGGTATGTTCCTGTTAAGCGTTTTCGCGATCAGGAAATGCTTCGTGGCTACTCGAAACGCAAGAGGTGAAATCGTTGATCCGCTTCTGGACATTGGTATGGGTTGCGTGGTCGTTGGGGCGATGCGTGACGGCACAGGAGACTGTGACGGACCAACCACCGACTCTGCACGGTGGCCCCTATCAGTTTGTGTTTGCGACTCCCGAGCAAGGACGCGCGGTGCTGGGGAAACGCGATATCTATGTGGAACAAATGAGTCCGTTCGACCGTAAAGCGCGAATGCACAGCGAAACGGATCCGGGCGTGGAAACGTATTTGAGTTTTGTGCAGGGCGAGGTTCGGCCATGGAAAGCGTCCGATCGAGAGGCGATCTCGGCGGCCATCGAATCGCTCGACAAAACGCTGCGTGAATTCAAATTGCCGCCCCTCGGTGAGATCCTGTTGATACACACCACCGGCAGGGAAGAGGGGGGCGCTGCTTACACTCGGGGCACGGCGATCATTTTGCCCGTTGGGCAAATAGGTACGAAGGAGCGGCCGCGTCCATCGCTGATTGCGCATGAGTTGTTTCATGTGATATCCCGCAGTGATCGTCGATTGCGAGACCGACTCTACAAATGCATCGGATTTCGTGCCACCGGTCCGATATCGCTTCCGGCGGATTTGGCCACTGACAAGATGACCAATCCGGATGCGCCGGTCATCGAACATGTGATGGACGTCAAATTCGCGGAGGACAAGGTGGTCACCATCGCGCCGGTTTTGTTTGCCAAACGCCCCTACGACCACCGCAATTCGATGTCGATGTTCAGCTACATGAAGTTTCAATTGATGGAAGTCACACCAGCCCTTTCCCATTCTTATGTGCCAACGATCGTTGCCGGCAAGCCGATGATGCACGAACCCAATCTGCCAGATTTTCATCGGCAAATCGGAGGCAACACCAGCTACATCATCCATCCGGAAGAGATCCTCGCCGACAATTTTGCAATTCTCGTTGCCGCTCACCGGCAGGTGGCTGATCAGTGGCTGCTCGACGCGATGCGCGAAGTGCTCGAGTCACCCAGTGATGAACCGGTGAACTCGCCGGAGCGAACGGGGAATGAAAAGTGACCTTGAACGGCAAAGTCGCATGATGACGCGAAACCACGATCGCCCGCTGGTGTTTTACGATTACGACCATGAACCACTGGCGTGGTACATCGGTTAGGCGTTCGCCAAATCGGTTAGGCGTTCGCCAAACCATTGGTTGATCAGTGCGGTTGGCGTTGGACGGTTTTGACAAGATCTTCCTTGGTATTTTTCTCATACACGAGAGATGTTGATGGTCATGTTCGTTCGATGCTTGCTGGTGCTTATCGCGGGTTGTTCCGTTTCGTTGGTCGATATCGATGGTGCGGCGGCGCAGCCACCCGATCGGGGATTTGCCGGTCCGCGCCGCAGCGGTCCGATTTGGACGCCTGACCGCGGTCACGGTTTTGTGCCACCTTGGATCAGCGATTGGGGGCGCCACGATCGTCGACCGGATCAGATGCGAGGTCGAGGCAGACAGGCCGGCCCGCCGTGGTTGCATGACAACCGACAACCAGGGCGAAGCTCTGCGGCAGCGCGCGGACGTTTCGGCGGCCCTCCGTGGATGCAAGACAACCGACGACCGGGGCGAATTTCTGCGTCAGCTCGCGGGCGTTCCGGCGGACCACCTTGGATGCAAGACAACCGACAGAGATCTCGAGGTGGTTTTGCGGCGCCTGGTCGGGGCGGAGTGCCGGAGGCGCCAACTCGTCGATCTGCCGAGGGACGTCGCGGTCCAAGGCCAGGATTTGGCCCGCCCAGTGGCCCCGGGCCAGCAGGTCCTCGCCCGCGCGGCCGCGATTTCAAGTCCAAGCGGGCGAGGGGCGATGGGCCCGATGCTCGAAGACCCGATGCTCGTAAACCCGATGCTCGAAGACCCGATGCCAGCGAACCCGACAAAGTGCGTGGACCCGGCCCGCGGATGCCCGATTGGCGTGGTTCCGGTCGTCCGCAAGGTCCGGGGTATCGACCTGAGATGCGCCGCGGTCCTGGCGGACCCGGATTCGGTTGGCCCGGTGGTCCCGGGCCGCGAGGCCCCGTCGCGTTCGGCCGCGATTGGCGATCCGATTCGACCGATCGCGCCGGTCCGGTGGCCGTGAATCCGGGGATCGCGGGCCCGAGGATCGCGGACCCGATGGGCCGCCAAGAACACGCGGTGGCGATTCGCGAAGGCCACCGGCCGATCACGGTGACGCCGACTCGCGAGAACGTGGTCCCGATCAACGTGGTCCGGCACGCTCGCGCAGTGAATCGGATCGACCAGCCGATCGCCCGAGCAATGGAAATTCAGACAACAAGTCGTGAACGCGATGCGTTACCGGCCAGGTGGCAGTGGATACGATTGTGAACGGGCCGGATAGTTTTGCTGGCTCGGTGCTTGTTGGGGTGATGGTGGCGGAGAAGAAGGGTAATCGTAGGGTTGCCCGCCGCTCCATGACGGCGGATAGCTTGGGTCGTTCGGGTAGGGTGCTGTATTGCCGTACGCGGGCTGCCGAGCAATCTGCTCCTGCGGCAGCGATGGCTGGTCCGCGAATTGGCCACCCTGATAGGGCGGATAGAGTGGACTTTGATACGACTGCTGCTGGTACGATTGCTGTGGATAAGGCTGCTGCTGGTACGACTGCTGTGGATAAGGCTGCTGCTGGTACGACTGCTGTGGATAAGGCTGCTGCGAGGATGCCTGGGACGGATAAGGCTGCTGAGGATAGGGTTGCTGCGGCAGTTGTGAGTCGTCGCCGGACAACTGCTGTTGCTCGCGGTCTAAGTATTCGCGACCGCGCTGGATTGCCTTTCTTGTGTCGTCGCGAATCTCGCTTCGATTGATCTCAATCGTCGTCCGATCACCCTGGCGATTGATCGTGAACCACCCTGCCATGAACATGCCGATCAGCATCATTCCGATGATGAGAAAATTCCGCATTTGCTAATCCATTTGTCAAAAAGTGGTCGGACCGCGATCCGGGTTCACCGAGTCTTCATTGCACCAGGCGATCTTAGAGAGACCGTCGATTGGCGAAAAAGACCAATTCTCGTGAACAGCGGTCTCGCGGGCTTGTGATAGCAAACCGATCGGCGAAAGAGGACGTCGGCAGGCCGACGGTGTGGCTGCGAGGAACAAGCCCGTTGATTGTGGGGCAGCCAACGACCAACGGGCAGTGAACCGGTCCGATGAACGGTTCGCCGCGGTCTCGATACCCCCTTCAATCGTTGCGGATCGCGGGCAGTGGCGGCAGCGTCATCTCCATCGGCGGGTGCTCGGACTTGGGTCGCTCGAATCGTTCGCCGAACTTCGTGAATCCATCGGTGAAACCGCCGTGAGCGAGGAAGAACTGGCCGTCCTGCAGTCCCATGAATCGATCGAGACGATCCGACTTACCCGTCGGATCATGGCTGAACCCGGCTTCGGTCAATTCAATCCATTTCCCGTTGGCCGTCCGGATCCATTGGTTGCCATACAATGCCCTGCGGACGAGCTGACCGTTTCGGCCCACGAAGTTCTCACTGAAGCTGTAGAGACCGCGGAGATATCCGCCTTCGCGGGGCGCTTTCCAGCTGGAGATCAGCATCCACTCTTTCAAATCGGGACGGAAATAGTACCCCGCGAAGACCGTTTGCGTTTCGCTCACCGGATCGGCCGTCACGAGGAACCGCTGTTTCTGTCCCGTCTTCCAATCGAAAACCAGATGACTATGTCCTCCGGTTCCTTCGTTTCCAAAGCTGCCTGAAACGACATTGTCTCCTTTGGCGACAAGTTGCACACGATCTTCATCGGCGACCTTTGCGCGATCAACGGCTTCGCCGCCGCTGTCCCAGACGCTAAAGATGATACGACGTTCCGTGGGACTGTTCACTTGCATGCCGAAGTAACCGCGATGCCATCCGCAAGCCATGTAGTAGGTCCAGAGTGGATCCTCGATGCCGGTCATCTCGCAATAAAACACGGAGACGTTGGTTTCCTTGTCGACGGGGTAGACGAGATGAACGGAGGCGGCGTTGCGCCGCGGCTTCAAATTGAACTGCGCAGCCCTGGACAGCGGTTCCGGCAATGATCAGGGCGAGGACGTCCGCTGCTGGCCGCGTGCTGAGAGACTCAAGTGTCAATGTTTGGTAGCCGAGCTGCGAAATCTGGTATTCACCAAAATCGGCGACGATGCTCTGGGAATCGTCCGCCTTTGCAATGCCAGGGACCTGCACCACGTGGTCTTGGCCGGCACAGGTCAGCTTCAGAGGAAAGCCTTCGTTGGTCTGCGGTCGAAGTCGTACCGAAACACGAAGCTTCCCCGTCTGATTGAGTTTTCCGAACCACTTGATCTTCACTCGCGAATCGGTCCAGTGAGTGATTCCGCGATCATTTGAAATCCGTGCGCCGCCATCGTCGGGTTCCAAATAGGCGGTCTCAGCCGGAACGGTCCATTGCTCGGCGAGGGCCGTCTGTAGACAGCCACTGGAAACGAGAAACAGGGCGAGATTTCGGAGCGGGGCGAGATTTCGGAGCATGTCGTGCACTTGCGAGCATTGCGAACGGCTGAGACCAGTAACGGACCTCGACAAGTTTACATCGCCGGGCTCGTGTTCTGTATTGGCAGCGTGCCCTTTTGTGGTGCAAATCGTTCGCCGATTCGCTCGGCGTGACGGATTCCGATCGTCGTGATCGACGTGGAACGCAGGCACCATCGTGATCGCCAGCAAGACTCAGCCTGCTTCGTTGAACAATGCCCCGCCGTGGTGTGAGTGCTGATTGGGTTCATCACCATAAGTTGGCGGGGTCAACACGCCTGAGAGCAAGCGGATGATGTGGTTGCTGGTATCGACAAGATGGTATTGGCAGACGAATAGAGACACGGCGCGCTGATTGGCCATCCCGATCGTTTCGGCAATCTGATCGCACCGCGTGATCAAACGTTCGCGGTCAATGTGATTGGATCGCCGCAGCTTCTCGGTCAGGGACGATCCGATTTGCGGAGCATCCTCGGCACGCAGCAATTCATCGCGTTCAGCGACTTTGCTTTCCAGTTCCTTCAGTGCCTGGGTCAGTTCGGTCGTGGACCGTTCGACCTCGGCATGATGGAGGGCGACGGTATTCACGTTGACATTATCAAGGATCAAGTCGATTGTCTCACAGATCGCCTGCAATTGATCCAAGTAATCGGCGAGGCGTTCAATCCATGTTGGGTTCATCTCACGGTCTCCTCTGCAGATTGAAGAGTTCAAACATCGGCTTGGCGATCGTGTCGGCCGATGCTTCGGTCAATTCCTCGACAATTTTCTGGTCGAGCTGATTTTGGAACACCTCCTCGGTGCGACCCCCGTGCATGTAGGCCGGTTTACCGACCGTCTTTCGCATCGATGCTAACATGCTGCCAAAGAGTGTCTCGCCGACGAATTGGGTAAAGTTTTCTTGCAATGCCGAATCGTCGGGGGAATTCAGATCGGGTGCCTTTGAACCTAGTTGCAGATCCGCGAGGTTTTGGTTTGACGCCAGATGGGTAGGTCGAATATCCATGACCGATCGATTCAGCGAGGAGGGCAAAAGGGAAGATCAGCGACGTGGAGTGCTATTGAAAGACAACTTCGCCGTACAAGTCGCCCTTGCGTTTGAGCGTTTTGATAATCGAAATTAAGTCTTCGGTAGGTACGTCCAGAGCGTTCAGGGCGTCGGCCAGACTCTTGAGTTTCGCATTGCCGGTTTCGTCCTCGCCATCGGCCACGGGAACGAGTCCGCCGCTGCCCACCGCTTCGATACGGAGGTTGCGATGAGTTACCAGAACAGGGGCAATTTCAACGTCCTTTCCGATCACCACGACGCCATCACGTTCGTTGATCACGACCCGTGACGAATGGCTGGAAAGTTGAATGGAAATGTCCAATAGGAGGGCGATGAACTTGATCGGATTTTGTTGGTAGTTTTCGGGTATTTGAACCTCGACGTGGACTTGATCGATCGCATGAGCGCAGTGCGCGAACGGATTGGCTGCCCAGGTTGCTAGCTTGACCAAACGAAGCTAGTTCGGAAAAGCTATTGATCTCGTCTTCGATTCGGAGCGCCGTTTCGAAGCTGGCAAAGTCACGATCGATGACGAGCGTGATTTTTCCGTTCAATGAGAATGAAGCTCGGACGGTTGCTTCCATCTTGGCGCCACCCTGGATGGTGGCGGTCGTCGCGGGACCATCGAGCGAGACGTTCAGCTGACCTTGCGCCATCGCGTACACCGTTGGATTGTCGGCGCGGGGACCGAGCAGGGGAGTCAGCATCAGCGTTCCACCCTCGAGGCTTTTGGCGCCAATCGCGTTGATCGTCACGTCCAGTAAGTCGCCCGGTTGTGCACCGACCGCTGGTACTCGTGCGGTGACAAAGACCATGGCGACGTTGCGCGCGTCGTCGACGTCTTTGAGGTTCAGTGCGCCGGTGCTATCGAGGGCCATCGGAGCACCCATGTTCTTCATCATTTGCGCCAACGCTCGCGCCGTCGGTGCCGAATCGGGGTCGCCCGTTCCGCGCAGGCCGACGACCAGACCGAGACCCTGCAAGGTGTTGATCTCTTGGCCCTTGAGTCGGCACATGTCGACCAGTTTCAGGCTGCCGGCGTTAACGCTGGGGGTCACCAGAGCCAGGTGCAGCCACGACAAACCGATAGCCGCTAGCGCGAATCTTCTTGCCGATACAGGTTTTGATCTCACGGTCGAACTCATTAGAACGGTTGAACGTTGTCTAGCCATCGCGCGAACCAGCCACGCTTGTATCCGTCACGGAGATGGCCGCGATCTTGCTTTTGTATTTCCAGTTCGATCAAATCTTTGCTCAGCACCACATTGTCGGGGCCGATGTCTGTGGCACGGCAAATTCCTGACAAAGATGTTTCCCACAGGTTGTCGTTGACCTGGATCGTTTTTCGAGCCTCGAGCACGAGGCCTCCGTTGGGGCGAATGTCGACCACGGTCGCGGCGATATTGAATGCCATCGACTCGCGAGACTGGATCGAAGATTGGGCGCGATACTGCGCATTGGATAATCCCGCGATCGTGGGATCACCATTGTCTTGAGGGTCCGGTCTCAATCGGCCGTCGGTGAGGTGTATCCAATCACTGAGGACCGCCTCGTAGAGCGTCCGTTTGCGACTGATGGCAGACCCATCGGCAAGCACACGCGTGATTTCGTCAACGCGAATCGTGATCACGTCGTTCTTTTGAAAAACACGTGTGGGAGGATCGGGTCGGTAGGTCCAACTGGCCCCGTCGAGCATAATCGGGGGCCGTTCACCATCACCTTGTTGACCATATTGCGAGGCCGCAATCGGTGCCGCAGTCAGGTTGGCCGCTGGTTCGGCAGATCGGCGAGCCATGGATTCGATCGGTAGCGGTTGGTGCAGCAACGAGCTGTTTTGCGCCATCGCGACGGTTCCGCTTGTGCACAGCACCGCGCAGATAGGTGTCACGATTGAGGCGACTGCGAAAGCTTTCATGGTTTGACTCGTGGTGCGCGGGTGACGATTTCGACCAGTCCCGAATAGACCACGCGGGCGAGAAGTCGCTTTCGCGGGCTCAGCGTTTCGACCTCAATCGTGTCGGATTCGGCGCCGTCTTCCATCGCTTTGGCTCTGGTGGTCACACTGACTCCGCCGCCAATGACGCGGATGTCTAGCAGGTCGCCTCGGCGGACGAGGATCGGTGGGCCGACGTCGGCACGTGATATCGGCCGATCCTGACGAACCGACCCGTGCACTTCCAAGCCGATCAACTCTGCCGGATCACTGATGAACGACGGTTCGATTTGCGACTCCGGTAACGGTTCGACCAACAGGTCGTCGGCGGTGATTCGATGTCCTCGTTGCAGGCTGGCTCGTGCGAACACAATCAACGGATGCGCCGTCAACGTCGCTTGAATCACCGACTCACAAGGTCCGTCGACGCTGCGTCCGACGACGCGAAAGCGACATTCGCCCTCGCTGGCTTGATCAAGAATCTCGATTTGCGGGACACCCACCATCGCTCGTAACGGCATCATCGCTGGCTGGCGGCGATCAATGTCGATCCTAAAGCTTTCGACGATCGACGCATGCTGCCGATCGAATGCCGTGTCGAGCCAGGCCAGAATCGTTTTCGTGTCGGATATTGAAAGTGTCGATTGGACCGGCACCTTCGGTTCCGTCCCAGTCGCAACGGTGCCTCGATAGCCGGTTTGGATCACAGGGCCGGTTTGGATCACAGGGCCGGTTTGGATCACAGGGCCTGGATCGGGGGCACCAGCTCGATAAAGCACTTTGATACTCGTCGGTCCAATCCATTCGATGATCGCGGGTGTCGCTTCGGCGTCACGAATCGCTTTCGCAAGTCGCTCGCGGTTGATGGTCATCGGCGCGCCGCTGATCGGCACCAATCCGATCGGCGAGCCGCTCAATCGGGGCCATCCTGACATGTCGGGATCGAGTGGCTTGATCACATCACGCAGGCGGACGATCTGCGACGAAACCGTGACCGGCGAAAGAGTACGAAAGGCCCAACGAGTTTCCGAGTCAACGCTGCCCGAGAGGATCGAAGAATGCGAGTGCGACGCTTTGCCAATGGGAAACAACGAACCGGTTTGCGCAGCACACTCGGTTACGCCCGAGCAGCAAACAAGGAAGGCGGATAAAACGGCGGTCAACTCGATCGTTCGATTCAAGCTCATCAAGTTCGATAATCTTTGTTGTTTAGAATCGGCGTAGGTTGGAAATGTTCTGCATGATCTGGTCGCCGGCTTGCACCGCCTGGCTGTTGAGCTCGAAAGCTCGCTGAGTCGTGATCAGGTCGATCAATTCTTGGACCGGTTGCACATTGGATGCTTCCAGATTGCCTTGTCGCAGTTCGCCCAGGCCGTCTTGTGTGGGATTGCCCAATTGCGCGGTCCCCGAAGCATCGGTCTGGCGAAACATGTTTTCGCCCAGCTTCAGCAGTCCGTCGGGATTGACGAATTGAGCCAATTGGATCTGTCCGATGTTGGACATCTGGGTTTGACCGGGAGTTTGCACCATCACTTCGCCGCTGTTGTTGATGACGACCGCGGTTGCGTCCTGGGGGATCGTGATCGGTGGATTCAGCAGGCGGCCGACGTGGGACGAACCGACGACCAGCGAACCATTGGCGTTGATGTCCAGGTTTCCGGCCCGCGTGTAGTACGACTGGGAACTGGCCGGATCAAGAACCTGGAAGAAGCCGCGACCTTGGATCGCGACGTCGTACATGCGATTGGTTTGTTGCAGCGTTCCCTGTTGATGATCCGCTTGCGTGCTGGTGACCCGGACGCCCAATCCGACCTGAGTACCTACTGCGGTCGGGTTTTGAGCACTGTCTTTCACACCCGGATAGACCTCGGTGCGGTACAGCAGATCCTCGAAATTGGCACGATCTTTCTTGAATCCCGTGGTGTTGATGTTGGCCAGGTTATTGGCGATCACATCAAGCTTCGTTTCCATCGCCTCCATACCGGTGGCGGCGGTGTATAGCGTTTGCACACTCATCAAAACATCCGTGTCAACAGAGGGGACGACAGGCCTATTGCAACATCCGGCTGATCAATGATCCCATCACAGAATCTTGGTTCTGGATCATCCGCACGTTGGCTTCGTATACTCGCGAGGTCTCGATCAGCTCCATCATCGCTTTTGTCGGACTGACGGCTGATTGTTCCAGCATGCCTGCTACTACATTTCGATCGCCTTTACCCACAAGGTCAAACTCGGCCAGTGGCTTGAATTGATTGCCGCCGATGTGTGAAACATCACCGAAGCTTTTCGGTTTGGCGATCATCAGCTCCCAGTTGTTTCCTGCTTGCTGGATACGACCATCCTGCGAGACTTGATAGGGAACATCCGGTTCGATTTGGATCGGACGGCCATCGGACGACATGACCTCGTCGCCATTTTGGTTGACCATCCGGCCTCGGGCGTCGAACAGGAAATCACCGGCCCGAGTCAGAAACTGTTCTTCGCCGCGTTGGATCACAAAAAAAGATGAATCGTCATTGATGGCAAAATCCGTTTCGCGGCCCGTTGACTTCATCGGTCCCTTAGCGAACTGAGTCGCCGACGGATGAATCGTGACACCGCCTCCGATATCGTCGGCACCGCCAAGTCCCGGTTGCACCTGATCCTGCTCGATCAGTTCGGCGAACCTCGCTTGTAGGATGGCCTGCTGGGGTTTGAATCCAGGAGTATTGACGTTGGCCAAATTGTTGCTCAGCGTTTCCATGCGGCGGGTTTGAGCATGGGCTCCCGTCGCGGAGAGATAGACGCCGTAGGGCATGACCGGACCTGTCTGGAAAAATGAGAATTCGACTCAAGTCCCCTGGCACTAACAAGTCGCAAGCCGCCGACACAAGAGCGGTGTGTGGCACCCCAAGTGGCAGAAAGGATCACCGCGGCGTGGCCGATCACGCATTCCGCAGCGAGCCATTTGGGCGATTGTCGATTTTTCACAACAAATGTAGACTTAAATAACCGGCTGACCCAAAAACGGAGCCGGGACAACCCACCAAGATCCAGTTTGCAAGGCCATGACTCCCAGCGATCGCGATTCGTTCGAGGCACACGTCCTTGATCACTACGAGGATCCCTACCACCGCGGTCCACTGGGTGAGGCGACGCATGCTTTCGAGGGGGACATCCCAATTTGTGGGGATTCGATTCGTATCGAACTGAAGGTCAGCTCGCGGGGGGTGGTCGACGAGGCGTGGTTCGACGGTGATGGCTGCATTGCTAGCCAAGCGTCGGCATCGATGCTGGTCGAGAGGGTGGAGGGCATGTCGACGGATGAAATTCGAGCATTCTCGGCCAACGAAATGCTTGCATTGTTCGGGCCCAAATTGACGCCGGACCGTCAAAAATGTTGTCTGCTCGGATGGCGGGTCCTGCAATCGGCGTTGCAGTCACCGCTGCAAGAGGATCCGACGGAGGACGTTGGCGATGACGAGGGAAGAAGTTTTGGTGGACCAAGTTTGAGCGAAGAATGCTGATCTCGGTGCAAGACTTTGACCCAGGGGGAGAGAAGGGGGCAGGAAGTCGGTTGGCGGCTGCAAAGCCATTGGGTAACCATTTCAAAGAAACATCATCCACGAAGGACAATTTCCGGTGACCGCCGTTGACGAGTTGATCGAAGAGTTTGCTGATCTGAATGAACAGGAAGCTTGCCAAGTCTTGGACGAGCTCGGTCGCGAGCTGCCGAAGATACCGGAGAGCGTTTATGTCGATCGGAATCTGGTTCCCGGCTGCCAAAGCCGCGTCTGGATGGTTTGCCGGCTGTCGCCGACGGATCCTGCGACGTTACAGATCCAAGCCGACAGCGACGCGATCATCGTCAAGGGATTGGTGAGTTTGTTGTTGCAGATGTACGTCGGCCGGACACCTTCGGAGGCGTTGGATGTCGACTATATCCAGATTTTTGAATCGCTGGGTTTGGGTCGGCTGATCACTCCGCAGCGTAAGAACGGATTGTTTTCGATGGTCAGCGAGATCCGCCGGTTTGCGGCGCGAGAGTTGGGCATGGAAGACGTTGTGACGTCCGCGGCCGGACAGGTGCGGCAGCTCGGTGTCCCGGCCATTACCCGCTCCATTGACAACATCGCCGCCGACTTTCCGATTCTGCAGCGTCCGCTTCCGAGCGGGGAACTGCCGATTTTTTTGGACTCTGGTGCCTCTTCGCAAAAACCGCGGTTGGTCATCGAAAAAGAGCGAGAGGTCGAAGAGCAGTATTATGCCAACGCGTTCCGCGGTCGTTATTACTTTGGTCAGAGAATTGATGACGAAATCGAGGCGACCCGCGCAAACGTCGCGCGATTGATTGGCGCCCGCGCGCTGATGAAATCGTTTTCACATCCGGGACGACGATGTCATTGAACATGGTGGCATTCGGTTGGGGACGCAAGTTCTTGCGGCCGGGCGATGAAGTTGTGATCACGGAGATGGAGCACCATGCGAACTTTGTGCCGTGGCAAGTGGTCGCCCGCGAGACGGGCGCGAAATTGCGGATCATCCCGGTCACCGATGATGGTCTGCTCGATGGAGCGTCGATCGAGTCGATGATCAACGAGAGAACGGCGTTGTTGGCTGTGTGCAGCATGTCGAACGTGCTAGGGACGGTCAATCCGATCTCGGATCTGTGTGATCGCGCGCACCGATTTGGTGCCGTGGTGGTGGTCGATGCGGCTCAAAGCGTTGCTCATTCCCTGACCGATGTCGCCGCGAACAAGATCGATTTCCTGACTTTTTCGGCTCACAAGCTCTATGGCCCATCGGGCGTCGGAGTGCTGTACGGACGCCAGGAGTTTTTGCGGGCGATGGATCCGATCCTTTTTGGCGGTCACATGATCGAACGTGTTGGTCGTGAACAATCGTCCTGGGCCCAGCCGCCGGCGAAATTCGAGGCGGGAACGATGCCGATCGTGCAGATCATCGGGCTGGGAGCCGCGATCGATTTCGTCAATTCGGTCGGGTTCGCGGCGATCGAAGAATTGGATGCGCGGTTAGTCGCGGCGGCGCAGCGTCGACTTTCGGCGATCGACGGGCTCAGGATTTTCGGTCCCACGGTGGAAAAAAAGGGCGCGATCGTCAGCTTCGCGATCGACGGCGTTAGCAGCGAAGACCTCGCCGTACGGTTGGATCAGCGCGGCGTCTGTACGCGGCATGGACACCATTGTGCGATGGTGTTGCACGAACGTTTGGGTGTTGCCGCGACAACCCGGGCAAGCTTTGGAATCTACAACACGCTGCACGATGTCGACGCCTTGGCCGAGGCGGTTGAATGGGGCGTCAGAGACATTCGTCGATAGCAGCTTGCTGATTTTCGTGAGCCCAAAGCGATGTCGCTGTCGCTTTGTGATCGGCCTCTGTGAAACGGCGTTGATCGCCGTTCCTTGTGCCTGTCCTGCGCGTTCGAAAATGCCCTGCCCCGCTGGGACTGTTAAGAAAGGGAAAACCGCGAAGCGGTGGCAGGTGATAGCCTGGGGTGAACCAACGAGCGTTAGCGAGGCTGGTGGAACCCCAGGAAAACGAGACGCATTCGACAAACCTTCCCCGCGGCGATTTGGCGGCGGGGCCGCCAAATCGCCGCAGGGGGATTTCCGGTTTCGCTTGATGGTCCTGGGGCTGCGAAATGCTCGCTGAGACGAGCATTTCTTGCCCCAGGCTATCACCTGCCACCGCTTCGCGGTTTTCCCTTTTTCTTAGCGACTGCGCGTCGCTCCGATGGCGAACGAATAGTTGATCTACTTCGTCATTCGACATTCCTTGTTCGGTGTTCGGAGTTTTCGATGGCGCGGATGCGCAGAGAATATCGAATGTCGAACAAGGAACGCCGAAATCGGAAGGGTTGGAAAAGCACTGACCCCGTTCTTGGACCCCGTTCTTGGTTGGCGCTGTTCCAGGTAGAGTTAGAATCTCTCGAACGTGGCGGGCGGGAGTTGCCCGGCGGTTTCTCTGCGGCAACCACGCTGACGGCAGTTTGCCATCGTTGATTGGATGCAAGTCAACCCGATGATCGTCCTCTGCGCATGCCGCCTCCCAAAAAGGACAGTACCGCGAGCACGAGGAAAACGACGAAGATGATCTTCGCCACTCCCACGAACGAGCCGGCGATTCCGCCAAAGCCCAACAGCGCCGCGATGAGCGCGATCACAAGACAGGTAATAGCCAACTGTAACTTGGTCAGTTCCTCCAACACGAAAGGTTTGCGTCCGTTTGGCGATGTGCGTCAGGGCGGATACAAAAAAACCGACGTAGCGGAACACCCTGAGGTATTCAACCACGTCGGCTTACTCTTTCACGGGCCTCCAGGCATACGCCGGGCTGCCTCAATCTAGTCGTCCGACGACTTCAATAACGATTGCGTTGCTTGGGGGAAGGGCGTTCGCCGCTGGCGAGTGCCTTCCCGCTCCGTCTGATTCGATCGTGCGATCCAGGACCATCCGCTTCCACTAGAAGCATTTGTTATGGACGTGCTCCGTGAGCAGTTTCTTAAGCTGCTCGATATTCTTAAGCTCCTGGGCCTTCACATCAAGCCAGAATTTCTGCAAATCTGCCTGGCCGTCGGCGTTGGCGATGTACTGATCGTACCGCCACACGCCGTCGAGCCGCCGGCTCAATTCGTGAATCAGGTCGTGATCGTGATTCTCGCATCCCTGCGTCTCTCCGATGTGCTGGTATTCCGTGTCGATTTGAGTGGACATGTCACAAATCCTTTCCGTAAGAGGCGTCGAACAAATTCCGTAACACTGCGATGACAATAAAAAAACCGATGTGGCAGAGCACCCGCGGGTGATGCGCCACATCGGTTTACTGTCTAACAAGCCCCCTGGGTCTGCCAAGTTGCTATTTATCTAGTCTTCCGAAAACTATGGCAAGGAAAGATCTGCTGACTCTTTCCCAACAATTCGTATTGTAGGGCATTCAGTTGATAAAACAAGGACGCGGCGTCGCAATCGTAAGTTATCAATCACGTTGCTGACGCGTTGTGACAGAGGGTCATGCAGCTTCGAGATCAATCCAGCTCCGGTTGAGACAGGCTGCCATCACCACACTTTTCACACCCGCTTTGTCGCTGGCGAGTTCCTTGCGCTCGCGCCCCAGGTCGGCCCGTTCGGTGTCCGGCCTGAGAGCTGACCGACACATACTCGCCCGCGGCCATCGACATCGCCGCTACGACAAGTCCGGCGACTCCCCGCAACGAAGATGTCGCCGAACACTCCACGCAGCCCCGCGGCGCAACCATCGTAATCCTGGGCCGTGGCGGTCGCGTCGCAGCTGGCGAAGTCGCTAACGTCGTCGCTGTATCCGCGACAGTCGCAGTAAGAACTTGTTCATTCAAGGCTGTAGTGCTTTGATACAGCGCCCCCGACCGCTCTTCAGCGTTCCAAATGATTAGTACGAGACATGACTCCAAACAATCGAGGCTGGGCCACGACTCGGACTACGTTTAATCGCACGTTTCCCTTAGATGTTTCTGCGACGCATCCCGCCTCCAAGGAACGACAGAACCGCAAGCACCAGGAAGACGACGAACAGAATCTTCGCTACTCCCACGAAGGAGCCGGCAATTCCGCCAAACCCCAGCAGTGCGGCAATCAACGCAATCACCAGTAATGCAATGGCTAACTGTAACATGGCTAGATCCTCAAAAAAAATTGTCTCGTTTCGCCCTGGATTGTCAGGGCTTATCACCGCGTTTAAGGAGCAATTCTTGGACCAATCGTGTCTCCGCCTCGGGATACTTATTGAAATGATTCGAGCTGAATATGATCGCCGACACGCATGCCGCCTTGGCCGCGCGAAGGCTGGCCAGGGTGGTATCGATGCATTGGCTGCGAATTCATCCTTCGACCGTCATCTCGAGCAGCAAGACCTGCCACAACTCGTTCAATCACAACGGTTTCGTGGGCGGCCCTTTTTCCTGCTTTTTTCCTGTAGGCAGCATCTCCGCTCTCCTTTCAAATCGAGTGTTTCGGTTAGTCTGCGGCCTTCGGTCCGCAATTCTTGACTCGACACTTACTGAATCATCTCGTTCACTTGCTGAAATTGAGGCCCGTGTCTTCCTTGGGAGCACCCACCATTCTGAAGTTGAACTTCGCGCCACTGCTGGGCGTGATCTCGGCAATCAGTGAGCCGCCGCCTGTGCGTTCCAGCGCCAGCACGTTGCCATCGACGGTATACGTGCCGCCGAATTCTTGCGGGGTTTGACCCTGCTGAGCGAAGCTCCAGGTGAACTTCGCATCGCTGGTGAGGGTCACGTTGAACTGTGAACCATCGTCGCGAGCCGCCTTCCATGTTCCGACCAGCGTCGCCGGATCGATCGGTTTTGCTGCTGGCCGCGTCGGCTCTTGGGCCGGTTGCGGTGTTGGTTGTTGAGCCGCTTCACCCGGCTGACCGGGCTGCGGGGCGCGAGCATCTGCAACAAGTCGGCAGCGACGCGGTCGTTGGGCATCAGCTTCACGACCTGCTGCAGCTCGCGAGCCGACGCGTCGGTGTGTCCGCAACTCATGTAATGATAGGCCAGCAGGAACCGCGAGGCGGCATCCTGGGGATTCGACCTCGTGAAGGCTTCCAACGCCCGGAGTTGTTCCGTGTAGACGGCGACGCTGGAGTACATGCTGCTGAGCGTCGTCCAGTCCCACCCCGGACCGACAGCCAGCAGCGAGTGAATCGTCGAAGCCGCTTGCTGGTAATCTTGCCTTGCGAACAGCACCAGCGCTCGGAATTCGTGCAATACGGCGTCGTCGGGATACTGGGCGATTCCCTGGTTGGTGATGTCGAGGGCCGCGTCGTAATCGTTCTGTTGGAACGCGGCATCGGCGTTGTTCAACACCGCGTCGGCCGAGTTCGGATCGTTCTGGCCGACCACCACCGAAGCGTTGTACGCAACGGGAATCGGCTGCGCGTAGCTGTAGTTCCCGATCGAACCGTAGCTATTGAGATAATACGGGTTCGAGTACCCCAGATAGCCGCTGTTGTAGATCAGCGATCCGAGTCCCCAGCCCCCCAGTCCCCAACCGAACGGGCGATAACCGTAACCGCCGTAGCCTCCATATCCACCACCGAATCCGTAGGCATTTCCCAAGCCCCACCCCCAACCGGGGCCATAGCCTCCACCGTATCCCCAGTTTGAACCGAGGCCAAATCCCTGGCCCGAACCCAGATTAATTCCAATACCCGTACCGCCGATATTGATTCCGATTCCCGAGCGCGATCCGCTTCTGGAGCCGGAGCCGATATTGGAAGGACCACTGTAGCCGCGATTGCCGTTCCAGTAACCGTGATATCCGGAGTGCCGGTAGTAGGCCGGTTGGTACGAACTTTGGCCCAGATTGACGCGTTGGTTGTGCAAATTGACCGTGTTGCCGGTGAAGGGTCGGTTGACGATTGCTGAATGGTTATTGCCAGGCTGTCGCGTCCCCGCTTGATTACGTGCGACCCCCTGCAAACCCTGATTGTCGGAACGCATGGCATCCGAGAATCCGCTGCCAGGGGTGCGCCCCGAGTTAGTCCTGATCCTTGCCCACCTGATCCTTGCCCAAGTTGCGGGACGGCTCGCGGCTGGTGGAGTTGTTGCGATCCCCCCATATTCGGATGACTGAACGACGGCGTGCGTTTGATGACCGGCTGTTGTCCACCACTCCTTGGAGCGTGCTGCGATCCGGTAATCGCAGGCGCATGAATTCCCCCCCCATTGAAGTGAGGGGCATTGCCACCGTGTGATGGTTGGGTTTGTGCACCACCACCAGAATGCGGTCTTGCACCACCGCCCCCCTGAGGCCTGCCGCCACCTTTACCACCTTTACCACCGCCTCTGTCGGCCTGAGCGTCGGCGGAGGCGGCCCCCTCCGCATTGGCCAAGCCCCGAGTGGATAGACCCGAGGAACTCAGAGAAAGTGCGAGACCGCAGCAGAGCGCGGTGTTCCAGAATGTTCGTTTCATGACAGAATTCTCCGAAAGAGTTGTGCGATAGGGGACAGGCTTGTGACCTGCCGGAATTGACGGTGACTTCTTCAATCGGCGACCTTGCGGTCGTTAGCGATCAAGGGGGCCGGTGCCTGGCGGACGATCGTGACCACTTCGCTGTCGGGCTGTTGCACCCCCGCGATCTCGTGGTTCACCGACTGCCAGGTCATCGTGTGTTCGTTGACGAAGGTGTAAATACTCGTGCTGGAAGCGGTCTGGCCGTCGGACGTCACGCCGGTCAGTTTGAGCACCCAATTTTCGCCGTCACGATGCCAGAGACCTTCGCCATAGGCCCCTTCGGAGTCGAAGATCCAGGCTCGCAGCTTGCCGGTCAGGGGATCCCAGCCAATGCGCTGCGTGCCGCTCATCACGGTTTGTCCGGCGATGTGAACGGTGAACGTGCGCAGCAGGAAGTTGCCATTGTCGACCGGCTGGCACGAGAAGTTGACGATCGAGTCGTCCCCTTCGTCGACCCAATCCCCCACCAGCCATTCGAGCTGCTGGAGCTGTGCACGATGTTCCCGGCGATTCTTGCGGCACGTGATCGCGAACGCTGGCCGCGAGCCACTTGCCGTCGGCCTTCACATACATGGTGGTATAACGGCTGTCGACGGGCGTCGGACTCGTCGGACAAGTGATCGTCGTGCTTCCGTCTTCGACCGCGACTCCGGGACTGATGAACCGAATCGTGTCGATGTTGATCTCCAGCTTGCAGCCGGGGTTTTCGGCGAAGAATGCGGTCATCGCTTCCTCGATCGCTTTGCGACCTTGAAAGACGTTCCCCCACTCGTCGACGTATTCGGCGTCGATGGTGAAGTGGGACGCGATCGACTTGGCGTCCGCTTGCTCATAGGCCTTCACGAACGAATCGTCCGATTGCCGGATGGCCTCTTTGTCGGCCGTTTGCTGTTCAGTAAGCGGTTGACTGGCTGGCACTTTTTCGGCCGGCTTCGCGGTCGTCTTCGCAGCGGCCTGTTCTGCAGGTTGTGCAGTCGCCTTTTCAGCGCGTTTCGGCACGGCCTTCTGATCGTCGGCACCGAAACAAATCGCCCCGACCAACAGGGCGGCTCCGGAAAAAATCAATGTTGTACGCATGGTGTCTACCTTTCTGAAACCGCCCCGTGGCGGTCATTGTGGGGATCGATCTGCCATTCAAATAGGAGAGGTCTGGGAGTCGCAATTCGCTGCCGGCTGATAACCAAAGTTGCTGTAACCGTCGTTGTTGCCATCGCCGTAATTGCCATAGCCACGGTTACCACACAACTGATTCGTTGAGATTTTCCGGTCATTGTCGATTCGCATCGCGGCCTGCCCTCCGCCGTCGAGAGGGTCGTAGATAGATGGGCGATTCTACGGGCTTTCTTTCCCTTTCCGCAGCCGGCAACTGCAGGCTCTGGGGCAGCGGAGCCAATTCAAAACCGAACGCTTCCCTGCGCAGCGAAAGAAAATCGTCGACGCCATCCAGCCGCACCCGTTTGATCCCGCCGGACATCGGATGCGTTTGCCGCCGCGCGCAATATCGACTGAACAGCGACATGCCCATGTTCGCCACGGACCTCCCTAGCACTCCTCGACCGCCGAAACTCACCTCGTTCTTCGCGTTATGCAGCGTGTGCCGCAACGAGAAAAACTTGCGATAACAGTAGAACAGCAATTGCGACAGTCGCTCGCGCGAGAGACTGGGATGGCGCCAAGTCAGGCACGTCGTGTCGAAGCGGTCGAGATTCTTCTCAGTAATCAACCCTTGAGCCAGAAAGTCGTCGTACTGCTCGGTACCGGGAATCGGGCAGAGAATATAGAAGGAAGCCCAAGTTGGGTCCAACTCGCGCAGCACTTGCAAGTGCTCATGGACCTCTTGCTCGCCGCTGTGCGGAAAACCAATGATGTTGGAAAAGTGCGAACTGATTCCGTACTCGCGGCACAGACGCACGATGTCTTTGTACGTCTCCGGGCGGTTCTGCCCCTTGTGGGCTGCCAGCAGGGTTTTACGGTTGAAGGACTCGGCGCCGACAAACATCTGAAAGCAACCGGCTTTGCCCAACATTGCGACCAGATGCTCTTGTCGGGCGATCTGCGTATCACACTGGACGAAGAACTCCAGGCCGAGTCGCTCGTCGATGATGGCACCCAGCAGTGTCTCTGCCTCGGGATACTTATTGAAATTATCCGAGGTGAACATGATCGTCCGCACGCCGGCCGCCTTGGCCGCGCGAAGGCTGGCCAAGGTGGTATCGATGCTCTGGCTGCGGATTTTCCGACCGGCAATCTTGATGACCGAACAGAAGTTGCAGAGGAATGGACAGCCGCGGGCCGGGTACAGCCCCAGCATCGGGATCACATATCGTCTGAGGTCCATACGACCAGGCGGGACGATAACCGGCGCATCGATCTTCTGCTGCCAGCGCTGGTCGTGGCCGTAGAGCGACTGCAGTTCGCCACCTGCGGCGTCGTCCAGAATCTTGGACCAGACCAGTTCTGCCTCCGCTTGGGCAAAGCTGACACCGCGTTCGTGCAACATCGATGTGTCGCAGGTCATCACGTGCGGTCCGCCGATGACCGCCATGCACCCGCGCCGCCGGGCATAGGCCGCCAGGTCCAGTGCGCGATGGAATTGATGGCTCTGCACCCCCACCAGCGCCAGTAGCGTACGGCCACCCTGAGGCCGATTGAGCAGAGACAGGTACGGCACGTCTGTATGGACGTACTCGTCGACCGCATGGACTTCGACGCGTGTGTTGCCGACAGCAGCCGGCGTCATGCTCCGCATGTACGGCACGGTGCTGTTGGGCATGAACCCCCAGCGAAATCGCTCCACGTAACCGTCCGGCAGGTACTTGCTAGGCTTCAGGATAATCACTCGTAGCCGATTAGACATGGCACTCATCCTCACAATACACAAACCATTCTCGATTGTGTTTGTCACGCGGTTTGGCGTGGCAGTGTGATCTGGAACTCCGCTCCGACAGTCGCCGCTGCGTTAGCGGATCAGGAAAGGCGGCGAGCGAGTTCTTGACCATGTTGCGAAATACTTGGCTGGTGCGAAACGGATCGACTTCGCAATGCGAATCGCAAGTGTTCATGCCGGGACGAAGTCGAATCTGGCGTTCTTTGTTGATTGCCCACACATCGTTGAGGACCTATTCCACAAGGTGGTCCATGCGGCACAGTTCGCAATCCAGTGCAATTGGCGCGCCGTAGGCTCGGAGTTCCTCATAAATGTGGTGCAGACTGTCTTGAGCCCCTTGAATACGCGTGATGTACTCAGTGACTTGCGGCTGATCTTCGACGTCCATTGCCAGTATTTCCAGATTGGCCTGCATCCGTTGGAAGGCATTGCGGCTTTCATGTGTGACGATACTGAGCATCTGCCCGATTGCAGCGCGCCGCTTGGCCTGCAACGCCCGCTCTTCCGCTTATTTTCGGTCGCTGATGTCATGCAGAATGCCTTTGAAGAAACGTTGGTCGCCGAGGAACCCGTCGTGTTGGTCCCGATAGGGCGCCGGCATCTTACCTCGCTGAAAATGCGCTGATCCCCATCACCTTTGGACTCAAAACGACCCCCTTCCCCTTAGAATTGGATGCAGATCGACTGCACTCGCGGCCAGCCGGGAGGCGTCGAATTGAACGAACTGCCGGCAAAGTCCTTCAGTTCGCTGTCGACCTCGCAGTAGCGGCTAGCCAGCAGGAACAGCAGGGCTTCGTTCGGTAAATCCTGCACGTTGTGCTGCGGTGCCTTCCAGGCCTGCGGATCGGGCTGTCCGCTATCTTCGACGGTCGCATCGTTGCGAAGCGCCACGCGTCCAGAGGGAACGAACAGGCGGCCGCAGCGATTGCCAAAAGAATCGACGAATTCGGAAATGGGAACGCGCGGCTCGACCTCGAAACGCTCGGGGGTGCGGAGCGTGCAGGCGAGGGACGGATGCACGTAGAGTAGCACCGCCACCGCGGTCGGCTGTGGAAAACGGAACGCAATATCAAAGCCAACGCGGATGATCATGATCGTGGTCGTTATAACTGCGAAGCAGTGGCAGGTGATAGCCTGGGGCAAGAACTGCTCGTCTCAGCGAGCGTTTCGCAGCCCCAGGAAGGTCAAGCGAAACCGGAAATTCCCCGCGGCGATTTGGCGGCCTGGCCGCCAAATCGCCGCGGGGAACGTTTGTTGACTGCGCATCGTTTTCCTGGGGTTCCACCAGCCTCGCTAACGCTCGTTGGTTCACCCCAGGCTATCACCTGCCACCGCTTCGCGGCTTTCCCTTTTCTTTGCAGTCCGAACCTGTCCGAACGGGGTCAGCGCATTCTCGAACGCGCAGGACAGGCACAAGGAAAGACAGGGCGAGCAAGGGAAGGAGACCGTGCCGCTACAATAAGCTGGCGCGGGGCGTGATTTTCGCAAACAGAGGGCTTTCTCAACCTACCGCGCCCAGCCTCTCCCCATCTTACCTCGCTGGAAATGCACTGACCCCCATCACACTTCCTGACCCCCATCACATTCCTGAAACGAATCGCTTTTATATCCATATGATTCGTGAAAAAACGCTAGCATGATCCCTGTGCGTGAATGATTCGGGATCAACTAAAATAACGCTGGTCGACCACACAGGTGACAGATACTGATGAACACGATCAAATCGAAGACGATTCAAACCCGAAGGTACGCACCTATTTTCCAAGCACTTGGTTTGGCGGCAATGCTCTGCGCGTCTCGCGGCTTCTCGCAAGATGCCGTCGACAAACCGGCTAGCGATTCCAATGCCAAACCTGCGGCCGCTAAGGAACCAACAGTTGTCACCGAAGCGGAGCTTAAAGAGCTGACCGACGAACTGGTGATGTTGGCAATCGATGATGAGCTGCGGCGGAGCGAAGCCGTGGATGGCCACCGCATCAACGTCGATGTGGACGAAGGAATCGTCACGCTCTCCGGTCACGTCCCGCATTTGCTGGCGAAGGAGATTGCTGTTGGTCTGGCCGAGCGAGTCCGCGGGGTCGTAGCCGTGCTTGACGAGATGGAAGTGAACACCGACCGTCGTGAAAACGATGCGCTAAAAACTGATCTCGTCACGGCTCTCAGTGCCGATCCCGCCACGCATCGGCTGACCATCAATGTTGCCGCCCAGCGCAACGTCGTAACTCTCACCGGCACGGTCCCGTCGAATGGTGAGAAGACATTAGTCGGCGAGGTCGCGATGCGAGTCAAAGGCGTGATCGAACTCAAGAACGAGTTAGAGGTCGAGCCGAAGATCGCGCTGACAGATAAAGAGCTTCAAACAGAGATCAGCGAACTCTACAAATATGCTGCACTGTTGGATGACTGTCAGATCGAAGTGCAAGTGAAAGACGGCGTGGCGGTGCTGAACGGTCGCGTGGCGAGCAGCTATCAAAAGTCCTATGCCGGCCTGCTGGCTTATCGTGCCGGAGCGAAAGAAGTCGACAGCCGCGGTACCAACGTCCATTGGCGGCACACCAACCCATTGCTGTGCGCAACGGTATGAAAACGTCACCGACGAGGACATTCAAGGGGCACTTAAACGTGCATTCAAGCATGATCCGCGGCTGCTGAGCTTCGAGCTGCAGGTCAAAGTGGAACATGGTGTGGTGACGTTGACTGGCGACGTTGGACACTTGACAGCCCAGGAAGCCGCCGAACAGGACGCTCGCCACACGATCGGAGTTCAGCGAGTGAAGAACAACCTTCGCGTTCGCTGGTCTGGCGAGCCGCCGAGTGACGAGCAGATCGCTGATTACACTCGAGCTGCGATGATGCGCGATCCCTACGTCGAACGGCACAACTTGAATATCGAATGTGAGAACGCCCACGTCAGTCTTTACGGGATGGTCGATACGCAATTCGAGAAGTACCACGCCGAATGGATTGCCAGCCGACAGAAAGGAGTCGTCCACGTCAACGATTATCTGGCCGTTCGTACCAAGTGGAAACCCAAAAGCGACGCCGAGATCGAAGCTGACCTGAAAGATAAGTTGGCTTATACGTTCGTTGACCCCGACAATCAGGTCACCGTGAAGGTTGAAAACGGCGTCGCGATCCTACAAGGGACGGTCGACACCTGGTACATGTGGCAAACGGCCCTGGACCAGGCGATCGCCGCTGGTGCCCGCGAGCCGCACTGCTTGATCGAAGTTCGCTACGGACTGCCTTCCGGACCACACTACTACGGACCGCACGATTATGTTCCGCGATAGGGCGGATTATCACCAGGATCAATTACATCCAGTCGTCCTGCAGTTTGGCAACTTTGTCATCGGTGTTCATGAGAGTCATCGGTCGCCCCGTGCAAAAAGGCGACCAGTGCGGGGTCGACCAGTGCGGGGTCAGTGCTGCGACTCCCTAGGATCGCGCAGTCGCCCGAGGGTGCTCTCAATCAATTTGGTCAACTTATCTGCATCGCCATCACCGTCTGGCGACCGATTCAATCAATGGGTGGCTGCTTTGGATCGATACGCAGGCACCAATCGTTTCGCCAATTCTTCGACTTGCCTCCGAACCGCCACTCACCCCATAAATGCCCAGCAACGATCTCGCACGGGTCATCGCCACGTAGAGGCTGTTGGCCAAGACCTTTCCCTGGGCGGCGACGAAATGATCTACGCAGGGAATCAAAACCACTTCGGATTCGTATCCTTTGAACGAGTGTGGTGTCGTTGCAACAAGTGTGTTGGCCTGTCGCTCGAAAGCTCGGCTTTTCTGAATGGAAAGCTCAACACCGAATTCC
The DNA here is from genome assembly GCA_963734865.1 of Pirellulaceae bacterium. Lineage (GTDB taxonomy): Bacteria > Planctomycetota > Planctomycetia > Pirellulales > Pirellulaceae > CBDCUW01. The sequence continues at coordinate 118,277 of CAVTIV010000013.1, forward strand.
GCCAATCGTGGGGCCAACATTGACTCCAAGGATTCTTGTGCTTTCCCGTTATAAATCATGCAAATATCGTTCGGCAAAATCCCGTCCACTTCGATCAAGTGTCGCAAGTGACGAGCGATTGAGTTCATCTCGCCCAAGCGATCATCACAACTGTGATAGATCGGCTTCGGGCCGTTGATTTGGTTGAACCTGATGCTCAGCCAATCTTCGCCGCCACGATTTGCTCGTTCCAGAAGACCAAGCGAAAGCAGTTCTTGTTGATCCTTTCGTTCATCGTGATTGGTGAGTCGATCCAGCACGTTCACGGCGAGTTCGGTGATCGGTGTTGTCGATCGAAAACTCTCTCGCATGATCGTTGAACGTCCCCGCATATCGAGTCCAAAGTCCGACCACTTCGGTGTCTTCGTCCCGTAAACATTTTGTGCGTTGTCGTAAAAGATGTGGGCTGATCGGCTGTTGTCATCTTCCTTGTCCGCTCGCTCGACGATCGAAAGCAACAATCGAAGTGTGGCCGGTCCCATGTCTTGAGCTTCGTCGATAAACAACGCCGAGCACCGTGGAAGCAAGCTGCTGGCATCTTGGCGATTCAGAAACTCTTCGGCGGCACGATCGTAATCAAATCCGAACAGATCGATCGACAAATCGGCGGCGGGCAGCATTCCCGCCAACACGTCTTTGATGTGCATCAGTTCGACGCTTTGCCAAGGAAAAGTTGGCTTGTCTAGCAACTCGCCTTCGTAAAGACCGTTCCAGGCCGACTCCACGGATTCGCGAAGTAGCCGGTGTAAACTTCGATTGGCATACACAGCCCAAATCCGTTTGTCTTGATGCTCGCTCCCGTTTTGCTTGCCCCCACTTTGATCGACTAGACGTTTTGCCGTTTTTGCAAGCCAATTGCAGAGGACAACGGACTTCCCGCTACCAGCTACACCACGAACAAGCCGTGGCTTGCCATCCAATTCCAAGTTCGTGAGCCGTTGTTGTTCCTGTGAAAGGATTGGTTTCAACTCACGACGTTGGGCAAACTGATCGCCCATCCGATGAGATGGTTTCGCCTTTGTTTTTGCCGCACACGAGTCCTTCGCCGTTGGCCTGAGTTGCTTGATTGGGGAATAGACCGTTTTCTGTTCGGCAACTCGTTCCTCAGTGGTCTTGACTCGCGACCCCGGTTGTCGCCAGTCAACTTCGCCCCTCTCCTTCAACAAGAAAGCAGGCTTCAAATGAGGAAGCAATGGTCGCAAGTACGGTTCTTCCATTTCACTGCGACTGGCAAGCACAACAACCGCCTCCCTCGCACGGCTCAACGCCACGTTCACCAGTCGCATCCATTCTTCGTGCGGCCAGGTGTAGTTACTTGCGTTGACAGTGTCGAAGAGAACGATGTCGGCTTCCGATCCTTGTTGGCTGTGAACGGTCGATGCTTCCCAATTGGTCATGCCCCAACCGGCGAGTAACTTGCCAACAACTTGTGCTTGGGCTTTGAAGGGTGAAATGAACAAGCCGTTCGCATTCCGCACTTGGTCATTACTGAAAAGCTTTTGAAGAATGCTTGGCGTGACACTTCGCACCCAGCTTCTGTTTCCCGGTCCTCGGCTTGCACGAATTGAGGCAAGATCGACGTTCTCTTCGTCAAGGACGTACCAAATCGCCCTGGACACATCGGCTAGGAAAGGCGCGAGAGTTGATATCTGTCGTGACCGATCGTCCGCCGTCGTCAGGAATCCACCGTATTGAAAATTGGAAACGACGTTGCAAACGTCCGGGTGCATTCGCCGCTGTTCTGACAAGACATGCACCGCTGTCGGCGTTGTCATGATCTCGTCCAAGTGACTCAGGCCGCTGCTGGCCAACCATTGCTGCTGCCGGGTCGGAAGGATGCGTGAGATTCGGCTGATCGGAGCCAACTGCTTCGAGTCACCAACGAGTACCACTCGATTCGCAGCCAAAAGCGACAGAGCGGCAACGGTCGTTCGTGAGATTAGCCCTGCTTCATCGATAAAGATCGTGGTGAACGGAGCTTCGCCGTCCTCGATCATCTTGCGGACGGTTTCATTCTTCAAGAACTTCATCGCCTTGAAAGCGGTTGCGATCACCACTCGCTTGTCGGGATCGACGAAGATTCGATTGCTCTGGTCATTCCCTGTCGTCCGCAGTTCGCCGATCTGTTTCCGAGTGAGAGCTTTCTCTTCCCATGAGTCAAAAAGCTGAAGCTGCCCGGCCAACTGATCGATTTGCGAAAGAACTTGCGACTCGGTTCCACGAAGCATCGAACCAAGATCACGACGAACGAACGTCTGGTACGACGCCCCTTTGCCGATTCGCAGCAACGAGTCATCCGAAAGCAAGTCGGGGCAATGAACGGTCGCTGCTTCGCCAATCGACAATGCCACCGCATCGGTAGCCCGATTTGTCGTCGAGACAACCAAGATTCGCTCCTGGTCATCCTTCATCACTTGAGCGATTTGTTGCCCCGCCGTCCACGTCTTTCCCGTACCCGGTGGTCCCCAGAGCACACTCCAACGATGGTCCCACCAATCGATCAAACAGGGTATCCCAACCGCTTTTGATTCATCGATCTTCGGATGAACTTCGCCCATCGCAGCTTCGAGCCTTGCTGGGAGTAGCCCTCGCACTTCCTTGAACTCATCGCCGTTGTACACAGCATCCACGACCAACAGAAACTCAAACGGGCGAACGAAGAATGAGCCAATGGTCGGGATCAATTCCGGGTTTTCGAGACTGATGAACAAACATCCGTTACGTTCATCGACCTCCACAATCTCGCCAGACCAAACCATTTCATCTTCGTAGTCGGCCTCTTCGTAGAACCGATCCGAATAGGATTCATCATCGTCAAGCGACTTCGGGCAGAACGCCTTTGCCCCTTCCCATGTCCAGTCGAACTCGACCGACCGTCCAATATGAACGACAAAGATCGTTCCTCGGTCAAGCTCCGAGAAGACACTGACCTTGTGGCAGCGAAGCCGCTTCCATCGTGATCCCTCGCGATACTCTTGCCGAATCGCAGTGGCCGCATCCTTGAGCAACTGATCATCCGAAGGCGGCAAACCTAGATCAGCATGAAAGCGAGCAGGCTGGAACTCACTGTCAGCAGCCAGTCCTTCAGCGGGCTCGTCGTTGCAATCTTGATTCATTTTGCTAAGCAATCGCTGACAGCCATTTTGGAAACAGTGTATGTGGGACGACGGCTTCCTGTAAAGCTTGGAAATGATTCAAATCAGCTTCGATGCAGCGGGCAGATACCTGCATCCCTTCGGCTCTCGATCGCTGAACCGCATTGGCAATGATCCATGGCGAGCCAGGTGAACCATCCTGAAACTCGCGGCATCCCACAAAGCAATCAACGATCCGATTGCCATTCACTCCAGTCCCCCGAATGACCATCGTTGAATCGAAGCCGTTGTCCCTTTCTGACAACGACAGCCTCCAATTGCGTTCGAAAGGAGAAGGGACGCCGTGCTGGCGATACTGTGAAATCAGCGACTGTGGCCTCGTGCTGGGGTCGTGAATCAGCCTTGATTGGAAAGCATCGTTGGCGGTCGTCTTCGCTTTCTCGCCAACTTCACTTCCTCGCAGGAGCGTCATGATGCCAGGGAAGGCAGCCAAAATCCAGGTCACCGAACGGCAGTTCGAGATCATTGAAGGGATCGTCTTGGTATCACTCGGCCCTGGACGAAGAGACTTCACCAACCGAATTGCCTGCTTCGGAGATTTGACCCCACCGGCTACAGACCCGAGATCTCAACGTCCAGCTGTTGCAGCTTGGAATACCACGGTTCACTCTCGCTCGAGGTTGTCTTCAAAGCCCTCTCGAGCTGACGTGACACATCCTGGCGCTTCGTTTCTCGAAGCTCGTCCACCGCGGTTGCTTTGGCGATCAGGTACTGGCAACGGATCAAATTGTACTGCGACTCGAGGAACTGTTCCTTGGAATGAGCGCTGGCCGAATCCGAATAGCGAATATTGTAAAGTGTGCTGACCAGCTTACCCCAACCCCAGATGGCAGAGCCCGTTGATCGGCCCGAGGAGTCAAGGGGACCTTGGATCGCCGATTCCAACGCCAGCGGATTGTCTTCGCTGATCCCTTGTTCTTCGATCGCGTAGGCTGCTTCGATTTGCAGACCGAACGCATTGGGGGACTCGGCCAACACCTGCTCCATCATTTCGATCGCATCGGAAAGTCTGCCGGCCTGACGCAACAATTCGCTCCGTCGCAACCATCCCGATTGACGTGAATCAGCGGGGAAATCGCTCCGACTCATCGCCCGCTCGTACTCGGCCGCGGCCCGATCGTAGCAGCGACTCTTCAGCTCGCGTTTGCTAGCGAGCTCGGCAATTTGGCACCAAGATTCGCCGATCCACAGGACGTTGGAACACGTAAGTGCGGATTCACGCTCGGTGAGCGGCCGCAGCATCTCAGCCAACTGATCGACCTGCGCCGAATCGACCCGATCGCCGCTCGTCAACTCGGCAATGAAACGTTTTGCTACCGAGAGCAGCATCGCATCGATGTCGGATTGCCACCCGAAGGAGTCGGCGAGGACTCGAATGTCCGCGGCTGCACCCGTCCAGTCCTTTGTTTGCGAACGCAACTCAACGAGCGTCTCACAACCGAGCCGAAAGAATTCTGGGGTCACGAGGATTCGTTGCTTCGTGACATCTTGTTTGGATAGCGTCATCGACTTCAACAGGGGTGTTGGCGGCTGGTCGATCCATCGTAGCGCATCTTTGGATTCGCCCGCTCGCATCGCCATCCGCGCCAGCGAAAGCTTTGCGGACAGCAGCGACTGTGTCGTTTGCTTTGATTTCGTCTGCATGACGTTGACGCCGTTGGCCATCAGCCGGCGTGCGTTGCGCAGCGTCTTGTCAGCTTGGTCATGATCGGTCGAGTCAGCCGAGCGCGACAGAAATTGCGACCAGAGGAGTTGGCCGGACGCGATTTGGGCGGCGGCATAATGTTGTGATGACTTGGGTACCCTGGCGAAAGCAGTTCCAGCCTCCTGTGGGTAGCCAAACAGATCGTAAAGTTGTGCCAGACTCATCCAAATCGAATCGAGCTGAGTCTCAGCGGGCATTCGCTTGGCCATCAGCTCCGCGATCACTTGCATTTGACGAAGCTCGGCGACATTCTCCCGCTGTCCCCAGCCGATCGCGTTTGCCTCTTGCATCGCCGCCAACGCGATCATCGCTGCTTCACGCGTTGCCGGTTGGGATACATCTCCCCAGCGAATGACCGCTTCGCCGAAGATTGCTGCCTCGGCCAAGTGACCCGCGGAAAAATGCAGGAACGCCATCAGATAGCGGAGTTCATCCATGTTCGCCGACTTGCCGCTGCGCATGCCGATTTCGTGAGCCTGGTGCATCAACCCCAGTGTCTTTCCGAGTTGCGTGTGGTAGGCAGCGATATCAGCGGCGTCCTGCGACCGTTCGGCCTCCTTCTTCAGATTCGTGGTCCGCTCAAATGCCTGAAACGCCTCACCGAACGCGCGATCAAAGGTGTACCCGACCGGTCGCGGCTCAATGATCGGAACGAACGGCCGAGCGGCCGAGAGTGCTGGCAGTTTGTTCGGTCTTTGATCGGCGGCAGTCGATGCTCCGATTGCCGCCGCGGTCGCACGGGAATTTGCTCGCGAAGCTGACTTCGGTGGCGTCGGTCGTCGAGTCCGAACCCCATTCCGCCGCGAATCATCGGCAACCACTTCGGCCGCGTTGTCCGCTAACGAGTTTGACTTCGCAACAGACTGAGTTTCGTTCACCGTCGTCCCGATGACCGCTGGCGCAGAACGAGCGGGCTCGACTGCGGCGATCGCGACATCGCCTGGGTCAGGTCGCTCCGCACCGTCGGGAGGGTCCGACTTTTCTCGCATCAGGAAGATGGCGATCGACGTCAGTAGAAATACCGCGACCGACGCAAAACTGAACACCGATAACCAGGGCACCCGTTTCTTGCTGTCGATCGCATGTCGCGGAGCGCTGCTGCCAGGATCTTCCGCAGCCAGCACGATCATCGGCCGATCGACCGGATTTGCGACGATACAACCGGAGGAATCCGCCCTGACCTCGAAAATGCAGCCGCAATCACATTCCGCCTTCGCGCCGACGTCCTGCGCGGTGACCTCGTACTCGATCCCGCATTGCGGACAGGCGAGCGACGCGTCGTCGTCGATCGAAACCTCCGTCAACGATTTGCCGGCGGTAATCGAAAGCCGAAGCACGATATCCGGAACGGTAACGACGTAACCGCACTCGCATGGCATCGATCGACCGATATCATGTGGATCGACCTCCTCGTATTTGCCGCAATTGGCACAAAATACCGGCACTCGAGGGAAGCCGCTGGCGGCGCAGGCAAACAGGACCGCACCACAATCGCACTCAACGGTACTTCCGACGTCGGTACCTTCGACCTGGTATTGAGAATGACAAGCGGGGCATTGGGCGAGATGTGTCATTCAATGAAGTCAGGCAAAGGGATGACAAACCGTTAGAGTTTGGGGGCGGGTTTCAAGGTAATTCCCCAGACTGGACCTCGTGAGCTATTCCTGGGGCGCGGCTGATTCCGCCACATCTCGGCCGCGCCGATTGCCACACCGACGTCTTTGTAGGTACCGCCATTCCTTTCGGCGAGCAGTCGGAAATCGGCTGCATCTTGCGGTTTGACTTCCATGCCCAACGTGTGCAGCGGAATTTTCTGTTGCGGCTTGGATGCAAAGTACTTGGCGGCTTTGTCGGTAAAGGCACCATCGCCCAGGACATAGATGATGTCTGGCTCGAGATCAAATGCCATCTGGATCGCTTCGGTACCATTGGTCCGCAAGCAAAGCTGGACCGATCGCAGCCAGTAAAAGAGCAATTCCTTGTTTCGTGGAGTCGCCGGCTGCAGTTCTTTCACAGCGTTCGGATGCATCATCGGGTAGGCGGTATCGCTGTAAAAGATGACATAGAAGCGTTGCCGAGGCGTTAACCCTTGCACCGCGATCATCAGTTCATTGAGCGCCGTTTCGAACCTCCCGTTGGTCATGCTGTTGGAGTTGTCGATCACGAATACGTAGTCCGTCGCGGAGCTCTTGCTGCCGAAAAAACTGCGTTTACTGGAGATAACCTTGCCCTGGCCCGGATCGTTCGATGGCATCGCCGGTGCTTTGACGACGTCGCCGCTGACGGCCGCCATGAAATTTGGCGCGACCACCGCCTCGGTCAAGTTCATCGCGACCTGTTCAGCCTCCGGCGGCGAATCGGTCTCGTTGGTCTCGGTCGGCTCGCTGATGTCCAACGGCAACGGCTCGATGACAATCTCTTCGACCATCTCGCTGGCAGGTGCCGAACTCATCAACAGGGCCGGCGGGTCTTGTTTGGTCTTCAACAGCAAGCTTGCAAAAATCAAAAACAGGGAAATATGAACCGCGATGCTGACACCACTGCCCCGCAAGTGATACAGCAACATCTGCTTTCTGGCTGCCATCCACATTCGCAAGAAAAGCACATACCACCGCCAACCATCCTGATCGGCGAGCCTTTGTTCGGCCTCCAAACGCAGCTGCTCCGCCTCTCGCTCGGATTGGCTGAGGCCATCAAGCAGCAGCGAGTCGATCGAATCCGAAGTGTCGCTTTCCACCGCGACGCGGTTGGTCGCGATCACCAGCTTCTGCAGCGGCAGTTTACGGAACACCGGCTGCGACCGTTCCCGCTCCAGTAGATCGCGAAAGCCCTTTTCGCTCGCCGCAGCAACATCCGATATCGGAATCTCGAACAATCGCTCACGATTCCCAACAATCGTCAACCCGTGGTCAGCCGGTTGATAGAAACCAACTCGCTTGGCAGTTTCCAAATCGTCTCTGCTGATTCGAAGAAAATCGGTACCATTCGAGACGGTGATGACAGCTGACATCATGAATCCTCGGTGTCATTGGGTGGCGAGCGTTGTCATCGGGTGGCGAGCGCTGTCATCGGGTGGCGAGCGAAGACTTGTCCATCGGTTCGCCCGCTAGGATCACTCTCATTGTCGGTCCGAAGCCACCATCAAGCAACTCTTCCAATCCAGAACGCTAGCGACGGCGAAAAGTACCCGCCACTCGAGTAAGATTGTGAACAGCGATCTGACACATTCACGCCGCAAATCGAAACGATTTCCGGACCCTCACGTTCCCCGAAAGATTCCCCGATGACTGGCCACTCGATCATAGATCTCGTCTCCAAGACACGTCCGATCATTGGGCGATCGATTCCGATGCGGAACCGCCCTGGGATCGCTTTCCCTGTTGCCGTGACCGTCTTTGTGCTTCTCGCCATGCCGCTGTTGTTGGTAGGACGCTGGGTCGCGGCCGCGGAATTTCCTAATATCGTGTTGGTGATGGCCGACGATCAAGGCTGGGCGGAAACCGGATACTACTCACACCCCGTGTTAAAAACCCCTCACCTTGATGCGATGGCCGCGGCGGGGTTGAGGATGGATCGATTCTATGCCGGTGCGCCGGTTTGTTCGCCGACGCGAGCCAGCGTCTTGACCGGACGCGCGAACGATCGCACCGGTGTCGAGAGCCACGGGTACGGTTTGCGACGGCAAGAGATCACGATCGCCCGCCTGCTGCAAAAAGCGGGTTATGTGACCGGCCATTTCGGCAAATGGCACCTCAATGCGCTGCGAGGCCCCGGTGTACCGATTCTGCATACCGATGACCACAACCCAGGGGAATTCGGATTCGATCATTGGTTGTCGGTCACCAATTATTTTGACCGTGATCCGATCATGAGCCGACGCGGTGAGTTCGAAGAGTTCAAGGGTGATTCGTCCGAGATCATCGTCGACCAGGCTCTCGACTTCATTGATCGACAGCGTCGCTCGCGCGTGCCTTCCTTTACGGTGATTTGGTACGGCACGCCGCATAGCCCATTCAAAGCTGCCGCCGAGGACATGAAACCGTTCCAAGATCTGGATGAGCAATCGCGGAATCACTATGGCGAACTGGTCGCCATGGACCGCAGCATCGGCACGTTACGTGCGAAACTGCGTGAGCTTGGAATCGCCGACAACACACTGGTCTGGTTTTGTAGTGACAATGGCGGTTTGCCCAAAATCGAACCGTCCACCGTCGCACCGCTGCGAGGTTTCAAGGGAACGATTTACGAAGGGGGATTGCGAGTTCCGGGAATCATCGAATGGCCCTCCGAGATCACTGCCGCGCGAGTCACGAATTACCCGGCGAGCGTGTTGGACATCATGCCGACGCTGCTTGACGTCGTCGGCGTCAGCTACCCCGACGATCGACCATTGGATGGCATCAGCCTGCGACCGCTTTTCAGCGAAGATTTACCACGCCGGGAAAAGCCGATTCCGTTTCGACACCTCGGGCGGACCGCGTTGGTTGACAACCAGTACAAGCTGCTAACGACAGATCTCGGTCGCGGAAAGTTCGAGTTGTACGACCTGGTGGACGACCCGGGTGAAACGAAAGACATCGCGGCGGAAAGTCCCGAGGTTACCAAACGTCTCCAACAGACATTAATAGCCTGGAACAAGTCGGTCGATGCAAGCTTTGCCGGTAAGGATTATCCCGAGGGGAAGGTCGATCCCAATGAGCCGTCACCGCGATTTTGGACCGAGCTCGAACAATACAAGCCATTCTTCAGCGAATGGAAGAATCGCTGGGAGTACAAGTCGCGACTGGGCAACATTGGAAAAGGCAACCGCTGAGCTTGTACATTATTTCACAAGCGATAGGGCCCAAAAAGTTTGACTTCAATTCGTGTGAAGTCTACGTTGACGCACAGGGGATGGAGAAATCACACCCCAATGAACTTTTCTGGGCGAACTTTTCTTCCACTCTTGAAAGAGTTGATATGTCAACATTGCAAACCGCACAAGATTTTATGAGGCGGAAACTTATCACTCTGGATCCGCAGACAAGTGTTTTGGATGGTGTGACTCGTTTGTTGAGAACGAACATCTCGGGGGCGCCGGTGGTCAGCGAGGACGGCGAATACTTGGGCGTGTTTTCGGAAAAGTGCAGCATGAATGCGCTGACGACCACCGTCGAGTTGGCTGATCGTGTCGGTATGCACGTTCCGCGTGCGCGCGAGTTCATGACCTGCAACCTAACGACGCTAACCCCCAACGTCGATGTCTTTGAGGCAGTGGATCACATTCTTAGCAAACGTATCTCTGGCGCACCGGTTGTCGACGGGGACGGAAATTTTCTGGGCATCTTTTCTGAAAAGACGGCGATGCGAGTGTTGATCGCGGCGGCGTACGATCAATTGCCTGGGACGTTTGTCGGCGCTTACATGAATCAGGACCGCAATCGTATCATCGACGAAGATACGAGCCTGCTCGAGGTCGCTCATAAGTTTCAGCAGACGCCCTATCGCAGGCTGCCGATTCTGAGCAAAGACTTTTTGGCCGGCCAGATCAGTCGCCGCGATGTCTTGCGTGCCGAATTGCGTCTTGCCAAGGAAGTCGTCGATAAGTCCGAGCGTGGATATTTAGACTCCCCGCTGTGTGATGAGTTAACATCGGCGGATGTCGGCAGCTTCATGGACCGCAATGCCAAGACAACGCATCCCAGCGAAGATCTGCTGAGCATTGCCCAGGTCTTTCTCAACACCCCTTATCGACGCCTGCCGGTGGTTGAGGATGGCGCGCTGGTGGGTCAAGTCAGCCGGCGTGACCTGTTGGAATCGGCTGCCGCCCTGCTGCGTCCCAAAGCTCGCAAGCTGCGCGCCGAAACACTCTATCTCAGCCCCTTGTCGGAATCTCCACCACCTTCCCTCAGTTAGCCGCGAGTGCTCGGATCGAAGGCCCATCGATCAGAAGGGTTTGCGACTCCCCTGCCGAATGATTCGGCCGGCGGTTGCCCGTTGGATTGGATTTGGGCAGTGACGATCGGCTAAACTGTTGATGGCGGGCGATTCTTTCCGACGTCCCCATTCGGTCATCGATCCGACCTCATCCGACGCTGGCGTAGACGATCGTGCAAATCCGTTCTGAAGATATCGCTATTCACGCCTTTACGCCGTCGGATGGTTCGCCGTCGGCCGCGATCAAGGTGGTGCATCGACACTCCGGCAAGGAGATCGTCAATGATGTGACGCCGTCGCAACATGCGAATCTGCGGAATGCGATGATTGAATTGATCAAGGTGATGAACCCAGTCCCGGAACAAATTCCCGCGCCAGCGTTTGTTCCCTTTGACCGCGTCCGTGTACGTCTGCCAAAGACGTTTCATGATGGCGAAGTCAGGGATTTGACATGGGATTTCACTCGCGAGGAGTGGAATTATTTCGTCGAGTGCAGCGAACAGAAAGTGTCGAATCGGTATGTCGACGCCGACCTTCAATTGTTGCACGATTGACCAGTCACGCTTTCCGCTGGAGTACGGGTCAATGTCTGACAATTCGCCCGTGATCAATCCCTATCAGCCCAACATCGACCACAGCTTCGGCAATGCTCACGGGGGCAGAGATCGAATCGATCCTGCCCGCAGAATTGGGCTACGGAACTCAGATCCGTTTTTCGGGACAGATCAACTCGCAGGATCTAGAAGAGTTGATGTCGTTGACGACGACGCCGGGGCACAAATGGATCTTGTTGTTCCCGATCATCTTCGGCACGTTGATCGTGTTGATGAATGCGAGTTGGCCATGGATCATGTGCGCCGTCGGATTGGCGTTGCTGTTCTTGGTCATGGTTAGCCTGTTAAGCCGATCGTACCGTCTGTCGGAGTTTTTGGCCTTCAATGCTCATTGGGATCGACCGATCGAAGGTTGGGTGGATCGCAGCGGTTACCAGGTGCGCCAGGGTACAGAGCATACGGTCGTGCTGTGGTCCAGCGTGGCGAACGCGTTTTCGAGTGACAAGATCGTCGCGTTTCAGTCCGCATTGCAACCCAAGCTCTATCGCATCATCTCGCACTCCACCGTTTCGTCGGCTGATGACTGGAGCCTGTTACGCTCGATTGCCGAAGCGATTCACTGTAGTGAACAACAGCAAGCCATTCGAGAGCAACGCATTTCTCGGTCAAAAGCAATGATCAGCGACGAGCATCGCGAGCCGCTGATTTCCGCACCATCCGATGCGACCGTTTTTTCTGGTCGGGTTACCGGCATTGACATCCGCAAGCTTGGCAGAGCAGTGGCCGACAAAAGGATTCTCTCACGGGCAATCTTTTATTGGGCAATCGCACTCATGGGAATCGCCGCCATCGTGGCCGGAATCGCTGGGATTCTGCTGCGCGGAGCCGGTTACGATATTGAGCCGACATCCACGCTCCTGCTAGTCGTCGTGATTGTTTTCACCGTCGTCACAGTTTGGCTGTGGATCAGGCAGCGAACCGGAGGACGGTTGGACGATTTGTCTTTTCAGCAACGGGGATTTGCGACGAATCAGGTGATCACGATGGATTATGGCAGTGCTGCCAGAGAATCGCATTGGTCTGAATGGTTCATCAAAAGTGACGAAGACGACCGAATCGTGCTGGCCGACTTAGAGCACCTGGGGTTCATGACACTGCGAAACGACATGTTCGAATCCGAGCAGCAGTGGCAGCAATTCAAGAGGATTGCGCGAGATCGCGCCAGCGACCCGGCGAAGGCAGCGACCGCTTGATGAGTGATTCCGAAACCAATCCGTATGCACCGCCGAACACCGAAACGTTGTTGCCCGAGACGGCACTGACGCTGGAGACATTGTTCGCGGCAGGACCCATTCGTTTTCGGGCGCCCTCAGCCGAGAAGACTTGGATGACTATCTGTATTCCCATGAGTACGTCGGTTGCGGATCGATGTTCATGGTCGGGTCGATCATCGCATTCATCGTGCTGGTTACCGCGATCGCAACCGGCGGTGCAATGGTGTTGGTCTCGATTGGTGCGATCGGATTGGTCGGAATCACGCTTGCGGCATCGCTTGTTCCTTATCGAAGGTCCGTGTTCCGTTCCTCCAATCCATATTGGGACGCAACGGTGCACGGCGGATTGAGTGAGTATGGCCTGCGAATCAAACGTGCCGGTGCGGAAAGCTATTTCCGCTGGGGCTGGTTCGATGGCGGGGTGATCGGTGAGAGAATCGTAGCGTTGATTCCTTCATTGCACCCCCATCAACCGATTCTGATTTCCGCATCGATGCTGTCGAATCTTAACGACTGGGATCGCATCACTGCGGTGGTTCGCTGCATTGGGATCGCGGCCGACGATTCATCGACGCATGAGTCGCGTCGGCATGACAATCGCCTACTGATTCGCAGCCGTCGTCGTGGTCGCAGTGTTGATCTGCCTGATGACGCGATCGCATTCGAGGGGATCTTCAGCACCCGCGATCTGAGACTCTTTCCCGCCGCAGCGCCAAGACGAATACGGCCGATGCGTGCCTATTTGATGATGACAGGACTGGTGATCTTCGCCAGCACCGTCCTGGTCGGTATCGCCTGGCTCGGCGGGCTAGGCCGGCTGGCGGTGCCGATCATGATCGGGGTTTACGGGATCGCGTTCTTTCTGCGCCCAATGATCCAACGGATTCGGGACGCCAATACTGGCGGGCACCCCGTTTGTTACCTGACGGCGTTCGCCAATGATTTGGGAATCACTTCCGATTTTGGCGTTACCGTGACCGTCGTTCCGTGGGGGTTGATGCAGTTGGCCAGTGTCAGTGATGACGCAATCGCCATCTCTCGACGCGACGCGAGACAATTTGTCGTTGCCAGGCGTGACATGTTTGAAAGCGATCCCGTGTGGCAGAACTTCCGAACTTTGGTCGATCAAAAGCTGAAAGCAAAGCCGGCTTGAACGACCGGCACTCGTCCGATTCGTAACGCCGCCCAGCGAAATGCGAATCGGCCGCGTGCGGGGCAATCGCAGCACAAGACGTTGACTTCAGCGCCGAATCAGGACGCGATGGTTTTCTGAATCCGCAACAAAAAAACCACGATCTGCCTGAAACGATATGCCGTGAGGCCTTTTCAAATGCGCGGTCGAATCGGCGACCTTCCCACCCAATACCGTTGAGACGATTCCGGCTTTCAAGTCGATTCGCCGGATGGCGTGATTTTCGGTATCAACCACGAGCAGGCGGCCTTGATCGTCGAGGACCAGCCCTTTGGGACCATTGAACGTTGCCAGCAGTGGTGCCCCACCGTCGCCGGAGTAGCCTTTTTTTCCGGTTCCGGCGATGTGCTCCATGGTGCCGCTCGCGCGGTCGATTCGCCAGATGCTATTTCCTTCCCGTAACGCGATCCAAATCGATTCCGAGTCAACGGCCAAGGATCGGGGACCAAACAGCGGAGAGTTCTTCGCATCTGCACCATCGATGGGCATCTTTGCCGCGCCGGTGCCCGAGATGGTTTCAACGACTCCGCTGCTCAGGTCAATGCGCCGCAAGCGATGGTTCTGTGTATCTGCCACCAGCAGGCCGCCGCGCTGGTCCAGCACGACACTGTGCGGTTGCATGAACTGGACGTGCGTCGCCGTCTCGCCGTCACCGGCGAAGCCAGGCGTTCCATTACCCGCCAACGTCGTCACCACGCCACTTTTGCCGTCGATGCGGCGAATGACATGATTTCGAGTATCCGCGACAAACAGGTTTTGATTCTCGTCGACACGAACTTCATGAGGCCAATTGAAACGTGCTTCCAGCGCTGGCCCGCCGTCGCCGCTGTAACCGATTTCGCCTGTCCCCGCGATCCGCCTTAGCCGGTCGCCCTCGAGCGTGGTCTGCCAAATGCAATGGTCGTCAATGGTCGTCAGGTAAACCGATTGGCCGACAATCTCTACCCCAAATGGATTGCCCAACGGGATTTCACTCGCCGCCCCCGATGGCTGCTGCGATCGATAAGCGGTGTCGAGCGCCGGCGGGTTGCCGGTGCCGGCGAAACGAGTGGGCGCGGTCGGTGTCTGGGCGTCGCTGCCACGGCATGCGATGACCAATGATACGAGGATGATCGAAACGGTCCGGCAGTGTTGGGGCATGGTTCGGGCGTCTGGATGGGAAATTGGAACAGGCGAGTCCGCTGTCAACAGAAAGTACGCGGGATGGCATTGTAGCTGGAGTCGCCAGTCTTCCGCCGCTGGCATTGCCGAATTGGCGACTCTGGCATTGCCGAATTGGCGAGCTGGCTGTCGACGGCGATGCCCTCGCATGAGGGGGGGTGCGTCGGATGGGCCAGAATTTGCTTTGGGCCACCGCTGGGACGCTCTTACGGTGTGACCCGAAGCCGTATACACGGTACGATCTTGTTCAACCGTGGCAATGAGTGTTGAGGGAAGGAAATCAGTGCACAAGATCGAAGTCAGCGTCTGGGAGGGGAAAACGGAACTTTGGACCGGTATTTCGAAGACCCCGCTCGAGATCGGCCGCCAACAGGAAGGTGATTCTGGACCCCTGGAGCTGCAAGATCTGGTCTCGAGTCAACGATTGGTCATCGCGCCGCTATCCGCTCGATCGATCCCGCGCCAGGCGCTGCGAGTCGAGTCATCGACGGAAGGACAATTGCGGATCTCGAATATTCACCCCCGATTGTCGTTCTATGTTGGAACCGACGCGGCGCCTCTTGGTCCTGGCGAGGCTTTCGAGGCGGCCGATGAAATCGTGGTGTCGTTGCCGGAAAACCGGACGGTACGCGTGCAATCGTGTGCTCCCGATAGCGTGGTATCTTCCACGAGTGACGGCAGCGGCACGAATTTCGAACGCTCTCGGTGCCAGTCGAATCGACGATGGAGAACGTCGCGCCGGTGCGGTTTAACGAGCTTTTGGGGGGGCAAAACAAAGAGGATCAGGGACGGATCGCGGTCGACTTGGTCCGTTCGGCGTTGACGGTGGTACAGCAAGCCGCCGGATCCAACGAGTTCTTTGACTCGGCCGTACGTAGCGTGGCGACGATGATCGAATTGGACCGGGCACTCGCGCTGTTGCGAACGGGTGACCAGTGGACAATCCGGTCGGTCTACGCGAACGAGCAAGAAACAACCGGCGACAAAGGGGACCCCGCACCATCATACAGTCGGTCCTTGCTTGATCGTGTCTTGAGAACCGGTAAGACGATCATCTATGACCCGAACAATTATTTGCACACCACCGATTCTTCGATGATGGTGCTGGATCGCGCCGTCGCGGCACCGATTTTGGATGAGAATCGAAATGTCATCGGCGCACTTTATGGTGACCGAAAATTCGGTTCGGCCGGCCGAGACACGCCGATTGGCGATTTGGAAGCTGCGCTGTTAGAGGTGATGGCTGGTGCGGTCGGATCGGGAATCAACCGGCAACGCCAGGAGGCGATTCGTTCGTCCATGACGCAATTCTTTTCGCCAGAGGTTGCCGAGCGGTTGGAACAAAACGACGATTTGCTGGAGGGTCGCGATGCCGAAGTGACGGTTCTGTTTTGCGATATTCGTGGCTTCAGCGCAATCTCCGAACGCGTCGGACCGCAGCGTACCATCGAGTGGATCAATGATGTTTTGACCGAATTGAGTCAATGCGTGATACGCACCGATGGCGTGTTGGTTGACTACGTCGGCGATGAGTTGATGGCGATGTGGGGAGCGCCGGTCGAGCACTCCGATCACGCCGTCAGGGCCTGCCGTGCCGCTGTCGAGATGCTCAGTCTGACCGAACCGTTGCGAGAGCGATGGAAGGAGATCACTCCCGATAAGTTCGGTTTTGGAATTGGCGTCAACACCGGAATCGCACGTGTGGGAAACACTGGCTCGAAAGTGAAATTCAAATACGGGCCGCTGGGTCCCACTGTGAATCTGGCCAGCCGGGTCCAGGGAATCACCAAGAAACTCGGGGTGGCAAGTCTGATCACCGATTCTACGGCCGAAGCGGTGGGTCGGGCATTTGATCATCGCCGCTTGGCGGTCGTCAAACCGCTGGGAATTGTCGAACCGGTCGGCTTGCACGAACTGAAAGAAGGTGCCGACGAAGACTGGCGGCAGATGGCTCACCGATACGAATCCGCACTTGAATCGTTTGCCACCAGCGACTTGACTGGCGCCGCCCGTCAACTGGCGTCGTTGGTTTACGACCATCCCGAAGACAATCCCAGCGTCGTCCTGCTGGGCCGAGTGGTCGACGCACTCACTCGCCGCGAAGAACTCGTCGACCCGGTTTGGAAGATGGACAGCAAATAGGCCTAGCGCAGGTAATTGACCTGCACCAGCGCTTCATAGTCGAACTGCTCGTCCAAGCCGTTACGCAACGGGATCGACATTCCCGGCGAAACGATCAGGTTGTTCGATAGGACCAGGTGCATCCCCAGCGTTGTGTTGACGATGTTGAAGTTGGGTTTCAGGTTCGTATACGTCAATCCGCTGCTGGAAATGAAGTCCGATTTTTGAAGTGTGCCGGTGTAGTGAACTTCGGCATTGGCGATCATCTGTTTGACGAATCGCGAATGACGGTTGCGATAGATCGAGTGGCTCATTGCCACGTCAGCGTGCAGCAGTGTCGAATCGGTAAATTTCCCGAGCAGCGGCAGCGGTCCGCCCGTCAAATTGCCGAACACCGGGTCCCCGTTGGTAACCACGTCGAGCTGCAGATAGCTCTGGAAAAATGTGTCGCGGCTCATTCGCAACAGCAATCCCGTGAAGGGCAGCAAATGGACCGTTTCGTTCTTGATCTCAATGATCTTCTGGCGGCCGCTCTGAATCACAGTGTCGTCGGCCAGCGGGACGGTGACTCCCATGCCGCCGCTCCAAATCATCCGATCGGTTCGCAATAAGACGCCTTTTAGGATCAGCGCCGGGTCGCCTAACTCGAAGTCGCGATTGGGGGCATTGTCGAGCGATTGATAACTTCCATAAGTGCCCGCCATTGGTAACCGAGCCTCGATTGATACCAGTTGGTCAAACAACACTTTCTCGAAACCGATCACATATCGACTGATGTCACCGAGTCCGCCAAAGGCATCGTTGAAAAAGTTGTAGTTGCTGAAGAATCGGTCGCGGACCTCGGGGCTAAAATTCTCGGCAATTTTCACGCGTCGAGAGGCAATGCCCGGTTCGGGGATCGGACGAATCGCGGCGCCCGTGTTTGGGTTGATGCCAAACGAACGGGAATAGGTGTAAGCGACGTACCATTGTTCTCCGTTTTGGTAGGCCCCGCTGACCGCCGTCGTCGCGCCCGGTGAATTGCTGTTGGTATAGACCGCCGTTCCGCCATCAAACACGTAACCGGGACCAGGCGAAGTCAGCGCATCGTTGGGTGGAAGCGGCTCAGCGATCATGAACGTATCGGCACCGTCGGTCGGAGTCACAAGATCCTGTCCCACGCCAACGGTGAAGATGTCGTTGGGGACAACGTCACCGCCGAACTCGAACACGATCGTTGCGTTGCCTGCACCCGGCGAGGTTGGCGTCAGAATCGTCCCCGCGGAGTGCTGACCGAATGACACGACCTGTGTCCCCGAAATCGTCCCCAGCCCATTGCCGAAGAAATCTCCCATGATCGTCGGCGAACCCGAGAATGATGACGACGTTGCACCCAATCGGCTTGCTCTGCCGCCGACACCCTGTGCCGTTTGCGGCAACGAAAGCGATCCCGGAGGCGGCGGAGCCAAGTCGTTGATGGGGGCATTGGGATTGAAGTTGAGCGGGCCCGATTGGTCCGACGGACTCTGGATCGTCGGCTCGCCGGGCGCGGTCACAGGGGGTGGTTGTGCACCCGGAGCCGATAAGCGAGGTGGCTCAGGGGTCGGTGGCTGGGCCGCAGTCGCTGGGTCGGCACCCAGCGGGCTGGTCGGAAGATCGACCACTTGTGAATAGCCGGTTGTCGCTGAGCTGCCACAAAAAACGATGATCACTGCAGCATGTCGTGCTCGCGTGATCAGTTTTCGAAGGTCTCTGGCAATCGACATCGTCGGCATCCTGCGCATGACGCATATTTTCGGTACAAACCTACTTACTGGTATTTTCGACATCCGCGATACCGGTACTGCACCACAATGCTTCCGGACCAGAGTATCTTACCGAGACGACGCAGATTAACGCCCCTCGTGCGGCGATTCGATCAGCGGCGATTCGATCGCTCCAGCGATGGTCAATTCCCGGGCACGGCGGTCAACGGAAGCCGAAGCGTTCGCAGCAGGTAGTGCGGGCTGGCCGTTGGATGCTGAGGCATTCCTTCCTGTTCGGATTCATCCGCGACTGTCCGAGTGACATACGCGACCAGTTCATCCAGCGTGACGAGGTTGTCGTGGTTCTCATCGGCCGATCCTTGCAGCCCTTGGACCAGTTTTGTTGTGAAACGTCCCATCTGAGTTTCACGCTGTTCGGCCGCCTCTTCGTCTCCTTCACTTGCGGTCAGGGTAAGCACGACATCATCTTGCAAAAACCGCAGTGCACTCTTGAGGTCGTCTCGCTGCATCAAGGGCTGGACTGCACCGCTGTGGCAGGAATCCAGGATTGCCAGCTTTCGACACGGCAGCTTGGCCAAAGAGGCCAGATCGCTGAACGAGAGACAGTCGGCATATTGTTCACTCATCAGATCGCTGTATCGCGCATCAGCGGTGACAAAGTACCATTGGTTGGTTTGCCGATCGCGGAGTCCGTGTCCACACAAGTACATGATCACCAGGTCATCCGGGGAAACGGTCTCGCTCAATTGCTGTGCGGCTTGTTGAGCAAAAACTCGCCAAAGCGGCCGCGTTGCGTCCTGATCCACCAGCTCATCGGCGGTGGTCTGGTAAATCGACGCCGACTTATCGCGGAAAAGTTGGCTCACTTTCCGTGCGGCGTCGGCGGCAAAATCGAGCGATTGAATCTGCGGATCGGGATAGTTGCCGGCGCCGATTGCCAGTACGTGCAGCCTCGGTTTGTGTTGCGGCGGATGTCCGATCGGATGTTCCAACTCCACAATCACGCGATCGAGTGCTTCCGCTTCGGTCGCGGCCAAGATTTCCAGTTGCAAATGCTGGTCACGTGGCAATCGGAATTCCCACCGGTAATTCTGCACACCGCCAGAGCCTTCTTCGTCAGGGAGTTTCGTCCGCGATACGGCGGGAACGCCACTGACAAATGCCCTGGGATCGATCAGTGTGGCGCCTAACGGAACCGTGATTCTCGCAGTCACCCGCAGCCGATCGCCTGCGAAGATCAGCCCACCCCCTGTGTTTGCTTCACTATCTGGCTGCTGGTTCCCTTTCGGTTGTTCCCCGTCAGCCAGCTGGAAGAGAACGGTCTCTTGCCCACCGGTTAGCCCGACAATTTGTGTCAGTTCGATTTTGGGTTGATTGAGATATTGGTTGACGATCGCTCCTTCGCCTTGCGGCGGTCCGATTCCACTCAACGATTGTCTCATCGCGGCCGGCAAGCTGCCGGTGGCCAACAGCCGACGTAGGATCTCGGGTCGCTCCAAGGACTGTCGAAACTGTGCAGCCTGAAAATAGTCGGGCGTCTGATCGATTCCCTTGTTGATCTGCCACCCGAATCGGTGATGCCCATTGAACGAGGCGTCGTAATACCCGGCGGGCGTCCAAAACGCCCATTCCCGTGTCTGGTCAACGAACAATGTCGCCAATGGCCGCCAGGCGGGATAACTTTGAAATAAAGGTCTTGCTCGTCCAAACCGAGAGAACTGGAAGGTGACCATTTGATCGAACGGCGCCGTCAACAAATGATCGAACATCTTGTCAGCATTCGATTCGGCAGAGACGTTACCGGTCTGATCTGCCCATTGGATCGAAACCAGCCGATCACCGTCGCGCACACCGCGGAAGTAAAGGGGGCCGTCTTCACGCACCTCGGCCGCAACCAACCGGTCATTGTCCACTTCAAATTCGACACCCCACAGGTTGACCGATGGCGATGCGCTGTACAAATCTTGGAGGTTCCAAATCGCAATCGTCGAGTCTTCGCCGCCGCTGACCAGGTACCGGCCATCGGCCGACGTTGATAGCGACTCGACGGTCCCGGAATGGCCGCGAAAGTGACGCATCAGCTTGGGCGGATTGGAATCGTCGGCGGAATAAACGTAGATGTCGTTTCTGCCACTGGTTCCCACGATCACCGCCCCCGTCGCTGGCTGTTCATCAGGCTCTTCGCTACCCGTGGACGGCTTGGGCAGCGTGCAGATCGCCGATGGTGCTCCATGGCGATCATATTGGAACGGTAAATCGCCTCTCGGTTGATCGCCTTCACGCAGCTGATACTCGCCTCGCGGCTTCCCGGCACCAACCGCTGCCGACTCGTCGGGCCCCAAGACAACCTGTTGAAAGTCCCACTTGGTTGCCGTTCTCTGGGCCGGTAAGAAATCATCGGGATCGATCGGGCTACGGCCAAGCAGCTTGCTCGCGGTCAAATCAAATACACCGTCGAACCTTTCCTGACCCGCCGCACCGCGATCGCTGCTAAAGGCAATTCGGAAAGGATCGTTTTCACGCGAAAAGGCAACTCGCAAAACCGGTTTCGCGGGAATGGTCAATTCTTGCGGATCCGCTTCGGAGAAGGCACCTGAATCATCGAATGAATGAATCTCGATCCGGCTCGATTGAGACACGATCGCTTGGCGGTGATCGGAGTCCAGCACACCGGCAAGTGGATTCGTGGACAACGATTTCTCGGAGATCAACGCCGGCGGATCGACCTGCAGATCCCAGAGTTGCAATTTTGCCGTCGGCGTGGCATCCGTTTGTCGCGTTCCAACGAGCAACCGCTTGCCGCTGGCGTCGAGATCGATAAACAGCGGCGGCTCGGGAGGCTGGAACTGCCGTGCCTTGGTCACCTTGTTGCCGTCGATCGACCACAGACCAATCGATCCGACACCGTCGCAAGAGGCAAGAACCCGGCCGTCAGGCGTCGACGCGCAGTCGAGGACGGCGGAAAGATGGTCCAAGTCGGTTAGCAGTTGGGAAGCACCCTCACGAAGATCAAGATCGATTCTTGCTAAATGCCATTTTGCCTCCATCTGCGGTTCCGTCACGAGGCCGGCGAATTGAGCAACGACGACATGGTCGGGGCCGGAAAACGTCAACGGAACAAAACCTCGACGCGAGCGAATGAATTCTGCCCATTGGGGGCCATACTTTGTGGTGTCGTTGGGCACCAGTGTCTTGGCTACCCAAATTCCCGTCGCCGGATCAGGCTGCCAACGCGTGAGCAGACCTTCCATGTCAACGGAAACGAGACGCAGCAATTCGCCCGGAGCCCAGGCCAGTGACGTGATCACTTTTCGATGATCGCCGACCAAGGTTTGCTTCAATTCTCCCGAAGCCGCATCGACCACGCGGATTTCTCCAGCGGTGCCAAACGCCCCATGACCGGCAAAGGCGACCAAATCACCGCGCAGTGACGTCGCGTAAATTCGTCCGCGCGGTCCGCGCGTGATCGGCCAGCGAATCGTGCGGCGATGCAGCCAACCCGTCTCGCCAAGCTCCGTTCGTCGCCAGACATGAAGATCTTTGTCTTCCCCACCGGTGACCAGTGTTTGGCCGCGATCACCAATGTCCAACGTACGAATCACTCCCGTATGTCCCTCGAAGTCAAGTCGCAGTAACGGTTGAATCTGACCGGGAAGGGCAGCGGACGTTCGATCCTCCTCGGCGCTCGCTTCCCGTTTATCCCCCGGCAACCTGTCTTCCCCCTGGTCCTTGGGGACCGCTGTGGAGGGAACTTGACCCGGTAATTGATTTTCGGAAGTTGCGCCACTGTCGACCGCTTGGTCGGCCCGTTCGGTTCCCGGCAACTCACTCTCGGCAGGCAGACCCGTCGACTGTGGGACGGGCCCTGCGTTTGCAGCGGGCCTTGCGTTTGCAGCGGGCCTTGCGTTTTGCAACGGCGCCGATTGCAACGGCGCCGACCTCTTGCGCGTCCTGCTGGGCGCCGGACCACGACGGAGCGAGGATGGCGGCTGTGAACAGTGACAATGCGAGCCAGCCAACCGGCTCGCGTTTCCGCTTGTCACGACGTTGCGGAGCGGCGATCGAAGCGACCCTCTGTTTTCTTTGCGTAAAGCCGCCGCCGAAAGTTCTCATCTCTAACATTATGTTATCCTACCGACATGAAGATAGGCAGCTCCCTCACGCCCAGGTTTTGCGCAATGCGTCAGTTTGTGACGTTGCTGGTTCTGTTCGTTTCGGTGGTCACGATCGGCTGTGGCGGCCCGACACAGAGGCCAGCGGCCGATGTGTCGTCAACCACCGTCGACGCGCATGCGTCGGCTGCCGTCAACGCGCCGGCCAATGACGATGCCATCCCACCAAACGCGGGCGAGTCGGGAGGCGAGAATGTTGGCCCAGCGTCGGGGGCGAATGAGCCCGCTGACGCGGATGATCGGACGGCAGCTGGTTCGGCGCTGGCCTCGATTTTTTCGCCCATCCGAGCGCCGCAGCGGAAGACGATGGGATTGCTACAGCGAAGTTTTCTGGATCTCGCCGCCGAGGGTGACTTGGACCTGGAGATCGCGATCGTTGTCGATGGAACCGAGAGTATGGCCGGCGATCTCGCGGGTGTTCGCGACCACATTCAACAAATGTTGGACGATCTTCGCAAATGCAGAAAGAGTGAAGTTCGCGTGGCGATGGTGGTTTATCGCGACGAGGGATCGCCATCGGGACCCGTTGTCTTTCCGCAAAAATTCTTCACCTCCGACCGATCATCGATCGCCCAGGCCGTTCAATCGCTCAAGCCGGAAACCGGTGAGCCATACTTTTATGAAATGACGGACGTCGGACTCTATGATGCCGTGAATGACTTGCCATGGACGTTGGACGACCAGGTGACCAAGTGGATTTTGTTGTTTGGTGACGCGGCTCCCTACCCGCCGTCGCTGTTCAAATCCGGCGTTTCAGAAAACCCGGATGCGCCGCAGGAAAGGTATCGAAAATATGGAACCGATCTGCTAATCGACCGGGCCAGGGCAAAACAGATTCGTATTCACTGTTTGCTTTGCACCGGCAGCAACGAGTTCACGGAAACCTACATGGCGGCGATCGATGAGACGCGATCGTTCATGAACACGATTTCTGCGGGGACAGATGGTTTGATGCTGGATCTCTCCAGTCCACAGGTTCGTTCTGCCTTGGTCGATGCCGCGAAGCAACCCGATGTCGAGTATGAAAAAATCAATCCGATCACCGCGATCGATCTGGCTTCGGTCCGCCGGGATGATGTCAACTCGAGTTCCAGCGACACGGATGCCGCCGTCGTCAAGACTGTTCGGTTGGCTGTTTTGCCCCACATGCCGCTGGATCAAATTCGCAGCGTCGGCGGAATCGACCCGGCCAAGCCGGCGGTCCAAGTATCTACGGCGCTCCGCACCCGATTGGCTCAGATCGCGGGCGTGTATGTCGCCAGCCCGATCGACATCTATCGCCAGTTGCGTCGGATGCGAGCGGGTAACTCGGATCCGCAACAACAGCTGCGCGGACTCGCCGCGCAATTGGGCGTCGACTACGTCGTTTGGGGTCAGGTTGCTGCGGACAACGCGACGTACCAAACCGCGGCTTATCGCAGAGATACTGGTCAACGCGTCTTCGAGGTCAGCTTGCCAGGGGGCGATGACCAGGGCACTTGGACCCATTACTTTCTCAGTGCCGCATCCAAGCAGGCCGGTGAGGGCGAAGAGATCGGACAGTTGTTGCAGCGGCTCGAGGGCGTCGCGGCGAACAACGTGCCGATGGCGAAGGATTCAACCACAAGCAGCGAATTGCTGAAAGCCCTCGAGGCACTCGATCAGGCTCTTGAATACGACACGCGAAGCCAAGATTCACAACAACTCTTGGAAGTGGCCGACAAGGCCAGCAAGAACGCTGCCAAGCGTGAACCGAGAAACCCGCTCGCCCATTGGCTGCAAGCGAATGTGGCCTACAATCAAGCCGCAAATCTGTACCGGGTCGGCAACAAACAGGCCGCCGTTTCGCGGATGAAAGAAATGAAGTCTTCCCTCAGTCGAGCGATCGACCTGAGAGCGGATATCCATCATCCAAGCCTATTGACCGAGATCGAGGGCGATTACTTCTTGCTGGTCAAACGCGACATACCCGAAGCGATCGCGCGATACGAGACGATGACCCAACCCGATCAGCCATTGCAATCTCAGTTGCGAGGCCATTGGATGTTGTCGGGGATCTACGCTGGCGACTGGGGAAATGCCCAGCAGCCAACCGTCGACCCCGCAAAGGCGAGACTGCACGTGATGCAAATCATGGCAAACTGGCCCAACAGCCCTCAGGCCAGCCTGTTGAAGAAGTGGCTGAACTACGATGAAACGCGCAGCGAGACGGAGTTCAATTATCTGCCGCGGGTGAACGTCGAACTCTCAGGTGCATGACCTCACTCGTTTGACGCAACAAATCTTTCCACGCACGGACGAATTCATTGGTTACCCGCAATCACGTCGCCGCCCTCCTGGTCGGCACGCTGTTACTCGGTGGCTCCGTCGTTGCCGAACCTCCCCTGCACCCAGACACCTCGGCGCGAACGCTGCAACAGCTTCGCGCCGACATTGAGTATCTGGCGAGCGATGACCTGCGCGGTCGCAGTGTCGCCGATCCGACGATTCATCAAGCGGCCGATTACATCGCTGGACGGATGAGCGAGATCGGCTTGGATACCCGCCTGTTTGCTGGGTCGCCAATGCAGCAGTTACAGATCCAGCTTGGCGCCAAGGCCGGTGCAGAGCGGAATAATCGTGTGGAGTTCTCGCTGGACAATCAACCTCCTGAACTGATCGCCACACTCGACGATGGAATGAATCCGTTGGCCATTGGCTCTGGCAGCGGGCAGGTCGTTGGACCGGTCGTATTCGCCGGTTACGGAATCACCGCCGAAAAGTACAGCTACGACGACTACCAGGGGATCGATGTTTCCGGAGCAACCGTGATCGTGCTCCGCAAGGAACCCGGAGTAAATGATCCCGATAGTCCCTTCAACGGCACGCGTAATACGCAGCACGCGTACTTTGCGACCAAGATCGAAAACGCAATCGCTCACGGTGCCGCTGCGATGATCATTGTCAATGACAGCTCGAGTGTCTTGGAGAGTGTCCAAAACGAGCGAAGTAAGATCAACCAAGAGCACAAACGCATCGAAGCGATCAAGACGCAGCTGCGGCAATTGCCTGCCGAGGCGACGAACAGTCGCGAAACGCTACAAAAAAAGATCGACGGCATCAACACGTTGATCGCCTCGATGCAGCAGGATCTGGCGCATGCCCAGCGCGGAGTATTGGCGATCTCGGAGGCCGGCAATCGTCCCGACAACAAGGATTCCATCCCCGTGGTCTCCGTCGCTCGTGATTTGGTCGACGATCTGTTGGAAAAATCGATCGGCCAGACGCTCAATCGTATCGAACGAAAGATCGATCAGACGAACGCTCCCGACAGCCATCTGCTAGCAAACGTTCGTGTGAAGCTGAAGCTCGAATTGCAGCCCACCTCGGCGACGACCAGCAACGTGGTTGGCACTTTAGCGGGACGAGGCGAACTGGCGAATCAAACCATCGTCATTGGTGGCCACTATGATCATGTTGGCATGGGTGGCTTGGGTTCTCTGGCACCGGGGACCGTTGCCGTTCACAACGGTGCGGACGACAACGCCAGCGGCACGGCGACGATGTTGTCGGTCGCCCAGATTCTGGTCGACCGACTAAGGGATGAAGCCTCGCATCGGCGTATCGTTTTCATTGCCTTCACCGGCGAAGAACGGGGCTTGCTTGGCAGCAAGTTTTATGTGCGTCACCCACGTTTTCCGCTGGAATCGACGACCGTGATGCTCAACTTGGACATGGTCGGTCGGCTGCGTGACAATGAGCTGACCGTTTATGGAACCGGCTCGGGCGATTTGCTAGACCAGATTGTCGAGCAGGCGAATTCGGAACATCAGTTCGACTTGTTCAAGGTTCCCACGGGGTACGGTCCCAGCGATCATCAATCATTTTACGAGGCAAACATACCGGTCTTGTTCTTCTTTACAGGCCTGCACAACGACTATCATCGCCCAACCGATGATTTCGACAAAATCGATTTTGGTGGCATGGTCCGGATAACCGATATGGTTTGTGATGTCGCGTTCCAGTTGGCGGTCCGAAAGGCACGGCCGGAATACGCGGAAACAGAGAAACGCGTGGCAATTCGCCGTCAGATGACGGCATTTATCGGCGTCAACCTCTCGGACCGCGGCGATCATGTCGTGCTAGCGGGATTGACTCCTGGCGGGCCGGCTGAGCGTAGCGGCCTCCGCATTGGCGATCGATTGGAAAAGCTCGGCAAACGTCAAGTCAGATCGGCAGCGGATGTACTTGAATCGATGCGAAATCGCTCACCAGGCGATCAACTGCAGGTCCAGGTCATTCGTAACGGTCAAACGATTGATGTTGCGGTGCGTTTAGAGACTCGACCCGAGGGTTGAGGCGGACAGCCGGCGGTCGACGACCGGAAATTTTTTTTGCCGAGCACCGTGTTCGGTCATTATCAACCTTTACGCCCACATGAAGTGGTGACACAATCCCGGCGAACCAAATCGTCAAGTTGACTTGGCGGTCTTGGCGTGAGTGTCTCGGTGAATGGCGTTGGACGCCAATGAACCCGAGCGGATGCACGAACGTCGAAGATTGGATGCGCACCCACAACGCAAGGAGAGCGGACGTGCGATTTATCGGCAAATCGGCCATAGCGATGGCCATTGTTACTCTTTCAGCCATGGCCCCCGTCGTTGCCACGGCCGAGGACGGTCACCGGCTTGCGGTGGTTGACGTCGCCTACATCTTCAAGAACCACCCCGGCATCAAGGCCCAGGTGAGTAAGGTCGAAACCGACCTGAAGAACTATGACGCGGAGCTGACTGCAAAGCGTGAGACGCTCAAGCAAGAAGCGGCGCAGTTAAAGACGCTCAAGGTCGGAACTGCCGACTACACCGCTCAAGAAGAGAAGGTTGCCTCGATGGAATCGAAGTTGCGACTCGACATGGCTCGCAAACGCAAGGAACTTGCCGATGCCGAAGCGCGTATCTACTACGAGAACTATCAGCGGATCGCGGCCGGTGTGAAGTTTCTTGCCCAGCATTACAAGATCAACCTGGTGCTTCGCTATAACAGCGAAGACATGGATCTGGAGCAGGGCGATTCGGTCATCCGTGGCGTCATGAAGAACATCGTTTATCACGACGAAGCGCTCGACATGACCAAGGGCGTGATGCAGTATTTGGATCAAATGCTGAAGGTTGCCGGCAACCCGAACACCGATTCAACCAACAAGTAACCCGCTGGGATTGCTTCACCGAGAATGGCTCAGCGGTATCCTCTACCCGAGGCTCTTCCGCCGATCGACTCGGATCAGCAATGGGCGATTGAGTTGCCTCGGCCGCTAGTGGCCGAGGCATAGAAACAGCACTGAGTCCGGCAAAGGATTGCCGGCTCTCTGGCAGGGAGGCCGAGGCGTGATTCCTTCACGCAACGAACATACGATCGCCGCTTCATGCGCAGTCAGTGGCCGCGGCTACTGGTCGGGCAATGAAGTACGCGTTGCGATCAATCCGGCGCCAGTTGGTACTGGCATACGTCTGGTGCGAGTCGATCTCGTATCAACTCCGGGTTGCCTGGCGAACGTTGACCATCGCGAGGATGCAAGTCTTCGTACCAATCTGTGTGCCGCAGAAGCGCGATTCGAGATGATCGAGCATCTGATGGCCGCGCTGTATGCTCTCGAGATCGACAATTGCGTTGTCGAAATCGATGGCGAGGAATTGCCAGGACTCGACGGCAGCAGTTTTCCGTTCGTCGAGGCGCTGCGTCATGCGGGATTGATCGTCCAGGCGAATCAACGATCACATTTGGTAATCGAAGATACCTTCCGAGTCGGTAACGGTGCGGGTTGGATTGAAGCTTCACCCGCACGGGGCGGCAAGTCGTGCTTTGAGTATCAGCTGAGCTTCGACGGATCATCTCCGATTCCCCGACAAACGTATCGTGTCGAATTGACGCCAAGTCGGTTTGCTCGTGAAGTTGCTCCGGCAAGGACCTTCGTGACCGCACAGCAAGCCAAGCAAATCCGAGTTTCCGGTGTCGCAGCCCACGTGACCAACCAAGACTTGCTAGTCATTGGTGACGCGGGGCCGATCGATAACGAATACCGATTCACGAATGAATGCGCTCGACACAAGACGCTCGACCTGATCGGTGACCTAGCGTTGGCAAATGTAGGGCTGGTCGGAAACTTTGTTTCGTTTCGCGGTGGCCACAACCTCAACGGTCAAATGGCGAAACGACTGGCCGAACTTGCGGCGGCACAGAATTCTTCAAGCCGAACGGTATTTCAACGACGGTCGGCCGCGTAGCGAGTGATGACCAGACATGGATTCCCGAAACCCGCTCAAAATCTGTCGGAGTGAAGATGAGTAACCTCATTGCCCAGACTGCTGTGGTTGATCCGCGAGCCAAGCTCGGATGCAATGTGCGAATTGGTCACTTTTGTGTCATTGGACCCGACGTCACGATCGGCAATGACACGATGATCGAGGATCACGTGGTCATTTCCGGCGTCACCCAATTGGGCGAAGGGAACCACGTCTTTCCGGGATGTGTGCTCGGCGCTCACCCACAGGACTTGGGCTATCGCGATACGCCAACGCGCGTCGAAATTGGTGACGGCAATACTTTCCGCGAACAGTGCACCGTCAATCGTGGAACCGAAAAGGAAGATGGGCTGACCAGAATCGGCGATAACAACTATTTCATGATCGGAACGCACGTCGGCCACGATTGCAAGATTGGCGACCGAATCGTCATTGCCAACAACACAATGCTCGGCGGGCACGTCCACATCGCCAACGACGTCACGATTGCCGGTGGTGTCGGCGTGCACCATTTTGCCAGTATCGGACAATTGAGCTTCGTCAGCGCGATGAGTCGCGTCTTGCATGATGTGCCTCCCTACATGATCGTTGACGGCCAACCATCGAAGCCGCGCGCAGCCAACGTCGTTGGACTCAAGCGGCACGACTTCCCGGCCGAAGACATCGCAGCGGTCACGGCGGCCTACAAACTTTTGTATCGTTCGCGGGTCGGAATCGAGTGTGCTCGCGAGCAGTTGCTCGGTGCCGGACCGATTCGTCCGGTACTGCGTCACCTATTTGATTTCCTAGACCATACTAGCGGTGGACGACATGGTCGTGGCCGCGATCGACGAAGGAAAGCAGCGTGAGTCAACTACGAATTGCGGTCATCGGGGCGGGGCATCTCGGACGAATCCACGCCAAACTGCTCGCTCAGGTGGACGGAGCCGAGTTGGTTGCAATCAGCGACCCGTCGGATCAGGCGCGAGAGAACGCGGCGAAACTGTTCTCGGTACCGACGCATGCCGACTACCGCGATTTTATTGCCGATATTGACGCCGCCGTGATCGCAGCACCCACTGCCGAGCACGCCACCATTGCCAGCACATTGCTGAAGGCTGGCAAACATCTGCTGGTCGAAAAGCCGCTCACCATCGAGGCGGCCGCCGCACAGCGAATCGCCATGCTCGCCGCATCACGCCGATTGACGCTCCAGGTGGGGCACGTCGAACGTTTCAACCCGGCGTTCTCGGCCTTGGAGAATCTGGCAGTCGATGCCAAATATGTCGAAGCGGTCAGGGCATCCAGTTTTCCCGGGCGATGCTTGGATGTCGGCGTCGTGATGGATCTGATGATTCACGATCTGGACTTGATCCTTTCGATGTCCGATGCCGCCTTGAAATCGGTGTCGGCCAGCGGATTGGCGGTGATCAGCGATCACGAGGATCTGGCCGAGGCGCGAATTGAATTCGAGTGCGGACTGGTCGCCAACGTCAAGGCCTCGCGGGTCAGCCCCACGCCTGCGCGCCAAATGCAGGTCTTCGGAAGCAATGGGTTCGCGGATATCGACTTCGCGGCGCCCTCATTGTCGGTCGTGCGACCATGTGAAACGGTGGTCAGCCGGACATTCAACCTGGCAAGCGAAACCGACAGTCCGCTGGGATACTCGCAACAACTGTTCAGCGAACGATTGCGTTGCGAAACTCTCGAACTTGAGCCACGCAACGCGATCCTGGATGAGTTGCACGATTTCGTGATTAGCATCCAGACGGGGATTTCGCCGACGGTCGACGGAACGGCCGGTGCCCGCGCGGTCGCCGTAGCCGAGCGGATCCTACAGTCGATCGACGAGCGTCAATGGTATGAGCACGCCGCAGAGACCGAGATCGGGCCACACGCAGTTGTTCGTGAACGAGTCGAAGCAGCAAGCCGGCGAATCCACCAAAATCGACGAGCCGCATAGCCTCGCGTCGATGTTTCGTTGATGTGGATCGGCAACAACAAGCGACAACGACGCCGTTCCGCTGGCACGCCCTACGTCACTCGCCACCAATGCTCCTCTCTCCGCGTCACCAGTGACGGAATCGGTAAAGAGCGCAGCGGTCACCAGGCCTATAGCTGGATGCCGCACAACGGATTCCCGTCGACGGCGGCCCGATCCTCGGGTGTGGTTTGGTCAAGCAATTCGTAGACGCCTTGCAGGAGCTCCGCTAGGCAAGCGTCATCCTCGTTCGTACTGCCCTCGTTCGTGACAGCATGGAGCAGCGGATTCACGTCGGAGGCGAGCTGTTCGTCTTTCGGGTGGATGGTTTTGCCGACGCTGAAACAGGTCACGAACTCTTTGTTGGCCAGTACCAGTGGAAGACGAAACTTTCGACTGTCGGGACCACCGATACAGAGGCAAGGTTCGGTGAGCGCGAAGAAATTACCAAGCTGGTTCAGCAGTGCATGTCGAGGATCTCGCGGTTCCGTCGAGAAATGGAGATTCCCAGAAATGCAGCAGCCGCCGACAATCGCGAAAGCGTCAAACGCGGCTTTCTCGGTGTGGTGGTTCCAGCGACTCTCGGGCGTCTCGGGTCGGCACGACGCGGTGATAATGTAGGCAAGTTTGCGTTTGGGGATGATCACTTGGTTCAGCTTCGAGATGCAACCGGTTTGTGTCCGTGTGTGGACCTCCACGTTATCAAGTTGCACGAACTCGGTTCGCGAGTCGTTCAGCGTTTCTTGAATCCGCGAACTGGTCAACGGAAGCATTCCTAGAACCCAGTGGTCCGATACCGCAGCGATTACTTGTATGTTCTTCAATGCCATCACCGATTCTTCTGAAAGCGGACTCTGCCCGTCGGATTCAACCCAATGCACCGATGAACGGTAGCACCCTTTGCAAATACGAAATTCCCGGGAATCACACGTTCCAGCGTATTGCACCCGTGATGAGTACGGTCATCGCGATTCCGCGGAAAAGGAGGAACGATCGGGGGAGCGCCAGTCATGCGAAACGTGGGTGTCCCGTTTCAGCATTCCGTTTCATCATTGGTTGTGCCTCAGGGCGCGACCTGGCAGGTTGCCGGTGGGGGTGCCCCGTTCCAGCACGATCTGTCCGTTGACGATCACCCATTCAATGCCGGCTGCATAGTGGAACGGATCTTGATAGGTCGACTTGTCGATCACCCGTTCGGGCGAGAACACAGTAATGTCCGCAAACGAGCCGTGTTGCAGAATTCCGCGATCGGTCATTCCCACCTTACTCGCGTTAAGCGATGTCATTTTACGGACGGCATCTTCCAGCGTCAGAACTCCGCGTTCCCGGACATAGACGCCAAGCACGCGAGGGAAAGTACCGAAATTTCTAGGATGAGGATTGCCTCTACGAAGTGCACCTTCGGTGGCATAAGCCGATCCGTCCGAACCAATGGAGCACCAGATTTGTCCCATGGCCAGGTTCATGTCGGACTCGGTGTGGTGTGCGTAAACGGTGGCAACCGAACCGGAGTGCTCGATCAGGATATCGAACAGCGTATCCAACGGATCGCCGGCAGACGTCGCCTGTTGGTTCCTCAGGGCCAGCACGCGGTCCATCGTCAGCCCCGCATAAATGCTGTTGCCGCTAATGAGCATTCGGGACCAATCGCCACCGATCGCCGTATAGTGGTTGTACCAGCCCGGCAGTCCCGATTGGATTTCGGCTTTCAACCGCGGTCGCAAGGCTGGAGACTTCAGCCGTTCGAGCATTTCCTCGTTTCCACCTTCGTGTGCCCAGGGAGGAATGATGCTCGCCAAATTGTTGTTCCCACGCGTGTATGGATAAACGTTGGCTTGCACATTGACGCCCCGTTGCCGTGCGCCGTCGATGAGCGTTACCAGCTCCGGCATTCTGCCCCACAGCGACTGATCAGCGATTTTGAGGTGGATGATATCGACGGCGACGCCGGCCCGCTCGCCAATCTCAATTGCTTCGCTGACGGCAGCGATCACGTCCGTTCCTTCGTTGCGAATGTGTGTCGAGTAGATACCGCCGTGCCGTGCGACGACTTGGCAAAAGCCAACGAGATCGTCGGTCGTCGCCAATGATCCGGGAGGCATTGCCAACATGGTCGATAGCCCCAGCGCCTCCGTCTCTCAGCGCCTCGTCCAACAGCAACTTCATTTCATCCAGCTGCGCGGCGGTGGGTCGGTCGAACGACGCCCCCATGACACTGCGCCAAAGATTATCGAGTCCTACGTACGAGGCCACATTGACGGCCGCACCCGACTTTTCGACGGCATCGAAGTAGCGCGCCAGCGTCGCAAATCGGCCCGCTTTGTCCGTTGACGTCGCGAGCGGCAATGGGCCACGATGCGGTCCAGCCGACGAGCCTTCGCCCAAGACTTCGGTCGTCACTCCCTGATGCACCTTGCTTAGGGCCTGACCATCTTCCAGTAGCAAATAATCGGAGTGTGAATGAATGTCGATGAAACCCGGCGCCACCACCAGTCCGGACACATCGAGTTCGCGCTTGGCTGAGCCAGCCGGAATCCGACCGACCGCGGCAATTCGATCACCGCGGACTGCAACGTCGCCCCACCGCCATGGATTGCCCGTGCCATCGACGATCTTCCCGCCCCGCAACACCAAATCAAAACTGGGCTCATCGGCCGGCAGCGTCATCTGCGTCAATAGCAGGCACAGCGTGACAAGGATCGGCCACCATCGAGTCATCATTGTGGTCTCGAATCAGTAGGTTGGTAGTGAAGCTCCGTCGCAGCGACGAATTCGATTTTATCGACTCCAGCACAGGCAGGATACTCTCGGTAACCTTGGTGGCCAGAGCGTTCGGAGCGTTCGCCGGCGGACTGGCCAGCGTTTGACACAGTTTCCGGGAGCGAATCTCCCCCGGCAGGCAAGCGCAGGGACGGCAAGCATAGAGTCAGCCAAGGGCTTGAGAGTCGCACCACCGAATCTGACGCTTCCCGTCTCGCCGTGCCGGGCCGATCCGATTACGATTTTCGGGCATGGAAAAGACAAATGTTGCTATTGTTGGCATGGGCACCGTCGGAACCGGCGTCGCCCGGCTGTTGCTCGATCATGGCGATCGCACCGCCCGCCACGCCGGACGTACGCTATGGCTGAAGAAGGCGGTCGTTCGCGATTTGCAGAAACCTCGCGATTTCGAGCTGCCGAGGGGTGTCATCACCGATGCGATCGACGATGTGATCGACGATCCCGAAATCGCGGTGGTCGCGCAGTTGATTGGCGGGCTGGAGCCGGCGCGAACGATCATGCTTCGCTTGCTCGAGTCGGGCAAGGACATTGTCACGGCGAATAAAGCGTTGTTGGCCGAACACGGCGGTGAGCTGTTCAACCGCGCCCGCGAATTGGGGCGTAGCATTGCGTTCGAAGCATCGGTCGCTGGTGGTATCCCGATCATTGCCAACATCAGCCAGTGTCTGTCGGCCAACCAGATCCAATCGCTCGAAGGTATTCTCAACGGCACGAGCAACTTCATCGTCACGCAGATGGACGAGAACGGATCGTCCTACGCGGACGCATTGCGGGAAGCGCAACAGCTCGGTTATGCCGAAGCCGATCCGACGATGGATGTGGACGGAACCGACGCGGCCCAAAAACTTGCAATCCTGGCACACCTGGCATTCGGTGCAACGGTTGACTGGGCTCAGATTCCCCGGGAGGGAATCGACAATCTCGATGCCGATGACTTGCATTACGCTCGAGAGCTTGACTATCGAATCAAGTTGCTCGCCGTAGCCGACTTGGCCGATGATGGGTTGGAGTTGTCGGTCGCACCGACGTTGGTTCGCGTTGGCACTCCGCTCGCGGAGGTCCGTGACGCGTTCAATGCGATCCGCGTGATTGGTGACGCAGTGGGGCCGGTATTTTATCACGGACTTGGCGCCGGTCAGATGCCGACTGCATCGGCTGTTGTGGCCGACTTGATCGACACAGCGGTGGGTCGCACGCGGTTGACATTCCAGACATTGGAATATTTTTCGATCGATCAACCGCCGCGGGTGAAGCTCGGCGATGCGGACACGCTGGTCGGACGGTATTACCTGCGGCTCCAGGTCGCGAACCATCCTGGCACGCTGGCGGCGATCACCGCCGTTCTGGCCAGGCATCAGATCTCCATTTCGTCGGTGATTCAGCACGAAAATGGATTTGGCAAGCCACAGGATCCTGTGCCGCTGGTGATCATGACGCACGAGGCGAGCGACGGGTCGGCTCGTGCCGCGACGACGGAAATCGAGGGATTGGAAGCCGTCAGCGGTCCGGTCGTACGGCTTCGCGTGAAGGATTGACGGTTAGTCCGGGTCCGTTCAACGGTTTCGCCTTTCTTCGAGTCTCATCAGGTTACCGATCTCTTAGCAGCGGGCTAGGCTCCGGTAGTGATCTTCGTGCGGGGACACGCCCGCAAAATCGGAACGACTTCGCGAGCCGTTACGGCCACGACAATCCGATCCGTGATCACAGCATTGGCGGAGACCGCGCGGCAAGCATTTGCAAAAATGGCAATTGCGGGATTGGTTCGGTTGGTTTGCCTCCGTCGATGCGTCCAACTCGCAGCGAGCGACCCGAGACGACCCACCGCGATCCACACGTATGATTCATGTTCAACATCTGACGAAGACCTACGAGGACCTTCAGCGCGGGCCCTTTGTCGCCGCGGATCGTGTTTCGTTCGTCGTCCGGCCGGGCGAGATCTTTGGCCTGCTGGGTCCTAACGGTGCGGGCAAAACAACGGTTCTGAGGATCTTGAGCACGGTTCTTAGCCCGACCAGTGGAATCGCAATGGTCGCCGGGTATGACGTCGTCCGCGACCCGGCCGAGGTCCGACGCCGGATCGGTTTTGTCAGCAATAATACCGCCATTTACGACCGCATGACCGCTTGGGAAATGGTCGAATACTTCGGCCGATTGCATGGGATGTCGGCCAAACATTTGAAAAACCGACTTGAAACTCTGTTCGAGCAATTGCGAATGAATGAGTTTCGCGACGTTCCCGGTGCCAAGATGTCGACCGGTATGAAACAGAAAGTATCGATCGCCAGGGCGATGGTCCACGATCCGCCGGTGCTCGTTTTTGACGAAGCCACGCTGGGCCTTGACGTGCTCGTCGCACGTAACCTGCTTTCCGTGATTCGCACGCTCCGAGAAGCTGGCAAGTGCCTGATCTTCTCGACCCATATCATGAGCGAGGTGGAACGACTCTGTGATCGGATTGCGATCATGCATCGTGGCAGAATCCTCGACAGCGGCACATTGAAAGAACTGCGGGCACAGGCATCGAGCAAAGTGACTTTGAGGAACTGTTCTTTGGCTTGCTGAGCCGACATGAAAACGAAGAGTCCGCGAGCATCGGTGACAATACCCCGGATCACGGCCAGCCACCGTTCCTTGCCGTCGAAGGATCGCGATGAGTTTATCTTCTGAGGAAAAGCGACGTGCGGCACGGCGGGCGGGGCAACCCCGACTGTCCGCGATTTTGTTGATCTACATGCGTGAGATGCGAGATCAGCTGCGTGATCGGCGAACGCTGTTCACGATCGCGGTACTACCAATCCTGCTGTATCCGCTGGTCGGAACACTGTTGTTGCAGATCGCCCAGTTCACCCGGCAACACCCCACCTCGATTTGCGTGATCGGCAGCGAACACCTGACCGGCGTTCCGCCATTGCTGGACGGCGATTCATTTGCCGAAGGATTAACAGACAACAGTCAACGGCTGGAATTGATCACGCATCGATGGCAGGAACTCGTCGATCGTGTTGATTTGCGTACACAAACATCGCGTTGGGTTCGCGAAGGGACGTTTGATGTCGT
The DNA here is from genome assembly GCA_963734865.1 of Pirellulaceae bacterium. Classification (GTDB taxonomy): domain Bacteria; phylum Planctomycetota; class Planctomycetia; order Pirellulales; family Pirellulaceae; genus CBDCUW01. The sequence continues at coordinate 155,366 of CAVTIV010000013.1, forward strand.
CATCGTGATTCCCCCCGCATTCGCCGATCCGGCACTGCGAGGGAACGATGAGGCGGCATCGTTGCAACTTCTTTACAACGTCGCTTCGGACCAATCGATGGTCGCTCGGGATCGCGTGGCGAGTATTCTGATTGCCTGGCGAAACGGCTGGGTTCGTCAGCGATTGGGTGAGTCGGGAATCGACCTGGCGATGCTCGAACCATTCCGATTGAAAGATATCGACATCGCACCCGAACGCACCCGCGAGGCCGCGTTTTGGAGCAAGCTGTTGCCGTTCATCATGCTCGTTTGGGCCATGACCGGGGCATTCTATCCGGCGATCGATTTGGTGGCCGGCGAAAAAGAACGCGGCACGCTGGAAACGCTGTTGTGCAGCCCCGCTCTCCGCAGCGAGATCGTGTGGGGCAAACTGGGTGCCGTGACCACTTTTAGCATGTTAACCGCCGTGCTGAATGCCGGCAGCATGTTGGTGACCAGTTCGTTCGTGTTTCGACAGATGGGTGTTGGCGGTGGAGCCGGTATCGGCGCGCCACCCATCGCACCGATGTTGTGGCTGCTAGTCGCATTGGTACCGCTTTCTGCGCTGTTCAGCGCATTGGCCCTGTCGGTTGCCGCCATGGCTCGCAGCAGCAAAGAAGGCCAATACTATCTGATGCCGTTGATGATGGTGACGTTGCCGTTGGTGTTGCTGCCGATGCTGCCCGGCACAACGTTGACGGCGGGAACGAGTCTGATTCCCGTCACCGGTATGTTTTTGCTGGTCCGCTCGCTGGTCGAAGGCCAATACGGCGTGGCACTATGGCATCTTCCGATGGTCGCGGGAATGACCGCCGGCTGTTTGTGGCTGGCCGTTTCCTGGGCGCGGCGGCAGTTCGAGGAGGAATCGGTTCTGTTCGGTGGCGGCGATCAATGGGAATTGAGCATGTGGGTTCGCCACTTATGGCGAGACCGTCAGACCGCGGCGACCCCAACTCAAGCTTTCGCTTGCGGAGCGACCATTTTAGTCGCATTGTTCTTCGGAAAACTTGCGGTCACCAAGATGCCGGAGGGCTTTGGTGGTATCGCGCAGATGATTCTGCTGCCGCAGATCGGCATGATCCTCGCCCCGGCGCTGCTGATGGCGACGATGCTGACGACTTCATTGCGAAAAAGTCTGCGGATTCGGATGCCCCATTGGACGACATTACCGCTGGCGGTGCTGTTGGGCGTGACGCTGCACCCGATGTATGTGTTGTTGGCCGAATGGATCAGCTACACGTACCCGGTCAGCGAGCAGGCCGCCGCTGCGATGAAACCGTTTGCCGATCAGATCACGTCGGCACCATGGCTGCCGGTCGTGTTCATGATGGCACTTGTACCGGCAATCTGTGAAGAATTGGCTTTCCGAGGATTCATTTTCGGTGGACTCGTTCGCGAGCGGGGACGGTTGCGTGCGGTCTTGGTGACCGCGTTGATGTTCGGGATCTCGCACGGAGTTCTGCAGCAATCCATTGCCGCGACGATCATGGGTATTCTGTTGGGCTGGGTCGCTCTTCGTACCGGAAGCGTGCTGCCCGGCATCCTGATTCACTTTACCAACAACGCCTTGTCCGTTTCGATGGAACGGATCGCATCGAGTCAGTGGGGTGGCGCGTCGCTATTCTTGACCAACGCCGAATCGGGACCAGCCTATCAACCGATGTGGATTGTGGTCAGCATCGGAGTGGCCGTGACGTGCCTGTTGTACTTTGGCAGTATTCGGCCCAGGATCGACGAGTCCGAGGCTGACTACGTCGAGCTCGATAAGGATATTGTCGACCCCACCACCTCATTGGCCGCCGTACCTGCTTGAATCCCAGTTACGGCTGGGGGATGTATCGATACTGGCCGTTGTTCTGTGCCGCGATCCGTCGCATTCGGCTCTCGCCTTCCTGGCTGTAATAGCTAATCGTGTGAACGATGCTGATCGGATGACGGTCACCAAACAGATTTTCAACCTTGTTTTCTTCCTGAAGCAATTCCTCAATCCCTTGCGGGAACTCACCGTCGGACAATAGGAAAACCACATCCGGCTTCAGGTTGAGCGCAAAGCGAAGGGGATCGTACGGCGCCTTGCCTCGATCTTTTGTGATCCGCATCGCCCAGCGTTTCAGCGCCGCTTTGTTTTCTGCCGTGGCGTTGACACTTCGGGGCTCATCGACGCTCAAGTCACTCAAACGCATGTAATCGGGCTGGGCGTCAAAGAAGACGACATAGAATCGCTGGTCCGCCTTCAACAGATCGATCGAACGCAACAATTCGGCCCGTGCCGATTCGAACCCAGCTCCCATGCTCGCGGAGCTGTCGACGAGATAAACAAAGTGATTGCCGCCGCCCTCAACTCCGCAAAACTGGGTCTTGACGTCCGATTCGGACTTCAACGACATCGCCGCGAGCGACGAAGTACTGTTCGTGGTCAATGACGCCGCCGCGGGCGTTGCAATCGCGTCAGGTGCAAAATCGGCGGCCATGATTTCGCCGACCGGACTCAATTCATAGTCCGCTTCCGTTGGTGCCGGCTCATCGGTTTGAATCTCCGGTTCGCTCGATTCGATCGTAAACGTCTCCATCGAAACTGCGTTGGCCTCGCTCGTCGATGCTGACAAAGCAACCTGATCATGCGGGCGACGTGTTTGCAGGCCAATGGCGGCCAGCAGCAGCAGCACCGCCAGATGGGCGATAGCGCTGACCAACCATGCTGCCGGCCTCGATCGTTTTCGTTGCGAGTCCTGTTCATCGATAGCGAGAACTCGATCATCAACGCGGGGGAATTTGGCAGCGCCGTGGGGGACGATTCTCTCATCGACGTCCAAACGCGGAGGTGACGGATCGCTGTTGGCCGAATCAAGTTCTGCGATCGCTTCGGCGGAGGGCGACGTGTCGGAATCGGCATCGTCGGCTGTTGCGTCGCTGGCAACATCGTCGCGGTTGTCGTCGGTTGTTAGCGCCGTTGCGATTGGCATCGCTGCGCGAACGTCGTTCCAGCTAGCAAAGACCGAAGCGGAGGCTACCGGCGGATTCGCCGTTGGCTGCGAAACCGGGGAGGATGCGGGAGTGATCATTGAGGCGCGATCGCCGGGATCGGAACCGCCGGAGCCGAGTTGGCGGATCATCAGCTCGATCTCTGCAGCGCGAGCTTCGAGTCGGGCTGCCGCCGCTTCATTGCGGATTCGGATCAACTGCAGCTCTAAGTTGCGCCGCTGAAATTCAGCCGGAGTTTCCGAAGCCGCCGGAGCTGGAGACCCGCTCCATGGAGAAGATGGATTCGTCATTGCGGTCGGTTGCCCCCGTCCGTCCGTGTGATCGATTTGTCACCCCCTACCAAATACTTCGTTTGGTGTGGGGTGTGAAAGTAGATCGGTCACCTATGCTACCGTCGGGAAGGCAATCACGCAAAGTCTTGGCGACGCGAGTGTCTTGCCCGTTGCAGCGGGAGTGCCTATCGCGGTCCGCAAAACAGCCGTCTCGCTCCGTCGAGACGATATGCAATGTAGCCGTCTCGCTCCGTCGAGACGATATGCAATGTAGCCGTCTCGCTCCGTCGAGACGATGCTCGCCCAAGATGTGCAGCAGTCGAGAATCGGCGAATCGTAGCGTGCATTTCCCATTGGATACCCGCCCACTCGGACGAACCGAAACGGTTCCATCAAGCAGCTTGGTACGAGAGCCGGGCGATTCGCGTGCGATAGATGGCGCGATTGATTTCTCGCGATACTTTTTGCAGAGTCATTTTACGTCGTGTGCCGGTACCAATCGTGCTGCCGCCAAGCTCGTCGGTCAGATCGCTCAAGCCGCAGGGGACCAGGGCAAGCGGTCGGATACCTGTGATCCAATGCATCTGCAGCGTCGTATCGACCGGGCGGTCGAACCGCTCGGTTGCCTTGAGCAGTAGCTCCGCGACCGATCGTGTCACCCATTGGCCGGACGTTCGCAGCATCGTGACGGACGGCAAGACCATCGAAAACGCCTGGCACGAGTGTACGACCGTGAAATGACGAGGCCGTTTACGAGCAGGCAATTGGATGTAGGCGTGACGAGGGGTTTGATGACGTAGGAAATCGATGGCACGATTGAATGTGTCTGATTCGATCAGCACGTCGTCTTCCAGAATCAGCGCGCCATCGAGATCGCGATCAACGATCTGCTGCCAAGCCTTGCGATGACTCAGGAAACAGCCGATTTCTCCCCCCCGAAGCTCAAACGGATAGCGGGGCGCGTGTAGCCGGCGCCGGTAGACCGACGCAATTTCAGAAGCGGACATCGCCGCGCCATCAACGGCACTCAAGATCTCGGCGGGCAAGGACAACTTGCCCAGTAGCGACTGTGCGTGCTCGAACCGTGATGCGGACCGTTCGAGACTGATAATGAATGCGCCCGATTTCATAGCACCCGATTTCATCCTGACTGCTCAGTCGCGTCGCGACCAATGGGGATCCGTGGATCATCGTGTCACTACCAGTCCTGGTGGACAAAGGCAAGGCGGATCCTGGAGTAAAAGATCAAGCGGACAACTGCTCCGGATGGCGGCTGTAGTGCCACAAAGCGGCATACTTGTTGAACACGTACTGGCTGACATGAACGGCAAACAGGAAACCATAGCGTCCGTCCAGAAATCCGCCATGGAGGACATAGAGCCGAAAAAAGCTCCAGATTGTGTGTAGCAGCGCGCCACTTAGCGACGAGCTTTTGCCGTCACCGGCCCGTTCTCGGGCCCAGGCATGTGCATACGCAACGTTCTTTTCCAGGAAGAATTCGTAGTCGACACACGTGTAGTGCAGCAGAAATCCGTCCAGCCTGTGAACCGGCGGCATGTTTCGTATCAACCGACTCATGCACCAGGTTGGCGTTGTATGAGTAGTTTTGATTCGCGTACAGCCGTACGTGCGTCTGACGATGCCAGCCGCCGGCATACAAAAACTTGCCGAGAAACCAGTCGGTTCGGACGACTTCATAGACGTAGCGGTCATCGGGATTTTCCAGCACCGACTCGATACTGGCGCGAAGTTGGGGTGTGACTCGTTCGTCGGCATCAATCGCTAGGATGTAGTCACCATTGGCAAACGCTTGAGCGCGTTGACGTTGGACGCCGTAGCCGGCCCAATCGCTCCGCACGTGGACATTCGCACCCCGCTGTTGGGCAAGTTCGACCGTGCGATCGCTGCTGCCAGAATCAAGAATGACGATTTCGTCGACCCATTCAAGCGATTCCAGGCACTCTTCGATCACCGATTCTTCATTCTTGACAATCATCACGGCCGATACGGTTGCCCGCCGACTTGATGAGTGAGCGGCGAGAGGTTCGGGCGCTAACTGAGTCGCTTGCACGTCAGCCTCCTGCGAGAGGAAAAGGTCTCGGCGGCGAGCATAGTCCAAATCCCGGATTGACCTCCAGGGTAGTTTCTCGGGGATCACAAACCGCGACATGCGTCCGACAAACCGCGACATGCACCCGAAACAGCCCCGCTGGCGGGGTACAGATTTGGGGCGAACAAATCTCTACACACCGTCAAGCAGTCGTGTTTCGGCTTCGGCCGCCCAAGGACTCTCGGGTGCCAGACTTAAGAACCGCTGCCAGTGGTGCTTCGCCTCGACATCGTGACCGAGGTCATCCAGGATGCGGGCGAGATTGTAGTGTGCGTCGGGATAGTCGTCGTGCAACTCCAGCGCACCGCGATAGGCTGCAACGGCGAGGTCGCTTTGGCCCGTTTCGGCGAGCACACCGGCCAAACTCGTTCTTGCTTCCACGAATTCCGGGTCGAGTTCGATCGACATGTAATAGCGTTCGCGGGCGGCAATCAATTGCTGGTCCCGATACAAGAGTTCGCCAATCAAAAAACAAATGTCCGCACGCGGACCGTCACGAGCGAGGATTGCGTGGCAAAAGTCGATCGCGGCCGCCAACTCATTCGCCTCTTCCGCTTCAAACGCCGCCGCTAGCAGATCGTCCTCCGCGGCGTGGGGCGTTTCAGGCAAGGGAAACTCGCATTGAATTGCGTGGGTTATCGAAAAGACGGAGTTGTCCCGGGTCGGCGCCGGTTGGGAGGCTGCAGCGGATGATTCCAGCGCATCAAAGTCGAAGCGCAACTGCCCACCGGGTTCGATCAGCCCTTCGCCCTGCCGCAGCAGGATCTGTTTCCCCTCGACCAAGATGGATAGCTGATCGAGTGGTCGTTGAATGTCGGGCAACACTTCTACCAACTCGACCAAACGATGTTCGATCGCCTGTGGGCTTGCGCCCGATGCGATCCACTGGGCCAGCCGTCGTGCTGTGGCAACTTCCTGGAAATCGAAATAGGGAAGCTTGTGCAGTGTTCGCACCGGGGTGATCAGCCCCCTGCGTTGCCAGCGACGAATGACGCGAACCGACACTCCCAATAGATGGGCCAGCATCGCGGGCGTATGGTACCGGCGAATGGATTGCTCGACTTCGACAAGCCCCAGCCGCTGCCAAAGTTCGGTTTCATGCAGGATTTCGAGCCCCCCCGCTGCCGACTTTTCGCGAATCGCCTGGCTGAGCAGTTCTGACTCGGCCAACGGTGATTCTTCGCCTCCGATCACGATCCAGTCGATCGATTCCGCGTCACGATCCACCACGACCGCCTGGAACGATCGGATCACATTGGCCGCCTCGCGGCGGTTCATGCCGCCGAATTTTCCGACCAGCGCGACACGCCTGTTCGCCACCGAATCGCCAGGAACGACCTCATCGACGTCGATCTCGTCCTGGTCGGTAACGGAGTCAGACGGACTGGACACGAGTCTACTTTCGGATGGATCGATACATCGTCCCGATTCAGGGACGTTGTTTCAGTATCCGACGAACCTTGTCAATTCGCAATCGGTCGATCATTCTGATGCGGGCGGATCGTGAGTGGGTGGGACGATCGCTGGTTGTCTTTGATGATGACTGGAGGAAAGTCCGGGCTCCGTAGAGCAGGATGGTCGATAACGTCGACCGGCCGCGAGGCTAGGGAAAGTGCAACAGAGAGTAGACCGCCGAACGGTCGCCATTTTGCTCCGGCGAAACAGCGATGCGTGGTAAGGGTGAAACGGTGCGGTAAGAGCGCACCAGCGATCGGGGTGACTCGATCGGCTTGGTAAACCCCATCCGGAGCTAGACCAAACAGGGTGCAGTTGTCTGGCCCAGCCAGGCACGCGAACCGGCTCGGCTCGTGATGACATCTCGGGTAGGTCGCAATGGAGGCGACGAGCAATCGTCGTGCACAGATAAATGATCGTCGGCAACAACACCCGTGTTGTTGTCACAGAACCCGGCTTACAAACCCACTCACGCCGCCTTTCAAATCGCATCTTCCGCCGTCGGGTCGGTCATGCGGAACGCCGTCGTCACGCTTCGATCCGTCGACGATCGGCCAACGTCTCTCCTAAGCCTCGAGACAAAAGGGTGAATCGAAAGCCGTGCGCTCATTCCAGCAATCGATCGGGGCAAAGGACAATTGGCAAAGGTCGTGGACAAAAACAGAATCGCGATCTGGTCCGGACGGGAACCTCCGATCCGGTACGTATTTCGATTGCTCGAAAGGAGCTGCTGGTATCATTCGAAGGTCGCCGGGCTATCGAATCAGCGCAACCTCGATTTCCAGTCCCGGCCCGAATCCCAGCATCAGCCATGGTTTCGGCTGCTGGTTCGAGATGAACCGATCGATGATGAACAACATCGTCGCTGAAGACATGTTTCCATGATCGGACAATACGGCACGTGCCGCGTCCAGCTGACCGGCTCGAAGATCCAATCCGGACTCGACCGCACTGAGGATCCTCGTCCCTCCGGGGTGAACGGCCCAGCCACCGATCGAGCGAATCGATTCACCATATTGCGACAGCCAATCGCCGAGAAACCCGCGCAAATGATCCTCAATCAATCCGGGGACCTGGGGTGAGAGGGTCATCACATAGCCATTGTCGCCAATTCGCCATGTCATCGCATCACGACTTTCGGGAACGAGGTAAGAACCACTTGCTTGGGCGATCCCGATTCCCGCGGCTTGCTGATCATCGCCAAGCACCATGGCGCCAGCTCCGTCGGCGAATAACGCGCTGGTCACGATTCGTTCGGTTTCCTGTCCGTACTGATAATGCAAGCTGCAAAGTTCCACGCTGCAAATCAATACCTTGGCACCTCGATTCGCCGCGACCAGACCGTCACCTGCCCGCAACCCATTGATCGCGCCATGACAGCCCATGAATCCGACCTGGACTCGCTGAGTTGTGCGCGGCAAGCCGAGCCGATCGATCAACGCGATGTCGATCCCCGGCGCACTGAACCCGGTGCAGCTAACGGTGATCAAGTGACTAATGTCTTCGGCATCTACCGCACTACAATCCAGCGCCGTACGCGCGGCGGCCTCGGCCAACATCGGCGCCTCCAGCGAGTATCGATCGCTACGACATTTGGTCGTTGGGCCACGGTCGTCGGGCGAAACGGCCGGTGGGTAAAAATCGTTGACGATCTCTCGCTCAGGATTCGAGTCCAGCAAAACGCTGCCCCGGCTTGTGATCCCCGAGCGTCGATACAAAGCGGTCACCTGTTTGCGCGTTGCGAATCGATACCCGACGTGATCTCGGCAAACCGAGCGCTCGTTTGATAGTCGACATGATAGGGGGGCACGCTTGTGCCAATGCCAAGGATGGTTGCGGTCATGATTCGGTTTCTTGTAATCCGTCGTTTGTATGAGAAGATCCAAACGCATTTGAATTCAAACTTCGAACGAACGGACCGGCCAAGCTGGGCCAACTGGCAAGTGTTCGCCCAACAGCGCGACGAGCGAGCGATGAACGAAGGACAGTTGTCACCGATCGGCACACGAATCTCTTCGTTCGAAGCAGCGAATGTTGCGTTCGTTGCCATTGGTCCCCGATCGTTGCCCAACGGTCTTGGTGGTTGACGATTTCGTCAGCCGCGGCGATGCCACTCTGCATCGCCCACGTCATGCCCTCGCCGGTAAACGGTTCAACGTACCCGGCGGCGTCGCCAATGGCCAACATACGCCCTTTTCCGGCGACTCGGCGTCGGCGCAGTGGCGGCGTCGTCAGCGGCACGTGAGCAGTCATTGATCGACCAATCGGGAAACACGCTTCGCGAGAGGATTTGATGGACACGCTCCACCGGCGATCCGATCGATGCGGCGGATCCTGATTTCAGTGCCGCGGCGACATCGACGCGTCCGTTTTCCAGACGCACGACACCGACGTAACCATCATCGTCGCAGGCCATGTAAATCACGCCCGTCTCGCATTCTTGATTCGCCTGGCTGGTGAATGATACGCCGAACGGCCCCGAGGGGGGTTCGATCCATGGTAAGTACGTGGCTAGCCCGGCCGCGTTGAGACCAGCAGCGACAACCACACAATCATAGACTCGCCGGTTTTTTTGGTCGCCCTGTTCCAATCGCACAGTGACCCCCCGGTCATCGCAATCTGCGATGACCGCGCGGCATTGATGGCGGACGTTCGCACCAGCCGACGATGCCGATCGCAACAGCTCCATGTCCAATGCCTCGCGCGAGATGGACACGCCGGTAGGCAGCGGTAAGGTCGCCAAATGCGATCCAACCGAACACCGCCACCAGCGAATCGGCACTCCGACTCGTACGATTTGATCCTGCAACCCGATCGATTCCAGCGCGCCCAGCCCCGCACCACCGATGCAGCATCCGCAAACCTTGGCACGCGGAAACTGCTCTTTTTCGGCGACGTCAACACTCGCACCAAGCTGTCGTAACCGTAACGCGCAGCAAGCCCCCGCCGGACCACCGCCAATGACAAGAATACGCGCCTCGGTGCTCATCAATACTCGAATCCTTTGATTCATTCAGGCGAACGCGGGGACGGCAACAGGAACGGTTGATTCGTCGACCGTCACGATGAAACGACAGGGAAACAATCGTTCCACACGCACGGGTCGAAGCAACGCCTGTTCAGCGAGTGCCTTGAACTCTGCGCACGTATAAGCATTGCGAACACTTAGTGACGCATCGGTGTGCACCACATCCGAGCGTGTCAGCAATCGCGAGGCAATTTCCACGACCGCCAGGTTGGTCTTGGAACGTTCCAAATCGCAAATCACGATCGCTCGATCCGTAGCCAACTGCATCGACTGAAGTAATTTGAGTGCCGTATGGTCATCAAGGTGGTGCATGAACAGCGAACAAGTGATCACATCGAATCCCCCTGGTAACGGACGCTTCAGACAATCGTACTGAAGGGCTTCGATTTCGACGCCCGCCAATCTCGCACGCTTACGTTGCTCCTGGACCGCAACCTCGCTGATGTCCAAAGTCGTGATGTGCAGCCCCAGTCCCTCTCGTTTGGCGCGACGTGCCCATGCGATCGGGATGTCGCCGGCGCCGCTGGCCACGTCCAGCACGCGAGTTGTCTCGCCGCCGCTACCGACATAATGACGAAGTCGTCGGTACAACACTCCAGAAACACCGCTAACACGGTTCAGACGCGATAACCCCGCTAATGCGCGCTGGTGTTCAGACTCTGGTAGACTCGGGTCGTCCATCCGTTCCGGTTGTCGGTCGCGCTGAAACATTCGTCCCCCGTGCCAGTGATTGTGACTCAGGTCGATGCGGCGACCTCGGGCTGTGGCGATTGGTCGATCGGTTTTCGGTAAATCCAAATCAGCCCGGCAATCGACAGACTGAGTACAACGATACTGACCCATTGTGAAATCGACAACGAGGTACCGAATTGTCCCGCTTCGTCCACACGGATTAGCTCCAATACGAAGCGCAGCACCGCATACCCGGCCAAACCGAGCATCATCACACTGCCTTCGCGAAGGTTCAAATACGATGCCGCACACAATCCCAGGCATAACATCAACGCGCTGATGCTGCTAATCAACTGCGCCGCCCGGACCGGCAGGGCGCGCTGGGGCAGGTCCTCCGGTGACCAGCGGTACCGTTTGCCGTCGATGGTCGCTGTGACCCCCGTCTGTGCGTCCTCCAGCGGTATGTTTCGCGGCGCCGACCTCAGCGCCGTCAGGTCGTCGCGAATCTCGTCGACCGTTGATCCAGCGGCAATTCCCGCGCGGGCGGCCAAACTCCCTTCACGCACCTGCTCGATCTCGTGCGAAATCGGATCGATCGTCATCCCCAATAGTTCACCATTTGCGAGTTGATCTCGATAAACGGCGCTACCGACGGGAAAGTGCAACGCCGACCATCCGTCCTCGCACCGGCCACCATAACAACAGCCGTTCATCAGACAACCGATGCGGCCGAAAAACACGCCCAGGAAGATACAGGGGACAATCACATCGCCCAGTTTTCTCAGCGGCAACCGGTGCCGGACGATGAAAATGGAGCCGGCAAGAAATCCGCCGATGAACGATCCGTAAACGACCAACCCGCCCTCGGTGAAGGCAATCATGTTGCGAATTGTCTGAGCGAGCGATTTGGCAATGAATTGATCGTGATACTGAATCACGTAAAAAATTCGCGCTCCAACGATCCCGCCGACGAATACCCACGGCGCCATCGACAGAATCACCTCGGGATTGATCCCTCGACGTTTCGCGCGATAAGCGGCCAACGCGACCGCCGAACTGACCCCCGCTAGCAACATCACGCCGTAGCCACGGATCGCCATCCCGACCGGATCGTTGTCGACATTCTTCAGCTCCACGATCGGCATGATGAAGACAATCGCAACCGACACCAAAGCCCACATCAAGCCCTCGGCGACTAGCACGCCTCCGATCGACTGCCCGCTCCTTCGGGCCCAAACCATGCGGACAATCAGGGCCGCAGCCACCAGCAGCAGCAGCCATCCGAATCCGAACACCGGTAATCCCGCGACCTCGTGTGGAATAAAAATCAGGGTCCGACGCATCGAGAATCCGTAAGTAAGGTTGATTTCGCTGATTTTCACCATGCTCCCGCCGTTGGCACGGCGGTTTTCCCTACTTTTCCGTCTGGACGCATGGGTCACTGCTTTTCTACGTTCTCGACAGGCACAAAGTCCAGGTCGCTGGAACGATTGTTGCCAAACCGTAACCAGACAAACGCATTGGCAGAATCCATGAATCGGCTCTTCTTGGCCGTCATCGCGTGCGGGTGCATGCAACCTGTCGCTCGGTCCGAGCCTGCGGTCCAATTTCGTGTGATCAGCAAGATTTTTGTCGGGACCGATGTGCAACCGTCGGCCGAGCATCGGATCCTGTTCGATTCGGGCGTCGCCTACGACCTGCCGCAAATCGAAGACCGCTTCGTCACCCTCTATGACCCGGCCGGGGGACGCGTCACCCTGCTGGACCGACTGACGCAGGTGCAGTCGTCAGTCAGCACCCAGGACTTGACCAGAATCAGCGCCCAGGCGCGGGCCGCCGCAAAGAATCCGAAACAGCAATCGCAATTAGGGCTGCTGGCAAAAGTGAAAACCAACGTCAACACCGGTGTGCACGAAATCCAATTCGGAAACTTCGCATACGTCACATCGACCCAGTCGCCGGCCCAGCCAGCGGTGGCCACCGACTACGCTCTCTTTTTTGATCTCGCCTCGCGGCTGAACATCGTAAGGCGCCTCGGACCACCGCCATTCGCACGGATGACGCTCAACGATCAAATCGCAGCCGCCAGGAAACTGCCCCTCGATACGACGTTAACCATCACGCGTGACGGAAAGATAGAATCCTATCGATCAACTCTGCAGCTGACCGAATCCCTGAGCAACGACGACCGATCACAGATCAAAGAGATTCGCGGCATGCTCTCACTCTATCGTGATGTCACGCTCGAAGAGTTCCCATCCCCCTAGGATGGTGATCCGGACCGACCCAGGCAACACCCGCATCAAAACTGATTGATCGCAGGGACGAATCAAAACATTTTCACTCCGTCATCTCAGCGCTGGCTTTCAATCAGCCCTCTCGCTCCCCGACGGATCAGTGCGTCGCTGACCGAGGTGGCCAACTCGGTCGCGATCGGCTGCCAACGATCGGCCTGAAACTCAAGGCTCCGTTGTTCCTCCAGTCGCTCCAAGCCATCCGATGAAAGCACCACCGCCTGCAATGTGATCCGATTGTCGACCACGCGGCCCAACGCCGCGATGGGCGCAAGGCAGCCTCCGTGCAGCGCCGCCAGCAGCTGACGCTCGGCCGTGACCGCCGCACGAGTCGAACGGTGATCGAGCACCGAAACCAATTCCAGGGCATTGTCATCGTCGGCACGAACCTCAATTCCCAGCGCACCCTGTCCCGGCGCCGGAAGCATCTCGTCAAGCGTCAACAACGACCTCGCCAGGCCATGCATCTGGAGTCGTAGCAGCCCCGCCTCGGCAAGCATGATCGCGTCGTACTCGCCGTCATCCAGTTTCGACAACCGTGTTTGCACGTTTCCACGAATCGGCAAGATGTTCAAGTCGCCGCGACGACTTTTCAGTTGTGCCGCACGACGTCGGCTACCGGTTCCGACCCGCGCGCCTTGGGGCAATTCGGCAAGCGTCCAGGAATCGTGAGAGACAAGAGAGTCTTCGACCGTTTCTCGCTCGGGCACAGCGGCGAGTGTCAGCCGCTCATCAACCTCGGTCGGTAAATCCTTCAACGAGTGGACCGCGAGATCGGCATCGTGATCGATCAGAGCTTGCTGGATTCGCTTGGTAAAAACGCCAACCTGTCGCGATCCATCGATCGGCCGCATGTCGGTGTCACCACCGCTGACCAGCGGAACCAGCTCCGTCCGGACGCCAGCCGAGGCGAGAAGCTGTGCCACATGGTCGGCCTGCCACAGGGCAAGCGGGCTCTGGCGGGTCGCAATCCGCAGTGTTCGGGCGTCGCTGGAGTCGGACAATTGGGTTCCTTTGCAGAATCGGAATCGGGGTTCTGGGGAGTTTGGTAAAACCGGCTGGCCGGCTCGGATCACCGGTTCGAGTGGGCTCGCCCGCATGAATGAGCGAAAACAGCGTAAAAATATCGATCAAGCTCGTTTCGACGCCGCCAAACGCGGCCCGATTTACAGGCGTGCATTCGCACTCGACGGCATATAATAGGGCTTCTCTTCGGATATCGAACCCGGTCTTCTAATTGACCGCCGTTCCATTCATCAAATTTCTTCCGATCCGTGACTGATTCCTCCAACGACAACTATCCGATCGCGGACGAACCGACTCGTGACCTGGTACCGGGAAATGAGTCGATCCAGTTTGCCGCCGCCTTTGATGAACAGAGTGACGATCACTTTCCCCGGCAGATCGGCGACTACGTGATCAAAGAGCTGATCGGATCGGGCGGCATGGGCCAGGTCTTCCTGGCCGAACACACGCGAATGCAACGCGTCGTCGCGATCAAGATGCTGCCGGTCGACCGGATGAAAGATGTCGAGGCGATCGAGAGTTTTTACGAGGAGGTTCGCGCGGCGTCGCGATTGTTACACCCCAACATCGTGACCGCCTTTGATGCAGGCGAGTTTGAAGGCATTCACTATCTGGCGATGGAATACGTCGACGGCATGACATTGACGGAAGTCGTGTCCAAGAACGGCCCGCTGTCGGTTGGCGAAGCCGCATCGGTGATACGGCAAACGGCACTCGGTTTGCTTCACGCCCACCGCGCCGGCATCGTGCACCGCGACGTCAAACCGGGCAACTTGATGCGGGCCACGGACGGAACCGTGAAGGTATTGGACCTCGGTCTGGCGCAAATCAGCACAGCGGGTTTGGTCGACGAAGATGGGATGCTGATCGATACCCCGTCGGAACTTGATGCGACAAGGTCCGCAGGTCGGCTGGTAGGTACGTTGCCCTTCATGTCGCCTGAACAGTTGGAAAACCCCGACACCGTCGATCCGCGGAGCGACATCTATTCTCTGGGTGCCACCCTCTTCTTTTTGCTCACCGGTCGGCCGCCGTTTAGCGGTGAATACTTGGATCAGGTGTATGGCCATCGCCACGGCGAAATCCCCGACCTGATGCAGATTCGTGATGACGTCGATCTGAAATTCGCCAACATTTTTCGACGCATGATGGCCAAAACACCGGATCAGCGATACGGCTCGCTCGATGAGGTGATTGATGATTTGAGTGGCTATAGCGACACGGTCAATACACCTCTTTGGCTGGCCGAGTTCGCTCAGCGGCAAACCGTCGGCGACGTGTCGACGGTCTCGGGCGGATCGACGTCTGGATCGACTGCGCGTGTGCTGGCGATCGATCTGGGCATGTTCTATTCAGCGACCGCAGAGGCCACGCCCGCCGGCGACGTGAATCTACTGCCGGCCGCCAGCGCGGGCCGCCCACTGTTTCGAATGGCGATTGCGAGCAACAAAGACGAATTGTTTTACGGCGACCAGGCTATGAAGCGTCGTGGCCAACATCCGCACCATTTGGTCCATTGCTTGCCCATGTACATCGGCAAACCGCTTGTCGAGCGTGAAATCGCGGGGCGAAAATGTCCGCCGGAAGTACTGTTGGCGATGCTGCTTCGACAAATCAAGAAGAATGCATGGACATCAAAATCAGCTCCAGCGGCTGCAGCCATCACCGTGCCGGCCAGCTACGACCAACTTCATCGCCAAAGTGTGTTACAGGCAGCCCGAATGGCAGGACTGCGTTCGGTACGTCTGGTCGATCGATCACTCGCTGCCGTCCAAACCCTGTTGCTTGAACCGGAGCCGGAAAGCCTCGACGCCCCGCCAACGTCTGTGCAAAGCGATTCCGACAAAACGATTCTGTTTGTCGGTCTATCCGGGCAAGCGAGCGAGGTCGCAGTGATTCATCGTGACTCGTCGCGATTGCATCAGTTGGCAACGGACGGTCATTGGCACACCGGCACCCTGCCCTGGATTCATCGGTTAGTGGACTTGACGGCGATTGCCTTCATCAAAAAGCATCAAATCGACCCACGTAAATCGAGCGCCACAGCATCCGCTCTGCAGATTTCCTGCGAACGCGCGATGAACTCGATGCTGCTGTGGCCCACCGTTGACGTCACTATCAGCGTCAAGGGTGCTCGCAAATCGGTTTCCATCGATCGCCAAGCTTGGATCGCCCATTGCGACGAGTTGATTGTCGGCGTTCGTCGATCGATCACCAACGCTTGCAAGCAGGCAGCGATCTCGCTGTTGGATGTCGACGTCTGTGTGACGCATGGCCCGCTGCTGCGACTCAAGGGCGTGCGAAACTCGATCCTGCGAGGGTTGAACAAATCGGTCGAGTTTCATTCGGTCGACCGGGTCGATGTGGCCCGTGGCGCAGCGGCGTGTCTGGCAGGTGAACTTCCCGGACGAGGCGATATCGCAAGGCCACCCAGCGGCGTGACCAGTCAAACGATTGGCATTGTGGTCGAAGACAAATCTGGACGTCGCAGGATCTTACCCATCATTGCCAAGGGAACGACGTTGCCGGCCAGGACCAACCGACGTCTAACCGTTGGCAAGGACCGTGCGACGATGACCCTGTCCCTCGTCGAGTCATCGGGAGTCGCCAGTGACGACTGGCATTCACTCGGTCGCTACGACTTTGAAATCGGCGACCAGCAATCGAACCGAAACAACCGCATGCGAATGATCGGGTTCGAAGTCGATATGAACGGGATTCTGTCCATACGCGCCCAGGCACCCGCTCTCCCGGAAGCAAAAAACTTCCCTCCCTTCCAACACCCGTGTTGGCCGAAGACGAAATCGCAGAATGGACTCTTTGGCTGGACGGGCTTCGCTGAGCGGAGCGGAAAATCAAAGGGGAAGGAAAATCAAAGGGGAAGGAAAATCAAAGGGGAAGGGGGCCGTTTTAGTGGATGCCAGCGGATAGAGATGGATGCTCGCCATCCGGGAGTCGTCCATCATGCCGCGATCCAAAGGTACCGACGAAGCAGGCCACATCGATCATGCCCTCCATCGCGGAAACGCTCCACGCGAGCTGTTCCACAAACCCGAGGATGACGAACACTTCCTAACGCTGTGTCGCTATAATGCTATGTTGCTATGTCCAACGCAATGCACTCCGAGCCAAGTTGGTCGGTCGGGCGGAGGACTGGGCTTACGGATTACTCTATCGCTGGCACCACAAGTTCAATCGCGACCCGAAGCTGCTGACTGCCTGGCCGATACGGCGTCCGCGTGGCTGGTTAGAGAGGGTCAACGAGCCATTGATGTCACCGGCAGTTGATGCATGGCGGGTAGACTTTACAACTTGAACCGGGGCCGGGGCTTCACCAATGCCGCTTGGGTGGGTCGTGTGCGATTGCCGGATCGAGCGATGAATCGTCGCTCGCACATCATACCGCTCCGCCGTTGCGAGGACGAATCATGAGATGAAGATGTCAAGTCAACATCGGCAGACACAGCCATGAGAATGACCCAAATCATTGTCCTGCTGATCACGTTGTCATCATCGGGGGTATTTTTATCCGGTTGGGCCGGTGAGCAGGCACGCGATGCGGCCAGTGTACCGCGTCCGCCGAATATCGTTTTCATCCTCGCTGACGATCTCGGTTGGAATGCGCTGGGCTGTTACGGGACCGACCTGGTCGAAACGCCGCACATCGATCGACTGGCGGCCGAGGGAATGAAGTTTACCGATGCCTATGTTTTGTCCCAATGCCTGCCAACGCGTGCCGCATTGTTTTCCGGACAGTATGGTGCGCGAACGAGGTTGACGTCCGTCGAGACCGCCTCGCCTGCCTACGCGCCGCTGATTTCCCCGGGACGTGCCGATGGGCTATCGCCAATGACCTATACGGTTTTCGAGATGTTGCGGGATGCCGGATACGCGACGGGGATGAGTGGCAAATGGCACGTCGCCGATTCCTACAACGCCGCCACACTGCTCAAAAACCGGGGGATTGAGTACTTCGATGATTACGGCTTCGACTACGTCGGCTCGTCCGCATCGGAACTGGATAACAAGAGCGTGATGGGGATCACCGACGATGCACTGCAGTTCATCGAAGCGAATCGTGACAGGCCGTTCATCATGTATCTCGCTCATCACGCCGTGCACACGCCGCTCGCGGTTCCCGATACGCTCACAGAGAAATACGTGAAGCTCGGATTCAAACGCAGCAGCACACGCGATGGCGAATTCGGTGAACGTGTGGTGGCCGAGTACTTAGCGATGATCGATTACCTTGATCAATCGGTAGGCCGCATCACCGCCAGGCTCGAAGCACTCGGGATTGCCGACAACACGATGGTCATCTTTCTCTCGGACAACGGCGGATTGACTCGCGTTTGGAGAAACGACCCATTGCGAGGTGGAAAGGGGCAACTGTATGAGGGTGGCGTGCGGGTTCCGTTGATTGTTCGCTGGCCGAACCGAGTGCAAGCGTCAACCGAATGTTCAGTGCCTGTGCATGTCGTGGATTTCTTTCCCACTTTTATCGAGATCGCTGCCGGCGCGGTGCAGGACGATCAGATTCTCGATGGAGTCAGTCTGGTTCCTTTGCTGGAGGGACGACGAGGGCTGTCACGCCAGGCGATTTATTCGCATCACCCTGAATACGTGGTCGCGTTCGCCAAGACGCCCTGTTCGATGATCCGCAAGGGAGATTTCAAATTGATCCATTACTTTGGTGACTACCTCGATCCCGAGGGGTGCGTTCCCAAGAGCCGAACGCTTTCGGGTCGATTCGTGCTGGGTGAACGAACCGAACTGTTCAATCTCGCGGAGGATTTGAGCGAAAGCCGTGATCTCGCCGCGCAGATGCCGGAGAAAGTTGCCGAATTGATGGCCGATTTGAGAGCCTGGTGGAAAGAAACCGACGCACAATTCCCTCGCCCCAATCCCCACATGGACCGCAGCAAGTGGCTTTGGAACAAGGATCATGAGCCTTGGTAGCGCCCTTGTGATTTTTCGAAGCACACAACGCGTTTGTCCTTGCACACGTTGGACTTGCGCCGCGCGAAGCGGGGCGATTTGCAACTACGATTCAG
The DNA here is from genome assembly GCA_963734865.1 of Pirellulaceae bacterium. Lineage (GTDB taxonomy): Bacteria > Planctomycetota > Planctomycetia > Pirellulales > Pirellulaceae > CBDCUW01. Next base: position 174,277 of record CAVTIV010000013.1, read on the forward strand.
CTCTGAATCGCTTGATCGGATTTCGCCTATCGCATGCATGAGAAGTTGGTGACGTGGAGAATCTTGGTTAGGCACAGACTGGTTTGCCATTCTCGCCAAGAATCGAATTGACGATCTTTGAGTGCAGAGACTTTCCGATCGAGAGAATCCTTGGACCAACATTTCGATGTACTTCACCGTTCTCGTCAGCAAACTGCCTGAGAATGACGTTGTAGTAGAAACGCTCCACGGGTTTCAGCTGCCGTGCCTCGTCCTTGAGAGCCGCAGCTTCTTTCGACTTTCCTTGTTCATCGTAGCGATCAGCCTTTTTCCACAAAGAGTGATACAGGTCGCATATAGGGCAGTCTGTCGACCTGTCCCAGCGACCGTTACGAAGCGGTCGTCGGCAGTGGAGTCGCCTGCCATTGATGCTATGCAAACGGTTGTACTGAAACAATCGTCCGCCTTACTGAGGGGGAAGGATGCGGACGAGAACTGTGCCCGGTCCCTTCGGCATCGGAACGAACTGATAGTAGTTGCCTCGCCATCGAGTCGCTCCACGCTGTCGGAATTCGCTGCCAGCGATTCGTCGTCCACATTCCGCGCGGAACGTCCTCTCGGCCTGCAGCGTCGCTCGACGAGAGACTCTCCTGAACCAAACGCCAATCCTGTGGCTCTGCAGCAAGTGCTTCAAAACGTGCCTGACATCTGGAACAGGATTCGAGATGTGTCGTAGCGTCGTGGTCTTCGTCGCCATCCCGATCCGATTGCAACAACTTGATCAGCAATTCGTCACTGCATCGTGTGTTCTGTTTGCTCATTCTTGCACCTCGAATTGTCTGGCGAGTTCTCGTAATCGATTCATGATCCGACCGCGGGCGACATAAACACTCCCGGTACTGAGGCCCAGTTGTCGAGCAGCGTCGGTGATCGAAACCCCTCCGACATGAGTTAGATGAAACGCCAGCCACGTCGATTCCGCGACAGAATCTCGGACTTGATCGGCCGCCCAGCGAAACACTTCACGGCGATACTCCAAATCAAAATCGCTCGACAAGTCGTCGGCTCGCCCTGGAATCTCTTCCAACTGTAAATCGACAGCGTCCCCTCCAAGGCCAGCCGTCCCAAAGGGCCTTCGAGTTAAAATGTTGACCGCAATATTGCGAGCGATCACCAGCAACCACGCTCGGAAGCGCCCACGATCCTGTCGCTGGAGCCAATCGCCGACCTGTTTCGCAACTGCCGAAAACACTTCCTGGACCAAATCGTCAGCATCGGCTGGCTGCAATCCCCGTCCCTGAGCCACTCGAAACACCAACGGCCCATACACCGCCACAAATTCATCCCACGCCGCCACATCCGCCGCATTTGGCAGACGGAGAATCAAACTTGCGCGGGTTTCCGGTGGACTGGGCAACGTTAAAACTCGATAGGAAGTTTGGCGATTCGCGTTCCTATTATGGAGTCACGACAAAGGGCGATTTCAAACACACATTTTGCAAACTTCTTTTCCATTTGTTTATGGATTAGTAAGTCGGGGCTGTCTTTGGCATCGCGTCGTAAACTCTTTTATCCGGAGATAGGCTTGCAAATCAGCCTGAGTGGTCTAAGCATCGAACAGACTGAGAGGCTCATGCTGCAACATCGATGGAATTTCGAGCCAATGCTCTAGAATCGAAGCGTAGACATTCCGAAAATCAACGGACATCTTCAGGTCACCATTTTCCAACTCGCCGAGGCTCGGAGTCTCGGCATGGAGTCCAGACTTGACCTTGGGGCCAGCGAGGAAGACGGGGCCAGCAGTACCGTGATCGGTACCCAACGCCTTGAACAATCCCTAAACGTTTGCTTTCCCAAAGCTTGCCAAATACCCCGCGAGTCAGTTCGGACGCGAATGCAAATCGCCCAATCATGGAACGCGTCGTGATCCATTCACAGCCGCCTGGCCAACGGATCGGGCGAAAAGATCATGCGAAACAACCACCAGGCCTTCAGCCGATTTGGGTCATTCGCCGCCACCGCCGCATCACCAACGACGCGCGACATCTCATCAAAGTCATCCAAGACGCCCATGGAATAGGGTTTGCCAGCCAGCAATCGATGGATCGCTGCATCGGGTCCGTCGTTTAGGTCACGCTGGATCTCCTGCCATGTTGCCGCGAATCCCGCTCGCCGATGCAAATGAACGACGTGCCGCAGATTCCACGGTGCGGTATCAGATCGCTCATAGGCCTGCCATGCGGACATGGGGAGGTTTCTCCGAGAGTAACGACTCACATGAATCATGTTCCGTCGATGCTGGTTGCAACCAAGGGACGCTCATTTATTCTCTTCTTCGAAATACCCATGCTCAAACGAGCGAACGTCGCCGAGGTTCTTAGTTTCACCGGATTGCACCACGACATTTTCAAACAGAATCCTTCCCAACTCATCGGCCACACCGGCCGTATACTTTTGGCCCGGAACTACACGTTGAAATACAAAACGACCATCGGCGGTCGGTACGGTGTCCGGCGGGAAGACACCGTAGCTGGAGTCCGCCAGGCGACCAGAACGCATTGTTGGGGGAATTGGCAGAGACGTAATGTCCAACAAGCGAGCCTTGGGACCGTCGATAATTCGACCTTCAATCACGCCCCACTTTTGAAGCTGCACCTCAAGGAGCCCTGGTTCATCGTCATGGATGATCAAACATCCGATGAGCTGCTTTTCTTCATGAGTGAACAGAACTCGGCGTGGATACGCAGGTGGCCCGGTTAACGTATAATTCGCCGTTGAAAGTGCCCCCGGCGCGCGCGACCAGCTATTGTCGTGACTCAAGCCTGTGCCGACGACGCCCTCAAGAGGCTTGCCGTCGGGGTCAGTCACTCGCACCGCTTTCCAAAATCCACGTACGCACTCAACTTCTGTTTCGATCGGTGCCAGGCCTGACGTATCGCGAACCGCATGAAAAGGTACAAAACTGTTTTCTGGTCGCTTCGCTGACACGATGTAGTAAGGCTGGCTTCTTGTCGGCACAAGCATCAGCTTGTGTCTGCGGTCGCTTTCCTTAACAAAGCCAGTAAGCTCGAAACGCCCGCTCTCGTCGGTGACGGATCGTGTCTCCGATTGCATGCCGACAACTTCGACGTTGGACAAAGGCTTGCCGGTCGTCCTATCCCGCACGATGCCATGGATCGAGCGACCGGGTGGCGCGACAAGGTCAAATGTCGCTCCATAAACGCTGTCCCAAAGTGTAGACTCGTGGCATTTTGCACAGGTTTGCGGCATTCGAACTGGGGCACTCTCACGTGTCATTGTCGTGACCAGGCCGCTGGCGATGCCGGGGCCGCCGACCGTCAAGTGCACGAGCCGGTCGGTGCCAATGCCGTTGACTCGAAATCGACCGTCGCTGTCTGTTTGTATTTCGGCTGGTTGATTGGGAAGATTCGCCGACCACTGTCGATCAAAATCCGGAAACTTGCCGATATGCATTCCGTTTTCGACCGACTCGAGAAATCTCGTGAGGCCAGCCGAAGTCGGCGACGAGCGTACGTCTTTGACGCGGATTGTCGCCCCTTTGACAGGCATCCCCTGCAGATCCAGCACTCGCCCCTGAAGTGGAGTCCCATCGGAGACCACGTGCAACGTTAAGTCGTTAAGCCTGGACTTTGGCTGGCCCTTCTCATCAGCAAGACCGATCCATGCCGGACCGAAATCATCGGCAATCGCGATCAGTTGTATCTGGCTGAAATCATCATAGTCAGTTGGCGTTACGCCAAAATGAAACTCGCCATTCCGCTCGGTCGTTGCCACGTTGGTGAGCTGCGACTTCTGCCGCGTTTCGATGTTCGTCCCTTTCAGATACAACGTCGCGTCTGCGATCGGTTGGCTGTCAGGTCCAACCACCCGGCCATGCACAGTCAGTGACGATTGTTTCACGTGGCCGTTCCCGTCGGTCGCCACGGCTTTCCCATTGTCGATTGGGACAGTTCTTGACTGAGCGACAGCGACCATCGCCGAAATTGACAATGCCACCAAGGAGACAACACACGCCCAGAGACGTCCCGATTGCGGTTTGACAGGGGTGTGGCTCAGGATTCGCCCGATGCGAATCTTCAAGGTACGCTTGCTAACGGCCCCTAATGCCATTGATGGTCGCCGAGGCAGAGTGAGGGCAAGAAGCGAGTCTGCATAGTCTGCTGGCTGCACGCCAACGTGAAGGGCCCACTCGTCACATGCAACCTCACTGAACATTGCCAACCGTGATTTCGCCCACCATGCCAATGGATGCCATGGCAGAAGACACATCAGCAATTGCGAGCCCAATGCCGACCAGTGATCTCGGCGTTTCCAGTGCCCCAACTCATGACAGAACACTGCTTGCCAGTCGACTTCGTTTCCTGCCAACGCCATACTGGGCACCAGCAACAGCGGCCTGCCAAACCAACACCAGACCATCGGCGAGCACGCTTCTTTCGTGACGTGGATATCCGGTTTGACGTTGATCCCGAGTCGCGTTGCGGCAGCGTCGGCGGATAACACCAATCGATTCTCACTCGTTTTCTTAGAGCGGGCAATCAAGAGAACTGCATCTGCTGCGTTCGCCCCCAAACGCACGAGCCCAATACAGATGGCGATGCACCAGCCCCATAGCAACGTCCCGTGCCATGTAAACCCAAACAGTCCATGGACAGATAGACCTTGATTTAGTCGCTGACTGGAAACTGGCACGGCACCGAAAGCGGCATCCCGATTCATTGCGGCAGCCTCGGTTCCGGTGGCTTGCGAATCGATGCCAGACTCGACGAACCTTGCATCGTTTCCGACCATCACACTGGCATCATCCGCCTCAGACGAATCGATTGTTCCAGTTGTGGAAACCGCAGGCGGCGCAGCAAGTAATCCCCAACCAAGTTGTCTCGCCGAGGCGCTCAATGCAGGCGAAAGGACTGCAGCGAGCATCGCCAGCCAAAGTACTTGATCGGCGCGCACCGCGCGGTTCCGACACAGGAAGCTCGCCGCAATGCCGATTCCCAAACACAACGTCGCCTGCCAGACGATCTGCATCCAAAGTGTGCCATAATCGACGCTCATTCCAGACGCTCCTTTCGATGGTCGTCGATCATTTTTTTAAGTTCCAACAATTCGGCATTACTGAGTTCCTGGTCTTTGAGCATGTGCTGAAACATTGCCCGTGGATCTCCACCGAAGACCCGATCAAGAAAGGATCTAACGGAGGCTATTCCCGCTTCCTCTCGCGACCGCAATCCTCGGTAGATATATGTGCGGCCTTCCGTTCGATGCGTGAGCCACTTCGCGCTTTCAAGCTTTTGCATCACAGTCAGAATTGTCGTGTAGGCCAGCTTCTCCCGTCGCAAATCATTCACTCGCTTACGTACTTGAGCGACACTGGCTTCAACCAAATCCCAGACGATCTCCATGACCTCGCGCTGAAGCTCCCCCAGCTCGTCGATCGATACGCGTTGACTCACGTCGGCCTCCCCGAAGAACAATTAAACTCAATACTATAGACAATAGTACTATAAGAAGTAGTAGTCGTCAAGGGCGGCCAATGGCATAATGCGAGAAAGATCAACACTCATGATGATCGTCCTTCAATTGTTCCCGATACCAAACCCGCATTCCGCGCTGCCAAAAACTAATTGCTTCCCTCCGAGGACTAGACATCAACACAAAGTCGAAGTGCTCACCCACCACTGGCAGCGGCAAAACATGCATCCCCCGGTCGCGTGCAGTTCCGAGTGCCTTTCTCGACACGTCGCCGAGACGACAAATGTCGAGAGCCTCAAAGCCGTAGAATTTGGCCTCCTCCGCGGGTAGAACATCCGGCGCGAGTCGATACCGCTCCATCACCAATGGGCCGCCACCATCATCATGGGGACCGATGCGTGTCTGATCCAATACGTACCTGCGCGCTTCGTCGTCAAACACTACCATTCTGACGTCTTGTTCTTCTGGACGTAGACTTCTGGCGACCGTCGCGATGAGTGATCCATCAGTACTGGTTTCCAGTATCCGGATGAGGCCGTTAGTGTTTACGTTCCCCAATGTCGTTGGCGCGGGACCAACGCGCCATGAATATCCGAAGTCTGGCCGCATTGCGACACGTCGATCGAGCACATGACGATGCACTGAAATGGTCGCTCCAGTGGTTTCGCTGGTCATCACCTCCAGCAGCACCCACCATGTCCGGTATTCAAATCTGTCAGCGGCATCGTAATCCAACCATACGTCCCTGAGCTCGATCTGCGACTTGGGTGGTACCAACTTCTTCGATTCGCCGATTCGCAGTAGGAGTTCACGAGCCTTTGCGTCTTTCAGACTGTCGTCTGACGCTGAAGTGCGACAAGCTTCGACGACATCCTCAACGGTTAACGGCGCAGGCCAGTTCTCTTCTGGTACGGCGGGCGCTCGTGTTCGCGCCACGTCGAAGCGATAGTTGGCCTGACGTTCATTGAATGCGGCGACCGCATCAGCGAGCGGCGTTTGCATTTCCAAAACCGTTTCAGCGGACGAGTTCGATTCAACCGCATCGACTATTGCTTCGCCTTGATCTTGAGTGCTCACATCTGAAGGGTTTGGCTCGACGGCTCGGATCGAACGGGCGACATTGGGAGTTGGCTGACCTGCGGCGTTGCGGCTAACTACCGCACACGCGCCGAACACCAAAATGATTGCAGTCTGGCGCATCCGGTGATTACTTGGCGTCATTGAATTCTCTTCTCTTTTTGCAGTTTGGCGCATAAGCAAGTGGCCTGGTTCGATTCGTCTCCCTTTTTCATCAGGTCTCATTCAATCTTGTTTTCAACGTTCGGCAATAATCGGATTGGTGAGTCCCGGTGAGTCCCCATTCACTGGCAATCGCTTGATTCAGTCTCGTGAATAGCGATTGAGGAATCGGCGGCGCAGCAATCGTACTCACATCTCCTGGCGTCGATGTCATCCAGATGTCGTACGCTATGCCAGGTGCCAGCCCCTCGATCTGGAACGTGCCAGCCTTGTCGGTCAGATAGGGGCGTTCCGGGAACACGCCATGCTCTGGCCGTACGGCAGGCCTGAAAACGGCGTTGAGCACCAAGGCCTTTCCGATGGGCTTGCCATGGTCATCTACGAGTCGGCCAGTAATCACGCCCCAGGGGCTGGAGTCGTACAATCAATGGACTCTGTGGCGAGCCCTTGAGAACACGACCGGCGGCAAGTTTGCGTTCCTTATGAATAAACAACAGTGTTCGGGTGTCATCTTCTCGGTAAGCGTCCACCGTGAAATCTGATCCAGTTAGGGAACGCCAATCAGATCCAGACTGAGACTGACCATCAAAATGTGCCCCCGACAGCGGATTGCCAGAATCGTCGAGGAGCTGACCTTTGAGAGTTGCGCCCGAATCAAGCTTGAAATCATGGTTTAGCGTCTTTCGTCCAAGATCAACATCGGCAACCGCATTGAATCCGTCGGCACCGCGGCGTAACGCCCGAATTCGAATGCAAGCACCGCGATGCGTCCATGACCGGGAATCCCAGGAATCGCGTACCGCCCATCTGCATCGATTCGGTATCCGCCGAGAATGTTGCTGGTGCCTTGATAGTCGGCCGCCAAACGCGACAGCGGATTGTCGTTTGATACGTGGTACTCAACCTTCCCTCGAACCGGAAGGCCCGCTTTGTCTGTGACTCTGCCCCGAATCCACAGTCCTCTCAAAAGCTCAAAATCGAGACGCGCAACTTCGTTGTCCGCCACGACATCCACGCGCTTCCAGGAATTCAAATACGGTTGATCCGGCGGAGGCAAGACAATCACTGGCCTACCTGTGCCGATGGGGACGCCGGTTAGGGAGAACCAACCCTGTTCATTGCTGGTCGTATAGATATGTTCAATTCCGCCATGCTGATCGGAACCTCGCAGGCATCGAATCGTTGCCCCGGCTACGCGTTTATGCCAGCACATGCAGCATTGAGCTACTGTCTGACGCATCGCTCGTCTCCTATCGTAGAGTCACAGCACCCTGCATTTTCTAACACACATTATTCGAGATTCTTTTCCGTTTGTCGGAGTCCTTTCCTGTCGGCGTCTCTATTTGTTTTCATCCGACCACTTGCGAAACGCCTCGGTTGGCGTCAGCGTGCGTCCAGTGGGATCGCGATCTGGACGCAGACGCCTGGTCAGCTCATCTGCAGCCTGTTCGACATAACCTTCAGGAATCTGCATCTGAAACGAGGATGCTTCGACAGGGACGTTCCAAGCTATTTCGCGAAGCGTCACAATTGGGCTGGAACCCATACGTAACTCAATTTGCCATGGCAACTCTGACTTCGGGTCCACCCAGATTTTCATTGTCCCCTTGTCGCTATCGACGCCGAGCAGCCTGACCCCCTTCACTTCAAACACTTCCAGAGTCTTGCCGTCAATTGTTTCGGTACCGCGCGGCTTGGCATCGTCTGTTTGGATCTGACGAAGTTGCTCGACCACACCTATTCCGATCTCGTCGGCAGCATGTTCGCTTAAATCAGACAAGGCAGCCGTTTTGTTTTTTGGATCGCGAAGCAGTTGTTTCCTGAATTCGCTATCACCAACGATGACGATGCCGGTGGAATGTTCAACTCGGTATCTCGTTCCCTCGGCCAGAACCTTATCTTCGGTGCCAACTGCCTCAGAGCCTTCTCGAAGCCTAAAAGCAACGGTCCTGGCATTTATCGCGTTCTTCAACACTTGACCGAACGCGACTTGTGTCAGGCCTGGTACGGGGACTCAGCCGAACACTTGCTTGCTATACGCCTCCGCAAGCTTTTGTTCGCATGCCAGCTTCATCTGACAATGAGTTCCCCAGCGTCCCAGCGTGTACAAAGTTTCGGATCAAAGAACGTCAGCTCACGCAGTCGCGGCCCAGGATGCATACAGGAGTATGCACCCCACTGGTATCAGAATGCAGGTGGAAACCAGCGCAATGGTCCGCGTCACGGCGGATGCAGTCTCGTCGTGGGACGGATGGAAAAGGCGTCGCAGAAGGGAGGGTCGCGATTGGACGACGAATGCCAGCCCTAGGGTTCAAGTAGCGGGATGGAGAGTAGTTTGGTGCAGTCCGTGAACGCGTCTTGCCAGTCCTCTCGCCTGCAATTGCGAAAACGCAAGTGCATTCCTAGCCAGCATTTGCGATCGCGATTGCCGTCCCTAGTTGTGAATTTTGCGAAGGATTCTTTTCACTCGCGCATATACGCTGGTAACAAGTCAGGTTGTCGAAGTTTCCATTTTCGTGTCAGAAACCAGACTTGTCAGGATTAGATACTGCGCCGAAGGAGTCCGCCCCGAATGCAGGCCTAAACACGTTCCCTGCCAACGTACAATCAGTGCCAGTTTCCCCGGCTCCCGTTGCACATTCCACGCTCGATTCGCCGGAAGGATATCAGGTTCCTTCAAGTTCCAATTCAAAGTCCAGGTAGGCCTATATGCACGCTACGAATGCCCAGCATGTGCGAAGTCTGCCGGTTCGCTTGAGCGTGCCTGTCTGGTTGGCGGCGTTTCTGAGTCCTACAGCGTATCTTCTGTCGCTGATGATCTTGAGCAGATTGCAAGTGCCCGACTCGGTAGGACGCTTTGCTGTCTTGATGTTTTGTCTCGTTCCTGTCGTAGCGCTGCTGGTCTGCGGGACTGCGGTGTGGCGTTCCGGGATTACCTTCAGATGGAGAGTGGGTGGATTAGTTTTAACCACGCTAGGGATGTTACTTCAGTGCGGTATTTTGTTCGTCCTCATTGTTGCCGCCATTGCCGTGATAATTGCCCCCGCAGTAACAACAGCGTTGCGACATTTATGAAGGATCCCAGCCATGAGAAATTTGGTGTTGATATGGAAAATGTCATGAACAACTATCGACAGCCATTCTTGTTGGTCGCATGCATGATCGCCGCGTGGCCACAAACGGCGTCTGCCCTGACGTATGACATCTATCTCTATCGCCCGGCGGACATTGCCGGTAAAGGGATCAGTACACTGTTCGAGAGACAAAGTCGGGAACGCTCCAATACAGGTTGAGGGTCGATAAAGAAAAGATGGGGTCACCGATTATTGGCATGGAGCTGTCGTCTGGCACAGATCATGCGGTCATCAGCATGGAACTGCAAACACACGCGAAGGACAATTCGCTCGTGGCTCATTTTAAGCTCTCACGCGACCTGCTGTTGCATGGGCAGATCGTCATTGGCATCGATGACAAGATTCCCGGCGGCACTTTGTACCATGCGGCTTTTGTTGATGTCATCGACTTTGGCGAAGAGCTTCCGCCATCAGTTCAGCGACGCCAGACGCGTATCGCGGAACTTGAATTGCAGAAATTGTTGCCACGATATGAAGACTCGACGCCCATGCGCGGCGAAGCCGGTGATGCTCGCGTTTTTCTCCAGGGCAAAACGCCAATCATCACTTACAAGCCGACGCCCGATTGAGTGCGGCCATGGTTCTGACAATTCAATCTCGACGTTTCCTCAAAGACTTGGGAGTACCTTACATGCGAATCCAGTTGCTTACCGCTCTATTGAGCACGTCCTTGACATGCTCCTCATTCGTCGTCGGTGACGACGATACGAACGCCGGAAAGAAGGTGCTCGCCCCTGATCTCACTGCTGATGATGCGACCGATGCCGGGGAAAGCGGAGTCACATTGTTGGGTATGTTGAGTGAGTGGATTTATCCAGGCGCAAAGTTTCACGGTGCCGAATCCAGTGATGCAGCTGTCAGCGACATCTGCTCCAGCAAGAGCAAGGCTGTGCTTACAACGCCGGAATCTGCTGAAAAGGTCGTCACCTTCTATCAGAAAAAGCTGGGAGTCGACTCTGAGGGGAAGAACATTGAAATGAAGGAGGGTGAACGAGTCACGACAACGCGGTCAATTTCAATTCAGGATAACTCGGTCGACAGGCCGTTACAGCTGTTCATTATTGCGATCAATGACAAGGGAGCATCGACCACTTTGGTCGTCAGCCGACATGCAAGCGAAGAGGTGACTCATATCGCGTGGTCAAACTGGCGACAGTTGGATCCACAACCGTAAGGCAGCCGGGCTGCAGCCGATGAGTGCTACCGAATTGTTTACAAAGGCCGCTCCCGTTGATCGCTCGAATCTTAGCGGCGGTCATCACCACACTAACACTGATGGGGGAGATTCGAGATTGAGCAACGCGCCGAACCAGGCAGTGGAACGCGGCTACATTGTCGTGAATTCAACGCTTTGAATGTCGGAAGGGAAGGGACAGGAGACATCGGCGCAGTCCGTTTTGAATTCAATATCTGCTCCTTGGTCCCCGTCCAGGCCGTTGTTTGGCAAAGCAACAATCTACCACGTATGGAGAGACACAAAATGCGACGCATTAGAAAACCCTTACTCCTCACTTCGATTGCCTTATATGCAGCAATTACCGTTGCCTATGCTGCGACTCCGGAGCGCAGCAGCAAAGGCAACTCATCCTATTTCTACACCAGGGCACTGACCATCACTGACGCCGGTGTTGTCGCTGTTCCGTCACGATTCAAATGGAGCATCGAGACGAGTTGGAGCGGCATGGACGCTCAGGGCAAAGACTTGCCTGACACCCGCGTGATGATGCGTCTCTATGACCCCGATCACAATTTCACCGCTCTCACGGCACAAATGGATTTGGAAACCGCCGAAAAACTACAGCGAGAACTCGCAGACATCATCGCGAAGAAACGCCAAAATCCTGGCTATCAATATCGACCACAGCTCTACGATTCCAGCTTGATACCCATTAGTGAAATCAAGGGCGTTGACACAAATGGCGAATTGACCATCGAGCTGCATCCCCGAAAAGCTAAATAAAAGCGGATGCATGGGAGACCTCTGCGCTGTCGGTTCTGAATTTACAATCCCCCAGATCCGATACGTTCGTCGGACAAGAAAGTCTTTGCGAGAGTTGAGTCACAAATGTGCTTTCCGAACTTTCGACTTGTCTCAATGACTTTGTTTCTTGCGGGTGCTTCGATCGTGGCTGTGGGGCAAGAAGCCATGTCGATAAACTACCTTTCAGCGACCTCACCCTTCCAATCTCTAAATGCTGCGTGGAAACAACCACTTCCTCGACAACAAGTGTGAAGGACATTTCCGTGAACACAACCTCCCCGACAACCTCTCGCAGCGACGGCATTGTCACCGCCATCGGTGTGGCTGTTCTGATGATCGGAATGGCAACGGGAAACGCAGTTGCCATTCTCGCGATGGCAGTTGTTGCACTTCCCGTGATAGCCTTTTTATGTCGTCGGAACGTCAGGAGTAATGCTTTCTATGCGATTGCAGTCGCTGCGACAGTCGCTTTTGCTGTTGCCATGGCCATAACCAAACTCTGACTTCGATGATTCAACCATTTTCGTGTCAAATTTCCGTGCGGTCTGGATTAGACACATTGAACAGACTCCGGAGATGCTTGTGGCCGAATTCCCTGAAACCCGTGACAGCCTGATTGTGCAGGTGAAAGATCCGTCGAACCGGACGGCATGGGAGGAGTTCGCTCAGATTTATCGCCCGATCATTTATCGCATTGCACGAACGCGAGGAATGCAGGAAGCGGATGCTCAGGATTTGGCTCAGCAGGTGCTGATGGCGGTTGCATCAGCGATTGGTCGTTGGGAACGGAATGATGAGGGAACTCGTTTTCGCAACTGGCTTTCGCGAATCGCGAGGAACGCCATCGTCAAAGTATTGTCCCGCCGTCCGAAGGATCAGGCGGTCGGGGGAATGCTCAGTTTGGATCTTTTTGAGGAACCGAGTGAGGCTGATCCGGAGACGACAGAACTGATCGCCCTGGAGTATCGACGAGAACTGTACCTGCGAGCGTCTGCCATCGTTCGCAGGGACGTGAATCCGGAAACATGGCAGGCGTTCGAGATGACGGTACTGGACTCCGTCAGCATCGAAGACGCAGCCAAAAGATTGAACAAGTCCAAGGGAACTGTCTACGCCGCTCGCAGCCGGGTCATGCTGCGATTGCGAGAGGCAATTCGCGATCTTGAGGAATCATCGCAATGAACCCAACACAGCGAACATGTGACGTCGAACGTCTTGAAGCCTATCTGCACGGGCGACTCGATGAGCGACACGAACGCGAAGTCGAAACTCACATTGAATCCTGTGAATCGTGTCGATATCGGATGGAGCAGTATGCCGCCGAACCAGCATCGTGGGAAGAGGCGACGGATTTGCTCGGCGATCCCCGTTGGCGGAATGAAGAATACCAAGCCGCGCTGACGAATCGCCAACCAACGGATTCGCAGAGCAATCATCGCCAGATAAAGAGCGTTATCGAATCGCTGGCACCTACTGATGATCCCGCAATGCTGGGGCGAATCGACGGGTATGAAATCAGCGGCGTGATTGGCTGCGGAGGTATGGGAGCTGTGTTGAAGGGTTTCGATCGATCGCTCAATCGCATTGTGGCAATCAAGGTGATGGCTCCGCACCTAGCCAGCAGCGGAGCGGCGCGATTGCGATTTGCTCGCGAGGCAAAGGCTGCTGCGGCCATGACCCACGACAATGTCATTGACATCTATGGCGTGTCGGAAGCAAACGGCCTTCCGTACCTTGTGATGCCATACGCACGAGGGCCAAGTTTGCAAAAGCGCATCGACGATTGCGGCCCGTTGCCGATCGTGGAGGTCCTGCGAATCGGCAGCCAGATCGCCGCCGGTCTGGCGGCGGCTCACGCACAAGGGCTGGTGCATCGCGATATCAAACCCGCCAATATCCTGCTGAACGACGGCGTGGAGCGACTCGTCATTACCGATTTCGGATTGGCCCGCGCTGTCGATGATGCCTCGGTGACACGGACGGGTGTGATTGCGGGCACGCCACAGTACATGTCGCCTGAGCAGGCTCGCGGCGAGACCGTCGATTGCCGAAGCGATCTGTTCAGCCTTGGCAGCGTGATGTACACGCTCTGTGTCGGTCGCCCTCCATTTCGAGCGGAGAGCGCCTACGGGATTCTTCGCCGAATTACAGATAACGACCCGCGTCCGATTCGCGAAGCAAATCCAGATATTCCCGACTGGCTTTGTTCCATCATCGATCGTTTGATGTCCAAGAATCCGGAGAACCGGTTCGCCACGGCGGAAGAAGTTGCTGAGTTGCTGGAGCAATGTTTGGCCCATGTGCAACAGCCAATGGCTGTGCCGCTTCCTGCTTCTCTGTTACCGATGCCACGTCGTAAACGGCTGATTTCAATTTCACGGGGTTCTATAGGAGCCATCACTATGATCGCAGCATTGGGATTGATTTTGTTTGCTGGACTATTCTCGATGACGTCTGCACCCCCGGATATTGCCGGTGTTTGGGGGGACGAGAAATGGGGCCAGGTTGTGCTCAAACAGAAGGATGCAAATGAGTACGATGGCACCTTCACCGCCAGAGTGCAGGAGATCAGCGATCCAGTCAACAACGACCGAAATTTTTCCGGCGAATTCCACTTGAAGTGGTCAAGACTCGAACGTCGATTCAACGGCACGTGGCAGGCGGGCGACGGCAGCGGCAGGATTTCGCTGCGTTTGGTTGATCGCGAGATTCGCGGTGCGCTGACGACCAGTAAGGGCGAGCGCGGCGAACTGCAAACTCCTCGACTTGGTGACTTTCGATGGACGCGCCCATGCCTCCGGGCGATCGTTCGGCTTCTATCGGCATAGATCCTCAATTACCGACAGAGCCACAATTTGAGGAGGCGATGCCCACGGTTGAGTTTTTCATTGCCCGATTGGAACGCCCTGTAAACGAGAATGAGTTTGAAGTTGCGAAACGCGATGGTGTGTATTTGGAAAAGTCGCCGCGAGCGACATACGTGGACATCGACTCTATCCAGACGGTCAATGATCGCGATGGACAGCCAACACTCGTTCACATCACGTTCCGGGATGAAGCTGCCGCTCGCCTCAAAGCGCGAATCGGGCCGAACCAGGAGAAATGGCTTGCGCTGTTGGTGGATGGCCAGTTCGTGGGCTTAAACATGACTGAAAGCTTTACTGGAAAGACTGTTCTCTTTAGCTTCGGTGTTCGACGTGCAAAAGAAATCGTCAACCAGTTGAATGCCCGGGAGATCGTCGACCAACCGGCGATTAAAGTTAAGGGCGGGCGTGATGCCTCCTCAGGCGACCATCCTGCGATTCGCGACGGGGTTCGGCGATTCGAAGTTTGGGCCATGGATGCCGATGGTCAGAATGTGCGAAGGGTCGCGCATTTCGGAGACTACACAACCGTCAATTCCCCGGAAGTCTCGCCGGATGGGAAGTTTGTCGCGGTGGATGGCTGGCGGGCGGATCAAACCCTCGTCGATGCACGTGTTTTAATCCTCGACGTTGAAAGCGGCAACACGATCGGTCTTTGCAAAGGAGCCATGCCGACGTGGTCACCGGACGGCAAGTGGATTTCCTTTTGCAGATATGGGGATGAGCGAGGCGTCTATATTCGTGCGATTGACAGCGGCGCGGAACGACTGCTCGACGAGCGCGGTTGGGGAATCCAGTGGTCTCCGGATGGTTTGAAGGTTGCCTACAGTCGCGATGGCAGGCTTGTCATTCATAACTTCGTCAGCGACACCGAGCGTGAGATAAACCCAGCCGACTGGGACTATACCTACATCTACTGGAACGCCACATGGTCCCCCAATTCAAAAGAGATCTGCTTCAGAGCGAATTGCCCGGATGGACGGGCTGAGTTCGCCATCGTGAGCGTCGATGGCGACATGGCGACCGTGAAGCGGCGGATCGACGCAAATGACTTCCATGAGGATATTGCCTGGTACCCTGGAGGTTCGCGGATTCTCATCCCCAGACGAGCTCTCAACGGTGAGCACGCTCAGATTTACGAATTCGATCCCGAAGGAACGGAAGACCCGAAACCCGTCAAGGGCCAGCCTAAGGACCGCAATCAGGGCGGGATGTGCTGGACACGTGATGGTAAGACGCTCTACTTCATCAGTCGGGATGAAGGCCCAAAAACGGCTCGACCAGTCCGACATCTGGAATCGAAAGCGGATTCAGATGCTCTGCGGAATCCGCTTGAGCCCGTATTGGAGTTGAAACCAATCCGAAACCTGAAAAATGGCCCGGATTCAGAAGCCGCTGATGCTGAGTCCCCTGATGGCACTCCGACAATCGGTGGCGCGAGATTCGATCCAACTTCTGTGAGAGCGGTCAACGATCAAGATCCAGCTATTGCCTGGGATCCGACCAGCGGAAAGATCAAGATGTATCGCGAAAAACTTGCCGCATTCAAATCCCGGTCCCAGCAGCTCTGGGATGATTCCCCAAGAAGCACACAGGAGTGACGATTGTGAAATACGCGCGCAAAACTGCCGGCCTCACCAGCGGCAAGTTTCTTCAGATTCTTCACGTCGCGATTGCAATTCTGATTTTCCTGACGTTGGTCGCGCCTGGATTCACCCAGGAGCCGCCGTCTACGGTTGTTGGCCAGGACAGCGCGAATGACCAAGCCAACATCCCAGACACCACGGATGGGGAGGCTGTCAACGTCCCAAACACCAATGTCATCGTCACTGGAGCCAGACCCAACGTCGAGCGAATTGTTGCGGCGTTGGAGAAGGAACGGATTGACAAACAGCGCGACGAATATCGCGATGGAAAGCCGAGTGATTATCGCGCCGTGATCAGCGTGCGGTCGGACGTGCCCTTGCCTGCCGAAAGGATTCGAACGCTGATCGACACGCTGAGTGCATTATCGATCCAACGTATCTCATTCACCGAGGGACCAGCGGACCGCAGGAACAGCATCGTCGTCAATTGTCCAGCCGATGTCACCTGGCAGCGAGTCCGCAACTTGCAGGAAGCCCTGGGAAAGGAACAGGACTTCGCATTCGACGTGCGCGTGGCCGCAGATAAGGTTCCAATATCGCCAACTGGCACAAACTCCCAGTTTACACAGGAGGCGGCGACCCCAGTCGACCAGTCGAATGACCGCGACCAACGGGCCGAAGTCACGGTGTTCCAATTGAAGTACATTCAAGCCGCCGAGGCGACTCGCGTCGTGCGGCAAATGTTTGGCAACAAAGTGACTCCGGCAGTTGAGGAGCGCACCAATTCAATATTCGTTGTCAGCAGCGATCCAGTGGTGCTCGCCAATGTCAAGAAACTATTGAAATCCATCGATTCAAACGTCGCACATAGCCTTTCGATTGATGTCGGAGGTACAAACGAGCTTCGCAGGAAGTTGGATAAACTCGAACGACGAACACTAGCACTGGTGTCGCTGCTGCACGATCATCTGCCCAATCGTCCATCCGACGACCAACTCAAGAACGAACTTCGTGATACTGTCAGGCAGGCATTCGATGTCCGGCAGAAACTCCAACTCGCCGAACTTGCCGAATTCACTCAGAACCTCCATGACATCCGGCAATCGATTGAAATGCGCAGCCGCATCAGCGAGCAGATCATCGACCGCCGCGTGGAGGAACTGCTCGATCCCAAATTATTGGATGCACTTGGTGGTCCTAATTGCAAAAACCTGGGAGACGGCGTTGGCGTTCCGCTCGACCATTCCTCCATCATCGGCGACGACGCTGCTGCGAAATCGGGATCGGAAGGCATCGAGCCTGTACAGCGATGGTTGGAGATCTGCGAAGCCAGCGAACTCACCGCCGAAGAAGCAGCAGCGTTCGAAGAGACTAAAGGCAGTCGCGAGATTCTGTATCTGCACTCCAGCGATGGTCAAACTGTTCCGCTGCGTCGAAAGCCAGAAACACTCCTGGATGAAACAGACCTGGTGTCCGCAGTAGCAAAGGCCGACCCGGATATCGAAGGCGCGTACTCCGTCAACCTGGAACTCAAAGCGGAGGCTGCTCAGCGTTTTGCTGTCGAAACCAAGCGGTTGTCGCAGCAAGTCCCGACAGTGCGTCTGGCAATATTGTCATCGTGGAAACATTCTTACTGCACCGCGACTACTATCCGAGATTCCCGAGGGCAAACTGCAGATCACTGGCGAATTCACCAAACAGCAAGCCGAACGCTTAGCCACCGACTTGAGGCACACAATCAGCAAACCGTCCACGCTGGGAAACGACGAACTCCAGGAACTCATGAAACTCCAGGGTGAATAGAGTTTCATTTGCGCGAGGATGACGGCGTCGTCGTGGACTTCAAGGACCACACACTAAACATCTTCGGCAATAGCTTTCAGGGAACGCACAACGACAAACTGGAAGCAGCGGGCACATTAACGATGAACGACGCAAGGCGTTTTGTCATGCACGACGGGCCGCTGACAATCTTCGCCATTTACGAAATCACCGGCGACACGTTGAAGTACTCGATCATCCAGGTGTCCGACAAACGACTGCCCGGCGACGCAACCGATTCCGTTCCGATTGCCGGCGGTAATCACAAGCCGACGCCCGACGATTTCAAAACGGAGGGCCGGAAAGGTCGAATCACCTATATCCTGAAGAGAATGGTTTCCATTTGGTGAATGGTATCGGATCGGATGACGTGAGAGTCCATTTGAGCGATGGCCGAACCGTCACCGCGACGGGTGCTGGTTGGTCGTGCGAATGGAGACTTGCCGTTCTGAAGATCAAAGAAGAGGGCCCGTGGCCGGCGATCGAACTGGGGTCAACAAAAGATATGAAAGCTGGAGAGCCTTGTCTGGTGATCGGTTATCCGCTGCGCGGCGATACGAAATGCGATTCGTCACCGACGGCAAGGTTTGGGATCATTGACCGTAGCGTACCGACTCACTGGTTCACAACGTCGGGTCTTCCGGGAATGTTCGAGGTCCCGGCAGTTGTTGGAATGGATGGTCGCTTACTCGGAATTGACACCTGCGAAATAAATTCACAGTGCTACGCGACCGCAGTAGATGTCTTCACTGCCAATCGCGATGACCTGTTTTCGGGAAAGAATCTCGATTGGGTTCGGTATCCGCCCGAATCCGGACTCGGTATACCACATTGGCGCTGGCGACGCCGAGATGTTTAGATTCAGGAAGACGGATGATGTGCTGGGCACAGCAAAGCCGCCAACGCGAATGAGCGATTCGCAGTTGTCTGAGGTTAAGCAGATTGCGAAGAAAACAACAGTGCGATTAGTCTCGAAGGATCGACTCGGATTTGACGGAAAAGATTACGACCGTTGGAGCGGCGTCATCGTTACGGAAGACGGTTACATCCTGACGTGTGGCCACTCCGAACACTTGCCGGGGGAAAAGTTCACCGTTCGTTTGTCGGACGGTCGCGATGCTGACGCAGTCGCGTTGGGTACGAATCCGATCACGGATGTCGGTCTCGTGAAGATCACGACACCCGGTCCATGGCCATTCGCAGAGATTGCCGAATCATCGACATTGAAACCGGGCGATCCGCTCGTCGTCGCTGGATATCCGGCCATCGATGAAGGGGAAATGGTTAACAGAACGAACACCGAAGGTTGACGCAACGGCTGTGAGGCATCCTCTGTACCTGTTGTGGTTCCACTGCATCGACACCAATTTTATTCCCTTCTATGACGGTATGTCGGGAGGCGGCGTATTTAACCGACACGGAAGCTACGTAGGTGCCTTCCTGGGAGAAAGCCACACTCGGTCGGAAGTCGCCAGGCTGCAATGGGATGACTTGAAGAAAATTGAGTCGATCGACACCGCGATTGGATTGCCACATCCTCTGCAAAAACGTTTCGTCTCGCCGAGTAAGGCGGTTGCTCAATCGGTTGTGGAACTCTTGGTTGATTCCAAACGAGTCAGTTGCGGGACCATCGTTGACGTTGACGGATGGATTCTCACTAAGGCGAGCGTTCTGAAAGGAAAGGTGAGTTGCCGATTGCCCGAGCAGTCGATTGTCGTCGCCGAAAAACGGGCAGAGTCACAAGAGCATGACCTCGCTTTATTGAAGATCGACGTTGGTGGCCTTGCTGCTGCCGAGTTTTCCGACAAGGAGTCGCCTTCCATCGCACAGGATCTGTGTGCAGTTGGTCCACGACTAGTTCTAAGGCCGGGAATCGTGTCGGTCGAAACTCGCGCGATCCCGCCCGAACCGCCTTGGAAGTGTGACGCCACAGAAGATACACCAGACGGAGCGATGATCTCCCGTTCGACTGACCTGAGGACATTCGGGACGAAGATCCAGTTCGGTGACATCATCGTCTCCATCAACGGTCATTCGACTCCAAACGTTGCAACGTTGACTCAAGTTTTAGAAACAAAGCTCGCCGGATGCTGCACAGGTGATTTGGTGTCGGTTGCGGTTCGCCGCAAGGGTGCGCCCATGAATGTTCTGACACCTCTGCCGCCTGCAACCGGAGGTAATAGTTGGATGATGGGTGAGCATGACACACCGAGGCGATCTGGTTTCGCTGCGGTCTTTGATACCGACATCGAACTTCGCAAGCGCGAAGTTGGCTGTCCCGTGATTGACGTTGAAGGCCGCATTCGCGGCATCGCTATCGCCAGTCGAGGCCGCGACGAAACACAACGTGGCCCGACGTCCGTTCTACCGAGTCACATCGTTAGTCGTGTGACAAAGCAACTCCTGGCCCAGGCAAACTCCAAGTAGCGGTGTGAGTCACAGCGTGCACTGTCGCTTTCACCATGGGACTCAGAATGCGACGATGGCTGCCGTAATATTCAACGCCTGCTTCCACCGACCGGATGACATCTCTATGGCCCTTTTTTTCAAGTGAGGGTTGCTGCTCGGCACAGCGACAGGCAACGCCCCAGTGATGTTCTCGTTCCAACGCGGAATCAATCGGCAACGCTCGCAGTTTCAGGACAAATGGCACCACCGATCCCATTGTTGGACGTGGTCAGAACATTCAAATGATGTACGCGAGACGATTGAGAAGCGGTATTCCAGTTGATATAGCCGACATGCAAATGTTCGCTGGGTCGATCCGTTCGGCTCTTGATAATGTTGTACGCAATATCAAGTAGCTGGCTCCGCCTGGTGCAGCAAACCCGGTTTAGAAAAGGGTCTGCCAGAAATTCACAAGAAAATGTTCTCGCGAGTGAACCTTTTTGCGGCAACAGGGGAATCACAAATACAGTGAACATTTCCGAAGACAATGAACGCGAGTTGATCGACCGTGCCCAGGCAGGCGAGGCGAGTGCCTTCGAGCAGCTCGCCGAGCAGCACGCAGCACGCCTGTGGCGCTGTGCGCTAGCTCTTGGCAAGGATGACCACTGGGCCGAAGATCTTGCGCAAGAGACCCTGGTCGAAGCGTGGCGATCCTTAGCACGTTTCGATGGCCGTTGCCAGTTCTCCACTTGGCTCTACGGCATTCTACGGCACCGGTTCTTGAAAGGACGGCGACACCAGAACGCCGCTAGGCTTTCCGCACCAGATGCTCTTGGCCAAGTGCCATGCACTTCACGCACGCCTCAGTAGTTCCGCGGAGGCGTCGGAAGACGCCGAGCCGGATTCGCCGAGCGGTTGCGAGCTTGCCGGAAGAACATCGCCTGGTCGTGGAACTCCGTTTCTTCGCAGGGGCGACGTTGGAAGAGATCGCGGCGGCTCTCGGCTGCCCGTTGGGGACGGTGAAGTCGCGATTGCATCACGCGTTGGAAAAATTGCGGCAAATGAATCTTGAGGTGAACCTTTTCACTTCGACCGGGGAATCACGGGATAGCAAACCATGAATGATCTCCATCACAACTGCGAACTTTGGGCCGAGCCGATCAGCTTGCTGGCGGCCGGTTGCCTATCAACCGACGAAGAGCGAGATGTTCGTCGGCATTTCGAGACGTGTCCCGATTGTCGCGAGCGATTTGGGCAACTGACACAGTTGTGCGGCGCGCTTGCTGAAGCACAATTGCCGGTCAACGTCGCGGAAAACGCCATCGTCGAGCGAGCTATGTCGGCGGTCGCTTCTGAGGAATTTCGGCGGCCCCTCGTTCGCACGCAGGCGGAGATGATTCAGCCCCAGCAACTTTCCCGTTCCCTAGACAATTGGAGGTGGATCATGCGTTCCCCAGTATTCCGTGTTTCTACTGCGGCCGTTTTTGTTCTCACGATCACATCCGTCGCGTTGTTTTTCCGTGGCGGCGGCGCGGCGTTCGCCTTTGCCGACTTCGCTGCCCCGATCCTCGAAGCAAAGACCGTTAAGTGCAAGATGACTATTGAAATGAAGGGCCCACCCGCGCGGACAATGACGAGCGAGGTAATGGTGCTGGACGGCTTCCGAATGCGCCAGGTGATGGAACTGCCTGACATGCCTGAATTGCCTGACAAGACGAAGGTGGTGACGATCGAGGATTCTCGCCAGGGCAAGAGTCTCCTTCTGGTGCCCGCGTCTAAAACGGCTACGGTCCGCACTGCCACAAAAAACCGCAAAGACAAGACTCCCGAATCCGGGAGTCTCTTTACCGTTCTTCGTTTATTCCAGCTCGTTGAGGAGAAGCCAGACGCTGTCGAACACGAATCACTGGGCGAGAAGGAGATCGACGGGCGCAAGGTCGTCGGGTTCCATATTAGCAGCCCGGTCGGGGACTTGATTTTGTGGGGCGATCCTGAAACCGGTCTACCGGTCCGCGTCGAAACGACTTCGGGAATTGAAGGCAGTGTGAAAGCGACGTTCACCGACTTTGCGTTCAACGTCGATTTGGACGAGTCGTTGTTTAGCCTTGAGCCGCCGGCCGGCTACACGGTCACGGTACAGAACGTGAAGACCGATCACTCCTCGGAGGAGGAGAAGGATCTGGTCGAAACGTTCCGCGAATACAACAGACTGTTCGACGGCGCTTTTCCGGACTCGCTCGACTTCCTGACGACGGCGACAAGCTTTGGGAAGAAGGCTGGTCTCCGGATGTCGATCCAGCAGATGTGGGCAGATTTCGCTCCGGGGAAGGGGAAGCCGAACGAGGAGCAGATGCTCAAGTTAGAGGAGCTGATGCTCAAGCTGACCGAGGGGAAGCCGAATGAAGAGCAGACTAAAGAAGTCGCGGAGCAGATCGAAGAGCATATTGAAACTCAGACGCAGAAGACCGCAGAAGTGGGGGAAACGCAGGAGACCCAGGAATCTCGGCAAGCCCAGTTCAACGAAGTTTTTCGACGTGTTCAGCGAGGTTTGAGTTTCGCCACCAGACTTCCGCCCAGCGCCGACGCGCATTACGTGGGCAAAGGCGTTTCGTTTGGCGCGGCCGACACGCCGATCTTCTGGTATCGGCCAAAGGACTCGAAGAAGTATCGAGTCATCTATGCCGATCTTTCGGTCCGTGACTCCGACACGCCGCCCAACGTGACCAAGGGACAGCCGGTGCCCGCCCCGTCCGGTCCGAAAGAATAGTTTATCAGCGGCGGTCGCCATGGTAGCTCAAGAAGAATCGCCGATGGTTACTCGGTCATATCAGCACGGCGCGTGGCACGTTTTTCGGCGGCCACGGGCTGAGCTTCAATCACCGCACAAACATCGAGCGGCAAATTGCTCGGAGGCGACGACATACTCCCTCTGTCGGCGATTTCTCATTCCGAGACCACCCCAATTCTCGACAACGACCTGTGAACGGTTGCGACTTCGACTATTCACCCATTTTCGTGTCAAGTCTTCGAACGGTCTGGATTAAATACACTGAACAGACTCCGGAGACGCTTGTGGCCGAGTTTCTTGAAACCCGTGACAGCCTGATTTTGCAGGTGAAAGATCCGTCGCATCTGATGGCGTTGCAGGAATTCGCAACGCCATCGCGGCCATTATCACAATTGTCCTGCCAGCATTCAAATCAAAGGGATGTACTTCGCCCGCCGGCAGGATTACTCCCGTTTACACGTTTTATCCTGCTGTTTGGCAGGCGAACCAATGAGTTGTCATGCCGCCGAATGCATAGCCACCAAACCAACCCCCAACACAACGGAGCCTGCCATGTTCAAACGTCTTGCCACAATCATCTTTCTTTCAGGGGTGCTCGTCTGCGGCCCTTCAAGTGCCGCGGACGAAGACCAAACCGATGATTCGGCACCACAAACCTTGCTCTCCCCAAAGGAGATCATTGAGAATGCACTTGAATTGATGCATCGCAAGGAAATCGTCGTTAGATTCGAAGTTGGATCAATCATGACTGTCCCGACCAATTATGCGGATGGCTCAAAACATCAAGTTCTGCACCTCGTTCCAAAAGATGGGGACGGCAAGTTCACCGCTCCGATAACTCCCGAGTTTCTCAAAAAGCTCAAACGGATTGGAGTAGACGACATCTCCAAACACTTCGTTGGCAAAACCGTGACCCTTCAAGGTCACGTATCTGGCACCGCGTTGGATTTGATTGGCTCGCCCACTTACTGGACATACCACATTTCTTTGAACTCCTATGAGAATATACAAGCCGTCACAACGTCCAAGAGCGGACTGTAGTCGACGCACCCATAAATCGCCATAACATCAGTCGTTGTACACAAGCCGCAGGCTCGGCAGTTTCTGAAATCAATGTCGTTTGCCGTGGTCCGGTGCCTTTTCCGCGCAACTACAACGCGAGTTACCTAACCACGAAAGGAGAGTGTCATGAGCGGAACCATCACAGCGAAAAAGGTCATTACACACCCATATTTTGCGATGATATTCGCCCTCTCTGTGTTTTTCATCCTGCCGCGATACGGCAGTATAACAGTCATGGTCGGCTGCGCCACCATGTTATCGGCTTACGTCGCGGTAGTGCCGGAACATTTCCGCAGTCGGAGCGGTTCCATGATGGCAGCAACCAGTTTGATCGTAGCCATGTGGGTGGCAGCGGCGGTCATCACCGCACTAACACTGATGGGAGAGATTGGAGGTTGAGCAACGCGCCGAACCAGGCGGTCAACCTGAGCGGCTAAATGCTTCTTTGTGAAATCAACACTAAACAATTGGAAGGGTTTTCGGCAATTCCGTCGTCGTCCTGATGGTCCCCGCCAGCTTACCGCAATGCGTTAGATTGCCAAGACACTACCACGCACTGGAGGATCATACCATGTTCACACGAAAACCCACGCTTGTAATCTTGATCGCCGCGTTCGCTGTCGCTCGCCTATGGATCTTCCCAATCGAAGCTCAGCAGCGCACCGGCGAAGCCAAGGACAGCTCCGCCAAAATAGCTGTAGCCTTGCAGGAATTGCGCACGACATCCGAGCAATTAGTGGAACTTCGCCAACAAGCATATCAGGCTGGCGAAATCAGTTTGCAGGAGCTCACAACGGCCCAGCGCCAGTTGCTCGAAGTGGAACTACAGCTCGCAAAAGCACCTGCCGATCGAGTCAACATTCTTTCTGAACAACTGAAATTGGCAACGGACGCCGAAGAAGTTGCCAACGCTCTATACAAGAACAGCAAGGGGACACAAAGCGACGTCCTTCAAGCTCGCATAGCTCGGTTGCACATTGAGGTTTTGATCCTTGAACAACAATCCCATGCTCAAGTTAAACAGGCAACTTCGGCTAAACCGTCCTGGGAGTATAGGGTGGCCCATGTCGAGAAGATGATTGGTGAAGTCGGTGAACGGGACGCAGTGGATGAGTCAGTTGAAAAGCACTTGAACTCACTTGGTGACGAAGGCTGGGAGTTGTGCCAGGAAGTAAATGGCGCCCTGATTTTTAAACGAACAAAAGTGATGCTTTTGAGTCATGATCGAGGACGAATAAAATGATGCGCCGACACAATCTCATTGCCCTGCTTGCCATTACCTTGGGATTACTCGCGGTCGTAACCGCGGACGGCATCGTGTTGTCGCAGTGGCACGTCAGCCACTGGCGGTCATCGGACGACGGTGATGGACTGACGATCCGTCCTGATAGTTCACCGACTAGCTCTGCGGGCGAAAGAACAACGGTCATACTTCACGACGGGCGTGAATGTCCTGCAGAGTTGCTCGGAGCAGATCGCTCTCAAGATATCTCACTACTACAGTTGCTCGACCCAGGCCCGTACCCACATGCTCCGATTCACGCTACGGTACCGATCGAAGTCGGTGATTTCGTTCTTAAGATAGGACACGCGATGGGGTTCCGAGAAGGAAGATCGGCACCAGTACGTCTCGGCCGAGTGATTGCCGGTAATGACACAGTCTTTGGTACCGACTGCGGGTGGTCTGGGGGAGATTCAGGCGGCCCTTATTTCACTCTCGATGGACAACTTGTGGGGATCATGAGGGGCTCAAACCCGACGCTGCTCTCCACGCGGCATGACGCGACCTTCCAACGGCGCACCGACGGACTAAATATGTCCGACGTTTCCGGAAGCAGGTTCGCTTTTTTACTGCCGCGAACCTGGTGCAGACACTTGAACAAGCCCAGCAGGAGTTTTCGCTTGAGCGATTGCAAAAGCAGTTGGACAAGACAGACTTGTTGATCTGTGACGAGTTGGGATAAGTCGAAGTCCAGTCCGGAACCGGCGATTCCTCCGGCCAAAAAAAACGCTTGATCGGAGCGACAATATTATTGTGGGTACGCCGCTTTCCGAGTTCGACGCCCCCGCGATAAACCGCGAACAAGACGGCAAATACAAGTGCCAGTTTCATTGCTGGCCGGTAATAGCGCACTCGATTCATTCGGCGTGCTCGCTAGCTGGCTCGGCCTCGTTTCGCTCCGCTTCAATCTTCTCGGCCAAATGGTCGACGACCTCGGCGTAGCATCCAGACGGCCCGCTCGGCGTCATTGGGTAGGGAGCCATGGTTGACGGTCCGCCAAGCACTTCCCAGGTGTCGGGGACCACGGCGGTCTCGATCAATCGCATCATCTCAGCAAAGAAGAAGCCGTCACTCTGTTCGTCTCCTGATCGATATCCCGTCGCGAACGTGGCACTCAACAATGTCAAAACCATCACAGCTTGAATATTGATTTGCCGCCAACGTTTGCGATTGTTCGACATAAAGTGTGCTGTCTTAATCCAGCAGAATGATACAGATTGATCAATTAATGGCTCGCGACGATTGTCACGTACTGTTTCACCCGGTAACTGCAACTATCGCGCCGCGACAACGAGGTTCTTGTCTCTCCGTACCTTGACGATTAATAGTACTTGCCTCAAGGCCTTGCGAGTGTTGGCTTCACCGCCGCGGTTGGACAAACTTCCGCACCGAACGAATTGGGCGAAATGCGTGACGTGTTGCACACCGAAGCGAGTTTCGGCCGGTGCGCTGCGCACACCGGTGGCCGACCCCAGATCACTGCCCCGGTCGATTTACCCGGTCAGCCCAGCTCGTTCGGTTAAGAAAATTGGCTGTGCAAAAGGTAACCCGCAAGTTTCCTCAATAGGTTTTCTCCAAATGAAAGTTTTTTCATCAGAAACGAACTCGATCGCGTGACTAGGATTTCTTGGCTTTCGTATGCCCAATAGCGACCTGAGTTCAGTAGTGACCTGCTCCGACTTACGATCCAACGCGTGAGCGTTGCGAGTCAGTTCGATGTCTTGGCCGAACCTGCTTCGTGGCTTTGCTGTCCGCTAATTGAGTCACGCCGGCGTCGAGCTGGATTCGCGTTTTCTGTTTCAACAAAGCATTTGGCCTGGATCGAGGCCCGAGAATCATGACGGCCCAACAAATTGGTGACGAACTTGAGCGACCAGTCCATAACGAGCGACTGATTTTGCTGATCTTAGCGGCCGTGCAATTCATCACAATCGTAGATTTCATGATCGTGATGCCGCTTGGCCCCCAGCTGATGCGACACATTGGCCATAGGTCCGCCTGCGTTTGGGCTTGTCGTGTCGTCGTACACGTTCGCCGCTGGCGTTGCAGGCTTGATTGCTGCCGCAACTGTTGACCGGTTCTCGCGCCGTGCCGCGTTCATGTTCTTGTACAGCGGATTTCTGTTGGGCACATTGTTTTGCGGGCTTGCCACAAACTATCCCAGGTTGGTCGCCGCTCGAATCGTTACAGGTGCATTCGGAGGCATTTTGGGTGGGATCTCGATGGCGATTATTGGCGACGTTTTCCCGGAAATCCGTCGTGGTCATGCGACTGGATCCCTCATGAGCGGGTTCGCCATTGCATCGGTTGCCGGTGTTCCACTGGGTTTATTCATCGGTACGAATTACGGATGGCAAATGTCCTTCATTGCGTTGTCCGCGTTGGCGCTTCCGATCTTGCTGCTCGCTTGGTTTGCTCTTCCCGTGCTCAACAATCACTTGCTTGAGCCTCGTACTTCAACGTTCAAGGCGCTGAGCGCAACGTTCCTGCACGTGAACCACTTGAATGCTTTTGCACTGATCATTGCGCTGACGATGAGTGGCTTTCTCGTGTTTCCGTTTCTGAGCGTCTACCTTGTTGGCAATGTCGGCATGACGGAGAACGAATTGCCCATGGTCTATATCGCTGGCGGATTGCTCACGTTGTTTGCTTCGCCGGTGGTGGGGCGGTATGCCGACCGTTTTGGAAAGCTTCGCGTCTTCCGGTCGATCGCACCAGTGTCGGCGCTGATGCTGTTGTTGATCACGCAATTGCCGTCCGGGACGAAGTGGTTGGCGATTGCCGTATTCGGCACGTTGATGGTATGCAATGTCGGTCGCATGATCCCAGCGATGGCGATGGTCACAAGTAGCGTGTTGCCAAAGAGTCGCGGCGCCTTTCTGAGTGCCAATTCGTCGATCCAACACATTGCTGGCGGAGTCGCGTCCTACACCGGGGGATTGATTGTTGTTCAAGCGGCGAATGGTCGGCTCACGAATTTTTGGCTTATCGGGCTCCTCTCGGCCGCCTTCACGCTGCTGAGTCTATGGCTCGCTGGCCGATTGCGGTTGGCGATCCAGCCGGAGGTTCTGGCGGCGGATATCAGCCTTCCCGCGGCTGCCGAAGCGTCGGTTGAGGCAGGGGAACCGCTCATTGTTTGTGTCGAATCCAACGCGTCAACATTGAGTCCCTAATGAAAAGTAGAACCGACAGGCGCCGATTGGTTCAGCAAGGTGTGATGCTGGCGGAAGTTTGCGTTTCCATCCCAATCCCGGCTCCGGAGCTTGATCGATGCACGGACCCCCACGTGTCGAAGTCGCTGGTGAAATTTACCATGCACTCAATCGTGGCAATGCGCAGAGGGCAAGCTCACCTCAGGACGCCGACGACGAAGCATTCGAGCGAGTGATCGATGAAGTGCTGTAGAAGTAAGGTGATGTTGGGCCCGAAGCAACTCCGCTCGACCACTCTCAACTGCAAGACGTTGGACAAACCTCCGCGTCGAAGTCAACCAACGAACTCGCTTCGGTCTGGAACACCATTGCGAGTTTCAGCCAGCATGCGCGCTCCGATGGCCGACGCCAGATCACTGCTCCGGTCGATGAAACCGGAGTAGGTTAGCCAATGGCGGTTCGGCGCGTCGGTGTCTTCAGTTTGCACACACCGACGCGAGTTCAACCAGGAGTTTCGAGCAGTCGGTCGATGCAACCTACGGTAGATACAATCAGCGCGACGTGCAGTCGGTGTGTCTCAAGAGGTATCATTCTGTCCCCCCTCTCCCCCGTGATGAAGGCGAGTGGTGCTCGCCTTCATCACGGGGGAGAGGGGTTGGGGGTGAGGGGGCAGGCTGCTTGGTGCGTTCATCGATCGCCTGTTCGATCATACGCCGCACGCCGGCCGCGTTCCGTAATACCTCGTACCCAGGTATCCGATGTACCTCGTATCCTAATTCACGCAGATACTGGTCTCGGCGTTGATCATGCAGGCGACCCTCTTCGGTATGGTGATGGTCACCATCAACTGCGATGATCAGCTTCAACGCTGGGCAGCGAAAGTCAGTCAGGTAAGGCGAGATTGGGTACTCACGTCGAAACTTCTTTCCGCGGCAGCGACGATTGCGAACCATCTGCCAAACGTCGTGAGCAAACTCATTTGCTCGGGCTCGCTGATCACGAGCAAACGCGATCGCCTCCGGGTCACGCCGAGATCTTCGGTTCATATTGCCCCTCCAATTCTGACCTCATACCGCTTGGCCCCTCACCCCCAACCCCTCTCCCCAAACAAGTTTGGGCGAGAGGGGAGCCAGAGTACATAACTTTGCTCGTCGCGCGCATTTGGGATCCTTGCCCAGTTACCAACCTCAGCATCTTAGCAATTCCCCGAATCCGCTTCGGTCTGCGACACCTCTCGCAGTTACAAGGTGCAGGGAAACGGGACACGTGTTCAGTGAAGGGGGGCTTGAGTCGATGTGACTTGGTCTTCGCCAGCGCGCTCCGGCGGCCGACACCGGTAGACATTTCGACACTTTCGCGGAGTGCTTCATACTGCCACCGACAACGGATAGCTCGCAGGCCCCCAGCCGTTTCTGATAGCTAAGAAGAAGCAGTTGGGCCGCCTGACGGCGACCCAACTGCTCTGCGCCTATCACCAACGCCGGTTCTGACCCTGCCGACGACTGCGACCGACGTTGTAGCCTTTGCGGCTGCCGGTTCGTTTGCCGGACTTGTAGCTCCAGCAAGCAATTGCCACCAAGATGATCCACACCAAGGGACTGTCCATAAGATCCGTCCGTCGCACCAGAATGCGGTGCGTCCCCGGAGCGCCTTCCAGATGACCGCTCTCGCGTTGATCGAATCCACTCAGCAGAAAATCACGGGATCAACCGTTTGTCGTCGCCGAAATCGGTCGCAGATCGGTTCAACCTGAATCGTCGGGTCGATCTCCGCGATCGCGGCTTCGCAGGCCGCGACCTTCGTGCGTCCGACTTCGCGATGGCGGTAGCCCTGCGACGTGACGTTTGATCGTTCAACGTGATCGAAATCGATCAATTGAATATGGCAAACGCCGATAGAAGCCAGTTGGATCGCCAGCTGGCGCCCGATTGCGCCAACCCCGATCACGGTGATGCGAACGTCCGTGAGTCGATCACGGGGTACGATCTCGCGCTGCCGCTCGAAGCGGTCATCGATGAGGTTCATCGGCCGATCTCCGGCAGCCTGTCGCTCCACGGGAGCGCTGCTGATCGGCCAACAGTCCACTCTCCCGTCATTGGCGAGGCCGACGGACCTGAGTTCATCCGCGAGTTTGATTCTCGCCATCGCCATCTGCGCGGCCTCCTTGCTGTCTTTGCCGCGGATCCACTGGCCATCCTCATCGAACAACGCGACCCGTTTCTTGGTGCCCGGCTCCGTGCAATACCAGCAATCCGTTTGTGCCCAATGCCAGGCCGAACCGTGTTGCTGTCGTCTTTGCTTTCGTTTCCTTGCCATTTTTCGATAACCTCGTGAGTTTCCCCCAGTTGCCGCTGGGATTTGACTGTGGACGTGAGAGATACGAGAATGCGGTCGGGAACCGTGTTCGGTTCCTTGCCGCCAGGGGATCGCCATACGGGTTGCCGCCCGTGGTCCCTTGGTTTTCTTTTTGCGCCGGCGATACCGGAGGGCCGCGCAAAGTCGGAAGGCGCAGTGCGCATCTCCAATGAAGAAGCGGATTCAACATGTTTCAATTCCTTGCCAAGACGCAGGCCGGTTGCCGCCGGGTGTTCCCGCGTCAATTACTACACAGAATAACTACACTCGCCTATTCGGCATGTTTGGCAGTCATTCCACGACTTCTTTGTACAACGTTAGTTAACGCCGAGTCAAGCAAACGCCCCAACATCGTGATCATCCTGAACAATGAGCAGGATCAGTCGGTGACCGTATCAGGAGGAATAGTCTGAAAAAACGCAGCAAAAACCGGTCGATTTACAGTCGCTTGACTCAGTTGAATTCATGGAGATTCCAGTCGATTTCGGGTGATGAACTACACTCCGAAGGGCAGATGCGGTACGTGCGCCCTTAACTTGCAGTGCGATCGAAGCTGATAGCTGCATACAACGATGGAGCGAATGTCCGTGATTGCATGAACTCATGACTGATCAATCGGTCGGTTCATGAAACGGTGGTTCCGAGTGCGCTGATAAGAATGGGGTGCCCCTAGCCATCATGTTTTTTACTTATCGTCGGCGGGCGGTGGTTTCGACAGAGATAAGAACCTGCTAGCCTTCTGTTCTGCGTCGGCCAAAGCCACCAATTGAAAAACGGCGGAGCGGAATGGCTCAGTCATGCCGACTCGTGCAAATTTCACGTAAAGAAATCGTCCCGTACAAGGAGACCACAGTTTTTCTCGTCGGCCGTAAAGGCGAACTGGCTCAGGCGAGTCAAATTTCGATGCTGTTCGGATGCGTTTGCTTAACCCTCGTCTAACGATGGTGCTTTCTTGTCAGGCGGTGGCATTTCTTTGCCACCTGACGCCTGGTGCGGCACAAGTTGTGTCCGATTCGACGGATCAGTCCGACTCGATCGTGGCAAATCTTGCTTGGGTCCAATCCCGATTCGACAATGTCCGCGAAGGCTATCAGTCACTGGAGTGGAGTGAGATCGAGGGAGCCAAGCGTTATCAAGTTCTCGATTCGGAGGGCATTTCCTACTATAGCGGCAATCAACCGCAAGCTTTCATCTCGGGTTTGCCCAACGGCCAGCACACGTTCGAGGCCCAAGCATTTTCAGCCGACGAAGTGCTGATCGGCATTAGCGGCCGACCGGCTGTCATTGTTGTTCATCACTGGTCCATGGCCCAGGCTTGGACTTCGTTCGGCGTGGGGCTGGTTGTTTTCCTCGCGATGGTCGGCGTCATTGTGGTCGGCGCGTCGAGGGCATCACGAACAGTCGCCCAAGCGGAGGCCGAATCGTGATCGATTGCAGATTGAATCTTCCCGTAACTTCAACCGCTGTTTTGTCACCCCGCGCCGGGTATCTGATGTTGGCATGTTTCAGCGTCCTCTGGATCTCGCTTGGCATTTGGTGGGGACGTCGAGCAAAGTCCTATGATGGTTTCGCTGTGGCGGGCCGCAACGTCGGGATGGCGTTGGGGACAGCGACGGCGGTAGCGACTTGGATCACGTCGAACACGACGATGCTGGCGCCACAGTTCGCCTTGCAACTGGGGGTCTGGGGGGCGATCGCCTATTCCACGGCCAGCTTTGGCTTGTTCGCCTTTGCACCGATGAGCGGCCGGATTCGGCAACTAATGCCCAAGGGTTACACCGCCGTCGAATTTGTTCGCCGGCGCTACGGCACTCTCGGTTCCATTCCGTTCTTGTTGATCTCGATCTTCTATGCGATCACTTGGTTGATTTCGATGTCGATGGCAGGCGGAAAACTGCTAGAAGTCTTATCGGGCATTCCGGGTCGAACGGGGGTCAGTGCATTTTCGAACACGAACGGGGGTCAGTGCATTTTCGAACACGCAGGGCGGGTATAACGACGGCTCTAGGAAAGGCAGGGCGAGCAAGGAAAAGAGAGAAGACCGTGCCACTACAGGAAACTGGCGCAGGGGGCGATTTACGTAAACAGAGGGCTTTCTCACCTACCACGCCCAGCCTCTCCCATCTTGCCTCGATGAAAATGCACTGACCCTGGTCTCCGCGAAAATGCACTGACCCTGGTCTCCGCTGGTCTCCGAACCCCGTGACTGCCTAATAACTGCGAAGCAGTGGCGCTGATAGCCTGGGGTGAACCAACGAGGCCAGCGAGGCTGGTGGAACCCCAGGAACGAGATGCGCATTCAACAAACCTTCCCCGCGGCGATTTGGCGGCCAGGCCGCCAAATCGCCGCGGGGAATCTCCGGTTTCGCTTGACGGTCCTGGGGCTGCGCAATGCTCGCGGAGACGAGCATTGCTCGCCCCAGGCTATCACCTGCCACTGCTTCGCAGTTATCAGGCAGTCACGGAGTCACGAGAACCAAGAACGGGGTCAGTGCTTTTCCAACCCTGTGCTTTTCCAACTCTTCCGATTTCGGCGTTCCTTGTTCGACATTCGATATTCTCTGCGCATCTGCTGCGCATCGAAAACTCCGAACACCGAAAGTCGCCGAACAGGGTCAGTGCATTTTCGTCGAGGTAGGATGGGAGTGGCTGGGCGTGGTAGGTTGAAAGTTGCGAGTCGCGATGGATGCGAGAGGTGGGGCAGTGTCGATTCCAATCCAAAATCGTCGAGACCTACGTGATCTCAGCCGAGATACTTGGCTTGCGTGTACAGGACTGGCAATGAGTGGTCCCCAGGGTCCATCACCTTCTGACTGTCGGCGGTGATACATGCACGCTAATTCGTCGCATTGCCAAATGATCTTCGTGGACCCAAATCCGGTTTCTTTGCCGATTCGAATGATTGTCTCGCAAACGTCCTCAACAATCCGCCGGCGACAAGACTTCGTTGGCGGGCGCTTTGTTGATTTGCCCTCCCCGATTGCCGCCGGGATTTGACTTGAGAACTGAGAAGGATGAAACTGTGCCTGGAAACCGGGTTCGGCTTCTTGCCGCCAAAACATCGACCTACGGCTCGGCGACCGCAGAACCTTGGTTTTTTGTGCGTGCTTCACCATCGCGGTGGCCCGCGGTTTCGATACGAGCGATCATTGCCCACATTGCAAAAATGGGATTCAACATGTTTCCATTCCTCGCCAGGACGCAGACCAGTGATCGCCCGGAATTGTCGCGTCATTTGCGACACAGAATTGCAACACTGGCTACCACGGCATGTGTCGCGGTGATCTGCCAATTCGTCGATACGCGACCACTGTGTGCCCAATCAAGCGAACGTCCAAACATCGTCTTTATCTTTGCCGACGACATGGGATATGGGGAGGTCCACGCACTCAATCCCAGTCGATCCAAGATTCCGACTCCCAACCTTGACCGCTTGTGTGGGGAGGGGATGGTCTTTACCGACGCGCACACGGCATCGTCGGTTTGCACTCCTTCGCGTTACGCGCTGTTGACCGGACGGTACTGTTGGCGAACTCGGTTGCAGTCGGGGGTCGTCGTCGGGAATGACGATCCGATGATCGCGGCCGATCGGCCGACAGTGGAAGGAATGCTACAAGAACACGGCTACCACACGGCGGTGATTGGAAAATGGCACCTTAACTACAACTACGAGGGCGATCACGGGAAGAAGCGGAGCAAGAAGGATCCTCGGGGATCCGGGTTTATGCCTGCCGTGGCACCGGTCGGCACACGGATCCCCGACGGTCCGATCACGCGCGGCTTCGACTACTACTTCGGATTTCATCACGCCCGCGAAATGAGCAGCTTGTGCGAAAACGATCGAATCATCGAAGAGATCGACGTGGTTGAAATGCTACCACGCTTGACTGAAAAAGCGGTCGCGTATGTCAACGAACATGCCGAGGATGCCAAATCGGGAAAGCCTTTCTTCCTGTACATGCCGCTCGGATCACCTCACGCGCCCATTGTTCCCAGTAAACAGTGGCAGGGAAAAAGTGGCTTGGGGAAGTACGGCGATTTTGTGATGCAGACCGACGGCAGCGTGGGCGAAGTCGTCGCCGCAATCGATGAGAACGGCCTGGCCGATAACACATTGCTGATCTTCAGCTGTGACAACGGCACCAGCAAAGTGGCAAATATTCCAGCGCTTCAGAAGCAAGGTCATTTTCCGAGTGCGAACCTCCGTGGTTCGAAGGCCGACATTTGGGACGGGGGTCATCGTGTTCCGTTCATCGTTCGCTGGCCCGGTGGACATGTGAAAGCGCACTCAACGACAAATCACCTGGTCTGTTTATCAGACTTCATGGCAACGATCGCGGAAATGCTCGGGACGAAGGTTCCCGAAGGTGCCGGCGAAGACAGTTTCAGTTTTTATCCCGTTCTCAGCGGAACGAGTGTCGTCGGTGGCCGTGAGGCGATCGTGCATCACTCCGTTTCCGGTCACTTTGCGATTCGTCAAGGAAAATGGAAGCTGAATCTGTGCAGTGGATCAGGAGGGTGGACTTCGCCAAACGAGAAAGAGGCCGCCGCGCAAGGTCTGCCGGAGATCCAACTGTACGACATGGAATCGGATCTCGGTGAGCAGTACAATTTGCAAGCCGATCATCCGCAGAAGACGGCACAGTTATTGGAATTGCTGGAAACCTACGTCGCCCGCGGCAGAAGCACTCCGGGCCGCCCGCATACGAACGACGCGGAAATCGACATTTGGAAGCGAAAGTGATTCGATCTGCCTCGGTTCAGATGGTCTGGGACCCGTGATTCGCAGGCTTGCGGCACGACGGGCAGATCGGTCGCACTTGATGTGTTGGGACTCGCGAGAAAACTTTTTTCGTTGACATCGTCCGGACCATTCAATTCTGTGCGCCACTCGCGGTGGCTATTACTATGATGCCTTAGGATGGGGGGTTTTTGCTCAGCCCCCCCTGGCAATGTTCATCTCAGTGGTGCAACCGATGGCGAACCGATCAGTCAATTATCGAAGCAGGCGTAGGCGAAAACCCCGTCATTCTCTTCGTGTCGAGCGATTGGAGCCGAGATTGGTGCTGACCAACGTGGCTGGCGTGATCAATTCCAACACGACGTGGAATCTGGCCGGTTCGCCTTACAAATTGACCGACGATGTGTTCGTTCGCAACGGTGCCACGTTGACGATCGATGCGGGTGTTCAGGTCAGCGGTCCCTTCTTCACCGAACTCTACGTCAGTGACAATGGAAGTGGGGGTGTTCTGAACGCCAGCGGCGCCATCTTTGATTCCGACGTCGTGTTTGGTCAGAACGGCACCGGTTCGATCCAGAACAGCACCGTATCGAGCAAGACATTCTCGATCACCAGCAACGCGTCACCCAACTTTTCCGGGACTAGCTTTCATGGCGGATCACTCTCTCAGGGAGTTCGGCCAATCGCGGTTTACCCGGAGTATGTGCCGAACCTCGCCGGTCAAAACAACAGTTTTGGGGCGGGTGCCAGCATCGGAATTCTTGGGGGTGTGATCGACCAGGATACGCAATGGCCAAAGCTGGTCGATGCTGCCACCTATGAAATGTTGGGTGATGTCTTTGTCCGAAATAACGCGGCATTGACGATCGCGGCATCGATGACGCTGTACGATTCCAGCTTCGTCGAAATCTACATCAGTGATGATGGTTCCGGCGGCGTTTTGAATGCGGACTCGGTGACATTCGACTCCGATGTGATTTTTGGACAAAATGCGACTGGGACAATTCAAAACAGTTCGATCGCAGGCAAGAGCATTTCGGTCAACAGCAACGCCAGTCCCAACATTTCGAATTCCAGCTTTTACAATGGGCATTCGATCGTCGTTTATCCAGAGTTCGTGCCCCAACTCATCGGGAAAGGCAATACCTTTGGCAGCGGCGCGATTATCGGGATCAGCGGCGGTGTGATTGACCAAGACACTCTGTGGCCGAACATCGCCGACGCATCCACCTATGAAATGCTGGGGGATGTCTTTGTCCGCAGCGGCGCGACATTGACGATCGCGGCGGCGATGACGCTGTACGATTCCAGCTTCGTCGAAATCTATATCAGCGACGATGGCTCCGGCGGAGTCTTGAATGCAAATGGTGTGACGTTCGACTCCGATGTGTTTTTTGGACAAAATGCGACCGGGACGATTCAAAACAGCTCGATCGCAGGCAAGAGCATTTCGATCGGCAGCAACGCCAGTCCGATCATTTCCAATTCCAGCTTTTACAACGGGCGTTCGATCGTCGTTTATCCAGAGTACGTTCCCCAACTCTCCGGGAAAGGCAATACGTTTGGTAGCGGCGCGATTATCGGGATCAGCGGCGGCGTGATTGACCAAAACACTCTGTGGCCGAACATCGCCGACGCAGCGACCTATGAAATGCTGGCGGATGTCTTTGTTCGTAATGGCGCGACATTGACGATCGGCTCGGACATGAGCTTGTTGGATTCCAGCTTCGTCGAAATCTATATCAGTGACGATGGTTCCGGCGGGTCGTTGAATGCCGACCGGGTGACGTTTGACGCCGATGTCATTTTTGGCACAAATTCTTCGGGCCTGATCCAAAACAGTTCGATCGCGAGTCATGCATTCACCGTCAACACAGGTGGCTCGCCAAATTTCTTTTCCAACACGTTCCACAATGGCGTTCCGGTGCTGGTCTTCCCTGAATACGTGCCGCGTCTGGTGGGAAACCAGTTCAACTATGGCGCGACGGTGGGCGTTCTGGCGGGACAGATCGCGGTCAACACCACTTGGCCGGTGTTACCAGGCGTGACGAAAATCGCCCTATTTGATGATGTTCACGTCACCAGTGACGCGGCGCTGACAATTGCCAAAGGCTTGGTGATCGAGTCACAGTCAACGTTTGTTGAGTTATATGTTGGGGCGCTTGGATTCGGTGGCGCGCTGAACGCGGCCTATGTCGTCCTGGATACCAACATCGTCTTTGGAAACGACAGTGCCGGGACAATCGAAAACAGTCGTTTCGTTGGCTCGATCGATCTTGCCGGATCGACCCAGACGACCTTCACGTCGAACCATTTCGGTACGGCGACGGTCGTTCGCGGTATCCGCGACACACTTGGGACGGTCGATTTGAGCAATAACTATTGGGGTACCAATGATGCTGCTGTGATCGAGGCCAAAGTGGATCATCAACCCGATGACAACCGTCGGCCGTTGGTGCTCTACGAGCCGTTCCTCCTTTCGGCGCCGCCGAAAGCGAACCCCGTGATCACGTGGCCGGACCCGGCGGATATTTTCGTCGGAACGGCCCTCAGCAGTACACAACTCAACGCTACCGCAGACACGACCGGCACGTTCGTTTACTCACCACCGGCCGGTGTCGTACCCGGTGTGGGTAATGGCCAAACACTGCAAGTTACGTTCACGCCCAGCAACACGCTGACATTCAATACCGCCATTGATGCAGCAAAAATCAATGTTGTCAAAAGAAATCCGGTGATCACCTGGAATGATCCGGCCGACATCACCTTTGGCACGCCGTTGGGATCGAGTCAGCTCAATGCGACCGCCGATGTGCCGGGCACCTTCGTCTATTCCCCACCAGCCGGAACGGTCCTCTCGGCTGCCACGGGGCGAACGCTCACGGTGACCTTCACACCCAGTGACGCCGCCAATTTCAATACGGTGATCGACACCGCGACGATCAATGTCGATCAAGTTGATTCGCTGATCACGTGGAACACGCCCGCGGATATCGTGTTCGGAACCGTTCTGTCGGCGACGCAACTCAATGCGACAGCCAACAACGCAGGCTCATTCGTGTACACGCCTCCGCTTGGCACCCTGTTGAATGCAGGCCAGAACCAGATGCTGAATGTTGCTTTCACGCCCAATGATGCCGTGAATTTCACATCGGCGCAAGGCACGATCGCCATCAACGTTCTCAAAGCCGACCCAGTCGTCAATTGGGCTGATCCGGCCCCGATCGAAGTGGGAACGGCGCTCGGCGATACCCAATTCAATGCGACCGCCAATCTGCCGGGTGCGTTTACTTATGTTCCGGCGGCAGGAACCTTGCTTGCCGCAGGGACCGCCCAGCGACTCAATGTCCGATTCACTCCCGATGATTTAGCGAACTACAACGAGGTTACCGAGCGTGTCGACATCGACGTGCTGAAAATCGCGCCCACGATCAGCTGGAATGATCCGGCCGATATTGTTTTTGGAACTCCCCTAGGTGATGCACAGCTGAACGCCACCACGAGTGTGCCAGGCTCATTCGTGTACACACCTGCAGCGGGCACCATTCTTGACCCGGCCAGCAATCAGATCCTGTCGGCAACGTTCACGCCCGATGACAACGGCACGTTCGACGTCGTCACGGTCAACGTCGGTATCAACGTGCTGAAGGCTGACCCGGTGATCAGCTGGATCGATCCGGCAGACATCACCTTCGGCACTCCATTGGGAGCGGCGCAGCTGAATGCCACGGCCGACGTTCCCGGAACGTTCCAATATCTGCCTGGAAATGGTATCAGTCTGGATGCCGGACCGGCTCAGAACCTGCAGGTCGAGTTCACGCCCGACGACCAGTTCCGATTCAATATCGCGGTCGCTGTGGTTCAAATCGACGTGCTCAAAGCCGATCCGATTCTGAGCTGGGATGATCCGGGATCCATCATTTTGGGGACGCCACTGGGTAGCGAACAGCTCGACGCGAGCGCAGATGTCGCCGGAACGTTCACTTATGATCCAGTTTCGGGAGCCGTGCTTTCGGCTGGCGATAACCAGGTGCTAAACGTGACGTTTGTTCCCGATGACGGCGCCAACTTCAACACGGTCACTTCCTCCGTCACGATCGATGTGTTGGATGACTTGGATTACGGAGATGCGCCGGAAAGCTACCGTGTCACCCTCGCCGACGATGGGCCTCGGCACTTGCGAGGCAGTCTGTTTCTGGGTGGCGCGGTCGATCGCGATGCGGATGGGCAATTCAGCGACGATGCTAGCGGCGACGACCAGGATGCAGCCGGTGACGATGAAGATGGCTTCACGCCGGTCGCTGATATCGTCACGACCACGCAGTCGGTGACGGCCAGCAGCTTCCTGGTCAGCAGTTCGGGCGTCGGCAAACTGGATGCCTGGATCGATTTCAACGGGAATGGGACCTTTGAACACCCCGATGAGCACCTTGGCAATGGCACGAGCTTCGATGTGGTTGCCGGTCAGAAGCTGATCAAATACGTCGTGCCGGCCGGATCGGCAGTGGGTGATTCGTTCATTCGGTTGCGGATTAGCAGCGGTGGCGGTCTATCACCGAGCGGCCCAGCAAACGATGGCGAAGTGGAAGACCACGCGGTCACCATCCGCGGTGGAGGAAACACAAGCGACGTGACCGTCGATGCGCCGGGCAACCTGGCAAGCTTCGCGAAGAGCTCCGGCGATTTTTCTGTTCGAGAAGGCGTGGAGGAACTATTCCGCGCCCCGGCGGATCAGGTCAACTCGATCAATCTTCCTGGTAGCGAAGAGGATGATCATCTGACGCTCGATTTTATCGGCGGTTCTTTGATTCCCGCAGGCGGACTGAAAGTCGATGGCAAAGGCGGGCAGGATGTGATTCATCTGGTGGGACCTGGCAGTGATTTGGATCTAACCGATCCGTTGGTCGCGATCAAGAATGTCGAAGTGTTCGACCTCAGCGAAGAAAACGCCAGCGTCTTGAGCGTCGACGGTCAGGCCGTCATGGAACTCTCACCCACCGGTCCGCTGCGCGTGATGGGGGGGAGGGAGATCGACTTCTATTGAGCGATAAGACCGATTGGTTGATGTCGGATCCGATCATCATCGATGGCACGTTCATCCGCACGCTGTTCAACGGCAGTGCAGCGATCGAAGCGATTCTTCCTTTCCCATTCCAAAACTTGGCCCAGCGTCACGACGTGAACAACAGCGGTGACGTGACTGCCAGCGACGCGCTTCGTGTGATCAACGAGCTGAATGCGCGTCGATTTTCGGACAGCGTGACAAAAGAAGGTGTCGATCCACTCTCGGTGGACTCATGGCCGGGGACCTACTTTGACACCAACGGCGATGGTCGATTCACCGCGGTGGACGCCTTGCAGGTCATCAACGAGATGGCGCGGATATCTGTGGGCAGCGGCGAATCAGAACCGGTGCTGCAATACTTGCTCCGCAATCCGCTGCCGCAACAGGGCCCGCCATCGACGGACGTGCCCGGTACTAGTACTGAGGTGGCGCCGTTGGTCGAGTTTGCGACGACAATTCAGACACCCGAGGCCGCGAGTGCTGCCGCGCCGGTTCCCGCAGACCACGTCCAATGAGTACAGTCCTGCCGGCTTGCCGTTTGATGCCGATGCTGTCGACGAACTTCTGTCGGACGCGGCATTGCTGGACGAAATCACATTGCTTGGGCGATGACTCGGCGCGATTGCCGGTGAACTTTCAAGAGCGCCGCAGATTGAACAGATCTTCGAGCAACGCATCGCTCGTTTTCAGCACTCGTAGGTTCGCTCGATACATCGTCGAGTAAAGCGTCAAGTTGATCAGCTCGGCGGCCAGATTTGTATCGGAGAGATCCGCGGCTTCTGGTGAGACCCCAGTGGAGTCGGCAGGGGTCGGACGGACTTTGACATCAACGGCCGCCACGCCAACGCCTCGACCAACTTGAGTCGGATTGCCACCTCCGGAGGAACCCCAAGTCGCGGAACCATGGTTGAGCGTCTGTGGCGTCTGATCGGCAAAAACGGCCCGCGACGATCGAAAGCCATCGGTCAACGAGTTTGCCAGATGATTGGCTGTCAGGTTGATCGCCAAATCAGCTGCGGCAATGCCGCTCAGTGCCGTCGACGAAACAGAGTTCAACATGGCGCATTTCTGCCGAGAGTGGGATGATTTCCGGTGGATATCGCGGAAACGCAGACTCCCCCCACGGAGAACCATAGGTCACAACTGGCAGCGCGGCGGCAACCGATCATCGTTTTCACCGGATCAGGCAGTTGGTGACGAATGGGAGGATCCGAGCAGACAAAATCGGTCTGCTTTTCTTCTTTGCTTGCACATCGATCGAGCTGGAAAGAACGCGGCACCTAGACTGTTTTGTGCATTGACCGCGCGCTCTGCACAACGCACGAACTTGGAATCGAATCCTGAAAAACCATTGGAATTGATACGATGAAACTTGCCGCCGCCTTTTTTCTCGGTGCCGCGATCACCGCCACCAGTACCGTCAACGCGGATCAGTCGACCGATCCGACACCCGTCGTCATCCACTCACCCGCGGTTGCGACATCCACCACACCGGTCTATACGAGAAGCCGCAGATACGTCGCTCCTTCGCGTTCACCCTTGGCGCAATTGATGGAACTCGAGCGTCGCAAGAATGCCTGGCTGCGGCGAACGTTTTTGGGCCGTCGCTAAGCCGCGGGCTGGCGGGCGTTTGCATCACTTGATACGAAGCGTTCCCGGTCCCCTCGCCAGCGTTTTTTCGACGTGCTATACACGATCGATGGCAGCACGTCAAAAACACGAACGAAGGGTGATCAATCGGTGATGTCGGATGGAGCCTGGTATTTGCTATTGATCGTTGCCGGCTTCATCGCAGGGATTGTCAATACGATCGCTGGCGGTGGGTCTTTTTTGACTCTGCCAGCGTTGATGCTTTTTGGGTTGGATCCGAAGATCGCAAACGGGACCAATCGAGTGGCAGTGCTCTGTTCGAGTGCTTCGGCGGTCGCGACATTTCACCATCACGGTCATCTCGATCGAAAACTGGCGAACCGATTGACCGTGCCCACGCTGTTGGGCGTCCCGGTCGGAGCGTTGATGGCAATTTACTTGCCATCGGGTGCCTTCGAACCCTTGTTTGGTGTGCTCTTTTTGGCGATGGCGGTGTTGCTGGCCCTCAATCCCAAGCGATTGATCGAGGCGAAACAAACCGATCACGAATCTCGTTGGGCAATTCCGCCGTTGTTTTTCGGTATCGGTGTCTATGTCGGGTTCATCCAAGCCGGCCTGGGGATTCTGTTGCTGCTTGCGATGAGTCTGTTGAACACCGGCGATTTAGTCGGTTCCAACGCCATCAAGAACTACATTGGGTTCGTGGTCACGCTGGCCGCGACGATCGTCTTTGTCGCGTACGGATCGGTCGAATGGCTGCCGGGATTGATCATGGCAGCGGGCAACGTCATGGGCGGAATTGTCGGAGCCAAGTTGGCAATCAAAAAGGGGAACCGGTTGATCTTCGGTTTCCTCGTCATCGTGATGGTCGCGACCGGCATCAAGCTAATCATATCCAGTCTTTACAATGCCCTGAACTCTGTGCCAATGTGAACACAGTTCAAGGAAGATGTTAATGAAACCAGGAGAACCGGCGGGCATGAAAGCTGATGCACGCGAATGAGCGCGGTATGGCCAGAGGCCGGGAACCAGGATCGACAGCGACGCAGTTACGGCATCCATTCTAATTCAACAAGCCGATTCGCTTGCTTCGGCGGACGGAGAATCGTGGAGCCTTTCAACGATCCAGGTTCAACACTTCATTGCCGGCTCGGGTCAACAGAGCATTGAGCGTTTCGACGCCGATTTCCGGGCTCAACGCGATCACGGCTCCATCTGCCATTAACACGTTGAACATGCCATTGTTGTCGAAACGGAGTCCGATGAACGGGTTATCCAAATCAACTTCCCAGTCGGCCGGCTTCGTCCATTCAACTGCCGAATCGGCATCCGTTT
Organism: Pirellulaceae bacterium; assembly: GCA_963734865.1. Taxonomy (GTDB): domain Bacteria; phylum Planctomycetota; class Planctomycetia; order Pirellulales; family Pirellulaceae; genus CBDCUW01. The sequence goes on from CAVTIV010000013.1 coordinate 218,132, forward strand.
CGACCGCCATGATCGTGTTGCTCAGGCCGTCCAAGACCTCTCGGAACTTCGTTACCGCGTCAGGTTTGAACAAAAATTTGTCGCCTATCGGCACCTGATAAACCGTCTTTCCCGGATCGGTTTTGACGAGTGGGTGCCGGTACACGGCGGGCATTTTCTCGAGCAGCTTGATGTTGTGTTCGCTATCCCATGGCTCGTCGAGATGGAATTGCTGGTACAACGCCTGCTCTTCAACAAAGGGCAGGATTTTCACTCTCCAACTCAGCAGCGGTTTCCCAGCGCCATCACGAATGGCACTGTCGGGGAGTTCTCGATAAGCAGAGTGATGATTGTGCATCGCCAACCCAATCTGCTTCAGGTTGTTGGTGGATGTTCGCGGCGTCGGAACGCGAACCGATTGAATCACGGGCATCAGCATGCTCATCAACGTCATGGGAGCGGCCATGCCAAAGTCGAGTGAGGTGTCGATGGTCAGCCGCCGGCCTTCGCGTTTGGGGGTCACCGAAGTGACAATTTTGTCGGCAACGCGATTGGCGTATTGTCGCATCGCTTCAGGTACCGCACCGTCGTCACCCACTTCGTTCGCCACCTGTGCCATCGTCAAGGCACGTGCCATGTCCAGACCATTGATCACGATTTGCTCAACCTTCTCCGCCGACGCGTCGTCCCGCGCAAGCATGACCAGCTTTAGGCCACTGGCCTTATTCTGCAGATCGACGCGAACAAGAATCGCGTCCAACAACTCCGGTAGCTCCATGAATTCGACGAACGGCGGCGGAATCTGGTTGATCTGACTTTGCAGCAATCCGGTGATCAAAGGCCGCACCGGTTCTACGGCGAAGAGAACCGTCGCATTTCCCTCGTGACTCATGGCCGCGGAGTACTTCGCCAGCGGGCCGCTCGGCTGCCCGCCTCGTGTCTTGATCACACTGTCCAGATAGTTGCTCGAGGCGACGACAATGGTATCGGGGGTCAATTGGTGCAAGACGACGCCCGGCTGCTCGTTCATTTCCCGACAAGGATGCCCATCAACGTCCAGTGCAGCGCCAACCAGCTTGGGGTTCAGGTTGTTCAAGTCAACCTTGCCGTCGAATTTGAATATCGCAGCATACATCGGTACACCGGGACCTGGCGCTGCGATCACGAACTTCACCGATTCGAGCCGACGGAGCGCCACGCCGATGTTTTCAATACACCAGGCATCGGCAACTTCGGTGGGGTACATGCTCAGCGTTGGGCTGGCGAGCGTCTTGGCCGGGCTGAGCATGCCGGCAATCATTCCGTCGACCGGTATGAAATCACTGCCCATTCGCTCGGCCGGTTTGGGATCCCCCGTGTTATTCTTCGCCGTGGCGTCTTGCGCCGTGGCGAAACGAACCGGTGCGAGACCCAGCATCAGGATCAACGCGAAGCTGAGTATTTTTCGCCAGTGACGTGTAGCAGCGTGAACCATTTCGACGGCAACCTCCCCGGAGCTGAAACCCAGTGGCTTATCGGAAATACAGTTCTGTGATTCTACTGGCCGAAGGCATCGGCCGTGACCGAGGGGTGGGCAGATTCGGAAGGAAACTTTGTGTTTTCCGTCCCGGTCGGCTAAGCTCGGAGGCAACACAACGGTGTCTTCTATCAGCTGACCGGTGTGATGTTCCAGGTTTGAAGCATTTGACCGGAGGATTTGATGATCACTCGTCGACAGTTTGTGCGTGCATCAGCGGCGACGGCGGCCGCGATCGCGTGTCCCGCTATCGTGCGCGGGAAGAATCTGAATTCGCGATTGCAGGTCGCAGGCATTGGATGTGATGGAAAAGGTTGGTCGGACATCAAAGAGATGTCAGATCACGCCCAGACCGCGATGGTCGGATTTTGTGATGTCGATCTGGCCCGCACCGAAAAGGTCAAGGAGCTCGAGCCCAATGCCCCGATCTTCCAGGACTACAAGGAGATGCTCGCCAAACTGGGCGAAAAGATCGACGCGGTGACGGTGTCAACGCCCGATCATATGCACGCCTACATCACGCTCGACGCGATGGGTCAGGGGAAGCACGTCTATTGTCAGAAGCCGCTAACCCACAACGTTTGGGAATCGCGGCAGGTTGGCGCGCAAGCGAAGAAGTCCGGCGTGATCACACGGTTGGGAAATCAGATTCATTCACACTCGTACTACCGCACCGCCGTGGCCGCGATTCAGTCGGGCATCCTTGGGAAGGTGGGGCGAGTCCATTCCTGGTCCTCGGCAACTGGACACGGCAAGTCCGGTCTGATCTCGCTACCGAAAAATCCGCCGCCGGCTCCCTCATCGCTCGACTGGGATCGCTGGATCGGCGTTGCGCCGATGCGACCCTATGGTGGCGATCGAGTGTACCATCCCTGGGGATGGCGCGACTGGCAAGATTTCGGCAACGGCGCACTCGGTGATTTTGGTTGCCACATTCTCGATCCAGTGTTCACGGCACTGGCGATCGACAAAGCGCCAACACAAATGGTCGCCGACCACTCCGGTATGAATGACCAGGTTTGGCCAGCGCAGAACAAGGTGGATTACGTCTTCCCCGGTACCGATTGGACCACCGGCGATCAGCTGGAAATCACTTGGTACGATGGCGGTTTGCGGCCGAGCGTGAGCGGAACACACATCCCGCAAACCACCGCGATCCCGAGCCAAGGTTCCATCTTCGTGGGCGAAAAGGGAACCATGGTCCTGCAGCACATGGGGCGGTTGAAACTGTATCCCGAAGAGAAGTTTGCCGTCGACGCGGTCGATGACCTGCCGAGTTTGAATCACTATCACGGTTGGGTGGACGGTTGCATCAACGGCGAACAACCGAGCGACGGATTCGGTTATGGCGCAAACTAACCGAGGCGGTATTGTTGGGGAATGTCGCCGTTCGATATCGCGGTCAAACGCTGCACTGGGACGAGTCGGCGATGAAGTTCCGCAATCTTGATGCCGCCAACGGATGGCTCAAGAGAGATTATCGACAAGGCTGGGACATCGAGCCGGTTGTGTGACTGGTACAGCATACCAGAGGGTGCTGGAAACGTTGGCCGACCTCGTTCGCATCAATAGCGTCAATCCGAATTACTCCGGCGGCGTGTGCGAGTCGGAGATGGCCGATTACGTCGAGCGGTATTTCACCGAACGAGGAATCGAAACGTGGCGGCAAACGGTTTATCCGAACCGCCCCAATGTCATCGCTAGAATCCCCGGTAGCAATCCGAGCCGGCGGATCGTGCTGGAGGCGCACATGGACACAGTGTCCGTGGCTGGAATGACCATTGAGCCGTGGCGACCGGAAATCCGTGACGGAAAGTTATACGGACGCGGTTCATGTGATACCAAAGGTCCGATGGCGGCGATGATGCACGCCGCGGCGAGCCTGGTTGCCGATGGGATCACGCCTCCCTGTGAAGTATTGTTCGCGGCCACGATCGACGAGGAATACTCTTATCGCGGTGTCGTCGCATTGTGCGCAGGCGCGGAACCGAGGACCCTGGAGCAACAACCGCCCACCGACATTCCCTTGCAAGCCGAGGTGGCAATCGTTGCCGAACCAACTCAGTTGCAACCGGTGATCGCCAGCAAAGGACTCGTTCGATGGAAGATCGAGACGCGCGGAAAGGCAGCGCACTCGGCCAAGCCACATCTGGGCGTCAACGCGATCGAGCATATGGCGCGAGTGATCACGGCCCTGCAGAATGATACGCTCGAATTGTCCAGAATCGTCCACCCGCTGCTGGGCTCGGCAACTTGCAACATCGGCGTCGTGCGTGGTGGTGTGCAAATCAACTTTGTACCCGATCGCTGTGAGATCGAAATCGACCGCCGGATGCTGCCCGGCGAAACTTACGAATCGGTGCTGGACCATTATCAGCGGCTTGTCGACTCGCTCGCCGAACATCATCCTGAGTTGGATGCCGTGATGCATCCGCCGATGCTGACCGATATTCCACTCGAAACAGACGCCAATTCGCCGCCGGTCCAGACAATGGTCAAGGTGCTTGAAGAGTTGGGATTGGATGCGACCTTGATTGGAGTCCCGTTTTGCAGTGATGCCAGCAAATTCGGCGCAATCGGGGTTCCAAGTATGATCTTGGGACCCGGAAACATCGATCAGGCCCATGCGGCCGTCGAATACATCGACTGCGACCAGGTCCTGCGAGCGGTCGAGATCTATCGAAGCTTCATGATTGAGTTCCAATGATGAATCGTAACTGTTGAGGAAACGAAAATGACAACGAGCCAGTCTGAGCGGTTATCGAGGCGAGAATTTGCCGGCGTTGCGATCGCGGCCGCAACGAGCCTATCGGCGACGTCGGCTATCGCGGCGGACGCCGACAAACCGTCCGGATGGATCGACGCCCATGTTCACGTTTGGAGTCCCGATACAACGAAGTATCCACTCAGCAGCCGATTCAAGAAATCGGACATGGACCCGTCCAGCTTCACGGCTGATGAATTATTCGCTCATTGCCGACCGGCCGGTGTGCAGCGAATTGTGTTGATCCAGATGAGTTTCTATGAGTTCGACCATCAGTACATGACCGACGTGATGGATGCCCACGAAGGTGTCTTTTCGGGTGTCGCATTGATTGATCACCAGGCCGACGACGTGACCGATCGAATGGAACAATTGGCCAGCAGAGGGATGCGTGGGTTTCGCTTGCACTCTCACGGTGACGCCAAGGATTGGGTCGACAATGACGGCATGGCAAAACTGTGGCGCAAGGCTGGCCAAGACTCCTTGGCGGTTTGCCCGCTGATCAATCCGACCGACATTCCTGCTATCGATGCGCTGTGCCAGAAATTTCCCGGCACCACGGTGGTGGTCGATCACTTTGCGCGGGTGGGAATTAGCGGCAAGATCGATCCGCAACAACTCGAGATGCTCTGTCGATTGGCGAGGTTTCCTAACGTTCATCTCAAGACATCGGCGTTTTATGCACTGGGTAAGAAGACGCCTCCCTATGACGACCTGAAACCGATGATCGGAAAAGTCGTCGATGCGTTTGGTCCCGAGCGTTTGATGTGGGCGAGCGACTGCCCGTTCCAGGTTCAAGGCGAACACACTTATGCTGCTTCGATCGCATTGATCCGCGACCGAATCGATTTTCTATCCGACAGCGACAAGCAATGGATGTTGAAAGGCACCGCCGAAAAAGTCTTCTTCAGTTAGCGGTTTGTGGCATACACGTCCGTCTCCTTCAGCTTTCGGCGTTCCTTGCTGGACATTCGATATTCCGCCGCGCACATCCCGAACCGCAAACACCATATTTCTCTGGGAGATTCATCATGCTGACGAACGCGCACACCGGAACAAGAATCGACGAAGTCGCGACAGGCATTTACCGTATCAATACTCCGTTGGCAATCGATGCGATTCCCGGTGGTTTCAATCTCAGCCAGTACCTAATCGTTGACGAGGAGCCGATGATCTTTCATACCGGCTGGCGTCGCTGGTTTCCATTCGTATCAGAGGCGATATCGAAGGTGATTCCGCTCGACCACATCCGCCACGTGGGTTATTCGCACTTTGAAGGAGACGAATCGGGCGCGCTGAATGAGTTTCTCGCGGCGTCGCCACGAGCCGTACCATTCGCGAGCCAAGTCGGCTTGATGACTTCGCTCAACGATCACGCCAACCGGCCTGGTCGAGGCTTGGCGGATGGCGAACAGTTTTCGACTGGCCAAAAGAACTGGCAATGGATCGACACGCCGCATGTGCCGCACGGATGGGACTGCGGCGTATTGTTTGACCAGACGACCGGCACACTACTGTGCGGCGATCTTTTCACGCAGGCTGGAACCGACACACCGCCGCTCACCGAATCGGAGATTCTGACGGCCAGCGAAGCGATGCGCAAGCCGATGGATTACTACGCACATTCCACGAAGACGTCGGTCACGCTTGAACGCTTAGCAGCGCTCAATCCGACGACACTGGCCTGTCAACACGGAAGCGCTTACCGCGGTAACGGTGCCGACTTACTGCGCGAGCTCGCCAGAATCCTCGACCAGGAACAGCGAGCCGAATTGGCCTGAGGGGTGAGACGCTGTCCCCAGGGATGCGCCGATCATCCGATGCCATGAACTCAGCAGTCTCCTGTCGCTCTTTGTTGCCGCCCCTGGCGAAGATCGACAATCGATTAAGGCCGATGATCCTCGAAAGTAAAACCCAGATGCGACAGCAAACGCAAACAGATCAGATGGAAGCTGGCGTATAGCTGATAGAAGACCGGGATCAGCAGCAACACCAATAACGTCCCAAGCATCAAGCCGAAGGCCAAACTTGCTGCCATGGGAATCAGCAACTGCGCCTGGAACGATCTCTCGGTCATCAGTGGAATCAATCCGGCGATCGTCGTCAAACTGGTCAACAGGATCGGACGAAACCGTCGTTCGCCCGCTTCCAGCAATGCCTGGCGGGTCGGTGATCCGTCGCGAACTCGGACATTGATAAAGTCGATCAGGACGATCGAATCGTTGATCACCACGCCGGCCAGCGCGACAAGTCCGAACATGCTGAACAGTGTCAGCGGCAGGCCAAGTAATGCGTGTCCCCAGACCGCGCCGATCATCCCGAATGGCACGATGGCCAGGATCAACAGCGGCTGAACGTAGCTGCGAAACTGCAGTACCAGCAGGACAAACATGGCATTGATGGCGATCCCGAAACCGACCATCAAGCTGCCGACCGACTCGTTGCTCTGTTCACGTTGGCCCTCCCAGCGAAGGGAGACCGCCGGATACTTTTTGGCCAACTGGGGAACAAACGTATTTTGTAATTCGGTGATGATCAGATCGGCATTCGCAGTTGTCTCATCCAAGTCGGCCGAGACGGTGATCGAGCGCATCTGATCGACGCGGTTGATTTCCGAGAACCCGCGATTCAAGTCGATCTCTGCCAACTCGGTGATCGGGCGTTCGGTGCCGTCAGCGGTGCGCACCTTGATTTCGCGAAAATCGACCATACTACGGCGTTCTTCTTCCGGATACCGGACCATCAGTTTGACTTCGTGACGTCCCCGCTGTAGCCGCATGATCTCGGCGCCGAAGTAGGTATTGCGCACCGTTTGACCAAGATCCGTCTCGGTGACTCCGGTGGCCAGAGCACCGTCTTTGACACGGAACTGGAACTCCCACTTTCCCGGTGTGTTGTCATCGGCAATGTCGTAGACTCCGGCAAACTCGCCCAGTCGCGTCTTGATTTCTTCCGTCGCGGCTAACAATTGATCCACATCATCGCTGTCGGCGAGCAACTTGAACTCGATCGCTTTGCCCCCGGGACCGACGCCGACACTGCCGTAAGTGATCCGTTCGGCGCCGGGAAAATCGCCCGCTTCTGCTCGCCACATCGCCAGTAGCTTGTCACTGTGGATTTCACGGATTTCGGTGTCGTACAATTCCGCAAAAATCTGTCCCACATGACTGCCCGAGCTGCCACCACCAGCCGGATTTTGCAAATTGGTGACGGTGCCGACATCGCGGTACGTCAATCGCACGGGACCGGTAAAGTTGCGACCGCTGGTCGGATAGATCAGTTCCGCAGGAACGCCCGTCGCGGCCGCTCGATCGTCAGCGACCCGTTGGCTGACCCGACGCAACGCTTCTTCCATGCGACGCGTTGCCATGTCGGATTCAGAGGCCGGCGTTCCGTCGGGAAATTCGATTGTCGCCTGCAGGTTGTTGTTGTCCGGTTTGGGGAACAGGATCGTCGGAACCACGCCGCCACGGATCATTCCAAAAGTGACCACAAACATTGCAATGGACGCGGCAATCGGCACCAGCGGATATTGCAGCCCGAAACGCAGTGACGGCAGGTAAAGACACTGACAAGTCCATTCCAAACCGCGGCCAGAGCGTTGGCTAAGCCAATTCAGGATGATTCCGAATGGTCGCAATGGGTAGATCAAGATCGACAGCAGTCTGAAAAAGCTGTTGTGCTTATGAGCGAGGTGGCAGGGCAGCACGAAAATGCTCTCCCAAAGTGAGATCACCAGCATCGCGATCACCGCAAACGGGATCACCGCCATGAATTTTCCCATCACGCCAGATACGAAAAACATCGGTGCAAACGCGATCACGGTTGTGCTCACCGAAGCGGTCACACTCGGCACCACCTCGATCGTTCCGTCCACGGCGGCGTCAACAAGCGGCTTGCCCATTTGAATGTGCGAGTAAATGTTTTCACCAATCACGATCGCGTCGTCGACAACGATTCCCAACGCGACCAGGAACGAAAACAAGCTGAGCATGTTGAGTGTCTGGCCACCCCATGCGAGTGCGGCACCGGCACCCATGATCGAAATCGGGATACCAAGAGCCACCCAAAATGCGAGTCGCATCTCGAGAAACAACGTCAACACCAAGAAGACCAACAGCAATCCTTGAAGCCCGTTGCGAAGCAACAGTTCCAAACGGCCGCGTACCTCCGTGCTACTATCGCCCCAGATCTCGAATCGGTAACCCTCGGGCAATTTCTTCTGCGCCACGTATTCCCTGACCATGTCGACCATGGCTAGCAGGTCTTCCTGCTTCGTCCGCTCCACATTCACGACCATCGCCGGCTCGCCGTTGATTTCGCTGACCGATGTCACGTCTTCAAACTCGTCTCGGACGGTACCCAGATCGTTGACGGTCAACACGACTCCACCCGCCTGCGTGATCAGCGGCAGTTTGCCAATCTCTTCGCCAATCCGACCCTTGTTCTTGGCCCGCAGCAGGATCTCTTGTCCTTCCGATTTCAGCTGCCCACCGGGAAGCTCGATATTTCGGTTGCGAATGATCGAGGCGACTTGATCGAGCGAAAGTCCATAGCTGCGGAGGGTTGCTTCGGGGATTTCCACGTCAATCTGGTAGGGCTTGGTGCCCATGATCGATGCCGACGAGACGGCCGACAAAGTCAACACGTCGTCGCGTACGGATTCGGCAACTTCACGCAAACGAATCTCCGCTTCTCGCGAACGATCGGGCGGTCCGACGATCCCAATTCTGATCGCCGCCTCTCGAAACGTGATCTGCTGAATCTGCGGGTCCTCGGCGAGCACCGGAAAGCTGGGGATTCGGTTTACCTCGCGGTCAATCTCGGACATCACCTTCTGGACGTCGTCGACATCTGCACGAAGCTCGGCCAGTACAAAACCGGCGCCCTCTCGCGCGATCGATGTGACTTTCTTGATCCCATCGATCGATCGAATCGCCTCCTCGATCTTCTGACAAATCGCCTCTTCGCTATCCTTGGGCGTCGCTCCCGGATAGGGAACACTGACCATGACGATTTCCAGCTCGAATGCCGGGAACACTTCGCGCCGCATGACAGCCAACGAGGCGCCGCCAATCAGTACCAACGCGAGCATCAAAACGTTCATTCCGGGGGCATTGGCAATTGCCCAAGCAACCACGCGTCTCACTGGGCCGACTCCGATCCAGCGGACCCTGGAACCGTCTCGGTTGTCACTTTTGGCTTCAACGACGGCTGGGCAATTTCGTCAGATTTGGCACGTGCGGCAATGCTCTCGGTGTCGACCGAACCTAACGGCGATACGACGACGAACGAACCGTCAACCAGCGGTTGCCCTCGCACCTCGCAAACCCACATTCGATTCTCGGTATCGAATCGCGTCGCGTAATCTTCGGCATTTGCGTCGGACTCGGTTTCCGATTCGACGGCAAGGGAATCAACAGGCGTGACCGATCGTCGCACGATGACCCGACCGGGACTCCACAAACTGGGGTCGAACGGACTGGCATCGTTCGGCTCATTGCTGTTTGCCTGGCCTTCACTCGAGCTTTCGCTCGTCTGTTCAGTCGTGTCTTCGCTTGCCGCCGGGACATTGAGCACCGATTCATCAGGAACAAACTGCCAGACGCGGTTGCCCGGCTTCAGCGCCCGAGCCGGTATCACGACCAGCGGTGTCTTGGGGCGGATCAACAGTTTGACGTTGACATACATCCCCCGAACCAGCGCCGTTTTTCCCTTGACCGCTTGCAACACGCCGTCTTCATCAAGGTATTGTCGTGGATCGTCAACAACCACGCGGACCGGAACGGTACGTGTGTTGACATCGAGGCCGATGCCGTCGTAGCTGAGCAAACGACCGTTCCACCGGTAGACAATGCCATCGTGGCCGGCAAGTTCGTACTCGATGATTGCCGGTGTCTCAGGCAGTTCGTATCCTCGACTCGATTCGTCCGATTCCTTGCGCTCTTGGTCGAGAACCCAGTACAACTGGTCCATCCGTAGATTCGTCGCCACCTCGACTTTCGAGGTGTCTTCGATCGTGACCAACGTGTTTCCGCGGGCGACAAACGTGTTCATCTCAGCGTCTTCGTTGACAATCACGCCGTCCATTGGTGCCCTGATCTCGGTCCGCGCCAGATTGATTTCGGCACCTCTCAACTGGGTCGCCGCCAGCCGCTCCGAAGCTTCCAAACGCACACGTCGCTTTTCCAACAGATCGAATTGGTTCTGGGAAACCACCTGTTGCTGTTCTGCCTGGAGCAGTCCTCGCTCGGCCTGATCCACTTCCCCGCGACTGGCGAATCCGGCCGGCAACGACTTCTGCCGATCGACCTCTCGTTGTTGTAAGGCAACGTCTCGCTTGGCGACGTCGATCAGACGCTTGGCGTTGACCATCTCCTGGTCCACTTCTTTCAACGCCTGATACTCCTGTTCCTGCATCCGCGTCAGCCGTTGAACTTCTAGCTCATAGTCGGTTGCATCGATCCGCATCAGCAGTTGGTCCTGTCGGACGTAGCTACCGGCTTCACACTCCTCTGCTTTGTAAACAATTCGTCCGGCGACCTCAGCAGCGATCTGCACTTCGCGGTAAGGGACGACGGTCCCATCAACTTTCAGTTGCAGTTGATTCCCGTTTGATTTCAAAGACTGCACTCGATCGACCCTTACCGCAGGCAGCGACCGCAACCGCCCCGTGCGAGTGTTATCGGCGCCCACGTGTTGTTCCGTTTCGGCCGTTCCCAGAATCAGTACCAGCGCGACGGCAGCCGCCAGCAGACCGATGGGGATCAAGACGTTGATCATCATGCTTCGCGTCCATGAATCGTGATCGTGCCCATTGGCGAGCGACGACGATGGACCCTTGATCGTGAAACCTTCCGACGAAACCGGACCGCTAAACTCGTAAGTTTGCGGCTCGTCGCTGATCAGGGATTCAGGTCTTGTTGGCAATTCTGCCATGTCAATGCCGTTCCAAATCGAGAGCTAAGTGTCCAACCTTGTATTCGCTGTCTCTTCGACCGCGAATAAACAACTGTCAAGTTCGTGGCGGTGTCGCAGCAGCGATGCATTCTCGGTGGCCGATATCGTGACTGCCGTGATGTGACGACTTAATGACTCAATGTCGTAATGTGCGGTGCGCTGGGACTCGGGGATCAGAAGCTGCACAACTCCAGCACCAAATCGGTAGTACACACACTGTCCAACAACGCTCAGGGCCAGTTGGTCCACGGTGTGTGGTGCTGCGCCGTCGCCGATCAGTTGCCTCAGCGTGTCGGTCAAAGCGACAAACAACGGCCGAAACGATTCCTTGACAAGATTCTCGAATACCGCCGTGGGATGCTGCATCTCACGCATCAAAAGCTGAGATTCCCAACCGGTCGCATCGGCAGAGAGCATCCTCGAGAGCATCGTGCGGATCAACCGGTACAACATCAGCCGGGGATCCTCCGCGTCGCCACGGGGAGCCGGATATTGCTTCTCGCGGAGATCGCGAATCGCTTGAATGACCTCGCGATAGAGCCCCATTTTGTCGCCAAAATAGTAACCGACCGAAGCCACATTCACGTGTGCCAAACCGCAGATCTCTCGGACCGTTGCCCGATCAAAACCCTGTTTGGCAAACACCGGTCCGGCTGATTCAAGCAGCCGCGAGCGAGCGTCCCCCTCGCAGGAGGCATTTGATAGCACCGATTTGTCCACGCGACCAAGTCCATCGACAAGAAGATTAAACAGCTGTTTTAAACAGTTGTTTCATCGGCGAAAATGTCAATGGGCAAGGGATCGGGATTTTTCGGGAAAATCAAGAAAACGTCAGTTTCGCCATTCATTTCGGGGCAGGAGTGGAGCGTAAAGCGAATTGCATGGTTCATTCGCCCACGGTGGCCACCCCGCTTTCCGATCAGCGAAGCGACGATCCGATCGGGGCGTCGGCGATTCGAACGTCGTCCAAGGACAACGATTCGTCTTCCAGAGGCAACGATTCGTCAACGACCAGACCGTCGATCGGGCTGCTCGCTTCGATCGCGCCGGCTCGTGCCAACAGCTGGTCACCGGCGGTCTGCTTCTGCAGCCTCTTCTTCTCGGGCGAACGCGGCCATACGATTGCCAGCCGCGCCGCGGCGCTCTCGGCAACGCGACCGCTGCCGATCACGAAGGTGGCGAGATACTGACCATAGATCCTGGGCGTGAACCATCGTTGCAGCGCCGAGTCTCGATCGAGTGCCAAGTCGAGATTCCAGATCAACTCGTCAAGCAAGCAGTCGGCCGAACCGAGGGTCGTCAGTGTCGACTGGTCATCGGGATTGGAATCGGATGCCGCGGCCGGTTCGACTGTCGCCAGATCGCCTGAGTCACTGGCACTTGGCTCCGTGGCAACGGCACTTGGCTCCGTGGCAACGGCACTTGGCTCCCTGGCAACGGCATCATCGCGTTGATCCCATCGTGGCGAGACCGTTTCCGATTCAAATCGGCTTCGAATACAGAACGGCTCGGTGACGAGCGGGAAGACGCTCCATAGCCGAAGATCATTGGCCGACAAATCATAGGGCAGATACGATTCCTCGATCGACACGATCACTGCCGATGCGCCCACTTGCGACAGTGCGGCATCGCTGATGTTAACCGGCGCAGGGGGCCGCTCATCCGACACTTCCTCTTCGACGACCAACACGCTTGGCCCGTAGAGGCTGATATCGATTGGCTCTTCCTTGGCCAATGTGTTGATCCGCGATTGCAGTTCCACCTGCCGCCGGTCGGTCTCGCCATCGCCGGCTAGCGCTTCCCGATCCGCTATCATCCCGGGATCGGCCTTGATCACCGGATCCTGGCTTTCGGGAACCGACTGGGCGATTTCATCGGCAACGTCATCGTCCTGCTGCTGCGCCTCGATCGACGTCTCAGTCGTCTTCCGCCACCAGTCCTGGAATTGCTTTACTTTCTGGTAGGAATTGACGACCTGCGGCCCAACCATGGCGAATGGTTCGACAATCTGCTCGACCGAGATTCCCACCGACGCACAGGCGGTCGCGGCTGCAGCGGCGATCGACGTATCAAACGAGGATGAAGTACGGGTTGCCACTCGCGTCACCGCGATGGGGCACGAATCGTGCGTTGCCCAACCACACAGTTCCTGCTCGCATTCACGCTCGATCACCGCCACGCGCTGGGCCGCTTGGTGGAGCTCAAACTGGCAAGATGAAAGCGTTTCGTTGCAGAGTTGAAACTCGCCGCCACAAGGGACCTCTTCAGCGGGAACGGTGTTGGAGGCCGCCAATGTGATCACGCCAGTGATCGATGCGACAAGACAATTCAATGCAATGTGACGGAAACGTCGGGAAAGACTAACTTTCATCGAAGAATATCCTCCTGAAAGCGATCGCCAGGCCATCCTCGAACACGACTTCCCTGTTCGTGTTTGAATCGCTGCAGTGTTGGGCGTCGCTAGGGTTCGTTTGGGCAGGTGATCGGGAATCGGTGGGTGACCGGCGCAGTGATTTCGTCGTGAGGGCGGCTCTTGGAGCGAGCTGGCGGACTGCGGGGACATGGCAAGCTATCGGCGAGTTTACGTCCTCGGCTTGCTTGCTCGATCAGGAAAACGATTGCGATTCTTGGTGTCCCGTCCGGTTGTGCCGAATGACGCGGAATTGGACCTGCTTGGCGGCGTTCGATGTTTTGGGCGACGAGTTCGGGCGAAGCGAACGCCGTCATTCGAGAGAAAGATTCGTCAGTCCGCCTCGAAGCCGGTATAATGAACCGTTCGATCAGGAACAGGTGAAACCATGAAAAATCTCATTGTTCTGTTTGTAGTTTTGAGTTGTGCCAGCGTTGCAAATGCTCAGCAACGCCAATATCCGCTCAATCGATCACCAGCTCAGAAACAGGCCGACTATCTGCGAAGTCGTCAAGTTTCTCCCTATGTGCCGCCCACAGTGACGTTCCGGCAGCCATTTTATGGCGGATACCGATACGGTTACGGGCATCGACAAAGGTATCCGTACGTTGGGTATCCCTATGGTCCCTACATTTATCCGTATGGTGCCTACTACGGTGGCTATGGCCTGCCTTCGTATGGGGTCTATCCGACGTATCAGACATGGCTTCTTTCGCCCTATCCGTTCCAACTGCGCTAGCTGTTCGTTGATGTCCGGATGATCCTCCGCCTGTGTCGTGGTTCTTTTCCGGAAGCGACCAATGGGCCAGCTTCCTGTCGTTGACTATCTCGATGCAAACACCGACAGCAGGTACTCGAACGTTTGTTCGTAGACCCCCAGGCACGTGCTCTCGCGGGGGCCGGCGACGTTGAGCGATCGGGGTCGCAATTCGCACAACCAGCGGCGAACGACCGCCGGGGCATCGCGGTCCAATCGGACCAACAGGTGCGGCTTGTCGCTTCGCTCGCAAATCTTCCGAGTCAGCAACGTGCCGCCTTTCAGTCGACCTCGGTACAAAATAAGGGTGGCATCGCTATCGACCACGTTTTGCTCGGTGCGTACCGGATATTCCTTGGATTCGGTCTCATCCATTTGGTACCGACTCGGAATGGATCCATCTTCGGAAAGGCGGCCCGCCGGACACCAGCCGCCATGTTCGATGCCCAATGCGATCGCCACATCCAGCGCGGCGCAGTCGACCCCGGTTTGGCCTCCCGAGACAATCCGATCGGGTAGAAATACCGATTCGCTGCCTGCACTCGACTCGGTCACGGTTGATCGTCCACTGGCAAGTCAAACGATTCGTTCACGCGGTCACGTAACGGACCCATGTTGTTCAGCAAATGAGAGAACTTGTTCCATGACCCAGGCAACTCGGCTTCAAACCACATCGGTTCCTGCCGCGTGGGGTGTCGAATCTGCAGTCGCCAACTGTGCAAGGCAATCCCGTCTGGAAAGGTGGTGTGCGCCCGATATTTCCGATCGCCCACGACCCCATGAGTACGATCGGCAAACTGAACGCGGATTTGATGTTTTCGTCCGGTCAGCAATTGAATGGCAACCAGCGAAAGATGACCGGTTTGACCGAGGGTGAGAAAACGCAGATCGGCAAGTTTCGCCTCTGGCGTGGTCGCGTCAACCACCTCCATTCGTCTCGCCTGGTCGTTCTTGCGGAGGTAATCGGTCCAGCGGCCAACGCCAGATTCCAGGTCGCCTTCGACGACTGCCAGATAGATTTTCACGGCGCCGGCTCCAGCTTTGGCGGCGAATTGCGGCGCCAAACGTGAAGCCGCCTTGCTGGTTTTCGCAAGGACCAAAACACCGCTGGTCATGGTGTCCAACCGGCTGACAATTCCGACAAACGCGCGACCCGGTTTGTGGTAGGCACGCTTCAGGTAGTTGGCGGCCAGGGAGTGAACCGTTGGCCCGGATTGTGCGCCCATGGTCGCGATTCCCGCGGGCTTGTTGACCACCAGCAAATGGTTGTCTTCGTACAGGATGTCCAGCTGTTTCATATTCTTTCGCGACGGAAACTCCGCGAAGCTCGAACACAGGTTATCCACTGTTGCGGGAGATGAAGCGAACCATTTACGCAATCAACGGTGTGGAATAGAATAGGGGAAGTGCCGGCCGCGATGAGCGGGCGGGTATCGAGCTTGGCTTCGTTTTTTCTCCTTCGGGGGGGCGATCTGGATTCGACCGGTTGTCAAGAAGCGATGGTTGCGTGTCGTGGTTGATCAGTTGGCCACGTAAAAAGCTGATCAAAATCTTAGTTGCAGATGAAAGTCTTGCACTGGCCGCCTAAGAATAGGTAGCCCGGACTGAGGGGGATTGCCAGAGTCGCCCGACTGTCCGTCACAATTCTGGATCGTTTGCCGTCCTACTCGAGATGCGGCGAGCTAAAAAATGATTCGAGTTAGCGAGCGGCGGAGCCTGTCGGGCAGCGCCGTGGTAAGCGAAAGGTCTTTCGGGACACAAATAGCTCGACTACACACGTAGACGCCAGCGTGGATGCATCGCGGGACGTGGGTTCAATTCCCACCGCCTCCACTTTAAGCCACTTGCGAACATCGCAAGGTGGCTTTTTTATTGCGATTACGTCAAATCCCTTGCTGCGAAAGGGCTTCGGAAAACGCTCTGTGTCAGGTTGCGTGTCGAAGGTAAGCCTCCCGCTGCCGCAAGTAGGCACCTGCTAGTGCCGCCAGACGACGACCATCATCCAGAGAATCGTTGCCCAGACGATCACGATGTCCACGGCAGCGAGCGGCAGGTTCCGCATTCCGAACTGGATCGGCGTGAAGATCAGATTCGACACGAGATTGATGGCGAAGGGCAGCGCCACGAGCCACGGCAACTTTTCGTCGGATCGCCTGGACGAACACGAAGCCGAAGCTGATGAGGATGATCGGGTAGAGAATCTGCCAGATCAGCCCGATGGTGGACGGGGCGGGCGTCCAACTAGGGTTTTGCAAGGGAGTTGTACCATTCGAGCCAGGGCATTATTGAGTCACATTCTCTAGCAGGTATCTTGGCGGCACGAGACTTCGAGAGACTATTCAATTCACGTCCACCACTTCTGTTTGAACAGCTTCAAACCCTCAAACCAAATCACGCTCGCAGAATCCTCCCGCCAAGCAGATGCGCCAGGTCATTGAGATGCAGCGTCGAGAAGTGAAATAGGTCACGCAGGAACGGGACGTAGAGCGCCAGACCGAGGAAGAAGGTTGTGCCGCCGATGACCCACCAGAGGGCGGCATTCGGGGTCCGCAAGGTGGCCCAGATCGTGCGGGTCCAAGAGCGGTTGGCAAAGATCAGGCCCAGGTTGGCGACGACAAGCGTGGTGAAACTCAAAGCGGTGGCGTCAGAGGCATTGAGCCAGCCCCACAACGCCGAAAGATAGATCGCCAGGACGATCAGCAAGCCGCTCGCCCCTTGCAGAAGACCAAGGCCAATCAGTCGGCTGCCAAACAAGGGCAAGGTTGGGTTCCGTGGCGGGCGGTTCATCAGGTCAGCGTCTTCCGGTTCCGCTTCAAACACGACAGAACAGGCCGGGTCGATCACCAGTTCGAGAAACAGAATATGCACGGGCATGAGGGCAATCGGCCCGCCAAGCAACACGGGGACAATCGACATCCCGGCAATCGGCACATGGACCGCCACGATGTAGGTCATCGCTTTTTGCAGGTGGTCGTAAATCCGTCGCCCCATGCGAACGGAATGCACGATGGATGCGAAATCATCATCCAGCAGGACCAGCGAGGCGGCTTCACGGGCCACGTCGGTCCCACGACCGCCCATCGCAATGCCGATGTGGGCCGCTTTGAGAGCCGGGGCATCGTTCACGCCGTCCCCCGTCATGGCGACGACTTCGCCATTGGCCTTGAGTGCATTCACCAGCCGCAGTTTTTGTTCCGGGACCATGCGGGCAAAGACGTTGATGGTTCGCACACGCACTTGCAGTTCCGCTTCGTCTAACTTCTCCAGTTCGGGGCCAGTGATGATTTCATCCACGGGCTTGATCCCCGCCTGCCGAGCAATGCTCTTGGCCGTGGTCGGGTGATCGCCGGTAATCATCACGACTCGGATGCCCGCCGTGTAGCACTCTTCAACGGCGGCGGGGACGGTCGGACGTACCGGGTCAGCCAGACCCACGAGGCCCAGAAACTCGAACGTGAAATCGTGTTGCTCGCCCGGTAAAGCCTGTTGCCCGAACACGCCTTTGGCGACCCCCAACACTCGAAGTCCATCCTGAGCCATCGCTGCTACCTGCTCGCCAATGGCCTTCGTGCGTTCGGCGTTCAGATGGCAAAGATCAGCGATGGCTTCTGGCGCACCTTTCGTCGCCAGGACGTAATCCTGGCCGGTCGGAGACTTCCAAACGTGCGACATCGCCAGCAGGTCGGGCGACAACGAGTATCCACGTTCCAGCGTCCAGTCGGCGTGCAGGTGTTCGGTTTGAGCGAGCCGGGCATTGCCGAGATCGTGGAACGCTTTCTCCATCGGGTCGAATGGATCACGTTGGCTCGCCAGGATTCCGAACTCCACAATCTCGTGGAATTCTTCCGGCAACGCCTGGGCAGCCTGATGCTCGACATCAAGTACCGTCCCGTCCACGGCCAATTTGCGAATCGACATGCGATTGACGGTGAGTGTGCCGGTCTTATCCACGCAAAGGACCGTGGCCGAACCGAGAGTTTCAATCACCGGCACATGCCGAGCGAGGACTTTGATCTTCGACAAGCGCCATGCACCCAAGGCAAGGAAGATGGTCAGCACAACCGGAAACTCTTCCGGCAACATTGCCATCGCCAGGGTGATCCCCGCCAGAATCCCCTGGAGCCAGTTGCCACGAGTGAGGCCGTAAAGAACGACCACGAACACGCACAACGCCAATCCCAGGATCGCCACTCGCCGCACAAGCAGCCCGACTTCTGTTTGCAGCCGGGTTCCTTCGATCTGCACCGTTTGCAAAGCCTTGCCGATGTTGCCCATCTCGGTGTGGATGCCGGTGGACCGCACCTGGGCGATTCCCTGGCCCTGCACGATCAACGTCCCGGAGAAGACGAAGGGCAGGTCTTCGCCTCCAGGCCGAGTCATCTCACGCACGCCGTCCCAGGCGACCTTTCTGACCGGCACGGATTCGCCGGTGAGCAGCGACTCATCGGTGGACAGGCTGTTGCACGAAAGACCACGGCATCTGCCGGAACTCGGTCGCCCTCGGCCAGCACCACGAGGTCATCGGGGACGACATCTCGGCCCGCAATACGTTTTCGCTCGCCGCCACGGATCACGAGCGCACGAGGACTGGAAAGGTCACGCAGGGCTTCCAACGCCCGCTCTGTCTTTCGTTCCTGGTAAAGCGTGATGCCCAGCACCACGAAGACGAAGCCAAGGAGCATCACGGCTTCCTGCACGTCGCCCAGGAGCAGGTAGATCGTGCCGCAAGCCAGCAGCAACAGGAACATCGGCTCCCGGACCACATCCCAGGCGGTCGCAAAGATGCTGCGGCCCTTTGATGACGGAAGCTCGTTGTAGCCGTGCTGCTGCAATCGAACGGCGACTTCCGCTTCCGAAAGGCCATTCATAGTTTCGTTAGCGGAGTCGTTCGCCATTGTTCAAATCAACTTTGTTTTGAGTGGTCGGGCCATCTACTCATTCATTTTGATCCTGAATGGATTTCAGGCAATTCTCCAAGTCCTCAAAGTCAACCGGCTTCAGAAAGTGTTGGTCGAAACCAATCAATTTCGTTTGGAGTCGGTCAAGTGGAAGTCCATGTCCCGTCACTGCGAAGAGTCGAATGTGCCGCAAGTCGTCCTCACTCTTGATTACTTCGGCGATCTCGTAGCCTGTCACTCCCGGCATCCCAAGATCGAGCAGCACAACATCTGGTCCCAGACGGTCTACCAATTCCATGCAATCCTGAGAATTATGGCACACATGGGAATCGTAACCTGAATTCTCCAGCAGCATGGACAAGCTGTGTGCCTGATCCTGGTTGTCATCAACAACCAAGACACACATCGCTTTCTGTTTCGTGGTCGTGGACATGAGTTTTTTTTCCTTTAAGAAACGGGTGGATTTGGGTTCAACTTCGTGAATGAGGCAACGTCTATTTCTTCTTCGCTTTTCCGAACGGCGATTCTGCCAAGGTGAAGAGAATGACCGCTTCGCCGGTCACGGTGCTGATGTCGTGATGCAGGCTTACCACAGGGACGCCAGTGATCCCCTGAACCATTGCTTGCAAGAGCGGCTTCGCCGTTTCGATCAAGTGGCTCCGAACTTGTTTAAGCAAGTCTCGTCCTCTTCCTGGTGGTGGAGACTTTGCCAATTGTTGCTCGGCGGCTGTCAAAACGCCTTGAAGACGGACGACGAGCAGATCACCAATCAGATGCGCAGGAATTTCCTTGGGGACTCGCCCCCTGGATTCCTGCTCAAAACAACTGATGCCTTGGCAAACGGCAGTCTCCATTTCTCCAGGGGTGTTCATGTTGGTAATGATTCCGAGACAGTCGCCAGAATTTGCAGCACCTTTGGAAACTCGGCTGGCTTGACCAAGTGGTGATCGAATCCTGCGTCATGGGAATTCTTGCGGTCACTTTCCTGTCCGTACCCAGTCATGGCGACCAGAACAGGTGTTCTTGAGAGCAGGCTGCTGACGAATCTGCTTCGCTACCTCGTAACCATTCATGCCCGGCAAACCGATGTCCAACAGCACCACGTTGGGCCGGTAATCGAGTGCGTTTCGAGAACCGATGAACCATCGTATGCCGTCCGCACGTCATAACCGGATTCTCGCACGAGCATTGCCAATGTCGTCACGGTATCCACGTTGTCATCGACCACCAACACTCGCATGGATGGTCGAGGCTGCTCGGCTTTTTCCGCGGGATGCAGTATGGACTGTCGCTCAGGCGGCGGAAGCGGCTGCGTTCCGTGATGTCTCGGATGTTGCATTGTACGACATGATGATAGTCTTCCGGATAGAAATACTGACGAACTCGAACTCCACCTTCTTGCCCGTGGTGGTTTCGAGCGGTAAATCCTCGTAGCGCAGAAACCGAACAGTTGCCTCCTCAAAGTCCGTTGACATGGGGAGGGCAGCAGGATCGTTTACTTGCCCTGGAGTCACTCGACGAGCGGCTCCAGCGTTACCGGCTGATCCAGCCCAAGCTGGAAAAGCTGATGACGCAGTCCCTCCGAGACTACGGGCGAGTCTCGCCAGTCGTCATCTGTCAGCTCGAAGGGCAAACGGTACTCGTCGATGGCTTCAAGCGTTTACATGCCGCAAGGTCGCTCAAAGGGTTCACGCACTTGAGTGCGCGGCTGCTGGAAGTTGATGAGCAGTCGGCCAAGGCGGCCCTGTTCAACCTCAATCGGGTCGTCGGAAGGAATGTCGAACTGGAGGAGTAGTAGATCAACTATGCACTCGTTCGCGAAGACGGCCTGCAGCAAACCGAAGTTGCCGCGATGCTCGGTCGGCACAAGAGTTGGGTCAATCGGCGACTTGGCATTGATCGAACGGCTCTGCGATGAAGCTCGCGATTCGTTGCGGTGGGGATTATTGACGCCGACCCAAGGACGACATCTGACCCGGTTGCCGCGCGGCAACCAGCTGGCGGCCATGACGGCGGCCACCGCCGCCGCCTTGACCTCACGGGAACTCTCCGACGTCGTCGATCTGCTTCAATCAAGCAGCACCGAAGAACAAACCAACTTCGTGCTTTCAAAGCCCCGGGAGGCGATACGTCAATCGCAGGAGTCTTACATTCACACGTGGGATCCACGGATGAGTGCGCGGGCAACCGGGTTGCCAAACGTCTCGGCCAGCTCTTGGACTCGTTGGCCAAGATGAACACTTGGCTTCGCTACACCGGTCGGGCCGAGTTGCAAGCCGTTGATCGCGTCCCGCTGACCGACGGATTTATGAAGTTGGAACAGGAAGCGAACTTGGTCAGCGAAGCGACCGGCGACTTTTTGACGGAGTTGAAACTGCCATGAGCGAAGATTCGAGCGGCGAAGCAAACCACCACAGCATCGAAAACGAGGTCATCCACCGTTGGAAAAACCTACAATCGCTACGCAGCATCGCCGAGGAACTCGGTCTAAGCCGCTACAAGGTGACACGGATCATCGTTAAGAAAAGGAAAGCCGCGAAGCGGCAGGTCAAGGTGACGCGCCGCCGGTAGCCTGGGGAGGCCAGCCAAGCGGTACCGCAGCAAACTCGATCCGTTCGCCGACCAGATCGCCCAGTTGCTTGAGCGTTATCCGAAGATCAGTTCCACGCGGATCCTGGAAGAACTGCGGCGCAGCGGTTACGAGGGTGGTTATTGGAACCTGAAAGAAAGAGTACGGGATAATCGCAAGATCCAGCAAACACCTGACGGGGCGATTTGAAACGCGGCGACGCGCAAGCTCAAATGGACTGGGCCACCTACACGATCAACTTCACGGCCCAAGGCACGCGGCGAGTGAACCTGTTCAGCTACGTCTTGGGATATTCGCGGCGACAATACATCCACTTCACCGAATCGATGGACTTTGAAACCACGATCCGGCAACACATCAAGGCCTTCGAGCATCTCGGTGGTGCCGCTGCGGTCTGCCTGTACGACAACATGAAGGTCGTTGTGACGCGTTGGGAAGACGACGCGCCGGTTTACAACACCCGCTTCTTGGCCTTCGCGACGCACTACGGCTACAAACCCTGGGCCTGCCAGGTTCGCCGCCCACAAACCAAGGGCAAAGAGGAACGCCCCTTTCACTATATCGAAACGAACTTGCTGGCCGGTCGCGAGTTTCGGTCTCTCGAACGTCTGAATGAAGTCACCCGCTGGTGGCTCGCAGAAGTGGCCGACGTCCGGATACACGGAACGACCAAAAAGACACCGCTGGACATGCATGCCGAAGAACAACCGCTTCGAGGGGAAGTCTTATCGCCAGCACCGGGTGCATCAAAAGCAGTCGGCGGCATCCAAGCGATCGAAGTCATCTTGATCGATCCCTCTCTCCTGAGCTCAATCGAGTTCAGTCGCTTGCCATGAGCATCGACTACCGCCAGCTCCGCGCCACGGTACAGATCGAAGAGATCTTGAGTTGGATGCAATGGGACGCGAGTCACGAGTCGGTGATCAACTTCGTGGTCACTGCCCGATCTGGACCGCGCCGCGACCCGACAGGTCGAGCTACGACACCCGTCGCACGTTCTCCGTCAACACACGACGAAACATCTACCGCTGCTTCGGTTGCGGCAGAGGCGGTAACGCATTGGACTTGTGGTCAACCTATCGCAAGCTCTCCATCTACGCGGCTGCTGAGGAAATCCAGAACCGCCTGAGCCAAAACAAGCAACCGTAAAAAGCGAAAAACTCGCCCACCCATCAAGCAACCGCCCCATCAGCCACCCCCGCCAAACCGGCTCACTTCCTGTCTGAGCCACTTGCCCCAAGTCGGGCAAGTGGCTGTTTTTCTAAAAACATCCCGTTTTCAGGGCGGTTTCGGCCAGTGGCCCACTCCGGACACCTCTCAGATTTCCGGTACGGTTTCTTATCAGGACCAGGCTCCGGAGCAAATGTTTCCGATAAGACCCCGGCATGCGTGCGCAACTGGCGACCAACCAAGAACGGGGTCAGTGCTTTTCCAACCCTTCCGATTTCGGCGTTCCTTGTTCGACATTCGATATTCTCCGCGCGCATCGAAAACTCCGAACACCGAACAAGGAATGTCGAATGACGAAGTAGATCAACTATTCGTTCGCCATCGGAGTGACGCGCAGTCGTTAAGAAAAGGAAAGCCGCGAAGCGGTGGCAGGTGATAGCCTGGGGTGACCCAACGAGCGTTAGCGAGGCTGGTGGAACCCCAGGAGTACGATACGCATTCAAAACACCTTCCCCGCGGCGATTTGGCGGCGGCGCCGCCAAATCGCCGCGGGGAATTTTCGGTTTCGCTTGACGGTCCTGGGGCTGCGCAATGCTCGCCGAGACGAGCATTGCTTGCCCCAGGCTATCACCTGCCACTGCTTCGCAGTTATCGGGCAGTCACCGGTCGGTCGCGGGAAAGGCTCTGACCCCGTTTGTTCGTTTGTTGCGCAACCAGTACATTTGGTCGCCTATTCCTCTGTGTTCAATCCGATTCCCGGCAATCCATCGAGGCTCTCTCTGTTTTCTTCCTGCTGGTACTGACGCACTCCGTCAACTCCCTTGTTTTCGGCCCAAGTGACAAGCGGAGACCGTTGTTCTTTGAATTCGTATAGGGGAACACTCCAGCCGCAAGAATCCGAGATTCGATGGCAGTGAATTCGGATGAAACTTCGCAAGCCAACATGCTGCGGAAAGCGAGCGCGAAGTTCATCGAACTCATCGTGAGAAGACTCGATCACTTCGCCTCGTCCATGAAGTCGGACGATCTTCGGTGCTCCCTCGAACGAACAGAACATCAAGACAATGCGACCGTTCTCCTTGAGGTGAGCGACTGTCTCGATGCCGCTACCAGTGAGGTCAGCGTAGACAACGGTGTGGTCGTCCAGAATCCGCATCGAGTCGAGCCCCTTGGGTGACAGATTGACAAGCCCTTCACTTGACAGCGGCGCAGTTGCCACGAAAAACATTTGCTGACACTGAATAAAGTCCTTCAACGAGTCGTCGATTGCATCGTAGATTTTTCCCATTTTCAGATTCTCGCTATTCGTTCAACGGTCGCTGCACGATGGTCGGCCGAAAGCTGACGCTGCATGACCTTGAGATCATTCCGGTCGAGCCACCCATTTCGCAGCCAGAAACGTGTCCCGTCGTCATTGTCGGCATAGACGTCGCTGTTGCAAACGGGTACCTCGACAATCTGAAATCGCTGGTCGCCGCCGTAAGGAAAAACACGGGTGTTCCCGGCTTGCCGTTCTTCTGCGGATCCGTACGGCGTATAGAAGACCCTGACGACATTTCTAACCTCAAACCCAAACGGGTCAGCGGGCCATATCCGGCAATGTTGTCAAAGAACTCGCCACTCGCATGCCATGTGGTTTACATTGTTGCCAGTTCCTTAAACGCGATTGATCGAGATGGAAAGTGACACCAATTCATGCACCACGGCCACGCAGCCGGCCCGGCAGGAGTCAACCACACTCGCTCTCGTGTTTTGAATTCTGCAAACCTTGGCCAAGGCGACTCGGAAAGACATTCGCAACTCACGATGGTACTGCTTCATGTTTCGAATCACATTGTCTCTTGTTTTAGCTAGCATCGCCGTTGGAGAGGTCTACGGAACGGAAACTCCGCAAGCCGTCTGGAAGCTTGAGCCTGGGAAGGCTGCGGACGTTGATGTGGATGGCGACCGGCTTGATCATGCGGTATCCATAGTGCGTCACGCTGTCGAGGATGACGAGATCCCCGGTGCAGTAGTACTGGTCGCGCGACGGGGCCGTGTGATTTTGCATCAGGCGTTTGGTCATCGCGACTGCGATCGCACGCGGGGCATGCGGACCGATTCTCTATTCCGTATGGCGTCCAACAGCAAGGCCATAACCGCGACCGGGATCATGCTGCTTGTGGAAGACGGCAAGTTGGATCTCGACGCGCCGGTCGGTACCTACTTACCAGCATTTGACAATGCTTCCTGGCGTGCGGTCACGCTTCGGCACCTGTTGACGCATACCAGTGGCATCCGCATCCAATCTCTCTTCCTACAACCACTACTTCAAAAATCTGATGCGCATCCAAATGCTCCCGATCTGCTGCTCGAAGTGGATCGATTTGCGAGTTTTCCGCCCGAGAAGGAGCCTGGCGCAACTTACGCGTATAACAACGCGGGTTTCAATATGCTCGCCGCAGTCATTGAGCAGATCGCCGGCTCATACAAAGATCACTTGCGAACGCGCTTGTACGAGCCATTGGGGATGAGCGACAGTTGTAATCATGAGCCGGATGCAGATCACGATCGCATGTCGACGGTGATGAAGCGCCAACCGGATGGGACCTGGAAAGCCGGGTGGAGTCCCGGCGCCGCCCCCGATTGGCCGTTCCCACGCGGCTCGGGCGGCATGGTCTCGACAGCTTGGGACTACGCCGTGTTCTGTCAAATGCTGTTGAACCGCGGCGTTTACGACGGAAAGCGAGTCCTGTCGAAAGCTTCCGTCAAAGAGATGACCTCGCCGCAAGTCGAACGTATCGAAGCGGCAAAGGCTTACGGGTTAGGCTGGGTTGTCGACGAACCGGGCGGCGTGTTCTCTCATACGGGATCTGATGGCACGTACGTGTGGGTCGATCCGGCCACGGAGGTGATCGGTATGGTTTTAACGCAGACCAATGGGGCGACGCGTCCGCGCAATGCGTTTCGCCGTCTCGTCCATTTGGCGTGTATCGATCGGCCTGCCGAAAAAGAAACGACGGAGAGCCAACAAACTCGCGAAACTGACGGATTCTACAAAGACATCTTCATGAGCGGGGGGAAGAATCTGTCCAGTCGCAAGACGCTTCACGCCGCCGAGTCGCTCGGGCTGGAATACGAGTACTACGCCGGAGCGGATGCGTCGTGGCAAAATCACCTGCTGATTGGCGGTCGTGCGGACGAAAATGGAGTGCTGCTGTACCCCGACGGAGAACCGCGATTTCGGATGCTGTATGTAAATGGCGGAGGAGCGACGGCGCACGGTAAGTCGCTGACAAAAGCGGGCCGCGAGCGGTTGCGGCAGTTCAATCAATTCGGCGGCAGCTATTGCGGCTCCTGTGCGGGCTCGTTCCTCAGCGGTCGCAACGTAGACAAACAGCCCGAGCCGCGGCTGGGATACCTGAATATCTTTCCCTTCAACACGCTCAATACGGGAATCAAAAAGACGCGCGTCGGCCACCGGATTCCCATGGACTCGCCGCTGTTGCGATACCGCGATTTCGGCGGTGACAATGCCGTCGCCGACATCTACCACAACAACGGCAATTGGCTGCAGGTAAACAAGGACATGAGAGATGTCGAGGTGCTCGCACAATACGATCACCCGGGGCACAAAGTCGACGGGGGAGCCGCCATTTGGGCGTTCCACCCCGATGACGAGAGGGGCCGGATTGTCAACATCGGATGCCATCCAGAAGACAGCAGGCAGGGAGAAGTGCTTGCCCTGACCGAGGCATGTTTTCTTTATGCTTTGGCTGGTACTGGGCTACCGCAACTCAAAGCGACTCTGGAATTCGGCAAGACGCGAACGATGGATCGCAGCAGCAGCGACAATCAACCGGCTTTCGCCAGGATTGGCGACCGACAGTACCATCACTTTGCAGTTGATGTTCCCGAGGGTGATCGGTCAGTGACGATCACGGTCTCGTCAAACGAAAACGTCGATCTTCATTTGTTCCTGTCTGACAAGGCGCTCGCGTTTCGCGAACAGGCCACCGTATTAGACATCCGCTCGAGCTCAACGAAAACAATCGAGCGTCACCTGACAGCTGGCCGTTGGTACGTCAGCGTCTACTGTGCGACAACGGTCGAAACGATCAACGACCCCGATTCTGGCTTTCACAGATACGTCGGTAATCGCGACGTTCTGAACGGTGTTGCGTACACACTCAGTCTCGGACGATAGAACTCTAATGATCGATACCGATGCCACTGCGCAGCCGACGAAAACGCTGATTTGGTAGCAGCCGTTTCTGATCCGCGTGGGCAACGGATGGGACAACAGGTGCACACGTATGGAGGATGATGGAGCAGAGGCTGAACGACCAGAGGTGGAATGCTCGGGTGGCGACGCAAACTTGTTCGCGGTTTTACCCGACCTATGCAGTAGTCGGCGCGAATTGCGGTCGCACGGTTTCGGTTTTGCCTTGACCGGCGAGGTCATCTGACCTGCATTGAATGAGCCGAAACTCAGTACAAATCCACTTCTTCGCCGTGTCCGATCTGCGGAAAAAGTGTCCAATTAGCAGGTTGTCCCAAATCTGGTCCGATAGGATGCGATGACTCTCGTCGTACGCAATCAACGGCTTGAGTTTCACGAGGCGCGCATAGAAAGTCGCCAGATCCTTCAGCGATTTGACTTGACTGGCTTGGACTGCGATGGTTTCGTGGCTGTCTTGACACCCAATTGGCGCAGTCGCATCTCACCTTGAGCGATGATGGCGCGGGCCATCGCGGCGACCCGCTGTTCGTTTCCCAATTCGATTTTTTCGCTCCCAGCGGTTACCGCCGCCGTGCGAAGTTCGCGGTCTTGGGCGTGTGATTGCTGCCTCGCGTGAAGTACACCCTCGTTCGTGCTGACCCAGTCCGCATCGGCTTCAAACAAGCTCTTTCGCAACAACTTACCCTGCTCTGCGGCGTTAGCGAGTCGTTGCTCTGCCGATTGGTAGGCGGGATCGGCATCGAGAGCCTTGCGCTGAGTCTCCGTGAGTTTCGTCGTTTCAATGAGCCGTAGAGTCGAATCGGCGGAGTCGGCATGATCCGCCAAACCGAGCAACCGATGAATCGCGGTGTGTGATTCCTTTTTCGCTTGCTCGATCGTCGCAAGGTGCTGTTTCCAAGGCGACCCCTCAGGCTGTTCGTCCAGTATTTCCGCTTCAATTGCATGGAGCGTCTTTAATGCGCTGGCGATGTCAACGTGGGTAGCATCAATGTCCGAGCGAACTTTCGTGAGTACTGACATCGCCTGGTTAAACTCAGCCTTTGTCATCGAGGCATGGGACTCTGCGTTTGCCAACGTTTGTCGCGCCGCTGTGACTTGCTGTTGCAGACTCTTGATCCATTTTTGTCGCTGTGCCGCAGCCGCCGCACTGGTGTGGCGATGATGATTGCTTGAGTGGCGTCGTCTCGACGATCCACGCGCATCGACTGGCTGAGCAATGCTGATAAGAAGGCACATCAGCAATGCAACCACGATCGAATGAATGATCGCTCGATTTGGTCTAGTCAACATTTGCGGTCTCGATACCTGGGATTCTGAAAGCAGCCGCGTTACCTAAGTATAAACCTTCAAAATGAGATTTTGATGAGAGGGTCTTCGCACAACAATCGCTGAAACTTCATCATCCTTTGCCACGATTCTGGAAACTGGCTCGCTGCCGAGTTTTCTTGGTGCTACCGTTGCGAACCTAGCAGAAACTTCATTCGCCATTGATTCATCTGCACGCTTTTACGGTTCAGAGCGGCGCACGGGAACACGGATGATGGTTCCCGATTTCATTGAAACGGCATCCACATGCCCGACAACTCGGTTGTAGGTTGGACCAACCAACGCATGGACGTGCGTGCGAGTCCAGTGATGAGTGATCCGACCGGCTCCATTGTCGGCGTAGAATCCGACGAGCAGCCCTGTCACGTCATTCAGCTTCGTGCCGAGTGGTGGCCCAGCACCTTTTATCTCAACTGCGACCTCGGCAAATGGGCACTGGCCGTTGAGCACATGCAGATCCAGAGAGGAAAACTTTCCCTCGATCACGAACGGTATTGTTTCCAAATTGTCGAGCCCGGCTCGACGGAGTGTGTTCTGGATGAAGTCGTCGAATTCCTCAGCGGAAACGTCGTCATCCAATGTCACGGTGTTCCATTTTGGCACCTGCGAGATTGCCAGAAGAACTGCCGAGTCGGTTGTGCCGCTTGGCCGTGTCTCGATCCGTTCACCCTCCTCAACGGTGGCCACCCACGCCACACTGTCGGCAATCAGAATCTCTCCGTGAAGTTTGTCGGGTGCTCCGATGCCATAGACATGTGGTTTGTCGATCGCTTCGGAAAGACGAACCTGGCCGTCCATGGCCTCACCGTGCATGACTTCCCGGAGCGTTCCCCATTGCTGGACTTTTCCATCCCAGCCCGGCGAGTCAGATGGCTTTTCAGGTGTCATGGAAGACGTACATCCAATGGCGAAGAGCGTTACAATCGAAATCCACACCAGTCGCATTTGTTCGCCAGTAAAAGAGGCACAATTTGCGGATAGAATGTGTCGTTACGCTGAGAATGGGTCTCCTCATGGCGTAGCGGCGCACATGGTCCATTCTAACCGGAGACACCGTTTGATCCCTCGTTGCGATCTCCGAAGCGGGTTGCGAGACACTTGCAGCACTCACAGGCCGCCAGTTTTCCAGCAGGGCATGATGGGGGGGACTGGGCATGATGGGCGCATGCTGGGGGCCCGCATGCTGGGGGCCAGTGCAGTGCATGCTGGGGGACCAGTGCAGTGGGACATTCGCCTCAGACCCAACGTCGACTAGAACGGGTACTTCAGCAGCTCCAAATCGACTGTGAACTCTCGCTCGACGTAGCGTCGCAGTGCGGGCGTATAAAAGTCACGATAGTCGTATTGGACGGCCGAACGATTTCGGTGCTGCAGGGGGACCGCCACGCCCAACATTTTCGCAATCCGAGTACACTCGAACTCGAACCGTTCATAGCGACAAATCCAGTTGACGTTCCAGTGTTTGGCAAACAGATACGGATGTTGGTAACAACCCCGAGGACGATTGGCTGGAAGAAACTCCTTCAGAAACTGCTCGAACAACAGCTTTTGTCCGGTCGCGCGGTGATGAAAAAAGTGCCAAGAAACAAATCGTTCCCATGGATTGCGCACGAACGCGATTGAGAACCGATCCGTCAAGTCGATCGCCTCGGAAACCTCCACCAGGTTCTTGTGCTGATAACAGACATCAAAGCTGCATTCGGGGATGCCGTGCTTGATCGTCTTGATGTCGAACATTCGCTTGAAAGAAGATCCGCCCGTCTTGGGAATGTGAAGGAAGACGATCTTCATCAGGGCGACTCGGGCAGGGAAGGCTTTGGCAGTTGATCCAGGATTCGGTACTGGAGAGTGTTCATCAAGTCTTGATCGATCCTCTCGTTGACAAACGACAACAACCGGGGATCGTAGTGGGCAAGGAAACGCTGGGACTGGTAGTAATCGGCGTCGAAGTTACGTCGTCGAATCTGTTCATCGGGCCCGACCTGATGTCGCTCGTCCTGGAGTTGGGAATGACGTCTCCGGAAAGAAAGCTGTCGTTCGAGCGTCTGCAGCGTCGCAATTTGATCCGCTTGAATCGATTCGGCGCGGACCACTTGCGCACACTCCGGAGAGACGGCGAGCCCTAGCCACATTCGCACCAGCAAGTTGTAGCGATCGATTGGATTGCGATTTTGATACGTGTTGCAATTCCCCCGAACAAAGGCGGAGAAATCGGTCGTCAATCCATGACCTTCCGTCTCGAAACGATAGAAAGAGACCAACCACGAATAGGGGTGCCTCACGCAGATCACAAACTTCAGCGGACAACCAGCAATCTGGTCTCCCTCTCGCCACAAATTTGGGCCGTGCTTCCATCCAAGTTGATTGGCAAACACGCGAGCGTGAAAATTCTGACGAATCAGATGAGTGACCAAGTTGGTGCAGGTTCGCGGCAGGCCATAAATCTTGACGTAGCTTCCAATCATCGAGGCACTCGGGTTGCCGACGTCGCCAGATTGCGATTCGCTCGTCACTGGAGAATTCTCCGCCGACGCCATCGCGCCGCCGGACCAGAACGACTCGCTGACAGGCTTTCCGAAGGACGAAGATTGTTCGGCCATTGGCGAAGTCACGGCACCCTGCGACGAGATCGCTGCACCGTAGGACGAGATCGTTTCACCGGCGACGAGATCGTTTCACCGTAGGACGAGATCGTTTCGCCGTAGGACGAGATCGTTTCACCCAGCGGCGAAACCGCCGCACCGGACGACCATGCCGATTCATCAAACGCGGCGGCCAGATGCGTCAATTGAATACCGCCTGCATCTTTAGCCGGTGGCTCGTCAACGAGACCCGCGGAGGATGTGATGTGGGTGGTCTCCGTTGCCGACAGCGTCTTGCTTTCTTCGAACATCTCCAGCTGAATGGCACTCGCAGAACCGGAACGCGACTCTCCACTCCAATTCGCCGACGGTGGAAGCTCGCTTGCCACTTCGAGCGATGGCAGCATCGGTTGGTCACCCGATGCCAGGCTATCACCATCGAATCTTAGAATCAGATCGTTCGGAGGTGGTCCGCCGCTCGTCAATAATTCGCATTCATAGCGTACGGCCGTTTTATCGGCGGGTCGTTGCGCCGAGATGTCGCGCCGCAACGCCTGCTTGCCGCCTTTCAACCCGGGTTGGATCGAACGCGGCGCCATCCGGCGAGGAATGATGCAGATCGATTCGCGTTGCCCCGCGACACGTTCGCCGCACCAACCGCCCTCTCGGGCTTCGAGCAGGATCGGCGCCGCGCGATCACCCATCAACGCCAAGCAGAGCGTGCCGTCGGGTTGCTCGACGATTTGCCAATGCGATGGTAAGTACTTGATACCACTGTGGAGGCTGCCATCGGCCAGAAAGGTGGCTGTTCCGGCCAGGCGATGGCCAAGAAAACAGAGATGCTCGGAATCACCGGCCAGCGATTGTCGCAACGAGCGCATCGCTTCCGATCCTCCCCGTTGCCACTCCTCGAGGATCTGGTCCCAAACTTGATCCAGGGCGTCCAGGAACCCAAGGCAAGTTGCTTCATGTTGAAATCCCGCGATCGATCGGTTGTTTCCCCGAACGATCCATTTCGCCCGTGCGCGATGTTGAAAGATAACGCTACCGTAGGGATCGAGTTGGTAGAGGACGCGGAAGTTTGGTGGACTGCTTGGCCCGAACGAAACCGTATTGAAATTCCTTCCCAGGCGGTGCCAGGCAAAGCGGAAGGTGTCCTTGTCTCCATACAGGAATCGGTAATAGGAATCGGCATGCTGATTGAAGTACAGGCAAAGATTCAGCTCACGCCAGACAACCGCCTTATCGACCATGATCTGGCCCGATTCACATTCGGGTTCGTCTCGATGGGGCACATTCATGGCACTCCACGCAGTCGGATGCACGGTGGAATAAGCGGAGGACAAGCCGCGAAATCGATCGGTCCAAAACAGGGAACCCGTGGCCAGGTAGGTGGGGTCGCGAAACAAATACTGCGGATCGCGAACCGGCACCGAGTCGGAATCGAGGTAGAGGACTTCACGGAAATCGCTATGGATGATCGCAAATGGTTTGATCGCCCAACCGGGCAATCGCGTGGCGCCGAATATCGCGAGCGACACTCTGGGCGTTGATGCATTCGACTCGGTAGGATTCCAGTAACCTGCGCATCGTCCCGGTAAGTTCCGCGGCGTCGCGATGCCAAACCTGAATCGGCAGATTGCACCCCAACTGCCGGAGCAGCCCAATGGTGACCCAGGCCTGCACGAAGTAGGTCGGTCCGCCATGCGCAAATGACGATGCCGCGTCCGGAGTGGCGGTTTGCCGGATACTCGGGGATTCGCAGGATTTCTTGTGCCGCGTCTTCGCGGAGGGCTTGAAAAATGGGCAGCATCTTATTGTCCAGTGCGGTGGGCATCCCATCGACCGCCGAATGCCATCGATCTCCGAATGCACGTGTCCGCCTAGGGGACGCCCGGGATGGAGTCGCTCGGCGGACAGTTCATGGAGAATCCCAGGATAACTCGCGGTCACGGGTCTGCATTGAAAAATGGATCGATTCGATCGCTACCACCGGACCAACCGTTTCATTTGTACTTCTGACCGCTGAATAATTTTGCGCCGTGCCTTACACTATCGGGGCGTCCGTCGGGTATGGATTGTCGATCAGCCAGCCCGACGAGTCCGTTTTCGGCTTCAAATGGGCAACCTGGATTTGGGGCAATGACCAAGGACACTGTCTCGCCGGGAATCAAGATGAAACCAGTGTTGGATCGCTTCCTCCACATACATGACGTCTGCATTTCATGTTAAAGATTCGTGTTCATGAGAACGGCGCGTGTCGACTGGAGCGACGTGTACCCGAGGAATACAAAGAATTCGGCTGCGTATTTCTATTACAGGAGACCTTTGTGGCGACACTCTCGGTCGGTGGTTTGGTTGAGTGTGGAACGTTTCAGGTTTCGCTGGCTGACGACGACGCCAGCTATCCGCCGGGTGCGATAGCGTCGGAAGCGAGTGTTGGAAAAAGCGATACCGAGGCGGTTGATATCACGATCGATGATCGCGTGGTGGAGGACGAAACGGACCTGATTACAAAGGCGGGACCCGGCGCGGTGGATGACGAGTCGCTCAGGTCAACTCCGGTCGCGCTCGAGGTCTACGCTCGAATCCCCGGCTACGATTTCCAAGCGTTGATCGGTCGCGGTGGCATGGGCTATGTCTGGCGGGCCGTCCAGCTTTCGACCAACCGGGTTGTGGCCGTCAAGACAATCCATCCCAGGACGCTCGATAACGCCAAGAGTCAGAAGCGATTCCAACGAGAGGTCGAACTTGCAGCCAGACTGACACACCCCAGTATCGCTCGGGTTTATGAGGCAGGAGAAACGGCCGGTCAAAACTACTTCTCAATGGAATTGGTCGACGGAGTTCCATGGAGTCAATACGTTCGCTCGCATCGTCCTGGCAAAAAAGAGGTATTGCGCCAACTGCTGCAGGTACTCGATGCAGTTTCTTACGCCCACGCCCAAGGTGTCATTCATCGTGACTTGAAGCCGTCCAATATTCTGATTGACAAATTTGGCAAGGTGTACGTCGTTGATTTCGGTTTGGCGAAGCATCACGCCACGGAGGGAGAAGAACTTTCGCAGCAAGGCGACATTATCGGCACGTTAACTTTTATGTCGCCCGAGCAAGCGTCCGGAGACGTTGCGTCGACCGATTCTCGATCGGATGTTTATTCGCTCGGAGCCGTCGTGATTTATTTGCTGTGCAATGGCTTGTCGAGCGAAAAAATTGGGTGGGGAGTTGACAAAAGAGAGTTACTCATCGAAGGCGGACTGCAAAAGCGTGCAGCCTCTGTGCTGCGGAATGATCCGCGACTGAAACGTATTCTCGTCAAGGCATTGGCACCGCGACCCGACCAGAGATACCAGGATGCGGGTGCATTCGCATCCGATCTGCGGGACTATCTCGAAGACCGATTGACCGAGGTCTATCGGGGCGAGGTGAAGCGACCCTTGCGATCATCCACTTGGATGTTCGCTTCCGCCGGAGTGCTACTTTTGATTGGGGCCGTGGCCGGCTTTGTTTACTGGAATAGCCCTGATCCCACTGTGAATACCACATCCATGGATGATGCTCCCGCCGCGGCGGCCGAATCCATCACGGGTGTTGATCGGCAGGCGGAGCGCGACGCGGCGATCGCAGTCAAATTTGCCGATCGGTTCCAAGCGTCGTTTCAATCGACCGGCGAGGACCCAGGCGTGGGTCGGGCGACCAGCGGCATCGGAACGAAGGATCCCGCCGACTACTTCATCGTCCATCCGAAGCGCTGGCCGCTCGTCGGATTCAATTTCACGACCTACCTCTATCGGGAGGACGTGATCGTCAAGACGATGCAGGCGATCTTTCGCGATCCGGAGACCGGAAAAACGGAAACGTCGGAAATGGTTGGTCGGCTCCATCCGAATTGTGAATTCCATCAGCTCATCGCGGAGCCGGGTTACTGCGTCTCGGGGATCGAGGCGGTCGGCGGCGAGCGACTGTATGCAATCAAGGTCATCTTCCAGAGTATCTCACTGCAGCCATCTCTCGCTGCCGACCAGCCGAGCTATGAATCGCCCTGGTACGGGGAAGAAGCGAACGGGCAATCACAGATCGTCGGTGGCAATGGGGCCTTGGCACTCGGGATGGTCTGTTCGTTCAGCGCCGATATGCATCAGCTTGGCCTGGTCCTGCAAGAGCCGAAGCAGGAAGAATAGAGAATCGAGAGTTGCGGGCGAGGCCCGGCTACCGACATTCGCACCGCGTTGGCTGGTAACCATGACATCGCGTCATCGTCGAAGTTCATTCTGGTGCATCCGCCATGGATGCAAAGAAAACTGTGCGACGGTAAAATTCGGATGTGGTCCACAGTACGTCGTCGCGATGAAAGTCCAGGCAATACCAGCATGCTCCATTCCAAAGTTACCATTCTGCTGAAGTTGATACCGCTGTTGGCTGTCGTGGCGATTGGTTCTGCTGGCCTCGCCGACGAGAATTGGCCGCAATTCCGCGGCTGGAGCTCGACGGGTGTGATCGAGGGACCCACTGATCTGCCGGATCGCTGGTCGGCAACCGAGCATATCGCCTGGAAAGCCGACATTCCCGGTCGCGGTTGGTCCTCGCCCGTCGTTTGGGAGAACCGCGTTTTTCTAACGACCGTGGTGAATCTTGGTGAATCCGAAGAGCCGAAAAAGGGACTCTATTTTGGTGGCAATCGACCGGATCCCCCGCAATCCAAACACGAATGGATCGTCCTCTGTCTCGATTTGAAAAATGGCAACACGCTGTGGAAGAAGAAGGTTCACCAAGGCGAGCCTGCGACGTCCATTCATGTCAAGAACAGCTTCGCGTCGGAAACACCGGTGACCGACGGTCAACATTTGTACGTGTTGTTCGGCGGGTTGGGTATCTACTGCTTTGACCTTGATGGAAACGAAGTATGGATGAAGGAGATCAAGCCGCAGAAAATGCGTTATGGCTGGGGGACGGCCGCGTCGCCGGTGCTGCACGAGGATCGCCTTTTTATCCTCAACGACAACGATGAAGACTCGTATCTGCTGGCACTGGACAAACGCACGGGGGAGCAACTGTGGCGAGTATCGCGGGACGAGAAAAGCAATTGGGCAACGCCGTACATCTGGCAAAACGAACAACGAACGGAAATCGTCACACCAGGAACAGGAAAGGTACGATCGTACGATCTGGAGGGCAACGAACTTTGGTCGCTGACGGGAATGTCCAGTATCACGATTGCCACACCTTTCCAACATCAAGGGCTGCTGTACGTGAGTTCGGGGTACGTCGGTGACCCGAATCGTCCGCTCTATGCGATTCGCCCAGGTGCGACAGGAGACATCTCGCTGAGCGGCGACGAGACGTCCAACGCGTCGATCGCCTGGAGCCAGCCAACGGGCGCCCCCTACAACCCGTCGACCGTTGCGTATCAGGGAATTCTGTATGTGCTTTACGATCGAGGTTTGGTTGCCGCGTACAACGCAGCCGACGGCATCGAACTGTACTCAAAAAAACGCATTCCCGATGGCCGAGCATTCACGTCGTCTCCCTGGGCGTATGATGGCAAGATCTTTTGCCTCAGCGAGGAAGGACAGACGTTTGTCTTCAAAGCGGGAGCAAGCTTTGAGCCCCTGGGCAGCAATTCTCTTGCCGAGGATGACATGGGAATGGCTACGCCGGCGATCGCGGGCGACCGATTGCTGATTCGTACGGCCGCACGGCTCTACTGTATCAAGCGATGAGCGGTCACGACTGGGCCTGCAGCAGCTTGGACCTGCGAGATCGTGACGACGACGGGTTCTTTGGGCGAACCTTTTTCGATGCGATGGATCCGATCTGCAGTGCGGTGCGATTAGGACGATGGGTGCCCGATCGCGAGTATCAGGATAATCGTGATGCCCGCTCTGTCTCGCTCCGCCACGCGGAAGATCCTCATTCGGTCGGCTCGTCCGTGACGTGACGCGATCGTGTTCGTTGTTTGGTACGACCGAGATCGGATCGCAGTGGAGTTGCATGTTTCCATCCCGAATTTGTGGTCGGCGATGTCACGGACATTCAATCGCATGACAACGCCGTATCGGGTATTGGTATCTTCTTTCGCCGCCGCCGGTCCGGCACTTCCTGGCAAGCGACGGGCGGAATCGGATCCGCCTACGCCGATTGCGAATCATGGACACAGCAAGCTTGCTGGCGAATTCGCCGCGCTACGTTATGCGGGAATGGTGCCGATCACGATCTTGCGGCCGCCGATTGTACTGGGGGAAGCGGATCGCGATGGGTTTCAATTGTTCGAGAGCATTGCCAGGTGGAATCTGCAATTGACAACGCGTCAACCGGAATCCGGCTTTTTCACTTTGCTGTGCATTCTCAGCGATAGGTCGCGGCCTGTATCATGTCGGTTCGCTGTCGACCCTAACCATACCGAGCCACAGGAAAGATCGTGATCGTAACTTTGACGCTGAATCCAGCGGTCGACAAGAGCTGTACGGTCAAGCATGTCGTACCGGAACACAAGCTCAGCTGTCAGCACCCACAGTTCGATGCCGGTGGCGGCGGTCTGAACGTGGCTCGAGCGATCCATGCGATGGGCGGAACCTCACTGGCGCTATGGACCTGTGGTGGATTCGTCGGTCAATTGCTGCAGCAGACGTTGGATAAGGAGGGCGTCATTCATCAGCCGTTGCCGGTTCAGGACATGACGCGTGAAAACCTGATCGTTTACGAAGAATCGAGTGGTCAACAATTCCGTTTCGGAATGCCGGGCGCGAGAATGACCGTCCAGGAAGTTGATCGCTGCATTGCAACCATCGGTCAACTCGATCCACAGCCCACCTATCTGGTTCTCAGCGGAAGTTTGCCACCGGGTGTTGAGGAGGGACTTTACGCGCGGATCGCGCAAACCGTCTCGTCCAATTGTCGTGTCATCGTCGATACGCGAGAGTTGCCGTTGAAACGCAGTCTCGAAGTACCGTTATACCTGATCAAGCCAAACCTGCGTGAGCTGAGCGTGTTAGCTGGGCGGGAGATTCGCGAGGACTCCGATATCGATGAGGCATGCCGAGAGTTGATCCGCGCCGGCAAGGTCGAAGTGATTGTGACATCGATCGGTTCCGGTGGCGTCTTTCTGTTTACCAAAGACAACAAGGAAATAATCCGCGCACCGACGGTGAAGATTCGCAGCAAGGTCGGTGCTGGCGACAGCATGGTCGGTGGTATCGTATTATCCTTATCCCAAGGCAAACCGATCTCAGACGCGGTTCGCTTTGGCGTCGCGGCCGGCTCCGCTACCGTCATGACCGAAGGGACGCAGTTGTGTCGAAACGAAGATGTACGGCGGCTCTACGAAGAAATGATTTCTGCGAAGCAATGAACCACCCGGGCGACGATGCCGAGCTGACCCGATCGCTACTTGCGAGGCGAGTAGTCGGTCGGAACCAGGAATCTCACTTCGTGTCCCTTGCCGCCTGCACGGGGAAGATCAGGATGGGATTCGCGATATTTCTGCATGAACCCGCGGAAGTCGGCGAAGAATCCCTTCCAGGAAGCATCGGCTGCGGCTTTGTTTTGATGAGCGAGCAGATAGATGAACGCGCTGTTGTCCGTCGCGGTCCAGAACTTGACCGTCTGCATCCCATTCTTGGTGAACAGATCTTTCTCTCCTGATGCG
Organism: Pirellulaceae bacterium; assembly: GCA_963734865.1. GTDB lineage: Bacteria > Planctomycetota > Planctomycetia > Pirellulales > Pirellulaceae > CBDCUW01. Next base: position 256,951 of record CAVTIV010000013.1, read on the forward strand.
AATCGTTCCACGGTATGCGGGACACCCTCAGGCCCGTCATTGTATTGACGCAGCTCCCACAATCGTGCCGGCGCGTCGGAGTCATGGTTGACCGGTTCGTCAACGGCCGAAAACTCCGTTTCTGACATCAGAATCGAACGTGGTGGTTTGGCCAGTATTTTGCCGTTCTGCTCTGACTTAGCGGCGACCGCTTTCCACTCCGGGTCTTGAATGAATGCCTTCCAGGATGCATTCTTCGACGCCTCGTCTTTGTGCGCGATGATATAGACCAGCATGTTGCTTTTGTCGTCGCCATCATCCTTGGTTCCCTCAACGACATCCCAGTAGATGATGTTTTCCATCCCATGTTTTTCAAACAGAGCCAGCGTGTGGTCGCGAAATCGGGCATGCAGATCGGGCAATTTTCCCGGATTGGTCGTGTAGAATCGCAACTCGTAAAGCTTGCCCGCTTTTTTTGCATCCGCTTCCTGAGCATTGGATGTCGAAAGTAGAAGGGCACCGATTGCCGTGATGACGATGATCCCCAGGCTTCGATGGAGCAGGCTTCGATGGAGTAGGCGTCGAGTGAGATTGTGCAGATGCAACATTGCCAGATTCCCTTGATGGTGGACTGAAGTTTTGTAAAAGTTCGACCGCGATAGCACAACTGCCGCAAACAGCGAATGGCTTGCCAAAACCTACGCCAGAATACCCTGCACCACGTTGCCGTGGACGTCCGTCAGCCGATAGTCGCGACCTTGGAATCGATAGGTCAGCTGCTTGTGGTCGAATCCGAGCAGGTGCATGATCGTGGCGTGCAGGTCATGCACATGAACCGGATTCTCAGCGACGTTGAACCCGAGCTCGTCCGTCGATCCGTAGGTCGTTCCGGATTTCACACCGCCGCCGGCCAGCCACATGGTGAATGAGTTTGGATGGTGATCGCGGCCGTCACTGCCACCTTGCACCATCGGTGTGCGGCCAAACTCGCCACCCCAAACGACCAGCGTTTCATCCAGCAGGCCATGTTGCTTCAAGTCCTTGATCAGCGCCGCGGCGGCCTGGTCGGTGTCGCGACAATTCACGGCGATGTCCTTCTTCAAATTGCCGTGCTGGTCCCACGATTCATGAAATAGCTGCACAAACCTGACTCCCCGCTGGACCAGCCGACGGGCTAGCAAGCAATTGCTGGCGAATGACGATTCACCCGGTTTCACGCCATACATGTCCAGGATCGACTGCGGTTCTTGGCTCAGCGAGATCGCCTCGGGAGCACTCGTTTGCATCCGGAATGCCATCTCGTACGAATTGATCCGTGTGGCAATCTCCGGATCACCGACCACGTCCAAACGCTGGCGATTCAATCGGTTCACCGCGTCCAACGTCTGACGCTGCATGGTCGAGTCGACGCCCGAAGGGTTGGAAAGATAGAGCACCGGGTCACCGCTGCCGCGGAACTCGACTCCGGAATAGACCGTGGGCAGGAATCCGGAATTCCAATTGCCGCTGCCCGCACTGGGGCCCTTCTTACCACTATTGAAAACGACATAGGCTGGCAGGTCTCGTGACTCGCTGCCTAGTCCATAGGTCACCCACGATCCCATGCTGGGGCGTCCAAACTGCTGTGACCCGGTGCTCATCATCAATTGCGCCGGAGCGTGGTTGAACGCATCGGTTTTCATCGATCGAATGATGCATAGGTCATCGACGACACCTGCCGTGTGTGGCAGTAGCTCGGACAATTCGGCACCCGATTGCCCGTATTTGGCAAATGAAAACTTTGGCCCCAGCAGTTTCGAGTTCGGGTTGATGAACGCCGCACGATAGCCGCTCAGCAGGTCAGGTGGCGGCAAGGTGCCATCGAGCCGGCTCAACGTCGGCTTGTAGTCGAACATTTCGAATTGGCTGGGTCCGCCACCCATGAACAGCAAGATGACGTTTTTTACCTGCGCCCGATAAGGCGGTTCTTTTGGCGTCAGCGGGTCGAGATGGCGATCGTGACCTTTTGCGGATTCCGCCAGCAAACTGGCCAGCGCGATCTGGCCCAACCCAATTCCGCATTCCTGCAGGAACCAACGACGCCCGGGAGCCGTCGGTATTCCAGATTTGGCATTCGTCGATCTTCGTTCAGTCATCGTTACCATTACTGCTTGGTGATTGTTTCGTCGAGATTCAAAATAGCCCGGCAGACGACGATCCAGGGCACAAAGTCGTCGGCTCGCTGGCCGGTCAGCTGTTGGTACAAACTGGGTGTCGTCCCGACCAGGTTCTCAACATCCACTTCGCCAACGTTGATTCGCTGCCGTTGTTGTTCCAGCAGCGTTCGCAAGACGGCGAGTTCTTCAATGGTCGGCGTACGACTGACGCACAACCGAAACGCATACCGCAAACGATCGAGGTCCTTGTCAGCGGCCTCTCGCATCACACGAGCCGCCATCGCTCGAGCAGATTCAACGAACTGTGGTTCATTCAACACGACCAGCGCTTGCAGTGGCGTGTTGCTTCGCTGGCGTCGAACGCAAGCGGCGTCTCCTTTGGGTGCATCGAAAACTTGCAACGCGGGGTACGGGACGCTGCGATAGCTATGCACATAAACGCTGCGCCGATATTGCTGGCCGCCGGTCGACAGGATCCATTGCTTCGGGCCGTAACTGGCTGGCGGCAGAAACAAAAATTCAGGGGCGGGAGGATAAATGCTCGGCCCCCCCAAATCGTCACGAAGCAATCCGCTCACCGCTAGCGCTATATCGCGAACCACTTCCGCATCGACGCGAAATCTCGGCCCTCGTGCCAGAAGCTCATTGTACGGGTCGGACTCCAGCAGCGTCTCGTTCAGCCGCGACGATTGTCGATAGGTGGCCGATTCGACGATCAATCGATGGATGTGCTTCAAGCTCCAGTCGTTTTGCATCAATTCCACAGCCAACCAGTCGATCAGTTTGGGGTGCGACGGTGGTGCCGATTGGAACCCGAAATCTTCCGGCGTACTCACCAGACCTCGACCAAAATAGGATTGCCAAATGCGATTGACGATCACGCGAGCGGAAGTCGGGGCGTCGTCGGCCACCAACCATCTGGCAAAACGTAATCGGTCGCGTTCGCCGGTTTGTGGTAACGGATTGAGAAATTCTGGGACACCCGCTTCGACACGCTCGCCCAGATTCAGAAAGTCGCCTCGGTTGAACAGATGAGTCTCGCGGGGTGTGTCCATCGCCGCGACCACCAGCTGTGAATCGCCTTCGGGATACGATTGCCACAACGACTCGATTTTCGCGTTCTCGGCAGCGAACTCGGGCAGCGTCGTTCGCCAATGGGCAAACAGTTCGTCGATGTTCGCCTCGGTTCTGTCCGCGGCGTCCATCGCCAGGATCGCTTCGATCGATGACGGTAACGTCGATTCCGGTATCGCATCGCGGTCGGTGATCGAGAATCGATAGCGTCCCAACAAGTAGTTCTGGTTGTCGTCGGAGTTCCAACCGCCGTGCAACTGTTGGAGCGTGAAAGACAGGATCACGTCTCCACGCCCAATGACGGGTTGTTCGGGCACAAACACGGCGTGCCGGTCTTGATTGCGGCGACCCGGACCGTTGTCGGTGGACCAAGCCGTCTTTGTGTCGCCATCGATGGCGTATTCGATTCCACCGGTCACACGTGTGTCTTTGGACGGCTCCTTGTCGCGAAAGATCGCCGACAAATCGCTGTGCGGCGGATTAACATCTGACACCGCTCGTACCAACTTGAGATTTTCCTTTTGCTGTGGTTGGTCGACGGGAGCAATCGTCACTTGGAGCTCGGATAGTGCCCCGCTACCGAAGATCGATCGTCCCGGACCGCCGCAGGGCAGCTGGGGATGCATCAGCGCGTCAAGCCGAAACGCCGTGATTTTCTCCGCCTTCATTGTCAAGCTGAATGTGTCCGTCACGCGTGTTGGCGCATAACTCTCGCTAATGATCGAACCATCCTCGAGCAAGCGAAACTTTTGTCCCTCATAGGGCAGGTCGGTGGGCACCACGGTCGTCCAGTCAATCCGATCGGCCGATGCAGCGTCGGCCCACTGCGATAACCTGTTTCGCCAGTCGGGTAGACGTCGCTTGATATCGGTCTCAATCTCTAAGATCGCTGTTTGAATCCGCTCGCGCTGTCGCTGTTGCTGGGGCGTAAAGACGGTCGCGGTCGCTTCGTGAAAATCGTTCAGCGCCGCAAACATCTGGTAGTATTCGCGCTGACTCAGCGGATCGTACTTGTGCGTGTGGCACTGGGCACATTGCGTGGTGATTCCAAGGATCGCTTTGCCAATCGCATCGATCCGATCAAAGATTCCTTCGACGCGAAACTGTTCGGGGTCCGCACCGCCTTCTTCGTTGACCATCGAATTGCGAAGGAAACCGGTGGCGACCCTTTCCGCCTGACCGGCATTGGGCAATAAGTCGCCGGCGATCTGTTGAATCACGAAATCGTCGTAGGGCATGTCGCGATTCATCGCGTCGATCACCCAATCCCGATAAAACCAAACGCTCCGCTGCTTGTCCTTTTCGTAACCGTCCGAGTCGGAATACCGAGCTGCGTCCAACCACCAACGCCCCCACCGCTGGCCGAAATGTTTGCTGCCGAGCAGCTGATCGACAAGCTGCTCGTACGCTCGGTCACTGGTGTCCGTGACGAAGGCGTCGACTTGGTTCGGTGTCGGCGGCAAGCCAATCAGGTCCAAGTAGGCTCGCCGTATCAACGTCACCTTGTCCGCGGGCTGACTGGGCTGAATGTCCGCCGCTTCCAGCCGGGCGAATACAAAACGATCGATCGGATTGCGGACTCGCGCCTGATCGCGAACAGGGGGAGGTACCGGTCGAGTTGTGCAGTGAACGCCCAGTGCTCAGAATACTGGGCACCCTGTTCGATCCACTCGCTCAGTAGTTTCAGCTCGCCGGAGAGAATTTTTTTGTCGGTCGCCGGCGGAGGCATCATGGTATCGGGATCATCCGAGAGTAGACGATCAATCAGTTCGCTGCCGCCAGGATCACCCGGCGCGATCGCACCGAGTTCGACCGCCACGTCGCGGAGATCCAATCGTAAATCGGCTTCGCGGTTGCCGGCGTCCGGTCCGTGACAGCGAAAGCACTTGTCGGAAAGGATTGGACGAATGTCGCGACTAAAGTCGACCTCGACGGCCGACACCCCCGTGCTGCTGAAAAGGATTCCCGATGAGAAAAGCAAGATGGCCGCGAGTGTGGAGTATCGCTTCGACATGTTGATTGACGTGGGGGGAAGGGCAGGTGCGAGCAACCACTATTGTATTGCCAGCGTTCACTAGGTGCAGCGCCATCGCTTTTTAGCTTTGAACCTCCAGGGCGAGGTCCAGCAGTGCCTGCCATCGCGACGCGACGGATGGTGGGCACACAAGAAAAACACAATCGCGAAGCGAAGCCACCCGCTAGCCTGGGACGCGAGACGGAGGTGGCATGTTGCCCCCTAACGCCACGAAGCGAGTCGCGAAGCGAAGGCATGATTCGAGGACCCGGCGGCGGCTCGTCTGACGACGGATAGGACGATCCCTGCCGGGACACCGTGACATCGACCGCAGTAATCAAGCCGCTAGGTCACAATCAAGCCGCTGGGTCACTGGTTCAACTGTTCCTGAATCACCTCTTTTTCGGAAATCGTTCCCAACGCTCCCCACAATCCATACGGACTTGGGCTACCGGGCGATTGGGGCCCGGTGCCATTCCACCTGACGTTGCCGATGTTGATGTCACCCGCTTCGATTGAATCGGTGATGAACACGACGGCGCCGTCACCCATCAAGACATGAGCGCCGCCGACGTGTCGGCTACTGGGGCCGTAAATGCCCGGATCAAAGGTATTGTTGGCCTGGCTGCAGATCTCGCGGTTAGGCGGCAGGATCGTGGTGATGCCCGTGTTGACGCACATCCCATTGGCCCATTTGTATCCCCGCTGGACTTCCACGTTGTTGGAGGCAAAATCGGCGCCGGCGACCCAAAATTGTGGTCGCTTGGGATCACGTTGTTGACCACACCGAACCGGATTGTTCAAGATGCCAGCCTCCTCGATGACCCGCGTCGTGATGTGATTATCACCCAAGTCGGTGTTCATCTCGCCAGCCATGATCGAGTTCGCCAGGCCGTCCAAAACATCGCGAAAACGTGTCGCTTTGCGGGGGAAAAACATCCCGCGACAAGTGACTCGCGAGCGTGCCGCGCGGGTCGCGTTCACGACGCCCGTCTGGTTGACGAACCCATTGTTTTGAAACTGAATCGAATCGCCCATGCAAACGCCGTAGTTCGTTCGGCCCTGTGCGGGGAAACCCTCACCAGGATCGCTTGGACACCGGTACGTGGGAACGTTCGTCAACCAGGGGGCGTATCGATGTTGATTGTGCTCGGCCAAGCTCATCGCCACTTGCGGTCCCATCGGATTGAAAAACAGCGTCGGGTCCGATGGGGACTGGTACTTGTTGCTGATTTGCTCCCACAGTGCTTGCTGTTCCACGTAGGCCGTGAGTGGCACCAGAGCGCTGAGGTTATAAAAGTTGTTGCCACCATAAAGAGCACCCATCGGGACAGGCGTGCGGGCCTGCGTATTGTTGCCAAATCGCAATGTGCCACCGCGCTCCATCGGCAGGTTCTTGAAATTGGCGTGGTAGTTGTGGAATCCCAGCCCAATCTGCTTGAAGTTATTGCTGCAGCTCATCCGGCGAGCGGCTTCGCGAGCCGCCTGAACCGCCGGCAGCAATAACCCCACAAGGACGCCAATGATGGCGATGACGACCAGAAGTTCAACGAGCGTGAACCCCTTGTTGCGTTGAATGTTCATCAGACGAACTCACTCTTATCGCGGAAAAACGAATCGAAAACGAATAGCTGTGATCGTTCAATGACCAAACCCTTCTACCGAAGGGGCAGAAGGGATCGTGATTGAAAACAGTCAGGATTTTTCAACCATCGGTTTCCACGTCTTCCTCAACATCGATCCGAGTAGCAGCCTCGGGATTTTCGTTGAGGTAGTTCTGCAGGGCGTCCTCGTCCGGCGTCGTCGGTGTCGCATCCGATCCGCATCCGGCCAGCGGCGCGAGTACCAATGAAAGGAAGGCAACAACAAGAACAAGGCGGGAAACGGAATGGCGGGGCACGGGCGGTAATCCTGAATCGGGGACGTAAAAAACGTTTGGAACAAAAACGTCAAAATGATGACAGATATTCCAGCGGATTCTATCGGGACGGTCATTGCCTGTCAAAAATTTGCCTAATTGCGGTTTGTCACCCTCGTCGCTTGCGGTCGGCAGGATCAGCGGGGAGGATGGGAACTTGGACCGCCGACGCCCTTGACTCCATCATCTCCCGGTGCGGCTCTGCAACCCATTATTCACCGATTGCATCAGGATACACCCAGGAATGGCCGTCGAAATCAATGCCCAGTATGTTGGCGATCTGAGGGTCGAGGCGGTGCACGGTCCCAGCGGGATTTCGCTGCACACCGACGCACCGACGGATAATGGCGGAAAGGGTGCTTCGTTTTCCCCGACCGATCTCGTCGCCACCGCGCTGGGGACCTGCGTGCTGACCATCTTGGCGTTGGTGGCAGAACGCCACGAAGTCGATCTGAAGGGAACCGGCATTCGGGTCACCAAGGAGATGATCAGCAGGCCGATTCGGCGAATCGGGCGGCTCGAAACGACCGTGACGATTCCGCCGGGTGCTGTGGAGGGCGCCGAGATGCGGAAGCGGTTGGAAACGGCTGCTCGAAAATGTCCGGTGTACCAGAGCCTGCATCCGGAAATCGACGCTCCGATCGACTTTATCTATCAGTGACTGCAAACGGGTGTGAGTTGTTGAATTCCGCGGCTCGTTTGCGTGTTTTTGCTTGTTTCGATCTAATCTCGGTCTGAGAATTGCTCGCCGATCGTCTGATCTTGCTTCCACCCCTGATCCATCCTCCATGCAGCTCCCCGTCATTTCGAGTTCTGAAGCCCCGACCGCGACCCCCAAACCACAAGCGGCTCTCGACTCGCCCAACCGCGGGCAATATGCCGTGGTCAGCCTGGGTTGCCCGAAGAATCTAGTCGACACCGAACAAATGCTTGGTCGACTGGATCAGCAGGGTTATCGGATGGTGGATTCGGTCGATGCGGCTGATTTTGTCGTCGTCAACACATGCGGCTTCATCGATTCGGCCCGCGAAGAATCGTTGGGGGCGATTGACGAGATGCTGGCCTTGAAGGCACAGGGAAAGATCCGCAGCGTCGTCGTCACGGGCTGTCTGGCCGAACGCCAACAAGGAAAGCTGTTGGAGGCGCGGCCCGAAATCGATGCGATGGTGGGAGTCTTCGGTCGCAACGAGATTGTATCGGTGGTCGACCGGTTGCAATCGGGTATCACCGAACAGCAACAAGTTTTCCGACCGGCCGCGATTCGACCCCTCTCGGACGCCGTTCGCAGCGCCATCACGCCGCGTCATTTCGCGTATTTAAAAATCAGTGAAGGATGCGATCGGCTATGTACCTTTTGCGCGATACCGAAGATGCGGGGCAAGCACTATAGCAAACCGATCGAGCAGGTAATTGACGAGGCAAAGCGATTGGGCGACAGCGGTGTCCGCGAAGTTGTCGTCGTCGCCCAAGACACGACTTATTATGGCAAAGATCTTTATGGCCAACCGCGACTCTCGCAATTGCTGGTCGAACTGGACAAGATCGAATCGATTGACTGGATACGCTTGATGTATTTTTATCCGATGTATATCGACGATCGTCTGATCGACACGCTCGCCGGCGCGACTCGGATTCTGCCCTACATCGATATGCCCCTGCAGCATGCCAGCGATACGATGCTCAAGCGGATGGTGCGCAAGACAACGCGTGCGATCCAAGAGGAGATCCTCGGCAAGCTTCGCAGCAAGATCGACAATCTGGTGATGCGAACGACCATGATCACCGGATTCCCGGGCGAAACCGACGATGATTTCTCCCAGTTGGTCGATTTTGCCAAAGAGCAACAATTTGAGCATCTGGGCGTGTTTACCTATTCGATTGAAGAGGACACTCCTGCGGCAAGGCTGCCCGATCGGGTTCCCGCAAGCGTGGCCAAGCTGCGACATGATCAGCTGATGTCGGTTCAACAACAGATCGCGTTTCGATGGTCCGAGAGCCGGATTGGCAGCGTCGAGGATGTGGTGATCGATGCCGAATTGCCGGATCAGCCTGGCGTCTGGATCGGACGTAGTCGCGCCGAGCGCCCGATATTGACGGTATCATCTACGTTTCGGCGATGGACGGTGAAAGTCCTATCGGCGTGGGGTCGATGGTGCGATGTGAGATTGTCGCTGCTGATGGTTATGATTTGGTCGCAGCCCCCTTGGACTGATGGTTCCGCTTTCCCTGCGATCCTGTCATGATGACCTCGATGAGTACTACTTCCGCATCGGTTTACAACGTCCCCAACGCATTGACGAGCGCACGATTCGCGCTGGCAATTGCTGTGATCTTGCTCGTTCCCTACCGATACTTCACAGCCGCCTTGGTCGTTTTCGCGATTGCTGCGTCAACCGACTGGATGGACGGTTATTGGGCCAGGAAATACGGACAGGTCACGAAGTTGGGCCGAATCTTCGACCCATTTGTTGACAAGATCATCATCTGCGGAACATTCATTGCACTGGTCGCGGTGAAAGAGTCCGGCGTTGCCTCTTGGATGGCGACCGTGGTTGTGGGTCGCGAGTTGTTGGTGACGAGTTTACGGGGCATGATCGAAGGTTCGGGAGGCGACTTTTCGGCGGGCCAACTGGGTAAATGGAAGATGGTGCTGCAATGTGCCGCGGTCATTGCCGTCCTGTTGTCCCTGATCAATGCACCTGCGGCGGCTTGGCTTTCGATCGTCAGCCAGATCTTGCTTTGGTCGGCCGTCTTGCTGACCGTTTATTCCGGATACGATTACGCCGTCACCGCTGCTCGGATCATGCGCGACGACCCGAGTGTTGGATAAGGTCAAGGATACCGATTGATGGCTCAAGCGGTTTACTGGACTCTCAGTGCACTCCTTGTGCTGGCCATCTTCGTGAGCGGCTATTTTTGGGCGCGTCTGCTGGTCATCCATTGGCCAGCCCTGCACTGCATCCCCGGTTCGCTCGTTCCGATCCGGCGACGTCGCCGACCATTTTGGACGCCGGCCGACTTTCTGGTCATGTTCGGCACGCTGGCAGTTCTTTCCGAATTGATTCGCCGGCGATTTGTCGCCGAGGGCTGGATCGAGCAAACAGGAGCCGAAACGCAACAAACCGCCGACCTGTTGCGGTCGTTGTTGGCTTCGACGGCCGCCAGCGTGATTGCCGGGGTGGGCGCATTGACGGTGACGATGATCTGGCTGCGATTGTGCAATCGATACTGGTGGAAAGATCTCGGCTTGTCATTGACGCTCGCTGACCTCCGTTTGGGAGGCCGTGGTGCGCTGATGATCCTGCCTCCGGTTCTGCTGATCAGCGCGGCAGCGTCCCGTGTCAGGCCCTACCACCATCCAGTGCTCGATAGTCTGGCCGAGTCAAACGCGCCGCTGCTGTTCCTGGCGATTTTCCTTTCGACGGCAATCCTGACGCCGATCGTCGAAGAGTTCACCTTTCGCGTGCTGTTGCAGGGAGGCTTGCAAGGGATCGCGGATCGCCAAATCGAACAGGATGGCTTGTGGCAACCGAAATCGTATTGGCCGCTCATTGCCACCAGTGCGCTATTCGCGATGATGCATTTCGGACAGGGCGCCGCGCCGATACCACTGTTTTTTTTGTCACTCGGGATCGGCTACCTGTACCGACAAACTGGGCGACTTGCCGTGCCCGTGGTCGTTCACGTGATCCTGAACGGCCTTACGCTCTGCGTCGAGTTTTCTAAACTCCAACTTCCTTCGTAACGCGTTTGTCGCGGTCACTTGAGTTTTTTCCGCTGTCACCGGCGAGCGATCGATTTCATCGTCAGCGGATGCCCAGCGAGGCAACCATCATCCTCATGTATAATGTCGCGATAATAGCGATCGAATTCTTCCGGATCGGTCGGATGTCCGTACAACACCGTCAGTCGAATCATCAGCCAGTTCCGCCAATTGCTAGAATGCCTGTCGTGCGAACCGGAAAAACGCTCGAGGTGAAAAACCATGAACGATCAACGTTGCTTTGCCCTTCTCGCGTGGCTCATTGTAGCGACGACCGTTGGTGGTGCGGAGCCGGTGAAGGTGCTGTTCGTCGGCAAAGAGCCGGATCATCCGTATGGTTCGCATATGTACCTGCACACCTGCGGCATGTTGTCAAAGTGTTTAGCGAAAGCGGGCGACATACAGACCGTCATCTCGACAGGTTGGCCAGACAATCCTGCGACTCTCGAGGGCGTCGACACGATTGTCGTGTACACCAGCCCGGGTGCGGAATTCTTGTTGGACTCGCCCGGTCGTGACCAGTTCGACCGGATGATGAACAGTGGTGTCGGCCTGGTCACGATCCATTGGGCCTCCGCGATCTACCAGCAGAACTTTGATCGATTGGGTCCAAGATGGCTTGGCTACCTGGGCGGGACATGGATCAGTAATGTCGGTCTTCAAACTGGCGATTCACTGCTAAAGCAGATCCAAGGGGACCATCCGATTTGCCGCGGATGGAAAGAATATTCGTTGCACGACGAATACTATCTGAATCCAACCATCACCGAGGCGACACCGATGCTGCAAGTCACTGTGAATGAAAAGCCGGTGGTCGTCGGCTGGGCATACGAACGAAAAGATGGCGGCCGCGCCTTTGCTACCACACTGGGCCACTTCTATCGCAACTTTCAACGCGATCCGTTTCGCAAGATGATTGTCAACGCGATCCTATGGTCGGCGAAAGTGGAAGTACCCCGCGACGGAGCCGACGTATCGCTGCCCGATGCCGAGCTCGCCTTGCCACCGAAGCCGGCCCCCTAGCTGGACAGCGCCACTTTTTAACGAAGACCTCGTGTTTTACCGGGCGATGCAATCCAAGTCGTCCCGCGACTCCGCTGGCGGGTCATTTGCCGCAAATCGCGGCATGCCCTGCCAACGGAGTGGCAGGACTACAACAAAAGTGGCGCTGTCCAGCTAGGATACCGTCGTTGATCGCCGTGCCACAAGCACGGCGCCGTCAGCGGCGACCTTCGAGCAGCGACCACAGTCGTGGGTCCAACAGGGATTCCGCGACCAGCATCGCACCGTCGAAGTTCTGTCCTTTCGTATGTTCACTCGGAACCGCGACGGTCAGCGCCCCCGCTGCGACTGCGGCGGCGCAGCCGTTTCCGCTATCCTCCAGCACCAGCATGTTGGCTGGCGCGATCGACAACTCTTGTGCCGCCATCAAGTACATTTCCGGATCGGGCTTTCCACGTCGGACGTCGTCTCCGGTCAGCATGAATGACAGCGAGCTTCGCCACCGAACTCTCGCGAAGATCCGATCAACGAACATGCGGCGGCTACTCGTTGCCAATCCGAAGGGTATCTGCAGCCGCTCAAGGAGCTCGATCCATTGGTCCAGACCCGGCATTGGCTGCAACTGATCGCCAAGTAAATTGCCATACAGTTCGTCCGATTCGTCGAGCAATTGTTGCGGCGATTCGTCGAGCGAATGGAAATCAATCATCTCCTCGATTGCCGCCAGCGCGATGCGACCCATCATCCGCTGTTGAAGATCCGCGGAAAACCGGTACCCACGGCGCCGTAACATCGTATCGCTCACATGCCAGTACAATCGTTCGGTGTCAAACAGCAGCCCGTCCATGTCCAACGCGATGCCGCAAATGTCAGCGGGCTGCTGAGAACGTGACACCTCGGAGTCATTTGTGTCGGAATCATACATGGATCGAATTCTCGCCAGCTGGTCGATGGATGGTGGGAATCCCATCACTCGGTCGCTCGGTCGCTCGAGTACATCGGGGTTTATCCCCAACGACGCGCCTCACTGGTCGATCGAGTCGTACATACCGGTGCAAACGCATGTGCTGATCGATTACTTGTTGGATCGAAACGAACTGACCCCCGAAGTCGCCTCGACGTTTCGCGATGTCTGCTCTCAGGTCGATCGCATTCTCCGCCAGCGAACAATCGGATACCAGGGGCGGTTTGCGGATCGATACTGGTCAGTCGACCCGGACAACGATGGTCGCACGCCCGGAGAACCCGGAGTCCCGGCAGAACCGGAGCTTGTGGTTGCCGAGACTGATGATCAGGTCGATCCGGCCAGCAAACTCGAGGTGACCGAATTACTTCAGCTATGTGAAGAAGTCTTGTCCGATGCGGCGTATCGCCGCCTCAGCCATGAGGAGATCGCCCAATGCGTCGGCGTGGCCAGCCAATGGGGCGTGCCATTGTACGTCGATTTCGCGTTGTTCGAACAATTGCACGTTTTCGCTCGCGGAGACATTGTAGGCACCAAGCTGCGACGACGACTGCGAAGGCTCTACCGGCCCGAACCCGTGAGCGTACCGATTTACCAGCGGATGGTTGTGCTATTTCATCTCAAACACGACAGCGATAGCGAAGAACAGCTTTCGGCATCATCCCTTCACGCCCGCTTGTTCAAGAACATTCCTAAACAAGATGTTGACACGTTGTTGCCCGGTACGCGGGTCCGCATCACCAAGATCGATCGCGTGAAGATCATCGTGCCCAGCTTGGGTGGGCTGGTGATGTCGCTGCGCAAGATTATCCAGTTCCTGCTGATCTTTGCCGCCCTCACATTCTACTCCACCGCAGTGCTCGGCGGACTGATTCTGGCGACGATCGGTTACGTTGTGAAAAGCATTCTGAGTTATTCGCAGACCAAGAACCGATACCTGCTGAATCTCACCCGTAATCTGTACTTTCAAAAACTCGACACCAACGCGGGAGCAGTCTATCGAATCATCCAGCAGGCACATGCTCAGACATCGATGGAGGCAATTTTGGCTTATTACGCGATCATCACCAGCGATCAACCGCTTAGCAAGCGGCGACTGCAGCGACGTTGTGAACGAATCATCCGGGAAGCAGTTCAGGTGGAAGTCGACTTCAGGGTCGATTTCGCGTTGCAGCGACTTTGCGAAATGGGCCGGGTCAAACAGACGGCAGATGAGCATTGGACGGTTGACGCCAATGTGTCGGGCTAGCGACGAGATGAATGGTGGCGATGAGATTGGCCGATCATGCGAAATCAACCGACCGTCTTCGCCGTTCGGGCCAAGGCAACTACGTTTCCCGCAAACCCTCTTCGACTTGCGGCAGATCATCGAGCGACTCGATGCCGAACAGCACCAGAAATCTTTCGGTCGGATAGTAGTGGGGTATTGCTCGTCCACCGTCGTCGGGCTTGACGCGCTCAAATCGCAGCAATTGTCGACGGACCAGTTGATTGAGCAGTGAAGCGCTTTCCCGTCCACGTTGGTCTTGGATTTTTTGGGCGGTGATTCCCGGTTGATAGGCCACCAATGCCAGCACTTCGACCGCGCTTTGGCTCAACTTCGCGTCGCGCACCTTTCCCAAAAACAATCGTCGAACGTTTTCGACTTCCGGCGCGATTGTCATTCGAAAGCCACGCTCGTCCCGAATGATTCGCAGGCCCTGTTCGGCTTCGCGGTAAGACGCATTCAGCCGGTCAATCAGCTCGATCACCTCCTCGGGACTGAAGTCTCGAATCAACGAGGCTAGCCGTTGTTCGGAGATCATCTGGTCATCGGGGTGGCCGACAAAAAGCGCCGCCTCGATAATCGCTTCGGGTGTAACGACGTCATCTTCGAGCGGTGCGGCTGCGTCGAAACCCGAATCGGGGTTTTCGCCATGTTCGTCGGTCGTTGACGATTCATCTTCGTCAGCTTGCTCGGTCGCGAATGCGTCCGGATCGTACTGGGCGGCCGCGCGCGTAGGCGGCACCCAAATTGTCAAGCGAAAGTTCGCCCAGTTCTTCGTCTTGATGCTCCGAGGATTCGTCGGGCAGGATTGATTCGTCAGTCATCAAGGACGCCATTTAGCAGACGAGTCAGACCCATTCTTGAATCGTCGGTTTGATCACGACTTCGGGTACATTGGCCCGGGGCGGCAACCGGCAAATCGTGACGACGACCGATGCGATGTCTTCGGGTTGAAGGATGGCATCCTTGTGCTCCTGAGTCACCGGCGTCGGTCGATTTTCGAGGATCGGCGTGTTGACTTCACCTGGATAGACGTTCGTGATTCGCACACCTTCGTTGCGGACTTCGTTGGACACCGCTGTGCCAAGTGCCGTCATCGCAAATTTGCTGGCACAATAGACGATGCCCCCCAGGGAGATCGCACGTTTCCCGGCGATCGACGAGATGTTGACGATCAAGCCGTCACGTCGGCTGCGCATCGCCGGCAGGACCTGATGCATGCAGCGATAGGCTCCGGTCGCGTTGATCTGCAGCACACG
Organism: Pirellulaceae bacterium; assembly: GCA_963734865.1. Taxonomy (GTDB): domain Bacteria; phylum Planctomycetota; class Planctomycetia; order Pirellulales; family Pirellulaceae; genus CBDCUW01. The sequence continues at coordinate 272,347 of CAVTIV010000013.1, forward strand.
ATCCCAATCTTCGGGAGACATTTCTGCCATCGTCCGTTTCTGGATGTTGATCCCGGCACTATTGACCAGGATATCGACCTGGCCAACGTTATTGCGGATATCGGCAAAGAACGTGTCAACGCTGTGAGCGTCGGCCACATCGATCACGTGAGCACGAATTGGATGGTCGCTGGTCACGGTCGCGGCGAAATTCTTCAGCGGTTCGTCCCTTCGCCCCCCAATGGTGACCATGCAACCCGCTTCGGCCAAGGCTTTTGCGATACCCGATCCGATTCCCGTGCCGCCACCGGTGATTGCGACTACTTTTCCCGCCAACTCGCTCACGGCGTTGATTCCACTTTCGAGGCTTGAAGATTGAGATCGGCAGTCTACCCGGATTGCAGCGAGTGACAAGCGAAGCGCCGGCACAGCCTGGCGCCTTCGCTCGCCGAAACGTCGTCGGTTTAGACGAGCCCAGTCAACGGCCCGGCGGCGCAATGATCGGGGTTGCCGAACGTCTTTTCGCTGTGTCCCATCGCCTCGGTGATGCTCAACAACAGTCGATTGTGCGGAACGCTATCGAACTTCATCGCTCGTCCCGTGCGGTAACCGAGTCCGCCGCCCACGAGCACGAACGGGATGTCATTGCGCGTGTGCGAATTGCCCTTTCCAAGTTCATTGGTCCAGATGATCGTTGTGTTATCCAGTAACGAACCTGCTCCACCGGGCTCGGGCGTCTCCGACAGACGCTTGGCTAAATAGGCAAGCTGTTCACAGTACCAGGTGTTGATCTTGATCAATTTTTCATAGGCCGCTTCGTTGCTGTCGGGTTCATGCGACAACGAATGATGACCTTCGTCGATATCGAGCCAGCGCATCTTTCCGTTGCCAACACTATTGGTGATCTGGATGCTGCCGATCCGAGCAAAGTCGGCCGCAAAGCTATTGACCAATAGATCGGTCTGCATGCGACTGATCTGCGGCATGTTATCGTTTTCCTCTTCGACGTTGGCCGGTAGCTCAGGTACGGCATGAGCGAGATCGTCGTGTTCTTTCGCGTTCGCCAGTTCCGACTTCAATTCCTTTTCAACCGTTCGAACCATTTCGATGTGTTCGTCGAGAATCCGCCGGTCTTCACTGCTGACAATTCGCTGCACCTTTTTGAATTCCTCGCTGAGGTCGTCCAGCACGCTGGCAAGCATCTCGTTGTTCTGACTTTGTCCATAAAGTTTGTCGAACATCTGATAGGGATCGCTGATTGGCGCGACCGGTTGGTTCGGTCCGGCATAACACATTCGCGTCCAAGTGTCGGCCCGATCGGGAACCATCACGCCAAACTCCAATGATCCGAATCGGGTTTGGGTCGAGGGATCGGCTTGCAGTTTGTTCTTCAGGTGCTGATCGATCGAGATTCCTTGAGACCATCCGGCGGGAGTATCCGAACCGCCTTGCACGTCGCCGGGAAACAACTCAACTCCGGTCAACAGACAGCCGATTCCGCGCATGTGGCCATCGCCATCCCCTCGGATCTTGTTGTCGATCCCTTCCAGCGTTAGCAGCTGATCTTTGAACGGTGCGAGCGGTTGCAAGATTCGTTTCAGCTCGAAATCACTGCCTTCCTGATCGGGCCAAAAGTGTTTTGGAATGACACCATTGGGGCTGAACAGAAATACAAGTCGCTGTTTGCGCACTGTCGATGCGGCCCACCCCAGGCTGGGCAGGGCAAACAGGAAATTGCCTGCTGCGGCGCTAACGCCTAGTTTGGTTAAAAAGTCACGTCGCGACGTTTGCATCTTGATCATGAAACTGCTCGGAAGGAAAGTGTTCGACGGCTCGTTTAAGTTTCGCTCTCGTTGCCCGGTTGTGTCGCAGCGATCTCCGCGATGCTGACAATCAACTGGCGAATGTTGAATCCGCTCTCGCGGAATGTTGTGGTCAATTCTTGGGACGCATCGGCGCCGTAGGCGGCGATCGGCTGCTTGACGAAGTACTCAAACGCCGAGTCGACAAACGCTTGATGGCAATCATCGCTACTGGCGAGATATTCGGCTAGCTCGCGAGCACCACTGAAGCGAATTTTTTCCCCCTGGAGATTCAGATAACTCCCTTCGGAGTTTACCGGTTTGTCGTTCTCGGTGGTCCGATATCGGCCGACGCTGTCGTAGTTTTCCAGCGCAAAGCCCAAGGAATTGATCTTCTCGTGGCACACCTGGCAATCGACGTCACCGGTCTGCATCTCGATCCGCTGGCGGGTGGTCAGGCCGGGATGAAGTTCGGGATCCAAGGGGGTGAAGGCAGCGTTGGGCGGCCGCAGGACACGACCGAGCAGGTGGCGATACAACAACACGCCGCGGTGGATCGGTGAACTGGCGTTGTGATGGGCAAAGCTGCTCATCAGCAACGGATGAGTGAGCGCGCCGGAGCGGACTTGAGGATCGCTCACGCTGCGACCCAATCGTGGTCCATTTTGCTCGGCCGGTTTCCACGCGTCACCATAAAAACTCGCCAGCCGGTCGGTAGTGAATGTCCAGTCGGCCTGGAATAACTGACGATAGTCACTCGACTCACTGCGCACGATCTCGTCCAGGAAGGCGTCAAAAGACTTTCGCAAATCGGCAACCAATTTCTGGTCGAAATCGGGGAACATTTCGCTGTCCTTGCTGATCTCTTCCCGATCAGCCAGTCCGAACCAATAGTAGAGGAACGCTCGCGTCTTTCCCTCGGTGCGATCATCGGCGACCATCTTCCAGGCAGCTTCGGTGATCTGCTGATCGGTCTGCAGTTGGTTCTTTGCGATCTTGTCGCCAAGCCACTTGTCCGATGGCAATGAATCGTGCAGCACGAGGGCCAGGCGGTTTGCGGCGCGCTGGCTTTCGGAGCGATCGTTGTCGAGCATCGGATACAGAAATCGAGGCGATTTCAGCGAGATCAGCGTGACTCTCTTGATCGCTTCGGCATCGTCTTCCGCTCTTTCCAATTGCTGATCGATGTACAGCCGTCGCGCCTGGTCGTCCAGCGGTCCGCGAAAGGCCGTCTCGACCAGTTCGGTCAAAAACCCCTTCAGCTGCTGCCGATTCTGATCGGATTTCCCGCGTTGGCGGCGTCGGTACCGTGGCCACAGCTCAGCCGCAGCGATCTGCGCGAATTCGATCGCCGCTGCGGTCGTCGACTGGTCCCATTGTCGATTGATCGCGATGCCGCGTTCGTAGCCGTAACTTCGATCGTCCGGCGGCAGCTTCGCTTGCAGCGGGTACTGGGGCGGCATCCAGGAGGGAATCAGGTTCCGCGTCGGAATGATCTCTTCCACCGACCCCGGAGGCACCCAGGAGAGTGAAATCTTTGCCGGCGGTTGTTTCGTTTTTCTCTTTCTCTGCGTGAACTCAATCTTGATCTGGTAATTGCGACCAGCGGTTAGCTGCATCGTCTTGCGGAATTCAGTCTTGCCCTCGGATTGCACATGGTTGTTGATCAACTCGCGCTCATTGTGACCGAAGTACATTTCGCAGGAGCAAGTACTTCGCAGAACGATCTCGTAGCGGCCCGTGTGATCGACTCTTAGAGATCCTATCCACTGGATGTAAAACTCACTGGCATCGATCCCTTCCCCAGGACCGTTGTCGCCAAAGTCAAAATCAAGCACGGGATCGCTGCGAACGATCTTTTTGTTCTCGTTCTTCCAGCGGGTTCCGGCAAAGTATGTTCCCTGAATGCCTCGCTTGTCCTCGGTCCAAGGGTCATCATCGAAGTGCCCGTACAGGTCCGCGAGACTCTGTCGCAATTGTTCAGCGGTCAGTCGCGCCATCCCAACCCGCGGCGGACGATTACGGATCCTGGCGGCTTCGCTGTAAAACGCATGATGGATGTAGGCGGCCACCGAAGCGGCATCTTCACTGACGCAAGTCTCCGGCTGCTCTTCGGGCATCGTCTCGCTGATCAACTCCGTCAACTCGCCAATCGTCGAATCGCCGACGAGCGGATCCTCGTAAGAATCCTCGACCCCTTCGCCGCTGGCTCCATGACACTCGGCACACATCTGGCGATAGATCTTTTCGCCCCGCTGCAGGATGTCATCCTCCGCGGCAGCCGAAAACGCGATCGCCAGCAGCAGCGAGAAAGTGAGTAGTGAACGACAGGTAGAGGGCAAGGACATGGCTGCCAAGAAAGGAGTTCGCGACACACGTCTCACGAGACTCTTTCGATAATGGGTGGGAAGGGGGGACGAACTCAAACCCGATCCCATCGCGAACGACGGGTGTCGGGAGGTTCAAGGTGGGACTGTTATTATAGCCGTTCGGGCAAGTTGGCAACACGGGAATCGACGAGCGACGTCATTTCGAGAGATCCCTCTGCTTGCGGGGTTTTCGCGGTGGAATTGGAGAGTCGCATTCCTAGGATGGCTGCCGTTCGAGCGGCTCGGACAGCGATTCGTTGCCCGGCTCGTCTGCCCCGGAAGCAAATGTGTTTTATTACCGTTACGCAGGCTTTACCGTTACGCAGCTTCAATCGGCCGAACCCTCCTTATGGGTGGTGTGTATTGCGTCCGCCCTGCCGGCGGGACTACGATCGAAAACGCATATGCACTTTTCTAGCCAACTCTTTTTTGGGCGTTACTACTATGCGTGTCCGTTGCCGTTCGTTGACGTGCCTGTTTTTCTCGTGCGTCTGCCTGTTGTGGGTTATCGGTTGTGGTCGCAGTTCCGAGCCCACCGCCACCTCCTCGGATGAACTCGGCGACTTCTTGTCCGAGAACCCGGATGTCGCTTCCGAAGATGCACCGGAAATTGATCCCGAGTAATTGATTGGTTGATCGATTGCTGTCGGTGTGGCGGTTGCTGCTGCGCCGACGGTTGAAATTCTTATGTTTGCGGTTTCTTTTCCTTTCTATTTGAAGGCTCCTGTCATGAAGAAGTTTCGTCGTTATGGATTTACCTTGGTGGAATTGTTGGTCGTGATTGCGATCATTGGCGTGTTGGTTGGTTTGCTGTTGCCGGCGGTTCAGGCGGCTCGTGAGGCGGCCCGCCGAATGAGCTGCAGCAACAATTTCAAGCAGGTTGGGTTGGCGATGCACAACTATCATTCGGCCTACAAGCAACTGCCGATGCTGATGGGGGGCACCGATTCGTACACCGATACCAACAATCAGCTCCCCGTAACGAGCAACGACGATATGCAGTTGAGCATTTTCGTTGGGCTCACACCGTTCATGGAGCAGCAAGCGTTGTGGGAGCAGATTAGCAATCCGTTTCAAGTCAGCGCTGGCGTTTCATACAACCCAATGGGCCCGGTGCCCAACATGTCGCTGGGAAATCACAATACCAACGGAACCTACACGCCCTGGATGACGAGCATTCCCACGTTGCGTTGCCCCAGCGATCCCGGTGAGGGACTGCCGGCGCAAGGAAGAACGAATTACGCGGCTTGCACAGGTGATGCCATCCATCAGTCCAACGTGGGGCTGTTGAACTTTAACGCCGCGGCAGGCAAATACATTGAAAGCAGTGGCCGTGCACAGCGTGCCCGAGAATCGCTTCGCGGTGTTTTCGTGCCCCGAGCCGACATGAAATTCCGGGACATTCTCGACGGATTGGCCAATACGATCGCGGCGGGTGAAATCGCCACCGACTTGGGTGATCACCAGACCATTAGTACGGCGCACATCAATAGTCTGATCGCGGTCTACGACAATCCCAGCGTTTGTCAGACGGACGCCGACCCTAAGCGTCCTCAATATTGGTCGCAAGCCGCCACCATCAATACGGGGGTCCAGAACGGGCGTGGTTACAAGTGGGCTCACGGCTACCCATTCTGGACGCAGATCACAACGATCACCCCACCGAATCGTGAAATCTGTTTAAGGAACGGAGTCAATTCACCGGGAATCGTGCCGCCGAGCAGCCGGCATCAGGGTGGCGCGCATGTGTTGATGGCCGATGGGGCGGTCGTGTTCATCACCAATTCGATTGAAGCGGGTAATTCTCATCAGCAGACCATTTACAAGAATTACCAATCGACCTCCAGCGTGGCTCCTGCCATTCCAGGTGCGGCCAGCTTGTACGGACTGTGGGGAGCGTTGGGGACCCGTGCCAGCAAGGAAACGATTCAAGAGCAGCTGAACCAATAGGTCTTACTTGACCGATGGAAACCCGAACCGGCCCGACGCAACTGCCTGGCAGGTTGTGTTCGGCCGGTTTTTTCGTCGGCAGTGGGACGATCGCGTTGCGGGCCGTCCGGCCCCGAGTGCGACCGTGGGCCGAGGATCGGTCGCTTGCCCGCACCGGTAAACGCCGACCACGTTTGGGCTTGCGTATCGCGGTTCTTCCGCCATACTTACCTCCCTGGCAAGATTCGTCGGGCCCCGGGCCGGCGGTTTTTGCCTTTGTTTTTAACTGAACAGACACATTTGACTGGCAGGGTGATCCAGGCATGGCGGACGTATTAGAAGTCGAGAAGCGCGGGCAGACTGGCTCGGCAGCCACTCGGCGGTTGCGTCGCAACGGGAACGTACCGGCGGTTTTGTATGGGCACGGCGAAGATACCCAGCATTTGGCGATTCCCGCGACTCAGGTAAAGATGGTTGCGCGCAATCACACCAAAATGGTGCGGCTCTCCGGTGCGATCAAGGACACCGCGTTGGTCAGCGAAATGCAGTGGGATCCGTTGGGGATCGAAGTGCTGCATCTCGACTTGATTCGGGTGAACTTGAAAGAAAAGGTCGAGCTGTCGGTTGCAATCCATCTTCATGGCGATCCGATCGGAGTTCGAGAGGGTGGGGTTCTTGTCGAGAATGTGCACGACGTCGAAGTTCGCTGCTCGGCCGACTCGATTCCCGAGAATGTGGGCCTGAATGTCAACGACTTGCATGTCGGGCATCATTTGACCGCTGGCGATTTGGAATTGCCCGATGGCGTTGAATTGGTGACCCCGGCCGATACCGTGGTTGCTCATGTCGAAGAGCCCCGTTCGGAACTGGACGAGACATTGGAAGAGGGCGTCGGAGCGGAGCCCGAAGTGATCACCAAAGGTGGGGAGAAGTCAGACGAGGATTGAACGCCGCCGGTGGGAACCCCTGCGGTGCTGTCAACGAGTGGATTGGAATCGTGTGGATGGAAGAAGGTGGACTGGAAGAAGGTGGAGTAAAGCGCCAGTGCGGAAATCGAGCCGTGCCCCAAGCAGTGGCCGCTAGCCGAGCAATGGTCGTTAACCGATGAAGCTGATCGTTGGCCTGGGCAATCCGGGTCGAAAGTACGAACAGACTCGACACAACGTCGGATTCATGGCGGCGGCGAAATTGGCGGCGTTGATTTCGGCGAGCCCGTCGAAGATCCGGTTCGAGGGTGAGGTCGCCGAGGGCAGCACCAATGGTGAGAAGCTGGTCGTGTTGTGTCCGCAAACTTTCATGAATGCCAGCGGAAAAAGCGTGCGAAAAGCGTGCGAGTTTTATAAAATGTCGCCCGTTGATTTGCTGGTGATTTGTGATGACTTGAACCTGCCGAGCGGACGATTGAGGATCCGACCGGGCGGTTCGGCCGGTGGTCAAAAGGGATTGACGGACATCATTGGGCAGTTGGGAACGGAATCATTTGCACGTCTGAGAATCGGGATCGACCGACCGCCCCCGGAGTGGGACGTTTCGGATTATGTTTTGGGGAAGTTTGCCAAGGAAGATCAGGAGAAGATTGAATCGGCGACCACGCGAGCCGCCTATGCGGCGATCGATTGGGCCAACGAAGGTGCCGCGTTCGCTATGAACAAATACAACGCGGACGCGGGCCCCCCCGCAGACTCAGCAGCGACAAACCCAGCAGCGACAAACCCAGCAGCGACAAACCCAGCAGCAACAGACCCAGCAGCGACAAAGAGAAAAAGTACATCGAACAACCAGCCGGCTGCAAAGCCCTCGGTTGCACCTAAACCTGCCGACTAACACTCGGAAAAAACGACGGAGAAATCGACCAGCCGTGGCAAAGACAACCTACGAAACGCTGTTCATTCTGGATAGCAATCACTATGCCCGCGACCCGGGCGGCGTCAGCAAGCAGATCAATGACATCATCACCCAAGCAGGTGGGAATGTATTGGTGAGCCGATTTTGGATGGAGGCGAAACTCGCCTATCCGATTGATAAGCACCACAAAGGCTCCTACTGGTTGGCATACTTCGAGATGGACGGACCCGATTTGCCGAAGATCGAGCGCGCCTTTCAACTCGCCGAACCAATTGTTCGCGAGCTGACGCTGAAACTCGATCCGCGGCTGGTGGAACCGGTGCTTGCCAATGCTCGAGGCGAAACCATCATTATTTCACATCCCTCGGATTCCGAAGGTGACCAAGAGGACGACGAGGCGAACACGGAAGCCGAAGTCGCACTCACCTAACCCCTAACCGCAGTTTGATTTTCGAACATCAAGCGTTCGATATCATTGGATCCATGGTGCCAGCGTGGTGCCTCCCAAAAAATCGGCAACCGATCAGGTCAAACGTCATGGCAAGCTACAACCGCGTGATTTTGGTGGGCAACCTGACGCGTGATATCGAGCTGAAGTACACTCCCGGCGGGACTGCTGTGACCGATATCGGTATGGCGATGAACGATCGCCGAAAGTCGGCCAGCGGAGAATGGGTTGACGAGACAACCTTTGTCGACGTCACGCTCTGGGGGCGTACCGCCGAGGTCGCCAGTGAGTATCTCAGCAAAGGTTCCCCGATCTTGGTCGAAGGTCGGCTGAAACTTGATACTTGGGAAACCGATGGACAGAAGCGAAGCAAGCTGCGTGTGGTGTGCGACCGCATGCAAATGCTCAGCAGTGGCGGTGGTTCGGGTCGACCCCGATCGTCTGCTCCCAGTCACAGTCACGATGATTACCAATCGGATGATTCGGTAGTTCATGGACAGCGAGAAGCACAGCCAACCGGCAACGGACCTGGTTACGACGACCCAGACATTCCGTTCTAAATCATTTTCTAACGAATCAGAGATAGAGACGAGTTCGATCGATGCCCGCAAAAGCGAAACCTGGACGCAAATTCAAACGACCCTACAAGCGTTTGCCCAAAGGTGAGAATGGTGGCATTCAGTTGCTGCTGATCCATAATGTCGAACACCTCGGCAAGCAGGGTGACCTGGTCGAAGTGAAGGCCGGCTACGCGCTGAACTATTTACTGCCGCAAGGATTGGCCACCGTGGCCACGGACCATCACAAGCGGATGGTTGACAAGCATCGTGAAAAGCTGCGCGCCCTCGAGCTAGAGAAACTGAAGAGCTATCGCGAGCAAGCCGACGAGTTGAGCAAGCAATCGATCACCATCGAGGCCAACGCCAACGATGAGGGCCACCTGTACGGAAGCGTGGGGCCCCATGAAATCGTCGATGCCCTGAAAGGGGCGGGTTTCACGCTGGCGCTGGACCAAGTCCGGCTCGAGGGACCGCTCAAGGAGCTCGGCCTGTACACGGTCAAAGTCCATCTGCATAGCGAAGTCGATGCCAATCTGAAAGTGTGGGTGGTGCCGACGGTCGCGGCCGAGAGCAGCGAGGCTGGGGCCTAGCGGCCCGTTAAGCTTTCACAGCATCATTCTCAAAAGCGAAGAACGCTTCGCTGCCAAAGTTCGACTCTCCTGTCGCTCGTCAGGGACCGATACGGTTTGTGCGGAGGGAGTGTCTTGGGCACCCCCAATCCGCATGATCGCCCCTTGTCTGGCATCAACAATGCCAGGGACGTCCTGAGTTACCCACTGAGTTCCAGATTGTCTTTGACTCAGGGGTCGCACGAGAAATCGATTTCGGTGATTCCGGTGACAGAGAGTTGTGCTGACGATGACTTCGAGCGAGCAATCCATCGAATTTGCTCGAACGTGACCCGGTCTGTCAAAGAAAATTCGGCGTTCGATACGCTGATTGGCGGCGAAAAGGATGCCATTTATGTCAAGGCAGTTGATGGCAAGGTCCTGCTGAGTAACCGGGCCTACGACAGTTTGTTTGCTGGCGAAATGTCTCCGGTCGGCAGGTTGTCGGCCTCCTTTCTGACCCATACGGTGCTGCCAATCTCATCCCATTCGGATGAAATGATTCTCAATGGGTGCCCGTTCGTTCAGTTCATCCATATCGGCCATGATACCGATGGCCGCGAACTTCGATTTTTGACGCACAAGCGGTCGCTGCTGGGTCTTGGTCATCCGGCGATGGCGATTCTGGGAATCACTCGGCTGTTGGAAGTATTGAACAGTCGGCAGCAAAATCCTCAGCCGAGTCTGCGGTCGCTGTGGGGTGCGTTCAGCGACTTGGAGGAGTTGGACCGCAACATCGCCATTGGGCTGGCGCGGGGAAAGAACGTCGGGGCGATCGCGCTGGAGAATGGGGTCACCAAGAAGACGATTGAGAATCATCGCAGTTCGATCCTCAAGACGCTCGGATTCGACTCACCCATCGACGTGATCAAAATGATCGTGCGGTTGCAAGAGAATGGTTTCGGTGACTTTGGGGTTTGAGTGCCACGGTTTCAGTGCCACTGCCACGGCTCATGGTTGGTCGCGGTTTCCGACCGCCGAATCTGCGAACTCATGATCTGGCAGGAGTGTCACTGACGGACCATTGCTGGCCATCTGTTAAGGAATTGGTCATTCGCTAGAATCAACGTTCTCGTTGAGGCGATTGCGAAAACGGGGCTGTGGCGGAACTGGCAGACGCGCTGGATTTAGGATCCAGTTCCTTCGGGAGTGCAGGTTCGATTCCTGTCAGCCCTACTTTTTCGCGGGAGTCTCTCAGGCACTGGCGCATCGTCATTGACCGATACCGCGGTGGCAAATACATTTAGCCGCGAAAAGGCGTGTTTTTGGGTCCTCCCGCATCACACCGTGTGAACAACGAGGACTTCTTTTCACGCGGTCGATCCTGACGTTGTTGCCCGAGGCATCGGATGGCCCGGTGTGTTGACGAGCCAAGAGACTCGCTCTCCGCTGTGGCTTGTCGCTTGCCAGCAGTGCTCGTTCACCGCGGCTGGTTGAATCGAGTTCCCAACTGGGTCGACCTGCGCAGGGCACGCTTTTGTTGTTGATGTTTCCAAACGCAAATGACCAAGACGGGTTCTAGAGAACGACCATGGCGAAGAAAGCTGCTCCGGCAATTGGCAAGATGGTGTACTACTTCGGTAAGACGAAGACCGAAGGAAAAGGCAAGAGCAAGTCCTTGCTGGGCGGCAAAGGCTTGAACCTGGCTGAGATGACAAGCATTGGGTTGCCGGTCCCACCCGGGTTCACGATCACGACCGAAGTCTGCGACGCTTACTACAAGTCGGGTCGATCGCTGCCGGCCGGTTTGATGGATGAGGTGAACAAGGCGGTGGCCACGCTGCAGCGGGAGCTCGGCAAGAAGTTTTGGCGATGATTCCAATCCGTTGCTGGTCAGCGTTCGAAGTGGTGCGGCGGTCAGCATGCCTGGGATGATGAACACGATTCTGAATCTCGGTCTCAACGACAACGCGACCATCGGGCTTGCCAAAGCCACGAAGAACGAACGGTTCGCTTACGACGCCTATCGTCGACTGATCAACATGTTTGGCGATGTCGTGATGGGCATGGACCATCACATCTTCGAGACCGCATTTGACAAGATCAAGAAGAACTACAAGGTAACCGAAGACACGCAGGTCCCGGCCGAAGGATTGAAGCAGCTGTGCGAGGACTACAAAGCGGCGTTCAAAAAGCACACCGGCGAAGATTTCCCGCAAGATCCGATGAAGCAGTTGGAGCTGTCGATCAAGGCCGTGTTTGGTTCCTGGAATACAACCCGCGCTGTTCGCTATCGTGAAATCGAAGGCATCCGTGGATTGTTGGGAACCGCTGTCAACGTGCAGTCGATGGTCTACGGAAACATGGGTGATGATTCCGGAACGGGCGTCGCATTTACGCGGAATCCGAACACGGGCGAAAACAAATTCTTTGGCGAGTTCTTGATCAACGCTCAGGGCGAGGACGTTGTCGCAGGAATTCGCACGCCGCAAGCCGGTCGCCGAAATGCCGAAGTGGAATCGCAAAGTCCACAAAGAGTTGTTGGAGATCAAGAAGACGTTGGAGGAACACTACAAAGAAATGCAGGACATCGAGTTCACGATTGAACGTGGTACGTTGTTCATGCTGCAAACTCGGACCGGCAAGCGGACTGGCATTGCGGCGGTCAAGATCGCCTGTGACCTGGTCAAGGAAAAATTGATCGACCAGAAGGAAGCGGTCCTTCGCGTTCCTGCAAATGATCTGACGCAGTTGCTGTTGCCCAGTTTCAAGCCGACCGCGCGGAATGCAGCAGACGTTTTGACACGCGGTCTCAACGCCTCGCCCGGAGCCGCCGTCGGCAAACTGGCGTTTTCGGCCGAAGAGGCCCGACTTCGTGCCGAAAACGGGGAAAGTGTGATTCTTGTCCGCAAAGAAACGAGCCCGGAAGACGTCGATGGTATGAACGCCGCGGCTGGGATTCTGACCAGCACCGGTGGCGCGACCAGCCACGCCGCTGTCGTCGCACGCGGTTGGGGCAAGTGCTGTATCGCCGGGGCCGGTGACATTCAAATCGACGAAAAAGCGAAGAAGATCACCGTTGATGGGCGAACGTTTGGTGTCAACGACACGATCAGCCTCGACGGCACAACGGGTGAGGTGATGCTCGGCGAAGTCGAAACGCAAGAGCCCAAGCTGGGTGGCGATTTTACGAAGTTGATGAAGTGGGCCGATGAATTCAGAAGACTCGAGGTGCGAACGAACGCCGACTCGCCAATCGACAGCAAGCGGGCACGCGAATTTGGTGCCCAAGGAATTGGCTTGTGTCGGACCGAGCACATGTTCTTCGAGCCCGATCGAATCATCCATATTCGGGCGATGATTCTGGCCGAGTCTGAAAAGGATCGTCGAGCGGCCCTGAAGAAGCTGCTGCCTTTCCAACGCAAAGACTTCGAAGGAATCTTCAAGGCGATGAGCGGTCTTCCGGTGACCATTCGCTTGCTCGATCCGCCGCTACATGAGTTCCTTCCCCATGATCCTGCCTCGCAAAAAGCAATGGCCGACGAATTGGGTGTGAAGCAGTCCGAAATCGAAAAGCGTGCCGCAGCGCTGCACGAGTCGAATCCGATGTTGGGTCATCGCGGATGCCGACTCAGTGTCACCTATCCTGAGATTCTGGAGATGCAGGTACGTGCCATTGTCGAGGCTGCCATCAACTGTGCCAAAAAGAAGATCAAGGCTCAGCCTGAGATCATGATCCCGCTGATTGGAACCGCATCCGAACTTGCCATGTTGCGAGAAAAGGTGGAGGCGACGATTGAGGAAACGAAAACGAACAGAAAGTTCAGTGGTAAGTTGGACATTCTGATCGGAACCATGATCGAGATTCCCCGCGCCGCGTTGACGGCTGATGAGATCGCTAAATACGCCGATTTTTTCAGTTTTGGCACCAACGACTTGACGCAGATGACATTCGGATACAGTCGAGACGATATCAACACCTTCCTGCCCGACTATCTGTCTCAAGACTTGCTACATGTCGACCCATTCCAATCGCTCGACCAAACCGGTGTCGGGCAACTTGTTGAGATGGGAGTTCAGAAGGGACGAAGCACCAAGAGCAAACTAAAGATCGGTATCTGTGGCGAGCATGGCGGCGATCCTGAGTCGATCGCGTTCTGTGATCGGGTCGGGCTGGACTACGTCAGCTGTAGCCCGTTTCGCGTCCCGATCGCGAGATTGGCTGCCGCGCAAGCCGCGTTGAAAGGATAAGACTTTCAACTCCTGTTTACCTTGCTGTATCCGGAAACAGGTTTTGGCGAGATTCGGTGGCGACCTATCCCGGCACCGACTCGCGATCACCCGTACTACTCTCCATCACGGAATGCTCCGATGACCGATGTTCATGCCAAGTACAACGAAGTCGAAAAACTGATCGACGACGAGAAGTTCGAGCAGGCGATTGCGGCCCTCGAGGCGATTGTCGACGAGGATGACTCCTTTGTGATAGCGCATCTTGCTCTGGCACGCGTGTATACCAAGACTGGCCAACACGACTTGGCGATTACCCATGGGGAGAAAGCGTGTCAGTTGGAACCGCAAGAATCCTTCAACTTCACAGCCATGAGCGTTACCTATCAACGGGCCTGGGCGGGTACCCAAGACCAACAGTTCATCGCCAAGGCGGAGGAGGCAATGGCGAAGGCCCAGATGCTGCAATCGCAGCAGTGAATTGCTGGCTCGGGCGGCAACGGAAAGGTTGATCAATACCCCCGCGGAAAGCCAAGATTGCCCGCTCGAATCGGACTTTTACCTCTCCGTTACATACGTTGAGCTTGCTTGATACAGAGCACTTCTGTACTTCCCTTATATTTTGGGCTGTCTGTTCGGCGGTGGATGCCGACGACCCCTACCTTCGCATTGGAAATCCCTCATGGCGTCCGTGATTGATAGCCCAAAAAAGCTCCGCCCACGCAAGCTTTCGTCTGATATTGAAGTCGTGACTCCCGGTGAGACAAAGAAAAAGAAGAAAGACGTCGGTCCTACCGCAGCCGAGCGCCGTCGCTGGGGCAACGTCAGTATCTGGGCTGTGGGCTGGCTGGCCTTGGCACATCTGGTGGTCTTGGCCGCGCCGTTCACATTCACCTGGTCGGCATTGGCCGTCGCGCTGTTTCTGCACTGGATGACCGGCAGCCTTGGAATTTGCCTAGGTTACCATCGGATGTTGACCCACACCGGTATGAAAACCTACGGCTGGGTGCGATACCTGTTCACGTCCATCGGGGTACTTGCCGGAGAGGGCTCGCCGCTCGACTGGGTTGCCGATCACCGCAAGCATCACGCCTACAGCGATTTGGAGGGTGATCCGCATTCGCCCAACGATGGTGGCATCTGGAGCCATATTTTTTGGCTGGCATACCACACTCATAACGGTGACCGAAAAACCTATCTGCAACGCTGGGCGCCGGACTTGTACAAGGAACGCGGCATGCGAATCATGGACGTCTTGTTCCTGCCGATGCACATTGCCGCGGGATTTGCTCTGTTTGGAATCGGTTACGCATTCGGCGGATCGACCCTTGGTACTTCGTTCGTAGTCTGGGGCATGTTTGTCCGACTCGTCGGAGTGTTGCATGCAACTTGGATGGTCAACAGTGCGTCGCACATTTGGGGCTACCGAAACTACGAAACGACCGACGACAGCCGCAACAATTGGCTGGTCGCGATCGTTGCTTATGGGGAAGGTTGGCACAACAACCACCACGCTTACCCGCGAATGGCGAAGCACGGTCACAAGTGGTGGGAATTCGATATCACTTGGCAAGCGATTCGATTTTTGCGGGCGACGGGCCTGGTCTGGGACGTGGTCGACTATCGCAATGCCGCCGAGAAGAACGGGGCCGCCGAGAAGAACGGGGCCGCCGAGAAGAACGGGGCCGCCGAGAAGAACGGGGCCGCCGTGCAGGATAGCGAGGACAATCAAGCCGCCACAGCTGCTTAAGTTCCGCATCCCCTGATGACCCAATGCGAGCGAAAGGCCGGTGAAAATCACCGGCCTTTTTTTTCGCGGCCCGAGCCGGCGCTGGCGACCCGTCCTGGAGATCAATCGGCGAATGAGGGCGGCGGAAGATTTTTCATTCGATACAGCAAAATAAATGAACCGAAATGGGCTTCACCGTTGCGCGGTGTGAGGCTGGTGAAGTGGGGGCACAAAAAAGGGACAAGCAACACGCTTGTCCCTTTGTTCGTTTTCAAATCGCCGTGAAAGTCGACTCGGGGGTGTTAGTAGCGATCTCCGCCCCGATCGCCGCCACGTCCGCCACGATCTCCGCCGCCACGTCCGCCACGATCTCCACCGCGGCCGCCGCCACCGCCGCCGCCGCCGTAGCCACCACCACCGCCGCCGCCATAGCCGCCGCCTCCGCCGCCACCATAGCCGCCGCCTCCGCCACCACGACCACCGCCGCCGCCGCCGTAGCCGCCGCGACCACCGCCGCCGCCGCCGCCACCACTGCGAGGCTGCCTCGGTCGCGCTTCATTCACTGTCACATTCCTGCCACAGATTGTGGTCCCGTCCAAGTTTTCAATTGCTTCCTTTGCCTGATCATCATTGGCCATTTCGACAAACGCGAAACCCCGCGATCGCCCGGTATCGCGATCCATGATGATGTTGACCGACGTGACTTCACCAAACTGCTCAAAGGCTGACCGTAAGTCATCGTCCGAAGCGTTGAACGAGAGGTCCCCTACGTAAATATTTGTCACAAAAGTAACCCTACTAACTGCCACCAAAGAGACAACTCGTCTCGACGTTTCGACGCAGCGGTGGAAAGAAAACGGTCCTAGCCACAGGCACAACGTCAAACGTGGTGCATAATCAACAAAAAGAGTGACAAATTGGTGGGCGGGAGTCAACTCGTAGTGGGGTTCGTCGTGAAAAAATCTGCCCCGAATTCAGCTGACCAGGCCGGCCAGCCCCGTTGATGGGATGAATCGGGTGCTTCTTCGCTGCCCCCTTGGGGTCGAGTCCAGCCGTTCCAGCAGCCATTTTGCAGCGTCGGAACGGACGTGCCCCCTGGTTTTCCGCGTCCCTATCGCGGTTTGCAAAGTAGCCGTAACCCTCTCGAGGCGATCAGGCTTTTAGTCCTGTAGTCGATAACCTTCGCGGCGTCGGCGATCGATCCACTGGTTGGCGTGTCGATTTCCGACGAATTCCTCCACCGTCGGATCCCACGTCAAACGCCCGCCGATTTCGCGGGCAATATTCGCCAAATGGCAAACGGTGACCGAACGATGGCCGATTTCGACATCTGCCACGGGTATGTCGCGTGAGCGAATGCAGTCGAGCCAGTTTTGCATGTGCCAGCGAGCCTGCCAAAGAGCGAGCTCGTCGCTCCACTTTCGTTCTTCCTCGCCGACGTCGACCTGTTTCAACAACTCGATCGCAATTTCGGGCGGGTTCGAGGTGACCTTGTTGCGGTTGATTTCCAGTTTTCCCTTTTCACAAACAAACACCGCACCGCCCATGGGACCTTGGTCGAGCATGAACTTGACTTCGACGCCGTTGGCATAGCGCATCCCGACACCCCCCGCGATTCCTTCGATTGACCACAGATCAACAGGCCCTGTACCGTCCATTCCCAATGCCCATTGAATTTGGTCAACGCCATGCGCGCCCCAGTTTGTCATTTGACCGCCGCTAAAGTCACGCCAACGCATCCAGCTCATCCAGTTGTTGTTGAAGGGGCGCATTTCCGCTTGATTGAGCCAGCGATCCCAATCGAGTCCTTTGGGGACCGGTTCCGAGGGGAACGGAATCTTGGGCGACATCTCGGGTGCTGCGTAGTTGACGGCCCGAACTTCCAACACTCGACCCAACGCCCCACTGCGGACAAGATCACATGCGATCCGATTGATCGCCATACTTCGCTGTTGCGTTCCGACCTGAAGAACTCGATCGTGTTGACGCACCGCATCGACCAGAATGCGACCTTCGCGAATGGAAAGCGTCAGCGGCTTTTCGGCGTAAATGTCTTTGCTGGCTCGGCAGGCGTCGATGCATGGCAACACACGTTGAAACTCGCCAGTCGCGACGATGACCGCATCGATGTCCTTGCGTTCCAACATCTCTCGGTAATCTTGATAGATCGCCCAGTCGCGTTTTTTTTCGGCCTTGAAACTCTCGGCTCGCGGTAAGTTGCAATCGCTCAATGCAACGATGCGGCCGCTTTCGGGGAGTTGCTCGAGTAGCAGCCGTGCCCGATTTCCGACACCGATTGCACCAATGCCAACCGTATCGTTCGCGCCCGGTTTACCGTCGCCGCCGAGCACGGAGCGCGGCACGAGCATTGGCAACATCAGTCCGGCAGCCGTCTGGCGAATCATGCTGCGTCGACAAATCACGCTCATCATCACTCTCCGGTGGCGCCATGAAGTAAAGTCACCACCACGCCCAATGAAGGCTCGGCGACGACGATATTGTACAAGACTGCGCACGTCGAGAACCGGAGTCAACTCGAAGACGCGATGATCGCCAAGCCGAAACATTCCGTTAGCGGCCCGACTGGGCCGAGTCCAGCCGTTCAAGGAGCCTTTTCGCAGTCATCAGGTCACGTTCAAGCCTTTCGATCCGCTGGCGAAGCTGCGGCAAACGTATCGCCGCTCCATTGGACGCCACATCGGGCTGCAAATGGTCTGCGGCGACGCTGGGACTCATCATTGAGTGCATCGGTGTGGTGGTGTTCGGCGGTTGCGGTTGCGCGGCCGCCGCCATTGACCGCGCGGGTTCCGGCAAGGTTTTGACAGCGACTGGCGGCGCGTAGGGACCTGCTCCGCCCGTGGTGTCAACGGCGTTGATGTTCAGCGGTTTCGTGAGCTGGATGAACTCCCGAGGTGGCCCATCGAATCGTTGGTACGACGGGACAAGTCGGTAAAAAATTCGGTTTGTTGGCGTGTTCAACGACGCTTGATCCCGATCCGGTGGTTGGGTGAGCATCGGATTCGACGTGGCGTCCATCGCCTCTGCCGACATCGGCTGAAACATCTGCTGCAAGTTCTGTCGCTGACAATGCTTGATTTGTACGGTCATGTGGTGCAGCGATTCGGGTTTCGCCGACCAAACCTCGTACGATCCGGTCGGAACGCCGATCGCCAAATAACGGTCCGGGCCGATTCGGTGTGCGATCCGACCCAAGAATGCTTCCGAGCGGTTTTGCCGGTTGCCGCCGGCGATCAGCATCACGTCGGACTCGGAGGACGCGGTTTGCGGTTTCGAGGGTCCCCCGGCCGCGGTGATCAGGATCGCATTCTCTTCTGGCGTCCAATCGGGCAGCCCGGTCGCGCTGGCCCGGCCAACCAATTCGATATCACTCACCGGCACCCCCGGCAGTGTGACGTCTTGGCGTGACATCGTTTTGTCAAGCGACGCCAAGACAATTCGCGACGGGCCGCCAAAGAGCAGCAGTTGCTCCAGCTTCTTGGAGTCGGTGCCAGCATTGGCGATCGCGATCTTGGGGACGAGCGTGATCCGCACTTCACCTGGCGGCAACGCGATCTCGGCCCAGCCTGCGAAATCACCCGCTTGCTGCCGATCTCGCAACTCCGCCACCGCCCAATGCGTGATCATTGTTTGCAATCGCCAATCACTGAATCTTCCACCGAGAGCCTCATCGGCCAGGCCAGGGAATTCGCCGCCAGCGTTCGAGCCCATTCCCATCCCCATCCCCTCGAAAGTTCCTGAAGTTCCGCCTGACATCATTCCAGCTCCCATCGCCTGATCATCGGACACGAAGTTGATTTCGCGATCGCTGATTGGATCGGCATAGCGGTTCATCCAGCAGGCCAGGATCACATACTCATCCGGAGCGTACTCTTTTCGTACTTTCACATCGAAGGAGGCCGCCGGGCGAAGTCGGATCTCGCTGGGAGGTTTGCCCACACGCGGGACAAACGCGAATCCGTACACCGGGTGGGTCACGTAGTAGAACGCGTCATGTGCCGGCAGCCGGGCGGAGCTCATTCCCATGTCATACATGTCCATTCCCATCTCACCTTCCATTCCCATCTCACCTTCCATTCCCATGAGCACGCCTCCATACGACCCCATTTCCTCCCCCCTGCCACGCGATGAGTCGATCACGTGGACCTGAGAGAGGTCGATCCCCTCGCCCTGTTCGGTACGAACGACGTAGTCAATATTGTTTTGGCCTGATACGGTGGCCGCGTCATCGGTTCCGAACAAGTCAATCCTGGTAGAAATCCCGATATACACCTTCGCGCCCACGGCGATCTCACCGTCTTCGGTCAGAATCTTCAGAATTCCTGTTGCCGGTTCCTGATTCCTGCTCGGCTTCTTTGCTTGAGCGATCGATTGGCTCGGCAAGAGGGCCCCGCAAAACACAGACGCCATGGTGATCAGTGTGATTCGGATCGACATCGACTTATTTCTCTCTTGGGGACAGTTGTTGGTGTGTTGGCGAAGCCTCGGCAGCGATCGCTTCAAGTTCCGCGATTACCGATGACAACTCACGGTCGATTTCATCAACCGATTCAGCCAGTTGCTCGATCGACGGATCGGTTGGTTGCGAATCGGCTTCCACGGTGGATCGCGGCTGCGAGACAACGCCTCCGACCGCTGTCTCGCTCGTCGAAACGTCATGACTGTTCTCTGCCGACATCCCGTCGGAATCAAAGCCCGAACGATTGATGAGGAACACCATTGCACTCGACCCGGCCGCGACCAAGAAGATGAAGATGTAGAGATAACGATGGAATCGCGTGTTCTTTCGGTTGCTCACATGGGGCGGCAAACGATGGTGGATCGGATCGAGCACGTGTTGTTCACACTCCCGCAATAATTCGGCGCATTGATGTGCCGACTCAGGTCGATCGTGGGGCGCCACTTTGTGCATCCAGTCGACGAGCCGATAAACCCACGGTGGCAGACCGGTCCGATGATCCGAAAGCAGAGGCATCTTTCCCGCGGCAATTTCCGCGACGACCGTATGAGTCGGCAGGTTGGCCAGCGGCGGGTGTCCGGCGAGCATGGTCCACAACACACTCCCCAAGCTGTACAAATCACTCTGCGACGTCACGATTCCACCAGCAGCCTGCTCGGGCGACAGGAACGCAGGTGTGCCGACGATCACGCCGGTGGCAGTCACGTCCGCGTCACTTTGGATCTTGGCGATCCCGAAATCTGTTAGCACGGCGCGTTCGGTCCCTTTGCCGAGCAGGATATTGCCTGGTTTGACGTCGCGATGAACGACACCGTGATCATGTGCCGCACCGAGCCCTCGGCCGTTTGCCTGGCAATACGAATGGATTCCAATAATTCCAGTGGCCCATCCGATTCGATTCGCGCCGTCAGGGATGGACCGGTGTGAAACGGCATCACCAGATAGGGAATCCCTCGCCATCGCTCAACCTGATAGATCTCGATGATGCCCGGGTGGCGAATGGTCGCCGCCGACCTCGCCTCACGCTCAATTCGTTCCAGGGCGGATGGCGATTCCATCAGGCTGCGCCGCTGGCAACTTCAGAGCGACAATCCGATCAATGTCAACATCGCGGGCCTTCAATACCGTCCCCATGCCACCGACGCCGACCACTCCCACGATCTCGAATCGACCGATGCGACCCAGCGAATAGGGGTTATCGGTTGGACCCAGCAGCGCCGTCAGGACCGGCGACAACCGCGCTGGTTCGTCGGTCGTCTGACATTGCCGATTCTCACGCAGCGAAGTTGCCGACGATCTCCAAAACTCGGCATCGGCGGCAAGTTTCTCCAGCCGAGCGGCACACGAATCACAGTCGTCCAGATGGGCCAGCAACATCCCTTTGCCGGGATCATCGAGGCAACCGTCAAGCCACTGGCACATGAGTTTGTTATCCAAGCAACCGGTCGATGATCGGCTCATCACGGTCCCTCCGCATCTTCAATCACGCGAACTTGCGAGCGAAGCCGTCGGACAATTCGACTGCGAATCGCATAGATCGCGCCGACCGATTTTTCCAGCTTGGCGGCCACATCGGCGATCGATTCACCTTCGACATGGGTCATCCAGAAAGCCTGCCAACTGCTGGAATCGAACTCGTCACGTATCTGGTCGGCGGCCAACCGCATCATTTCACTTCTGCGGTCGTCCTCCCATCGCTCACGTGACACGCTACTGGCGGCCGGTCGCTGGTCGAGTGACATTTGATGAGTGGTCCCGCCGGTGCCTCGCCGAGATAATTCTCGGCAGACCAGATTCAGCAGCGCGTTCTTCGCGACTTGCGTCAGCCATGCGGCAAATTTTTCCGGGGGCCGATCCGCGGTCCACCTCGCCGCGGCGCGAGCGACGCGCCTCATCACATCGGCCGTGACGTCCTCGGCGCCGTGGTGATCGACCCCTGAGCGACGCACGAACCGATAGATCACCGGCCGATACAGCGAATCAAAACGCTGCCATGCCTCGTGATTTGCAGGATCGGCGAGTCCCAGAAGGAGCGACGGATCGGTCGAGGGCCAAGCCGACATGAGTCACGATCGAAAAAGATGGTTGGGACGAGACGAGGATCGATTCCCCGCTATTAGTTTGACCCATCCGACGCCGCATTTCTGACGCGATCGCCAATAAATACTTTCGACGCACTCCCCCCGACCGAGGTGGTCTCGTCTCGCAGTGATCCATTGCCAACCATTTGCGACGATGATTCAGTTCGAGAAGCACGGCTGATTCACGCGGATCGCTCGATTGCTGGCATCCGTTCTGCCTTGACTCTGGGGCACCAGAGTCGGTACCCACCGTATCAATGGAAACGGGTGATTCGATAGCTGTGCGTCGCCCTCAGCGGTGGAGCGAGCCGATGGATGCGTCGATGAGCGACGCGGACGTTTCCTGGCTGCGCTCACGCGACCCTTTCGCCACCATGGATCCAAAGTCATTTCCGCGATCGATTTCGCTCGAGGGGATTCTCCGCAATGACTGCAAGCTACATCGACGTGAACCGGGCGAGATCATCGTTCGCGAGGGGGATTACGGAAACAGCGCGTTCCTGGTCCTGGCCGGCAGCGTCAACGTGCTGGTCCATTCTCTGACTCCCCAACAGCTGGGACGAACCGCGACCGAAAAACTGTCGTGGTCCGAGGCGGTTCGGCGTTTCATGTTTCGCTCTACCGTTCCCGAGACTCGACGGCCTCACGAAGTGACACCTGGTACGGTCAACGCGAACGCTCCAGGTTCGATTCGTAGCGTGGATGATCGACCGGCGATCTTTTTGCAAGACTTTGATGTCGTGCTCCGCGAAAACGAGACGGTATCGCTGGGCCCCGGCGAGCTGTTTGGTGAGGTTGCAGCGATGTATCGTTCACCGCGTACGGCAACCGTGATCGCCGAAACGGAAGCGACGTTGCTGGAAATTCGCTGGCAGGGTTTGCGGATCTTGCACCGAGACCGCGGTTTCGCTGATTCGCTTGACCAGCACTATCGTAGGCACTGGTTACCGGTTCATTTGCGTGAAATCCCTCTGCTTCGCCACATGCCCGAAGCGAGTCTCGCGCGCGTTGTCGCGGTCACGCAACTGCGTTCCTTTGGCAAGTTGGAATGGAATGCCGGTTACAAAAAATTACGTCAACTGCCGCCGGACAAGCAAATACAATCGGAACCGTTGGTCGCTGACGAAGGTCGGGCGCCCACCGATCTGATCATTGTGCGAAGCGGGTTCGCACGCCTCAGCCAACACTACGGCGCTGCCCATCGAACAACGGCTTATTTGGGAAAGGGGCATGTGTTCGGGCTCGAAGAACTGGCCTACAACGTGCTTCGCAAAGTCGATTCGCCCGCACGCCCACTGCAGCATTCACTGCGCGCGGTCGGCTTTCTCGACACACTGTTCATTCCCGCCGAAACATTTGCGACCGAAATCTTGCCACATGTCCGTCGCAGCGAGTTGCCCGAGTCGGCAGCGAAACTGCTGATTCAGTCGTCAGAAAACCGAAACGATGCTCCCGATGAACGGCGGCGTGCCGATCGAGTCGATGGCGACAGCAAAGGTGATTGGAATGACCTGCCGATCTCGACCGGGCATCGGTTTCAACCCACCGGACTGCTCGAATTCATCGTTCAACACCGTTTGAATAACGGGCGTCAGGCAATGGTGATTGATCTGCATCGTTGCACTCGGTGTGATGACTGTATCAAGGCCTGTGCCAGCGTTCATGATGGCAACCCGCGATTCGTTCGCCAGGGCGTTTCGCATGAGCAGCTGCAATTTGTCCAAGCTTGTATGCAGTGCACAGACCCGGTTTGCATGATCGGTTGCCCGACCGGGTCGATTGCTCGAGACGAAAACACGGGCGTGGTCGAGATCCACGAGTCGATTTGTGTCGGCTGCGGAACCTGTGCGGCATCGTGCCCCTACGAAAACATACGGATGACGCAAATCCATGATCCTCAGGGGCGTCCTTACAGTGACATGCAAACCGGCAAACCGATTACCAAAGCCACCAAGTGCGACATGTGCAGCAGCCAACCGAGTGGACCAGCGTGCGCTGCGGCTTGCCCGCACGACGCGTTGGTGCGAATCGACTTGAGCAACTCCAAGCCGCTACAGCAGTGGATGGATCGCAGGAATTCGTAACCATGCAAGCCATTTCATTCCGAAGTCGCCGCCGCATTTCGATTGTTGTCACCGGTCTTGCGCTCGCCGTGGTTTGGATCGTTGCCTGGATTCAGGACGGGCGGTTGGGACGCGCGTCGGTCTTTACTGGCGGCACGGTGCTGGGATCCATCCTGTTACTCGGATTGTTGGGTGTGCGTCGTCGGATTCCGATGTTGCCGCTGGGCAGCGTCAGCACCTGGACGCAAATCCATATCTACACCGGTATTTTTGCAGCCGGTGCCTACCTGATCCACGTTCCTTCGATCATCGCAGGAGGCGTGTTTGAATGCGGTCTATCGATCGTCTTTTTGCTGGTCACGCTGAGCGGGCTGTACGGGATATACGCCAGCCGTACTCTGCCACGCCGGTTAACGGCCGTCGAAGGGCAACATCGATTTGATCGTGTCGCCTGGCACCGCAGCCAGATTGCGTTGGCTGCCAAAGGTTTGCTGGACGAACTGAACGAACAATCCGGAGCACGCGTTTTGGGAAGTTTTTACGCGAACTATTTGAATCCGTTTTTCGCGCCAGGCCATCGCTGGCTTACGTGATCGTTCCCACCGGAGTCCGACGACGTCGCCTACTGGGCGGACTGAAGGAACTGAATCGATATCTCGAATCCGATAGTCAATCGACAGCCGGCAGGCTTGCCGCGCTGGTGCGTCGACGAGACGATCTGGACTATCAATTCGCTCTTCAACTGCGTTTGCGAATCTGGGTCGTCGTGCATAGCGCGTTTTCGATCGTCCTGATTGCCGCCGCCGTTTTGCACGCGTTTCTTGCCTGGCGCCACATCGCCTGATTCGATCCATCCGACGAAGCACCGCACCGACTGCGACTGATCATGCGACGCGACGAACTATCCCTTCCCGATCCGCCACCGACCGATCGTCCAAGTGATCGATGGATGTGCGGTCGCGACGCCGAGCAATTGCCCTGTCCTCGCGGTCCCACTGGCGATGGGACCTGCCCGCTTGCCGACGCCTGTCGGCCGAGAGTGACTTGGCACGGTCGACGAAAACGAATCTCTGCCAGCATCTTGATCGTGGCGATTGCCGTGCTGATCGTTTCCATTCAGGACAATGTCGCGCCGATCGTGTTCAAGCCCGGTCAACTATCGACTCCGCATGCACAGATTCTCGCTGGCACATTGCCGTCGGCCCGTTGTGCATCGTGCCACCCGACCGCTTCGGTATCTGCGAGCGATTTCTTTCAACCAGCCGTTGATGGGCACGACGGTGTCAGCCAATCGGATCGTTGCCTTGATTGCCATCACACCAAGATTGACCGACAGGGGGCGAAGCTCGCGCACAACCTGCCGTTGAACGCGCGTTCGGCGATTCGTGTTGCCTCGTCCGCCGCGCCGGACGACCGGTCGTGGCATGATCTGCTTCCCAATCCTGCGGTGGACAAGGAAAACGTCGAGTGTGCCGTCTGTCACAAAGAACACAGGGGTGCCGATGGTAATCTGATCGCGATCGCCGACAGCAAATGCCAAACTTGCCACCAGCATCGCTTCGCAAGTTTTGCCTCCTCGCACCCAAGTTGGGATCGATGGCCCTATGGTCGCGGCGGCGAGATCGCGTTCAATCATTCCACGCATGCCGGCCGACATTTTCCGGCGACCGTTCGCGGTACCGGTGCCGCACAGTTTCAATGCGGCGACTGCCACGCACGAACTGCGGACAACGAGCTCGTGCGATCGACGAGCTACGAAGTCGCTTGCCGATCCTGTCACGATGAAACGTTGCAGGTCGAATCAGCCAGCGGAATCGAGTTGTTGGCGCTTCCAACCTTGTCGCAGCAGGCTGCCGGGCAATTGACACATTGGCCCGACCCAGTCACCGGATTCTATGATGGTCAACTCGCTCCGATCGCCGAGCTATTGATGCGAGCGGATCCAGCAACCGCTTCCGCGATCCGCCAGATTCCCGGCCGAGACTTTGCACGAATCACACGCGATGATCCGCGGATGATCGAAGCTGGCAACCGAGTCGCCACCGCGCACCGCGACCTGCTTCGGCAGATCGGACGGGAAGGCCAAACGGTCCTCATCGACCGAGCATCTTCTGTTGGGGTCACACGCGCCACCTTTTCGGCTTTCGTTCGATCGATGTCGCCTCAACTCGTTGGCGACGCCTATCGTCTGTGGTTTTCCGCCACCGAAACCGCCCGTCCAGGATCGACTCGCAACCCGATCGATCCCCTGGACGTGATGCCAGCATTGGATCCGCTGGCCGGTGTCGTACACGATTCTGTCGCAACGAGTGATGGTGATCTGTTGGCCGATGGGGATCTGTTGGCCGATGGGGATCTGTTGGCCGACGGTGGATTGGATGATGACTCCAGCAATGATGACGCTTTGTCGATCGACCCGGGATCGAGTGAAGGGAGCCGACCAAGGCGATTCGATTTGCAGGGGATGTTGCCGTTGGGCGGATGGTATCGAGACGATTTGCGGATGGCCATTGGTTATCGGGGCAGTGGTCATGCGGACACCGTCCTTCGGTCCGCCGTGGACCTGATCAGTCAGTTGTCGGATGCGGATCCGGTACGCAAACGGCTGCTTGCGAATCGGGCCATTGCGGCCTGCGTGTCGTGCCACCCGGCGGCGATTCGTTTGACGGG
Organism: Pirellulaceae bacterium; assembly: GCA_963734865.1. Taxonomy (GTDB): domain Bacteria; phylum Planctomycetota; class Planctomycetia; order Pirellulales; family Pirellulaceae; genus CBDCUW01. Next base: position 299,077 of record CAVTIV010000013.1, read on the forward strand.
CGGCTGGCGAAGCGAGCCTTTGATCGGCAGACCTAGCGATTTCACAAAGTTTTCCCACGGCCCGCATTTGAATGTTGCCCAGCTCGCCGATTGCACGCACTGCCATCAGATCCAAGAAGATATCGGCCGTGATCGCGGTCGCCCGATGAGTTTCGTCAGCGTCTTGCCGGCGGTACGCGATTTTTCCCCGATGGGACGTGCGTCATGTGCGGCATGTCACACGCCCCACGCGGCGGGCGACGCCTGCGTGAAATGCCATCGCTATCACATTGACCAGCGTCCACGGGTGCTTGCGCCGCGGTCGGTGCTGTCAAAGTCCTCAAATCCGCGCTGAACCGCATGTCCGGCCAGACATTCGCGCACCGATGCCCGCCGGAGAACGAATTTCCGTGGCCGGGGCGGGTCCATGATCAAGGCTTCAATCGCTGTGCGCGCAATTGCCAGCAGTTGCACAGCATCATTCGAGGGCCCATTCGATTCGCTCCGCGTAGGTGCCATGTATTCCAGCATTCGTCAAACGATCGCCTGTCTTAAAAAGACCGACAAGAAAGCTGTCAAGCGATCACTCGTACAGATCTATCCCCTTGATTTGGATCACGGACCCATTGAGTTGGGTCATGAAACGGTCACGCTGGGACGGAGTAGCAGCTGCCAAATTCAGATTGCCGACGACTCGGTCTCGAGGCAGCATGCCGAGATCCGCTTCCGTGGCGACCGCTGCGAAATCATCGATTTGGGCAGTACCAACGGTGTATCTGTCAACGGCGTGCTGGGACAACGCACGACGCTATGCAGCGGTGATCGAATTCAACTCGGTACCCGAGTTTATCGATTTCTTGCCGATGATGACATCGAGTCACAATATCACGAAACCGTCTACTCGATGATGACGCGTGACGGATTGACGGGCGTCTACAACAAGCGCTATCTGACCGAGACCCTGGTCCGCGAAGTACCTCGATGCAAACGACACTCGCGACCAATCGCGTTGATCATGATCGACGTCGACAATTTCAAGTCGGTCAATGACAAGTTTGGTTATCTGGTTGGCGACCAGTTACTGCGAGAACTTGCCCAGCGAATGCAGAATGTATTGCGTGAAGATGATGTGTTGGCGCGGTTGGGCGGGGAAAAGTTTGCGATCTTGATTGTCGAGTCGGATTTGGAGCAATCGGTCGAGATTGCCGATCGCTGTCGAGAAGCGGTGCGATCAACAGCGGTCGATACGACCGTCGGGCCGATCGACGCGACGATCAGCGTTGGTGTCGCCGCGCCCGTTAGCGATCACCTTGGTTCTCCTGACGAATTGATCGCTGACGCGATTGAACGACTGTGCGAAGCCAAGAGTAGCGGCTCCGGCCGTGTCGTTTGTTAGCGACCTGATCGCGCTCGATCTCTCGATCGGCGTCAAAGAAACAGGTTCATGACAAGGCGCTCGTCACGTCTGCGCATCGGCGGCTTCGCCGCCCGGTTGCGTTACGGCCAAAACCAGCGAGGCATTTCTCGATTCTCGCCGAAAGATGAGCTTGCCCAGGCGTTGTTGGCCCATTGAATCGTTCCATCCCGATCATGCAGCGCGATCGCGTCGATCTCGTTCCATCCGGGAACCGTCGGACTATCCAAGTAGACTTTGATGCGACGGGTCCAAATTTCCTGGGGTATCGAAATGATGGATCGTCCCATGGCGGCGGTCACGGGCGTGGGGTCGATACCTTTCCACAGCTCCGTTTCGTATCCTGCCGCGCTGACGCTGCAGATTCGACGTACGGCGCCGGGATTATAAGTTTCAACAATCTCGACCTTGGCCACGTTCGAGGACCAAGGGTATTCGACGATCAACCACTCCTCCGATGCATCTCGACTCATCGAAGCCCAGGCAGTCGCTTGGTCGCCCGGGGTCAGGGTGTTCGGAACCCCGAGGACTTGATTGATACTCCAACTGCTTTGCCGATTGCCGGTCTTGATCGACAGCTGGTTTTGCAAATCCTGGCGGTCGCGATACCAGGTCATCAGCACGGCCGACAGCAATGCCAGCCACATCAGATCCATCAGCCGGAAGTGCGGTCGCCATTTCAGGACGCGACCGAGCGCGGAGCGACGACGTCGACCACCGGGTACGTTTGAGTCGATCGTTGGATGGATGCTGATTTCGTCCGTCATCGCTGGACGTCCGTCGGATGTGTCTGACGAGGGAGACGGATGCGGTTCACAGGAGATTCAAATTAACATTTGACGCTCTGGCATGCCAGCGATTGCATGCGAAGTTTCCGAGCGAGCGATCCTGATGCGGAGCGAAAATTCGCTACGATCGAATGGTCGCCAACACTTGTCCGGTCGCCACTTGGTCACCGACGGCAAAGCGAATTTCTTCGACGGTTCCGTTGACCGGGGACTGAATCTCCATTTCCATTTTCATCGCCTCGAGGATCAGCATCGGCTCACCTGCGCGAACATGATCACCGGCATGAACGAGTTGTTTGTAGACGGCACCGGGCATTTGTGAAGCCACTTCGGTGATCGAGTAGTCGTCGCTGCGATCTTTCTTTGTTGAGGATTGATCGGTTTCGGGACGGATCCCAACCCGATAGACCCTGCCGTCGACGGTCACCATGTTACCCTCGAAGGCCATGAAGATCTCTTCGCCATTGACGGTCACCGTGTACTCGGCCGGGCCTTGCTGATCGGCCCTCGCCGGCGATGGCTGATCGTGTTGCGAGGACTTGTCCACTTTGCGGACACCGATTTCGGCTTCACCCTTCAGGAATTTGATTCCTTTTTCCTTGCAGGTCGCCGCGATAAAAATGTTTTCGTCGGTGATCGGCAGGCCCTCGACTTGGAGCTGTGCTTTCGCCGCATCGATACCTTTGGCCGGATCAGAATCATTGAGCTCCAAGACTGGCTTCGATGTCGGTTGCAGCTTGAGTTGATCGATGGCCAACCGAACGACATCGGGATCGGGAGCGACTGGCGTTTTTCCGAAGTAGCCGAGCACCATCTTGCCATAGGGCTCGGCGATTTTTTTCCAGGGGCCGAACATCACGTTATTCAACGCCTGCTGAAAATAGAACTGCGAGACGGGCGTGACCGAGGTTCCATAGCCACCCTTTCGAACGACGTCGCTCATGGCGAGGATGATCTCCGGATACTTCTCCATGATGCCATTGTCGCGAAGCATCTGCGTATTGGCGGTGAGTGCGCCGCCGGGCATCGGGCTCCATGGGATCAGCGGTTCGACTGCCGTTGCTTCCGGCGGCAGGAAGTAATCGCTCATGCAATCCTTGAATACCTCCTCGGCCTCACGAACTTTCTCGACATCGACATCGAGTTCGTATTCCGATCCGCGCAGGGCGTGCCACATCACCAAAATGTCCGGCTGGCAGGTGCCACCCGAACAGGGTGCCATCGACAAGTCGATGGCGTCGGCGCCGGCGTCGAGCGCGGCCTTGTTGGCCAGCACGCTCACGCCCGCGGTCTCGTGGGTGTGGAAATGAATGAAAGTGCCACCGGGCAGCAGTTTTCGCGCAGCTCTTGATCGTCTCGTACACCTTGGACGGCACGGCGGTTCCTGACGCGTCCTTGAAGCAGACGGCATCAAACGGGATCTCGGCGTCAAGGATCTGCTGCAGCGTTGTCGCGTAGAACTGCGGCATCATGTGCGCCACGGCAACCCGGGGGCAACTCCATCAGCGTGACGCAAACCTGGTGTTTTAGCCCCGCATCGACGATGCATTGTCCGCTGTAGACCAGGTTTTCGACGTCATTGAGCGCATCGAAGTTGCGAATCGTTGTGATGCCATGTTTCTTGAACAGTTCGGCATGTAGCTTGACGATATCGCTGGGCTGCGATTCGAGTCCAACGACATTGACGCCGCGGGCGAGCGTTTGCAAATTGGCGTCTGGTCCGGCGGTTGCGCGAAACGCGTCCATCATTTCGAACGCGTCTTCGTTGCAATAGAAATAGAGCGACTGAAATCTGGCACCGCCTCCCGCTTCAAACCAGCGGATTCCGGCATCGCGGGCCGCTTCCACCGCCGGCAGGAAATCTTTGGTAAAGACACGCGCTCCGTAAGCGGATTGAAACCCGTCACGAAAGGCGGTGCACATGAACTTGACTTGCTTCTTCGACACTTCGATTTCCTCGTTATCGGGCTTTGCTTGCAGACCGGTTTGCAGCGCACCCTATGCCAACACGGCCCAAAGTACTCCCGCCGCGATTGCCGATCCGATCACGCCGGCGACATTTGGCGCCATCGCGTGCATCAGCAAGAAATTGTGCGGATCCTCTTGTTGTCCCACCATTTGCACCACGCGTGCAGAATCGGGAACCGCGGAAACACCAGCCGCTCCCACCAATGGATTGATTTTTTCTGTCAAAAACAAATTCATGAATTTGGCAAACAGCACACCCCCGGCGGTTGCGATTGCGAACGATAACGCTCCGAGGCCAAAGATTTTCAGCGACTGGGGCTGCAGAAAGGTTTCTGCTTGAGTGCTGGCCCCGACCGAGAATCCGAGCAAGATGGTGACAATGTCGATCATCGCTGTCCGCGCCGTATTGGCCAGCCGCTCGGTGACCGTACTCTCTTTCAGTAGGTTGCCAAAGAACAACATCCCCAACAACACAATCGCACCGGGCGCGATCAAGGTTGAAATCAGGAAGGCGGCGACGGGAAAAATCATTTTTTCTCGCTTGGACACGCTCCGTGGAGGCTTCATTCGAATCAGCCGTTCTTTGCGAGTTGTCAGCAACCTCATGATCGGAGGCTGAATCACGGGAACCAGGGCCATGTAGGAGTAGGCGGCGATCGCGATGGCGCCAAGCAATTCCGGCGCCAATTTTGCCGACAAAAAGATCGCGGTCGGTCCGTCAGCGCCGCCGATGATCCCGATCGCGCCAGCTTCCTTCAGACTGAAGTCGAGCCAAATCGCGCCCAGAAAAGTCAAGAACACGCCAATCTGTGCGGCGGCGCCCAACAATACCAACTTCGGATTCGACAACATGGTCGAAAAATCAGTCATCGCGCCAATCCCAAGAAAGATCAGCGGTGGATAGATCCCCTGGCTGACGCCGAAATAGAGGTAGCTCAACACGCTGCCCTCGTCGTACACGCTCAGCGACATGCCTTCGGTCACAGGGATATTGGCGACGATCGCGCCCATTCCGATCGGTACCAACAGCAGCGGTTCATAGTCCTTGATGATCGCCAAGCCGATGAACACGATCCCGATCAGAATCATCACCGCATGGCTCGGGGTCATCGACGAGAAACCCGTCGTCTTCATGAAATCGAAAAAGATATCCATCAGGTTCCTTCAAAAACCAACATGCTCGTCACGGACCAAGATAAGTCAGTGATCCTTTTTCACGACTGCTTGGTCGCCGGCAATCTGCTTTTGGAATTCGTAATGCAACACAAAGCCGATCGCGGCGAGGATCGCCTCTTCCTCGGAGACATGATTCTCGGCGTGCGATCGCTTGTGATGCGGTTCGTCGACCTCGGGCCAGACTTTCCCCACGACTTTCAAAACGTGGGGCATCGCGGCTATGAACAGGCTGACGAACGCCAGCGCAAAGCCAACGATCAGCATTCCGGCCACCGCAATCGCGACGCCATCGGTCGCGGTTCTCGCTAGAGCGATCAAATGTGTGTTCGCCATCATGGGCGTCAGAATCGTCGCAACTTGAGTGAATGGATGCCTGACCTGTACCAATCCAGCGATCAAGGCGAGCTCGAAGGATCCACGAGGCAGCCAGAAGAATATCGGATCAGAGCCGATCGTTCATCCCGGGACAAACCGTTGTGATTTGGCCGGACCGGGGGCGGAAACCGAGTCGACGGGGGCGATTGGCAGCCCATTGCTGCGTTCACCTGGCAGCGATATTCCTCAAAAGCGAGCCTTGGCTTTTGCAACGCAGGAGCACCCCCAAAAATGCAGTTCTTGGGACAATTCGAGTTGACACCAACGTCAAGTTTTTGATTCCCTATCGTCCACCGAACTGACTGTCCGATGCCAACGCGATGGCCAACCCTGGGGGGGATCCGTGATGGAACGCACTGAAATCAATTGCCTGTGGGACACCTTCCGTCATCGATCAAGGCTCGATCGTTTTCCCCGTTGGTTGGACTGGCGAGTGAGCAAGAAGGTCGCGAAGTGGAGCGGAAGGCCTCGGAGGCGTGAAACCAGGCTGTTTTGGGGACAAGCGATGACAATCGTTTATCCCGAATTCGTCTCCTGCAAGATCGGCCGGGAGGGCTACTTTGAGACCGATTTGACATCGATGTTCGTCGACATTTTGCGTCCCGGAATGGTGGTATACGATGTTGGTTCGCACTTCGGGTACTTCAGCCTGCTGGCCTCGGAATTGATCGGCCCCAGCGGAAAAGTTTTCGCCTTGGAGCCGACGGCCAATACCTTCAAAGTTCTGTCCGAAAACGCTGCCCGACGCGACAACATCTGTTGCATGAATCTGGCCGCATTTCGTGAAACGGGTGAGATCACGTTCTGGGATCAGGGGTTCGACGGCAGTTCCATCAACTTCATTGTTAATGACGAGACCCGAATCGACGCCGATCACACGCAGCACGGTCAGATGATCACCGTGCCGGCTGTGAAGCTTGACGAATTCGCGGACGAACATGGCGACCCGGACTTCTTGAAGATCGACGCGGAAGGCGCTGAGGGCCCGATTCTTGAAGGGATGTCGAGGATCATCGAACGTTCCCATCCAAGCATCAGCCTGGAAGTTGGTGATGGGATCAGCGAAAAGACCGGAAACAAGCCATGCCGCGAGAACGTCCAATGGCTGCTTGAACGTGGCTACGAGGTTTTTGATTACGAGGATTGCCACGCGAAACCGCACGTCGTCGCGGATACGTACATCTACCAGAATCTGCTGTTCCGCCATCCTCAGTGGCGCTTCGCCGGCGAATAACGCGTCCCGTCACGGCAAAGAATAGGGGTCGCCTGGTCGTTCGACGAGACGACGGTGTTGCCCCCCAGCCACGGGCGACGGCATGAAGCCGCTCTCGCAAACATGGCGGCGTTGGATGATCCGTTCGAAGCCAGTGTTACCGATGGACAAAGTGGCGAAGAATAGTCCGGGCTACGCACTGGCAGCGACTATGGGTATCGACCACAATGGGTTTCCCGCCCGCCCACCACTCCCCCCCCCCAAAAAAAATACTTTCCCTCCTTGGCTTTTCGCCACCCATTCACACATGCTTCGTTCACGTGCTATTCACGTAAAAGTCTTGGCCCTGGCGATTGGTGTTCTGTTCGCAAGCCTCGAGCGTACGGAATGCGTCGCAGCTGACGCTGCGGCTTCCGGGGTAAGGCCAGTCGATGCGGTCGCGGCGCGGATCTCTCAATTCGTCCAGCAGGGTTGGGCGGAACGGAACGTCGTGCCAAGCAAGGTGTGCTCGGATCGTGAGTTTGTTCGACGCGTCTATCTCGATCTTGCCGGTCGGATCCCAGTTGTCGACGAGGTGGATACGTTTGTCGCCGATAGCCGCGCCGACAAACGAAGGCAGCTCGTTTATCTGTTGACCGAAAGTGATGACCATGCCGAGCACTTCGCTGATACGTTTGACGCGCTGCTGATGGGTCGCGGCACAACCGCCCAGTATGCCGAGCGTGCCAAGCACGGCTGGCGTTCCTATCTGGTTCGATCGTTCCGTGACAATCGGCCCTGGAACGAAGTACTGCGAGAGATCTTGGTCGCGCGGCCGATCAGCCAGCAAGAGCGTGGATCGGTGTGGTTTCTATTCGAACGACAAGACAAGCATCAACAGATTGCCGAGGCGGTTGCACCCGCGGTCTTTGGGATCCGAATCGAGTGCGCACAATGTCATGATCATCCGCTGGCTAGCGAGATCGAGCAGGCACACTACTGGGGATTGGTCGCGTTCTTCAATCGCGGCAAGAACGTCCATACCGACAATGGCCCGCGGGTCAGCGAATCGGCGATCGGCGGGTTTTCGGAGTTCGCCGATTTGTCGGGCGACAGCAAACCCAATCAATTGACTTTTCTCGATTCAAAAGCGGTCGACCAGACGCGGCCCGCGAAGGACGCCAAAGAGGAAGATCAGGACGATCTGTACCGCCCTGCTTCGATGGAGGGCGATCCGCGAGTCCCCAAGTTTTCTCGTCGAGAACGGTTTGCCGATGACGTGGTCGCCTCGCACCCGCTGGTCGCTCGGGCGATGGTCAATCGTATTTGGGCGATGTTGATGGGTCGTGGGATCGTGCATCCGCTGGATGAAATGGACAGCGTTCACCCACCGTCGCATGACGAATTGCTGCAATGGCTGGCTCGTGATTTTCAGGAGTCGGGATTCGACGTTCGACGACTTGTCCGGGCGATCGCGCTGAGCCTTCCCTATCAACTCTCGTCGGTCCGGCCAGTTGGGTCAGATGATCCATCGACTTTCGCTTGGTACTTGGAACGCCCGTTGACGGCAGAGCAGCTTGCACGATCGATGCAACTGGCCGTTCGCGGCGAGTTCCGAAACGACGATCCCCTGGTGGCTTCCGTTCGCAGCCGAATCGTTGATGTGATGCCTGACGAGAATGTCACATCGGTGAAGGACGCGTTGTTTTTAAGCAATCACGACGGTGTCAACCAGTTGGTCATTCCCGGCAATGGTCCGCATCACCTGGTTCGCCGCCTGATGACAATCGAGTCGCGTGGCGATCAGATGGAGACGCTGTTTCAAACGATCTTTGCACGTGCGCCAAGTGACGAAGAGGCACAGGCGATCGCTGAGTACATTGGGGACGAACCTGCCACGGCCGAGCATCGTTTCCAACAAGTCCTCTGGTCGATGCTGGCCAGCGCCGAATTTCGTTTCAATCATTGAGCCAACAACCGGTCATGAGAGCCAAACGTCCATCGCCCCACGACTGCGGGAGTGTCGAGCACACGGTCCATCGGCGGATGTTTCTGCAGGGATCGATGGCAGCCGGCGCCGCGTCGGTGGCAAGTTTTAGCGGATTGTTTTCAATCCCATCGGTCGCCGAAGAAACTCGCCGCAACGGCAAGAAATGCATCTTGTTGTGGTTGTGCGGCGCGCCCAGCCAATTCGAAACATGGGATCCAAAACCGGGCACCGCGACGGGCGGTCCATTCGCGGCGATCAACACGTCGATCCCCGGTGTACAGATCAGCAGTCTGATGCCGAAATGTGCCACAATCATGGACAAGCTGGCGGTGATTCGATCGATGAAGACCGAGCCGAGTGAACATTTTCAGGGGATCGATATGCTGACCCGGGGCGACAAGCCTCGCCCGCCATTCGTTCGTCCCCTGCTCGGCAGTGTCGTGGCCCAGCAACTTGGACAACTGGACAATCCGGTACCGCAATTCATCCTGCTGGACCCCTGTCCCGAGGGAAACGAGTTCAAGGCGTTCAAGGCGGGTAATTGGGCCGGCTGGCTAGGTGCCGAGTATGGACCCGTGCGCGCGGGCGGCGAGTATTCGATCCCCGACATCCTCCGCCCCGAAACGCTCTCCGAAGCGGACCACCAGGATCGGGAAGCGTTGCGTCGCTTTCTGAGTCGCAAATACGAGAACGACCGCCGCAGTGTAGCGGCCGGTTCCTACAACGCGGCGTTCGAGCGTGTACGTGGGTTGATGAGTTGCGCACCGCTATTTGACCTCGGCCAGTTACCGGCCCAGGATCGCGACCGCTACGGTGGCGGAGCCTTTGCGCAGCATGCCTTGCAGGCGCGACACTTGATCGAAAACGGTTCGACCTTCGTAATGGTGGCCAATGGTATGCCCTGGGACAACCATGTGTTCCAGCATGAAATGCACCAGATGCTCGTCCCCGAACTCGACAACGTTCTCTTTCAACTGATTCAAGACTTGGATGATCGAGGGCTGCTCGATGAGACGCTGGTGATCGCGATGGGCGAGTTCGGCAGGACGCCTTGGCTGAACGATGCTCGCGGGCGTGACCACTATCCGAATGCATGGAGCATGGCAATGGCCGGCGCTGGGATCCGAGGTGGCGTCGTGCACGGTGCCACTGACGAGATTGGCAAACAGGTGATCGAAGGGGAAGTGGATAACCGTCGTCTATTCGCGACGATCTTTTCCGCCCTGGGGATCGATCCGAACGAGGAATATGACCTGCCCGGTCTGCCCACGTTCAAACGCGTCGAACAGGATGCACAGCCGATTACGGAAGTCCTGTTGTAACAGACGAAACAAGTCACAAGCCTTTCGCCAAACGCGGACAATGGATTCACCCAAACTCGAGCTGACACGTCAATTGAAACTGCCTACCGGCATCCTGGGCATGTCGGCGCTGGACGAGTCGTCGCGAACATTCGTCGCGGCTTGCATGGACGGCGTTTACCTCGTCCATTTGCAGGACGAATCGTTCGAGAAATTGGACGACCACGGCAGTTATGTCAGCTCGGCCGCGGTACGTGGGAATATCGTCCTGTCTGCCGGATACGATGGCAGACTGCAGTGGTACGATTTGGTCGACAGAAAGCGAGTTCGATCGCTTCAGCTACACAATTTTTGGTCTTGGGATATGGCCTTATCGCCCGACCAGCAGTTGGTCGCGTCGGTAACCGGCCAGTACCTGGCCGGCGGATACAAATACGAACCGAAGGCGGAGACCGAATCGTCGGTCAAGATCGTGTCGGCTGACAGCGGTGACCTACTGCATCAGCTGTCGCATGTACCCTCGGTACAAGCGGTTGCTTTCAGCCGAGACGGCCAATTCGTGGCGGCCGGAAATCTGATGGGCGAAGTCCGCCTCTGGAACGCACGATCCGGTGAGCTGGAATCGAACTGGACCACACCAGACTTCACCAGTTGGGGAATCATCAAAAGCCATTGTTATCTGGGTGGGATTTTTGCCATGGCGTTCAGCGCCGATGGCGAGCAGTTGTTGTTGGCAGGGATGGGACCGATGCGTGACCCAATGGCTGGGAACGGCCGGCAACTGTGGCAAAAGTGGGCCTGGAAAGAGAGCACGCCGCGCAAAGTCGACGAAACGCACAGCGGAGAATCGGGGGAGGGGCTGATGGAAGCCTTGTCCGTCTCCCCCGACGGAGATCAATTCGTCATGGGCGGCCGATTGCGTGGAGGCCAGTGGAATGTCGCGACCTTCGAGATGGCAAGTGGTAAGCGTACGAGATCCCTGAAAACGGGATACCGCGTGACCGATATTCGATACGCCGATGGCGGTTCCACGCTGATCGTGGTCGGAACCCAAGGCCAGCCCAAGGACCGGAAGGACGGAATGTTTCCGCATTTTGGTCGCGTCGAAGCGTATACTGTGGCCTAGTTGGACAGCAGCTGCCCCCGCTGCTCGCGCATTGCCCGGTTTCACTTACCCCGAAGCGCGAGCGACACGAACCGAAACCCATCCCTCGTTAACGCTTCGGTTTGTGAACGCAACCGAGTTTGCCGCTGCCCAGCGAGTTTGGATTCCAAGACTGAAAATTCACAGACTCCTCAGGATCAATCCAATGACGCGCCGGTGCCTGATTTCCAAAATCATGATTGTGGTAACTGCGTTTTGCATTTCCGCGACCGCACAGTGTGAGGAACAACCGGGTGACGAGTCAGCGGCACTGCGTTTATTCCACACGCGGATCATGCCGATCTTTCGATCACCCAATCCCTCGAGCTGCGTGCAATGTCATTTGGCGTCGGTCGAATTGAAGGATTACATCTTGCCTTCGCATGAGCAGACATTCATTTCGCTGCGTGATCAGGGACTGATCAATTTGGACGCACCCCAGGAATCCAAGATCCTGGAATTGATTCGAATGGGCGAAAAGGATGCGGACAAAGGGGCGCGATTGATTCATGAAACCACGAGGAAAGCGGAATACGATGCCTTCGCCGCCTGGATCGAGGCTTGTTGTCAGGACCCCGACTTGCGTCGCAAACCAGCGCTGGCCGGTTTCGTTCCGGCGCGTCCGGAAAAGTCGGATCCCGTGATTCGCCACGCGCGAAAAAGTCGCGTCGTCGATTCGTTTGTACGCAATGTTTGGTCGCAAAGGATGCGATGCTTTCCCTGTCACACGCCTCACGAAATCGATCCCGAAAATCCACAGCACAAGAAATCGGCCGAAAGATATGCCGAGCTTTTGAAACAGTATGGGCAACGCGTACATATTTTCCGCGAAACGCCGGAAGCGACCCTCGAGCATTTGATCGTTGGCAGCCGAAAAGCGACTCGGACACACCTGCCGCTGCTCAATCTGCAGGATCCGAAGATGAGCTTGTTGATTCTCAAGCCGACATCGAAGCTGCCGATGAAAAAGGAGGACGGAAGTTTTGAGCGTCCCTCTTCGATCGTGCCGGTGTCGCACATGGGCGGGCTGAAGATGCACGTCGACGATCAGTCATATAAATCGTTCATTGCCTGGATCCAGGACTACGCAAATGTGGTTGGCGACCGATACAAATCGGTGGCAGACTTGCCGGCCGACAACTGGGCACCGACGATGCGAGTGCTTCGTCTGAAGGATTGTCCCGACAACTGGCAGGTGGGAACGACGGTGCAACTGTTTGTTCACCGTTGGAACGAGCGAGACGACGACTGGGACGGTGACGCGATCGCCTTCACCCAGGGAACCGTGACGCCGCGAGCGATTGTCAACGGCGCTTTATTCGTGCTAGCGCCCGATACGGTCGACCAGCCGAAGAGTGACCAGGGATTGCTGACGCCAGGAAAGTATCGCGTCAATGTGTACGTCGACCAGCAAGCTCGGATCAGCGAGGATCCAGCGTTGCTGCTTGGCAAAGAAGACCTGAAGGGGCATGTTGAGATCGACGCCCAATGGCGCGAGGGATTTCCGCAGGCCGAAGTGATTTCGTTTCAGGCGTCGACGACGAACTGATCCGTTCGGAAGATGGACCGGAATGATCGTTCGGCCATCGCTTTGGGCGATCCCCAAGATCATCGGTAACTCCGCTTCATGGCGAGTCGCGGAGTCCCGCCTCGCGTTGGACCGCAAGGCCTCGATGTGTCGACAATGACATGACATTCATTTCAGCGACGGATCCGAGATCGCGTACACGGTGTCTTTTGACAGGACGTACAAGACGTTTTTGTCGATCATTGGCGTTGCGTAGGCTGACGACCACGTGCTACTGGACGCGATCGGAGTGTTACCTGGGAAGGCGATATTGGGATCGCTGGAAATAGCGAACACATCCACGTCGCCGTCTTCGTCGGTCACGAAAATGTGATCGGCCGAAATGACCGGCGTGGACCAGCACATTGCGAGTAGGTCGTACGTCCAATGCGCTTGACCGTTCTTGATATCAATGCAGTGAACCAGACCCGAAAAGTCCGTTACAAACAGCAAGTCCTTTTCGATAACGATCCAGCTGAGACTTCGATGCATTTGTTCATCGAAACTCAAGTTCCCATCGCTGTCCAAATCGGTCCCCGTGTACTCCCACACCGCAGCTGAATTTGGATTCGGACGCGTGAAATCGCCCACCCCCCTATCGCAGGCTTGCAGTCGTTTGTGCGGGATCGGCTGGTTGGGTGAGTCAGTGCTAAAAACCAATTCGGGGCTGACATCGCCGCGTTTCGATGGGTCAATGCACCAGACCCGCCCAGGACCTTCACCGTGCTCAGGATCTTCGCCCACCGTCATGTAAACCAAGTCGTTGTGAATCGTGGGTGCAGCGATCAGATTGCTGCGAATTCCTCTACCACCCATCCGCCAGACGGAATCCTTTGGGTTGCAATCGAATTTCCACAACAGCTTGCTCGATCCGTCAACGTTGCCTTCCGGATCGAAACTGTAGAGCCACCCATCCCCGCCTGGAAAAATCACTTGGGGCACCCCTCTGATCACGCCGTACGCAGGAGAACTCCATTGGCCGTGCAAGATATTGTTGCCCGGAGACGCATCTGACCACAGCAAACTTCCTGTGTCTTTGTCGAGGGCAATGAAACTAGGTGCTTGTTCATTTGGAAGGTTGATGTGCGATTCGTCGAGAGCGTTTCCTGTCACAACGAACACTTTGTTGCCAGCGAGGCACGGAGAACTGGCGCTCATGTTGTGTGGGCTGACACCCAACTCGCCCATCATGTCGTATTTCCAAACGGTGTCGGCTTCGTTCGACTCTGGAATTCCTTGCAACTCAAAGGAATCCCCATCGTCTTCGCCGTCGTAGTAGCCTTCGGTGTCCAAACACACCACCTCGCAACGGTTGGTCACATACCACAGTCGGTCGTTTTCGAACGCGGGCGTACTGGCAATACCTTGCAGCGGCCAATCATGAACACGACCGGTTCGCAGCTTTTCGCTGGATGCCTGCCACAGCAGCCTTCCATTTGCCGCGTCAAAACAAAGCAACACACCGAGGTCGACGGTTGCCGGATACCGCGCGACGTATCCTGCTCCGTTGTTGGTACCAACATAGACTTTATCGTGATGGGCAACCGGCCCCATGTAAGACTGCGATCCAGCCTTGGCCATCCAACGAATGTTCTTGCCCGATTTTATATCGAAAACAATCGGCACCACCCGACCGCGAGTGTTCAAGTATTCGCGCAGACGTTTCACGCCGATCGCCACCAAAACGCTGACGACAGCGAACCCGATCATCAACGCACGTAAACTAAATCGAATTCGTCGTTTATGTTTCGGCATGACCGACGCCGGCTCGGTAGCGCGCGGGATAAAAGGGGTTACTTGAACTCCGTCAGCGTTTTTCGCTCTTTCAGGGGGTACCAATCGGCGATCTTTTTTGCCAAACGCTGGACGATTTCCGGGTGATCGGCGGCCAGATTGTGTTGCTCGTTCGGATCGTGGATGAGATCAAAAAGCTGGGGACGTTTCTCGGTTCTCGGATGGGTGCTCGCATAGCGATTGACTTCGCCGTCGTAGGTCAACAACAGCTTCCAATTGCCTTCGATACACCAGCGAAACAGGAGCGATGCTTCCGGCTTTTCGATGTCCGCGATGTCATGGGCAAAGCTTTCACCGAAAATCGTATCGCGTGGGATTGGCGTGCCTTCGATCAGATTCGGCAGCAGGTTCAGCCCGGGCAGGGCGTTGGGAATGTCCGCCCCGGCCGCGGCCAGAATCGTCGGAACGATATCGATACTACTGGTCAATTCCGGACGATCGGCCGGAGCGATCTTGCCCGGCCAGCGGTACAGGATGGGAGTACGAATTCCGCCTTCGTAGGGCGTTTGTTTTGAGCGCGGCGCATAGCCATCTTTTTCCGGGTCTTGGACCCAACCGTTGTCGGTGACATAGACAACGAGGGTGTTCTCTCGCAAACCTTTGTCGTCAATCATCGATAACAGTTGACCACACGTCTCATCAAACCATTCACACATCGCGTAATACTTTGCGATCGAGATCGGGCGATCGTCGGTGCGGTACTTCTTCAGCAGCCGCTCGGGAGGATTGTGGGGCGAGTGCGGCAAGAACGGCGCGTACCAGATAAAGAAAGGCTTGTGCTCCGTGACCGCAAGGTCGATGAACTGCTTGACCGGCTGCATGCCCTCCCGTCCGATTTTCAGCCCATCGTCGCCGTGACGCCCGCCGGGCTCGGGGAAGCCACGTGTCATGCCGTGGGTGAATCCGCAGTGTTGATAACTGCCTTCCCAAAGTTTTCCGCTTTGATGACTCAGGTAACCCTTGCGACCGAGCAGTTCCGGAACGGTATCGAAGTCATCCAGATAGGAAATCAGTTGCGCCCGCCGTTCGTCATACACGGGCGAATTCCGTTCTGCATATTTGGGTGATGGGTCATTGCCGGTCACGCCATGCGTCGATGCGTAGTGCCCGGTCAACAAGGTTACTAGGGAAGGGCGGCAAAGTGCCGTCGGCACGTACCCGCGACGGAAGACAGCGCTTTCGGCTGCCAGCTGATCTAGATTCGGCGTTTTGATCGCGGGATGCCCCATGAACCCGAAGTCGGTCCAAGCCTGGTCATCGGAAATGATCAAAACCACATTGGGCGGGACGGATGGCTCGGCGGCATCGATGCTTGCGATCAAGCAGACCGACGCTGCCAACAAAGCGAATCGGCAAAGTATGTTGATTTTCATATCTCAAAGCTTAGCAGCAAGGATGTGGGAATCAATCGAGCCATCACCTGGGCGGGTAGACGCATTCTCGAGGAGGGGAGGCGATGAAGGGGGGCGACGTGGTAGGCCGATGATCCCAGGCTCGGCGCCGTGGGACGAAAACCGCCTGATCGGCAAGTTGAACGAGCGTTGTCGAACGATGGCCCGGTGACGATGTTCCACCATTTGACGGCGTTCCACTATTTGCCGGCGGTCTCGTTGAGTAATTCCTGAAGCACTTTGACGATCTTCACCGACGCCTGTTTCTCCAGCTTGTTGGTACCGATCCACGTTTCGTAGCCACCGAGTCGATGTTGCTGCGGTGTTGGCAGGTATCCATAGTGGCCATTGGCCAGCGACGTGTTGAACGTCGGTTTCAGCGGACTTGTCCGTTTCAATTCCAATCCGATCTCGGTGAACACCTCACAGGGTATCGCGGTGATGCCAATGTCGCCGATCCGAACCGCCTGCAACACGACTTCCGAGTCAAACGGCGGCTCGCTCAGCTGGATCACCCACTGCGCATATTGCTTGGCGCGGTCGGGCAGACTTGATTCATCTTCCGTGGCAAGAACCTCTCGTGCGCGATCCACTTGCACCTCGGTTGGCCGTCGATTTGCGATCATCAACCGTCGTTCGGCCATCGCGATGGTGATCGCACCCCGGTATTCCATCTTCTTCGCTGCTGTGATCGCCTGGTCGGCAACACTTTTTGCCACGTACCGCATTTGCTCGAACGGCTTTTTCGGTTGCGGGTGTGGATCGGTAAAGTTGATATTGTTGACATCACCGCTGGTGCCGTTGGATAGCAGCCCAATCATTGGCGGAGCGCCCGGGACGGTGTTCCCCATCTGTTCTTCTACCAGCCTTGCGAATTCGCCGAAGTAGTCGGCCGATGCACCACCGGATGGCATTCCACCCACGTAGTGCAAGGAGTAATTCGCCAGCAACGCGATCGGACGTCCGTCAGCCGACCGCAGCGAAAGCACGGTCAAATCGGGATCGATCGGACCTGCCGGTCGATCCAGGAGTCCTTTTCCACGTGGCGGATTCATTCGCACCAGATCGTCGGTGCCACCGAACGGATTGGCGACGATACCACCGGGCTTCATGAACCAGCGTCGGTTGTGCAGGTGCTCGGGCAGTGCGACGACCGCCTGTCCGAGTTCGGCCGGTTCCAGTTGCTCGTGTGCCGCGGTGACGGCCTTCACGATCCCGCTGGTGACCAGTTCGACATAATCCGCATCCGCTTTGACCCCCCGTCGATCCCGCGACGCCGGAGCCGTGTGCGTATGAGTGGCCGACATCAGCATCTGGTCGATGGGGATCGAACATTGCTGGTGAATGCGGCGTTTGGCTTCGTCAAAGACGTTGATCGGGACGTAGCAACTATCGACGGTGACAATGGCGATCTCGACGCTTCCGTCTGACAGCACGAGGGCGCGGGCATGCAGCGGATCCCAGGCTCGATCTGCCAACCGACGACTAAAACTTCCGACCAAATCAACCGGCCATTTCGTTGGTGTGATGTCGGACTTGGCGGCACCGGCGGACAATCGTGGGTGGTCACCGGCCGATGGCTGTGCGCTGGCAGTCGTGGTAACCAGCAGGGCAATCCATGCAATCGCGGCAAGTCGTTGAAACATGACTGGAAGGATCCTGATGGAGGAATCGGTTGAAACCGGGGCTACCGGAAGCGTGAATCCGGGTACAATCTATTCTATCGTTCACTCCCCTGGTTCACGCGGTCTGGCGTGTCCTTTCGACTCGAATTCACGCAGTTTTGAATGAAAAGTCCATTCGGTTTGTTGACCGCGATCGGATGGGTCGCGGTTTTCTGTACGACCCAGCCGGCAATTGCCGATACACGCTCGCCGTTGCAGGTGGCCGTCGATTTTGCCGATGACGTCCAACCGATCTTGCGTCTGCACTGTTATCGCTGTCACGGTCCCAAGAACCAAGAGGCCGGTTTACAGCTAAACGTACGTCAAGCCGCGCTGGGCATGGCCGATTCGCAGCTGCCGATCATCGTTAAGAATGATCCCGTGGAAAGCTTGTTGATCAAGCGACTCGTCGACGAGGACCATGGCGACATCATGCCGTTGGATGGTAATCCACTGTCGAAAAAGGAAATCGATGTTTTACGTCGTTGGATTGTCGAAGGAGCGGTTTGGCCGGACGAGTTGGCCGAGGGAAAGCACTGGGCCTACCAGCCGATCGTTCGCCCCGATGTTCCGGACGCCGGTTCGTGGGCGGATTCGCCAATCGATCATTTCGTGCTGCGACGTTTGACTCGTCACGGATTGGTCCCTTCCGAGCCGGCCGACCGGGCGAGATTGATTCGCCGCGTCTCGCTGTCACTCATTGGCGTTCCACCGACACCCGAAGAAGTCACGGCCTTCGTCAATGACGATTCCGACGATGCCTATCCCAAGCTGGTCGATCGGCTGCTCGAATCCGACCGCTTCGGCGAACGCTGGGCTCTGCCCTGGTTGGACCTCGCTCGATATGCCGACAGCAACGGCTACCAGGCGGACCAGATTCGCGACAACTGGGCGTACCGCGATTGGGTCATTCGCGCCTTCAACGAAGACCTGCCATATGATCAATTCGTGATCGACCAGATTGCCGGCGATTTGCGACCCGCCGCAACGATCGAACAAAAAATCGCTACCGGTTTCCATCGCATGACGACCTGCAATGTCGAGGCTGGTGTGCATCCGGAAGCGAATCGCGTCAATCAGATCGTCGATCGCGTCAATACGACGGCAACCGTCTTCCTTGGCACGACCCTCGAATGTGCACAGTGTCACGACCACAAGTACGATCCATTCACGCAACGAGACTACTACCAGCTGTTCGCTTACTTCAACAACACGCCGTTGGAGGTGAAGAACACCGCGGGAGTCACGTGGGATTTTTATGGACCGACAATGGATTTGCCGGTGGACGAGTCGCTGCAGACGCGCTGTGACGATTTGCAATCGCAGCTAACGGCCCTGAAGGAACAGCGGAAAAAGGCGGCCCGGTCGAGTGACCTGGCGTTTGCTTCCTGGCGTGAGTCGCTGGCCAACATTGCCAATCAACCGCCGCAGTGGCAAACGATTCGGCCAGATAAGTTTTCGACCACCGGCGGCGAGGATTTTGAGATTCTTGAGGATGGTGCGGTGCTGTTGACCGGGACACTTCCGGACGTGGTCGAGCATGTCTTTAGCTGGGCGCCGAACGAGAGTGAGATCACGGCCATCAAGGTGGATGCGTTGACCGATCAGGCGATCGCCGGGAACGGGCCGGGCCGGGCCGATGCCAATCGCTCCAACATCATCCTCAGCGAGTTGACCGTCGAGCTGGTTGCCGACAAACAAACAACGACGCTCGAGTTGGGAAACCCGCGTGCCGATTTTTCACAAACCGGATGGCCGGTGGCAAACGCGATCGATGGTGACCGCAAGACCGGATGGGCGATCGCGCCGCAATTCGGTAAGCCCCATTGGGCCAGTTTCGAGTTCACAACACCGGTCAAGCTGCAACCCGGTAGCGATCGGATTCGAGTGACATTGGGCCAGTTCTACGGCCGCGGTCGCGTGCTGGGCAAGCCGCGAATTTCGATCTTCAGCGGCGATCCGACCGCCTTGAATCTTGACCCTGATCTGATCAGGATCGCTGCGCAGGAGAAGATTAGCGAGCAGGACAACAGCAAACTTCGCAGTGCGTTTGATGAAAACAATCCGCAGCTGAACAGCATCAACCAGAAGATCGCTCGGATCGAAAAACAGATCGCGGCATTGAGGCCGGAAACGACGCTGGTGATGGTCGAAATGGACAAGCCGCGTGAGACTTTTGTGCTGAAACGAGGTGATTACGATAGTCCAGCCGAGCGAGTCTACCCCGGGATTCCCAGCGAGTTTGCCATGAGCGACTCGATCGAAAAGACGGGCGACCGTTTGCAGCTGGCGCGCTGGTTGACGTCGCGTCAGAACCCGTTGCTCGCTCGTGTCACCGTGAACCGCTGGTGGGGCGAGCTGTTCGGCGTCGGGCTGGTCAACACTCCAGAGGACTTTGGTACACAGGCTGAAGATCCCAGTCATCCGATGCTGCTCGATTGGTTGGCGGTCGAGTTGATCGATTCGGGGTGGTCGATGAAGCATGTTCTCAAGCAAATTGTGATGTCCAAGACCTTTCAGCAATCTTCACGCGTCAGCCAAGAGCTGCTGGAAGCCGATCCCGAAAACCGCTTGCTCGCGCGAGGTCCACGGTTTCGAATCCCAGCAGAATTGGTCCGTGACAACGCGCTGGCGATCAGCGGAATTCTGTCCTCCAAAATGTTTGGACCGCCAATCATGCCATACCAGCCAGACGATCTGTGGCGTAGTGTCGGACGCAATCAACCAAAGTGGGTCGTTGCCCAGAATGAGGATCGATTTCGACGTGGCGTCTATGTCATTTGTAAACGAGCGGCGCCGTATCCCAGTTTCATCAATTTTGACGCTCCCGACCGTGGCAGTTGCACGGTTCGTCGCAGCCGGTCCAATACGCCGCTTCAAGCACTGACGCTGCTGAACGATCCCGCTTATGCCGAAATCTCACTCGCCCTGGCGGACCGCGTTTTGACACAGTCGCCTGATTCATCCGATGAGGGTCGGATTGCGTTTGCCTTTCAATTGGCCGTTGCCCGACGTGCGAGCACTTACGAGATCAGCTTGTTGAAAAATCTGTTGGATGACGAACGAGAGACCTTGGCAGACGACAAACGCATGGTCACTGAGCGGACGAAACTGCCGTATGCCGGCTTGTCTCTGAAAGCAACGGACAAAGCCGAGTTGGCAGCGTGGTTCGCTGTGGCCAATGCCCTGCTCAATCTCGACGAAACAATGACTCAGTAATGTCGGACACGTCCGACGATAACGGATCGAAGCATGAATGTATTGCCCACACCGATTGGACGACGGACGCTATTGCACCGAACCGGGTTCGGCTTGGGCGCCTTTGCGTTATCGCAAATGCTGCAGCAAGAATCCGGTGCCGGTCCCTCTGGTCAAGATTTGCTGGCCGGGCAAGATGCGCTGGCGGCGAAGCGACCACATTTTCCGGCGCGTGCCAAGAGCGTGATTTACATCCACATGGTCGGCGCGCCGTCGCATCTGGATCTGTATGACTTCAAACCGGAACTTCAGCGACGTCACGGCGAGGATTGCCCCAAGGAACTGTTCGAGTCCGGGAAATTTGCCTTTGTACGGGATCTGCCGACGCTGCTTGGGACGCCCAATGAAAAGAAGTATGCTTTCACGCCGAGTGGGCAGTCCGGATTGCCAATCTCCAACTTGCTGCCAAACCTGCAGAGCGTTGCCGATGAAATCACGCTGATCAAGTCATTGCACACCGATGAATTCAACCACGGTCCGGCGCAGATGTTCATGCTCAGCGGATTCGGTCGGTTCGGTCGGCCCAGCATCGGGTCTTGGTTGACCTACGGTCTGGGTAGCGAGAATCGCGACTTGCCGGCATTCGTGGTGCTGATCACCGGTAATGTGCTCGGTGCCGGCAGTCCGGCCTGGGGCAGCGGTTTCTTGCCGAGCGTCTATCAGGGCGTCGAATTCCGCAGCAAGGGTGACCCCGTGCTGTTTCTCTCGAACCCGAAAGGGGTTCAAACACTGTCACGGAAGCGAATCATCGATACGGTCAATGAGTTGAACCAATCGCACCTTGCCGACGTTGGCGACCCAGAGATCGCAACACGCATCAGCCAATACGAATTGGCTTACCGGATGCAGACAAGTGTTCCCGAATTGATGGACATCTCGGCGGAGTCGAAGGCGACTCATGAGATGTATGGGACCAAACCGGGCCAAACCAGCTTCGCCAATAATTGCCTGCTGGCCCGGCGGTTGGTCGAAAGAGGAGTTCGGTTCGTGCAACTTTTCGATCAAGGATGGGACACACACGGGAGTGTTTTTTCTCGCGTTGCCGAGAAGACCAAACAGGTCGACCAGCCAATCACGGCATTGATCAAAGATCTGCGACAGCGAGGTTTGTTGGACTCGACATTGATCGTTTGGTCTGCGGAGTTCGGTCGAACGCCGTTTGCGCAGGGCAAGAATAGCGACGGCAACGATACCAAAGCAGGCCGCGATCACCACAAAGACGCGTTCGCCGTGTGGGTCGCAGGCGGTGGCACCAAGGGTGGCATGAGCCACGGGGAAACCGATGATTTGGGCTACAAGATTGCCGAGAATCCGGTCCATGTACACGATTTCAACGCGACCCTGCTACATCTGATGGGCATCCACCACGAAAGATTGACGTTCCGCTACCAGGGCCGCCAATATCGATTGACCGATGTCAAGGGGAACGTCGTCCATGAAATCCTCGCCTAGCTGGATTCATGCGCGGAAAGAGAGGCTTCGCAACCGGCAACTTGTTCCTGTGCTGGGTTGAAGTCCTGTGCTGGGTTGAAGTCGTCAGTGTTGCAGGGTGACGCCGCGATAGATCAGTCGCGGGGAACCGGAGGAGAATTTTTCGGCAAGTTGGGGAATGTCGTGCTGGTGACCGAGAACAATCCGACCTAACTCTTCATTCATGTTGGATTGATGCGCGATTTGTTCGAGCATGTTTTCCGCGGTGGGTCGAATGATCAGCTGGGCAACCTTTGTCGCGCCGATCGCGGTGGGCAAAACGACCTTGTTGGCTCCGCATCCCAATAGCTTTTTCTCGGTCCGTGGATTTTCGCCGCAGGCGATGATCATCAAAAAGAATTCTCAGCAAACTTTTGTATGCCAGCGGCAAGGACAATGTTTGCCAACAAAACGCGCAGCGTTGACCAATAAACTTGCAGTTCTTGTCAATTCGGGGTTTGATGAATGGGAACCTCAGTCGCATCGAGTGTGGATCGGGAAACGGCAAGCTGTCGCGAAACCCATTTCCAAAGGGAGCGATCGCGTCCACAACGAGGAAGCGAAAGCCAGACGGCACGCTGCGCGAATTGCAGGAGATGCATTTGGTATGCCAAAGTCGCTGTCAGTGAAAATCGGGGTCTCGTGGCGGTGGATCGGTCGCGGCGGTTTTGTGCTGCTTGGTCGTTGCTTGGAATCCGCGGAACCGCTGAAAATTCGCTGACGAGCGGGCTTGATCGATTGCCGAGCGGTGCGTCTGGGTGAACGTCCGCCGACGACAAAGCGAACCAATTGGATGATTAGGCCTAGGAACTCTGGCATCTTTTTCTAGACTCTTTGAATCACCAGAGGCGGACTGGTGAGAAATTGGTGAGGCGCGAATCGACCCCTGATCTGTGGGACGTCGTGTTCGTTGCGTGTCATCCCATTCGAGTTCTTTCAACGATTAAAATGACGATTCAATCTCAAACGCAGTCCTCCGGACAACCGCTTTTGTCTGGGTACCAGACCGACGGATTCTTTGATGAGCTGATTGACGAGCATGGTCGACCGCGTCCGGGCGCCGAGCAGTTGGTTGAATTGATCAATCATTTGCCCGGCGACGAATTGGCACGCCGGCAACGCTCGATCGAGCGGTCGTTGTATCAAATGGGGATCACATTCACCGTCTACAGCGATAATGCTGGTACGGAAAAGATCATGCCGTTCGACATCGTACCGCGGATCATTTCGTCGATACTTTGGCGTCACATTGACGCGGGCCTGAAGCAACGAATCAAAGCGCTCAATCACTTTCTGGCCGATATCTACTCCGAACAGCGAATTGTCAAAGACGGAATCATTCCGTCCGAGTTGATCGAATCGGCACCGACGTTCTTGCCGCAATGTGTGGGTCTGAAACCGTGGAATGACGTGTGGTGTCACATCACTGGCACGGATTTGGTACGGGACGATACGGGGGCGGTGTATGTTTTAGAAGACAACCTGCGGTGCCCTTCGGGCGTGTCCTATGTGTTGCAAAACCGCTTGGTGATGAAGAAGAATTTTCCACAGGTCTTTGGTGCCTCTCGCGTCCGCCCCGTGAACGACTATCCGGCGCGTCTTTACGAGATGCTTCGTCAGATGGCACCCAGCTGGATCGATGACCCGACGGTCGTGGTGCTCACGCCAGGCGTTTACAACAGCGCGTATTACGAGCACTCATTCTTGGCCCAGCAGATGGGGGTCGAACTGGTCGAAGGGCGCGACCTGGTGGTCGAGAAGGATCGCGTGTTCATGCGCACGACCGACGGTTTGCAGCGTGTCGATGTGATTTATCGACGGATCGATGACACGTTTCTCGATCCGGAGGTATTTCGGCCCGATTCGGTGTTGGGGGTTGCCGGGCTGATGCGTGCCTACCGCAAGGGGAATGTCGCGATGGCCAACGCTCCCGGGACCGGCGTCGCGGATGACAAAGTGATTTACGCCTATGTGCCGGAGATGATCCGTTACTACTTGGATGAAGAACAGATCTTGCCGAATGTTCCGACCTACGTTTGCCTGCGAGAGGATGACCGCCGTTACGTGCTTGAACATCTGGATGAACTGGTGATCAAGGCGGCCAACGAATCGGGGGGATATGGGATTTTGATCGGTCCCCATGCGACGAATGCCGAACGGGCTGTGTTTGCAAAGTTGATCGAGGAAAATCCGCGCAACTATGTCGCGCAACCAACGCTTTCACTTTCACGTGCGCCGACCATGGTCGGCCAGTCGATCGAAGGGAGGCACGTGGATCTGCGGCCCTATATTTTGTGTGGGGGGGACGATATCTGGGTGCTGCCGGGTGGTCTGACGCGAGTTGCATTGCGAAAGGGATCGTTGGTCGTGAATTCTTCGCAGGGAGGCGGAAGCAAGGACACCTGGGTTTCGGCTGAGCCTGGTCAAATGGTCGCGCGAGCTTGACGAATTCGAAGACGTTGCCCGTTCGTTGCCGTGCCTGCCACCGCAAAGCATTTCTCACTTCTTAGCTCAAAACCATCTTCACCCATGCTTTCACGCGTTGCCGAATCAATTTACTGGATGAGTCGCCAGGTCGAGCGAGCCGAAAATCTTGCCCGGTTTCTGGAAGTCACGCTGAACCAGATCTTGGACCAGCCGGAGAATCTTGTTGATCCTTGGGAACCACTGATTCAGGTCACGGGCGACAACGAGCTGTTTCGGGAGCGATATGGAGTCGCGACAGCCGATTCGGTGATGCAGTTTCTCGCCTTTGATAACGACTACGGAAACTCGATGATCTCGTCACTGCGTCAGGCGCGAGAACGCCCGCGGCGTACGTGAATCCTTGTCTTCGGAAACGTTCGAGCATCTGAACGAATTTTATCATTTCGTCAACGACGCGGCGCAGCAGTCGACGCTCAATTCTCCCAACGAATTCTTTGATGCGGTACGCCGTATCGCGCTGCGATGGACAGGTGTGCTCGATAGCACGATGTCGCACGATACACGGTGGCATTTCGCCAACGTCGGGCGACTGTTGGAGAGGGCCGATAAGACGTCGCGAATCCTGGACGTTAAGTATTTCAATTTGCTGCCGCGACTGGACGACGTCGGCACCTCCATCGACGACCTGCAGTGGTCGGCATTGTTGTTGGCAATCAGCGGTTCCGAGGCGTACCGCCGCCAGCATCATGCGATCGACATTGAGAAGGTGGTCGAGTTCTTTCTGTTCAACGGCACATTTCCCCGCTCGATTTTGTATTGTATTGCTGGCGCCGATTGGTCGCTGGGCGAGATCGACGAGGCGTCGCAAAAGCATTTGGCTCGTACCAGCAAAGATCGCATCGCCAAGCTTCGTCACCGGATGAGCCATACCCAGGTCAAAGAAGCGTTGGCCGGCGGGATGCATCAATTTGTTGATTCGCTTCAAGGCGAACTCAACGATGTTGGCGAAGCAATGAATCAAGATTACTTCCACTCCACTGCCGCTTTATGACGATCCGCGTTGCTCTGCATCACGAGACAGAATACCTATACGATCGGCCTGTCTATCTTGGTCCCCAGCTTGTGCGGCTGCGGCCGGCGTATCACGCACGCACACCGATCGACGCTTATAGCATCGACGTCCAGCCGGCCGATCATTTTACGAATTGGCAACAAGACCCGTTCGGGAATCCGATCTCCAGATACGTCTTCTCCGAGCCTTGCCGGCACCTCAAGATTACAGTCGACCTGATCGCTGATATGACGGTGATCAATCCCTTCGATTTCTTCATCGAAGACGACTCGGATCATTGGCCCTTCACCTACAGCGACGTGTTGAAGCAGCAATTGGCGCCCTACTTGGTCAAGGGCGACTGTACAACGTTGTTCGAGCAATGGGTCGCCGTTCTGCCGAAATCATCCGATCGGATCGTCGATTTATTGGTCGAGGTCAATGGGCGGTTGAAGGATCGCATTGAGTACTTGGTACGAATGGAACCGGGCGTCCAAAGTCCCGAGCAAACACTGACATTGGGAAGCGGGTCGTGTCGTGACTCGGCTTGGCTGATGGTCGAATCGTTTCGGCAGATTGGCGTCGCGGCGCGGTTCGTGTCGGGCTACCTGATCCAGCTCTGTGCCGACCAAAAAGCGCTCGATGGCCCCTCCGGACCGGAGACGGACTTCTGCGATTTGCACGCTTGGACGGAAGTGTATCTTCCCGGAGCGGGCTGGGTGGGCCTCGACCCGACCAGCGGTTTGTTCGCCGGCGAAGGCCACATTCCGCTTGCCTGCACCCCCTCGTATGCCGATGCCGCACCGATCACCGGCGGTCATGGCGTGTGCGAGGTGGAATTCCGCCACGCGATGTCGGTCCGACGCGCCCACGAAGATCCTCGTGTGACCAAACCGTACACGGATGATCAATGGAATTCGATCATGGACGTCGGGCATCAAATCGATCAACGTCTGCAGGCCCAGGACGTCCGTTTGACGATGGGCGGCGAGCCGACATTTGTCTCGATCGATGACATGGATGATCCCCAGTGGAATACCGACGCTGTCGGAGTCGAGAAGCGTGTCCTTAGCAACGTCTTGCTGCTGAGGTTGAGAGACCAGTTCGCTTCGGGCGGTTTGCTGCACTATGGGATGGGTAAATGGTATCCGGGTGAATCGCTGCCACGCTGGGCGCTGACCTGTCTCTGGCGTCGCGATGGTCAACCGATCTGGAGCGACCCCCAATGGATCGCCGACGAAGGTCGCGATTATGGCCACACACCGGATGATGCGAAGCGATTCGTCAAGCATCTCGCGCGAGAAATGAACATTAGCGCGAAGATGGCGTTTCCGGTCTACGAGGATACCTTCCATTATCTGTGGCGTGAGAATCGGCTTCCGGTCGATGTCGATCCGCTGGATCCCAAATTGGAGGATCCGAACGAACGATCGATGATGATTCGTACCTTCCGCAGCGGGCTCAGCACTCCCGTGGGATTTGTGCTGCCGCTTCGCCGCGCATGGTGGCAGTCGCGGCCAGGTTGGATGGGAGGCCGTTGGCCGGTTCGCAGCGAAAAGGTCTTTCTGTTGCCCGGCGAATCACCGATCGGCTTGAGGTTACCGCTCGATACGTTGCCCTCGAGCAGTTTCGAACAGAGCGCATCGTTCACCGCTCCGATGGATCCCACCGCACCGCGAGGTCCGCTGCCCCACGCGTTGCGAACGCCAAAAGGGATCGAAAAGGATGTCGTGCGCGATGAACCAACCTGGCATCGCGACACAGACTCGGATGTTGCCGCGACAGCCAGATTTCCGATCAACGAACAGTTGCTCGAAGACACCGATGACGAGGATGACCTGCCGACAAGTGACGACGTGGTGCACACGGCGTTGTGTGTCGAGTGTCGTCATGGCCGGTTGTATGTGTTCCTTCCACCGACCCAGCGACTGGAAGATTATCTTGATCTGGTATCTGCGATCGAGCAAACGTGTCGTGAATTGCAATTGCCAGTGATCATCGAAGGCTACCTTCCACCGCCCGATGATCGAGTCGAATTCTTTAAAGTGACGCCAGATCCGGGCGTAATCGAAGTCAACACTCAACCATCGGAGTCGTGGCCGCAGTTGGTTGAATTGACTGAGACACTGTACGAGCAGGCGCGACAAAGCCGTTTGGGAACCGACAAATTTGATTTGGATGGCCGGCACACGGGAACCGGTGGAGGAAATCATGTTGTTTTGGGCAGCAAGTCACCGGCCGATAGTCCGTTCCTGAGGCGGCCCGATTTGCTCGGCAGCGTGATCACATTTTGGAACAATCATCCCTCGCTGTCGTACCTGTTCAGTAGTCGTTTCATCGGCCCAACGAGCCAGGCGCCGCGGTTTGATGAAGGGCGACGGGACGCGGTGTATGAGATGGAAACTGCGATTTCGCAATTACCTGACCGCAGCGACTACACGCCGCCGTGGCTCGTTGACCGACTGTTTCGGGACCTGTTGGTTGACCTGACCGGGAATACCCACCGCGCCGAAATCTGTATCGACAAGTTGTATTCGCCTGATAGTTCGACGGGCAGACTCGGCCTGGTTGAGTTGCGTGGTTTTGAGATGCCGCCTCATGCGCGAATGAGCCTGGCGCAACAGTTGCTGGTTCGTGCAGTGGTCGCCGCATTCTGGACCGAGCCCTACAAGCAACCGTTGGCGCATTGGGAAACGGCACTTCATGACCGCTTCATGCTGCCCCATTTCGTCTGGCAAGACCTGTGCGACGTGACTCGGGAATTGCAGCGTTGGGATATCTCGATCGATCCGAACTGGTTCCTTCCCCATTATGATTTTCGGTTTCCCAAGCTTGGCGAGGCGACTTATCAAGATATTGGATTGCGGCTTCGCTCGGCGATTGAACCTTGGTACGTGATGGGTGAAGAACCGGGCGCCAGCGGTACGACTCGATTTGTCGATTCATCGGTGGAACGGCTGGAGATTTCTTTGGTGGGGTTCGACGTGACGAGGTTCCGGGCGCTTTGCAACGGCATCAACATTCCACTTCATGCGACCGGTGTCCAGGGTCAATACGTTGCCGGGATCCGTTTTCGGGCCTGGCAGCCGCCGCGTTGTTTGCATCCGACGATCGGCATCCACGCGCCGTTGCGTTTTGACTTGGTGGACATGAGAAGCCGTCAGTCAATTGGCGGCTGCACCTACCATGTCGTGCACCCGGGCGGCCGCGGTACCGATCGATTTCCCATCAATGCCAATGAGGCCGAATCGCGGCGTGTGGCGAGATTCACGTTGCTGGGGATGACCGGGGGAACGATCGATTCGATCGACGTGCCACCGGCGGTGGGACCGAATCCCTATCCGGTGACGTTGGACCTCCGAAGGTTTTCCTGAGTCGATCGAACGAAAAGTCACGGGCCGTGAGCTGTCGGCAGCGTGAATTTCAATCTATGATAGAGGCCGTGATGCGACAAACGATTTGATCGCACTGTTCATCGACTGGGCACTCCGCCGTGGATATGAAGCCTTCTTTGTCGCCGCACGCACCGTTTGCTCAGTACGAATCATCGGGACTTCGGTACGACGAGTATCGTAGCCGAGACGGTTCTGTGCGGCCGGCCTGGCGACCCGTCGCAGAATTCCTGGATTCTTTGGGAAGCGAGGGGATTCAATCGTGCGCCGTGGACGCGCAAAATCTGGTACACGAAAGTGGCGCGACGTTCTTTGTCTCCGGTGATGATGGTGAGCAACTTCGTCCCTGGCAACTCTCCACCGTTCCGCTGGTGCTCGATTCATCCACCTGGGCAACGGTGGAATCGGGGTTGAAGCAGCGTGTGCGGCTGTTGGAGGCCGTCCTGGCGGACTTCCTTGGACCGCAGCGATTGCTCCGCGAGCGTGTTTTGCCGCCGGCATTGCTCAGCGCGAATCCGTTGTTTTCGCGAGTTTTTCACGGTCTGCCCCACGTGGGTGATCATCGGTTGCACGTTACCGCGACCGACCTGGCTCGTGACAACGACGGCTCTTGGTGGGTCACCGGCGACCGGACGCGAGCTCCCAGCGGACTCGGTTACCTGTTGGAAAACCGGATCATCACCTCACGGGTGTTGCCACGACTGATTCGCCAGAGCAATGTGACCCGCTTGGCCTCGTTCTTTTCACTGCTACGCAAGCAGCTGAATTCACTTGCCCCGCACATGCGAGACAATCCTCGGGTGGCAATTCTGACGCCAGGACAAAAGAGCTACCGCTACTTCGAGGACACCTACCTGGCTCGCTATTTGGGTTACACGCTCGTGCAAGGTCGCGATCTCGCCGTTCGCGGCAGCCGATTGAACCTCAAGACATTGGGAGGCCTGCTGCCGATCGAAGTTCTGTGGCGACACGTCTCCGATCAACGCTGCGATCCGCTGGAACTGGATCCCGATTCGGACGAGGGTGTTACCGGATTGCTGCGCACGATCCGAGGCGGCAACGTCGCGGTCGCCAACACGATCGGCAGCATGCTGGTTCAGATGCCCGCTCTGTTGCCGTTCCTTCCGGCAGCGGCCAGATACTTGTTTAGCGAAGACCTCTCGCTTCCCTCCGTTGCGACCTATTGGTGTGGCGGTGAGAAAGAATGCAAGTTTGTGCTCGATCACTTGGACGAACTGCTACTACGGCCGGCGTTTGCGGTGTCCGGTGCCCCGCCAATCAAACCCGCAGAAATGTCTGACGGAGCGCGCGGGGAACTGGTCGCGGCAATCAAGGCCAAGCCTCACGATTTCGTGGCGCAGCAGCGTCCGGCGCGTAGCACAACACCCGTATGGCACGCAGGGAAGCTTCAACCTTGGCACGTCGCGCTGCGGTCGTTCCATCTTCAGACGCACAGTGGTGTGGAAGTGCTTCCCGGTGGTCTGGTACGTGTCAGCCCCGAATCCGATGCGCTCGACCACAGCCCAACCAGCGGGCAATTGGGGCAAGACTGTTGGGTCATTGGCGATACGCCTGTCGACACCGAGACGACCTTACTGCCGCCGCCAAATTCACCGATCCGGTTGACACGAAGCGGCGCGGAGTTGCCCAGCCGCGTCGCCGAAAACCTGTTTTGGCTGGGACGGTACGTCGAACGCACCGAAGCGATCGCTCGCCTGTTGCGAACGACGTTGACCCGGCTTGCCGGTGAAGTGGACATCGAAGAAATGCCCGAGCTGCTGCGTCTGATTGCCGCCCTGGCGGCGATCGGTCAAATCGAACCTGATTATGCGATCGAGGAATTTGGCGAGAATATGCCGACCCTTGAACATGTGCTTCCGGATTCGATCTTTGACGCCAGCCAGCCGCGTGGTTTGCAGTCGGGTGTGAGGAATATGATCGATAACGCCGCGGCGGTCAGAGATCGTATTTCGCGGGATGCTTATCGGATCATCACTCGGATCGGCGACGATTTGTCGGATCCCGGCGCCGCCGCGAGAAGAGACATCGGTGCCACGATCGAGCGAATGAATCGACTGATCACCGACCTGCTCGCGTTCTCCGGTTTGGCAGGTGAAAGCATCACCCGTACACACGGCTGGCGGTTTTTGCAATTGGGGCGTCGAATCGAGCGAGGATATCAAACCACCGAACTGCTGGCGGCGACGCTGGTTTATCCGATCGCGGACGAGCGGCCGTTGTTGGAAGCGGTGCTCCGAGCGACCGACAGTTTGATGACCTATCGATCGCGTTACCTGTCGCAATTGCAGCCTGCTGCAGTGATCGACTTGCTGATTACCGATGATACCAATCCGCGGTCGATCGGATTCCAGGTGCGGCACATCGAAGAATTGATCGACGAATTGCCAACCGATGCCTCGGAATGTGGGATCGGGAATGACCAACGGATTGCTGAGAATGTGTTGCATGAAGTCCGCATGTCGGATCCCTCGGTGTTGGCCGCCATCGAACCGGGGGGCCATCGTCATCAGTTGAGCAGTCTGCTCGACTACTTGATTGAGAATCTGCCTGAACTGTCCAATGCGATCACGGCGCGATATCTGATACACACCGTCCGTTCACAGACCCTGACCGGACGCTCGGAACGCGCCAATCGCTGAAAACCCCATCGCTTCAACCCACGCTCCGCAAAGTGTCGATATCTGCCAAATATCAGATTACGCATCAAACCAGCTATCGGTACCCCGAACCGGTAGCGATCTGTCAAAACCAGCTGCGGATGATCCCGCGTGACTTTGCCAATGTGCGATGCCATCGTGTCCAGTCCATCATCGAGCCCGAGCCTGATGTCTTTGAGGAACACGAAGATTACTTCGGCAACCGAATCTACTCCTTTGCGATCGAGTCCGTTCATCGAAAACTCGTGGTCACGATTCACAGTGAAGTGACGGTTTGCAATGATGAGATCCCCGCTCTCAACGCTCCGCTGTCTTGGCAAGATGTGATTCGTCACGTCGCAACGTTCTCGGATGCTCGGTGGTTCGACGTTCAGGAGTTTTGCTTCGATTCACCACGTATCCGCCGGGACGATGCGTTCGCCAGTTATGCGCGAGTTTCATTTACCGACGGACGTCCGATCGTCGAGGCGGCGCTGGACCTGACCGAACGGATCCATCGCGATTTCAAATACGATACGACGGCGACCAATGTGGATACGTCGACGCATGATGCGTTTCGGCTGAAGGCGGGGGTCTGCCAAGATTTCTCTCATGTACAAATCGCCTGCCTTCGTTCCATCGGGTTGCCGGCAAGATACGTCAGTGGCTATTTGAGAACGTTGCCTCCGCCGGGCAAGACGAAGATGATTGGTGCGGATGAGTCGCACGCCTGGGCG
Organism: Pirellulaceae bacterium; assembly: GCA_963734865.1. GTDB lineage: Bacteria > Planctomycetota > Planctomycetia > Pirellulales > Pirellulaceae > CBDCUW01. The sequence goes on from CAVTIV010000013.1 coordinate 331,812, forward strand.
AGTGTCTATGCCGGGAACGAGATCGGATGGATTGACCTCGACCCAACCAACGCCTGCATCACCAATGCGAATCACATCCCGATCTGTATCGGGCGGGACTACAGCGAGGTCAGTCCGATGCGAGGCGTCGTGTTGGGCGGGGGCAAAACGCAACTGACCGTGAGTGTGGACGTCAAGGCGCTGGACGAAACGCCCAGCAATTAAAAAGCTCCCAGGCCCCCAGGGGAACGGCCGGAAATCGACCCCGTCCCGGATTCTCTCTTGCCCGAGGGATATTTCCGCCGTACAATATTCGCAGGTACAAAATTTGCACCCACATTCAATGGCTTTGTACGGCAGGTATCGATTTATGGCAAAAGTCCGGGTTTCGCGAGCTGATTTTCTGGAAGACGTCCAGGGGAAAACGTTTGCCGACGTCGTCAATGATCCCAAGCAACCTTTTGACAGCGTGCTTGAGTTCTTCGATGACGCAAACCGCCAGCGACGGATGGAAGAAGCGGAACTGCATCACGATCGGGCGCCGATGGCCGGCGTCGTGCGCGAGTTGGAATCGCAACCCGAAATTGACCGCTTTCTGGGCCGATCGCAGACGCGTTCGAACACTCGTTTTCGGCAGGCCATTGGCGTGCTGGTCCGAATCATCATGGAGCAGCGCGGTTGGAGAAAGACCGGCCGCAAGGGATCCCTGGGTGTCCGCGCCCCCCGTGCTTCACAAACGCCGGCCCACAATAAGGGTGGTCTCGCATTCTGGTTTGTCCGTGCCGAAAGGTACGAGCTTCCCGACGGGATGCCTTATCAGTCGGTACGTCATCGTTTTGAGAAACAGGACTCGGGTCGGTCGCGAAAAGCAAAGGACGGAGTGCGTGCGGGGCGCGCTTAGCCGCAATCTGCATGTCCACCCCTTCGCGAGTCTGCCTTTCGAGAATGGCGATCGCGGCGGCTTGGCGAACGACGCCGTGCCAATGGACTGAAAATGGATCGGCGAGCCTCGACCGAGGTGAGCGGATCGGATTTGGGTTGTGTCGGGAGCGGTTGTTTTTCCGATGAACCGAAAACAAAAAATGCTCTAAGAAAGGTTTGCCCTTGTTCAAAGAGGCAGCCGTAGCAGTGACGATCGCAAGCTCATGGCTTCCCAGTAGCAGCCAGCTTCTGATTGGGTTCGCACTGATCGCCGTTCTGTTAACCTTGCTTCTGATAGCGGTATCGGTGAAGTGGGGTTCGTTTTGGATCCAAGCATACATGTCGGGCGCCGACGTGAGCATGGCCAGTTTGGTCGCGATGAGTCTGCTGCGAATCGACCACCGGATGATCGTCACCGCGAAGGTGATGGGACGGCAGGCAGGCTTGCGAATTGATCGCGACGGCGGAATGAGCACGGCGCGATTGCAAGCCCATTATTTGGCTGGTGGCGACGTGATGAAGGTCGTCCAGGCGATCATTGCGGCACAGCGAGCCGGCATCGATTTGGATTTCGATCGCGCCGCAGCGATCGATCTCGCCGGTCGTGACGTTCTTGCCGCTGTTCAGGCCAGCGTTTCACCCAAGGTAATCCGCTGTCCGAAGTATGATGGACATGGACCAGAAACGCTGAGCGCGGTTGCCCGCAACGGCGTCGAGCTGCTGGTCGGTGCCCGTGTGACAGTTCGCACGAATCTGGACCAACTGATCGGCGGAGCGACCGAAGACACGATCATTGCCCGCGTGGGTCAAGGAATCATCACGGCGATCGGCTCCGCGGCAAGCCATATGGACGTGCTGGAAATGCCTTCGCAAATCTCAAAGGGAGCGATGGCTCGCGGTCTCGATTCCAACACCGCTTTCTCGATCGTATCGATCGACATTGCCGACATTGACGTCGGCGAAAACATCGGAGCCCGGTTACAGACCGACCAGGCGGACGCGGACACCCGCATCGCGCGTGCCCGAGCCGAGGTGCGTCTGGCAGAGGCCATTGCTCGCAAGCAGCAAATGAAGGCGGAGGTGGCGGCCAGTCAGGCGGCTCTCGTGCTTGCCGAAGCCGAGGTGCCTGAGGCGATTGCCGACGCGTTTCGTGCCGGCCACATCCGTCCACGGCCAAACAAATCACCGCGAAACGCTCGCTGCAGTGATCCCCTCGGATCGCGGTCTGCTGGCGACTATCGATCCGGTGTCCAGCGAGGTGCCGATGGCAAGGGACAGCGTCTTTCGACACCCGAAGCGACCGGCGACATCGAATGAGCCACGTCTTCTTAGGCACGAGGTCACATCCATGACAGAGCTGAGTATCAATACACCGCAGTACGTCTTGCTGCACGCCAAGCAACGGATTTCAGCCAAGGTGCTGCCGCTGGCTTCCGGGCAGCCAGCCATGGCAATTTACGGTTTCTCGGACAAGCAACCCTATGACACGTTTTGTGCAAACAGCGAGTTAGCCTTAACACCCTACCCGTTGGTGAAGGGCTATCTGCACGAGCAAATAACGGAATGGAGCGATACGTTGATGCTGGTCATTGTCGACGCTGCTGGTCCCTCCGCTTCTGTTGTGAATGCGGCGACGATGAGCGCCGTGGTGGAGGCCCAAGAAAACAAATCAAACTCCGTACCGATCGCCTTCACGCTGATGCTGGATGAACCGGCACAGGCCTATCGGTTGCAGGAAATCTCACGCGGTTCGAATTCGATGAGTGCGCATTTATCTGGTGTGTCGAACGCATCCCAGGGTCCTTTGGCGACAACGAGAAATGAATCATGAGACTTGGAAACGAAATACCCGACAAAACACTGTTGAAAAACGTCATCCGAAAGATGACGCAGAAGGGCACCGGTTCGGCCAAGGTCACCGCGACCGTCAAGAATGGCGACGCGACCCTGAGCGGAATGATCTCGGACGAGTACAAACGCAAAGCGATCGTGCGATCGGTGGCCGCTGTGCAGGGAGTCCGCCGTGTGATCGACCAATTGCGGGTGGAAGAAAAGAAGAAGCCGATGCACTAATCGATGCTTGAGACGATCGTCGTTGACATCTTGCTGGTCATGGAACCCCGGTGACTCTCGGGAATTGACCCGAGAAAAGAGAGAGAAGACAATCGGGTGACGTACCGTGTTTGGTTCGGTCTTGCCAAGCGATCAGGATCCGGATTGCCGAGCGCTGCCGCTTGGTGTTCTGTTGCGAGCCACAGATCCGCAAGGCCGGATTGACCGCAAACTCGCGACTCACGCCTCCAATGAACAAGCGGATTCAACATGCGCCAATGCCTATCCAACGTCCAGGATCGCCGCCGAACATTCCCGTTTCGTTTGGGGTGGACAATGACCAGGCTGATCATGTCGGCCGTCCTGGCAGTCATTTTGCTTGTCAACTCCGCGATAACGCTGCGCACCCAATCCCGCGATCGCCCGAATATTATCTACATCATGACCGACGACTTGGGTTATGGCGATTTGGGATGCTACGGCCAAAAAGTGGTTCAGACACCGAACCTCGACCAACTCGCGGCCGAAGGCATGCGGTTTACCGATCACTATGCGGGGCACACCGTGTGTCGCCCGTCGCGTTTGGTGCTCTGGTCGGGACAGCACGTCGGTCACACAGGATTGACGGGCAATCGGGCGCGCAGTCTGAGCGGAACCGAGGCGACCGTGGCTCGGCAGTTGCAGGAGGCGGGCTATGCAACCGGCGGTGTCGGCAAGTGGTCGCTCGGAAACGTTGACGTTCCCAGCGAAATCGAAAACGCAGGCCATCCCAACAACAATGGATTTGACTATTGGTTCGGGTTCATGAATCAAGGCAACGCGCACAATTACTACCCACCATTTCTATGGGAAAATAAGCGGCAGGTACCGTTGCCGGGCAACATGCTTAGCAGTGACCCCAAGGCGCGTGGCCGAGTTTCGACATCACGGGTCAGCTACGCACACGACTTCATGACGGACGCGGCTTTGAATTTCGTTCGTTTAAACAAAGACGTTCCGTTCCTTCTGCACATCCATTGGACCATTCCTCATGCCAACAACGAAGGCGGCCGCGTCAACGGCGACGGAATGGAGGTGCCGGACTACGGAGCCTATGCCGAGAAGGATTGGCCGAATCCCGAAAAGGGATTTGCCGCGATGGTGTCGCGAATGGACGGCGATGTCGGAAAACTGATCGCACTGTTGAAAGAACTCGATTTGGAAAAAGACACCTTGGTCTTATTCACATCGGACAATGGGCCGCACCAGGAAGGAGGCCATCAACACGAGTTTTTTGATTCCAATGGTCCGCTGAAGGGTTACAAACGATCGATGCATGAGGGAGGGATTCGGGTCCCGCTGATCGCCAGGTGGCCGGGAACCGTCGCTGCCGGCACGCAGTCGGATCATCCTTCGGCATTCTGGGACTTTTTGCCCACCGCCTGTGAAATCGCCGGTACCGATGCGCCTCCGCGAATCGATGGGATTTCCTATCTGCCCACGTTGTTGGGTAACAACGATGCTCAGCGAAAGCACGAGTATCTGTATTGGGCCAGCGACGAAGGTGCCACTTCGGTTGGCGTGAGATACGGAAAATGGAAGCTAGTGAAGTATCGTCCCGACAAGAAGCAATCCGCGGCACCATCGAATCGGCCCGATGGTGATTGGCGGCTCTATGATTTGACCGCCGATCTCGGTGAGCAGAATGACATTGCCGATCTACGCGGGGACGTCGTCGCGACGATTCATGGACTGTTGAAACGCGATGGACTCGATTGAAATCGCTAAGCGGCGCGATACAGGTCTGCGCGTGTCGGTGGCATTCCTGAGAGTCCCTTGGTGGCGCGTTTGGTGGCCACGACCTGGAACAGTTTGATCGAGCCGGCGGTGAATCCCGTCGAGCCCCCGGCCAGGTAGGCAACCCACAATCGATAGCGTTGCGGGCCAACCAACTCGATCGCCGCGTCTTTGTTGGCGGAAAGATTCTTGCACCAATATCGAAGGGTGAGCGCATAGTGTTCACGCCATGATTCGACGTCGTGCACCTCAAAACCACTATTCTCCATGAAGTCCGTGGTCATCCCGACAGGTGTCAATTCGGAACCGGGGAAAATATATTTCAAGATAAACTTCCGTTCCGGGCGAATCCGCCGGGCATGTCTTTTTGACTTTTTGGCTCGCCGCGCGATTGCATGATTGAGCATCACGCCGCGATCACGCAGCATCGAATTGATCTTATTGAAGTAGCGAGGGTAATTCGCCACGCCGATGTGTTCGGACATACCAATGCTGGATATCTTGTCATAAGTCCCCTGGTGATCGGCATAGTCACAGATCTCGACGCTTACCTGGTCGGTTAGTCCCAGTTCTTCGATTTTCGCTGTGGTGTAATCGTATTGCTGTTGCGAAAGAGTGATGCCGTGAGCCTTGGCTCCGTACCGCTGAGCGGCATGACAAATCAACCCGCCCCAGCCACTACCGATATCCAACATTCGATCGCCCGGTTCAAGTCGTAGCTTGCGACAGATCATGTCCATCTTGTCGTGCTGCGCCTGGTCCAGCGAATTTGTCCAGTCCTTGAAGTAGGCGCACGTGTACACCATCTCGCTGCCAAGAAACAATTGATAGAAGTCATTGCTGACGTCGTAATGAAACTGAATGTAATCCGTGTTGTCTCGTTTCGACTCTCTTCGTCCGACCATATCATCATCGAAACCCTGACGCAGTTCGACGCTTTCGGCTTTGGCAAACAAAAACGGTAAGGTTCGCTTGACCAACATCGTCTTGCTGATCTGCTTCAATCGCTGGCGGTTGGACCGGTTGGTTTGCAGAGCCTCCGAAAACTCCATCAGATCTCCGCCCTCGAATGCAATCTGTCCCGTCGCGTACAACCGAACCAGAGTTTCCAGAGTCGGGCGTCGCAGCATCGATCCGATGACGCCGGGTCCGGAGACCGAGATCGTGTATCTTCCATCGACCCTGTTTCCGAGAGGAACGACGTCGCCATTCCATAGTCGCACCGACACATTCAGATCCAACGGTTCGGCAACCGAATTCAAGACCTCTTTGATCGCATCGAGTTGGGTTTCAGCAGAAAAGAGATGACCCATCCTTGGATTCTCCGAATTTCAGATGACGATTGATCGTGTCACGACCACGGCAATGGATGTCTGCGGAAACGGCTGGGTGTGTTCGCACAGAGCACTCTGCCAGGCAACCCACGCCGTGTTCGAGGCGCCCTACCGCGGCAATCGTAGCATTCTGGTCCCCAGGCGTTTAGATCAATTCACACGGTGACCGAGGGGGGAGGGGGGGATTCGCATCGACCACCGTTGTCGTCGCTTGTCAGGAGCAACACCGGGAAGCCCTACCACCCCCTTTTTTTTCGGTGGGGGGGCATGGCGAGAATACTTGGTGGCGGGAAACTGTGGCCGCGGTATCCACGGAGCCATTTGCTTGCTAGCGTGCATGCGCGACTCGCAAGGCATTCTTCGAGCGCCCAACTTCATCGGCCTATTCGAAACACCAAGAATCACCATGACCCAACCGGCGCCGACTCTCATCGCCTGTATTTGTCTTTTTCTTGCTTGCATCGCATTGCCATTGCAGGCACAGCAAGACGATGATTCCGACACGCTTCGTGTTTTCATTTTCGCGGGTCAGTCCAATATGGTGGGCTCGGATTCCAAGGTGCAGGACATCTCTCGTTTTCCGCCTTTTGCCGGACTGGAAAAGCCGCAAACCGCTGTCAAGTTCTCCTACTGCATCGGCCGCGAAAACAAAATGAAGTCCGATGGCTGGGTCGACCTGCAACCGGTGAACGGTGTCGTTGGCCCCGAATTGAGTTTTGCCAGAAAAGTGAGTTCGGAGATCAATGCGCCGATTGCGATCATCAAGTGTGCCGCGGGCGGAACACACTTGGGTGGAGATTGGAACCCGGATCAACCCTCCGGCTTCGAGATGTACCCGCTGACCTTGGAGTGGGTCCGAACGGCGCTGGCCGAGTTAGACAAACAGAAGATCAAGTATCGCATCGAAGGGTTCATCTGGCATCAAGGTGAAAACGACATGTTCAACGAAGAGTACATGTCCAACTACGGCGCCAACCTGAAAAATTTTCTGGCCCGATGGCGCCGCGATCTGAGGACACCGAATTTGCCGTTCTATATCGGAGAACTGTGTACCAAGACGATTTGGGGGATGGATTTGCGTCCTCGAATGTACGCAATCAGTCAAGGGCAGAGATCGGTCACGAGCGCCGACCCACTTGCGCAGTACATTCCCACCTCGCATATCGGTGTGGAAATTGGTGCAGGGGTTGGTCTGCACTATCACTATGGAACGCTGGGGCAACTTGAACATGGAATGAACTATGCCGCAGCCTACCTGAAGACGATTGGAAAGCCGCAGAAGACAGCGCGACCGCTAGAAACGTGGCCTTTCGCCGACGGAAGCCCCGTCAAACTATTTGTTCTGGCCGGTCATCGCAATATGGAGGGAGAGCGCGCCTTCGTTCAAGAACTGGAACGGTTGGCCGGAAAAGAATCGCTGGTTCGTGACAACCCAACCATTGCTTACAAGTACAGCATCGGAGGCGGTTACCAGAAGTCCGAGTCGTGGGAGCCGCTAGGCCCGGCAGGCTATTACGATACATTCGGCCCCGAACTCAGCTTTGGACAGACGCTTCAAAGGACGCTATCGGATAACATTGCGATCGCCAAATTCACGCACAGTGGCAGCCAGATCAATGATTGGACACCCCAGGGAAGCATCGCCAAATCACGAAACCTGTACCCCTCGTTCATCGCGTTCATCCAACAGTCGATCCGAGAATTGAGGGACAGAGGACACTCGGTCGAGCTAGCCGGCATCTTTTATCACCTCGGCGAAAATGACATGTCGATGGGTCAGTACCGTAAGAGTGCACCGCAGTGGTTGGCAGCGATGGTCGATCAAAGTCGAAAAGATTTGGGATCGCCTTCATTGAAGTGGTACGTCAGCCAGCAACCTCCCACAGACGATGAACGCGTCAACGAGATCGATGTCAGCGGCGAATTGGAAAAAATTGCGGCGGCAGACGACGACTTGATTCTGATTCAAGCGTGGCAACTTCCCGGGCAGGAGCAGAAGATCGTGATCACCACCGAGGGGATCGTTGCCTTGGGGGAACTGATTGCCAACCGCTATTTGGAACAACAATCGCCGTCATCGTCCGATGTCTCGTCCAAGCGATGAGTGATGGCGGAGTCGGAGGCAGTCCGCAAGCTCGCAAAAAAACGAAGGTGCCGTTCCCGATTTGAGGGCCTGACGATCGTTCCGAAGGCTTGCCAATGAACGGAGCGTGGTTGACGCACCGGATCACCGCTTTCTCTCGATGGAGAAATTGTCGTGTTGCAGATCGAGCCATCGCTCAAGTGGCTGCTGGCCGGTTCCATGGCTGTGTATCTGGTGGTGATGTACGTCATCGGCTACCTGGCGGGGAAAAAGGTCCATAACGTGGAGGATTTCTTGGTAGCAGGCCGCCGCTTGCCACTGTCGCTCGCCTGGATGACTCTGCTGGCAACGTGGTTTGGCGCGGGGACGATCCTGACAGCGGCGGATGAAGTACGAATGGGTGGACTGCGGCGGGCGGCGCTCGATCCGTTTGGCGCCGGGACTTGTCTTTTATTGGCCGCTTTGTTTGTTGCCGGACCGATGTGGCGGATGAAGTTGCTGACCGTGCCCGATTTCTTCCGGCGCAAGTTTGGATCTTCGGCCGAGATCCTATCCTCGCTGATTCTGGTGCCGAGCTATTTCGGTTGGATTGCGGCCCAGTTCACGGCGCTGGCGGAGGTGCTGCATCTGTTTTTCGGAATCCCTGTGGTCGCGGGATTGTTGATCGTCGCGGCGGTGGGAACGGGTTATACGTTGATGGGCGGGATGTGGTCGGTCACGCTGACCGACGCCGTCCAAATCTCGCTGGTTCTCGGCGGACTCGTTGTCTTGGCGGCCGTGGTCTTGCTTGAACTCGGGGGCGGTGATGCTTGGTCGGGGCTGTCTCGGATCGGGAACGAGACCGACTCGAAGATGCTTGTGTTGGTCCCCTTGTCGGACGCTACGGCGCTGCTGGGGTGGTTGGGGGTATTCGCGATCGGGGCGCTGGGAAATCTTCCCGGACAAGATTTGATGCAGCGGATCTTTGCCGCGAATTCGGAACGGACGGCCCGGCGAGCCTGCTTCATCGCCGGTGGGATGTACCTCGCCTTCGGAGCGATCCCGCTGCTGCTGGCGCTGGCCGGAAATCTGTTGTTCCCCCAGGACGTTGACGTCAAGGTGCTGCCGGCGCTGGCCCACGCGTTTCTGCATCCGATTGTGGCAGTGATCTTTGTCGTGGCGCTGCTGTCGGCCATTCTCTCGACCATCGATAGCGCCATCCTGTCGCCAGCCAGCGTGCTGGCGCAGAACGTATTCCCCCGATTCGGCGAGGTCGACACATTGAAGAGCAACCGCGTTGCGGTGCTGGCCGTTGCGGTGTGCAGTTTGATCCTGGCCTACGTGGGGGAAAATGCTTACCAACTGCTCGAGGAGGCGTATCTGCTGACGTTGGTTGGCTTGTTCGTGCCGCTGATGCTGGGGTTGTACTCGGTTCCCCGTAGCGGCCGAGCGGCCAATGCCTGCATGCTGGTGGGAACCGGAATCTGGGCCCTTCATTTCGTGATGGGTTGGGACTGTTTTCTGTCACCACTGAGCGTCTTCGAGCGAATGCAGTTGCCGTTGTCACTGAGTGCCACGTTTTCGGCGCTGCTGGTCTACTTCTTATGGGAGCCTCCCTGGCGGATCGTCTGGGCGCGAAGTGTGGCGACTGCGGCAACCACGGCAGGCTCGACGAGTTGTGCGGAGGATTGACCACCAAACACACGAAAAGTTTGTACCCGATCCCTTTGGATTGTTGAGTTCTACTGGCGTCATTTAGCGGACCCCAAAATTGGAAAATGATTGCGAGTCCCGCGATCGCATTGGACAAGAAATCGACCGACGGACGTGTTTACCGCACGCGTTATCGCTGCAGGTCGTTCCAAGCACCCAGCTTCGACTCTCTTTCCCGCAACTTTGACTGTAGTGTTTTCAATTCTGCGGCCGCGGCTTGCAGCAGTGCAAAAGCCTGTTGGGTTTCCTGAGCGGTGACGACGTCATCGCCTTGAAGAGCCAGCAAACGATTGTATTCACGACGGCGTAGTGACTCGATCTCCTCGGCGACTTTGAGTGGGGTTCGCAGACTATCGACGACCGCCACCAGTATTCTCAATTCCGCTTCCTGTTGACGGGCCATTTCCCGACTGTGAGCGAGAGCCAATCGCGCTTGCCAGTGAGAAGAGTGAGGGGGTCAGTGCTTTTTCAAAGTGAGAAGGGGGTCAGTGCTTTTTCAAGAGTGAGAAGGGGGTCAGTGCTTTTTCAAGAGCAAAGGTCCGGACGGGGTCAGTGCTTTTTCATGAGAAGGGGGTCAGAGTGAGAAGGGGGTCAGTGCTTTTTCAAGAGCAAAGGTCCGGACGGGGTCGGTCCGGACGGGTAGTGCTTTTTCATGAGAAGGGGGTCAGTGCTTTTTCAAGAGCAAAGGTCCGGACGGGGTCAGTGCTTTTTCATGAGAAGGGGGTCAGTGCTTTTTCAAGGAGGTCCGGACGGGGTCAGGTCCGGACGGGGTCAGTGCTTTTTCACAACTCAGAAGGGGGCCAGTGCTTTTTCAAGGAGCGTACTTCGATCGTGGATCTCCGATTCTTGGCTTGGATGACCGACTCGGTCGCGGTGATCGCGGAGAGGTCATGCTTGATCGTCGGCTAGCGGCAGCTTCCGAGCATGAACGAAGCGACGTTCAGCCAGCAGGGCGCAGAGGTTGCCCGCAAGTCGACGGAGAAAAGATTGAAGCATTCCACAGAGAGAGGTGGTCGCCAGTCGATCTAGCCGCCGCCACACGGCTTGAGCGATCGCTTGCCAGGGGCGTTGAGCCGGCGACGACCGCGACGTTTCGCTTCGGCATCCAGCGATGCCGGGCAACCCACCGCCGTAAAGAATCGCTCGCTGAAGCAACTCACCAATTCGGCGAACTCAACCGGATCGAGACGGAGCCTTGCTAAGATCGAGGCGCCATCCACCTTGGGAGCCGTGCCCGCACGATTCCTCGGTTTGCCCGATAGCCAAGACAACAGATTCGCGTAGTCTTCCAGGGTCATCGGCAGGCAGCCAAGGGGTTGTTGCTGTTGGGCCGCCAAGTGCTCCTCCAACTCGCGCCGCGACAAGCGATTGACCACCGTGACCGATTGGCCATCACTCTGGCTGGCAAGTTCCAGCGGTGCCAGCCAATCCGAAGAGTCAACCGCTCGATCATCCAGCGTCCGCAACCGCTCGCCGATCGACACATGCGGATAACCTTCCAAAGAATCGGCCATCCCGGCGCGGATGGGATTGAGATCCACGTAGGCCAGGCAGGCCAGCACTGCCGATTCGTCCAGCAATCGGCGCATGCCGAAACGTGACTCCCAAAAGTGGCCGGCGATTTGGTCTTCGGCGTTGCATCGAATCCCCATGTACTGGGCAAGTTGTCGGATCAGCCAGGAGGGGTTGGAGAGTCGTTTGCGAAGTTCCTGGACTTGTCCGGGCCGCTGCCGCTGCCGTCGAACCTCCGCCGGGGTCGGTTCACCGGCGGTGCCATCGGGGCGCCGTTGGGAGTTCGGGCAGATCCTCAACCAAGCCCGGACGACCTGCTCATCGCTCATCGCCCGCACTTGGTCGGGCCGATTGCGAAGGACCAGGTGATAGTGATTGGAAAGGATCGCGTAGCCGAGCACATCGACGGCAAAGTGTTTGGCGAGATACTTCAGTCGCTGCAGGAGCCATTGCCGGCGATGCGAATAGTCGTGGTTGCTCACGGGATCGAAGCCACAGAGAAAGCTTCGCCGGACGACTCGATTGAAACAGTGGTAGAGGCCGATTGTATCGGGATCGAAGACATCGCAACGTCGCGTTCGGGTCATGGCCAGATCTCCCAGGGGGTCGGGGACATGGCCAAATGTACACTTCTGAGCGGGTGGGTCAAGTGTTTTAATTCCGTTACTTCGCCGAGTCCTCCGATTTCGTCCCCTGGCGTGCGACCTGCCGCCCGCCGGAAAGGCACTGACCCCGTTTGGGGTTCCGATTTCGTCCCCTGGGGCCGCCCCCGTTTGGAGAACCGTTTGGGGTCCGTTTGGGGTTCGCCGGAAAGGCACTGACCCCGTTTGGGAAACGGTGTCTACGCCCCGCTGTTCCGCGAAGAGCAACAGTTAGCAGAAGGCAAAGATCCTTACGCAGCGAAAAGTCGTGACACAGCCGAGATGGCGGCATTTCGCCAGCGGATGGGAACCACAGAGGCTAAAGAGATTTACAAACAGCGTCCGAGCATTGCCGAGTTTCCCAACGCCGATTGCCGCAATCGCGGCTTGACTCAATTTCGTGTTCGAGGAATGGCCAAAGCCAAGGCGCAAACGCTGTGGCATGTGCTGGCCTTTAACTTCACTCGGCTGCGGAATCTCGGATATTTGGAGACAGTGATGGCAACATGACCGAATCGAGGAGATCGAAGCTAACTTAAGCTCACCGATCGCGAGTGAGCTTTCGAGGCAACTGGAATCGATTGCCGTTGCTGACAGCTGATCGCCACGCGAAATCTTCTCGAAAAATCAAAAATCCGATTCGAGGAGACGTGGAAAGACACAAACGAGCAAAAACTCACAGCCTCTTCGCGGTTTTCCTTTTCTTAACAGTCCGAACGGGGTCAGCGCATTTTCGAACGCGCAGGACAGACCCTAGGAACGGCAGGGCGAGCAGCAAAAGGAGAGAAGATCGTGCCGTAACAGCAAGCTGGCACGGGGGGTGATTTTCGCAAACAGAGGGCTCTTTCAACCTACCTCGACCCGTCTTCCCCATCTTACCTCGATGAAAATGCACTGACCCTGTTCGCACTGGAAAATGCACTGACCCTGTTCGCAAAATGGGGGAAGTACCTGCGGCACACCACAGCTTGACGGTTCGCAAATCAACGTCCGCATAGGCGGCCGCCGTTTCGAGCTGCATCCATTCAGGCCATTGAGATTTCATTGACTCACCAAAAAACGAGTTGGTGAGATTGAAACCGTGACTGGGAGGGAATGAGAGTTTTCCCAGTGGCTGACGTAGAAAAAGCCCGTGGCTTACGGGCTAAAAAAAAATCAATTTTCTGAGTAGGTGTTTGCCGGGAATTATCTATTTCCCAGTGATTCCCACTGGTCAGTCTTGACTCGCGATCGTTTCTTTGCTGGCGTTGCAATCGACTGCGTAGCTACGGTAATCGCCTCGCCTATTTGGCGGATGCCTGTCTGCAGGATCGACTCGATGTCGGTAACAGTCACAGTTTGCGTCGAAGCGGATTCGTCTTTCTGTTCAGCCTGTTGCTGTGGAATCCCGGTGGCGTGGATCCTGTCTGTAGTACAGCAAGGATCGACCTCGCCTCAATGATAACTTCTCGTTCGTTCATCGGTTGTTCGTTCCAATCGTTCACTCTGAAAAGAGTACCGGCAAAGCGATGAACGGTCGCCGTGTCCCCCGTCGGGCAAGCCGGTGCCCCCCGTCGGGTAAGCCGGTCTCTATGGATATCATTGTGCTGGTGTCAGGTTGATTTACGAGTCCAGTTGAAGGCTTTTTTGATGATTCTCGGTTCTCACGTTTCCTGCGCAGGCGGACTCGACAAAGCGGTTGACCGCGCCGTCGACGTCGGATGCGATTGCCTGCAGATATTCACCAAGAATAACAACCAATGGGCGGCCAAACCGCTGACCGACGAGGCGGTCGCGGGATGGAAAACAGCGTTCGCCAATTCCAATCTGACCCACCCCATCGCTCATGCCTCCTATTTGATCAATTTGGCGACCCCCGACGACACGCTGTTTCAAAAGTCGATCGATGCCCTGGTCGTCGAATTGGAACGGGCGAATCGATTGGATCTGGAAGGATTGGTCGTTCACCCGGGTGCCTTCACCAAGAGCTGCGAACAAGACGGGCTCGCCCGGATCGTCGACGCGGTCAGCGAAGCGTTGGACCGAGTCGAGGCCGGTTCCTGCCGCCTGCTGCTGGAAAACACGGCCGGCCAAGGGACCTGCCTCGGTCATACAATCGGTCAGCTCGCCGTGATGCTCGATGGAATCAACTCGCAGCAGCGCGTGGGAATCTGTTTGGACACCTGCCACGCGTTCGCGGCCGGTTACCAGATCAACACTCGATCCGGATTCGCCGAGCTGCGAAAGCAGATCGACAATCTCTTTCCGCCCGATGCGATTGCCGCATTGCATCTCAATGACAGCAAGAAACCGCTGGGTAGCCGTGTCGACCGTCACGAACACATCGGCCGCGGCGAAATCGGATTGGATGGGTTTCGCAATGTTTTCGCCGATCGGCTGTTGGGAGCTCTACCCGGTTACCTGGAAACCGAAAAAGGGACCGACGAGGAAAGTGGTGAAGATTGGGACGTGATCAATTTGCGAGTCCTTCGCTCCCTTTGAAAAACGGGCACCGAATAGGGTGCGGTGACAAAGCCTATTTTTTTTGTGATGGAGGCAACCCGGCCCCCAGTGCTTCCAACCCCGATCCCAGCGAATGCTTCTCGCGATAGCGACCCGGCCGGTCATCTTGGTGGCGGTATCGATCGACCAGGATGCCTCGCTCGGGTCCCACAAACAACGCGATCAGCAACTGCAGACCGGCCACCATCACAATCGCACCGGACGTCTTGACGCTATCGACGTAGGGTAAGCCCAGAGCCGTCGTCAAAGGTCCCGCCAGTGTGATCGCTGCCAGATGGCCGAACACCGATGCGCTGACCGCAACGATGACCGAGATCACGATCATCGGTCGCAACCGCCGGGTGAGAAAGAAGGCGGTCGCCGGGGGAATGACCAACATGCCGATCACCATGATGCTGCCAACGACCTCAAAGGCGGTGACCACGGTCGCGGTCGTCACAGTCATCAGTCCGTAGTGCATCAACCGCGGCTGGAATCCGAGTGCCCCGGCCAATTGTGGGTCAAAGGTGGTGATCATCAATTCCTTGAACAGCACCAACACCAGCACAAGATTGACCAGCAGCATGATCCCGCAGGCGATCGCTTCGCGGGGTACTCGGGCAAGCCCCACCGTCTCGAGTTGTCCATACAAGACACAATCCAAATCAACGTCGCTCTTGTCTGCAAACTGGCGAAGCATGATCAGGCCCAGGGCAAACAGCGTGGTGAAGACGACTCCCAGGGCGGCGTCACCGCGGATCCAACCACTTTGCGAAACCCATTCGGTCAGGTAGGCCGTCAGCAGGCCAGCAACCATTGCGCCGGCGAATATCAGCAATTGGCGAACGGTCCAACCGCCGCCATGTTCGATCCAACCCCAGGACTCGAAATACCCGGCCAGCACAAAGGCCGCAACGACACCCGGCAGCACTGCGTGCGTCAACGCGTCCGCAATCATGCTCTGTTTTCTTAGAAACAAAAAGCATCCCGGGATCGCGCAAGCCGCCGTGGCCAACGACGCAGTGACGACGATCCAGCTATCAATCGTCGACCAGACAAGGGCCAATGGGAATTGTGGGAACAGTGGAGTTCGGGCCGGTTCGGGAAAGTTCGATCTGCCATCGCGTCACTCTTCAATTTAAACGGTGACCGGCCGACTGCCAACGCGGTATTGGATCACCCCGGATGCTACACTGAGATCGCCCACCGGATGGCGGGCGGCGAATCGCCTGATCGGGTTCGCCTGATCGCTGCAATTGGAATCGTCGTACCGTGAAACGTGATCATGAGCAATTCGAATCCCTACATACCGGTCCAAGATGTGTCGGCTCCTGATTTTGGGATCCGGAAAGTCCATGTGCGTCCGATCGAGCTGATCAAGCGCGCCTACGCCTTGGTCGGTGACCAATACTGGCTGTTTTTGGGAATCACTCTGGTGGCCGTGCTGGTCGGGTCGGCCGTGCCGTTGGGCTTGATCATGGGCGCGATGATGGCCGGGATCTTTCTCTGCTACATCCACCGCGAACAGGGAATTCGAGTCGAGTTGTCGACGGTTTTTCGAGGCTTCGACTATTTCGTCGAATCATTGCTGGCCATGCTCGTGCTGTTGGCCGCATCGATGTTGGTGATCATCCCGTTCATGATCGTGATGTTTGTGTTGGTGATGATGCCGGTCATGGCCAGTGCCGCGAACGGCGGAAACGGTCCGCCAGGGCCCCCCACGGTTTCCTTGACGATGTTCTTTGTGCTCTATCCGGTGATGATGATCGCGAACATGTTCGTCACGGTGCCGTTCCTGTTTGTCTTTCAACTGATCGTTGATCGGAATGTGAAGGCGATGGCCGCGGTTCGGCTGAGCTTTCGCGGCGTTGTTAAGAATTTTTGGGGCGTGCTGGGGTTCGTCATCGTGCTGATGTTTGTGTCGCTGATCTTGACGATGATGTGCTACGTCCCAGCAATTCTGTTCATGCCAATCTCGTTCGGCGCGATGTATTTGCTTTATCGCGATATCTACGGACCGGGGATCCAACGTACGGGGCCGTACGACCAGGGACCGCAACTGACGTCACCACCAGGAACGTCCAGCGAAGATCCGCCTGCAACGCCGCAATCATCGGTTGGCTGAATTGCCGACACGATCAACGCGACATGTCAAAGGTGCCGCGGTCTTTCTTGCCCTGAAACGTCGCGTAAAAGCGACCCGACGTCACATGGGCGGTCATTCGATACGTGCCCAGCAGTGGCAACCGCTGGCTGGACGTATAGCAATCGCATGTGCCGGCGACTCGCTGCAACTTTGCCGGGTACACGAAGGGCACAACACCTGCGAAGCGCCCGACAAAGATCGCGCGATAGGTATTCGGTCCGGTCGGTCGAATTCTGGCTCGCATCGGCCCCTGATGACCGCTGGTCTGACTCGACCAAGAGCCACGCCACGAACCGGCAGGAGATGCGGCATCCGCACTCGGAGACGAGGCGATCAACATCAAAACACAAATCAACAGGGCGGATCGATACATCAGGTTTTCACATCTGGTTCAGGATGAATGGGCCAACGACCGCTATCTTGATTCAACGATCCGGCTGGGTCGAGAAAGACTCCCAGCGACTCGACGGAGCCATTCGTTTTCTTCGCATACGATTCCTCCTGACCGCTGCGATCGTTACAACCGTCACCGCTTGTCCGTCCGACAACTCTTTCGGAACCAAACGACGGTTACGATCCGAGTCATCGCCGTCGCCGGTCGATTCCTAATCCATACCGGCAAGGATCGGCTGAGTGGGTCGATCCGACGCTTGATTAGGAGCGGGTTTTCTGTCCGCGTTGTGGTGTGGGATCGCGACGCGGTGGCAGCAACTTTCTCTCGCGGATTTGAATGATGAGCGGTGAGGTGATGCTTCGGCGCATCGCCTCACCGCTCTTTTTTTGTCTCTCGAAGGCCGTTCTCAGACGACGTCGACCGAGCCATCGCCTGCCTTCCCCCCCGGCCAAATCGCTGACATCGAGTCCGTCTGGGGACCGGGTCGACATCCGTTGGCTGGTCTTTGTCACCGGTCACGAACCGAGGTCGCCGATCGGCGGCGCACGCCGATCGTGTATAACCAGGAAGCTCCCGGTCGGTGTGTCCCAAACGACTCCAAAACCGATGATCATGAATGCAGCACGATTCGAGCCGATCGATCATCTCGAGGACGCTCGGCTTGCGCCCTACGCGAATCTTCGCCACGCAGCGGCGCAGCGACGCGGCGAGCACTTCATTGTTGAAGGTCGGTTACCGGTCGAGCGATTGATCGCCAGCCAGTATGCCGTGGAATCAGTCGTGGTCGAGCGCGGTCACGAGCAACCATTCGCGGCCCAGATGGATGCTCACACGTCGATCTATTCGCTGCCCCGGGAACAGTTGAAACAACTGGTCGGATTCGATTTTCATCGGGGAGTCATGGCATGTGGCAGGCGGCTGCCACTGCGCTCGATCGATCGATTCCGATTCGCCGACAATGATCCGCCTGTGGCGCTGGCGGTCATCGGTGTGACGGAACTCGAAAATCTTGGCAGCATCTTTCGTTCGGCGGCTTGTTTTGGCATCCGTCATGTTCTGATCGGACCCAAAACGATCGATCCGCTCGCGCGTCGGGTGATTCGTGTCAGCATGGCCAACGTGTTTGGGCTCGAACTTTATCAACTGGATGAGCCGGAAATCCAACTGGCAGGTCTCCGAGAACGAATGAATCTTCGCTCCATCGCCACCACGCTCGATCATCATGCGACGCCGCTCTGCGAATTCATGAACGACGATCGGGCAATGGTCCTGATCATTGGCAACGAGGCCACCGGACTCGATCCGCAGATTCAGCGGGCTGCGACGGACCGGGTTACGATCCCGATGCAATTGGGAACCGACAGTTTGAATGTCGCCGTGGCCGCTGCCCTGTTCATGCATCAGCTCACTCGATCCCGATCCTGCAAACCCATTGGGTGAACGATGACCCGTGTCCTGATCTGCGTTGCTTTTTTCGTTTCGGTCCCTTGGTCTGCGGCGCAGTCCGACGAGGCCAAGTCCGAGGAATCAAAACATCATGTGGAACGGTTGTTTCCGACTGAGACATGGGCCACCGCGTCAGCTTTGGAAATGGGGATGCGAGAGGATGGTTTGCGCGAGGCGAGTCGATACGCATTGACCGGTGGCGGTGCCGGCATCATCCTGCGTCACGGTCGCGTCGTATCCTCGTGGGGCGATACAAAGAAAAAGTTTGACCTGAAATCGACCAGCAAATCGATTGGCGTCACGGCATTGGGTTTGGCGATCGATGATGGCACGCTGCGGTTAGACGACTTGGCATCCAACGTTCATCCTTCCTTCGCGATTCCCCCTGAATCGAACCGCCAGACCGGATGGATCGACAAGATCACACTGCGGCATTTGGCGACGCAAACAGCGGGTTTTGACAAACCGGGCGGATACACGCCTCTATTATTTGCACCGGGCACGCGCTGGCATTACAGCGATGGCGGGCCGAATTGGTTGGCCGAATGTGTGACACTGGCGATGAAACGCGATATAGAATCGCTGCTATTCGATCGCATTTTTACCCCGATCGGGATTACCAAAAACGACCTGCACTGGCGAAAGAACCAATATCGCGACGCCACGATCGATCAATACGTCCGATGTGAGTTCGGTTCAGGCGTGCATGCCAATGTCGACGCGATGGCCCGAATCGGCTTGTTGTATCTCAACGGCGGCAGTTGGCGCGATCGATCATTGCTGTCGCGCAGTTTTGTCGACGCGGTGCGTCGTCCTGATCCGGGGCTGGCGAATTTGCAGGAATGGGACGACGGACACGGCGATGCCGCGCGGCACTACGGGCTGCTGTGGTGGAACAATGCCGATCGCACGCTTACCGACGTCCCCGAAGATGCGTATTGGTCGTGGGGGCTGTACGACAGTTTGATTGTCGTCATTCCCAGCTTGGATATTGTCGTGGCTCGCGCCGGTGCATCTTGGAAACGACGTCCGACCGAGAAGCACTACGATGTCTTGCGGCCCTTTCTGGGACCGATCGCACGGTCGGTCGATCCACCACCGGAGTCCGATGACTCGGCTCGCGACCTCTCGGCCGCCCCCTATCCGCCCAGCAAGGTTGCCCGTGGCGTGCACTGGGATCCGCCACAGAGCATTCGTCGGGCGGCCACCGGAAGCGACAACTGGCCGATCACTTGGATGGACGATGACTCGCTATTTACTGCTTATGGTGACGGCTGGGGATTCACGCCCAAAGTGAAACAGAAACTCAGCTTGGGATTCGCGCGGCGTGACCGGCGGTCCAGAAGACTTTCACGGCACCAACGTACGGAGCGAGTCTGGTGAAAAGATCGGACAGGGAAGCAGCGGTGTCAAAGCGAGCGGCCTGCTGATGACCGGCGGAGTGCTGTACATGTGGGCACGCAACGCGCAGAACTCGCAGTTGGCCTGGTCACACGATCGGGGTGAATCCTGGAACTGGAGTGATTGGAAAATGACGACCAGCTTCGGCTGCCCGACCTTTGTGAATTTCGGTCGCGATGATTCCGGTGCCAGAGACTCGATGGTCTATCTCGTGTCGCCCGATTCGCCGTCGGCCTACCTGGCCGCTGACCACATGGTCATGGCGCGGGTCCCGAAAGAAGAAATCACCCGACGAGAATCCTACCAGTTCTTTGTCTCGATCGATTCGGCTGGCCAGGCGATTTGGTCACCGAACATCGATGATCGTGGCGCTGTGTTCGATCATCCGGGTCGCTGCTATCGTGGAGGAATCTGTTACAACGCCGGGTTGAACCGATACCTGTGGTGCCAAACGCTGCCCGAATCGACGCATCCTCAGGGACCACGTTTTCAGGGCGGATTTGGGATTTATGATGCCCCGCAGCCATGGGGTCCCTGGACCACCGTCTTCTTCACCGAATCGTGGGACGTCGGGCCCGGCGAAAGCAGTACATTGACACCCAAGTGGATCAGCAAGGATGGCCGCACCATTCATCTGGTCTTCTCAGGCGACGATGCGTTCTCGGTACGCAGAGGTGTGCTGATCCGCTAGCGCCCGGGCAAGCGGGCATCCCGGTTCGTCCAATCCGACTAGCAGCAGACAGACACTCTGCCTGATGGCAAGCGAGGAATCACCCAATGAATACACCGATCCAAAATCCGTATATTGATCCAAATTCAACCGAAGACGATCCATCGAGCGTCGCGGCGGTTCGCTCAGTCAGTCCGTGAAGACCGGTTTGATCATCACTTTTGCCTTGGTGCAGGGCATCGTTTTCGTTGCCCTGGTGATGCTGTATTTGGTGTTGGGCGGAAACGAGGAACAGGCAGCCCAAGCCGATGGCGGCGGTACGAATGATCTGATCATGCTGGGAATCGGATTGTTCGTCACGTTGATCGCATGCGCCGCAGCAGTGTTGGTGCCGATGGCGTTGCGCCGCCAGGCAATCGAAAAGTTTCAGTCGAGTGGTGAACAGGTCGAATTGCCACTGTACGTCGACGCTTCGTTGACTCCGGCGGCCCAGCAGCTCGTCGGGGCGTCACTGTCATGGACGATCGTCGGTCAAGCCGTGCTCGAGGGCGCGGCGATGCTGAACCTGGTGTTGATGGTCGTTGACAGCAACCTACTGCACGTCGCGCTCTCTGCGATCTGCGTGATAGGCATCGTTCTGCAAACGCCGACGGTCGGAAAGAAGAAACAGCTGATCGAAAACGCGGCGAGCTCCATTCGGTAATCAATCGACCAAATGCATCACGTGATCAGGAGCGATCACGATCAGGTAATGATTTCGACCATCGCTGATGTCGACTTGACGGACACAACCCGTTGCAATCGGTTGACCGGCAAATCCAAGCGGCTCGAGCTGCAGCTGATGACGTCCCGACGGCAATTCGGCTCGCAAAACCTGAATCTCTCTTGGCAGCAGACCCCAACATCGGGTGTCCGCGTGTTCCGAGCCGCTCCATGCCGATGCAGCGGCAAAGTGAAACAGCGATCCGGCCATCCCGTCCAATCCGAGCGAATTGCCGGCTGTGGTCACGGCCGATTCTTTCGTCACTCGTCGAACAACGGCCCGCGCGATCGTCCATGGCATTTCGGCTTCGGCTTGTCGCACGGCCAATTCGCTGACATCGGTCAAGGTTTGGGTCGCTCCGAGCAAGGTTCCGTCGACCCGGGCGCCAACCGCGGCAATGTTGCTGGGCGGCAAGACGACCTCGGGGATTTTTACCGAGGCGATGTTCGGCAGCAGCGGCGCCCCGTCTTTGCCGTTCTTCGGTTGGTTGGTTTCGGCGTTCAGAACCGCTCCGGCGATCGACAGGGCGGTGGAGGTCGTCGGCGCGGTCGTCTCGCGAAGCACCGGACCGCGTCCGACACAAGCAAGGATGTACAGCACTCCATGCCCCGGGGCGCTGTGCGCCCCTCCACTGGCCCGGGCGATATCAGCCTCGGCAGGAGCAAATTGAGGGCGGACGCTGCTGACCAGTTGGTAGGCGCGTGCCGCGTCGTCGTAATCATGGTGCGTCGCTTCGCGGAGCATTCCACGCAAATAGGGCGCCATCGCGATTGGTTGATAGATCTCGCCGGCATCAAGCAGCCCGCGTTCGGCGGCTGCTTCGGCCAGCTCGGTTTGTTTCATGGTCGCCTGGATCGCGTAACTCTCTGCATCCGATGCGTCGCCAGCCAACGAGCAGACCGCCAGCATCGCTCGAATCATGACCTGTTCGTAGCCAGCCGGACGAAACGTTCTTGCCGTGTCGTCGGTGACGATCGAAGCGACCTCGTGGACCGGTGACACATTGGGCAGCCCATCAAACTTGTCGCGCAGCCGACGTAGTCGTGATTCGGCCGCAGCGACTTCGCCCCCAGCCAGCTCGACCATCGCCAGATCGAGTGACGCGGCGTCGGAACAACGATCGCGAGAACCAGCGAGGTCCGATAACGTGTCTCGCGCGGTCGCAACATTGCCGGCAGCGAAGGTTTCACGCGCCAATTCCATCGACTTCAACGACCTGGCACATCCGCTGGCCACCAGAAGGGCAGCTAGCAGCAAGATTGGGCCGCAGAAGATTGGGCCGCAGCGACCCTTTCCAGGAAACAGGTGAGTGTTCAACTCAACCATCCGCCTGATCGAATGGGCCGTAGTTCCACCACTTGCCAGCGCGTGTCTTGGAGTAACCCTTGCGGAGCATGGCCGACTCCTTCAAGAACTCGCCCGTTTGCAGATTGACCATTTCCAAGGTCAACATGTAGTCACGCTGGCTGCTCTTGTTTCGGTCGGTCGTGCCGGTCGTGATCTTGGCGTACAGCAAATAATCGACCGGTGCACCCTGTCGACCAAGGGCCGCGGCAAAGGTGGCTTGATTTTGGGGCAGAAAAAGCGAATCGGGACGAAGCCGTGTTTCCAACAGAGCCGCGTCAACCATTCGGCGGCTGACGCCACGAAACGTTGGGGAAGAGTTGATCTGCATATCAATTCGCTCGTAAAGCTGATCTTTGAAGTCAACCATTTCCTCCGCACTCGCATTCTCGATCCCGATGAAGCAGACCGTCGCCGGGCCCGATGAAAGAGCCGAACCGATCGCTGCGGAGTCGAACTGCACATCGTCGCTCTGGAACGCGACCGGTTGGATCGACGGTGGACATTGACCGAGCAATTTCGCGACCGCTTCGTCCACCAATGGGTTCCAAGTTGCCGCTCCTGCGGCGTGACTGCCAACCATGTCCTTATCGTCCGACGCCAGCAGGTGGCCATATTGCCGGCTCGCGCAGCCGATCAGCAGCAGCGAACCAAAGATCGTGGCGGCAGTCGCGAATCGAGAGAGGTTCATCAGCGATGGATTCCTGAAAAATAGCTGACGCAGCGCCGCTTGATCGTTGCCATCGATGCGGTTGGCCTCGCCATGGAGCACCATGCAGCATCCGATCTGTCGCTGTCCAACTTCGTTGAATGGGGTTTGTGTTGCGTTTTTTTTGCCAAAAAGAGGGCCAAAACAGCCCAAAGTCTCGAGATTCACCAACATCGGACATAATCTGCCCACGTCGCCTTGTCGGCTGGATTCGAGATATCAAAATGTGCAATCTCTGGACTAGCCCACTCGCTGCAAGCCGTCGAAGGGGAACCAGTACAGAAGAGTTGCTTTCGTATTGAATCGGCGCTGTCGATGCGACGGCGTTGACAAAAACGCAGGCGCCGAGAAACTCTTGATACCTTTCCAGAACGCCGCAAATTGCCAACTTGTGCCACTGCCCACCGCTCGAGTCCCCGTTTTCCCCCTTCCCTGATTCTCTTGCTGGCTTGAAACTCCATCTCGGCCAGAAATTCATTCACAAGCTTTAAAGATCGTTTGCCCATGCCCGTGGTCGCTCCTGATGAACCTTGCTTGCAAGGCGAAGAATTGCCCCCAACCGTGATTTCACAGGCCAGCGGTGTCGCAAACTCCCCATCAGCGGAGAGAATTTCCGTGGTCAATGCGACCCTCGAACCGGTATTGCTGGAAGACGACGACGACGAACTGGACGACGATGACGCCGATTCCGATGCGCCGGACGATGATCCGAACGCACCCGGCACGACTGACGATGACGGCCCGGGAATCGGAGACGAACTCGAGGAAGATGACGACATCGACGAGTTTGATGACATTGACGAAGACGATTTCGACGACGACTTTGACGACGACTTCGAGGAAGAGCTTGAGGACGATTACGAAATCGAGATCGAAGACGAGATCAGCGCCGAGTTTGGACTCAGCAGCGGCGATGGGCTTGACGAAGAGGAAGACGACGGATTGGACGAATTCGACGATTTTGACAACATCGATTAGTTGAACAGGATTCCCGGCGGCCGGAATCCGCAGCGGCGGACCTTTGAATGCGACAAACCTGGCACGGCACCCGTGGCACTGGTGAACCGTCGTTTGATTTCAGTGGTCCAGCATGGATAGAGACTCGATCACCCCTCCTTGTTGTGTTATTCGAACCAATGTCTGCATCTGTCAGCCCCTTTCGATCCACCGCCGGCAGCCCCAATTTTCCGGCGTTGGAGGAGGAGATTCTGCAGTTCTGGGACGATCACGACATCTACCGGGAATCACTGCGGCGCCGCGCCGATGGCCCGCCGTTCGTTTTCTACGAAGGCCCCCCCACGGCGAACGGGATGCCCCACCCGGGGCACTGCTTGACCCGCTCGATCAAAGATCTTTTTCCCCGTTACAAAACAATGCGCGGGTATCGCTGCGAGCGAAAGGCTGGTTGGGACACCCACGGCTTGCCGGTCGAAGTCGAAGTCGGCAAAGAATTGGGCATTCACAGCAAGGAAGAAATCGAAGCGTTCGGTGAGGAACCGTTCATCCAGAAATGCCAGCAAAGTGTTTGGCGTTACATGCAGCAGTGGCAACAGCTGACACGGCGACTCGGATTTTGGGTCGACCTGAAGGAGGCCTATGTCACCTACCACCAAAGCTATGTCGAAAGCGTTTGGTGGAGCCTGAAAAACCTGTTCGACCGCGGTTTATTGTACCAAGGCCACAAGATCGTCTGGTGGTGGGCCCAAGGGGGCACCGCACTCTCGGCTGGCGAAGTCGGACAGGGTTATCGCCAGGTCGCCGACCCCAGTGTTTACGTGCTGTTCCCGATGCTGGACTCGCCCGGTCGATCGCTGGTCGTGTGGACGACAACCCCCTGGACGCTTCCCAGCAACATGTATGCGGCCGTCCATCCCACCGATGTCAAGTACAGCGTCGTGCGCGACGACGAAACCGGCCAGGAACTGGTGATGGCCTCGGCTCTGGTCGAGACGATCGCCGGCAAGCTCAAACGCGAACTGACGTTCGTTGAACACGTGTCGGCCGACTCGCTGATCGGCCAGCGATATCAACCGCCACTGGAAAATTATCGCGAATCGACCGGTGATCCCGTGGGCCAACTGGTTGGCGGCGGCGACCAGCACAAGTATTGGCGGGTGGTCGCGGCCGATTTCGTGACCACCGAATCGGGCAGCGGCATTGTGCATCAAGCGCCGGCCTTTGGTGAGGTCGACCATGAGGTGTTGATGGTCGAGCAAAAGCGATTTGTCGAAGGGGATCGCCCGGAGTTGTTGTGTGCCGTCGCGCCGGACGGAAAATTCACCGACGAGTTTGCCGACCTGAAGGGGACCTGGGTCAAGGACGCGGACAAACCGATCACCCGGATGCTGCGAGATTCCGGCAAACTTCTGCTGCAAGAACAGTACTTGCACGACTACCCGTTTTGTTGGCGGGCCAGCGAGGATCCGCTGATCCAATACCCGCGCCGAAGTTGGTTCATCCGGACGACCAAGTTTCGCGAGTTGATGTTGCAGAACAATGCCCAAATCGGATGGCAACCCGAACACATCCGTGATGGTCGGTTCGGCAATTTTCTGGAATCGAACGTCGACTGGGCGTTATCGCGAGAGCGCTATTGGGGAACACCCCTGCCGATCTGGGTGTGCCAGGAATCGGGACAAATGGAAGCGATTGCCCGCTACGAAGAACTGTTGGCAAAACCGGGACTGCTTGGCACCGACGTCTGGGAAGCGGCCAAATCCGCGAACCCCGAATTGGCCGACGATTTGCGTGTCCACAAACCGTACATCGACGCGGTGACGTATGATTCGCCGTTCGTCCCGGGAGCGCGGATGAAACGGGTCACCGAAGTGATCGATTGCTGGTACGACAGCGGTGCCATGCCATTCGCACAGTGGGGCTGGCCTCACCAGAATGACGACCGCTTCCAGGACCAATTCCCGGCCGACTTTATCAGCGAAGCGCTGGACCAAACACGCGGTTGGTTCTACAGCCAACTGGCGATTAGCACGATGCTGTTTGGTGCCGGTTCCGCGATCAAAGAATCGGACAGCAAGGGGGCCGTTTCGTTACCATTCTCCGACCTCAAGTATCCGCATCCGTACGCCAATTGCATCGTCTTGGGCTTGATGATGTCGCAGTGGTACGAAGGCGATCAGGGCACGATCCTGCTGGATGAAGCGGATATCCCCCGTCATCCGGACGAAAAATTCACGAAGAAGGTCGGCAAAATGTCGAAGACCCTTCGCAATTATCGTAGCCCGGAAGAAATCTTTGATCGCTACGGTGCCGACGCCCTCCGTTGGTACTTTTTCGCCAACCAGCCGCCCTGGAATTCGATCATCTACGCCGAGCAATCGATCAAGGATTCGATTCCCGAATTCCTGTTGCGGTTGTGGAACGTATTTAGCTTTTTCACGATCTATGCCGAAATGGATGGATTCGATCCGCGGCTGGCAACGGCCGCGGACGAAAACTTGACGCCGGAATCACTGGCATCGGCCAGCACCTACCGCAATGTATCGCAGCGGAGTGAGATCGATCGTTGGATTCTCTCGGAGCTGAATCGGACGATCGAGACAGTCGTTGAGCGGATGGACGCGCTGGATAATTACAACGCCTGCCAGGCGATCAGTGCGATTGGTTGACGCGCTGAGCAATTGGTATGTCCGTCGGAGTCGAGATCGATTTTGGGCCGAAGACGCCCAGTCGCAGGACAAGTACGACGCCTACTGGACGCTCTACGAAACGCTGTTGCAAGTGACCAAGTTGGTCGCTCCGTTCGTCCCCTTCCTGTCCGAGACCCTTTGGCAACGGCTGACCGAGCCGTTTGCCGACACGGGCCTTCACAGCGTTCACCTATGCGACTATCCGGCACCGATCGCCGATCGTATCGACAACGATCTTTCACAATCGATGAAACTGCTTCGCGAAATCGCATCACTGGGTCGTGCCGCCCGCGCCGAGGCGAAGCTGAAGGTGCGTTTGCCGCTGTCCAAGGTGGAAGTTGTGTTGGCCGATGATCGCGAAATCGAGTGGCTTCAAGAGCATGATGAATTGGTTCGCGATGAATTGAATGTGAAAGCGGTCGAGTACACGACCGAAGCCGACGAATACGTCCAGTACACCGTTGTGCCCAACTTCAAACGTCTTGGCCCGAAAGTGGGCAAGCGGATTCCGGCGGTCAAGGCCGCGCTGGCAAAGGCCGACGGAAACGCCCTGCTGAATTCCCTGCAGACCGATGGCCAAGTGACAGTCGAATTGCCCGATGGTCCACTGCAGCTCGATAGCGACGACATCGAGGTTCGGTTGCAGGCTCGTCAAGGCTGGGCAGCCGCACAGGGACCCGGCAGTGTGGTGGTGCTCAATACCGAAGTGACCGACGATCTTCGCCGCGAAGGGATCTCCAACGACCTGATTCGCGCCATTCAAAACCAGCGAAAAGCGATCGATTGCGAGTACAGTGATCGAATCGAAGTGGGCGTCGTAACCGATCAAGATGAAGTGAAGATGTCGATCGCTGAGCACCGACAGTCGATCTGCAAGGAAACGCTCGCCCTCGAATTGGAATTGTCGGCAATCGGCGGTACCGAAAGCATCGAAACGGAGTTCGGGGAACTGTTCGTGCGGAAAGTGCACAAGGGATGACCGACGCGCCGCTGCCGATTGCCGTTTTTCTAAGCGGCGCAGGTCGATCGCTGGCGAACTTGATCGAGCATCGCGACAAGCACGGCTTGCCAATCGATCTGCGACTGGTGATCAGCAGCAGTAGCAAGGTGCGTGGAGTGCAAGTTGCACGTGATCACGGCATCAGCACGATGATCGTCCGCAAGTCGGACTATCCCGATCCCGACGCATACTCCGCAGCAATGTTTGCGCCCTGTCGTGTCCTTGCTGTCGAGTTGGTTGTGATGGCCGGTTTTCTGAAACATGTTTTGATCCCGGAAGATTTTACCCATCGAGTGATCAATATCCATCCCTCACTGCTGCCTCGCTTTGGCGGCAGCGGAATGTACGGATCGAGGGTGCACCAAGCGGTCATCGAAAGCCACGATAAGCTCAGCGGTTGCACCGTCCATTTCGTCGACAACGAGTACGACCAGGGACCGATCCTATTGCAGCGAAGTTGCCCAGTCGCGAACGACGACACACCCCAGTCGCTCGCTGCCAGAGTCTTCCAGCAAGAATGCCAGGCGTTACCCGATGCGATCCGGCAAATCGCAGCTTCCCGCGTGTGAAGCAAAGCGTCAGATGGCATCAACGTCATAACCGGCAATCTCAGCCGACCGCGAATCGACGTCCGCCGTCGCGCCGATAAACAACAGATAACGGTTTTGTTTTCGCGGCGCCATGCAGGATCCCCGAGATGTCGACGGGCAGCAACATTATCTCCTTTGACGAGCAGGGGCTAAAGAAGGCGGCAGTGTTGTTGATGAGCCTGCCGATGAAGACTGCGGCCAAAGTGCTAGGGCAGCTGCCGCCTCGTTTCATTGAAGCGATCAGCATCACGATCGCTCAAACCGAATCGGTCGGCGGTGATGATCAAGAGATGGTGATTGCCGAGTTTCTGACCAGCAAGGCGAGTTCGCTGTATGCCAGCGCCGGCGGTCTGGAGCGAGCCAAGGAGCTGATCAAGGAGGCGCTGGGCCGTGACTCTGGAGAGATGATCGGCAATCTGCAGCAGACGATCGAGGCGATGCCATTCGGCTTTATCAAGAAAGTCGACGCCCAAACCCTGCTGCAATTCATTGGTGACGAGCACCCCCAAACGATCGCACTTCTGCTCAGCCACGTGCCGGGGAATTACGCCGCCGAAGTGCTCGCCGGACTCGATTCTGACAAACAATTGGAAGTGATTCGACGCGTGGCATCAATGGGCCGAACGAGCCCCGAGGCGGTGAACGAACTGGAATATGGCTTGGAAATGCGATTGAGCAGCATGGTCAACCAGCAGCAGAGTCACGCCGGTGGCGTCGAGAGCGTTGCCGAAATCCTGAATGTCTGCGAACGATCAATCGAACGGGCGATCATGGAATCGCTGGGCCGCGAGGACCCCGAGTTGTCCGACGACATTCGACGGTTGATGTTTGTCTTCGAGGACATTTCGCGACTGGCCGATCGCGACATCCAGTCATTGCTGAAGAACGTCGAGACGGCCCAGTGGGCGATGGCGCTCAAAGGTGCCAGCCAGGGGTTGCAAGAGAAGATCATGCGCAACATGAGCTCTCGCGCCGCCGATAACCTTCGCGAAGAAATGGGCTACCTGGGCAGCGTCCGCGTCAGCGAGGTCGAAGCGATTCAACAGAAAATCGTTGATATCGTTCGACATCTCGAAGATACCGGCGAAATCTCTCGACCCACTGGCGAAGAAGAGGAGGAGTATGTTTCCTGACCGCTATCATCCCTTCTCGTCCAACTTCGTCAGCTCTCGCTCGTACAACATTTGAATCTCGGCCAGATCGACATCCACCTTCGGCATCTGGGGATTCATCTCTTTGAGAGTCTGGTGCACAATTCCGGCAACCGACGCGTCTCGATACCACTTGTGATCCGACGGTATCACAAACCACGGTGCGTGCTTCGTATTGCACTCGCTGATCGCCTCCTCATAGGCCTCGCGGTAGGCGTCCCACTTGTCGCGCGCGGCGTAGTCACCGGGGTTCAACTTCCAATGCTTCTTCGGATTATCCAAACGTTTCTTGAAGCGTTCCAACTGCTCCTCGGAACTGATGTGAAGGTAGAACTTCAGGACTCGCGTTCCCGATTCGGCCAACATCGACTCGAATTCATTGATGATCGTGTAACGACGCTTCCAAACGTCCCTGGGCACCAGGTCTTCGACACGCACAACCAGCACATCTTCATAATGGGATCGGTTGAAGATCGAAACCTTTCCCTTGCCGGGGGTGCATTGATGAATTCTCCACAGGAAATCGTGATTCATTTCCTCGTGGCTCGGCACTTTGAAAGGGTACGTGCGGCAACCTTGTGGGTTCATCTGCCCGAGTACCTTTCGGATCAGTCCATCTTTGCCGGCCGCATCGGGCGCCTGCAGAACGACCAACAGTGACTGCTTGTGCTCGACATACATGTGGTACTGCAGATCACGAATCTTGACATTCGTTTCGGCAGTAAACGCCTTGGCGTCACTCTTGTCATCGAACGGCCCCGAGTGTTTGGTCTTGATGGACTTGAGCCGCAAGTCTTTTCCAATGGGAACGCTGTGTGCTTTGATGAAGTCGGTCATGCGGTGGTCCCTTCGGATCGTCGAAACTTACTCGCGGCAGAGTGGATGAATCTCATCACGTCACCTCACGCAGCCGGTCGGCAAAATCTGGAAAAGCGGCGCGAACGCGCGTCCAGTTCGGAATTGCCTCGGCCCCATTCGGGTCGGCACGATAGAGATCACCGGCCGACGTGACGCATGCGGCAAACGCCTCAATCGCCGCTTCTTCGCTATGTCGATCATAGTGCAAGTCGTTGACCACAGCATCTGCGGAATACTGTCGAATGCAATCTTGTGCGATTCGTAAGTACGAAGCGCGAAGCGTGATGAACGTCGATTCGCTCAACACGATACCCTGGCTGGCGAGTGTTCGATAGATTGTCGTCAGGATTTCTTGAGCCATCTTGATCAGTCCCGACTGCTTGTCATCCAACGACAACACTTGGTGTTTGTGCTCATACAATCGGCACAAATCGGTTTGGCAAATGCGTTTCAACGAGGTGTTGCGAAACACTTCCGCCAACGTGCCGACCTCCAAGCCCCAATCGCTGGGGATCCGATTCGTTCGCGCCAAATTTCGCGTCAATGAAAACTCGCCCGACAATGGATAGCGAAAGTTTGCCAGAAAGCGAATGAAGCGGCTCTCGGAAAACGACTGCAGCAACGCACGTACAAGCGGCCAAACCAAAAGTCGCACCACACGACCGTGCATCCGATCGGTCACCCGCGCGTAATAGGCTTTGCAAAACTCGAAATCGAGCCCCGGATGGACCATCGGCAGACACAGTCGCGACAACAGCAGACGATCGTAGTCAACAATGTCACAATCATGCAGCACGAAGTTGTCGATATTTGGATCGGCCAACAGATAGCCGAACGCAGTCCACACGCTGCGCCCCTTGCCCGCGGTCGACACGGCAATCCCTTCATCGATCAGTTCTTGATACAAGGACTGGATCTGGGGTCCGTCGGTCCACAACACTTTCGCCCGCTGACCCAACGGAGCGACCTTGGCGACCGCTTCGGCATAATCCGCCTCGTCAGGGGCGACTCCCAAGGTGACGACAATTGTGTCGACGTAATCGGCTTCGCTGAGCTGCTGGACAATGCGGTCAAACGGCTCGGCTCGCATATCGGAGGCCGTGACCGGCAAGACCAAGCCAATCTTGCTTTGTTTGGTCGCCTCGCGAAGCATGTCTTCCAGGCGATCGATTTGACCGGTTCTGAGATCATGAATGGTCGTGATCAGGTCATGTTGGTAAAAATCTGGCATCGGCGACTTTCCCGCTGGTCTGGAGGAGTAGGTAATCCGCCTCGATCGCCCAACTTAGCTTTGCCGGTCTCACCTGAGAATCCGATGACAATCTGCCGCGTCCGCTGCAGCGACGGCAAATCGGGCAAGCAGCAAAACTCCGCGGCAGAGGGTCCTGCAGTCGTTCCAGCATTTCGTCCACATTCAACGACGTTCGGCAAACACCGTCGAACCCGACGCCAGTCGTTCAGTGGACGCCTGCAAACTGCGCAATTTGCCGCGCGTTCACCGCTCCCGATTGGCGAGAAACCTCGTGACCCGCTTTAAACAGAATCATCGTTGGGATGCCGGAGATGGCGAACCGGGACGCGGTCTGCGGGGCGGCCTCCGTATTCAGTTTCGCCAGGATGATCCGCGGCGAAAGTTGCGCCGCGGCTTCCGCAAACGCAGGTGCCATCATGCGACAGGGGCCGCACCACGGTGCCCAGAAATCGACCAGAATTGGCACATCGGTTCTCGCGATGAACTTTGCGAATGTATCGTCCGTCAAGTCGACCGGATGAGCTGGCAGCAGTGAATTCTTGCACTTGCCGCAAACCGGCTTGTCATGCAACTTCGACTCCGGCACGCGATTCACGGCGCTACACTCAGAGCAGACTAGATTCACAGTCGGGATCCTTTCGCAGTAGGCATGTGCGGGGAAGCTTTGTCTGCCAATCGGTCCTCAACGGCGACGTTGAAGTTAGTCCGCCGCCAACCGCATGCACACGGAAGTGAATTAGTTCGTTATCTTCTTGTTCGCGTTTCTCTTCTTCGGGACCCCGGGTCTTTCCGCTGACGGCGCCCCTGCGGGTCGAATCATGGTCGCGGTTGGACGCCTCGTCGCTTCGATGTCCGCCACATGGACATCGTAAGCCAACTGCAGACGTTGTACGATGTTCGGATATTTCGCGGCCAGGTTGGTGGTTTCACCGATGTCGGCCACCGTATCATAAAGCTGCACCGGATCTTTGGAGAGTGGAAGACCATCTTTGGGTACCACATTTCGTTGCCGACCGCCCCCTTCCGGCCAGGGATAGAACTTCCATTTACCGCTTCGCACCGTCCCGGGGCCATGCATCAGAACGTAGGTGTCATGTGGACTCTTGGCATTTTCCTGGCCGCTCATCAAAGGCCAAATGTCCAACCCGTCGATGCGGCGGTGCGGCATCTCGGCGGCTGTCAGCTTGGCCAAGGTGGGCAGAATATCAATCGTGGCCGCAACTTCGCGGCAAACCGAACCTGCCGGAATTTTTCCCGGCCAGCGCATCAAAGTCGGTTCGCGGATGCCGCCGTCGTAAACGCTGGCTTTCTTACCTCGCAATGGCAACGAGGAACCGACCGCTGCGCCATTGTCACTTGTAAAGATCACCAACGTGTTGTCATCGATCCCGTTGCGTTTGAGTGATTGAAGTACTTCGCCAACCGACCAATCGACTTCTTCAATCGCATCCCAGATCAGCTTGCCGGTTCGATTTTCAAATGACTTGGAAACTGCCAGCGGCAGGTGAACCATGGTGTGCGGCAAATAGAGAAAAAAGGGGCCATCCTTGTTCTCATCAATGAATCGAATCGCCTCCGCCGTGTATCGTTGGGTGATCGTAGTCTGGTCAACGGGGTACTCGATGACGCGATCATCACGCATCAATGGAACACCGTTCTTGATTTTGTGTCCCGCTTTAACCTGATCCAGTGTCACGCCCTCGCGCAGCAAGATGTTTTCATCGAGCTGGTTCGCCGGATCGATCCACATGTCGTTGCTATAAGGTATGCCGTAGTAGGACTGAAACCCCTGCATCGTCGGTAGACATGGCGGCAGGTGGCCCAAGTGCCATTTGCCAACACAGGCAGTCTGATAACCGACGCTGCGAAGGACCTCTGCTATCGTCACCTCTTCGGGGTTCAGGCCCTGATCACTGTTCGGAAACAACACGGCATTCATACTCAGACGCTGGTAATGAACGCCTGTCATCAAACTGGTACGTGAGCCAGAGCAGACGGCACAGCCGACATAAAAGTCGGTGAACTTCATGCCCTCATCGGCCATCCGATCGAGGTTAGGTGTTTTCGGACCGGTCGCGCCATTGAAACCGACATCTCCATAACCCATGTCGTCGATGAAGATAATGATCACATTGGGTCGTTCTGCGGCTTGCACGCCGTGCGCCAATGCGAGCAACAGGGTGAGCGTGAAAAGAGGTTTCATGGAGTAAGGTCCCTTGATAACAGTCGGCGAGATAACAAACGGTCAAGCGAGATCGGTGACGGCCACGCCAGCCGTCCATGCCAATCAGCAGTAGGCGGCGCGACTTCGGAATCGCCCATCCTAGCTTATCCACTTGCCCTTTGTAGGTTTTGCCCGTTCATTGAGTAGGATGGACGATGAACGACAGCTTGCGCCATCAAACGGACGTCGTTTGGAATAGTGCTTGTTTGCCGCGTCACGGGTAACTCCGTCAGCGTTCACCATTTCTCACCAAGGAAAGGTGATCGAGGCAGTGTTGAAAAACTAACGAGCTACGATCTTTGCCAGGATCACGCGATTGTTGTCGCCCTGGCGTTTCCCGCGACTGACGCCACCCTCGGCAACAGTGACCCATGCCTCAGCGTCGCTGATTCGACAGACTCCTGAATTGCCAAGCATGGCATCGTTCTCTGGCACCAGTACCTGCTCCGTTGATCGAATCACTTGCAGCGTGACCGGATCAACTTGGGCAATAAAGAGTGGCGCTCGATGCCGCATGATGTGATCGTTGTTCGCTCCTCGGCGAGTGTAAACGAGGTACAATCTGTTCGCGATTGTCACCCAGTGCTGCTGAGTGTGGTAACTGCCGAGTGACTCGCCGTCATCGAATGTCCACGGCTTGTGCGGCGTATAGTGGATGCCGTCGCGACTCTTGGAGACAAACGCATCGTCATCCGCACGCATCGTCAGGAAAAACTCGTCACCGAATTGCGTTACGGATGGTTCGTAGAGTCCACGATGTGTAGGGATCGTATGCTCGGAGCCATGTTCGACGTAAGTCAATGTTTCACCGTCAAATTGGCATCGCGCAACAATCGTCGTATAGATTCGTTTGCGATCGTTCTTTTGGTAGCGGATCGGTAACAGAATCTCTCCGTTGGCCAAATCCACACGTTGATGGCATCCAGCGTTTGGTGCGACGATCGGTTTGCCATCGTGGTCATGTTCAGGCATCTTGATCGTACGAAGGGGACCGCAGAGGACCGACTTGGGGTCGATCACGGCGTAAGAGACCTTCTCGCGCAAAAAGTTTTCCTTCGTGCCATGTTCAAAATTGAACGTCTTTCCGGTTAGCAGAACTTTCGATGTCGCTTGATGCCACATCGGCCAGAGGTCTCCCGCAACGACCTCGTAACCATCGTCCTGTTGAGTTCGGCGAAGAGAGGGGATCATGCTCATCTTCGACCAGGTCACGCCGTGGTCGCGGCTGACGCTTTGAAAAACGTCGTGATACCCGTGCGCACCAACCTTCGCTGTCCGGGATGCCGTTGTCAGCCAAAACGGCGACGCCGATTGCACGTGCGCCGTTCGTGCCTGTGTCCAGTCCCACTCAGAGTCGCCCTCGACGATGGTCGAGAGCGAGATCTGCAGGGTCGCTTTCGATCCAGCATTCTCGGCGACGCTCGTTGCATAACAACACGCCAGCAGGACCAAAAGGAAGGAAACCGTTTTGCTGTATTTCATGATTGGATCCGGAAGTCTAACAGGCGTCTGCTCGTTGCAATGCGACGGAGATGCGTTACAACCGTCGATTCATGCGAAGTTGATGCTCGGACCACCGCTTCGAAACGGCATTTCTTTCCAACTCGCACAGGCGGGGCTTCGCTTTACCGACGCGCACGCTCCAGCGCCGATCGATTCCGCCTCTCGCGCCAGCATTCTAACGGGCAAGACGACGGCGCGGTTCAAGTTCGAGTTTACCACCCACAACGAACCCTTTCAGTGTGCGCCCAATAGCACGATTCTTGCGCAAATGCGCACGCCCTTCTGATCAGGACATTTGCTAATTTGCTACGATGATTGCCTTGACTGGACGAAGTCACTGATTTCGTCAACGGCGCCGACCAATGCGTCGACGCCTGCACCGGTTTACGATTTGAGGTGTTGGCAAGATGAAATTGAAAGTGACACGAGTAGACCTGCCGCTGAAGCATGCGTTTACGATCGCTCGCGATACGATGACCACGCAATCGAGCTTGATCGTCGCGTTGGAACATGAAGGCGTTTGTGGTTACGGCGAAGTGACGGAGAATTCGTTCTACGGCCAT
The DNA here is from genome assembly GCA_963734865.1 of Pirellulaceae bacterium. Taxonomy (GTDB): domain Bacteria; phylum Planctomycetota; class Planctomycetia; order Pirellulales; family Pirellulaceae; genus CBDCUW01. Next base: position 367,944 of record CAVTIV010000013.1, read on the forward strand.
AGCTACGAATCGATAACGGCGTCACTGAAGCAGATTCGCCCATCGTCGCTTGATCGATACATTGCCGAATCGCCACTGGATCTATGGTCGAGCATGCAACAGGAAATGGCGGGTGACATGTTTGCGATGTCCGCGCTGGATATGGCTGCACACGATCTGCGTGGCAAGCATCTTGGGATTTCGGCTTGGCAGGACTGGGGACTTGAGTGGAAACACGTGCCTGATTCCAGTTTCACGATCGGGATCGATACCGATCGAACGAATGGTGGAAAAACTTCAGGAAGAAGCGGGTTGGAGTACTTACAAAATCAAGCTCGGTACGACGCAAGACATTGAAATTGTCACCGAATTGCGGCGACATACCGACGCCGTTTTGCGAGTTGACGCGAACTGCGGTTGGACGGCCGACGAGACAATTACGAACTCCAAAGTGTTGGCGGACCTCGGCGTCGAATTCATTGAGCAACCGCTGCCGATCGAAACGCCGCGCGATGACAAGCTGCGAGTTTTCCGCCACTCGGCGCTTCCGATTATCGCCGACGAAGACTGTCAAGTGATTGCGGACGTCGAAGCGTGTTGCGGCTTGTATCACGGAGTCAACGTCAAGATATGCAAGTGCGGCGGTCTCTCTCCCGCGCTGGAGATGCTGATCAACGCGAGAAGCCGTGACTTAAAGACGATGGTTGGTTGCATGGTCGAAAGCTCGGTCGGCATCAGCGGAGCGGCTCAGCTGTTGCCGCTATTGGACTATGCCGATCTCGATGGCGCAGTGTTGTTGCGATCCGAACCATGTAACGGTGTGTCGGTTACGAAAGGGAAAGTGACACTGTCCCAGCTCGCAGGCTGTGGCGCGGAGTTGGATCGCGACCGATTGCCGGAGTTCCTGGCAACGGTCGAGGTGATCTGTTGACGGGAATACCGAGGCTCACAATTACGTTCACCCCGCTTATCCCATTGAGCTCAGTACACGCGATTTGGCTCGTTTCGGATTGTTGTTTCTGCGTGGCGGACGTTGGGGTGAGCGACAGATTGTTCCCAACGCATGGGTCACCGAGAGCACTCGCTCCTATTCCGACGCCGATCATTCTGTTTCGTCACCGACGAATGCAAGCGTCACGTTCGATTTGCTGATTCGCGATGGCGAAATTGTTGATGGTACGGGGCAACAACGCTATCGCGGCGATGTCGCTGTGCTTGATGGTGTGATTGTGCAAATTGGCGAGGTGTTAACCAAGCCGACCGATTCGGCATCCAGGACGACGGTGAAAAACTGAGCTCTTGAAATGAAACGAATGTTGAAATTCTTGACCATCGTTGTCGTGGCGTTTCATGCGTTGACGGTCGATGGCGCGGCGAAGATGGACCCGCAAACGCTGTGCGAACCCAATCGGTTCGCGGTACGTCTGATAACCGCGGAGGTTGCGTCCTTCCACGTCCTGGAAATTTTCCACGATGAAGCCCCCGGCCAACTTTTGCTGGTCGATCAACGCGGCCAATTCCGACGTTGGGTTATCGGCCATTCTCCGCTTGAATCCGGCTTCGTCGCGGGCAGGTTCGCGGGACGCCTACGACAAACTTGTTCAAAGGCAGCCAGCATCCGATCGAACTCGCGCTCGGTACCGCTACGATAGTGCGTGCCATCGGGACGCGTGATCGCCATTGCCAGGGGCGAACCCAAGCGGGACCAGAGAATGAACACCGCGATATCGATCGGCTGTCGCTCGACCAGAATGTCGATCGTATCCTGATAGCAGGCGGCAGCCGGCAGGGCAAGCTCTTCCCACCGCACCGGCTGAAGGTCCGCCCAGGATACAGCCGCTGAAGACCCGCGATGACAAGAATATTTTTTTGGATTGGTTGGCGGGCCGGCTCGTTCGGCTGCGAGTTCATGCTCAGGCGGCAGAAATTCGAGGCAATGAGCAACGACCCGTGAGAGCGATCCGATGCCTACACAAACCACCCAAACACAGACACTCCAAACGGTCTATCGACCCCTTGTTGGGATTGCGACATGAATGATGCCCATTCCGTAACACAGTTGATCCAACAACTTGAAGGCGGGGATTCGGTTGCCGCCAAGGAGATTTGGGATCGGTTCATCCACCGGCTGATCGGACTCGCCCGGAAACGGCTTCAAAATGTTCCTCGCCGAGCCGTCGACGAGGAGGATGTCGCCGCTTCCGCCTTCAACGCTTTTTTCCGCGGCGTCGCGGAACAGCGGTTCGCACAATTGAATGACCGTGACGATCTGTGGCAGGTTTTGGCCATGCTCGCCGAACGCAAGGCGATCGGTGTTCTCCGTCGAGAGCTGGCCGACAAACGTGGCGGTGGTTTGAATCGTGGCGAGTCGGTGTTCGAGCGGATGATCCTGGAGTCCTCCGATGCACACGGCATTCAGACCGTCGCAGATCCATCCCCGGCAGGGGTGGACGGTTTCACCAGTGGCGTTCGAGAGATGCTCGAGGCAATTTCGGATCAAATGGCGCAACGGATTGCGCTGTTCAAGCTTCAAGGACTCACCAACAAAGAGATTGCCGGAGAAGTTGGCATCTCGCTTCGGGCCGTTGAGCGAAAGCTTGGGCTGATCCGTCAGAAATGGGATAGCATGTAATCGATCGATCTTCGATTGCTTCGTGACCCTCTTACCCGACCATCTGCCGCCGTAGGAGATGTACGTCGGAATTGATCGAGATGCAGACTCACCGTCGCTTGACGTTGGTGAACCTCGGCCATTCAGGCTTTGTCTTTCAATTCTACTTTCTCGAAAGGAGACAATATGTCGATTGCACTTCCTTCCATTCGCGTCGGCGATCCCATTCGCCACGGTTCGCTTTCGGTGTTTCCGCTGTACTGCGAATCACAAAGCGGCGTCGATTATCGACTCGCGGACGAGGCACTGGGCGACAAGACATTGCTTGTGACTGAGATCGACGACCAGGGATCAGTCCCCGATTTGCTGGTCGAGAACCAAGGTGACAGTCGGGTCCTGTTTCTTGAAGGCGAGGAACTGATCGGCGCGAAACAGAACCGCGTGCTGAATACGTCGGTATTGGTCGCGCCGCATTCCAAACTCAAGATCCCCGTCTCGTGCGTCGAACAGGGCCGCTGGCGACAGCAGTCCCGCTACTTTGGTCCGAGTGGTTCACATTCACCGTCCAAGCTGCGGCGAGCGTTGAAAGCGTCCGTGACAAAATCGGTGAAGGACAACCGGGGTCATGAATCCGACCAGCTCGAGGTTTGGCGCGAAGTCGCTTCGCTTCATGCGGATCACGCGGTTGCATCCGTCACCGCCGCGATGTCGGACGCGTTTGACACTTACCAGGAAAAGATTGCCGAGTATCGTGATAACCTGAAGTACGTTTCGGGCGCCAGTGGCGTTGCTGTCGCCGTCGGTGAACGCGTGGTTTCGGTGGACCTGTTCGACAAACCGTCGACGTGCGAAAAGGTTTGGAAGCGGATGCTGTCGGGGGTCGTGTTCGATGCCTTGTCGGCCGGCGAAGTCGATAAAGTCGCCACCACGAGCGATGTCCAACAACTTGTTTCGACAACCAGCCAACTGGACTGGCAGCCGGCCAAGGCGGTCGGAGAGGGTGAAGAGTATCGAGCCGAGTCTGGCACAGGCGATCATGCCTCGGCACTGACACTGAACCAGACGATTGTCCACGGCAGCGTGTTGGCGAACGTTGACTAGGTGGACAGCGCCAATTTCATCAGCCGCAGAGCGATAGCTCCCGGTTCTGTCGAACTTCTCGTAGGAACCGTGGGCTAGCGTCCCTCGGCCGAATCTTACTGTGAATAACGGGATTTCCAAGTGAAAGTGGCGCGGTTCAGTTAGAACATTTCCAGAAACGGCGTCGTAACTCGGTCGCGAGAAAAAAGAGGCGGGAACCAATGGTTTCGAAGCACTCTTCGGGCCATTGGTTTCTGACCGCTTCGTCGACCAAGGCTATTGGACTGTACGGGTGTTGGTTCGCAGTGAGCAGCTTGGCTCGCGCGCACCGACATTTGAATATCACCTAAACTGGTCAGAACCGCTTCGCCGAAAGGTCTCGGCGCGGTGGAATCGGAACATCAATGCCTCGGCATCGAAACATGGTAAATCCAGACGATCAAACAATTTCCCTTGATCAGCGAATAGAGATCGATCGGCTGGCTGATCGATTCGAATCGGAGTTCCGTTCGGGACGCGAGCCCAACATCGAATCGTATCTCGACAACCATGCCGGAGATCGAAATCGATTGCTCCGTGAGCTGCTCGCGATCGAGATCGAGCTCCGGCGAAATACGGGATCTATCATTGCACCGGAAGACTACTGTCGGCGGTTTCCCGGTCGTATGTCGATTGTGAAATCTGTACTCGACTTAGAGTGCGAAGCCGTGGAAACAATGGATCCGGTAACCGAGTTTCGCAGCCAATGGACAAAGGAACCATCATTGACCACAGAGGCGTTCGTTTCCATGCGAGAGCTCGACGTCCCGCCGGGTCTCTTTCGGCAACTGTTGGAGGAGGAAGTGTCGCTCCGGCTGTGCCGGTTCGCGGGACCTTTCGCGACCGGGGAACAGAACGAGACCGAGCTCGCCGACACCGAGGCTGCGAAACGCATCCCCACGAAGATTGGACGATACCAGATTGTGCGATTGATCTCCGAGGGTGGCTTCGGCACGGTTTACGAAGCCAGGGATCCGAACCTGGATCGCGCCGTGGCGGTGAAAACTCCCCGCCTCGACCTTCCGTTGGGAGACAAAGGGCGGATTGATTTCGAGCGCGAGGCCCGGCTGATCTGTCGTCTGGAGCATCCCAATATCTTGCCGGTTTATGATTTTGGCACGACGTCGGAGGATCGGCCCTACCTGGTTATCAAATTGGCACCCTCCGACACACTCTCGAATCGCATTGCCGATCGGAAGCTCAATTTCTTCGAGGCCACCGCCATCGTTTCATCGATTGCCCGAGCCCTCCACTACGCTCATGGACTGCATGTCGTGCATCGCGATGTCAAGCCGAGTAATGTCCTGTTGGACGAAACAGGCCATCCGTGGTTAACCGATTTTGGACTCGGGCTTGAATCACCCAATACGCAGATTTCGCACGATAGTTCTGGAACCCCGCTCTACTGGAGCCCCGAACAAGCGGAAGGGAAATCGCACCTCGTCGACGGCCGAAGCGATATCTTTTCGCTGGGGATCATTCTCTATCAGGCGATCACACAAATACATCCATTTCATGATCAGAGTGTTGCCGGGATCGTGAAGCGGATTCTTCATGCGGATGTTCGTCCACCGCGGCAGATCAACGACCGAATCCCCAAGAAGCTCGAGGAGATCTGCCTGCGAGCGCTGCGTCGTAACCCGGTCGAACGCTACTCGACGGCGGAAGACATGGCGGATGACCTTGATGCGATTCCCACCTATACGCCAAGGCCGATCGAAACAGCAGACGTGAAGCTTTCCCCCGAAGTTGCCGAACTCGTCGAGACCCTGGCAGTCAACACCCACGAGATCTGGGCTGCTCGCCGTGTCAGCGAAGGCTGGATCATGGGAGAGAAGCGAGACGACAAGAAGAAGACCCACCCCGACCTGGTTCCCTTCGAGCAACTCTCCAAGACCGAGCAAGACTACGACCGCGACGTCGTCGAGCAGGTATTGAAGGCGGCGATCGCGCTGGGCAGCCGGATTGAGCCGCCGACGTCGTAGGGTGCGAAGAGGGGCTGCGAACAGGGTCGAATCGCGAACGTATTCGAACGGGGTCAGTGCATTTTCAGCGAGGTAAGATGGGGAAGACGGGTCGCGGTAGGTTGAAAGAGCCCTCCTATGCGAACAGGGTCAGTATGCGAACAGGGTCTGAACGTGCGAACAGGGTCAGTGCATTTTCAGCGAGGTAAGATGGGGAAGACGGGTCGAGGTAGGTTGAAAGAGCCCTCTGTTTGCGAAAATCACCCCCCGCGCCAGCTTGCTGCTACGGCACGATCTTCTCTCCTTGTGTTGCTCGCCCTGCCGTTCCTAGGGTCTGTCCTTGCGTTCGAAAATCGTGCGTGACCCCGTTCGGACTGCGTTCGGATTCGTTCGGACTGGGGTTCGCGGACTGTTAAGAAAAAGGGAAGCCGCGAAGCGGTGGCAGGTGATAGCCTGGGGTGAACCAACGAGCGTTAGCGAGGCTGGTGGAACCCCAGGAAAACGAGACGCATTCGACAAACCTTCCCCGCGGCGATTTGGCGGCGGGGCCGCCAAATCGCCGCGGGGGATTTCCGGTTTCGCTTGACCTTCCTGGGGCTGCGAAATGCTCGCTGAGACGAGCATTGCTTGCCCCAGGCTATCACCTGCCACTGCTTCGCAGTTATTTGCGAACAGGGTCAGTGCATTTTCAGCGAGGTAAGATGGGGAAGACGGGTCGAGGTAGGTTGAAAGAGCCCTCTGTTTGCGAAAATCACCCCCCGCGCCAGCTTGCTGCTACGGCACGATCTTCTCTCCTTGTGTTGCTCGCCCTGCCGTTCCTAGGGTCTGTCCTGCGCGTTCCGAAAATGCGCTGACCCCGTTCGGAGCAAAATGCCGACCCCATTCGGACTGGACCCCATTCGGACTGCGTTCGGATTCGTTCGGACTATTAAGAAAAAGGGAAAGCCGCGAAGCGGCGGCGGTGATAGCCTGGGGTAAACCAACGAGCGTTAGCGAGGCTGGTGGAACCCCAGGAAAACGAGACGCATTCGACAAACCTTCCCCGCGGCGATTTGGCGGCGGGGCCGCCAAATCGCCGCGGGGGATTTCCGGTTTCGCTTGACCTTCCTGGGGCTGCGAAATGCTCGCTGAGACGAGCATTGCTTGCCCCAGGCTATCACCTGCCACTGCTTCGCAGTTATTTGCGAACAGGGTCAGTGCATTTTCAGCGAGGTAAGATGGGGAAGACGGGTCGAGGTAGGTTGAAAGAGCCCTCTGTTTGCGAAAATCACCCCCCGCGCCAGCTTGCTGCTACGGCACGATCTTCTCTCCTTGTGTTGCTCGCCCTGCCGTTCCTAGGGTCTGTCCTGCGCGTTCGAAAATGCGCTGACCCCGTTCGCGATCTGACCCCGTTCGGACTGCGTTCGGATTCGTTCGGACTGGGGTTCGCGGACTGTTAAGAAAAAGGGAAGCCGCGAAGCGGCGGCGGTGATAGCCTGGGGTAAACCAACGAGCGTTAGCGAGGCTGGTGGAACCCCAGGAAAACGAGACGCATTCGACAAACCTTCCCCGCGGCGATTTGGCGGCGGGGCCGCCAAATCGCCGCGGGGGATTTCCGGTTTCGCTTGACCTTCCTGGGGCTGCGAAATGCTCGCTGAGACGAGCATTGCTTGCCCCAGGCTATCACCTGCCACTGCTTCGCAGTTATTAGGCAGTCACGGGGTCACGAGAACCACGAGCACGAGAACCAAGAACGGGGTCAGTGCTTTTCCAACCCTTCAGCGAGGATGGGGGTCAGACTTCCACTGCCATGAAGCTGGCTGAGACGTCGGATTGGGGCCACCGCTGAGACGTTTCGCGTTGCAAACCGCAGAATCAGCGTGATCCGGCCGAAGAAATCTGGAACTGATGAGAATTCATAGGGAAATTGCGCCCAATTTCCCGTACGTTAGGGTTTGCTCGTCGGGTGAGGCAGGAAGCGAAACTCTTGCGAATCTACTGGGTTCAAATGGTTATGAATACAACACGATTCTTTTCGGTATTGGCGTTATCAGTCCTCTCGGCCGCGATGCTATCCGCCCAGCCTCCCGGCGGCCGGGGTGATCGAGGCGGAGCGGGTGGTGGATTCCCAGGTGGTGGCGGATTCGGACCTGGTGGTGGCGGATTCGGACCCGGTGGTGGGGGACCGGGTGGTGGCGGATTCCGAGGTGGACCAGGTGGTGGTGGCGGCGGTTTCCGAGGGGGACCCGGAGGTGGTGGACCACCCGGGGGCGGACGTGGTGATCGTGGTGGCGGACCCGGCGGACCTCCTGGCGGTGGACGGGGTGATCGCGGTAGCTTTGACCCCGCTTCGATGCTCAGCCGTTTGGATACCAACGGCAATGGCGTGTTGGACGTGGAAGAGCAACAGGGCCCGGCGCAGTTCTTGATCGGACGGATGCAGCAGAGCGATCCCAGCATCAAGCCTGGCAAACCGATCCCGCTGAAGAAGATTACCGAAGGATTCGAGAAGATGCGCGCGCGCGGGATGACCAGGGGGGTAGTGGCTCGGCGTCCCGGAGACGCCGCTGACGAGGCCTTGATGCCCGAACTGTTGGTACCCGGATTCGGCAATGAAGAGGTTCCCACTCCGCTGTTGGGGTTTGGCGCGACCGCGGAGATGTTGTCGGTCGTGGTGACCGAAGAAGACGAGCGTGAAGCGGCCGAACGGATGCGCCGGTATGACCGAAACAAAGATGGCGTTTTGTCCGGCGATGAATTGTCGAGTCGGTTTTCGGGCAATCCGATGGACTTTGACCGCAATCGAGACGGAAAGCTGTCGCAAAGCGAGCTGGCAGTTCGATACGCTCGGCGTCGCGAGGGGGAAGAATCGGCCAAGAATGATCGCAGGGACGATCGAAATCGCGGCAAGGATCCTGGTCCGCAAGAACCGCCAGACGTGTTCAATGGACGCAAGTCGTATCGCGTTGACGTCGCACGAAAGTTGCCCGAAGGGATGCCCGGATTCTTCGCCGACAAGGATGCCAATGGGGATGGCCAAGTGACGATGGCCGAGTATTCCAGCGAATGGAACGAAGAGGTCATTGCCGAATACTTCCGTTCGGATCTCAATGGTGACGGCACGATCACTTCCGCCGAAGCGATGCGGGCGGTCGAGCAGGGCGCATCGTCCACGACGACAACCATGGCATCGACCGTCGCGTCCGAGGGCTCAACCTCTGGCGAGGAAGCTTCGTCTTCGTCGGCAACGGCGGCGTCGGCAATACCGGGCAAGCTTGATGACAAGCTGGTCACTTATGCCAAGCGGATCATTGATCGTTACGACAAAAATAAGGACCAAGCGTTGACGGCGTCCGAGTGGGAATCGATGTTGATGAGTCCTGCGGCGGCCGATACCAACCGTGACGGTCGTGTCACGATCGAAGAGTACGCGATCTCGATGCAGATGCGTTCAAAGAAATAGTTCCATTGCGGTTAAGTCGGACCTCGTGGCTGGTTGTGTTCCCAGCCACGACGTCCTCACCTGATACTGCTCTTGCCTGGTGTTCGTGTCAGCTTGGTGTTCGGCGCGGCCTTTTTCTCGCCCCAGCTGGTTATCGATACCGCATGTCGCAGGTAACTCCGCCAGCGGCCCAAAGGTATCCGTGCTCCGTATAATCGGCGACCATTCGGTGGCTACTGAATCTCCAGGCCAACGTGCTGATGCTGTGCATCATCCGATTGATCCAAGCTTTGGGTAACCCGTCGGCGTCACGGTCATAGAAGCAGGGGATCGCCTCGTGCTCGACCGTGTCGGCAAGTGCCTCGGCATCTCGTTTGTCGGTTACCGCGTCATCGACGTGACTTCGACCCTGGCCGATGGCAAATCCATTGACGCCGTTGTAGGCCTCGGCCCACCAACCGTCCAAGACGCTGCAATTGAGTCCGCCGTTGAGCACGACCTTTTGGCCACTGGTGCCGCTGGCCTCCAGCGGACGCCGTGGATTATTGAGCCAAACGTCGACACCCTGGATCAGATGTCGGCAAACGTTGATGTCGTAATCTTCAATGAATGCGACGCGTCCTTGGAATCGCGGATCGTGCCGCAGGTTCGAGATTTCCTGAATGAAGCGTTTTCCGGGCTCGTCCTTGGGATGAGCCTTCCCGGCGTAAATCAACTGAACCGGTCGCTCTTCGTTGCCCAGCAACTCGGCCATTCGCTCGAGCTGATTGAAAAACAGGTTTGCACGCTTGTAGGTTGCAAAGCGACGGCCGAAACCGATTGTCAACACACGCGGGTCGAGCACACGGCGAGCGGCTTCGACCACGCTGTCATTTTCACCACGACGCCGGCATTGTCGGCTGACGCGACGCCGGACGAACGACAACAAATTGTTCTTCAGTGCGTTGTGTGTTTCCCACAGTTCACCGGGGTCGACGGTATGGATCGACTGCCACACCTCGGGCTCCTGGATTCGGCTTTTCCAATCGGCCGGGAAATGCTTGTCATACAGCTGCGCCATCTGTCCGGCCAACCACGAAGGCACGTGGACACCGTTGGTGATGTGTCCGATCGGTACCTCCTCTTCCGGGCGGTCGGGCCACATGTGCGCCCACATCCGGCGTGATACGACGCCGTGAAGGTTGCTGACGGCGTTGGCATACCGGCTCATGTTGAAACCGATCACCGTCATGCAGAATGTTTCATTCGGGTTATCGGCGTCGACACGTCCCAGAGCGAGCAGTTCCTTTTCACTGATTCCTAGCGAATCTCGCAACGGGCCGAGGTGCTCTTCGACAAGCTCGGGCGGGAATCGGTCGTGTCCGGCAGGAACAGGTGTGTGAGTGGTGAAGCAGGTCATCCGCGAGGTTTGGTGCTTGGCGTCAGCAAACGACATGCCATCTTCGTGCATCAGTTGGTTAACAACCTGCAAGGCACCAAATGCCGAATGGCCTTCATTGAGGTGGTACACACCGGGATCGATGCCTCAGCGCATGGAGCGCCTTCACGCCGCCAACACCAAGTACAAGTTCCTGGCGGATCCGAGTCCGTTGGTCGCCACCATAGAGACGGCTGGTCAACTCACGATCTTCGGGTTTATTGCCCTCCACATTACAGTCCAGCAGGTACAAACGGACCCGCCCGACGTGCATCAGCCAAACTTTCGCTAACAACTGGCCATTGCGAGTGTCAATCGAAACGGTGATCGGTTTGTCTTCCTTATCGAGAGCCGGCTGCATCGGCAGATTGTCGATTTGCGTTTCCAGATAGTCCTCGCCCTGATATCCCTTGTCGTCGAGATACTGGCGAAAATAGCCTTGGGCGTAATAGAGGCCCACGCCGACCAAGGGAACTCCAAGCCCCGAGGCACTCTTGATGTGGTCGCCTGCCAGAACGCCCAGGCCACCACTGTAAATCGGCACGGATTCGTGGATTCCGAACTCGGCCGAAAAATAGGCGACCGGTTTGGCCCCCAAGACACCGGCATTGGTCGACGCCCACGTCTGGTTGCTGGCCAAATACTCCTGCAGTCGACGGTAGGCGTAGTTGATTCGGCTGTGCAGAACCAACTCGCTGGCACGCTCGGCTAACTGTTCGGGCGTCAACTCACGCAGCAGAGCGACCGGATTGTGATCGAGTTGTCTCCAACGAATCGGGTCGATATCGCGGAACAGCTGATCGCACTCGGGATGCCAGCTCCACCACAGATTGTTAGCCAACCCCCACAATTTGCCGAACAGGTCTCCGGCATGATGATGGGCGGGATCGGACGCCGCATGACGCGAGGTGGCCGAGACAGGCGGGGGCAATTCGGTCTGGCTCATAACGACTCGTTCGTAATCAGTATCAATTGCGTAAACACGGTGCGATCGATAACGGCGGGTAACAGCAACGGGTGACCCTTGCACGCAGTCAAATCGTCTGGTCTCGGTTAGGATTGAGAGAACCTAACGGTAAATTCCTCACGTCAACCTCGAAACATAACGGTTTCGACCCAAAAACATAACCAGAATCCTGTTCCCTGACTATCGATTCTGGGGAAACCGATTCATTCCTCGCCAGCAAATTGCTCATGTACGAAATTTCACCCGTAGAGAGCCCCAATGATGTCACATTGGACAAACTGTGCGAAGCGCTTCGCGAGCTGGCGCCGAGTTGGCGAACCGTGGATCAATGGCCCGGCCAATCGCTCCGGCTGTGTGCGGATGCCGGCGTCTATCGTTGGTTTCTGCCCCAGGCGGTGGGAGGGCTCGGTTGGTCCGATGTCGACCAGACTTGTGGGTATTTGCGGCTTGCCGAGGCCGATTTGACGACCACTTTCATCATCACGCAATACATGGGCGCGATTCGACGGATTGCCGGCAGCGACAATCCATTCGTATCGGACCGGTGGCTGCAGTCGCTGGTGGGCGGAACGGCTTTCGCGACCGTGGGTATCAGCCACCTGACAACGAGTCGTCGTCACCTGAGCCGTCCTGTGTTGATGGCGACCGAAACCGCCGATGGGTACGCGCTGCAGGGGCAGTCGCCTTGGGTCACCGGCGCGGCGCATGCGGACATCTATGTCATTGGCGCGTCGCTGGAGGATGGGCGGGAAATCCTGGTGGCAGTTCCTCGATCGACCTCGGGCATCAAGCCTGGGAAAGGTGCACAATTGGTCGCACTTTCGGCCAGTTGCACCGACCGGGTGGAATTTGACGATGTGCAGGTGGATCGATCGATGGTGTTGGCCGGACCCATTGAGAATGTGTTGCAAACCGGTGTCGGAGCGGGCACCGGTGGATTGCAGACATCCACTCTGGCGATTGGGCTGGCGCGTGCGGCCGTCAAATTCTTGGCAGCCGAAGCGGTTCGCCGCGAGGACCTCCGGCAGGCGAGTTCGGAGCTTTGCAACGAATTGGATCAATTGCAGTCGCGATTGCATCGCGCCGCCGGCGGCGACGCCAGTTGTGACGCGGCCGATATTCGCGGAGCGGCCAATCGTTTGGTGCTGCGAACGACGCAGGCTGCCATGACAGCAGCCAAGGGGGCTGGATTCGTGGAGGGTCATCCGGTCGGCCGCTGGTGTCGCGAAGCGTTATTCTTTTTGGTCTGGAGCTGTCCGCAGCCGGTCGCACAGGCGCACCTCTGCGAACTGGCCGGGATCAGCTGATCGTTTCGCCAAACGCATGGCCATTCCGGCCAGCGGTCACGTCCCGGGCAACTTTTGTGATCAGTTTTTGTGATCAGTCATCGTGCCGCTTCATTGCGATTCGCGGCGCATCGGCCTCGCTGATCGCGATCGCGATCCAGCCATGCCGAAGTTCCAACTGGCTAACGGCAAGGTTTTCTGCGGCCGGATGATGGACCAACGCGGGCAATGTCAATTGCAACGGGCGATTGGGCGAGAGCACTTTGTTGAAGATCGCACGCGCCGGCAACCGCTCACGCATTGACATCCCCGGACCGCTGATCCGTAGATGACCTTCGCGCACCAATGACGCTTGCAGCCCATCCACTTGGGGCCGATACAGGGCGCGGACGATGAACCGGCGGAGGTCCAAACGATCTCCGCTCGTCAATCGCATGATCCGCAATGTCACCCAAAACTGTCCGTCATCGATTTCGACGGTGATCGGTCGAGTGCGGGCGAACTGGACGGTGACGTCGTCAGGAATATCGTCGGGCAATGTTCCGCCAGACTGGCCGAACATTTGCAGCCCGTCCCTAAAAATGTCCCGAATCAACTTCGGCTCGTCTCGTGGCAACAGTTGTTCGAGCGTGTTGTTGAGTGCCGACTGATGTACCTGCAAACTCATCAAACTCGATTGCGGTGCACGGGGTCGCGGCGTGAACGCGCCCAACTGCCAATCACCGGCCAATCGATAACGAGCCAACAGTCTGTCGTCGGTCGTTTGCATATCAATCACTTGCGGATCCAGTGACAACGATCCGAGCGGACCGAGCACCATTGTCGCCAGTCGTTCGGTCGCGGCATTCAGTTTTTCGTCGACATTGGTATCGATCTCCTGACTGACTTGGTCACGGATCAATCGATTGGCGGTACGGGTGGATCGTGGGGCCAACGAGTCGTAGCGGTTCTCTGCGATGATCTGGACCAACGATCCAATCAGCGGCCACTGGTCATAGTCGGACCGAATCCCTCGCAGTTTTGTACCGCCTCGTACATCGACGTCGGAATCGCCAACTTGGACGCCTCGGTTCGTCACTTCGATCGGCGTCGCCGCAGCAAAGCTTGAACGCCCAGAGGTGCGGACGGCGACCGGGCCATTGAATCCGGTTGATTGTGTGTGGACGTTCCCGATCGTTTGCAATTCCATCGACCATCGATCCGAAGCCGGTTTCAACTTCAATGCCAAGTCGCTCCTGATCTGGCTGACCCCGCGGACTTTGCTGCCAAATAGCTGCGTGCGAACAGGCACCGATTGAGGATCGATCGTCGGCAGCATCCGCTGCAACATCGATTCGCTGATTGCCAGACGCACATTGGCGTTCCGATAGTAGAGGTCCAAGGCGTCCGCAACTCGGACAACATCGGGGTTTTCAGCGAATCGTAGCGATTGAATCGTGTTGGCAATTTCGATGGCGGTCAAATCGATCGAATCCGTTTCTTGTCGCTCGATGTGATTCATCAGGCTCGCGTAGTCGACCGCGGTGCTGGCCCAAGGGCGGACCGCTTCTGCGAGTTGAGCTATCGAATCACGTTCCAGCCAGTGAACGTGCTCGGGGTCCAATCCATGCCATTTCAATCGCGATAGCAGTCTCTGGGCGACGATTTTGCGCTGTTCCAACGGATCGGACCGCAACAAATCTTGCAGTTCGTCCAGCAATAGGTAGCGTCTCCATCCCTGATCGTCGCCGGTTTCCGGCAAATCTTGACGGACCGCGGCTAACGCAACTTCGAGCGACTCGGTCCGCAGATTTGAATCGTCGTTGTCCACCCAGGCCGGTTCGGCCGAGCTGGCGATCTGCCACACCGGCAACCAAACGGCAACGCGGCGCACGATGGCGTGCGACGCACAGAGCCACTCAATCTGTTGTTGCCGATCACTCGTCCCTTCAGCCTGTTCGATGCCCTGCTTGGACAAATCCGAAAGTTCGTCAATCAATTCGCCGGCACGCGGGTGACCGATCCTGGGCAGCGAACGTAGTTCGGATAGCCGTGCCGTGACATCGGCTGCCCACGACGTCGCTGGCAGCTGCGAAGATGACGAAGAAACAAGTTGCCCGGTCGATGAATGAGCGTCTTTGATCGCCAACGCGGCGAGCAACTTGAGTTGTTCATCCAACCGCTGCGTGACCGGCCAGCCCGCCGGACTATCGTTGACGTCTCGGCGATAGGGAACTTCGCTCTCTTTCAGCTGAATCGTCGCCACGGAGACCTGTGGCGTTTCGGCATCCTCCGCCTTCGCGCGAGGCTCCAGTTTGCCAAGCGTTTCCACCGACTTGGGCAGCATGGAGACCCGATCGGGTTCGACCGCTTCGGTCGCGACGAACGGCGGGCGATGCGGCCCCACCAACGGTGGCGGGCCCACCATCGGTGGCGGGCCCTCCAACGGTGGCGGGCCCTGGAACGGGGGCGTGCCCACCAACGGGGGTGGCCCGATCAAATCAGACTGCACAGGTACCGGAAACATGTCGGCGACGCTTTCCAGCGGGATCCCGTCGATGGTACGATCCCGCGGAGCCCGACTGCTGGCGGTTCGACTGGCGGTTGGAATCTGTCGGCTGCGAAGTTTCGGCGAAGATTCGCGAGCGGACGCATCCGTGTTCTTGGGTGGCTGAAGGACCAGCCCCGCGGTTTCATGCTGTTCGTTGCGGACCGGCGCCATCAACCGCGTGCCGACTGCTTGCACATGGAACGCGTCAACGGACTGATCGACCTCTGCGATTTCGGCGGCGTCGACTTGTGCGACCGCGAATACGTCGACCAAACGCGCCGGAAGTTTCATCGCACGCGAGCCGTGCTCGGCGCGCTCGACCAGCTCGATCTCCATTTGTGGCGCCCGCAAGCGTCGATGCAGAACACGCGTTGACTCGATCGGCGTCGCGATGGGGGGAGCCTCGTGCCAGAGGCGTCCCCGCGGCTGGTCGTAACAAACCAGGGCGGGCGGCGACAGCAATGGGCCGCTGGTGTCATCGGGTCGAGCCAGCCACGCCGCCGCAATAATCGATGCTGAAGCCGCTGCAGGCCACAGCAACAGTGATCGTTTTACTTCCTTACGCATCAGTAACGTCTTCCATGAATGGGAGGTTCCATGTGGGCCTTTGTTCCCTCGGACCGTGCTTCCAGGTTGCCCTGTTTGCCCCACGGGTCGGTGGGGCGAACGCACGACAGCTCAAAAACCGATCGAACTTGCTCTGTCGGTTGATACTTTTCCGACCGATCTTCTGGCCGCTGGGGTAAAGGATCGGCGGCAAACTCGACTTGATCGACTCGAACTTACCCGTGTCTCCCAGTCCGTAATGGCGACCCGTTCATGACAATTGGTATAGCCCGCGCTGACGCATAGGCCCGTTTGCATTAATCTCTGGGGCATGAACCTGAACGGAAAAATCTACGTCGCCGGCCATCGTGGAATGGTCGGATCGGCCGTTTGTCGGCGGCTGGCTGAGGACGGCTGCCAGGTGATCACTGCCGATCGTGGTCAGCTTGACCTGTGCGACGTCACGGCGACGGCCGACTTTTTCGCCAGCCACAGGCCGGATGTGGTGGTTTTCGCCGCCGCCCGTGTCGGCGGGATTGCCGCAAACCAAACTTATCCCGTCGAATTCCTGACCGAAAACGTGTTGATGGCGATCAGTGCGATCAACGCTGCGTTTCAGGCGGGGGTTGGCAGGTTTCTTTTTTTAGGAAGCACTTGTATCTACCCGCGCGACTGCGAGCAACCGATTCGCGAGGAAGCGTTATTGACCGGCCCGCTGGAACCGACAAACGAGGCCTATGCGCTGGCCAAGATTAGCGGGCTGAAATTGTGCCAATATTACCGTCGCCAACATGGCGTGGTGTTTCACAGTGCGATGCCGACCAATCTTTACGGACCCTTTGACAACTATCATCCGGAGCACAGCCACGTTTTGCCGGCATTGGTCCGTCGGTTTCACGAAGCGAAATTAGCGGCGACACCTGAGGTGACCATTTGGGGCACCGGATCACCGCGCCGCGAATTCCTGTTTGTTGACGATTTGGCCGACGCGATCATCCATCTGATCTCGGTGGACGATCCACCGGATTGGGTGAACGTGGGCACGGGTGTCGACCAAACGATCCTCGAATTGGCCCAGTTGGTTGCACAAACGGTTGGATATCGCGGGCAAATCCGCACCGATCCCAGCCGGCCCGATGGCACGCCGGTCAAATGCACCGACGTCTCGCGACTGAACTCGCTGGGCTGGAAACATCGGGTTGACCTTGGCGAAGGGCTTCGCCGCACTTACCAATCATTCCTTTCCGAAACCGGGGCCGGTCAGTTACGATCGGTATGAACGATAGGCAACAGAATCCAAATGAACAAATCTGCATTGATCACCGGAATCACCGGGCAAGACGGTAGCTACCTCGCCGAGCTTCTGCTGGAGAAGAATTACCTGGTGCACGGATTGGTCCGTCGCAGCAGCACGTTTTCGACCGAGCGTATCGACCACCTCTATCAAGACGTTCATCAAGAATCAAAGCTCCGTCTGCATTACGGTGATCTGACCGATGGCCAGGCGCTCACGAATCTGGTGCTGGAGATCGAGCCGGATGAGATTTACAACCTTGGTGCACAAAGCCACGTTCGGGTTTCCTACGACCAGCCGGTGTACACGCTGCAAACCGTCGGCGTCGGCGCCTTGAACGTGTTAGAGGCGGCTCGGCTATTGAATCAAAAGAAGCCCGTTCGTGTCTATCAAGCCAGCAGTAGTGAAATGTTTGGCGAGGTTCTCGAGACACCGCAAAAAGAAACGACGCCTTTCAACCCTCAATCACCCTATGCCTGTGCCAAAGCATACGCGTTTTATCAAACGGTGAACTATCGTCGCGGCTACGATCTGTTTGCCTGCAACGGAATCTTGTTCAACCACGAATCGGAACGGCGCGGCGAAACGTTCGTCACACGCAAAATCACGCGAGCTGCCGGTCGGAT
Source organism: Pirellulaceae bacterium (assembly GCA_963734865.1). Classification (GTDB taxonomy): domain Bacteria; phylum Planctomycetota; class Planctomycetia; order Pirellulales; family Pirellulaceae; genus CBDCUW01. The sequence goes on from CAVTIV010000013.1 coordinate 385,704, forward strand.
CAAAGTCGGCATGCAAGACAAACTTTACCTCGGCAACCTGGACGCCAAACGCGACTGGGGTTATGCCAAGGACTATGTCGATGGCATGTGGCGGATTCTGCAGGTCGACGAGCCGGATGATTTCGTGTTGGCCACCGGCCGAACCGAGTCGGTCCGCGATTTCTGCAAGCTCGTCTTTCAGCAACTCGATCTCGATTATGAGGATCATGTTGAGATCGATCCGCGATATTTTCGCCCCGCAGAGGTTGACCTGTTATTGGGGGACGCTTCCAAGGCAAAGGAAAAACTTGGCTGGGTCGCGAACACGAATTTGGAACAGCTGGCCAGAATCATGACCCAGCACGACCTGGAGCTGGCACAACGCGAAGCCCATGCCAAGAGTTTTGTGCCCCTGTGAACCGGTGCCCCGATCAACCGGTGCCCGTTGGTTTCGTCCCGTCTCGACGATCGATCGATCGCAGGTGACAATATCGATCGATCGCAGGTGACAATGACGAGCGTGTCGAGATAGGAAGCGTTCTTTCGGAGCGGAGATGGCAAAAAAGAAGCAGGGCAAGGCGGCGTTTGAGTACGTGGAACCGATCGGTGACCGCGTGCTGGTACGCAAGGATGAACCGAAGCGGGAAACGCGAGGAGGCATCGCGCTTCCGGACGCGGCCGAAATTCCAACAATCACCGGTCGAATCGTCACCATCAGTGCCGTGGTCGAGAACGACGAAGAATTGCCTTTGCGGCAATACGACAAGATCTTATTCCATCCCAAGAACGCGATTCCGGTTGATCTTGAGCACGACAATCAGCTGTTTGTCGTCCCGGTCGAAGACGTCGTCGCCGTGTTCCGTCGTTCGCCACCGAGCGACTGACACCGATCCGGGTGATCATCCACCAATGGCACCAGCGTCGAAATCGCAAATCATTGGCGGTAAAACGCCGCCGATTCGGGCCACGGAACCGCTTGACGTGTCGCTTGACGTGTCGCTTGACGACGACGATGATCGTAGGTTTGAGTGGTGGTTGGTGCAGGATTCGTTGCCGTCCCGTCGAATTCACCTCCGATCATGAACGCCCCCCCCTTTGCCAGAGAATGCCTCCTATGATTGCGATGATTATCGCCGTCGTCGCCCTGATCGTTTGGTTGGGAGGAATCGGGCTGCTGTGGTTTTGGTTTGTCAGGTCCCAGGACTGATCTGGAACCATCGAATCGTCTCCGCGGAAGTGGCCGCGGGACTTGCCCATCGGGCCGCGTGAACGGCAGCCAGTTAACAGCTATGATGTCGTGATTCGAGTCTGTTGATCCCGCTTGCGAGAACCCAATGTCTGTCGCAGATTGCCTTCGTTCGCGTATCAGCCTGTCGCTGGTCGTCGTCGCCTGGATCGCTCCGATCAGCTACAGTGCAGATTCATGGCCCACCTTTCGCGGCCCCGGTGGTGATGGGATCGTGGCCAACGGATCGGATCTGCCCAGCCGATGGTCGGCCACAGAAAACATCACCTGGCGAACCGAGTTACCGGGCGAAGGATGGTCATCGCCTGTGGTCGCTGACGGCCGCGTCTATCTGACGGCCGCGATTCCGGTCGATGGGGCGAATTCGTCGAGCGACTATGACCTCTGCCTGTTGGTGCTTGATGAATTCAGCGGAACATTGCTCGATACGATTGCGGTGATGCGGCAGTCAGCGGATAAGACGCCGAAGATTCACGCGAAAAACGGTCACGCGAGCCCAACCCCCATCATCGATGGTGATCGGATTTACGTTCACTTCGGCTACCAGGGCACCGCCTGTGTCGGCCGCAACGCAAAGGTGCTCTGGACCAATCGTGATTTGTATTTCAATCCGACCCACGGCAATGGTGGGACACCGGTTCTGGTAGACGGTTTGCTGGTGTTCACATGTGACGGCGGCAAAGATCCGAGTATCGTCGCGCTGGATGCAGAGAGTGGCGAATTGGTCTGGCAGACACCCCGACCGGTGTCGGCAAAGAAGACGTTTTCATTCTGTACTCCAACGGTCATTGAGGTGGGCGGCGAAAAGCAAATCATTGCGCCCGGCAGCGACTGTGTGCTCGCCCTCGATCCCAAGACAGGCGATACGATCTGGGACGTGCGCTATGATGGATACTCGGTCATTCCCAAACCCGTTTTTCACAACGGCTTGGTGTTTATCTCGACCAGTTTCGATCACAGTGACATACTAGCGATTCGCCCGACGGGCAAAGGCCTGGTCACCGACACGCATGTGCAGTGGCAGCATGACAAGATCGGTCCGAAAACACCGTCGATGATCGCGTATCAAGGAAGGATCTATTCGGTCAGTGACAATGGGATCCTGTACTGCATTGACGCGGAAACGGGTGAGATCATCTATCGCGAGCGACTGGGTGGTAATTATTCGGCCTCACCCCTGCTGGTCGGTGACCGACTGTTTTTGACCAACGAGGAGGGCGTCACAGCGGTCGTCAAGATCGGTGATGAATTCCAGCAGATCGCCGCAAACGATCTTGGCGAGCGAACGCTGGCGTCGATGGCGGTTGCCGGCGAAGCATTCTTGATCCGCACCGCGAAAGCACTCTATCGCATCGAGAAAAAATAGTTTTCACCTGCGGCAGAACGAGCCGCTCGTTGCATCATGCGGACTCAATTCGCCCAAATTGCAAAAGGGAATTTGACCTGATTCACCAAGACCGCCTTCGCTGCCGCGGCTAGTTTCATGGGTCGAGCTATCACCCGCTAATCCAGTTACGCCTTGGCAATTCACATGATCGACCCGATCTCACTGTTGACGCCGCGTCGCAAGATCACCGGAATCTCGGCAATCTTGCTTCCCTATCTGGTTGACGACACGGTCGATTGGGATGGCTTTGACGGCCACCTGCAGCGAACGCTTGATGCAGGGTTAATCCCTGCGGTCAATATGGATACTGGCTACGCGAACTTGATCGACGATGCGGCCAGAGTCGAGGTACTTCGTCGCACTCAATCGGCGACCAGCGGCCGGCAGTACATCGCGGGCGTGTTCTTGAGCGATCGATCGGGTCAATCGCTCGACCTTGATGCCTATCGCAGAGCAATGGCCCAAGTTCAGCAGCACCATGGCACGCCGATCTTTTTTCAGTCCTACGGTTTGATCGAGTCCGACGACGAGGCGATCGTTGCCGCGTATCAAACGCTGGCCGCGGATTGCGATTCGTTCCTGTTCTTCGAGTTGGGAAAAGTATTTGCCCCCTTCGGCAAGATCTACTCGTTGGATGTTTACGAGCAATTGATGCGAATTCCCAACGCCATCGGCGCCAAACATTCCTCGCTGCGACGTGAATTGGAGTGGCAACGTTTGATGCTTCGCAATCGGGTGCGACCGGACTTCAAAGTCTTCACCGGCAATGATCTGGCCGTCGACATGGTCATGTACGGCAGCGATTACCTGCTCGGATTAAGCACATTCGCTCCCCATGCATTCGCTCGTCGCGACGCGATGTGGCATTCGGGTGACCCCGCATTTTACGAACTGAATGATTTGATTCAGTACTTGGGCGCCTTCGCTTTTCGTGACCCGGCCCCCGCCTACAAACACTCCGCGGCAATGTTTTTGCATCTTCGCGGCTTGTTATCGACCAACCGAACGCATCCCCAATCGCCAACGCGACCGGATGCGGACGTCGCCGTGCTGGAATTGATTGCCCGTGACATGGACAAATTGACCCGAGGCGCCCACTGATGGCATACCCCAGAATCGCAAGCTTCAAGGCTCACGCCGATTTTGTCCGTTACTTGTCCGAACTTGAGCTTGACCTGCCTTGCGATGCGGAAGTGTTGGCGAGCGAGCGGTCGCCGCTGGCTCAATCGATCGCACTGAAAAACTGCACCATCGGGAACCGCTTTTGTATCCTGCCCATGGAAGGCTGGGATGGAACCAGCGACGGCCAGCCGACCGAACTGACTCACCGGCGATGGCGCAATTTCGGTATCAGCGGTGCGAAACTGATCTGGGGAGGAGAAGCGGTTGCGGTGCGTCACGATGGTCGGGCAAATCCGAACCAACTATTGCTCAGCGAGGCAAACCTGTCGTGCATCGAATCGTTGCGAGAGGAACTGATCGCGGCGCATGAAGATGCTTTCCAGCGCAGCGATGACTTGTTGGTCGGACTGCAGTTGACTCATTCGGGTCGTTTTGCGCGACCCAATGAAAAGTCACGAGCCGAACCGCGTACGGCACAGCGGAACCCGGCACTCGATGCACGGCTCGGGATTGATGACGATTCGGCGTTGCTGAGCGATGACGAACTGGCAATTCTGGTCGACGATTTCATCGCCGCTGCCGGGCGGGCAAAAAGCGGGGTTCGCCTTTGTCGACATCAAACACTGCCACGGCTATCTCGGACACGAGTTGCTTAGTGGGTTCGACCGACCCGGACGTTACGGCGGCAGCTTCGAGAATCGAACTCGTTTCTTACGCGACATTGTCGCCGGGATTCGAGCCGCAACGCCCGACTTGATGATCGGCGTCCGCGTCAGCATCTTTGACTTTTTTCCCTATCACATGGGCCATGATTCGATCGGTGTTCCAGAACCAAAAGCGGATCCCCGGCTGGCGTTCGGCGGCGATGGATCTGGTCACGGGATTGATCTGGATGAACCATCGCGATTCATGGATCTGTTGGAATCGTTGGGGATTCGGCTCGTTTGTTCGACGGCAGGTAGCCCCTACTACAATCCGCATATTCAGCGGCCAGCGTATTTTCCACCGAGCGATGGATACCAACCGCCGGAGGATCCATTGGTCGGTGTCGCGCGGCAGATCAAAGCGACCGCCGACCTGAAACGGCGTCACCCAAATTTGATTTTCGTCGGCTCGGGATACAGCTACTTGCAGGATTGGTTGCCCGGTGTAGCCCAGGCGGCCGTTCGCGAAGGTCGTGTCGATTCGGTTGGACTGGGGCGAATGGTGCTCTCGTATCCCGACCTCCCGGCTGACGTTTTGGCGGGCCGTGTGATGATACGAAAGAAGATTTGCCGTACCTTCAGCGACTGTACAACGGCACCGAGGAACGGAATCGTGAGCGGCTGCTATCCGCTCGACCCGTTCTACAAGAATCGCCCCGAACGTCTGCAGATGAAAGAGCTGAAAGCTGGTACCTAAGCCGCTCGATTTTCCTTGTTTTTTTTCTCCCCGGTGACCAAAGGACGACTCGTTCGGCTATCGCAACTGCTGAAAAGCGAGGCGGCTTTGATTACAAAAGAGGCAATCGGGCCGGCGGTCGAGAACATTGGCGGCCGCGACGACTGCCTCGAATGTCAGGCGCAGATTTGATGACGTATCTCGATCAATCGGTCGAGCCGGGTGATCGTAAATACTTGCCACACATGATCTAGCGTCTTTTCCAGCACCAGCTTGCGGCCGTTCCCTTTGCAATCGAGTTGAAGTCGAATCAGGTCGGTCAGATCTTGACTGCGAATCTGTTGTACTGTCGACATGTCAACCACTATTTCGGCTTCAGTGGTCTGCTCGGCTACCTTGCGTGCCTGTTCCACCCAGGGACTAGGAATCGCTTGAGGCTTATTCGGTAATGCCTGAGTCGCCATGGTTTCACGCACCAGATCGGAGGATGCAGCGGGTCAGAAATTGTGGCTTTCACGAACTTGCACACGATGTACCACAGTCGCGCCGGACCGATTCGCCGTCACGCTCATTTAGCTGCGCCGCATGTCGCCAACGGTAGCCAGCATGTGATGGCCACCAGGACGAGCATCAGCACCAGCGGAGTGCCATGCAGGAAGACCAGTTCACCGTCCATGGAGATGGTTTTGAAGCTTCCTAGCTGGGCCAAACAAATGACAATGGCCAATCCGTTCACGAAGCCCAACATCACAGGCACGGAGGAAAGGTGAAAAAAAGCGGAACGATTGTCAAATATTCTGGGCTATAATCGGACGCTCTTGTTAACCCCCTTCCCGTTGCCCGTTGGTAAACTTTCGTTTCCCCTTTCTGTTGCCCCCCTCTCCTTACCCAGGAATCGATGATGCTCCGTACGATCTCGCTGCCCGTTCTGTTGGTGTTGTGTTACTGTGCGACGGTTTCTGCCGAAAAAAATGCATCGATCGATACCAAGATTGCAACCATCGGATCCCCGGTCGTTGAACAATCATTTGATTCGGCGATTGCCGAGCCGATGGTGCCGGTGAAAGGTGAATGGAAAGTCGTCGATGGCGTTTTGATCGGAAAAGAGTTGTCGGCTGATCAGCATGCGGCGGTGTTGAACTACCAGAAAAAGAATCGGAATTCGGTCGTGCGATTCTCGTTCAAGATGGACGGCAGTAGCGACGGTTTCAACTTTAGTCTGAACCATGCTGCCGGCCACCTGTTTCGAGTTGTGGTGGCTCCCACAAAGTTGTCGGTGAACTTGGACAAGGACAAAAAAGATCCCGATTCCAAAGCCGTTGTCCTGGCCACATCCAAGGGAACGTTCGAGCGAGGAAAATGGTACACCATGCAGGTTGAGATGCTGGGGAACCGGGTCGTCGTTCAAACGGACAACGGCGTGCTTGCCGAGGCTTCCAACGCGAAACTGGATACGGACAAACCCAACTACCGATTCGTGATGCGCGGCGATTCGCTGGCGATTGACGATTTGCAAATTTGGGATGTGAATTGACATACGGCGATCGTGATTTTCGCTGCCACACAATCGGTCCAGGCCATCTGATCGTCGTATTCGATCGAGGCTCGCGACGACTGCTCGGGAAACGTCTGCAAGCTTGATCCTGTCATCGAATCGACGGGAATGGAGAACGTAGGTTCTGACAACGGCGGAACTGTCGCATGCTGACAGCGAATCTGCGCCGGAAGTTCTGCCTCGTTTTGCGACAGCACACGTTAACGAAACCACAGCGATGACCAAGGTGCAACCAATCGCTGCCGATGTGCCGCAAAATCGTCACCTCGACAGTAGTGGCGATCCGCGACCGCATTGCCAGCAAACGATGACGTTGGCTGGGGGCATTTCGTAGAAGATCGCGATGGCCACTGTTGCTCAACTCGAACCGCAAACCCAGACGGACGACGAACCGGTCGGCGGCACGTTCACGGCGGACTCATTAGCCGTCGGCCTTGCCTTTTTTGCGGCGCTCAGCATCCTGCAGCGGCTGATAGGTTTTGCTCGCAGCCTGATCTTTTGTCATTTGATGACCGATGACGAACTGGGACGATGGTCATTGTCCTTCAGCTTCCTGATGATGGCAGCTCCACTTGCCGTGCTTGGATTGCCTGGTTCGTTCGGTCGCTACTATGAATTCTATCGACAGCGTGGGCAGGTACATGCATTTCTGAGGAAGGTTCTAACGCTCACGGCCGTTTTGACTGTCGTCTCGGTGGTTGCGGTCTTCTCGTTTCCGCAACCGATATCGCAGATTCTGCTGGGTACGGCCGAGCACGCAGTTCTGATTCGCTCTCTGGCGGTGGCGTTAACATTGATCGTGGCGTTGAATGTGGCGTTATCCTTGGCCACTTCGATGCGTCAGGTCCGGATGGTGAGCATCGTTCAGTTCGTTCACAGCGTGCTATTCGCGATCGTCGCCTGCGTCTTACTGGAAACCACAACACTCGCGGATCAGGGCGCGATCATCGGATACAGTGCCGCGGCCGCGGTGGCACTGGGCATCTCGGTGTGGTTGCTTTGGCAACGGCTCCGAGACGTCCCGGCCGATTCGCAGGCACTGGACCGATCACTTTGGTCGCGGCTGGTACCTTTTGCGGCATGGGTGTGGGTTTCCAATGCGTTGTTCAACCTGTTTGATACGATCGATCGGCTGATGATCGTCCATTTCGCGCACGCCGACGTATCGACCGACGCATTGGTGGGGCAATATCACAGCAGCCGCATCGTGCCGATTCTGTTGGTCGCGGTATCGGGGATGTTGGCAGGAGTGATTCTGCCTTACTTGAGCGAAGATTGGGAGCGTGGGGAGCGATCAAAAGCATCCGCGACGACCGTGCTGACGATCAAGGTCTGCTCGCTATTATTTGTCACTTGCGGCGCCTTGCTGCTGTTGATGGCGCCGCTGTTGTTCGAGACTTTGTTGCAGGGGCGGTATCACGCCGGGATGCAGGTTCTGCCCGGGACGCTGGTCTACTGTATTTGGTTTGGGCTGACGATTCTGACCGAGAATCATCTGCTTTGTGCGGAGCGGGCGAAATGGATCACGCTGGCTTTGTTGCTCGGCTTGTTGATCAATGTGCTGCTCAACGCAGTTCTTCTGCCCTGGTTCGGTCTGCTGGGCGCCGTCACGGCGACGGCGGCCGCGAATGCGGTCACGCTGTACGTGACCATGTGGTTCGCCCGTGCGTACGGACTGCAAGTCGATCGTCAAGTATGGATAATCATTACCCTGCCGCTGGTGTTGCTATTGGGCTGGCAGACGACGATTGTCGCGTTGCTGATTCTGGGCGTTTTTATCTATCGCGGGAACGCGATCTTCTGCCACGAAGAGCGGCACAAGATCGCTCTGACTTCGAGTCGAATCGCGGAACGATTGTGTTATCGATAAGCCTCGGGAAATCGCTTGAGCCAATTGTTCAATGGAAATGCCGGTACGTCTTGGCCGTTCGCTTGCCCAACGTGGGTAACGGCACAGCTGAACGCGATCCAAAACAAGACGATTTTTCGCATGATCGTTGAGGCTCTCGGAGGCCCGGCAAGATTTGAAGTGGAGACCGTGATGGGATTCCGGGTCCAATTCTATCGAAGTTCCCACTGGATCCGTCAAACAGAACCCACAAACTGGTCCCTGGCGAACCTGTCGGGCCATTCGGACGTGTCGCTTTTATGCTACCTTACCGCCTTCGCGTGTGGGGACCGCCAGATGGGGGACTGCCACCCGAAGGCGATACCACCGATGGGGCAAGGCCAACGAACGATTGAACAAGAATCGACAGGCCACCAGGCATACGGTGCTTGAACACGCGTGTCCGTTGGCTGGGCAGCGGGACACCGAGAATAGGAAACCGAGGAGTCGCGAATGAAGATTGCGAAACACAAAGTCGTCGCGATTGATTACACGTTGACCGACGACGATGGGGAAACGATCGACAGTTCACTGGAAGCGGATCCGCTGCACTACCTACACGGTGAAGGGAATCTCATTCCGGGCCTGGAAAGCGAGCTCGAAGGCAAGTCGATTGGTGACCGGTTTCAAGTTTCGATCGAGCCGGCCGACGGCTACGGCGAGCGGGATGATGAATTGGAGCAGGTCCTATCGCGAGAAAACTTCAGTGAAATTGATGATTTAGAAGTCGGAATGCAATTCCGAGCTCCCACGGACGATGACGAGGAAGTGATCGTCACGGTCGTTGAACTGGATGACGACACCGTTACGATCGATGGCAATCATGAGCTGGCGGGATTGACACTGCACTTTGACGTGACGGTTCGAGACATTCGCGATGCGACGGACGAAGAGATCGAGCATGGTCACGCTCATGGGCCTGGTGGGCATTCACATTGAAGGCTGGCGGCCAACAAAAATAAGGGAAGGGACTGAGCGGATGGATGAACTGCGAAACGAGATCTTCGATTATATTTATCGCGATGAAGGCTCGAAATCGATCGATGAAATCGCGATTTACGTGGACCGAGACGGTGAAACGGTCCGCTTGGCGGTCAATCACGACTGGTTCGCGGTCGTGAAGGACGTGGTCACCATCGCTTATGGCCAAGCTTAGGCTGCCAGGGCGGATCGGCGCCCACAACCGACCCAACAAGTTCCTCGTTTTGGCGGTTCGCCAGCGGTGGTGCCGGGGCGCATTGCCATTTAGAATACGCACTCGGACTGGTTTCACTTTTGCCAGCCAATGACAGTAACGTTCGTTGACCCATCGCTTGAGTGTTAGGGGTTGACTGTTTTAGGAGATCGACGTGGGTAAGAATTTGTATTGCGGAAACCTGTCTTATAGTGTGCGAAGTTCGGACTTGGAGCGATTGTTCTCCGAGCACGGCGAAGTCGTTAGCGCTCAGGTCATTGAGGACCGCGAGACAGGCCGAAGCAAGGGGTTTGGATTTGTCGAGATGGGGAGCGACGAAGATGCTTCTGCCGCAATCGAGGCGCTCGACGGCACCGAGCATGACGGCCGCGCGCTCAAGGTGAATGAAGCGAAACCGCGCGAACCGCGCAGTGGCGGCGGCGGTGGCGGTGGTGGTGGTGGCCGTTACGGCGGAGGCGGAGGACGCGATCAGCGGAGGTACTAAACTTCCGACGAAAACGAGACCGCTTCGATTCGACGCAGAGAGAGATCTAGAAAGACTGCAGTTTTGTATTGCTGTTCGTTCCACCGCCTGGATCGGTTATCGACCTGACGTTGCCAGTGCTCGCGGATGCGGGCATCGGCAGACCCGTCGGCAACATTCAAAGCAACGTCAAGTTTTATGTGTCGTCAAGCATTCATCGCGGCGTCAAGCTGGACACGCAGTAGTTGACACCACCCCTAGCCAGCGGGACATTGATAGAAAGATCTGTCGCCATTTCCGATCGCCTCTCTTGAGGACAAACAAACGATGCTTGACTTTGCTCTCGTCGCACAACAACTTTCAGGATCCAGCGTCGTTGGACTGATTGCCGCGGTGATCGTGTTCGGGATGTTGATGATCTTTTTGTTCATCTTCACCCGCTACTTTGGTCTTTGGATTCAATCGCAGCTGACGCGTGCGAACATCACGTTTTTCAACCTGCTCGGGATGACCTTCCGCAAGGTGAATACGCGGTCGATCGTTCGTAGCAAGATCATGGCCACTCAGGCGGGGTTGGTCGATCCGGAACTGACCAGCGAAGCTTTGGAGGCCCATTACTTGGCTGGCGGTAATGTCCAGCAAGTGATTCGGGCATTGATTGCCGCCAAGAAAGCGAAGACCATTTCGTTGACGTTTCGCGAGGCGACAGCGATCGACTTGGCCGGACGTGATGTGTTGGAGTCAGTGCAAACGAGTGTATACCCGAAAGTGATCGATTGTCCGCCACGCGGTTCGGCAAAACCATCACTCGACGCGGTGGCCAAGGACGGGATCCAATTGAAGGTCAAAGCTGCGCGTCACGGTGCGGGCCAACCTGCAACAGTTGATCGGCGGTGCGACAGAAGAAACGATCATTGCTCGGGTCGGCGAGGGAATTGTTAGCGCGATCGGTAGTGCCGAAGATCACAAAGCGGTGCTGGAAAACCCCGACGTGATCAGCAAGGCGGTACTGGCCAAACGACTCGACTCGCAAACGGCGTTCGAGATCGTGTCGATCGATATCGCGGATATCGACGTGGGGGCGAATATTGGTGCACGACTGCAGGCCGATCAGGCCGAGGCGGACACGCAAGTCGCTCGGGCTCGCGCCGAAGGGAAACGTGCGTCGGCCGTTGCCGAAGAACAGGAAAATCAAGCCAAGATCGAAGAGAGTCGTGCTTCGGTGGTCAAGGCTCAAGCCGCGATCCCGCGAGCAATGGCCGAAGCGTTTCGAAATGGCGGATTGAACATTTTGGATTACTACAAGCTGCAAAACGTCAGTGCCGATACCGAGATGCGGAAGTCATTGGCGGCCGGTACTCACGAAATCGCTGAAACATTCGAGGCAAAGTAGTCGTTGTCTTGTCCCGCCTGCTCATGAGAACACTCACATGTCCGGTGACCTAGAAGACTTTCTTCGCCGAGCCGCGCAGCGTCGTCAAGCGAAAGCGGCGCAGCAAAAACCGCAGCCTGCGTCGCCGCCTCGACCGCAATACTCCAATCGGCGGACCGAGCGTGTCGTGCAAGCGATCGAGGCGGAAGAGCTGTTGACCGCTGAGCTTGTTGAGGACGCCCCGAATTCGTTTGCGGCCCGTCAACGTCGTCTCGAGGAATCGAAAAAAGCGGCAGCCGAAGCGGAAGCCGCGGCTGCCAAAAGTATGCAAAAGGTGAAGCGTTCGCGGGGCAAATCGCAGCACGCTGCCGTCCCACTTTCGGGCATTGCCGCACAAGATTTGGCCAGACTTCTCGCCCACCCGGCCGGACTCCGGCAGGCGATCTTGCTGCGAGAGATCTTGGACCGGCCCGAACACCGTTGGTAATGTCGCCGATTCTTATTCGGTCAGTGACCAAGGCACACGAAAACCGGCCATCACCCGACTGGCGTGGGTCGTAAGGCACCAAGGTGATGGGCCAGTCGTTCGGCCCACTCGCAACGACATCGACTTGGGAGGAGATTCAATCGTGGCAGATTCGATCAATGCGATCACTCCGTCGGCTACTCGCGTGGGGTGGATCGGCACCGGGGTGATGGGACGGAGCATGTGCGGGCATCTGATCGATGCCGGTTACCGAATGACCGTCTTCAACCGCTCACCCGAAAGGGCGAGCGATCTGGTTGACCGGGGCGCGACGCTTGCCAAGAGTCCGGCGGAGGTGGCCCGGCAGAGTGATGTCGTGTTCACGATCGTCGGTTTTCCGGAGGATGTGCGCCAAGTGATTCTTGGCGATCAGGGTGCACTCGCCGGATCGAAAGCAGGGATGACCATCGTCGACATGACCACAAGCAAGCCGTCGTTGGCCGAAGAAATTGCCGCCGTCGCCCGCGAGCGCAATGTGACGGCCATCGATGCCCCGGTCAGCGGCGGAGATACCGGCGCTCGTGGTGCCTCGCTTTCGATCATGATCGGTGGTGACGAAGTCGCTGCGAAACGAATCGATCCGCTGTTTCAGCTGATGGGCAAAACGATCGTGTACCAGGGCGGGCCGGGTTGCGGGCAACACACCAAGATGGTGAATCAAACATTGATCGCCTCGAGCATGATCGCTGTATGCGAAGGCCTGCTGTATGCAGCCAAGGTCGGTCTCGACCTGCCCACCGTGCTGAAAAGTGTCTCCTCGGGGGCAGCCGGCAGTTGGTCCTTGTCCAACTTGGCACCACGAATGATCGATGGCGACTTCGATCCCGGTTTCTATGTCGAGCACTTTATCAAGGACATGCGGATCGCGTTGGACGAGGCGGCAGCGATGAACTTGGCGCTTCCCGGGTTGGCCCTGGCGCACCAGTTGTACCAGGCGGTCGCGGCCCAGGGGCACGCCAAGGACGGCACCCAAGCGCTGCTGTTGGCATTGGCACAGATGAGCCAGGTCGATTGGAAAATCAGGGATTGAATCGTTGCCAATGACACGCCGGATCGGTTCGACTCCAAAACCGTCCCGCCTATGCCGCCGATGTCTGCGTGCCGATGTCGGCGTGCCGTTGTCTCTTGGCTACGGTTTTGGTGATGCGACGGAAATGGACACGGCGACGAGTGAAAGATGGGGGGATTGACTGGCGACTTTGGTGGTCGCTCGAGCGCTGCCCGATGTTTCACGGCGATTCGATTCGGATTTGGCCTTGGTTTGACGTCACCCGCTGTGCTAAATCCCAGTTCTGCAGTCCCCCCCAGTGGTCGAAGATGCCCGGGGGTGCAAGATTCGGATCGCTGAATTGGGAACGAGGATGTCAATCAATTCGCCATATTCTGCCACTTCCGCAGGGTTACTCCTCTGCTCGGCTCTGATCAGCTGTGTATTGAGCGGTTGTCAGGATGGTCCGATGTACGCGCTGAAGTCGGTCAATCCGTATTTTGTGATGCGGGAATGGCGCAATGATGAGGCCTTGGGAGTCTCGGACCACGAGCGACGCAGGCAGTTGTCGAAGCTGGCCGACACGATTCATCAATTGCCCCGCGAACGACAGACGTTTTGGGCTGGTCACTTGGCGGCGATGATGGACAACGACACAAGTCCCGAGATGCGAAGGTTGGCGGTCCGAGCGGCGCGTAATCTGGACAGCGAAATCGCGATACCGATCATCGAGAAAGGTCTCGACGACGATAGCATCAAGGTGCAGATGGAAGCGTGCCGGGTATTGGGCGGCCGGACCGGGGACGATGCGGCGAGACTGCTCGCCGCCACCGTGGGAACGGTCACCGACGAAGACGTCAAGCAGGCGGCGGTTGTCGCCTTGGCCAATCACCAGAATCAGATCGCCATTGACTCCTTGCGTTTCGTGCTTGCCGACCGAAACCCGGCCACCCGTTCGCTGGCGGTCAAATCGCTTCGTGGTGCGACGGGGAAGAACTATGGTGATGATCCCGATGTTTGGGTGGCAGCCCTCGAGGGAAAACCGACCGAACAGATACCGCCCCGGTTTGCCGAACGCGTCCGCAGCTTGTTTTAGGTTCAGACGGGGCCAGCGAGCGGCCTGTGGATGTACGCGTCGTCTGGGGATCTAAGGACCGACATTGCATTGGGCAAGTCGCTGCGATTGGCGCAGCAGCGCAAGCTTTGTTTGGCCTGCGAAGATACGCTTCCCGAAAGCCAGCGGGTTGTCAGGCGGTTGCACCAGGAAGATCGGTGGAGGCTTGACCGGCAGTCCCAGTTCGGTAGCGGTCCCACAATCCTGCGCAGCGTTCGGGTGATCGGCTGTTCCACACGGTTGGTCACGATGATTGCCAATGCGAACGAGAACACCAAGGCGATTGCGAAGCAGGCTCGCGGCGGAACGCCCATCGTATCGAATCGGTGAATCAGGGCGTAACCCAGGTTGTTGTGGCACAGGTACAACGCGTAGGAGATTGTGCTGACATAAACCAGTGGTCGGAAACGAATCAGGGGCATTTTACCGTAGGCACTCATGGTGACCAGACCGATGATCAGTGCGGTCGCAAGTGGGTTGTGTTTCCCGTGATCGATGCTGTGGAAGACGCCAGCGGCAATGATCATGCCGACGATGTTCTGCCATCGTTTGCCCGTCCCGGTCTTGATCATGTACAGCAGAAAGCCGATTGCAAATAGCGGAACAAAGTCCAGTAGCATCACGCGTCGAATCGCGGTTGCCACGACGAACCAGGTTGTGTTTCCGTGGATCGCTTCGGTCGCGTCAAGCGACGGGCAGATAACGAGGGAGATCGCCAGCAGCGTACCCCAACCAATAAAATATCGCCTGAGTGCGCCGATTTTGAACAGAATCACGAGCGTTGCATAGAACATCATTTCGATCTGCAGCGTCCACATCACCGGATCGACGCACTCGTATCCGAGTACCTTGGGGATCAGCGTCATGTTGGCTAGGAATTGCCCCGTCGAAACGCTCTGGTTCATTGGCGGCAGTTGCAATATCCACAGGTTGGCGACAATGACCATCAAGAATATCGGAATGATTCTGATCAATCGTGCGGCAACAAAGTCGACCGGCTTGCTGCGGCGCAACAGCGACATGCTGTTGACGAATCCGCTGAGGATGAAAAACATCTCGACACCATAGGCGCCATAAGGCCACACGAATCCGAGCGGCGAAGAGTAACCGAACTTCACCGAATAGACATGGGTGAAGTGGAACAGCACCAGATTGATTGCCGCGAGGGCGCGAAGCGCATCGAGCTCGACGATCCGCCGATGGGGTTTCAGAACGGTATCACTGGCAGTGTGACTGGTTTGGGCCATGGGGATTCGTGCTTGAGGATCTGGATCCGCGTCGGCCGGTTTTCGTTCGCCCGACGACTGGTATCCGAAACCTTATCTCGCGATTTGCGTCCTTTCGCCAGTTAGCGGTCTGTGCCGACCGACGGCGTTCCACGGCGGATACTGCTGGCAACGATCGTGCCGGTAAAATGGATCCAAGGCCAGGTTTCGGCGTCGCGTGTGTCCCCTTTCGTTCGTCGCGGGCCTCAACGAAACTACGGGGCAATTGGTCCGATCGCGTGGCAGGCGAAAGTGGGGAGATGAAAATCGGCCCGATATTGGGATCTCTTGGTGGCAGCGAAGGCCGATGCGCGAACAACCGCGAGATTGTGCTCGCACTTCCATCGGACCTGCAAACTTGGAAGCAGCAGAAGGATTCGCCGTGAAATATGTAATCGTGATCCCCGACGGGTGTGCCGACGAGCCGATCGAATCGCTGGGCGGACAGACGCCGTTACAGGTGGCTGACTTGCCGGCGATGGATGATTTGGCCCGGCGTGGAGCGTTGGCATTGTCGAACAATACGCCGGCACATTTCCCCGCGGGGAGCGAAGTGGCCAATTTATGTTTGCTCGGCTATGACCCCGACCTTTATTTCACTGGGCGTGCCCCGCTGGAGGCTGCCGCCCTGGGAGTCACACTGGGCCCCGATGATTGGGCGGTGCGGTGCAACTTGGTGACGATCGAAGATCAGGTGATGGTCGACTTTACGGCCGGGCATGTCAGCAGTGAGGAAGGAAAGCAACTACTGGCGTTTGCCCAACAAGAATTGTTGCGAGATTCATCGATCGATTCGCGGCTAGAGTTCGTGCCGGGAGTGAGCTATCGAAATCTATTGATTTACCGGGGCAGCCCTGAGATTGCGGCACCGTTTTCGACCGAGACACGGACGTTGGCTCCACATGACTTGACAGACATGAGCGTTGCCAATGACTTTCCTCGCGGCCCCGGCAGCGATACGCTGGTTCGCCTGATGAATGACTCGGCAGATCGATTTGCGTCGCATCCGGTCAACCAACGGCGACGCGAGTCCGGCAAACCGGTGGTGACAAATGTGTGGTTGTGGGGACTCGGGGGCGCCCCCAAGTTGCCATCCTTCCAGTCGCGGTTCGCTGTGTGTGGCGTGATGATCACGGCCGTCGACTTGCTGCGCGGGATCGCAGCGTTGGTCGGTTGGCCGCGAATCGAAGTCGCGGGCGCAACGGGATATTTGGACACCGATTATGCCGCGAAAGGACGTGCAGCGGTCGCGGCGCTCGATCAATATGATCTGGTTTGCGTTCACATCGAGGCGCCGGACGAGGCGTCACACGAGGGCCGTTGGGATGCAAAGATTGAGGCGCTTCAGCAGATCGACAAGCACATCGTCGCCCCGTTGGTCGAGGCATTGGAGCGGCACGGCGATCACCGCATCCTGGTCACACCTGATCATCCGACGCTTTGCAGTACGAAGAAACATAGCCATGGATTGGTGCCGTTGGTGATGGCAGGCACCGGCATCGAGCCCGATCCGCAGACCAGCTATGACGAGTTGGCGGCGCGGGCAAGCGGCCGCTGTTTTGATCACGGCTGGGACTTGATGGACGTGTTTATCAAACGTTGATCACGCCATTCCCTTCATTCGATCGTGTTTCCCGTCATCCAGATCATCCATTCTTCTTGTTCGACCAATACCCATGTCCCTGATTGTTCAAAAATTTGGCGGTACCAGTGTCGCCGATGTGGAAAAGATTCGCGCCGCCGCCCGCAAAGCGATTCGCGCACAGCGACAAGGTCATCGTGTGGTGATGGTCGTCAGCGCGATGGGCAAGAACACCGACGCCTTGCTCGCCTTGGCGAACGAAGTTTCCGAGCATCCGCCGGCCCGTGAGATGGACATGCTGCTCAGCACTGGCGAGCAGGTCAGCGTTGCCTTGGTTGCCATGGCGATTCACGATATGGGTGCCAAGGCGGTCAGTCTGACCGGGGGTCAGATTGGCATGAAGACCGACAACAGCTTCAGCAAGGCGCGTATCCAGTCGATTTCGACCAGCCGTATTGAGCGTTTGTTGGACGAGGGAAACATCGTGGTCGCCGCTGGATTTCAAGGCATTGACGATGACCTGAACATCACCACCCTAGGTCGCGGCGGGAGCGACACAACCGCCGTCGCGTTGGCTGCCGTGCTGGGTGCCGACGCGTGCGAAATCTACACCGATGTCGACGGCGTTTATACGACCGATCCACGATTGTTACCCGAGGCTCGTCGTGTCGATGTCATCAGCTATGACGAGATGCTGGAATTGGCGAGTCTGGGGGCGGGTGTGATGCACAGTCGGTCGATCGAGTTTGCCAAGAAATTCGGTGTGCCGATTCATGTCCGCAGCAGCTTCTCGGACACCGAGGGGACGATGATCGTCACCGAAGCCGAGTCTGCGGTTCTACCGGTCAGCGGTGCCGCGTTGACTCCTGACGAAGCACGCGTCACGGTGCTGGGCGTTCCCGACGTGCCGGGTAAAAGCTTGCAGATTTTCTCGGCGATTGCGGATCGCAAGATCGCCATCGATATGGTCGTGCAAAACGTCGGATCGCGGGGTCGCGCCGACGTTTCCTTTACGGTCCCGCGTCCGGAGTTGGAGTCGACACTGGCAGCCGTGAAATCGGTCATGGCTGCAGTGGGTGCCGAAGGGCTGACACATGACGACCAGGTTTCCAAGGTATCGGTAGTCGGCGTCAATATGGCCACGCAAACAGCGGTCGCTTCGCAGATGTTTCGCGCCCTGGCCGATGCCGGTGTCAACATCCACATGATCACAACGAGCGAAATCAAGATTTCGGCACTCGTCCACAAAGTACAAGCGTTGGCGGCGCTGCGTGCCTTGCACGAAGGATTCTCGCTCCATCAGCGGCCACCTGACGCGAAGTCCTGGAGCCAAATCAAGGCGGCGCGAGGCAAAGCGGATGTGGAAACGTTGGTCAGCCGGCTGCAGGATGACGCATTGGAAGCATTGACATTGACTGGCATCTCTGTGATTGGCCATCAAGCCCGCGTGACGTTGCACGGTGTGCCGGATCGCCCCGGAATCGCGGCCGATATGTTCGAGACGATCGGTGAAGCCGGCATCTTTGTCGACATGATTGTGCAGGGCTACGATGGCGAAGATGGCTCGACCAGTGTCAGTTTTACCGTGCATGAAGACGACCTGGCAAAGAGTTTGCATGTTGCCTCTCTGATCAAAGCCAAGCATGGAATGCGCGACGTGCAAGGGGCAGGTGATATCGCGAAAGTCACCGTCAGCGGAATCGGACTTCGCAGCCATACCCATGTCGCCACACTGCTGTTCAAGCAATTGGCCGCCGCGGACATCAATGTCGAGATGATCAGCACCAGCGAATTGCAGGTCAACGCTGTGATCGATGCCTCCAAATCGGACGCGGCCACCAAAGGTCTCAAGCGAGGCTTTGCCGATTCGCTCGGCGATCCTGGCAGGTCTTGAACTGCCGCGGGGGGCGCCGGACTGTCGCGGTTTGCCAGCGACATTCGCGGTTCCGAGCCCCTGTCTCGGCAACATTTTTTGCCGGCCGGCGTGGTTTTTTTCGTCAACTCCCGATTTCTCGGTCGTACCCGTCACCGGTTTTGGTCGTTTTTTCCGATTCTACCGCTCTGTTCGATGGTTCGGCACGCGATCCGGCACAACTCGGACATCCTTTGTGCTTGGTTCTGTCCCGATCGGGGAGTATCATGAGAACTCGACGGAAGTCCATGCGACTCCTGGGGAAACGAGACGAGGCCGCTGGTGGCAAGGGTCGCGTTGGAGATTGCATGGAACCGCCTCATCCGTCAGCCCCTGTTCCTGCCGCTGGTACGCGCGTGCGTCTCAGACAATTCGGCAGGTTGTTTCATTCATCCCAGCCGCGACCAATCCTTGTCCGGTGCGGCTGGCGAGGCGAACCCGCTCAAAAGGAACGTTTCCGTGACCAACGTGCCGAAGATCTCCCGTCGTATCACTTTTTCGCTGGCCGCGCTTTCCGCGATGTCACTTTCGATCGTTGCAGCAAATGCTCGCGGCGAAGGACTCGATAAACAAGATGCCATTCAGATTGGCCTGTTTGAGGCGATGGACGCCGGCCATGTGGATGTGAAGTTCATCCCGCAGGATGCGAGGAAGGCGAATGTGCTGATCAAAAATTTAACGGACAAGCCGCTGGAGCTTCGCTTGCCCCAGGCGTTTGCCAGCGTTCCGGTCCTCGCACAGGGCATGATGGGCGGCGGCATGGGCGGCATGGGCGGCGGCATGGGCGGCATGGGCGGTGGTGGCATGGGCGGTGGTGGTGGTCAAGCTGGTGGCGGCGGCATGGGTGGCATGGGCGGCGGCATGGGCGGCGGCGGCATGGGGGGTGGAATGATGGGCGGCGGCGGTGGCTTCATGAGAGTTCCGCCCGAGCGCATGAAAAAGGTTTCGGTGACCACCGTTTGCCTGGAGCATGGCAAGCCCGATCCGAATCCCAAGATGGCCTACAAGATTGTTCCGCTGGAGCAGTTTACCGACAACGCACGGATTCGCGTCGTCTGTGAAGCCTTGGGTTATGGACAAGTCACTCAAAACACGGCCCAAGCTGCGGCGTGGCACATCATGGATAAGATGTCTTGGCAACAACTTGCCATCAAAAATCGGGTGGAGAGCAAATACATCGGAAACATTCGCTGGTTCTCGCCGATCGAATTGCGGACCGCCTCGGCCGTTGTCAATGAAGCGACCCGGATCGCCGATCAGCGTAGCAAGAGTGAAAACGGTGACACGAGCGAAGCTGATTACGAAGGCTAGTGAATCGTCAAATCTCGGTTTACGACCTGCCGTGATCGGGCGACGTTCACGATCACGGTAATGGCGGTGACTTGCAACAGTGCCACCATCAACGGTGGCACACTGCGAATCTTGGCGAACGTGAATCGAATCCAAGCCGGTTCCCGATTCTGCTGGGTCGCGATCAACTGGTTGATCGATTTGCGCAGCGAAGTCCAGGTCGAGACATGTTCCCAACCGGCACTCGTCCGCCGCCAACCTTGCGGCGCAACCGGATGGGGGCGTCGTGCTTTGAGCAGCACCAACTCCGTTTCCGGCGGCAATTCCGTCGATGGGTCGATCGCCGTCTCGAAGATGGCCGCATGGCCTGGTGTGATTGGTATCTCGGGAAGATGACCGACGGCGATCAGCAGTAACAGGGCGGCGATTGAGAAACGGAGGTTGGACAGGAGCCAACCCCTCAACCATTTCGAATCGTTTGGATGCAGTGGGAGTGCGTTCATGCAAGTGGATCCATGCATGTCGCGGTCCGGGCACGCGACCGAATCGCATCTCGCAACTCTAAGTGATTGGCGGTAAAGGGCTTACGGCCTTAGCGGCGTGTGCCGTGAAGAGTCTCGCGGTGATGATCCGAAACGACAGGGGAAGCGGAAAGTGCGCGGCTGTTGACTTCATGCATCACGCCCAGCCCTCGGGGGGCGGCTCAAGCAGCGGAATGCAAATTCGCTGCGATCCGGACGACCGAAATCTCTGGCCGCGCTTTGCAGCGGCCGAGTGACTCTGGATTGGGAATTGTTTCCGCCGGGATTGCTGGAGCGTTCTACGTTACTCTGGGCGGCGCTCGCTCAGCATCGATCGCGGCGGCTAAGCACGATCTCAGGTGCCCTTCCTGCTTTTTCATTGACCCAGCGATATTCGACCAAAGCAATGACGACCACATCTGAATTCAAATCACTTGAACAAGTCTTCCACTCCGAAGTGTTGCCGGCGCTCCCGAACAGTGCGATTTCTCTGCTTCAATTGTCTCAGAATCCGGATTCGGGTCCCAACGATTTTGCCAAGCCGATTGAAGCCGACCCGGGTTTGATGGGGCAGGTGCTCAAATTCGTCAACTCATCGTACTTTGGTTTCAGCCGCGAAATCATGAGTGTTCATCAGTCGCTGATGCTTGTTGGCACTCGTGCGATCACGAACTTCGCCCTCTGGAACGCCGTGTTCAGCGTCATTCCCAATCCAAAGTTCGGCCCTTTTGATCTCAAGGCGTTGTGGCAAGACTCGTTGCGCCTGCGCTTTGTTTGCCCGGATGCTTGGTCGGGAATTGAAGCTGGATGCCGCGGAGGACTTATTCGCCGGGGCGCTGCTGCAAGACATGGCAATACCTCTGTTGCTGAAGGAATTGCCACAGGAGTATTCCGAGTTGGTCGAACGCCGGGCGTCAGAGGGGCGCCGATTGAGCGGGCTGGAACATGAGCTGTTCGGTTGGGATCATGCCGATGCGGCCGCCATGTTGGCGAAACGTTGGAACTTGCCGGACGAGTTCGTCACGCTGATTGCGCAGCACACCCATCTGGACGACCTGCTCAGCGGAAGCGTGGTCAATCGAGAAGCCGCCTGTGTGGCATTGGCCTCACTGCTGCCCTCGTGTAGCGACGCACAATGGGACGAGCGAGGCGAATTTGTCGCCGGCTATCAGAAGCTTTCCGGGCAAGACGAATCGGAATTGGCAGAACTGTTCGCAAAGGTCGACGAAGCGACCAATGAGTTTGCGCCGATTCTGAAACTTCCCGTACCTAAAAAATCGCTCAGTGACATTCTCAAGCAGTGAGCTACTTCACGTCGACCAAGAACGTCCCGTTATCGGCGACATCAAACATGGGTCGCGAGTATCGTCCGCAACCGGTCGGTCCGCCGGGCCGGTACACCAAACCGAGCGAGATATTCCAGGATTCTTCGCGGTTTCCGCCGCTCGCGGCGCCCTCTTGCGGAATCAAGTACGTGGCACCCGTTTGCAGCATCAGGCAACGGCGTAGCGGCAGGTTCATGTTTGCGCCGAGCAGTCCATCGTCGTTGTCAGTCCAACCGGCAAACGCATCCCACGTTCCGGCACTCGCCAATAATCGCCGGTAGAAGAAGCGGTACTGGTCTGTCGCCTGGAAGGTGATCGTTGAACTGATCAGATTGCCGGTACCATCATTCACCGTCGTGCCGGACGTATCGCTGCCAAGAGACGCCATCGATTGGAATCCGAAAACGTGGCAACCATGCGACCTCCAACTCAGCTCACTGCGAAGCTGGGTTAAGTTACCCTGGAAGTACCAGTCGTCATTCAGATAATCCAGTGCGACGCCGTACTGCAAACCGTAGTCGACGCGTCGAAACAGGCCATAGGTGAGAAAAATTTGATGCCTTGTCTCTTGCGTGAACTCGGCCCCCGAAAGATTGCTCTGCGTCGCTCGCAGTCCAAATTGAGACGCCAGATCACATCCTAGCCATCGCTTCAAGGATCGGCCCGAATTGAATCCCTGATGAAACCCGAAACTACCCGAACCAGTTCGTGAGTTGTTCGTGGCACTCGTAACGGGAAAGTTCAATGGCCCTTTGTAGCCCTGGACGCCAGCAAAGAAATGAAAGCGATTCCAATTGATTCGCAACAACGGCAAACATAGCGGGATCGTATGGACCTCACAGCCGCCACCGCAGGCATCGCACGCACAATCGCCAACCGCGTCCATGCCGCATCCGGGGCCGTCCATGTAGACACCTTCGGCGCCACAAACTGATTCGCAGCAATCGGTGCAGCCCTCGACGCCACAGCCCGGACCGACCCGCTCGAGGGCGGCTCCGATCCCACAGCCAACCTCAAATCCGCAGACAGGTTCCTCCACTATCACTCCGTCGACACCACAAACCGGTTCGACACCACAAACCGGTTCGACACCACAAACCGGCTCGACGCCACAAACCGGTTCGACACCACAAACCGGTTCGATGCCACATCCCGGATCTCCGCAATCACAGACCGGCCCGCAACCGCGCATTGAGGTGTATCCGACTTGGCGGAGCGAACCGACCAACGGGGCCGTGGGGACCTGGTTGATCACGTGTCCTTGGGCCGCCTGGGCCACCAGGGACGGGCTCCGCGCCGAAGCAGCGTCCCGCTGCCGGCTGCCCAGCTGACGAACATGTTCGAGCGGAATTCGCTGGTCCCCGCTCCGCAGTTGGTTTTCGGCCCCATCGCTCGATACCGCAGGAAAAATGCATGCGATCAGGAGAAAGGTGGTCACACCCTGCAGTCGGATCGTTCCGAGTGGCGTTATCATGTCTTTGTTTCGCAGTCAGCGTTCGTTTTTGTTGGCGGGCGCATCTCGGCAGCGATCCCGCAATCATTCACCTGTTTCCATCGGACCGGCATAACCTCGACAATGAGTAAACCTTCCCTAATCGATACGCTTTTACATTTTGGATCGTCGAACACCGTGTTTTGGGCAGTGTGGGTATTTTGGAGTGTGTGCTTGCCCTCCTTTTCGGGTGCCCAGGAGGCGGATGCGAGTGCTGGCGGCAAGGATGCCCAGCCGGTTTACCCGCTGTCGGTTGCTGTTCGCGGCGGCGAAGTTTTCGCGGTCGACCTCGACCTGCCCGGCGTATGGAAATCGCTGGATGGCCATCGGGAGGTCTTCATTCGGGGTTCGAATCTGCTCCGCAAGCCGCTCAACCGGCCACGCGCCATTGCCCTTCACCCTTCCGGCGGCATCATTGTTGGCGATTCGGCGACCCGCGAGATTTACGTGATCGAAGCTGTGGGAAGTGACCCGAAACCACTCACCGATGGGCATCTTGGAAATGCGATGGCGCTTGCGGTCGATCCGGACGGGAAAATGCTGTATGTCGGTGACGCCGAAAAACGTGCGTTGTTTCGATTACCGATCGAAGGTGGTCCACCGGAATTGGTGGCACGCGTGAATGCGCGTGGACTGGCGTTCGATGCCGATGGAAAACTGTGGGCGGTGACGCCGGATGATGAAGCGGTGCAGCGAATCGATGTGACGACCAAGGAAGTCGAATCGATTGTCACCGGTCGACCGTTTCAATACCCCAATGGCCTGGCGTGGGCAGGCGACCACGGGTACGTCACCGATGGATATGGCAAGTGCATTTGGAAGTTCACCGCGGATGGAAAGACCGAAAAGTGGTTTGAGGGCGATCCGTTGGTCGGACCGGTTGGGATCACGGTGACCGATTCGGCGGTTTTTGTCGCCGACCCGAAACAAAAGCAGGTCTACGAAATCAATCGTGCGACCAAGGATGTCAAAGAGCGACTTTAGCAATCATGCATGTGCGCATTGCCCACATCGCGGAGTCGACCGCAGCCGAGGGGCCGGGACGACGCTTCGCATTGTGGTTCCAGGGGTGTCCGCTTCGCTGTGCGGGTTGCTGCAATCCAGAAATGCTGTCGGTCACCGGCGGCACAGAAGCCTCGGTCACTGACCTGATGCGGATGATCGAGGATTCCGGCCGCCGTTTTGGCATCGAGGGCATTACGCTGCTGGGGGGCGAACCGACGGCGCAAGCGGCGGCCGCGGCACGGATCGCGGAGGGTGCTCGCCGGATGGGACTTTCGGTGATGGTCTTTAGCGGCTTTCGGTTGGGGGAGCTTCAGGCCCGGAAGGATGCTGAGATCGACTTGTTGCTGGCAGGAACCGACATCCTGGTTGATGGAGCCTACAGGCGGGATCAACCCGATTCGACTCGTCGCTGGATCGGATCGACCAACCAGCAGATTCATTTTCTCACCGATCGATACAGACCCGGGGATGGATGCTGGCAGGAATCCGATACGTTGGAGATCCGAATGGAGCAGGGCGAAATCGCGGTCAACGGCTTCCCAGCCCGAAGTGCGCTGACTCTCTGGAAGCGACCAAGGACCAAGCAGATCGGAAAAACGTGATTCGTCTTCGGTTAGCGTTTCGGTGGTTTTGATGTGGTTTATCGAACGGGGACGTGTCTGATGCGATCGGTCAGCCGTTTTGAATCGAACCTGTTGAGGATTCTTCATTGCTTTCTCGGGCAGACCACAGCGAGTCATATCATGCCGGCGATCGTGCGGCCGGCGCGGCGGCCGCGCTGTTTGAGCCGAGATGCGGTGGAATTGATCCAACAATCGCTAGGCGTTGGCACCGTCACGCTGTTGGCCCGCGAAGGCGGCTGGTATCAACAGCGTCATCTGCGTGAGGATGAAATCCGAGCCGGGAATCTGTGGCAGCGAACCGACCCATCACAGCTGGGTCTCGAGTTTTCCGCCGCCACGCTGGACTTCTTGATTTGGGTCACCGCTGCCGATGCGACCAAACGGATGCCCCGATGGCAACCGCAGCATCCGGCGGCGTTGACCATCGGAGATCAATATTTGTTGTTCGTTGCCGCTCGCGCCCTCCGTCACACGACGCTGTTGAGCGATTGGTTCTCGGAGGGAGTATTCCGCAGCAATGCGTTGATTGCCTTGTTTTTGCCGGATCAGTTTGCTGCGGTGAACTCAACACCGCGACCCGATTTTTCGCCGTGGGTTTCTGGCAAGGGCAGTTATGTCCTGGAGGCGATCCAGGACCGTCTGACTCGGAACTGGGTGACCATCGAGCGGAACAAGGGCAGGCTCACGCAAGCCGATCA
Organism: Pirellulaceae bacterium; assembly: GCA_963734865.1. Lineage (GTDB taxonomy): Bacteria > Planctomycetota > Planctomycetia > Pirellulales > Pirellulaceae > CBDCUW01. The sequence goes on from CAVTIV010000013.1 coordinate 411,632, forward strand.
GATGCTAAGATTGGGCCGCGCCCAGGATGCTGCGCTGGACTCGTTGTTCGACGCCGCCGAATCGGCGGGTCGACGCGATTTGTGCCGGTTCGCGATGGAAGCGGCGTCGGAATTGTTGGACAGCCATTCGCGGGCCAAGGATTGGATCGGATGTCTCGACAAAACAGATTTGCGGATTGCCGACCGAACCGAGGTCTATCAAAGTGCGTCGGCATTGCTGCGCCAACGGTTCGAATGGCGCGGTGGCACAGGGCCAGTCAGGTGATTGGTTTTTTTGACGAGGGTTACATCGAATCACAGTTGTTCAAGAGCGATTGGGATACATATTCGATGACCGAGGTGGCATCGCACGCGAATCGGATCATCAAGGAATTGAGTTTTTGATTCTGCCCAGCGAAGCGAGTTTATGTGCGGGAAACGACGACAATGACCCGACGCCGTTTGCATTGTCGGTCCGTTGAGGGTGACAATGAAGGGACGAGCGTTGCCGTCAATCAAGGAATCGAAATGAGCCGAGCTTATCGAATCACTGTGAAAGATACCGTGCGGAAGGTCATTCGGGCCCAGGATCACGTTCGTTCTCAGCTTGACATGCTGGACATTCTTCCCGTCGACCAGATGGCGGACCTGTTGGCCGAAGAACTGTTGCGCAAAGGCTTCGTACGAGACGGCGAGGCGGTTGTCCGGAGCGACGGCGAAACCAAGATCATCATTGATCTGCGGTCCGGGACAGTCACGGTTACCAGCGAATCGGCCCGTGAGGTCCGTCTAAGCGGCGAACGATCGGGTCGGACCTATGACGATCAGGGGCCAACGGCGATCAAGGTCAAGGAGAACCTCCAGGAAGATCTGGCCAAGGATTTACAAGAGAGTCTGTCGGATCAAGAGAAAGTGCTGCAACGGCAGGTGACGGACAAGCTGGAATCGCAGTTAGCGGATCTACGGAAAGAACTTGACCAGGCAGTCAATCGGGCGACGGCCGAAGCGCTCAAACAGAAGGCGTCTCAGCTCGGTCAGATCAAGCAGATGACAGAAGACCCTGAAACGGGCTCGTTGACAATCGTCGTTGAGGTCTAGCACGGTTGGCCAGCAAGGAAATCAGCGAGGTCGTATGTCTGTGATCATTTCTGAATCGGAACTCCCACAACAGCTGTCGGCAGAGCAGGCGGTCGAGGCTGCCTATGCGGAAACGCTTAGCGATACGGCATCGGACCTACAACGCGGATTGCCGGTGCTGATTGAATGCGACAAGGATCTCGGCCCCTATCTGTTCATGAACCTGCGTGGTCGACTTCGACAGTCTGATTTGCGATGTCTGTATTTGGACGGTCGCCCGCCCGCCGACGGGCCTGCCGATGCGATGCCCAGCGGATTGCTGGGGACAATGATCGGCCAACTGCGAGACGCGGTGCGCGGTGCGGTCGAGCGGCGGGTGGTCGTGTTGCCTCACCTGGACTTGCTGACAACCAGCCAGGGAGGATTGACGTCCGAAGCGCGTGAAGTGATCCCCCTGCTATACGAGAACCCCGAGCTGGTTTGGCTCGGATTCAAGGATCCGTCATTTCCGCTTCCCGAGGTGATCGAGAATCTGTTTCCCCACCGCTACAGTTTGCTGGGGATCCCACGTCCGCGTTTGCGTCATCTGATCACGCAACGGGAGTCTCGGAAATTTGGCAAGGACTTCAACCCTTGGAGTCTGTACAAGTACGTCTCGGGAATGAACGCGGTGCGTTTGCGAAGAATGTTGTCGACGTTGACGGGAGAAGATTATCCGAGCGATCCGAAACGAGCCTACGCACAGATTCGTCAAGCGACGTCGGGCGGAAAGCTGGAGATTCCGCGTGTTGACTTGCAGAAAGACATTGGCGGATACGCAAAAGTAAAGAAACGACTGACCTCCGAAATTCTGGACGTCTTGGCGACCAAAGATCAACACAGCGACCCCGAGCAGATCAAGCGATTGGAAGAATTGATTCCGCGGGGGATGATCTTCTGGGGTCCACCGGGGACGGGAAAGACGATGTTCGCCAAGGCGATCGCAACGGCGATTGGCGCGGCGATCACGGTTGTCTCTGGGCCAGAACTGAAAAGCCGCTGGGTTGGCGAGAGCGAAGAGCGACTGCGGCAACTATTCAATCGCGCACGGCAATCGGCACCGGCGATCATCGTCTTTGACGAACTCGATTCGTTCGCGGCCGCACGGGGGACGTATACCGGCAGCGGTGTCGAACATTCGATGGTCAACCAGTTGCTCACGGAGATGGATGGCTTTCACAGCGAGGAACTGGTGTTTGTGGTGGGCACGACGAATTTTGTCGACATCCTCGATCCGGCATTGTTGCGGCCGGGGCGTTTTGAATTTCATTTGCACATTCCGCATCCGGATGCCGAAGATCGACGCGCGATTTTGAAAATCTACGACGAGCGGATGAAGCTGAGGATGACCGATGAAGCAATCGAGTTTGCGGTCCGTCGATCGGGCGAATACGTGGAGGGCGCGGCGGCGGGTACACGTTTCACCGGCGACCATATCAATGCACTGTGTCGCGCGATCGCGCGCAGCGACTGCGCGATGACGTCAGCGGTCCAACCGAGTCGGCCGATATTGATCAGGTACTGACCGAATGGGTCGATTGTCCAAAAATGACATTGGCCGAGCAGAAGGTCGTGGCGACGCACGAAGCGGGACATGCCGTTGTCGCAATGTTTTGCCCCCATGCGCCGCCGATCGACAGGATTTCGATTCGCGCCGACATCGCCGGTTCTCTAGGTTTCGTCCGGCATCAAGATCCGGCGCACAAATATGTCATCACCCAGGGGCGCCTGTTTGACGATATCTGCGTTTTGATGGGCGGTCGCGAAGCGGAGCAGTTGTTGCTGAGCGATCTTTCGATCGGATCCTCAGGCGACCTGCATCGCGCCACCGAAATCGCCCGCGCGCTTGTCGAGGAATTCGGAGCAGGCGGCCAGCGAGTCGGCATCGGATTTTACCCGACACAATTGGATCCCGGTCAGCCTCAGCAACAGTTGTCTGCTAGCCAGTTGGAAGCGATCGATCAAAAGGTCGCCGGGATTTTGGAAGAACAGCGACTGCGAGCGCGTGGAATCTTGGCCGAAAATCATTTGTTGGTCGAGACATTGCGTGACCTGCTGTTGGACAAGAAGGTGGTCGATTCAAAGATGCTTGGTGAAGTGACGGGAAACTGCGGCGTTTCAACGTTGCCGACCAAAGAAATCGTGACCAGAAGCTGATCGCTGACGCATAGCCTTTTCTTCCGTTCTGCAATCGCATACACAGTCGAGGCAACCAATGGCAGAGATGACAATTCGGCTGCGGGTGAACCCGCAGACCGGCAAGAAAGATATCATTGTTAATTTGCGGAGCGATGAAGACGCTTTGCCACAGGAGCACGAACAACAACACAAACAGCTGGTCGATCAACTGATCGAAGGCGGGTTGTTGAAGGCCAGCGAAGTTGGCAACTTGGTCATCGATCGAGAATCAGAAAGCGCCGTTCCTCCCACGCCCGTTTCCAATCCGCAGCAGGATCAGCGGCAGCCGCGCGAGCAGGGAAACTGACACCTTGTCACTTCAATCATGATCCTTCGCTTCCCCAGCATCGAAGCGTTCCAGTTGGCTCTCGCCTCGGGTGTCGTGAGAGCGAAGGTTCAATGTGCGCCGGCTCGACTTGCCAACACGGATGATGGTGCACTGTTGATTGAACCGTCCTGCCCCATCGATCGCGTCTCGATGGCCGAATTGGTCCAGTTGGGGGTCGACAAACGGCGCAGCATCAAAGCGGAGTACCGACCGCTGGCGTCGTGGCACGAGGCAATTGAGTTGGTTTCGTCCGCTGACGCGGAGTTGAGTGAAAAGACAGAAGTGCTGTTTGACGTCTCTTCCGACGCAGATCTTGTGACCATGGTCGCCGAGATGTTGCGGCTTGGAAACGACCGTCAAAGTTTTCGCCATGTCGTCCACAATGGGGTCTCTCATTCGCTGCTCCGCGTAATATCGCCCCCCTACTACACGATGCTTCGTGCGCTCGAAAGCGACAACACCGATTTGCGTGCCTACGTGCAGCAGAGCCCCCGCGTTTGGGTGCAAGTTGGATTCGAACATCCGCTCGGCCAGCGGATCAAACCGTTCCCCGGGCAGTGGCTGCTGATCAGCGCGGCAGAACCGTGGCTATTTCTGGCGGAGGGTCCGTTCCGGGATGTGTACGACTTGCTGGAGTTTCCATTGCCTGCTGCGCGGACTCATGATGACGGCCGGAATCCGCCGACTCGGATTTCCGTGCCACTGACGCTCAGCGGTGGTGATACCAGTGAAGCGGCGGAGCTATGGATTCTTCATCAAGATGCGATCGCCCAAACCGAAAGGCTGGTCCGCCGCAGCGATGACCAGTTGCTTTCTCGGCTCGCTTTTGCGGTCTGCCAAGACGAATCCATCCTGGATGGCCAGCCGGTCGTGATCATCCGTGTGCGGCCGTCGAAGTTGTCGCCACCGGTCTTGGTTTTGGACTCCGTGGCGTGCCGAGCGTATCTCAAGATCCCGAATCTATTTGTCCCCGTCGGCCAACGACTTCACCCGCCGCTGCGACGACCCGCGGTGGCGAAGTTGCTGGCTGAGGACGGAGAAAAAATCTACTGGTTGCTGCCACATGACGACGGTTCGTTCACTCCTCATTCCATCCCCGATGCGGCATTTCGTCCACTGAGCGACTGGATCGATTACGTGCTCGATCACGACCACCAGCCGCTTCAAGCGTGGGTCGCTTCCCATCGCTTTGACTTCGAGTCATTTGTGTGCGGTGATCAGACGCCGAATAAGAAGCCGAACAAGAAGCACTCGCCGTCGAAAAAACGATCGGTTTCCGATGTTACGCAGGATGCCGCCGACGGACGGCCCGAACCGCCCGATGTCAAGGTCAAGGAAAAGCGAACGACCAAGGCGGGTGATGGCTCCGAATTTGAATTCCTCCCAGCGCCTGCGGCCAAGCCGAAACTGCATGCACTCCAATTGCGGCTTCGTCAGCTTGAAGCGGAATTCCAGTCGTCGGATGATCCACCCGACAGTCCTTCACGGTCCCTGCTGTGGAAAGCAATGGCGGTGACCAACGCGGCACTCGAACACGGGCATGACGCGACTCTTTGTTGGTCCAACGCGATGTGGGATCAAAGCCGGCCTGATCTCGAAGACTCGAAACAGTGGCTTCGCTGTGAGCAGCATTGCGGTTCGATCCAAGAAGTCACAGCCGCGGTACTTGCTCGTCTGATCTCGGATCCCGGTTCGCGTTCAGCACGATCCAGCCTGGTCGCGTCGTTCTTGATCTGGGCAGCAGCCCAGGACGCGGCGCCTGCCTCTGCGGCAGAACGTCTGAGCGAACTAACGCAGTTTCTGACGCGGAAGGAAGACGAGCTGCCGATTCGCGCGGCGTGGATGGCTTGGTGCGCGATCTACAAGTTGTCGGGAAAGGATGTGCTGCTACTGGCACGTGCGCGATCGAATGCTGCAGCGTCTATTCGACCGCGGGTTGACTCCTGAATTCGACATGGCCGGTTTCATGAGAACCGGAGGGACCGGCGACGCCGACCGTTTTCGAATCCTTCGCGACCAGATTCGAGAGCTACGCGAGCGGGTCATCCATTGGATCGTGGAACCCACGGTGGCCATCAATCCACAGACCAAAGGCTACGCCGATTTGATGTTCGCCTATGCGCTGGCCAAACTCGGGGAAACGGCACACTGTGATCAGATCCTCGCTGACTTGTCGCCAAGACTCGATCGGAACGACCCGATCCATCAGTGGGTCTTTCAGGCATTCGGTTATCGTATCAAGCAGAGTTTGGCTGGTGAAACGGGCCAGGATTCATTGCCCGACGAGTTGCTGAAGCGACTTGAGCACATGCCGTCGATGGATCGTTACAAATTGGAAAAGATGCGTCAGCGGTCGTACATTCTTGAGCCGCATGTGCGAATCAATCCATACTTGAATACGCTGCGGAACCATCTCGACGAGCCGGCCAGCGAAATGTTACGGCTGCAAAGCACGCTCGATCGTGACGAGTTGAGAGAGCAAATCGAGTGTTTGATGACGAAGTACTCATCCGGTGCAGATCGGGTGCGGTTGTTGCCATATGCCTTGCAGGCGTCTGCTCGTGTCGATGAAAAATGTTCATGCGCTCTGCTGGAGCTTGTACCGGCGGCGATCGAGATGACCCAGGAATCGATCGAACGGGCGATTGTCCTGCAACAGGCTTCCTACATCGCCGCCCACTATGGCCAGCTCGACCATGTTCAAGGATTCTTGCGAGTGTTGACCCACTCACTGCCTGAGATTGTCGCGGATTACCTGAGGTTGCCGGTCTCGAACGCCAACGACGCAAAGATACAAAGAATTGATTCTTTGTTTGCTCAGTCGTTTCGTGGCTTGCGAAAGCTCGGAATGCGGGACGAAATCGGTGAATTGTATGGCCGCGTGGCACAACTCGTCGAGAAAAACGAGCCACACGGAAAAGCGGATCGCGCTCGCTTGAATTCAGGACGCGAGGGTGACGCGGCACGCCCGTTTCGGTTGTTGCTGTGCGTCGCGGGCGGATGGTTCTACTTTGGGCAATCCGAACGCGCTCGCCAGGTCGTTGACCAGGTGCGTGACATCCTGTTCACTGGCGATCTGCAAAATGTGGAGCAGAAAAATCTCGCCTGTGCGTATCTGAATGCTGTCTCTCAAGCCCCCGCGGAAGAGGCGATCGCGCGTGTCCAAGAGCTATTCATCGTGAACAAGCGGGGAACACGCAAGTTACCACGAATTGGTGACAACATGACGACATCGTCGCATTTCTCGATCTCACAGCTGGATTTGGTGGAGAGCGCCGTATTGTCACTGGTGAGCGAAGATTTCGCACTCAATGCCGACACGCGGAGGTGGCTTGACGAAGACGAGTTCATTGTGCGGTCACGAATCCATCGTGACGTGCGTGATGCCACAGGCAGCTAGTGGGCGAAGAACAAGATCCGATAGCGAATCAGGACATATGAGCACAGTCAAAATCGATCCGGAACAGTCAACCGTCGAGCAACTGCGAGAAGAAGCCGAGGACATTCGGACGCGGCTGAATCGTTTCCGAACATCGCTTGGTCGGTTTTTCGTTGACAAGCAACACCTGATCGATTTGATGGTCGTTGCCGCGGTTGCGCAGGAACCGCTGTTACTGGTCGGGCCGCCGGGAACGGCCAAGAGCGATTTGGTGTTGAAGTTCAAAGATGCGATCGGTATCCGGCAGGAGGATTACTTCGAGTACATGTTGACTCGTTTTACCGAACCATCCGAGATCATTGGGCCGATCGACATCAACCAACTGCGCGACGGACGCTACATTCGACGCGAACAGGGAAAATTACCCACGGCCAAGCTTGCCTTCTTGGACGAGATATTCAAATCGAATTCGGCCATCTTGAATATTTTGTTAACGATCATCAACGAAAAGAAGTTTTATCAGGACGGTATTCCGCAGCCCGTGGCGCTGCGTGTCCTGTTTGCGGCGACCAACGAAATCCCGGAACATGGCGAACTCGGCGCGTTGAAAGACCGCTTTGTTTTGAAAGCCGAAAGCCTGTCTGTCCAGAACGCTCACTTCACGGATTTGATTGACGCCGGGCTGCAGGCGGAAGTTTACCGCAGCTTGAATCAGAAGCCCTGGGGCGAGGACCATGCCTCGTTGGACGATATCGTAAAAGCGAATCGTTATCTGATGTTTCAGTTCGCCGCTCAGAGTGGTGCTAGCGGAGAGCAATCTGATCGCAAGCAGTTCTTTCCCGATGACGTGTTTCGCGAATTCGAGCGGTTGATCAAGACGCTGGTTCGCGAAGATAAGATCTTCGTCAGCGACCGCAAACTGGTCAAACTGTACAAGCTATTTCGTGTGCGTTCTTGGTTGCTGACCGGTGGCACAGTCACGCGAGATGATTTGAGGTTATTGATGTACCTCGGTGAAACTCCGGAAGAGATGGCGTTGCTTCGAGAAAAGATCCCGTCCTTACTCGGGGACGGCTAATCGCTGCGTGAACGAAAAGACCACGCCGCCTCGTCTGCTGGTGATCATCCGTGAAAACGTACGAAGTTCGAAATCCGATCGACGCTCGGCGGCACGTCCTGCAGGGGTTGTTGCTCTCACGCAGCGCTCCGATGGACGCAAGCCGAGCCACGCAGGCGCTCGAGTGGTCGATGGAAATTGTCTCCGACGGATCGCCGCTGCCGCCGGTGGGATTCGTTGCCGATGTCGGACATGTCGCTTTCGGTTCGCTGCGATCGTCGGACCTGACGCGATTGCCATCGATCGAAGGACTCGAGCATACGATCACGCGCCGCTACGAAGACTATGTGTTGGGAAAGCTCTTTGCCGACATCAGCTTCGAACGTGCTGGTGACGCTCTATTGCGATATTCCGGCCGAGATCGCAATCGCGGTTTAGCCTACATCGTCAATCAACAGCGATTGCGCTGCGGCTTCGGTGGTGCCGTGTTGTCGCCGGCAGTGATCAAAGCACTCAAGCAGATTCCAGGTGACGAACTGTGCGAGCAAGCGTGGCAGTGCCTGGATGATGAAGGTCTGTCTGTGAATCTGCTGGCCGACTACGAATCGCTAATTGCCGCGATTCGTAACGTGGGCGAACTGCTGGGTGCCGAAGATGTCTTTGAATTGGAATCAGGCACGGCACTGGCCGAGTTTGGTCAGCGGATCGCACTGCGTCAGGTTGTCCTGATGGCAACGAAACTTCGGAATGGATTTTCCGAAGCAGAAACCCCGTTCACAGCCACGCCAATACTCCGTCGCGACCAACATCATGGAGGAGGACCACTATCCGATCGGAGGATTCAGTTCGCTCTCGAATCGGGGGACAATTGAGAGCCTGGTGCGATCCGAACTGGCATACATCGACCATGACATGCGTCCTGATTTGTTTGACATCAAGTTTGCACGGAACGAATTGCTGTATTATTCACGGGACGAAAACCAGTTCTTACGCCGTCGGTTGACGTTCGTATTCATCCTGTATCCCGATTTGACGGCCGCCCGATTCAAAGACAACTCGCTACCGTGTCAGCGAATCATCTTGCTGCTGGCGAGTCTTTATGGGTCGGTTTGTCAATTGATCGAATGGCTAAGCAGCGACGCGATCCGGTTCGAATTCCTCTTGGTCGAGCCCGCCGATGGGCCGATCTTGGTCGATGAACGGAGTCTGTTGGAGACATTGCTGAGGGACAATCTCGCGTCCGGCTCAGTGACCATCGAATCGATTGGTCGGGGCGAAGTCGAATCCCGATGTATCCAGCGGGCCAGAACCAGCCTCTGTCACACGTTGTCGATTGGCTATCGGGACATACCCGGATCGGACAATCTTTCGATTTCCTGCCAAATGGAGCTGGCTCGTACCCAACCGGTACTGATCCTGCCCGGTGCAACGGTTTGCGAAACGGAGGAGACGGGTCTTGATGGGTGGCGGCAGCAGCTCGATCGATTGCTCCGTTTCTGGGTATAATCTTGTCGTGATTGGACTGGGGGATCGGTTAAGATGAAGCGATCATGTTGAGGAAACAAAATGTCACTTTATAAGTTGATTGGATTGGTCTTTCTGCTTCCTTTTTGCCAGCTCGCCGCGACCGCGGACGATCCGGTTTTTTCCGGCCCGCAGGTTGGAGAGACGTTGCCGCCGTTCAACGCGACAGGCGTCTTTGGTGACTTGGCGGGTAAGGAATTTGACTTGATCGAGCGGGCCGACGGAAAACCAGTGGTGCTGATTTTTGTCCACGCGTTGACCCGACCGGGCTTCGGCTTGACCAATACGATCATGCGGTACGCGGCCAGTCGCTCCAAAGATGGAATCGAACGTGGCGTCGTCTTTCTGACCGATGATGCCACGAAGACGGCGAACTGGATGGGCATAGTCAAAAAGAACTTTCCGGATGATGTTACCTTTGGTTATTCACCCGATGGGATCGAAGGTCCCGGATCTTATGGTTTGAATCGCAATGTGACTCTCACCATTTTGGTTGGCAAGCAAGGAAAAGTGACGGCCAATTTCGCACTGGTGCAGCCAAGTTTGCAGGCCGATGGACCGGGCATCGTGAAAGCGATTGTCGACGTCACAGGTGGTGGAAAGGTTCCGACCATGGCCGAACTCGGTGGAGGACAATACGCCCGCGCGACCGGCCGCAACATGCGTACGATGGAGAAGGATCCCGAACTGGAGCAACTTTTGCGAGCGGTGATCAACAAGCAGGCCAGTGACGATGGCGTCGCCCAGGCTGCGGCCGCCGTCGAGAAGCACGTCGCCGAAAACGAGAATGGACGACAGGAAATTGGACGAATTGCAACGACGATCGTCGATTCGGGCAAGTTGTCCAATTACGGAACCGAAGCGGCGCAGAAGATTCTCCAAGAGTGGGCGAAGAAATACGGCAATCCGGCGAAACAACGTGGTGATTCGGCCGCAGAGAAAAAGAACGACGCCGCGCGATGAGTATCTCAGGACGAAGGACGGCACGTGTCGATCAATCAGTTGTGGTTCAACAAGCGTCAGAAGTGGAGTAACCCGTGTCCGCGTTTCTGTTTCTGGTGGCCGTTGTATCCACACTCGGTGTCGAAAACACCGTTGATTTTGACAATGAAGTGATTCCCGTGATCACGAAGGCGGGCTGCAATACTGGAGCTTGCCACGGGGCGGCCGTGGGACGCGGCGGGTTCAAGCTCTCTTTGTACGGCGGCGACCCGGAATCCGACTTTCAGTCCATCGTCCGCGATCTTGAAGGTCGCCGCGTCAATCTCGCGCAGCCCGACGAGAGTTTGATCGTCCGCAAGGCAACCGAGTCGATGGAACATGGCGGCGGAGAACGATTGGCATACGATGGGGTAGGGGCGAACCGGTTGCTGCAGTGGATTCGGCAAGGTACGCCGCGCGTACAGCAGAGACGACTGACGAGTTTCCAGGTCTCACCAAAATCCCACGTTGCCGATCTCCTTGAAAGCACTTTGCAGCTGAACGCAACGGCACAGTTTTCCGACGGGACGAGTGCCGACGTGACAAGGTGGACCGTTTTTACCCCCGAAGATTCATCAGCCGTCGAGGTCGACCCGGAGACTGCCACGGCGAAGCTGTTGCGACGTGGCCGCAACATTGTCGTCGCCCGATACCTTGATCGCGTCGTACCAATCGAGATCATCATTCCACTCTCGGATCAGGTTGTTGATCTGTCCAACCAACCGAGACGCAATTTGATCGATGATCAGGTTTTGGAATTGTTGTCGACCTTGCGGTTGCCCGTTTCGGGGCCGGCCGACGACGCCACTTTCCTCCGCCGAGTCACTTTGGATCTGACCGGCCGGCTGCCGGTGGTCAAGAATGCAAATATTCCACCGTCGGACAACCGCGAACAGCTGATCGACCAACTGCTTCGGTCGGATGAATTCAATGAATACTGGACGATGCAGTTGGCCCAATTGCTACGGATCCGCTCTCAAGCGGCAGACGCCCAGGGCGCACGGACCTATTACGAATGGGTGAAAAAGCAAATCGCCGATGATATCGGCTATGACCAGGTCGTCCGCGCGTTGCTAATGTCCACTGGCGACACGCACCAGATCGGTCCGGCAAACTTCTACCGAACGGTTGCCGGAGCACGCGAGCAGGCGGAATTCGCCAGTGAGTTGTTCATGGGCAATCGGCTGCGATGTGCCAACTGCCACAATCACCCGTTCGATCGATGGACCCAAGATGATTATCACGGGCTGGCAGCGATTTTTGCGAAGGTCGAACAAGGCCGCGTGATCAAATTGACCAGTCGCGGCGAAGTGACACATCCGCGGACCGGTGAACCGGCGGTCCCTCGGATTCCCGGCGATCGATTCCTGGAAGATTCGATCGATGGCCGCGACGCGTTCGTCCTCTGGCTGACCGATCACAAGAATCCTTATTTCGCCAAGGCGATTGTGAATCGGTTGTGGAAGGCGATGATGGGCCGCGGTCTGGTCGAACCGGCCGATGACCTTCGCGACACGAATCCTGCGACCCATCCGGTGCTGCTCGAGCAACTGGCCGACGACTTCGTCGAGCACGACTACGACCTGCGGCACACCCTGCGCCTGATTGCGCTGAGTGCGACTTACGGCCGCAGTGCGGCGACACTGACCGACAACGCGTCGGATGACCGGTTCTACTCTCACGCTCTGACCAGGCCGCTGCAGGCCGAAGTCTTGGCAGACGCGATTTCCGACGTCGTTGGGATTCCCGATCAATATGGCGATCAACCCTCTGGCACTCGTGCCGTTGCCCTGTTCGATTCCAACATTGCGTCCGATGCGCTCGACATTCTCGGCCGCTGTTCGCGAGAGGAGTCGTGCGAGACAGCCGCTGCCACAACCGGTGGCTTGCCCAGTAAGTTGCATCTGTTCAACGGACCGCTGCTCAACAAAAGGATTGTCGATTCTCGGGGTCGGCTGGCAAAACTCATTGCCTCTGGTCGGACGGCGATCGAGATCATCGACGAATTTTATCGGCGGGCTCTCGGTCGGTCTCCCTCACAGAAAGAAACCGAATTCTGGATCGAGCAGGTTGCCGGAGAGCCCAGTCCGGCGCTGCAGCGGGAAGTGTTGGAGGATTTCGTATGGAGTTTGCTGACTTGTCGCGAGTTCGCGACAAACCATTGACAGATCCAATCCACGGCGAATTGAAACGCGGTTCGAAGATCGGACGATGAAGAGATTGAAAATGAAATCCAGAATTTCTTTTGAAGCGACTTGTGAAGCAAGGTGCGATGGTTTTACTCGCCGCGATCTGATGCGAGTCGGAGGTTTGACGGCTTTGGGTATCGGGCTTGGCGACCTGTACCGAATGCGCCGCGCCGCTGCCGAGAGTCCATCGGGATCCCGCGCCGCGACGGCAAAGTCGTGCATCCTGATTTGGCTGGACGGCGGTGCCAGCCATCTGGAGACGTTCGACCCCAAGCCCGACGCGCCGGCGGAAGTCCGCGGTCCGCTGCAGACCATCGCAACTTCGTTGCCCGGCGTGCGGATCAGTGAGTGCCTTCCTCAGACAGCCGCGCTGATGGACAAGGTGGCAATCATCCGCTCGATGACATCTCCTCTGGGGGAACACAACTTCGGGACGCATTACCTGATGACCGGCTACAAGCCGACGCCGGTTTTGGAGTATCCGACCTACGGCGCTGTGGTCGCCCAAATGCGTTCGCAACAGGTTCCCAAAATAACCGCTATTCCCTCGGGACCGGGCGATTTGCCTCCGAACATCGCGGTACCTAATTTTGCGGTCGGCGGAGGCAGGCTGACCGGCGGTGGCTACTTGCCGAGTTCCACTCGACCGTTTTCGATCGGCAGTGACCCAGCCAAGGGCGACTTTCAGGTCCGCGATCTCGATTTTTATCAGGGTTTGGATCTGCCGCGACTGGATCGTCGACGCCAGTTCGTCAACGCGTTGGATCAATTCAGCGGCGCTGCGGACCAGTCGTCCGACTTGATCTCCGATCCCGATTTGGAACGCGCCTACCGGTTGATCGCGTCTCCTGAAGCCAAACGTGCGTTTGAACTCACCCGGGAACCTGATGCGGTTCGCCGGCAGCTACGGAAACAAATCCATTGGCCAGTGCTGCCTGCTGGCGCGAAGACTTGTGCAGCGGGGAGTTCCCTTCGTAACGGTCAACAACCGTGGGTGGGATACGCATAACGATCTGTATACGCGTCTCAAGGAGGGGTTCACGGGTGCGCCGGGTCTGGGCGTCGGTTTGATCCCGTCGTTGGACCTCGCGCTGACCGCGCTCATTGGCGACCTTGATGACCGCGGAATGCTGGACGAGACGCTGATCGTCGTGATGGGTGAATTCGGTCGAACGCCAAAACTGAACACCGCTGCGGGTCGTGACCACTGGCCGCGTGTGTTCAGCGTTCTGATGGCCGGTGGTGGCGTGCAGGGCGGACAGGTGATTGGCAGCAGCGACGCCGTTGGTGAGAGCCCCAAAGACAGTCCGGTGACCCCCTCGGATCTGGCGGCAACGATCTTCACGCTGCTGGGAATTGATCCCAACCTTGAACTGCACACGAGCGATGGGCGTCCGGTTCGAGTCGCTCCTTATGGATCCAACGTGATTTCCGAGATCGTTGGCTGAATTCATCTCGTAACTCCATCGAGTCTCGCTTCATGGTCGTTGATCCGACTCTTTCACCGCTTGCATGGTTCGCAAGACATTTGCTCGCCGCGGTCGTTTTTGCGAGCCTTGTTTCATCGAGTCCAGCCGCGGATTCCGCCGAGCCGCCGATCACATCCATCGCGTTTACGCCGGACGGTCATTCGGTTGTGGTTGGATCGCAAGCTGGGCTGGCCGTTCACGATTGGCCCGACCTGAACCTGCAAAAGCAGGTCGATACGAAGCTGGTGAATGTTCACGATTTGGCATTTTCACCCAATGGAGAGTGGCTGGCAGTCGCAGGCGGCCCGCCTTCGGAGGAAGGGCTGGTCGAAGTGTTTGCCTGGCCGAGTGGAGAATCGAGTTTCACATTAGAGGGCCATGACGATTCCGTGCTGGCTGTTGATTGGAAGGATGATCACTCGTTGGCGACGGCAAGCCTTGACCATGAAGTTGTGTTGTGGAATGTGGCGACTGGCGAACAGCTGCAACGGCTCAAGGGACATTCTCGCGGCGTGACGTCGGTTTGCTTTCTTCCCGGGCAACCGTTGCTGGTAAGCGGAGGGATCGATCAAAACCTGCGTGTTTGGAATCTCGAATCTGCGGAAGTGATTCGCACGTTGAACAACCACACAAAAGAAGTCAATGACTTGGCGTGTCGACCCGTCAGCCAGGGACTACCGATGATCGCTTCGGTCAGCAATGATCGAACGGTCCGACTGTGGCAGCCGACGATTGGTCGAATGGTCCGATTTGCGCAACTGAACTCGCCCCTGCTGGCGGTCGCCTGGTTACCCGATGGCTCCCTTGTTGCCGTCGCTTCGGCCGATGGCCATGTCCGTTTGATCGACCCTGATACGGTCGCAGTGATCGCCGATTTTGTCGCGTTCGATGGATGGGCCTATTCCCTCGCGGCCCACCCGAGCGATGGCAGTTTGCTGGTGGGCGGCCGCAATGGACAGCTCAAACGGATCGTTCTTGATACGTCGAAACCCTTGTCATCACGTTGACCGAACGAACGAAAAGGTGCGGTCTGTAGATTGAGTCGTTGGCTGAATTGCAAAACACCTTCGAGCCGTCGATCGGGTCAGGGAGTTTCCGCCGAGAGTTCGTCGCTGAGTTTTTGGATGGCGGAATCGAGTGCTTCGAGCGGTCGGTCTTTTCGCTGCGGGTCGACTCCGGTGGTTGTCATGATCTCTCGCAACCTCTTCAACAACTCGAGCGAGCCGGCGGGGTCTGGTGTGTGTTCGCAATAGAACTTGATCGCTTTGGGCCAGATCGTGTGTTTCTGACCGAGTGCATGGATGGGTATCGAGGTTCCGAATCCTCCGAAAACAAAACCCCCACCGCTTCCGCCGCCGGAAATTGGCACATCCGCCATCTGAAATCCGACCAGACGTTCTTGAACTCGCTCGAAGAGTGGAGCTTCAGCGTGCTCGGCGACGGCATCAAAGACCGCATCGGTTCGTTCGGACTGACGGGCATATTGCTTGTGAGTCAGCACGGCGGCGATGAATTCCCAGGGCATCTCGAAGTCGTCGTGTTCGCCAAGCTGAATCGCGCCGGCCAAAGTATCTTCGTTGACGATCCAGGCTTCAGCAAAGCCAAAGCTGCCCGACGGGACGAGATTCGGATCCCGCTTTCGCCAAATCGATTCCGCCTCCTTCATGCGTGACACGACAACTTCCGTTAACCATGGCTGATCAGCGATCGGCTGGTCCGTCATCAGTCGCAGCGTCAGCCCAACGTTTTCACCTAATTTCGTCTGTACTTGCAGTTTTGGATCGGCCTTCATCTCCGCCACGACACGTTGCAAGTTGTTGTAGATCGACATCAGCAGACTCGATCCATCGGGAAGTGTGATGGCCGCCGCCGACCCGTCTTCGTCAGAGCGACTCCGCCCGAGTGGCTCAGGCCGAATGTCGATACGCGCAACGCGTCTTGCAGTAACCAGATCGCCGCGGTCTGGCTTTGAACGGTTCCGTTCCGAAACTCGGCGTCGACCGCCCGCAATCCCGCATCGGGGAAGTAATTCGGGAAGACTTCCAACAGGAATCCCATGTAGCGATGTGACGGATCCTCGTCCCCGCCAAACGGGCTTTCGTCAATGCCGGTGCCGGCCGAGACGATACCGCCCCACTTGCGCCGTTCGCAAGGTATCCAGCGCCGCCTGGGTCCGTTGATCGGTCCCGCGAGTCAAGACTTCCACCGCGCGCATCACTTGCCCCAGCGCTCTGGGGTCCTGTTCACGCGTGAGCAGGTCCCGCCAGCTCGCCAAGTCTTTTCCTTGGAACAACAGCCCCTCTGCCGACGCAGCGATCTCGCCCTCGGCGGACGATTGGGGCTGGACGGTGTCGTCGGATTCAGGCACTGGATACACGTCTCCGTTTCGCCCACCCGGTTCGCTGAGTTTCAGCTGGAAGGCATATTGCACCTGACCGGCTAGAAATTGGGCCATTTCGTTCGGCACAAATCCAGATTGGATCGCCATCAACAGACTTCGATATTCGTCCTGATTGTGAAGTTTGTTGTTTCGATAGTGGAGCACGCGTTCTTCCAGCGAGTAGTCAGTGACATCCCTGGCTCGAAACCGGTTTGCGACCGGAGGCAAGCTCAACGGATTGACGTCACGAAGCAACGCCAACCGGATCGCCCATTGATAAGCTCGCTCGACACCCCAGAGTTGTTGTTCTCGGGGAGCGCCGGCCCATGTCTTTGACTCGGTCGAATCGTCGACGAGGAAGGCACAATTACTGAGCAGCCTGCTCAACTCGAACCGACCGGCAACGGTACGGACGGTTTGATTGATTTCGTTCCAGCTATACAGGTCGAGCGCGTACAAAGCCGCCGCTCGGCTGTTGGCGTTGCCTTCGACCAGTTCGCGATTGATCACCTCCAGCACACCGCCCAGTGAGAGTTCGGGAAATGTTTCCTGGAAATACCACATGAAATGTTCGGAGTCCGTGATTTCGAATCCGGACGAATTCGGGGGCGGCGGCGTATCAGCAGCCGGCCCACCGTATTCTCTGGCGGCAAACAAAAAAGCGGCCGCGGTTTCCTTCGGTCCATCGGGAACATACCGGTCGGCAATCGACGCGGCGGAAACCATCGCCTGGCCGATCGTGTCGATATCCGTGTCGGTGCGAATGATTTCAATCCAGTGTGACAAAGGGTGTCCACGGAACAGGCTCGGAACTCCCGATCGCCCCGTCGCCTGTTGATTCGCCGTCGTGGGTCCTGGCGCAGCGGTCTGTTCCCGCACTTCCAGCGGAATCATTTCACCGCGTGCGATCGTGACGACGTTCTTATCGAGAGTGAGCCCGCCGGTGGCGCCCTCGATTTCAACGATGTAAGTACCTTTGCGCAGCGTAATGCGATTCTCAACGTCGGATTCGATTTGCAGCCGCTCGATCACCTGGTGGCCCTGTTTGATGGCGATGACGAGATTGTCGTGGTCACTCTTGACGATTAGGTCTCCGCGATCGGTAGCGATCTTGAATACGAAGCCGGTCAACAGGCAAAGGATTCCAAGCACGCCCCAGGCCACGAGTTTTCGTCGCGAGTTGTCGATCGGTTGGTCGAGGTCGGCCGCCGTTTGTAACCGCGAAACGGGCATCTCGGCGTCGGAGGGGTGACGCAGTGCTTGTCGCAACAGACGCTTGATCGCGTTTCCGCTGGCGATCGAGGCGAGCCGCTGAGCGACTTCGGTGACATCCTGAGGCCGTTGGTCTGGATCGCGGGAGAGCATTTCGGCAACCAGTTCAACGACTTCGCGATCCACATCCTCGCGAACCGAATCGAGCCTGGGTGGGTCTTCATGAGTGATCGCCATCACATGTTGAGCAAGCCCGCCACGTCGGGAGTGTGGCGGCTTGCCGGCGATCAGGCGATACAGTGTCGCGCCGAGTGAGTAGATGTCAGCCCGCGGGTCGACGTCGCGACTGTCGACCAGCTGCTCGGGCGCCATGTAGGGCATCGTTCCCATCAGATGCCCGACGGTCGTCAGCCGATCGTCCACCGCCAGCGGATCGTCCCCTGACAACACAATCCCCAGGTCCAGCAATTTCACGACGCCATCGTGCGTCAGCATCAAGTTGGACGGCTTCACGTCGCGATGGACCAGGCCGGAAGCGTGCACATGGGCAAGCCCGAGGGCCGCCTGGCGTACGATTTCGCACGCATCAGCAACTTCCAATTGGCCCATGCGAGAGGCGATTCGCCCGACATCCAACCCGTCCAAGTACTCCATCACCAGGTAATGCCAGCCGTCCTGATGCCCGGCATCGGTCGCACGGACGACGTTGGGATGCTCCATCGATGCGACGGTGGTCATTTCTCGGTCAAACCGATCGAGCCAACCGGGCTGACCGACACGCTCACGCGGAAGCAGTTTGATCGCACACTTTCGACGCAGCCGTTCGTGTTCGCCGAGATAGACCGTCCCCATCCCGCCAGTCCCGAGCGGACGTAACAAGCGATAGGGTCCGAGATTCGACTGCGGCACCGAATCGGAATCCATGGGGTTGGCCGCGATCAGCGGCGTCTCCATCATCCGCCACAGCGCGACCTGACATGCCGTTTCGGCCTGCAGCGGATCGGCTTGCTCGCCCGCCAACGACTTGCGCATCCAATCGCCATCACGTTCCAAACTCTCGATTGCCGATCGGCACTGATCGCAGTCGTCCAGGTGCGAGACCACCGAATCGAACTCATCCGGGGGGAACCCACCATTGACGACGAGTTGCAGTTCGGAAGGTTGCAAGCAGTCGCGTCGCACCGAGATCATCGCGATTTTCTCAAGTGTTGGAAGTGATCATTCATCTCGCCACACCTACACAACGGAGGGATTGGACAGCGCCGGCCGAAAAGCCTCGAATTCGGTTCGTTTTCACTCCAGACCTTGCATTTCCTGCTGCAAACGTTGCAAAACACGGGCTCTCGATTTGTAGACCGCCCAGCGAGTGACACCCATTTCCTCGGCTACCGCGGCTGGGTCGCGACCCTCGACGGTGGTCTCCCAGAACATTCGCCAGCTGCGCGGATCAAAGCTCGACCGTAACAGCTCGATCGTGCGTCGGCGAATCGATGCGACATCGGACTCCAACTGACTGGGTGGTTCTTGGGAATCGATTCGCTCCACTGCGGAAACCGAGGGATCGGGAATCTGGTGCAGATGCATTTGGGCGTCGGTACCCCCGATCGCGTCCGCCTGAGCAACGCGTGCTCGATCCCGCAGCTTGTTCCGAGTGATCGTCCACAGCCAACCACGAAAAGTCGCACCGCTGCGGTCGTGATCGAATTGTGGCAGCGCCTTGGCGACCGCGGCAAAGGTATCTTGCATCACATCGGCTGCATCGGCCGACTGACAGCCCGATCGCCGCGCCCATGCGTAAACGATTGGTCCGTAAACTTGGGCAAGTTTTCGCCAACCATCGACGTCACCGTCGCAAGCTCGCCGCAGGAGCGACGCGGATGTGGACGGTTCAGAGTCTCTTGAATCGCGATTCACAAGCAACTCGGCAGGGAGAAGGCAGGGCTGGTTCGAGCAAGCAGGAGACACGTTCCGCGGCACGATGCGCCACTCGGATTGTATTCTAAATGGACAGCGTTCACTTTGAGCCACCGACGGTGACGTATCGCAGTGGTTGGACCGAAATTTGTTTTTGGTGACGGCCCGACCGAGGAACCCATCGGCGATATCCTGCCATCGGCGTTCGATTGGAATTGGAGAACGGGGAAGCTTTGTGAGTGGTTTGAATCGCTGAGTGGTGATTCAACATACTGTGCAAGGCGGTAGGCCTGGAGCAACGGGACTGATATTCTGGGATGACTCGTGGTCCGAATTCCTGGTCTCCTGCTTTCCACTTCCAGCGACATGCCCGTCCTTGTCATCAATTGCGGCAGCACATCGCTGAAGGCTTCGGTTGTCGATCCCGATTCGGGATCGCGGTTTGCTGAATTGGAAGCGGACCGTTTGGGAACCGACGAAGCGTCCGTGGTGATCAACGGTGGTCAGGTCAAACGATCGCCGCAAACGCATGCCAAAGCGATCGATGCCTTCTTACCAGAGATGTTGTCGGAGTTGCCCGAGGGCGTCAAAATCACCAGTGTCGGACATCGTGTTGTCCAGGGTGGCGGGAGATTCAAGGCGCCGACACTCGTCGATGACTCGATTGAATCGGCGATCGAGTTCCTGTCGCATTTGGCACCATTGCACGCGCCGGCGAACGTTGCCGGTATTCGTGCGGCTAGAAAATTGTTACCGGGCGTGCCTCATGTCGCGGTTTTTGACACGGCGTTTCACCACACGCTACCGCCGCGAGCGTACACCTATGCGGTGCCGCAAGAGCTCGCCGAGCGAAATGATCTGCGGAGATTCGGATTTCACGGAACGAGCCACCAATTCGTTTCCCAACGGGCGGCCAACTTTCTGGGCGAAGATCTGCGTGAACTGCGGGTTATCTCTTGCCATCTTGGTGGCGGATGCTCGGTCTGTGCGGTCGAGTATGGTCGCAGTGTTGAAACCAGCATGGGCATGACGCCGCTCGAGGGTTTGGTGATGGGCACGCGATCGGGCGATATCGATCCGGGCGCGTTGCTGCACCTGATCCGCGCCGAGGGAATGGACGCCGATCAACTGGACGACCTGCTCAACCGCAAGTCGGGACTCGCCGGACTATCGGGCCGCGGCAGCGATTTGCGTGACATCGAACTTCAGGCCGAACAGGGGAATGACGGTTGTCGATTGGCGATTCAAGTTTTTTGTCATCGACTTCGCAAGTACATTGGGGCCTATGCCGCGGTGATGGGGGGAGTGGACGCGATTATCTTTACCGCCGGTATCGGCGAAAACAGTGCGGTGGTTCGACATCGTGTCGCCCAACGTCTCGAGTTTCTTGGCGCCAGATTGGATGAAGATCGAAATCGTGATGCCAAGATTTCGAGTGACACTCCTGTGGCCAAGATTTCCAGCGATCACAGCCGCGTCCATCTGCTTGCTGTACACACGGATGAAGCTTGGGCGATCGCGCGGCAGACCAACCATCTTGCTGGCCAGCAAGTGTCAACGTCGTCCGAGCGTCGTATCCCTGTCGCGATCTCGGCTCGCCATCTGCATCTGACCCAGGAAACAGTCGAAGCACTCTTTGGCAAAGGCCATCAGCTGACGCCGCTAAGACCGTTATCACAGCCGGGCCAGTTCGCGGCCGAGGAGCAGGTCACGTTGGTTGGCCCCCGGCGGCAGATCGAATCGGTTCGGGTCTTGGGACCGACACGATCCAAGAATCAGGTCGAGATTTCTCGCACCGACGAGTTCTACCTCGGGATTGACGCACCGGTTCGTGCGTCGGGGGACGTGGAGAATAGTCCCGGAATCACGCTGTACGGAACCCATGGACGCAAAGTGACTCTGGAAAGAGGGGTGATCTGTGCCTGGCGTCACATTCACATGACACCCGACGACGCGGCGTTCTTTGGCCTTTCCAATGGCGACGTTGTTGATGTCGAAGTCGGAAAGAAAGGCGTTCGTTCGCTGACGTTCGGCGATGTCTTGGTTCGTGTAAAATCGGGCTACAAATTGGAAATGCACATTGATACGGATGAGGGTAACGCCGCCGAGCTCGATCGACTCGACCACGGCGAACTGGATGAAACGGATGCCGAAGCGACGCTCCATCAGCCATGACCAGACAAACTGTTGACCGCGATTACGTTGATCGAACTTCCGTTAATCGAATTTCCGTGAGTAAAGGCAAATGACCAACGACAGGTACGACGATCTCGCCGCCCAGACGGTGATCGACTTAGCCGACCACATGCGTCGATTGCGTTCCGAAGCGGAGAGATTGCAATCCGTATTTGAAACGAGACAGCGAGGATTCTTTACGCCTAGCGAAGATGACCAGGTTTTTCATCATTGGATTTCCTATCACAAGGCACGCAACGCCCTGCTCGATCTGATCGATTCCATTCGTCGCTCGGCCGGTTCGGCAAGCGAAGAGACAATGAACGAATTCATCGTGGCCTATGCCGCCGCACTGGTTCTGGTCGATGCCGCCCGAAGCCTCCGCGACCTGTTTGGCGACAACCAGCTCGTACGGCGCAAGCTCAACGAATCATGTCACGCTTACGGAATTGGCGCCGGCAGTTTTGACAAGATTCAGATGGCGCTAACCGATCCCGCCAATGCACTGCGTTTGAACGCGGCGAACGATTTTTTTGACAGGTACCAAGAGCGGATCCGTCGCGTCGCATCGCAACACGATAGCCTTGGTGCGGTGATGACGGTGGTTGACGATTTGAGTCAAGGTACGCGTGTCAGTTCGGCTCGGTATATCAGGGCGATGGCGATCGAGCGCGGCCACAGTGTGAAATCTCAGGTATTCGACAGCGTTTTTGATGCGGTTTATGCGATCCAAGAGTTGGGATCGCGGTTGGTCAGCAATATCAGGACCATGCCGAATCATGTCCCGCGACTCCCCGAGCCGATTCAAGCTCAACTGCTCGCGATCCTGCAACCTGGCGATGTGTTCATCACCCGAAAAGAAAACGCGCTGACCAACTACTTTCTTCCCGGATACTGGCCGCACGCCGCCCTGTACATCGGTGGCCAGCGAGTCATCGAATCGTTAAAAGATGGCGTTCGCGAGCGGACAATGGATTCGCCGCTGGGCAATGACGCCGTGGCCGTGATCCGGCCCCAATTGAGTGCGGAAACGATTGCACAGGCGATTGCGCGAGCGCGAACGCACGTCGGAAAGCCGTATGATTTTGATTTTGACTTCACGCGTTCCGATCGAATTGTCTGTACCGAGGTCGTCTATCGCAGTTATGAGGGACTCGATGGCATTCGTTTTCAGCTATCACGTCGAGCCGGCCGCGAAACTCTTTCCGCCGAAGATCTGCTGTGCCTGGCAATGGACCATTCCTATTTTGAACAGGTCGCCGTTTTTTGTCCCAAACACAGTGATCAGTTGCTCATCGAGCCCGAGATGACGTCTGTGCTCGAGAGAACGGTCGTTCGAGCGTCATGATGTACAATTAGAAATGGATTGGCCGCTGGACCAGGCTTCTTGTGCCGCGGAAAACCGCCTATATCACTCCAGAAGGTTCATCGATGCGTCTGCTGACTCTGCTCGCCTTTCTCATTCCAACCTCCGTTCTCGCTCAAACGGATTATCCGCCGGAATTCACTGGGGCGCGTGTCGAAACGTATAAAACGGTCGACGAGATTCAGTTGAAACTGTGGATATTCGAGCCCGAGGACCATCCGGCTGGCCAACAGCGACCAGCGATCGTCTTCTTTTTCGGTGGCGGATGGAAAAAGGGGAATCCGGGTCAATTTGAGCAGCATTGCCGGTACCTGTCGTCACGTGGAATGGTGGCAATTCTCGCCGACTATCGCGTTCTAGAGCGTCACCACACGTTTGCTGATAAGTGCGTGGCGGATGCGAAGTCCGCGATCCGGTATGTTCGCAAGAATGCGACACGGTTGGGCATTGATCCGAATCGAATCGTGGCTGCCGGCGGATCGGCCGGCGGTCATTTGGCGGCTTGCGCCGGCGTGATCCCCGGATTCGACGAACCGGACGAGGATACGGGTGTCAGCTCCGTCCCCAATGCGCTGGCCTTGTTCAACCCGGCCCTGGTTCTGACAACGTTTCGAGGCACCGGTTTGACCGCCGACAAAATCGCCGAAATCTCGTTGCGCAGCGGCGTCGAACTGAAAAAAATCTCGCCGATCGAATACGTGCGTGAGGGCCTGCCACCGACAATCATCTTTCACGGCGAGTCCGATCATACCGTGCCGTTTGCGACGGTCGAAAAATACGCCGAGGTTGCACAAGCCGCCGGCAATCGTTGCCAGCTTATCGGATATCGAGACGCCGATCATGGCTTTTTTAATGTCGGACGCGGCGGCACGCCGGGAGAGTTCTATCTGCGAACGTTGCACCGGCTGGATCAATTCCTTACCTCGCTCGGTTATCTCGATGGCGAACCGACGATTGCCGTTCCCAAGTCCGAAAATGTGCATTTGCGCACTTTGTTCGATCATTCACGGGATGTTTTTTCGCAAACGGGAAAGGGGAATGTCGCATTCATCGGCGGATCGATTACGGAGATGAACGGCTATCGTCCGATGGTATGTGCGTTTCTGCAGCAGCGTTTTCCCGATACCGAGTTCACGTTCACCGACGCCGGTATCGCATCGACTTGTTCAACGACTGGTGCGTTTCGTCTGGGGCGTGATGTGCTGGCATCCGAACCGGATTTGTTGTTTGTCGAATTTGCCGTGAACGATGATCAGGATGCAGCGCACGCGGCCCGTGAATGCCTTCGCGGGATGGAAGGGATCGTTCGGCAAGCGCTGATCCATAACCCAAAGATGGAGATCATCCTCACGCACTTCGTAAACCCACCCATGCTGCAGATGTTACAAACTGGCGGCACGCCGATCAGCAGCCAGCAACATGAAGCGGTCGCGAAGCATTACGGTGTGTCCAGCATTGATCTGGCACGCGAAGTTGCTCAGCGAATCACTGCCGGTGAGTTGAGTTGGGAAGTCTATGGTGGGACGCACCCAAAAGCTCCCGGCAACCGGCTCGCCGCCGACCTGATCATCGATCTGTTGACAACCGCGTGGAGCCCGCCGGCAACCAAACCGAGTGAAGGGTCGCCGCATCGACTGCCGAAGCCGTTGGACGAGAGAAGTTATTTTCGCGGGCGATTCGTGAGTGTCCGCAAGGCGAACGCCGATGCCAACTGGAGCGTGGCTGTGCCCGATTGGTCCTCGATCAAAGGGCAGTGTCGCAGTCGATTCATGGAAACGGAATTGCTGTCGGCGACGACACCTGGTGCCACGATGTCGCTGGATTTCGTGGGCACGGCGGCGGGTGCTTATCTGCTTGCAGGCCCCGATGCGGGGATGGTTGAAGTCTCGATCGACGGAGACGACTACCGTTCGATCGATCTGTATCACCGATTCAGTAGCGGCTTGCACTATCCGCGAACGGTCATGTTCGCGACCGATCTACCAGACACAGAGCACGAGCTGTCAATCCGCATTAGCAAGCACAAGAATCAGCAGAGTTCTGGAAACGCCGTTCGAATTCTGGAATTTGTGGTGAACGGGGGTGAGACCGATTTGCCAGGAGAGATTCACGTAACAGCCCCGTAACGGACTCGTTATCGTGAATCAAAAAAACCGCGGCACCGGATGAACCGATGTCGCGGCGTCGGTTTGACACACGTATCAGACGCGTGCTTAGTTGAGGATCTTGCTGAGGTCCTTGAGCACCGAGTCGACGTCCAGGTCCTTGGCCTTGGCAACTGCATAGCTGGCCTTCACACCCAGGTCGCTCGCGAGCATCACGGTGACATCGGCCTTGGCGTTGATGCCGTAGTTATCCGGTCCGTTCTCGAACTCATTAGGAACGACAAAGGGGACGTTCTTTGCTTTGCTCGAGGCAGCCAGTTTCTTGCAAGTGCCAGCCAATTCTTCTTTGTCATCACCCAGCAGATTGACGAACACGCGCAGCTTGGCCGATTCATTTTCAGCAACGGCCTTGTCCAATTTTTGGACCAATTCCTTGACCTTGGCGTTGGTCGAACGAGTGAACACGATGACCTGAGGACGTGCGCCGTTTCGGCAGCGATAGCAGAGGTTGTTGCCTTCGGCGACACCATCGTCTTCGGCACCGGCGACCTTGGTCACGTAGAACGCGCCGATCGAGTCACCGACTTGCGGGCCACTCTTGACACTCTTTTCGGCCGCTTCTTCGGCAAACAAGGAACCGGCGGTCGAGAGTGCAACTGCGAGGCTGAGGCTGAGTACAGAAAGATTCTTCACGGGATGTCCTTTGGAGGAGGGGTTGGGTTACCATGCGATGTGCACAGTAGTGGCAATGTTGTAGACCAGCATCATGCGGTGGCAGGTCGATCCATTCATGGATTGAAGACCGTTATGCTAGGGGAAAGATGGGCGGATCGCAAACAGGTCCGCCACGGACAACCGAATATTTTTCTGGCCCATTTCGAGCGGTGCTTGCCCGACGGCGAGCGAGGATGGATCGATTGCTGACGATCCGTCACTGGCGGAGTCAAATATGGCACGAATCACGACTTTTGCGGGACTGATGACGCTGGCAATGCTGGCAATGTCGGCCGAATCAGGGGCCGCACCGGGATCCCTTGACCCCCTGGACGGAGCGGCCGCCGACCGGTCGCCGGTGGATCTCGCGATTTCGGCCGACGGCTCGTGGCTGGTAACCGCCAATGAGACCAGCGATACCGTGTCGCTGATCCGTATCGCCGATGCTCAGGTATGCGACGAGATCGCCGTGGGCAGACATCCGGCGGACATCGAGTTTTGCCCCGATGGTCATCACGTGCTTGTTAGCGGTGCCTGGTCGGGCGACGTGACGGTTTTGGACATCGATCAGGAACGTTTGAAACGCCGACGCACGATCGAGGTCGGCTACGAACCGAGCGGGATTGCGATCTCAGCGGATGGCAATCGTGCCTTCGTGGGACTTGTGGCCACCGCACAGGTGGCAGAGATCGATTGGCAGCAGGGGCAGTTGATCCGACGGATTGATGTCGGCAATTGGCCTCGTTACCTGACCCTCTCGCGCGACGGCAAACGTCTCGCTGTCGGCTGCAGCGGTGACGCCAGTATCATGGTGATCGATACCCAAAGCGGTGAATCGCTGTATGAGGAACCACTGGCAAACGGCATCAACTTAGGGCACATGCTGACCTCTGCCGACGGCACGTACGCTTATTTCACCTGGATGGTCTATCGAACCAACCCGATCACGGTCGGCAACATTCGTCGCGGCTGGGTTCTGGCCAGCCGCATCGGGCGTGTGCGGCTGGACGGACCGTCCTATCGCGAAGCGATTTCCTTGGACGTGCCCGGGAAAGCCGTCGCCGATCCGCTGGGCCTGGTGATCAGCAATGATGGCCAAACGATGGTCGCTTCTGCGTCGGGAACCCACGAGCTGTTGGTTTACCGTCTGCCCGACCTGCCGTTTGTTGGAACCGGTGGCCCGGGTGACTTGATCGACCGTGGTTTGGAACGTGATCGTGATCGATTTGATCGAATTGACCTGGGCGGACGTCCAATGGGGCTGAAGATGGCGGCTGATAGCCGAACGCTGTACGTCGCGAACTATCTCAGGAACTCGGTTCAAATTGTCGACATCAAGGACAAGAGCGTGATCTCGGAAATCTCGCTCGGACAAAGCGAGCCGTCACTCGAGCGACAGGGGATGGCTATCTTTTACGACGGCACACGAAGCTTGGACCAGTGGTACAGCTGCCACTCCTGCCACCAGAATGGTGGCATCAATTCGCGTCCGATGGATACGATGAATGATGGTACCGAAATGACGCTGAAGACGGTGCTGCCGCTTTATCGTGTGCATGAAACGGCACCATGGACGTGGCACGGATGGCAAAACGATCTGGACGACGCGATGCACAAATCGTTCACGTCGACCATGCTCGGCAGTGCGCCGAGTGACAAAGACAAAAAAGCACTGATCGCATTTCTCAGCTCACTCGAGCCGCCGCCCAATCCATTTCGCGAGCAAGGCGGGCTCGGTGAATCGGCGAAACGTGGCAAATTGTTGTTCGAGAGCAGCAAGGCTGGCTGCGCCGATTGCCACAACGGGCCCTCTTTCAGCGACGGCAAAATCCACGATGTGGGACTGGGTTCGCCGACCGATTATTACCAGGGATACAACACGCCAACCTTGCTGGGTGTGTATCGGAAGCTGCGACTACTGCATAGCGGCCGGGCCAAAACGCTGGAACGCGTCGTCAGCGACCTTCACAGCCCCGAGAAAGTGAATGGTGAAGGTGAATTGTCCGAGCAAGAAACAGCCGATTTGATCGAGTACCTCAAGTCTCTCTAACAATCCATTCGCTGCAAAAGTCGACCTCTCATGCGCATCGCACATTTCTTGTTCGCCATGGCATGTGTCGCTTTCGGCGGCGCATCGGTCGCGGATCGTCCAAACCTGATTGTCGTTTTTACCGATGACCATGGGTATGCCGACCTGTCGGCGCAGGGTGTATTCAATGACATAAAAACACCACACATCGATTCGCTGGCGTCCGGCGGAGTGCGAATGACGTCGGGATACAGCAGTGCGCCCCAATGTGTACCGTCACGCGCCGGCTTGCTGACCGGGAAATATCAGAATCGCTTCGGCGTCGAAAGCAACGGCATGCCGTTAGCCGGATTCGATGCCGAATTGACCATTGCCGAACGACTGAAAACTGCCGGTTATGCAACCGGAATGATCGGTAAATGGCATCTGGGTGCTCAATCCAAGATTGTCGATCATGGCTTTGACGACGTGTTTTATCAGGGCGGCTCTTGGACGAACTTTGACTTTGATGGCAATGACGTGACACCCGGTACGGTGACCGACGAGCTATACCATCTGGACGCGGGAAGTGCCGCTGCGAAGTCGTTTATCAAACGGCATCACAAACAACCGTTCTTTTTGTACGTTGCCTATCGCGCTCCGCACGTCCCGTTGGATGCGACAAAGAAATATCTCGACCGTTTTCCCGGCAAAATGCCTGAGCGACGTCGCCAGGCATTGGCCATGTTGTCCGCCGTCGATGACGGTGTGGGTGGCATCCTTGATTCGCTACGAGAGTACGAGATTGAAGAAAACACGCTGATCTTCGTGATCGGGGACAACGGTGCGCCGCTGAAGATCTACAAAGAAGACGCTCCGGGTGGTGGGCCGGGATGGGACGGATCATTGAATGATCCGATGAATGGCGAGAAAGGGATGCTCAGTGAAGGTGGTATTCGAGTTCCCTTCGTCGTGTACTGGAAGGGCACGATCGATGGCGGTCGGCGATATGACCATCCTGTCATTTCGCTCGATGTCGCGGCAACGGCGCTGCAGTTGGCGGGGCTTCCCAAAGATGCCACGTTGGACGGCGTCAACCTGATCCCGTTTCTGACCGGCAAGATCGACGAACCGCCGCACGAAACGCTGTATTGGCGCTGGATCGCCCAGTCCGCCCTGCGCCAAGGCGAATGGAAATATCTCCGCGGCGGGGCTCGAGACTACTTGTTCAACCTGTCCAGAGACAAAGAGGAACAGCACGACGTCTTGGATCAGTATCCCGAGGTCGCGAATCGATTGCGAGACAAGCTAACGCAGTGGTCACAAGCCCTTGACCCACCGGGTATTGAGACCAAACAGATGTCACCAACCTGGGAGACGTACTTCGACTTCTATCTGGATGGTAAACCCGCACCGCCGCTTCCGCCGCGCCGCGATTCTTCGAGTTTGGCGAATCCGAAAACTCTGGTGGCAGGATGGTTGGCGCGAAACGCAACGATTTCCCTGCGGCGGAATCATTTAGAAATTCGACCCACCGGTGCCGGCAAACACGGACGCCCGTTCATTACTGCGTCGCAACTGCACATCAAAGGACCAATCAACGCGTCGGTGAACCTGCGCAGTTTGAAGGATGGAGAAGTCGGATTCGCGTGGCGCGAACAAGGTCAAGGCGATTTTCCGGGCGAACAAGTCGTCTCATTCAAGTCCGCGGCATCGGATGAAATGCAGCGTCACCAAGTTACGATCCCGACGGACGCAGAGGTGATTCACGTTCGTTTCCTGCTGCCCAGCGACGGCGCCGACATTGAAAGCATTACCTTCTCGGACAAGGACAATCAATTGATCCAGCGCTGGAACTTCGCTGAACCGACGCGATGATGTCGATCGGGAAAAATCGAGCTTTCGCGACACTGTTCCGAGCCGAGGGGTGGCTACCAGACATGCGAGTGGGTGACCAGTTCGCGATAGGCCGATTCGAGCTTTTCGCTGAGTCGTTTGGCAAGTTCCCGGCGGGATGTCGCGAGATTGTTTTTCTCACCGATGTCGGATGCTAGATCGTAAACCTCCACATCCGTCAACGACGCGTTCTTGACGATCGGCAGTGTTTCGGCGGTGATGTTTTGAAACTTGGGCACCGTGCCGCCTTCCAGCTTCGCCAACACTTTCCAATTCCCGTCGCGCATTGCGACCCGCGCGTCATTGATGGCGTTGTAATATGCCCAAACGAGCGGCTTGTCTCGCTCGATCGGTTGGCCCTTGAGCGCCGGCAGGAAGTTCGTTCCATCGAGGGCTAGACCGCTGGGCGGTTCGATCCCCGCGAGCTGGCAGAATGTGGGCAAGAAGTCGAGTGATGAGACCGGCGTGCGGACCGTTTGCCCCGGTTCGATCTTGCCCCTCCAGTTCATGATTCCGGCAACGCGAAATCCTGCATCGGTCGTGTGCAGTTTCATGCCTCGAAGCGGTCCCGGCGTTCCATAGGAGCGATTCGCACCGCGATATCGGTTCAGCGTCTCGGGGCCATTGTCCGCGGTAAAGATTACGAAGGTGTTGTCGCGCAAATTCAGCCGATCCAAACCGGCAACGAATCTGCCGACCGCCGCGTCCACATTGGCCACATTGGCAAAGTACTGGGCCTGGTCCTGTGTTGTTGCAACCGCAGCATAGGTGTCGACCAATTCCTGTGGCGACGCGACTGGTTCATGCGGTTCATGAAAGGGGATATACAGAAAGAAAGGCTTCGCTCGGTCGAACGAGTTTTCCAGCCAATCGAGCGTTTCGTCGACCGCTATCTGGCAACTGAAAGCTTCGATCTTTCCAACCGTCTCTCCGTTTCGGACATAGTTGGTCGGATACCGGTGCGAGGGCGAAGCGTTATTCTGCGTCGCCAGCCAATGATCAAATCCGAAGTCACCCGGTTGTGGTTGCTTGTCGTTATTGAACTCACTGTTGCAGTGCCACTTGCCCGCCATGCACGTCGCGTAACCCGCATCGTGAAGCAACTGCGGGATCGTCGTTTCGACCGCCCTCATATGGACTTTTTCTCTTGCGTCCGGCTTGGCCGCTCCGGCTTCGGGAATCCAATCGTAGACACCGGCGCGATTGGGACTCCGCCCGGTGAGCAGTCCGACGCGTGATGGCGAACAGACCGGCGCGGCTGAGTAAAAGTCCGTAAACCGAATACCCTCTTCGGCCAACCGATTCAAATGGGGCGTCTTGATCTGCGGATGCCCATAGCATTCCAAGTCGCCGTAACCGAGATCATCGCACAAAATGACCACAATGTTGGGACGATCTTCGGCAAACGCCGGCAGCACGGTCAGCAGGAAAAGCGTGAACAGACAACGACAACGCAACTCATTCATGTTGAACTTCGACGGTTGGATGATCAGGTACCGGTGAGACGAACGTGGGATCCCACGTAATACCATCTTAACAGTGCCGTGCGTTCCTTGCGCGGAAGGTACTTCGTCGTTGAAAATCCTGGCTACTCGTGGCCGATCGCGGCGATCGGGTTCATGTATGCCGCTCGCGATGCCGGGTAGACACCGAAGATCGAACCGATAGAAGACATTCGCCGCCACAAAGCCGGAAAGGTCTACAAGTTGACGAACCTGAAGCCTAAGATGGATTAGCTGGTCGTCGCCGCTGTTTCGCGAATTGTCCGGTGTCACTTAGCCTGAAGCATGCATATTGAAGTAGCACATTTTTGGACTTTCAACTTGGAAGCAAGTTCGACAGCCCGTTCCATTCCCTGCACCACAGGAGCTTTCGAGATGGTCGAGACGATTCCCGGTTTACCCGATAACGTCCTCGGTTTCTCTGCCAAGGGGACGGTCACCGCCGACGACTACGAGTCGGTCATCATTCCGGCAGTGGAGGCGATGTTCTGCCGACACCCCAAGGTTCGGTTCCTCTACCACCTCGGCGAAGACTTCACCGGATTCGAGGCCGCCGCCATGTGGGATGACGCCAAACTGGGACTCAAGCATTTCAGCGGCTGGGAAAGGATGGCCGTTGTTTCGGATGTGGATTGGATTCGGGGCGCGATTCGAGTCTTTGGCCTGGCAATTCCGGGACATGTTCGCGTGTTTCACAACCGTGAAATCACCGAGGCCACCGAGTGGATCAGCGAATAGTTCCTGTGCGACGCCGATGCCGTGCCCGGCCGACAATCGCAGCGAATACCAGCGGATCAGCATAACTTTCCTGCTACAATCGCTCGTATGATGCATCGTATCATCACGACAATGCTAATCATCGCCTGTTGCGGCTCGGTCGGACTGAGTTCCGAGCAGGATGATTTTTTTGATCGCGCGTGCGGCCACTATTGGCAAAGCGATGTTTCGAATGCCATCGCCGTATGGCCGAGGGCGGATTGCGGCTCGATTCGCTGGACGCCATGCTCGCAGGGGGCGATTCGGGTCCGGCGATCGTGGCTGGCAAGCCGACGGATAGCTTGTTGTGGCAAGTGGTATCGGGACGGCACGCCGAAATTTCAATGCCGCCCAAAGATCCACTCGACGATGCCGACGTCAAAGTTTTGGAAAAGTGGATCGCCGAAGGTGCTCGGTGGCCGCACGATCTCATCAGCGCGATTGGCGATTGATGAACACGACATCAGCCAAGAAGAACGGCAGTTTTGGTCGTTCCAGCCAATCACCCACCCGCCGATTCCACCGATCGATGGCAGCAGGGCACAAAATCCCATCGATGCCTTCATCGCCCAACAGCACCAAGCGCATCACCTGGCAACCACCCAGCTCCTTGAATCGGGCATGTTGATCCGACGTGTCACATTCGATCTGATCGGGCTGCCCCCGACGCCGCAGCAAGTCGGTGAGTTTTCTCGGGCGTTGGCGGAAAACCCACAAACTGCGTACGTCGATCTGGTCGAACGTTTGCTCGCCTCGAAAGAGTACGGTGAACGGTGGGCTCAGCATTGGCTGGATTTGGTGCGCTACGCGGACACCGCTGGCGACGCGGCCGACTATCCGATTCCCGAAGCGTACAAGTATCGCAATTATGTCATCGACGCGATCAACGAAGACAAACCGTACGACCAATTCGTACGTGAACAGATCGCCGGGGATCTGATGCCCGTTGATGATCCGGATGAGACGTGGCGGCGAATCATCGCAACCGGCTACATCGCGATCTCACGGCGGATCGGTGTCAGCCCGCAAGGGCAACGACACATCATGATCGAAGATACATTGGACAATCTCGGTAAAACGTTTCTGGGACATCGAGCAAAGTGGCAGGCTGCAACTTGCCCACTGGATCACCGATCCCAGCAATCCGTTGACGGCGCCGTGATCGTCAACCGCCTGTGGCATCATCACTTCGGTCGCGGCCTTGTCGCATCCACGAGCGACTTCGGGTTTCGCGGACAAAAACCTTCCCATCCGGAATTACTCGATTTCCTGGCCAGCTACCTGATCGAAAATGGCTGGTCGATCAAACAATTGCATCGACTGATTGTCAGCTCGCGAACGTACCGATTGTCCAGCCGTTTTGGCGATGAGCTCGCCGATAACGTGGCGATCGATCCCGAAAATATCTATCTCTGGCGAGGCAACCGAAGGCGGCTCGATGCGGAGCATTTGCGTGATTCGATTCTCGTCTTCAGCGGCCAACTTGACCGATCGCCTGGGGCGCGACACCCACTGCCGCATCGGCTGACCTATTTTTTCCGGCAACATGAACCATATGTCGGCGATTTTGACAGCAACCGCCGCACCGTTTATCTGTTTCGACAACGGATCCGCAAAGACCGATACCTTGATCTGTTCGATGGACCCGATGGGAACCTGCACGTCGGCAATCGACGTCCGACGACAACGACGTTGCAATCGCTGTATTTCATGAACTCGCCATTTGTCGACGAGCAGTCGCGGGCGATCGCCATGCGGTTGCTCGAATCGAACGAAACGGATTCGCAGCGAGTGGGCTGGATGTATCGTCACATTTTCGGGCGTGATCCGAGCGATGACGAGATTCTCGTGGTGGCCGAGCGTATCGAGCGAATCGTTTCCCAGATGCCAGCTGATTCAGACGACGCCAACCTCGCCGCGTGGGCCAGCATGTGCCGCGCGATGCTCGGCAGTAACGCGTTCCTGTTTGTGGACTAACGACAATGAAGACAACACGCAGGCGAATGATCCGATCCCTCGCGGGCAACGGGCTGCTGTTGACCAACATCAATGGCGATCACTTCGGAGCCACGATCGGGATTCATACGGGCTCAGCGACTTTCAATCGTCCCAGCATCGGTTCTTGGGTCAGCTATGGACTGGGCACCGAAAATGCCAACCTTCCCGCGTTCATGGTCATCTCGCCGGGACTGCCCTATGCGGGCGGGCAGGTCTGGGGATCTGACTTCTTGCCCGCGGCGCACCAGGGAACGCGAGTCATACCGGGGGACGAACCGATCGCCAACATGCGCCGCAGGGCGGCGAACCGACCAGATGCAACGAACGGAACTTGACATGCTCGCCTACTTCAACCAGCAGCATCTGCGTGGTCGCGATGGCGACTCGCAGTTGACCGCTCGGATCAAGTCTTACGAGACCGCGGCGGGGATGCAGCTGGCGGCGCCCGACGTCTTTGATCTTCGACAGGAATCCCAATCGACGCTCGATCTGTATGGGCTCGAGCCGAACAATACCTCTGGTTTCGCCTGGCAATGCCTGGTCGCCAGGCGGATGGTGGAACGGGGTGTTCGGTTCGTCGAGCTGATCGATGGTGACAGCAGCGTGGACCGCAATTGGGATGCACACGCCGAGCTCAAGAAGTACGATTCTTTGGCTCGCAATGTCGATCAACCGATCGCAGCACTGATCCAGGATTTGAAACGGCGCGGCATGCTCGACGATACGCTGGTTGTATTCACGACGGAGTTCGGACGCAGCCCGTTCGTGCCGTCACCAGGCACGGACGGTCGCGGACACCACGCCCGAGTCTACAGTTCGTGGCTTGCCGGTGCCGGTATCCGAGGCGGCATGGTCTTCGGCCGCAGTGATGAGCTTGGGGAGTCGGTCGCCGATAACGAGGTCAGCGTGCACGATCTTCAAGCGACGATCCTGCACCAGTTGGGGCTCGATCATGAACGCCTGACGTATCGCCATGCGGGCAGAGACTTTCGTTTGACGGACGTCCATGGCCGCGTCGTGCGAGAAATCCTGAGTTAGTGACTCAAACGGACCGGTCTGGGTTTGGATTGTCAATTCTATCATGGTCTCAACAGAATCGCTCGATGCGTTTCAAAACTGCTCAGATTGAGTCGCTAAGAATCTCGTGCACCACCCTTGGTGCTTCGACGCCGGTCAGGCGCTGTTCGAGCCCCTGGAATTTGAAGCTCAACCGGCGGTCGTCGATGCCCATGCAGTGCAGGATCGTGGCATTCAGATCGTTCAAGTGCACGGGGTTCTCGACGATGTTGTAGCTGAAATCGTCCGTCTCGCCGTATGTCATGCCCGCCTTGATCCCTCCGCCGGCCATCCACATGCAAAAGTTGCGTGGGTGGTGATCACGACCGTAGTTCTCTTTGGTCAGAGTGCCTTGTGAATAGACAGTCCTGCCGAATTCGCCACCGAACACAACCAGCGTATCCTCCAGCAGCCCACGTTGTTTGAGGTCTTTGATCAGGGCGGCGGTTGGCTGATCGACGTCCATACACTGGTTTGTGATCAGGCGGGGCAGATTGTTGTGCTGATCCCAGCCGCGATGCAGAATTTGAACACACCGTACGCCGCGTTCAATCAACCGGCGGGCAAGGATTGCGCTGGAGGCGAATGTCCCTTTCTTTTCGACATTGGGGCCGTACATCTGCAGCGTCTCACTCGTCTCGCTGGACAGATCGGTCAACTCGGGAACACTCGTTTGCATCCGGAATGCCATTTCATATTGGGCAATTCGCGTCTGCGTTTCGGGATCACCAAAACGTTGGTAGGTTTGCTCGTTCAGTCTATTCAGGGCTCGCAACATTGTGCGTCGATCAGACTCGCTAACGCCTGGCGGATTGTTGATGTACAACACCGGATCGCCAGAGCCTCGCAACGCAACACCGTCGTAACTGCTGGACAGAAAACCGCTGCTCCACATTCGAGTGAACAACGCTTGCGCTTGGCTGTCGGCGGGGAAAGTTGGCGTGAAGACGACGAACGCGGGCAGGTCATTGCTCTCGCTGCCGAGACCATAACTGAGCCAAGATCCCAGGCTTGGTTTTCCCGGAATCTCGCTGCCGGTCATCACGAAGGTGCAGGCCGGGTCATGGTTGATCGCATCGGTATTGACGGTCTTGATCATCGTGATCTCGTCGGCAATCCCCTGGATGTGCGGCACCAGCTCACTCATCACGATGCCGCTGTTTCCACAAGCCTTGAACTTGAACTTGCTCGGGGCGACCGGAAATCTCGCCTGACCGCTGGTCATCGTCGTGATGCGTTGCCCGTTGCGGACTGAGTCAGGAAGCTCTTTGTCGAAGTAGTCGCGCAGACCGGGTTTGTGATCGAACAAATCCAGTTGTGACGGCGCACCATTCATGTGCAGATAGATCAACCGTTTCGTGCGCGGTGCGAAATGGGGTAACCCGGGAAGGGGCGGATGCACCATTTGACCTTTGGCTAGCTCATCGCTTGAGGCGGATGCGTCGGATTCAAGCAGACTGCTCAGCGCCAGTCCGCCGACACTGAGACCGACGCCGCCGAAAAACTGGCGACGTGTTGCCAGGCGATGGTATTGAAGTGCAGGGTGCATGGTGGATGAATGGGGTTGGTGTTGTCACGATCCGTCGTTTCGCGGTCGCGCTAGTTCTTGGTCACACTCTCATCAAGGTTCAGGATCAGATTCGCCAACATCGTGTACGATGCCAGTTCGCTGGCGTCACGCTGATCATCGACAGCGCTCTCCCCGTAGCTGATCAACTGCTTTGCCGCTTCGGGGTCGGCTTGGTAATGCGATTGATGCGTGGCCAACGCCTCGCCCGCGATTTTCAGTTCGGCGTCGTTCGGTGGGCGACTGGTGACGACGGTCCAGGCCCAGCGAATCCTTGATTCTGGCGTGTCGCCCCCCTCGCTGATGATTCGCGATGCGAAATGGCGTGCCGCTTCAACGTGCTGGATATCGTTCATCAGCTGAAGTGCCTGCATCGGCGTATTGC
Organism: Pirellulaceae bacterium; assembly: GCA_963734865.1. Lineage (GTDB taxonomy): Bacteria > Planctomycetota > Planctomycetia > Pirellulales > Pirellulaceae > CBDCUW01. The sequence goes on from CAVTIV010000013.1 coordinate 448,866, forward strand.
TACGTTGGCGACGCGAGCAACTTTGCTCGCGATTGGGAGCGTCGAAGGTCGACATAAAGGGTGGCGGTGCGGTTCGCTTCAGGAACGTGTAGATGCTGCGCCGATAAAGCGCATCGCCTGTGTCTTGTTTGTAGTACCGCGTGTTGCTGTTGCCGAATCCGACCGGTTCCCAGATGTTGGGTGGCTGATACGGTTTGACCGCTTCGCCACCGACTTTTTCGACAAGGAGTCCGCTGACATACAGGGCCTGGTCGCGGAGCACTTCGGCGTCCAGTCGCAAACGCGGCGCGCGGGCCAGCAAACGGTTGTCGGGATCGATTTCCAGCATCTCGGCGGTGACTGCGGAGCTTTGCCGGTAGGCGTGACTGGTTACGATCAGTTTGACCAGCCTTTGCACGTCCCAATGGTTTTCGACGAACTCAACGGCGAGCCAATCAAGCAATTCGGGATGGCTGGGCGGGTCGCCTTGGGAGCCAAAATCACCGCTCGTTTTGACGATGCCAGTTCCGAATAACTGTTGCCAGAATCGATTCACCATGACACGTGCCGTCAACGGATGCTCGCCGCTGACAAGCCAGTTGGCGAAATCGAGTCGATTGTAGTCTCGGTCTTGGGGACGCTCGGGCAGCGGAGGCAAAAACGAAGGAACCGCGCGTGTCACTTTCTCGCCCGGCTTGTCGTAGGCCCCGCGGACCATCACAAAACTCTCTCGCGGTTGCGGTAAATCGGCCATCACGAAGGTGAACGGAGTATCCTTTTCGACCGTCGCTTTGGCATTTTCTAGTTCGGCTTGCTTCGCCTTCAGCTCAGCGATCATCTCGCTCGTGCCGGCATAAAAGTTTCTCAGCCAAAAGTCGTAGACTCGCTTGCTCTCTTTCTCGTCCCACTGTTCGGACTGCTTGCCACGAACCAGTTGTCGCAGTCCTTCGGGCAAGTCATTGTTGCGTTTTCCGGCGTTCTGTTGCTTCCAAACCTGCCACGACCATGTCGGATCCTTTGCGGTATTGACCGTCGATCGAATACCGAGATGATCCCAAGTGACGGTACCAGCGAACTGGGTAAAAGCGAATCCCTTGATCTTGGCGCCCGGTTGGAGGCCCATTCGCTTGGCATCCACCTGCAGCCTCACCCACTTGCCCGGTGCCGGCAGTTCACCCATCAATACCTTCTCGCTTGTATCGGGCTTGCCAAACGGAATCTTCGCCTCGGCGCCCCACACCGCTCGGTGCTTCCAACCGTCGGTATGAAACTGGATCATGATGGTTTCGGGCGGATCTTCGGGATCGAGGAAGCAATGGACAAATACCTTCCCGCCCGAGGGGACCACGAAGTCGGCCGCTCCCTGGTTGTAAAAGTCCTGCTCCAACCCGCCCGCCTTGCGCCTCAACGCCCGTTCGCCGCTAAAAACCTCGCCTTCCGATTGGTTTACCAACGTCAAAGGGGCACCGCTGTTTTCGAGCTTCGCACCAACCGGAAAGCCGTCCTCGAACCAAAGAGTTTCGGATTCTTGCACTGCCGGAAGCGGATCGAGCGTGGCAGGGTCGACGTAGTCAAGCGAATCGAGTCTCGATTTGATTTCCGAATCGATCGCCGCGATCTGTCGATCAAGCTCTTTGATCTTCTGTTCGTCCGCGTCGGAATAGAGTTTTAGGATGGGCGGCGTGTCGATCTTGTTGCCGTCCATCGCTGGATCGGCCGCACTATGAAAGAAGGCGTACATCGAGTAGTAGTCGCGCGTCGACAGGGGATCGAACTTGTGGTCATGACAAACGGCGCAACCCGCCGTCAAACCCATCCAAACTTCTGCGGCTGTCGTGGTGCGATCGACCGCATAACGATAGATCCACTCTTCGTTGATGCTGCCACCTTCGCTGGTCGAAACATTGCAACGATTGAAACCCGAGGCGATCAATTGATCACGAGTCGGATTCTCCATCAGGTCGCCTGCCAGCTGCCAACGCGTAAACTCGTCGAAGGGCAAATTGTCTTGAAAGGCACGCACGACCCAATCGCGATAAGGCCACATCGATCGCTCGTTATCCAGATGCAATCCATGCGTGTCCGCATAGCGGGCAAGATCAAGCCAATAACGAGCCATGTGTTCACCGTACGTGACCCGGGTCATCAACGAATCAATGACCTTCTCGTAAGCCCCATCCGATTCGTCAGCCAAAAACGCCTCGACTTCCTCAGGCGTCGGCGGCAGACCGGTTAAATCGAGCGTGACACGGCGGATCAGGGTGCGCCGATCGGCCAGCGGTGCCGGGGAAAGGCCTGCCGCTTTGATGCGATGCTGCAGGAAGGCGTCGATCGGATTGGAAACCTCGCCATCGGGCAACGTGTCGTCAGGCCTCATGTCGTCGGGCAATGGGGGCCTGATCGGGGCGACGAACGACCAGTGTTGTTGATATTCGGCTCCCGATTTGATCCACCGCGCGATCAAATCACGTTGTTGATCGGTTAGCGGTTTGTGGAACTCCGCCGGCGGCATCGCCTCGTCGGGATCCGAGCTGTTGATCCGTGTCCAGAGCTCACTCTCGTCAACACTTCCCGGCTTGATCGCTCCGCTCTCGAGAGCACTTTGGGCGACGTCAAGTCGCAGGTCCGCTTCGCGTTTTTCTTCGTCGGGCCCATGACAAGCGAAACAGTTATCCGACAGGATCGGTCGGATATCACGGGTGAAGGAAACCGTCTCGGCCGCGAACGAGGGGACCGCGACAACGGCCAGCGAAAACAGGATCAACCGGTGGGAGAGCAACATGGTCGTTGATAGGTGGGGGATTGGGGTGGGCCTCCCCCATTATAGCCGAAAGTTGTCTTTCGAGTTCGGTATCGGCGAAGCCGCGGCAACTGCTTCGATCGGGTAGGGCGGGTCGGCGCGGCTCTCAGGCCGTACCGACCCACCCATGCATGTGCTGGCCGGCGGGCAGCGAGTGTGAACGTGGTTTTGCTGCCGGGATTGTGCCGCTGCCGCTCGGCGGCACCGGCCTACGCGATGATCGATAACGTGAAAAACACGAGGCTGCTTTCCCATGGCCGTTTTGCACGCGGTAGGGCTGCTAGAATGCGGCAGTCATCCATCATCCCATCACGGCAATCGAAAGTGCGACGTCCGATGAGAATCCGTGCCGTCTTTTTTTTCGTCTCTGTTGCGTTATGCGGTTTCGTAGCGGCTGCCGAGAAGCCGAACTTTTTGATCATTCTGCTCGATGATGCGGGGTGGACCGATGTGGGATGTTTCGGAAGTCGCATTCAGACGCCCAACATCGATCGGGTGGCATCCGAAGGCATGCGTTTTACCGATTGCCACTCCGCGGCGCCGAACTGCTCACCGTCGCGCGCCGGTCTGCTCACCGGCCGGACTCCATCTCGGGTGGGCATCTACAGCTACCTTCCGGCAAATCACGTGATGCACCTCCGCGACGAGGAAATCACGATTGCGGAGTTGTTGAAATCGGACGGTTACCACACCGGGCACTTCGGCAAGTGGCACCTGTCACGACTGCAATCGGATCAGCCACAACCTTCGGACCAGGGATTCGATTATTCCCTGGGGACTGACAACAACGCAGCGCCGAGTCACTTCAACCCGACCAATTTTGTCCGCAATGGAAAGGCGGCCGGAAAGATGGCAGGGTACTCCTGCCAGATTGTCGTCGATGAGACGATCGATTGGCTCGATCAGATCGACGCTGGCAAGACCAACGAACCATTTTTTGCCTGTGTCTGGTTTCACGAACCACACACACCAATCGCTTCGCCGCCGGACCTCGTCGAAAAATATCGCAAATTGTACCCGCAGCTGAATGAGAAACAGGCAACCTATTACGCCAACGTCGAGAACGTCGATCGCGCCGTGGGACGACTGATGAACAAGCTCGACAAATTGCAAATCGCAGATAACACGGTCGTTTTTGTCACCTCTGACAACGGTCCGCTGAACGAATTTTCCTGCGTCGGTCTGCGCGGCAGAAAGTCGCACGTTTGGGAGGGAGGTCACCGGGTCCCGGGGATCTTTCGCTGGCCAGGTCGGATCGACGCCAGTTCGGTGTGCCCCGTTGCAATCAGCGCGGTCGATTATCTGCCGACGGTCTGTGAAATCGCTGGTATCAAGCCGCCGCGAGATCGCAGCTTGGATGGCGCGAGTATCTTGCCCTTGCTGGTGGGAAAATCCGATGTTTTTCAAAGAACGAAACCGCTCTACTGGTTCTTCTATCGGTTAAATCCGTCGCTGGCTGTACGGGAAGGAAAGTGGGTTCTGATCGCGAACACAAACGACGCCCAGCGACCCAAGACACATCCCCTGGTGCGCGACGACATGCCGATGATTCGCACCAGCAAGCCGATCGAGTTCCAACTTTACGACTTGAATGCCGATCCAGGCCAGCAGCACGATCTTGCATCGATCAACCCGGAGGTACTCGATCGACTAAAGTACAAAGCGATTGAAATGCATCGCGATGTCGTCGCCGAAGGTTTCGACTGGGACATTCCGCCAGAATATGGTGCCTCAAGCAAACGACAGATCTGGAATTCGCAATAGTCGCCAACCAATACTCACCCACCATTGAGCCATGATGCCATCGATTCGATTCGTGATTTTCTTGAGTTGTTTCGCCTTCGTGCCGACTACGTTCGGATCGAAACTGGTCGCCCAGGATACGGTTTCGTCCGGCGGCGAAAAGGAGACACTCAATGTTCTATTCATCGGCAACAGCTACACGGCCCGACACAATCTCGCCGAGGTGGTCAAAGCGATGGCGGAGTCCGGAAATCCGGGCCTCACACTCAACGTCTCCAGCGTGATTTACGGCGGCCGAAGACTCGTCGATCACTGGCGACTGGGAACTCAGAACATCGTCAAACTTCACTCGCTGACTCGGTCCGACCAGCAGGCAACGATTGCCTCGCTAGAGAAGACTCTCCGGGAAGACCCGAAAGATGGTTACGCCAAAAGCGCGCTCGCACGTCATCAAACACTGCTGAGAGATCTCGAGTCGCAGCGAAAAACATGGGACGTGATCGTATTGCAATCATATCGCGATGATTTGGAGGGCGAAGATTCGCTGTACGCCAAATACGCGCCAAAGTTTGCCGAGCTAGCGAAGCGCAGGGAGCACGCGTGATTCTCTACGAGACCACACCGACGACCCAAAACGCCGAGCCTCTTGCGACGCCGCCCGATGCGACAGCGGTCATGAACAAGGTCCAACAAATTGCCGCCCTGGCCAAACGCATCGATGCGTCGGTCGCGCCTATGTCACTCGTCGCCCTGCGTTGCCAAACCGAGCGTCCCGATCTGACTCTTCGTTTCATCAACGACGCGCACCTCAACCAAACCATGGCCTACCTCACCGCTTGCACTCTGTACGCCGCATTGTTCGATCGCAGTCCCGAAGGTCTTGCTGTTGATTCGATCACCGACATTCGATTTCTCGGCGAAGACCGTACGAAAGACCGTGACGGGAATCCGATCACGCGCAGATTCTCTGCCAGCGACCGGGCCGATCTGCAACGGATCGCCTGGGAAAGCTATCTCGAATTCAAAAACAATCGTTGAGCGATTCCCCATCAAACTGTTGACGTCCGAAGCGAGCGATGACTGTCTGCCTTGTCTTTGGATAGATTGATTGCGTTGCGATCAAAGGACCCGAAGATGGGCCGCTTAGAGAGAGAACAAGATCGAATGATTGTCGCAATCTCGAGATCCGAGTTGGCGGCCAGTTTCTTGCTGGTTTTGGGATTGTTCGGAGCCGCCGCGGCGGCGGATGAAAACCTTGGGAATCCGCATCCGCTGCGAAATCCCGATGACGCACGGATGCTTGACTTGCCGGGCGTTGGGTACGATCCGGGCAAGATCGATTACGCCGGTCTGCCACGAATTCCCTCACAACACGCGATCATCAGCGATGTTCGCGACCGTGGCGGAAACTGGGTGCATCAGCATGCCTATTTGGTGTACCACGACGGTCGCTTCTGGGCGATGTGGAGCGATGGTCCGGGCGTGCCACGACCGGGTACGACACCGCAGCAGCATCGCAATGTCGTGCCGGGACATGATCAGGCCGGAACACGCGTGTCGTTTGCGACAAGTTCCGACGGTCTGAATTGGAGCACGCCGTCCGACTTGTCAGGTCCGCCACGAATCGAGAACTTCGGATGGATCGCGCGTGGATTCTGGGTCCGTGAAGGGGAATTGTTGGCGTTGGCGGCGCATTTCCATGCGCCGGGTTATCCCGGTAAAGGTTTGACTCTGGAAGCCTTTCGCTGGGACCCAACGGATCAGAAATGGGTCGCACATGGCACCGTGCTTGAAGATGCCATGAATAATTTTCCCCCTCAACAACTTCCCAACGGGCTGTGGATGATGAGCCGCCGTGACCATCTTCGGCAGGTCACCGTCATGATCGGGGGTGTCGATGCGTTTGATCGCTGGGAGATTCGCCCGCTGGCGGATTACGCCGCCGCCAGCCGCCCGGAAGAACCGTACTGGTATGTTTTGCCGGACGAGAAGAATCTCGTCGGCTTGATTCGCGACAACAGCGGATCGAAGCGTTTGTTACGTGTTTTTTCCGCCGACAATGGTGCTAGCTGGAGCAAGATCGTCACGACCAATTTCCCGGATGCCACCAGTAAGTTCTTCGCATTACGTACCTCCCGCGGCTACTACGCGCTGGTGTCAAATTCCAATCCTCGGGGGCGCGATCCGTTGACGCTGGCAATCAGTCGTGATGGCTTGGTCTACACCCATCTGTTCTATCTTGTGGGCGGCCGTCACGTCGATTACCCGCACGTGATTGAGCACAAAGACAACCTGCTGATCGCCTTCTCCGGTGCCAAGCAAACCATGGAAGTGCTCAAAGTGTCGCTAGCGTCGATCGACGAACTGATGGCGGAAGAAACGGGTGCGCAGGATTGAGCAGCCGATAGCGATCATTTCGCTGTCCAACTTGAAATGTAAAAGGATACGCCTCGAATGAAGTACCGATCTTTTCTGGCGCCGTTTTGGATCGCGATCCTTGCGACCCCATTTCGCTGCTCCGCCGAGGAACCACGCGAATTTCGTGTTTGGGCGACGAGCTGTGCGCACGTGCCTGCTGATATCCGTCGAGGTCGGGAAAGCCTTGCACAGGCGATCCGACAATCCGAGGGACTCGAAGAGGGAGCGCCGGCATTCGATTGGGACATCATGATCGATGCTGGCGATCTGTCCGCCGATCAGGTGCCACCGGGCGACCGCGACGGACAGGAGTTGATCCGACAATACCGCGCGATGACGCACCATCGGCGCGAGCAGATCTATAACGTGCCAGGGAATCATGACGCGCCTTATTATGATCATGGACCTGGGACATGGTTTCAAAAGTGGGGCGATCCGCTTGGTGAACATACTGAAACGTCGGGCGTCGATCCCCAGCGACGGCCGTTTCCAGTCGAGGGCACGTGGGAACGATATCGATTCCAGGCAGGCAATATTCTGTTTCTGATGCTTGCCGACCGGAACGATGTGCCCACACCCGTCGGACGCGGGCACAGCCGTGAGCATCATTCAGGCGGTTTCCCGGCCGGCGCGGTCACTCGCGAGACGTTCGATTGGTGGAAACAGCAGGTACTCAGCAATCAAGACAAGATCATTGTCACGATGCATCACCACGCGCTGCGCGACACGACGGTCGCTTCGGGTCGCGGTGAGGGGAATCCTCGCTATCACGGCAGCAGTGGCGGTGCCGAGGGATCGTCCTACCTGTACTACTTGATCGAAAACGACAATCCCGACGACTTTCGATACACGAAAGACGCGCACGTCTTCGAAGACTTTTTGGAAAACTTTCACAACGAACATGGCCGAGGTGCGATCGACCTGTGGATCGCCGGTCACACACATGTCAAAGGGCCGGACGATCATTGGGGTGACAAGACGATTTCAGAAATTCGCTGGGGTGTCGGGTTCTTGCAAGTTGCCGCGTTGACCAAGCACCATGCCGGATCGTACCCGCTGAGTCGGTTGTTGACGTTCCGAGATGGGATGGGAACGGTCAAGGCAGACGTTTATCTTCACGACGATACATACCAAGGCAACGCTGCCGGCTGGTATCGGCCCGCCGCGAAGACTTTTCCGCTGCGACACAAGTTTGTCGCCCCGCCGCCGATCCAACCTCTGCCATCGTTCCCGGCCGCGGCAAAGGTCACTCCCCGTCGCCAGGAAAGGCCCCGACCTCAACAAGACCTTAAGCAGGCGTCGGCGATCAAGGTCGTCACCGAGCGTGATGTCGCCGTGCCGATGCGGGACGGTGTGGTACTGCGAGCCAATGTGTTCCGTCCTGATCATGATGGCCCTGGCGAAGATCGCCTCTATCCGGTTCTTGTTGTCCGCACTCCTTATGGAAAGGCGAGCGGCGGCATGGATCGATACGTCAAAGCAGGCTACATCGTTGTCGCACAGGACGCTCGCGGGCGATACGCATCGGATGGCAAGTATGAGTCATTCGTGCGTTTCGAAACACATGATGCGGAAGATGGTTTTGATACCGTCCAGTGGGCCGCAAAGCTGCCCGGCTCCAGCGGCAAAGTGGGCACGTTCGGAGCTTCGTACAACGCGTTTTTGCAGTGGCGACTTGCCGCGTTGCGTCCGCCATCTCTTGTCGCCATGGCCGCCTCCAGCATTCCGGCTCGCTACAACGACCTCGAAGGACCCGGAACGATTCGACCCGGACGCCGAATGCATTGGTGGGTGACCACCATGTCGCCTGATATGCGTGCCCGCTCGGGACGACCGGGAACAACCACGACGGCCGAAGCGAGAAAGTTGTGGACCGCGGGCGACTCGCAAAAATGGCTGAACTTCCTACCCTGGTTGGAACTTCCTCGGCAAGCATGTGAGGATGAGACCGAGGTGGTCCGCGATTGGCTAAGAAACCCACACACCGATCCCTGGAAGTTGCAGGAAGGCGTCAGCAACATCGAGGTTCCGAATCTGAACCTGATCGGTTGGCACGACCATTGCAACGGCAACATGCTGTTGGACCGCACGATCATGACCGAGGCCGCAACGACCGTCGCACGCAACGGTTCACGAACGATCGTCGGTCCTTGGGCGCACTCGAAACGCCGAAACTATGGGAATATTGATTTCGGTCCCGAAGCCCAGCCTGTCACCGCTGATCTGGAAATTCGCTGGTTCGACCATTGGCTCAAAGGAGAGCAGAACGGCATCGATGAAATGTCGCCCTGGCGAATCTTTGTGATGGGCGAGAATCGTTGGCGAGATGAACAAACCTGGCCGCTCGAGCGTGCCCGGCAAAAATCATTATTCATCACTAGCGACGACCCTGCCAACACAGCCTCGGGAGACGGCAAACTCGTGTGGCAGAGCCCACACTTTGCCGGTACGGATCGCTTCACTTATGAACCTCAAAACCCGGTTCCCTCTCTGCATGGCCCCGGTTTGCAAGCCTGTGCGACCGACCAACGTCCACTTGCCGACCGCCCGGATATCCTGGTCTATCAATCCGAACCGCTCAGCGAGCGATTCGAGGTGACCGGAAATCCGACCGTCGAACTTTACGCGGCATCGTCGGCACCGGACACCGATTTTTTCGCGCGGCTGATAGACGTTTCGCCCGATGGCATGGCAAGAGACGTTTCCTTGGGGATGGTTCGTGCGAGATACCGCAAGGGACTTGATCAGCCCGCGCTGCTCCACCCTGGTGAGATCGTCAAATACACGATCGAGATGAATCCGACATCGAATGCGTTTCTACCGGGACACCGCATCCGGTTGGACATCACCAGTTCTGATTTTCCGAACTATGATCGCAACCACAACACTTCTGCCGATCAAAACGCCGACGCGGAACTGCTGCCTGCAACACAAACGATCCATCACGGAGGCGTGCACGCGACGCGGATCATCGTCCCCTGGATCCCAGCGATTTAAGTTCCGTTGTCGAGGCAAGCCGATAGCGTTCATTGTCCTTGCGGGGCGTGACAATCGCATTGACAAAACCCACGCTTCGTGTGAAGCAACGCCTGGCACTCGGAATCAATCAGCCAGCGGCATCACTTCAACCTTGCGAATGCTGACCTTGCTTCCGGGATCGTGCTGTTGGAAAGCGAAGTAACCTGACTTGAAGGTTTTGGCAAAGTCAAGGTATTCATAGAGTTCGTTGCCATCGACAGTGATCTTGATTCTTGTCATCGGACGACCACGCCATACATCATCACGAACTTCAAGATCGTAAGTGAACCATTCCCCCGGTTTGACAAGCTGTTTATAAATGTGGCACATCCCATACAACGAACCCGTGCGAATCGGATCGGTGTGCGTACTATCGATCTGAGCTTCGTAGCCGTCGGAGAAACCGGGCTTCGCAGTGGTCCGAAAGTAGAGTCCTGAGTTGCCACCGTCATTGATCCTGACCTCGGCTCGGTAGCGGAAGTTTTTGTACGGCCCGGTCGTGCAGACCAGCATTGAAGACGGTCCCGATCCGCTGAGCGCCCGTCCTTCACCTCCCAGACACTTTCCTGTTTGCCAACTTTTTGCCATCCATCCAACGTCTTGCCGTCGAATAACGAGATCCAACCGCTATCCTCCGCGACGACATTGGTGACCGAAAACAGAACCAGAATTGCAGCAGCGACGCCGAGAGTGGATCGAGACATGGACATGGGAAGATTCCAGAAGGGGATGGGAAAGGGAGACGGAGAGGTGATGGTGAATGAAGTGAGTATATCTGGCGAGCGTGCGAAATGGGAATCATGGACAATCGGAAGGGGGCTGTTGCTCCTTGTTTCCGGCCGACGCGATGTTTCCACAAGCGGTTCGCTTAGAAGGAGGCGTCGCCGTTTCCGTTAAAACGAGAATCAAAGCGATGTAATGGATGAGTCGTTCGTTCGCTGGACCCATCGGCGTATCGAATTCATCAGCCGAGTCCGCACGTCCCGGTGCTCGACATTTTCGATCAGGTTGTCCATCTCATCCGGATCATTTTTTAAGTCATAGAGTTCGATTTTTGGGACGGAACCATCCAGATTTTGAGGATCCATCTCCTTCAAAACACGGTACTGATCGGGAAACTGTTCTTTGACGCGGATTGTTTCTGCGTAGGTTCGGTTTCCCCAGGTCGGAAACAACCGGCTGTCGGCGTTGACTTGTCGCCAGCGCGTCTCTGTCTTTTCGCGGTAAATCAATTTCCAGCGACCATCGAACACCATTCGTTCTTGCATCCCGTCGTTGGGTAGCGGACCGCGATCGGAGATTTCCGCGAAGATCAGCGGATGCCCTTTTGCAGATCCGGGATCGTCGAGCACAGGACAAAGCGAGATTCCGTCCAAGACGTACGGCAGTTGCCCGTCGTCGGACTTGGGGATCACAGTGGGCTGAGCTGTCGTTCGCGAGATCAATTCCAGCAGTGTCGGCAGCAAATCCATTTCCGATGCTAACGCGCCGGTGGTCTTACCATGCGGCATCCCAGGGCCACGAATCATCAGAGGAACGCGCAAACCGAGATCGTAGAGTGTCATCTTGCCGTGTTGAAACGTCGGCCCGTGATCGCTCATCAAGATCACGATGGTGTTTTCATCCTGGCCCGATTGCTGCAGAGCATCCAGCGCCTCGCCAGCGAGCAAATCGGTCTGTTCGATCGCGGCCAGGTACTCGGCCCAGTCTTTCCGCACGACCGGCGTATCTGGCAAATACTTTGGTAACCGCACTTCAGTTGGATTGACACGTATCTTCCGCTTATCGCTATTGGGATAGGGGCGATGTGAGTTCGCGATATTCACCAGCAGGAAAAATGGTTTGCCCGTCGCCTCGGCCCGATCAAGAAACTCTCTGATTTCCTGTTTTCCGCCGTGCAGAAACTCGTCGTATGGAAATTTTTCGACCGGCGCGACGTGCAATTTATGCGTCACGCCCTGATAAAATCCATTGGCATGAAGGATCTCGATCAACGTCACAAATTTGTCTTGAATGCGGTTTTGTTGGTAAAGCGCGTTGTTGCGTTCAGCCGGCGTGAGTTGCTGGGCCGGTTTGTGGTAGTTACGTGTGTTGTTCAGGATTCCATTGGTGTGACTATGCAAGCCTGTATAGAGCGCCGCCTTCGACGCAGAACAGACCGGATAAGCAACGAACGCGTTATTGAAATACACGCCGGACTCTGCCAGTGAATCCATGTTCGGCGTTTGCAAACCGGGTGTCCCCAGGCAGCTCAAGTGCGCGCCTTGGTCTTCGGTCAAGATCAACAGGATATTGGGAGACTCCGCGGCTTGGCAGACATTGCCAAGAAGCATGACCACGTAAACAGCGAGGTTGCTCAACAGCAGGGAGCGTGCAGAGATTTGAAACATCCGCCATACCTGTTTCGTATGATGTGGGTGGTTGCCGATGACCGCAACAGCGTCGTTACGAACAGAAGCTGCATTAAACTTCGCCTTGATCTGCTTGATTGGCTTCGCCGCATGACCACAACTCTTGAGATTCGACTCGCAGGGCGCGGTTGAATTTGCTGGAGCAGTTCTCCCAGGCAATCGTCGCCGTCAATTCCACGATTTCATTGTCATCGAAGAACCGTTGCAGATGTTCGAAGAACTCGTCGGTCACGTTCAGTTCCGTGATCGTCATTCGGTCGGCGTATTCCAACGCGGCTCTCTCGCGATCGTCAAACAGATCGCTTGATGGATAGTCAGGAATTGCCAAAAACCTCTCCTTGGACACGCCAAGTTCGCTGCCCACCGCGGCGTTGATGTCCTGTCAGAAAACGCATCCATTCAAAGCAGCCACGCGACGATTGATCAGGGTCGTCAGCGTCCCATCGAGCAGTCCGGAAGTAGCGAGTGCCTCCCACATTCCGACGACGGCCAAAAAGATCGACGGGCACCGCGCATAGATCTCGTAGGGTTTCAGTGTTGCGCCCATCTCGCCAACTGCTGCTGAAAGACCTTGACGACATCGGGATCATTGGAAGAGTTGTCTGCTGGGATTCGCAACGGTCTCTCCTGTTAAGTCAGGTCTTGTTTGACGCTTGGTAAAGGACACTCTCCGGTCCAGAATCATAGCAAACGTGTTTGCCGAGCGGTCCCGCAGCGGGTCGCACTCGCAAATGTCATCACACCAACAGGAGACCAGCGATTTACGGTAATATCAGCTTGAATCACATTTCCGCCGCGCCATTACATTCCCCCCACGAGGAATCCGTTGCAAGTTGCCACGATCGAAGCTGTCCGGGACGCCGAAGGCGTCATCCGCCAACACTTGACACCTGCGCCACTGATCCGGTCCTATTGGCTCGAACGGGAACTGGGATTGTCACCCAGTCGTCGGGTGTGGATCAAGGATTATGGTTGGACGCCCGTCGGATCGTTCAAATTGCTCGGCGCACTGAATTGGATGGCCAACAACTTGGACCAGATTGGGGATCGACCCGTCGCGGCGCATTCCTCTGGCAACTTCGCCTCCGGGCTCGCATTCGCAGGAATGAAGTATGGTAAGCGGGTGATCATTGTGATGCCCGACAATGCCCCGCAAATCAAGTTTGACCGCACTCGTTCGTTCGGTGCCGAGGTAAGAACGTACGACAAGGAAAACGACCACAAGACTGGCGATCGAGATCGGATGACCCGTGACATCGCGGAGGTCGAGGGTGCCGTGCAAGCCTCTCCCTATGATGACAATCACGTGATCGCAGGGAACGGAGTGGGCGGACTGGAAATTGTTGGTGAGCTTCAAAGCCAACGCCGCCGCGTGTCGCACTTCGTTTGCCCAATCAGCGGTGGCGGCTTGATGGCCGGTCACGCGCTTGCGATCGCAAGCGGTTTTCCTACAGCACAAATTGTCGGCGTGGAACCCGCCATGGCAGATGATTTTCGCCGATCGCTGGCCGCGGGCGAACGTATTCGATTGGATCATCCCAGCAGCATTTGTGATGGCTTGTTGTCGTATGATGTGGGACAGCACAATTGGCCGATTCTGCGACAACATGTGACCAGCTCCGTTTGCGTGACGGACGAAGAAACGTGCAACGCGATGAAGCGGATCGACCAGCAGCATGGCCTGCGCAGTGAACCATCGGGTGCGATCACCATCGCCGCACTGTTAACGGGGAAGATTGACCTGGACGGCGACGGTGATGTGGCAGTCGTCCTGAGCGGAAGGAATGTCGATCGGGACCAGTTTCGTGCTTGGGTAGAGTAAACAGTCCGCCCGTGACGTTGCGGCAAACACAATGCTTTCGGGAAAAATTGGCCAAAACTCGCCCCATCGGTTGGGGCCCGATGACAAGAATTGCTTCCTCGCCGCGAGACATTGACGTCCCCAGTGATCGCACGGACGATTAGAATCATGCGCATGCAATCCAAACTGAAGGCGTTCAAGATCGGCTTCGCCGCGTTATTCGCGGTCGTCCTTTCCGCGCGACTCGATCTTTCGGCAGCGGAGGGTGATCCGTTTGCGGCGATTGTTCGCCCGCTGTTCCAAGAACGTTGCGGTAAGTGTCACGGTGCCCAAGTCAAGGTTGAGGGAGACATCAACCTGCTGGATTTGGACAACGCCGCCGATCTGACGGGCAATCTGCAACTGTTGCGAGATCTTGTCGATGTGCTCGACTCGGAAACCATGCCGCCGGAGGAGGAATCGCCGTTACCGCCTGACCAGCGGTCGAAGCTGGTCGCGCATTTGAAGGCCTTATTCCGTGAAGCTGTCAGTTCCCAGAAGACGTTTCCGCGTACTCCGATTCGGCGGATGAACCGCTTCCAATACAGCAACGCGGTGCAAGACTTGTTGGAATTGAATGTCGAAGTTTTCGCGTTGCCCGAGCGGATGTTGAGGGACTATGGTTACTTTCAACCCGCGACCGGCAAGATGCCGGATCAATTGAAAGCGGGAAGCCGTCCGTTGGGTAAGTCACAGCTGATCGGCAAGCGTCTCGCCGGCGTGGCGCCGTTTCCTCAAGACCTTCGCGCCGAGCATGGCTTTGACAATCGCGGCGATCATCTGTCGCTGTCACCGCTGTTGCTAGAGTCATTTTTCAAACTCAGTCACTCGATCGTTGAAAGCGATGACTTCAACGAGAAGACGTGCGGAATCTGGCAGACATTCCTGGCAGCTCCAGCAGACAGTGAAAACATTGAATCAGTGGTCCGGGAACGCTTGCGCCGATTCCTGTCCCGGGCATTTCGACGGCCCGTGGAGGATGAATCGCTGGATCGGTACACGCGTCACACGATGCTGCAGATCGAGTCCGGCGTCTCGTTCACCGACAGCATGAAATTCGCCATTTCCGCCGCACTGGCTTCGCCGCGGTTCCTCTATCTGTACGACCGAAGCGGGAAGGACCGTGAAACCGAGCGGCAGGACGATTTTGAATTGGCGTCCCGGATGGCGTTTTTTTTATGGGGCAGCATTCCAGATCAAACGCTTCTCGATCTGGCAGCGGCGGGAACGCTTCGCGATCCGCAGGTGTTGCGAGAGCAGTTGGACCGGATGCTCGATGACGAACGGATCAAACGCTTCTGCGACAGTTTTCCGGCGCAATGGCTGCAGCTCGAGCGAATCGTGTCTTCGGTGCCGGATCCACAACGCTATCCGGAGTTCTACTTCGCCAAGTTCCGTGCCAGTATGCACATGATGCTGGAGCCATTGCTGCTGTTCGAGACCATTTTGATTGAGGACCGTCCGATTTTGGACCTGATCGATTCGGATTTCAGCTATCGCAGCGAGCTGCTTGAATCTTGGTATCGTGACGGCACACGTGGGAATCAATCCCCACCAGCATCCATTCCGTTCCGCCGCGTGCGTTTGACGGACCGACGGCAAGGGGGCGTGATCACCAATGCAGCCGTCATGACGATGACATCGGGTTCGCTGCGAACGCAACCGATCACCCGTGGAGCATGGATTGCGAGCGTGATCTTCAACGACCCGCCCGAGCCGCCGCCGGCTGACGTACCGCCGCTTTCGGAGCCCGAAGCTGACGCGCCACAACCGCTGACCCTCCGCGAGCGTTTTGCGTTGCACCGGCAGCGGGCGGACTGCGCGGGCTGCCACGCCAAGATTGATCCGTTGGGTTTCGCATTAGAGAATTACGGTCCCACCGGAGTGTGGCGCGACGAGTACGAAAATGGGCTCGCCGTCGACGCCAGCGGCATGCTGTTTCGCAAACACAAATTCACGAACGTCGTGGAATTCAAGGACGCGATCCTCGCGGAAAAAGATCGCTTCACACGCGCCTTTGCCGCGCATCTGTTGTCGTTCGCTCTGGGCCGCGAACTAACCGCGGTGGACTGGCCCGCGATCGACCGAATCGCACAACAGAGCGAAGCAGCGGATTACCGTCTGCGGAAGATGATCCAACAAATCGTGCTCAGCGACCCGTTCCTGAACCCTATGTAATCTTGTCAACCGGCAACAACAAGCGTCAGTGACGCAGTTCCGGCATCTCGGCCGAGGTCATCGCTCGCCTCGATTCGAAGGCATGTAACCTTGCAGCCATCCGCGTGATCCTTGCGGTGGGATTCGATCGGCGAGGTCGGTCCCGTCTGCGAGTGTGAAGGAGATCGCCAGCGTATACTTGCCCTGGGGCGCCACGGTGTATGCCTTGTCCCCAGAAGTCGCCGCGAACAACGACATCGAATCGCGTCACTTTGTCGTTTTTCGTCTCGACCACGCCTAACAAACTTGCTTGATAGCCGCGTTTGCTTTGGCGGTTCTCGAGATGGACATTGCCGCGGAGCGTTCCCGACTGCAACTGCATGTCCAACTCGCGAATGTCGTACGGGCTCCAAAATGGTGGTTCGCCGCGAGTGTTATCCACCAAATGAAAGCGGGCGATTCGTTGCTGCAGTGATGGCGGAATGACTCCGCTGACGAGCGATCGGTGCTCCTCAGCGGTGACCCAAAGATTGTCCCGGGACAACGAGCACTGGAAAATCTGGCGCCAACGATCCGACGTCGGTTTGTACCCGTCCAATACCTTTGCACGGACACGCAAGACCAGGCCGCCCTCGGGGGCAGACAGGTTGTAACGCGGGTCGACCGTTTCCGCAAAGAGCTCTTTGTCGCTGGAGTCCGACAGTTTTGGATCGGACTTGAAATCGGCGAGCCTTTGCTGCATCAACCGTCGCAGCTTCGCGGGGTCACGATTATTGTTGTACAGCAGCAGTTCACCGCTGGCGGTGGCGATATAGAAACCTTGTGTCGTTCCCTCAAAATCGTTGCGCGGACTCTGCCCGGCGATCTTTCGATAGAAGTCACCTTCGGTATCTTGTTGGCGTCGCTGATAGGCTTGATCGATCGCGACGGGAATGAATTCGGTTTTCAGCAGACGAGCGATTTCGGGATCGGCAAATGTCGACGCACGGTCGAGCACCCCGTTGTTTCACGTACAGCCCAACGGGTGGCCGTCCATGGCCCAAATGAAAATGGGCTTGTTCTCCTGCAACGCCGTCCGCTGTGCGTCAAGTAGTGCAATCTTCCATGGAATCGTGCGCCAGAGGTCGTTTTCGGCGGGCGTCAACAGCTTGCTCAGCTGTTGAAATTCAGTCTCCGTCAATTCATCGCAGCGACCAATCGCCGCTGACGCTGTCAGCATTGCGACGGCAAACAAGATGCGAACGGAGGATCGCTGAATGATGGCCAAGAGTGATTTCCTTGAAGCGGGAGAGGGAATTTGCTTTTCGCAATGGCAATCAGCCATCGCCTCAGGCGACGATGTGTGCCTGTCGCGGATCTGTTTCGCGAATGATCTCACTGATGCCCGCTTGGTTGAAGCCCTTATAGCCACCATTTCGCTCGAGAATCTCCAAATGGGAGCCGATACCTCCGTTCGAGGAAAACTTGGCGGCCTGCTCAGCTGTGATCAAGCCCTCCGCTAACGCGGCGTCAATCCGCGTCAGTTTCACCGGCCAAATCTCTCCTTGTGTGAATGCTTGTTTCAATTGCGGCATGTCGGTAAACGGAGTCATCGTTTCGATTCCCTGACGAGCCAACTGTTCGCGGGCCGCATCGAAGTCGAATTGGCACTCGAGGTGATGCAGTCCGGCTTGTAACATCGCTTCCCCGTGCAAGTTGCACCACAGCCCAACCGTCCCCAGTTCGCCGCGCGGCGGCAGTCCCTGGTGCGCGAAGTCACCCACCACTTCTTCGGGTGACAGGTCGACATCGGCAAAAATCACGACCCCGGTTGCCGATTGCTCCAGTACTTGCGCTCCCCAACCCGCCTGCGCTCCTCCATAGAATCGCTCGCGGCACACAAACCCAAGATCTTCGAGAAGCCGAATCAACTGCGTGAAATACTGGCGACTGCTTCGGTATGTGTGATGATCGTGGTTGGCCCAACCGAGCCCGAGCGAATCCTGACGGGCTTTCTGGATGCGAGCGGCCCGATTTCGACTCTGCCAATATCGACGTTCGGCTGCGAAGAAAAGATCGCACGTCCAATCGACACCAAGATCTCCGATCGCGGCGGCAACCAAATCTCCGGCATGCCGAAATCCGTCGCCAGCGTCCGCGAAATCACGTTCTCGCAGCAGGAAGGACTCCGAGTGATGCAGGACCGCAGCGAGTTGGTCGGACGTGACTTCTGGCGGGGAAAAAAGCTTGCAGCCATGACGCTCGATCAGCCACAACTCACGAGCATCGGCGGAGCTTACCCTTGCGGTCCGAAGCGGCGCCCCTGGCATACCAGCGATCTCAGCATGAAGATGATTGGCGAACAAAAAGTCGGCGACCGACTCGACCTTGATCGTCAAGCGTTGTGAGATCGAATCGACAAGCCGCACCGTTGGAAAAATCCCGCCAGGATGACACCACAGGGACTCACGAGGGGATTTGGTTTCGGTAAAGCCGGCTTGGCTGAGTTCGGTCGCGATTTGTGGATCGTCGGTCAGGCAAAAGTTGTCAACCCAGTCGACGAGTCGCGTACCGGTTTCGGCAAGCATTCGCTTACCGAGCGAATTCACCATCGGAACAGCGTCGCAGAACGTTTGAACCAATCGGGAAATGATCGCCGCGGCGTCGCGCTCGATCTGCCAATCGAACTGCTGTGTGTTGGAGGGTGGCACCAAAGTTTCGGCTCCGTTATGAAATGGTTGAACTGGAATTATACGATCGCGATTGCATGTGGCGCGTTTTTTCCCGTCGGTTGCTGTAACAATGCCGCGAGCACGGATCGGATGACGCGAACAAAATGGCGAACATTGTTTCGCACTCAACTGTCCAAGCAAGAACGCGCTCGGCAAACGAAAAAGGGCGTCCTATCCGCAGCAAAAATTGCTTGATCTTTGCTCATCCAATCGGGTAGAATCCAGTTCGCAGGGAGGCGTATCCATACGCTTGTCCCCGTACCTCCTGCCCTCCTACCAATTATGACGGATTTGCAACACTCGCCTTCCCAAATTCGGGCACTTTTGGTGGAGGATAGTCTGAGTAACCAAGAGTTCATGCGTCTGCTGCTAGAAAGCTGGGGATGCACCGTCACGTTGGCCAAGAATGGTCGTGAAGCGGTGACGAAGTTCGTGGAGCACGAATTTGACGTCGTGTTGATGGACGTCCAAATGCCCGTGATGGACGGGATAGCGGCAACCCAAATCATTCGCCAACATGAGTTTTCTTCGGGACGGCACACACCCATCATCGCCGTGACAGCTGGGATGGACCGCGAGTCATGCATGCAAGCCGGCATGGATGAGCACCTGGTCAAGCCGATTCGCGCAGACTCGCTTCGGACCGCTTTGCGTCAAGTCATGGATGGATCACTCCAAGGTTAAGACGTCGGATGCGAATGCCTCCACCCGGGGATGTTCGATCTTTTCGTAATCTTGGTACCGCAGATAGATTGCCTGGTCGTGCGAGTTGCCATCGAAAACGATGTGTTCATCCTCGGTCAACGATTCATCCACGATGGTTCTTATCCCATAACTCTTTCCGAATGGCGGCGCGACCCCGCGATCACAGTCCATAAAAACCTCCGCCAATTCGTCTTCGCTGGCCAACTCGACATGTTCCGCCGCCATGCATTCCTTGAGCCGGCGCATCGACACCAAATGAGACGCGGGAATCACACCCAAAATGAACTCACCATCAACTTTCAACAAGACAGATTTGGCAACGTTATTACCCGGCACATCCAGCGACCTGGCAAGGCCTCGCGCGGTGTGCGTGCTTCGATGCGGCAGGACATCGAACGGTACCCGTTCACCCTGCAAGAATTCTTGAACGTTCATTTGTTTGCTCCGTGAAAGAAAACCCTATTGTCGGCGGCCCCAAAGACCACCGCAGCCTTCCCGGCAGCAGTATTCGCGGTCAAAAGCCTCTACATACCGGCCGCCGATCGCACGTTTCATTATACCGCTTTCACCATCACGAAAACCAAAAAATAGGCGGACGATTCGCTCGACAAAGCACCGAACCGAGGCTGCCAGAGAGGACGTGATTCCCGAACCGCGAGTGTCCTCGAGCCATCACGAATGGCTACCGTCAGGGCAAGGCACTCGATTCCTGTTATCATTCCTGTTCGCATTCCTGTTCGCGGTGAATGGACCCCTCTGTGACCGATTTGATTTCTGAATGACCCTTTGAAGGCGATCGAACATGCGATGGTTGAATCTCAGTCTCTGCTTATTGCTAGCTGACACGGTGTGTGGCGAACAGAAACATACAGCGGAGTTGGTCAGAATCGGCGAGCTGAACGAAGCGTACGTCACCGCGTTTAATGCGCACGACGCGAAGAAAATCGCCACGCTGTTCACCGTCGATGGCGACTTTACGCTGTTGACTGGAGAATCGCTGCACGGTCGCGAACAGGTCGCAGCCGGACATGCTTCATTTTTTACGAGCAATTCCCAAGCAAAGATCAGCGGTCAGCAGACGACGGTGCGATTCATTCGGCCGGATGTGTTGCTGGCCACAGGCAAGTGGCGCGTTGAGAATGGCCCACCGCAGTATCCGTCAAGCGGGATCTGGGCGACGGTGGTCGCGAACCAGGATGGCAAATGGAAATATGAAGCGATGCGATTGATGATTCCCGCGTCGCCGTCAACGAAATGACGTGATTTGTGAATGGCCAGTCGTGAACATCAGGGCAGACGCGAACCGAGTCTGGCCAACAACTGCTTTACCAATTCCGGTTGATCGTCCGCCAAGTTTCGTGTCTCTTGCTGTGCCGACGTGTGATCGTAAAGTTCGGCAAAGCCGTCCTTGTGAGCGATCAAGCGATGCGTTTCGGTGCGAATGGTTCGACGGTCGCCGGCGTAGGAGATAGCGGCGTGACCGGGTGCATCCGGATCGTCCAGAATCGGGCGGAGCGTCTCGCCTTGTGCGAATTCTGGGATTGGCAGACCGGCAAGATCGCACAATGTCGGAAAGATATCGAGAGTTTCCACCACCGAATCACTCGGTTGGCCGGGTGCGACAATTCCGTTGTAGCTGATGATCAACGGGGATCGCAACGATTCCTCGAACAATGCATGCTTACCCCAAATCGCGTGCTCGCCGAGATGCCAGCCGTGGTCGCCCCACAAAACGATGATCGTGTTCTCTCGAGCACCCAGAGATTCGAGCCGCTCGATGACACGTCCGATTTGGGCATCGGCATAGGTCACACATGCGGCATAGTGGCGGCGAACTTCGGTCGCGAATTCCGCGTCCGTATTTGGATTCCGATTCCAGCGGTTGTATTTCATGAATTCGCCCGAACTGTGCCAAGTGGTCTTGCCACTGGGTTTTTGCGGGTGCGGAATGGGCGGGAGGTTGACGTCGCGGTACTGCTCGAGATACTTTGCCGGCGCACCAAACGGCAGATGTGGACGAATGATCCCAACGGCAAGAAAAAACGGCTTGCCCTTTACCGCGACGAGCAAATCTAGTTGGTGCAGCGATTCATCGGTGATCAGGCCGTCTGGGTAGATCGAATCTGTTCCCTCGACCGCTTGGAACACATCCATCGCCTTGGCGTTTCCACGAATCTCACCATGAGCCAGACCGTGCATCGCGCCGCGAGGATGCTGCCAGGGTCCGGCAGGCAATAAATGCCGATCCCAGGACATCGGCATCTCAGGCTGATCATCATCATCCCAATCCGCGCCGCCCCGTCCACCGGGATGATGTGACACCTTGCCAACCGAAACGGTCGTGAATCCGTGCTGGCGAAACCAGGCAGGCATGCTGGGCGGCACCGAGTCGGGGTTCTTCGACATTTTTTTGCGCGCGCGAACAATGCTCCATTGTCCGCGGCACCGTACCTGCCCGTTAGCAAGGTGAAGCGAGACTGCGCCGCAGGTCGGGGCCTGTACGTAGTGACGGTGAAACGCACGACCACTTGCGGCAAGAGAATCGATGTTGGGCGAGATAATGTAATCCTTTCCGAAGCAACGCAGTTCCGGACGCAGATCATCGACACACAGCAACAGTACGTTGGGCCGATCCTGGGCAGCGACGTTTGACGCGGCAGGCAGCAGCATCGCCACGTAAACGAATAGGCGAATTCGGTAAAGCGGACTCATGGGGATCACTTTGGTAAGTCGGTAGCGAATTCGTATCATTGTACGTGCTCTGGTCGCTTGATAGTGTCCCAAGGTTGTGGCAATCCGCTACTCGGGTAGGTCCATCAGATCGCGATACAGTCGATCAAACACGTAGGCGCCAAGCTGAAGCCCTTGTTCGATCAGCGGTCGGGTCGTCGGCTCTCGCCAATCGTCTTCGATCAGCTTGAAGAAATCGGCGGCATGTTTTTTGTCGATCTCGGCATGCAACGAATAGTGAACCAACTCGTTCTCGGTCAACCAGCCGCGCTCGACAACCGCTTTGCCAATGCAAGCCGAGATGTCCGCAAACGCGTATTCGATGATCCCCAGACAGGCGATACCGACCTGTGTCTCGTCCGCCATGCATGCCGCCATGATTGCCGCATTGAAAGCGTGCACTTGCGGCCCCATTTCCGTTCGCCTGGGGCAGCCGGAATCGTCGAATGCTTCCAGAAACTCACGAAACGTCGCCACGTGGAACGCCGACGGCTGAAAGTCACCATGTTCCTCGACCACATTCGCCAGGATCCCCAATCGCTGCTTCGGGCAGGGAATCCGCATCAACAAGGCCGACATGGGTCGCGAAAAAAAGTCGACCGCGAAGTAGAATTGTCGCTGCGAACGAGAGAATGCGTCTCTCGACATCCGGCCGCTACCGAGGGCATCAAAGTAGGAATTATCCAAGATCCGGATTGCGGTCAAAATCTGTTCAGCGCGGACAACAAGGTCACTTGACTTTTCGCTGCTGCACACAGGCATGCATCAAATCTCCGACGTGTTAACGGACCAGTTTTCATTGGCACAGAAGCCAAAGCCGAAAACCGTGGCCGGTGCCTTCACGATGCCATTTTGCGGAAGCAGTTTCAACACCGCTTCGTGTCGCGCCCAGGGCAATGATACGAAGATTGCCGGCACACCCATTTCGCGACATCGAACCGACGCCGACTTCAACAGGCTGACCGCGTCCTGTGCCGTGCGATAACCGAAACTCGATAGATGCGCCGAGACCATTTCGCTGCCATCGCCGCGATACAACCGCTTGCCACGACGCGTATCCTCGAGGATACCACAAGCGCCGCCACTCGCCAGGATCAGTCCCATGGGCGTCATTCGGCTGCGTATCGTTGGGCTGCCACCAGCGGTCGCATAGTCGTTTTTGGTTAGCCCTCGATAGCACTCCCCTACTTCGGTCAACGAAGATTCGATCACCTGGGCGGTGTCCCCCCGATGATCGCTGGGAATTCTCAAGATCATCAGCTTGGACAGTTGAATGTACTGCGGAATCCCTAACCTGCCGGTATACGAACTGGGGTCTCGGCTGGTGCCATCCATCACGATCGAGAATCCAGGCGTCGCCGGCGATTGGCGCGCCCAGCCAACCGATTCTTGCAGCAAACGCAGCAACGCCCGTCCGCTGCCAGGTCGAGTTACTTTCAGGTCTGAAAAATATGCCGCCTCGACATCGACACCGCCGGGCTGACGCAGTTGGCAGCGAGCAACGCTGACGACTCCGACGACAGTTCCGTCACGATCGGCAACAAAACATCGAGTATCGCCGATCGCCCGAAAGAATCTCGTGTAGTCGTCTCCGTGCGAAATGCTGAACCATCCGTCCTTGCCAAGCGGATAACGGAATCCCGATTCAAACCTCGCCAAGGCAGAAGCCAGTGTCGATTCAGGCAACGCATCCAAATAGCGAATGTTCGTCAAGGCTTGATCTCTCGTCACGGTTTCATTCCAACGTGCAGTGAACGATAGAAGAAACTGCGATCGGTGGCATGCAACCGCCGCGACAGATCACTCCTCCATTGAAACTCGCCGGGAATCGCCGGGATGTTCAGTCGCGAATTCAGTTGTCGGATGACAACCAAGCCACCGGGCGACAGGCATCGGAACGCGTCATTGAGAAGACACTGCGCATCGGTCGGCTTGATCCAGTCGAGGATATTCGATAGCTGAATCAGGTCGTAAGATCGATCGGGAAGTGAGCCCAGCACAGCGTCCATCCGGGCGTGTGTGTAGTGCGTGACAGGACAACAGGCGGGTTTGGCCGCGTTCAGCCAGGGCCACACCGGTCCATGGAACGAACCGAGAAAGATCGACTGCAGAAACGGATTGTCCGCGGCGTTCATCATCGACAGTGCCTTCCGCGTTTGATCCACAAAGTGCGTCGCAAATGGTTGCAGGCGATTGGCCGTTGCGTCGGTTCCAAAGATTTGCACCAACCGCGACAACTGCATCGATTCCGCGAACGCCACCTCGATGCACTTCCCCAATTCGGTACCTTCGGCGACAAGTCGAGCCTGTTGATTGGGGTCGCGCAAGATCATCAAACGACGAATCGCGTCGTTTTGATGCGTCAATCGTTCTCGCAAGCGAGCGAACAACCATTCGTATCGCCCACACTGATCCGGTCCGAACCGAGCCACCAACTTCGGCGGACCAAGTGCGTCGACGGGCAATCCTAAAGCGGCAAGCCGGCGTGCGAGTTCCGATGACCGGCGGTCGATCGGCATCGGCGCGTGACCGAGCAGTTGTAGTCGCTCGGCCGTGTCGGCCGTTTTCAATAGCTGCAGTTTCAGCCGCGAGAGGCTCAATTGCGCTTCGTTCATATCGACCAGATGCAGCCGCGCCAACGGTAACGTGGACAGCAATGCCGCAGTCTCACCCCCCGAAGCGACCATCAGGACTCGTACGGGTCGTTCGAGCAATCCCACCAGTTGCATGTCAATCATCGGATCTTCGCGAACCTGCGCGAATGCGATCGGAAGCGCTGCGGTTGCCCTCACCCATGCATCATCGGCACAGCATTCAGTTCCCGGTGACCACATCCCCGGCGACCATTTCCTTGTGGCTTGGGATCGAAGATCAAACATGCTTGCCCCTCCGACCCCATGGACTGCGCGACCAGCTCTTGCGAACGAACTCACAAACGAACTCGAAATAGGACTTCACAAAGGGAGCCTGACGGTCGACAAGCTGGTCCCTCAATTCCTCGTGCAACCGTTTCAGGTTGTACCACGGCACGCGCGGGAACAAATGATGCTCCAAGTGATAGTTCTCGTTGCACATGAAGAACGCGGTGATCGGGTTGGTCAGGATCGAACGAGTCCCCTGGACCGGATCGTCAGGCTCCTCCAGAAACGTGTGCTGGCTCATGCCCCGGATGTTCACGAATGTATTGATGATCAGCATCGGAACCAGCCAGCCATGCAGAAGAAACTTCCATGACAGTGGCGACGCGAGTACCGCTGCAACCATCAGCATCAGCAGGGAAACCTCGAAGGCGATCCAGCGCCGATCGGACGGTTTGCCCTGGCGAAAACCGAGAATCGGAATCATCACGATGTAGATCGGGTAACCGATGACCAAACGAACCCAGTGCATGGTGAAAACGAGCCAAGTCCAATGGCTGTAATTGTCGTAATGATCGGGATCGCCCGGGCGCCCCAAATGCTTGTGATGTCGCAAGTGCAGAACCTTGTAGGCCGAATAATTCTGCAGCACCGGCAGGGCGCAGGCGATCCCCAACGCGCGATTCATGGCCGGATTGGGTGACAACAGACCGTGAACCGCTTCGTGAGTGAACAGGCTGATGCCATGCAACGATGCCGCGGCAATCAGATAAAGCGGAATGCAAGCGATGGTGATCCAGATGTATGGGACATCCAATGACTGCAACCCAACGATCACGAAGCAGCACGTCAGATAGAGCGCGGCGAAAATCACGCCCCGGACCAACGAACGGTGATCGCTGGCATGCAACTGCTCGTGCACGCCGGTGTCGACCACAACGCCATGCGACGAAACCTGCCCGGCAGGGTTGATCGGCGGCATCGAATTCACAGCACAATCTCCCTGTTCAATGGGCCCCCTGTTCAATAGGAGCACTACCAAGCGGCACCGGCCCGCTGGTAGCATCGCGTCCATTTTAGCGATGCAAAGGATCTCAGAGCCCGTTTGAACTTGAGATTCACGCTGAGATGAAGGGTTGTTCGCGATTTGGCATGCGTTGATCGAAAGGCATCGGCGAGTCTTGGCAACGATCGCGGAACACGTGGAGGGAGACACAGCGGTCGATCTTTTCGGTGGACTAGCGGGGATCGTGGTCCGCACCACCATCGTGCTAACCGGGCGCGACGAAACTGGTTGGGCTGCCAGGCCCGCCTCGCCGGGTCACAAAACCCCTCCGTCGGGTTATCCAGCGACGTCATCCAAGCTATCCAGGCCGGATTTTTTGACAAAAAGGGGAGTCTAGGAGGTTCAAGAGGTATGAATGGCGCGTTCGGCTATCAGGATAGAGGGCGATCCTGGTGGAATTGATACATCGTGATATTGGCATCGAGACTGGAGTAGAGATGAAGAGTTGGGTCGCAGGTTTTGTGGGCATGTCGCTGATGTTGAGCAGCACCGCGTTGGGTGGGCTGATGCTCGACAGTGGGTTTGTTGCAGACCAATATTGGGGCGGCCATGTTAACTCGAATAGAGAGGTCCTTGGAAACGACCCCTTTCAGATAACGTACTCGCGTGTGCAAGTATCCGACACTCAGCTCAAGTTTACGATTGTCACCTCATTCGCGGATAACCCAGCGCAATCAAACGCCCGGCTGGGGGATCTCTTTTTCACGTTTGATGGATATGATCCGTATGGTACGGGGCCCGAGTACAAATCCGACAACATCACGAACGGCACTAAGTGGACGTACGGGCTTGAACTGCAGAATATTCCGACAAGTAATAGTACGTTTCCAGCCTCTGGAGCAGCCGAACTATATGGTTTGGGCTCCTATAGTGCCGCCTACTACTCCAGCGATTCGGTCATTACGTCAAGCGAGTACTGGCACTCGCTCCACAACTACGGTGGGACGATCCGTGAGGGTCAAGAAGTGCAGGTCCGATCGTCCGGTTTAACGGCTATGGCTATCGACAACGCGGATTGGGCGACAGGAAACATCGACTTCGTCGACGTGAATTCCAATAGCTTTACGAACAAGTCGGCGCTCACGATCACTCTGAACGTTGCCGATGTTGCGACCACCTTTGGTCTCGATCCCGTCAACTCCAATATCAATATCGCTTATCACTGGGCGATGACCTGTGGCAACGACACTGTAGAGAATTCCTCGCCTGTCCCGTACTTTGAAGACGCGCCACCGACCGCTCCCGTTCCGGAGCCCGCGACCGCGTTCGCCTTTGGCTTTGGATTGCTCGGATTGGTGATCACCCACCGACGCCGGAAAGAGAAGAACGCTTAATCCTTCGCCAGCGCGTTTTTGGATCGCTCTCAAGCCGAAACTCAACAATGGCTCTGCCCGCAAGGCAGAGCCATTTTGCGTTGGATCCGGCATCTTCCGCGACGTCGGTTTACCCACATCTGCGTTGGCCCTTGCCCCAACGGGATGACGATTGATCGGCTAGAAACTGTATAACAATCAGGGATTCATGTCTCCAGGCACGCACGCGACACCGCAACGACGAACGCCCGTGCCAGCTATCGGATGTCGTTGCAATTTGACGATCCACCAAGAAAGTCTCTAAGAATGTTCCAAAAAATCGTTTTCACTACGATCGCCCGACTTCGCTGGCTCGGGCCACTGCTCGGTTGCTGCCTGATGGCGTCGCTTGGTGGTGTCGGTCATGCCGACCAGCCCAGTATTTTGTTGATCATGGCAGACGATATTGGGATCGAAGGGCTGGGCTGTTACGGCGGCGCGTCCTATCAGACTCCGCACCTGGACAAGCTGGCCGCTGAGGGCATTCGATTCACGCGTGCTTATTCACAACCGCTTTGCACGCCAACGCGTGTGCAGATCATGACCGGAAAGTACAACCACCGAAACTGGAAGTCGTTTGGCATTTTGGATCCTCGCGAGAAGACATTTGGACATTTCATGAAGGATGCCGGATACGCGACCGGCATTTTTGGTAAATGGCAATTGCAGTCCTACGATCCTGCCGATTTGCCCGGCGCGGCAAAACGCCGAGGTACTGGGATGCATCCCAAGGATGCCGGGTTCGACGAGTACGCTCTGTATCACTCGTTACACACCGAAGACAAAGGCTCACGCTACGCAAACCCGACGATGCTCGAAGGCGTCGCCGGGGACGATGGCCAGAAAAAGACTTATCCGGGGCGTTATGGAGAGGATGTCTGGGTCGAGAAGATCGTTGACTTTTTCGACCGGCATCGCGACGAACCGACATTCGTTTACTATCCGATGGCGCTGCCCCATTGGCCATTTGAGCCAACGCCCAACTCGGACGCCTGGGATCCGGACAACGTCCCCGAAGCGGATACTCGGTTCATTACCGACATGATCGAGTACATGGATACGGCGGTTGGTAACCTGTTGACGGGGCTGGAGGGGAAAGGACTGCGCGAGAACACCTTGGTGCTGTTCTATGGCGACAATGGCACCGACACGCGAGTGTTCTCGAAGATGAAGGATGGTCGAATGATTCAAGGCGGGAAAGCGACACCCAAACAAACCGGGATTCATGTGCCGCTGATCGCGAATTGGCCCGGACATCTCCAGCCTTCACAGTGCGACGACCTCGTCGACGCTTCGGACTTTGTCCCCACACTGTTGGAACTTGCCGACCATCAGCTTCCGGCCGATCAGGTGATCGATGGGATCAGCTTCGCACCTCGTCTTTGGGGCCGCGGCGGTAAGTCGCGGCAGATGGCGTTCTTTTGGTACGATCCCCGTCCGGGCTGGGATAAAGAGAGATTCAGTCGGCATGTGTTTGCATTGAATCGAGAATACAAACTGTTTCGTAGCGGGCGTCTATTCCGATTGACGGATCTGCCGCTCCAGGAGATCGAGGTGAATCCGCTGGCGATGTCGGACCAAGACCGCGGGGCCAAGGAACAACTGACGAAATTCATCGATCAATCGCTGGCCGGAAGCGAACAGCCAGCGTTGGTCAATGCTTACGGACAACCGGAGCAGGATCTTCTGTATCTGCCACAGGACCGCCAGGAAACGGACCGCATCGATGATCAGCTGCTAGCGACGGGAGAAGTTTTTGCTTACGGCGATCCGACGATCGAGGAACAGCGGTTGTGGATTTTTCCACCGCTGGAGGTTCAAGACAATGAGTTGCGTCGGTGCGTGTTGCTCATTCATGGCGGCAGCTGGGGAGGCAGCCCACGCTTGTTTGCGCCCCAAGCGGTGTACTTGCAACGGATGGGCATCACATCGGTCGTGATTCACTTTCGGTCGCCCACCCGGGGCGGCCAACCGAACGACGAGCCGGCGAAGGAACAGTCTTCCGTCGTGACGCCCCATGATACGCTCCGCGATGCACGGATGGCATATCGCTGGATCGTCCAACATGGGGCCGAGCACCATATCGACCCGCAGCAAGTTGTCGTGGCAGGTGGTAGCGCCGGAGGCCATCTTGCTTTGTCGCTTTGCACGATTGGACTGCCGGATGATCCGGTGCTGGATCCTCCGCCGCAAGCCTTCGTCCTTTTCAATCCCGTGATCGATTTGGTCGATGGTTGGAGCAGTGGTCGAGATCGTTGTCGATCCTTCGGGATTGATCCGCAGAGTTTTTCTCCGGCTCATCATGTTCGTCCAGGTCTGCCACCGACGCTGGTACTGAGCGGGAGTGACGACAAGCTGATCCCTCCCGTTTTGATCGAGGCGTTTGGTCAGCGGATGAAGTCGGCGGGCAATCGGTTCCAGTTCATCGAGTATCCGGCTGCCGGTCATGGGTTTTTCAACTATGGTCGCGAGCAAAATCGATACTTCCAGTGGACGATGTGGGAGCTTGAAAACTTCTTGTCCGATTTGGGGGCGGATGAGGTTGGAGGGTGCCAATGACAAATGGATCGCGCAGCTTCGCGTGGCGGAATGGACCACGAAACAAACCAAAGAGATGGCAATCTGCGTCCGGTCCCGTTCCTCATTTTTCGTGTTTTTCGCGTTTTTCGTGGCGTCGTCTGTCATGACCGCTATCCGGTTCGCCGCATCGGCGGTCGTGTTCTACCGGTCGCTTTTGGGCGAATGGCGCGACACTGGCTTACCGTGATTGGGTTGCCGTTTGACCGCAGGCGTGTCTAGTCGATCGTGGGGTTTTCAGTACAATGGTCTCTGGACCAAAATGGTCAATACTTGCGATTACGAGGAATCAAAGATGAAGAAAGTTGTTGGATTATCGTTGTTCGCCTTGTCCCTGTTCCTGAGTGTTCCCGGGTGTGGACCAGGCGGGACAACGAACGTGACAGAGAATGCGGAACAATCGGCGATCGAAGCTTACGAACAGCAGCAGGCTGCGGATCAAGCTGCGATGGAAGAGTCGATGAAGGGTGCCGATCTCCTCTCGTCTGCTGCCACCCCCTAGGCCACGCTGGCAAGCGAACTCACAAAGGAGCCGACCGGAGTTTTTCGGTCGGTTTTTTTTTGCTCGAAGCACAGAGCTGAAACAAAAAACCTCGGCTTCCATCGAAGCCGAGGTCGTGAATCGCATAAGATCAAGTCGCAGACTACTGGTTCAGCTGCTCTTCGATCGTTTCCTTGCTCGCTTTGGTTCCCAGTGCACCCCAAAGTCCATAAGGACTCTTGGATCCGGGAACGTTCGAAGGCGGACTGGGGCCGAGGTTCGTGCCGCTGAGCCAAACCATCGCAGCACGTGAATTCCCTGCTTCGATCGAATCGGTCATGAATACGACCGCGCCATCGCACATCAGCACATGAGCCCCACCTTGGTGATGACTTGAGGGCGGGAACAACCCGGTCTGGCCCACGTTATTACCACCACAGATTTCGCTGTTGGGGGGAAGAATGGTGTGCACTCCGCAGAAATTCGGACGGAAGTCGGCCCACTTGTAACCACGGCCGTTGTTGGTTCCACCGGTCGCGGTTCCTGGCAACCAGAATCGAGGCCGAGCCGGATTGACTTGACCTTGGTCGAAACACCATTTCGGGTTGTCACGGACCGAAGCCGGAGGGTTCTGACTCGCGTTATTGGTCTGCGTACCGCGAGTGTCCATGTCGCCCAGGTCGGTAATGATTTCACCCATCGCAATCGTGTTGGAAAGACCATCCAGGATATCGCGGAATTTTGCCTCCTTGTGAGGTACGAAAACTCCGCGGTCTGCGGCACGGGAATTCTGTGCGTAGCCACTATCGGGTTTCATCTTCCATGTCGGGGTGCCGACGAAGTGCATTGGACCGCGAACGGACCACCACATCGAATCGCCTAAGCACGCCGCGTAGTTCGTGCGGCCTTGAGCGGGAAGTCCCACACCCGGGTCACTCGGGCAACGCAATGTCGGAATCTCGGTCACCCACGGTCCGTACTGAATGAACTCGATCGTCGGTCCCATCGCAGGCCAGGGCACCGTATAGGGAGTCGTCAGGTCCGTCGCGTTGATGTAGCTGGGATTACTGATCTGTTCCCACAATGCTTGCTGTTCGAAAAACGGGGTCATCCCTACCAGTGCACTCAAACGCCATGCATTGGCAGGCACCGTAATTCGTCCACCAATTCGAGGTCGCACCCAAGTTACCCGCCGGTGCCGTGCCGCCGGCAGTGTCTGTGCCAGTACCGTGCGTCGGCAATTGCTTGTACGCACTATGATAGTTGTGGATTGCGAGTCCTAATTGCTTGAAGTTGTTGCTACAACTCATGCGTCGCGCTGCTTCGCGGGCGGCTTGAACGGCCGGCAACAGCAAGCCAACCAACACGCCAATGATGGCGATCACCACCAACAGTTCAACCAGCGTGAAGCCAAGGGAACGATTCCCACGTTTGTTCATACAATTTGCCTTAAAATCAAAAAGGGAAGAACACAAAACCAACACAAGCGTCGTCTTTGCGAGCGGCATCTTGGCGAGAGGCGTCTCTCTTGAACGCGCATCGTCAAAGTAGAAGGGAAAGAAATCCCCGCTATGGCAGCAATTAAGCAATTATTGATGGTGCGTACCGTTTGACAATAACCCTCA
>CAVTIV010000014.1:0-568081 GCA_963734865.1 Pirellulaceae bacterium
TTTGGCACGTGATTTGTCATGATCGTGCTCCCAAATCCCAGTTTGGGGTTCAATTTGCACAGGTTTTGGGGAATTGGAGAACAGCATGGATGCTGATAAGCAGGCTCAACTGAAGCTGCTGCTGGAGCAAGCGGCGAATCTTTTGGCCAGTGCCGAAAATGAGAAATGGTCCTTTAAGACCTTTGATCAAATCGAGTTGCACGCCATCTCTCTCGGGTGATCAGTTCACCAATCTGCTGACCCAGAGAAGCATTGACCAGAGCGTTGATTGCAAAAATCAGGGCCCAAGACGTCCCAACTGTGATCAACCTGGATGCCGACACGATGAGCCTGATCCCCGTGTGATCGAGGCCGCACGAGGCGAAGTCCAGTGGAATGAAGAACGACACCTTCTGTCGCAAATGCCGGAAGTCTTTTTTTCCCGCTGACCGGTCGGTTGGGATTGAGGGTTGAGTCAACTGCTAGCCCCTTGGTCGAACGCAAAATGACGATCATTGGCGTCGTCGCGGAAAGCTTTTCCAAGGCGGAAACCTATCTCCGACAGCTCGCCGATCTGAACGTCTCGGTGCAGCGAACTAACACGCATCACAAGGCTGCGAGGCCGTCAGAGAATCAAACTGCGTCAGCAGTTAACCGCCTACTATTTGAATTGGCGGGTCCCCGATCAGTTGCATCGCGTTCCCGATGGCACTTCAATGCTAGCGATCGCTGCGATTGGTCTCGATGGTGGCCGTTATCAAATGCTCGACCGGAACGAAGCTCCGTGAGCGACTTCGGCGAAGAACTAGTTGGTCAAGGCAAACGACGCAAAGGCGAGCACTGGAAAGAAAGTCGCATTGCGTGTGTGATGACAATGTCCGGTGCGACGCACGAACAAGATCCGATGCCTGATTTACCGGCGTTTTTGGCCGGTGGCAAGGATCTCCAACGTAAACTCAGCGAGATCGGTCATGTGATGTCGCTTGGCGAAACGGATGGCAGTGAAGTCGATGCCGCCAGCGAAGCAGACGCTAGAAAGTCGCCCCGTCGTAGTCGTACCAATCCTTTGGCTCCCCAAGAGCGACCATTTCCCGGCCCCGAGTTGATCCATCGTGATTGCCTTGCCAGTGCCGCTTGCTGGCGTGATTTCGGTGAGATGGTGGAGGCGGAGGCTTGGTCGCAAGGCTTCGCCGGTGCAGAGCGAAAAGTTTGCGTCTGCGACGGCAGCGATGCGATTCGCCGAGTCTGCGAAACTCATTTTTCGGACTACGTTCACGTGTTGGATCTGATGCACGCATTGGGTTAGCCGCCTGACGAACGCGCTGGTGCGGTCGGAGGAAAAGTCGCGCGGAAATCAATTCGCGTTACCGTGGTTGGGCCGAGCAGATTTGTGCGGTCAGGTCAGTGAGGTCTGTGCGGAGTTGGACGAACATCAGGGAGTCCCCGGCGATCCTCCCGATGGGGCGCGGCGGGATGATCCTCGCGAATCGATTCGAAGAACTCGCGTCTACTACGTCAATCAGCGTTGCCGGATGGATTATCCGCGTTACCGCCTGCTAGGTTTACCGCTGACGAGCAGCTTGATGGAATTGGCGGTGAAACAAATCGGTCGCCGGGTAAAAGGCAGCGAGAAATTCTGGTCGGCCTCCGGTGGGGACGAAATGCTCTCGCTTTGCGCCGATGCAATCAGTGATGACAATCGGCTAGCTAAATTCCTCCAGCAATTCGCCGCCCCAACCGACGGAACGCGTGCCTACACCACCGCTGCCCTATTCACAGACCGCGATATGCACCGAAATCTAGAATTCGAACAGGCGAACGACCGACGTCACCGGGGACGGCGGAAAGATTGTCCATTTGCAAACGCCCCATGCCGTCCTCCGGTGGACGTCATGGTTCGCCGCTTACGCAAGGATACGCGATCCACCAAATCCAATGGGTTCGCGTGCATAAGGCAAGTCTAGTTTGCTTTGGCGGTGGTTACGGTGGTCAACCGTTTGCGGCGTTGAGTGCGATCCAATTGCTTGAGTCTTTACGGCAACGCGAAGATCTAAAACTCGTGCTCAACCGCCGTATGCGGACCCGCATGTACGGTGGTGTGGGAGGGGTCCCGGGCAACCGGGCCCCATACGCATCAAGTTAAGGAATATTCGAGCATTTCCGGGTCCCGGAGCAGTTGAAATGTTCCTGGAGCAGCATGTCGCGTTGTGAGCCTACAGCCAGCGCGTGCCTGACGACAAAATCGCTCAATCAGCAATGTCATGTCTCCTCCAGATGACAACAAGCTCGCTATCTCACTGGCGATCTGACGCACGAGTCTCGCAGTCTTAGCAAGACTTACTTTGAGCGTGGGCGACCAAGTCGCGGCAATCGACAGCCAGTGCTGTATTAAAGCGGCGCACAAACGCGCCCAAAATCTTGTCATGATGACGATGTCATTTTTGCCGTCTAATTCGTCAATTCGCCCGTAAGATTTCCAACGTTTGAAAAGTAGTTCGATCTGCCATCGCGCTCGATACAGGACGATAGATTCTTTGAAACTTAGTTGGTCTTCGTCAACGTTAGTGACAAGAAATTCCCAATCGCACGCTGCCAGTGCTGCCTCGCGCGGTTCTCGCCCTTTCTTTCTCTTGGCAGTAGCACGGATTTTACCGCGGCGAGTGTTGGCGATTTCTTCGGGAACTCGCCAGGCGACGAGTCGACATTTGAGTCGGTCGGAGGCTCCGAGTTCAATGACCTGGTCGATCGTGCCCAGTTGTGTAGAGTTGAGCCGTTGCACGACATTGTGCTTGATCCCTTCGACGTGAACCATTGTGGTGTGGGGAAAACGCGACAAATAATAGGCATCAGCGTTGTCGATCCTTTCGAGTACAGGGATACTGTAGTAACCCAAATCAGCGATTCGCAACGAGCCTTTACTTTGGATAACTTGCTGTCGATCAGTAGCTCCATCAGTCGCCCGACCTTGCTCAAGTTCAACGCAACGGAGGCTACCATTGAGAAGATTGAATTCGGTTTGTAGCTTGATAGCCGATTGATTCGCTTGGTAACTTCCTCCACAGCCTCGAAACTCTGACTGCTCGCTATCGGGCAAAACAATGACGCTACTGTCGATCAGAATGACTTCAGTAAATCGACTGAGAATGGGTGCCAATGTTACTTCGCTGGCTACGATCTGCTTGGCCATTTTCCCGAACAAGACTTTAAAGAATGCTGCCAGCGATGACGAATAGCGTTGCTCAACGGCTTGCGGTGACACCTCCACGCCACTGGCTGCGGCGACGCTGGCAATGTCGTCATGACTGGCTTTAGGATTCTGAAGCAAAGCCAGAATGAACGCTTGGGCCAATGAGGATGGTGTGAATTTTCTTCGTCGTTTAACCGCTGCGGTTAGTTTGTTGGCCTCCTCTGCCGATTTAAGAAAAGTACTCTGTAACGCCTCACGTACACTCTCTACAATGTCGACCATGCGGAAACTCCATTTCCCAGAATTGTTTTGCTTTAGACCGCTGCAATTCTGATGGTTTTTCCGCTTTTTTTGTAGGCCAACTTCCTTAACTTGATGCGTATGGGGTCCTGGGCAACCGGGCCCCGATCCCATGGTTATTTGCCGCGTCTAGCCATCGGATGACGCGTAAATGTCGAACGTATCCCGCGTTGTGAGTGCGTTGAAAGCCTCCAATGCAGCTTTGGACGTGGCACACGCATGAACATGATCGGTACCATCAATCGCGACGACGAGATCATCGTAGCCTAACAATCGCGTTTGAGTCCACCATGTTGTGGGAAAGTCGAGCATGGGCAATCGCGCGACTATTGTTTCAACCAGCGGAGGTTTCGCGTATCCGTACATCCAAGAATCGCCGTCGGAAAACGCCAGCGTGTAACCAAACATATAGATCGCGAACTTAGAGACATTGTCAGTCTGCGGAATCCACTGGCTAGCGTCGTCTACGGATTCGACGACGACGGAGGGGTCATCCGATTTGAGTTCGTCTACAGGTATACCCCATTGGACGACGCCTTGATTCTCCACGTAGAAGATCAGTGCGTCATTGTGCATGCGCAATTGTTCCGGTGGCAGAAAGTCATCTTGGCGTGACCAGACTGGACGCCGCTTGCCAGATGCGAAGTACCATTCAACAAGGGCCTCGGGACTCGCAAAGCCGAGCATACGTTCGGCGGTTTGCACGTCTTCGCGTGTGTATCCCGCAGGTCCGGCGTAGGGTGGATGCCAGCGGTCGATGAGCGAATCTAAAAGCGTCCACCGATCATGTCGCGATGTCGGCAGCGACAGTAGTGGTGACGGTTCGTTCATGTACTACATTTAGGCAAATAACGTTACCGATCAGCCGGCGGCGACGGTTGATCATCCACTTCAAAACGCCTGACTTCGCCGCTCGGCTGCATCAGATGGTTCGCTGGCGTCTTTGCGATCATCGCGAAGGTGGCGGTCGAGAAAACTGACAATCTGTTCTCGGTATTGTATCGGATCATCACGTAACAGGTCCACGTGTGCAGCACCATCGACCAACCAAAGGTGTTTGGGTTCTGGTGCAGCGGAAAACATTGCTTGCGTTTCCGATTCGGTGGTGTGTTGGTCCTCGGTTCCGGACGCGACGCAAACCGGACATTCGATGTCAGGCATGTGGTCGATGGGGCGAAGCTCAGTTGGCGAAATACCAAGACGAGGTTGGAGTTGGATGAGTAGCAGCGACGCGGGAATCGATGAAAGCGGGCCAAGTTTAGCGGCGACACGGTTGTGGATGGCGTCGTGAATGTTCGGATAAACCGATTCGAGCACGAGAGCGTCGATGTCCAAGGGCGACGCCAGTAGAGCCGCCGCGCCACCAAGGGAAACGCCAATAACGCCGATCGGTTCATCCGGGTATTCGCGTCGTGCGAATTCAACAGCGGCACGAACGTCGTGTTGTTCGAGGTATCCAACCGTGATTGCGTCTCCAGGGCTCTCACCGTGTGCGTGGAGGTCGATCATCACCGTCGCATATCCCGCGTCATGAAGCATCCGAGCGCGATCCAACATCGACAGGCGGGAACCCCGTATGCCGTGGAGCAATACAATCACTCCGTAGCTGGAACTGGGTTGGGTATGCCAACCCGAAATCACAGAACCAGAATTGCTGTTCACGGTGAACGCGGTTGCGTTCAGTTCGCGTGGCGGATCACCGACTACATGAGGGTTCGGTGCGACGAGTGCGCCAGCGACAAACCACGACGCTATCAATCCGGCGACGATCAAGCACGACGCGACGATCATAGCACGGCGGATCATTCGTATTCGTCGTGAGAGTGGCGTCAATGTTGCGGTTTCCTCGTCCAGCGAACGGCCGACGTCATGGTTATCCGCCGCTTTAAGGCTTCGGAGCATTGAGCATTTGGATGTAAACGATACGGTCAAGGGCGATGTAGACACCAGTACCCGGAAAAGCGACTTTCACCTCCGGGTAGTCGTCGGTTACGACTCCGCCGAGGAACCGTTTGCCGCCAATGTCAGTGATAGTAGCGTCCACGAGAACCGTTTGTTCGTCGCCATCGGCACCATCAAAGTCAAACGCAACCAAACAAGGCGTTATACCGAAACCGTGATGGTTTATGTGGCCGGGGGGATCATTGTCGCCAGCAACCGCGAAACGGTATGTCGCAAAGACGGTCAGAGCGAGTCCAATGATGGCAAGCAGGAAAGGCGATCGCTGTTTCATAGCAGGTAGTCCGATGAAGTTTGGAGTTTCGGTGGTCGTGAGAGCGATGACAGTTGGATAACGAAATGCGATCGATGGGGGCACGTCGCGTGCCGGCATAGATCGTGCGTTGAACTTTGTCGCTCGCTGGCGGGCGAGTTTCCAGATCGGGGCGATCCGGTTAGTACGATTCTACCAGCATGTCGCCGTCTGGGGACAAGCCGGGAAGCGAAAGTTGAGTCGCCGCGGCACGCTTCACCGAGCCTCTTGCACTTTCTATCCGCGTTTCCAGGAGCCAGGTGTCATAATCGACACCATACTCACGCTCCAGGTACTCGATCAGCGAAGCCTTCTCCGCCTCGGCGTGCCACCGGGGACAGCGATCGTCCAAGTGATCCAACACACAAAGCCAACTCGGCTTAACTTTTCGGTGTGTTCGGATCGTTCTCTTTCGAGTTGTTCTCCTCGGGCGGCCTGTACGTCGGTAACTGCCGCACCGGGAGCCAATCCAACGGACTGGGCACATTGATCAAGTGTTCGCGGCGACAGTGCAGGTAGATCATCGTGGTGGTGAAGCTGGCGTGACCAAGAAGTTTGCTGATCGTCAGCAAGTCGACTCCCGCTTCGAGTCTTAGTAGGGGGTCATGGCGTTGATTCTTGACGAGGAGCTGACGCGATTCACTCAACCCGGAGTGAACGATTGACTTTCCAGCGTGCTTACAAAACGCAAAAGCGCAAGACCTTTTTATCAAAACGATCGCTACAACCGGCCCTGAAAGGGAACGTCGTTTGACGGCTTGCCTGACGCGTGAGCGTTTAAAAAGAATGAAAAAAAGATCGCCGGCGCAGCCGATCCCCAACCTTTGAAAGACCCTCGAGCATTGCCTGCCTGAGGAGAGGAGAACGGGCACGCATCGAGTTGCCAGGGGAAGACAGCGGCGGGACGGCATTGGGGGTTGGCAGGGAAGCCAACGAGCAAGCCTGCAAGGACCGCAGTAAGAAACTCAGCTCATCCGCATCAAACCGAGCACCGAAAAGTCAAACGCAATTCGATTAAGTTCAACGTCCAAGCTAACCCGCCGGGAATGGCACCGAGAAACGTTGATTTTCACCGCAGAGCCCGACCGCCATTCCCGCTCGGGTTCAGCGTCTGGTTCGATGCTTTCATGCGAGCACTCACTCCTTGTAGATTCCGTCTTTATCACGGCCATAATTGCCATGAGGTGTTTCGACGACAAGGTAGTACAGCGGCTTGGGCGTAGGTTTACCCTGAAGGAAGTCTTTTGCCGATTCGGCATCTGGTGCACGATAGATCTCGTAGGTGCAGTTTGTGCCAAGGCGATTCGGCTGCGTGTACTTCTTAACGAATTTAACATTTGATTTCGCCGTACCAGCAGCGGAGGCGGAACCAGAACGGAACAGCCCCAGCATCCTCGCCCAAAGGGATTTTGGCGGCGGCTTCTTGTCGGTTGCGGGTTTCCGTCTCGTCGGTGCTGTTGCTGCTGGTGCCAATTCGCCGTCGCCGCACGGTTTACCGCCATGCTTGCGAAAGCTGTTACGGGCCGTTTCAAAAAGCTCCGTATCCAGTTCCATTCCCGCCACGATTGCTTCGAACGAGCCTTCACCCGTGTCGTCAGTGCAGTAGTAGCCATACGTCAGAACTTCCGTGCAGATGAGTTTATTCGTGTCTTTTGCGATATGTATGCACGGTAATTCAAGCAATGCAGCACGTGCAGACTTTTCGCCGGGGAACCAATACAGCAGATAGGGCTCTTTCTGGGGTTTCATTTGACGGATGTTCCAGTATGTGTTCGCCTTTTGCGCGGTGTCTTGGCGAGTACCCATGTTGTCTACTTCGGCTTTCGTGGGTTTGGGCGGAGCCTGAGGGGGCGCATCGGCTTTGCTCGGAGTCTTATCGACTGGATCGACTGGAGCGTTTGCCTGGGGAATCTTTATGGCAGTTCTGCACTGTGGACACTTGCCGGTCTTCCCGGCGTGTTGGCCTGGAACCTTGAGGGCCTTGCGGCACGAAGGACACGTGACAGAAATCATGGGCCGTACTCCGCCCGAGGCGTTTGAAACGGGAATCTTACTGGATGCATCTAACGAACGAATTGCGATCTATGGAGGCACAGGACGTGCAGGCATAGATCGTGCGTTGAAGTTTGGCGGGACTCGCTTGAGGTTCCGCGGTCAGAATGAGTCTAACAGAGATCCTTCGGCGGTCGCAAATCCGCGCAGGTGCAACTGAATCGGTCGTGCCGGTTTCGGCTCCTGTTCCTTTGCACTTTCTATCAGGGTTTCCAGGTACCAAGCGTTAAAACCCTCACCCATCGCGCCGTCCCAAAAGATACGATCCGACTCATCGCGCAACTCCCCGTACCAGCACGGCGCCAATGCGGAACGGTAGCCGAGAACCTCTCGCCAACTCGGCTTGACCGTCTCGCTAGTCAACACCATCCGATCACTGCCGCAACTTTCACAGACCAGATCGACTTGAGGTTCGCTTGCCTCTTCCATCCGAGGCTCGGCGGCGATGGTTGGTGCCAGATCGCGGCACCGCCGCATGTAAGCGGCAACTTTGACGTTGCTCCAACCCCCGAAGTAACGAACCTTGGTCAGCTGATCGGGCCCAATGTGCTGGCTCCAGCGGTTCGTAAAATCCTTCGTCGAGAGCGTGATCGGAACTTGCCGGTAGTGGCCGCCAACACGCGTGCCTTCGCGGGCCAAGAACGTTACTTCGCGACGGGCTGGCCGACACGATGCGATGGTCGCTGATCGGGCCGCCGGTCAAGTAACGGGTCAAGTATTTAACAACATACTCGGCCTTGCTGTCGATCGTCGGCGGCGGCTGGATGTAGGCGACCCAAGTCTTCGATTCGAGTTGATTGACGAAGGCCGTCCAGTTGTCATCGTCTTGCAAGTAAGCGTGTCGACCCGTCAAGTTCAACTTACCGCTGGTACGTGCTCGCTGGAGACGGCGCAAGAACGTGGTGCGATGGGAAACCTCCACAGTGCTCACCGAACCGCAAAGCGCAAGTCCTTTTAACCGAAACGTTCGCTACAACCGGACATCACACCCAGGCATCGGAGGGACAAGTCCAACAGCAGTCTGTCAGATACGCAGGCGTTTCAAAGAGAAAGAAAGTCGGGGCAGCCGTTCCTTCACCTTTGCAAGACCTGCAGGCTGAACTGCCGCAAGACAAGAGAACGCGGCATGCAGCTGAATCGATGGAAAGACACAGAGTGGTCAGCATGGGTTGGCAGGAAGCCAACACCAATCCTGCAAGGAAGCAGCAGAAACTCGCTCATCCCCATCCAAACAAACGCAATCCG
This sequence comes from Pirellulaceae bacterium, assembly GCA_963734865.1. Lineage (GTDB taxonomy): Bacteria > Planctomycetota > Planctomycetia > Pirellulales > Pirellulaceae > CBDCUW01. The sequence continues at coordinate 9,015 of CAVTIV010000014.1, forward strand.
CTTAAGTTCAACGGCGGCCGTAACCGGGCACGAACGGAAGGCTCTGATTTCAGTTGCCGTGTGAATGAGTGCTCCGGTTCAAGGCTTTGTTCGTCGCCTTGCGTTCGGCTAGTGCGGAATTAAGAACCACCAAGTCGGCAAAAGTATAAGTATCGCTACCAGAAGCCATCGTGTCCACGTCGGCACAGGTGCACGGGACCAGTCGATCAATGTTTGGCCGCTATCAGATCGTCCCATGTTGAATGCAGTCACGATTACTACAGCGGTTGCGAGAAAAAGTACGTTACAGGATTGATACGACCCAAATCGATAAGCGAGCCAACTTGCTGCCCCGGCCATGTGCCCCAGAACGATGCAGATTGACAATGTCATTCCTAACTTTTCGGGCAACAGTGCAATGAGCGATGAGAAGACTCCAATCCATAGCACACCAGCAGCGACGAACGCCATCGGATGCATCGACATGTATCGACCGAACGACGGCGATATCTCATTTACGTCTTGGTAGTTTCCACTCCAATAGACGTCTGATTGACCGTACAGCGTCAACCCAAAGTCAAGGCAACACATGAAGACCGGCGGAACAACGAGCCACAGTGATCGCGATCGAATCAAGGTGTGCTGCATCTATGTGCCTTGGATTGGCGACAAACGGTACCGATCAGCGGCGTCGGGAGGTGAGTTTCTAACGGCCAATTCGCCTGGCCACCGACGCTCCGTTGCATCGGATGGTTCGCCGAATTTGTTAGTCGACGGTATTGCCGACGAAACACCATTCGGTTGGGTTGAGAGCATCATCACTATACACAGGAAAGAATAGGCATTCGCCGCGTCCCAGCATCTCGTTGAGAGACGAAATCAGTGAGGCGGCGTTCTTCCGGGTCGGATTGCCACCACCTAATAGTTCGTCGATTGTTGATTGCGGCACCGGAGCAGCGACAAAGGCACCTTGTTTATCCGCGATGTCACGTATGTCAAGAATGTTGCCCAACCCACATTCGTCAAATTTGAATGCCGCTCGGATGTAGCTGACTTTTCTTGCGTCATTCTCGGGCAGTGGTTTCGTCGCCAACCCTCGCAATAAATGAACTCCCCCGACGGGACTGGCTGGCCATGCGGATTCTGGCTGGATTAAGTTGGACAACGGCTCGCAATAGTGTGCAAAACAACACTTCCCTAAAGTCGGGTCCAATCCCACGGGGCGTGATATGTCTTTGACACAATTTCAGCGGCGAATTCGGGCGACATCGCTTGTCAAGGCCGAGCGGACATGGTTTCCCAAGTGGGTCGATGGGTACCGACAACACTGCCGCGTCAAGCCCGATCAGGACTTGCCCGTGGCTGCGCCGGTTCATCCGGCATGTCGATGATGAGCGTTTGGAACGATACGGCGAACGCGAGATTGCTGACTTCCTAACGGAGTTGGCGTTGACCGGTCATGTCGTGGCCGGAACGCAGAATCAGGCGATTTCTTCGCTGACCCTGTACTATGAAAAGGTTCTCGGTCGATGAGTTGAGGCACCAACTCGATTCGGTGCGATTGCTTCACAAGCGGGATCTAGACGAGGGCTTTGGCGACGTTTATTTGCCGTACGCCTATTTGCCGTACGCCTATTTGCCGTACGCCTATTTGCCGTACGCCTATTTGCCGTACGCCTATTTGCCGTACGCCTTGGCACGGAAGTATCCCAATGCAAGCAAAAACTACCGTTGGCAATACGTCTTTCCGTCGCGTCAACGGAGCCGCGACCCGAGGAGTGGTGCAATCCGCCGGCATCACGTCCACGAGACGACATTTCGCGGAGCGTTCAAGGCAGCGATGGGTCGAACCAAAATCACGAAGCTGGCCGTTCCCCACACGTTGCGTCACAGTTTCGCGACCCACATGCTTGAGGATGGTGCGGATATCCGCACAGTACAAGAACTGCTCGGGCACAAAGACGTGAAGACGACCGAAATCTATACACACGTCATGAACCGGCCAGGTCTGGCGTTGACCAGTCCGTCCGATCGATTGGCACTGGTCTCAAAGTAAGGCTGGATACACGCTCGAATAGACGAGTAGGCGAAAACGCGATTTCGGGCGAGCATGCTGGCTCTAATGCTGCTCGCGGAGAAGTTAATTCGGGGCGAACCGACCGGCTTGTCCATCCCTTTGATCCCCCGATCATCGACGGCGAAGCCGCGAATCAGTATGTCGGCTATTTTGAGAGTCGCTACGGCGAACAATGGGTCTTTTCCTGTGACCGCGAATCGGGCAGGTGCATCCTGCGTGGCGGCGATGTTGGCTGGAACAGCGAATTTGAAGTCATCGACAGGCATGCCGAAGATTTAATCCTCAGCGAAGAGGAACAACTCTGGCTCATGGCATGCTGTGCCGCGAACAGGCGACACATCAGAGAGTGACGGTCAATCAGTCGTATCGCCGTCGGCAAGTCTCTCTCGACTCGACCGACTATTTGCACTTAGGAAGCGATTCAAGACCAGAATTCGTCGACCAAAGTGCTCGTTTCCGTTTTTTGCACCAGACGCTCACCCCCCGAAAATTGTTATCGCTCTCATCTTGTTTTCATGAACGGTTTGTTAGGATGGATGGATAAGTCAACTTCGAAGGGGACTTCGCGCGGAGCGGATGGATGGCAACAGTTGGACTTTGCGGAAAAAGACGACGGTTTGCGTTCGAGCAACTCGAACGACGTAATCTCCTCGCTGCGAATCTTTTGATTTCTGATGAGGTCGTTGGCGAAGTAGCTGAGTTCGACGAGGTTTTCGTCTCTGCTCCGCAACACGAAGCCGTGATCGTCAATGTTCTCGAAACAATCGAATTCGATCGCGACAATCAACCGGCACTGACGCAGGGCGACGCGCAGCCAAATTTAATCTTACAGATCGTGATCGAGCGAGTCGATCTCGATGACCGTGTGGATTTTGATCAAGCCGACGGCAATGACGACGTCACGGCCAATCGTCAAACACCTGCTGCGGTCGCTGTGGTTGACAACACATCGGAAGTTGAGAGCGATCTGACGCCGGACAATGACGCGGTTAATCCGTCGGTTTTGATTGCGTCACCATCGCCGGTATCGAGTATGGCACAGACCGGTATTCCCGTCGCCATCACGTCCGCTGATCTGGCTCCGCCAACGACGTCGGTCACTCCGACGGATGACGCTGAGTTAGAAGACAGTGCAGCGATTGAGTTTCCATTGGCGGAGTCTGCAATCGAATCCGCACCCGACCAGGACTTGCCACAGCCTGATGCGGTGATGGTCGAACCCGCTGCGTTGGACAAGCAAACGACGGAATCGGTGGAGAGCGAATCGCCGGTTCAACAGCTTGTCACGAATCTTGCCGAGCGATTGCTACCGAGCGAAGGGCGTTTGTCGATCGCGAGTCTATCGGCTGACTTTGCGGAAATCGACTCGGCGATGACCCAATTGTTCGATGAATTGGATTCACTTGGCGACGAGGTGGCCATGCCGTTCACCACTTTGACGTGGGCGGATGTAACGTATACGGCTGCGGTGGGGTTGATAGCGTTGGAGGTCATTCGCCGTCGGAAACGTCGCGGCTATCATGTATTCCATGATGGATTCACCGATGACGATGCCGTCGTTTGGATGTTTCCTGAGTTTTCTGGAGTGTCGGTCAAGGGCGTATAGCTCGTTTAACCTCTTGGCGTCACTCCGCGTAAAATGGAAAACCACGGCCCGATTGAAGTACGCCGTTGAGCAGGTGTCTGTGACGAAGATGAGCGAAACATCCGAACAAACACAACTCGACGAACTTCTTCGCCGGCTCAATGGTGGCGATTTGCTGGCCGCAGAAGAAGTCTTCGTCAAGTTCGCTCCCTATTTGCGGATGATTGTACGTCGACAAATCTCTGGTCGCTTGCACGCCAAGTTTGATTCGTCGGACATCGTTCAATCGATCTGGGCCGATTTGCTTGTCGGCTTTCGCAAAGGGCGTTGGCATTTCAGTGACGCGGGTCACTTGCAGGCATTCCTTGTCAAAGCAACACAGAACCGGTTCCTCGATCGCGTCCGTCGTCAACGTCCAGTGCTGGGCCACGAACGCGGCTCTGACGCAAGTCGACCAAGACACACTGACACCGACGATAGCGCCACGTGTCAGCCAAGAAGTTCGGATCGATGAGTTATGGCACGAGATGCTGCGAACATGCCCATCGGAGCATCGTCAGGTTTTGGAGCTGAAACGACAAGGCAAGTCGCTCGCGGAGATTGCCGAACAAACGAAGTATCACGAGAGCAGTGTGCGGCGGATTCTGTACGATGTCGCTCGCGGGTTTGCGGTCAAACCGAGAGCCAAATTGAAGGATGGCGATGCCGGCTCGTGATCGCCACTCTTCGGTTGTAGCCTCTGGACGCGATTCCTCCGGTGTTTCTCGCCCCGGCGTGATATCGAACGGCTTGCGTGCGGGCGTTAACAAAAAGATGTCGGCCAGCGTCGTCGTGCCGAGTGATTCACTTGATCCATTGGCCGCGAAGCTTGTCGAAGAATTGACAACGTCTTGGCGAGCTGGCAATCGTGTCTGCATTGAGGATTTACTCGCCCGCTGCGGTGCAAGCGGCGACAACGAAGAAATCGTGATTCCGCTGCTGTACGAAGAGCTGTGCTTGCGTGAAGAGCACGGCGAAAGCGTCGATCATGCCCAATGGCTCGCTCGATTTCCGCAGTTTCAATTGCAGCTTGAGATGCTGTTGGATTGTCACCAGTTGTTGACATTCTCCAATCGTGACATTCCATTCCCCGAAGTCGGTGAAACGTTTGGCGAGTTTTGTTTGACGGCTGAATTGGGACGCGGTGCTGCTGGACGAGTTTTTTTGGCGAACCAACCATCGCTTTCGGATCGCCCCGTCGTGCTGAAGGTGACCGCTGGGGTCGGTGAAGAGCACTTGTCGCTTTCGCGTTTGCAACATTCTGGGATCGTACCGGTCTACTTTGTGCAAGAGCTTCCCGAGCGTGGACTGCGTGGTTTGTGCATGCCGTATCTCGGCGGTGTGACACTGGAACGAGCGATCGAGTCGCTTTGCCGGACGCCTGTTTCAAGACGCTCAGGCAAAGATTTTGTCGAACTGCTCATGTCGGCCAACGAGAACGACCCTGACGCGTTCGGCTTCCGTGGTCCGGCGATTCAGTTCTTGTCGCGAGCGACATACATGCAAGCGGTGTGTTGGATCGGCGCCTGTTTAGCGGATGCGCTGCATTACGCCCACCAAAGGGGACTGCTGCACTTGGACGTGAAGCCATCCAACGTGTTGCTCGCCAGCGATGGTCAACCGATGTTGTTGGATTTTCATTTGGCTCGTCGTTCGCGTGACCTGACCAGTGCGCATGTAAATTCTATCGGTGGGACTCGTGGTTACATGTCACCGGAGCAGCAAACGACGCTCGATGCGATTCGAGCTGGCGGTACGCAGTCGGCGTCGATCGACGAGCGAACGGACATTTATTCGCTCGGCGTGTTGCTGTCGGAGATGCTGGGAGATGCCTGCACGGGACCGCTTGCCGAAATTCTGGACCGCTGTCGTGAGCACGATCCGAATCAACGTTACGTCGATGGGGAATCATTGGCAGCGGACTTACGCGCCTGTTTGGTAGGTTCACCTAGCGCGCCGACGCCGGATTTGCGCCGGGCTCTACCGGGACTGGTTCTGATTGGTTGTTTGCTCGTTGGGTTAGGCTACTTTGCAGCGATGGTTCTGCCACCGTTCGTGAAGTCAAAATCCCCGTCCACAGTGGAATCCGAATCGCATGTGGCCGTGGCCGCGCCGCTGCGTCGCGTCGTGGATGAGTTGCGGTTGCTCAATGGGCCTCGCGATTTACCGCGAAACCAGCTTGACCGGATCGACACGATGTGTGGGCGAATTTGGGAGCAGCGAGAAACATTGGCGAAGATGGCTTCGACCCTCAGCAGCCCTGATGCTGATACACGGATCGGGAACGATTTGACAGACCTTGCAATCCTGTGGAGCGATTTGCGGATCCGACTCGCAGATTCGAAGGCGTTGTCGAAGGAGCAAGTCGATAGCGTGGCCAGATTGCAGGAGACCGAGCGATTGTTTGGACTCAGTCCCGCACTGTGTTTTGAGATCCAGCGCCATGCGGCGACGGCAGGAATGGAAAAGCTCGCCAGCGAATACGCGAAGCACAGTGAATCCTTGCTCCCGCACACAGCTTGGAGCCACTATTCGCACGGCCGATCATTATTACGAGCAGGCGAATTGAAACGGGCTTACGTCGAACTCGCCGAAGCGGTCGAACTGGCACCCGATGATTTTTGGTCCAATTTTTATGCGGGAACCGCCGCCTTTCAACTGACGCAATACGACGATGCGATTGCTTCGTACTCCGCCTGCGTTGCCTTGGCGCACCCAACAAGCGGAATGCTTTTACGATCGCGGAATGGCATACAGTGCCGCGGGCCATCCCGACCGAGCGACTCGCGATTTCGAGCGAGCCAGACAGCTCGATTCAAGCTTAGGGCCGCCGCAGTCGTAGCCATCTCGGCAAAACAGAAAAAAATCTGGTTTTCGCGCGCGCTTCCAGGATGCTGCTGCGTTGATCACTCCTAGGTCTTGGAGTCATCTTCCACTCACACAGCGAACGTTCGCTCGCCCCTGCAAACGCCCGAACCACCGCGGGTCTGGCCGGCGCTGCGATCGAGGTGACGGTCTGGTGAAAATAAAGTCGATATTTTCCGGATTCGTGGGAATTTTCCTCAATTCCACGCGCGCCCTCGTCTCCGATTCACGTTGATTGTTCTACGGCCCATGGGTTTGGGTGCCTTGTCGCACCTGAACCACCAACGGAATCGCCAAACATGACACAGGAGTCGTCGTAATGTTGGTACTCAATCGAAAAGCAGGCGAACAGATTCTGCTCGGCAACGATGTCGTCCTCACCGTTTTGGCGTTGCAGGGAAGGCGCGTTCGGATCGGCATCGAAGCTCCATTCGAAGTTCCTATTCGGCGGTCGGAATTGATGGCGACCCACCCGCTCAACTCTGTTGGGTCTATCGAGGTGCCCGCGAGTAGTTCGTTCGTCGGAAACGATCATCAACCCCTCATCCCAACCTAAGACGCAGTTCTCAATCCTTCAACGACCATGAAACCACAATCTTCCTCCAACTCACGATACGCTTCCGTGGTCCGCCGATTCTGCCAGTTTCGATTGTCGCCGGCTCGATTGTCGCCGGCTCGATTGTCACAGCCGCGATTCTCGATCGAGTCCCTTGAATCACGAAACCTGATGAGTGGCGACTTCGGTCTGATCGTTCACGACGATCTCGACCGGACGACGGAAACGGCGACGACGCAGCACTTTACGCAAACGTCCAATGCACCAGCGGCCGCGTTGCTCTCGGCCGCTGCCGTTGACGATGCGTTTGAAAACAACGACATCTGGTACCGAGCCGCCAACTTTGGGACGATCAGCAAATCGACGGTACTCACCGACCTCGTCATGGCGGACACTGCCGACTGGTACTCCTTCAAGCTTGCGGGTGCCGCGGGTACTGATGCCTCAGTCGGAATCCAATTTCAAACCGCTCGGGGGGACCTGGATCTTGCTGTCTACGATGCCAGGCTGCGTCTGGTCGGTTACTCCAACGGTATCACGAACAGCGAAACCGTCTCGCTCGCCACCGGCACACCAGGGACCTATTACGTAGTCGTTTATGGCTATCACGGTGCGACCAACCCAACTTACTCGCTCAATATCAACCCCGGTCAAAGCGCCCACGACGATCGCTTTGAATCGAACAATTCATTTGCTCAAGCGGCCAATCTCGGCACACTGACGGCGGCACGTACGGAATCGAGCCTCGTGATGGCCGACGGTGTCGATTGGTACCGATTCACGATGAACGGATCAGGAACGGGTGTTGATTATGTTGGGATCAACTTCCAGCACGCTGTTGGCGACCTCGATATGGCCGTCTACGATGCAAGCGGTCGCCGGATTGCCGTTTCCAATGGCGTTAGCAACAGTGAACGCGTCTCATTGGCGGGACTCTCAGCGGGCACCTATTACGTTCAAGTTTACGGTTATCGCGGCGCCACCAACCCGAATTACTCTTTGATCGTTGATCCCGGTGTCATCGCCGTGACTACACCGACCAATGTTCCGTCAACGACACCAACCACAAACGCCGCAACCGCGTTCCAGATCGATACGAACTTCTATGGACTGACAGCAACTCAACAGGCGATCGTTCGCGATGCGACGTCACGTTGGCAACAAATCATCATCGGTGACTTGCCAAACATGGTTTACAACGGACGCACGGTGGACGATTTGTTGATCGACGTTCGCGCCAGTTCCATCGACGGAGTCGGCGGGGTGCTCGGCGAAGCCGCTCCAGATCGCTTCCGTTCCGGCAGTCGATTGCCGTACCACGGCAGCATGCAATTTGATTCCGCGGACCTGGCGCAAATGGAACGTAACGGCAGTTTGTTTGACGTGGTCCTGCACGAAATTGGGCATGTGCTTGGGATCGGCTCGATCTGGCAATATCGCGGATTGCTTTCCGGTGCCAACACCAGCAATCCACTTTTTGTTGGTGCGCAAGCAACGTTGGAATACAGTGCACTCGTTGGTCATGCGACCAACGGCGTGCCGGTTGAGAATTCCGGTGGCTCGGGAACCCGCGACAGCCATTGGCGGGAGTCGATCTTCACAAGCGAGTTGATGACCGGCTACATTGGGCCCGGCGTAAACTTGTCGCTGAGCCGAGTCACTGTCGCCTCGCTTGCCGACCTCGGCTACCAAGTCAACATCAACGCCTCCGACGCTTTTCAACTCGCTTAATGCGATGAACACAAACAGACAAACGGGTCAGTCCCTTTTCGTGCCGCACATTGGCGAGCTGCTCGCGCGGACGAGGGGACAGTCGCGTAGCGACGGCATCCGTTAGCCTGGGGCGGCCAACCTTGTCTTTACCCACATCTTATCGATGCCGAAGGCATCTCAGAGGGTAGCCGTAGGTCGCGAAGCGCACCTACGGAAACGAGTAAAACCTTCACATTTTTCGACCCCGAAGGTGGTCGCAGGCGCGGAGTGCGGCGACTGTCTGCGACCACCTTCGGGGTCGGATTGTGTTTTATGAACGGCAATCCGTAGGTGCGAAGCGCACCTACGGCTACCATCTGTGACCGCTGCGCGGTCAATCGTTCGTGTTTTCCATGTCACAGTTCAAAGACTTGTGGGTAAAGACAAGGGCGGCCAACCGAGCCTCGAGCGAGGTTGGTGTAGCCCCAGGTAAAAGCGCAAAAACAACAAGTTATCTACAGCCCAAGTTCTTTCAATTTCGGCGCCAACGCGTTTGCCCAACGTTGATAGCCCTCGCTGCTGAGATGCAACAGATCGGGCATGATCTCTTTGCTGATCGTTCCGTCGGCCTCCAGGAATTGATCGCCGATCTCTAGAAACTGCACTCGATCGCCATCGGCGTAGCGGCGGATGACCTGGTTGATGGCGATGTTATTGAGCCGCATCGGATCGAGCGGGTTGGGACCACGAGGGAAGATGCCATGCAGGATGACCTTGGTGTCGGGTAAACGTTCCTGGAGAATCTCCAGAATCCGTTTCACACCCTCGGCCACCTCGAGCGGGTCTTGAAGGAAGTGACCGGTATTGTTGGTGCCGATCATCAGCACGGCCACCTTCGGTTGGATGTTGCCGAGGTTGCCGTGGGTTAACCGCCAGATCACATGTTCGGTGCGGTCTCCCCCGATACCCAAGTTGAACGCTTTCCGGTCTCCATAATGCTGTTGCCATACCGCTTTGCCTCGTCCTTCCCAGCCTTGGGTGATGGAGTCGCCGATGAACACCAGTTCGACGTCGGCTTGCTTGGCCTGCTTTGTCATCATCGCGTCGCGATCACGCCAGCCAGGTTCGTCGCCGCGGGTGGCCGGAATGACGGCACTGTTAACGTCGTAAAATTCTCGCAAGTCACGATAACGCTTTTGCATTCCGGCGAGCACGTTGGCGTAGGCCGGATCGTCGTGGACGCTGGTCATCTCATGCGGATCGCTTTGCAGGTCAAACAGATTCCACTCGCGGCTGCGCGGGTAGAACATCAACTTGTATCGCTGGTTGCGAACGCCGTCGTGAACGGGCACGTTGTGAACGGCGGCGTTTTCGTAATAGGCGTAATAGATCGCATCGCGCCACGACGCCGAAGGTTTGCCTTGGTTCTTCAGCATTTCGACCATGCTTCGGCCCTGCATTTCGGCGGGGACCTCCGCGCCGGCGACCTCCAGGAACGTCGGTCCGTAGTCGATGTTTTGGATCAGCGCGGTCGAATCGGTACCGGGATGGATCACACCGGGCCAGCGAATCAAGAACGGCATCTTTAAGGACTCTTCAAAGATCCACCGTTTGTCGTACCAACCGTGTTCACCTAGATAAAATCCCTGATCGGAGCTGTAGATGACAATCGTGTCTTGAGCGAGCCGCGACTCGTCAAGATACTCGAGCAAACGTCCGACGCCGTCATCGACCGCCTGGACGCAGCGCAGGTAATCTTTGATGTAACGCTGGTATTTCCATCGCAGAACGTCTTGATCATTCAGTTCGCCATTCTTCATCCGTTGGATGAACGCTTGGTTCTCGGGTTCGTACGCGGCGTCCCAGGCTGCCTTTTGCTGGTCGGTCATTCGCTGGTATTCGCCGTTAGGAATTCCCGAAGCAAAGTAGCGAGGAAACTGATTCTCGCCGTGGAACTTTGCGTCGTGTCCCCAATAGAAATTCTTTTTGATCGACATTTCGTTCTGCTTGAGCAGTTCGCTGCGACCGGAATAATCGTCGAACAGCGTTTCGGGCTCGGGTACATCGACGTCCTTGTAGAGCGAGAAATACCGAGGCGGCGGCGACCAGTTCCGATGCGGCGCCTTGTGTTGGCACATCAGGATGAACGGTTGATCGGGGTCACGTTCTTGTTGGAGCCAGGCGAGGGCATTGTCGGTGATGATGTCGGTGCAATATCCTTCGTAACGTTTCCTCGATCCGTCCATCTGAATGAAATCGGGGTTGTAGTAGTTGCCTTGACCGGGCAGCACCTCCCAGTGATCAAACCCCGTCGGATCACTTGACAGATGCCACTTGCCGATCATCGCCGTCTGGTAACCGACGTCTTGCATCAGCTTGGGAAACGTGGTCTGCGTGCCATCGAACTTGTTTCCATTTCGCAAGAAGCCGTTCTTGTGGCTGTGTTTGCCGGTCAGAATGCAGGCACGCGATGGACCACAGATCGAGTTGGCACAGAAGGAGTTGCGAAAGACAGCCCCCTCTTTGGCGATGCGATCCAGATTTGGCGTTTGGTTGATCTTGGACCCATAGGCGCCAATCGCTTGGGGTGCATGGTCATCCGAGAAAATGAACAGGATATTGGGCTGCTTGGCCAGGCAGTTGGCGGGTGCAAGCCAAACCGCAAGTGGAACCCACAGCAATACAACGGCAGAAACGATTCTGGCAATTCGACGCATGATCATGAGCAGAGCCGGCGATGAAGGAAACGATACGAAATGAATCGAGCGGATGAGCAGCAGTGTAGTCCGTCAGGAAATGATTTGCAGGCCGGTAACGAGGAACGATTACGGCCAAGTCCCGGCGTGCGTCACGCTTCGGGTGATTGAAAAACGGGGAGATTCGCTAGCGCGTGGCGATTTCCGTTTCGCCGGAAGATCGCTATCGCTTGGTTGAGCCTACTGTGGGAGACTCCAGGCACCATCGGGCGCAGAACATTCTGCCGACGGGCTCTCTAGCTTCGTCAACATGATGGGCATTCGCGGGTGGACCGGTTGATGACGACATTGGCAAAACGGGCGAGGGTGGTCGAACGAGACGTTTTTGGTGCGCTGATTGGCGCGCTGGTCGGTTTGACGATTTGTCGGCTCTCCGCGCTGGTCATCGACATCAATCCGTTCGCCTTGATCGCGATGTTGTTGATTGGATCCTGGAGCGGGGCGTTCGTCGCTCATATCGGAGTGCGACGGTCGGTCGAGGCGTTGGATTCGATGCGGTCGGTTGCTTCGGCAATTCGTGCGATCTGTCTGCGGACCATCCTGTGGCTGTTGGGAATCGCGTCGGTGCTCGGCGTGCTGGCGGTTCTGACGGGCAGCTTTGAGGTTGTCGGGCGCGTTGCCGCCACCGCAGCAGTGACCGCATTTGCGGCGCTTGTCTTGTGGCCTTTGCTGAGGTTGTTTGACGAGGGAAAGAATTGGCGGGTCGGGCTATTTGGCACCGTCTCGGTCGTCGCTGCGTATCTGCTTGGCATGCCATCGATATGGGAACTCGGATTCCGACCCGAAGAGTCGTCGCTGTCCGGTTTGACCATCGCGCTGATGATGCCCGTGGGATTGATCGCGATGTACCTTTCGAATTCCCGTGCGACCCGAGTCGCTGGCTTCGTTTCCGTGCTCATTTACGCCGTGTCCACGACTCTTTTTCTCGTGGCCATCTGGTTTGCCGACGACTGGCGTTTCTCGGAAAAAGCCGTCCAAACTGGCATGTTCGTTCTCAGCTTCGGTGCACTGGCTGTGGTGACGACGGTCAATGCGGCAACGGGTGACCGTCGCTATTGGCGATGGATCGGGTTCGCGGCGGCGGCAATCGCTGCCGGGATGTGCATCAACAATCTATCGACACGCGGCTTGTTCGATGAAAAGTTGATCATCGCGATTACGAGCGTCGCCGTGGTGATCGCGCATGCCAACATGGCGCTGCTGGCATCGCTCCGCAGTGGTCAACTCTGGTGGCGGTATGCAACGATTCTGGCGACCGCAACCACCGCGGTCGCGCTCGACGCGGATCTATTCTTGACTGTCGGCCGGTCACACGGAATCAGCATGCTTGGCCGAGTCGCACTCGCCTCGGGTATTTTGGCATCGACCGGAACGCTGGCACTGATGATTTTGACGCGACTGAACCGATCGGTCACCGCGACCATCGGGCCGATTTCGAGCGTCGATTTGTGTTGCCCACGGTGTGGTAAACGGAGGAACGCGCCGCTGGGTCGGTCAACCTGCGAAAGCTGTGGTGTCTCGATCACCATCGCCATCGATGAACCGGACCGAGTTGATTGATCGGGTGGCCCAAGTACGGGTGGCCCAAGTACGGGCGGCCCGAAACGTGGATGTGCTACTGCGCCCCATCAACAACTCTTGGGCTTTCATGTTAGCCTCGCCACGATACGATTGTGAATGATAGTGTCCTCAGGCAATTGCTCAATTCTCTCGGTGAGCCACGATCATGGGTCGCAGCACGTTTCTGTTTGTCATCGTCGTTTTCATCGCTGGCTGCGGCAAAAAGAATCCGGTGACCGAGGTATCGGTCCGTCAAAGCGGAATCGAGATCGTGGAACCTGAAGAATCGGTGGTCCGATCAGATTGGCCGCTGTGGCGAGGGCCTACGGCCAATGGCGTTGCCACAGAGCGGGACCTGGTGACGAATTGGGATGATTCGACGCATGTCCGATGGCGATCCGATGTTCCAGGCCGTGGTCACAGTTCACCGATTGTGGTGGGTGACGCGATCTACATAGCGACCGCTTTGGATGATCAACAGCAGCAAATGGTGCTGGCCTTCGATCGATCCGACGGAATTGAGCGTTGGCGGACCGTGGTACACAGCGGCGGCTTTCCATCCAAGCGTGAAGTGCATCCCAAGGCGACCAATGCCAACGGTACCGTCGTCTGCGACGGGTCCCATCTGTTCACGGCGTTCTTGAATGCGGGCGCGATCACGGCCAGCGCATTGAATCTTGACGGCGAAATCGCTTGGCAATGTGAGATCGGAAAGTTCGTTTCCAAATTCGGGTACGCACCCTCGCCGGTTCTTTATAAGTCGCTGGTGATCTTTGCGGCGGACAATCAGGGCGGCGGCTACTTGGCAGCTGTCGACGCGGCAACTGGCAAAATTGCATGGCGTGTCGGACGGGGTAACAGCAGCAGTTATTCCAGCCCCGTTGTCGCCAACGTGGGCGGCCGTGATCAACTGCTGATCAGCGGATGCGATGCCGTCACGAGTTATGATCCGGCGACAGGCGACCAGATTTGGCGCACGGCCTGTACGTCCGAAGCGACGTGCGGCACGATCGTTACGTCGAGTGACAGCGTTTTTGCCGGCGGAGGTTATCCGGAAAACGGAACGTACTGTTTGTCCGCAGAGGGCCAAATCAAATGGTCCGACAACACAAAGATCTATGAACCATCGATGGTCTTATCGGGTGAGCATCTTGTTGCGGTCAATGATGATGGGATCGCTTTCTGTTGGTCGGCAGAGAATGGCGACCTGCTATGGAAAGAGCGGCTGGGTGGTAACTTTAGCGCTTCACCGATCGTTTCGGCCGGTAGGATCTACGTGTCGAATCTGGCAGGTGACACTTTCGTTTTCACCGCCGACCCAAAGTACCAGTTGATCGCCAAGAATCGACTCGGCGATGACTGCTATGCGAGCCCGGCCGCGGTCGACGGAGAATTATTCCTGCGGATCGGTGTTGGGAAGGGTGCGGGTCGGCACGAGCAACTTGTCTGTCTCGCCAATTCCGAGGAACCGTAGCGGATTGCCTCGCGGGACTGCTGACGGAGTCGCAGACAAATGACCTCTCCCGCGCACGAGATCGCATGTCTGCTCCGTGGTTCCAGTTCAGTAAGTCACGACGACATCAGCTCTGCGATGGGTCCTCGGACTCGTCCCGATGGGGTTGGGCAGAGCCGCCAAATCAGATGGTCGAGAGGGGGAACCGCCAGGCGGCACACAACTCGCTGTCGCTCGCGGTTGGCGGCCCTCGTCAATCACCAACAGGCCACCGCCCTCGCCAGGCGATTGCGGCTTGCCAGCCGCGCGTACTAACCTTTCGTGATCGGTGTTTCTTTGTTGCCGTCACGGATGAACGGTTCACGAACCTGTTCGCCTTGGGTCGGCTTGAAATCACGCACCCAAATGTTGCGGAAGCGAACAGGATTGCCGTGATCTTGGATCGAGATTGGACCTTTGGGTCCGTGGTCGCGGTACTGTGGCGGACGATTGAATGGTGTATCACCCTTCAGTTCAAAGTGGTTCAGAATCAAAACACCGTTGTGCACGGCCGTGATGTAGGCAGGTGAGGTGAGCTTGCCATGATCATCAAACCGCGGAGCGGTCCAAAAGATGTCGTAGCTATTCCACTGACCCGGTGGCCGATTCGCGTTGGCTGCCGGAGGCGTCTGTTTGTAGATCGCGCCCGCCTGGCCGTCATGGTACGTTTCATTGTCGTACGAATCGAGCACTTGAATCTCGTAAGTCCCCATCAGGAAGATACCGCTGTTGCCGCGACCTTGACCGGATCCTTTGACGGGTAACGGTGCTGACCATTCGACATGGACTTGGCAATCGCCGAATTGATCCTTGGAGACGATCGGCCCCTTGCCGCTGCTCACGACGCCATCCTTGACCGGCCAATTCTCGCCGTTGTTCCATTTCGACATGTCGGTGCCGTCAAACAGGACCGTGGCGTCCGATGGCGGATCCGAATCGGTTTCACCGGGGGTCACGACCGGAGGCGTTTCCCACTTGATGCCATTGAGATATTCCTCGGCGGCGACAGGGTTCACCAGAATGCACGAGCCGACGGCGATCGCCGCGAAAACCAACCTTCGAACTGACATCAATCGAAACCCTCTGTTTTTTTGCGAAACCTATTCGTCATTAGCTCGAAACCGAGCAATCAAGATTATGATCACCCGACATGGGGCGGGCAACCGATTGGTGGGCGGGCAACCGATTGGCGGTCTCGGGGAAACCTGCACCGCGATGGGGGGGCAGGCCGCGTGTGGAGGGTTGGTTGTTTCGCAGAACGGCAACAAGAAGCGTCCGCGACGCGGTTCCGACGTTCCCGAATGTGTCATTCGCTGGCGTTGCCGCCACGGCGTTTTCGGCCGACGAAGGTACTCGCGCCGAAAATCATTGGGACGTCGAAGCGCCTTGGCGAAGGGATGGGCGATGATCGCTCGTGGTGTGGGCTGGACATGGCGTCGCTCGATACCTGTTTGGTTACGACACGTCGCGATCGATTCTCGCTCCCCAGTACAAGGTTGCGATATTTGAAGAATTATTTGATGCGCCGGCGCAATCGTTGTTGCCTTTGAAAGACGTCCTGACGCGCCGTGTGTTCATGAATGGACCCGACCGTGTGCCATTGACCGCCAAAGTCGTGATCGCTTGCACCAACAAGGACCCTCGCGAGTTTGGCGATGGAAATGATGCGGTCCAAGCATTGATGGAAAGATTTCTGCTGCAGAAAGAAGTGCGGTGGCCCAATGATGAGGAAAAGAACTATCTGGAATTTTGACTCGGAAGTTCACGATGAAGTGATGGCGACGGAGGTCGCCGAGGCTCGCGACCAGATAAGTCGATTGCAATATGACTTTTTCATGGGAGATGATTGTGAACGTTCGTAGCCGGTTTTTTTCCGGTCAGCCGAACCGAGTGGAACGAGTTCCGGCAAAATGGGGAGCAAATCGACCTGGTTGAGGAGTCGTGCGCCGCGGGGTTGTTGATTCGGCGGTTGCACGACATTCGTCGTTCAACGGCAAACCGTGGCCGACTGCGAGCCAATTCCGTCTTCGGCGGAGGCTGCCTCGACGTCGCTTGGTTTCCAGAAACAAAAGCCATTTCGAGGTGGTCAGTTCGGCCATCATTGGCTCTACTTGTGGCCGATTCACCCTCCGTCGCTGGCGGTCAAAGCTCGGAGGGCGGAATCACATCCTGTCCCGGCGGCCGGAAAAAGCGGCCGGGGGTGAAGACGTGCATTTCGACCCGTTTGCGAACAATCCATTGCCTGAAACACCAGAAAAGTTGCCACTCCCAGCGGACCTGGAAGTCAAAGATGCCCAGCTGATTTTCAACTCGGTCTGGAAAGAGCTGCAAAAAGAATACGGCAAACAGAACCTTCGGTTTCCCAAAGAATTGATCTTGCTGGGAGGGGCTCCCGGTGCCGGAAAGGGGACCAATACGGACTTCATTCGCAAGGTCCGCGATATCGCTGCCGCCCCGATCGTGGTCAGCGACCTGTTGAGCACTCCCGAGGCCCAGAAGATCAAGGCCCAAGGCGGAATGGTTGGCGACCGGGAAGTGGTAGGCATTCTGTTCCGCAAGCTGCTGGAACCGAAACACCAGGCCGGCGCCATCCTGGACGGATTTCCACGCACCCAAGTCCAGGTGGAGTGCTTGAAAATGCTGTTTGACCAAATGAACGCGCTTCGTCGCGAATTCGCCGATTCGCCCGACCTGTTTCATTTCAAACAGCCGATCTTTCATATCATGGTTCTGTTCGTCGACGAGACCGAGAGCATCGCCCGTCAGTTGAAGCGGGGTCGGCAAGTGATCGCCCACAACGAAGAAGTCAAACGGTCCGGGATCGGCGAGTTTTGGGAAGAGCGACCCACGGACTTCAATGAAGCCCTGGCGCGGAATCGATATCGTGTTTTTAAAGAGAACACCTATGATGCGCTGGTGTCGTTGAAACAGATTTTTCACTTTCACTTCATCAATGCGCAAGCACGGCTGCAGGAAGTGCAAGAGAACATTCTTCGCGAGCTGGAGTACCAGAGTTCGCTGGAACTCGATCCCCGAACTTTCAATACGTTGAACTCCATTCCGGTGGCCAGCGCGATCGTCAAGCACGCGCGCCGTGACTTGGTCAGCCGTTTGGACGGCTATGAGATTGAGCAGCCGGAGTTATTTCACCGGGTTGTCAAATTCATCACCGAAAAGATCATGCCGGTCATTGTGCGACACGCAATTTCGGGTCGCGCGAGTTTCAACTCCGAAGACCCGCTGCTGGAAAATGATCAGTCGCTTCCGATGTTGATCGACGTTTTTTCCGAACGCGGATACTTCGCCAGCGTCGACATCCGACGACACGGCGTTCCCAAACGATTCGATCTGACGACGGGCGAAATCGTTTATCATCACAAGAAGGTCTACCGGATTACGGTTCGATACAAAGGCTCCGAAATCCGCCGCGGTTAACAGCCGGTGGTGTCTCGGGTGATACCCTAAAAATCGTAGTCGATGGCGTCCTTACTGGCGCGTGTGGAGAGGCTGGTGTATGTCGTGTAGTCGATGCTATAGCTGACAAAATGCACGCTGCCATCGACCATCGCGATGTGGCAGCCGCCTGGATGCCAACTCCAATAGTGCTGCAGATGAATGAAGTACTCCGTCAGCTTGTTATTCCCGTGAAAGAGTCCCTGGGTCGACGTCACGTAGTGTTCGCATTCATGGCCTCCGCAAATTGGCCAACCCCAGCCAAGGTTTTGCGGTATCGACCGTTCACCCAATAGGATCGTCTGCGATGTTCCGTCCAGTACATCACGAAATTTCGTCTTACTGCGACTGTAGAACACTCCATTACCGTTGGTGATCCCGCCGCACCCAGAGAAGCTACCACCGATATCCGGGTCATTGCTTCCCGCCATCCCCAAGTAGTTGACTGGATACAGCACTCCCACATCACCCGAGAGCGGCAATGGACCATTGGGACCACTGAGAATCGATTCGCCACTAGCCGGGTCGCTCGGGCACATCAGAATGCCGATCGGCTCGGAACAAGGGTCCGCCGCACCGATCGCTTGCAAGTCCTTGATGTGCTTGCCGCAGTGCTGTTGCGAAAAATCGATCGATGCGAATTTGGCGCCCTGTTCCAGAAATGGCAGGATTTGCGACACCATACCCCAGGAAAATGAATTCGGTAGCGGGTTGTAGCTGCCCGGCGGCAAGACTTTGAACGCGGAATGATAGTTTTGCAGTGCCAGGGCAAACTGTTTGGAATTGTTCGCGCAGCTTGATTTTCTCGCCGCTTCACGAGTCGCCTGGACAGCGGGCAACAACAACCCGACCAGAATCCCAATGATCGCAATCGAGACCAGCAGCTCGATCAGCGTAAAACCGCGATGCGGTTTCCGGCGCGTGCTGGAATGGATGGTGTCCATGAGAACTTGTGTGCCTGGGTATGCGTGGCCAATTCGCGTGAGTATTCGCTTGACGATCAGCGACACCCCGAACCCCGTTGGACGCGATCGCGGGATTCCCGTTGGACGCGATCGCGGGATTCCCGTTGGACGCGATCGCGGGGCGGTGAATCGCAAAATCTTAGGGCGGATCGAACACAAAATCAAAGTCTTTTCGATCGTCACCCTGGTCGGTGATCGTGTACTGGGTCACCCAGCGGTTCTGTGGCGTTTCCGTCGAATCGGTGGGATTTGACCGCCGAGATCGGGCGAGACCACGCTTTGCGGTTTCCTCGGTCAGCGAATCTGCCGGATCGCGATCGACGTTGCTGTCACTCTGTCGACCAAGATCCATTCCCACGATCACCCGATAGTTGCCCGAATAGGGACCGTTTTCACTCGTGAATTCGTACCGCCCGTTGACGATCGCGGTGGTCGCCGCAGGACCAACGGTGTTGCTGGCAGGAAGAAAGCTGATCGAGCCTTGAACCACTTGCATTGCATTGATCCGCACGATTCCGCTCAGCGCATGACGCGGACTTGTGGACCGATCGCATCCGGCGATCGGCACGAGTGTGAACATCAGCAACGCAGCGATCAGGTTCGCTGTGCCCCGCCATTGGCGCTCGCAATCTTTCCGATCCACGGCTCTACTTCTTCGTCACGTAGGCGTAGTACGCTCCGTACTGCTTTCCATCGGCAGTCTCGAATATCGCTTCCATTTGTGTCTTCCCTGCCTTCAGCTGTAGATCAAACTTGACCTCCAACGCATCGGCTGGAACCATGTGACTGGCCGAAACATCGCCGATCTTTAGCGAGACTTTCGTCGGATCGATCGATTTGCCGGGAGTCGTACGATAGGCCTTCACGCCGGGGACTGGCGGGCCAGGTTCGAGCGCTGCACGGATCGCGGCATTCGCTTCTTCGGGCCAGCGACGCAACCGTATCTCGTACTCGCCATCCTGGACAACTTTGACATTCCAGAAACCGGTGTTTCCTTTGCCCGTCATCGCCATGCGAATCTGGCTCTGGTTCCAGGGCGTTGAATCCGTCGTGATCCAGTCATGTGAAGTCAATCGCGCGGGGTTGTCGGCAGGATGACCCAGATAGATTGCGGTTGCGTTCGAAAAACTGGGTTCCAATTCAGTCCACCAGGCTTCGTAAAATTGAGTCAGCCGCTGGACGACGGACGGATGATCTTTGGCGACGTCATTTTGCTGACCAGGGTCAGCCTTGATGTCGTACAGTTCGCGTCCATTGATCAGTCGCCAGCGCGACGTCATGACGGCACTTTTTCGCCACTTGATCGGATCCTTGACGCGCTGCGAATCGGTCACCAACATACGATCTGGCCACGACTTGCCGTCGTTTTTCATCAATAGCGGCTTGATCGTCGTGCCGTCGAATTTCACACCACTGGGCGGCCTGATTTGACAAAGATCGATCAGCGTCGGCAGGACGTCGACGTAGGCGGTAATCGGCTCCACGTCGCGACCGCCGGTCAAGCCGCCGTGGGGCCAATGAACAAAGAACGGAACGCGGTGACCGCCGTCATATTCGCTGCCCTTTTTGCCTCGCATCTGGGCATTGAAAACTTGTTCACCCGATGAGGTGCCGTTGTCGGTCGTGAAAATAAAGATCGTGTTGTCGGTCAAATCTTCCTGGTCCAGAAACGCTCGCAACTGACCGACATTTGCGTCGATGTTCGCGATCATTCCGTAGAAGTTGGCCAGGTTCACGTTTTGATCTTGGTACGGCTCGCTGTACTCCTTCGGTGAATGCATCGGACCGTGTGGGGCATTTGTCGCGATGTACGCCAGAAACGGCTTGTCCGCCTCCTTCTGTGTCTTGATGAACTTCTTGGCGTAGTCAAAAAAAACATCGGTGCAGAATCCCTCGACCGGTTCCGGTGTGCCGTTGTGCCAATAGCTGCCGTCAAAGTAGGCGTTATCCCAATAGTCGGGAGTTTGGCCGACGCCGCCGCCACCGTGGCGCATCACCTCGGTAAATCCGCGATCCTCCGGCCGGTACGGATAATTATCGCCGAGGTGCCACTTGCCAAACATCCCCGTGGCATATCCGTTGTCTTGAAAGACTTGGCCCATCGTGATTTCGTTTTCGCGAAGCATCGATCGTCCCATGATCGTATGCCAAACACCGGTACGGTTCGTCCAATGACCCGTCAAGAAGGCGGATCGCGTCGGCGAGCAGGTGGGTGCAACGTGGTAATCCCGTAACCGAACCGATTCGGTATAGAGCTTGTCGACCTGAGGCGTCTGGACGATCGGATTGCCATGACACGACAAATCGCCGTAACCCTGGTCGTCCGTGATGACAATCACAACATTCGGCTTGTCAGCCGCCAGGAGAACACCGGAGCACATTGCGCCAGCAGCGATGGCAAACAGGCAAATACGTGGCATGACAGTTGGAAACTCCGTGGAATGACCGTTGATGAAAACCGAACGCCCGACCGTGTTCTGTTCAGAAATTGTAAACGAACGAGCCTCAAGCGAGTCAACTGTCGCTCCAGGTCAGCTGCCCGCCGGCTACTTCCCCGTTGCCGGGAGCTCCTTGATGGAGATGTTTTTGAATTCGACAGGGTCATTGTGTCCGGCAAAACCAAAGAAACCGCTGATCCGCTCTTTGCCCGGATGCGGATTCCCGCCCATGAATTCGCTGACGGTCGAAAGGTCGGTATCAAGGATGACGTTGCCGTTGAGTTCAACTTTGATCTTGCTGCCATCGACGGTCACCTGTTGGTAGTTCCACTGTCCCGCCTCACGCAAGAATCCGCGTTTGGCAGCCACCATCCCGTAAGCGCTGCCGTGGTACTGGCGTTCGTCTAGCTTGGCGTAACCGGGATCTTCGGAATCGAGCACCTGCAGTTCTGTCATCGCTTGATAGGCCGGATCACCCGTGCCAGGCGAACGGATCGCAAGTCCGTTGTTGCCGTGGGGCGGAAGGCGAAATTCCAGACGCACCACAAAATTGGCGTAATCTTTCTCGGTCAACAGCATCCCACCTTTCCCGGCTTTGCATCGGATCGCACCATCAACCACCTCGTAGTTGTCGACGCTGCCCTGCCAACCCGATAGATCCGTACCGTTAAAAAGTGATTCAAAGCCTTGCGGTCGGATCTCTTGCAGCGCCTCATTGGCTTGTTCGGGCGAAAGCTCGCGCAGCCAGATGTTCTTCCAACGGATTTCTCCGCCGTGAGTCTGTAACTCGATCGGTCCGGTGGCGAACAGCGGTGACTCGCGGTCCCAATAGTTTTCCATGATCGCGTTGTCGACCACCAGCTTTCCGTTCAACGTCACGCTCGTTCTGGCACCGATCTGTCGAATGTGAAACCGGTTCCACTCGCCAAATGGCTTGTCAGCCAAAACCGCGGGATCCTTTCCCGGTGCTCCTTTGCTGTTGTTCCACAATCCACCGCTGCCCAAGTCGGAACCGATTGCAAATTTGCCTTCGTCGGTGTAGTCCCAAATCTGAACCTGTGGATTGCCCTTCAAGTAGATTCCGCTGTCCGCGCCGGCCACGGTCTTGTAGTCGATCATCAACTCGTAGTCGCGGTAGTCCTTGTCAGTGACCAGGTAAGCACCGTGACCATCATTGACCAATTCACCGTTTTCGACAGTCCAGTGCTGCTTGGCGTCGGCCATCCACTCGTCGAGCTTTGCCTGACGCTCCGATTCGGGCATCTCGGCCAGTTTGATCGGGCTGAAGTGCGGCATGCCATGCCAACCATCGAGCGACTTGCCGTCGAAAATGGGGTGGAAACCCCGCGGCGGTGTTTCCGCCCAGATAGCACTACTCAACGAGACCGTTGCAAAAATCGACAGCGCGAACGAGGCAGTTCTATTCATATCAGAAGTTCCGAGGCAGGCATCGAAGGTGGGACAAAGACTCTGAATCAAGGATTGTACTTCGTTTCGATCTGGCGTGGACGGTGGGGCACCGACATCGCCCGAGAACCGCTCGAGGCAGAATTGTCGGGTGGGCCCCAAGGCGCGTCAGTGATGCGGGGTTCCAGCAACCGCAAATTCGTGGTTCGCTGCGGCCTACGAGCCAGTTCAGCCATCCGCCATGCCCACCTTCGTCACTGCCGCAGTGTCGATTCGCTCCGTTTCGGCCTGAGAGCGTCGGCGCAGGCGAGCATCGCGTCCTGGGCTACCATCTCCTGAGACCTTCATCCGGAAACGCATTTTGAAGATCCCTCAGCTCTGCCTCATCGGCGAGTCCTAAATCGGGATTCTGCAATCGGGCCATCGAGGCGACAATTGCTTGCTCTGCTTCGTTCAGTCGATCGGATCGATAGAGGTATAGCCAGTGAAGATTCTTCAATTGGGCGATGTGCCGCAGTCCTTGTTCGTTGACGTTCACAAATCGGACCGACAATCGCTCGAGATTGTGCAAACCCCGCAACGACGCGAGTCCTTCGTTGCTGATCTCGGTGGCATCAAGGTACAAATGCTTCAGCTGGCTCATTCGACCAAGCTTGGCAAGCCCTTCGTCGTTAAGGGAAGTTCCCGACAGATCAAGTACTTCGATTCGGTCGAGCGATTCGAGACCATCGCCGCGGAATTCCGCCGATCCACCGAAATTGAGTCCCCGCAGGTTCGGAAGTGGTGGAAGACGCAAAATGTCCACCGGCGAGCTATCGTCGCTGACGTGATAAACCGAGAGATCCAGAACGATCAACCGGGGAAGCGATGTCAATACGTCTAGCTGCTGGTTCGTGACTTCGCCGCGAACCTTCACGTATTGCAGATGTTTCAATTCGGCCAGCAGGGGCAACTCTTCACCAGCGACGTTGAACCCAACGATGCGATCGAAAACGGAAGTGTATGGATGGGTGCGTAACTCCTTGACCCAGGCGATACGACTGGGTTGCCATCGAGCGCGATCGAATGCTCGATTACCCCAATTCACACTCTTGGAAGTCAGCACGGTGATCTTTTCGAGGACGCGTTCCTCTTTCGCGTGGATCGAATCATGGTACGCCAGAATGCTAAAACAAACCGCGACAAATCCGGCGACGCTCAAGACATCAATGACATGCATTTGCAACAGGGTCACGTGTCGTTGACGCCACCGTTCAAACAAATGCACCGAGATCCACAGAACGCATCCGGCAAAAAGGAGGTCCAGAAAAAGTCGCACGATACTGAACCAGGTCACGGAACTTCCCACTAGCCAGTAGGACAAACGGATTGTTGGCGGTGAACCGGAGGACACGAACGGGTCACGACGCAAATAGGTCCAGGGCCAGCCGTGCAAACATTCCCTGTGCTCTTGGAAGCGAGGATAAGTTGGATTCAGCGAATCTTTTGCTGCCAGCACATCCCAACGGATGGCGATTCGACCGGGCCAATTGAGCAGCAACAACACCAGAAACATCAAGCACACTCACGACGTATGTTGTCGCGTGCCATGGCCTTCGCTGCGTTTGAGTGTTCGGTGATGCAGCGTTATGGAACATCAGATGGAAGTTGGATCGCCACATTCTGGTGGTCGGATGTGTGATGACGGACGCGCAGACCCTTACGACGATTGTCGAACAAAGAAAGGCCACCATCGCAAGATAGGCTGGACGCAGCATCCAAGCAACTCGCCATGGACCGGTCTGAGAACTCATTCCCAATAGCTCGAACACGACGCCACATAGAATCAACAGAGTCGCTATCGCAAAAGAAAACCAACATGTCCATCGCCAAGATTGCCGCTGGTGCCGAAACGAGTGCAAGTTGAAAGCGATCGGCAAAAAGTAGCAGCAAACAAGCGGAAAATCGCGAATGGCTGTCTGGATCTCGAGCACAGAGGTTTCAACAATCGACAATGGCAGCTTGACCGGCATCCATTGCGGAAAATCAAGATGCCGGCGAATCACCTGGACCGGGCCCCATAAGACCGCAGTGAAGACGACCCAAACCGCAATCGTCCCTGTCCATTGCGAATACTGCTTTCGGGCGACGGCAAGAACTAGGCAAGCCAGGGCCAGGATCACCGCCGAGATTGACCAACGCCAAAGAGTCCAATGATCCACCGTCCGATGATAAAAGAATCGGTGGATCGATTCCAACGTGGTATCCACATTGGGTAGTGAGGAACTGATCAACACCGATATGACCAGGAAAGTAACATACTCGGCCGGATGGACCGGTCGCCGATAACGGGCCTGTCGAGCGATGATCGCCAAACCGACCGCGATCGGAATCGCCAGAATCGTGGAGGCACCCGCCCACACCGGTGGAACGCCCCCGGCGGTCGAGAGAATCGACCACACAACCGCAAACCCCAATGCGATCACCAGCATGTCGGAGATTGTGATGCCACGTGGCTCGATGGATGTCGCCGCCCGATTCAAAGCCGAATTCCGCGCAAGATGAAGGTGCGAAGTCTTGTCGGGTGAGACAAGGGAAACCCAAGCACACGATCACAAAACACACCGATTCCTCGCTCCGCCGACGCGATGTCCGACCGATTGGTTTACCAGGTCGAAAGGGATCAATCGAAGTGTTTGCTATCCACTAGCCGACCACGTTGTCCCCGGCGTTCTCTTTTTGATGCAGGGTGATCGGCCAGCCGGGAAATTGGTTGCCCGGATTCCCATCGGTCGGATCGACAAGGAAGCGGAATGCTTCGATGTGGTACGTCCTGGCATCGGTGTCGATCGTCACGAGCCCGAACCCGCTCGCTTTTTGGTGGGCAAGTTCGTATCGATTTTTTTTCGTTCCGACTTCCGGATTCCCGACGGCGTAAACATAAACCTTGTTTCCCAGCCCATCGATATACTCGCCCGTATTGGCAATCCCATGTTTGGGACGGTTTCTGTGTTCCATTCCAATCTCATCCGGTCGCCACCAGCGGGGATAACCGGCGGCGATCGCAGGAGTACAGAACGACCAGCAGCTATCGCGTTGATGGTGGACACCGTATTGGCAGAGGGTTGTTAAGTGTTGGTCGCCGTTGATGTGCAGCGGCATCCCCCGGCTGATGATTCGTATTGCGTTGTCTCGCGGCGTCTGCGGCCAACCACCGGAATCGAGATCGGCCTTGAGGTAGCCGTTGAATCCGCCATGATGTGTGGCCACGCCGGCGAATACGGTTTGGCTCAAAACAACCTTCATCGTATGACCGCGCCAATCGGCGGTCCACGCTTTTAGAAACTCTTCTTGTCGATTCCCGAGCAATACGAGGCCAGGCTGATCGAGGCTTGATGTGTCGAAGTCCTTGCTGGTGACGTGATCGGCACGACCACTGCCTGTGTCGACCCGTTCGGGACCGCTTTTGAATTGACGGTCGCCGAGAATTGCAAAGCTGACACCACCATAAACCAGGTCGCCATAGTAGACGCTGATGTCCTGCTTGCAGGGTGTCGGATCGTAGTAATCGGGATGGTGCGCGGTGTTGGTGCGATGCACGACGTTCACCATCCGTGCCGGTTCACGGTAGCCACCTTTTGATGAGGCGCCCTTTGCGATTCCGGCCATCGGCGCACCTCCCTCGCCCCAAACATTACCCTGAAAAACATCGTGATCATCGGGGATACAGACCGTTGGCCTGTTACGCATTGCCTCGCGAAAAGCCCAGCCGAACATGTAGTACTTTCGCAAGTAGTTCAGAATTGCTGGTTCGGCAGGATCTCGGATCATCCCGTAACCGCCATGGTTTTCGTACAGTTGATCGCCAGAGAAGTAGATCATGTCGGGATCGAGTTTGATCAGGTTCTCGGCAACCGGTTCGTAGGGAAATGCGTAGTCTTTCTGGCAGGTCAACGCTCCCAGGCGAAGCGGGCGGCCCGACGGATTCGCTTTGATCGTTCCGGTATAGGTGGTTTCTGTTTCACTGCCACTGCGATTCTTGTGACGGTAGACCAGCCTGTACGGCGTGGCTCGGGTTTCGTCCCAACCGGGTACTCGAAACGTGGCCGTCCAGGCATCGCTATCCAAAGTCGCGCTGCCCAGTGACAGCCAGTCGTTTTCTGTTTGGATGTACAACTCCACGTCGCGATTGTCGGCTTCGCCGAGTGGTCCGGTGAGCGCGCTGATCTTCATCACAAAGCCTTCGTCGCTTCGAGAATCGCTCAACGAATACATCGCCCAAAGGATCGGACCGAACTTGTGGTCGGGGGTCACAGTGAAGGCATCGCCAGCGACGACCCAATCGCTGAAACGATACCTGGCACCCTGAGCCGGCTTGATTTGGGCGTCATAGTTGCATACCAGAGCCACGTTGCCGGAGATCGCCTCGGCATCGACCTGATCCGTCAGGGAGCCGATTTCGTCGCCTTGGAGATTGGATGCCGTGAGCGTCAGGCGGTATTGATTGCCAGCGGGCTGGCCCGCCAAATGCAATCGAAATTCGTTTGCACCGGCCGCCTGATCGAGATCCAACTTTTTGCGGCCGAGAACAAGTTTTCGATCAATGATCCCGGCGTTGATGCCGCCCTTGGCAAAACAGTTGCTCCGGTACTCGTTGATATCGCTGTGAATTCCCACGCGAAATCCAGCGCCACCATCCTGGCGATTGACTTCCACCCGTTTGACGACGACCGACATCGAAAACGTCCCGCTGGGGTTGGTGAATTGGTGCGTGATGAGGTGAATGTTTCGATCGCCGCCGCCGCTGTGACACTCGGCAGCCCCGTCGACGATTCGCCAGTCTTCCATCGGATTGGCCCAAACATCGGCGCCCAGCCAAACGCGGTCGTGACTGTTTCGCCATGAGTCCTCGAATGTAGGCCGAATCGATGTTTGGGACGTATCCTGCCCGCGAGTATGTTTGGCCAATCCGAGCGAACGCGCTGGCCAGTCCGATCAGTTTCAGTGACAGGCGTCGCGAAAAGGATGACATTGATCAAGCTCCGAATTGCATGTAGCGAAGAATCGAAATGGACGAGAACAAAGATTTGCTCGGCGGCGGCACAATCGTCGCGATGGCAGCCGGCCGCAGTTCAAGGGTGAAGCGATCGAATCGGTTATAATTCTAAGCCCGACTTGCCGTCCCAGCGGACGAATCCTTCGATGGCTTCGTATTCTGCCAAGCCGAGTTCATCATAGCGTCTTGCGGTCTCGGCGTTTCGCGACTCGGCTCGTTGCCAGAATTCTCGCGCGTCCGAACCGGGGAATAACGCGCGGTCCTTTTGCGATTCGTGCTGAAAGATGGCGGCACGTTTTCTGGCAACTTCCTGTGGGCTGAGGGGAACCGCCATTTCGATTTGGTGCGGTGACCACTCTTGCCACGCGCCGCGGTAGAGCCACAAAGCAGAGGCGTCAAACCAGTCGTCAGTCCGGCAGACAACGCATGCCTGCAGAATTGCGGACAAACAGGTTCGATGCGTCCCGTGTGGATCCGACAGATCACCCGCCGCGTAGATCTGATGTGGCTTCACGCGGCGCAGCAATTCAATCGTGATCGCGATGTCCTCCTGGCTGAGTGGACTCTTCTTCACACGGCCCGTTTGATAGAAGGGCAAATTAAGAAAGTGCAGGTTCTCGTCACGGACACCGCAACAACGCGCGCCTTCTCTCGCTTCGCCCCGGCGAATGAGTCCCTTGATCCGCTGGACTTCGTCGCTATCGACTTGCCCGGAACGCTTGTTCCTTAGAAATTCGTCGATATGAGATTCGATGCGGTCAAGTCCTTCGGCGTGGATCTGGAATTCTTGACAGAAGTCTTCGACAAATTCGGCAAACCGCAACGCATCCTCATCAAAAACGGCGATGTTCCCCGAGGTTTGGTAAGCAATGTGCACGTCATGACCTTGATCCACTAAGCGGATCAAGGTGCCACCCATCGAAATCACGTCATCGTCCGGATGGGGTGAGAAAACGATTACCCGTTTTGGAAAGATGTCATCACGATGCCCGGGGCGATCGCCCGCTTGCTTGGCGTGCTCCGGTTTGCCTCCCGGCCATCCAGTGATCGTCGACTGCAGATACCGAAAGACACGCAGATTGATGTCGTAGGAACTGCCATGTGCCGCAAGCAGATCCTGAAGTCCCTGCTCGTTGTAATCGGCATCGGTTAGCTTCAGCAACGGTTTGCCAACTGTACCGGCCAGGTCGATCACCGCACGGCGGATGGTCACAGCATCCCACTGCACATCGCCGATGACCCATGGTGCTCGGACACGCGTCAGCCCGCCGGCAGCGGCTTCGTCGAGCAGGAATTGCGTATTGGGATGCTCTTGCAAAAAGGTCGCTGGGACCGAGGAATTGGCATAGCCCTCGACCGTCGTCGCGACGATGTCCGCTTTGCCTTCGCCAAAGGCCAACAACAAAATCTTACGGGCTCGCAGGATCGTGCCGACACCCATCGTGATGGCATAGCGGGGAACGTTCTCGGTTCCGAAGAAATCGCTCGCCGCATCCGTCTTGGTCACGTTGTCCAGCGTGATCATTCGAGTCCTGCTGGCACGATCGGAACCCGGTTCATTCAAGCCGATGTGCCCGGTACGGTTGATCCCGAGCAATTGAATGTCGATTCCCCCAACGTCGATAATCTGCTGCTCATATTGTCGGCAATATTCGGCGACATCTGACTTGGCCACCGTTCCATCGGGAATATGTACATGACTCGGCGGGATATCAATCAGATCGAACAAATGTTCGTGCATGAACCGCGAATTGCTCTGCAGCTCATATGGCTGCATCGGATAATACTCGTCCAGACTGAAGGCCACGACGTTGGCGAATGACAGGTCCGACTCACGATGGAGTCGAACGAGTTCCTGGTAGACGTTCACCGGCGTGGACCCCGACACCAACCCGAGCACGCATAGTTGTCCTTGGGCAGCCTTCCAGCGAATCAGATCGGCGATCTCATTGGCCGCCGCGACGCTCGCATCGGATGCTCGGGCATAGATGCTGCAGGGGATTCTTTCGTTGGGGGATTCAATCACGTCTGCATGCCTGTTTTGCGACCATCGCTGCGCCGAGCAATCCAGCATCGTTCCCCAGCGAGGCAAATTCAATCCTCACGTTTCCGCCCACTTGAACCAACGTCGTGCGCCGGACAGTCTCGCGCACCGTGTTCAAAAACCCTTGTCCGGTACTCGTCTGGGAACCGCCGAAGGTCATCGCACCGCCGAGCAAGACGACCGCGGGATCAAGCACTTGTCCCATCAGACCAACCGCCTGCCCCACAAATCGGGCCGTATCATCCACAACGACCTGGCAAACCTTGTTGCCGGCTTCGGCCCCTTCGGCAATGTCGCGGGGAGTGATCGGATCCGCAAGAAAGTGTGGCGAAATCCTCGGATCATGGTTGCGGGCGAGGGCGATCCGCATGGCGCGATCACGCCGGCCGCACCCGCATAGGACTCCAGATGCCCGCGACTGCCGCAGGTACACGTCAAAGCATCCTCGCCGAATTCAATCGCAATGTGACCGAGTTCACCGGCACATCCATGATCACCCCCATAGGGACTGCCCTTCAATACCACCCCGCAGCCGATTCCTGTTCCCAAGGTCACCAGAGCCAAGGACTGATCGCCGAGATCGCGCAGGGAATGTTCGGCATAGGCAGCCGAATTCGCGTCGTTCACGACTGCCGAAGGAAGCCCCGAGACGCGTGACAGAATCTCCAGCAAGGGAACTTCCAGCCATCCCGGCAGATTCACGACTTCGCGCAAGACAAAATCGCGTGAATCCAAAACACCGGGCACGGCCAACCCGACACCCGCGAGCCGGCAACCCGGTCGGCCGACACGATGTAGCTCCCCATTGGCGAACTCCATCGCATATTCAAACACCCGCTGGGGCGTGCCCAACTCGGGCGTCGACGTTCGATGCGTCTGCCGAATCGTTCCCTGGAAATCGACCAACCCCAGCTTGACATCGGTACCACCGACATCAATTCCCAGCATCAAATCTTCTTCAGCTTCTGCGTGTGATTGGGTTGCCACAAACGATTCTCTAGCAAAGCCTCGCGAACAGGACGGCACCCAGTCTAGTCGCTAACCGCCGCAGCGACGACGCCTCAATTCCGTTCCTTCGAATCGTTACCGTATCGTGCATCGAACAGCTTCACGGGATCAAAATCGGGGCGGCCATAAAGCTTTTGTTGACGGTCCACACGACAGTTCGGATAGGCATCGAAAATATCGCCGTTGCCGAGAATCCGCGGATCACCCTGGGCGGTAAGCTCCCTGCGCAACTGCTGCCAAAGTTGTTCACGTACTTGTTCGTAACTGACGGCAGCCGCGAGGTTGTTGACGCAGTCGGGATCGGCCGCGATGTCATACAGTTCCTCGCTGGGGCGCTTTCCAAAACTCAACTCGTAGTAGTGAAAGTGCTCGTCGCTGGGTGTCAAGCCTGTCAGGTAGCCCTTGGTTGGCGAATTGTCGCAATTCAGTAATCCGTATTGGGGATCGCCACCCGGCCAACGATCGGGTTTGAAGTTGTGAACATACAGATACTTGTCGGTACGAATCGCTCGCGCCGGGTATCCCACCGACAATAAATCACCGTCGGTGCGGCCAATGTCGTGTCGTTCCTTTCCAAGCAATGTATGGTCTCTGTTGGGGTCGATTCGACCCGACGATTCGGCGAGCAATTGCGGCGCAAAACTCTTTCCTGTCATTTGCGAGTCCGCCGGCAGACCCGCGATCTCCATCAAGGTTGGCGCCAAATCGGGAAATGTAATGAAGTCCGTCACCACTCGACCGGCCTTGATCCTGTCGCCCCACCGCGCCACCAGCGGGACGTGAAAACCCTCGTCATAAATTTGTCCTTTGACGCGTGGAAAGGGCATCCCGTGATCGGACGTTGCGATGACCAGCGTGTTGTCCAGCATGCCCCGCCGCTGCAACAGTTCCAGACATCGCCCGATATGCATGTCATACCACTCCACTTCGATCGCATAGTCGGCAAGATCACCACGGATGATGTCGTTATCGGGAAAAAACTTCTGAACCGTCACCTCCTGTAAGTTGCGACCATCCTTCTTCCACGAGTCCCGCTCATAACTGCGATGCGGTTCTTTCGCTCCCAACCAAAAGCAAAACGGCTTGTCATCAGGTTTTTGGTCCAGGAAATCGCGGAAGTTGCTCGCGTAATCAATGTTGCTGATACCGCTGTAGGGAGGCTTCGACGTGCGACCGGTAAACGGATTTCCCGCTGGGTTCCCGTCCTTTTCAAATTTCGTCTTACCGACATCGACCGACTCGTAGATCCCTGGCCCCCAACCCTTGCCGGTAAAACCCATGAAATAGCCATTTTCCTGCAACAGATACGGATAGAACTTCCACTTGTTGGATAGGAACGGATTGTGATTGCAAGCCTCTTCCAATTGCCATGAATATCGTCCGGTCAGCAAACAGGCTCGGGCCGGGGCACACTTGGGGTTGCAATTGTAGGCTTGCGTGAACAACACGCCCTCGGCCGCAATGCGGTCAAAGTTGGGCGTCTTCACATAACCGCAGCCGTAGGCCCCGAAGCTTGTCCGCGACGCGTCGTCGGCGATCAAGAACAATAGATTGGGACGATCGGCAGTGGCGTTGGGTGCGAGCAGCACGATCAGCAACAGGAATGGCAATTGTTTCAGTGTCATGCTTTTCTCTCAAGCGTAGGTGGGATAGGCTTCCAGCTCGTTACCGATCGTTGTTGACCGACTGCGGCCGGTCGGAAGGCTGCCCCCGAATTTCATTCGAACACGGACCATCGAACGCCGCTGGGTGACGCGATGCTCCGTCCCTCGAGAAACCAGAACAAGGCAACCGGAATATCACGGTGCGGGAAGCGGAAGCCGGTTCGACGATTTACCGGGCGGAAGAATCGACTCGTTCAATTCCTATTGTCTTAGGGGAAAATTGCCACGTCAATTCCTGGCGGCAAACCGGCCGGCGGCAAACCGTCGAAAAGGTGGCTTGCTGGGGTCCGCGAGCCGCTTTCGAGCTTTTGCAATGCGACGACGTTGATGTTCGAGCCGACAGTCGATGATTGCCAAAGTGTCGCTTTCCTGTTGACACGGATTTCAGTGATCTTGATCAACAAGTGCCCTCGACTTGAACCAAGAGGAAATTGAATGTCGTATCGCCTATCGCTATTGATCCTGATCGTGCTGATCCTCGCCATCGGCGTTCTGTTCTTCCAGGTGATTCAACCATTTGTCCTCGCGATCTTCGTCGCCATCGTTCTGGCGGTGCTGTTCAATCCATTGCATCATTGGCTGACCCGACAGTTTGCCGGTCATGACCGAGTTGCGGCGTTGGTGACCACCCTGTTGGTGTTGCTGCTGGTGTTGCTGCCGGTGAGCGCCACCGTCCTGATGGCAGGCAGCGAAGTGATGAAGGTTGCCAACGGTTGGCTGCAGTGGCTTGACGATCATTCAACCAACAGTTTTCAGGAAACAATCCAGCAGGTTGAACGCTCGACCATTGGCTCCGCAATCGATGAACTCTATTCCAAGATTCCTGCCAGCCAAAAGGCTCGCATCCGCGGGCTCGCCTCGCAGTTGACCGAGGGAATCATGACGGAGCTTTATCAGAAGACGAGGGGGATGTTGTCCAACGTGTTCGCCTTCGCTGTCAGCTTTGCTGTGATGACGCTGGCGTTTTACTACTTCCTGGCCGATCGCAGCGTATTCGTACGTGAAATGCGGCATTTTTTGCCTCTGGAGGAGGACGAACAAGACAAGCTGATCGAGCGTTTTCAGAGCGTCTGCCGGGGCGTCGTTCTCGGTACGATCGCCGCGGGATTGGTCCAATCGATTCTTGCCGGACTGGCTTTCGCTGTACTCGATGTTCCGCAGGTTTGGATGCTCGTCGCGTTGACGATGTTCTTTTCGTTCATCCCGTTCATTGGCTCGGCGGGAGTTTGGATATCGGTCGCGATTTACTTGATGCTGGAGGGCCGTTATGTCGCTGCCACGGGGATGGTGATTTACGGCGAAGCACTCATTTCTTCGTCGGACAACTTCGTACGTGCCTACCTGATCGGCAATCAAGCGAGACTTCATCCGTTGGTCGCATTGGTGACGGTACTGGGAGCGATCAAATTGATCGGCTTGTGGGGAATCTTCGTCGGTCCAATGGTCGCTGCGCTGTTCTATTCACTCGCCAATATGGTTCGTGAGCGAATGCTCCAAAACAATCAACCGATAGGATCGGCCGACTCGTAAGAAGATCGCCGCGACATCGTGGCCGGCGGGTCGCCCGGATTCGGCAATTTTGATGTCCGAGGCGGCCAAGTTCCGTGATTGAGAACCAAGCTGGCGAGATCGCGTACGGAAAACGGGATGGTTTGGCTGCGAAGGTATTGAGTCAGTGTGCGTCGAGCCAATTCTTTCCCACGCCCATTTCGACGACGATCGGCACCTTCATCGGCAGTGGGTTCTTCATCGCTTGTTCGATCGCCGGCATTACCGTTTCCTGTTCGGTCTTGAACATATCAAAGACGATTTCGTCATGAACGGTCAGCAACATCTTGGTCCGAAAACCGCCATCACGAAGCGCTTTGTGAACCTTGATCATCGCCAATTTCAAGATGTCGGCGGCGGTCCCCTGGATCGGACTGTTCATGGCCAGCCTTTCCGCGGCGCTGGCCAGTGTACGGCTACGCGAATTGATGTCACGCAGGTAGCGGCGTCGCCCCGTTCGCGTGACGACAAACCCCTGCTGTTTGGCAACACGGATCGTCTCGTCGATGTACTTTCGGACGCCGGGATATTTCTCGAAATAGCTGTCGATCAATTCGTTGGCTTCGCTGCGCGGGATGTTCAATCGCTGCTGCAAGCCGAAGGCCGAAATGCCATAAATGATTCCAAAATTCACTGTCTTCGCTTTGTCCCGCATCTCACGCGTGACATCCGCCATCTCGACTTTGTAGACCTTTGCAGCGGTGAATGTATGAATGTCTTCGCCACTGTTGAACGCTTCCAACATCGCATCATCGCCGCTCAACTCAGCCATCACGCGGAGCTCGATCTGAGAATAATCGGCGCTCAACAGCAGGTATTCGTCGCTGCGGGGAACAAATGCGGCACGGATATCTCGTCCCCGCTCCTTGCGGACAGGAATCGTCTGCAGGTTGGGGTCATTCGATTGCATTCGCCCGGTCGCAGTCCAAGCTTGGCTGTAGTGCGTATGGATTCGACCCGTCTTGCTGTTAACCGATAACGGCAATTGATCCACGTAAACCGATTTCAACTTGCGCCATTCCGATAATCGAGCACATCGGCAATGATCTTGTGTTTTCCCGACAGTCGCTCCAACTCGGCCTCGCGGGTCGAGTATTGCCCGGTTGAAGTACGTTTCGGATTCTTTTCCAGCTCCATCTCTTCATACAAGACGACGCCCAACTGCTTCGGGGAATCGATATTGAATTCATGCCCCGCCGATAGGAAGATCTCTTTTTGAAGCTGCTCGATTTCAGCATCCAACTTCTTTGAGAATTTGGCCAATGCTTCGATATCAAGGCGAATTCCCTCGAACTCCATGTCAACCAACACGGGAATCAGCGGACACTCAACCTCATAACAAACTTGGCTGACGCCGCGCTGTTCGATGTCGGGCCGAAGCGCGGCGGCAACCTGAAGCGTGACATCAGCATCTTCGCAGGCATACTCGGCAACTGTCTCAATATCGACATCCCGCATGTTTTTTTGATCCGCACCGCGCTCGCCGATCAGATCGGATGTCGGAATCGGCTTGTAGCCGAGGTACAGCTTTGCCAGATAGTCGAGCCCATGTCGCATCTCCGGCTCTTTCATCGAATGTGCCAGCATCGTGTCAAACAGCTCACCACGCACTTGCATTCCGTGCCACTTCAACAATGTCACGTCGTACTTCAAGTTATGGCCGGTCTTGGCAATCCGTTCATTCTCGAAAACACATCGAAATTCGTTGATCACCGACTGGGCTTCGCTGCGGTCTTCGGGACAGACGACGTAGTAGCCGGTATGAGGACTGAATGAAAACGCGATTCCCAGCGGCAGCGCCTGGCGTGGATCCAAGCCAGTGGTTTCGGTGTCGAAACAGATCGATGTCTGATCAAGCAGTTGTGCAATCAGCGCCGCCCGCTCATCCGCCGTTCGAATCGTCCGGTAGTTGTGCTCGACGTCTCGAATCGTCTTCTCGTCGATCGGTTCGTCGAACAGGGTTGCCTGGATCTCGGATTCCCGCTTTTCGCGGATTACTTTGGAGCGATTGGTCGCCGAGCTGAACGACTTTCCGAACATCCGCTTGCCCAGCGTATCGAATTCGAGCTCCATGAACAGGTTTTTGAGCTTTGTTTTGTCGTAGGGGCGGATTTGCAGCGCATCGATCTCGATCGGGTGTGGCACATCCAGCTGGATCGTGACCAACCGTTTTGACAACCGAGCCAGTTCGGCGTGTTCTTGCAGACGTTCTTTCTGCTTTCCCTTCAACTGGTCAACGTGCTCGAGCAGATTCTCGACCGATCCAAATTCGTTGATCAGCTTTTCGGCCGTCTTGGGGCCAATGCCCGGGACGCCAGGAATGTTGTCACTTGAGTCGCCCATCAGACCAAGGATGTCAATGACCTGCTCGACTCGCTCAATGTTCCATTTCTGCAACACCTCTTTCACACCCAGGATCTCGCTGTCCGATCCGCGCCGTCCGGGTTTGTAGATGAACACATCTTCGCTAACCAGCTGGTGATAATCCTTGTCGGGAGTCACCATCCAAACTTGGAAACCTTGCTGAGCGGCTTGATGAGCGAGTGTGCCGATCACATCGTCCGCCTCGTAGCCCGGCATCCGAATCACGCGGATGTTGAACGCGTCGAGCAACTTGTCGATATACGGCAATTGCTCGCCAATGTCTTCGGGCATCTGATCCCGCTGCGCCTTGTACTCGGGATATTCGACATGTCGCTGCGTCGGTTCCGGAGTGTCGAAGGCGGCCGCGATATGGGTCGGCTGTTCACGATTGAGGATGTCCATCACGGCATTGGCCATGCCGAAAACCCCCGACGTGCATAACCCCGAAGAGGTGTATCGCGGGCTGCGGACGAGCGCAAAATGGGCGCGATAGGTCAGCGCCATGCCGTCCAATAAAAATAGTTTTTTCGTTTCGGGAAACAGCTCTTGAGTTTTCTCTGCCATCCGTCATCAGCACTGGGTTTGTTTCGGCCCACGAAGAGGCCGGTCGCGAAAATCAACAGGCCGCTTGCCCGACACTCTAACGACTTCACGCCTGCTCCTGCTAGGAGATGACGGCAGCGGAGCAGCGCGCGACCGGATTTTCCTTCCCCCGGCTCAACCGCCGGCCGATTCGTCAATCGCTCGCTGCGCCGAAATCACGCTCTTTAGCAACTGCGAGACATGCTCGTATTGGACGAACGGCGACATGATGTAGGACTTCATCGCAACGATCGGCTCGCCATAATCGGTGGTTCGGTAGCACTCGGTCAACGAGATCAGTGGTCCCGCACCTTGCAGCGCGTCTCGCTCCAGCTGACGATAAATGCGGCGGTTGTAGTCATTGTATTTGCGAACATCGTCTCGAAACCCGGGATCGGTCCGCTCGCGTTCTTTGATGCTCCAGGTATCCACACCTTGGGGATAGACGCGAAACAAAGTGACGGTGCCGAAGTTCTCGTCATTGACCACGCTTGTCGTCGAATGAGCTTCCAAGTTCTCGCGGAGCTGCTCGGCAACGTCCACGATGTGCCCCAGCAAGGACTGTAGCCCGATTCGGCCTAACAAATGAAGACTTGCGTAGGCCGACAGGATCCCGCTTCCGCTGCGAGACGTCTCCAATGTGTAAGTCCCCGGATGTTGCTGGCCCGTATTGAACAGATAAGGCATCACGGCCGGTGCTCGACGCAACAGGGCTAAATCGTCTCGCTCTCGAACCATGAACAGGCTGGAAATGTAGGGCGCGAATCCGGTCTTGTGAAAGTCGATTCCGAATGAATCGGCACTCGACAAATGGGACATGCGACGCGAAACACCCGCCAGGGTGCGCGTCGCTCGGGGACGAAACCCCAGTGGATTGACGTTGAAGTCATAGTCGTTGAACACCGACCACGCCCAGCCGATCACGGCATCGGCATGGATGTGCGGCCGATAGTCTAGCGCGTATTCGTCGACCAGTTGATCACGCAGCTTGACAATCGCTTGCAGATCATCGATCCCAAGCGAATCGGTCGTGCCCATCGTCGCAATGATACAGACCACCCGCTTGCCCGCTTCGATCGCGTCTCGCGCCGACCGCTCCAGCAACGCCACATCGATCTCGTTGTTGGTACGCGTGCGAACCGCGATCACATTGTTTTCCCCGATCCCCAGCCAACCGGCGACCGACATTCGGCAATAGTGGCTTTGGTCCGACGCCAGAATCACGCCTCCGGGTGGCAGTCCACTTTGCATGGCGCCCGGAAACGCTTTTTCGATTCCGATCCGCGCCGTAGAGATTCGTACCGGTTCCGCCGAACGTGAACACGCCGCTGGCCAGCTGCTGGTCGTAACCAACCAACGCCGCAATCATGGCAACAACGGCATGCTCGGTCACGACCAGCCCCCGCCCGGAGGCATCGGTCACCAGATTCGGGTTGTAGATCGTCGGCAGCAGGCTACCGATGATCGCGGAGATGGAGGGGATCCCGTTGACGTTGGTATGGGAAAGTGGATGCCCCACAATTGACACGCCCTGCAACTGCTTGACCAGCAGATCGGTGACCTCCTCGACCGTCGATGCCGCCATCGGCAACTGCTGGGTGGATGCGGCCTGGTAATCCAACTCCCCAATCCGACCGAGAATCGGGAGCGTCGACTTCATCGAATCAACCCGGTCCAATGCCCTCAGAATCGAAAAAACGAAATAGGCGTCATGTTTGCGGTCCGAGGTCGGTCGCGGGAAAGCTTCCCGCAGGTGTTCCAGGCAATCGTGGTAGTTCACGTCTTCGGTCAATCCATTCAGCGTTGGCGGGGGGGAGCGTAGGGGGGGGAGAGCGTGATGAACAGTGTGGGGACGCCATGAAACGCTGTCTAGTTCGGGCGGGATCATCCAATTCCGGTTCGTTTCGGCTAAGATGGGCGTTTCGGGTCAAGCCTGGCTTGCCCAACAAGCCCACCACCAGCCCCCGCTGGCACCAGATCTCTCGACCCTCGGACAGCGCAACGGCCTCTCAATGTATTGGCCGTCGGCCTGGCCAGTGCCAAATACCTACCGCAAGGACAACCTATGCAAAGCCAACCGGAAAAGAAACATTCTTTGGACAACGATTCGGCCGAGTCCAACCAGACACGTCGGGGATTCTTGAAGTCGGGTACCGCGATCACGGCGACGGTCGCAGCGGGTCTGGGCTCGACGCGAGTCATTCGCGGCGATGAACCCAAGAGCGATTCCCGCGATCTCGTTCGGATCGGTTTGGTCGGTTGCGGTGGACGTGGTGGCGGGGCGATCAACGATACGCTGACGATCAACGATTATGTCAAGGTCGTCGCGCTGGCCGATTTGGAAGAGACGAAGTTGCAGCGACTGCGTGAACCGATCGAAAAGAAATATGGCGACAAGGTCGCCATCGCGGACAATAAGATGCACAGTGGCATCGACGGCTACAGAAAAGTACTGGACGATCCCGACGTCGACCTGGTCCTGTTCGCGACTCCTCCCGGCTTTCGACCACAGTATGTTGCCGAGGCGGTCGAAGCGGGCAAGCACGTGTTTGCAGAAAAACCAACTTGTGTGGATCCGGCTGGATACAAGGTATGCCTGGACGCGCACGCGATGGCCGAAAAGAACGGGACTTCGATCGTTACCGGTACCCAGTATCGACGACAAACCAACTACAAAGAAGCGATCCAGCTGATTCACGACGGCGCGATCGGCGACATCATCGGCGCCACGACGCGATACTGTGCCAACGGTATCTGGTACCGTCCGCGGAAACCCGAAATGAGTGATACCGAGTACCAGATCTACAACTGGATGCACTTCGTTTGGCTCTCGGGAGACCAAATCGCGGAGCAGGCTGTTCACAACATCGACACGATGAATTGGATCATGGGTGGTCCTCCCGAATCGGCTTATGGGGGAGGCGGACGATTCACGCGTCCCGACGACAGCGAGATGTGGGACAACGTCGAGGTCGATTACATCTATCCCGGCAATCGTCTGTTATCGTTCATGTGTCGTCAGATTCCGGGAACGGCGGGAGACAACTCCAACGTCATCTACGGTAGCGAAGGAATTGCCACGATCTACGGCGCCAACCAAGGGGCAAACATCGTCGGCCGATCGGGTGCCGAGACGTGGTCCATGAAAGGCGATATCAGTTCGGCCTACAAGCAAGAACACAAAGATCTGGTCGATTCGATTCGCAATGGAACTCCGATCGTTGAGCTGAAACAGACCGCGGAAAGTTCGTTAACGGCGGTGCTGGGACGGATGGCCGCCTACACCGGCCAAAAAGTCAGCTGGGACTTCGTGACCAATGAATCGAAGCTCAATCTGTTTCCCGCAGATTTTGATATCAAGGGGACTCGACCCGAGGTGGGCTTCGCAATTCCGGGAAAAACGAAACTGATCTAGAGGTTTGTGCCAGCCAAGAAATCGAGGCGTTGACAAACCACTCGACTCGATCGCGTGATCGAGTTGATGGCCAGGAATCCAACGAAATGCCTCGATCACCCCGGGGGTGATCGAGGTTTGCGACTTGCGAGTTAAAGCACGGTTTCGACGTCTTTGTTTGTCTTGACGTCCGTCAGGATGTCACCGATGCCGTCATAGAACAAGTCCTGATCCCAACTGCCGGTAAGCTTGTCCTCTTCTTCGTCATCATCAACGGTGAGCGCCGCGTCGACGGCGCTGACGCGGTCGTCGTACGAATCATCGCCATTCCAAGCAGCTAGCAAGGCTATCCGTGCGTCATCGTCGTCATCCGCATTCGTGACGCTGCCGATCAACACGTCATCGCCGTTGCTGCCGGAACCGCGGTCCGATCCGATGCCGCCGATCAAGACAGTCCGAACGGGGTCAGCGGCATTTTCGAATGCGCAGGGCAGGTACAATGACGGTTCTAGGAAAGACAGGGCGAGCAAGGGGAGGAGAGAAGATCGTGCCGTAACAGCAAGCTGGCGGTGGGAGCGATTTTCGTCCACCGACGGCTTTCTCAACCTACCACGCCCAGACTTCCCCATCTTACCTCGCTGAAAATGCACTGACCCCCATTACTCATTACTACCCCCATTACTCCCTTACGACCGATAACTGCGAAGCAGTGGCAGGTGATAGCCTGGGGCAAGCAATGCTCGTCTCAGCGAGCATTTCGCAGCCCCAGGACCGTCAAGCGAAACCGGAAATTCCCCGCGGCGATTTGGCGGCCTGGCCGCCAAATCGCCGCGGGGAAGGTTTGTCGAATGCGCATCGTTTTCCTGGGGTTCCACTAGCCTCGCTAACGCTCGTTGGTTCACCCCAGGCTATCACCCTGCCACCGCTTCGCGGCTTTCCTTTTTCTCAGGCGAAGCAAGGCGAAGGGGGTCAGTGTATTTTCGAACACGTAGGGCAGGTACAACGACGGTTCTAGGAAAGACAGGGCGAGCAAGGGGAGGAGAGAAGATCATGCCGCAACGGCAAGCTGGCGCGGGGGGTGAATTTCGGAAATAGAGGGAGCTTTCAACCTACCTCGCCCTGTCTTCCCCATCTTTCCTCGCTGAAAATGCACTGACCCCGCATTACTGAAAATGCACTGACCCCGCATTACTGAAAATGCACTGACCCCGCATTACTCGAAAATGCTGACCCCGCATTACTCGCTCTCGCTGTTGGCCGATAGTTCCACGAAGTCTTCATAAAATCTCGTGATTCTTTTCTCCACCCGTTGGTGATGGCAGCCGATCCGACAGAAATCGCGACGCCGATATTCCGGTTTGTGCCAATTGGTTCAAGATTGACGATTGCGCGTGACGATAAGGGACGACGTGAGGAATCGGCTGCGGCCCATTCGCACCGGGATGCTAGCGATCTTGACGACGTGTGAACCCCTGCCTAGACTTTGCTTCGCGTTTAAGTTGAAAGTGGCAAAGGATTTACATCAATCGCTGGGCACGCGTTTCGGTGTGATAGGGAGTCAGAGTGACCAAAAAAGACATCGTGCGAACGATCTCCGAAGAGGTGGGTTTGACTCAGCAGCAGACGAAGGAAATCGTCCAAAAGACCTTTGACGCGATTATCGAGTCCTTGGTACGGGAACGTCGTATCGAGCTAAGGAATTTTGGCGTTTTCGAGGTAAAGCCACGGGCGGCCCGCAAGGCCCGCAATCCGCGAACCGGTCAGCAGGTCGACGTGCCAAGCAAACACGTCGTCACCTTCAAACCGGGCAAATACATGGAATCGAAAGTTCGGGACCTGGATGACGACAGGGCGCAGCTTCGTGCCAACGAATCGACCCCGTCGGACAACTCGTCCCACCGAAGACCTACTGCTGAGCAGCCAAACGCTGATCAGTCCCATGACTCTGTATCCGATAGTCCGAGCGGACGCTGGGATATGGATTGAAGAAGAGATCGACAACGATTTTTGTGACGTTCATGGAGGAACGATCAATGCGACGTCTGATGCAACTTACTCTGCTAGCCGCATGCCTGACCACGACGGTTGGCTGTTTCGTCCCGATCTACTCGGCGCGTCCAGAACGTCGTGTCCAACAGTTGCTGTACACATCGGAAGACCTGCGATCGCTGGTAGACGAGTGGGAGCGGTTTTGGTTCCTCGACTCCCCCAGCCATATGACTCCGATCCGTACCCACGGCGGGATCATGTAGATCACTTGAAGCGGGCTCGACCTTCCGCATCAACCTGGCAGCGGAAGCTCGCGGCTCCAGCACTGACCAGTAAACCGGGGGAAGATCCGAGGCTCGCGCGGTCCCGACCCCGCGGGCCGCAGTGCCAGGTGCGCGGGACACCGTTCGATTCGTTACGCGATGATGATCAGGTCGTCATCATCGGCCATGATATCGTCGAGTCCGTCGGTTCGAATTCGATCGACTTCGCCGTCGCGGGCTCGGATCTCATCCTCGCCTCGTCCACCATCGAAGTAGTCGTTGCCAGCGCCGCCGACCAGCAGGTCGTTGCCCAGATCGCCGAAGAGGGCGTCGTTTCCATTGCCGCCCGCTAAGGTGTCGTTCCCGTCACCACCCTGCAGTCGGTCACGACCTTCGCCGCCGCCGATTCGGTCGTCGCCGACTCCGCCCGCGAGTTGATCATCACCCCGACCGCCAACGATCGTGTCGTTCCCTCTGCCACCACGAATCAGATCGTTGCCGGCTCCGCCGTAGAGCAGGTCATTGCCGTTTCCGCCGGAGATTTGGTCTGCCCCCTGCATTCCAAAGACCAAATCATTTCCCTGTCCTCCCGAGATCCGATCGTCGAACGAGACGCGGACGTCGGGTCGCTGCTGGGCATCGAGCTCGCGTGCGTCGGATAGACGGCGAATCATGAGATCGGCCGCTGCGACCGCGTCGACAACTTCGGGGTCGCTGTCGTCTCTGACGAATCGCCAATCGCCGAGGATGGCGTCATTCCCGGCGTCGCCCGAAATTGCGTCGGAACCCTCGCCGCCGACCAGGATGTCGTCGCCCTCGCCGCCACCAAGCTGGTCGTTTGCATTCCCGCCGAGAATGATATCGTTGCCCGCGCCTCCCAAGATCAGATCATCGCCGCGATGGAGGTTCGCAAAATCGATCGCGTACACGATCGGGTCGGTATAGCCTTCGGGATAATTGTTGGTCGCATCCCCGAAGATCCAGTCACCACCACCACCGCCACCGATCGAATCTTGACCACTTCCGCCGATCAGGTAGTCGCCTCCGTGGCCGCCGCCGATCCGGTCGTTACCGGCGCCGCCAAATATCACATCGACTCCGGCATCGCCGCTGAGATGGTCATTGCCCTCGCCAGCCTCGATCCAATCCGACCCCATGCCGCCGTTGACCAGATCGTCTCCCGGGCCGGAAAAGACTCGGTCATTGCCGCGACCGGCCTCGATTGTGTCGTCTCCTTCGCCCCCGTAAATCAGGTCGTTGAAAGTCGCATCAAGCTGGATCGGCGCGACATCGCTTTGACCCACCGAGGCCGGATCGGCACCGATCGAAACGCCGCCGCCGGCGTCAACACTGCGCTGCAGAGCGTCGGCGAGCGTCAATGGTTCATCGCGGTCGGGCTCGTCCGTGTTGTCTGGCGGGTCGCCGAGGATGTGATCGTTTCCGT
Organism: Pirellulaceae bacterium; assembly: GCA_963734865.1. Lineage (GTDB taxonomy): Bacteria > Planctomycetota > Planctomycetia > Pirellulales > Pirellulaceae > CBDCUW01. The sequence goes on from CAVTIV010000014.1 coordinate 53,214, forward strand.
TTCCGCCCTGGATGTTGTCACTACCCAAGCCGCCCTGAATGCCATCGGATCCATCGCCACCTGCGATCGCATCGTTCCCACTGCCGCCATCGATCCGATCGTTTCCTCCTCGCCCCCAGAGGCGGTCATTGCCATCACCGCCAATGATCCGATCGTTTTGCTGGCTGCCGACGATGGAGTCGTGGCCCCTTCCACCATCGAGCGTTGTCGTTTGGGTGACACTATCACGGATCCCAATCGAGTCGTTGCCGCCGTTACCGAGAATGCGAATGTGTCGAACCAGGCTATCGGTAAACTCAAGTTGCGTTTGGTCGACCCGGATCACCAGCGTGTCGGTTTCCTTGTTCGCCCAGGCGACGATTTCGTTCGCTTCATCGTCGGCAGAAATCGTCAATTCGCCCCCTTGCAGTAGCGAAACGGCACTGAGCACCTGACGCTCTTCCAAACTCTGAAAGCGAAGGCTTCGCCGCGCCGTTTTGCGGTGGATCGAGTTCAATCGATCGGAAACACGGTGTGAGATTCGGCGAGTGATGTTGCGGCGTGACATAGCGGTAGCCCTTCATGCAAGATGAGGAATCGCGATTGAGCGAGGGCAGGGAGTTACCAGCACCACTCGAATCGACGGTGACGAGACGGTTTTCTGCATCGTTAGTGCAGACAGCGCGATCTCTTCTTACACTCGAACCGATCTTTTTTGCCGTTCTCTCGCTCGCGGCGGGTACCGACGCATCACATCACATCAAATCAGATTTGATGTTGATCGCGACGCCTGGGTCGAGCATCGCCGCGGTGGCCAAGTGCACGCATTCGGCGCCAGCCGATAAGTAGTCGATCAGATGGTCCGCGGTCGAAGCACCGCCGACGGCAATGATCCGCAGTCCCACGTCACCCGCTTGGATCAAGCGAGAAAACATGGCGACTTGCGACAGTGAGGCCGAAAAGGTTGCCAACCCGCAGATACCGCGCGGTGCACCGTCGAAGAGCAGCGATTTGTCGACCGCGCGAACGCGTCCGGCAATGCTGTTTGTCATCGCGATCGCGGTGGTCGATTTTGAGATCGCGGCGAGCAGCGGAAGGGCAACCGATTCATCAACCATATGCCCTATTTTCAGAATCAAAGGAACATCACCGATCGCTCGACGAATTGCCTCGGCGACCGCACGGGCATCATCGGGACGTTGGTAAAGCTGTCCGTCGCAGGTGCTGACGTTTGGGCAGGACAGATTCGCCTCGATCGTGTCCGCACCCGATTCAACGGCCCAGCGAGCGCATTGAGCGTAATCGTCGGCCAGATCATCGATCGTCCAATCCGGTTGTACGGTCCCGACGACGGAGACATTGAGCAGCTTATCCGCTGGCAAACGTTGGCGTGTCCATTGGATGTCGGCGCGCGAATCCTGGGGCGCCGAGGAAGGCATTCCAAAACTGACCGCCCAGCTGGACGACGCCGCATCGGTCGCGATCAGATCGTGTTCGCTGCTGGTCCGCGCCCGATCGGGTACATGAACCAGATTTGGCATCGGGTAACAGTCGCGTTGCCCGCTCCGCACGGTCTTGTAGGTCAGCACGTCGAAACCGAGTGACGCGTAATACAAGATCCAACGCCCATTGAGCAGCGGTCCCGCGGCAATCCCCAGCGGAGATGCCGCGGCTAAACCGGCGAACGTGGACGATCGCCGCACCTCGGGAATCTCAATCTCCACGGGCTCGGGCGCGTGGTCGTAGTTCCAGCGATAAGTCCGCCGGGGATCGTATCGGGGCAGGGAGTGGGTTGCTGAATCAGTCATGACTGTGGCATTCTAGTGGTTTTCGAAAACCGAATCTTCGGGGTGGTCCCTGTTCCGTCGGCGCGTGCATGACGACCCTCTCCCGGATCGTCGCCTTTTCCTGAGCCGTCGGCTCACCGATCCGATTGACCCGCCTGAGTGAAATGGAAGCGTCGCCGTCGCGAAGCTTTTCCCACCCCAGGGGCACTGGTATCCGAGAAACAAATCAAACCGGAGTGCTTCGATGTCACAGCGAATCTCGCACAGCGTTTTGGATCCCTGGATCGGTCCTCGGCTCAAGTCGCTGTATCCACACCTGCACATTCCACGTTGGTTTCCGCCCGAGGGGATCGTTTTGTTGGGGCATGCCTTCGCGATACTGGGAGCGATCGGATTTGCGTATTCGACCACCGATTGGTGGGGCGGCCTATTGGCTGCCGTAGGGGTCATTGGCAATCACACCGCCGACTGCGTGGACGGGACACATGCGCGTACCACCGAACAATGTCGCAATGGCGGCGAATTGCTGGACCATTTCACCGATCCGCTCTCCTTCGCTTACTGGTTGGTTGGAATCGGCGTCAGCTGCGGACAACTGGGTCTTGCGCTCGTGGCGGTGATCTGCCTGTTTGCCACAGCCGTGTTAACCAACATCAAAGCAAAGCTGATCGGTCAGTTTACCCTGTCGCGTTTTGGTCCCACGGAATTCAAGACTTTGCTCGCCATCTTCGGTATCACGTTGACGGCGATCATGTTGTCGACTCCCAGCTCGGCCCCGCGAGTCGCTCTGCTGTTCTATATCCTATTGATTGCCGTCGGATTGATTCAGCTGCCGATCAACCTTGTTCGGGCGGTGAAAGAGGTGAATCAGTCTGACAAACAACCGGATCAGAGTGAATGGATCACGACTCGCGGTTAGCAGCCTGTCAAATTCGGGACGGGGAGTTGTCAACTTCGCTTTCGGAATTCGGCGATGCGTTGAAAGACGACAAAAAAAGTGGGGACGAACAGCAGCGAAAAGAGGGTGGCGGCGATCATTCCGCCCACGACCGCGTTTCCGACCGCTTGTCGACTCGCCGCACCCGCACCGCTGGCGACCAACAGCGGCAAGAATCCAAGAATCGAGGAAAACGCGGTCATCAAGATGGCGCGGAAACGAAGTTTGGCTGCGTTGATGGCGGCATCACCGATGGCGATCCCCTTGCGCCGTTCTTCACTGGCAAATTCGACAATCAGAATCGCATTCTTGCTAGCCAAAGCGACCAGCAACACGATCCCAATTTGTGTGTAAGTGTTGTTGTCGGCGCCGCGCATCACCAGGGCCAGCACGACCCCCAGGGCAGCAAGGGGAACCACGGCAATCACCGCAGCGGGGCTCGTCCAGCTTTCGTACTGTGCCGCCAATACCAGGAACACAAAGATCACCGCCATCAGGAAAACCATCGCCTGGCCACTCCCGGCTTCGATTTCCTGGTACGACATTCCTGTCCACTGAAAATCATAGGAGGCTGACATCTGAGCGTTGGCCACCTGTTCCATCAGTTCAATCGCCTGACCAGAACTGAATCCGGGTGCTGCGGAACCGTTGATCGATGCACTGGGGTAGAGATTGTACCGGCGCACAACGGAGGGACCGAAGTCGTCGCGGACATCGACGATCGTCCCCATCGGAACCATCTTTCCTGTCGCATCGCGGACGTCCAATTTCGCGATATCATCGGCCGAGCTGCGGAACTGGGATTCAGCCTGCAGCCGAACTTGGTAGGAGCGGTTGTTGAGTGTGAAGTCGTTGACGTAGGCCGAACCCAGGTAGGCCTGAAGGGTCCCAAAGACACTGTTCAACGGTACGTTCATCGTCTTCGCTTTGACGCGATCGACATCGGCAAACAACTGTGGAACGTTCGCTCGAAACGAGGAATTCAGCCCGGACAATCCGCTTTGTCCGCTGCCTGCTTGGAGCAGATCTTCGGCGGTTTGCTGCAACTGACCGTAACCGGCACCCCCGGTGTCGCGCAATTCCATTTGAAACCCACCGGCTGCACCGAGCCCGTCGATGGGTGGGGGAACGAACGCAAAGACGATCGCCCTGTTGACCTCGCGGAATCGCTTCTGCAGGGAAGCAACGATCTCCGGCAAACGCTTCCCGCTCGCTTGACGTTGATCCCATGGTTCCAGAACGACCACGCTCATGCCCAGATTGGATCCCGCGTACCCACCGAGCATCGTATAGCCGGCAATCGATACCGTGTCGGCTACACCAGGGGTATCTTCGTAGATCGCATCAAGCTCATTCATCACCTGTTGGGTTCGATGCAGCGAGGCCGCATCGGGTAGCTGGACATCGACAAAAAGGTAACCCTGGTCTTCGGGTGGCACGAACCCCGTTGGCAACCGGCTGAGCGTCAGACCGGTCGTCGCGACCAATCCGAGGTACACCAGGACAACCAACAACACCAACCGGACAAAACGTCGAATCAATCCGGTATAACCGCCGGTCACAAGGTCAAAACCGCGGTTGAACAGACGAAAGCCAACGAAACTCGCTTGTTTGGGTGCCCTCAGCACGATTCCACACAGCGCCGGGCTGAGCGTCAACGCGTTGATCGTGCTGATCAAAACCGCTGCTGAAATGGTTAACGCGAATTGCCGAAACAGCTGGCCGGTGATCCCACCCATGAACGCGCTGGGCACGAACACCGCCAGCAGGACCAGCGTCGTTGCGATCACCGGTCCCGTGATTTCGGACATCGCTTTGACGGCCGCATCTTTGGGGTTCAAGCCGTCGGCCAGGTGTCGGGTCGTGTTCTCCACCACCACAATGGCGTCGTCCACCACGATACCAATGGCCAACACGACGCCAAAAAGTGACAGCATATTGATCGAGAACCCGATCGCGCTCATCACGGCAAAGGTTCCGACCAGAGAAACCGGGATCGCGATCACCGGAACAATCGTCGCCCGCCAATCCTGCAGAAAGACAAAGATGACGATGATGACAAGCGTCGCAGCGATGAACAGCGTTTCATAGACTTCGGCGATCGATGCTTCGACAAACAGTGTTGTGTCGAAAGGAATCGCGTACTGCACGTCCGCCGGCCAGCTACCGGCGGAACTCAACTGCTTCATCTTTTCGCGAACCAGCGCGGCCGTTGTCATCGCATTGGCGCCTGGCAATTGGTACACCGCGATCGACGCCGATGGCTGGCCATTGAACTTGGAGTCAAACGTGTAGTCTTTGCCACCGAGTTCGACGCGAGCCACATCCTTGACTCGTAGGGTGCTACCCCCTTCGCCAGTCGCTACGATGATGTTCTCGAATTCCTCCTTGTCGACGAGCCTGCCTTGGGTATTGATCGACAATTGAAATGCGACATAGTCCGGTGCCGGCGGCGCTCCGATCTGACCAGCTGCGACTTGGACGTTTTGTTCTTTGACGGCATTCACCACATCTTCGGTGGTCAGTCCGCGTTGCTTCAATTTTGTCGGATCGAGCCAGATCCGCATGCTGTAGTCGCCAGCCCCAAATACCTGGACTTCGCCGACTCCGTCCAGACGACTCAACTCGTCCTTGATGTCCAATGCGTAATTGCTAAGAAACAGGGCATCGAGTGATTCCTTGGAACCGGTCAACGCGATGAATTGAAGGATCTGCGTCGATTGCTTCTTGGTGGTGATCCCCTGAGCGCGTACTTCGCTGGGAAGTTTCGGCTCGGCGATTGCAACTCGGTTTTGCACCAAAACGGATGCGATATCCATGTCGGTGCCTAATTCAAACGTCACGGTCAGTGCGTAAGAACCGTCATTGGCAGACGTCGACGACATGTAGATCATGCCCTCGACACCGTTGACCTCCGTTTCAATTGGCGTTGCCACCGTCTCGGCGATGGTCCGAGCGTTGCCGCCTGGATAGACCGCCGTGACTTTGACGGTCGGAGGCGAGATGGGCGGGAACTTGGCTACCGGCAACGATCCGAACGACACCAAACCGGCAATCACGATCACGATCGAGATCACCGAGGCGAAAATAGGATGGTAGATGAAGAAGCGTGACATGCGGCGTCAATCGAACAAGGTTCGTATTCAGTTCGCCTTTGGCTCGGAAACATTCGGCGACTCGGAAACATTCGGCGACTCGGAAACATTCGGCGACTCGGAAATCATTCGGCGGCTCGGAAACATTCACCGGCTCGCTGCGATCGTCGGGACCCGCCTCGTCGCCACCGCGCATCAATGCATCGTCGCTGACTGTGATCGTCTCTTCCTGCGGCGCGACAGACGTCCCCGGCCGGGCACGCTGGATCCCTTCGATGATCACCAGGTCGTTGGCCGTTAAACCACTTTCCACGACGACCCATCCTTCGAATTTCTTCGCAATTGTTATGTCCGTACGACGAACCATGCTTTGCTCGTCGACGACCAGCACGTAAACGCCCTGCTGGTCACGCTGGGTCGCTTTTTCCGGGATTAGCAAAGCTTGCTGCTGATTGGTCGGCAGGCGAACTCGGACGAACAACCCAACCAGCAAATTGTCTTGGGAATTGTCGAAAATGGCCCGCAGAGCGAGCGTTCCCGTGCTTGGGTCCACACCTTCCTGATCGACGTATTCCAAGTGTCCCTGATAGGGAAACCCCTGATCCGTTTCGCGGCGAAGGTAGACCGGAAAAGTACTCCAATCCAACTTTTTCAATTCCTCGCCAGGCGATAACTCACGGCGTCGAGCGTCGTTGTAGCGCAGCACCTCACGGTCGCTGACGTTGAAGTTGACGAAAATCTGGCTCCGATCAATCACCCTCGCCAACACGGTGCCGTTATCGACAAGATTGCCCAGTTTGATGTCGGTCTTCGTGATTTCGCCATCGATCGGGGCCTTGACGATGGTGTAATCAAAATCCTGCTCGGCCTGCTCCAAGGTCGCTTCGGCCCGGGCTTTGTCCGCTTTGGCGGCTGCGACACTGGCGGTCGCTGAATCGCGACTTGCCACGGCTGATTCGTTGGCCGCAAACGCGGCATCGTATTCCGCTTGGGAAGTTGCGTTTTGTTTGATCAAGGACGCCTGCCGCTCAAAATCCTGCTGCGCTCGTGTGACTTCCGCATTCGCCGTTTTCACCGATGCTTCGGCAACCAGGATCGCCGCATCCGACGCTTCTAGCGCCGCGATCGCTGCATTCTTCGCTGCCAAGTACTCAGCCTGTTCGATCCGATAAAGAATGTCACCCGTCTTGACCTCCTGGCCGGCTGCAAATTCGATCTCTTCGATGAAGCCGCGAACGCGCGATCGCACCTCCGCCTCCCGGACCGCCTCGGTGGTGCCATTCTCCTCGACGAACATCGTGATCTCCTGCTGGATCGGATGGGCCACGATGACCACCGGCGGCGGCGGCGGTACATACTCATTTGTCGTCGAGCTGCACCCGAGCGTTGAGAGCACCATCGTCAGGATGACGACCGAAAGAATCCCCCCGAGGCGCGTTCGCCCAATCTTCATCCGGCATGCGTCCTGTGTTGGCAACGATCTTGATGCGAATCGACAGGACATGCGACGAGTGCGATGAACCCCAAGACAGATCATTGCGATGCCAGTGTAGCAAGAGATGCGGGCGATCCCGGTAAACCCGGAGATCCTAGAACGGCGTCAAGACCCGATCCCAATCCAGCGCCTTGGGAGAGAAAATAGTCGAGCGACGTACCGATGGCAACGCGGTACAGGGGATCGCCGATTGCGACCCGCGTCACCGGAAGAAGAATTCGTCCGCCGATCCAATGAATGACGACCGATGACGGTCACCGCCTGCAACCGCGTTGATGCGGTTGCAGCGCGCGGGCCCGCGAACCATGGGGTATCAAGATGAACCGCGGGATCCATTCATCGCAGTGACGAATCAGCGGCTCTCGAAACCGAAAGACAGGCTAAAACCCAAAAACAGGAATGTAGGGAGCGACGCGAACACGATACGATCGGACCGGCACCACGACGGGCTGCGCGGGAGCGTAATAGCGGGTCACGACCGGTGCCGACGGCGCGTAATAGCGGGTCACGACCGGTGCCGATGGCGCGTAATAGCTGGTCACGGGGGCGGCCATGGGAGCGTAATCCACCGCAACGCCTGCCGTTGAGATCACGGGCCGGGCCACCGCCACCGTTGGCGCCACAGGTACAGTGGCAGCGACCGGGGTGACCACGGGTCGATAGACGATCCTGCGCCCGAACAGACCGCGACGCTCGGCGGTATACCCGACCACGCTCGGAACCTCCGCGACGACAACCGCCGACTGGGCACTCACCCGGCGCTGCGACGCAAGTGTCACGCAAGATGCAATCAATCCAATGCAAAGAAGATGTGTGACGTTTGGCATGTGTAGGTCTCCAACGAAGCGTCCATTTCAGTTAACGACAATACCAATCTTATTGACAATCAAGCGGCGGGAATAGCGTTGGCAATGTGAAATTGCCGAACCATGCGACAATTCAGACCTATTTCTCCAATGCTGGTAAAACAGAGGGACAGGGGAAGAGGCAAGCGATTCATCGGATATCCGTTTCACCTGATATCATTGCCAGCGGGCAAGTGGCGTTTGGGGCGAGAGAAAGCGTCTCCAGGAATGCCTCCTGCCTGCTAACCTTTGGGCGATCGCCTAAAACTTCACAACAATCACGTATTGAAAGAAATGTCATGTCCGATCAACGCTCTGCGGTGGAAGCACTTATCAAGGCGCTCAAGCAGGAACGAGATGAATTGAAGCTAAAAATGCATCTGGCAAGCATGGACGCCAAGTCCGAATACGATCGACTGTCGGCAAAAATTGACGAGCTGAACGGTCAGTACGAACCGGTGAGCTCGGCAGTCGGTGAAACGGCCGACAACGTATTCGCCGCTCTGAAACTCGCTGGCGAGGAGATGAAAAGCGGGTTCCATCGAGTTCGCAAGGCAATTCGCGAACAGGATTAGCGGCTCACTCTGCGAACCGGCCCACTCACGAAGCGGGGGTTTTGTTGAAGCGCACATGCTTGTCATCGTCGTTCTGGTCCGCCAGCGATCCCTGCCATCCCGGCTTCAGGATCTGCTGATCTTGGGCAACATCTGCTGGTAGACCTCGGGCAGGTTCTCAAAGACCGTATCGTTTCCCGTCTTCAATTTCCCGATACAAGCAACACCCTCGATGCCCCGCATGCCTGCGGGGCCGACGGCCGGCATTTTCTACGGACAGGACAACAATCCGTTAGAAGTCGGCACTGTATTTGGCGGTCAGAGTGCGACGGATTTGCGCGGTCGCCTGGTCGATCCCGACCCAGATTTGCTGGACGGTAGCGGCACCGCTGGTCCGTTCCTGGCCACGGATGACAGCGTCGCTGTTCCCCTTGGCTCGAAGGGAGGCCTGGCCAGGTCCAACACTCGCCGTGTAACCCTGTGATCCGTACATGCCACCGCCATAGCCCGAACCGGCCCGGTAGCCCCCGCCGTAAGCGTAATAACCACTGGAAACCGGATTGTTGCTGGCCGTCCGCACGGAAGTTCGCATGCCGACACCTTTCATCGCCATCTCGGCGTCGCGCAAACTGTTTGCCACGGCCGTGCCGTAGTTCAGCAATTCTTCATCCACGTTGAGGATCGGAAAACGGTCGATCTTGCGAGCGTAGTTGCCGTACCAGATTGCCGCTTGACCAAACGTCTGCACATGATCACGCTTCGGCTTTGCTCGCAAGTCGTCCAACAATGCCGTGATCAATTTGTAGTACTGTTGGGTAGCGATCAACTTCGCCGATCCCTCCTGATCGGCCCCTGGTGAAGTGGACGCGACCATTGCATTGGCGAGCGTATGAGGGAGTTCGAGGACACTCATCACACGTCGTCGCGCCATCGGTCGATAGTTTGCCGCGTAGCAAAAATGTGTTTCCGCTGATCGAGGGTTGCCAGTCGTGCAGATCGTCGATCATCGCTCCCTGACGCTGCAGGACTTCGATCAACAACGACTTGCCGACCTTGGACAACATCTCGGGTGATTCCGAGAAATCGACGCGAACTGCGCCAATCGCATCCTCTTGCAGGGTGATGCCCAACGTGATGCCTTGGATACCGCTGACCAGTTTCGCCAATGCATCTGCCGATAGCCCCGAGTCCTTCAATGACTCAAAGCTATCGATCTTGCTTCGAACTTCGGCCTCCGAAATGACGCCCGTCATGTCCATCGCCATCACGATCGGAGTACCGACTTTGGTCGCATAGCCAAACGCTTGTTCGAGATAGGGGGGCAAAGTCGAGCCGGCACCCACATCGGTTGACCGAAGCCAGCGGCTGACGTCCTGACGATTGGCCGGCGTGTAGGAGGCGAGCAAGTCTCCCATCAACTGTATAACGTAGTGATCACCCGGAAGTCGCGCGGCTGAACGCCCAACGATTTCGTCCATCGCTCCGCCGAACCTTTGTGCCACCGTCGTCACGTTGCGGTCGCCGGTCAGCTTGACCAGCCCGAGTTCCCAAACGGACTTGCCAAGTTCATGATCCCTCCGTTCAGCAAGAATGACCTGCGCGGCATCGGGTGGAAGTGCCGATATCCCTGATTCATAGGCAGCCTTGCGGCGTGCTTCCCAACGTTCGTGGTCAGCAACCTGCGACCCAAACATCTTTTCAGCGTTGATCAAGATCAGGGTGTTCGTATCCTGCGGGATCCGATACTTCATCCCTTCATATTCAGCCTGAGAAATGGCCGGAATGAGGGCAAAAGGGAGTAGAAGGAGTGATGGGACGACGAGACGGTTCATGGTGGTAAAGCCCAGCAAATCGGAAAACATAGGCCGGCAGGGAACGATCCAATGAGCCGGATCGGGCCGAACACGGCAAGTCGAGTGTTGAACCGAGAGTATACTCACGGCCGGCTCCTTGTGCGCGAGCCTGTCGTCGAGGATTACCATACCGATTGTTGGGCCAGATTCCAGGGCGCCACACCCCCAACCACACCTCAACGTCGGATCCATCGGTTGCGGCAGGATCTATGAATATGCCATGAAGATTTGTCGATTATGAATCCATCCAAGCTCGAGATCCTGGCCTATGAGCAAACGCCGCTTGGGCCCCTTTGCCTCCGCCGACGTGAACTGCTCTCCGATCCGGGAACTCTGGTCACCGAGGTGACGCTCAACCACGAGTTCTTGATGAGCAGCTTCAACACCGATTCCGAACGCGCGCTGTCGAATCGGGCGGTCGAGATCCACGGCGGCCGCAACTTACGGGCGCTCGTCGGCGGGCTCGGACTCGGCTATACCGCCGCCGAGTTGCTGAACCACGACCGCGTGGCATCGGTCGAGGTCATCGAGTATCTGCCAGCGGTGATCGCCTGGCTTCGCGACGGGCTTGTTCCCCTTTCGGTCGAATTGAATGCCGCCGCAAACTTGCAGATCAGCCTCGGCGATGTCTATCAGCGACTGCAAGAGCAGCCGCGTGAATCATTCGATTTGATCGTGATCGATGTTGATCATTCACCCAGTGACCCGCTGGGCGATGCGGGACATCCGTTCTACACGCCCGACGGGCTGGCCACAGCAAAGGGGCATCTCCGAGAAGGCGGTATCCTGGCCGTCTGGTCCTATGCCGAAAACAGCTCTTTTTCGCGGGCCCTGCACGCGACATTCGAGCAGGTCTCGGTCGAGCCGATTCATACCGTCAACGTACTCGTGGGGCACGAACAAACCGACTGGTTGTTCTTCGCCACCGGATGACGCCGTATACTTGGTATTTGTCCCAGTTGGTATTGGTCCCAGTTGTCATTCCGATGTGCCTGGCGATTTCCAGATATACTGATCCGGCCTTCTAAAACCGAATCGGCTCTCGAAATCGTTGAGCCTCGAAGCGGCGGTGCTCGATGCGACGTCAACTGGCGACCGCCTTCCAAACGCTAACCAAAGATGAACTCATGCGTTGTCTGCTGGAATACATGTGGCCGGTCACTGTTGTGGCGTTTTTCGTCATCCAATCCCCATCTGCTGCGTCTGCTCAACAACGGACCCTGATCTCGTTCGACACGAAGCAGCTGAGCGATGTGTACTACTCCGAAGGGGCGACTGCGGGTGACATCAATGGCGATGGCGCGGCGGATGTGGTCTGCGGACCCTACTGGTACGAGGGGCCGGATTTCGAGAACAAGCACGAGATCTACGAGCCGGTAGCCCAGAACCTCGAGGGCTATGCGAACAATTTTTTCAGTTGGCTGTACGACTTTGACGACGACGGGAATCCCGATGTGTTCACTGTTGGTTTTCCCGGTACCCCGGCATATGTCTACGAAAATCCTGGTGGCGATGGCAATTCAGGTGCCGATCGTCAAGGTCACTGGCAAAAGCACCAGGTGATCGACTGGGTTTCCAACGAGTCGCCTCAATTCACCAACCTGGTTGGTGACGCTCGCCCCGAGTTGGTGTGCACGCGAGATGGCTTTTTCGGGTTTGCCACGCTGAACGAGGATGAACCGTTCGGCTCCTGGACGTTTCATCCCGTCTCGGCACAGATCGCTCCGCCGCGATTCGGCCACGGGTTGGGTGTCGGCGACGTCAGCGGTGATGGGCTGGCCGACATCATCTTTTCCGGTGGCTGGTTCGAGCAACCCGAACGCGACGCGGAAGCCGGTCGTTGGAAACTGCATGAGACATCGTTCTCGAATTCATATGGCGGTGCCGAGATGTATGCCTACGATGTGGATGGCGACGGCGACAACGACGTGATCACCAGTCACGCGGCACATGATTTTGGACTTGGCTGGTACGAACAGATTCGTCAGGACGGCGCGATCACATTCAAGCATCACTTGATCATGGGTGACCGCCCCGAACAGAATCGCTACGGCATCGTGTTCAGCGAACTTCATTCGGTCAACCTGGTCGACATCGATGGCGACGGTTTGAAGGACATCGTCACAGGCAAAACGTTCTGGTCACATCATCGCCAGAGTCCGATGTGGGATGCCGATCCGGTCGTCTACTGGTTCCGCCTGGATCGTTCCGGCAAGGAAGTGGATTGGATCCCTTATCGAGCCGGGAACAGCTCGGGGATAGGTCGGCAGCTGAGTGTGCACGATACCAATCAGGACGGGATTCCCGACATCGTCGTCGGTGGAATGAAGGGAACGTTTGTGCTGACCCAAAGTCGAAAAGCGGTCAATGATGCCCAGTGGCAAGAAAGCCAACCGAAGGTTTATACCGCCGCCGGTCAGCGATCCGATCGAGGAGTCTCGCCGGAGATCGGCGACAACGGACAGATCCCGGGTGCGATTGAAGGCGAATCGATGACCGTCGTTCAAATCAGCGGTGGCAAAACGAGCGTTCAGAAGATGGACGGATTCAAAAAGGATCGCTGGAGTGGAGGAAAGCAGTTGTTCTGGACCGGAGCGACGCCCCCCGCGAGTCTGGCGCTTGAGTTCGATGTCCCGCAGGACGGCGACTACCAAGTCGGCGCCGTGCTGACGACGGCTCGCGACTATGCGATCATCAACTTGAAGCTCGATGGCAAAGCTGTGGGCAATTCGATCGATCTTTACGACCATCCCGATGTTCGCACGACCGGTGTCCTGACGTTGGACACGGTACCGCTGAAAGCTGGCAAGCACCGATTGATGCTGGAGTCCGTGGGTGCGAACGATTCGGCGATCAAGTCGTACATGGTGGGACTCGATTGCCTGCTGCTGGAGAAGAAATGAGTCGAGAGGGCGGCAATCGGAGTTTGGCTCGCCTGACATTGGCCACTCGGATTCGCGGCGCGGCGGGCGATATCTTGATGCACAATGGATTACCATCTTCTTTTCGTCCCACTTGGTTTCAAGACGAAGGCAACTGATGCGATCCGACTGCACCCCTGCTGTTTTCAATCGATTCCATTTTTTATTTCGCGTCGCGCTGCTGGCGGCCGCGGGATCGATCACTGGCAGTGCCGGACTATTCGCCGCCGGTGCGGAGGAAGCCCACTCGGCCCAAGAACCGCTCTCGCCCACCGACGCCGCCGCGACGATGCAGGTCCCCGAAGGATTTCGGGTGACCCTGTTTGCCGGTGAACCAGATGTAATGCAACCGATCGGTTTTTGCATCGATGACCGGGGACGGTTGTGGGTGGCCGAGGCCTACAACTATCCCCAGCACGGTGACTCGCCGGGCGACCGGATCGTAATCTTGGAAGACAGCGACGGAGACGGGCGATTTGACCATCGCACTGTGTTTTATGATCAATTGAATTATGTCACGGGGATCGAGGTCGGATTCGGCGGCGCTGGGTGATGTCGCCGCCATGCATGTACTTCATTCCCGATCGCAATGGCGATGACGTACCCGACGCCGAGCCGCAAGTGCTGTTGGATGGTTTCGGAAATCATGCCAATGCGCACAATTTGGCAAACGGTTTCGCCTGGGGTCCCGATGGCTGGCTGTACGGAACGCATGGACGCACGAATTGGTCGCTGATTGGCAAACCGGGCACGCCTGAAGAGAGCCGTGTCCGTTTTGATGGCGGCGTCTATCGTTACCACCCCCTTCGCCATGTCTGGGAGCCATTTGCGGACGGGACAACCAATCCATGGGGAATCGATTGGAATGACGTCGGTGACTCGTTTGTCTGCAACTGTGTCAATCCGCACCTGTTTCAGGTGATCCAAGGCGCACACTATGAACCGTGGCGGGGACGCCAGAGCAGCGAGTTTGCATATCAGAGAATCGACACGATTGCCGATCACATGCACTTTGTCGGATTGGGCAACGTCCGCAACGGTCTCGGAACCGAGGCCGAGGACAAGGCAGGAGGCGGCCATGCTCATTGCGGAACCATGATCTATCTGGGCGACAACTTTCCAGCGTTTTATCGCAACCAGTTGTTTACCAACAACATTCACGGGCGGCGAATCAACAACGATCTGCTCCGACGATCCGGTTCGGGTTACGTCGCGTCCCACGGCCCCGACCTGATGCGCAGCAAAGATCCTTGGTTCATGGGGGTGACGCTGGCCTATGGACCGGGTGGCGAAGTCTACGTGAGCGACTGGTCCGATACTGGCGAGTGTCATAGCACACGCAACACACGCAGACAAACCGGTCGAATCTATCGCTTGACGTACTTGAAGACGGATCTCACACCGGTCGATCTGGGAAAGCTTTCCGATGCTGAATTGGTCGCCTGTCAGCTGCACGACAACGATTGGCATGTTCGGCACGCGCGACGACTGCTGCAGGAACGCTGTTCCGCCGGTGGCGAGATGTCAGCGGTTCACGGCGAGTTGACGACGATGTTGGACGAACAGTCATCGGTGGCAAAGAAGCTGAGGGCGCTGTGGGCCTTGCATGTGACGGGCGGACTGTCGGACGACGAGTTGGAGTCGCTATTGGCGAGCCCCGAGGAAACCATTCGCGGCTGGGCGGTGACGCTGTTGTGTGAAGACCGCATGCCTCGTCCGGCTGCCCTGAATCGGTTTGTCAAGATGGCGCTGAATGATCCATCGCCGCGTGTGCGATTGGCACTTGCCTGTGCGCTGCAGCGGTTGAATCTGAAAGACCGTTGGTCGCTGGCCGAAGCCTTGTCATCGCGAGCCGAAGATACGGCCGATCAAAACCTGCCCCTGATGGATTGGTACGGGGTCGAGCCATTGATCGACGACGACCTGCCACGTTATGCGACACTCGCGACCCGAGCCGCTATCCCTCGCCTAAGGACGAATATCTCGCGGCGAATCGCGTCGTCCAAATATTCGGATCAAGGATTGGAATTGCTCTCCGTCCGACTCGCCGACGAAACGGATGCCGACAGCGCATCGGATGTGTTGACTGGCATTCTGCAGGGGCTCGAAGGTCGGCGCCAGGTGTCGATGCCGGACTCATGGCGATCGGCGTACGAACGATTATCGCAAAACAACGACAGCCTGGTCCGCGAACAATCGATTCGGCTTGCCTTGAAGTTTACCGACCAACGGGCGATCGATTCGTTGAAGGCGTCGGCGGTCGATCGGTCGCTGATGCCCGAGATTCGGCGGCGAGCGATCGATGCTCTGGTGGACAGCCGGGAAGCAGGATTTGACCAGCTTTTGTTCACGCTGCTGAACGACCCCGACGTGCGTCAGGTGGCGATACGGGGGTTGGCGCAATTTCAATCCGCCGACACCGCGCTGGCCATTCTGCAGGTCTACCAATCGCTGACCCCAGGCGAGAAGCAGGTCGCCATCGAAACACTCGCCTCTCGCGAGCCATGGGCGGTGAAGTTTCTCGATGCGGTCGAGCAGAACAGGATCCCTCCATCCGACATCACGGCATTCACCGCTCGCCAACTGCGCGCGATCGGAAGCGATGCGATCACGACGCGGGTAAAACGGTTGTGGGGCGAACTGCGTGAGACACCCAGCGATCGTGCCAGGCAAATTGAGTCGGTGCAACGATGGCTGACCGCCGATGTGATTGCGCAAGCCGATTTGATTCACGGCAATGCCTTGTTCAGCAAACATTGTGCGACCTGTCACCGATTCTTTGGTGAGGGCGGAAAGATCGGCCCCGATCTTACCGGCGCCCAACGCAACAATCTCGACTACATGCTGGAAAACATCATTGACCCCAGCGCCTCGGTCGCCAACGACTACCAAATGCAGGTGATCGTGACCACCGACGGCCGGGTCATCACCGGTCTGATCGAATCGGACTCTCTGCAGTCGGTGACGCTGTTGACCACCACCGATCGCGTCGTGATTCCCACCGATGAGATCGAACAGCGGACACGGTCGAACGTTTCGATCATGCCGACCGGCTTGCTGGAGAACCTCAGCGAGCAGGGGATCCGCGATCTGTTTGGCTATCTACAGCGCCGCTAGGGAACTAAAAAAAACTGCCCGGCGGGTCAAGACCCGCCGAGCAGATGATCGATTGGATTGTGGCGTCAATCGCTCGACGCCAAGAGCTGTGCTCAGTCTGCAACGACCTTCACGTTCTCGGCTCGCGGTCCTTTCGGGCCACGACCCTCGGTGTATTCCACCTTTTGGCCTTCACGGAGGCTCTCGTAGGATTCTCCTTCCACCGACGAGTGGTGGAAGAAGATATCTCCCCGCTCACCCTCAATGAATCCGAAACCTTTTTCAGTCAACTTTTTGATCGTACCTTGCAACACTTTACATCACTCCAAACACGTTAAATAGATCAGGCCTCCACGCCGTGCGACACGCGTAAGCCAACCCACGAATCTGCCATTGTGTGGGACACAGAGAGAGGGGGAGCAAAAGAAGTCGTGAAAGTGCAACCGCCGGAATCCGGAGGCTGACAAACATACTGCAATGTCGAAGGCACGATTGAAAGAAGGAACTCACCGTCGACCCGAATTCATTCATTGGGCTCAAACACGGGGAGGTCGTAAGTTGCTTCGTCGCCTTCGCTTCCCTTTTCTGTTGGAGAGTCTACCGCGTGCCGCGATTTTCGTCAATCCCACCTCCGGAAGGTGACATGGTTCGCCTTGCTGCGGCGGGATGGCCCCTTTCGTTGAATCATCGCAAACCACAATCTTCCAACGGTTGCCGGCACCAACGGTGCACGGACAAGCTTCGTGAAAATCACGCGGCACCTACTCATCATCTTCGGCTTGGGGCATAATTCTCGGTTTTTCCTGTTGGCAATCGCTGAGTTCACTCGGATGCATCTGAGAGACATTGCCGAGATACTTGCTGCGGATCACCACGCATGACTGAAGACAAAATCGGCCTGATGGGTGTCACCTTTGACGACGTTTTGCTGGTGCCACGGTATAGCGAATTCGTGCCCAGCGAGGTCGATGTCAGCTCACGACTGACCGATCGGATCCGTCTGCAGATCCCACTGATCTCTTCGCCGATGGATACCGTCACCGAGTCGGAAATGGCGATCGCACTGGCCAAGGAAGGAGGGCTTGGGATCGTCCATAAAAACTTGTCGATCCGAAGTCAGACCGAACAGGTATTGAAGGTCAAACGCTCGGCCAATGGCATCATCATTGACCCGGTCACCCTGCCACCGGATGTGCGGGTGGGTCGCGCCGCCGAACTGATGGACGAGGCGAACGTCTCAGGGATCCCGATCGTGTACGCCGACCGCACGCTGGCGGGAATCTTGACCCGCCGCGACCTACGGTTCCTAGAGGACCCAGACCTCCCAATCTCGAAGGTGATGACCCAGGAGAATTTGGTGACGGCAGTGGGGAATGTAACGCTTGAGGAAGCTGAGCGGATTTTAACGGGAAAAAGGGTCGAGAAACTTTTGCTGGTTGACGAAGATAGAAAACTGACGGGACTGATTACGATCCGCGACATCGACATGATGAAGCGGTTCCCCCGTGCTTGCAAAGATTCGCAAGGACGATTGCGGGTCGGTGCGGCGATCGGAGTTGGCGGGTTCGAGCGGGCTGAGAGTCTGATTCGACAAGGCGTCGACTTGCTGGTTGTCGATTCGGCTCACGGGCACAGCAAGAACGTGATCGAGACCGTCCGGGAGATCAAACAGCAGAGAGATTGGGACATCGACGTCGTGGCGGGAAACGTCGCGACAGCCGAGGGTGCTCGAGACCTGATTGACGCCGGCGCCGATGCGATCAAAGTCGGCATCGGGCCCGGATCAATTTGTACGACGCGTGTGATCAGCGGTGTCGGTGTTCCGCAGGTGACGGCGATCCTGCAAGCGGTGCGGATCGCTGACGAGAGAAACATACCTGTGATCGCTGACGGCGGAATTCGTTTCAGCGGTGACATCACGAAGGCTCTCGCGGCCGGAGCGAGTACCGTGATGATCGGCAGCCTGTTTGCAGGGCTGACCGAGAGTCCGGGCAAGATGATTCTGTACCAAGGACGAACCTTCAAGTCGTACCGCGGGATGGGATCGATGGGTGCGATGGTTGAAGGAAGTAGTGATCGGTATCGGCAAAAAGGCACCGAGGCGGACAAGCTTGTCCCCGAAGGCGTCGAAGGCCGCGTGCCGTTCAAAGGACCCTTGAGCGATTACGTCTACCAATTGGTGGGCGGACTTGCGAGCAGGGATGGGTTACGTCGGAACATGGACGATCGACGAGCTGCGACGCGATGCAAAGTTCATCCGCGTCTCGGCTGCGACGGTGAGGGAGAACCACCCGCATGACATTGCGATCACGCAAGAAGCGCCTAATTACAGTCCGGATGTTCAGCCGGGCGACTCGATTTAGTTTATCACTGCTGGCCGTAGGGATCGCCGCACCAGCGCCGGCGCAATTCCCGCCGCGCAGATTCCCTTCGCAGCGTAGCGGCGCGACACCGCAGCCATACGGCAACGTCGGCATCCGGCCCGCCGCGGCGACGATGCTCCGTCCCGTCCCTCGGGAAGGTTCACATGTGCTCGCACCGCCGCAGCAACACAATCCGCAACACGATGGGTGGAATTTGAGGTGGCGCCGCAGCGAGCATGCTCCGTCGCCAACCTCCACTGAAACCATGACGCTTGATCTTGCGAGCGACCCCGCGAGTGATTCCGGCGGAGCGGCGGCAACCGACGTGGATGCGAACCTGTCCACGAGCGGTGAGCGCGGTACGTTGCAGGTCGCCACGGTACAACCAGAACTGGCCGGTATCTCTCAAGCCACATGGCTGACGCAGCCTCCGCAGGATGGTGACGCGTTGGCGCTGCCGCCGGACTTGCGCCGGGAAAATCCTGCAGCGCCAAGATCAACCGGCATCCAAGACTTTTTCGAAAACCCGTTCGGAGACGATCCGCAGCCGACACGGCCTGCGAATGAATTGACGCTACCAGCCCGGAACTGCCGCTCGAGCAGCCGGTGGATCCGGCTCGGCCGAGTGAGACGCGACGAATGAATGAGTTGCGATCCGAGACGGTACCGCAACCGCTGCTGCCGCCCAATTCCCAACGCGCCACGGGTGTTCAGCCCGATCCCAATGAGAAACCGGCGGCCGATCAGGGGCCATCGATGGGCGACATGATGCGAGAACACCCGCCGACAAAACCCAGCGCACCGTCGGTCGTCGACAAGCCCCTGCAACAGTCCCCACGACCGCAGGGCGATACCGAGCCAATCGATAATCCGTTCCAGCAATCGAGAAATCGTAATGCCGACGATCGTGATCGGGGTCCCTTGAGACCCTACGAGCAAGATGACGATATCGGAACGTATGATCGCATGAGGGACGCCGACTTGAAGCAAGCGACGGGGCTAACCTGCGATGAATTCCGCGATCGAATCGCCAGTCAGACAATCAACCAGGTCTCGCTCGACATCAGTCCCCCGTTCCGTCCGGATGAGATTGACGAGGACCGATTCCTGCGACTGAAACAGGAATTTGATGAAAAGCAGGCGATCCGGACTTGGCGAACGGTCGAGGGGCGTGAGCTGGCAACGGGCCGGCTGCGAGACTTGGCTTACGAGCACGCGGTGATCGAAACCGAGTACGGCGCGAACGAGGAACTGCCGATCAGTCGGCTGAGCGAAGCCGACCTGGCGTACATCAGTGAAAGCTGGGGATTACCGAAGGAGTGCCTGTTGCAGCAAGTCGCTTACACACCACGGTCATGGGTACAAACAACCATGACCTGGAAGGCATCGAATCTTTGTCATAAGCCGTTGTACTTCCAAGAGGACAACCTGGAGCGATATGGTCACACCGCGGGTCCTGTCTTGCAGCCAGTCGTCTCGTCGGCACACTTCTTTGCGAACATTGCCGTGTTGCCCTACAAGATGGGCGTGCATGCTCCCGGTGAATGCCAATACGCGTTGGGTTACTATCGGCCTGGGGACTGTGCCCCATGGATCGTTCCCCCGGTCCCGATCAGCCTGCGAGGCGGGTTGACTCAAGCGGCAACCATGACAGGCTTGTTTTGGTTGGTGCCATAACAGCGTTCTCGCTGCCCACAGCGAGATTGCCGGGAGCGATCAGGAATAGAACTCTTTGACGACTTCACGGAGATGAAACGGAAGCCATTGACGGCAGGTGTAAACGCCGTGCCCGAATAGTTTTTGATTCCAGCGTTCGCGGGTCGATCCGTAGTCAACCAACAGCGTCTTGCCGTCGAGCGACACTCGGTGTCCGCGCCGCAGGTTTTTCTGCAAGTCGCGTCGGCGGACGGTCGGTTCAAAGATGCGGCGCAGCTGACGCTCGGAACGCCAGCTGTCCCAGGCAAAGAACGGGTGCGGGAAATCGGTACCGCCAATGCCGATCTGTTGCACATAGTCACCGCCCCGTGCATGAGCGATATCGCCAATCGACTGCGGCAAGGCGGCTCGCGCCGGCTCACCTTCGATCAACGGACGATGTTGAACAAAGTGCAACAAATTCTTGCAAATGCCGTTGTTCCATCCGTAACGAAGCGGGGTTCCAAAGGTGGCGATATCGATCTGTGGCAAGTTGGACCGACGCCGGTCATCCATCAGGCTCGCGCAAACACGATCCAACTGGGATGACACAGAATCGTGTGTCACGGGATCCGCCGACACCGCGTGTCGTGGGATGTGGATTGCCTGAAAGAACTTCTCTCGCGCACCTTGCGACGATCCCAGCAGCAGCGTGATGATGGCTAACAGGTTTCCGCCATGGCTATGAGCAAACAGCAGCAGCCGCTGATCCCCCGTCCAGGTTCTTGCGAGCATCGTGTCCAACAGCGACACCGCTCCGAGCGCGCGTCCCAGATGGTGATTCTCGCCGGACCAATGAACGCGGGTCACCGCAATGTCGTCTCGTTGTTCGATATTGACCATCCGTGAAAGACATTCGGCATAGCCGGACGTGTAATTTCCGTTTTCATCGGCGAGCTGGTCGAACCACTGCTTACCCAGCGTCTTCATCGCTGAGCTCAGTCGCGGCGAAATGCGATGCAGCATGCGCATCAAACCAACGATGTCGTTGCCGGCGAACGTGCCATGGATCAACATGATTTCCACGACACCAGCCGATCGCAGCGAGTCAGCAATGCTGGCGCTATCGATCGTACAGGGATCGGTCACCGGGCTGGCGATGTCCGACGAAACGAGGGCGTGAGGACCCTGGTCTGGTTCGCCCGAGAACGAATGGTGCGGGAAGGGCAGTTCATCAGCCATGGTTTTCGGTCAATCACGTGTTCGGCCAGTGGCGTCGCCGCGGGATACTGCGGCGGCCACAACAGGGTACACTGTTGTGCGACCATCCACCGCCTCTTGCTGAAGGGCCAGTCCGTGAATCGTTCCTTGATATTGATATTGGTTGTCGCTTTGGCTTGGTCCACCGGTAGCGCGGATCAACCGACCAAAACCGCCGCCTGGATCGACCAACAAATGCCAGCGCTGCTCGAAACATATCGTTGGCTGCATGCAAATCCTGAACTCTCGTTCATGGAAGAGAAGACGGCGGCTCGGATCGCGGATCATTTTCGCGAGGATGGTTTCGACGTGACGACCGGGGTCGGCGGACATGGCGTGGTTGGTGTGCTGAAAAACGGTACGGGCCCGGTACTGATGCTCCGATGTGATTTGGACGCACTGCCCGTGACCGAGCAAACGCCTCTACCCTTCGCATCGACCGTGCAAGTCGAGATTCCGGGTGCAACAACGGTGGGTGTGATGCATGCCTGTGGGCACGATCTGCACATGACGAACCTGGTGGCTACGGCGCGCTACTTGGCCCAACACCAGAGCGATTGGGCGGGCACTTTGATGGTCATCGCGCAACCGGCCGAAGAACGCGGTGCCGGCGCGAAGGCAATGTTGAAGGACGGGTTGTTCGATCGTTTTCCAAAACCTGATTTTGCCGTCGCGCTCCATGTTCAAGCGGACAAAGTTGCCGGCAAGGTCGGTGTGCTGTCGGGATATGCGTTGGCAAACGTGGACAGTGTTGATATCAAGGTCAAGGGACGCGGTGGACACGGTTCGGCACCGCACACCACAATCGACCCCTGCGTCCAGGCATGCGAATTGGTGATGTCGCTGCAGACCATCGTCAGCCGCGAGATCAGACCGATCGATCCGGCGGTCGTAACCGTCGGTTCGATTCATGGCGGCACGAAGCACAACATCATCGGCAATACCTGTGATTTACAGATCACCGTGCGCAGCTACAGCGACGAGGTGCGTCAGCAGGTGTTGGCGGCGATCCGGCGAAAAGCGGTCGCCATCGCGCAGAGCTACAACGCGCCCGAGCCGGAGATTTCCGTCAGCGAGGGAACACCCTCCCTGAAGAATGACGCCGATCTGACCGCACGGCTGAAGGCGGTATTCGAGAAAACGCTGGGAACAGAGAATGTCGTCGTCGACGAACCCTCGATGGGTGGCGAAGACTTCAGTCAATATGGCAAAGCCGGCGTACCGATCTTGATGTATCGCTTGGGCACGATCAGCCAAGAACGGTTGGATCGCTTCGCGGCGTTGGGGGTCCCGCCGCCATCGTTGCATAGCAGCCAATACTATCCCGATGTCGACCGTTCGTTGCGAACCGGCATCATCACCATGACCGCTGCAGCCATCGACCTATTGGCCAAGGAAGATCGCAACTAGGCCGTTTCGACCTGCCTCGATTGTCATCCCGGAGATCAACGGGCGGGATAGCCGACATGATTACGGCATCGCAGAACCGGTTGCCAGTGCCGCTTCGATCAGGGCGGCGACTTTGGCATGTCCGGCCGGATCGAGGTGACCGTCGTTGGGATGAAAGAAAGTTCCCTCGCCCGAATCGTATGACTGCCGAAGCGGCAGGGCCAGATCGATGACCGGGATTCCCGCTTCGCCGATCCGCTCCAGCAGCGAACGCCTCAGGAACTCTTGGTAATTCGCGGAATAACCATCCGGGTCCTGCACAAAGGAACGGCCCGGCAGCAGGGCGATGGTGAAACTTGCTCCATGCTCTTCGCTCACCTGCCGCCCCCGCTCGGCCAGTGCATCGAACAGTTCGAGCGCGCCGCGAAAACGATCCTCGAAAAAACCGGGCGGTGCCGCGAACGTCGGTTGAAACAGCCCCAATCGCCGGGCAATCTCCGTTCGACCTAGCCAAGCTTTCACGGCTCCCTGTTGAGCCGGCAGATCACCGATCACCAAGGACGCCAGGTTCTGCCGCATGTCGGCGGCCGTTTTCGGATTCGTGGGGACCGGCACATTGTCCAGTCGTAGCGTACCGTTCTCGCTAACAAGGAACCGTGGCTTGCCCTGCATCGCTTGTAGCGGGAACAGGCGTTGGTTATCCAGCACGTCGTTGATCAGACAGACGACCACGATCACGTGGTCGATCGGAGTTCGCGAAATCACGTCCTCCAGCAGAAGCAATTCCTGGTCGGTGCTGTAACCGGGGACACCGAGGTTGAGGACCTGCCGCTCGCCCTGGCCGTGGTTTGACTCGAGGAGCCGCGCGAAGACGGCGTCATCCTCCACGCCCAAGCCGAATGTGAAGCTGTCCCCGACCAGGGCAATGCACTCTCCCGACCGCTCGCCGTGCGGCCAAGGGCCTCGGAAGCCGTGCGAGGGAATCTGGTAACGAACGGCAAAGTCACGATGTTCGTGACGACCTTTCCAGTTCGCCTGCAATCTCCAACCGAGCCGGCGATCATACTCGATCAGGCCCGGGGTCATCGATTCACTGCTCCGCACGCTAGCCGCCTGAACGCGCAGAATCAACTCAGCGACCGCCAGGGTCATGCACAGCGATATCGTCACAGTCACGACGATGAACAGCAGGCGACGTCGGCGTCTCATCAGCAAGGGTCTCGGCGGTAGATTTCATCCTTCGGCTTGAGCCGCATCGGCTTTGGTCGGCGTGATTGGCTGCGAAATGGAATGCCGTTTCATTCTACCGAGATCGGCCGGTCCTCGGTGCGGCAGGGTGTTCGTCGGCTCATGCAACTGCGGGATTTAGAGGGATACGCAAACGATCCCGACCTGGCGGATGAAGTTTCGGCGAATTTTCATCAGCGTCGTCGGCCACCTACTGGACAGCGGATTGCAGTTCGCGACGATCTGCTGGTCCGGTACATTCAGCCGGCAAACGTTTCTGTCCCCGCGAGGCCGATCGACGTCATGAACCTGTCGCTTCTGATCCAAATCTGTGGCTTGCCGTTGATCACGGTGATTGTCGTCACTTCCCTGATACTGACGTTGGCTGCCTGCTATTTGGCGTTTTCCGTAAAGCAAGAGGATCTGCTGGTGGCATTCTTGCCACTGACCGCCCTGCCTGCGATTGCGGCACTTTTTGCGACTTTCACTGGAACCCTTTCTTCGATCGGTCTACAACTCGATTCCGGCACCGACGTGGCGGTTGATGCCGGATTTATTTTGCAGATGAATCTGGTGCCGCTGCTGGTCGGCCTTTTGGCAGCGGTCCCGGCGGCATTGATTGCCAGCTTCGGAAGATGGTTTTTGGCATGGCGTGCCAGCGGAATTCTGCTGTGGGGACAATCGCAACCGGTCGCAGAATCGGAGATGGTGGACGCGGACGAATGGATTACCAAAGAGACCGATGACTATCTCAGCCAGCTCACGCGACCTCGCTAGAGGCCTGTCAAAGCTTGAAGCTTTTAGGCAACGTGGAAATCCTCGGCCACCGTCCCCTCCATCGGCGTCCACCGCAATGATTCACAAATTTTTCATTTGCGTTGGACTCGTTGTTATCAGTTGGCTCGATCCCACTTTGGCATCATCGGCTCAGCTCGGTTCCGAAGATTTGGTGCCACAAGATCCGTTGATCACCAACGATGCCGTCATACTGGGCATCTTGTTGGCGATGCTTGGCCTTGTCTTCTGGACCAACACGCTGAAGGGAACGATTTGGGAAACGTTCTACAAAATCTTTCCGATGTTGTTGTTGTGCTATTTTCTGCCCTCGCTGCTCACGTTGTTTGATGTCGTCGATCCCGAGCAATCGCAGCTTTATTTCGTTGCCAGCCGATACATGTTACCGGCCAGCTTAGTGCTGCTGACACTGAGCATCGACCTTCGCGAAGTGCTGCGGTTGGGACCCAAAGCGATCATCATGTTCCTGACCGGCACGGTCGGAGTTGTATTGGGGGGACCGGTGGCGATCTTGCTGGTCGCGACGGTCAACCCGGAATTGGTGGGAGGCGAGGATGGAAATGCGGTCTGGCGCGGCTTGTCGACGGTTGCCGGAAGTTGGATAGGCGGTGGCGCGAATCAAGCGGCCATGAAAGAGATCTTTTTGCCGAGTGAGGAATTGTTCAGTGTGATGGTCGCGGTCGACGTGTTCATTGCCGAAATCTGGATGGCCTTCTTGTTATGGGGTGTGGCCAAAGCGGATTGGATCGACGCGAAGTTCGGCGCCGACGCGACCAGCGTGATTCGGCTGCGAGAAAAGATGGAACACTTTTCCAATAGCCGTGCCAGGATTCCGTCATCGGCCGATTTGTTTGTGGTGCTTGCCTTCGGGTTTGGTGTGACGGCGATCAGCCATTTCATGGCCGACCTGTTGGCTCCGTGGATATCGTCCAACGCACCGAGCCTGAGCAAGTTCAGTCTTGATTCTCACTTCTTTTGGCTAATCGTTCTGGCGACCACCGGTGGCGTGATCCTTTCGTTCACCAAGGCTCGCAACCTGGAGGGCGCAGGCGCCTCGAAGATCGGAACGGTCTGCATCTTTTTTTTGGTGGCAACGATCGGGCTGAAGATGGATATCCGTGCGGTGGTCGAACATCCTGGGCTGTTCATGGTTGGTGGCATCTGGATGCTTTTCCATGTGGCCCTGATGTTGGTCGTCGGCAAGATGATCCGTGCACCCTTCTTCTTTCTGGCTGTTGGCAGCAAAGCCAACATCGGCGGCGCGGCGAGCGCACCGGTGGTTGCGGCCGCGTTCCATCCGTCACTCGCGCCGGTCGGCGTATTGTTGGCGGTCGTCGGATACGCACTAGGAACCTATGGCGCTTACCTGTCTGCTTTGATGATGCAGGCAATTGCACCGTAGCAATCCGGCGGGACTGGCGTTTCATCACCTCGCGGCGAGGTTCGGCCTATCCCGGGGCGATCAGCGAATCATCGTTGCGCACGGTTGGGAACGAAAGATTTGAAAACGGTGCGACCTCGACGGGTCGGCTGGCGGTCGGGCGTCAGGAGAGCCCCAGCAGATCGGCGCCGTTCCGCCCGGGGGGCTCGCTGTCGAATGTGGCGCCGCCACCCCAACGGATTCACCAGGCTTCCGAATTGCCACCCAATCGCCTCGGCATTCGCATGTTACAATGAGGGTGTTTCTCCAGAAGACGCAATGGTTTGCGAAAATGCACCAGTCAAATCCCATCCGACAGCACGAATTGATGATCACGCGGCGGCAGCTTTTTGGCCGCTCGGCACTGGGCGTTGGAACGGCGGCCATGGCCGGGCTGTTTGATGCCGATCGCAGCATGGCGTCGAGTCATGAGGGGGCTGGATTGCATCACCCTGCCAAAGCAAAGCGAGTGATCTATCTGTTCATGAGCGGTGGCCCGAGCCAGTTGGATCTTTGGGATTACAAGCCAAAAATGCAGCAGATGTTTAACCAGCAGCTGCCCGATCACGTCCGCAATGGACAGCGTGTGACGGGGATGACCGCCAATCAAAAAGACGGATTGCCGTTGTGCCCGAGCAAATACAAGTTCACGCACTATCCAAACAATGATCGCGGCGTATGGATCAGCGAACTGCTTCCGCACACGGCAACGGTCGCAAAGGAACTGTGCGTGGTTCATAGCACGTTTACCGAGGCGATCAATCACGATCCGGCAATCACGTACATTCAAACCGGCAGCCAAATTCCCGGCCGTCCCAGTTTGGGAGCCTGGCTCAGCTACGGCCTGGGCAGCATGAACGAAGACCTGCCGCATTATGTGGTCATGCATGCCAAGACGAACTTTGCCGAGCAGAGTCTGTTCAATCGGCTGTGGGGGACTGGATTCATGCCATCGGATCATCAGGGCATGCTGATGCGTAGCCAGGGCGATCCGGTCCTTTTCTTGAGCAATCCACGGGGCGTCAGCAACGAGGACCGACGAGCGCAGCTTGACGCCCTCGCGGCGATCAATCAGGGGCAACATGAACGATTTGCGGATCCGGAGATTCTCGCTCGGATCAAACAACACGAATTGGCTTACCGGATGCAGTCTTCGGTCCCCGAACTGATGGACCTCTCGAGCGAACCGGAGGACACCTTCAAGTTGTATGGCGAACAATCGCGAGTTCCCGGATCGTTCGCGGCCTGCTGCCTCAATGCGCGGCGGTTGGCCGAACGGGGCGTCCGAAATATTCAGATTTTTCACCGCGGCTGGGACGCGCACGGTCGGCTGCCGCAAGAACACGAATCACAGTGCAAAGACGTCGATCAAGGATCGGCCGCTTTGATCAAGGATCTCAAACAACGCGGAATGCTTGACGAAACGTTGGTGATCTGGGGTGGTGAATTTGGACGAACGGCCTACTGCCAAGGGAAACTCACCGCAGATGACTACGGCCGCGATCATCATCCACGCTGCTTTACCACATGGATGGCCGGCGGTGGAGTGAAGCCTGGGATCACCTACGGCCAAACCGATGACTATGGTTACAACATTGCTGATGCCGACGGCAACCCGCTAAGCCCCCAGCCCGACAAGCAGACTTGGACGCCCGGCACGATGCACATTCACGACCTAAACGCAACGATTCTTCATCTGCTTGGCATTGATCACGAGCGTCTGACTTACCGATACCAAGGCCGCGACTTTCGCTTGACGGACGTGCATGGGCACGTCATCCACGACCTCGTCGCCTGAGTTTTTCGGCGCAAGCGAATCGTTGTCCGCGGCGTGACTCGCTGTGGTGCAGACGCAGCGATGTTGAGGCAGCTGGCTGATTAGAAATGGCCGCCGTGAGTGCGCTCGGAGAGATTCAATAAACGTCGCGAGCCGTCCACCAGATAGGCATCGCCGTTGCCGCTTTCAATGTCAACAC
The DNA here is from genome assembly GCA_963734865.1 of Pirellulaceae bacterium. Taxonomy (GTDB): domain Bacteria; phylum Planctomycetota; class Planctomycetia; order Pirellulales; family Pirellulaceae; genus CBDCUW01. The sequence continues at coordinate 81,841 of CAVTIV010000014.1, forward strand.
CTGCCACGTCGACGTCATTGGGTAGCTGATAGACGATGTAACCGGGCGAGTCGAGCGAGATCAATTTGATCCTGTTCTCTTCCTTTTTGATGATACGCCCGTTGGATAGATCGCGAACGAACGAATAGCCCTCGGCCTTCAGCAAATGACCTTCGCTGGCAACCGTTCGGCCGACGAAGAACCGTGTTTCATCCCGTTCGAAACATTCGACGGTTGGATACAAGTACCACATCGCCGTTGTCAATGATCATGATCGTTTACCCTGGTCTATCTGGCGAAATGAGTTTCCGACCCCGGCATACTTGGCCCGAGCCCGCAGCAGAATTTAGGTTGCCGAATTCGAGCATGCCCGAATCAAAGATCACATGTTTGCTGCAGAAGCCGGCGAAACAAACGAAAACAGAGGGCGGCGCGAACTCGCACAGGTTCGATCGATCCGGTTTTGTCAGTTTTTATCTCCCTCAGGCATCCCGGCGGTAATCGCTGAACCGCTTGCCGGCACCGTTTCGACTCACCCGCAGGTCCAAGAACCGGTCGCCGCCTTGTCGACAGAGTGGTTAGAATCAGGGGGGGAAAGCTGAGCCAACTCTTGGCTTGGACGACGAACCAGGAGGAGACCTTGGGCTGTGCGCAACCGATCACGCATTTTTTACACGATCCTTTTGGCATTCATCCTCACCTCCGGTGAAGCCAACGTCGCGAATTCACAGGACCGACAACCCCCTGTCCCGGCAATCCATCCTGTCCCGGCAATCCATCCTGTCCCGGCAATCCATCCTGTCCCGGCAATCCATCCTGGCCTGACACATTTGCGGTCGACCGATACTCGCGAATGGTCATCGTTTCCGCAGCACGCCCAAGACAAGGTACTGCGGGTTGATTTCCATGCGACGGTCAACCCCGATGACAGAATGCTTTCGCTACGGCAGCAGGACGTCAGGGAGACATGGGAAATTGTTCTCAATGGCAAACCACTGGGCCGGTTGGTACGTGACGAAAACGATCGGATTAGCGACTTTGCCGTGCCTGCCGGTACGTTAACCGACGAGGTGAATTCGTTGCTGATACGGCAGACGGGCAAGGAGGTACCCGATGACATACGCGTCGGCCAGATCGAAATTCGAGACATGTCGCCGCAGGCATACCGCAGCTTGGCTTCGGTACAAATCGCGATCAATGATCCGGCTCGCCATCCGTTACCAGGCCGGATCACGATTGTCGACGACCGCGGAACACTTGTACCGATCGGGGCGAGCTCCGGTGCGGGCCTGGCCGTACGCGAAGGTGTGGTTTACACAGCATCCGGCGTTGCCGATTTCACGGTGGCGCCCGGCGACTATCGGATCTATGCCGGCCGAGGCTTTGAATACGACATTCAGTCGTGCAAGATTCACATTCGAGCCGGCGAGCACGCCAAACGAACGCTAACGCTGCGACGCGAGGTTGACACCGAAGGCTGGGTTGCCTGCGACACGCACGTTCACACGGTGACCCATTCCGGTCACGGCGATGCCACGATCGAGGAGCGGATGGCGACGCTGGCCGGTGAAGGTATCGAGCTACCGATCGCAACCGACCACAACAAGAACATCGACTACGAACCGATCGCGAGGAAGCTGGGCGTGCGGTCCTATTTTACGCCAGTGATCGGCAACGAGGTGACCACCAAACAGGGACACTTCAATGTCTTTCCGATTCAACCTGGCGCCGAACGCCCGATCACAACCAAACGGATTGGCAGCTACTGTTCAAGGACATTTTTTCGGTTCCCCGGGTACGGGTAGCGATTTTGAATCACGGTCGTGACCTTCATAGCGGATTCCGTCCCCTCTCGCCGCGACATCACATCAGCGTCAGTGGCGAGAACATGGATTCGCGAGTGCTCCAGGCCAACGCGATGGAATTGATCAATTCGGGCGCCGTCCAAACGGATCCGATGCAACTGTTTGCGGATTGGTGCGGCCTGATCAATCGCGGTCATTCCATCACGCCGGTGGGTAGCAGTGATTCCCATGACGTCACTCGATTCATCGTCGGCCAGGGACGTACCTACATCCGTTGCGAGGATACCGACGTCGGCAATCTCGATATCGAGGCTGCAACCAAAGCATTTGTCGATGGCCGCGTCCGGGTCAGCTACGGACTGATGGCGACGTTGCAAGTGAATGACCGTTACGAGCCAGGCGACTTGGTGACGCTTGAGGATGGTCTGGCAGAACTCAAGCTCACCGCTCAAGTTCATGCGCCGAGCTGGGGGAGTCCCAAATCGGTCACGCTGTACATGAATGGCTGGCCCCGTTTCTCAGCCAATGTTCTGCGACAAGACGACGCGACGGATCCAGCCGCGGTGACCACACTGCAGTGGCGGATTCCACTTGCCGAGCTCAGTCACGACGTGTGGTTTGCCGTTGTTGCGAAAGGAGATGGCGTGAACGGCCCCTTTTGGCCAACCGCAAAGCCGTACCAGTCCGATTCCATCGATTTTACGCCCTACACCTTCGCCTCGACTGGTCCGCTACGAGTGGACATCGATGGCGATCACGAATTCACCTCTGCGTACCAGTACGCCCAACAAATCGTCGACCAGTGCGGCGGTCGTGTCCCAATGGCCATTGAGCGTCTGGACTCCTGCGATCGGGCAATTGCCACACAGGTAGCGTCGATCTTGCTAGCCAACGACGAAAATCAAGCCGCGTTTTCAGCGGCGACCGAAAGTGCGAGCGAACCCATCCGAGCCGCGCTGGTCGAATACCAGCGAGCAAGGCAACAGTCAATCATTGCCGGACTTGAGCAAATCGAATGAACAGCGATCGCGTACGCGAGTGCATGATCCTTTGCCGGCTTGGCAAAACTAGGACGAAGTGCGCAAACAGAATTTGAAGATAACTATTTTCCAAATCCGGTTTCAGGGGAACATTTGTCGTTTTGATGGCTCTCAAATATCGGGTAGATCATTAACGACGGAGTAATACGCGGTGGGAAGAGCAGATCAGGCTTGTGAGATCGATCACAAGCGAGCTTCCGACATGAGACATTTGGTGGCGATTCCCGCGGCAGCCGATGCGTTGATTGGTAACGGCCAATAAACGAAGCCAAAGGTGCAAAATGACGGTGCAAGAAAGGGACTCCCGAGACTCACGGATGATTCAAAACATTCAAGCTGTCTTTCGCGTTCACGAACAGCTTCGTCAGTACGTATCGGCCGTCCAAGTGTCCATCGAGAATACAGCGATCGTATTACGCGGACATCTTCCCACAGCCGCATTGATCCAAGAGTTGACGCCGGCAATTCGACGGGCGGGTGTCTTGTGCCAGATATCGAACCAGGTCCAGGTTCACGGTTAGCTCGAACGGCCGCAATCTGGTTCCTTCGCTTCGCGGGCCGCACAGAAACTCGAGATCGCAGCGAGCATCTTGTTGTGTTGCTCTTCCCGATCGATGTCTGATTTGGCGGATGCAATTTTCTGCATTGTCTCCTCAATCCGCTTCTTCAGAGATTCATCGTCCGTTTGGCTCGCAGCTTCCAATTCGCGGACGACCGCTTTCGCCTTGCCGCCATAGGTTTCCAATGCCCCGGCGGCGTTCAGACGTACCCAGCAAGCATCATCTTGAAGCATCTTCGCGATTGCCTTCATCGATTCCGAGTCGTATTGGTCAACTGCCGCCAACTCGCCACAAGCCCATCCACGCACCGTCTGGTTGGTGCTTTTGAGCGCCGCGGCATATCGCGTTTTCAGGTCGGACAATTGCAACACCGAAACGTTATCGGGAATCTCTAAATCACTCAATTGAATCGCGCCGCCGATGTAAACGTACATGATCGGGTGAGCTGGCCAAATATTCTTGCCCAGGTCGTTTTTGGACATGCTGGCGGCAATCCCGCCAATGAGATGAAGGTGCCAGTTGTACGGAATCTTATTGTCGCCCGCGAACGTCGCCGCCACTGCCGGACCGGGACGGAGGACAACTTCCAAGGTGTCTGAATCGATTTTCGCGAAATTCTGCAATGCGGCATTCAACGCAATCGTGTCGCCACGGTAAAAGAACTTCTCATTCCCATTGACCCACCAGCGGTAGACACGATGCGTGTCATTGATGACCGACAATATCCCCGCTGGCGACGATTCGTAGGCGGTGGCATTGACCGGTTCGTTTCCCAACTGTTCCTCACCCATTCCCCACAGCGGGGAACAGAGACAAACGAGTGTTAGCAAGGACGTCAGCATTCGATTCATCTTGTTATCTCCGTGGGCACCCCAAGGGGGGGCAGTTTTTGCGGAACCCGTTTTTGCGGGACAGTGCCGAGAACACTTCTAGCGATACAACGATCTGGCGCTGTTTTGATTAGCTAGAATGCGTCAGCTTCTGAAAGAATTCTCGGTTTTTCGGTCCCCTGGAAACGGACACTTCGGTTGATGAAACCTATCGTCAGTGGCGCCGAACAATTAACCTGTTTGGATCATCATTCACCCCATTCTCGACTTGCCTCTACTCCCCTCCCCCCCGAAGTCATCATGCGTTTCAGACTGTTGATATTGGCTGTTGCTTTCACATTTTCCCAGTTCGGCTTTGCCGAGAATCCCGAACCACGCTGGTGGAAAGGAAATCTGCACACTCACTCCTTGTGGAGCGACGGCGACGACTTTCCCGAAATGATCGGCGATTGGTACCGCCAACGCGGCTACAACTTTCTGGCGCTGACCGATCACAACGTGCTCAGCGAAGGGATTCGCTGGATGCCAATGAAAACGATATTGCAGCGAGCCGACGAATCGGTACTCAGCAAATACAAAGATCGCTTTGGTGACGCGTGGGTGGAAACTCGCGGCGATTCGGGTGGTGAAGACTACGCGATACGGCTGAAACCTCTGAACGAGTTTCGAGCGTTGTTAGAAGAACGCAACAAATTCATCCTCATCCAGGCAGAGGAAATCAGTGACCGCAGCGAGGGCAAGCCGGTTCACATCAATGCTACGAATATTGACGAAGTGATCCCGCCGGCAGGCGGCGCGACGGTGCGTGAGGCGATGCAAAACAATTTGCGGGCGATTCTGGAACATGAGAAATCGCATGGCCGAGAGGTTCTACCGCACTTGAACCATCCCAACTTCGGTTACGCAATCACCGCCGAGGATCTGGCCGCCGTCGTTTCCGAGAAGTTTTATGAAGTCTACAACGGACACCCGGGCGTCAATCAATTGGGTGACAAGGACCATCCGAGCGTCGAGCGGATCTGGGATTTGGTCAACGCAATCCGCCGCACCGAACTGAACGTGGAACCGATGATGGGAATCGCGACCGACGATAGTCACGAATATCACGGCCTACCGGGGTCGCGGCCAGGCCGAGGGTGGGTGATGGTTCGCAGCCGATACTTAACGCCCGAGCACCTGATTCGCGCAATGAAACAGGGCGATTTCTATGCCTCTAGCGGAGTCTCTTTCCACGATGTTCGATTCGACAAGTCGACTCGAACGCTGTCGCTCGAGATCGCGGCGGAACCCAATGTGACCTACCACACCGACTTCATCACCACGCTTTCGGCCGATCCATCGAGCGATCCCGGCGATGAGAGAATCGGCCGTGTGGTTGCGTCGATTGACGGCCCGAACCCGAGTTGCACGATGACCGATGGCCAACTTTACCTGCGCGGTGGTGACCAGCAGCCAGCCGCACGTCGACCCGTCGTTCCCGAATCAAAAACAACAAGCCTGGACGCAACCGGTCGGTTGGCAGAAGTGAAAAAGCGATACATCGCAGTGGCCGGCAAAACGTGTGGCTGCCGGACCACTTTTTAACGGATCAGGAGCCAAGATCACCGCCGCTTGAACGAATCCATCGACGAACGAATCCTCGTAAGCGAGATGGCCGTGCTAGATCAGCCCGCACCCGACGTCCGTTTGAACGAATCTGCCCGACTTGGGGCGAGCGATCAGCAGGCATTTGACCCGACGTCGATCACGCGTCCCGTCGATTCATTGCTCGTCTACTATTTCATCGTATCGCTATTCGCGACGGTTGCCTTTCCGTTGGTCTTCGTTCCGTTGTACATCCGTTTCAAAACGATGCGGTACCGTTTTGACGACACCGGCGTCTCCATGTGTTGGGGATATTTCTTTCGCAAAGAGGTCCACCTGACGTACCGGCGTTTACAGGACATTCATGTCACACGAAACATCATCGAGCGATGGATGGGGCTAGCCAAGGTGCCGATTCAAACGGCTTCGGGAACGAGCGGTGCGACGATGAGGATCGAGGGGATCCGTGATCCCGAGCCGCTACGAGATTTTCTGTACCAGAAAATGCGGGGCGCTCGCCAAGACGAGGAGGGGACGATCGACGAGAAAGAAGTGGTACACGTCCTTGAAGAGATCCGCGATGAACTACGTCGACTTCGGCCGGGGATGGGGAGCGAAAAGTCATGAGCGACCGTACAGAACGGTCTGCCGAATGGATTTATCGTGGTGTCTGGCGCGTCCTCACCGATTGCTTTCGAGTGCCATCGGATCCGCCGTCGCTGCCCGCGGAACCATCAAGTTTCTGCCGCACCTTTCAACCCTCGCGGCGATACCTGGCGTACCTGAAGTTGTACTTTTGGATTGGCCTGCTGGCCATCGACCTTGCGATCTTAGCTGGCTGGGTCCTTTTGCTGGCGTGGGAACCGTGGGTCGGATGGCTCGCTGCCATTCCCATGCTGGTGATTGCTGTGGTACCCGACTTGATCGCCTACGTGGCGATCCACCTTCGATACGACACCATGTGGTACGTGATGACCGACCGCAGTCTGCGGACTCGCCGGGGAATTTGGGTCATTTTGGAGCACACGATCACTTTTGAAAACGTGCAAAATGTATTTGTCAGGCGTGGACCGATTGAACGGCTGTTTGGCCTTTCCAACGTCGTGGTGGAAACGGCGGGCTCTGCCGAGGGAGAACAGGACAACCCGTTCGCGGTCGGCAACAAGGCGGTCATCGCAGGCATTCAAAACGCCGAAGAGATTCGCACTTTGATTCTTGAGAGAGTCAGCACGAATCATACGACCGGTCTCGGCGATGAGCGTCGATCAAGCGGATGGACGTCACGGCAGCTCGCACTGCTGCGCGAGATTCGAGACGAAGTCCGCGAACTCGCCTAGCGATTACACCGCTACCGCAGCGGTTTGCCTTCGATCGGGTTTCCGTTGGTGGTCAAGATCTGGAAGTGATGGGCACGATGGGGACCTTCGTAAGTCCATACAATCTTCTTGTCCGGAGTGACCTCAAACAATTTGATCCCTTCCTTCGCGTGGTAGGCCGCGATGACGGTATTTCCATTGGGCAAGCGTTGTCCACCACATGCGTCATCAAATGGCTGGCGATCAAAATCATCGTTCGACACCTTCCACACCACATTGCCTTCGGCATCCAATTCAACCACTTTGTTGCCGTTGGTCAAACAGACGAGCGTATTGCCGCCATCGAGCCGAATCGCCGTGAACGGCCAATTCTTCGCCTCGCGTCCACCCAATTTGTCCATGTCGGTCGGGAACGTTTTGACAACCTTGCCGGCAGGCGTGTATTCCTTCACTTTGAACGCCAACAAATGGGGAACCAAGTAGTTCCCATTGGACAACTTGCGGGCCATTCGTGTTTGCATGTGCGCGTTATCAGTCTCCGGTTGCAACGGAAACTCGACCGCGACTTTGCCTTCGGGAGTGACCTCCATCAGACGCGGTCTCTTCCCCAACTCCGTGATCAGAGTATTCCCACCGGGCAGCCGCTGGACCGTGCCAATTTCCTGATTCTCAGGGTCGAGGTTGTATTCGAAAACAACCTTTTTGTCTCGGGTGAATTCGCGAACCACATCGCCCCAGGCAATCAATACGTTGCCGCCCGGTAGAACCCAACCGTCACGTGCTCCGCCGCGGCCCGAATCCCAAGATTCATTCCCCGCCTCGTCGATGATTCCCGTGAATGTCGGGCCAGCGACAAAAAACGAGTGTTTGATCGGCGTCTGCGATTGGCACAGGACGGGCGTCAAAAAGAACGACGTGATGAAGAAAAAATGGCAGCAGGATCTAGTCATTGCATCGGTTCGCAGTGGTTTGGGACGGTTGCAGCGGGAAATTGGGAATTCGGCATGTCGGTAGCTACCTATCGTACACCGACCGAAGATACCCGTTGCAGCGATTCGTGGCGACACACCGAACCGCGCCGCCCTACAATGGATGGTAGGGATTGAATGAGAATCTTGAGGAGAGAATCTGATGAGTCATCACACTCGGCGGCGGTTTCTTGAAGCGACAGCTGGGGGTTTGGGACTGCAAGCCGTGCTTGGGTCTCTCGGAACTCTTTCGGCACAGGAAGTTCAAATCGATGGCGGCATCGCCCGCTTTGCAGATGACATCGAGCCGCTGGTGCAATTCCTCGAGAATACACCTCGCAACCGGGTGGTCGAGGAAACGGCACAGCGGATCAAGGGTGGGTTGAGCTATCGACAACTGTTGGCGGCACTGCTGCTCGCTGGCGTCCGGAACGTCCAGCCGCGCCCTTCGGTCGGATTCAAATTCCATGCCGTGCTGGTCGTCAATTCGGCTCATTTGGCCAGTCTCAGTTGTGCCGATGAGGACCGCTGGTTGCCGATCCTTTGGGCCGTTGACAATTTCAAGAATTCGCAAGAACGTGATGTCCAGGAAGGGAATTGGACGCTGCCGGCGGTTGATGAATCTTCCGTTCCGCCGGCTCATCACGCCGTCCAAGCTTTTCGCGAAGCGATGAACCAATGGGACGAGCCCGCGGCGGATGTCGCGATCACCTCCCTGGTGCGAAACTTTGGGGCCAATGCGGTCTTCGAGCAACTAGCCGAGTATGCGGCACGTGACTTTCGCAGCATTGGCCACAAAGTGATCTATCTCTCCAACGGTTTTCGTACTCTGCGGACGATCGGCTGGGAATATGCGGAACCGGTCATGCGTAGTCTCGTCTACGCGATGTTGAATCACACCGGGGAAGCCAATCCGGCAAACAGCGACTTGGCAGCCGACCAACCCGGACGCATCAATCGCGAACTGGCAGGTAAGATTCCCACCGATTGGCTTGGCGGCAAACGCGACGACCAGGCGACAATCGATCTGCTGAGCACTCTTCGCGAGGGATCACCGACCGATGCCAGCCAATGTGTTGTCGATTTGATCTCGCGAGGCGTCTCGATCGATTCCATTTGGGACGGCATCTTCGCCGCATCTGGCGAGCTGATGATGCGGCAGCGGGGCATCGTTTCACTCCATTCGGTGACCACTTCCAACGCGATCCATCACGCCTTTCGAATGGCATCCGGAGATCAGAATCGCCAATTCTTGTTGCTGCAGAACGCTTCGTTCTTACCGCTATTCCGCGAGGCGGCTGCCGGTCGCGGCAAGCTTGCGGACAGGCGGATCGACCAATTGGAAGCGATCGATGCTTCTGCGGATGAACCGGTCACGGTTTCGACGATCTTCACCGAGATGGGTGAGAACCGTGAACGAGCGTCACGCCAAATGCTCAGCTTCCTTTCCTCCGGTGGCGATCCGCAACTTGTTGCCGATCACGCGCGGCGTCTCATTTTCCTCAAGGGAGACGACTCGCATGACTACAAATTCAGCTCGGCCGCGCTGGAAGATTATCGCGCAGCTTTCGCCCCGGTGGCGAAACCGATTCCTGGCAGCTTCAACCTATCAGCTTCGCGATGAAAGCGCCGCCACGCGCCCGTTGGTCAATCGGATTCGCCAAGCGATCAACGCCTGACGAACCGTTCGATGGACGAACCATTGGCGATCACCGAATTCTGGCGAATCCGGGTACGATTTGTTGATCAGCAACGGTTTCACTCTGCCAGCAACTTGTCGATCAGGAATTCATTGGCACTGGCATACTCTTTCGACTCCGACACGCCGGGAATGATCAGGTGACACTCCTGCCCCACGCTATCGGCTTTTTCCTTCATCTTCACGCCGAAAACGGGATGGTGAATGCCGTGGCCCGCGTTCTGGGAAGGCAACGTCATGTTGTTGCCATAGGTCATTAGCAGCGGCGGATCGTCTTTGCTGACATGATTGTAGGGCGAGAACTCGACATACAAATCGTGATGCTTGTCATAGTTCTCTGACGCGCCCTTCGATCGTCTTCTCGCCCACTGCCATATTGATCATGTTGTGCTTCAGGACATTCGCTCCCAACCACGGCTCAATCACTTTCGGATCGATCGACGTTTGCCCGCTGGAGACCGCGGCGGCGGTGACTCGCGTGGAGTAACGTTCGACCGGATCATCGGAATCGGGATTGGCCAAATCATCGTGACACAGCAGCCACATCGATGTGCACGCCCCCGCTGCCACCGGTCAGCGCAATCCGATCTTCGCGGATATTCCATTCATCGGCCTTGCTGCGGAGAAACTGAATCGCGCGTGCCGCGTCATGTACGGGAACGGGAAGCGATGCTTCTCCGCTCAAACGGTAATTCACCGATGCGTACGAAATCCCCTGATCCAAATAAGGCTTCACATCGGCAGCTGAACGTTTCTTGTCGCCGCCGATCCAACCGCCACCATGAATGTAAACCAACAGCGGCCGCGGTGTGTCACCTTCGGCTTGCCAAAAATCGATCACCGTCTTGGCGTGCGGTGCGTAGGGCACGTCGGCATGAGTCGGCAGAAGCTTCGGCGCCGATTCCTGGCCAGCCTGCTGGGCCGATGCCTTGGAGTCGATGGATGGAAGGATCGTGAATGACAACAGGATCGCGACGATCAGCAGCAGAGGTCGTTTCATGGCAGGTAGTCTCTGGGGGCTAACAAATGGTGAGAATTGTCGTGGGACCTGCCCATTGTATCCGGATCACGGTACCGCGATCGATGTGGCCGCAACCTGCGCGATCCAACCCCGTGTTTTTGCTGTGCCATTGGCTGGGTTGGTCCTGAGGTGGAGTGCTTTTTATAACCCGTCGCTTCGTTTTGCAGTGACGCGTTTCGAAACCGCGGAGCGGTGCCATCGGATAGCCTGGGACTTGCGTCACAGACTATCACATTTCGTGCCTTCGGCACTGCGGTTTGCATCACTTCACAAGTCGTTTGTCGCAGCAGGCCGCCCAGCCCTCCCCGATCTGCTACAAAGAGCAACTGCTCTAGAATCCTCGAATCCTTCGATCTCAATGCCTGACCTGCCAAAAATCTTTTTGACTCGCGAGTTGCCGCCCGACAGCATGCAGTTGTTGCGTCAGAATAGCGATTTATCGGCGAATCCCAATGACCGCCTGCTCACCAAGAGTGAGTTGATTGCCGGCGTCCAATCGGCAGATGGATTGCTTTGTCTGCTGAACGACACGATCGATGCCGAGATCATGGACGCGAATCCGAATCTGCGGGTGATCGCGAACTTTGCCGTCGGTTTCAACAATGTCGATGTGGGTGCTGCGACACGACGGAAGATTCCTGTCACCAATACGCCTGGCGTGCTGACCGACACGACCGCGGATATGGCTTGGGCCCTTTTGTTTGCGGCCGGACGACGTGTGGCCGAAGGTGATCGCTTCGTACGCACACGGTCTTGGAACGGCTGGGGCCCGCTGCAATTTCTTGGTGCCGATATCACCGGGGCCACGCTCGGAATTATCGGAATGGGTCGGATCGGCAAGGCGATGGTACATCGCGCCCGCGGCTTTGATATGAAGGTCGTCTATTGGAATCGGACTCGGCTGGATGAAGCGGAAGAGCATTCACTTGGCGTAACTTACCTACCCTTGAATCACGTTTGCGCCAGCAGCGACTACGTGTCCATTCATGTCGCCCTGAACGACCAAACTCGACATTTGATTGGCGAGCGTCAACTTCACTCAATGAAGCAGACCGCTTTTATCATCAACACGGCGCGAGGTCCGGTGATCGACGAAAAGGCACTCGTGCGTTCGCTCAAAAAGAATCAAATCGCTGGTGCCGGATTGGATGTTTACGAGAACGAGCCACTGCTGGAACCGGAGTTGTATGATTTGGAAAACGCCGTTGTCGCGCCGCATCTTGGCAGTGCAACGATCGGCACGCGGACAAAGATGGGCAACATGGCGGCGGAAAACTGCTTGGCTGCTTGTGCCGGTCGACGTCCGCCCAATTTGGTGAATCCCGAAGTGTTCGATTGAAGTCACCGTGTCGCCCATGCTCGAAACATTCGCTCCGCTCATTTCGCTGTTGCCGATCATCGTCGTCGCGATCTTTTTGGTCGGACTGCGGTGGCCCGCGGCCAAGGCGATGCCGCTGGCCTATTTTGTTGCGGTGTTTGTGGCGATTGCTTTCTGGCGGTTGGATCCGATCCAGGTTGCTGCGGCTTCGTTGAAAGGTTTGGTCGTCACCTTCACGCTGCTGTACATCATTTTCGGCGCGATCCTGTTGCTCAATACGCTCAGCGAAAGTGGCGGTTTGTCGGTGATTCGTCGCGGTTTTACGAACATCACCGACGACCGACGCGTGCAAGTGATCATCATCGCCTGGTTATTCGGATCATTCATCGAGGGCTCGGCCGGCTTCGGCACACCAGCCGCCGTCTGTGTGCCTTTGTTGGTCGGGCTGGGATTTCCGGCAAAGTCTGCGGTCGTATCGGGGATGCTGATTCAGTGCACTCCGGTCTCGTTCGGAGCCGTGGGCACACCAATCCTGGTCGGTGTCAAAGATGGACTCGACGGCAGCGAGTCGGTGGTCGCCTATGCGGCCAGCCAAGGGATGCAGTCCTGGACGGAATTGTTGCCGGTCATCGGTGCCAAGGTTGCCGTGTTGCATGCGGTTGCTGGAACGCTGATTCCATTGTTTGTCGTGATGGTGATGACTCGTTTCTTTGGTCCCAATCGTAGCTTCGTCGACGGGCTGAAGATCTGGAAATTCGCGCTGTTCGCAGCATTCGCGATGACGGTCCCGTATGTGATCATTGCCTACACGTTGGGACCCGAGTTTCCATCGTTACTCGGTTCGCTCGTTGGATTGGCGATCGTCGTGCCAGCTGCAAAGCGCCGATTCTTGTTGCCTGCAGATGAATCGTGGGATTTTGAAGAGCGATCTCACTGGGACGCGTCTTGGAATGGAAACGCGGAAATCGAGCTGGAAGAACCCAAGCGGAACCTGCCCCTATGGCAGGCCTGGCTACCGTACCTGTTGATCGCTGTGTTGTTAGTACTGACACGACTTCCCTCGCTGCCGCTGGGTGACTTGCTAAAGTCGGTCAGCATCCCGAGCCAGGCGGCCACAACCGCATCCGTGTTCGGCTCGTCGGTCAGCATCAAGCCGGTCGCATTCTTGTATCTGCCGGGCACATTTTTCATCGTCGTTTGTCTGTTGACGGCGATCCTGCATCGAATGAGTCGGCCATCGATCGGGCGCGCCATCAAACGCTCCGGACGGATGATCCTTTCCGCATCGGTGGCATTGTTGTTCACCGTGCCGATGGTTCAGGTATTCCTCCATTCGGGTGGCGGCGAGGCCGGGCTCGATTCGATGCCCAACGTGCTGGCCGCCGGCGTCTCATCGCTGGTGGGCAAGGCGTGGCCGGCGTTCGCGCCGCTGATCGGCGGGCTCGGCGCCTTTGTCGCCGGAAGCAACACGATCAGCAATATGACGTTTTCCCAATTCCAGTTCGGCGTCGCGCTACAAATCGGAGCGGATCCGACCTGGGTTGTCGCCCTGCAGGCGGTCGGAGGTGCGGCCGGCAACGTGATTTGCGTACACAACGTGGTGGCGGCCTGTGCCGTCGTCGGATTGGTCGGAAAGGAAGGCGAAGTGATACGGATCACCGTCTTCGTGTTTCTTTATTACATTTTGGTGGCCGCATCGCTGGGGATGTTCCTGGCCTAGCTGGACAGTCCCGCGTTCGACTGCTTTCATCGACCGACGGGACGCTTTTGCGGAAAGCGTCCCTCGCGAAACCCTCCAATCGAGTAAAACCGGGCATCATGTTAGAAACGGGTCCTGTCCGGCCAGTTCATTTTTCGCACACTGATACACCCATGATCATGACCTCTGTTCCTGAATTGAATCCGCGCGAGCGAATTTTGATGGGCCCCGGCCCAAGCACCGTTCCGGCCCGAATCCTGCGCGCGATCGGTGCCCCCACGCTGGGGCACCTCGATCCCCAATACATCCAGTACATGGACGAAACGTGCCAGCTGCTGCGAGACGTTTACCAAACTCGCAACGCGTTGACCTTTCCGGTTTCGGGAACCGGAATGGCCGGCATGGAAGCGATCGTTGTCAACCTGGTCGAACCGGGCGACGAAGTGATCGTTTGTATCAATGGCGTCTTTGGCGGACGGATGAAAGACAACATGGAGCGTGCAGGGGCCACGGTCCATGTGGTCGAGGTTCCCTGGGGCGAAACGTTCACGGACCAGGCAATCGCAGCAGCGGTTGAACAACATCCCGCGGCAAAGTTGCTGGGAATCGTACAAGCCGAAACGTCGACCGGCGCGCTTCAGGATATCAGCGGTCTGGGCAAGATTGTCCACGACGCCGGAATGATGCTGGCGGTGGACGCCGTGACGTCCCTCGGTGGCCATGAGCTGAAAGTTGACGAATGGGGCATCGACGCGATCTATTCGGGAACGCAAAAATGTTTGTCCTGCCCGCCGGGACTCTCCCCGGTTTCATTCTCGCCGCGAGCACTCGACGCAATGGAGGCGCGGAAGACGAAAGTTCAAAGCTGGTACTTGGATGTCTCGATGCTGAAAAACTACTACACCGGCAGCGGTGGTCGCGCCTACCACCATACGGCACCGATCAACATGATCTATGCACTTCGAGAGGCGCTCGCAATCGTCGTCGAAGAGGGTCTTGAGAATCGAATCGCGCGGCATCGCCAGATGCACTTATTATTGCGTGAGGGTCTGGAAAAAATGGGTTTCGAATACATTCCGGCGAATTCACTATGCTCGTTGAACTGCGTTTCCGTTCCCGCTGGGATCGACGAGGCAGCGATCCGCCGACGCTTGCTCGATGAGTATGACATCGAGATCGGCGGCGGCTTGGGCGTGTTTGCCGGAAAAGCCTGGCGGATCGGTTTGATGGGGCATTCGGCAACGCGGCGAAATGTGCTGACGCTGCTAGCCGCGTTGAAGGATTGCATGGCCTAGACGATGCCAACCACTTTGACCGACCTCCATGGCCTCGCATCGATTTTTCCCCAGGACCGGTTTGTCCGTGACGCCGCGTTCCAAGCCGCGTTCGAGTCGGATGGGTTGACCGCGTTTCGCGAAAAGCCGCTGGCGGTCGTCATTCCCGAGACGGCCGATGAGACGATTGCCGCGGTCCGCTGGTGTCACCAACACCAGGTTCCGTTCGTTGCTCGCGGCAGTGGGACGAGCCTCTCGGGCGGTTCGCTTCCGGTTGCCGACGGCATCGTGATCGCGCTGAACCGACTGAACAAGCATCCTCGGAACTCGAATCCCGGCGCAACGTATCGCCGTCGTCGAGCCGGGCGTGATCAACCACAGCGTTACCAACGCCGCCGCGCCTCACGGCCTGTACTATGCGCCCGATCCATCCAGCCAATCCGATCTGTACCATCGGTGGCAATGTTGCTTTCAACTCCGGCGGCGCGCACTGCTTGAAGTACGGCATGACTCGCCAACCATGTGCTGGGCATCAAGGCCGTGCTGGCGACCGGCGAAGTGGTCGAGCATGGGGCGGCCGCAGCGGTCGAGAACGATCGGCCCGGATTGCACAGGGCTGTTCTGTCGGCAGCGAAGGACTGTTCGGCATCGCACTGGAGATCACGCTCCGACTTTGCCCAAGCCGGAAGTGTTTCACACCGTCCTGGCCGGCTACCGCACGTTCGAAAGCCGCCGGGGACGCCGTCTCTGCCGTGATCGCCATCGGGTTGCTGCCCGGCGCGATGGAGATCATGGACGCGCTGGCGCTCGAAGCCGCCGAAGCGGCGGTCGCGTGCGGGTATCCGCCCGGTGCGGCAGCCGTGCTCATCGTCGAATTGGAAGGCCCGCGAGAGACAGTCGACGCCGAACGACGGCAGTTGGACGAAGTCATCGCCGCAGCAAGACCGAACCGATTCGCCCAGCGTGTGGCTGTCGACGAAGCGGACCGGTTGTCCATCTGGAAAGGCCGCAAGAGCGGCCTTCTGCGCCGTCGGTCGTCTGTCGCCCGACTTCATTAGTCCAGGATGGAGTCGTGCCACGAAAGCGACTGGGGGAAGCTCTCGCACGGATCGAAGGGATGTCGCGAGAATCGGGTATCCGTGTCGCAAACGTTTTTCACGCCGGCGATGGCAACCTTCACCCGCTGATCCTGTTCGACGGAAATGAGCCCGGTGCGTTGGAACGTGCCGAGGCGCTCGCCGGAAGAATCCTACGAATGTGCGTCGAAATGGGCGGATCGATCACCGGCGAACACGGTGTCGGGATGGAAAAACGTGATTACCTGCCCGAAATGTTCGACCAACCGACGATCGCGATGATGCATCGATTGCGATCCGCATTCGATCCACATCTGGTTGCGAACCCGGGGAAAATGTTTCCCGGAAAGGAGCCGCCGGCATTGTCGGTGACCGGTTTGCATCCGCTAGAGAAAGCGGGCGTGATTTCTCGTGAGTGATCTGCTTCAGCCCGACACGTTTGACGAACTGATCGGCGCCGTGGAATCGGCCAAGACCGTGTTGCCCGTCGGCCGCCGTACGAAAACGGCACTTTCGGACAACAGCGATGCCACGTTGGTTTCGCTTTCCAATCTGTCTGGTATCATCCAATATGAACCGTCCGAGTTCACCTTCACGGCGTGGGCGGGGACATCGATTGCGGAGGTCAATGCCGCACTGGCGCAGAGGAACCAGTATCTGCCATTTGACCCGTTGCTGGTTGATGCGGGTGCGACTCTGGGCGGCACCGTCGCTGCGGGAATCTCGGGACCAGGCCGCGTGCGATACGGCGGGCTGCGCGACTTTCTGTTGGGCGTTCGCTTTCTCAGCGGCGACGGTAACGTGATCACCGCCGGTGGCAAAGTCGTCAAGAACGCCGCCGGTTTTGATATCCCGAAGTTGTTGGTTGGAAGTCTGGGACGGCTCGGCTTGATGACCGAATTGACATTCAAAGTCTTCCCCACAGCCCCCTCAATTCGAACGTATCGCGTTTCCTGTCATTCGGATAATGAGGCGATTGGACGGATCGTGATCGCCGCGACCTCGCGCTGGGAACTTGACGCGATTGATTACCGCCCAACTGACCAGGCACTCTTTCTGCGTCTTGCCGGACCCGAATCGGCCAACCAAGCGATCGCACACGAGATCGGCCAACGCTGGGATTGCGAGCTACGAACGCTCGATTCGACCGAGTCGAATTGTCTTTGGACGTCCATTGGCGAGCTGACGTGGTCCCGCGATCCGGGCTCCGACATCTTTGCCAAAATCCCGATCACGCCACCGCAGTTTCTCTCGCTCAGCCCGAAAATTCACGCGCACGAAGATCTTGCTTGTCACTTGAGCGCGCCGGCGCGGTGCTGTGGGTCGCGGCCAGTTCAATGAACAGCTTGTCGGATCTGGAAGAAATGCTTGTCGAGCTTGATCTTACAGGCCTGGTCATTCGGGGACCGGGCGAAGTGATCTGGCTGGGGCGACGACAGGATTCAAAAATGGCCAGCGCGATCAAAGTGGCGATGGATCCGGCGGGAAAATTCCCGGATTTCGTCGACCAGACTTCCTTTCCCTCTCGACCTCGCGGCAACGGGCCCAGCGACGCTCGCTAGACAAACATGCAACACAACATTGATCCTGACGAACATGGCGTGCATGGCAAAGAGATGGCCGCAGCCGTCAGCACCTGTGTGCACTGTGGGTTTTGCCTGGCGGCCTGTCCGACTTACAAGGAGCTCGGCCAAGAAGCCGATTCGCCGCGCGGACGGATCGTGCTGATGAAGGAAGTTTTGGAAGGAACCCTGCCGCTGGAAACGGCACTTCCCCATCTCGATCCCTGCCTGGGATGTCTCGCCTGCGAACCGGCATGCCCCTCCGGCGTCCCCTATCGGGACCTGATCAGCCCCTTTCGTGCGTTGACCGAGAAGGACCGTACGCGTTCGCTCGCCGACCGGTTTCGACGGACGCTTGCCCAGCTGACTCTTCCCTACCCGAGCCGGTTTCGCGCAGCGGCGTTCACCGGTAAATTTGCCAAACCGTTTTCCGCCATCTTGCCAAATTCGCTGCGGGTGATGTTGGAACTGCTGCCGGGCAAGCTGCCGAAAAAGCAGTCATGGCAGCAGACGAATCCGGCGACCGGGACCCGGCGGGCACGCGTCGCATTGTTGACCGGTTGCGCTCAAAGCGTTCTCGATCCGGACATCAACACGGCGACCATCGATGTACTGACCAGAAATCGTGTTGAGGTCATCGTACCGCCAGCACAATCATGTTGCGGCGCGCTCAGCTGGCATGTGGGGAATTTGCCCAAGGCACAAGCGTTCGCGATCAACAACCTGAACGCCTTTCCGACCGATGTCGACGCGATCATCACCAATGCCGCCGGGTGTGGATCGGGGATGCATGAGTATCATTTGATTCTCAAGGGAACCGTGCATCAGGACGCCGCAGAAGAGTTTGTTCACCGAGTCTGCGATGTGTCGGCGTTTCTGGATCAATTGGGTGACTTGGCGGCGATACCGGACTTGGGAAACCGGACTCGCATTGCCTATCACGATGCCTGCCATCTGGCCAACGCGCAAGGCGTCCGGCGCAGCCGCGAAAACTACTGCGAATGATTCCGGGTGCGGAGATCAAAGAGATCGCGGACAGCCATCTTTGTTGTGGTTCCGCTGGCACGTACAACATTGATCAGCCCGAAATCGCCGGTTCTCTGGGCCAACAGAAAGTCGACAATATCCTGGCCACCGGGCCGGATGTCGTTGCCACTGGCAACATCGGTTGCCTGACGCAGTTGGCAACTCATCTGGCACAGAAAAAATCGCGAGTTCCGGTGCGACATACGATGCAAATCATCCGCGATGCCTATGCGGGCAAACCGTTGACCCCTACCACTTTGATGGACTGAGAGCGATCGATGCCACTTTCCCATTCAGATCTGTTGAAACTGAAGCGATGGAATACTCCGACGATCTATAACGGCTGGGAGCAAATCACCAAGGGTGATATCGCCGGCGATGCATTCAATCTCGAAGAAACTCATGATTTCATGCCACAAATGGGTCCGATGGTCGGCTATGCCGTGACCGTGATCATTGAACCGTCCAACGCGGCTCACAAACAAAACGCTCGCGGTGACGATTATCGGCGTTACCTGGCAAGTGTCGACGGCCCAAAAATCGTGGTGATTCAAGATCGCGACAAGCCGGCGGTGACCGGATCGTTTTGGGGCGAGGTGAACAGCAACGTCCATCGCGCGCTTGGTTGCGTCGGAACGATCACGGATGGCGCCATCCGTGACGTCGACGAAATGACCAACGCCGGATTCAAGGCCTTGGCTCGCCGGCTCTGTGTTGGACATGCCCACGTATGCGCGGTCGAGTGGAATTGCGAAGTGGAAGTTTTCGGCCGCAAGATACAACCGGGTCAATTGATTCATGCCGACAAGCACGGTTTCCTGGCCATCCCGCCAGAGGACGAAGAAACGCTGTTGGACGCAGCGTTGTTCATGGACAACAACGAATGTGACACGGTGATCGCGGCAGCACGCAGCTGTGCGGGTCTGTCACGCGACGAGGCGTTGCAAAGGATCAACCAGGCCGCCAAAGAGTTCGCAACGGCGACCAAGGAAAAGTTCAAGCGGGCAGGGGAATGGTAGCGTGCGAGGCGTCGATCACGCGGCTTTGAATCCGTATCCGACACGTTCTCGATTCGAGACAATCGTACTCATACTGAAACTCAGCAGCCTGCTCATCTGCTAAACGGAGAGTCGACCGTTCGATTCACAATCCGAGCGACTCGTTAGCTACTTGCTGAAACGTCTTGCGGATCTCGGATGCGTCGCTGTTGCCCATCTTGGTCCTTTGGATCAACAACACGTAGATCGTTTTTGTCGCGGGATCGACCCAACCTTGCGTACCGAATGCTCCACCGTGACCAAACGTTCCCGGCGAAAGCATGCCAGTCACATCTTGCGGCTCACGGACAATGCACCAGCCCAATCCCCAACAGTTTCCCGGCGTGAAGCCCGTTAGCAGGTTGCCTGTTTGCGGAGATGTCATTTGTTCCGCGGCCTCTTTGGAAAGGACACGCTGTTGATGAAGCTGACCTTTGTTCAACACCATCTGATAAAAACGAAACAGATCACGGGCATTCGACACTAGCCCACCGGAAGGATTCGGTCCTCGCTCGCTGGAGAAATCGGTGATCTGATTCTCTGCTGACACAAGCGATCTGTTGTCCTCGCCCCGCGTGTAGAGGGTGGCGATCCGATTTTGCTGCTTTTCGTCGGGGAAGAACGTGGTGTTCTTCATTTGCAATGGTTCGAAGATCTGCTCACGCAAAAAAGTCTCCAAGGGCTGGTTGGCGACCAGTTCAACGATCCTGCCGGCGACGTTCAGTCCCGGGCTGTATTGCCATTTCGTACCCGGCTGAAACGCGAGCGGTCGTTGTGCTAATTCATCGACCGCTTCGGCCAGCGATCCGGAAAACGTCTGGCTACCGGCGAGCCCCGACGTGTGGGTGATCGCATCACGAATCGTCATGTCGCGGGTTAGCGGTTCCCCGCTGCTGAGCGTCAGATCGGCAAAGGCAGGAATGTACTTGCTGACCTTGTCATCGACGTTCAGTTTGCCTTGGTCCTGCAAGATCATCACCGCGGTTGCCACAATCGGTTTCGTCATCGACGCGATCGAAAAAAGGGACGACCGCTTCATCTCCAAGCCCGATTCCCTATTCGACATCCCGACGGCCCCAAAATGCACGATCGCGCCGTCATGACCCACCAAGGTGACCGCGCCGGCAATCGCGTTTTCATCAACATACTTTTGCATTGCCGCGTCGATCGCAGCGATTTTCGGTGGCACCTTTGTTTCCGCGACATCCTGACCGCAGAGCGACGCGGTTGTCAGGCACAGGAACGTCAAGGGAATCGCGATTGGTGGGACGAGAGTTATTCGCAGCATAAGATTCTCCGCGGAATGATCGGGCGATTTTCCCGCCGATTGTAACCTCCCGCTGGGCGGCCTCGTGAATATCGAATCCGTCTTCCTGATGCGGGGTCGACGGCACGATGATCGAGGCAATTCACCCGAGACGGATCGCGAGTGCTTGGCCGATCGACTACTGTGGAGCTCGATCGCTGGCAATCGAGGGATGATGCGGTCGCTCGCGCGATTCCAGGCCGCATCGCCCAATCTCCCCGAGTTTCCGCAGATTTCGAGGACTTTCCTTCCAAAACGTGGTATTCCCGCGGCGAACCCGTTGATTTCCGAGAACCCCACCCTCCTCGAACAGAGCCCCACCATTAGGCCAATCATAGGCCCCCCCTACGGAAGTCGATGCCCCCCGATTAGTAGAACATTCTGATGGCTTTCATGCCGATTCAGTGATACGATCATTCCAGGGGTAATTGACGGCCCAAAAGACATATTGTGAACGACCCAATTCGGTCCATCATCCAGACCCAGCATCCGCAACTTGCCGACGAGGTAAGACATGCGATCGATGTGATGGAGAAGGTGTTACAGATCGCCGGACCACCTCCAGAAGGTGGCCGGTCGGACCGTGCGCAACCGGAATTGCTCGCCACTGCCGAGCTCCAGAAAGACGACATTGAGGCGACGTCCGACTCTCAAGCCAGCATCGATACCCAGGGTCCGAGGTCTGCACAAGTTCCTTCGCTGGCCTGCGGTGAGGCATTTGGCCGCTACCAAATCATCAATATGTTGGGCCAGGGCGCGATGGGTGCGGTGTACCTCGCCTACGATCCACCGCTTCAACGTCACGTGGCAATCAAGATTCCAATCGTGCGAAATTCCATCGCGCTCGAGAGGTTTTACATTGAAGCGAGGGCTACCGCGACACTGCGGAGCCCAAACATCTGCCCAGTCCATGATGTTGGCCAAATCAACGGTGTTCACTTCATTTCGATGGCTTTCATCGAAGGCAAACCGTTGTCAAAGGTGATTTCCGAATCGCAAATGAGCGTGGAGCATGCATCGGAGATTGTCGCGAAGACGGCCAGGGGAATCCAAAAAGCGCACGAGCGAGGGGTGATTCACCGGGACATCAAGCCCGACAACATCATGGTCGATGCCGATGGCGAGCCGGTGGTGATGGATTTCGGATTGGCGGTGCGAAGCAATGACCAGGAGGAGGACGCGAGGCTTACTCACGCGGGAGCGTTGGTGGGATCGCCAGCGTACATGTCTCCCGAGCAGGCCGAGGGCAGGCCCGAACTGATCGGTCCATCGACCGACATTTACAGTTTGGGGGTTGTTCTTTACCAGATGCTGACTCAGCGGTTGCCCTTTGAGGGATCGATCACCGCCGTGCTGAAACAGATCGCTTCGGATCCCCCAACACCACCGTCGATGTACAACGTCTCGTTGACAGGCTCGCCGATTGAGAAAATCTGCCTCCAGATGTTGAAGAAATCTCCGTCTGATCGTTTTCCCTGCATGGGTGATGTTGCCGAGGCGGCGGAGGATTGCAAATCTCGCGTCGCGGCGCAAAAGGTAGGTGGCGGGAAGCGGCGTTTCTTTTGGCCATTCGGTTAGCGTTTGAAGACGGTGTGGGAGCGGAGCATGCGGACCTCGATGAGATTGGACCGGAAAGGGAAAAGAACAGGCGGAGTGTTGCTCGAGTTTGCCTTAGCGATGCCGCTGTTTCTCATTCTGATTCTCGCGACCATGGAAATTAGTTTGCTTTTGTTCGTGCGTCACGCGATGCTCAACGCTGCTCGCGATGCGGCACGGAGCTACGCGATTCGGGAGTTTGACGCGGCGGAGTCTGCGGCCCTGGCGTCCCAAAGGTTGTCGGCAATCAACAACGTCGATTTCACCATCACCACCTCTCCCGACAGCGATACGAGCGTGGATCGCTGGGTTGAAATAAGTGCCCCCATTGATGGCACCGCACTGAATGACCCGCTGGGTATCTTTGACGACGGCAGCATGACGGTCCGGGTGACCATGCGTGGGGAGGACTGAACGGATGATACGCCGTAGTCGATCGCGCACACATGCCGGAGTCATTTTGATTGTGGTTGCCTTGGTTCTGCTGGTGCTCATGTCATTTGTCGCCTTGGCGGTCGACTTCTCCTTGTTCTACACGGAGCTCGCAGAGCTACAGATTGCGGCCACCTCTGCGGCTGCTGGTGCTGCCTTGGACCTGCCCGATGGGGCGACCGCTACCGCACTGCGACTGGTCGAAGCGAATTTGCCACCCGATGTCCACGGCCCCGTATCGGACAATTCGGATGTGGAAGTAGGTCACTGGGACAATTCCACTCGAACGTTCACTGCAGGGGCGACGCCTGTGAATGCGGTGCGAGTCACCACGCAAAAGTCAAATGCCAAGGGGAATGCCGCCAACTGGTTGGTGGCGAGACTGTTGGGTCTCGACGCACTGGAACTCACCGCAAGTGCGACGGCAACCTTGTTGCCTGAATTGCCGGGAGCCATTGGTGGTACCGGCTCGATCAGTCTGAAGGGTAATGCGACCGTCGACAGCTACGATTCCACCGCAGGGGCGTACGACCCGGCAACCGCAGGCGACAACGGTGACATCGTCGCCGTCGGTTCGATATCCGTGGGCGGGTCGGCCACCGTCAATGGTGATCTGAAGGGGAATGGAGTCAGTTCTGGGGGGAATTCGACCGTAACGGGGTCCATCTCTGCGCCGCGCAGGCCGTTGGATTTTCCCTCGGTGGACGTGACGGAAGTTGCCGCGGACAACGACAATGACGCGCTGCCAATGGTGCAAAAAGGGGGCAAATTGTCTTCCCCGCTTGATGCGGATCGTAATTTCACTCTCAGTGGCGGCGTCGCCTACGAAATTCCGCCTGGCGACTATTACTTCAATGACCTGAAGCTCTCCGGGCAATCCAGTTTGATCGTTTCGGGCCCGACCAATATCTACTTGACCGGTGATCTGGATACCTCGGGGGGCGATGTGATCAACAATTCGCAGGATCCCAACAATCTGCGGATATTCATGACCGGCGGCTCGGCAACGATCAGTGCGTCCATTGATTGGTACGGATTGCTGTACGCCCCCGACAGCGAGGTGACGATCAAGGGATCGGCCGACATTTATGGGGCCATCATTGGGCAGAATGTGGATTTTGGTGGGACAGGCGATGTCCACTTTGACGAAAGTCTCACCCTCTCGGATATCATCGACGGGATATCCATTCGGAGTTCGGTGGTTGAGTGAGCAAGTCCGCTGGAGACACGTTGGACGAGAACTCACAAATTTTTCGGCCATTGTTGGATAAGACGCGTGGCCGTTGTTAGAATCCTTGGATTCGGAATTTCCCGAATGATTACACTTCCATCATGGTTCGGAGTTTACACATGCTAAGAAAGACTCAGCGTTTCATTGGTCGATTGGTGCGTCGCGAAGAAGGAGCGGCGTTCGCGGAATATGCACTGCTGTTGGGCTTGGTTGCCGTGGCGGGTATTGTTGCCTTATCTCAACTGGGCACCGATATCTCCGCCTTCTTCACGGCTTTGTCAGGTTCAATCACCGGCAATACTCCCGGTAACTGATCTCGCAGGAATCACCGCAGGAACGGTACCCACGAACTCGGGTTCGCTCGACTTCGATTCAGATGATCGACGTCACCATCTTGGCCAAATCTTCCCCTGGCGGTCGTACATAGCCATGTTTCGGTACGTGACATAACCCGACGTCGGTAGCAGTGCGAGGGGCTCGATTCGCCGCTCGCTAACGCGTCGGGTTTTGATTTTGATACCGGATTCTCATCCGATTGGTTCAATGGTCCACAGGCCACGGGCGCAGAAGGAGCATCTTCGTCACTTTTAGGACACTCCGCACGTGTCTTTCTCTCGCATAGATGGATGCACATGGAATCGGTCTCTCAAATGCTGCAGATACACTCTTCTACTTTTTCTTTTGCGGTGGCGTTCTTGGCGACATTCCTGGCCGGTATCAGTGATATCCGGTGGTACAAGATTCCGAACATGCTGACCTTTGGTTTGATAGTGACTGGCATCGTCTATCACGCCGTGTTGCCGATGGGTGATGGCTGGTTATTTTCGTTGGCCGGCTTTGGCTTCGGTTTTGTCGTCTTGGCGCCGCTATTCGCGCTGGGAGGGGTTGGCGCCGGCGACGTCAAACTGTTGGCCGGAATCGGTTCCTGGGTCGGACTCCATGACACCGTTGCGATCTTCCTGGTGTTCGGAATATTGGCCGCGACCTACTCCGCGTTGGTTCTTATCGGCGGCCGATGGCGGATGATCGCATCGCATCGGCGACATCGCCCGCAGAGCGAGTCAGGTGGCGTTTATTCAGGGCTGCCAATGGAGCAGTTGCTGGAGCAGCCTGAAAGGCCACGGCAGCTCCTGCCATTGGCACCGATCCTGGCACTGTCCCTCCTGATTTTGGCAGGATTGACGATCGAACCCTGTGATCTCGGCTGGAACCCATTTAAGATCTAGTCAACGAGAGAAAGGGAGACTTATGCAACGTTCATTGATCGTGATCGTGTTGGCGATTGTTTGTGGGTTGTCTGCGGCCATTGGTGTCAATCAACTGACACCGCCGCCTGTGGTTACCGAAGCCACGATAGAAACGACGCCTGTTTATGTGGCGGCGAAGTCCATTGGTCGCGGCTCGAAAATCGGGCCGGACGACATCAAACGCCTCCATTGGCCCAGCGATCTCGTCCCGCCAGGCGTCGTGTCTCAACCCGCTGACGTCGTGGGTCGGTCGGCCCTGGCGGCGATTTCCAACGGGGAACCCATTTTTGCTGTGAAGGTGTCCGATTCCGAGGGTAGCGGTTTTGTCTCGAACTCCATTGAGCCGGGGATGCGTGCTTGCACCATTCAGACCAGCGGACCGTCGGCATCGGTAGCCAGCTTCATCCGTCCAGATGATCGTGTGGATGTCTTGCTCAATCTTCGAGGCACGTCCAGTGACGAGACCGGTGGCGGTACCTCGTTAACGCTGCTGCAAAACATCAAGATCCTGGCGATTGATGATATTCTGGATGTGGACAATGCAGCCGCCATGAAGTTGTGGATGCAGAATGGAGTGAAGTCGGTGACGTTGCTGGTCACACCGGAGCAGGCATTGCAGGTCGCATTGGGACAGGCAGCGGGCAGTTTGAGCCTGTCCCTCCGCAATGGCGACGATTCGGAGTTATCGGCGACGCAACCATTAACGCTCACCCAGGTCCGAAGCGCGCGTCCCGTGTTCGCGGTGCTGAACGAAGCTCCAGACTTGACGACCGAGCTTGCGTCCACCGAGTCAGCTTCCACATCGCTAACCCAGAAGAAGGATCTACCTCCGACTTACATTCGCACGTTGCGTGGCAATCAGGTCGGTCAGGTCCGTGTTGTGGGAATTCCCAGTAACTGACGAGTCCACAGGATTTGATGGAGATCGGTTAAACGCGTGCACGACTTCGGCTCGGATGGACCGTGCAACGGCCACGATCCGCTGGCCATTCCGACGTGGATGTTGATGGCTTCGTTCGCCCGATTTTCGTTCTTCGAAACGACTGTCCCGAGTGTGACGAACTCGATTGTTATCCCTTCAGAACAAGATGCTTCCTTCGATGAGCTGGTTTCTTGGCAAGAACTCACCGACGCCTTCCACACCGCCATCGGTGCAGGACGATCCGCCGCTGGCAGACAGCGACCTCACCATGCCGGCGTCGGTGGACGAATCGTCGGTTGCCCAACGAACGGTTGCCGAGCAGGTCAATGTGCCGGAGCCGAGCTTATCGTCGCGCCGCGAAGATGATTGGTATATCACGCTCAAGCGGCGACTTCACCAGGAGGTGATTGGCGCAATCGACATGGCGCAAATGGGTAGCCTGAGCGAGTCGGAACTGCGTGAGGAGATCTACCGCAGGGCGAAGTCCATCTGTCATCAGGACCGCGATCTGCGAGATTTGCCACAGTGCGCCGAGTTGATCAAGGAGGTGATGAATGAGGCGTTTGGGTACGGTCCGATCGAAGAGTTGATGCGGGATCCTGAGGTGACCGACATTCTGATCAATGGTCCACGTCAGGTGTACGTCGAACGACTCGGCAAGCTGCAGTTATCGCGTGTTGCGTTTCACGACGAAAACCATTTGATGCACATCTTGCAACGAGTGGTCGCCCACTCGGGTCGGCGAATCGACGAGAATTCTCCGATGGTTGATTCGCGTTTGCCCGACGGAAGCCGTCTGAACGCCGTGATCAAACCGCTCGCTCTGAATGGGCCGCTGGTCTCGATTCGGCGATTCGGCACCCGCCCGTTGACTGCGGATGATCTATTGAAGAATGGATCGATTACCAAGGAAATGCTTGAGTTTCTGGCCGCCTGCGTTCAAGCGCGCGTCAACATCATCATCTCCGGTGGCGCCGGCAGCGGCAAAACCACCTTGTTGAACAGTCTGTCCAGGTACATTCACGAGTCGGACCGGATTGCCACGATCGAAGATGCAGCCGAACTGATGTTGCAGCAGCCACACGTGGCAAAAATGGAAACGCGCCCCAACAACTCCGAAGGTGGACACGGTGTGACCATTGCCGAGTTGGTTCGCAATACATTGCGCATGCGTCCCGATCGCATCATTGTCGGCGAATGCCGAGGCGCCGAGGCACTGGACATGCTGCAGGCGATGAATACCGGACACGAGGGAAGTTTCACCACGATCCATGCCAATACGCCACGCGACGCCCTGGCCCGCCTGGAAGTGATGGTCGGCGCGGCCGGTTACGATCTTCCCTTGTGGGTCATTCGCAACCAGATCGCCTCGGCGGTCAATATCGTGGTCCAGGTCTCGCGGTTGATCGGGGGAGAACGAAAGGTCGTCAAGATCTCCGAGATCACCGGGATTCAAACCGATGTCGTCATGATGCATGACATCTTCGAGTTCGTGCAAACGGGTGTCGACCAGAATCGATCCGCCACGGGCTACTTCCAGGCGACCGGGATGCGTCCGGAGTGTAGGGAGAAGATGACCGCCAACGGCGTGACGCTGCCGGTGGAAATGTTTGAGCCGCGCCGCTAAGCCACCCAACAGAAAAAGAAGGAGAAGACCTGATGGTTGGCATCTACGTGCTAGCGTTCCTGGCAGGCTCCGTCTTGGTCTTTGGTGTCAATCTGCTTTACGCCGACATCGAGCGCGAGCGGAAACGAAAGATGCTGGACCAATTTGAAGAAGAACAAAGGCTATTACAAAGAGAACGGGCAGAGATTGCGGTTGCGAATCGCCACTTGTACGAGTTGTCGGTGGACGCAGGCGATTTTGCTTCACGGCAAACGCTCCGCGAAAAGCTGGGGCTTTTTTTTGAGCAGTCCGGTGTCCGCATGAGCCCAGTGCGGGTCGGGGGCATTGCGCCGATCATGGCTGTCGCGGTCGCAGGCGTCATTTGGCTGTCGACAAGAAACTGGATGTTCGCGGTGGTCGCGGGACTTACGGGTGGTCTGCTACCAATTCTGTATGTGATGTCGGTTCGCCGCCGCCGCTTAAAGCGGCTGCAGGGCCAGTTGCCTGAAGCATTCGACATCATCAGTCGGATGATGAAGGCCGGACGCACCTTTCCGCAAGCGTTGCAGACGGCAGCGAAGGACGGCTCGCCACCGCTATCGCAGGAGTTCGGCTATTGCTGCGACCAGCAACAGCTGGGGATGTCTCCCGATGCGGCGCTACGGGACCTCGCTCGTCGCAACGGCTTGCTGGAGATTAAAATCTTTGTCCTGGCCGTTTCCATTCACCGACAATCCGGCGGCAACCTGTCCGGTTTGCTGGAAAATCTGTCCGATATCATTCGTGGGCGGCTGCGGATGCAAGGCATGATCAGTTCATTGACATCGGAGGCACGTGTGCAGATCTATGTACTGACCGCGATGCCCGTGCTTTCTTTGATTTTGATGAGCATCTTTCGTCCGGCATACGCGCGGGAACTTTACGATCGACCGTGGCTGATGATCTGGATGGTTGTCTCTATTTTGCTTGGTTGGCTTTGGATGCGACGAATTTTGAAATTCAGTTTTTGAGGAACGAAGTGTGGCCTATTTGCCTTGGATTGCGTTCGCCTTTGCGGCAATCTCGATCGTCGTTTTGATGTTTCCCAAGCGCAGTCCACAGGGAGCCGGCACAAGGGAAGAAGCGGCTCGCGCGTCACATGTCGTACTCCCTTCCGATCTGACCGCTGCGCCGCCACGAACTGCGGATAAAGCAAAGGTTACGATTCGTGAACGCCTCGTCCATGCGGGGTTTTATCGAGAGAGCTTCTTGCCGCTGTTGCGTCTGACGAGATTGGTGTTGCTCGGAGTGATCATCCTTGCCGGATATTTGTTTTCGCTTACAGGTAAAGTTTCCCTGCAGACAGGTCTCACCATCGGCCTGCTCGGAAGCGGGTTTGCTGCTCTGATGCCCAGTTTTTTCCTGGATTATCTCAAGTCGCAGCGTCAAATTGCTATGCGGCGAGCTCTACCGGATGCGTTGGATGTGATTGTCGTATCGCTTGAAGGCGGATTGCCTGTCGCCGCTTCCATCCGGCGCGTCTCGGCGGAGTTGGCCGGTGTCCATCCATTGCTAGCACTCGAATTGACGATCGTTCAGCGTGAGGTGCAGATGGGACGAAGCCTCGGCGAAGCGTTGCACAACCTTGCCTTGCGCTTTGACCTGGACGATCTGCGAAGCATGGCGAGCGTGATCCAACAGTCGGAACGATATGGTTCCAGCGTGACACGAGCCTTTCGGATTTTCGCCGACAGCCTGCGGACCCGCAGGATGCAGGAGGCCGAGGAGACGGCTCGCAAAGCCGCCGTCAAAATGTTGCTGCCCACGGCGATCTTCATCTTTCCGGTGCTGCTAGCCGTCATCCTTGCTCCCGCCGTCATTCAAGTGAGGAAACGCGCTCCATACGGTGATTCACCTGTCCGCGACGCCGTGACTGTTCGGTCCGTTTCTATCGATTATCTGGATTGTTCCGCCCGAGACTCCGATAGAAAGAATCGATCGCAATCATATCAGCACCCCCTGTTGTTGGTGTTGTGTTAGCGAATGGTAACCAGGTGGAGAATTCTCTGTGACAATCGGACGGGGGAGCGTCATCTGGTTGTTTGCTTTGGTTTGCCTTGGGCGAATTAACGCCCAAGATCTGCCCGATGTGCATCTGCCGCGAATTGGCAGCCGATTGCCCTTGGTCGCCGTGGGGCCCCAGGCAGCTGCTCCCGATGACCCGCAGCCCGATGACCCGCAGCCCGATGACCCGCAGCCCGATGACCCGCAGCCAAGTGTTCCGCCGCCTCCTGTACGAGTCCGCGCCCTCGACTCGGCCCGTGGTGGGGAGGAATTGACGGTTCGGTTGGTTGTCGGACAGGGGCGTATTCTGACCACCGAATCGCCCATTGTTAACGAAGGTGACGTTGCGGTGATCGCGGTCGGCGACCCGACCGTTGTTGATTTCGAGGTGCTTCCCAATCCCCGCATGTTGCGGCTGACCGGCAAGCGTCCTGGGGTCACCGACCTGACGTTGGTCACCTCCGATGAGCGAACGTTGATCTATGAGATTCATGTGGAGTACGACGTGAGGCTCGTCGAGGCGCGGCTAAGAGAGTCATTCCCCGGGGCATTGGTGAAAATCTCGCAACTGGGCACACACGTGATTCTTGAGGGCCAAGCCCGTGATCAAAGACAGGTCGTGATGATCGAGAACACCGTTCGCGCGTTTCTCGATTCGATGCAGGTGTCCGGTCCCGTTGGTGGAGTGGGTGGCAGAGATTCGGCAACTGCGAACGAAGAATCCGACGGTCTTAGCGACCAATCTCAAGAGCAAGCACCAGACCTCATTCGCTTGCTTCGCGCGCTGCCCGAGGCGACGCCGCGCCCACAGCAAGATACCTCGGGTTCGCTCGAAATCATTAATCTGATCAGTCTGCCGGGCGTTCAGCAAGTCATGTTGCAAGTTCGCATCGCCGAATTGAATCGTACCGCGATGCGGGAAATCGGCGCGGACACGTTTTTCGAATGGGGACCTGGCAACATTTTGGGAACCCAGGTCAGCAGCGCCACCGCGCCCAAGCTGCAAACGGGGGATCGGGCAGTCGGGCCCGATCTGGGAGCGACTTCAACGGGATTCGGTATTTTTCCGACCGGTCGCATTGAAATCATTCTCAAAGCACTGCGCACCAACTCGCTCGTCCGGGTGCTGGCCGAGCCGAACCTTGTGGCACTCAGCGGTCACGAAGCGAGCTTTCTTGCCGGTGGTGAATTCCCGGTGCCCGTGGCGCGGGGGGATCCTTGGGGACCACGAACATTAGCGTTCAATTCAAAGAATTCGGAGTGCAGCTGAATTTTGTTCCCTACATACTTGACGACGACGTGATCCGATTGGAGGTCCGTCCCGAAGTCAGCACAATCGACCAAAGCCTGGGCACAACACTCGTGATTGGCGGACAACCGACTCCGGGCATCAACACACGCCGCGTCCACACGACCGTTCAGATGCGCGAGGGAGAGTCGCTCGCTCTGGCGGGATTGCTGCAAGTGTCTCTTGATGCGAACACGACTCGAATTCCCGGTCTGGGCGACCTGCCGTACATTGGTCCCTTGTTCAGCAACACTTCCCATAAGCGGGTCGAAAAGGAACTCCTGGTGCTAGTCACGCCGTATCTGATTAGCCCGATGGATTCCCACCAAATCCCGCCGCTTCCTGGCGATGAACTCCAGGACCCCAATGATCTGGAGGTCTATCTTCTCGGCCGCATCGAAGGGCGTACGGGACGGGAGTTTCGAAGCACCACGGCCTGGGACGATCCACTGCATTTGGTTCGCATCATGAAACTGGAAAGAGACAATGTCTGTGGTCCGGTCGGATTCACACCGTATCCCGGCCAAGTGCCAGTATCGAAATGACCGCTTCACAGACCGGCTGTCAAACGCTCACCCGAAAAAAGGCCCCTCGGATGAACCGAATTTTTCCGCTCCTCATCGCCTTTGCAGGATTGCTTGGGTCGGCCTTCGCTGCATCGGCACAGAGCATACCGTTGCCGCCCGCGTCAGAGCTTGCCTCAGAATTCGCATCCGAATTTGAGCCCGTGGTCGCGACCGAGTTTCCGCCCGTGGTCACGTCATCGTTCGCGCCTCTGGTTACGACAGAGCTCGCGTCTGACGTGACGTCGTCGCAAGAGGCAATGGACGAACCGACACCAGGTACGATGATCGAGGCGACATCCGATACGCGACAGGAGCAGTCGGTGCATGATGCCGCCGCCACTGTCTGGCAGTCACCCGATTACGCCACCCGCTACATCGCCTCCTTGGCCAGCATGCGGCCCGATCCACGTTGTCGAAGTCATCCCTGCAGTGGCCCGGGGTGCGCCATTTGCTGCCCGCCATCGCATTCGCTCTATGGCTACGCCCGCATCAAGTCCTTCCTGCAAAGGACTCAATGGGGCTACTGCAACCACTTTGAGGAACGCCCCTTCGGCGAATCGATGGTGGTCGCTCTCAGTCAGCAGGTTGACCGAGGTTCGCAGAATATGATGATGTTGTATCACTACGATTTCTATCCCATGGAATCGCAGCGGTCGGCGGAACTGACACCTCGGGGAAAATTGCAGCTTATGAAAATGATCGTTCGCATGCCGACGGTTGCGGCGCCGATCATGGTCCAGATTACCGCCAACGATCCAACGTTGAATCAAAATCGACGTCAGCATGTGATCAACTCGTTGGCCCTGCTTGGCACACCTGTCCCGGACGAATTTGTACTTCTCGCCCCGGCGAAAGATGGCGCCCAAGCGACCGAAGCGATTGAGATCGCCGAAAATCTGCAGCAATCGATCATCTCCCGTGGACAAACGATTATCACAGGTCAATCCGCAGCGTTCGGCGAGTGATTGCCAACGGTGGCCAGAGATCAGGCCGAAATCGCGAATTACTCAATCGCAGGGATGCAGATGAAGTCCGCACGAGACCGTATTCTTACAGCGATCGCCGTACTCGCCGCAGGCAACCTGATCGGTTGCGGATCGCTCACGACTTTCGGCTCCAAGGGCTGGCGATCGCAGCGATCCGCTGCACAAACGCCCCCGGAAGACTCGGAAGAAGTTAGCGGAATCGACGCGGCCCAACAGCGGATCAACTTACTTGAGGCGCGGGCGGTGCTGTTCGAAATGGATGAGCGACCCGTTGAGGCGATTGGCGTCTATGAGAGCATTCTGGAGGATGACCCGGAACATGTCACCGCTCATCATCGGCTGGCGATCCTCAACGTGCAGCAAGGAAACGATGCCGAAGCTGACGAGCACTTTCAGGAAGCGATCCGTTTGGCGAGCGAAAGTGCACCGCTGCAGAAAGACTATGGGTACTACTGTCATTTGCGGGGCAAGGCCGATTTGGCACTAAGTCATCTGACTCGCGCGGTGGAACTCGATCCCAATCTGCTCGAAGCACACAACATTCTGGGATTGGTGTATGCAAGCGTTGGTCAATATGAAGATGCCGAAAAACATTTCCTTTTGGCAAAATGCACTCGTGCCGAGATGCTGAACAATCTCGCGTTCGCTCGACTGATGGAATCGGATCTTGACCAGGCAACTGCATTCTATACTCGAGCGCTGCAAAGTGACCCGACGCAGGCGAACGCCCGAAACTCGCTCGATTCGCTTCAGCGAATGTCCGCCAGCCAACGGATCACCGCAGCCAATCCGGTGCCCGTATCGTCCAATCCCGCGTCGACCGGCGCGAGCAAGCTACGATAAGCGGCGTGATGATTGCGCCGGCGTCTTCGGTCAAAGGTTGCGCAGGTCGGCGAGAACGACTATGATCATTGGTTTCTATCAATCAACGATCAATTCAGTCATTCAAAGGCGAGACAATGCTGCGGTTGTGGTCGAAAGTTTTATGCGCTGGCAACGCCATCCATTCATTTCGCCAATCGGATGGGCCGCCTGGGGGTATCGTGCTGCGAGAACGTTTTCGGCTTTGCATTGCCTTTTTGCTGTTCGCAGCATTCTCAACCGATTTCGCAGCCACCGGCCAGGAATCGATTCGCGTCGTTTCCGACATTCCCTATGCAAAGGTTGATGGCCAGCAGCTCAGACTTGATTTGTACCTTCCGGCCGAGGCGAAAAAAGGCGTCCCTTGCGTGGTGTTCATCCACGGCGGTGGCTGGAAGAATGGCGACAGGAGCAGTGGCAAGAAGAACGCTGCCTGGTTGACCGAACATGGTTTCGCGGTCGCTAGTATCGATTACCGTTTGACCGATGTTGCCCAATGGCCGGCGCAAATCGAAGACTGTTACGCGGCGGTCCGCTGGATACGCGAGCATGGTCAGCAACATGGCATCGATCCCAGCCACATCGGTGCCTGGGGAACGTCGGCCGGAGGTCATTTGGCGGCTCTGTTGGGAACGCGACCTGATCCGTCACCGGAATCCGTTTCAAGCCGCGTCGATGCGGTGTGTGATTGGTTTGGCCCGACAGAATTGTTGACGATGCCTCCCAACAACATTGGTGATGGCCGAACCGCTGCAGATGTGGCCAACTCGAATGGTGCAAAACTACTCGGGGCGACCGTCCGCGACGTACCCGAGAGGGCGCGAGATGCCAGTGCCCTGGTTCAAGTCTCGCAAGACGACGCCGCGTTTCTGATCATGCATGGCCAGCAAGACCCGGGCGTGCCTTTGTCACAGAGTCAGCGGCTTCATGCCGCCCTGGTAAAAACCGGCATTCGGTCTCGATTGCACGTCATCCCCGGAGCCGGTCATGGCGGCAAGGAATTTCAGACATCAGAGACTCGCGCGATCGTTGCCAGATTCTTTCGTGACACGCTGAAATCCAATTGGTTTCAAGGTCCCGGCCCCAATGGAAATTTTCGCGTGAGCAACGAAAACGCACCGGTCCATTGGAGCGTCGTCCAGGGTGACCACATTCGCTGGAAGAAAACAGTTCCCGAAACCGGACAGAGCACCGTCATTGCCTGCGATGGCCGGATCTACTTTACGACCATCAAGCCGATCAACAAGGACGCATTGGTTGGCAGCGACATCGTTGCCTGGTGCTGCGATGCCAGTACTGGCGAGACGATTTGGACAAAACAGATCGCCGGTGGCTACCCGCTACGTCTCTCGGGGTGCTTTAGCGATAGCTCGTCGCCACCACCGGTCACCGACGGCAAGAACGTCTGTTTCTTCAACGCCTCGGGTCGGATCGCCTGTTTCGATCTGGATGGAAATCCAAAGTGGAATCGAGAACGGATGCCGGTCGGTCGAAGTCAGCCGACCCTGATCGACCAGAACGTTGTCTTCATCAGGCAGCGCTACATGCCCGACGCAGAAGGGAATTTCACACATGAACATGAGCATGCACCGCTGGAACAGTGGACTCAAGTTCAAGCGATCGAGATCGACTCGGGCGAAGTCGCCTGGACCAGCAATTGCGGTGCGAACATGGGTTGCGTCCCGCTGCCGATGACTTTGAGTGACGGTCGAAGGGTGATGATCCTCGGCCGCGGCGGTGGCCATTCGCCTCCCGAGAAGCCTGAGGGCATTTCGATGATCGATGCCAGTGACGGCAGCACGATTTGGACGCTGGAACTGCCGCAGTTCATGAGCACAATGACCTTCAATGTGGTTGGCGACCAGGTTCTCGTGTTCGATCGAGGCGATCATCTGTGGGTGAATGCGATGACCGGAAAGATTGAACGTCGCGTTTCGATTGTCGACCGGATCGCCGTGCGCGAGCATCGTGGAGGAGAATGGTCGACGCGGACAGAATCGATCGACATTGGCAACAAGACTCGCGCGATCATTCAACAGTCCAACGTCGTGGCGGGCAGATTCCACTATTTTCGCAGTTACACTCAACCGTGGATCGGACGCGTTGACATTGAATCGGGAACCGTGGAACACCTGCAGCTGCCCGTCCAGATGCGGCGGACGAAGGATGCATTGGAACCAGAGCTGCTCTGGGGATTTGACGACGTGCCGGTGGAGGTGGCCCTGTCGCTGAAAGAGACACTCGCCAAACCGCCCAAGACTTTGCCGATTCAACAATGGGCGTTCATCCCGAACGACATGAAGAATTCACGCGGGTTCGTCGCAATGGGTGACAAGCGGTCGATGGGCAACGGCTGGGGTCATCACGCGTCCCAGGTCCCAACCGTGGTTGGCGATCGACTGTACGTGCCCACGATGAGTGGGACGGTGTACGTGTTGAAGTGGGATGTGGACGCAGCTTGATGAAAACGCGATTCTCGCGATCAACGACCTGGGAGTCGTTGGTCAATCATGGAATCGAGCGAGTTTGAGCTATGCTGATGGATGCTTGTACGCGCACACGATTCGTGAAATCATCTGCATCGAGTGATACGGGCAAATGCCATGCGGCCTTGGATACTATCGGAAACCAACTATTCCCACGTCCAACAGTGCAAATATGAGGTAGCCGTGTTGCCGATGGGGGCGACCGAACCGCATAATCTGCATCTGCCATACGGTACCGACTCGTTTCAAGTCGAGACGCTTGGCCAGCAGGCGTGCGAAGCAGCTTGGAATCGTGGCGCGAAAGTTTTGATGTTGCCAACGATTCCCTATGGCACAGAAACCAACATGGCCCATTGCGCGTTGGCGATGAATGTCAATCCAACGACGCTGGGGCTTGTGATTCGCGATCTTGTCGTGTCGTTGGCGGGGCACGGGATCCAGAAATTGCTGATTCTCAACGGGCACGGCGGAAACGATTTCAAGCCTTTGTTGCGGGAGCTGATGGGCCAATCGCAGGTGCAGCTATTTCTTTGTGACTGGTTTCGCGGTCTCAGCAGCGATCGACAGCAGGAGATCTTCGATCAACCGGGTGACCACGCCGGTGAAATGGAAACGGCTCTTGGGTTGGCCTATTTCGACCATCTGGTGCGAAAGAATGCGGACGGTTCGCTGGCAGCCGATGAGGGAGCGGTGCGGAAATCTCGACTCGACGCCGTCAACCAGGGCTGGGTCAACATCAGTCGGCCGTGGCACTTGCTGACGACCAACACAGGTTGTGGAAATCCTCATCGAGCGACGCCGGAAAAGGGCCAGCGGCTGATGAACATGATGGTGGAGCGATTGTCCAGTTTTCTGGTTGAGTTGGCCGCCGCGGAGGTTGATTCGCAATTCCCCTTTTGACCGAATCGCCGCAAGGCGTCATCCCTTCCGTTTTGCAATTTTTGGGAGATTTCTTCTCTCCCCCCTCCCCCGGGACGAACCAGATTGACCGATCAAAGAATCGGGCTGACCAGTCGAAGCGTGTTTTCGAGAAAACGCTCTTTGACCGATCGAGAGCGCCAGGCTGCGGGATCAAGATGATCGGAATTTTCAATGTATGTCTGCTGCAGCGAACGAAGTTCCTTGGCAAAGTCTGCGTCATACACGAACAGTGCCACTTCGTAGTTGATCCACAAACTTCGCATGTCGAGATTGACCGTACCAAACATCGATAATGAACCATCAACCATGATGGACTTGGTGTGCAGCAACCCGGCTCGAAACAAAAAAATGTCGACACCGACATCAAGTAGGTCGTCATAGTACGATCGACTCGCGTATCGTGTCAGGAACGAATCGACCTTATTGGGTACGATCAGCGACACGTGCACGCCTCGCGCCGCTGCACCGCGAATGGCACGCAACAAGGACTCGTCGGGAACCAGGTAAGGTGTTGTCATGATCAACTCGTTATCCGCAGCGTTGACCAACGCGATGATCATTTGCAACAGCCCATCGCCGGTCTGCCCCGGACCCGAAGGGATGACTTGGATATCGGCCGACCCATCGGAGGCAATCAAGCGAAGTCCGGTTCCGGCGATGAGTTCATCGAGCGGCTCGCCTGATTCCAAAATCCAGTCGCCGATCATGGTCGCCGCCAACGGTGAAACGACGGCGCCCTCAACGCGGACCATCGCGTCAACCCACTCGCCGACGCCCGAGTCTTGTTTGAAAAAGCGTGGGTCGACAAGATTCATGCTACCGGTCCAGGCCGTCTGGCCATCGACAACCACAATTTTGCGGTGTACGCGGAGGTCGGTTCGGCCGACAAATGTGCGAAAAAATCCGACCGGCAACGCCGGTCGAAGTTCAACGCCGGCATCGCGCAACCGTCCTGGTTGCTTTCCCTTCCACCACGGACGGGCACCGAGTGCATCGATCAACAGCCGACAATTGACGCCTCGTTTTGCGGCGCGGATGACCGCTTCGAGCACCTCATCGGCCGATCCACCCTCGTTCCAGATATAGAATTCCATCAAGATGTTCGACTTCGCCGAATCGATATCGCTGACAATCGCACGCAGGATTTCCTGCGTGTCGTTATGCAGCTGAAAGCGACTGCCGCGAACCGTCGCTGCGGCACCAAGCCGCTGACCAAGTCGATCCATGCCCTGCGCGGCATGAACGTGTCGCGACCAATCGATCTCGGTGATTCCCTGGCGAGCAGATTTTTCGCTGATCTTCTTGAAGTCCGTCCGCAGTTCGCCGATTCGGTGTGTGCGCTGGTACCCAATGCGGCGCTCGCCGATCAGCAGATAGATCACCGCACCACCGAATGGGATTGCCGCAACGAGCAGCAGCCAGGCAAGCGCGACGCCGGTCGCGGGGCGCTTCATGATCACACGCAACGCGATTGTGATCACGATCGTCGCGTGCGCGGCGGCCATCAACGATGCCGGGTGCAAAAGGAAATTCACGATGCGTTGCTCATTGTGTCTTGATTGAGATCTGTGGTAGCGATGACAAAAACGGATGTGATCAATTCGCGGGGATCACTGATTGTTCCATGCCAGGAT
This sequence comes from Pirellulaceae bacterium, assembly GCA_963734865.1. Lineage (GTDB taxonomy): Bacteria > Planctomycetota > Planctomycetia > Pirellulales > Pirellulaceae > CBDCUW01. The sequence goes on from CAVTIV010000014.1 coordinate 120,760, forward strand.
CGAAAGGAGACGGTCGGAATTCGTTCGCTCATTGATGTCCACACACTGTCAACGCCGAATTCCCGCCGATGTTAACGGAATAGCGCCGTTTTTGTACGGGCCGCCAGTTGCGTGCGGTGGCCGGTAGGCCAACGAATTTTTCCACGCCGGCAGCCAATTTGGAGCGACCGATTCCGTCGGGCCGATGGATCACGGATGGGCAACCGATTCTTGCCGCCCAAATTGATGCCGCGGATCAGCAGAACCCAATTGGACATTGGCCCAGTCGCCATCACGCCTGCAGATCCAGATGTTCCCCGGTGCCTTCTTGGGAAACCGACTTTGGGTCGGTTGGCGTGTCGGGTTCCTGATGCTGTTCATCCGACTTCTCGAATAGGTCCAGCACCTGTCGTCCGTCTCCGCCCCGATCGCCCGACTGGTCGCCGGCTTCCACGGCATTCGCATCGGCTCCCTTTCCGCCGGGTGTCTCCGAGGTCGATTGTTGTCGCGTGGCCTCGCTCGCTTGGTTGTCGGACTCTCCGCCACGGGCTGCTGCACGAGAGGTTCCTGCCACCGACGCAGCGGCGGTTGGATTGATGTTCACGGCTATCGTCTCCTTGAAGAATCACTTCCGTCGAAACCAGTCAGCAAAGCCTTGGGGGGCGGGCTCCGCCTCGGCCTGCTCCAACGATCGCATTGCCGGGAAGAGGCGTTCCAACGCCTCGCCAACACCTTCCAAAGCCCGTCGTTCGATGACCGGCGATTCGATCGGGCCTTTGACATCGACCGACCACAGGGTGTATCGCTGGCTTTTCAATGGTCGAAAGACTTGAGTGAACGAGTTCTGAGGACTCACGCGTGTGTTGAAGGTCAGGTCGAGTTCGTGCCGACGATCGAGAGTTCCGCCGCCATGCAGCGCGACCAGGTCGCCCCAAATCTGAAGATCGCTGAAGGTTACCGTATCACCAAACACGGTGAACTCGACTTCGCCATCGGTGAATGCAACGTCCTCGGTCGGTGTGATTCGCAATTGATTCAAAACCTGAACAATCAGCGGCAATTGGTACAGATTTGCTCCGGTGACTCGGGCCGCGCCGCCACCTTTGAGCAAATCGGTTGTTCCAAGGTAGCCTTGCAACTGCGTTTTTCCGGTGAACGTACCGGTGAGTTCACTATTGCTGTGACCAAAGTCGGCCAATAGCGTTGTCACTTGTGCATCGGTCACCGCTAGCGCCACGTCAAAGCTGGCACTCGACAAAATCACTTCGCCATCGAGCCGCAGCATACCGTCGAAAAATCGACCGCGGATTGATCGCGTCGAATCGTCGACATCGAGGTCGGCTACTTTGGGACGCGGGGCCTGCTTCATTGGCCCGTCACCCAGCTGCAGGCGATCATCCACGATCGCGAATGGACCACGGATTCCGGTCAGTTGCAGATCATCAACGTGCATCGAGTCGATCCGCACCTCGCCAGCGGCGCGGAGTCCAAATTCGTCGCGTGACCCTTCGACCGATAGTTCGCCGCGGAGCGAGTGAACCGGTCCAACATCGGCAATTCGATTTCCTTCCAATTGCAAGACGAGATTCCAATCGATCACCGGTTCGGGATGCTTGTCATCGGACATCAGCAGACGTGTCTGACCACGCAAACTGACCGGCCCGCGTAATTGCAAACGCCTCATTGCTTCTCGCATTTCGCCCGGTAGTGCCGCGATCAATTCGGCATCGGGATGCAACCGGCTGCCGCTACTGAGGTTCAACAACAGCTCCCAGCGTCCGCTGGGGTCGCGGACGCATCCGCCATCGGCCGAGATCGTCGATGCGTCGTGCTTGGCGTTGATCGAATCAATGATCACGCGAGATCCGTCGTATCGCACCGAGCCACCGGTCACGTCCAGTCGATAGGGAAGCGATACCGGCCGCAGACTGAGTGAGCGGCTCGTCACCTGATCCGTTTCGTGTTGCTTTGCCGTGATGTCAAGCGATAGCGGGTTGCCTGCACCATGTTGACCCAGCACCACATTCAATTCGTCCAACACTCCGCTCGGCGAGATGGCATCCCAGGTGTATTGTGTTGACGGCGGAAGCGACGACCGCAGCGACTCGTCCATCGGGACGTTGGATGCACGAAAGCTGAGCGCGAGCTGCGATTCTCTTTGACGAGCGACCGTCAACTCGGAAATCGGATGCACGTTGGACGCCGGTATTTCAGTGGGCATCTGGTATCCGCCATCGCAGAGTATCAGACCCGCGTTGGCGTTGGTCGCCCGGAATCCGACTATTTTGACCAACTCGTCTTGGACTTGAATTGTCCCGTCGACGTTGTACAGCGGATAGGCGAAGTGTTCATAACGCAGATGACCATCGACGATTCGCAAGTCGATCTTTCGAGTCTGCTTACCGCTGGCGTCGGTCGTCAACATGGCGGTTGCCAAATGGACCGAGCCGCGGGGTCGAAGCGATCGCACGAAAGACTCGAGCTTTGTCGTTCCACTCCCTCGGGGCGATAATGCATTGATCAGCGTGTTGTCGATCGCAACCGGTCCGTCGGTTGCGACCACAAATGTCTTTTCATTGGTAATGCCCGGCCGGATCGGCATTCGAAAGGCGCATTGCATTCGGTTGCCACCAATTCGTCCGTCCAACGATTCGGTACTGGCAATGCCATCACGTATTTCGATGCGTCCGACAAGCTGTTGCACCGGATAAGGAAACTTTTCGTAACGGACGTCGACTCCTTTGCAGATCACCGTGGCGTCGGTCTTCCACGACGCATCGACACGGGCCAAATTCGCATCGACGTCGACTCTGCCCAGCGGTTGAAGTCGGTCCCAACCAGCACGCATTGAAGCGGGAATGGCGGAAGCCAGTTGATCATCGAGCAGCAGTCCTCGCGTCGTGACTTTCAGATTTGCTGCCGTCGGCCACTGCAGACCGTGTACCTTTCCGGTGACGCGAACGACGGCATCTCCGAGCATTCCCTGCGACGCCTCGATCGTCACGCCGCTGGGATCGGCCACAACAACACCGCGAAGCTCCGTGAGTGACTTGGGCAAATCCGGATGACTGAACCTGCCGTCATGCACGGTCGTGCGAACTTTGAAATTCAGCTGCCCGCCGCTCGATTGGTACAGGGCTAGTGAGGTATCACAGGCGCAATCGAGATCACGCGCCTCACGAATCTTGTCGCTCCACTGGCTTGGCATCCGCTCAAACAGATCGCGGTTGAAGTGCGCGTCCTTGATTGCGATTCGCAGGTCGGTCGCACCGTCGGCAATGTCGCATTGCATGACAATCTCGTCGGCAAAGTCGGCACGCCCCCGAAGTGTGATGGCTTTCTCGATCAATCCCGATGCGGTCGTTCGGTTCAACATCAGCCCCTCGGCGATCTCGAGCTCCACCGGGCGGCCGCGTGATCTGTCGCCAATCAATCGAATCTTCGCGTCACGCAGCTGAATCTTCGGTGCCACCGGCCCAAAACTTGGTAAGGGCAAGAGTTTGCACAGCGAGACTCGCCCCTCTCGATCAAACCAAGCGTTCGCCTGGACTCCTTCGAGGACGATCCGACGCGTGACCATCGGGATTTCACTTTCCAGCAGTTTCTCTGGATGCACGGTCGCGACAACCGTCATCCGCGAGATTCGCAACACCTCCTGCGACCGAAACTGAAACGAAGACGAGGCCGGCTGGGCGATTCGTACGTCGGCAAAAACCAGTCCCACCTCGGGATCGAAGCGACCACGGCCGATCGAAACCAACATCCCCGAATAATGATCCTGCAACTGGGCCAGAAACTGGCGGCGCACCGTTTCACCGATCGTTTGCGGGGCCAACGAGCGGATCACAACCGAGGCCGCGATCAGGAACAGCGCAGCAACCATCAGACGAGACAATCGTCCCGATCGACGCGGTTTCGTCGCGGCCTCTTTGCCGGTCAAATGGCGTCCCTTTCGGTGCAAACGTGGCGGCGCAGTCTTTCCGCCTGGGCAGCGCGATCCTAGACCCCCTAGCTGACATCAATCCAGCCCAAAAACGCCCAAAACTGATAGAGCCAGGGGTGCTGCCAGGGGGAGGCAAGAGCCGTCGACATCGAGAAGACGCTGATTGCAAGCATTGCGATCAGCGCGCCGCGGCGAATTCGTGATTCAGCCAATCGTTCGAAAACCGGCGAAATTGCCAGCAACCACAGCGGCGCGAACCAAAGCAACCAGCGATAACAAACGCTCACGCCCCCGTAATTGCGATCGATCGTTGGTCGGCTTAGATAAAATAAGATGCACACCACCGACGCGATCAATGTCGCCATCGCCAGCCGACGGAAAGCCGGCTCCGCAAACCGCAAACCGCCGATCAGTCCCACCGGCACCAGCAGCCAGATCGGATGGAGCGAAAAAATACCGTGATGGCCAATCATCATCTGGGCGAAATAGGCGATCCGCGAAGGCTCGCCGCGATCAACTCCGCTCAGGTTCTCGGGCTTCCAGTGGGTGCCGGGGTATTCGTACCAATCGTCCCACAGGGCCAGTTGCCAGGACGGCGAACCATTGGCGGTCGCGGCACTGGTCGGTCGCGCGATCGACTCGCGGCTGTCCAGCAATGCAAACAACTGGCCATCGGCTTGCACAACCCAACGTCCCGGTTCGTCCGAAATCGCAATGGACAACTCGGTCGGTTCGGAAATCAGCCCCTGTTCTTGCAGCAGTTCCTTCAATTCGGCGATCGTTGCAGCATCGGGCGTCTCGGCCTGCGATTGCAATTGGGCAATGATGGGACCATTTCCACGATGCGCATAGGGCGGCCGCAGGCTGTGGTGGGCGATCCAATTGGTACCAAAAAAACCGATCGCGATGACTGCTGCACCGGCCACAAATGGCATGATCGATTGGCGTTTGAGCAAAAAGAACAGCAGGCACCAGAAGACCGTCATGGACAAGGCTGGGAGCTCATTGGCGGCAGCAAATGCGGCGGCCAGACCAGCGGCAAACCAGCACCAGGGCGACACAGCGGAAACCTGGCCAGCGCCGCTGGACTCGCGTAGTTTTTCGGCGGAGGAAACGTAGATCCACATTGCCGCGGCGGTAGCCGCCGCAGCAGGCAAATGGTTGTTCAATGTGATCGCGAACGGCAGCAACATCGTACCAAAGCAGACAGCGATCACCGCGATCTGTCGCGCCCAATCTCCTCGGCAGATACGGTAAATGGAATCAATCGTGGCCAGGTAAAACAGGGCTAGCAGCGGAAGATTGACCAGGGCGAGCAGGATGCGTGTCATGTACATCGGCTCGGCCGTCAGCGTCATACCGGTCAATGCCCGAACAGCCGCGTAGACGCCTGCGACCATGGTCGGGAAGAGGGGCGGTTTGCTGCTATAGTAGTGAAGCTGACCGTCTTCGCCGGTGTGACGGACTTTGTCGATTGTTGGCCAAGGCCGGAGCGTTTTGTTTGTGAACCGGCTTGTCGCGGTGGCCTGTTCCTGTGCATCGATCGCGTAGCTGCCGCGTTCCACGAGCGAGGCAACCGTACACCAGCGGCTGCGATCGTTCGCGCTCAAGAATGCCGAAACCCCGTCCCTTGTGACGACCGCGATGCGGCCCGCGGCAACAGCGAGTGCAATGATGATCAGCACGTGAGCAGTCGAGATTCGCGATCGGTGATTGGTTTCAGTCGCAGGCATCGAGACCTCGCGAGGGATTCGAATCCCGAGATCGATTGCCACCGATTCGCTCGGCAACACTGTAGGGCAGCTGCGCACCGGTGGTCCGCGACACAATCAGTTCGGCAAGCAATCCGGCGACCAGCAATTGGGCACCCAATAGCACGGCAAGGATGCAATAGTAGAAGATTGCGGTATCGTGCAAATGTACGTCATCTTGACCGCTCGAATTGAGTCGAGAGATCACCCACATCAACGACAAATAGCACATGCCGACACCACCACCGGCGAAGCTGATCAAGCCGAACGATCCGATCAAATGAAGGGGTCTGCCGGAAAAACCGGTCAGGAAGTAGGTGGTCAGCAAGTCGAGGAAACCCTTGACGATACGCGATACGCCATACTTTGATCGGCCAAACTCGCGGGGGTGGTGTTCCACTTCAATTTCGCCCACCCGCCAGCCTCGCGAGGATGCTAAGACAGGCACGAACCGGTGTAGTTCCCCATACAGCTGGACCTCATCAAAAATCTCGCGGCGATAAGCTTTGAAGCCACAGTTGTGATCGTGCAGCTTGACCTTCGTCAGGCGGCTGACCAAAGCGTTGAACACTCGGCTGGGGATGACTTTGTGCCAGGGATCATGGCGGACACGTTTCCAACCGCTAACGACGTCATAGCCTTCATCCAGCTTTTGCAGAAACCGAGGAACCTCTTTTGGGTCATCCTGCAGGTCGGCATCCATCGTGACCACGATGTCACAGCGACAGGCGGCGAAACCGGCCGACAATGCCGCCGCTTTTCCAAAGTTGCGTCGAAACCGGATCGCCTCGGTCGATTCGTCCTGGGCGACTAATCGTTGGGCAACCAGCCAGGAATCATCGGTCGACCCGTCATCCACCAGCACGATCTGATAGTCAATCGACGCGGCGGCACATTGGCGACCGATTTCGGTGTGCAGTTGTTCGAGCGATTCCTGCTCATCCATCAGCGGTATGACAAACGAGACGGATCGGACAGGATCGGTGTGTTCGGTCAATGGATTCAGGCGAGCTTGGAGATCATGGCTGAGATGCTGTCGGATTGGGCGGCCCTATTATGATTGCGTCGACCGTTAACACCATACCGGCTGCCGCACGACCCGACTCCCGAATCCGAATTTCTTGACTGCATGCGATCGGCTAACGTGCGCGAGGTGCGAACGGCGGCTATTGAAGTCGAGGACCTGCCAGGAAGCCAAGGCCACAATCAAGCTGGCAATTCGCAAGACGTACATGTGGTTTCCTCTTGAGGCGTCACGGATCAGCGGGGACTGGGAGTTGACCATCCATTCTTGAAAACGAATCACCGGTCCTTATCCGATGGTTCGGCTCATTCAAGCGAGTACCGCTTCTTACCTGGCAATCAGGCAGACCACGCCTGAGTTGTTCGAGACCTGCCTCAGAGATCGATGTGCCAACGGCAGAGAAATGTCGAAGCGATTTGAGCGAGATGAGATCGGAAATTGACCGATCGGTGATCCTATGGCTAACTATCGCTAGATTGCGAAGATTGTGCATGTCGCGTAGCTGAACCCATCGGCCTCTTCGAGTGCAGCGGATGCCTCTCGACGTATCGCCGCAAAATGAGCGTAGTGCGCAAAGGTGCATGCGAAACAGACGCATATCGCCAAAACGAGCTTGAGAGAGAATCGAATGCGTGGCATAGCAGAAGACTCCGTTCACCGGGCCGCGGCGAACGACGTTCATGTCAGAACCCGCGCGGCCCGCGGTTCGGCGTGCAACGGATTGTTCCGCGAAAACTCGATTCTACTGCGAAACGTCATCGGACCGACACGATGTAGGCGTCGGTCCCATACTTTTTCGCGTACTCGAAAGTGATCTTGGCATAGCCTTGGTCTGCAAATTCCGGTCCCCAGGAATTTCGCAGAATGAAATACCCTCCACCGGCCATTTTGTCGTCGAGTCCGTAACCGACCAGAATGACGCCATGTCCGTTTTTTGATTTTCCGTCAACATTTTTATCGACGATGAAATGCCGTGCATCGACAATCTGTTCGTCGTTCAGCCCGGACGGCCAGCAAAGGGTTGACGTGACAGGAGTCCCGTTTTCAAGCCAACCGGTAATCTCCTTGATGTCTTTGTCGACAAAGCCGATGTTCGCAATCCAATGCTTGATCGAAGTGACCTTGCATGGATTTCGGGACTTCGCATTCTCAATGGCGTTGGCGGAAGGCTTCGCAATGGCCTCGGTTCGGGGGACGTATGGCATAAGCGAATCGTCGCAAATGCCGTATTGCTTCAAACCAGCGATCAGGAGGTCTGGATTAAATCCTTCAATCCTGTTCCGGCCCGTCGCCTGATTGGCGGCCCACATGATGAATTGTTCAGAGAGGTCCACGCGCTCGCCACGTCGTGCAAGCTGGAACTCAATCACTCCGACCATTGCAAAAACCTGGCAGGCTCCACGCTTGCCCTGCTGACGCACGGCCAGATTGAATTTCTCAAATTCGGGCCGAAGGTCCACGAGCGGAGGAGGAACTGCAGAATCAGCAGTCTGTTCCTCAGCAACTGCCGGCGTGGTCACTCCGCATAGCAATGCCGCGAGGATGACGAATCGTTTGAATTGCAAAATCATGATCGGCAACCTCAACGCGATTTATCGCCGAACGGTTGCGTTCAGCCGGCACGAACGGATGGGTCACTACCGACCCAAGACATTTTTGAGTGCTCGGTTGCAACGCTTGAACAGAGGCCTTGAACATCGGCTCGTTCCTCGCGATGTCAAAGCCTTAATGGTTCTGCCATTTGATCAACGTTCCGGGTTCCACCAGGAAATGAATTCGAGGTCATGCTTGCCGGCGATCGCCGTCATTCGGTTCACGAAGTCTGGCGTATCTGGCTTGTGAGTTTTGTAAAGCTGAACGCGATCTGCAAAAAACTCTTCAAATCCGCCCGGCGTCAACGTAAGCAAAGTCTTTACTGGACGGTCAGTTAGGTTACCCTGCGCATGGGCAACGCCACGGGGGATGTAGAGCAAAGAGCCGGAGGAAAGTTCATGAAGCTGCTTGCCGATCTGAGCCGTCAGGGTGCCTTCCAGTACGTAATACAATTCGTCAAATGTTTTGTGGCGATGAACCGGCGTCCGATAGCCGGGTGACTCAGTCAGTTCCACAGCGGACCACGCGACCCTCTGCACATCATGCCGACAAAGGAATCGCACCGAACCAGCGTCGTAATCATGCCGGGGCACCGATGCTTCCGCGACGACCACAGCATTAGCATTGTCCGGCAAGTTTGACGAAGAAATTGGCGGAACCATCGTCTCTTGAGCAATGATTGTTCGTGAAAATGCAAAGCCGGAAGTAGCGGCGCAAATACCGGCGCTCATCGCGAATGCGCCTATTAACGTTGTTCATAAGTCACCACTCAGTTGGATGGCAGAACGTCCGCCATCACCGAGGCCGCGCGATCGACTCAGACCAAAACGTTTGACCTGACTCGCGGCCTTCGTGTGCATGGCATTGTTCCACATTCTACACGGCACCAGTCGGCCAGGGGAAAGATGAAACCACGAAGGACGCGAAGAGCACGAAGATGAGAAGATTAGAGGACGAATCGCTTGATCCCATCCTTGAGTTTGGTCACGTTGAAATTGATCAGCAACCCTATCGCCATGTCGGCGAGTTTCATGTACGTCAACAATTGTATTGAGCCAGTTCGTGAGCAAGACACTGTTCGTACGCCGATTCCAGTAGCCCTGCTCCCAACGCACGATGAACCTCAATCGCACATCCAATCACGCGATGGGAAAGGTCGTCAAACTCCACACTTCGTGCTCTTCGTGTCCTTCGTGGTCACCAAATCCCGGATGCAGTCATTTCAATTGTGGAACGCTTGCCGTCACCGGGGACGGCGTGTTGATCTTCCATGTGTAAACGCGCGACGCCGTCCTCCGCGTGCACGGCATTGTTATCGAGTGCAAACTGCAAACAGGGTCAGTGCATTTTCGAGCAGGTAGGGCAGGTACAACGACGACCCTAGGAAAGGGAGGACGAGCAAGGAAATGAGAGAAGATCGTGCCATAACAGCAAGCTGGCGCGGGGGGGCGATTTGCGTAAATGGAGCGATTTCTCAACCTGCCACGCACAGACTCTCCATCTTATCTCGCTGAAATTGCACTGACCCCATCGCACTGCCATCGCACTGCCATCGCACTGACCCCCATCGCACCTGACCCCCATCGCACCTCCCATCGCACCTGACCCCCATCGCACGCGCCGCGGATCTTCGAGCTTTACGTCTTGGGCCAGCAATGAAAAAGCCCTTCGACGCTCTCGCCGAAGGGCTCATTTCTGTAAAAAGTCGGGCCGACTGGATTCGAACCAGCGATCTCCACACCCCCAGTGTGGCGCGATAACCAGGCTTCGCTACGGCCCGCTGGCTGAGGCAGCCATTGGAAAGCCAAGATGCTACTGGACTGCCATCAGGTTCGCTAGGCGGACTTTTCCCAGACGCCTGGGGATGTCATGCTTCGGCAGCGAAATTGGTCTCCAGGAACAGGAAAGCGCGTTGAAGAAGATGTTTGCGGATCGGTTGGCGGCGGCTGTGCGGCGGACGGGCTCGGTGACCTGCGTCGGGCTCGACCCTCGCAAGAGCCAATTGCCGGCGGCCATTCGTGATTCGACCGCCGCTGACTCACCCGACGCCTGGGCTGCGGCTTATACACAGTTCTGTACCGAGATCATCGACGTCGTTGCCAGCCGGGTGCCGTGCGTCAAACCGCAGGCGGCATTTTTCGAACAGCTTGGTCCGGCCGGAATGATCGCGCTGGGCGAGGTGATTCGGTATGCCGGTGCGGCCGGTCTGCTGGTCATCACCGACGGAAAACGAAACGATATCGGCAGTACCGCGACCGCCTATGCCGACGCCTATCTGGGGGCCGGAAATGCCAGTCCTTGGGGCAGCGATGCGGCTGACGGTCAGCCCTTATTTGGGTCGAGACAGCTTGGAACCGTTTGTTGAGGTTTGTGACGAACGCGCCGCGGGTATCTTTGTCCTGGTCAAGACGTCCAACCCCGGCGGCGGACTGCTGCAAGATCGCAAAACGGATGGTCAAACGGTTTACGGCTGCGTCGCGGAGCTGATTGCCGAACTCAATGCGACCCGATTGGCTGACGAGGGGTACGGCCCCGTCGGGGCGGTTGTCGGCGCAACTTACCCGCAACAGCTGGCCGAGATGCGGGCCGCGATGCCGGGCAGCTGGATTCTGATTCCCGGATTTGGTGCCCAGGGCGGAGCCGCCAGCGACGTGCGGGGCGGATTTGACGACCGGGGACTCGGTGCGATCGTCAATAATTCACGGCACATCATCTTTGCCCACCGCCGTGCCGAGTTCCGAGAAAAGTTCGGCGACGACCGTTGGCAGGACGCGGTCGCGGCGGCGACCGACGAAATGAACCAAGTTCTCGCTGAAACCCGTCGCGTGCTTTGAATCAGCACTTCCCAAATCGCTCGGGCTACGGTATTCTCCGCGATTCAAATTGACCTGAACGCACGGATATAACAGTAGAATTGCGATGACCAAGGCCAAAGGAAAGACCAAGATCAAGACCCACAAGGGCACCAAGAAACGCTTTCGTCTTTCCGCCAAAGGCAAGGCGATGCACCGCTCCAGCGGTACCAGCCACTTGGCGCGGTCTAACCAAGAAACGCCGCCGAAACCTGCGTGGCACCACATCGCTCGATCCGTGCATGGAGCCGACGATCCACGCCGCATTGAACGGACACAGTTACTAGGACTCGTTCGTTAACGGGCCCTTCAAAACCTCTTAGGACTGACATTTCCATTCGGTTGGGCAAAACTTCGGCGGTATGATTTCCGCCGGGGCCTGAACCGGAGACTTGATTCAAACAGCGACAGCGACAGGAATTTGCGAGATGCGTACCACTACCGGTTCAGCCCGAAACAAATCAAAAAAACGTCTTTTCAAACGGGCCAAAGGGTTTCGTGGTGGGCGCAGCAAGCTGACACGAACCGTCAAGGAAACCCTGCTTCGCAGTGGCGCCTACGCGTTCCGCGATCGACGCGCCAAAAAGCGTGACTTCCGCAAGCTTTGGATCACTCGGATCAACGCCGCGACGCGGCAAAATGGATTGCGCTACAGCGAGTTCATTTATGGCTTGAAGCTGGCCGGGATCGAACTCGATCGCAAGACGCTTTCAGAGATGGCGATCCACGACGAAGCGGGGTTCAACGATGTTTGTGACAAGGTCAAAGAATCCTTGGCGGCAGCACCGGTTGCCTAAGTCGCTGGTTGCCTAAGTCGCTGGTTGCCTCGAGCTCTGACTGACTTGAGCTCCGGTTGCCGAAGCCTCGTGGGTTTCCCGCAGCGGGCTTTCGGGTTTCCCACGAACCATTGAGCCGTTTGCACGCCACTTCAGCCGGAACATCCATTTCCGATTCGGAACCCCCACGCGCTGTCATGTCCCTCCAGGATTTCCTTGCCACGCTCGACGCACTTCAGAGTGAAGCGTCGGCAGCATTCGATGCCGCCAGTGATGCGGAATCATTGGAAGCTGCCCGTGTTCACTACCTGGGGCACAAGAAGGGAGCGATCAAGGACACCCAGAAACAGATGGGCGCGATTGACCAGGCAGATCGAAAATCGGCCGGCATGCGGTTCAATGAAGCCAAAGCGTCCGTGCAAGCCGCATTCGATGCCTCGCTGGAGCGACTGGGCAAGGGTGACGCCGACACGGTCGACCCAAACTTTGATCCGACGCTGCCAGGAAACCGACCGACCGTCGGCCACATTCATCCGATCACTCAAACCATCATGCACTTGATGGAAATCATGGGACGAATGGGGTTCGAGGCGGCCGAGGGTCCCGAAGTCGAGGACCCCTGGCACAATTTTGTCGCGTTGAACATTCCCGAGGATCATCCGGCACGGGATCCGTTGGACAACTTCTACTTGGCGACCGCAGGGGCGACTTCCGACGAGCGAGAGAGGGAAGGTTCCCAACTGCTGCGGAGCCAAACCAGCACCGTGCAGATTCGGGTGATGGAGGAACGGCAACCGCCTGTGCGAGTCATCTCGCTCGGCCGCGTTTACCGCCCCGACAATCCCGACATGACACACTTTCCGATGTTCCACCAGATGGAGGGCTTGCTGATCGACCGTCATGTGACGATGGCAAACCTCAAAACGGTGCTGCGAGTCTTTGCCACCAATTACCTGGGCGGAGATGTTGAGATTCGCTTTCGGCCCTCGTTCTTTCCGTTCACCGAGCCCAGCGTCGAAGTCGACTTTTTTTGGAATGGGTCGTGGATCGAGTTCGGTGGTGCCGGGATGGTTGACCCGGCGGTGTTCGAGGCGGTCGGATACGATCCCGAACAATACAGCGGATTCGCATTCGGGCTGGGCGTTGAACGGCTGTGCATGCGGCGACACGGAATCACCGACATCCGACACCTGTACAGTGGTGATTTGAGGTTCCTGCGTCAGTTCTAGTGCCTATCCACTTTCCGATCCCCGCTGTTGGCTTCTGAACCCCATGCTTGTCTCACTGAAATGGTTGTCGAAGTATATCGAGCTTCCGATGAGCCACGAGGAGCTGGCACTGCGTCTGAGCCTATCGGGCTTGAATCATGAAGCGACGACAACGATCCATGACGACGTCGTGATCGACTTGGAGGTGACCAGCAATCGTGGTGATTGTTTGGGACATCTTGGCGTCGCACGTGAAATCGGTGTGCTGTATGGTTTGCCGGTCCACAAGCCCGAACTCAACTTACGCACATCCGGCATTCCCATCGATTCGTTGCTGTCGGTCGAGAACCGTTTCGTCGAAGCGTGCCCGCGATATACCGCGCGAGTGATTCAGGGGGTCAAGATCGGCCCCAGCCCCGATTGGTTGGTTGAAGCGCTCGGATCGGTGTTTTGGAAAAGCAAGGCCGATGGCACGGTCGAGCATTATCAACCGGTCAACAACGTGGTCGACGCGACCAATTTCGTGCTCATGGAATGCGGCCAACCGTTGCACGCATTCGACCTCGCCAAGGTCGCCGGATCGAAGATCATTGTGCGGCCAGCCGCCGCCGGGGAAACGATCGAGGCGATCGATCACAACCAATACACGCTGGACGAATCGATGTGCGTGATCGCTGATGCCGAGCAGCCCTCGGCAGTGGCCGGTGTGATGGGCGGGGCCAAGTCGGAAGTCAGTGACTCCACCACCGACTTGGTCATCGAATCGGCCATGTTCACTCCGTTGGCAGTGCGCCGCGCCGCCAGGACTCTGAAACTACACAGTCCCTCGTCCTATCGTTTCGAGCGAAAGGTCGATCCCGAGGGAGTCGATTGGGCCAGCCGACGCGTTTGCGAGATCATTGTCGACATTGCCGGTGGGCAGGTTGCCGAGGGCGTGATCGACACGGCGAAAATCACGTCACGCGAACCGGTCGTGCTGCGTCTGAGCCAGTTGGAGCGGATTTTGGGGATCCAGATTGACGCCCAGGAAGTCGTCCGGATTTTGAGCGATTTGGGTTGCAGCCAGGCCGGTGAGACCGCACCGCGGTCGTTCAGCTTCGTGCCGCCATCATGGCGGCACGATTTGACACGTGAAGCCGATCTGATCGAAGAAGTCGCTCGGATTCACGGTTACGACCAAATTCCCGAGGACGCGCCCATTCCCGTCACGCCCAGCGCCCGCCGTCCGTTCGATGTGGCGATGGATCGAGTCCGAATGGTGCTGACGGCCGCCGGTCTCAGCGAAGCGATGACACCCAGTGTCGTGCGCGCCAAACTGGACGATTCGATCAGTCCATGGACCGAACTTCCGGCGCTGGAAACGCAAACCCAAATGCTCAAAGGGTCCCGCAAACTGCGCCGCTCGCTGATCCCCAGTCTGCTCGATGGCCGGGCAATGAATTGGGCTTCGGCAAGTATCGAAGCGAACCTGTATGAAATCGCCCACATCTATTTACCCAACGAATCTGGCAACGCACTTCCCAATGAGCAATACTCGTTGGCGATCGTTTCCGGATGCGACTTTTTTGCCCTCAAGGGTGTGCTCGAGACGCTGTGTCAACGAATGGGGATTGAACAGTCGCTCGATATTGACCGCGTGGAACGATACGGTTTTGCAAAAGGTAGCGCAGGTGAATTAAAACTTGGCCAGGTCGTCCTGGGGTATTTGGGGATCGTCGACAGCAAGACACTGAAGAACTGGAAACTTCCGGCACCCGTGGTTGCGGCCGAATTGTCGCTGCCGACTCTGCTCGATCTTTCCTATTTGGTGCCCCAGCAGCAAGCGATCAGCACCTTTCCGTCGGTGCAGCGTGATTTGAATTTTGTGGTTGGCGAATCGGTTGCCTGGCGCGAGATGGAGCAGGTTGTGTGCGCGGCCGTTGGCAGCGAACTGGCAAGCGTGACCTATCGTGAAACGTATCGCGACGTGAACAAGGATGGTGCGAACAAAAAACGCATGTTGATCA
Organism: Pirellulaceae bacterium; assembly: GCA_963734865.1. Taxonomy (GTDB): domain Bacteria; phylum Planctomycetota; class Planctomycetia; order Pirellulales; family Pirellulaceae; genus CBDCUW01. Next base: position 135,892 of record CAVTIV010000014.1, read on the forward strand.
CCGTGGAACTGCAGCGTCATGATGCCACGCTCAGTGGCCAACAAGCCGATGATTTGGTCGACAAGGTCATCCAGGCCTGTCAACAGAAACTATCGGCCGAACTGCTGTCTTAGGCCTGCTGGTTTTTCGTAGGCCCTCAGCATGGAGCGACAGTGACGCAGTTCCGGCATTCAGATGGGTGCAATGGACGGCAGCGGCGGGTTACTTCTTGAGCAGCGATGGGTGCGCCGCGGGGATGATCCGCTCACCCGTGGTCCGGTCAAATCCGTCGGGCGTCAGCTTATCTTCACCCGGAAACCGATCACCCGTTTCCTGCTGCCATCGCTGCAGTTCCGATCGCATCTTCTTCAAGATCGCTTGGTGCCCAGGATCGTGGGCAAGGTTGTCGATGCAATCGGGATCGGACCGCACGTCATACAGGAACTCGGTCTCGCGGGGCACCTCGAAGCATCCTTGCTGCGCAGCAGTGAGCTGGCCGAGTGCTTGGAGCCGCTGCATCACCGAATAGGTTGGGCTGCGGACCGCGTCGGCCGGCGGCGTTCCCGGTGTCTGGGAAAGCCAGTTTCGCACATAGCAATAACGGTTGTCATGAACCGCTCGCTCGAATGCGCGGTAGTCGTGCCAGTTGTGCTCGGCGAAAGCGAATCGGCGCGGTTCGGCAGTGGGGTCGGTCAAAACACTGGCCAAACTGACACCCTGGAAACTTTCCAGCGGCTGCACGCCTGCCAATTCCAAGACCGTCGGTGCGATATCGATCGTGCTGACAACCCGGTCACTTACCAAACCATGGCCGACCTTGTTGGGCCAGCGGACGATAAACGGCGTCCTGACTCCGGGAACATGGACACGGGTCTTGCAATGCGGGAACGGACGTCCATTGTCACTGATCACCAGCAGGAATGTATCATCAGCAACTTTCTGGTTGTCCAATTCGGCAAGCACCATACCAATGTGCTGATCAAACCGGCTGATCTCGTCGTAGTAGAGTGCCAGGTCATCACGAACCTCGGGCGTATCGGGCAAGAAGGGCGGAACAACGACGTCGTCACGGGTATGGGCCGGATCGACAGCACCCGGTTGGTAGCCGCGATGAGGGTCGCTGTGTGCAGCCCACAAAAAGAAAGGTTTATCCCGGGGGCGATTCTTGATCGCCGTGACCCACGCGTCACCCATCTTTTCCGGTGACGATCCCTGCCGGTAGTCGACCTGGTCGGCGACCGCCTCACCGAGATGCCACTTCCCCACCGCGGCGGTCCAATAGCCGGCGTCCTGCAGAGGCTTGGTGAACATCGTCTGCGATTTCGGCAATGGCAAATGCAACTCGCCGGCACCCGTGGAATGTGGGTACCGTCCGGTCATGATCGAACAGCGACTGGGGCTGCAGGACGAACAAGTCAAATAGCCGCGGTCAAATCGCATCCCCTCGTTGGCCAACGCATCGATATTGGGAGTCCGGATCTTCTTGTGGCCGTACGCGCCGCAGTCTTCCCAAGCCATGTCATCGGCAACAAAGATGACAAAGTTGGGCCGGTCGTCCGCCAACACGCAGGCGGCCAGCAAGAAACAGGAAAGGGAAGCAGTCCATCGGTATCGAGTCATCACCAAATTCATTCGGTACGAGTTGACGTAGGCTGGTTCGTTGGTTGGCGTTCAGGACAATCCAATCTCAGCTGTTCGAGGTCTTTATGATCCTACAGCTTAGCGGTTCGATGGGGACAAGAAGATGATGTTCTTTATCCACGTCGAAGCTCTTTTCGTTCCTTGGCGGGTCCCCCCAGTCGTGGTCAGACTTGACTACGGAACATTCCGTAGATACAGTTGATTCCGTAGCTACGGTAGATTCCGTAGATGAGAACCCGATTGTTGGGGAGCGAAAGCATTGTTGAAGTCAGAATCGAAGAGTCGTCCGAGCGATTTGGAGCTGCAAATCCTGGCTGTTTTATGGGATCACGGCCCCAGTACGGTGCGGCAGATCATGGATTCATTGTCCGACGACAAGCAGCGTGGCTACACGGCGGTCCTGTCGGTCGTGCAGTCCATGCAACGGAAAAAGTTGGTGTCGGCCAAGCGGGTGCGCAACGAGCGGGCCTATTTGTATGCCGCCAAGCGGTCGCGCGAGTCGATCTTGGGGCCAATGCTCGGCGGACTGGTGGAGCGTGTCTTCGGAGGTGATCCGGCCGCCGCGGTCCAACAGCTTCTGGCTTCCTCCGATCTGGAACCGGACACGATTTCTCGTCTGCGAAATATCATCGCGGACGCCGAAACACGCGCCTCTGCGAGCGGCGGTGATGGACAGATGACGGAATTGGGGGAACCGAAATGAATGAGTTGTTTGCCTCCATCAGCGTGGGTGCGGTCGCCGACTGGTGGGCCATCGTCTTGTTACACAGCTTGTGGATCGCCACGGTCGTCGCTTTGGTCACCGGCAGCTTGCTTGTGCTCGTTGATCATCATCGCTCGGGGCTTCGCAGTACGATCGCCTTGTTCTCGATGGCGATCGTTTTTATCGCATCGGTCGCATTTGCTTCGTACACGACGAACGAGCAAGAGCGACATCGCGGGTCAGAAATCGTCGTGTCCACAGCAATCGATCCTGCCGCGGGTGTGCCACTGATTGCCCCACCGTTGACGGCCATGCGTGATGTTGGCGGATCGTTGCGGTCGGTCCATCTGGAAACCGTCGCCAGCCCTGTGACAAGCTCATGGTTGTCTCGAACGGTGGTCGGAATTTGGTTGCTAGGTGCTGTGTTGATGTTGCTGCGATTGGCGCACTGCGCATATCTGCGCTCGACGTTTGGTGATGTGTGCTGATACCGAAGTCCCACCGTGGCTGGTTGATCTGTTTGGCGACGTCGCCAAACAGATGCGATTGCTGCATCATGTTTCGCTTCGCGTTGGTGAAAGCGTGTCGGGCCCCATGGTGTACGGCGTCCTTTGGCCGGTCATCTTGTTGCCTGCTGGGTTTCTCAGCAGCATGCCGCATGAATCGCTACGAGTGATTTTGGTACACGAACTGGCACATGTTCGCCGCCGAGACTTGCTGTTCGCCTGGGTGCAACGGCTGGTGGAATCTGCGTTCTTTTATCATCCGGCGATCTGGTGGCTATCTCGCCTGGTGGACCGTGAACGCGAAACGGCATGCGATGCGGCTGCAGTGCGACTGGTTGGCCGGCGTCTGGCGGTTGCGACCGCACTGGTCGACTCGGCGGATGCCATCACCGCTCCGGCACCGGCAGTTGCCTTCGCTGCCAACGGAGGTTCGCTGCACGATCGGGTGGTTCGTTTGGTTGACCCGTCATGTCGGCCTCGCTTTCAAGTGCCATGGACAAGCTTTGCAGCGTTGATGCTGATTGGCCTGGCCGGATTTACCAGTTTGATTCTTGGCACACGGGTCGTGGCGATGCAGGTCGCCGAGGCTCTGACACCGAGCGAACGCGTGCAAGCTGTCGAGAAGGCGATTGAGCAGAGCGAGACATCCGAACGGAAATCGACCGTTGCCGAAGCCGTTTACACGGTCTCCGGTCGCTTCGTCGCACCGCAGGGGAGCGAATTCAACGCCGGACACGGCGGCATCGTCTCGCAAAGCAAGAACTTCGGCACATCGGCGAGCATCAGGATCAACGAAGACGGCAGCTTTCAAAAGGCGGTGCGGGGACCGGCGACGATGATCATCTATCCACAACTGGAGGGATTCGCGGAGCGAAGCTACGGGCCATTCGAGTTGATCGAGGGACCGTTGGATCTGGGTGAGATCCAATTGGAAACCGGTTTCAACGCCAGAATGCTTGTGCAAAACGATCACGGCGAGCCGCTCCAAAACGTGATGATCGAATCGGCGACGAACTGGCGTTCGGCCAACGGACATCGAATGGGGTATGGTGGACCCCGGTTGCGCGGCCGGATGAGTGATGCCCAGGGACTCATTGAACTGGACCACATGACCGATCAACCGGTCACGATCTCACTCGTGAAGCCTGGATATGAGTACTCGCGTCGTGAGATCACCTTCACCGAGGATGCCACGATCGACTGGAAACTGGCGCCATCGGATCCCCTGACCGGCCGTTTTGTGGACGCCGAGGGCGAACCAGTCGCGGCAGTCGAATTGTATTTGGTCCACCGCGACGGCGACATCTCCCAAACCGATGATCCACGCCCCGATTTTTTGAATCAACTCGCCGGCAAACATAGCGACAAAACCCCCCTGGCGGTGTCCGACACCGAGGGCCGTTTCCGGGTCGAGTCGCTACGAAGTGACACCAATTATTGGCTGATGGCACTTCATCGGGAGTACCGTCCACGATTCATCAAGCGGGTGACGGCCGGTCAAATGCTGGAACCGATCACATTGGACGAACCGCTCGTGATCAAAGGAACGATCAACGGCGATCTCTCGAAGCTGTCGGTTCGATCCCAGCAACGGTACGTTCGCTATCGCAATTTGATGAGCGTCGACGACACAAACTTCGACGCCATTTTTGACTGCGGTGTTGATGATCAGGGGCGGTTCGAAATCACACAGTTGCTCTCTGGCGAAGTCAAAATTTTTGCTGCGGACCAGACTCTGAAATTGCAGGTCGGCGAATCGATGGACAATGTTGTCTTTGATCTGCAGAATCCACAGCGGCCGGTCAATCAGAATCATCGCCGTTTGCGGGTCGTATTGAATTCGACCGCCGGTCAACCGTTGCGTGGTGAAGTTCAATTGACCTGGCAGTTGCCCGAACCGCCTGATCGGGGCCCTCAATCCGACTACAAGGCCTTTCCGGTGGGTGACGGGGTGATTGAGTGGGAATCGCCGCCAGGGGCCACGATTTTCTTTCATGGCCAGCGACTTGTCGGCTCCTACGCAGAGAACGGCAGCCTGGGCGTCGTGCCCCAAGGGCAAGACGTGCTTGAACTCTCTGTCGATTTGGCTCCGGCTGGGCTGGCCAGCGGCCAGGTTGTCGACCACGATGGAAACCCGGTTTCGAACTATCGGATTGACATTGATCGGACCGAGGGACGGGTTCACACGTTTCAGGTACTTGGCGTACGAATCGACCAACCGTCGGGGCGGTTCGCACTGGGCCCCTTACCGCTGGGAGTCCAGCATCAATACCAGCCGTACGTCCAAGTCGCCGATTCGTGGCGTCTAGCGGTCGGTGATCCGTTCACGGTGACCGGGGACAATCCCGTGCACACTCAGACGATCGAAGTTCCCCCGATCATTCATCTGTCCGGGCGTGTCTTGAATCCGTATGGCGAGCCGGTCGCCGGCACGGCGCTGTCGATGACCTGGAACTACGAGAGCACCTCGCGCGCGCCGGAGCGCGTCAACAGACCGACCGCGAGGGCAGATTCAGGGTGGCGATTTCGGCCGGAGCAATTGACGGAAAGTACGATTTTTCGATCCACCCTCATCAGGGATCGGCCGGCCGCACGTTCGTTTTTTCCGCGAACGAGTTTTCGGAGGATCATGACTTTGGCGACGTTCGACTGCAACCGAGTTCGACCATTCGCGGTTTCGTCGTCGATGCCGAAGGTAAGCCACAGAGCAACGTGACGATTCATCTGTTTCCGCTCGACTACACGACGGCCGACTATCGTGACAGCCGCAATGGCAAGACAGACAAGGACGGTGCCTTCGAAATCGATGGTGTCGAACGAATCCCCCAGCGGTTGAACCTATTTGGCAAAAAGCTGGTCGATGCGACGTCTCCATGTTCAATCAACGAAGACGCGTTGGGGAACCAAAGTTGGAGGATCGAGCCATCCGAGGCCTCCATCGACGTCACGATGATTGTCGAGTAAACGCCGTTTTGACGCAGATTCTCAAGCCACGGACATGCAATCTCATTGAAGCGATCGCGGATGTTGGTGAGACTGAGGGTCGAACCAAGTCCAATTGGGCCCCGACGATCACGGAAATTGAATGTCCATCCGAAGCCGTTTCATCGCCACGTTCCTGTTCCTTGCCGGGCAACTCTTGCTTTCCGGCCAACCCGCGCTGGCCGCCGACCGCCCCAATGTGCTGTTGATTCTGGTCGACGATCTGAAGCCGTCGTTTGGCGCGTATGGCCAGTCGTGGGTTCATTCGCCGAACCTTGATCGGCTTGCCGACCGGGGCATGAGATTCGACATGGCATACTGCAATCAAGCGGTATGTGCGCCATCGCGGAACAATCTACTGGTCGGATCGCGTTCGACATCGATCGGTGTTTACAGCCTGGGGTTCAACTTTCGCAAAGCGGTCCCCGGTGCGGTGACGCTGCCGCAGCACTTCAAGAACCATGGCTATCATTCGGCCGGTATCGGTAAGGTCTTTCATGTCGGGCACGGTAACGTCAACGACGAGCGGTCGTGGAGCGTTCCCTTTCAGAGCGATAAGGTGGTCGACTATGTGTTGCCCGAAAGCACGGGCGGCCAACTGACGCGTGAAGAGGCATTCTTCAGCAATCAACAATTGGGGCAGATCAAGTCGCTTCCCCGTGGAGCCGCTTGGGAGAACGCGGACGTGGACGATGACGCCTATGCCGACGGACGAATCGCGGCCGAGGGCATCAAGCGTCTGCGTGCGTACAAGGAATCGGGTCAACCGTTCTTCTTGGCGCTTGGTTTTACCAAACCGCACCTTCCGTTTTGCGCACCAAGGAAGTATTGGCAGCTGTATGATCCGAGCACGCTTCCGTTGGCCCAATACACCAGCCCTCCCGAAGGGGCACCGTCCTATGCCGGCAAAACGCTCGGGGAATTGAATCAGTACAAGCCGGTGCCGCAGGATCCGCCGTTGAGCGAGGAACTGACTCGAACGCTGATTCATGGCTATTACGCGTCGCTTAGCTACATGGACGCGCAACTGGGACGCGTCATCGATGAAGTCGACCGGCTAGCGTTCAGCGAGAACACGATCATCGTCCTGTGGGGAGATCACGGTTATCATCTGGGCGACCATGGCTCATGGACCAAACACACCAACTACGAACAGGCGAACCGAATTCCCATCCTGATTTCAGCCCCGGGTGTGACGAGACCGGGGTCCAGTACCGATGCTTTGATCGAAACGGTCGACATTTTTCCAACCATTGTCGACCTGGCTGGTCTATCGATGCCCGACGGCCCACAACCGATCGACGGCAAGAGTTACGTGTCGGTCCTGAAGGATGACGAAACCTCGCTCCGCGACCATACCTATCACTGCTTCCCAAAAGGGAACCGGCTCGGACGTGCCGTGCGAACGAAACGATATCGGCTCGTGGAATGGAAGCCGATCGGTTCCAATGAACAGCCCGAGTATGAGTTGTACGACTATTTGGAAGATCCGCTGGAAACGAAGAATCTCGCCGCCGACCGCGAAGACGTGGTAGCGGATTTAGCGGGCAAGTTAGCAACGCATCCGCCCGCTAAGCCGCAAGCTCGCGAGCCGCAAGCACAACGGCGACGACAAAACCGCTAACCCCCCAGAACCGTTGGAAATCAATTGGACATGAATCGACGCACAGTTTGGATCCCTGTTGGCATGGTGGCGGCGACACTACTTTGGCCGACCCGAGATGCTGCCGGCGATGACGCGATTCGAGATCGACCGAACATCATCCTGGTGTTGGTCGACGACATGGGATTCTCGGATCTCGGCTGTTATGGCGGAGAAATCGAAACTCCGAACATCGACCGGCTGGCAGCTGGCGGATTACGATTCACTCAGTTTTACAATGCGGGTCGTTGTTGTCCGACGCGTGCCAGCTTGATGACAGGACTTCATCCGCATCAGGTCGGAATCGGACACATGACAGCGCCGCCGAATCAGCCACTTGGATTCGAGGGTCCCTATCAGGGCTACTTGAATGATCACTGCGTCACGATCGCACAGGTGCTCCACCGCGCCGGCTACCACACGATGATGACCGGCAAGTGGCATTTGGGATCTGACCGAACAGAATGCTGGCCGTTGCAACGCGGTTTTGATCGATATTTTGGCGGACTCAGCGGGGCGTTCAATTATTTCAAGCCGGAGGGCGATCGCGGTCTGACTCGCGGCAACGAGCATGTAGAGCCTGATGCCGATTTTTACGCGACCGATACCTTCACCGATTACGCATGCCAGTACATCACCGACGCATCGAACGCCGATGATCGGCCATTCTTTTTGTATCTGGCTTACAACGCGCCGCACTGGCCGCTGAACTCGAAGTGGGATGAGTTTCAAAAGTACAAGGGCCGATACGTCGATGGCTGGGAAGCGTTGATGGCGACGCGGCTGGCAAAGCAAAAGGCGATCGGCTTATTCCCTGGCGAGATCGAGCCGGCACCCCATGTGGGACCGTCATGGAATTCGCTGAGCCAGGCACAACGCGACGATCTCGACTCGATCATGGCAGCCTATGCAGGTTGCATCGACTCCATCGATCAGAACATCGGCAAACTGGTCAGTCATCTCGATCGTCTCGGCGAGCTTGACAACACCGTGATCTTTTTGCTTTCCGATAATGGTGCTTGTCAGGAAGGGGGCGCGTTGGGAAAGGGCTCGATCGAAATGGTCCGACATCCGCCCGCCGGGACCGCCGGTGTGCGGCTTGGACTCGCATGGGCCAACGCGTGCAACACTCCGTTTCGGCTGTACAAGCATTACGTGCATGAGGGTGGCGCGTGCACTCCGATGATCGCGTCCTGGCCGGCCGGAATCGAAAACAAACGGCGAGGATCGTTTGTGCGCCAATTCGGATACTTGCCAGATTTCATGGCCACTTGCGTCGATTTGTCAGACGCCGTTTATCCCTCCGACGTGCCAGCTTGCGAAGGTGTCTCCGTCGTCCCACTGCTCAAGGGGAGTCGAGATCCGGTGCACGTCGGTCCAATCTTTTGGGAACACGAAGGAAATGCCGCCGTTCGATGGGGCAACTGGAAATTGGTCCGCGAGTATCAAAAGCCATGGGAGCTGTATGACCTTCAAGCCGATCGCGCCGAGATGCACGACCTGGCAATGACCCATCAAGCCAAGAAGAAGGAGATGGTCGCGATGTGGAGCAAATGGGCCACGGACAAAGGTGTCGCGTTCCCAGTGCGATTCAACATGTACGAATTCCTAAACCAACAAAACAAACAACCGAAGCAGTAACGATCGCCACGAGCAAAATCACGCCACGAGCGGGTTGGTCCGTGCTGCGAAAAACCGCAGCGCGGTTGGACAACAAAGCCCCGGGTCGCGCAGCGCATCCCGGGCATCGGGCGCACGCGCAGCGATGCACCCTGAACGGGTGCCGCCATCGCTTGCCTAAACCTGGTCGGCGTGGTGCACGCGCCTCCGGTTGCGATGGTGACTCGATCAACGGACCTCGTCGGTGTGGTTCCGGCGAACAGAAGGTGGCGAACAGAAGGTGTTTGTTCTGCATCATGCCCCGGTTCGGTCCGGCCTCCATGAACCGGCCTCCATGAAAAACCCCCTGCCTCGCCGCGTTGGCGCTGCGGTATCCTGGTGGTCAGGCCTTCGTTCCCAGTCGACTGCGAAACTCATGCTCCGACACCTGATTGTCGCGATTCTGGTCAAGTTGATTCGGTTCTACCAGATTGGGATTAGCCCTCTGATGGGACCCTGCTGTCGGTTTACGCCCACGTGCAGCCAATATGCGATCGAAGTGATTCGCCAGGACGGGCCCCTTCGGGGCGGGTGGCGCGATTCGTCGGATTCTTCGTTGTCACCCTTGGAATCCGGGCGGATTTGATCCGCCCTGAGCGTATTTTGGCAATCGGAAAATCAAACGGTTCTGCCAACTGGGTATATTGGGAACAGACGCGGGGTTTTCGGCGTCCTAATCTTTGTCCGTCATGGCGTACGCCCTGTTCACGGTTTTCACGCGAATTTTGACCCCCCCGATTGACGATTGCTGGTCCGACCCATCGCTCTGCGTAAGATTACAAGGATGGATGGCGAATCCGGAGTCCGTTCCGTGGTATGCAAGCGTCGTTTCGGTCCTGGCAAGGCGTGCGGGTTGTGCCGGATTTGTTCGTCCTGCTCCTTTTGATTGCCGACGAACAACCGATGACCGCCCCCGGCCCGATTCGGCTTGAAAACCGAGTGGGATCGGTTTTTCCGACTGCGTCGCTTTGTCGGCGGACTGTTTTTTCCTGAATTCTAGGCCTTTGAGATCAACGTGATGCGTTCATCCTCGAGTCGACCCTTACCCAATTTATCACGTCTCAACCTGCGACGACTGATCGAGAGCATGGTCGCCCGCGGAGCCGACCGTGCCGAACCCAGGCGAGGTCAATTGCTGCTGGAGTCGCTCGAGGCCCGCCAACTGATGGCTGGCGACGTCGAGTTGATGTTTACCGACGGCGAAAGTACGGCGACCAGCGAACCGGCAGCCCAAACCAGTGCTGGCCTGACGTCGCAGCGAGCTGCGGAGGGCGAGTTGGCTCCCGACTTGGTGCAGTTCGCCAAAGACCTGAAGACGGCCGGTGCGGTCTTCTACGGGGCAGCATGGTGTCCGTTCTGCACCCAGCAGAAAGAGCTGTTTGCCGACGGCAAAGACAACCTACCGTTTGAAGAGGTCACCAATCCGGACCGCACGCTGAACGCTCTTGGTGTTGAAAAGGGGATCTCGACCTTTCCGACCTGGATTTTTCCGGACGGTACCCGGATGACCGGCGTCCTTTCGCTGGAGACTCTGAGCCAACAAAGCGGCGTGCCGATTCCGCAGGGCGACCAGCCGACCTTCGAGCCGATCGGCGACAAGGCGGTCAACAAGACGGTATTGATCGGTTCACCGCTGCACATCCCGATCGACGCCTACGATCCCAATGGTGGCCCGTTGACGGTGACCGTTTCGGTCGATAACCCGGACTTGCTAGAAGCCACGGTTCTCAGCGGCAACCGGTCGATCCGTATCGACATGAACGGCTATGGCGACATGGTCTTCGAGCTCTTTGAGCAGCGGCGCGCCAACCGCAGCGGGCCGAGTCGCTGATCTGGCTGAAAGCGGTTTTTATGATGGGATCATCTTTCACCGCGTGACCTCGAACTTTGTCATTCAGGCCGGTGATCCGACGGGGACCGGGACGAGCGGTTCGAGCCTGGGCAACTTTGACGACGATTTTAATGCCGAGTTGCAACACAACCGGCCCGGCGTCTTGTCGTTCGCGAAATCGAGCGACGACACCAACAATTCCCAATTCTTTGTGACCGAAGTTCCCACCCGGTTCTTGGACTTCAATCATTCGGTCTTTGGCCAGTTGGTCGAAGGTGAAGACGTCCGTGAAGCGATCAGCTCGGTCAGCACACCCGAATCACGTTTGGTCGGAACCTCACAGAAACCCGACATTGATGTGGTGATCAATACCATCGACGTTTTCGACGACACAGAAAACTCGGTCGTGATGTTGAAGGCGACCGGCGCCGCAACCGGTTCGACGAATGTGACCTTCACCGTGACCGACCAAGACGGCAACACGCACAGCGAAACCGTTTTGGTCACTGTGGCGGCCGACACCGCCAATAGCCAACCGTTTTTGAACGCCATCGCCGATCCGGCGGCAACACCTCGAAATACGCCTGCAACCTTACAGCTGAGCAGCGTCGATGTCGAAGGCGATGCGGTGACGTACTTTGCGCAGTCGCTTTCCAACGCCTCCAATGGAACCGTATCGGTCAATCCAACGACCGGGCTGGTCACCGTGACGCCGGCGACCGACTTCGAGGGTACGATCGACGTCCAAGTCGGTGTCGAACCCGCTGCGGGAGTCGTTGGCAATAGCAGCGGTGACTTCGATTCCCAGAGCGTTCCCTTCACCTTCCAGGGGGGCATCCTGGTAACGCCCGGTTCACTCGACCTGCAGACCGGCAGTGACACCGGCTCCAGCGACATCGATAACATCACCAAAGCGGGCTCGCTGACGTTTACCGTCGATGGTGTGACCGACGGTGCGACCGTTGAGTTAGTCGTTGTCGCCAGCGGCTCGGTGATCGGATCGGGCATTGCAACCGGCAACTCCGTCAACATCACAACCAACAATCTCGCGGCGCTGGGTGATGGCAGCTATCAAATTGCCGCCCGCCAACGTGATGCAACCAGTACCAGCGGGCTGTCGACGCCGCTGACCTTGGTTTATGACACGACCGTGCCCAACTCGGTCGTTGCATCGGCTTCGACGCAAGCCAACGTCGGCCGATTGTTCCAAACCGATTTGGTCAGCGATGAAGAGGGCAGCGGCTTACGCTACGCGTTGTCAGACGCACCCGACGGAGCGACGATCGATAGCACCACCGGCGTGATCGATTGGACGCCGATGCAGAGTCAAACGGGAGCCAACACTTTTTCGTTGCAGCTTACCGACGCAGCGGGCAACGTTCGCTCGGAGTCGTTTAGTGTCGATGTCGCCGACGCGCCTCTGGCTGAGATCAAGTTGGTATTGACCGATTTGCAAGGAACGCCGATCAGCTCGATCGCGGTTGGCCAGCAGTTCCTGATGCAGTTTATCGGCGTCGACGCAAGGGAAATCGCATCGCAGCGGGACGGTATTTTCGCCGCCTTTGCGGATATCCTCTTTGACAGCTCGCTCGTTCGGCCGGTGCCTGGTTCGGTCATTGAGTATTCGGATCGTTTCCCAGCGGTCAACCGAGGTACATTCTCCACCGGCTTGATTGATGAACTCGGTGCCGTGACGGACCGCTTGACTGCCAGCGAGTTGGTGGAAAGTCTGATCGCAACGGTGCGATTTGAGGCGCTTGCCGCGGGTACCGTCAATATTCGCAGCGAGCCTGCCGACTTGATCGACAGTGAAGTCTTATTGTATGGCAGTGATGATCAAATCCCCGCCACCGCCGTCGCCTACGGCAGCGCCACGCTAGCGATCGGACAAGACTTTACCGTCGCCGATGACGCATTCACGGTACTTGAAGATTCGGGTAGTACAACGCTCGATGTGCTGGCCAACGATGTCGTCGTTTCCGGTTCTTCGACGTTGACGGTTGTCTCGGTGACCCAGCCCACATCGGGCGGCACCGTCACCCTCGAATCGGGCACCGTCCGCTTCAGCCCTGACGCCAACTTCAACGGCGATGTGAATTTCACATATCGGGTCAGCAACAATAATGGCGTGCAGGAAGACGCCAGCGTGGCAGTGACCGTCACGGCAGTGAATGATCCACCGACGGGAGTTGCCGATACGTTCAATGTCGACCAGAACTCGACAAGCAATACGCTGGACGTGCTGTCAAACGATTCATTCGCGCCCGACAGCGGTGAAACGCTCCTCGTCTCCAATGTCGGCAGTTCCTCCGCCGGTGCAACGGTCACGGTGGCCAGCGATGGCCAATCGATCAGCTACGTTCCGCCCGCCGGATTCACTGGCACCGATACCTTTACCTACACGCTCAGCGACGGAGCTTTGACCAGTTCGGTCCAGGTGAACGTCACGGTCGCACCGGCCGACAACCCGCCGACGGCCGTCGACAATTCGTTTTCGATTATCGAAGACGACAGTGAAACCGAGTTCGATGTGCTCAGTAACGACACTCGAGACGTTGACAATCAGACGTTCGTTATCAATTCGGTGGGAGTGCCCAGCCAGGGCGGATCGGCTCGTGCCAGCACGGATGGGACTCAGTTTTTCTATACACCCGCCGCAAATTTCAATGGCACCGAAGAGGTGACCTACACGATTCGTGATACGGGCGGCGGATTATCGGTAGGCACCGTGACGTTCACGGTCGCCGGTGTCAACGATCCGCCACCGATCAGTAACAACACGATCCATCTGAATCGTGGCAGCGGCGAGACCTTGATCCTTGCTCTCGACGGATTGCCCGACAATGTGGATTCCGGCGAAACGCTGTCGTTCACGAACGATCTCACCACGTCGACCGCCGGCGGCACGGTGCGACTCGATGAAGCCACACAGAAGATTTTCTATACCCCACCATCGAGCGACTTTAGCGGCAGCGATACTTTCACCTACAGCGTCCAGGACGGTAACGGTCTTTCCAGCACTGGGACCATCACCATCAGTGTCTCGGACTTTACCGAACGAAATATCTACGTCGGTTTCCCGACGAGTACTCGATACCAGGTCGATGGGATTCTTTTGACGGGCACCGATGCGCTCGGTAACTCGGTCGAAGTTCCGCTCAGTTATCAGGGGTCCGATCAGGCCGTTTTTGGGAGCGTGCTGCCGGGTGAATACACCTTGCAAATCCCGGCGATCCCGTTTCTGCAGAATGGAGCAACGGCGCAACAAATCTCTGTGACAAGCGCCCCCGACGACGGGGACATGACGATCAACGCCAACCTGGGTCGCCTCCGTCCGGAATACATTTCGATCCATGATTGGCTCGGTTCGGCCCCGACGAAATCGATTCTTGTCGCCGTCGCGCCGGGGCATACGGGAGCTTACTCGGTACCATCGTCAACCGTCGACACGATCAACGATCCGAAAATCGAGCTTGATACGAGCGGAGAAAATGTGACGATCCGCGGCACGGATGATTCGGGTACCGCGAAGGAAGTGACGTTGCCATCCACCGGTGACGTGCGCGTACAGACGCGTGGCGAAGCGGGCGGCTTACGACTGCTGCGTGTCAGTGTCGAAGATGGCGATGTCACGTTTGTTGATTCAGTGTCAACGACCGCTGAAGGCGAATCGATCGCCAGTTTGGATCAACCAGCAGCGGTGCCTGCCGGTACGGATGCTGTCGAGCAAGCTGTGACGTCGCTGTCACTCGGTGATCGGCAAGCCGAGGGTGAATCGGTTGCCGCCGACGCTGTGACGGTGGCCGACGTATTCGTTCCGGTTGCACAAGCGACCGACACGCGGACCGATGCGACCGTCCTTCCGCTGCAGTCGGGAGAACTTTGGGTCGGCGATTCGCTGGCGAATCCGGCGACGGAAAAAGTCGGCGCGAATGTCAGTTCGATTGATTCTGCGATGAGTGATGTTGCACCGAACTTGACGTTGCAATCATCACTCGAACAGACGATGTCGGCCGGTTCGGATGCCCCCGAAAGTCTCGATGAGTCGGCAATTGACGCTGTTTTAGCGTCGGACCTTGCTTAGCAGGTGTGGGATTTTCGGAGCAACCAAGGGCGGCCTTTGACCGCATGGATGCGTCCGAGAACGGTCAGCGGAGACGGCTTCTGCCGTCGTCAGCCCCGGTCCCAACCTTGCAAACACGTCAACCCCAGAACAAAAAACACCGAAAATCGTTGGCTTTTTTGGCCTAAGCCGGGTTGCATCGATTGCGGCAGGCACATAACACTTTGCCCATATCAATGATGGGCATCGATGCTGCAACGCCCAACTCACCCTACAAACCCAACGAAGAAGGTTGTCGCAAATGGCTAAAGCTCCGCTTAAGGCTCCGACCAAGACCCAAATCCTGGCCAACATCGCGGAAGAGACCGAACTGTCCAAGAAGGACGTCGCCGCTGTGTTTGACGCGCTGACAGGAGAAATCGCGAAGGCATTGTCCCGTGGCGGTCCGGGACAATTCGCAATCCCGGGCCTCTGCAAAATCGTTCTCAAAGACGTCCCGGCGAAGCCGAAACGGAAGGGACGTAACCCCGCAGATGGTTCCGAAATCTGGCTCAAGCCAAAAGCTGCCAGCAAGAAACTGTCGATCCGCCCGCTCAAGGGCCTCAAGGAAATGATCTAGCGTCCGACCTGTTCGTGAACGGGCAACCTGTTCGTGAACGATCTCGGCACCTTCGACCGCCGAAGCGCGCATGGGCGACCGTGGCGCTTCGGCGATTGAGTCCGACCACTCCCGGCCTACGGTTCGATCGGCTTTGGCTTTTCCACGATCGATTCAATTCGCACCGCTTTTTTTCCTTTGAATGCCCCGGCGCGTGCTTGGAATTTCGGTACATCCTGCACGGCAAATTCCAGCGGTTCATTGACTTCTTTTTCGGTCGTGATGATGTCTCCGACCGACAGATCGAGCAAATCGCCGGTGCGAATGGTTGATCGCGCTAAGGTGACCACGATATCGACCGGCGCCCTATCGACGGTGCTGGTGATCGTGCCGCGCGACTCGCGGGTCGGTTTGCCTTTGCCATAACCAACCCAACCGTTGCGAGAGAGCTGGGCGTTGAAGTTTTCGATCGTATTGAACGGAATGCAAAGATTCATCATGCCGCGGTTCTTGCCCAGCAGCACTTCGAAGCCAACCAAGATAACGACCTCATTCGGCGGCACGATCTGTACTAACTGCGGATTACTCTCGACGCTCTCAACCTCCAAATCCAATTCGATGATGGCATCCCAAACACTTTTCAACTGAGCCAGAAAAATCTGGACGACGCGTCCCACCAAACGATTTTCAATTTCCGTGAGCGGACGGCGGATGGTGTCGTTGGGGCTGGGGTCGCCACCGAGCATCCGATCGATCACCGCGTAGGACAATGTGGGGGCGATGTCCAAGATCCAATTGCCGTCCAAGGGGTTTGGCTTGAGCACGTTGAAACAACTCGGGTTGTCGAGGCTGAACACGAACTCGCTATAGGTGAGTTGGTCCACACTTAACAGCTTGACCTCGATCATCGTGCGGAGCATGCCCGAGATCGATGCGCCGAAGTTTCTCGCCAGCGCTTCATGCAATGAATGCATCGCGCGCATTTGGTCTTTACCCACTCGCTCGGGGCGTTTGAAATCGTAGGCGGTCACTCGAGCCCCCGTGCCAACGATACCGGGAGAACTGGCGCCGGCGGTCGGGCTCTTTTCGCTCGAGAATTTAGGAGGTACCGGCCTTGGTGGCGCACCTTCCACCGATTCCATCGCCTTGAGCAGACTCTCGACCTGGTTTTGGCTCAGAGATTCGTCGGACATGTCCGTCGTCCTTGTTTAGCTTCCATGATTGAAAACACTCATTCGCGTATATGTCCATCACCGTGAACGATGTACTTGTAGGTTGTTAACTCGCGCAAGCCGCAAGGCCCGCGAGCGTGGAATTTGTCCGTGGAGATACCGATTTCGGCGCCCAAACCGAATACGCCACCATCATTGAATCGAGTGCTTGCATTGACCATCACCGCAGAACTGTCGACCAGCTTGGTAAACAGGTCGGCCGATCGCAGGTCCGACGTCACGATCGCGTCGGTATGGTGCGAACCATATCGATTGATATGCCGCGCCGCGGCTTGTACCGAGTCGACGATTGCAATGCTGATGATCGGCCCCAAGTACTCGGCAGACCAATCTTCCTCCGTCGCCGGCAACGCATCGGCAATCAGCGCCGTCGCACGATCATCGCCCCGCATTTCGATGCCACGACCGGCAAGCCGCTTGGCAATCACAGGCAAGGCCGCAGCTGCAATCGCCTCGTGAACCAACAACGATTCGGCGGCGTTGCAAACGCCCATGCGCTGACACTTGGCGTTCTCCACAATCTCAGCGGCCATTTCGATATCTGCCGACTGATCGACGAAAACGTGACAGTTTCCGTCGAAATGCTTGATCACCGGCATGGTCGCCTCGGCGGCGACGCGTCGGATCAAACTCTCGCCGCCCCGTGGAATCGTGACGTCAATCAAATCGCCCATCGCCAAAAACTCGCCCACCGCGGCGCGATCGGTCGTGTCAACCAACTGAACGGCCCCCTCGGGTACACCGCACCGCCGCGCCGTATCGTTCAACACCGACACGATCGCTCGACTGCTATGAATTGCCTCCTTGCCGCCACGCAGAATGACCGCGTTGCCACTCTTGACACAGATCCCGGCTGCGTCCGCCGTCACATTGGGCCGGCTCTCATAGATGAAAAAGACAACACCTAGGGGAACGCGTCGCTTTTGGATTTGCAGACCGCCTGGTCGTGTGAAACCCTCGATTACCTCGCCAATCGGATCCGGCAGCATCGCAATCTGCGAAAGACCACTTGCGATCCCTGCGATCCTCTCGGCGTCCAATCGCAGCCGATCAACCATCGCATCGGACAGACCATAACCGGGCGCCGCGGCAATGTCTTTCTCGTTCGCCCCGATGATCGTTTCGGTGGCGGCGATCAGCCCCTCGGCTGACGCACGGAGCCATTGGTTCTTGACCGCCGTATCCAGCATTGCCAATTCGTACGAAGCCACCTTTGCCGCTTCAGCGGTTTGGCGACAATACGATCCAAGATCAGCTTCGGTAACGGAAAACGACATCAGCGGTGTGGGAATGGAGGTAATTCTGGCAGAATACGAAACACTTGACGATTCTCGATAATCCGCTGGTCAAGGTCAACGTTGATCGGGTCATTGCCGACGGATTTCGGCCTGCAACCCGACCATCACCGGCGTGAAACACGAGTGACGGTTTGGCATCGCGGGCGGTGGTCGTTTCCTTTAGACTACTTCTTCTCCACTCTTCTCCTCTTCTCGGCCTCGAATGCGAATTCTTTTTCTTGGCGATATTGTCGGCAAACCGGGCTATACCGCCGTGCTGCAGCACATCGAAGCGCTGCGGTCGGAACATCATCTCGATGCGATTGTCGTGAACGCGGAGAATGCCTCCGACGGGTCGGGCTTGATGCCTCGACAGTTTCAGCGGCTGATTGCCGCCGGTGTGGATGCGATCACATTGGGGGATCACATTTACCGTCGCAAGGAGATCATTACGACGCTGACGAACAGCAACCGCATCGTCAAGCCGGCCAACTATCCGGGCGATGCACCGGGACGCTCATGGGTGGTCATCGCGACACCCTGCGGACCGCTGGCAATCGTCTCACTGTTGGGTCGAGTGTACATGCGACCGGTTGATTGTCCGTTTCAGGCCGTCGACCGCGCGTTGCAGGAAATCGGCGACCAAGCGAAGCACTTGCTGGTCGATGTTCATGCCGAAGCGACCAGCGACAAGCAGGTGCTGGCTCGATATCTCGATGGCAGGGTTACGGCCGTCCTGGGGACTCACACACATGTGCCGACCGCCGATGCGAGCGTACTGCCTGGCGGAACGGCGTTCCAGTGCGATGTGGGGATGTGCGGGCCGTATGAGAGTATCATTGGCCGCGATATCAGCCGAGTGATGCAAACCACTCGGACGTTTGAGCCATGCCACTTTCACGTGGCCACCCGGGACGTGCGGCTTTGCGGCGCTTTGATCGAATCCGATCGCGAAGGCAAGGCGACATCGATCCAGCGGTTCGAGAAAAAAATCGATAGCGGGAATACGGGATAGGCTCCGCGGCGCGGCCTTTGGATTGTCCGCGGTTTACTCCTCACCGCTCTCCTTGAGCTTGCGATAAATCGTTTTGCGGTCCAGCCCCAAAATCCGTGCGGCTTGCGTGCGATTGCCGTTGACGGCGTCCATGACATGAGCAATGTAGCGGCGTTCGATCTCTTCGAGTGGCACCAGTTCGTTGGGATCCAAGCCGCCGATAAACACGGTTCCGCCTCGGAAATCGCGGATCTTGTCCGGCAAGTCTTCCATTGTGATTCGGTCGTATCGCGTCAGCGCGACGGCCCGCTCGATCACGTTCCGCAGTTCACGGATGTTTCCCGGCCACGAGTAGCTGAGCAACTTCTCACTGACTCCATCGGCAAAACCATGAACTTCCTTACCTTCGGCGGACGCGAATTGTTTGACGAAATGCTCCGCCAGTCGCAGCGTGTCGGTACCACGCGACCGCAATGGTGGCAAATGAATACCGATCACGTTGACCCGATAAAACAGGTCTTCGCGAAAACGTCCCTCGCTGACCGCCGTTTCCAGGTCACGATTGGTTGCCGTCAATACACGAACATCAAAGCGGAAATCCTTGTCGCTGCCGACCGGACGCACAGTGCGTTCTTCCAACGCGCGCAGTAACTTGACTTGCATCGACATCGGCATTTCGCCCATCTCGTCCAATAGCAGCGTCCCGCCGTTTGCTTCCAAGAACAATCCACGACGTTCGCCATGAGCATCGGTAAAGGCTCCTTTGACGTGGCCGAATAGCTCGCTTTCCAACAACGTCTCTGTCAACGCCGCACAGTTGACTGCCACGAATGGTTTGTCGGCCCGCCGGCTATGCGTGTGAATGGATCGAGCAACCATTTCTTTGCCCGTTCCGCTTTCACCCATGATCAACACCGACGCGTCCGACTGTGCAATCCGTTCCAGCTGATCGTACAGCGATCGCATCACCGGGCTTTGCCCGATCATCTCGCCGAACTGAGTGGTCCGTTCCACGGTGGCTTGCAGCAAGCGCACTTGCCGCATCAGTTGTCGACGTTCGATCGCACGGCGTAACGTCAACGCCAGCAAATCCATTTCGATCGGCTTGGTGATAAAGTCGTAGGCCCCTACACGCATCGCGGCAACGGCCGTTTCCAGCGTTCCAAACGCCGTCATCACCACCACGGGAATATCGGGTCGGGCTTCGCTGAGCTGTTGGCACAATTGCAGCCCCGTCGTCCCCGGCATCCGGACATCCGTCAGCACGACATCGAATTCCTCGCGGTGCAGTGAGTCGATTGCGTCGGCAGCCTTGGTGAACCATCGGCTGTCCAAACCACGCAATCGTAAATCGGTTTCAATCAGTTCACACATGTTCTGTTCGTCATCGACGATCAGCACGCGGCCCGAATCGGTGTTATCGCTCATGTCGTGGTGGACTCATCACTCAGTGTGCTCGGAGACGCAAGTTTCGGCAGGTAGACGCGAAATGTGGTGCCATTTTTTGGCCCGCTTTCCGCTTCGATCCATCCGCCGTGCTCGCGAATGATTCCGTAAGCGATCGACAAACCGAGACCGGTGCCTTGTCCGATGTCTTTGGTCGTAAAGAACGGCTCGAACGCGTGTTGCAGTTCGTCGTCGCTCATGCCGCGACCGCTGTCGTGGACGCCGATGCAGACAAAGGCGTCCGCATCCGACTCGATATCGGGGGGCGGTTGCCGATCGCTTTGCTGCAACGAAATATCAATCGTACCCCCATCGGGCATCGCTTGGACCGCGTTGCCCAGCAGGTTCGTCACGACCTGTTGCACCTGTGCCGCATCCGCCAAAATCATGACCGGTTCAGCGGGAACGGATAGTTTTAAGTCGACTGTCGACTTGGTCGCCAGCGGTCGCATCAGGTCGCATGTGCGTCGCAAAACTTCGCAAAGTTCGATTTGCGATGGCGCAGACGTCTTCTGACGCGAGAAATCTAACAGCTGGCGAATGATCGCGGTCATCCGCTCGGCTTCCGATTGGATGGTGATCGCACTCTTGGTCACGTCATCGCTTGAAAGTCGACCGCTGGCGATCAATCCGGCGCGACCAGCCACGACGTTCAAGGGCGTCCCGAGCTCATGTGCCACGCCCGCCGCCAATGTTCCGATGGTGCCAAGTCGGTCTGCGTGCCGCAGTTGTCGCTGGGTGCGGATTCGTGCTTCGGTCTCGGACTCAATGGTATCACGCTGTTGCCTCAAACGCATCGTCATGTCATTCACGGCAACCGCCAAGTCACCCAGCTCATCGCTGCTGGACAGCGAAATCTGTTGGTCAAAGTTCCCTTCACCAATCTGGTTGACCTGACGGATCAGCCGTTGCAACGGTCTGGCGACCATCCGGAACCCGCCCCAGAAAATGACGGCAACGCACAACACGGTGACGCAGAACAGCGAGACCAGCGATGCCACCAATGATCGTCGCGTGTTCTGTTCATAGTCCGACATCGGATTGGATACTTCGACGGATCCGGCTGCCTGACCATCAATCTCGACCGGAACGTAGGTGTAGGCAGTCGTGCTTCCGTTCTTATCCGCGATCAGAACAGTCGAAGTTGTTCGTTCTGTGACACGAGTACCGGTCGTCGGTTCTCTGCTGTCGGCGATCGGCTCGTCGCCAGACTGCACAGACTCGGGATCGACCCAACGCAACTGACGGCCGCTGAAACGCTGCGCGGTCGTCTCCACGACGTGGCGGATCTGGACCGTGCCGCCCTCGCGATAGGCTTGTAATATCGCTGGCATCAGCGAATCGACCAAGTCGGTCGCGTGCTCCTGTCGCTTGCGATCTTCCCAGCGACGCTGGCTCTGAATCGTTTGCCAAGAAAACAAACTGACGATCATCAGCACGCCGACCAGAAACACGAGAATCAGTTTCGCCGCCAACCTCATGGCCTGACCTTCTTTTCAATCGCAAGTTGAATCATGTCATGCATTGTCGCCCGGATCGGCATCATCCGAAAGGCAAGGGATGCGTTGTCTCGTTCAACGCGTCGAAAAAAATAGCCAGCATCGGCAACCACACCGATGCTGGCTAAGGCTAGTCCACGCATCCATTGCGGAAGGTGAGCGTCATCGATGAAGGACGACGAAGCGTGATCCCTGCTCGTTGCGGACTAACAAGAGAATCGAATCGTCGTCGTCCGCTTTCACAATACGCTCGAATTCGGACACCGACGTGACAGCCTGTCGGTTGACGTGCGAGATCACCATCCCGGGCTCAAGTCCGGCCTCCGCGGCCGGACTCCCATTTTGAACCGACAGCACCACAAGACCGCCTTGCTGATCGATTCCCATTTTCTGGGCAAGCTCGTCGGTCATCGGAGCGAGTTCGACGCCCAGCGACTTCATTCGTATCCCTTCGCCGTTTGACTTTGGCGACTCTTTTTCGCTGACGCCGAAATCGCCTGGCTGTACAGCAGGCTCGTAGGACAGCTCGATCATTTTTCCCTCTCGCATGACGTCAACCGTCACCGCTTTTCCCAACGTCGAACGCTCTACAGCGATCTGCAGTTGTTGAGGGGTTTTGACCGCCTGGCCTCCGAACTTGACGATCACGTCGCCGCTTCTCATGCCTGTCTTCGCAGCCGGCGTGTTCGGCATCACACTGGTCACCACGACGCCGCTTCTCGGAGCAACACCCAGTTGTGATGCCAGTTCGTACGAAACCGGTTGAATACCGACGCCCAAATAAGATCGTTGAACCTTACCCGTTGAGATCAGTTGATCGCTGACCCAGCGGGCCAGATTTGAAGGTACCGCAAAACCGATTCCATTGCTGCCGCCATCTCGCGAGGATATTGCCGTGTTGATTCCAATCACCTCGCCGTGCAGATTGACCAGCGGTCCACCGCTATTGCCGGGATTGATGGCCGCATCCGTCTGGATGAAGTTCTCACGCGGTGTGATACCAATGCCCCGATTCTTGGCGCTGATGATCCCCGCCGTCACCGTGCTCTCCAACCCGAATGGTTGCCCCAAAGCGATCGCCCAATCGCCAACTGCCGTGACATCACTGTCACCCAGTTGTGCAGCGACCAAGTTGGTATCTCCAGCGAACTTCACGACGGCAATGTCGGTTTGCGGGTCCGTGAAAACATCGGTCGCGACAAACTCACGACCGTCGTGCGTACGCACGATCACCTTGCCGCCACCGGCGACCACGTGATTGTTGGTCAACACAATCCCTGATGAGTCAATGATCACCCCCGACCCAAGACCGCCCTGCATTTGCGGTGGCGCCGGACTCATCGGATGTTGGTTGCGGAACATGTCCTCCAGCGGCGTTCCTTTGAATGGATTCTCTTTCCCGAGATTGTCGCCTCCGGGGCCATTCATCCCGCTCGAGGACTGTTGCCACGATCTGTCGGGGCGGTTTTCAATCGCAACCACCGACGGCAACACTTGGCTGGAAACCGTACGAAACGCGCTCGACAGCGAATTGGCGATGTCCAACGTCTCGGGCGATAAAACAACCGGTGGCAACTGTCGGCCGGGTGGCGAATGGCTAACAACACCCTTCAACGGTGCCGCTGCGACCAACAGGCCGGCAGCAGCCAAAGTCAGAGGCCCAGCCACTAACCCGGCGCGGAGTTTTGAACGGGAAATTTTCATATCAAATCCTTCAATAAGTAATATTGTTTCGCAAACGAATCAGCGATACCGTCCGCGGTTAGTTGTTTTCGATCGAAGCCACGATCTCAGCCACCGTCACCGTTGGCGCCGACCAAGGATCGACTTTTGTCACACGGCGTTTCTGACGTGTCTTCTCGCTCCAGCTCTTGCGGACCGCTAACGAGCGCACTCGAATCTCCTCCGGTGTGGGATCGACGCCAAATCCCTCCTCTTGTTCGTTCAGCGATACCATCAAAATTCTCCGTCATGAGTCGTGCCAGTAACCGTAACGAGCCGTCACAAAGATCGGCAGCAGAGGATGAAGCACGCGCCATGCCATTGAATGCGATTCCGCGAATTCTGATCCGCTTTCCAGCGTGCTGGCCCGCGTTTGACGGTGAAAATTGAAATCAGCGCATCGTCGAAGAAGCGGCAAATAGCTCGCCGCGCGGGGCATAATCTCGCGTCGGGGCAAAATGCCCCACGCTATCGGCAGCGGCAGAACAACGGAGCCTGGGGTAAGGTTGGCTCCGGATCATCCAGATCGTTTGCGTGCGATGAAGTGCGTGCGATGAAGCCACCCTTCAACCTTTCGCAGGCCCAGCGGGACAGAGGCTCCTTGCCGGGCGCGAGCACCCGGTTTCAAGGCCGGAAACGAAAAAACCTCGGCAGCCCGAAAGCAACCGAGGTTTGTGTGAAGTCGTTGAACGTGGAATCAGCGTCTCCGCATCAGTCACGCACAATCGTGCGGCCGTGCTTGGTGATGACGACATCAACACAATGACCGCAACCGACGAATTTGTAGGTCAGGATCTTGCGACCAAAGATGCCATTTCGGCATCCGTCGAGGCAAGGAATCTCGCCCGCACAGCAGGCGGGGACGCAAGCCGAAACCGTGTAAGTGCAGCACGTGCAGGGATCCTTGACGCACCATTCAACACTGACCGGCGGCGGACAGCAAACCGGAGCCGGGGTGCAGCAAACCGGAGCTGGCGTGCAGCAAACCGGGGCTGGCGTGCAGCAATCCACCACTGGTGCACAGCAATCCGATGCCAAGTGATGAAATAGTCCTGCATTCGCAGGACTCGCTGCAGTAAACGCAAGCATGGCAACGGCCACGCATCCCGTGAGTAAACCACGCAAACGGATCATACAAACATCTCTTTCGTTGGAAGGTTCTTGGTTACCCGTTAACTGTTCTAGTTTTACTGCACACCGCAGATTGTGCAAACGGTAGGGTCAACGTGAAGCTTGAATTCATATTCAATCTTCGGAATCTCCCCACTAATCCGGATTTACGTCAACGACGCAAACGAACGAGTTGATCACAGCGCCCGCCTCAGACGAATGAAAGAATGTACATGCGTACATGAATCAGCTGCCCGTCATGTCACTTTTCAGCGACAGGCTCCGCTTTTTCGCCAGCCACCTCGGCCTCCTTGGATGCCTTGATTTCTCGCTCCAACTCGTCCAGAAAGCCTTGCAGACGCTTCCGGGTGCCGAGATCTGCCGATTCGATGGCCGACTGCTGGGTCTGCAATGCCTGCTCTGCATCCCCCAGTTGGTACTGCAAGTGCGCGACCGTATCGAGCAGCAACGGTTTCACCGCTCCGGCATCGCCCACGACCCTCTGCGAGGCATCGAGCGCCTGTTGGAGCAGTTCCTCGTTTTGCAACCGATCCGCAGCGGCATACTGATAAATCATCCAGGCGATGTTGTTGACGCCCGACGCATCCAGCGACTTGTCGGCAAGCACCTCCCTCGCGCACTGAGCCGCTTCCTCGGCAAAATTTTTGTCGGCAACGAGCACCTGGAACTTGATCGTTCGGAATCTCGATTGCTCGCTATCGATTTTTCCGTTGGCGATGTAGTCGTCCAACACCGCGACCGCCTCGGCTGTTTTCTTGGCACGCATCAAGGCCGAAACTTGGCTCAGGACTTCACGGGCTTTCTGCTCTGCGGCGTACTCCTCGATGAAGGCGTCGCGGTCCCAAGTATCGGTAACGATCTGCTCCAGCGGTTTGTCGATCACGATTGGATGGCCGATCCATTCGATTCTCGAGTCCTTTCCCACGATGAACGCGCAGGGAATCCCCGTGCGCCCGGCCGCCTCCATGTAATCGCGACTCGTTGAACCATCGGGATCGGCGGTCAAACAATAGACGCTCGTCAAATCTCGATAGGTTTGCGGTTCCGCGTCTTTCTCCGCAGTTTCCTCGTCAGCTTCCTCGTCCCTCGGCAATGGACGCTCAAGAAACCTGTCGACCGTCTCGGCACTTTCTCGCGTAATACTGACCACTTGCACGCCACGGTCTGCATAGGATTTCTGTAGCTGGGCAATGTGCGGCATCGCGGCAATGCACGGCCCGCACCAAGTCGCCCAGAACTCGACGACATAGACCTTGCCCTGTTCGAAATCCGATACCTTGGCAAAATGACCATTGCCGTCTTGGATCCAATGCTCGATGTCCAATTCTGGTGCGGGTGAACCGATGGTCAGCGGGACTAACTCCGGTTCACTCGGCGCTTCTTTTGTCGTCGCGTTGTCGTTGGAATTTTGTGCGTCATTGGCCGCCGCCGCGTCATCGCGATCGGATTTTTCTTGGGCATGGCCGACGAGGGGCGTGGCACAATAGCTCAACACGAGAAGAATGACGGCGACGATTTGTTTGAGAGGATTCATCGGCTTCGTTCCCCACTGGATTTCCAGGGTGTTTGTGAGAAGTGAACAGACGCCCCTTCAAGATAGCCTGACCGATCGCCGCCAAGCTACTCCTTCGCCGGTCCGATCCGCTGAGATTGGAAGATTACCACGAGCCGTCCAGCCGGGGCTCTATCGCGCGGTCCAGCCGCCGTCGACGACCAACATGCTGCCGGTCGTGTAGCTGGCCGCATCGCTGGCAAGGTAAATCGCCGCTCCCTGAATTTCTTCCAGTCGTCCCCAGCGATTCAACGCGACCGCACCGACAATGAATTTTTTCGCCTCTTCGGAATCGGCGATCGGCTCATTCATCGGCGTCAGGAACGGGCCCGGACAGATCGCATTGACGGTGATATTGTCAGCCGCCAATTCCAAAGCCAAGGCGCGAGTCATCTGAACCACCGCGCCCTTGCTGGTCGCATAGGGCGTTCGATTTGCTAGCCCAACCAGCCCCAGGGTGCTGGCCATGTTGATAATCCGGCCACGTCCGTGACGTTTCATGTGCGGCGTGACAGCGCGGCTTGCGATCCAGATCCCCTCGACATTGATGCTTTGCACCTGCCGAAACTCGTCCAGAGTCAGCTCATCGATTGGCCCGCGAATGTTGATTCCGGCGTTGTTGATCAGGGTGTCAATCTTTCCGAATCGCGAGATCGTCGATTCAATCACTTCGTTGATTTGGGAATCGTTGGTAACGTCGGCTTCGATGCCAACCGTTTCAACGCCGTGATCTGCGGCGATTTCGGCGGCCGCCGCGTCGACTTCCGATTGGCTTCGGCTGATCAGCACGACCTTCGCACCAGCCGACGCCAATCCCGCAGCCATTGCCTTTCCGAGCCCCTTGGATCCACCGGTAACCATCGCGACATGATCGGTCAAATCGAAGAGTTTGATTCCTGGTAGCATTTCGGGTTTACCGGTCTTGAGTGGCAGGATGGTTCGACGAATGAACAGGTTAAAACGCATCCGTCCGGCACGCAATCGCCCTGCAGGTAATCGCCCTGCAGGCAATCGCACTGCAGGCAATCGCACTGCAGGCAATCGCCCTATACGCAATCCGTATCGCCCGAAGTCCCCGCCCACACAGAATGTCTCGTGAGCGGATACCATGTCCTTGGACACCGTTCGGATTGCCGGAGATCTGATCAGCACTTGTCACCCGAGGAACCGATCCCTTGAATCCCTTGAACACAATCATTCGATTGGCAACCCTATTCTCTGCGATGAATGGATTGACGATGGTTCCGGCCGTCGCCGAAACGTCGGCGACGAAACCGAACATTTTGTTAATGGTCGCCGATGATCTTGGCTACAGCGATTTGGGTTGCTACGGCGGTGAGATCGACTCGCCCAATCTGAATCAGTTGGCGGCAGGCGGAATGCGGCTCACCCGTTTCTACAACACCGGACGCTGTTGTCCGTCGCGAGCAAGCATTCTTACTGGCCAGTACCCTCATCGCGTCGGTCTCGGCCATATGACCCAGGACATTGGGCGGCCGGGTTACAGGGGCAAAGTTTCGGATGATGCGATCACCATCGCGCAGCTGCTCGCGGCCAGCAACTATCGTTCTTTCATTGCCGGCAAGTGGCACTTAGGAACACCCGATCCGACGCAGCACGGGTTCGAGGAATTCTATGGCACGTTGGTCAGCGCGAAGCGGTTTTTCGATCCGACGCACTTCGTCCGTTTGCCCGAGAATCGACTCTGCCGCGTTTATGAACCGAACGCGTTTTATGGCACCGATGCGGTGACCGACCATGCGCTCGATTTTCTGAAATTGGCGGAACAAACGCCCGACCGTCCATGGTTCTTGTATCTCGCCTACAACGCACCCCATTTCCCCCTGCAGGCAAAGAAGACGGACATCGCCAAGTACGCGGGGCGTTATCATGTCGGTTGGGACGCGATTCGGCAAACGCGATTGCAACGAATGAAGACGCTTCGGATCGTTCCTGAAACCACCGTCCTGACGCCGCGGTCACCTTACTGGGATTACGGCGAGGTCAACAGCGGCGTCAATCCCGCTTGGGAATCGATCGGGGAGGATCGAAAACTTGACCTGGCGCGTCGGATGGCAATCTATGCTGCAATGGTCGATTCGATGGACCAAAACATCGGACGCGTTGTCGGTCACTTGCGTGTCTCCGGTGACTTCGACAATACGTTGATCATCTTTCTATCGGACAATGGTGCTTGTGCCGAATGGGACCCTTGGGGTTTCGATATCTCGTCCAGCCCCAACAATATTCTCCATCGCGGCGACGAGATCGAATCGATGGGCGAGCCCGATACGTTTCACAGCGCTGGAAGTGGCTGGGCGAACGCTTCGAACACGCCCTGGCGACTCTACAAGCACTTCAATCACGAAGGCGGTATCAACTCGCCATGCATCTTTCATTGGTCCGGCCACATCCCACAAGCGGGACGATTGGATCACACGCCGACGCATCTCATCGACCTTTTGCCGACGATCGCGGATGCCTCGTCGACCGAGTACAAAGGGTCCATCGATTTGCCGGGCCGGAGTCTTGTTCCGCTGCTATCGGGCATGGAGATCGCGCCCCGTGATGCAGCGTCCCAGGACGCAGCGCTTCGGTACTTGTATTTCGAGCACGAAGGAAATCGTGCCGTCACGGGCGACCGCTGGAAGATTGTGGCCAGCAAAGATCGTCCTTGGGAATTGTATGACATGACAGCAGACCGTACGGAGTTAAACAATCTGGCTGATCAAGATCCCCAACGCGTGGAAACGCTGAGCCGGTTGTGGGACCAATGGGCCGCCGAGAACCAAGTCACGCCGCTGCCCGATGATTACCAAGTGCCCTACCTGAAGCCGCGAAAACTTTCATCAACCGATGTCCAGGTATCGGGGTCCACCGCGCGCGTGATCATTCAAGAACAGAGCGAAGCAGAACTTCGGATCGACCTGGACAAACCCTAACGTCCGCAATTGCATCGGCGGCCGTTCGTCATCGATCAATTTTTCGATGGCCCCTTCCCGACACAGTACAGTCGGCGATCACTGCGTACCAACAGCTGCCCTTGATGGATGCCAATCGACGATCGGAACACCTCGTCATCATCCACCCGCAGCGACGCACGAGTGACCCAGTCCAACTTCCGACCCGCTTGGATCACCAACAAATCACCTTCCTCGGACACCACGTATATCAGGCCTCCGGCAACGACCGGTGAACCGGAAAAGTTTCCTCCCAATCGCTCCTTCCAAAGCTCTTCCCCATTGTCTGCGTCATAGCCGGTCGCGACTCCCGACATTCCAATCACCACCAACGTGTCATCGACCAGGACCGGTGAGGGCAGATCACGACCGCCGCGTCGTTCGGTATGCCACACCATTTGAGTATCGGTCACGTCCCCTTCGCCACCCGGCTTGACCGCGTAGACATCACCTGCTTTTCCATTGACCAGATACAGCATGCCGTTGCCCCACACGGGCGAAGGTGTGCCGCGACCATTGAAACCTCGACACTTCCAATACGGCTTGCCATTTGCCGGGTTGTACGCCTCGACTCCAAACTCACCGTTCAGTACCAGTTCGGTTCGACCGGCGACATCAATCACGATGGGCGTGCTCCAGCCGCCTTTGGGTTTGGATGCCCGCGGTGTTCGCCAGACATCCTCGCCGGTCGTTTTGTCGACGGCCAGCAAATAGGAATCGCCTTCGGCATCACAGTTCTGAATCACCATCTCGTCGACAAAGATCGGCGAGGCCCCAACTCCCCAGGTTCCCGCGAAATCACCGAGTTGGCGTGACCACAGCGGCTTTCCATCGACGCTGTAACAGTGAAGTCCGCCGGCACCGAAAAACGCTACGACACGTTCGCCGTCGGTCGCGCAGCTTGGCGTTGCCCAGCTGTTCATTTTGTGCAGCGATTCGCCGCCACCGGTGGCCGCGACTTCGTCCCACAGGACTTTTCCGGATTCGCGGTCGCAACAAACAAGATGACGGTGAACGACATCGTCTTGGGCGGTCGCCCCGGTCAGAAAAACTCGGTCATTCCAAATGATCGGCGATGAGTGACCACGGACCGGAAGGTCGGTAACCCAATCAATCGAATCGGCGGCGACCTTTGTCGGCAAACCCGTCTCGGAGCTCTGGCCTGTACCAAGAGGACCGCGGAATCGACCCCAGTTTTCCGACTCGCGCGCCGGTTCCGCCGCACACGCCACCGACGCCGTGACGCAAACAACAACAACAACAACAACAACCAAAGCAGCAGGTAACATTCGCATCATCTTGATTCCAATTGGGTTTGCCGGTCAACCGTTCTGGGTTCCCGGAAGTTTGCCGAACACCGACTTCAATTCTTTGACTTTCGTGATCCGAATCTGATTGCCATCGCGGCTGCCCTCACCGCTCAGGGTGATCGGGGTTCCGCAGTGGTAAGCGAGGTTGAAGTCATGAAAATCCCGAAACTGCACGTCGACGCGCACCGACGGCTTCCCGTCCACGTCGACATAAAAAATCTTTGCCTCATTCAAATCATCCGACATCCGCAGACGACCTTGAACGACAATCGTTCCCGAATCCTCTTTGACCCAACTGTCGAACGGACGCTGTTGATAGAAATCGATCGGCGAACCATCCAAGCCTGCCAGCGGCTCGGTTGAATTCGCATACGATTCCAACTGTACGCCGAATTGACGAAGCAGCGACAAATGCAATTTCCCAACGGGCTGGTTCTCGGCATAACGCAAGTAGCGTCCTGTCTTTAGCATCCCACCACCCTGACCCGCCAGGATCATCGGGATTCGTTTGACCGTGTGGTTGTCGCTGTGCCCCATTCCAGATCCGAACAGCACTACGCTGTGATCTAACAATGTACCGTGGTGATCTTTGTAGGACTTTAGCTTGGTCAACAGGTAATCAAACTTTTCCATGTGCCACAGGCTGACCTTGAGCAGCGCATCGAGATTTTGACGACTGAAATTACGGAAGAAGTGCGACAGATAATGATGCTGCTCTTTGACGCCCAGAAAATCGAACACGATTCGACTGTTACTATTGCCAAGCATATAGCTGACACATCGGGTCGAGTCGGTCCACATCGCCAACGCGATCAGATCGATCATCGTTTCGACTTGCTCGTTCAAATTCGCGGCGCGGCGAGGGCGATCGAAACTCGAAAAATCCAACCGTGACGGCAAAGAAGCAGAATGAATTCCCGCCAGCCGTTTCTCCGTTTGACGAACGACCTGCAAGTATTCCTCCAAAGTTCGTCGGTCCTCTTGGCCGGCCTTGCGAGCCAAAGACCTGGCATCTTCGCCGACTCGGTCAAGCAGGCTGGACATCTCGCGACGCTTGCTCGGCAGATCGAGCGGATTTCGGAACAGGCGGTCAAAGATCAGCTGCGGATCGCTTTCCCGCGGGATCGCTTGACCCAGCGAATCGTAGGAAATGTAGCTGCAGCCGATTTGGTTAGTGAACAGCCCTTCGGTGGTCAGCTCCAATGAACGATGTGTTGTCCCTCGCCCGATCTTGTCAGCAATCAATTGATCGATCGATGCCGATTTGGTGTTTTCGTGATGCCCGGTCAGGAATCGTCGTGTCGAATTCGCGTGAGAGGCAAATCCAAAATCTCCGATGTTGTCCAAAATCAGCAGGTCGTCCTTGTGCTTGCCGAACGGCTTCATCAGCGGTGACATGCGGAAATCGTATTCGCTGCCGCCGTTGATGTTCCAAGAAGGGGGATGCACACCGTTGGGTTTGAACAACGTCATGAATCGCACAGGCGGCGACTGCTCGGCCGCGGCCGAGGATGTTGATGCCATCAAATTCAGGAACGGCAAGGGCAACGCCGCACCAGCGGTGCCGCGCAGGAAGGTTCGTCGGTGGATCGCTGCAATCATGGGCTGGGCAAATATGGGGAAACCTGGGACGCGTCCGACTGTTCGGGAATCACCGTTTCACGGAACGGCAAACTGTTGACGACCTGGTGGAACAAGTCGCGGTAAGTTCCATTGCTGTGATCGAGGTCCGCGACCATTCTATCGACAACCAGCTTGTCATGGATCTCCAGTTTACGGCACAGCGCATAGGACATTGTTCTTTCAACAATGTTGCGGATGATCGCCTGTCGCTGGCTGCTGGCAAGAATACGTTTCAAGCCGTCGATGTCATCAAACCGCTCGCCGGATGGAAGTTGGCCCGAAGTATCGATCGTCGTGTCTGTTGCGTACTGGTTCTGCTTCCGGCTTCTGCTCTTGCCTGCTGCCGCTTCGCCGCCACCTAAAACCAGTTCGCCAGCGCCGTTATAATGTTGCAGCGCGAAACCCAAGGGGTCAATTTTGTCGTGGCAGACGGCGCATGTCGGGTTGCTTCGGTGCATCTGAAACCGTTCACGGAATGTCAGATTCTCGCCTTTTCGATTCGCCGGCACGGTTCCCACATCCATCGGCGGATCGGGCAGCGGATCGCCGAGAATTCGCTCCAACATCCAGACGCCTCGTAGCACTGGTCCCCGATTCATCGCCACGATACCGGGCATCGTTAAAATGCCCCCGCGGCCCACAGTGTGCTCCAGGTTGATCTTTTGATGCGCTACGAACTCAACTTCAATTCCCTTTGGCTTTTGATAGGACCGCATTTGCTTACGGTCCGCTTGGTAAAATTTCGCGATCAGCGGATTGATGAACGTCACGTCGGAATCAATCAGCTCCATCAACGGTCGATCTTCGCTAAAGAGATAGTGCATGAATTCGACCGCCTGTGCCGTCAACGATTGTCGTAACGGATAGTTGTCGGACGTGTGCTCGATCTCGCCGATCGCCAACCATTGAAAGGCGAAATCTTCGGCTAAGTTTCTGGCCTTTCCCGATAGCAGCATCCGATCGACCTGCTGATGCAATACCTGTGAATTCTGCAATGAGCCTTCAGCAGCCAAACGGAACAGGGTATCGTCGGGCATGTCTCCCCACAAAAAGTACGACAATCGTTCGGCCAATTCAAAGTCGTCGACCGGATGCTGTCCGGGCCGGCAATGCATCAACAATCCGCGATAGATGAACGCGGGTGACATCAACACGGCCTTCAGTTCCGCCCGCAGCGCATCGACCAGCTCGCCTTGCCCGGCGCCAGCAAGTACATGATCGACGATCTCGGACAATTCAGCCTCGGCAACAGACCTGCGGCGAGCCTTGGGGACCAGCGCCCGGATCAGCTTCTCAGCCTGCGCCCGCGTCAGTTGGTCATCGATCGGTCCGGTATATGCTTCCAAGGCGGCCCGGTTCCCTGGCGCAAAAGAATTCGTCCAAGGCGTGATCGATCAGATAGCAATACTGATCCCAAATCACGGTCGTCAGCGGGTTTCCATGGGTGTCGTTCCGGAACCCGCTACGGCCAGGCGGGTCCTCGGGCAGCAGTTTCATGACCAGCGACTTTTCGACCTGCGTCTGTTCCGCTTCGACGATCGCGACTTCCAGTTCGAAACCCAACAGCGACTGGAGCGTGTTTCGATATTCGGTCGCCGACAATCTTCGTGGCCGAAATCGCCCCGGTCGTGACTCAACCGAATCCACGAATCGCTTCTGATACCAATCCAAAATGATCGCTTGCTCGATTTCCGTCGGCTGAAGTTCACCCTCGGGCGGCATCTCCCGCTCGATCAATCGATCGGCCGCGCACTGCCAGATTTCAAATCCAGAATCAATTTCCTGAGAACTGCTCATCGCGGTGAAGTCGACCTGGCCTCTGGGATCATCGGCACCATGACAGTCGACACAGTATTTCCTCAGCAGAGGCACGACTTGGGTCTGGAACTCCTCCGTCAGGGCATCTCGGCCGGCAGCATCTTGCCCGGCGATATTTTCCCCGGCGGCCAGCACGCCACAACAAAGAACGAAAATTCCGAGCAGATTGTTCACGGGCGTCTGGCGAAAAAAGGCGGGACCGCGATCCGATCGCAGCGCATTGGATGGACATCATTCTACACGCTTGGCTCGCGCCAGGTTGGCCTCCCGGGCGTCATTGCGACCGCCGCGCCGGACGACGCCAAGCCCGGCGGGGGCGGAAACCTTCGGTTTACCCAGATCTTTTGATCACCGACGAGGTAACCGTGTTTGACCTGCGCATACCACAAAAAACATGTTCCTCCGAAATCTCGAATGTTCGTAACGTTCCCACCGCCGATTTCGGTAAGCGATCGATGTGGTTGCCGTCGGCACATGGTTTGCACCGACAGCCTAGCGAGACAATTATCAGCGGAGCGAACGATGACAACGATGACTACGAATCACCAATGCAGTGGTCAACGGAAGGACAGACACGATCAATGCGATCCGGAGATCGATCGATCGGAGGCGGAACGAGTAGAAAAATCCGAAACAAGCGAGCAGAAGGCCTGGGAGGAGCTTCGGCGCACCGTCGAATTAACCATACCGGGGCAGATCGCAGTTCGATAACGGGCGAGAAAACAAGCAGAATTGCTGACCGCTGGAACATCGGCGGCAGCGACTCGAGCGGGGCGAAGGATATATTCAACGTGCACTTCTTTGCTGAGCAAGCTATGTACATCGCTAAAAGTGCACGACGCCGGTGACGCGACGGAGCACGGCGTGGCGATCACCGGTGAACGGTGGTTTGAGCACCTCATGGAGGGATAGCAATCAGCTATTTGCGGAACTTTTTGGATCCCACCGACTGCGAAGCGACTCCAGGTTTTCGCTGTGCGTGGCGATCACAACCTCATCGTCGGGCTTGAGCTGGGTGGTTTCGTCGGCAAGGCAAAAGTCGCCATTGCGGTAATACCAGACGACCCGTGCAGTTGTGGGCAGATCGAGGCTCTTCAAATCACCCGCATCGTCGTCCGTTGCCGTAAAGGAAAACAAGCGTGCTTCGTCCTTGATCGCGGTCCGCAACTCCAGTACATCGATCCCTGCCGCCATATCGGCCAGGTACCGGCTGATGGTTCTGGCTGGAACGATCGTGTCGTTCAGCCCCAGTTCCTGACAGACCGGTTCGAATTCCACGTCAGAGATACTCGCGACCACGCGTTTGAAGCCCAGCGAACGCCCAACAAGATTGGAAATGATGTTGATCTGGTCGTGCTCGGTCAAGCAAAACAGGATGTCACACGCCTTCGGATCGGCCTCCCGTAGAACCTCCGGGCTACTTCCATCGCCATGCAGAAAACTGCAGTCGATCGTCTCAGCCAATTCTTCGATGACTTTACGGTCCGATTCGATAATGATCACCTCGTCGCCGCGGTCGATCAATCGTTTGGCGGTCATCAAGGTGACCGTGCCGCTACCCACAAATACCACTCTCATTACGATTGCATTCTCCTTCCGAACCATGTTCGGGGATACACCAACACCAACAGTGCAAAGAACTCCAGTCGTCCCAGCAACATGTCAATGCATAGGACCGCTTTGAGCACAGACGGCAACTCCGACGAGCTAATTCCTGTCGAGAGTCCCACTGTCCCCGTTGCCGACACGACCTCGAACAGCGAATCCAAAGGGTCGAAGCCGGCGACCACAAATGGCAGCCAGGAAAAGATGACGGTAGCGAGAAACAATGCGGCAACACACAGCGCGCCTTCTCGCTCATCCGATTCCCATCGCCGTCCCGCAAATTGCGATGACAGCACGGCATCCTTTGGCAGCGTCGTCTGCAGAATGATTCGTTGCAGGGCGCAGGACAATCAGCAGTCTCAGAATCTTGAAACCACCCGCCGTCGATCCGGTGCCACCGCCGATCGCCATCGAAAAGATCATCACCAACTTGGACCCAGGATCCAACTCGGCAATATTGACGGTCGAAAAACCGGCGGTGGTTTGCGCCGACATCGCATTGAGCAAAGCGTTCCGCAACGCCTGCTGCCACGAGTATGCCCCCTGGGTCATCATCAGCGCCAGCAAACAGGATGCGGTCATCAGCCCGCACAACAGCAATGTGCGCAGCTGAATATCATGAAACAATGTCCAGCAATCGTCGCGGTTGGATAGCCAATACAGCGGCAGCGATACCGAGGCGAGAACCGTGATCAGCGTCGTCGTAATCTGCACGGGCAGCGAAAACGCGGCCAAGCTATTGTCGTGCGTGGAAAAACCGCCCGTGGAGACGGCGGCGAAACAGTGGACCATCGAATCAAACCAATCTGCTCCGGCAAACCAAAGTGCCGTCATGCCCGCAATGGTGAGCGAAGCATAAATGATCAGCACACGTTGCGCGTGGGCGCGTGTGCCGCCGATGATGTCCTCGTCATCCGATTGCGTTAATGCCAGCTGACGCGCCGCAAGCCCGGGGCGAATTGCGAGACCGAGACTCAACACGACGAAGCCCAGTCCGCCATACCATTGCATCCATGCTCGGCAAAAGAGAAACGATTGCGGTTTGTCTTCAATTGAATGCGTGGTCGATAGACCGGTTGTGGTTACAGCCGAAGTCGCTTCGAACCAGCCATCCATGAAACCCATGCCGTATCCCATCATCGGCACCGTCATGACTAGCGAGACGATGACAAACATACCCGCCGCGATGACCAGCGCTTCATTGTGTTGGACGTGGGGTGGCCGCGGCAACCGGGCCCCATAGGCGCCGAATGCGGCCAGCATCGCCCCGACAAGGCAATAACGCACCGCGCTCGCACCGTCACTCCAGACGATGGACGCAAAGAAGGGCACCAATGTCAACGCGGCGGCAACCAGACAGAGTTGGCCGAGATACTTGAGGACTACGCCCATGCGTGCTGCATAGCTTAATTCTTGATTCCGCATCAATTCGCTTCAACGCGTCACGGCTCTCTGGAACATCTGCAGTCGACCGTTGCTCGCGCCAGTCTACACGAGAACACTTGTCTTCGGTCCATTCTTCTTGTTCTCTTTTCATTCGGCTTGTCTTGTATCCGCTCGTTGGGACCGGACGCCGATGCCGTTCAAGACGATGATTGCGGCGTGAGTCGGTCAGAACAGAATTCGCGTCAAGAATTCGCGTCAAGAATTCGTAGTTCGGGGTGTCGCGAGAGGAGTCCATCTGCCTGTTTGGGCAACGAAATCGACTGAAGGGTCGAGCTCCCATCCCTAGCAGTCCTACAACACCCGCAATGCCCGCACGCGATCTCGTTGCCGAGAAGCTCGACGGGAAATCGCAATCGTCGACCGCATGCCTCGCAGGCATCGCTAAAATAGGTTCGACCCGCAATTCGACCCGCAATTCGATCCACATGGATTCGTTCCCGCTGTTTCTCGCTGTGCTCGGACACAGAAGCCGACATCCCGTATATCAATTGCCGCTCGTTATGATTTGGCTGGGCGGCATCTTTGCGACTCGGTGGAGGGAGGGACTTGTGCTGACGTTGCGGTCGTCTCTTTCTGCCGGCTCGCGGGTTTGATTGATCCGAGTGGTGCAAGATATCGTCGTTCTTGATATGTTATCTCGCGTGATTCTGGCGACGAGTGCCACGACCGATCTGGCGATCGGCGGCCTAACTGTTTTTCTGCCGGAAGCGCATTGTCATCGATTCATCTTTTCTTGGCGGGACTGCGGTGGATTGCCGCATGGCGGGTCGTCATCGTGTGGGCCGAAGCGTTTGCCCCCCCGAACCGATCGACAATTCGCGGCCGATCGTGAAACGGTGACGAGGACATGGAGGTCGCATTCATGGAGGTCGCATTGAGCAGCACCCGTCGGCGGTTCGATTTCACCTCGACTCGTGGTTGTGGGGAAGCATGCTTTCCCGGATGCGAGTTGCCAGGGTACGCTGCTTTGATTTCAAGGTGACTTCGCAATGCGGAAGATCGTTGTACGACTGGTTTGGTTGGTGTTGTTGGTCGCGTTACCTATCGCTCTCTGGTGGTCGTGGCAATCGAGGGATGATGAGCAGCTTCCCAACGGAATCGTTTCTGGAAATGGGAGAATTCAGGCAGACCGAGTGGACGTTGCCGTGAAATTCGCCGGTCGTATTGAACAGGTTTTGGTCGAAGAGGGTGACTTGGTCCAACCGGGTCAATTACTGGCTCGTATGGACACTGCGGAGCTGGAAGCGACCCTGGCTCAAGCGAAAGCACAGCTTGCCGAAGTCGAGCAATCGGTTGATCAAGCGAAAGAGAACATTGTAAGAAGCGAGAGCGATTTACAGCTCGCCGAGAATCAACTGCAGCGGGGAAAGAAACTACTGCCTCGGAACGCGATTTCGGAGTCCGAGTACGAGTCGGAGGTCAACGCGGTAAGCGTTGCCCGCGCAACGCTGGGCGTAAATCGGGCTGGTTTGCGCACTCAGCAGTTCGCTGTCGAAGCCGCCAAGGCGCGAGTTCGGCAAATTCAAACGCAATTGGATGACGCGATGTTACATTCTCCGGTTCGAGGCCGAGTTCTCTATCGGCTCGCCGAACCCGGTGAAGTGTTGAGTGTCGGCGGCAAGGTGGTCACGATTCTCGATCTCCGCGAGATCTTTATGGAGATCTACGTCTCGGCGGCGACAGCGACTCGCTTGCCGATCGGCGCGGACGCACGCGTGGTGGTCGACGTTGCACCGCAGTACGCTGCTCGGGCGAAGGTTACCTTTGTTTCGCCCGAGGCCCAATTCACCCCCAAGGAGGTGGAGACTCGCGGCATGCGAGAGGACTTGATGTTTCGGATCAAGGTGCGACTGCCGCCCGAACGCGTCGAGCCGTATCTGGATCGAATCAAGACGGGCATCCGAGGCGTGGCCTATCTCCGAGTTGATCCCGACACACCGTGGCCCGAGTTTCTGCAACGACCGTTTCCTGATGATCCGTCAGAACTCGACCGAGAGTTGATGGCCGAGGGAGCGAACGGGGGATCGCAGTGAACGGAAGCGACGAGCCGGTTGTTGCGGTTACAGCGGTCAATCATCGCTATGGAAAGAATCTCGCACTCGACAACATTTCGATCTCGATCGACGCGGGAGAATTGGTGGGACTGATCGGTCCCGATGGCGGTGGCAAGTCGACATTGATGGCGTTGATCGCCGGAGCAAAAGTCATTCAAAGCGGATCCGTTCGTGTTTTTGCGGGCGATCTGCGGGACCATCAACACCGTGATGCAATCTGTCCTCGCATCGCCTACATGCCACAGGGTCTTGGCAAGAACCTGTATGGCACACTTAGCATCCGCGAAAACCTGGAGTTCTTTGCTCGACTCTTTGCTCAGGGTGCGACAGAGCGTCGATCACGAATCCAACGACTGCTATCGGCGACGGGATTGGCGGAGTTTGCGGATCGGACCGTCGCAAAACTCTCCGGGGGCATGAAGCAGAAATTGGGACTCTGTTGTGCGCTGATTCACGATCCTGATCTGCTGTTGCTGGATGAACCGACCACAGGCGTCGACCCTTTGTCGCGAAAGCAATTCTGGAAACTGATTGACGATATCCGAGATGATCGGCCGGACATGAGTGTGCTCGTATCGACCGCGTACATGGACGAGGCCGAAGACTTCGATACCTTGGTCGCGATGAAAGGTGGTCGCCTGTTGGCATCGGGGCGTCCCGAACGTCTGAAATTGAACACCGAAACGGAGACGCTGGAACAGACATTTGTACAATTGCTCCCCGAATCAGATCGACAGCGACACAAAACGTTCGTGATCCCAGTTCGCGATTCCACCGATCAACAGCCGATCATCGTGGCGCGAGACTTGACGCGACAATTCGGTGACTTCACTGCCGTTGATCGCGTCAGTTTTGAAATTCAGCGTGGTGAGATCTTTGGTTTTCTGGGTTCCAATGGTTGCGGCAAGACAACGACCATGAAGATGCTGACCGGTCTGTTGCCGGCCAGCAGCGGACGCGCCGAGGTTTTCGGTCATCCGATCAACGCGCGGAGCCTGGCAGTGCGCCATCGAGTTGGATACATGTCGCAATCCTTCTCCCTTTACAACGAACTAACCGTCGAACAAAACCTGTGGCTGCATGCTCGGTTGTTCCATCTGCCGACGAAAGATCGGCGTGACAGGATTCTCCAGCTTCTGGAGCGGTTTGATCTGCTGCCGGTCGCCGACAAGTTGGCGGCCCAGTTGCCCCTTGGGGTTCGACAGAGACTTTCACTGGCGGTCGCGATCATTCACCGTCCCGAGATTCTGATTCTCGATGAGCCGACCTCCGGCGTTGACCCGGTCGCTCGTGATCGTTTCTGGGAACTGCTGGTCGAGTTGTCCCGAAAGCAGAACGTGACCATCTTTATTTCGACTCATTTTGTCAATGAAGCAGAACGCTGTGATCGCGTCTCGCTAATGCACGCTGGCCGGGTACTGGCATGCGATTCACCGGCGGCGCTGATGGATGCCAGAAACGAGAACGATTTTGAGGATGCATTTGTCGGCTTTTTGGAGGACGCGGCCCGTGAGAAATCGACGAACCAATCGCCGACCGACACGGCGTTTGCGTCCGACATCAACGACGTGTCACTCGTCGGCCAGACGCACCACGAAAGTGATCGAACGGGGCGACGGTTTCGGATTCGCAGGTTACTCGCCTACGCCACTCGCGAATCGTTAGAGATACGCCGTGATCCGGCACGGCTGACTTTCGCTTTTCTCGGCTCTGTGTTGCTGATGACCGTGTTCGGCTTTGGCATCACGATGGACGTGGATCGGATGGACTTCGCAGTCTTGGACCAAGATCAGAGTCCTGACAGCATGGAATACGTCGAGGCGTTGAACGGCTCACGCTTTTTTGACCAGCGAGCTCCGATCGACGATCGCGCCGGAGTGATTCGCAGCTTGCGAAGGAATCAGATTTCGGTTGCCCTCGAAATCCCTCCCGAATTTGGCCGAGATCTGCGCCGTGGAGACCAACCGTCGGTTTCGTACTCCATCGATGGTGCCGATCCGTCGCGTGCCGCAACGGTCGAGAGCTACGTCAAAGGCTTCCACGCTTGGTATTTACGGCAGTGGGAAATCGAGAATGGCTGGTCGCAGGAATCGCTACCGGCGGTCAAGATCGAATCCCGGTTTCGCTACAACCCGACCTTCGAGAGCATCTACGCAATTGTGCCGAGCATCCCGGCGATTTTGCTGATCTTGATTCCTGCCATCTTGATGGCCGTGAGCATCGTCAAGGAAAAGGAGATGGGCTCGATCACCAATTTTTATGTGACACCTTCCACGCGACTGGAATTCCTACTCGGAAAGCAACTGCCGTACATCGCGATTGGAGTCCTCAACTTTGGATTATTGACGGTGATGTCCG
Source organism: Pirellulaceae bacterium (assembly GCA_963734865.1). Classification (GTDB taxonomy): domain Bacteria; phylum Planctomycetota; class Planctomycetia; order Pirellulales; family Pirellulaceae; genus CBDCUW01. Next base: position 177,523 of record CAVTIV010000014.1, read on the forward strand.
TGCTGATCTTTGATGTCGCCTTACGCGGAAGCTTGCCGATGTTAACGGCCTGTGCCGTGGTTTATGTCACGGTTACGACCGGGATCGGGTTGGTCATTTCGTCATTCACGACCAGCCAGGTCGCCGCCGTATTCGTAACCACCGTTGTCACCATCCTGCCGACAATTCAGTTTTCGGGACTGCTGCAACCGGTTTCGACGCTCGAAGGAATGGGGCACTGGATCGGTACGTTTTGGCCTACAACCTATTACATGCACGCAAGTCTGGGTGCCTTTACCAAACAATTGTCTGCCATCCAGCTATTGCCCGATCTGATCGCCTTGATCGCATTTGTCCCCGTTCTGACGCTGATCGCCGCCGCCACACTTCCCAAACAGGAGTCATAGTGTGTTGCATCACGTGAGCAATATTTTTTGGCTGGGAACGAAAGAACTGCGATCGCTGCAGCGTGACAAAGTCGTTTTGGGATTTCTGATCTATTCGTTTACGTTTGCCATCTATGCACAAGCAACTGGCCGCTCGGTTGAGGTCAATAACGCATCGGTGGGCATCGTCGACGAGGACCATTCGATGCTCTCTGGCAGAATCGCGAACGCCTTCCTGTCGCCCAATTTCCAGACGCCGCAGTACATCGATGCCGATCAGGTCGCATTGGCGATGGATCGCGACCGGCTGATGTTTGTGCTCGACATCCCGCCCCAGTTCGAACGCGACGTCATCCGCGGGCGTCAGACCGAAGTGATGCTGCATATCGATGCCACCGCGATGGGGCAAGCTGGTGTGGGTGCCGCCTACATTCAATCGATCGTGCAAGATGAGATCAGTCGGTTCGTTCGCCGTACCGACCGCGATCCGGAGCAACGTATTCGGTTGGTCCTGCACCGCGCCTTCAATCCAAACGGCGATCCGGTTTGGTTTGCGAGCATCATGTCACTCGTCAGCGAGGTGACGATGCTGACAATCATTTTGACCGGTGCCGCATTGATTCGAGAACGGGAACACGGCACGATCGAGCACTTGTTGGTCATGCCGCTGCAAGCGTTCGAGATTGCGCTGGCAAAGGTATGGGCGAATGCTTTTGTCATCCTGTTGTGCGTCGCTGTATCGCTGAACGTCATCATTGCCGAATTGCTGCAGGTTCCGATTGCCGGTTCGCGGTTGCTTTACATGGCCGGTACCGTCGTGTATCTCTTTTTCGCCACCGCACTCGGCATCTTTCTGGGCACGGTGACGCGGAGCATGGCACAGTTCGCAATGCTGGTCATCTTGATCATCATTGCCCTGCAGATGTTGTCAGGAGGAAATACGCCGGTCAAAAGTCAACCGGAGTGGTTGCAGCAGATCACTGTTTTTCTTCCTTCGAGGCACTACATCAGTTTTGCTCAAGCGGTTGTCTATCGGGGAGCAGGGCTGGACCTCGTTTGGCGTGAATTGACCGCGGTCGCGTCCATGGGACTCGCCTTCCTCATTGCGGCGCTATTGATGTTCCGGCGAGCCATTGCCTCCGGCTGACTTCCGGTTTCAACAAAATGCCACGGAAATCGCTTTGGTGTCACATTGGTCTTGTTTGGATCTCGCGTCGGTTGGGATCGAGAAGCCATTGGCGTCTTTGTGTCGCGATGGCGGTAACCGGAAGGTACACAGAAAAACAGCTCTGCGACGGGAAATCTGGATGCCGTGGATGGTCCAACAGGCAGTGCCGTGTCCGCGGCCACCGCTGGCTATGGCTTACTGCCATCCACTTGTTCGCGAACGTTCGCGTCGTTGTTGTGATGGTGCTCTCTCTGTGTTTGATACAGATTCGGACCAGTCTCCCTTTCTGACTGCCTCTGCAAACTAAGGGGCCTGGCGATTGTGTTTGCTCCGTTGCTTCGCGAGCGCTTCAAAGCCCGTCACCACGTCCAATAACTCCTCGGTAATGGCCGACTGGCGCAATTGGTTGAACGAACCGTGCAAATCATCAAGTCGTTCTTCGATGTTTTTCTCGGCTGCTTGCATCGCGGCGATGCGACTGGCATTCTCACTGGCCAGCGATTCGGCGCAGCGCTGAACAGCGAAACGAACAGATACTGCCGCACCAGACGTGAAAGGAGTTGCCGTCGCTCGGTGACGAAGACAGGAAGTGAACGGGAGTCCCACGGTTTCTGTTGCCATCGCCGCACAAGCACTGGATCGATGGGCAACAATTGAAGCTGTCGTGGCTGAAACGTTGACGCCGACTCTCGTCGATTGAAAAATACGAATAGACGACGAACGTCCGCCTCGCTGCGAAGCTGTTCGATCTGCGGCAGCATCTTCTGCACAAGGTCGGTAATATCGTTGACCGATGTTGGAATGTCGTAGTTGCGTTGGATAGACCAACCGCTTTCCAGAAATTGACCTTCCACTCGGCTGCCAATGGTTAGCAGCAGCCAACGCGGATCGGAATCACTGGTGTGACTCCTCGCGTTGACCAGCGATGCGATTTCTTCGTTGAACTGTCCGCACATCCCTTGGTTGCTTCCGAATACGATCGCAGCCGTTATTGCAGCGGTTTCAGGAGTTTCAATCTCGAACGGTTCATCCGCCAATGCGATCTGAAAACCGAATTCAATCGTTCGGTTGTAGTCGGCAAGCGCGTCAACAGCGCGCTCGTATTGATGAATACTCACTGCAGCCAGGGTCTTCATTGTCGTTACGACAGAACGGAGGTCCGTCGCCGTATCGATTTGTCGTCGTAAACTTTCAAGAGTTTGCATTGGTTGCTCGGTTGCAATTCACGGCTTGACCACTCTTGAAAGACGCTGTTGCTGTTCTCGCAATTCCGATACCACGCGTTTGATTTCTTCACGGATTTGTTCGATTTGATCTTTTGCCAGCTTTTTGCCCGAGATGATCTGGTCGCAAAGCTCCGGTAACGTGTCGATTATCTCCTGTTGCACAAGCCGCTCGGCCGTCGCGATCTGCTCCGGTGCCAATTCGTCGAACAAGCCCGAGGTCACCGCGATCAGCGACGCGATCTGCTCGGGCACACTCCGTGGCTGGTATTGCGGTTGTTTCAGCGTTTCGCGAATGCGCCGGCCCCGCTCGAGCGTCTGACGCGTATCGTCATCCAGTTGACTGCTGAAGCGCGCGAACTTCTCAACCTCCTCAAACTGGGAATAGGTCAGCCGTAGTTCACCCGCGACGGTGCGGTAGGCCGGTAATTGAGTCTTCCCACCGACTCGCGAGACACTTCGCCCCACGTCGACCGCTGGCAGGATGCCTTTGTGAAACAATTTGGGCGACAGATAAATCTGCCCATCGGTAATCGAAATGAGGTTGGTAGGGATATACGCCGAAACGTTCTGCGCTTGGGTCTCGATGATCGGAAGGGCGGTGAGTGAACCGCCAGCCAGTCATCGTTGCGCAAGTGCGTCGACCGTTCCAAGAGCCTGGAATGGACATAAAAGATATCGCCCGGAAAAGCTTCGCGACCAGGCGGACGCCTGAGCAATAGCGAGACATGACGATACGCCCGTGCGTGCGCCGTAAGATCGTCGTAGACGATCAACACATCTTGCCCTTGTTGCATGAAATGCTCACCCATCGTGGTGGCAGCGTAGGGCGCGATGAATTGAAGGCCCGGCGGCGCATCGTTTGCCCCGATCACCACGATCGAGTGTTCCATGGCCCGATGTTCTCGCAGCTTTGCGATCACGCGAGCCACATTGGTGCTTCGCTGGCCAATGCTGCAATAGATGCATAGCACGTCGCGTCCGCGTTGATTGATCATTGCATCGACCGCGATCGCCGTCTTTCCCGTTTGACGATCGCCAAGAATCAATTGTCGCTGACCACGTCCGATGGGTATCAATGCATCAATCACCTTCAGTCCTGTCTGCAGCGGGATGGTGACCGGCGCCCGCCGCATGATTCCCGGTGCGTCGCGCTCGCAAGCGGTACGTGGCAACCCCCGTAGTGCGCGGCCGCCATCCAAGGGTCGGCCCAGCGGATCGATGACTCGTCCCAGCAATTCCTCACCCACCGGTGTATCGACGACCCGCAGCGTCCGTTGGACTCGTGATCCCGCCTGCAGCTGCTCGCAATCGTCCAACAGCACACAGCCCACCTCCTCTGGATCCAGATTGAAGGCAAACCCGAGTCGATTACCGGAAAACCTCAGTACTTCGCTAGACCGAACGTTGGGCAGACCCACGACACTTGCAATCCCTCGTTGGACCTCGATCACGGTCCCCTTTTCACGCACCCTCAACTGGCTGTTGTATTCGGATGTCAGATCGCGAAACAGCTCGCACGCGTCGCGGATCGTGCCGCGCAAGTCGGGCGGTGCATCGAGTGGCTCGGCATCGAGTGGCTCGGCATCGTGCATCGTCTCATTCATCGCTTCTGCTTGCGCAAATACGTTGCCAACGCCCTGCCATCACTTTGCGGCCTGCAGTCGCTGATCAAACTCGAATTCCAGGTCGTTCAAAAACTGTTGCACGTTCCAGCCAAAGCTGTAGCCGCCGACATCAAGCTCCACGCCACAAATATGCTCGCTCGATGTTTCAAACGAAATCTTCGCATCGCCTCGGAAGGCATCGCGAATCGTCGCGACCATGCTTTCTCGGCACTTGTCGGACAGGTCAAATGCCGACCGCACGAAGACTGTTGCAGTGCCGTTGCCAAAGTGATGCGAGATCTCCTCGCGCTGCTCATTGCCAAGGTCTCGGATTTGCGCGGCGAAGCCTTCACACATCTGTTCCTCCAAGTCGGCATCGGCAAGTTGTGCCAAAATCTGCCGTGCAACCTCGGTGCCGGTAGCGCCCGCTTGGCGGCGCAATTCGGACAGCAAATCGTCTCGCTCACGGCGGTATTCTTGATGCCACTGCTGGCGATGCCGCTTGACCTCGTCGCGTGCTTCCTCGAGCAGCCTTTGATGCTCATGAAGCGCGTCATGCCGTGCCTGCTTGAGCAGTTCATCTCGTTGTTGGTCGATTTGCGCCATCTGCTCGTCATATTGCTGCGCCTTCTTATCCGCCTGCGCCGTTCGTTGATTCGCTTCCTGTAGCCGATCTGCGATTTTCTGTTCACGCTGATTCATCGCGTCAATGATTCGACCATACAGCAACCGTCGCAGCAGCGCAACGAGCAGCAGAAAGTTGAATATCTGCGCGGAGAACGTGAACCAATCGATGCTCATGGGTTACTGTTGCGTCACGTGATTCCAAAATGGATTGGCAAACAACAAGATCATCGACACGACGAAGCAGTAAATCGCCGTCGATTCAATCATCGCCAAGCCGACAAATAGCGTTCGAGTGATCGTGTTGGATGAGTCTGGCTGTTGTGCGATCGAGCTGAGCGCTTGGGCGACCGCTCGGCTTTCACCGAACGCAGGCCCGATTGACCCGATGGCGATTGTCAAACCAGCCATCACGATCGAACTGACTGCGACCATATCAGTACTTTCCATTCCTATCTCCTAGCGTTCATAGTTGCGTGCTTTCATCCGCTGCGTTTATTTGAGCCCCCGTCTGCTGGCCGCCGTCTGCTGAGCCCCCGTCTGCTGAGCCCCCGTCTGCTTCCCGATTCTGCTCGCTGCCGTGAACGACTTTGATCGCCGAGGCGATGTACACCATCGCCAGGACAGCGAAGATGTATGCTTGAATCATTCCTGTCAGCAGTCCCAGCAACTGCATCACGATCGGTACGAACAAGGGTACAAATCCGATCAAGATGGCGGCAACTACCGTACCGCTCATCATGTTACCGTACAACCGAACCGCCAATGCCAGCGTTCGAGAGACTTCACCGATGACGTTGAAGGGAAGCATCAGGAAAGTCGGCTGGACATAGTGTTTCAAGTAGACCGATGCTCCCTGCGATGCGATACCGTAGATTGGTACCGCAAAGAAGACGCACGTCGCCAGCGCCGCTGCGGTTGACAGCGAACCGGTCGGTGGACGGTAGCCCGGCAAAATGCTGAGCAGGTTCGCCACGGCGATGAAGAGGAACAAAGTGCCAACAAACGGTAGGTACGGTCCCGGATCTTGACGGCTGACGTCGCGAATCTGATCGCGAATTCCCACCACCAGTACTTCCAGCGCATTTTGAAGCGGCGGGATCTCTGTATCGGTGGACAGCCGCCGCGTGACCGTCCACGAACCGATCGCGAGGATCGCCATCACGATCCAACTGAATAAAATCGTCGCATTCAGCTTGACAGCCGGCCAGGCTTCCGATTGCCAGAGGATCCACTGGTCCGTTGTGATTTGAATGCCACTCATCCAATCTTCTCTCGAGCAGCCAGTTCAGAGGCGGGAGCATCGCCCAGTAGTCGTATCATCACGACGCGAGCAACGATGAAGCCGGCCACACAAAACAACAGCGACGAACCGCCATAGCGGATCAGCACGGCATAGCAGGTGACCACGACCACTACGGAACGAAACACCAGGCTGCCAAGATAGAGCGGCAATGGGTGTCTGGCGCTTGGCATCCGCCGCACCGTCCACCACAGTCCCGCGAAATAGCATGCACCCATCAGGGCGCCGACTAGCAACGTCGCCATCACCGCCACGGCCGATCCCAATGCACCTGGCATGCTTAATTTCCTCTCTCTTTGTTGTTCAATCTTGCTCGTCGCTTTCCCGCTGGACCCAGAACCAAGCATTCAGACACCCCATCGCCACGCCCAACACCAATAGCATCAGTGTCCAGGAGAAGCGACTCGGCCACCGGTCGTCCACCCATACACCGATTGCGACGCCGATCAGCGCCGGCACGGCCACGGACCAACCGACCAGGCCAAACATGCCCAAACCGAACCAAGCTGAGTGTTCTCCTTCGCGTCGTGATTGAATCTTGCGTTCTTGCTTGGCCACGACTTCCTGTTCCAGGTTCCGCCGAGCGCTATGTCGATCGTTCTCCTCGGGCTCGCTCATGCTTGCTGCTCGACAATTTCCAGGTAACCACGAAGAAAGCTGGCTTCCAGTTTGGCGATCGCCGCTTTTGCCGCCCGTTCACCTTCATCGAGGATTGCGAACTGCTCTCGCACGGTGATCCGAAGCTGATCCAGTTCTCCGCCGAGCACGGCGCGAGGTGTCGACACCAATACCTCATCACCGCGTTTGATTAGAACTCCTTCGTCGACAGCGGCAAACCGCTCTGCGCCCTCGGTATCTTCAAAAGCCAACAGACCCGGGACCAACGCGGCCAGAAAGTCAACATGTCCGGGCAACAAACAGAAACTTCCGTGTTCGCCATCGGCCACCACCTTGCTGACTTCTTGATCCACGATGACACGCGTGGGAATGAGCAGTTTCAATCTCATTGCTGCTCGTTTCCGCCCTGCTTCGGCACGTCATCAGCGCCGCCAATCATGTACAGCGCGCGTTCCGGATAATCGTAGAATTCATCGTCCATGATCCGCTCACAGCCGTCCAAGGTTTCGTCAATGTCGACCATCCTGCCCTCCTGTCCGGTGAACTGCCCGGTCGTGAAAAACGGTTGTGTTAGAAATCGTTCGAGTCGTCGGGCCCGGTTCACGATCCGGCGATCCTCACGCGATAATTCTTCCATCCCCAACATGGCGATGATGTCTTTCAATTCTTCATAGCTGGCCAGGGTGTGTCGAACGTCGCGTGCAACTCGGTAATGTCGCTCGCCCAGCACCGCCACCGACATCATTTCCGACGACGATTGCAACGGATCGATCGCCGGATACAGGCCCTCCGAAGCTCGCTTTCGTGACAGCACGACTGTCGCCGAAAGGTGTGAAAAGGCGTGAACAGCGGACGGATCCGTAAAATCGTCCGCCGGCACATAAACCGCTTGGACGGATGTGATCGAGCCGGACGATGTGGTGCAGATTCGCTCCTCGAGTTCGGCCAAATCGTTTGCCAGCGATGGCTGATAGCCGACTCGTGAGGGCAGTTGCCCCATCAATCCCGACACCTCCATGCCAGCCTGGATGAAACGAAAGATGTTATCGATCAGCAACAGCACGTCCTGGCGAGCCTGATCGCGAAAATACTCGGCGATCGTCAGTGCGGCATGGCCAACGCGAAATCGAGCACCTGGCGGCTCGTTCATCTGACCGAATACCATCACGGTGCTGTCGCGGACGCCAGCAGCACCCATTTCGCGATACAATTCCTCCGCCTCACGACAGCGTTCTCCGATCCCGCAAAACAGGCTCACACCCTCTTGTTGCCCGACGACGTTGTGGATCAACTCGGTGATCAATACCGTCTTGCCCACACCGGCGCCACCAAACAAACCCGCTTTGCCACCTCGTTCTAGCGGCGACAATAGATCGATCGCCTTGATACCGGTCTCGAATACCTCCGACTTGGTCGCGCGCCGATCGATGGGCGGTGGACTCTGGTGAATGCTTCGCAGGGTCACATTTTCGAGCGGTTTGCCATCGTCGATCGTGTGTCCGAAGACGTCCAGAACTCGACCCAATAGCTGTTTGCCCACCGGCACTTGGAGCGATTGGCCGAGATCGCGAATCGCTGCACCTCGAGCTAAACCACGAACGGAGTTCAAAGCGATCCCGCGAACCGTCTGCCGGTCAAGCTGGCTGGCTACCTCGATGACAATTTCTTCTGCGTCGCCGGTACGCAATTCATGATTCATCCCCGGCAGCCGATCGGGAAACACCGCGTCGACCACACTGCCGCGGATCGAGACCACATGGCCGACGTTGGAATCGTGATTGGAGTTGTGTCCCGGCATCACCACAAGCTTTCTTTGGCAAATCATCATCCGTCGGACGCAATATGACACATTGGTGCACCTGCCCCCAGACGCGGGCCGACAACAACTCCTCAGAATCCGAGAATCTCTTCATATCAGCTCAGAACACTACGGCTTGAGTTTCCAGCCGACCAGGAATCCCAGACCAAAGCACCACAAAGCTGCGACATCTGGCTTGTCGCGCCGTACTCCTTGGCCAAACCAAGCAGGTCTTTTGCTGGCTCGGAGACGTAGTGTTGGGCACAGTCATGCGTCATTTCGGCTGCCGAGTGGGCCACTCGGTTGGCCGCCTTTTTCGCCGCCTCGCTGATGCGGCCGGAATCGGTATGCGGCCGTGGTGTGGTTGTTTCAGACATTCGTTCTACCTTTCGTTAAAAACGGGTTCATTCGGTTGCCGCTGATTTCCATCCATTGGCGAGTTGGACGATCGAGCAAAACTCGCTGCATGTTCTTGGTTCCTCGGCGACGACTGTGGCGAGCGCAGCACCGCTTTAATCCACTTCACATTCTCCACGAATTCGGACTTTGTTTCCTGCATCGCGGCAGATGCTGCCCGAACGGCACGATTCGCGGCGATGAACAACACGATCACGAACCCGATGATACAGCCCGCGACCGTTAGCAAAGAAGCGCCGACCGTCCAATCAGCAACTTCGCTCAGTAGAAAACCGCCACCAATCATGGCGGTTGTCAGCGCTGAACCAGCCAGCGTCGCACCGATCGCGACCAGGATGACCGCGTGGATTGCTCTCCGCTTCGCTTCCTCGCTGTCGACCGACAATAGTTGCAGCTGCAACTCGCAAAGGTCGAAAATGTCTTGCGCCAGGCGCCCGAAACTTGATGGTGACTTGCTCACGATCGCCCTCATGAGTGCAGTTTGCGTTTGACAAGCCATCCCGCTGCCGCGCCGAAGGCGACAGCGGTGACAACCACGATGATCGGATGATCGCCCATCAATCGGCTGGCGGATGCGGCGAAACCACCGGCCGTTTCGTCGTCGGCTCGTTCGTTGGCGAGCGTTCGATAACCGGATGTGGTTTCCCAGCGTTGTGAAACCTGTTGCGAGTGTGCGGCACCGTTTTCTTCTGGAGCAATCATGAGTTCGTCGATCCTGGTTGTGAATCCTGGTTATGTTTGACGACGTCGGTAAGTCTCGGATTCGTGAGGTTCTCGACCGTTGGCGTACCGCTCCGCGTCCGATCGCTGGCCAGACCGGCTGGCCGATATTGCCTCGGAAAAATGTTTTGTGGCAATCGACACGCCCGACCGCAAAGCCAACGTGATCAGAGTACGCGCCAAGCTTCCCATCACACTGCCTGCGGCGACGGTACGACCATTGGCCGACTGGTTCGGATCGATCCGGCCATCAGCGTGTTGCTCGACACGTTGCTCGCGGCGCGCGGGAACAAGCAGGTAGCCGGCGACCGCCGCCGCCGCCACGACCGCCCACGGACGTTGGCGAACGTGGTATTTCCAATCGGTCAGCTGACGCATACGCGCTCGTGCCGCGTCAGCATCACCCGGCATCCCGTTGCGGATTGCCTGCATCTGCTCCCGAATCGCTTTCGACTCGGTTCGCCTTGCGAGTGTGTTTGCCACCCTCAGGTCTCCTCGTGACTTCGATGATCATTCATCTAGCGGCGCGGTTTCATGAAGAACAGGGCTCCTGCGGCAATGCCTAGACCGAACGCGATCGCCAAAGATTCCGCTGGCCGGTTCCGGACCGCTGTGGCGATTTTGTCACCATAGTCGCTACCGATGTCGGCGGCGCGGCGATAATTCTGTTTCAGGTACTCGCCCGCCTCGGCGGCATATTCGCCTGCACTATCGGCATATTGATGAGCGGCCTCGCTGACCCGTTCGCCGATGCGATGGCCTTCGCCAATCACATTCGACAAAACTTCTTCAATTTCCCGCCGCGTCGCACCCGTCTTTTCCTGGACAAAACCAACCAACTGATCCGCCGACTCATTGGCACGGCTCAAATCGTCGTCGGTCAGCTGTCCCCAATGTTCCTGTAGCCGCCCCTTGACCTCGTTCCATTGACCCTTCAGTTCTTCTCGCGTAACCATCGTCGTTACTCCTTTGTGAATTGATGCAAGGAAATGATCATGCCCAGCGACGCTGCCTTGTCGACAAGCGAGCTGGCTAGCCCATGAAACAGTATGCACACCGTGTGCCAAAAGTGGGGGCAGCGACACGCTAAATTGAGTTTTCCGTCGCCAGGCAGCGATGGTGCACCGCAGATGCGACCCGACAGCAACCTGCGGGTGACCGAGAAGTCGAAGGAGTTCATCGCTCCTCTCGACGAAATCCGTGACCCTTGACGGATTGTCACCGATGGCGATGAGTCGAACGCATTTCGCTTGGCTCGAAAATATGCCGTTGCCTTTACCAGTCCCCTGTACGAAACGAGTCCCCTGTACGAAAACGGAACGTGACGACGATCCAGTTCCTTCTGTTCGAGCCCGACAAATGGGGCGAATGAAACGAAGTAAGCACGATATGTTCATCAAACAGATCACCGCCCAGGAAGTTCTCGATTCCAGGGGCAACCCAACCGTTGAAGGACAAGTCACGCTTGAAGATGGCACGTTTGGTTCGGCGATTGTTCCGTCCGGGGCATCGACCGGCGAGCGAGAAGCTGCCGAATTGCGGGATGGTGACGAAAAGCGGTATGGCGGCAAGGGTGTGAAGAAGGCCGTCGAGAACGTCGAGGCAAAGATCGCTCCGCTATTGGTCGGCAAAGATGCCCTCGATCAGCGGGCGATTGACCGCCTGATGATCGAACTGGATGGAACCCCGAACAAAACAGCGCTGGGGGCGAATGCGATCCTTGCCGTCTCAATGGCCGTGGCACGAGCCGCCGCCAATTCGTTGCGGTTGCCGTTGTATCGCTACCTCGGCGGCAGTAACGCCTCGCTCTTGCCAGTGCCGTGCATGAACGTCATCAACGGCGGTAAGCACGCCGATAACACGGTGGACTTTCAGGAGTTCATGATCGCCCCCCATCATGCTCCATCGTTCGCTGAGGCGATTCGCATGGGGATAGAGACGTTCCACGCCCTGAAGGGAATATTGAAGAAGAATGGTTACAGCACCGGCGTCGGCGATGAGGGCGGCTTCGCTCCCGACCTGAAGTCCAACGTCGAGGCCGTCGAAGTCATCTTGGAGGCAATCATCAAAGCGGGCTACAAGCCGGGCGACGACATTTCGATCTGTCTTGATCCTGCGACCAGCGAGATGTGGGACAACGGCCAATATCTGTTCTTCAAATCCGACAAGTCGAGGAAAACGTCCGACGAAATGGTCGCACTCTGGTCGTCATGGGTTAGCCAGTACCCCATCGTGCTGCTCGAAGATGGCATGGCCGAGAACGACTGGACCGGTTGGAAAACGCTGACCGACGAACTCAGTCAAAAGGTGGAACTCGTTGGGGACGATTTGTTCTGCACGAATCCGGCGATTCTGGCGAAGGGCATCGAGGCGGGCGTCGGCAATTCGATTCTCATCAAGCTCAACCAGATCGGCACGATCACCGAGACGCTGGACACCATCGAGCTTGCCATGAAGCACAATTACAACTGCTTCATTTCGCACCGTTCAGGAGAGACCGAGGACACCACAATTGCCGATCTGACGGTGGCGGTGGGAGCCGGTCATCTCAAGACGGGTTCGGGCTGTCGGAGTGAGCGGGTCGCCAAGTTCAACCAGTTGTTGCGGATCGAGCGGCAGCTGGGTCGTGATGCCCGGTTCGCAGGACGAAGCACTTTCAAGTGCTGATGTCTGTCCTGCTTCTCTGCCCGAGTCTGCATAAGTATTGATGTGCTGTGGGCATTCCACAGCCACGAGAAATGAAATCATGAACATCAGCATCCTTCTCATTTCCCTCGTCGTCACGCGAGCAGACGGTTCTGATATTCACGGCCCTGCATCGACGAAAGCTGTGAAAATGCCTGCGTGATTTTTCACTGTCCGACGACAGAAACTGTTGGCGAGGGATTCCGTCGGCGCCGATCCAATCCGAACGAGGAATTGAGGGACAGTTACGAAATGCATGGGCGAGTCAACCAGAAGGGTGGCCAGGCGGATGCACGCCACGGACGATGCTTTCCTGTCGGGATCAGGTTTTCGATCGGGCTGGTAATGACCGTCCTTGCCGGCGGGGCACTCGCCCAGGACAGGGAAATCCGTTTGCCAGACGAGCAAGCGTCCGAGCCCCGGACTGCGGCACAAGAGAATTCGGGACAAGAGAATTCGGGACAAGAGAATTCGGGACAAGAGAATTCGGGACAAGAGAATTCGGGACAAGGCGATGTGTCCGGAGGTCGTGACGCGGGGGCGGGTTTACTGAGCCTGTTCCAGGCGTGGATTGCCGCCGATCCGAGAGAATCGGCGGACTCCCAAGCCCGGTCACCATGGGCGGACGTCGCTTGGGACTACTTGCGCGTCGGGCAACTGAACGAAGCAATGACGGTCCTTGGCGAAGCGGCTGATCGGAACCCGCCACCGGAGAACCGGACCGTGGCAGGGCTCGCCGGCGTGGCGGCCGCGTGGAATCGACGGCTGGCTGCACTGGACGCCGACCAACGATTTGCATCGCTCCGTGAATGGTCCCTGCCGACGGAGACGCGACGAACCGTTCGCGTCTTGGCCTCCCTGGTGCCGCAAGATGCTCCGCCGAAAGCGTTTGCCCGGGCGATCGGCGAGCGACCGCGCGATCACTCATTTCCCGTCTCGGAGATCAATGGGATCGACGGACTGTTCAGCACGGCTTGGCTGCTGGTGAAGTCGGCTGAAGAGACAGGTCGATTGAGAGGATTGATCGCCGAACTGACCGCGTTGTCCGAACAGGGAGTTCCCGCCGCGGACGAGGTCCTGTCGTTAGCCAGGATTGTCGCCGACGACCGACGCGACGAGGGACTGGAAACAACACTTCGTCAGCGGCTGGCGGTGTTGCAACGGCAACAGCCACCGGAACGGAACGGTAAAGGACCGGTTCCAGACAACCTGATCTGGCAGTACGGCTACACGCCGGTCGATCCCGATCCGCTTCGTATCGACTTTCAACCGTTGCCGTTCTGGACCGGATCACTATGGTCGGGATCAGCCGAATACCCTGACCCGAAGCTGGGTTGGACCAGTTTGGACTTAACCGGTGGGCACACGGGACGGCAATTTTCACCGGTGCGCCGGTGGGTCGCTCCGGCCGACGGAACGCTGACCATCGTCGGCGAACTCAGGCACCACCAAGACCGAGGGGACGGCGTCCAGGCCCGGATCGTTGGCGGTCGAACAGGGTTGGCTGGTCAATGGCACGCGCTAAATCATTCCACCAGCACGATCGTCCAATCGATCGAAGTGCATGCCTGGGAGACGATCGATTTCGTGGTGGACCGAGTGCAGACCGACACTTCGGACCGGTATCTGTGGACCGTTCAACTGACATTGATCACCACCGGCGACGAGGTGTTGACGTTCGATTCGATCGGTTCCGATCCGGCACCGAAGACCACGAACGTGCTGGGCCACTTGACGCTCGCGGCGGCTTGCCTGGGCCATGACCGCCTGTCATCGATCGGCGAATCAATGATCGAGAAGCTGCTCGAAAATGCCGGGGCCGGTTCCTCACCGCTGATCAGCCCGGCCTTACAGCGGGCCCGGGCGGTCGCCGTTGCCACGCGTTATTCCGACGCGGGCCCGATCGAGTTCGGCGGTAGCCGTCCACAGAACTGGGTCGCCGCAAACGGCGAAGATGCCGTGCTGCACGCCGCCGGTGGAAGTCCTGCTCTTTGGCTGGCTCACGACGAGCACCTGCTGCAGGTCTCCGGCACGCGTAGCGGAGCGCTGCTGTTTCGTTATCCGCTGACCGGCGAGTTCGAGTTCTCCTGTGAAACGCAGCAAGGCGGCGGTTATCCAACCGATGGCGGGTTGATCTACGCCGGATTGCAATTCCTGGCCAAGGGCGGCAAGCAGGATTTGACCGTCCACGACCCCGATGCGTCGCATTTCGTCAAGAAGCCGTGTCCGTTCGTCCGCGGCGGGCCCGACGCCGTCTTCAACCGGATCTCGATTCGTTCCACCGCCGAGGGAGCGATGTTCTTGGTGGGCGGTCATCCCGTCTGGAGGGATTCACGGGTCGTGGACTCGAGCCCGTGGATCGGATTACGGGCGTTTGGCGATCGTCGTCCGCTGTTTCGTAATCTGAAGCTGACGGGCCGTCCGATCATTCCGCGCGAAGTGCGGCTGGTCGATGAAACGACGATGCGAGGATGGCAGGCAAAGTATTTCGGTGAATCACAGGCTTCGTTCGCATTCGCGACTTCGTTCGATCCACGGCCGGACAGTTGGTCGGTCAGCGACGGCACGATTTCCAACGCCAAACGCGAGGTCGACGCCGAGGCGCCTTCGCAGAGCCTGCTCCGCTATCAACGCCCACTGCTCGAGGGCGAATCGATCTCCTATGAGTTCTACTCCCAACCCGGAGAAATCGAAGTCCACCCGTCGCTGGGGCGACTGGCGTTTTTCATCGAGCCGGACGGTGTCCGATTGCACTGGATCACGGACGGCGCGAGGGATTGGACGGGGCTGGACGAAGACAATGCGATCGTCGAACCGCTGAATCGGCGCGGCCCCAAGACATTGCCGCTCAAACTCAACGACTGGAATCGCCTGGTCGTTTCATTGACGGGCGACGAGGCAACGTTGTCGCTGAACGACGAGGTGATCTACCAGCGCCACGTCGAACCGGAAAACGGACGACAATTTGGTTTCTACCATGACCGTCGACGCAGCGAGGTCCGTGTCCGCAATGTGCTGATGACCGGTAACTGGCCAGAGAAAATTCCGGACGAGGTGCTCACGGATCTCGCGGCACCGGCATCAGCCGAACGATCCGACGCCCAGCGCCGGCGATGCATGACATCTTCGGCGATTCCGATCTCGCTTCAAATGGACTGGCCGTCAGCGAACATGCCGCAACCATGCCAGACGAACAGCGGTACTCCTTTCTTTCGGATTGGGTGCTTCCGGGCCGTGGTCGCCGTTCGTTTCGACTCGCGGGCGCATTTGCGACGTTGAATCCTCCGCCGACCGGTGAGGAATCGCCAGGCGACGTCGGCGGACGACTCGTGGCCCCCGCGTACGACTTGGTGGATATCGCGCAGCGGCTGAATCGAATGGACGAACTGCGCGAGCGAATCGCGGCCGTCAATCCGGTGGACGAAAGACAGCAGCGCCTCCCAATGCGCCCTTCTGTTTCTGGTCGATGCGGCACGTCATGACCCGATCGCAGCCGCGACGGCCTGCGGACAGTTGCTGGCGCTGCGTGAACAGAACGCTGATTTCACCGTGGATTCGTTGTGGCCCGAAACGCTGGTTGCCCTGCGGGGCTCACAATCGCCTGAGACGAGGGCGCTCGTTTTCGAATTGTGCTTGCAGCTGCGCGAAGTCTGGTGACCAGAAAACGCAGCGGGCTGGTGCCGCTTGATCATCTGCTCATGTTCCTATCAAACGAGACTTCGGCATCGGCCGCCGGTGACCCCTTCGGCGCAACGGCGACGCCGGCCGACTGGTTTCCCGCCAGCGTCCAGACGGCGAAGACGCGAGGCCAGGGCTATCCTCCGGCTCGCTGGACGCAACGTGGCGACGGTATCGACAAGGTCGCACCCCACGATGTCGATCTCCTGTACTATCGTATCCCGCTGAGCGGCGATTTCGATGTCGAGTGCATCACTTCCCCGTATCCGTTGCAACACGGCGGGTTGATGTTCGGAGGCGTGTTTCAGCAATATGAGGACAGTCTCACACTGATGGAGGGAACACTCCGTTGGAAGCAAAAGACTCGTCTTTCGCTGCCGCTCACCCCTGTCGGCAACATGGTTCGGATGCACCTCCGAGTCCGCGACGGCGTCTGCCAGACGTTCTTGAACGGCCGTGAAGTCGGTTCGCGACGGCTGCCCGAACACTACCCGCCCTGGCTGGCCGTCTACAGCGATGCATGCGATCTGAGCAGCATTCGCGATCTGACAATCACCGGGAATGTCGTGGTACCGAAAACCATTGAACTGGCGGCCGACGCGCAGCTTCTGGGCTGGTTGTCGTATTTCGACGAACCCGTTGGCACGCAAGCCGACGGTGCACTGTGGCAGTACCATGAAGATCCCGCGGGCAGCCTGATCGTGGGACTGAAAGTGCAGGACATCGCGGGGTCATTCAAAGAGAGTTTGCTGCAATATCAGCGGCCGATGGTCGAGGATGGTGCGATCGAGTACGAGTTCTACTACCAGCCGGGAGAAACGCTGGCCCATCCGGCAATCGATCGACTGGCGTTTCTACTCGCTCCCGAGGGTGTGAAGGTCCATCGGGTGACCGACGGCGCGTACGCCACCGCAGGCGATCCGACGAATCAGTCGGTCCAGAGCGAACATCGTCGTGGCCCCGAGTTGTTGCCGCTGCGAGCCGACGACTGGAACCGGATGGTGATCGAGCTGTGCGGTGACACGGTGGGGCTGACGCTCAACGGCCAACTCATTTATCAGCGGACACTGGACGCCAACCATCGGCGTACATTCGGTCTGTTTCACTTTGCCGATCAAACGGACGTCCGCGTGCGTCGTGTCGTCCATCGGGGTGACTGGCCGAAATCGCTGCCGGCGGCCTCGCAGCAACAACTCGCCGATGCAACGGTGTCGTTACTGGATGAATCACGGGCCCAGTTGCCGGCTGAGTTCTCGCACCGCTTCGACGAAGACGGATTCCAGTCGGCCTACTTCAAACCGATTCCACCCCGACCGAGGCGACGATTCGAACCGCTCGCTGACGGCCTGCACGCCGGTGTGTCGGCGAGTGAAAGCTGGGAGAACGTGATGATCATGCCACGGTTCACCGTGCAAGGTGATTTCGATCTCGAAGTGGGCTTCGATCAGTTGCAGCTTCGGGGCCATCGGACCTCGGCGATCATGCTTCACACGACACATGTCGGCGATGAACGCACGCACTATCGATTGCAGCGAGCCCTAGGTGATCGGGATGCCGAGCGACTGAACGCGACCTCGGATTCAATGCACCCCGATGGCAGCCTCCGGTATGCTCAGCTGGAAGGCGAATTTTCAGAGGCAAGTTCCGGTCGCCTTCGTCTCGCCCGCAGGGGCGAGACGATGTATTACCTGTTCGCGGAAGGCGACTCGATGGCATTTCGCATCATCGCGACACAGCAGGTGGCCGCGACGGACATCGACGCCGCCACCATTGAAGACGGAATCCAGTTTCAAGTCATGGGCGACGGCACTTCCAGCGTCGATGTCGTGTGGAAGAGTCTATCCATCCGGGCCGAACGGATGATGTACCTGCCACCCGAAGGCGTGTCGACCGAGCGCAAGCTGGCCGTGATCAGCGTTGACGGGCGCGAGGTGCGTGAGATCAGCGGCCCGCCGGCCGGCTACACGAATCTCGGATCACCCGAGTGGTCTGCCGACTCGAAGCAGATCGTGTTTGACGCGACGTCTGGCAATTTCGCCGACACGCACCTCTTCGTCATCCATTCCGACGGCACGGGTCTGCGCGACCTCGGCAACGGCTGCATGCCGAGCTTTTCGCCGGATGGAAAACAGATCGTTTTCTGTCAGCCGGGCGGCGGCGTGATGATGATGAACGCCGACGGTTCCGGCCGCACCGATATCGCCGTTGAGGGCTGGGGCGCGCAGTGGTCGCCCGACGGTCGGTGGATCGCGTACGGACTGGGCGGAAACATCATCGTGATGAACGCCGAAACAAAGCAGATAAAACCGTTGCTCGTCGGAGACCAGGCCGTGTTATTCAACTCGACGTACTGGAATCTGGGCTGGTCGCACGACAGCCGCAACATCGCCTTCAAAGCTCGCAGTCAAACGACCGGCGGTGACGACATCGTCATCGCGGATATCGATTCGCCACTCGGTTTCAAAATCCTTCTCGCTTCCAGCCAGGGAGTCCATCAGGACTTCAGCTTCAGCCCCGATAACCGGCGCGTGCTGTTCTCGATGAACAGTCCGGATCGCAAGGGGATCGATCTCTACACGCTCGACCGGGATCGGGACGGCCCACCGCAACGGCTTGCCGGCCAGCCGATCGACTGGAAGATCCTCAGCGCCGCCTGGTCGCGTGACGGAAGGTGGATTGCATTCACCGGCGATCAGATCCCGCAACCGCGTCCCTGGCCGCTCGCGGAGGCGTCCACAACCAAGGACCAATAGATCCTTACTTAGCGCTGCCAGTGCCGGCGCAAAATAGCCTGCAGGGAGTGGCAAACTTGTTGCCGTTTGCAAGATTTGATGGATCGCAACCACGAAGGCCAACTTACCGACCAACAGCGAAGCGACTTGGCAGCTTTGGCCCAGCGGAGCGAGCGTCTTTCGCTCGTGCGAGCCGAAGCATTGCACCTTCTCGATCGCAAGCCTTCTTAGCGTCGCGGTTTCTATCGAGACTCGGCAACTTGTGATCGCCCGTTCTCGTCATTTTACGCCGTTTCACTTGGGACTCTTGGCCCGTCATCAGAACCAAGGGTTGCAGGTTCGAATCCTGCCTGGTGTACTTTTCACGATCTGCGAACTGATGCCGCTACGCTACGCGATTGGCAGCAGCGGACGGAGGACCCGTTTACCGACGCCGAGTTCCGCAGAAACGTCGAAAAGAGGTACCGGCGATCTTCAAATTAAGCCGTAACCACATTGATAGTACGACGGACTTCAAGCCCGTCGTACGGGCAAAGATTACAATTGACGGATACGAATATAGGTGTCGGATGAGTTTTCGAATGACAATCACAGCAGCACGATTTATCCGTGGCGCAGTTGCCGCGCTGCTACTGGGTGTCTCTGTGTGTTAGCTCCAGCACTTGCTCGGCTCAGTCGGCAGATGACGAGGCGCTGGCTGAGCGGAAAGCCGACGCCGAGAAGTTCTTTCGTAAACGAGTCACTCCGTTTATCAAAACGTATTGCCTGGAGTGTCACCAGAACAGGCGACCGACGAGAGGCTGGCCTCAGCTTCACTCCAGCCCTGGATACTCCGGGGCATGCTGCCTTCAGCGAGAAGTGGAAGAAGGCGGCCGCCAGGGTCAAGGCACACGACATGCCACCGGACGGATTGGAGCAGCCGACCGATGAAGAACGTCAGATGTTCATGAAATGGCTGGACAAGGTCAAATATCTCAGCCCCAAGGATCCAGGACCGTTTGTCATTCGGCGGTTGACCAAAACGGAATACGGCAACACGCTGCACGATCTGTTCGGTGTCGATCCGAAGATCGCCGATGGCTTGCCGGACGAGGTCAGTGGCGAGGGATATCTCAATTCGCTCTCACCGCTTCAGCTCGAGCAGTATCTTTCGATCGCCGATGAAGTGTTGGACCAGGTTTTGGCACCTGACGATTCGCCGCCCACGCAGTTGCAACAGCGACTTTTTGGCGAAGCTCCCGCCTCGAAGGATGACCCTCGGGCAGCGGCACGAAAGGTTGCCGAATCGCTGGCGAAGAAAGCTTATCGTCGACCGCCATCCGATGCCGAGCTCAAGGTGCTCTTGGATGTGTTCGACTTGGGACAACAAAACGAACTCTCTTATCCGGCGGCCTTGCGTTTGATGCTCAAGGCAATGCTCGTTTCTCCTCAGTTCCTCTTCATCACTCCGGCTGAAGAATTTGATATCGAGGCTGAGATTGTTCCTCTTGACGACTATCAACTCGCCTCGCGTTTGTCTTATCTGCTGTGGGCCACGATGCCTGACGATGAGCTGATGAGCGCTGGCTGATTCCGGAAAGCTCCACGAGCCGACGATCCTGAAAGCGCAAGTGAAACGCATGCTGGAGGATCCTCGTTCACGAGCACTGTTTGACGGTTTCGGTGCGCAGTGGCTTGGCCTCGGAGATTTGAAAAGCAAGACGTTTGATCCGTCGAAGTTTCCGCAAATGACTGGTAAGATGCGTTCGGCGATGTACGACGAAGTACGCCTGTTTTTCGAGAGTGTCGTGCGTGAGAACCATAGCGTCGCCCGTTTTATCGATAGCGATTACACCTTCCTCAATGAAAGTCTGGCGACGATCTACGGTCTGGAAGAAACGGTTACGGGCACCGAGATGCGCAAGGTCCAATTGACCGATGGCAATCGAGGAGGGATTTTGGGAATGCCTGGCGTTCTGGCGGCGACGTCCTTTCCCAATCGCACCAGTCCCGTCATTCGAGGCGTTTGGGTGCTTGAACAAGTGCTCGGGGACCATGTGCCATCTGCTCCGCCAGACGTTCCGGCATTGGAGAAACAGGACCAGCAGTCGGTTGCCAATCTAACCCTGCGCGAGCGCACCGAACTGCACCGCACGGATCCTGTCTGCGCCAATTGCCATCAGTTACTCGACCCGATCGGGTTTGGTCTGGAGAACTTCGATGCCATCGGCCGCTGGCGTGACCAGGACGATAACGGTGCAGCCGATTGACGCTTCGGGTGAGCTTCCAGATGGAAGTCGTTTTTCGAGCCCCCAAGAATTGAAGGCCATGATCGCCGGACGCCTCGATGACTTTTCTCGAAATCTGGTAGAGAAAATGTTAGCCTATGCCTTATGCCGAAGGCTGGAAGGCTATGACGAAATTGTGGTGGATGAGTTGATGCAGGAGATCGCTCAGGATGGCTACCGCATGCAGACACTCGTCACTGCGGTCGTCACCAGTTATCCCTTCACGCATCGTCGAACCGAGTAATAGGCATCCGGCAAGTTGTAGCGGAATCGAAACTAACCGCTACTCAACATAAAGGTCTTCCAATGAGTAAGAACACAACCATTGATCGTCGCATCTGCCTGAAAGGCGTGGGAGCTGCTCTCGCCTTGCCTCTGTTGGATGCCATGGGCTGGGCGGAAGCAAGCGAGAAGAAGGCGTACAAGCCACCGGTCCGACTCGGGTTCATGTACATGCCGCATGGCGTGATCATGGATCAGTTCTGGCCCACGGATGCGGAGAGTTTCCTGACGTCGCCGCCACCGGCACTCGATTCCCTGCGTCCCGTGCTTGATCAATGCCTGATGATGAAGGGCATCTCGGGAGTTTCCAACGGTCCGTTCAAAGGCGCACCTCACGCACTCGAACTATCGACGTGGCTCACGGCAGCGTTGCCGGACCCAGACAAGCGGGACGAGATCAGCATCTCGATCTCTGCCGATCAGATTGCCGCGGGCGCCCTGGGAGCTTTCACCACGTTGCCCTCGTTGGAACTTGCCACGATGCCTCAAACGTGGAAGGAAAACCAGGCAGGGCTGAACGAGGCCTATTATTCGCACTGCAGCTTTCCGCTCTCCGACCCAGGCAGTCCCTGCCGAGATCAATCCACGCAACGTGCTGAATCGCTTGTTCAACAAGAAGGAGCAAGGCAGCGGGCGGGCAACCGACAGGAATGAGTCCTTTAGACCGCAACATGCTGGATTTGGTCCTTGGCGGTGCACGGGATCTGCGACGCACCTTGTCGCCGACCGACCAGCGAAAGCTGGACGAGTACCTGGACAGCGTTCGCTCAGTCGAACGACGGATTGCCGCCATCGAACTGCGTCAAAAGGAGGCGGCCATGGAGAAGGCGGGTGTCCGATCCAGCCGACGCCACGAATCCGATTCCCCGCCCATCGAGATCAAGATTCCCGAGGGAGACAAACGCAGCGAGTACATGCAGGTGATGTGTGATCTGAACGTGCTGGCATTTCAGACCGACACGACCCGCGTCTGCACCTACATTGGCTCGACCCCGAACGGTGTGTCCTACCCCGAGCTGGGATTCACGGACAAGCACCATTCGACGACTCACCACAACAACGATCCTGAGAAGGTCAGGAAGGTGGCCGCGATCACGAAGTTCAACATCGATCAGTTCGCCTACATGGTGAAAAAGATGCACAGCTTGCGAGAAGGCGACGGCACGCTGCTGGACAACTGCATCATGATGTGGGGTTCCGGCCTTGAAAACGGCGACAGGCACACCCGAGAAAACCTGCCCTTCATCATGGCTGGACGGGGAGGCGGTTCGATCAACACGGGACGCTTCCTACCGGACGTGAAGGGAAATCAAGGCGACCTGCTGACCACCTTGTTGACCTGCGCCGGGATTCCGCTCGACCGTCCCGTTGGGATTGCAACCAAACAAATCAAAGAGATTGGCTCTGATGCGACATCGAGGAGTTGAACTCTGTGAAGAACTGTTTCTTACTTAGTCTGCTGGCCTGCTTGTTCGCCGCGCCATGCTCGGTTGCTGCCGAGCCAACTCGGGTATTGATCGTCGTTGGTCCGAGCACGCATCCGCCGGGGTCACACGAAGTCGCTGCGGGGGACGGTTGTTGCAGCATTGCCTCGAGAACATGTCGAACGTTTCAGACGTCGCAGCGGAGGTTGTGTATGACTGGCCGAAGGATCAGTCGCGTTTGAAATCGGTCAGCGCGATTGTGTTTATCGGTGACACGTTTCCGCCTCAGCGATTGCCCGATTCGGGCACGATTCTGGCGCAGCTTGACACGGCAATGGCCCGTGGTTGTGGCATTGTTTGTGTGCACTATGCAACCGGCTTGATGGGTCACGATGTTGGTCAAGCTGGTGACATCCGCTGCTCGGTTGGCTCGGTGGCTATTTTGCAAATGAGATCGGCTGCTATAATAACAGGCCCGCCATGATGCTCCTGTGAACCCTCCCCGCCAACGATGAGCAAACAAATCCATCTACTTGCATTCTTGTTGAGCATTGTCTGTTTGTGCGTACCTTCTCCCGCGTCAGCACATGAGATGGCTCCGCTGGTTTTACGAATGCGCGAGAGTTGTCTGGATTGTCACAGTAGCGACGGACCCGACGGCGTCGTTGATCTGGCGCAACTCGCCGAGCGGCTTGAGACACAGGGCGGACCTGCCGAAGTGGACCTACCGCTTTGGATCAAGATTCATGACCGTGTTGACACGGGCGAGATGCCGCCTGACGGTGGATTGGTGGACACGGAGAGGGAACAGTTTATTTCTCCTCTTCGCACTCGCTTGATTGAGCTGGACCGACAGCAGATTGACAATGAAGGAAGAGCGATTTGGCGGCGAATGAATCGCTTTGAATACGAGAATTCCATGCGTGACTTGCTTCACGCTCCGTGGTTGCAGTTGGCAACAATGCTGCCCGAAGATGGCGAGCTTTATCGATTCAACAAACTCGGGGAAGCGCTCGATGTCTCTCACGTCAATTTCGCGCGTTACATGCAAGCTGCGGACTACGCGATGCGGGAAGTCATGGCGAAACAGGTAGATCGTCCTCAGCAGCAAATCGACCGTTACTACGCTCGCGAGCAAGGCAGTTTCAATCGAAGAGTTCACTACACGAACTTCAACCGTAGTCCTGAACGCGCGACGTTTCCGCTGCTCGGCTACGGTGCGGACTTGGATCTACTGCGAGATCCAAAAACGCCATTCACCGTCGGCGATCGCGATCCTGTAAAACGCGAGTCGGAAGCTTTCGGCGTCGTCGCCAGCAGTTACGAACCCATCGAAGTTAGCTTTAGCTCCTTCATGGCACCTCGTTCGGGTCGCTACAAATTGCGATTCAAGGGCTATACGTTTTGGGCCGCGGGTGAAGAAACGAAGTGGTGGCGTCCGGACCGGGAAAAGACTTCTCGCGGCAGACGTTCCGATCCGGTGGTGATCTATTCACGAGCGGAACCGCGTCAGTTGCGACGGCTCGGTGAGTTTGATTTTCAGATTGAACCGAGCGTTCAAGAACTTGACGTGTGGTTGATCGCAGGAGAAACGATCCAGCCCGATGCGGTCCGGTTGTTTCGCTCGCGACCGTCCAACTGGCACAACCCGCTAGCTGAAAAAGATGGAATGCCGGGTGTTGCATTTAATTGGATGGAAGTCGAAGGACCGATTATAGATCAGTGGCCATCGGCAGGGCACCGACTTTTATTTGGCGATCTGGCGATGCGCGGTGACCGAGGAACGGTCGTCATCGAGTCGCAGCAACCAGTGCAGGACGCGCGGCGATTGATGCGGCGATTCCTTAGCAAAGCGTACACACGATCGTCCGATCCGAATGATGTCGATCGCTTCGTTGGTGTCGTTGAAACGGCTCTTCGGGAAGGCATGTCATTTGCCGACGCCATGCTCGCTGGCTATACCGCCGCGTTGTGTTCGCCCGGATTCATTTGTCTTGAGGAGCACCCCGGAAAGCTTGCTGAGATTGCGGTGGCAAATCGTTTGAGCCTTTTCCTTTGGAACAGCTTGCCTGATTCTGAATTGCGACGACTCGCGAGTTCAGGCGAACTAAACGATGCGAACGTGCTCAACCAGCAACTCGACCGCATGTTGGCTGACGAGAAATCACGACGATTCGTGGATGCGTTTCTGGCTTATTGGTTGGACTTGCGAAAGATCAATGACACCTCGCCGGATGAGTTGCTGTACCCGGACTACTATTTGGATGATTCGCTGGTCGATGCGGCGCTGGAGGAAACGCAACTCTTTTTGGCCGAGTTGATTCGCGAAAACCTGCCCGTGAGAAACTTGATCGATTCCGATTTCACATTTGCCAACGAACGACTGGCGAATCACTACGGTTTGCCTCCATTTGAAGGTGCGCGTCTGCGGCGCGTGATCTTGCCAGAGGAAAGCGTGCGCGGAGGCTTGTTGACTCAAGCAAGCGTGTTGAAAGTCACCGCCAATGGCACTACCACTTCGCCAGTGATTCGTGGGGCCTGGATCAACGAGCGGATTTTAGGCGTGGACATTCCTCCGCCCCCGCCGAGCGTCCCGGCGATTGAGCCCGATACTCGCGGGGCGACAACGATTCGGCAGCAGCTTCTCTTGCACCGGGCGGATCAGAGCTGCAACGTTTGTCACAAAGTCATTGATCCGGCAGGATTCGCACTTGAAAGTTTTGACGTGGCCGGTGGCTTTCGTGATACTTATCGCAGCTTTCAAGAAGGCGATCCAGTATCAGGTTACGGAAAGAATGGCCAGCCTTTCACATTCACCCGACGGCCCCGCTGTGGATGCGTCCGGCGAACTTCCCGATGGTCGATCGTTCGCCGACGTGAGTGAGTTGAAGCGATTGCTGTTGGCCGACGAGCGTGCGATCGCTGAGAACCTGGTGGAGAAACTACTGACCTATGCGACCGGTGCTGCGCCACGGTTTAGCGACCGCGAGGAAGTGGAGGCGATTTTGGATCGCCACGCGGAGGACGGATATCCCGTCCGCTCACTGATTACTGAAATTGCAGCCAGCCGATTATTCTTGAACAAGTAATTCATCATGCCAACACTGTTAAAGAACAAAGCGTTGCCTCGTCGGACGTTCCTGCGTGGCATGGGTGTGGGCCTTGCCTTGCCACTGCTCGATGCGATGCGACCAGCGGTCGTCTCCGCAGCAGAAAGGGCTGCGGAAGAACGGGTTCCTCGACGTATGCTTGGCATCTGCAACAACCTGGGCCTGCTTCCGGAGAAGTTTTTTCCCACTGATTCCGGCGCAGACTATACGCTGTCGCCTTATCTGCAAACATTGCAACCGCACCGAAACGACTTCACCGTCTTCAGCGGTGTGTGGCATCCTGATGTGGATGGTGGTCACCCGGCTGACATTTGTTTTCTGACGGCGGCTCCGCATCCGGGTAGCGGTGGTTTTCGCAACACGATTTCGTTGGACCAGTACATCGCCGAATACATCGGACATCTGACTCGTTTTCCGTCGATGACATTGGGAGTCAACATCAAGCAAGGGCAACGAAGTTTGTCGTGGACGGGTGCCGGCGTCCTGATTCCGTGCGAAGAGAATCCAGTTTCGATTTACGAACAGTTGTTTCTACAAGGGTCACCCGATGAGGTACGCGATCAGGTGCGACGGCTCAGTCTTGGACAGAGCATCATGGATGCAGTTGCAGAGCAAACGAAGTCTTTGCAGCGAACGTTGGGAAACAAAGACCGTGATCGCGTGGATCAATATTTGACAGGCGTTCGGGAGTTGGAGCAGCGACTGGAAGCGGCGAAGGAGTGGGAGCATGTGCCCAAGCCAGAACCACGAGGCGAAGCTCCGTCGAATCCAGAAGACCCCAAGGCATACATGGATAAAGTGCGTTTGATGTACGACATGGCACGACTGGCGTTTGAAACCGATTCGACGCGAGCGATCACGCTGATGCTCGATAGCGTCAATTCACCTGCCATCGACGTGGAGGGAACGAAGATCACCGACGGTTATCACAATCTCTCGCACCACGGCAAGAACGAGGCGAAGATCAAACAGCTCGAAGCGATTGACGATTGGCACATGAGACTGTTGGACGAATTGTTCGCGAATTTGAAGGAGACGAAGGAAGGCTCGGACACTCTGCTCGATCGCACGATGGTCGTGTATGGCAGCAACCTCGGAAACGCCAACACTCACGTCACAACCAACTTGCCGGTTTTGTTTGCCGGTGGAGGTTTTCGACACGGGCAACACCTGGCTTTCAATACACAAAACAACTATCCGCTGCCCAATCTGTTTGTCTCGATGTTACAGCGATTGGGCATCGAAACCGACCGATTCGCAACCAGCACCGGCACCTTTCGAGGGTTGGAACCAATATGAAAAATCGCATTTCGAGTTTTTCTGGACTGACATTCACTTTGCGATGTTACCTGATTTCCCTCGTGAAACCGTTTCACTGTTGAGACTGCGATTAGTCCGCCGGAAAGCACCATCGTGAGAATGTCGAACAAGTTTGCAATCGCGCTGCTCTTGTCTTGGGTTTTACCCGTAATCTGTTCCCGGAAGAGAGTGGGAACGATTTTGAGCTAACGCCTTATCTTCGTGAATTGAAAGAGTTCCGAAATGATTTCACGATTCTTTCCGGGACGTCGCATCCCGGTGTAGACGGCGGACACTCCGCAGAGAAAGCGTTCCCGACCGCGGCGCCGCATCCGGGCAGTGCCAGTCAATTTGGGCAACGCCAGCAGCCACAACAATCAGAATCTTCCGATCCTGTTGGTTGGCGGCGGCTATCGTCATGGCCAGCACCTGGCATTTGACCAAAATAACAACCACCCGTTGCCGCAACTGTTCGTCACGATGCTGCAGCGAATGGGCATGGAAACCGATGCCTTCGCCGGCATTACCGGCACACTGCCTGGACTGGAACTTGCTTAGCAAACACTTTCCCGGCCGTTGCCACCAACAAAGAGGCAAAACCGTGAGACTACCGACCCGCATCTTCAAGCACGATAGGCTTCACGCAATGCAGTATTCTCGAATCGCACGGGCGGGGTTTCGAACATTCGCTTCTCTTGTCTTGTTCCTTTTGGTTGCACCGCTGCACACGTGGAGTACCGAACCGCCGATCCCCGCGGACGCCGAACTTTCCGCCCAGGGCGTGGGTACGGCAGCGAGGACTGATGCCATTGAAGCGGGAGTATCGACCAACGCAATCGTTCCCGGAGCGGCGCCGACCGTCGAGGACTTCAAGCGGGATGATCGAATCCTTTGACGAACTCGTGGCAAAGACTCTCACCGAGTGGAAAGGCCACCCGCAAGAGTCGGATCACACTCCGCCACCTGCTCAGCCTCAGTGCCGGGCTGCGCAGGATGTTAGGAACCTTCAGGGCCACGACTCAAGAACCGTTTGATTTCCTCGACACGAACCGCAACGGAGCAGTCGATGCGTTGGAACTGCAG
The DNA here is from genome assembly GCA_963734865.1 of Pirellulaceae bacterium. Taxonomy (GTDB): domain Bacteria; phylum Planctomycetota; class Planctomycetia; order Pirellulales; family Pirellulaceae; genus CBDCUW01. The sequence continues at coordinate 205,926 of CAVTIV010000014.1, forward strand.
TTGCTTCTCGAGCGACGGGACGGCGGTTGATGTACTGAACGACAACCTGTTTGTGACCACGATGCGAGGCTGGGTCTATCACAGCGAAGTCGGAGAGCAATTCACGCTGCTGGGAAAGGCGGATTCGCCCAAGATCGACTATCGCGTCCGTTCAACAGCGACCGGAAACGGCATGATCATCGGTGCCGGTGACTTTGGCACGTTGGTTGTCATTCGCCCGAAGCAACCGTCGATCTCCTTTCGCACCATGGCCGGTCAGGACGAAAAGGAGGCAACGCTGCGCCGATCGCGTTTGGCGGCGGCGTCTTTCTGATCGGCGGACAGGACGGCCTGCTAACGACTTCAGGTGACGGTGTGACTTGGCACAATGAACGGGCGGTTGCATCGCGCGGCGACATTCTCTCGGTTGTCTGGACCGGCAAGCAATTCTTGGCCTTCACTCAGACGAGCATCTTGTCTTCGGTCGACGGACTCCAGTGGCAAAGTCGTGCAAACGATGAGAGGTTGAAATTTGTCTATGCGGCGGGCGATCGACTCTTTGGTCGTGATCATCGTGCCGAAACGATTCACGTCAGCAGCGATGGGGGAATTTCCTGGACGCTTTCAAGCAACCCGGAAGACTTTCATCTTTCCAAAGTGATCCACGGCGATTTGGCAGGTACCGGGGCCCGCCAAATCTTCCCACCATCCATCCGTGATTCGTTCCATTCACCAAACCAAGAGAACCTTCTACCTCCGCACTACGCGAAGTCAAAGCCTTCATGGTTCGACAGCAGTGGATCCCCTGATGTGGATCAACGGCCATGTGATTACACATGGGTAACGCGGATCTTCCGGCGAGTCAGCCGTTCAACGAGCCCAGCGCGGCTGGTATCCAATAATACCGCGACGAAGATAATGCCGCTGAGGATCATCGGGTACAAATACGGATCGGCGTTGATGATCACCAATCCGTTTTCGACTGTCTGAAACAGAATCGCACCCAAAAGCGTGCCAGGCAGGATGCTGCCACGACCACCAAACAGACTCGTGCCGCCCAAGACTGCAGCAGCGATCGCCGCGAATTCCTTCTGCTGACCGAAACTGGGTGACACCGCTCCAGTTTGTGTTAGAGCAATCAAACCACTAAGCGCCGCGCAAACTCCACACAGCACGTACACTGAAAACAGAATCGCGTTGACCCGCAGCCCCGCCTTTCTCGCTGCCTCAATATCGCTGCCGATGGCGTAGATCTGGCGGCCCCAGGGAGTGTTGGTCAGCAACCAGTGCATCAAAACCGCGACCAGAAACATCGCGACCACAGGAATGGGAATACCGACGAATCGTTCGGCACCAATCTGAGTCACTGAGTCGGGCATATTCATGGCACGCGTATTCGTCAGCCACAGCCCGCATCCCCGCACAACAAACAACATGCCCAGCGTCGCAATGAAAGCGATGATTCGCAAGCGTGTGACAAGAATCGCATTGATTGCGCCGCAGAGAACGCCGACCAATAGGCCCGCGACGAAGGCGAACCACAGCGGTTGACCTTGCACGATCGATTTGCCGGTGACCGCAACGACGATGAACATCACACTGCCGACACTCAAGTCGACTCCGGCCGTCAACAGCACGAGTGTCATGCCAACGGCAGCCACCGCCGTCGAACTGGATTGGATGAGAATGTTGACAAGATTCTGCAGTTCGAGAAACCTCGACGACAGACTTCCAAAGACTGCGAATACAAGTGCGAACAGGATCAAGGGAGCATAGCTTAGCAGCCACATCGCAATGGATCGACGGTTCATGCGACGCCTCCCGCTGTCACATCAGCTTGCAAAGCCACACGCATAATCCGATTGCGATCAAACTCGGAGCGAGCCTGTTCTTCCTTGATCTCGCCTTGACGGATGACAAGAATCCGATCGCAAATCCCAATCAACTCCTCCAACTCGGAGGAGATCACGAGCACTGCGGCGCCACTCGCCGCCAACTGATTGATCAATCCGTAAATCTCGAACTTCGCACCCACGTCGATTCCGCGAGTCGGCTCGTCAAGGATCAGCAATTTGGGCTCGTTGAGTAACCATTTCGCCAGCACGACTTTTTGTTGATTGCCGCCACTGAGCGTTTCCACGGCAGCATGACTTTCGGCGGTCGATGTCAGCTTCACACGCTGGCGTATGACGTCAATCGCCGACAATAATTTCTCTTTCCGCAGCAAACCGCCTGGGCGTTTGGCAATCTTGGATGCCGCGACCAAACTTAAGTTGTCGACGATGGAAGCCTGCATGCACAAGCCATCGTCGCGGCGACTCTCGGTCAACATCGCCATGCCAAGCCTGATTCGCTCGTGGGTCGAAAGGTGCTTGATCGGTTGGCCAGCCAGTTCAATTTGTCCTGAGGACATCGGATCCAGTCCGAATAAGATCCGAGCGAGTTCTGTACGACCGCTGCCCATCAATCCGGCAAGACCGAGTACTTCCCCGACTCGCAGCTCAAAAGAAACGTCGTGCACGACGCCAGGTTGTGAAACCTGATCGACCTTCAACGCCACCTCGCTCTTGGGTTGGTGCGTCTTCTCAGGAAAAATTTGATCGGTTTGACCTCCAACCACCAGCGAAACAACGCGATTGCTATCGAATTCGTCGATCGAACCGTGTCCGACGACTTGTCCGTCTCGTAACACCAGAATTCGCTCGCACAACTGCTGGACGTCGCCCAGTGCATGCGAGATGTAGATCATTGCGATCCCACGGTTGCGAAGTGACTTGAGCAATGCGAATAGCCGCTCGGTTTCGCGAGCCGTTAGCGAAGTCGTGGGTTCATCAAGAATAATCAGCCGCGCGTCGACGTTGAGAGCTTTGGCCATTTCAACCAGCTGCCGTTCTCCAGCCGATAGCCGATCGATCTGCATGTCGGGTGACAGATCGAGACCGACTTGATTCAGCAACTCACTCGTTCGGCGACGGATCAGCTTGCGATCGATCCAACAGATTTTGCGTGGAAAGTTTGTCAGAAACAAGTTCTCGGCAATACTGAGATTTGGAAACAGATTCAGCTCTTGATGAATGAACGCGACGCCTGCGGCAGTAGCGTCACGAGGCGATCTCGGCGCATACGATTCACCGCCAATGAGCATGCGACCGGAATCCGCTGGCAACACACCACCAAGAATATTCATCAAAGTTGATTTGCCGGCACCATTCTCACCGACGAGTCCCAGCGTCTGGCCAGCATCCAGTTGCATACTGACCTGTTTCAGCACCGGAACCCCGAAAAAGGATTTGTCGATTTGCTGCAGTTCCAACATTGGAGCGTTCATCGATCCCCCACGCGATAACGCAATGTGTCCAGCAGCGCCGCCAACAGGATCACGCCGCCCTTGGCGATCATGATTGTAAAGTGTGATAAGCCCAATAAATTCAAGCTGTTATCGATCAGCGTCAGCAGCAGCACACCGGACGCGGTCCATAACACACTGCCGCGACCACCATACAAACTGGTGCCACCTATGACCGTCGCGCCGATGATATCCAGCAAGTTGTTCTCCCACTGAACCGGCGAACCAGTTTCAAGCTGGGCGGTAATAAGAATTGAAGCAATGGCGGCACACACTCCGCTTAACACATAAGCAGTCGTGACGACTCGCGGAACCTGAACTCCCGAAACTTCCGCCGTACGTGGATTCCCGCCGACTGCCCGCAGTCCCTGGCCCAGCAACGATCCGCTGAGCATCAATTGAGCAGTTAACGCAACGACGATGGTAATGGCTGTGGCTGCCCAAACATTTTGCCCCAGGAACAAAAAGCTCGCTGGCAGGTTGTAGATCGACCTGCTTTGTGTCGACCAGACTGCCAAACCACTGAAGAACATCATCGTCGTTAGCGTCACAATGAACGGAGGCATCTTGAGCCGCGCCGTACACAATCCGTTCAGTAGACCAACCGCTGCGCCGACAACGATCATCAACACGATAGCCACGGGCGTCTCAAGTGGATTTCCGGCAAGTGGACCGTCATCTCCGGTGATCAAAGCCGCCCCGGCAATACTCGTCAGTGCAATGATCGATGTCGCCGATAGATCAATACCCGCGGTGATCAACACGATTGTTTGTCCAGTTGCCACGACCAACAGGGGCAGCATCGCGACCCATACGTTGCCGAAATTCTCGCTCGTTGCGAAGCCGGGAACCAACGGAGCCATCACGGCGCAGTAGACGACGCACAGCAAGAGTGTCAGTAGTCCTGAACGAAGAAACCGGCTCAGCATCGAACACATTGCCTTCGGCGATTTACTTGGCTGCGTCAGCGGCGACGTTCGCGCCCCAGGTTCTGTCGGCCATCTCAATCATATTTTCTTGATGAATCACGAAGCCTGGGTCTTGAATCAACGGTTGTACGTCCTTGCCATCGATCAAGTCCATCAGTGCCTGGACTGTCGCTTCCGCCTCGAAATACACGTCTTGCACGCCCGTCGCATCGAGGTAGCCCGACTTGAGCATTTCATAGGCGGTCGCGTCACCATCGAAACCGCCGAGAATCACGTGTCCGGGCTCGCCAATCTTTTTGTACTTGCCGGCTGACTTGAGTGCTGAAACGATTGATGGGAACAAAAAGTCAGACGAAGTGAAAATAAAACTGATGTCGGGATTAGCCTGCAATCCGTTTACCACGCCAGCTTGAGCTTTCTCCTGATTCCACTCCGATGGGACGCGCGAGACGACTTCGATGACGTCTTCATTACCCTTCACTGCGGCATCGAATCCATCGCGTCGCCCAATCGCATTCATGTCGCCAAGGTCCCCCATCACGATCATCGCCTTGTGCTTTTCGCCGGTCTTGCGAGCTTGTTCGACCATGAAAGCGACAGTCTCTTTCGCAATCTTGAAGTTATCAGCTTGCACGGCCACTGACTTGGCGTCTTTCTCGCTGGCGGCACGATTGAACAACACGATCGGAATGTTGGCCGTGTTGGCGGCGCGGATCGCGGGGATACAAGATTTGGCATCCTTCGGAACCAGCACGATGCCATCGACGCGGCGTGTGATGAAGTTCTTGACTTGCTGCAACTGACGATTTGGGTCACTGTCCGCGATCGCTTCAAGGACGTCGATATCGCGATTCGCAAGCTCCGCTTTGATCGCTTCGAAGCCAGCAACCCAATACTCGGTTTGCAGTGTTTCGAAGGCAACACCGACCGTCATTTTCTTGGACCCAGTAGCGCCCGGGTTCGATGGTGCTGTCTTTGAGCAACCAGCGACGAGGCAGCTACTCAACAACACGAATACCACGGTGATAGATAAACGTTTCATGGTCATTTCGTCCACTATGAATTTCTGGCTCCCCTCGCCCCGCTTCGGGGAGAGGGGCTGGGGGTGAGGCGAGCGTGGATTGAATACACACAGATCATGTTGTTTTGGCGTAGATATTAACGGTCATCGACAGACAGGAAATCGATAAGTTGCTTAATTAACTTGTTGAGAGGTCCCGACAACAATCATTTGCGTCTGCTCTTTAACGCTTTCTGGCTCAAACAGTTTCAACCAACCGTGCTTGAAGATTTGTTGCTGACCATATTCCGAAATCAACTTCGCACCGTCGCTGAACGGGAACGGTGCCAAACCAAAAGCGATGCCCAGTTCGACTTTGATATGACCATACATGAAATCTTCGGCTGCGGCGCACGGAACCCCGCGGCGGACGGCTTCTTCGAGCACTTCTCGCAATGCTCGAACGAGAGCGATCCCGCATGTCTCCGCCATTGTCGGTTCCAGAATCGCCATCTGTTCAACCGTGATGCGATGGCTACGAGTGACGGGACCGTAGAATTCCTTCGCTAACGATTCGCCGAGCGCGTAGTGCTCCTCGGGACCTTGCATGAGTGCGCAAACGATGGCTTGTCGGGCGTGGACACCGCCAAAGAAATCGTCACGCTCGGCAGTCGATGCGAAGTGGTCGAAAACGTTGGGGTGACAAGGATGCGTCACGAAATAGCTGATGTCGTCGCGTTGTGGCAAGTCACCAGCGTGTGCAGCTGCGGGGTCGAGCGTCACAACGATTGTCCCCGCGGAGACTTTCGGAATGACTTGGTGAGCGATCTTGCCGAGCAGCCGATCAGGTAATGCCAATATCACGACTTCCGCTCGTGCGATCGCATCGCTTTCGTCGGTCGTTGTTAGGCCACGCTCAGTGATCTTGGCACGACCGTGTTCGCTGACCTCGACGAGCAATAGTTTGTGTTGCTTGCTTTTGAGCAAGTTGTCGGTCAGGCGACAGCCCATTTTGCCGCCGGCACCGAAGATCGCAATTCCTGTCATCAGTAACTCCCAATGGTTAGTTTTGATCGTGGCATAGGCTTCGATCCTGTGTTATCCGCATCCACAGACTGGAAGCCTATGCCACCTCTTTCGTTCCCTTGAGCATCGTGCCCCAAACATCATCTTTGCCGACTTGCCCGCCTTTGAAAAAGAACTCGATGCCGTTCAGTGCGTTGTCCGCGTGCGCACGACACAATGGCGACCCAGGTGCGATCGGCGCGATCGCCTCCAGCGCCGTGATGCCTAACTCACGGGCGACATAGCCAGAAGTGTCACCGCCCGCGATACCGACTCGCGGAAGTCGATACTCATCGAGGATTCCCCTGAGAATGCGACCCAATTTCGGCCCCAGCGTTCGTCCGCTCTTGAGCTTCACGTCTAAATCACTAAAGCCCAGCGCCCGATAAACGTTTAACGTATCTGCGACCCGCGTATCGTCTGAACCACGACTCGAATGCAAAATAACGTTCGCGCCCTGCCGCAATCGATCCAAGGCAACCTCGACGGACTCGGCAATTTCGTGATCACTGATCGCTGGATCAATCAATCTTGCCGGACATAGTTCAATTGTCTCGAACCCGTTTTGCTCAGCCCACGTGATCTGCCGATCGTTTACCGGTGAACAGCTTCCGGTGATGATGACCAATTGCTCAGTCGCACCAAAAGTAGGTCGACTGGGCGAGTGGGAAAGCAGATCCGAGAGTTGACCACTCTGTGCCCAATGTTCGGTCAATGCGTACTCAATCCCAGAAGATCCGATGACAAATTTTGGCGAGTTTCGATCACCTCGTTCGTCGATCGCCGCACCAATTTTTTGTAAATGTTCTGGGTAGAGCACGTCGAACAGCAATGCGTCGCACTTGCGGATTGAATCGTCCAGCTCCATGGTCGGACTCGCCGAATTCAACATCAACACGTCGCACAGCCCCACCTTGAGACTCGTTTGCCGGCTCAAATGCACACGCAAATCGGCTTCAGTCATCGGCGTGATTGGATGATGCTGCATCGTTGGGTGTCGATCCAGTCGAAATGGCTCCGTGTCGAGTCCCGATCGCGCAAACAGATTGCCGAACACTTGAAAGCGAGCTAGGTTCGGGGCTCCGATGACGATCGGCACGAGGTTGTCACCAAACACGTCGCGACCAAGTTCGATGGCTTTCCCGATACTGCCAATCTCCGGCGACGAATCAAACGTCGAGCAAGTCTTGTAGTGAACGATCGCCGCGCCGCTGTCACGCAAACACTGGAGCGTTGGTTTCAGCTCGGTGTCCATTTCCGCTGGCGACATCGTGCGAGACCAACCCGCAACACCGAATGCACGAAGATCGTCAAACTGGTCAAGTTGTTCAGCGGTTGGCGGATCAAGAAACAAAACGGTGCGCAAGCCAGACCATTGCATCACTTCCATCACGTCCGCAGCGCCGGTGAAGTCGTCTCCGTAGTAGGCCAGAAGCAATCGAGTCATCGGAATCCTCCGAACTTCTCGATCGTCACTCGCAGTTCTTCATGCTCGGCGGCGTACTGCTCGATTGGGACGCCCTGTGCCGCCGCTTCCCACGCCTGCTTAATACCACGCAATCCCGCTGCAGGCCCCATTGGATGAGCCATGATTCCGCCACCGGCGACGTATAGCACATCTTGAGTTCCCGTCAGTCGTAACGTCTCCGGTGCCTGTCCGCCCCATTGTCCCGACGAGATCACGGGCATCGCGTGATAACCTCCCCACAGCGGAGTCCGCAGAGCCTCTATCGACCGTACCACCGATTCATCCGGTTCCCAAAACTTGTTCTGCAATCCGTTCACATGCAAATGATCGACGCCGACTGCTCGCCACAGCTGTTGATACGCCGTGTACTCAATCCCCAGCAACGGATGTCGCGTAAACATCCCCCAGCCGTTGCGGTGACCATGAATCGGCAATTGACTCTGCGCTCGCAGCGCCGAGACACCCGCGAAGCCGACATGATTGAGGCTGACCATCACGCAGGTCCCACCGGCTTTCAGAACAACATCGTGATGTCGCCGCATCGCGTCGATTTCGTCGGAGATGTTCACCGCGTACATGATCTTTCGCCCCGTGGAGTCAGCGAGCCGATTGATTTCGCGCATCACACACTCGACGCGTTTCTCGAGCGGCGAATGGGGCGGATTGGCCATTAACTCGTCGTCTTTGACGAAATCGATACCCGCCTCGCCAAGGTCACGGACCAACTCGGCAGTTTGCTCCGGCGATAAACCAACACTTGGCTTAACGATCGTGCCGATGATCGGTCGCTCATAGACGCCAGCCAGCCGACGCGTGCCATCAACACCAAATTGAGGTCCGCGGTAACGCTCGGCAAATGCATCTGGCAGTTCGAGATCAAGCAACTTGCAACCCGAGTGTTCGGCCAGTTCGTACAGGTTACCGCACACAGTTGCCAACAGTGTCGGCAAGTTGCAGCCAACATTGTCAAACGGAAACGCGATCTTGATTTCTGCTCGTTGATACTTTTGTCTGGAGCCATCGCGTGCACCGCCCCGAGATCCGGGCAATGATGGCTGGTCAACCGTATCGAGCAATTGAATGTCAATTACTTTGGCGCGAGCGCGTGCCTTCAACTCCTCCGTTTCCCCTGGCACCGGAAGAAACGTACCTGAGCTCTGTTCGCCGGCAATCATCTCCGCCGCGCGCTCAACCGACTGCGGCGTTTCGATGCGGTAAGTTGCAATGATGGGAGGTGTAGTCATGAATGTCGTTGAGGTGATATGTGGCATAGGCTTCCAGCCAGTGTGTTGTGCATTCACAGACTAGCATCCTGTGCTACGGCTCAAATCTCACCACTTCCCCTTTCTCTGCACTCTGATAGGCGGCAAACACCAGCTCCAATGTTCGCAAGTTGTCTTCACCGGTCGTCTCGGCAGGGGCCATGCCGCGAAGACCATTCAACAAGTTTTGGTGACAAGCAACGATGCTGGTGTGGACCAATTCGTAAGCTGGATCCACCCATGCGTAGTGCGGAAGCTGCACGCGCTCGCTGCTCGAACCTCGGTCGTTGACCAATTGCAATTCGTAATCTTTGCCCAAAGACACGCCACCCTCGGTTCCCTCGACCGCGACCATGGTTTGCGGAAAGCAATCAAACTCCCAGCGGCTGGCGTAACTCATGTTGCAAGTAACGGTGACGCCTTCACGCATCCGCATCAGCACTGTCGCGACATCCTCGCCGGCGATATCGTCACGCATTTGGCGCGTTTGACAGTACAACTCGGTCGCCTCGCCAAACAAAAACCTCGCGACATCCAAAATGTGGGTTCCGATGTCCGTCAGAATGAACTGTTTCAACTCTTTCAAAACTGGTTGATTGTCAAACACGGGAAAACTATTTGCGTAGTCAATGCGTACACGCACCAGTGTTCCGCAATGGCCAGAGTCGAGGATTTCCTTCAGCCGACGCAGTGGAGCTTGCCAGCGAAAGTTTTCGTGAATCAACAGCGTGACACCTGCGTCGCGAGTCTGCTGTAACATCTGTCGTGCGGTCTCAAGTGACGGTGCCATCGGTTTTTGACAGATCACTGGCAATCCATGTTTTGCCGCCAATCCGACGAACTGCGCATGCGTGTCGACGTCGGTAACGACATCCACAAAATCAAGCGATTCTCGTGCCAGTAGGACTTCGGCGTTGTCGTAGACCGCCGGAATGCCGAAATCTTCCGCGAGTTTCTCGGCTTTTTCGAGAGTTCGATTGTAGATCGCAACGCACTTGGCACCCGGCACTTCCTGCCAAGCGGCGAGTTGAAAACGCGACCAAAAACCGGTACCGAGCAACGCGAATCTTAAGTTGCTCATAACGGCGAATCCATGTTCACGAACTTCACCGATTCCGGTTTCATGGCAAATCGCGAGTCACCTCCGTCGGCTCCGCCAATGCCTACCTGCTGAGGCCGATTGCTCATGTTGGCTAGTAAAACTTCGCGATCCCCATTGCAACGCTGCAATGCAACTGCGGCAACTTCCAATTGCGCCGAGCTTGTCGCTTGGAATATCGAACAGCCACCACGGATCCAATCGAACACCGAAGCCACCGGGTAAACTTCCCCACCCGAACTCATGATCCCGCGAGGGCCAAACGTCTCGTAGAAGGTCAAACTAGCGACATTCGGATGTGACGCTAGTTGAGACAGCACACCGACCGTCCAGGCAGCGACGAACGCAGATGACTGTCGCGGATCAGTCTCAGGCTCCGATGTGATACCGCCTGCGCCGTTCGAAGTCGCATTCGGATTGAATCGCGGACGCAGCGTAATTGGCGAAATAACGACCGGTCGACCAAAGAGATGTTGCGCAGTGTCCACAGTCCAACGATGCGTCTGGAGCGTCTCGCACAACGACAATTCATCGAACGCGTGAACTTGTGGATTGATTGAATAGCCAACCAGACAATTGCCAGGTACCTTCGGTCGGTTGCGATTCAACTCAGCAAAGTACGCGTTCGTTCCCACGATGACGGGAACCAGCGACGAAAATCTGTGTAAAATTGCACTCGCCGCTTCTGCTAGATCATCGGGAGTCGACTTTGCCGTCGGATGGAACACCAGCCAACGCGCAATCTGGTCACGAACCCTTTCCAGTTCTTGCAAACATCGCGTCCATGCTGCATCGCCTACATCCACGGTAAATATGGCAACTTCCAACTTGGAGTCGATATCAGACGCAAACTCGATCGTGTTGTGTAGTTCGTCGAACCAGTCATCACGGCCCAAATTCAAATCCAGTCTCAGATGCGCGGGTTTGATTTCACGCAACCGTTCCTTGACTGCTGTTGCTGGCTGCTCAGGGCATGTCGCCATCGAAAGCCCTATCGGTAGCATCGGTCGCGGTTGTTCCCAATTAACAGTTACGTGAACACTACTTTCTACTTGCTTGGAGTTTGTCATTGAGCTTGACTTCGATGGGACGTCACCACATAGCTCAATCGCCACCGATTGATTGATCTGGGACCCGGCCGAGATCTCGATAGGAAACGGCAGCTCGAGAGGTGTGCAGTAAGTCTTGTACGATGCGTCCGTCCAATTCCGCTGATCCTCAGTCTCAAACACTTCACCGGTAAATGTGACTTTCGCTTGTAAGTCCGTTGCGACGTCGTGCGTCATCGAGCGAATATTCTTGAACGGTTGATGTGGTGATATCCACTTTGGAAACCTATCGTTGCTCGTCGACCCATCGGTGTGCTCGATCACGCAACGCCGCCCGGCACACTCCTTGATCGGATGCAGCACGCACAATCCGATTCGATTCTTCCAGCAGATTGACTTGGCCTCGCCTCGAAATTCAAAGCGAACGATACCAGCAGATGTACCTTTCACCTCACCTCGCCAATCGAACTGAATATCCGCCTCAGAGCACTTCACCAGAAAATCTAACGAGAATTGGTCAGACGATTGGCGATGTTGAAAGTCGTGAACCGTAAATGGAATCGTATTCCAGTTTTGATCACGCACCGGTGCGAAAACACCTCGAACGACCTCGATGTCGCCGAATCGCACGTACCGTAGCATCGCAGTCGATGGTTCAAAGACCATCGACAACGGCCCGGCGGATAACTCGATTGATTCTGTGCAAGCCGTTTTGATCACGTTAGGCCCATCCCGATGACAGCAGATACTGTTTGCCGTACTCCAAATGCTTTTCAACGAGCTTGACGGCGGTCGCGGATCTACCGTGCTGGATCGCGTCGAAAATCGCGGTGTGTTCGGCGACGGCATCGTTGAATCTTTCGGGTGCTTGCGACATGATTTGGTAAATCACGCGGTGCATCTTCGACCGATGCTGCATCAAACAATCCAGGATCGCTTGATTTCCGAACACCTCGCACAGAAGCAGGTGGAATTCCGCATCCAATTCGACAAATCGCCCCACCGCACCCTTGGTTGCCGCCGTCTGTTGCTGGCGAAGATTCCGCTGGATCGACGAGACTTGCTTATCAGTCAGCTTTCCGGCAATTGCATTCGCAACGTAGCCTTCGAGTGCCTTTCGAAGCTCAAACTGATCGGCGATTTCTTTCACTGAGAGCTGGCGAACTACGATGCCTTGCTGGGGCGAGACGCTGACGAAGCCTTCGTACTCCAGACGCTCCAGCGCCGCCTTGATCGGCGTCTTGCTCATCCCCAGCATGCCTGCCAATTGACGCTCCGAAAGAAACGAACCCGGCGGGAATTTCGCGGTTTGGATTTGCTCCTTAATCTCGCTGTAGGCCCGCTCCTTGAGCAGTGACCGGTCGGATGTGGGTTGTGCCAGTTGCGATGCCATGAGGGGATCCAGATTTTGATTAGTGGTGAATCGATTGAAGTGTCGCAGTGATCTCAATCCGTTGCATCGGACTCGCTCGACAATCTCGGTACTCGAGCCAAATGGATTTTTCCCGGCTTGTGAACGTCGAATCCATACTCACTGCTCACTGAATTGCCAGGACCCCACTGCGGCTCAATGAAGTAACTGTCGACGTATTCGTCTTGTGCACCTGAGTAGTCAAGACCGAAGTTAAGCAACGTCGGAATCGTCAATCCGTCCTCAAATTCTAAGGCCCACTTCGCGCGTTGCCAGGTAGCACCGTGGTCAGTTGAACTCGCAATGCGGCACTCGCGCAGATGCGGTCCGGGCTGCGGCACGACCCACATGTAAAGGGTCTTGTCCACCGAGAGGATTCCGTAGCTCTTGCCACCGAACTCGGCTGGATTCTCCGCTTGCACACCACCCCAAGCGGTATACAGATTCCCGTTGTCGGCCAAAGTCGTCGGCCAATGATCGCTGCCCTCAGCCGACCGGCGATGCGTTGTGAAATCAAACTCGATTTCATCGATGGCCGGACTCGAGGGATAGGGCTGAGCTCCAACCGAGGACGCAACAAAAGTCATCATGACGACGACCGGAGATACAGCGAAGTTGTATCGCGTCATGCTATTGTCGCTTCTGCCAAGATGGATAAGAACGGACGGCGCGGTCTTGCAGCGTGAGGGTGAGGAGATACATTTGAGATTCTAGTGAGATCTCATGAAAATACAACGGTACCCGCGGAACAGCGATTTCTGTTGACAGTGGCACGACGGCGAAGTTCGTGTCCTGCTTCAAGCGACCGAAGTAAACACACGGCGAAGGCTTGATGAGTGCCTTGAGACCAGCCTACTGCATCACCATCACGCTGCCTCTACTTGCGCTGGGCTATTTGATGTCCATCCGCCACAAGCTCTGAAACCCAGGTGACTGGGCGCATGCAAAATGCAAACGCATGATTCCTGAAGGGTGCTGGGACCGCAGGCGGTAACGCGGATCGCACTCGGCTGATGTGGCGGCAGAACCAACCTCAGCCGTGGGTGACCATCTCGCTTGTTGCATCGTGTGGATGATCTGCTACAGTGCTTGGAATCCTTCTGAGATCTCAGATGCGACCTGCATTCCCGTCCATCCCGCCTTTATCCCACCCCTAGCAAGCTGTCAGGTGTTCAATGCGACGCCTCTGTTTCGTTGCCTTGCTGATATTGATCTCAATAACGTTGCTTACGACGGAGTGCTGCGCCAAACAACTCAGGCTGGCAATCAGCGACGCTCGTGAATCCGTACCTGCATGGGAACAAAAGCTGCTGCGGCAGTTTAAGGCCACGCTGTATGGATCATTGCAGAATGAAGAGCAGGGTTGCATTGGTTGTCATTCATCCGATGGCACATCGGCATTAGTTCTATCAGGCAATCCTGCGCGACGATTTTCGGCTGTTGTTGGACAATCGCTATTTGGATGCGACCGGACCCGATACGTTGCTCGGACGTGTGACGAGCGGCAATCCAGAAAGACGGATGCCCAAAGACGCGGAGCCCTGGTCACCGGCTCAGATTAAGCAGCTACGCAATTTCGTCCACAGCGTCGAAGAAACCCAGCAAGTAACGGGAGTTCGTTCCGATCGAGCAGTTCCCGCGATCCTTATTGAGTCCCTACCGTGGCCAACATGCGACGGCGGACGACAATCAGTTCATTAGCTATCGCCAATTGGTTGGGAAGACGAAGCTTATCTTTGGCGACGATTGGGTGCGCGGCGATCGAGACCTGTTTGCCGAAAATGTCGCGATGTTCGGTGGTGCTGACTTCAAGTTAAGTTTCAATGAGGCCACGGGACCCGATGCAAACTTTCTGACCGGATTGGAAATGTTAGCGCGAGATGTCTGTAGTCGAGCCTACTTGCGACGCAGCGGACCGTTCGCGAATTGGCAGGAGCCAGCGTCGGATCCACGTGAGCTGAAGACCATCGATGATGAACACCGCCAGGCAATTTCGCGGCTCTATCAGCGCATCCTCTACCGTGACCCGAGCGAGGTTGAACTCGGTCAGTCGCTGGACTTGCTGCGAGGAGTCCGAGAGCTTGAAGGCGAAATATCCCAGCAAGATTCGAGGCTCGTGTTCGAGCTGACGGTCGCCGATCCCGATTCAGGTCAACGTACATCCCGAACGATTGACATTCCGGCCAGTGGTGACCGACTTGATGTACGACAGCTCGCAATCGATCAGCGTGGTGGCGCAGGCAAAGCGTCTGAAAACACAGAACTTTCGGCTGATCCCAGTGCCAGCAAGTCGATCGCCAAGCTCATGTCGGCTGCGTCTAAAATCTCGTCCAACAAACAGCTCCAGCAGACGGTGTTGGGGACGTCGGTGCATTTGAGTCCAGACGAACCGAATCAACGCGTCGTCATTTGTAACAACAACACGTACCGCAACGTTTCGTTTGCCGGAGTGATGATCGGAAACTCAAAAGGCGACGTTGTTTCCACGTTCAAGGCGGACTCGCCAATCGTGCAAATTGACGGTGCATGGGAACTGGATCGAGACGGTGGATTGATCAGTTACGAAGATGGCAATCGGCACAAAGGATTGAGTTCGATTACCGTTCCGCTCAACGTCGAACAAGAAGGCGACTATTACATCGTCATTCTATGGCGTGCAAACGCTAAAAACACGCCGCATGCGTTGGTGCAACTGTTTGCCAAAGCGGCCGGCAATCAACTGCAAGCTGGAGATCAACCCATTGTTTCCGAGTCGGGATCGTCAAAGTTTTTCTATGACTGTAGCAACGATACTGATCCATACTACGAGCTGGACGGAGTGTTTCAATTCGACGCCGATAGCTACGTCGAGATATCCAACGCGGGGACCCTGGAACAGGTCACTGCCGGAGCGGTGGAGTTTCTCCCGGTTAGCTCCCAGGGGAAAGCGTTTGAGATCGACAGCCAGGACGCGGAAGGCCGAAAGGATTGGAGTCAATTTGATGAAGGTCGATTCAAGGCCTACAACGTCAAAGGAAAAAAGCTTCACGACAACAACAAGAACAAAGGCCAGCTGTTTCTTAAATACCGCCCGAGTTCAAAGCCAGCGGACGGCAAGAAACCAGGCTGGCAAGAAGCGGAACTCTACCGGATTCGAATTTACTACCCAGGCAAAAGCGAACAAGAGACGCGCGTACCAGTGACGGTGGTGGCGAAGCGTTCTTCGCCGATCGTTCAAATCTCGCATCCAGTACTTGCCAAAGCGGACGCAGTCTTGCGTTTGGACGCGTCGGCCAGCTACACCGTGCAAGCCAGCAAGCTTCAGTTCTCTTGGAAGCAAGTGTCAGGGCCAACGGTAGAGCTGTCCGAGGCGAAATCCGCTATCGCTGAATTCAAAGTGCCGCGGTTGAATTCACGCCAGTTCGCTTGGTCGGCGTTATGCGGCGCCCTGATGCGTCATCCCGACTTTTTGTTTACACGGGCTCCATCGCAGGCAACGGCCAAGGAAACCGACAAATTGAAGCTGCAACTCGCCAAACTGGCGTTGGACCTTGTTGGGCGTCCGCCGACGCAAGCGGAAGTCGACTCACTCATGTCGGGGACGACGTATGCGGACATCGTCGACCGTTATCTCGAATCCGGCGAGTTTCGAGACTTCTACTTTCATCGCATTCGACTGTATCTGGAAAGCCAAGGTACGACGGTGCAGGATGAACCGGCACGCTTGTGGTGCTACATCGCGTTCCACGACCGTTCCTTCAAAGAGCTTTTAACGGCTGACTACACGGTCGACAAAGACTTCGAGCGAGTGAAGCGACCTGCGTATCACGGGAAGACTGGTGTTCTCACGACTGAGGGATTCATCCAAGGAAAGCCCGGATTACCGCACTACAACTACTCCGCCCAGGTCTCCATGCTATTCCTCGGGTATATCTACGAGGTTCCGCCGGAGATTGTGGAGCAGCGTGAAGGTGTCACAGCTCTCGGGACAACCGATCCCAATTCAAATTGCTACAGCTGTCATAAAATTCTGACACCACTGGCGTTTCAGCGTTTGAATTGGACGGATGAGGGTAAGTTTCAAACCAAGGACGATGAAGGACTCGAAATCGATGCTTCCGATCGTGGGGCAGTGGACGAGTATCCGTTTAAGGGTACTGGACTTGAAGCTTTCGCCATCCAAGCGTCTGAGAAAGAGCGTTTCATTCGGACCATCATCAACACGCACGTCAATTTTTACTTCGGTCGTCCACTGCGTCATCGCGAGGATGAGCGAGTTCTTTACAAGCGACTGTGGGACAATGTCCATGAACATGACTTTAAGATTCGCGAACTCATTCGATCGATCGTGACCAGTGATGAGTACTTGGGCGTCTCAGGCAAATCCGATGCGCTCGCTGTATCCAAGAATTAGTTGAGTTGAGGCCCCCCACGATGCGGAATCCATGTCAAGTCGATCAGCAGGTAACACCTGGTGGCCCGAACCACGTTGATGCCTCGCGGATACCGCGACGAAGGGTGCTACAGCGATCGCTCGGTTCATTGGCTGGCTTGACCTGCGCCGACTTCCTCTCGCATTTCGCGGTGTACGGAATGCCGAGCGAACAGCAAGCCGACCAGATGGCGGAAGATGCGACTCGTGCCAGCGAAGATCCGCATTTTCTTATCTATTGGTACTTGGAAGGCGGATGGTGCGGGTATGACATGTTCAATCCCATCAATACGGAGAACAACGTCGTCAAGCGATTGGAGAACATCAGCGACGAACGGTACCGCGTCCTCAAGTGGGGCCAGGACGATTACACCATCAACACGCATGGAGATATTCGCTACGGCTACTTGGCCGAGCCCGGCAAAGATTTGTTCCCCGAGATGGCGGTCGTCAGTTCAATGCACACGGGTTCCGGTCATTCGCGTGATCGGCTCAAAGTCCACATGGGCAGCTACAATCTCAAGCCGACCGAGGAACGCCAGGAGGATGAGCGTTCGGTGATGCAGGCGTTTGCCGAGCAGTACGGTCAACCGCATGTGCTGCCGAGCCTTTCCTGGCACTGGTGGTTGTCCGATGGCGAATTGAACGAAGTGCAATACACGGGACGACGCGGCTATTATCACGCGCTCGGTCCGCTGCACGCGCATACGATCTATGCCGGCCCACCAGCCAAGTTACGAAAGCTGTTACTGCGGATGGAGGAAACCTCCGGTGATAGCGTGGCCACGCTGGTTGACTCGTTTCTCAACAACGCCCATCAGGAAATCCTCAAGGACGAGAATATCCATGCGGTACGCAGCTACCAATCGGCCCGTAAAATTTACATGCAATTGGCAAGTGGTGGACGGAGTCTCGATCGGTTCCAGCTTACGCAACTGTTCAAAGATCCGGCGCTACGTGAGGAGTTCAGTGTCCAGCCCAGTGACGAGTTGATTACCTATCGCAGCGTGAACGGCAACAAAGCTCGCACCAAGTTCTCGCCGAACACGAATGTGCAAGCGATGATGAGCTACGAGATGATGCGAGCCGGACTCTCGTGCGGATTCTTTATCGAGTCACGCGACGTGCGA
Source organism: Pirellulaceae bacterium (assembly GCA_963734865.1). Lineage (GTDB taxonomy): Bacteria > Planctomycetota > Planctomycetia > Pirellulales > Pirellulaceae > CBDCUW01. The sequence goes on from CAVTIV010000014.1 coordinate 224,075, forward strand.
CGCTTTGATTCGCATAACTCACGCAAAAATCTCTGGCGGGGCAAAGACGATACGCCGGTGGGAAACAAGGATCAAACCGACATGATGAAGCAGGATTTATGGAATCCTTTGCATTGCTTGGTCGAGCGACTCAAGAACACCCAATACAAGGACACCGACACGTCGCTGTTTGACCACACCAACATCGTGCTCACTTCCGAATTCGGCCGCTCGATCCACGGGAATGTGGACGGGATTATCAAGAAGAAGATTGACGAAGCAAAGCAACAATCAGAGATTGGCGGACAAGACATCAGTGCACACTGGCAAGTGACCTCATGCGCGTTTCTCGGCGCCAATGTGAAGGGTAACTCACAATACGGACGCGTGGGCGAAGCGACGATGATGGCGATTCCGATTCTGCCTGACGGCAGCCTCGATCCGGCTTACGACGTCACCAGCGGCGAGCTGATCAAGGGGCGCCAGAAGAACGAAAAATCCTCTATCCCCAATCACGGTGACGTGTATTCGACGGCGTTGCTGCTGAGCGGTATTGATCCCGCCGGGAAGGGACGGAACGACCGACCGCCGCTGAAGTTTATCGCCCGAAAGTCTTGAACGACGGTGATGGGCAAGTGGATTCCGGCATCCGATTCGCGCAAAAGACAAGAATGAAGACAAGAAAACGCCACATTCGAGGATCGTAAAAAACCAGACTTTGATCCGGAAGCCAACACAGATCGCTTCATCGCCCAGATTTCCGACGACGCGGCTGATGGCGTTAATGCGTTTACACTCTGTTTGCAAGGCGGGATGCCCGGCTACGCGGGTGCCCTGAATTCGGCGTTTGAACCTGAGGGTGCGCTGCGGCCGCAGTATCTCGAGCTGGTCGAACGGGTGGTTCGTGCTTGTGACCAACACGGCGTCGTCGTCATTCTCGGTCTTTGCTATCAACGCCAATCAAAGATTCTCCGTGATGAAGCTGCTGTTCGCGCGGGTGTTGCGTTGGAACTTGAATCCGCAAGTCTTTTCTCACGGCTGGGAATTGCCGGCGCGACATGATCCTCAAAGCGGCCGCAGCGGTCAAGGCATTCCCGCAGATGCTCGTTCGAAACGCGGCAGTGGTGGTCAACTCATCGCATTCGTACCAAGCCGCGATCTCGTCATCACGCGGCAAACCGGCGGCAGCGGTGATTGGCAATTTGAGGAGTATCTCCGACGAGCCTGTGCCGCCGTTATTAAAAATCCGTAACCGCCAACAAGAGTCGCCGAACACAACATGGCTCAGCATCACTTCTCCTTTCCGGCTAGAACGCAGTGCCGTGAGATAACGAAACAATTGTTTGAGCTTCTAGAAAGATCTCAGGCGGTTGCAATGACGCGAGTAACTCGTTGCTCTTCGCGGTGCCCCGTCTTCTACTTACGTGCAATCTGCTTGAGCATCTCTTCCACGAGGTTGCGGACGCCATAGTTGCCTCGGTCGTCGACTTTGCGAAAGGCTTGGATCACTTTCTCACGCGTCGCCGAGCTGGTTTGAACCAGCGCTTTGATCGCCATCTGGCGAGTCGCTTCCTGCTCGCGATTGTTATTCATGGTAGCGATCAATGCTGGCACCGCGGCATCGGCCACGACGCCCAGTTGATCAAGCGCGAAAGCGGCACGGTAGCGAACTGACCGATCAGGATCGGAGAGCAATTCGCCCAGGTCCTCCACGGCGGGTTGGGCGGCAGGACCAATGGCGGCCAACGCATCGGTGGCTGCAGAGCGCACGCCTGGGGAAGCATGCCGTAATGCTTCTTGCAACTCAGGCAGCGCGACGACACCAATCTGGCGGAAAGCCAATGCAGCGGCTCGCGAGACTTCGATCGTTTCGTCATCGAACACCGAAATGAGCAACGGTGTTGCATCGGCTCGTAATTGCGTCAAATAGTTGACGTTCTCGATTCGTGTGGCCACGTCTTGATGTGGGTTGGCAATCGATAGCTCAAGCGCCGCGAGATCGGCGTGTGAAATCTTGTCGACGCCGGCTAATCGGGCTGCAGCAGGATCAATGGCCCGAATCGCTTGGGCTGCTTCAAGACGAACTGCGTCGTTCTCGAGTGCCACCCTTAACTCGGGCAGTGCCGTCGGTCCAATTTGAATGAGTGATTTCAGTGCGTGTGAGCGAACTGGCTCGTCGGCCAACGCAGCGATCAATCCAGAGGTCGCTTTCTTGGCGGCCGGACCGATTTCACCCAATGCCGACGCCGCTTGTTGACGAACACGATCGTTCTCATCCGTCAACAAAGTGGCTAAGGCAGTGATCGTCGCTGGATCCGCAGCGCGTATCTGACCCAGCGATCGAGCGGCCACCGAACGCAGATCGTCGTCGGGAGACTGGAGTGAATCGGTCAAGCTTTTGGCCGCGGGAGCGGCGTCCGGGCCAATCTTGCCGAGCGTGTAGGCTGACCAGATCGCAGTGTCGAGATCGTCGGAGTTCAATATCTCTGTGAGCGGTTTGACGGCCGGTTGGCCGATGGCGGCCAGCGCACTCGCTGCACCCTGACGCAAACTGGCGTTGCCGAGATAGACCACGAGCGTCTGCACGTCGGCGGCGTTCGGGCTCGTAAATAAGTCGTTGGCCGACACCGAAATTGGCGTCAATAAAAGGCCGATGAGGATAATTCGTGACATCAGGGTGTTTCTCAACTCCACAACGCCGAGATGGGCTTGCCATCGCGAACGATAGCGACCGGACGACCGTCGGGCGTGTAATATTCTTTGTGATGGTCGATGCCGATGGCGTGATAAAAGGTCGCCGCCGCATCGTCTGGTGAGTACGGACTATCGATCGGTTCTGACGCCGTCTTGTCGGTCGCGCCGATCACGTTGCCGCCGCGGATTCCGCAGCCAGCATAGATCATGCTCATCGCTCGCGACCAATGATCTCGACCCGCGCCCTTGTCGTTGATCTTCGGTGTACGGCCAAACTCACCGGTACACCAGACAATCGTGTTCTCGAGCAGCCCGCGGTCGTGCAAATCTTCAATTAAAGCGGCCAGCCCTTGATCCCACGGCGGTAACAGTGTGTTCTTCAAGCCACTGAAATTGTTCTCGTGTGTATCCCAGCCGCCGTTGTAAAGCGAGACGCAGCGCGTACCCGCCTCGATCAGGCGTCGCGCTAACAAGCAGGACTGGCCGAAGGTGTGCCGTCCGTAACGGTCACGCATGCTCGCGGGCTCGCGGTCGATCTTAAAGGCTTCGCGGATGCGATTGGACTGCAGGATGTCGAACGCTTGTTCATAGGCTTTGTTCATCCCGATCAGGTCCAAGCTCTCGACGCCCGCGTCTCGAAATGTCGTGTCGACTCGCGACAGCAACCGCTGTCGCGCCGTCAATTGGTCGAGCGTCGATCCATCAGGCGTTGCTCGCGCACGGACGTTGTAGTCCTTCGCGTTTGCGTCTCCCAAAGCTGAAAACGGTCCGTAAGCCACGCCGAGATAACCGGCGGTGTGGATCGCCGAGTTGCTTCCGCCGTCGGGAAAGAGCACATATGGTGGAATGCCTTTGGGAGCGTGATGTTCCCTCGCAACGACTGCGCCATAATCGGGAAACTCCATCGAGGGAATTTTGCGGTTACCGGTTTGCAGATAGCGTTGGCCGGGACTGTGGGCGGCCTGGGTGTGTGTGACGCTGCGGACGATCGCGTACTTGTCCGCCTGCTTAGCCAGATGCGGCATGTGCTCGCACACTCGAATGCCAGGCACATTCGTAGCGATGGACTCGAATTCGCCTTTCATGTCACCGGCGTCGGGCTTCATGTCCCATGTATCGATATGCGATTGGCCACCCGTCAAGAACACGAAGATCGCGTTCTTTCCAGACGTCGCGGTACTATCCACCGCTTCGGCTCTCAGGATATCGGGCAAGCCCAAACCAAAGGCCCCGAGCGCACCGACCCGCAACGCATCGCGGCGAGTGATGCCATCGCAATATTTTGATTTTGCCATCAGGTGTTCCTTAATGATTGAACACAAATTCGCGAACGTTCAGTAAACTCCACAACACGTCGCGCAGGCCGGCCGTGCGGGAAGTGTTGGCAGCGACATGGGCAAGCTGGTCTTCGCGTTCTTTGTCGGTCGGATAGCGCGACAGCGCGGTCAGATACAACTCTTCGATTACGTGGCGGTCGTCGGTGGAAGACTTAATCATCTCACTCAACCGCCCCGCCGGATCGTTGACCTTGGCAAGCACCTCCTGGTCGTTAGCGAGGTACAAGGCCTGGGCGACGGAGGGTTCATTCGAGCGCTCACAGTCGCACGTTTTCTCGCGTTCAGGGCGGCCGAAGAGTTTCATCGCGTAGCCCGCGCTGTTGATGGAGTAGCGTACCGGCGGCATCGCTTGACCGATGGCCCGTTGTGGCTGATCCGGCGGCAAACGACCGTAATTTGATTCGACGCCAGTCACTTGCGCGACCGCGTCCATCAACACTTCAGCCGGTACTCGCCGCAACTGGGCATGCGAATAGTTTCGAGAGTCGGTCTTGTTGGAGTCATTCGGACGCCACGACAGCTGATAGGTGCGGCTGTTCAGGATCGTACGATGCACATGCTTCAAGTCGAAACCATGTTCAATGAAATCGCGCGCCAGCCATTCCAGTAGTTGGGGATTCGACGGCGGATTGCCGAGGTTGAAGTCGTCGGCGGGAGCCACGATACCAACACCGAAATAATGATCCCACAGCCGATTCACCAAGGACGGCGCGAAATACGGATTGTCGGGCGAACGCATCCACTCCCACAACGCTTCGCGCGAATCCATTCCTTCCACGTAAGGAATCACGTCGCCTCCGAGGATCTTCGGCGGCGTCTTTTTGACCGTGCTGGCGAATCGCCACAGTACACCGGGCTGGACTTCCGTCAGGCCGTATTGCCCGCCGCCACTCTTCGTCTCTTCACCGGTTTTCGGATCGCAGTAACGCACTAGCATAAAGAACGACTTGAAGCTGTTGAAATCCGCCTGCGTCCAGCGATCGAATGGATGATTGTGGCATTGCGCACACTCAAGTCTTAGGCCCAGAAACGAGTTGGCGGTTTGCAGCACCATGCTGTCCGGGTCGCGACGCTCGACATTGATCCAATACAGATCGTTCGTTCGCCGTCGGGCGTAGGTGCCGTTGTCGTAGTTCCAACGGCCCGCAATGTTGTGCCGAACCTGTTTCGCTTCGGCCAGAAAATCCTCTCGCGAGCGTCCTTCCAAACTCGTGGCGCACAAGAAGCCATAGACGAACTCGTCGTAGGGAATGTTCCGCGACAGCTTGTCCTCGATCCAATGCTGCCATAGCCAGTTGAATTGTTGCGGGTTCTGAGAAATGTATTTGCTGTTGCCGGTCCAGTCCGAAAACTTCATCCCCCAGTAACGTGCATATTCGGGCCGGTCCAACAGGTGGTCGACGAGTTGTTGACGCTTTTCGGGCTCGCGATCGGAGAGGAAATGACGCACTTCGTCAGCCGTCGGCAGCGTCCCGATCGCGTCCAAGTACGCGCGACGCACGAAGTCTTCGTCGCTGCACAACGGCGACGGATGGACATTCAACTTGCGAAGTTTTGCGGCGACGAACTCATCAATCTTATTGTGCGAAGGAAATGGCGGAAATGGCGAGCCAACATCAGTGGTCGGTACGATGACCTGCGCGCTGGCAACACCGCCGGCGTACTGAGCAATGATTGCCGTATCACCCGTCCGCTCGACCTTGATCGTGCCATCCGCATCGATCATCGCGATTGCTTCGTCGTTACTCGAAAAGGTCGTTAAGCCAGTCACGTCTTCGGACGTGTTGTCATCGAACCAAGCCATCGCACGCACACGACTCGGCTGGTTGCGATTAGCAAAGACCAACTCGCTGGGTTGCAACTCGAAACGGACCAGCTTGGATTCTTTTTGCGGATCAAACTTGCCGCCGTCCGCGATCCACTGCCTGAGCACGTTGAACTGCCAATCACCAACTTCCATCCGCTGTCCGCCGCCGTGGTCATTCTCGGACGTCGGCTTGGAGAGCATCAGGCTGTCCGAAGGTGCCTTCAGGTTGCGCGTGGCCCATCACCTTCACTTTCGGGATCGGTCTCGAGAAGCTCCTGGCGGTCGAGCTGCGGCTCAAATCCGAACAGGCTCAGTCGAAACCCATTTTGGCCCTGGAATGACCCATGGCAGGCGCGCATGTTGCAACCGAGCTTCGAGAACAGCGGCACGACATGCCGCCGAAATTCTGGCGATCCTGCCATGCCGCCGGCGGACCATCGCTGCTCGGCGCTGGGGATTTCCTTTGTTTGGGAGTCCTCAGCGAACACCGGCGATGCTGAGGCAAAGCAGATAAACAGAATCAACACTTGCCGGCGCAACATGATTATACCCTTACGGACGCAACCGCTTCGTCCCGGATGATTGACGAATTGCCATTCTATCAGTACGCTCATGCTACTGATATATCAGCTAAGGTGCCAGTGGTTGGAGCCCCATCCGATGAATTTCGCAAACTCTCAGATCGTCGTTACCGAGCCTTCGCGTGGCGGGCTGCTGCGTCAAAACGCGTATTTCGAGCTGAAGAAGCTGATCCTGAGCGGAGTGCTGGGCAAGACGCCATTCTTGTCGACTCGGAGTCTCGCCAAACGTTTGGAAATGAGTTTGTCGCCGGTGCGTTCGGCCGTCGAGCGGCTGGAGACCGAAGGTCTGTTGTCGATCGGGCCGCAACGCGGCATCGTTGTCAATGAGCTGACGACGAAGGAAATCGTCGATCACTTTGAGATCCGTCAAGCGTTGGAAACGCTCGTCGTCCGCAAGCTCGCAGGACGACTGTCGGCGGAACAGGCGGAGGAATTGCGTGCCAACGTCGCGGCGCACGACGCCAGCCTCGTGGCCGGCGACATCGAGCAATACATCACGCTCGACGGGAGTTTTCATTTATTGCTCGCCGAGTTTTCAGGGAACGCTGACATCGAGCGCAGTCTTGCGGCAACTCCGTGATCGAATATTCCGCGTTGTGCTACGTGTGATTGAACACATGCCTGACCGGATGCAACAAAGCATTAACGAACATCGCCAGATTCTGGAGATACTCAGCGGCGGCGATGCCGAGCGTGCTGCCAATGTCATGACGCAGCATCTCCATGACGGACTAAAAGCAATTGTTCCGAGCTACCAGACACCTTTTCATTCTGGCTAATGGCGTGTCATCGATCGCTCGCTGAGAGTTGACTAACTGGCAAATGATGAGTGAATTACGAATGAGAATGTCCGGGCTGATGCTCATTGCTTGCTATTGGATCGGTTCGTTCGTGCCGCTTGCGGCCGAAGATTGGCCGCATTGGCGAGGTCCCACCCGCGACGACATCGTCACGGAGTCATCAGGTTGGACAGGCAAAAGCTGGATCGCGAATCAACCAGCCTGGAAGAATCAAGTAGGTGAAGGATCAAGTTCACCCATCGTTGTCGGCAAGAGTCTGTTCGTGATGGGCTGGCGCGACGGGCAAGACTCCGTGTATTGTCTGAATGCGACCACAGGCAAGAAGATTTGGTCGGTCTCATACGAGTGCCCAAAATACGGCCGACTGGCGACCGGGGACGAAGGCCTCTATTCCGGTCCCACGTCGACGCCCGAATACGATCAGGCAACCGGCTTTCTCTACACGCTCAGTTGTGACGGCGATTTGAACTGCTGGGATACGAACGGGCGCGGTCGGCGAGTGTGGGGTGTCAATCTTTACGATGAATACGAGGTCGGTCGTCGTCCGCGCGTCGGTCGGTCTGGATTGCGAGACTACGGATACACGACGGCACCGCTCGTTCATAACGATTGGTTACTCGTTGAAGTAGGAGCCGATGTTGGTACGCTGGTCGCGCTCGAAAAAACGACCGGCAAGCAAGTCTGGCTATCACAGGCAAAAGGACCGGCGGGTCACACCGGCGGGCTCGTACCGATCACTGTCGAACGCATTCCCTGTGTGGCCGTGATGACATTCCAGGGTTTGCTTGTCACCCGGATCGATGCTGCTCACGCGGGCAGGACCGTCGCCGAGTATGAGTGGATCACGAACTTCGTCAACAACATCGCGACTCCCGCTGTCTTCGAGAACAATGTTCTTATCACTTCAGGCTATAACCATCAAGCGATCTGCAAGCTCGAAATCACTCTCCGTGGTGCTCGAAGAATCTGGGAGCAGCCATTCGCGTCGAAGGTATGCAGTCCGGTCATTCACCGTGGTTATGTCTATTGGGCATGGCAACAAATGCATTGTCTTGATCTGGAGACTGGTGAACAGCTGTGGGAAGGCGGCAACTTCGGAGATCCTGGTTCGTGTATCGTGACCGCCGATGACCGGCTGATCCAGTGGGGCGGACGAGGCAAACTAGCATTGATCGATACGGCTGTTCGCTCACCAGCGAAGTACAATGAGTTGGCCAGTATCGACCGTGTCTTTGCCGCGGACGCTTGGCCACACGTGGCGATGGCCGACGGGCGTTTGCATTGCAAGGATCGCGATGGCAACCTCGCTTGTTTCGAGATGACACGTCTGTAGCGGCAGCAGTCGCGACGCCGAGGTTGCCCCGTCGCCAGCTTTCACCGATGGGATCGTCTTGGTTGCCAGCGACGGTGCTTTTGCAAGTCCAACGAAGCGGCGACGTTGGATCACCGCGGGTGCTGTCATCAACGAGGTCCTGCAGAGCTTGAAGCAGTTCCGGTTGTTCATCCTCGCGACTGAGTCGCCCGCCGCCAGGGCGTCGCTGGCGGTCGGCTGCCAACGCTTAAGGATCGGCCAGTTCCGCGATGCCATTACGGATGGTGCGATCGGACATGCCGGTCGCCTGGGCGACCGCCGCGATCCCACCTCGTCCTAATGCGCGCGCTCTCGGTTGCCGCCCATCGCCTGCGGCCCCGTTCGTCGAGGTCATAAACCAATGCGGTATACTTTTCACGAATCCATTTCACAACTTTTGCATCCGGCATCCCACCAAGATGCACGAAACGCAGTCCGCAAATTAATGCCAATTCAGTATTTTATTGTCTTGCAATGCCTAAGATTTGCGATTCGCGGCGGGTCAGGGGGTACGATCGATGTCTTGTTAGCTGCTCGTGCTTCCCTGTGGTGTCGAACTACATCATGTAGCGCAACTTGTCGTAAGCCCGCTTTTCCTTCCGCTCGTCGTCGATGGCTTCCGTCAGCTCGTCGAAACCGAACATGGTTTTCACGCGGTGCGTGAGCAGCGCGCGGTCGTAGGGGACCTTGCCGGAAGTCCAGTAAGCGGAGGTGTAAGGGCTAAACTCTGAAAAGGGCTGCGGGCCGAATTCATCGGCTACGTTTGGCAGGTTTCGCCACAGCCGCAGGTGCCGGCGGTGCGACGCGATCGCCGCGGGCACGAGTTCGGGATAGCCATACTGCGCGAGGTCGGTGATAGCGGCGGCGTGGTTGTTGACGTGTACGAGGCCACCATAACCCTGGCGGTGGACTTTCGGATCCTGGTTGATGATCTCATCGAGCACGGCCTCGACCATTCCCTCCACATCCGTGTAGGGCGGCGTCCCATCCTCCCCTTCCGGCAGAGTGATCTTGTTCCCGGTGATTCGGCCCTTCGCCTTCCCATAGTAACCGCTTCCAGGGTGGGCGTTGTCGAAGAGTCCAATTAGCTTGCGAATTCCGTCGATGATCGATGGAGTCGCGAAATCTGGGTGTTCTTTGAGCGCATGAATGGCGATCGAGGCGAAAATCACGTTGTGCCCGGACTCGCGCGGCGTCTTGATGTTCTTCTCGAGCGCCTCGGCGATGCCGTCGATCAGGCTTTCGTTCGGTTTCTCCTTCGGAAAGGCTTCAAACAGGTCGGAATCCGCGATCTTCGAATTCTTCGTCATCTTCGATCCGAACACCGACTCCCCGTCCATGACCCGATCGAGATCAGCTTCGATTCCCTTGTAGACTTCGGGATCGAGATCCGGGCGCTGCTTCCCGATGAAGTAACCGGCCACCACGGCCGCCCCGAGATGCCCGGCCATCGCGCTCATCCGATGGGCCCTGGCAAGTGCATTGAGGCCCTTCACGAGATAGGTATCGTCCAGGGCAATGCCTTTTCCCGACTCAGTTTCCGCAGCGTGGGCGAAGACCCCAAACACACCGGGAATACTCAGTCCACCGATGATACCTGTGTAAAGCTTGAGGAGCTCTTTTCGATTCATCGTGCGATTCATGTGGAGTTGACTCATCTTATTTAGGGTTATTATTCATGACGTACGAATATGCGGAATCTTTATTCTGCCTATGAAAACTTGGGATTCTGTCTATCCAGGAAAACAAGTTTCTCTCGGCATGAGGCGCAATGTCAACCACACCAAAGGGTGTCCCATGCGTCCGCACGAAGAGAAGGAGCAACCAGCCGGCGGTGCGTGGGTCACGAAACGAGTTTGACCGTTGGTGCTGATAAACCGCAGTGGTTGTTGAATCGCGAAGCGATGGAAGGTGGTAGCCCGGGGTGAGGTTGGCGAGCCTCAAGCGAGCCGGCCGCGACCCCGGGTTCGATTCACCAATCATGGATTCCCGCCGGCGATCGGGCGGCAAAGCCGCCCGATCGCCGGCGGGGGATTTGTTTTTGCGCTGTTTACCTGGGGCTACACCAACCTCGCTCGAGGCTCGGTGTTGGCCGCCCCAGGCTAACGTCATGTCGTCACTGCGCAGACTTTTGCTCTGGGTGCAGTCGGTTGGACCAACCGAAGCGGCCTAGGCAATACTTCCTTCAATGATGTCCATTCCCTCGACGGACTCCGCTGCTGCGGTCGCAGTTTTGTTCGCCCGTGTCGACAGTACTATGGACTCATCTGACTTCCGATCAGTGTTCATGGCAGGCTTACCCACTGGATGGTTCCCTGCCCGCCGAAGTGTTTCGCCCAATGGTGGCTTCGGCACTTCAGGCCGATCGGATCTCCCGGTTCTCGCGTTTTGGATTTCCACGCATGCACAGGTTCTCAGACTCCGCCGTGTCCACGTCGATCTTGCCAAATAGCGATCGACTGATGTTGCCTTCCCCATGTCAGGACAAGGTCGGCACACGGAAGTGAGTGATTTCGGAGCTCAATAGCTGGCCTACGCTTCCTCCCGCACGGACGCTCAGCACGACGTTGTTACCTTCAGTCGCACCTCCGCCGGAGGCCAAAGTCGATGGCTAGTCGTTCTTCGTAAGAAACTTTCATTCTCTATCCAAAACCGGTTTTATCCCGGCACACCCTGACCCTTTTTCCTGCCTCTGGCTGTGCGTAGCCGCGGCACATCGTTCGCGGTCGGCACCGGTATTGTCTATGCCGCAGACGCTTGGGGTTCATGCAACGCACGATTTGGCGAACTAAACGTCGCGTAGGCTAAGAGCAAAACCAGCATGATCGAAAGCCACAGCGGTAATTCACTCCGCAGGTAGTCGAAGATCGTCAGTGGCGGTATGTCGGAGAGTCGATCTAGTTTTTCTCTCGCAACAACTTTCGGGACGTAATTGTACGCTTGTAGGTCATGCAATGCGTTCGGCCTCAAATACGATCGCAACTGTGTAAGATCCAATTCTCGCGGAGTCCCAAAGATTTCCATCAAGCTGATTGCCGCCACGGTCGCTTGCCGATCACTCTCGTTCGTTTGCATGAATACACGAAACCCGCCAATGTTTCGAAACGCGCGTGGCTCCGTCACTTGATACTCAACAAGCCAGCGATGGACGTCAGCGACACGAGGCTCACGCTCCGTTGCCCCATCCAGCCTCTCGATGAGTTCCGATAACAACAATACGTTTTCTAGCTTTCGGTACTCAAAATCCTTGGAAGTGAGTTGATTCCAATTGGCCATCAAGCGCCCGGTCAACACGTCGCGTTCCGTCTCCGTAAAGTCGTTACTGGATGCGAGGGCAACGATGCGAGAGTAATCGGTCTTCAAATCCAAAATCGGTTGATCGGAATTCGTCGAGTCAGTCAACCGTCTTCGATCGGCCTGGACATCCGGGTACGCAAGCAGTTCCGAATCGGAGATCAGCCCAGACCTCGCCGCAGCCGTGAGCATCCAGGTGCGCATCTGAGGATGAAGCTTCAAGTCTTGCTGGAATCGCTTCAACACGAGTTCTTTGTCAAACCCAACACCCGTTTCTTCGAGCCACTGCGCGACATCTGCCCAATCATCCCAAAGGCCAATTCGTTGTCCGTCATGCGATTCAAAGTAATGCCGAAGGTCCGCTGCGGTCACTCCTCCCCAATACGACTTCGAACACACGGTCATAATCAGGCAGCCTACCAGCACACCGCCCATCGCCCAAAGACTGCTGATTGACTTACGAACTTGGGGAGACGCCAACAGGATCGCGGCCACAGCCACTCCAGTCGCGATCAAGATCAACGGCCAATACGAAGCCAGTCGATATGCCAGCAAGGCCACTGCGATGTTGCTGATGGCGAATGTCACCAGCAGTACTACTTTCGTTCGCTTGCTCAAACGATGCTTCGCGCCTTGACCTGTCCATGCCGACGGTCGAAGCAATGCGCCGATCATGAATGAACCGCTGAATAACACGCCGGTCACCAAGTAGGGATCAAGGAGCTGCGACGAGCTCATATTTGCAAACGTTGCCGACAATTGTCCCAGTAGCGCCAAGCCGGCGACACAGCTTCCGCCGACCACCGTGCGATCGACCAAGTTTTCTTTCGCAAGAGTTCGAACCAAGGATACGCCGGCGAACCCGGAACAGACGAGCGCGACCATGAGCGGCATGGACCAACCAAAGAACGGTGCAAGCAATGCACCAGTGAACACGATTGCCGCGATCCATCCGTAACGTTTCCACCACTGGGCGGTCGCTTGCCGAGCTTGTTCGATGTCGATGCTAGCCGAACCTTGCTCGTGCTGAAGAGCGCGTATTCTCATCATTCCGATCACCGTCAATCCGATCATCAAAAAACAAAGGAACGGAAACGCCAACACGACGACCATCTTCTTTCCCAGCGAGATGGCGGCAAACGAGATTGGCGCAACGCTCGTATCAAAATTTCGTCCGAGCAAATGAATCGGAGTGAAAGAAGCGGCAATGCGAAGCCATTCGCTTGGTCGTGGATCGCTCGCGCTGGCGGAATCGTTCCAGTGCGCATCGCTACGTTGCTTCACCGCCGCTTCGACCCGATTACGGACACCATCCGCGAATGACTGGCGATCGGGCTGCCACGGTCGCAGAGCGGCGCGGATTTCATTTTCGTCGATCAAACGTTCGCCGGTAGATTGATTCATAGTAGCACCGCCCTTGCCACCTGGGTCCAAGTCGTGGGTTCATCCATCTGCGTTCGGAGTTTCTTTCGAGCTTGATACAAACGACCTTCGACTGCTTTCACCGAGATCGATAAAAGTGCCGCCACATCTGCGACCGGTGTTTCGTCCAGGTAGTGCATCATCACCACTTCGCGGTGCTTATTGGGAAGTCGCTCGATCTCGTTTCGCAATCGCAGCAAGCGTTCGTCGATGACGATGGTCTCCGCAGCGATCCGGTCGAGCGATTCAGGTTCTGCGGAGGCGGCCAAGCGTTGACGTCGCGAACGGCTTCGCGACCAAACTCGAAACTTGTTCTTGGCGATCCCACGCAACCAACGACCAAACACAAGCGGGTCGTCCACATCACCGCGACAGGACGCTAGGCTCAGATGCGCATCGGCGAGGCTGTCCTGGGCCAATTCCGCGGCATCAAAGGCGGGCACGCCCCAGGACACGAGCAATCCCGTCAAGGGAGAGCCGAATCGGTCGATACTCTCTTGAAGGTCCAAAGTGATCGTTTCTCCTGGCCGGTGTTTCGGGTGAGACCATTCTCTCAAGGGAAGTGACCGACAATCGACTGATCACTCAAAGAAAATCGAAAGCGGGCAGGAAATCCCTAAGTGTGGTGGGTGTGCACGACCGACTGCAGAAACGGAATCAGCTAACTCGCTTCGGTCGTTTCGACGTTGTTTCGACCGAAGCGGATTCGCGTCCTGATTCCCATCAAAGGGGAATGAGATGTAATCAACAACTTTGAAACCTTTCAGCGGAACCTTGCGGGTGGAAATCCCGTCCGGTAGCCCTGGGTGAGTAATCACCCAGGGCCACCCGGTCCGAAAGCACGAAGGAATTGCGGTTTCTGCATTCGGTGTGATTGCCCGCTTTTCATTCTGGCTCCCTTCTCCCCCCTCAGGCGAGCTCGAGTGGTGCTCGCTCTCGCCTGACCGATGCGAGTTAGCGGAATTAGCAATTGCGTGAAGTCGATGCATCCGCCGCACGAAGAGAAGGAGCAACCAGCCGGCGGTGCGTGGGTCACGAAACGAGTTTGACCGTTGGTGCTGATAAACCGCAGTGGTTGTTGAATCGCGAAGCGATGGAAGGTGGTAGCCCGGGGTGAGGTTGGCGAGCCTCAAGCGAGCCGGCCGCGACCCCGGGTTCGATTCACCAATCATGGATTCCCGCCGGCGATCGGGCGGCAAAGCCGCCCGATCGCCGGCGGGGGATTTGTTTTTGCGCTGTTTACCTGGGGGCTACACCAACCTCGCTCGAGGCTCGGTGTTGGCCGCCCCAGGCTAACGTATGTCGTCGCTGCGCGACTTTTGCTCTGGGTGCAGTCGGTTGGACAAACCGAAGTCTGTTTTGAGATCCGCCAATTGCAGTCGGTCGCGGAGACCGAAGCGAGTTCCGGCCACTCTCATGCAGGCCCCGATGCCCGACACCGGACCATCCAATCTTGCAATCTTTTACCGGTCGATGAAACCGGTGTAGCTGAACCAGCGACGAGTCGGCGCGTCGGCACCATTGGCTTGGTTGCTCGGGGCGCAGCGGAGACGGGTAAAGCAGTTGGAATGAGCCTAGTTGCCGTAGCCACCATCGCCAGCAGGCGGCCGCTTCTCAGCGTCGTGGGTCTCCGCTGACATCACGTCGGAGAACAGGGCTTCAAGATCCCGAAGATGCCCGCCGGTGGCCGTATGGACGATGACTGCCTGGTTCCGATCGCTTGCTTCGACTTTGCGTACGCCGAACCCATGCCCCTTCAGCCGCTTTCGCGTTTGGGACGCGCTCAGATTCACGTTTAGCTTATAGGTCGGGATTCTGGACATTGCAGTTCTCTTCCAATCAACAATTCTACCCCTCTCAACCGGACGACGATAGAATCGAGTCAGCGAGGCAAATATTACCAAGAGCCGACAACACACCGAACGAAATCCGGCGACAAACCCGTTCGCCTGCGGAAGAAGATCCGAAAGCAAACAGTGCGCGCTAATCTGACTGCACGTTTGACGTGGTGGTTATGGTACACTGGGGGGCACGTGTGGGAGGTCAAGGGCTTGGCTCGAAAACTGATGGTCGCATATGTGGTGATCGCTTTGTCGGTCGTCGCTCCCTTGATCGCGACGGCGGGGATGCCCAGCGTGTTGCCTTCGGATTTGCAAGTGCGGTGGGAGCAGTCGGCAGAATCACGGATGCGTCTGGAGGCAATCTCGTTCTTCTTGATTGGGCTGGTTGTTGCTGTCCTGACAGTCAAGGTTCTTTGGAATGCGCTGGCAAGCAACTTCTCACGTTTACCAAAAATCGATTTTCTACGCGCTGCCGCCATCGTTGCACTTTGGGGACTGATCTTCACCCTCGTGCTGACAATGATCTCCGGCGCTCGGGAATTGATGACGCCTGGGGCGTGGAAGCAAAATGGGTTTACGTACGAATTGCGACGCGAGCGGAACGCCGAATGGGAAGGCAGTACGAGGGTATCTGAATTGGACTCCGTTGCGGGCCAGGTGGAATCGCCATGAGCGCAGACTCTGCAGCACCGGAAGATAATGGTGCCACGAAACGGATCAAGCTGCCCACTCCGATTTGGGCAGCCACCGTGATATCTGTTCTGCTATTGGCTTCCATCTTTCGGCCAACACGGACTTTGGAATTCGGGTGGATTCTGTTTTTGATGCGAGTTGTTCCGAAAGTGCAAGTCAATTGGATGCTGGTCGGCATCGGCATTGGATCATTTACGGGAATCGTATTGATCATTCATCATCTTGGTCGTTGGTTTACCAATTCGAATGTGAGCGACAACGGCAACGGATCTGGATGGCAATTTCGATCCAGCGTTTGCGTTGGACTATTGATCGTGACAATGTTTTGTGCGGGGTTGGCTGCTGTCGGCGTGACACACCAGGCCGTTTGGCTGATCCGATCGCCAAATGACTGGATGGTCCAAAAGATCGGCGGGCGAGTGTATCAATCTGAGGACTACGCGGTCGAGTATAAACTCAAATCCTTGGATCTTGGTTTGAACCTCTACGGAGACCAAAACAAGCGTTTACCGTTTTCGCCGGATGACGATGATGGCGTTCGGCTAAGTTGGCCCAGCCGCATCATCGGGTACATGTACTCCCTGCAGAAAGCGCCCCGACGCACGAACGTGTCTTGGGATGATGAGCAGAATCGCGAATACTACAGCCGCATCTTTCCAGATCTGTTGAGTCCGGCACTCGAAAACGCGCCACAACATAATGAGGACGGCTACGGCGTCAGTCATTTCGAGGCGAATGAGAATATCCAAGGCTACAGCTACGATGATTTTCGATCGGGAGCATCGCAAACGATCATGATTGGCGAAGTGAACATGAGTTTTGAGCCTTGGGGGAAACCGGATACGTTTAGAAATCTCGACTTGGGGCTGAATCGGCACCCCGACGGATTCGGTGGTCCTCTGTCGCGAGACAGTGTGATGTTTTTGATGTTGGATGGGTCCGTGCGTCAAATAAACGACACTGTTGATCCCAAGGTCCTGCGGTCAATGAGCGGCAATACGGCGGATGTCGATTCGCCGCGTTGATGGTGGCCGAACGGATTTCGGGATGCCGTGAAGCGGTCTGGCGTGAGACGCCGGATCACGCCGCACGACATACGGCGAGCGGCGGCAACGCACCTGCACTTGGCGGGAATGCCGCGAAAACGCCTGCAGGACATTCTCGGACACAATTCGCTGGAGGTGACTCGGTTGTATAGATTGGAGGACGAAACTGAAATGAACGGTTCCCACAGCCCATTCGACCTGCTCGGTCCACTAGACTGAATCTCCGGCGCCCGCGCCGCATAATTACTAGTTCCCCGACTAACTCACGCAAAGCCAAACGCCGATGCGATACCTCGTGATGCTCGAAGACGATCTTGTCCGCATACGGCGATTCAATGCGATAGTCGCGACTCACCATGCAAACGCTCGACTCGACGTCTACCGAACTGCTCCCGCTTTCATCGCTGCATACTCGGTACTTGCTTCAACACCGTGCTTGAGCATAGCCAAGCCGTGATACTTTCAATTCCAAACGACTGGTAGAAGGACGACAAAATGATGCGGCAATGGACGATGGTGGCGGTGACGATCGGCTCGGCACTGCTGAACTCGTCGCTGAAGAGCTCGGCTCAGGGACCAAAGCAAGATGCAGCTGCGAGCCCAATGGTTCGGCTGGACCTGAGCGACTTGGTTTCGGTCGAACCGGCCAAAACGGATTCACCAGCGATGGTTCTGGATGTTCGGGTCCCAACGACGCGAACTCGGACGGTCAACGTGACGAAAACACGTACCGAAAAACGCACTCGATCGGTCCAGGTTGACGGCAAACAGGTCGAACAGAATTATGTGGTGCAGGTGCCCTACATAGAGAATGTTGAGCAAACCTTCACGGTGATGCAGGTTAGAAAACAATCGGTGCCGACCGATCAAATTCAGGGCTGGGACTTGGCAGGCAATCTGTTGGAGGAGCAGGAACTGATCGATCGACTCTCCAGTCGCCCTGTCGTCTTCATACGGGGAGAACCGTGGCCGACCAATGGCGAACTCGATCCGAAGCAGCGAGCAGTGTTAAGGGGCGACGTGCTGGTGATCTACGTGAAGTCACCTGCGGGGCATCAAGAGCCGCGACTACGCACCGTTGCCGAGTAGTGTCCAGCCAATCCTGGGGCGAGACTGGCGAAGCGACAGGGTCCCGGTACGGCCATCACCGACCGGCTCGATGTCGACGACAAAGGTCTTTGCCCAAGCTTCCGATGGAACCTGATCGTACAGCCCAGCAGCTGATCGGCCAGCTTCGCCAAGTAGGCCGGCGCGTGCTGCCCAAGGCAGCGAATGCTACCCGGCTATGTCCCCGCACGGCGACATGCTGGTAGAATCGTACTGAGTGTTTCAACTCATCGGTCGCTTGCCACCCACAGCAAGCGACAAAGTTCAACGCACGATCTATGCCGGCACGCGACGTGCCCCCATCGATCGCATTTCGTTTTCGTTTTGCCCAGAAAAAAGGTACCGCCATGTTCAGGATGTTCGTTTGTTTTTGCCTTGCACTTGGTGCCATTGAATCCACTTTTGCACAGGAATCAACGAACTCGGCCAATGTGTCGGAGATTCCCGCGTCGTACATTGTGCAGTTGACGGAATACCGGCTGAATCAACCGATTAATCCCTCTCAATCAGCTGCGAAAATCTTAGAAATGGTGTCTGCAAACGATGGCGATCTGAAAGGGGAAATTGTCGAGACGATTCGGCTTTCAGCATTGAGTGATACGGAAAGCATGGTCCAGTTCGGACGGCGCGTAAACGTGACCGTTGGCAAGGCTACAACTAACCGGGGAGAAACCGTACGAAACATGTAGGCGATCGACGTCGGAACCATTGTCAAAGTAACAGTTGTTCCGCGACACGACAAAGTTGCCATGATGCTTACCTTTGAATCGTCCAGGATTGGGGAAGACGCCGGTGAAGATTCGCCTCCGACTGTCAACAAAACTCAGGTCAATGCGACTCAGCTTCTGGAGTTGGGAAAACCGGATTTGGTCGGCAGTTCCACGACGTCATCCAGTTCGATCATTGTCGTTACGGTAACCCATAACTGAATTGCGTCGCGACGAGGACAGAACAAAGCGTTGGACGCGGAACCGCCGATCGCGCCGTTTTTCAAGTCAAGTTTGGTTGGCGGCGGCCCGGTCAACGCAATCGTTATCCGACTGAGATGCTTTCGACTCAATTCGCCCTCAACTGATACGCGAACAAGGTTTACGATGCTACGAACACCGATTTTGGGGCTTCTCCTTCTCACGTCTGCAGCTTCGCTCTCCTTTGCGGATCAAGAGAAAAGTGAGACGACAAGGGTCTGCAACGCTAACCGCACAACGCTGCAACTCTATTTCCCGCCAGCAATTACAAATGCTCAACGCGGAACATCGGAATTCATCCCAGAGGTTGCACGCATCTACGTGGATGGTAACTACGTCGGCGACACTGTCGTTAACCTCCATGGCGTTGCACCAATGCTACGCTTTGCGAATGGCGAGCACGCGATTCGCGTCGAGATGTCTGGCAACCGAAAGTTTGAATCCAAAATTGTGTTCCTCGGTCGAGGTTCGACGCAACTTCTCGTTGTTGACTTCAAAGGCGAATCCACGGTCGCCAATCGATGACGGCGGGCATCTGGAGTTGTCGGCCTCGTATGTGATTTCTGTTCGTCACCTGGCGGGTCTTGGCGAGAAGATGTCCAGCGACGATTTTTTGCTGGCTTACCGATCATCTTCGCAGGCTTCCTCTCCACGGTCTGTCACCTCGCCGCAGTTGCCCTCGCCTCGTACTGTCTTTCTTCAGAGTTGCATTTGGTATACTGCCTCGTACTGAAAGAAACCGGAACTAAGTACAGGGGACTTTCACCCCACAAGATCACGCCCATCGTTGGGCGTACTGCACGCGGAGGCCCGTTGGTTCGGTTTTACGAATGGAATGTCAACTCACGGGCCCCGGTGACGCGGGCCGTTCTGTCACTCGAAAAGCACAGATGGAGACCGCTGACGCATGCGGAAGATTCTCTGGGGCGTTCTTCTCGTTACCACTGCGTTGACAGTCGTTGTTGTCGCCAACATCGCAATTCGAGTGCGAGCGGCGAAAGAACAAGGGGCAAAGGTCTCACGCGTGCGTGCGCTCGGCGGCAAAGTTCGATACGACTTTGATTTCGCTCAGCCGCCACCTCCCAAGGGGATGCTTCATTCGGTGTTCGGCGACGACTTTGTTGGTCGCGTCATCGAAGTCGACTTCAGCAATCAGCCGATCGGTGACGCTGATCTTACGTTCCTGAACGAACTGGAGACGATGACTCGTCTAGGTCTCTATGGCACGGACATTTCCGACGACGGACTTAAGACTATCGGGACCTTTCGCCAACTCGAATTCTTGTGGCTCGACGATACGTCAGTCACCGACGAGGGGATCAAGCATCTCGCTCAACTGCAAAACCTTACGGAACTGCTCGTGCAATATACAGCGATAACCGATGCGGCGATGGCTCACATTTCGCGACTGGCAAACCTTCGGCATCTTTCCTTGGGTGAAACTGCAATTACCGACGATGGAGTAGCGAAACTACAGGGCATGGACCTCACTGACTTGAAACTCGACGGTACGAAGGTTACTGACGAATGCGCCGAAACGCTCGACCAGTTTCGCAATCTCGAACACCTCGATCTGTTTTCTACGCGTGTTACCGACAAACTGTTGAACGACTCTTGTCATTGGCCTAAATTGTGGTTGCTCCGTATCGACGACACGGCGATTTCGGATGACTGCATCGGGCGCTGTCGCGGTTAACGTCGCTTCGGCATGTCGGATTAACTGGTACCATGATCTCGGGTTCGGGTATAAGAGAACTGCAAGGTGCTCTCCCCAACTGCGAAATCAATCGCTAACGCAGAAATAGGGCAGAACAATGTGTGTACGTGCGGACTGGAAATGGTTTGAAGACAAGCGGGTGTGACTCCCGCCTGGGTAAGTGTTAGCCACACGCCCAGTATCGAGCTTTGCAGGCGACGTATAGGCACCATCAGCTGAAGTCGTCGCTTGAAGCGTAAGCAGAGAGGTAGTGAGGGTGAAAGGTATCGACTGGCTGTCGAACCCTGAACGAGATTGAGCTCCGAAAACATTGTTTCCTGTTGGATCCTGCCCAAGGTGTGTGCACGCTGGAAGGCAACACTCGACGTCGCACTTTGGCGAGCGACGTAGAGAGTCCCGGAGTCGAAGATCCACTCGCGCTACACATCGTGTCTTCAAGGCAACCAGTGAGACCCAAAGAGTTCTTGTTCCGATCATGACTTCCAATCACGACGAAACGAGTATGCCCGCGAAGCCGAACAAGCTAGACTTCACCGGTGATAGTCGCGACATCAACGAACGGGTATGGGCGACGTGCCACTGGGGGGCTCCAGGCGATATGTCTTTTGCGATCGACGCCGCATCCGAGTTCGACGTTGTATAAACATCTTTTGTCGCTGATGACGTGATTCGCCTCGTAATCGTGCCCCACACAACTGGGATCGTAGATCCGCTTCAGGTAATTAGTGACCTGCTCAGGATAGGCATCAAAGTCCTTCTCTTGACTCAATGCCGTGCTGGAGGCAACTGCAATTGCCAGGCAGGTGAGCAAACCTGTCTTGCGCAAGCGGTTGATGTGACGAGATTCGGTCATTGGTATTTCTCAACTCGTGGCCGCTTGCTGTTCATTTCGACATCAACTGAAGCAGCAGTCGTGGATGATCCGTATAGATTCGCTCGACCCCAATGTCCAGCAGCCGCCTCATGTTGGTCCGGTCATTCACAGTCCAGGTTCCGACCTCGATCCCAGCGGCCTTGATCTTCCGCACCTTCTCCGGTGTGACGCCTTCATGATAAACAACCAGAGCCTCAAAGCCATGCTTGTTGGCGACAGCAATGTCTTCGTCGATATTCGTGTCTTTGCCTCTATCCCAGAACACGGGAACCGAGGGAGCGAGCCGTTTAACGTCGGCCATGTACTCAAGATTCCCGTCATTGAATCCGACCCATCGCTCCGCATTCATCTCTTTGATCAGGGCCACAGCATCAGCCACGCAATCCATCTTGGGTTGAATCGAGACGCGGGTACGGTTTTGCTTCAAGACCAACCGCAAAACGTCCTCCAACAACGGAATTCGTTGCGGCGGGCATTCTTCCACGGTCTTGCCCTTCGTCGTCGAAAGTCGGCGGCGACATCGACCTTCGCAAGCTCTTCGTAGGTGGAGTCAGCCACGACACGATCCTGATCGCCGACACGATTCGTTGTCTGATCATGAATGACAACGAGTTGTCCGTCCTTGGTGCGGAGAATGTCAAGTTCGATCCAGTCGGAACCAACATCGATTCCACTTTGGAATGCTTGGATTGTATTCTCAGGGAAGTCGTCTGAATTACCTCGGTGAGCGGTGACGCCGTTCTTGAGAAATGAGTCACCGCGTCCAGCAATCTGATTGCCTTTCTTCTGAAACAACTCCAGCCAACTCAATGTGAGAGCCTCGGAAATCGTCTTTGCCGGGCGAATTTCGTCCGGTGTCTCTCCCCAGTAAAAACCGATCCAACCGGTGGCGTGCTGCCGTGATTGGTCGATGAACTGTTCAAGCTCATCCACACCGCACTTCAGAGTGAAGGTCTCTTCGATGACAACTGGTTTGCCGGCCGCCGCAAAACCTTTGACAGTCTCGATGGCGTCAGCCACTTTGCCCACCTCTGGGTACATGTGCATGGCAATGAAGTCGAGATCGTCGGCGATCATCTCGGGGACGAATCCGGAAGTCAGGCCGGGCCGGTCGAGACTCCACGGCACTAGGCCGACTGTGATCAGATGTCGCCTGTCATGCTTATGGATTGCCGTTACGAGCGTGCGAATCCATTGGCGAGCAACGATCGTCCGGTTTCTGTTTTGCCGATCCAATGCGATGAACTGTACAAAGTGCTTGTCACCGAATCCCGGCCCCAGCCAATCGTCACGCTTCTTGTCTCCGCCGGGAACGACCGGTTCGTTCATCAGGTCATAGCAGAAGATCGATGGGCTTTTGCAACACGTCTTGGCGACGGCTTCCCAGAAGAAGGCTTGCGCCGACCAGCGGTCTTCTTCGCTGAGTTTGTCATACCAAGCAGGCACGTCCTGCTTGTGGTAACAGCCAAGAACCGATTGAACTCGTTGCGCTGCTGGATGATCTCGGTAGCAAGTACAAGATCGATGACGACCGGATTTATGCGACCGGCCTGAGCATGGGTGGTTTCGGCACGTGGCAGTTGGCATCCTTCGCTCCGAATCGGTTGGCGGCCATCGCACCGATCTGTGGCGGCGGCGAAAAGTACTGGGCAAAGCAAATCGCCCCTTTGCCGGTGTGGGCATTTCATGGAGCGGAGGATACCAGCGTGCCTTTGGAACGGTCGCAGGAGATGGTCGCTGAACTCAAGAAGGTCGGTGGCAATCCAAAGCTGACGATCTATCCGGAGGCCGGTCACGACTCGTGGACCGAGACGTACGACAACCCCGAGTTGTACACATGGTTGCTGGAGCAGCGACATGGCAAGAAGGATTAGGCGGTTGGCTCAGCAAGCGTCACGTCAACGCTGAACTCTTCGAAGCCAATTACGCCTCGATTGCATTCGATTAGAGTTCTGGACATTGCGGTTTGCTTCCAATCGCCAATCCAATCACGGACTGCAACCTCATTGCGCTCCGAGGTTGATTGGGACGATGCTGCTAACTGCACCTTGTCAGGTATAACCGGTGGCCGTCACGGGAGCAGTTTACCGACGTGTCCAAATGCCTACCGGTGTCGGCCACGAATGGCACTAACTTAAGCGATCTTCGATCGGTCTCATCACCAGCTACTGAGCGCCGATGGTGCCTGCACTCTATCTCATGGTGGTTCCGTTTGTGCGCCGCGACTTAGCGTCTTTGGCTTCGAATGCAGATCCGAGAGAGGATCATGAGGTTGGACATGGCAACGCTGCCCACTTTGTAGAAACAAAGAGTGTCGCCGATTGGGCTGATGGTTCTTTGATATAGGCCCTAAAACCACTTCGACCGGTTGTGCGGCTGCTTGGTCGTGTTTCGGGGTTGCGTTAGCCGTGCGCCTCGCTTTCGTCGTCGTTTCCGCGCCCGCGGTTCCCAGCGTCCAGGGCGGTCGCCTACGCGGTGGTAGGCGACCGTCGTAAGCATCGCATCAATCAACTGCGCACGATCCTCTGGCCGGGCGGCTTCAATCTTTGGAGCGAAGGCAGTCAATGTCTGTTTGGCCCCTTTGAAACTCACCTTGCGAGGGTCGATGTCATTCTCGTTGGCAGCGACGGCCATGACGGTGCGGAGCAAGTTGTAAGCCAACAGGTGAGTCCAAATTTCTTTATGAACCATCTCTGGCGTCTTGCAACGGAGGATGTCCATTTGCATGGTCGATTTGATCGAACGTATGTCGACTTCTCCGCTCCACCGCCGCTCATACAAATCGCCGATCTGCTTCCCATCGATCGAGACATCGAGAATCGTAGTAACGACTTTAAACTGCTTAACGCGGTTGTTCTTGTCGCGCGCGTCAACCGTCACCTGCCGCATTGACAACTCTTTTGGATATCTCCGATATCGCTCCCCCGTCATTCCGCGAGGCTTGTTGGGACGCTGCCAAACGATGATGTCACTATCGAGTCTGCTTTCTGCTACCCAACTGCCAGTGCGCTCGTGCTGAGCGTGAGCAACAAGGTCGATTGCTCGATCGCATAATTCGCAGGCGATGAAGTAGTCGTCGAATAGGGCGTCGGCCAGAACTACATCACCGGGTTTGAGAGTGTCGTACATTCGTCGGAAGAGATTCGCTTCACCGGTTCCCTTGCCGCTGTACGCCGCGATCGATAAATCGTGACACGCTCCGGTTGCCAGCGACAGCAACACCGCGATTCTGGCAAGTGGAAAGCCGATCCCTGGCTTCTGACTGGGCGGCTGTGGGTACACTGTTTGATTCTCGACCGTGTCCGGCATCGATACCGTTGAGCCATCTAGAATGAATACCGAACGACCGTTCCATTTCCACTCGCCCGCGGCGACGCTCGCATGCAACTCCTCTGCAGTTCGTGTCGCCAAAGAACGCAAAACATCTGTGGGTATACGACTTCGCGCCTTGCAGTAGCCGGCAGTATTTGGCGAGCAAACCTTTTCGCCATTTGCCGCACGATGTGCGATGATTCGAGATACGGTGTCGCGGCAACTGTGGTCTTCGCTAAGTACCTGACTGAGGAATCCCCAGATCGTTGTGATCGGGTTAAATACTCGGTCCCTAAACTGGATGTCATGTTCGTTGAGAACGTCCAAGATGTTGGCTTCGGTAACTATGTCTGCAAATGGAAGCCCCTCATTTTGCGCAAAGCGAGCGCGCACGTCATCCAAGCTTGTCATCGAAATCGCCTTCAAATAGACAGCGATTCCAGCCGCCTGATTAGAATTCGATGCAGGCGGGTCCCATTCTTAGGCGGAAAAGCCTGGGTGTGATTCCATGGCTCCTAGCTGTTGCTTCACGGAGAAATGCTCTGCCTATCACGGTGGCCAAACGAACGTTACTGCAATACTTGCGCGGACACTGACACGTATGGTCACTCGCCTTCAAGAAATCGCGCGATTGCGAACACAATCGCTTAAGTTAGTGCCATTCGTGTCGGCCACCGGAGTGCGCTCAAGGCGGGCCGAAATTTTCTTAGGCGTCCAGCACCAACCGCAGACCGCCAACAGCACAACCCCGGCATCACTCCCAAAAGAAAATCCGGCTTCTCCGATAGGAAAAACGGGATCTTACAGGCTACCCTGTTAGGACCTGAACCCAGAATGACTGAACCAAAAGCGGATCTTTGCTGTCAACAAGTTTCTGAAACTTCGGTTTATATGAAGTTCTGAGCGATCGGGTAGCCAAGCTAAACCCGAATTTCCAAGCCAACATAGGGCCCCCAGGGTCCCGACGTTACGTCGTTACAGCAGCGAGGGGACCGGTGCTAGACGCCGAAGGACAACAGAATCTTTTCGACAGCATCCATCGATTATGGATTGAGCCTGAACTAAAGCGCCGGATTGAAGCCAAAACCCTTCCGGACGATTTCAAAATCCGACAATGCCTTATTCGGCTACCGGCAAAGCAAGATCCGATCGTCGAATTTAATTCAGATATTCAATGGTCTTTAAAGGCCGTAATGCCTGAGGGGAGGAGTTTCGTCAAAGGCGCCCCAGTTCACATTTGCGATGTCGAGAGATTCGAAACGGCCTGTTTTCCGAAGTACAACGGTCAATCTGTTGCTTTCGTTTTCATTTGCTGGGACGGACGGCATTGGCAGATCTTCTTTGATTTCGATCCGAGTCACCTCCCTAAGGTGAGCGAGGCGGAAGAAAATGATCAAAATCCACCTGACTGGGAAATGGGAAAGCGAATCGCGGAGTACTACAACCAGTGGTTGCGCGAGCTTGCGCTTCACAACCATGCCGCGGTCTTGTCAGAAGTTGAACCGATCGCCTTGTGGTCCGCCCCGCGCTTCTGCCATACCCGCATAGCGCGATTTGCGATCTATGCAAAAAAGGGGCAGCCCACCGGAGCGAGAAAGTTACTCGTCGATCATTGCACCCCCGCATTTGTCTCCGAACTTGTAAAATCTTGGCAATACGTGCCGGCATTCAAATCCCGCTCAGCGCTGTTCGAAGACGCTGTCGCCGCGCACTCGGAAGGCCGGTATTCGTTAAGTATCTCCGCGCTAATACCACAAATTGAAGGTGTTGTTACTGATTGGAATTATGCGAACATTACGCCCGGCGTCGATGTTCCTTTTCGGCAAGTATCGAAGACAATAACGTTTCGCGATATTCTGGCGACAAAAGCGAAGCGGAAGCACGTCGACGAAAGAGTTGCAGAATCTGTTATCGATTTCATCCTTGACGGACCGGTATTGGAAATATTTACAGATTGGCTATCACCTGTCGCTGACAACTTTCCGAACCGCAATGTTGTGGGGCACGGTAAGTATTTGCCGGCGATGCATTCAGAAGAGAACTCGATCAAGGTGATTCTCATGCTAGACACGATCTACCAGATCATGGCCGCGCATGACACTGATTAACGACGATCGACGCAATTCAGGCCGTCGTAGTGTCACGGTAATTCCCGCCCCTAGCCGGCGTAGAGAGTCTCCCAACGCATCCTCCCGTTTCGCAAAATGGGCCCGGAGTCGAGTCGCGAGTGTAGCGGATCCGTTCGGGGGCGATTAATGGCTAGCCGCGATCTTCGGCCAAATTCGGAGTATTCACGTTTCGTCTACCGGTCGATGAAACCGGAGCCGTTTGGCCGAATGCGATTCGGCGCGTCGGTGAAAAAGACCGAAGCGAGATACGCCCCGACCGAACTCCGCTCGGTCGATGCAACCGCGTCAATGAAGAAATCTCGTTTTCTGCATTCGGTGTGATCGCGCTAATTTCATTCTGGCTCCCTTCTCCCCCTCAGGCGAGAGCGAGTGGTGCTCGCTCTCGCCTGAGGGGGAGAAGGGCTGGGGATGAGGGGGTCGCGTTCGTTACATTCGCTCATCAATTGCCTGTTCGATCTGCCGCCGCACGGCAGCCGCATGCCGCAAGACCTCGTAACTCGGAATCCGCAGCACCTTAAATCCTCGTTCTCCCAAATAACGGTCGCGGTGCTGATCATGCCGAAGACCTTCGGCGGTTTGATGGTGTTCACCATCGACTTCAATGATCAGGTTCAGCGCTACGCAACAAAAATCGACGGTGTATGGTGGAATCGGGTATTCACGACGAAACTTCTGGCCTCGGCATCGACGATTTCGCAACATCTGCCAGACGTCTTGCGAAAACTCATTTGCCGTGGCTCGCTGGTGACGAGCAAATTGGATTGCGTCATGGTCACGTTGCAATCTCTTGCTCATGTTGCCCCTCCGATTCTCAGGTGCCGCCTGTTTGCTGCCCCCTCATCCCCAGCCCTTCTCCCCCTGCAATGAAAGCGAGCACCACTCGCTTTCATTACAGGGGGAGAAGGGAGCCAGATTAGAGTAGGCTGGCCACAGAGTGTAGTATGCAGATCCGTACTGCATCGAACACCTAACGCAGTTCGAGTTTCGCATTCGTGCACGAGGTGGGACCAACCGAAAGCAGTTGTGCGAGCGGCCAACTGCTGTCGGTGCCTGAGACCGAAGCGAGTTTCGGCCACTTCGCCAATATGCTCCGGCGGCCGACACCGGAATCTCTCCCGGGCGATCCAACTGAGGGTGATTGGAAATGCCCATTTTTTCGGCATCGGTCAGCGCACCTCTGGTATTCTGGCAGTCTCCTCTGCCTGAAAACTGGATAATCCGGGAACTGTCGTGAAAGGTTGGCTCGCTTGCTGAGTCAATTTGATAGACGCAGTCATTTCGCCCCGGAGTCCCTACGGTGCCAATTCGTTCTCCTGAAACGCGAGCCAGCCTGATTCTGCGATTGCAGGATGCGAGGGACGTCGCAGCATGGGATGAGTTTGCGGACGTTTATGCACCGGTTGTCTATCGGTCCGCACGGAGTTTGGGCTTGCAGAGAGCCGATGCGGACGATTGCGTTCAGGAAGTTCTGGCTGCTGTCGCAAACGCGGTGACGGGGTGGTTGAAGCGTGATGATCGTGGGCCATTTCGATTGTGGCTGTACCGGATTGCGCAATACAGCCATCGATTTTCTGACCCGCCGAAAACATCGTCCCTGGGCAGAAGGTGGTGACGTAGCGGCCGCCAAGTTGGCTGAGTTGGCGTGGCAATCGGACGTGTCGAGTGATTTTGACATGGAGTATCGCCGCGAAATCTTTTTGCGTTCGTCGGAGATCGTTCGCAGTCAAGTGAGCGAGTCGACATGGCATGCGTTCCATCGCACCAGCGTGCTGCAACAAGGCGTGCCCGAAGTGGCTGCTCAGCTGGGCATGAGCCCAGGTAGTGTCTACATCGCTCGCAGCCGTGTGATGCACCGGTTGCAAAACGTTGTCAAAACATTGGAGGATTCGATCCATGATGAGTTGTGATGAACTGAATTTGACAGCTTTGCTGGATGCCAACGACGACCACATTCGTTCGAGCAACGTCGTGGCGCAGATTGCTCAACATGTCGAATCGTGTGAACAATGCCAACGACGTCTGACAAACCTTGCTGCTGGCGAAGCGCAGTGGCTGGAAGTGCACCGATGGCTATCACGGCCTGAGCATACATTGGACGTAGACGCCGAATCGATGGACGCCCGTCAGCGCTGGAAACGACCGTCCGCAGGGACGGAGGCGATGGCCAAGTCTTTGCTTTCACCGCCCAAACATCCCGAGATGCTCGGTCGACTGGGGCGATATGATATCGAGCGACTGATCGGCAGTGGTGGCATGAGTGTGGTGTTCAAGGCTTACGACACAGAGCTGAATCGTCCGGTGGCGGTGAAGGTATTGGCTCCTTATTTGGCGGAAAGCGGTTCAGCCCGACAGCGATTTGCACGCGAAGCACGCGCGGCGGCCGCCATCGTGGACGATCACGTTGTGCCGATCCTTGATGTGCAATCCGACGGGGATGAAGTTCCGTTTCTGGTGATGCAGTACGTACATGGCGGTTCACTGCAACAGAGAATTGATCGCGATGGTCCCTTGGGAGTCGCTGAGATTCTGCGCATTGGGATGCAGACGGCGAAGGGACTTGCCGCCGCGCATTGGCAAGGGCTGATCCATCGCGACGTGAAGCCATCGAATATTCTGCTAGACGAAGGTGTCGAGCGAGCGTTGCTGACTGATTTTGGATTGGCTCGTGCCGAGAACGACGCCTGTTTGACTCGCAGCGGAATTCATCCTGGTACGCCTCATTACATGTCGCCGGAACAGGTGCGTGGCGAATCGATCGACGCACGTAGCGACCTGTTCGGACTCGGTTGTACGCTGTATGCCCTGAGCACCGGACACCCGCCGTTTCGCGCCGATACCAGCTACGCCGTGATGCGACGAATCACGGACGAATCACCGCGACCAATTCGCGAGACGAACGCCGATGTCCCCGCTTGGCTCGATGCGATCGTGGCGAAGCTGTTGTCAAAATCTCGCTGCGAGCGATTTGATTCTGCGGACGAAGTCGCCGAGTTACTGAGAGATTGTTTAGCACATGTACAGCATCCGACGACCGTCCCACTTCCGGAAAGTCTGAAACAAAAACCTGCACTGGCGTCAGGTGTTCTCGGACGGTACAAACGCCAGATCATCAATGCCCTCGGCTGCCTGCTGTTAATATTAGCGTCGACCGTCCTGGTCATCGAGACTGGCAAAGGTACGGTTACGATCGAGAGTAACGAAGCTGCCGACGTGCCCATCCGAATTTCTCAGGATGGCAAGACAGTCGAGCAACTCACGGTTAGCCAAGCGGGTGCAACGACTCGCCTGAGGGCTGGGGCCTATCTGATTGAGATCGTCGATCCAAATACGCAATTGTCCATCATCGGAGGGACAGTCGAGCTAAAGCGAGGCGGCCAGTGGATTGCCAGAATCAAATCACACCCAGCACAAGGCAAGAACACAAGCGACGCTCCCCTCGCTACTTTTGGCAATCAGCCCAAATCTCAAATTCTATTCACGGCGCCCCAAGGTCTGAACGTTCTCTGTGCGACCTCCGACTCCCCCACGGCGCCGATCGTCTGTCCCGGGCGAATGAACCTGGCGCAGGGGATCACGCATCAGCTACAACTGAGCAAGATACCGGAGCTTGCAGGTGCCAATCTTCTTGTTTCCTTCGAACTCCGTGAAGCAACGGCGAAGACAAAGCCGTATCTTGATCACAATGCGATTCAAGTTGTCTTCACCGAGGCAGACTTCGAGCACGCGTTATCGGGGCACCTGATGACCAAAGTCATCTACTTTCCGAATCAGCAGGGGGCACTCGCCGGTCTGGATACGATCACATCCACCAGGGTCGATCCGCAAGTCGACCCCGTACAGGAAGCTACACGGCGTGGAACGGTGGTTGCAGTCTTGAGAATGGGGAACAGGCACGGCCTGTTGAATCTCGATAGGCCAACGTACCAGAAAGCAAAAAATGAACCCTTCTTTCAAATCCTCGGCAAGACCACATCGGGTGGGACACCAGACGCCGTGGAGCCGCCAAGTGACGCGCAAATCTTGAATGCGTTGAACGAAAACGTTCCCGCTCTGGGATTGCCTGCTTTGCTGAAGGTGCATCGTGACATTTGTCGAATTGTCAAAGAGAAGACCGCAGAATATGTCGATCCACCGCGTTTCTATCCTCTCATCGGACTCGCGCAACTCCATCACACTCGCTATCGATGCAGCATTTACTTCGACAAGGCGATTGAAGGCAAATACCCTGTCCCACACACTCTTGGGAACGACAAATCGATGGAGGAAATCTACATCGACCAGAGTCACTTCCATCTAATCGACAACAACGTGGACGTTCCCGAGTAAGCGGCAGTGGATACCGCAAAAGTACCGTTGATTTGCGACTGGAGCGGTTCTTTTCCTGGATCCCTGGACTCGTCAGAGCGTGTGTCAAGACTCTCGCGCGGCGGACGACGGGACCACGCCGATGCGACTTAGCTCGGCGTAGAACTACGCGAAGTTGGACAAGCCTCCCGCTCGACGCCGTCTCGTAAATCCGATTCGGTCCCCGCCACCGGTGCGACTTTCGATGGTCTGTTTCGGTGTTCCGGTGTACTGTTGGATCGCTCGCAGCGAGACGCCCGCCTCCAAAAGATGCGTCCCGTAAGAATGGCACAAAGTATGGATACTGACCTTTTTGCCGAAGTCGAGCTTCCGCGTGATTTTCTTGATCGCACCTTGAACAATACTGGTCCGCATCGTTGTTTTGGCAGACGGTGATTCCCGGTGGTTAACTGTCGAAGATCGCGATCGAGACCGCCTGGTCTTTAGGATTCTTCTTCAGGTGTTACGTCGAATTGCTCCGCCGCTTCTGAATCCGTTCCCAACAACGAGTAGACGAAAGTAACCAGGGCGGCAATAGACCCGATGGCGCAGACCATTGCCGCGATCCCCTCAAACCAGGGAAATCGGGTGTCGAGGACGGTGCGCGAGGGGTCTTCCGGCTGCATAGGTGACTGTCACTTGGTCCCCAACAGCAAGCGATCGCATTGCCGAGTCGATTTCCTCAGAGTATCCCGTGTCAAAGCAATAGCGATCGGACCGGAGCACCTTTCCTCGCACTTCATATTCGTATTCAATCACGTAGTCGATCACGCGGGCCGCTTGCTCTCCCTCACGACTTTCGATCACCGTTCCGTTCGTCTGCTGCCAAGAGCCTATCGTGCTCGCCTCGTAGGCCGTTTTGCCAAATCCATAGACGAAGAATGCGGCGATGGGGGTTGCCAATAACCCGATTTTCAGCAGATTCTTGCGATCGATTCTGGCTGGGAATTCGGCGGGAGTCGGGTCTGCCTCTGCTATCCGCGACCGCCGCATCGGTATGTTGTGCTCGGCTGCGTAAGCGGTGATCAGGTTTGCGACCCAGACGCAGACTTCGTCATGCCACCATGAGATCTGACGGAATTCACCATGCGGCGTCTCAAACGCAACTCCGTCGCCGGCTCCTTTGCGATAGGGATTGTTCAGGTCAGGATACAATTGCTCCCCTGGTTTACGCATGTAAACGGGACGCACCGACTTTATTTCGTCCCAGCCAAGTGACGTGAGCTGGTTGCGGAATTCGAGTTCTACTCCACGTTGGCTGATTTCCACCTTAGCGGATAACTGTGAGGCCAAAGACCGCACCGCGAAAATGGATGCCGGAACGATTAGCGGCACGATTGGCAGAATCGAGAACCAGAACCTAGGGATATTGAAGTTAGTCAACACTACGATGACGAAGATCCACATCAATATCATTCCGCCGCAGCCCATGCCAACAAGCTTGGCGATCGCTTTGCCAGTCCAGGTGTAATGACCGGCGATGCGAATATGAACGCCGTCGTCACGACGATCAATCGTGACACCATTTGCCAACAAACGTTCCGTTGATGCCGAATTTCGTTGCCTACTGCTGAGGTGCGGCATTTCCGCATGACCGCGGTGCCTGATTGCCGTGCCGCAAATCAAAACGCCATCAAACGATAAAGTGAAAAGTGAGGCGGAAACGGGACACTGGCTACCGCGTCACTGCGGCCGAACAGCTGCTCGGTACCCACTTGGACCGACCGATTCAGCGATCCGGTTAAGCACCTGCACGATTTGGCCACTTCGAGCGCATGGGTCGCAGCGGTTTCAATCCGGCGGTTGCTAAAACCAAGTATGTCGCCCTACAAAAGCGTCATCATACGCTCCCAACCTGCAGTCGGTTGGACCGCCCGAAGCGGCCTAGGCAATCGCCGAACTGCGGTAGGTTGCGGACACCGAAGCGAGTTTCCGGGCGCGGCACCGGCGGCCGACGCCGGCGAATCTCATTTCGGCGGATTGTGCGTACTGGTACGCTCCCACCGATCTGCGCCACGCCAGACTTGCTCGCGATTCGACTCGATGGCTGATCACACAGTCAGTACTGAACGGGCGGGTAGTTGCCGATGCTCTCAGGCTTCGCCGCTAAGTCGCCGCAGCATTTCAAGATGTTCGGCCCAGTGAGGGTTTGGAACGCGTAGGGATTAAACGGCTCATGCCTGATATAATAACAGCCCTATCCGGTAACACCGGTGCCCGATTTTGACGAAGAAAGCCGACTTCCACCGACTTCTGGGAGCTTTCATCCGAAGCTATTTGAGCTGAGCAACGAATATTGAGGCAATCGCACGCCCCCGCTCGCAGCAGAAGTCAATGAACCCTGGGCGAAGCGAGTCGTTGCCAACACAAATCAGAAAAGCGGGGAGAGCCAAATCACCTGGCTCGATGAAATCGCGTGAGACATTTCATAGTTACGCTTCTCTTGCTCGCCTATCCCGGGCTGCTGTTCGGAGTCTTTTGGTGCCCAAGCAGCGGACAGCGCGAAGTACACGAACTCAGTGTCGCTAAGGATGGTTCGTTTAGATCAACGTTCCTGATATCAGATAGCGACAACGCTTTCGTTTGCAGCCAAGACGACGAGCAATATCAGCAATTCCAAGCCGAAGAAGCTTACCCTTTGTCGGCATTCGGATCGCAGTACTTTGCAATCTCTAACATTCTCGTGGGGGCAAGCGTTACATGTCAGCGGCGATGGCGTTCAATCTCGGAAGAATCATGCGCTCGCGAATCGGCGCCGGCAAACCAAGGTACGCGGCCGTGCTCGCCCAGAGGGCTCTTTTTATCTATTTCACCATCCTGAAGCGAACCAGACGCCTGCAAAACTTCGTGACGGCCTTCCGAAGGTTTGATCGTTCGATTGGCCCTCCAACCTTCTTCACACCGCACGCTTTCTTCACACCACGCGAACAATGCCGGACAAAAGTTCTTTGGAGAATCTCTCTCACTTAATACCAGATGGGCGAGACGAAAAACGAGCTAGATACCCGTGATCCACAGTAGGGCATTTTGAATGGCCAACAGCGCACTCTGACGCAATTTGCGTGAACGGTCCACCCGCAGAAACAGATCAGCAAGCACGGTCGGTTAGCGTAAATAGCAGCTTGAGCCAAATAAAACAGTTGACATGACGAATCTGCAGACCTCAAATGCGGACAGAGGCACTGTTTTCGTTAACACTGTTAGGGGTTAGCCGAACACGACCGATTGCCTGACTCCCTCCAATTCACTAGCGAGGTGTGGCCGTTCGGCATTTATTGGGGATCACTTGATGTATCTGGGCATACGCGGTCCAGCATTCTTATGCGTATTGCAGCTCAGCGTTGCAGTCTGCAAATGCGACACTTCAAGCGATGATTTGCCTGCAAGGAAGTCGTTTGAAGCTGTGTTGGTGCAAATGGCAAGAACTCGCCATTCCGTGATCGATTGGTTGCGCCGGCCTGACGGCGGCATTCAAAGCTATCCACATCCTTCGCCAGATTGGGAAAGTCCTGTCGCGAACCATTCCCAACGCCTGGTTGTTCGGTCTTAGACACGCCAACGCATTAATTCCTAAACACGGTTTGAATTTCAGATACTGGCCTTTAGGAGAACTCTCATGCAGACAACCGTGATAGAGCGTTTGCGACGCAAGCTTGCCTGGGCCTTTGCCCTCTTTCACCTCCTTGCTGGCACGACGAATGGCGAGGACGTGCCTTTAACAAGGGACGCAGACGCTTAATGAGGCGGCGGCGGCGGATTTTGTCGTCTTGGATCAGTGGACAGAAACTGTTGGACTTGGGCGACGTGCGGGCGTTTTCACGGTTATTAAGGCGGAGTTGCCTAACGGGAGAATCGCCAAGTATCGTTTCAACACGAACGGCCGACGAGATGTGCTCTCGGTAGCGAACGCGGCACAGGTTAGTTCACAAGACAAGATTTCCCCTCGGCTCGAACAGCAATTCAAGGAACGAGTTGCTGCGGATGGTGATAATGCTGTGTTGCCGGTCGTATTTTGGGTAGCAACGAGCAGCAATTTTACGCCGACGACCGACCTCCTGAAGGATACTTTAGCGAAGACTTGGATGCCGCTCATGGAATCGGAACACCAGATCCGGAAGAAGAGGCGAAACGTATTCGTGATCGCAGCAATCGCATTGAAAGTTTGAATGCAAACTCGATCGCAGCGTTCTTGATGAAAGCCAATGTCGCTGAAGACGACGTCCTGTATCGCGGAAAGCACGCGTTCGTCTTTTCCTCCTCAACCAGACGCTGCCGAACGTATCGCTCTTCTTGAAGACGTATGCTTTCTTTTTCCGGTCAGTGAAATCGATCAGGCGTTAGATGTCGCCTGCGCGTCAAACGTTCCACAGATCTGGCGAGAGGATCGAACGCTGTCTGGATATCGAGGCGAAAAAAAAAAAAAAAAAAAAAAAAGAAAAGAGGAGACCGCGTGCGTTCGTAAAAAAAAAAAAAAAAAAAAAAAAAAAAAAAAAAAAAAAAAAAAAAAAAAAAAAAAAAAAAAAAAAAAAAAAAAAAAAAAAAAAAAAAAAAAAAAAAAAAAAAAAAAAAAAAAAAAAAAAAAAAAAAAAAAAAAAAAAAAAAAAAAAAAAAAAAAAAAAAAAAAAAAAAAAAAAAAAAAAAAAAAAAAAAAAAAAAAAAAAAAAAAAAAAAAAAAAAAAAAAAAAAAAAAAAAAAAAAAAAAAAAAAAAAAAAAAAAAAAAAAAAAAAAAAAAAAAAAAAAAAAAAAAAAAAAAAAAAAAAAAAAAAAAAAAAAAAAAAAAAAAAAAAAAAAAAAAAAAAAAAAAAAAAAAAAAAAAAAAAAAAAAAAAAAAAAAAAAAAAAAAAAAAAAAAAAAAAAAAAAAAAAAAAAAAAAAAAAAAAAAAAAAAAAAAAAAAAAAAAAAAAAAAAAAAAAAAAAAAAAAAAAAAAAAAAAAAAAAAAAAAAAAAAAAAAAAAAAAAAAAAAAAAAAAAAAAAAAAAAAAAAAAAAAAAAAAAAAAAAAAAAAAAAAAAAAAAAAAAAAAAAAAAAAAAAAAAAAAAAAAAAAAAAAAAAAAAAAAAAAAAAAAAAAAAAAAAAAAAAAAAAAAAAAAAAAAAAAAAAAAAAAAAAAAAAAAAAAAAAAAAAAAAAAAAAAAAAAAAAAAAAAAAAAAAAAAAAAAAAAAAAAAAAAAAAAAAAAAAAAAAAAAAAAAAAAAAAAAAAAAAAAAAAAAAAAAAAAAAAAAAAAAAAAAAAAAAAAAAAAAAAAAAAAAAAAAAAAAAAAAAAAAAAAAAAAAAAAAAAAAAAAAAAAAAAAAAAAAAAAAAAAAAAAAAAAAAAAAAAAAAAAAAAAAAAAAAAAAAAAAAAAAGCCGCGACCTAGATTTAAAAAAAAAAAAAAAAAAAAAAAAAAAAAAAAAAAAAAAAAAAAAAAAAAAAAAAAAAAAAAAAAAAATTTTTTTTTTTTTTTTTTTTTTTTTTTTTTTTTTTTTTTTTTTTTTTTTTTTTTTTTTTTTTTTTTTTTTTTTTTTTTTTTTTTTTTTTTTTTTTTTTTTTTTTTTTTTTTTTTTTTTTTTTTTTTTTTTTTTTTTTTTTTTTTTTTTTTTTTTTTTTTTTTTTTTTTTTTTTTTTTTTTTTTTTTTTTTTTTTTTTTTTTTTTTTTTTTTTTTTTTTTTTTTTTTTTTTTTTTTTTTTTTTTTTTTTTTTTTTTTTTTTTTTGTTTAGGAAGCGGTCATATTTTTTTTACGCCTGCAGCTCTTTTTTTTTTTTTTTTTTTTTTTTTTTTTTTTTTTTTTTTTTTTTTTTTTTTTTTTTTTTTTTTTTTTTTTTTTTTTTTTTTTTTTTTTTTTTTTTTTTTTTTTTTTTTTTTTTTTTTTTTTTTTTTTTTTTTTTTTTTTTTTTTTTTTTTTTTTTTTTTTTTTTTTTTTTTTTTTTTTTTTTTTTTTTTTTTTTTTTTTTTTTTTTTTTTTTTTTTTTTTTTTTTTTTTTTTTTTTTTTTTTTTTTTTTTTTTTTTTTTTTTTTTTTTTTTTTTTTTTTTTTTTTTTTTTTTTTTTTTTTTTTTTTTTTTTTTTTTTTTTTTTTTTTTTTTTTTTTTTTTTTTTTTTTTTTTTTTTTTTTTTTTTTTTTTTTTTTTTTTTTTTTTTTTTTTTTTTTTTTTTTTTTTTTTTTTTTTTTTTTTTTTTTTTTTTTTTTTTTTTTTTTTTTTTTTTTTTTTTTTTTTTTTTTTTTTTTTTTTTTTTTTTTTTTTTTTTTTTTTTTTTTTTTTTTTTTTTTTTTTTTTTTTACATTTTTTGTTACAATCAATTAAAGAAGTTCGTTTTTTTTTGATCGTAGTGGTGTATAGTGTTATTTCGATTGTAGAGTTGTGTCGATATTTTTTTTTTTTTTTTTTTTTTTTTTTTTTTTTTTTTTTTTTTTTTTTTTTTTTTTTTTTTTTTTTTTTTTTTTTTTTTTTTTTTTTTTTTTTTTTTTTTTTTTTTCGCAAGCCCCGCCAACGGCCCCTTCCGGCGATCGACGGGGCTGGATTTTGATGCAGCCCTTAGGAGCGGAGAAGTGGCGGCGCAAACCGGTGATTCGTGGAGGCCATTTTTTTTTTTTTTTTTTTTTTTTTTTTTTTTTTTTTTTTTTTTTTTTTTTTTTTTTTTTTTTTTTTTTTTAAAAAAAAAAAAAAAAAAAAAAAAAAAAAAAAAAAAAAAAAAAAAAAAAAAAAAAAAAAAAAAAAAAAAAAAAAAAAAAAAAAAAAAAAAAAAAAAAAAAAAAAAAAAAAAAAAAAAAAAAAAAAAAAAAAAAAAAAAAAAAAAAAAAAAAAAAAAAAAAAAAAAAAAAAAAAAAAAAAAAAAAAAAAAAAAAAAAAAAAAAAAAAAAAAAAAAAAAAAAAAAAAAAAAAAAAAAAAAAAAAAAAAAAAAAAAAAAAAAAAAAAAAAAAAAAAAAAAAAAAAAAAAAAAAAAAAAAAAAAAAAAAAAAAAAAAAAAAAAAAAAAAAAAAAAAAAAAAAAAAAAAAAAAAAAAAAAAAAAAAAAAAAAAAAAAAAAAAAAAAAAAAAAAAAAAAAAAAAAAAAAAAAAAAAAAAAAAAAAAAAAAAAAAAAAAAAAAAAAAAAAAAAAAAAAAAAAAAAAAAAAAAAAAAAAAAAAAAAAAAAAAAAAAAAAAAAAAAAAAAAAAAAAAAAAAAAAAAAAATTTTTTTTTTTCGGGAAGCAGGTCAATAGACGGCAACGGCCAGAATCTTTTCTGGCCATGTGTGAGCGGGAAGCTATTTTACTTTCAGTGTGTTGTGATAGATTTGGAAGGTAGAAACGTTTGTTTCTAGCTATAGATGATCTTTATGGATAACACGGTGGTGAATCCTGGTTCTGCTGATGCCCCGCAGGATTATCAGAGAAGAGGAAGAATTCGCACGTTAGAAGCGGGAAAGTTGAGTGAACTCTGGCGATTTTAGTGTTGCTCAGTTGCAGCAGCAGCACGTAGCATTAACATTAGAGAGCGAAGACTAGCGATACAAGAATTGAAATTGAGACCCTCAGGTGCGACGCCGAAGATTGGGATGCAAAAGCTATCAAAAGGGAACTGAGAGAATTCACCCAAGAACAACCGCTCGCTATTCAATACAAGGAGACCCACAGGCGCATCTGAGTCACTCGGCTCACGGCAGAGCAGAAACAAACACGGTGACCTGGAATTCCGATTACCTTCAACGTGGTTTCAAGTCTAACGACGGCTAAGTATTCGTCGATGTCGTTGAATAGAGCGGCATGGCGATGCTTAACTTCTCGGCACAGGGTGATCGTTCCGGTGGATTCGTTCAGCGC
The DNA here is from genome assembly GCA_963734865.1 of Pirellulaceae bacterium. Lineage (GTDB taxonomy): Bacteria > Planctomycetota > Planctomycetia > Pirellulales > Pirellulaceae > CBDCUW01. The sequence goes on from CAVTIV010000014.1 coordinate 263,153, forward strand.
AATCTAAAACCGGTCGCGCTATAGCGATTGAGCGGGCTGGTGACAGGCTCGTCAGCGAGTTTATTGAAGGGGAGTTCGAGGGGGTTGACGCATTTCTAGGGAGTGTGTCGAATCTTCTCTTGTCACTGCTGTTCGGCTGTATCTCGCTCGGAGAAGTGATAGCTAAGGTAACTAACTTGCGGAGAAGCTTGAGAAGATCTCTAAATTCGTCTCAGAGGCAAACTCGCAGTTCGAAGATCTTGTCAATACTCTCGGCACATTTTTAACTTCGTTGCAAAGCTCGCTGACTAACTAAGCTAAATAGCTAAAGGCGCGTCGAGGCGACAAAGCTCACGCTGGAAGAACTGGTAGATCAGTCGCAAGTCTACACGGATTCGCTCGTGGACATAGTCAAAGACAATCTCTCTGACCTCACACAGAACTCAATCTACTCAATTCTTAACTTGAGCTTCTGGCGGTTGGAACGATTGACTCAGTCACAGATCTCTAGATTTATAGGCAACGGAAAGTGTGCAGAAGGCGGTAACCAAGCTGCACACATCGGCAAGCAACTCAAAACCGAAGTCCGCGACGCAGCGTTTAGGCAATCAGATGCGGGTCACAACTAACTTGACAGCTTTGTCGGTGACGTTGGTGTGTTTGCGGATCTGATTCCTGCTGGCAAAGAGCTGTTCGACGCTCTGGACTCTATAGTCGGTTAACGGAGCACTTGGCAACCTATTGTCGGACCTGGTGCACTTGCCGATCAGTTGGACTAAGTGAAAAACGCAAGCGAAGAGCTGAGAGATGTGATCGATGGGTCGCGATTGTTGAACGGCGCTCAGCAGTAACTATTCGCGACACATTGAACTCGGTCATCGGTGTCATTGATATAATGGTAGGCTCACTGAGAAGGGGTGACTAACTGCTGGACATGCTGACAGGCGATGAACTGACGGTTCGCTTTGACTGGAATAAGACAATATCGAACTGGTCGCTCTTCGGAACGAATCTCGAGACAGATCCGCTCTTTCGCGCCAATGACAAGAACGGATTCCTGGTCGCAGTGGAAGACAAAGTCAAAAAGAATAGTAAAAGCGAGTCCCAGCTGGCCGTTATAGGCAGCATCAAACACTTAGACCTAGTGTTGGTGGTGACAAAGATCTTTATAGAGCTGAATTTCGAAAAGGTGGAGTTCAGCGTAGACAGCAAAGCGAAGATGGACGTCGATGTTGTGCTTACTGACATCAAGTTTGTTGGAAAGTTGTAGTTAGTAGAGACACTTAGAGATCTGATTTCTCTCGACGGATTCTCGTATACTCTATATCTGGACATAACAGCTCAAGGAATAGATGCGGGTTTTGACATTGCTCTGTTAAGTGTGGCTATCGGCGTCTTCAATTTGTCGAACCTGAGTCTGGGGGCTGGCTTCACAGTGTCATTTATTAGTTAATCTCGGGCAGAGCGTTACAACTTCAGCACGCGCGAGCAGCAGATCAAACTGACCGTCAGCGTCGGGGGTGCCGATTTGTAGGCATTACGCTAGACACACACGGAGTGCAGATCTCGAAGCGGCTCTGGAGTTCGGAGCGAGCATTCGATTGATTTTGGCGTGCTTGGTGGCGTGTACGTGTTGGCATGTACTTTAGACTGCAATCAGATGCATGCTTGCTGGAGGGGTATTTTAGACTTGGTGGTAACGTAGACGTTTGGGACTCATTACGGCGTATTGGAGATCTATCTCAAGCTTGGTTACGAACAGAAAGCGGGAAGTGTGTTGGCGGCGCAGAATGACGATTGAAATAGAGATCATTCTGTTTGGAAGAGTCACAATCACTTGTGAGCGTAAATTCGCGGATAGAATGGCGATAGTGTTCGCGATTGATGGGCTTTGATGTAACTCTATAGTTGGCTGATGAGTTGGCGCTGATAGATGATATGACTGAAGACGATCTGACTGAATACGTCTGGCACAAGTGCTGTGAAGAGTTTGTGTAAAGGAACAGGGAGATGACGGCGCAAAAGATTATCTGGACGGTCTCTCGTTCGGGCGTGCATCAGAAGGTCTCATGCAGGCTGACTTGCGTGTCAATAGTGTCTCGCTACGACTCACGTCGGCGCGAAAGGATGAGGAATACTGGAGAGCTTTCTCACGTGGCGAAACTGGCTCGCAACACTGGAGCAGCTCTAGTTGCGATTGCCATTGGAACGGATTCGCTAATTAAGCTGGAGAGAACTAGCACTATAGAACAGGCTCTATGGGGTTAGCTTCTTTCTCTGGAAACTTCGGTGAGGGAGTTTCAGTTCAAGGATATGAGCTAGGTCAATCTGCACACGTATGTCGTACGGAACATTTTGGTCTGCTTGTCGCCACTATGGTAGGCTGCTGATTCTTTCGGTGGCTCGCATAGAGGCTTTTTTTTGGAGAAGGGCAGATTTATCTGAAGGAACTGCTGGAAGATCTCGGCACACGGACGAAGGGCAATGATCTGACTCGCTTGTTCGAGCAGCACTTCTCATTAGACGGTGACAATAGCGGAACGGATGATTTGTTGCGCGACTACGTCTTTAACGAAGACAGCATCTATGTTGCTTTTATTGCGAACATCAGCTCGGATGTAGAGGGGAATTTATCTCGGGCGAGGAGCGTTCGATGAGTGTTCTCTCTTCTGATTGGCACGATAAGGCAGAGCTTCGGAGTGACTCTTTAGTCATGATGTGTTTCGGGTCGGCAGCAGAGTACGCTCTCTACGTGGCATGGAGCTTCTATCGGCGCGAGCAACTGACGGATGATCAACAGAAAATGCGACGTTTTACGCGAAAGAACGTGCCTTCTTCACGGAAGGCTCGGACGTAAGACTTTCACCGCATTATTGCCTCCTACTCGGACTATCCGCGGCTTCTACGAAAGCTTGGTTTGGTGATCGACTTTGTGCTCTCTCACAACTCGTCGATTGACCAGCAGATTATCGCATAGGGAGAAGCCCATGGTGTCATGAGCTTGGAGCTTTCATGGAACCGAGCTGACGACCATTGCCCGCGGACGTCCTGGCGAGCAGACAGAGAGCGATTCACGACACGAGAGTGGAATCGTGACGGTGATCTGGATCGCGGGATTTTGCGACTCAAGGATACGGATGACCGTTGGGATTCCGCACAGACTTCCTTCTGTGCTTACCAGGTTGACCCGGATGGCGAGGCTTTAAAGACGGTTAATTTCCTGCTGACGGCCCAGAATCTGATTGCCAAGAGTCTAAAGCCGGGTGCTGATGGCGAGGTGACCTACACGACCGGAGACCGGCAACCTGTTGCAGCTTTGCGTTCCGCAGGACTTGGCATCATCCGGCACGGCCGAGCGATGACGGTTGCTCATCGGGCTGCGTCGGCGGCGGCGAAAGACCAGCACATCCAATTGGGGCCCGACGCTGCAAGAGAAATCGTCTTATTCGCTGAGGACGTGCTGCGTGGTTATCGCATAGACATTCAAGAAGTTTCGGGAAGAGAAGTGGGGGATTGGCAGTCGCTCTGTCGCCGCAGCGGAGCGTACCGATTCATCGGAAGCGGCGAGCGGATCGAACTTGCTGACGATGAAGGCTACGTAAAAGGAGCCTTGATGGCGAGTAGTCGCGATCCGAGTGCTGATCCCGACGACCACTACTTCCATGAACAATATTAACCGTTGGACCGGTTGGAGCCTTGTTGTGACTCGGCCGCAGGGCGTAGTACTTCGCGGAGACGATTCCGAGTGGCGTGCAAACGGAGGCTGCCGAGGAAGTCGTTGACGAGGCAATAGAAGGCGGGAACCGACTTTCGGTGACATTCTCTGTACCCAAGGCGAGCCTTCCCCGGCTTCGGTTCGGAAGCCAATTTCGAAATCCGAGCTCGAATTGTTGATTTGGCCGGCAATAGTCTGGAGTGGGATGATGATGGATTCGCGCACAGACCCCAATGTGACCGAGCCGATAACGTACTGGCGATTCGAGCCGGTGGATCCTCCGGCTCAGGTGTACCGCAACAGAACGAGCGAAGGTGAGTCGCTTGAACGCATGGTGATTCGCAGCAATTGGAACAAAACTCCCCACGAGTATCTCGACACAACCGAGTTTGTCGACGCAATCAACGCAACGACGGAGTCTGCTGACTTTGAGTACAACCCAAACAACGAGCGGCACTTTGTGCCTCCCAAGTCGTCACAGCTTCAGTGCGAGCAGCACGGCATGTTCGATGCTTATTTTGGTGACCCCACGAGCATCAAGGATGCCTATCAGATCGCGGCTCGTGAGGTTGGGACTCTATTTGACGAAGGACCATCCACGAGAATCGAGTTGGTCACTCCAACAAACGTGTCAGAGATGGCTACCCGAAGGGAATTGCCAATTCGGCCACCCAATCAGGATGTTGGTACGGACGATTCTGCCGGACTAACCGGTGACCGGCTAGCGCCGGACAATACATGATTCATCGTGAGCATCAGATTGAGACGCCCTACCTGCCGGATCCAGCGGCCGCTGGCGTGGCTCTCCGCGCAATGCCGGGGCACCGACTCCCCGGTGTGACCGGGACGGAAACGTTGGGGCCGAGTGCTGAGATCGTATCTACGCGGTGCGACAGTCTAGTTTTGAAGATTGCCAATGGAGATACCTGGCCCCAGAGTAGGGGATTCCGCCTCGTGCTCGAGGAACATCGCGGCGACTTGGAGGACCCTCCGTGTGCCGAGTCGTTTACCAACGATGGCAAGCCAGAGTGGAATGAGGAAAAGCGGATACTGACGCTGTTCGTTCCGAAGGGCCGGATCGTACGCCTTCAGTATTCCAGCTACGTCGATACCGCATTCTCACCAACGTTTGGGCTACAAGACTGGGTCGACTCTGATGGTCAGAGAGCCCATGTCCGCCAGATGGCTGAGTCAGGCTGTACCTGGATGGTGACACCTCATCGGTCCCTAACGCTTGTCCATGCAACGCAACAGCCGGTCTGCGAACCGAGATTTCAGTCATTGAATGTCTCGCAGCGTCAATTGGGCGACCAGTATGCCGACCTCGATGCGCGGATTACCTTGCACGGTGGCAGCACTGGACACTTCGAGATTGAGGCCGAGTGGGAAGAGTGGATCGATGACCCGCAGCGAGACGGTCCTGAGTTGGTCTCCTCACTAGGTCAGCTTGGCGAAGTACGGCTGGCTGAAAACCACGTCAACGAATTCGCCTTGAATACCGCCGTTCGGGCGGAGATGTATGATCCCATTGATCGTCCCCGCGCCGAGGAGATCGTCATGAATTTGGTGATACGAAATGTCGCCTGATCCGCTATCGGATTCGTGCTGCCACACGTTTCCGGGAGTACCTGCCCCCTGCGATTTATGCGGATAAGAACAAAGTGAGCCGATTGGGGCCACCAGCGGAGAATCCGGCACTGCAGGTTGGCTTATCCGATGATCCGGGAGCTCCGGTTCTGCCGGGAATCGGGACCGGGCTGAATACGATTGTCCCCGCCAGTGCGCCACCTGATGAACCTCGTGTCGTCTATACCGTTCCGACGTTTCGCTGGAAGGAAAGATGGGTTGACGATGTGTTCAACAGCACGCGGGTTGGAAACGGCTTGCGCATCTGGCTTAGAGCACCCGTGGTTCAGTTCGGGCGACGGAGAACTACTTGGCGTCATCATCCTCGACGATCAGAAGTTCGACAGCACTGATGATCCGCTTGTTCCTTACGTGTCTCAGTGGGGGGTAGATCCGCTTTGGGATACGGCACTCCCGCACAACCGTATTCGAGTTGCCAGCTTTCCCGCTCGTATCCAGCACGAGTACGTGAGACTTCTGGAAGAGAACAAGCAACCTGTTTGCGTCGTCGGCCATCGCGTGCATTGGCATCCTGAACGCAAACTCTGGTACTGCGACATTGCAATCGATCCGGGCGCCTCCTATATGCCGATTGTTCGGCTGGCTCTTGTCCGCTATCAGCCCAATGCCATTTCTGAGGCAAAAGTGTCTAAAGTTGTGCTGACAGATTTTGCACAAGTTCTGCCTACCCGACAAGCCAAGTTTAGACGCGAAGGAACGACGCTTGAATTCGAGTTGTTCGGTGATATCCCGAGCCGAGGCCCGATGAATTGGATCCGCGAGAGTCGATACACAGATACGAATGTCATTCCAGGGGAGCCGTTGCATTTGGACACAGGGGCTAATCGTTTCGAGCTCGTCTTGCAGACGCGCGATCCTGTTATTGACAGCGACCTGACTTGGATTGATGCGGAAGTCCTTGCCAAGAGTCCGATAGAGACGGACTCCTTATCAGTTCCCTCTGCTCATCGGCCCGGCACGACGGAACGTTCGGCAGACCGTGCAGAGCCTAGATCCTTCAGTATTTTCGATCTCGATCTTCTGCGACTTCGCAAGCCGGAGATCTGGAATCCCACTCCGAGGGACCTACCTGAAACCGGCGATGCGCCTGCGACATCATGGTTCGCGAATTCGAACGATTCTATACCGATCGTACCGAACCAACGCATGTCCCCCATTTCGATCGAACACACCACCTCCGCGTCGTTGGGGAGCGGCTGGTTTATGCGGCGGTCTTCGACCTCTGAGCGAGTCAATCAGCATCGTCACCTGCAAGTAGAAGATCCGCTGAGAACTCTCGACATGATGAGCGCTTAGCAATGTCACGGCAGTCTCGCTGGCTGACGGTAGAGTGGCGACCCAAACATCGCCAGACCGATCGAATGATCCAGGCGTCAGGCTGCAGACCTCGGCCGGACGAGCTCCGATTAGACGCTGAACGCGGACCATATCAGCGACGATCGGCGACATGTATGGCAGGGTCACCGAGTACATGGTTCGCAGCCATAGATCGCTCCTAATAAGAGACGTTTCACGCCCGGGGCGACGAACGTAGTGCGGCGTCTCAGATTCCCAGAGTCGTTTTTCGGTGTCTGAATGGTTGTTGGCCATGTGGTCGTCTCTGTTCCCTCAGTCAGCGAGCGTCCGCTTGTTGCCTATAAACTGCAAGCAGCCTACGATACCCCCCAACAGCAAACAAGCAGGTGAACCGCCATGACGACGTTTGGTGAACGAATCCGAGAGTTGCGAAACGCGAAGGGCTGGCCTTCGCAAACTGAAAGCATACGCCCTTACTAGGTCTTCCCGATATTGGCTCAGGCGGAAGGTATCCTTAATGAGACTCGGACTGCTGGCTGATATTCACGGTGACGTTCGAAATCTGTCGCTAGCGATTGAGCGACTTCGGCGGGAAGGAGTCGACAAGTTCGTCCTGGTCGGTGACGTCATCTATGACGCCCGCGATGCGGACGAGACGGTGGAGTTGCTGAAGTCGTGTGGCGCCGTCGGAGTTTGGGGCAATCATGAACTGGGACTTTGCGTTGAACCCGAAGACCACGTGCGCGAGCTGTACTCCGATACGGCGATGCGATTTTTCAGCACGCTTCAACCTCGGCTCGAACTGGGGGCCGTGCTCGTGTCACACACCTTTCCCACTGAGGATTCTCGTGACGTTCTTTCGTACTACGTTGGCCAGCCGGAAGACGACGCTTTGCTTCAAAGCTGCTTCGCAACTTTCCCGCATCGTGTCACAGTCATCGGGCATTTTCATCGCTGGTTTGCTTCAACACCCGAAGGACGATTGGACTGGATCGGCGAAGGGCCCCTCACCTTGGCACCCAGCGAGCGGTATTTCATCATCATCGGCGCCGTCATGAACGGCTTCACCGCGGTCCTGGACGACAAACAAAATTTGCTCGTTCCCATCGAGCTATAGAATCATCGGGCAATAGAGGACGCAATCATTCAGTTCGGGTGCATCGTGCGGCCCCAAGTAAAACGATTTGCCGTCCAAAGTGACGACCGATTGCCCGGATGTGTGAAAGCGTCGGGACGGGATTCCTCGCGGACGTGCCATTGTGAAACCTCATTTCGCTGGGGTTTCTGACATCGAATGTCAGAAACTCGCCTCGATTGAAGTCGCACCGCACTGCGCGGGTCACTCTAAGTTGAGTGTCGACCGATGTTTATGAAAATGGGCGATACAGAACTCGAATCTGTGACCTCCGCGGTGTGAACACGGCGCTCTAACCAACTGAGCTAATCGCCCTCTCTGTCGTCGCCGTAAGGTAACTTGCCGCCCCTGGCTCGACAAGATTGCTGAGCTTGCCGTTCGTGGGGCTTGGGTTCCTTGGCGTTCGCACGTCGCCGGTGTTGGCGACCTGCAAATTTTCCGGTCGATTCGTGGTCTGGCAAAGCTTCAGTCTGCAATCGGGCCCACGCACCATTGGCGATCCTCGTCGCCAACGGACCCGCCCGACCTCCGTACACCACTTTGCATCTCCACTAGGTCGGCGGCGTGAATTTGGGGACCGTTGGCTCGGACGGTTCGTCCTCGTCCTCGATCTCCGGTTTCACCGGCTTATCGAGCGAGAGTCCCTTCTTCGCCTCGAATTCCGCAATCCGGAACTGCTGCTGGATCTCATTGAGTCCGCGTCGGAATTCGCGATAGCTGCCGCCCAACTTGCGGGCAACCTCCGGAAGGTTGCCACCAAACAGGACGACGGCGATCACTCCGATCACCATCATTTCAAATGGCCCGAATCCGAACATCGCTACTTGTTCTCTTCGGACGATTTTGCTGGCTCGTCTTCCTCAAGCGACTCGCTCATCCCACGCTTGAACTCGTTCGTGCTGCGACCGAGGTTCCGCATCAAACTGGGTAGCTTCGAGCCACCGAACAGGAGCAACACAATGCCCGCGATGATCGCTAACTCGAGCGGACCGGGGGAAAAGAATCCGAGCAGGCTGAAACTTAAAATCATGGTTCACTCTCGCAAAGAGGTTCAAAGGGAGAACCCTGACGGACGCTCGGCGAAAGCGGGTCGGTCGATCGGCTGCCAGGGACTGACATTTGCCGAACACCTCCAGAACCGATGTGTCGGGGGTGACATGGTGATGAATCTGCATCACCGAGGTTATTTTATTGTCTACCGCCGGTTAGTCAAAGCCTAACCATCCCCTGGGGGGCAAACATTCTCGCTTTCCGAGGGAAAAACGGGAAAATGTGCCGCTTCCAACGCTCCGATAAGTTGATCGGCCTCGTTTCTTGCCCGGGGGTCGTGGGGTAAGCTGTGCCAAAAACCGCGGAATGAAAGATCGCAACGCCCTCCATGCAAGACATTTGGCCAATCGTTTCCAGTGTGCTGGGTGTCTTTCTGGTGATGGGTGCGGGCGCGTTTTGCCGTCGCCGCGGCTGGCTCACGAGCGAGTCGGACCAGTCGTTGGCCCGATTGTGTGCCAACGTCCTGTTGCCGGCCTATTTTGCCAATCGAATCATCGCCGGGCCGCGGTTTGAGTCACTGGCGGTCGCTTGGACCCCGTCTGCCTTTGGGTTCGCGGCGACCGCGGGTGGGATTTTGATTGGCTGGGGGTTTGCCAGGACGTTGGGTCCAATCGTGGGGCTGAACACGGCTTCGAAACAGCGCGCGTTCGCCTTGTGTGTCGGGATTTGCAACTACGGATACATTCCTCTTCCACTGGCCGAAAAATTCTTTCCCGGTGCGGTTGTCGATTTGATCCTGCACAACGTTGGCGTCGACCTGGCGATGTGGAGCGTGGGGATTGCCGTGATCACAGGATCGGCCGCTGGCGGCTGGAGGCGGGCGTTGTTGAGCCCTCCCTTGTTGGCGGTGCTCGTCGCGACCACGATCACCCATGCCTCGATCGATACTTATCTACCCCCTGCGATCTTGGCCGCGATTGCGGCGTTGGGCAACTGCGCGATTCCGATGGGCTTGATCCTCAGCGGGGCAATCATCATCGATTTCTTGGTCGAAGCGAATTGGTCGGGGGCCCAGGGAGTGATCGTGTCGGCGATCGGGATTCGTCAGCTGCTGATGCCAGCTCTGATGCTGTTGGCTGCCGGGGCATTGATTGGTAGCGGGGAGCGCAGTTTGGAGTTGCGTCAGGTAATGATGCTGGAAGCGGCGATGCCGGCGGCGGTATTTCCGATCGTTCTGGTACGGCTTTATGACCGCGACACCCAAACGGCGTTGAAGGTGGTGCTGTCGACTTCGTTGGCCGGGATTGTGTTGATTCCCGCTTGGCTAGCGGTCGGACGATGGTGGTTGGCGATTTGATCGCGACCGCGATTGACTTCGCGATCAGGGCTGCGGTTTCCGCGTGAGCGCATGAAAAAACCGGGCGTGCTTCGACTCGTTGCACGCCCGGTCTCAAAGTCGATCCTGACTTTTCAGTTAGCCGACATTTCCGACGCCGCGCTCCACCATCCGATCGGAGCATGCTGGTCATCCTGACCGAGCGGTTGAGATCAATGAATCAGTCACCGCCGCCGTTGACATCATGCCGTGGCGGGTTCGCGAATCCGTGCGTTATCGGTGGAAACTCATGATCCAAACCAGCGACTTCAGATTCGTCTAAACACACATCCATGTGAACTGATTGCTGTCAATGGAACGGCGATCAAAACGTTCCTCATCAATGGGGGTTTGGGACGCGAATTCGCCGAGGGGAGCGGTGTTCTGTCAAACTAGTTCCTGCGAGGTTGATTCACACGACTGGCCGAGACCAGCGATGAACCAGAAAAACGACGCCACAATCGTTGAGTTTGACAAAGCACTTCGCCCTCGACGTCTTCGCGAGCGGAGGAAATCGTTGGGTGTTCGAGCTAGGCGACGAGCCGGTATTCTTGACCGATTCTTTCTCGTACGCCGTCAACGAACTCTTCAAAAATTCGAATATCCAATGCGGATGCTGCGCCGCATTCGGGATGGAATTGAGTGCCCATCGCGAACCAGTCCATCATTTCGCTTTCGATCGCTTCGATGACGCCATCGGGACATTTCGCTGTCACGCGGAATCCGGGAGCGACCTCGTCAATGGCCATGTGGTGGCGACTGCTGACACGAATCTCGCCGTCGCCATAGACGCGGCCGACCAACGAATCACTGACCACATCCAATGTGTGACGATGATTGGAGTCCTGGGGATCGTGATGCGGGACTGCCGAAGGCAGGTCCTCTTTGAGATGCAGAAACAGGTTTCCGCCCTGATGGACGTTCAACAGTTGCATGCCGGTGCCGATGCCGAGTATCGGCATCCGTCGTTCGGCGATCTCGGCGATCAACATTCGATCGCTCGACTCACGAATGGGATCGAGTGGGCGTACGCTCGGATGGAGCATGAATCCGTCGTTTCTTGGATCGAGGTCAGCACCACCGATCATGATGAAACCGTGAAGTAGTTCCAATACATTCCTGATCGACTCGGGGTCGTCCATCGGTGGAATCACCACCGGAGTACCACCCGCCGCGATAACTGACTGAAAGTAACCGGCCGCGATGTAGCTGTAAGCGGGCATGTTGCGAGCCGCAGCGCGGTAATCAGCATTCATTCCGATCAGTGGTTTGCACGTCATCCGAAAGGTCCTCTTCGAATTCGCGAATGGAAGGTTGACGCAGATTCTTCCCGCGTCGATCAACCGCAGTGCATATCCTTCGTCGCGTGTTTACCAGGGCGCGCGTGATTCAAAGTTCGACGCGTTGACCGGCGCAATCGGGGGGCTGGTGCGGCGAATCACACTGCCGTCGCCGACCGTTGATAGACCCTTTCGAGGGCTTGATTCCATCAACACGACGACGATGATTGTGAAAAGATTCGTTCACTCCCAGGCCTCGCAATTCCTTGCCGGAACAGGGGCCCTCGTGAAACCTCGTCTGATGAATTTGTCCACGGCTGATTTGGGTGACACGACGATATGTCATCCGTGATGGGGCGAGAAAATACTCGGTTGCGTTCGCTCGACCAAACTCTCCCTGCATATTGGTGGCTGGGGCGGCCGCTAGCACTACCGGGGGTGCTAGCAACACCGTGTCTTGCTAGCAACGTGCGGCAACCCGCATCGGTTCTCCGTCTCCAGTCGTTCGCGTATAACCACTCCCACAGAGAAACTGGCCAACGAAAACCAAGTCCAAGAGAATCTTGACAAACAACGAGGACCACCTGGTGCGATTCAAGCATGTCTATCTGGAGGGAATTGGTGCCGAAATCCCGGACGAGATTTGGACCAGCGATCAAATCGAGCAGCGTCTCGAGCCTCTCTATCAACGCCTGAAACTGCCCGCCGGCAGGCTGGAGTTGATGAGCGGTATCAGCCAGCGTCGGGTGTGGCCGACCGGGACGGTGCCGAGCGGTCCGAGCATTCGCAGCGGCCAACATGCAATCGATGCCGCCGAGATCGATCCGGCGAGAATCGGATGCCTGATTCACGCCAGCGTGTGCCGCGATTTCCTGGAGCCGGCCACAGCTTCGCGAGTGCATCACGGTTTGTCGCTGCCCCGTCATTGCTGGGTCTACGATCTCTCCAATGCCTGTCTGGGATTGATCAACGGTGCGGTTCAAATCGCGACCATGATCCAATCGTGCGCGATTGATGCCGGTATTGTCGTTGGCACCGAGAATAGCCGCCCACTCCTGGAACGAACGCTGCAGTCGCTCAATCACGACGTCACCCTGACGCGACAGAGTGTGAAGCCGGCTTTCGCTTCGCTGACCATCGGGTCGGGAAGCTGCGCATGGTTGTTGGTGCACGAGAGTTTGTCTCGATTTGGCTCGCCGATCGAGGTTGCGGTTGCCGAAGCTCGTACGGAATTCCATGACTTGTGCCGTAGCGAAGATGATGCCGGAGCGGGCATGCAGCCCTTGATGGACACCGATTCCGAGCGGTTGATGGCCGAGGGAATCGCGACTGGCGCCAGTGCCTTGGAACAGCTGTTGGCCCAATCGAACTGGCGTCGCGATCAAGTCGATCGTTCGATTTGTCATCAGGTGGGCTCCCGTCATCGGACCGCCATGCTCCATGCGATGGGCTTGCCGGTCGAGCGAGACAGCGTCACGTTCCCAGAACTTGGTAACACCGGCTCGGTAGCACTTCCGCTAACCCTGGCCGCCGCCGTCGAGCGGTCGGAGTTGACCGCCGGTGATCGCGTCGCCCTGCTGGGGATCGGATCGGGAATCAATAGCGTGATGATTGCGGCCACTTGGGGCGACACTCGCGTCCAAGGAAACATTGGCCAGCTCGCCGAAGCAGGAACCGCGTCTCGTCCGTGCGTTACGAGCGATCCCTCACGCTGAGGATGCCGCCCGTTCGCAAACGGCCGCCTCAGGAAACGGCAGACTGGCCGTTGGGTTGTTGCAACAGCTGCTCGACCCGCGCCATCAGGTCATCCGAGGACTCCACTGCTTGGATCGGTTCGCGTCGACCGCGACCACCGGCGAATCCGGGTTCCGCCACGAATTCGGCCCGACAGTGTTGGCAGGCGACGGTGCATCCAAGCAGCGAAGCACGAATCTCGACACGTCGCCCACAAGTGGGACAGGATTGAGTGAATCGTACGCTCATACCAAGCTCCGTTAGGCAATCAGATAAGCAGATCTCCTCCGAGAAGGGAAGATGTTACCCCTTGTAACCAGATAAGGCAAGCTCTTTTGCCACAGCAGCGGTGATGGCCTTTGGGAGTATCGACGGGTTTTGTCCGCGTCGGTCATCGGAATAGGGTGAAAACGGCGGTAAATGCCTGCTCGGGCCGACCGGTTGCCGGGCCACCGTCGTCGCCTAAAAAAGACAGAAACACCCATCAGAGGGGTGGAGTTCAGGTGACGCAAGGGTGAATTGCTGCTCCAATATTTGCGGTGACTTGATTAACGGGCGGCGCAAGCGGCGTGTCGGCCGTTGTTTCCTTCCCTCATCACGCAGTGACCTCGCCTGCTTGTCAGGGGTCTGACCTCGCCTGATTGTCAACATCGAATGGACCGATGACCAAAAAAGTACTTTTCGTATGCATGGGTAATATCTGTCGATCTCCCGCTGGTGAAGCGGTGATGCAACGATTCGCGGAGGAATTTCGCGTTGACGTCGATGTCGATTCGGCCGGGACTCATGGCTATCACGTTGGCGAGCCGGCGGACCAACGGATGCGGGCGGCCGCCGAGCTACGCGGTTACGAGTTGAAGAGCCGCGGTCGACAGGTAACATCCGCTGATTTGGATCCCAGTCGATTCGACTTGGTATTGGCAATGGACGCGGATAACCATCGCGTCTTGCAAGAACTTGCCGATGGTCCGAAAAGCCACATCCGAGTCTTCAGCGACTATCTCGATGACGATTGGCCCAGCGACGTTCCCGATCCGTACTATGGAGGTCCGGAAGGGTTTGACGCAGTGCTCGACATGTTGGAGGCGGGTTGCCCAGTGATTCTACAAACGTTGATGGGTGCAGACATCTTCGAAGGCGAATTCGACGAAGATTAGCGTCGTGACGGCGAATCGATTTTGCATCTGTTAATAGCGACGGACTCGCGCGACCAGCGCGATTCCGATCATGGCCAAGATCGCGTTTCCCATCCAAACGCCATAAGGCGGAATCAACCCATCCTTGGCGTGCTCGAGCCCAAAGATGAACAAGGGGTAATAGATCACGAGTGTCGGCAGAAAGCAGATCCCAAAGGTCGTCCAATAGTCGCTGGTCTTGGCGATCATTGCCAGCGGTGCGCCGACCAGCACGAAGAAAAAGCAACTGAAGCCCTCGGCCCACCGACGCCATGGTTCGGTATACAGTCGATTCAGCCGTCGTTCGCTGTTTTTCAGCCTCGCGTCGATCGCCTGCCCGATCGGACCGGCGATGTCTTGGGTCCGCGATGCCAGGATCGAAAAACCGGTGTGCGCCGCCAATTCACCGACCGCCGCATGGTTGTGCGCGTCCTGGTGGATCCGCTCGGAGTGGATCAGTCGGAGGGGCAGTTCGCTGGGGCTTTGAAAGCGAACCTCTTTTTCGGCAAGCGCGCCAGCGAGAGGAATTCGGACCTCCGTTTCACCGGGAATCGTACTATGGATGTGTTCACCTTCCACGTGGCTGTCAATGACCTTTAGCAGCAGCGTTTGTGTCTCCGGATCGAGTCGCAGTTGCCCCTCTTTGGCCGACAGCTTCATCGCACCATTGTTGCCCCCGTTGTGGACCGTGACGGTGGGGCTGATCAATCGCCGCCCGACGACTTCGCGAACGTGAATCGAGAAACCATGATCGGATGTGTAGGAATGTTTATCGTGAAGTCTGCGGTAGGCGATGTCTTCAATGGACAGCAGCACGATCCGATTCACACCGGGTCGTCCCCAGGACACAGCCAGATCGGAGATACAAACAGCAGCCGGACTCAGGATCGCGGCGAAAGCGATCGCCGGCTGCAGCAATTTCAGTGGTGATATTCCTGATGCCTTGACCGTTGCCACCTCACCGTCGGCGGCCATTCGTCCATACACGCAGCAAACCGAAAACAGGGCCGTTGCCGGAAATGCGAATTGTAAAGAGATCGGCAAGACGAAGGGCAACAGTTGGATCACCGCGACCGGCCCCAGTCCTCGCCGCAACAGTTCGCGGCCGATACCGATCATCAGAATCAACAACGTCAATGCAATCAGTGCAACGACGAAGATCTTCAAAATCTCAACGAGGATGTAGCGGGTAAGGCGAGTGGGCATGAAGCTGTGGAAAGATGGCGGCGGCGTCGACGCACTAGGCTCAGCCGGTGTTTAGCAAACCCGCAAGATGCAGGGGTAGAGGAAAAGGGGCTTTTGCTAGCCAAGTCCTAGTGATCGATGGCGGTTTCGTTGGCGGCACGATTGTGCTGCTCGCGAAGCTGATTCATCGTTTCGATGATCGCCTCAGCCTGATAGCGGATCGCTTGTTTGGCGTCCTTGGCCTTCAATGCTGCCGCACCTTTTTGCTGGAAATCGTCGATCTTTTTCCAATTCATCATCCAATTCTTATCCGCCGCGGCCTCGCGCAGCTCCGCGACCGTCGTACCCAACCGATCGTACAACTCGCTCGTCGCGGTCGCGTTGTAGCGACGGTAGGGGCCATTGCCGCCGGAAACCGCAGGCACGCGCACGTTTGCTGGTCTTTCGATCATGATTGACGAATTGAACCGTGCAAACGATCGAGGCGATCACGCCGAGCAGGACCGCCACAATCATCGGTCCCCATTCACCGATCACCGCCAACAAGGCAGCTCCGGCAAAGCAGAACAGTGCGGTGGCGACCAAATAGGGAGAAACCGCCGGCGGCTGGCCATCCGCCTTTTTTTGTCTTCCGCTGTCGCGTGAACTCGTCGATTCCATTTCAACCCGAACGATGATCACGGTCGTGTTATCAGGGCCGCCGCGCAGATTCGCCAGGTCAACCAACACACGAGTCGCGAGATCTTCGGGAAGACAATCCATCAAAGCCCCAATCTCGACATCCTCCACCAAACCGGTCAAGCCATCGCTGCAAAGCAGAAAGCGATCATCTTTTTCGACCGGAAATGGACCTTCAACGTCAACCTCGACCTGGGCGTTCGGACCGAGTGATCGAGTGATCACGTTGCGCGGTATCGACTGACTCAGAGCGCTTGCCGGGTGGACCTGTCCGCTCGCTTCCATTTCCCAGACAAGTGAATGATCAAACGTCAGCTGTTCCAACGTGCCGCCACGCAAACGATAAACTCGCGAGTCACCGACGTGCGCGACGACCGCGCCGGCTGGCAGTAGAGCCAACGAGCTGGCCGTCGTTCCCATGTTGTGGAATTCCGGATTCTGCTGACCACGCCGGTGGATCTCGGCATTCGATTCAAGGACCGCCGATCGAAGTGCGTCGATCGGATCGCCGATCCCGGTTCGAAAGTAGTGCATGGCGATCGTCTCGGTGGCCATCCGGCTGGCGAGTTCTCCCGCAGCATGCGCCCCCATGCCATCGGCAACCACAAACAGATGACCCCGATTGAAGAATCGATCGGCGCTCTCGGCCAGCATCGAAGCCATCGAGTCTTGATTGTTGGCGCGGCGCATACCGATGTCGCTCAGTTCAGAGAATACGACACCAGGTTTCCAGTCTTCCGACACCGACAGCAGCTCGGGATTGAGGATGGATTGAAAGGGAGGGGGGGTGGCTTCTAGGTGAGACTTCGATCGCACCCCCCATTGTATGACGATGCCATGAACTCGATGCAGGCCCGTATTGTATTTGTCTGCTTCGCCGAAACCTAGTGCATCACCAATCTTACTTCGAACGCGTTTGGATTTCGATCACGGTTTGCCGCGGCGACCCACACGGCATACTGTACTGTTGTCTCATGACGCCCAAGTTGCCCCGATTTTCGCGGACGAAGAACGTGTCACCGTCAAAACATCATCGCCAACGTTGCTCGGCGGACCAGCCTTCGCATCGAACCGTCATGAACCGGCAAAGAAGTCAGATGGCGGAGAATATTTCTTGACCAGCGTGAAGTATACCTCACCAGCTGACTGGGGATCGTTGTCAACAAAACGAAGGTGTCGAATTGTCGCATCGGTGGCTTCGCAGATCGCCGACTCCGCTGACAGATTGACGCTGCTGTGTGCAAGCGACCAACGCACCGATCGGGTCGAGACGATCACAGCGGAACTATTACCGCTTTGCAGTGCACTTCACCATATCGGCCGTCGCGGCGCCAAAATCCTACGCACTCGCCATTGTGGTATGTTCGGTCGGCCACCGTGGCTGTGGGGGGTTCGGAGCGTTGTTCGCCGTGATCCGCATGGAACAGTATTGATTCTCGGTACTTGGAATTACCCGCTTTTGCTGGCCGGAGCACAGACAGCTCAGGCATTGGCGGCTGGCAATACGGTTCTGCTCAAACCCGCGGTCGGCTGCGAAGCGGCGACGCAAGAAATGGTGTCGTGTTTTTGGCGGGCGGGCGTTCCGGAGCGACAGCTGACTCAGCTTGACTCATCGCCCGAGGCGGCGATGGTCGCGATGGAGGCGGGTGTCGACTTGATCGTATTGACGGGAGCCGCCGCGACCGGGCGAAAGGTACTTGCCAGGGCGGCTGAGACGTTGACACCGACGATCATGGAGCTGAGCGGCTGTGACGCGGTCGTGGTCATGCCGAGCGCGGATATCTCTCGCGTTGTTGAGGCAATCGATTTCGGATTGAATTTCAATGGCGGTGCAACCTGTATCAGCCCTCGCCGTTTGATCGTCGAGGAGGCTCAGGCCGACGCTCTGATCGATGCGCTGCGGAGCCGTTTGGATTTGTCCGCCGCGGTAACGGTTCATCCCGTCGCTCGCGCTGCCGCTGCCGCCGCCGTGTCGAGTGCAATCGGCGGTGGCGCGATTGACTGTCTCGGACACTTTGATGCCGACGCACTGCGCGTGCGCGGAAAGCTTCGTCCGGTCGTACTCGATCGGGTCGAGCCGGGGGATTCGATCGCATCGGCAGATCTGTTCGCCCCGATCACGTCGGTCATTCGTGTGCCACGGATCACCGATTCGGTCAAAATCGTCAATCAGTGTCGCTATCGCTTGGCCGCTTCGGTCTTTGGCAACGATGACCAGGCGAGGGTAATTGCCTCGGCTTTGCGGGTCGGCAGCGTCGCGATCAACGACATGCTCGCGCCCACCGCCGATCCGCGTTTACCGTTCGGCGGGCGAAGCGACAGCGGGTTCGGTGTCACTCGTGGCGATGAGGGGCTGCTGGCAATGACCGTCCCAACGGTGATCAGTCAGCGACGAGGAAGATTCATGCCCCACTTGGCCAGGCGTCGCGAATCGGATGCCGAGCTGCTGAGCGGTGCGCTGCAACTGTTGCACGCCGGTTCACTGCCAAAACGCTGGGCGGGCTTGCGTCAGATCGTACGCGCCGTCACAACTGGCCGCAGATCGCCGACGACGGACATCGGCGATTGATGGGCCGTGTGTTTACCGCTTCCTGCCAGGATAGACTGCATGACTGCGACCGATTCCCAATCCCTTCATGTGGTCGTCGTCGGCGGCGGGCTGGCCGGCCTTTCCTCGGCCTGTGTGCTTGCTGCGCGAGGGTACCGCGTGACGCTGTTGGACAAAAACGATTGGCTGGGAGGGAAGGCGGCGGTTCATCACGCCGATGGATACCGTTTCGATATGGGACCGACGATCTTGACGCTGCCCAGCGTTTTGCGTCGCGTCTTTCGGGAGGCCGATCGCAAATTGGAAGACTATATCGAGATGATCCCCCTGGATCCGCAGTGGCGATGTTTCTTTGAGGCTGCAGGCGATAGCGACGCGACGGTATTGGACCTGGTGGCCGATACCGATGCGATGAAGAAGAACATCGACGAATTCAGCAGCTCGAAAGTAAGTGGCGAGGGTTATCGCCAATTCATCAAGATGAGCGAACAGTTGCACGGTGTGTCCGATCGTTTTTTCTTCTGGCGTAGCGTTGGTGGCCTCGGCGACACGATGGATGTGGGTGGATCGTTTTCGGCCGCTGTCCTGAAGGATGTGCTGTCGCTGCGAATGGGACGCAGCGTCGCCTCGGTTGTGCGATCGTACGTTCCCGACAACCGCGTCGCTCAGATGATGGACCACTTCACTCAGTACGTCGGCTCATCGCCCTATGCGTCGCCTGCGGTGCTATGTGGAATTGCCCATATGCAAACCGACGAGGGTATTTGGTATCCGCTGGGAGGAACGCGAGCGGTCCCCGAGGCACTGACGCGACTGGCCGAAGAATTGGGTGTCGGAATACAAACGGGCACCGACGTCATGCGGATCACAACCATCGGCAATCAGGTCACTGGTGTAACGACCGCGAGCGGTGAAACAATCGAATGCGATGCGGTGGTCAGTAATTGTGACTCCGTGCGCACTTATCGCGATTTGTTGAGCGGCACTGACCAATCGAAGCGGTTTGAAAAGAAGAACCGTTTTGAAGCGGCCTGTAGTGGTGTCGTGCTGTATCTCGGATTGAATCGTCGCTATGAACAATTATTGCACCACAACTTTGTTTTCTCTCGCGATCCGGAAGAAGAGTTCGACTACATTTATCGGCGTGGTCAGCCAGCACCCGATCCAAGCGCGTACGTTTGCGCCGGCGATCAGTGAGCCGCAGGTAGCACCCGAAGGAGGCGAGGCGCTGTATATCTTGGTCCATACCCCCTACCTGCGTCCCGGGCACAATTGGCAAGAGATGTTGCCGCAATATCGCGAAGTGATCTTGGACAAGCTGGAGCGTACCGCCGGAATGTCGGGAATCCGTGATTGCATCTGCCACGAATCTTCGTTGACACCGGAAGGGATTCACAATCGCTATCGAGTTCTCAATGGCGCCATTTATGGTTTGGCCAGCCATGGCAAGTTTCTCGGTGCGTTCAAACCGGCCAATCGTCGCCAGGACCT
This sequence comes from Pirellulaceae bacterium, assembly GCA_963734865.1. Taxonomy (GTDB): domain Bacteria; phylum Planctomycetota; class Planctomycetia; order Pirellulales; family Pirellulaceae; genus CBDCUW01. Next base: position 283,381 of record CAVTIV010000014.1, read on the forward strand.
TGGCGGTTTGTACTTGGCCGGCGGTGCCGCTCACCCCGGTCCCGGAATGCCAATGGTATTGATGAGCGGTTGGATTGCCGCCGACTCACTGGACAGCGATGCACGCGACGGAAAACTGGTGAGCTAGCGCGATGACGTCGACGACTGCACCTGCCGTAGCTGGCTGGTTACAAAACGGTTTTCATCGCTTTCTGCGGCCATTCTTGCGGCATCACTTTCATGCGGTGGCGATCGAGCGAGAGTCGCGGTGTGATTCCTCGATCGATGACGCCTGCCCGTTGATCATTTACGCAAACCATGCATCGTGGTGGGATCCACTAATCGCACACTTCCTCAATCAGCAACTTTTCCCGTCGCGGCAGTTCTATGCTCCGATCGATGCCGAGGCGCTGGAGCAATATCGAGTCCTCGGGAAACTTGGTTTCTACGGTGTGCAAATGAATACCAACGCCGGCGCCGCAACCTTTCTCCAGCAGAGCACGTCGATTTTGGATAGTGGAAAAACCGCCATCTGGATGACTCCCGAGGGCCGCTTCGCCGACGTTCGCGATCACTCGGCCCAATTGATGCCGGGGCTTGCTCATCTTTGCAACCGTATGAGCGAGGGTCTGATCGTGCCGCTCGCCCTGGAGTATGTCTTTTGGGAAGAACGCCTTCCGGTTTGTTTGGCCAAGATGGGCACCCCAATCGACGTCGCCCGGCAGTCGCAACTGAACAAGCCGCAATGGAGCGAATTGTTGACCGATTGCCTTCGCCAAACGCAGTCCTCCTTGTCGCAGCAAGTGATGGCTCGGTCGTCTCAGCCGTTTGACAACCTGCTCAGCGGCAAGCGCGGTGCAGGCGTGATCTATGATTCGTTTCGACGCATCAAATCCTGGTACACCGGAAAGCAGTTTCGATCGCAGCACGGGAAACACTTTGAATGACATCGACGTTGCTTGCGATCGGAGGAATCGTCTTGGCCTTGATTCCTGCAGGTATGTTTTTCGCCAACCTGCCGCTATTCCAAATCGATGATGACGACTTGGAGCCGTGGGACGATTGCGAACCGGGCGTTTCCGTGTTGATCCCGGCTCGCGACGAAGAGTTGGGGATTCGCCAGAGTGTCGTGGCGGCGCTGGCCAGCAAGGACATTGATATCGAGGTCGTTGTGCTCGATGATCATAGTTCGGATTTGACAGCGAGCATCGTGCAACAGCTAGCCTCGGCGAATTCGCATGTACGGTATTTGCGTGGCGCACCGTTGCCAGCAGGATGGAATGGAAAACAACACGCGTGCCAACAATTGGCAATCGAAGCGAAGTTTGAACGAATCGTTTTCATGGACGCGGACGTCCGCTTGCAAGAATCGGCGATCTGCCGAATGATTCGCCGGCAGGATCAGGCAGATGTCGCATTGCTGAGTGCATTTCCACATCAGCAGACCGTTACGTTCCTGGAACAGTTGATCGTCCCGCTGATGCATTCCATCTTGCTCGGGTTCTTGCCGCTTGCTCGGATGCGAGCCAGCGCACATCCTGCCTACGCCGCCGGTTGCGGGCAGTTGTTCATGACTCGCCGCAGCGATTATCGCGCCGCTGGCACGCACGCCGCCATCAGATCTTCGCGTCATGACGGTTTGAAACTTCCACGGGCCTATCGCGAGGCGGGATTGATGACCGATGTGATCGACGGCACCGATCTGGCCGAATGCCGAATGTATCGAAACGCCACCGAAGTCGTCCGCGGTGTGCTGAAGAATGCCATCGAAGGAATCGCCAACCCGCGATTGATTGTTCCGTTTTCCATTGTATTGTTGGGTGGCAGTGTGCTTCCCGTGGCAACCTTGCTGGTCTCTGGCGTCTACGGCGAACGGCTAGAAATCGTACTGTCAATGATGGCGGTTGTCATTGGACATTTGCCTCGTGCCATTGCCGCGGCGCGATTCAGACAGCCTTGGGCCGGAGTCCTTTTTCACAGCCTCGCTGTGCTGTTGTTTGTGTTGCTGCAATGGGTCGCGCTGGCAATGCACTTGCGGGGACGACAAGTCGCATGGCGCGGCAGGACCGAATCGTTCGATCACGCGGATTCGACGACATAACGCAAAATACCTAGATAATGACAGCACGCGGCCGTCATCACGCTGATATGCCAAGCCGCATGCATGTAGCGAACTCTGCGGTCATTGATCAAAAAGACCACGCCGACTGTGTACAGGACCCCGCCGGCGATCATCGACCACGCTAATGGCGATGGGACACGGCCGGCCAGCGGGATCGCGGGGAGCCATCCGAGCATCAGATAGGAAATCGTTCCGCTCGAATTGATTCGGTGACGCAATGCGACCTTGCCCAAAAATCCAATCGCCGCCGCCGCCCAAATCGCCGCCAGCAACGGCATTCGAACATCATCCGAGGCGTAGGCATAAGCGATCGGCGTGTAGGTACCCGAGATCATCGTATAAATCATCGCCTGGTCCCATGCACGGAGCGTGTTCAACGCCGGCTGTCGAAAAATGCAATGCGACAGCGTTGAAAATAGAAATGTGCCAAATACCGAGGCGACGTAAACGCCACACGCGATCGCCAGTCCCATTTCCTTGTCCGAGGCGACCGCAACCAAGTAGCTGCCAATCAACAGCGATCCGACCGCCCCGGTCGCATGTGTTAACGCATTGGCCCACTCCTGATCAGGTTGCAGCGGTGCGCCTTGCAGATCGATCTCGGTATCAGCATTCAATTCTGCTTGATTCACAGCGGGTTCCACTTTTGCTTCATACCATTGACCATTGATTTGCGCCGCACCGAATGCCGCAATTCAATACAATCTTAGCTCAATCGCGGATTGACGCACCGGTCAGCGTCACTCGATTTGCCGAGCCGGAGGAGATCGGGGTTGTGAAGTTTTGCGAACCGGAAGCGCGGCAGGCACAAAATGTGATAATCTGGTTCGCAAGTTCCGGGGAACAGGGAACACGACCGGACACGCATCTGCCTCCCGCACCAGGCCGGCAGCCGAGTCGCCGGCCGGTGACTCGGCCCGCGGCCGGAGCGGGGGGCAGAGACGCAAACCCCCTCGGATTGCCTCGAAAACACCGCTGTCCAGCTTCGCAATGAGCGGGCGAGAACGTGACCGGTTCCGATCTGATCGATATCGCAGCATTACGATTGCACCACTTGGAGGCGGCGGTCGGAGATGTCGATGTCTCCCCGCTCGAAGCGATCTCCATTCCCGGGCCGTTGATCGGTATCACCAGCAGTCGGCTCGGACACGACTGCCTCTTGCATCGTCGTGTCTGCAGGTTTCTGACTCACAGTATCCGCCAATGTCGCCAGCGTGGTGGCACGTTGCTTGTGGCCGCCGGATCGGCGATCGAGCCGTGGGCATTGCGGGCCGCGGAACTCTTTTCGGTGCCTGTTCAAGTTCTGTCGGTCGAAGGTGTCGATCGTGGCGATCCTCAGCGACTTGTTGTGCGACCGCCGTGTGGCCAGGATCTTTCTCGTGACGCCGTCCTGATCTCGCTGGCGGATCGTGTCGATGCCGTGTTTGTACGGCAAGGTGGTAAAGTCGAGCGATCTTTGAAGAATCGAGTTTGTGATCGCAACGACGCATCGACGCGTGTGGCGGTTTCGATGACCAAAATGTGTGCGGCACCGGGATTGATTGCCAACGGCGCCGTCGGTTGGTTTGTGGCACAGGCGAACACGACCGATCCTCCCATCACCTCGGATCTTGGCAGATCAACCGAGCTTTCCAGGTCCAGCGATTCGTGGACCCGAACCGATGGCGCGTGGCTGATTCACTGTACGCGTGGCAGTCACGGTCCCTGGCCAGGTGAAACCGAGCGACAGTACCGTGATTCGATGCTGCTCGGCGATCGGGCGTCGGCCAAACGCGGCCCGCTTGAATCGCTCGGACGAATCGTTCGCAGTGGAAGGTTGATCGCAGGCGGCAGCGCGACACGCAAATCGCACCCGGTGGTCTGTTTTTCGGCGTTGCCACTACGCGAGCTGTTGGATCGGCGGTGCTTTCGACCGCACCTGGGACGTTGGGACTATGAGCCGTACGGGATCGCGATTCGTAGCAATGCCGCACAAAGAGTTGGGGTTCGGCCGGTGATTTACGGTCAACCTGGCGACCGAAGGACGCTGGCCCCAGCCGACCAATTTCGGTTTCACCCGGTGGGCAAGACTTATGATTGGCGATCCGAACGAGAATGGCGTTCGCCCCGGACGATCGATCTGACGAAGCTAGACGTTCGAGACGTGCGAGTTTTTGTGAATGATTTCTGCGATGCGGCGCAATTGCCGGTCCATTGTCGATGGTCGGTGACGACGCTCGGCACCCAAGAGGGATCGACGCCCGGAGGTGTTCACCGGGAATAAATGCGTATAATGATTCGGCCGACGAGTGTTTCCTCGTCTGACTCGAAACATGCAGATGTTGCTGAAAGGAAGTTCGGTTGAGCGCGGATAACGTAACGGTTCATGGTGCCGAGTCGGAAGCGATCCATCCTCTTGCCCCGTACCGGACGCTCGAGGCCGAGGAACTGCAGTCACGCATCGATTCGGTGCGAAGCGAACTCGGTGACTCTTTGTTGATCCTCGGGCACCACTACCAGCAAGACGAAGTGATTGCCAATGCCGACTTGCGTGGCGACAGTTATAAGCTGAGCCAAATGGCGGCCGATAGCGAGTCGTGCGAGACGATTGTTTTTTGCGGCGTCCACTTCATGGCCGAGACGGCCGATATTCTAGCCAATCGCCCAGAGAAGCTGTCCCAGCGCGGTGGCCATCGCGTCACCGTGATCCTGCCCGATATGGCGGCGGGTTGTTCGATGGCGGATATGGCAGCGATTGCACAGGTCGAAGCGGCTTGGGATGACATGTCCGAGGTCATCGATACCGAGCAGGTGATCCCCGTCACCTATATCAACAGTGCCGCCAGTCTGAAAGCGTTTTGTGGCAAACATGGCGGCATCGTTTGCACCAGCAGCAACGCGCGAGCTGTTCTGGAGTGGGCGTTCGAACGTGGCCAGCGAGTCTTCTTTTTTCCCGATCAGCATCTCGGCCGAAACACGGCGTTGGGGATGGGCATCGACGAATCACAGATGCCCATCTGGGATCCCTACGCTTTGGAATTGGGTGGCAATACCGATATCGGCCTGGAAAAGAGTCGGGTGATTCTGTGGAAGGGCCACTGCAGCGTCCACCAGATGTTCCGCCCCGAACATGTGGATAGCTTCCGGAAACAACATCCCGGGATCCAAATCCTTGTTCATCCGGAGTGTCCGCGAGAGGTCAATGACCTGGCCGACGTTTCGGGAAGCACAGGCAAGATTATTGAAACGGTTCGCAGCAGTCCGGCGGGAACCAAGTGGGCGATTGGCACCGAACTTCACCTCGTCAATCGGCTGAAAGCCGAGCACCCGGAACAGGAGATTCATTTCCTCAGTCCCGTTGTCTGCATGTGTGCGACGATGTATCGCATCGACCTGCCGCATCTCTGTTGGACGCTCGAAAACCTACGTGACGGACAGGTCGTCAACCGAATCGAGGTTGATGAAGAAGTCGCTCGTTGGAGTCTGATCGCGCTCGAGCGAATGCTGGCGGTGAAGTAGGCTCTGTGAGGCCTCCACTACCGAGAGGGTGGCTGAGGTCGAACCGCCGACCTTCGGAACCACAATCTATTGCCAGCCACTAGCGAAAACTACGTTTTCCCTGGAAAAAATTACGATAACGACCTTGATCGTGTGCTGCAAGGCGTTGCATTGCATCTCGCCGAAACACGGCGTTTTGCGGTAAGCGTGGATTTAATCCGGTAGTCAGCATGGGCGCCGGCAATAAGGACGCACCCGATCCTGCAATCTGGCGAGGACAGAACCTGCTTAGGTTCACCTTGATGGAGGTGCGTGACGAGCTAACCGCCGAGTAAAGCTGCACATAGCCGCGCCGTTGCCAACCCATGATCAAGTTTTCGGGAAACGGTGGTTTTATGACCGAATTCAAAAATGCGCCGATCTGACGAGTTGACGTTACTCAGCACTGCAAATCACGGTTTCAGGCGTCGGTCGAGAACACCGGTGTAGCTGAACCAGCGACGAGTCGGCGCGTCGGTGCGGATGACCGATGCGAGTTAGCGGAATTAGCAATTGCGTGAAGTCGATGCAACCGACGCACGAAGAAATCGCGGTTTCTGCATTCGGTGTGATTGCCCGCTTTTCATTCTGGCTCCCTTCTCCCCCTCAGGCGAGAGCGAGTGGTGCTCGCTCTCGCCTGAGGGGGAGAAGGGAGCCAGTCTAGAATGGGCCAGCCACGAAGTGGAGATCGCGTATCCGCACTCCATCGAACGCCGTTCGAGTTTCGCATTTGTGCACGAGGTTGGACAAACCGAAGTCTGTTTTGAGATCCGCCAATTGCAGTCGGTCGCGGAGACTGAAGCGAGTTCCGGCCACTCTCATGCACGCCCCGGTGCCCGACACCGGACCATCCAATCTTGCAATCTTCCCGGTCGATGAATCCGGTGCGTCGAAGGACCGAAGTTGGCTTCGCAGGTTGAGATATGCTAATTCGTCGCTTGCATCGCCTGTTCTTCTCGGAGCGAGACAATGCGATTTACCTCTTGTGCGATCTCAATCTGAAGCGAGGTGTTGCGGGGGCCGAAAGAAATATAGTCGACATTCGGCAACGAGCGTACGAATCGAAGGGCGTTCTGTTTCGATAAGTGTCGACCATCACAGAACAACGATGCAAGCTGCGGATGCCCAATGAAGTGGTTCAAACCATCGTCTCGAAAATCTACACTACGGAGAATGAGACGGATCAGATTTGGCAATGTCGCAAGCTGCTTTAGGTCATTCGACCCCGCTGATTCTAAACTGAGATCAACGACCTCGAGCGATTGAATTGCGGAGATTGACTTGCGCACATGAGCCCGTCAGCTTAGGCGAGTGGACGGTGAGTTGCTTAAGTTTTCCCGAGCTCGCCAAGTGTCCAATCGCGACGTCAGTGAGTTGATCACTCCCGATCTCAAGCCATTCGAGGTCCGGGCATCGATGGGCTAGGAACGCGAGAGATTGATCGGTGAAAAATCCATCAGTCAGTTCCAGCCTAAGCAGGGCATTGTTGCGCGAGACCAAGTTTGTAACGAAGGAATCGGTAAGCCCGTCGGCACCCCGGACCGAGAGATCGCGAAGTGCTTTCACTCCGCCGAGTGTTTTTCCGAATTCATCGGTCAGCAAGTTCTCTTCACGGTCGAAGTAGCGATGGACGTCCACATCGACGCTCTCTAATTTCGGAAGTTTCCTGAGGAAATCCCACTCATCTTCATCAAACCCCTCAACCGCAATGCGGAGAAACTCAAGCGACTTCAAGGTCGACAGCGAGTCGAGCGAGCCATTCAAGGAAACTGTCTCGCCAAGCGCCGACTCCTGTCCCATACAGAGTTCCGTCAAGGACGTGATCTTCGCGATGGCGTCGATGTCTTCTTGATTCAAAGTTGTGTAGTAGAGGATCTCCAAGGTTTGCAGGCTCGAGTACTCGTGAATTCCCGCTGCCGCCAATTCTCCAGGTTTTCCGTAGAAGTCTGCCGCAACCACGTCACCGGCATCGTTTCGTGAAAAGCGAAGACCTGCAGGTTGGGCAAGTGTGGTTCGCTGCGAGCAGCCAAGAATGCCAACTAAGCAGGTGCCAAGGAATAAACACCTGGAGACAGAAAATTCGTCGGCAACGTACTTAGGTAACTCGAGTTTCATTGTGATTCCGAAGTGCCTCCCAATATTCAGTCACGTCGAAAGCATTGCTAACGCACACTTCCGTGTTTCTCACTCCCGGAATAAGTATGATAACGCATGGACTCGCCGCAACGGAGCGTATGACACCAAGCCCTTGTTTTCGCGCGATTGACTCATGCACGTGATGACATCTTGCTCGAAATTGTCCAGATCAGCAGCGTCCGACCTGCTATGGTTGCCGTATGGGAAGATTCCTGATTTCGACCGCCGGTTCGCTGGGTGACTTGTTTCCGTTTGTCGCCAGCCATTCGACATTGCTCGTGCTGGCTCTATTCTCAAAGCTGCTTGCAGACAAACAGCCGGACTGGCCCGCTCCAACGGTAATCACGGGGTTTCCTTTCCATGATTTCGATGAGCGCAACGGCCTGTCAGCCTCCCTGTCGCAATTTCTAAACGACGGCACGCCGCCCATCGTTTTCACTCTCGGCTCGGCTGATTCAGGATCACCGGGATCGTTTTTTGATGCCAGCCTTGCTTGCGCAAAGCTTCTAGGTCAACGCGCCGTCTTTGTTGTCGGTAGAAAGAATGCTCTCAATTCCCTCCCTCCACTTCCTTCCAGTATGCTGGCGGTTGAATACGCCCCATTCTCTCTTTTATTCCCTCGTTCCCTTGCGGTGGTCCACCACGGCGGTATTGGGACGACGGCTCTGGCAATGAAGTCGGGACGTCCGATGCTGGTCGTCCCGAACGCGTGGGATCAGCCGGACAATGGCGATCGGGTTGAAAGGCTCGGCATTGCACGTACGTTAACCAAATCGCGATATCATCCGCAGCGTGCAGCATCGGAACTAAGGCGACTGATTGACAATCCTGTGTATTCGCAGCGAGCCTCAGAAATCGGGCGGCTTGTCCAGGTTGAAGACGGGACAAGAAACGCTTGCCGCGAACTTGAGTCATTGCTCCCGTAGTCCGGTCGATGAAACCGGGTGCATCTTCTCGATCGTCGAATCAGCGCGTCGGTGTTTCACTCAGAAAGATACCGACGCGAGTTCGATCGCGGATCTTGAGCGAGCGGTCGATGTAACCGCCGCGCGTTAGCAGTTCGGAAGGTCACGCCGTTTGTGGCCGGTTCCTCACCCTTAGCCGCGAGACCCTTGCCAGGATTCGGCGGTTTTGAAGCTTGAGTCCGTGATCGAGCATACGCGTCCGAACGTAACGGTCATTTCTTGGACTGGATTAGGCCACCAAGAAATTCAAGTCCAATGCCAATGAGGATAGCGATCGAAACTCCGACGCCTACATTGCCCGTGGCATCTCCGACTCCAATGTGACCGTCGCTATGGGGAGCATGCGGCGATGGATGACTGAGAAATACAAGATTGTTTTCTGATTCTGCAATCGCCTGAGCGTCGTGTGAAGAATTGGCGATTACGCGTCTCGAGTGGTTTCAATTCCGCCCGATCTTGATACATTTACCGTCGTCACACTCGTTCGCATGCGCGGCCGGGCATGTACAACGCAGTAACGTGGGCTTATCGCGTTCTAATCATCTTTAAAATTCTGTAATGAAGATCTGTCGCTGCAATTGATGGCGGCTTCCATCGCGATCTTTTCGCGACCAACAAAGTCGGCGGGCTTCGAGTCAATAATGTCCGCGAATCATTCTGACACGATGACTGTTTTCGATCGCTCCACGATCAGTTTATTTACAACGAGATTTACGAGGTTAGGCCATGAAAGCAAACAAACTTATTGTCCTGTTCGCAAATTCCTTGATGGTACTTGCGCTGCCAACTCAGGCACAGGAAATCACCGGTACGCCTGGATTGCCAAGTGCAACCACGACCGTGGATGGCAATTATCTCCCCAATCCACCTGCGAGATTTGGCGGGGTGATCAACCTGAGTGCTAAGGATTCCAAGCCTTATTGGCCGCCGAACATCGTGCCGCCCAAGAACGCACCCAACGTTCTGCTCATCCTGACCGACGACCAAGGCTTTGGCATCTACGACACGTTCGGAGGTATCATCCCGACGCCAAACATGGATCGCATCGCAAAGACCGGCCTGCGTTATACACAGTTTCACTCCACAGCACTTTGTTCGCCGTCACGGGCGGCAATCATCACTGGGCGTAATCATCACTCGGTCGGCTTCGGCGTTATCGCTGAACAAGCCACCGGCTTCCCCGGCTACGATTCCACGATCGGCGCGGATAACGCGACCATTGGCCGAATTCTCCAAGAAAATGGCTATGCGACGTCGTGGTTTGGCAAGAATCACAACACGCCGGATTACCAATACAGCGTCGCCGGTCCCTTCGACCAATGGCCCAGCGGGATGGGTTTCGAGTATTTCTATGGCTTCATGGGCGGTGAAACCGACCAGTGGACACCATGGCTGTTCCGAGATCACACCCAGATTTTTCCATGGAAGGAGCAACCCGGCTACAACTTGGTTACCGGCATGGCGGACGATGCCATCCGTTACCTGAATCAACTTGAAGCCGCTGCGCCGGAAAAACCCTTCTTCCTTTACTACGCCCCTGGCGCCACCCATGCCCCTCATCAGCCCACCCAGGAGTGGATTGACAAGATGAAGGGGAAATTTGACATGGGATGGAACGAATTGCGTGAGCAGATTTTCGCCAACCAGAAACGACTGGGCGTCATCCCGGCAGACACGGTATTGACCGCGTGGCCGGATGGACAAGCCGAGTATGGCGGTGCCAAGCTGCCGAAATGGGATACGCTCACGGCCACGGAGAAGAAGCTCTTTGCGCGGCAGGCGGAAGTCTTCGCGGCCTATGTCGCCTACACCGACCACGAAATCGGCCGGGTCATCCAGACCGTGGAAGACTTGGGCAAGCTCGACAATACGCTCATCATTTACGTCAGCGGCGACAACGGCACCAGTGCCGAAGGCTCCACCATCGGCACTCCGTTCGATATGGCCGCGATTCAGGGGATCGATATTCCCGTCGAAGACCAGATGAAGTATTACGACAAATGGGGCGGACCGGAGACCACGCCGCACATGTCGGTGGCTTGGTCATGGGCCTTTGATACGCCATTCAAATGGACCAAGCAAGTCGCCTCGCACTTTGGCGGAACGCGCCAGGGCATGGTCATGTCGTGGCCGGGACACATCAAGGACGCCGGCGGCATCCGTACCCAATTCCATCACTTCATTGATATCGTTCCCACCATCTTGGAAGCGACCGGTGTCAAGGCTCCGAATATGGTCGATGGCATCGCGCAGAAGCCCATCGAGGGGATAAGCATGGCCTACACCTGGGACAAAGCCAACGCCAAGGTCCCATCCAAGCGGACCACGCAATACTTCGAGATGTTTGGCAACCGCGCAATCTATCACGAGGGTTGGATCGCGACCACGACGCCGCCCAATGCGCCCTGGTTCATGGGTGTTGGAAAGTTTCCCGATGTTGTTAATGGCTACAATTGGGAGCTCTACCATATCGACGAGGATTTCTCAGAATCCAACGATCTGGCCGCCAAAAATCCCGACAAACTGCGCGAGTTGCAGGAACTCTTTCTCGTGGAGGCCGCGAAGTATCAGGTGCTGCCACTGGATAATTCAATCCTCCCACGACTCCTTGCGGCAAGGCCGAGTTACACCGCCGGACGCAATGAGTTCGTCTACGAGACTGAATTGAGCGGGCTGCCCAGCGGCGACGCGCCGAACATTCTGGCCAAGTCCTACAGCATCACCGCCGACGTGGAAGTCCCTGAGGGCGGCGGCGACGGAATGATTGTTACCTGCGGCGGACGCTTCGGTGGCTACGGTCTCTATCTGCTCAAAGGGAAACCCGTCTATGTCTACAACTTCCTGGGCATCAACGATTACCGCTGGGCAGGAGAAGAGGCCCTCACGCCGGGTAAGCACACCCTCCTGTTTGATTTTGAATACGATGGCCCCGGCATGGCCAAAGGCGGTGTGGGCAAGTTGTATGTGGACGGCAAGGAGGTGTTCGCGGGAACGATTCCGCACAGCATTCCGGCTATCTTGACGATCGACGAGTCGTTCGATGTCGGAGTCGATACGCGTACTGGAGTGAACGACAAGGATTATCAGTTGCCTTTCCGCTTCAATGGAACGATTGACAAGGTGGTCGTCAAACTCGGCCCCTCTCAGATGGTAGCGGCTGATAAGAAGGCAGCAAACGAAATGAAGAAGAGTGCAAACAACTAAATTTGATTCTGAACCCTGCGGGCGGGCTCAAACTGTAGACCCGAGCCGACGCGAAGGTTCGTGGGTTTGGTTGCCAAAGAGATCGTTTTTTCGTGAGTGCGAATGAAAAGGCCGTTGGATAGAGCTTTGCTCCGTTCAAGGGCCTTCACGGCAAGGAGAGGTGGAAAGCCATTCACAAGTGGGCCCAGCGGGGTTGTCAACGGATGTCGGAATTAAGGTCGCAGACGAAGGGCGTTTGATCCGCCGCACAGCAATTCCCTTCGGTCACTCTCAACGGACGTCGGTTGGACCAACGAATGGAGTTTGTAGATGCCCCAAATGCCGTCGGTGGCGGAGACCGAATGTCGCTTAGATTTTCTTAACTCCTTTTCGCATCAAGCGTTTAAGCTCCCAACGAGGCTTGGTCATCACTTGGGAAACCCAACCCCGGCTTCTGATTGTAAACCTGCGGGTACTCCGCTTCATTCTTCGGGGTATCTGGCATAGAGACCGTTGTCCCATCAAACATCAAAACGGATCGACCTTTCCACAACCATTTCTCATCGACCTTGTCGTTCAGCGCTTTCCCCACCTGACGGGCAATGCACGAGAAGAATTTTTCGGGGAGACATTTTCGAGCCTGACAGTATGCACCGGTATGGGAAGCACACGGCCGTTCGCCCCGTGAAACGCGGTGCGCAATGAACCGAGCGACGGCGTCTCGACATGAATGATCGGCGCTAAGCACCTGGCCGAGAAAGATCCAGAGCGTGACCAGCGGCGTGTAGATACGCTCATTCCAAGCGACTTCGATCGTGTCGAGTGCCTGCGTAACAGTTTCACGCGACAAGACGTCGTTCAATGGCAGTTCGACATCTTGAAGAAACTGACGCCGGAGAGAATCAAACTGTGCACGAAACAATCGATCGTTAGAATACCGCATCCTTGGGCCTCCTTGCCGTTGATGAACTTTGTGCAAATCCATCTACGCAAGCGAGGCCCTCTTTGTATATGTCATTCCTATCAAAGCACTTAGGGAAAACTACGCGACATTCGTCGATGCAACCGATCGCACGAATGAGAGTCACTTCGTGACTTCGGTGTGTCGGCAGGAAACGTACTGCAGTGACGACCAACGCTCCACCAACTGCCGGAAATATCACTCTGGCTCCCCTCTCTCCCAAACTTGTTTGGGGAGAGGGGCAGGGGGTGAGGGGCAGCCTTGTTCAATGCGCTGGTCAATTGCATTTTCGATCAGACGCCGCACCGCGGCCGCATCCCGCAACACTTGGTATCCCGGAATCCGAAGCACGGCATATCCTTGTTCGGCTAGAAACCTGTCCCGACGTTCATCACGCTCTCGTCCCTCTTCGGTTCGATGGTGCTCCCCGTCGACTTCGACGATCAGCTTCAGCGCGGCACAACAGAAATCGACGGTGTAAGGTGGGATTGGGTATTCACGACGGAACTTCTGGTTTCGGCATCCGCGGTTGCGAACGATCTGCCAAAGATCCCGCGCAAACTCATTCGCGCACGCCCGTTGGTCGCGCGCGAAGGCAATTGTCTCGGCGTCCCGCCGAGATCGTCGTATTGAGCGCGAACGTTGATTCACAATGCCCCTCGGATTCAGACTCGCGGTTCTGCCCCTCTCCCCCGACCCCTCTCCCCCAAACAAGTTTGAGGGAGAGGGGAGCCAGCGTAAAGACGCGTGGGTGCCAGGTGGCACTCGAAGTGGTGTCCCAAGCCCAATCACGTCGACCGAACGCAGTTCACGGTTATTCTTCGTGCGTTAGGTTGGACCAACCACCAGCGCGAAACCAACCCCCGAATCCGCTTCGGTGTCGGCCGCCGGAGCGTGCAAATCTGAGGCTAATTACTTGTATCGGCGGCCAAAATCGAAGCAACCCCTAGGGATCGAGTTCGGCGCGAACGTCCGTCCGACCGATGCGTCTGCATGAACTGGAAAACTCGCTTCCGTGAAGTTTGTTGAGGTGTCCAAGGAACAGATTGAATACCACAATTCAGGTCCGTTGTGCTCAGAGTTTTTGGCGTTTCATGGCGATGTTGTGGGCCTTCACCAATGTAGCGACCGCGGAACAGTTGCCCTTGCGGAGCGCGACACCACACTGGCTCATATCACAAGACACTCAGTTTAGGGATTGTCTGTCAACAGGCTTTCCATCCGCTGTCAGTCGCTATTGGAAGATCAAGAAACACTCGAAGGGTGCGAGCGATGATCTGAATAGTCTCCGACGTTGCCGTCAACTACCTCCATTAGGCTCCGCTCGACGTGCAATGGGACTGAACGCTCCCTGCTCGACCTCCGAATCTGGGGATGGAAACGAATCATTCCACCATAGTTCGAAAGCTGTAGAGTGCTCGGCATGGCCTCCCGGTCGATGAAACCGGAGCAGTAAAGATGCGAGTGACCTACGAGTGCTAACCGAGTCCGCGCACCATTACTTCGCGTGATCCGCAATTTCAACCGACAGGGCTGTTGCCGTCGATCGATGAAACCGAATGGACTTACGCGTTGTCGCTTGATCTCAAATTGGTCGGTTCGCCGACACCGCAGGCCCGCAAGCTCGACGAGATTACAATGGAACGCCATTTGGAGGGTGAAGAACTCCGCCAACATCACCAGTCCGCGCCGATCGCGCGGAAGAACCTATCGACTTAGTTGCCCCAAATTGCCGAAAGCACCCGCGTTCACTTGCTGTTGGTGCCGCGTACCCTCATAATCCAAACCGCCAAACGGTAGATTAAGGGGCGACAATCACACGGAGGGTGTTATGGCTTCTGGAGGACGGAATCACTGTGTTTCCCGGGATGCGGCGGTGCTAGCAATTAAGTGGAAGTCCGCTTTCGCCAGCGAATTGCAGAGGTTGGCGCATCAGGTAGGGCGAGATTCCGAAACGATCACGGTCGACCACTATCAGCAAGCGCTTCCCCAAGCCGTCGAGAACCTGCTGAAGAGCGTCGAAAGAGATTCGGCGCAATCGAATGTCCAAGAAAACGCAGCCTGAAAACCAAACTCAGCGCAAGTCTCCGCTCCGGTCTGAACTGGCGGAATTGGCGAGCAAGTTCGTCGCACTTCTTGAAATGGAGTTCATTCAATCAGCTCCTGATTCTGAATCAGGCCAACCTATGGATGTATTTCGACAACACATCACGACCAGTTTCGTGGAAATGCTTCGCGAGACGGGCGCTCGTCCGGACGAAATTGCGACACTTCTCAAAACGAACTTGAAAGCCTTGCTCGTTCCGGACGACACACCTTGGACCGATGAGAAGAACGACCGTCGGATCACGTTGATTGATAAGTCGATGAAGCAGTCGTTGTCACCGGAGGAAGCGTTTGAACTGGATCAGCTTACGGAGCAACTTCGAAAGCACTGTGATACCGAGGAGGCGGTCCCGATGAAAGGCGCAAAGAAGTTACACGACTATTTGTTGGACCTTGGCGAATTGTCGAGAGATTCCGATTGATCTTTGACTATCCTTCCTCACGAAGCGAAAGACGTCACGGTCCTCAAGGCTACTCTGAGTACAATTCATATCGGCCCTGGCTGCGCGACGAGTTTGCGTTCCGATGTATCTACTGCCTGAAACGCGAAAAGTGGGGTCAGGTCACTGCCGAATATGAGCTGGACCATTTCGAGCCGCAGTCGATTCGACCCGAGGAAAAGAGGAGCTACGACAACTTGGTTTACGCGTGCCGACGCTGCAACAACGTGAAGCGTGCTCACGCGATTGATGATCCCATTGAGATAGCCACCGACGACTATCTGAAGGTAATGCCGAACGGGGAACTGTACGGAACGAACACCCCTGCTGAACGGCTCATTCGTTTGCTCGATTTGAACGCTCCAGTGCTCGTCAAGTGGCGTATACGCTGGATGCGAATCGTGGAGCTGGCGAAGACGAATGATCCCGAGCTTCATCTTGAATTGGTGAGCTTCCCCGATGATCTGCCCAAGCTTAACATTTTACGTCCGCCCAAAGGCAACACACGGCCCGACGGTATAGGTGAGAGCTGGGCCGCACTTGCCGAACGCGGCGAGCTGCCCGGATGCTACTGACGTGTGAGATCTTCCAAACTTATGGGGAGCTAAGACTTCACGCGACGAATGATGTCAATCGACTCGATAAAGCGAGCGCAATTCCTGATCGCTCACCCATGGCCGCGTGACTGTGTCCCAGCAACGCTTGGGCGTGCTCGATGCCCAATGCCTCACGAATGACACTCGCGGCCGTGTGGCGTAATTGACGAGGGCACCAATGGTCGGTGCCGGCCTTGGTGGTCGCCCGTTTCAAACCTTGGCGGTAACTTCCCGGCGTGAATCTCTCGCCCGGTGATCGCTTCGGATTCGCCTTGCGGTTGGTCCCGATGCTGTTGCCATACCTCACTGGCGTCGTGCGATTTGCCGTCCGTTGGTCACGAAACCATTGGGCAGATTCGATCGGTGAGAAACAGTACGCATCGGGGGCGCGATCGAGAAACGGTTTCAACGCCAGTTTCGCATCGCCTACGATCGGCACCACTTTGGTTTTGCCACGATAGGTGGTCTTGTGCTTTGCCGGTCTGTAGATCCAGACGCCATCCTCGCGGCGTTCAACGTCCATCGGTCGCATGATGCACACTTCGCCGGATCTCATGCCCGTCGCCGCCTGGATCCGAACCATAGCCTTCTGAGCAGGCGAAAGATGACGAGCAGCAAGTTGCACCGCTTCGATGTCAACCGCTTCAACGGCCAGCGATTCGGGTGCTTTGGTCTGCCCGTACCGCAATGGCTCAAGCGATTCCAATGCTACGATCCGATCCGGCGCGATTAGCTCGCGACTGACCGCATGACGGAATACCTGGATGACATTGCGGGTTTGCCGATTGGCATACTTGCGGCAGTTCCCAGACACCACGAATAGGTCCCGGATCTCGGCCAGTTTTCGCGGTCCGAATTCCGTAGCCGGATCGTCGCCGTACTCATCCTCGAGCGTCGTGCAGATATTCTCGAACCGATTCGCCTCTTGCGGATTGGTCGCGTATTTGGTCTTGATGTGCTCGCGGAATTCACCGGTGACGCATCGAATCGTGATCGGCTGTTCGGCCTGGTGCGTTTCAGTCCCGGCCGGTAACCGTTGGCCGTTGGCGTTGTACTCGGCCAGCAGGGCGTAGTACTTCGCGAGCGATTCGGGCGTGCCGTGTGGACCGAGATAGAAACTCTGGCCATCGATCTGAACGCGGGCCTGTCCACTTATGTGAGACGTGTAGGCGGGCTGCGTTGCGCGTGGTCTTGCCATGGTAGGCGTCCCCTTTCGTAGGGTTTTCAGGTACGGAATACCTGAAAACGATTTTGAAAGTGGGTCGCACTGCCATAAGACAGGTAACGCCAATGCGGCGTTCCGACCGGTAAAACACGATGTTTTCGGCAAGCTGCCGAGAGGGTGGCTGAGGGGTCTCGAACCCCCGACCTTCGGAACCACAATCCGACGCTCTAACCAACTGAGCTACAGCCACCGCTTGATCGGTCGACCTCGGCTTGAATGGGCCTGGCCACCGAAGTGAAAAATCTAGCCCTCCGCCTGTTTTTGGTCAACGGCTGGGATCAATCAACCAGAAATACTCCCCTTCAGGCTCCGGATCTGACACTTCGGTCATCCATGCGGTTCACGCCGCTCGTGGAATAACTCGCGCCGCTGCGGTTTCCAAGCTGGGCTCGGCGTTCATCCCTTTCGGTTCGGCACGAACAACGGACAAGGTCCAAAACCGACGAAATCACTGACAATCCGGCATTTTTGATTTCGGTGGCGAGTCCGCCGAGTATTCTGCCTCGTTGTCCCCCGGTGAAGAGCGATGAATCGACGCAGAAGACCCACACCCAGCCCCTCGGCCAATCCGAACAACGAACACTCCGCTGTCGATTCGCCAGCGGAGATCGCTCGTGGTGGGTCCGTTCCCAAGGCGAGCGGGCAGCAGGTCCCGGCGACACCGACCGGCTCGTGCGGCGACTCGGGATTTCCCAGCGATACCGTTCGTACACTGCTTTCGATTTGGCTGCCGCTGCATCTGTTTGCCGTTTTCATCTCGATCACCGCCGTTGTCGAACCTTCGACCGTTCACGCTCGATTGCTGAGTTTGCTTCGTCCCTACCTTCAGTTGACCCATTTCGATGCCGACGATCGCCCGCTGTACCTGGCCCACGGTGAACCGTCCGAGCAGCCACATCGGCTCCAGGTCAGCAGCGACGAAATCAACAATTTCGACGCCGCCCAGTCGGATCAGAATTGGACAACGATCGAGCCAATTGGTCGGGCGGGATTTGCCGAATCGGATCGATACTTTCGTTGGTTGTCGACTGCCGCCACCTTGGCCGAACACGATCAGCCCGGTTTGGTCGCCGAACTGTTGTTACCGATCGTACAGTCGGATGAATCGATTCGAGCGGTCCGAATCATTCGGCTTCCGACCGATCTGAACAGCACGGTCGATGAATCATTGATCCCTCCCTACTCCGCGCGCGTGATTCGTGACCAGAATCGTGTTTCGTTGGTTCAACTGCAATCCGCGCGATTGAGTGCCGAAGCAGTTCGCAAGCGAGGGTCGAACGAATGATCCGATCCGATACGTCTGAAATCAATCGTTGGGACCGATTCTGGTTTCGTCCCGAATCGGTCCAGCACATTGCCCTGATTCGCGGAATCCTTTGCCTGATCGCGGCGCTATACTTCCTTAGCTGCTGGGCGGACGTCGCATTTTGGTACGGCGAAGGACGTCCCTTTTCACCGCAGAGCACGGCAAGATTCTGGCAGACCGCTGGGCTTGAGCAGGAGGCGAGTTGGAATGTTTCGCCGTTATTCCTAACCGATGCCGTCTGGGTCTATCATGCCTACCTGCTCGCAGGCATGGCATTATCGTTGATCGTCCTGACAGGTCGTGGCGGAAGGTTTGCGGGTTGGATCTTGTGGATGCTGTTGGTCGGCTGGGCGAATCGGGCGATGATCCTGTCGGGCTTGACCGAAACGTTGCTCAGTCTTGGTCTGTTTGCCACGGCGATTGCACCGGCGGCACCGGTCTGGAGTTTCCGGCAGGCGAAGGATGAATCGCACTGGACCGCACGGCTCTCAGCTCGATTGCTTGCGGTGCAGATCACCATGGTCGGATTGGTGACGTGCGCGACCATGCTAGGGGGCCGCGTGTGGTTCAACGGCGTCGGATCTTATGCGTTGGCAGCTTCGGCCGAAGATCGAACGATCGATTGGACGGCAACGGGTTCGTGGCTGGTCAACCCGCTCGTCCACGAACCGCTCACACACCTGCTCGTGCTCGCTCTGCCAATTGGTTTCGCGCTTGCCTGGCGAGAGTCGACGTGGCGCTATGGCCAAGTGATCCTGTTGTCGTGGTGCGCGGTGATCGCGTTTTTGGGATCGTGGTGGTTGTATGCCGCGACGTTCGCCACCATGGTGTTTGCGATTCGGCCCACTGAGAGCGATTCGGCCCAGTGATAGCGATTCGGCCCAGTGACGATTTGGCATGCTTGAGCTCGAAATGGACGCTTCGACCAGGCTGCGATAGTAGTCCACGCTCTGGGCGAGACCTTCGGCGACCGAAACATCCGGTTCGAACCGCAGTCGCTGACGGGCGACGTTGATGTCGGCGAGCGAGTCTCGAACATCTCCCGCTCGCGCCGCTTCGTGGATCGGATCGATTTCCTGACCGAGCGTGCTCTTCAGCGTTGCCAGCAATTGCAGCAGCGTGGTGCTCTCGCCGCGACCGATATTGAAGATTCCGCCGGTGGCTTCGGCAACCGTTGCGGCCAAGCGGTTTGCCTTGGCGACATCCCCGACGAACACAAAGTCGCGTGACTGATGGCCATCGCCATAAATGATCGGACGATCGCCGGACAGGATCATCGACACGAATCGCGGAATGACGGCGCTATATTCGCTTTTCGGATCTTGGCGAGGTCCAAACACGTTGAAGTAACGGAGGATAACCGTTTCCAGACCGAATCCTTCAAAAAACGCCTTGCAATACGCTTCGGCGGCCAATTTCGACGCGGCGTAAGGGGACAATGGCGCGGTCGGGTCGACTTCGCGTTTGGAAACAAATGGCGAGTTGCCATAGGCGGCGCTGGTTGACGAGAGCACAAAGCGGCGGACTTTCGCGGCGGCGGCAGCCTGTAGCAGATGCACGGTGCTGGTTGCGCACCAGGCGTGACATAAATCGGGCTCTCGCATGCTGCGAGGCACACTGGCCATGGCGGCCAGGTGAAAGACAAAATCGACGCCACGAATTGCGCCGGCAACGGTTGCCGCGTCGGAGGCGTCGCCTTCAATGACTTCGATGTCTGCCGAAAGATGATCAAGATTGCGCGGAAAGCCCGTGCTGAAGTTATCCAGCACACGAACCTCTGCACCTTCGGACAACAACATGTCAACGACGTGCGAACCAATGAATCCGGCACCACCGGTAACCAAACATCGAGATCCGCCGAGAGAATGATCGTCGCTATGTACCATTGTCAATCCAAAGTGGTCGCCGGTTGCGGTTGGTCGCGTTTTTCTTGCCGTCCTGTGACAATCATTGCCCCATTGGTTGCCGTCGCTTTACGGTAACTTTCGCCGTACTTTCGATCACCAGCAACATCCTGGCCTGCATAACTGCCAATATCGTCGAAAGCATTCACGACCAAGCCCATGATGTTGGCATTATGCCAGCGAAGCGTTTCCACCGTTCGCAGGGCAAGCGGTCGAATCTTCCGCTGAATACGCAACGTTAACACAACGCGATCCGAATGGGGAACCATGCTGATCGCATCGGACACGGCCAGCACCGGCGGGCTATCGATGATCAAGTAGTCATATCGTTCGCGATACCAGGCAATCGCCTCGCCAAATTCGGGCATTGCCAAAGCCTCGGCAGGGTTCGCCGACAGCGGTCCGCTCGTGACGACGAATAGATTATCGATCGCCGTTGGCTGTGCGGCTTCGACTGGAGTTGCGTCACCGTTGAGCAGGTTCGAGAGTCCGACTTCCTGAGACACATTCAATCGCGAATGAAGCTGTGGACGCCGCAAGTCACAATCGATCAGCAACACTCTCTTGCCCACTCCGGCGATCGATGCGGCGACGTTTGCAGCCACCGTGCTCTTGCCGTCACCCGGTAGCGGACTGGTGAACATGAACACCTTGGCACGATCTTCTTTCGATGCGAAAAATATCGCGGTTCGCAAAGAACGGACCGACTCGGCCAGTCGGCTGTTGGGGCTGTGGGCGACGACCAGGCGGGGATCGAGTGATCGCATCGGATCGTTCGCAGTGAGTTTTGACAGACGGCTTTTCTCGGCATATGGCAAGTGCGCCAGAATCGGCAATTCGAGCGCTCGTGAAATGTCATCGGGCGTGCGAAAGGTCTTGCTGTTGACTTCCAACAGGAATGCGACAGCCAGTCCGAGCATCATTCCACCGAGTGCACCCATGATCAGATGTTGTCTTTGATCGGGGCCAATTCTCGAGGCGGACCCGGCAGCCTCCAGTTCACGAACCGATATGCCGACACCGCCGTCGTCGACAAGATTCAGCCTGGCCAATTGCTCCTCCAACTGGTCCAGCAGACTCTGGTGGCGCTCGATCTTGCGACGATGTGCCGTATCCTCGTTCTCAAGTTGCACAATCTCTGCGGCCGCCTGCTTCTCCATTTCAATTCGCTGATCCAAATCCGCAATGCGACGTTTGATGATCGTGACGCGTTCCTTGAGGCCCGTCAGGTAGCCCTTCACGATCGACCTGGCATAGGAGGTATCAGCGGTTTGGTTTTCGCGAATCTGTGCTAACCGCGAGGCCTCCTGCTGCAGCAGATCGTTGAGCTGTTCCCGCTGTGTCTTGATTTGCTTTTCAAGCGACGTCAACATCGGGTGACCGGGCCCAAACTGTTCCAGCATCAGCGCCTCTTTCCACCAACAATGGAATCAACGTTTTCTCGACCGTGATCTCCGAAAGTGTTTCGTCGGCTTGAGGATCCTTCTCCGGGGGATTCGCTTTCGCCGGCATGAGTTCTTTTGTGCTGACGGACAATTGGTTCACCAAAGCGAGTGCGGCCAACCAGTCCTGACTATCCTCGCCGATCTTTCGAATCGCGTCGTAGCTCGCGTCGTAGCTGATCTGCAGGTTGCGATATTCCTCATCGAGACGCATTCGTTGCTCTTGAAGTTCAAACAGCAGTTCGCGGTGCGGATTCACTGTGGCGCCACTGGCGTTCCACATCAGCGGCGAGTCCTTTCGGAACTCTTGATACGCCGATTCAAACTCACGCAATTCCGGCAACAGGTTGTCCTTGGCAACGGTCACAAGGTTCTCGATCTCATCCAGCGAACTCATCCGCTGCTTGGCATAAAAAGTCGACAAGGCATTGGAGACAGCGTTGACCGCGGCTGTACACAATTCGGGGTTTTCGGAATCGTAGTGCAGCCGAAAAACGAGTTGCGATCGCGAGTCGCGGGCATCGGTCTCGGCCTCGAACTTGACCTTGGACCGCAATAAGTTCATCTGGGCAGCGACATCGTCCATCGGATACCCGGGTACTCCCTGCAACGTGGCGTCCTGGGCGGCGACACTGAGAATCTCGTCACCCCGAACCTGGGCCGCGATCACCCGTGGTCCCGGGATCGGGCTGACACTCAGTCCCTCTTCGCCGGCAAAGATGATCGGGCGATCGGTTTCGATGATCAGCTTGGCGCTGGCGCGATAACTGCTGGGGATCGACGCCGAATAGCGATATGCAATCCCGATCCCGGCCAGGATGGGAAGAATGATCAGAAACTTGCGACGCCAAATGACACCCAGGAAACCGTCCCCTTGGTTGTCAGCCGACGATCCGACCTCATTATTCAAAAAACTGCGCTCCGCTATCGAAATGGATCGAGAAAGTGCACTGGTCATAGTAGGTGGAGAAGCACATGGTTGTCTAGAAACACGATTTTTGCACAGACTTTGATGGTAATCATCCTGTCCGCCATTGCGCTGTCTCCCAGCGCCCGCGGCTCAAGAAGCGGCACTCCCGGTGTTGGTTATTCCGGCCGTCAGAGATGGAACGAATGGGCCGGACGAAGCTTCGACGCACGGAACGCAAAGCCAGCAAAGACGCCACAATCACCCCTCCGGCGCTATCAGGGCGACCACTCCTTCCCTAAACGTTTTGAGGTCTGGGGCGACCGGAATTGTGATGCTGGCGACGCCGCCTACCGGCCTAGGTGAAAGTCAGCTGTCCGTTAGAACCGGTCCTTGCCGGCGTTGGAATCCATTTCTGCCTTGGCATCCAGTTCTGCTTTCTGTTCTGCGGCTTCGGCTCGCCGGCGGTGCGATTGGGCGATCGACGCCTTGCCAAGCTCGTGATAGGCCTGTTCAAGTTTTCGATGCAGTGCCGCCGGTTGGTTGGACACTCGCAAGGTGAGTTCCAGATCGTTGATCGCTTGTTCCCAGTTTTCTTGCTTCAGATAGATCGTCCCGCGCGTATCCAAGAAACGGGCGTCGGTCGGCGCCTGTTCAACCGCCTCGGTCGCAAGCCGCAGCGCGCGGTCGAGATCTGGCTCAGGATCCATCGTCAACAGCCAGGCAAGATTGTTGGCAATGAATGGCAATTCGGGAGCGAACCGATGCGCCGCTTCGAGGTGCCACTGAGCTTGTTGAAAGTCATCCTCCCTCCAGAGGACGATTCCCAGGGCGAAGTGGGCCAATGCCGGTTCGCTGCCATCTGCAATCAGATCGCTGAGGATGGACTTCAGTGACAGGTTCTCGCCGACATCGGCACTCGCATATGCCACCAGCCGTTCATAGGCAATTCTGCAGTTCGGGTCGTACGACAGCGCGATGCGCAACTGAGCAAAAAGTTGTGGAAGCGTCGCATTCGCTTCCGACGCCTTCAGGTCGTGTATCAGCACCTGGACTTCGGCCATGATTGCCTGGAACGGCCCATCGGGATCCAATCGCATGCCCTGCTCGAGAGTCTTGATCGCGTCATCAATCCGTTTCAACTGCAACTCGTTGAACACGGCTTCGACTCGCTTGTCCGTGTCATTGGGATTCTCGCGAAGAGTACGACGATAATATTCCTCGGCCTGTTCCAAATAGCGGGTCGCGAGCGAGTCTTTCCCATCAAGGAAGTAGAGCCTTGCCAGAGTCGCAGTGACTTCGGGAAACCGGGACGTCAATTCCTTCAGCAAGTCGATCGCTTTGCCATACTCCTGATTGGAAATATAGTAGCGTGCCCATGATCGTTTGATTTCCGGGGATATGCGGTCACCGCCATGGTCCAGATGCCAGCGGAGGATTCGTCGCTGCTCCAATTCGCTGGACTCGTCGATCGATTCGCTCATCAAGATCGCCCGCGCGCGGTGCGCTTCGGCCAGTCCGTATGCGTCGTCGGGAGCGAGTTCGCGAAGCAATTGTTGTGCACGTGCCGGTTCGCCCTGCGCATCCAATACGCTGGCCAGGCCAAGTTGCGCGATCGCGTTCCGACGGGATCGTCAACAGACGTTGCAGGTAAACCACAGCGTCGTCGTATCGCTGCTCCTTGATCGCTCGGTCAGCGAGATTTCGATACCACAGCGATTTCTCATTGGCATTGATCGCAGAGGCAACGGCGGTCGTAGCCACAATCAAAAACAGTGCGACGGCCGGCAGGCCAAGCATCAAATCGAGAAACCGACGTGGGCTGCGGCCACCCTTGGAAAGATGGAGCAACACGCCCAACTGGCTGAACCACGAGCGGACAACACGTCGCAGTCCGAGGAAAGTCCGCTCGACCGCCGATGAGATAAATGACAACGGGTGTATCAGCGGCCACAGCAATACGCCGAGTGTCCGTTTTAAATGACGAATCAATTGCATCATCACTCCGTCACTCTTGAATGCCGGGAACCACGTTGATCAGCAATGCGACCGAAACGGAGGAGGCTCATTGCCTGTTCTCCGGTTCAAGCTGGGCTTGTAAAACCGATCCGACCGACGCGGCTAAGTCTTGTACAAGATCTAATTCTGCGGGTAGTGGCGAGGCGATCGTGTGCATGATCACCTGGCACTGATAAACCGGTCCCTCCGTCGGTTCTTGTTGTCCGCCCTGACGTCGCAAACGGTTCAGAATCGTCCGGTAAACCGTATTGGAGGGCGGCGGCGGTTGAACCGAGTTGCCAACCGAATCGACACAAAAGAACCAAACATGGGCTTCTTCCAATTCGCCGCGATTCATCCACAGATGCGTGAATGGCAGCTTTACCGATCGTGCGTCTTGCAACTCGGTGACTTCGGCAGAACGTAGTTCCCAATTGACACCGCTGTAGCAGTACCACAGGTCGTGCCACGCGCCGTATGGTCCATCGATTGATACCTCGGCCGACAACAGTCCGTTGCGATATTCCCAAATCAACGAGTTGGCCCCGAACGGATCTCGCGGGTTCCGCTCGACGTTCTTGAATCCGACCTGAGTCCATCCCTCGAGTTGCGTGGGCAATAG
Source organism: Pirellulaceae bacterium (assembly GCA_963734865.1). Taxonomy (GTDB): domain Bacteria; phylum Planctomycetota; class Planctomycetia; order Pirellulales; family Pirellulaceae; genus CBDCUW01. Next base: position 308,789 of record CAVTIV010000014.1, read on the forward strand.
ATGACCAGACCAACTGCTGGGAAGTACGCCGCTAAAGTTGTCGACCGCAACACCACGTGCCGGCTGAAATGTCGTCCGGTTTGCGTAGCCCACCGAGCCCAGACCGACAATCAATGCCAACAGTGTCAGCCCGAATCCGATATTCCAAATCGGCTGAGGCGTCAATTCCGTATGTACGAACCGTGACATCCGATCGAAAAAGCCAATCCCGACGGTCTCCGTGTCGGTCCGCGATGGAAACAAATAATTGGCAAACGCGTTCGTGCTAAACGTTGCCAAAATCGCACCGGTAAAGGTGACCATTCCCAAAATTTCGTGCGTCATCCCTTCGTCCAAACGACCGTAACCACGAGCATCCGCGTAGACGATCGCGATCACACGGAATGTGTTGAACACGATGGTCCAGAATGCGGCGGCCATCAACAAGCCGATCGATCGCAGGGGCGAGTATCGTTGCCAGATCACATAAATCCCCACCAACGCCAACGCCGCGTAAAAGGAATTGATTCCGGAACAGGCAGTTTCGACAAGGTAAGATCGCTGGGGAGTTCGGATCATTACACCCGACAACACGTTGGGTATGCCGAACGCATCCAGTACGGTACTGGCCGTTGAGGACGAATACTTCTGCAATGCCACCACGAGCTTCGTGTCGATCCCAAAGGGAAGTGGCAATGTGATCCACAGCAACAGCCACGGCCCCAACAGCGACTTCGTGTCGGGTAGCTCGAACAGCAAGTTCGATGCGGCGCGGAGCACAAGCAGCATTGCCAGCCAACCCAACCACGGGCTTCGAAAGACGGCGGCGGCGGCAATGCAAAAAATCGACGTGATCAGCCAAAACAGTCCGGCAGGTTGCAGAATCGCGTGCGTTCGGATTCGCAACCCGCTGCGCAAATAAGCGATCAACCCAGCAGAAAGGCAAATGACCGGGAAAAACGAATACTGGTCGCTGTTCCAGAGCTGTCCCCAAAGCCGAACCGACAGCGGCAGCGCCGAAGCAAAAATGAGCGTCAGGACGAGCCAAGTCATCCACTTGCCCGATCCAAAGACCCGTTGCTGGATCGTTATCGCCGGGTCGGGTAACCGTTGGGTGGCAGAATCGGGCAGCCGCCCGCGAGCCAACGCGATGGACGGGTCACGAGCGGACGCCGAATGATTGCCGATCTGGGTTGGAACTGACATGCGCGAGAGCTATCGGGCGGGGGGGAGGACGGTCTCTACCCGGGATGAACGGAACGGGCCACCATGGTCCCGATCGCGTGATGTTTTGAACAGTCTACTCGCGCTGCTGCGAGAAACTCGCCTGAGGTGCCACACCATCACCGATCGATTCAATTGCCCGACAAGTTATTCCGATTATTTCGCCACCGACTAGATCGGGCAAATCGAGCGTGATGTTCGAGAGATGTTGGCAGGTGAAAAGACCAACGAAAAAAGCCCCAGACTTTTCGCTGGGGCCTTGTTCACGCGACGTTTTGCAATTGAACGGTACTAAGCTGAAACGACGACGCTCTCTTCCTTGCTGCGACGACGACGGCAGAAGCCGACACCCCCGACCGCCAGGACACTACCAACCGCCAGCAATAACGAGCCAGGCTCCGGAACGGCGACCAAACTGTTGTTGAGAGTAAAGGCCGCAACCGCACCGCCAACAAAAGTTGACCGGCGGACTTCAAGTGCCAGTCCAGTGACGGCACCAAGGACCGTAGGATTGCTGAAGCCCGCCCCACTGAATAGCAACGTGGTGGGGCTCACTGTGTCTTTGTACGATTGTGACGATTGGGCACTGCCACCGGCACCCGTTGCGATCAGTCGAACATTCAAATCAATATTGTCCGTCGTCGCGGCGGAATCGATCGAGACCCGGAAGGCAGTCAGTAGCGACAGAAAATCAATCGGAGTCGTGAAGCTATAGGTCGACCTGAAGCCATCGTTATTGGAGGCATCCGTGACGCTGACGGAGCCGCCACCGACGGCGACGGTCGAGTTGTAGGAACGCACGATTCGATCAAAACTATTCGGGGACACGCTCTGACTCGCGCCAATCACGCTTGAGTCTGTCCCCACCGATACCGCGGTTGTGAAATCGTCAATGATGAATTCCGCTCGGCTGGCCGAGAGGGAAACAGTGGCAAGGCATCCACAAAGAAGCAAGCGAAGCATGATGGTTGTTTACAAATCGTGGTCGTTCGGGGTTGAGTAACTCAGTCTATTCAGCGCAATTTGGTCGTCAATCGTACAGGTGACAAAATCACCCTAAATCGCCTTTCCTTCCTGGTCGTCCGTCTCGGATCACTCTCCACCGAGTGTGTCCGGCTCATCGCTCGCGCGGCGGCCGATGACCGAGCCAGCAACCACCACCGATTGGGATGGGACGTTGGCTCCGGGTAACAATGTCGCGCGACAACAGATCCAGACCGATTCACCGACGGTCACCGGTTCGACACGCAAGCGAAAGTCGGGACGACGAAATTCATGGGTGCCGGTACAAACGTACACTCCCTGGGAAAGGCAACTGTGCGAGCCCACGGTAACGACGGCGAGGTTGTCAATCCAGACCTCCTGCCCAATCCAGCAGTGATCGCCGAGTTCCAGTCGCCAGGGAAACTTGATCCGCACGTTGGGCTTGATAACGACGCCTCGCCCCAGAGTCGCGCCAAACCAGCGAAGGAGCATTACCTTGAGGGCCGAGCAGGGGAACACGCCGTTCTCGAAGCACAGCAGGCTTACCAGGTACCACAGCACCCGGACCACGGGTGTCCGCCCGGGGCTCCACGGACCGCGATCGTATTTCGACAGGTCCCAAGGTGACTCGACGGAAATCTCCGACTGGCTTTGCCTGCTTGTGGTTCGATTCGGTTGATCCAGCATGATGAATGGTTATCCGAACCGTTCGAGCAACCGCTCGAACGCTTGGCTTGTCTTCTTCCAATGGAACCGTGATCTGACGCAATCGATCGCAGCTTCGGCCATGGCCGATCGGGTCTCAGGATCATTCAGCAGGCGACACGTAAGGGTTGCGACACTTGCTGAGTCTAACTCGCAAGCAACGGCCGCTTGATCGAGGACCAATGGTTGCCAAATGTTAACCCGCCGGCTGATCACGGCGGGCGTTCCGCTGGCCAGCGCCTCGACCACGGCCAAGCCGAAATTCTCTTGGTAGGACGGCAGCAGGAACAGGTCGGCCGCGGCCAATGCCCCCCATTTGTCGCGGCCGTTGAGCATCCCGGTAAAAATAACGGATTCGCTGATCGAATGATTCTTGACGGAGTTCTTCAGGTCGGTCACGAAATCGTCGGATCCCTCGCCGGCGATGATCAATCGAGCATCGGCAATCTGTTGCGAGATCAACTTCCAAGCCGGGATCAGCAGATCGAGACCCTTTTTCGGATGGAGTCGTCCTAAGAACACGGCGCACTGCTTGCCCTTCAGTTGCGGATACTTCGTCAAGAACTCGCTGGCCAACGTTGCTCGCGCATCGGGTGGCCAATCGGTGCCCAAGGGGGCAATGACACCGGCGGGTAATCGGCGAACGGATTGTCGCGCCAAAGTCTGTTCCGCTTCGTTGGTATAGACCATCGCCTGGGCGTCACGGATGACGGGCCATTCCACAAGCGGTCCATACAATCGTTTTTTCCATCTGCCACGCGCCATCGAATGGGGGTCGAGCATCCCGTGCGGCATCACCACGTAGGGGATCGAGTGTTTTCGACAGGCTCGCATTGCGGACAAAGTCGGCCAATTCCAACAACCGTGAACCGCTACCATGCGAGCATCCGTCACCGCTCGATCGAGCAGAGATCCGAGCTCGTTTTGCCAGGCATATTCTCCGAGCCGGGCACCCGAAATGATTTGAATTTCCTCGGTCGAGCCAATGGACGCGATCCAAGCCGTATCACCCGGCGGCGCGCAGGCATCGGTTGAGATGACACGCGATCGTACACCGGCGCGCCGCATCTCCTCGACCAGACGCTGCACGACGACCGGTGGCCCGCCCGAGAGCGGGTGGTAGTAGGGCACGACGTGCAAAATATCAGCCTTCAATCGCCGCCCCTTGTTGGGTGCCAGAGGCCATCGCGGAACGATAAACTCGCAGCGTTCCCGAGGCCATCGATGTCAGGCTGAAACAATCTCGCCATCGACTCCAGGCCGCTTGTCCGAACGTCGCGAGTTGTTCTTGTGAGTCACCCAACTGCTCGATGCGAGAGACCCACTGCGGAAGCGATTCGCCGTCACACACGAAGCCGGTCCGCTGATCCTGCACCGCTTCGGCGACACCGTCGACTGCGGACACGACGCAAGGTAGTCCCGCGGCCATCGCTTCGAGAATCGCGAACGGGAACCCTTCGTAGCGAGACGGCAAAACGAAAGCGTCGAAACCCGCTAGCAGCTGTCTCGCATCGCTTCGCCATCCGGCGATCAAGAAGCGATCTTGCAGACCCAAGGTCTCGATACGCTGTTCCAATTCGCCTCGTAACCGACCATCACCAATCCAAATGAACCGATAACGGGCATCGAGTTTCGCCAAGATTTCGGCTGCCATCAGAGGGTTTTTTTGGTCCTCGATTCGGGCGACTGTCCCCAGCACGAAGTCATGGTTGGAGCAATTCCAAGCACCACGGATCCCTATGCGATCCGCCACGGGTGCAGCATCGACGCCATTGGGGACCGCGAAGCAGGTCGTGTCACGGTCGCAGCCGGCCATGAATTCAAGAAAGTCTTGTCGGCAGCGGTGGGCCACGCAGATGGTGTGAAAACGTTCGGAGCGTAGCACAAGCCGCGAGAAATGGTCGCGAACCGTTCCGCCAGTCGCGCCCAATGTCTCGGCCGATCGTGTGACATGGATCGTGCTGACCAGAGGAACGGAGAGTCGCGCCAATACGCGCAGTAAGTCCAAGCCGTCTTCGAGATTCTGCTTATTCAGATGCACAACATCCGGCTGCAGCTTCGCCACCAAGGGCGGCAAACACTTGGATGCCCCCCGGTCGAACAGGCTGCCGAATCCACGCAGTCGACGGTCGTAAGTATTCGTCAGCGGCAGTCGATGGACCGACGCGAATGGTTCCAGCAATTCGGCCAGTTGATCCATCCGCTGATGCCCGGACATCGCAACATGCACCTCGTGTCCGGCATCCAAGAGTCCCTCCGCGAGTCCGACCAGATACAGTTCACCGCCGCCGTGTGAACCGCTGGACGACGACACCAATAGAACTCGCAATGAGGTCTCGGCGGAATCGGATTCATCGACGACGCGATTCAACAAGTCACCTGGGATAACAGCTGGTACCATTTTTCGACTGCCGCCGCCGGCTTGATCTCGTCGGCGATCTGTCGCGACCGTTGACTGAAGGATTCGATGAGCGCGGGTTCGATGAGGAACCGCTCCATTGCCGATTCCAACTGATCGGCGTTTTGCGCGTCGATCACGAATCCGTTTCCTTCCTGCTCGACCAAATCGTTCGATGCTCCCACCGCAGCGGTGACAATGACCGGCAAGCCGGCGCCGATCGCTTGGTTGACCACGACGCCCCAGCCATCGTGTCGCGATGGCAGTACGAACACGTCGGCGGCATGAAAGAACGGGGGGAGTTGGTCGATTTGCTGAAAACCGGCAAACCGGATTTGATTCACCGCAGTCGCCGATAGCTGTGATTGCCACTGCTCGCGAAAGGGTCCTTCACCAACGAGCGTTAGCGTCGCACCAGGGTATCGCGAGGCGATCGCCGTAAACGCCTGCAACAGACAATCCACTCCCTTGCGAGGAATGATCTGGCCGCAATACAGAAATCGTGTCTCGCCGTTGCGAGCGGACGCGGTGCCGCCGCTAAACGGCGTCAAATCGCAGACGTAGGGTATGTTCACCACGGGCATTCGATCACCGATCATTGAAGCGTAGTGTGACGCGGCATGCGACCCAACCGCGGCGATTGCCGATGCTTTTCGCAGCGGCTTCTGGGCGAGCGATCGAAGTCGCCTGCCGAGCCAATTGCGTGCCTCGAGGCCGGGAATCTCGCCCATGAATACCCACGGGCGACCCGTCCGATTCAACCACCTCTGAACTCGCTGCTGCGAAAGGCCGGCATAGCCAACCACGACCGTGACGTCGCCGGGATCCGCGGCGACCGCCGCTACCACGCCCGGATTGTCGTGCAATCGTGCACCTCGAAACCAATAGAACCTCCCCGAAAGAACTGTCGCATATTCAGGCAGCTGACGGTCCGCCCAATGAGTGTCGGGGGCGGCGCTTTCCAAATACAACACGCGCAGACGAATTCGCGGATCGCCATTCATCGCATCAAACAAGTCGGTCATGTAGGGCGATGGCATGACCGCCAGAAAGGTTACGTTCAACGGGCGATTTTGTGATGTCAAATTCGGCGGACGCTCAAGTAATCCAACGGCGGACGATCCCTTTGGCCGAGCTCCATGCTCGGTATGGCCGGTCCCAAACTCGTTGGTATCGGCGATTGCCAAGCACAAACTGCGTCAATTCCCTCTCAAAATCGACTCCGGCAGCGGATACCTTTTCGGCAAACAACTCTCGTACGTATCGGTACAGCTCAATCTCCCACCGCTGACGAATCTCCAGTTGCCGACGTAAGTCCTCGGAGATTGGTTGCCTGGAACCCGATTGGCCTTCGTTTTGTCGAAGGTAATAGCTGTGTCGCCAACCCAATTCGCGTCCCAACAGCAACACAAACGCGTCGAACTGATCCAACGGCGCCGCCAACAAAAACTCTTCCCGCAAAATCCGTTTGCCACGATCGAGAAGCTGTTGATCACAGCACCCGTACCCGCTGCGGTCGAGAAAAAAATCTGTTTCGTTGCCGATGATGAAACGCAGCTGCCCGTTATCCAGTTCGTGCAATTCTGTATCAAGCAAGAATTGCTCGATCGTCTTTCCTTGCGCGTGCGAATGATAAAAAGCGTGTGGCGTATCTCGCGAATAATAGTACAGCGAGACCAAGCGATCGATCGGTTCACGTAAGACGGTGATATAGGTGCTCGGAGACGGCAACAGCGTGTGCACACCGTAACCGAAATGCCCCGCAAAATATCGACGTGAAGCGGGCAGACGACCCGCGGCATCTTGGATCGGAAGACCTTCCAGGCTTTGACGCTTGAGCCTTGTGATTGCACGCGACCATACCGAGGGTCCGTAGCGAGCACGCAGCATCCGCTGCAATGTCATCCCGCCCGTCTTTTGAATATGGACAAAGATCAAAAAGGGATCCGCTTTCATCGTCGGCGTCGTGAACGGTGGATTGTGCACGCTCGGCTAACTCGTACTCGATGCCGACTTCGGTGATACAACCGACTTGGGTGGCGCACTTTCAACGGGATTGATGATCGCCGGCGATTTCTGCGGCAATGCCTTTCGATTGCCGATCAAAACCAGCAACACGTAGAAGGAGATCATCCCGTAATAGATCGGCATCGCGAAAGACCTTCCGGTCAGGAAGATCACCGCCAGACCGGCGCTGAACATGACAAATCGAATCAGCGTCTGCGGACCACTCTGCCACATCGAGTCCCAGCTCTTGACGATCCAGCCATAGATGAAACTGATCAGCAGAATTCCCGGAACGCCAAAGTTCCAATACATTTCGCCAAACACGCCAGGACTGCGCGTCAGATAAGCCTCGCCGGTATTCGCGTCGATCTCGTTACGCAGCACAGCCAGTTTCAAACCGGCATCCCCGCTCGGCTTGGAAGGCCATAAAAATCGTGGGATCGGGTTGACGATCTGCGAAAAATAGGTGCTACCGTACTCAAAGTCATAGTATTCGGGCACAGTACCGGCCAAGAACATCAATTCCTGGAACATTTCAAAGCCGATGTATTCGGCCTCGACTTCGGTCGTGAGTGTCATCTCCCGTTTGCCGCGGTTTTCGACCGAGAAGGCCGACCACCAGAGACCGATCAAGACCAATGCGGGAACGCCCAAGTAAAGCAACAGCGACTGTTGACGCCGGGGTCGAAGAAAAAAGATCGCGGCGCAGACAGGCAGGATCACCGGCAATAGTGCCGAGCGCAGTCCATGTGCTTAACGCCGTCATGAACATCCACAGAATGAAGATCGCCGAAACCGAACGCCGAAAACCACTCTGACGGGCATCGACTGCCACTACCACCGCGACCGGAATCGCCGCCTTCAAGAACATTCGCAGTTCGAGAAATGCCGATTGCACGCCCCCGTATCGTCCCCGAGTAAAGCTGCCGGACCAACGTTTGCCGAACCGGAATGCAGATGCAAAGATCTCCCAAAGATCAAAATGCGACAGCACAATCAACGGCAAAAATCCAATCGCCAAGCTGATGCAGAGAATCTTCCAAACAACCTGAGGACGATCCAACTGCTCAAGCCGCCGACCGAAATCATTGAATAGCTTGCCGGGCGTCATGTAGTATCCGCACAGAAACGACGCGGTGCCGGCCCAGAGCAAGACCATCGCCCAGTTGTAGGCACGTTGCGGATAGATTCGCACTTCGCGCGATAGCAGCAGCGCCTCGAGAAGATACCAAAAGAAGATCGTCAGCAACGTAACGTTTCTGGCCGACGCGAACCGAAGCGCACCGTTTTTCAGATCGCCGATCAAGAGCCCTCCGACGACGACCGCCAAAACGACCGCCAATGTGCGGTCGAGTTCAAGAATGGAATCGCTTAGTTCCATGTACGGTCTGGCCGGAAAGGTATCCCGCCGATATTGGTAGCGGTCGATTTGCTCATCGGATCATTCAACAAAGAGGCGGCGGTCATTGCCATGATTCGAGGATTTCGCCTAAACGCCTGGCATGTGTATCCCAACTGAAACGCCGCGCCGACTCGGCCGCGCGAATCCCCATCTCCACCGCCCGCTCTCGATCCTTGGCCAGCGTATCCAAGTGGCTTGCCAGCGTTTCAACGTCCGAGGGTTCCATGATGAATCCGTCGACGCCCTCAGTAATCATCTCCGGACCGGCCGAGTGTGTGCTGGCAATCACTGGCATCCCGGTCGCCATCGCTTCGGGAATGACCAACCCGAAGCCTTCAAATACGGAAGGTAGCACCAACACATCCGCCGCCTGCATTTCTTGAACCACGCCTGCCTGATTGAGTTTGCCGTGGTACTGAAAGTGATTGCGATAGGCATCAAGCGGTGAAGCTTCTGCGGGCAAGGGACCGACCAGAACCAGCTCGATATTGCTGCTGGCCAACTGTTTGATAGCTTCCAGCAAATACTTGATTCCCTTGCGCTGGCCGATGCCACCAACAAATAGCACTCGCAGCGGTCCCTCAATCGTGCGGCGTTTGAACTGGAACAGTTCGACATCGGCCCCCAAAGGAAGTGTCGTGATCCGCTCGTCGGGAATCCCAACCTCCTGCAGAGAACGCCGAGTGAACTGACTCGCGACGACGCAACGGTCCGCACGATGCGGCTCCTGCTCGAGCCTTTCATGATACCAAGGCGGAAAGTCAAAATTACTGATCGTCGCCGCCCATTCGGGATGCCGCTCGGCCTCCTCGCGAAGAACACGCTCGGCCATTGTGACGTGAGCGGTCGCCAGTTCTAGTACCGCGACGCGACCGGCCGCTCGTGCGGCACTCAAACTTTCCAGACAACTCCCCTGAAACCCCCAAAAGACGGGACATTGCCGGGCAAACCTTGTCGCCACCCAGCGATCAAAGTTGGCGTCACGGCGCAGCACGGACCGATCTGCGAGCGGACCGTTGCCAACCAACGAACGACAGACGATCTCGGGCAGCTCGTAACGCCACCTGCGAGTGACTTTCGCGGAAGGAATTCCTGCCAATGTCCGCTTGCCGAGCCAGGCGTTCAGCCGCGCCGACTTCGCGATCAATTTATCCGGCCAGCGATCGGGCTTGTAATAGCTGCTGGTCACCAGCTGTGCTAAACGCCCCAGACGATGCAAGGATAATGCATGTCGATAGGCGTGTTGCTTGCCCGAATGCGAGACAAGAACGTCGGCACCGGAGCCAGGAAACGATTGGGAAGAATCTCGATTCACGATCCGACAAGCCAATCGAGCATTCCGTTCGCCACTCGTTTTTTATTCAGTTGATCCATCGCTTGTTCAATCCCCAGCGGTCCTCCCTTACGCAGTCGTCGCAACAATCTGTAACTTGTTCGCGAAATCGGACGACGCTTAGAAAGATGTCGCAGGATAGATGCGTAACCAAACAGAACCCCCTGTAACATCCGAATGGGTCGTCCAATTCGAAAGCCAAAGGAAACGCCGTTAGCCGTCACCGCCGCCAAGTGGAACGGCAGCCAGGTCCAAGGCACGTTCAGCCAAGTGAACAGGATATCGTTGCGGCGACCATACAAGTCCATCCGCCGCGTATCACGTTTGGGTGACTCGAAATGGTGAATCAACTCGGCGTTGCCCAATCGCACCATGTAACCGGAATCGAGCATTCGCGCGCAATAGTCTCCCTCCTCGCCCTGGTGGAAAAAGAGGTCCCGATAGCCGCCTAACTGCAAGAACAGATCACGGCGAACCGCATGCGCGGTGCCAACAAATCGATCCGCGATGAACACACGGTCCGCCGATGGCGATCGCTGACGTTCGACATCATCTTTGTTGATGTCGATGTACGGCATTGCAATCGCGCCAATCGCCGGATGGTCAAAATCAGCCAATGTTCGCTGCAGGATATCCGTTGACGTAAACACCGCGTCATCATCGATCGAGAAAATCACATCACCGGTCGCTAGTCGTGCCGCCCGGTTTCTGGAAACAATCAATCCCACCGACTGATCGTGTCGAACCACTCGCGCCGCCGGGAATTCTGCGATCACCATCTCCGATGTCCCGTCGCTGGAACCGTCGTCGATAACCAAGATCTCGAATGTTCCGGTTTGATCGACGCAGGATTGAAGTGCGGTTCGTAGTTCGTCACGCCGATTCTTGGTCGTGATGACGATCGTCGCAGGGACCGAATCTGGAAAATCCGGGTCACTCCCGAAGGGTTGCTCATCGCCGGTCACGATTTGGCGGTCATTCGAGAACCGATTGATCTGGCAGGCGAACCGATCGCAATTTCATTCGACGCGATACTTCTGGTGACCACAGCGCCGGCACCGATGATCGCGCCTTGACCAATGCGGACACCTTTCAGAATGGTCACGTGAGCGCCAATCCACACGTCGTCTTCGATGACGACCGCTGCTCCTACCAAGGGTTGCGATTTTACTGGCACCCCTGGTTCCATACCGTGATCATGATCGGTGATATAGCAATACGGTCCGATCATGCAATTCGATCCGATCCGGACGCTTTCGGATGCGTCAATCATCGTGTGGCGATTGATGTAGCTTTCCCTGCCAATTTGAATTCGGGGCGTCGTGATCCGACCTCCGGTTGCAAGCAGCGTGATACCACGATCAAGCGCAACGCCGCGACCGAGGACAATATCAAAATGGTTCCGCGGAATCTCGATCGACTGAACCCAGCATGGCCCCTCAAGCCGCACGCCCTGCCATCGCAAACACGCCGCGCGAAGTCGCCGTACCAGTCCTCCGGTAACCCGACTCAGCACGGGCCCTGCCTCGCAGCGCGAAACTGGCTGAACCAGCGTTTGAACCATCCCGTCAGGGCCAACAATGGCAAGCCAAACAGGAAACGCAACCGACAATTCCGAACCGCTTCCATGAAAACGGCGGCGTACAAATGCAACGCAACTGTGGCATCACCGCCGCGAGCACGATCGACGGCGAATGGCCGAACATGTCGAGAAATGATGTTCGCACGCTGTGTTGCACGTTCCGACCCCCCAGGAAATCGACCGCACCGTTCACCTTCAAGCAACAGTTCCAGCCCAACTCTCGACTTTTCCGCGTCCAGTGTGACATTCCCCTGGTGCACTCGATAACCAAGCATCGGTGGATTGGCGATGTGCACGAATCCTTTCGCAGTACCCAATCGCATGGCAAGCTCTGCATCCTCGCCATTGATTCGACCTTCAGCGAATCCTCCGACACTCAGCAGAACGTCGCGTCGAATCACGAACGATGACACCCCATGCCACAGCCACTGGTCTGTTGTGGCGAAGTAATCAGTGAATACACGGTATCGCGGGTGACCATCGCAAGCTCGTCGAAGGTCCGACTGGTCGCGAAAGAGAAACGGATTGCCCGTCAGAAAGGCAGGAAAATCAAACTTCTCGATAGCGAATGCATAGTGTTGCAACGTCCAGGGAAACCACAAATCGTCGCTATCGAGAAACGCAATGTATGTTCCGCTGGCATTCTGTACTCCAAGATTTCTGGCACTGCCAGGACCCAAGTTATCCTGTCGAATCACCTTCACAAACGATCGCGTTTCCGCGACCGCCACCGAACCGTCCGTAGAGCCGTCGTCAACCACAAGAGTTTCGAAAGCATTCAGCGTCTGAGCGGCAATGCTGGACAGAGCACTGTCGACGATGTCGGCCCGGTTGTAGACCGGCATGACAACCGAAAACAACCGTTCGCAAGAGCCCTTGAAGTCAACGGACTTCACAATGAATTCCCCACAGTCGCTGCAACCGGCAATCGCTGCCAGCCATCGAGATAGAATCCACTGGCATCCATTGACTCGTCGGGAAACCATGTGTCAGGCAAGAAAACCTGTTTCTCCGGATGTCGAGACAACCATGCCGCCCACCACGAGAACGTGCTGTTGGGTATCAAGAATGATTGACACATCGACATCAATTCCAGATGTGCAGCGTCCTTCATTCCCGCCAATTCATTCGGGACAAAATCGACATTGGGCACGAATGTCAGATTCTCGCGGCACCAAGGAATGTCATCCGAGAAGACAAAGAACCTTGCGCTGGAGTTCTCCGCGAGGATGCGATCCACGCCCGTTCGGTAATAGTCCAATCCAGCGATATTCAAGGAACCCGCAGAAGTCGGATTCGATAGGTAATCTGTCCTCCGCACGTGTAGACATACTGAATGGCAATCGACAATCTTGTCGCGCAATATTCCGGCTGGATAATCCAGCGGAACGGCAAATCGAAAATCTCGACGCAACGTCTCTTCGATCCCCTCCAAATAGCGGCCCGACTGCCAGAGCCCGCTGAGGTATGTACGCCCTTGGATGCTCAGGACCGATTCGTCATAGCCAAATCTGATTTCGTGAGTTTGCCTGCTCTCGGAGGAAATGCGAAACAGTCTGGCAACCGCCCGCAAAGGGCGTGGCATTCCCCAGGCGCTATAGACGATCGTGTCTTTCAAACTCGCTTGCGGTGCGGAAATTTGAAAAATGTCAAGAGCGTATTGCCGCTGCACCGCGTGCCGACCCGGCGTGCGGTCATTCAACAACCGACAATCAAGGAGCAGCGGAACGGAATTCTGCAACGACAAACGGCGGCCCAATGCATATTGGAACATCTGATTGCCAAGTCCGCCCAACAACTGAACAATGATCACCAGTTCAGTCCGATAAACGTATGGGGCATGTTTCAATGCTTTGTTTCGGCAACATAACGACGTTCGAGTAACCAATTTCGCGATCGTGTCGGACGATGCGACGAAAGCACTTCGTCGCAATACTGTAGATAACAAGTTCGTAGTCACGTGAATCAGCGAATTGCATCAATTCGTCGAACGAGTGGCCGAACCCCGACCAGGTTGGTAATCCGTATTCGACAATCAGCGTTGGCCGGAAGCGATCGATCGTGGATACTGCACCACGCAACACATCCATTTCAGCACCTTCGACGTCAATCTTGATCGCGTCCACTCGGCTGACACTGCATTCCTTCAGGAGTTCATCCAGTCGACGGGTTTCGACTCGGATTGTGGGCGTGTCTGCGGAAACGTAGCCATTTGGCTGAAGCGTTCCGTAAACGTCTCCATCCTCCGGGACATAGAAATCTGCGTAGCCATTCTCTGTGGAGACCGCAACGTTAAAGTGCTCGCGCAAACCGTTTTGCAGCAGATTGCGGCATAGCAGTTGATAGGTCGTCGGGTTGGCTTCAATCGAAATGACGCGACCCGTTGGCCCTATCGAGCCACCAGCGATCACCGAAAACAGCCCGACATTGGCTCCGCAATCGACAAATACGCCGCCCTGCGGAAGCATCTTTGGAAGGAGTTCCTGCAGGTCTGGCTCGTACGCTTCGATTGCCGGCCAGAAGCAATGTGTGAACGAATGCTGTTGTTCGAGAACCAGCGACCAACCTGATTGATGTCGCCAAACGATTGGCTTTCCAGGATGCAGTCGCCAATGCAGATTCCCCTGCAATTGACGAGCCACAAGCCGCGCGCTCTTCGAAGCCTGGGAAGGATCGAAGAGGCATTTTCTAGCAAACCGAAAGATGTTCATTCAGCGGATCTTAATGGCTGGGCCGCGGTTCGAAAGTTGCGAACGATTGCAGCGACTCGCTCGGCGCATTCAAATCCAAACAGCGAATAGAGTGAGTCGTAAACCGGATTGACGCCGGGTGAAAAGCTTTCCTGCGATCGTTTGATTTTCTGCAAGATTGCCTGATGTCCGCCGCGGTGACCCAGCCACAACCATCGCGCCGTGCGGAATTTCGTTCGATTGACCTCGTCAAGCCGTGGTTGCGTTAATTCGCCAGCGGAATCGAGGTGGTTCACCATCCGGTCGAGAACGGCGATTTGAGTTTCCTTGACCAGCATTTCGTTCCATCGTGAAACGGAATCGGTCGACCAATATCGGTACACCGCGCCCGGTTCATCATGGAATCGGCAGACAGCGCCGCTTTGCAGCAGACGCAAGTAGAGTTCATGTTCCTGACAACACGGCATCTCGACATTCCATCCACCGGCCTGCGCCAGGAAATCCCGTCGCCACAAAGGGCCGCCCGTTTGCGGAAGTTGCCATTTTGCAAGCAGCACCCACGGATCTCTCGGCTCTGGTATTGGGGTGATCACTCGCGGCAGTGGTCCGTCACTGCTTTTCCATTCCTCGAACCAGGTTGGACTGCAAAGGATGTCCGTATCGGGAAACTCCGACAAATAGTTGATCTGTCCCTGAATCTTGTCGGGCAGCAAATAGTCATCCGCGTCGAGGTACTGTAGCCACTGGCCCGTCGCCAGTTCGAGCAGACGATTGCGGGCGGCATTGCCGCCACGGTTGGGACCGGTTTCCCAGCGGATTTTGTCACCAAACGATTGAATCACTTCCAAGCTGCCATCGCTCGATCCATCGTCAACAACGATCACTTGCTTGGCGGTATATGTCTGATCGAGGGCAGATTGAATGGATTGTCCAATCCAACGCTCGGCATTGAAACAGGGAATCAGGATGCTGACCGAGGGCCTGCTCACTGTTTGACGAGTTGTTCCTTGCTCCGCCATGTTACGATTCGTCCGGTCCGCCATTTCGAATCGCTACCAACAGGACGTGGCTGCAGGTCAGCAGCGGGTGAAACCAGCTATGCGAAGTTGTCTCGAGCGTGGGGACAACGTGAATCCTGTCGGCCCACTCGGCGAGTTGGCTGAAAGAGTCGTAGACGCTGTACGAGTAGGCCAAACCGTCTTCGTCGGAAATCGTGTAACCTTTGCCGCGCGTTCGGATCAGGTCGATCGGCTTCCACATCCCCAAGTGGTATGCCGCCAGCTTAATCAGCCGCGCGGCAAATCGTCCCTGACCAAATCGGTTGCAATCGGATATGAAAATGGCGTGTTTGCTGACACGGATCATTTCGGCAACCACCTCCGCCGGTTTCGGCACGTGGTGCAATACTCCCAATTCGACGCTGGCATCAAAATGGTTGTCGTCGAACGCAAGGCATTCGCCGTTGCCCTCGAGCATTCGCTCGGCGGGCAGGCCATGAGTGCGGCATCCTTGCTGAAGAAGTTCCGTAACCGGTTCGACGCCAACGGCATCGAAGCCGCGATCGAGCAAGAACTTGACGCCACGTCCTGTCCCGCAGCCAACATCCAGAATCGAATGCAGTGACCGCTGTCCCATCACCGCTTGAATATGCTCGAGCGCCTCATTGTGCTCACGGTCCATCAGATGCATCTGGTCATAGCGGGCCGCCGTTTCGGCGTAATACTGCCGCTGAGTCGAAACCGCGGTTACGGACTTCTCGCTATTCGTTGGCGATTCTTCAATCATGCTGTTGCCCACTCGGTGACACCTATCCGGTCGTCTTTAGCGTTGTTCAATGGATGGTCGTTGGACGACTGACAAACACTCGCCGATGATATGGTCCCAGTCAAAACCAGCCGCGACTTCAGCGTTCTTTGTTCCGATGGTGCGGTAGTCGCGACGATACAGGGCATCGATGGCACGAGCGAGATCCTGTGCGTTGCCCGCTTCGTAAAGTAGGTTCTCTGTGCCGATAAAGAACTCTGGAGTCGCGCCGAAGTCTGGCGCGATGACTGGTAATCCAAAAGTCATTCCCATCGCGGGGGCCCCGGAAGTCAGGTTTTCCGTTCGCGCCACTAAGACGGCGTCGGCGCTGTCGAACCAACGATAAAGTTCCTCGTCGGCAACGTATCCGTCGATCAGCGCGGTGCGCTGTCGTTTCAGCCAAGAATTCCAACGCCAATTGCGCCATCGACGCGTCAGACCCGAGATCTGCTCGCGATCGAAATAATGACGACGAATCATCAAACGCTTGCCTGGGACACGGACCCGCTCATACGCCCGTTGAACCAACTGAATCTCATCGTAAAACCGCAGCGATCCGAAAACGAAAAGTACAAAGTCCTCGGGCTCGATTCCCAACTCGGATCGACAACTTCCACGACGCAGTTGCTTGGCAGCCACATGCTCGTAGTTAAATGGTCCGACAACGGTGTGGCGACCGTGATCCGCTGACCGATAGCGTTCGACAATCAAACGGTGACTGACGTCTGTAAAGTGCAACACACGCGTCACATGTTGGCAAACGATGTCGTACAGTCGATGAAATGACTCGCTTTCGCTGTACCCATGCGGAAACAGGTTGTTGACGACAAACACACACGCGGCTTTTTCGACCCAGCGGCTTAGCGACTGCTCAATTTGTTCCAGAAGGTCGCTCCGAAGGGGGTTGCCAATCGGAAAGCTCTTCCGGCCACAACAGTACAACCAAATCAAAATCACTCGTGTGCGTAAAGAAATTGTAGCAACCGGTGACCACATCGCACCCGGCACGAACCAGTGGATCAATCCAGTTAGGAACGAAATCGCGGTTATCAGAAACGATCAACACTCGCGTCATGATGTGCTTTGCAACATCCGTTCAGTGATATCCGATTTTCTTTCCGTTGATTGCTCGACCAACCGCTTCAAGAAACCGTCCTGGACCATCCGTCGGATACCCTCGCCATACATCAAGTGTCGAATGACACCGACATAGTGTCGGGACGCGCGTTCGTCGACGGAGCCATCCAGAAACACATCGTATTGCTTCGGTAACAGCTCAACGCCGTAACGGGAACTGCACAACGCATACAAGGTCTGTTCGATCCGCCAAAAATGGCCGACGATTTCGGGCAGGCCCAAAAACTCTTCCAGCCAATCCAGTCGCAAAGAGTCTCGGTGGATCAGGCCGAGCCCCGAATTAAAACGCTCAATCAGATCGACGCCGCAGGAACGTGCCAACTGTGTGGTTACGGTATAGGCGGTCATCGCGTCACCATTGACACTGTTGAGTCGGTACTCGGGATCTTCCAGCCGTCGCAGCAATTCGACTGGCTCCTTGAAGAACAACACATCACTATCCAGAAGCAGCATACGATCGGACTTCAGGTAGTGACGAAAGTCGAACACCTTGAGTGCCAATTGATTTGTTGCACGCAATTCGCGGCATCGCGGATAGGTCGACAGTGCTGAGAGTACCTTTCGATCGGATTCCCGGCGATCGATTAATCGGGCCGAGGGAAAATGCGCGAAGGATGCTGCACGACATCGGCAACAGGGAACCGTCCTGATGAATGCATAAAGCGTACTTCCGCCCGGAACAGTCATAAAACGACTTCAATGCCCAGATCAGGTTCAACCAGTCGGCTTCGCTGGTCAGAACATGGATTTCGCAGTGATCAAGATCATCGGCGACCACAGGCGGGGTCGTTAGAATTCGTCTTCGAACGACATCGCGATACCAAGCCACGCGTAACCCATGTCCCAACCGCTGCTTGTACAGATAACGAAGTCGTCCCGGTGTAATCACGCCCGAATCCTTCTGGGATCCACGCGGCGCATCCAATCAACAACGGATTCGGCGAGTTCGATCCCCAACAGCCGGGTCAGCCAGCGGCGAGTCGCGCGATCGGTGCTAACAATCGCGGGCCATACTTCGGCGGCCCGCTTCAGTCCAAGTCTCGACAACTCGCGGTCGCCACCGGCAAAGCACGATCGCGAGCCTTTCAGTAATCGCTCAGCCACCCAACGGCATCGATCGTCGGTCCACGCCGAGTGGCAATCCAAGAATTCGCACAGTTGCAGTAAAGTACGGACCACCTCGGACGAATCAATCTTGCGATGCGTGATACGCGGTTGGTCGTGCATTCGGACCCAAACCAGGATCTCGTCGAACATTACAATGCGAGGGTTCAAGGCGGCCAACTTCAAATGGAAGTCGAACTCTTGCCCACGCCGTAGCCCTTCCAAGAATCCCCCGCAGCGTGTGACATACGATCGCCGGTGTAACGGCGCCGCTGTCTGGATTCCGTACTGGACGAAATACAGGAAAGGATCTCCTGTCGGATCCGGATGCGGTCGTTTCTCCGGTCTCTCACCACGTTCGTCGCCGAATAATCCTATCTTGCATAACGCCATGTCAGCTTCGTGAGCGATCAGCGCTGGCAATTGCCGTCGAAGCTTGCCGGGGTCCAATTTGTCATCGGCATCCAAAAACTGGATGAACTCACCCCGGCTGAGTTCAAACGCACGATTTCGGGCCGCGCAGGCGCCACGGTTGGGTCCAGCCTCGAAACGGATCCGATCCCCGAAAGACTCCAGTACACGAACGCTATCATCCTCGGATCCATCATCCACAACGATGATCTCGACATTCGTGTGAGTCTGCCGGAGCGCACTTTCGATCGCATCGGCAACGAATGACGCCCCATTATAACAGGGAATACAAACACTCACGAGCGGTTCGGCGATCAAGCTGTTTTCAATCATTTGCGCTGAAACAGGTAGTCGTGCCGCGTCAGCTTCCGTTCATCGGCGTAGCGGTTCCCCAGGATGCTCTTGACCTCGGCCAGGCGTTGCGTGGTCTGGCACTCAACCAACAAGAAGCCAGGTGCCGAAGTTGAAAAATCAAGTCCACGCAATACCTGGCATTCGAATCCTTCGACGTCGAGCGAGAAGAAAGTGACGTCGATCCCGGTTTCTTCAATCAGCGACTGCACCGTCCGCGCCGGGACATCAATTCGCTCGCCCGAAAGTCCAGCATCCGAAAGCATCCCTCGACGCCGTGCGAGTTCGTCGTCCTCGTACGCCCCTTCGGTCCAGGTCAAGTCTGCGCCATAAACGATCTGCACCGTGTCGTCCGGAAAATCGAATGGTACCAATGCGCAGTTAAACACGCGGGCTCGTCGTCGAAAGCGTTGGCACTCACGGAACTGTGGCGGATTTGGCTCGGCAAGAATCCCATCCCACCCCTTCACTCGATCGAGAAAGTAGGTGTTACTAAAATAGTATCCGTCCAAAGCTCCCGCTTCGATGTACGCGCCTTTTGGCGGCAACAGCCTCTCGAGTTGCTCGTCGATGCGATCCCGACCAGGCATGCAACGCGAGCGAAAGCCCGTGAGCTCGGCCGTGGACTTGTCCAGTCGCGACAGAAGTGTGCGATACTTGTTCCGAATCGTTTTTCGGATTCTCACGTTAGGCTCGTCCCGCGATCATCATGGCGAATGGGCAACTGGATGTTTTTTCTTCGCTCATAAAGCACGCCTTGCACAGGCGACGGCCTGGCCAAGTTTGGCACAGCGCTGTCGAATCAAGACGTCCAGCTGTGCCGAAACCTGGTTCGCACCCGAAATGGACAGATGAGTCAAGTCGGAATAGTCGTTATCGGACAGTTCGGGCATTCGGCGCAGATCGATGATCTGTTGATCACTCGCCTGATCCGTCGCGGCTAACGCCGCATAGGCTTGCTGGCAATAAGCAGCGCGACGATGCGATGACGGGTGATCCCAGTAGTCTTGATGAAAAGGCGGGCGAAGGAAAAAGACCGCAATTCTATTCGAGCGAAGTCGTTGTACCAATCGTTGCAGAGCGGCGATATTCGCGTTCACGATCCGCTCGTCAAAATCCGTTCCCAAGGCTGCGAAGAACGCTTCATTGTCGGCGCGATTCAGATGATCCGACCGGGCATGAAATCCCGGGCCCGATGCGGCATCCTCGCCAGATCGATCGGAATGGCTGGCCATCATCCATGGTCTGATCGGATCGTACCTCGCGGCATTGCACAGGTATGCCACCTGGGCCTTGCAGCGTGTCCAGTCATCCGCGGGGAGATCCATGCCGGTTAGCTTCCAATGCCAAAAATTGCGATAGTCGCCGTCATGCAATTTGACCGTATCCTGATAGACCGGCACCGCGTCTAACTCGATCACCACGGCCTTTGCCTTCCCAACGGACGACCAATATTTGTCGCATAGCGATTCGGCCAGTTGGTAGTTCATGCCGCTATCGGCCAGATTGACCACGCCGCAAGAAAAGCAATCCGGATTGATGCCCGTGTAGATGTGCGAGGACCCCACGAAAAAGAGATCGACCGGCCCAGCCGCCATTCGTTCGACGGCTGCATCACGAAAGTCCGGCTGTACTTGCGACCGCCACCATGCCCCACGCAGCCAGTCACAGCCCAACGCGACGCAAAGAATCACGATAATACTGAAGAGCTGCCAGCGTTTTTCCGGACCTGGCAGTCTCGCGTAGCCACCCAGCAATTTAAAATTGAAAATAGATGAACTCCGTACTGCGAAAGACGCCGCAGAGCACGAGCAGAGAGACGCCGGCACTGTAGACCAATAATCGTCGGGACGGTGATCGTACCAGCGGCTCTTCGTCGCTGGCGTGTTGTTCACGCATGTAGTCCAACGTCAGCGTGATCAATCCGAACGTCAGCAAAATCTCGACAGCCGAGAAGTCAACTGCCTCGGCTGGCTGGACTAGATTCCTCAGGATGATCGGCAGGTGACTGATCCGCTTGGCAAAGAAAAGTGTCCAGCCGATGCAAGTGATGTGAAAGAAAATCAACACTGCCAATAGATGCGTGACGACTTTTGGCCACGGCAGTTTTTCGCCTAGCACCGCCAGTTGGGGCCCGGCCATCCGATATCCGCACAACAACAGGCCATGAAAGATCCCCCAGCAGACAAAGTTCCAGGCCGCACCGTGCCACAAGCCTCCCAGCACCATCGTGATCATCAGATTGCGGTAGGTGAGAAATCGTCCCCGGCGATTGCCTCCGATCGAAATGTACAGATAGTCGCGCAGCCAAGTCGACAGGCTAATGTGCCAGCGTCGCCAAAAATCGCTGGGATTGGTCGCGAAATAGGGTTGTTTGAAATTGAGCATCAGGTCGATGCCCATCAGTTTGGCGAGCCCCCGCGCGATGTTCGTGTACCCGGCAAAGTCGCCATAGATCTGGAAGGCGGCGGCATAGATCCCCGCCAGCATATTGATCCCGTGGTAGTTCTCTGGGTGCGTGAAGACCGCAGCGGTGATCGGAGCCATGTTCTCGGCGACGACCAGCTTCAAAATGTACCCCAACAGAATCAGCCGCAAGCCGTCGCGGATCTGTTGGTGGTGAATCTCTCGGGGCCGCAGGATCTGTGGCAGCAGGACCGAAGCACGTTCGATCGGACCGGCAACAAGCTGCGGAAAAAAAGCCACAAAAACCGAGAAACCGAGTAGATCTCGAGTTGCCGGCATCTGGCGTCGATACACGTCGATCGTGTAGCTCATCGTCTGAAACGTATAAAACGAAATCCCAACCGGCAAGATGATGCTGGCAAACTGGGGATCGATTTCCATGCCGAAGCGATCGAGCGCGGGAAAGCGAATCGGCAAAGAAGTTGTAGTATTTGAAGAAGCCGAGAATTCCCAAGTTCGACACAACACTCAGAGTTAGATACAGCCTCCGCCGGCTGATCTTCTCGGTGGACTGGATCTGGATACCACAGACGTAGTCCACGAGCGTCGAGATCAGAATCAAAGATAGAAACCGCCAATCCCACCATCCGTAAAAGACGTAGCTGGAGACAAGCAACAACACGTTCTGGCAGCGATGGTTCAGCACAATGTAGAGGCTGTACACCACCGCAAAAAAAACAACAAATTCGAGCGAATTAAAAAGCACAGGATGTTTGCGTTAGCGTCCTCTCTTCGCAATCAAGAGAGCGACCAAGAAATGGATGACCGAGCGATCCGTCGCCGGCTCTACGACAGAGAAGCCAGAGCCTGTTGTTCATCGCGATCACAGGGAGTCATCGCGGATCCGCAAATGCGTTGGTAATAGTCGATCAGTTTCGGAATGGCAATGTCGGGATGCAGCGAGGCGATTCTCAATTGAGCCGCTTGACCGATTCGCTGTGACTGATTGGGATTCAACGCCCAAGCTTCCATCAACTTCGCCGCCAGGTCGTCCACGTCTTCGGGGCTGGCCAGAAACCCGGATACACCGTGTTGGATCAACTGCTCGAAGCAGGAACCAGTGGTTGCGACCACCGTTCGACCATGCGCCATTGCCTCCAGGCAAGTGTTGGGCAAGTTATCAATCAGAGATGGCAGGGCGACGACTCGCGCATGTTGCACAATCGGATACAGCTGTTCGTGGCGCATGGAGTCCAATACCGTAACGCGGTCGGACCATCTTGCCAGCGTACGCTTGATGTATTCCTTCATCGAATCGCCATCCGGGCTGGTTGCATCATTGCCAATGAAAACTGCCTGCACGTCCTCACGGTCCGTCATGATTTTGGCGAGCGCTCGGGCCAGGATGTGAACGCCCTTCATCTGCGTCATACGCCCGAAAAACAAAACGTACTTTTTGTCGCCAAGACAATCATCGTAGAAAGTCGAATCACCGACGCTCTGCTCGTGAAAGTAGGGAGTTTCAATGACGTCCACCGGGTCCAGCTTGTAGATTTCGGCGGTCCGGCGGGCAACATAGTTGGTCGGTGCATAGATGTGTCGGGTCCCGCGAATCGCCGCTCGCTCCATCCACCATCGCAGACGAACGCCAAGTGAGCGTTGGACACCGGCGGCCGTATCCCAGTCGGGGCGAAAGCTGGACAATCGCGTGATGACAGGTGGTGAATGGATGCAGCGAAAGAAAAGACCTACCGCCATGACATTGGCAACTTGCACACAATCAAACGGTGTTTGGCGATGAGCAATTCTCCAGTGAGCGTGCAATGCCTTGGCGGCCTTCAAGTCTTGATATGGACCGTACAGAGTGCCGCGGAAGAAGCGGTCAAAGTGGTCGAAAAAGTGACGTTTGTCCCACCACGGTACCACGCGATGCACAGTAACTCCATGAAAATCGAGCGTTCCCGATTCCATGGTACGGGTAAACACATGGATGTCGTGACCATGGTCGGCGAGCCGCGGTGGTGACGCGGCCCAGGTAGTTGGCCAATCCGCCGCTATAGGAAGGTTCGGTCACAAACTCTGGCGTGATGAATGCAATTCGCATGTCAGTCAATCACACCTAAAACATCAAATCGCGCAGCGGGCGATCGTCCTGTTTGACCAGTGCCCCAATGTACTTGGGGCCGCTGTCACTCGGCGCGCTGACAATGACAGGTGCAGTGCGGGCCATTTTGCAAAAATGTGTAAAGCAAATGTTGTCACCGATATCGTCCGAGACCAGAATGCCGCCCACCCGCAGATGCTTCCAAAGCAATGAATAGGCAAACATCCTGCCAGCGTACGATTTGTCGCTGTCGTAGTGTGCCAGATCGATCGATTTCAACTCGTTGAGTGCCTGCGGTAGCGCCACTTCATCGCACTGACGCAGGATTTTCCAACCGGCCCGGAGGTGATCTGGAACGGCACAGCCGACGTAGGAGTCGTCGTCTTCGTAACGTCGATAATGCAGGTTGGTGCTGATCAATCGTGCATTGCTGCGATGTTGCAAAGAAAGCAGTAGGGCAAGTGATGACCAGCCATATGCCACGCCAGTTTCGACGACGTTGTCGGCCTGCAGAGATTCCGCGATCGCGTACAGAAAATCCAGATGTCCGGGACCGCCCATTTGTTGGGGACAATTGGCAACAGCCCGATCAGCAAACTGAAACTCATTCGCGTACACGTCGCGCAGGTCACGATGCTCGTCACACCCAGTTAAGTCGATGAGTGCCTGGCCCACCGGTTTCGTGCGAGTTTGGCACCAGCGTGACGCCTCGGCGCCGGTCTGTTCGAGAAACCTCCGCTTCCTCGCAATCTTGCTGTAAAGGATTCGCATCAGAAACGGATAAGTGTTGGGCCGCGCCGCGCACCAAAGTGCCGAATGCCATTGTCCGTAGGCCTGTCCAGTGCGTTGCTGGACGCCCTGGGTCAAAGAGTTCGATGGACCTGCGATTGTCATCACTTCCCAGTTGCCGAAAGGGTGATATTGTCTGTTGACCGTTGCATCCATTGTTCCAATACAAATAACCGATAGAGCATATAAACCGGTGTGCGGGTCACGGGGCTCAGCATTTCGCTGATCACTCGTGGATCAAAGAACTCGTTCACTGCCGCGTTGCGATCGCTTAATACCTCGTGACACATTTTCCCAATCGGGGTATCGGCAGAAAACCATTGTCGCAGCGGTATGCCGAAGCCTCGTTTGTTTCGATCGAACATGCCCTTGGGGAACCGTCGATCCAACATCCGCCGCAGCGGCAGCTTGGTCTGCCACGTTGAACCGCTCGTGCGATGGCGGAGCGTCGTCATGGGCATCGAAATCGCTAGTTTCATCACCTCCACATCCACCAACGGCGTTCGCACTTCCAGCCCCTGACTCATGCTGGCAATGTCAACTTTGGTCAGAATGTCACCGACCAGGTAATTCTCGATGTCGCAAGCCGGGCCTCGTCGTTCCGGTTCCAGAAAATCGAAATACTGCCAGGAATCGGCCACCTGGGGGACCATTGCTAGCGCGTCGACACGATGTTCGGGACGCCAGAGACGATCGATCCAAACATTGCTCATCGAATGCGACTGCTGGAACCAGGCTTCGGCGGTTGCGGAGATTGGGCTGGGCAGGGGAGCAAGTGCCCAAGGGCAAAGTTTCTTTGCCAATGGGGCAGCAGCGCGTTTCCAGCCTGAATAGTTGGCAGCGGGTGCCAGGGAGTTCCACCAATGTTCATAGCGTTCGTAGCCACAGAACGATTCGTCGCCGCCGTCGCCCGAGAGAACCATCGGGACGTGCGTACGAGCCAACTTGCTAACCCAATAGGTCGGAAGCGCCGAACAGTCGGCGAACGGCTCGCCGTACTGCTGGATCAGATTGAGAAAGGTATCAGGAACATCCGCAGTGATGATCTCGACAAAGTGCTCGCAACCGAGGTGTTGCGCCACTTGTTGGGCATGAATGTGCTCCGAGAATTGATCGTCCTCGAAGGCGATCGTGAACACCTTGACCTGCGAGTTGAGTTCCTCCTGCATCAGCGAGACGATGAGCGAAGAATCGATTCCGCCAGACAGGAAGGCGCCAAAGGGAACATCGGACACGAGGTGTGCGCGGACCGAGTTGCGAATCGATGCCTCAGCTGCTTCGTACCACTCATTCGTACTGTTAAACGGCTCGTTCTGCGGTCGCAGCCGCCAGTAGCGTTGTATTTTGTATGTACCGTCCGAGATGCGGAGAGTCAAATGATGCGCAGCAGGGAGTTTCTTCAGTTCGCGAAAGATCGTTCGCGGTGCCGGAATGTAGAACATCTGCATGTACTGCGCGAGGGCAGTCGCATCCAGCTGCAGATGCTCGGAAAACACATTCTCGATCGCACGGATTTCAGAGGCGAAAACAAAGTTACCATCGAATTGACCATAAACGAGCGGTTTGATGCCCAGATGGTCGCGGGCGAGAAAAAGCGTATCACGGTCGGCGTCAGTCAACGCGAAGGCGAACATGCCGCGAAAATGTTCGACGCAATGTTCGCCCCACTGCTCCCAGGCGTGGACGATCACCTCGCTATCGGTATTGGTTCGGAACCGATGCCCGTTTGCGATCAGTTGCTCGCGAAGCTCTTGGTAGTTGTAGATTTCGCCGTTGTATACGACGGTCACACGACCCGTTTCGTTGTGCAGCGGTTGGGCGCCGCCTTCGACATCAATGATTGCCAGTCGTCGGTGCCCCAGGCACACCGGTGGCATGTCAATCATTCCCTCGCCATCAGGTCCCCGATGCGCGATGCCATTGAGCATCCGCTGCGTCACCTGTTGACGGTCCAGGGCGTGATCGTTCGATAAGATTCCGGCAATGCCACACACAGATTTGAACTCAGTTTCGGTTTAGCTTCGCTGCGCGATCGCTACCAAATGTGGTTTTTCCAGCGACATCAATTGCCGACGAAACGTCCGACGATTGGGAAAACTGCGACCATCAACATGATCAGCGACGCGGCGCACCACTTGACGCGTTGCGTCGATGAGGTCGTTCATACACAGGTACCGCAGAGACCGTTTTCGCTGCGGCCGAAAGTTTTGCAAATGCACTCCCTCGCAGAACAGCGGTTCAAATCCATGCTTGCGGAGTTCGGCCGCAAGCGAATCGCTATTCCAAGATCGCACGTGCTGGACACGATGAAATTGGTGTCGGCATTTCGGACACAACACCATTCGTTTCCGCAAGTCTTCGTTGTTCGGAGTGGTGATCATCACCAAACCGCCGCTGTTCAGCAGCCGATGCAGGTCTGTGAAGACAGCTCGCACCGCCTCATCAGGAAGATGTTCAATCGTTTCAATGCAGAAGGCAACGCCAAAAGATCTGTCTGCGAGCTCGGCCGTTCCGTCATGGATCAGTTGGGCTCCTCGCCAATTTTGTTGATCTTGTAGTCGTCGATTAGCAGCCTCGATCGATTTCCTTGAAGGATCGGCACCGCTGACAGAACCACTGTGTTTCAGTATTTGTTCAGCGAGGTAGCCGGGACCGCATCCGTAGTCCAACACGTCGACGTTCCGCAGAGATCCTGCCTGCAGGAACAAATTCGTGATCGCTTGGCCCCATATCTTGGTGAAGTAAGATTCTTGAGCGACGAGGGTGCTGGAGAATGCATCCCAGAACCAATCGATTTGATCCGCGGTCCAATCGAGTTCCGGAATGCGGTCCTGCGTCGCTTGCTTGTCAACACTCATTGCGGTGGGTCCATTGACAGGGAAGTTGAAGTACGCCAACGCGACTGGTTTCCGCCTGAAACTCTTCCGACGCCGTTTCTTCTGGTGTGAAGCTAAGCACGTTGCTCAACACCTGCCGTGTGGTTTTTGATTGCGAGTAAAGCGCGACCGTGATGGTGTACCGCTGGCCGCGTAGAATCGAACCCGGGAATTTGGCGCGATAGCGATGAACACCTCGGTTGGTCGGGTATTCGCAACCGCTATCGGTTGGCATGCTGGCAAAGATCGGATTCTCGAATTGGTCATTGACGGCGAACGCGAGTCTCAAGTCCGAGTGTGGACTATCGATCACGCACTCGATCTCAAGATACGGACAATCGGCCGTGCCCAGGGTTGAATAGATCTGACCATATTGGTCGGTCAAGGCGACGCGACGAATGGCATTATCCTTTTCTGTGTCGTCATTTGATTGCCACTGCAGATCAACCGCACTTCCCGATTGCAGGTATTGATCAACGGCGCACTTCACATCTCCGACAAAGGAAGTCTTGCCGCCTTCCAGGAGGATCGCGGACGAGCAGAGTCGCTGAATCGCCGTCATGTCATGCGAGACAAACAGGACGGCCCGTCCGGCACCCGTGACGGACTGCATTTTGCCCAGGCATTTGCGTCGAAACTCGGCGTCGCCGACCGCCAAAACCTCATCCACGATCAGAATCTCGGGTTCCAGATGCGCCGCCACCGCGAACGCCAAACGCACTTGCATTCCCGACGAATAACGCTTCACCGGCGTGTCAATGAATTTTCCGACCCCGGCAAATTCGACGATCTCGTCAAACTTACGAGAAACCTCGCGCTTGGTCATCCCAAGGATCGTGCCATTCATGTAGACGTTTTCGCGTCCGGTAAGTTCGGGGTGGAATCCAGTGCCGACTTCCAACAGACTGCCAACTCGACCATGCAACTCGATCCGGCCCGTCGTCGGGCAACAGATTCGTGAGAGCAATTTTAAAAGGGTGGATTTTCCGGCTCCGTTGCGACCAATGACACCAACCACCTCTCCCTGTTGCACATCAAACGACACGTCACGGACAGCCCAAAAATTCTTGCCGCTGGTATCCAACTGGTTTCGCAATCCGCTGGCCAAATCACTGCGGATGGATTGTTGCGATTGGCGACCGGTCAACCGCGCGGACCATCGATTGAGCAGTTCGCGAATGGAACCGTCATGCGTCAGTCCCAATTGGTACTGCTTTCCCAAGTCGTTAACGCGAATCGCCGTGGTCATCGGTTTCTAGATAATATCGGCAAAGTGCCGCTCGGTTTTACTAAAGTAAATCAGGCCGCCGACAAGCATCGCCAAGACCATCAATGATGAAATGCTGATCAGGGACCAGGACGGCGAATCCATGCCCAGAACGATCCAGCGGAACGCTTCGATGACACCACACATCGGGTTGAGCCCATAAAGCCAACGCCACTGCTCGGGCACGACACTTGCAGGATAGGCAACGGGCGACATCCACATCCAAATTTGTGTCAGGAAAGGAACCGCATGAGTCACGTCACGGTACTTGACGTTGAGTGCTGTCAACCAAAGCCCAATGCCCAATCCCGACAATACACACAGCAATACGAAGATCGGCAATAGCATCAATCGCCAATCCAGTACCGGCAAGAACGAACCGGATAGATAGAATCCAAACGCCAGGACAAGGAACACGATCACTTGAATAAAAAAGTCAACCAATCCAACCGCAATCGCGTTGAGCGGTAGTAAGAGTCGCGGGAAGTAAACCTTGGTGATCAACGAAGAAGACGCGACAAGGCTTTGACTTGATTGTCCCAAGCAGTGGGCAAACAACGACCAGGGGATAATGGCGGCGAAGCTGAACAACGCATAGGGAATGCCGTCGGGACCGAGCTTGGCAACACGTCCGAAGACGAATGTAAAGACCAGCATCGTCATGATCGGCCGGATCACCGCCCAGCCGATGCCGATCATGCTCTGACGATAGCGGGCGGAAATATCCCGCAACGCCATTTGATACAACAGGTCGCGGTACTGCCAAACCTCGCCTAAATCGATTGCTGCCCAACGTCCCGGTGGCGTGATCACCGTAACCGGGAGCAAAGTTACCGGCACGTAGTCCGTGACAACGGGGTCGTTCGCGTTGCTGTCAACTGGCGTGCTTCTCGTCGCTTGGGAGATCGTCATTTCACGCCTCCATCGACTCGCGCTGCCGCTTCGACAGGCAACAGGCTGGCAACCAGCTTGCTTGCCCGTTCATCATTTGGGGCTGCGGCCAACGCCTGCTCAGCGGCCGACCGGGCGCCGGCCATGTCGCCCTTGGCTCTCAGCAATCCGCTCAGCAGCAACCAAGGTTCGGGATCATTTCGGCGGGCAATTCGACCCGCCAATCGCGTAGCCTCGCGGTCATTGCCAAGGGAAACGTAGTTGCGGATCAACACATCTGCCCAGCCCATCGCAGCATGCGGATGATCGGGCGGCATGCGCAGCAACGCCCGAAGTGCTGGAATCGCACGTTGCAAAAGGGCACGGTTCGGGTCAGGGCTTTGCAGTTCGAATTTCGCTGCAGTTGCCAGAGCCATTGTGTCATCCGCAATCACTTGATCCGCCGTCAGCGCAGGGATTTCATGAACACGTCTTAAGATCGGAACGACGTCGTCATGTCTCGCACGCGTGCACAGTCGCCAGGCGGAAGCGGCCAAGTCCCACTGTTGGCAATCGATAGCAAGATCCCCGACCGTGCGCATGATCCGATGCGACTTGGGACGAAGATCAATCAATCGCTGCAAATTCCAACGGGTGTCGGCAGTGTCCGCTGCCAGGAAGTCGAGCAGCACCAGCTTCGTTGTCGCCGCGTCGTTGAGGGGTTCGACCGCCAAAGCCTGGTGGAGTGACGCTGCCGCCACGGTCAAATGCTGCATGGCTGGCGGCGGAATGCGAAGTGAGGCTATCGGATCTTTGTCACCTTCACTGTATCGACTCCAAAACAGGCGGCGAATCACAACCGGATCGGTATCCCGGTAGACTTCGTCGGGGCGATCGCTGTTGTTGCCGATTCGTGTCAGAAAGATCTCCTGCCGGGCGAGCAAGATCTGCAGAGTCGCGAATTGGATCTGAAGATCCGCGTCTCGCGGTGTGCGCGAGAGCACCGGTCGAAAACGTCACCGACGTGCTCCAACTCGGCAATACTCAACGAGCCGCTCTGCACACGGTCCCCCCATCGCTTGGCGTAATCGGCATGGGCGTCATTGTGCAGTTGCCAGGTTGCCAATGCCGCCAGCGACAGGAATCCGATCGTTATCCCACGAGTGCTGCGGGACGACATCGGTTTGTTGAGTACTGACCCCAGTCGTTGATTCCGACTCGAAGATGAAGAAGACGAACAGGACGTTTGAGCCACGAGCGAAGCGCGGGTGATTGGCAGACCCACCAGCGCCACTGTCATCAGGGCGGCCCCTGGCCAAAGCAATCCGAAGTCAAAGAATTGGGAAATCAGAATCGCGGCCACGGCATACGCGGCACCTGCGGCTAAGGCGATATCCAGTGGATTTGTACTCTGTCGGATCATTTTGAATGTGGCTGCTAGCACCAGCAATGCAGACACCCACAGGACGGCGCCGATCAGACCCATTTCGGTCCACCATTCCAGCCACAAATTATCGGCATGTTGATACCACGCGTTGGGCGTCGATTCTTGGAAGGGCAGGTATGCAAATCGGTAAGCGCCCAGACCGGCACCGCCGGGAAGGTATGCCAGGCTGGCTCGCCAACCGTCGGGCCAATGAAGCAGGCGTGGGTCTGTCTTGGCGTCGATCGCCGTCATCAACGAATCGCGATCCATTCTGCTGATCGATTGAGGATCGATCCCGATCGAGTTCACGACAACCATTGCTGCAACGCCAACGCCTCCAACAATCATCAACGAAGTCGTCAGCCGAAGTCGTCCAATTCGCACCAAAAAACCGATCGCTGCCACCGCGCCGGCGATGCTGCCTAACAGGCCGCCACGTGATCCACAGGCACACAATCCGGCCACCAGGACTCCGAGAACGATCAACCACAGGAGTATGGTTAGGTCACCTGTGACGATTTGAATTGCGGTGTCGAATCGATTATGAAGTGGCTGTCCGGAAGAAGGAATTCGAACGCATTTCATGATCAGAATTCCGAGCGTTGCCGCGACGGCAAGATTCAAGATCAATGCTGCGTTATTGCGATTGATGAAGGTCCCGAACGGGTAGCCTCCCTGAGCGGCTTGATGCCCGGTGATGGTTGTCGACGAATCGACCAACAACTGAATCATCCCCGCCACAGACAACGCGGCGCCTGTGATTGCGAAGACCGCTAACACCAGCATGACGTGACGGGGTGTGCGGATCGCCAGCATGATGGTCCACATGGCGGTCGCAATGACAATTCCCAGCGACAACAGGTGCAAGGTACTGTTGGCAGCCAACGAGATGGTGGAACCATGTGGCGCCGATTGGGTCGAAGCAACCATTGCAAAGGCCCGCCCGGAGCCGGGACTCAATAACCGCACGCATCCTTCGGGGAGTTGCGTTTGCTGAACAAACGCCCAAACGCAACCGGCAAGAATGATCGCCGGCAAGGCGACGACCAAGCGAGAGGTTGGCAGGTCGCGGGCAAAAACAACCGGTATCAGGGCGAGCAGGCCGAACAGGACCAAGACGCCAGCGAGCCATTGTGTCCAGGGCAAGACACCGCCCAGATCGGCAATCAAGATCGTCGGCGTGAACGCGATTACGCCGACCGCGAGCAGGCAGAGGGGAGCGACAACGACGTCCCAAGCCCGTGACCGTGGTCGCGATCGAACATCAAGATGGTTACTGGGAGTCACGTGTTTTCAATGACTGGCTCGCGCGGCGATGGTTTCCAAGTCGTGCTCGACCATCAAGGATGCGAGTTTGGGAAGCGTTGTCTCGGCGGTCCAACCCAACATTTGTTGTGCTTTTCGCGGGTCACCCACCAAGTGTGACACTTCCGATGGCCGCATGTATCGCTGGTCGTGAACGACGTAATCTTGCCAATCGAGATTGACGGCATCGAAGGCCGCAGCAAGAAAATCCTTAACGCTGTACGCAGTTCCGGTCGCGAGGACGAAGTCGCCGGCCGATGGCTGCTGCACAATCCGCCACATCGCTTCCACGTAGTCGGGCGCGTAACCCCAATCGCGTCGCGCGTCCAACGAGCCCAACAGTAGTTTGTCTTGCTGGCCAAGCGCGATGGCGGCTGCGGCACGCGTGATTTTTCGCGTCACGAACGATTCACCACGTCGTGGTGATTCGTGGTTGTAGCAGATCGCGTTGCAGGCGAACAAACCAAACGATTCTCGGTACAACGCGACCATTTGTGTGGCAAATGTCTTGGCGACGCCATAGGGTGTGACTGGCCGCATGGGCGTTTCTTCGTTTTGGGGCGCCGTATCGGGCCGACCAAAAATCTCGCTGCTGCTGATGTGTAGCAGACGTGGCTGCTTGGGCAGGTCGCGAACGATCTCTAACAGCTTGAGCGTGCCCATCGCGGTGAACTGACAGGTCGTTTCGGGAATCTCGAAACTGGCACCAACATGACTCTGGCCGGCCAAGTGATACAGTTCGTCGGGCTCCGATTTCAGCAGGATGCGGCGGATCGTCGTGGAATCGTCAAGATCCGCATAGTGCAGAAACAATCGCTGGTCATAGATTTCTTTGTCGTTGAATAGCTTGTCCAGTCGCGTCCGCTGAGTGGTGCTGCTGCGGCGAACGATGCCATGGACGGTGTAACCTTTTGCTAACAACAGCTCGGTCAAGTAGGAGCCGTCTTGGCCGGTGATTCCGGTGATCAGTGCATTGGGCATTGGGCATTCGCGGTTAGCGGTTTGCGGTTAGCGGGGTGAGTCGTGGCATTTCCCGCTTTGTCGCCCGCGGTGCTCGCTGCTGGACGAGTTCATGGAGCATGTTGGCGAATTGCTGTGTCACGACTTGGGTATCAAACTGGCGCAGGCGATCGCGCGGGAACGGTCTCCGGCAGCCAATCTTTCCGGCTGATTCGATTCTGCCTCGGCGACGGCTTCGGCAATTTGACGCGAATCACCCGGCGGACAACACCAACCGAGTTGGTGCGTGGTAACGGTTTGGTACACGTCCGTCGCTTCACCGGCGATCACCAACACGGGTCTTCCCGCCGCGAGGATTCCGTACAACTTGCTGGGGCACAGGCAGCCCGTGACATCTTCATGCATCGAAACGATGTGCAGGTCGGCGGCCGACAGACTTTGGGCCAGTTGCTCGCGGGGTTGATAGGGCAAAAAACGGACGCGATCATCGGGCAGACTTTCTGCCCGCGCCATCAAATCGGTTCGCGCCGCACCATCTCCCACCAACAGCAACAACGCCTGCTTTGGCCAGGCGGTCGAGCGGGCCGCTTCGAGCAGAACATCCAGTCGCTGCGTAAGTCCCATGTTTCCGCTGTGCATCACCAAGAACCTGTCTCGCAGCCCTGCTTGAAGTCGAAATGAGTTTTGGTTGCTCGGCAGCGGCTGGATGGATTGACAATCGGCCCAATTGGAAATGACCCGCAGCTTGTCCGAAGAGATGGACCAAGGTGGCGTCTGAAGTCGTCGACGCATGCACTCACCCAGCACAACCACCCGATCGGCCGCCTGGTACGCCGAGGCCAGACGTGAACGGATCTGTCGTGTCAGCAGTCCGGCCTTGACCTTTCCGATCGCTTCGGCAACGTCGGGATAGATGTCCTGAAGGTAGCAGACCAATCGAGCCCCGCTCCGCTGCGCGTGCTTGGCGGCAACGATCGGCAGCAGAAATGGATCGGTTTCGCTAATGATGATGTCGGCAGGTAAGCGCGTACGTCGTAGATAGCGCGACGCGGCCCGCGAGAATGAAACCAAGTTGATCAATCGACCGGCAGGAATGCGTTTGGAGAATCGCGTGTGCGCGAGGCGATGAATCGTCACGCCAGAGCGCACCGCAGTCCCTTGTCGTAGGTAGTGACCGCCTGCCGAACTGTTGGGCTGGCCGCAGACCACATGGACGTCAAAAGAACCCGCCAAGTGTTCGCCGAGGTCCGTCAAAAGCTGGCCGGTCGCTTCAGTGTCGGGCCAATAACAGCGGTTGAGAATAACGATGCGTGGAGGAACTGGATTCAGGATTCTATTATCCGTGAGCGAGGGGTTATCCGCGAGCGAGGGATCGTGACTTAGCCAATCAATTCCAATTGGCAGTCTTCCAGTTTGACGCTGACACCCTGTTCCATGAACCGCACCGAAACGAGCAACCTGGTTTCTTGTTCGCGACGCAGGATGGTTCCTTCGTATCCGGCGAAGGCTCCACTGCGGACACGAACGTGTTGTCCCGCTTCAAGTCGACTTTCCAGCGTCAGCGGGACGCCCAAGTTGATCAGATCCCGGATCTGTCGTAAATCGCTGACGAACTTCGCCAGATCACTCACGGGTGTCGCTTTGAGGACGCATCCGGTGCAGACCGCTTGATAGCGGACTTCGTCGTTGCCGCAAAGAAACACGTAGTTGTTGAATAATGGGGCGTAGGTGGTGCGAATTCGACCTGCGGGCGAACGACGACGATGCGCGATTTGGGGTGCGTAGTGCGGCAAATCCAGTTTCCGAAGATGACGCATCAACTGCTTCTCTTGCCGCGACCGGGTGTAGATCAGCCACCAGGGATCGGCGATGCGACCGTCGTCATCCAGTAGATCACTGGGGTGACAGTCTGGCTCGGGAGGAAGGATGGGCACTTTTGATGGGTGGGTAAAGAAGGAAGACTGCAGTGAATAACTCAACCGGGGAACATGGGCACCGACTGCGCAGACTTCGTCCACGTGGGTGACACTCACCCCTCCAAAAAATCACGAAAGCGGATGAAAACAAAAGAAATCGCCACTCCTGGCTGGACACGTCGTCCGGGAAAAAAGGAGCGGCCAAACGTTGGCGACGAGCCGGGTATCGACATCGTAAGAATGAACGATGCCCCAGAAATTGACAAGGATTGAGCACCGGAAAGGAGCCTAATATCAGCCGGCAACATCGCCCAGCAGGTCCGATCGGCAGGACCGTCAAGGATGCGACGATCGGTGGGGCAAGGAGCCCGCTGGTGGGAAGATAACGAACTTAACGCTCAGGCGCGGTGGGACCGTTGCCGCTATCAAGCGTTGTGAGCCGTCAACGACTTGATGGTGGTCGCCTTCCCGAGTACCGAATCGTCCGTAGAAACGACGGAGGCCGTGCAATGATCCCGAGCGGGAATCGGCCGTTTGCTGAATTCCAATTTGGCGACGATTTGGTCGATCTGCGGGCCGAGATCGATCAGCTGTTCGCTGAGGTCTGCCAATCCGCTGGTAGACACTTGGATCGTTCGCGGATGCGATCAGCTCCAGTCGCCCGATCTGCATCTGCCTGCCATCGGTGATGCGGTGCGTAAATAACGGCACGCAGATGCTCAATTGCATCGCCTTTTCCGGCAAGCGAACGCTTTGCCAATTCGCATGGTATCCCTCATGCAGCCAGGCCAAATTGAGATCGATTTTGACTTTCGCCAAGCCATGTGTCTTTGCAAAATCTACCAGCGGTTCCCAGATCGTGTCCCATTTTCCAACGCCCTGCAGTGGTACCCGACGCTGGTGCTTCTCGGTTTCACAGTTGGCGGTGTGGACTGCGAACGACTGCGCGAAATGAGCAGCTCTGCCCACCAGCAAACGACATTCGGCATGCCCAAAAGAGCGAGTGAAAACCAACAGGCTCAAGACGATCACGACACCGAGAACGGCGAGCCAAGGCTGTGCCAGTCGGATCGAAAGGACCGACAGCGTTGTCGTGGTTGCACAGAGTGCCGCGACCACAACCAACATCATCGTGCTGCCGTACTTTTCCTGAAGCAGATGGTGTAAATGGGCGCGATCGGTCGCATAAATGCTGCGACCGGTTAGCCATCGCCGGAGGATTGCCGCAGTCGAATCGAACAGCGGGATGGCAAGGATTGCGATCGGTGCCGATGCCAGCACGGTCGACTCCTTGAAATTGCTCCACACCGCCAAGACACCAACGAACAGCCCAATCATCATGCTGCCGGCATCTCCCAGATAGATGCTCGCCGGCGGACGATTGAAGACCAGGAAACCTGCTAGGGAGCCAGCAAGTGCAAATCCGACGACCGCGTTGAGCGACGCGCCCGACTGCATGCTGAGAAAACCAAGGCCCAAGCAAATGATCGATCCGGCCGTTGTTGCCATCCCGTCGGCACCATCGATCAAGTTGAGCGCGTTGACCGCCGCCAGAAGCCACAGCACGGTCAAGGGGTATGCGAACACGCCAAGCTCAAACTCCAACCCCAACAAGCTGATCTTGTGAATCACGGTTCCGGTCCCCACCAGACCTACCACAATCAAGCATTGCAGTAAGAGCTTTTGGCGACCGCGGAGCGTCCAAGCATCATCGAGCAATCCGACCACCAGCATCCCGCCGGCCGCAAGGAACAGAACATCCCAGTTATGCGACACGCCACCGAGACTTTGGCCGAAGAAATGACGATCAATCCAGATCGTGCCGACGAAGGCGACGATCAAAGACAGATAGACGGCAAGCCCCCCCCCGAGAGCTACCGGTGCGGCATGTAGCTTTCGCTCGCGATCAGGCCGATCCACGATGCCCATCCAGTGCGGCGAACTTTCGCACGGTCGGCACAAGGAGCAGCGATGCGGCGATGGACAGCGCTACGCATAGTGCGATCAACGAAGTCATCAAGTGCATCTTGGAATAGAGAGAAGAATAGGTGGTTTGGGTAGATAACGCAGACTTTTCTCAAATGTCACCAGTCGACATTCGAACATCTATTGGTAACTGCCCAAACCGCGACGTCAAACGAAAATCTTTTTGGGGCAGTATAGATCTCCTTATCGAGTTCAAAATGGTGCGTCGCCGCAAATACCCGAGCTTTTCACCAGCCCCTCCGCATTGCCCCAACAATCAGCTCATTGCCACCTTTGCCAACGGAGTCGTCGGAACGACCGCTTGAGCCGTCAGAATCGCTACAGATCTTGGATTCGCCACTTTTGTTTAATCCCACGCTGCTCAGGCGGCGATAACTAGGCCTATACGGGGTGCTAACCGGCACGACCCGCATGACTTGAAACACCGAATGCCGTTGCTGCCAAGGGGGGCCAAATGGCGATTCGTTCACGAACCGCGTCCGTCGCAACCAGTCCGAACACAAGCGATTCTGGGCGAGATTTGTTGTCGGTCTTCAGACCGCTGATCTCGGCCGGATGCCTGGCTATGGTGATCAGCGGATCATCGGGTTGCTCGATGACGTCGAATGCCTATCGAGAGCTGCGGAATTGCGATTGCCTCGACACTTTCATGATCGACTATCGCAATCGAGCGTTGGCCGAGAGAGCGTGGCATTGCCAGAAACACCAGTTCGGTAATCAGCTGTACCGACAAGAATTCAAGGACGGCTTCGTTGACGGCTATGTCGATGTCGCTAGCGGTGGCAAAGGATGCACCCCGTCAATCGCACCGTCGAAGTACTGGGGCTGGCGTTATCAGTCACCTCAGGGACAGGCCGCTACGGACGCGTGGTTTTCGGGATACCCGATGGGCGCTCGCGCCGCGGAGCAGGATGGGATCGGTTACTGGCAGCAGATCCGTACTCTGGATTCGACCGGGATCTCATCTGGCATGTTTGTACCGGGCATGACGAGCGACCATCCGGCGGGGAATCCCGTCTACTTGGACGAGCTCGAACCGGGGATGATTCGAGAAGAGGAAGAAGTCATCGAGATGGGCCTCCATGGAGGTAGCGGTGTCGTACCTGATGAGCCCGATTCTGTGTTCAACGAGACCTTCGACAGTTTTCCGGTCGGTGATACTGAGATCGAAAACAATGACCTCGTCTCACGGTTTGAAGTCGTTCGGCGACAAGACGCCACGATTACGAGCATGACCGACCACGCCGGGACCACGCCGAACGATTCGAACGAGGCGGCGCACGACGACGTCTTTGGCGCGGCCCTCGATGGAAGCGATTCCCCATTCAAAACGACCACCGACGCCGTGACGGACGTGCTTCCGTTCAGCTTCGAGTGAATCGGGCGGTGGCTCAGCCACACGGCTTTGGCAACATAATTCTGAGCGTTAGGAAGAGAGTTCAGGGATGAGAACGAAACTTGCAGCCGGCAATCGGGCATTCGGCTTGTTCCATAGAGCCGCGAAAATCGTCGCAGCCACCGTCGTAGCGACCGCAGTGAGCGGTTGTACATCACTGACGCAACCGATCGATGGCGTACCCGCCAAACGGCTTCCGCCGCAATTCTTTGCTGAGCCCAAGAATGATTTGGTGCCGGTCGACATCTCGCTGCTTTCTTTGGAACCACCCCGTGACTACGAAATCGGGCCAGGCGATATCCTGGGCGTCTACATTGAAGGAGTGCTTCCATTCAATTCGCCCAACGCGCCCCCTTCACCGCCGCCGGTGAATTTTCCCAGCCCTGAGAGTCTTTTGCCGCCGTCCATCGGTTTTCCAATCCCCGTGCAGGACGACGGCACGCTGGCTTTACCGTTACTGGAGCCGTTGCACGTCGATGGTTTGACGCTTGATCAGGTTCGCGAGGCGATTCGCGACGCGTACATCGATAGTGATATTCTTCGCCCCGAAAAGGCCCGTCCCATCGTTACGGTGATCCAGGAGCGCACGTATGACGTGATCGTCATCCGAGAAGATAATGCAAGCGGAGGTGGGGGCGGAGAAATCCGCGGCATCAGTGACCAAAGTGCGAGTGGTGGTCTGGTTAAACTACCGGCTTACCAGAACGACATTCTGCATGCCTTGGTCCAAACAGGTGGTTTGCCCGGTTTGACTGCCAAGAATGAAGTGAAGGTGTTGCGTGTCAATAAAGCGGACCAACGCAAGCGTGCTCAATTCCTGCAGGAGTTTTACGCGCAGCGACGAGCAGCAATGCTCGATCCCTGTGCGTGTCCTCCGCAACTACCCGAGGACCCGTCCATTCTGAGAATTCCTCTGCGGGTCAAACCGGGCGTGATTCCGCATCTCACGGATGATGATGTCCGACTCGAAACTGGCGACATCGTTTACATCGAATCGCGTGAAACGGAAGTCTACTACACCGGCGGTTTGCTGCCGGCCGGAGAGCACCGTCTGCCGCGCGACTATGATCTGGATGTGCTGACCGCGATGGCACTGGCCGGTAAGGGAATCCTCAGTTCGACCGGTGGCGGTGGCGGTGGCGGCGGCGGCGGCGGCGGCGGCGGTAGGTTCGGTATCCAGTCCAACGTGCCACCTGGACGTCTGTTCGTTCTCCGAAAGACGGCATGCAACGAACAAGTGGCCATCGAAGTTGACTTGACCGCGGCGATCAATGACCCACGTCAGCGGCCGCTCGTCCAAGCCGGTGACATTTTGATCCTGCAGTACAAGTGTGAAGAAGAAGTGATCAACTTCGGTATCGCCACATTCTTTACCTACGGTATCCGACAACTGCTCGGCGGCGGTACTCGTCGATTGCCGATTCGAAGCGAGCGATCGGAATCAAACCAACGACCACGCATCGAGTCAATCGATGCGTGGTTTTTTGTTCGATCGTTCGGTCATGGCATTCGTCGCACACTCGGCAAATCCGGACCGGAGCGGGCGGCAGATCAATCGACGCCGTCGTGTTCGACTTCGGGCCAGTATTCATCCTCAAACGCACCCTCGACATGGAAGTCGGGACTGTTATCGATGTCGTGGCAGGTCATGCATTTCTCGCGTGCGTCCTCGAAAGGCAACTTCATCTGCTCCCGAAGTCGCTGCAATCGCTCCTCGTCCACGCCAGAATCGGCCGCCTCAGCGGCCGCGTGATCGGCACCCGGGCCATGGCAATTCTCGCAACCATTCCCAGTCAGGTGGCTGCTTTCTGCCAGCGAAAGGTAGCCCGATTCATACGGATAGTAGTCCTGTGGATTCCATCCAGTGACGTGACAACTGAGGCATTCGGGGTCGAAATGTCGTGCCACATCCCCACGTTCTTTGGGCGGTTTGATAATATGGGCGGTGGCATCAAAGTGTGGTGTTCCCTTCCAGATCTCATACGCTGTTGTGTGGCACTCGCCACACTTTGCCGTTCCGATGAACTTGCGACCGGAGGGATGGGGAATTGGTTTGAGCCCCAATGCAGCCAAGCCGACATCGCGCAGCTGGCTCTGGTAGTCGGCCATCAGCTCCCGCATTTCTGGTGCGTCGGCGAATTCGTGCGTCAGCGGCACACGTGCGTAGGTCATCGGTTTGTCGGCATAAAGTCCAACCAAACCGGCATACATCGCTTTGTTGCCCGTCACGATCAGTTTCGTTTTCGAGCCCTCAATCGACTCGGCTTGATAGGTCGGTTCGCCATAGCCGCCAGCGACAACGATCAGGTCAAAGCCGGGAACATCGCCGACCAATTTCTTTGCCGACTCCTCTTCGCCATAGAACAGCAGGACGCGAAAGTCGGGCGTTTCGGCCGCCATGGACCGTAGCGCCGCTTTGGCCGATTCGACGATCGGATTGATCAGGATCTCGTCGCTCGGTGGCACTTCCAGCATCTCCGGATCAAAGATCGTTGTCACACCGACCTTGATCCCGCCACGTTTGATCACACGTTGCTGGGGCATCAGATCGGGATCGATCAACACCACATTGGCCGAAACGTACATCGAGTCTTCGGGTTGCTCGCCCGCGGCAACGGCCAACAACTCACCGACCCCCAACCGCAAATCGTCTGGGCCAAACCCAACCGCCTGGTAATCCATTGCTTTCAATGCCTTGGCGGTTTGCTGCAACTTGATCTCGGCTTGGCGTCCGAACCGTCGAACTTGATTGCCCGCGTCGAGCGGCAACAGCGTCCAGCCATCTTCACGAAGCTG
Organism: Pirellulaceae bacterium; assembly: GCA_963734865.1. GTDB lineage: Bacteria > Planctomycetota > Planctomycetia > Pirellulales > Pirellulaceae > CBDCUW01. The sequence continues at coordinate 349,996 of CAVTIV010000014.1, forward strand.
TTGCATGAATGTAAAACGCCTGGCAACGCCCCCCTTCTGTTTGTCCAAACCGGTGCACCCGCAGGGCTCGATGTATCCGTTTTGCTGGCCCGTTACGACCAATGCCAAGTCGGGTGTGGGCCAAGTTCGATAGTCAACCGGGCCGTCCAAACCGGCTGGGTCCTGCAGGGGCGCCGAGCCGCCAGAGGTTTTGGTCCCTTTTCCCGCGGGGGTTCCTGCGGGGGTTGGCACCAGTTCCGGCCCACTTCTTCGCGTCGGTTGATCAGGTTCGGCTTTCGGCGTCGGTACCAATTCGACACGCGGGGCAGTGCGGTTGGAGTTCGTTTGAACGAGGGTCGATGATTGGTCGGCCGAGCGAAACGCGGACGCCTGGGCATCCCAATCACTCAACGCGGGTGGCTCAATCGAACCGTCGGTCAATCGACCGGGGTCACTCGAGCGGCCCGTCGGCATTCCCACAGAAAGGCGTACTTCGGGAGATGACGTCGATGGCCCGGGAGAACATCCCATCGCCAGGACCGCGACGATTGTTCCGGCGCGGAGCTTTGTTCCGGCACCAAATGCTTGTTGTTTCGGATCGCTGAGTGCACCAATCATATCCATCTATTCGTCAAACGATCCGCTGTGGCCGTGGTTATCGATTAGCGAGGCTCGACGGCGAATTTCAACGCGACTCGCATCTTTGTTACTTTGGGATTGTCGGACTCGATCCACACAGACCCATAATCATCCCGATTCTTACCAAGACGGGAGATCGTTTCGTCGCCCGGAATGAGCTCAATTTGCAGCTTGTACAACGTCATCGAGCCACGTTCGCTCGGCTCAGCCAATGTTGCCTTCACAACGTGCTCGGGAGAAACTTCACCAATCCTCAGCTTTGTATTCTCTCGCTCACTGCCCTTGAGCACAATAATGGATTTGCCCACCAGCGGGTCATCTTTGCCAATTCGTCCGAAATCATAGATGTAGCCACCGCCGGCTTGCCCCTTCACACGTGGTCCGGCAATCATGCTCAAGGCGCCGACAATGCGACCGGTCGTGGAAGCGATTCCGTAATCATTTGGGTCTTCGTCGCCTTCCTCGGGTGGCTCAAGATTGCCGTTTTCATCTTGACGTTGGAAGCCAAACATAAAGTTTTGGGACACCGAACCCTGTCGCAGCCCAGGCTTGATGTTGACTTTCACTCGGAAAGCTTGCCGCGCACGGGAATACACGCCATCGGCGTCTTCGGTGGGCTCGAACGGTTCGACCTGGAATTCGGCCAACTCGTTCATGTCATCATCACTGAACATCATTTTCGTTGGCACGATATCGGTATCAAAAAAGCTGTAGACCGTGCCTGACAGCTCGATCGGATCGCCCGCGGCGACCTCACCAAACGACCAAGACTTGGGCACGATCTCCATGTCGCGAATCACTTTGCCACCGATTTTCAGGTCAATCACGACCTTGCCAGGGTCATCGGTAATCAACTGCGCCCCTGCGTGAACGACGTCTCATCTGTTCGGACTTCCCACTCCAGCACGACTTCGGTTTCCTCGCCGGGGGCAATCACTTCCTTGTCCAGCGAGCCAATGGTGCATTTACAGGTGGAAGCGCCGATTCGAAGCTTCAACCCGCCCTGGCCCACATTTTTGACGAGGAATGAGTGCTTTCCCTTTTCATTGGGCGACATCACGCCAAAGTCATACTCGGTTCCGTTTGGCAGCTCGACCCGCCCCAGCGACTTGGGAACTTGCGCGTCAAGAAACGCCATCGCGTTTTCCGGCGTCACCTCTCCATCCAATTCGAACGGCCCGAAACGGGCCACTCGGTGACCATAGCGTTTGTAATTTACCGCCCACGCGCACGCGGTGCCAAAGCTCATTGCCAGGATCAGGCACAGCCAAAACTTTTTCACGACTTAACCGTTTTGAGGGGTGAGGAGTGAGGGAATGTGTCCAATAGCGAGCACCGATCTCGTCCCATTTTCAATCCACGTCCGTTTGATTGCTGTGCGCCTCTACGCCGTCGAGGCCAAGGTGGTTCGCCAGCAACTGCTTGGCTGATCGACGGACAGGACCTTCCCGGACTCGCCCACCGATCGGCTCGGCGACATAGACCTGCTGGCGCTCAAGGGCTCGTACAATATTGCCCCCCAGCTGGGATAAGTCCAGCGCACGCCTGGCCATCTGCGCTCGCGCGATCGGAATGACCACGAGCAGCTTCGATCACGGCCAACTGGGCGATCATCCATTGGTTGGACGGGCTCCATTTGACGGCCAGTCGAAATGTCTCTGCCGCGGCCTCCAGATCTCGCTGCTGGCCAAATCGTTGGTATAGATGCAATTGTTGGGCTCCAATGATCCGATACACGGCCGGGTCATCACCGGCACGCCGCTTGGCCTCGGACAACGCCTCCTCCCAACTCTGACGAACCGCTGGCGAGTCGTCGGCCAACACCAGTTGCCATCGGTAAACGTCCGCCGTCCACAGCGTCGCCTCAGCGGACCAGGGATCGGCCGCCATCGCCTTTCGCAGGGATGCTCTTACTCGACCGATTTGCCCGCCGGCTTGGCTGTACTCGGCAACCGACATCGCCCGGGCATTCAAAGCAACAGGATTCAACGACATCAGGTAAATCGTGGTCAGCAAGAAAAGCCCCAAAGAAACTGCGCCCCAGGCGGCAATCCGCGCCGCTGGATCGGGCGAAGAATCGGTCGCTGAAGTCCTCGTCAACAACGCGCACAACAACCAGGCAAGGATTGCGACGCCCGGTACTGTCCACCCGCCGGCGACCAGCAGGTGAATCATCAACGCTGATACGGCGGCCAAGGCAATCGAATCGATATTGCGGCTGGTCAGTTCACGCGCCGATGGCCACAACATGATTGCCAGCAGGATCGCGGTGGGTACGGCAAACAAATGTGCATCGAAATCAGGCGTGAATCGCGTCGCAAATCCGATCAGCCAAACCATCAACAGCCCCAATCCGGCTCCCAGCCAGACCCAGCGACTCTCCGAATCGGGCCTGCTTGAGGGAAAGACATCGCGCTCGGCCCAGCTCCTGGTCCAACGAGACGATGTGAAGACGATCCCGCTTGCCAACCATACCGTCAACAGTCCCACAGCAACGAATCCGCCGCCCGCTAAAGTCTCAAAGATAAAGTTGTGCGGCTCGGCAATCTGTTCGGTCGCGCTCGCTTCGCGGTAACGCTCGTAAATCGACTGGAAATTGCCCGGCCCCGCCCCAAACAGGGGTCGGTCCAACGCCAATTGCCAGGTCGAACGCCAATATTGAAATCGAAACGCCAGCGATGCCGGTGCTTCCTCGAACCACTCGGGGTTACCAAAGACGGCCAGGACGAACGCGCCGGCGATCCCAATGGCGGCAATGCTCAACAACCCAACCCAAACCATTCGTGGCCGTTCGGCGCGGAGTCGCGATCCGACCACCAGTAACAAACCGATTCCCAGCAACATCGCGAGCGTCGCCGACCGACTACGAGTCGCCATCAGACAGGCGGCACAAAGCAAAAACGTAATTGCCCACAAAATACGGGCCAACATCGTCAGGGAGGACCAGCGGAACCGCAGCACGCCCAACGCTCCGATCCCGCCGACCAGCAAGGCTGCCGCCAGCGAATTGGCCAGCGCAAAGGTGCCGGTCGGTCCACCGTCGAACAGCCGATTCTCGAACACCATCCGTTCGGCCGAGCCAGGGGGAGCTTCGATTCCAGCGAGTTGCAGAATCCGCTCGGGATCACGTTGATACTGGGCACGGTTTTCCGGAAGACTGATGAAATATTGGTGCAATCCGTGCACCGACAGTCCGCTTGCACAGACGATCAAAAGCAACAGGATCGATTGACGCGCCGGCAGCGACTCGAACAACCGTCGCGCCGCGGTGAACAGCGCCGCCGCCGACACCCACAACCATCCTTCGTTGGTGGCCATTCGCAAGTTCCCTGGCGGCGAAGTCAAAAACGCGCCCAACATCATCCATGCGGCTAACAACCAAGGCGCAAGATCGAGCAAGATCGACGGCCATGATCCGGCCACCGGATCGGCCTTGGCATCGCCGGTGACACCGTGATCGCCGGCCATCGGTCGCAAGCGAGTCCATCGAAAACGGCATCCCAGCGTGATCGTCGCAATCGCAATGGCAAGAAAACCGAACCACAGGGCGTCGCCCTTTTCGACCGAGACACTGTCGCTCGGAAAGTAGCTGACATAGACAATCGCACCGCCGAGCAAGCCCAGAGCGATCGACAAAGGATCGAACTTCCGGGGCTGGACGCCTGGCAGCGGATCGGCATCGGCCGCCGCAAATTGCGGTCGCGTTTTTCGCTGGCCAGCGTCTCCGGGGACGGAAACCGGCATGCCTACTTGCCGTTTTTTCGCCATCCGGTCGATTCCAAAATGACGACGAGCAACAACATGCACAACACGATGCCGAGCACCATGAACGCGCTGAGCATCGAAACCTGAGTCAATAAGATCGCCGCCAATCCGCAGGTCGCGGTGACCAGATAGATCGTCAACACGGCGCGCCCGCGGCTAAGGCCGAGCTCGACCAACCGGTGCGAAAAATGACTGCGATCGCCCTCGAAAGGACTGCGGCCCTCGCGAATGCGAATCCATAGCACCGTGCACATGTCGTACAGCGGTACCGCCATTGCACACAATGGCGCGAACACCGCGTGTACACGCATTTCACTGCTGCTCGAAAAGGTAGCCATCAGCATCGCGACCGCGATCAAGAAGCCCACCAAATAGCTGCCGCCGTCGCCCATGAAAATCTTCGCCGGTGGGCGGTTGTGCCACAGAAAGCCGATCAGCGAACCACAGACAACCAATAATAGCGAGGCGACAAACAATTGGGGCTGGCGGGTCGTCGGGTCTGGCGTGGTCAACATCACCGTGGCCATCGAAGCGGCGATGATCGCGGCAACGCCGCCGCTGAGACCATCCATGTTATCGAGCATGTTGAAGGAATTGATCACCGCGACGATCCAAACCACCGACAGCAAATCGGTCAGCCAGGAAATCCCAATGAAAGCGGTTAAACGAAACCCGAGGCCGTAAACGACGAAACCCGCTACCAGGAACTCCACGAGCAACCGCAGCCAAACGTTGACGCCTCGACGATCATCCGCCAGGCCCAACACCACCAACACGGTACCGGCGGCCAGCAATCCCCATAATTCGCCGGCGCGATGCCAAACGCCATCCAAGTACGGTAGCACGCCTTCGGGCAGTCGTGATTGAAACGCCATCGATTTCCGCGCGACCGTGACGGCAATGGTGCCCACTGCGAAGGTCAGGATGATTCCCAGCCAGATTCCGATACCGCCACCCAGCGGTGTTGCCTTGACGTGCGTGCTGTGTCCACCTGGACGATCCAGCAATCCGAGTCGCTCGGCATATCGCCGGATCGGATACAGCAACAACGCGCACGTCAACATCGGCGGGACGATCGTCACTGCCAGCAGCCAAACGATCCATTGAGAAAGATCAATCAAAAAATCGCCGCCTCGACCCGACCTGGTAAACGAGCAAACGGAGACGACCGTTTGCGGGAAACAGTTCGGCGTCCACGAAAGGCGAATCGTACCCCACTTGCCATGTCAACGTAATCCGAAGTCATTGGCTGGCCAAATACTTCGCAATCTCGTCAACCGTTAGCCGCTCGTCGTCGTCTTAAATCGTATTGTTTTGCATCGCTGGCCCATGACAGCCGCTTCTGCTCCACCGCGTCCAATTCGCCGTCCTCGTTGGGGTCGTGAATCGTCATCTCTCGATTCGCATCCTGCAGATCGGCTTGGATCAACACCAGCGAGTAGAGGTCAACCTGCTCTTCGCCGCGCAGGCTCGCGGGTGAAACGGCGATGATCGCCGCAATCCAGGCGGTGACCGGCAAGCGGAAACTGGAAAATGTGTTCGATTCACGATTCGCTCCCACCCCCCTCGCGACCCATCAAAGCCGTCTGACGTTCGACGGTCTGGTGACCTACGAAACTTAAGCCGTTCAATCTAGCCGAGCGGCAGATGCCCAGCAACAAAAGATATCGTGGCGGGCGGAGTGTCCGCCGACCCTCGAATCGCTAAAATGACGATCGACTGACTTCTTTGGATTCATTTTCGGAGGTTCCCAATATCGACCCCGCGATCGACGAATCTCCCGGATGGCTGGCAGCACTCTCCTCCGATGCGGAACGGATGCAGAGTGAGTGGGTCGCCATCCGTCGCCATTTGCATCAGAATCCGGAGTTGTCGGGGGCGGAGTACCTGACGACCGAGTACCTCGCCTTGGCTCTTGGTAAGCTCGATCTGCCGATTCACGTCGCGGGCGAGGGTCGGGGAGTGACGGCCGATTTGATTTCGTCGGGCAGGGCCTCCGACGGGCCACGAATGGCGATTCGTGGCGATATCGATGCGTTGCCGATCTCGGACGCCAAAACGGTCGATTACCGAAGTCAATGCGATGGCGTGATGCACGCTTGCGGTCACGATGTTCACGCCTCGATCGTGATCGGCGCGATGCAACTGCTCGCGGCGATGCATCGACGCCGGGAACTGCCCTGGCCGATCGCAGTCCGCGCGATCCTGCAGCCATCGGAAGAGCATGCTACGGGTGCCCGGCACATGATCCATCATCATGCGCTGCGGGATATCAGTGCGATCGTTGCGGTGCACGTAGATCCGACTCGTAGCGTCGGTTGCATCGGATTGCGAAACGGTGTGCTCTGTGCCGCCGCGGACATGGTGCAGGTGAAATTTGTCGGTCGTGGCGGCCACGGAGCTCGTCCCCATTTGTCCATCGACCCCATCGATGCCTGCACGCATTGGGTTCAATCGGCGTATCGCCGTGTATCGCGATCGGCCAATCCTCACGACACCGTCGTGATATCAGTCGGGCAAGTCTTAGCCGGGCATAGCCCCAACGTGATACCGGACACCGCAGAGCTCTTTGGCACGTTACGGACTCTTGATCTTGAAAGCCGGCGTGTCGCCCTGGAAACGCTCGAGGATGTTTGCGAATCGATTCGACGTGAGAGCGGTTGCAACGTCGAGATGATTTTGGGGGTTTCAGCGCCACCGGTGATCAATGAACCGAGTATTGTCGCGCTGCTTCGCGACTCGGTCGTGCAAACGCTGAGTGCCGGCGCGATCGAGTGGATTGATCAGCCGAGCATGGGCAGCGAAGACTTTTCCTACTATCTTGATCACGTTCCCGGTGCGATGTTCCGACTCGGCGTTGCCGGGGACCAGGTCGGCCACACACCCTTGCACACTTCAAACTTTGATGTGGACGAGCGTTCGATCGCGATCGGTGTTAAATTATTTGTGGCGGCCGTGATCAACTATTTTGATCCCAAACGCCCCGCAGACCGACGCGACGCTCATCTCTGATCGACCCGTGGTTTCTCGTTTTCGAGTCCTCTGCTATGGCCAAATTGCACTTCAACTCGAATAAGACACATACCGTTGGTGTCGAGCTCGAACTGGGAATCGTCGACGCCAACACTTTGCATCTGGTCAGCGGTTGCAGCGAATTGTTGCAGCGGTTGCCTGATAGCATGCACGATGTCGTCAAACACGAATTGATGCAATGCTGTGTCGAAGTGATTAGCGGTGTTTGCAACAACGTTGCGGAAGCTCGATCGGATCTGGAGGGCAAGCTGCGGCAAGTCGAGAATGCCGCCGACGGTATGGGAATGCGACTGTGGTGGGGTTCGACGCATCCGTTCAGTCTGTGGGAGAACCAGCAAGTCACCGACAATCAACGGTACCAGGACCTGGTCCAACTGCTACAGGAATTGGCGCGGCGATTGATCTGTTTTGGCTTGCATGTGCATGTCGGAGTCGATTCAGGCGATAAGGCGGTGATGATTTGTGATCGGATCATGCAACACTTGCCGACATTGTTGGCCTTGTCTGCGAGCAGCCCCTACTGGCAAACACGCGACACCGGCTTGCATTCCCATCGATCCAAATTGATGGAAGGACTTCCCACCGCGGGGTTGCCAACCTTGATGCGCAACTGGAGCGAGTATGTGTGGCTGGTCAATCACATGGTCGAAACAGGATTCATCAATACGATTCGCGAAATCTGGTGGGATGTTCGTCCACATCACAATTTTGGCACCGTCGAGGTCCGAGTCTGTGATATGCCCGGCAACATGGATCATGTCTGCGGATTGACCGCGCTGATCCAATGCCTGGTCAAAGCCCTCAACGACGAGATCGACGAAGGCACGTACCAGTTCGATTGCCATCCGATGATGGTCCGCCAAAATAAATGGCGTGCGGCAAGATTCGGGCTCGGAGCGAGATTGGTCGATACTCGCAGTTATGGTGTGCGATCGGTCCAGGACATCGCCAATTCTCTGGTCGACTATTTACGCGATGTGGCCAAAGATCTGGGCTGCGAATCGGAGCTGTTGCTGGTCAAGGAAATCGCCGCCGGCGCCGACTGGGCAACTCGTCAGCGTAACATCCTCGAGAAAACGGGCCAGCCCAGTGAGATCGTGCGCCAGCTATCCGAACAGTCGCGGATCAGTGACTTTCGTGCCGTCTCTTCGTGAGCCAACGTCGTGCCGCCTGAATCCGATTCACACACGCAACGCTGGGGTAGGGCGAAACGATGATTGAGATTCGCTCACTTGACCTTGCCGGGATCACGCGACTCGCTCGGGCAATGGTCTATCGTTTGCCCGCGGGAAGCACAATCGGATTGGTGGGTACCTTGGGCGCCGGAAAAACGACCTTGGTTCAAGCGATCGCCGGTGCCTCAGGAATCGATGTGGCGAACGTGACCAGTCCCACGTTCACTTTGCTGCAATCCCACCGGGGATCGTTCACGATTCACCATCTGGATGCTTATCGCGTCGCCGATGAAGACGAATTCCTGGAACTGGGAGTCGAAGAACTGTTCGAGGACGACTCGGCATGGACACTCGTCGAGTGGGCCGATCGTGTCTCCGACGTGATGCCAGACCGAACGCTCTGGGTGCGGATGGATATCGATCCGGTCGGTCACACCCGGTCGCTAACGTTCTCTTGTGATGATCCGAACCTGATGTCGTTGGTAACTGACATCGCAGGCGATTTGACGTGATCGATCAACGTGTTCCTCCGGCTGTGATTGCGCAGTTGCTGGTGCCACGGTCTATCGCGTCGGCCGAGTTGATACCGCCCGGCATGAGCGGCGCGATCGTGTTCCATTGCCGCGACCGAAGCGGCAGTGAATCGCTGCTCCGGCGGTGGCCACCCGATACAAAACGATCACGTATCCAACAGATCCACAAGGTCATCACGGTCGCACGGAAAAGCGGTTGCTCGATCGTGCCGCTGATTCTGGGTCACGATGCTCAGGGCCAAGGACTGTTCTACGATCGGCCCTGGTACTGGGAACTGTCGCAGTGGATGCCCGGTGAGCCCCTGGATGATGATGCATCAATCGATCAGATTCGATCCGGTGCCGCTGCGATCGCCTCATTTCATCGCGCCGTCCGCTGCCTTGGAGTGACACTCAAGCCACCACCTGCTGCGACCGTGCGGGTCCTACGAGCCAATGAACTCGATCATTTGCTGCCAGCAACATTGGCCCAGCATCCGCGTTCGTTCACGACCGACACACCAGCTCTTTCACGCTCGATCGGTGAAGCCTGCCAGTTGCTTCGAACCGATTGGCCCGAAGCCAGTCGCCGAATCGCCCGATCCTTGACCCGTTATGAGCGTGTCGATGTCGAAACTCAATATGTTCTCCGCGATGTCCATCGTCAGCACGTGTTCTTTCAGGAAGGTACGGTGAGCGGGTTGATCGATTTCGACGCCGTCCGGGTCGATACCCCAATGACCGATCTGGCACGTTGGGTGGGCAGCTTTCGGCAAGGTCGGGCCGAAGCTGCCTGGGAAGCGGCTCTGGCGGGTTACTGCGAGAATTCTCCATCTTTCAACCAGCGGCAAACCGATCATCAACAAGTCCTCGCCCAGCAGCTTTGCTATGCGACAACCTGGATCAGCCTGGCGAATTGGGTAATTTGGGTTGTCAGTGAGAGACGGTCGTTTCCCTGTGGTCCGTTGACGGTTGCGACGCGAATTGACGAATTGGTACGATTTGCGATTCAGGAAACTTAGGCAATCTACGAGAACATTGACCCAGAAATCCCGAGACAACTAGAATTCGCGGTAGATTGTCAGACGATGGAAGAGCGATGTTGAAATCATTCCAACCGGCTCGCCAGTGGGCCTTTGTTCAAAATAGGACGCCGATGAAGTCCAAGTGGTCACGATCCGCTGCCCCCTTGTTGGCACCGCTTTTGCTAATTGCTTTGCTAATTGCGGCGCCATGGTGCGTTGTTGCGCCGGCTGCGGCGCAAGACGATTTCTCGGCCACCGACATCTTCCCGGATTTCTCGTTGGGCGGATTCGGCGCCGATGTGGATGATCCGGCGACGTGGTCCGCGCGGTACTCGGTCAACGAATCGGGGCAGGGACGGATTGAAGTCGAGGTCAACCTTGCCAGTGGATGGCACGTCTATTCCATGACCCAAAAACCGGGTGGACCACTGAAGACCAGGCTTTCGCTCGTTGCGCCGGCGGAAGTGAAAACGACATCGGCATTCAGGCCCAACAAGCCGCCATTGAAGAGCATTTCGTCGATCTACAACGGCCTGACTTTGGAAGAGCATGACGGTGTTGTGGTTTGGTCGGCACCCCTCTCGGCGCCGCCCGGTTTCGGCGAATCGATCAAAGTCGCGGTCGACGCGCAGGTTTGCAAGACCGACGGTCCATGCATGCCGGTGCAGGAGGAGTTGACCGCGCAGCCGTCGCAAGCGGTTGCCCTGGTTTTCAATCAGGACGATGGGCAGGCTGAGCCGGATTCGGCAGCGAAGACAAAACCGGCTGTCAAACCATTTCGCGATGGTGAGTATGTTGTGCAGTGGATCGGAACCGTCACGCCGAAACGAGTGCGGCCAGGTGATCGCGGCGTGATCAAGTTCACTGCCAAGCCCGACGCCAGCTATCACATTTATAGGTCCGCCATTGACGACGCCGAATCGTCGACCAATTTTGTGGTCACGAACAAGGGTGGGTTCAAGATCGGCGCACCGGAAACGAAGATGCCGGTCATCACCAAGTCGCTGATCGAGGGATTGGATCCCATTCACTATCACAAAGGCGAGGTGACATGGGAATTACCGTTCGAGGTGCCGATGGACGTGGCCGATGGCGAACACGTGATCGAAGGAATGATCGGTTACCAGGCGTGCACCGACAGCAGTTGCCATCGGCCGACTGCGCTCAAGTTCACCGTCACCGTGGAGGTCGCTGCTGCTGGCGAGGCGGAATCGCGGGCGATCACGATGACGTCGGCCAAGTATTCCGATGCGATGGACGCAGCGGCGACCACCAAATGGGTCGATAAGATATCGGCTCCGCAGACGACTGTGGCGCCAGATCCAGATGCGGACGAACGGGCATCGATTCGTCAGAATCCCGACGCTCTGGCCGGACCGTCGCGGGGAGGGACGGATGTCGACGTGCGATCGACCGGTGTGCCAGGACACCGTATTGTCGAAGACACGCCTGAAGAGATCGCTGCGATGGCGAAGCTTTACGACGCCGACAAAAAGATAAAATACCTGACGTATTCCGATATGGATGCCCATCCGATTGGAAGTGGGGGCACGAGCTCATCGGCGACCACCACCTTTTGGTCGGCGCTGTTCGGCGCGTTCGTGGGTGGCATGTTGCTGAACTTGATGCCCTGCGTGTTTCCGGTGTTGGGTCTGAAGGTCATGGGCTTTGTAAAGCAGTCCTCCAGCGACCCGCACAAGATCCGGCTGCACGGCATCGCGTTTACATTGGGGCTGGTTTTATCGATGTGGATTCTGGCCGGAATCATCCTGTCGATCAAATTGGTACTCGGCCAAGACATCAACTGGGGTGCCCAAATGGGGAATCCCTATTTCGTCTGTTCGATGATCGTCTTGCTGTTTGTACTTGGCTTGAACATGGCGGGCGTATTCGAGATCGGCACTTCCATGACACGAGTCGGCGGCAAACTTCAAGGTCGCAAAGGATACTCGTCGTCCTTCTTCTCGGGCGTGCTGACGACATTGATTGCGACGCCCTGCAGCGGCCCATTCTTAGGTGCTGCGATGAGCTATACTTTGGCCCAGACGGCTGGCACCGCCATGTTCCTGTTCACCGTATTCGCCTTGGGAATCGCATCACCCTATTTGCTACTCTGCTTCTATCCATCGCTGATCAACAAGCTTCCTCGTCCGGGTGTGTGGATGGAAACGTTCAAGGTCACGATGGCATTTGCACTGTTCGCCACCGTGGCATACTTCATGCAAACCTTTGGCAGCCAGACGGGCGTGTCCGGTCTTGCCTGGCTGGCAATGGCGTTGGTCGTGATAGGTCTCGCGGCGTACTATTACGGGGTCTGGTCCCAACCCCATGTCCGCCGACTGAAACGCTGGTCATGTGGCTATGTGATTCCATCGGCCATTGCCTGCTTGGGCATTTGGATGTGTTTTGGAGCGGCCAGCCAGCGAGCGGCACCGACGTCCTCCTACGAAACCGGTGGGCTTGCCTGGAAAGCCTGGAATCCGGGCAAGGTCGAGTATTCATTGGCGAAGGATAAACGACCGATATGGGTCGACTACACGGCGAATTGGTGCCCCACTTGCCAGCTGAATAAAAAACGCGTCTTCTCGAATTCCGATGTCGTCGACAAACTCCAGGAGTTGAACGTCGAATTGGTTCGGGTCGACGATACGCTTCGTGAAGAACGCATTGCACGAGATCTCAAGCGGGCGGATCGTTCCATCATTCCCGTGAACTTGATCTATCCTGCCAATTACCCCGAAGAACCGGCAATCCTGTTGGAGGCCCTGATTTCGCCAGCAGACGCCCTGAAGGTTTTGGCGCGGATCCAAAAGATCCAGGAACAATCGCCAACCCGTCATCTTTCAATGGCCCAGTAACGAGCAACGGCCCAGTAACGAGCAACGGCCCAATAACGAGCAACGGCCCGGTGGCCCGCGGTTCCCGCAAAGGCGGATTGCAGAGGGGCCGTCGGTCCAGTGGACGCATCGACGAACCATGAATCCCATGCTAGAGGTCGAAGACACGATCGTGGCGATCGCTTCGCCCACATCACCGGCGGTTCGGGGGATCGTACGATTCTCGGGATGTGACCTGGCCAGGGTCCTGATTCGACTGGGTATTCCAGGCGTGGCTCCCGGTGCCAGCCCAACCAAATCGCAGCCGCGTCGATTCGCCGCTGACGTTGATCTCGGCGTCCCACTTGGTGTGATCCCCGTGGACGTCATGATCTGGCCCACCAACCGCAGTTACAGCGGCCAACCATCCGCTGAATTGCATACGCATGGTTCACTTCCGTTGCTTCAATCGTTGGTCGATTCGGCAATCCGCGCCGGTGCACGAGCGGCGCGACCGGGCGAATTCACGATGCGCACCTTCCTTGCCGGTCGCTTGGATCTGACCCAAGCCGAAGCGGTATTGGGGGTGATCGAGGCGGAGGGCCGTGGCTCGCTCGACCAAGCGCTGCAACAACTCGCCGGTAACCTTTCGCGGCCGCTGGAACAGATGCGCAGCGACATGCTGGATCTGCTTGCCGATGTTGAAGCAGGCTTGGATTTCGTCGACGAAGATATCGAGTTCATATCGGATCAAACCTTGACGCAACGATTGACCGAAATCGTGGAACAGCTCGGTGCCACGTGTCGCACGATGCGGGCTCGATCCGGGGGTGCTGCCCGCGCAGGATCGCGCTTCGGGGACGGCCAAACGCCGGAAAAAGTCGGTTGATCAATGCGGTGACGGGCCATGATGCGGCGATCGTGTCCGAGATCGCTGGAACCACTCGAGATTCCGTGACGATCGATGCCGAGATTGATGGTCATCCGGTGAAGCTGATCGACACGGCAGGGATCGAGGTGGCCGACTCCGCGATCTCCCGGTTATCGCAGCAGCAAGCCGATCTGGCCGGTGCTCACGCCGACGTGAGAATCTGGTGCGTCGACAGCAGCCGCGATGACTTTGCCGATGCTTGCCGCGACGTTCAACGGCTGATCGACGAGGAATCACGTGACGTTTTGGACATTTGCACGGCGACAAAATCTGATCTGAACGCCGGCAACGAGGTCATCGAGGGTTGGATCGCCACCAGTGCCGCGACCGGCGCAGGAATCGACTCCTTGCGGCAGGCGATCGCCGCGGCGATCGATCAGCGAGATGGTGAGGAAGTCGGTTCGGTCGTCGGCACAGCCGCACGTTGTGGACAATCGCTTTCCGCTGCAACAACCGCAATGGGTGACGCGATTCGGCTGACCCGATCGAGCCAAGGCCATGAATTCGTGGCCGCCGAATTGCGAACCGCCGTGATGTGCCTTGGCGAAGTGACCGGAGCCGTTTATACCGACGACATCCTCGACCGCGTCTTCGGCAGATTTTGCATTGGAAAATGACCCATGAGTGATTCCTCGATTCACACCACCGCCGTTCATTCGACACCGCTTGGATTGTTCTGGTCCCGATGGACCGATCGCGGCTTGTATCGGCTCGATCGCAATCGACCGGACGTCCCGCTCGAGTTGTCCCAACCGATGAAAGATCAGGTCGATCAGTTGGACCACTTGCTGCAAGAGTTCTTCCAAGCGGGCCGCGTTTCTTTCGCTGCCGTCACCGTCGATCCCGGCGGATGGACGGACTTTGCGGCCAGAACCTATGACGCCTGTCGCGCGATCAAGGCGGGCACGACGGCGACTTATAAGCAGTTAGCCGCGGCAGCCGGTAATCCGAACGCCAGTCGTGCGGTGGGAGCGGCAATGGCTCGCAACCGCGTTCTGTTGGTGATACCCTGTCACCGCGTCGTTTCAACGGGCGGGAACCTCGGCGGATTCAGTGCGCCCGGTGGACTCACAACGAAACGTTCGCTGTTGGAGTTGGAACGCTGCGGCTGCTGGTCCAAAAGCACTCACAATGTCGTCGCCGCCAGCTGAGACGTCGGCGATAGCCGCGAGCGGATTGGAATCGAAACGGAGTGCCGCCGCTTGGGTCAATCTTCAACCTGGGCCATGCTCAATGTCTGTGGCATTTGTTAGATTGTGGCTGAAGTCGCGTTTCCTGCACGTTCGCCGCCGGCTGGACACAAGGTGCGTCAGCCCATGGGACACAAGGTGTAGCGAGCCGGGGATAGCGCCTACAATGCAGGCCGACGCTGCCTGAATCGGCTGCTCGCGAGCGACACGCTGGAGACTTGGATTGTTGCCGGGTGTGTCTGCTTTCCCTTCATGAACTTCCCGAATTCCTCCGAGAGAGTCTAGAGAGATGGCCCCAAGAAAGGGTTCCGAGTTTGCCGGACTATCGGTCGCGATCATCACGCCCTTCGCGGATGGCGAGGTCGATTACGATCGACTTCGTGAACAAATCGAATTCCAGATCTCCGCTGGAACCAATTGCATCGTGCCCGTCGGCACGACCGGTGAATCGCCGACGCTGTCGCATGACGAACACGAAAGAGTCATTGCCGAAGTGATTCAGTGCGTCGCCGGTCGAGCGCGGGTGATGGCCGGAACCGGCAGCAACAGTACTGCCGAAGCACTTCGGCTGACCCGCCGCGCCGCCAAAGAAGGTGCCGATGCGACGCTGCAAGTTGCACCCTACTACAACAAGCCGACGCAAGAGGGGTTCTACCAACACTTCAAAGCGGTCGCCGAGTCGGTCGACATCCCGGTCTGTGTTTACAACATTCCGGGAAGAACCGGCAAGGAGATCGACGTCTCCACGATTCAGCGACTCTCTGATGTTCCCGGTATCACGATGGTCAAGGAAGCAACCGGCAAACTGGATCAATGTTCGGCGATTGTCGGCACGACCAACCTTACCGTGCTCAGTGGCGACGACTCATTGACGCTGCCGATGATGAGCGTCGGCGCCGAAGGTGTCGTCTCCGTTGTCGCAAACCTGGTGCCCGGCGTGATGCTGGAACTTGTCCACGCTGCGACGGCGGGAGACTTTGCCACAGCGGCGAAACTGCATCACCAGATGTTCGCTCTGTGCAGTAACATGCTCGGCTTGGCGACGAATCCGATCCCGGTGAAGGCGGCGATGAAGATGGTCGGACGCGACACGGGCGAACTTCGATTGCCAATGACGCCGCTGGACCAGCAAGCCGAAGAAAGCTTACGAGAAACTCTCGCTGCGTTCGGCATCCCGGAAGCCGCGACGGTTTCGTGAGCATCCGCAGGGCCCCGGTTGCGCAGGGCCCCGGTTGCGCTGCGACTGCCGACGTTGATTCCCAACAATCGGCTAGCCTTCTTGTTGCGTTGGGAATTCGGAATGGCCGAGCCGGAATACGGCGGCGCCCAGCAGGGATAGTGTGATCGCGGCCAAGACCAGCAGGTGCGTCGTGGCCGGCTCGTTTCCGAAAACGTTTTCCGCGCGGCTGCGAGCCTCCTCCCAACTCATCCAATCTGCCAACAGGCCTCGCAAGCGGTAGTTGATTGTCAGCTTGTTTGCCAGTGCCGGCACCAACGACATCCCGTACTCGATTGCCAACGTGTAGAGCACAGCGGTGACCATTGTTCGGCGGTAGAACAGCATTCCGATCAGGATGTACAGCGAAGCGTGTGCCAAACATGACAGCGTGGCCAGCGCACACATCACGCACCACAGGCGAAATCCACCCGCCGGTCCCATCACGAGGATGCACAGGGTGATTGCCACAAGGGCCGCCGATAGTGACCACAGAACGGCCGTTAAATATTTCCCCAACAGTACGATCGATCGCCCCGACCTGCGCATCGCCAGGTAGATCCACGTTTGACCTTCGATCTCGGTACTGATCGCGGGAGTCGCCCAAAGCAGCAGCGCCAGCAGGCAGACGACCTCGGGGACAAGAAAGTACAGTGTGATTCCCCAGGGCTCGAGCCGATCGACCGGTTGAAGAAACCGCAGGGCCGTGATCAGAGCGACCGGAAACATCACCAGGATGATCCAGATCGTGATTCGGCCAACCGTTAACGAACGCGTCAGTTCAAACCGCACGACGTCGATCATCAGCATCGGATTCATAACGATTCTCCGCGGTGATGCCGTAGCAGCGATTCAAACAATGCGGTCAGATTGCCATTGGCGGTTTGGAATCGCTCGATCCGCAGTCCATCTT
This sequence comes from Pirellulaceae bacterium, assembly GCA_963734865.1. Taxonomy (GTDB): domain Bacteria; phylum Planctomycetota; class Planctomycetia; order Pirellulales; family Pirellulaceae; genus CBDCUW01. The sequence goes on from CAVTIV010000014.1 coordinate 367,190, forward strand.
CGTCGATCCATGTCGCCAATCGTTCAAACAACTTTGTCGGATCACGCAGCGCGACACGCAGCTGAGTTCGTTCGTCGAGCAAATGCAGCGAATCGACCCACGGTTCATCCGCCAATCGATGAATCAGCTTGGCGGCGTCGGCGCCGATCAAAGCAACCTCTTGGGGAGTATCGGCGAGAATACTTTCGATTTCCGAGGCGGTCCCGGAGGCGAGCAAACGCCCACCATGAATCAACAGAAAGGACGAAGTAATGGCTTCAATTTCATGCAGGACATGACTGGCGAACAGCAGACTTTTTCCTTCTGAGTTCCAGCTGTTGAGCAGTTCCGTCATCTGGTACCGACCGACCGGATCAAGGCCGTTGTAGGGTTCGTCAAGGATCAAGAAATCGGGGTGGTGCGCGATCGCTTGGGCAATTTTTGTCCGCTGTCGCATTCCCAACGAATAGCTGCCCATCGGTCGGTGCATGTTGTCGGTCATGTCGACCAACTCCAGACTCGCGACCGCCATGCGATCGCTGGCTGCCCGATCGAAACCATGCAAGCGAACTTGATAACGCACCCATTCACGTGCCGACACATTCGGATACAGCACGTCGGTGGCGGGACAGAGCCCAATCCTGCGAAGCAGATCACGGCGTCGCCAGGGGTTCAAATCGAACACGCGAACTTGGCCGATGGTTGGTCGCAATTGACCAGTCAGCAGATTGATCAAGGTCGTCTTGCCGGAGCCGTTGGGGCCGACCAATCCGTAGGCGCCCGAAGGAAGCTCGATCGTCAAATCGTTGACGCCGATCACTTTGCCATAAAGTCGGGTTACTTGTTGTAGCTGAATCATCGCTCAGACACGCAACCTCGCAATGATCCGTTGTCGGACAATCCAGTTTCCGGCCACCGCGACGACCAGCAACGCGACGATCGCCGGGATCACACTTCCTTCGGTTGGATCCAAACCGAATACCCAGCTCTCCACTTTTCCCAGCGTGTGATACGGAGACAGCAATCGCCAACGATCAAAATCGATTCCCAGCTCTTCCCATGGCGGTGGCTGACCACGGCGAACGCGCACGCCGCGCGGCGGACCGTCGACACGCAGGGGGGCGAAGGTCAAGATTTGGTAGGAGACGAAACCCATCGCCCAGGTTGCAAACCAGGAGAAGGTCGCATAACGACTCTCGCTGGTAAACGACGAATAACATAGCGCCAGCGCCGTTGTCGGGATGACCAACACCGCCGTGGCCGCCAAGATCCGCAGCGGTATATCCCAGGTCTCGCCCACCACAGCCAACTCCGGCGACAGCAATACGCCGATGACGTACAAAACAAGCGCCGGCAACGTCACGATTGCGCCCAGGAAGAACCACACAACCGCAGACTTGCCAATGATGTATTCGGTCGGTGTCAGCGGCCGAGAAAAGTACATCAGGTACGCTTTGCTGCGCAGATCGTAGGAAACGAGCATCGGCGCAATCAAACCCACCAGCAGCACCATCGCTACCAGTTGCGGATAACGAAAGAAGAACAGAATCAGCGTCGACCATACCTCATGCCTGACGGCGGTCGGATCGACCATCACTTGGGCGGCAAGATCGCCGCGCTGGATGATCGGGCTGCGCAACAACCCGATCACGATCCCCCGCATGTCGCCGTCCGTCGCAGAATACTCGAAGGCAAAGATTGCCAGCGCCGGTATGACGATCGGCAACCACGCCAGCATCAGCATCATCCGCAGCCAACGCCGACGCCAGACCAGGGAAACACCGCTCCGCGCGACAACCAGCGGCCGCAGCAGTCGCGGCATTCGGTTCCCCTTCCAGACGCGATATCCCAAATCATGGACGGGCATCAGCACGCTCCTCGATGGCGGCAGCTGATGCGGCTTCAAAAAAGATTTTATCCAACGAATTCTGCGCCGGCTGCAAGCGTCGAATCGCTGTGCCGGTTTGTGCGGCCCAACTCCAAACGTTGGCAATCGCAGATTCATCAATGCCTTCGATACGCAGCGAACCGTCCGAGTCAATCGTCAGATGATGTCCATTTTCACGGACGCAGCGTTGAAACGCTTGGCTGTCGCCATGCACGGTCACATGCAATGTCGGCTCCGCCGGCCGACTCAGATTCTCGAGTGTGTCAACGATCCGAACTCGTCCTCCGACCAGCATGATCACTTGATCACAAACCTGTCGCACATCTGGCAAAATATGGGTCGACAGGATGACCGATTTTCCGTACCGCTTCGCGAGGGTACCAATCCGATGCAGCATCGACTCCCGCTGGTCCGGATCGAGACCCGTTGTCGGTTCGTCAAGAATCAACAACGGAGGATCGTGTACGAGCGCTTGGGCAAACTTCAGCTTCTGACGCATGCCGGTCGAATATGATTCGACCTCCCGATAACGTTCTTCGCCGATGTCACAAAAGTCGGCGATCTCATGGGATCGGCGAAGTCCCTCGGTGCCCGGAAGTCCTGACAGTTGAGCCATGAAGGCGATCGATTCGATTCCCGACAGACCGGCAATGTAGCAATCATCTTCGGGCAGATAACCAACCTCGTCGCGAATCGTACGCACCTGGGATGGCCAGGCATGGCCAAGCACGGTTCCCCGTCCATGTTGCGCCTGCACCAGTCCCAATAGCGCCTTGATCAAGGTGCTCTTGCCCGAACCGTTCGGGCCAAGCAAACCGGTCACGCCGCGCCGGAAACGCAGCGATACATCGGACAGCGCCGCGACGTCGCCGTACAGTTTCGTCACTCCGGAAATCTCGACAACGTCTACCAGCGTCTTCTCCCAATCCAAGGTCTCAACGTGTGATCTCGATGGCTACCAGATTAGCAGCCTGCCGATTTTCGCGTAGGTTCTTAAAAATCAGCGACAAAGCCCGGCAGCGGTCTGTGCAAAAGCTCCGTTGGCGGCGATTCCCGCCGTGGCACGAGCGGAGGGTGGCGGCCTTTGCTGTCTAGGTAATTTGGGTGCGAAGCATCATTCTGCTTTGCGAACGGTTCCACTGCCGGTCAAAATTCGAAAAAACCGAGATCGTGACGGATATCACGGTCATTTCTCGATGGATCCTCCGTCCCAGGGCTTGGACATCGGCGTTGTGTCTCTCGACCCACTGCTGCGATCGTGATTGGTTTGGTATGTTGACCAGAGACGAGCACCGCTTTCGAATTTGGCCAGTCATCGAATCTGGCCAGTGGTGTGGTTAACATCAAAAAACTGTGGGTGAGAAAATGAAGAGCGTGTTCTTGACGGCTTGCTTGGGCCTCGTGTTGTGTGTAGCTGGTTGTGACGAATCGGATGTGGATTCGCTCGGCACCTCCATCGATCAATCGGTCGAGTCGACTGACGCGACGATTGATCAAGCGACTGACAAAGCTGCCGATGCGATTGAAGCGGCTGGCGACAAAGCCGCTGAAGTGACCGATGCGGCCGGCGACAAAGCGCCGCAGCCGCCGCCGCAGCTGGCGATAAAGCCGATGCAGCCGGCGACAAAGCCGCCGAAGTGGCCGACCAGGCGAAAGCGAAAGCCAGTGAAGCGAGCGAGAGTGCTGCCAAGGCGCTGGACGCTGGACGAGAAAAAGCTGCCGATATCCTGGAAGGTGCAGCGAAGGAAATCGCACCGAAAGAATAGTTTCTTTCGGAAGTCGAAAACGAACTGTCAACGAACGGCACCCATTTTGGGGTGCCGTTTTTCGTTTTGCGACGCAATGGATTAGAATATCGTCGGATGAAGATATCGTCGTTGCTCGTTTGACGTCGTCGTTCGGTTGGCCGAAATCAGACCGATTCGATGCGTCGTATCTCTTGATGGACAGCCAGATGTCGAATCAATGCGTGATGATCGGGTCGGTCGTACTGATCGTCTGGACGACGGCCCCCCCAGTGTTCGCTCAAGAACCCGAATCTTCGGTTGCGATCACGATCACGCCGGCCGAGACACCGCTCGTTCGCACACAGCATCGATTGCTTCCGGCCGATGCGGATCTCCATCAAGGAAATGCCGCCGTGGTGATGTTGCGCATGATCTGGGAACAGCAGGGATACATGCAGAACGTGGTTCCACAAATACCGGCGATGCTGGAACTGCCCTACGACGATCCGAGCATCCCGGGAGTCCTGCAATTTGATCGATTTGAGAAAAGGTTACGATGCGCCGCCTACCTACGCGACGCCGATTGGAACTATCCGTTCGACGAAGAGCCTCATGCCCTGATCCTGTTGCCCGACGTTCAAGGGCTGCGAACATTCGCCGGCCGAGGGATGACATTATGGATCGGAAGCCAGATTGCGGCGGGCGAATTGGAGGCGGCCCGCGAAGGGATTCTGGTGCAACTTGCCTGTGCTCGTCACCTTGCGCGAACCCCGATCATGGTCAACCACTTGGTCGCAGACGCCATCGCCGAGTCCGCCCTCGACCGTACCGAGCTTTTGGTCCAACAGGATCGGTGCCCCAATCTGTACTGGGCACTGGCGCTGCTGCCGCGGACGCTGGGCGATTACCAGCGATGCTTGGAATGGGAATCGAATGTACTAAAAAACTCTCTTGAGTCTTTAACGGATCCGGCACCGCGGGTTGAAGACGACGCCTGGATCCAAATATCCGAGGAGTTCTTGGATCACATGCAGATGATGATGGACGACGGACTCTCGCTCACGGAATCGGGATTGCTTCTTGTTCGGCTGGACGCGATCGCAAGGCAAGATCTCTCGGTGTTGTCGCTGTTCAGCGAAGACGAAATCTCGAGAATGTCACACAATGAAGCGATCATGCGGTGGGTGCTGTACCAAAACGACGTCGTGCATGCCGAGATCCAAGCTGCATTTACCCTGCCGGCGCCAAAGGCGATCGCCAAGCTGCGGATGCTGGAAAATACTATTTCGGAGATGATGGACAGGACGGGGGCACCGGCTGCACCGTTCTCCGAAAAGCCGGTTGGACTTTATTTCGGAATCTTTCGATTCGAGCGCCGGGTCAAGATGCTGCAAGTCGTCGAGGCGATCCGCGACCACCTCACCCGAAACGATGGTTCGCTTCCGAATTCGCTCGCGGACATTCACGCGGTTCACGTACCGAATGATCCATTGACCGACAATCCGTTCCAGTACCAAATCGTTGATGGCGTCGCGCACCTGAAGACCCCGTCGATTCCGGAAATATCCCCGAAGCAAAACGCCGGCCTGTACCGCGAGTATGTGATCGCAGCGGCGATCAGCCGATAGGATGCCGGTTTCGCAGAGCTGTGAGGATTCAATGCGCTACAAGACCGGGCTGAACAGTCTTGCCACCGCCGTACCGGCACGTTCAAACCACCAGCGGACTGGCGCGTCGATCGCATTACTGAGTGCGGAATTGGCAAAGTCTCGCTCGAGCATCTGGTGAACAGAAGCGACCAGTCTTTCCTCTTCGATTGCGACCATCAACTCGAAGTTCAAATGGAGCGATCGATTGTCAAGATTGGTTGATCCGATCAACGCAAAGTTGTCGTCGACCAGGACGCATTTTTGATGCATAAACCCGGCTCGGAAGCGATACACGGGGATTGCCGCTTCTCCCAATTCCTGTTCGAAGTAGAAACCGGCCAGGAAGACTGCGAAATGGTCGACTTTAGCCGGGATCAACACTCGCACATCCACACCGCGCGCCTTCGCCATGTGCAGTGCCACGATCACAGCTTCGTCGGGAACCAAATAGGGTGTGCTGATCCACAGACGATGATTGGCGGCGGCGGCGGCGGCGGCAAACATCATCGTGGCTCTCGGTCGCTGGTCGGCCGGTCCGGTTGCGCATACTGCCCCGCGACCCAGATCACCCGGGGGCGAAGGCTGCGACTCCCAGTCGGCCTCCGCCATATCTTCCCGGGCCGCCCAGTAGTAATCGCCCGCGAACACCGCTTGGACTTGACGCGGCAGTTCACCTTGTACCGCGACCGCCGTGTCACGCCAGCGCTCCTTCCCAGCGGCGGTCCCAAGGTATTCGTCGCCAACATTCAATCCGCCAACAATCGCAGTGTGTCCATCCACCACGACCAGTTTCCGGTGATTACGAAAGTTAATTTGAAAGCGATTGATCCAACCCTGGCGAGTGTTGAAGGAACGGATATCGACTCCGGCTTCCGTCAAACGTCTGAGATAATTCCTTGTCAATCGATGTGATCCGACCTCATCATACAAGACGCGAACGGTCACGCCGGCCGCGGCGCGATCGATCAACGCATCGGCAAGCCGGTTGCCGAGCAGGTCATCACGAATAATAAAGAATGCGATGTAAACGTATTTCTCGGCACTCCCGATCGACTGCAAGATTTTGTCAAAGGTTGCCTGGCCATCGATCAACAATTGAAATTGGTTCGCCGTGGTGACTGGAGTGTCTAGCACATCGGCCACTCGATCCAATGGCGCCGCGTCACCGGTACCGCGCGAGTTTCGTTCGGTACGCAGCGCCCTGCGGATCGCGGCCACCGACCGCTGATGCCGAATACCGACATCACGAATCGCCTCGCGATAGCCCATGAAACGATGTCGGGCAAAGATCCAATACATCGGTAGTGCAAAAATGGGCAGAGTCAATAGCCCAACCGTCCAACCCACAGCTGCTTGCGACGTCCGCACGTTCCTGAGGGCATGTAGCACAGAATAAAGGGCGCAGACCTGAATCACGAGCACCGTTATCGAGGCAATCGTGATTGTCTGCCATCCAAATTCAGACAGCCAATTCGGCAGCGGTATTCGCGATGTCACGGTTGCAGCGGAAATCGATTCGAACAAATCAGTCACCTATTTCGTCATGCACGGACTCGCGCGGAGCGTTATTCTAATCGACGGCGGATACAGCTTGTCGTCGCCGGCCGTCCACGAGATTCATCATTGAAACACTTACAAGGTATCCCGCGATGTCCAAGGTTTCTCCGGGGACAAGCTTTCCGCTGGGTGCGACCCCCGGTCCCCATGGTGTCAACTTTAGTGTTCATTCCAAGAGCTGCACCTCATTGGAACTGCTGCTATTTGATAATGCCGATTCGGAGGCGCCCGCACGAGTGATTCATCTGGATGCGAACAACCACCGGACGTTTCACTATTGGCACGTATCGGTTGACGATCTGCGTGCCGGACAGGTCTATGGCTATCGCGCCGATGGTCCATTTCGTCCGGAACTTGGATTCCGTTTTGACGCCGGTAAACTACTGCTCGATCCCTACGGACGCGCCGTCGCTGTCCCCGAACGATTTGATCGCCAAGCCGCGGCAATCGAAGGCGAGAACACCGCATTTGCCATGAAGAGTGTTGTCGCAGACCTTTCGACTTACGATTGGGAAGGTGACACGCCACTCTATCGACCCTTTAACAAAACCATCATTTACGAGATGCACGTGGGTGGTTTTACGCGGCACCCAAGTTCTCGAATCGCGAAACGGGATCGGGGCACCTACACTGGCTTGCTCAAAAAGATCCCCTATCTAAAGGAGTTGGGTGTGACGGCGGTCGAGTTGCTGCCCGTGTTTCAGTTTGATCCGCAGGAGGCAGCCCCGGGGCTGACGAACTATTGGGGTTACAATCCGGTTTCGTTCTTCGCACCCCATCACGGTTATTCCTCGAGCAACGATCCGCTGCTCGTGCTCGATGAGTTTCGGGATATGGTCAAAGCGCTTCACCGGGCGGAGATCGAGGTGTTGCTGGATGTGGTTTACAACCACACCGCCGAAGGCAACGAATTTGGCCCGACCTTCTGCTTCAAGGGACTGGAAAACCCCGCCTACTACATTCTGCAATCCGACCAGAACGGCGCCCGCAATCATTATGCGAATTTCAGCGGCTGCGGTAACACGCTCAATGGCAATCATGCCATCGTCCGCCGCATGATTCTCGACAGCCTTCGTTACTGGGTTGAAGAGATGCACGTTGATGGATTCCGATTTGACCTGGCGTCGGTGCTGTCCCGCGATATCGACGGGCATCCGCAAGCGAATCCACCGATCCTGTGGGACATCGAAACCGATCCGGTGCTTAGCGGCACAAAATTGATTGCCGAGGCCTGGGATGCGGCTGGCCTGTACCAAGTCGGAAACTTTTTTGGTGATCATTGGAAAGAGTGGAATGGCAGATTTCGCGATGATGTGCGCGCCTTTGTCAAAGGTGACGAAGCCCATGCCGGCACGTTCGCGAAGCGGTTTCTTGCCAGCCCGGATATTTATGGACATCGCAACCGCGAACCCGAACAGAGCATCAATTTCGTGACTTCGCACGACGGCTTTACGATGAACGATCTGGTCTCCTATACCGAGAAACAGAACGAAGCAAACAATGAAGGCAACCGCGACGGGCACAACGAAAACATCAGCTGGAATTGCGGCATCGATGGGCCCACAGACGATCCCGAAATCGAATGGTTGAGAACAAAGCAGATTAAGAACCTGTTCACGATCAATCTGCTTGCCTTCGGTGTTCCGATGATCCTGATGGGCGATGAAGTACGCCGCAGCCAACAAGGAAACAACAATGCCTACTGCCAAGATAATGAAGTCAGTTGGTTGGACTGGAAACTGATCAACAAGCACGCCGACATGCTTCGCTTTGTCAAGCTGCTAATCGAATACCGTCGCGGTCTGCCCGATCGAGTCGATCCGGGGCTCAGCTTGACGGAACTGATCTCGCACTCCAAGGTGCGGTGGCACGGCGCGAAGCTCGAACAACCCGATTGGGGTGACAGCTCGCGGAGCGTCGCGTTCACGATCGAGACGAGCGAAAAGTGGTATCACCTGATTTTCAACGCCTACTGGGAATCGATCCGGTTCGAGATTCCCTCGTTGCCCGACCGGTTCCAACCCTGGAACCGAATGATCGATACCAATTTGCGATCCCCGGACGACATCGGCGCGGGCGTACCCCTCGATCATTTGAACGCTTACGACGTCGGACCTCGCACGACGGTGGTACTGACGGCCCAACGCAATTTGGCCGATGAGTGATCAATCGTCGCGGTTGGTGCGAAATCTGTTTCTTCGGTTAGAATGACGGTTCCAGCCCCATTCTCCCACCCCGACCCCCACTCCCCCCCCGTGTATCGCATCATTGGCCTCTTTTTGTCTGTCGCTTTGGTGGCTGTTGCCAGTTCACGTGGCGAGGAAGCATCACCGGACGAGGTCGATTTCGTACGCCAGATCAGGCCGATCCTTTCAGAGAACTGTGCGTTTTGTCATGGCCCCGATCCGGCCACCCGCGAAGCGGACCTTCGCTTGGACACCGCCGATGGGCTGTCCAGTGTGATCGAGCCAAACAGCAGCACCGACAGTGATCTGTTTCGTCGAATCGTTTCCGATGACGAAAGCGAGCGGATGCCGCCGCCGGAATCAAATCGAAGCCTCGCCCCGGCACAGATCGATACGATCCGCCGCTGGATCAACCAGGGCGCAAAGTGGGACAGGCATTGGTCGTTTCGTCCCATCATGCGTCCCGATTTACCCACCCTCGCGGCGCACTCGCCGGCGCCAATTCACAATGCAATCGATCTGTTCGTCCAACACAAACTTGCCGAGCTGTCGATCGATCCCTCACCGCAGGCCGATCGCACAACGTTGATTCGACGGTTGTCGCTCGATTTGACTGGGCTGCCGCCGACACCCGAGCAAGTGGACGAATTCCTTGCCGATCCTCAGCCGGACGCGTACCAGCACCTGGTTGATCGTATTCTGGAATCGCCCGCGTTTGGACAGCGAATGGCCTGGGACTGGTTGGATGCCGCTCGCTATGCCGATTCCAACGGGTATCAGGGTGACCGCGAACGTACGATGTGGCCATGGCGTGACTGGGTCGTTCGAGCGTTCAACGAAAACCTGCCGTACGATCAGTTCACGCTCTGGCAACTCGCCGGCGATCTGTTACCGGATGCAACGCACGAGCAAAAATTGGCCACGGGATTCTGCCGCAACCACATGATCAATGGCGAAGGTGGTCGAATCGCCGAAGAGAACCGTGTCGAGTATGTCATGGACATGTCCGAAACGATGGGCACTGTCTGGCTGGGTCTGACGCTGAATTGTTGTCGCTGCCATGACCACAAGTACGATCCGTTGACCAACAAAGAATACTACCAGTTTTTTTCGTTCTTCAACCAGACGCCTGTCCAGGGAAATGGTGGTGATCCGCAGACGCCGCCAATTTTAGCGGCACCGACCGAAGATGCGGCAGAAGAAATCGATGCGATCAAGGACCAGATCGCCCTGCTCGACTCGCAAATGAAGATCGTTTCGCAGCGTCTGAGTGCGACACAGGCCGATTGGGAAGCCGCAGAACTTGACCGGTTGAGCGGTTCAACACAGTGGCAATCGCTGCAGCCCATCAAGGTGTTCGCCAGCGGCGCCAAATTGCGTTTGCTGAAGGACCATTCGGTGCTTGCTGCGGGAAAAAACCCGGATAACGATACCTACACATTCACAGCCTCGACGTCCTTGAAACGGGTAACCGGTCTTCGCATCGAAGCATTGCAGCACGAGAGCATGACCAACAATGGATTGGCCCGTAGCAATAGTGGCAACTTCGTGTTGACCGGAATCGAGATCAACCGTATCGACGGAAATCAGTCGCAGCCGATCAAAATTAGCAGTGCCCAGGCGACCTTCGAGCAAGGATCGAATCTCATCAAGAATGCATTCGATGACGATCCTCAGTCCGGCTGGGCCGTTTACGAAGGGCACAGCTTCGATCGCGGGCACGCCGCTGTCTTCAAATTCGAGCAGCCGATTGTGGTAAATTCCGATTCGGTTTTTGAGTTCATTCTTCGTCATGATTCGGTGCACAAGCAACATAACCTGGGGCGGTTTCGTCTTTCGCTTACCGATCATATCGATCCACAACTATCATCGGCGAGTGATCGTTTGTTGACCGCGTTGAAGGTTGAGCCTGGCGAACGAGATGAGGACCAGAATCGTCTGCTCTCGAGATCACACCGGGAATCCAACGCCGAATACAAATCGCTTCAGGACCGGCGCGAACAACTGACCAAACGACGCGACGATTTGGAAAAGGCCTTTCCAAAGGTGATGGTGATGGCGGACATGGAAGAGCCCCGCCAGACTTTCATGCTCGAACGTGGGTTGTATAACAAGCCGACCGAGCAAGTCTCGGCAAAGTTGCCCGCATTCTTGCCTGCCCCGCCCGATCCGACACCGGCGAACCGATTGACCTTGGCGAGGTGGCTTGTCAGTGAACAAAACCCGCTCATGGCACGTGTGACGGTCAACCGTTTCTGGCAACAATTGTTCGGAATCGGGCTGGTCAAAACGACCGAAGATTTTGGCTCGCAGGGTGAGATTCCGATTCACATGAATCTGCTGAATTGGCTCGCCGTCGAGTTTCGTGAGAGTGGTTGGGACGTCAAACAATTGATGCGATTGATCGTCACCAGCCATACGTATCGGCAAACGTCACAGATCAGCGATCCATCGCTTTACGAGCGGGATCCCGACAATCGATTGTTGGCACGCGGCGCCCGATATCGAATGCCGGCATGGATGCTTCGCGATCAAGCACTCGCGGTCAGTGGGCTGTTATCGTCCGTCGTCGGCGGTCCGGCGGTCAATACATACCAGCCCGCTGGGGTTTGGGAGGAAGCGTCGTTCGGGAAAAAGACTTACCAGCGAGACTCGGGCGGGCAACTGTATCGTCGCAGTTTGTATACGTTCTGGCGCCGGATCGTCGCCCCGACCATGTTCTTTGACAACGCGTCACGACAGACTTGCACCGTCAAATCGAGCCGGACGAATACACCGCTGCAGGCGTTGCAAACCTTGAACAACGTCGCGTACGTCGAGGCCGCGCGGTCGCTGGCGCAGCTTGCATTGCAGACGGACGTCGAATCCGATCCAGATCGACTAGACTTCGTCATGCGTCGCACGCTGGCCCGACCTGCTTCGCCGGCCGAAAGCGAGATATTTCTCGCCGGTTTGCAGCGTACCCGCGATCAATTCGCCGGATCGAAACAGGATGCGGAAGAATTGATCGCCATCGGAGAATCGCCGCGTGACCAGTCGCTCGATGCGATTGAACACGCTAGTTGGACGGCGCTCTGCCTGGCAATATTGAATCTCGACGAAACGCTCACGCGGGAATGACGCCTTGGATCCACTGCAACAAAACAACCTGCATTTAAGCCGTCGTCACTTCTTCGGGCGATTCTCAACCGGGATTGGCACCGCGGCGCTGGCGGACTTGTTGGCGCGCGACGGATACGCGGCGCCGGCGGATGTTTCGCCGACACGATTTGGCGGGCTGCCCACCCTTCCCCATTTCGCACCCAAAGCGAAACGCGTCATCTACCTGTTCCAAAACGGTGCCCCCACCCATGTCGACTTGTTCGACTGGAAACCCAAACTGAAAGAAATGCACAAGCAGCCGGTGCCCCATTCCTACATTGGGGATCGCCGATTCAGCACCATGACAGGCAAGGCCGACGGAAAGTTATTGCTGGCCCCGATCGAGCCGTTTGCCCAACACGGACAGAGCGGTGCCTGGGTCAGCGAACTGCTTCCGTTCACGGCAAAAGTCGCTGATGAATTGTGCTTCATCAAGAGCATGCACACCGAGCAAGTCAATCATGCCCCGGCAATCAACTTTGCCCTGAGTGGCGCCGAAATGCCGGGTCGGCCCACCGTCGGCGCGTGGCTGTCGTATGGGCTGGGATGCGAAACCGAGGAACTCCCCTCGTTCGTCGTGATGACAAGCATCTCCAAAGATACCTCCTGCGGGCAGATTTTTTATGACTTCTATTGGGGCAGCGGGTTCTTGCCGTCACGCTTTCAAGGTGTGAAGTTTCGCGGCAGTGGTGATCCCGTACTATACGTCTCGAACCCCCAGGGAATGACTCGTCAAATGCGTCGTGATTGGCTCGACGACGTTGCAGCGATCAACGAGATGAAGCTGCAGGAATTTGGCGATCCCGAAATCGCTACCCGGATTGCGCAGTATGAGATGGGTTTCAAGATGCAATCGAGTATCCCGGAACTGGCGGATCTGTCGAGTGAATCGAGAGCGACACTCGATCTGTACGGACCGGGTGTCGAAGAACCGGGGACCTTTGCCCACAACTGTTTGCTCGCCCGCCGACTTGTCGAACGAGGTTGCCGGTTCGTCCAACTGATGCATGCCGGATGGGATCAACACAACAGTTTGACGACCGAGTTGTACAACCAGTGTCGTGATACCGATCAATCGAGTGCGGCGCTGGTCCAGGATCTGAAACAACGCGGCCTACTGGATGATACGCTGGTGATTTGGGGCGGAGAATTCGGCCGCACGCCGTTTTTGCAGGGTGACATCGAAAATCGATCTCGGTGGGGACGCGACCATCATCCCTATGCGTATACCCAGTGGATGGCCGGCGGCGGTGTTCAGCCAGGGCTGAGCTATGGCGCCACCGACGACTTGGGGATCAACGTGGCCGAAAACCAGGTCCACGTCCACGACTTCCAGGCCACGTTGCTGCACTTATTGGGGATCGATCACGAGCGGTTGACATTCAAGTTCCAGGGTCGTCAATTCCGATTGACGGATGTCCACGGTCAGGTCGTGAAAGAGATCTTGGCATGAACGCCTCGAATCGATTCGGTGGACCGGTTTCGACCGCATCCCCAGCAGATTTTCGCTTCCGGAAAGAGAACATTGCCCCCCACAGAACCCACCCCACGATCGATTGGATTATGATTCGACCAACTTTTGCTCGCACAGACTTACACGATTCCACCGGTATCGAGAGAACTGACATGCTCACAGGCATCGAACCCCAAAACGTCATCCGTCGTTACCTCTTCCCAGCGATTGCCGTTGCCTTGACCCTCGTCACGCTGCCGGTCCACGGAGCGGACGTTGTCATCACCCAAGGCGATGGCAAAGCGATTGTCACGATCGACGGCGAGCCGTTCACCGAATACGTCTATACCGGTCACGCCAAGCCGATTCTGTATCCAATCATCGGTCCGTACGGTATCGAGATGACTCGCAATTATCCGATGAAAGAAGACGTTGATAACGAGGCCAGTGATCACCCGCACCATAAATCCCTGTGGTACACGCACGACAATGTCAATGGCGTTCAGTTTTGGATGGAATATCCCGGAAACGATGCCGGCAAGAAGCCGGGCAAGATCGTGCAACGACAAATGCGAATCGATGGCCCGACCATCGTGACCGAAAATGAATGGACGGCGCCCGATGGAAAGGTTGTCTGCAGCGACACCCGCAAGTTGACATTTGGCACGACGTCCGTCGGTCGCTTCATCGACTTTGAAATCACGTTGCGGGCCACCAACGGAGACGTCGTCTTTGGTGACACCAAAGAGGGAACGATGGGAATCCGCACCAACCCGTTGCTGCGATTACGGAGCGATGAGAAACGGGGAAACCATACCGCCTCCGGAAAAGCCGTCAACAGCGAAGGTGTCGAGGGGAAGGAGATTTGGGGAAAGCGAGCGAAGTGGGTCGACTACTGGGCGCCGATTGACGGACACACCGTCGGCATTGGTATTTTTGATCATCCATCCAATCCGCGGCATCCGACATGGTGGCATGCCAGGGACTACGGACTGATTGCCGCCAATCCGTTCGGCATCCATGACTTCGAAAAGAAACCGGCAGGCAGCGGTGACATGAAGATCAGCGCGGGAGACTCCGTGACTTTCCGCTATCGTTTCTTGTTCCATAACGGCGACGTCAACGAAGCCGACATTGCCCAGCAGTATGAGACGTTCGCTGGCGATTACTAACAAAGCGATTACTAACAAAGCGATCCACGACCGCGTTTTCATAGCCTGAGTGCAAGGCCCCGATTGACGAAAATCACGTTTCCCAACCAAGGATCACTACCATGCGATTCGCCATCACGAGCTGTCTGATCTTGGGGCTTGGGTTTTCCTGTGCTGTTGCACAAAGCAATGGTAACGATGACTACTTCAAGCTTGGCCCTGATTCGCTTCGCCAGGAAGGCGTGCCTCATGGCGAGGTGAAAGGACCGTTCACGTTACCCAGCGAGGCGTATGAAGGGACGCAGCATACCTATTGGGTCTATGTTCCGGCCCAATACGATCCCGAGAAAGCATGCAGCCTGATGATTTTCAACGACGGGCATGCTTTCCTTGCCGAGGAGGGAAGTGCGCGAGCGACCAATGTCATCGACAATCTCGTCTTTCGCCGCGAGATTCCGGCAATGATCGCGGTGTTTATCAATCCGGGACGACGTCCCGATCAGCCCGAAGCGACCTCCTCGGAATGGGGCGACAGGACTACGAATCGCCCCACCGAGTACAACTCGCTGGATGACAAGTACGCGCGGGTGATCGTTGACGAATTGTTGCCCCAGCTCTACTCGCAATACAACCTGTCCAAGGATGCCAAAGACCATGGCATCGGTGGATGCAGTTCGGCGCGATTGCTGCCTTCACCGTCGCCTGGGAAAGACCGGATCATTTCAGCAAGGTCCTCAGCACCGTCGGTAGCTTCACGAACATTCGCGGTGGACACCACTATCCCGATCTCATCCGCGCGAGCGAAAAGAAGCCAATTCGCGTCTTCTTTCAGGACGGTCGTAACGACAATCGAGGTCAACGCCGAGGCGGTCGATATGACGAAACCTGGGATTGGTTTTTGCAAAACGTTCGCATGGTCGATGCGCTGACCGACCAGGGTTACGATGTCAATTACGTTTGGAGCATCGGCAAGCACGGCCTCAAGTCGGGTGGCGTGATCTTGCCGGAAATGATGCGCTGGCTGTGGCGCGACCATCCCGTATCGACCGACGTGAATGACACGCTCGAGCGTTCGTTCAATTCAGCTCGGTGACTAGAACGGGATTCCAATCGGCTCAGTTCAGGTCAAACAGCATCACCTCGGCAGGCTGCTTGGCGACAATTTCTAGTAAGCTCTCGTCGCTGACTGCAGCACCGTCACTGGTATCCAGCGGCACACCATTGAGTTCCACGTTGCCGCGAAGTACCTGCAGCCAGGCGTGTCTGCCCGATCCAAGTGTGTGACGGATCTGTCGTCCCGCGTCCAAACTCGACAAGTAAATACGCGCGTCTTGATGAATCAGCAAAGAGCCATCGGCGGCATCGCGAGATGCCACCAACCGCAGTTGATTGTGACGCTGCTGCTCGGGAAATCGCTTTTGCTCGTAACTGGGCTCGATCCCTGACCGCTCTGGATAGAGCCAGATTTGGTACAGATGGACCGGTTCGTGATCCGACGGATTGAACTCGCTGTGCGTGATTCCCGTTCCTGCCGACATCCGCTGAAATTCGCCAGGATGCAACACCTCGCCGTTGCCCATCGAGTCTTTGTGTTCCAATGCTCCCTCCAACACGTAGGTCACGATCTCCATGTCGCGATGAGGGTGAGTTCCGAAACCCTGGCCCGCCGCAACATAGTCCTCGTTCATCACCCGCAGCGAGCGAAACTGCATGTGTTGAGGGTCTTGATAGCTCGAAAACGAAAACGTGTGATGCGTGTTGAGCCATCCGTGGTCGGCATGGCCTCGAGATTCGGCTTTGCGTACTTGGATCATGATCTCAAACCTCTCCTGATTGGGTAGTCGAAATTCATTGGATTACCTTTCTAAGTGATTGCTATAGCAATGGTTGATATGTGAAGTTGTTCTCTAAAAAAATGCGTCAGTCCTCGGCGCATTGCCCGCTCCGTCGGGCCTTCTCCAAGAGACGACTGAGCTCTTTCAGTTCGCTGCGAGTGAGGTGACCGATGAGCTGTTTGTGCATCTCATTGACCGGCCCGTCCATCCGCTTGAGTAGATCCAAAGCCTTGTGGGTGATCTCGATGTAGATCACGCGGCGGTCTTCGGTACATCGCTTGCGCTCGACGAATTGGTGCTTCTCCAGACGATCGATCAACCCGGTGATCGCAGGAACCACTTGAATCATCCGCTCGGCGATCTCCAGGCAGGGCATCGGCTTACCTTCACCCCGCAAGATCCGTAGCACGTTGTACTGTGACGACGTCAATCCGTATTCACGAAACAATCGCCCAAATCGGTTTTGAAACTGATCGTTTGTTCGCAGGATGTTCAACACCGCTTCCTGCTCCGCTGACTCGAAGGGGCGCCTTTTCTTCAGTTCGCGCTGCAAACGACCGCTGGTCATGGTCCTCTCTGTCCGTCCTCTCTGTCCGTCCTCTCTTCTCTCGCCCACCGTAATTAATTTACATGTAAACTATCGTCATGTCAATGGTATGGCTGCTGTTTTTTTTGCCGCCTCAGGATTCGGAAGGGGGGCTGTGAACCACATGTTTCGCACGCCCGCATCGGACGAAGCAAGGTCCACGCCGTGCCGCCAAACGCCAGGTTTTGCACCCAGCAGGCCGGAACTCGCTCCACGGGATCCGGCCTACAGAAAAAAGATGTCAACAACGAACAACGCCAAGGCAAGACGCGCGAATCAGGTCAGGATTTCGCGGACGACTCGTCCCTCGGCCGTCGGTCCGATCAATCGCTGGTTCAATCCTTGATAGGAAAAACTGAACTTGTGGGGATCCAATCCGAGTTGATGCAAGATCGTTGCCTGCAGATCGCGAATACCGACAGGGTTCTCGGTGATGTAGTACCCGATGTCGTCGGTCGCACCGAAAACGCCCGGCTTGATCCCGCCACCGGCCATCCACATGGTGAATGCATCGGGGTGATGGTCGCGGCCGATGAATCCCTTTTTCAGTTCTGTATTGACGTTGTTCTGCATCATTGGCGTGCGTCCAAATTCACCGCCCCACACGATCAGCGTTTCGTCCAGCATTCCGCGTTGCTTGAGGTCGCTGATCAGGCCACAGACCGCCCGATCAATTTGTTGGCATTTGATCGGCAGCGTCTCGTCAATCGATTCTCCCGGGGACGAGCCGTGGTGGTCCCAGCCCCAATCGTACAATTGGACAAACCGCACACCATTCTCTACCAGCCTCCGTGCCAGCAGGCAATTGTTGGCGAAAGTTGCGTCGTTACCCTGGTACAGCACCGCGCGGATCCGCTGCGGTCTCCGCCTCGGATTTGTACCCCGGCTGGGCTCCATACAGTTCAAGAATATGCTTTGGCTCTTTGCGAATGTCCATCACGTCGGGCACCGACACTTGCATCCGAAACGCGAGTTCATATTGCGAGATCCTGGAAAGCGTTTCCGGGTCGCCAAACCGCTGGTGCTGGTAGCTGTTCAAATCTTCAATTGCGTCGAGTGTTTTACGGCGGACCGGGCGACTCATTCCCTTCGGGTCTGACAAGTAAAGAATCGGATCGCCGCCATCGGTTCGACATTGCACTCCCTGATACAAGGTCGGCAGAAACCCGGACCCCCACAACGACTTGCCGGCACTGGGCGTTTTTCCTCCGGAGGCGAGGACCACGAAGCCGGGAAGGTCCTTGTTTTCGCTTCCCAGTCCATACGTCACCCACGATCCCATCGAGGGCGAACCCAACAGCGAATTGCCGGTTTGAAGCAATAGTTGTGCGGGAGAGTGATTGAACTGCTCAGTATGCATCGACCGAATCATGCACACGTCGTCGACCACCGACGATAAATGTGGCAGCAATTCGCTGATCCACTGACCGGTTTCACCGCACTGTTTGTACTCGAAAACTGGCCCCAGCATTTTCGGCGTTCCTTTGATGAAGGCGAATCGCTTTCCCTCCAAATACTCCTGCGGACATTCCTTTCCGTGGAACTTGGTCAACTGTGGCTTGTGCTCGAAGAGATCGATTTGCGATGGCGAACCGGCCATGTGCAAATAGATAATCGACTTCGCTTTGGCCGGAATCAGGTAGCTCGCCTGCGTCGCGGACGATTCGTTGGATAGCAGCGACTGTAGCGCGATCGCGCCAAATCCCAAACCGGCCTGGCCAAAGAAATGACGACGGGTCGTCGCTCGAGCCCGATGGTGATGCAAATTCATGGCTTTGTCAGGGTTTCATCGAGGTTCAACAACACATTGGCCACCGTCACCCAGGCGGCGAGATCGGCGGTGGCGGAAAGACGATCCAAGCCGGCTGATTCGGCAAGGTTGGCCGCCGCAGCGAGATCCGATTGAAATTCGAGCCTCGTTTCGCAAAACAGGTTTTCGAGTCGCTGCAACTCCCGCTCCGTGGGTGATCTGGTCAACAACCGGCGGAACCCATGCTCCAACCCCTGTTGTTTCATTCGCAATGCCAGGGCCCCGGCGGCCTCCAGGTAAGCCGGGTCGTTCAACGTGATCAGCGCCTGCAGAGGGGTGTTGGTTCGGACGCGGCGAACCAGGCAAACCTCACCGCTACCGGCATCAAAGGTGGTCATCGCCGGATAAGGACTTGTTCGCTTCCAGTAGGTGTACAAGCCGCGTCGATATCGATCCGCCCCTTCGGCGTTGATCCACTTGCGGTCGCTGTAGGTCGATTTCCAAACGCCAGGTGGCTGCGGCGGCATCACCGATGGCCCGCCAATCTCGGTGGTCAATAACCCTGCCGCGGCGAGCGCCTGATCGCGAATCATCTCGGCGCTGAGCCGAAAACGCGGACCGCGACTGAGCAATCGATTGTTGGGATCCAGGGCAAGCTTTTGCTCGCTCAGGATCGACGATTGTTGGTACGTGGATGACATCACAATCGTTTTGATCAACTGTTTGATCGACCATCCGTTTTCCTGAAACTCAACCGCTAACCAGTCGATCAGTTGTGGATGGGAAGGCCGCAGCCCCTGCGTTCCAAAATCTTCTTCCGTTTCGACAATGCCAACTCCAAAAAGTCTGGCCCAAATCCGATTCACCATCACGCGTGCGGTCAACGGATTGTCCTCGCTGATGATCCATTGCGCCACGCCGAGACGATTTTCTGGTAGCTGGTCCGGCAGCGCGCCAAATGCGGCGGGCACACCCCCTTGCACCAAATCGCCGGGGTCGAGAAAGTTTCCGCGCTGATGAATCCGGGTCGGGCGAGCTTGCTTGGCGGGAAGCTCTTGCATCACCGGCGTCTTCGGAAATTGGGATCGGGCATCCGCCAGAGAATCTTCGAGCGTCTTGATTCGATCCAACAATTCTCGAGTTGCCGGGAATATCCGCTGAAAATCTTCTCGCTGTTTGAGATCGATCTTCGGTTGGGATTGAGAATTCGCGATTTCAGGAGGTGTCGATTCGGGATTCGCCGCCCGGTCCGCTGCCCATTGCTTGTACGCTTCATCAAAGCCAACGACCGAATTCAATTCCCCACGCAACGTCTTGATTTGTCTTTGGAACGCCTCCGCTGCGGCCAACTGCCGCTCGGTGGGTGAAACCATCAAAGGTGCTTCGCGGTCCGAGTCCATCGTCTGATTGAAGATCGCGAAAAATCGATAATAATCTTCCTGGCTAATCGGGTCGTACTTATGCGAATGACATTTTGCACAACCCATTGTCAATCCCATCCAGACTTGCATCGTTGTATCAACGCGATCTTTGACCGCCGCCACACGAAACTCTTCGTCGTCGGTTCCTCCCTCTTCATTGGTCAATGTGTTGCGATGAAACGCGGTCGCCAGACGCTGCTGGTCGGTTGCATCGGGCAGCAAATCGCCAGCGAGCTGCTCGATCGTGAATCGATCATAGGGCAGGTCACGATTGAGTGCGTCGATGACCCAATCGCGATACCGCCAGATTTCGCGAGGGTTATCTTTTTCGTAACCTTTGGTATCAGCATAGCGCAAGATCAAGCCACATCCGCGCCCAATGTTCCCCGAAGGATCCGGAAGCAAGCAAGCGGTCAACGACTTTTTCAAACGCATCTGCCGACAGATCGGCCGCAAACGCGTCGGCCTGCTGTGGCGTCGCAGGCAATCCGGTCAAGTCCAGCGAGACTCGGCGTATCAGCTGGTATCGATCGGCCGGATCGTTCGCCGCGAGTCCCTGCTGGGAAAGTTTCTCGCGGACGAACGAGTCAATCGGGTGAGCGCAGCGGTCCGCTGTCGGTGGCCCGCGAGTCGGCACGGCAAACGACCAATGCAGCTCGTATTTACCGCCTGCGTCGACCCAACGTCGAAGCAGTTGCTTTTGCCGATCGGTCAAGCGATGGCCGCTATCCCCTGGCGGCATGATTTCGTCTTGATCGTCGCTCTCGATCCGCGACACCAATTCGCTCGCGTCGGCATCACCCGGCTTGATCGCCCAATGGCCACTCCGATCGACCGTCGCGCCAGCGGCGATATCCAATCGCAAATCGGCCTCGCGAGCGCGCTCGTCGGGCCCGTGACAGGCAAAGCAATTCGCGGCCAGGATCGGTCGAACGTCACGGCTGAAGTCGATCTCCTGGGTGGGGATCTCCTGGGTGGGGATCTCCTGGGCGGGGATCTCCTGGGCGGGGATCTCCTGGGCGGGGGAATGGGTGAGCCCGCCGGTCACCGTCACGGCCAGCGCGAGGACCGATCGCTGAATCGCATTGTTCATTGAGGTTCGAGTTGACTCGGATTGGAATCGACGAAAACGGTATCTTACTCGAATTCGCAGAACGAGCAGCTCCGAAATCGATATTGGTCGGGTCGCGAGCTCGTGGAAATCGATGATCACTCACATCGTGGCGGCGATTGACTTCAGCACTTTTGCCGCCGCGTCGACTGTTTCGTCGATCATCGCTGCGGTGTGAGTTCGGCTGAAGAACAGAGCCTCGAACTGGCTGCACGGCATGTAGATGCCTTCACCAATCAGGCCCCAGAAGTAGCGCCCGAACATCTCTCGATCACAGCGATCGGCATCAATCCAGTTTTGAACCGGATGGGCATTGAAGAACAATGTCATCATGCTGCCGACTCGCTGCACCTGATGATCGATGCCGGCATCGGTCGCCGCCCGGTCGAGTCCGGCGGCGAGTCGCTTGCCGAGGTCCTCCAGATAATCGTAGGGGGGGTCTTCCTTCAGCAGTCGTAACGTGGTGCTGCCGGCCGCCACAGCGACCGGATTCCCACTCAACGTCCCGGCCTGAAAGACCTTCCCCGCCGGAAGAACGTTGTCCATGATCTCGGCCCGCCCGCCATAAGCGCCCAGTGGCATGCCACCGCCGACGATCTTTCCCAGCGTGGTCATATCGGGGGTGATACCAAAGCGTTCCTGCGCGCCGCCGAAGGCAAGTCGAAATCCGGTCATCACTTCGTCGAAAATCAGGATCGATCCATCGTTAGCGGTCGACTCGCGAAGAGCCTGCAAGAATTCCATCGTCGGCACGACACAGCCCATGTTGCCGACGACCGGCTCGAGAATCACGGCGGCGATTTCACCGGGATACTGCGTGAATGCAGCGGCGACGCCGTCGCAATCGTTGTACTGCAATACAATCGTATCCCCGCCGGCACCGGGTGTGACACCAGGCGAATCGGGAACACCGAGCGTTGCCGCGGCGCTTCCGGCAGCAACCAACAGACTATCGACATGTCCGTGATAGTTGCCGGCGAACTTGATCACCTTGTTGCGGCCGGTGGCGCCGCGCGCCACTCGGATGGCGCTCATCGTCGCTTCGGTACCGCTATTGACCAGCCGAACCTTCTCAACGCTCGGGACCGCGGCGATGATCTGCTCGGCAAGTTGTGACTCGGCTTCAGTCGGTGCGCCAAAACTCGATCCGCGATGGGCAGCCTTGACGATCGCTTCAATCACTTCGGGATGGGCGTGACCGAGGATCATCGGACCCCATGAACCGATGTAGTCGATGAAGCGTCGGCCATCGATATCGTGCAGATAGGGACCATCGGCGCTTTCGATGAACAGCGGTGTACCACCAACGGCACCGAACGCGCGAGCCGGACTGTTCACGCCCCCTGGCATCAATTTGCGAGCGCGGTCAAAAGCGATGGCGCTTTTTTCGCCAACATCATACATCGGTGTGGTCGACAATTTTGTTCTCTCGGTTGTGGCGGGTGGTTTTCGGAATCCTTCACGACTCCAGAAACGTCGATTCTCGCGAATCACGATGCAATTTAAAGAGGGCGGCGCAAGATAACGAACTCGGAAAACGCCCGCGACATGCCTCGAACAGACCTCGAGCCGGTTCGTTGGAAATTGCCACCTTGTGGCGATTTGCCTGGTTGAACTTCACTTGAAGCGTGAGCGAGCAGCGGAGACAATGCCGGTTTGCCTCGCTATCGCTTCGGGCCAGCGGGGTCGTCGGTGGGAACCAAGACCGTTCCCAGATAGCTCGCTCCGGTCGGTTGAGCGGGTGGCTCCGCGACCAGCATCAGTTGGCTGCCGTCCCACTTCCAAACGAGTCCCTTCATTCGTGCGTCGTCCGGCCGAATGACGGTCAACCGGCCACCCTCGAACTGATAGATACCGTTGAAGATACTGGCTCGCGATCGAATCAACCACCGCGCGCTTCCAAGCGGCTTGAGCGTCGTCGGCTGGTTAAATCCGGCGGGAAGGCTGGCCATCCAAGGGCCGGCAAGATCCGGCCGAAATAGACCATCCTGCGAAGTCCGCCCCGCTAAGTAAGCGGCAACCACCAATGTCAACAGCAATAGGCCACGGAGACTAAACCGCAGCCAACGCCGCTTCGATCTCGGTTCATTTGTTTCCTGCTGCAGGGGCACCCTGAATCACCATCCATACGAGCCACCGTGAATATTCAACGCAGCCGATCCATCATCTCTCGGATCACTCTTCATCCTAAACCTTTCGGCGGTCATTCGCGATCAAAGGTGCAGGAAAAATTCTGAACTCACGAACCCCTTGAACCCAATCTCGCTCCGTTTCGAGTGCCGCGACGTCGATGCGAAAAGTGTTCTATACTGCTCTTTGTGTTTGTTTCTGCGAGACTTTCTCGCGCCGCCTGATCGCGACTTGACTACCCGCTCCCGAGACACATTCATGCGTTTGATGCGATTCTTTGTTGCTGCAGTTGCTGTCGCGTTGACCAGCAGCCCATGCCTGGCCGAGCGATTGACTCCTGAAAAACTGTGGGATCTGGCCCGGATCGGTGATGCAGCCGTATCGCCCGACGGGACGCTGCTGGCGTACCTCGTGACTCGTTACGACCTGCAGCAGAATGAAGGCACCACCAGCCTGATGTTGCAGCCGCTGCCGGTGGGTGAGATCGAGACGAGCGGCAAAAAATCGGTGGCCTTCGATACTCCCTTGGCTGTCCCGACAGCCAAGACGCTGCTCAAAGACATCAAAGGACTTGGATCCCTCGGCTGGCTGAATCACGCCACGGGACCAAAGCTCGTTTATGTGGCGCCCGCCGAGGCCGTCGTCGACGAGGATGATGGCGAAGACGATCCGCTGAAGAAGCAAGCGAAGGGTAAAGAGACGGATAAAGATAAAGATAAAGATAAAGATAAAAAGGACGAAGATGAGCAGGGGAAGCCCCAAGCTTGGATGATCGATCCGACCGGGGGCGAGCCGCAGCAACTGACCCACGTTGACGATGGCATCGCCAACTTGAAAACATCGCCCTCGGGAGATGCGATCGCGTTCACGGTCGATGTGAAAATGGACCCGAAGGCGACCGAGCTGTATCAGGATCTTCCCAAAGCCGACGCGCGGATCATTGACCATTTGATGTACCGGCATTGGAATCAGTGGCATGACTATGCCTACAGCCACGTGCATGTCGTCAAGGTGGATGACCAGGGGATCGCGTCCGCACCGGTCGACCTAATGGCCTCATTGAAAGCCGATTGTCCGCTGCCGCCATTTGGCGGATCGGAACAGTTTGCGTTTTCGCCCGACGGTCAAGAAATCGCGTTGACATTGAAGCTCGTCAACAATCCGGCCGAAAGCACCGACAGCGGAATTTACCTCGTCAAACCGACAGGTGGACCGCTCAAGAATATCACGCCCGGGATGCCCGGTTACGACATGGATCCATCGTATTCGCCCGATGGTCGCTTCCTCGCATTCCATTCCATGCTCCGCGCCGGATTCGAATCGGATCGCAACCGAATCATGCTCTATGACCGCAGCAGTGGCGAGTTGCAGGAGATCACGCCTGGGCTTGACCAAACGACCCACCACGCGACATGGAGCCCGGACAGCAAGAGTTTGTTCTTCTACAGCGAGACCCGGGGAACGACCCAGGTCTTTCGCATCGACTTGGAAAACGTCGCGATTGAGCAGATCTCCAGCGGCCGTTTTGATTTCGCGATCGTGGCGGCAATCCCAAATTCGCGAAGAATTCTGTTACGGCAACAAAGTATGCTGCGGCCGGTCGAGCTGGCGATCCTCGATGCCGAAACGAAACAGCTGGCCACGATCACCGACGTCAACGGCAAACTGATGCAGACTCTGGAACTGCCCAAGGTGGAACAGCGGTTCTTTGCCGCCAGCGATGGCAAATTGATTCACAACTGGGTCATCGTGCCGCCCGATTACGACCCCGCCGCCAAAAAGCAATGGCCGATGCTGACCTATTGTCAAGGCGGACCGCAGGGACAGATCGGGCAATGGTTTTCCTACCGCTGGAATTTCCACATGATGGCAGCCAATGGCTATGTCGTGTTGGCAGTCAACCGTCGCGGTCTGCCCGGATTCGGTCGGCAGTGGAACGACCAGATCAGCGGCGACTGGGGCGGCCAGGCGATGCAAGATATCCTGGCCTCCACCGACGCGATGATTGCCGATCCCACGATCGACCGTGAACGTGTGGCAGCGATCGGAGCCAGTTTCGGCGGCTACACGGTTTATTGGTTGATGGGCAATGCGAAAAGTCGCTTCTGCGCGATGGTCGCCCACTGCGGTGTCTACAATCTGGAATCGATGTACGGATCGACCGAGGAACTTTTCTTTCCCAACTGGGATCTCGGCGGTCCGTATTGGGAAAGTGAAGCGATGGCGAAACAGTACGCGGCATTTTCGCCCCATAAGTTTGCCGGCAATTGGAAGACGCCGCTGCTTGTGATTCACGGCGAGAAAGATTTTCGTGTGCCGGTCACGCAAGGGATGGAAGCCTTCACCGCGGCACAGGTACAAGGAGTTCCCAGCCGCTTCTTATACTTTCCCGATGAAGGACATTGGGTGCTCTCACCCCAAAATGGCGTTCTTTGGGGCCGCGTCTTCTTTGACTGGCTCGACCGATACTGCAAGCCAGGGTCGTGAGTGTTCCCTGCGGAATGTCGAATCGAAGTCGCGACGCGTGAAGAGTGGACCTCGAAAGAGACGAAATACGCGAGAAATGGCGCCAAGTTTGTGCTAACGCGGACGGGCCTCTACAATGTTCTTCGGTGAGCGACACTCACGCTGCCGGTTACCGGTAGCTGCTTACTTCCCTCCAAATCCTCCCTCGCTGCGGCCTTCCCTTGATCGATTTCCGCTCGGTCGCCGACGACACAACCATGCCGAGGTTCTCCATGATGGCGCGTCTCGCCTTGCTCTGGCTGCTTGTCTCGGTGGTCGGCGGGCCGGTTGGCGCGAGTGAGGAATCGCCCGTTTTCGAGTCGGATATCCAGCCCCTGTTTGCCGAGAAGTGCGGCAAGTGCCACAGCGAGAAAGTCCGCAAGGGTGGACTGGATCTGTCGTCGATCGGCGGACTTCGTCGTGGCGGTGAATCGGGCGAGACTTTGCTGGTCGATTCCGTTGATGACAACTTGTTATGGATGTTGGTCCAAGACGGCGACATGCCTCCGGCGGATGAGTCGCCGTTGGACGATGACGAGCGAACGCTCATTCGTCGCTGGATTTCCGGTGGTATCCGCTCTCAGGAAAAAGATGCGGCTGCGAAACCACCGATCACGCAACACGACGTGCTGCCGATCATGCTGCTGCGGTGCACCACCTGCCATGGGCCACGCCTTCAGCAAGGCCACCTCGATCTCCGTACGGTGGCGGATATTTTGAAAGGTGGCGACAGCGGTCCGGCAGTCGTTCCCGGCGATCCCGATGCGAGTCGGATGATCCAGCGGATCGAAAGCTTTTCCTGCCCGCCTCAGGAACTGCTGTTGAAGTTCTTCGTGCGACGTCCTTCGCATGCGGAGGTTGAGATCTTGCGCCAGTGGATCGCGTCCGGATCGCCCCTGGTCGATGTGCCGCCCGATGTCGCTACCACGGAGTCCGATCCGCTGGTGACGGACGAGCAGCGGCAGCACTGGGCATTTCAGCCTCCCCGATTGTCGCCACGTCCGAGTACCGATGCGGCAGCCGATACGATCGATGACTTCATCGTCGCAAAGCTTCAGGACAATGGCCTGACCTTGTCTGTCGAGGCCGACCGCGACACGCTCATTCGCCGCGCCTTTTTTGATTTGATCGGTCTGCCGCCGAGTCTCGATCAGAGGCAGCGATGGCGTGACAGCAACGACCCGAACTGGTATTCGGCGATGATCGATGATCTGCTCGCATCGCCGCAATACGGCGAACGTTGGGGGCGGTACTGGTTGGACCTGGCCGGCTATGCCGATTCCGAAGGTGGCATTTCTGCGGATCCTGTTCGCGAGGTGGCTTGGAAGTATCGTGATTATGTGATCGCGGCATTCAACAGCGACAAACCGTACGACCGGTTTCTGCTCGAGCAGATCGCCGGTGATGAGTTGGTCGATTACGAGAACGCGTCGGTCGTTACCCAGGAGATGGTTGACAATTTGATCGCCACCGGCTTCTTGCGGATGGGGATCGACGAGACCGGTTCTCGGACGATGAACTTCGTCCCCGAGCGTCTGAAGGTGATCAGTGACGCGATCACCATCGTCAGTTCAGGGCTGATGGGATTGACCATGGAGTGCGCTCGATGTCATTCGCACAAATACGATCCGATCCCGCACCGTGACTACTATCGTTTCAAAGCGATTTTTCAAGGCGCTTTGGACGAATACGATTGGAGCAGCTTCAAGACACGCAAGCTGGTCGTCGCCACAGCCGAGCATCGCAAGAACGTTGCGGCCATCAATCCGCCACTCGAAGCCAAAATCAAGCGGCTGCAATCGTTGCAGAAAAAGGTTGCCGGCGAACTCCAACTGGAACTGCTCCGGCATCACTACCCGGATCAATCGGAATCCGACAACGAGCAGACCTTGATCGCGCTCAAAATAGCGGATAACAATCGAACGTTGCCTCAAAGGATTCTCGCCGAACGTTTGCAGCGGGCCGAATTACTGTCCGATTCGCAGCAACCGCAATCGGTTCTCGATGCCCGCCGTGAGATCGAACAGATTCAACGTCAGATCGAACGGATCGAGCGGCAGATGGTCCCCTCACTTGCCATTCGGGCGTTGTGGGATTTCGGACGACCTTCCCCGACTTACATTCTGCGGCGAGGAGAACATGACAAACCGGGTGACCTCGTCGGTCCCGGTGTCCCCTCGGTCCTCACCGATGGGCGAACGCCGTTCGTTGTCGAACCTCCCTTTCCAAATGGAACACCCAAGACCGGCCGCCGACTTGCTTTTGCCCGCTGGCTCACGGGACCGGATCATCCGCTGACGGCCCGAGTGATGATGAACCGGATTTGGTATCATCACTTCGGTACCGGCATCGTGAAGGACCTGGAGAATTTCGGTATCAAAGGGGAACGCCCTTCGCATCCGCAACTACTCGATTTCCTGGCGATCGAGTTTATCCGGCGCGGCTGGAGCATCAAGGAGATGCACCGGCTGATCATGAATTCTCGCACTTATCGTCAGTCGAGTCGGGTGACGGACGAGCGGCGCGAAATCGATCCCGACAATCGACTCCTGTCGCGGATGCCGCTGCGACGTTTGGATGCCGAAGCGCTTCGTGACTCGCTGCTTTTTGTCGCGGGCAAGCTTAACGACCGCCCCGGTGGTCTGCCGGATACGGTTTCGGTTGACCGCGACGGCCTGGTCAGCGTGAACCCTGACGAAGGTGGATCCTGGCGGCGGAGCGTCTATCTGCAATACCGACGCACGGAAATCGCCACGATGATGGATACATTCGATTATCCTCCAATGGGTCCAAATTGCCTGGCGCGGTCGGTATCCATCATTTCTCCCCAGGCGCTAATGCTGATGAACAACGGACACGTCCGCGAGTTGGCCGTAGCGATGGCCGCGCGTCGCCGAATCTGTCGCCCACGACGGGGTACATCGCAGTCACGAAACGGTCCTCGGTGCTCAGGTCGATGCGGTTTATCAGCTCGCGATCAGCCGGCCGCCAAGCGACGAAGAACGAACGATGGGAATCGCAGCCTTGAAGGAAATGGAATCCGTCTGGCAACAACCGCAAAAAGCGTTCGAGACGTACTGCCACACCATCCTCAACTCGGCAGCATTCCTTTATGTCGATTGATTGTCCCGTGATCGATGGAACGCAAATCTGCTGTGAAAACTTGAAATGAACACTTCCCAAAGAGATCGAAACTCACGTCGCGACTTCTTTGCCCGCACCGGCGAAGGCTTGCTGGGTGCTGCACTGGTGCACATGTTCTGTGACGAATTTTTCGGCGGCGCATCGGCGCTCGCGGATGAACACCAGATGTCGGAGCCGACGTCGGCATTCAACCTGCGCCCGAAACGCGTTCATCATCCGGCAACGGCCAAGTCAGTAATACAGCTGTTCATGAACGGCGGGCCAAGCCAAATGGATCTTTTTGATCCGAAACCGATGCTCAACCGGATGGATGGGAAACCGTATCCGGGAAACGTCGAGGATATAGGAAACCAAAGTACGGCCGACATTGGCGTGATGATGGGCGGCCAATACGAATTTGCGCGGCACGGTGAATCAGGAATGTGGATGGCCGACGTCCTGCCACACACATCGAAAATGGCGGACGATATTTGCCTGATCAACTCGATGTGGACCGATCATCCGAACCACGATAACGCGTTGTACAAAATCCATAGCGGCCGTTTGTTCATGGGATACCCAACTCTGGGTGCATGGACGGTGTATGGATTGGGGTCCGAGAACCAGAACCTGCCTGCCTATGTCGTGCTGAACGATCCATTGGGGATGCCCAAGAACGGCACCCGCAATTGGACATCCGGATTCCTGCCGCCGGTTTATCAGGGGACTCCGTTTCGGCCCACAGGGTCGCCCATTCTGAATCTCAACCAGCAATATGAACAACCTGCGTCGGTCACCGATTCTGCTCGCGGCCTGTTGAATCGACTTGATGAAATTCACCGCAGCGAGCGTCCGTACAATTCCCAGCTCGACGCGCGGATTGAATCGTACGGTCTGGCGGCACGGATGCAATTGTCGGCCAGCGAATCGCTCGACCTGTCTGGGGAAACACGCGACACTCTGTCGATGTACGGGATTGGTGAACCGACAACCGACTCGTTCGGGCGTCGTTGCCTGCTTGCTCGCCGGTTGGTCGAACGTGGCGTACGCTTTGTGCAGATCTTTCTCGAGGAACAGCCCTGGGATAGCCACGTCGATCTGGCCTCGAATCATCGCGCCGCCTGCCAGCGAACCGATCAACCGGTGGCCGCGTTGCTTCGTGATTTGAAACGCAGCGGTTTGCTCGACAACACGCTGGTGATCTGGGGTGGCGAATTCGGACGGACACCGACCTCGCAGAAATCGGGTGACATTTACACCGGTCGTGATCACAACATGCAAGCCTTTACGACATGGATTGCGGGAGGCGGTGTGAAGGGGGGGACGAGCTACGGTACGACCGATGATTTCGGCCACAAAGTGGTGGACAATCCGGTCAGCGTCCACGACTTTCATGCCACCGTTCTGCACCTGCTGGGGCTGCATCATCAAAAGTTATTTTTTCCACGCAGTGGCTTGGAAGAGCGGCTTACGGGCGTCGAACCTCCGCGAGTGGTGACGGAGATACTCGTATAGCCAACCGATCGATTTGTGCATCAACATCGTGGTTGGGGCTTTCAGCATTGTCATTGCATCTGGAAGGCACAGCCACATCAACGCGGCTTCTTTTCGTTAGAATCGTGATCATCCCGGAGGGGTAATGGACTGAACTCTGGCGAGATTGGAACGTGAAATCAGACAGTAACAGGAGCCTCGCGAAAGTGATGCACCGACGTGACCTTCTTTGCACCGCCGTGACCGCCAGTGCTGCTTCCGCGTTCCTTTCCGCCGCGGCGCAGGCCGAAAATCATCCGGCATCTGCGGCCACAATCGTCGACACCAATATCAGCTTGTTCCAATGGCCGTTTCGCCATCTGCCGTTGGATGATACGGATCGGTTGGTGAACAAACTTCGTTCGCTCGGGGTTGGGGAGGCGTGGGCGGGAAGCTTTGAAGGACTCTTGCATCGCGACGTCGCAGCAGTGAACGACCGCCTGACGCAGTCATGCACGCGGTATTCGGAATTGGTTCCGATTGGCTCCGTCAACCCGCAACTTACCGATTGGCAGCATGATCTCCGTCGATGTCGCGTCGATCACAAGATGCCGGGTATTCGACTGCACCCAAACTATCACGGTTACACGCTGAGCGATCCATGTTTCCGCGAGCTTCTTCGGCTCGCCACATCCGCCGGACTGTTCGTTCAGATTGCTGCAGCGATGGAGGACACGCGGACCCAACATCCAATGATGCCTGTGCCAGATGTTGACCTCACACCGCTGGCGAACGTGATGAAGCAGAACGGCTCTGCCTCGGTCCAAATCCTCAATGCTCGTCCCCGAGGGCCATTGCTCGAAACGCTCGCGGGCACTCCTGGAATCAGCTTTGACACCTCGCGTGTCGACGGGACCGACGGTATCACGAACTTGGTGCGAAGCGTTCCAGCGGGACGGGTGATGTTTGGCACGCACGCTCCCTTTCTCATTCCCGAAGCCGCGCTGATCCGCACCCACGAGTCAGGCCTGGCCGAAGACGAAGTTCGCACGGTCCTGGGGGCGGCTGCTAGGAAGATGCGCGATGGAGCGAAGCGATGAACCCTGCTGCCCAAACATTCGGCTTGCCGTCCGTCGAGACTCTGAAGAGCTATCGGATCTGGGATTCCTACTTCACGCCTTCGCATGCTCATCCCGGTCCCGATGGAAGCAGCCGCCTGATCGCCGACATCGAACGCTGCTTGCCTGTGATCGAAATGGGGCAGTTCGAGAAACTTTGCTATTTTGCTCATGTGGGAATTGGAACGACGACCGATGCCCGGTTGGAAGCGACGCTGCGTGCCGACCCGGAACTCGTATGGAAACCACTCCGGCGGTGGCCCGACAAACTGTTGGGAATGATTCAGCTGAATGCCAACGACGTGCCTGCTTCGCTCGAGGCGCTCGATCGATGGCTGCGTGACGGGCCGATGCTAGGCGTCTACTTTCCCGGTAGTGGTCCGGGCGCCATGACATGCACGCATCGCAACTTTGATCCGCTGGTAAAACGCATCGGGGAGCTCGGTGGCGTCATCATGCAGCACGCGTGGTTCAAGACCGGAGGCAAACAAGGCGCCGGTGAATCGACTCCGTCGGAGCTGGCCCAATTGGCAGCTCGCTTTCCGGACCAGAAATTCATCTGCGCTCACGCCGGCGGCGAATGGGAACGCGGCATTCGCGCCGTCCGGTCGGTACCGAACATCCTGATCGAAACTTCGGGATTTGATGCTACGGCTGGGTTCATCGAGATGGCCGTGCGAGAGCTCGGTGCCCAGCGGATCGTCTTCGGCAGCCACCTCCCGTCACGTTCGCTGGGAACGGAACTGGGGAAAATCGTTGGCGCGAATATACGCGAGGCGGACAAGCGTCGAATCCTCGGCGAGAACTATCGAAACCTTCTTTCGAGGCAATCTTGAGACTCCGATTTTAAGGTCCGAAAAAGTTCTGAAAGGTCCAGCCGTTAGTATGAATAGCAACGCCGATTGCTCGAAAGATGGTGTGGATCGCACTGCGACGAGTTTGATTGAACGCATTAAGCTGCTGGACGCTCAGGCATGGCAGCAACTTGTAACGCTATATGGTCCACTGGTGTATAGCTGGACCCGCCGGGCGGGTGTCCCGCCAGAGGATGCGCGGGATGTGGTACAGGATGTATTTCAGTCGGTGGTGCGTTATGTATCCAATTTTCATCGGGACCAGGCTGGAGATTCATTCCGAGGTTGGCTGTATACGATTACGAAGAGCAAAGTGGCCGAACATTGGCGCCGTCGACAAGACGCCCAAGCCGATGGCGGCACCGAGGCGATGCAACGAATGGCACAATTGGCGGAACAGGATTCCTGTTCAACGAGGGGAGAGGGTGATGCGAGCGACATCGGCGGCACGCTGCGCCGAGCCATGGAGATGATCCGCGCCGAGTTTGAGAATCAGACGTGGCAAGCCGTATGGAACGTGGTGGCCGAAGGCCGCGTTCCATCCGAAGTCGCGAAGGAACTGGGGATGAGTACCAACGCTGTCTATGTCGCAAAATCCAGAATCTTGCGGCGTCTTCGCGAGGAGTTGGCTGATCTGATCGATTGATTCCGATTCGGCTGCGAACGCTGGACGGTGCCACGCACAAACAGCAACAGTCCACGGCAATGCCGACGTTTAATTTCGTCATGACCTTCTTACTCGAGAGGAGCCGTCAGATGGATTCACAGGAGCAAAATCAGATATCGGATTGCCCAAGCGTGGAGCAGTTAGAAGCGTTCAGCATGGGACGACTGAGCTTTGGTGACGTGGACACGGTCGCTACACATTTAGAGCGTTGCCTTCCCTGCCAATCCACTCTCTCCGCTCTCACTGACTCTGCCGACTCGATCCTCTCCGAGCTGCGGCGAGCAAAGTCGGCCGAGCCCTTTGTCACGGAGCCTGAATGTGATGACGCGATTGCTTTAGCCAAAGCAGTCGGACTGGCGCGGATTGAACCAACCGCGAGCGCTGGCTTTGCTGCGTTGCAAGACCACACGCCGGACAACTCACTTGGCCTTCGACCGATTCGCGAATACCAGCCTATCGCCGAATTGGGCCGTGGAGGGATGGGGGTTGTGTACAAAGCACTGCATAGGAAGTTGAAACGGATCGTTGCTCTCAAAGTGCTACCAGCTGAACGAACCAACGACCCCGCTTCCACTTCGCGGTTCTATCGGGAAATGGAAGCGGTGGGAAATCTGGACCACCCGAACATCATCCGCGCCACGGATGCGGGTGACAGCGACGGTACGCATTTTCTGGCGATGGAGTACTTCGAAGGAATTGACCTGGGGAAACTTGTGGCGCGGCACGGCCCGCTACCCGTGGCCGATGCATGTGAGGTGGTGCGGCAAGCCGCCCTGGGGTTGCAGCACGCGCACGAGCATGGCTTGGTGCATCGGGACGTAAAGCCCTCCAACTTATTACTGACCCCCACAGGTATTGTGAAAGTACTCGACCTCGGATTAGCCCGATTGTATGGGGAGCAGCCGTCCGACAAAGAGCTGACCTCCAGCGGTCAAATCTTGGGGACGCCGGACTACATGGCGCCCGAACAAATTGAGAATATTCGTGGCGTTGACATCCGCGTCGATGTGTACGCGCTCGGATGCACGCTCTATAAACTGCTGGCCGGACACGCGCCTTTCAGCGGACCCCAATTTCAATCGGCGTTCCAGAAATTGCTCGGGCACCGACAAGAACCCGTTCCCAGCATCCATCACGGACGACCCGATGTTTCCCCGCCGTTGGCGGTGGTGATCGCGCGGATGCTGGAGAAAGACGCCGCGAAGCGATACGGCACGCCAGCGGAAGTCGCAGCAGCCCTTGCACCATTCACGGGTGAGAGCGATTTGGCCGGACTCATGCAGACCGCCAATTCAAACGACGGGGGAAGTCGGCATCGTTCATCCAGCTTCGCGCGGTCAAATCCTTTGCTGATCGATCGTACTCCCAGGTTATGGAATCGACCACGGCCAACCGACCCCATGGCCAAGCATGCCCGGCGTTGGCCTGTTCGGATCAAGATCGGTGCGGGATTGGCCGTGGCAATCGCATTTCTCGTGGTGATGCAGGCATTTGGCGGGATGATCATTCGGATTGCCACGAACAAGGGGCAGCTGATCGTCGAGGTGGACGATGCTGCGGCGCCCGATGTTGTCGTGGAGGTTCGTGGTAGTGCCGAGCCTGTGAGAATCAGCTCGAAGTCTGGTTGGCGAGTCGATCTTAAAGCTGGCACGTACGAAGTCGCCGTCACCGGCGGTTCCGACCTCGTTTCCCTATCACGCGACACGGTCACCGTGACACGCGGCGGCGAGGAAATTGTAAAGGCGAGATTCAAATCGGCGATCGCCGATACATCAGCGTTACCGAAACCGACGATGCCAGTCGGTCAAGCGACGGTTGATTCGGATACGGCTGTTGCTATGCAAGCGGCCGCTGCCGGACTGCCATCCCTTGGCACGTGGAAAGCTGGCTCTGGCAGTAACGTCTTGCCGGGGCTCATTGAAAGTCCCGCCGCGCTGCCAGGAATTAAACGTTGGAACGTCGAGACAATGCAGCAGAGGCATGCATCGAATAAGGTGGCATGGAGCCCGGATGGTAAATGGCTGGCTAGTTTGTCTGCGCTCGGACCTTATATCCGGATCTATAACGGCGCAACTGGTAGCCTTGATCGGATGCTCCACAACTCAGTACCCGCTCGCTCGCTCAGTCATTCGCTGACGTGGAGCTCCGATGCCCGGTATGTGGCCACACTTACCAACCTGGGACGTATCAACGTGTTCGAAGTCGAATCCGCACGGCATGTTCACCTATTTGATAAGTTCAAAGGTTCGTTTTCTCACGTGGCTTGGAGCCCCGATGGCCGTTGGATGGCGGCAGGCACAGCCCACGGAGACGTTCGTCTCTGGGACTGTAAGGATGAAGCGCTGGGCCATGTATTCAAGGGACATGAAGGGGAAATTCTTGACCTTGCCTGGAGCACCGACAGTCGATGGCTTGCATCCGCAAGCGAGGACAAGACCGTCCGGCTCTGGGACGTACCACATGATGCGGCGGGAGCGGTGCTAACGGCACATGAGAACGCTGTCGTGTCGGTGGGGTGGAGCCCAGACGGCAACCACCTGGCGTCTGCCGGAGCGGATGCCACGGTGCGGGTATGGGATGCCAAAGATGGTCAGCCAGGGCTGATACTGACACGGCAAGTGTACCGCAAAGGGGGAAGCGAAGGCGCGGCAGTCGCCTGGAGTCCCGATGGCCGGTGGCTGGCGTCGGGCATGGTGGGAGGAGGCATGCAACTCTGGCACGCGGATGATTACTCGGAGGGTTTTAAGCAAGAAATCTGGGGGCAGACTTCGCTCGCCTGGAGCCCAGACAGCAAATGGCTTGCTGCAGGGGGTAAGTTCAAGCAAGACGCGGTACAAGTATGGGACGTTGTCCATGGCAAGCTGGACAGAACGACTGGATACGAATCCGCGTTGAATGTCGGATTCGCCTGGAATCCCCAGGGCAGACAATTTGCTTATCGGGGCAACGGAATGGTCTGCCTGTGGGACGCAACGCACATGCAGCAACAGCATCTGTTTGGGACCGACATCCTTGCAGCCGAATGGGATCCTAGCGGACAGCGGCTGGCCACCGGCGGCGCTGATGGTTTCATCCGATTCTGGAATGCGACAACCGGCAAGGAAGTGCAGAGTTTCCGCGCTCACACACAGCCAATCTTGAGCATTGCCTGGAGCCCGGATGGCAGCCGCATGATCTCTTGCGCAAGTACCGACCACGTGCTGAGGGTCTGGACGACGGATTCCACACCTCATACGGTACTCTCGATACCTTACAGGTCTCCCGGAAGCGTCACGTGGAGCCCCGATGGGATACAGATTGCATCGCAAATATTGTTCAGCCAGCGTGGGAACATAAGCCTGTGGGATGCCAGAACAGGTGCCGGCGGAGCGGTCATCGATATCCCTGGATTGATTGAGTTGGCGTGGGACCCCGCTGGCAAGAGACTGGCATCGGCGCGTTTTGGAGACCCGTGCGTTCAACTTTGGGACTCTAGGACTGGCAATGAGATTACCACACCGCTCAGCGGCAACTCCATGCTCGGTGATTCCCCGAAACTCGATTGGAGTCCAGATGGGAAACGTATCGCCTATGCGGGGGGCTATGTCGAAAACCACCTTTTCGTCAATGATGCGACCGACGGCAAGCTGGAACAAAAGTGGATGCTCTCAGGAGTTTACCGGACGCGAGATCTCGCTTGGGCCCCCGATAGCCGACAACTGGCTTGGTGTTGTGTCGACAATACATTGCGTATTTGGGATGCCGACACGGCACGGCTTCGTACTCTGGCAATCTTCTTTCCCGGTGGTCGTGCCGCCGCCTTCAACGCCGCTGGCGAATTGCTTTATTGTGATTCGGAAGCTGAGAAGCAACTCGTCTACCTGGTCGAGGCGCGGACGGTTCCACCGAGATGCTCACCCCTGCGGACTTCTTGCGCCGCGTGAACGCGGTCAAGCCGCGGCCAATCTAGCGATCGCTAAAGCACTTTCGCAAACGATGTGGTAGCAGATCGGAACATGGTTCCTGCCCCGAAAGCTAGAAGGGCAATTCGGGTGCTTCGCACTTTTGGTTCCTGCGATCTTTATTTTGAAACGGGTCCGGCCCCGGAATTCACGATCTCCTAAATGCTGAAAGGTCGCCGCATTACTACAGGTAGAGGCGGTGAAAAGCAAACGTGACGCCTCGGGATACTTTTGAACCTGGAAATGGAGCGAATCATGTACCACAGCAATTTGAACCGTGGCCGCAAAACAACGATCGAGAAGATCATGGGTTGGCTTCGACGTGATTCCGCCGAACGCGGCCGCGTCAGGAACGGGCGTCGCCCTTCACTACAGCTGGAATCACTCGAAACGCGGGCGCTGATGGCCGCCGGCGTGACAGCCAACCTGCTCGACGGAGTTCTGGTGGTCGAAGGCACCGAGTCGCGGGACTTGATCGTGATCTCTTCAAATAACAACCACCTGTCCGTCAATGGCATCGCTGAGACATTCGATTCCAGCGGGGTTCAGAAGATCGAGGTGCGGGCAGGAGGCGGGAGCGACATCGTCGCGGTCTCAAGAGCCGTGAAACAAATGGCCGTGATCGACGCTGGCGATGGGAACGACATCGTCATCGGGGGTGGGGGATTGACCGCAATCCACGGCGGCGATGGCGACGACATGCTCTATGGAGGGACCGACACCAGTCTGATTTTCGGTGATGCAGGTGACGACACCATCCATGGCGACAACGCTTCCAATTGTCTCAGCGGCGGTGACGGGAACGACAGAATCACCGGAGGTCCGCGGCTAGATCTCATCTTTGGCGAAGCGGGAAACGACATCCTTGACGGTCAAGCGGGTGCTGACATCATCATCGCGGGAGGTGGAAACGATCAACTATTTGGGGGATTAGGTAACGACCTTCTTTTGGGAGAAAGCGGAAACGACATCCTCCGTGGCGGTGATGGCGTCGATATTCTTCTCGGTGGCGAAGGTGTTGATCAGCTGTTTGGTGAGGCCGACGACGATTACTTGTTTTACGACCTCGACGACCTGATCCAGCATTTCTCCAACGTGATTCAGGGTAAGAGCGCAACACTTGATGCGGGCACTGGAAAAGCGAACTTCCAACTCAATGGCAGCGGAGACCAAGTCGCGGAAGCATTGCGATTCCAACAGCAGTCCGATACGAGTCTTGCCGACCAGTCCGTCGGCGCATTCCTCACCAATCGCGACGAAGGCGTTGAGGATCCCTTCGTGGTGTGGGTCAACAATCGTGATGCCCGGTGGGAATCGCAGATGGGAGGTGCTGTTGATGGAGCCTACGATCCGTATCGCTACGGCAACCCGTATCTCTACGGCGACCACACCGGCGGGTTGCTCGGCAAGCTACAGGCCGAGCCTGATGCCGAGCAATCCATTCTGCAACTTTTCTAAGGCCGTTTGACATCCTGGGAGATTCGTAGACCTGCCAAATGAGGACGACCGCGGGCCGGCTGCATCGCGTCCGGCCCGCGCGGTGCTGCATTCTTTCGATCGGCTCTTCTCGGTGCGCATTCAAGTCAGCAACCGGACGAAGCAAAAGTGTGCCAGATATCTTGAACGAAACCTCTTCGGAACAATCGGCGACCCCGGTTTCGGTCCATGGCCGCTGGTAGCGATTGTAGTGGTTCGCCGCGGAGAACAGTCGGTCGCGAATCGAATCGGCAAGGATCGCGCGGCCCGAACGTGGCTGGCAATCTACGGTTGAATCGTAGCCCCTTGCGTCGCAGGCGGATCTGCTTCGCTGGCACATTGACTCTGCGGCCAAGACTCCATTCCCCAACCGTCGACTGCCAGGTATGACTCAGGCTTCCCGAGTACTTTCTTCCCCCGCCCGGCTTTGCCAGGCGCTCATCGCGGTTCTGGCGAGCCCACTCGTTCGTGTGACGGGTGTCTTGGCGGCATCGACCTTCTTTGCCACGGCCGGCTACTTGATGCTGACGCAACAGCGACTGCCCGATCGTGAGTCGAACCGCAGTATCCGACTGCCGCTTTCGCCACCGTCGCAAACAGGCTGGGCCAGCGAGAACGTCTTCCCGCAGTTGAGTTTCTTCGAGCCGACCTGCATTGCCGAAGCTCGAGATGACAGCGGTCGTGTCTTGGTGCTGGAGCGGCGGGGCACGATTCAGTTGATTGCCAATGAGCCCACGGCAAACGTCAAGACACAGATCTTGGATATCTCGGATCAAGTGTGGCGCACTCCCTACGAGGACGATGGCGCTTATGGACTGGTATTGCATCCCGATTTTGGCCAGCAATCGTCACCGAACTTCGGCAACTTCTTCATCATGTACACCGCCCGTCTGGGCAAGCAACGGTATGATCGGCTGTCGAGATTTACGCTCGACGGAAACGTCGCAAAGAACGAAACGATCTTGATCGAGCAACTTGACGAGAACCTGTGGCACAACGGCGGGGGACTGGCATTCGGTGCCGACGGCTTCCTGTATGTCGGTGTCGGTGATGAGGGAACCAACGGCGACGGTTTGTCCAACGGACAACGCATCGACCGAGACCTGTTTTGCGGCGTCCTGCGGATCGATGTCAATTGCCGCGGCGGTGAGGTCAGCCATCCGCCTCGTCGCCAACCCGAGACGGGACGGACAGCGCACTATTTCATTCCCAACGATAACCCATTCGTCGCTGTCCCCGATGCTTTGGAAGAGTTCTGGTGCCATGGCTTGCGGAACCCTTTTCGTCTCTCCTTCGACCCGCCGACCGGCAACTTGTGGT
Source organism: Pirellulaceae bacterium (assembly GCA_963734865.1). GTDB lineage: Bacteria > Planctomycetota > Planctomycetia > Pirellulales > Pirellulaceae > CBDCUW01. Next base: position 407,231 of record CAVTIV010000014.1, read on the forward strand.
CGGGCGACGTCGGACATTTGGCCCGCGAAGAGGTCAACCTGATTCGTCGCGGCGGAAATTATGGCTGGAGTTACGCGGAGGGCACGTTGCCATTTGCCGACAGTTATTTGAACGGCCAGAAACCGGCGACTTATTTCGGCACGGAGCATCCGCCGTTGTTCGAGTATCCGCATGTCAACGGCAACACTTGCGTGATCGGCGGCTTCGTCTATCGCGGCAGCCAATTTCCCGAACTCAACGGAAAATATCTGTTCGCCGACAATGGGTCTGGGCGCGTGTGGGCACTGGAATCCGATGGCGAACAAGTGACCAGCCATCGCGAGCTGTTTGCCTTCCCGGCCGCCAACAAGACCGGTATCTCCGCGATCGAACCCAACGCGGCAGGCGAACCGTGGATCGTCGTGTTGGGTACCCCCGATCAGGAGGCCGGAACGATTCATCGTCTCGTTCGGGCCGACCCCAATCGTGGCTCGACATTGCCTCAGCGACTATCGGAAACCGGAATTTTTTCCGACCTGACCACGTTGGCGACGCAACCAGGCGTCATCGAGTATTCCGTGAACACCAGCCAGTCGGCAATGGGCGCCGACGTTCGTCGTTGGATCGTGTTGCCCGGCGATGGAGCGGATCAAGATCGGGCGGTGGATCGGATCGATTTTGCGCTCGACGGTCCCTGGAAATTCCCGATCGGAACCCTCTTTGTACAGCATTTTGAAATGACCCTCGACACGTCGAACCCGGCGACGAAACAACGGTTGGAAACGCGTGTTTTGCGAATCCACGAGGGGGGCGGGATCTACGGTGCCAACTATCGCTGGAACTCCGCGGGCAACGACGCCGAACTCGTCAAATCGCCGGCCGTTGCCGCGTTGACCCGTCATGAAAACGGTTTGCAGCGAGACATCGAGTGGCAGTTCGCCGGCAGCGAAACCTGCGCCTCGTGCCACAACGAGAATGCCGGACACATCCTGGGAGTGAACACGCGACAACTCAACCGCTCGCACCGATATGGTTGGATGCGTCGTCCCCTCGGTCAACTCGAAGAGTGGAACCGCGTACAGATGTTTCGCCAACCGCTGACGGCCGAAGTGATCCGGATGGCGCCCTATCTTGTCTCTCCCTCGGATCGACAAGCCAATCTGGACGAGCGCGCACGTAGCTTTCTGGATGTCAACTGCTCGGCTTGTCATCGGCCGTCCGGGGCTCGTTCGCACTTCGATGCCCGATTCGCCGAAACCGCCAGCGGCTCGCCCGTCGGTGTGACGCCCCACCAGGCCGACTTCGGTCTTCTCAACGGGAAGATCGTCGCCGCCGGTGATCCCTTTCGATCGGTTTTGTACTATCGTTTGTCGAAGCTCGGCCCCGGACGGATGCCACAAGTTGCTTCGCAAACATTGGAACAACATGAGCTCGATTTGGTGCGTGAGTGGATCGCACAGATGCCCGCGCTTGAGGACGGCGAATCGCTGGACCGGTTGCGGGCCGATTACACCGAGTTGATCGATCGATTGGTCTCCGGCACGATTCGTGTCGACACCTATCCGGAACTGCTCGACCAATTGTTGTTGGACACCACGACCGCCTTTCAGCTTTGGCAGCAAGTGTACGACGGTTCGCTGCAAGATCCTTCGCGAGACGAAATCATTACGCTCGCCATCAGCTCAAGGAATCAATCGGTACGCGACTTGTTCGAGCGATTCATACCACCGGATCAGCGAACCCAGCGACTGGGAATCCAGTTTGACCCGCTCGACGTGTTGCGTCTTCCCGGCGACGAGCAGCGCGGGCGAGAGCTCTTCCTGACACTCGACGGACTCAGCTGCCGCAGTTGCCACGCGTTGCAGGAAAATATGCAGCGGTCGGTTGGTCCGAGTCTTGCGAAGATCGGCGACAAGTACGATCGATCCAAATTGCTGCGACAGATCACGCATCCGGCCGATCGCATCGAGGATGCATATCGCGTTTGGCGAGTGCTGACACTCGACGGTGTCGTGGTTGCTGGCATCCGCTCGGGCGATTCGCCCGACGAAATTCAGCTGACCGATGCATCGGGAAAGATCCATCGCATCGCCCGCGATGACATCGATGAGCTCCAGCCGCAGAGCAGTTCGTTGATGCCCGATCAGCTGCTCCAATCGTTGACGGCCCAGCAAGCGGCTGATCTCCTCGAGTTTCTTGTATCACTGAAGTAGATTCTGAGGAGCACGCCACGCCACCGGCGCGCTTCAAACTCGATTCGTCCAGCGGACGCTGCCCTCTCGATTCACGGCCGGGTCATCCTCGCCGGTCAGCTGGAATTTGCCGGCGACCCAGTTCCTCCGGTATGATTCGACGAACCGTTCTATTCACACGGAACACCCGTCGTTGCGAATAGGCAGCCGTGGGTCGCGCAGCGCACCCACGGACTGCGGATCAAAACCGGATGATCGACCTCGAAGAGGTCGCAGTCTCGCACCTTGTTTTCAATCGTGCTCCTGCGCAGCGGCGGTACTCGTACTCGAATCCGCGTGACAGCGTGGAACTGGGTGTGCCGTTGCAACGAGGATCGATTGCAAGCTGTTCTCGCGCGAACAGGCCCGATCGGATACGAGTACCGCATCGCTGAACACGAATCGATGACCAACGACACCGATACAGACGATCGTTCCCTCGATGCCCTCGATCGCTTCGGTCGCGTTGACACGTCGCGATGGTTGCACGCTCGATATTGACCACGAATCAATCGAATCGACAGGAATGCAGATTCTCTCCGCTTGCTCAATTCGCGTAATTCGTGGTTGTCAAAGACTTTCTCTGATGCACGGAGGGATGGTAGGATATCGCTGACGCCGGTGGTCTGGCGGGGACCGCGTGCGCAGCTACACCGATGTCAGAACAATGTCGTCCGCCGGAGACCGCGATTCGGCGTTTTGTGAGATCAAAGTCAACCGCGCGGTCCCGTGACGACTGCCGTTACCCGACTGAGATTCGATGGCCCCATTGATGCCCATTCTCAACGACCTCCTTCAACCATTCACATTCATCGCTGTAAGACAACACCCGATTTTCGCGAACTTCCTACTTCAACTGTCCACTTCAGTGATGAAACCGCGATTCGCGTGATTACAGTTCACGAAACAAACTCCATCCCACTTGTTTCATGCGTCCATATTTACATCACTAACGACGCAGACTGGTGGAGGCTTACATTTTGCTACAATGGCAAACTGACCCGATGCCCAGACATGGTTCAGGCATACTTTGAGACAATCCGATTCACCAACACTCCGGAAGGCGGGTAACCATCGGATCGACGGACCGGTGATCAATTTTCACGAATGGATGCTCACTCCCGGCCCCCGTTGATTCGGGCCATTCGTCGGCTGACCAATCGCCGTGAGGACAATTGAATTGATGGAGCAAATGATGGAATTCGACGGCGACCGGTTTGCCAGTGCATTCTTCCGCGATGGCTATTCCGTTCATGACGGCGTCATTTCCATCGAGGAAGTTCAATCGCTTCGCGAAGCTGTCGCCACTCTTCCAAATCGTGCAGAAGTTCGCAAAAAGAGCAGTGTCTATGGCGTGCGAAACCTCCTGGAGATTTGTCCGCAAGTGAGAAGCTTGGCGGCGACGCCGAGCGTCCGACAGTTTGCAACTGCCGTTTTTGGTCCAGATGCATTTGCTGTGCGCGCCATTTTTTTCGACAAGGTTCCAGATGCGAACTGGTCTCTTTTTTGGCACCAGGACAATGTTATTGCGGTCAAAGAGCGTCACGATACTCCTGGTTTCGTCGGGTGGTCACAAAAGGCCGGCGTGTGGCAGGTGCAACCACCCGCCGAGATTCTGGCTCAGATGGTCGCGGTGCGGATTCACCTCGACGACTGCGGAGCCAACAATGGCCCACTTCGCGTAATTCCTGGTTCCCATCGATCTGGCTGGCTGGACGACCAACTCGACGATTGGAAGGCTCGCGTTCCGGAAGTAGTGTGTAAAGTCCGTTGCGGTGGTGTAGTCACGATGTGCCCACTGACGCTCCATGCTTCCGCCCCATCCGAAGCCGTTGGCCATCGCCGCGTGATTCACATAGAATATGCGGCGACGGACTTGCCAGCAAAGTTGGAGTGGAACAATCGAATACGCCAACCTGACCCGCTCGACCAAATCGCTGACGAACAAACGATTCCTGGGAGAACGGGGTCAGTGCATAGGTGACGTTCGTCCCATCCTGCAACGCGTTCACAGGAGAACGCGTAGTGCGGGCACGATGGCGGCTGTAAGAAAGATAGGCGAGCAGAACACGGGGGCAGCTCGCGTCGGCGATGGCGAGCCGCGTCCGAAGGCGTTATTGTCCTTTTAGCAGAGCGCTTCCTCAACCGATTGCACCACCCGCCCCGTCGCTCTCATCTTGCCTCGCCGAAAGTGAACTGACCCCGATCATGGATCGATCATGGATCGGGGGCGTACCGTCCTCGTGCCAGGCGAACCTGCGCGCCATCCAGGGTGGTCCTAACAGGGCTTAGCAGGCTGGGCGAGGGGGCTTACAATCTTCGAGCCTGGCTCTCGTTGCGCTCATCCACCACCCCCAGGCCGAACGACAACAAGCAGCATCACACGCGCCCATAGCTCAGCTGGATAGAGCAACGGACTTCTAATCCGTAGGTCGTAGGTTCGAATCCTACTGGGCGTGCTCCCCCGGGCCGGCGAGCCGAGGCGGCTTCCCGAGTTGACTCTAAAGGGCCATTCGGCCCCACTCAAAAGTGGAATTGCCCGCGAAAATGGTGACAGTGGGTCGGCAGATGTCAGACTTCTCTGACAGGAGAACCGATTCATGGATAGACGTAGAACCTTCAGCCGAGAGTTCAAGCTCGCGGCGGTCAAGAAAGTGGTCGAGCAAGGCTTGTCCTATGCCGCCGTCGCTCGCGATCTAGGCGTTGGTGCCAATCTGATTCGCAAATGGAAACAGTCGTTCGAGGAAGACGGCTCGTTCCAAAGCGAGGTTGTCGGCAACAACTCCGTCGAAGCGGAACTCAAACGCCTGCGTGAGCAGAACCGTCAGCTCATCATGGAGCGTGACATTTTAAAAAAAGCGACGGCCTTCTTTGCAAAGGAAAACGGCTGAGGCTGAAGTTCATCGGCCAGCACCGCCATCGATGGCCGATTACGGTGCTGTGTCGAGTTTTGGAAATCACCACGACTGCGTACTACCGGTTCGCTCATCGTGGGACCTCCGCGGCCCAGACGAAGCAAATGCAAATCATCGGGGCCATCAAAACGATTCGATTGGAGAAACATCACGATGCGTACGGAACCTGTTCGAGTTGCTTGCGTCCCAGCACTCTACCTTTGACAGCCAGTCGACGCCGCTGGTCATCGGTCAGTAAGATTCGCTTCTTGCCGAGTTTCTCTTTGAGAACGGAATTCTCGGTGCGAAGGTACTCAATGGCTTCTTGTTGTTGTCGATTCACCCAACTGGCAAGAATGATCAGCATCAACTGACACGGTTGCAGGACAAATTTCATTGGCGTCTCGGTGGTTCGGCAAATCCGAGACGATCATTGACGGAGACCCAAATGTAAAGCTGCGCCGGTGAGCTTGTGACACATCGGAGTGTGCGTTTGTTTGGATGAGAACGATTGCGGGAACATTGGCGCCGTCGAGACGCATGCCACGTGGGCCGAACTGCCTGGATGATAAACCTTAGCTGGACAGCGCCACTTTTTAACGAAGACCTCGTGTTTTACCGGGCGATGCAATCCAAGTCGTCCCGCGACTCCGCTGGCGGGTCATTTGCCGCAAATCGCGGCATGCCCTGCCAGCGGAGTGGCAGGACTACAACAAAAGTGGCGCTGTCCAGCTACTCTTTCATCAAGCGGAAGAGTCAATCACCTGTATTCGCTTATCCTCCGCGCGACCCGAGTGACCGATGCCGGTTTGAAAGACGTGGCGAATCTCGACTCCATCCGGTCATTGGAGGCGAGAACGGGGCGGGAACGGGGTCAGTGCATTTGCGAACGCACAGGGCAGGCACGATGGCGGCTGTAAGAAAGATAGGCGAAGCGAAGCTAACTCACGATTTCTTCGACCACGCGAGCGGGCCGCTTGTTCGTGACGATTTGCTCCTGCCCACTTTGGATGTAAATCAAGTCTTGATGGTTCAGGCCAAATTGGTGCAGCAATGTTGCCTGAAAGTCATTGGGGGTGACCACGTTTTCAACGGCGCGGTGGCCAAACTCGTCGGTGCTTCCGAATGTCATGCCGCCACGCATTCCACCACCTGCCAACCAAAGACTGAAGCCTTGGCCATTGTGGTCGCGTCCGGCCTTTTCGGGCGAGCCGTGCTCTTGTGTGACAGGTAGCCGTCCAATTTCGCCGCCCCAATGGACGATCGTCGAATCGAGCATCCCGCGTTGTTTCAGATCTTTCACCAGCGCGGCCGCGGGCTTGTCGGTCTTCTTGCAAATGGAACTCAAGCCGCTGACGAGGCTGCTGTGATTGTCCCACGGCTGTCCGCTGTGGAATAATTGCACGAAGCGCACGCCGCGTTCGACCAGTCGCCGGGCGATCAAGCAACGCGTCCCGTATTCGCGCGTCTCCGGCTCGTCGATCCCGTAGAGCTTGTGCGTGGCGGCGGTTTCTTGCTGGATGTCGAGCGCCTCGGCGGCCGCGGTTTGCATTCTCGCCGCTAATTCATAACTGGCGATGCGAGCTTCCAACTCCGCTTCGCCAGGATGTCGCTCGAGATGACGCCGATTCAACGCTTGCATCAAGTCCAGATTCTGCCTTTGGATTCTCCCCTTCAGGTGCGCCGGTGCGTCGAGGTTAAGGATTCGAGGCTCTTTCGGTCGAAGCACCGTTCCTTGAAACATGGCTGGCATGAATCCGTTCGACCAGTTGGTGACACCATCGACGGGCAAGCCTCCCGGATCGGTCAGCACCATATACGCAGGCAAGTCTTGGGATTCACAGCCCAGCGCATAAACCAACCACGATCCCAATGTCGGCCTACCCAGCACTCCCGGTACGCCGCCATGAAAGTAACGGATCGAAACTTCATGACCATTCGCGCCGGTATGCATACTGCGAACGAGACAGATGTCGTCGACAATCTCCGCTGTGTGTGGCAGCAACTCCGACAATTCGGTGCCACACTCGCCATGTGGTGCGAATTGAAATGGACTGCCCAGCAGCTTCTTGCTCGCTTCGTTAACGAAACTGAACGCGATATCCTCTTTATAATCCGTACCGCTGAACTTGGTCAGCATCGGCTTGGGGTCCGTGAGATCCACATGCGACGGACCACCATGTTGAAAGAGCGAGATCATCGCTTTGGCGCGGGGCTCGAAATGAGGCCTGCGCGGGAGCAGGTCATTGTGCGGCTTCGCGAGCGCAATGCTCTTGGGCTTGGCGGTGGCCCGTTCCTGCATCAGCATCCAGGCCAGCGCGAGTGATCCGATCCCCATGCCGCTGTGAGTCAACATCTGTCGACGATTCGGTAATTGCATGATCAGTTCACTTCAATCGACATAGACAAACTCGCTGGAATTCATCAACGCATGGCAAAAGTTTACGAGCACCTGCTTTGCAGCCGTCGACCCGGTCACAATGCCCGACGGATTTCTTTGTAGCTCAAGCAACTGACCGATGGCGAATTCGACCGACAGTCGCAGTTCATCGTCAGTGGGCCGACGACAGTAGATCGTCTGCCACGCGTGACGCAGTTGGTTGGGTAGCGCCGTATAATCTTCCATCGGTAGCGGACCGTGGAAGTCAACCGCCGTATCCCGGACCTGCTCGCCTCGTGTATCCCGGACCGTTAGTTTTGCTGGCCAGGAGAACGAATCCGAATTTTCGTTCGTCAGGCAATCGGTGACAAAATCGATCGTTTCGCCAGCCCCGACGCTGGTCAACGCGACGTCGGTGGCAGTCGTTGCGTTGTGAGCTTGCCACTCACCGAGCAACCCTTGGCGGTCGGACACGATCCGTCCGCGAACACCATCACCGCTGGCGGAACCGTGGCTCAGCGAACCAGTCACTTTGACCTGGCAATCGCTGGTCGCGGTCCAGCGGCGAATGGCAGCGAATTCTCCTCCGGGATGGCCGCCGTTGGCATTGACGATCACCCATCCAATCTGAGGATCGGGTCGCTGTTGGCTACCCTGCCATTCGGAGCCCGTCCAGTGCTGTAGTTCGGCAAAGTCCACGACCCGTTCTGACGAGTCGTCAAACTTCGCAAACCCGTAGCTCCACACATTCCGATTCGGCGTGGGTAAGGCGGGCAGCGGTGGCAATGGGATCTCCGTCAGCGTCGCTGCTTCCCGAACGATCCGGGTCGCTAACAAATCGGCTTGTTGCAACGTGAATTCGCCATTGAGCAAGATCAGCGACTGGGTTGCCACTGTCGAGACAGGGCGTCGCTGGCAATTGACGTCCATCACCGGCGCGTCGAAACTTTGCAGCATCGCGACCGGTTGCGATCTGCGAACGCGAATGTAAAGACTGCGACGCTTCTGCTGGCCATCCACGATCACTTGTCCTGTGTCGTCTTCTTTGATAGGCACAGTCGGACCACCAAAACGGCGGTCCAGCGTGCCCGAAGCAAATAACATCCGGTCTCGCAGAATTTCCGCATCCAGACGCTGGATCGGTTTGCGCCAGTAGTAAACATTCTCAGCGTCGATGGCCATCTTCCCGGCATCGCGGACCGAGCTCTGACGCCATGCCGTCGATGTCAGGATCAGTCGATGAAGCTGCTTCAGATCCCAACCACAACGCATGAACTCGTCGGCTAGCCAGTCAAGTAAGTCCGGATGTGTGGGAGCGCTGCCGAGCTTTCCAAACTCCGATGGCGTGGCCACGATTGCTTGGCCGAAATGGTGCATCCAGATGCGATTGACAACGACGCGCGCCACAAGCGGATGTTTGCCGCTGGTCAACCAATTGGCATAAGCCAGCCTGCGTCCCGAAGTTGGCAGTGCTGGATCCGCTTCCGGAATGGTTGGCAACCGGCCCTCGGGTGCAGCGATCGCCAAATCCGCAGGGAGAACCTTTTGTTTCGGTTGCTGGTAATCGCCACGATGAAACAGTTGAGTCTCAGGGATGCGACCGGGCTGTTCCGTTAACGCTCGCACAAATTCTTCTTTGGGCTTGCGCGCACGGATTGCGCTGATCTGAGCATCAAGCTTCTTTAGTTGCTCCGCCGCGTCGGGGAGATACTGATAGAGCACGCCCGGTGAAATGTTCACACTTGGATACTGTTTCAGCAATTGCACCTGCTGCGGCGATCGTTTCTTTGCTGCCGTTTGGTAAGCGGTTCGCAATTCTTCACGCAGCGGCTCTTGGTACTTCATCAGCTCCTTGTCGAGCGCCTGCGCCATGAATTCCGCTTGTTTGGCAGTTCGTTCGACCGTGACCGTTTGTACCTCGTCTTCAATCGCTCGAGCAGAAGCGCGGTCGGCTTCGGTGTACAACGACACGCGGCGAGCATCGGGCACTCGCCAGTTTTGCCAGTCCAATGCGGGCTCAAAGATGGCTCGCATCGCATAATAGTCCAACTGCGAAATTGGATCGTAGCGATGGTCGTGGCATTGAGCACAACCGACGCTGACGCCTAGCAGCGATGTGCTGACAATCTTCAGCGTGTCGGCGATCACTTTGTTCCGCGCTTCGGGACTGTTGTCGCCCGAGCCTGTTCCATCGGCTGCCATACGTAGAAAACTGGTTGCCGTCAGCAGTTCAATCTGCTCGGGGGTCCAATCACCGTGCTGGGGTCCGGCCAGTTCGTCTCCGGCGAGTTGTTCGACAATGAAGCGATCAAAAGGTTTGTTCTTGTTCAAGGATCGGATGACATAGTCGCGATACTTCCAGGCCCAAGGTCGATCCGCATCCGGAGCCGTTTGGCCTTCGGAATCGGCGTAACCAGCGACGTCCAGCCAATGTCGTCCCCAGCGTTCACCGTAGTGTGGCGAATCGAGTAAGTGGTCGATGAGTTGCTGATACCAGTCATCGTCCGCCAATTCATTCCAATGTCTGAACTCTTCCGTTGTGGGCGGCAATCCAATCAGATCGAAAAACAACCGCCGAACCAGCGTAGGTCGATCGGCATCGGGTGAGAACGATAGCCCGGCCGGCATCGCTTGCAGTAGCAAGGCATCGACCGGTGTACGCGCACGCATCTCTGCGGCGAACGTTGCAACTTCGGGTCTCCCGATGGGACGAAATGCCCAGTACTCTCGATCCTCGAGCGTGATCGGGATTCCAGGACCTATCTGCTCCGGTTCTGGTCGTTCCGTCTTTCCTCCGGCGGCCAACCATCGTTCAAGCAACTCGATCTTCTCCGCCGGCAAATGAGCTTCACCGGGAGGCATTTCGCCGCTGACCAGACGCTGAATCAGCAAGCTCTCTTCGGGAGAGTTCAAGTCGATCGCCGCGCCGGAATCGCCGCCGGTGGTCAAGAAACGGACAAGACGAAGATCGAGGTTTCCCTCCTTTTCTTCGGTCGCCCCATGGCAATCAAAACAGTACTCACGGAGGATCGGTCGAACGTGCCGTTCGAAGGTCGGTTCCGCGGTCTCAGCCGCCAGAGTCATGCGGCATGCGCACAACAACATCGCAAACGGCATGAGCCGCGCACATCGGAGAACAACGTCGATCATAGGTGGGACCTGCCGAGCAGGTTGAGGTGGGACAATGCTGGCGGGTTGCCGCAGCCTCCACGATTATAGCGGAAATTGGCCGTGACTGGTATCACATCCACCCGCAACGGGAATGAAGGGGGCCACAATGGAGTGAATAAATTGTCGCAAGAATGGCCCCTCATCCCCCCCTCGCTCGCATCATGCCCTGCGGAAAGCTCACCGACCCCCATCACCTGAACCATCGCATCGACACCCAGCGCACGTCGTTCATTCCTTGAGTCCCCTTTCTTCCGCTGACGTTGAAGTTGTGGACGATTCTTGACGCAGTCGCAACGCCTGCGAGAATGGAGTCGACCCAGACGAGCATTCAGTGCAAACATTTCGGCGAGGCAAACATGCTGTCTATGACCAAGTTACATCGGCGGATCCACTGCAAGTTTTTCTCTGTGAAAACTGTGCGCTCAACGTTCGATTGGATCGGCTGTTTCGCTAAACGGACGTTCCCTTGAAGAACGGGAACGGGGTGAGGGAATTGCGAACGCGTAGGTCAGCCACGAGGTCGACGCGGCATCACTTCAGCGTAGCAAGTCGATGATTCCTCTTTTTTGCGTGACGGACTAGCTCGATAGAAACCTTTTCGCCGGACCGTGAACGGTTACCCCGCCCACAAAGCGATGGCCGCGAACCGGGTTCGTGATCTCGATCACCGAGAATTGCCGAACAATCATTGATATTCTCTTCCCATGGCTTACGCTAACGAGGTGGCAAACGACATCAAAACAGGTGAGACGTATGCTAACTGAGCACACACAACCCAACACTTCCATCACGGTTCAAGGCGAGTGGGATCATCGCCCGGCGGGCATCGGTCTGTCCCGGCGGCTGAAACGCTACACCTGGATAGTGATTTTCGGTGGACTGATCGGCGGCGGAGCGGGTTGCCTGTGGTTGCTCGTTCAGGATCCAAAGTTCAGGTCCGCCGCCCGAGTGCAGATCGTTGAACTTGGCAATGTCGGTCGTCCGGAAGGAACTGAAACGGAGAATGATTACGGCACTCCCCTGAGTGATGAAGTGCTCGTTATCCGCAGCGAGCGAATGTTGCGGAATGCTGCCGAAATTGGTGAATTGGAAAAGACCGCTCTTTTTTCCGGATGGAATCACGCCGACATCGCAGCTGAACTGAATCGCAGCGGCTCGTTGATCGTCGCGCCCGGCGTTGCGGACAAGCGAACGAATGTGATCCAAATCCAATTTGATGCACCCGATCCAACGACGCCGCAACGCGTCGTTGAGGCCATCGTCAGCGCGTACAGCCGTCACACCGAAGACAAGTTCGAGAAAGGTGACGACCAGGTAATGCAACAGATTCTGGCGGCTCGCGACGAAGCCGCAGACCGGTTGCGGGAACTGGAACGCCAGCACGATGAGTTCAAACAGCGGACAGATCTGCTCTGGGTCGATGGGCGACCCAAGAGCATCCATCGAAAGACGGCGGATCGATACCAGACTGAGCTAGAAGAGTTGCGGGTCAGCAAAACCGAAATTGAAAGCCAGCTGAACGCGGCGGAAGACTCGCTGAAACGGGGCGATTCACCCACCACCGTGTTGCTCGCTCTCCGAGGAGAGACGGAGACGGCATCGGACGTGATCGATCAAGGCATTTCCAATCAACTTCAGCGGATCCGAGACGAATCTCAAAACAGAGCGTCGCTCCGCGCCCGCGAGACGACACTTCTTCCATTGCAGGTGGAACGAAACGAGTTTCTCCAGAACTTCGGACCGCGACACCCAACGGTGCGCTCGCTTGATCAGAAAATCGCAGTCATTGAATCGCAGATCGAGAGCATGGAAGCGGAAGAAAAAAAGCAAGAGGCGATGATCGCGAAGGCGATGTCGGTTCGCCCCAATGCGAGTGGTGATTTGGACCCCGAGGCGGAGATCAGGAAGCGAGTCGACATCGCACTGGACGCGCTACGCCAGCAATTCGATTCGATCCAACAACAGATTCGTGTGGTCGATCAGGCCTACCAAGAAGAACGTGAGGCGGCGAATCAAGAAATCGTCGCGGAAAGGGAGTCCCTTCGTTTTGAAAGGGAAATCGCGAGACAGACGGAACTCTATGAACGGATTCTCTCTCGCCTCGATGACGTCCAAATCGCGACCGGGCTGCAGGGATTTAGCGTATTTCCGCTCGACGAAGCACGACCGGGGATTGCTGTGACCGGCTCGATGGCCCATTGGGGCCTCGGGGGTGCGCTTGTCGGCATGCTTTCGGCATCCCTCCTTGCCCTCCTGTTGCCGTCTCCTGACCGCTCGTATCGAAGTTCCGATCAGGTTGCCAAGCATTTGAGCATGCCTGTACTAGGGCACGTCCCGTTGCTTCGGGCAATTGAAGCGTCGGTGAGCTCATCGGAACACCCAGAGGCCTATCCTAGACTTTGCACAGTGCATTCTCCGTACGGACGCACCTCCGAGGGATTCAATGCGATCCGAACGGCGTTACTCTTCAGTGAAGCCGCCCGTGGAAATCAGATCATTCAAGTCACCAGCGCAGCGCCAGGTGCTGGCAAGTCGACCGTGTCGGCAAACTTGGCAGTTTCGATGGCGCGATCGGGCAAACGTGTGTTGCTATTGGACGCTGACTTGCGACGTCCGAACGTCCAGCAACTCTTCGGCCTGAGCGACGGTCGAGGATTGGGGTGGTTACTCGAGACCATCTCGGATTCGGATTGTAAGGAGGATGTCACTGAGGATTCTGGGCGAGGTGATCCAGGAGGGACCCGTTGACAATCTTTCGATCATCATCGCGGGCAAGAGCCAAGAGAATCCGTCTGAACTCTTTGCAAGCGACCGAATCCCCGTTCTCTTTGCAGCGCTGAGGGACAGGTTCGATTTGGTCATCATCGACTCACCGCCCATGTTAGCGGTGACGGATCCGAGCGCCCTGGCCCCACGTTCCGATGCCGTGTTACTGGTGGTACGATCCGAGTTGAACGACATGGCGCAAGCCGCGCGGGCAACGGATATGCTAGCCACGCTCAATGCGAATGTGATCGGCGTGATCGTTAACGGCGTCGATGAGCATGGTGGCACCGGGTACCGTATCTACCCGGCAACCGGCTGGTTGCGTAGCCGCTCCCATTCGATCCGTGACGGCGCCGGATACTCCTACGGCAGCGGCGATTTCAGCGAATACTATGCCCGATCGGACGACACCCACGAATCGGATGCGACACCATCGGGATAAAACGGGGAGAACGAGAAGGAGAACAAGGTACGTGCATTTTCGAACGCGTAGGGCAGGCACGATGGTGGTGCTAAGATAGATAGGCGAGCAGGGGACGCGGGGGCAGCTCGCGTCGGCGATGGCGAGCTGCGTCCCAGGGCGTTTTTTTCCTTTTCGCAGAGGGCTTCCTCAACCGATTGCACCACCCGCCCCGTCCCTCGCATCTTGCCCCGCCGAAAATGCGATGACCCCTTCTTTTCGGAAAATGCGCTGATCCCTTCTCTTCGGAGATGACCGACATGAGCTCCAGCGCACGACGAAGAGCCTCCGTTGCGTCGACCCAAAAACGGCTCCCATGAGCACTGTGCCAAAGACATCCTACCGAGCATGCAATTTGTGCGAAGCCATTTGCGGTTTGGTGATTGAGCATGACGAAGGGAAGGTCATCTCGATTCGAGGTGACAAAGACGACCCGCTGAGCCGAGGACATCTGTGTCCCAAAGCACTTGCCCTGCAAGACATTCACTTCGATCCGAATCGACTCCGCCAGCCAATGCGACGAACCAGTCGTGGCTTTGAGCCAATCAAGTGGGAAGAAGCGTTTGCGGTTGCCGAAGACAGACTGTGCGATCCGCAGGCAGCACGGAGATGATGCGGTCGGGATTTATTTTGGGAATCCGACCGTGCACAACTATGGAGCGTTGATCTTCCAACACGTCCTCAAGTATTCGCTCCGCTCGAAGAACAACTTTTCGGCCTCATCGGTGGATCAGCGACCGCATCACTTTGTCGCCAATCAAATGTTTGGCCATGGATTGTTGATCCCGATTCCCGACATCGACCGCACCAATCACATGATGATCCTTGGTGCCAATCCAGCCGTTTCCAATGGCAGCCTGATGACCGCACCGGATATCATCAAACGGCTGCACGCGATTCGCCAGCGAGGTCGCCTCGTCCTGATCGATCCTCGCGCGTCCGAGACTTCGAGGCTCGTTGACGAACATCACTTTATTCGTCCCGGAGCCGATGTGTACTTTTTGGCCGCGATGCTGCACGTGATCTTTGCCCGCGAATTGACGCGACTTGACCAACAGCACCAGTACGTCAAGAACGTCGATCTGTTGAAACGGGCAGTTGAAAGCTTTTCGCCCGACTCCGTCGCTGAGGTGACAGGTATCCCCGCAGCAACGATCGAACGGTTGGCGGTTGATTTTGCGACGACGGATCATGCCGTCGTGTATGGCCGGATCGGAGTCTCCACACAGCCGTATGGAGGAGTTTGCAACTGGCTAATCAACGCAATCAATTTGGTGACTGGCAACCTGGATCGTCAAGGAGGCCAAATGTTCACAACTCCAGCTTTCCCGCTGGTTGGTAGGCATGGAACGCGTGAACAGATCGGACGATGGCATTCACGGGTCCGTGGATTGCCGGAGTTCGAGGGCGAGCTTCCCGTTGCGGTTTTAGCAGAGGAAATCCTAACGCCTGGTGCGGGACAAATCCGTGCGCTGGTTACCAACGCGGGCAATCCCGTGTTGTCCACACCCAATGGTCAGCAACTTGACACGGCCTTGGCGAGTTTGGATTTTTTTGTCGCGATCG
Source organism: Pirellulaceae bacterium (assembly GCA_963734865.1). Classification (GTDB taxonomy): domain Bacteria; phylum Planctomycetota; class Planctomycetia; order Pirellulales; family Pirellulaceae; genus CBDCUW01. Next base: position 422,678 of record CAVTIV010000014.1, read on the forward strand.
ACATCTACATCAACGAGACGAATCAACACGCAGATCTGATTCTTCCTCCCGCTGCCGGACTCGAAACGGAACACTACGATCTGGCTTTCAACGCGTTGGCGATTCGGAATGTTGCAAGGTATTCCCGGCCTACGTTCAAGCCCTCTCCCGACGCGCTATACGACTGGCAAATCATGTCGGAATTGGCCAGGCGTTGGCTTCCGGAAGCCGGCGGACTCGCGAGCGCAGTTCAACGCAAACTGACACTGGCAGCGATGAGTTGGATCACGCCAAAGCGATTCCTGAACCTGGGACTCTTACTTGGCCCTTACGGAGCCTGTCGTTGGCCGTTTCGCGGAGGATTGAATCTGCGAAGATTGGAAGCGGCCGAACACGGCATCGACCTGGGGGAACTGCAACCTCGGTTACCTAAGGCTTTGCGAACGAGCGACAGAAAGATTGATGCGGCGCCGACCTTGCTACTCGATCGGCTGGTCGAATTAGGAGTCAAGCTGGGGTCCTCCCAGAAAGAGCACTCGACGACAAGCCCTCACAGCTTTTTGTTGATCGGACGTCGAAATCTACGGAGCAACAATTCGTGGATGCATCACATCAAGCGTTTGACCAAGGGACCGAATCGTTGCACCCTTCAAATGCACTCCCGTGATGCCGAGCGACTGAAGCTACGGCACGGCGAAGAGGTCGTTGCGAGATCCCGTGTCGGTGAGGTCAAAATTCCGTTGGAAGTGACCGACACAATCATGCCTGGCGTCGTCAGCATTCCGCACGGTTACGGTCAACATCGCCAGGGAACGAACGAACCACCTGCGGTAGCATTTGCCGGGGTCAGCATCAACGATTTGACCGATGATCAAATCGTCGACACGATTACGGGAAATGCTGCTTTCTCTGGCCAGCGAGTCATCGTCGCTCGAGCGAGTGACGACGCCGAGTGAACACGGGCGAAAGACCCGAAGCGTCACTGAAGCAAATCCCGCCTGCCGAGTCTCCGCGGTCCGGTACTTCGTCCATCGATGAGATTTCACGGCGAATCGTGCGGCCGGTCCTTTCTGGTACCGGGAATTGACCCACTGGGTGACGCCTCACCGGGAGTCTCCGACGGGGTTCTGGGTCCACGCGACGCCGTAATCCGCTTTTTTCGCAAGTTTTTCTTTTTCCCTGTCGCACGCGGGTTCCCAAATTCCATGAGAAGGATAGCTCGCCAGTTTGCTACTCGAATGTCTCAGTTTGGACGAACCAACTCATGATTCGACTGATTGTTGCTCACCGCAAAACCAATGTCAAAACTGTCGGATTTGCTGCATTTTGCGGTATTTTTCTCGCGACGACGATTCTGATTGCTGTTCAAGCGGCCGTCGTGCCTTGGGATCGGAGCCGGATGGGAATGCCGCCCAACACGCCATACCCTTGGGAATTCGTCCCGCAAAGCGCTCGCGAAGTGGAGCATCTTCAAGCCGCCGACTTCTTGGCGAATTTGAACTTTTACGAAGACGGCCACGGTCTGGTGTTGCCACCGTCACTGACCAAAGACCGCATCGAGAGTCTGTTCGGGACGGAGCGTTTTGCGAAGCTGGCGGGTTTGGTCTACGGCGATGGCAGGGTCTACGGAGTCCGAGAAGAAACGTATGGCTCGACCAAACTGTTGGTTTCGGGGTGCGGAGCGTGCCATGTGGGCAAAGCCGCGGGGCGTGTCATTCCAGGGCTTGGTAACAAAAACGCCGACTTTTTTGGGCTGGTGAGCGAAACAAGGGATTTGGTTGGCTCAACCATCGCGGTTGACGCTACCGTCAATGCGGCCGACAAGCAGTGGCAGCAGGCGAACAAAGCTGGTTCGCAAGCATTCTTAAATGTGAGCAACCACCCGGAGTATGATCCTGGCACCGCCGGTGCCGTGACCCAGTTCTTTGCCCTGGAAATGGCATTTGAGAAGCTCGGTCTTCCGCCACTGGAGAAGCCGTTATATGCACCGGTCAAAACACCCAGCTTTTGGGGTTACGGGCCGAAACGTGAAGTCGGCGTTTTCTCCGACGCACTGCTGAAAGGATTTCCGGCAGGAGCGGCCGGACTGCCCTTGTTCATTGGTAATTACAACTTGGACGTGTTCAAGCGAAACATGGACACCTACGAGGCGGCGGAAAAGCAATTCGAGAAGCTGCTGCCCCCCGCCTACCCGTTTGCCGTCGATCAACGGTCGGCTGCGCGAGGGCGAGCGGTATATTGGGACCGCTGTATCGAATGCCACGGGGAACACGAACGAGACAAGGATGGGCTGCCGGTCTTCACTCGACCGAACTTTATTGAACTTTCTGAAGTGGATACGGACCCACTGCGGGCAACCGTTTTCGGCAAGGATGCCACCGAACGATTCTCGAAGACACCGCTCGCTCCGTACCTTCAACAGACCGGCAACCAACCCGGCTACATTGCGCCGAACCTATGGGGCATCTGGGCACGGTTCCCGTACTTGCACAATGGTTCGGTCGCAAGCATCGCAGACTTGTTGACGGCACCATCAGAACGTCCACGGTACATCGACTTGGATGAGATCGGTGAAGAGCACCGTTTCGATCCAAAGCGTTTGGGAGCAACAAAGACGGATGCCCAGCAAGCAGGTGAGCGGGCGTCCAACAAGGACCGTTCTATCATGGATACGACACGAAAGGGATTTAGCAATGCCGGTCATGGCTTTGGAACGGACCTAAGCGACTCCGATAAGCTCGCATTGATCGAATACCTCAAGACACTCTGAGTGCTTCCTTCATCGCAATCGATCATGCCCCACGAGCTGGCTTGGTCGCGGGGGCCTCGGGATGCAGCTATCACGATATGCAAAGCCCATCCGAAGTCACTTCCCGCCGCTGCCCCATGAACTCGACTTTTTCCACCTTCATCGGTCGCTGGCTCCTGTTGTTGGTTTCGGCGATTGGGACCGGCGTGGCCTTCAAACGCGGATGCTGAACCGAGCGATCGATTACCACGGTGCGCCCGCGGCACTGCAGGACATTCCGTTGGGAACGCACCTCCATGGCTTGTTTTACTGGAAGGCTACCGCCCGCGCCGCATCGTTCGCTTCTATCCCGCGACCTGGAAAGTCATCGCCCTGCCGCGCGAAGAGCAATTTCACGGACGCGAGTAGATCGGTCCACTCCCACCGAGTCGACTCGTCGCGAATCAGTCAGATTTCGTAAACTTGCGAACCGTTTTGGCCCAAGTATCGGCAACGTAAACCGCTCCATCCTTACCGACGGCGATATCATGCCCCAGGTTGCTTTTGTCCGATGGTACCGCTGCATTGAAAGTGTGAATCACGGTTCCGTGTTCGTTCAGGATGATCACGCGTGAACGAGTGTGATTCGGTTGGTCCCCGCCGTCGATCACAAAGATTTCACCGCTGCTATTGGTCGCAACGCCAAACGGGCGTCCGATGTTCCCTCCCTTCCATTCCGATACGAACCCTCCTTTGTCGTCGAAGATTTGCAATCTCAGATTACTGCGATCCGCCACATAAACTCGGTTTTCGGTAACAGCAATGCCATGTGGTAAATCAAACGAACCGGGCTGCGTTCCGGGAGTTCCCCATTGAAATTCAAATTTCCCAGTGGAATCAAACTTCACCACACGTGTATTCGCATAACCATCGCTGACATAAATGCCACGATCCTTTGTGATGGCAACGTCCGTCGGCAATGCAAAGTGATTTTGATCATCTCCTTGCACACCCCGTTCGCCAATCGTAAGCAGGATCGCTCCGTCGTCGTGAGATAGTTCGTGGATCTGTTGTGACCCCACATCGGTCACCCAGATATGATCGTCATGGTCGACCGATAATCCGTGAGGCAGGACGAACTTGCCGGTTCCGAAAGACTTCAGAAGTTCGCCCGTGTCGCCGTCGAACACGAAGATGGTGGGTTCTGGAATGTTTTCCGTGGGAAAAGGTCTGGTCCAGCTTCGATCAGCACGATGGAAAACAAAAACGTGATTGTGCGAATCGACACCAACACCGGTGACCTGGCCCAGCTGAATTCCTGGTGGCAAACGGGGCCAATCTGGATCAAGGGAATACGCCTCGCTTGCCGGCAAACCTGACGATTCCGGCGGTGGGGTATTTTTGGTTAGATCAATCGGCCGCTGCGAACTCGCATGACCGGTGAATAGCAGGGCGGCGAGTATTGTGAGGCAGGATCTATGCATGGCGACTTGATTCCCCTGGACAGTGTCACAGGAATGTCACTGACGGCGAGACGATTTGATACTGCTGAGATTGTACCCGCGTCGGCGCATCGTCGAGCATGGTTGTGTCACCGCCAATTGGCGATAGCAATGGCACGGTTTGATCGTCTACCGACGCGGTTTCCATTTTGCCGTGATCGCTGCCCAGGTTGGAGCGTTTGATTCGGGCAATCGCTGCAGCACCGGCGATCGATCGATCACCTGGCCGAAGAGATCGACGATCGCCTCTCCCATGCTCCACAAGGCATGCCGAAAATCCGCCCGCGCCGCCAGGCCAACCATCTCGCTGTAACGCAGGCCACCGGTTTGACGGCTCAGTTCCTCACTGCATTCCCAGTGGTCGCCCGTCTTCGTGAGCCGGTATTTTTCCAATAACCGGGGATTGCGAATCGTCTGGTATCGACGGTTCTGGTTCAGGACTGACATGAGTAACGGCTCCAGATGGGGTGCCCAGGCGTTGGGAAACTGTTCGGCCAACACTCCCCGGGGCCGGGCAACACGCATGAAATGAAACTGAATCGGTTCGACGGGTGTTTCCGCCAGATCGCTCAGCAGCGCCGCCCAGTTCAACCCAAACTCCTTCACTCCGATGTCGTGAAAGGTCACCAGATCCTGGATCGGCCTGTTCTTAGGCGTGTATTTACCGTCCAGCAGATTCAATTCGATGCCGGGTTGAATCGACTTGATCAGGCTATCGCTGACCACATGCGCCATCCAACCAAACAGATAAGCCAGCTTCCTTTCCCCCGGGCCAAACAATTCCATCGCGTCCTCGACCACCGCCGCGCAGTAATCGGCCAAATGATCCCAAGGTACCGAGTGAATCTGCTCCGTCGGTTTCCAGCCGAAGACCAGATGGGAACGCCCGTAGAAGATGCGATGAATATCAACGGGGCGGTAAGTCGTTCCGTCCAGTTCCAAAGCCCAGGGCCGAACCTCACCACCGGTCAACGGACTCTTCTCAAGCGGAACGGTTCCGTAGCCGACCTCTTGACCGGTATCCACACAAATCGCTTCGGGGAGCGTTTGAATGTCGCAGCCAAGGTAGGCGCCGCAAAGATAACTTGCGTAATGGCGATGGATCAGTTGCGCGATCGGCTGCCTGCGATACTCAGCCGCTCTACTTGCCAGAACCGCGTACATGGTGTGGCCAATGATTCCACTCATTGTTATTCAACCCTTGTGTCATGGGACACAGTGTGGGATTCGTGCGGACCGCCAAGATGGGCGGCAAAGAATTCAAGTGCGGTGGTAAACGCATACTCATGTCCGCCCGGCAAAATCGTCAACGTTGGCTTCGCGCCGCCCGCGAGATGATACAGCGGCGTGATCAATTGTGCCGGGTTATCGGATGAAAGTGAATCGGGTGCGAATTCCAGCAACTGGCGCGTCTCGGCAAGTTCGCCCGTCGTCCCGTTCAGATGCAGCCGCGCGCCTGAAGCTCGAACTCGCTTTACCGGCTCGTCACTCTCTTGGAGCCAGCGTGGCCAAAGGCGAATGGTTTCGGCGCCGGCCTTGGCAAACTCCTCAATCGAATCCACCGACGGGATCAGCGCGAGCTGTTGTGCTTGGGGAAGCAGGCGGCGAAACCGATTCGCCTGTTCAACACTTCGCACGCCCACGATCGTCTCGCTGGAATCACCATGCTCGGAAATCACGGCCACGACCTTGCGGTCATAGTCGTCGCCCTGCTCTTTCAGATCGAGCAGCAGATGAATCCGTCCGCGGCACGTCTGCGCCGCTTGCGTCAAGGAAGGAATCCGCTCGCCACGATAAGCGGCATCGAACGGCGAACCCGCGTCGAGCTGTTGGAGTTCGGCGAGCGTCAGGTTGCCGGCCGGGCCCTCACTGTTGGTGGTCCGATCCAATGTCGCGTCGTGAAGAATGAACAGTTCACCATCGCGGCTGGTTCGGACATCGACCTCCACGGCGGTGGCTCCCACTTCAATGGCTCGGCGAATAGCAGCCAGCGTGCATTCGGGACGTTCGGCGCTGGCGCCACGGTGGGCGATGATCTGGGCAACACGATTCGCCGACGCCACGATGTCCGGATCGCTTGCCACAGACTTCGAGAGTCCAGGCCACCGGCAAGCGATTGCCAAGAAGATCGCCATCAAGAAGGTTCCGCGAGAGGGAATCGGTCGTCGACGGCGCGGCTGGTACATGAACATCTCCTAGTTGATCACAAAGAAAGTAAGGCGAACGAGAACGTGAGGACAGGTTGTGGCGGCGACGGCAAGCTTCGCCCGAAGGAATTTTTTAAAACGGAGGGCTTCCTCAGCCTATCGGCCCGACCGCCCGCCGCGTCCGTTGCATCTCTCCTCGCCGAGAGTGCACTGACGCCCATCATGGACCTTAGAGCCTTCCGCGGGCGGCGGTACGCTACTACAATGCGGTGCTCAATACTACAATGCGGTGCTCAATCGCACAGGTCTGTCCCTGCTCCTTTTCGTCGCGCTCCCTCGCCGGTCGTCCGCTGTCAACCCGCGAGCGTTGCTGTGAATTCACCGCTGAGAGCGGACGTGGTGCTGGCAGCGAATGGCAGGACGCCGACCCGTCCGTACAGAAATCCTCACGCGTGTCTCAACCCAAAAGTGTCCGTCATGAATCGTTTACTTGTGCTCAGTGGGCTCTCCCTGCTCGTTCTTTTGACCCAAATTCGTTCCGCTGAGGCACAGTTCCGGGACTTAGTCGAACACCTGCCTGAAGGCGTTAACACCCTGGCGCTATTTAACGTCGAGTCCATGTTGACGTCTCCGCTGGCGGAAAAGGAAAAGTGGCGTGAAGGCTACCAGAACATGTACGCATCGGGATTGATTCTCGTTCCGCCGCAAACCAATCGGGTCGTGATCGGATGCCAGATGGACATCGAGTTGCTGGTGCCGCATTGGCACGCGACGGTGATGGACGTCGACTATGAACCGTCAATGATTAAGGTGACGGCAAAGTACGGCGGCAACGTCGACGAGATCGACGGACAGGAAGCCGCGGTGCTGCCGAACAATACGTACGTCATCAAGTTTGGGACGGATGCCGTTGGGACCATGTTTCCAGCCGATCGTCAGCAAGCGACGCGATGGGTCGAGCATGTTTACGACGACGACAATCAAAAACCAGCGCTTGGCGAGTATCTGGCCGAGGCCGAATCTTACGCAGACAAGGACAACAACCCGACGCCGATCATCATGGCCATCGACCTTGAGCACGTCTTGTCGCCAAAGATGATCCGCAGCCGACTCGAATCCGCGAAATTCTTGCAGGGCAAGAAAGTCGATCTCGATCAACTCACTGGTGTGTTGGCAAGTGTTCGTGGTGCGACGTTGGGAATCACCATCACCGACCGTGTTTTTGGGGGACTGAAGGTCGATTTCGATCAGGACGTCGGCTCACTCAAGGATTTCGCCAAACCGATGTTGCTGGAAGTGCTTTCCAATCGCGGTGCGATGATCCAGGAATTCAACGACTGGAACGTGGAGGTCGGCGGCAAGGAGATCTTGCTGCGAGGTCCGCTTTTCAAGAGCGGTTTGCAGCGGATCTGCAGCCTCCTGGACGCGCCGGCGGACCTTCGCCCCGAGGAACCATCCAGTTCGGTCGGCGATGCCGCCAGCAAGCAAAGCCTGGTCGCCCGGACGACTTTGCAGTACTACAAAATGCTCGAGCAGTTGCTGGGAGATCTGAAGCAACAAAAACAGACGACCGGCACGACCACGGCGGGGTTGGAAGCGATGTGGTACCAGCGGTATGCCAGTAAGATCGAAGCGATGCCGACCCTGAATGTGGATCCGGAGATGGTCCAGTTTGGCGTTCAGTTGGCGGGTGCCCTGCGTCAGGCCAATTCAGCCATGAGAGGTGTCGGTGTCAACCGAGCGACCGGATTTGCAAACATGCAGGGGCGCAGATCTACGATTACCAGCAGGCTCAGGTCGGTGGTGCCGGCGTTGGCCCCTGGGGTGGCGTGTACGCCGGCGGAGCCTATGCCTACCGATCGGCGTATAACCCGTGGCAATCACTGAGAGCCGACGGACAACAAATCGCTCAAATCGACATGCAAGCGAAGATCAAAGGCTACGGCGCCGCGAACCAGGTGCTCGAAACGATCGGGGTTGCGATGGGGAACATCAAGCGAAAGATGACGGAGAAATACCAGATTGAGTTCTAATCCGCGCGTTCGGTCGTTCCCGCTTGCGACTGCCGCTTGCGAGGTTCGCTTCGGGCCGAGTCGTTCGAAGTTTGAGCGTGCGGCGCAGCATTCCCGATCGCCCACCCGACTTATTGCGACATCGCAATTATGTCGAGTCCTCACGCCCGGCCTGTCGCGGCGGCTTGGCCTCGGGCAATGTGAAGATCGAACGTTTTTTATTGAAGTGTCACTGTCGGTTGACTCGCATTCTGGTGCCGAGAATCGCCCTCCTAGCCGGGCATGTCTTGCGAGACATGAATGCGGCCGTCGGGACTCGACTGATCCAAGAACAGGAACCAGGGGTCAGGTACCAAGTTTACCTGGGGCTAGACCAACCTCGCCCAAGGCTCGGTTGGACGCCCCAGGCCAGAGGCATCATCGACGGCAAGTATTTGTTCATCCCCTTGGAAGTTGATCCCGCACAACCGCCATTGTCTCACGCTGTCGGGTCTGCACCAGCGCGCGGGCCTTCGCCACCTTTGTCAGCGCGGCGGCCGGATCGTTGGCCATCGCCAAGACGGCGGGGACGATGCCCCGGTGCTCGTCTTCGTGATCGAGGTCGAACAGCCAGTCGCCAAGGCCGATGTCGCGCCACATGATGCCCTTGCTGGTCTGTTCCTCGAAACGGCAAACAATGGCCGGGATGCCATTTCCGATCGCCATGATTGGCGAATGCATCTCGCTGCCGAACAGACCCGCGCTGCGAACATAGGTGCTGAGGGCTTCGTCAGTGAGCCAGAACTTCTCGCGCCAGACCACTCGCTGCTGCACATCCTCCGGGAGCCTGTCGAACAACATCTCCTTGCCCACAGCCATCTGTGTCATGTCCTCGGGACAGAGCAGCACCTTGAGCGGTGTCTGGCGAACAACAGCGATGATCGCCTCGCGCAATGGCTTGTGATCGTGCTCTTTCATCGCCTCATTGCGCTGGTGGCGTTTTTCGTCCTTCCGTGCGCCGCTGCGCACGAGCCAGTAGGGAGTGTATCGCAAGCGAGAGAGGCAGCAGAGAAACTTGCCCTGCTCGAGTCCGTTGGCCTCGAGGAACGCCGTCGCCTTTGCATCGTCACGCAAATCGCAGGCGAATGCACCATCTGGACCAAACTCCATCACGGGGCAGCTCACTCCATCGGCCTTCGCTAGCTGCAGCGAGACCGAGTCGCGGAAGAAAACGAATTTGGCCTGGTCGAGTAACGGTTTGTCGCTCGTGCCAAAGATGGGGCCGCGTGTGATGCCGTACACGCCGAAGGGTTTGCCGGTAAGGCGGACGAAGGCCTTGACGTCCTTGGCTGCAACGAGTGACGGACCGGAGCCGTGCAACAGGAAATCCGCCCATGCGACGGCGTCCGCGAGGTCGTCATTGGACGCCTTGCCGTCCGCGCCGAGGGTACCTTTCACGATTTTCAGCGTTGGAAATCGCTTGTGCTCCATTGCGGCGACGTCATCGGAGAAGTCGCTGGATGCCCACAGTCGCACTTCGGCTTTGGGGATGTATTTTTCGATCAGCGCCAGCACGCCAGGCGTGTGGGCGATGTCACCGATGTTGACAACCTGCCACGACGACCGCAGTAAAATCCGAGGCGCACGCGTTTCGTCAGCGCGGGCTGTACCGAAAAGCGTGGAGGCAAGTGTCGTGCAGAGAAACTGGCGACGCTTCATGGCTTGAATCCGTACCACGGCAAGAAGATGCGGAACGCGGGGATGATCGTGGGAGCCTCTTGGTTCTTGTTCAACGAGCTTTCCAGATGTGGACGTCGTCAAAGAGGACGCCCGGGCCATTCACGGTGAAATGAAAACTGCTCTTGGTTTCATGGGCGATGCCAGGTGACCGAAGATAACCGACTGGTGCGCCGTTGAGGCTGACACGCATCTGGTCGCCAGCGATCTCGATCGTTGCCTGATGCCATCGGCCTGTTTCGATGTTGACAGTCGCGGTTGAGCCACGTCCGACAAGCAGTTTGTCAGCCGCCGCCTTGCGAGCGGGATCCCTACGCATCGCGAAGATATCGTTTCGCATGATACCTTCCTTGTCATCACCGAGGCGTATCTGCTTCGGCGCGAAAACGACGCGACAGATGTGGCCGGCGTGGGAACCCTTGAACTTCTGGTCATCAAACACCACGTTGAACCCAGTCGAACCGTCGAGCTTGAACTTGAACTCTGCCACGACGTCCTTCATGGGTCGATAGACACGACCCACTGCTCCGTGGTCTTCACGCGTCTGTTCGCCTTTCAAGACACCATCCTTGACGGTGAAGGTTGGGATCAGCGATCTCCAGTCACCAAGATCGGCACGTTCAAAGTCGTCAGATAGGATCGAATCGCCCTTCTGTGCCAGCGGTTGGGAGGGAATGTCCGCAGCGGAGCAGGCGAGGGGAAAGGCGAAACAGAGCAGAGGTACGATCTTCATGGAGGCGTCATGGGCGCGATTGGATTTCATGTTTCTCTAGCGTGATGTGGTTGGTGATTGGAGTATCTCGATCAGGTAGTCCGTTGTCGTCGCATGTTTCACGGCCGGGGCATCGGGATAGACCAACTCACATGGCACGCCGATGCTCGCGCATTTTTCCTTTAACTTCACGCCGAAATTCGATGTGTGGGTCGGGTCCTTCTGGTTCTGACCAAGCGCGGGTGGGGCAGAGTAGTATAGGAAGACCGGCGGATCATCAGCGGTGAGGAGTGCATAGGGCGAATACTCGGCGATCCAGGGGAGGATTTTATCGCGATCGATCAGGAATTGCTCGAACTGTGTGACATTTTTTCCTCCCGTGATGCCGAAGGCATGAGCGCCGTACTTGCTGTTGGGCGTCCACTCCTTCATCTGCTGAGGGTCAAGCGTTGTCTGCGCACCGATCACCGCGGCGCACCAAAGTCGCGTCGACTCACGGGAAACCGGATCGTCGCTTTTCGGATTGGCCAGGTCGTCGTGGAACGCCAGCCACAGGCTTGAACATGCTCCGGCCGAACCGCCAGTGGCACCGATTCGAGCCTTGTCAATATTCCACTCGGTCGCTTTGCTGCGAACGAATTGCAGGGCCCGTGCCGCATCGTGCAGCGGTGCCTTGACGGGTGGTTCGATGCCCGCGGCGATCGCCTGAGAAACGTACCGGTAGTTGATCGCCACAACCGAAATGCCCGCCGCCATCAATTGCCCAACGTCGACGAATCTACCGAGTCGTTCCTTGTTGCCACCCTGCCAACCACCTCCGTGAATGACGAAAACGGTCGGTGTCGGCGTACTCGATTTCGCTTGCCAGAAATCGAGCACCTGACGTTCATGAGGGCCGTAAACAACTTCGGCCACGGTCGGCTCGGGAACAGACGGCTCGATTGGTGCAGCCTTCTTCGCGCGCTGCGGCTGTTGCGGTTCGTCCGTCCGACCAACTTGCGATAATAAGATTGCGATCACGCCGCTCAGCAAGTATCGAACGATGGGCGTTGAGTTCACGGTGGGGCTCCTGTGGAATCGTAAGGGCGTGTCGATTTTGATACGCAGTGGGGCTGGGTAAGAGGGTACCAACGGGCGCAATCGCCGCGTCGCAGTGTTGCAAATTTCGAGTCCGCAACTTCTTTCGCCGGTCCATTGTACCGTTCGAGTCGAGTGGAACCGGCTGGCCGGTTGGATCGGCCGGGTGAGTCATGGGCCAGCCACACCCGCCATCGGTCCCATCGACCGGGGCAGCGAAACGGATGTTCAGCTTCGAGAACAAGGTCACTGGCGGCCTGGGCCACCCGACAGTGGTAATCTTTGACGTTATTGATGAATACACCTCTTGTGAGTGAATTGTCTGTTGTGACACATGGATTTTGTGCAGGGATCGTGACGGTGGGTGGTCGATGCTGTTCCAGTCGCGTTTTTCAAGGAATCAACAAGATGTTCCGATTTCCCCTGTCCCGGGTCGCTCGCTTTCACAAGCGGCACACCTTGCTGGCATTGCTTGGTGTCACGATGCTAGCCGCCAATGCAGGTGCGGCCGACGTCTTGGTGACCACCGATGCGGACTCCGGTGCGGGCTCGTTACGTGACGCGATCACCCAGGCCGCTTCCGGTGACCGGATCGTCTTTGATATCCCAGGCACTCCCACGATTCAGCTGTTGAGTGACTTGCCGGACATTGCTGTGGATATCTCCTTCGCCAACAACAACGTGCCTGATGTCACGATTGATCGAAACGGCAATGGACCACTGAGTTTTACCGGCAGCCTGGTCAATCCGAGCGTGTTGATCGTCAACACGGGGGGCGCTGCGTCACCGGATGCCGACATCGTTGCCTCTGCCGGCACGACGATTTTTGGTGCCGGTGCTGTCAGCGGGAACATGGTTGTTCCGGGAACGCTCGCTCCGGGATCAAGTGCATCGCCGGGGACCATTGGTACGTTCAATGTCACCGGTGACTTGGACCTATCATCCGCCCAGGTCGAATTGGACGTTTCCGCGACAGGCGGATCGACATCCAACGACCTCGTCGTGGTTGTGGGCACGGCGACAACGACGACGGACGCCACGTTGGCGCCGAACTTCATGGGCGACCAATTCGAAGCCGGCCAGCAATTCATTGTTTTGAACTCGACGAATCCGATTGGCGTTGCGTTCACCAACCAGGGCGATGCCTTCGTACTGCCCAACAATCCATTTTTGCAGGCCGTGGTCGATGGTTCGCTTGGGGCGAATGATTTTGGCTTCCTGGTCGAAGACAATGGCAACTCATTCACCACGGTGGTATCCGGATGCAACCAAACGTCCGCCGCGGTTTTGCTGGACGAACTGCAAGCCAGCGCGACGACGCCGGCGGCTGTGATCTCATTGAGGAACGGCTCGACCGACCAAGTGTTGTTGGCCGTCGGTCAGCTCTCCGGTTCAATCTATCCGTCGTTGATCGGAGCTGAAATCAACCATATTCAAAACAATCTCGAATCGGTCCGCGACCGCGTTGCCTTACAAGCTGACTCACTTTCAAACGAACTGACATTGACACCTTGGATTCGCGCGTACGGTGTCTCTGGCGAAGTCGCTCGGGACGATTGCCAAACGCCTGGCTACCGGCAAGAGATCGGCGGTGTCGAGATTGGATGTGGACTGAGCCGCAATAACGGCCTGTCGGCGTCTACCTTTGCCCATTTAGCCAGTGGGAACGTGGATGTACATGGCGTGGATCAGCATGCGGACATCGATTCGTATCGACTGGGAGGATCGGTCGAATACATCGGTCGCAATGCCTACGTGCTAGCGGCAGGGGGCGCGGGCGTGCAAGACTATGACGTCCGCCGCTCGTTGACGGCATTGGAAGGATCGAGTTTCGTGGAAAGCTCGTTCACCGGTTCTGCTCAATTCGGATACTTTGAATTGGGGACGGTCCTTCCGGGACACGCAAGCCTGTGGACTCCCTACCTTGCATTGCACGCGACACGGGTCGAATTGAATTCCATTTCCGAGACGGGTGACCCCGATTTCGCATTGATCAACGACGGAGGTGCCGGTGACTCGCTTCGCGGCGTCCTGGGAATGTCATTGAATCAATCGGCGCGACGCCGATAGGCATGGCGACGACACGCCTGCGATTTGGATGGCTACACGAGTACCTGGACGAATCAGAGACATTCGTTTCCCAAGTCGCCGCCGGTGGCACACCCACCGGATCGTTGCTAGACGAGGGCGTTGCGGCAGGCACTGACTGGGGATTTGTGCGAATGCAGTTGGACTGGGGAGTCCTGCTCGGCGGACAGTTCATGGTCGCCTACCAAGGTCAATACAATCGCGATTCATCGTTCAATTCGTTATTGGCAGGGACGCGTTGGGTGTTTTGAGCAGGTAGAATGTCGCAACCACAGCCGCCGCCACACCCTCTCGACGAAATCACGATTACCGATCTTCTTCCCTGTTTGGTGAACGACGAATGCATTTATCCAGACGTCTTGGTCAGCAAGGACGAATGGTGGTTTCACTTCGCGTTCGATGACAACCGGCACCAAGGTGTCTGCGTGAGAGCGAGACTGGCGGTGGCCCTTGATCATGTCATTCACAGCTTCATCTTTTTTTCTAAAATCGACTTCCGCTCGTCCGGCGTGATCGCCGTCCACTGCAGTTCGACCGCCGGTAGCGACTGGCGAAGTTTTTCAACATCGCCAGCGGGCACATCGACCCATTTCATGTTCAGCTCGCGAAGCGCAGGCAATGCATTCAATTGGAGGAGCCCCGCGAAACTCAGTCTCGCTTCCTGCAAATCCAGTCTCTCCAAAGACTTTATCTGCGAGATAATCGCGAGCGTCTGGTCATCGAAACTCGGTTCGTTCGATCGGCCTCCACCGGGTAACCGCTGTCCGATCTTCAATGACTTCAAGTGCGGCAGGTTCTTCAGATATTCGATCCCAGCGGCAGAGTCCCAATTGTGCCACTGGGCAAACTCACGTAACTGCGTCAGCTGACCAACGGCCCGCATCGCTTCGTCACCCGCAGTTGCTCCGGCAAACGTTAGCCGCTCCAATTCTGGCAGGCTCTTGAGATACGCCAGTCCGGTTCCGGTAAAGTCGTCTCGATCACGTGAGGGATGAAACAATGACAATCGCTTCAGTTTCGTAAAAGCGGTGAAGTGTCGAAATCCCTCGTCACTCAATACCGCGCCGTCCAGTTGAATGGATTCCAAATCTTTCAGACCGGTCAACATTTGCAAATGCTCGTCGGTCAACGTGCTTGGATGTCCGCCGATCGTGAGTGACTTCAGCGAGGTGAGACTGCCGATGAGTTGGTAATCAGAATCGTCAAAATCCTGGCAGTTCACATTGATCGAGGTGATCACACCGTCGGACTGCTTCACTTCGGCGCCGATCAGCCGTAGAGCTGCGATCTCTGATTCGTCCGCTGCAAGCACGCCCGAGGGCATGGACGAGGCAAGCACGGCAAAGATCAGAGACATCATCGGGTGATTCATGTTTTAACTTTGTCGATAAATCGTTTCGGGCGGGAGACACTCATGTTATACATCAAGCGGTACCTAATTTGGGGGAAGAAGCTGCCTTCGTTGATGGTTGGTCTTTTGGTCGTCCCTTTTCGTTGGAAACCAACTCCATGTTGTCCAGGCCAGGCAGGTGCAGGCTTGTCTTTACCCACAAGTCTTTCAACTGTGACATGGAAAACACCAACGATTGACCGCGCAGCGGTCACAGATGGTAAAGACAAGCAGGTGCAGGCCAGGCAAGTGCAGGCCACGGCAGCAGCATCGGTTCTCGAGGCATGATCAAATCGGGTATGCTTGAGAAACAAGCCACATCGATTTTGCCGACGCTTCACGACCACCATCGACCGGGATACCCTGCGCCCCGATTTATTTGAGCGGACATCGCACCATGCATCACTCTTTACCGTCGTATTCGAGCAGCAAAAGACGACACTTGTTCTCCGAACCATTCGTTGTGATTGCAATCATGCTGGCATTCAGCGCTGGCGTTGCGCCGGGCGCAGTGCCAGCGGGCGACTTGACACCGATCGGTGGACGGTGGTTCGTGCGGGAAGGCGACAAGCCTCTCTATTTCTACCAGGATGGTGAGCGGTTTGTCGATTTGTTCTCGTACCACACTCGTGACTCAAATATGGACGGAATCGACGAAGTGCGAATCCGTCACGACGAGCGATTCTTGGTGATCGAAAGCCAAGGCTACCCGAATCATCCGACGGCGATCTTTCCGAACAACGGCAATCCGAATGCGATCCGCGTGCAGAGTTTTACATTCCGATTGCCGTTGGAGCCAAAGCTGGCGGACAAAGTTACTCGCTTGCCGAGGGGACCGATCGGGACCGCGCTCAATGGCGTCGTGTTTTTCAATCCCTTCGAGATAGAAGGGATGAACGCGGTCGAAGGCTATTCGGAAGTCTGGCTCGACTCCTGCTGCGGACACCCTCAACAAACCGGCGTCTATCACTACCATAAATATCCGACTTGCGTGAAATCGCCGTTCTCTGACGATGGCAAGAAGCACTCGCCGATCATCGGCTTTGCATTTGACGGATTCCCGCTCTATGGACCTTATGAAGCAGCGGGAACGATGGCCAAAGATCTCCGCGATGATCAAGCGTTGGATGTCTGCAACGGCCACACGGACGAGCTTCGCGGCTATCATTATCACGTCACGCCAGGTCGCTTCCCCTACATCCTCGGCGGGTACTCAGGAGTCGTCGAACCGTCCAACAACCGCGAACTTGGCCGATCGGGTACCGGCGCCCTCATCGACAACACGCAACCGGGGACACCGATGGAGCAGGTCATCGCTACCGTTCGACCGGGAACGGCGGCGCGAGGCGAAACGCACTCAATCCGGTTTGAATTGGTTCCCGAGAACTCACGCCGCGCAGTGCCAACCGAGAAACCTACCTGGGTGCAGATCGGACCGTTTGAGGCGTCGACGATTTCGCGTGAAGGCAACGTCGTGATCGCCCAGTTCGCGATCCCCGATGACGCGACGATTGGGGTCTTACTCGACTGCCACCTCGAATTCGGCACAGGTGCCCGTCCATTTGTGGTAAAGCGGAACGATGTGTTTCGAGTCGTCGAGTAGGTTCGAGATCAAACCGTTTTTGCTGTACTGCGTCAGAAAGAACTCGATCGAAATCCTGGCCAGTTGGCCGAACTGCGAATTGTGTAGATGTTCAACCAAAACTGTTTGGAGAAATTGAGATGAAACGATTGATGTGGACGGTCGGTATCTGGGCTGCTGCCGGGATGGCGACAGCGCTGGCGCAACCACCGGGCGGTGGCGGTCCGGGCGGCGGTCCCCGCGGACCTGGCGGGCGTGGTGGTGGCGATCGCCGGCCAATGCCGATCGTGGAAGCGTTGGATATGAATCGCGATGGCGTGATTTCAGCCGAGGAAATCAAGCACGCTGCCGAATCCTTGATGACGCTGGACAGGAACAAGGATGGCATGCTGACCGAAGACGAAATACGCCCTCCGGTTGGTCGACCGGGCGGCGGCGGTCCGGCCGATGGACGCCCAGGCGGCGGTCGTCGTGGCGAAGGCGCCGCTCCCGGTGGACCACGACCCGAGGGTCCTCCCGGTGGAGGTCGAGGTGGTGAAGGTGGCCCGGGGCGTCGTGGACCCGGTGGAGGATTTGGCCGGGGACCTGGTGGACCTGGTGGACCTGGGACGGGGCCAGATCCCGATCGAATGCTGGCTCATGCCTTCGAGTTCGATGCCGACAGCGATGGCAAGCTGAACCGGGACGAGATGCGAACGTTCATCGCGGAATTTATCCGCATGCATGACGGCGGTGGTCCCGATCGTCGTGGTCCCGATGTGGGTGCCGGCGCGGGTGCCGGTGACCCCGGCCGAGGTGGTCGTCCAACCGAAGGCGGCGGTGACCGCCCGGAACGGCCGCGACGCCCCGAGTGATCGAAGTAGGAATGAAAGAATGGGCGATGCGCCCGCTCTTCCGAGTGCGGGTGATCTTCACGGGTCACCCGCACTCTTTCCTTATGGCCTTGGCGTTCCTTTGTGAGAATCGTTCATGCAGTCGATGAACCTGGATATTGGGAATCCTCTTGCTGCCTGGTGTGCTTGGCTGGCGAGCTACTTTTCGCCAGTCCCCACGAACTCTTCGCGGCTAACGTGACCATCGCCGTTCTTGTCGAAGTTTTTGAAACGGGTTTCGAGGTTGGGCTGATTCTTCAGTCCGACTTTGTATTCATCCAGCGTCAGGAATCCGTCTTGATCGGTATCCCAGCGGGCCAGGGCTCGGGAGCGCTGCTGGGGTGTGACCTTGGAGCCGCCGGCGCGCGGACTGGGCGTTTGCGTCATCGCAGCGGACTTGACTGCAGTCTTCGATTGAAGCGCCGGATCGACGCTCGCAGGTAGTGTGGCGAACCAACTGTCAATCGCAGCTCGCATTCGCGCCACGCGTTCGGGTTGCTCCGCCGCCAGATTGTTCGACTGCGTTCGATCGACGACCACGTTGCACAACTCGGCGACCTGTTTCGTATCGTCGAGGAGCAGCATCCACGGGCCGTCGCGCATCGCGAAGGCCGGCCAGTCATCGCCGGAGTGTTTGCCCTGCCACCACCAGAAGACCGGCTTGGTGCGAGTCTGCGACTGGCCTTTGAACGCCGCGAGCATGTTCTCTCCATCGGACACGTAGCCCTGGGGAGACTCGACTCCCGCGGCGGCGAGCAGCGTCGGGAATACATCCACGCCGGCGAGTGCCGTTTCATTGTCCACACGCCCAGCGGGCACAACGCCCGGCCAGCGAACGAGCAGCGGAACATTGACGCCCCCCATCAACAGACTGCGTTTGCGTCCGCGTAATCCACCGGTGCTGCCGACGCTGTAGTAGAGTTTGTCCGTGGGTTTCGGCTGCGAGTTCTCTGGGCCATTGTCGCTGGAGAATATCACGAGGGTGTCGTTTGCGATCGCGAGTTCGTCGAGCAAGTCGAGGATACGTCCCACCTGGCGGTCCGCTCGCGTAACGGCGGCATAGTAGGTGCGCTGTGGCTCGGCGGTATCTGGATAGAACTTTTTGTCGTCGTCGGTCGCGGAGACAAGATGATGCGTCTCGTGCAGCCAGAGATTGATGTAGAAGGGCGAATCCTTCGACTGGCCGATGAACTGCAGCGCATGATCGGTCGCGGCAACACTGATCCATGAAGCCGCGTCCTTATCGTGCGCCGACGCTTCACCACTGGCGAAGTTGCGATCTGTGCCGTCAAACACATGTCGCCCCGGGCCGGTCCACACCGCCGCGTCGTCATAGCCGTATACCGCGGGCAGCGGCGCGTCATCGATCCCGCCACCGGAGAGATGCCATTTGCCGTAATGTGCGGTGCGATAGCCCGCCTGCTTGAGCATGCGCGGCAGCAGCGGCGCCTTGGGATCGAGCCAGTCCGGCATGTGGCGTTCCACGTTTTGCGAGTGACTGGCGAAGTGCTGATGCACGCCCCAGCGAGAGGGAAACTGGCCGGTCACGATTCCCGTACGGCTCGGCGAGCAAACCGGATTCACCACGGTGAAGCTGCGAAAATCGGTTCCCTCGCGCGACAGCCGGTCGAGGTTTGGTGTCTTGATGTGTGGATGCCCGTGGCAGGCAAGATCGCCGAAGCCGAGATCATCGGCGTAGATGAAGACAATGTTGGGCATCTTCGATCCCGGCCGATCGGTGGCCTGCAATGAAGCCTGCGGAACCAGCAGCACCGTGCTCAGAGCCATCAACAGAGCGGTGGCAGCCGAACGTCGCGAGATAGCCTGGCACACGGATCTCAAAGGATTGCGGAAATCTTGGCGAACCCCCGGACAATCTTGGCGAACCCCCGGACAATCTTGGCGAACCCCTGCATGTTCGACGGTCCGCCGAGCAAGTTCACGTCTAACTCGCCGGCAGGCAGGGAAATCGGCAAAAGAATTGCAGAGGAATGAGCAAGCGAGGTCTTCATGGCGGTTGATTTCATGGCTGGTTGTCGGTGGATGTGAGGCGAATGCCGTCGATGTGCATTGTTCCGGACCAATCCTTCAGAAGCTCCAGTTCTCACCGCGGCCGCTGGCGGGTTGGATTTCGATCTCGTCGATCTCAACGGCGTCGGTGTCGGAGGCTGGCAGATACAGTCGCAGAACGCCGAGCGGACCGTTGTGCTTGAGTTCCACACTGATCTCCTGCCAGTCTCCCGGCTTCAGCTCGAAAGGCGTGCTCAAGACGTGCGAGTCGTCTGTCGCTCCTTTAGGAAGGCAGTCGATTCTGCTTGAACCTCCGATAGCGCTGCGGACTTTTAGTCGGATCGTCGCGGGTGCGGTCATTCTTCCGGTGGCATGACCGAGGAATGAGTTTCCAGGTTTTGCTGTCCCCTTCATGGTGAGAATGCCATCGGAGATGGTGGCTTGGCAGCCACGTTGTTTCCAGGCATCGAGTGGATCGGCGGGGACTTTGCCACGCGCCGGATCAAATGCCGGATTGGGACGCGGGTAGGTCGCACCGGTCTGTTGCAGGAAGCCATCAATGAGAGCGTCGAGTTGCCGCACCTTACCCGGAAGCATCGCGGCGAGGTCATTCGTCTCGCCGATATCTTCACGAAGGTTGTAGAGTTCGAACGTGTTCGGATTTCCGAACCAACGCAAGAGTTTGTAATCGCCGCTACGTACCCACACGCCACCGGCGCGGTTGGCTCCGGCGTGTGGGTGATAATTGAAGAATGCGTCGCGGGAGAAATCGTCGTTGCCCTTGAGCACGCTTGCAAAGCTGATGCCGTCGAAAGTCTGCTGTTCGGGTTTGGCGATGCCGAGCAGGTCAAGCAACGTCGGATAGAAATCGATCGGACCGACGATTGCCTCGCTGCTGCTGCCCGGTCGAATCTTTCCGGACCAAGACCACATCAGCGGGACGCGGGTTCCCCCTTCGTAAAGGGTCCCTTTCCCATCGCGCAGCGGCGTATTCATGGTCGGCGGCTGGTCTCCGGCCCACTTCCGCCAATCTTTCAAAAAGTCGCTATTGTGCTGCTCCGCCGCCGCCGTTTTCGCCGATCCGGGAACGTTGCTGTGCTGGTTGCCGCCGTTGTCGGAATAGAAAATCACGATTGTGTTATCGGCGATCCCTTGAGAGTCGAGTTCATCCAGGATTCGTCCGAAGCACTCGTCCACACTGCGCAGCATCGAGGCCATGATCGGATTTCCCTGCCGGCCGCTGGGGTCCTTCTTCTTGGAAAAGTATCGCGTGTATTCTTCTTTGTGTCCCCACGGCCCGTGAACGCCATAGCACCAAAGATTGAGATAGAACGGCGTGCCTTGACTGCCCCGGATAAACTCTACTGCTTCGTTTGCCTGGCGATCGACAATGTACTCACCCGGCGGACCATCGGTGATGGTTCCGACTTTATTTTTGTTCGTTGGATTACCTTCTGCGGTCACACCGTAAGGCGAGAAATAGTTGCCCGGCGGACCGGGATCGGGATGGCAGTGGAAGGCGACATCAAAACCTTGTTGCTCTGGCCAGTGGGGCGGAGTCGTCCCGATGTGCCACTTGCCGACATGCGCCGTGCGATAGCCAGCCGTCTTGAGAGTTTCCGCCAGGGTGATCTGCGACGGGTCGAGATAGTTCTGACTCTCCGGCAGCAACATCGGCACGTTTGGCGGCGCGGATTCCTGTTGAAAGAGATGCCCCGGCGGTTGTGGCGGCAGATGTCCGGTAGCGCTGGTAATCCGATGTCGCGCCGAATACTGCCCGCTCAGCAGACTGGCCCGCGTCGGCGAGCAGAGCGGTTGAGCATAGGCATTGTTAAAACGCATCGCCCGCTGTGCAAAGCGGTCGATATGCGGCGTCTCGTAATACTGCGAACCGTAGACACCACAGTCCATCCAACCCATGTCGTCGACGAGAAAAAACACGATGTTCGGCGTCTGCGTCGGATCCGCGGCACTCACCGATGGCAACAGAGTTAGCGGCGAAAGCCAGAGTGCGATGACGGTCAATGCATGTTTCATAAGTCACGATCGTAATGCTTGTTAAGATTTGGCATGTTTACATCCGAGTGCCCGCCCAGGCAGCCGACTCAATCATTCACGTTGTCGACGACGGTCATCAGTATACTGGGACGCGTCGCTACGGCAGCATTGAGCGATTCTTACTGGCGCGATGTTCAACGTTTTTCGTGTCGCTCATTGGGCGTCAGGAGTTTTCGTTCGCGCCTTGATTTGATCCAACCGGGCGCCCAGCATCCGCTCGGCGATGGGCTCGAGCAATTCTGACGGACCTTGGATATGCAGCGTCTGCTGAACATGCTGCATCGTCTCACCAGGTTTGAGCGCGGCGGCGGGTGAAGAGGTTTCCAATTCGTAGAATGGTCCCAGCGGCGGTTCACCGGTGGCGGGAGATCCGTCGTTGTACGAATTGATCACATCGCCTTGATAGGGATCCTTTTGAAGTTCCCACATCGAGTTGACAAATCCGTGAGGTGCGTCCTGAACGTTGTAGGTCACGATCGTCAGCACCTGGCCACGAGCGTCATAGCTGCCGGCGATCCCTTTGGAACGGAGCGGACTGATCCCGATCTTCCCACGCCGCGTGCCATCAGCCTTGAAGAATAGCACGTCGTCTTCGACCGCCAGGTATTCGGGCGGAACCTTGCCAAAATAGGTGTCATTCACCTTCGGCCCCAGTTCAGCTGCATCACCTGGTTTGAAAGGAATCACGACGGTCGTCTGTGCCGACGGGTTGTACATCCCCAGCAGCCAGATCGACGGCAGCCCTGTCTCGGGTACCCAGGCTTGATCGCCGCGATTGGTCAGTCGATTGTCGCTTTCATAAGCGACGAACCGAATCTTCCCCGACAGCTCGTCGGTTTGCAGCACCTTGGCAACTGCCGCTCGGTCGAGCATACGAACGGTCCGATCGAATCCCATCGTAAACATCGTTCCGCTGAAGTTCGTCAGTTCGCATTGATGTCGGAAGACGGCGGTATTGCGGGTTTTACTGACCAGTTCAAACGCCTCGGTGTCGATCGCCGCAGGCGTGGTCCAATCCGAAAACTCAAACTTGGTACCCGGCTTGAAGAACAGAGCAAACTGTCCACCTTCAGGACCCAACCAAAATCGTTCTTCACCTCCGAAGACATAGATATGCTCCTCCAACCTGCCCTTCCGGTCTGTATCGGAAAGTAATCCCGCTGCAATCACCTTGCGGTTCATCCAGCCGAAACTTGCTCCGTGCTCTCGGTTGACCGTGCTCGTCATCACGCGGCCTTGGTATGCCGGTGCCACGGCCACCGCCGCGTCCCCCTCTTCAAGCAACACGATGGGAGTGTGGCTCTTCAGAAATGCGAGATCCTCGCGAAAATCTTGACTCACCTCGGTTACGTCTTCACCCAAGGCAACAACTCCGGTCTTCACAAGTAAGACGGCATAAACAGTTCCCAAGATCGCTACACGCCAAATTTGCATTTCAGGTCCTTTCCCATCATTCGAACAGCCTCCCCGTCTAACACTTCGAACTCCTCGTACGCTCGGTATCCAAAGATCGACCCGCCGCGTTCGATCCGACCTCCCGTTCGCGGAATTGGGATCATCGAAACGCGATCGAGGTCGTATGATTCTATAGGATCGCTGGCCAAAGCGTCGACTCGTCGGCAAGTGTCGAATCGAACGGACCGGTGGTGTATCATCGGCAATCACTTTTTTCCGGCGAGTTCGTCGATCGCCAATTCCTAGAAATCGTTTGGATTCATTTCGATGTCCGGAAACTTTGCCAAACACTTGCGGAAGACGCTGATTTCAATCCCGGCATTGATCCGACAACCCGGGAAACACGCTTTGTCCCATGTCGCAGCGTTGACGCTACTGATGGGTTTTCAATTTGAAAGTTACGCTAGCGAAGGCGACATCATCACAGCCTGCCGTTGCTATCTGAATGAGGAAGGTGGCGAGGGAAGTTCGGCTGTGGCCGAGATCGCCGCCTACGAAGGTGACATTGATAAAGTCGTCAGCGTGCTATCTCGATCTGGGAATTCGGATCGTCAAGATCTGGCGGGTGCATTGACAGCACAAGCGTTTACGTGCCCGGACCTCAAAGCGACTTATGCACAAGACATGCTTCACTATTACGTGCCTGACGCATATACACCATCCAGGCCCTATGGTTTGATCATTTTCATGCATGGCGGCGGACGAACCACGCCAAGAGAACATGCGGCGCACGTGGTCACGCATCCAGATAGCGACCCCGAGAGTATCGGGCTGCAGCCGCATTTCGCGGATCTACCATTCATCATCGTCGCACCCTCCGCCCCGTGGAATGAGACGACTGGTGCGAGATGGAATGTTCCTGGTGCCGACGATTACGTGAGTGCAGTCATTCAAGAATGCTGCTACCGGTTCAATGTTGACAGAGATCGAGTATTTCTCGGCGGATACTCCATGGGCGGCTTTGGTGCCTTTCATCTTTGCCAGCGTCTGAGTGACCGTTTGGCTGGAGGATTCGTCTTCTCGGGGGCATGGAAAACGACTCACTGGAAAGCTTGGACTGGAACACCCCTGTTTATCCGGCATGGAGCAAACGATGCTGCCCCGTCGGTAGACGGAAAACCAGGACGCCCTCGCTTTACCGACGTGTTCTATGCCAGAACGGCCCATCGACGTCTGACGGAACTTGGGATTCCGCACGTGTACGTTGAAGACAACGGCAACCATGCGATTCGTCCAGCGGCAGATGCCATGACTAGCATGGCAACGTGGGTATTGGCACCAAAGCGAGATCCGGATGCCAGGCATGTTGTTGCCATCTCGCCACGCGGCTGGAAATCTTCGTCCGATACAGCAACTCCACATAACCGCTGGATAACGATTCACGAGCCTGGTGACGGAGAGATCGCTTTCGATCATGTCACGCTGAGCGGTCCGTCACCTTCGTTCCATGAGACGCCAGAAGATTTTCGCAAACAGACCTTTCAACTTGACGTGCTACCGGTGCGGGCTGGATTGGTCGACGCGACGATTCAGGGTCGCAACCGGATCGTCATTCATACAGAAAACGTAAAAAAATTCTCCATCTGGCTGAATCGTTCAATGGTTGATTTTTCACAACCTGTCCGAATATCGCTCAATGGAAGTGACAGCGAGCATTTGGTTGCCCCCCGACTGCTCGACACGCTGCGGAGCTACAAACGCCGGCAGGACTGGGGATTGATCTATCATGCCGAAATCGAGTTGACATGTACCGAAGAATAGTCGGTAACAGCGATTCAAAACGATTGGCCCGGAGGCAGCTGCGCCGATCCGAATTGTCGGCCAAAGTGCTCGTTTGCGTTTTTTGACAGGACAGTGGCATCCGGGTCATCGCGTCACATTGCACTGCGACAACCGGTACAATCTTGGAGTTCATTCAAGGGTCATACCGCAACACGATTGGAGTGCCCGGATGCGTTCTCAGTTCCTATTCGCGATCTTGCTGATCATCGCTTCTCTCACGAGCCGTACGTGTCACGCCGAGCGGCCGAACATCTTGTTCATTTATGCCGACGACCAGTCCTATAAAACGCTCTCCTGTTATCCAGAAACCCCGGATTGGGTCCACACACCGAATATCGACGCACTGGCTCGACAAGGGGTCCGTTTCGAACGTTGTTACTTCGGGGCCTGGTGCATGCCCTCACGAGCCAGCTTATTGACCGGGCGTCTCCAGCATGCGATTGAGTCGATGCGGATGGAAGGGACTTATCCTGCCAGCATTTATGATCCCAAACAATGTCGTTTTTGGCCGTCTGTGTTTCGCGAACAAGGCTACCACACTGCGCAGATCGGCAAATGGCACACGGGTATCGACACGGGGAACGGACGCGACTGGGATCATCAAATTGTCTGGAATCGCCCCGCACATCCCGAAAACGCCGGCAACTACTTCAAAGATCAAATTGTCACGTTCAACGGCGTCGACCGATTAACGGATGGTTACTCGACTGATAATTACACCGATTGGGCCGTCGAATACATCAATGGCGGACATCGAGACGCTGCCAAGCCATGGTACTTATGGTTGTGCTACGGCGCCGTGCATGGACCGACAACGCCCGCCGATCGGCACGAAGGGAAATTGGCCGGCAACGTTGCGCCGCTGCCCGCGGATATTTTCGGGCCATGGCCCGAAAAGCCGAACTATCTGGATCTGACATCGGCATGGATGCGGGGCCCCGACGGCAAAGCATACCGCCGTAAGAAACAAGTCGCGGCCAGCAATTTTAACACCAATACTCCTGGCCAGTCGTACGACGATTGGGTGCAGCAGACCAACGAGTGCGCGATGGCGATCGATGAAGGTGTCGGACGACTCGTTGCGGCACTCGAAGCTTCTGGCCAACTTGAAAACACAGTCATCGTGTACACGGCCGATCAAGGGTTTGGCCTGGGCGAACACGGCTTCAATCAGAAAGTGGCGCCTTATGATTCAACGATCGCGTCCCCGTTGATCATTCGCCATGCGGGTAAATTGCCTGAGGGAAAAGTCTGTCGCCATCCCCTCAATGGGCCCGACTTGGTACGGCTGTTTTGTGATACCGCCGGCGTCACCGTCCCCTGGAAAACGCACGGCCGCGACATCCGACCCCTGCTTCAGAATCCTGAGTCAAGCGAATGGAATTCACTCATGTTGATGACGCACACCGGTCGGTCCTATGGTAGTGACACCGACAAAATTCCAACCGACGAGTCGTTGACCGAGACTTCCAATGTCCCGTGGTACGCGTTGCTGCGCGACGGCCGATACAAATACATTCGCACTTTCGTCGCCGACGAAATTGAAGAAATCTATGACTTAGACGCGGACCCCGAGGAACTTGTCAATCTTGCTTTGAAGCCTGAGCACCACGCCTTGCTAGTGCAACTGCGAGAGAAAGCGATGTCCGAATTGGAGCGAACCGATGCCGGATTCGTCGATGCTCTGCCGCGAACCGCCGACATGAGCCAATAGCCATTGGCAAGGTCTCGGCAACGCTTCCCGGTCATTCGAAAGAATCCAATCGCCGGCAACAGGTGCAATGCGATGCGTGAGCGCTGGATACCGCGAGCGATGCGAATCGCACCGCAAGTCGATTACCACCGCAGCGCCGCCGGATCGATCGACCGGCGCCGCGATAACACTTGCCGTCCCCGATTCGTCGTCCGCGCACCATCGGAGGAACCAACGGTTCCCGGCACGAATGGCACGAGCATAAGGAGTTGGTGTGCAGG
This sequence comes from Pirellulaceae bacterium, assembly GCA_963734865.1. GTDB lineage: Bacteria > Planctomycetota > Planctomycetia > Pirellulales > Pirellulaceae > CBDCUW01. Next base: position 449,762 of record CAVTIV010000014.1, read on the forward strand.
CTTTAGCCGATTGCTCGCCCTTGAAGATCGCCTAAAGGCTAGACACCAGCCTGTCGCGGCACGAACGCTCGCTAAGTTCGTGCCATTCGTTCCCGGCACTTTATCTTCCGATGCACGAGTCCCTGAGCATGTGCAGCCGCCAGTCCACGAGCGGTCTGCATGCCGATCCGCAAAATCTCTTTCAGTTCCAGTGGCCCTTGATCCTGAATGCGTTTCTCTAGCGTTGCACCACGCGAATACTGAGAGACCAAGTAAGGCACGCCCTGCCATTCGGCTACGCTATAAATCGGCGTAACATTGTCATCAATGATGGCGGCTGCAGCTTGTCCCTCGCGAGCAAGCCGCGTGCGTGCTGCGCCGGAAGCGGCCAGATGTGGCAACAACATTTTGATAGCCACAAAGCGATTCAGCGTACCTTCGCAGGCTTTGAAAACCACGCCCATACCGCCACGGCCAATCACACCGATGACTTCATAGGTATCCTTCGAGTCGGATGCCGTTTTCTTTCCAATCGCGTGTCGATTTCCAAGCGAACTTCCGCCTGGAAGCATGCCAGAACCACATTCAACATGCCAATTGCTCAGTGCTCGATGAGCAAATCCCCACTGACAGCCCTGAAAATCCTCGCCTCTTGTTTTGGAAAGTAGGCAAACAGGAGCCCGCAGACAGTACACTCTCCGTCCGACTTTCGCAGCGACAGGCCAACCAGCATTGGACCGCCGGAGACAACGGCAATCTTTGATGAGTCAGTGATGTGTTGGGCCCACATGTCCCGAGCTTCGGCTGGCACGCGTTTCTCCAACAAGCTCTCGAGCTGCTCAAGAGTATCAATGAGCAGGATCCTTTTCTTCTTTGCCAAGCCAAAGACGCCCGGAAAGATGCTTTCGTTCAGGCGAGCTTTCACGGAGTCTTGATCGAGAAGGCGCTGGTCTTCGAAGACGAACGGAACAGAGAGATTGGAATAGTCTCTATTGGCAAGACGGTTGGAAAGTTCTCCGATGAATCGGTCGGCGACAGCCTGAAACTGTCGCGTCCCCTCCGCGTGGTCCTGGCCCTTTGTCGTGTCGGAGTAGAGCGCAATGCGACTTTGAATTGCGGCGGCGTCCAACGACAATCGAGTCTCCTGATCCTCAGCAGATGGCGGGGAAGAATTGGTTTCTGTCTGCCCAACAGCAGGGCCGGTTACGCTAGTCATGCACAGCACAGTGAAAGCAGTTAACCGCAGGCCGAGCGCATTGATGTTCAACGACATACCAGGTGAGAGAGTTGTGCCTATGTTAAGTTTATGCCCAGCCGCTTGGAGGTTTCCGTCGTTTCTGGAAGGCGATTGCGAATGCGACGGTATGAACGATATGTTGGGTCGGGTTCTGATTCCTTTGGCATCGCCAGATCACACCTCGGCGCTCGACCACTGGACTCGGTCGGGAACAAGACCGACTCCCCAACGATCGCAACGAATCGAAGTAGCACGCCCGAAGTTGGACGCGGTAGCTGCGATAACAGCCGATGTCCTGGTATCCTTGATCATCCGTGAAGATCAGCACAAAGTTGGGAGTCGCAGTGGTCACCTCGGTTGCGATGTTGATCGTCCTTTTTTCCAGCAGGTCCGTGGCAAACCGTTTGCCGATTTCCAAGGTGCCGGCGGCGGTGAAATGGGTGTGCGTTGGCGGCAGCGTTTCCGCGCCGGCCGTGTCCACGTAGACGCACTGCGGATCATTGGCGGCGAGGGCCTTCTGTGCGGCGATCACCGTAGCGACGTGAGGGTTGTTTCCGTTGCCAAACCGCGTGTTCACGCCCACCAGCGCGATCAACTGCGGGGCGTCGACATCCCGGCGCAGTGCGTCGAGCATGGCGGCAAGGGATTCTTCGTAGTTCGCCGCATCCTCGGCGTTGGAATCACTCTCCCCCTGAACCCAGACCAGCGAGCGGAGATGGAGTTCGATCCCCTGCGTTTTGGCCGACGCGATCGCAGCCTTGGTCTCGTGAACCAAGACGCGGTAACAGGCTCCGCCGTCTCCGGGATCGGCCGGGTTCCAATCACTCCGCAACCCCGTGCCGCTGAAGGCCACCTTGACGATCGCAAGCGGACCGCTTCCCTTCGAGCTCAGTTCGCGGGCCAGACCGATTTCAGGACCGAATCCTCCCTCGGCCGCTTTGAAATTCCCATACTGCCGCGGCAGACTCGGCTCGCCATCGGCGGAGACGCGCGGGAGTGGATTGCCGCGAGGCTGGGCACCCAGAGTCGTCCACTTCCCCTCGCTGCTGGTGTCATGATCATCGGGCGGCGGATCACCGGTACGGAACCAGAACATCACTTCGTTATCAGAAGCGTCACCGGGCAGCTCGTCGGCATAGGCATCATATCCGACGGCGTTGGACTGACCGGCGACGAGGATCAGTTCACGCGTTTCGGCATGTGAGACGAGCGGCGCCAGCAGCAGGGCCGTGAGTAATACGAGTGTCTGTTTCATGATGGAATGGATAGGAACCCACTGCGGACAGTGACGGCGCTCGATAGCTCGTCATTGAGTTTGTCGTCCAGCGCGAGCAGTCGCCGCAGCTGGGCAGGGAGCTGGTTTTGGACCTCGGGGCGAATGAGCTGCTTTTGATACTGCTGTTGTGGTTTGTCGCTCCGGCAATAGAACGCGTGCAGCGCGGCGCGAGACCCATTGGATCGATTGTCAAGTCCTCCATGCCAAACGTGGGCGTTCATCGCGACGACGCTGCCAGCTTCGGCGGTGATCCGCCGCTCGGCAGGATGAGTCGCACGCAGGTCCGACAGTTCCTCTTGAGGCAGCTTGCGCCAGTGATGCGATCCGGGCACGACGCGCAAGGCGCCGTTGTCGTCCGTGAATGCATCGAGCATCCAGATGATGTTGCAAACCCAGTTGCCACGGTCATCTTGAATGGCACCCATGTCAGCGTGCAGCGGTTGCGGATCGCAGCCGGGAAGCGCTGTGCGGGCATTGAGGCTGCTGAGCTTATATTCGGGGCCGAGCACATGTTTGACGAGAGCCAGCATCATCGGCACGGCAATGATCTGCGAAAACACGGCACCCTTGTCGACAAGGTTCGCCAGCCTCAAACATCCAGGCTCTCGCCTGAACTCGCTGCCAGCGGCACTTCCCTCAAGTTCATAAAGTTCCGCGACCTTCGTTCGCAGTTCGGCAAGCAACTTCTCTGACATCCAGGACGGCAGCACCGTGTAGCCTAGCTCGTCGAGTTCCTGCGTAGGCAATTGGAGTTCAGAGGCGGAAGGATTGGCGGTGATCGTGACGGGCATCGAGACGTTCATGCTTGCAGTTCCTTGATGATGGCCGCGCCGTAGCCGCGTGACAACCTTTTTCCAAAGCTACCACGATTGTTTCGTTACGACTTCTGTGAAGTCGGTTACCGAATTCCAGCTGGCAAATCCGACGGTTGTCAAAGAGTCGAGACGGCGTTTCAATGGCGCGGTCAACGTTTGATTCGCCGTGGTCATCGTCACCTGTTGTTTCTCCAGATCCACGGAAACTTGAATCTCGAATACCTTGTGCAAATCCCCCTCAAGCGGTTTGCGGATGGCGTTCTTGCCAGACGTCGGACCTTGATTGATGGTGGCGATACCTTGAACAAACTGAATGCCGCATTTGATCAACTGTTCGTCCTTGGTGCCATCGCCGAAGATGAAAAAGCCATTTTGGTAATAGGGTGGATTCGGAAAGCCTTCGGCAGCCTTCATTCGAAACGTCCAGGTCGCACGGGTGGTGATGGGATGATCGAGCTTCTTGAGAGCGAAAGCCAGTTTCCCTTCGTCCGCACCGAGCCGATAGCCGAGCGGCGACGCGACCACCTTTCCGCCGCTGACGTCGCTGAAGTTCGATTCACGGCTTTCGCCCTTTAGCTGCTTGCGAGGACGGGACGGGGCCGCGTCGCGCGCCGGCCCGATCTTCTCGCGAACCTCTTCGCGGTACTGCTCATCGTCCTTCATCAATTCTTCGGGCAACTTCTCGATCTTGTCGGACAAAGCCGACTCGAGCGGCGTCCCCGCGGGGCCAAAGCATCGAACCGAGCCATCTTTCATCGACATAAAAAGTTGCCCGCCGGCTGCTGCTAGAGCGTCAAAGACGGGCAACGCATCGATTTCGTAATTGGCGATCAGCCGACCGTCATCGGCAGAGACCGCGGCCAAGCGAACGCCCCGTTTTCCTTCGAACGAGTCCATCGATCGCACCGCGTCGCCATACGGTCCGGCAACGAACAGGGTGCGATCGGCGAGCACCATCGCCCGCACCAATAACGGCAATTCCTCGGACCACTTGATGGGAGTCGTTCGGAACTGACTCCAATCGATATGAAGGTCGTCGCCTCGTCGCCGCGCCTGCATCGCTTGCTCGTAGTTAGGCTCTTTGCCTGACTGTTTTTCGGACGAGTAAAGCATGTAAGTTTCGCCGCGTCCGAACTGAGCAGCGTTCATCCCGGCATAAAATGAACGGCCAAACGCATAGACGGAGTCGTCATCGTGAACCAACAGCCGACCCGCAGGTAGCTTGTTGCCGGCCTGCCACCAACCGCCGTAACCGCCCTTGGTATCATCGCCGTAGACCCAGTAGGTCCGATGCCACCAATTGTCGTCCAGATAGCCCGTCGGCGAAAATGCGTGTGGCGCTGGTTCGCGCGGCGAAACGGTCTTGGCATCAAAGGAAAGGTGCCGCATGAATATGCGCTCGCCGTCACCCGATAGAATGTCGGGCAACGCACCGTCCATGTCAAAGGAACCCTTTAGCGGTGGCTGCTTTCCTTCGGCATCCAAGTCGTAGGCTGTATAACTGGTTTCGACCTGGCCCGATTCGGGATCGAGCTTGACGACGTTGATGCCGCCATCCAAGAACGACGATCGGCCTGCCGAACAGTAGACGGCACCATCGTGTACCAGAACGCTGCCGTGTACCGGCCAGGCCGATTCGACTCTGCCATAAGCCACGACTCGGCGCTCCGCCGGCGCGACACGCGTCCGCCACAGAAAGACGCCATCGGAAGCGCGCAAGCAATAAACGCTGCCGTCGGCCGACCCAAAGTACACTCGCCCGCGATCGATCGTCGGCGGCGAGTCGACGGTTCCTCCCGCGGTGTACTGCCAGGCCACCAGGCCATCCTGGGCATCGATAGCAACCACGGTATTGCGATCACGTTGCGCGACAAACACCAATCCCGCGGCGACCGTCACGCTGCTCAGATCGCCTCCCACGTCGGATTTCCATGTCTGTTTCAAGTCACTGGTGACGGGGAACTTGGTTCGACCGCTACGTCGAAAATCGTGCCGGTACGTCGGCCAATCGTCATCGCGCTGATCGACATGGATGCTCTGGCCAAAGGCAATTCCCTTTTCGATCACTTCGCCGCTGGTATCGGACGGGCGAGCCGGTCCGGTTTCGCCGGGAGTCATCGCACAGAACCCGTTCAACTTGCCTTTGATGTAGCAAGCGCAGGCGTGAGGAGTCGAATAGAGCATGCCATTGGCCGGCAAGATCCCATACAAGCAGGCACCGCGGATCCAATGGTTTTCGTCGTACGATTGCGTCGTCGGATTAACGTATTCGACACCCGATCGCGACAGCAGCACAAAATCGCCACTCGCTTTTGCTTTGTAACAACGGTGATGTCCAATGCCTTGGAACGGAGGAAGATCGAATTGTTTCTCGACTTGGCCGGTCAGAGGATTGCGCCCGACGAAGGTCCCCGGCGCCCGAGCGGAGGTGATATCCATCGACCATGCCAGATCGTTCATCAGCATCAACGTGGCCGGACTACGGTAATCACCTTGAGTCCAATCCGATTTCCACAACGTCTTGCCATCGGAAATCGATAGCGCCGTCATTCTGCGTTCCGATACGAACAGCACGGCGTCCTTGTGCAACACCAGCGTCGGCGCATCCTCGGAGTACATTGCTAATCGCTGTTCGAGCGGTTCCGATTTCCACTTTTCGGCTCCTGTTCGCAAATCCAGACAAACGACATTCTGGCCATCGTGATAGACAACATTGCCGTCGCGCGACGCTAACGTCAGCGGCAACACGCGGGGTCCGATCCGTGTCCACAACTGCCTGCCCGACTGAGCCTCGATGGCAACGATTCGCTTCGCTTTGTCATGATCGATCACGACACGGTTGGGACCGTCGTAGTTAAAGTGTCGGCGCATTTGCCGCTGGCGTTCAAGTTCTGCCATGTCACCCGGATCGGGATCGACCTGGACCAATAAGATCCCATCGGTATGGATCACTTCTTCGGCCGCACCGGTCCCTTCGTAGGTCTGCAGCCGTTCGCCGGTCGCGGCGTTGAGTTGGACGAGTGGGCCATTGATATCCAACGGCAGGTAAACCCGATCCGCGATGGCAATCAGCTTCCGCGGCATTTGCGCCGGACCGCTCTTCCATGGCCAGTATCGCGTCAGCCACTGTGTCAGCGGCTTTTTCCATAGGATGATGCCGTTGTGAGCGTCGCGTGCGACCAGTTGCCAGTCGGCCGGCAGTTGAATCGACGCCCGCGGACCCTCGTCGATGATGTAAAACACGCGTCCCTTGGCCGACACCATTGCATTCAGGCTGGCCATACTTTCGTGAGCGGCCGACCAAAGTGGTTTACCCGACCACTGAAAATGTCTCGGCAGGCCCACACCCGAATCGGCGCCGACGGGATTGTTCGTGGCATCGTATTGATAATGCGTCCAGTCGCCCGCGCCCGACGCTGCTGGTTTGACCTGTTTCTTCCACTCACCATCCTGCTGTCGGTAATAGGTCCCGCCAGGTGACAGCACACGCATCGCCTCTTCCGTTGACAACCAATCGGCGTCCTGGGCAATCAACAGGTTTACGAGGTTGCTGGCATAGGGCAGGTCGTGGCGCGTCCAATGCTCGGCCGACATCCGACTCGCTGCGGGCAGTGAGCGAAATCGCTGGCGTGCCTGCTGGACGTTGGATCGGTCGGAGTCCAAACCCTGGACGACCGTCGCAGTCGCCGCCTCAGCCATTGCCGTGGCCAGGCTGCCATCGCCGCAGTTGACATGCACGATCAATCCGCCGGTGGTTCCGCTTTCATCAAGCAACCGACGGGCATCGCCCGTCTGCCCCAAGGCAACTGCGGCGACCATCAGGCCGGCAAGGCTCATGCAATACTTCATCATTGAATCCTCAATTCGTAGCAGTGGGTAACACGACGCGCGACGCTCTCGCGGGGGAATGATAGACCTTCTCGGTGGCAATCACTGTGCGCGTTCCGGTCGGCCCTTCGCCCGTGTTTGTGTTTCGTTCGAACAACGGGAAGTACGCGCCACAAACATCGACCTGCAATCGGTGTCCCTTGCCAATCGTGGCGGCGACCGGACCGAGATCGATGGTAAGCTGGTAAACTTCGCCAGGAACGAGCGGTCTCGGCTCGAGCTCGGATTCGCGATAACGACCTCGCTGGATTCCGACTGCCAGATTCTGTGCAAAGCCGCTGGGATGCACGTCGATGAGTTTGACGACCCAATCGGCATCGACGGTGTCTGCCGACACAAAAATCTTCGCCTCAGGGTTGCCAGCGAAAGTGAGTGGCTCGGCAAGTGGTTCGGTTGCGTACACCAACACGTCGTCACGGCCTTCAATCACGCGTTGGTCGACCGGCGCCCAGGTTGCGGCGTGCAGCGGCCGCGCCTCTGTGACCGGACAGGCGGGAACCGGATTGTTTGGATCGGCACGGAAGCTGTCGGCAGACTCCTCGACCGAGGGCAGCGAAAGATCAAGTCGCCCATCACCGTGGGCGTTTGCGTGGCCGTCGGAATGCAAATAGAACGAGGTCGGCTCGAAGTGCTGTGGAGGCCATGAGTCTGCTTCACGCCATACATTCTCGCCCATCACGAAGTAGCGGACGGGAGCGAAGGGCTTGGCCATGGCCTCGGTATCCTGTTTTAAAAACCTGTCAAACCATTCGAGATTCGCGGCGACGGAATCCCACTCTGCTTGGGGGCCGAAGTCGACTTCGCCAACTTGCGACTTGCCAATCGTTCCATGATCCCAGGGGCCAAGAATGAGCTGTTGCTGATTGCGCGTTTTAGGATTGCGGGCTGCCTCACTCATCCGCCGAAAGTTGCCGACCGACTCACGTGAGAAGAAGTCGTAGTAGCCGACGACGTGCTGGATCGGCAATTCAAGATCGGTGATCTGATCGCTCAGATTGAGCCGCGACCAGTAGCCATTGGGTTCCGGATGAGTGTAGATGCCGCTGAGCCAAGGAATCGGCCAGCCGATTGCCCGATCCATTTCGCTCAGGGGCAGATGCCGATAGACCGCGTCCCAATCGGTCGGCGGAGTTGCATCTTCCGGATGCAACGAATTGCCAGCGGCCCAGCGAGTGATCAGCATGCGGCAGGCTCCGCCGAGGTACAGATTGCGGTAGAAGTTGCTCCATGTGGCCCGCGGGATCATGGTCACCAATCCCGGCGGCTTCTCAACGGCAGCCTGCCATTGCACCGCGCCCACATAGGAACTGCCCCACATTCCGATCCGACCGTTGCACCACGGTTGCTTGCCGATCCACTCGATCGTGTCGTAACCGTCCTGTCCCTCGTTGTTGTAGGGTATCAGCATTCCTTCGGAGGCATTCGCGCCACGACAATCCTGAATGACGGCGACATAACCCGCATCGACGAACCGCCGGGCTGTTACTTTTGCACGGTCTTTGTTGTAGGGAGTGCGCACAAGTACGACCGGAGCGGTTGCGATATCCGGATCGCGATAAATGTCCGTCGCCAGCAAGATTCCGTCGCGCATCGGTACCATCACGGTGTCAGACTGCATTTCCGCGGCAGCGACCGTGCCGTACAGCAGAAAGAACACAACGAGCGGTAACTTCATAACGTGCGCCTTTGGTACGGGATTCTTCGATTCCTGCTTTGCCGTGAAACGCGGCATGAGGTTTCAATCATAGTCGATTCCAGTCACTTTCTCACCCTCTTCCAGGCCGCGATACCGAGTTCGCCAACCCCCGAGAACGTCAAAGTTTTCCAGCGCCAGGCCGACGGGATCGAAGCGGGCATGACAGCCCGCACACGTTGCGGATTTCGTGTGCAGCGCCAGCAGGTCACGAATTGTCTTTGCACCGCGGATATCCGGTTCGACCGCAGGAACGCTGGCGGGTGGAGGAGGTGCGGGTTGTCCGATCAGTCGGTCCATGATCCAGGCTCCCCGGATCACGGGCGATGTTGTCGTGCCGTTGGCGGTGACTTTCAATATCGCCGCCTGCGTCAGCAGACCGCCGTAGGGACTACCGACCGGCAGGAGGACTTTGCGGATCGCTGAACCGGGGACCGGCGGTAAATGATAATGCCTGGCCAGTCGATCGTTGGCAAACACGAAATCGGCGTCGATCAGAACTCGGACAGGCATGTTCTCTCGAACCATCGCGGTGAAGAACGTGCGCGTCTCGCGCTCCATCGATTCGACCAGATAGGCATCAAAGCGGTACTCCGGATACAGGCGCACATCCGGTTCATCGCGATGCACATGCCGCAGGTTCAGCCAGTAGTCGGTGAAGTTGCGGACGAATCGGTCGAATGAATCATGTTCGATCAGACGATTCGTTTCCTCATGCAAAACATCGACATTGCGAAGTTGCCGCCGGCGTGCCCGATCCATCAATGGTCGATCGGGCCGCGTGTTGGTCAGGAAGTGCGACAGTCGTGAGGCGATCGCGTAGTGATCGTCCCGCTCGAACGGTTCGTACAGGTAAAGCATGTGCGGTGAGCAGAGAAAGGCTTTGTATCCGGCCAGCATCGCTTCGGCAAACGGTGCCCCTTGTTCCAATCTTGCGAGGATCAGCCGCTCGAACGTCTGCCGAGTCTCGTTCGACAGCGGTTGCCTTGCGGCACGTCGGATGAAGCCGCCCAGCAGTCGCTGCGCGTCCTGCTGCGGGTTTTCCGAAACCACATCCACTGTCAGAGCGTTCAGGTACTGCGGCTCAGCGATCGGCAGTTCACCGAACAATATGCGATGGGATGCCGGTGGCCAATCTTCGGGTGACAACGGGCCTTCGATCTGTAGCCATTGGAATGCGACACCCGGCTGACCTCCCTCTGGAAACGGGGGAAAACGGTACGTCGGTGGCCCGCCATTGACGTTACGGGCCAGCGGCACAGGCAGGCCGAGCAGGCTGTACTCCAATGTCTCGCCCTTTCGCAGTTGTACCGTGGTTTCGTAGTCGGCACGTTCGGGAAGGATGTCGATCAGCCCGCCGGTGGGCGCACGTCACCAGAGACGTCGGGACCGGAAGGCTTGCGAGCCCGAAATGTCATCGGCACCGGCCGCGTTGCCGGTGTCAATTCAAACTCGGGAACCTGCAGGACCGCTCGTGCCGAGAATCGCACACGGTACTCACCGGGACGGCTGGCAACGAAACCCTGTGGATAACCGTAGTAAGGCCAGTGAGCGGAGCGAAACAACGCCAGCTCGATGCCGGGATCATCGGGCGATTCATCGAGCTGTTGGTTATCGATCGCCCTGGAGTCCTTTGCGAAGAACATCGCTTCCCGGTTACCGAAAGTCGTCTTTTCCGCAAACAGCATTCGCCCCACTGCGCGATAAGTGGTCAATGGCGGCGGCTTGACTCCACTCGCGACCGCCTTCAGCAATGCCGCTTCGGCCGCGTCGAGATACGCCGTCAGTTGCACACGCGAGATGTCGAGCGTCTCCGTCGTTTTATTGAAGTGATGATCTTCGCGGTCTTCCGGCAGCATGTCGCGGATGTCGAGCTTGGGAAGAGTCAGCACATCGCGCAGATTCTGCTGATACTCATCCCGGTTTGAATCGGTGCAGGAGTCCCGGTGTCGCCGGGCTGCTCCGCGAAGGCGGCGGCAGCAAGACAGATCCCTAGCGACAACCGCATGAAAGTTGTTGCCGCGCTGACCACCAAGCGGATGCGGTTGGGTTGTTCCACCGTCGGCAAATTCTTGAAAAACGGGTGCACCGATCCGACCTACTTTCCGTCACCAGGCACCACGTTGCCAATCACAAGCAACGAGCCGACATACCAGGTGTGCTCCGCGTATTTGTCTTTGTGTTGATCGAAGTCCGGCGATTACGTTCGAACAGGATGTTGCGTTTGTCCAGCATGTCAGGAGTCAACGTGATACGGACTTTGTGACGTCCCTGAGGCAATTCGCTGGCGACGGCCAGTTTGCTCATACGATGGTAGGTGCAGTATCCGTCGATGCGATTTCGGATCGACGGCTCGCGGTCGTCGAGTTGAACGTTCAAACGCCCTCCATCGGGGCCAAGCAGATCGAAGACCGCCGCCGTCGTCCCTTCGAACGTGAATTCCAGGGCCGCACCGGGATGCTGTGCCTGATGCAGTTCGGGCATGTTGCGTTGGAACCGTTTCGCCAGTGCGTGGTCGGGCGAGAGTTGCTTCCAGTCGCCGTGCAACATGTCGGATGTGATCGGCAGCTGACGGGCCTGTTCCCAGTTGTCAGACCGCAGAGGCTCGGGAAGGCTGTGAGCAACTGGTTTTTCGCCGGCATCCCGAATCGCTGGCCAGGATCGCGCAATGGTTTCGGTGTAAAGCTGGTGTCCGGTCTCGACGTGCGGGTGCACGCCATCGGTGGAAAACACGATTGGTTCTGCTTCGGTCACCTGTGCCGGCTTGGCAGCTTTGAACACCAGCTTGCCAGCCGCTTCCAACTCGACGACCTTCACACCAAAGTGAATTGACGCAATGTGGTAGTGATCGGCCAGTTCTTCCATCGCGCTGGCCGAACGCTGCATCTTCCCCGACCGCAGATCATCAAGGACCGGTTCGCTGAGCGTGTAGACAAAGCAGATATCGACTTCCGGGTCTGCGTTCCATGTTTGCCGCACAATGCCTTCCATCGCTTTCTGAATCTGTGCCGGCGCCGCACCTCCGTCATTGACTGCAAATTCCACAAACAGCAGATCCGGTTTGTGTCGCAACACATCGTTCTGAAGTCGGAACACTCCGAGATCGGAACCTGTTCCACCGATCGCCGCATGAATTTCCTCAACCTTCGCATCCGGATACTGCTGCTGAAACCACTGGCGCGATTGCACTCGCCAACCGGGCGCGGCTGTAATGCTTCCACCGAGGTACGCGATCGTGACAGGCTTCGCTGCTTCCAACTTCGCTGCGAAGTTCGGCAGGCCACCGCGAGGATGGCATTCGACGGCATCACGCAGTGGATACTCGTCCTGTGCGAACGTTGGTGTGACCAAGCCGACGACGACGACGAGCAGCACAGCAGTGAAGAGAGTGAGCTGGGTTTTCATGGCTGTTTGGTATTGATTGCTTGGAGTCGATTTTCAGCGGTTTTGCGGTGGCGAGGTTCGACGTTGGTGTCGTCGAGCAGAGATTGGTAGGTCGCGATGGCTTGGGCGGGACGGCCGGCGGCATACTGGGTTTCGGCCAGGGCCAGCAGCAGTGTACCGCGCCAGCTGCCTCGCAGATGCTCGATGTCGGCACGGCCCAGAGCGGCGAGGGCTTCATCGAACTTGCCGCTACCGGTCAGAATGCGGGCGATGCCTTGCACGGAGGCGAACTCGTCGGCGCCGCCAATTTTTTGCGAGCCGGCGATGACTGCTTGGTAGGCGGTCAGCGCGGCGGGGGAGTCGTTCAGGTTCTGTTCGCGATTTTGGCCAATCGTCAGCCACACGCTCTGGCGGGTGCGGGTGTCACTGATGAACGTCAGTGCGCGAGTGAGGTCGGCTTCGGCTTCCTTGCCTGACTGGGTAAACCAATAGGCCCGGCCGCGAGCGAAATAGGCTTCGCCTGCTTGCCAAAACGGCCACTTGCCGATCTCCTCACTGGCGAATTGTTCGATCAGTTCCCGCCATCTCCGTTGAGCGTTCAGGTTCTGCATGCGGACAGTCTTCGCGACAGCCTCGATGGGAATTCGATCGGCCAGGTCCGCCGCGCGATCGAATTCTTGCAGCGACCGGGCGCAGTTGGCTGCTCTCTGCAACGCATCGGATTTCTGAAAGTCCGTGACTTTGCCTTCCGCCAGGGAGACGAATGTGGCCAAAGCCTGTTGGTAGTTTCGCTGCCTGACCAGCTCGGTCGCGGCCCGGCTGGCGATCAGGTAATCGCTGACCGAAGCGTCATAGGGGAACCGGTGCGATCGGCCGCCATAGAAATGTGCGAACTTCAGGGTTTCGTGGAAGCCGGGCGTGCCCGTTGGTGAGAACGCAGAATACTCGGATCCGTTATCACGAATTCGCTGACGGCAGACATTGATGTGCCAGGGAAGGCTTTGTGTTGGTTTGCGGCCGATGACCTGGTGCAACGGATCGTTCGCGTCCTGCGTCACTGGGATGCGAATCTCGATCGTCCAATGATCGTCCGCGATCTGAGTGGCCACTTCGGCTTGCGAGTCCCACTGCAGGTCCCGTTTCTTGCCTTGGCGATCGAGGTCGACGATCGCGCCGGTCGGACTCACGGCGATTTGGTAATAGGAGTGTGATTCGGTTTCGAGCAGAATCTCGACCACGTCGCCATACCAGACCGCCGTCTCATCTTCGCGGGTCGCAGCGATATTCAACTTCTCGCCAGGTTGTTCCTCACAACGGATGGCGAAATAGATGCTGTCGCCGGCCCAACCGGACTGGATCGTGGATTCGAAGATCGGTGGGCGACCGGTTTGTAACTCGCGCAGTCGCCCGCTGGCTGCAACGGGACACTTTTGCCAGTACTCGTCGTCGAGTTTCCCATCGATTAAGATCTCCGAAGCATCACCGACCAGTCGCAACACCGGTACGGGGCCTCGCTTCTGTGCGAGTTGCTCGCTCTTGCTGCGAAGTCCCCCGAGGTAGTCGTCGATCAATGCGAGGCGTTGGCCGAACACGGAGCCGGGCTCGGCCCGGGACTTCGCCACCGCGAACAATTCGAGGGCGGCATCGGCTGTCACCTTGTCCTTTTCCATCTGCTGCCAGTTCGCTTCACAGAAGTCGAAGAAAGCGAGCATTTCCTGCTCGGCCGGGCCGTAGAACAGCCGGCAGTATTCACGGAACATGGCGTCCACGTCGCTGCCGTTTGCCACCCCAGTACATCCGCGCCGTGAAATAGACCATCAAGTGGTTGAACGCGATCCCGACTCGGTCGAAGTCCTGACGCACGCTCAGCCAGATGTCTTCGCCTTGGGACATGCCCTTGGTGGCGTTGATGCTCGCGCCCAGCGAATGCGGAACGAAGGACGGCAGATACCAGCCGCGATCGGTGAACGGATAGTTCTCGAAGATCAGGATTGGCTTGTCCGTCTTTGCCACCCAGCCCTCGCGCAGCTCACGTATCGACTCCTGCTCCTGCGGTCGGTTGGATGTCGGCCTGCGGCCTCCCACGATACAGACCTGCACGTTGGGCTGCAGCTTGTCGATCTTCAAAGGAGGTAGCGTGTAAACTCCGTAGGCGCAGCAAAGCACCTTTTTGTGCGGATGCGTTTTTCCCACTTCTCGTGCCACGCGGTTGACGAAATCCCAGACATAGTCGGATAACAGCCCTCGATTGTCGCGATCCGGCGTGTCCTTGCCCTGGCACAACGGACACTGGCAGATCGATGTGTAGCCATCCGGCGGCATGATGGAAACAGAATCGAAGTCGTAGTGATCGAATTGCGCGCGGGCATAACGCACGGTCGCCTGAAAGAGTTCTTCGTTGGAGTAGCACAATTGATTGAGCCGCTGACCCGGTTGGTTCTGCCTCTTGCCGCCGTACAGAGCAAACCACTGCGGATGTGCAGCGAAAATCTCGTCACGGTGCGTCATCGTATTCATCCCATGCGCCACCTGCAGGCCATTGGGATCACGCATTCCCAGCCGCATCGCCCACATCGCAATGTCGCGACCGAGCGTGCCAAAGCGGAAGTTGAACCGCCGGATGGGAAAGTCGGGTGTTACCGTTTCATCGACCACCGGCAAGGGAATCGTGTTCATCTTCGGCAACACCTCACCCAGTTCGCCGGGCATGTACCAACGCACGCCAAGGCCACGCAGAAAGCCGCACACGGCGTTGAACGATCCACGCTCGTCGAAGCTCCATAGTTCCAGGACTTCTTTGCTATCGGTCACCGCGCCGTCTGGTTTACCGATATCACCGGGCAGCCGAATACGGTTTTTGTACATCCCACCATTTGGAACTCCCCATTGCTCGCCGGTGATCTTGTCCCACTCGCGTTGCAGTTTGCCGCTCACGCGGTCACCGTTGTTTCTTGCCCACGGTTCAATCGGCACGAAATCGGTGTCGTCGCCGAGGAGCGCCAACCAATTGTCGCCAGAGACGATGCGATAGGCACCGTCCTTCAAACCAGCGGTGGTGACGTTCAGCCGTTCGGTGTGCGCACTCTTCCCCACGTAAATCTTCACGGCAACCTGCTGGGTCGGCACTGTGACGATCGGCAGCCTTGCCCCAGAAATCTGTTCGACGTAGTACCTCATCTCATCCGCCGCCAATCTGGTCGTTCGCGGTGGTGACTCAGCGATGACAATCTCTGCCGTCGGCTGTCCCTGATGGACCAGGAACCGTTCTTCCGAAAATCCAGGAATCGCCAAAACGGCCAGAAAGATCAGTGTCAGCAGGCGCGTTTGTGTCATGGCGATCCTCGAGAATTCCATTCGACTTGCAGAGGGGGTGATCTTCACGGTTCACCACACCTGATTGGTTGGAATCGGTGGGCGTCCGTCGTGGTTTGGGCGGAAGCGATTCGGCACGGATATCCAGCTTTTCGAACCCGGTCGTCGGAACGACGACATCCGATACGCTTTCGTGATCGTAACGGAAGGTAGCCTCCTCTGCTTTGCTGGTCGCGGACGCGACGAAGCTGACGATAGGGGGGAACGCAAGTTGTCGTGTGGATACGAACAATGAAAACCATGGCCTTGCCAGTCATCACAATCTCATTTGTGTTGCTGTTCCCATGTGCGAGGGATTTTGCTCAGCAGAATAGGAAACCGGGTTTTCCGGCAAGTTGTGACGCTATAGCGCGCTCGCGTTGTTTCCACTTTGCGAAGACTCGTTGCCGCAGTCGCACGCCGAATTTCGACAAGGACATCAGCTAGTCGACTCAGTTGCCGCTGAGTGGCACAACAATTGCTCACGGATTGCGTCGGATTGTTGATCGCTTAAGAGATTCCAGTCCGTAAGAATTTGCAGCCAGCGCGGCGGCGATTGAACATTCTATCGAAGTAAAACTATTTGTTCAGAAGAAGACGGTGGTCACCACAACTCCCCAACAGCAAGACGGCGTTGGACGCTGGGCCACATCGGCATCCGGGTGCATAGCCTCCGTCGTTGGCTGGCGTTCAGATGGAACGGTTTCAGACCGCCACCGTCCGTGACGGCTAAATCATGTTGCATCATCCATCTGCTCTCGATTGGGCGCACGGCTGTAAAGCCAGAGATAGCGGCACCAAGTGATGCCAAGATGAATCGAGTTCTCGTTACCGAAGTACGAAAGGAATATGAAGATGGAGCGAACACTTTCACCTGAGCTCTTGCAACGGATGGACGCCTACTGGCGGGCCGCCAATTATCTATCGGTCGGCCAGATCTATCTGTACGACAACCCGCTGTTGAAGCGACCGCTGAGGCTCACGGATGTCAAGCACATGCTGTTGGGGCACTGGGGCACGACGCCCGGCCAGAACTTCATCTACGTGCATCTGAATCGCGTGATCAAGAAGTATGACCTGGACATGATTTACGTTTCCGGGCCCGGTCACGGTGGCCCGGCGGTCGTGGGCAACACGTATCTGGAGGGCAGCTATAGCGAGATTTATCCCAACATCAGCCAGGATGAGGCGGGGCTGCGGAAGTTGTTCATTCAGTTTTCGTTTCCCGGAGGGATTCCCAGCCACGCCTCGCCGGAGTGCCCAGGCTCGATTCACGAGGGGGGTGAACTTGGCTATTCGCTCAGTCATTCGTTTGGGGCGGTATTCGACAATCCCGATCTCGTCGTCGCCTGTGTCGTTGGTGATGGTGAAGCGGAAACCGGACCGCTGGCCACGGCCTGGCATTCCAACAAGTTTCTCAATCCGGCTAGCGACGGCGCGGTGCTGCCGATCCTGCACCTCAATGGTTATAAGATTGCCAATCCGACCATCCTGGCGCGGATCGAGCAGGAGGAACTAGAGCAATTGCTCCGCGGCTACGGGTGGACGCCTTACTTCGTCGAGGGTGATGATCCCGAGTTCATGCACCAGGCGATGGCGGCGACTTTGGATCAGGTGATCGAACAGATCAAGCAAATTCAACATGATGCGCGCGCCAACGGCAACATGATCCGCCCCCGTTGGCCGATGATTGTCCTCAAGTCACCGAAGGGTTGGACGGGACCCAAGTCGGTGGACGGCGTGCCGATCGAAGGGACTTTTCATGCGCACCAGGTACCGATCTCGGACCCGGCGACTCATCCCGAACATCTGCAACTGTTGGAAGATTGGTTGCGGAGCTACCGGCCACAGGAACTGTTCGACCCACAGGGACGGTTGAAAGCGGAACTGGCCGTGCTGGCTCCCGAGGGTGATCGGCGGATGGGAATGAATCCACATGCCAATGGCGGCATGTTGCTCCGCGAGCTGCGGATGCCCGATTTCCGTGACTACGCCGCGGACGTTGCAACGCCTGGTTCGCCGGGCATCGGTGACACGCATGTACTGGGTCGTTTTGTGCGAGATGTGGCCAAATTGAACGCCGAGCAAGGCAACTTTCGCGTGTTCGGTCCAGACGAAACCATCTCCAATGGTCTGGAAGCCGTTTTTGATGTCACCACGCGCCAATGGGATGCGCGCACCGTACCCAATGACGAGTTTCTTGCGCCCGCCGGTCAGGTGATGGAGATGCTAAGCGAGCACCAGTGCGAGGGCTGGCTGGAAGGATACCTGCTCACCGGCAGACATGGCCTGTTCAACTGCTACGAGGCGTTCATTCACATCGTCGATTCGATGTTCAACCAGCACGCCAAGTGGCTGAAAGTCACGTCCCAGCTGCCTTGGCGGCGGAAGATCGCCTCGCTGAATTATCTGCTGGCTTCGCACGTCTGGCGTCAGGATCACAACGGCTTCACGCACCAGGATCCCGGCTTTATCGACCACGTCGTGAACAAGAAGGCCGAGGTTGTGCGGGTTTACCTGCCGCCGGATGCCAACTGCCTGCTGTCGGTGATGGACCATTGCCTGCGCAGCCATCATTACATCAACGTCGTGATCGCAGGCAAACACCCGGCGCCGCAGTGGCTGACGATGGACGCCGCCATCAAGCACTGCAGCGAGGGGATCAGCATCTGGCAATGGGCCAGCAACGACCAACAGTCTGTGCCCGATGTGGTCATGGCCTGCTGTGGCGACGTGCCCACGCTGGAGACGCTGGCCGCGGTATCGATCCTGCGCGAACATCTTCCCAAACTGAAAATCCGGGTGGTCAACGTCGTCGATCTGATGCGGCTGCAACCGCGAACCGAACACCCGCACGGATTGAGTGATGTCGATTTTGACGAGCTGTTCACCAAAGACAAGCCGGTCATTTTTGCCTTCCATGCTTACCCGTGGTTGATCCACCGGCTAACTTATCGCCGCACCAATCACGATAACATTCACGTCCGCGGCTACAAGGAAGAGGGCACCATCACGACACCCTTCGACATGACCGTGCTCAATGAGATGGACCGCTTTCATTTAGTGATCGACGCGATCGATCGTCTGCCGGCGACCGGCGACAAGGGAATCTACCTCAAGCAGCAGCTCCAGGATAAGCTGATCGAGCATCGGGAATACATCTGCCGACACGGGCAAGACTTGCCGGAAATCCGCAACTGGACGTGGGGCAATACCCCATGAATGCCCCAGGGACGATCGCGGTACCACGCTTCGCACACTCGAGGACGGTGTGCGAGTCGACGTTCAATCATTGGCGCAATCCAAGACATAAGGTCCACTGATGCCCAAGCCAGTGCGTGCACTACTGCTGCTCATTGTGATCGCCGCTGCCGCCGGTGGCTTCTGGTATTGGCGACACTCGCAGCGGCATGAGGACGAAGGTCGGCTGATTCTTTTGGGGAACGTCGACGTGCGGCAGGTCGAATTGGCGATCAATGGCAGCGAACGGATCGCCGAGTTATCGGTCACGGAAGGGGACCACATCCAACAGGGGCAACTGCTGGCCAAGCTGGAAACGGAACGTTTGCAGTTTTCCGTCGCGCGGGCGAAAGCGCAGGTCGAAACACAACGCCAGGTTGTCGCCAGGCTCGAAGCAGGCTCGCGTCCCGAAGAGATTGCCAAGGCACGCGCCGACGTGGCCGCGGCGCAAGCCACCGCAAAGGATGCTCAACGGACTTTGGATCGCAACGCTGAACTGCATAAGTCCAATGCCGTTTCTCAGCAAGAACTCGATGATGCGCTGTCCGCCAATCAGTCGGCCGAAGCTCGCGTTGCCGCTCTCCAGGCAACGCTCGACCTGGCGATTGCCGGACCACGCAAGGAAGACATTGCCGAAGCGAAGGCTTTGCTCATGCTTTATGACGCGGAACTGGCTCAAGCCGAACACGATTTGAAAGACGCCTCCCTGTATGCACCCTGCGACGGTGTTGTACAAAATCGCATCCTGGAAATTGGTGACATGGCATCACCACAAAAAACGGTCTACACGATCGCACTGACCGATCCGATTTGGGTACGGGCTTATGTCTCGGAGACAGATCTGGGAAAGATCTTTGAAGGAATGAAAGCCAGCGTGCTGACCGATAGCTTCCCCGATAAGCAGTACGACGGCTGGATCGGCTTTATCTCGCCAACCGCCGAATTCACACCCAAACCGGTCGAGACGCGTGAGCTGCGCACCAAGCTGGTCTATCAGATTCGCGTGTTTGTCAAGAACCCCGATAACGAACTACGGCTGGGCATGCCGGCGACGGTCGAGATCTCGCTCGAGCGGCCGCAGTCTTCACTAGCAGAAGAGCAGTCTTCATTAGCCGAAGAATAGAGCGGAACATGAAAACGCGGAGGGAAACCGGTTGAGCAGATGCCAAATTCCGACCATATCGCACTGACATTCCGAGACGTCAGCAAGACGTTCCGCGCGGGCCGGCGAGCCGTCGAAGCACTGCACCAGTTGAGCATCACGATCAAGTTAGGCGAGATCACGGGACTGTTTGGCCCCGACGGCGCGGGCAAGACCACATTGATGCGGTTGGCCGCGGGTCTGCTACGAGCCGACGTGGGGAGTGTGAACGTGCTCGGGCTCGATGCTTCCAGGCAAGCACTGCAAGTGCAACAGAGCGTGGGCTACATGCCGCAGCGTTTCGGTCTGTACGAAGATTTGACGGTGCAGGAAAACCTCGACCTCTACGCGGATCTGCAGGGCGTGAGCGTCAAGTCACGGTCGGCGCGTTACCAGGAGCTGACGCAGATGACGGGGCTGTCGCCATTTACCGGCCGACTGGCGGGCAAGCTTTCCGGCGGGATGAAGCAAAAGCTGGGTCTTGCTTGTACCTTGGTCCATCCACCACGACTGTTGTTGCTCGATGAACCGACGGTGGGCGTTGATCCGGTGTCGCGGCGTGAGTTGTGGGCGATCGTGAACCGCTTCGTGCAGGACGAAGGGACGACGGTTCTGGTGAGTACGGCCTATCTTGATGAGGCCGAACGTTGTGACCAGGTCATCATCCTGGACCAGGGACAGCTGATCGGCCAAGGTCCGCCCCGTCAATTCAGCGATCCGTTGGCCGGGCGCACGTTCCAGGTTCGGATTCCCAACCGCAAGAACCGCGACGTGCAGGAGCTGCTGTCGGGACAAGTGAACGTGACCGATGCGGTGATTCAGGGCGATGCGGTCAGGCTGGTGCTGGGACGCGATATCAAGCTCTCGGCCGAGCAGCTGTTACCCGATGAAATGAATGTTTCGATCGTTCCCGTGCCGCCACGATTCGAGGACGGTTTCATCGCCACGCTCCGCGAGCGACAGGGCGACGCGGGGCGACTGCATCAGTCGCCGCCGTCGGCAAACTCCAACGGCAAGGCCGACCGTACCAACGTCGACCCTACCAACGCGAACGTTCAGGTGATCGAAGTCCACGACGTGCAAAGACGGTTTGGCGACTTCTATGCCGTCGACGGTGTTTCGTTCGACGTCAACAGCGGTGAGATATTCGGGCTGCTGGGAGCCAACGGGGCTGGCAAGACGACGATGTTCCGGATGCTCTGCGGGTTGCTGCCCGCGAGCGGCGGAACGCTGCAAGTGGCGGGAATCGATGTCCGCAAGACGGCCGCTGCGGCGCGTGCCAGAATCGGATACATGTCGCAAAAGTTCTCGCTATACGGCACGCTCAGCGTCTCGGACAATCTGCAATTCTTCAGCAGCGCGTACGGGCTGGCCGGCCATCGCCGCCGCGACCGCATTGGCTGGGCGACCAGCGAGTTCGAGCTGCGGTCGGTCATCGACGACACCTGTAGTGGCTTGCCGATGGGCTACAAACAGCGACTCGCGCTGGCCTGTGCTTTGATGCACGAACCGCAGATCCTGTTTCTCGACGAGCCGACGTCCGGTGTCGATCCGCTGGCTCGCCGCGAGTTCTGGCACCGCATCAACGCATTGGCCGCTCAAGGGATTACGGTGCTGGTCACCACACACTTCATGGAGGAAGCGGAGTATTGTGACCGGATGGCGATCATGATGACTGGCAAAATCCTTGCCCTTGGTACGCCACGCGAAATCAAACAGCAGGCCCGTTCGAGCGAGATTCCGGATCCGACGATGGAAGACGCCTTTATCAAATTGATCGACCGACGTCCCTCACCAGCGCCATGATGACGATCGACAAGAAAGAGAGTTCGACGGATGATCAACGCGGCGGATCGCTGATGCGGCTTCGTGGGCTGGTGCGTAAAGAGTTTTTGCAGGTCGTGCGTGATCCCAGCGCATTGGCGATCGCGTTCGTCTTGCCGGTCATGCTATTGTTGTTGTTCGGCTACGGCGTTTCGCTGGACGCCGAACACGTGCCGATCGCACTCGTTGTCGAAAAACCATCGGCGGACACGATGAGCTTTTGTAGCGAGTTTGAGCATTCGATCTATTTCAAACCTGTCTACATGCACGGCATGCCCGCGGCAAAGCAGGCACTGGCGCAGCATCGTGTCGATGCGATCGTGCATCTGCGTCAGGACTTTTCGGAGCAGCTGAGGAATTCGGGAGGTGCGGCGGTACAGTTGGTGGTCAACGGGGTGGATGCGAACACGGCTCGGATCGTCAACGGATACGTCGAAGGCGCGTTCGGGAAGTGGCTGGAACAGCACGCAATGGCCAACGGCCATCCGATTGTGGCGCCGGTCGATCTGCAGCAGCGGATCTGGTTCAATTCCAATTTGCGAAGCCGAGACTATCTCGTTCCCGGCGTGGTGGCGCTGGTGATGACATTGATTGGCGCGTTGCTAACGGCGCTGCTGATGGCCCGCGAGTGGGAACGCGGCACGATGGAAGCACTGATGGTGACGCCGGTTTCCATGCTGGAGGTGATCATCGGAAAAATTGTGCCATATTTCATCCTCGGCATGGGCGGTTTGGCACTGTCGGTCGCGATGGGCGTTTGGTTGTTCGAGGTACCGCTACGTGGTTCGATCTGGGTGTTGCTGTTAGGCTCGTCGTTGTTTTTGCTGACGGCGCTCGGGATGGGACTGTTCATCTCGACGATTACCCGAATCCAGTTCGTGGCGGCACAAGTGGCGATCATCACCACGTTCCTGCCCGCTTTCATGCTGTCGGGATTTATCTTTGATATTGGCAGCATGCCCAGGCCGCTCCAGTGGCTGACGCACATCATTCCGGCGCGGTATTACGTTGCGATTTTAAAAACGACGTTTCTGGCGGGCGACGTCTGGTCGGTAATCCTGCCCAACTCCGCCGCGCTCGCCGTGATGGCAACGGTTTTCCTCGGATTGACTCTCAAGCTGTCGTACAAGCGGTTGGACTAGGAGGATCGAGGGTGTCGCGACTGTTGGCCTTAATCCGGAAAGAGTTTCTGGCGCTGCTCAAGGACGCCAAAAGCCGTTTCGTCATTATCGGGCCACCGCTGGTCCAATTGTTGGTCTTTGGCTACGCCGCGACGTTCGACGTGACGGATGTGCCGCTGGCGGTTTACAACGAAAGCCCGGGCGAGGCGTCGCGGAATCTGGTGGCACGCTTCGAGGGATCCGCGAATTTTCGCCGCGTGGCGACGATATCCAGTGACGACCAGATCGCGCCGTGGGTCGATAGCCGCAAGGCTCTGGTCGTGCTGCACATCGGGCCCACATTCAGCCGCGATTTGCAGCGCGACGGAAGTGCTTCCCTGCAACTCATCCTCGATGGGCGCGATTCCAATACGGCACAAATCACGCTGGGCTACGCCAATCGAATCATCCGCGATTTCAACGCCCAATGGCTGAAAGATAGAGGCTTGCGCGGACCGCCTGCCCGATTGGAAGTGCGCTCCTGGTTCAACCCGAACCAGCAAAGCCGCTGGTTCATCGTACCGGGAATCGTCGGCGTGTTGACGCTCGTCGTGACGATGCTGGTCACGGCCCTGTCGGTGGCGCGCGAACGGGAACAAGGGACATTCGATCAATTGCTGGTGACACCTTATCAGCCGTGGGAGATTCTTGTTGGTAAGGCGACCCCCGGATTCATCATCGGGGTAGCGGAGGCGACACTGATCATCGCCGCCGCCGTATTTTGGTTTCGCGTCCCATTTGTTGGCCACCTTGGCACACTCTACACGGGCGTCATTCTGTTTGTGCTTTCCGCGATCGGCGTGGGATTGATGATCTCGTCATTGGCGGTCACCCAACAGCAAGCGTTGCTCGGCGCGTTTCTGTTCCTCGTACCGGCGATCATTCTGTCCGGCTTCTCGACCCCCATCGCCAACATGCCGTTGGCCGTGCAGAAGATTACTTATGCCAATCCACTCCGCTACTTTCTGATCGTGCTACGCGGAACATTTCTCGAGGGGCAGCCGTTTGACTCGCTCGTCCATCAGTTTTGGCCGATGGCTCTGATTGCGGCAATCACACTGACCTCGGCAGCCTGGCTGTTTCGTCGGCGGATGGTTTAGATCCCAGGCGTGCGAGCGAAGTCGCTACTGAAAACCAGATCATGAAATGCCACCACCGTTGGCGCATGTTTTGCGGCGGTTTCGCGACCTAACAGCTGGTGATTGTTCCAGCACGCGACGGCGGAGAATTCAAAACCAGTAAGGGCGCGCCGCAAGTGATTCTTGAGCTCGTGGCAAACGCCGATGCCATTGCCGGAAAGTAAATGAGACAGTCGATCGCTTCGCCGAGCGTGGCTTTCGCTGCTTGGGTGTTGCGCAGTATGACGATCACAATCAATTTCATGGCCCCGATCGGTTGGGAGCTTGCGGGAATCGTTTGGATCTACGCCTTCGCCTGGTTCGTCGTGAACGACCGCATCAAGCTGTTCGCTTATCGGGTTTTCGACAGGCCCCAGGGGAACATCGTCTGAGTGTTGTAACGCATCGCATCATGAAATCAAATCGATCATTTTTGCCTGTCGCTCTGTTACTGGTTCTCGTGGTCGGAGTCGTGGCATGGTACGGCGGCGGAAAATACGCCCAGATGCAAATGAATACGCGCACTGACCGCGCAAGTTCAAGCGGCATCGGTGGCGAGAAGGGCATGGCGGGGATGTCGGACGTCGAAAAGGCTGCGATAGCGGGCGACGACAAGGCCGCAGCCAGCCTGCCTGGGTACATACCGATTACCGTCTCCAGTGAGCTGCAACAGCGAATCGGAGTACGCTTTGATGACGCGAAGCGTGGACCACTCAAGATGACCGTCGCGACGGTTGGCATCGTTCGTCCCGATGAAACCAGGTTGTCCGAAGTCTATGTCAAAACCGAAGGCTGGATCGATGAAGTCTTCGTCGATTTCATGGGCAAGCAGATTTCCAAGGGCACGCCGCTGTTGTCGATCTATAGCCCTGAGTTCTACACGGCACAAGAAGAGTACCTTATTTCATTGGCCGAGCGCCTTCGAGGGCAAGACGATCCGATTATGGGTGGGCTGGCGGACTCGGCTCTTCAGAAGCTTGAGCTGCTCGACATTCCAGACGACGAGATCAAAGCGCTGCGGGAGCGTGGGAAACCGAGCAAGTATCTCACCCTCCGCAGCCCCGTGACTGGCACCGTGCTGACAAAGAATGTTTTGGCTGGCGAAAAGGTCGGGCCGTCCACGAAACTCTATGAAATCGCCGATCTGTCGGTGGTATGGGTTCAGGCCAAAGTCTACGAGTACGAACTGCCACACGTCGAACTGGGGCAGTCGGTCATCGTTCAGGTTCCTGCGTTTCCCGACAAAACTTTCGAAGGGAAAGTGGTGTTCATCCAGCCAATGCTGGACGAGAAGACACGCACGACGGATGTTCGTATTGAATTGGTGAATCGTGATCAGAAATTAAAAATCGGCATGTTCGCGAATGTTCAGATCATGCACATGATGGGTGAAGGACTGTTGGTTTCGATGACGTCCGTCATTCGCAATGGCGAGCATGATGTGGTCTTTCGCGTTGGCAAGGACAATCGTTTTACGCCGGTTGAGGTCAAAATCAGTCCGATGAAATACGGTGACCGGTTTCATGTGCTCGAAGGGCTCCGCGAGGGCGACAAGGTTGTTGCCTCCGCAAACTTTTTGATTGATTCCGAAAGCCGATTGCGAGCAAGCGGTGGCGCGTCGATGCCTGGGATGGAGGGCATGGAGATGAGCCAGGGATCGAGCACAAGGCCCAAGTCTCCATGATTGCACGTTTGATTGAATTCAGCGCCCGCAATGCATTCTTTGGCGCTCTGGTGATGGCGGCGACGGTTGCCGGTGGAATTTGGGCGATCAAGAGCACTCCGCTCGACGCGATCCCTGATCTGTCTGATGTTCAAGTGATCGTCTACACGAAATGGTCGGATCGCAGTCCCGATATCATCGAAGACCAGGTGACTTATCCGATCGTCACGCAGCTTGTTTCAGCCCCCAAAGTCAAGGCTGTCCGGGCGACTTCGTTTTTCGGCTTTTCACTCGTGTACGTGATCTTTGATGACGGCACCGACCCCTATTCGGCGCGCAGCAGGGTGCTGGAATATCTCAGTGGGATGGCCGGCAAACTGCCCGATGGTGTCGCGCCACAACTGGGACCGGACGCGACCGGTGTCGGCTGGGGATTGGAGTATGCGTTAATCGACACGACCGGAAGGCACGACCTGGCTGAGCTGCGAACTCTGCAGGATTGGTACGTGCAATATCAAATCCGGGCCGTCCCCGGCGTCGCCGAGGTAGCAGCAGTTGGCGGCTACGTGAAGCAGTACCAGGTCGTCATCGACCCAGACCGGTTGCTGGCGCACGAAATCCCGATCAATCGTGTCGTCGACCGGATCCGCAGGAGCAACCAGGAAGTCGGCGGACGCGTGATCGAGTTCACGGGCCGAGAGTACATGGTCCGTGGACGCGGTTACTTCAAGTCAATCAAGGACATTGAACAGGTGAGTATCGGTGCGCTGCCCGACGGCACGCCGATTCACGTACGGGATGTGGGTGATGTGCAGATTGGCCCCGACATTCGGCGCGGTGTCGTTGATTACAACGGCATGGGCGACGCTGCCGGCGGCATTGTCGTCGTCCGCTATGGCGAGAGCGTGTATGACGTTTTGCAACGGGTGAAGGCAGCGATTCGCGAGACGGTGCAACCGTCACTACCCGAGGGTGTCGAGTTGGTTGTGACTTACGACCGCTCGAAACTGATCGAGGACTCGGTGCGGACGCTGAGCGAAAAATTGATCGAAGAAATGATCATCGTCAGTCTTGTCTGCATCGTTTTTCTGTTTCATTTTCGCAGCGCGCTGGTCGCGATCATTATTTTGCCGCTGGCTGTTCTGCTAGCTCTGGTCGCGATGCGGTCGATCCATCTGACGTCCAATATCATGAGTCTGGGTGGTATCGCGATCGCTATTGGAGCGATGATTGATGCGGCGATCATCATGATCGAGAACGCCCACAAGCATATCGAGCACGAGCGAGCCAAACCGCAGGCCGAGCGGCGACCAAGAACTGACGTGATTATCGAGGCGGCGAAGGAAGTCGGTCCCACGCTGTTCTTTTCGCTGCTGATCATCACCGTCAGCTTTCTGCCGGTATTTGCCTTGCAAGACCAGGAGGGACGATTGTTCAAGCCATTGGCGTTTACCAAAACATTTTCGATGATGTTTGCGGCAATCTTGACAATCACGGTTGGACCCCTGCTGATGCGACTGCTGATTCGTGGCAGAACGCCATCCGAACAGAAGAATCCGATCAATCGCTTGCTGATCTGGTTCTACCAGCCGTTCGCCCTGCTGGCCCTGAAATTCCGGTATCTCATGGTTGTGCTGGCGATGGCCGGCGTGGCTTGCATCGTGCCGATCTTCATGTCGCTGGGATCGGAATTCATGCCGCCTCTTTGGGAAGGTACGATCCTGTACATGCCGGTTGCCCCACCGGGCGGTTCGATCGAAACGATGAAGCAGGCGATCATACGACAAGACAGGATCATCAAGTCGTTCCCCGAAGTCGAAAGCGTATTTGCCAAAGCCGGCCGGGCCGAGACGGCGACCGACCCAGCGCCGCTGGTGATGGTCGAGACGATTGTGAACCTGAAGCCGGAAGATCAATGGCGGACCGGGCTGACACACGATCAATTGATCGACGAGATGGATGCCGCGCTGCGTCGGCAGCAGCTTGGGTTTAGCAACAGTTGGACGATGCCCATCAAGGGGCGAATCGACATGCTGTCCACCGGCATTCGTACGCCGATCGGAATCAAGATCTTTGGGCCACAGTTAGAAGAAATCGCCCGTATCGGTTTGGAAATCGAGCAGGCACTTGGCCCCGGCATGGTCCCGGGGACCCGTAGCGTATTCGCCGAACGCGTGGCCGAGGGCTACTACCTGGACTTTGACGTTCGCCGCGACGCAATCGCCCGCTACGGCTTGACCGTCGCCGACGTTCACGAGGTGATTCAAACCGCGGTGGGTGGAATGAATATCTCGACGACGATTGAAGGCCGAGAACGATATCCGGTCAACGTGCGTTACGGTCGTGACTTCCGCAGTGACTTGTGGCAATTGCAACGAGTGTTGGTCGAGAGCCCTCACGGCGAACAGATCCCTCTGGAACAGTTGGCGAATATTGAAATCGTCTCTGGACCTGGGATGATCAAAAGCGAGGGCGGACAGCTTGTTGGTTATGTGTTTGTCGATATCGAAGGTCGCGATCCCGGCTCCTACGTTGCCGATGCCAAAGCGATGGTCAATAAGATGGTCCAAGTCCCTGCCGGTTATCAACTGCACTGGAGTGGCTCCTTCGAGTCGATGCAGCGAGTCAAGCAACGGCTGATGTACGTGATCCCGCTAACGTTGGTCGTGATCATCGTACTACTCTATTTAAACACAGGTTCGGTCGTTAAGTTGTCAATTGTGTTGCTGGCCGTCCCGTTCTCATTGATCGGAGCCTTCCTGCTACTGTACATCCTGGAGTTGCTCATCTATCCGGCGATCTACTCGATTTGGAAATCATGGACAGACATTCGCAAAGCTGCCACATCGTCGCGCGGTTGACGGCCGGCCCCTGTTCGGCCGAGCGACAATAGCGAGACTGTGATACGAGCCATGAGCAACACCACGCGGCAACATCCTCGAGTTTATCTTGTTCGACACGGCGAAACGGACTGGACCATTTCGGGCCAGCACACTGGCTTGACGGATCTGCCGCTGACCGAGCGAGGCGAACGGGAAGCCCGGCAGCTTGCCGGGCCACTTCGAGGCTTAACTTTTGCCAGTGTGTTGAGCAGCCCGCTACAACGGGCAGCGCGGACCTGCGAACTAGCCGGCTTTGGCAAGATCGCGAGCAGCGATGACGATCTCGTCGAATGGAACTACGGCGATTATGAAGGAAGGACGACGATAGAAATCGATCAGCAACAGCCCGGCTGGGAGTTGTTTCGGGACGGTTGCCCGGGCGGCGAATCGGTCGCTCAGATGGCTGTTCGCGCAAGCCGCGTCGTCGCTCGAGTGCGCTCCATCGATGGCAATGTATTGCTCTTTTCCCATGGGCATTTTCTCAGCGTCCTGTCCGCCTGCTGGCTTGGCCTGGAACCAGCAGCAGGCCGCTATTTTTTTCTTGGAACGGCGGCCTTGAGCATCGTCGGTTACCACCATGACCTCCATGATCCGGTTATCCGTCTGTGGAACGACCGCGGTCACGTGCGCGACGGAGGAAGAAGGGATTGCAATGACTGACGACAGCCAGCCGACGAATCTTGCCGCGCTCCCTTCGGGATACCGCGGCTCGGGACTGCTGCTGCATTTGACGTCGCTCCCGACGCCCTACGGCATTGGTGACATGGGCCCAGCGGCGCTGTCTTGGGTTGACCGTCTCGCCGAGGCGGGCCAGTCGTGGTGGCAATTCTTGCCGCTCGGCCCCGCGGGGGCCGGCAATTCTCCCTATTCATCCGAATCGTCATTCGCCGGCAACTGGTTGCTGATCAGCCCGGATGGCTTGATCGCCGACGGACTGCTGCAGGCAAGTGACGTTGTCGGCGGCTCCTTTTCCCAGAGCACGGTCGAGTACGAGGCTGTCACGGCGTTCAAAAATCGGATGCTCGAAACGGTTTGGACCAACTTCCATTCCCGGGCCGGCTCAAATCTGAAGCCGGCGTTCGCGCAGTTCTGCCGCGACCAGGCGAGCTGGCTGGATGATTACGCTCTGTTCCAGGCGTTGAAAGGAAGATACCGCAGCGTCGGTTATCTGGAGTGGCCAGCGGAACTGGCGCGGCGCAGTCCCGATGCCCTGGCCCAGGCCCGGCGAGAACTTGCCAGCAAAATCGATCAGATTTGCCTGGCGCAGTTCCTGGTGTTTCGCCAGGGACAACGTTTGAAGGAATACGCCCATGCCAGGGGTGTGCGTTTGATCGGTGACCTGCCGTTTTTCGTTTCCGCCGACTCAAGTGACGTCTGGGCCGATCCCGAATTGTTCCTGCTGGACGAACATTACCAGCCGCGTGTTGTCGCCGGCGTCCCTCCCGACTACTTCAGCGATCAGGGCCAATTGTGGGGCAATCCGATCTTCGACTGGGAGGCGTTGCGTCGGACCGGCTACCGATGGTGCATCGACCGCATGCGCGCGTTACTGACACAGGTCGATCTGATTCGTCTGGATCATTTTCGTGGATTCGCGGCCGCATGGCAGATACCGGCCGGGGCAGCCACGGCCGAATCGGGCCGCTGGGTGCCCGGCCCGGGCGCCGACTTTTTTGCGCGGTCCGCAGTGGTCTTGGCGGCCTGCCGTTCATTGCGGAGGACCTGGGGTTTATCACGCCTGACGTGGATGCACTCCGCGACCAGTTTCAGTTACCGGGGACTCGAGTCCTTCAATTCGCCTTCGACGGCAAACCTGAAAACCCGTATCTCCCCGAGAATTTTGTTCCCAACACGGTCGTTTATACGGGGACGCATGACAACAACACCACGCGCGGATGGTACGAGGAACTCACCGATGAACAGCGGCAGATCGTTTGTCATTACCTGCAGCGTCCGAAGCTCAAAAGCAATCAAGCCGCCAAGGCATTGCTGCGAATGGCATGGATGTCTGCTGCAGCAATCGCGGTGGCCCCCGTTCAAGATCTGCTCAATCTAGGGACCGATGCCAGGATGAACGTGCCCGGTTTGGCGGAAGGGAACTGGCGTTGGCGGGCGACAAAGGCCATGCTGTCCGCATCAGCCTTCCCGTGGCTGCGGGACCTAACGAAAGCTGCTCACCGATCGCCAGTGGATCAACGGAATCGACCATGACGGTTCGGACGGGCACATCCGAAATGAAAGGGAATGTGAAGATGACGACAAGTATCCAATCGCTCTCAAGCTGTACGGCATGGAAAAATCTGCAGTCGCACCACCAGAAGGTCCGGGACCTGCACCTGCGAAAGCTGTTTGCCGACGATCCCACACGCGGCGAACGGATGACGATCGAGGCATTGGGTGTCTATCTCGACTATTCAAAGAATCGCATCACCGACGAAACGCTGCGCCTGCTCGTGAGCCTGGCCGAGGAAACCGGCCTTCCCGCACGGATCGAAGCGATGTTCCGGGGCGACAAAATCAATCTCACCGAAGACCGGTCGGTGCTGCACGTGGCGTTGCGTGCCCCGAAGGGTGCGACCATCCTCGCGGACGGTGAAAACGTGGTGCCGCATGTTCACGCCGTGCTGGACAAGATGACCGATTTCGCCAACCGCGTCCGCGCCGGCCAATGGAAGGGACACACGGGCCAGCGGATTCGCAATGTCATCAATATCGGGATCGGCGGCTCGGACCTGGGGCCGGTGATGGCTTACGAAGCGCTCAAGTCTTACAGCGATCGGGGCATGACCTTCCGTTTTGTGTCCAACGTCGATGGCACCGATCTGGTGGAAGCGACTCGCGACCTCGATCCGGCGGAAACCCTGTTGATCGTTGCCTCGAAAACCTTTACCACGCTGGAGACGATGACCAACGCGCACAGCGCCCGCGACTGGTTGCTCGATGGTCTGGGGGGCGATGAATCGGCGGTCGCCCGACACTTCGTCGCCGTTTCAACCAATGTCGACAAGGTCTCGCAGTTCGGCATCGATACCAGCAACATGTTCGAGTTCTGGGATTGGGTCGGCGGTCGGTATTCGATGGGCTCGGCGATCGGTCTCTCGACGATGCTGGCCATCGGCCCGGAAAACTTCCGCGCGATGCTCGACGGTTTCCACCAAATGGATGAGCATTTCCGCACAGCGCCGCTGGAACGCAATATGCCGGCGCTGCTGGGGTTGTTAACGGTTTGGTATACCAACTTCTTCGCCGCCCAGACCATCGCCGTCCTGCCCTATGAGCAATACCTGAAGCGATTTCCGGCCTACCTTCAACAATTGACGATGGAGAGCAACGGAAAGCGGGTGACTGTCGATGGGACCAACGTCGACTACGATACCGGGCCGATTTATTGGGGCGAGCCAGGAACCAACGGCCAGCATTCGTTTTACCAATTGATTCATCAGGGCACCCGGCTGATCCCTTGTGACTTCATTGCGTTCGACCAACCGATCAACCCGCTCGGCCGGCACCACGACATGCTGCTGGCAAATGTCTTTGCCCAATCCGAGGCGTTGGCCTTCGGCAAGACGCCCGAGCAGGTTCAAGCCGAGGGTACGCCGGACTGGCTGGTTCCTCACCGGGTCTTTGAGGGCAATCGTCCGTCGAATACGATTCTCGCCGAGCGGCTGACACCGGGAATGCTCGGCAAGCTGGTCGCGCTCTATGAACATTCCGTCTTCACCCAGGGCACCGTCTGGAACATCGATCCGTTCGACCAGTGGGGTGTTGAATTGGGGAAGGTGTTGGCCCAGCGGATCATCCCGGAGCTTGAAAGCAAAACGGAGCCGGAACTCGATCATGATTCATCAACGAATTGCCTGATTCGTCGTTATCGAGAGCTCAACGAGAGTGGTCGTTAAGAGCTCCTCGTAAGGCTCGAAGCAATCACGTGCTTGCAACACGTCTTCATGATTGACCAGCTTCTGGCCGCCGCGGCAAAGGATTGGTCGGAGCCGTTGCGTCGGTTGATATGAAATTGTGCGCATTCGCCGACCGGGCCAGAATATTTTCCGCAGTTGTCCTGAATTGGCCCGCGGTATGCAAGTCGGTGTTGTCCAAGTTGACCTGCGGGGAGCGACTCCCCGCAATCTTCGTCACTCTCAATGAGAAGCACACTGAAATGAAGAAACTATCTGCACTCGGCCTTGTCGCAATGCTTGCGATCTCCGGCATGAACGTTTTCGCCGCCGACAGCAAAACGGCGAGCAAAGAAAAAGGTGCCAAACCCGCCGCATCACCCGGTTGGATCGTTGTCGAAGAGGACGTTTGGACACCGCTGCGTTTCGAGCCTCTGTACGCACTTGATTCGATTCGCTACCACTTCCGCCGCAACGAAGAAATGGCTGCTGCGAATCAAATCGACAAGGCAGTCAGCTGGTTGAAATTGGCTGCCAGCCATGCATTGCCGATCACTCAAGAAAAGTTGACGGCGTCGGCCAAGGAACTGACGACCGTCGCGAAGGACCTTCGCGCCGGAAAAATCACCGCTGCCGCCGCAATGGACGGTTCGCTCGCTCGGGCTGCCTCGGCATTGAGCGAGTGGCATTTCTACAAGTCCAAGGAAGCCTGGGCCAAGGATGAAGGTCAAGATGCCGGTCGTGATTTGGCGATGGCGGCGCAGTATCTTCAACACGCTGCCAACTCGGCCCACTATCAATTCGGCCCAGATACGACCGAAGTGGTCACCAAGCTGTATGAACATGGCAAGCTAAAAAGTGAATCGACCCACTATGACCACGATGCGCTGGGCAGGGATCTGCAATCGATCGAAACAGCGATCAACGATCTCAGTGTCGCGCTGAAGTCGTAATCGCACAGCTAGCGTTCGGGCAGCGGGACTGCACAGGTGATCGTTTCGCTGCCTTGACTGTCGACCAAACAGCCCTTACGAGGCTGTTTGCTCATTGGTGTGCGGCTGAACGGAGTGAATCGAGTTCCGGCGTCAGATAAAACAGGGTGTCACGTTTGCCACAACAGCTCGCTGGACTCTTGGTCGAACAGCGGGTGTGGTGTTGTGGCGATTCCGCATGGAGCCGCATCCGCCTTCCACAGCTCAACGGTCCGGTCACTCGATCGCAACGCGGTGCACCTTGCTATAATCGGTTTCATGAAAACAAAGCATTGGATTGTCGTCGCCGTGGGAATCATCATCTTTGCGATCGTCGCTTTGAATGTCACACCGACGGCGGATGATGATGAATTGGAAGACTACATCCGCGAAGCGATTCGGGAAACTGTCAAGTTTCAGCCCGGTGCGATCACTGTCGAGGTTGACGAGCAGACCGTCAGGCTCGATGGAGTCGTTGAGTCCGAGCAGCAGCTCGGTGAAATCATCGAAGCGGTCAAGCCGCTGGTTGGAAAGCGGAATCTGGTACCAAAACTGCGGGTCAAATGATCGTTGCCGCGAATCGAATGGCGGCAAGTCCATCGCACGGTGGGCTACTCCTTGATCCACTCGCGCGCTTGTTCAATATCGGTGTGGTCAAAATATTTGATCTTGGCGGTTGTGAAGGGGCGACAGAAAACCGACATCCCTTTTTCCCACTTGGTTTCTCCCACGATCGCTAGTCGCTCGATATGATTGAAGTGCTTCAGGTCGAACTTGATATCTTCCCACAGCGCTCCCGCTTCCCAGCCGTGGAAGTCATGCATCACGACCAGCATTCGGACTTTACCGAACTCTTCAATCTTCGCTTCGGTCATCGGCACGAACTGTTCGTACGCTTCCTTCGACAACTTACCGGTGATCTGGACTTCGATGATCTTTCCTTCGGCGTGTTCGGTGATCACAAAGGACATCGGATTCTCTTTCGATTGAGTGGGGGGGTTGGGCAGCGATATTATGCTCTCGGTGGCCTTTTATCCTGGCATCTTTCGTGGTGACCAGGCTTTGCAACGCACAACAGCCGAAGTCATCCGACGAATTCACGAGCAGATTCGTGAGCAGAAGTCATGCCAAAGACCCCGCTCGAACTTTTTGTCTGCGAATTCTCCGCGAATTTCTCCGTCAAGCCAACCTGCTTTTGCTCCATGACCAGAAATTTTTCGCGGTGTGAAGTTTCCATGATTGAAAACGTTCGATTTCTGAGTGTTCGCCTGTCGTGAGCGCCTCGGTCGGTTCGTTGCCTTCCCATTCGCGGGCGACACGGCGAATAATCACTCTGACGCTCCGTCCAATTCCAAGCACGAACCGAAGATCCATGAAACTCGGAATTCTCTCCTGCTCACCACGTTGTTACAGCAGTCGTCGATTGGTCGCCGCCGCTCGCGGTCGTGGGCACACCGTCAGCGTTGTCAATACACTCAAATGCGCCATCGATCTGCAACCTGGCAAGCCCGACCTCTATTACAAAGGTCAACCGCTGAAGCATTTTGATGCGGTCATCCCACGTATCGGCGCGAGCATCACCTATTTCGGCACGGCGGTCGTTCGTCAGTTGGAGCAGATGAACGTGTTCGTCGCCAACAGTTCTTACGGAATTACCAACAGTCGCGACAAGCTGCGCAGCCTGCAGGTTCTCAGCCGTCACCAAATCGGCATACCGCGAACAACATTTGTGCGAGACCGCGGCGATGTGATCTCATCGATCAAACGCATTGGCGGCGCACCGGTGGTCATCAAACTTCTGGAAGGGACGCAAGGTGTTGGCGTGATTCTGGCGGATTCAATCAAGAGTGCCGAAGCGATCATCGAGACCTTGCAAACCGCAAAGCAAAATGTGTTGGTCCAAACTTTTGTTGCCGAGAGCAAGGGCCGCGACATTCGGGCGATTGTCGTTGGTGATCGTGTCATCGGCGCGATGCGACGCGTCGCCCAGGGCGACGAATTCCGCAGCAATGTCCATCGCGGCGGACACGTTGAAGCGGTTGAGCTGACGGAAGAATTTCGCGAAACGGCACTTCGCGCGGCGCAAATCACCGGACTGCGGATAGCCGGCGTCGATATGCTCGAAAGCAAGGATGGCCCGCAAGTGATGGAAGTCAACAGTTCGCCTGGGCTACGAGGAATTGAGCACGCGACGAAGACAGACATCGCCGGAGCAATCATCGACTTCATTGCCGCACATATCGATTTCCCGGAAATGGATATTCGCCAACGCTTGACCGTTAGCCACGGTTATGGGGTGTGCGAATTAGCGATCCCCGCCGGTTCTCAGTATGTGGGCAAGACAATTTCCGAGGCCGCGCTTGCCGAACAAGACATCAACGTCTTGACGCTTTATCGTGGCAAGACCGTGATCCCAAACCCGAGGCAATCGCGAACGCTCGAGGCAGGAGATCGAATCCTGTGCTTCGGCAAACAAGACTCGATGGCAAAGCTGGTTCCCAAAAAGATACGCGGCAAACGAGCCCCCAAGGTAACTCGGCTTTCGCCCGAAATGATCGCCTCCGCATCGGCAACAGACGGTCCAAGGGTCAGCGATTGCCAGGTACCACACGATCATTCGGAGGCGTGAGGGCGCTGATGATGCGACGCAGAATGTGCCACGTCTGCAATCGGGCCCAATGGGCAGGCGCGAGCACCGGAGCGCAATTCGGCCAGCGATAAAAACCGGCCGGCTGCCATCATTTCCATAACCAGATTCTCGCTTGGCACAATAGTTGCTCGAATTGTGAATGCACGTTGTGAATGCACACCAAGTGCGATCCTGACGAGGCTCGTGGGGATCTGGAGAGGATATCAAAGATGCTTCGAAAAAACGTTGGCAATGTGGATCGTATGGTGCGAATCGCGATCGGAGTGGGGCTATTGTCGCTCGCATTCATTGGTCCGCACACGGCTTGGGGCTACCTGGGGCTGGTCCCCATTTTGACAGGGATTGTTGGTTGGTGTCCTGCCTACTGTCCATTTGGAATCAGCACCTGCAGCGCACCCAAGGTTTGAGAGGTTTTAGCTTTTATGGCGTTCGTGGTTGCTCTGGCAATCAAGGTTGCCCAAATCATTCGCTACTCCGCCCTGGGGTTTGCCATTGATCGCCGATTTGTACGACCGCATGAATTCCCCAATGGCTATCCACCGTTGGTGTGAATCAGTGCTGCGGCCGATCGACGCCGCGCCGCTCAAGACGATTCGGCGTATTTGGTATGGCAGGGATCTCCAGCGGCCGGAATACAACATCGCCGGCGCGATCTTCTTGCGAATGCTAGGGCTGGTTTACTTGATCGCTTTTGTTTCGCTGTGGACGCAAATCAGCGGACTGGTTGGCGACCACGGCATTCTGCCGGTGGCGGACTTTCTAGATGCGGTCAAGCAACACTGCATCACACAGGATCCACCCGTCTCGCCAGTTTGGAACATTCCCACGCTGCTGTGGATCAGCCCGCACGATGGGCTGCTTCATTTGCTATGTGCGGTCGGCACGCTGCTCTCGCTGATGTTGATCGCGGGTCTGCTGCCGATGCCCTCCCTGATCCTGCTATGGGTGTGCTACTTGTCGTTGTTTTACGGGGGCCAGGTGTTCTTGGGCTTTCAGTGGGACATTCTGTTGCTGGAGACCGGGTTCATCGCGATCTTTGTTGCACCCTTTGCGTGGCGTTCGCGATTTCTTGCCGATCGGCACCCACCCCGGCTGGCGATGTGGCTGGTGGGGTGGCTGTTGTTCCGGCTGATGGTCGAGTCGGGGGCGGTGAAGTTAACGTGGAACGCTTGGGTTTTGGGACCCGACGGTTCGCCGGTCGCCAACACATGGGAGTCGCTCACGGCGCTCGACTACCACTACTGGACGCAACCACTTCCGATCTGGACGAGCTGGTACGCGGCGCAGCTGCCGGCCTGGTTTCAAAAGTTGTCGGTGGTTGCCGTGTTCGTCATTGAACTGGTACTGCCGTGGTTTATATTCGGTCCGCGCGTGCTACGGTACATTGCGTTTGGCGGGATCGCGCTGCTGATGCTAGTGATCGGCGGCACCGGCAACTACAACTTCTTCAATCTGCTCACGTTCGTTCTGGCCCTGACACTTCTTGATGACCGCGGATGGCCAAAATTCTTGCAGCGCCGGGTCCGTGTGACGGACCAACCCGAGTCGCTGCGTTGGAGAAGCTTTTTGCTCGTACCGTTTGCCGGACTAGCGATTGTCCTGGGCAGCTGGCAGCTCAAGCAAGCCGTCCTGCCCGCGGAACACCCACGGGCGTCGCTGGCATCCGATCTGCACATTGCTCAGTTCATGTGGGTCAACGACTACGGGCTGTTCCGTCGCATGACCGAGACTCGGCCCGAGATCGTGATCGAAGGTAGCGCCGACGGGAAGGACTGGAAGCCGTATGAATTCCGCTGGAAGCCGGGTGATCTTTCGCGGCCGCCACGGTTCAATACGCCGCACCAGCCCCGCCTCGACTGGCAAATGTGGTTTGAGGCGCTGCAGTTGGAACGCGTCCATCAATTCACCGGTACCATCGATTCTCGCTACATGAGCCCCTGGTTTCAGTCGTTGATCCTACAACTCTTGAAAGGAGAACCGCAGGTTGTGGGTCTGTTGGAGAAGAACCCGTTCCCAGCCGCGCCGCCCAAGTTCATTCGCGTCCTGCTGTACGAGTATCGCTTCACCAACGGTGCCGAGCGACGAGCGACCGGCGACTGGTGGCACCGCGAGAGAGTGTGGGTCGGGCCGGCATGGTCACTGCCGCAACAGGCCGACCTCCAATCGAGCACCGGAATGTTGTTCAACGACACAAACGACGGGTGGAGCAGGAGACCGCCTGCTCGGCCTGGCCAACAAGCGTTGATGGCAATGCCCATTCCGAATCGAGATCGCCCATCCGACAAGCACTCGCCCCGAAGGGATACCCGGGTGTTGCCCAAACGGATCGTCGCGGCCGCGGCAACCAGCATCCCAGGACACAGCGGTTAGACGTCGATCGCATTGCACCGTCCGTTGCCGGTGACCGGCGACTCAAGCCAGAAAGCCAGCCGGGACAGGGGTGATCAAAGCGTTTTGTGCCAACTGTGCGAGAAACTCCGAATTTGGCATGCTTGTTGCCACATGCTTGTTGCAGCATGCTGGTCGCAATCGAACTGATTGGTGTCGGGCTGGCCATTGACTTGGCGAACAGAGGAGAGGCGGTCGACCGAGGTGCTTTGGGAAAGTGTCGTTGCAACGGCGAGTTGCTCCATTTTCTCAGCGGGCCCGAACCATTCGCGTTGCTTGGATCATCACCTTCAATACCACCGTGTTGACGAATCCCCACTGTCATGAGTTCATTGAATCCACAGCATCAAGGTCAAGCGTTCGGCGCCGGCGGGATTGATCCGCGTTGGACGCGCAGCGACAAAGAAGCCATCGTCACCGCCTACAGTGCCTCCAGCAAAGTCTGGGCAACCATCTCGGCGGGGATCGTCAATGAAGTCTACTTTCCCTCGATTGATACGCCGCAAATCCGCGATTTGCAGTTTTTGATTACCGATGGAGAGACGTTTTTTCACGACGAGCGTCGCGATACGGAATCCGAAACGATACGGCTGTCCTGCGACGCGCTGGCGTATCGCATCATCAACCGGGATCGCGAAAACCGATACTCGATCGAAAAACAGATCATCACTTCACCGCATGGGGCCTGCTTGCTGGTGCATACAAAAGTGATCGTCGCCAAACCATTTCAAGGGAAGCTGAAGCTGTTTGCCCTGCTGGCGCCGCACCTGAACGTCAGCGGGCGAGGCAATAGCGGACTTGTCGAATCGGTCGGTGAGCGGTTGCTCTTGAGCGCTTCAAATGGTCAGAACCACCTGGCGATGGATTGTTCCACGGGATTTGTCAAGGGATCCTGCGGTTATGTCGGCGTTTCGGATGGCTGGACTGATCTGGCAGACAACAAGCAGATGGATTGGGCCTTTTCCACAGCACCCGATGGCAACATCGCCTTGACGGGAGAAATTGATCTCGCGCGTTCTTGTGAGTTCCTCCTGGCGCTCAGTTTCAGCCGCAATCGACATGGCGCGATGGCAACGCTGGCCGAGTCGCTTGCCATCGAGTTCCAGGAGCACCTGGACCGATTCCAACATCAATGGGAACGAGTCTGCAAAGGTCGCGAAGACGCGCTGGGGAGTTCGTCGACCGATGATGGTCGCCTGTTGCGCAACAGCCACAACTTGTTGCTCGCGCATGAGGACAAAACCTGTCATGGTGCCATGATTGCCTCGCTAAGTATTCCCTGGGGTGAAGCAAAGGGAGACGAAGACATTGGCGGCTACCACCTGGTGTGGACGCGCGACATGGTCAACAGCGCGACCGGATTGATGGCCGCGGGAGAAACGGCCACTCCGCTGCGTGCGCTAATCTACCTGGCGTCGAGCCAAATGGCCGACGGTGGCTTTTATCAAAATTTTTGGATCGACGGGCATCCTTACTGGAAGGGCAAACAACTGGATGAGGTTGCGTTCCCGATCATGCTCGCCTGGCGATTGAAGAAAAACGATGCGTTGCAGCAATTTGATCCCTATCCGATGGTCAAGGCGGCGGCCGGCTATTTGATCCGTCAAGGGCCGGCGACACCACAGGAACGCTGGGAAGAAAACAGCGGCTATTCACCGTCCACACTTGCCGCCCATATCGCGGGTCTGATCTGTGCGAGTCAATTTGCGATCGAACGTGGCGATCAACCGCTGGCCGACTACTTTGCCCAATACGCCGACTTCCTTCGTCAACACATCGAGCGTTGGACCGTGACCGACTGCGGTACGATTCTGCCCGACGTGCCACGTCACTTCATTCGCTTGTTACCGATCGAGCTGTCAAATCCGACCGCTAGCGAAGACCCAAACACGGCGGAAATTACGATTCGCAATCGGGCCGAAGACCTGCGTAGCCGATTTCCCGCTCGTCAGGTGGTCGACGCGGGGTTTCTGGAACTGGTCCGATATGGCATCTACGAAGCGGCCGATTCGTTGATGGTTGACTCGTTGAAAGTCACTGACCACGCGCTGAAGAAGGAAACGCCCAATGGTCCCTGTTGGCGGCGTTATTCGTATGACGGTTACGGCCAGCGAGCCGACGGAGGCCCATTCACCGGCGTCGGACAGGGACGCTGTTGGCCGCTATTGGCCGGCGAACGCGCCCATTACGAATTGGCTGCGGGTCGCAATGTCAAGCGATTCGTCACGTCGATCGAGCAGTTCGCGGGCCGAACCGGCATGTTGCCCGAACAAATCTGGGACGAACCCGACATGCCCGAAGCGAGGATGAAATTCGGTTGCCCGACCGGGTCGGCAATGCCGCTGATGTGGGCGCATGCAGAATACATCAAACTGCTGCGTAGCATTCATGATGGCCAGGTCTTCGATCGGATCGACGCCCTCTACGACCGCTATCGCAGCCATGCCAATGGCCCAAATCCTTTGGAGATTTGGAAGTTCAATCGCCAGCCATCCGTCGTCAAGCAGGGTGACACGCTGCGAATCCAAGCCGAAGCAGAGTTTCGGTTGCATTGGAGCGGCGATCACTGGACCAACGTCAACGACAGTGATTCGTCAACGCCGGGTTTGGACATCCACTATGTCGATTTGCCATCCGACGCACTGACCAACGGTCAGGTGCAATTCACGTTCTGGTGGGTCGACTCGCAGCGTTGGGAAGGGTGCGACTTTACAGTTTCCGTTGACTAGTTCCGTTGTCTCGCCGTTTTTACCTTGATGAAAGAACAAACATGACACTCGTCGAATTCGCAATCCTACTTCTCGTGGCCGGCATTTGTGGCTCGCTGGCCCAGGCCATGGTCGGTTACTCGCACGGGGGCTGTCTGGTGTCAATCGTGCTGGGGTTCATCGGCGCGTTGCTGGGAACCTATCTGGCGAGACTGGCAGGATTGCCGGAGCTATTTACCATCCAGATTGGCAATCGGGATTTCCCGATCATCTGGTCGATCATTGGCGCGGCTCTGTTCTCGGCAGTGCTTGCGTTGATCTCGCGTCCCCGCTCTGCGTAGCCGCGTTCAGGCAATTGCTCACCACTTGGAAAAGAGGCGTCTCGTGTGCGCTCGGCAAGATCATTTGAATCAGCAGCGTGCATATCAACCCGAATGATTCACCAGACACTTTTGAGTTTTAGAGACCGATCGCGTGATTCGTTGTGCTGAAGGAGTTATTCAACGGCTTCAAAACCGCAATGAGGATCACGCAATATCGATGAGCGGTTGGCAAGCCAGCCGACTCAATCAAGACTTATCGGCATCCTGACTGCAAGGCTCTGGTACCGACCCGATCGTCCGTTTCGCGCGATCAATCCGCGATTGATCAACACATAATTCCGCTGGCCCGCGATCCACTGGCCGATGCCGATGAGGATGGATCCTGCTTCAGCGCCTCAGCCGCATCGTGCATTTCCGCCGCTGCTTAGCGAGGCGAGGCTGCAGCTGTCTGTTCGCGGAGTGAATAGCGTCCCAACAACACCGCGCGAGCTTTGCCGCCCAAGACCAAGCACTGCGAAGCACGTGGACTGGCACCGTAACGAATGAATCGGTGCGAGTCCGACCCACCCAGCTTGTTTTCGGGACGCGACGCCGCAACGAGCTCGACGGCGTAATCGAGGACGTGATTGGCGACAGGTACGCCGCGAACGAGATGCTGCAACTGCAAGACTTCGTCGAGTGAAAGGATTGAATTCAACTCGATGTTCGCGTCGCCGGTGGTCGCCTTGACGATCTCCACCTCATCGCGTTTCGATGGGTAGACGACGGGAACATTGAACATAAATCGATCGAGCTGGGCTTCGCGAAGCGGATAAGTACCCTCCTGCTCGACGGGGTTTTGCGTCGCGACGACAAAGAACGGCGGCGGCAAGTGATACGTTTCGCGTCCAACCGAGACCTCACGTTCCTGCATCGCTTTTCGCATGTTCGGTGGGCACCAATTGCTGGTCTTCGAACGATTGGTCAACGCGCAGAGCCGTCTAACGAAATAGCTCCAACACGCTGGACGGCGTTGAGCTCAACTCGTCATTATCCTTTTTTAACTGCATCCGCATGACGTCAGTGAGTGCTTGAGGAAACCGCGTCTCGTTGACTTCGCCGTCGTCCGTCGCACTGGCGACCACTCGACCCGGGCGAGCGAAGGGCTTCACAAAGCTGCCCGATGCCGACTGCGTGAACCAAAACACTTGCTCGTTCACGTCCAGCGGAGCGAACAATCCCGCCCACTGGGCTGCCTTCAGATCTGGTCCTGTGATGTGAAACCAACCATGCCGATCGTCTTGGCTGCCGTGACCGAGCAGAAATACCCATCATGAATCGTCGGGCCGGAGTTGCTGTTGTCGATTAGCGAAATAAACCAGCGTCATTGGACCTCGATTCCAGGGCGCTCTCGTTGGATCTTTTCGATCGCCGCGGAGCTGACCCTCGAGTCCTTGAGAGTCAGTATTTTTAACTGAGGTAGCGATGGTAGATTGGCGATAGCCCCGTCATCGACCGACGTTTTATGCAGTTGCAAATCCTTCAACGAGCGAAGCGACGCGAGTTCGGGCAGACAATCGCCGGAAATCCTGGTGCCCGAAAGGCATAAGTGTTGAAGGTCCGGCAGCAATCGTGCGACGCGTTGGACGGCTTCGTCCGCGATCGGGCAACCCGATAGACACAGACTCGTTAGTTTTGGGAACCGTGCCAGCTCGTCCATATCGTCATCAGTAAGCGATACGCCTATCAATTGTAGTTGTCGCAGCGCGGGCAAGTCACGCATCGATGCAAGCACCGAACCGTCGATGCCTTTGCGGGGCAGTGCGAGCAGGTTCAGTGATTGAAGGCCAGCGATTCCCGACAATCCTTCCATGGTGACTTGGCTATCTGTCAAATCGAGCTTGCGAATCCCATTGATCGCGGTCAGTTGACTCATTTCTGAGTCGCCGATCATCAAACCGGTGGCGCCGGGACACTTTTCCACGCCCACTAGCCAAGGGTCATCCGTCAGCTCTTGCAAGCGGTGAACGGTGCGCGTTCCCGTATCCGTAATGATCTCGACATGACCGCCACGCCATACGATCCGCTGAGCAAGACGGCTCTCGATCGGCGCCTCGGATCCATGAAATGGTTGCGGGACGGGATCAGCCGATGAAGCAACGATTTGCAAGTTGCTGACGCGAAAAACTCCCTGAAACGTATGGACAAAGAACGCTTGCGGATAATAGGCGTCTGTCTTGCCAAGCGACGGGAGTGTCGACGACGAAGCTGTGTTTGATGCGGTCCAACGACTGATCTTCGTCATTGGGACATCAGCTTCGGAAGAGCTAAATCGCATGAGTTCAACGTGTTCGGGCGCGACGTCTAGCGTCAATCGTACCGGTAAGCCGGTGGTGAGAATCTGCTCGGCGTATGGATCGACGATTTGGTGATTACCTTCGCTAGTGACGGAGAAGATTCCGCTTTGCCAACGCTCGTCCACTTTGTGATCGATTAGCGCGATCATTCGACCTTCGCCAGCCGAAAATCCAAACCCAAAGGATCCGTCGCCTTCAAGTCGCTCGACCGTGTATTGCAAAGTGTATCGCTCTGGCATGATCACCGGGAATTGAACGATCCCGCGACTTTCGAGATTCTCGAACTCAGTGCCACGGTCGGTCGAACGCATTTGGATGTTGAACGCATCACGGGCGGGATCGAGCGATGCGAGCAATTGACCGGATTGATCATAGGCCCTGTGAAGGTCGTCCGAGGTTGGTGAGATTGCTGAAGAAGTCCAACCGGGATCGTCGATACTGCTAGCGAGAATCGACTTCGCAGGAGCCGTCTCCGGGCCTGAGAGCCCGACTCTCCCGCGCGCGGGAGAGTCACGAACGGGATTTCCGGACGTCCACCATTGAGATCCGGCGAGCGCGGTGCAAACGATCAAGATCGCAGCGATTGCAAGTGTGCGAACCAACACGTATCGCATAGGCTGAACCGTCGGCTGGTCTACTTGTGGATGCACAGCGTGTAGGTATTCCGGTGTCCCAGGCATCACATCATCGCTGGAGCCGGGTTCTGGCGTCATGTCAAGTCGACGCAGTAGTTGCGGTAGGTCGCATCCAACTGAGAACTTTGCAAGCACGTCGATAAACTGTCGCGGTGTTTCATTGACATATTCAGCGTCGGCCGACAAAAGACGTTGAACAGCATCCGCGA
Organism: Pirellulaceae bacterium; assembly: GCA_963734865.1. Lineage (GTDB taxonomy): Bacteria > Planctomycetota > Planctomycetia > Pirellulales > Pirellulaceae > CBDCUW01. Next base: position 494,529 of record CAVTIV010000014.1, read on the forward strand.
GTCCCGTCGGCAATTCATCGAGAATACATGCGACAGGGCAACCGACGAGGTCACAAAAAACACGCGCTAGATCACGTATGTCGTGGGCCGATTGAGGCGGAGAGTCGGGCTGGCCCGCCCGTTCCAGCCCGACCAACTTGAGCCGTGCGCTGGGTGTCAGCACAAGACTTTCGGGGCGGATGTGGCCGTGGATCAGTTGGTGCTTATGAAGATAGCCGAGTCCAATCACGGCCTGGCCGATCAATTGACACGCATCAGCAATCGCCAGCGGGCCGACCGAATTGACCACGCTTTGCAAATCGAATCCCGGAACAAACTCCAGCACCAGATACGGCGTTCCGTTTTGCTCGCCGGCCGTTTCGACACGCACCAAATTCGGGTGCGATAACTCGCAAAGCACGCGAAACTGACTGAGATATTTTTCTCGCGGACGAACATCATCATCGTGACGTGGACTGAGCAGCTTCAACGCAACCTGTTTCCGCAAACGCTGGTGAATTGCTCGATAGAGCTGGCCTTCGGTGTCTTCACTTAGCAATTCCAACAGCACGAACCGCCCGAAACGTGACGAATCGTCACTGGTTGTTTCTTGGTCGGCAGGTTGGAGTTGTGGCGACTGGGTCATTGTCCCGCAGGTTTATCAAACGTGATACTCAGTTGCGGCATCAAAGTTCGTAAGCGTTCCACACCGGCGGCCGTGAAATGGGTCTGTTCCAAGTGGACTGCCTTGAGTCCATCCAACGTGAGTAGTGTGTCGATCGAATCATCGCTAACCGCTGTCTTTTGCAACATGAGTTCGCGAATCTGGTCTGTGCCGGCAAGATTCTTGAGTCCCGCATCATCGACGGCGGATGCGTCGAGGTGCAATATCCGCAGCGACGGGATCCTCTTGAGATAAGCCAGTCCGGGACCTTTCCATTGCTGGTTGTAACCCACGTGCAGCGAACCTAAATACTCGAAGCTTGAGAAGAGCTTCATCGCCTCGTCGTCGATAGGTGATCCGGCAAGATCGAGAACCCGTAATTCCTTCAGCGGCAGGACGCAACGCGTGAGCACATCGGCGTCCACCATTGGATGCCCTATATTAAGCCCATTAATCGGCTTGTCGTACAATCGCTCTAATCCTGGACCGTAGAAGCCGGTTTGTTTCGACACGATATGCTTCAGCGCTGGCATCTTTTCTAGGGACGCAGTGACATCGCCCGTGATTTGCGACATGCCCCAAAACTCAATGCGCTCAAGCAGTGGTAAATCTGCAAGTCGGGCAATTCCTGATTCGGTGATCTCGGTCTTGTGCATCGCCAAGAACCGTAACTGTCTATTCGCCGCGATCAGGTCGATGGATTCATCGGTGATCCCTGGGCCTTCGAGCGTCAGATGTGTCGGGATTTCTTTGTCGAGGATCTCCTTGAGCTGCTCGTCGTCGATGTCCCGGCCACGCAAATCTAGTTTGAGTATCGGTTGCTCGGCGAGCTGACTTTGCTCGTACGGAATACTCGCCTCGATGCGTCCCGTTACTGGCGTCACCGTCAACTCGTCGATCGAAATCCTTCCATCAAACTGACTGAGCCACGGCTGCGATGGTTGAGGCCCTTTCCACCACGCGTTGGATTGTTGCAATCGCGATCGATCGCCGTCCCACCGCAGCACCTCCGTGCCATTTCTGTACACACGAATTTCAGCGGTTCTCGTCATGTTCGCGAACACGAACTTCCACCTCAACGGGTGCGTCGGCATCGATGGGAAAGGTCTCGCCTTTGACCTTCACGGTGCTATTCTGCTGCAGCACACCGTCGACGCCGTGAAGGATCGTGTAGTAGCCGAGTTTGGGATCGTGATCGAATCCTACGGCGAAATGGTGTTCGTCCGGGAGCGCGAATCCGATGATCGGCGCGTTGCCAGGCGAGATGCGACTTCGCCGTCATCCGAAAATCAAACTCAGACGGCAACACAATCGGCACTGAGATTCGTGTCCGCTCGGTCGTGAACAACCGGCCGTCTTCTTTTCGCCACGTTTTTCCTTTGCTGTATTCTGTATCCGCGTCGCGATTAACATCGACCAATGCGATGACATCGACAGGTTCGAGACCGGAAACGATCTCCGTGTTCGGCATCCGCTCCCGAACGGCGCTGATCTCGTCGGGCGAAACTCGCGTTCCCAGCAGATTCAATCGAGACAACTTGGGAAACCGGTCCGCCGTCAAATGATCCAGACGACTGACCGAGGTTCCAGCCAGGCCCAGCGACTGGAGCTTGGGTGAGGGGTTTAGGTCAGATAGTCCATCAACCATCAAACGTGTCCCGCCAAGGTCAAGACGGACGAGTTTGTCGAATCCATTCAATGCAGTGACGGAAGCATTGGTGATGGAGGTGTTCTGCAATTCGAGTTTCTTAAGCGACGGGAATTGAGTTGCCAGTGACTCGGAAATCTCTCGCACCATCGTTCCGGCGAGCGACAGCGACGTGACGTTTGGAAGCGGCCCGAGTTGCTCTATTCCCGCGGCGGTAATCGTCGTGCCGGACAGGTCCAGCGAATCTAGTTCCGGCAAGTCTGCAAGCGCAGCCATGTCGTCGTCATCGAACCATGAACTCCTCTGAACGTCGATCGCGATGATTTGCGGATCGCTCGGAATATCGGCCCAACGATCGATTTGAATCGTAGGCCGTTGTTCCGCTGGTTCCTGTTCATTCTCGCCGGGCTCGCCCAACTTCCACATCCGCAGCGCGTAGTCACCGGTGCGTTGGAATCCATCGCCACTCTTCATGCCTCCGCAGGTGAGAATCGTTTCGCCGTCGGGAAGCAGAGCGACCCCCCAACCGTGACCTGGAATCAGAGGAGTTGAGCCTAGAACTTGCTCAGTTTCCAGGTCGATCAGGCCCGCGACGCCGTTGAAGCCAACGACGATTAGCTGCTGGCCATCCGGCATGAACTTGATCTCTTCGGTCCCGAAAACGGGCGACCGGATGTCCTTCAAAACCTCACCGCTCTGCAGATCCCAAAGCCGGATGGCATTTCCCTTGTAGCCCGCGGCGAGTCGAGTTCCATCGTCCGAGATATCCAACGCGTAGGTTTCTTTGGCAAACCGACCGGACAGGTCCAATTCGGGGCCGTCAAGTTGGCGCAGCGTTTGGCCTGTCTCCAGATCAATGAGGATGACCGCAGTGTTATTCAATCCGATTGCCAATCGACTATTGTCGGGACTGATGGCGAAACATAGGGCGGAGCTTCCAGTGTCCCAGCGGTGAATGACGTCACCGGTTTCCGTATCCAGTTCGTACACGACTTGGTCGCGGCCCGTCGTGGCAATGATTCGCGTCCCGTCCCGCGTGAAGGCGACCTGCTCAAAATACGTCGCATTACCAGCGGTGTACTTGCGCAACAGTTCACCAGACTTGACGTCCCACAATGTCATCTCCGGGGACGAACCTCCAGCAAGCACTTGCTGGCCGTCCTGCGAGAACGCGACGTGCATCACATTCGCGCCGTGCTTGAGAACGTGCAATTGCGTGCCCGTTTCGATGTCCCAAATACGGAGCGTCTGGTCGCCGTTGGGCCAACCACTACCGCTTGCCGCGAGCTTTCCGTCGGGCGAAATGGCGACCGCCTTGACCGAACCGGTGTGCCCTTCGAATTGACGGACCAGTTCAAAACCGCCAACGACTGTTGGTAGCGACCGATCACCCATCACCGCTTTGCCAACGATCGACACGGCACCGCCGTTCCAGACGACGCGTTCAATCGCGGCCCGTTGTCGATCTGTTTCCGGATCGGTGAACGCAACGATTGTTCCATCGCCGCTGAGCGGGATCACGCGCAGATCGGAAACCTTAATCGAAGCGGTCCAATTGGCCAAAAACATGAACCCCGATTGCGGAAGCGGAAACGATCCCACGCCGGTCGCTTGCGAGATGCTGCCTCGCCACGAAAGGACAAGCCTGTCGTCGACTGTCATTTCAATCGACAAGCGTTGACCGTCGCGACGGAGCGTTGCCACGATCGGCACAGGTCGGCCGATCGGCAACAGTTGACCACGATGCGATCGCGCGGGCCGTCCATCAAGCTGGTACAGCCCGCTCAAAAAACCTTCCGCCGGATACGTATCAATCGCCAAGATTACGGGCCGATTGTCGGCGACGAGTCCTAATTGAAGGCTCTCGTTTTTTTCCAAGCGAGTCGCGACCAATTCGACACGATACTCGTCAGGCGGTTGGTAGGGGAACATCATCATCGAGGGCTTGTCTGGATCCGAGATCAACGCCGCGTCAACGAGTCTCCAATCATGACCGCGAATATCACGCTTCGGTTTAACCAACGAAATCAGGTTGACCGGCTCATACTCCGACGGTTCCCCCGTTGCGATTGTCTGATTCGCCGGTTCAAAACTGTCCGGGTCACTCGATGGCTGCGTCGAGGCGTCTCCAACCAGGTCAGTCAGCGAGCGTCCGACCGAGAGCACGAGTTGTTGGTTCCGCTTAAGATCGATGGTCGATTGTGAGAACTTCAGTTGTGAGCCCGCGTCGGCTGACACGACGTACCGGCCTGCGGGAATGTCGATTTTGCCAACTCTGATCGGCACTTGAGTATCGTCGGCAATGAGGTTGGCGTTGCCCGTCGCCAATCGTTCTGCCACCTCGGGCGATTCCGCCTGGACGACGACGGTACCGCTGGGCGAATTCCATAATAGCCATAATAGGGAGACGGTAACAATCGCCGCCAAAGTCAAAAGCGCCGCCGCGAATACCGCCGCAAGCGGAGCACTTTGGTTGTGGCCTGCTGCACTTGGCGTCGTGACGAGCATCTCGGTGTCACCGTCGCCCACTGTCGAAAAATCGTCGCGAGCTGGAGCCACCGACGGCAGTAGCGTGAGTCTATTATTCGTGGAGGCAGCAAGTCTCCGCAAATTCGCTCCCGCTGCAAATGGACGAAGCAGTCCTGCGATTTCTTCAGCGGTTTGCGGGCGGTCTTCGCGGCGTTTGGCAAGCATTCGGTCGAGCAAATCACCCAACGCTCGCGGCACGTCCTCTCGTTTTTGACACACGGGGATCGTCGCTGCTTGTACACGATCAACCAGTTGATTTAGCGCGGTGATTGGTCCGCTGCTCGCGAGAGGTGACTGGCCGGTCAGCAACTTGTAAAACGTACAGCCGAGCGAATAGACGTCAGCGCGGTGATCGACCTTGCTGCTATCGGCGACCTGCTCGGGCGGCATGTATTCCGGCGTCCCCATGACTTGATGGCTGCGAGTCAGATCAACCGTTGAACCTGCTAAGATGTCGTCCGCATTGTCAACCGTCTCTTCGACAGGGAAATCTCCAACGCGTGCCAATCCAAGATCCATCAGCTTGACGGTCCCGTCGCGAGCCAATATCAAGTTGGAAGGTTTGACATCGCGGTGGACGCGTCCGTGTTGATGCACGTAACTCAGTCCCATTGCTGCTTGCCGAATCACTTCGGCGGCGTCGGCGATGGCAAGTGCACCATGGGCGTTGGCCACGCGACTCAAATCAAAACCGTCGACATACTCCATCACCAGGTAGTGCTGGTCCCCTTCTTGACCCGCGTCCAAGGCTCGAACGATGTTTGGATGATCCAGACGCCCGATCGCGACCATCTCGCGTTCGAAGCGATCGATCGTCGCCTGGTCAGCCTGTCGATGCGGCTGAAGTATTTTGACTGCCGTCGGCGTTCCCATCTCCACGTGGCGTGCCCGATAGACCATTCCCATCCCGCCCTGGCCGAGCGGTTGCAGCAATTCATAGTCGCCCAAGCGTCGTGAACGGCTCGTTACTTTATCTTGCTTCCTATCCGCTACGATCGCATCCGTAACCCGATCGCAATGTGACTCGTCCGTAAACGCAATCTCATGGCGGCCGCCAAGCATTGCGTCGACCGAAGCATCCGTATTGTCGAGTTGCTCCATTCGCGACTGGCAAGTTGAACACGTTTCGACATGGGATGCCATTCGATCGGTGTCCGCGACGTTCAAACGCCCAGAAAGAAAACTTCGCAGATCATCAACAGATGGACAGTCAACTGATTCAGGTTTCATCAGTTCGCTTCCAAAGATGGATCATCCAATAATCCAGCCATTTCCTGCCGCAATCGAGCGCGAACTCGGGATTTTGCGACACGGACCGCATTGGCGGATAATTGCAAGTCGGCGGCGACATCCGCGGTCGCGCGGGATTCGACCACCGTTTGCCAAAACGCTTGCCACGTGGTCGGTTCGAAATCGGCACGCACCAGTTCGGTCGCGCGTCGTAGCAAGTGATTCCATTCTTCAACGCGTTCATCATCGGATTCGTCGCACAGGTCATGGCTGTCGCCGCCAGGATGGGCCGCCATTTGCAGTTGTGCCTTCGTTCCTCCACGAGCTTGCGGACGGTCGCGTTGTCTGCGATGAAAGTCCCTCGCGCGGTTGTTGGTGACCGTTTTCAGCCAGCGACGGAAACTATCTCCCGGACGCCGATTTTGAAACGAATCGAATTTGTTCGAAAGCGTGACGAAGACGTCTTGGGAAACGTCACCGGCATCTTCCGGCGACAACCCGGCGCGACGGCACCAACTGTAGACGAGAGGCCCATACATGCGAACGAATTTCTCCCAACCCGCCTCATCGCCAGCACGCACCCGCTCCAGCAGCGTCAGCGACGTGAGCTGCGATTCGATCGGTCTAGGAGTAGGAACGTCGGCGCGTTTCACGATTTTTTGGGAAAAGTTGGGAAGACCGAGTCCGACCAGCACCCACTCAGCGCAATGCGGAACGCTCGAAGATGACTTAGCGTCCATTTCACGATCGTCAGCACGATGCACACGTGAAGCAAAACATTTTCACTTGTGTGGAACCTCGATTCCAGCGAGGGCGATTGGCATCTGGTCCGCGGCAGACCATTGACGATGTCTTCTCGACTGACTTTTTCGAGCACTCCAGGGCTTGGAAAGCCGATCGATTGTACCCTATCAGTTGTCCAATGTCGCTGCTTCGCGGCGGACATTGGCCTCAGGGTCGCTGAGGGCGGTAACCAACTGGGGAATCCCGCGATCCGGTTGGGCAGAACCAATTGCCATCAGCGACAACGCCCGAATTTCCGCATCAAAGTCGCGGGTACACTCAACAATCGCCGGTATCGCTGGCGTAACATCAATGTCTTTCAATGCTAGCCCGCTGATGGCAAACCATGCCCATCGACGACGATCAACATCCGCCGCTGGAAATCTCGAGGCAGTTCGCATGGGGCTTTCGAATTCGATCGAGCGACACATCAAAGCCTCCAATGGCGGACGACGCGTTCGGCAAGCGACGATCGACATCGATAGCTTCCCAACCAATTCATCCCGTGAAGAAGTCGATTGTCGCCTTTGCGAACTTTCACTTGTTGGCACGCAAGTTGCTCGGCCCAAGGAGCGTTCGGGGATGAACTTGAAACGTATGCCAAGCGATTTTGACTCCGGATGATCCCATTTGACTCCAGCTGATAAGATTTGTGCGTCAGCTTTTCTCCAAATCAGCCGATACGATCTTACGAACCGCGCTGTTGGGCGGGGTCGGGGCTACCGTTGCCTTGGGCTGCATTCTGCTGGTGGTGGTACGGTCGCCGTACTTCACCAACCAGGATCGGACGGTCGAGCAACCCCTGCCGTTCAGTCATCAGCATCATGTTGCCGACGTTGGTATCGACTGTCGTTACTGTCATCAAACGGTGGAAACCTCACCGCGTGCCGGTGTGCCCTCGACGCAAATTTGCATCAACTGCCACCGGGACCTTTGGAATCAAGCACCGATGCTGGCTCCGCTACGCGCCAGCTTTCGTAATCGCCAACCGCTGGTCTGGAATCGGGTTCATGATCTGCCAGACTACGTCTACTTCAACCACAGCATCCACGTTCACAAAGGCATCGGTTGCTACAGTTGCCATGGCGACGTGGGCCAGATGCCACTGACTCGTCGTGATCAACCGTTGACGATGCAATGGTGTTTGGAATGTCATCGCGATCCTGAACAGCACGTCCGGCCGCGAGAGTTCGTTTTTGCGACCAAACCCCTCGAGGAGTTGATCGGCAACAGCAACGTGACTTTTGTTGGACACGGAAAGACGGCAAGAGAACTTCGCGAACAATTGGCCAGCGAGTATGAGTTACAGAGCAAAGTGAATTGTTATACCTGTCATCGTTAATTGGAGTGACATTCCTGTACCGCTGTTTTGCGTCACGATGACACCAAGAGAAATTACAACAATCGTTCCTGTGAAAAGTGAATAGGCAAACCGAGACCGGAAATCCATGTCGCGAAAAGACGCACTACCAATCATCCAGCCACGAGACACATCACCTGCCAGCGGACAACGGTGGTGGCGATCGCTGGAAGAGTTGGCCGATACGCCAGAGTTTCACCAATATTTGCATCGCGAGTTTCCGGAAAACGCGACGCAATGGCTGAGCGGCTCGCGACGTGACTTTCTGCGATTGATGGGCGCCTCGCTGTTCTTGGCAGGCGTCAGCGGGTGCAACATCAGGCAGCCACAAGAGAAGATCGTTCCGACCGTTGATTCCACCGGTCACGCGAGTCCCGGCTTGCCACTCTACTTTACGACAGCGTACGACTTTGCCGGATCGGCGATCGGGTTGACGGTCGAGAGTCGGGATGGCCGTCCGATCAAGATCGAAGGAAATGCCAACCATCCGGCCAGCCGCGGCGCGACGAGCGTCTTTGCACAATCCGCCACACTTGATCTGTACGATCCCGATCGTGCGCGGACGCCGTTGGTCAAGGGACAAGTCGCGACACTTGCCGAGGTCACCGCTCAAATCACATCGCTGCGACAGCGGTTGGATCAGACCCAGGGGCGGGGGCTGCGAGTGCTGATTGGCACATCGACCAGCCCAACGCTTGAGCGGGTATTGCAGAGTGCCGGCAATCGTTGGCCCGAGATGAAATGGATGGCCTATGAACCGATCAATGATGATCACATTCGTGGCGGAATGATCATGGCGTTCGGCGATCGGGCGGCGAACCTGTCACCGATCTACGACTTCGAACGGGCCGCTGTGGTGTTGTCGATCGACTGCGATTTTCTGGCCGCCCGTGATCTGCCCCCTTGCTACGTGCGCGAGTTCTCGGATGCTCGACGAATTGCCGGTCGGCAGCAGGAGAATCAGCGAACTGCGGACAGCATGGTGCGACTGTATCACGTTGGACCGACGCCCACGCCCACTTCTGCCAAAGCGGATCATTCACTGGCGATTGGTCCTTTGCAAATGGAGAACGTGCTGCGAGAAGTTGCGGCCGGTATCGGGGCGATCGATCCACCAGATAACGTGGCGACCGACGGCGATGGGCACGCGGAATGGATAGCAGACATCGTGAACGATTTGAGCAGCGCCGGCGGGCAAGCTCTGGTCGTCGCTGGACGCGAGCAGCCTGCGTCCGTTCAATTACTCGCGCATCTGATGAACCAGAAGCTGGGAGCAGTTGGAAAAACAGTTCGCTACATTCGTTCCCCGCAGGTGCGACCGGATCGCTCGCCATCGGACGTCGCGATGTTGGACACGTTGGCCAACGAAATGAACGATGGTACAGTGGACACGTTGTTGATTTGCGGAGGCAATCCGGTATTCGATGCGCCCCGCGGGATCGATTTTGGCCTCTCGCTCGCGAACGTCGACTTTACGCTGGTGCTTGCCAACGCCGCGAATGAAACGTCCGAAAAATCCGATTGGGTCGTGCCCCGTTCGCATTTTCTGGAAAGTTGGGCAGACGCGCGGGCTTATGATGGGACTGCCAGTATTGTGCAGCCGCTGATCGCTCCTCTGCATGACAGTCTCAGCGACATCGAGTTGTTGGCCACCTTGTGTGAAGACGAGGTTTCGGGATACGCGGCCGTTCGCAAAACCTGGCAACCCACTCTGGGCGAGCGGGACGATGATCCGCGTTGGCAAAGGGCGCTGGCGGACGGCGTCATTGAAAACACGGCGACGAAGGTTGTCGATCTTGTGCTGCGAAAGCCCGAAGAATTCAGCGATCTGATATCGGCAACCGCCAATCGGCCAGGCGATTCAAGATCCGCGTCCTTGTTCGACGTCATCGTTCGACCCGATCCCACGATATGGGATGGCCGCTTCATCAATAACGGTTGGTTGCAGGAATTGCCAAAGCCGTTGACACATACCGTGTGGGACAACGCGGCGCTGATTTCTCCCGCGGATGCTTCACGGTTGCAACTGAAAAATGGCGATATGGTTTCGATTGGTGCGATCGATGAACAGATCGAAATTCCGGTTTGGATCGCGCCCGGTCATGCAACCGCCTGCATCACCATCTTTGTCGGCTACGGACGCCGTGTAGTTGGGCGAGTCGGCGAGGGAACCGGTTTTGACGTTCGCCCTCTGATCGACAAGGATCAGATGACCCAGCGCCGTTCCGTTCCCATTCACAAAACGGATAGCCGATACCAGGTCGTAACGACTCAGCATTACCAAATGATGGAGGGCCGACACATTGCGCGTGCCGGTTCGCTTGCTGATTTTCTCGCTCAGCCGGACAAGCCGTCATTCGCTCACCCACCCAATCCCGCACCGGACGACACGTTCTATCCGGAGTGGCCCTACGATGGTCATAAATGGGGTATGACGATCGACTTGACCGCCTGTGTCGGCTGTTCGGCTTGTGTGATTGCTTGCCAAGCGGAAAACAACATTCCCGTCGTCGGCAAGCAGCAAGCCGCAGTGAACCGTCACATGCATTGGATGCGAATTGACACTTACTACAGCGGCCCGGCCGATCAACCCCAGCAAACGCTGAATCAACCGGTAACGTGCATGCACTGCGAGCGTGCGCCGTGTGAAGTGGTCTGTCCGGTCGCCGCAACCAATCACAGTGACGAGGGATTGAACCAGATGGTTTACAACCGTTGCGTCGGCACGCGTTATTGCAGCAACAATTGTCCCTATAAGGTCCGACGGTTTAACTTTCTGGATTTTTCGGATGATTTCATCACCGATCCGACGCTGCATCTGTTGTCGAATCCGGAGGTCACGATGCGTCAGCGCGGCGTGATGGAGAAATGTACGTACTGCATCCAGCGAATCCAGAGGCGCTCGAATCGTGTCACAATTGGAAGACCGACCGATTCGCGATGGCGATATCAAGACCGCTTGCCAGGCCGTTTGTCCGGCTCAAGCAATCCGCTTTGGAGATTTGAATGACGCCAAGAGTCGAGTGCGGGAAACGCACGATCATCCGCTGACCTACGCGCTGCTAGCGGAACTGAATACGAAGCCACGCACGACTTATCTGGCGGAAGTGACCAATCGGAAAGAGGCGAGCAAATGAGCGTCTCGGGCATGGAAACAAACATAGAACCTCAAGCAACTCGACTGCTACCGGCCGATGCGACTTATGAATCGGCGACCGCCCAAGTTGCTGATAGTGTGCTCAAGCGTCCGATCGAGAAGGGTTGGGTCATCGGGTTCCTCGTCAGTCTGTTCTTGCTGAACGTATTGTTAACCGCGATTGGCTGGTTGTTCGCATATGGAGTCGGCATCTGGGGTATCAACATCCCGGTCGGCTGGGGTTTTGCGATCGTCAATTTCGTGTGGTGGATCGGGATTGGCCATGCAGGAACATTGATCTCGGCAATTCTATTGTTGCTGCATCAGCAGTGGCGCACCAGCATCAACCGGTTTGCCGAAGCGATGACACTTTTTGCCGTCGCTTGTGCCGGATTGTTTCCGTTGGTGCATTTGGGTCGACCGCAATTTTTCTACTGGCTGTTTCCGTATCCCGCGACGACCGGAATGTGGCCACAATTTCGCAGTCCGTTGATGTGGGATGTGTTTGCGGTTTCGACCTACGGAACCGTCTCGCTGCTGTTTTGGTATCTGGGCTTGATCCCCGATTTGGCGACGATGCGCGACCGAGCGGCCCGCCCAGGCGTTGCACGAGTCTACGGTGTGCTGGCGCTGGGCTGGCGAAATTCGGCTCGGCACTGGATGCACTACAAAAGAACGTATTTGATACTCGCCGCCCTGGCCACGCCGCTGGTGGTTTCGGTGCACACGACGGTCAGTTGGGACTTTTCCGTTGGCATCGTTTCCGCATGGCACTCGACAGTTTTTCCGCCCTACTTTGTCGGCGGCGCGATCTTCTGCGGTTTCGCCATGGTGCTGCGTACTGGCGATTCCGATCCGGCGATACTACGGGCTTCAAGATTTGATCACTGCCAAGCACCTCGACAACATGGCCAAGGTGATGTTGGCGGCCGGTATGACGGTCTCGTATGGCTATCTGATGGACGCTTCCATGGCCTGGTACAAGAACGAGCCGTACGACAGCTATATCTACACAAATCGATTCGGCGGCCCGTATGGGGCGATCTATTGGGGACTGATTCTCTGCAATTGCATCGTACCTCAACTGCTATGGTTGCCGTTTTTCCGCCGGCAGACGGTTTGCTTGTTCGCCATCGCGATGGTGATCAACGTCGGCATGTGGTTGGAGCGATTCGTAATCATCTCGCTCAGCCTGCATCGCGATTACTTGCCATCGGACTGGGCCATGTATTATCCGACGATTTGGGATTGGCTGTTGTATTTTGGTACCTTCGGTTTGTTCCTGACGTTGATGTTGTTATTCCTGCGGTTGTTGCCGGCGATTTCAATGGCCGAAGTGCGCGAGCTGGTTCTGGAGTCAAAGGAGCACGAAGAATGAGCAGCAGCGACAACTTGGAATCATCAACTTGGGGAGTACTCGCCCAGTTCGCAGGAGCGGATGAACTGCTCGCCGCGGTCGAGGGTGCGCAACGACGGTTACGCGTCACTAGAAGCCTTTACGCCGTTTCCGGTGGAAGGACTTGAGGAACGGATGGAGTTCAATCGTTCGCCAATGCCGTGGATTATCTTGGCGGGCGGAATCTTGGGCGGCAGCTCGGTTTACGCATTGGAGTACTGGATCAACTTGGATGCGTACCCGCTGAACATTGGCGGTCGACCGTTGCATAGTTGGCCGTCATTCATTCCCCCTACGTTTGAAGGAACGGTGTTGATTGCATCACTGTTCGCAGTCGTCGGTGTGCTACTGGTATGTGGATTGCCTCGATTGCATCATGCGTTATTCGAGGTCCCGGCCTTCACGCGAGCGAGTACCGACGGATTCTTTTTGGCGGTGAAGGCGGATGATGCAAATTTCGATCTGTCGCGAGTTACGGATCGGCTAAGAACGCTGGGAGCAACGGACTGTTGGGAGGTTCCGAATGTCTAGTCGAGTCGTTGGCATCACCTCTTTCGTGGCCTGTCTGATTCTGCTGCTCAGCGGGTGCACGCAAGAAATGGCCAACCAGCGACGGGTCGAATCGCAAGAACATACCGCGGTCTTCGCCGATGGTGCGGCTTCACGCCCGATTCCCGAGCATGCAATTAACGCTGGTGCTTCTGCCAGCGAGTTCGTTTCCGTCGGTCAAACTCAACCGAGCCGCCACTGGCTAGACCTGAAAAACCAAACGAACGAGGGCGGATACTTGAGCGGGAAAAAAGATGGCGAACTGGTCGATGCCGTACCGGCGAAAGTTCTTGAACATTTCAGCTACCAGCAATTGATCCGGCGCGGACGTGAACGGTTCAGTATTTCGTGCGTTCCCTGCCACGACCAGACGGGTAGTGGTAATGGCATGGTGGCTCGTCGCGGTTTGAAGTTTCCACCGAGCTACCACACGGACCGGTTGCGCGGCCAACCGCTCGGCTATATCTTCAACGTCGCCACGAATGGTCGTGGCCAGATGCCAGCCTATGGTGACTATCTTTCCACCGAAGATCGTTGGGCGATCGCCGCCTATGTCCGAACACTGCAGTTCAGCCAATACGTGCCAGCGACCGAGTTGACTGCCGAGGATTTGAGGAATCTTTCATCCACCCAATCCGCGCGGCAAGGGAGTGACTTGAAGTCCACCATCGGAAACGTGGACGACTCCAAATGACCGACCATCAACAACACATCATTGGCAACCGTTGGGATCGGCGAATTTTCGTGACGGTGCTCGTTGGGGTTTTGGCTTGCATCAGCACTTGGTGGTTTGCACCGCGGCAATTCTTTATGGCCTGGCTGGCTGCGAGCATGTTGCCGTGGAGCATTTCGATGGGCAGTTTGACGCTGTTGCTCGTCGCTTGTTTGACAGGTGGTCGCTGGGGTCGGGCGGCCTGGCCTTGGTTGGCGATCAATGCACGGCTGATGCCGCTGGTCGCGTTATTGTTTGTGCCGTGGTCATTCGGCATCACGACAATCTACCCCTGGGCCAACTCAAATGTGCTTACTCAATTCGAGCACACGGAAAACCGCCAGTGGCTGTTTCAAATTCCCTTTTTCGTTGGCCGCAGCGTTTTCTACTTTCTCCTCTGGTCGGTGCTCGTTTGGTTGGTCACGGGTTGGTCGTGGTCACGGGGTATCGCGACGCGTGATGGGGAAATGCGATCGCCGATGATGGTCGGCGGTCATCCGGCAGCCGGATTGGGACTGATCGCAATATTGTTAACGGTGACTTGGTCCGGTATCGACTGGGTGATGTCATTCGATCCGTTCCTCACATCGACGTTGTTTGGCGCGTTAATCGGCATCGGCGCGATGCTGTCGGCGATGAGCGCGACGGTCGCGGCCGTTTGCTTCTGGGGGCCATTACGCGGAGCGGCTTCGGATGTCAAGACGATCGGCGATCTATCGAATTTGTTGTTGGCATTTCTAATGCTGTGGGCCTACTTTTCATTTGCGCATTTCTTGATCATGTGGAGCGGCGATTTGCCAATCGAAGCCAGTTTCTACACGGCGCGTACGGCGGGTGTATGGGGCTGGATTGTTCCGCTACTCTCGATCGGCGGATTCATTGTGCCGTTTCTTTGCTTGTTGTCGCGTGACTTCAAACGCACGCCGCGCAAAGTTGGCGCTTTGGCATTGTGCTTGCTCGCCGTCCGCTTGGTGGAGTTGTGGTGGATGGTGTTGCCCGCTGCGGGCGATCAGCCGTACTCGGGGCTGCATTGGGCGACGTTGCCGACAACCGTCACCGTGATGGCTGTTTATTTGATGGCGTTATTGTGGATGATGTCCTCATGGATGCGTCGGTGTTGGGTTGTTGACCTGGAGGAGCGCGCCGATGAGTCCTAGCACGCCTGAGCCTATGCACCGGGATACTACGGGGCAGCGTGGACACGAACCGGACGCCGTCAACGTTCGCGCGATGGCGTTGATTGGGTTGGGGCTGCTTTCGCTCGTCCTGATCGCGGTCGTCGGAGTTGCCCTGGCATTTAGGTCGTTCGTGCCTGACCCGCCACTGGTGACTGCTGAAAAGCAGTGGCAGCGGCAAAATACGAATCCCGGTGTCGTTCCGAACCAGGCTTTTGACCGGCAGCGAATTCAAGCGAACGAGCAGGCATTGTTAAGCCGGTATCGATGGCTAGACAAGGAACATCGTGCCGCGCAGATTCCCATTGAAAGAGCGATCGAAATGATGGCTCAACGGCGACTACAAGTGCAGTGGCCGCGATCGCAACAAGCCGCCACGCCCGTCCGATCGGATAGTCCTGCGGTCAAGGAGCAACAGTGAACGATACCTTCCGCATCTTTCCCGAGGCTGCTTCACAAAGTGCGATCGAAGTCGATGATCTGTCGCTTGCGCTGCTGGGAATTACGACATGTTTTTCGGTCGGAATCGCGGTTGCGATCATCTGTTTTGTCGCCCGCTACTGGCACACACGCGAGGTCAACCGTGACTCAAGCCATTCCAATCTCTTGCACTGGATCGTGGAGCTTTCCTGGTCCATCGGGCCGCTGATTGTTTTGATGGTCATTTTTTTCTGGGGTGCAGCGGTCTACCTGCGCGCGCACCAGCCGCCCGAAGACCCGATCGAAGTGTATGTCGTCGCCAAGCAGTGGATGTGGAAAATCAGCCACGAGGGCGGGCGTCGCGAGATCAACGCATTGCACATGCCCGTTGGCGTGCCCGTTCGGTTAACGATGATTTCCGAAGACGTGATTCACAGCTTTTTCGTGCCCGCCTTCAGGATCAAGCAAGACGTGTTGCCGGGCCGCTACTCGACGTTATGGTTTGAAGCGACAAAGCCGGGCGTGTTTCACTTGTTTTGTGCTGAATATTGCGGCACCGATCATTCCAGAATGATCGGCCAGGTCGTCGTGCAAACCGCAGAAGAATACGCAGATTGGCTAGCGGACCAGAACATGGTGTCGTTGGCTCAGCGTGGTCGCCGTCGAGTCGAGGCGATGGGCTGTTTGAAGTGCCATGGCCAAATCAACGGTGGTCAAACGGGGCCGCCCCTTACGGGTTTGTATGGTCGCAGTGTGGCGCTCCGTGGTGGCGAGTTCGTGCTCGCCGACGATGCTTACATTCGCCGCGCTCTGCTCGATCCGCGGGCCGAAATTCGCGCAGGCTTTGCCGGCGTCATGCCTAGCTACGAGGGCCAACTGGAACCCGAGCAAATCATCGAGATCACGGCGTACATTCGCTCGATCGCCGATGCGACAGGACCGCTGGCCGGGCCGGGGATCGAAACGGAGGTTTCGCAATGAATGAGCACACGCCGTACTTGAAGGACGGAACATCGCTTCGTTCCTGGCTGTTGACGACAGATCACAAGCGGATTGCCATCCTGTACATGCTTTCCATCACCTTCTTCTTCTTCGTTGGTGGCGCAGCGGCGCTATTGATTCGTCTGGAACTGCTGACACCCGACGGCGATATGCTTTCCGCAGACAGCTACAACAAGCTGTTTTCGCTGCATGGGATCATCATGGTTTGGTTTTTCTTATTACCGTCGGTGCCAACGGTATTGGGAAACTTTCTGATGCCATTGATGATCGGTGCCCGTGATCTCGCCTTCCCGCGACTGAATTTACTCAGTTGGTACATCTTCATGTTGGGGGGACTATTTACGTTGACGGTGATGATCGTGGGAGGCGTCGATACGGGCTGGACATTTTATACACCCTACAGCAGCACGTACGCAAACTCGTACGTGATGCTGGCGGCAACTGGCATTTTTATTGTCGGTTTCTCGTCGATCGCGACTGGTTTGAACTTCATCGTCACTGTCCATTTGATGCGAGCGCCGGGGATGACGTGGTTTCGATTGCCGATCTTTGTCTGGGCGATGTACGGGACCAGTCTGATCATGGTTTTGGCCACGCCGGTGCTAGCCGTAACGGTGCTCTTGTTGGCTGTCGAACGCTTGTTCGGCGTGGGAATCTTTGATCCGGCGATCGGTGGTGATCCGCTGCTGTTTCAGCACTTGTTTTGGTTCTACTCGCATCCGGCGGTCTACATCATGATCTTGCCTGGGATGGGAGTGATCAGCGAAATCGTCCCCTGCTTTTCCCGCAAACCCCTGTATGGATACAAGTTTGTCGTCGCGTCGAGTCTTGGAATTGCGAGCCTCAGCTTTCTGGTCTGGGGACACCACATGTTTGTCAGTGGCCAATCGGTCTACGCGGGGATTGTGTTTTCGTTTCTCAGCATGCTGGTCGCGATCCCTTCGGCGGTGAAGGTTTTCAACTGGACCGCGACGCTGTACAAAGCCACGATCTTTTTGAAGACGCCGATGCTATACGCACTCGGGTTCATTGGCCTGTTCACGATCGGCGGTCTGACCGGGATCTGTTTGGCGACACTCGGTTTCGATATGCATGTGCACGATACCTATTTCATCGTTGCGCATTTTCATTACATCATGGTTGGCAGTGCGGTGATGGCATACATGGGTGGACTGCACTTCTGGTGGCCGAAGATGACCGGGCGGATCTATTCGGAGTGGTGGGGTCGAGTCAGCGCGTTGGTGGTGTTCATCGGTTTCAATCTGGCGTTTTTTCCACAATTCATTCTCGGTTATCTTGGCAATCCGCGTCGATATTACGCCTATCCCGACGAATTCCAAGTATTTCATGTGATGAGCTCCTTGGGTGCCTCGATTTTGGGTCTCGGTTATCTGCTGCCGTTCTTTTACCTGTTGTGGTCGCTCAAGTACGGCCGTAAGTCGAGTGGCAACCCTTGGCAGGCAACGGGACTGGAATGGACGACAAGCTCGCCGCCGCCGACGCACAATTTCACAGACACACCGATCGTGGACGAAAGTCCCTACGGCTACAACGAACCCTATACGGAATTGGAAATGGGTGAAGGCGAACCAAGCCCCAGCAACATTGTGACGGTGCGAACCCGATCGTGATTTATCGCTATTCATTTTTCAGGATTGAATTCTCGGTGCAGATCACCGAGCAACACTGGCGAAGACAGAGTTCACCATGAGCCAAACACACGCCAATATCGCGATGCAATTCGATGACGCGGAGCAACAACACTCGGCGGCGAGCTTTGGAATGTGGGTTTTCCTCGCCACCGAGGTGCTGTTTTTCGGCGGCATGTTTGTCGCTTATACGGTTTACCGAGTTGAGTATCCGGAGATATTTCCTGCAGCCAGTCGCCATTTGAACTTATGGGCGGGCGGCGCGATGACGGCGATCTTGCTGGCCGGAAGTCTGCTGGTGGCCATGTCAGACCACTTGATCGAACAGGCTGGTCCCGGTGGCATCGACCAGAGTGTGCTGCTCCGCAGCACGATCTGGCGGCGATTGGCGATGACGGCCGCGCTGGGTGTCGCGTTCCTGGGACTGGAATTCACGGAGTACTACTCATTGATCGATGAAGGTCTGTTTCCCGGATCGCATTTTCATAATGCTGCCTTCTCGCAATTGTATTTTGGCGGTCGATCGGCACAGATGTTTTTTGTGCTGTTCTTTTGCATGACCGGATTACACGCGTTGCACATGATCATCGGCATCTCGTTGGTTACCGGATTGTCGATCGCGATGAACCGTTCAAGGGAACCCGATCGACTGCGCAACCCGTTGAAGGTCATCGGTTTGTATTGGCACTTCGTCGATATTGTGTGGATCTTTCTTTATCCTCTGTTTTATCTGGCACTTTGACATGGCGACAGTCAATTACAAATCGCTGTTCCTCGTCTTCGCCGCTCTGATCATGTTGTTGATCGCGACAATCGCTATCTACTTCGTTCCCCTCGGACAGGCGAATACCTGGCTGGCGCTTGGCATCGCCGGGACAAAAACGTTGTTGGTCGTCATCGTGTTCATGGGCCTCGCCCGATCCTCGGGCGCCATGCGATTGGCTGCCGGTGCTGGCGTGCTGTGGCTGACCTTCGCGGTTGTATTGGTGATGGCGGACTACATGACCCGCGGCTGGAACGAAACCCAGGTGCGAGATTTGAGAGAAAGCGATCACTACACAACTTACGATCGTGTCGAGTACAGTTCGCAGACTGCCGAGTGATTCAGTATTGACCAGGCCTGTTTGGCACAATCGTTGCCGCTCTTCGCTTGCCGACAATGAGCGCGTGATATCGTGACCGAGGCAATCGTCTGCCGCTGCTCGGCAGCTGATTGACGCAGATTGCCGGACCGCCATCGAATCGCATTGGCAAACCGGATGCCAAATCGAAATCCCGAGAGCGCGCAACTTCAGAACCTACGCATTGCCTGTTATCAAAGCAACCGGAAGGGTCGCTGTCCAACTACAGCGATTTCAAATAAGCAATCACGGCAGCGGCATCGGCTTTGCTAAGCTCGAATGCGGGCATCGGCGGTTTCGGCCGCGAGCCGTCGGGTCTCGTGCCGTGCGTTAGCAAATGACCGATGAAAGCCTGTTCATAATTGCCCAGTCCGGCGAGCGATACGGACTCGACTGCCCAAGGCGGACTCCAGGATGGCCCAACCACTGGGATCGAAGCTCCGGTGAGTTGCCGCGATTCGACCAACCGCCCCCGACTGTCGCGGGGAGTGTGGCACTGACTGCAGTGCGCGACGTTGTGAACCAAGTATTTGCCATGTGCGATCTCTGATCCACCAGAATCCCCCCCTCAGCCTGCTGATCCGGAGCCTGCTGATCCGGAGCCTGCTGATCGCTGCCGGCTGCCGCGGCGTGTTCGGTGAACATGTCGTTTCCTGCAAGGGCGAGGGCGAGCAGCAGCAGAACCGCGAACAAGATGACTGGAAGCGTCTTGAATTGGCAAAGTCGGTTCATGCGTTTTCGTCTACGAATGTGTTTTGGATTGTTGGTTCCCTGCCGCGACGCTGCAGGCGATAGACCAACAGCACCAGTCCCAACACGGTCGCAGCGCCCAACAGGCGGATTGTCCACTGAATGGCGGTACCGAATTTTCCGGTCGTTGGGTCGTACAGATAACATCGCACGAACGACGTCGACTGTCGCACGGTCAGTTCATGGTTGGCCGCCCGGTTGACGGCGGAAATCAAGTCTCGCGGCGAGAAATTCACTCCGTCCAGGTATTCCGTGATCACACCGTCGGACGAGACGATCATCAGACCGGTCGCGTGAGCGAATTGTTTTGAGTCATCATCCCACCGGTACTTGAACCCGACAGCTTCAGTCAGTCGGTCGATGTTGGCTTGCGAACCGGTCAAGAAGTGCCAGCCACCGGCGGCTCCGTCTCTCGCATAGCGACGCAGTGCGTGCTGCCGCGCAGCCTCCGCCCGCTGCGCCGTGTCACGTGGATCGAAGCTAACGAACACGACATCAAAATCTTTGCCGACGGTTTCCGGCAGACTGGCAACCGAACGCACCAATCCATCCGCTGCCAGCTTGCATAACATCGGACACTCAAAATAGACCAGACACAATACGACAGGTCGCTCGCCGACAATGGCTTTCAGTCGCAATGGTTGGCCGAGGTGGTCGCGGAACTCCGCCGACAACGGTAGTGACTGACCGACCTGTGGTTCAATTCTCGCTGCCGACAGCAGGTCATCACGCTGCTGTTGACCGATGACAGTCGAATCGCAGTTCAGCAACGCCGTGAACGCCAGCAAAATGAAAACGACTTGCAGAGGGGCTGAACTTTGTCTGTTTCCCAATCGAAGCAATGGAGACTCCTGATGCTCCCTGAGATGGATTCTCAGGTCTTGGGTTCATCCGACGGTGAGGTGTTCACTTGTCGGCGAGAGTACTGTTCCAAGGTATCGGGTCTGGTCGTCTTGAGAAGTTGTTCGGCTTCCTTCAACCGTAGCGGAGTGCTTGTCACGATCACCAGGACAGAACCATCCGCGACTCGCTGCTCGTACCGCTTCACAGCGTGCTCATGGATGCCCCACTTCTTTGTCTCCGCGAGTAAACCACCCGCGGCCGCTCCAGCGGCCAAACCCGCGAGCGGTCCGGCGATCATGATCGGCACCATCAACGTCGCGATCGAAAGGTACGTGGTACAGAAGGCTCCCAGCGCCGCGCCGAGTTCCATCGAGTGTTCAACTTCGTGCGGTTCCCTGTGGCCCTGCTCATCTTGGTCAATCTGTTGAATCGCGTCCTCGTGACCACGCCACACCAGAGAAACAGCGTCGGATTTGAAGTCATTCAATTCGAGCACTTCCAGCGCGACCTTCGCTTTCGACATTGAGTCGAACTCGGCAACAACACAGGCGGCGTGCATTTTCAAACTCCCCGCGAAAAAAAAATTCCTAGAGTAACCAATACAACACAAACAGCACGATCAAAACCAGCAGGATGACCAGATAGCTCAATCCTACGATCCCAAATACCGCGCTCGGCTGCCGTTCTTCCAAGGACATTTCCTCGTCCTTGCCGCGTTCACTCGCGGGCACATCGTCGTCAGGTTCCCGATGAGTTTGCGTGAGCTCTTGGGAAGGTTTTACTCGTTCGTTCATCGTTCCACCTCTTGTGCGAGCACTCATCATCCGTCCATCGTTCCGCCCATGGAAATAGCTGCAAAACGCGTGCCACGGCAGTCGGAAGATCTTCCGTACCAGCATTTCTTGGTCTTTTCCAGTGAACGAGCCGGCGACCGCGGGCGGCCAGCGACCATGGATAGCCATAAACCTCGTCGTGAACAGTATTTGACCAGGCCGCGGGAAAGGGGTATCGATCGGGTGGTGGAAGCCGACGTGAGGCCGAAAACTGCCTGCGGCATCACTTATCTCTTGACCAACTCGACCAATCCTCCGGAAATCAGCGTGGCAACGTTGGTCAGGATCATCGGCAACGCGAAACCGCCAGGCGAGGCGAGGTACTTGGGTGACCAGATGGGATCGAACTTGTCCTTGTATTGCCGCAGGCCTTGAAAGTTGTAAAAGTGCTCGCCGTGGCGATAGGCCAATGATGCAACTTGATTCCACATCGGACCCAGCGGTTGGGCGTCGACACCCGAGAGTGGGGCCATTCCCAGATCGAACGCCTGGTAGCCATGCTCCCTGCCCCACAGCATCAAACGAATGAATAGGAATTCCATGACGCCGTTCGGCGACTGGGGCAGGTAACGCATCAAGTCCATTGACAATTCCTCACCGCAGGCTCCTCGCCAGACATTCGCAAACGCGATCAGTTTGTCATCTTGGCGTACGAGTGCGACAGGTCCGCGGCGAATGTAGTCGGGCTGAAAGAATCCTAACGAGAATCCCTTTTCGGCCGTATTTTTTTCCGTCAGCCAGGCATCGGAGATCTGTTTCAGTTCGGCCATTGGTTCGTCCCCGATCGGCGGTTGGGCAATCTCGAAAGTGCATCCGGCCGCAGAGAGCTGTTTGTTCGTACGGCGCAGGTTCTTGCGACTGCTTCCTTCCAGGCCGAACTCGGCCAGCGGCACACGAGCTTGTTCACCGAGTTTGATCAGCGTCAGGCCCATCTCGGCGTACATCGGCAGATGATCCGCGTCGACCTGATAGAAGACAGGCCACCGCGCACCCTCGTCGCATAGCTCACGAAAGTCCCAGACCAGTTCCGAGCAGGCGCGATCATCGCCAACGGGATCACCCATTGAGACCCAGCTTCGACCTTCGATCCCGTACATGATGAACGCGGTTTTTGCTTCGTTAAACAGGAAGTACTTGTCGCCCAGCAGTGCCAGATTCGCAACCGTTCTCGGACAGTTCGCAACGATCTGACGAGCGGTTTCCAGTTCTGGCTCGTCTGGCCGCTGCGGCGGTTTCGGCTTGGATCGCAACAAACGCGAAAAGGAAAATACCAGCGTGACGAGCGTCGCGCCCGCGATCGCCCGCAACGACCTGGGGGCGTTGCCGCGCAGCGCGAACTGCCACCACAATTCGTTGCTGTAATCCACATGCTTGTAGGCAAAAACCATCAGCCATAGCGTGCAACCGATGACCAGAAAAACAGCCGCGAACCAGCCCAGCGAGAATCGCCGGGTCAAGAACGCCCCTTTTCGGTAGAAATGTCGTCGGCAAGGCAAGAACGTTAGCAGCATCACGCTCAAGATTGCCGCTTCTTCATAGTCAAACCCCTTCAACAGGGAAAACACGATCCCGCTGATCAACAGTGCCGAGACGACGTAGTACGCCGTTTCGATTCGCCGTTGCAGGCTGCGCAAGCAGGATCAGCAGAATACCGACGATGCTGCCCAAGAAGTGCGACAATTCAATGACCGGCAGTGGCAGCAATTCATGCAACAGTTTGAGGCGACCATGTTCAGCGGGTGTCGCCCCCGAAAACAACATCATCACACCGGCCACGAATACGGTCAGTGCCAGAACGCGCGGCGCCACCAACGTCGTCCAACGTCCCAATACGTTGGCCACCCGCCCCATCTGCCCACGATTCAAGGCGATTTCGTTGCCGCCCAGCAGCAACAAGCCGATTGCCAGCGGTATCAGATAGTAAATCGCGCGATAGGCCAGCAACGCCCCCACGACCGACTGCGGCTCGGAAGGACTCAATAACAACAGGATGACCAGTTCCAGCACGCCCAGTCCGCCGGGCACTTGTGAAAACAACGCCGCAATCAATGCCAACAAATAGATGGCCAGGAAGTGGAAGTATCCGACGTCGAGCGATGCCGGCAACAGCACGTACAGGACCGCCGCGGCAACCATCAGATCGACCATGGCGACAAGTAACTGCAACAACGACAAGACAAACGGAGGCGGAGCAAACTCCCATTGTCGAATCTTCAATGGTTTGCGTCGAACGGCGCACAGCACGAGGTAGCCGACCGCCACGCTTAACAACAAAAATCCGATCGGTACGGTGTTTGCGCCGGGGAGATACAAACGATCCGGGATTGGCAATGGGTCGACAATAAACACGACTCCCGCCAGGGCAAACAGACCAATCCAGAAGGTGACGCTGAGAATCAGAACCAGCTTGAGGATGTCGACCGCCGTCAATCCCCATGCGGTATAGAGTCGCAGACGAATGGTCGATCCGCCCAGTAGCGTGCCGAAATTGTTACCGACGGCGTAGCCCAGAAACGATGCCAGCGCAATGCGAGGAAAGCTCATGATCTGTCGGATATAGCGAATCGCGAGAACGTCATACCCGACCAGAATGACGTAATTCAGGAGTGTCAGACCGACCGCAAGCCAAACTTTGGTCGACGAGATTTCCGACAGGCTGCGCAGAAAATCGCGGAGGTGATACTCGCTCAACTCACGGTGCAGCAGCCACAGTGCTGCCAGCAACATACAGCACACAAACAACGGTCCGGCCAACAAACGAGCGGTACTTTTCACCCGGACATCCTTTACGCGTTGTTGATCTTGATCGGGGTGACCGGTCTGTTTCCGCTTCAGCCGTTGTTCGAGAATCATTTTGGCAAATTCAGCTGAAACAATGTCGGCCACCACGGGGATGGGGTGGCTTATGCCAGCGGCCGATGATCGGCAGGCCGCTCGAGCATTGCCGAATGGAGCATCACCCAATCGCCAAGATGTTCTGACGTTAGCATCCCTACCAATTCGCCCCTTTGCTCGACCAGAAGTGCCGAGCATCCGGCGGCCTGCATTTTGTCGACCGCACGGTCCAGCGGTTCGTCGTCTTGGACCGTCGGACAGCGATTGCACACGACATCTGCCACGCGGGCGGTCCCCCGTCCTTCGGATAATGCCTTGACCGCATCGTGGTGCGATAGAATTCCGATGATTTCTTGACCGTCGGTGACGGGGAAGTCTTTCTGATGGCCGGCCACCATTTCATGCGTCGCATGTTCCAGCGAATCGTTTTCTTGCAGCGTGACAAATTGACGAACCATCGCGTCCCGCACCCGAGCTCCCCGAAACACCTCTCGTATTTCCACTGCCTGCGCTTCGCCTTGCGCGCCCAGGTAGATGAAAAATGCGATGAACAACAACATGAACATTCCAGGAACCATCAATCCGGCCAGCGCGAACAGGATCGCAATGGCTTGTCCCACCGTGGCGGCGATATGCGTTGCTCGGACACGCGGCATGCGGGTCGCCAGCAATGCACGCAGCACTCGCCCTCCGTCCATGGGAAAGGCGGGCAGCAGGTTGAACAAAACCAAGATCACGTTGACCCACATCAATTTGACGAGAAATGAGCCGCCCACGATTTGAACTTGGGAAACTTGGCCGAACCTACCCAACAGCACCGCAGCGGTGAACAAGATGCCAGCGATGGCAACGTTGACCGCTGGTCCGGCGATGGCGATGAGAAACTCCTGGGACGGGACTTCTGGGATCCGCTCCAAGCGAGCCACGCCTCCGATCGGCAGCAGGGTGATGTCTCGCGTTTGCACGCCGAACTTGCGTGCGGTTAATGCATGTCCCAACTCGTGGAGGACGATACAGGAAAACAGAGCGATCACAAACAAGATGCCTTCGACGATCACGCCCACATTGTCGCCGGCCGATACATGGGCCAGAATGATCCAGCCAATCAAAAGCAAGAAGGTCCAGTGGACATAGATGCCGATGCCAGCGACCTCAAGTAGCTTGAGTGACCATTTCATTTGTGACTTTTTCGCGGTTCGAGAAGTGGTGGGTTGTTGATTGTGGAGGAGTATACCGTGGTCGACTCGTTCGATTTCGATGCGACTTGTCATCGAACGATTGTGCCTGGCGGACTCGCTGCAGATACTGTGCCAATCGTGCGATTGTGTCGGCATTCAAGGGCGCCATCCCGTTTTATCCATCGCATCGGCAGATCGCTTGCATGTTAACGTTGGCCTTTTGGTTGGCGGATCATCTTGCCAGTTGGCCACTCAGGGGAGAATTCGTTGAGCAAAGAGTCTGACATCCCGAAAGCCATACCAGGTCATACGGCTGAGCATCGGCACGGTGGCTTAGGTCAATTGGCGTCCACGGCGATTTGTGGCAACGACATCACTTCTTCCTGTCTGTACGTTTCTGCGTTGGCCGTCGTGTATGCGGGCCGCTGGGCTCCGATTTGTCTGTTGCTGGTCGCCGGAACGCTCTATCTGTTTCGTTCCATCTATTCCGAGGTCGTCGGCGCATTGCCGCTCAACGGTGGCGCTTACAACGCGCTGCTCAATACGACCAGCAAGTATCGGGCGTCGATTGCCGCCTGCCTGACCATCCTGTCTTACATGGCGACGGCCGTGATCTCATCCAACGAGGCGATGCACTACCTGCACTCGTTGTGGGCAGGTCTGCCGGTCATCGGGGCGACGATTGGATTGTTGGCACTCTTTATGGTGCTCGCGATCATGGGGATCACCGAGTCGGCCATCGTCGCGATCATCATTTTCGTCTTCCACCTGACGTCGATGATGGTGCTGATGGTTTGTGGTGTCTATGCGTTAACCAGTTTTGGCTTCGATGTGCTTTGGGATAACCTCCGCACGCCTACGGAAGGCGGAATCTGGAAAGCACTGTTCTTTGGTTTCGCCGCGGCGATGCTCGGTATTTCCGGCTTTGAATCATCGGCCAACTTTGTCGAGGAACAAGCCGAAGGGGTGTTTCCCAAAACCCTTCGCAATATGTGGATTGCGGTCACCCTCCTCAATCCGGGCATGGCGATTCTTGCCTTAGCGTTGGTACCGATTCCCGAAGTTCGGGAGATCTATCAAAACACCTTACTGTCCCATATGGGGGCGACGGCGGCGGGCAACTGGCTGGCGTGGCTGATCAGTGTCGATGCGGTCCTGGTGCTCAGCGGGGCAACGTTGACAAGTTATGTCGGCGTGACGGGGCTTGTCCAGCGAATGACACTCGATCGCTGTTTGCCGCGGTTTTTGCTGAAGGAAAGCCGTCGCAAGACACCTCATCGGATCATTATCGCATTCTTTCTGTTGTCGGTATCGGTGTTGTTGATCACCCAAGGTGAACTCAAATCGCTGGCCGCCGTGTATACACTATCGTTCTTGGCGGTCATGGCCTTGTTCGCGATCGGTAACTTATTGCTGAAAGTAAAACGGCCACAATTGCCTCGTCCCTCTCGAGCGTCTTACCTCACGGTCCTCCTTGCTCTGGCAGCCGTGACGATCGCAATTCTTGGCAACGCCCGTCTGAATCAGGCTTATCTGGTCGTCTTTCTCGAGTATTTTGTGCCGACCCTGCTGATAGTCACGATCATGTTGACGAGGTTGAAAATCCTCGAATTGATGACCTTCTTTTTAGAGGAATTTCATCGCAAAGTTGGGCGTGAGCGGCGTGAGGCGGTCATCAATCGCGATCTGGCTTCGGCCAAATGGTGGCGCCGTATTAGCATGCGTGCCAGGCGACTCGAAGATTGGCTTTACAAAAACATGGAGCAAGTCCGTCAACAGCAAATTGTCTTTTTCACACGTGGAGCGAGCCTTGCAAATTTGAACCGCGTGATGCAGTACGTCGAAGACAACGAGCATACGGATCTGATTAAAGTTGTTACGGTTGTTCCAGACGGCAGTGAAGTTCCCGGAAAGCTGAAAGAGCATTTGCAGTTCCTTGATGAGGCTTACCCCGATATCGACATTGAGTTTGTCGTGGTTGACGGTGTGTTCTCACCCGAACTGATTCAGTCACTGTCGAAAAAATGGGACATACCCACCAATCTGATGTTTATCGGCTCGCCCGGTGACCACTTTTTGTTTGGCATCTCGGAATTGGGTGGCGTTCGCCTGATCATCTGATCGTGATGGAAATGATTCGATGAGCTGTCCTTAGCAGCGAGAGGCTTCGACTAATCAGCATGCTTTTTCTCAATCCGCCTCATGCCTGACCATCCTGAACCAGTTCGCAAGAAGAGAGATCGTACGGCTGCCAGCGCAGCTTCAAGTGCTGGCCGGTCATGGGCGCCGGGGCGCTATGGCGAAATTGTTGCCGTTTCTTGGGCCTGCATTCATCGCCAGCGTGGCCTATATCGATCCGGGCAACTTTGCCACGAACATTCAAGGCGGGGCAAAGTTTGGTTACATGTTGCTGTGGGTCATCGTTCTCAGCAATTTGATGGCCATGCTGATTCAGACGGCGTCAGCCAAGTTGGGCATCGCGACAGGCAGGAATTTGGCAGAGCTGTGTCGTGAAAGTCTGCCCCGATGGGCTACCTATTCGATGTGGGTGCTCATGGAACTGGTGGCGATGGCCACCGATTTGGCGGAGTTTCTCGGCGCGGCGTTGGGTTTCAATCTATTGCTGGGGATCCCGTTGCTGCCGGCGGCTGTTTTGACAGCGGTGGCCACCTTTCTGATTCTCGGTTTAGATCGTTTCGGGTTCCGGCCTCTGGAGGCCGTGATCGGTGCCTTGGTCGGTGTCGTGGCAGGTTGCTATTTGATCGAGACAGTGTGGGACCACCCGGATTGGAGCGATGTGGCTTTCCACGCCGTGGTGCCTCAGCTCGACGGCGGAGAGAGCATCTTGCTGGCCTCGGGTATTCTCGGCGCGACGGTCATGCCGCACGCAATTTTTTTGCATTCGGCGCTGATGCAACATCGCGTCGTAGCCCGTGACAAGTCAGAGTTGCGGCGTCTGTTTCGCTTTGAGGTCATCGACATCTTGATTGCAATGACGGTTGCCGGATTGGTCAACGCGGCCATGTTGGTGATGGCCGCTTCGACTTTCTATCAGCAAGGAATGACGGAGATCGGCACGATCGAAGAAGCGCACCGCACGTTGGAGCCGTTGCTGGGGCGGGCGGCAAGTTGGGTATTCGGGATTTCCTTGATCGCCGCCGGACTCTCCTCGTCGACGGTGGGTACGATGGCCGGCCAGGTCATCATGCAAGGCTTTTTGAAGTGGCACATTCCTGTCTGGATCCGGCGATCGGTCACCATGTTGCCATCGCTGGTTGTGATCGCCATCGGGGCCGACCCGACGTTCACGTTGGTAATGAGTCAGGTCGTACTGAGCTTCGGTTTGCCGTTTGCAATCATCCCCTTGGTCCTGTTCACGAGCCGCTCCGATCTGATGGGGGTACTCGTCAACCGACCATTGACGACCGTGTCCTGTTGACCGGTTCGACCGTGTTGATTGTGTCGTTGAACGTCTTTCTGTTGTACCAAACGTTCAAAGGAGAGTGAATTTGGCCATTCCAGGAGCGACGCGCAAGCGTTGTGCCAATATCGGGTTGGTCGCTCCAGCATGATCTTGGCGACCGTCCTGGGAAGCACGTCGTGTGCCAATCGGCCCAGGCCGCCGCAGAAAACTTGGCATCGATGGCAGCGGTTTTTCCGGTTGCAAATGGGGGAGCGGTGCAGTAGCTAGAATCTGAGCAGCTCGAAAAGATGGGTCGACCGCGCCACCAAGGATCTCGCAAACAAGGATCTCGTATGAAGCTGACATTCCTGGGCGCTAATCGCTGTGTCACCGGTTCTCGCTATTGCCTGGAGGCCAACGGCACGCGAGTGATGATCGACTGTGGGATGGTACAGGAACGCGAGTTTGCGTCCCGCAACTGGGACCCAAGTCCGATCGCGGCAAAAGCCGTCAAGACGCTGTTGTTGACGCATATCCACATTGACCACTGCGGGTTGATCCCCAAATTTGTCCGACAGGGCTTCGCGGGCCCGATTGTGACGACTCGGCCGACCGTCGATCTTGCCGATATCGTATTGCCTGACTCGGCAAAAATTCAAGAAGAAGATGCGGCCTACAAAAAGAAGCGACATCGGCGCGAGGGTCGCAAGGGAAAACATCCCGAGGAACCGCTGTACACGATGTCCGATGTCGAGCGGTCGTTGCCGCTTTTTGAAGGAGTGGCATATGACCAGGTCATTCCGGTGGCTGAAGGCATTGACGTGATCTTTCGGGATGCAGGCCATATCTTGGGCTCGGCCATGCTCGAATTGTCGTTAAGAGAAAACGGCACGCGGCGCCGAATCGTCTTCTCGGGTGATATCGGTCAACCAGGGAAACCGCTGATTCGCGATCCGTCAGTATTTGAACAAGCCGATTATGTTGTGATGGAGTCAACCTATGGCGACCGCCTGCATGACAAATCAGGTGACGTGGAAACGCAACTATGTGATGTCATCAACGCAACGATTCGCCGTGGCGGGAACGTGGTGATCCCAACATTTGCCATCGAGCGAGCGCAGGAGTTGATGTATTACATTGGGCGACTGGTGTATGCCCACCGCATACCGCCGACCCCGATCTTTCTTGATAGTCCGATGGCCGTGGACGTGACGGAGATCTTTCGACAACACTGTCAATATCTGGACAGCGAAACGCAGCAGTTGATTTTATCGAAGGAGCCGCCGTTGCATTACTCTGGCCTGCGAATGATCCAAGACGTGGAACAATCAAAGGCGATCAACCGATTGCGAGATCCGTGCATCATCATGTCGCCGGCGGGCATGTGTACCGCTGGCCGAATCAAGCATCACCTACGCAACAACATCAGCCGTCCCGAAAGCACGATCTTGTTCGCCGGTTTTCAGGCCCGCGGGACTCTGGGACGCCAAATCCTCGACGGCAATCAAGATGTGCGAATTCACGGAGCATCGCGGACCGTGAAAGCACAAGTGGCTCACATCAACGGACTCTCTGGTCACGCCGACCAGGCGGGTTTGCTCGATTGGTTGAGCCATCTTCAAGCACCACCGCGGAAGGTCTTTTTGGCTCATGGCGAAGAGGCTGCCTCCGAATGCCTGGCTGGTTTGATCCAGGAGCGTTGGGGATGGCCGGTGTCGATCCCTCGCTACGAGAGCGTCGTGCAGCTTGGCTGACTGGAAAGTGATACTCTCGGTTGCTTTGACGAGCCGGCAATTCGCAGGAACCTGGCGCCGTGCCGATCCGCGTCGGCTGACAACACGTCGCTCGAAATCGTAATCGATGAACCATGCAGGAACTGACATGAAGCCTAAATCCCAGCAGCCGAAAGTGAACGCGGATTTTGAGTTCTTTGATCGGACATCGAGGAAGGTCGAATTCCTTTATGAAGACCCATGGCGGGTGTTCCGAATTCAGAGTGACCTGATTCAGAGCGTCGAAACGATGGCTCGGTCGTTGGAGGACAGCGAACGAGTGGTCGCCGTGTTCGGCAGCGCCCGGAAGTCCGATTCCGATCCTTACTACGAGCATGCCCGCGAAACCTGCCGACTGTTGGGAAGCAAGGGATTTGCCATCGTGACCGGTGGTGGTCCGGGGATCATGGAGGCAGCGAATCGCGGCGCGCAGGAAGGTGGCGGTCTGTCGATCGGCATGAACATTCACCTGCACCACGAACAGAAGCC
Organism: Pirellulaceae bacterium; assembly: GCA_963734865.1. Taxonomy (GTDB): domain Bacteria; phylum Planctomycetota; class Planctomycetia; order Pirellulales; family Pirellulaceae; genus CBDCUW01. The sequence continues at coordinate 525,985 of CAVTIV010000014.1, forward strand.
CAATCCGTTCCTCGACGCTCAGCATGAGTGCATGTACTTCTTTGTTCGTAAGATGATGTTCGCGAAATATGCTCATGGATTCGTGATTTTTCCCGGTGGTTACGGGACCATGGACGAACTGTTCGAGGCGTTGACCTTGATTCAAACAAACAAGCTGGCGAACTTTCCGGTGATCCTGTTTGGGAGCGGTTATTGGCAGCCGCTGGTCGAATGGCTGCGCGACTCGATGTTCGCCGCGGGCTGTATCTCCGAGGAAGACTTAGCAAGAATCGCGTTGACCGACTCGGTCGAAAAGGCCGTCGGTTGGCTGGAGCAGGCGAGCCAGGGACGATGTCACCTCGACGGTGGGCTGGCCAGGATGTTCGGATTGTCCTGTCCGGCACCCGTGGACGAACCGACGTAGCGGAAGGATCCGGTCAATCGTGGACCCGATCGCCATCGATTCGAGCGGCCATTGGAAGGTCCGACGATCGATCATTCGTCGGCGAATTCCTGCCAACGATGGTGCATGATTGCCGCGACCGCAACCGACGCCAACCGCGCTGCCGGCGGATCCGAGCGAGACGGCAGGACGATCGGCACCTTGGCCCCGATCACGACTCCAGCCATCACGCCACCGGCCAGATATTCCAGATTCTTGGCCAAGATATTGCCGGAGTTCAGATCGGGGGCGAGCAAAATGTCGACATCCCCAGCCACGTTGCTTTCGATCTCTTTGGTTTGAGCCGCTTCCAGGGAAATCGCGTTGTCGAATGCGAGTGGCCCATCCACCAGCGCATGTCGAATTTGTCGCCGTTGGGCCATTTTGCTGAGACATGCGGCATCGATTGTCGAGCCGATCTCTGACTTGACCACTTCCACCGCCGAGAGGGCTGCGACTTTTGGTTTCTCGATCCCCAGGACACGAGCGAGGTCCACGGCATTCTGCACGATGGCCGCTTTTTGCATCAAATTGGGTGTGATGCTGATAGCGGCATCTGTGACAAACAGCAGCTTGTGGTACGACGAGAGTTCAACGATGAAGACATGGCTCAGTCTTCGCGCGGTGCGCAGACGAGCGAGCACCGGATGCATCAAAACGTCGGTGTGCAGCCAGCCTTTCATCAAACCGTCAACGTCCCCCGTCACGGCCATTTCTGTTCCCTGCTGTGCTGCGTCCGCTTCGCTGATCGCATCGACAATTCGGTGGTTTTGCAAGGAAACTCCCGCCTCGGCGGCGGTCTGTTGGATCCGCTGGCGAACACCGATGAACACCGGCACGATCAAGCCGAGTTCAATCGCTTCGGAGACGCCTGCCATGACATGCTTTTCCCCCGCATCGACCACTGCCATGGTCAATGGTGGCAACTGCATCGCTTGCTCGACCAGTGCTTGAAGCCGGGACATCTCTTGAAACCTCGGATGTTGCAACCGTATGTTCTAAAGGCCTACTACAAACAGGAACCTGATCGACACATGCCCTGCGCTGACGGTGTCAACGCCCGCGTCGGCATCAACTTGCCGGTGTCGACTGGGTATCGCCGAGCAATTCGTTGAACGCCGCGGCGTCGAGTGATTCCCGCTTCAGCAGTTCACGGGCGATCCGTTCGAGTTGGTCGCGGTGATCGCTGAGAATTTGCTTGGCTTCGGCATAGGAAGTGTCCAGCAGCCGCTTGACCTGTTGGTCGATGATTTCTGCTGTGTGAGGACTACAGTCGGTATGCAGACTACCCTGCTGGCCCGGCAAGAACGTCCCGTCGCGGCTGGCGCAGTGGACCAACCCGATTTCCTCGTTCATGCCGAACAGGCAAATCATTTGGCGGGCCAGCGCAGTCGCCCGCTCGAGGTCATTTTCTGCGCCGGTGCTGACCTCTTGGTAGATCGTCTGCTCGGCGGCGCGCCCACCCAACAAACCTGTCAGGCGGTCGACGAGTTCCGAATGCGTCATCAAAAACTGCTGTTCGGTCGGCAGTTGCAGTGTGTAACCCAAGGCCGTGCGGCCACGAGGAACGATGCTGATTTTGTGAACTGGATCGGCGTGCTTGCTGTGTGCGCCGACCAACGCGTGACCAACTTCGTGGTACGCCACTCGCTCGCGTTCTTCGTCATTCAACCGTCGGCTCTTTCGCTCGGGACCGGCAACGACTTTTTCGATTGCCTCTTCGATATCCGCTTGCGAAATCGTTTTCGATCCGTTGCGTGCCGCAAGCAAGGCGGCCTCGTTCAGCGCATTGGCCAAGTCCGCACCGGAGAATCCGGGTGTGGCGCGAGCGATCTTGCGGAGATCGACATCGTCCGACAGCGGCTTGTTGCGAGCATGAACTTTCAAGATTGCCTCGCGGCCATCCAGGTCGGGCGAATCGACAACCACCTGGCGATCGAAACGTCCGGGTCGCAGCAGCGCCCGATCGAGCACTTCGGGTCGGTTGGTCGCTGCTAATAGAATGACGCCCACGTTTGGTTCAAAGCCATCCATTTCTACCAGCAGCTGGTTTAACGTCTGCTCTCGCTCGTCGTTCACCGCTCCCACATGTACCCCGCGTTCACGACCGATGGCGTCCAGTTCATCGATGAACACAATGCACGGAGCTTGCGTCTTGGCCTGATCGAACAGATCGCGGACACGAGAGGCGCCCACGCCGACAAACATCTCGACAAAGTCGCTGCCGCTGAGCGAAAAGAATGGAACATCGGCCTCGCCGGCAACGGCCTTGGCGATCAGCGTTTTTCCGGTTCCCGGCGGCCCCACCAGCAGCACGCCTTTGGGAATCTTCGCCCCCAATACGGTGTAACGGTCTGGATTCTTTAGAAAATCGACGACCTCCTGCAGTTCAAACTTCGCTTCATCGCAGCCGGCAACATCGTTGAAGTTGACACCGGTATCCTTTTCTCCGACCAACTTGGCTCGACTCTTACCGATATTCATCACCGCCTGCCCCGCCGAACCGAGTCGACGCGAGAGAAATGTCCACAGCAAAAACATGATTCCCAATGGCAGAATCCAGGACATCATCAATCCGGACAGAAAACTGGGACGCACTCCCTCGAAACGCACACCTGCGGCCTCCAATTGATCGACCAGCGCCGGATCCTCCACGCGAATGGTGCGAAAGATGATGTCGGATGGTTTCGCCGACTCGGCTGCAGAGGGTTGACCCGGCTTGGCGTCTGACGGTTTCGCCGACTTGGTGTCGGAGGGCTTTACCGCTGAGGAAGCTGGCAAAGATTCGTCTTTTTTCGGGGACCCGGTGTCAGCCTTTGAACGATCCGAGGTAGCCTTTGAACTATCCGAGGTAGCCTTGCCTGGATTCGCCGTCGCAGCCGGTTGGGCAGGTTTCAAACTCGTGTCGTTGGCTGCTGGTGCAAGGGACTGATTCGAATCGGTAGCCGATTTGAGGCGGATCACGCCGACGATCTCGTCGTCTTTGACATCACATTCGACGACTTCGCCACGGGCCACGTGCTGTTTAAAGTCGCTGTAGGCGATCAATTGGACCCGCGCCTGGAAGAAAATGTCTTGCCAGACCCACAACATCAGCAGCATCACCGGTAGGTACCAAAGCAAGGCTTGCCAATTCACTTGCATGGACGGCGGGTCGTCCGGCTTTTCGGGCCGTGGAGTACGAGAATCGGGTGGCTTCTCAGGCATGACGATCGATCTCTGCGGTGCCAAACTCAGCGGAATATCCCGGCGATCCCGGTGAGATGTTGATAAGGCAAAATCCGCGCGCGCGAATCCCTGCGGGATTGCGCGTTTGTTGTGGAGGCCGAACCGGCCGGCTTGGAGGCGCGCGTCGCTGGAACTCAAGACTCCGAAGGCTTAGTGTCCATTGCCCGTTCGCGGCGACGCCCAGGTCGTCCAAAGCACGATGACCGCTCCCATGAAGTACGCGAACAGGGAGAATATCCAACAAGAAAAGGATAGCTTCGTGCCGATGGCGTCGGCAGCGGCAATGGCGTCTTCGTGGAACAAGGCCTCGGCATAGTCGCCCCATCCATGGATGGCAATGGGGATGATCAACAGCAGGATTCCGTTGCGAATGCGGTTTTGATTGAAGAGCATCCAGTTGGCTGCGAAATAACCCATCATCAGTTGCAACGATCCATGACCGGCAGGAATCGTCAGCAGCCGCGCGAGTGACTCGGCAAAACGATCTTCCGCCGCGTAGACAGCAACGGCATTCTCGATGGTTGTGAATCCAATCGCCAGCGACACTGCGGCGGCAAGCATCTTGCGTCGGTTCGAAAGAATGCCGCGATAGCATAGGCAAACAGCGAGTAAACCGAGGGCCACGAGCGTTTCTTCGACGACGGCGGCGCCAAGCACTTGCTGGACAAACAGCCGCAAGTAGCGGTTGGACAGCGAATTGCCAAGATTCTCGATCGGTGTCTCGATCAACCAAACGGGAATCACCACCAGCATTCCGAATCCAAGCCCCACCCAGACGAACTCGGACCCAAGCCGGTTAGGACTCAGACGGTCCAGTAAGCCCAGCAACACGATCGTCGGGAGCAAGGCGATCAAGATGGTTACCGGCGTCATGATGGCAACGAGTTGGCACAAAAATTGCTATTAAATAATGACTGCTATAAAATGACGTGTGATTCTCATCCGTCGTTGAACCGTTCCCCAGCGAGGAGGAACAAGAGATGGTTTTTAACGCGATCACCGTTTCCGCAATGGTTGCTGCAGCTGCTTTGATTGTCGGAGTGCTGTATTGGACTCTTTTTTCCGTTGGCCTGCAGGAGGCAGACGATCCCGATGAGTCGGAGCCGGAGGACCTGACGGAATTCGAGAAACACCACACGCATCGTCCGGATGTTCATGCCTGAGTCGTTGTCTGGTGTTGAGTCGTCCCGAGAATCATTCACTTCGTTGCCGCCGGGATCAAGAAAAGAGACAGCATCCCGAGTGGGAAGGCGATCAGGTGGGCGATGTCGGCGGACATGGTGCGACCGCCGTCGGGGAGATGGAATGACGACCAGGCCAGTCGCAGGGTGAGAACGGTCAAGATTGCGGTGATCAGGCTGAGCCGAACCGGGGGTGATAATCCTGCGATTGCGAGCCCCAGGCAGCCGTAGTAACCGGCCGAGGGACCAACGTCCTTGGCTTCCCAGAGCAGGCTGCCACGGTGGGTTTCCAGCAATGCATAGAGGGAAGCAATTGCCCCAGACATCAACAGCAGCGTGATCAGATGAATGCCAACAAAGGTTGCCGCCGCACGAATGGTTCCGTACTTCGCTTCGACCCAACCGACCGCGCCTACCAGCATCGCCAGCGAGCTGTAGAATCGCGAACCGCCGGCGGTAAAGAACAGCGACGTAACACCGCGATGCAATTCACCTTCCAGCAGCAGTCGTACCGAGTAACCGACCTGATGGTGGACCTGCGTGTCCAACATACCGACGTGCGTTTTGCCATAGATGCCGGCCGCAACGAGGGCCGCGAGCATTCCAAGCGTAAACGGATACCGTAATACAGCGCAAAGATAATCCACCATCAACAACTCCTTGCCGACATTCTCTTGGTTTTGCGATTCCGAGCAAGCCGGCGAGGCTCTATTGCCGGCATCCCATGATCGCTGGTTTCCGCTGGCAACCTGGGGTCAAGTGAGATGGTTTTCGAGTGCGGCGGCAAAGCTGAGCGAATGACCTTGCGGATCACGAAGATGAAAATAGCGTTCGCCCCAGGCGGCATCGGTGGGTTCGCTTTCCGGCTGCAAGCCAATCGCGATGACGCGGCGATAGAATGCGTCAACATCGGAGACATAGAAAATCAACCGGCCCCAGTCCATTTGGCTCTTGTTCATCTCTTGCGAGGGCAAAATTCGCAGCACCAGATTGAGGCAGCTTTTGCCGGCATGGAGCGTGGTGAACGTGGACCGCGGACCACCAAATCGCACAGAGAATCCGAGTGACAGATAGAATTCGACGGAGCGCGTCATGTCCGAGGTCGCCAATGTCACAGCGCTGAGCGATTGAACGCTAGCGATTATTGGCTCGTTTGCGGATCGTTTCATCGGAATACCGGGCAGGTCGTTGATGTTCGGGATCAACATCTTCGGCAAAAAATTGCTCGCGCTGGCAATAATGTACGCGATTCACCGACCGCACCTGTTAGCCAAGCTCGACTCCATACTGGCTGAATGCCTCAGCGACTGATTGGAAACGATACCTCGAAAATACCAGGCTATGCCGACAAAACTCAACTGTCCAGTCAAATATTCGCCACCGCATGGAGATTGTCCAGCAGACATGAACGATCCACCATGACCGACCGCGATGGTTGTGTTATCGATTCTGGCAGCAACGGTACAGGATTTCCAATGATCATGCTCGACCGCGGCCGCATTCTGGAAAGTGATCCATCGAGACTGCACGAAGCGTGCCGGATCTTGCAGTAGAATCACGAATTGGTACAGACACCGACGAAGAAACCCGGGAGTCGTTTTGGCTCACTCACCGAATCCACGGTATTGAAATGACGACGCTGACGAGAAACGACTGGCTTAACATGGCGATTGCTTTGGCATTCCTGGTCCTGATCGTGCTCGGGGTTGTCACCTTTCAGAACTCCAAGGCCATCCGTCAAAGTGAAAAGTTGGTCACGGAGTCCTACGCGGTACGCGAGAAAACGCGTCAACTGATCTCATCCATCAAGGACATGCAAACTGGCGAACGTGGATACTTGTTGGCAAAAGATCCGTCTTACCTGGTCCCATACCACACGGGTATCGAATCGGTGCAACAGAGTTTCCAGGATCTTGGGGTGCTCACCCAAGACCACGCCTCGCAGCAAAGGCGTTTGAATGAATTGCGGAAACTGTATGATGCGAAACAGGAGCACCTGGCTCGTACCATCGAGCTTCGGGAACAAGAGCCAATGCCAGAAACGGATTGGCCGTCTGTTGAATTGGTGCTCTCAGGGGCGCGGTGAAGATCTGATGAACGGGATTCGTGACGTCGTCAGAGAAATCTTGCGCGAGGAAGAATTTCGGCTGAGAAAACGAGAGGATGATGCAAATGCACAGACCGCAATCTCCAGGACGTCGCTGATTTCCGGCAACGCGATTGCCTTGGGTCTGCTCCTTTTGACCAGCGTGATTGCTCATATTGATCGAAAGAAACGTGACCAGGCAGAGGCCGAGATGCAATCCAGTCGGGCAGACTTGCGGGCAATTTTCGATTCGGCCCAAGATGGCATCATCAGTTTCAATGCCGACCTGAGTATTCGCCTGATGAACCCGGCGGCGGCAACGTTGCACGCATGCGACGTGGAGGCGGCAATTGGCCGATCCGTGCTCGATTTCGTTCCGCCGGCATCGCGCCAGAACGCAGATGAAGAGATACACGAATTCCTGGAATCCAACGATTCAGTCCGATCCATCACGGAAACCACTGCCTTGCGTGATGATGGCACGGAGTTTCCCTGCGCGGGATCGCTCGCCAAGTCGGTTGTCGGTGATCGAGTTTTTGCCACGTCGATGTTTCGCGATCTTAGTGAAACCAAAGCGAGTCAAGCCAAGATTCAGCAGCAAACCGCGATCCTCGATCAGGTCAGTGATGCGATCCTTGTCTGTGACATGAACGACGAAATCGTATTTTGGAATCGCGGCTCGCAGATTCTGTACAGAATTCCGGTTGAACAAGCCGTCGGCAAGAACGGGGCGGAACTGCTGTTTTCGGATCAACGTGATTTATGGGAAGAGGGGCGGCGCGCGATTTTGGAACAAGGATCGTTCTTGGCGGAAATATCGCAACACGTTCATGGCCGTGATGACATCGTGGTTGAACATCGCCGTACGTTGATTCGTGACGAACGCGGCGAACCAACGGCCCAGTTGATTTTGAATCTTGATATCACTGATCGCAAAAAAGATGAAGCCAGGCAGCGACGTTCGCAACGTTTGGAAAGCATCGGAACGCTTGCCGGGGGAATTGCGCATGACTTGAACAATGTGTTGACCCCGATCCTGATGAGCGGCAAGTTGCTCAAGCGTGGCAGCGACAATCATGAACGGTTGGTCGACGCGATCGTGGCCAGTGCCGAGCGTGGCGGCAAGATGATTAAGAAACTATTGTCGTTCGCCGGAGGCGAGCAGACAACGCAGCAAACGATTGATATTCGCGAGATTCTCTGGGAAGTCGAAGAGATCCTGAGCCACTCGCTGCCAAAAACCATTGATCTGCAGGTTCACGCACCGGACAATCTGTACCCCGTAAATGGTGATGCAACCGAGTTGTCTCAGGTACTGATGAATCTGGCGATCAACGCGCGTGATGCGATGCCGCTCGGAGGCCGACTGGATATCGTCGCCGAAGACTTTCATGTCGATGATTCGCTGGCCAGGCAAAGTGACACCATACGCACGGGACCTCACGTGCTCCTGAAGATTACCGACAATGGTGTCGGAATGCCGCGAGACGTCTGTGACCGGATTTTTGATCCGTTCTTCACGACCAAAGAACAAGGCAAGGGGACAGGTCTTGGTTTGGCAACCACGCTGGGAATCGTTCGCTCTCATGGTGGAGAAATCAACGTCTATAGCGAGCCGGGCATCGGCACCGCGTTCTCGATTTACTTGCCCTCGGCGCAACAACAAGAAAGTTGGATCATCGAGTTGGACGAGGGTAACGCCATTCCCACAGGCAATGGCGAGACGATCTTCGTCGTCGATGACGAACCTTTGATCACGGAAACCGCTGGTGCCATGCTGATAGCAGCCGGTTATCGCGTCCTCGTTGCCTCGACCGGTGCCGAAGCGCTGGCGACCTACCAGCAGCGCAGCGATAGGATCGACTTGGTATTACTGGATATGATGATGCCCGGGATGGATGGGTTTGCGACCAAGGAAGGTTTGCGGGCAATCAATCGAGATGTTTGCATTGTCGCCAGCAGCGGTCTACGCCACCCACGCGTCGACGGTGAACGCATGGCGGACGTCGATGGATTCCTTCCCAAGCCATACTGCGACGAACAATTGCTGCGATTGGTGCGGAGAGTGTTGGACGCGAAGGGCGAACGGAACACGGTGGGGAGGAAACGTTTGCCAGAAGCGGACGATCTGACGGGTGGCCGACGCGTCGAAGAGGGGCTGTGCTAATGTTTGGCGTCGTGAGTGTGCCGCGGATGCTTGAAGGTTGCGACGGGGCAATTGGCGTGTCGAACGACGGATTCGGCAACGCTGCCCATGAACGCACGGAACAAACCGGTGCGTCCGTGCGTGCCCAAGACAATCAAATCGACCGCTTCGGCTTCTGCGAAGGCGACGATTTCTTTGGCAGGATCCCCTAACAACAGGTGATGCTCATACGGTACCTGGGGGTCAACCGGAACGACCTTGTGCAACATCTGCGACAACTGTTCTTGCGTCGGGTCCTGGGAGCCATAGTACATGTGCCCCGTGCCATAGGCGATCGGTGGTTCTTCGACGTGCAATATCAGTATCTGTGCACCGGCGTCGCGTGCCAGGGACGTCGCCAACTCTAACGCTTCGTCGCCGCAGTGAGAGAAGTCCGTCGGGAATAGTATTTTTTTTAACTTCATCTTTTGCCACGGCTGAAATGGTGTAGCGTGATCAACATGGATCGTGGAATTGCGATCACTTTGGCGAAACGGTGGTGGACCGTTCGACCGACATCCCGAGTGCTTCGAGTCTGGCTCGTAGCGTCGTCCTTGTGATCCCGAGTCGCTTGGCAGCTTGAGTCAGATTGCCGTCAGTGTGCTTCAAGACTTCGGCGAAAATCTCACGCTCGGCGATGCTGACCAAGTCGCGGTGTATGTCGTCGCTGCCAGAGTGCAAACGCTGGCGAGTCAACTTGGCGAAGTCCAATCCGGATGCAAAGCCGCGGGAACCATCGTGGCGGCCAGAGATGGACAGTGGCGACTCTCGTAAGGTATCCGGCAAGAACGCCGGGACTATGACCGGGCCCGTCGCTTCCAGCAACGCGTGCTTGACCGCGCTTTGTAACTCCCGCACGTTGCCGGGCCAATCGTACCGCGACACCAGTGCCATCGCTCCATCGGCAAAGCCGGTGATCTCCTTGCCGAGTTCAGCGGCGAATCGACGCAGGAAGTAATTTGCCAACAATGGAATATCGTCGCCCCGCTGCCGTAGTGGCGGAAGCTTGATTGTGTAGACGTTCAAGCGGTAAAACAGGTCTTGACGGAAATCCTTGTCCTCAATTGCCTGTTCCAGGTCGCGATTCGTGGCCGCGATCAACCGCGCGTTCGTTCGAATCGTTTGGCTGCCGCCGACTCGCTCGAACGTCTGGTTTTGCAGTACTCGCAATATCTTGGTCTGCATCAGTGGCGTCATGTCGCCAATTTCGTCCAAGAACAAAGTGCCGTCATTGCACAACTCGAACTTGCCAATCCGTTTGGAGTCCGCACCTGTGAAGGCACCCTTCTCGTGCCCGAATAGTTCGCTCTCCAGCAGTTGTTCGGGGATGGCGGCACAATTGATCGCAAGAAAGCGGCCGCTGGATCGCTGACTGTATTGATAGATCGCGCGAGCAATCACTTCTTTGCCGGTGCCACTTTCGCCCAAGATCAGCACGGTGACATCTTGGCTGGCCACCCGGCCGATCGAACGATAGACTTCCTGCATCGCGGGACAGGATCCGATCAGCAGGTCGGATGAGGAATCGTAGGGCTGTTCATCGGACGGATCGTTGGGCACAATCGCCGGGACCCGTGTCATGCGGCTGGTTTCGGCGGCGTCTTCGATGATCGGAATCAGCGTTTCGGGATCGAGCGGTTTGAGGACATATTCGAACGCACCTCGCTGCATCGCTTCGATCGCAGTGCCTGAGGTGCCGCGCCGGTCATCAGGATGATTGGCACCTTGGGGTCAATGCGATGCAGTTTTTCGAACGCTTCCATGCCGGACAGGTCCGGGAGCCGAATGTCGCACAGCACCACGTCAGGTGTTGCTTTCAAAAAAGCGGCGATACCGTCTTCCGCATTCAGGCAAGTGGTGACCCGATCATCGGGAAACGCCAGCGAAACCGTTTCCAGAATCAGCGGTTCGTCATCAATCACTAACAGTTGCATCATTCGATTCTTCGGTTCTGTGATCTGATCGACGACCTGCCGTAGCAAACGAAACACTTGTTCGTCGGAATAAGGTTTGGGCAAGAATTCGTTCACATCGGCCCAACTTTCCTCTTGGACGGCCGGTCGTCGCAGCCCGCTGCTGCCGATCATCCGCAATGGCGATTCCAAACTCCTCAGGCCATCTTGGGCATCGAATCCATCCATGTCAGGCATCATCATATCAAGTAAAACCAAATCAATCTCGCCGCCACGATGCTGGAATACGGCGACCGCATGTCAACCCTGCACCAGCCGACGCGATCGAGGGTTTTCGCGATTGTATCGGCACGCCATCCCCAGCGGCACGCGAAGTGCGTTTCATCCGACCAGGAGCACCAACCCTTCGGGCTTGGTGTTGGGTATTGATGCCTCAGACAGCGTGTGGTGATTCCTCTGAACGGACCCAAAAAACGATCGTGCGCGGTGACGCAGGCCTACGAAATGGCCGTGAATCAATGGTTAGGCTGCGATTGGCAGACTGCCTTTGGTGCCCGCCGGTTAGATTTGAACGGCATGCGGTCCGATCAAACTCGGATTCTTTCCGATGCCACTTCGGGTGACGAATCAAAGGCTTGGGAAGAAGCGACGGCGTGGCTCGAGCAAGTTGACCAAGACGCACTGGGGGCGCAAGCGGCCGCGTCGCTAGCCGTCACGCACTTCGAGAACCAACATTTCGCGAAGGCGATAGAGCAAATCGACTTGGCGGTGGCGCTGGAAGCCAAATACCGCAAGCCGGTGACGTGGACGGTCCTTCGCGAACTCCTCATTGCGGCCAGCGCCGCAGACTCGTACGAGACGAAAACCGATCAAGATGGGGTCGAGCGAGCATGAATCGTCACTTTTCTCCCTGCATCGCTGCCGGACCACATGGACAACTTCTGCTCGCAGCGGTCAAAACCTTGGCAGCTGGCCTGCCATCAAGGGGAAGAATCGCTTGTTCTTCGGTTTTGGCACGACTCGTGCAGCTATCGGAGGTTGATAGACCGGATGGAACGAAGTAACCGACGAAAGGGATCATTCGATGCTCGTGTTGACCCGAAAAGAGGGGGAATCGATCATCATTGGTGGCGAGATTATCGTCACGGTGAGTCAGATTCAACGCAGCCGCGTGCGATTTGCAATCGACGCGCCCAAAGATGTCCGAGTGCTACGTGGTGAATTGCAACCACGCACCGCGATCGTGACCGACCGGGAAGCGTCAACGGAGCATTTACCCCATCGAATCGTCCACTGAATCCCGCATTCCCGCCCGAATCACCCGGGAGGGAACGTCCAACGATAAGAGAGCAAAACGTGAACAAGCGATTTTACTTCTTCCTGTTTGCCTACGCACTGCTTCCAGTCGCGGCTGTGATCGGTCACATTTCTCACCGAGCCGACGCACAGCAGCCGACTTCCGCGCCGTCCGGCGCGAAATCGCCGTCAGCGGTCAAAAGCGCGTTGTGTGTCATTCGTCCGCTTGCCGGCAGCGGTGTTGAGGGAGCCGTGACGTTTGTGCAAAAAGACGGCTACGTTTTGATCGACGCCGAAGTCACCGGACTGACGCCGGGAAAACATGGATTTCACATTCATGAGTACGGCGATTGCTCGATGGAGGACGGAAGCTGTGCCGGGGGGCACTTCAATCCGACCCACATGCCTCATGGCGGTCCATCCGATGTCAAACGGCATGTCGGCGATCTTGGCAACTTGACTGCCGACGCGGATGGAATTGCCAAGTACCAGCTCAAAGACACGGTCGTTCGTTTGAACGGTCCGCTTTCGATCATCGGCCGAGGGGTCATCATTCACGAAAAGGCGGATGATCTCAAAAGTCAGCCGTCCGGAGACGCTGGAAAACGAATCGCCTGCGGCGTGATTGGTATCGCCAAAGACGAATAAGACTCAACCGTGGGTGATCGCTACTCTGCTCCCGAAGTGGCGGCGCAGCGAGTTACGGTACTCGCAGCACGATCTTGCCTCGATCGACGCCATGCTCGATCCGCCGATGCGCGGCGGCTGCTTCCTCGAGCGGAAAGACGTCATCAATGGTGACCCTCAACGAACCGTTGTTGTACCGTGTGATCAATTCCCGCAGATCTTCTGCTCGTGGTTTGACGAGCATCACCTTGCCGCGTGCCAGTCGGAGCTTGGTGAGCATGCCGACAAGGAAGCCTTGGACGCTCGGCTCTGTGGAGACATAGCGACCGTACTTGGCCAACACGCGACAGGACTTGCGATAACCGGTCTTGCCGGCTGCGTCAAAAATCAGATCCCACGTTCCGGCCGTCTCGGTAAAGTCGGACTTGCGATAGTCGATAAAGTCAATCGCACCGAGCGAACGTACGAACGACTCGTTCTTGCCGCTGGCGACGCCCGTCACGTGCGTTCCATACGCTTTCGCGATCTGGACGGCGAACGCTCCTACACCGCCGCTGGCTCCGTTGATCAGCACACGATCACCCATTTTCATCCGACCGTGATCGCGCAGTGACTGAAGCGCCGTGGAACCCGCCAAAGGAATCGCTGCAGCTTCCTCCCATGACATTTCGTCGGCGATCTTGGCGACGCTGGTCGGATGGCACGTGGCATATTGGGCAGAACCACCGCCGAAGGGGCTGTCCAAAAACGCCATCACGCGATCACCCGGTCTCAGTTCGCTGCTGGGCGGCCCGTCAATGACCACTCCAGCCACGTCGTAGCCCGGTACTCGCGGAAATCCACCCAGCAGCAACCAGCGCATTTCACCTCGGCGCAGCCGGTAGTCGATCGGGTTCACGCTCGCCGCATGAACCCGGATCATGATCTTCCCCGGATCGGATGCTGGCGTCGGTATTTCGGCAGTCTGCAACACATCGCAATTGCCATAGTCTCGATAGACGACCGCTCGCATGGTCGTCGGCAACTGCAATGCAGACTGACCGGGTTTCGGCGTTGGCGTTTGAGTGATCGACATTGGATTGCCCTCATTCATGCGACCGGAACCGGCAGTTCGGCCGGAGAAACGAGACGTTGTCGGACAACTTGGCGTGAAAGCAGGACATGCAAACAGTGTGCCGATCGCACAGTGATCGCACACTGTCTGCGAATGGCTGAACACATTGCCTCGATCTCGACGATGGACAGGTCAAGCGGAGCCAAGAAGGTGGCGCGGAGTGAATCGGAATCGATCCGAAGGTTCGACCATGCCCATTGCCTGGCCAGGACAAGAAATCGAGCGATGGCTCCATTCTTGCCTTCGCCAGCAAGGTCGGTTGTCGGCATGAAACGTGCACGAAACGCGCTTCCGCGTCCTCCTGAACCGAGTGGCGATTCGTCGACACTCGGCCGGGGCATTTGGGATGTATCGCAGGGGTCTTGGATTGAAAGGTTGTCAATGCGGCTGCGAAGTCGCCGGCCACCCCCGGAGCAAGAAGCAGGGTTGGCGTCACGAAGGGAACCTAAACTGATGGATTCGAAGATGGTGAGCGATCAAACCCGCGCGAGTCACCCGATCTACAAATTTCTACCGACGGAAATCGAGGGCTTCGATTCCCTGGCTGAGCTCGCCTTGGATCTTCGTTGGTCTTGGAATCATGCGACCGACGAAATATGGCGGCAGCTGGATCACAGACTTTGGGAACTCACGCATAACCCTTGGGTGGTTCTGCAGACGGTCTCGCGCGACCGGATCGAGCGCGTCTTGGCCGATCCCGTTTTTCGTCAACAAGTCGATGGCTTGGTGCAGACCAGGTCGCAACAGGTGGATACGCCGGCGTGGTTTCAACAGAATCATTCCCAGGACGTCTTGACCTGCGCCGCCTATTTCAGCATGGAATTCATGTTGAGCGAAGCATTGCCGATCTATTCCGGCGGGCTGGGCAATGTGGCCGGCGATCAGCTCAAGGCGACCAGCGATTTGGGCGTGCCGGTGGTCGGCGTAGGCCTGTTGTACCAGCAAGGCTATTTTCGCCAGGTGTTGGACAAGCATGGAGCGCAGCAGGCTCTCTATCCGTATAACGACCCCGGACAATTGCCGATCACGCCTTTGCGCCAAGCCAGTGGCGAGTGGTTACGGTTGGAGGTCGCCTTGCCGGGTTATTCGGTTTGGTTGCGTACTTGGCAGGTCCAGGTCGGCCGGGTGAAGCTGTATCTGCTGGACAGCAATGACGCGGCAAATTTTCCCGCGCATCGTGGGATTACGAGCGAGCTGTACGGTGGCGGTCCGGAGTTGCGGCTCAAGCAAGAAATGCTGCTGGGGATCGGCGGTTGGCGGTTGCTCGTGGCGCTTGGCATCGAACCGGAAGTCTGTCACCTGAATGAAGGGCACGCGGCGTTCGCCATTTTGGAGCGAGCCGGTTCTTTCATGAAGGAAACCTCGCAGCCTTTTGAGGTCGCGTTGGCGGTCACGCGAGCGGGGAACCTGTTCACCACTCATACCGCAGTCCCTGCTGGCTTTGACCGATTCGCACCGGGGCTGATCGAACAATATCTGGGTCGTTACGCCCAGGAACGTCTGGGGATCAACGTCCACGATTTGCTGGCCCTGGGGCGCCAGAACCCGAACGACTCGTCGGAACCTTTCAACATGGCTTACCTGGCAATCCGTGGCAGCGGAGCGGTCAATGGAGTGAGCCGTTTGCATGGCAGAGTCAGCCGGCGCATTTTTGAGCCGCTGTTTCCCCACTGGCCGGAGGACGATGTGCCCGTCAAACATGTGACCAACGGAGTTCACATGCCGACCTGGGACTCGGCTCCGGCCGATGATTTGTGGACCGACGCTTGTGGCAAGGACCGCTGGTTGGGAACGACGGAAACTTTGGCGCGGGACATTCGTTGCGTCTCCGATGAGAGACTCTGGCGATTACGGACGGACGCCAGCAAGTCGCTCGTGGTTTACGCGCGCGAACGATTGTCGCGGCAACTGGCTACCCGTGGCGCGTCTGCCGAGACGGTTGCCGGGGCGAAGCATCTCTTTGATCCGGGTGCGCTGACGCTTGGATTCGCGCGGCGGTTTGCGACCTACAAAAGACCAAACCTGCTGCTGCACGACCCCCAGCGGTTGCTTCGGCTGTTGACCAATCCGCAGCGCCCTGTGCAACTGATCCTTGCCGGCAAGGCCCATCCGGAAGATCAGGCGGGGCAGGCCTTGATTCAGCAGTGGACACAATTCGTTCAACAACCCGAAGCTCGCCCCCATGTGATCTTTCTGAGCGACTACGACATGTTGTTAACAGAGCACCTGGTGCAGGGGGTGGATGTCTGGATCAACACGCCGCGGCGTCCCTGGGAGGCGAGCGGCACGAGCGGCATGAAGGTGCTCGTCAACGGCGGCATCAACCTGTCGGAATTGGACGGTTGGTGGGCGGAAGCCTACTCGCCCGAAGTGGGATGGGCGATTGGAGACGGAAAGGAACACGGCGACGATCCGGTTTGGGACGCGGTCGAAGCCGACGCGTTATATGATCTGCTGGAACAGGAGGTGATTCCGCAGTTCTACACTCGTGACGATCAGGGCATTCCCACAGCCTGGGTCAGGCGGATGCGGGAAAGCATGGCGCGGTTGACACCCGAGTTCTCTGCCAACCGCACGGTTCGCCAGTACACCGAGCAATATTACGTTCCGGCTGCTGCGGCCTACCATCAGCGCGCGGCGAACAACGGCGCAATGGGCAGGCAACTGGTCGATTGGCACCATGAGCTGCTTCGCGCGTGGGAGTCAATGCGATTCGGCGAGGTGCGGGTCGAAACCGGCGCGGATCGGCACCTGTTTGAAGTCGAACTGTTTGTCAATGAACTTGATCCGACGTCCGTTCAAGTCGAGCTTTATGCAGACGGAATCGACGGCGGCACTCCCGTGCGGCAAGCGATGGAGCGGGGGCGCCAACTGACCGGCACGTCGGTCGGATACCTTTACAGGGGAGCTGTGTCGCAGGCTCGCCCGCCGGGGGACTATACCGCTCGCGTGATACCTCGCCGCGATGGCGTTGCGATTCC
Source organism: Pirellulaceae bacterium (assembly GCA_963734865.1). Taxonomy (GTDB): domain Bacteria; phylum Planctomycetota; class Planctomycetia; order Pirellulales; family Pirellulaceae; genus CBDCUW01. The sequence continues at coordinate 543,017 of CAVTIV010000014.1, forward strand.
CTTGGAAGTGGCGCAAATCAAATGGCAACGGTGACCAGAAACGCCAACGAGCCAATGTTCAAGGACTCTGTTCAGGTAGGCCAAGGCATGCTCGCTGAGCACGCCGCTGGGCTCGAACGTGATGTCGACCACTCGCACCTCATCGCCACCCTCGGCGCAGCGCAGCCACGGTTTGCGAACCAGCTGCTACGGCGGTGCATGTCCGCTGGCCCGCCAGAACGCCCAGCCCAAGAACAGCCACGCCAGCCACTTCACTTCGTCGAGACTGACCTTGGAGTTTGAACTCACCGTTCGTGGCATGAAACGGATCGATGCTTCGTTCACGGCTGATCGGTCAACTCAACGGAGAGTCCGTCTGTGACACCCTTCGGGGTCAATCGGTCATTTGGATCCGCCAGACCGGCGGTTGCTGCGCACCGCCGGCTACTCTCTGTGACTGCTTCGCAGTCGTCCCTGGAAGTGACAAAGACAGTAGCCGTGGGTCGCGCATCGCACCCACGGACTACTTCACTCACCCTGGCATGTGAACCGGCGGGTTGCCGGTCACAATGATCTTGTCGGCGCAAGACGTTCGAAGAGCTACCGAGTCGGTGGGGCGGGAAAACAGGATGGGGGGCTTGCGGCGGACCGATGCGGACCACGGAATTCATTTATACTGATGCTGTGCCGTACCGGTTGCGTGGACGAAAGAGCGAGGGATCGTGGCCTCTGCTGGCCGCAGCTGCGTCCTATTTCCCTGGGTGGGACCGCTGACGAAATGATGCGACACGCTTTGATCCACAACACAACAAAACACAACACTCGTTTTTCTCGCAATACGAAGCATGATCCACGTGAAATCGCGATTCGTTTACAGCTCGATGTTGATCGTGCTCGCGTCCATATTGAGCGGTTCGAGGGCGGAATCTGCCGAAGCGACGAAGAGTGCTGTTCACTTCAATCGTGATGTGAGGCCGATTCTTGCCGAGAATTGTTTTGCCTGTCATGGCTTTGACGAGGCGGCACGCGAGGCCGATTTGCGGCTCGACACTCTCGAAGGCGCGATCGGACGAGACGGCGGTGTGTCGGCCATCGTGCCCGGAAAGCCGGGTGAAAGTGTACTCATCGCCCGCATTATGGCAGACGACGCGAATGAAGTGATGCCGCCTGAGCATTCGGGCAAGCTACTCACGCCCGCCCAGAAGGAAACGCTCCGGAAGTGGATCGAACAAGGTGCGACGTACGAAATGCATTGGTCGTTCACGCCTCCAAAACGCAATCCGCCTCCGACCGTTCGCGGTGCCTCGCATCCGATCGATCGATTTATCCAATCCCGTTTGGCGGAACAGGAATTGGCGCCCTCGCCTCGCGCCGACAGCGCGACGTTGATTCGACGGGTCAGCCTTGATCTGACCGGTTTGCCGCCGACGCCGGAAGAGATCGACTCGTTCGTGGCGGCGGCGACCGAAGATTCACAGGCGGCTTATCGTGACCTCGTGCAGCGTCTACTCGCGAGTCCACACTACGGCGAACGTTGGGGGCGTTGGTGGCTTGATCAGGCCCGCTATGCAGACAGCAATGGCTACTCCGTCGATGGTCCCCGCCAGATCTGGAAATACCGGGATTGGGTCGTGGATGCACTCAATAACGACATGCCTTTCGATACTTTCACGATCGAACAGTTGGCTGGTGATCTTCTGCCCGGTTCAACGGAAAGTCAAAAAATTGCCACGGGCTTTCATCGCAACACACAGATCAACCAGGAAGGTGGTATCGACAAGGAGCAATTTCGTGTCGACAGCGTGATTGACCGCGTGGCTACCACTGGAACCGTATGGCTGGGGCTGACAATCGGTTGCGCGCAATGCCACGATCACAAATTCGACCCGATCACACAAGTCGAATACTATCGCATGTTTGCGTTCTTCAATAACCAGGACGAACCAACATTGAAGGTCTATGGTGCTGGCGTCGACGTCGCGGCACTGACGGCACAGTGGGAAGCCGCGAAGAAGCAACTTGCCGATTACCTGAACGAGCATGCCGACAAGATTGACGCTTGGCAGGCGACTATCAGCGAAGCATCGAAAAACGAACTCTCCGCGGCCGTGCGGAAGGCTCTCGATATCCAGAAGCAGAGCCGAAGCTTGGAGCAACAGCAAGTATTGTTCGCTGCCATGCCTGATGCCGACGAAAGCGATGCTGAGGACGAGCGGTTCGAGTCGCTGACTTCGAAATACACGGAATTGGATGCCCTGCTTCACAAACCAGACACCACACTCGTGATGCAAGAGCGTGCCGAGCCTCGCAAAACGAACGTGTTGGTGAAGGGAGACTTCACGCGGCCGGCGGCAGAAGTGACTCCGGGAACGCCGTCGATTCTGCATCCGTTGGCGCAGGCGACGGAAACGGCGAACCGGCTGGATTTGGCGGATTGGATTACCAGCCCACAGAATCCGCTCACCGCAAGAGTGATCGTTAACCGCATCTGGCAACAGTATTTTGGGCGCGGTCTATCGGAGATTGAAAATGACTTTGGGCTGCAAGGTGCGTCGCCTTCTCACCCCGAGCTGTTGGATTGGCTGGCGATTGAATTCATGGAGCGGGGATGGAGTCTGAAGGAGATGCATCGGTTGATCGTCAGCTCACACACGTATCAGCAAACTTCGGTCAGCCGGCCGGACCTGCAGCAGAAAGATCCTCAAAATTACCTGCTAGCGCGGCAACTGCGACTACGGTTGGATGCCGAGATCGTGCGTGATGTGGCGCTCACCGCCAGTGGCCTGCTATCGCCCAAACTTGGTGGACCTCCCGTCTATCCACCCATTCCCGATGGCGTGATGAGCCAGGGCCAGGTGAAGCGATCGTGGGCCACGAGCAAAGGCGAGGATCGGTATCGACGTGGAATCTACACCTTCAAATTTCGAGCTACACCGCCGCCATCCTTGAATGTGTTTGATGCACCCGAGGGTTACAGCACCTGCACCCGCCGAATCCGTAGCAACACGCCGCTGCAGGCGTTGACATTGATGAATGATCCTGCATTTTTCGAGTTTGCTACAGCGTTAGAACAGATCATCCGGCGCCGTGGCATCGAAACTGCGTTTCGCCGCTGCACTTCACGCCGACCGACTGCGGACGAACTGTCGATTTTGAACAAACTTGATACGCTTAGTGCGGCCCGTACGCTGCTGAATCTGGACGAAACGATCACGCGCGAGTGAAGGGGTCGTCGCCTTTTACGCCGCAAAAAGCTCCCATTCTGCTCCACCGAAACCACATTCGCGACGCCCTATTTTGGCGGAGCGAACGACGACATTGATTTCTACGTCATGATTGGAAAAGAGATGAATCCGAGCCCCCATTCCAGTTCGAAGAACTTCCGCGATGCGAATCGTCGCCATTTCTTTAGTCGTTGCTCGATGGGTGTTGGCTCCATGGCGCTCGCGTCGCTGATGGCCGATCGCGGACTTGCTGCACCGGCAGCCGAGACAACGAACCCCATGCACCCCAAACCGGCTCATTTTCCTCCGCGGGCAAAGAACGTCATCTTCCTGTTCATGGCCGGAGGCCCATCGCAATTGGAGACCTTCGAGTACAAGCCGAAGCTGACCGAACTCAACGGCGAACCGATCCCGGACAGCTTTGTCAATGGGAAGCGATTCGCGTTCATGGACAGCAGCCATCGCCTAAATTTGCTTGGCAGCACACGCACGTTCAAGCGTTATGGACACAGTGATGCCTGGGTCAGTGATTTGTTGCCTCATCTCGCCGCGATGGTCGACGACCTGACGATTGTGAAAACCTGCAAGACGGATCTATTCAACCACGCCCCGGCGAAATTCTTCATGAATACGGGCAGCGGACAATTCGGTCGGCCGAGCATGGGTGCGTGGGTGACCTATGGACTCGGCAGCGAATGCGATGACCTGCCGGGATTCTTGGTGTTGCAGAGCGGCCCGCGTGGACCCCGCGGTGGTGCGGTGCTGTGGGGCAGCGGCGTGCTGCCGACCACTTACCAAGGTGTGCCACTGCGCAATCAAGGCGATCCCATCCTCAATCTCTCCACGCCAGGGTCAATCAGCCCGACTCAGCAGCGACAACTTGTCGAAAGCGTTCGTGAACTGAATCTGAAACGTCTTGTCGAAACGGGCGACGAAGAGATTGCGACACGGATCAATGCATACGAGCTGGCTTATCGCATGCAGAGCTCGGCGCCAGAATTGATGGACACTGCCGGTGAGAGCGCTGAGACGCTCGAACTATACGGCATCAAGGACCCGAACGAATCAAGTTATGCTCGTAACTGTCTGCTGGCGCGGCGACTGGTCGAACGTGGAGTTCGATTTGTGCAGCTGTACCACACGAACTGGGATCACCACGGCGGTCCAACCGAGAACCTGCAAGAGCACCTGCCGAAAATTTGCAAAGAGATTGACCAGGCCTCCGCCGCTCTCGTGCTCGACTTGAAGCGTCGTGGCTTGCTGGAGGACACGATCGTGATTTGGGGGGGCGAGTTTGGTCGCACACCGATGGGCGAAGTTCGAGCCAACACGGGCCGCAATCATCACATCGACGCGTTCACCATGTGGTTCGCGGGTGGCGGTTTTAAGCCGGGTCAGGTCTATGGTCAAACCGACGAGTTCGGTTTTGCAGCGATCGAGAATCCCGTTCACGTCCACGACATCCATGCCACGCTGCTCCATCTGCTAGGTCTCGACCACCATCGTCTGTCGGTACGTTTTCAAGGCCTCGATTTTCGTCTCACCGGCGTCGACCCGGCGCGCGTCGTCCAGGAACTGCTCGCTTAGCCTGGACAACCACCATCAAAATGCAGCTCGTCGCCAGGCGAGCGAGGAGATTTCCGCGGATCGCGGGAGACCCGAGCAATCACGCGGTGGATCACAATGAGTACAGCGTGTGTCGTCCGAATGACCACTGTGGTGAATGGGTGACGAATCTGAAATGATCGTGTTTTACGGAGTTTCACGGTGTTTCGTCGATTCGCTCTGCATTTGGTCTGCCAGATGCATCCAGATAGCAGGACCGGCGCCAGGTTTCGTCCAGCATTGAAATGTCGAAGTCCGGAGCCGTTTGAGGCGTTTCCAACGCTTCCTCAAAACCCACCACGGAGAGAACAAAAATGGTTCGACGAATCACATTCCTTTGCGTCCCTATGATCGCGTTTGCCTTGATCGCAATCGCCGACGCCCCAAAAGCCGACGCACAAGGGTTTTCCCTTCAGATCGGTCGCTTCGGGATCAGCAGTTACGGGCAGTATGGTTATGGCCAGAGCGGTTATGGTTATGGCCAGAGTGGTTATGGTTGCGGCCAGAGTGGTTATGGCCAGTATGGTTATGGCCAGATCAATCGAGGCTACGGGGTTCCGGCGTACAACTTCCAGCAGCCGGGTTATCGCTCGTACTACGGTGGTGGCTTCAACCGCCATTCGCATGGATCTCATTTGGATTACCATCCGACCCAGGTGATTCCTCACAATGGGCACCTGGACGTGGTTCGTGGACATTATGACGTGCACCAAAACCAACACCACAATCATCATTAGTGATTCGTGGCAGCGAGATGGCAGCCGGAGGGTTGAACGATGGACAACTTGAATGAAGAAAACTTTCGTTGACGCATCTTTCCGGCTGTCCAAGGTTGAGTCGATGTCCGATCATTACAACGTAGGTTTCGTATTGAGGTTGTTTGTGCTGAATGCATGCAAAATCATGACCGCTGCGGCGTTGTTGCTGCACTCGATTTTCGGGTGTGGGCTGCATCACGCTAGCGCTTGTGGCATGCACGAACATGGTCCGCACGAATCTGCCTGTGCGGCCGAGCATCACGACAGTTGCCCGGATGGCGAGCAAGATCATGATGAAGGCGAGCATGGACATGCTGCCGGGCTGGTAGCGCACCATGTGCCCCAGATCGCTCCGGCATGTCACTGTGAACATGTGCCCTGTGAAGGGAACCACGGCAGCTGCCATTCGGAAGTGGAATGCAGTTTTGTCCCACCATCGGCCCCGGAGTTCTCGCTCGACAGTGGGCTGGTCGTTTTCGTTGTCTTCAGGGATGCTCACGTACCGTCCCTCGACGACTCTGGAACGTGGGACAATTCCAGTCGACGTGTCTCCGCCGGTTGCTGCAGTTCGCCTGCACGCTGCGCACTTCTTTGCACTTGGCAGATTTGAACCTCGGGCACTTCAAGTGCCACGAAGTTCGTACTTTCTATTTTCGTTTCGGATCTGCGGTGCCGGCTGCGCTCATGCTGAGAGTTGCAACGGGTATTGGCTGCCGCGAGACCACTGCCAAGGAAATGTTTCGATGTCCGAGCCGTCTAAACGGCATGCGCCAATTCGCGCAGTTGCCTTCTCGATTGCTGTCGTCCTGACGTTGGTTTGCATTGCCACGTTCATTCTGCCTGACGTTTCCGTCAAGTTCGGCTGGGCGGGAGTGGCCGCACCCACACTGGCGCAAAGCGATCATTCCGGACACGATCACGATGCGCATCAAGATCACGATCATTCCGGACACGATCACGATGCGCATCAAGATCACGACCATTCCGGACACGATCATGGTGCGCATCAAGATCACGACCATCTGGGGCATTCCGAAGCGAACTCGGTTGAACTGAGTCAACAGGCTCGAACCAACATCAAGCTTCGCACGCAGCCGGTTTCGGTGGCTGCGTACACGCAGTACATCGAAGTGCCGGGAGTCATTACGAACTGGCCTGGGCGAACGCACGTGGCAGTGAATTCACCGCTGACTGGTGTTTTGCAGTCGATCCTGGTCTCGCGAGGCGAACTGGTGACGAGCGGAACACCGCTATTTATGTTGCGGCTGACCCATCAAGACCTGGTCGACACACAGGAAATGTTTCTCAGAAAGCTTGGTGAGTTGGATGTTGAGCAACGCGAGATCGATCGACTTTCATCGCTTGTCAATTCGGGCGCAATTGCTGGAAAGACGTTGCTTACTCGAAAGTACGAGCGTGACAAATTGCTGGCCGGCGTCCGTGTGGCTCGCCAATCGATGTTGTTGCATGGCCTGAGCGAGGAACAGATTGCCAGGATCGAGCGCACCCGGGAATTGATTCGCGAGGTCACGGTCTGTGCCCCGACGCTACACAAAGATCGCTCACTGCACCATGATTCTCTCGGCACAGCATACGGCGCAGCTCGCGGATACCCCGGGCGATCGATTGGCATCGTTGACTCGGTCGCCGATGCCGGACGCGCATCCGGAGCACATTGACGCTGAGTTTTTGATTACCGAGTTGAAGGCGCGTCGTGGTCAATCGGTCGCGGCGGGAGATGAACTCGTGCAACTTTCCGACTTCAGTCAGATTCTGATCGAAGGACACGCATTTCAGCGAGACGGCAAGGTATTGCGACAAGTGGCCGATACCGGTGCGGATGTGCAGGCAGTGATTGAATCCTCTGGCGACGGTCCCGATTTGGTCGACGGACTGAGGGTCATCTCGATTGGTAGCGAAGTTGGTCTTCAATCGCGTGCGCTTCCCTTTTATGTCTCACTGGCGAACAAAATCGAACGATCCGAGCAGCGGGGCGAAAAACGTTACCTGAGCTGGCTATACAAGCCGGGACAGCGGCTGACGGTGCGCCTGCCAGTGCTGAGAATCGAGAATGCGATTGTGGTTCCGGAAGACGCGGTCGCGGAGGAAGGTTCCGAGCGATACCTTTTCGTTGACAACGGCGACCATTTTGATCGAGTGCCGGTGGAAGTGATCGCCCGAGACTCGGTCAATGTCGCGATCGCGAATGACGGCCAGGTTTTGCCGAGCCAATTCATCGCCGTTAACGGCGCTCATCAATTGCAAATGGCGATGAAGAACAAATCGGGTGGATCGATCGATCCGCACGCCGGACACAACCATTGATCGTTGGGTGCTGCATTTCCCGCCGCCGGTCAGACAACCTTTCCTCTTCGGTCACGGAATCGATTCCGTTCTACGACGATGCTTGACAAAATCATTTCATTTTCGCTTCACAACCGGCTGCTCGTCCTGGCAGTTGCCGTGATCATGTTTTGTGTCGGTGCGTGGCAGACGACGCGATTGCCAATCGACGTGTTCCCCGACTTGAATCGGCCGCGTGTGGTGGTGATCACCGAAGCCCCGGGGATGGCTCCGGAAGAAGTCGAAGCGTTGATCACATTTCCGCTGGAAACGGCATTCAACGGTGCCAGCGGCGTGCTGGCGGTTCGCAGCAGTAGCGGCATTGGGATTTCGGTGATCTATGTTGAATTCGACTGGAACACCGACATCTACAACGACCGTCAAGTGGTCAATGAACGATTGCAACTCGCGTCCGAACAACTACCGGTCGGAGTCAAGCCGACACTCGCGCCGATCTCGTCGATCATGGGCCAGATTCTGATGTATGGGATGTGGAGCGAGGGCAAGAAGACGCCCGCGATGGAAGTGCGCACGTTGGCTGACTGGGTCGTGAGACAGCGTTTGCTCACGATCCCGGGTGTGTCACAAGTGTTCACGATGGGTGGCGGCCGGATGCAATATCAAGTTCTGGTCGATCCCGATTTACTGCGGACATTCGGGCTGGCGATGGACGACGTGCATCGCGCGGTATCTCGATCCAACTTGAACGCAACGGGCGGCTACCTCGACGATCGAGGCGCGAACGAGTTGCTGGTACGTGGGCTGGGGCGCGTCAATAGCCTGGATGATCTTCGGCAAGTGGTTCTCGCGATGCGTGACGAGCGGTCGATCACGCTTTCGGATGTGGCTAGGATCGTGGAAGCACCGCAGGTGAAACGTGGCGACGCATCGGCCTACGTGCGAACCGCTGAGGGTCGCATCGAAGGCGGACCTGCTGTCGTGCTGACCATCAACAAACAGCCCGGCAGCGACACTCGGGCGGTTGACGAAGCGATTGAGACGGCTCTCGAAGAATTGAAAGTCTCGTTGCCTGACGACATTCGCATCGCGAACGTCTATTCACAGCGTTCGTTTATCGATCGAGCGATCGAAAATGTGATCGAAGCACTGTGCGACGGCGGCGTGTTGGTGTTGGTGATTCTGTTTCTGTTCCTGCTGAACTTTCGCACTACGTTTATCACTTTGACGGCAATTCCGCTTTCGATCATCGCGACCTCGTGTGTGTTTGCCGCATTCGGTTTGTCGATCAACACAATGACCCTTGGCGGAATCGCCGTGGCGATTGGCGAGTTGGTCGATGATGCCATCGTCGATGTCGAGAATATCTTTCGCAGACTCCGAGAGAATCGTCAGTCTGGCAATCCACGTCCCACGTTGAAGGTGGTCCTAGATGCCAGCACCGAAGTTCGCAGCTCGATCGTGTTTGGGACAGCGATCGTTGTTTTGGTGTTCCTTCCACTCTTCGCCCTTGAGGGAATGGAAGGAAAGTTGTTTGTCCCACTGGCGATGGGTTATGTCGTTTCACTGATTGCATCGCTCGCCGTTTCGTTGACGGTTACCCCGGCACTCGCTTCCCTGTTGTTGGCCGGTAAACGAGTTTGGCAAATTGTGTTGCCCTTCCTGGCGTTTGGGATCTCGGCGTTGCTGGTGTACTGGGTCCTGCCGCGAGCCATTCACATTTTGCACCTGCCGTTCGGTTTGCCCGGGAATCCGTTGTGGTGGGCAATCGGGGTGACGCCTTTGATTTGGATGATCGTCCAGGCTGTGGAACTTTGGCTGGGTGGCGAAGAAGCGGAAGAAGGTCGATTGCTGGAAGGTCTGAAGGGGGTCGCCGGCCTGGTTATCCAAGGGAGCATCCGGTTCGCTGTACCGGTGCTGGGTATTGCCGCACTGCTGGTCGTGCTGGCCGGAATTGGATTGTCGTCATTGGAGCGTGACTTTTTACCTCCCTTCAACGAGGGATCCGTGCAAGTGAATGCACTTCTGATCCCCGGCACGTCGTTGGCAATGAGCAATCAGATTGGTGAATCGGTCGAACGCCGATTGTTACAAATCGAGAATGTCAAGACGATCGTCCGCCGCACAGGTCGAGCAGAACTTGATGAACATGCCGAGGGGGTGAACGTCAGTGAAATGGTCTTGGAAATTGCGGACGGTGCCGACCGTGAAACGACGATCAACGAAATCCGCTCGGCGATGGAAGAATTTCCCGGTGTGGTCTCCAGCACCGAACAGCCGTTGGCCCACCTGATTAGCCACATGATCTCTGGCGTCAAAGCCCAGATTGGCATCAAACTGTACGGCGATGATTTGGATTTGCTACGTCAAAAGGCGGATGAGATGCGCCAACGCATAGCCGGAATCGAGGGACTTGCCGATGTGCTCGTTGAACAACAGGCGAACATTCCTCAGTTGCGAATCGAGTTGGATCGTGAGGCATTGGTGCGTTATGGGCTGCAACCTGCGGATGTGATGGAGATGGTCGAGACCGCGATGAACGGTCAGGTGGTTAGTCAGGTGCTGCTCGGTCAGCGAACATTCGACCTGGTCGTTCGATTGGATGAACAGTACCGAGAGGATGAACAGAAACTTCGGCGGTTAGCGGTCACACTGCCAGATGGCGGCATCATCCCACTGGACGCGGTCGCTCAGATTTACGAGAGCGGCGGGCCCAATACAATCAAACGAGAACAGGTCCGGCGCCGGATTGTACTGCAGGCGAATGTGTCCGGTCGGGGTGTCGTGGATATCGTGGGCGACATCAAGGAGCGGTTGGCCGAGATGGAGCTGCCGCCGGGATATTTCCTGGAATACGGCGGACAGTTCGAGAGCCAAAAGTCGGCAACACGGCGACTGGCGATTTTGTCGCTGGTCGCGCTAACTGGCATGTTTCTGGTGCTCTACACGCTATTTGGCAATGTCAATTTCGCGATCCAAGTCTTGGTCGCACTGCCAACGGCATTTATCGGAGCCGTCGCGGCGCTCGTGATCACCGACCAAAACTTAACGGTCGCCGCGATCGTTGGCTTCATTTCGTTGTGCGGGATCGCCAGCCGCAACGGCATTCTTTTGCTCAATCATTATCTGCATCTGGTCGAGCACGAAGGTGAATCGTGGACACGCGAAATGGTCGAACGCGCGGGACAAGAACGATTGGCCCCTGTGCTGATGACGGCATTGACCAGCGGTATCGGTCTGCTGCCGTTGGCGCTGGCCGCGGGCGAGCCGGGAAAAGAGATCCTGTATCCGATTGCCACTGTCATTGTCGGCGGTCTGTTAACCAGCACGTTGGCCGAGTTCTTCGTTCGCCCGGCACTGTTTTGGGCTGTCGGTCGCAGGGCAGGTGGCCAAATTCTGAAAGATCGTGCACGATCACGGTGACCACGGCGGATACAATCACGAGCATCGAGGGCGAAGGCGGTCGGTTCGCTGTCATCGGCAATGGCTTCGCTGTCGCCCCTACCAGTTCGAGTAACCGTAGCGCAGGACTCGGTGATGTTCCTTCGATCAAACAGGCTCAATCAAGATTTCGCGTTGGCGCAGGGATCTAACTTCATTGGCCGTCTCGACGAGTGCCAGATCGTATTGGATTCCAGTTCGGTGAGTAAGAGACACTTGGAACTGCGCCCGGCGACACGCAGGTGTTGGTTCGCGATTTGAAGAGTCGTAATGGCAGCCTGCTGAACGGCCGCGAAATCAAGGGAGTTGGCTGGGTTGAATTGAGAGAGAATGACTGTCTTGACCTTTGCGGCTATGACTTTCGACTGATGCACGAGAGAGTGCCACGGGAGGATTCGGGTTCGTGCGTTGTTGATGCCGGATCGACCGAATCAAGGCTGACCGGGTCGCGTTCGATCTCGATCACGAAACATCAGCTCGAAGACTCCCAGCGATTTTCACAGTTGCTGGCGTTGCTCGAAATCACCCGCACCTTGCGCGATGTGTTGCAGGCCGAGGATGTGTTGGAACGAGCTGTCGCGATGTTGTTCCAAATTTTTCCCGCGGTCGATCGGGCTGCGATTGGATTTATCAAGGACAATGAAGACTTTACGCCCAAGTGGTGGCAACTGCGTGATGGCGATCCGGAAAGTGTGATCCGCATTAGCCAGACCATTGTGCGACACTTGGCGGAAACGTCGCAGGCAGTCCTTACCAATGACGCATTGGCGGATTTTGCGAACGCTGGTAGCGTCCATGCGTTGGCCATGCGGTCGGTCATGTGCGCACCCCTGATCGACGCGGACGAACACGTTTTTGGGCTGATCCATGTTGATGCTGGCCAGCCCAACATGTTCAACGATCTCGATCTTGAAGTCTTGGCTTCGGTAGCGATGCAACTTGCCTTGGCGATCAATTTCTCACGCTTGCACGCGATCGCGGTCGAGGACGCCATTCTGCGCGTCGATGTTAAACAGGCAAGTGCCGTGCAACGACGCTTTTTGCCCGATTCAACCCCGACCATCACTGGCTACGATCTGGCCGGTTTTTACCGAGCGGCTCGTCACGTGGGCGGAGACTATATCGATTACATTCCGCTACAGGACGGTCGACTGGCCATCGTGCTGGGCGACGTGGTCGGCAAAGGTGTGCCCGCTGCGCTGACGATGGTCCAACTCGCTATCGAGACGCGCGCCAGTCTGGACGTCTGTAAAACGCCCAGCCAAGTAATGACCCGGCTGAATCGCAAGCTCGCCAGTGAATTCATCACGATGGTCGTTTTGCTGTTAGACCCAGCGACCCACACCGTTACGATCGCCAACGCCGGTCATGAGTCGCCTTTGCTTCGCACCGCGGATGGACTGGTCGATTCGGTCGGCTTCGAGGCCGCCGGTTTTCCGCTGAGCGTCGTCGAGGATTATCCGTACGAAGAATTTTCCATTCAGCTTTCCCCGGGAGATCGCCTGGTGGTGTTTAGCGATGGCTTTCCCGATGCCGAACACAAACCCAGCGGTCGCCGCTTTGGGTCAGGGCCAATCTCGAAGATGCTCGGCGAATTTGACGGCGCGGCAAATGCATTCATCGAGTGCCTGGTCGATCAGGTGGATCAATTCACAGACGGCAGCACCCAGTTCGATGATATGTGCATGGTCTGCCTGCGGCGAACGGACGATCGGCCTCAGGGTGATGCTGCGATGTCACCCATTTGAGTGCTCATCCGACCAATATGCCGCATGAGAGAGCGTGTTGACCCAACTCGATCTGCCGGCCAGCACATACAGGCCATCATAGATTTGCCAGCCGGCAATGGGCCACAGGACAACGCCAATGAGGCGAACGGCGAGACCGAAAACGGTGGCTGCATTCATGAGTACTTTCGTTATGGAAATGTTTCTCGGTAAGGTGTGAACAGCGAAGCGCCGGGACACCGGACATCGGTGTCTTTTTCAAAGCTCGCTGTTCGCGTTGTGAAAGCAATCGCAGTTCTCGCCGTCCCGTTGGGGCGTTATCGCGGAACAATTTGAATCGCGTTGAACATCGAATAACCGCTGTCCGCTCGATGGCTGACGATGCTGAGCTCTTTGCCGGCAGTCATTTTGAAATCGAAGCGGACAAATTGCAGGCCTTCGTGAAGCGGTTTTGTCCGAAAGTCCCAGCTGCCGTCGCTGGCAGTCGATTTGCGGCCGACAACGTGGTTACCGACCTTCACTTCGACATCCGCGTTTTGGTCTGGTGCGTCGCCATGTGCGAATACATACAGGCGGTACTTCCCTGGGGCAAGATCGAGGACTTTGGTTTCCAGGTCGACACATTGGCAATTGTGGTAGATATAACCGTGGAAGATTCCCCTCTGGCCGGAAATTCCCCACTCGCCATCGTGACGTGTGATTCGTAGTCTCGCCGTACTTGGGCTGGCGTCACTGAATCGAGTGAAGTCGACAGCTGTCGTTCCGAGGTCGACAAAATTCCAGATATCCGATGGGCCGCCGGCGATTCCATCGTAGTGGCCAATGCCGGGATCATGCGCGAACACGATATTCAAGGATCGTGGAACCTGTTTACCGGGCCGTTGCGGGATCGATGAGAATCTTCCGATGACGCGATCTTCCTCGACGGCTGAACGACGGATTTGGATCGGTTCTGCTGTTTGCTGTAGACCATCGTCGGTCGGATCGTCGCCGATGATTGCTGAACCGATTGCTGAACCGATTGCTGAACCGATTGCTGTGCGGTGGCTGACTCGGAAAACGTCAATTCGAGCACTCCGAGTAATGTCGCGATTCCGATGAACGAGCAAACAAGCGAACCGGTTGTTCGGTGACAGACGGGGCGCCGATCCGTTGTTTCGTCGAGGATCGCCCTCAACCGCTGTGCAAAACCGCTGTTGTTGGCCATCGAGACGGCGACAACATCGAATGACTTTGCGAACCGGTGCCGGGCGACCACCAGCATCAGTTGTTCCGCGTAGTCCGAAGCACGGGCGCCATTTCGCACAACCATATCATCGCATGCGCGTTCCCGCTCAACATGCGCACACCGCGCGGCGAGCCAAATGATCGGATTGAACCAATAAACGGCACAGGCGATTTGCACAATTGCCTGTGTCAAGCAATCGCGGCGAGCCACGTGAGCGAGTTCATGCGTCATCGCGCAACGTAGCTGCGTATCATTCCAACGCTCTGCCTCGCCGGGGAGCAGAATCGACGGACGCATGACTCCCCAAGTCATCGGCATCGTCGGCTGATCGGTTCGCAGCAACGCCACCGAATCTTGATGACCCAGCTCGCGGCGACAGGCCTGAAGCGATTCGAATAATCTTCCATCGGATAGGACGTCGCAATGTTTGGAAACAGTCCACAATTGAATACGGATCACTGCCAGACGGATCAGCAGCAGCACGACGCCGGCGAGCCACGCCAGATTCAGCAGCGCGGCGGTGCCGGGCAAAAATGACGATTGTTTCTGCGGCCCGAGGTGTGTTGCCACTGCTACCGACAACTTGTCCGCCCGAGGAATTTTTGCACCTGCGCCCAGTGAACTCGTTTGGACGCCAGTCGGTGGTGAGCCGACCAGCGGCGAATCGCCGAACGGCGACTCCTCGATCATTTCGCCGCCCGGTCCGTCAAGTGATGAGGCCGTGTGACGTTCGATCCCCGTCGCGATTTTCCATTTCGGCACATTGCTGCTAATGATCGGCAACGCCAACGTCGCAGCAATCGCGACCACCCAAGTGCAGTGACGGACCGCGGCGCTGACGTGTGGCATCAGCTTGGTGGTGACAAATACCGCAACCAGGATCACGGTTGACTTGAGCGTCAGATCAAGAAGGAAATAGGATTGCTCAGGCGACCAAAACTGTGCCAATACGTTTGCCATGGTCTAGTTCCCTTTCTCTCTTGCTGCTTGAATCAGCTTGGCCATTTCACGGAGTTCCTCGTCGGTCAAAGTCTCGTCGCCGCTGGCCAATTGTGCCGCAAGCGCCTGTTTGAAAGACCCCTCAAAGAACGTTTGGACAACATGTTTCAATGCGTTGGTGCCTGCAGGACGCCGCGGTGAACACGGCAGGTAGACAAATTCACGTCCGCGTTTACGCCGCTTGATCAGCGATTTCTCTACCAGAATGCGAAGCATGGTTCGGATCGCCGTCGGGGTCGGCGCCGGGGCAGATCACTCTGGATCTGCAGAACGGTAGCCTCACCTCGTGAGTAGAGGGCATCCATGATCTGCCGCTGGCGTCGGCTCAGATCAGCGTGATTTGACATGGATCGGTCTCCTTGGCAGCTCCAACGTACCGCCAAAATTTTAGCGTATCGAAATCTCCAGTCAATCTTCATTCGAAGCGATCATCGCTTGCTGCGTCTTCAGCACTGCCCAGATGCAGTTGGGGAGGTTGCTTGATTCCGTATCCCTGCTTGATCCGAATCCCTGAGTCCGCGTCGCGACGCCATTAGCCGCTGGCGTCCGCCGTTCGATCCGGCGGGAAAAGTCGCTCGTCCTCGACCAGAATCTGCAATCCCGTGTTGGGATCGAGCAAGCCACGAGCACTGGCGGCCGATTCATCCGCACGAAGAAAGGGGTGTCGAGAGACGAGTAGATCGCAAAATTCATCTGGTTCGACAAATCTGCAGTTGCTACGAAGGTAGAGGGTTTCCCTGTTGTTCTTGACCATCTGGATCGCCATGAAAGATTCAGGAGTAAAAGCGAACCGACAAAATTCCGCGTACCAGACCCTGTGCTGGGATTGACTGGCGATTTGCGTGGACGATACGCGTCCGATGAGCTAAAATTGAAGCAGACCGTTTCATTCATGGCAACCTAGCTGATGATAGCAATGCGGGTGAACGCAACGTGCTGAAGTGGTATCGATGACGGCAGGGCAATCGAACAAGAGATGGACGAATGCGTTGGGCGGATTGCGAGCCAATCGCCATTGCCCTTTGGCGCGTTCGAATGCTCACGAAGGCCGCGAAGGGAGTCAGCGATGAGATTGAGGTCAATTCGACGCGGTGATTGTGTTGTTTTCCGCAAGTGGAAGCAAAGCACAAGCCCCGGAACACGAGCCCAGCAGATCCATCCGGCGGCGATGGGCGACAATTACCTCTATTCTGTCGAAAAAATCTGGCGGGTGATCGACGTGCTGGGCAACGGCAATCTGTTGCTTCGCACCCACCGCGGTAAGACGCACGTGATCGACGCGGATGATCCGAATCTGCGGCCGTTGACGCTGATCGATCGGATTCGGCATCGCAGCCGGATCACCAGGCTCGAACCGTAAAGACAGGCGAATTCGTTCTTTGGCAAGCGTTGAGGATCGCGACGGAAATCGAACCTGCGCCTAAAGATTCACCTGCTAAGCTTGTTGCTGCTTGTGGGGGGCGAGGGGAATCGGCTGAAAGCCGCGGAAATCGAATCGGTTCGTCAGTACAGCGTCGCCGAAATCGCATTCACCGGCCCGCATCAGACCGCCTCGGACACTCCCGCCAGGGATCTTCCCTTTGCGGTCACGTTCCGACACGAGAGCGGTTCGCCCGAATTTTCGGTGCAAGGCTTTTTCGACGGTGACGGCAGCGGCGGTATCGAAGGCAATGTATTCAAGGCGCGCTTCTGCCCGACTCGGCCGGGAAAGTGGACGATCACCGACGTCGAGTCACGTGAATTGAGCTATGAAGGTAAGGGTGACCATCACTCCGAGGCTGACACGATCGCCGCGCACTTGGGCGCATTCCTTGGGGGTGGCTACGGTACGACGAGCGCCGAACGCGCCGAACGAGCGCCGAACAGAGCGCCGAACAGAGTCAGCGCCGAACAGGGTCAGTGCATTTTCAGCGAGGTAAGATGGGAAAGGCTGGGCGTGGTAGGTTGAGAAAGCCCTCTGTTTACGCAAATCGCCCGCTGCGCCAGCTTACTGTTACGGCACGACCTTCTCTCCTTCACTCATTCTCCCTGTCTTGCCTAGAACCGTCGTTCTACCTGTCCTGCGTGTTCGAAAATGCACTGACCCCCGTTAGGACCGCAACCGACGCTGGCGGCAACAAGGGTTACGACAGCGAAATCGTCAACATCGAGACCGATCTCAAACTCGGCAACTTCGCGTTGAGTTTCACTGATCTTCAAATCCCCGTCGCTGGTATTCCGATCACGGTCACGCGAACGTACGACACCTTGAACGCGCAAAGGAAAGGTGACTTCGGTTACGGCTGGACACTCGACGTAGCGATGCCGGAGGCCAAGGTCATCCAAGGGTCGCTAGGTTACGGGGGGACATTTACCAACGGCACTCGCGTTGTGATCACGACTCCCGAGGGCAATGAGGAAGGATTCAACTTCAAGTGGGTCCCGGTATCAAGCAATCTCGATGGAATCGGAAAAGTTCTTTACTACGGACCAAGTTTTGAAGGAGATCCCGGCAACCAATACGAGCTGATTCCGCCGAACAACGGACACGTTTTCACGAAGCTGACCGAGAACTCCTTTACGGTCGCTGGCGACGGACGTGAATACCGACCAAAAGATCCCTTCTTCAGTGGATTTGCACCAAACAACTACTTCCAACTCAACGAGACCGGGCCAGGTACCCGTGGCCTGTCCTACAACATCGCGCCCGTACGATGCAGGGGACTCATGTTTCGGACAAGTATGGAAATCGACTGGAGATTGCATCGGATGGAATCTATAGCAACCGGGGTCGGGAGATCTCAATCGAAAGAGGCATTTACGGGATCGAACGGATCACCGATCCACGCGGCGGTACCTTGGAATACCGATATGATGGCAAGGGACGACTTGTCGAATTCTATGATCGCTTGTCGACCGAACGATTGAACGACAACGTCGTCGGAAACGAGTTTTCACCGACACGGTTCGAATACGATCCCGATTTTGCCGATGCCGGTGGCTCTCCGATCGTCGGCATTGAAAACTATCTTACCAAGATCATCGACCCGATCGGCGTCACGGCCTTACAAACCCAATACGATCCCGAGACCGGTCGTTTGGAAGCACTCACAGACGCGGACGGTAACGCGTCGACACTCGACTACAAAATCGGACCTGACGGCGCGGAGGTAACGAGCGAGTCAACTGGTAGTCGTACCCAATCAGCGTTTGATGCGCACAACCGCTTGATTCGAGAAACGAACGCCGCTGGTCAGGTCACCATCTATACCTACGAAAACGACTCGATTCGCTATCCCCGCCAGACCATTCAAGTGATCGGCGCCGAAGATGGCCAAGATGCGTGGGACGCACGAAGCGGCGATGACCGAGTCACCACGCGTAGCTATCACACGGAATTCGAGGGAGCGGTCACGTCTGAAGTCGATCCTGACGGCAATGCCACGACGACCGCCTACAACACATGGAACTACGATCGGGGCACGCCCAGTTTCGTCATCAACCATTCCACGGGCGAGAAGACCGATTATCACTGGTTTGACTTGACGGGCGATGGCGGGCTCAATCTCGTTTCTACCATCGACCAAGACGGCAATGCGACGAGCTACGACTATGATCAGAGAGGAAACATCGTCTCCGTCGTTCAGTCCAACGCAAACGTTGGGCTTGCCGGATCTGCCACTATGTTCGTTTACGATGACTTTGGCGATCTCGTGTCAACGATTGATGCCGATGGCAATGCGCGGAACATCATTTACAACGCAAACGGTGAACAGATTGGTACGCGATTCGCGCACTATCCATCCGATGATCGTCCACCGACGAAGGAGGAATACGAAGAGCCCGGCTACAGCGGCGGACTACCACCTCTCCAGCGGACCCTAATCGAGACAGAGAACATTCTCGATTCGGCAGGCAATGTGCTGACGAGTCAAACCACCATTTCGTATCAAGAATGGGATGACTCAACGACAAATGGCCAACCGGACTTCTTATCTTGGCAAGACGAGGGCTATCAATCGGTTTCGCAAGAAATTCGCAACGAAGGGGCGATTACGGAATACGATGCTCTTGGACGCGCCTTCCGAACGATTGACGACAACGGTCGGATCTCTGAAACGCTCTACGACAAACGCGGCTTGGCTGTCGAAACTCGTAGCGAGTTGCCGGACGAAAATGGAGAAGGCGTGTGGCTTGTCTCCCGAACCGTCTACGACAAAAAAGGCCGAGCGATCTATTCCACCGGTTCCTTCCCGCTCGGTACCGATCTATCACCGGGCATCATCTCCGACTCCCTGTTTGATTCGCGAGGTCGACAATACGCCAGCCTCGGGCACCCGATGCCAGCCGCGGACGTTGGCCTGGGGACACAGTACCTCGGCAAACTGGTTCGCACACGCACCGAGACGACGTTCAACTCCTACGGTCAAACCGATTTCCAACGCAGTGGACTCGCTCACGTCGAGAATACCGACGGCAGCCTTGACGTTATCGACGACAATGCCTCGGTTGATGTGAAGAGCCACTACGATGCGTTTGGCAACGTCGATCGATCCGAATTCATCACTGGCGGAACAATTAGCTATGATTCTGCGACCAAACAGACGACCCGCGCTGGTGGCTCGGTCCATTCCTACACTCTGACGAGATTCGACGAAGAGAACCGTCCCGTTGCCGAGATGCAGCAAACCGCTGGCGCTGTGACCGCTGTCTGGAGCGATACGGAAAACAGTTTCGTGATCGACTCCACTTCAACGCACCTTCCGACCAAGCTGTACACCTACGATGTCGACGATCGCCTTGTCGCCGTCGAACTCCCCGCCGTCGCCGATCCCAACAGTTCTGGCGCGATCACACGCCCGAAATACGAGTACGCATACGACCCGCAGGGCAACCAAACGCTGATTGTCGATCCACTCGGCCGTGAGACCCGGTTCACCTTCACCGACCGGGGCCAACAGGCCACGCGAACGCTGCCACTCGGGTTTGGCGCCGATGGTATCTTGAGCGGTGGAGAAACGCCGACGGGCGATTTCGTCGAGCGGTTCGAGTATGATAGCCGAGGTCGCCAAACACTGCACGTTTCATTTGAAGGGGTGGTCTCCGAAAACGTCTACGACGCCTATGGACGACTCTCGGCGATGAATTACTACGCCAGCGAAGCCGACTACCCCGACACCATCGCCGAGACCTGGAGCTATGAGTACGACGAACGGGGACGAAAGGCGTTTGCCCAAAAAACGGTGGCGGGAACCGGAGTTACACGTACCGAGACGACGCTCTACGACGACCGAGGTCGGATCATCGCCGAAATCTCCGACGAAGGTGTGCTCGGTTACAGCTACGACAGTTTTGGCCGAATGACATCAACATCGGTCTTTGACGCCGGCGCCGATCCGCTGGTCGATGGCCCCGAGCGAGTCACAAGCTACGGCTACGACATCCTCGGCCGTCTGGTGAGTGTCAGGGAAGACGCCACGCCAACCAACACGACCGATGATCCTCAAGTCGAAACCGACTACACGTTCGACCCCCAAGGCCGAATGGACACTCAGACGACCACGGCCGGTACGGCGGCTTCGGTCACCACCGACTACGACTACGACGCTCTCGGTCGCCTGGATACCCAAACCGACAGCGACCAGTCGGGCAACGTCCTGGCCAGCTACGATTACGAAGTCCGAGCCGATGGCAAACGCACTAGTCTCGATGAAACGGTGTGGTTTGACGCCAACGACGACGACATCCGGCAAGCGGGTGAAGTCAAGTCGACCTCCTACGATTGGACCTACGATGACGTGGGCCGCCTGACCGACGAGGCGATCACGCACTTCGACTCGGGCGTCTCGCAGGCCGAAAAGTTCGAGTACGACCTGACCGGCAATCGTACGAAGCTGGAAAAGGACACGGGTTACAGCGGCACGTTCGTCCCCGACGAGGTGTTCGCCTACGACTACGACGCAGGCGACCGGCTTGAATTCGAGTATCTCGACAGCGACAACAACGGTACGACGGATCAGACGACCGCCTACGCCTACGACCAGACGCAGCAGACCGAGAAGGCCGTCACCGCTGGGGCCGTCACGGTCAGCAAGCAGATCTTCGGCTACAACCTGCAAGGACGCATGAACCAGGCCGTGGTAGATGCTTACGACGGTAGCGGCAATCTTGATACGCGTACTCGGTCGACTTACGACTACGACAGCCGCAGTTTCCGCATCAGTCAAACGCTGGAGAATTGGAACAGCAGCACTAGTCAATTCGACTCTGTGTCAGACACCGAGTTCCTGGTCGGTCATCGAAACCACACCGGTTACGCGCAAACGCTGCGTGAGACAACGACGAACGCCGACGGCACCTCCAAAACCGTCGACTACACCTTCGGACATGACGAGATCGCACAAACCGTAGACGACGGAACGACTACGACAACGCACGTCTTCGGCCACGATGGCCACGGATCTGTTCGAGTCCTCTACGACATCGCCAGCGCCGCTGCCAAGATCGCCCAAGCCTTCACGTTCGCCGCATACGGCGAGATGATCGCCCTGCACAACGCGACCGCGCAATCGATCGACGTCACGAATCGCCTCTCCTCACTCGGCTACAGCGGAGAATTCTTCGACGCCAAGGCCCAGCAGCAATACCTGCGAGCCCGTTTCTACAACCCGGCCAACGGCAGATTCAACCGGCTCGATCCGTTCAGCGGTAACATGCAAGACCCGCAGTCCCTGCACAAGTACGCCTATGTACATGGCGACCCGATTCAGGGGATTGATCCGAGTGGTGAATTCCTGGTCGGGATGATTAGCTCAATAGGAATCGTTTCAACACAGTTTGCGAAAGAAAGCGGAAAGGCCGCTGTTGGCTCAATCATCATATCTGGATTGGCCGGAGCCGCGATTGGCGGCGGAGTGTACGCAGTCGCGGGACAGAATCCGTGGACTGGCGCGTACAACGGCTTTCTAACTGGAGCTGGATTCCGGATCGCGTATCTAATTCAGGGTGGCTACAAGGGCATCTACTCGGCAGCGTTTGACGGTGCGTTATCGGCTTTCACGAAAGCAGCGACGACGTATGTCTGGGAGAAAATGCAGCAATCACATACCGGCTTGACCGATGATGAGATCCAAGAGAAAGCGTTCTGGAAGGGTGCGGATGCGTTCGCTCAAGGGGTTTGGACCAGCGCTACGTCCGGTCTGGTCAAAGAACGCATCAACAATGAGTGGCAACGAACTGCAATCGCGGTTCTGGACGCTGGAGTTTCATCCGCGTTTCAAGATATCACCAGAAATCCAACTGACCCCGATTACGAAGAGATAGCAGAGAATGCCGCTATCGCTATGGCACAAGCCGCCCTGATTACAGGATTCGGAAATGCGCTCAAAGGAGAGTTTAAGAAAACTGCAGAAGCTGGTGGTGGCTCAAATTGGGAAACCGTTTGGGACAGTAATCAAGACATAATTGTCAAGTCTGTTTCCAAAGTTGCGATGGGAATGATCTTGGGTCTTGAAACTCACGTGATTGGGGGTTGGATCGATTTCTGGAAAAACTAACGCGAGTGAACGCGAAGGAGCAAATGATATTCATGTAACGAGGGGGCTGGTTCACCAACTCTTGCGTGACTTGCGTTGGCTCCCCGTCATTTTGTTACCAGGGTTACCAGCGATAATAGCGTTCACGCTGCACGCAATTTTTGGGAAACCCCCTTCGCCGGGTCTGAACGAACTGTTGGGAGTGCTTCTATTCGTCGCGATAATTGGGTCAATAATCTACGTGGCAGTAATAGTTTTGCGGACATGGGATCGCATCAAGAGAGCAAGATTAAACGGCTCAACATCGGCTGAGGCTACCGACGGGCGCGGTGGATGTGACCGAAGCGAATGATTGACCACGCCCGTCGGAACTCGTTGGACTCTCCAACGCAAACCCGCCGCACATCTTGGAGAGCGTAAGTGTTACCTGTTACCGGCCTTTTTGATGTCGCATTTTCGGCCGAATTGAGACGGTAGGGATTTGGGCCCTGTTTCGGCTGCTTGGCCGAATTGTTGCGAATTTTGGAGAGGGGTTGCAGCCGTGGCGGTTCGGTTGACGCAGGACTCATCGCCGGTGGCCGATTTGGGATCGAATGCCTTGATCCTCTCTGCGATTCGCTTCGAGCATCCCATGGGGATGGATCGCTTTTGCGATCGCGCCGGCCAGATCGACTCGTCAGCGCATGAAAAATGCGACCGTTTTGAGCGAACGGTCGCACTCGGATTCGTTTTGACGCTGAGGGTTCTCACGCGCAGTGCCGCCGGGACATCTCATTCACGACGGCTGCGACGAACTTGATCGAACCGATTGTTCTGACACGCCGAGCTCACGTCGGTATTGTTCCAGCCAACCCTCCAGGATCATGACCGCCGGGAGGAAGTCGTGACCGCAGAGCATCATCAAGTCGATGTTGTTGATGTTCTCGCCACAACTGAAGCAGTGGAAGTGACAAACGTCATGCACGCAAATCTAAACGACATCGACTCGAATCCGGTTTTCCGATAGTATCGGTTCCCGCGCTTTTGAAGCTCGCCTGTTGGTATCAGGCATGTTCGATCATCCCACAAGGAGGGGAATCATGCGAAGCGAAGGAACAACCTTTTTCCTCAGGCCCAAGCGACTCCGACCCAACGAGTAGCTCTGAACCACCTTTGGCACGTGCTGCCCCGGGCAATCCAACAGCGAACGACCCAAACGCTCTGCCGAATCGTGGAGCAGCAGCTTCAGCATCCTCAACCTCAGGACACGAGCGAGGAGGTGAAGCATGAAGACTGCTGAGAAGAACAAACATCCGGCAACTACCGTTGTCAATCGAGCGAGTTCGAAGGTTCTGGCGGCCCATTTGGATAGGCAAGCTGTCGTTTATGTGCGGCAATCGTCGCCTCATCAAGTCTTGGAAAATCGCGAGTCAACCGCTCGACAGTACGCACTTGCTCGAAAGCGCCGTCGCCTTGGGGTGGTCGCTCGAGCGAGTTTTGGTTATCGACGACGACTTGGGCAAAAGCGGCCGTACTACAGAAGGACGCGATGGCTTCCAACGTCTGGTGAGAGAGGTCACCTTGAACCATGTTGGCATGGTGCTCGGGTTGGAGATGAGCCGTTTGGCGCGATCATCGAAGGATTGGCATGCTTTGTTCGAAATGTGTGGCGTGTATGGGACACTGCTGGCTGACGAGGACGGCGTCTACGATGCCAATGATGCCAACGACCGGCTGCTGTTGGGTCTAAAAGGAATCATGAGCGAAATGGAATTGCATCTGATGCGCAACCGACTTGAACGCGGTCGGCTCAACAAGGCACAACGCGGCGATCTATTCTGTCGCGTGCCGCTAGGATACGTGATTCTGCCGACGGGTGAAGTCGATTTCGATCCGAATCAACAGGCTCGTGAAGTGGTGAAATTGCTTTTCGATAGGTTCGATTGTCTTGGCACCATTTATGGCTTGTTGCACTGGCTCGTCGGCAACAACATTCAGTTGCCTGTTCGCGCACGTTCGGGCGGCAACAAGGTGTTACCGGCCTTTTTGATGTCGCATTTTCGGCCGAATTGAGACGGTAGGGATTTGGGCCCTGTTTCGGCTGCTTGGCCGAATTGTTGCGAATTTTGGAGAGGGGTTGCAGCCGTGGCGGTTCGGTTGACGCAGGACTCATCGCCGGTGGCCGATTTGGGATCGAATGCCTTGATCCTCTCTGCGATTCGCTTCGAGCATCCCATCGCCGGAAACGGCCGCCGGAAACGGGGTCAGTGCTTTTTCAAGGAGCGTGCTTCGATCGGAAACGATCCGATC
>CAVTIV010000015.1:0-124326 GCA_963734865.1 Pirellulaceae bacterium
GGTCACCAAACCGATCATCGAACGTTATCAGCGCTATCTCTATCACTACCGCAAGAAGAACGGCAAACCGATGACGTTCCGCAGCCAACACACGCAGCTCCTTCCCGTTCGTGCCTGGTTCAAATGGCTCACCCGCAACAACTTCTTGCTCTACAACCCGGCCTCTGAAATGGAACTACCGAAGCTCGAACAACGCTTGCCGAAACACGTTCTAACGGCATCGCAAGCCGAAGCCATCTTGATGGTTCCCGACGTGACCACACCGCTTGGCGTTCGTGATCGCTGCATCCTGGAAGTCTTCTACTCGACCGGCATCCGTCGTATGGAAATGGCGAACCTGGAAGTCTACAACGTCAACTTCGATCGCGGCACGCTGATGGTTCGACAAGGCAAAGGGAAAAAGGATCGTCTCGTTCCGATCGGTGGCCGCGCTTTGAAATGGCTTCAAAAATATCTCTACGAGGTTCGGCCCACGCTCGTTCTTGATCCCAAAGAACCGGCCATGTTCATCAGCATCGAAGGCAACGCGATCAGTTCTTCCCACGTTGCCCAGATCGTCACTCGTTGTATCGAACAGAGCGACCTGGGAATCAGCGGCAGTTGCCACCTGTTCCGTCACACGATGGCCACGCTGATGCTCGAGAACGGAGCCGACATCCGCTTCGTTCAAGCGATGCTCGGTCACGCGAGCTGGACACGACGCAAATCTACACGCAAGTTGCGATCAACAAGCTCAAAGAAATCCACGAAGCGACGCATCCAGCGAAAGAGAAACGCGACGAAGAAAAGCCGGACACGGCAACGGCAACCGATAACGCTGCAGAAAACAACGGCGCAAACGGTTCTGGCTCCGATGAGCCTTCCCAAGACGACGACAACAACGCGCCGCCGGTAAAACCGAAGTACCGCGGCGCTCGGCCCATCTTCTTCTTTTAGCTGCTTTTTAGCTGCCTTCCTTCCCTCGTCGCCCGCGCATTGTGGGTCGAAGCGAGGGCAGCTAAAATGCAATTAGACGAAAGCGACTAAAAGAATAAACCGCATCGGGTGTGACCCCACCTTGGCCCAAAAAGTCGCGCCGAGCTTTTTTAAGTTCGGCGGCAACTGCACCGGGCAAAACTGATCTTTGACAAGTAAATCACGACGAGAACTACGACGCATGCGATGAAATCGCATCGGTGTTACTTCTTTGCACAAATACGCATACGTGCATGGCGACCCGGTGCAGGGGATCGATCCGACAGGGTTGGCGATGGGAATCAACGGAACATTGGCGACGATTGCAATCGGTGGTGCCATCTTCGGAGGAACGTACGGTGCCGTGCGTGGGTTTGTCGATACGGTTTCGGATCCTGGCGCGACCTGGGAAGATGTCGTATTCAACACGATCAATTCTGCGATAATTGGTGCTGCACTTGGTGGAGCGTTTGCAGCAACCGTCGCGTATGGAGCCGGCGTTAGTGCGCTACTAACCGTTTTGTCAATTGGCGCCTTTACCGCCTACGGCGCATACAAGAACGACCGCGCAGTACGGCAGTCCTTTGCTCAAGGCAAGAATGTTCAAGGATCGACGCGAATTGTGTTCGGAGTTGTCGACCTACTTCTTGGCGGTTTTGCGATAAAGGGTGTTGGTGCGATGCGATCGAGCCCGGCTCCACAAGCTGGTGCAACACCTAAACCACATCAAGGGAGACTTGGCGGTACGAAAATCGGTGAGAGTGCAATCTGGGTTGCCAGTCAAATTTTGGGGATGATAGGCGTGAAAGTCGAGGTGCTTCCCAAGGGCGTATTGGTCGACCCATCAAAGCCCGGCGTTGCAGGCCGCTACTATCCTGGGTCAAAGACGATTGTGTTGAAATCGGAACCGACGTACTACATGCTTGTCCATGAGGCTTTCCACGCGATTCACCACTATGCGCTAGCCGCAGCGGGTAAAGAGTATCCCACAGGAGCATCCGGGAAGTCATCAAGGAACAGTTTGTGTACGATCGCATGAGGGACCTTTTCTTCGGGTTGCTCAATCAAAAAGAGATCGATCACGCCAAGGGATACATTTCGGACTTAGGTGGTCAACCCTGACACTTATCGTGGTAGCAATAATGCTCGAACCAGATGACCCACACTCGAAGGACGTTCTGTTAGCGTGCCGCTTACTTGCTAGGATTCAAGTTGCCGCTGAGGAAATGAGTCTCTCGCCGTCGCAAGAAAGAGCCGCAAAATACGAAGCGATACGCAAGGTGACGATTGAATTGCGCGTGCTAACGAACGAACGATTCATCGACGCCAAGTCTCGAATCGATCCGTTGTTGGATGCGCTCGAGTCGGAGGCCCGACAACTATCCACCGTCGGTGGAGGATCTATCAACTCAAGTGCACTTGATGGTAAGTCTCCTTGTCCTGCCTGTCGAGGCGCTGTTAAACAGAATCCGACATTCTTGGATTATCCGAAACAGCAGTACGTGGTCTACTGCCCGACCTGTGCAAGCAGAATCCTGACCGTGATCCAGGAACTGTCTTCCGACGATTGCTTCGGAATTGATGCGATCTAAATAGCCGTGCCGCGATTGGGAACTACGCTGCGAAGGCCAGGAATGGGCAGCTTTCTTTTGGCGCGAAAGAAAGGTAGAGAAAAAGGGTCAAGACGAATCAAATGGGTCAGGCCTCTTTGATGAGTTGTCAAGTCTTTGGGAGCGATCAAAGGGGTCAGGCCTCTTAAACGCACGTCCACGCCGGATCGGCGGAAGCCGATCGGTCGCGATAGCGACCAAAGCGACGACAGGAAGTCGTCGCAACTTCGGGCTGGATGCCCGCCACACTGGACCCGAGCATGAGTAGCGTCGCAGACACGGCGAGCATGGACGATCGCCGCATGACGGGCCGCGGTGCCTGGATGGCAGTCGTGGCGGAGGGCAGGATGCCCGTAGCCACGACCGGCGCAGCCGCCCAGCGGCCAGCGAAGGCGTGCCAAGCGAAGGGCAAGGAGAGGGAGCGGACCCCAACGAAGAAGGCGGCTAGAAGAAAAACATTTTGAATCACCGAAAGACGTTCCAATCGAACCCAGTAGCGAACGGTTGCCCGTAGCGTCCGTCGGGTTCGATGCGAGCGTGCGAGGAACGAGCCGTGATGCGTCGAATCCCGACGCACGCCGTAGCCAGGCAGGATGCCGATGAGAACAGCATGAGGCAGG
Organism: Pirellulaceae bacterium; assembly: GCA_963734865.1. Lineage (GTDB taxonomy): Bacteria > Planctomycetota > Planctomycetia > Pirellulales > Pirellulaceae > CBDCUW01. The sequence continues at coordinate 3,185 of CAVTIV010000015.1, forward strand.
ACGCCGAATTCCGCTCTTAGAGGGCGGTAACGACCGCGACGAGCGACAGCGAAGTAAGCCGGGAGTGGTGGAGTAAAGCCCCGGCCGCAAGGTGGCGGCGGAGCGTTGTCGTTCCGACGGGGAAAGCGAGGCACGAGCGCACCGGCGGTACGACACAAGCGAAGTCCGTCCCACAAATGGAAGCCCAGAAGCTCCGACAGGCGAGCACCGGTTGAACAATCGACAAACGTAAGCGAAGTCATCGTGAATGAAGTGAGGCACGAACGAAATGACGATGACGAAAGCGATGATCTCAAAGAGGCCCGCCGACGAACGCTTCGCGGACCGCGCACCTGCGCTCCGGATGATCCTCCATCAGAGAACAACCATCGAAACGCAAAACACTGCCTCCACCGATGCGGCTCGTTGAACTGAAACATCGCGATACAATCACGCTCATGGCTCCTTTAGCCGCGACAATCGACTTACTTCTCCGAAACGATCACGATCGGACAATCATACTTACTTAATGGAAGTCCGCCGCAACCAGCGAGGTGAAAAATACTTCATCATCACGAAGAACGAGCTGAGGATGAGGATCAAGAGCCCGTCATCATGTATGAAAGATCAATGACGCGTTTCGCCGCCGCGATCGGGCAACCAAGGCGGTCAAGCAACGGTGCCCGAAGTTGAGCCGGAACCACGTCTTGAACACGGTTCCCGAAGAAGAAAGCGCGGACAAGAAAGAGCGGCTAAAAAGGCAACGGTGAAGAAACGCCAATTGAGAAATCGACTGCAAGAAATCGCCAAAACCGGTATCGGCCAGTCGAAGAAGCGGCCGAACCAGGGCAAGCGTTGGACGGAGGAACACGATTCGCTGCTGATCGTTCATTACAAGAATGGGATGTCCACCGACGAGTTGGCCGAACTGCTCGGTCGCGGCGAATTCTCGATCGGTGTTCGCTTGGTGAAACTCGGACGTCTAGGCCGGAATAGTGAGTCACGATGCCTTGTCGGCGAAGACTGAGTTAATCAGTCGGATCACGGTCGCAGCTGATCGTGTTCGGGCAGCTTGCTGACTTTTTGAAACTTCTTCCACAGCTTCTTGGTCTGGGTGCTCAACTCTTGGCCGTTCTTCTTCGATGGCTTGAGTCCGAGCAAGTCGTCAGATGAAACGCCGAGAATCTTGGCCATCTCGACAAGCAAATCACCGGAATGCGGAACTCGCCGCTTTCGTAGTGGCTCATCACCGGTTGGCTGATTCCCAACTGTTCGCAGAAGTCTCAGTCTGACTAATGCCGTTCTGTTGACGAATTTCGGTCAGCATCGGCGATCTCCTTGGTTCCCTTGTGATGGCTGTCGATTAGCTCCTTGGCCACGTCTGATTCCTCGTCGTGTGGTGTTGTTCATGTTGGTTGGCCTTATGGTTCAGGACTGAAAACATTCAAGGTAATCTGACAATTCCATATAGGAATACAAAAATGAAAGGAACATTTCCCGCAAATCTTGCCGCCAACCCCAGAGGAATCTTCCCATGGCACGATTCGACGATGAATTCATCCGGGCTGAAAGACCGAAACCGACATCGTGGCTCTGATCGAGAGCTACGGAACGAAGCTCAGGGATCGCGGCAAGGGCGGCGAGATGATCGGGCTGTGCCCGATCCATGACGACAAGAATCCTTCGCTGGTCGTCAATCGGCGCAAGGGACGTGTGGAACTGTCTGGGCGCGTGCGGCAGTGGCGGCGATGTGATCCAGTGGGTGATGCACGCCGAGAAAGTCGAGCTTCCGTCACGCGGTCGAACTGCTCAAGGAAGGGCAACGTCGGCAAACTGCACGGCGAAAACGAAAGCCGGTCACTGCGCGGCGGTTGGAATCGCCGCTGGACACTGACGCGCCGAAGATCAAGCAGCTACTGGCGCAGGTCGCCGACTACTACCACTCACGCTTGAAGGAAACACCCAAGGCGCTGGAGTATCTGGAGAAACGCGGCATCGGCAACGCCGAAGCGATCGAACGATTCAAGATCGGCTTTAGCGATCGCATCTTCGGTCTGCGGCTGCCGAAGAAAGAAACGCAAGCCGGGAAGGACATCCGCGAGCGATTGGAACGGCTGGGCGTGTTCCGCGAAGGAACCGGTCACGAAACGATGCGCGGCTGCGTGACCTTCCCGGTGCAAATCCCGGATCACGGCGTCGGCGAAATCTACGGGCGGCGGATCGCGCAATCCGTCGCGCGGCGCTTCGGTTCACTGGTACTCGGATGGTCCGCACGTCGGCGTCTGGAACGAAGCGGCGTTCATGGCGACTGATGAAATCATCCTGTGCGAGTCGATCATCGACGCGCTGACGTTCTGGTGCGCTGGCTATCGCAACGTGACGTGCACTTATGGTACCGACGGACTGACCGAAGAAATCTACGGCTCGCTGATTCGCTACGACATCAAGCGGGTGTTGATCGCCTTCGACCGTGACAAAGCGGGCGACAAGGCGACCGAGCAACTAACCGAAAGACTGCTTCGAGACAACTTCGAGGTGTTCCGGATCGCGGTCAATGCGGCATCGAAAGACGTCAACGGTTATGCGCGAGCGTGTGGCGAAAGGCTGGACCGGAGAACATCCGCAACATGCTGGGGCTGCTGATCCGCAACGCTGCCTGGCTTGGCAAGGGAAAGGCTCCCGAGTTGTGGACGGTCGTTCCCGACTTCTTGAGCCGACAACGAAACCGGCGGTGCGATGCCGAACAGAAACCGCGAAGCAAGCCGAACTAACCGACCCAGCGAAGAACCCAACCAGAGGCAGCTAAAGAAAAAAAATCTCACGCCGGCCGGCGAATCCGACGACAGCGACAACCTGCTTCTCTTTTAGCTGCCGTCGGCCGGCGACGGCACGACGCCGATCAGTGGCGGCGATGCAGCCAAGAATCGCCGATCACCTCGCCCGTTCCCGCCGCACCGAAAGAAATCGAAGCGAAGGTCGGCGAACGTGAAATCACGCTGGAAATCGGCAACCGCGTCTATCGCGTTCGCGGTCTCGAAAAAAACCTCGCCTTCGATGTCCTGAAAGTCAACATCCTGGCGCGGCGCGACGAACGGTTCCACGTCGATACGTTCGACCTGTACGCGAGTCGCGCTCGATGCCCTGTTCATCAAGGAAGCGGCCCGCGAACTGGATTCGAGCCGAAGTGATCAAACGCGATCTCGGCAAAGTCCTGCTGAAACTCGAATCGCTGCAAGACGAACAATCGAAGCAGGCACTCGCGGTCAAGGACGAAAAGCCGAACTCTCTGACACCGACAAACAAGCCGCGCTGGATCTGCTCAAGCAACCGAACCTGATCGAACGCATCCTCGGCGACTTCGACGCTATCGGCGTGGTCGGTGAAGAAACCAACAAGCTCGTCGGTTACCTGGCCGCAACCAGTCGCAAACTCGACAAACCGCTGGCGGTCGTCATTCAATCGTCATCGGCGGCGGGCAAGTCGTCGCTGATGGATGCCGTGTTGAGGTTCATCCCGAGCGAAGAACAAGTCGGTTACTCGGCGATGACCGGTCAATCGTTGTTCTACATGGGCGGCATGGACCTGCAGGCACAAAATCCTCTCGATCGCCGAAGAGGAAGGCGTCGCGCAAGCCAGCTACGCCTTGAAGCTGCTGCAAAGCGAAGGGCAACTGACGATCGCCTCGACCGGCAAAGACCCCGGAACGGGCCGGATGGAAACGCAAGAGTATCACGTCGAAGGCCCGGTGATGATCTTCTTGACAACGACCGCCATCGACATCGACGAGGAACTAATGAACCGCTGCATCGTGCTGACGGTCGATGAGAACCGCGAGCAAACCCGAGCGATCCACACGCAACAGCGCAAGAACGAAACGCTTGACGGTCTTGCTCTCGTCAAAGCGATCGTCGGCGGTTCGCAAACTGCATCAAGACGCGCAGCGTCTTTGCGCCCGCTGCCGTCGTCAATCCATTCGCTGCGTCGCTTGCAGTTCTGCGACGATCAGGCCCGCCGCCGTCGCGATCACATGAAATATCTCGCGCTGATTCGCAGCATCGCGCTGCTGCATCAATACCAACGCGAAATCAAAACCGTCGATCAGTCGACGACGAAACCGTCTCGTACATCGAAGTCCAAGCGGTCGGACATCGCGCTGGCCAATCGCTTGGCCGATCAGGTGCTTGGCAAGAGCATCGACGAACTGCCGCCGCAAACGCGGCGGTCTGCTGATGGAACTTCATGCCTGGGTAGCGGCGAATGCGAACGGCTCAAGATCGAGCAACGCGAGTTCCGGTTCACTCGGCGGATGATCCGCGAAGCGATCGGCTGGAGTCAGACGGCGCTGAAAAAACACCTCGACCGGCTGTTGGAAATGGAATACGTGATCGCCGCATCGCGGCGGCGGTCGGCGGGTTCAATACGAACTGCTGTACGACGGTCGCGGTCGCGAAGGCCAGCCGACGATGTGCGGCCTGATCGACCCGAAGAACCTGGGCGGCCGCGGCGAAGCCTGAGCAAGCGACCAACGAGAGCAGTGATTCTGTCCGAGCGGTAGCTCGACTTGCCCGTCGCGGCTCGCGACTTCATCACCCTACCGACCGCTTCATCACCCCTGGAGTGCTTCATCACCCCAAGATCACCCCGAAAGCGCCCCGTCATCACCGCAAGTTGTGAACGGAAAGCCCGCAAAAACCAAGGGAAACCACTTTCGGGGTGAAACCCTGAAAACGCACAAGCGGCAGCGACTGAAAAGCTGTCGTCGTAAATCCGTCGATCGTACTGCTTCTGGCTCTGTCAGAACCAGAAGCTTTTTTATTACGCTCCGTTACAACTGAAAGGAACGGGAAGATGTCACAACGACAACGCCAAACGCAATCGACCCGCACGGCATGAACGTGCTGATGGACAAGTTCACCGAATGGATGCGGTTCGCGGCTACTAGCGAACTGACCGTGATCAGCCGACGCCGTTACCTCGGCTACTTCATCGCCTGGGCCGCCGAACGTGGCATCGTTCGTCCCAGCGAAGTCACCAAGCCGATCATCGAACGTTATCAACGCTACCTGTATCACTACCGCAAGAAGAACGGCCAACCGATGACGTTCCGCTCCAGCATACGCAACTGATGCCGGTTCGTGCCTGGTTCAAATGGCTGACGCGACACAACTACTTCCTCTACAACCCGGCCTCTGAAATGGAACTGCCGCGAGCTCGAACAACGACTTGCCGAAGCATCGTTCTAACGGCATCGCAAGCCGAAGCCATCTTGATGGTTCCCGACGTCGACACACCGCTGGGCGTTCGTGACCGCGGCGATCCTGGAAGTGTTCTACTCGACCGGCATCCGTCGGATGGAAATGGTGAACCTGGAAGTCTACAACGTCAACTTCGATCGCGGCACGCTGATGGTTCGTCAAGGCAAAGGCAAGAAAGATCGTCTGGTTCCGATCGGTGGCCGAGCATTGAAATGGCATCGAAAAATATCTCTACGAGGTTCGTCCGTTACTGCTCGGTCTTGATCCCGAAGGAACCGGCGATGTTCATCAGTGGTCGAAGGCGATGCGCGATCAGTTCATCGCATATCGCTCAGATCGTCAGCTCGTGTATCGAACAGAGTCCGGCCAAGGGATCAGCGGCAGTTGCCACCTGTTCCGGCACACGATGGCCACGCTGATGCTGGAGAACGGAGCAGACATCCGCTTCGTTCAAGCGATGCTCGGTCATGCGCACTTGGACACGACGCAAATCTACACGCAAGGTTGCGATCAGCAAGCTGAAAGAGATCCACGAAGCGACGCATCCAGCGAAAGAGAAACGCGACGACGAAAAGCCGGACACGGCAACGGCAACGGATGACGCTGCAGAGAACAACGGCGAAACGTTCCGGCGAGCCATCGGATGAGACGTCCCTGATGACGACGACAACGCCGCGCCGCCGGTGAAAGCCAAGTAGCGCGCCGCGTTCCGCGCCATCTTCTTCTTTTAGCTGCTTTTTAGCTGCCTTCCTTCCCTCGCCGCCCGCGCGTTGTGGGTCGAAGCGAGGGCAGCTAAAATGCAATTAGACGAAAGCGACTAAAAGAATAAACCGCATCGGGTGTGACCCCACCTTGGCCCAAAAAGCCGCGCCGAGCTTTTTTTAAGTTCGGCTGCAACTGCACCGGGCAAAACTGATCTTTGACAAGTAAATCACGACGAGAACTACGACGATGCGATGAAATCGCATCGGTGTTACTTCTTTGCACAAATATGCCTATGTGCATGGGGATCCGATTCAGTATGACGATCCATCCGGAGAAGGCATCATTGCGAGGATTGCAAGGAGACTACTTGGAAAGCAAGGAAGCAAAGCTGGGCTCTACGGATCGCTCTGGGCAATTACCAAGGGGTTAATAGGAACACGTGCGACGTACGTGCTCGGAAACGCGTACATTCGAGAGAACTTCCGAGACCCGGATGATGTAGAAATCAACAGGGCAATTGCTCGCCTTAAGGATCCAGACCTGCCTATTGACGAAGCAGCAGATAACTTCGCGGAGCAGATGATCGCTTGGAGGGTGCGGCCTGACATCGTCGACCACACGTTGGGACGAGAGCAGTTCTATGAGATTAAGGCGGTTGGTCAGATAGCAGGCGGAGCAGCCGAAGTCGCCGCATACGATTTGCAATTACAGCTAAGGTACCCGAATATATCGTATGCGAAAGGACAATGGCGGCCCATTCAAAAACTTTATCTCATCGATTTTGCATATGGTATACCGGTTCCGCTACACATCCGAGCGTGGAACCAAGACGATGGATTGATAGTCTACGAAACCAACCACAATGAAGATGTTGTGCTGGCCGCATATATCGCTTCCGAGGTGATTCAAGAAGTCGCTGCTCATCTCGCTCGACGACAAGCTGCGGCAGCCGCGGCGGCAAAGGCTGGCCGATCGCAGGGTCAATGGGGGGTTTACTTTGATCTCGTTGATGTTGGGATTCTAATGCTCTTGCTCGACCAAAGTCAGAAGTGCGTCCTTTATCCGTCCTGGGCTACGCTAGCACTCCATGGCGCGAGGTATGCGACCTACTTTCCAATCAGCGATGCTATGAATCGCTTAACGAAGACAATCGCGGGTGGTTTCAAGCACGAGGTCAGTGGCCTCCACAATTGCCGCAAATCGAATTCGTCAACGGCCCGTCAGATGGCGGAGTTATCTATAGCGACGAGCGAAACGTTGAGCAGCCCTCATTGGTTTACTTGTTACTGAGTAGATTCGCAACATACTCGGCACCGTTGGGGATGCCACAAAGGCGAACAGCAGATTGTCCAAGGCTTTCGGTTCTTGAAGGCCAAGCCGGACTTGGGAAGCGAATTCGGAAATGCTATTGCCCCATAAGCACGGAGCACTTGCCGTCCGCAGAATCCAGAATCCTTTGGGTTTTTGAAGGTATCAACCGAAAGGTCCTCGACATCGAGGCGCCGATCTTAGCATCGAAACTCGGCATATCAGCGACGCCGACAACACTGCTTCCCGGTGATGAATTAGAAGTCGAACAGGTGCTTGGACGAAAGGGCACTGAATTCGCTTGGCTCGAAATTGGCTCTGGCCCGAAATACGCGAATTCACAACTCGGCTTACTTGCTTATCTTGCGTACGATCTTCGCTCACGATACCGAGATCTTCGGTCGGCGAGTGTGATCGCCCAGATAGAGGGCGAAGCAAACTTTCGGAGTCATTGGCAGGGATGAAGGATGAGCTGCGACCACAAAATGCGTTTTTGCTCCACATATCTCACGCCAGCGACGATTTCCACTGCCTGGTGATTCAACATACGCGGGTTTGACAGATTCTGGGCAACGCGGTTTTCCCGTCTCGAAAAGTTCAACATTGGGAGCGACGGCAACACATGAACTTGGGCACGTGTTTGGCCTCAACCACGCAATTACGCCAAGCCGGGAACGCCCCTACGAGAGCATTCAGTACTTTCTGTGGGGCGATTTTATGCTCCCCGAAGACTACATGTTACCGGCCTTTTTGATGTCGCATTTTTGGCCGAATTGTGACGGTAGGGATTTTTGGTTCCCTTGAGGGGTGCGCGGCCGAATTGTTGCGAATTTTGGAGAGCTCTTCCGATCGTCGCGGTTCGGCCGATGCATGATCGAGCGACGATGGCCGAATTGGGATCGCATGCTTCGATCCTGTCTGTCGATTCTCTTGCGAGGATCCGTCTTGAACCGATCGTGATTTCGATCGCGCCGGCCGGATCGACTCACCAGCGCATGAAAAATGCGACCGCGCTGATCGAGCGGTCGCACTCGGATTCGTTTTGGCGCTGATGGTCGCCGCGGCAGCCGTCGGGAGCGTCTTAACTCACGACGGCTGCGATGAACTGGATGCGACCGATCGTTCCGACAGGCCGAGGTCGCGTCGGTATTGTTCCAGCCAACCCTCCAGGATCATGACCGCCGGGAGGAAGTCGTGACCGCAGAGCATCATCAGGTCGATGTTGTTGATGTTCTCGCCACAACTGAAGCAATGCGCCAAGTTGTTCTTCGGATTCACCGTCGCTCGCAGTTCTCTGCAATGCGGACACTGAAAACGGAAGTAACCATCGCTGTGCTTCGAGATCGGACCGTGCCGACCGAGCCGAGTGACCGTTAACTTCATCGGTAAGTCATTGCGAATCGCTCGCAGCAGGTCTTTGGTGATCATAGGATTGCCTGAGGGTGAAGTAAAGACGCTTGCGACGCGTTTTCAGAAATCCGTCAGGTCGACTTCCTTTTGCCAGTGCGGTTGCATCAGAACTCGGTTGACCAGATCGATGTCGATCGTCGTTCCGGCCGAGGCGCGGACCGCTTCGAGCATCGAAGCCAAGCACAGATTGCGGCAACGACGCAAAACGCCGTCGGCGGTGCGGATGATCAGCTCCGTCGCTGCTGCAGTGAACGTGTTGTGTCCCAAGCCGATTCGATCGAGTTGACGCTCGATAAAATCACGCATCGCATCGTCATGCAGACGCTTGCGTGATGACCGAGTAGGTCACGCGGCTCTTGATGTCTTGGTTGACCGCCAGATCCAGGTTGGACAGCAGTTCGACTTGGCCGACCAGAATCAAGTTGTGGTTCTTGGGAAAATCTTCCAGCAGCAGTCGCAGCTCGGCGAAGGTTTTCCATGTCCATCAGGTGAGCGTCGTCGATCACCGTGACCAGCATCTTGCCGGCTCGGTTCAGAGCGAAGGCCTGCCCGATCAGTTTGCGTTCGCATTTGAACGCGGAGCTTTCGAACTCGATTTTGAACGCTTCGCAGAGGATCTTCACCGTGTTGGTGTAGGTGTGCAGCGTGCGAGCGATGCGTGGCGACCAGGTAGTCTTTGTCCGGCAGCAGTCGTAGCGATTCCTTGATGACGGACTTGCCGGTGCCGGGGCGTCCGACCACCAGACACAGGCCGCCTTGTTGGCTGTGGACGCGAAGCGTGTCGTGGATTTCTTGCTGGTGCGGTGAATGGCTCGCGCCGGGGTCTGGCCCGGTGTTCGGTGTTCAACCGAAAGACGCGGGCGAATGAGATCTCGCAGCGCGTCGTAACCGACGACGGCCAAGGAAACGTCACCGACGAGACCCACACCTGCTTCGTCACACCGCAGCCACGCAGATGATGGAAAACGGAGCCGATATCCGCTCGCTTCAATCCTATCTGGGTCACGAGCACATCAGCACCACGCAGATCTACACCCACATGACGTTGGGTCGTTTGAAAGAGGTCCACAACAGAACGCATCCAAGCGGTGACGGACCCGAGGACAAGAAACCCGACGAGCGTAAAGAGTCGTAGTCACTGTTTCAACCGAGCCGGCAAGCATCCGCAACGTCATTGATTTACAATGACAGGATGCTTGCCGTTTCAAACACTGCTCATCGCCGCCGACGTCCAACTCGCGCGCCGCCGCGTGGGAGGCTCAACCTGCACCGGGCGCATCAAACCTTCTTGCCGAGGGGGTTCTCTCTGCGCCGCGCTCACTTCACCCGGCAAAGCACGATGCAAACGCGAGCCCTTCTACGAAGTCGCACCGGTCCCGATCGACTACACCTTCGGACATGACGAGATCGCCCAACGAACGCGGCTGTTCAACTCCTCAGGACTCGAGACTCAAGACTCGACCCTCATCTTTGGCCACGACGGTCATGGCAGCGTGCGCGTGCTCTATGACTTAGCCGAAACCATCGGTCAAGTCTTCACCTTCGCCGCCTATGGCGAAATGCTCGCCGTTCACAATCACCTGGCCGCTTCGATCGCGCTAAGCGAAACAAAGACCAGTCCTCGGCTACAGCGGCGAACACTTCGACGCCAAGGCTCAACAGCAGTACCTGCGAGCCCGCTTCTACAACCCAGCCAATGGCCAGTTCAATCGGCTCGACCCGTTCGCCGGCAACATGCAAGACCCGCAGTCGCTGCACAAGTACGCCTATGTGCATGGCGATCCGATTCAGGGGGTTGACCCAACGGGCTTGAGGACATTAGGGTCCGTATCAGTCGCTATTGGAATAATCTCTGCCTCTGTTGCGCTTGGGTACAACCTCGCGAAAGGAGCAGCATACGGGTTTAGGGACGAATACAGCCCGCTTAACATCGCGAAGAACGTAGGACTTGCGTTTTTAGCCGGCTTCACGTTTACGTACGCAATCGGATGGTGGACGGCTCTTGCATTAGCAGGTGGGGCTTCTGCGCCGGTTGTCTACGCCGCTGTCGCATTTATGACAGTACCCGGAATCACGATTTTGACGCTCAAAAACTGGGACGACGCACATGAGCACGGCGATGAAATTGATCAGTATTTTGCAAACCTTGACATCCTCTTGTTGCTTGCTGGCGGGACAAAGGTTGCACGATCAAAACTACCTCTTTTCAAGCCGCAACAGCGTATTCGCGCTTTCCGAATTGAGGGTGATCCGAACACTCGGCTGTTCATTGATGAAGCTGGAACTGTTCTTATTCTTGAACCAAACAAGACGCTATATTTGACTTTCGGAGATAGAGCGAGGGCGGAGCAATACCTAGCACAGAAACTTGGGCCAGGGCAAAAACTCGGACCATTGCCAAACGGACGAATCAAGTCATTTGAGGTGACAAAACAATTCGTTGATGACTTGCGCGCTCAGGCTGTGACTGAGGCTGAACTGCATGCAGACCCGAGCTTGAAAGGCAGGCCATTGGTTGCGGACCCCGGGCAGACGAACGATTCCTTTGGTGTTAGACCTGAACAGATCCCACATTTAGAACAATCAATCATCCAAGGGACGGGCATCGATGAAATCAACTGAGCTAGAGAGACTTCGCGCGTCGAGCGATGACTTCGAATCAGGTCCGACTTATTCTGATGACACTCTCTACGCGAGATTCCAAGTCGACTGCAATGGACAGTCTTCAGAGATATTGTCGCTGGCGAAGAAGGTTCTCGTCACCGTGATCGAGAACGTAAATCTCATCCCGCCTGAGAGTGATGTTTGGGACCAAATATTGCCACAGCGGTTTGTAGCACGCTGCGGACGGCATCCATCGGCTGAAGAACGGGAAAGATCGATGACGCGTCCTATTGAGGAGCGATTGGCTGAACAAAACAGTGTCCGTTGGTCACGTCAAATGTTCATCAACGCTTTCGTCCCGGAGCTTGAGTTGCGAAATTGGCGATGGTGGCATGGCATTGTCGTAAGTGATACGCAGCTTCAAGTGATCGTCTCAGTAGATGGTGACCTTGTTGCGTGGCAGTCGTTCCGATGGCTCTTTATTGGTAGTGGAGCGACGGACGTGAAGATACTGCCGATTTCGTAGGACAATCGGGAAAGGAGAAATCAAAGGGCGTGAGGTCAAGAAAGTCGAACGAGCGTTTGGACCAACAATTCCTGGGCTTAGAACACTGTGCCAAGTCGGATTTTGGGTCGAGATTGGGGCGGTGAGACGGCTGAATGGGGGCAAGAACTTTTGATGGGCGGCGACGATTCGAAGGGAAGTTCTGCTGTGCGTGCAGCAGCCAACTTTCGCTGGCAAGCAAACAGCGTTAAAGATCAGTGAAATAACAGACACGAAGTTCAGGCGGCGCGACGGTAACAGCGCAGCATACCGCCCAGTCGCTTGGTCGTTTCGGCCGAGGCTCTGCGCCGGGGTCAGGTCTTGTGTTCGGTTTTCAACCGAACAACCGACGGGCGAATTTGGTTGATCGGGAGAGGTTTGCGCCGGGGTCAGGCCTTGTGTTCGGTGTTCGCAAGTAGTCATTGACCGCAGCGACGTCGGGGGCTGTCGCCGGGGTCAGGTCTTGTGTTCGGTTTTCACTTGCGTGAACGCGTGCCGTCTCATGCATCGGAGCCTCTGCTCGGTTCTGAACACACGGCGAGTGCAGTCCCCATCAACCCGTGGTCGTCGTGCCGTGTGTCCTGAGCGGCGCTTTGCTTCACAGCGACGGGCGTATCCGGGCCGCCGAAGAGAACACGCGCACCACGCCCAGTCGCAACCACATAGAACGTTCCAATCTCCGGGCGCCGCCGGAGGGCGTAAGCCCGGCGGGGCACGATGCCCCGCAACTTCTTCGGCTGGAGGCCCGGACCGCGCAACGTCCGCGCACAACTAAGAGCAAGCGCACGGCGAATAGGAGGTTCGCCGGATGACACCCGCCGGTGGCATGGACCGACGAAGGAGGGCGAGCCGAGCTTGCGAGCCGTGCCAGTCGGACGAAACGGCATGGGAAGCGAGCGCGAGCGGAGCCGTTTCGATCCGACCGAGCGAGAGCGACTGCGACCGAGCCGGCGGTGCGCGGGCGTGTCAAGCGACGCGAAGGATGAGCCAAAGCGCGGAGCGCGATCGGTTGGCGAGGAACGAGCCATCCGATCGCCAGCGACGCACGCCGATGCCAGGGCAGGATGCCCGATAAGAACAGCAAGGGCAGGATGCCCGAGACCGCTTAAAGAGGGCGGCAGCGACCGCGAACGAGCCTCAGCGAAGTTAAGCCGGGAGCGGTGGAGCAAATCCCCGGCCGCAAGGTGGCGGCGGAGCACGAGCGACAGCGAACGTTCGCGCAGTCCGTCCCACAGCGGACGCCCCGAAGCACCGACAGGCAACCACGCGCCATCAAGCCGAACGTCAACCCGAACGATCGATTCCCTCCCAGATGAAGCGGTTGCCCGCGCATGGCGGCAGCCGCCGCCGCCGCTACGACCGGATCGTGCACGCAGGCCGGCGAAACCGGCTGGGTAACGACGTCGCAACCGTTACAGCTTCTCGCTCAACACGTACGCCGATTCTCCGTAGTGGAATCGAATTCCTCACAACACTTGACAGCCAGGTGAGTTTGTCGCGTCATCAAGAGACGGCCCGTGCCTCTCTTGTGTGCGCACACTCGCCGGTGAATCGCCGAACCACTCTCCAAGGGATTCTTCCCATGCCGCTACCGATGAAAGAACGAACCATCGAGCCATCTTTCCTCGATGCTCTTGAATCCGATCCGCTGAAGACTGCGGTGGAATTCTACGCTGCGCGGCTTGCCCCTCCATGACAAAGCCGTCGCCTTTCTGGCTGACGAGTTCAAACTCACCATCGAACAAGCGGCAGAACAACAAATCGGCTTCTCCGACCGTCGCCTGGGAAAGAACCTGCCCACCACCGATTCACAGCGCGGCCGCGATCTGCGCCGGCAGCTCAAAGAGATCGGCCTCTACAAGTCCAGCGGCCACGAAGCGCTGCGCGGCTGTGTGACGTTTCCGCTGTTCGATGATTCCGGAAACATCACCGGCATCCACGGTCGCCGCATCGACTCGCAACGGCAAAGGCCCACAAGAGATCACGATCGGCAGTGGCAGTGCGCAGGCGTCAGCTGCATCCAGCGAAGCGTAAAGCCGCGCGGCGCTTACCGCTACGCGATCCAACACACAGACGACTCAGACCAGGACCGATGATCTCATCATCGAAGAAACCAAATCACCTTCACTCCGCGACGATCGCCGCTACCGCATTCGCGGCCTGGAAAAGAACAACGCCCTCGGCTGCCTGAAAGTCAACATCCTGGCCTCGCGCGACGACCTGGTTCACCTCGATGCGATCGATCTGGTGAAAGCCCGCACCCGCGCCTCGTTCATCAAAGCCACGGCAACCGAACTGTTCGTTGATGCGACAATCATCAAACGCGACATCGGCCAGTTGCTGTTGAAACTGGAAACATTGCAACAACAGCGAATCGACGCCGCCAAAGCACCGCAGCGAAAGACCGTCAAGCTTACCGAAGCTGAGCGCAGCGAAGCACTCGACCTGCTCCGCGATCCGAATCTGCTGGACCGAATCGTCGCCGACATGGACGCTTGCGGCATCGTCGGCGAAGCGACCAACAAACTGGCCGGCTACCTGGCCGCCACCAGCCGCAAACTGAAAACGCCGCTGGCGATCGTGATTCAAGTTCCTCGTCATCGCCGGCAAAACGTCACTGATGGACGCGATCCTGAACATGATGCCCGGCGAAGAAACGATCCGCTTCAGCGGCATGACCGGTCAATCGCTGTTCTACCTCGACAGCGATGAAATCAGACACAACATCCTGGCGATCAGCGAGGACGAAGGGATCCGCGAAGCGGCCTACGCACTTGAAACTGCTTGCAAAGCGAAGGCGAACTGCGCCACGCCGCCACCGCGCGCGGCAAGGACGGCCGGATGGCCACCGAGACCTATCACGTCGAGGGCCCCGTGCAAATCATGCTCACCACCACGGCGATGGACATCGACGAGGAACTCGTCAATCGTTGTCTCGTTCTTACCGTCGATGAAACGAAACACCAAACCGGCGCGATTCAATCCAAGCAACGCGAGTCGTTTACGACCGAACGTGTTGTGCTCAACGCACAAGCCGACCCACTACGACGACTGCATCAAAACGCGCAGCGATTGCTTCGCCCACTGCGAAGTCTACAATCCTTACGCCACTCAGTTGACATTCCCCAATCACAAGACCAGAATGCGCCGAGATCACTTGAAGTATCTCAACTTGATCAGCACCATCGCGCTACTGCATCAGCATCAACGAACTGATTCATGAACGCTCGACTGGCGTCGAATCGCATCAGCGTCGAGCGCAGCGACATCGCGGTCAGCCAACCGATTGGCTGGCGAGATCCTCGGTCAGATCACTCGATGAGCTATCACCGCAAACGCGCCGCTTACTCGGCTTGATTCACGAGTACGTCAACAGCGAATCGAAAGCACAAAACGTCAGCCGTCACGCGTTCCGATTCACCCGCCGCGACATCCGCCAAGCCACGCAGTGGAGCGACTCGCAAGTCCGCAAGCATCTGACGCGTCTGGTGGAGCTGGAATACGTGCTGGTTCATCGCGGCAAGTTCGGACAACGCTACGTTTACGAGTTGCTTTACGATGGCGAAGGCCAAAACGGATCGCCGTTCCTGATGGGCTGGCTGATCGCCTCGAAGCTGAAAGAACCATCCAGTTCGCCCAAACCTTGACCCCTGAATCCAAACCTTGACCCCCAAACAGGAGACCTTGACCCCCGGTTGATCCCCCGATGCACGGGCCGCGCACAACCAATTCAAACGAGCAAAACACACCGTGAATCAGCGGTCGATCGAAATGACTCTTGACCCGAAATTCGCGAGAATTGAACCAGACGGCGCTAACGTTTTAGCGTCGTCGTACTCCGTAGCCGGTCAGGCGTTTCTGATCGGCTTTCTTTTTAGCCTCGTCGGCGATGTCACCTCACCAGTGCCAACCGCGCTATCCGGTGCGCGCCGACACAACTCCGAAAGGGAACTTTCATCATGTCAATTTCACAACACCTGCGTACCGCCACGATCACCGTCGCCGTCGATCGCTTCCTGATGGAACTGCAAGTGGCCAACTATTCCGGTGCAGCGTCGATGCCTATCGTTATCGGCTCGAATCTGCTGGCCGCCTGGTGCCACGAGCGCGGCGTTGAACGAATCGCCGACCTACCATCGAGGTCTTACAAGGCTACCGCCGTCACCTGTTCCACAAGCTCGATCCGAAGAGCGGCAAGACAACTGCTGCCGCGCACGCAATCGCAACACATCGTGATGATTCGCTGCTGGTGCAAGTGGCTGCGCGAGCACGACGCGGTCAACTTCGACGCATGCAAAACACCTTCCGCTGCCGATCATCCCCCGCCGTCAGTTGGCCGATGTGCTATCGGTTAACGAGGTCAATGCTCTGTTGGCCGTTCCCGACATCACCACGGCGCAAGGCATCCGCGACCGGGCAATCTTTGAGACCTTCTACTCGACCGGCCGTCCGGGCCACGGAGCTGTCGAATCTCTGCCTCAGCGACGTGGACGAATCGCGCAAGCTGGTTCACGTCCGCGGCGGCAAGGGCGCCAAAGATCGCATCGTTCCGATCGGCAAGTCGGCGCTTGGACTGGATCCACAAGTACGTCGTCGACGTTCGTCCCGACTACACCGGTCCCAAGGCTGGCAACCGGTTGTTCCTGGGCCTGCATCACCGACCGATCAGCCGTACGCAACTGGCGCAGCTCGTTCGCACAGCGATCGAAGCGGCCGGCATCCAAAAGAGCGGAGCCTGCCATCTTCTGCGCCACACCGCAGCAACCCACATGCTTGAGCGGGGCGCCGATCTCCGTTCTCTGCAACTTTACCTGGGCCATGAAAAGCTCGATGCGACGCAGATCTACACCCACATGACGCTGGGTCGGTTGCAACAGATCCACGAGCAAACGCACCCAACGGGCGACGGCAAGAAGAACGACGACAACGAAAGTTAATCGTCGCATTAACGACAATGGCACCAGGCAAGCATCCACCGCTGCCGAACTTCTTACAATCATGGGATGCTTGCCGGGGCCAAACTCTCACGCCGCAAACGCCCACCGCTTCCGCGCACCGCCGCGCGCGAAAGCCTTCTTGCACGAGCGCATCCAAAACTTGCCGAAGGCAGTCGCTTCAATCGTGCGCACTCAGAAACCAACGAAACGCCGCGTGATCGTGTTGGTCGTCTTGGAAGTGCACTTAGGGCCTCACAAGTACACCTACGTGCATGGGGATCCGATTCAGGGTGTGGATCCAAGTGGAAAGTTTATCGGCGTTGCGACAATAGTTGGATTTGCGATTGGCCAAGCCGTCCACGGGAAATTGCAAAGCTCGAAAGCGTATAAGGACCTTGGTCGCATGGGCGACGCGTTGCGTTCGGTGAGGGCGATTCTCTGGGGAGTTACATCCGGAATTGCGACTGCATTGGCATTTGGCGGGGTTATGAGTACGACCGCAAAATGGTTTGGGATTCCAACTCCCATGTCGTCACGGGGTTTCAGAAGGCCCGCACGCGATCAAAACTCCCGAGTGGTGATATGGGAATTGAATATAGAGACGTTGCTAAACCAAAGTGTGGATTCGCATCCTTCCGCGTCGCCCGATCAAAAGGCGGCAGCAAAAACCGTTACCAGAGATATCGTGCGCGTGTATGTCGAGGCAGTTCGTCAGAAGAACGCTGCTGATTTTAGTCCAGCGGATAAGGGCACTCCGGGAGGATGGTTCGGCTGGGGGAGTGGGCCACATGGCTGGGAGGGGAATAGTGAATACGGCCCTCACTGCAATTGTGCGTCATGGACGGAGTACATCGTCGGCCAAATACGCAACAAGGTGAATCTTGCAGGTACATACTGGCAGTTTCGGGCACACTGGGACACAAACAAATATGGTGAATCTGTCCTTGCCATGCTGAGTACACACAGCTTTTCATCGTTGTCTTTCGAGCCGTCAGGCCCGGAACTACCTGCTACTCAGACTGGCGGCAATCAATTTCCATGGTGGACTCACTACAATTGGAAGCCGGACGTCATTCTCGATCCCTGGATGTTTGGGCGGCCCGATCTTTTTGACCCAAGCGACCACGGCTCTGACTGGCCAATCGAAACAGGAAAGTACGAAAACTTCTAGGAACGCCTCTGATGGAGCCCTATAGACCGCCTCGGGGTGCAACAAGTACTCGTCACCCGAAGCGTAATACACTGGCGTTGGAGTTCGCGTCGTTGTTGATTGCGGCCGCGCTTCTCGGTGCATTTCATCACCGTCTTCCGATGGTTGGCGAGCCGACCTTCTTCAGTCGAATCCTATTTGCCTTCGTATACCTCGTTCAACCTACGCACACACTGGGCATGTATATCGCGGGATTTTTGTCAACCCTTGGGTGGTCGCTGAGCTTAGTGTTTGCCATTCGGTTGGGTTGCCGGGGGAAGAAAATGGGTCGTGGGTGATTCCTGGTTTGCAACGAACTGAGCGCATTTCGAAAGGATTCTCGAAACTGTTACCGGCCTTTTTGATATCGCACTTTCGCCCGAACTGAGACTGTAGAGATTTTTGGTTCTCCTGGGGGGTGCGCGACCGAATTGTTGCGAAAACTTGAGAACGCTTCCGACGCGGCGACCGAATTCTGATCGCATCTTCTTTGCCGCTCCCGCGATGCTCTTCGCCTGCTCGATGGCGAACGATCCCAGCTCTGATCCCCCTGGCCGGATCGACTCACCGGCGCATGAAAAATGCGACCACTTTGATCGCGTGGTCGCATGGAAAGATTCCTTGCATGCGCTGCTGGCGAGTTCGACCTCACTCCTGCTGCGATTGGCTGGGTATGGCCGATCGTGCTGACGCCCCGAGGTCCAGGCGGTACTGTTCCAACCAACCTTCCAGGATTATGACCGCAGGGAGGAAGTCGTGACCACAGAGCATCATCAAGTCGATGTTGTTGAGTTTCTCACCACAACTGAAGCAAGCGCCAGGGCTGGCCGTCAAATGTTCTTTGACAGTCTGGCGGTGAAGAGAAAAGACGGCCGCCAAATTGCAGGCTGCAAACTCGAAGGCGATCACGTCGCTTTATTTCTGACCGTACCTGAGCGACCGAAATCTTTCTGGCGCTTGGCCTCGTGAAAGCCCGGGTCATTCAGACTTCTTTGCCCGGGCAGCACCTTAGCGCACGATCGCCGCCTTTGGCCAGTCGCTGTCTGTCCACGGTACGACGGGCGCCATAGATCCCGCCGGATCGGCCACTTCTCTCGGCTACTCCGGCGAACACTTCGACGCCAAAGCGCAACAACAGTATCTCCGCGCCCGTTTCTACAACCCTGCCAACGGTCGCTTCAATCGGCTCGATCCGTTTGCGGGCAACATGCAAGATCCGCAGTCGCTGCACAAGTACACCTATGTGCATGGCGATCCGATTCAGGGGGTCGATCCGACTGGACTGTTTTTGGGAACTGCAATCTCGGCCTCTATCGGATTTGCCAAAACCGCTGTGCGTGCAAGTGTTGCGGTGACGACGCTTTCAGCGATTTCCGGTGCAGGGATCTACTATTTCGTTTTCGACGACAGTCCCATTAAAGGCGCGATCGTCGGAACTCAAATTGGTGCAGCCCTTTCCGTTTCTTGGAATCGTGGGCTCTACCCTCAGCAGAAACAGCAGAACCTGCTTGAGACGATGGGGCAGGGGCTCATTGGCGGCTTAACTCGAATCGCCGGCAAGGCAATCAACTACGCAATTCAATCACAATTTGACGCAAATCTACGAGCTCCAGATGCGACGAAGTGGACTCAGTATTTCGTAGAAGGCTTTGGAGACGCAGTTTGGGGCTACGAGTTCTCGAATTATCTCGACGATTGGGTCGGAAGTGACCAAGACGAAAAGATCGTTGTTCAGTTGGTTCATAGCTTGCTCAAGTCTTCGCTTACGGAGATTGTAAAAATAGTTGAAGACGGCGAGGTCACTTGGGATGAAGTTGTTGAAGGAACTAAGAATGCCTTGGTTGGGACAGCGATTGGCTTCACATCAAGTAAATTCGTTGGTCAAGCACTTGGCACGAGCAATCCGGTTGCAGTGAATACGTACAAGACCATTGTGCTGAGTGGGATCAACACGGGAATTGACGCTGCCATCGAGCTATTCGAGTCAGTGCGAGAGATTGCGGCCACGAACGACCGCATATAGGTAACCACGAATTCGTTATTTTCTTTTTGGATAAAGATGATGGCTACTGGACAGGCACTTACGGCAGCACAAGGAGCTTCCGCCTTGTTGCTCTTCTTCCTTGTAGGTGCCAACCTTGTAATACTGGTTGCTGCACGCCGTTTAGGTTGGCTTGGAGGGCTGAGTCCCTCTGTTCGTCGATTAGTTCTCGCAATCGCCTTTGGCCTTGGCTGGAGTGGGTTATTTATCTCGATTGGTGCAGCGAATCCGGTGTCTTTCTTCGGATTACTCGGCGTGTTTTTGAACGCAGTTGCGATACTGCTAGTCGTCATTGATGCAGCACTCTCGCTGGTTCGAAAAGCTCCTGATGACATGTTGGAACACGACTCCGATGGCCAGACTTCTTTGATGAAGCCGACGGGCGGGAACGACGTGACCGAAGCGAATGATTGACCACGCCCGTCGGAAATCGTTGGGCTTTCCAACGCAAACCCGCGCAACGTCAGGGCTGAAGCAGATCGGATGGTGCCACCCAACAAACACGGTGGTGTCGAGCCGGATCGGCGGAAGCCGATCGGTCGCGACAGCGACCAAAGCGACGACAGGACGTCGTCGCAACACTCCAGGCTGATCCATTTCAGACCGCTGCAGACTTCTACGTGTTACCGGCCTTTTTGATATCGCACTTTCGACCGAACTGAGACTGTAGAGATTTTTGGTTCTCCTGAGGGGTGCGCGACCGAATTGTTGCGAATTCTGGAGAGCGCTTCCGGCGCCGCGGCCGAATTCTGATCGCATCTTCTTTGCCGCTCCCGCGATGCTCTTCGCCTGCTCGATGGCGAACGATCTCAGCTCTGATCCCTCTGGCTGGATCGACTCGGTAAGCGCATGAAAAATGCGACCGCTCTGCTTCAGCGGTCGCAAAGGTGTAACTTCTTGACGATGACACCCGGGGCGGGCGTTCTACCTCGCAGCCGCTGCGACGAAGTAGATGTGGCCGATCGTGCTGACGCGCTGGGGGCCAGGCGGTATTGCTCTAGCCCTTAAACAAGCGACGTCAGAGTCGAAAAAAGATATAGAAACCCGAAACCCTTGGCGTTTCTCGCGTGTATTGGAGGTTACGAAGACTTCAATCAACACGCGCGAACAAGGGTTTCGAGTGAACGCCAAACTACGACGCAAAGCACGACAACGCAAGCGAAAAATGTTGCGCCGGATCGACAAGTCAAACTGGTCCGGTCAATCGCCGATGATTCGCCCCCCTCGCATTCAATACGAACTGGCTGACAAGCAACAAGCCATCGCCGCCGGTGGCATCGGCACCATGCTTGAACTGAGCAAGCAACTCGGAGTGCGAGAAGAAATCAATCAAGCAGTGTCGCTGTTCAAACTCCACCTGCCTTACGATGAAGCCGATCATGTGATGAACATCGCAATGAACCTTCTCGCCGGAGGGAGCTGTCTGGAGCACCTTGAAGACCGGCGGTGCGACGAGGCCTACTTGAACGCCGTCGGTGCCGAGCGGATCCCCGATCCGACCACTGCCGGCGATTTCTGCCGACGGTTCGATACGCAACAGATTCTGTACCTGATGACCGCTTTCAATCGCGTACGAGAGAAAGTTTGGAAGCAGCAAGGCGATGAATTCTTCGATTGTGCGATCATCGAAGGCGATGGCACACAAGTCGAAACATCCGCTGAGAAGAAACAGGGCATCGGCATCAACTATAAAGGTCAGTGGGGTTATCATCCGCTCGTCGTCACTCTGGCGAACACTCGCGAGCCATTGTTCATTGCCAACCGTAGCGGCAATCGGCCCAGCCATGAAAACGCAGCGTTTTACTTTGACTTGGCAGTGAAGCGTTGTCGCGACGCGGGCTTTCGCAAGGTCGTCTTACGTGGAGACACGGACTTCTCTTTGACGGAGAACTTTGATCGCTGGGATGACGACGACGTCGAGTTCGTCTTTGGCATCGACGCGATGCCCAATCTGGTCGAAATCGCCGAAAACCTCGATAAATCGGCGTGGAAAACGATGACGCGTCGTCGTTCGCTCAAGAAGCCGTCAGCCAATCCCAGAGCCAAACGGAAGCGTTTCAAGGAACAGATCGTTGTCAAGAATGGTTACCTGAACAAGAAACTCGCCGGAGAACGAATCGCCGAGTTCGATTACAGGCCGGGTAAGTGCGATCGCACGTACCGAGTGATCGTGCTTCATAAGGAGGTTCATCTGAAGCGTGGGCAGATGCGACTGTTCGAGAAGGAGGAACCGGTCTACTTCTTCTACGTCACGAATGCCCCAAAGAAAACAAAACCGACGCGGCAGGTTGTCATTGACGCCAATGCCCGTTGCAACCAAGAAAACAATATTTCCCAGTTGAAACAGTGTGCGTTGGCAGCGCCGCTGAACGACTTGACGAGCAACTGGGCTTACATGGTGATCGCTTCGCTGGCTTGGAACTTAAAAGTCTGGTCAGGGTTGATGATCCATCCGAGCGGGACCGCGAAGCAGAAAGCTGTGCAGAAGGCGACCAAGGCGAAGCTGATCGCCATGGACTTCACGACATTCCGCGATCGGATCCTGATGGTCCCGGCTCAAATCATTCAGACCGCTCGGCGACTGGTGTACCGACTGCTGAGCTATCGCCCCTCGGTCGACACGTTGCTGCTGATCGATTCCCACATCCGACGTCCGCTCAAATGCTAATGTGAATGCCGAACGAAGTCAGTGTCTGGAAGCACTGATACCGCCACCACGCCCAACCCCGAAAGAAACCAAATCGATGCAGCACCAAGAAGACCGCAATCCATCACTGGCCCAACCAGCCTGGTTACCGATGCGCCGAAAATCCCCGGCCGACTTCGCCAAAAAGCCACTCCGACTTCGCTTGTTTAAGGTCTAGCCGACCCTCCAGGATCATGACCGCAGAGAGGAAGTCGTGACCACAGAGCATCATCAAGTCGATATTGTGGTGTTCTGGCCACAACTGAAACAATGTGCCAGGGCCGTCAAATGTGCTTTGACAGGCTGGCGGTGACGAGAACAGAGGGCCGACATTCTGCAGGCAGCAAACCCGAAGGCGATCACGTCGTTTCATTTCTGACCGTACCTGAGTGACCGAGATCTTTCGGACGATTGGCATCGTGAAAGCCTGGGTCATTCGGGTTTTACTGCCCGGACCTCACATTAGCGCACGATCGCCGCCTATGGCCAGTCGCTCTCAGTGCATGGTACGACGGGCGCCGTAGATCCGGCCGGATCTGCAACCTCTCTCGGTTACTCCGGCGAGCACTTCGACGCCAAGGCACAGCAGCAATACCTGCGAGCCCGCTTCTACAACCCAGTCAACGGACGCTTCAACCGGCTCGATCCGTTCGCGGGCAACATGCAAGACCCGCAGAGCTTGCACAAATACGCCTATGTCCATGGGGACCCGATTCGGAGTGTGGATCCGACTGGATTAAGCGAGTTGATTTCTGTTTCGACGGCAATCTCACTTGGTGCTTCAATCACCGCTGGTGCTGCTGCTGTATTGTCGAACATTGCGTAGGGACCGTTGCTGCAAACCCGATGACCGGAGAAGTGACTGCAATTAATTCCAGAACATTCAATCATAATGCCAATGTCGGTCCGGCGTACGCAATTGAGGCGCTGAATCAGACGTTCCGATTCGTTCCGAGGAACTACCTCCAGAACCCGGATAGTGCGCCCGAGGCCTTCTGGCTTGCCCCACATAATCGTGGAGAAGATGATGGGTGCTTGTTCTGATCCAACGATGTTATTGAGGGAATCACGTGAGAACTCCGTTTAGACGCGATTTTGCGGTGGGGCAGCGTTGGAGATTTGTCGCCCCAGATGGTGGCGAAGCGAGTCTGCTGATCTGCTCTGTTAAGTTCCATCGTGAATTCAAAACTGTGTACTTTGTGACCGTATCTGGGACTTGGATCCCAGTGCTAATTGAGGGAAGATCCCGATCAGTGTTTCCCTGCACGTACGATTGTCTGGCCCAAACGGTTTCGTCGCTGATCGAATGTGACTGTACTGTAGATTCAGTAGCTTTCGAGGAAGATTATGTCTTTCGTGAATTGGATGCGAATCGAACTGGCATAATAGACACCCCTCTTCCGGGACTCCTGCTCGTATATAGAAATATCGCTGGACTCTCTTCCAAATCTGTAGTTCAACAGCGACGAAATCAAACGGCTCAGGCCGGTCAGGCCTTTTTGATGAGTCCGAAGGACGAGATTGACGAGCGGTAGCTCGTTGTTCACCCCGCCGAAGCCCCTTGACCCCGCCGAAGCCCCTCCCAATCTGCCCCCCGGCCAATGGACGATCACGCGTCACGACGTCCTCGCGAAAGCGTCCAATGTCCTCAGCCACGGCGCCGCCGGACGCTTCCGATTCGACGCCCCGGCGAGCCGTGGCGTGTTGTTCCAATTCAAGCGAAACGAGACGCGTTGAGCTGGCCGTTGGGAAGCGCGGATGGTGGACACCATCGAAACGACGGCGACGTGCCGAGCACCGACGGAACAGATGTTTGTTAGAATGCGCGTGATTATGGTGGCCGAGAGTTGGGGAAACGAGGCGCCTTTCGCCGGCGGCAAGTTCGAGCGAGAGCCTGATAGGGAGAGACATCCTGATACGTATGTTGCGAGCCTACTCAGCGATGTTGATTGTCGGAATGGTGTTGGGGTGTTCGCAACCCGTGGCACCCTCGTTGGCGATGGAGGAATCCGATTCGGCGGTGGAGGCATCCAACCCACCTGCCGTCGTGGCCGAGTCGGCGACGATTTGGAGTCCGAAAAAGCTGGCGGCAAAACACCTTCCGAATCTGGTGCAGATTCATCCTCGGGTGATGTCCGGTGGGCTGCCCGAAGGCGATGCGGCGTTTCAAGAATTATCGGATCTCGGCGTGAAAACGATCATCAGCGTCGACGGTGCCAAACCGGATGTTGAGACGGCACGGAAGTTCGGGCTGCGATACGTTCACTTGCCGCACGGTTACGACGGAATTCCCGACGAGCGTGTCAAACAGCTGGCCAAGGCGGTACGTGACCTGGAAGGTCCCCTCTACGTTCACTGTCACCACGGGAAACATCGGAGTCCCGCAGCCGCGAGTGTCGCCTGCGTGGCGGCTGGACTGATTTCCCCGTCCGCGGCGATTTCCGTGCTAGCGCTGGC
Source organism: Pirellulaceae bacterium (assembly GCA_963734865.1). Classification (GTDB taxonomy): domain Bacteria; phylum Planctomycetota; class Planctomycetia; order Pirellulales; family Pirellulaceae; genus CBDCUW01. Next base: position 28,300 of record CAVTIV010000015.1, read on the forward strand.
GGGCACCAGTCCAAACTATCGCGGTTTGTACCTGGCGACGGAGCGGGCCCAGCCCTTGGGCAGTCCTTTGCTGGATGAGTTGGACGTCGATTTTCAGGAAATCGTTGATGTCCCTCCGATGGCCATGGCGATGGTGTCGCTGGAGCATACGCATGACCACATCAAGGCGCTTTCGGAAGCGGGCTGGCGGACGCCTCAGGCACATCCCGATCTTGAACCGGCCCACGAGGCGTTGCTTTTGCAGGAGCATTTTTCCGAACTGCTGCGAACGGACGAGGTTGGTCAACAGACGAAAAGGTTTCGAGAACTGCTCCAAGATTCCGAACTTGCAGCGGTTGAATTGGCATCGGAGTTGAGGAAATGGCGGACGGTGGTGGGAGATCAGCGTCCTCCGGCGTTGCTCGGCCAGCTAGCAGAACGAATCTCAACCAATTGCCAGAGTTGTCATCAGGCATTTCGGGACACGCCGCTGCGTGAATCGAAGTAACGGCTCTGGAGGCATGATCCGAGTCGGCGCCGCTGCACGAGAAAACGCACCGACGGCGTCTCGCTGCGTTTTGAAAAACCACTTGTTGCGGAAAGCGGGACGCTCGAGGCGAAACAGGACGGATCGAAACGGACGGATCGAAACGGACGGATCGAAACTGGACGGATCGAAACTGGACGTCGATGCGTTCATGGTCCGTGGTTCGGAAACCGGCCCAGAGGGATCCAGTCGCATCGCGGCGATTCGCGTCTACTCGCCATCGCGATTTCGCTGCCCCCTGAATCGCCGCCAGGAATGTCTGGAAACCGGGACGAATCACGACCGCCGGCATTCGCCCCCGCGTCGCCTCGGCTGTGGATCGTGCCCAATCTTGGTTCGCCAGCAGTGCGAGCGGCTTTTTTTCAGGGAACACTTGCTAAAATCGCCGTCCCGGAATCCGTTGTTAAGACACAAAACTTTTTTGCCAAAAAAATTGTTAGACCCGAACGTTAGTGACATTGAAGAGACCGTGAGTACGGTCGCCACAAGTCTGCTGGACCGGGCTCGCGCGGATGATCAAGATTCATGGCACCTGCTCGTCGAGTTGCATGCACCACTTGTGTACGGGTGGTGCCGCCATCGCGGCCTCAATGCCGATCAGGCGCTCGACGTCGGTCAAGAGGTTTTCGTTGCAGTTGCAAGGAATCTCAAACGCTTTGAGCGACGGCAGGATTGGGGAACCTTTCGCGGTTGGTTGCGGACGATTGCGGAGAACAAGATTCGTGATCATTGGCGACGAAATGAGCGTGAGCCAATTGTCACCGGTGGTGTTGAATACTTTGGCATGACAAGCGACGACGACGAGCTGGCTTCGACAAGATCGGATAGCAAAGCCATTTTCGTTCAATTATTGGAGCACGCCAAGGATCGTGTGAATCCAATTCACTGGGATATTTTCTGGGAGATCACGGTCGAGGAAAAATCCCCGGCCGACGTGGCTGAGAAACACGCAATGGAACGGCACAACGTGTACATGATCAAGTCGCGAGTTCTGCGATTGCTTCGTGATATCTCGAGGGAGCACCGCGAGGATCACGAGCGAAAGGAGCAAGGCTGAAGTTGTGGCGAATCGAAGATGCCCATCGTCAAACATGCTCCGCGATTTCAGCTTGGGTCGTGTCTCGGAACTTGAAATCGATCAACTCGGGCAACACCTGTGTCAATGCAAGGAGTGTCTAGAGATGTTGGATAGAATGAATGCGTTGCACCGCGATACGGTTTCGTTGCATCCGGAGGATCCGTTCCTCGGCGAACCGGAGCTCAAACAGTTGAAGGACAGTGCCCAAACCATTCTGGCGACCGAGACGACGATTCGGCATACCGAGATCCCGGACCGTATTGCCAACTACCAGATCATGGACAGGCTTGGCGCCGGTGCATTCTCGGTTGTCTGTTCCGCCCGGGACCTGCGAGATGGAACGGTTGTTGCGCTGAAAGTGCTCCGCGTCGAACGTCAGGTTCCCTACGATTCGGAAGCGCACACGCTGCAATCGCTGAATCATCCTTCGATTGTTCGCGTGCTCGAATGGGGAATGTATGACGAAGGTCGATGGTACCTTGCCATGCAGTACGTCGAGGGGCGATCCCTGTATGACTCGTTGACGTTCAAAACTTACGCTCCGGCGGAAGCCGCGCGAACGGTCGCCCAAATCGCTCGCGCGTTGCATCACGCACATACGCGCGGATTTGTGCATCGAGATGTCAAACCGGCCAACATCTTGATTGACGTCGACGGCAATCCCAAAGTGACCGATTTTGGCTTGGCGATCCACGACGACGATCAATGGGATCACAAGGATGAGGTAGCCGGCACGCGTCCTTACATGTCGCCGGAACAAGTTCGTCGGGAATCGCATCGGCTCGATGGCAGAACCGATGTTTGGAGTCTCGGCGTTGTCCTGTACGAGATGTTAACCGGGAAGCGTCCGTTCCGCGGAGAGGGGACGGCCCAGCTCTCGGACGAAATTCTTCATCGCGACCCCAAGCCGCCTCGGCAAATACGTGATTCAATCCCACGGCGGCTCGAGCAGGTGTGTCTGCGGTGTCTGTCCAAGGCGATGACCGATCGATACAGCACGTCGCTCGATTTGGCCGAGGAATTGGAGGCCTGCGTGATCCCGGATGGCGATCAGTCCACGCCATTGGCCGTTCTTGCAGAGGCTCCGGAGCCGGCCACGTCGGTCATCCCGAAGGGATTGTGCAGTTTCGATCGACATGATGCCGAGTACTTCCTGCGGCTGCTACCGGGGCCCCGAAACGGCGACGGTATTCCCGAATGTGTTCGATTTTGGACGACCAGAATCGAACAGCGAGAACTGGGCCAAACGTTCAGCGTGGGAATGATCTATGGCCGATCGGGATGCGGAAAATCCTCGTTTGTGAAGGCGGGACTATTGCCGCTGCTGCATCAAGACGTTGAACCCGTCTATCTGGAGGCAACGAGTTCGAGCACTCAATCGCGGCTGCTGAAAACATTGACCAACAGGTTTGCATTTCTTCAAAACGCCGAATCGCTTGCCGAGGCCGCGCGAATGGTTCGGCAGCAAGGGGCCGATGGCAAGAAGGTGTTGATTGTACTGGACCAGTTCGAGCAGTACATGCACGGATCGAAGGGAAATGCGGACGAAAGTTTGGCCGACGCGTTGCGGCAATGCGATGGCGTCAACCTGCAATGCTTGTTGGTCGTTCGCGACGATTTCTGGATGGCCATCAGCGAATTCATGCGGCAGCTCGAGATTCCCCAGGTCGAAGGTGTGAACTTGGCGCCGGTCCAGCTGTTTTCAATTCAACATTCGATCGATGTGCTCACGGAGTTTGGACGTTCCTATGGTCAGATTCCCCGTGGCACGCTGTCGGTCGAGAATCAATCGTTCCTCTCCGATGCGGTGGATGCGCTTGCGCATGACGGGCAAGTTGTCTGTTTGAGGCTTGCACTGTTCGCGCACTTGATGCGGAATCGATCCTGGGTCCCTGCAACACTCCGTAAGGTTGGCGGGCTGGAAGGTTTAGGTATCAAATTTCTGGATGAATCCTTCGGCTCGCCCAACGCTCCTTTCAACCGGCGTAAACACCTCGACGCCGCGTCCAATGTACTGAGTTGTTTGTTACCGAGTTCGAACGACACGATCAAAGGAGGAATGAAATCGAGGGCGGAACTGTTGGAAGCTTCGGGTTATGAGTCCGATTCGACCGATTTCACCGATCTGATGAATATTCTTGACGGCGAACTGCGATTGATCACCCCGATCGCTGGTTCGGAACGATCGCAACGCGATGAACAGCCAATGCTGTACCAGCTTTCGCATGACTATGTCGTGCCGTCGCTGCGAAAGTGGCTCGATTTACGTAACCAGAGTACCTATCGGGGGCGGGCGTTACTGCGACTGAGGAACCGTGAACAAAACTGGCGTCTCAGTGGAGAGAATCGGCAGCTTCCAAGCCTTTGGGAGGCGATCAACATTTGGCTTTATACCAGAGTGTCTTCCTGGACGCCCAATCAGCAAAGCATGATGCGTAAGGCGTTCTGGCATCATTCCGTCCGATCACTGTTGTTGTCCATTCCGGTTGTCCTGTTGTTCATGACGTTGGTTGTTTGGCGCGACATGTCCGTCAGATTGACGAGGTTACTTGAAAGCAAGACGGACGCGTTGCCCTCAGCAATCGATGACGTACGCGTCTATCGAATGATGGCCGTACCGGCACTCCGGTCGAAGGCACGCGACGGATCGCTCTCCGCCGAGAATCGATTGCGAGCCGCTATCGCACTGGCGGCTTTTGGCGAGAACGAAACGGACGTTGTCATCGAGAAGGCGATTGAAGTCCCCGTCGACTATCGTTCCAGCATCTTCGCATCGCTGCAACGGGATCCCAGCAGTGCCACCGAGCTAAGAGACTTTTTCTTGGGCATGGAACGGGAGCCGGACGCTGGGAACCAAAGAGCCGTGATCGCTTTGCTGGCGTTGAGTTTGGGAGAGCAGGAGCCAGCCGAACTCATGACGTCCGTTGCCGCAAACCCGACTCCCCGCACGCAGTTCATTGACCGGTTTCCGCATTGGTCCTCTGACTTTCGGCAGATCGCCAACACGCTCGAGCAATCCGAAAACCCCGGTTTGCGGTCTGCAGTATGCATTGGGATTGGAAAGCTGGCGACAGCGGCAAGGAGCATTCCGGTCGAGGACCGCAAACGCCTTCAAGACGTGCTCGTGGAGCTCTACACGGAGGCGGCAGATTCCGCCACGCATTCAGCGGCCGACTATGCGTTGCGGCAATGGGCGTGCGCATTGCCGCTGATCAAACCACGGCCCGCTAACGACCCGCTGCAAGGTTGGATCGTGACGGAATCGGGATTGCATCTGTTGAAAGTGCCCGCCGGCAAGCTGCCTTGGAAGGTCGGAGACGAGATTACCGTTGTCGAAGTACCGCAATTCTTGATGTGCAATCGCGAGGTTTCTCGAGACCTGTATGAACAGTATTTGCAACAGGACGGCATCGCGCATAGCTGGGAAGGGGACACGCGTGTGAGCCCGACGAAGCAACATCCGGTCAACTCAGTCAGCTGGAAGGGTGCGATCCAATTCCTGAATTGGCTGAGTCGCAGGGAAGGATTGGAGCCATATTACGTATTCGTCGACGACATTTGGCAGGTCCCGAATTTCAATGGCACGGGATATCGTTTACCAACCGAATTAGAATGGGAGTACGCCTGTCGCGCCGGATCTCGAACGGTCTACGCGTTCGGCGACGATGTTGGTTACCTGGACGACTACGCGACGTACGGATCTTCACTCCATTGCACTCCCTGTGGTAGCAAAATCCCGAACGCCTGGGGGTTCTTTGATATGGCGGGCAATGTTTGGGAATGGTGTCAGGGCGAAGAACAAGCCCATCAAGCAATCCGAGCCAATGAAGCGGGGTCCGAAGTCTTGATGGCGGCGATTCGCGGCGGTGCATATGACAATCCCGCTCAAATCCTGCGGTCCGACAACCGGGTGGAGCTGAGTGTTGATGAGCGGTTCAACGGCATCGGCTTCAGGATTGCGAGGACGGCAAAGAGCCCGGAAGCCGGGCCGTGAATGCAATCACCGTCGTGGTTTGAATTTCGATCGTGTTTAACTCCTTGGAATGACTCGATGACACTCTTTGATCCCAACCGATGCCAGACCATCTACCTCAGCGATGCCCGTTTGATGCTACAGCGTGACGAGATCGCTTTGTTGTCGTCTGAGATTACTTTCGAGTTGATGAGGGATTGGACTTTCCAAGTTGCAATTCCTTTGGATTGCAGTCAGCAATTGCTGCAGACTTGGCAGCGAATGATCCACGAACCTACCTACTCCCAGCCTGGTCCCGGCGATCAGCGAACCCAATCGCAATCGAGTTCCTATGTCTTGGCCCATCCGCTACAGCAGGATCAATATGCTTCGCTGACCGGAAAGAATGAGGCGCAAGGGTACCAAACCGATCACTTAGCTGGTGCGAGTGTCGGATTCGTTGGCAACAATGAGCGAGGGGAACGTCGTGTCGTTTACCTGGAGGGTATCCGCGAATTGGAAATCGCAATTGATACGTTTCAGCTCCATCAAGCGATCGTTCGATTTCGATGTCTCGCCGCTGGTGGGCTCGATGCGATTCTCTATATCAATGACGGATCCGATCTTTCGCATTGATGCAATGCGGACACGAATGGCGCGCCTTGCTTGCGGATGTGGCGATGCGATGTTTGGGCAGCAGTGAACGACGATCATGAGTAAAACGCAAACGATTCTGGCACGCCGGCCAGACACCGAAAACTGGTGGGGAGCGATCGACGACTTGGTGGTTGAGGACATGCCGAAGTCATCCAAGCTGTCCCCCGAAACTGTCTATTTGAGATACATCGTCGACAATTACGACCAGCTTTTTGACCATACCGTCTTTCTGCACTGTGATGCGTTACGGCATTGCCCAGACATTGTGCACCGCACCCGCTTGCTACCAACAGACACTTTCTTTCGCGCTTTCGGACGACCGTTAACCGTTGACTCGACGGCGCCTTGTCACCGGAAGATGCTGAGCGACTTGTTGGAACCTGTGGACGGCTGGCGGCCACCTGAATTTGTGGCCTGCAGCCAAGGTTCGCTGTTTGCTTGCTCGCGTTCATGCATTCGTTCGCTGCCGATCGAAGTCTACCAGCGCATTGAAAATGTCCGAACAATCCGAGCACGGTCCGCGGTTTCTCGAGTTGAACTGGCACCGCCTGTTCAGCGTTCCCGGTCGTCGTCGGGGTGTGGTCACGGGAGCAGATGCGAATCTGTTTCGTGACCTGCAGTTCATGATTCAATCGCTGCGATCGGTCGACGAAACTCCGCTGGTCGTCTACGACTTGGGGCTGCGACACGAGCAATTGCAATGGTGCCTCCGACAGGGAAACGTTTGTTGTCGGCCGCTGCCGCCAATGAGTGAATCCCTGGACCGCTTTGTCGGGCAACATCGCTGGCAAGCTTGGCTGAAACCAACCTATATCGCCGATGCGCCATTCGACCAGCTGCTCTGGGTCGATGCCGATTGTGTGGTCCTTTCACCGCTGCAGGAGGTGTTCCAGGAGATTGAGGATGCGCCCCTGTTGATGCCGGAAGTCGCAGTTGGTTGCGGGGCGAACCATTCGGATCTTTATACCAGACATCTGCCCATTCGCGACGCACAGCGTCGCGGCAATGCCGAAATGAACAATGGGGTGATCGGTTTTGATCGCCATCGTGATCGTGAATTGATCGACGCTTGGTTGTACGTCGTGCAGTGGGCCGTGGAGCATCCCGAACTGCGCCACCTGATCCGGTGGTATGATCAAGGTGCATTGCTGTGGGCGATCCTCCGCACGGAGAACGAATCCCACATTCGCACGTGTCGAAACTGGAATTACCCCGCGAATCCCAATGGCCAATTGCTGGCACGGGCGGTCGAAAACAAGATCAGTTTGCTGGATGCGATTCGCGCGGCACATCCCGACGCTCGAATCGTGCATTGGTTCGGGCTCATCAAACTATCGGTCGCCTTGAATGAAGAAATCAATCAACTGTTCGCTGTTGAAGCCGACATCGACAGACTCGTCCGGTAGCGAGCGGGCCGACCGGGTGGCATGCGGCCACAGGGTTGGCCCGAATTCTCGCGGTAACAGCCTGTCCAGGAAATCGGGAGGATGACAATGAGCCCAGATGAGTTCGCAACGAGCATCTACCACAGCGGAGGTGAACGAGGGCCGTTCCAAAAGTATCTTGACGTCGTCCAAGAAATGTTGGGCAAGCAGATCGACCGCTTTGAGCATGACTTGGGGGGCGACTTCATGATCGTGCTCGAGACCGAGCTCTATCAACCCGCGCACAAGGTTACACTCCGCAACGGCACCGACGGATGGATGGCGGATGTCTACGGCGAGTTCTGGAACGGCAAGTGGTTCTTTCGTCTGAACCCCAAACGCTACCCACAACGGTTGCAAGCGATGTTTGTCGTTGATGGCGTCGCGATGGAGTCCGATCGGATCGTCATCACGCCGGCCGCGGATTTGACGCAGGTTTATTCCGCCAGCTCGTTTGTGTTTCCACCGCTACCAACGCTGTACAAGCATGGATACGACAATTTGGAGGTAACGAACACCAAGATCCAACAAGAATTCGTTCCCGGCAATCGAGACGAGTCCGTGGTTTACGACGTGATCATCATCGGTGCCGGGATGGGCGGCGGTGTTTTCGCGGACGATCTTTCGGACAATGACGTGAAGACTCTTGTGCTTGAAGCGGGAAGTCTTTTTTTTCAAACGCACATCGATAATCTTCCTGGCCACACGTTTAATTTCGGTGCCGCGCAAGAACACGAGGTCGGCCACTACATCAATCAGCCGGGTTCGACATCCAACTTCGTCAACAGCGTGCAAATGAATCTGGGCGGACGGTCGGTCTATTGGGAAGGTCTGATTCCTCGCATGGACGATTGGGAATTGGATCATTGGCCGTACCGAATTCAACAGTATCTGGTCAATTTGTCAGGTTACGATCGCGCCGAAAGACTGGTCCGTAAACGAAGGACTCTGGGAGCGTTTCAGGAGCGGTTGATTGGGGAATTGGCGAAAGAGCTGTGCGACTATCATGTGTGCGAGCTGCCGCGGTCTCTGCATCAACCGAATTTGGATTTAACTGCCTCGACGGTCACCAATGTGATTGAACGATCCAGTGGCATTTTTTCGACGGCCGACCTGCTGTTGGATTCGCTGTCGACGGATCCATACGTCGGCAGAGAGTTTTTGACTGTCAATTTGAATCACCTGGTCACGAAGATCAGAACGAAGGACGGCAAGGCAACGAGCGTCGTCTGCCAGGACCTGGCCGGCAACGTCCAGCGGGAATACAAGGGAAAGCAAATTGTGCTGGCGGCCGGATCGTTGGAGAGTCCACGTATTGCGATGGCAAGCTGCCTTCGTGATCCTGCCAACAGGATCGGAATCGGCCTCACCGATCACCCCGCTTTCGTTCACGACGTGGCGGTCGAGCTCGATTCGACAAGCCCTTTCGCAGCGGCGACGAATCACGCGAAAATCCTGATTCGCCATCAAGATGGTGCGGCCCATCCTTATTCGGCAGAGTTGGTGATCAATCCTCGGTATTGGGACGTTCGTCATTCCGATGACGACGTGCTGAAGCTCGCCACGCAATCAACCAGCAAGACTTTTGCGACCATGAAGTTTCTGTTCGACTCGGAGCTTGATGACGGTAACCACATTACGTATCGCGGTAGTGGCCAGAAGCTGGAGGTGTTCGTCACGGCGAATCTGTCGGCATTGCATTTAAAAAAGGAAGTAACCGACCTGCGAAATCGCATCTTTACCTTCTTGCAAGCGGATTTTGATCCCGATAAAGAGATGGATTACCACTGCAACGGTTCGGTACACCATGCCGGCGGTACGTTGCGAATGAGTGCCGACCATAGCGGCGTCGTTGACGACGATCTGAAATTTGAAGCCTACGAAAACCTCTATTGCTGTGATGTCTCTGTCTTTCCCCGTATTCCCACCGCAAATCCCTGTTTGACCCTGGTTGCCCTGGCGCAGCGATTGGCGGCGCATCTGAAAGGGGTTTTATAACTTCGATTTTCGTCCTTCCAGCGTATCAAAAACCACGAAACCAACGCGTTCGGGGGGTTCCCGGCAAAGATGAAGACTTCGCCAAATTGCTTTGCCGTCATTCCCGCTGCGGGTCAAAGTCAGCGGATGGGCGCCGAGAACAAGCTTCTGCTGCCATGGAAGGGTGAGACCGTGATGGATCAAGTCTTGCGGGCGTGGACCGAAAGTTCGGCGACACGCGTGATCGCGGTCGTGCGACAGGACAATCTTCCATTGCAAGAGATATGTCGGCGATGGTCGACCATTGATTTGCTGGTTCCGGAGCATGATCCCAAAGACATGAAACGATCGATCCAATTGGGACTGCTGCACCTGTCGAGCACGTGCCAGCCCGATTGCGCCGATCGCTGGATGGTGGCTCCGGCGGATTTACCAACGCTCACCGCTGGGCTGATCGACCAGCTGATCGACGCGAGTCGCGATTCGGAGTCGATTGTCGCACCACGATTTGGTGATCGCCGAGGGCACCCTGTCTGCTTTCCTTGGTCCTTGCTGCCGGACGTCTTTCGGTTGGGGCACGACGAGGGGATCAACACGCTGATGGAAAACCATTTCGTGCAGTGGCTTGATTTACCGGCGGAGAAGCGGCCGGTCGATATCGACACGCCGGCCGACTACGCCCGGCTCCGCGACGGCCAAACGCCCCCGGCGGCGCCCCCGCCCACGAGTGAAATGGTGGACTGAGATGGAGCAGGGTCCTACACTAACATTCGGATCACCCGAGCCGACTCGGACGGACGATCGCCTGACGCAGATCGTTTGATGCGAAGAAAAAAATTGGAGATTTTGAAATGTTACGAGCCATCAGCCTCATCGCAACCGCATGGGTCGGCATCGCTTCGACGCTGTGGGCGGACGATCCATTGCGCGGCACCTACGTCGAAGCGCGAACCTGCCAAGTCTACACCGGGCCATGCTTTGCCAATGGCGAAGTTGGTTCCACCGGAAAGGATGCGATCATGACTTGGCGGATCAACGATGGTAGCTGTGCGGGAGTCGATTTGGCCGGGCATTGCGTCGCGGTCGTGGTCAAGGCGTCCCATACACTCGGCTTCAAGGGGCTGGGCGACGCCGAGTCGAAAAAGGCAATCGTGATCATCGACGCCTCGGCCGACGCGCAGACCGCCGCCGCTCTTCAACGATTTGCACTCTCGCAAACCGGTATTCGCGACCAGGAGGTGGCGTCAGTCCATCGCGCGGAGATCGAAATGCAGTTCGACGTCGACACCCTGAACGCCTTCGTCAACGTGGATGGGTTTGCAAAGCTGACGACACGCAAGGCGAGAAAAGGTGACTGTATCTGCTCGAACGAATCCGCGTACTACCCGCCATTGACCGAATTGAAGGGATTTGTCCCCGGGGTCACAATCGAAGGTGAGGTATCGGCGCGGCGATTGGGGACCCGCTGGTCGATTCCCGATAGCCGCACGGCCTACATGGGAACTTTTGATGTCGATTCGACCGAATGGAAACTCGCCAAGAGCCTTTGAAGGATTGTCTCGATGCCTTCACGATCATCACTTCATTCCGGTGTGCGGTGATTCGCCTGTCACACCCTACAAAGAGGGAAATCAATGCTGAAGACCAGTTCCATCGTTGTCGCGTTCCTGCTCTCCGTTGTTGGTACGACTGCAGGAGGTCAAGAGTACAGCGTGGAGGTCATCGACGCCGCTCCCCAAGCCGACGCCGTTTCTAGCGAACTGGCCGAGCATTTTTCTGCCCAGGGCATCCGACTCAAGAAGGGTACCAGCCGTACCGTCATTGAACTCTGGTTTTGCAAGCAGTGGGCAATCGATACCGGGTTCGAGCCCACCGCGCAGCGGTTGTACCCGTTCTCTCCGGGAGAATTGATTGGATTACTGCACTTTCCCAGAAAAGGTTCGGAATTCCGAGATCAAACGATCGGCAGCGGGTGGTACACGTTGAGATTTGGATTGCAGCCGATCGACGGCAACCATGTGGGCACCTCAGCAACTCGTGATTTCTTGCTCATGGTCGCGGCAGAGCAGGATGGGCCCGACAAACAATGGGAGTTGGACGGCCTCGATGAAAAGAGTGCCGAAGCCGCTGGCACATCGCATCCGGCAATATTCTCCCTTCAGCCGGCATCCGCAGGCTCGCCGATCGGGATTCGTCATGACGAGTCAAATGATTGGTGGATCGTGCACACCGTGGGCAAGGGGACTGTCGACGGGAAGTCGAAAGATCTTCCCATCGATCTGGTCGTGGTCGGTCATGCGGCGGAATAGCGTTTTGAGAACAAATGGTCAGCCGATGATTCGCCTTGCCCCCTCGTCGTTCGTATCGATGGTCCTGGTCATTTGTTCGATCGCGCTGTTTCAACGGGCGTTTGCCGACCAGCCTCCAGCAGCGAACCAACCGGAATCGACGACGACCGACGCGAGTGAGTCCGATTTTCGAATCGAGTTGATCCGTGGGAAAGTTGTTTGGTTAGCCGATGCACTTGAGAGCGAATTCGGCATTTCAACGGTCCCCGAGGTGCGTGAGAACTCGTTGGCCATCCTGACCGACAGCGGCGAGCTTGTGCCGATTGTCGAAAACCTCCGCGGGCGGGCCTTTCGCAAGGACGAGCGATTGCGGTCCAAGGAGATGGAGATCTTGGCGCGACGGTACAAGAAACAGCCGCTGATTCAAATTCTGCGGATCTATGAGATCCAGGATGGCAGGCGGTATGAGGTCGATTATTGGTGTGATGTTTGTGCCATCATCATGTTCGAGACCGGCCCCTGTTCGTGCTGCCAAGCCGAGAATCGACTGCGAAAGACGTTGGTCGAAAACGAGGATCTGCAGCGATGGTTGCCTGCGGAGCAGAGCGTACCGGAGTGATCTGGGCTTCTGCGTTTCTGGGCCAAGCGATCCCGTCGTTTCCTGGCCGAGCTCGCCAAACTTGTTAATTTCTGGGCATTTGTTTCCATTGCGCCACGGGATCCGTATACTTTCGGTTTGGATGGATGATCGGGGCAAGACATGCACTGCTCCTTCGCGCACTTCACACTGACGGATTCATCATGCCGCAACAAACCTCCCATGGCGTCAGCAGGCGAGCATTCCTGAGGGGCTCGGGCGCCGTCGCTGCTGCTTCGACGGTTGTGTCGTCGACGTTGGCACAGGACGCCTCACCTGGTTCGCAAGTTATCAGCGGAGAAACATCGATCACGATCAAGGTGAATGGAAAATCGATGACAGCCAAGGTCGAGCCGCGGACAACTCTCTTGGAAGTCTTGCGTTACCAGTTTGATCTGACGGGCGCGAAGCCGGTCAGTGCGGACGGCAGTAGCGGGGCGAGCACGGTATTGGTCGACGGCAAGCCCGTGATGGCTTCCACGACTCTTGCGGTTTCGGTTGCCGGGAAAGAGGTCACGACCTGTGAGGGTCTCAGTGACGATGCGGTGCCTCATGCTTTCGCCGCCAATGACGCTCAGCAGTGTGGCTTTTGCACACCCGGATTTGTGGTTGCTGTGCGAGCGTTTGTGAGCAAGCATCCGGATGCGACGGAAGAACAGATTCGCGCGGGACTCAACGGGAACATTTGCCGTTGTGGTACCTACGCGAATGTCCTTCAGGCCGTCATTTCTCTTGTCAAAGGAAATCAAAATGGCTGAAGTGAAATACAGTTGGCCTGCCAACCACAAAGCCCGTCTGATTGGCAAACATGTCCAACGATTGGACGCCTTGGAGAAGTCGACTGGCAAAGCGAAATACACTTACGACATCAACCTTCCCAAACAGTTGATCGTACGGGCACTCGGTAGCCCACACGCCCACTGCCGCGTCATTTCGGTCGACACAGCCCAGGCGGAAAAGGTGCCCGGCGTGGTGTTGGTCCATTTGGTCAACGCGCCCAAGCCCGGCGATGATCCGGTCGAAGTCCAGGCCGATGGAACGCTGTTGGTTGCAGTCGCAGCCGAAACCGAGGCCGCCGCCGCCGAAGGCGTGTCCAAGCTAAATGTCGAGTACGAATTGCTGGATGTGTTTGTCGCTGATGACGATTTGCAGGCGGCTGAGTCGAAGAAACGCACCAAGCCGGCCGGCGGAGGCATTGAGCTGGACGAGGCGCTCGGTGAGCCGGGTGACGATGAGGACGAGGAAGAGTGGGAAGAGAAGACGATTCAGGGTCTGTTCCAGCGATCGAAGTACGTGGTCGAAGGCAACTACGGCATTGACGCGATCACCCATTGTTGTCTGGAGCCGCATGGATCGACGTTGCATTGGGACGGCAGCCGATTGAAAGTCAATCTTTCGACGCAAAACGTTTCCCAAACCGACGATGGCTTTGCCAGCGCCTTGAACATCACCGCCGATGACGTGGACGTTCACTGCGAGCATATCGGAGGCGGATTCGGCAGCAAGTTTCAGCCCAATTATTGGGGGATCGCTGCAGCCGAGATTTCCAAAAAGGCGGGTCGGCCGGTCAAGTTCATGTTGACCCGAGACCAGGAGCTAAAGATCGGCGGAAACCGACCATCGGGATTTATCCATGTCAAACTCGGTGCCGACGAGCATGGTGTGGTTCAAGTTTGGGACTCGCATCATTGGGGAACATCGGGATTTAACGGGTCAACCGTCTCGGTGGGTAATTTTCCCTATGTGTATCAACCCAAGAATTTCCGTCGCAAGGCGACCGGAATCGTTACCAATAACGAGCCGTCGGTTGCCTGGCGCACCCCGAACCATCCCCAAGCGTGTGCGATCACCCAGACTGCGTATGACGATTTGGCGGCCAAAATGGGGGCCGACAGTCTCGATATCTTCCTCCGCAACCTGGCCAACATTGATTCGCCCGAGAAAGCGTCCGTGTATGCGGAACAACTAAGAATCGCGGCTGATTTGATCGCCTGGCGCCAGCATTGGCATCCGCACGGCAGCGGCAAGAAGCGGGGGTCGGTGGTCGAAGGTTTGGGAATCGGAATTCACAAATGGGGTGGCACGGCAAACAACTCAAATTGTCTGCTAAAGATCCATCCCGACGGTGGCGTCGAGTCCTACTGCGGCACACAAGACCTGGGTACCGGAACGCGTACCGTTTGCGCAATCGTGCTGGCAGAGACATTCGGGCTGCCGATCGACGCCGTGAAAGTCAACATCGGCAGTTCCACCTATCCATTTAGCGGCGCGTCGGGTGGCAGCACAACGGTGGGCGCCGTCAGCGAGTCGCATCGTCGTGCCGCGCAGGCAAGCGCTCGCGCAGATTTTTGAACTCGTCGCCAAGAAGCTTGACGTACCTGTCGACAAGCTGGAGGCATCCGACGGAAAAATCTCGGTTGTCGGCTATAGCGATAAAGAAATGTCTTGGAAGCAAGCTTGCAGCTTGCTTGGCATTCAACCGCTGGAGGTCACTTCGACCTACCAGCGAGGCACGGACAGTCCGCTGTCGAGCCAGGATGTTGCCGGTTGTCAGATGGCTCATGTGGCGGTCGACATCGATACCGGAGTGGTCAAGATCAAGAAGATGGTTGCGGTTCAAGATATGGGGCTGATCATCAATCGCACGACGGCGGAAAGTCAAATCCATGGCGCTTTGATCATGAGCATATCGGCGGCGATATTCGAACAGCGCATCAATGATCCGAAGACAGGCGTTTTCGTGAACAGCGAACTCGATGACTATCGATTGCCCCGACTCGGCGATATCGGCGAGCTGGTTGTGCATCTGCACGAGCCCGAGAGCGAGCGATCCCGTGGCGTGATCGGTTTGGGAGAACCGCCGGTGATCAGCGGATGTGCGGCGATCTCCAATGCCCTGTGTAACGCCACCGGCGTCCGAGTACCTACCCTGCCATTCACCCCGAAACGCGTGCTCGATGCACTACGAACTGCGAAAGGATAATCTCCATGAAGAATTTCGAGTACGCTCAGCCACGTACAGAGAGCGAAGCGGTCGCATTGCTTGCCGATGCGAAGCGAGAAACCGCGGTTCTTGCCGGAGGCACGGACTTGGTGGGGCTAATGAAGCGGATGATCGTGACGCCCGATCGAGTCGTGGACATTTGCCGGATCGATTCATTGAAGCAGATCGAACGTGATGTCGATGGCAACTTTTGGATCGGAGCCGCCGTTTGCCTGGACGAGTTTCTCGACGATCCGCTGACCGATGAGTTTCCCTCGGCAAAGCAGGTGATCCAGGGAATCAGCAGCATCCAACTGCAGTCGCAAGGGACGTTGGTGGGCGAGCTGCTGCGGCGTCCGAACTGTTGGTATTTCCGCGGCGGTCACGGACTGTTGGCCGAAAACCGTCGCACCGTCGTCGACGGCGACAATCGCTATCACGCCATCCTCGGCAACCGGGGACCAGCTAAGTTTGTCAACGCTTCTCGATTGGCGCCCGCACTGATCACGCTCGGTGCGCAGGCGAGAATCGTCGGTCCCGAACCAGATACGGAGCAGTTCTTGAACCTGGCCAGCCTGTTCAAGACCCCTGTCACCGATGGTGAACGGGAAAACGTCTTGCGAGCCGGGCAGCTGTTAACGCACGTGATCATTCCGCCGCACGGCCCGCGACTGAGTGCGGCCTACGAGGTTCGTCACGGCGAAGGCCCCGATCAACCGCTCGCGGCCGCCGCGGTCAGCATCGATGTGAATGGAGGACGGGTGCGATCGGCCAGAATCGTGTTGGGTCAGGTCGCGCCTGTGCCCTGGATCTCGGCCAACGCGGCATCGAGCCTGGCGGGCCAAGTGATCAGCGAAGAAACGGCTGCCATCGCCGGTTTCGAGGCGGTGGCTGGTGCATTCGCATTATCGGAGAACGAATACAAGATCCAGCTAGCCCAGGTTGCGGTCAAACGCGCGATCCTGAGGGCTGCCGGTTTCGAGACAGGCGGGCTGGATAGCCCCATTTCAAGTGAATCATCCGACTCGCCACAACACGAAACTCAGATCGTCTAAGACCGGGAGAAACCAATGGGTTACAAACGTTCGTTTGATCACAGGGAAACCGAACTGCCATCGCCGTGTATCAATTTGCGCAGCAAGGCGATCTATGTCACCGGGAATCCCGATCCCCAGACGCCCGAGGAGGTCGGGAGCACACGATTCAATTGTTGGTGCAACAAGACGCAGCATGTCTTGGGACCTGATCAAGCGTTGGTGGACAGGACCGCCTGTGTCGACGGTCGAGAGTGCTTCCAGTGTCGAGCTTAGCGCCTGCATAACAGGGTGCGTCAGCGACGCGGTTCCGCCATTCCCACTTTCGGGGGCGATCGGCGAACGGTTTCAAAACGACTTCGTCCGCTGTTGGATAATCCCCATTCGATCACGCTCTTGGATCAGCTGCGAAAGGATGCTGATCGCGATCTCGGGTGGTGTGTTGTTGCCCAGCGGCAAACCCATGGGACAAAAGAACGCCTCGATCTTGTCCTTCGGCAAACCCATCTCATTGAGATCGCGGCGTAGGATTTTTGCTTTCTGCAGGCTTCCCAGGACGCCGACGTAGGGTGGTGTTGTCGTTCGCAGGACCTCGGCCAGAACAGGCAAGTCGGTCGCGTGTCCCTGGGTCATCAGCACGAAGAAACTGCGCGGGTCCAGACGCTGGATTTCGTCACTGAGATGTTGACTGCAGACCTTGGTCAGCTTGGGATGCTCCTGGATTTTCGCCAACCAATCCGGGCGTTGATCGAGACAAGTGATACGACAATTCATTTGCAATAGAATTGGCACCAGGGCCTGGGCAATGTGACCGGCGCCGAACAGCGATATCTTCCAGTCGTTGCACAGGTATAGTTCAAAGAAGAACTTGACTTCGCCGCCACAGGTCATGCCGATGTCGGTTTGCAAATTCCAGGTGACAAGCTCGCAACTGCGACCATCGTCTGTTTGCAGCATCTCGATGGCATGCGTGATGGCACGAGCTTCGACCTTTCCGCCACCGACGGTGCCTTCCGCGATGCCCTCGGCGGTGATGATGGCCTTGGCGCCTTGGATCTGTGGCGCGCTGCCCCGCATACCGACCATCGTCACGGTTGCGAACGGTGTATTGGCCCGCAGCAACTCGTTCACTTTCTGCCAGTGTCGATAGACATCGAAAGCCATGATCGCTTTCCTTTCTCGATGAGCTAATGATGATCGTGGTTGTTTGCCTGGCATCCGTGTCCAGGCTCTCACCGCTGGATCACCCCTGGCGTGCGCTGCAGAAAGTCGACCGCACCATTAATCCATTCGGTCAACAGCGGAGGAGTGTAGACGCCCAGAACGAGTGTCAGCAACATGCAGACCGCGATCGGTGCGACCATGGCAAAGTGATCGCGAAAACGCGTGGTATTGTAGCCCGGCGGCGCCGGTCCAAGTGAGCAGTTGATCAGCGTATTTCCCATCCCGAAGAAGACCAGCAGCAGCAACACCAGAAACGCCAGACCAGGCCAAAAACGTTCCTCCGCGAACGCTCCGCTTAGCATCTGATATTCGCTGACGAAAGGTCCGAACAGAGGCGAACCGGTGATCGCAAAAAAACCGATCAGCAACAATGCTCCGGTAACCGGCAACCGCCGCAAAACGCCTTGCACATCATCCGTCGATTTGCTGCCATACGCACGGTGAATGTTGCCGGCAGCCATGAACAAGCCCGCCTTGCAAATGCCGTTGTGGATGACATGCAATAGCGATCCACCGACCGCAGCGCCGCCAATTCCGATACCGAAAGCGAGCATCCCCATATGTTCGACACTGGAATAGGCCAAACACCGCTTGATATCCTTTTGGCGGGCCATGAAGACCGCCGCCGTGGCCATCGACAGTAATCCGAAAAACAGCAGGATACGTTGGGCGTAGGCGTCATCGTGGGCGATGTGCGCGATGTGAAAGAAACGCAGCACGCACAAAAACGCGCAACTGGTTAAACCGCCCGCCAACAACGCTCCGATCACCCCGGGGGCCTCGCCATAGGCATCGGGTTTCCAAGTGTGCATCGGAGCCAGACCCATCTTTGTGCCGTAGCCGACAACCAACAACACGAACGAAGCATGCAACCAGGGCAGCGACAATTTGTGCGACTGCTCAACCAGTTCGTCAAACAATAGTGTGGATACCGAACCTGCTTGGATCATCGCATATGCGAGGAAGAACGAGCCGAGCAAGGCCATGGCGATGCCAACCGATCCGACAAGCAAGTACTTCCAGGTTGCCTCCAAGGAACGCTGGTTGTGGTTGAAGTAGATGCACGGTGCTGTGACCAACGTCGTTGCTTCCATCGCGATCCACATCAAGCCCAGATGGTGAGCAAGCGTGACCAGGCTCATCATCCCCAACGCCGCCAACAAGCACGCGCAAAACACTCGGTTTGACCGCTCGGACCGGACCCTCAAATAGGCAGGCGTATAGAGCGCGCAGAGGAAGGACAGCAGGCTGATAAAGCCGACGAACAGACGGCTGAGAGGATCAATGGCTAACCAGCGGCCGAACAGCCACTGGTCACCCTGCGGCAGCAGCCAGGCCGCCAGTCCCAGCTGGATCGTCGATACGATCGGTAGCAACCAAGGCCGCCAGCGGTTCGACGGCATCACGAATGCCAGCGCCGCGCCGATCAAGGGAATGGCAACAAGTAATGCAATCATCAGCTATTCCTTCAAACTCGCCAAATGTTCCGTACTCGCGGCCGGGAATGCACGGCTGACATGATTGATGATGATGCCCATCACAAACGTGCCGACAAACATATCCAACACGATGCCGAACTCGACGAGCACTGGCACGGCTCCGATCAACAGCAGTCCAAAGATGAAAATGCCGTTCTCCAAGACGATATATCCCAAGACCTGAGCCAACGCTTCGCGGCGCGTGGCCAGCAGCAGAAACCCTGACAACACTGTTGCCAATGCGGCAGGAATCAAGAGATGACTGAAATGGTCATCGGGTAGTGGCAACGAACCGGCAAAGACAATTGCCGCAGCGGTGGCGACTCCGCCAAGCAACAATGTCGGTACAAAGCCAATCACCGACGTTACCGTCGAATGCATGTCCGCCAGGAGTACAGCTTTGAACAGCAGTTTCGGAATCAGCCACCCCTTCAGGCAGATGATGGCGGCTGTTAACGCAAACAGACGCAGGGCGGCCAACGGGCTGAGATGGAACAACCCATCGTGGACCAACGGATACAGACACCCTAGCATCGCACCTTGAATCGCCACAGCGATAATTAGCAGCCGCAGCCGGGACATGCCAAGAACGTAAAAGTTGATCAGCAGCGCGACGACCAGGAACGGATCGATGAGTGATGAATTCATTCTTGCACCAACACGAGTATCAAGCCAAGCAGTGATAGCGCACCGGCCCCCATCAGCAGATTGGGGATCGCAGGAAGCCTCAACCGCGCCATCACCGATTCGACGGTTCCGATGATGATGGCCACCAAAACGGTGCCGGCGAGAAAAACGATCCAATCCAAAATTGCATAGCCACTCTGTACCGGCAATGCCAAACGCACGATCAGCGCCGCGAAGACAAACAGCTTCAGTGCGGCACCGTAGAGAATCAAGGCAAACGCCGGTCCGCTGTGATCGAGCACCATCACTTCGTGGATCATCGTCAGTTCCAAGTGCGTGTTCGGGTCGTCGAACGGAACTCGGCAGTTTTCAACCAGTAGCACGACGAACCAGCTGACCAGAATCAACAGCAGCGCCGCGCCAGCTCCGCTCCATCCGGCCAACAGCCCGGTCCCCAGCAATCCGCTCATCGACAGCGAACCTGTCACACGCGCCAATACCAATAGACCGACAAACAGCACCGGTTCGGCGAGACAGGCGTAGGTCGCTTCACGCGCCGAGCCCATGCCCTCAAACGCCGAGCCTGTATCGAGGGCGGCGGACATGGTGAAGAACCGGCCTAGTCCCAACACATAAGCCAGCAGGATCAAGTCACCCACAAATGACAGCGGAGCGGTTGGTTGTCCCAGCGGAACAATCATCACAGCCACGACAGCAGTGGCCAGCCCCACCACGGGACCAAATCGAAAAACCCACGTCGTCGTTTCACTGAACACACTTGACTTGCTGAACAGTTTTCGCAAATCAAAGTACGCTTGCAGCAACGGCTGCCCGCGGCGCCCGCCGAAAATCGCCTTCACGCGGTTGATCACGCCCAACAAGAATGGCGGAAACAGCAACGCGACGGCGATGTGGACGATTGTGTGGACAGAAAAATCTTCAAACACGGTCATCTCCACAGCAACAGGAATACGATTACGACCATGATGTACATTAAGTAGGCTTGTAGGCTGCCGCTTTGGAAGTAGCGTCCCCAGGCGAAGAGCCAAGCCACGGCGCGTACCGACGGCCAGACGACTTTCTCCAAAACGGTATCGTTGACGTGGCTCTCAAAGTGGGCATCTTTGGGGAAATAGGATTCGATCTTTGGCTGATGCACTTTCGGTTGCAGCGCCCAGCCGAACAAGTTCACGAGCATTTCGGCGAACGACGACGAGGTGTACTGCATCCTGGTACTCGGTGCGGCGTACCCGCAGTCCCAGGTCAAGCCGGACGGCGCTCGGCGAATGCCTCGCATCAGCAAAAAACCAGTCCCCGCCAACACCAGTGCGACCACGATGCCAGCGATAATGCTGATCGCCGTGAATGGTGCGGCGGCCGCGATCGTTAGCTCGCCGATCGCATTTCCGCCCCACGCCGCGGCCATGCGATCGAGCATCGGAGCGGCTGCGATCGGCGCGACGCCGATCAAAATGCAGCACCCGGCCAGGACCAACATTGGCCCAATCATTACCCGGCCCGCTTCATGGGCTTTGGCCGCTTTTTCAGTGCGTGCAGCGCCGAGGAACACCATGCCATAAACTTTGACAAAGCAAGCCACCGCGAGTGCGCCGACGAGTGCCAATCCGGGAGCGGCAAACACCGCTGCCCTGGCGGCAACATGTTCCGGTAGCAGCGGGACCGTTTCCGTCGCCACGTTGAACAGTCCAAGGTAGATCAGGATTTCCGATACGAACCCATTCAACGGCGGCAGACCGCAGATGGCGACCGCCCCGATCAGAAAGCAATTGGCGGTCGTCGGCATCCGTTTGGCCAAGCCGCCCATCAAGTCAATCTCACGCGTGCCGACGCCGTGAATCACCGACCCCGCACCGAGGAACAACAACGACTTGAACAGCGCGTGATTCCAGACGTGCAACATTCCGCCGCAGATGCCTAGCAACACCCACAGCGGCTGGTTCACGGCTCGACCAATCAGCGCCAAGCCCAAGCCCATGATGATGATCCCGATGTTCTCGATACTGTGGTATGCCAACAACCGTTTGATGTCGTGTTGGCCGACGGCGAATGCCACGCCAAGGATTGCCGAGATCGTGCCCATCGCCAACACAAATAGTCCCCAAGACAAGGGAATCTCTGGAAAGAACGTGCAGACCCGAACGATCCCGTAGACGCCCATTTTGATCATCACGCCCGACATCACGGCCGAGACGTGGCTCGGTGCTTGCGCGTGGGCACTGGGCAACCAGATATGCATTGGCATGATGCCCGCTTTGGTGCCGAAGCCGACGAAGGCCAGTACGGCCATCGTGATCGCCATCGGCGTGCCGGTTTCTTGGAGTGTGGCAAAGTCCCACGAACCGTTGATGCCGTACAGCAGAGCGAATACGCCGAGGGCGCACAGTGTGGCGAAATGGCTGGCCGCAATGTACAGCCAAGCGGCCTTTCTGGTTGCCGGAAGATGATCTTCCGTTGCGACCAGGAACAACGCCGAAACCGCCATCACTTCCCAGGCTGCCAGGAACATCAGCCCATCATGCGCGACAACCAACAGCGTCATCGCGCCGGTCATCAGGCCTAAGAACAAGGACACTCGGCGGCCGTTGTCGGAGTGCTCGGACTGCTTCCAGTATTGCAATCCGAAGATCGATGACAGCGAGGTGACGAGCAAGATGGGGATCAAGAAAAAGGCGGAGACGCCATCGATGGAAATGCTGACGGAGGCGTTTTCAATCGGAGAAGGGAGCCGCAGCGGATCGATGAGGCCGTCGAACCACCAGCGGTAAATCGCGTACATCCCGACGCCATTGGCCGCAACCATCCACAGCGTGGATAGGGTTTGCGCCGCGTTTGACTTCCTGCCCAGCAACGCCGCGGGGAACCCACTTGCCATTGCCGCCAGCCCGCTAATCAGGATCCATTCATGGCTCGTCATGGAAGAAAGCTCCTTGATGCTGATGAGACAGCCAATGCAAGATGGATCGCCGAACCTCCGCGGACCTCACCGGAACACCGTTCGCTGTGGTCCTGGGTGGGCTCGTGCTGGGCGGGCTCGTGCTGGGCGACTTCTTTATCCGTCCGCCGACCATCGTGTTGCCCCGGCGACGGCGGTTCGCTCGTACGGTCGTCTGCCGGCAGTCGTACGGTGAATTTCGTGCCAACGCCGACTTGACTGTGTACATCAATGGTACCGTCATGTGCTTGTACGATCGCCCGACAGATGCTCAATCCCAGTCCCGTACCGCGTTTTTCAGCGTTGCCGGTTCGCGGCCGATGTGCTTGAAAGAAACGATCGAACACATGTGGTAGATCCTGCTGCGAAATGCCCGGTCCGGAATCGCGGACAGAAAAAACGACAGTGTTGCGTGCTGAATCGACATCGAGTCGGACGTTCACTCGACCGCCGGCGGGCGTGAATTTGAGCGCGTTGTCGAGCAGGTTGTAGATCACCTGGCGGAGGTGGTGATGATTGGCCTGAACGCCTGCCGAGGGAAGCGCGGGACAGATGAGTTGAATGTCGCGAAACTCGGCAACACCGCCAAACATGTCCATCGCCTTTTCGACGAGTTCATCAAACTGAACTCGCTGCTTGTCGACTTTGAGCCGTTCTGTCTCGGTTTCCGAAAGCAATAGCAACTGGTTGACCAGCAATTCCAAGCTACCCGATTCTTCGATGATCTCTGTCAACAGTTCTTCGTATTCCTCGCTCGTGCGTTCACCGGCTAAGGCGACTTCGATGCTGCTGCGAATTGCGGCCAACGGCGTTCGCAATTCGTGAGCGGAATTGGCCAGGAAATCGCGGTGCTCCTGCAAGTATTTTCCGATCCGGTCGAGCAACCGGTTCAACGTTTCGGAAAGGCGGTCGAGTTCATCGCCCGTTCCGCGAATCTGCAGTCGTTCGTCCAGATGGGACGGACGAAGTCGGGCGGTGGTGGTAATGATATTCGCCAGCGGTCGAGTCGCTCGTCCGGCCAGCCAATATCCGCACAACGGTGCGATGATCAGCACGCCGCCGACGCACAGCGCCACGAATCGGTTGAGCCTGGCGATGTCGGCTTTGATCAAACTCTGCGAGGCACCTACGCGAATCGTCACGCCGGCCCCGGGAATATTCTTGGACAACAGACGCCATTGACCGACCGTGTGCGCGGGCAGTGCCCCCTCACCTTTCCATACATCGCCAGCTGGCGCATGCATCGATTCGTACTTGGTGCTGCCATCCGCACGGATCAACTCCGCAAACCACTTGTGTTGCGCATGCCCGGAATCCTTGCGATCCAACTGCTCGTGGAGCGTCGCCTCGTCTTCGTTGGCGTTCAATGCGATTTCGATTTCGCGTAGATCCTCCTGCAGCAGCTGATCCAGCTCGCGAATCAATGTGATCCGCACACCTTCTCGCAGCGCAACCAAGGTCACGCTGGCGGTCACGATCACAACGATTGCGTTCCAAATCATCAGCCGGAATCGCAGCGACCGCATCCATGATTTCCTATTGCGTGCGTAGGGCATAGCCGATTCCTCGCACCGTGTTTATCAATTGCTCGTCGAAACCGCGATCAACTTTGGCCCGCAGCCGGTTGATGTGCACTTCGATGACATTCGTCACACCCTCCCAGTTCGCCTCCCACAGGTGCTCACACAGCATCCGGCGAGTGACTGTTTGGTTAGCATTTCGCATCAGAAACTCAA
Organism: Pirellulaceae bacterium; assembly: GCA_963734865.1. Taxonomy (GTDB): domain Bacteria; phylum Planctomycetota; class Planctomycetia; order Pirellulales; family Pirellulaceae; genus CBDCUW01. The sequence goes on from CAVTIV010000015.1 coordinate 52,874, forward strand.
GCAAGCTGAATTCCGTCGGTGTCAGCTCAATTTCTTTGTCTTTGCGGGTCACGCGTCGCGTCCGCAGATCCAAAACGATCGGTCCTTCCCGCAGTTCGCTCTTAAAGGCCTTGCCAGCGCGCGAGACAACGCATCGAGTCTGGCGGCCAGCTCCGCGAACGCAAACGGCTTGACCAGGTAATCGTCGGCCCCTGCTTGTAATCCCGTCACACGCTCATCGACCGATCCGAGCGCGGTAAGAATCAGCACCGATGTCTCGTTGCCATCGGCTCGCAATCGCCGTACCACATCGAGCCCCGACATGTCGGGCAGCATCAAATCGAGCACGATCACGTCGAACGATTCGCTGCTCGCTTGGCGAATCGCTTGCTCGCCTTCGGTCACCCAATCACATTGGTGACCCGCATCGGATAGTCCGCGCTGGACCGACTTGCCTAATAGTGAATCGTCTTCGACAAGTAACAGATGCATCGTCATGCGAGGAGACAGCAGGAGTTCCACGGCTAGCCTTCCGGATCTCATCGACCAATAGAGGAGGGATTACCGGCTCGTCCCAGCCAGTTCCGTCCCCGGACGTTCGTTACGAAGGCCGGGTGACTTCGGCAATCGTTCAGACGAATTCGTGAGTCCTTGTCGCACTGTTATGGCCCAAATGGGCCGGCGTTTCGAGACCGGCTTGGAGTTCCTTACGGATTTGTAATCGAATACTCGCTTCACGGTCCTGCGGAGAAACGATATTTGTATGACCATTAGGAATCCAAAGCGCCGACGCCGCTTAAACGTGTCGATCAAATCGATTGCGATTGTGTCACCAATTGGGAGAGAGCCGAAATGCAATTAACCCTTCGCCAAGTCGCTGAGCTGTTTTCCGTGTCGGAGAACACGGTCACCCGGTGGGTGAAAGAGAGCAATCTGCCGGCTCATGACATTAAATCACAGTACCGGTTCGACCGCGCCGAGTTGCTCGAGTGGGCAGCCACCAACCGGCAATCATTCTCGCCCACGATCTTTCAGGAAATCAATGGTGACCATGTGGCCGAGTTTAGCTTGGCCGACGCGTTGCAGCGGGGCGGCGTGGGGCTGCGAGTTGGGGGCGATGACCGCTACGAGGTCTTTCGCGCGGCCATTGGCGATCTGCCCCTGCCGGCATCCTTTGATCGCGATCACTTGTTGGATTTGTTGATGGCCCGTGAGATGTCGGGGGGGACGGCGATTGGCGGTGGGATCGCCATTCCGCATCCGCGCTACCCTGTCGTGCTCCCTGGCGGAGAGTCAGCCATTCGGGCCTGCTATCTGGAGCAGCCGCTGGACTACCGTGCCAGCGACGGCAAACCGATTGATACACTGTTTCTAATGATTTGCCCGACGGTACATGAACATCTGCAATTACTGGCGCGGCTGGCCTGCGTCTTAAAGTCGAATGACTTCCGCAAGCTGTTGCAGTCGCGTCCGGATAAGACGCGACTGGTGTCTGCGGTACGTGCCGAAGAAGCCACCTTCGCCGCCAAGAAGGAGTTGCAGCAAGCATGACCGTTGCCACCGCCGCCTGCCCGACACTCAACGCGATACCGGTTCCGGTGACCGACATTCCGGTCGTGTCTTTGGACGATTTGCGTTGGGCGTTGAAGGAACAGCTTTCCTCGAGCAGCACGGTGTTGATGGCACTTTTCGGTGTGCCCGCAGGTCCACAGACAATACGAATCTACGCCGTGACGAGCGTGGCCACGACCGGCGAGATTTGGTTGCTGGCAACCGATGTTGGCGATCGATACCCAGCGTTGACGCGTGACATCACGCAGGCTCATTGGTTTGAGCGTGAACTGGCTGAGCAGTGGGGTGTTGTGCCGGAAGGGCATCCCTGGCTGAAACCGATACGTTTTCATCGTTCGTACCGCGACGGCAAAGATGCCTGGGGCCGCGCCGTCGGAGACACGATCTTGCCCTCTGTCCAACCGCAGGGCACCGAGTACTTCAAGATTCAAGGTGATGAGATTCATGAAGTCGCCGTCGGGCCGGTTCATGCCGGCGTGATCGAGCCGGGGCACTTTCGTTTCCAGTGCCATGGCGAGCACGTTTTCACGTTGGAGATCGAACTCGGCTTTCAACATCGCGGCATTGAACGCCGTCTTGTTGGCGGGCCGGATAAGCGGACGCTGCACTACATGGAGACACTGTCGGGTGATACCTCGATCGCTCACGCATCGGCTTACTGTCAGTTGCTGGAGGGACTCGCAGCGAGCGAGGCGCCGCTGCGGGCTCAAGCGATTCGTGCAATGGCGCTCGAACTCGAGCGATTGGCCAATCACACGGGGGATCTGGGGGCCTTGGCGGGCGACGTGGGCTATCTGCCGACGCTGTCCTTCTGCGGGCGAATTCGTGGCGACTTTCTGAACGCAACGGGATTGATTTGCGGCAGCCGGTTCGGTCGCGGGCTGGTCAGGCCCGGTGGCGTGGCGTTTGACATCGACGAAGCGATGAATGGGGAGCTACAAACGCGTCTGGCTGCAGCCTTTCGAGACGTGACTGGTGCGGCGAATTTGTTGTGGAAATCGTCGTCGGTGATGGCTCGATTCGAAGAAACGGGAACCGTATCGCTGGAAACGACGCGGGCGCTGGGTATCATCGGCATGGCCGGGCGTGCGTCGGGCGACGACCGCGACGTGCGGCGCGATGTACCGTCGGGCTACTATCGTTTTGCGCAGATTCCTGTTTCGACGTGGCACACGGGCGACGCGTTCGCGCGGGCCTACGTGCGTCACTTGGAAGTGCAACGGTCCTGCGAGTTTGTGCTGGAGAACTTGCCACAGCTGCCGCACGGTCCGGTCCGTCGTGATCTGGGCGCGCTGCAGAAGGACGCGTTTGCGGTTTCACTCGTCGAAGCTTGGCGCGGCGCGGCGTGTCACGTGGCGCTAACGGACAGCAACGGCAAGTTCGCGCATTACAAAGTGATCGACCCCAGCTTCCACAATTGGATCGGCCTGGCGATGTCCCTGCGAGATCAGCAGATATCCGATTTTCCGTTGTGCAACAAAAGTTTCAATTTGAGTTACTGCGGACACGATTTGTAAACGACGATCGACCTGGAAAACGATGCTCAATATCATCAATGAACGAGTCAAGCAGGGTTACCGAACGATTCCGTTTCCCGCCGGGGAGATGCCCAAGCTTCCGGAGCGCTATCGTGGGCTGCCATTGATTGATTCGGCCAAGTGTGCCGATGGCTGCGCGAAGTGTGCGGAGGTCTGTCCGACCGATGCGATTACGGTCAATGGCCAAATCAAGATCGATCTGGGTCGTTGCCTGTTTTGCACCGATTGCATCGATACATGCCCGGAAGGGGCGATTCGCTTTACACAGGATTTCCGCCTCGCCACGCGCAACCGTGAGGATCTGGTTAGCGACGGCAAAGCGTGGCAACTTGCGGCTGCACTTGATGCGAAGAGCCGAAAGATCTTTGGCCGCTCGCTGCACCTTCGGCAGGTCAGTGCCGGCGGTTGCAGTGCCTGTGAAGCGGACATCAATGTGTTGGCGACGATCGTCTTCGATCTGGGGCGTTTCGGGATCAAGATTGTCGCTTCACCGCGACATGCGGACGGGCTGATCGTGACCGGCCCGGTCACACAAAACATGAAACTGGCATTGGAAAAAACGTACCTCGCGACACCTGCCCCGAAATTTGTGATTGCCGTCGGAGCCTGCGCGATCAGCGGCGGTCCGTTCATTGATCATGATCAGCAAAACAATGGCTGCGATCGAGTCGTTCCCGTCGACATGTACATCCCCGGTTGCCCGCCTCACCCGCTCACCATCCTCGACGGGATTCTGCGTTTGTTGGGACGGATCGAAGACAATCATCGCCAACCCACCGAGTAACCCACGATGAGTCACACCTTGCCGTTGATGCGAAAATCGGGCGATACCGAAAGGGATCACCATGGCGATCGCTCGAACCACCTGAAGCATCTGCAGCAGGCGATCGAGCACGCCACTCATTTGTTGCCCTCGCAAGGCCCGATCACCGTTTTTGTGCATCACAACACGTTGCACGCATTTGAGGACTTGCCGTTCGAGGAAGGTTTGCGGGCAGGCTTGAAAACGCTCGGCTGCGAGCCTTTTTTGTCGGAAAACCATTATCGCGAGTGTCTGATTACCGGACGCATCCGCCAGGAAGAACTTTCCTCCGTGTTGACCGAAGACATGGGCGATGCGGCCGACGTGATGCTCGGGTTTCTCGGCACCCGTTTCAGCTTGCGGATGGCGATGTTGGAGTATCCCTTGCAGTTGGCTTCCAGCGCCGAATTGCGGTGGGCGGTTGCCGAATCGGACGCGCTGCGCAGTTTCCGGGCTTTCGTTCATGGTCCGACCAAGTTGCGGTTGGTCGCCGAGACGCGCCACTGGGTGATGCGTGATTTGCGAAACGGCAATGGCAGTGGAGATTCGAGTCCCGAGACCGCCCGCATCCGCCAGCATGTCCGCGACCTGTTCATGCTGTTCGGGAAGACGACGATCGAACGCTGGAGTGAAGCGACTTGGGAGTCGTTTTGTTTGCACTTGCTGTGGCGGATTTGTCTGGACGGCAGCAACGCTATCGAAACGGTCAGCGAGGTCAAACGCGAATTGCCGATCCGCCATGCGAAACTGTTGGAAGAGGCGACTCAGCAACCATGCGATCAATTGGTGAACGACCTGTTGATCCGCTTTTGCGCGGCGTTCCTCGATCAAGGTTATGCCAACTGGCCACTGCCTGATCGCGAGCAAGGATTCTTCCGTTCGTTCGGAAATATGTATGGCCAGGCGTTTGGGCCACCCGATCGCTGGATGCGAGGGCTGCGACAGCAATGGCAACGCCTGGATGAGAAAGGACTCAGCCCGCTTGAATCGATTGACGAATCACTGCAACTGCTGGGAGTGGCCGACGACGAGCGTGAAGCCTATGTGTTGGCGACACTGGGGGCGTTGCCAGGTTGGGCGGGAATGATCTGGCAGATGGAGACGAATGCCGAATGGACACTCGTTCCAGCGCCGGCGGGAACGCTGACCGAGTACTTGGCCGTGCGTTTGATTCTCGACCGGCTTGCCGCTGCCCATGTTGCGCGGCAGGCGTTTGGTTGGCGCGGCGACTTGTGCGATTTGCGAGACGAGCTGTATCGTCGTATTCCTGCCATCGAAACCAGTAGCAAGGAGCAGTGCGCGTTTCTGGCCTTTCAATTGGCTCAAGTTCGCGGTTGGCTCCCGCAAGAGCTGCACAAGCTGCCACGCCTGCAATGGCAGAAACTGCTCGATGAGCTTGGCGCGTTCGGCAACTTTGATCGACGCCGAATTCTGCACCGGGCGTACGAACGCCGATACCGCAATCAAAGCTTGGACGCGGTCGCCATTCATGTTCATAACCGGCAACCGTGGGCCCACGAGTCGGGTCCAAAACGCCAGCAAGCTGCTGCCTGGGACACTGGATCGCAGTCGGCGACGGCATCGGAAAATGGCCGAGCCAATGGAACCAGCGGCGCAACCACACCGAACTTTCAGATCATCTGCTGCATCGACGACCGGGAAGAGTCGTTCCGGCGTCACCTGGAGGAGGTTGATCCGTCGTGTGAGACGTTTGGAGCCGCGGGCTTCTTTGGAGTGGCGATGTACTATCGCGGCGCATCCGATGCCCACCCCCGGCCGCTCTGTCCAGTGATCATCAAACCGCAGCATTACGTCACCGAAGAAGTCGCCTACACGTTTGTCAAAGAACATCGACGGAGAGCCGAAACGCGGCGCGTGCTTGGAACGGCCTCGCATCAGGTGCATCAGGGTAGCCGGACTTTCCTCGGTGGCCTGCTGACCGCACTCGGTGGAACGCTAGCGTCGATCCCGATGGTAACTCGGATTCTGTTTCCTCGCATGACCGCCCAGATACGCCGCATGTTCGGTGGGCTTGTGCGAACACCAGCGGTGACACAGCTGTCTCTGGAGCGAAGCGAGCCGGAACCGGGTCCCGAAGAGGGCCATGTCGGCTATTCGCTCGAAGAAATGGTTGGCATCGTGGAAGCGATTGTTGCGAGATATCGGCTTGACCGAACATTTCGCGCCCGTCGTGATGATGTGCGGGCATGGATCGTCGAGTCTGAACAACCCGCACGAATCGGCGTACAACTGCGGCGCTTGCAGTGGTGGACGCGGCGGACCCAATGCCAGAGCCTTTGCTGAGATGGCCAACGACGTCCGTGTGCGTGAAGCGCTGGGCGAGCGTGGATTGACGATCCCCAATGAGACAACATTTGTCGGCGCTTTTCACAATACCTGTGACGATAGCGTGACATTCTTTGATCTGGATCGTTTGCCGATGAAACACCGCTCGCGGTTCGAACAGATCTGCGACGTGATCGATGAGGCTCGTCGCCGAAATGCTCACGAACGCTGCCGTCGATTCGAGTCGGCTCCGCTGTCGCTGACGTTCGAGGGGGCGTTGAAGCATGTCGAAGGCCGCTCGGAGGACCTGTCCCAAGCTCGGCCCGAATACAACCACGCCACCGACGCGCTGTGCTTTGTCGGTCACCGCTGGTGGAGCCGCAATCTGTTCCTCGACCGACGAGCGTTCCTGCAGTCGTACGACCCGAGGAAGGATGATGACGAATGCAACATTCTGACTCGTGTTCTGTCGGCGGTCATTCCCGTCTGTGCGGGGATCAGCCTGGAGTATTACTTCTCCTGCGTTGACACGACGATCCTGGGTTGCGGATCGAAGCTGCCGCACAACATCACGTCGCTGTTGGGGGTCATGGAAGGAGCGGCCAGCGACCTCCGCCCCGGCTTGTCACAACAGATGATCGAGATTCACGAGCCGATGCGGATTCTGTTCGTGATTGAGACCTCTCCCGAAGCGATGTTCAAGGTGATGGATCGCAATCCTGGGATCAGTCGGTTGTGCCGAAATGGCTGGGTGCAACTTGCCGTCATCAACACGGAAACCGAAAAGATTCAGATCTTCCAGGACGGCGAATTCAAACCGTATCGGATGCGATCGGACGTGATGCCGACGGTCGATTCGTCGGCCGCATGGTACCGCGGTTGGCGAGACCATTTGGGCTTTGCCGTTGTCAAAGAGCCAACAGCAACCTAATTCATCGGGCAAAACAGCGACGAACTCGCTGGCATCTGCAACAAGTCAATCCTCGAGACCAACCCATGGACTACCACACCCTTACCCAAACCCTTGGCATTTGCGTCGTCGTTTGCCCGACGGTGCTGCTGGCCGTGTTGGGGTTGCCATCGCTGCTGGACAGGCCGCTAAGCGAGCAGTCGGTGATCCGCAGCATGTACGCCGCGACGGTATTGGGGCTGACGGCCGCCATTGCCATGCTGGTGCTGATGCTCAGCACCAATCAAACACTCGTCGAGGTCCAAATCGGAAACTGGGTGGGGATCGAAGCCGAACATTTTCATTTCCACGTGAAATTCATCTTCGACCGGCTTTCGATTCCGTTTGTGATTTTGACCTATGTGTTGTGTGGAACGATTGGCGCGTTCACCAGTCGCTATTTGCATCGTGACAAAGGTTTCAACCGTTTTTGTGTCTTCTTTGCATTCTTCACGCTGGGAATGGTTGTCTCATCGTTGGCCGGTACCATCGAGATGCTATTTCTTGGCTGGGAGCTCGTTGGCCTGTCGTCGGCCTTGCTGGTCGCATTCTTCCAGCAACGATTGAACCCCGTTCGCAATGGTTTGCGGGTGTGGAGCGTTTATCGCATCGCCGATGCCGCCTTCCTGATCGCCGCCCTCACTTTGCATCATCTGACTGGCGGTGGCGACTTTACCGGCTTGATGGGAACGGAAGCCTGGCCCGATGGTCATGCAACGGTCACGTCAAACCAGGCGTTATTCGTCGGGCTATTGCTACTGCTCGCGGCCGCTGGCAAGTCGGCACTTGTCCCTTTTTCCGGTTGGTTGCCGCGAGCCATGGAGGGTCCGACTCCATCGAGCGCCGTGTTCTACGGCGCCTTGTCTGTCCACTTGGGCGCATTCCTGTTGATGCGAGTCAGCCCGTTGTTCGAGTTGTCGATCACCCTCCGTATGGCGGTGATCGGTTTGGGGCTGATCTCTGCCATTTACGCTGCGATCACTTCCCGTGTACAGACGGATGTAAAAAGCGCCCTGGCATTCGCGTCCCTGACACAAGTGGGAGTCATTGTCGTTGAAATCGGCTTGGGGCTGAACTACATCGCCTTGATCCACATGATCGGCCATGCTTGCCTGAGGACGTTGCAGTTGTTGCGAGCACCGACGTTGTTGCGTGACTATGACATGTTGGAAAACGCAATGGGAATGCACTTGCCCCAAAACCTAACGTTCTGGGAACGGGTAATCCCGGAACGATATCGGCGGTGGTCTTACTGCCTCGCATCGGAACGCGGATACCTCGACGGTTTCTTGAACGAAATCGTCGTCCATCCGTTTTTTGTCCTGTTCCGCTGGTGTGATGATATGGAGCGTCGCTGGACCGACCTGCTCTCCGGTGGTAAGTCACGATTGTCGGACGAGATCAGTCAGTCGGCAGAGACCGTGGAATAGCGAACAGAGCGACAGCGGTTTCGACGCACTGACATAGACACCATGATTGAATGAACCTGGATAAAACGCCGTGATGAATGAACTGAATTTACCTTGGGTGGAATTGGCGATTTTGATCCCGTTGATCGGGACGCTGGCAGTCGCCTTTGTCCATGATCCGGAGGCGGCGTGGAAGCGGATGATTGTCATCTGCAGTCTGACTTTCGTGTGCGCGGTGGGAGCTTGGATCGATTTCAACAACATGCACACTTTCGAGGCGCATGACCACTGGGATCTGGTTTCGCCTTGGCTGGGTAATGACGCGGTTGTGATTGACGAACTGAGCGCGCCGTTGTTGCCGTTGGCTTCGCTGTTGTATCTGTTAACGGTTGTCTCGACACTGCGGACGAAGGTACGCCAGTTTCCGTTCACCTGGATTCTGTTCTCCGAAGCGGTCTTGCTGGCGACGTTGAGCTGCCGCGAACCGTGGGGCGTGATCGTGTTACTCGCCTTGCAAACTTTGCCGCCGTTCTTTGAGATGCGAGCCCGCGGCCGATCGACGCGGATTTTTGCCATCCACATGGGATTATTCGTCGCTTTGCTGGCCGGTGGCTGGGCGATGATCGATACCGAAGGGGCCAAGTCGGAACACTCGATTTGGGCGATCAGCATGTTGATCGCGGCGATTCTGATTCGCAGCGGTAGCGTGCCAGTACATTGTTGGATGACGGACTTGTTCGAGAATGCATCGTTTTCCACCGCTCTTCTCTATGTGACACCGATGGCAGGTGCTTATGCCGCGGTCCGGCTGGTGCTGCCGATTTCGCCCGACTGGGCGTTGCAGAGCATCGCGGTTGTTTCGCTGGTAACCGCCGTGTACGCCGCGGGGATGGCGTTGGTGCAACGTGAAGCACGTCGGTTCTTCGCCTACCTTTTTTTGAGCAATTCGTCGCTGGTGCTCGTTGGATTGGAAGTTGCCACGCCGATCGGTTTGACCGGCGGATTGTGCGTGTGGCTATCGGTCGGCATGTCGCTGGCAGGTTTCGGGTTGACATTGCGGTCGCTGGAGTCACGCACCGGCCGAATGTCGCTGGAGAAATACCACGGATTGTACGACCACATGCCGAGTCTGGCGGCGTTCTTCCTGCTGACCGGACTGGCCAGCATCGGGTTTCCTGGTACCGTTGGCTTCGTGGGAGCTGAATTGCTGGTCGAGGGAGCCGTCGGCGTCTATCCGGTGGTTGGCATGTTGGTGGTGTTGGCCGCGGCACTCAATGGGATTGCCGTTCTGCACGCCTACTTTCGACTGTTCACCGGAACGGAACATCAAGCATCGCTATCCTTGCGAGCACGGTGGCCCGAGAAGATTTCGGTGCTTTCGCTGACCGTGTTGATTCTCGGCGGCGGCCTGTGGCCACAACCGGGAGTCGCTTCACGCTACCATGCGGCCACCGAGATCATGGCTCGGCGGGAGGTCACACCGAATCGTCCAAACGAGAAGCGTGACGAAGTGATGCCTCCGCTGGTTTACGACCGGATATCGAGCCGATTCGGACCGATTCGTCCGTAGCGCTGACGAATCAGTGGGACGTCGATTTCGCTGGTTCGGCCAAACCGAACCAACGGCAACCTTCCAACACGCCACTGGTGGCTTTGCCGCTAGCGAGATACAGCCGGTCGTGCCAACCCGCTTGAAGGTGCGCATCGTACACCTGCCGGGCAAGCCTGCGATCGGCATTGCCGACGACGATCGAACGATAACCTGCCGTCAGCGCTGCCAGGTCGTTGCCTGAATCTCCGGCAAACACGATCTCCTCGGGCCGCCGACCGGTGTGCCGACTCCACCAAGCCAAGGCGTACGCTTTGGAGACCGACGTGGGCAACAGATCGATCAATCCGTCACCATTGAACGGGTCGACGCTGTGGATAATCCGGTAAGGCGCCAGTATTTGGTCGAGTGTCTGTTGAACACGATCGACCAACTTGCTCAGTTCCGCCGCGTCGGCATAAAAACTGAGCTTGAACTGGCCCTGCTTTTCCTGTTCCTGAAGACGCAAGCCGTCGATCGCCCGAAGTCGCTCGCGGAGGGCAATCATCGGCAAAGCGGCAATGATCTGTTGCTGATGCTGCCAATACGCTGTGACCGCCTCGTATTCACCAGAGGCCTGTCGCTGAAAGATCGACGTCCCCACATCGCAGATCAGCCACTGGGGCGACGGCAATGGAAGCTCGTCGATGGCGTGGGTCACCGAACCCAGATGACGTCCTGTGACAAAGATCAGCGAGACATCGTTGCGCAGGAATTCTTCTGCCAGGGTCTGCAGATCGGATCGGTTCTGGTGATCGCCCTGGAGGGGAATGAGCGTCCCGTCAAGGTCGGTCGCCAGCACACGCTCATCCGACTCGATCATTTGTTTTTCGATCATCTTGATTTGAACAGGTATCGATGACTAAACGCGGCGGAGCCAAAGAATCTGGTAGGGCTCCAGCACCATCGCTTCGGACGTGGCGAAGGTCTTGCCTTCGATGATGTCCTCGAAAAATCGCCCCAAGCCTGCGGTTCGAAGTTTGTTGCCTTCGACCACCTGTGATTCGGGAGAAAAGTTGGCCACTACCATCAGGCGATCTCCGTGGCAAGTTCGGGCAAAACCCAGAATGTGTTCATTCGCGGTTGAAATCAGTTCCATTTCTTGCCCACCGAGTGCCGGCGTCGATTTTCGCACAGCGATCAACTTTTGTGTCGATCGGAAGATTCGTTTGCGGATCGAACCGCCACCGGATTCAATGTGATCGTCCAGATCCTCCAGGAACTCCCACTTCATCTTTGGGCGGTGAATCCATCGTGAATCGCCAGCTTTGGCCGGGTCCTTTACGAAATCGTAGTCGTTCAACATGCCCCACTCTTCACCCAGGTAAAGAAGCGGAATGCCGCCGATACTGAGCGAAACCCCATGCAGCAACATCATCCGGCGGATCGCCAGCTCTTTCTCTTGCTCGTCATCCGCTTCGATCGCATGTTCCAGTCCAGCCAGCGATGCCATCGTTCCCGAGATTCGCATGTCGCCGGTTTCCAGATTCTCCTGAAAGGGAACGCCGCGGGCGAAGGAATCCTTGAATTGCCCGGTATAAAAATCGTTCAGGAACTGCCGATGGTTGTAGGCATTGATGCCGATCGCCGCGGCATCCGCATCATCGAATGTCCAGCCGATATCGTCGTGACAGCGGAGGTAGTTGACCCAGGCGGTATTCTTGGGCAGCCGATAACGATGCCGTAGCGTTTGCAACAGCAAAGCCACTTTGCGTGTTGCCAATGATTCCCAGAGCAGAGCCATCAGTGTCGGGTTGTAGGATATCTGACACTCCTGCTGACTGATGTACTTGACGACTTCATCGGGGTGCACAATCGCTTCGGACTTGAACAGCAAGCCCGGCGTAGCGATGCGGGCCAGATGATTGAAGGCCTGGATCAGCATGTGTGCTTGCGGCAAGTTCTCGCAGCCTGTGCCCTTTTGCTTCCAGATGAATGCCACCGCATCGAGCCGCAAGATATCGACGCCCGTATTGGCGATGAAGAACATTTCCTCCAGCATGGCACGGAACACGGCGGGGTTGGAGTAGTTCAAGTCCCACTGAAAACTATTGAACGTCGTCCACACCCATTGCTGCATTCCGTCGTGCCAGGTGAAGTTCCCGCGGCGGACTGTGGGAAAGATTTCGCGAAGCGTTCGCTCGTATTGGTCCGGTTCGATTCGGTCGGGAAAGATGAAGTAAAACTCTTGGTACTCGCGGCTCCCCGCCTGGGCGCGTTGGGACCATAGATGGTCATCCGATGTGTGGTTGAACACGAAGTCCAAGACGAGCGAAATGCCTGCTTCCCGAAGATCCTGGGACAGCAGTCGCAAGTCGTCGATCGTCCCCAGTCGCGGATCCACGGAGCGGTAGTTGCTGATGGCGTAACCACCATCGTTATCGCCCGGTCGCACGGCAAACAACGGCATCAGGTGCAGATAGGTAAGTCCGAGTTCCTTGAAGTAGCCGACGTGATCTCGCAGTCGGCTCAGGTTTTCGCCGAACAGGTCGACATAGAGTGCGCCGCCGACAATTTTCTCCGATTGAAACCAATTCGGCTCGTTGATCCGGTGATGATCCAATTGGCACAACTCGTCGGGACGGTCGGCCCAAGCCCGCGCAGCGGTAACCAGTACTTGCTCGATGTGGTAGTAGAAGTCGTAGCGCAGCGCTGTACAGTTGAAAAAGCAACCGGAATAGTGGCCGCCAATGTGCGTCCAACCGCAATTCAAATTCGTGCCGTTTGGCACTTTCGGTTTGCTCATTCCTCCAAACCTCATCGAGTCGAGGTTGAAGTCTTTGCAGCGTCAGGTCCGCTTTGAAATCAACATCATCAACCGCTTTGGTCTTCGTCGATGGGTTCATTAGGAATGACAATTTTATCCAAAAAGTTGTAGTAGCTGATTCCCTCGAGGATGCCCGCCGCGTGCGAGGCCTTCGCGAAATAGATCCGTGGCCGATTGCGAAGCCGATTCAGTTCTGGACTATGATTTCCCACTACAACTCCCAACGTACGCCCCAAAAGCATTCCTGCGTCGTTTCCGGAATCGCCGGCGACCATCACATGTTCGGGAGCGAAACCCCATTTCCAGAGAACATGCCGCATCGACAGGTCACTTCCGCCGCGTACAGGAATGATGTCCAGGTACATCCCCAATGACAAAAGTACTTTAGCACGCAGTCCGGCTTCACGAAGCGTTTTCTTGATCGCATTGATACTGGGAGCAATGCTGGCATCGACGTCATAGCTAATCTTGTATTGCGCCTGTTGACCTGCAGGCTGAGGGAACAGACCGGGCACACTCTCGAGAACCTTCCGAATCTCCTCCGGTCGCCAGGCATAACCAATCGACTTCTGCCAGCTCCGGTCGGGCGTCAACTTTTCCCCGTAATGCAGTTGAGTACCGGCATCCGTATCGATTAGGTCAGGCCTGGGTAGATTTAGTTGCTCAATCAATTCCATGGCACTGTCCAGACGTCGACCCGTCGCGATCCCGAATCCGACATGTTCGTTGCTGCGAATCACGTCAATGAATTTGGCTAACGATTCGTCGTCGCCGGTAAGCGTATTGTCCAAATCGGTGATGATCAACCGATCAAACTCCGGAAGTCGACGCGGGTTCGATTTGTCGTGCAGCGTCGTTACCGGGGAATGATCGCGAATGTCGCGCAGATCCCGTAAATAGCGTTTCCCGTGATTGCTCCATGAATAGTGCTCGCGCGTCCCCCGGATCCCGTTGGCAGACCATTCGGCCCACTGTTCCGGTTCGGTCAAGGTTCGTATCAGCGCATGTTCAATTCCTTCGCGGTCGAGAGGATCAATCAGCACGCCATTGCGGCAATTGGCAATGATGTCCCGCGGACCGCCATCGTTGGTGGCCACAATTGGCAAACCGGTGGCACCCGCTTCCAGCAGCGTCAAGCCAAATGGTTCGGTCAGGGCTGGATTGACGAAAACTCCCTTCGTTGACGCCGCTAGCCGATATAACTCGGGAACGTCATCAGGCAGATGCTTCTTGGGATAGGCGATCTTTCCATACAAGTCGTAGCGGTCAATCAAGTACAGCACGTTATTGATGATGGCCTGCTGAGATTTCGATAGTTGACGAAGATCGTCGCGCGTCCCCATGATCATCACCAGATTGGCCAGGTCTTGCAGTTGCTCACTCTCGCCGTACACCCGCACCAACATTTCGAGGTTCTTCCGCTCGTCGAGTCGGGCCATGGTCAGAATCATGGGTTTGTTCGGGTCACGCAGAAAACAAGCTAAATCGTCGGCAATTCGGGGCGGCTGCCAATGCTTGTCGATCGGCGAGAAGGACGTCAGATCGACCCCCGGCGGGATCACCTCCATCCGCGACGGCACATAGTGATCGTACAACTCATACTGCTGCTGCACCTCTTGATTGGTGCTGGTGACCACCATCGACGCGGTCTCCAACGCGATTTCCTCGGCCTCGATCCGCGTATCAAATCTGTACTTCCGTTCCAGCGATTCGGTGTCGATTTTTCCCAGCGACAGCCGCTGCCGCTTGACACGTCCCAGCGAATGACCGGTGAACACGAACGGGATGTGAAGCAATCGGGCCAGCTGTGCTCCGGCAAGTCCCGCATCGGCGTAGTGACCGTGAATGATGTCTGGTAAACCCGTTCGTTTGAAATGGGAGAGCGTTTGGTCGATGAACATTTCGATGTAGGGCCACAGCGACTCTTTACGCAAGTATCGTTTGGGACCGAACGGGATCCTGACGATCTTGGCGTTCGGCGATATCCGTTCTTCTAACTGCGCATAATCGTCGTCGACTTGGGGATCGATGATCTGACGCGTCAGCAGTTCCACTTCACGAACGTTGGGCTGAGTCGCCAATTCACGCGCGACTTCCAGGACATATTTGACCTGTCCGCCCGTGTCCGCATCTCGGCCAAGCTCGAGATCATGTCCGCGAATCAGCCCGTGCAGGCTGATCAATGTGATCTTCAAACCTGCCGAGTCAGAGTTCGCTGACGCCCTGCGATTCGCTTCGGTCGCTTTTCCGGATTCACTTTGCGTCGATCGGTCGAGCGTGTTCGGACTCATTTTCTTCATCCTGATTGGCTGGGGAGATACATTGGTCGCTGAGCGGGAGTGGACGGAACTTGCCGAGACCAGCGGTGGATTGGTTGATGGTTCGCAGTCCAGATGGCAGCTCCTTCGTTGATCCTCTGAGCAAGTTTCCGGGCGGACGGACGGTGATCAACGCCCGCCGCATTGGCGACAACTCACACTCGGCTCCGCCGAACGACGACCTCCTGTGGTGTCGATTCAGGAAGCCGCGTGTTCCTGGGGCTGGACTGATTCCTGGCGCTGGGCTGATTCGGCCGACTCGATGTCCCGACCCGCATGGGCCATGAACACGAAGTCTTTTCCCTGATGCTCGATCTCTCCACAGCTGAGCCCACGGTTTCGAAACTTGCCTTCGAACGCGCTGCGCTTCGGGGAATTCTCGGACGGTAATCGACCACTGGCGCGGTCCCTTGGTGCGAACACTAAGTCTTGGCGAATTGATAAGAAGCTCCTTTGAGATAATGGCATTTCATGACGTGCGAGGCGGTTGGATTGAGCACACCTCCCCCCATTTCCATTTGGGGAATGCCAACGATTGCGATTTTTAAAAGGAGCAAAGGGCATGCCAACGGCGATTGTCGAGCGCCAAGGCTCGCCGGCGACAGTCGTGTCTCAAATCGCGGGACATGATTGTCTCAATCCGAGGCAGGCGGTACAATGAGACAGTGGTGTCTCGTTTTGAACTTCACCAGGTTGTCGGACCGGTCTCCAGCGAGACCGCCGGCGATTGGCGGTCGATCGCACCGGAGCCGATTTTTCTTGACCCTGACGAACGAGCGGCAGTGACGGATGACCAAGTCCCTGATTATCGGCTTCCTCTCCGACCCGATCGCGATCGGTGAGTTGCAGCGGATCGACGGTGAATTGCTGATCGTTTCATCGGCGGGTCGGATGTTGACGCAGGAGTTTCCCCGTTCGCCGCGACTGTTCGTGATTCAAAATTCGGCGGACGACTTTGACCAGTCGCTATCGGTGCTTGTCTCGCTTCGTCGCGAATGGCCCCTGACCGATGTGCTGCTCTGGGCGCCGCAGGCAAGGGGAGCCGCGGTGCGGGCATTTTTCAATGCGGGTGCCAAGGATGTGATTGTCAGCCGTTCCGCGACCGCGCTTGCCGAAAGCGTCGTCGAGACGATGAACAACCAGCAGATTCTTCCCCGCCTGAATGACTTGAGCCGCGAGCGGAGCAGGGGCGCACGGTTCGAATTGATGCTCAGTCGCAGTGCGGCAATGTGGGATTTATTTGAGCTCTGTTCGCGGGTCGCGCCGGCGGATGCCACGGTATTGATTGTCGGCGAAACGGGAACCGGCAAAGAGTTGCTCGCTCGCGCTGTCCATCGTCGCTCGGGCCGTCAGGGGCGTTTTGTGGCGGCGAACTGCGCCAGCATCCCGCCGAATTTGATCAATTCCGAACTCTTTGGGCACGAGAGAGGATCCTTCACGGGTGCGGATCGAAGCAAAAAAGGATTGGTGATGCATGCCAACGAAGGCACTTTGTTCCTGGATGAGATCGGCGACATGCCAGCCAAAGCGCAGCAGAGTTTGCTGCGGATGCTGCAAGAAAAGAGAATTCGTCCGGTCGGCAGTCAGGTCGAAACAAAGATTGACGTCCGCATTGTTGCCGCGACCAATGTCTTGCTCGACCAGGCGGTGCGCGACGGAAATTTTCGGGAGGACCTGTTCTATCGGCTGGACGTGATCCGAATGAATGTTCCTCCATTGCGCCAGCGACCCGAGGACATCTTATTTCTGTTCGGGCATTTCACGAAACGGCTGGCCAAACTTTACGGGCTGAATCCGCCCACGTTTCTGGATGATTTTCTGGCGGCGCTGGTCGAATTCCAGTGGCCGGGGAACATTCGCCAATTGGAAAACTTTAGCGAGCGGCTGGTGCTGGCGCGGCCACATCGCGCGCTGACGCGTCGCGACTTCGAGAAGCTGCGAAGCGATCGTCCATCCGACATTTCCAGCTCCGCCAGGCCGGCGGATGATCTGCCTGCCAGCAGCATGGACGCGTCGTTGCCGCTGCAGCAGAACCTGGATCCGGTTGTCGAGCGATTGGAACAAGAATACTTTCGCGCGGTGCTGAAACAGCACGAGGGACGTGTCGAAGAGTCGGCGGTTCAGGCAGGCATCAGCCGTCGCACACTGCTGAGAAAAATGAAACGCTATGGGATCGACAAACGCGACTTCAAGAGCTGAGCCGGCGTCGAGGACAATCGCTGCTGACAACGGTCAATCAAGCGAACGGTTTACTTTTACTTTCGCGGCCGACGTTTTTCCAGCCATTCGAGCGATGGGACGGAGGCTTGGTGTTCTTTGGCCCAGGCGGGCACAGGAAACCACCTCAGCCCGCTGACGCGTGGATAGGTCTCCCACACATCGGCGGCCTCGGGGTCGGTTTCTCGCAGGTCACCGGTTTGCGTCAAATAGTCACTGAGTTGTTGGGCGAGAGCCTGTTTGAGATCAGCGTGCTGATCCGATGCCGCTAGATTGTTCAAGCATCCGGGATCTGCCTTGATGTCATACAACTCTTCAGCAGGCCGCAGGTCCACCGCGGCAGCCAGCAGATCAGCGACCTCTGGTTTGTCTCGATTGGCGATCATCCACTGCAGTGTCGGCCCATCGTCGATATCGTGATAGCCACCCTGTTCGCTGCCCAACACGCCAGCAACGAGCGTTCCGTTCTGGTCGTAGGACGCCTGGTCGTATTTCTGTGGCGCACCGGCGGGCCAGCGCAGTGGCTTGAAGTTGCGGATGTACAGATGAGATTGAGTGCGAATGCATCGACACGGGTAGCTGAGCGTGTTGTAGCGTGAGGAGGAGTGACGCTCGCGACCGCTGAAGACTGCCTCGCGGGGCGGAGTCGTATTGTCCGACCCGCTGGAGTATCTGGATAACAAACTGTGTCCGGGCATCCTGTCGGGCATTCGCGGCGCCAGCTCGGCGGCTGCAAAGATCGTTTGGGTGACATCGATCAGACTGACCAAGTCATGGGTCGACTGGCCGCCATCGATCTTGGCCGGCCAGGCGATCGCCAGTGGCATGTGAATGCCGTACTCATACAGATTCGCCTTGGCCCTTGGGAACGGCATCCCGTTATCGCTGGTCACGATGACCAGAGTGTTTTCCAATTCGCCCGTTGCTGCCAACCGATCGAGCATTCTTGTCAGGTGCGAATCGAACCATTGAATCTCGAACAGGTAGTCGGCGATATCACTGCGCACCTCATCACAATCGGGTAAGAACGGCGGCACGGCAACCCGCGCAGGATCGATCCCGTTTCGTTTGCCAATACCCTTGTCGTAGGCGCGATGCGGTTCGCTCGCCCCAAACCAAAAACAGAACGGCTGGCCATCTTCTCGCGCATTGAGAAAGTCGACGAAGTTGGCTGCGTAATCGTTACCGGATATTCCTTTGGGGGCATCGTTCTTTTTCTTGGCATACGACTTACCCGCGGGATTGTGTTGCCAGTCTTTGGCTGTACCGGGAGCCCAACCTTTCCCCGTCATTCCGACGTGATAGCCCGATTCAGCAAGTTGTTCGGTATAGACAGGCAAGTCGCGAGGAAAAAAACTGGCATGGGTCCCTGCCTCGCGGTTCTGCCAAATCTCTCGCCCGGTCAGCAACGCCGCACGCATCGGACTGCAACCGGGTGCCGGCGTGAATGCCTGATGAAACAGCACGCCCGCTCGGGCGACCCGATCAAACGCCGGTGTCTTGATCACCGGATCACCATAAGCCGAGGCATGGGGATACGATTGGTCATCGGCGATCGCGATCAGAATATTGGGCCGCGCGGCATGGCCGGCGCTGAGCAAGCAGACAACAAGAGACAGACCTAACAAAGATCGAAGCCCTAACAAAGATCGAAGCACGGGAGGTTTCCTGATGAGAGTTCTGTTGAGAACTGCAGTGTAACCGACCTTGATCGGCCAGTTTGGACGAACCACGTCTGTGGCCACCGAGCCGGGAACTTCAAAACCCACAGACGGGGCCGCGAACCCGTCCATTCTTTTCCTGCGGTTGAGTGCGGAATTGGCGAGCTCGTTGAAGTATCATCATGCAGTCCCGCCAAAATCCCACCCGCTCGATCAAGTGAGATTGCTTCATGTCCGCACGATTTTTGACCCTGGTTTTTTTGCTGGCCACATTGGGCCAACTGTGGGCGCCGCCACAGGCTGTCGCAGAATTGACGATGTCTTCCATTTTTGGTGATTCGATGGTGGTCCAGCGTGATCAGCCGATTCATGTCTGGGGCTGGACCCAGCCGGGTACCGATGTCGCCGTCCGGTTGGCCGACAAGACTGCATCGGCAACAGCGGACGCAACCGGACGGTTCGATGTGTCTCTCGACGCACTGCCGGCTGGTGGACCCCACCAGATGGTGGTCGAGGCAGACCAGAGGAAAACGTTTGACGATGTGTTGGTCGGTGAGGTGTGGGTCTGCTCGGGGCAGTCGAACATGGCGTTCGACGTCGCCCGCGCCAACGATTCCGACCTCGAGTCGTTGACGGCAAAGTACCCATCGATCCGATTGATTTCGGTGCCGCAGGTTGGCACGCAGGAGGTACAAAATGACTTTGTCGGTAAATGGGAGGCCTGTACTCCTGAGACGGTCAAGAATTTCTCAGCCGTCGGTTATTTCTTTGGTCGGCAACTCAATCAAACACTGGACGTTCCGATCGGATTGATCGACAACGCTTGGGGCGGAAGCGCCGCCGAGGCCTGGGTGCGACGCGACGTTCTCGAGGATGACGGGAAATACGGTGACCTGCTTGGCAAGTGGGACGACCTTGCCAGCACGTACAACCACGAGGATGCCCTCGGTCAGTGGAGGGAACGTGTCGCCAAATGGGAAGCGGCAAAGAAAGGCGCTCGGCCGCGGCAGCCCGGCAACGAATTGGTCGGCCAGCATCGTCCGGCCAACCTGTACAACGGCGTGTTGCACCCGATTCTTGGTTACTCCATTCGCGGCGTGATTTGGTACCAGGGCGAATCGAACGCTGGTCGGGCCTATCAATACCGCGATCTCTTTCCGCTGATGATCCAGAGCTGGCGGGACGAGTGGGGGCAAGGTGATTTCCCTTTCTATTGGGTGCAGCTGGCCGATTTCCGAGCCGAGAAAGATGCGCCAGCCGACAGCGATTGGGCCGAACTTCGTGAGGCGCAAACCATGACGATGTCGCGGTTGCCCAACACCGGCGAAGCGGTAATTGTTGGTTTGGGCGAGGCGGCCGATATCCATCCCAAGAACAAACAGGACGTCGCCAAGCGGCTCGCTCGCTGGGCGTTGGCCAAAGACTACGGATACAAAATCGCGTATCAGAGTCCCCTCTATCGATCGATGGACGTTTCTGGAGATCACGTGCTGTTGAGCTTTGACACCGATGGTCGGGGGCTCGACACTTTTGACGTGACCGAGCCGATCGGATTCACGATCGCCGGCGATGACCAGCAATTTGTACCGGCCAACGCTCGACTGGTTGATTCCGACAATGATCGGGTGATGGACCAGATTGAAGTCTGGAGCGAATCGATCAAGAATCCAGTCGCGGTGCGGTATGCCTGGGCCGACAACCCGATCTGCAATGTCCAGAGCGTCGACGGCTTGCCGATGACACCGTTCCGCACCGATCAATGGCCCGGGATCACGGCTAACAACACGAAGTAGTGGCCGCATTTTCCGATACCGATCCGGTGACCTCGAATCCGAGGTCCCGGATCATGTCATAATCCGCCTCAGGTGCCTGACCTTTTGTCGTCAGGTAGTCGCCAACAAACAGGCTGTTGGCGACATACAGCGAGAGGGGCTGAAGCGAGCGCAGATGGATCTCGCGGCCGCCGGAGATTCGAAGCTCGCGGTCGGGATTCACGAATCGAAACATCGCCAACGCTTTGAGACAATCATTCGCGGAAAGATGATTGCGATTCGAAAGCGGCGTTCCGTCAATCGCGTTCAAGAAGTTCAGCGGAATCGATTGCACACCCAAGTCTCGGAGGTCGAAGGCCATCGAAACGATGTCCTCATGCTTCTCGCCCATCCCGATGATACCGCCGCTGCACATCTCCATCCCGGCGTCACGGACGTGGCGCAGTGTTGCGACCCGATCGGCGTAGGTGTGCGTCGTACAAATGTCTTGGTAGTATTCCTCGCTGGTATTCAAATTGTGGTTCACGCGATCGACGCCGCAGGCTTTCAGCCGATCGGCTTGTTCACGTGACAACAATCCCAAGCAGGCGCAAATGTCCAGTCCGTATTTTGACTTGATTTCCGGGACCACGGTTTCCACGGCGGCAATCTCCCGTTCACTGGGACCCCGGGCCGAAATCACCAGACAATAGGTCTTCGCTCCTCGCTCGGCCGCGATTTTCGCGGCTTCCAGCAACCGATCGCGGTGCAGGATGTTGTACTTGGGGACGGGCGCCGTTGAGATTTTGGATTGGCTGCAGTAGTGACAATCCTCCGGGCAAAGGCCACTCTTGGCATTCATCAAGAAATAGAGCTGCACCGTGCGGCCAAAATACTGGTATCGGATTCGAAATCCCGCCGATAGGATCGACAACACGTCCAGTTCGGGAGCATCGAGAATCGACAGGGCATCCTCGCGCGAGAGCTGTTGCCCCGACAAGACGGCATCGGCCATCCGCTGGTAACGGTCGTCTCGATTCAGCGGCTGAACCGGGCGATTATCGGTTTTCATCGTCATTTTCGCGGTCATCGTCCGGAGAAGGGATGTGACTGGGAAACTTGGTCGATGCCGACTCCTTTGCATTTGTCTCCCGAATCGGCCACCATGGTGGTCGTGCTTGATCGGTTCGGCAAGTCACCTCGAAGCTAAATCCACTGATGTCTCGTTTTTTCGTACGTATCGGATCGCTCGCCGAAGTTCACGCTGCTAGTGGGCCGGCGGCAATGACACGTGGTCGACGCGTGATCGTCCGCACCAGCCGCGGCGTGGAATGGGGGCAAATTGTCGGGCGATGCGGGCGCCAATTCCGCGAATCCGATTTGCACGATTTCAGGATCCTGCGGCCCACGACAGACGAGGACGAGCTGCTGATTCGCCGCTTGGAGCGGCACAAACGCGAGGCAGTCGAGGCCTGTCGTGACGAAATCTCCCGATCGGGATCGACCGCCCTGCTGTTGGATGTCGATCAGCTGTTCGACGGCGGTACCCTGATCATGCACTTTCTTGGACCCGTCGATAGCATTGCCCAAGCGATTACCAAGCAGGTTGCCGAACGTTACGAGTCGATCGTACGTTCGCGACATTTTGCGAAACTGCTCAGCGACGGTTGCGGACCGGGATGTGGCAGCGAGCAGGGGAGTGGTTGCGGCGGCGGGTGTGCCGGCTGCGCCGTCGCCTGCCACTAGCAGCCTGATCTGGTTGATCGGTTGTGGAAAACGGCTGCTCGCTACACCGGGCAAGGCGGGTTGCAGTCTTGCCAGCGAATATCGGTTCTCGTCACCAGTCGGCGGGTCACTTCCGACTGGCCACCGTTGAGCGTCGAGAGCAATTCGAGCACTCGCTGGACTTCGATTTTCTGCGCTTCGTGAATCAGCTTCGGAGCGGAACCTGGAATCAAAGCGACCGTTAGCGCGCCGGATGCATCTCACGCACCTTGGGCTCAAGTTGTTTTTGTTCTGCTTCGGTGCCGACCACCAAGATCATCCGTTGCCGCCCACCGCAGTTGAGCAGCGGCGGACGAACCGCATCCACCGCTTCATCAACCGGCAAGGGTTCCTGGCAACACGCCCGCGTCAAACTGGGTGAGTTGGTGACGAGCGGTTGAGTGACGATCGTCGTGTCACGAATCGAAATCGAATCATTTGGCAGGAATGTTGCCGAGGCATCATGGAGACCCGCGGAGGTCGAAGCGGCCGGTTCGTTGCACTGGCCGATATGATGATCGACGATCTCGGCAACCAGTGGCAACGCTGCCTCCCATAGTTTTTCGACCATGCGTTTTGCATCGCAGGCAATGGTTGGCGATTCAGCGAGAGGCTTCAGCAACCAACGTGTGACCGACAGTTCGTGCAGCTTGACCACTGTCGACTCAAAATGCACGCCAATCGGCTCTGGCATTTCATCCCAGGGGTTCGATTGGGTCGGCTGGTCCTTGGTCACTTCGAGGATGGCCATCGCAAGAGTGGTGGCGAAACTTTCGAATTTTTCCTGCAGTTGGGTCAGCCTTTGGCAAAGTACCTGCAGACGTTCGCCGGCAACTTTTTCGACTTGATCCGAGAGCAGTTGCATTTGGTGATCGTACGGATCGACGCCCGGTTCGTTAGTCAGGTTGGTGTCCCGCTGGGGTCCCACTACATCCCGCGGATATCGGGTTGACTCAGACGCGTCGATCGTGGGATCACCGTCGTCGCGAATCGTTTGCGTCGCTTGGCTGGTGGCCTCGACCAGCAACTTGACCGTTTCGATTGCCGTTGTCGCGTCAATCCGTTGATCATGTAGCGAGACCGATAATTCACGTTTCAGATTTGTGATCACCGATTCGATCATCAAATCGGCGTTCTTTTCCGTACAGCGTTGCCGTAGCAGTTGAAGCAATTCGCTGGCAATCGACTGATCATTCGATAATTGGTCGTCCGTCAGATGCTTCAAGTGCTCGCCAATCCAATGGCGTCGTTGCGGCTGATCCGCGCCGACAAAATCAAACGTCGCCTCGACGAACGCTTGTCGCGAGATTGCGCAGCGTCGCGTTAGCCGATCGGCAAGTGTGGGCGCGGTGATTCTCGCCGCTGAGGGCAATCCCAGCCAACGAAGCAGCAAGTGACGAATCGTCGCCGGGACCAGCAGCTTTTGTTCCAAACTGCGCGAGATCCCCAAGGCGACAACGCCGACCGAACGTAATGCGGGCGCGATCAGCGCCGATTCATTTTCTTCCTCTCCCAACTCGCGAGCGGCGGCCAGCAATTCACCGCCACCGGTGGCGTCGCTCCAAACATAGTCGGTGATCGTCTGTGCCGGTGAGGGTGCCGAGATTGCACGGGGGGCGGCGGCCACCAAATAGACGTCGTGTAGCGGTGTTCGCGCGGCCGGAACCGATCGGAACCCCGCCCCCAGATCGCCCGGATAGCCGTTCCCCGGGCACATGAAGTGCTGCATCTCGATCAAAGCCGCGTGGGTATCGTGCAGGGCCAACGGTGTCGTTGGGTCGGCACGGAGTTCCGCGGTGGCGAGCATCGAAAGGATCTGTGTGTCTTGCTGGCCGGCGTCATCGAGCAATTGGCGGAGCAAGTGGACGACATCCAAATAGATCCCGCTGGAGGTACCGCCGGTCAGTGACCCGATCACGTACACTTGCGGAGTGACATCGCCCGCTGATTGGGACAAGCGTTCGATCGCTTGTTTGAGTGCATTGGTAACATGGGGGCCATGATCCACGAGCGCCAAACGGCCCAGTGGTCGCATCCCCTCGGTTGACCTCGTCCGCGGCACGTTATAGATCCAGCGGCGGGAAATCGATTTCAATCGATCGGTTCCGTTTTCGCGATATTCATGTGCGCTGCGAAGCGGTATATGGATGGTTTGACAGGCTGGCGTGCGATCCGACACTTCGGCGACCCGCATCGCGTGGATGGTCGCGATGTCGGTGTCGATCAAGACGGCGTGAAGATCCAACGGGCAGGCCGAATGAAGATCAGCGACGCGAGAACGCAGCTCGCGCAGACAATCGGCGCCGGTGCCTCCCAAGCCAACCACCATCGCGTGATTGGTGACGCGAAGGTCCGCTGCCGAGTTGCGATTCAGTTGCGGAAGATCTTCAATGGGTTGCCCGACCGGTACTTCGTGATCCGTCTCGGCAGCGACAAGCTGTTCGCCGCTGCCTGTGATGACGGTGCCGCGGTTGCGGGCACTGCGGAGCGCTTCGACAAAATCTTTACAGTTGGGGAACCGCCGTGCCGGATTCTTTTCCAACGCGCGTGCGGCAACAGGACGATCACTTGGTGGCAGCGACTCGAGATTCGGCGCGCTGTGCACGTGCTGTGTTGCCAATTGAGCGATCGTGCGACCGCTGAACGGACGAGTGCCTGTCAGCAGTTCCTGGTACATCACCGCCAGGCTGTACTGATCACTGTGCATACTCGGCCGGCCATCAAACACTTCCGGCGGCGCGTAGATCGGCGTCAATCCGCCAACCACGCTGCAATCGGCCTCGGTCAGGTCCTTGAGCAATCCGAAATCGGCAACCTTGACGTGACCACCCATCATCAGCAGGTTACCCGGCTTGATGTCCAGGTGCTGTAATTGATAGGACTGATGCAGATAGTCCAGCGCATCAGCGGCGTCGTTCAGATGTGAAATCAGCGTTGCCCGGGGGATGCCGCAGGAACCGTTTTCACAGCTACGTCGAAACACATCCTCGAGGGAACCGTCCGCCAATTCGGTAACGATCACCAACTGGTCATCGACGATCTCGAACCTTTCGAGCGTCAGCAGGAAGGGGTGTTGGACGCCTCGAATTCGCTCCAGTGAGCGGAGTTCGCGAGAGGCACGCGACTGATCATGCGCACCAAACACAAACTTGACAGCCTTCTTCAGCCCGCCCGGAGCATCGGCCCGCCAGACCTCTCCGAACCCCCCACGCCCAATGATTTCTTCGAGCGTGTAGCCGGGGATCGGCTGGTACCCTTCGCGGATCTTCTTGGGGTTTGTCGTATTCATCGTATCGTCGGCACGTGATCTGCGGGGGGGATGGTTACAGTTGGCTGAAGTAACTGCGACAAGCCTGGTCCAAGTACTCGGGGCGAAGCGTCAATGGGATATTTCGGTACTTACAAAAATTGGCAACTTGAGTCAGCAAGTCGCGCGGGTGACAACGTCGAATTTTTCGTTCGCTCGTATTGTAAAAGCCAAGCAGGTGCTCAGCCGCCTCGGGCGTGTCGGGAAATCCGATCTTGCGCGACACCGAAAGCATCAGTCGACGAAACTCGTCCTTGGACGGGTCACCGACAAAAATCTTGTAGGGCACCCGTCGCAGGAAAGCTTCGTCGACCAACGATTCGGGTTCCAGATTGGTCGAGAACACGATCAGTTGCTCGAATGGAGTTTGAATCTTTTTTCCGGTCGGCAGCGTCAGGTAATCGCAATTGTTTTCCAGCGGCACGATCCACCGATTCAATAGTTCTTCGGGGGCAACGCCGCTGACGTCCAAAGTCGTCGATCAGCAGGCAGCCACAATTGCTTTTCAATTGCAGCGGTGCTTCGCAGATATTGGATCGCTCGTCATGTCGGACTTCGAGGTTGTCCATGATCAATTCACCACCGACCACTACCGTTGGCCGGTTGATGCGAAGCCAGCGACGATCCCATTCCTGTGACTTGAAGATCTGACCGTCTGACTCGGGAACCGGCGCCGGTCGGTGAAATGCATCGTCCTGCAACTTGATCAAGTTGCCATCATCAAGAATCGCATAGGGAATCCAGATTTCCTGGCCAAGGCATTCGGTCAAACACCGTGCGATGGTGGTCTTGCCATTGCCCGGAGGTCCGAATAAGAACATGCCCGTGTTGCTATTGATCGCCGGCCCCAACTGATCGAGCAGGTCGTCTTGGAAAGAGATCTTGGCCAAGGCCGACCGTAACTGATCTCGATTGATCGGATCCAACCCAGCCGCTTGAGCTTCCACGCTGAGCACATAGTCGGCTAACGGCACCGGTGCGGGACCGACATAGCTGCATTGCTCCATGTGCGTCTGGGCCCGGCGTTGGCCCGCTTCGGTCAAGGAAAAGTAATAGTCATTAAACGCTGCTGGGCGGACGTGTGACAAAAGTTTTCGCGTTCGCAATATGTCCAGCATCGGTTCGATGACACGAAAGGGAATCCCGATTCGTGTCGAGACGTCACGGCCACTGATCGTTCCGCTGACCAACACGGTCTTGATGAGCAGTCCCTCGATGAAAGTTTCGCTCAGCCCCGTTTCATTGACGTCTTGGGGTGGTGCTGGCCAGAACGTGTCGTCGGATAGCAATCCGCCGAGCATGCTCGGTTCGAATGTCTGTGTCTCGTGTGCAAGCGCAGTCATGATTTCATTGCGTGCTGTGAGGATTAAATGTGTTGCAAGGGCGCCCTGATGCGGGCGAATCTATGAAACCTAGCTCGCAATTGACGTCTCACCGAACGCGATATGACAAATCCAACATCTGATGAGATTTTTGCTTGCCGCGGACCTCTGTCAGCAAAACTTGACCTAGATTTGGTCGGCGGGGGTACAAACGGGCCGTACTCCCTGCGATTGCCACGGCAACCAACTTGATGGTCAAACATGCCTTCCGTTGATAACGTAACGATCGAACGACTACGCCGTAGCACGGTGGTCTCGGAGGACGTATGGTTCCTGTCCGGGCCGACGCAGGCCGGCGAAGCCGTGATCCATACTCCCGTCGACGGAAACCCTTACATCGTTGGCCGCAAGAGCGGCGTCTCACTCAAATTGCAGTATCGCACGGTCAGCGGAAATCACGCCTCGTTGTGGGTTGAAGACGGAGCTTTGTATCTGCGGGACCTCGGTAGCACCAACGGCAGCTACGTCAACGGAACACGCGTCGAAAAAGAGCGAAGCGTTCGACTCAATGAAGAGGACCTGATTCACTTTGCCGAAGCACCTTTTCGAGTGCGGCGCCAATCGCCAACCGGCATGACAGCCGGAACCATCGCAGAGAATGTTTGTGATCAAGCGCTGGCGCTGGTGCAGTTTGACCGGCTAATGAGTGAACGTCTGGTGAAACCACACTTCCAGCCGATCGTGCTGATCGACAATGGCGAAATGATCGGGTACGAAATTCTCGGTCGTGGCAGTGTGTTTGGACTCGAGTCGGTCAACGCAATGTTCCGTGCCGCCGAGCAATTGAATCTGGAAGTTGAATTGAGCCGATTGCTGAGGTGGGAAGGGATTCGCGTCGGCAGGGATCTGGCAGAGCGGCCCACACTGTTCGTCAATACACATCCCCGCGAGATGGAAGATGGACCGGGTTTGATCGAATCGTTGAAGAATGTTCGCGAAATGACAGGCAACACCGAACTTGTCCTCGAGATTCATGAGTCGGCGGTTACCAATCCGGCTCTGATGCAGTCACTGCACGCCGCGATGAGAGATCTGGACATTCAATTGGCCTACGATGATTTCGGATCGGGGCAGGCCCGGTTGGCGGAGTTGATTGAAGCTCGACCCGATTTCGTCAAGTTCGACATTTCCTTGATCCGCGGCATCGATCGTGCCGAGGAGCAACGACGTCGGATGCTGGTGACACTCGTGCAAATGGTCCGTGATCTGGAGATTCGAGCCCTGGCCGAAGGAATTGAGACGGTCGAAGAAGCCGATGCTTGCCGAGACATCGGCTTCGATCTCGCGCAAGGCTTCTACTTCGGCCGTCCCTCGCCCGCCTGATCGATCCGCTCGGCCGAGGTCCACGGTCGTTGCCGGAGGGGGCTTGAGGAAATCCGTCCTCTTTTCCGCAGCTTTTCGCAGCTGCAAGCTGTGAGTTTTTCGATATCCCAGCGAGCGAAACTTTAACGATTTTGCCGGATCGTTCGGCCGAACATAGTCGTAACGAAGATCCCGGTTGAGTTTGGCAGTTCCATCGGCCGTCGCCATTCCGATTTCAAGGATGAGGTCACATCTCGGTGGCAGTTGCTCGATCCCGGAACTTGGAAGACGCTTGGGGATACCGATGGTCTATAGCTCATTACCTTCGTCCAATCGCGGCCGCCGCGTGCTGTTTGTCGGCCTGTTGGCGGCGTCGATACCAATCGCCTCACCGCTGCCCGCCATCGGACCGACATCGCTGCGACTGCCTCTGGTGTCGGGCGTCGATTCGAAGGCGACAGGCGACCGGCAACCCCAGTCCGCACCGACCGCGTCGAGCGTGGAAGGACTGTTTGAGTCTTTTCAACAACGAAAGACCGCTGCGCAAACGTCCTCGCACGTGACGTTGTCCGCCCCCGTGGCGGCCGTTGCCGGGCAGACCGAATCGCAACGTTGGCTTCGTTCGTCCAGCTCATCGGCGGCACAACAGGTTGCTCAGCGTTTGATCGTCCAGTCATCCGATGAGTACGCCGTTGGGGCCTGGGCATCGGCCGAGACGTCGGCCTGGGAGCGCTTCGATGGGCAGCCGAAAGCGTTGAAATTGCAGCTCGTGAATCGGGCCAGAACAGCGATAGCGACCATCAATTGCCAGCGTTGGCGAACCTCCAAATCGCCCGCACCGCCATCCGCGAGGCACGAGACTTTGGAGGTCACTATGGAGTGGTCGACAGTTATTCGATGCGTCGCATGATCATGTCGCACCAGACAGCGGTACTCGATTCGCAGCCGATCGATACGCTGACCGCGACCGATGCGATCGATCGCTATCTCGATGAAGCCCGCGTTCGGCTAGCGGGGATCGCCGCGAAAAGCGTCGAGGCCGCCCAAGCGATGGATTTGTTGGCTGCGATCTATCTGGGTCGCGCCGATGCACGCACGTTGCCTAGTTCGACCGCGCTGTGTCTCCGCCGTGCGGCCTTACAAGGCCAGCCCGCCAATGCCAGCTTGGCGATGCGATTGGGCATGCATTTGGCAGATCTCGGTTTGTACCAGGAAGCGCGATGGCGCTGGAACACTCGATCAAATTACAGCCGTCCAATGAAGCGTCCGAGGCGCTCGTATCGGTATTGCGGCGGTCCGGCCACGACGATGCTGCCGCGAACCTGATGGCTTCCATGCAAAACCGATCGATGGCCTCTGCCACCGCCGGTCCGCGTGTACCAGAGGTGACGCAGTTGTCGCCTGAAGAATTCGCCGCCGTCTCGAAGCCGGTGATGCCAGCTTCCGAAAAAGGCAATATTTTTATGGGCACACTGGCTAGCGCAAAACAAAACATCGTTCGCGTTGTCGGCCGGACGCCCGACGAAACCGATCGTCGAGCGCCGAGCGAATCGAAAACATCTGCCGAGACCGAACAGCCTTCCTTCTTGCGACGCGTTTTCAATTCCATTCTTCATCCTTGGTAACGCCAGAGGCGAGCCATGGGCACGCCGTCGGTCGGCTGAGGCGTGCATATCGTGCGATCGAAACCGAAATTGATAAGCCGCACAATGCATTGGAATTCAAGCACCATGAGATTCGCCCTGAAAATGCGTATCATCTTTGCAATTTGCTGTATCGTGTACGCGGCGAGCTACGTTCCAGGCCAACAACCAGTGGTCGTCGTCGATGGCCGCGATTGGTCGGGTACCGCGGAAGATGATTGCGGCTGTCGCAACGTGCCCGGTGGTTATCCTTGCCAAGGTGGATGTCAGAAATGCATGATGGGCGTGGATTGCCAAACATGCTGTGGCGCCGAGGCCCGTTGGCGAGACATTCGCCCGATGCCTTTTAGCTCTTACGGCCCCGGTGGTTACGCCGGCCCTTCACGCCTCGCTCACCTCGGCCAGTACCGATTGCGGCCCGGTGATCAGATCCAAGTACTGTATTTGATTACGCGACGCCAAAGAGAGGCGCTATCGTCTCGCGCCAGGTGACGAAGTCTTAATCGAGTCGGTGGCCGATCCCGATCTGGTACGTGGCACGCTTGAACATGGACTGGAAATTCAACCCGATGGTACGATCACGGTTCGACTGCTCGGTCAGGTACACGCCGCGGGGCTGACCGTCGCTCAGCTACGAGAGGTGTTAGACCAGCAGTACTCGAAGTATTACGATGAGCCAGCCATTGACGTCACACCCGTGCGAACGAACAGGTTAGCCGAAGATATTCGAAACGCCGTCGGCGGGCAAAGCGGTTTCAACAAACAGGCGATCACGGTCGTGGTGATGCCCGATGGAAAGATTCGACTGCCGGGAATCGGCGAGATCTGTGTCCAGGGGTTTTCGTTGAATCAATTAAAACGCGAAATCAACCTGCGATATGACGAGATCGTCGTCGGCTTGAATGCCGAACCGATCTTGGCCGAACAAGCACCACACTTCGTGCATGTGTTGGGCGGAGTCGAATCACCGAACCGAATTCAGCTAAACGGTCCCACGACCGTATTGGGTGCGATCGCCGCAGCGGGGGGAAATCTGCCCGGTGGAAATATGCGGCAGGTTGTCATTTTTCAACGCGCCGAAGATTGGCGATTGATCTCGACCGTCCTGGACCTTCAGGGTGCCGTGTATGGCAAGCGTCCCACGCCGGCGGACGAGATTTGGCTCCGCGACGGAGACGTGGTCATTGTCCCCAACAAGCCGATCCAGAGATTCAACAATTGGGTCCAGCAGATATTCACCGACGGAGTCTATGGGATCTATCCGGGTCAGTTTAATTTGAACAACAACAATAACTAACCGGCCCGCTGTGCTCCGCCGTCACGGCGAAACGGTGACTTGGTTTTCGACATTGCGAACCCCCGGCTCCAGACGCATCAACAGTTCGCTCATCCGTCGATCGTGGTCGCTTTGGACGGCACCGGTAATCACTGCTGTCCGTTCGCGAATGCTGACATTGATCCCGGTCAGCCCGAAATTACCCGGCAATGCGCGAAACATTTGGTTCGCGTTGGCTTGAATCTGCCTGGGCGGGGTCGGTACGACGCTAATGGCCGACCGCAGTCGTGTACGGATCGCAGGTTTGGTCGATTGGGCTCCGGCACCCATTCCGCCGAACAAGCCACCAAGACCTCCGAGGCCACCCAGACCTCCCAGTCCACCGCCACCGCCGATGCCTCCCAGGCCTCCACCGCCACCGCCAGCCGCCGCCAGCGGCACCAGAGGCCCCAGCCTCACTGAATCCGGCCCCGGTGTTGGTGGAGGAGCCGACAGTATTGCTGCGCTGGACGGCCGAAAACGCTGCGGTCGCGTCGAGCGTGACCGGTATCGACGAGCTGTTACCACTTGTTTGAGATCCGCCGGTGGTGCCGCCAGTGGCAGTACCGCCGCCGGTGGTGCCGCCGCCAGCGATGCCTCCGGTTTGGGCCGACACCGTGGCCGACAACAGGCAAGCTAGCGACAAGGCTGTCAAACAGCGGAAGGGCGTTTTCAACATTTCTCGATCCAATATCTTTCTGCGGTCATCGTTTTTCGATCGAATCCTCTCTCCGCTAGTTTAACCAGTGGCGAGATGAAACGTTTCGGATTTCGTGGAGGTAAGATCGGGTAGCCCACCAAGATTTTGTCGTTGGTGGCGAATACAGCGGTTGAACCGCCCGATCCCATCCCACTGCTAGAGATGTACATGCGTCGCCCGTCACAGCCGCGAGTTTTCGGTCCGCTACTGGTCTTTTTCGCCGTCGGTGCGGTGTTTGCCGCCTGCTCGCAGGGGGCGGACGATCCGGTCGTTCCCGGTGCGCCCGATCTGCTTCCCGAGGACACGCTGGCCTACATTCGACTCGACAGCGCCAGCGACCTGCGGGTCGACTTGGCAAATTCTTCCATCGGACGAATGCTCGCCGATCCCAAGATGAAGCCGTTTGCCGATGATATTTATCGGACCATGAACGACCTGTTTGAGCTGATCAGTACCGAGTTAGGAGTGACCCTGGACGAACTGTTGTCGATTCCAAATGGGCAAGTGTCTGCCGCGGCGATGCCGGGGAATCTATCGGAAGAAGAAAACAAGAACCTGCAGCAAGAGGCCGACGAGGATGACGATTCCCCCGAGGCGATTCGCCGGCGCATTGCGCAAAAACGTCGTCAGCAGAATGCGATCGCAGGAATGTTTGTGATCGACGCCGGCGAGAACGTCGACAAACTGATGGTCCTGGTGGATCGATTGGAGCAGCGTCTTTTGGAAAGCGGTTATGTTCGCCGCACGTCCAAGGTCAAGAAGACGGAATTGGTTCGACTGTTACCACCACGACAGGGACGACCGGAGGTTGAGTATTTTGAGCGTGACGATACCGTGGTACTCGGTATTGGGCATCAGACAGCCTCCAAGGCACTCGACCAGTGGCTCGATCAAAGCGACGAACCGACGTTGGCCGATAAGGCAGACTTCACATCGGTCATGTCCCGCTGCATTGGTGCCGAAGAGACTCGCCCTCAGTTGACTTTTTATGTCGATCCATACCACTTCGTTGAACGGATTGTCAAACGGGGCGGCGCCGCCGCACTTGTTTGGCCGATCATCGAAGAGCTTGGCATCTCAAAGATTCGCGGCATCGGCGGCAGCGCCTTTCGTGGCGGCGAACAATTTGATGACATCACCCACTTCCACGTTCTGATCGATCCCCCTCGCGATGGAATCTTTGGTGTCCTTCGTCCCGAAACGGGAGACTCGCAACCGCCCCCGTGGGTTCCTGCGGATGTCACAAGTTACACATCGATCTATTGGAATTTTGAAGCAAGCTATGACAACTTCGGAAAGATTCTGGAAAAGTTCCAGGGGCCCGAACCACTGAAGCGGCTCGTCGAAGATCCGCTGAAAAAGCAACTTGGTGTGGAGCTTCGTGATGAAGTCATCAACAACCTGACCGGGCGGTACGTGAGTTGCCGTTGGATACAGCCGCCGGTCAAACTCAATAGCCAAGTTCAGCTGCACGCCCTCGGGCTGTCCGATCCGTTGGCGGTCAAGGAGGTTATCGCCAAGATCCGTGACCGACGTCCGAACGATCTGAAGGTGGATACCATCGGTGGCACCGTGGTGTATCTTGCACGGGGACCAGGCAATCGCAACAACGACGGATTTCCCGCCGGGCTTCGACGCCCGGAACCGTGCTTCATGGTCCTTGGTGATTGGCTGATCTTTAGCGACAGTCGTACCTTCTTGGAACGGATCACTCGCGCCAACAGCGAAGCGCTGCCGCGATTGGTGAACGTCCCGGAGTATGAGCTGATCAGCAGCGAATTGGGTGGTAAGCTGGATGGCGAAAAACCGTTCATGGTTTCATTCCTCCGCACTGCCGATTATTTCCGCCAACTGTACGAATTGGCCAAGTCCGATGACTCGCGGCGATTTCTGCGAACTCAAGGCGAGAATAACGTTGTGGCACGAAAGATCGCAGAGATGCTGCAACGAAACGAACTGCCGCCGTTCGACGAATTCAAGAAGTACTTTGCACCGAGTGGGACTTTCGGCTATGACGAAGCGTCGGGAATCCACATCGGATCTTTCACGCTCAAGAGCGACGCGGCCGACAATTAGCTTGGCGCCGCTTTTCGCGGCGTAACCAGCCGGACCGTTGGCACCTCGGTTGCCACCAAGCGATGCAGCGGCAACGATATTGGCGTCCATGTACCGGAGCCGATAGAGGTCGCGAACGATCGCCATGCCCCAGACCACAGCCCAGCGGATCCAGCAGCTGCGCGACGAAATCCGTCGGCTGGATTATCTTTATTATGTCGCGGCGGAGCCCGCAGTCACCGACTTGCAGTACGACCAACTGCTCGAGGAACTGAAGCGGCTCGAGGAGGAAAACCCGGAACTACAATCGCCAGACTCGCCGACGCAGCGAGTCGGCGATGCGCCGGTGGAGCATCTGGTTCAAGTCGAACACAAGGTTCCGATGTTGTCGATCGACAACACGTACAGCCGCGACGAATTGCAGGCCTACTTTGAGCGAACCGAGCGGCTGCTCGAGGGCGAACAGATCCAGTGGGTGATGGAGTACAAAATCGATGGCGTCGCGGCATCAGTGCGTTATGAACAGGGAATCATGACCCTCGCCTTGACTCGTGGCAACGGCCTGGTCGGTGATGATATCACGCACAACATGAGAACGGTTCGCGACTTGCCGCTCCGCTTGGTCGGCGAGAATCCACCATCGATGTTGGAGGTCCGCGGTGAGGTCTACATGACCAACACCGATCTGGCCGATTTGAACCTCCGGCAAATCGAAGCGGGTGCCGAACCCTTCAAAAACACCCGGAATGTGACCGCCGGTACGATTCGTTTGCTGGACCCATCGACGGCCGCGCAAAGGAATTTGCGTTTCTTTTGTCATGGTGTTGGCGAGACCGACGGGCTGACCGCAACGAATCACGTCGAATTTCTCGCCGAGGTCGGAAAATTGGGGATACCGCCGACACCCGATGTCCAACTGCTCGATGGTTCAGCGGCAGCCCTTCAGGCAGTCGCCGCAATCGAGCTGCAGATGCCGGATCTGCCATTCGAGGTCGACGGAATCGTTTTCAAAGTCAATGATTTTGCGCAGCGCGAACGACTGGGAATGCGAAGCAAGAGCCCTCGTTGGCTGATTGCCTACAAATTCGAACGTTACGAAGCGGTCACGACGCTTGAATCGATCAGCGTCCAAGTGGGCAAGACCGGTACGATCACTCCGGTGGCGCATCTGACGCCGGTCGACATTGCGGACACCACCGTCTCTCGTGCGTCGCTGCACAACGCTGACGAAATCGAGCGGTTGGACGTTCGCGAGGGAGATGTGGTGGTGGTCGAGAAGGCCGGTAAAATTATCCCCAAAGTCGTCCGCGTCGAAAAGCACGAGCGAAAGCGCGAGCTGCCGAAGTGGACATTCCCAATGGTCTGCCCCGAATGCCAAACGAAGTTGATACGCGATGAGGGTGGTGTTTATATTCGCTGTCCAAATCCCGCCTGTCCGGCGCAGCTGCGGCAACGCTTGATCTATTTCGGCAGCCGTCCGGGGATGGATATCGACGGACTGGGCGAGGAAGTGGTGGACCTGCTACTGGCACGCGACATCGTTCACAGCTACGCCGACCTTTATCGACTGACCATCGAGCAAGTGGCCAATTTGAATTGGCTGAAGAAAAGAAAAGGCAAAGATGGCCGACGGATTGACGTCCAGTTCGGCCGGCGAAACGCCGAAAGTCTGATTGCCGGAATCGACGCCAGCCGCTCGCGGGGGTTAGCCAGAGTTCTATCGTCGATCTCGATTCGACACGTGGGTCCCCGCGTCGCCCAGCTGATCACGCGTCGATACCCAACGATCGAAATGCTGCAGTCGGCGTCGGTCGAGGATCTGGCCGCGATCCACGAGATCGGTAGCGCTATCGCGGCGAGTCTGCACGACTTTTGCCATAGTGATTATGGCAGACGGATATTTCAGGAACTTGCCGCCGCCGGTGTCCAGCTGCACGACCCACAACCGGAGCAGAATGACGATCACACGCTAAGCGGAAAAACAATCGTTGTGACCGGTTCGCTGCAGCAATTCAAACGGGATGAAATCAAAGCGCTGATAGAAAAGCTTGGTGGTCGAGCGGCAAGCAGCGTCAGCAAAAACACCGACTTCGTCGTCGCCGGCGAGAAGGCGGGCAGCAAACTGACCAAGGCCCAAGAATTGGGGGTAAGGGTGCTCAGCGAAGAAGAGTTCAGGCAGCTGATCGAGTCTGCAACGTAAGGCCGATGACCTGCGGCACGTGTCTCGTGTCTCGTGCCGCGCCAGCGTTACGTACATACCCGCTGACAAATGTTGTGGTATCCTATTGCTCCGGGTGAAAAGGCAGTTCGCTGCATTCCGGTTGGCTGTGAATTGGGACGTGAAAGAGGATCCACGTGTGAATCGGATTTGGTGTGCGGCGCTGTGTAGCTGGATATGGATTGGCGTATCTGCAGTCACGCACGCTCAGTCGCTTTCCACGGAACTGCTCGCCGAGGGTACCGCCGCCCTGGCGAAGGCTGCGCGAGAGCATGGTGACTCGGTTCGTGGTGCGATTCTGTATCCGCAAAAAGAACTTCGATGTACCGTCTGCCATGGCCCGGGCGCCGCGGACTTGCTGGGGCCCGATTTGACCCAGACGCCCAAAGACGTCCTGGACGAGCACTTCGTTGAATCGATCCTTCAGCCATCCAAAGTCATCAAAAAAGGTTTTGAATCGGTCAAGGTCTTGACCGTGGATGGTCGTGTCATCGTCGGTCGAATCGTCGCCAACAATGACCATGATTTCGTGATTCGCGACACTTCCGAGACGAGTCGACTGATCCACTTACCGAAAGCGGGAGTTGACCAGATCCTGGCGAATGAAAAGTCGGCGATGCCCGATGATCTGGCGAACCTGTTGACCGATCGCCAACAATTTCTCGATTTGGTCAAATACGTGATGGATATCGCGGGGACCGGTGAAGCGACCGACGGATTGCCTGTGCCGAACACGACCGACGATCGCATCGTCGACGATCGAATTCAAGGACTGGTTCTGTTGGATCGATTCCACTGCGCGAGTTGTCACCGCGCTGATCAGGGCGATCCGATTTCCGGCAAACAGGCACCCGAGCTAACGACGTCCACGGCCCGAATCGACCCACGCTTCATCCAAGACTTCATCGCGAATCCTCCGCTTGTCAAACCGGGCACGAACATGCCCGATGTGATGGGGCATCTCGCGGAAAACGAGAAACGGGACGCAGCCGAGGCGATCACGCACTACTTGATTTCGCTGACGAGCCAATCATTTCGTCGTCAAGCCATCGATCAGCTCTCCGCTGGCCGGGGGAATGAACTTTTTCACACGGTCGGCTGTGTCGCCTGTCACGCACCGAGAGGCGACGACGCCCAGGAACGGACGACGAATGACTCCGTTCCGCTCGGTAGAATCGATTCAAAGTACAGCGTCGATAGCCTGGTCGCGTTTCTGGAAAACCCGCATTTGGTCAGGCCAGCGGGACGAATGCCCAATATGGTATTGTCGCATTGGGAAGCGGTCGACATTGCGAACTACTTGTTGCAACACCCGGTCGGCGTCAATGACGATCGTGACCGATACGAACGACGACCATTGGAACGATCGCTTGTCGCGACCGGCAAACGCCATTTCGCCGAGTTGGGGTGTATCCACTGCCATCAGAAAGACTCAGCGCCGCCTCCCTTTCCATCGATGGAAAGCCTGCGTCCGGAGCGAGGTTGTCTGTCGTCGCAATCGGGTGCCTGGCCACGTTATGAGCTCGACGAATCACAAATTGAGTCGATTCGAACGTCACTTCGTCAGCGTGCCGACCGATTCACCGATCGCCAGCAGATCGCGCTGACGATGGCGATGTTCCGCTGCTTTGCGTGTCACCAGCGTGACCATTGGGGTGGCGTTGCGGACGACCGTGATGAGTACTTTCAGACGACCAACGAGAATCTAGGTCCGCAGGGTCGGATACCACCGGCGCTGACACTCGTTGGCGCCAAACTGAAACCGAAATGGATGCGTGAAGTGCTCGTCAGTGGTCGATCGATTCGACCATACATGAAGACACGAATGCCGCAATTTGGAACCAACAACGTCGTCCCGTTGGTCGATCTGTTTCAACGAGTTGATGAGTTGCCGGAGGTCGAATTTGGGCGGCGTGCCGATCCCGAAGAAGTAAGAAAGGTTGGCACAGAGTTGGTCGGCAGCGGGGGCTTGAATTGCATCGCCTGCCACACCTTCCAGCAGAAGTTGTCGCAAACAATGCCAGCGGTCGACTTGACGGAAATGGCCGAGCGTCTGCACAAGCAGTGGTTCTACCAGTACATGCGTTCGCCTCAAAGCTTGAGTCCAGGCACGGTGATGCCGTCGTTTTGGCCGGGTGGGCAAGCCATTCGCAAAGACATATTGGACGGGAACACGAACCAGCAGATCGAAGCGGTCTGGGAATACTTGTTGGACGGTCGACAAGCGAGAGTCCCGCGCGGACTCCATCGCGAGGCGATCGAATTGCTGGCGACCGATGGCCAAGCCGTGATGCTTCGGCGCAGTTATCAGGGGATCGGCAAACGCGGCATCGGCGTCGGATACCCAGGCGGTGTGAATTTGGCGTTCGATGCCGAGCAGATGCGGATTGCGATGATCTGGAAGGGTAAGTTTGCTGATCCCGGTGCGGTCTGGGGTGGCCAGGGATCTGGTAACGTTCGGCCGCTGGGAAGCGACTTGGTTCGGTTTGGGGCTGGTCCCGAATTGGACGACGCCCAGTCGCCCTGGGTCGTTGATCAGGGGCGTCCGCCCAAGCATCAATTTACCGGCTATTTCCTTGATCAGATCGGCCGACCGACTTTTACCTACCGATTCGACGGCGTGGAAGTCGAAGACCAAGTGCTCGATGTCAAAGACGAACGGTCTGGCGACACGGGATTCCAACGCACCTTGACGTTCAATTGCCAGCAGCCCGTTGGGAGTCTTGCCTTTCGTGTTGCGACGAGCGATCGGATCAGTCGTGAAAACGATCACACTTATCGGATCGGTCGCTCGCTCCGGATCCGTGTGGGCGACGATCGACAGGCCAGCATCGTCGACACGGGTGCGGAGAAACATCTGGTCATCCCACTGCAACTTCCCGGCGGCACATCAAAACTTGTACTCGACTATGCATGGTAGGTGAACGCGGATGTCATTATGCATTCCAACAAGGCTGATCCTGTTGATGGCAGTGGTTTCGATCATGGCGGGGCGGGCTCGTGCCGAGACGCTCGGCGAATACTGGGGCACGGCCGAGGAGGAGTCAAAGTACTACCGGATCGTGGAGATACCGATTCCCGACTCATTGGCGATCGAAGCGGGCAGTTTCGAACTGCTGCCCGGAAATCGACTCGCCATTGGGACACGGCGCGGTGACATTTTCCTGGTCAGCGGTGCATTCGACAAAGACCCACAGCCGCAATACGAGCGATTTGCAAGCGGTTTGGATG
The DNA here is from genome assembly GCA_963734865.1 of Pirellulaceae bacterium. Classification (GTDB taxonomy): domain Bacteria; phylum Planctomycetota; class Planctomycetia; order Pirellulales; family Pirellulaceae; genus CBDCUW01. The sequence goes on from CAVTIV010000015.1 coordinate 92,628, forward strand.
AAGTGCTCGGGATGTCCTACCAGGACGGTGCGTTTACGATCACGCAGCAAACAGAGGTGACCAGGATTACCGACACGGATGGTGACGGACGGGCGGATCGATTCGAAACGCTTAGCGATGCCTGGGGATTTCGCGATTATCACGAATTTGCATTCGGTTCAAAGCACGACCAGGACGGCAACATCTGGGTCGCGCTCTGCCTCTCCAAATCTTACCACTCCGATGCACCCTTCCGGGGCTGGTGCTTGAAGGTCACACCGGAGGGAGAAACGATTCCCGTTTGCAGCGGGATCCGCAGCCCTTGCGGGATCGGGCCGAACGAACATGGCGTGATGTTCTATGCCGAGAGCCAGGGGCCATGGAACGGCTCGTGTAGTTTGAAAGTGCTCGAGCCGGGCGGCTTCATGGGGCATCCGATCAGCTTCAAGTGGTATGACCTCGCCAAGAACATGGGTGACAAACCACTGGAACCCAACAGCAGATCGAGGCTGTTGACTGAACGCAAACGGGTCAAGCAGCTGGTTCCCTATGCGGTCGTCTTTCCTTACATCAAGATGGGTCGTTCCATTTCCGGATTCATGGTGGATCACAGCGGCGGGAAGTTTGGCCCCTTCGAGAATCAGATTTTCATCGGTGATTTCAGCCTCAGCGTTGTGATGCGGGCTACCACGGAAAAGGTCAACGGCGTGTGGCAGGGTGCCTGTTACCCGTTCCGCGAAGGTTTGGCCACGGGACTGCTGGCGTGTCAGTTCACGCCCCGCGGCGACTTGATCGTCGGCGGCACCAATCGCGGATGGCCGGTGCGTGGTCCGAGGGAATTCGCGATCCAGCGGTTGGATTGGACCGGCAAGGTGCCGTTCGAGATCAAACAGATCAACGCTCGCCCGAACGGATTCCTGGTCACGTTTACAAAGCCGGTTGATCGCGATCTCGCATCGCGTCCGGAATCCTTTGCGCTGACGACTTACACACACATTTACCAACAGGGCTATGGAAGTCCCGAAGTCGACCAGACGGTCCCACAGGTCACGAATTGCCTGGTGTCCGCAGATGGCTTGCAGGTGCGGTTGATGGTTGACGGATTAGTGCAAGGGCATGTTCACGAATTCGATCTCGCGGCAGTGCGTTCGGACGCCGGCGAAAAGCTGGTGCACGTCAACGCCTATTACACGCTCAACGAAATCCCCGAGCTGGTGCTGACGAAGTAAAATCTGGTGTTCATGACCACGATTCGATTCATCCGCGCGAACCGATCAGGAAACCATCCCGTGCGTCCTTGTTTCATTCTAATCCTGGCAGCTGTTTGCCCCTTGGGTTTGGACACGTTGTCGGCAGAGCTGCCCAACATCGTGTTCATTCTTGCCGACGATCTCGGATACGGTGATGTCGGTTGCTACAACCCGGAGTCGCGCATTGCGACGCCGAATCTGGATCGATTGGCCAGGGAAGGGATGCGGTTTACTGACGCGCACAGTCCTTGCACGGTCTGCACACCAACGCGTTATAGTTTGATGACGGGCCAGATGGCATTTCGCGTGCCTCGCGGCGGGACGGTGTTCACAGGTGCAGGCGGGCCGAGTTTGATCGCGCCCGCGCGATTGACGCTGCCCGCAATGCTGCAACAGAAGGGGTACACCACGGCTTGCTTTGGCAAATGGCACATCGGCATGACATTCTATGACCATCAGGGGATGCCGATTGATGAGGGTGGTTTGGGCGCGGTGAAGCGGATCGACTATTCGCGGCCAATCAGCGGAGGACCTGTTGACTGCGGCTTTGATCGGTTTTTCGGGACGGCGTGTTGTCCCACGACCGATTGGTTGTACGCGTTCATCGACGGCAATACGGTTCCGATCCCACCGACAAGCCAGCTCGACCGCGGTTCGTTGCCAAAGCATCCCTACGCCAACGACAACCGTCCCGGCATGGTCGCGCCCGACTTTGACTTGGAGCAAGTCGACATGAAGTTTTTGGCAAAGAGTCAGCAGTTCCTGGAAAACCATGTCCGGCAGACTCCCGACAAACCTTTCTTTCTTTATCATTCCACCCAAGCCGTCCATCTGCCTTCCTTTCCGGCCGATCAGTTCAAGGGCAAGACCGATTCCGGGCCACATGGCGATTTCATCTTCGAGCTCGATTTCGTCGTGGGCGAGTTGTTGCAGACGTTGGAACGTTTGGGCGTAGCTGACACGACCTTGGTCATGTTTTCCAGCGATAACGGACCAGAAGTTCCGACGGTGTATCACATGCGAAACGACCATCAACATGATGGGGCGAGGCCCTGGCGGGGAGTCAAACGTGACAATTGGGAAGGTGGCCATCGAGTTCCGTTCATCGTCCGCTGGCCGGGAAAAGTCACGGCGGGATCGACGTCGGATCAAATCATGTCGCTGACCGATGTGATGGCGACGATCGCCGAAATCGTCGCTGCAAAGATCCCCTCGAACGCGGCAGAAGACAGTTTCAGCATGTTACCCGCGTTGCTTGGGACCGATGAGCATCGACCCATTCGCCCCTACGTATTGCAGCAGGGGTTTGGCGGAAGTCGTTACCTGGCGATCCGGCGCGGCAACTGGAAGTACCTTGCCCACACCGGTTCCGGCGGAAATCGATATGAGTCGCACGAATTGTTAAAGATGTACCAATTGCCGGACACCGCCCCCGGGGCGTTGGGCCAGCTATACAACTTGGAAACGGACCCCGGCGAAACGAAGAATTTATACTTCGAACATCCCGAAATCGTTCAAGATTTGCAGGCGATGCTGAGCGAATCGATCCGGCTCGGTCGCACTGCCCCGGCGGCGCACGATTTTTGAAGCTGAGATTCGTGACCGCAGGGGGTTGGTGGTGTTTGATCGGGGCGGCAACTTCGCCAGAAACCAACGCCGTGCCATTCGGGCAAACACGACGTTTTGCTTCCCCGCCATGCCGCTGCATCGCTCCACTCGCTGAGGGTCGGTAAAGATTCGCACTACGAGAATCGACCGCAAGCCCTTCCCATCCTTCCCCAACCGTGAGATCCGCGACGCGGTCGGATCCGCTGGCCCCGATGTCGGCTTTTTGTTTCAGGACTGCGCCGAATGTGCCGATCATTCCGACTGGAGGGCGGAGGACGATTGCGCTTCGGCGTGATTGATCTCCTGAGGTTTCTATCGGTGGATGAAATTGTTTCAGGGTTAGACGGATCGAATCATGCGAATTTCGCTTCAACGCGTTGTTGCCATGGCAGCGATGCTTTCGGTAGGTGGTGTTTCTATTCCCAGTGCGAAGGCTCAACGACCTGTCGTTCCGGGCACGGGATCGGAAATCGTCGGTGTCGCGGATGACTTCGAGGATCCGAACTGGGCATACACGCCACGAGATCCCAAGAGCACCGAGGACATTGACGAAAACCAGCGTGGGCCAATGGGCCGCAGCAGCAATGGCCGTTGGTACGAAGGGATCAAACGCGGCCACCCAGATATCGTCCAACGCGTATTGACGCCCGAGGGTGGACTGCCGGGCAGCCAGGGGTCGCTGCTTTTGCGTTCCAAGTTCACGGGGATTCCCGGACGGCCCAGCGGCAAGATGCAGCAGGATGACTTTGTCGCCAACGTTCAATATCGGGTCCGTCGTCGCATCAATGTCTCGGAAGTTCCCAGCGTGACGACTCGCGTGTTCTTACCGCCGGTGGATGAGTGGGAGGATCGAAGCGGACCGCATTTTGGTTTCCGACTTGCCTTGGAAACGACCGCCATGGTCGACAAAGAGGTGGGCATCGGAATCTTTAAACGAACAACCAAGGAAATGGGCAACGAAGTCTATTGGCCTGGGCTATTCGTCGAGTTCGAGAACAAAGGCCAAACGCGGAAAGAGAACGACTATGCCTACTTGCGAGTCCGGAGCAACCGACGGGGTGGCGATTTTCGCGGTCCCCAGATCACGACAACCGGATGGTGGACAATGGGCATGAGCGTGACTCCCGATGGGATGGTTCACTACTATGCTTCGCCGGGCATCGACGACTTGACCGAAGAAGACTACATCACCAGCCAGTTCCCCTACGACTACAAATGCGAGCGGTTCCGTACTTTCTTCTACAATGTTTGCAGCGCTGATGATGGCCGCCGCTGGAGCACTTCATTCATCATCGATGACCCGAAGGTTTTCGTGCTTCGTCCGCAGGGGCAAATCGCGACTCGACCGGCCAACGGTCGCAGGTAACCGAGCGGGAAGATCGAATGCCCGGAGGCTACCGCAAGTCATCCAATGCCGCGATCGCCTGATCCGGCGTCGTGATTTTGCCGTCCAGCTGCGCTTCTCGGATTGCTTGCAAAATCGATCGATAAGCCGGTCCAGCAGGAATGCCGTGGTTCACCAGGTCATCACCGCGGAGCAATGGCGGCGGATCGAGTCTGTCCGCCGGCCATCGAAGTGCGGTTCGGGCCAATTCGACCCCAGCCGAATCCGATCCCTCTGCGGCGACGATCGCTGCGGCTACCTCAACGATCGTTTGGATATCACGATCGATGAGCGTCGGCTGAACGGCGGACCAGCGACGCAAGTGTGAATCGCGGATAGTCGTCCAATGGACAATCGCCGCCTTTGCCTGGCGGAACTCCTCGTTGGACAATCGCCAGCGTCGGCTGATCTTGCCAAGAGTGCCGATCGAATTTGGCATCGCAAGCAGCATGCACGCTAACGCGGTGGCGAACTGACGGTCGGAAATCCGGTCCACCGTCGAGCCGAATTGTTGCCAATCGATCTCGTCCAACTCAGGTAGCACGTCGCGATACAATCCAAACGACAACAACAACTTGAGCCCAACGATCGCATTAGGTGATGTCAACACGCGGCGCATCTCGGCGCCGATTCGCTCACCACTGACGGTCTTGATACTGTTGGCATGCGTTTTGATCGCAGCGATGGTTTCGGGATGCACATCGAATCCGAGAGTGGTCGCGAATCGAACTGCGCGGAGCATGCGAAGTTTGTCTTCCTCGATCCGTGTCGTCGCATCACCGATCGTCCGCAGCAAGCGGTCTCGCAAATCGGCCTGGCCGTTGACGAAGTCGATGACCTCTCGCGTCAGGGGATCATAAAACAGACCATTGATAGTGAAGTCGCGGCGTAGCGCGTCTTGTTCGGCCTCGCCGAAGTGAACCGAATCGGGACGGCGGCCGTCGCTGTAGACCCCGTCGCTGCGAAACGTAGCCACTTCGATCGGCTGGATCGTTGCTTGTCCCCGGTCGTCAGCGCGATTGCGCATCGGCAACACGCCGATGACGCCAAAGGAGGCGCCGAAGGCGATCGTGTTTCCACGTCCGAACACGTCGCGAACCGAACCGGGTGTCGCGTTGGTTGCGACGTCATAGTCCTTGGGCCGTTGGCCGAGCAGGACATCACGGACACAGCCACCTGCCAAGTAGGCAACGAACCCCGCCTCATGCAACTGCGTGATGATGCGAAGTGCCTCACCGGCCTCCTCGCCGCAGAGAAACTTGTCTCGGTCATTTTCGTTTTCACAACTCACGAATCGCAAGCGCCCATTTGAGTTAGTTCGTGGAATGCAATTGTCGTCGGGGGCGATGTGGGTTAAAAGCGGTCTATGAATTCGCCCAAGCCTACCACCCGTCGAAAACGCGGGGTTGTCGGAGTTATTTTCCGCCAACAGCGATTATTGATCATTCGTCGATCGATGACCGTCACAGCGCCGGGAAAACTGTGTTTGCCCGGTGGGGGCATCGAAGCAGGGGAGTCCGAATCCGAGGCATTGGTTCGCGAAATGCAGGAAGAACTGGCGATCGACGTCGATCCGGTCGGCCTCTGTTGGCGAAGCGTTACCCCGTGGGGAACGAATCTGGCCTGGTGGTTGGCACGGCTCGATGAAAGCATCACGCCGGTGGCCAACCCGGCCGAAGTGGCCGAGGTTCATTGGATGAGCCACACCCAGATCCGCAGTGCCAGGGAAATGCTTCCCAGTTTGCCAACGTTCATCGACGCTTTGGAGCGTGGCGAAGTCAAATTGGATCTTTAGCGGAGGTGGGCCGTTACCCCTGCAAAAAAAATCGCCCAGCTTCCATTTGAAGCTGGACGATTGATGAAAATCGCGAGTCGGGAGGGTCAGTTGTTTGCGATATGAACGACCGTGTCAACGAATGGATTCAATTGCACGATGCCAACCTTCGCCTTTTTGCTAAGCGACCCAGAAACGCTGACGCAAGGATTACACATCGGTTCTGGGGTGGGAACGCGCGGCTGCTCGAATTGGGTTCGGAGCCGACTATCATAGTTTTCACCAGCGCTAACCAGCGGTGGCGAGGCGAACGGGCTCAGACCGTAGGGTCGCGAGTGACGAGCTCCGTAGTAAACCGGCGGATTCGTTGCAAAATACGGTGGTGTGCGAATGGATGTGCCATATCGGGCACCGTACGGCTGGTAGAATCCGAACGGAAGAAAACCGAAGCTGTTGGGTTGCTGTGCCGAAGCAGTGTCCGACGTGATTACCGCGGCAGCAAGTGCGAACAGCGTAGCTACAACTAGCCGTTTCATCGAAAACCTTTGAATAGTGGAGGGTGTTTGTATGGGAGCTCGAATTGAGCGAGTGCGTCACCCCCATGCCCTGATCTTACGCTAATCGCCCGTCTCGGTTGTTTCAACCTTTCCGATCATATTATTCCCCTTTTCGGCTGCCGCTCGTGCGACGCATTTGACTGTGAAAATCGCCTGCATCATTCATTCGCTCGACGGCGGGGGTGCTGAACGCGTGATGTCGGCTCTGGCTTCGCGGCTGGCAATTCGTGGCCACGTCGTCACGCTGGTCACGTTGGACAATGGCCAGAATGATCGCCATCAAGTTGCCGACTCGGTCGCCCGACGCCCACTCGATTTGATGCGTGAAAGCCATGGCCTGACCGCGAAATTGCTCAATACACGCCGGCGAATGATAGCGATCCGCAAGGCGATCCAAGACGCCCGGCCGGATGTCGTGTTGTCGTTTTGCGACCGGACCAACATCCTTGTCCTGTTGGCCCTGGCACGTCGCCCCGAACCGGTCGTGGTCTGCGAGCGAAGCGATCCGGCGGAACAGCAACTCGGCACGTTTTGGGAGTACCAACGCAAGAGAACCTATCGCCGTGCCGCCCGAGTGGTCGCGCTGACCGGCACGGCGGCGTCCAAGCTACAGGACCTCAGTGCAACTCCCGTGGTCGTGATTCCCTCGGCGGTCGATCCGCCACCATGCTGTTCGGATCGTGACGCCGCGGTTCGACGGTCGCGAATCATTGGCATTGGTCGCTTGGAGCACGAAAAAGGTTTTGACCGGCTGATCCAAGCGTTCGCGATCGCCACCGCACGGTCTCCCGCTTGGACACTACGCATTTTGGGTGAGGGGTCGCAGCGTGAGGCACTGCACCGGCTGGCACAAGACTTGAATGTCCGCGATCGGGTATCCTTGCCCGGTTGGGTTCAGCCGGTATGGAACGAGATCGCAGAGGCGACCCTGTTTGTATTGCCGAGTCGCTACGAAGGATTTCCATCGGCGTTGCTGGAAGCGATGGCGGTCGGAGTTCCCTGCATTGCCGTCGACTGTGAAAGCGGCCCGCGGGCGATCATCCACCACGAGTCGGACGGACTGCTGGTCGAAGCAACCGTATCGGGTTTGGCAGAGGGGATCCGGCGGATGATCGACGAGCCGACAGGGCGAGAACAAATGGCGGAGCGAGGAAAGTCCGTTGTCGAGCGATTTGGCTGGGACGCAATGGTCGATGCCTACGAACAGTTATTGAAGGAAGTCGTCAGCCAACCCGCAGCTGGTCACAGACCCTCCGCCGGGACGGGCGGGGCCAGCAGCTGATCAATTTTCGTTCGCGTCGCTTTTCTCGCCGTTTCGTCATCCATCGGAAATCCAAGATCCTCGGGCGAGAATCCGAACTTCTCGTTGATCGAATCTTTTTGGAACCCGATTTTGCTCAGCGGCACGTCATGAAGTCGCGCGATGGTCGCCATCGCGACGTCACCCAGCTCCGTTCGCAGTCGCTGTCCGTCGGATGAGCCGACCTCTGCGGCAACTCGCTTGTCGTCAAGAAACTTGGCGAGCGCTCGGGAATCCTGCTCGTTACCAAATCGGGCGATGGCCTGAAACGCCAGCACCAACGTTTCGGCTTGCTCCGCCTCGAGCAGCGTTTGCAGTGCAAGGGTGCGTGTCGAGCGGATATCCCACATCAAACCGTAAAACAGGATCTCCTCGCGGTTTTTCATCGAGCCGCGCGGAATCCAGCGGTGCAACAGCGCCTTGAACGGGCCCGACAGCTGCACATCTCGGTGCAGTTCTGATGCCGCCCGCTTTTGCAACACCGATATCAAAGCGTCCTCGAAAGTGCCGTCCAAAGGAACATTCATATCGCTGGCAGGCAACAACAATGCGATGATGTCCGCGGCGGTTGGATGCTGCAAATCGACGTACATTTTGTGCTCGACGCTGGCGACGACTTTTTCCAACGCCATCGCTCGATCGCGAGCGGTGCCTTCGAGCGAAGCGGTCAGCTCGGGATGCGACTTGAGCATCTCGACAAACAACTCACGTACCTTCGGCGAATCTCCCATGAACGCCGATACGTACCGCCATCCCTCGAAGGGCACATCTTGTCCGGCCAAGAACGCCTCGATCCTGCGCCATCAGGTCGCCTCGGGTGAGCTGCTTGACGATCTCGGCCGCCCGAATGCGAACTTCGGGGTCATCGCTGTTAGCGGCTAACTGACGCAGCGGAGGGACGATTGCGGTGCCCAATTCCATCAAGTGTGTTGCCGCCCGCTCACGCATCGCAAATTCACTCGAGCCGAGGGTTTCGATCCATCGCTGAATGTCCTCCTCGGAGGCCTCCACGGGCGGCGGCGAGTCACTTGGGGGAATCGATTCGGCGGTCGCGGGGGCTGTCGTCGGTGGCTCCGTGGGCTGGGGAGGCTCGAGCCCGGAGGGAGATTGCGCTGCGCAATGGATCGATACGACAAACACCAGCCCCACGGCGATGGTGGTTTGCGCAATGGCAGTTGCACGCCAACGGGGCCAACCGGGTGCGAGATTTGACACGAACATTCGGTGCTCTGCGGTGACGGCATGAATCGGCAATCGTCCCGATCCCAGTCGTGTAAAGTTTTGACGGACTGGGAATCTACAGCAATGTTGACGATTTAATCTATCTTCGGCGGTTGAAGTGGGAAATGAAAGGGCCAAAACGGTTGTGGCGTAGCCCCTTGGTGGGTAATCTTGGTGCTGACGCTGACGAGATGACTCGTCAAAAACGCGTCCCTTTTAGGGATTTGCGGCCGATTGCAGCCTTTACCTGCTAAAGAGCCATGCCAACAAATATGTCTATCGATCCTGACGCCAGCGAGCGTGTTCGCACTTCGGATTCCGATCTTGGTGACTCGCTCCAAGATCCCTCTTCCCGCTCGCAGCCGGCAACGCCCAGCTCACAACCGTTAGCGGAGGGCCAATTAGCGGAGGGCCAAATAGCGGAGAGCCAGTCAAAGCAAGACGGCTCCCAGGGACATGCCGACTCCGGCAAGAACGCTGGTAACGACCGCAGCCTGGGGTTGTCGACCCAGTGTGTCCATGCTGGCGAACGCCGGCAGAAGCCCGAAGGTTCGATCACGGCGCCCATTTTCACCGCCTCGACATTCACGTTCGAGTCGACCGACGCACTGCTGAGGTTCGTGGAAGGCCAGGAGGAACGAGAAGAGTACGGTCGCTACGGCAACCCGAATGAACGAAGCGTCGAGGCAAAAATTGCGTCGCTTGAAGGTGCCGAAGAGGCGATCTTGTACAGCAGTGGCATGGCAGCCATTGTCGGCTTGCTGATGAGCCGTCTGAATGCGGGGGACGAAATCGTTTTTTTCGACCAGTGTTATCACCGCAGCCGCGAGTTTTGCACCAAGCATCTGTCACGTTTTGGTGTCGTGACGCGTCAGGTCCGCACTGGCGATTTCGAGGCCATGGAAGGGGCGATCACGCCCAACACGAAGTTGTTGGTCAGCGAATCACCGACAAATCCTCATCTCACCGCGGTCGATTTGGAGCGATTTGTCGCGATCGGCAAGGCGAACGAAGTGGAAACGTTGATCGACGCGACGCTGGCCACTCCGTACAACTTGCGACCCATTGAATATGGTGTCGATTACGTCCTCCATTCGGCAACCAAGTACCTCGGAGGCCACAATGATCTGTTAGCCGGTGTGCTCTGTGGTCGACGTGAGCTGCTCGATCCGATTCGTTCACTTCGCGGAATCCTTGGCAGCATCAATTCGCCACACAATTTGTACCTGCTCGAACGGGGTTTGAAGACGTTCGAGCTGCGGATGCAACGACACAACGAAAATGGTCAACGCGTCGCCGAATTCCTGGAGCGGCATCCGCGAGTCGAGCGGGTTTATTACCCTGGACTGGCGTCACACCCCTCTCACCCGATCGCCGCTGCACAGATGCGGGGATTTGGTGGCTTGATCACGTTTGTCGTCAAAGACGCCGATTGGAAGGCGACGTCGCGGATCGTCGATGCATCGAAGATCGCTCGAATCGCCGCTAGTCTCGGAGGTGTCGAGACGCTGATCGAGCAACCGTTGATCATGAGCTACTATCACTGCACTCCAGCAGAACGGGTGCAGTTCGGTATCACCGACAACATGATTCGCATGTCGTGCGGGATTGAGAATTCCGAAGACCTGATCGCCGATCTCGAGCGAGCTTTGTCGGCATGAGCGACCGATCCAAGGGGCATGCGAATGACGCATTTCGCACGCGAGCCATCCATGTCGGTAATGAAATTGATCCGACCAGCGGCGCGGTCGTGCCCCCCATTCATTTGGCGAGCACGTACCGCCAACCCGGTGCCGGCAAGTGGGGCGAATTCGACTACGCTCGTAGCGGCAACCCGACACGTTCCAATTTGCAGGACACTCTGGCGTCGCTCGAAGGCGGTTTCGGTGCACTCGCATTCGCCTCGGGGATGGCAGCGATTCACTGCGTCACCATGATGCTCCGTACCGGCGATCATGTGGTCGCCGGATGCGATCTGTACGGTGGTGCCTATCGGCTACTGCACAAGATTTGCAATCGTAGCGGCATTGATGTGACGTTGGTCGACATGACCGATCCGGCGTTGGTCGAAGCCGCGATCACCCCAAGCACGCGGTTGGTTTGGGCCGAGACGATCGGCAATCCCAGGTTGACGATTCCCGACCTTCCCAGGCTGGCCAAGATCGCCCACGCGCGAGATATCCCGATCGGGGTCGACAATACTTTTGGCACCCCATCGCTGATTCGACCGATCGAGCATGGCGTTGATATTGTGATGCATTCGGCGACCAAGTACCTCGGCGGGCACAGCGACTGCCTGGGAGGGACGCTGGCGGTTGCCAATCAACGTCTATGGGACGAACTCTACTTCATCCAAAACGCGACCGGCGCCATTCTTGACCCGCTGAGTTGTTTTTTGGTGGCACGAGGTTTGAAGACTCTTGACTTGCGAATTCGCGAGCAATCGGCAACCGCAATGGGACTTGCCCAATGGCTGGAGTCTCATCCGCGAGTGAAGTCGGTTTTGTATCCGGGCCTGGCCTCGCATCCGCAGCACGAGCTCGCTAGCGAGCTGCTCGATGGCGGTTATGGTGCGATGGTCACGTTCGAATTGGATGGCACGATTGAGCAGACCGCGAGGACGTGTGAATCGACCCGGCTGTTTCACTTGGCGGTCAGCTTGGGGGCCGTGGAATCGTTGATTGAGCAACCCGCAACGATGTCCCATGCCAGTTACGACGCGGAAGATCGAGCCCGCTTTGGCATCACCGATGGTCTGATCCGATTGTCGGTCGGCTTGGAAGCGTATGAAGATTTGCGGGACGACCTCAGTCAGGCGATCCGCTGAGGAATTCGCGTTCGACAAATTTGGTGTCGTGGCGAGCCGGCGACAAAATCGGGATGCTGCAGGACTTTGTCAGGAACGAGGCGGTCGTGACGATGCCTTCGACCTGCATCTCGGCAAGCGCACGACGCATCGTCGCGATCGCTGCTTCCCGCGTGGGACGATGCACGATCAGCTTGGCGATCATCGAATCATAATGCGGCGGCACGATATAGCCGCCGTAGATATGCGAGTCGAATCGGACTCCCAGACCGCCCGGTGTGAACATCCGTTGGATGGTCCCAGGGTTGGGTTGAAAATTGCTGGTCCGGGTTTTCCGCATTGATGCGGCATTCGATTGCCGCCCCAATGCACTTGAGGTCCTGTTGGCGAAAGGAAAGCCGTTCGCCGGCCGCGACGCGGATTTGTTCCTTGATCAGGTCAACACCGGTGACCATTTCGGTGACCGGATGTTCGACTTGGATCCGCGCGTTGACTTCAATGAAGTAAAAGTTGTTATCCGCGTCGACAATGAATTCGACCGTACCGGCATTGCTGTAGTCGGCTCCACGAATCATTCGGACGGCCGCATCGCAAATGGCCGCTCGACGATCATCCGGCAAGACTGGGGCTGGGCGCCTCTTCGATCAGTTTTTGATGGCGCCGTTGGACGCTGCAATCACGTTCGAATAGATGGCAAACGTTGCCATGTTTGTCGGCAATCACTTGGACTTCGATATGACGAGGGTTGGACGACATAGCGTTCCAGGTAGACGGCACCGTTGCCAAAGGCAGCCTGCGCCTCGTGACGGGCTTGTCCCAACGCGGCGGCCAACGATGCTTCATCCTGGGCGACCCGCATCCCCTTGCCACCTCCCCCGGCAGTCGCCTTGATCAACACCGGGTAGCCGATCTGGCGAGCGACGCTGATCGCCTGGGCATCGTCATCGATCAATCCGTCACTGCCCGGAACGACCGGAACATCATTGGCGATCGCCATCGATCGAGCCGTATTTTTGTCGCCCAGCTTTTCCATCGCCTGCGGGCTTGGGCCGATGAACTCGAAACCGCTTGCTCGACAGACTTCGTTGAAATGTGCGTTCTCGGCCAGAAAACCATAACCGGGATGAATCGCGTCGACGTTGCCAACTTCCGCCGCGGCGATGATCTGGTCGATCTTCAGATAGCTGTCGACGCTGCGCGGTTTGCCGACACAATACGCTTCGTCGGCGAGCTTGACGTGCATCGATTCGGCGTCGGCTTCGCTAAACACGGCGACCGACTCGATGCCCATTTCGCGACAGGCTCGGATGACGCGAAGAGCGATTTCGCCACGGTTGGCAATCAGGATTTTTTGAAACACTCGATGGTCTTCATGCTAGGTGTTCGGTTGGACTCGGAACATCGGCTTCCCGAAATCGACCGTTTGTTGATCTTGGACGAGAATCTCGACGATCTTTCCGCGGCACTCGGCGGGAATCTCGTTGAACACTTTCATCGCCTCGACAATGCACACGACACTCTCTTCGCTAACCATGTCGCCGACCTTGACGAACGGCTCGGACTCCGGATTGGCACGCGAGTAGAAGGTACCGACCATCGGGGCGTTGATGGCAATCGTTCCGGCCGCTTCCGGCGTGGCAGCAGCCGAGGAGGCTGCTACGGGCAGGGGCGAAGGAGCAACCGCGGTCACGGGATAGACCGGAGCCGCCGAGCCGCGATTCAGCTTGATCTTTTCGTCACCCTGTTGGAGGTCGACTTCGCTCAACTCGTGCTCCTCCATCAGCTCGATGATTTGGCGAATGCGTTCAATATCGAACACATCGTCTCTGGGCTTGCCGCCTTTGCTCATGCTTGACTCGTCGTCAGAAAACTCGGGGGGGGGGGTGATTTGCTCGTCATCGGGCCCGTTCGTCATCGGGCCCGTTCGTCATCGGGCCCGTTCGTCATCGGGCCCGTTCGTCATCGGGCCAGTGCCTGGTCAGCATGAAGCATTCGCTTGATCCGAAGACAGGGGTCAGGTAGCAAAGCTGCGAAACGCCCCTGGGGGGCCGCGAGCGGCTTGTGCGACCTGACTCCTGTTCCTGGCCAACCGTCCAAACATACGTTGACAAAGCACTGGCAAGTTTTACAGCATCAAACGGCAATCATCGAGGCCCTTTGCCAGGCTGCTAAGAACCTCGTGCCCCTGATCGGTTACCAGCACATCGTCCTCGATTCGGATTCCAAAGTCACCCTCAAAGTAGACGCCCGGCTCGACGGTGATAATCATGCCCGTGGCGAGCGTTTCTTCGCTCACTGACGACATCCGTGGGGCTTCGTGGATTTGCAGTCCGGTGCCGTGCCCGAGCCCATGTTTGAACGCCTCGCCAAGCCCTGCCCGCCGCAGCACGTCCCGGGCAACCGAATCGACCTCCTTGGCCGCCACGCCGGGGCCAATCGCACCAATTGCGGCCTGCTGTGCGTCCAGTACCGCCTCGTACGCCCGCCGAAATCTGTCCGAAACGTGATCGCGATGGAGCGTCCTGGTCAAATCGCTGGCATAACCGCAATAGCACGCCCCCCAATCGATGAGCAGGGTCGAGGCGTCACCGATGACCACGTTTCGGGGATGATAATGGGGCAGCGCACCACTCGCACCGGCGGCGACAATCGGTGCAAAACTGACCCCCTCGGCTCCCAACAAACGCATTTTGGCTTCCAATTCGTGAGCGATCGCCCGCTCACTCGAGCCCTCGTTGAGTAGCGGAACGAGTGACTCGAAAGCTGCGCTGAGCGATGTCCACGGCGCGTCGCGTCGCGCGGATCTCTTCATCGTCCTTGATCATCCGTTGCTCCCCGACCACATTCGCGGTTTCGACCCACGTGACGTCGGGGCAGAGTTCGCTGATCCGACGAAAATCGGCCACCGTAACGTGTGCTGACTCGATACCGATCCGTTTTTCGCTCAGCCCAGCAACGACCTGCTGAAGCAGATTGGGCATCAATTGCCCCGGTGGACGAATCGCGGTGGTCAGCGACGGGCACTGCTGGGCGATCTGAGTTTCGTACCGTCCGTCGCTGAGGATCATTGCCTCGTTTTTGCGAACGATCAGATACGAACTGTCGCCGCTAAAGCCCGACAAGTAGCGGACGTTGATCTCATCGGTGACCAACATCGCATCGACTTGCAGCGAGTCGAGCCGATCGGTGAGAGTGCGGATTCTTGGTGGTAAAGCTGTCATCTTTCGCAGGGTGTCCGCCTTTGATTGTCTCTGGAGGTGGTGCTGATCGGCGGCGTCGAGATTGGCTCGAATCGGTCGATCAGGAAATGACGCACCAAAACTGACAAAACCGCGGTGCGATCAGTCGTGATGGACATGCGCCTTGGGATCGCGATCATGATGGGACTGATTGACGTGCACGTGAATCTGGGGGAAGTTTTTAAAAATCCATTCCCAGCCCGCCTCGGTAACCTTGGAATCATCCAGGTACAGCGATTCCAGATGGGGCATCGCCGCCATCGTTTTCAATCCTTCGTCCGTCACCGCAACGCCGATCAAGTGGATTCCACGCAGCGACTCAATCAAGGCGATCGAATCGGCGACTTCATTCCCCAGATTCCGCGAACCAAGCCGTAGTTGACGAAGACGCGGAAGCTGTGCCAGGGCCGCGATCCCGTCGGCGGTACAGTTCGCATGCGGAAGATTGATGTACCACAATGATTCGCATTGGGCGAGCGTCCGGAGGCCTTCATCGGTAATCGGCGAATGTCGGAGCCGTAAATGCCGAAGCTTTGGCAATGCGGAAATCGGATTCATCGATCGATCGGTCACAACTCCCCGGTCCAGGATCAGCGTTTCCAGTGAATCGAGCTTGATCACTTGCGGAATCATCTCATCGGTGACCTCGAATTCGGTCACGTGAAGCTTATCCAGATGGTCCTTGGCGACGTTGCTGCACATATCCTCGAACAGCACGCTGGGAACGATTCCCAACAGTTCCGATGAGTCCCCTCGTCGCAGCAATCCGGTGCTCCAAAGCAACACCACCATGAAAATCGCCGTCAGCACGCAGGCAATGAACGCATGACGATTCCGTTTGACCAGCCGCAGCTCGCGAGGCGAAACACGGGGAGATGGCTTTTTGCTCGGTTGCCCCGATTCATTCTCGCCCGTGGTTGCTTGGGGCCGATGGTTGCTGAGATCGGCAGGCATCGCGTCTACCGGGTCCGCAGGTAGGGCGTGGTGGGTCGGATCGACGGGAGCTTTCGGTGGGCCGGTTTTGGCCGCGGCGACGACCAGTTCCTCCACCGAGGTATCGCCTGTGACGTCGATACTGGCGAACGAAGATTGCTCGTTAGGTTTGGCGTCGTCAGGCATCACGGGATCGTACAGGATCGACGGGCTGATGCAACGATCATTTTCGTCGTCGGCGTAACCCGTTGGCCACCTGGTAGAGGGATTGGCCGTGTATCCTGGCATCGGGACGCCGCCGAAGCGACGTCCCGATGCTCAGTGAAGTTTCAACGTGGAGCCACTTGCCGAGACGATTGACCCAGAAACCGTCGTAGCAGGTGATCTTCGCTCCGACCAAGTTGGGAGGCCAGCGAACGTTTCCCGCAAAGCGTTCACCAACGATGAAACTTCTGAAATAAACATTGTGTGGACGGATGGCGATCGACCGTTCGATCACCACGGTGATTCCGGGATTAGCAACCGCCGGTAAGCGTTGTCAACGGCGATTTCGCTCGAAGTTTCGATTGCCCGAAAAAGATGTCGTTCCAATCGCCGCTGTGACACCTTGCTTTTGGCTCGCCAGGCACCACCGCGTGAATTTGGCAACCGCCGTGAAACTCGTTTCTTGGCGAACCACGGATCCAGCCTCCGCGGATCTTCAGCCGACCATTGGCCAGCCGATGCTGCCGCTAAATTTTCCAGGAAACGGTAAACCCGATCCCGAGAATCAAAGCGACCAGAAGAGACGACGAAACCAGGTCAAAACCGGCGAAAACCGCAACCATTGCCGAAATCAATGTCGTCGCGACGCTCAGCACCATCAGCCGGATGACCAGCGCAAGTTGCTTTTTTCGCAGATCATCCGGGTCAGAGTTGGGGGCGCGAGTCTCCGTCGCATCTGTCTCGCGCGGGGCATCGGGTGGCGAATCGTAGGGGTTCATCGATTCGGCCGAACTACAGCGGGAAGTCATCTTCGGCGGCGGCGTCAGCATACAACGGCATGTGACGATAGTAGACCTCCAGAATCATTGTCGCGAACGATGTGCTTGCCAGTCGGCCACCTTCCTTGGGGCCACGATGCGACGCGCTGTCCGGGAAGTGCCAGCTTCCCTTTTCTCCCGCCTTTTGCGATTGCGTCGACACCAGCCAATCTCGCAGTTCGACGTTGAACTTGTCCCACTGGGCACCACCGTTATGTCTCAGCACCTGAGCGGCATAGTAGTCGTAGTAGATATCTTTCTTGAGAACGCCAATCTTGCTGAGTTCCTTGACGCCCTGAACGATCCCCGGATGCGATTTGTCCCACCCGGTGTACATTCGGCATAACAATCCGATCGCCGTGCAGGCCGGTCGAATCCCGGCCTCCGGTTTGGCATAGCCATACGTCGAACCGCCGTTCGACTGGACCTTGTCCAGGAACAACATCGATCCCTGGATCGTTGACGGCGGAACCGCCAGGTGGCCCATGTAACCGCTCTTGAGCGCCATGATTTGCCATCCGGTCACGGAGGTGTCGCCGCCATCAGGTTGCTGCGGTCGGTACCGCCAACCGCCATCACGACATTGCGCATAGACGATGAAATTGAGAGCCGCTTGTGCCGGACCGGCGAGTTCGGGATCTTCGGTCATTGCGTAGGCTTCACACAAAGTGATCGCTGCGAGACCATGCGAGTACATGTTTCCCGGTCCTTCGGACAAATCGAGAACGGGCATCCCGTTCTGCTTGCCGAGCTTGCCATTTTGAATCAAGAAGCGCAGGCCGCGAAACACGACTTGCTTGAATTCGCCATGCACATGAGTCTGTCCGGCGCCCATGAACGGAAGCAGCGCCATCGAAGTGGCGGCATTGAACGCTTTGACTCGGTTCGGTTCGCCCGGGTCTCCACAAGCGCCATTGCAAACCAGGTTGTGCGCATACGTCCAAGACCCGTTGGGCATTTGATGCCGCGATAGCCACTTGAGCGCTTCGGTGACCGCCGCTTCACTGCTCTCATTGCCGCCATATTCCCGCAACAGCTTCTTTTTCATGTCCGCGCTTCGGCTACTCATCGGTGCCGCGGACATCGACGCGAGTGTCTGCAGGGTGGCGGCCGAGGGGGCCATCTCCGCTGCCAAATCGGTCATCTCCACGGCGACCGTGGCCAGTTCCATCGGCTCGACCGGTGTCGGCTCGATCATTTCCAATTGTTCAGCCACTTCCACCGGTTCGGTGATTTCTTCCATCTCGGAAACTTCACCCGGATCGATCTCCTCGATCGTGAACTCCTCGATCTCCGGTCCTTCTTCGCTGTTGCTATAGGCCGTCAAGACATTCACGATCTTGGTCGGATCCGCGATGGTCACCAGTCCCAACACCAGCAGGATCAAAACATGAACGAGCGTGCTGACCAACCAAGCGGGTGCCGCTTGAAACCAGACAAACCGGCGAGTCGGATCTAACACCTCTCCCTCGCTATCGTCGCTCGTGACCGGTTCGACCGGGATCGGAGTCATCGATTGGGGATGGGGATCAGTCGCCGTTGCCATGAACAATCTCTCACATCGCCCGGCCAACGCGCGGGGCGGAAAAAGAAGAGGAGTGGGGGCGGGGGGGAATGTTGCTCGATTATACGCCGAATCGCCCAATTTGTGCAGCAATTAAGGGCGCTCTCGTCGACCTTTCCTTCTACGAACGCAAGAAAACACCGTTCGTACCCAGCGATCTCCGGGGGGTGGGTATCGATGCCGGTCAGTCGATCGCTGCTCGCCGGCGATTGGACGAGCGGCCGACAAGTGATGGGTGATCACTCGCTGTCGCGCATATCGTACCGTTGCCGCTCTTTGTGCATGATCGTCGACAGGAAATTGCGCAACCCCGATCGCTTGCGAGCGGCGACCTGCACACAGTGCGCCTCGTCACTTGGCCCCACCCAACCGCTGGTGATGTCGATGTCGATGTCGACCGTTCCCACGCGGTGGGCCGTGGGGTCGGTCACCCTCAGCGTCACGCAGAATTCGTCAACGTTTTCCGACGATTTTGAAAGCACGGTGGCAGCACTTTCGGTCTGCCAGTCGTAGGTTCGCTCGTCCAACAAGGCTCGCCGAAGGTGTCCGAGTCCCGGTGTGCCGGATAATTCAACCATCGGAAACTCGACTCCCCGCTTGGCGATCAACTCAATTTTTTCGCCCAACTGCAGCGCCGTGATGGTTTCCTGGCCCCAGAATCGGGTCGTTTCCCCCAAACGAGTGCGGCGTCCGTAAATGCTGGCTGCCGCGCCGATGATACCGAACATCGCGACGGCGATTCCCAGCCAAATGCCCCGTTTGGTGATTCTCGCTCGCGGATCGTTGTACTTATCGGCATGAGGATCCAGATTGGTTGCCGGATCGATCGGTAAGTCGGTCATGGAGTAAGTTGTCGGAAGAGGAATCAAAACAAACAAGTAGACATGAGTCAAAAGCATGGTATCCCCGTTGCAAAGGTCTGACGTGACCGCGATCGACGTATCCCTTCAAGATCGCAGTTACAAGATCGAGATCGCTGATACGCTGGGGCACGCGATGGCGACATCGGTGTCTCATGCCTTGGGCGATTTGTCGCACGCGATGGTGATCGCCGATGAAGCGGTCTTCGAGAACTGGGCACGTCCACTGGTCCGCGATCTGTCGGATTTGAGGATCAACGGAGAATCGATCCGGGTGAACGCAACGACGGTTCCCTCGGGCGAAACGAGTAAATCGATCGATCAATTCGAGCGGCTGCTGACTTGGCTGCTCGAAAACGGCGCCGACCGACGGAGCGTTGTCTTTGCGGTGGGTGGTGGCGTGGTCGGCGATCTGGCCGGATATGTGGCCGCTTCGTTCGCACGCGGGATTCGCTTTGTGCAAGTTCCCACGACACTGCTGGCCATGGTCGACAGCAGTGTCGGTGGAAAGACCGGAATCAATCTGCCGGTGCCAAAAACATGGTCGGCGCGTTTTGGCAGCCGTCGTTGGTATTGGTCGCAGTGGATGTCTTGTCGACACTGCCCGAGCGCAGCTATCGCAGCGGCTTGGCCGAGGTGATCAAGTACGGTGTGATTGACGACGCCGAGTTCTTTGCCTGGCTCGAGCACAACGCCGCGGCACTGGTCGATCGAAATGTTGACGCACTGCGTCACGCGATCACCCGAAGTTGTCAGTCCAAGGCAAGAGTCGTAGGTGCGGACGAACGCGAGACAAGTGGTCGTCGGGCAATCCTGAACTATGGACACACTTTTGCGCATGCGATCGAAGCGACTTGTGGCTATGGCACGTTGCTTCACGGCGAGGCTGTCTCGATCGGGATGCAAATGGCGGCGCGACTCGCAATCGAGCTGGGAATGTGCGATCGGTCATTGCTCGATCGGCAAACCCAATTGTCCCTGGCCAGCGGCCTGCCAACGACTCTGGACACGGCCAATCCCGATCAGATGCTTCCGGTGATGATGCGCGACAAGAAAGTTGCGCACGGCAAACTAAGATTCATCCTGCCAAGGGGGATTGGCAAGGTCGAACTGGTCGGCGATATCGATCAAGATGCCGTACGCACGGCGATCGAAAACACCAGATCGTGAGCCTGCCAGCCAAGTTTCTTCGCGGTCTGTGGCCAACACGCGATCACGATATACTCGACCGCCGATGCCTCGCGGCCCCGTTAAGAAAACCATCCAATCTGAAAGCCATCATGTTTCGCGTGTGTTTGTACTTGATCCTGATGACCTCAGGACCGTTACCACTGTTTGGCCAGGCACTCGAGATCGCTTCCGAAGGCGCCGCTGGTATTTGGGCCCTACGAGTATGAAGTCAAGCCAGACGACGACGCGTTCGCCGTGTTCAACCCGCGAAAAGCGCCCCAGCCGGGCGGATTGATCCTGCAACAAGGAGATCAATTGGCGATCTGTGGTGATTCGATTACCGAACAAAAGATGTATTCGCGGATCATCGAAACCTACTTGACTGTGTGCGTTCCGCAATGGCAGGTGACCGTTCGCCAATACGGCTGGAGCGGCGAGAAGACCGACGGCTTCCTGAGACGGATGGACAAAGACTGCCTGACGTTCGAGCCGACCATTGCCACGCTGGCCTACGGCATGAACGATTCCAGGTATCGGCCCTTTGATGTCACCAACGGGCGGTGGTTCCAGGATCACTACACCGCGATCGTTCGTCGGTTCAAGGAGCACGGCGTACGCGTCGTCGTCGGATCGCCGGGTTGTGCAGGCAAGATTGCCGCATGGGTGAAAAGCCGATCGGGAACGCTGGAACAACATAATCTGAATCTCTGTGCGCTACGGGATATTGCGATCGAGGTCGCCGAGCGGGAAGACGTTCGTTTCGCCGACATCTTTTGGCCGATGCTGCAGGCGCAAGTTTTCGCTCCAGACCAGCATCATGCGACGGCCGCCGATCCCTACCAGGTTGCCGGCAACGACGGTATCCATCCCGGTTGGGCCGGACACGTGATCATGGCCTACGCGTTTTTGAACGCGTTGGGGATCGATGGTGAGATCGGTACGGTCACGATCGATCTTGATTCCGATACCGCGACCGCGACCGCGGGTCACGTCGTCGAATCTTGCGACAATGGAAGACTGCAGTTGACCAGCTCGCGATACCCGTATTGTGCGCGCGGTGACCTGGATGACGACAACTCCATTCGTTCAGGCATGACGTTGGTTCCGTTCCAACAAGACTTGAACCGATTCGTGCTGAAAGCGACTGCCGCCAACGAGGGTTTGTATCAAGTCACCTGGGGCGGTGTTTCGCGTCAGTACACAGCGGAACAACTATCCGCAGGTGTGCATCTTCCATCGGACTTCCCCAACAATCCCTTCTGCGACGCGTTTGATCGTGTCGACCAGGCTGTTGCCGCAAAACAGGCCTATGAAACGAAGCAAGTCAAAGGAGTCTTCCACAGCCGTGAGGCAAGCGATGACTTTGAGGGCGCGGTACGGCGGACCGAGACGGAGCGAAGGCCGCTGGCCGACGCGGTCGCCGCCGCGGTGGTGCCGGTGAGACACATCATCGAGATCACCCCGATTGCCAACTGATGCCCCGTCGTCTTCTCTTCCCAAGCGGGCACCATTGCAGATGACGCCGATTGTGATTTGGCTTTCGTTGCTGGCCTCGGTGCTGTACACCTTCGGCGTCCTGTTTCTGAAGCGGGCGACGCAGTGGAGGTTTGATGCGTGGCGAATCACATTCGTTTGCAACGTTCTCACGGGGTTCATTTTTTTGCCGCTCTTTTTTTTGGGAGGCGTGATCCCATCAGCCACCTTGCTTTGGCAACCCGGTTTGGTTGCGGTGCTGTTTATCGGTGGCCAGATCTTTTCGATTCTTGCCCTGACTCGTGGCGATGTTTCGGTCGCCACCCCGATGCTCGGTTTGAAGATATTGTTGGTCGCGGGGTTCTTGTTCGCATTGTCCAACGAGCCGGTTCCAGGTCGGCTGTGGTTTGCCGCGGTGCTGGCAACCTGCGCCATCGCGCTCCTTGGCTCGAGTGGCCGGGGTGCGCATGGCCGAGTGTTGTACACCGCGGTTTGCTCGACCATTGCGGCCACCTCCTACGCACTCTTTGATGTGCTCGTCCAATTGTGGTCGCCCGCCTGGGGCGTCGGTCGATTCATGCCCATCATGATGATCCTGGCGGCGACACTTTCCTTCGCGATGATTCCCCGGTTCGAAGGATCGTTGCGTCAGATTGAGCGTCCCGCGTGGTCGTGGATCCTCGGCGGAAGTTTTCTGATCGGCTTGCAATCACTCATTTTCACATCGACCATCGCGGTTTGGGGACATGCGGCGCTGGCCAACGTCGTCTACAGTTCGCGGGGATTGTGGAGCGTGATCCTGATTGCGGCGATCGGCCATTGGTTCTCCAAGAGCGAGCACAACCTTGAGCGAAAGGTGCTGATACTTCGCTTCGCCGGTGCGCTACTGCTTTCGATTGCAATCTTCCTGGTCGTCGATCCCACCAACGGCTCCTAGCACCACGACTTGCCCAGGATGACCAAAAATCCCATCGCGGCCTGGGCATCGACTAGCGCAGCGACATCGATTCGTTGAGAGTGTTGCTACATGAACGGCTGACCGTGATCAGTGACTGCCAGCGACTTCAGGTGGAAACGCAGTTCTTGCCTTGAGCTTTGGCCCGATAGAGCGATTCGTCGGACCTCGAGATGAGGTCGAGAACTTCGCGGCCCGATTCGGGATAGCACGCCACACCGATGCTGATTGTGGGTTGAAGAGAGATTCCGTCCTTCTCCATCGCCGCGGTTTCGACGGCGCCGCGAATCTGTTCGGCAATTGCTAGCGCCGAAGTTAAATCGTGGCCTGGCAGAAACGCGCTGAACTCGTCACCTCCGAAGCGGCAGGCTCGTCCTTGCGAGCCCAACACACGTGCGATCCAACGACCGGTTTCCCCGATGACGTGAGCACCGAACAGATGGCCATGCGTATCGTTGATCCGCTTGACACCGTCCATGTCCATCATCAGCACTGCCAACGAGCCGCTACCTTGCTTTGCCGACTGCAGGGCAAATTCGAGGGCTTCATCAAATCGACGCTTGGACGGGAGACCCGTCAGCGGATCGGTCCCGACCAACATCGCGATCTCACTTTGAAAACCGATGTCGATTTCATCCGCCAGCGAGAATCGAATCACGGTCTCGCCAAGCAGGATTTTATCTCCGTCCTGTAACAGATGAGGTCCGGCGATGAATGAACCGCCCACGCGGGTGCCGTTGGTCGATCCCAAATCCTGGATGAGATATCGGTCCGCACTCACCGACATGATGGTCGCGTGTCGGCGGGAAACCCGATGGTCGAGCAGCGGAAACTCACACTCGGGGTCACGGCCAACAACGGCGCGGCCTTCGATGAAGGCATGGACGCCCAAATCTGCTCGTCCACGAATCACCGTCAAGAATGCCCTCTTGGCCTGAGAAACTTGCAGTTGGCCATCGGAGACTTCGACCCGAATGGTGCCCGTCATCGGCAGGACCGGGGGCGATTTCAACAGCGGATCGTCATCCTGAATACTCATTTCACGATCGATACTACGGAGGATGGAATATCCGGTCAATGTAGATTCACAACCGACGACCACTTGGCGTGTGCAGTGCAGAGGCCGTGTGAAACTCATCCTCGAATCAAAAAAATCGTCTCCCCGTTAAACCGGTCTAGATTCAGATCTGGCCGGGTTGCTAATCACCAACTGTGTTGACGTCGTTACACGCCATTCCTTGGGATCCGTAAGTACGTGCCTTCCGCCCTGTTCCCCTGTCGACTGACCGTCCTGCTGCTGGCATCGGCCGCGATGTGCAGCGTCGGTTGCGTGCGGCGGCGCATGATGGTCCGGACGAATCCGCCCGGCGCGACCGTATCGATCGACAATCAAGTGATTGGTACCACACCAGCGGCCACGAGTTTCGTCTACTATGGAACGCGTGAGTTTCGGATCGAGAAAGACGGATTTCGAACCGAGACGATTCGGCGGCGAATCAATCCGCCCTGGTATCAGCTTCCGGGACTCGATTTCGTCTCGGAAACGCTGTGGCCCGGAGAGCTTCGTGACGAACGGATCATCGACGTCGAACTGGTGCCCAAAACGCTCGAACCAACCGATATCGTGGTGCAGCGAGCCGATTCCCTGCGTCTGCAATCGCAAGCCGGCGTCGTCACTGCTCCACGCTGACCTTGCCGCTTCGTCACAACAGGTTGGTTGGTTTGGGGTACCGACCTTGTGCCCAAGCATGGGCACGAAACCTGTTGTACAGGACGTTTCAGCTTTGGTGGGATAGATATGTTATGCAACTGAACCGGACGAGCGTTCTTGTCGCGCCCGTCGTGATTGGGTTGCTATTTGCCACGACGCTGGTCGGGATCGATCGACTGGCGTTTCGCGACGTGAGCCATTTTTACACACCGCTTTATGACTACGTCGCGTATCGCACGCAGTCACAATGGTTGCCCCTGTGGAACCCGCTTGACCAAACCGGAATTCCGTTGGTCGGTGAAACGACGACCGCCGTCTTTTATCCGGTTCGAGTCCTGTTGTTCGCCTTGCCGATTCCGCCACAGTTGTCGCTGGCTTGGTACGTGGCGCTGCACTTGATTCTGGCGTCTTTCGCGGCTCGTGCCTGTGCACTCTGGTCGGCGCAACTCGGGGCTCGGCAACGATTGCCGCTGTCATCTATCCGCTCTCGGGTAGTGTGTTGTTTCTTTGTACGAACCCGCCATTTCTAGTCGGTGCGGCGTGGCTTCCGTTGGCGTTGGGTCCGATCATCCGTCGGCGCAGACTTCCGACTGGCCAACGAGTACTGATCGCTGGTCCTGCGATGGCCATGATGGTATTGGGTGGAGACCCGCAATCGGCGTTGCACGTCATGCTTGTCGCTGCTGTCGTCTGTCTTGTTCGATTCGCCAACAGCAGTCGCGTTGCTCGATACTCGATGCTCGGCACAATGGTGCTGGCGCCAATGTTGGCACTCGCGCTCTCGGCACCGCAACTTGCCGCATCGCTGTCATGGAGCCGCCAAAGCGATCGGGTTCGAGGCGTTGACAATGGCGATTGGCTCGATCCGCCGCGAACCGACAGCCGGCGTTATCAAGCGTTTCAGTTTTCATTGCCCCCCTGGCACTGTGCTGAACTTGTTACGCCCAATGCGTTCGGTTCGCCTTTTCCGGTCAACCGTCGGATCAGCCGTTTGTTTTCCGGCGACGGGCGATTCTGGACGCCCTCGATTTACGTGGGGATGCTGGTCGCAATCGCGCTGATGTCACGGATCAGTCAGGGGCGGCGATTACGATTCGACGCTTGGCTAGCAATCGCGATCGCGAGTTTGCTACTTGCGATGGGTCATTTCGGTGTGGTTTGGTGGATACAGGCGGCCACCGGGACGATCGGCGGCGCCGACAGTGCGATCGGGGGATTGTATTGGTGGCTGTACCACTTCGTTCCCGGATACGACGCGTTTCGATATCCGGCGAAGTGGCTGCCGATGTTTTCACTCGCCGCTGCGATGGTCACGGCCGCATGGCTTGATCGACGCGATTGGCGTGAGCTCGTACTGGCCCGACGGGTGACCATGGTGTTGCTGGTCGCGCTAACGGTTGCCAGCCTGCTGGTCTTCGGTTGGCGATGGAATCCGCCCGCCCTGTTTGCGGTTACAAAAGTGCATCTTCCTGTCGACGACGATTGGGGACCCCTCGACATCGTCGGTGGGCTGGCCCAGATTCAACGGTCACTGTTGCAATCGGCATTGGTCGTGGCTGCCATCAGCTTGGTTCTGCGAGCGCGAAAAACGATCCGTTTGAAGCAACGCAGGATGAAGCTATACCTGCTGGGGATTGTCGCGATCGATCTTGCGATCAGCGGCCAGGCATTGACTTCACGCGTGCCGATTGAACGAGAGTTGGCTTTGATCGCTGAGTTGCCAAACGCACCCAGCGACGACGATTCAGACCTTCGGTGGATGCGAACCCAGTCCGACGGTGGTTGGCCGAAACTGTGGCAGCAGTCGCGGGATTCGGATCGCATGATCGATGTCGAGGCGAGCGAGAGACATGCCTGGTTCGGCCGCTGGCATCTGGCTCAGCGGCAATCCGTTTTCAATAACATGACGTCAATTCGGAGCCACAAGATGGCGATGTTTTGGCGAGCCGCCGAACAGGTCACTCAAGGCATGAATGTGCAAGAAACTGACCGATTTTGGCGTTCGGTGCGACGCTGGCTGGCAATTGACGGCGTCATCCACACGACCAGCGAGTCGGTAGAAGTGATGGAACCGGGGCGCCTTGCCACGCTGGTCGACGTCCACTATTCACGCACCGCAACAATGCTGTTTCATTTTCACCCATCCTGGCAACCGATCACTGAGAGCCAGATGTCAGTGGACGACTTTGCAGAGTTGCTTGTTGAGCTGAATGAAATACCAGAGTCGGCAGTGCCCCGCATCGAGATTGACGCTGGCGGATCGATCGAGCCATCCGACGTTCCGGTTTCATCCGAGTCGCATCAGGCGGTCCAAGTCGTTGTCGCGCAACCCGAATTCCTGGAGATTGAGCTGACGACCGACATTTCCGGTGTGTTCAGCCGTCCAGCGTTTCAAGATGGGAATTGGAATGCCGAATTCAGGTCGATCGATCAGACACATTGGAAACCGTTGACCGTGCATTGCGTCGACTACCTGAAGCAGGGTGTGCTGGTCCCAAAGGGACATTGGCGGATTCGCTTTCTTTACACGCCAGCCTGGATAGGATGGTCAGTCGCGGTGGCCGCGAGCGCATGGATCATCGTGGTTGCCGCGCTGGTCTATACTCGCCGACGCCGGATGGCCAGCGCGTTTTGAAGTGTCTATCCTTTGACCTCCGCGGGAATGATAGGACTTCCCGATGGTCCTCGTGCTCTGGGCCAATTTGCCGTGCAGCGCATGACCCTGAATTTGGGCGTTGACAAACCTCTCGTGCAGACGGCGCAACAGAATGCGACGGCAAAGCAAGGCATGGTTGGCCGAAAGAACATCTCGGTTAGACTTGAGGGAGTTGTCGGGCGACCCAGTTGCCTCGGCGCTGGTCATTCAGCGCCGACGAAGTTCGTCGCGTCACTCCGATTGTCCATGTTTCGTTAGCTAAGAGAAGAGAAAGGTGTGTCGTGAGCAAGGAACCAAGCGAAGAAATGTTGACCAAAATCAGCGAGCTCGTGAATCAACTGTCAAGTAAGGATGCGAGCGAACGAATCGAGGCTTGCAACGAATTGGTGATGATCGGCGCTGCGGCCGTCCCGGCAGTCGCGGAACTCGCCGATTCGCCACGCGATCACACGCGATGGGAATGTGCCAAGATTCTTGCAGAAATTGCGGATGTTTCCTCGGTGGACACGTTGATCCGCCTGTTGGAAGACTCGGATCCGGGCGCACGTTGGGATGCCGCCTTGGGGTTGATCACGATCGGAAAGCCTGCGGTGGCGCCCCTGCTTCGGGCCCTCGTTCACCACTCGGTCGATTTCACCATCATTGCCGGCGCACGTCATGTGATGCACGAATATTGCAACAACGAATGGGGAGAAGTTCTTCGTCCTGTCTATCAAGAGCTCAATAGCTTTGAGGCCAGAACCTCGGCGCCGGTCGCGGCACACTTGGCTCTTCAGCAATGGGAACAAATCGACGGCGGCACGACAGGCTGAAACTGAGGAAGCGATGCATTGACACGGCGACGAACAAGGCACAACCGGCGGAAGACACCTCGGATCACGCGACAAACACCGCCGGGATCAAGTCCGGGGACGTTGCACCCACATCCCGAGTTTGCCGCACCGTCGCTTCAATTGATCCAGTACGATTCGGACCGCTTCGTCGAGCAGACTCCGAGTTCGATGGACCAGTTATGCGAGCAACTGGACGATTCGTTGATTCGCTGGATCAACGTCAGCGGTCTCGGTGACGTGGGCCAACTGACTCAGCTGCAAGCAAGGTTTGGCTTGCACGCGTTGGCATTGGAAGACGTGATCAACCATCACCAGCGCGCCAAGGTGGAAGTGTACGATGACCATCTGTTCATCGTCATTTGGGTCGTTATGAAGGCGGAGCCGGAGGATGGTCATCCGGTAACTTTTGAGCAACTTAGTATTTTTCTGGGAAATAACTACGTGCTCACGCTCCAGGAACGGCCGATCGATTGTCTGGAGCCGGTACGCGAACGACTGCGAAATGGTTACAGTCGAACCCGTCAATTTGGCGCGGACTTTCTGGCCTACTCGCTGATCGATGCGGTCATTGACTCGTACTTTCCGATCGTCGATGAGTACGGCGAGGTGATCGAGGATTTGGACGAGCAAATTTCCACTGGCACACCGACCCATTTCATGTCGAGGTTGCATGACTTGCGGGGTGACCTGATGAACCTGCGCCGAGCAATTCGGCCGTTGCGGGACGCGCTCGTGCACCTGATGCCCGACCCACACTCGCTGTTCACCGCGCAAACGCAGTTCTATTTGCGAGACTGCTACGACCACACGGTTCAGTTGATGGATTTGTTGGATACCTATCGAGAAATGGGTTCCGACCTGCGCGAGTATTACATGTCGACGGTCAGTAACCGTATGAATGAAGTGATGAAGGTGCTGACGATCATCGCCACGATCTTCATTCCGCTCAGTTTCATCGCCGGAGTGTATGGCATGAACTTCAATCCCCGTCGCCCTGGGAACATGCCTGAACTGAATTGGCCATACGGCTACGTATATGCTTGGCTGGTGATGATCGCGGTCGCCTCGGGATTAATCTACTTCATCTGGCGTCGGGGTTGGCTGACGGGAGACCCCTGGTCCGAAAACCACAAACCGCCCCCCGAAGAGTGACCAGACAACCAAGAACGCAGCCACTGGCGTATCTCCAAACGACAAACGTGCGTTCGCTGCCTAAGATTTTGCAAAGGATCATCGATTGACCGCCGCGAACAGTTCCCCATTCACCAGTTTTTTATTCAACGAGTCAATTGATGTCCCTTCCTATCGTTGCGTTC
The DNA here is from genome assembly GCA_963734865.1 of Pirellulaceae bacterium. Classification (GTDB taxonomy): domain Bacteria; phylum Planctomycetota; class Planctomycetia; order Pirellulales; family Pirellulaceae; genus CBDCUW01. The sequence continues at coordinate 122,239 of CAVTIV010000015.1, forward strand.
CTGCCTTGCCTTGTCAGCAGTTCAGTTGTGGCGGCTGATTCAAGCCCAATCTCATCGTCATCGACACCGACGGCACATTAAGAAGTCGTCTCGCCCGCGCCGGAAGCTTCTTGATCGCCAGTGACAGCATGATCCATGTCCAACCATTGAACAGCAGTTCCAATCCGACCAGCAGACCGATAATCCAAAAAACTCCCGATGGTTCCTCCGGAAGGTGTTTGAAACTACGAAAGATAATCAGACCCAGCATCAACGTGACGACGCCGTTGAGCAGATACCAACCCCATTGCGGATACTTTTCCACCAGTGCTGTTACAATCCGAAAGCCACCGGCAATGACGAAGAATCCGGCCAGCATCAGCGTCAATAGGGCGAGTGACGTTAACGGCGCATCGGTGATGATAAATCCGGTCACCACGTACAGAAGTCCGATCAAGATTTGCACCATGAAGGCACTCCACTTGCCTGCCCAAAAAGCGCTGATGATCGTCGCCAAGCCACTGATGATCAACACCGCGCCGAGAAAAATCACCACACCAATCGAAGTGAACCAGGGATATGCGATGGCCGCTGTGCCGCCAATGACCAGCACGATGCCGACCAACAGAAAGCACCACCATTCCTTACTCAATCGCGCCAACTCGTGTTCGCGAAATTCCTCAACGGCACGCTCGGCGTTTGTCAAATCAGTGGTCATGGTGCATCCCCGTGGTTATACGGCGCTTGCTCCAGCAAACTAGAAAGCCGGGCTGGCACTTATGATACCGAACCCTACGCTTGTGGCATTTTATGCAGACGTTCGTCAGAGTCTATCGTCAAATCGTCGCAACCCGGCTGTCCCAGTGTCGCACCGTCGCTGTGATGTACGTAGATTCACTTGTTGCACGGGTTTGCTCGCGGTTAAGCGAACAGGCAGCATGCTTACCTGCTCGCCTTCAGTGCATTTGGTCGCGCAGCGGCCTCTTATTAGTTCTTTAATTCCCGCACCGTTGAACGCGGTCGCGAACGTGTGGTAATAGTAATAAAGTCCGGCGGATCCCATGTCAGGGATGTTGCGGACATCGTAGTCGCTCGCCGGAGTCCTCTACGTCAGCACGGTGCGAGGCAATGTCCAGCGGCTCAGCGAGGATGGCAAGCGATGGGAAGTGGTTGGCAACGACGACCCCGGTCGATTCTTTCACTGCATGTTGCCAATTGATCACGACTCATTGATGATGGTCGGCGGAGCCAATATGTCGGTGGGGCGTTTTACATCGCTCGATATCGTCGATGTTCCGTCCCCGCAATCGGCTAAAGAACCGCATGACCATGAGAAACTTGACGACGCGATTGTTGCCATTCATTCTGCTGGGAAGTTTGGCGGCCGAGGAACCCGCGACCCGCTCACTGCGGGTCGCGACCATGGAAAAGATCGCCGACTACGCGCTCATCCCGCCTGCGCTGAACACGTCGCCGCTACCGGAATACGGCTACGACAAACTCGATTACGGTATGACCATTGGGATCGAGCGGACGCGGGGCGGACGGTTGTGGGCGTGCTGGGTGGCCGGCGGCGATAGTCCCAAGGCGTTCTTTGTCCTGGCGACCAGTGACGATATCGCTGGATCAACGCCCTGGTTTTCGGCAATTCAAGGACTGCTTCCCAGAACTCGATCCTCTGCGTGGTGCGAATGTCTTCGTCTCCGCTGATCGGGGAAAGACTTGGCAGCGGCGCGGCTGCGTGAAATTCCCGAATCCCGATTGGCACGAGCACATGATTGTCGAGCGGAAGGACGGCACGCTGTGGATGCTCACTCGCACTGCGAAAGGGATCATGCAAAGCACGTCATTCGACAGCGGCAAGACCTGGTCGGCGCCGTCCTTCCCCGCTATCAAGCATCCAGTGGCCCGGTTCCACATTCGGCGTCTTGCTTCGGGCCGCATCCTGCTGATCAAGCACGGAAAAACGATCGACACCCATGAGGGTCGGAGCACGCTCACCGCTTGGCTTTCGGAGGACGAGGGCAAGGTCCAAACGGTCCAAACGGGGTCAGTGCCTTTCCAGGTCCAAACGGGGTCAGGTCCAAACGGGGTCAGTGCCTTTCGGTC
>CAVTIV010000016.1:0-281814 GCA_963734865.1 Pirellulaceae bacterium
TTTAGGTTAAGCTTTGTGTTCCCTGTTGGCCACTGGTTTCCCATTGTGGTGTCACAAGATTTTAACCCTGCCTTCTTGACCCTCGGCCCCTCGTAGATCCGGACGTGCCGCGTTACAGCATCCGGCTCCCAGATTTCACTTGGCTCCCGCACGTAACAACTCCCGGTGCATCGCGATCAGGTCCGTCAAACGCTGGGGACTCGCCAAGGGATGAAGCTCCGTGAAACGATTGAAATCATCCCAGTTCACATAGCTCTTTTGACTCCTGCGGCTGAGGTGTCGCTTGGCCATCCGACGAACCTTCGATCGGTATGCTATCAGTAGCGGCCAATTGTCATTGATACCGTAATACTGATAGTGCCCGCGAAGTTTCGCGTTCAGGACTTGCCACATCTCGCCGACCGGCGTCGAGAGTTGATGATGGAACCAAAGACGCATCTCGGTTAGCTTCACGCGAAGTTTCTTCCCTGACGTTTTCCTCTTCAGTTTGAACTTGCCCGCTCGAGAGCGACCGCAGTAGTGGGTGAATCCGAGGAAGTCGAACGTCGCAGGAGCGCCTTCACCTTGCCGCTGGTGATCGCGGCGGGCGAAGCGTCCAAAGCGGATCAACTTGGTTTTCTCCTCGGCGACTGATAACGAGTACCGGGCCAAACGCTTCGGCAGCACCGACTGGTATCTCCTCGCGTCCGATTCGCACTCGAAACAACAGATGAAATCATCGGCAAAGCGTATCAAGTACGCCTCGCCGCCCATCCGTGGTTTCACATCATGCTCGAACCACTCGTCCAACACGTAATGCAAGTACACGTTGGCGAGGAGCGGGGAGAGACAGGCTCCTTGTGGAACGCCGTCTTCGGTTGCCTGCAGTTGGCCATCGATCATCACACCCGCTTTCAAGAAACGTACGATCAGTCGAATCAGCTTGGGGTCGCTGATGCGTTGTCGCAGCAACTCGACCAAGCGTTCATGGCACACGTTGTCAAAGAAGCCTTCAACATCGGCGTCACTGATCCAGTTCACTTTTCGCGTGGCGATGATCCCACCGAGTGTCGACAGTGCCTCGTGACATGATTTCCCAGGGCGATAACCGTACGAGGTGTCGTAAAAGTCCACTTCGTAGATTTGCTCCAGGATCATCACGACCGCGCGTTGGACAAGTTTGTCTTCCACGCAAGCGATGCCAAGGGAGCGCGTCTTCCCATTCCCCTTGGGGATGTTCTTACGCAGACTTGGCAGCGGGCGATAGCTGCCACGGTGAAGTCGATCGAGCAAGTCGCGAAGGTTCGCTTCGAGATCCGCTTCGTAGTCCTCGACCGTGACGTTGTCGACTCCCGGCGTCTTGCCTCGTTTGAGTCGGCGAAAGGCGTACCACAGCAACTCGTAATTGAGCAGCGAGAAGAGATTATTGAAAATCTCTTCGTGGATGCGTCTTCGCTCTTTGAGAGATGCGATCCAGCCGGGTTAGCACCGTGGTTCCGTCACTGAGTACGGCCAGTGCCCGGTCTGGATCGCGTGAAATCCCGACCCGCCTTCCCTGCACCGATATTACTCGGCATGTCGCTTCCCGATTGGCGTTCGGGCCGCTGCGGTACTACTGGGTCGTCCGAATCCCTGAGAGTCATTTGTCTTCGTTGCTTATTCCACTTCTAGGACATACTCGATCGATCGAGATTGGAAGTCGCGAATCGATCAAGAACCTCAGGGCCTCACTGGTTGCCTGATTGACGTGTTGTGTAGCGCGAGCGGGGCGCCGACTCCGGGTCTCCACCGGCAGCTCGCCAATGACGCTGCAAGCGGTGTTGCCTTGGGGCATGCACAAACCTTGGGCAGATCCAACAGTTACCAAATTTCGGAGCTATTCCCGTTCACGGCCGCAGGGCCACCTGCGATCCATTCACCCTCACTACCTTTCTGCGTACGCTTCAATGACAGATTTCGACCACTGGTCTTATACAGCCACTGCAACACTCGATACTGGGCGTGTGGCTAGCACTTACCCAGGCGGGATTCCCACCCGCTAGTCACTCAGACCTTGCCAGTCCGCACGTGCATCGCATGGTTCTGTGGTCGCGGCGAACGGGTCTGAAACGGAGAGCTCGCCAGTCGGGGTTTCGTAGTAAAGCCGCCCATTGATTGAATACACGTTGGGAACGCCCAGACGCCGGCTCTCGTTTTGTGCATCGTGAACCGCAATGCTCCCCAACCGCACGAGTCATCGATCGCGGCGTATTTGTCAGCGGTCAAGCTGGGTTTTCTAATCATCGAACGATTCAACCAATGCTACGAAGATCGCGTGTAGAGTTGCATCCCGAACCGTCACCTCTCCTCGCGACCCAACCGAGACGTCTTGTATCTGGCTTCCTCCATTGTACAGCACGACCCAACTATCGGCTAAATCACGATAAAGCATCCAGAAATTCCTTATGCTTCGACCGTAGCGACGTCGAATATCTGCCTCGGGAACGTCGTGACCACCTTTGCGAACCCGCTCGGCGACACGTGCAACGCAAATGTCGACCGAATCGACGAAAACAAAGACGATGGTGATCTCATAGCCACTCTTGCATGCGGGAGCACGCGATTACGAAATAACCGTCCGGATAAAGTGGATTCCACCACGCAAGAGCGTTTGCCCGCAATCGAATCGTCGACGAATTGAACGAATTGGCGCCCTGCTTCGACCCGGGCGGACGTCGGATCACGCGGGGAAAGCGATGCGGCGATCGCATCGGCACCGATGTATGGAATGCCCTCCGCGGTCGCGTACTGCATCGCGACGGTCGTTTTGCCGGAGCCGTTGGGTCCGCCGACAATCAGCAGTTGTGGCTTGTCAGGCAATCGGGCTTCCATCCATTCGGCATAAAATTGACTCCCACAGAACGGTTGCCGTCACCTGGGACGGACGGTTGATTTTCCATTTGTTAAACCGCGCAAGCCGTCCTCAGGTGCACGGCGTGGTTCTGCCTTCTATGGCGCCGCTATTGCGGTCGGACGTTGGTGTGGCAGGTAGTTGTCGCGCCCGTGAGTTTGCACGGTTGCGATCAGATTTGAGTCTACCAGCAACGAGTGCCCCGGTACAGCATCGAATGCATTTGCACAGATGAGTCGTGCCGCGTCGTCTGGATCAATTCCGCATGCGATCAAATAGCACCAGAGAATCGTCGGCGAACGATTCCAACCCGCCATGCAGTGAACGTAGACACGGCCGCCGTCCTGCGTGAGCGATTTATGAATGGTGTCTATCGCTTTAATAGCGATGTCAGCCGGGATCAGTGTACGATCTTCGATGTCGAGCCACGTGATCGATCGGAACGGTCCGTCATCCGTTTTGAGTTGGCTTGGCGTGTCGCTGACGTTGAGGATGTCAGTGACGTTCAACTCACGCAGTTCGTGGAGGCGTTCGCGTGAAGCAAACCGTCCAAGGAAAATATCTTGCGTCACGCGGAACAGTGTCGATTCTCCGTTGGTAGAGACGCAGCGACTTCAGTGGCAGAACGGTTGAAATCACGGGGATCGCCCCCAAGACGATCCATCGAAAAACGCGTCATGGCGATCTCCCGTGCGACCACTTGGTTCTGCCTTCATTCTACTTACCTGACGTGACGAGCAAGTACTGCTGTCCAATGGTGAGTGCTGGGAGACAAGAGATTAACGTGAGTACCGCTATACAGATCATCCAAACCCGGCAATTCTTCCCCGAAATGAAAGCTCGGATGAAACCTAAGAGTCCAACGACGAACGACGCACATCCAAGCCCGAATGATGCGGTCAATTCCGTCGGATGAAGCACGATTTGGTAGCCGGGTTCCTGTCTTATCTATACATCGCGAAGACCGTAGAACATCATTGCCCACGAAATCAACCCAAGCACTCCGGCCGATCCCGCACTACATGCCAGTAGTCGCGTCAGCGGTCGGACTCGTTCTTGCGGCGGAGATGAAGACGAACGGTAGGGATTCGTCGCAATGTCTTTCATTGGCAGAACGGTGGCGATGTGCGGGCGGCGAGGAGTGGACTTGCAAAGAAACGAAAACGGTAACCACCGCCGCTCCGTCACCATCGCATGGTTATCCCCGGTTTTCATTGAACGAGGACAGTTCGGCGAGCGTGGTCCACCAGGAACGGCGCTCGTAGTAAATGTCCCATTGAGGGTGGCCGAAGCCAGTAGGATAGCAAGCGAATCGCAAAACCGTCAAATCCTTGAAGTGCCGCCAAGGAAGTAGATTGAGATTGACATCTCGCCGAACAGCGATGGGACCGGCTTGGACTTCTATGTCAGCGGCAATTCGAGCGCAATGTAGTGCCGCCCAAGTCGTTCACTTCGCCGCGAGACGACCGTCAGCCGATTGTCAGCAATGTTGCCACGTTGTGAAATGAAGCAATCCCATTGCGGGTTTCGCTCCAGTTCCCATCGTGAACCGCCGGAAGCGGTTAGCGTCACGGAGGAGTCAGGTTCGGCCAAGGCAGCAGAGGCCGTAACGAAACGGCAGCCGTCACCGGGGACGGCGAGCTAATTTTCCATCTGTAAACGCGCGATGCCGTCCTCCGTGTGCACGGCATTGTTCTGCTCTTTTATACCGCAAGCCTTGGGCAGGCTGGGTTACTCGCTCGGACTAAATTCTGCAGGATCGACACTTGGCGTGCCGTCCAGTGGATACATCGCGCGAAAAAATTGGGTCGTAGCATCGTTTCGCCAAGTGAAGTCGCCGCGGCGCACGAAGTCAGGGTAGAAATCGTATGTTTTGCCATCCAATTCGATCGTCCCTTCAGGTGCGACCGCGAGTGGTAATTCATCAGGGTCGGGCAGCAAGACGGGCTTTCCTTCGTGGCTAACGAGGCGTCGAAGTGAATCGGAGAATTCTTGCGTCAGGACAATTTCACCTGCAAAACCGTCGTTGAAGCGTGCACGACTTTCAATTCGGTTAGAGCATCCGCAAACAATGACGACGATCAACAGGGAAAGGATTCGAAACATCGGTAGCAGAACGGCGGGCATAACCGGGCGACCGCGAACCGGTTTCCAACTACCCAAAAACACGGTCGGTCGCTCCGTGTTCATGCCTTGGTTCTGCTAATTGTCAAACCAAAAAACCATTCGTGTGGCACCACGGTCAAAACCATCGTCCAAAACCCGCATGATCTCCAGCCAATTGTTGAAGCACTCGCCAGCATCATGCAAGCAGTACCCGGCGTGTTCGCAGCAAGCCAGTACCTCAGCGCATGTTAGAAAGCTCGCTGAATGCCAGAGTGGGTTTTGAACGCATTTGAGATCGTCGGGAGGGTAGAGCCAGGTAAGGTTGTCTGAGTTAATACCGCGTATGGCGTCTTCACGCGAAACACCGCGTTGTAGATTGCCAACAGGGACAAAAAACTCATTCCAGACGAATTCGGATATTCGTGGCGGTAGACCGCGCGGCGGAATGAGTGGCAACACATCCGTCGTAGGCATACGCCGGCGATAGCCGCGAACAACCCGTAGGGGCGAGCGATATCAGCCAATTGATCCCCCGATAGATTGACGACCTTGCCGTCGCGGTGTTCGAGGTCAACGAAAAGATGAATGTCACATCCCACTATTCGGTCAACACGAATTCACTAGCAGAACGTCACCGATCACGGGGCGGCGACGAAAGATTTTCCATTTAAATTCCGGCCGACTTCGCCGCTCCCGGTGAGTAGACCGAGGTCTCTTGGTTTAGGATAGGGTTTGTGTTCCCTGTTGGCCACTGGTTTCCCATTGTGGTGTCACAATATTCTATCCCTGCCTTCTTGACCCTCGGACCCTCGTAGATCCGGACGTGCCGCGTTACAGCATCCGGCTCCCAGATTTCACTTGGCTCCCGCACGTAACAACTCCCGGTGCATCGCGATCAGGTCGGTCAAACGCTAGGGACTTGCCAAGGGATGGGCTCCGTGAAACGATTGAACTCATCCCAGTTCACATAGCTCTTTTGACTCCGCGGCTGAGGTGTCGCTTCGCCATCCGCAGAACCTTCGCACGAAATGCCATCAGCATCGGCCAATTGTCATTGATCCCGTAATACTGATAGTGTCCGCGGAGTTTCGCGTTCAGGACTGCCACATCTCGCCGACCGGAGTCGAGAGTTGATGATGGAACCAAAGACGCATCTCCTTTAGCTTCACGCGAAGTTTCTTCCCTGACGTTTTCCTCTTCAGTTTGAACCTGCCCGCTCGAGAGCGGCCGCAGTAGTGGGTGAATCCGAGGAAGTCGAACGTCGCTGGAGCGCCTCGCCTTGCCGCTGGTTATCGCGGCGGGCGAAACGTCCAAAGCGAATCAACTTGGTTTTCTCCTCGGCGACTGATAACGAGTACCGGGCCAAACGCTTCGGCAGCACCGACTGGTATCTCCTCGCGTCCGATTCGCACTCGAAACAGCAGATGAAATCATCGGCAAAGCGTATCAAGTACGCCTCGCCGCCCATCCTGGTTTCACATCATGCTCGAACCACTCGTCCAACACGTAATGCAAGTAACGTGGCGGGGAGCGGGGAGAGACAGGCTCCCTGGTGGAACGCCGTCTTCGATTGGCTTGCGTCGGCCATCGATCATCACACCCGCTTTCAAGAAACGTGATGTATGCAGTCGAGTCGCGGACTCCGGGTCTCCACCGGCAGCTCGCCAATGACGCTGCAAGCGGTGTTGCCTTCGGGCATGCACAAACCTTGGGCAGGATCCAACAGTTACCAAATTTCGGAGCTACTCCCGTTCATCGGCCGCGGGGCCACCTGCGATCCATTCACCCTCACTACCTTTCTGTGTACGCTTCAATGACAGATTTCGACACACTGGTCTTATACGCCACTGCAACACTCGATACTGGGCCTGTGGCTAGCAGTTACCCAGGCGGGATTCCCCCCGCTAGTCACTCAGACCTTGCCAGTCCGCACGTGCATGGCTTTGTTCTGCAGCGATTCAGTCCCACATGAACGCGACCTGTTGGGTTTCACGCAACGATTTCTTCAGAAGCTCGAACGGATATTCGGGATCTTCAAAGTCGATTCCTTCAGCCATTCGTCGAACGTGGGCAATGTAGTCGGGCGGCAAAACATCGGCAGACTCAAGGATGTCTTCGTAGTTTCCGAAATCCTGTTCAATGATGTTTGGGCAAAACGCATAGAGTTCTTTTGCAAACTCGTCGAGATTCGCAGGCAGCGTCTTGAATTGGATTGCAAAACGATCTGGTCCAACCTCGGAAACAACAACACCGAGCTGACTGTTCCACTTTTCTACTGTCGCAACGATCTCATCATTGGTTGGTTCGTAGCCGGGCGCACACGTCTGTTGCTCACGCAAAACATCAAACTGGCTCAAGATTCTCACCTCTTTGTTGTAGAACGGTACACATCACCGAGGACGCGCGAGAAACTCACCATTGCCAAACCGCTCGGCTCGCGTCCTTCGGTGCATGTGGTTGTTACCCGAATTCTGTAGCCTTGTCGTGCGGTCCTGGCGTAGGGTGCGGTCGTTCAGCATTGACAGCGGTATAGCAGATGATCCCGTAGGCAGCTGCCAAAGCGAAACCAATGATTGCCATTCCGAGCATGTCGTCCCAGGCGGTCGCGTACACGTCAACCTGAACGCTTCCACTGCTTCGTTGCATTGGATTGTACTTATTGACTGCGGCGTATTGACCAAGCGAAAACAAGTATGACCAAACGAGCGAGATTGCGTAGTGCACAACCATTGCCGTCGACGTTCCGAGGCTCAGGCGCAGGTGTAGAAGGCAGGTGATCGCAGTTGGTGAAAAGTAGAGGAGCAGCGGCCACTCTGAACCCCCTGACCTAGCAAGGACGGGGAACGCAGCGAAATGGACTGCGATGAGCGCGGTGATTGCAAGCAAGTCGATAATTCGGAACCGCCGGAACACCTTTGACTTTGCGAACGGAATCTGGGAATCAGTCACCACCTCTAAACGCAACGCAGTATCACATCGCGGACATTGCATGAGTTACAAACGCTCCATCATCTAGTCGGGTAACGAATTAACGAATAACGAATTGCGATCTATGGAGGCACAGGACGTGCAGGCATAGATCGTGCGTTGAAGTTTGGCGGGACTCGCTTGAGGTTCCGCGGTCAGAATGAGTCTAACAGAGATCCTTCGGCGGTCGCAAATCCTGCGCAGGTGCAACTGAATCGGTCGTGCCGGTTGCGGTTCCGGTTCCTTTGCACTTTCTATCAGGGTTTCCAGGTACCAAGCGTTAAAACCCTCACCCATCAGCGCCGTCCCAAAAGATCCGATCTGACTCATCGCGGAGCTCCGCGTACCACACGGACTCGCCGATGCGGAACGGTAGCCGAGAACCTCTCGCCAACTCGGCTTGACCGTCTCGCTAGTCAACACCATCCGATCACTGCCGCAACTTTCACAGACCAGATCGACTTGAGGTTCGCTTGCCTCTTCCATCCGAGGCTCGGCGGCGATGGTTGGTGCCAGATCGCGGCACCGCCGCATGTAAGCGGCAACTTTGACGTTGCTCCAACCCCCGAAGTAACGAACCTTGGTCAGCTGATCGGGCCCAATGTGCTGGCTCCAGCGGTTCGTAAAATCCTTCGTCGAGAGCGTGATCGGAACTTGCCGGTAGTGGCCGCCAACACGCTTGCCTTCGCGGGCCATGAACGTCACTTCGCGCGACTGGCCGACACGATGCGATGGTCGCTGATCGGGCCGCCGGTCAAGTAACGGGTCAAGTATTTGACAACATGACTCGGCCTTGCTGTCGATCGTCGGCGGCGGCTGGATGTAGGCGACCCAAGTCTTCGATTCGAGTTGATTGACGAAGGCCGTCCAGTTGTCATCGTCTTGCAAGTAAGCGTGTCGACCCGTCAAGTTCAACTTACCGCTGGTACGTGCTCGCTCGGAGACGGCGCAAGAACGTGGTGCGATACCGAGCTCGCAAGTCGTCGGCATCGACGAGATAGAATCCCTCGTCGTTGTCGTGATCGATCGGCGGTGTCGCTGCGGTCCACGTTTGATGGTCAAGACTCGGCCCTGCGCCGGGGACCAGCAAGTGGACGTGCCAATGGTTGTCGAGTTGTTGATTCCAAGTATGCAGGACCGAGATGGCGGCGGCCTGGTAACCTTGTTCGCGGCGGATCGTCCGCTCCACTGCCGACCACGCCGACTTCGGCAGCAAGCCACTAAACAGTTCACGGTTGGTCATCGCTAACTGCGAAAGTTCACTCGGCAACGTCATCACGACTTGATAATAGACGACGCCGTCGATGATCAACTGCGACGCTTTCTCATGAAAGTCGACTCGTTTGCTTCCGCTGCACGTGGGACAGTGGCGATCGCCGCAGGAGTTGTACAGCGAAGTGATTTCGTCACAGTCTTGGCACTGAAACTTTCGCCCGCCCAACACATGGGTTCGGCAGAGCGAAAGTTTGGCCAGCGTGTCACGCACTCGCGCCGGAGTGTTCAATTCACACGCTTGCGGCGCGCCCCAACGCAAGACTTCACTTACGGTGAACTGGGGGGCGGTTCGTTCGGCGAGTTTTCTTCTCGGCGGGCTGTAGGTCGGCAACTGCTGCACCGGCAACCAGTCCAACGGGCTCGGCACGCTGTGCAGGTGTTCCCTGCGGCAATGCAGATACCGCATCGTCGTGGCAAAGCTGGCGTGTCCCAGTAGCCGACTGATCGTCAACAGGTCCACGCCCGCTTCCAAAAGACCGGTCGCGTAGGAGTGTCTCAGCACGTGCGGATAGACGCGTTTCTTGATCTCCGCCCGTTTGGCTGATTCCTTGATCGCTTTGCGGATCGACGTGTCGGCGTAAGCTTTCTCGGCCGTCTTGCCCGGAAACAGTAACGTCCCCGGCGGTCGATATTTGCTCCAGTAGACTCTGAGCTGTTTCAACAGTCTCGGTGAGAGCGGCACATAGCGATCCTTCTTTCCCTTCCCCGCTTGGACGTGAATCATCATCCGCTGAGAGTCGATGTCGGCAATCTTCAAGTGGGCCGCTTCGGAGAACCGCAGCCCGCCGGAGTAGAGCGTCATCAAGAAGGTCTGATGTTTCAGGTTGGGTGTGCATTGAAAGAGCTTCTCGATTTCGGTTCGGCTGAGCACAACCGGCAGCGTCTTGGGCCGCTTTCCAAACGGCACCATCGTGACCGGCCAAGACATCGGCTGGGTGAACCGATAGTAGAAGCGTAGCGCGCAGACCGCCTGATTGAACGTGCTATACGCCAGGTTCCTGTCACCGATCAGATGCAACTGGAAGGTTCTGACGTCTTCGGGGGTTACCCGGTCGAGCGGTTTTTGGATGAAGTCGGCAAATTTTCGGACGTGATAGGTGTACGCATCGATGGTGGTCTCGGCCATGTTGCGAATTTGCAGGTCTTCTGCCAGCCGCTGTGTGATCGGGCAAGAACGTTTTTTGTAAGGAGTCATGTCGCAGTCTCTTGGAGGAGGAAGCCAAATGGGAACCCTCCACAGTGCTCACAGAACCGCAAAGCGCAAGTCCTTTTAACCGAAACGTTCGCTACAACCGGACATCACCCCCAGGCATCGGAGGGACAAGTCCAAAAGCAGTCTGTCAGATACGCAGGCGTTTCAAAGAGAAAGAAAGTCGGCGCAGCCGTTCCTTCACCTTTGCAAGACCTGCAGGCTGAACTGCCGCAAGACAAGAGAACGCGGCATGCAGCTGAATCGATGGAAAGACACAGAGTGGTCAGCATGGGTTGGCAGGAAGCCAACACCAATCCTGCAAGGAAGCAGCAGAAACTCGCTCATCCCCATCCAAACAAACGCAATCCGCTTAAGTTCAACGTCACCGATCACCGGGCCGCGGCGAACGACATTGATTTCACGAAACCGCGCGGCCCGCGGCTCCGTGTGGAACGGTTTGTTATGTCGCCGTATTCCAGTCGCGTACGGCTTGATTCGTCCTTTTGCTAAAGACATCGTGGGGCCAATGTGGCCACCCAAGTCGACCAGTAGCATAAATCGTTAATACGAAAAACGATCAAATCCATCCGGGATGGGTAACGTGAGGAGCACCTTCTTCAAGGGTTCGCTGACCGTCAACTCAGATGTAGTCGAACTGAGTTGTTCGGCATCGACAATGGCCGAACTCGCGCCGCTTGCCTTGATGGTTACAAGTTCCCCACTGGTGCCGCCACCTACCAATGGTCCAAGGCCAGCAGAAGAGGTTGCGACAAGGAGTTCTGACGTCGCCTGCAGTAAATAGAGATCGCGAACTGGCAGCGAAAGTAAGAGTTCCTTCACCACCGTGTTGGTACGAGTCGCAATCACATAGATCTTATTCGGGCGAGTCCCGCCAACGTAGACATAATCTCCCGCGCTATCCACCTCCAGCTCAAAGGGCCTGATCACACCCTTAATGGTCGCGTCCACCTTAGATGCCGCGCCCGCGACCGAAACAACGGCCACAGAACCGTCTCCGACATTACTTACGAAGACACGCTTGCTGTCCGGAGTAAAAGAGACACGCATTGGAAAGGAACCGACGGCAATCTCGGCAACCTTGCTTTGAGTGGCCGTATCAAACAGCACGAGTTTGTCGTCGAAATTGACACAGACCGCGAGAGTTGAGCCATCGGGGCTCACCTCCATTTCTGGCATCGCGACAAAGGCCGCTCCGTAAAAGAGGTTGATCTTTCCGATCGGGATTGACTTAACAACCTTGCTGGCCGCACCATCCAGTTTGACCACGTGGATCTGGCCACCCCCAAGTAAAGTGCTGACGTAAGCAAAAGAGCTATCCCGTGACACAGCCACCGAAAATGGCCGTGGTTTTGGAAGACGTACTTGGGCAACAGATGTCTGCGAGGCTACATCGAGGACCGTAAGCGAAGCCGAATCCGCGTTTGAAATGACCCCGTATTTACCATCTGGAGTTATCGCCGCGTGCCAAGAGCGTTTGCCTGTCTTGGCGACTTTTTTGACATTGCCCGAGGCAACATCGATAAACATCGCATTGCCGGATAAACTATTGGCAAGCAAAAGCGTCTTTCCATCTGAGGTTAGCGAAATGTGCGTGGCGCATCACTCTCCGGATCATTTCCAGGTGCAACACATGCCTCAAGCGCAGCAGCACCACCTAATTTGTAAAAGCAAACACCCTCTCCAAAGACGTTGTTGAGTGCAACAGCGCGATGCTCCACTGGGCTCATTGCAAGATCGGAGACAGGATCCCCGACGATAGTCGCAACAACTTTTTGGGTCGAGGCATCGATGACCTTCGCATTCTTCGCCGAAGAAAAGACGTATTTTCCATCATATGATAAACCAATACCGTCAGAATACATTGGAAGCGAAGAGGTAATCTTCCCAGTTTCAATATCGACAAAAATCACCCCATTACTTGTAACGGCAACAGCGAACTTCTTGTCGTGCGTGATTTCAAGTGCTGCGTCATCGAGGTTTTCAGCAATATTGTGAACTTTGAGAACCTTCTTCCCTGGTAAATCGATGACAGCTATCTTGTTCGACCCAAACTGATGACCAACCACGGCGACCGCACCGTCACGACTAACGGCGATACTGCGCGGTCCAAGTGCCGTCGCAAGTGCTGCCACTTCCTTGCCAGTCGTAATGTCATAAAGCTTCACTCCAGAATCATTGAGGTCGCAGACGACTAAAGTCTTGTCATCAGGGGACAATACAAACTCCGAGTAGCCGACCTTGAGAAGTCCGATCTCAGGAGTGTAGCTCTTCTCGATATCGCCCTGCATTGCTGTTTTGAACGTCCGCACCTCGGCAAAGAGACCAAGATCGATCACAGAGAAAGCGAGCGCTCCGCCGGATTGACCATACCCACAACCGCAAACTTACTATCGGAGGTAATCTCCAACCCAAAGGGCTGCTGACCCGAAAGATGGATATGCGAGACTGTTTTACGCGACTTTATCTTGATGATCGACACGCTGTTATTCATTAGATTAGCAGTGAGGGCAAACTTCCCGTCAGGGCTAATCGCAATATCTATCGGGTGTACGCCAACGGGAATCGAAGCCACCGCTTTATGTGTGGCGACTTCAACACGTCGACATTGCTTGAATCGCGATTGGCAACAAGCACGTATTTGCCATCCGGCGTAAAGGCCGCCGCCCGCGGCATATCGCCTTCCGGATGCTGATTCGTACTAAAGAAAGTGGGGCGAATCGCTGCAGCGCTCCAAACCCCTATGCGAGGTGGCGAACCTTTCCCGAGCCCAAATTGGTAAGTAAAACTCAACACTTCACCACCCTCGGGCAATTTGCTGGTCAGAAGTTCCGACGAATACCTGCTTGGATTGATCTTCTCCGGATCCTTCACACCGTTACTTGCGTAGAGTGTTGGAGGCACTGTCTGCCCCTCAGCTTCCTGAAACACTAAGCACGTGCTTGCGATAAGAACTGCTGACACTCTCCAAGTAAGACGTTGCATGTCTTAGTCCTTTGCAGTTAGCGACATAACTTGTTATTCACCCACTTGGTAGATCGGGGATGGGTGTTACCCGATCTTAGCCGGTTTGGGATTGGAGTTGGTTCCCCTTTTTTGATGGCTTCTTGACTCTTTTGGCAATGCGTTTGCTTCGTCGGGTATCGCCGTTACCCGATCAGCGCCGGAACGGGTATTGGCCATTACCCGTTCCGGCGCTGCCTCGCTTCGTCGGGTAACAACTTCTTACCCGATCGGTAGCAACCAGGGAAACTGCGTGTTTTGCGGCGTCTGCGACCCGCTTCAAGACGGCGTCAAAAGGGGCGACCGATTTCCTTGGTTTCAAGAGTTTCGCCGCAGGATGCGGGTCAGCGGGTTGAAGGATGCGACCGAAACGGCGTACGTGAAGAAGCGAAAGCCGTTACCCAAAACAGAGGGCTCCTCTACCTACCGCACCGCACCCCGGGCATTTCCCTCGCAGGAAACGCACGGACCCCAGTCACGCCCGTCAGACTCGAAAATGCACGGCCCCCTGTCGGAGAGGACTGGAGCCCGATCAGACTGATGACTCCGAAAGCGGGCGATTCGGGCGTAAAAGACGGCGATTCTTGCTTCACCCGGTCCGTCCATTGGGGAATCACACCGGTTCGATTAGATTGTCGGCTCAAATCGGGCCCGTGCTCACGAAGGCACGGCCCCCATTTTCTTGTCCATTCGCACCAACACATTCCTCCACCACGCGATACCCAGTCCATTGAAAGCGAACATTGTCCTGTTGCCCGGCGACGGCATCGGTCCCGAAATCGTCGATTCTGCTCGTCAAGTCCTGACCGCCGTGGGCGATGTGTTTGGACACGAGTTCACATTTCAATCTCAGTGGATCGGCGGGATCGCCATTGATCGCTGCGGCGACCCCCTTCCTCAGGAAACCGTTGATGCCTGTCGGGCAAGTGACGCCATCTTGTTGGGCGCCGTCGGTGGACCGAAATGGGATGATCCGTCGGCCAAGACGCGTCCCGAAGCGGGACTGCTGAAGATCCGCAAGGAATTGGGTCTGTTCGCCAACCTGCGACCGATTCGGCTGTACAAAGAATTGTTGGATGCGTCGCCGCTGCGGCGCGAGATCATTGAAGGGACCGACATCCTGTTTCTGCGTGAGTTGACCGGTGGTATCTATTTTGGCGAGTCGGGTCGCAGCGGCAGCGGTGCCGACGAATCTGCGTTTCAGTCAATGGTCTACAGTGTTTACGAAGTCGAGCGGATCGTGCGGCTGGCGGCGAAAGCGGCACAGGGACGTGACAACCGATTGACGAGCGTCGACAAAGCCAACGTGCTGGAACCGAGTCGCTTGTGGCGACAGGTCGCCGCGCGCGTGATGGCCGAGGAGTTTCCGGACGTGCAGTACGATGTGGTCCTGGTCGATGCAATGGCGATGCACTTGATCAACCGTCCGGCCGATTTCGACGTCGTGGTGACCGGCAACATGTTCGGTGACATCTTGACCGACGAGGCGTCGATGCTGCCCGGGTCACTGGGGATGTTACCGAGCGCCTCGCTGGGCGATGGCGGTCCGGGCTTGTATGAACCGATCCACGGTTCGGCGCCGGACATCGCCGGCCAGGATGTGGCCAATCCGTTGGCGACCATTCTGGCCGCCGCGATGTTGTTGCGTCACTCGTTGCAGTGGAACCGCGAAGCCGAAGCGATCGAATCGTCGGTCGCCCGAGTCCTGGCCGATGGACTGCGAACGGCCGACATTGCTCGTGGAGCGAGCGCGATCGGAACCAAAGCGATGGGTGCGGCGGTGGTCGAGCGACTGCGTGCCTGATTCGTCATTCCGTACGATTCGCACAATCGGACTTCACCTCCGCGATCACACTTCATGCCGACGCCAATCGTGATACTCGAGAGCAACGTTCCTCTGGCAGCCGACCAGTGGCATGATGCCCGCACGTACATGCTGTTGGCGGTGATCCTGGGCACGTTGGGGATCGCCACGATTGTCGGGATCATTTTTTCGCGGCGCGAGAAAATGGGGATCGAATCGGCGTTGGTGCGGCGATTCAACCACAAGCTCCGCGTGTGGTGGATGATGACGGCGATATTTGCGATCGGCTTCTTGCTCGGACGGGTGGGAGTCGTCGTGCTGTTTGGCCTGGTCTCGTTTTGGGCGCTCCGTGAGTTCATCACGATGACGCCGACACGGCGCGGCGACCACCGCACCTTGTTCTGGGTGTTCTTTATTTTTACGCCGCTCCAGTACCTGTTGATCGGATTGGGCAGCAATCCACCGGCAGCACTGGGAGCAGCTAGCAAGATCGACTACTACGGCTTCTACAGCATCATGATCCCGGTGTACGCCAGCCTGTTCATTCCGGCGCGGGCGGCCATCGCGGGAGACTACAAACGATTTCTCGAGCGCAGCGCGAAGATCCAGTTCGGGCTGCTGATTTGCGTCTACTCTTTGAGCTACGCGCCCGCCATCTTGGATCTGGAACTCGTCAGCACGGGTGGCGTCTCATGGATCGGCCAGAATGCCAGTGTGCTGGTGTTCTTTGTGCTGATTGCACAACTGGCCTCGGTATTTGAGCGGGCCTGGGGCAAGCTTGCCGGTCGCCACGTGATCGCCGAAAAGATCAACGCCTCACGCACTTGGGAAGGATTCCTGGGCTCGATGGTGACGACCGGACTGGTTGCCGCCGCGCTATTCTGGGCGACACCGTTTTATCCTTGGGAAGCGGGTGTCTTGGTGCAGTCGTGACCGTCATGGCATGTGCCGGGACGATGACGATGAGTGCCATCAAACGCGATCGAGGCGTCACCGACACTGGCACGTTGGTCCAGGGACACGCCGGAGTGCTGGATCAAATCGATAACATCTGTTTCGCTGCCCCGGTCTTTTATCACCTCACTCGATTCTTTTGGAGCGTATGACACTTCAGCTATTCGATACGCACGCACACCTCAACGTCACCGCGTTCGACGAGAATGTTGACGACGTTATTGAACGCGCCAAATCCGCGGGACTGGTGGGCATCACGGTCATTGGGATCGACGTCGCGACGAGCCGACGGGCATGCGATCTGGCGGCCCAGTATCCCGGCTTCCTTTATGCTGCGGTGGGAATTCAACCCAACTCGGCCGCCGAAGCGGCCGCGGGAGATTTTAAAATCATCGAGGAACTGGCGGGGTATCCGGGTGTCCGCGCGATCGGTGAATCGGGGCTCGACTGCTATTGGGATGACACCCCGATCGAACTTCAACACACGTTTTTTGATCTGCATCTTCAGCTCTGTCGAGACACGTCGTTGCCGATCGTGATCCACATGCGAGAAAGCGGGCAATTGATTGTCGATCAGTTGAAGCGTCAGTCGTCGCTGCCAGCTGGGATCATGCATTCCTTCACGGGCGATTCGGATTTGGCGAAAGAGTGTCTGGAGCTGGGACTTTCGATCAGTTTCGCCGGAATGGTGACATTCAAGAAGAGTGGTGAACTGCGTGACATTGCCAAGCAGGTTCCCGAGCAGCGGTTGCTGGTCGAAACGGATTCGCCGTACCTGAGCCCCGAACCGATGCGTGGCAAACGTCCCAACGAGCCGGCCCGCGTGGAGCACACGTTGCGATGCCTGGCCGAAGTTCGTGGCGTATCGGCTGAATACTTAGCCGACAAGACGACCGAAAACGCGAAGCGGATATTTCAGTTGCCGTAGCCGCCCGAGCCAGGGTCAACGCGAGGGAACTGGATTCAATCGGACCAGCGCGTCACCCCGTTCGAAGGCGCAACTTTCATCCTTGCGAATCGGGTGATGAGACGAATGGAACCGGATGCCGTCGAGTTCACTTGCGAATTTTGGTGCATTCGAATTACCTTCCCGTCGGAATTTCGCGTCCGATGTCCGGTTTGGCTTCGTCGCTCAACTGAACGAGCAGGTTACTTGCGGGCGGCAGGATATCGATCGCCGCGCCCGAGGCGAGCAGATTCTCGACCTCCATCAATTCCAGAACCGTATCGAGAATCTCGGGGTCTTGTTTTGCAATTTCGTTGAGCTCCTTGCCCACGATTTCGGGACGAGCGGCGGTCGCTTCGGCCATCTTTTGCGAGACTTTGAAGGCCGTTTCGCTTTTGATCAGACCGACACGGTTCTCGCCATCCTGCTTCATGGCGCTGGTGACCTGGACCAATCTTTTGACGACCTTTTCGGTGATATTGTGGACCATGTGCGTGTCGGTAAATGCGACCTTGCGGATGTAGACCGAGCCGAGCTGATAACCCCACTGCTCGGAAAGCGGCGATACGGTTTGGCGGACCGTGCGACTGAGGCTATGACGGTTTTCGAGCATCGTCTCCATCTCCAGATTGCTGAGCGTCGAGATGGTGGAACTGGTGACGTTCGCCTGCAGCGATCCGTCGGGGTTGGCGTTGGTAAACAGATAGGCGACGGGATCCTTGACTTGCATCTCGTACCAGATTCCGACACCCATCGGCGTGCCCTCTTCCGAGTTGACCATCTGGCCTCGCAAATAGTGCTGTCGCAAAGCGGTGTTCACCACGTATCGTTTTCCGAAGAAGGGAATCAGCAGCGCCGGGGCCCGAAATGGGTCACCGGGAACTGCAATCCTGCTTCGTCGAGCGTACCGATGACTTTGCCAAACAAGGTGAACACTTGGGACTCACATTCCTGGACACAGGCGTACAGCCCAAACACTCGGGCCAGTCCCAGCAGAACCGGGATCGCAGCCAAGCCGGCAACGAAAGCGGGAATCACGAACATGATGCGGCGTCTCCGTCCGTAGATCGTCGAGTGGATGAACCGATTGGCTCGCCGATAGAGCGGCACTCGCATGTTGCGGAGGTAGGCTCTCAGGCAGGCCGAGCCACCTTCGGCCTTGATCGCCACGAGTGTGTTGGCCAGTTCTCGCAGCGGGGCGACCTCGGCTTGTGCGTTGTTGGTCGCGATCTCCACCGCGCGAGCACTCATCGTGATCTGCTGTTCGGAATCGGCGCGTGCGGTGCTGATGTCACCGGCAACTTGATTGCGAGTGCTGTTGATGGCTGACAGCGCGCGGTCCACCTCGCTTGGTGGGTCGATCTCGGTGATCAACGCCGCATCCAGTTCGATGCCGTAGCGGCCGGTGGTCGATCGGCACTGTTCTTCCATGTATTGATTGATCAGCGGCAGATTTTTTCGCAGGTCGTTGATCGACACACCTTCGGAAAGTTCGACGGCACTCGTCTGCACGCCCCCTTCTTCGCCGGCCGCCAACAGGCTCTGCCCTTTGGGGTCGACAAAATTGGCGATCCGTTCGCGAAGCACCGACACGAAGTAGCCCATCACATGTTCCAACGGACTGGCCACACCGAACAAATAGGCATACAGATTGTTTTCGCTGATTCGGTAACGAATCTGCCCGTTCACGCCGGTGGTCAGGTTGTCTTTGGTGACCGCTTCGATCGTGTCCTGAGCCTTGGATGGGTCCCAGGACAGATCGACCGCTTGGGTGGCCACGCTGACCTTGTGCGCCCGCTGCCAGGGCAGTTTGAAATAGGGACCTCCGGGACCGATCACACGGACTTGCGGATACTCGTACCGTTCCTTCTCTTCCCCGGTGAGTGATGGCGGGGGAGCCAAGCTTTGCAACTTTTGCACCGCTCCGAAGCTGGTCACCACCGCTCGCTGATCCGGGCGCACGGTGTACAAACAGCCGACCAAAACCCGCATCGTGGCATAGAACATCAGACCGAAAAGAAAGGCAATCAACTCGAGCATTTTGGTCCCTCGATGGGCCGCGCGAGAAAGTGGAACCGGAAACCGAATCGGGCTCGCTCGGTCGCGATCATAGCGGCGTGGCGGAGAGGATGCACCCCGGGCGGCAGCGGCGGCGCCACTGGTGACCGCCGCGCACCGCGGGCGTAAGATGGTGTTTCGTACAGTGCCCGGCCGATCGCCCATCCAGCCTTGAAAGAGCATGGGAGCGGTGTGGGCGAAAACTTCGGCAGACCTCGTGACATACTCCCACGTTCCATTTGGTGAGCAGGGACTAACAAATAGCGGTCTAAAAGTGATGTTTTTGTTTCCACCCGAGCCAATCGCCGCTCCGCGGCGATGAGCGATGGTGGAAACTCGCGAGTTGCCGCACGGTTGTAGTAGTCGCTAAAAATGACGATTTCGTTGGGGCAAGCCCAACGGTGATCAAAAGATCCAATGAATTCCTGGCAACAACGAAGTCCGAGTTTTGAGGTGAAGCGATGAGAGCAGATTTCGTCGAGCGAAACCGTGACCATCGGCACCCACAAGCGACCCGCATTCTTGGACCACGACGCTGGAGAACCATTCATCTCGGTTTCGGTGGCTTGGCAGTGATCGTTTGCCTCGGAATGTCGGTAGGTGCTCAACCGCCGGCCGGCACGTCAGCGATTGCAAAGGACGAAAATGGGGTGGAAACAGACATCGTCGCGACATCGCATCCGGAATCAACCGTCTCACCGGTTGGGACGCTGCCGCGACGACACGTGCTGATCGTGATCGGGCTGCCGGGAGACGACGAGCACGAGCAATCCTTTCGTCACACGTCTGACATCTGGCGCAACTGGTTGGCCGACCGCTGTGGTGTGAAGGACGAAGACATCACGGTGCTGGCGGGTTCTGCAGCGACCGACGCCGACGGCCCGGCAACCGCCGAGCAGATTCAAAGAACCGCTTCGCAGCTCAGCGACGAAGTTGCTGCCGACGACTCGGTCTGGGTTTTTCTGCTTGGGCACGGCAGCCAGGATGAGCGTCACGCCTGGTTTCATCTGCCTGGTCCGGACCTGCACGATGGCCAGTGGTCGGGACTGTTCGCCGGACTCAATGCACAGCAGCAGGTCTTCTGGCTAACACATTCGGCATCCGGCAGCTTTCTAAAGTCGATGTCACGCCCCAATCGAATTGTGATCACGGCGACCGATGGATCGGGTGAAGTCAATGAGACTCGCTTTCCACTGGCGCTGGCCGAGGCGATGCAACACGACCGAACCAAGAATGCGATTGATCCCAGCTCCGACAAAGAGTCCGACAGCGGCACGACGCGAAGTGTGCTGGATCTGTTTCGTGCGACGGTCAAACGAGTCGATTTTTTCTTCCAGGAGAATCAACTTGCGCCGACCGAACATGCTCAACTGGATGACAATGGCGATGGCATGGGAACGGAACTGGCCGACCTTCGTGACGCATCCGACCTGGCAGCATTGGCGGATCCTTCCCCGGCGGCGATCGACGGTCCGGTTGCCGATCGGACGATCATCACGCTGCTTCCGGTCACCGAGGCTCCGACGCAGCAGCCCAACAGCGACGACGTACCTGACAACCCGACAAAGACCCCGATTTTGCAGGGACCATGAACGATATCACCGCGGATCAACCTGAAATCGTCCAACGGCTGCAGCAGGCCCGGACACAATTGAAGCAAGAAATCGCGCGCGTCGTGATCGGCCAGGAGCGAGTCATTGACAGTCTATTGATCGCCTTGCTGTGCCGTGGGCATGCATTGATGATCGGTGTTCCCGGGCTGGGAAAAACGCTGATGGGCCGATCGCTCGCGCAGATGCTTGACATGGAGTACCGGCGGATCCAGTTCACGCCGGATCTGATGCCATCGGACATAACCGGATCGGACATCATTGAGGAGGACCCGGAAACCGGACGACGCAAGCTCGAGTTCTTTCGCGGCCCACTATTCACCCACTTTCTGCTGGCGGATGAAATCAACCGTGCGCCGCCAAAGACCCAGGCCGCGTTGCTGCAGGCGATGCAGGAACGTGAAGTATCGGTCGGTCGCGAAACGTACCGCCTGACGCCGCCGTTCTTTGTCGTTGCTACGCAGAATCCGATTGAACAGGAGGGAACGTATCCGCTTCCCGAGCGCAACTCGACCGGTTCATGTTCAATGTGCCAGTCGTTTATCCCTCGAAACAGGAAGAAGCGGAAATCGTCAAGGCGACCACCGGCGACGAGAGCATCGAACTGAAACCAGTCATTTCCCTAGCCGAATTGTTGCAACTGCAAAGCTTGGTCCGTGGAGTACCTGTGGCCAACGACGTGGTTGACTACGCGGTCGATCTGGTCGCGGCGTCGCGCCCCATTTCAGGTGGTCCTCGTAACGATCTGCACCGATTTATCCGTTATGGTGCGAGCCCGCGTGCGACACAGTGCCTGGTCCTGGGGGGCAAGGCGCGAGCGGTATTGCTGGGCCGATATCACGTCGACTTCGAGGACATCCGATCGGTGGCATCACCGGTGATGCGACATCGTCTGGCGCTCAATTTCCAGGCGCGTACCGAGAACGTGACGGTGGACGACGTGATTACGCAGCTGCTCGAAACCGTACCGACGCCGTGACACTCTTAGGGAACCGAAGATCCGCCATTGACCCATGACGACTTTTACCATCGCACCGTCAAGCCTGACCTCTGCCGAGTTGCTGGCCGCGACCGACGATCTGGAACTGATCGTGCGCGGTGGTGGAAGGATTTCTTCATGGACTGCACCAAAGTCCATTCGTCGGTTTTTCCGTGGAATTCGCAGCCCATCGTGAATACATGCCCGGTGACGATCTGCGACATATCAACTGGCGACTGTATGGCCGTCACGAGCGATTGTTTGTCAAGGAATATGATGCCGAAACCAATGTCGATGTGCATTTCATTGTCGACGCCAGTCGTTCCATGACGGCGGAAGGAAAGTGGTCATGCGCGGCGATGCTGGCTGCATCCCTGGCTCACCTGGCCAGCGGGCAACGCGACGCCATCGGCCTGACACTGTTTGCCGATAAGGTACTGGCCCATCTTCGTCCACGCGGGACGATCGATCACCGAATGGAAATCCTGCACACACTCGCCACAGCACGTGAATATCCGTCGGCGAAAAGTGCCCGCGTGCTGCACGAGATCGCCGAATTGTCTCCCCGCCGTGGTCTGAAAGTGCTGATCAGCGACTTCTATTATGGCGACGATGAGATCGCCGAGGCGATCGGTCACTTTCGACACTATGAACATGAATTGATTCTGTTCCACGTGCTGTCTCCGCTGGAGGCCAACATGCCGGTCAGCGGTCCGATTCGCTTTCGCGATATGGAGACGGGCCAGGAGATCGTCACACAGGCCGAGGAGATTCGCGACGAATTCACGTCCGCCGTCGCGCTCTGGCAGCATGGCATCCAGCAACTTTGCCGCGCTCACGAAATCGACTACGTGCCGATCAATACAAACACGCCGCTGCCGATGGCGCTGCGAGAATACTTTCAAGTCCGCAGCCAATTGTACTGAGCGGCGAGAGCGTCGGTGACGATCGTCAGCCGAGAACAAAAATGAGCTTCATTCACTTTGGATTTCTGGCGGCCGGCGCGGCAGCGATGACGTTGCCGATCTGGATCCATCTGCTGCTGCGGCAGCGGGTGCGACCGATGGAGATTGGATCGATACGATTCATTGAACAAGTGGTTCGACGAACCAAGCGGCGGCAGCGAATCCGGCGGTGGTTGCTGTTGGCCCTGCGATGTCTTGCCGTGCTGATGTTGGGAATGCTGTTTGCCCGGCCGTTCCTGCCCGACATTCCGGTCGATGGACGGACACGCGAGGCCGCGGTGTTGATTGATCGCTCGGCCAGCATGTCGGCCCAGCACGAGGATCAGACCACGGCATTTGAAACGGCCAAGCGACGAGCCTTGAAATATATCGATTCGTTGGGCGACGAGGCTCGCGTGCACATCGGATTATTCGATTCGACAGGAGTCGAGCCCATCTCGGTGCAGGCTCTGGCCGATGCGAAAGAGGCTGCGACCGGAACCGACTTTGAAGAGGCCTTCGCATGGGCCGCGGATCTGCTCGACTCGTCCGATCGCAAGGATCGAAGTCTGCTCGTGTTCAGCGATCTGCAACGCCGCGGGCTGCCCGCCGGCGGTGGCCTCGCGTTCCCGGCCGACATCCCCGTCGATATCGAGGATCCCTCGCCGGCGATCGCTCAGAACCTGGCGATCGAAAGCGTGCAACCGAGCCAGGTGGAATTGCGTCCCAAGATTCCTGTGGCCCTCTCGGTTCGGGTCGTCAACGGCGGTCCGTTTCCGATCGCCGATTGTCGCTTATCGATCGACCTGGAAGGGCCCAGCGGAACGATCTCGGAGGAACGGACATTGGCGCTGGACGCCAATGAGCGGAAGTCCATCCAAATTCCATTGCCGGCGGTGACCGAACCGGGAATCTATCGCGGCACGGCCAGCCTGGATCGTGAGGATGCGCTGATTTGGGACAACCGCCGGTTCGTCGGTTTCGAGGTCCGATACCCCGATCGTGTGCTGCTGGTCGATGGCGAGCCAGGTCGAAATGCGTACGAAAGCGAAACGTACTTCCTGGAAACTGCCCTGCGGCTCCAGAGCCCCGTCGGCCAAGGACCGGCGCGGACATTCGAGGTCGAGCGACTCGTTTGGGACCGTGGCTCGGGATTTCCAGATCTGGCCGGATATCGACTGATCGTGCTGGCCAACCTCGGTCGGTTTACGGCAACGGATGCTCGACGATTGAACGAATTTGTCGATGCCGGCGGAAACGTCCTGATTTTTGCCGGCGAACGCACGTCGCCGGCCGTCCTGGATCCGATGCAACAACAAAACCTATTGGCCCAGATGACGATCGGACCAGCGCGGGATGCGATCGCTCGAGTGACGGAATTTGACGAGCGTCATCCAGCCATGGCCCCATTTGCGGACCCGCAACATGGTGATTTGCGCGGTCTGAGAGTCCGACGGTTGCTGCCAATCGAGAAGTGGTCGAGCAACACACAAGTGCTGATGCGGAGCGGGAAATGGCCGCTGATCGTCTCGCACAACGTCGGCCAAGGGAAGGTCGTGCTGGTCGTGACTTCGGCCGATCGTGAGTGGAATGACTGGCCGCAAAATCGACTTTTCGTGCCATTGGTGCGTCAGCTAGCAGCTTGGCTTACAGGTCAGCTGGATTCCAGACAACCGGTAAAAAGTGTGCTCATCGACGATGCCACGACGATACCGGGAATCGAAACGGCACCCGATGCGATGGTGGTGAGTAACATCGAACCGGGAGAATCGGATATCCGCAGGCTGGGTGTGGAGCAGTTTCGCGAGACATTGGGGCTGCCCGCAGCCGACCCCGACGCGGAAAACGAAGTGGCACAGAGCCTCGCCCCCGCGGCCATCAGTCGATCGGACGAAAAATGGCCGCTCGTCGTATGGGCCCTGTTGGGGCTACTGGCGCTGGAAACAGTGGTTGCTAGCCGAGTCCACGAGTGATGAAATGATAGAACGTTCTGTAGATGGGAAATCCCTAACGCTCGCCGCCGACTGATTGGAGTCTTGTTCCATGAGTATTGCAACTTTGCCGCAAAGCGATGCCAGAGCGTCACAGCGGGCAAGTGGATCGCATCATCTGCGATTGACCCAACTTCGCGACGAAGAACGACTGCGGCGTTTGGTGACCACCGGCTTGATCGCCGTCGGCCTGGTGATGTTGCTGAGCGCCCTGCTGGCGGTGTTGGACTTCTTCTTGGAACTTTCGGCGTCAGCACGACTATTTGGTTGGCTATCGATTGTCGGTATCGTCGTCGTCAGTCTTTGCAGGCTCCGCCCGTGGCTCCGGTTTGAATCGGCCGACGCCGCAGGAGCCGCCGAGCGCGCTTGGCCAGAAATTGGACAGCGGTTACGGACCAGTCACGACTATGCGTCCGGTCTCGAAAACACCGCTCCGGCAAATCCAGAATTGGTCATCGCTTTGGAACAAGAGACCGAGCAGCGGATGACCGACCGCGTCATCGAACCGCTGGGACCCGCTTGGCCGCTGATCACGATGGTCGGTTTGTGCTTCACCGTTGCCATCACTTGGATGGCCGTGCTGGCCCTCCTGCCCGAGTGGCGGATCAGCACCGCGAGGTTGTTGATGCTTCCCATGCATTATTCCCAAGTCGATATCGAGCCGCTGCCGGAATCTGTTCCACAGGGCGACGATTTCATCGCGCGAGTCCATGTGCAGGGGCGTCCGCTGGAATCGGCGCGGATCCGATACCGTATTTCAGGCGATACGGAGCCCTGGAGCGAAGTCGGTTTGCGGTCCCTCGGATCGGATGAATTGATCGATGAATTGACCGCCGTTCTGCCCGACCGCCAACACGATTTCGAGGTTCAGATCGATGCCGGTCCGGTGGTTGGCCCGATCCACAGAATCGCCGTCAGGATTCCGCTGCGGATGGAGCAGTGGACGGCCGCTGTCGAGCCACCGGCTTACACGCAATTACCAACCAGCGAAGGCCCCGCGCAGGGTATCCGAGTCCCCGAGGGATCACGAATCGAGTTGGCTGGTCATTACAACCGAGCGCCGCATGACGTCGATGTTACGATCAGACCTGCGACTGCAGCAACGGATCCGCGGCCGACGATCGAGGACAGTGTCGCCTATCTCGCAATCGATGCTGGCGATCAGGCGATGGAACTGATGATGACCGCAACAGCGGCCGACTCGATGACGGACGAATCGTCATTGCACATCGACGTGGTCCCCGATCAGCGGCCGCGGATCAAATTCGCCGCCCCGCAACAGGATGCCGAGGCGATTCCGACGGCGGAGGTCCACTTCACACTGGAGGCCGTCGACGACTATGCACTCGCAAAGGTCGGCATTCGCTATCGCATCGACGACGGTGAAGAACAAACGCTGTGGGAAACGTCACTCCAGGATCACGCCTCGGCAATTGCCGAGACAACCACGCTGCCGCTGGAGGAATTGAACCTTTCCTACCCGCAGGCGATCACCTATTACGCCTATGCCGTGGACAACCGCCAACCGCAACCACACGAGGTCACCAGCGAACTCCGTTTTCTCGACATCCGACCCTTCTCGCGGGAATACGAGTTCAAGGAAAGCAACTGCAGCGGAAATTGTCAGGGTGAATGTCTGACACTTGAAAAGCTGATCAAACAACAACGTGAAATTTTAGGTCGGACATTTGCTTCGGCGCGGCAGCCTCAGATCGTCGGCGGCGTCGGCCAGAAACTGGCGAGTGATGAACAGGAGCTGAAAACAAAAACCGAAGCACTGACCGCCGCCTTGGAGCAAAAGGTCGGACCGATGCCGCAATTGAATCAAGCGCTGGAGGCGATGTCGGCAGCAATCGATGATCTTCAGAATCAGGCCGTCGCCGACGGGCAGAGTGACGAGGAACAAGCACTCGCGGATTTGATCGCCGCCCGACAGAATTTGCGGAAGATCTTGAAACAATGCAATTCACAATCGCAGACGTGCCGAAATGTCGATCAACAGCAACTCGACAAGCTTCGTAAACCTGAGCGTGAACAGGAGCAGAAGGAACAGCAACTCTCCAGAATCCGCGACGAATTGCAGAAGCTTGCCGAACAACAAAAGAGCTTCTGCGACTCTGCCCAGGCCTGCTCACAGTCGAGTCAATCCAGTCGGGCGGGTCAGCCCAACCACCCGTCGCAGTCGGCGGCGGACCAGCCATCGCCGGCCCCGTCTCGCGAGCAGTTGGTTCAAGAACAGCAGCAATCTGCGTCACGCGGAAAAGAAATTCAGCAAGAACTGGCCGACGGCGATTTTGGCGAACTTGCTCCCCAGCGGGTGGCGCAGGCAGCCAAATCGATCGAGCTCAGTGGCGAGTCTCTAGCGGCGGGCGATCAGGACCAGCGGGCGATTGCCAATGCCCGCGAGGCAGCCGAACAGTTGGAACGACTGGCACGGCACCTCGGCCGTCGACAGGATCCGGACTTTGGGGAAAAGTTGGCCACCGCGCAGCGCGAGGCCGAGCGACTTTCGTCCGAGCAGAAACGGATCAGCGAATCGCTGGGTTCTGAAAGTCCATCCGATCATCAACGGCCCGCCGAGAATCAGGACCAAGGCGGTTTGCTGGGTGAACAACAGAGCCTGGCCCAGAGCGGCGAGGAACTTGCAGACCTCGTCAGCCAACTCGAGGCCGATGCGGCCGATCAACAGTGGCAGGTTCAGCAGGGCCTGATCGAGCAGACGACCGCTCATCCCCCTGGTCAAGCGGCGGCCGACATGCGTCAAGCGGCCCAACACGTTGCCCAAGGCAACGACCAATCTGCCGCCCAAAGTGGTGCCCGTGCGGCAAATCAATTGGCGAAGCTTGCCGCCGGTTTGAAAAACGTGCAGCAGACGCTCGGTCCGGCTCAGCTGGAACAGTTGACCGCAGCAGAGAAGCGGGCCGCGGAATTGCTCAAAGACCTGCATCGTGCGAACAGCCCCGGCGAGCAGGCTCTCGCTCGAGCACGAAGCAGTCAGTTCGGAGAGTCGATTGGACCGCTGACGATTGGTGACCAGGAACTCTCTCACGCAACCCGCACCCTTGGCGATCTAGCGGCGGGCCGCCCGCAAACGGACGTCGCACGCGACGCCGAGCGAACAGAGGCATCCCGAGAAGCTTTCAACCAACCGCCTGAGACGCTGGCGGAGGGTCTGCGAAGAGTGGACGAAATCTTGCAACGCCGGATTCAAGAAGCGATTTTGAGCGGATCCCTGCAGCAGGCCGACGGCGCGATTCCGCCACAATATGTCGACATGGTCGAGGAGTACTACCGCACGCTGTCGGAAGACGTGCAATAGCAGCATTTTGACATGATGAACTGGCACCCCCTGTACTCTCCGGTAATCTATCTGCTGCTAGCCGTGTCGATCATCGCACTGATGATCGCCGCAAGAAGGATGGCGATCTCGCCAAAGGCGCGGTCCTGGTTGATTCTTGGGCTGCGGTCGGTTGTGATGATCGGGCTGGTGATCTTGCTGCTGAACCCGATCGATCGACGAGAAACGGTGTTGCCGCCGCGACCACCCTCGGTCGCGCTGCTTGTCGATTGTTCGCAAAGCATGGCACTCGGTCGTTCGCAATCCCGAATCGAGCGGGTCAAGCGAGTGATCAATGATTCATCGCGGTCGATGCGCGGAGCTCAGCCGCCGAGGGTTCAGCTGTTTCGATTCGGCCAGCATCTGGCGAAGGTTCCCAGCCTCGCAGATCTGCATGCCAGCGACGAGGCTTCCTTGCTGGCCGGGGCGTTGGAGCGACTGCCATCCCGAATCGCTGGGGATCAACCACGCGCGGTGGTGCTGTTTTCCGACGGCGCGGTCCCACAAGCCGAGCGGCTGCCGGGGCTGGCGGCGGTCTATCGCCAGACAGGAATGCCCGTTCATGCGTTCCTTCCCGATAACGAGGACATTCGCGGGGATTTGGCGATCACAAAAGTTGCTATCCCCGAGCGAGTCACGGCCGGTGATCAAGCAATCGTGAGGGCGGTGATCCAAAGTCGCGGGTTCGATGGACAGCGGGTTGTGGTCTCGATCCGACCCGTTGATCGGCCGCAAGCGATGCCGCTGGCGACGCTACCCATCACGCTCACCGACGGACCGGTCTCTTGTGAATTGCTCGTCAACACAGATCCATCGCATGGTCCGCTGGCAATCGAAATCCCGGTCCTCGAAGGCGAAGCGGTCGCCACCAACAACCGTGTCCCGTTTCAGCTCAGCGAGCGTGAACGCAAGCTCAATGTGCTGTACATGGAAGGCACGGCAGGAGCCGAATACCGTTGGTTGCGAGACGCGCTTCAGGAAGATCCCGATATCCGCTGCCTGCCAATGGTCGTCAACAACCAGTACGCCAGCCGACCAAGTTTGCAACGCGTCGACGATCCCTATCGCGGCTTTCCCGCAACTCGAGAAGAACTCTTCGAATTCGATGTGGTGATCTGCAGCGATATCCCGCGTGGTGGATTCACGCCCGAACAGATCGCCTGGACCGTTGAACTGGTCGATAAACGTGGTGGCGGATTCGCGATGGTCGGAGGACACACGAGCTTTGGTTCGGGTGGTTGGGATCGTACGCCGTGGGAACAGCTGATCCCGTTTGATATGACCGGCCGCCGCGACTATCTGGCCACGACATTCGCCGTCGATATCCCTGCCGAGGCCCAATCGCATCCAATTTGGAAATTGGTCGACGATCCCCAGCAGAACAAGACCGCATTGCAGGCCATGCCGCCTTTCTCAGGAACCAATCTGATCGCGCGCGTCAAACCGGCCGCCACTCTGCTGGGACAGTCCGCCGCGCCGCTGCAACGTGTCGGAGTGATGCCCGTCTTTGCCTGCGAAACGTTCGGTCGTGGACGTACCTTTGCCATGTCCAGTGACACCACTGTTTCCTGGGGCCAGCAGTTCGAGTCGCAGTGGGGTGAAGGCGACAACCGGTACTTTCGAAAATTCTGGAGGAATGTCGTACGCTGGTTAGCCGAAAATTCCCGTGCCTCCCAGCGGCGGCTGATGGTCCGATCCGACCAGGTCATCTATTCACCCGGCGAGCCGATCCAGGTGACCGCCGAAGCCTTTGACAATGAGCTCAAACCGACAACGAACTATCGGCTGACCGCCCGACTGGAAGCGGTCGACCGCAACGGCCCGGAAGGCGCTAGCGATTCTGCGAGGGAGAGGGCTGTCGATTTGGACGCCGATCAAACGCAACAGCGGTATGGCGGACAATTGCCGGCAACTTTGCCAATCGACCACGATGATCTTTCCCGAGTCATGCAATCGGCCCGCCTGGTCGTGACCGCCTGGGAAGGGGAACAGAATGTCGCGAGCCAGAGCATCGACTTGCAGTTGCTACACGATTCGTCGGAGTGGCTGGACCCTCAGGCCCGACCGGATGTCCTGCGCCAACTTACCCAATCCGGCGGAGGCTCGATGTTGAGTAGCGACGCCGAGCTGTCACAGCTGATGGCATCGTTTGAACCGACGCCAGGTGAAGTGCTTGTCCACACACTTCCACGATGGGATCATCCCATCGTTTGGCTTTCGTTCCTCGGCTTACTGGCATTGGAATGGACGCTCCGGCGACGCGTGACGGTCCAGTCCACCGCGGTCGGATAAATCGGTCAAACGGTTGGTTGCTTCGTAAATATTGCCCATCACAAAACTCGCAGTGCGGTCAAATCAAGTCTCTCAATGACGACATCGCCAACGGTTCTTTGGTCGCGAATGGCTCGCCGTATCGTCGATTGATCAGCCGTCCCCAATAGGCCGCGTCGTCACGAATACGATCGATCATCGTCGGTGGCTCCGTCGTCCGACCATCGATGAACTGGCTCTTGTAGGCCATCACCGATGCGAGCTTCTTGTCCCATTGATCACTGATATCAACGATCCAATCGGGTTGAACCGCCAGTCGTAAGTGGATGCAATAATAGTAATAGACTCGTTCGGGATGGAACCGCTCTCCTGGCATGTCCGTCTTGCTCAGTTTCGCCCAGAATCGCGCGGCCTCGATCAAATCGGTCGCCGCCACGTGATCCGGATGGGCGTCTTGCCAAAAGGGTGCGAAAATCCACCGCGGGCGCAACATGCGAAAGTAACTGGCGATCAACTTGCGGGCCTCGAGCGTTGCTTCTAGCTGGCGGTTGGGTAAGCCGGCATTACCGCGCCACGTGAGTCCCAGTGCTGCGGTTGCCGTTGCCGTTTCTTGCCGCCGCAGAGCCTCGCTGCCGTGCGGCGTGGGCTCGCCCGAGGTCAGATCCAAAACGCCGATCCGCCAACCCGATTCGATCATTCGTGCGATCGTGCCTCCCATCCCCAACTCTGCGTCGTCCGGATGTGGCGCCACGACCAGAAAGTCAAGCGGATCGACATCGGTGATCGAAGCGGGCTGGCCAATCGCTGCAAAGTTGGTCAACAGAAAACTCTTTGCTACGGAATCGTGCGGGAAATTATCGTTGGTAGATGGGTAGGTAGTGGTAGCGAACGCTCAGACTGAGGATCGCCAGCGCGGTGGCGTAAACGCTGCCGACGTTACGTTCTTCGCCGCCTCGAGCCAACCAGGAACCATCGCCGCGTTGCCCGTCCAACAGTAGTTCGGGAACCAGCTTGTCTGACGTCTCGGCGTACTTCCCCCCCGCCTGATGCATGCCTTGTGCGTAGTAGTAAACGCCATAGTGGAAAAACCGCTCGTTCTGCTTCGGTGGATGTTGTATCAACCACTCCGACGCACCTTCGACCAACGGTGAGTCGTATTGCCCACACACCTGCATGGCCAGCAGACCGGCAGCCGTCATCGTGAACGACGGATGATTGGTTCCCGGCGTATAACTGAATCCGCTGACCTTGTCGCGTGGTGTTCCGTCACGATTCATGGGCGAGGTATAGGAAAATCTCAAGTAATCCAATGCTTTTTCGATCGCCGCCGCAGGAACTTCCAGACCGTCGTTTTTCGCCGAACGCAGAGCCATCAATTGCCAGACCGAAACCGAGAGGTCCGAGTCACGGCTACTTGGCGTGTACCGCCACCCGCCGATCAACTTTTCCGACTTGGAAACGCGTTGTGCGGCCAGAATGAGTTCGATGGCGCTGACCAGCGCCTTATGAATCCGTTCATTTTGTTCTGGTGTCGCTCCCATCCCCAGCATTTCGGTCAACATCAACGTTGTGATCCCGTGACCATACATTCGCGATCCGTCACGGCCCCCAAAATAGCCCTGCGAGTCCTGTTGATTCTCTTTCAACACAAAGTCGATGGCGTTGCTCATCGCGCTACCGCGTTTGGTCAGCGTGTTGGGCTGGGTGCCAATGGCGGCCATTGCCATGATCGCCAGTGATGTCATCGCGACCTCGTGTCCGCGGTCACTGATTGCCCCATCGCCACGCTGTGTTTCAACGAGACTGATGACACCACGACTGACGGCGCGATCGACATCATCGGCCACGTACAGCGCTTGGACCTCCTCGCCATGGCACCAAGGGGTCGCGCGACCGGCAATCATCATCGCTCCCAGCGAGGTCATCCAGGCGCGCCGATCCGCCTTCGGTCGATCTGTCATTGCGACCTCTCTGCGGCCCGTTTGGCAACCGCTCGAAAATAGGCTTCGATCTCTCGACGATACTGCGGCACGACAGTGGTCGTACGACTTTCGGTTGCATCCTCGGTTCGACGCTCACGCAGTTGCCCCCACTCGCCGCCACTACGATCAATCCCATCGGTTTCCACGAAACCGCCACCGGGCATATCGCCAGAACCAGATTCGGTTGCCGGCGTCGTGCCAGAATTCGATGGTTCGTTTCCCTTTCCTGGCTGGTTCCCCTGGCCGGAGGGATCAATCTGCTGCTGACGTTGTCGTGCCGCCTGTTGGGCTTGCGAATTCATCGCACTGGCTAGGGTGGGTGACGCCTCGCCAGCTGTGGGTTGACCCGGTTGATTGCCCGGTTGTTGACCGGGTTGATTGCCCTCTCCGGGCTGACTCGGTTGAGCCTCGCCTTGGCTCGCTTGCTGTTCGCCCTGGGGCGAGCCCTGTTGGTCCTGCGCAGGTTGGTTCATCGCCCGATCGAGTTCGTCCAGCGTTTGGGCGAGTTGTTGTCCTTTCGCTTCGCTGTCACTCGGCGAACCTTGTTGAGCCGGGGTGGGTGTTTCGCTTTGCGCGGCCGACATTCCAGCCATCCGTTCGGCCAACTGCTCGGCAGCGGATTTGATCTGTTCGGTCGCCCGGCCAATATCTTGATTTGCCCGTGGTGTCTGGTTTGCATCGCCAGCCGCTGCTTGAAGCGACTTTGCCGCATCCTCGGTTGCCTTGATCGCGCTGTCGGCGATCATCTCCGCTGCCTCGCTCAGTTGCTCCGCCAATTCGCTACGACCCAGACGGTCTTCATGTCGGGCGGCACG
The DNA here is from genome assembly GCA_963734865.1 of Pirellulaceae bacterium. Lineage (GTDB taxonomy): Bacteria > Planctomycetota > Planctomycetia > Pirellulales > Pirellulaceae > CBDCUW01. The sequence continues at coordinate 33,122 of CAVTIV010000016.1, forward strand.
GGCGAGTTGGTCCGCTGCGTTCGTAACATCTTGCCGGATTCGCTGTTGCTGCTCGGCCAGCGCTCGAGTCTGCGATGGGGGCGCGCGAAGCTCGTTTTCAATCTTTGCCGCTGCTGCCAGTTCGGACAGCTCCTGGCGGATCGATTCCAGCTCATCACCTGCCTGATCGGTCACTCGCGAGGCCATTTGGGCAGCCGGATTGTTTTTGTCGAGCGGAGGCAGTTTTTGCTTTTGAATTTCACCCGATCGCTCGTCCGCTGCTTTGCTTTGCTGCTTCGCGAAATCAATTGTCTCCTTTGCCGCGTCTTCGGCTCGCACCGCATCATCGACACGTCGCTGAACGTCGGCCAACTGTTGCTTCAACCTTTCGTGATTGTTCGGTTCGCGTTTGATTTGATCATTCACTTTCCGCATCGCGGTTTCCGCATCACGCTTTTGTCGCTGAGCCTGCTGCACTCTTTGATTTGCTTCCCGCTCGCCCGTCTGCCATTGACGTCTTTCATTATTGATATCCTGGATCCGACGGTTGCGGGCGTCTCGCTCGAATCGTTCGACTTGCTGCTTCGCTTGCTCACGAGCCGATTGTTTCTGGTGGATGTCCTTGTCAGTCGCTTTCTCGGTTTGCTGCTGAACTTCCCGGATCGCCTGCGTTGACGCCTCGATCGCATCCGACATCTTCTTTGCGGTCTGCTGCATATCCGATAGCAATGCGTTTTCACCACCCATTTGGTTGAGCTCTTGCACCGCTTCCCGCAGTTCTTTACGTGCCTCGGCCAGTTTGGGTCTGGACTCGGGCTCATTGGCCCATCCGATCGCTTGCTCGGCTGCATTGATCAGCGATTGATCCACGGTCGTGCGCGCGGCCAGATTCGCGAGCTGCGCGCGGCCCGACGTTTCTGTTCCAGAAACTTCGGGTCGGATCGCTCCAGCGACTGATTCAGCGCCGTCTCATCGCGGGCCGCTTGTTCGAGTGTCCGTTGGGCCGCTTCGGCAGCGCGCTGGGCGATCTCCGAAAGTTTTTGCTGCATCGGTTCGTTTTGCTGCAGCTCTTGCTCGAGCTTTTCCATCAGTTCGCGCGGATCACTCTGGGTAGCATTGGCCATCTGCTCGGCGCGGTCGTAACGCTGCTGCAGCTCGTCTTCGATCCGCAACGCCTGTTCCGCCTCGCGAAGTTGCTGGCGCGACTCGGAGATGTCTTCACCCTTCTCTGCCTGCTCGAAGTGTTCGGCGGTTCGCTCGAGGGTTTCCGACAGATCTTCGAGTGCCTCGGCGGTCTGATCGAGTGCCTGATCGCGAGCCTGTTGGCTATCGGCATTCGTGGCTTCCTTCATCTGTTGCTCGGCCCGCTCGACGGCGTGCTGAATCTGTGTCGCAGCCGCATCCGCATCTCGGGCCAGTTCTCGTTGCTGTTGATCGGTGATTTGTGCGGTATTGGCCAGGTCGACCAACGACTCGACGGTGTTCATTGCCGCCTGTTCGGCCTGTTGTTGCTGTTCAGCCAGTTGTTCGGCCGTTTCTTGCTCAGCGTCCGGTCGGGACTCGGTTCGCTGCTGTGCTTCTTTCGCTTTCTGCGCCGCATCACGGGCTTGTTCAGCGAGAGTCAAGACGTACTGCTGAATCGTTGACCGGGCTTCGATCGCGTAGGGTTGCAGCGCCGCGAGCGCTGTCGACAAATCCCGTTCGATCACGGTTAACGGCGCATCGGCCGTCAGCAACTCCTCGCCACTCCACCGCCGAGACGTGATCCGCTCGCGTGCCTGGTTGTAGTCTTGGCTATACCTCGATCGCTCAATCGGGTCGATCTGTTCACCCGGAATCCGCAGATTTCGCAGATAACGAACCGGCCACTCCATCGCTACCGAATATCGCTCCAACCACCAGGGATGCATGATCTTTGCCTGGGCGGACGATTCGAGACGCCGCTCGGCGCCCAGCAAATCGCCCATCTCGGCCAACAATGTGTCGGCATGGTGCTTGGCCTCGAGCAACTGGAACGCGTTGGCGAGCTTCTGGTGAACCTGCTCCGGAAGTTCCTCGCGATACGGTTGGAAACCTGTTTGTGTCACGTTCTCGATCGCCCGATCCATCAGCTTCATATCGGCGGCAAATTGCAGATCGACGATCGGGCGGCTGCGTTGAATCGCCTCTTCTTCGCTCAATCGGCCACGCAGCGTGGCGAGTGATCGGGCCCAGTCGGCATCGGCGAGTTTCGCATCGGCATGAAGACTCGCAACTTTGCTCGAGTCTTGTTCGTTGTTGGCTCGCTCGGTCGCTTTTCGACCGGCCAGTCCATATGTCGTCAGACGCCGCAGCTTATCGCTGGCAGGTCCGATTTGATTTTGCACGTCGCGATACATATTGTTCAGCGTCGATGCCAGCTGGTGATCGACCATCGCATGATCGATCTGATTGATCAGTTCGGCATCAAACTGTTTGACCGCTGAACGACGTCCAGCATCATTTGCTTGATCCTCAATCGAGTCGACCAAGCGAGTCGACCAGGAATCCGACCATCGCTGAAACGATTTCGAAGTGCTTCCGAGTCGATTCGGGTAGCACGGCTTCGTGTTGTCGAATCAACTGCACGATCGCGTTCATTCGACCGATCAGGACCGTCAGGTAACGTGGGAAGCGTACCGCGGGCATCGGCTGCTGCTGATCCAACAGGGGTCGCAGGCTACGTTCCAGCGCAATCACATCCGAGGCCACGCTAACAGAGAGTTGTTGACCGAATGCGGATCGTGCCAGCTGATCCAAACGAGTCAATTCACTGGCCAAGCGTTTCGATTCGTTGGCGATTTCCCGCAATGATTTATCCTGGCTGTTTGCCCATGCGGGATGTTGTTGAGCACGAATGTCCGACCAGCGGCCGATGATCTCGATGAGTTTCTGATCCAGGTCGAGCAGTGACCGCCCGGATAACTCCAACGTGGCCGCCTCGGGAAGTGTTTGCGAGGAAGCGAGAACGGATTTGATCTCCGTCAACAACAAATTCCGGGAATCATGCAGCTCATCGGCGACTTCGCCGAGCGATTTCGGGTCCGGCGACTTGTTCGCATCCGCGACCGTAGCGATCTGCTCGGCCAGCTCTTTTGCCTTGGTCGTCCAATCGCTCAACTTCGCCGTCAGCGAGGCAAGTCGTTCCAGGGGTGCGTGACGGTTGACGTCAAATCCTTCATCGGTCACCAGCAATTCGATCCATGGCGATTCGCCGCGGTGTCCACGACGATCGATCGCCACGGTTCGGGTACGAACGATGTCGCCGCTTTCAAGTTTGATGCTCTGCTCCTCGCCATTGCCGCGGCGCATCAAGTCCCATTCCCATTGCAAATCGAGTTCACGATTCGACTGGGCAACAGGTACTTCACGCTGAAGCATCGAGGTGACATTGACAATGAATTCTTGAACCACGCGGTCGAGTGGCAAGTCATCACTTGCACTGGCCGCCAGCGACAAAACATCGAGTGGTGAAACAAGTGATGATCGCGGTATCGATGGTGACCAGCGGACGACCGGTGGCGAGTCGATCACGGGCACGATCGCATACTGTGGGCTGAACGGATTGTTCAAACCCGAACGGACACTAGTCGCATCGATCTGATACTGGGCGGGCGTCTTGATAGGAATGGAGGTGACAAATTCCTGCTTGGAGTCGTTCACGGCATTTAGTGGCAATTCGGCGCCATGAAATCCGAACCTCAGGATCGCATGATCGACCGGTTCATCAAAACGGACGGTGACCTCGGCGGTGGTTCCGATCAACGCCTTCAAGTCACCGTGTTCGGCTTGCTCGACCCGGTCGCTCAATTTGGCATAGTGCGGAAAGATGTACCGTTTGTCGAACATCTCGACGCGCGGTCGCGGCAGGGGTGTCAACGTGTGCCATAGCGTGATCGCGTCACCGGCCAGAATTTGATAGTCCAGCGGATCCGAGCCGACCGACAGGTTGGCGGCATAAACGTTATTGTGCGCGAGCGTCCCTTCACTGCCCGTTTCCGATCCGCCCGTTTCCGATCCGCCCGTTTGGGAGACACCCGACGCCGAAGCGCTGATCCGAGGCGTCATCTCCGTCTCGCCTTCGACTCCCTCATTCGACCGCCACCGCAACGTCACCTGATCGGCGGTGGCACCGGCGATTCGGACAACAACCGCGACCGCATCTCCTTCGGCAACGTAACCCGAAGGCGGCGACGGTTCGAGGATCGATACTTCGGTCCGCGAGGCACGCTCAATCGCCAGTCCCGGCAGCATCGCGCGGGCGATCCGACGGCCGAATTGCATCTCGGGGATCAGCAACAGCACGACCATGATGGTCACGGCCAGCATTCCCGTTGACAGCCAACGAGTCAACAAACCGACCGGCAGTGCTTGAGCAATGTCGATTCCCGCCATTCGACGGGCGACACGTCGCTGCAACCACTCGCGGAATCCCTCCGAACCGTTGGCAAGATTCGGGTCCGCCAACTCGACCGCCGATAGCAAGTCTTCGCGGAGACGGGGTTCGGCCGATTCAAACTGCCGCGCCAGGCTCTTTGGGTCATGACGACGCAGACGACCCAGCCCCTGCCACCACATGACAATGAACGTCACGGCGTAGCCGCCCAGACTCATCAACCAGCGGACCGAATCGGAAAGAAACCAAAGGTAGTCGCAAAGCGCCAATAGCAGCATCGACGCGATCCATGCGACGGTGCCGGCGGCAATCGCGCGCAGTACCAACAGCACTCGGCGGCGGCGCGAAAAATGAGCCAACGCCCTGGTCGTGGCCGGGTCGAGGTTCAATCGATAGGACCGTTGAGAGACGACTGCTGACATTGCTTACACCAATCCGGCTCGTTTGCGCATCCACCACTCGATGGCGAGCAGCAGAATCACCGCCCAAAACCAATAGAAAGACTGCCACACTAGGATATCCGATTCGACCGTGCTGCCGCTGGAAAGCGGTCTCAGCGAATCCAAAATGGTGTCGGCCGATGACTCGTGAAAATAGAGCCCTCCGCCCGAATCGGCGACCTGAGTCAGGGCATTTTTGTCCAAGCTGACACGCCGCTGTTCGACGCTATCTTGTTTGCCAACCCAAATCGGCGTCGTCGCCTGCAGGGCGGCCGCGTCAAAACCGCTGGCGCGAATGCGTACCTGATAGGCGCCTGGTTCCAAGGGGGGCGTTTGGCCCTGATACGTTCCGCGTGCCGGATCATCAATCGACAGCGGTACGGTGGCAATGACGCGATCATCGGCAATCAGCAAGGCGTCGACCGTGGCGTCCCCGACCGGCTTGCCACTGGTGTCCTGCAGTCGGACACGGACGATCGAGGACTCGCCAGGAGAGTATTCGATCTTGTCGGTACCCAATGCGACGTAGTCATCGCTTGCCGAATAGGGTGGTTGCATGACTGCGGCTAGCAGCTGATTCCAAAACCTGGCATGAAAACGGTCGGCCACCTTGTATCGCCACCGCCAAGTTTGGTCAGTCGAGAGATAAAACACCCGTCCGGCGCCATACAAACGCGTCACCAACCAGGGCGATTCCTGTCCGTCGTCGAAAACCAAATCGGCCCACACCTCGCTGCCTTCTTGTGGCTCCACGCGAATCGAGGAAGCTGGTTTGGGCAGCTCGTCCCAAAACTCGGCCAACCGTTCCTTGTCGCCCAACAAATTCATGACGGGATGGTCGAGTCCCATCTGCGTGGGTCGGATCGAATGGACCGCTGCCGGCCGAACGTCCTCGGAATACTTCACCGGGATCAGTTCCGGTAAAAAATCTTGCCCGATCTGCCGCAACCTGCCGTAAGCTCCGTCGATCACGATCAGTCCGCCGCCGCGGGTCACGAATTCGCGTAGCTGAAACGCGTCTTCCTCGCTGAATTGGTCCGGCGGAATCTCGCCCAGAATGATGGCGTCATAAGACGCCATCGCCTCGGGGGTATCGGGCAACTGGCCCGGCTGATCACCGCGGACGACCCTCGGCATGTCGGTCCCACGACCGAACAAGACGGTGTCGACACGCCAAGCCGGATCTCGATCGAATAGGTTCCGGATATATCTCGTCTCCCAGCGGCTGGAGCCGTCCAGGATCAATAGCCGCCGATCGCGGGTCGAGGCGGCGACGCGGAACGGCATCGAATTGTTGTCCGCGCTGGTGTCTCCATTGACCGGCTCGACAACGGCACGAAGATCCATCACCACCGTGCTGCGACGGACACCTCGCGGCGCGGCGCCGTCGATCTGCTGGACGATCGGTTCAACATCCAATTGAAAGGGAATGGATTGTTGCCCCGCGGCGCCAGCGCTGATCGTTTGCTGCCACAGAGTTTTTCCCGCCGATTCGATTCGGATCGTGACGTCTTGACCGTCCAGACCGTACTGCTTCAGCACGATGTTCCCCGACAGTTGTCCGTCCGATGCGACGCTGTCGGGCCGTTCGATATTCAAGATCCCGACATCGGCCGGCTCGTCCTCGGACCCCATTCCGATCGCATGGACTTCGACCCCCGCCGACCTCAATTGCTCCGCGACATCAACCGCCGATCCACCGATGTTGTCGCGTCCATCACTCAACAGAACGATCGCGGCGCGATGGGGATCTGCCGCCGACGAATCGATCGCGGCGGCCGGAGACAGCGATGCCAGCATGGTCGCCAACGAACAGGAAAGATCGGTGCGTTTTCCCGCTGCCGATAACTCCAAAGCCGTCGGCAGTTGTTCATCATCGCGGCTCGACCAAACCATCGTCGGATCACCTGATGCAAAGGCGATCACATCGACCTGATGCGTACCGGATAGCCGCTCAATCCAGCCGACGTTTTGATCATCACCGGTCAGCAAACGCAGGGCACGCTCCAAACGAATCGGACTCGACTGCGAATCGGTGCTATCGGTCATTGACATGCTTTCGGACGTGTCGACGGCAAATACCACCCGACCCAACGTGCCGATCACTTGCCGATGATGCCACACGGGGCCCGCCAGGATTAGAATCACAAGCACGACCGCCGAAGCTCTTAACGCGGGCAACAGATAGCAGTAGGGCATCGACAGCGACCGCGTCTCGCGCAAATAAAGCAGCATCACCAGCAGTGCAATGACCAGCGCCCCAACGGCCACGAGAATCGGCGGCAGATCACCGGCAAAACGAATCGAACCCATCATCTTGCCCCCATTCGAGAAGACCGACGGAGCGTCAGTTGCTGCAGGAACAGCTCGCCGATCATTCCGATCAACAACGCGATCAGCAACAAACGCCAAATCTCTCGTCCGAAGCGTCGCGTGCGATCATCCGATTCCAGCGACGGCACGTCGTCGTAAATCTCTGCACCCACGCTCTTGGCCGCTGACGACAAACGCGAGGGGTCGGTATCACGAAGCTGCGACTCCTCCGCCGGTACGTCGACGATCCGCAGTGTGCTTGCCACCACTGGCTCACCTTCCTTGACCGGAGTCGATTGACGAAATCGATAAATCCCCGGCATCGTTGTTTCGCTCTGTACCAGCTGGGGGGACGTTTCATCCGTCGGCTCGATCGGCGTTTCTGCGCCGCCTGGTGGTTGGACGGTGTAAGTCGTCGGTGCAGCGGGATCGATCTGTTCTTGTTCGCCTTCGCCGACCGCCGATCCGAATTCGTTTGTCGGCACCGAAAATCCTTCACCGACATCCAGCGTCACCCGGTTTCGCGTCCCGGCCAGGTCAAGCACCAGCTGTTGGATCATCGGCAAGTAGACCATTCGCATTGGCAATGTCGTCCACTGGGCATCGCATGGCACCGCGAACTGCACCACTTGGCCGCGGCCACGGCGTGCCGAAACGACCAACGGGTCACCGCTGGCCATCCGCAGCAGCGTGATCGCGGCGGGCAGCGACTGCGATTGTTCCGCTGAGACCTCGACAGGCGTCAACTTGCGGTAACCGTAGATGTCAACTTTTGTCAGCGGTTGCTGGTCTTTCGATTCGAGCAAACTCCACGGCGTGTACTGTGCGTTCAGCTCGCCGATCGGGATCGGCTTCGCTTTCTGAGGATCCGTTTCGCCGACAAAATCGCCCAGTTGAGCGGGCAATGCGAGCAGTCCCTCGTCGCACGACCAACCGGCGTTATACGACTCGGTGTCGATCGAGTCACCGTCAAACACAACCAACGCCCCACCATTGAGCACGAATGTTGACACGATGCTCGCCGCTTCTCCCTTCAGCTCCTTGACGTTCGCCAGAACCACGATATCGAATTCGTCCGCGGCAAAAGTTTTCGCCAACTGGCCGACCGTGATCACCGTCGTTCGTACCGCGTCGGGCAAGTCTTCGCCACCAAACGCGAAAGGGCTTAACGCGATCGCCAGGAAGTCGGTCTCGCCTTCCAACGGACGGCTGCTCGGTTTTCCATCAACCAACAACACTCTGATCTCGCGAACCACATCGACGGCGATGCTTCGCCGATTGTCGGCGGCCAACGCGTCGGCATGCTCGACCGCCAGAGTCACTTGATGCACCCCAGGCTGTTCGATGCGATGCGTCAATCGGTTGCTGGCCGTTGATCGTGGCGCAATTGAAATGGTACGCGGCTGCAGCGGTCGTCCGTCGATCGACCATAACAGCCGAAGATCTTGCGCCGGGCGATCACTCGAATTGCGGATTCTTGCCGAGAAACGGGCGCCGCGACCGGCCACCACCGCCGGCGAATCGACCGCAATCGAATCGACCGAAATGTTGCTCAGCTGGTCCGAATGGTTGCCATAGTTCAGAAAACTGATCACCGGACGATCGGCCTGTTGCCCCACGGAGTCCGAGATCCTCCGCAGCGACTCCATCGCCGCGTCGCCGACGATCTGACTTTGAAAATCGGAGACAATCAAGATCCGTCGCTGCGGATGAGAAGCCTCCGCTGCCGCCTCGACCGCAGCTCGAGTGAGCCGTCCCAAATCGACCGGCCCAGATTCGCTGTCGAGTTCACGAATTTGCCGCAGCGCATCTTGAGAACCCATCGACGCCGCGGGCACGTCGACGCGGCTCGATCGGACCAGGATCACCTCATCGCGGCGCGAGAGTTTGCCAACCAGTTCTCGCAAATCCCGTTTGACACGCTCCATCCGGGTCATCCCCGTTTCGTCTCTCGCGGACATGCTGCGACTGTCGTCGATGGCAAGCACCAGGGATTGCGGCGCATCACCCGGCAAGGACCGGAAGCCGGTCAACACCGGCCGAGCGAGACACAGCGCCAATAGAATCGGCAATGAACACCGCAGCAGCAACAACAGCAGATTCATTAGCTGAATGCGTCTGCGGTTGATTCGCACAACGCCATCCAACAGATGCATCGCGCCCCAGTCCAGTGTGCGGAATCGGCTACGAAACAACAGGTGGATGGCCAACGGGATCGTAAATGCCAACGCACCCAAGGCGAGCAGTGAATTGAGCAGCGTCACCTGATTCGCCTCCGCATCGCCAAGTATTCGTGCAACGCATCGGAAAACGGCCGATCGGTGGTCAGTGGAACGAGGTCCACTTTGTGCTTGCGACAGGCGTCGCGCAGGGCGGTCTCGTGTTCCTGCAACCGGTCGAGATAGGCATCCCTTAGCGAACGTGCGTCAACGGTGTGCTCGTTTGAGACGTTTTCCAAATCGCGGAACTGAATTCGACCAGAAAACGGAAAGTCGATTTCGTCCGGATCCAAAATCTGAAAAAACAGGATCTCGTGACGCGACGACCGGAACTGGGATAACGATCGCGCGATCGACGGAACGTCACCCATCGAATCGGAAATGATGATCACCAGAGAACGCCGCCCCAGGGCCGGTGCGATCTTGCTGAACACACCTCCCAAATCGGTCTCTCGATGCGTCGCTTCGGCAGCCAACGCCGTCATCAACGCTCGCAAGTGCGACGGGCGAGCGCGCACCGGCAACCGGTCCCGCGGCTCGTCGTCAAAGGTGACCAATCCGACCGCATCCTGTTGGCCAAACATCAAATAGGCCAGCGATGCGGCGAGTTGTTGGGCGTAATCGTATTTGCTGAGCCCGCGACTGCGGTCACCCCGATATCTCATCGAACCGCTGCGGTCCACAAGCAGCGTACAACGAAGGTTGGTCTCCTCCTCGTACTCGCGAATGTACAAACGATCGCTCTTGCCGAACACCTTCCAGTCAATGCTGCGAATCTCGTCTCCACGCACGTATTGACGATGCTCCTTGAACTCGACGCTGAATCCCTTGTGCGGGGATCGGTGCTTGCCGCTGCAAAAGCCCTCAACGACCTGCCGAGCCAGCAGCTGCAGTTTGGCGACCCGGGAAAGGTCCTTCGGTGAGAGCAGGTCGTGGATACGCATGCGATCGATAAGGGCAACAAAACGCGGGGCGGGATCGTATCGGCAGTCGACGTAAAACCCCGGGTCAGCGAACCAGCTTGATGCCGCCATTCCCGGCTTGGTGGTTGTGCCCCAGCTCAACAATCCAGGTTGGAGAAACCACGAGGGTGGGTCGAACTACGAGTATATCCGCTGTCGGCCAGAATGCCTTCGGCCAAGCGAGCCAACTATCCATCAGAACGCGAGAAAGATGCGGTTTTTCCCCTCCAGGGGCCGGAATTGTGCCGGCGCAAGAGCCCAACGACGGATCAGGGTCGCATGACAGGTCGCAAAAGGGGGTTAGGATGTCGGCAAACCGTCGGCCGAAAGACGCGGTAGCGATGTTCCGGCCGCCATCCCCCGTTCCTCCAACAGCCAAGACCGATGAACCAGCTGAAAACGATTCTGTTGCTTGCCGCGCTCACCATCGTCACCGGATGCAATCACGACAACGAGTTGGCGGTGCTGAAGCGACGCTCGGTTCTCTCGCAACTGGGAATCGGTTATCAGGCGTATCAAGCCCAATACGGAAAGTCACCCTCGGACGCGAAACAACTCGGCGAGTTCCTGTTGGCCGAGGGGGCGGGTGATCCGCACATCGAAAGTGCCGTCGAAAGCCTGAATAACGGCGACATTGTGATGATTTGGAATGGCCTGACCAGCGACGGCAAGAACCTCAGCGGTAAGAACCTTGACAACGACTTGCTCGGTTTTGAGTCCAGTGTGCCAAGAGGCGGCGGTTACATCGTCACCGGCGGAGCGTCGGTGCAATTGGTCACCGTCAAGCAGTTCTCGGAGATGCCCACGATCCCGGTGTCCGAATCGGAGCCGCAGATGCCGGGCAAATGACGGTCGGTCATGCTCGCTCATGTCGGAAAAGGGATCAGATCCGCAAGGGTCTTATCGGCCGCCGCTTCTCGCTCGGCCCGCTTGAGGTTCGCCAGGGCTCGCCAAGCCGGGTGATTGCTGGTTGGACGCGAGCGATGGGCGAGGGCAAGGATCTCGGAAACATGGATTTTGTCGGCCGGCTTGGCCAAGGTGAGCGAGTTTTCGTCGCCCGCACCCGTCGAGACACGCAGCAGCATCTTTGCCTCGATCAACTTGACGACCATCTCTAGCGTGACTCGGCTGGACAGCCCCAGCCGCTCGGCCAGTTCCTGATTGTCGATTGGTTCGCCCGCGGCAAACGCATGAGCCACCTCGGTCATGATCGGCAGCATCCAATCGGGATCGCCCGCCAATACTTCGCTATCGTTCCAATCATACCGCTTGACGCTTCGACCTCGCAGCGTTTGCAGCGTGTAGGTCAAAATCAGTCCGAACAGGACAATCAGCCAGGTGAGATAGACCCAAAACAGAAACAGCGGTACCAAGCCAATCGAACCATAGATCTTGGAATAGGGGACCGCTTTGGCGACGTAAATCTGAAACCCAAATTTGGCCGCCTCCCAGAGCAACGCCCCGACGAGCGCACCGATCGCAGCCGCCTTCAACGAGACATGCGTGTTGGGCATCAGCGAATAAAGCAGAAACAGCAATACCCAACTGGCCACGATCGCCAACAGATGGCTGAGGATCCACTTGATGTTTGATCCGGCGCCCATCGTTCCGAACCAATCAACGACTTGGCCCGACAGATACAGACTCATCGCCAACAATCCGCTGCCCAGCGTGATGATCGACCAGTGGATCGCGAGCCGAATGTGAAACGGACGTTGACTCGGTGCCTCGAAGATTCGGTTGAATAGATGCTCCGCCGCGTCGGCAAGGGCAACCGCGGCATAGATGAACAACAGCAATCCGAAAACCCCGATTGACGCAAAGTCGATCGACGACACCTGGGCGGTCACGTCGCTGAGGACCAGTCGAATACTGGCCCGCGCCTTGCGACTTGTCTCGGCTTCGCGAACGGCATTCGCCTGGGAAATTCGCGTCGATTCCTCGGCTGTCGCGGGCACCCGTTCAGGCGGGATGTGGCCATCGCTGGGAGCATCCACCGCGTTCAAATCACCACGCTCTGTGCTCGGCGTCAACAGCTCGGTCTCGGCGGCCGGCAGACTGGGCATCGTCCCGTCGGCGGCTGGCTCGACACCGCCGGGAGGCAAGTAATCGGCCGGAATGTCAGGCACGCCGAAGAAAGAATAGAGCTCGTTTTCGACCTTGTCTTGAACATCGTTAAGACCGCCAAAGACGCGGAACATGACCAACCCCAGGACGACCACCGGTATCATCGAGAAGATCGTGCGATAGGTGAGCTCGGCGGCCATCCCCTCGGCGCGATGTCGCTGAAGCTGCCGCCAACAATGGATCGTCAGGTCCCAGCTGTAGCGGACGAAGTGCTGCCCGCGAGAAAGTTGCTCACGAGGGCTTCGGACGGCATCAATGATGTATTCAAACATACCAGACAGGGTACACCAGAACCGCCCGTTTCACGACTCAGGCCGCGCGGCGAATGACGGTGCCGTCCCGGTCTTGGTTTGACGAACCATCGGCAATTGGCAGACGAATGATATCTCTGGCTCGAGAATCATCACCGCCCCGCTGGCCGATCTGTTCGCTCGCCAAAACACACTCCAACTCGCCGCTGTGGGAGTAAATCTTCAGCACGTCTTCTTCCAAGAACCAGACGGCCCGGTGCTCGGCAAGATGAAATCGTCGCCCGCAGTAAAACCCATCACGAATCAGGATTGACTCGCCAAGAATCGGATTTGGCTGCATCCCAACGCTGCCATCGGTGGTCATCTGGCTGCTCTGATCGGCGAGCCAGCGGACCAAACAGTCGCGAACGGTCGCCAATCGCTGGGAATTCGTCATTCGTGGTTTCCGCAAACGGACGACGCCGGTTGCTCGTTGTTGGCTGGGGTTCAGTGTGGGATGCGGTATGATGCAAACGTCCGGGGACTCGTAATTACGGGAGCGAGAGTCCTTCGCAATGCTCTATTCGGCTGGCTGCGACGGTTCTGTTCGATCCATCTCGATTCGTTCGCAATTAGCGCCTAAACTTCCCAAACTTCCGCGGCAATCTTGCCGAAGTTGGGAGAAAATGAATGGAACCACCTGAGTAGTCTGCTGCCGACCTCCACTTTCCCGAGTCTCTGATGCGAATTCTGTTGAACGAATCACAACTGATCGAAGGCGTGGAGCGATTGGCGGGCGAAATCGATGCCTATTATGGCAAGCAACCGCTGACGGTGATCGCCGTGATGACCGGCAGTTTGGTTCTGTTTGCCGACCTGATTCGGCGTCTTTCGATGCCCCAGCGCGTCGGCGTGATTCGCGCCTCGAGCTATCGGGGTGGGACAAGTGCCGGACAGTTGAAGGTCGATGCCGACATGATGATCGACGTGACCGGCCGTGACGTGCTGTTGGTCGACGACATTTTTGACACCGGACGAACGCTTCATCATCTCACCGGCATGATGGATGAATTTGGCGCCGCGTCGGTCAAGTCGGCGGTATTGCTGCACAAGCAACGTGAACATGATGTCGAGCTGCGACCCGATTTCGTCGCCTTCGAGATTCCTGATGAGTTTGTGGTTGGTTACGGGCTTGATTACTTCGACATGTATCGTAATTTACCCTTCTTAGCTGTCTTGGAGCCGACCGAGATTGAAGCGACGGCTGCGGAAGCGAAATCGTGAATCGTCGATTGCGAGTGTTACTGGTCGGTCGACATTTTTGGCCGCATGGGTCGATCGATTCGGCGGCCTTTCTTTATCAGCTGGCAATTGGTCTCGACCGACGAGGGATCGATGTCGAAGTTTTGTCGCCGCGTTATGCATCGTCATGGCCGGAAGAATTGGTGCTCCGAGAAATTCCGGTTCACCGACCCGCTGCCGCGCCTCGCAGCGAATGGTCGATGGGACGGTACGTTCGCCACCTGACCGGATGGCTCCGCGAGCATGCCGCCGCGTTTGATGTATTGTTCGTCGATTCGATTCGGGAAGAATCGAGTGCCGCAATCGAGGCGATGCGGACAACGGGCTGTCGCTGCCTGCTTCGCTACGGCGGCTGGGGTCTGCACAGTGACGGGTTATGGTGGCAAACATCTCGATCAGCACGGCGTTGCGGCGCCTTGGGCCGGACGGCACACAAGGTTATCAGCAAGGATGCGTCGAGCCATCGTGCGCTGTTGGCCGAAGGCTATTTACCCTCGCGAATCCAGCGCATCGATGAGGGTTTTGCTCTCGGCGTCTCGCATACCGATGCTGCTCGACGAGTCGCCCGCAAGAATCTGGCAGCGGTGAACAGCGACCTGATCGCCGAAGACGACGCGCCGGTGATCGTGTGCATCGGCAGGATGACCTCGGACAGTGGCATCAACCTGCTGGCAAATTCGGCTCGCCACTTGGTGGCTCGATATCCTGATCTGCGGATCTGGTTTATCGGCGATGGTCCCCATCGTGATTCGATCTATGAAACGCTCCGCCGCGATGGCGTTCGTGCCTCGATCGCGATGCCGGGTTCGTTTTCTGATCTGGACGATGTTTTGGCCGCCGCCGACGTCTACCTGCAGTCCGATGAACAGGGACTTGATCACTTCATGCGTGCTGCGATTTCAGCCGAACTACCGCTGGTGACAATCGACAATGAGTCCACACGAACCGTCGTGATGGGATCGGGCCCCCACGACCCGACGTCCTTCGAGGCGGCCTCGCTCGTCCGCTGGTATCAGCAGTCGGCAACTTCCAAATCGCTGCGAACGGCCCTGATGGAGGTGCTGGATGATTTGCAATCTCACCGTGAAAACGCAACTTCTTTGCGGCGGCTGACGCTGCGTACACGGCCGCAAAGCGAATCGCTCGATGCTTACGTCAATCTGATGCAACAATTGGCCGAGCAGAAGTCCGGTCATGACTCGTCCGTCGAGGCCGCTTCATGACGATTCGCATCGCGTTTGTCATCCCAACCATGGATCTTGGCGGCGCCGAAAAGCAACTTTGTTTGTTGGCCGAAAACCTGCCCCGCGATCAATTTGACGTGCATGTCCTGTTGCTCACTCGGGACGGCCCCAATCGCCAGCGATTGCATGCTGCTGGTGTACCTGTGACGGTGATCGGCAAGCGTTTCAAAGCCGACCCCAGCGCGCTGCTTCGGCTGCGTCGACAGTTCGTCCGACTGAAGCCGCAGATCGTTCATACCTGGCTGTTTGCGGCCAACAGTTTCGGCCGCGCCGCGGCGCGTTTGGCAAGAGTCCCGCGAATCATTGCCAGCGAACGCTGCGTCGACCCCTGGAAGACCGACGCGCACTTTTGGATCGACCGGCGACTGGCTCGTTTCACCGAGGCGATCACGACCAATAGCCCTGGCGTTCGCGACTTCTATGTCAGCCACGGAATCGACCGCGACCTGTTCCGAATCATCCCCAACGGAATCGAGCCAC
The DNA here is from genome assembly GCA_963734865.1 of Pirellulaceae bacterium. GTDB lineage: Bacteria > Planctomycetota > Planctomycetia > Pirellulales > Pirellulaceae > CBDCUW01. Next base: position 48,832 of record CAVTIV010000016.1, read on the forward strand.
GCACGGCCGAGACGATCAGCCGCAGCGAAGCGTTGGCTCGGCTCGAGGTCGATCCCGATCGCAAGTTGATTCTGGCCGTCGGTCGCCTGTGGCCACAAAAGCGTTATCGCGACATGGTGTGGTCCGGCGAGCTATTGGCGACACTGCGCGAGGACACATCGCTGGTGATCATCGGTGATGGCCCGCAACGAGGTGAATTGCTGCGTCATCGTGATGCCCTGTCGGTGCCCCAGCGAGTTCGATTTGCGGGCGGTCGCCAGGACGTTGCGCAATTGCTTCCGCACGCCGATCTGTTTTGGATCGCGAGTGAATACGAAGGTCAAAGCAACGCGGTGATCGAAGCGATGCAGGCGGGAGTTCCCGTGATCGCATCGGACATTCCGGGCAACCGCGATTTGGTACTGCACAACCAAACGGGACGACTGGTGGCCGTGGGAGACACGGCCGATTTTGCCCGCCAGAGCAACGAGTTGCTGGAGCATCCGGACACGGCAAAACACTTGGCCGACGCCGCCGCCGCACGTATCGCGACCGAATTCACCGTCGCGTCGATGGTCCAAGCCCATGCCGATCTGTACCAAAACGACCCGAAATGCTAGCGAATCCTGATAAAACGTTCCGCTCGTAACGATCAGGGGATGGTCGGGTCGACGAATTTCTTGCCAAACGGCCCTTTTCGCTCAAATCCTCGTTGAGCAGTTCTGCGAGACAGATACGATCGGAAGCGTGGCCGAAGACTCGCGGGTCCAGGACGGTAGCCCACTCCGCGAGTCCTCCGCCGCCGAGGATTCCGTACCTGTCAATCCAGCTTTTAGCGAACCTTGCTTGCGGCGAAACACGATCTCTGCTTGCAAGTCAAAAAGCCACCAAGAAAGGTGTCCGAACTGATGGACAACATGAGCGAGACCAGCCGACCTTCCGTCGATGAAGTCGACTTGATGTTGGCAAACGCCCGCTTACGCGACGAGTTAGAACCGTACCGCGACGAATCCATTGACGATTCGATCCGCCGCATGCCGCTCCGCGCCGAAAACGAATATTTGGCGTCGATGTTAGCCTGGGAACGCGCACCGGCGTTGCCAATCGCAAGTTGGTTCTCGCCGCCGCTTGAATTGCCCACGCCCGATTCGCTGGATGACGCGGCGCTCGAGAGGACCCTACGGCAGACGATCGAGCGACTTTATTCGCGACGCGTCGTGCTTCGTTTTACGGACCATCTGTCGGATCGAGATCTCTACAAGATCATCTACCGCGATATCCTTCCCTGTTGCGAGAAGAAGGTTGATATCCCGGGCAAGAACCTGGAATGGCATTGCGTCGAAGACAACGAAACGTGGCTCAGGTACTACGCCAGCCCGATCGAGCGGCGTCGATTCCAAGAAGAACGCGACGTCGATTTGCCGCAGAGCGAAACGCCCCGATTCAAACGAAATCTTCCCGGCTAGAGTTTTCCGTTGCCAGCAAGCGGCAACTCGGTTGGTTGCCAAGGGAACACCATGGACGTCGTTGCCGCGATCTTTTGTGCGGACGACCGAAGAGTCACTTCCTATATTTCCAGATGCAGGCGATCGCCGCGACGCCATCTCGCCAACCGATCTTTTTTCCTTCATCATACCCACGACTGTGGTACCCGGTCGGCACTTCTTTCACCCTCGCTTTCCGCGCGGCGATCTTGGCGGTGATCTCGGGCTCGAAACCGAACCGACATTCCTTTAGCGAGATCGAACGCAACAGGTCACCATCAAACGCCTTGTGACAGGTTTCCATGTCGGTCAGCCGCAGACCGGTCATGCCATTGCTGATCGCGGTAAGAACCCGGTTTCCGAGGCGATGGATCAGGGAACGATCACCCGAGGAGGTGAGATACCGAGAGCCGTAAACCGCGTCGGCCTGCCCATCAAGGATCGGCCGAATGACTCGCAGTAAGTCGGCCGGATCGTACTCGAGGTCAGCATCTTGGACCGCCACGACACGACCGATGCTGTGGCGAATCGCCAGCCTGACTGCCGAACCCTTGCCGTGGTTGCCCCGGCGGCGAATGATTTTGCGTTGTGGATGTTCGGGTAATTCGGCCAACCACTCACCCGTTCCATCGGTGCTGCCATCGTCAATGATGATGATCTGTGTCGCGTGCGGCATCACTTGATCCATCCGCGAGAGCACTTTCGGAAGCGTCGCTCGTTCATTGTAGACCGGGACAATGATCGTCAGTTCACAATGATCGACAGGCCCAAGTGCGATCGCCGCACTGGTCGCTTCGGCAATCAAATCCAAAGTCTGGTCGATTCGATCGATCACGTCTTGGTGTTCGCGGTCCTCGGTTTGCAGGGACAACCACTGCGAATCTTGGCAGGACGCGGCGAACAGGGCATCGGTCGCTTGAATGGTTTCTGGTGACATGGTTTGGCAAGTGATGCGACATGGCGGTCGTGAAAGTCGACAGCCTCTCACTTGTAAACATGGATCGCCAGCGAACAGTTGTCGGGAAAACTTGGTCTAGATCAGTCACATCCAGCTCGACTGGTCTGACGCTTATGACGATTATTCCTGGCAGGCTTAGTCGACCAGCCAGCCGGATATCGCCTGCGATTTGTTACGATCAGGCGAAAACCGGCAACCCGCAAGCACACACACTCATTCCGAATCGAGTCGCATGGATCTGTTGCTTTATCTCGCATTGATTCCAGCGCTGGGGCTGGCGGCCCAGTGGTTGGCGTGGCGAACCCATCTGCCGAGCATCCTGTTGCTGCTGGTCTTCGGGGTGTTACTGGGTGTGTTCGTCAAACCCGACAATTACCTGACCGAACTGACCGGCAGTGCGACTGCCGGTCCCCAAATCCTGTTCCCACTGGTATCGCTGTCGGTCGCGGTGATCTTGCTCGAGGGCGGTTTGTCTTTGCGGTTGGGCGAATTGCGTGAATCCGGCGGCGCTGTGTTGCGGCTGTGCACCATCGGCGCGGTGATCACGCTTGTCGGCTCGATGGTCGCCGCGCATTTCGTACTCGGTTTTCAGTGGCGACTCAGTTGTCTGCTGGGAGCCGTTCTGGTTGTCACCGGACCCACCGTGATCGGCCCGCTATTGCGTCAGGTGCGTCCCCACCGCCGCGTCGCCACGACGTTGAAGTGGGAGGGGATCGTGATCGATCCGATCGGTGCGGTGCTGGCGGTCTTGGTGTTTGAGCATTTGCTCGAACAAGGCGTCGACTTGAACCTCACCTCGGCCATCTTAATGCTCACCAAAACGGTGGCCGTCGGGACGATCTTGGGTGTGGCGGGTGGTTCATGGTTGACCTACCTGTTTCGACGGTTTTTGGTCCCCGACAATCTGCATGGTGTGGCGACCTTGGCCATGGCATTATTGCTGTTTGCGATCAGCGATCACTTTGCTCATGAGTCGGGGCTGATCACGATGACGGTTCTGGGAATCTGGCTGGCCAACCAGCGCCACTTCGATATTGAACACATCATTGAATTCAAAGAGCATCTGCGAACACTTTTGATCGGTTGCTTGTTCATCGTGTTGGGATCACGAGTCGATTTGAACGGTTTGATCGTGGTGGGCTGGTCGGGGCTCCTCTTCCTGGCCCTGCTGATCGTCGTGGTTCGCCCGCTGTCGGTATTTGTTTCGCTCTATCGCAGTGCGTTGGAGATCCGCGAACGAGCATTCATCGCTTCCCTGGCACCACGCGGAATCGTGGCTGCCGCCATCAGCAGTGTGTTCGTCCTGGAGATGGAAAGCCGCGGCGCGGCGTTCGATGTCCCCGGGGCCGATCAGTTTGCCACCGTTACCTTCTTGGTGATTGTGGGTACGGTCGCAGTCTATGGGGTCGCGGCTTCGCCACTCGCGAAATGGCTCCGACTGGCACACGAAATCACCAATGGGGTGTTGATCGCCGGGGCAGACAGCTGGGTCCGGGATTTTGCCCTGGAACTGAATTCGGCGGGAATTCCTGTTTTGGTCGTGGATACCAACTTCAACAAAATATCCACAGCGCGGGTGGCGGGACTCGAGGCAATCTGCGCGAACATTCTCAACGAACATGTCCAGAAAGACTTGCCCCTCTCGGGGATCGGATGCCTGATGGCGATGACTCCAAACGATGAGGTCAATTCGCTGGCCATCCGTGAGTGCCGGACGTTGTTCGATCGATCGGGACTTTATCAGCTGGCATTCGACGTCGCCAACACGCATCACCGTCGCGGAATGACGAAGAATTTGATGGGCCGCGAGCTTTTTGGCAGCGACATGACCTTCCTGGCGATCCGAGACCTGCACCAATTGGGAGCCACATTCAAAGCAACGACGCTGAGTGATACTTTTACCTACCAAGACTTTATCCATCGCTATAATGGTGGTGCTAAGCTTCTTTGTGTTGTTGATGAGGATCACTCATTGGCGGTCAATACGTCCGACGTTCCATTGCAGCCGATTGCCGGACAGACGATCATCACATTGGTCCCTTCCATCACCGTGCCAGATGATCACGCGGCAGTCACCGGTCCACACGAATCCACCTGAATCATCGCCTCAGGCAAGATCCCATGACCATCGAACCCTTCACGATCGTGCTGGCTTTGCTACCACTGATTGGATACCTGAGCGTTCTGGGGCTGATCCGCGTATCGGGGCGAGTCTTGGTCACAACCGGCGGCAGAGACATCGCGGCACTGGCAATCGCCATTTCGGGACTGTTGGCCGTGGGCCCGGCGGAACTTTTTTTTCCCGTTACGGCGGCAACGTTGTTTGGCCCAGTGGTGTGGATCGCTCTGGGAACGTTCTACGCCCTCTGCGTCGCCTTGGTCGCGTTGACGAGCACACCTAAGTTGGTGGTCTACGGGCGAACACCCGATGAACTGTACGAGCCGCTGTTGAACGCCGCCCGCCGGATGGATCCGGCTGCTAGCGGTGACGCAAAGTCCTTGTTGGTGACATTGCCTTCGCTCGGAATTCACCTGCGCGTCGACGGCCAGCGAGGTGTCGACTACGGCCAGGTGTTGTCGTTCGAATCGGGGGTTTCACTGCGATTCTGGTCGACGTTGCTGGGTTTTTTGCGTGCGGAAGTGCACGACGATTCCGCACCATCGCCACGGCGAGGTTTTGTCATGCTCTTGGCAGCCGCCCTGCTAATTAGCATCTTAGTGTGGCAAGGCTTCGGCCACCAAGCATTGGTCGTCGAAGGATTCCGCGATTGGCTCTGGCGATGATGTTGCCCAGCGAACAGGGTTTTCCCGAACGGGGTTTTCCCGAACGGTAGGGGAGGGGGGGGACGCATTTGTGTGAAACACCCCGCCGGGCGATTGGGTGGCGGAGTCGTGGCCCGTTTGCCGATGCTCTTTCCCATCCATTCCTTTCCCATCCAACGATTCGTTTCAGACACCATGCAGGCAAAAGATATCAAAACCGGTACCGTTGTCGTCTTCGAGGACAATCCGGTGATCATCGAAGGAATCTCCGTTCAATCCCCGTCGGCTCGTGGAGCGGCGACATTGTACAAGTTCAAGGCGCGCAACGTCGTGACCCGGAACAAGGTCGACATCACGCTGAAAGGTACCGAGTCGCTCCATGAGGCCGATTTTTCACGGCGCAATGTGCAGATGATGTACAGCGACCCGTCCCACCTGTTCTTGATGGACCAAGAGGACTATCAGCAGTACGAGTTGCCGCTGGAGGACGTTGCTGATCAATTGCCCTTCATGACCGAAAAACTCGAGGGCATGCGAGCCATGATCTACAACGACGCGTGTGTTGGACTCGAGTTGCCCGCATCGGTCGAATTGACGATCATCGAGTGCGACCCAGGTGTCAAAGGCAATTCGGCAACCTCTCGGACGAAACCTGCGACCCTGGAGACCGGTTTGGTCGTGCAGGTTCCAGAATACATCAAACAAGGGGAAAAACTGAAGATCGACACTCGCACCGGTGAGTTCCTGTCCCGCGCGTGATCGGTGTAATTCCTGTTGTGCCAATCCGACAAGTTTTTCCGCAACTGGCCAAAAACGTGTGATCCGATCGGTATTCTCGAGCCGATCCACTTTGCTGACCGCGGAAGCGAGTCTAAAATTAGAACTGTGGGATTTGAATAAAAACCCGCATTTGCTTCGGTCCACTATTTCGGCAGAGGGATCATTTACCGGGTTCGCCAAGGTCACCAACGGCTTGTGCAGTAGCACGCTAAGACTTTCGCGTTTCTCCCAGCGGCTCCATTTTGCCGCCGACGGACTGAAGCGTCTGATATAGCCGGCCGGCAAATCTTCGGATTTGTCAGTCGGTTTTTTTTTGTGGAATTCCGACGTTCTCGCTGGCAGCCGACCGGCTAGTCTTGCTCCCGCGGGAACCATGCTATCCTTTCCCCCAACCGACTGCCTCGACCAGCCGGCCCTTTGCCAACGTCCAACTGAAAACATGAGCGACACGAACGAACCGTCCGATCCGCCCAAAGTCGCTCCGACTCTGAAACTCTCGCGTCGCGGTTTGGTATTCAGCTTGCTGGCGATGATTGTTGCGGGGCTTTGCGTGTACGCGTCGTTTCCAGAAAGCGTCGGAGGACCATCCCTGCCCGTCGAAGTCCGACTCGATCGAAAGCCGGTCCCGACACTGGGAGGGCAGGGCGCGGTCATGACCGAGGTGGTGGTCGTGAAGAATTTGGCGGGGCACGAAATTCCGAAACTAACACTCGAAGTCAACGGTCAGTATTTGCTGTATCGCGATCCACCCCTTGCCAAGGACGAAGAACTTGTTCTGCCGCTCCGCGTCTTCACCGACAAACGTAGTAGTCAACGATACAACCCAACCAAGTACCCGCCGACCGAAGTCATCGTGACCGGCCAACTGCCGAGCGGGTCGCGCGGGCTGAGCCAATTTCCGTTCGACGCCGAACCATCAGCCATCCCGGACCGGGAACTTTAACAACCGTGGCCCGTCGTCATCGCTTTCATCGTCCAGCGGCTCGGCGGCGGAGCGGTCATGGCGACGCCCAAATTCCGCCGCCCGGAAACCATCCGCTTCGTCATCCAATCCTTCCAGCGGTACGCTGATGTCATCGAGCGTTTCAAGTTGCTCGAGCAGGTCCGATTCCGCGATTCCATTGCAGATTCGTCCGATGGCAAAGGGGTCATGGTTGTGACCAATATCCCAATCGACCTGGTGTTTGCGCGACAACTCACACAGCACATCGACCATCGACATCACGGTTCCGTCGGGTAAACCGTCCCCGGCAGCAGGCGCGACGTCGCTGCGGTCATTGATCGAGACCGGTTGACTGCCACCGCTCAGAAAACCATCGGTTTGTTGTCTGAGAATGACCGGTTCACAGTTGAGCCAAGCGTACCGGCTAACCAATTGATGGGCATGCTCACTGATCTCGAACGCCAACGCGGGGTGCATCGTCTCGCTCGATCGGTAGGAAATGCAGAATCCCATGGCTACGTCACGATGCCTGCGGAGTAAGTTAGGGCGGTAGACGCTGTGCCAAACTCGCCCACTCGTTCTGCCCGCAGTTATACAACGCCTGGACTGTTCAGATAAGAAGATGAATCGAAACGTCTCGAAAAGTATCGTTTTGCCGTCTCTGCCGCTGCTCCGCGCTGTCCCCATTGGGGGCGTTGCCAAGATCTGCTTGCTGGTGATCGGCAGTTTTACCGCATTTCCTGCGGATCGTGCCTGGGGACAGGGGAGCCGCCAGGATTACGGTCGATCCGACAGCTATGATCGCCGTACGCGTGATCTCGTGTATCGCGATTCGGTGCGACCGAATTGGTTGGCGGATGACCTCGATCGTTTTTGGTATCGAGTTGACGTTGGTAAGAATTCGCACCGGTTTGTGTTGGTTGACGCAAAGGCGGGAGAGCGAACTGCCGCGTTCGATCATCTGCAATTGGCCCGACAACTGGGCGAACAAACCGCGAGCAGTCTTCATCCGGACAAGCTCGACCTGCAATCACTCACGTTCGATCTGTCGTCGAACTCATGCCAATTCGGGTTCGATCAAAAGCGGTGGACTTTTGAGCTTCCCCGCGGCCCGCTCCGCCAAGCCGATGCCGATCCCGATGCGGAGACAAAAGCAAACGAGCGACTCGAACCGCTCACGCGGATCCGTCGCAGCACCGACGGTCGTGGCGAACGCACCACGATTCGGTTCGATAATCGGCGATCGGAGCCACTTGAATACTTGTGGGTGATGTCGGACGGCGGTTTACGTTCGTATGGAAAGGTTGCCGCAGGATCGTCACAGGAACTCAGCACGTTTGACGGCCACGCCTGGGTATTGAAAACCGATGCCGGAGAGACGGTGGCCGCATTCGTGGCAAGTTCACGATCGGATCTTGCCGTGATCGACGAAGATACGCCGAAGCCTGAGCCGCAATGGCGACGGGAAAATCAGCGACGCGTCGATCACGGGGCCTCGTCACCGGACCACAAGTGGCGGATCACTTTCGAGGATCACAACGTCGTCCTCACTGACAACGACTCCGGTGACACCACAACCATTACCGCTGATGGAACGAAAGATGATTCCTACGGTGGTCGCGTCTGGTGGTCCCCCAACTCGGAACACTTCGTGGTGATGAAGGCCAAGCCGGGAAACCGACGCACGATCCACATGATCGACTCGGCGCCTGATGACTCGATTCATTCGAAGTTGATCACGGTTCCTTATGCGAAACCGGGCGATCGAGTCGATCATCCACGTCCTGTGCTGTTTCATGTCGACGGACGTCAGGGCAGACCGATCGACGATGCACTTTTCGGCAATCCTTTTGAGCTGACCGATCTTGCCTGGCGTGGCGACAGCTCTTCGTTTTCATTTCTGTATAACCAACGCGGCCACCAACAGTTGCGATTGATATCCGTGGACGTCGAAACGGCCACAGCGAGGGTGGTGATTGACGAATCGAGTGCGACGTTCGTCTGCTATTCGGGAAAAAAATTCTTGCATCGACTGGACGATACAGCTGAAGTGATTTGGATGAGCGAACGCAGTGGCTGGAATCATTTGTACTTGATCGACTTCGAGACCGGCTTGGTTCACAATGCGATCACATCCGGCAATTGGGTGGTACGTGAAGTCGAACGGGTCGATGCCCAGCGGAGACAGATCTGGTTGAACGTGTCGGGAATGGATCCCGACCAGGATCCCTATCACCAGCATTTGATTCGAGTCGATTTCGATGGCAGCAATCTGACGCGTCTGACCGAGGCTGATGGCGACCATCAATGGAGTTTTTCACCAGACGGACGGTACATCATTGACGAATACTCGCGAGTCGATCTGCCGCCGGTCAGCGAGCTTCGCGGCGCGGATTCGGGGCAACGGATCTGCCGGCTCGAAGCGGCGGATGCGTCGGCGCTCCAGGCGACGGGCTGGAACTGGCCAGAACGCTTTGTCGCCCCAGGGCGTGATGGCAAAACGGATATCCACGGAATCATCATTCGGCCGACGAATTTTGATCCGCACAAACGTTATCCGGTACTCGAGCAGATCTACGCCGGCCCCCATTCCGCTTTCGTCCCCAAGCGATTCTCTCGGCACAGTGGGCTGTACTCGATGGCCGAGCTCGGTTTTATCGTCGTCAAAATCGATGGCATGGGAACGAGCCACCGCAGCAAAGCGTTTCACGATGTGTGCTGGAAGAATCTTGCCGACAGCGGATTTGCCGATCGCATCGCCTGGATCAAAGCTGCCGCACAAGATCGCCCCGAGATGGACCTGCAGCGTGTCGGGATCTGGGGGGGCTCGGCTGGTGGACAGAGTGCGATGCGGGCTCTGATCGCGCACGGCGACTTCTATCGCGCGGCAGTTGCCGATTGCGGTTGCCACGACAATCGAGTTGACAAACTCTGGTGGAACGAGCAATGGATGGGTTGGCCCATCGGAGCTCACTACGAACAACAGTCAAACGTGACCGGGGCGCATCGGCTGCAAGGCGACCTGATGCTGATTTGGGGCGAATTGGATCATAATGTCGATCCGGCAAGCTCGATGCAAGTGGTTGACGCGTTGGTTCAAGCCGGCAAGGATTTCGAGATGCTGGTCATGCCCGGAGTCGGTCACGGCGCCGCGGGACATCCCTACGCGCGACGGCGACAGGCCGATTTTTTTGTTCGCAAATTGTGGCATCAAAAACCGCGCCACGATTCGGCTGAGCTTGTGCCTGTTGATTTGCCAGGCGAAAACGGCGGCCAGACTCAATCGTCGAAGGACGAATGAGCTTGCGGCACCATCAACGATTGACAATTCATTCCCTTTCCGTCCCGGGATTTCCCATTCCCGCATCCGTGGTTCATGGTGACTCAAGCAATCCCCGCAGCGTCCGACCAGCTTGAAATTTCGTGCCAATCCTGTGGCTCGACCTTGGTGGTGGAATCTCACATGCTGACGGCGTTGTGCCCCTATTGTGCGTCGCCTTCGATCGTCCAGCGACCCCCGTCTGCCAACCGCCCGGTTCCCTCGTTCGTGGTGGGGTTTGTCCTCACGCACGACCGAGCCATTCAATTGGTGAAGAATTGGATTAGCGGTAGTCATTTTTTCGCCAGATCCGACTTTAAAAAAGCTGCACCCGAACTCACTCGCGGCGTTTATTTACCGGCATATCTGTATGGAGCGGTCGCCGATTCTCGGTACTCCGCTAGCATTGGCGAAAACTATACCGTCACGGAGACGTACACCACGACCGACTCGAAAGGCAGAACCGTCACTCGCACACGCACGGTCACGAAGACAGAATGGCGATCGCTGAGCGGCGCCCACTCCTGTTATGCCGTGGATGTGGTTGTGACGGCCTCGAGCGGTGTCAGTAACGCGGCGTTGGAGGCAATTGAACCGTTCGATCTTCGCGCCCTGCAGCGATATTCCCCCTCCTTCATTGTTGGCTGGCTTGCGGAGGAACCGTCTCGCTCGAAAGATGAATGTTTTCGCATGGCTCATGAAGAAACCGTGGCCAAGGTCGGCACGTTGCTTCATCAATTCATGCCCGGTGACTCGCACAGCAACCTACAGTTTCAAACTCAACTTTCTCGGGAAGTGATCGACTTGGTGTTGTTTCCCGTGTGGTCATTCGCGTTGCGTTACGCCGAAGACCGGCCACCGCTCCAGATTCTTGTCAATGGACAAACCGGGCGAGTGGGCGGCAACGTTCCAATCTCCGCGATCAAGGTCACCACGGCGGTTGTGATTGGACTGATCATCCTGGGCGGTATCGTGCTCCTGTTCCTATTCCTGTCTCAGCGATAAATGATCTTGAACGCAGAACCACTTCAATGCAGTCGCTGCCAGACTCCGCTCGAAAAGGGGGATCTGCGTTGTTCGATCTGCGGCCAATCGGCACCTCATCAAGAGTCCGTGAACCAGAAGCTTGTCGTACAGATACTCCGCTGCACCGGATGTGGCGCGGCCGTTGCGTATGATCCCGATCACCAGGCACCCTACTGTTCATTCTGTGGCAGCGTGGTCCAAGTCGAGACGATCGAAGACCCAATCGAGCAGACCGAAGGATTTCTGCCGTTCACCCTGACCCAACAACAGGCTCATGTGGCACTCAAGCGTTGGCTGGGGACGCTTGGCTGGTTTCGCCCGTCCGACCTGACTACATCGGCCCGACTGGAACAACTGAAACCGCTGTGGTGGGTGGGCTGGGTATTCGATGCCGAATCGCTGGTCAGTTGGGCAGCCGATTCGAATGCCGGATCGCAGCGATCCGCTTGGGCTCCGCATTCAGGCCAGACCAACATTCGATTCGATGACGTTCTCGTGTCCGCTTCACGAGGATTGTCGACCGCAGAAGTGACAGCGATCACGCCCGGACTCAATCTGTCAACCGTCCGTGGCGAACCGGAGGGAGCTGAAAACGCCACACTGGAACAATTCGATCTGCAGCGATCGCAGGCCAGGCAACAGGTCATTGCGGCCCTGCAAAACCTTGCCGCCCAGCGGATGCAGCAACAGCAGATACCGGGCAATCATTTCCGAAACGTGAAAGTCTCGGTGGTGGTCCGACGATTGATCACCCGCAGACTGTCCTATCCTGCTTACGTTCTGGCCTATCGCTACAAGGACGACCTGTTTCGGGTTGTCATTTGCGGTCAAGACGGAAGTCGAGTGATCGGTTCGGCGCCACGGTCCATTGCCAAGATCTTGTTGGTCGTCGCTGGGGTTGCCGCGATGATGTTTTTCATCGCGCTGCTGCTGATCGCGTTGTCACATTAGCGACTCAAGCCGTTCCCGGATGCTCACCACTCGATCACTTCCCCTCCGGCAATCGTCAGCAGCGCCTTGAGCTTGTTGTTGTCGAGTTCGTCCTTGGTGAACGCGCGCAGAGCCATCGAGGAGCACCACTTCGACGCGGTCGCAGTTTCCAAACACGTCGGACATCGGATCGTCGACGGACAACACCCATGGCTCTGGGTTGGACCACTCGATCGCCGCATTCGGGGGTGCATGGATCGCGGCGATGGTGTTGGACGTTCCATCGGTTACATCTTTGAAACTCTTCGGCGGACCTTCACCCTGCCACAACGATCCAGGGTAAACCGGAACGCGAAAACGCGTCTTGGTCGGCTGGTTTTTGTCTTCAATTAGCAGCGGGATCGCGATCTGTGTGAACGGACGATTTTGCTCGCTATCCCACGGTTGATCGAGTCGCAGCTTGCTGTAAAGAGCCTGCTGATCGAGGTAGGGCAACAAGGGCACGATCCAGCTGTGAAGGGGCTTTCCTTCGCGGTCGGTCAGACACCGCGGCGGCAAATGCTGTTCGCTGGCGTGGTAGTTGTGCATTGCCAGGGCGAGTTGTTTCAGCGATTTCATCGTCCGCAATTGTGTGGCATGTTGATGCGCCGGGCCCAGCATTTCCGCGGCGACCTTGGCCAGCATTTCGGGCGATGCTTCCAGCAGCACATTGGCTACGTCAACCTTCACCGTAATGGATTGCTTTGCCTCCGGTGAAAGCGCGATGATTTTCTCGACGACCTGTTTCACTCGCGCCGCGGCACTAGCGTCGCCTGTTTCGATTCTGGCGTGAACCTGAGGATCGGGCGGAAGTCGGAAGGTGACCACCACACGGTCAACGTCTTCCACCATCTGGCGGGGCGAAAACTGGCTCGGCGCCGGTTCAGGTAATTGATCGGGCCACATCGCGATCAACTCGTCGCGGGCCTCGGCGGGCAAGGAGATCACGATCGAGTGATCGAGCCGAGAAGGCTCGATCAACGGCAGAATCAGATCGCCGCGAGCGGTGCCCTTGGCATCGGCGACGCGATCGACAATCGCTTGTGCGCCGCCGAGAACCAATTGCTTGTCCACATGAATTTTTAGTGGCGGATCTGTTGGCGATCCCTGCACAATGCCGGACGCCAAACCCTTGACAACCGCCGGGTTACGGCAGGGAACGATCACCAGCGGCCCACCATCGATCCATGAGCGGGTGGATCCGGTAACAAACAGATGCGTCACGCCTGCGGATTTCAGCGAATCAATGTATCCGCTAACCATCGCGACCAATTGTTCGAATTCGCTTCGATCGGCCATGCCCGTTTGCTCGAACATCCACTTCGCCGCTGCTTGGACATCGACTTTCGTGATATCCACATCCAGCACCGCCAACGTCGACGCCTCGATGAAGGGCGTTGCCGGGTGCAGGGCCACCGACGCCTGTTCAACATCGTTGATCAAATTCGCCTGGGTGCCGTCACTTCAAGTTGTTGGCCGTTGCTTGCCGAAGCCAACACCATGCAGGCGGCCAACGGAATCAGGATTCGATGCATCAGTGGTTCCCTTGGATGAGTTCGAGATGGAAAACGGTTTCCGGATCGCCGGGCCAGCGTTCTTCCCGCGTCAGTGTTGCCGTGGTCGCCGAGGTTCGCTGGTAACCGAAGGGTGCCAGCGCAATGCCGTCATTCCAACAAGGCACCGGGCGCAGTGCGTTGATTGTCTTGGGCAGCTCGCCGGCATCGGCCGCATGCATCCGAATCGCTTCGATGGAAATCAGCAGGTTCCGTGTCTGCAACGTGCGTTGGCCTGCCCGCCGTGCGGCGTCAACGGCGGGCGTCATCATATTCACAAGCGACACCAGAATGTCTCGCTTCGACTGCTGATCGACTGCGGCGGACGTTTCGGCTTTATACTCGGACCACACTTCGGGCGGCAAAAGTGACCACTTGACCCACCCGTCGCGAATCCGCGCGAACTTCACAAGAGTTGCCCGCAACACGGCCTCGGGCGCCGAGAGTTCTGTTGCTCGTTCTCCCCACGGAGTCGTGTTGGCCAACAACTCACGCGATTCGTCAACCATCGTCACGACATAAATACCGGACATCATCTTTGCCGTGACATCGCTGGCATCCCCGGGCATCAACGTCGCGTACGCCTGCTCGGCGAGCTCTTGAATTCGCACCCGTGCGGCGTCGGCGCCGATGGGATGATCCGGCAAGGGTGCCAGATGATTGGACGATGGTAATAAGGGGTTGATCAATCGCGAAATCAACACGGATTCGAACTCAATCGAGTCACGTGTCTCGAACAATCGATGCTCGGGCAAACTTGCCAAGGCCCAGTAAAGGTTTGGACATCCCGGTTGCTCGATGGCTTCCATCACCACATGCATCATCACACTCGAGATGGCGAATCCCACCAGACGGCCAATCAAAAAATCGGTGCTATGCCCGGCAACGTCGGCCAGCCGAAACCCGATGCGAAGATCTTCGACCGCGTCGTCCCAACGCTGCTCGGCAACCGCCAAACGCGCTCGTAACTGCAGCAACCGAGCGAGCTGCCGCATCTCTTGAAACTCTGGTAGCAACGTCTGCACCATCTCCGCAGGCGACAGTTCACCCAACTGCAAGTCATAGTCGATACGCAGATGATTCTCGGCGCGAGCCAGCTCGCCCAACGCTCGACCACCAAACTTGTTGACAAAATCTCTCAGCTGATCGACGGGAAGCTCGTTCAACGGCATCTCGGACCACTCATCGTACCGCTGGGCAAATTCGGTTCGCGCCGCCGGGTCGTTCATCGCTTGAATCGCCAGCATCACCGCACGACTGACGAACGGAGACGGATTCTCATTGGTACGCTTTTCCGGCGCCGGCCAAAACCGATAACGGAGCGCCGGATCGGGCTCGGCCGCAGCAGTGATCTTCAATACTTTCGGGTGATGCTTGACCGGCTCGGCTGGCCTGGGATCCTGCAGCGACGGTGAGACCAATGTCTGGGCCTCAATGGCGGTCATCGGAATCAGTGTCAATGCAAGGCAAATTCGCAAATTGGTCATGGGCTTGATCATTGAAAACAGGTTCATCAGGAAGAAGTTCGGCGGACTCGGGTTCGCCCGATGCGGATGGATGAGATGGGGGACATGTGTCATTGGACACCCCCGAATGACTCCGCCAGCTCACGCACATCCAGCACAGCCAACGTCTTGACGGACGAGGTCTCTGTCTCAACAAACCTTTCTCTGGCCGGATCGCGATGAAGGAATGCTTCGTTTCGGACTGAAAAATCAGGCCAGGGCTTTCCCGTCCGGTCGTTGGCCAACAACGAAGAATGAAAATCGGCAAGCGAGTTCGCGCCGCTATCGAAAACAGGCTGGGCTTGATCGATTCCTGCCTGTCCGCTCCAAAAGGCAAGCAGTTCTGGCTTGTAGACCGCCAGCAATGCGGGCTCCGTGGCCGGTTCCAAGTCGATCGACGGAACTTCCGGCTTCTGTTGCGGCAGCGTCTTGGCGACGACTTCCTTCGAGCTGATGACCTGACGATCAATGGAAGCGGTTCGATCCAGGGAAGTTTTTCCGGCCATGTAACCGGCCGGTGCGGCAACGATCGCGGCGATCAAGCCGGCTGCGGCAATCGGCGTCAGTCGTAGCCGTCGGCCCTGACGCTGCGCTTGTCCAGCATGAAAACCGACTTGATAAAAGACCACCGCAGATTCGATTGTCGCTCGCGCCGGGCGCATTTGCCGCAGCGTTTTGGCAAGGTCGGTTCGGCCCGCCGGGTGGTTGGAGGATTCAGGATTCATGGCAAAGCCTCAGGGCAAAGACGTTTTGGTCGGCCCCAGCGGCACGACCAAATGATCAGGATTGAATTTTTGTTGCAACGTTTGCAGCCCGCGGCCAAACGCGCGGTGCGCCGTAGCACGCGATCCGCCGACCACGCCTGCGATCGACGCGAACGACATTTCTCCCCACAGGTGCATCACGATGATCTCGCGCTCGGGCGAGGGCAGTGCCTGCAATGCGGCCGTGACCTCGGCGGCATCGAGCCGCTGCTGGGCCGACATCGACTGGCAATCAAACCACACCTGGGTTGCAGCCGCCGACTCACGCGTGCGTCGTCGCTTGCTGCTGCGATGCCACTGCAACAATCGGTTCCGCGTCACGCGAACGAGCCACCCCATCGGGTCGGCGGGCAGATCGTTTTGCGATGCCAGTGCGACAAAGGCCTCTTGAACCGCATCCTCGGCCGGACCGCCGATCGATCGGGCGACCAGCAGCAATCGGTCGGCATGCTCGCCCCACAGTTCCGCCAGTGTCGTCGCGTCGATCACGAAAAGACTCTACTCCGCAACTCAGCACTCGGAATCTCCGTACCCGGATTTGAACTCGCCCATCTGGACGAATCGACACTGTTCGTTGTGTCTTCCGAGATCAAGGATGCCACGCCGGCGACGCCATCTCAATCTTTTGCCGGTATTTTTCCAAAAGTCCCACCGGCTCCCGCAAAGCTTTCATTCGAGATTGCTGTCGAAAACCTGCACGCCGGCCCAATTTGACTTCTGCTGTTCGATGAATTGCAGATGACGCGGGGCCGTTTGATAAGCGTCATGCGCGGACCGATCCTGAAAGACGCAGTGCAAGGAGACGTCGAATTCGGCGTTCACCTCACGATTCAGTTCCACCTCGCGTCTGCCAACCGCGAAATCGATCAACCCGTCATGGTCGTCCAAATAGTATTGGCAAGCCGCGATCAGTCTAGCGACAGCCTCTTCGCTGCGGTCGTTGAGAGTAAAAAAGACGTGGTGGGCGAGTCGAGCCATGGGAGTCGTCACTGCTGTAGGGCGGAAGTGTCAAGAAAACCGCGGACAGCTTCCAACAGAATCGGCCGATGATCAACCAGCCTTCGAACTGTGAAGATTTCCTTCCCGAAACTCAACCCTCTGCCAGCCGCTGCCGCTTGACCCAGCCCAAACTCGGATCGACCCGACAAATAATCGCTTGACTTAAATGCATATCGCATATATGCTTCATGTATCTAAGCAAGCTGGGCGAAAGTGAGCTCCAGCCACAACGGTTTTATGCGGTGCAGATCCACGATCCGGGTGCGTCGGTGAAAAAGAATCACAAGCGATCCTACGAAGTGCAAGAGCAAGCCTTTCTGGCCTCTTATGATGCGTCACACTATCCGCATCCGTCGCTGTCGGTGGACGTGGCGTTGGTGACCGCCGACGGGCTGGGACTCGCGCGGTCTTGATCGAGCGACAGGAACATCCCAATCGGGGCAAGTGGAGCCTGCCCGGTGGATTCGTGGGGATGGATGAGTCGTTGCACGATGCCGCCGCGCGAGTCTTGCAAACGAAGGTGGGTGTCAGCGGAATATTTTTG
The DNA here is from genome assembly GCA_963734865.1 of Pirellulaceae bacterium. GTDB lineage: Bacteria > Planctomycetota > Planctomycetia > Pirellulales > Pirellulaceae > CBDCUW01. The sequence continues at coordinate 66,418 of CAVTIV010000016.1, forward strand.
GAACAACTGTACACCTTTGGTCAGCCCGATCGCGATCCGCGGACGAGAGTCGTCACGGTCGCCTATTACGCGCTTGTCGACCCGAACAAACTTTCCTTTCTCGACGACGGCCACCAAGCACGCTTGGCAACCATCGACGTACCGTGGTCGGGTGAGCGAGGCGGCAAGGTGCAGGCCCGAGATGACGACGGCAAGCTGTTGCCGCTGGCCTTTGATCACGCCGAAATTTTGGGGCTCGTCGTGCAGCGTCTTCGTGGCAAGCTCGACTATGCCCCGATCGGATTCGAACTGCTGCCACGCAAGTTCACCTTACGGATGCTGCAGACGATCCATGAAACCATTCTTGGGCGTCGCTTGAACAAAGACTCGTTCCGCCGACGGATGATTGCGACCGGCCTACTCTCGGCGACCGGCCAACTGGAGAAAGACGTCGGACATCGCCCCGCCGAGCTCTATCGCTTCAAACGCGGCGGACGTCGCGATGGAGGGGACTGACATGATCAGCGCGCACCCGGTGGAGGAAGCCAATGCCCTGACGAGCAGCGGCGCGGCTGTGAATCTGCTACTGCTCTTTGCGATTGTCATTTTGCTCGCCCAGATCGCGGCCTGGTTGGCATGGGTCTGCTTGCGCTACGACCACCGTGAGTGGATGGTTCGGCTGTTTGACTCCGAGAGCTACCCCAGCGGTTCGATCTGGCAGGCTCTGGGCAACGAGATGTTGGTGCGGCTCAGCCCGGCCAGGCATCATCCGTTTGCCCGGCTCGATGCGATCCGATCGCCAGGTTGCGACTACCGGCTGACCGCGCCGCTAGCCGTTGGCGATCTGTGCGACGTGTACCATGCGATCAGCCACGATCGTCCGCTCGTTGTGAAGGTCCCGCGCGTCTCTGGCTGCGACCACCTGCTGATCAAGGAGCAGAGGATTCTTCGCGAGTTGGCCGATCGCAGTGGCGGGAACCCTTATCATCGCTACTTCCCGGCACCGAGCGAATGGTTTCGCTCGGGCGATCGCGTGATTTCCGTGATCGACTATCGCCAAGGTTACTTCACCGCTGGTGAGATTCGGCAGCGTTATCCCGCTGGCGTCGATGCGTGTCACCTGGCTTGGATGTTCAATCGCACGTTGGAAGCGCTCGGCTTCGCCCATCGCGCCGGATGGATTCATGGTGCGGTGCTGCCGCCCCATCTGCTGTTTCACCCCGAAAGCCATGGACTGCAGATCATCGGATGGACCCACTCGGAGCGTCTGGGCAGACCGCTGCGAATCGCCTCGCGAAAGTTCAAAGCTTGGTACCCGGCGGAGTGCCATCGCCGTTTAGCGGCAACGCCGGCGACGGATATTTTCCTGGCCGCGAAGACGATCCTCTGGCTGGCTGGTGGCAATCCCGTTAGTGATAAGTTGCCCGATCAACTGCCCAGCTCGATTCGTGGTTTGCTCCGCGATTGCCTGGCGGCATCCCCGTCCCACCGTCCTGATGATGCCTGGGCGTTGCACGAACAGTTCCGTGAGCTGTGGGAGGATCTGTTTGGTCCTCCGAAGTTTTGTCACCTCAACATGTCCTGAGAGAAGGAGAGACAAATGGGTACGACCTGCTGGTCCGACGATCACTATCGCAATCGAGCCGCTCATCGACGAGCGACCGGACAGACCGCGTTCGGTTATGACGACGACATCCGCGCCCAACGGGTGGCGGCCGAGGTCAATTCGTTGATGGATCCGGCAAAGCTTTCCAATGGGCGGCGCGAGTCTCGCGACAGCGATGCCCACCCGAGCAGCAATGCCGTCGCCGTGCTGTTTGACGTGACCGGATCGATGCATCAGGTTCCGCGAATCTTGCAACAGAATCTGTGCACCCTGTTTGATCTGTTGCTGCGACGCGAATATGTCAACGATCCGGCGATTCTGGTCGGTGGCATTGGCGATGCAACCTGCGACCGAGCACCGTTGCAGGTCGGCCAATTCGAGTCGGGCAATGAGATCGAGGACGATTTAAGCCGGTTGTTTCTCGAGGGCGGTGGCGGTGGGCAGAAGACAGAGTCATACGAATTGGCGCTCTACTTTCTGGCCCGCAAAACGTCCATCGATTGCCATGCCAAACGCGGTCGAAAGGGCTATGCCTTCTTGATCGGCGACGAATTGCCCTACCGGCGTGTCAAACGACGCGAGGTGCAGCATGTGTTCGGAGATTCGTTGCCCGCGGACATTCCGCTTCAAGAGATCATCGCCGAGGTCCGCCAGAAGTATGAGTTGTACTTCGTTCTGCCAAATCTGACCTCCTATTACGACGATCCCGAGATCATGAAATGTTGGCGAACGTTGCTGGGCCAGTACGTCCTGCGGCTGAATGATCCGTCGGGGATCAGTGAGTTGATCGCATCGACCATCGGTCTGTCCGAAGAATCGGTCCCTTGGAGCGAGCTGTCCGATCAGCTGCGGCGGACGGGGGCCTCGCGAAATGTTGCCCAGGCCGTTTCCGAGGCGCTGGCGGGAATGCACGGGCGTGCCTTGCACGGCACGGGCCTGACTTCGTTCTGAATATCCGTGCTGACAGAGCCCGGGTGTGCATCATCGACGGGAGGAAAACATGAAAGCGATTATCACCCTCGGCTTGGGCTTTGGGGATGAAGGCAAAGGGGCGACGGTCGACTATCTGACCCGCACGCTGGGAGCGGATCTGGTTGTGCGTTACAGCGGCGGTGCGCAAGCAGGACACAACGTCGAACTTGCCAGCGGTCGGCGGCACACCTTTTCACAATTTGGTGCCGGCACGCTGGCGGGTGCCAAGACCTATCTGGGTCCGCGGATGATCATCAGCCCCTGTGCGATGGTTCCCGAAGCGGAGCATTTGCGAGTGCTGGGTGTCGGCGACCCGTGGTCCAGACTGCTGGTCCACCCCGACTGTATCGTCTCCACGGTTTATCACCGGCTGATGAATCGATTGCGGGAAAAATCTCGCGGCCCAGAATGTCACGGTTCGTGTGGATTGGGAATCGGCGAGTCGAGAAACTATTGGCTACGCTACGGGCAAGATTCAGTCTTCGCCGGTGACCTGATGGACCGCCGTACGCTGATCACGAAGCTCGCCTTATTGCGCGATCGATTGTTGATCGAAATGCAAGAACTGCCACGACTCGACGGCGAGATGTCAGCGATGATGTACGGCAGGTGGCCGGTGGACGAAGCGGAATCACTACGACTTGCGGCCCAGGAAATCGTGACCGCCGGTCGCATGCCGCGGTGCGACACGGTCATCTTCGAGGGCGCGCAGGGGACGTTGTTGGATGAATGCAAGGGGCTTCATCCCTATACGACCTGGAGCACCGTCACCGCCCTGCATGCCTTCGAGATGCTGGCGGAATTTCCTGACGCGGAGACGATGGTGATTGGAATCACGCGCGGCTATGCGACCCGACATGGCGCGGGCCCCTTTCCCACTTGGTGCCCCAAGATGTCGGCGAGGATGAACGATCCGGGCAACCCAAGCAACCACTGGCAAGGGACGATCCGTTTTGGTCCGTTGGATCTTGTCTTGACCGAATACGCGGCTCGGGTCTCAGGTATTGATGGGATCTTCGTCAACGGACTTGATCAACTGCCGAGCCAGCGTCGTATTGCCGTCGCCTATCACAACCACTGCAACCGCCTTGAGGAGCCGGATAGCCAGCACCAGCAACGGGAGCTGACCACGCTTCTCGAATCGGTCGTGCCGGTCGAGCACGAGACGAGCGAAGAGGGAATGCTGGAATTGCTCGCGGGCATCGCACCGATTGTTGGCGTCGGACGGGGGGCGAGCCATACCGACCGCCAACTGACGAGTCGGCTGTCGGCAAATTCTCAGTTGCCGACCCGTCAACCAAATTGCCTCCGAGCAGCCGAAATCGACAACCAGCCCGAAAGCATTCAAAGGGTCTTGCGATGCGAATGACGATCGTTGTCGTCATCGCGCTTCTTCAATCCCGCGCGGTCCATCAGCGAGCTACGCATCAATTCATCCATGTAATCATCATCGGCTGGGGGCGGGCCATAGGCTCCCAGTGTCTGCGGTTCGTACTCGACAATGAATTCGTGACGTGCAATGGACAGCTTGCTTTGGGGGTCGACACGCTTCCGCATCACGGTGCGATCGTCGACTTTGGTACCGTTTCGGCTGTTCAAATCGCGGACGAACCAGTAACCATATTCCAGCGTCAACCGACAGTGCTGGGTCGAGACATTATTGAATTTCAACTGGATGTCAGCTTCGCCGCGTCGGCCGACCAGCAGTCGATTCTTCGTCAGCGGAATCGGGTCGCCGCCGCCACAGGGCGTTAACTGTCCGAATGGTCCCGCGAATACTTTCTTTTCCTCGGTACTCACAAACGTTTTCCCCTCAATTGTGGTGGTGCTGGTCGCAGCCTGACCCGCCAGTCACACACTATCATATACATCTGATGACAAGATGCGGGTGGTAATGGTAACGCTCTCATTGTGACGGACATCCCCCATTTGGCAACGGTTGCGCCATTGTCTAACCCCATTTTTGATGATCGATTGGCTTGGCAGCGGGAAGGATTGCCCCTCAACGCGTTCGGAGCGTCGCTTCGCCGCCGTTTTGGCGGCCGAGTCCAGCGGGTCAGCATTGACGCCGGATTCACCTGCCCCAATGTCGATGGAGCCGTCGCCAAGGGGGGCTGCAATTTCTGTGATAATCGCTCGTTCAGCCCCTCGCGGCGGGTTCGCCTGAAGCGAGTCAGCGAGCAATTGAGCTCGGGAATCGCCACCGTCCGCCAGCGATATGACAAAGTGGTCGGATTCATCGCCTATTTCCAACCGGCGACGAACACCTACGCGCCGGTCGAGCAATTAAGAGAAGTGTTTGGCTTGGCGTTGTCGATCGGGGACGAGGTGGTCGGTTTGGCGATTGGCACGCGGCCCGATTGCGTGCCCGACTCGGTGCTGGAGTTGATCAGCGAATTGGCCGCCGATCAGTTCGTTTCGCTGGAATTTGGGATGCAGACGATCCACGACACGAGTCTTCGCTGGATGAACCGGGCACACCGCCACGACGACATGGTCAACGCGATCGACCGCAGCCGCGGGCGTGGTTTTGAAATGTGTGCGCATGTGATTTTGGGGATCCCCGAGGAGTCCCATGCGATGATGATGCAGACAGCCCAAGAGATCGGTCGGCTCGGTTTTGACGCGGTAAAACTGCACAACTTGTACGCCGTTCACGGCACGGCCTTGGGCGATCAGGTCCTCGCGGGACAGATCCGAATGATGGATCGGAAGGAATATATCGCGGTGGTCGTCGATTTTCTGGAGCGGATTCCGCCCGAGGTAGTGGTCGAGCGGGTCAGTGGCGATGCGCCGGCGAACTTTTTGATCGAGCCGAAATGGTGCCTTGAAAAATCGGCGTTGCGGCTCGAGATCGAGGCCGAATTCGCGGCGCGTGGATCTCGACAGGGGAGCAAGTTCGTGCTGCCGGAGGTGTGTCCTTCGGACCGACCGGTGCCCGAAGATCGGACGCCTGAATCGATCCGCTCACAGATCGACCGACGCGGCCGGCTGCCGGTCTTGAAAATGCGGGGCTAACCAGAAACGTTTGGCGATTCTTGACGACTGTCCCGGGGAGCGTGATCCAGCTAGACTCCCCCGTTGGATCAAACGGAGGCGGATTGCATCGATATGGCTCGAATCGGGATCATTTTTGGACTCCTTCTATGCGGTTTAACCGTCGTGGGGTTGGTCGAATGGACGGCCAAAAGCCCAATTCAATTCCTGCCGATGATGCTGGGGATCCCGATTCTCTTTTGCGGCGTCGTGGCCCTGAATCCTCATCGCCGCAAACAGGCCATGCAGGTCGCCGTAACCATCGCGACGCTTGGTGTGGTGATCGCTGGATGCCGAGCCCTGTACACGACGATTCGCTGGGCCAGTGGTGATCCCATCAATCGCTTTGCCTTCAAAATGGTGTTGGCAACGGGCGTTGTCTGTGTGGTCTTCGTCGGGTGGTGTGTGCTCTCGTTCGTTCAAGGTCGTCGACGCAATTCGGCCGATTCGCTCGGCTCCGGCGGCGATCCAATTGCATCAACCAAGCCCGCGGAGACGGAAAGGCCCGAACTTGAAGCGTCCGCCACGGGTCCAGATTGATGCCCGGCTGGCGGCCAGCGTCGCCAACGGGATGAAAACCGCAATTGACACTGAATCTGGCCAGCGTATCCTTTTAGCGATCCAGATACTCAAAAACGCATGAATCCAGTGACAACACCGAATTCGATGATTGTCCGCGTCATTGGTATTAGCAGCCAGCCTTGACGCGGGGGCGAGATGGGTTGGCCCGATTCGGACCAGCTTGATCAATATGCCATAGTGACATTCACCCCCGAGGCAACCTCTAGCTTCGGGGGTTTTTTCGTATCTGAGCGAGCCCCTTTCCGACACCGCATTCGCGTCACGACGCGGTCATCCAAAGCCTGATCCCCATGAATCCGAAACCGATCCTGATCTACGACACGACCCTGCGCGACGGATCGCAGGGCGAAGGCGTGAGCTTTTCATTGCAGGACAAGCTGAGCATTGCGGAGCGTTTGGCGGAAATCGAAGTCGACTTCATCGAAGGCGGATACCCGCTATCCAACGAAAAGGATGTGGCATTTTTTCGCGAAGTGCGGAACCGTGATCTGGGGGCGTCGCAAGTCTGTGCCTTTGGCATGACCCGTCGTAAATCGATCAAGGCCGAAAGCGATCCGGGCATGCAGGCGCTCGTCGCCGCCCAAACGCCTTGGATCACACTGGTAGGGAAAACCTGGGATTACCATGCGACCGAAGTGCTCCGCGTCACGCTCCAGGAAAACCTGGCGATGATCGGCGAAAGTACGGAATTCCTGGGCAAACATTCCCAGGTCATCTATGACGCTGAACACTTTTTCGATGGCTTTCAGGCGAATCCCCAATACGCCATCGAGACCCTTCGCGCGGCCGCCAGCGCGGGAGCAAAATGGGTGGTACTGTGCGATACCAACGGCGGCACGCTACCCGAACGCATCGCCGAACTGACGACCAAGACAATCGAGGCATTGGCGCAATACGATGTGCAAGTCGGAATTCACTGCCACAACGATGGCGATCTCGCCATCGCCAACTCGCTGGCCGCCGTCGACGCCGGTGCCACGCAAGTCCAAGGCACGATCAATGGCATCGGCGAACGATGTGGCAACGCCGACCTGTTGTCCGTGATTGCAAACCTGGCCCTGAAAAAGTCCGGTTACTCGGTGCTCAGCGATCGGTCATTGCAACACCTGACCGCGCTCAGCCGATTCGTTTACGAGACCGCGAATCTACAATGGCGAAACGGACAACCGTTCGTCGGGCAGAGCGCATTCGCTCACAAGGGTGGGATGCACGTCCACGCCATCAACAAAGCGGCCATGACCTACGAACACATCGATCCGGCGCTGGTCGGAAACGAGCGACGGATTCTGGTCAGCGAGTTGTCGGGCCGAAGCAACATCGTTGCCATGGCGAACAAGCACAACATCGATGACGACCGAGAACTGATGGATAACATTTTGGCCGAAGTCGTGCGACTGGAAAACCAGGGTTATCAGTTCGAGAATGCCGGCGCTTCCTTTGATCTGTTGGTCAAACGCGTCGCCAAGACATTCGAACAGCATTTCCATCCGATCAAATATCGCATCGTTGCCGGCGATCGCAACAGCGGCCAACATAACGTGTTCGCCGAAGCGATCATCAAGCTAAAGGTTGGCGAAACCCTGTGGTTCGATGCGGCCGAGGGACATGGGCCGGTCAACGCGCTCGACGCGGCCCTGCGGAAAGCGCTACTGGGCACCTACCCCTGTCTTCAAGAAATGCGTTTGATCGACTACAAGGTCCGCGTCGTTGACTCGGGCGCCGGAACCGCAGCGTCGATTCGAGTGAATATCGAGAGCGGCGATCATCACGAAACGTGGGGCACGATCGGCGTCAGCGAGAATATCATCGAAGCAAGCTGGCAAGCGCTCGTCGATGCCGTCGAGTACAAACTGCACAAAGACGCAATGCCCGTCGGCGGAATCTGATTCGCGGGCACTCAGCCGGCCAGAGACCGGCCTCCGCAGCCAAACGTAATTGTCTACAACCATCCAATTCAGACAGTGAGTTAACGAGCGAAATCATGACGATTCCGAATCGATTCGATCATGCCGAAGCGGCCGCGAAAATCAGCCAGGCTTGGGATCAGGCAAAATGTGCCGCGGCAAAGGTGAACCCCGATCGCGAGCCTTTCGCGATCGTCATCCCTCCGCCAAATGTGACCGGCGCGCTGCACCTCGGGCATGGTCTCAATAACACGTTGCAAGATATCGTCATTCGTACCAAACGAATGCAAGGTTTCGAAACGCTGTGGATGCCCGGTACCGACCACGCCGGAATTGCCACTCAAGCGGTGGTCGAAAAGCGATTGAAGGAACAACAGAATCTGTCACGCCACGATATCGGCCGTGAAGAACTGGTTAAACGCATTTGGCATGGAAAGACCAATACGAAGCCCGAATCCTGGGCCAACTGAAACGGATGGGCTGCAGTTGTGATTGGGACCGCACCCGGTTCACGCTCGACGCCATGTGCGCCGCCGCAGTACGAGCAACATTCTTTGACCTGTTTCGCAAATCGCTGATCTATCGCGGCAAACGACTGGTCAACTGGGATACGTTTCTGCAGACGGCCGTCAGCAACGATGAAGTCGAAAACGTCACCAAGAAAGGCCACTTCTGGCACTTCTTGTACCCCGTGATCGATCCCCAACCGGGCGAACCCAAACACGTTGAAATCGCGACGACGCGTCCCGAAACCATGCTCGGCGATACGGCGGTGGCGGTGCACCCCGATCCGGCCAAAGCCCTGGAAAAGATCGAAGCAGACCTGCGAGAAAAACTGAACCGAGGCCACGGACAAGGAACGGGGCCCGATTCGAAACCCAGTTGGACCAACTGCAGCGGCGACGACGAGAGATGTTGCCGCAATTGATCCAATTGCGCGACATGGCGGTCGATGGTCGCCAGCTGATGCTGCCGCTGATGAACCGCGAGATCCCGTTGGTTGCCGACCGTTGGGCCAAACCGGAACTGGGTAGCGGTTGTGTCAAGATCACGCCGGCGCACGACCCCAATGACTACGAAGTCGGCCAGCGTCTGGGCCTGCCGATGATCAACATTTTGAATCCCGACGGCACGATCAATGCCGAGGGGGGCAAGTATGAAGGCTGACCATTCCGCATGCGCGGAAAGCAGGTCGTTGCGGATCTTGACCAACTCGGCTTGCTCGGCGACATCGAAGATCGTGAGATCGAACTGCCCCATAGCGATCGCAGCAAGACGCCAATCGAACCCTATCTGGCCGACCAGTGGTTCGTGGCGATGGACCGAACTGGCCCAGTCGGCGATGGATGCGGTGAGCGACGATCGTGTCAAAATTTTCCCAACCCGATACCGCAAAGGATATCTCGATTGGCTTAGCGAGAAACGCGATTGGCCGGTTAGCCGGCAACTGTGGTGGGGACACCGCATTCCGATCTGGTCAGCAACGTGCGAGTCGCAAAGCGATGCGGACAGCTTGGTTGAAAAAGTGAACGCGATTACCGACTCTGACAGCGGCCAGATCGCAACCCGCACCGACCGCAACGAAGACGGCCTGTTCAACGTGTTCGTCTGCTTGCGTGACGAAAATGAATCGCTGGAACGGAAACTCGAATCACTCGGGCTGCAGCAAGACCCGGATGTCTTGGATACCTGGTTTTCATCGGCGCTATGGCCGCACAGCACCTTGGGTTGGCCCGAGAAAACGGCCGAACTCGACTACTTCTATCCGACCAGCACCCTGATCACGTCGCGAGACATCATCACTCTGTGGGTTGCCCGGATGGTGTTGATGGGATTGAACAACGTCGGCGATGTTCCATTCCGAGAAGTTTTCATCCATCCCAAGATCCTGGACGGGATGGGTGAGACGATGAGCAAGAGCAAGGGCAACGGCGTCGATCCAATCGATGTGATCGACAAGTTCGGACCCGATGCTTTGCGATTCGGATTGGCGCGATTGGCCACCGATACGCAAGACGTGCGGATGCCGGTGCAGTATGAATGCCCCCACTGTGAAAAGCTGATTGATCAAACGAAGAAAAATCGCTCGCAACCGACCGTCCCTTGCCCCGCACTGCAGAAAGACATTTTCGACGCAGTGGGCCGAAAGCGACCGAAGACCAGCGCTCATCCGCAAAGCGCCGGTCGTCAGCGAACGCTTCGAGACCGCTCGCAACTTTGTCAATAAGCTATGGAATGCCGCCCGGTTCACGCTGATGAACTTGGACGGATACCAACCGCAGTCGCTGACGATCGACGATCTGCCGCTCGAGGACCGCTGGTTGCTCAGCCGATTGTCGACAGTCACCAGGCAAGTCACCGATGCGACCGAGCACTATCGTTTCGCCGAGGCGAGTCGAACCCTGTATGACTTTGCCTGGGACGAGTTCTGCAGTTTTTATGTGGAGATTGCCAAGCCACGGCTGAGCGATGATTCGCTGCGTGCCACCACCCAGTCGGTCATGGCACATGGCCTCGATACGCTGCTGCGGTTGCTGCATCCGACGATGCCGTTCGTGACCGAGTCGATTTGGGGCTACTTGAATGACGCCGCGCCAAATCGGGGTCTGCCACAACCAGCGAAGGCGGGAAGATTTGCGATGTTGGCAGCTTGGCCCAGCGCCGATTCCAGCCATCACGACGAGTCGATCGAGCGACAGTTCAGCGAGTTTCAGGAAGTCGTGGGAGCAATCCGACGTATTCGTGCCAGCCAGAACATTCCGCCTCGAGAAACTGTGCCTGTGGCAATCCGCTGCAGCCAGTCGTCCTATGATCTGCTCGAGCCGATGCAAAATTACTTCGAGGGACTCGCGGGTGCCGAAATTGTCTGTTTGGGCACCAACGCGACGGCGTTCGAGACCGATGCTCCGCTCGCATTGACCGCGATCGACATTGACGTTCACGTCGACCTGGCAAAATTCATTGATGTCGATGCCGAGCTCTCACGATTGGAAAAGCTGCTCGGCCAGCTGGTCAAGCAGATCACAGGTAAGCAACAGAAGCTGTGTAACGAGAACTTTGTCTCACGTGCACCCGACGAAGTGGTCGCCAAGGAGCGAGAAAGCCTTGACGATTTGCAACGTCAACGTGAATCGGTCGAAGGTGACATCGAGAGGCTGAAGGCCAAGTCCCAGTAGCCGGCCTGCTGCTGGCGTGCGAATGGTTGAATCGACCCACACCTTGAGAGAATGCGGCTACCGGGCGAGGGCGTCTTTCGATCATGGCCCTCGAGCAACTAGAATGAGGGGCAGACAGTTTGTGAGACCTCCTTCAGATCGACGACGCCCGCATGCCGATTCGAATCAACTGCCCCTGCGGCAAAGCCCTGAACGTTCGTGACGAATTGGCCGGCAAAGCGGTAAAATGCCCCGGTTGCGGCAAGACGTTGAAAGTCGGTGGTGCGGCGGCGGCCCAGCAGCCAACCCCCACCCCATCAAGTCCCACCCCATCGTCAAGTCCGGCCCCATCGAGGCCCACCCCATCGAGGCCTGCGGCGCCGGCGCCCGTACCCGCCGCGGCGAAGCGAGATCGGATGGACGACTTGTTCGACGAGGAAGGGTTCAGTGCTCACGTCGCCGCGATTTGCCCTGCTTGTCGGGCCGAGATGCCAAGCGGAGCGGTGCTCTGCACCAAGTGTGGATACAACACGCAATCAGGTGATCGGCTTCGTGCGCACCTCACTGCTGGCGTCGACATCGACCATGGCACCTTGGCGCTGCAAAAAGCCGAGCGGGACATGGCGGCAGCCACTCAGATGCAAAGTGACATGCTCAACAAATCGGGGTTACCGTGGTGGGCATTGGCATTGATTCTGTTTATGATCGGCAGCGGGCTGACAATCGCGGTCCTGTTCGTCAACGCCTCGCGTCGCGTCGACGAATCGTTCAACTTCAATCCGCTCGCGTTGTTCTTCGTTTTGTCGGGAACCGGCTTTTACCTCGTGGCCGTCGGCGCATCGCTGATGATCGTGGTGCATGCATTCAAGCAGGATACGATCAAAGGATTGCTCTGCTTATTCGTTCCCTTCTACATGCTTTACCATGTCGCCAAGAATTGGCGTGAGACTTGGAAGTTTTTCGTCGCTTCTGTCGTGATGGGCGGGATCGCCGGAGGCTTTTTCGGAGCCGCCGTCGCGCAGGGTGGCATCTGAGCGGTGCTAGAACTTCCAGCGGTACTCCATCCGGGTCCCGTAAACATCATTGAGCCCCCGCCGCCAACCATACATCACGTCGAATCGCAGCAACGTGCTATTGGAAATTGGAAACTGATAGCGTGTTCCAGCGGCGAATTGGTCCCCCGGTACGGCGGCGTTCAGGTTGCCATGAGGTGTCAGATAACTCGCCTCCAAAAGCAATTGTCGGTTCAGGTCGCGACCCAGCAAATCGATCCCGATGCTTCCCCCCGCGGTATCGCTGCCGCTTGTGTCGAGCGTGGCAAAGCCGTTCAAACCGTCGGTATCGAAGTTGATTCCGGTGTTACGCAGAATGCCACCGGCGACGCCCGCTCGAGCGACCGATTGCGGTCGCCCCCAACCGGCGAAAAAGTTGGCGTAGGGAACGACCGTCAAGGGCGAAGCGGTGATCCAGCTGTTCTCGACCAACAACAACACGCCATCGGCCGTGCGTTGTTGCACAGGCAGATTTTGCCCGGTATTGACGATCACTCGAACACTATTGCTGATCCGATCGAAATAGCGACGGGTGAAGCTGGTCGTGATATTGTGATAACTGAGATCACTCTGGTTTCGATCTCGCAGATACGCGTAACCGCTTTCGATGTATCCGCCGTACGCTTCGATGAACCAGGCGGTGCCCAAAGCTTGTGCGGCGTGCTGATCCTTGCCAAAGGCGGCGCTGTTGAGTTGATCGACGACGGCAAAGAAGGTCGCGTCGAAGTTTGACCAATTGAGCAGCCGACTATGTCTTGCCGGTAATGCGAACGCAGCACCCGTCACTGCGTCCTCCATCCAAATTCCGTTTTGGAAAAGCAACGGGACCAGACCGATCGTAATCGGCAGCTCAAACGGCGAGGTCTTGCCACGGGCGGTGCCCAGCAATACACCCAGGTCGCCCTCGAAATACCCGGTCGCCGGCGTAAGATTTGTTTGGTTGCGGTATTGCAACTGGTTATCGATCAATTCCAGTCGCGTGAATTGCACACCATCGTCCAAGGGACCGACAAACGCATGGAATCGTTCGGTATCGGTCAGCTGCAAATCACAATCCAGATTGAGCCGATTCGCCCAGTTGTCGGTTCGCCCGGCAGCGTTGCGTCCCGATGCGACACCGGTTCGAAAGTCACCGTACAGATAAAATTTTGGTCGAACCAAGTTTTTCTTGCCCCACCAATTCCAACCCCGCGGTGTGATTCCGTCTCCGTAAAAAACTCGACCCCATTCCACCCACGGATGCTGGGTTGGGACATCGAATTTGGCATCGTACGCCCATTGCTCGCGACCGCCGTCATGATACATCGAGTCGCCATCGACGGGCGTCGGCGAAAAATCGTTGGCGAAATAGTTGTCCACGCATGATTCAACAAGCCCATCGACCGCCTGGTCACCACGAATGAACGGTTCCGACATCGGCGACGATGTCAGCGATGCTTCGATCGATCGTTCGAATCGAATCGTGTCGAACGAAGTTGCCGGTAGGGTTTGGTTACCGCGGATGGTTGGAGACAACAACATCGCCGATGGAACACCGGACGGATCGTGCCCAACCACTGCGGCGCGTGGTGCCGCTGTCCAGAGGGGCGTCGTGACCGATTTCGTCGCAACCGCTGGCTGTGGTAGCCGAGTCGGCCGAGGTGTTGGCGGTAATCGTTGCGGTGTTGGCCGCGACTGGGACGCCTGTGATCGCGCTGTCCGCCATTGCTCGTTTGGATCGGATATCGATTGGCCGCTCACCGAAGCTGTCATCACGTAACCGCACAGCACTGCGACAACCGCCGTCAAATTGAAGTGGCGTCGCCGCTGTGCCGGCCGTTGCCGTCCAAGGCGATCGTTCGTGTCGCGTTTTGTGATCACAGGCGGCTATCGTTATTTCACCAGAAAGGTGTGACTGCTGGCTTTGAAGTCCAACATGTTTTCATTCATGCGACGAATCATGTCTGCCGTGCTGTGGATCTGGCGCATGAAATATGCCGGCTCGGTTCGGTTTCGCATCCGCACACTTAGCCGGTAGGCGCCCGGCTTGCGAAATGCAGAGGCTGGAATGTGGTAATTCGGCGTGCGGTGGTCCAACGGCGGAATCGAATGCGCCTCCATGCGAATCAGCGGCGGATGATTCAAAACGGTGATCGGCACCGCGCCGGGACGTAACAAGACAAGCTGGTCCAGGCTGAAGTTCAAGGGCAACGCGACTTCACGATCAGTGCCGCGGACGTTGTTGATCAAGAACTTCGTTTGCAGATTGAACAGGTCGGCGTCACGCCGGATTCCTCCGGTCGCAACCTCCGCCGAGTTCATGTCGGCCAGGTCCGAGTTCTGATCCAGATAGCCGCTCTCCCAAACACGGCATCCATCGGGATCGATCAACACGACGTTCAGCCAGAGCTGCGGTTGGGCGCCCAATGATCCGGTTGGCAGGTTATGTCCTTCGCTGAGATTGCTGACGCGATAACCGACTCGTAGCGGACGCCCCACTCTGGGCCGGTCGTGCATGATCGGGCCCTGAACATCCAGACCTGCCTCCATGGTCATGACGGCTGCTGACCGTTTTTCGTCTAACGTTGCCAGGTTCGCATCAATCACTCGGCGACCATCGCGACGGTCATCCGTGTTGTCCCAGGGGGGCGGAAACAACGTTCCCGGCGGGATCGACGCCTCAAACGCTTCGGTGCCCCAACCGGCGCGATAGTCAAATAGCAACCACTGACGAGCGGTGTATTGGTTGGCCTGGGGATTGTGTGGAAAGATACCGGGATGGGCGATCGAGTATCCCGGCCCCCAAAACAGATGATTCGAACGCTTCCTTGGCTGGCCAAACGGCTTACCACTGATCTCGGCGACATGTCCCCACTCATATCCGTCGGGCTTACCCGGAACGGCCCCCATGTGACACTGCTGACAGGTGATCCCTTTGCGGGCCGCCGGTCCGCTGCGATATTGTGCATGCACCACTTCCAACCAGATGCCGGGATGGACGGCAACCTGGTGGCATGACACGCAGACGTCACTGTTGGTCAGCGGCTCGAAGAAGTAAGCCGACTTGTGCATCGGCTGGCCCGGTCCAGGTTGGCAGGGATCTGTTTTCAGCTTCAACTCACCACGGCGTGCGACCGCGTCGGCAACACCAGCCCCGCCAGAAGCCCCGCCGATGCTTTGGTAAACGTCACCAGGCTCGATCCGCCGATCACCATTGCTTCGCCAATAGTGCTCTCGGATCCGATGACAGGCGATGCAGGTCACGCCTTCGCGGACGACCGGAGGGGCGTCCAACACGCTGCTGGCGCGAGGGACCTTCAACTGCGTTCCCACGGGCAAGTGACAGCGAACACAAAAGTACCCGACCGTGCCCCGCGTGTACTCGATCATCGCCTGTTCAAAACGATGGAACATGGGTGAGACGGCGGCATAAGCGTGCCCGCTCGCCCGCCACTGGTCATACTGACCGGGGTGGCACTTACGACATGTCTCTGCCGAGGGATAGCAATTCTCAGTCCAAATCGATTCATGGGGATCGACCGCAGGCGGAGTGTTGGCGATCGCTTCGTTCGCATTCATTGTCGGCCCAAGCCCGTGCAACGGATCCCCGCTGCCATCGATCACGCCTCCCCCGAGCAGATCATCTTCCCCAAGCAGATCACCTCCCCCAAGAAGGTCATCCCCTGCGAGCAGATCGCCACCCTCCAGCAGGTCGTTCTGGCCAAGAAGTTCATCGCTCGCGGGCGGTTCGTCCTCGGGCGGCCGAGCGACCCGGTCTGGCGAGTCCGGTCGGTTGCTGTTGCTCTCGAGAAGGCCAGCAGGATCGAGCGAAAAACCGTCTTGGGCAAAAGACTCAGGCGGACACGCGCAGCAGCCTGCGATCAAAACCAGGGCGAGCGGGGTGAAATATCGGCGCATTGCAATTGCTCGGCTCGAACCCGTTTGACGCTGCTTCATTATTTCTGCTGAATCGCGAACGAACATGCCACGTCCCGTCGCTGAACCCATCGACACGCTGAGACCCTCACAATGCGTCCGATGAGACTGGCGAGCAAAACTGGCACGACCGTCAAGGTTTGAAACCGCGATCCGTGGGCAGGCGATTTGACCCAATCGATACAAGCGGAAGTGGCGACGGCTTGGCGAAGTGAGATTTTGCCGATTTGTTTCAGTTTTTGGCCGACGTCAATTTCATCGCGTAGGTTTGAGTGGCAAGTCAGACTTGCCTTTCGCCATCCCTGCCTTGGTCCGTCTGCAATCGGCAAGATTGGTGAAACGACACGGGTGGGGTTTATGGCGATCGCCATCAACCGCTTACAAACGACATGCCCCATCGATTCACAGCGCAAGCGACGATGAATACTCCCGAAGAAACATCCGACCAGTCGATGAACTTCTTTCGTTGCCCCATTCAATCCGGTCAAGGCAAGGCGATCATTCGCATTGGATATCGGAAAGCGAAAGCGACCGTCCAGGAAACGTCCATTGACGGATTCACCCTATTGGTGCCACCCAAAGACGCTTCCAAATTGAAGGTCGGACGGCGCTGGGTCTTGGAATACGACGGGACACGTCACGAGATCCATCCGCAGTGGTTCTTCAATTCACCCGATGGTCATGTCCAAATGGGACTGCGCCGGATTCGCGATCTCACCGAGCCCGAACCGATACGCAATTCTTGGCTCACGCGATACGGCGGAAAGCGATACGAAAACCCAAACAATGCCGCGGTGATTTTTGGCGGGTTCGTGCTGTTTTTGTTCGCAATGATGGCGTCGCCAGGTCTCGGCGAACGTCTCGGCACCGCTGCCCGAATCGAACACACGGTCCACTGGATGATCGAGTGCGTCGATGACACGATCAATCAATGGATCTAGAGGCTCAATTCGGACTCGTGATCATCTCGGTCATATCGTAGAACCGAATGCACGCGATAGGGGTTGAGCCGCTCCTCGCCGCCGAGTTGGGCCAGATGAATCAAAAAGGAACAGCCCACGATCTCCGCGTCGCACTTCTCGATCAGACGACAGCACGCTTCCATCGTCCCCCCGGTGGCCAATAGGTCGTCGACCAACAACACCCGTTGGCCCGCTTTGACTCCATCGACATGGACCTGCAGTTCATCCGTGCCGTACTCCAAATCATAGGCAAAGGAGTGCAGATCGAATGGAAGTTTGCCCGGTTTCCGTATCGGCACAAATCCAGCACCCAACTGAATCGCCAGCGGGGTGGCAAATATAAACCCACGAGCTTCGGCCGCGGCGATCAGATCGATCTTCATGTCCAGGAATGGTCGCGCCAGCTCTTCAACCGCGATTTTGATCGCGGTCGGATCCGCCAGCAAGGGTGTGATGTCGCGAAACAAGATCCCCGGTCGCGGATAATCTGGGATGTCGCGAACGTAAGCGTGCAGATCGATCATGGCTGACAAATCGTGTTATTGAGTCCAGTGCTGTCAGCAAGAATCGTAGGCCAGAGGGCCAGTGGGCGATAGTCGATGACAAACCGCGGCCCGGATCAGTGTATAGCCATTCTCCAGCGACCCTTCGCTTATCGCAATACAGGCGGCATCGGCTCGCCCGGAATGACGTTCACGTTGATATCGTCTAAATTCTTTTGGCGAAGTTTCTGTTCTTTTTCTTCCTCGATGTCTTCCAGCTTTCGACCACGAAGGTCATCCGTCTTCTCCTTCAATTCCTTAGCCTCCGGATCCAACGAGCGTTCACCTTCGGCCCCGCGCTCCTCGTCCGGATAGCGCGTGTCGGCTTTGCCGCGTAAGTTCTGCCGCTCTCGCTCCAAGGCATCGGGCTTCTGGGCGCATCTCGCGAGACCAGGTCCGGCGCCCTTGCCCCCGCCGGATCGAACAGGCTTCCCACTCGCCCGCTGTCGCGACGCGTACGCTGCCATGCGCCACCGTATGCCGGATAGGCTAGGTCCTCACAATCGGCGCAAATCCGGCAACCGCTGTTTGGTAGCAACAGCAACAACAGCAACAGCGCGGTGAGACTTTGGCCACCGCCGACGACAGTGATCGTGCCAACCTTGTCCATGTCCGTGACCCGGTTTTCGTAAGACGCATTGATACAAGCCAATGACCGCAACGCTCTTGTGATCGTGATGAGATCGGTTGCTTCACTGCGTCTTGAGCCAGATCACACCGAATCAAACCGATCCATCAACGACTGATGGAGAACCAGACGGTCATCGGTTTGTATCGGTTGGGAAGGCTGGTGCCTTGAGGAAAGATCTATCGATTACGAGTTTCGAGTCGCCATCGATTCGCGAAGTCCTTCGTTGCCCATCAGCAATTGCGTCAATTGCTGCCACTGGGAATCTTCCTCCCTGACCGATTCGCAAAGCAATTGGGCATCATCCCAATCGGATTCATCCTCGACGGCGAATCGCAAATCATCACGATCCAGCTCATTGGGGACCGGAATGAACTTCAAGTGATACGCGCCGGCGCGTGTTCGAGCCACGAAGCGATCGAACCACTATCGTTGGCCGGAAGCCGGTCTGCGTTACGTCGCAACCGACGGAGGGTATCGGCATGACAGGCTTCGCCAGCAAGCCCCAATTGGTCCATCCGTCGCCAGTCACCGGCGCAGGAGGCATATCCGACGTAGTCGCAATCGCCCACCCTGCTGGCTTTGGCAATCAATTGGTCAATCAAAGTCGCATCGACGAACGGTCGATTGGCCGGAACACAAACGATCCAATCCGCCCCGCTTGCGTCGGCAGCGGCGCAAAGACGCTCGCAAACGTGCGCCGAAGGGAGGTTGATCGAGCGGACACCGGCGATCCCCGAAGTCAATAAGGACGTGGGCACGTTGGAGCCCACCACATAAACTTGATCGATCCTCGCACAGTCGCTCAATCGCCTTGCCATTCGCACGATCAGCGGCAGACCACCCAGTTTTCGCTGAGCAAAACGGGTCGCCGCGCCTTGCATTTCGGGTCGCGAGAAGTCACCCAGATCAATGACAACTGTGGCACAAGAACTCGTAGACATTGCTCATTCCTTCAAGGCGGGTTCCGCGTCTACTACTTCAAGGTCCGACTCAAGTTCCTTTCAGACGCGTCCTCCCTATTGTTGCGCATTGGTAGCGGCAAGGTCTAGCGCAAAGAAAAGAACATTTTGGAGTTTTTTCCTCCTTTCGCTCAAGTCGATCTTTCACAAGTCGATCCGGAAATGACACAACCCGCTTTCGACAACCAACACGACACGCTTCCGACGTGTCGTTTGCCATCTCGTCTGACACAAGCGGAGCCTACTCAATTGACCGACTTTACCTATGTTGCCAGTATCGTGAATGCCATCATCTTGCCCCTCTTCGCGGTCGCCGCTCTGATACTCGCCAAGTTCAGCCACGGCGAAGCGGCGCGGCAGGCTGAACGACAGTTTCTAGCAACCCTCGTCATAATGACTATCATCACAGTCAGAACCGTGATTACCTGCGACGACGTTTGGCTGATCCACACGGCGACATTGGCGACGATGATTGTCGGTGCGTTGGTGGTCCCCAGCCAAGACCCGTCGGTCGCCGTTTAGCCCCTCGCATTTCGTCAATCTTGTGTTTCGGGTTCGTCTCGCTTGATCCACCGGCGCGATCGCGTCGTGGCGGGTCACCCGGCGTTGATTGGCAATAAAATGGCACCTGATGCCCATCACTGACCCCGACCCAAGTGCTGACCCCGACCCAAGTGGCGAAACCGGCCGCCACGAGAAATTCGTCGAGCTCATCCCCGGTCCGCGGATCGACGGATCGATCCGTCCTCCTGGAAGCAAGAGCCTTACCAACCGGGCACTGATCTGTGCGGCATTCGCCCGGGGACGGTCGACCCTTCGCGGTGCTCTGCGTAGCGAAGACACCGAAGTGATGATCGATGCGCTGGCCAAGATCGGTGTCGCAATCACAGCCTCCGATGGTGGTCGCGAACTCGTCATCGACGGATCGAATCGCGAGCGGGCCTTCGGCGGAAGCCCGATGATCGATCTGTTCATCGCCAATAGCGGCACGACCATCCGGTTTCTGACCGCT
The DNA here is from genome assembly GCA_963734865.1 of Pirellulaceae bacterium. GTDB lineage: Bacteria > Planctomycetota > Planctomycetia > Pirellulales > Pirellulaceae > CBDCUW01. The sequence goes on from CAVTIV010000016.1 coordinate 86,725, forward strand.
GCATTGTCGGCCGCCGGTGGCAATTACCGGCTTCATGGCGTTCATCGCATGCACGAGCGACCCATCGGAGACTTGGTCCATGCGATCGAACCGGTGATCGACGGCACGATCGTCACCGAGTCGCCCGAGGGATGCCCCCCCGTGCACATCACTAGCGGGGGCTGGCGAGGATCCGAATTGGAGGTCGCCGGTTCGGTCAGCAGTCAGTATCTCAGCGGGCTGATGATGGCCGCACCGCTCAATCAGTCGCAACCCCAACGCAACCGGATTCGCGTTTCCGTCATCGGTGATTTGGTATCCAGACCCTATGTCGAAATGACAGCAAAGGTGATGCGTTCTTTTGGGGCAAGCCTGCAGGTCGTGTCCGAGAATCTGGCGGGTAACGAAACGGCTCGATTTGACATCGATTGTGACGGCTATCAGGGAACCGATTACGCGATCGAGCCAGACGCGTCCGCGGCGAGTTACTTTTGGGCTGCCGCAGCGATCACCGGCGGAACTGTCACCGTCGAGGGATTGTCGGCCACAGCGATACAAGGTGATGTCGGTTTTTGCGATGTACTGAAATCGATGGGGTGTGATGTCAAATACGATTCCGATTCGATGACCGTGATCGGAAAGCCGCTCCGTGGTATCGATGTCAACATGAACGCGATCAGCGATACGGTGCAAACGCTGGCCGTCGTCGCGATGTTCGCCGAAGGACCCACCCGTGTCCGAGGCGTCGCCCACAATCGCTTCAAGGAAACCGATCGGATCGGTGACCTGGCTTGCGAACTGCGAAAACTCGGAGCGACCGCCATTGAACACGATGATGGGCTGACAGTCGTGCCACCGGTTGGCGGGCCCCACGGCGCGACGCTGAAAACCTATCACGATCATCGGATGGCGATGAGTCTTTCGTTGGCGGGACTGAGGGTACCGGGCGTGCGTATTCTGGATCCGGCATGCACATCAAAAACCTATCCAGAGTTCTTCGCCGACCTCGAACGGCTGATCGGACGGGCGCATCGCTGGGCCTAAACGCTGGTCGCTGGGCCTAAACGCTGGGTCTGAAAGACCTCTTGATCGACCATCGCCAATCTTGCCAATGCGGGCCTCCGGGAGTCTGCGATCTTGTTCTGCAGCCCGGAAGCGAAACGTGATCAGCCAAACAGGTCACCGATCGGCTGGGCCCACTTGCTGACGAATTCCAGGTCCAATCGACGATCGACCGCACGGGGCTGAAGCGAGCCATGAATGACCCCCTTCAGCTCATCGCTCACTTCGATCGCGGGCCAATCATCCCCGGGGAAGCAGTGACGCTTGGTTTCGAACATTTCCATCCAGTTGCGACCGCCAAACAAGATCTTGCCGGTCAACATCTCGCAAACCAGGCAGCCCAATGCGTACCAGTCACACTGCAGTCCAACATCTTCGCTTCGGAATTGTTCCGGCGGCATGTAGGCGGGTGTGCCGACAGCTTTGCCATCAAGGACTTCGGACGCAAGCAGTTTGCTGAGACCAAAATCGGTCAGTTTTGCCTGACCCTGCCGATCCACCAAGACGTTGCCCGGTTTCAAGTCGCGATGAATGACACCCGATTCATGAGCGTACAACAGGCCTTGGGCCACTTGGCCAAGGATCGCGCGGGTCATCGATTCATCAAACGGCCCATGAACCTTCAAGGCGCGATGCAGGTCGGCGCCATCACAAAGATCGAGGACCAAAAACCGCGTCCGGTACGCTAAGAAATGATCTCGCAGCGAAATGATATTGGGATGTAACAGGTCTTCGAGTAGCTCCGCCTCCTGATCAAACCGCCCCTTCATTTGATCATCGTAAATGAACCGATGACGAAGCATTTTCAGTGCGACTGGCTCGGCACTCTCGATGTGCTGCGCCTGATAGACAACCCCCATGCCGCCGCGATTGATGCATCGAACCAAACGATATCCGCCGAACTCTTTTCCGCATAATGCATCACGATTGCGGCCTCCGAGCCGATCACTGATCAACTGGCTCAGGGCGATCTCGAGTTCCGGGTGTTCGCACTTCAGCCGCTCGTATCCCGCGGGCGAAAGCACCAACGCATCGACATCACTTGTCGCCACGACCCGTGCCGAACATGGCTGACCGGTCAGCAACGACATTTCTCCCAGAACGGATCCGGCACCATCGCAATCGAAGCATTCCCCGGTCGTCACATCGACAATATCGACCGATCCGCTGAGCAACAGATGCAAGCCACGCGCCGTATCGCCTTGCTCCAATAGCAGCACGCCAGCGGGGAACGACTTCGGTCGTAATTCACGCTCGAGCGCGGCGATCGCGTCACGTGAAAGGCCTTGAAATGTCTGGCAACCCTCAACCGGATTCTTGCCACCGAATGCAGTGGTCGCCATGAATCCACCAGACAAGCCGTCTGCGATCACAGCATCCGAGGAAAGGACTCGCGTTTCAACCATCTCGGGATCGAAGTCGACCCAGCAACTTTCCAACTGTGCCCGTAACTCCGACCGGCGATGCTCGGGGACTTGCCGCAGCCAAACATCGAGACCATCGAGCGTCTCGCCCGAGAGCATCGCGGCCTGAAAACGCTTGCGAATCGTCGCGATTTGCCAGCGCCATTCGATTCTTGTGTTGGCATCCGATGTCATCAATCGTCGATCACCCAAGAGACGTCGCCGCGGTCAAATCCGTGGCTGAGACAGTCAACAGCATAATGGATGATCGGTCGAAGGTCTTCACCCGGCCCTCAGTTGCCGATGCCGCCGCCGAAACCACCGCCACCACTGCTACCACCGCCGATCCCGCCGGCGCCGCCGGCGCCGCCACCACCACTGGTGCCGGAACTACCGGTGACGAAGTTGAAGGTTGTCACATCCCCGACTTGCGAGAACATCGGCGAAGGTGTGATCCGGACATAACGACGATCGGCCGAGATGATCGCCAAACCTAACAGCCTTGCACCTTCAGGAAGAACCGTGATCTGGGGTTGGAAACCAACGGCCCCGCCACGAAAACCGCCGCGACCAAAACCGCCAACCCCACCATTCAACAGACGCATATCACGAAACAGATCGGTCAAAACCTGACCACTGTCACGATTGTCGACGGCAGCCTGTCCTAACACCTGGTCTTGAATATCACGTTGAACATCGCGCAGGTGCGCCAGTTGTGCGTCGGCAACCTCTTGCTTTCGCTGTCCTTGTTTGACTTCAAAAACAACCAACGCATCCTTTTCGGTCAGCGGAACTTCCTTACGAATGAACCGTTGCGAGGGTCGTCCGACATCGGTCAAGATTTCCACCGTTGCATTGCCCGTCGAAACGTTTCCCCACACGCGGCGGACCAACAACCGGTATTGTCCAGTAAAGCCCTTTGGGCAGAGGTAGGTCTCCGACACGGTGCCGGTTTCATCATCGCCCTGTCCGGGAAATGAGTCACCCAACAACGTGCCACCGCCGGCACTCGATCGATTCTCTAACGAACAAATCGTCCCCGACGGCTCTTCAACCGCCAAATCAATATCGGCGTCCCCTGTCCACGAGACACGAATGATCGCATCGTGCGATGCGGCTCGTTGCAATGCCAAATTAAATGCATCGGCTTCGTCCTTGCGACCTTCCTCGATCAGCTGGGCGTAGGTTGCTCGAGCAACCAATTTCGCCTGCTTGGCCACCGGTTCAAACCTTTCTGGCCATGCTTGGGAAAGCACGCCCTGACAAGCCCAGGTCAGACCTTCCAAATCGTTCATGCGCTGAGCGATTCGCAAGCCCATCACATACGGCTCGCGGCGGTACTCGTCGATCGCAGCAACATTCTGACAGAGCCGCAATGCCTCCGCATCCGAGCCGATCTCTTCCAACCGGGCTGCGACGTTCAGCACGTCCTCGGGTGTCTCGGCAAAATCAACAGCCGAAAGCAATGCACGTTCGACTTCTTCGGCCGGCGCATTGGTCGCTTTCAGTGCGATCGCATAACCATGATACATCCAGGGTTGGACATGGCCGGCGCGAATCGCCGCAGCAATCACGCTACCGGTCTCCGCAAACAGTCCAACCACTTTCGCGTCCTCTCCGGCTTCTTGAGCCGCGGCCGCTTTGACGGACAACTCCTTGACCGTGGCTCGAATCTGCTGGTCCAAAACCGTCAATTCTTCAGCACTATCGATCTTGATGGTCGCAAAGAACTGATCCCAAGCTTCGTCGATGGATTGACCCTCTGTCACTTTCAAACGGATCGGGCCGACATCGGAAGCCGCCAGGGAGTACTTGGCAGCGTGTTCGGACTTGGCATTCTGGCCAACGGTTGTGGTGGTCTTGTTTTGCAGCGAAATGTCATCGGGCACTGCCAACATACCGCCGCCGCCCATGCCGCCCATGCCGCCACCCATGCCGCCCATGCCGCCGCCCATGCCGCCGCCCATGCCGCCACCCATGCCGCCACCCATGCCGCCGCCCATGCCGCCGCCCATGCCGCCACCCATGCCGCCACCGCGGCCGCCGAGCTGGATGATCGGTACGACGAGGTCGCCGACCGGATAGACTTTGTTGACCAAGTTCTGCTCGGCCGCTTCAATCGTTGTGATTTGCATCACTTCGTCTTTGATCATGTAAGTCAGGTCGAGCTCACGCAGCATCAGACGCAGGAATGAACGAAGCGTCACATTCTTCAGGGTCAACGAAACCGGCTGGTCTGCCGATAACCCAATTTCTTCCAGCGCTCGACGATCAACCACGATCGGAATGTCGTGGTCTTCGCTGAGCTGACGGATCGCATCTTCCAGAGGCAATTCGACAAACGTCTGAGTCGTCTCATCACCCAAAGCGGCGTTGATCCTTTGCTCGGATTCGTTATTGCCGACCAATTCGATCGAACCATACTTCGCTAAACGACGTCGACTCATCCGTTGCCAAACGTCTGCATCGGGGTACATGATCGGCGGTTCGTCCACAAATGGGATATTGCTTTTGAGAATCAATGAGAAGGCATCGACAAAATTACGCTCCCGCATTTCCATGTAACGACGGTCACGGGCGTAAACTTGCAACATCAATGGTTCGTCTGTGAACTGTCGACCGGCAACCGAGTCACGAGTGATCGTGTCACCAGCCAGCTTGGCAAACGGGAGCGATACCTCACCATCGGCCTCTGCGTATCGACCTTCATCGATCAATGCGTTGAGCTGTTGAGAGAGCGTTTTCAGGGTCGCTTCTCGTCGGAACGTGTCGGCTAACAATCGAGCCGACGATGCCGCTCCGCCAGCAACCTGCTCGAGCGTTTTCTGATTCTCGAAGAACTCGGCCTCACGTCGGCTCGCGACTTGAATCGCGGCCCGCACTTGAGATTCCAACTCTTGTCGCAATTGAGGATCGATGTCAGGCGTCGTTTCGACCGTCGCCAGCAAGCTCTTCAACGATCCGGAAACACCCGAGGGGTCGGTTCGTATTTGACGATTCGCCACTCGCAACTGGGCACGAACTTCGGCTCGCAGACGACCTTCGGCCGCCGATCGTTCGGCAGCGACGTTCCGCAGCAAATCGCCCCCCGATTCCAGCAAATCGTCATCGCCGGCAACGGTGCCACGGGCCGCCATCGGCGGTGCCACCGGAGCCGATACTGCAGGTGCGGGCTTGACCGGAGCAGCTTTGGGGGCCGCTTTGGAAGCAACTGGCGGCGCTGGGGCTGGGGCAGCAAATGGGTCATCCGCCGCCGCGGTACCACCGGCCGCCGGGGCTGGGGCAGCAAACGGGTCATCCGCATTTTGAATGATCAGTCGATTTCCGATGACCTTCTCGATCGCCTTCGCGTCGGTGTTGTTGGGGTCAACTTCCAATGCCTTCTCGGCCACCGCTTTGGCGCCGCGACGGTTGCCCTGCTGCAACGCCATGTTGCTGGCTCGAACCAACTCATCGGCTCTGGCGGCCAACAACCGAGCTGTCTCGCGCAACAACGGAGATCCCGCCGAGGGCAACATCAAGCCACCATTGTCGCGCGACTGATTGACCAAACCGGGAAGGAAGGACAAGTCTGGATGACTTTCCTCGATCGCCGCTTCGGCAACGATCTTGACCGCAGCAACCGTCGTCATGCCTTGCAGTTCGATCGTACCCTGAGATCGATTCGCCTGGGGAGATGAATTCGTTTCGATTTCACCCAGCAGGATCGAGTCACGATCCAATCGCAGCGGTGGCAAACGATCGGCTTGAATCGAATCCATTCCAGGAAGCAACTTTGCCTCGGTCAACCAAATCGCTGACATCGTTGACGATTCGCCAACGTGAGCACCGATCGCGGTCGCGCCGTTTTCATCCGTCGCATCAACGATCCCCAACACGCCGCCAGTCTGGTTGGCCAGGATTCCCATCCATTCGACGTTGATCGAGGGACCGATCGCGACGCTGTGAACGGAGATTCGATCGGCACGCAATGCGTCCACCAATCCCGCCAGGCGAATCGCGTCGTTGGTCGATTCGATCGACGCACCATCACCGATATAGACAATCGACCGCGTGTGATCCTCTGGTTCGCCGACCAGCGCGGCACGAACCGATCCGATCACCGAAACAATGTTTGTGTTGCCCAGTGGCAGTCGTTTTTTGAGCTTCGCGATGGCACGCCCGGTCGCAGCGGAATCGGCGGCGTCCCAGGTCTCGCTCAAGTCAACCGCGCGAACGTCCGCCGCAAAGATTCGGACCCGGTCGCCTGATCGCAACTTGCCAATCACACTGGCCAGGGCGGCGAGCGAATCGTTTCGATACCCGCCCGCCTGGCTGGCCGAGGTGTCCACCACGACCACAACGTCCGCTGCTGCCTTGCGCACCGAATCCAGCAAAGCGTCATCGGCCGAAGGCTGCACCGCGGTGGCGAAATAGCGATCACCCGAGGGCGTCTGATAAGTGGCAATCCGGACATTCGCCCCATCATCAGCCGAAGCGGTCAAATGTCCAAAGGTCGCTGCCGCGACCAGGGCAAGAGCGGTGTGTGCGACGTGTCGCAATCCCATCTGTATATCTCCACGGTGACAGTTAACGCGTTTTCCGCGTTCCCTCGGGTTAATCCGAGGATCGAAGTCGATCTTGCGATCAAGCCGGCGGCTTGTGGTCGCGGTCACGAACCAGCGTTCTGGGGTGAAAAGCAGTCCGAAAAGGTTCTCAGTGTCCGAGTCTATTCGCGTTGCTTCACACTCGCTACGAAAAAAACGGCCTTTCGTTGGCTCCGAATCAAGCAGAGTCCGGTTGTACGTGTTGCAAATTGCTACAACTGAGGCAACCCGCTACACCTTCCTGCCGGATATCCCTCGTTCCGAGCCTCCGGTCCATTGTAAAGCGAGTTTCGTACCAATCCTCCGACCAAATGGTCGCCTGGGCCAATTATGTCGCCGTTTCAGCGGATAAAATTGGTCCAAATGAATCAATTGATTTGCCTTTCCGGTGATAATCGGGTGTGATCCACAATGCCTTACGCGATACTGACGGTTTGCCTGCTGATGATCGCCTGTTGCCCCACGACAATGGCAGAAGTGGGGGATGTCACTTTGACCACCGATCATCCCCAGTACCCCGGCGAAGGTGCGTTTCAAACGCCATTGGATTGCGTCCGGTGGGCGACTCGCGAGGCAGAGTCGGATCAGCAACGGGCGTTGGCAATCTTTCGTTGGCTGCTCACGCATCAGTGGCATCTCCACTCGCCACAGGAGTGGTGTCAGCCCGGTCGTTCACCAGGCAGCGATCGAAATGACTACGAAATGGTCGTCTATGATGCCAACCGCGGCCGTTTTTCCTACGGCTTTGGGCTCTGCGGAACGGTTCACGCCTGGAACGAACCCTACTGGCAAGCAGCCGGATTCCCGGCCCGCAGGCGGGCCTTCCCCGGTCATACCAACAGCGAAGTCTTCGTCGATCAACGGTGGCGAATGTTCGACACCGATATGGCCGGAATCGTGCTGATGCCTGACGGGTCCGTCGCCGGTTACGACGACATCACCGCCGACCTGAGCCTGCTCGATCGCGATCAGGGTAACTTGCCTCGCTACCCATTCGCCTGGCCGGCCGATTTTGAAACCATGAAAGCTGGCTGGAGAGAAGTCGCGGCCGGGGGAAATTGGTACAAGCTCTATCACGGCGGCTACGCGGCTCAGCCCGCCGTCGTCCATCTCCGTTCGGGCGAGTCGCTGACACGATACCCCCATCCGGATGCTTTCGGTGATCCACAGAAACGCCGATTCTGGCATCAGCAAGACGGTGGACCCAGCCGATTGTGGACGTTCGCCAATGGTGGCGAGCCTTTTCATCACCAGGAACAATCCAATTCGCGAGGTCAGACCCGCTACGGAAACGCCGTCTTCGATTACCTACCCAATCTCACACAACAAACCTGTTGGGAAGGAGTCACCGGGCAAAGCACCAACCTGACAATCACCCCCCACGGTTTGCGGGCCGAGAACAACGACGCCGCGTTCGTCGTCTTTGAACACTTTTCACCCTACGTCATCTGCGGCGACCCCGTCGACGATCAAGATCCGATGCGACATGAAGCGACCGACGGATTCGTGATCGAAGGCCGCACAGCCGGCTCGGTGGAAATCTTCGTCAGTCCCGATCAAGGTCAATCCTGGCACGATCTGGGTGAACACGCAGGTTCGTTCCGCCTGGACGCTACCGAACAGGTCAAAGGACACTACGGTTGGTGGGTGAAAGTGGAATTCGTCTCGAACCAACGATCGAGCGACCGGACGGTCCTGGAGGACATTCACTTTGTCACCACCGGCCAAATCTGCGAGGCGATCTATCCGCGTCTAAAACCGAACGGAACAACGGTGACCTACCGCGCACGATCCCGCAGCGTGACTCCTGTGCTGCCGCGACTCGATCACGAGCCATCCACCTTGCAGCGTTACGAAGAACCGAGCATGCGTTCGGCAAATTTGAAATTCGTCGGACGCGGCACCGATCAACGGTTCGCCTATCGCGTTGTTGGCCCCCAACCCGCTCATGTTGTGTTTCGTGTGCCCGCCAGAACCCCGCTGGTCGGACTATCGGCGGCCGCCCGCTTTGCTGTTCGCTCTCCCACACCCGATGGCGCAGGAGTTTCGTCTCGACTATTCCATCGATCACGGCATCACATGGCAGCCGCTCGGTGTCGCCACGCCGCCGGCCGATAACGAGTTTTCGAGCGGATGGGTCTATGGCGCCGCCGACTTTGATTCACCCGCTTCCGCGACCGCACTGGTTCGCGTCAGTCTTGATGGCGGCGGTTACGGGACAGGTCTTCTGACGGCCGAACTCTATGGCCTGCGGCAAACGCCCGATACCTCCGCGGCGACGGTAACTTATCGCTGGTGGGAAGGCGATGTCGGACGTCAAGAATCATTCCGAGTCGCGAAGGGAACAGCCGAATTCACCGCAACCATTCCCACGGGCGATCGCGTTCGAGATGATTTCGTACGGATCAAAGTGGACTGAGTGATCCCAATCCCTGGACCACACATCGTTGATTTTCTGTCCCGACGGTCGATCGTAAACTTGTGCTTTGCAATTCCTGAACGAGGAGAGACGTTGTGAATTGGATTTCGCGTGATCAGCTGGGCGCCGTGCCATTGATCGGAACGTTCTTGGGCATCGGCAGCGCAATTTCGGCCGAGATTGCGGCGAAAATCGGATTCGACTGGGTGCTTGTCGATACCGAACATGGCGCCGGCGACGAAGGCACCCTGGTCCAGCAACTGCAAGCGATCTCCGGCGGTACAAGCTCGCCGATCGTCCGTGTCCCTTGGAATGATCCGGTCGTGATCAAGCGCACACTCGATGCCGGTGCCAGCGGGATCATGGTGCCCTACGTGAACTCGGCCACCGAAGCGAAGAACGCCGTCGCAGCAGTGAAATATCCTCCGCAAGGGATTCGCGGTACCGCGAGAAGCACGCGTGCTGCCGGTTTCGGGATCGAATTCGAACAGTACTTCGCGGTCGCCAACGAGAAATCCATGGTGATTGTCCAAATCGAAACCCCCGACGCCGTCGCCAACGCAACCGAGATCGCCGCAGTGGAGGGAGTCGATGTCCTGTTTGTGGGCCCGCTGGACTTGCGAGTGAACCTGGGTTGGCCCGATTCGTTCGACCAATCGGAATTCGATGAATCGATCCGCACCGTCGTTCGAGCCTGCACAGCAGCAGGCAAGACGGCAGGCATCCTTTCATCTCCCGCCGAGGCACGCGACTGGATCCGTCAAGGCCTGACATTCCTGGCAATCGGATCGGACGGAATGGCCTTGGTAGACGGACTGCGCTCGTACCTGGCCTCGGCGCAGCCCGAATGAATTTGCTTCATCATTCCCGTTCCTGTAAATCGAATGCTGTCAGTCGTTTCCGTTGCCGAAGTGACCGCCAATCATGAGTGATGGCGAACGTCGGTCATGCGAGCAATGCCTGCAGATGACACTCGACACTTTCCGCCAAGGCAGCAGGGTTGTAGCCCCCCTCGAGCAAACTGACCACGCGTCCCTGAGCATGCGTGTCAGCGATCGCCATCACGATCTCCGTGAGCGTTTGGAAATCCTCGCTCTCGAGGCCGAGCGAACCGATCGGGTCGTTCTTGTGGCTGTCGAAGCCGGCACTGATCATCACCAATTGCGGCTTCAATTTGTCCGCCAACTTCTCGCTGGCGATTTGGAATCGATCGAACTGCTGTTGACGCGACGTGCCGAAGCGGATCGGCAGATTGACCGTCAAGCCCCGTCCCGCCCCGGCGCCCGTTTCATCCGCCGCACCGCTGCCCGGATAAAACGGGTATCGATGCATCGACAAAAAGCCGACGTTGGGATCCTCCCAAAACGTGGCTTGCGTCCCATTTCCATGGTGCACGTCCCAGTCGACGATCATCACCCGCTCGACGCCGAGTTCCTCGATCGCGACTCGCGCACCCACGGCGATGTTGTTCAACAGGCAAAAGCCCATCGGATGACTGTGCATCGCGTGATGCCCCGGCGGTCGGACCAAGCAAAAGGCAGTCGAATCTTCTCCGTTCATGACTCGAGATACGGCATCGCATGCCGCTCCGGCTGCCATGCGAGCGGCGACGAGCGACTTCGCACTGACCACCGTGTCTTGTTCAATGCGGCCACCACCGCGCTCAATCAACTTCTCGATCGATTCAATCGCGTCGGCGGAGTGGACGTGATTGAGCTGCGCAAGTGTCGCCGGCTCCCACTCGGGGGGCTTGGTGCACCGGGTGTCCACGTGATTCTGCTTCAAGCGATCAAGGACAGCGCGAAGTCGACCCGCATTTTCGGGATGAGAGCCGGTATCGTGCTCCAGAAAAATCGGATCGTAGTAAAGCAACGTCAATTGCTGGCCAGGAAAATCATGTCGCCGGTAAAGCGACGTCGGAAATCGGCGTCGCTCCAGGAAACTCGCCCCACAGCCGGGTCACCGAGGATCCACTGGCCGTCCTCAAAGCCCAACACGACGACCGCGTGTCCTTCGCCTCGCGGCCCCAACAACCGACGAATCGGACCGGAGTCATTCGAGTCGGAAAACCGAATCAGGGCGACATTGGGAAGTTGATGCTTTGCAATCCACTGATTGGGATCACGCGAGCCGACTTGGATGCCGCGACCGCTCCGCTCGCTGACCAACTTCAGCCCGCGGTACAGTCCCAATGGTTCGGTCCCCTGGCGACTGGTCAGACAAAACTGAATCATCTGCTGCTCGCTGGCGGAAAGACCATTGAGATTCAACAGCGTCGCCGCCGCAGCGGCGCCACACGTCGCCTCGTGAGTTTGTAAACAGATTCCCTCGCGCCACTGTCCGTTCGCCGAGACGATTGCCGGGGCGAGCAGCGGACGGGTGATCGGCAGTGCCAAGTGCACCACCGCAATCAACGCCAATAGCGAGACCGTGAAAGGACGTCGCCATCGGGCCAGCCCCGGAGTCGCCGTTGCCAGCCCCGCCGTGAAACCTAGAAAGACCGGCATCAGATTCGACCAATAGACGACCCCGCTACTGGGAACCGCCGTCGCCCAAACCAGACGGCCAGCGAGACTCCATGCGAAAATCAGCGACAGGGCCAGCGATTCGACGAATAGCAACGATCGGCAATGACAGACACCGCGGCCAAGATGTTTACCCACCCTGTAGGCCAAAACTGAGACAATCGTGATCACAACCAATCCGGTGATCAGGTCCCAGCCTATCATTGCTCCACTCCTCCATAGCCGCACTCAGACGTGTGGTTCGACACGCGACGATTGTGAAGATTATATTAACATACGATTAGCATACGATTAACATGAAACTCGATTCGAAGTCAACTTCTGTCGGTATCGGACGTTGGCGGGCCAATTCTTTCGCCAAAGGGGGGCGGGCTATCGAGTCGCGGTTGCTTCCCCTCCTCCCCCATCTCCTGCCATGCCGGTGATGAACTTTGAAGGCCGGACCGAGCGGAGCGTGTTCCGGAATGAAGCTGAGAAAAAGGTCCGGTGTTCCGGCACGGCACGGAAGGTGTGTCGGCCACCAGCGCTTGCACTCGGACCGGCGACTGCAATCGCCGAACCAGAATGGAGGACGGATTTCCGCAAATGCCAAAGCCGCTCGGGGGCATTGCAAGCCGGCAAGGCTTATCATTGCAATAGCGCAACTGTACACGCATGTTCCACGATCCATCCACAACAATCGAACCATGATGCTTTCCACCTCACCACGAACTCTTGTGTCGGTCCTCGTTGTTGCGACCCTCGGCAGCTGTTTCCTTTGCCCTGCCCAAGGTCAGCAACAGCCGACGTCGGATCCGGCGCAATTGGCTGGCCTTCACGGCGGCCTCATCGTGCAACTGGGTGCTGGCGATACGCACGCAGCGGCTCAACTCAGCCTATCCGGACGCTACCTGATCCACGTCTTGGATCCCGATGGCCAGAAGATCAAGTCCGCGCAATCGCAATTGCGAACCGACGGCTACTACGGGTTGGCTTCGGCCGAACAGGTAATGGATGTCAAGCATCTGCCGTATGCCGAGAATCTCGTCAATCTGATTGTCATCCAGTCCTACACGGTGCCCATGAAGGAATTGATGCGCGTACTCACGCCTGGTGGGTCTTTGGTGGTTGAAAACGTGGATCTGCTGGACGAGTCGAAACTGAAAGCGGCCGGATTCGAATCGATCGGGGCGAGCGACGACAAGCTCATCGCGCATAAGCCTTGGCCGGACGAGATGGACGTCTGGTCGCACCCGCGTCATGCGGCCGACGGAAACGCGGTATCGCTCGACACCATGGTTGGCCCTCCGGCGCGAGTGCGTTGGATTGCGGCGGCAACCAGCGAAGTCGAAGGATTGGTCACGGCCGGTGGTCGAAATTTTTACGGCGGAATCTTGGCTCGTGATAGTTTCAACGGGCTGCGACTGTGGCATCGCGCGTTGAGCAAAAAGGGGGCAATCAATGAGGACGAATTCCAGCTTCCCAAGCTCGCCGGGGAGGGGTCACGTCCGATCGCCTCGGATCGCTTGTTGTTTGCCATCCTGCAAGATCGTCCGGTGGCACTGAACGCGGCAACGGGCGAGGTCGTTGTCGAATTGGGCGACATGAAAAACCCCAAGTCAATCATCTTTGACGGTGTTCGCGTGATCGCGGCTGATGACCGATCGATTGCCGCCTTCGATGTCGAATCGGGTCATGAACTCTGGAACGTCGCGTCGGCTGAACCGCGAAACATCGTTGCCGATGGTAATGTTGTCGCACTGATTCAAGGTTTGATTCGCCGTGGTGAGCCGGCCGAGGTCGTAGTGTTGAGTGCCGAAACGGGCGACCTGAAATGGAATCGTCAGGACTATCCCTGGTTAGCTTTGACGACCCGCACCGTCCTGGCGGAAGGGATGCTGGTGTTTGAAGAATCATCGCTCAGTGACCATGACGCGGGGAACGCCATTCATGTCGTTTCCGCCGATACCGGTACACATCAATGGTCAAAAGCGTATCCCCCTGCGATGAATCACGCTCGTCAGGCGCGGGCGATGTTTTCGGGGGGTGACCTGTGGATTTTGCACGGCGGGAAAGTGAACACCGACGACGAAAAAAACCGCCAACGTGAACCGGCGGAAATCTCCGCGCTCGATCCACGCACGGGCGAAACCCGTCGCACCTATCCCGCCGGACTGGCACACTGTTTCCCGCCCGTCGCGACCCCAAATTTCATGTTCGCCGGTGAGTTGGACATGACCAACTTGAGTTCCGGTGAAGTGATCGCCAACCGCATCACCAAGGCAAACTGCTCGCGTGAAAGTGGCTGGGTACCCGCCAACGGTCTGGTCTACACAACGCCCAAACACTGCACCTGCTGGCCCATGTTGCGAGGCTTCGTGGCGATGGCGCCGGCATCCGAGAGTCCATCGTATGCGGCAAACCTGCCACCCGAGCAGATCGAATTTGTACTTGAAAAAGGACCAGCCGACGTCGATCCCCAGGCCCTGGGCACCAACGCCGACGATTGGCCACTGTACCGTCATGACCGATGGCGCAGCGGCAGTTCAACCGCCGCGGGTCCTGCCGCATTGAACATGAATTGGACCACTGCATTGCAGGCCGACAATCAGGCTCAAGCAAACATGGCTGGCCCGATCCTGCATGACTGGAACGAAAACCCCGTGGTCAAGGGTCCGCTCAGCGCGCCGACAATCGCCGGGGGAGTTGCTTACGTCACACGACCCAACGCCCACGAGTTGATCGCCATCGATACCTCCTCGGGCGAGATCCGCTGGAGGTTCACGGCCAATGGCCGGCTCGATACACCGCCGGCGATTTACCGCGGCCTGTGCTTGTTCGGATCTGCCGCCGGCTGGGTCTATGCGCTGCGTGCCGATAATGGGGAAGTCGTCTGGCGACTGCGTGCGGCGCCCACCGACGAGCGGATCGTGGCCTACGGGCAAATCGAATCACCATGGCCTGTTCCCGGTGCCGTGTTGGTAATGGACGATGTCGCCTACTTTGCCGCTGGACGCCAACCCTTGGCCGACGGCGGCATCCTGGTCTTCGCAGTGAACCCGCTGACCGGACAGCGGCATTGGGTTCAACGGATCGACAGTGTTCCGCAAAAGGGTTTTTATGAAAACTCGGGTCTCGAATTTGATCCCTTCGACATTCTGCATGCCGAGGGAGATGGCCTGGCGATGTCGCGTTGGGTGTTGTCGCCCGATGGGAAAAACATCGATGTCGACAAGTGGAACGCGTTTGCTAAGTTAAACACGGGTGCCGGTGAAGTCTGGATTCCGCGTGGTTCGTGGACTTATGGTGCTCGCCACCAACATCGTTTTGCGGGCGAAGCACCGCGCCGGCCGCTGGCTGTGTTTCGCGATCACGACGCTTACAGCTCGCTCGATGGCAGCACGAACGTCTTTCGCCGCGAATTCCATTTGGACAAGGGCGAAGAGTTCAATAGCAAGTGGATCACTGGCTGGGAGGCGGCATCAACGGCAAGAAATGGCGGCAAGCCCTATCGCAACTATCGAATCGCAACGAATGCACAGTGGACCCAGGATCCGTTCGCCGACCCCGACCAACCAGCGGGCCCCGACCAACCGGCAGGAAAGGAACCCGAGTACGGCACGCAACTGCACAACGACATTCACGCCATGGCGCTAGCGGGCGACGGCAAGTTGTACGTCGTGCATCGCGATGGCAGGCTCAAAGTGATCTCCACCGAGACCGGATATGTGATCAGCGAGACGATGGTTCCCCCGCCTGCCTGGGACGGACTCGCAATCGCTGATGAACAGCTATTCCTCACGACACAAACGGGACAAGTCGTCTGCCTGGGTCAATGAGATTGCACCGATGACACATCACGCGTTGGTACTGTGCAAATCGGTGCACCATGAAAACACGCGACGCGTTGCCGATCGAATCGCGGCGGTGCTGCAGGCAACCGTCGTTGACCCGGACGACGCATTGCTGCCCACCGCAGGCGAACTCAGCTTGATTGGCTTCGGTTCCGGGATCTACTACGGACGCTTTCACAAATCGATTCGTGATTGGTTAAAGCACATTCCGCCAAATGCCGGCATCGGACATCGCGCCTTCGTGTTCTCCACATCCGGTCTACCCTTTCTCTCCTGGCTGTACCACCGCCCGCTGAGACATGCACTGCAAAGCAAAGGATTTGAAGTCGTGGGCGAGTTCTCCTGTCGCGGCTACGACACGTTCGGCCCCCTGTGGCTGATCGGTGGTCTGAACCGCAAGCATCCCAACGAACAGGACCTGCTTCACGCCGACCGATTCGCAGTACAGCTGAAAAGTCCCCGCCCCTGACACCACAGTCTGCAGTTAATCCGTTTCGGCTGCGTCGCTCGTGACATCTTGCTCAAGATCCACATTTGGGTCTGGATGAGTCGCATCGTACTCCTCCATCAACATCGATGGGCAAACTTCTTGCTCACCACACTGCGTGCAGACAAGGCGAACAAGATCCGCTCCGCCAATCCTCAGTTCCTCCTGTTCACACAACTCGTACAGTTTTTTCAGATGGACGCAGCTCATTGTCTAACTCCCTTGTCGGTTGCTGTTGACACGTTCAGTCTACCGCGTGCTGACGGTTCACGTGAGGTGATCGTTGTTGGTGGGAACGGTCTTCTGACTTGCGGTACGAGCGCCGAAGGCTCAGGTCGGGCGCAGCCAACCTGCCTTCTTCTCCGCCAGGTATGCCACGAATCGGTCTTCTTCGATCGCCTGCCTCGCACCGACCATGATCCGCTGATAGTACGTCAGGTTGTGGATCGACAGCAGGATCGGGCCCAACATCTCGCCAGCGACGAACAGGTGCCGCAGATAACCGCGGCTGTGGCGACAAGCCAGACAGGGGCACTGGTCCTCCAGCGGCCGTCTGTCGTCGCGGTGAACGGCGTTTCGCAGCTTCAGGGGCCCGCGATCGGTGAACGCCAGTCCGTTGCGGCCGTTGCGCGTCGGCATCACACAATCGAACAAGTCAATTCCGCGGGCGACACTTTCCAGCAGATCGATGGGCCGGCCCACACCCATCAGGTACCGCGGCTTGTTTTCGGGCAGTGCCGGACAGGTCGCCGCGGTGATTCGATACATTTCGGACGGTTCTTCGCCGACGCTCAGGCCGCCCACGGCGAAGCCGGCAAAGTCCATCGAGGCGAGTTCGCCGGCGCATTGAACTCGCAGCTCGGGATCAAGTCCACCTTGGACGATCGCGAAGATCGCCTGGTCATCGCGTGAGGCGCACTCCAAGCACCGCCGCGCCCACCTTACGCTGCGCACGGTGGCATCGATCACCGCCTCGGCCGACGCGGGCAAAGCAATGACGTGATCCAACACCATCGCAACGTCGCTGCCCAGTGCCTCTTGGATTTCGATCGAATGCTCAGGCGTCAGGCGAATGACCGCGCCGTCCATGTGGCTGTCGAAACGTGGCGGCCTGTTCACTGACCTCGTTGATCGCCTGCAAACTAAACACCTGAAACCCACCACTGTCGGTCAGGATCGGACCTTCCCAGCCCGACATCGCATGCAGCCCACCGAGTCGCCGCACCGTTTCGTGCCCTGGCCGCAATGCCAGATGATAGGTATTGCCCAGGATCATTTCGGCCCCCGTTGCGGCGACCTGATCGATCGAGACACCTTTGACCGTGCCCTGCGTGCCCACCGGCATGAATCCCGGCGTTTGCACCGAGCCGTGAGGCGTCAAAAAAAGACCGCGACGCGCCGAACTGGTCGCGTCGCGGTGAGAGACTTGAAAGTCGAATCGGCTCATAGGACAAAACGCGTCTCCACCTCGCGCAGAGCGAGCTGGCAACGATCGTCTCAGTCGCCTCGCATCTTCAATCCGAGGTCGGCCAACTTTTCACGCACCTCGTTCAGACTGGTGACACCGAAGTTCTTGCACTCCAGCATGTCATCGCCGGTTTTGCGGATCAGCTCGCCGATCGAATTGAGCTGCAGCCGCGCCATGCATTTGCGAGCACGGACCGAAAGGTTCAGGTCCGAAATCGGACGATCCAGCAACGCCTGTTCATCGGGCGACATGTGGCTGGTATCGATCGGTGGATCGCTGCTCTTCTTTTCATGAGCGAATTGGCCAAGCGAGAGTCCTTTGCTGGTCAGCATCTCGCGGATTTCGTACAGGCTGGTTTCGCCAAAGTTCTTGCTGCTAAGCAGTTCCGCTTCGCTGGTTCGCGTCAAGTCACCGATCGTTTCGATCCCCATCTTGTGCAGACAGTTTCGGCTCCGAACGCTGAGCTCAAAGTTGGTGACCGGCATGTTCAACGTTTGAGCCAAACGATCGTTGCGACGCTGAGCCTCTTCGTCGTACAGCATGTTGCCGTTGGCCGAGGCGTCCTTCATGTACAACAACGTCTGCGGGTGATCGGGATGGCAATCCAGAATCCGCTTGTAACACAACTGGGCTTTGTCGTATTGGTTGTGGTCTTCGTAGATCAATCCCAAGTTGATCAGCGCTCCCAGGCCGGTGGGAAATGCCTTGGCGGCTTGTTCATACAGCGCCAGACTTTCCTCGTCTCTGCCCATTCGATCGTATTCCAACGCCAATCCGAACAATGCACCGGCGTGGTTTTCGTCCGTTTGCACGGCTCGTTGATAGAAATTGATCGCTTCTTCGATTCGGCCACCGACCGCGGCAATCGTGGCTGCCCGCTGGTACATGTAATCGGCGGTCTGCTCGGCGGGCCCAAAGATGTTATCCAGGATTGCCAACGCTTCCTCGACACGACCGGCGTATCGATGCGCCTCAGCGATCCCGATCTTGCACTGGTCTTCGTTGTAGCCGGACTTCTGGGCTTGCTCGTAGGCCCCGATCGCGTCTTCGTAGCGGCCGAGCTCGAACAGACAACGTGCTTGATAAAACAATGCCAGTGCACTGCCATCCGCACATTGCAACGTTTCCAGCGACTCTTTGAACTTACCCAGCACAAACTGGCAGACACCCATCTTGGTCTTGCCGGCCGGGCTTAACGACTCGTCGCCTTCCATTTCGGCAACGGCGTCTCGCAACTCACCAAAATGTCCGTAGTTCTCGGCGATCGCCGTGCGGATTGACCCCACATCGGCAGGGCCGAAGGAATTGTTTGAAAGAACCATGTCCTTCAAGTCGAGCACATCGAGTTCGACTTCACTCATCGAGACGATTCTCCCGCCCACAAGGGGCTTGTCTAGAGTCGGAGTTGGGCGAGGATTCTGGATTCGCCGATCTCGGATCGACGCTCGCCAAACAAGGTGATACGAAAAAGCCAGCGGTGGGATTTGAACCCACAACCTCCGCATTACGAATGCGATGCTCTGCCAATTGAAGCTACGCTGGCGGATATCGCGAGGTTCTAATCCGGCATGAAACCGCCGTGCCAAAACAGTCGCTTGAACCAAGAAAATATGTATTCCCTATGAATATCGTCAAGAGGCGCTCGCTTGGGAAGGCCGGTTGAAGGTAGATCGTCTCACAAACTGGGGGCCAATAGCTCGGAAATGGCCGCTTTCATCTGCTCGACCGTCTGAGAGCCGCCCCCCACATACAATCGGGCGACCTTGCCATCTTTGCCGACAATCACCAATTGCGGGATCGCACGCGCCTGATAACGCTGGGCGGCGACTCCGTCGATATCCAGTGCGACGGTCACATTCATCCGATGCCGCTCGAGCACCGAACGGACGTGGTCGGCCGATTCTTCGAGATTGACCGAGACGAGTCGCACCTGGGTCGGATCGAATTCTGCGATCGCCTCTTCTACCAGCGGCATCGTCTGCATGCAGGGGCGCACCAGGTCGCCCAAAAATCGAGAACCACAATCTGGCCCTTGCACTCCGACAGCACAAAACGCTCGCCCTCTAGCAAATCGAGCCTGATCTCGGGTGCGTCCTGGCCGATCAATGGCGACTCGGCACCGATCTCGGAGCCACCAGGAAGGTCTTGGGCCATCAGCGGCTCGACGGCCGACTGCAGCTGCCATTGGTTGTATGGCAAGACCGACACCGCATCACGGATTCCCTTGCCAAACAACAACTGATCAATCTCGTCGAGATCGAAATGACATTGTCCCAATACCTCGCTGGTTCCCGAAATCATGTTCGCATCCACACGCTGCGGATTGAACGTCACCCGTTTACCGTCTCGCTTGAGCACTTGTGCCAAGTCGTCGAACAAAGTGGCAACTTCCGCGGGCTGATCCTGCTTGGCTGCTGCCGGATCGGCCAGCAGCTCTTCGGGATGGAACCAAATGATCTGCGCAATCCGATCACGAGGGATGTCAATCACTTCGAGTTGCAGTTCGACGCGGATCGTTTCGTCATTGAGTTCGATCAACCGACAGCGCAGGAAGTCACCATTTCGAGAACAGAGCAAATGAGTCGGCGGCGACGATTTTTGCAACCGCGGCAAGGTCAACAGTCGCTCTTTCTTGGCCTCTTTCAAACTGGGGGGTGATGCGTTTGGCACCAATTCCACCGCCTTGATTTTGACATGTGGCACAAACGTGTCATCGGCGACCGCCGTCGTGATGTACACACCGCGCTCGTCAATCGAATCGATCCTGCAAGGAATCACATCGCCGGTGCGGATGTGCAGCTTGTTGCCCACCGGCTGGACCGGTTTGGCGGCAGGTTCGTTGTCGACTCTTTGTAAAAACAATTCGCCAAAATTCAGTCCGCGCCGTTGCTGTTGCAGACGACGTTGCTGCATCTGAATCGCCTGTTGGGACGTCCTTTGGGCAGCCGCACTGACCACCGGAGGTGGGTCGCGATAAACGATGCGCCCATTCGCGTTCTTCTTCAACGGACTGCTGTTCAGGCAGCCGAACGGTTGCCAACGTAAGCAGGAGACGCCGCCATCCTGGCCGGGCGCGGATTCTTGTTCCTCCGCCGGTAGCAAGCGCCCGGTCAATTTGTGTTGTCCGAGTTCCAGTCGACCGCTGCGTCCGACCTTATCGGGCGGGGGGACAATCGGGTCGCGACGCATCACGACCACGGTCCGCACCAAATCCCCGGGCACTCCGACCGGCTCGCGGAACTGGTCGTTGCGAACGACCCACCGACCCGCCGCGATCGACTCGATTTCTCCCGATACTCGCGTGCCATCGTGCAGGAAAAGGGCAGACGTCGCCTGCTTCGCAGGGCCTTTGGAGGCGGTGACCTTGATGCTGACAACGTCGTGCAGCGGCAGCGAAGTCGATGTCTCCTGCGAGCCGATGGTCAATTCATTGCTGTCGGCGTCGGATCGGATCGAGGTGCCCGAGACGCGAGTGCCGTCGGCCAACGAGACGCTGACATCACCGGTCGTGGTGGAGGTCGGAATGATGCCCGACCAGCGAGCAATTCGCAGTCGTTCGAGGCGAACATTGCCATGACGATTGATCAACCGGACGCCCCGACCCGGCTGGGGTTTTTGATGGTCGTTGCCCGCACCTTCGATCGAATCGGCTGCTGTGGCGATCGTGGCTAGCGGCGTGCCGTCGGGAAGGAACACCTGTAACCGCCCCTCGATTTGATCGAGGTAGGCCAGCAAGCGAACGTTTTGCCTGTCGCTCAGCGACTGGACCTTGGCGACATCGGCGTCCGAGTCTTGCTCGCGAACCACCGCCAAAGTGTCCTCAAATGTCTCGAATCGCCAGCCGTCGGTGCGATCGTCACTTTCACTTTCGGCATCCACGGCAAGCGCGAATACAAAATTCGGCTTCTCCGACCAGGAGATCTCGAACTCGACCATCGCCAGATCGGGAACACCGAGGTTGCCATTGATCAACGCCTCGTCTTGGTCGGTCCACAGATGGGCACCGTCCTCTTGCCAGCCGCCCGCTTCCCCGTCGGCGGCTTTCCAATCTTGCAATCCCGCCAGGCTGGCGAAGACCAGCGTTGGGTTTTTTTCGATTCGGTACATGCGGCGAATCGCTTCTGGCCGCACCGTCACATTTCCAAACAGCGACGAGTCGATCTCGATCCCCTCCGGTGCCCAACGGACCAGTTGGCCAGAAATCAGGTCACCGCTGGTCAATTCGAACGCAAACTCACCCGCCTGCACCATACGCTGTTCGGGAGCGGGAAAGCGGATCGACTTGATGGCATCGGTCAACACCTCAAACGGCTCGGTGAAGTCGATGCCCTGCCAGCGGATCACCTTGGGTGTTGTCGATTCACGTATCTCGCCGGCAATCGTGTTGCCATTGATCAGCGATATCGAGCCGACAAGTGTCTCGTCCACTGGCTCCGCAGCAACCGCCTCGGACCGGGGCACCTGCGAGGTTTGGGGGGCACCGTCGGCAACACCCGCCGCGTTGCCAAAGGCAGGCCCAATTCGCACCGCGCGAATCACTTTCGGAACGACAGCCGCATCGGCGGGTGCCTGAGCCGGCTTGGCGGGCTCCTGTGCCACTGGGGCCGGGGCGACTGGGACCGGGGTCGGGGCGACTGGGACCGGGGTTGGGGCGACCCTCGGCGGTGGCTGGGCCTTCGCATTCTCGACCCACAGCGACGCTGCAAGCAGCGAGACGACTAGCATGACGCATGAATAGACGGCCATCAATGTCACCGCTCGTAGATCGGAAGGAAACGATAGTTCACCGCCAGGGCAAGCAGCGAGAGCGTCGTCGAGACATACGTACCCTGCGTGCCTTGGATACTGCCGTCGTCTTGCTGGACCGTTTTTAGCCGCCGAACCAGGTTCTTGTTCCACTTTTCCCAGGAGTCGATATCACCCTGGAACAGCGCCTGAGCCTGATAGTAGCTTTGGTATTCGATCCCGCCGTGCCCAGGGCTGCCACCCTGTATTTTATTTTTCAGATAGGTCAACGTCGATTTGTATTGCGGCAAATCCGTTCGCCGCGCGATCGCAAAAACCAGCGTGCCGATCGAGATCCGTGCCATCGACTCATCGAATCCACCGATCCCGCCCGAATAGGCAACCTGGCCGGAGGGAGCGGTCATCTTGGTGAGGTACGATACCGCCTTGTCGATCGATTCATCGGGCACTTCGATTCCGGCATTGCGGGCCGCCAACAAACCCATCAGCACTGCGCCGGCAACCGAAGTATCCGCGTCAGTTCCGCTGGGGCTGTAACGCCAGGCACCCATCGAGTTGGCCTTTTGGCTGGTCACCGCAGCGCGAACGGCCAGCTCAAGCGACTGGCCAATCGACAATTGGTCCGCCGAGTTACCGCTGGGCCAAAGACTGCGATCATCCACGGTCCCGTAAGCTTCAGCCAATCCCAGCATCGCAAAGCCATGATGGTACATGCTGTTGCCGAAATATCCGGTGCTCTTGTCCTGCGCCAGAATCATGCTCCGCAACACGCGGCGAATATTGCCGGCGTAAATTCCGAAGTTGGGATCTTCGCCCGAGGCGAGAAAGCACATCAGCGCCATGCCGTCGACACCCGGGCCCTGATGGTTCGAGGGCCAGCTTCCCTTTTCGTTCTGGGTCTGGGCCAAGAACTGCAGGCCGCGTTCATACATTTCCCTGACGTCACGCGGCACCTGGTCGCCAGTACGAATCTCCAACGACTGCGAGCAGGCGTGCGGCGTGATCGCCAGCGCCGCGATGAACAAAAGAAAACATGCCGAAATCAGCCGCATCATTGGTTGATCGCCTCTCTTTGCAGCCGCAGTGTCGCTTCCATCGCGCGGGCTTGCCGCAACATGCCGTCCACGATCGGCCATTCCGTCTCGGTAAAGATCGGCTTGAGTTCGTTCGCGGGCAGGTTGGCCATTTGCCCCAGCACCACATAGAAGTGCAAGGTTGACTGGCCGTAAAAGACGGGCGGTGCGGTATGCTTGACCAACAAATCGATCACCGAATCACGTTGCGTCTCTGTCAGCGGAATCTTGCGATCGATCATCGATAGCGTCATGCGAATGTGGTCGATGTAGATTGCGACGTCTCGTTCCTTTTTGATCACCTCGTACCGCGCCTGCTGGTCGGCATCGAGTGCCGAAGCGATTGTTTTGCTGAACAGTGATTTTGGACCGTGCAGTCCGGCCGCGTATCTCGCGGCCAGCGGCTGAGTTCGTTGCCAAACGGCCTGCCACTCGTCACGCGGAATGCCGCCGAAGGTCATGCCTCGTTTGACTCGCTCGTATTCGGTAAAGAATCGATGAATGTCGCCAAGTCCGGCCAATTCCAACTGGTCACGCTGCGCCTCATTCAACGCAACCGCGTTGTCGATGAAGTCGATATGGACTTTCAATGCCTGCTGGCAATGCTGGCGTGCGGCAACATACGAGCGCTGATTACTAAACACATTCTGGATGAATGACTGTTCGGTGAACTGAATCAAGTCGTCCGCTGCGAGGGCCACTTGCACCGCCCCGGCAGGGAGCGCGGCGAGGCAACAGGAAATCAAGATGATGCCGCCAGTGCGGGCAATCATGGAGCGATGGATGATCATGCTTTCGCCGGCCCCGATTCACCGTCGGCAGCGGAGTCGTCCCCGGTTTCCGTCTCGGGAGGGTCAGGTTTCTCGAACTCTTTCAATTCCAAACCGGCTCCGAAGAATTCTTGCGCCCCAAGCTCCATTTGCCATCCGAAGTTCACGTTCGAGTTATTGCTGCGCTGCAGCCACAGTGACCGCTGCAATGCACTCAGGTGGGGTTGCAAAACATTCACCTCCGGAAGCTTCGCATACTGGGGATACAAGAATAATCGCGGTCCGTCGGACCAGCTTTGATTCCACTTTTCATTCAGCGTCTCGGCGATTTCGTCATGCTGGTCCGGACTCAACAATAGCTCGGCATCGATATGGACCAGCATCATGCCAATCGCCGCGTCTCGATGTGCCTGGTTGGCGCGGCGATCTCCTGGCGATAACGCTGGGCCACTTCGGCGGATAAGGTTTTGTCGATCTGCTGTTGCAGGGCCGCGTCGATTTGCACCCGTGGATCAGGCCATTGATTCGCGTTCTGGCCGATCTTTTGCAGGTCGTCGTAATGTTTGGAAGTGATGGCGACCGCCAGCAATCCGGCGCGATGGATGGTGGCAAACTGCTGCTCGGTCGGCTCGCAAACCTTGTTCACGAAATGCAGTTCCGCCGTCAGCACCTTGCTCAGGAACGGCGTGTACATGTTTGTAAAATCGGCATCAACATTTGCCCTGATCGGGACAGCTTGCGGGACCGCCGGCACCGCAGGACGCTGCGGCGGTTGTCCCAACAACTCGCCAACCGCCCGGAAGATTCCATTCAGGGGATTCTGGGCGGTGGCTGAGTTTGCCGGCGCAACGACAGCCAACGCCAGAACCGCGATGACAGGTCGAATGGTCATGAAGCTGCTTCCCGATACATCGGTCAGTTGTTTTGCCAGCCTTCCAGCTGGTTGAAGTACTGGTCCAGTCCAGTGCGGAATTCTTCGGGCAACCCCGGCCCGGTGGTTCCGGTCGACTGGGTGGCCGACAAGTCTTCGCGAATTTCCTTTTCGTTCACGCCGCTTCCGACCAGTGCCAGCGCGGGAGTCTCCGTCTCGCCACCGCCGCCGCCGCCCGGGTTGGCTCCGCCACCGCCGCCACCGTTCGGATTGAACCGTTTGGACTGCAGCAGCAACTCGATAACTTCCGTTTCCGCGGCGATCGCCGGCGGACCGGTTTCGGGCTGGACAAGGATTTCAACCGTTTCGTCCATCACGGCCGACACCTGCGTCAACAAATTGATTTCTTTCGCGAAATCGGCTTCCGCATCGGGCAATTCCTTGATTCGCTCGACCACTTTGTCGATTCGTTCGCGGAAACCGTTTTGGGATTGGGAAAGTTCCTCGCCCGCCTGGGCATGCTCGGTATCGGTCACGGCACCGCGCCTTGTTCGGCGACCCGAGTTTGCTCTCGCAATTTCACTTCGCCTTCCAAAATCTGCAACACTTCTAAGATGATCGATGGCGGCAAACTGCCGGCCGATTTGCAGCCCGGTCACAACCCGCCCTTGGTGACTTCGACAAGATCCTCCGCCCAACGGTCAAACGATTCGCTCCAGAACTCCGCCTGGGCAATCGAAAGCCCGTTTTCCTTCTGCAGGTCATCGCTCAGATGACGCAGTCCGGCGGTGACATCCTGCTCTCGCATGTCATCCAAAACGGCGCGGAATCGCATAAAACGGCTGCGTTCAAAGTAGGCGGACATGTCATCCATGATGTGCGACGCTTCCTGGCTGCTGACCGCTTCCGCCTCCGACAACTCGGAGAACGTTTCCGCATTGGGCTGTTTGGCTTGATTGGAAACGCCGAACGCTTCGGAGGCCAGAGACCCAAGCTTGGTCGCCACTTGTTGCTGTTTTCGCGACGATGCTTTGAGCCGTTTGACCAACGTACTGCCTTCCAGATTGGCGAGCACATTGTTCAGCTCGTCCACGATCTTCTCGAACTCGGCCAACAGATCCTGCTGTTGCTTGACCGCCTGATCGAGTTGTTCGTTTGCTGGCGGTGGCGGCTGGTCGCCTTTCTGGACGCCGCCGGCCAACATCGTGCTAGGAAGTGTCAGCCGAGGCGCTCCGGGCTTGCTTTCGCCCGGCTCGCTGGGTTCCGTTGGCTCGGGCTGTTGGTGCGACGATTCGATATCCGAAATGGTCGGTACCGCAGGGGGTGGTTCGGGCGACTCGTCTTGTTTGCTCGGGTCGCCACCTGCCGATTGGGTGAGACGGTTTTGCCCGGCCTTGGGTGCGTTGTCTGCGGGGCTCTTTGGGTCCGCCATTTGAGCCTTGGATGCCTGCTTCAGCAGATCGGCCACCGACGGCATTCGGTTGCCGCTGATGTCTTTAAGAATCTGCATCATTTCGGCCCATTTATCCAAATGTCCGACGCCGATCTCCGGGTTACGCATCGCCTCTCTCAGCAAGTCCTCCCCGCCGCGAACCAGATCGGTCAGCCGCCGTCCGTTGGCCCGCTCACGCTGGGCTTGCGAGGACAGCTGGCGACGGGTCTCGGGTTCGTCAAGTTGCTGCGGTGTCAGGTCACGCAATTGCTTGTTGGTTTCATACAGTTGCATCTCGCGGTCGCGAACGTCCAGGGACATGCGATGCCAGCGGCTCAGCTGGGATGTAATCCAGATGGCATGCTGTTCGGCATTGAGTACGTCAAAAATGCAGGTTGGCGAGTAAACCCGTTCGCGATCGGGATAGTAATCCTCCACAAACACGCGGACCGCGATCGGTTGTGGTTCGATCTTCCATTTTGCCGCCGAGAAGGTCGCCGCCAGCTCCAAGAAGTCGGCTTCGTGGCTGCCGGCACCGATCACCTGCTCGCCTTGAGCGACATCCTTGACCGTATTGTCCAAGCCTTGCCACTGGATACCGACCCGTTTGACACCAAAGTCATCGCGTGCGCGAACCTTGAAGGTCAACACTTCGCTGTCCAGCAACACCTTTCGCCGCGGCAGGTTTTCGCAAATCAGCGACGGCGTTTCGTCGTCCACTCCCTCGATCGTCAATTCAAATGGTTTTCGGCCGCTAAGACCGAAGTGATCCTGCCATCGCATTTCGATCTTTGACGACTCGTCGACGGTGACCGCGGCAGTCGAAAAATGATCGGCTTGGGGTTGGCGTGGCTGTCCGTTGACCAGCGCGGAAGCCAATTCGCGCGAGGCCGTTGCGGTCAACGTGGTCTGACTTCCCTTGACCACCGACATCGTGCCGCCGCGAACGTCCTTCTTGAGGTTTTCGCTACGACCGAGGTATTCGGGCAACTTTACCTCGGCGCTGATCGAACTGAGTTCGGGCCTCAGCTTCGGCTCGATCGCCGTCTGGCCGGAAAAGTCACCGACTTTCACCTGTAACTGTGTGTCTTCGATCTGCCCGGGTAACTGAAAACGATAGCCTTCGTTTTCCAACGATGCTTGTTCGCTCGTGTGCCCCGACAAACGGACTTCGGCTTGCGACGGCTTCCACTGCGTCGCTTGATCGAGCGCGATCGAAACCTCGAACGACTCGCCGTGTGGAACCACCAACCGTTCTGGCAGCGGCTCGATCGCGGCGAACGTGTATCGGGGGGTGTCGCCCCAAGGCTTTAGGAACCGAGCCCACGCATTCTTGGCCGCGGGGGCGGTGACAACGAGCAACATCATCGCCATAGCCGCCAGCACACCAGCGGCCCAGCCGCGTTGCAGGTGCCGCGGGTTGGGAATCGCATCTCGCAGGTCTTGTCGCTCGACATTGGCGGCAACCTGCTTGATTGCTGCTTGTACCAACACTGGCGATCGCGATTGTTCCGATGTGTCTTCGGAGAGTTCGATGACACCCAACAACTGGTCACCCGCATTGGGATGCGTTTGCGAAAGCAGCCGTGCCAGCTGGTCCATGCGGCGACGTCGCCAAACCCAACGCTCCAACGCCAACGGCACCAGCGCACAGGCCAACATCGCGGCCAAGAAAATCAGGCCGCGAAGGATCCTCGGCGTATCGAAGAACCGATCGAGGGCGTAGGTCAGCAGGAAACCGATCAATACCCCGATCATTGCCGCAGCAAACGCTTCGATCATCTTCAGCCGCCAGACGCGGCTTCGATAAGCGAGCAGTTTCTTTCGTAGCGACTCGGGAATCTCTAACTGGCCATGAGATGTCAGTTGCATGCGAAGTCTCTCTTTCCCGAGTGGGGGGCCGTGTCTGCCATACCCCCATTGTTTCTTGTTCGCGGGCCGACCGCTAGGCATCCTGTCTCGATCAGGCCACCGAATTTAAATCTTAGATCAGCCCAATCGCTTTTCGCCACACCCAAAACGTGCCCAGCAGAAAAACGACCAATGCTCCGGTCAGCGGATGGCTCCAGAGCTGCAGCCGGCGGATCGTGGGCGGCGGCATCGGCAGATCGGACAAGGCACGAATCACGTCGGCAATTTCTTCGGGTCGGACCGATTTTCCCTTGGACACCATGGCCAATTCTTCCAACACCTCGGGGCGCGCCGGTTTGCCCACCTGCTCAATCGCCTGGCCTTGGACAAAGAAACTGGCATCCAAGCTCGCCGCTGTTTGCTGGCAAGCCAGGGTGACTTGATGCTTGCCTGGCTCATGGGGCACGAATCTACCTTGAAAGACGCCCCACTGCTCCCCCTCGGCGATCAGTCGGACGGTTTCGGTTTTGCCCGAAGGGGCGACCACGCGAGCGATCACGTCGCCACGCTGCAGCGGTTCACCTCCTTTGTCCATGACATGGGCGTGAAAGGTCAGTGTCTGCCGCATCTGGGGTTGATCGGGTGTGTAATACAGCCGCATCGTTTCGCCCTTGGCCATGTTGCGTTGATACGCCATCCAACGAACGACCTGGCCCCAAAAGCGGTAGTGATACTTGTCTTCGACCCCCTTGCGCCATCGCCACGCGCCGTCGGTGCCCATGAACAACACCTTGCCCGATCCGAACGTCCGGGTGACAAGCAGCGGCAGCCGTCCATATTGGTTGGACATTTCGCCATGGACCGCCAACACTTCGCTGCCGGCCTTCGCTCGGACCACCGGTGCGTACCACTGGAAGCCGGGAAGGTCCTCCCAAACCTGCACGTTTTCCTGTTGTGTGTCGGCAAGCTTGGTTAGCAAGCTGTTTCGCCCCCGCTCGGTCAACTCGAAATGTCCCGCCGTCCGCGAACCCCAGCCACCCGGTTGCGCCTGATCCAGCAACACCGGACAGAGTTCGCCGAGTTCCGTTTCCAGCAGGCTGAATTGACGGCCTTGCCAACCCGGCATGAACACCAGTCCACTGGCCTGGTGTTCCACCAATCCCTTGATCAACTCGCATTGCTCCTGGCTCAACTGTCCGTCGTCCAAGCCGACATCACCCAAGAAAACGACGTCGTACTTGGCCAGGTCTTCGATCGCCTCGGGGAAAGCCTTGATGTAGTCCTTGGATCCACCACCGACCTTGTCCAAGCCGGGATGAAACAGCAGGCACGAGACGTCGACACCGGGATCACGCGACAGGGCGTTGCGCAGGTAACGGTATTCCCATCGGGGAGATGACTCGACGACCAACACTTTCAACTTCTCTTCACGAATCGCGATCGGTGCCGACAGCGAATTGTTTCCGGGAATCGTTTCCTCGGCATGCGGGGGTACCGTCAACGTGAGGGAGTAGTCACCGGTCGTTTCCGGTTTCCAGCTAATCGCGTCGTTGGTTCGTCCCATCGGGGCAATCCGCACGTCTTTGGTCAGCGTTTCGCCATCGGAGCTCTTCAATGAAACGGTTGTCAAAAACTCACGCGGCAGCGAGCTGTCGATCGTGAACGGTATTCGCACCACCTTGCCGGTCGTGCCAAATGTCGGCAGGTCCACGCTGGTCAATTCGACATCGGGCAAGCGGGTCGGACTGCCCACCGCGACGGTGAACACGGGAATCCCCTTGGTCCGCAACCGCGAGGCCGCTTCGACCGGTGGCTTGCCTTCATTCCAGTCGCCGTCGGAAATCATCACGATGCCCATCAATTGACTGACTTGGGCCGCAACTTCCATCAGCGGCTCATTCAGATCGGTACCGCTGGCCAGCGGTTGCTCGGCGCCCGTGTCACTCCCGGCCAGCGGTTGCGCGACAAGATTGTCGCTCCCGGCGATCGGTTCGATGATCACATTCAGCTTGTCCTCCAACTCGCTCCATGCGGCGGCCTCGGTGAGCGGTCCGATCGCTTGGGCACGCGACTTCGCGCCGGCCTTTTTGTCGGCGGTGATCACGTCCATCGTCTGCATGCTTTTGGATTGATCCCACAGCACGGCAATCGTCGGTTTTACGTCTGGCCGGTACTCTTCGACCCATTCCGGTTGGTTCAGCAGCACGGCGACCAACGCGACAATTGCCAGTCGCAATAGTTCCAGCCCACCCAAACCCGCGGAATAGCCGCTGCGGCGCCAGGCAAAATAGCCCAGCGCGGCGGTGATCGCGACCACGATCACCGAGGCGGCGATCGAAAGGGGTGTGCCCATCAACGTCAACTGTTGAACCGAATTCATGCCGCCGCTCCCTTGGTCGCGAACAGCGAATCGCT
Source organism: Pirellulaceae bacterium (assembly GCA_963734865.1). Classification (GTDB taxonomy): domain Bacteria; phylum Planctomycetota; class Planctomycetia; order Pirellulales; family Pirellulaceae; genus CBDCUW01. The sequence continues at coordinate 117,645 of CAVTIV010000016.1, forward strand.
GCCGGGAGCCATTTTACGAGGAAGGCAGAGGACCGCTTCGAGCACCAACGCGATCAACATCAACATCAAGAACAGTCGCCATATCTCTTGAACCAGCGACGCACTGCTTCCGACCGTGTCGTCGACGCGATCGAACGCCAGTCCGTCAAAGAGGCTCCTGACACGCTCCGGTGGCACGACCGCGGCAATGTCTTCCCCTTCGCTGCGATTGATGGCCATCAGCCTTTCCTGTTCACGGTAGACCCCCGCATGCGATGAGAACTCGTTCGACAATGCTTGATTGTCACCCGCCAACCGTCGCCACTCTCGGGTATCGTCGGTCGGTACGTTTCCGGCGATCATCTGTCGCGTATTGCCCAGCGACGCCGCGCCGGCGGCCAGGGCCCGTTGAATCATTGCATACAGCACGACACCACCCCGGGCGAGCGACGAGTCGGCTTCCGAGTCGGTACTGGCACAGAAATAGACGTTGCGGCGATCGGTCATCGCTCGCGCCAGTAGCGGATCCCCGTCAGCCAGCGTCGCCAGTGAGGTAAAGTCCCCCTCCAATTGACAATAGCGAAGGATCTTCACTTCGCCCACAGGCAACGATTCGCCGCTCCGGGTATTGGCCAGCAGGTCCTGGTCACCGATCCAAGTTGAAACCGGAAACGGTTCCCCACCTTCCTGCCAATCGGTCCAACGCAAGCCCGCAAACGAAACGTCGCTCGGTGTCGGCGGCGGAAAAAAAAGCAGCTGTCCGCCACGATCGAGGTACGACTGCAGGGCCGCACCGGCGCTTTCAGGCGGATCGACTCGCGGCAGCGGCGATTGCCAAAGCACCAGAGAAATTTCGTCCCAATTCACCCCCACCAGTTGCTCGGGGGTCAGCACCTGCGCCTCGCAAAGGATTTCGGCGTGGGGTGAAATCGACGCGGCGAACTGCAGCGGTCGAGTCTGCTGTGGGTCGTCGCTGACGATGATCGTCCTTCGCGTCACCGATTTGTCATAGACAAAGTAAAACTCGTTGTCCGAGGGGCTGGAATCGGAGGGGATCGAAACGCGTCCCCAGCCACGCGTCGTGCCGCTATCGAGTGGGATCGCATGATTCTTGAGTTCCAATTCGCTGCCGGTCAATTCGGCGGTGAATTCCGATCGCGCCCCATCGAGCTCCAACTGAATTGGAATCGTCACTCTGCCTTCAACGGGACTCGTCTGTTCGATCCGCAGCGACAACAACAACTGCGCCCCCGAGCTACCCTCGACACGGCGCACGTCGGTCACACGAATGGAGCGGTTTTCCAGATCGGTCTCGGCGTAAGCCAGCAGGTGGAAGCGCACCATTTGCGGCAGTTCGACCAGCGAGCTGCGAATCGCCTGCCAGCGGCCGCTTTCGTCTTTCCAATCATTCCTGCGAATGTCCGAACAGATCCAGACTTCACAGCGGCTTGGTCGATTCGCGCGGATGTATTCATCGGCGATCTCCAGCATCGTCGGTAAATCGGACGAGGCGCTGACCGCATCGGTCTCGGGCAATTCGGCCAGCGTCTCGGGCGACTCGATCTCGATCGCCTGTTCGCCCGCACTGTCGATCAGGACGTACCGATTCGATCTCAGGACACCCAGGGATCGAACCAACTGATCGACACCTGCCTGCAGTTTCGATCGTCCGCCGGGGCCGCGTTGGGTCATGCTCGGGGAACGATCCAGCAAAATGATCGTGGTATCGACGCGGCTTCCCGCTGCGACCCCCAACCAGCCGCTGGTCAACGGACGACTGATCGCAAACACCAATCCGGCGATCGCCAGGGTCCGTGCCGCCAGGATCAACCACTGTCGCAACCTCGCATAACCACGCGACATCCGGTTGGCCGCGAGCAGGAATAACATCGCCGCCCATTGCACCGTTTGAAATCGGCGTTGGTTGATCAGGTGAATGATGATCGGCAACGCGATCACCGGGATGGCCAGCAACATCGCCGGCTGCAGAAAGCTCATCGGATCCCCCGCGACTTTGTGCGACCGGCCAAAAACCGCAGCAGGACCTGTTCGTAGGGCTCGTCGATGCTGATCCGGTGATAGTCGATCGCCGATTCCAGCACGATCTGCTTGACCTGGTCGAGATACGCTTGCAACGCTTTCTGGTATCGATCAACGATTTCCGTCGGCTCGGCAAAGATCGACGGGCCCCCTTCCATGTCCACGAAACGGGTCGGTCGACGGAACTCAAATGCCAATTCTTGTGGGTCAAGCAGATGAAACACGGCGACATCATGTTTGCGGAATCGCAAATGATCAAACGCTTCTCGCAATTGCTCCGATTCGACAAACAGGTCGGAAATGATCACGATCAATGCCCGCTGGCGAGTCGTCTCGGCAAATTCATGGAGCCGCGACACCAATTGCGTGTCGCCCTTGGCCAGGGAATGTTCCAGCACATCAAAAATGCCGCGCAGATGCGTCGGCGTTCGCCGCGGTGGAATGGTCCGCACGATCGTGTCGGCGACGCAGGTCAAACCGACGGCGTCACCCTGTTGAACGGCCAGATAGGCAAGCGAACCTGCCACCCGTCGCGCGTACTCCAACTTGGTCACATCGCCCGAGCCAAAATTCATCGACCCGCTGGTATCCATCACGATGCAACATCGCAAATTCGTGTCGGCCTCGAATTCTTTGACGTAAAACCGATCCGTCCGCCCATAGGCTCGCCAATCGAGTCGGCGAAGGTCGTCCCCGGGGACATAGCGACGATACTCGGCAAATTCGACACTGGCACCACGATGAGGACTGGCGTGCATTCCCGACACGCTGCCAATCATGGCCCGCCTGGAAAACAAAGGTACCGCCGCCAAACGGGCCAGCGCCTGAGGATCAAGAAAGCTGCGTCGGTTGTCGTGAAACAAAAGTGAAAACCTCGGGTTTGCGCCAGCGTCCAGCGAAAATCAATTGGGGGATGCCAAAACGAGCCACTTGCCGTCGGGACTGAAACACCCCGATACCCACTCGCGGTCGTTGCGAATCCCCTCAGCCAGCCGGGGCGGATCCTCGGAGCCAGGCGTAAATTGATACATCTGGCTGATCTTCGTTTTGGCAGTACGCATGTTGAACAAGATCCGCTTCCCATCGGGCGACCAGGCCAGGTCACCGGCGATCTGTTGGTCGGACGACTGATACCGCTTCAAGTTGGGCTCGCCCGTCATGTTGACGATCGCCAACTCTTGGACTTCGGGCAGCCGGCCTTTGAACACCAGTTGCTGGCTGTCGGGCGACCAGCACATGTTCCAAAAGATGTATTGGTAGGGGTGCGTCTGTGGCGACAACACGACCCGTGTTTTTTCACTTTCCACATCATAAGCCAACAAGCAGTTGTCGTTGGTAAAGGCAATGGTTTTGCCATCGGGCGACCACTGTGCACCCCACCCATCGGAGATCCGTTTATGGGGTCGGCCGTCAGCATTCATGATCCAAACACCACTGCCGCCCTCATAGCGTGAACAGGCAAATTGCTTTCCATCTTTCGACCAGGTCGGCATCAAACCGTCACACAGATTGTGCACGTTCAAGCCAACCAGGTTCATCTTCATGATCCGCGCCTTGCTGATCCCTTCGACCGGGATCGCGTCAAAGGCGATCCACTTGCCGTCGTTGGACACAGCTGGCGAACCAACCGTCGGGAATTCTTTCCGCTGATAGACTTCATGACTCTCGCCCGATTCGACCGAGACCAGGACCAACGAATACAACTTCTTGCGTTCGAATTCAAATTCGGAATCGGACAGCAGGTGATCATCGTTCTGATCAAGCCGATGAAAGTAGAGTCGACGTTGCAACTGGAATAGATCCCGTTTGCTGGAGAATACAAATTCATCGAACGACAGTTTGTCATCACCATTTTCGTCTTTGGGGATCGATTGCCAGGGATAGTTAAAATTACCCAGCATCGAGAGCAAATATTCTTCGAGAGACAGTTTGTTGTCACCGTTGTTGTCGAAGCCTTTGATCGTCGACGCGACCAGGTTCATGCGGTACTCGGGGGTCGCCGCGCCCAGCTCGCGGGCGTCCAACAAGGCGTCCAAGTTGGTATCGGCGTTGCGAAATGCGGTAACGCAATCGACGATGTTGCTGCCATTGGGATCCGCGAATTCGGCCAGCGTGATTTCTTTGTTGCCGTCTCGATCGATTCGCCGGAAGTCTTCGGCGGCGGTTTGCGGCCTCCACCACGTCTCGTTGAACTCGCTGGTCGACAGTACGTCGTCGGCATTGAGGTCCGACCTCAAAAACCTGGCGAAATTGACCACCCGACCATTGTTCATCCGCAATGGGGTACCATCGGTCCAGCGGATCCCGAGCTGGATCTCCAAAAAACGCCTGGCCTCCTCGCGCGAGACCATGTGATCACCATTGGGGTCCGCCTGCGAAACGATTTCGCGGTCCAACCGTCGGCGGTTGTCGGTCGCCAAGGAGGCGGCAAAGTTGATGGCAAAGAACGTACTGTTCATCTCCTGGTCCGGACGTAGATTCCAATCGTCATAAGCCTCGTCCATCGCATCGACCGCCTGCTGCAGCAGCCCATCAAACGGATCGGGGATCGCGCCCGCTGGGCGCTGCTGCCGATTCCCGGCATCGCCGTAAACTCGGTTCGCGAAATCGACCGATCGCTGTTGACGTCAAACAGCAGAAAGTCTCGCCGCCGCAGATCCCTCCTTGTTGGCGGACCAGCGGTCCCGTTCGGTTCCCCGGTTTGGACAAATTCCTGTTCGCTCAGCTTCCTGTTGCCATCGGTGTCAAGTTTCTCGAATGCCGCCTCGCGCCGCTCATTGACGCCGAGTTGGTCATCGACCACGGGCAAATCATCCTCTGCCAACGCCGTGGGCAGATTCGCCGCCGTCACGGAGATGGCGGACAGCAAGCCCAGGACGATCACAGATGGCAACGGACGCGACGAACAGCGCATCGATCAACCCCGCGCTGTCGCTGACTGAAGTGCCGACGGTCGGTGATCGATGCCGCCTTCGACGGTTTCCTGGATCAGACGCCGGACAATCTGCCTGGCGTCAACACCCTCACTCTGAGCCGCGAAGGTGGTGATCATCCGGTGCGTCAACACGGGCTCGGCTACCGCCTCAATATCCTCCAACCCGACCATGTACTGACCGTTCAAAGCGGCTCGAGTCTTACCGCCAAGGATCAAATACTGAACCGCGCGCGGACCAGCGCCCCAGGAAACCAACGGCTTCAGCCAATCGGGCGTCAGGTCTCCCTGGGGCCGCGTCTTGCGAACCAGTTTGACCGCGAATTGATAAATATGTTCCGGTACCGGGACGCGGCGAACCAGATGCTGAAAGGCCAAAATGTCTTCGGCATGAAGCAATGCGTCCAATATCGGCAATGCATCACCGGTCGTCGTTCGCGCGATCTGCACCTCTTCCTCTTGCGAAGGATAATCCAATTCAATCAGAAACATGAATCGGTCCAACTGCGCTTCGGGAAGCGGATAAGTCCCTTCCTGCTCGACCGGATTCTGCGTCGCCAACACCAGGAACGGTTCGTCCAGATCGTAGGGCTTGCCGAGTACGGTCACCCGGTGCTCCTGCATCGCCTCCAACATCGCCGCTTGCGTCTTCGGTGGGGCGCGGTTGATCTCGTCGGCCAAGACGATGTTGGCGAAGACCGGCCCGTGCACGAATTGAAATTCGCGACGCCCCTCGGCAGTATCCTGCAAGATATCGGTCCCGGTGATGTCCATCGGCATCAAATCCGGAGTGAACTGGATCCGCGAGAAATCGAGCGACAGCGTTTCGGCCAGCTTGCTGACCAGCAATGTCTTGGCCAGCCCCGGCACGCCCATCAACAACGCGTGACCACGAGAAAAAAGGCAGATCATCAGCTGCTCGATCACATCCTTTTGGCCGACGATGACCCGGGCCAGTTCCTTTTTCAGCCGCGCGTGACACTCCTGAAGTCTCTCGATGTGCTGGACGTCATCGGAACTGAGCTGCTCGGTCGAACCGGGACTGGACTGCGAGGGCGATTCATTCATCAACGAAGGATTCTCCGATCCGGGTGAAAGGGCTGCTAAAAACAGACTATGCGTCTGTAGGCGGCAAAGCAAGTTAAGGTCACTGTGGGTAACACTCTAGCTCGCCGCTGGCCCGCGTGCCCAGCGCCCCCCACAGCCCAAAGGGGCTGGGGCCGCCCGGCCCGTTGCCGCTACCCCGATAAACCGTCGGCTGATGAGCATCGCCGGCGTCGATGTTGTCGGTGATAAAGCGAACCGAACCGTCGCCGAAACAGACATTGACGCCCCCCTGATGTCGACTGCTGGGCGGCAGAATCCCCCAGCAATCGTCGCGATCGTCTCGCAACACGATTTCACGATTGGGTGGCAGGATTGTGTTGAATCCGGTGTACAGCGGCATCCCATCGGCCCAGCGAAGTCCGCGGCCCCAGGCGTCGGTGCGGAACAACTTCGTGTTCGTCGATGACTTCCAGAATCGCGGTCGCTGCTGGTCAATCAACCCACCTTCCAAAGCCCAGTTCGGATTGTCTCGCAGTACTTCGCCGCCCGGTCCGGCCGCCGCCCGGGTGCGAATATCGCTGTCACCAAGGTCCGTCGCGATCTCGCCCAACAGGATCGTGTGCGCGAGCCCATCGGTCGTATCACGCCAACGCATCACCACACGTGGCACAAACATGCCACGCATCGCAGCGTCCGTTTCCGCCGCGAGAAGCGGATCATCAACCAACCGCCCCTTGATTTCTTTCCAGGGGCCGGAATCCGATGCCACCACGCCGTCACCCAGGCAGGCGGCGTAGTTGGTTCGCCCCATTCCCGGCGGTGACATGCCCGGGTCGCTCGGACAGCGGAACGTGGGAGGCTCCAAATTCCACGGGTAGTAACGTGGTTCAAACGGTTCCGGACCGCCGGCAACCCACGGCGGTTGTTCCGATGTATCGGCTTCTTGTTCGACATCCATTTCCAGCATCCCCATGTCCGATTCATCGACCGCTTCGTAGACCATGGTGATTGGATCATTGGCATGATCCATCGGGCGCTGAATGTTCTCCCACATCGTTTGTCGGTCGATGAACGGCAATAGCGCAACGAGGTAGCTCAGGCGAGCATCGTTATCCTGGCCTTTCACCGTGCTTCCATCGGTGCCCGACAGCGGAGTGGGCAACTGGTCAAAGGCAACGTGATAACCGCCAACGGCAAGGCCGATTTGCATCAAGTTGTTGCTACAACTCGTTCGCCGCGCAGTTCTCACGCGCACCTTGAACCGCCGGCAGCAGCAGCATGATCAGGATACTGATGACGACCAACACCGTGAACATTTCCACGATCGTGAAAGCTCGGTTTCTCGGAGCGGAATGATTCATCGGCGGCTCGGTGATCTTTCGTAGCGGTGGTACGTTTGTACCATCTTCGCTGCACGGCCTGTTGGTTTTTCAAAATTCAGTACTGGAATCATCGCCGTTGGCCAGGCAAACGTTGCCTGTTTGGACGCGACGATCACAGAGCGATCGGCGACAATCAAAAATCAACAGGCCGCTACGCGACCACGACCTCTTCGGACACGCTCTGTCCGCTCCACCAGCGTGTGTGATCGTTCTCGTCCCGGTGTACTCGGCGGTAAACGGTGTCACGTTCGACCGGTTCCCGCCCCGCTTCGATGATCAGATTGCGGATCGTATCGATCGTCAAACATTGGGGCGTTGTTGCCCCGGCGTCATGGTAGATCAGCTCGTGCCGAACCGTCCCATCGATATCGTCGGCGCCGTAGGCCAGTGCCGTCTGCGCCGTCTCCACTCCCAGCATGATCCAGTAGGCCTTGATGTGCTGGACGTTATCGAGCATCAGCCGGCTGATCGCCATCGTTCGCAAATCCATCAACGCCGACGGCTTTTTGATCTCCGACAGCTTCGTATTCTCGGGATGGAACGCCAACGGGATAAACACCTGGAACCCGCCGGTCTGGTCCTGCAGTTCGCGAAGTCGCAGCAAATGGTCGATTCGGTGGAAGGCATTTTCCACGTGCCCGTACAACATCGTGCAATTGGTCCGCAGCCCGACCTGATGGGCAGTTCGGTGAATATCCAACCAGGCCCGTGTGTTGGCTTTGTGTTCGCACAATTGGTCGCGGACTTCTGGATGAAAGATCTCCGCACCCCCGCCCGGCATGCTCCCCAAGCCCGCCGCCTTGAGGTCTTCCAAGACCCAGCGAACCGACTTCTTCGTTTGGAACTCGAACCAGTTGATCTCGACCGCGGTCCAGCCCTTCAAATGAATCTGCGGATAATGTTCGTGCAGCAACTCGATGATCTGCCGGTACCACTGGTATGGTTTTTGATGGTGCAGACCACCGACGATGTGCATCTCGGTGCAGCCATTCTCGGTCGCCTCGCGGCCTCGAGCGAGAATTTGCTGATCACTCATCACGTAACCCTTCGGGTCACGCAAGTCCGATCGAAACGCACAGAACCGACAACGATAGACACAGACGTTGGTCGGGTTCAGGTGGGTATTGATGTTGAAGTAGCCAACGTTCCCATTTTTTCGCTCGCGGACCAGATTGGCCAGCTCGCCAACGGACTGCATCGGCACCGCGGGATCGTACAGAAAGATTCCGTCGTCGAGCGTTAGTCGCTGCTCCGCTTCGATCTTGTCGCGGATTTCACGGAATCTGGCAGCGCGTTCGGTAGCGTTCATCAGCTGTGGTTGCAAGGGTGGTGGGGCCGGGGTGTCACAACGAGCTTTGGATTCTTCTTCACTCGGATTCTTCTTCACTCCAAGCGTGGTCTGATTAGAACCGCAGCCCGCTGCGCTGAACAACCGGTCCGGATCGCGAATCCAACCGCTAGAATAACCAACAATCGGCGGCCCCGATCACCAGCAGTGTCAAACTAATGGCCGCATTGGTATCAAAAAAGGCTTGATTGACCCGCTCGAGGTCGTCCGGCCGAACAAGCCAATGCTGACGGACGACCAATGCCGCGACGATCACCAAAACGACCCAAAACGCCACGCCAAAACCTGCCGAGCGAGCGACCACCGGCAGCATCGCCAGCAATACCAGCATCACGAAATGGCAAACGGCCGCGATCCGCAGTGCACCGGCGACGCCGAACCTCGCCGGAATGCTGTGCAGTCCCGCTCGAGAATCAAACGCGGCGTCCTGGCAGGCATAGATAATGTCAAAGCCGGTCACCCACGCTGCGACCGCCGCCGCCAACACCGCCGGAGCCAACAGATCGCCTGGATTGGCAATCGACTCGAGCGATCGAATCGCAACCCAGGCACAGAGTGGCGACAGACTCAATGCCACTCCCAGCCACAGGTGTGCGGCCGAGGTGAATCGCTTGGCCAAGCTGTAACCGCATAAAATGCCCAGCACCGGAACCGACGCGATCAGCGGCACCACGTTGGGTAAAAATAAGGCGGTCGATGCGACAAACGCCAGCCAGCAGGCGGCGGTGAACCACCATACCTCTGCTCGGGAAAGAATCCCCGAGGGCAGATGACGCTGGCTCGTTCGCGGATTCTTGGCATCCCATCTGTGATCGACCAGGCGGTTGAAGGCCATCGCCGCGCTGCGGGCGAACACCATGCACAACAAAATCCCAATCAAGTCTCGAATGCGAAACAGCGGTCGATCACCCGATGGCAGCGGAGTCGCAAATGCCATCACGGTTGCCAGCGCCGCGAATGGCAACGCGAACACGGTATGACTGAACCGAATCAGGCTCAGCCATTGCCGAAGGTGTGTCAAGAACGATGAGGTTCGTGTGTGATCAGTCATCCAAAACAATCGTCTGGCGGCGGTCGTCGCAGCGGGCGCAGGTCGTGAACGGTTGGCAGGCAGCCATCTCGCGATCCGACCACCAACGTCGGCATCCAGCACACGCCGCGGCCGACCTGTGTTGATACGGTTCGGCACCTGTTGTAATGACCGCACGACAGAATCGTCCATCACCGTCATGGTTTCTCCCCGCCACCGGTGATGCCTCGGGGCGGAGGAGCCAGTCGCTGGAATCCCAGCGGTCGGCTCGCCTGGCGCCCTCAAGGCCTCCGGTTTCGGCCTTGGGGAGCGTTGGACTGAATCCCAGACACCGACAACCGGCGGATCGCAATACCAGCTCGTTTTTTACGAGCAACAACCCTTTTTACGAGCAACAACCCTTTTTACGAGCAAAAACCATGTCCAGCGCACTGAACCCAGGTCCACCGCAGCCAACCAGTCATGTGCATGCGGAAAAAGTGGGTGAGAAAATATCCGGATGGGTACCGCTGTTCACCTGTTTGGGGATCATCCCAGTGGCCATCGTGATGATCATGATCGGTGCTGCCATCGGCAACGCAATCGGTGCGATCGTGGTCATTGCAGGAGTTCTGTTGGTGCCCTGCGCACTGATCGGGCTGTTCGGGCTGATGGCCATCGCCCCCAACGACTCCCGCGTCCTGTTGCTGTTCGGCGAGTATCGCGGAACGGTCAAGGCATCGGGTTTCTTTTGGGTCAATCCTTTCTACTCGAAAAAGAAGGTCAGCCTGCGGGTTCGTAACTTCGAGACCGGTTCGTCCTCGAAACCCGAGCAAAAGGATTCAACCGGAAAAGTCCTGCAAGCCAAATCTCGAACGGCGAGCCGACCCTCCAAAGTGAACGATCGCGACGGCAATCCAATCGAGATTTCAGCGGTTGTCGTCTGGAAGGTGACTGATACCGCCGAGGCGCTGTTTGAGGTCGATGACTACGAGCACTTCGTGGAAGTGCAAAGTGAAGCGGCGCTAAGAGGTCTCGCCACGCGCTATCCGTACGACAGCAAGGATCACGAGGTTTCGCTGCGGGGAAGTACCGAAGAAATCTGCGACAAACTTCGCCAGGACATCCAGGAACGGCTGGAGAAGGCAGGTGTCACCGTGCTCGAAGCCCGCATCAGCCATCTCGCCTATGCCGCCGAAATTGCCGCCGCGATGCTACAACGTCAACAGGCCGGCGCGGTGGTCGCGGCGCGAACCAAGATTGTGGAGGGTGCGGTGGGGATGGTCGAAATGGCGTTGGAACATCTGCAGCGAGACAACATCGTGGATCTGGACGCAACGCAGCGTGCCACACTGGTCTCGAATCTGCTGGTCGTGTTGTGCAGCGATCGGCACACGCAACCGGTGGTGCAGACCGGCGCGTGATCGATCGTCGGCGACTTTCCGCTGAAAGAAATCCTCTGGCGGCGAAAGATTCGGTGATTCCGCGCTTCGCTTGGTCGCCGCCGGGCTCTCTTGCCCTATTGTGTCAGGCTCGATCGTTCGCGATTGGGTTTTCTTGCTTCTTCGCCGCTTTCATGAGACGCACGGGTCATGAGACGTTCCATCAGCCACCCCCCGCTTATCTGCCTGATCGCCTTGGCCGCGACATCCGCGGTCGCCCAGGAGTTGCCGTTTCAGCAATCCGTGGAGGTTTATCGAAGCGATGAACAGGACGTGATGGCTTTTTCGCTTAGGCTTGAACAGCCGTTCTTGGCAGAGGAATTCGAGAAGAGCAATTACCTGCGGCTGCGGTCGGGCAGCCCGCAAGCGTATCTGATCTACCCCAAGGAGACGAAGTTTCATCAGAAGCACGCCGAATTCTTCGGCCGGCTTCGCGGCGAGGGTGAGGTCGAATTGGAACTCGAATACGAGACCGTTTCGGAGAACTTGGACGGTTCTCGGCGAGTTCAGGTAAGACAGGGTACGATCAAGGTCACGATTCCCGAGTTGCCGGCCGATCAGCACGCCGTGGGGTCCAAGCGAATTTTTCTGGACTGGGCGCGGCAACAGAACGAGCATTTCGCGAGGTTGCTGGAATACTATCCCCACGAGACGTTTTTTCAGTACTGCCTGCTTCAATCCCAGGCTCGCTACGGCGTCGAGCCGCCCCCGATCCCCAAGCGAATGCCGACCCGGGACTCGCTGGAAACGGGGCTCTATAAAGTGTTTTCCGGTTCGCTGGCGATCCAAGAATCATTGCAGCGACAAACGCTCAGCGCTGCCCCGGAACTGGGAGACTACGACCGGCACATCAGCACGTTGCAACCGCCCCAGTTGCGATCGCTCGATTTCAAAAAGCTGTTGCAGGAGAAACGTGAGCGAGAAAACGTCGAACCGCAGTTACACGAGATCGCCAAACTGGTGCCCGGCGATCAGTATTTTGTGCATTTCAACTCGATGAAGTCGCTCGGCGAAGCGATCGATCTGTCGTCCCAGTGGGGTGACAATTTGCTGCGGCCATACACGCTGACGGCCCAAGATAACCGCTTGCAAGCGAGGCTTGAGGAACAATTGGGGCTGCGCCGCCGTGATCTCGAGCGGCTGTTCGCCGACGGCGCCGCGACGGAAGTCGCAATCACCGGATCGGATCCGTACCTCCTGGACGGTACCGACGTGACCATGATTTTTCGAATCGTCGATGAACCAGCATTCACGAAAGCCGCGGTCGGATGGGCGGCCGAGGCGAAACAGAGGCATCCGGAGTTGGTCGAGCGAGACTTCAACTATCGCGGGCATCAAGTCACCGTGCGGTATACCAACGATCGAGTCGTGAGTTCCTTTATTACCAAACACAATGACTATTTAATCTATTCCAATTCGCACCGCGCGATTCGTCGCATCGTCGATACCACACTCAGCGAGGGGGACAGTCTGTACAGTGCCGCGGACTATCGCTATGTGACGACGATTCTGCCTCCCGTCGCTGCCGATGATTCCGGCTATTACTTCGCGTCCCAGGAATTCATCAAACGGGTCGTCGGCCCGGAAGCGAAGATCTCGCAAAAACGCCGCGTTCAGTGCTTCAATAATTTGGTGATGCAGAACAACGCTTCGTTGTTCTTCCGGCTGGAATATGGCCGCTCTCCGAAATCGCTGAGCGAGATGATCGAGAAACGATTCATCGCGCCGCAGAAAATCGTCTGTCCCCACGGCGGCGCTTACGCTTTTGACGTCGACGGCGACACTTGCACCTGTTCGTTGCACAATCGACTTCGCTACCTGACGCCCAACGCCGAGTTGACGGTGTTGAACGTGTCAGCCGAAGAGGCTGCGGAATACGATCGCTACAAGAGCCGCTACCAATCGTTCTGGCAGAAGCTGTTCGACCCAATCGCGACACGGATCACGATCGACCGACGTGTGCGTCTGGAAACGTGCGTGTTGCCTCTGGCGAACAGCAGTATCTACAGTGATTTTCGCGAGTCGGTGGACAACAACGCCCAGCCGATCAACGTCTCTCGAATCGCGCCATCGGCCGTCGCTTCCCTGGTCATCGTGCCCGGACGTGAAAACACGGGCAGGTTCTTGAAGATGATTCCCGGTGTTGCCGAAGTCATTCAAGAAGACCCCACGCTGACCGATCTGAACTGGCTGGGCGACAGTGTGTCGCTGAACTTCTGCGACGGTGAGATCATTTACGAGATTGATCCGACGCGGTTCCAGTCGTTGGACGTGCCGATGATCGGAAAGGCTTCGACCGCCTGGCAGGCAATGCTCGGCGCGTTGCTGATGACGGCAAACATGCCCGTTTATGCCACCGTCAAAGTGGAGAATCTCGAAAAAGGCGAGCGACTGTTGGATCAATTCTGGCAGCACATTTTTTTGCAGGATGGCAACCTCGGCCCGTTGCCAACCACGCTCGACGCGTATCGGCTGCCCGACTACAAGCAGCATCGGATCTACGTGCTCGACGCAAGCCTGCACGCAATCGTCATGCGTTTGCACATCGCCTTGGTCGGTGACCAATTGGTAGTCGCGACCAAACCGGAGATTCTTCACGAAGTCATTGACGCCAGCACAACCGCGCCCGGCGACGAGCAGCCAATGGCTCACATGCTGGTGCGTCTGAATCAGCGGGCGCTGCAACGGATGGATGATGACATGCAACTCTACTGGGCCGAGAAATCACGTTTGGCTTGCCATCGCAACATCATCTCGATCTACAACTTTCACGAGTTGTACGGCGCGGCAATCGACGACATCGCCGAATTGTCGGAAGCAAAGTACGGCATCCGTTATTATTGTCCCGATGACGGTCAATACTCGTTCAATCGTGATACCAGTCAAGTTGTCTGCAGCGTCCATGGAAACCGAGAACACTCGCGACAAAACGCGACCCTGAATCGCGGTTCGTCCTTCGCAAAGTTCATCGGCCGGATCGACGAAGTCGTCATGTCGCTGCGATTCGAGAAAGATGCACTGATCGCCACGACAGATATCGTCAGAACCGCCGAGCAGTAAAACCCCGATCGAACCGCCAGTGATGGGTCGCCTCGCCCGCCGCCAATCGCCCCCGCCTCGCGTTGCCTGTAGCCCCGCCAATCGCCTGTAGCCCCGACTCACCCGTAGCCGCCCCCAGGGGGGACTCGGCAAAGTGGTGAGGATTTCCGGTTGCCAGGGAAATGCCAGAGAGAAAACCTACCGGATCCATTTGACCGCGGCTTTCAACTGTTCCATCATAGCGCCTGAGCGACGATCGGTTTGGTTCCCGGCGAGACGACTTCGACGCTCGCGATCACGATCCAACTCGGTCTGTTCTCAAACATTCATTCCAAGCTTAATCCTCCATTGGCGGTCCCAGCGATGTCAGATGAAACGAATCAAACCAAACCTCCCGAACACGCACAACCTGAACACGCACAACCTGAACAGAGCGGGTCGACACGCAAGCTAATCCTATTTGGTGTGCTGGGCGTCCTGCTGGTCGCGCTGGCCTATGACTATCGCGTCGCCCGAGCCGGCGTCGAATCAGCCTACGACAAAATCATCGCCAGCAGCGAAAAGACCAACGCCTCGAAAACGGATTCACTTTCCCAGCAAGACATCCAGGCGTTGGTGGGCCGCCCGCCGACGGAAACCTTTCAGGAAGGCGACGATCTTGTCGAAGTCTACAGTTGGCGCAGCGGCTTGCCGATTCGTACTTACAAGTTGTATGCCTTTTACCGACCGCAAGGCGACGGCCACGTTTTCTATCGACATGCGAAGTACCAGTACGAATCGAAATCGGATGTGATGGCGATCAGCGTCCCAACCATGGTCGAGGTCGATCTTGAGGCCATCGCCGAAGAAGACGCGATGGCAAATCCCGAACAAGGCGGTGCCGGTGAACCCGGCGGCGGCGCTGGCCCGGGCGGACCTGGCGGTGGCAGTGCACGACGTGCTGGTCCTGGACCTGGCGGTGGCGGATCGAGTGGTGCCGGACCTGGCGGTGGCAACTTTGATCCCGAGGCGAGGTTCACCGAAAACGATGAAGATGGCGATGGTGTCCTTAAGGAGGATGAGATCCCCGCGCGGATGAAGGAACACCTCGCCGAGATCGACACCGATGGTGACGGAGCGGTGACGAAAGAGGAGTTCCTCGCGCGGATCGCGGCGATGCGGGCCGGCGCAGGCTCTGGCACCGGTCGCGGCGGACGTGGTCGTCCTGAAGCGGAATCCGAGACGCCGCCGGCAACGCCGCCAGCCGAGGAAACTTCCCCAGCGGCCACCGATCAGCAGCCAGCGGCTGATGATCCATCGACCGAGGAAGCATCGGCCGATGATAAAACGGCCGATCAGGCAAAGTGATTCGATGGATCCCCCGTCCGCGGTTGGCAAGTCGGACGTTTTTCCACTGCAGACTGCCGGGCGGGTGAAAGGTCGAGCTTGCCCACCGCCCCCAACCATTCCAACCCTGACACCTGAGCACATCCATGCGTCGACGAGAGTTTCTGCAAGCTGCGGCCGCTTGCTGCGGCGGCCTGGCGTCATCGGCTGCCGGCCATGTTCAGGCCGGTACGTTGACCGGGAAGATTCGCAAAGCGGTCAAGTTCCAGATGGTCACCGGCGATCAGTCGGTCGAACAGAAGTTTTGCATGCTCAAGGAGTTGGGCTTCGATGGCGTCGAGACGCGTGCCCAACTGGACAATGCGGATCGCGAACTCGTCCGCTCGTACGGCCAAGCAAGCGAGAAGACCGGACTGCCGATTCACGGCTTGATTCATTCCAGCAATCCCGATCTTGTCGGTGCGATCAACCAAGCAAAATCGCTGGGCGCCAACTCGGTTTTGCATGTCGTTCGCTATGACCGAAAGATTCCCTACCTGCAAAACTATCAACAGACCCAAGCGATCATTCGACGAGCAATTGGGCACGCGGAGAAACAGCAGGTGATGATCTTGGTGGAAAACGTTTGGGCCAGCTACCTGATCGAACCAATGGGGATGGCGCGGTTTCTTGACGAGTTGGATAGCCCGATGGTGGGATCTTACTTTGACGTCGGCAATGTCGTCCGCTGGGGATGGCCCGAGCATTGGTTGGAGGTGTTGGGCAAACGCGTCAAAAAGCTCGACATCAAGGAGTACGACCTGGACGTGGCGATGAACGAAGGGATGCGCAAAGCGTTTGCGAAACCGCTCGGTGAAGGCAGCATCGATTGGGCAAAAGTCCGCGAGCAGTTGACGCGATTGGACTACCAAGGCTGGGCGACCGCCGAGGTCGCGGGCGGTGACCGGGATCGCTTGGCCGAGATCGCAGCCCAAATGGATCGCGTGCTCGATCTGTAACCTTTTAGTTGCCCGTCGCTCCTCCAAAGCTGCCACCCATTCCGCCACCCATTCCGCCAAACTGTTCCAATCGGTAGTCGGCCTGAACCGCAGCCACGCTGTCGGTCGTCAGTTGACGGCTGCGATCGAATGCGGCCGTGAAGCTGTAGTCGATGTCAAACGCGTCGCTGCCATGTCGACCAGCGGGTACCGTTACATCCCAACGAAGGATTCCATTGGGACGGCGCATGCGAACGTACAGTCCGTCATCGCAAAGCGGTAAGGCGGGTGGTTCCAACTCCAGGGCGACCGACTGCGATTGGTTGGCATCGGGCAACCGGTCCAGCACGCGAACGTTGACTGGCGTGTTCTTGAAATTCGAAACGACTAGTCGATAAGTGAAATGCAAACGACGATTGCCACCCTGGATGTCGTCACGCTTGGCCACCAATTCGCGGCGAGTTCGGATCTGCTGGTCGGCACCGAATCCGATGATCAGCCGTTGACCGCTGGCGGTCGGCGGCACCTCGGTTTGACCCACAAACCGTCCGTCCAAGTAAACCATGGCTGGACCGGACATCAGGCCGATGGAGGTCGTGTTCTTTAATTCTGCTTCTCGATAGGCATAACTGCTCAACAGCGGTGTGACGACGTGATACATCCTTCCCGTCAGCCGGGTATCCGCAATCTGGACCAACTGCTGATCTCGGCGAGAGCTCAGGCTGACCAACGGATCGATGATGTAGTTTTGGGTGCTGACTTCGTCTGCCGCGTCGATCGCCAGGCTTCGCGCCGAATCGGATCTCGCCAACAGTTCAAGTCGTTGCATTTTCGCGGCGAAAGAATTCAACGCGATATCGCGGTTGGCCAGCTGGTCGCTGCCTGCTCCGAGCAGCCCCCAAGACTCGGCCGTCCGTTGTTGCTGGCGCAACGATTGCAGTTGGTTTTTCAATGTCTCGCTATGGGTATCGGGGAATCGACCCAGCGAGTCCTGCGATCCGCTGGACGCTTCATCGGACGGCTCGGTCGTCACACGCAGTGGCGTCAGGATCGGTCCCGAAGCGTTGGCCGATGCCGATGCGGTTGAAAGAACCAATTCCACGCCGTTCCAATCTTCGCCACTGGATTGTGTGACCAGGGCTCCGTATCTCATCCGGAACTCCGCGCCGTCGCGCCCACCGGCAAAGGTGTACTGCGGTGTCCATCCGCAATTGCCGACTCGATAGCAAAGTTTGAACGCACCGGGGCCATTTTGGTCGGTGTCCACAAACACGATTGCTTCGTACAGGGTACGCGTACCACTTGCGGCCAAACGCTCGAGCTTGCGTTTGTTGGCGGTGAGTTTTGTTTGCAGATCTTCTAGTTCATTCTGATACGCCAACCGCCGCGACGATAAATCGTCGCGGCGCTGGTCACTGTACTGCGTCATCTTGATCAGCGAGTCGACGTCCAATGATCCGCGATTGAGATCGTCACTCGCTTTGGTGATGCCGAAATCAAAGGCGCGATCGAGTGAGACGCTTTGCTGGTCGATCACTTCGATCTGCTGATTTTTTTCGCCGATTCGACCTTGGATCGTCTCACTTTCACGCTCCAAGTTCCGTACTTCCTCCCGATTCGATTCGGCAATCACTTGGGACGTGACGCGGACGGCCCGTACGGCGGTTCCAGCCTCACCCTCGGCAAACATACTGTCTGGAATCAACGAATCGGGTATCCCGATGACCCGAATGGTTCTTAATCCTTTCCCAGCGGGGACGTTCACGTTTCGTGAGACCAATGCCTGCTGTCGATACACCGTCACACTTTCGATTTGGCCCGTTGCTTGCTGAACGGCCTCCCGGTCGTCTTCCCCTGCCCAAGCGGCGGCGGGAACCAAACCGAACCATGAACAGACAAACAAACGGGGAAGAACAGGAGCGGTGAGGGATGCGATTTTCATTTTTTTACTTGCCAGGGGAACAGCTGAACGAGGATTCTCTTTGCGTTTCTCGGAGTCGTCAGTGCGAGTTCTCTGTGTTTCAGGAATTCTGCCGTTGGTGCATGGAAGATCTTCCGTTTCTCGCGTGCTTGCCGGTGTTACTTCACCCGAAGCGTGAGTTTTGACGGTGCGAATTTCTTTGCACATGACGATCACAACGCCGGCGCACGGCGAGTCGATGTGACTCGACTGCCCGTAATGACGTTGCAATCGCCATACCAACAGAACCATCACTCCATTTGTCGCTTTTCACACAGACATGTGCGGTCCGCTGTAGCGATTCGCAACAGCGGACCAAGGTAAAACGCAACATACGCAGTCATGGTGATGTCGAGGGATCGTCGTTTAGCTGTTCTCACAGCAACTGCTGTACAAATGCATTGTTAAATTGTTTCGCCAACCGCGACCCGGTATGCTGGTGCCGAACCTGTTTCGCCAGCCGCAAGATTGCGTTGGCGTTGCGATGTCCTTGGCCGCGCGCAGCCGATACTTGCGATGGGCGACAGATCGAAAGGCGCGAAGATCGCAACTTCTCGTGATAACGAATGGATCATCGATGAATTGGATCAAGAGAGTCTTGGGGTTTGGTGGCGGTATCGACACCGAACGCGTGATGGACGGCGCATTGAAATTGGTTCAAAGTGGCCACCCTGTGGAAGCGATATCGCAGATGCAGGCAGCGGTCGATTCTGTCAAACAATCTGCCGGCTGCCCCTCCTGCGAGTACGCCAAAGGTCTGTTCAATCTGGCGATGCTGCACATTTCGACCGGTGACATGGCGAGCGGCGCGGAGGATTGCCGACTCGCCGCCGACAGCTGTCCTGACACGGCGGCAGGTCGAAAAGATCGACTGATGTATCTGATGAACGCGGGCCAGTTGCTCAGTCGCGCGGGTGATTTGGAGTCGGCGATCGATGTTCTGGGGACGAGCTTGCAAGAACGCGAGGCGATGTACGGACCTGAGCATGCCGGGACGGCCTATGGTCAACAGGCGCTGGCCGAGGGACTGTTAGCAGCGGGGCGTTTTGACGAGGGCTTGACGCTCGCTGAAAAGGCGTTGTCGACTTTCGCCGCACAGAACCATCACGAAAGTCCCACGGCGCTGGCCACCGCAGCCGCGCTGGCCTCGGCCGCTGGCTGCGAGGAAAGCGAGATCTGGGACTACGTGCCGAAAAATGCGGCTTCCATTGCCAAGCCGATGATTGACTCGGCGTTGATTCTCGCCGAGTCGATGCCGGAAGAGACGAGCATGCGTTTTCTGCGACAGTTGTCGGACTGGGCCTCGCCACTTCTGCCCCCCGATTCGCCGCAGCTGATGAATGTCGTCGCACTGTGGGCGAACATCGCCACCGATCTTCATAACAACGACCAGCGTAAGATGGCCATCGAGCGTGCGGTCGGCGCGGTGCGCCAGATGGACGATCCGGCCGTGGTCGTCAACGCGCTCGAGGGATATGCAATGATGCTGTCGGACATCGATGCACCGACCCGGGACGTTCGTCAGGCCTACGGCAAATCACTCGCGCATGCCAATGAACACGGCCTGAGTGCGGATGCGGCCGGAGCCCTGAGGAACTGGGCGTTGTTCGAAGCCGAGCGTGGCCAGATCGAGGAAGCCGCGACGCGATTTGCCGAAGCGATCGAACAAGCCGAAGTGTCCGGCGACGAAGAGATGCTGGCCCGCACGCAAATCGCGTTGGGAATCTTTCACCAACATCACAATCGACCCGGCGAGGCGATGCCGTTGTTGCAATCGGGAATCGAAGGTCTTGATCCGTTGCATCCGGATGCGGCATGCGCGATGTTGCATCAGGTGGCATTGAACGAGAATCTGGATTGTCCCTGCAACGGTGGCCGTTCGGTCGCCGAGGACTGCGCTGAGTGAACTTGCCCGGCGGTTTTTCACTCAGTCCGGATTGGGCGACCTGATCGAATCGGTCAGCGTCGCAACCGATCAACCGGAGAGTCCAAACCAAGATGGCGGAACTGCCAACGGACCCAAGGGATTGAAGGTCCGTCTGTCACGCCAGCCCAGTGAAGAAGAGCTGCGCCGGATCGGCATCGCCAATGGCGTCTTCCAAAACCTGCTGGCCGGCGACAACAAGTCCCGTGGCTGAATTCGAGAGGCTCCCGCAGACGGCGTGCGTTATGAGTGTTGGGCGCCATCGTAGGCCGAAACGAGGGCAGCGGCCTGTTGATGGAGTCGTTTCGCGGCAAGGTCGTAAGAGAGGCTTGGTACCAGGCCCAATTGCGGCGCGATGTGGCCACTGCCGTGCCGCGATCCCCCCCGGAAAACGGCAACGGGACATTTCTCTCAAGATACCTTCGCGGCCGGACCGCCGACGTCGAGCAAATTCGACCGAATGCGGCTAACATGGTTCGTGAGCAACGGTTCACCCCTGCGAGTCAATCCTCGCTGCCCGAAAGAACGAGTCAAAAACCTGGAGATAGGCGGTTCGATGTTCAGAAGAATGATGGTTGGTTCGTCAATGTTGCTGATGGCGGTCGCCGCGATCGGCCAGGAATCGCGGCGAATCGAGTGGCAGACACAAAAGCTGAACGGACAATTTTTTAGCGAAGGTGCCACGGTCGGGGACTTCAATCGCGACGGAAACGCCGACGTCGCATCGGGGCCGTTCTGGTATCCAGGGCCGGACTTCAAAAGTCCACAACAGTTTTACGCCCAGGACCCGTTTGATCCACACGGCTACTCGAATAACTTCTTTTCCTTCACCGACGATTTCAACGACGACGGTTGGGATGATGTGCTGGTGTACGGCTTTCCCGGCGCCGACGCATCGTGGTTCGAGAATCCAAAAGGTGCCGAGCGATTTTGGCCACGGCACCAAGTATTGGATGTGGTCGACAATGAATCACCGACGTTTGTTGACATCACCGGTGATGGTAAACGCGAGATCGTCTGCAGTTCAGGCGGGTATTTTGGTTTCGCCGAGGTGAACCGCGAGATGCCTGAGGGGGCGTGGCAGTTTCGCCGGATTTCCGATAACAGTGCCGGTGGCCGATTCACGCACGGACTGGGCGTTGGCGATGTCAACGGAGATGGTCGAGCCGATCTGATCGAGAAGAGTGGTTGGTGGGAGCAACCCGAGTCGCTCGAGGGCGATCCGGTGTGGAACAAACATCCCGCCGAATTCAGCGCAGGTCACGGGTCCGCCCAGATGTATGCCTACGACGTGGACGGCGATGGCGACAATGATCTGATCTGTTCGCAGAACGCGCACGGTTTTGGACTCGCCTGGTTCGAGAATTCGAGCTCCGATGATGGCGCCATCGAGTTCACGAAGCACACGATCATGGGATCGACGCCAGCGGAGAATCGGTATGGTGTCGTCTTTTCACAGCTGCACGCGGTCGAGCTGGTGGATATCGACGGCGATGGACTGATGGACATCCTGACCGGTAAGCGATACTGGGCCCACGGTCCGCAAGGCGATGTCCAGCCGAACGATCCTGCGGTCGTTTACTGGTTCGAACTGCAGCGTGGTGATTCGGCAGAGGACGTACGTTTCATTCCACACTTGATCGACGATGATTCGGGCGTCGGAACCGAAGTCAATTATGCCGACCTGAACAAGGACGGCGCGATCGATGTGATCGTGGGGAACAAAAAAGGCACCTTCGTTCATCTCCAGAAACGCAAACTGGTCACGGCAGTCGAGTCGATGCGGGATCGAATCGTTGACGATGAAACGAAGGCCAAGCCGGCGGGAACGGGACTGCCACCCAACGCCGGTTTGCAACCACTGGAGGCCGCAGCCGCGATCACGGTCCCCGAGGGCTTTCGAGTTCAACTAGCCGCCGGCGAGCCGATGGTTCATCAACCGATCGCGGCGACCTTTGATCATCGCGGACGATTATGGGTTGCCGAAGCTCACACCTATCCGATTCGCGCAGCCGAAGGAGAGGGCGAAGACAAAATCATCATCCTCGAAGACACCGATCAAGACGGCGTCTTCGATCATCGCACGGTCTTCATCGAAGGTTTGAATCTTGTCAGCGGAATGGAAGTCGGATTTGGTGGAGTTTGGGTCGGCGCGGCGCCTTACTTGATGTTCATTCCCGACCGGGATGGCGATGACAAACCCGACAGTGATCCGGAAATCTTGCTGGACGGATTTGGTTACGAGGATACTCACGAAACTCTCAACGCGTTCATTTGGGGGCCCGACGGATGGCTGTACGGCTGTCACGGCGTGTTTACCCATTCCAACGTCGGCAAACCGGGATCCGATGACGCCCAGCGGACGCGGTTGAATTGTGGCGTCTGGCGATACCATCCGACACGACATGAATTCGAGATGTTTGCCCGTGGCACCAGCAATCCCTGGGGCGTCGATTTCAACGACCATGGTCAGGCCTTCATTACCGCCTGCGTGATCCCGCACATGTACCACATCATCCATGGCGCGAGGTACCAACGCCAAGGTGGTCAACATTTCAATCCCTACGTCTATGATGACATCAAGACGATTGCCGACCATGCTCATTACGCCGGAAACATTCGTGATCACGCCTGGTGGGGTGCAATGAAACGGTGGAGCACAATGACACGAACCAAGCCGGCGGCGGCCATGCCCACTGCGGTGCGATGATCTACCTCGGTAACAATTGGCCGCGTCAGTATCGCGATTCAATTTTCGTCACCAATCTGCTCGGGAACCGAATCAACAATGATCTGTTGAAACGTGTCGGCAGCGGATACGTCGCCTCACACGGCAAAGATCTGTTGTTCGCAAACGACCTGTGGTTTCGCTGTATCAACCAGAAATGCGCACCCGACGGCAGCGTGTACATGATTGACTGGTACGACAAGAACGCATGTCACCGTCGCGACAAGGAACTTTGGGACCGCACGAATGGTCGCGTCTATCAAGTCAGTTTCGGCGACCCGGACACGCAGAGTGTCGATCTATCGAAACGAAGCGACGTCGAGTTGGTGCAGTTGCAACTCCATGAAAACGAATGGTTTGTGCGGATGGCAAGACGCATTCTTCAAGAACGTTCCGATGCCGGACAACTCGACCGCGACCAGGTACAAAGCGAACTGCGAAAAATTGCACGGAATCATGATCACACGGCGCGGCGTCTTCGGGCGGCGTGGGCACTGCACGTTTGCGGTTTGATGACCGATGCGGACATCGCCGCGATGTTGGGCGAAGATGGTCACAAGGGCGAGTATCTGCGTGCTTGGGCGATTCAGCTGGACCTGGAAGATGGACAGCCTTACGACCTGAAGCGACTGGAAGAGATGGCACTGACGGATGACCGGCGCTGGTCCGACTGTACCTTGCCTCGGCGCTGCAACAATTGCCGCTCGAGGCGCGCTGGGGCATCGCCCGGGGCTTGGTTCGCCATGCGGATGATGCGATCGACCACAACTTGCCATTGATGATCTGGTACGGCGTGGAGCCGTTGGTGACACATGACCCGGCGGCCGCCCTCTCCTTGGCCTCGCATTCGCAAATTCCAACGGTGCGGCAATTCATCTACCGCCGCGCGGCCGCGGATGCCGATGCGATCAATCAATTGCTGACCAATTTGGCAACGGTCGATGACCAGGCAACGCAGAAAATGATGCTCTCCGAGATCGCCACCGCGATTAGTCAACAAGGGCGATTGAAGATGCCTCAGGAGTGGCCCGAGGCCTATGCCAAGTTGGCCAAGAGCGAGGATGAAATCGTTCGCGAACAGGCCCAATTGATCACCGTTCGGTTTGGCGATTCGTCGATCTTTCCGACGCTGCGAACCATCGTCGCCGACGCCCAAGCCAAACCATCATTTCGCGAGAGTGCGCTGGCCGCGTTGTTGTCGGGAAAAGACCAACAATTGGTGCCGGTGATGATCGGCCTGTTGGGCGAGAATGTACTGCGTGGCCAGGCGATTCGCGGGCTGGCCGGCTATGCGGATGACTCGATTCCGGCGGCCATCCTCGATCAGTACTCCGGTTTCGATACCGACGAAAAGGCCGATGCCGTCGCCACACTCGCTTCGCGTGCCTCGTTCGCGCACCGATTGCTCGACGCGGTGCAGGACGGAACGGTACCGCGAACGGATCTTTCGGCATTCACCGTCCGGCAAATGTCATTGCTGGGCGACGAACAGTTGGTGGAAAAAGTCAATCGGGTTTGGGGGACGATGAGGTCGACGCCAACGGAAAAGAAACAGCGAATTGCCGAATTGAAAAAACAACTCGGTCCAAGGGTGCTCGCCAATGCCGATCTTTCGCATGGCCGTACGGTGTTCGACAACACTTGTGGCAAGTGCCACCGACTGTTTGGCACTGGCGGTGAAATTGGACCTGATATCACCGGTTCCAACCGGGCCGACCTCGACTATTCACTACAGAACATGATCGACCCGAACGCGCTGATCGGGAAAGACTATCAGGCAACACAGTTGTTGACGCTGGATGGTCGCGTGATCACTGGACTGTTAAAGGAAGAAAACGATACGGCGGTTGTGATTCAAACCGCCAACGAGAAATTGGTTGTGGCCAAAGAGGATATCGAACAACGGTCTTTAGCCGCAAATTCGGTAATGCCCGAAGGCCAGCTCGATCAAATGAAACCGGAAGAAGTGCGCGACCTGGTGGCATATTTGGCAAGTCGGACTCAGGTGCCGCGACCGGGAGAAGGCCCTGTCTTTGGCCCCAACGGCCGTGTCATCGATGCGATCGAAGGCGAAACCATCGAAGTGCTCAAGACGACCGGCGGCAACGCTGCGGCGCAAGGGATGGGTGGCTTCCGAAAGGGACGTTGGAGCGATGCGAATCACCTGTGGTGGACCGGTGCCAAAGTGGGTGATCAGTTGACCGTTGCGATTCCTGCCGAGCGCGCAGGCGACTACGAAGTTTATATCGCCATGACAAAAGCCAAAGACTATGGTGTTTTCGACCTGGCAATCAATGGTGAAAAGACCCGTCAGTCGATTGATCTGTTCAACGAACCCGATGTGATTTCGACCGGCCCAATTTCGCTGGGAACGCACGCGCTGAAAGCGGGGGTGAACGAGTTGAAAGTCACGGTCAGCGGGGCGAACCCGCAGGCGGTGAAGTCGTTCATGTTTGGGCTGGACTATCTCTATTTGGCAACCGCCAAAGCACCCGAGTGACATCGACTGCTTGTGCTGTCACGGTTTTGCAGCGATGCAATACAAATGTGACTTTCCACGCAGAAAGAGTTGCTTGCCGGCGATCGCTGGCGATGCATCCGTTCCTTCATCCAATTTGTTTTCCGCGATCACTTCGAATTCCGGCCCGCGTTTGATCACCAGCGTCGTTCCGCTGCGACCGGCGAAGTAGACTCTGCCGGCCGCGCCCACGGGCGACGCATAGAGGGCGCGAATACCCGGCATGCGCACCGGTTCGATCAACGTTTCGCCTGATTCGGCGTCCAGGCATGACATGATCGCGTCGTTGGACCGATTGAAATACAGCATCCCGTCGTACAACAACGGCGATGGCACATAGGGTGTCGAACGACTCGTGGACCATTTGATGGTGTCACTGTCGGTAATGTCGCCCGCAGCGTCCAGCGGAATCGCATACAACGCCGAGCCTCTGTATCCGCTCATGCAAAATACGGTGTCGCCATCGCAAACCGGTGACGGTGTGACGTTGGAAGCCTGCCCACCACACTCCCAG
This sequence comes from Pirellulaceae bacterium, assembly GCA_963734865.1. Lineage (GTDB taxonomy): Bacteria > Planctomycetota > Planctomycetia > Pirellulales > Pirellulaceae > CBDCUW01. The sequence continues at coordinate 143,810 of CAVTIV010000016.1, forward strand.
ATCAACGTGCCATCCTCCAGATCGTAACTGCGAACGCGGTTCTTCCCGTTGCTGATCAATTGATGTTTGTCGTTGTGCATGACAACAATCGGTGTCGACCAGCCACTCGGTTCATCGCGGTCGGCACGCCATCGGGTTGCTCCGGTAAGGGCGTCCACAACGACAATGTAAGACTGATCCTCCTGGTCGCGTGTGACGATCACCTTGTCCTGGTAGACCACCGGTGACGAGCCCTCGCCGAAACTGAGTCGCGTCGTCACGTCGCCGAAGTTGCGGTCCCATAACAACTTTCCATCAAGGTCATAGCAGTACAGGCCTGCCGAACCAAACCAGGCGTACAAACGTTGACCGTCCGTGGTCGGTGATGCCGATGCAAAGCTGTTGTCGCCGTGGTGCCCTTCACTGGGAATCCTTTCTGCCGCAACCCGTCGCCACCGCTCTTTTCCGGTGCCGCGGTCCAGGCACAAGACAACGTATTGATGCAGGGTGTTGGGGTAGGTGATTCCAAATGGCCGCTCGGGTTGATTCTCGGGCGCGGGCAGGTTGGGGTCTGCTTTCTTGCTGTCGATCGCCGTCAACAAGAAAACTTTGTCCTCCCAAATGATCGGTGTTGCTGTGCCGCGGCCCTCGATCGGCGTTTTCCACAAGATATTCTCGCTCTCGCTCCAGCTGACCGGTGGATCCCCGTTGGGGGCAACCCCGTTGGCCTCGGGACCACGCCACTGCGGCCATTGATTCGAGATCGCGTGCGACGTGTCCTGGGCCAGACAGGGTGCTGTCAGCAGAACAAGCAACAAAACGGAGCCAAGCAGTGATCGCGTCGGTGACATCATCGCATCCAGTAAAGAAACAAAACAACCGTGCCCGTTACCTCAAAGCCCGTTGCCTCGAAGCCCGTTACCTCGAAGCTCGTTTCCATCGGTCGACTCGATACGAAGGTACTCCAACAGCGGCTTGCGATTCTCATTCGTCGACGGGTTCTATGGACACTTGCAGTCATCATCATAGCCGAAAATCTTGAGTCGATACCTCGTGAACGGTCCGCGCGTGATTGGCAGCGGCCAGCCAAAGAAAACTCTATTCTTTGACTGCTATCTGCCGCAATACGCGCGTGCTTGGCTGGCACAGTTGCGGACTCAATGGAGTGACGAAGGTTTGGATCTCGCTGTCGTCATGCACTGGAATACCGACCGCACCGATGTCGACTTGCACGTGACCGAACCCAGCGGCGAGGCATGCATTGATTTCGCCTGTCAACGTCGTTGATCATTCAACGGCCGGCCGCAGGCGACTGCGCACACAGCGCCGACATGGTCGGCTCGGTTCAACGACCATATCCGCAGCGCCCCGACGCATTGCCGTTGGAAACGATTCTCAAAATCAGTGACGCATCCATGCATCATTGCGTTTTCCGATAGGATAGTAGTCCGCTCGAATCTGCCTGGCCTTCGGTTCCCACCTCGACGGAGTACTTCACGTGACGAACGACCGAACCACGAAGTTTACGATACTGCTATTGGCCTTTGTCATCGCCCTGCATGCCGCGGTCGCCGACGCGGCACAACCGCCTGAGGGCAAGATCAAGGTGTTCATTCTCACCGGCCAATCGAACATGGAAGGCAAGGGGCTGGCTTCGCACCTGGACACCTACAAACAGGACCCGCTGATCAAGGACACCTACGCGATGCTGAAGAAGGACGGCCAATGGGTGGTGCGAAATGATGTATGGATCACCTATCCCACCAAGAATGGCGGGGCCCAGTCGGGTGGGCTGACCGTCGGTTATGGAACGAAAGGCGAAGACTCAATTGGACCGGAGTTCGGTTTTGGTCACACCGTTGGCGAGGCGATCGATGAACCAGTCGTGCTGATCAAGGTCGCCTGGGGCGGTAAGAGTCTGGCTGTCGATTTTCATCCGCCCAGCGCCGGATTGCCAGACCAGGCAGCACTGCAGGAAATACTTGAGAAGAAGCGGAAGAAAAACCCCCAAACCACGATGGATGAAGTCACGTCGCAATACGGTTTTTACTATCGACAACTGGTCGACGAAACGGTCAAAGCTCTAGCGGATCTGGGCATGACCTTCCCTGAACTCCAAGGTCGTGACTACGAGGTCGCCGGTATCGTCTGGCACCAAGGCTTTAACGACGTCATCAACCGAGATTTGAAAGCCAATCATTACGCGGACTACAGCAAATGGCTGGCGATGTTCATCCGAGACATCCGCAAAGATTTGCACGCACCCGGCGCACCGTTCGTCATCGGCGAACTGAGCACCGGCGGCCTACCCAATCGCGGTGACTTTCAAAAAGCGCAGGCAGCCGCAGCCGACCTTCCCGAGTTCCAAGGCAATGTCGCATTCGTCCCGACCGCCGAGTATTACGATACAAAAGCGCAGGAACTGTACGAAAAGAATTACTGGAAGGGCACCGAGCAGCAGAAGGCACAGTGGCAAGCCGTTGGCAACGATCGCCCCTATCACTACCTCGGATCGGGCAAAACCTACTACCTGAAGGGGAAAGCGTTCGGCGAAGCGATGCTGGAAATGCTGCACTGAGCCGACGGAGACTGCTGATTTCGTCGTTTTTTGAGTTTCGTTCCTCGGACTGACGTCCGAGGCGGTTCGCATGTCGTCGCTTCGCGACTGGCGGTTCGGTTCGCATGTCGGTCGATTCGGGAATCGCGAAGCGATGTCACGTGCTAGCCTGGGACGTGAGTCCCAGGTGGTGCGTAACCCCAACGTGGCGAGAGTCGCGGAGCGACGGCAGGCGGGGATCACGGCAACGCGTCTACCGATCGATTTGGCGATCCCCGTCCGCCGGGTCGGTCGCGGGAACACCTGTCGTGGCTGGGCGACTGGCGGTTCGTGCGGGTGTGAGCATGACATTGACACCCACGACCACGGCAAACAGCGCAGCGCCGACCAAATCAACGCTCAACCCAACATTCCAGCTGCCAATTTTCGAGATGGGTGCAAGCAGGAGAGCGGCCGAAACGAACATCGCAAGTCGCTCGGACGTCAACAGCATCCGTCGCAGGAATCCGGCCAACCCGGCCGCCAGAGCAAGGATTCCGATCGTTGCCGCGATCAATGCGTGAATCACTGCCCAGGCCGTCAATTCTCCGCCGACCGGGGCCAGCAAGCACAGCGCTGGCCGGTAGACGAACATGAACGGCAAGGTAAAACCGGCCAGTGAGAAGCGGAATGCGGCGAATGACGTTTTCATGATCGGCGCCTGCGCGATCGAAGCGCTGGCGTATCCGGCAAGCGCCACCGGTGGCGTGACCATTGACATCATGCCGAAGTAAAAAATGAACAGGTGAGCGACCAGCGGAAGCACACCCAACTCACTCAACAGCGAACCCATCAACGTTGCCATTAGTAAATAGCAGACGACCGATGGAACGCCCATTCCCAGGATCAACGAACAGACCATGATCCCCAACAGAGCCAGGAACAAATTCGTCTCCACGACTCCTTTGATCATCGTGCTGAAATCGGCGGCGATACCGGTTTGCTGAACGACGCCAATGATGATCCCCACGCAGGCGCTGGCGGCGACCAAGGCAATGCCGTTCTTGGCCGACCTCGTGAATGACGAAACGATCTCTGGCCGCCAGGCCGGGTGTGCCAGGCCGAAAATCAGTAACGCGAACATCCCAACAATCGCCGAATCCAAAAGGGAACTGATGACCAACATCGGCGTGACGGTATCGGTTCGCGGATCGATCCACGAACCGGCCACGAACGGTTGCAGGAACCCCGGCGCGTCATTGCTAAACTTGATCGCCGCTTGATGCAGGGCGAGGACGATGAAAAAGCTGGCAAATGCCATCCAGCGAGCCTGCGGCGAAATCTTGAGGGCGCGGCGAAGCGTCGCAAAAACGAGGATCACCGCGAGGGCGCCCGTGACACTGCGGAACGGCGAAAAGCCGAGCACCAGCAAGCCGATCAACGTGCCCAATGCGCTGACGAAGACAACAGCCTCGAACCCGGCAAGCTTTTTGTTGCTGACCTCGGCAGCTTCCAACCCGGCGGCTCCCAGACGCCGCGAGTAGAGGTAGACGACGGCCAGAATCGAAAGGTAATAAAGGATCGCCGGCAGGACTGCGGCTTTCATGATCGTGACAAACGTGACGGGCGGTTGCACCAATTCAAGCATCATGTAGGCACCCGCACCCATGACTGGCGGCACAAGAGCAGCCGCCGGATGCTGCGGCGGCCGTGATTCCCCCAGCGATATGACTGGGAAATCGGGCACTCTTCATCATCGGAATGGTGAAAGTTCCTGTCGTCACAGCATTGGCGACGGCGCTGCCCGAAAGGGAGCCCATCAAACCGCTGGCCATCACCGAGACCATGGCCGGACCACCACGGATCCGTCCAAACGTCTTGGTCGCAAAGTCGATGATGAATTGTGTCGCTCCGGACATCTCCAGAAACGACCCGAAAACGACGAACAGAAAGACGTACTTGAACATCACCGATGCGGCCGGCCCAAAGACGCCAAGCGATTGCAGGAAGGTGGTGCTAACGATGTCTTTGACACTCTGTCCGGCATGCGGCAGCATCCAGTCCGGCAACACGGGCCAGTCGTAGCGAAAACTTCCGTAGCAGTAATACGAATGCGCGACAAAAGCGAGTGCCAGCAAGGGCACGATCGCGCCGATGCTGCGGCGTGCCGATTCCAGAACAAGGACCACTCCGATCAGACCGATCACGAAATCCGTGGTGGTTTCCCCGCCGGCGCGATTGCCCAATGACAGACCGTCTGCCCAATAATCTCGGAACATCGGCTCGGTTTGAATCATCACGTACAGGCAACAGACCGCTGCCATGATCGCCAGCAAGCCGTCAAGCAGGCGCAGCGGTTTGACGTTCGCAAACCGCGGGTGGATCGGATAGGTCAGAAAACAAAGGACCAATCCGACACCCACAAAGACCGCCAAAGCAGACTGTGGTTGCAGCAGGTTGTAATTCACCTCGAACAGCGTAAACAGGCACAAGAAGATGCCGAGGCCCGTCACGACAGACTTCGTAGCCCGCTCCAAGCCGCCCGCGCGTCCAAGATCAGGGCGCCTTCACTCACGAGTGGTTCCTTCATCGACCGCTGGCTGCTCGCTGGGAGTTTCCTCCGTCGAAGCTTCGCCTTCGGTCTCCGGCCAAATCCCTATTTCTTGATAGAACCTGATGGCGCCGGGGTGATATTCGATGCCTGTATTGCGGGCGACATTCTTCTCGTTGATCGCTTTCCCAGCCGGATGTTTGGCGGCGATCTCTTGGCGATTGTTCCAGATCGTTTTGGTCAGTAGGTAAATCAGTTCTTCATCTTGCGAAGCCGATGTGATCAGGTGCATCGAACCGACATTCAGCCCCTGAAAGTCACTGTCGAGTCCTTTATACGTTCCTGCGGGAATGGTCGCGGAATGAAAGAATGGGTATTTTTCGATCAGCCTTCCTCGGGCGGCCTCATCGAATGGCACAAACTGAACATCAAAGGTGCTGGTCGCTTGAGTGATCGATGCGGTCGGTACCGCGCCACCGAGAAAGGCGGCGTCGGCTGAACCGTCCCCAAGCTGATCGACCGAGTCGCTTTGCGTCGCATTGAGCGATGTGATGTCACTCCAAGCCAGTCCATGCTCGGCGAGGATCGGTTCAACGAACATCTGGAATCCGGCACCGGCCGGCCCGGTGATGACGCGTTTGCCTTTCAAGTCAGCAATGCTTTGGATGCCCGAATCGGCTCGCGCGATGAACAAGGCAACATTGGGTGCCAGCGTGGCGATCGCGCGGATGTCATATTTTTGATCCCAGCCTGCTTCACCACGAACGGCAAAGTAGGAAATCGCGGCATTGGAAAGTGCAAGTTCCAACTGATTTTGCTGCAACCGGCGAATGTTCTCTTGTGACCCCTTGGTTCCTTTGGCCTGCAATTTCCAATCGATCGAGTCCGGATGAGCGTTCAAGACTTCCACGATCGCACCGCCGACAACCGGAAACGCACCACCCACGGGCGCCGTTCCCATGCTCAGGAACTGCCTCTTGCCAGCGCCGTCGGTTTGTGTTGTCGATGTTCCTTTGCCACAGCCGAGACAGAGGGCAAATGCGATTAACAGCAGGATCGGTAGTTGGTAGCTTCGAAACCATCGGTTGTGAACTCTATGGATGGAGAGGTGTTCAGGTCATGGACTCGTCGAAAGATCGTGACGAGTTTGGGTGGGTGGAAAACGTGCCAATCGGGTCGGGCGAACCGTAAAGCCGTGCAATCAAGATCACGTCGGAAGCGGCGGATCGAGAGCGAAATATCGTAACACGCTGCCGCTGGCTCGTGTAGAAGTCGACCGCTCGGATTCGCATTCCAGCGGTTCCTCTTTGACTGAAATCGGTCACTCTTAGGCGGATACTTTTTCCGCCTCCGCTCCGCCGGCAACGTTTTCCGCTTCCGCCTTGCCATCGGTTGTCTGCGGCGACGGCCCGGCCTGGTGATCCAGATCAGCCAGATCCTCGTCACGAACCAGCTTCGCGATTCGCTTGGCGAAGTAGTACATCCGTTTTAAATATTCCATGATCTCCGATTCCAATCGATACGTGGCCAACCGATTCGGCTCTTCGGCGGACAGACGTCGCGACAGGTGATGCTCGGCGATGGCCGCCAAACGATTGATCTCTCCCTTGGCGTCGGCAACCTCGCCGGCGATCTGCTTGTCGTTTGCGACAATCGCGCGAATCGAGCGGTCGGTCGCCCTGACCACTTCCTTATTCAGGGCGCCCAAGACATCCTGAGTTGCCTGGCTGATCTGTAACTTTGCCAGCAATCGATCGCGTCCGGCGTCGACCAGGTTGGTCTCGATCATGTCACCGATGCTTTCGATGTAGTTGGCCGCCGCCAAATAGTCGTGGAGCTGCCGGGATTGACTCTCCGAGAGGTTCTCCTGAGAAAGTCGACCGAGATAAGTGACGATGGCTCCGTATAACGCATCGACGTTGTTGTCCAAATCCTCCAGGGCATCGATCTGCCGGCGTGATCCGCCGATCACCGTATCCAGCGTTCCCCGCATCATGTGCAGGGCGGCCGCGCCAAGCCGCCCCAATTCCATGCGGACAACATCCATGGCAAGTGCGGGCGTTTGCAGCAGGATCGGATCCAAGTACTTTGGCCGAGCAAACTCCGATTCCGGCTCGGTTCGCTGGGGCACGATCCACTCCACGAACCAGGCCAAAGGAGTCGTGAACCAGATGAACAGAAAAGTATTGGCGACATTGAACACGGTGTGCGCGTTGGCGATCTGTCGCGGAGTATCGGCGGCCAGCCGCGCGGTGCCTGTCAACAATGGATTCGACGGAGAGATCGAACTGACCACGGCGGCCAACTGCGGGATGAAAGCGAACCAGATCGCGACGCCAGCCACATTGAATAACACATGAACCACCGCCGCGCGTACCGCCGCACGAGGTTTTCCCAACGAGGCTAGCGCGGCCGTGACGCAGGTCCCGATATTGGCGCCGAAAATCAATGCGATACCGGCATCAAGCGAAATGAATCCCTGGCTGGCCAACGTGATCACCAACCCGGTCGTCGCCGAAGAACTCTGGACCAGTGCCGTGAACACAGCGGCTAACAGGATCGCCGCCAGCGGGTTGTCCATCTGTCGCATCATCTCCACGAACGGCTGATAGGCGTGCAGCGGCTTTGTCCCATCGCTCATCAAATGCATGCCGAACAAGATCAGTCCCAAGCCCATGATCATGTGGCCGTAGTGTCGCGCCTTCTCGTGCTTCGAACAGAACATTGTGAAAAAGCCCGTCGCGACAAGAACGAGCGAATACTGCGTGATCTTGAACGCGATCAACTGCGCCGTGATCGTCGTGCCGATGTTCGCACCCATGATCACGCCGATCGATTGAGTCAACGAGATCAGACCGGCAGAAATGAATCCAACGACCAGCACGGTCGTGACGGAAGAGGATTGAACGATCGCCGTGACGATCGCGCCGGCCAAGGCGCCGGTGAAACGATTCGTCGTCAAGCTGGCAAGCACCTTCCTCATCCCGTCGCCCGCGATCAGCTTCAATGAGTCCGACATCTGATCGAGTCCGAACAGAAACAGTGCCAGACCGCCGATCAACGCCACCAAAATAGGTGCGACTTCCAGTGACTCGGTCGTGGCCTCGGCGAGCAACAAAATCATTCATCTCCAACACGGAATCCAGGCAGCGCTGATGGCGTCTTCATTCAATCTTAATCGATGTTCGACGAAGATACCGCTGTTCCCGGGGATCGATGAAGCAAACGCAGGACGCAATCGATGGTCAGCGTCTGCTGCAGGATCCCAATTGCCAGCGATGACAAACCGCTAGTCGTCGTTGCCGCGGGTCAGATGGCCGCTGCGGTTAATCGCGATCAACAACCACAACATCACCGAGATGCTGCCGAAGACGCCGATCAGGCCAAGCAGGCTGAGTTCTCGAATCCCCAGCACGGCTTCCTCGGGAAACAGCAGTGGTGGCACCTTGTTGGCCAACATCAGTGACGAACCGAGGAACACGGCGCTGGTCATCAGCCCCAGCACCATTCGATTCATCGTCGGGCCGATGCGTTGATGTTCGAGAATCAGTTTCGCTTCACCACGACGCGCCTGTTGCAGCAAATTCAGGATCTGGTCGGGGGCAACTTCCAGAAAATTCTCGACCTCCAGGTAGATCCGCCGGGCCTGCCGGAATCGCCTGCGAGGGCTCAAGCGACGAGCCATCGATTTACGCATGAATGTGCGGACCACATCCAGTGAGTCGAATCGAGCACCGAGCTCTCGCAATGTGCCTTCGAGTGAGATCAGCATCTTTAGCAGCAAAGCCGACTGGTTCGGCAGTTTGATCGCATGACGGTGAAGGATGTCGCTGAGTTCGTTCAGGGCCCCGGTCAAATCGAACTCACCCAAACTCTGCTTGCCATAGGTATCGATGAATTCGGCGACATCAATCGCCAATGCCGATTCATCCAAAGTCGGCGGCGTGTCGCCAATCCGGCGAATCAATCGCGTCAGCCGGTTTTGGTCACCCGTGGAGATGGCGATCAACATCTCCTCGATCGTCTCACGCAGGTTTTCGTCAATCCGTCCGACCATCCCGAAATCAAGGATGCCCAGGCGGCCGTCGTCCATGACGATCAGGTTGCCCGGATGCGGATCAGCATGAAACAACGCTTCGTCAAACAACATCGTCAAGTAGACACCGGCGATCGTCTCACTCAATCGTTGTTGGGTGGAAAGCTGCGAGTCGATCAACGAACCGTCTTCGGAAGAGCCGTTGGGCGATGTTGTCGCTCGATCAGCTGGGGTAGAGTCACGGAGGAAATCGGCCAACGGTCGACCGATCAGTTCCTGCATGACGAGGACACGCTTGGTACACAGGTCATTGAACGGTCGAGGAATGACCACATCTTCTTTGCGACGACTTAGCATCGCGGCAAAATGATCAAGGTTTTGACGCTCGCGGCTGAAATCGAGTTCGCGCTGAAGCATCGGCGCGAATTGACGCAACATTTCGCTGGGCCTCCAGACGGCGAGCGCATCGACGCGCTCGGCCAATTGGGCGAGCCCGGCGAGCACTTCGATATCTTGACGCATCGTGCGTTCGATATCGTGCCGGATCACTTTGATCACGACACGGCTGCCATCGTTCAGGACGGCGCGATGTACTTGACCGATCGATGCGGTCGCCAGCGGTTCGGGGTCAATGTATTGAAAATGCTTTTCGTAGTCGGCGCCCAATTCTTTTCGCAACGTCGCCCGGACTTGATCGATATCGTCCGGTCGCACATTGGCTCGCAGCCGCTTGAGTTCTTCGCCCAGTTTCGGCCCCACCAGATCGGGCCGCGCCGCCAGGACCTGCCCCAATTTGATGAAGGTTGGACCGAGATCGGTCAGTGCCATTCGCACCCGTTGTTCCCGCGAGTACTGTGAGAGAGGAATTCCGCCACGATCCTTGAGGGCGTCGCGAAAAGGCAGCCGGAATCGGGTCAACCAGTCGGCCAAGCCGTACCGACGGAGCACCGCAAGGATCTCCCGCCACCGCTTCAAATTGCGGTACAGTTGTGGGATCGCGGTGATTTTCATAGCTGCAGGTGAACGAGATGAATGAACAGGGCAGACGATCCGACGAGCGAATTGGTCGTTCCATTGTGATCGCAATTCAGTGATTCGGGATTCGGGAGGGAATCTTTTCTGCGATGTGGTGGCATCCGCTGTTATTAACGCTTCAACTGATGGCCGTTTCGGTCGTCATATCCGGCGTAATTGGAGTCTGCGGTGCCTGGGCGGCATCGAGTCTCGAGTCCAGCGGACCAGGCGGGAAGTGGGTGGCGCGTCTGTTTCTTGCCGCGATGGTCGCGGCAATCGCGATGCCGATGATCTTGCACGTCGCGGCCTGGGAAGCGACAGCCGGGAAATTTGGCTGGCTGCCACTGACGCAAACGGGTAGTCGAAAAACCACCCTCGGTGCCTTCGGGGCATTTGGCGGACTACTGGCCAGCGGTTGGATTCACGGGTTGGTGGGAAGTTCGATCGTCGCTCTGGCCACCTGGCACGCTGTTCGACGAGTGCCGACCACGGTGATCTTGCACAGCCAATTGGATGCCGGCCCGCTCGCGGTTTGGTGGCGAATCCGTCTGCCGATCGCCATGCCCTGGCTGATCACGTCCCTGTTGGGTGTGGCGGCATTGGCGGCCACCGAGATGACCGTGGTCGATCTGTACGGTTTTCGCACGATTGCCGACGAGTTCTATTTGTTTTACGCGAAGAACGCGACAATCGAGGCAATCTTGATGTCCTGCTTGCTTCCGCTGGCGATCGTTGCCTGCTCATTGCTCGTGTTGTTGGTTTGGCGTCGACGGCTGCCGGCAGTTGCCAGCAGCGATGGCCATCGCGATGACGGCTGGGCAGAGGAGATCGCCGAGCAATTGCCGTGCCACGTGCGGTATTTGGCAACGGCTGTGGCGTTGCTGATCGCTTCGATCGTCGTCGTCGTTCCGATCGCCGGCCTGCTGGTCAAGGTCGGACACCAGATCGTCATCCAGGGTGATGAGAGGATGGCGACATGGTCACTTTCCCAGTGTGTCGAGACGCTTGCCGGAGCACCGGTGACGTTCGCACAAGAGTATCAATGGACTGCGATTCTTGCCGTCTTGACGGCCACCGCAGCGGTGATGACCGCCTGGGTGCCGGCGGCGCTGGGGCGGACCCATGGTGATGCCAGCAAGGGTTTCGATTTGGTATCGATTCTGATGGTGTTGACACCTGGACCGATCGTCGGTTTGGCCGTGGTTTATTTTTTTCAGATGCAATTGCCGGGATTTCGACTGATCTATCAGCAGACCGTGATTCCGACGGTGATCGCGCTGCTCTTTCGTGCCAGCCCGGTTGCTTACTGGGTTTTGCGGGCCGGATACCGAGGAATCGAGGATACGGTGCTGGAGTCCGCACGCCTTGATCGATCTTGGTTCGGGCGGTTTTGGCACGTGGATCGCCCGTTGCTGCGACGACCGCTGATGGCTGCATTTCTCGCTTCGGCAGTGGTCGCTTCGGGTGATGTGCCGGCGATGTTGCCGGTCATTCCACCAGGTGTCACGACAGTCGGGACACGACTATTTGAGCTGTTGCACAGTGGCGCGAGGTACCAGGAAGCGGCGTTGGCGCTATGGTACGTCGCTGCCGTCGTAACAATCGTGGTACTTTGGATGAGGTGGGCTAGGAAACGTGGTAAAATGATCGGATAACAAGGAGAGGCGTCGACGGGAATGGGTTCCGCTTGCATCGTCGAAGCATCATCATCTTCGTTTCATTGGATCGAGAACTTTCTATGCCACGGTTGGTATTCATTGTATCTTGCTTGACGTTTTTGTTCGGCGGTCGAGCCGTTGCGGTGGAGACTGTCTGCTTCGTTGATCACGACAAGACGCGGACCGTCGTCGCCGAGATCATGGTCGAGGCGCAGGACGGCGGATTGATGCTGCGAGCGGACGACGGTCGGATTTGGACGATCCAACCCGAACATATCAAGAGTCGCAATTCCGATCCATCACCGTTGCAGCCGATCGACGCGGATGAGATGGAACGGCGGATGCTGGCCGAGTTGCCAGAGGGGTTCCAGGTCTACCGCACGCAACATTACGTGATTCTGCACAATAGTAATGAGGCCCATGTGAAAGCGGTGGGGTTGTTGTTCGAGCAACTTTATCGCGGATTCTTCACGTATTGGAAGAACCTGAAGTGGAAGCTACCTGAACCAAGGTTTCCATTGGTCGCATTGGTGCTTGCCGACCGCGACAGCTTTCTGACGCACGCGAAACAAGAAATCGGCGACACAGCGAACGCGTTGATCGGTTACTACAACTTCCAAAATAACCGGATGACGACGTTCAATGTCCCTCATTGGGAACGCAATGCCGCAACGATCATCCATGAAGCGACTCACCAATTGGCATTCAATTGCGGCCTACAACAACGTTATGCCGACAATCCGAAATGGGTCAGCGAGGGATTGGCGACATTTTTTGAGTCACCCGATCGCCGTAACCCCGGCAAATGGCAACGGATCGGACGCATCAACGAAGTGCAACTGGCGGGATGGCGAAGGTACGTTCGCAATCGACCAGCTGAGTCGTTGGCGACCTTGCTGGCGAACGATTCCAGACATGGAAATACGGCGACTTCGGCCGCCGCCTACGCCGAAGGCTGGGCACTAACGTATTTCCTGATCAAGACGCGGCGCGAGCAGTATGTCGAGTACTTGCGTGAACTGAGTCGAGGACGGCCGCTTGTCGAACGAACCGAACGCGAACGGATCGAGATGTTCGAAGAGGCGTTTGACACAACCCTGGTCGAACTGGACAGGGCGTTTGTCGACTACATGCGGTCAATCTGACAATGGTTCGTCCGACGTTACTGGTCGGCGTAGACCCGTGTGCTCTCTTCTTTGGTCACCGGTACGGTCGATTGATCGCTTGTCACAATCGCTTTGACAATGTGCGTTCCCGGTGCAACGCCGCGAACTCGCAACCGATAGCTGATATCACCCCCCGCGGCCAACTCGGCACGAGGTTGAAATGCGACCAACCCCCGTCCATCGGTACCGGCATCGCCGTCGGCGCTGATCAACTCGAGGCCCGGCGGCAATTGCAACTGGACACGGACGTTGGTGTCGTTTCGCGAGCCGGTATTCTGCACCCGGATCTCGTACATCGTTTCACTTCCGACTTCGATCGGTCCGCCAGGGTTGGTGATCTGGAAACTGAGTTCCGCAAACGCATCGACGGAAATGGTTCGTTCGTTCTTGGCAAACACACCCAAGTCGGCGCGGACCTCCAAGTTGATGGCCTGTTCTCCCACTTCCACTGGCAACAACGTCAGCGGTACCGATCCCTGACCCCCCACCGGCAATTGCGCCAGCGACCAAAACACGGTATGCCGTGAGGGATCGTATTGGCCTTCGTAATCGGTGCTGACGAATGTGAAGCCACGATCGAGCTTGACCGCGATTTCGACGTTACTGGCGTCCGCCGTGCCCACGTTGGCGATATCCAGCTGGTACGTCGCTTGACGTTCCAGAAACCGCTTCGAGGGTCCGCTGAGATCGACGCGCAGATCGGGTGCGACGACTTCGACCGCGACAATATGTTCCGCGGTCAGCCCGTCATCGCCGGTCAATCGGATTTCGTTTTGAATCAAGCCGGGCGCAACCTGCGCGAAGCCGAAGCACTTGTCGGCGAATTTCGCCAGGGGCAAGCGTACCAAGCAAGTTGTCAAGTTGACGACCTTGAGGATGTTCCAAGCCGATCGGCACGTCCTCTTGCAGGACGACGCCCGTCGCTTCACCGCTACCAGGATTGGAGACTTCCAATTCGATTTCCAGCTGCTGACCGATGAGCACCTTTTCCGGGGCACGCTGAACGATCTTCAGTTCTGGCCGTGTACTGATCGTACGCACCGATGCCGCCGCTTCAAACGTGACCCGGGCCACACTCCCCAGCTCGCCTTCTTGTTCGGCAACCAGCTGCAACGTCACGGTTCTCTCGTCGCCAGCCGGCATCGATCCCAACTGCCACAGCAACAGGTCGCCTTGTTGAACCGGCGCTGGAGAGGCATCGACGAGTCGCATGCCTCGTGGTATTTGATCGTGAACCATGACGTCCAACGCTTCGACCGATCCGACGTTCTGCACATGAATGACGAATGAAGCCGGCTTGCCGACTTTGACTTCATTGGGAGCGCGCTTCTGAATCACGATACTGGGAGACTGAATGCCTTCCAATCGACGATCACCGGGGGATGCCATGGTGGCATTCGCCTTAACCGCCAGCTCGGCCGCGGCCTCCGGTTGATCGAAGGTGCTCCTCTGGTATCCCGGCTGAATCGTGCCCGCGCGCCGAGCTAGACTCGCGACCCGCTCCGGCGGCCCACCGTAGCCATTGCCCGATAACGCCGCTGCGGCTTGAGAAGAAGCGAATCCCGGTGCGAGTGGGCCGGTTGCCACGTTCGCCGGCGGCCGCGGTGGCTGCGACGCAAAGGATGGCGGAGTATCGAAGGACGGCGGAGCATCAAACGATGGCGGCAGCATCAAAGGTTTGCGGCGCATCAAAGGTTTGCGGCGCATCAAAGGTTTGCGGCGCGGCGGCAGCTCGCGCCGTTGGCTGACCAGCAAAGTTTTCTGCCGCAGCGATCGGCTGCCCCAGGCCGGTCGGTTGCGGTTGCCCGGTCGGTTGCTCCCAGGCGATTGGTTGACCCAGTCCCGCCGGTTGACCCAGTACCGAGGACTGGTCATTTCGTGCAGTCTCTCTCATCGGATTGGACGAATCGGGCTCGACGCGAAGAGCGTTGGGGAATGGTTCGCTCGCGGTTTGCACTTCGGATGGCTCACCGGCGGCCCGGTCGTTCTGTGGGGATTGGGTAAACAGGTTGATCGCGGGAGATTCGGCCAGTTGCAACTCCGCCATTTCGCTCCCATTGACCTCGGTACCGGCAGGCTCGCCACCACGAACGGCGACACTGTCCGACTCTGCTTCGCCCAGCGAGGCGGGGAGCGTCATCGACATTGCAGGCACCGCTGGGGGCGTGTTGTCTGTGGTTCGCTGAGGAAGTGCCCAACCGGGCGCATCGGCGGCGGAAGCCATGACGGGCTCATCGATTTGCGGTTCGCTCGTTGCCGGAGGCTCGAACGTGGGCAGTAGGAGTGCCGCGTCACTTTCACTTTCGGCTCGTTGCCCGGACCGCGACTCTGTCGGTTCGGTGTGCTGGACCAGCTGGACCGCAGGAGGCGTTTCGGATTCCGCGACGTCGACCGGCCCGATGGAAGTTACCGGCTGGCGAAGCCATGTTTCCGGCGATGCGGTGGCGATCGGTTCGAGTGGCTGTTCCAATGATGGAGCCGCGGCTGCGGTCCACTCTTGGGCATTGCTTTGCCCGCGGTCTTTCTGTGCCTGTACTGCTGCAAAAGCGCCTAACAGGATTGTCACAGCCCCTGCGGCGAGTCGTACGCCAAACGGTTTCATCGGTCGGATTCCTTCCTGTGTTCCCCCGCACAATCTGGCCGCCGCCGAGCCCCATGATTGCCGCAGGACCCTTGGTGGCCGCAGATTCGTGTTCGCTGGTTGCGGGATTTTCTGCGTGTCACGTCTTGGTTAGCAAATCCGAGTCGGTGGCGTGAAGGCTGTTTTTCGCCCGTCAGCCAAGATCCCTGGTCCAAACAGCGCCGCGTGCTTGTTCGCGAAAATGAAGGGATTTCAACTGGTCGCACAACACGGATTGTTCGCGGTCGACCGACGTTTCGACCTCAAAAATGTGGCGTCCCGGCTGCGACTGCAGCACGGTGGCCACCAAAAACGCCTCGGCGGGCTCCAGTTGACCCCTTTGTTGAGCTTGATGAATGTCCAGAATGGCATGATCCGAACTCATCACCTCGGCCTCGGGATCGCTGCACCACAGATCAACACTGGCGAGTTGACGGCCATCTCGATCCAGCAATTGGTGATGTTCGATATCAAAGTGTGCCATGGCGGATGCCTGGCGTGTGCTTTCCAGAGTGGGTGTTTCACACCGGAAAGTGGTGGAACGTCGAAATTGCAGTGCTTCGCGGCTAACCGGCATCCGATACGTGCCGGTCGAAACGGTCATTCGAGTCGCCTGCTTGCCCGGGATAAAACCCTGTTCGGTCAGCAAATTGCTGATTCGCGTGTCGGATTCCGGGATCCCGATCCCATGGCCAATCGGGGCCAGACCGGCGTATCCGAATTGGTCATCACGTACCAGTCCCGCCTCGACCCGCCCAAAACCCGCCGCACCGATTTGCTGCAACGTCGCGGCAAGCAAATCATCGCATACTTCGGCAGCGGCATCGGGTCTGGCACAGATCGCGCAAATGACTGCGGATTCAACATTGGCCGCAAAGTGACACCACGCCTGAAGTCGGCCGTTCACGTCGGCAACCAATAGCCTCGACGCATCAAAGAATGTTCGCGACAGTATCGCCTGTTCCACCATCGCCACGGTCACCGCGGGCGTTGGCGTTACCAATGACCAATGGCATCGCCATACGTCAGTCAACGCAGGAACGTCAGCGTTACAAAAGGTGCGAATCATGTGCAAAACAAACGATTCTTGACGAAACGACTCTGGAAAACCGTAGGAACGCGTGGCAAAGACCCAGATCATGCCACAACGCGCCAATCGAAAGAAGATCCCGCTTGAATTCGTTGGCAACTGGGGCTGTGGTGCGGTTCGCTAATGTATCGTGCAGCGACAGCTTGGACGAAGTAACCGTGCTCGGCAACGACGCTCCCCCCCCCGCGAGAATCTGGGTCACGGCTGCCACGAAAGACACTCGCGATTGACCGAAGACCATGCCACAAACCCGATCCGATCCACCGGCGAAGCTTCCCAGCGACATGCGGGTCCAATTGGGCGGTGCGCTGTTTCTGGCGTCGTTGCTGGTGTTCTTTTTTGCCAGCATTTTGCTGTATGCGATCTACGCCTACGGGCGTCGCAATGACCCTCAAAGTGGCGTGCCACTGCCATCAATTTTTCTGGTCAGCACAGCCTGCCTGTTGTTGATCAGTGGCATGGTTCACGGAGCGACGCGGGCGGTTCGACGCGAAAAACGCGGCCTTACCTGCACCCTGATGGTGGCCAGCGGGTTGACGGCGATCCTCTTCATGGGGGTGCAATTTCATGCGATGCGCGAGATGCTGACCGGTCCGGCGCTGCAAAGTGGGCCGGGCAAGGGCGTGGCCGGTATGGTCGCGGTGCTCGCACTGCTTCATGCGTTGCACGTCGCCGGCGGTGTGATCGCACTGGGAATCGTTGCCGTCCGCTCGTTACTCGGCAGATACGACCACGAACGTCACTGGCCGGTCGATTTTGCAGCGCAGTATTGGCACTTTCTGGATCTCGTGTGGATCTGCATGTTGACGGCCTTCTGGTTCACCACCGGCGGGTTCCAGTTCTAAGGTCGATCGTGCCATGTCGGCACGCCGATTCATTCCGCGTGCGACTCACTCGCGTTTACGATTCATCTTGATCTTGCGCTTCACGTTCATCCCCCACCGGTCGCCCGCAGGACTTGCGGTCGACCGATGAAGATGACGACGAAACGAGCCGCGAACGCTAGATCACCGGGTTGGGCTCGTAAGGGATATCCTCGATCATATCCATCGGCAGCTTGGCGACATGCAACCCCGCGGCTTTGGAAATGGCATCGACCGCCTCTTGAGCTTGCTGCACGATGCTTTCGCGAGTCTTTCCTTTGTACCTTTTTGAAGACGCGCCTGGACTGACCGGACCATCAAACTTGACCGCAGCGAGGTGCTTGATCAGTTGCACGTGGTTCAGCGGTCCCTCCATGACTGGCAGCACGCGATCCGCAGTCGTCGCCACGGACTTGTCCACGTCATCGGGGAGCGAGGCAAGCCGCACGGCAACAATCTTCTCCGCGGGTAAGGCGGTGATTTGGTCGAGCGTCCCGTCGCCGACCAGCCAATCCCAGGTGTCAATCATGAAGCCGACGTTGCTGCCGGCCACGGCGTTGACGAGCGCCAGGAAGCCTTCGACATTTCGCACGAAAGCGAACTCCTTGCCCTTTTCGAGCTCTTTTCCCGCTGAAAACCCGATGCCCAGTTTGATGCCCCGTGGTTCCAACGTTTGGGCGATCTGCGCAAGTCTGGCACGTTGCGTTTCAAAGTACTCGTGATAGGGCAGTCGATCGGTTGCGGCAGGCAGACGGATGTAACAGCGTTTGACTCCCAGTTCTTTTGCCAAATCGGCAATCGGGTGGAGTGTTCCGACTTTGACCGTAAACGCTTCGTCGTCGGCATCCAAGTTGACCTCCAAATCAAAACCGCCCACCTTGATCGTGGCGGCATGGAGGTATTTTGCCGCTTCCTTGGATGATGATCGTTGAGCGCGCCGCAGCATTTCCGACATGTCAACGTCCATCCCGCTGAACGCGTAGGTCAGCGCCAATTCGATCAACTCGCTTTGACGACCGTTGATACCCAATGCATGGGGTGAAAAGTTTTTGAACATGAGCTTTCTTATTTTCCTGAGTGTTTCTTTGGAAGTGGTTCGGCCCGCGAAGCTGGGAACGATCACGCATCGTGGCGGTTTCGTCGCTGCCGACGCCGAGGCCGTTATTCAGAGCGAATTCGATGAAGCGTGTTCGACATCAGGCACCGTTCTACCAGTCGATCATGCCGTCAAGTCACGGTGGGATTGGATTCGAGAAAATTCGTCAAGGGCGGATCGTTGGCCGCGGAGAGCCGCTGCCGGTCCTTCAAAAACGGCACGAGAGACGCATCCCCCAGCCCCACTTCCGCTTGGACCGGAAACGGGGTGCTGTTTTTGGAAGACAGAGTATCGCAGAATCACCCAATTCAGGCCAAGGGGCGATTGAATCGTCGGCTGAATCGTCGGCCGCGGGCGTGAATCGCCAGCGTCGACGCTGTTTGCCACCACCAACTGACCGAGGAATCTCGATGGTGCTTGACTCGCCAGAATCCCACAACGACAGCGGTGGGGGACAAGCTCGGGCCAGCGCGGCAACGGTCGTGTTCCTCGGTACCGGCACCAGCGTGGGTGTTCCCGCACTGGGATGTACCTGCGCGGTCTGCCGCAGCGACAATCCACGAAACAACAGGACTCGCTGTGCGATCGTCATCCAACTCGCTGCGGGCAACCTGCTGATCGACACGCCACCCGATTTACGCAGCCAACTGTTGCGCGAGCGGATTTCGCTGATTCACAGCGTTCTGTTCACACATGAACACGCCGACCACCTGTTCGGGCTCGACGACCTGCGTCTGTTTCCGTTTCGTTTGGGGACACCGGTCCCGTTGTATTGTCAACCACAGGTGGAACGGCGGATTCGTACATCCTTTGACTACGCCTTTACCAACCACGAGCCGACGCATCCGGGAGCGACCCCCCAACTAGAATTTCGTTCCATTGGCTCGGAATCGTTTGACGTGTTGGGAGTGACGGTGACTCCGATCCCGATGAAGCATGGTCCGCGGTTCAACGTACTCGGTTTTCGAATCGGCGATTTTGCCTATTGCACCGACACCAATCACATTCCCGATTCGTCAATGCGCCTGCTTCAGGGGCTCGACACCCTGGTGCTCGGGGCGCTTCGCATCAAACCTCATCCGACACACTTCAATGTCGAACAGGCGTTGGCGGTGGCCCAGCAATTGCGGCCACGGCGAACACTGCTGACCCATATTTCACACGATTTGGATCACGATCCGATCTGCCAGTGGTTGCCCGAAGGGATCGATTTGGCGTACGACGGACTGAGGATCACGATCGATCCCGAGCAGCGATGATCCGGGCTCGGTTACCTCTCTCACCGGAGAAGCGACCAACTTTGAGTCGTCGGACGGGGCAAGTGATCGCCATTGCGAGCGCCGCTGCGACAATCGTCGAAAGTGTGCTGGCTCCTGGGGCGGCGGTCCCACGAGACCGCGGCGAGTGGTTACTGTATGGATCGATTGCCTGATCGTGTTCGTACCATTTCCCTCCATCTCTTCGAAGCTTGAATGTCTCCTCCCGATCCCATTTCTTCCCAGCGTCGGTTCAACACCCGACTGGGGATGGCTCTGTTTGCGGTCTACCTGGTGCTCTATCTGGGCTTTGTCCTGATCAATGCTTTCGACGCCGACTTGATGGAGACGATCGTACTTTCAGGATTGAATCTGGCCATCGTCTACGGCTTCGGCCTGATCGTGGCGGCATTGCTGCTGGCGCTGGTTTACGGCGTGCTTTGTCGCAATGAACCGTCGTCCAAGTCATCCAAGGGAGGGAATTCCAAATGATCTATGATCCCTCTTGGATTGCCATTGGCGTGTTTGTGGTGTTCGTGGTCGGCACGGTCGCGCTCAGCTTTTACCTGGGCAGCAAAGCAAAATCATCCGCAGGTTATTTCGCCGCACACGGACAAATCCCCTGGGCCGTCAACGGAGTCGCATTCGCTGGCGACTACCTGTCGGCTGCGTCTTTTCTAGGCATTTGCGGCATGATCGCCTTTTATGGTTACGACGGGTTTCTCTACTCGATCGGCTTTTTGGCCGGTTGGATCGTGGCCTTGTTTGTGATCGCCGAACCGATGAAACGATTGGGACGGTTCACCTTCGCCGATGCACTTGATGCAAAGTTCAATTCGCGTGGCATCAAAGCTGCTGCGGGTGTCAGCACGTTGGTGGTCAGCGTCTTTTACTTGATCCCGCAAATGGTCGGAGCCGGATCGTTGATCCAGCCCTTGCTCGGTTGGGATCATTCGGTCGGTGTGGTGATGGTCGGCGTGGTCGTGGTAATGATCGTGGTCAGCGCGGGGATGGTATCGACAACTTGGGTGCAATTCCTGAAAGGTTCGCTGCTTGTCATCTTCAGCGCCGTGTTGGTCGTGATGTTGCTCGGTCGTGGATTCCAATCCAACAACGACGCGTTCCAGACAATCGGCCCCTTGAGTGGCCAGGCAATTGCAGCGGCAACAATCGATGGACGCAAAGTCATTGCCGCCAATGACGGCTGGCAGGAATACCCGGACCTGATTCGCTTGGAGCGAGCCGACGGGATCGGTTTTGACGTTTTTCACGTCGATGACATCGACGGTTCGACAGACAAGATTCTTCGCCAAGCACAATCGGTCACCAAAATCGATGGCAAGGTATTGATTGACGGGGCGCCACGGGGGACCGCTGAGAACCAGCGCCAACTGCAGCCGATCGGATATCTGTCCAAGCTGCCCAATGATCAAACGGATACGGGCCCCCTGGGACCGATTTCGTTTCTGACCACGCTTGGTGAGAGCGAAGTGATGTTGTGGCGCGAGAAAAAACTCGTTCACGAAATCGGGTCGACGACGGTTTACTTCCAAAAACCGACAGCCGGATCGCAAGTGCTTCGTCCGGGTGAACACCCCAAGTTTGCCGGCATTCGCCAACAGGATACCCGTGGTCGGCTGAACTTTCTGTCATTGATGTTGGCGTTGTTTTGTGGCACCGCATCGTTGCCGCACATTCTGATTCGCTATTACACGGTCAAGGATGGCGCCGCGGCTCGCAAGAGCACGATCGTGGGCATTGCCACGATCGGCTTTTTTTACGTATTGACGCTCTATCTCGGTCTGGGGGCGATGACCAGCGGTTCGCTCGATTTGACGGACACGAACATGTCGGCGCCGCTATTGGCGCGAGGGATGAACCAGTGGCTGTTCGCGATCATTTCGGCGATCGCCTTCACAACGGTGTTGGGGACCGTCAGCGGGTTGATCCTGGCCAGCAGCGGAGCGGTCGCGCACGACCTGTTGCAAGGAGTGTTCGGGGTCGAGATGAATGAGCACGCGAAGGTTCGCGTGGCCAAGATCGCGGCGGTGTTCGTTGGTGGGATCGCGATCTGGCTAGGGATCCTGTTCAAAGAGTTGAACGTCGGCTACTTGGTCGGCTGGGCATTCAGTGTCGCGGCCAGTGCCAATTTGCCGGCCCTGGTAATGCTGCTGTTCTGGCCGCGGACGACCAGACAGGGCATCGTGGCCAGCGTGGTCGTGGGGATGGTCAGTTCGTTGGGTTGGATTCTGCTTTCGGGTGACACCTACAAGAGCGTCTATGGGCTCGACCCGGCCGATGCGATCGCCCCCTTTAGCCAACCGGGCATTGTCACCATTCCGCTGGCATTCGTGACCTTGATCGTTGTGTCGCTGATGACCCGGCCGCACGAAGACGCACCCGAATCTTTGCCACGCGTGTCGTAACCAGACGCGTCTTGGATCAACCGGACGCCGCCGGAGGAATCTGCTCGACCGTTGGCAGCGTGAAACGAAAAGTCGCTCCGCCATGTTCATGGTTCGATGCCCAAAGACGACCTCCCATCGACTCGACGATCGTCCTGCTGACTGCCAGCCCCATTCCCATGCCGCTGGATTTATGGGTGACAAACGGATCAAACAGACGCGAGACATCTCCCGGGGGAATGCCGGGTCCGGTGTCGGTGACGGCGACTTCGACAAATTCGATGTTGACCCTCGTGGCAACCAGGATGTTACGAATGGTCGAACCGCCCTGTCGGATCGCTTCGATGGCGTTCAACAGCAGATTGACCAGCACCTGCTGGATTTGGATAGGATCGCCAAACACGATCGGGCAAGGCGTGGGCAGGTCGATATCCAGCAAGATTTGATCCGGAGCGATCTCGTGGCTGAGCAGTGCGACGCTGGCATCAATCAATTCACGCAGATCAATGGAGACGATGCTCGTTTCTTGTCTGGAGACAAAACCACGAATGCGTTTAATGATTTTACCGGCTCTGACGGCCGCCTCGGTCATTTGACTAGTCCACTCGGCCGTTCGTTGAAGATTCTCGGCGGTCGGGTTTTTCAATGCGTTCTTTGCCGCCTTGCCAAAGTTCACGATGGAATAGAGTGGCTGATTGACCTCGTGGGCGATTCCCGCAACCATCTGGCCCATCGTGGATAGCCGCGAGATGTGTGCCAGTTGAGATTCCCTTTCGCGCACCGATTCCTCGGCCAGCCTCTGTGCCGTGATGTCGCTCATGGCGGCGTGAAGCTTTGTTTGCGATGCGCCGGAAACGGGCAAGAATTCCCAGCGTGCGAACAACGGTATCCCGTCGGGCCGGCGCATTTCCAGCACACAGGTACTCATCGAGTCTCCCGTCAAGGCCCTGTGCCGATGCAAATACCACGCGTCCTGGGATCCGCGAGCAATGAAGTCCGAAAGATTGGCTCCGATCAGTTCATCACGGTCGACCTGTAATGTTTTCACGGCGGTTAAATTTGCTTCGAGGATCTTCCCTCGATTGTCGATCGTGAAATATCCGACGGGCGCAAAATCATACAACTCCGCATAGCGGTCGCGTGACGCAACGAGTTCGGCCTGGGTCTCACACAACGTCTCGTTTTGCAGTTCCAATTCCACCTGGTGAACTTGCAGCTCGAAGACAAGCGACTGTACGTCCTCGTGAGTCATGTCGGCGATATCGGCCCGGGTTTTCCAAAGCAATCTCTCGGCGCGCTCACGAAGTGCCTGATGATGACCGGAAGTATCACTTTCTGGTTTTGAGGTGCGAAGTTCCATCAGATTCATCAAGCTGCGTTGCCATCCCAACAGGCTGACCGGGCTGGTCCGACCAGCCACCGACAATCTGCTGATTCTAACAGTTTCCGGGACCCCAGTCGACGATTTTCTTGCTGGTGATGCGACGGTCGGACGGTCCCGGTCAGTCCGCTGAGTCGGTATTGGGTGCGACGCAGCTGACCAAGGTGCCGCCGTCTTCTCCGGGGCAGATTCGCAGGTCGGCTCGAATCAAATCGGCCCGATAACGCATGATCCGCAAACCAACGCCCGATGTGCCGTGCAATCTTACGTCGCGGAAACCAACACCGTTGTCCAGCACGTTTAGTTCGATCGTACCGTCGGTCCCAACGAGTGAAACCTTGATTCGGTCGGACTTGCCGTGCTTGATGGCATTGTTGATCGCCTCCTGAGCCATCCGAAACAGGTGTGTGGCAACAAAATTGTCTGCCAAATCAATGCGACCGTGGGCTTCAAAGTCACATTGAACGCGGTACTGCTCGCTAACCCGTGAGGCCAATTCGGTCAACGACGAACGGAGGCCTTCGGCGTCGATCTCGACGGGCACCAGCCCGCGTGAAAGCAGATTGACTTGCCCGATCGTCTCGCTGATCTCGCGGGCAATCCGACCAGCCAATGGCGCCTCCGAAATTGACTTTTTCAGTAGTGACTGTTCCAAACCGGACGCAAACAGACTGAGCCCGGTGAGCTGTTGTTGGATATTATCATGAAGTTCTTGGCCGATCCGACGATCCTCTTCCTGTGCGATTTCAAGGATCTGGCGTTGCAGTTCCAGTCGTTCGGAAACGTCACGAATGATTCCTGTGAACATACCCAGGTCATCGACCGCACTGACGGCCAGGTCGGCGGGGAATTCGGATCCGTCCTTGCGTTTGCCGATCACCTGACGACCGATGCCGATGGTTTTTGGTTCGCCGGTCCGCAGGTACTGCGAAAGATAGTTGTCGTACTCCGTTTGGAACGGTGGCGGCATCAAAATCCTGATGTTTCTTCCGATCAATTCGGTTCGCTGGTAGCCAAACATCTTCTCCGTTGACGGATTGACGTCCACGATGATTGCGCCCGTATCGATGGTGATGATCGCATCCGACGCTGTTTCCAAAATCGAGCGAATCCGCTCTTCGTTTTCTCGTCGTTGTTGCTCGGCCCGGTTTCGCTCGGTCACGTCTTGTCCGGTGCACAGCAGTCCGATGGGGTGCCCTTGGGAGTCTTCCAATAGAGCGTCATACCATTCAATGTCACGTCGTTGGCCAGTTTTGGTCAGGATCGGATTGACATTTCCCCTGGTTCGATCGCCGGCGAGGGACTTGCGATAACGCTCGCGTAGGGGCGCGCGATCGTTCTCGGGCAAGAAGGTGTCAAACCAATCACACCCTTTGGCCTGTTCCAGTCGCCATCCGGACAGCTTCGCGAAATAGGGGTTGAACTGCACGATCCGTCCTGCCATGTCCAATACCAGCACAATCGTCTGAGCCGTGTTGATCAGGCTTTGGTTGAAATCATGTTCGCGTCTCAGTGCCGTTTCGGCCTCCGCGCGATCGGTAACGTCGCGATGGATACAGACATAATTCGCGGCCGGAACATCGCCACCCATCAATGGTGTGATCAGCAGTTCACATTGGTAAGGCGTGCCGTCTTTGCGATAGCAGATCAGTTCGGCAAGCGTGGTTCGTCCGGCCAGCAAGTCCCCCTGTATTCGATCGACCTTGTCACGATCCGTTTGATCGCCGTGCAAACAACGCGACGTTTGGCCGATCAATTCATCCTTTGCGTACCCGGTCATCTTGAAGGCGGCTTCATTGGCAAACACGATGGAGGCATCCGGCCATATCGCGTCGCGACCGAAGATGATCACGCCTTCGCCGACATTGGCAATGGAATGCGCTAGTAATCGAATTTCGTTGGTCTGCTCGGCAACACGATGTTCCAGCGTTTGTTTCAGTTGCAGCAACTCTTCTGCGGCCACTTTTTGTTCGGTAGTGTCAATCAGGACGACGCGGCATTGGCTTGCCGGTGACTGTGACATTTCTACCGCAACGCTGTGCAGTGCCAGCCAGACTTCGGATCCGTCTTGCCGACGCAGTTTCAGGTCGACCGCCTGATTGGCTTGCGATGCAAGGACCGAGTTGTGATGCAAGTACCAGGCATCCTGATTCTCGGCGCCAGGAAATCGGTAAACCGGGCATGAATCAGTCGTTGGCGTTCGACGCCGATCAGGCTGGCGGCCATCAGGTTGGCCTCCAGAATCGTGTTGTCATGATCAAGCGTCAGATAGCCCATGGGTGCGAACTGGTAAAGTTCCGAATACCGATCAGCCGACTGGGCAAGGGCAACTTGCGTTTCCCGCAACTCCTCGTTCTGCAACTGCAGTTCGATCTGATGGACTTGCAGTTCATGAACCAATCGCTGCACATCCTCGGCCGCCATGGCGGCAATATCGCTCCGTGTGGTACGGAGCATCTGCTCGGCGCGACGGCGCAACGTCGTTGCACGCCCCGTATCGACCTTTCAAATCTTTCGTCGCCATGATGTTTACGATCCTGCGGTCGTGACGTCCTCCATTGCCACCAAAATCATACCCGGTGTCCCTTGGTTTCGTATCAGGCGACGGGCGTTGAGCAAGAAGTCGCGGCGTCCGATCTTGGGGAATTCCGCCGAAACTCGATAGTTCTCAAACGAACTCGCATCAACCAGAATCTCCTCGAATAGTTGTCGAAGTGCCGTAATACCCCACTGGGCGAGGCCCAGTTGGTAAATCAATTCGCCTTCGGTCTGCGAGACGTTCGATGACACACTTCGCCCCGGTTTCTGTCCCCTGTACGCCATCGAAACGTTAGAAACGGCACAAGAGTTGCTTTCTTGATCGGCTCGTTGATCGAGTTACCCTCCGTCACACCGCAACGGGGAGACGAGGGGGGTGAACCGGGAGGGAGGCACAGAGTTATGAAAACGAATGAGAATCGCTTTGCGCAGCAGCGAAAAAAATTGGCCGCACAAATCAACCGCCAGGGAATCCGCGACGGGGCGGTGCTGAAGGCAATCGAGTCGGTCCCGCGTGAAGCGTTTGTGCCATTGGAACTGCAGGAATTCGCCTATCAAGATACCCCCTTGCCGATCGGGAACCAGCAAACGATCTCTCAGCCGTTCATCGTTGCCCTGATGACTGCCGCGTTGCAGTTGAAACCGGGTGATCGGGTGTTGGAAGTTGGTACCGGGTCGGGTTATGCCGCTGCGATCCTGGCGACCATCGCCGCGGAGGTGTACACGATCGAACGCTATCAACAACTGGCCGATACCGTGCGCGATCGACTGCGTGAACTTCAATTCACGAACGTCCACGTGATTCATGCCGATGGCACTCGCGGATTGCCCGAGAACGCCCCCTACGATGCGATCATCGTCGCCGCGGGAGGGCCCGACGTGCCCGCGCCGCTGTTGCAGCAACTTCGTGTCGGCGGACGGTTGGTGATCCCGGTGGGACAAGATCGGATGACACAAAAGTTGATCCGGGTACAAAAGATCGACGAGGATCGATACGATCGCGAAGAACTGGCCGATGTTCGCTTTGTGCCGCTGGTCGGAGCGGCCGGTTGGAATGAGGAAGACCGGGCATGGGACGGTCGTTCGGTTCGCACCGTCGGTCCGCGTCGCACCATCACGACCCTGATTCGTGAGAGCGCCGAGCGGTTTGAGGATGTTGACTCGTCCGATGTGCACCCGCTGCTCCATCGAATCGGTGATGCCCGGTTGGTGTTGATCGGCGAGGCAACTCACGGGACGAGTGAGTTCTATCGGATGCGAGCGAAGATCACTCGCGAACTGATTGCTCGCCACGGATTCGACTTTGTGGCGGTCGAAGCCGACTGGCCCGATGCGGCTCGAGTCAACGATTACGTTCAACATCATGGGGGACGCTCGGCCGAGTGGCAGGCGTTCAAGCGATTTCCCAGTTGGATGTGGCGAAACCGCGAAGTCCTGGAGTTCGTAGATTGGCTGCATCAGTTCAACGCCGATTTCCGCCCCAGTGGAAAGAGCGTCGGGTTTTATGGTCTGGACCTCTACAGCCTGTACACGTCGATTCATGAAGTCCTGAAATACTTGGACCAGGTCGATCCGCAAGCCGCCCAGACAGCACGGCAGCGGTACGGTTGTTTGTCACCATGGGAGGGCGACCCGGAAACCTACGGTCGCTCGGTCGTGACGGGCAAGTATCGGTCATGCGAACCCGAAGCGGTCGCGATCTTGACCGATTTGCTGAACCAACGTGTCGATTACCGACAAAGCGATCCGCGACAGTACTTTGATGCGACTCAAAACGCGCGATTGGTCGCCGATGCCGAACGCTACTATCGGGTGATGTATTATGGTGGCGCCCAGTCGTGGAACCTTCGCGACCAGCACATGTTTCAAACCCTGCAATCGCTGTTGGATCATCACGGGCCGCAGTCGAAGGCGGTCATCTGGGAACACAACTCGCACCTGGGCGACGCGGCGGCGACCGAGATGGGAGTTCGTGGCGAAACGAACGTCGGTCATCTCTGTCGCGAAGCGTTCGGCAGCAATGCCTATCTGATTGGTCAGTTGACCCATTGTGGCACCGTCGCGGCCGCACCGATGTGGGACTCACCGGTCGAGATCATGCAAGTCCGGCCATCGTTGGAATCGAGTTACGAACGCCTGTGTCACGACAGCGAATTGGACACGTTCATGCTGCCGCTACGTGATGCCAAGCGGAGCGAATTGAGAGAGAAGCTAGAGATTCCGCACATGCAGCGTGCGATCGGGGTGATTTACCGCCCGGAGACGGAGGTTCAAAGCCACTATTTTCACGCATCGCTGCCCCATCAGTTTGACGAACTGATCTGGTTCAACGAGACCAAAGCGGTGACCCCGATGTTGGAGTCCGAAGCGCGGTAACATCTTCCGCACCATCCTTTTGCGGTAATCGATTGATGTCGACACAAACTTCCTTGCCAAAAGTTCAACGCGTGCTCCGCCAGTTGCAGTGGATGCAACAGCAGCAGATTTGGCCCAATGGGATGCGATACTTGTGGACCGATGCTTTTGGTGTCGTGTTGTTGTTGTCGCTACGAAATGAATTGCAAGATGATCAGTATCTGCAACAGGCCGAGCAAGTCGTGACCGATGTCGAGCGTGTGCTGGGACGCCCCCGCGGCATTCGGATCGGCGAAGCGCCCGATCGCGACGGCCAGTACTATCACTATTTGGCGATGTGGTTGTTCGCCCTCTACCGACTTGGGCAGATCATTCCGCAGTATCACCAGCGGGCGATCGAGTTGGTCAAACAAATCCATCCCCGGTTCGTGGTCCCCGATGTCGGTGTCGTCTGGAAAATGCAAGAAGACCTCCGTGGCCCCTATCCGGGTTACGGGTTCGGTGCGATCGATGCTTATCACGGCTACGTCGTCTATCGCTTGCTCGATCCGCAGCAACTCAAGCATGAGATCGCGGACATGGATCGGTTGATCGGGAACAGTTATCCGGCGTTGCAAGTGACCCAGGATCTGGGACTGGGGATGATCCTGTGGCTGTCGCACTTTTTTCCAGCCGAGCCGTGGGCGACGACGATGCGAAGTCGGTCGTTGGCGATGTTGGACGAAATGTGGATCGACCCTCCCGGCTATTTTTGCCGGGAACCCGACATGCCGATGATGAAGTTCGCCTTCACCAACCACGGCGTCTCGATCGGACTACAAGCGGTCGACGCGACACCACAGCGGGTCGATCGACTGCAGCGGTTTTTCGCCGGCTATCAATCAGGCGATCATTACGATCGAGACGCGATCACACACGTGATGGAGTGTTGTTCGTGGCACCCCGGACTGCTGCTGCGAGACAAGATAGAAGCGTCCACGGACCCTGGCCAGAGAACGCAGTGATGAAAACCAAGGATCCACCGGGAGCAGACAATCTCCGAAGCAATGATAAATGACAGCGATGAATCAAGGAGACGTAAGATGGAAGATTCCGTCCTTCACCACCTGAGAGTCTACCGCACTGACATTGGTTTCACGCCTCAAAGCCTTCCCATGCCCACCGAAGCGCCACCCGGCACGCCCGAAAAGCTCGCCGTGTTGATGGCCAGATTGGAAGCTGGCGAGCAACTCCATCATCCGGATGATCGACGAATGCAGTTTCCATTGCCGTCAAACGGTGCCGAGATTCGCGTCCTGAATCTCTATCCTCAATCGCCGCGCTGAGGTCGCCCGCGGGTCGATCATTTGAATGACCGGACGGATCGTCTGCCCGCCCCCGAGTTTGGGTTCACGCTGGCCTGCGACGAACCTTACCTTGTCGAGCTGATGATTCCGAGAATTCGATCACCGCCGCGACGCTTGGCACCGGAATTGCACGGATTCATTCCGTTCGCTGGCTGGTCGATTGAAACCTTGCTCGAACGTGAATGAAGTCTTTTACAAAGGAGATGACGATGTCTGTAGGACGCATCTGTATTCGCGAAGTGGATCTGGCTGAACTCGACGAATCGGCTCAGACCGCTGCGCAACGAATGCACACACGAAACGTCGGCACCCTGATTGTGTTGGACAAGGGCTCTCGGCCAATCGGAATCCTGACCGACCGCGATTTGACGGTCCGCGTGGTTGCCAAGGGGCTTGATCCGGCACTCGCGGCGGTCCGCGACGTGATGACCAAAACTCCGGAAACAGTGTACGAGGACACACCGATCGAAATGGCGCTTTCTCGGATGCGAACGGCTTGTTGTCGGCGAATTCCCGTCGTCGACGAAGACAGAAAGCTTGTAGGGGTGGTCAGTCTCGATGACATCGTGGATTTGCTCAGCGAGGAGCTCAGCGAAATTGGTGGTCTGTTGCGCAGCGAAAGTCCATCGGATCTTGCCGGGGCATGAGCGAACAGGGGTGTCGTAATTGTACAGTGGAGTCCCCAGATCGTTGCGGCCGAGGAACCAATCGAAGCTGCGTCGCGCTTCGACAATCCATTTTTTCTCGTTCGTGACGTCATGTAGTCATGAGATGGCACCCGATTGCTGCCTGATTCGTCTCTGGCTTGCCACCGACGGGCCATGGCGAACTTCATCGAAAACATCCAGATACGAACGAGCGACCTCGGGCCAGATCGCACGACGACTGTACAAATACGCGCGTTTACGAATCGCTTGCCGTTCGCTCTCGTGATCCAATAGCCAACCCACCTCTCGTGTGATTGCTTCGGGATCACGAAACGGCACGATCCGACCTCGCTGATCCGCCAACATCTCCCGTGCATAGGTGTAGCCGGTCGCGACGATCGGCTTTCCCGCTCCCATCGCGTACGCCAACGTGCCCGAGACGATCTGTTCTTTGGCCAGCGATGGCGACAGGTAAACATCCGCGGCCATCAGGAACTCACAGAGCTCATCGAGATCGACATAACGGTTCTGGAAGATCACATGATCCAGCACGCCAAGATCTTCGGCCAAGTGTTGCAGTTGGTGACGGTACTCCTCGCCGCGTGTTTGCTGAATATGCGGGTGCGTCGCACCGAGCAACACGTAAACCAGGTCGGGATGTCGCTCGACCAATGATGGCACGCACGAATCGCGTACTCAATTCCTTTTCCCGGTGACAACAGCCCGAAGGTCAGCAGAACGGTTCGGCCGTCGAAACCAAAACGATCCTTGTAGAACGACGACTCGACGAATGACAGGTCGGGTATCCCATGGGGGATCATTCTCAGCTTTTCGGGCGGAGTGCCGTACAGATCTTCGATGATCTCCATTGCCCGCTCGCTCATCACCACCACGCGGTCGCTATGTTTAAGAATCGATTTTGTGATCTCCAGCATTCGCGGCGCCGGATCGGCCAGCACTGTATGAAGAGTCGTCACAACGGGCATCCGGACGTTCGTCAGCAGGCCCAGCAAGTGTTCGCCACAGTCACCGCCGAAGATCCCATACTCATGTTCGATCAACATGATCTCCGAATAACGGATGTTGGCAAAATCAGCCGCCAACCGGTAATCCGCCGGCTGCTGTTGGCGGATTTCAAAGCGAACATTCGATGGATAACTGTACCCGGTTGCCTCATCGTTCACCGCGATGATGTGGCACCGCTGCTCTTCGTGGCTGACCAGTTCGATCGCATCGCAAAGGTCTTTGGTGAACGTCGCGATTCCACACCGTCGCGGCGGATAAGTTCCGACACAAGTGATACGCCGCTCCTGTTTCATTTCGCCGGACTGCATCAAGTTCTCCTTGTGATTGCGATCACCAGCGGCACACGATGATCGATGTCCGAACTGCAATTGCCAACGAATCTACTCGCCCAACGACGGCGAATCGTCGTTTCGCCCAGCATCGAACCAGATTCCGACTTGATCACATGCCTGCTTGATCTTTTGTGTCGCTAACGCTTCGATGAACAGATACACGCAACGACCGTTGCTCGGTTGCCGTTGATAGATGGCAACGCTTGTGAACGAACGGTCCGGCAAAGGCTCTTGACCCCCGATCAGCCGGAAAACGTTTTCATTCACCAAACACAACAAATCTGCTGGCAGCTGCTCATAGTCACTGGAGACCTGTTCGATATGCCCGTCGAACGGGCCCCCAATGAATTCGATCGATCGTTGCGGCGGAGTACCGGGCATCGTTTTCTCCTGCTTTCCTCGTCAACCGTCCCCGACGTGCATCTTTGGCTCACGCCTCGGGCGCCTCGCGCGAATCACCACCCACGACTCAGGCGACGGATGGGAACAATCAATCCCATCCTCGCCACAATCGATTTGGTCTTGTCGCCCAAACGATCCTCATTGGCATTCGTTGGCCCCTCTGCACCCCGCAGTGCGGCATACCGAGCGAAACCTTCTCCCTATTCCTTTTCGGACGCCTTCTTGCTGGCCTCCTCGGTCGCCGTGGCAGCCGCCTTCGCGGTCGACTCTTGCTTTGGCGCTTGCACCGTTTCCGGTGCTTTCTCGACCGTGGTTTCCTCAATGACCGTTTCGGTCGTTTCTGCTGTGTCTTCGACCGGCATTGCGGTTGCATTGGTTTGGTCGGGCACA
This sequence comes from Pirellulaceae bacterium, assembly GCA_963734865.1. Lineage (GTDB taxonomy): Bacteria > Planctomycetota > Planctomycetia > Pirellulales > Pirellulaceae > CBDCUW01. The sequence continues at coordinate 176,497 of CAVTIV010000016.1, forward strand.
GCAGGCCCCCCCATTTCGCTCTCGCATCCGAAGATCGCTAAGCTCATAACGAGCAAAGACCACTGAAAAAGTCTCATCGTTTTTTTCCTTTCCTTCTAAGATGGACGATTGCCGGACGCCCTGTGCGACAATCGCTCCCTGGGACCGAGTTTCTGAGGACGTCGCAGTTCAGCGCATCCCATTGCCTTCGAGCAAATCGAGTGCCATTTGATTCGTTGGAGGTTTCTCGGTGTTTTTCCTGGCAGTTGGAAGGTTGCGTCGTTGGGCTGGCGGACGCTCGACCACCTGCCGCCCCGTTCTTTGAGCAATTGCCACGCAAAGCCACGAAGATCCCAACGGCATATCGCGACAAAGGTTCATGAGGAGAATCGTGAGAGTGTCGCCAGTGACCGTCGGGAAACTCCTGACGTGCGTCAGCGTCGCGATCGGCCGCACAGCAACGCACAGTCGTCGCCACAACGGCGGGCATCCGTCGCGGCAGCATCGCTTTGGCATTGCAATTGCATACGAAAATCGGTCGCGGGCGAGTGAGGTTTTCCGCGAGGGTCGTTCATGCTCGATCCGCATCAACGGGACGACCCGAGCCCAGGAGTTACTGAAATGGTCAGTTTTGCTGTGATTGAAATCGACGATGGTTTGACGATCGTGGAAGTCATGCCCGGCCAATCTCCCGAAGACGCTGCGTTGTGTGAGGGAGGCGTATTGATCGATCCAGGGCCGTACCATAGTTACGAAGCGGCGAGTGATGCGATGGATCAATGGGAGCTTGAAAACGAGCAAGATCAATCCGCGTGATCGTAAACGCGTCGCGCACTTTCGAGCGTTGGACCGTGATCCGATGACGTTCGTCAGAGGGACCGAACGATCGGGTTCTTGATCGTCCAAACCCGCCCTTAGCGACCTGCTGTGTTGGTGCAGCGTCGATCCTGCTCTATCAACGGGCGATGTTGCGGTTTGCCGGAACCATCGCAGCGGTTTTTGACAGATTGTCTGCCGCTGAGCATCCAACGGATGCCCAGTGGCGGACGAAGGTGGGCCGTTAGCGACCGGTCGCCGATATCAAGAATGCCATTTGATCCCGAAACATGCTGCCATCATCAGGTTGCACTCGTCGCGAGACATTGGACGTTTCTGAATGATTGGGTCGATCAACGGCAACAAAGATTTTTGCGCAATGAGCACATTGCACTTCCATCCCCAGATATCGCGTGCGAATGCGAGCCCGACGGCCACAGGCAGGACAGTGGCAGCTGAAAAACACACGGTCCGTCATGATATGGCTTTCTCGAAGCAGATTTGAAGCGAATCAGATCGTGAGAATCAGATCGGAGAAACGGTGCCTCGCAAATGGTGAGATGGCATCGCTGCGCAACCGATTCACAATGTTCCTGTCAGAATATCACTGGGGCGACCTGGAGAAAGACTAGGAATTCACCTCTGGGTTGTCAGGAATCGACGAAGATCTTTTGTCGGAATTGTTCCCACACGCTGCCTTCATGGCCGGCGAGGGTGATCGCGCCCTGGCGCGATGACGAGGTGAGCGCGGAAATGGTGCACCGGCGTACCGATTGGATTACCCGTTCTGGAGCACCCACTGGGTCGCTTCACGCGTCAGCGCCGTCATGTCATCGACTGCGAGCTTTTCTTTGATTCTGGCACGATAGGTTTCGATCGTCTTGGGGCTCAGTTTCATCGCCTTGGCGATCTCTTTGGTATTCATTCCCTGGCCCATCAATCGAAAGGTCTCCAGTTCGCGATCGGACAACGCATCGACGGGCGAGCAGGCGACCGCTTCCTTTCCTTCGATGACTCGGTGCAGCATCTTTGCCGACAATTCCTTGCTCAGGAACAAGTCTCCTGCCAGGACGGTTCGTATCGCTTCGATGATCTTTTCGGTGACATGCTGTTTGTTGATATACCCCATCGCACCGGCTCGCAGCGCCCGTTCAGCGTAAAGTGATTCCTCATACATCGACCAAACCAACGTTCGGACTCGCGGATGATGCCGTTTGACCTCTTTGACCAGATCGATGCCACTGCCGGTCTTCAACGAAACATCAATCACGGCTAGATCAGGTTGGACCCGTTCAATCACGTCCAACGCCTCGTCGACGTCGGCTGCCTCACCACAAACGATCAAGTCGGGTTCGGCTTCCAATCGCGACATCAATCCTTCACGTGTCGATGGGTGGTCATCGACGATAATGATTCTGGCCATGCCGTTTCATTCTCCCTGCTGGTCCAACCGTCGACACAATCGAACATGTTAGCAGGCAACAACCGATATGCGATCGGTGCCATCGAACCCACGTCGCAGTGACAATCTTCCATCGAGCGGTTTCGATCGATAACGCCGCCACTCGCTCGTCACGAATGCGGATCGATCAACACTGGGGCGTGGTGGGTCGCCTGGGGTATCGACGTCGTTCGGGAATTTCCTGACACGAAGATCAGTATAATTCGGACAGCGTGTCGAAGGCGTGCGAGACTTTTGTCCACTGTTCACAGCGGTAAGATTCGGAGACGGAGGAGTGATGTGATGGAGAAAAGGGGCAACCCGATGAACACGGAATACGACCGGAGGCACGAAGATGAACACGATCGGTACGAGCCAAGTCTTGGTCGTGGAGGATGATCCAGGGATTTGCACTCTGCTTTGCGAGATTCTTGAGCAAGACGGCTATCACGTCGATTGCGTTTCGACCTTACGAGAGACGATTCGGCCGGAATGGCTGACCAATTATGAGGGAATCATCTTGGATCGCCGGCTGCCTGATGGCACCGCCGACGAATTCTTGCCGCAGATTCGCGACCTGGTCCCGGATGCCTACGTGATCGTTGCTACCGACTATGCCGATCTGGACGATGCGATCATGGCGATGCGGCACGGAGCATCGGACTATATCCTCAAACCGATCAACGCCGAGCTGCTCCGCGCCAGCCTGAGTCGATGTCGGCGACTGCAGTCGGCTCAGAGCCGGGTCCTGCAGACCGAACGGCTGGCGGCGATTGGAACCGTCGTTGCCAGTGTTGCCCATGAGAGTCGCAACGTACTTCAGCGAATCCTTGGACGCGTCGAGTTGATCCGCTTGTCTCGTCCGGACGATGACGGCCTGCTCGTGGATTTGGTCGGCGATCCAACGAGCCAGTGATCAGCTGCTCGAGCATTTCAATGAATTGCGAGAATACAGTGCACCGATTGTCTTGCACCCCCAGCGATGCCGAGTACGTGATTTGATTCAACGAGTATGGCAAGATTTGCAAGTCACGAGCAGCGATCCGACCGCACAGATCATCATGCCCGACGAAGAAGTCGAGTGCGTCGTGGACCCATTGCGAATGGAGCAGGTGTTGCGGAACCTGCTGGAGAACTCTCTAGCGGCGTGCCGCAGTGACGTGCGAATTGAAATGGATTGGTCCATCGACCAACGGCACGAGCAACCGAGGTTGAACGTCACCGTTCGCGACAATGGCCCCGGCTTCACGGCCAATCAACAGCGGCAGGCGTTTCAGCCGTTCTTTACGACCAAAGGTTCGGGCACGGGGCTGGGGCTGGCGATCAGCCAACGGATCATCGAAGCGCACGGTGGAACGATTCGCATTGATCCGACCTACCGCCACGGCGCGGCAATCGCAATGACGTTACCATTAGCATTGCCCGTGACAATGGGTACTCAGGCTATCGGCGACTGCCTGATCCAGTCGGGATGATCTCGGCTATTCTTTTTTCGCCTCGCTCAGAACGAAACGTTTGAACGCAAAAGAAATCGCTACACGCAGTTGGGCTAGATCGACCGGTTTGATCAGAAAGTAGCTGACCGGTGCAGCCAGCGCGCGATCGATCGTCTCCGGTTCGCTATTGCCGCTAACAAGGATGATCGGAATGCGAACAATCTGTACAATTTGTTGTGCCGCATCGATGCCATCTAGTCGCGGCATTTGCAGATCCGTGATCACCAACTCCGGCGAGTGGATGCGAACCGCTTCGACCAACCGTTCACCGTCCCCAGAAACGGAGACCACCTGGTGACCGAGATGGGGAATGATCCGACGATAGTACGACTGGATGTCGTCTTCGTCATCGGCGATGGCGATCCGCAGGGGCAACGTCGTTGCGGCGATGATGCTACGCATCACTCAACCGTTTGTCGCTTGGAGGATGCGAATCTTGGCTGGAAGACATTGGACGTGAAAACTCGAGCGGGTTTATTCGGGTAATGCGGAGATCACCAACTGGGTGACGGGCAAAAAACGTTGCTTTCACCAGTGCAAAGTTGATAGTTGACTGCCAGAGCAACCGGAGTGCCGATCGAGCGATCTGCGATGAGGATTCGCGCAAAGAACGGCTCCCCTGGACCGGCGGTGGGGGCTGGTTGAATCAATTTGTATGCGTTGATCGTTATGGGGGGCGCCGCTGGCCGGTGTGTCGAAACGGGGGGGGCGGTAGTCGCTGTAGCGGGGACCCAGCAAGAATTCGCACACTCGCCCACCGCCACGGCGCGACCCTGCGTCACTTGCGGTCCGGGATGCGATGCAGCTGCGACCATCGTCTTGCCGCTTTCCGATACCCGTTCAACTCGTCCAGAAGGTCCTTTTGTCGGCCAGGTTCGAGCGTTGAGAGATGGCTGAGCAACGTCCCACAAGAGGCTGCATGATCGAGACCGTGTTGAATCCCTGCCAGCCAACGCTGTTTCGTCGGTGCGTCCAGTGGTCCGTCGTGCTGCTCGATTTCGGTCAACGTTTCGACCGTATCGGCGTGTTCGCGATAGAGTCGTTCGACGTATTCTTCGCCGCGGCTACGAGCGACTTCAGGATACAAGCAGTGTTCTTCAAATTCGATGTGCGGACCAGCGACCTGGTCCAGCCGCGTTGCGATGTTCGCCGCCAATTCATGGTCATCCTGTTCGATCGCCTCGACGATTTCTCGATAGCCGCGACTCAACTCCTGGTGATCGTCGATGAACGCCCGTTCCAGTTCTTGCCAACTCGCGGCCATCTCACATTTCCTCTTTGATTTTGACCCACGGGAACATCTAACGTGGATCTTGAGATCGATCGACTGGGGTGGGGGAGTTGCAAACCGCATTCCACGATTCGACCTGATTGGAATAAAAACTGCATCGAAGCTTCGATCCGCACGAGTTCAATGACGGGAGTCGGTTGGGATGTGTCGCTTTTACGGTTTCTTCGCAAATGAGCCGACAAAAGTGGAGTGCACGCTTGTCCATGCGCAAAACGCACTCTTGTTGCAAAGTCGGGGGGACATGCATGGTCGATGCCATTCCGATGGCTGGGGGATTGCCTATTACCAGGCGATGCAACCGATCGTGGAGCGTAGTGTGGATCCGGCTCATCAAGGCATGCACTTCAGCAGCGCCGCCGAACGTGTGTTTTCGCGTTCGGTGATCGCGCACGTACGGCTAGCGACCGTCGGAACGCCGACCATCCAAAACTGTCATCCGTTCCGGTGGGGATCATGGCTGTTTGCGCACAACGGAACCTTAACGGCCGAGCGGGAGTTGCGGCCGGAGTTGACGGCGGAAATGGGGGAAGAATTCGCGAGCCTGATTCAGGGCACGACCGATAGCGAATTGGTTTTTCACTGGCTGGTCAGTCGGTTGCAACGCGACGGCCTGATCGACAGTCGGCATTGCCACCATCTGATGCAACTGCGTGACCGGTTGAGCGAATTGATTGTCGAGCTTGATCGCAGGAACGGTCAGGCCGGCGCGGTTCGACCGGCAAAACTCAACACGATCTTGACCAACGGCGAGATGATGGTTGCGACCCGGTTGCGCAACTCGCTGTACTGGGTCCATCGCGAGGGTCTGCATGATTGCGAAATCTGCGGAATCCCTCATGTCCGCCACGACGATCAGGTTGGCTACCATGCCCTGGTGATTGCTTCCGAGCCGCTGTCGCAGGAGGACTGGAAACCAATTCCCGATCGCTCGATCATCACGGTGGACCGCGCGATAGAAACCACGCTCGCCGGGCTGGGCGAAACAATGGGATCGCACACGGGGACGGACCGGTGAAGTCACGATTGCCAATCGTCGCCCGGCCGTTGCCAGCGATCTGTTCCCGGGACGCCCAACTCCCCTCCGCGACTGCTCTGCGTCTGCGAAAAGAGAATCCGACGCTCTGTCTGGAATCCGAGTTTCGCGAGTGGCGCCGGAATCGATTTCCGATGCACCTGTCCTTCATGTTGACGATTTGACCACCATCGCTCGTGGCAGCGGTGACGAGCAGGCAGAGGTTTTGCAGGAGCGAGCGAGACTGAGAGCCGCTAGTGGCGACTATGTGATCGCATCGACGCCGGTGATGCCCGGCTACGAGAAGTATTGCCGGGAGCAATTGGAATTGGGCGCGGCGGAGTGGTTTGCACCCAAGCCGGTATCGGGCCCGTTGCGTCTGATCGATGCCTGCTGGAACGATCGACATGTCCGCCGCAGTTTGGTGCGCGCGGTCCGCAAGTCTGGGCTGCGCTACGTGCACCCGCACATCGGAAATCGAATCCGGCGGTTACAACGGACCGATGGCTGTGTCGGAATCAAGCTGCCCAACGCGTCCGGCGGTACTGGCAACCTGGTCATTCCGATCCGACAGATCCGAGAATGCTCGCTGTCGGAAATCGACGCGATCCTTCGTGAACGTGTGGAACCTTGGTCGTACGAGAGCGGTGCGGAACTTCTGGTCACGGTGTGGCAAACCCGTGTCCGGGCCGCACCTTCGGCGCAGTTTTGGATCCCCACGCTGAAAGAGGGAACGCCAATCCTGGAAGGATTATTCGACCAGCTCGTCGAGGGGGTTCCCGGTCACTTTGCCGGCTTCAAACCGGCCGCTTTGCCATCGCAAACAAGGCAGCAACTGGATACACGATGCTGGATGTTGGCACGCGTCTTTCAACTGCTCGGCTACGTCGGACGGTGCTCGTTTGATGCGATTTTAGTCGGTGAAGATTTGGAAACGGCCCGCATGCAATTCGTCGAATGCAACGGACGGTGGGGAGGAACATCGCTGCCGATGACGATGATGAACCGGTTGTTTGGTGACTGGCAGCAGCAGCCCTTTGCCTGCCGTGTGATCAAGGCGGAGGGGCTTCGTGATCTCTCGTTCGTCGGCCTCTTGGCCCGCTTCCGAACAGCGCACCCGGCGGCCCTGTACGATCGCCGCACTGGGCGAGGGCAATACATCCTGTTCAATCCTCAACGGATGGTGAGCGACGAGAAGATCTCGTTCGTTGCCTTGGGCGACACATGGGACGAGTCCCTGAAGTGTGCCAACGAGTCGTTTCCGGAACTGTTGCGGTCCATTCTCCGTCGCTCGCCCGTTCGTCCGTCCTCGACGCCGCCATCCGCTTCCCCCTGACAGCGAACCGGGAAGCGTTGCGTCCGTTTTTCGCTGAGAATCGCCGCACAGCCGATGACCGCTTCCGCACGATCGCCGCTACCGTCCCTGCACACGGTCCGGTTCAGCTGCAGACGGAGGCGACAAGATTTGTTCCGATGCTAGAAAATTTGTTCCGATGCAAGAAACACCCGATCACAAAGATCCGAACTGGCACACGACTTGCTACTGAATCCTTTCGGTTGGTGTTGCAGTAGCAAAACGAAATCATGGCTGATTGCGGCCTATCCCAACCAAAATTGTTGGTCCTCTAAAAAGATGGAGAAAAGAAATGGCTCAAAAACTAATCAAACGGAATGGACGTACCCTTTCGATTCCGCAGTTCGACTTTCTGAGTCAATTGCGCGGTATCGAGAATTTGATGACTCGGATGTTTGACGAGAATGAGGATACATGGTTGAGTAGCGCGGTGTTACCATCGGTCGATTTGTCCGAGACCGACGATGAGGTTGATGTGGCGATCGACCTTCCAGGCATGAAACCAGAGGAAATCGACGTCCATGTGCACAACAACTTGTTAACCGTCACAGGCGAACGCAAAGAGGAAAGCGAAGAAAAAGGACGGACGTTTCATCGCGTCGAGCGGCGATCGGGAAGTTTCTCGCGTACAGTGTCGCTGCCTTGCCATGTCGATGAAGCCAAGGTCGATGCGAAATACCGAGACGGCGTCCTGAGCATCACGATGCCCAAGACCAAGGAAGCACAGGCCAAGAAGATCCCGGTCAAGGCCTGATCGGAATCCCGGGATCAAAAGATGCGTGGTCCGCGCCGCGAGCCAGATTTTCTGCAGCGGCGCGGGCGTGGCGATTTTGGTCGGACTCACTCCAGCTGGTGGGTCAGGAAATCAGGGACGATTTTTTGGCGAATATCGAGTTTTCGTCAGCATGATGTCCGCTGGGGGGTTGCACTTTGGCAGCAGCGGAAGTTTGTCATTGTTTATTGCCCGAATTGATCATCGCTACTAGGCATGTGGTTCGGTCATCGTCCAGGGATCGAGCGCCTCTTTGAGCGTCTGTTCGGGCAAGATCCCTTTCTCTTGGCAAAGTTGGCGGATCGTTTGACCGGTGCTGAACGCTTCCTTGGCAAGCTTGGCCGCTTTTTCGTAGCCGATTAGCGGATTCAGACTTGTGCACATCGACAAACTTTGCTCGACCGAGGCTTCGCACGCTTCTTCGTTGGCTTCCATTCCCTCGACGCAGAACTCGACGAACGCTTCGGTTCCACTGGCCAGCAGGTGAATTGATTCCAGTACGGTGTGCGCCATCACCGGCATCATGATGTTCAATTGGAAATTGCCACCTGCGGCTCCACAGATCGTGATACAGGAATCGTTACCGATCACTCGTGCGGTCAATTGCATCATCGATTCGCACATCACCGGATTCACCTTTCCGGGCATGATCGAGCTTCCCGGTTGGCGGCTGGGCAGCTTCACTTCGTAGAAACCACAACGCGGGCCACTGCCGAGCCAACGGATGCTGTTGGCGACATTAAACAAAGTCTGGGCGATGCACTTCAGGTCGCCATGCGATTCGACCAAAGCATCGCGCTGTGCATTGGCCTCGAAATGATTCACCGCTTCGATGAAAGCGATTCCGGTCTGTTCCTGCAGCACGGCGGCAACCCGCGAGCCGAATTCCGGATGAGTGTTGATGCCGCTTCCCACGGCGGTGCCACCCACGGGCAGTTCCAAAACCGCGTCACGAGCGGATTGGGCTCGGCGAATCGACAGTTCCAATTGACGGGCAAAGCCGCCAAACTCTTGACCGAGCCGCAGCGGGGTGGCGTCCATCAGATGGGTTCGCCCGATCTTGATCACCTTGTCCCACTGCTTCGCTTTTTCGGACAGCGCGGTATGCATGCGTCGTAGTGCCGGCAATAACCTGGCTTCGATCTGCACCGCCGTGGCGACATGAATCGCCGTGGGAAACGTGTCATTGGTGCTTTGCCCCATGTTCACGTGATCGTTAGGGTGAACCAGCTTTTCGGCTGCCATCCGGTCGCCGCCGGCGATTTCGGTGGCCCGACTGCTGATCACCTCGTTGACATTCATGTTGCTGCTGGTCCCGCTGCCGGTTTGGAACACATCGACCGGAAATTGATCGGCCATCTTTCCGTCGGCGACTTCCCGAGCGGCCTGCAACATGGCATCGACTTGGCTATCAATCAGCGGGTTTTTGCCGCTTCCAGTCAATTTTCCCAAATCGCGATTGGCCACACCACAGGCGTATTTCACCAACCCCATTGCCGAAATCATGGTCGCCGGGCAGCTGCCACCCGCTGATCGGGAAATTCTCGACGGCTCGTTGAGTTTGTGCGCCGTAGTAAGCATCGCTGGGTACGTGAACATCGCCCATCGAGTCGCGTTCGATTCGGTAATCGTTCATGGCTGGCTGAAGAATCTTTGAGATAGAGATGCGGCCGGACAAAGCGTGACGCTTTCAGAAACCGCATGATAGAGCGATCGGGCAGCCGCGGGCGAGATGGGGAGAGCGAGAGGGGGGGAGATTCCGTGCAGCGGTGGGAGGGGAAAAATAGCTTACTGCGCCGGCAAGGGTACCCAAGATTGCCGGCTTCTTGCTGATCCTCGCTGGCGGTTCGGGCTCGTGCACCGACTGCGCCACTTCAACAATCGCTCGTGCCGCGTACTCGCCGGCCGGTCACATCCGCTGGAGTGATGCGAGTAGAATTCATCAACTCCCATGATGATCAAATCACTCAAAGCAACGGGCGCAGGATGCGTGCTTCACCAATCATTCTCGGCTTGGCTTGTCTTTTCGCGGTCGTTCATTTTGCCGCGGATGCTGCGGCACAGGACGCCACAATGCCATTGACGGACGCCACGGCGGCCGGTGCGATCGACCTGACGCCGATTGGGTCTATTAGCGATCGGAATCATTTCCGTCTTGGGGATGATTATCGGATTGAAGCTGAATGCCTTCCTGGCGCTGATCATCTCCGCATTGATCGTCAGTTTGGGTGTCGGATTTGTCCAGGCCGAGCCGGCAGCGAGTCGGATGGGGGCGGTGGTTGACGCGTTCGGGAAGTCGGCCGCCGGGATTGGGATCGTGATCGCGATGGCGGCGATCATCGGCAAGTGCATGTTGGACAGCGGCGCGGCCGACAAGATTGTTCGCAGTGCGGTACGGCTGACGGGCGAAAAGAAGGCGTCGCTAGGATTGATGATCAGCGGATTCGTGTTAGCCATTCCGGTGTTCTTTGATACCGTTTTTTATCTGCTGGTGCCACTCGCCCGCAGCCTGTATCAACGGACGAACAAGCACTATCTGCGATACTTGATGGCGATCGCGACCGGCGGTGCGATCACCCATACGTTGGTGCCACCGACACCGGGACCGTTGTTGGTGGCGGCGATTCTCGGTGTTGACATTGGCATGATGATGATCATCGGTGTGATCGTCGCGATCCCGGCCGCGGTCGCCGGATTGATTTTTTCGGTGGTGGTGGACCGGAAGATGCCGGTCGAGATGCGGCCGCTTGGCGTCAACAAGGACAAGCACCAGACTCTTCCTGAAGACCAACTGCCGTCGCTGTGGATCTCGCTGCTGCCGGTGGCCTTGCCCGTCGTTTTGATTTTTGCCGGGACCGTCGCGATGACACTCGCTGACGCCGAAGATCGGGCGATGTTGCGGGTCGCCGACATTCAGGATTTCGGGCAACTGGTGGCGACCTTGGATCGTGCCCCGCCTGATTCGCCAGCGGGACGTGTGATGTCCAGCGGCAAGCTTTCCGCTAACGATCGGGCCGTGCTTCGAGGCCCGGCGGATGATCCATCATCCCAAGCAGAAGTCGTCCGTGTGTTGAATAAAGTGCTGCTGGACGTGAACATGTATGACGATGCGGCTTACGCGGGCGTGGTGATTTCGGACACCGCGAAGTCAAAAATCGAGGCGGACAAATTGCGCATGAAACCGGTCGACATTCGGCGAATGAACCGAACGCTGCTGGAGGACGCGTATCCCGCTTTGATCGCCAATCACAACTGGAATTCCGGCAAGCGAAAGATATCCGACTCCCTGGCATTGTGGAGCAATCCAAATTTTGCACTGTTGTTGGCGGCATTGGTGGCGATGTTGACATTGAAGCACGTTCGCTCGCTGTCGTGGCGAAGTCTTGGTGAAGACGTCGAGGAATCGTTGATGAGCGGCGGCGTCATTATTCTGATCACGGCGGCCGGCGGTGCGTTTGGTGCGATGTTGACGGCAACGCAGATCAGCGACACGATCAAGGATTATTTTTCCGGTTCGGGTGGATCGGGGATCGGTCTGCTCGTCTTGGCCTTTGGGATTGCCTCGGTGCTGAAAGTGGCACAAGGCAGTAGCACCGTCGCCATGATCATTGGCGCCGGGATGATGACGGCGATCATTGGCGACGCAAAACCGGAATACAATATGGTGTATGTTGCCACCGCCGTCGGATCGGGTTCATTGCTAGGCAGTTGGATGAACGACAGCGGTTTTTGGGTTTTCACAAAAATGGGCGGCCTGACCGAAGGGGAGTCGTTGCGGAGCTGGACACCGCTGCTGATCGTGCTCTCGCTGGTCAGCCTCGCGGTGACGATTTTACTGAGCCAGTTAACGCCGATGCGAGTCGACATTTGAACGGACCGGGAAGCGGTAGCGAGCGGAGCATGGCGACGGCAGGCTGTCTGATGGCCTTTGGTTCGGCGATCCTGAGCTGCCTGATGTTGTTCATCAACGGATCGCTGGTGATGGCAGTGCTGACGGCATTTGCGGTATCGGGCCCGTCTTGGGCAACCAAACCAGAGTTTTCGCAGTTCATGCTATTCCTGATACCGGTTGTGCTGGTCGTCGTGCAGTGGATGATGATCGATTACGTACGCTCCAGGTTTCAGCAACGATCATCGCAATGATCGGTTTGTCGTCATGCAACTGTATTTGATTCGCCACGCAGAAAGCGAAAACAACGCCAAACCGGAACATCTTCGCCAGGAAGATCCGCCCCTTTCGGCGACCGGCAGGCGGCAGGCAGAATGTCTGGCCCAGTGGACGCGATCATTGAAGATGGATGTATTGATCACGAGCCCGTTTCTGCGAACTCTGCAGACGACACGGATGGTTGTCGAGGCAACGTCGCAGCAGGTGCACGTCTGGCATGACGTCTTCGAGCGAGGTGGCTGCTATCCGGGGCACGGCCCGGACGCCAAACAGGGGGCATCTGGTTTGGGACGCTCCCAAATCCGTCAGCAAGCGTGCGATGACGAAAGGAAATGCGTCATTGACGACACCATTGGCGAGGACGGTTGGTGGTCTGGGCGAGATCGCGAGAGTGACGAACAGGCCGTGCTGCGTGCCAGCGTCGTGACAGAGCGTTTGCGAGCGACCTTCGGCAACAGCGACAAACACGTCGTCGCCGTCATTCATGCCGACCTGAAAAGACTGATGTTGGCGGAAATGTTGCGACCAAATATCGATCCGCTGCATCTCGGACCGTTACGAAACACGGGGATTACCAAACTCGATTACAACGGATCACGATGGACGCTGGATTGGTTCAACTCCGTCAGCCATCTGCCGGGGCCTTTAGTTGGTAGCGGTGAGGGTGTTTAGGGCCGCTGATCGTTTGCTCATTCGTGCGGTCGGCTTGGACTTAGCCCTTGCGACACGTTTTTCGTGCTTTAGAATCAATAGGTGTGATAAACGCCGACTCGGTTGGCGGCAGGGTGTTGAATTGGCCAGGCACCCAAACTGAGTTGCGTTCGATCGGCCATCGCTTGCAAGGAGATTATTTTGCTTACTGAGTCCACCGTCGAGAAAATGTTTCGCACGATGATGAGTGACCCAAATCGTGACGAGGAGAGTTTTGACAAGGCGGAAGAATTGCTCGAAGAGGAGCTTCGCCCCGAAAGCCCCTTGCGACACCGCTTGACCGTTGAACTGGATGAACTGCGGACACTGGCAACCAAAGGCTAACCCAGTCCTGAGAGATTCGAGTTCACCGACACAGTGACGACGGCCCCGACAGGTTTACCTGCCGAGGCCGTGTTGATCCGATAGATTGCTGTGGGCGGTGGGCGGTTAGTGATTGAGGTTGATCCCGAACGTTCCCCCAACCATTTGCAAGTCCTGGTCGTTGGCTCCGGCAGGGACAAAGACCCCGGCACCACCTCGCCATACGCCTTGGGCAATGTCAATCAGCTGAAATCCGCCTCGCAACGAGATCTGCTTGGTGAGCTGGTATCCCAGTTCGGCGCGAACATCGAATCCGAAGTAAAACTCTTCGTTGCGAGTATAGATCGGGTCCGTCTCTCGATTGATGACGAAGTCCACATCGCTGCCAAGCCCGGTTCCGTCATAGCCAGTGATTTCTTGAGATTGGTAAGCGGCGCTGGTCTGCCAGTTCCCGCCGAAGAAAACGTTCAACACCGACGAATAGGTGAACCGATCGCGATACTTCGTGTACCGGAATCCGAATTGACCGCCGAACATGTCGTTTTTCGTGATCGCAGCATTGGAGATCAACTGTTCCGCGTCTGGGAATGCCAGATAAGGAACGGTGTCGGTGTCCAGACTCGATGAGTAGTTTTCGAAACCGTTGATGTCCTGGATACGGATCCAGCGGACGCCAACCATCGGTTCCAGGATTCCGCCGTAATGATACGGCTCGAATCGCCAAGTCTTGTTGAGTTCGTAGCTATTGTAAGTGAATGCGTTCTCGGTATCGTCGATGTCGTAGAACCGCGTATTGTGCTGGATGTTGTTTCGATCACTTGCTGGTTCGCCAAAACCAAACGGCGGTCCTGGGTTGTCGGGAGTACCGGCGAGTTCATTTGCGTTGAGTCGGTTCAGACGCTGGCGCCGCACCGTCGCAAAGGCACCGACACCATTGTGCGTGTAGTTGAACAGCCAACCATTGTCCTTGTCGGGCAACATGTATCCGATCTCATATCGCCATCCCCAACCACTATCGATCCGGGTTTCGCTGATCCCCGGCTCGTCCAGCTCCGGACGCGAGCCATACAGATTCAGCCGATCGTAGGTCGCAAACCAACCGTTCGGTGCGCGTTTCTCCGGTTTCATGTCGGCTAAATCCATGTCATAGACCGGTTCGAACCAATCGAAATCCGGATCGAACGCGAATGGATCGGCCGCAGGAAAATGTTCCTGTGCCTGTGACGCTGCGACTCCACTTAGCATTGCTAAGGCTGTGAGCAGACTTACAGTCAGTTTCCGTACCGACATCGCTTGTTCCACCGTCTTGCAGTTAGTTTTGGTTCAGAACGTGGCCCCCGCCACGATCCGCCGTCTCGCCACGCGAGCCGTTCATCTCTCGACGCGAAGTCCGCGCCCCACGGTCCGATCGCGTCAAAATGCCGATCACACGAGGGAAAGATGGGTGCATTCAACGCGAGAACTTCGGGTTGTGCGGATAGTATCGGACAGAACGATCGAAAAGGCTTAGCTTGTTTGACCCCAGAAGCTGCAAAAGTCCGAGAATCTGCAAAACCGTCACAGATTGACAAAGCCAGGGCATCATTTGACAAAGCCCGAGCGTCTATTTCTTGCCAAGTGCCCGCTTGGATGCGAAGAAATCGGTCAGCAGTTGTCCGCACGGTTGTGCCAGCACCCCCCCGGTGATCTCGCACTGATGGTTCATCCGCGGGTCTTCCAGCAGTCGATAAAGGCTGCTCACCGCACCACCTTTTGGATCGGCCGCGCCGTACACGACTCGGGGCAAGCGGGCCTGCAAAATGGCCCCCGAGCACATCACACATGGCTCGAGCGTCACGTACAAGGTCGCCCGCTCCAGTCGCCAATCCTCGACCGCGGCGGCGGCCTGAGTGATGGCGATCATTTCGGCGTGGGCGGTCGGATCGCGCAGCGACTCGCGTTGGTTGGCCGCGGCGGCAATGATCGATCCGTCGCGGACGATCACCGCCCCAACGGGGACCTCGTCGGCGGTCACGGCCTCGATCGCCTGTTCCAATGCTCGGCTCATCCAATAGGCATCGGCGTCGGTGATCGATTGCGAACGTGGATCGACCATCCTCAGGACTCGTCGTCCTGCGAAGGAGTCTTCTTTTTGGCGTCGCTGATTTCCTTATCGGTCAGCTTCCGCCAGCGAATGTTGCGATATTCGGCATCGCACTGAAATGCAGCCAATCCCAACGGGACGCATTGATCCATTTCGTAACGAATATCGAACTCGTGTCCTTGTCGGACCTGCTCGGCGGCCGCTTTGTCGTCGATCCAGCAGCGGATCTCATTGGGTTCGACGCGGATTCGGACACGATACCATTTCTCGTTATCGAAGTTACGAAACGACGTGGTTTCGTTGTCGCTAGCATCTCGTCCATCGACGCTGCTGATCCCGACGACCCCGCCGCCCCAACCGCCGAGAATGAAGCTGACATGGTCCTTTCCGACAGGGAAGGTCAGGCCACAGAAGAAATCGAATCCATCGGTCCGTCGGGCTTCCAGCTCAATTTCGTAGTTCTCGCGAACCACGTCGCCCTCCCAGCGGATTCCGGTCAGCGGATCACCGAGTCCGATCTTGACCAGCTTGTCGGTCATTTCGACCGGGCCGTCACCGCCGAACTGACTCACTTTCCACTTTCCTGCCAGCGGTTTCCAGTTCTTGTCGTATTTCCCCGTCCGCTTTCTTTTCAGCTGTTTTTTTTTCGGTTGGGGCATCCGTCTTCGTCGGCGGGTCCGACCAGACGCGTGGCAGAGAAAACGTGCCGGCCAACAAAACGCTTAGCATCAGCGAAAATGATTGGCCAATGTTGCTTCGATTCACGATGGATACCTTCGGCGAAAGGGATTTTCGGTTTCACTTTTCGAGTCATCATGTCTGATATTCCAGCCTACCCGATTCAAAGCTCGGCGATGCGACCGGTTACAAAGATTACGATAGTCGGCATTCGATTGGGTGTCGTGGCACTGGCGGCCTATTGGATCGTGATTTTTTTCGGAACGCATATCCCAGCGTCGGGTCACGAATCGCCCGACCTGATCAGCGACAAGGTCAAGCACTACGGGGCATTCTTTGGGCTGGGCCTGATGATGTGTTATGTCACGACATCGACGCGTCTATGGAGACGTTTTCTGGCGATCGCGGGTGCTGGGATGTTGTATGCCGCGGTCGACGAGGTGACTCAATACTTCTCGCCCGGACGAGTCCCAGATTTTTTGGATTTTCTTGCCGATTCGGCCGGATTGCTGTCAGCGATCTCGATCTACCTGGTGGCCCGGTATTATTTCCGCCGGGTGGTTTGCCCGAGCTAGAGCGAACGAGCGATCATCGCCCGGGCGCGGCATACACGTTCGGCGACTTCATCGCGGTCGTCCCCGGTGGCGGTCAAGTGCCCCATCTTTCTGCCGGATTTCGCAACCCGCTTGCCATACAGATGGAGGCTGATACCAGGAACGGCCAAGGCTTTGTCCCAATTCGGCTGGCGACCGTCGTTGTGCCACAGATCGCCAAGCAGATTGGCCATCGCCGCGGCACCGCAACGCAGTTCTGTGGACCCCAGTGGCAGATTGCAGACCGCGCGCACGTGTTGCTCGAACTGACTCGTCTGGCAAGCCTCGATCGTCAAGTGACCGGAGTTGTGTGGCCGCGGTGCGACTTCGTTGATCAGCAGGTCGTCGCCCTGAACGAACAGTTCGACGCACAACAAACCGACCACGCCCAAAGTCTCGGCGGCATGTGTCGCGATTTCGCGTGCCCGCTCCGCAAGCTGGCCAGAGATCGGCGCTGGGGCCACGGTGAGATCCAAGATATGATCGCGATGCGTGTTTTGGAAGATTGGGAAACATGCCGCCTGCCCACCTGCGGTGCGGGCAATGATCACGGAGACTTCTCGATCAAAGGCAATGCACTGTTCGGCGATCCACCGCTGGCAACTGTCCCATGGCGTTTGAGTCGCCTGTTGCGCCGATTCGATTTTGTGTTGCCCCTTGCCGTCATAGCCGCTGCGCGCGGTCTTGATAATTATCGGCCAACCCAAACTCTCCGACGCGCCGATGACAGACCCGGCATCTTCAACTTCGACAAACGGGGTCACCGGCAGTCCTGAGTCACGGAGCGTACGTTTCTCCAACAAACGATCTTGAGCGGTTGCCAAGACCGAGGCACTGGGATAGGTCGGGGCGTGTTGTCCGCATAAGGAGATAGTCTCGGCCGGAATGTTCTCGAACTCTAAGGTGATCACATCGCATTGTGAAGCGAATTCGGCGGTGACACGCGGATCATCCAGCGGGCCCGTGATGACGCGATGGGCGACTTGCGCCGCAGGTGCATCGCTCCGTTCACACAAGACGACGACGTCGTAACCCATCGACGACGCGGCGATCGCGAACATTCTACCGAGCTGTCCGCCACCGACCATTCCGATCGTGGCCCCCGGCAGGATCATCGCTGCATGGTTTTCGCCTGCCACCGAAGCTTGACCGTCCATCATTCACAAACTTGCCGATTCGAGTACTGCGGCGGTCTGTCTGTCCACGAACGCAGTCAGCCGATGGCCCAATTCGTCGTCGGAAATCGCCAAAATTCTGGCAGCCAGAATCCCCGCATTCTTCGCACCTGAGGGGCCGATCGCCATCGTGGCGACAGGGATTCCGCCGGGCATCTGAACGATTGACAACAACGAATCGAGCCCTCGCAAGGCGCGGCTCTCAATCGGGACTCCGATCACCGGCAAGTTCGTTTCCGATGCGACCATGCCCGGCAGGTGTGCGGCGCCGCCGGCGCCGGCGATGATCACTTTCAGTCCCCGCCTCGCAGGCGCTACCGGCGTAGGCAGCCATTCGCTGTGGAGTGCGATGTGCCGAGACGACCAGCCGTTCATGGGGAATCTCAAGCTCATCCAAAATGTCGGCGGCAAGTTTCATCGTGTCCCAATCGTTGCGGCTGCCCATGATCACCCCGACGGAAGCGTTTGTGTCGCCGAAATCGGTTCCATTCATGATGCGTCTCGTGGGTAGGGGGTGACCGGTCGAAGGCTGTTTTTACGCCGCGGCCAAGTTTTTGAGAAGCCGTCGCCTTCGGTCCAATGGCACCCCGATCCGCTCCCCCCCCCCAAAGCTCCGTTGGCCTCGCCTCGTCGACTGGCGAATCCGTCGACTGGCGAATCCGGCGGCCATCAGATCAATTCCAGATCGGCAAAGGCCAATCGGAAGTTGTGTTCTCCGTCGGGAAACTGGATCCGCGCCATCCGTTTGGGGCCGCGACCGCTGACCGAGACGATCGTTCCCTCGCCATAGGTCGAGTGCCGAACTTGAATACCCTCGCGATAGGCGGTGAGCGGCGTACTACCGCCGGCCAACAAATCGGCGGCCGTCTTGATACCGGTCGTGATGGGATGCGTTGGGTTGCCAGTCGCCGCCTGGACGCGTTCGCGATCTGGCAACTGGCAAACATCGTCATCGGAAAAATCCTCACGCTCCTGCACTTGGGTCGTTCCCTCATCGGGCAGGTCCCATGAATCGGGATAGTCCTCGTCGACCGGTTCGTCATCGAACCAATCTCGCTGGAGACTGTTTTCGATTTTTCGCATTTCCTCCAAGGGCAATTCGTTCAAATACGGACTGGGGATCACCGGCCGAACTTCACCACGGATTGCACGCCGCTTGCAACAGCTCAGTTGCAACCACTCCTTGGCACGCGTGATTCCAACGAACAGCAATCGGCGTTCTTCCTCAAACTGCGACTCGTCTTCTTTCGAGCGTTGGTGCGGGATCAGATCGTCTTCGACACCGATCACGAAGACACGAGGGAACTCCAGCCCTTTGGCCGCATGCAATGTCATCAACGTGACCCGATCGGTCGAATCTTTGAAGGCGTCGGTATCGGACACCAATGCGACTTGTTCCAGAAAAGCCTCCAACGATCCGTCTTCGGGATGCTGGCGATCAAACTCAACAGCCGCGGTGATCAGTTCATCGACGTTGGCGATACGGTCATTGTCTTGCTGGTCATCCGACGTCTTTTCCAGATACTCGGCATAGCGAGTCTGTTCAACCAGGTACCGCAGCAGGTCCTCCAGCGAGGCGGTTGCTTTGACGCAAACTCGATCGAAAACGGTGACGAACCCGGCCACCATCGCGGCGGATCTTTTCGCCAGGCCATCGATCGAGCCCGCCCGTCGAGCCGCCTGCAACATCGGAATGCGTCGTGAATCGGCGTAGTTCGCGAATCCGCTGCAACGTCTTTGCCCCGATCCCTCGTGTCGGCGTGTTGATCACACGCATCAGCGCCACGTCGTGGTTCGGATTGTTGATCAGGTGCAGATAAGCCAACAAGTCTTTGATTTCCTTGCGTTGATAAAACTCCAACCCGTTGATGATCTGATACGGCAATCCACGACTGCGTAACGCGTGTTCCAGCGAACGAGTCAATGCATTCATGCGACAGAAAATGGCAAAGTCGCGGGGGCTGAGTCCCAGCGAGACGATCGAGTTTGCGATTTCGTCGGCGATCGCATCGGCCTCCTGATAACCGTCCTCGAAGATCCGTAAAATGACGGCATCGCCTTCTTCGTTTTCCGTAAACAGCGCTTTCTGTTTGCGACGCCGGTTGTGCCGAATCAATTGATCGGCGACACGCAAGATGTTCGGCGTGCTGCGGTAATTCTGTTCCAATCGAACCGTCTTGACGGACGGATAATCCTTTTCAAAATCGAGAATGTTATTGAGGTCCGCACCGCGCCATCCGTAAATCGATTGATCGGGATCACCGGTCACCGCCAGATTCGGATGGTCGATCGACAACGCGCGAACAATCGCGTACTGGGCAAGATTGGTGTCCTGGTACTCGTCAACCATGATGTACTTGAACCGCGCATCCAGTTCGCGCGCGGATCTCGGGGTTCTCACGCAGCAGCCGCGCGACGTGAAACAGCAAATCATCAAAATCAACCGCGTTGGCCGTTAGCAACTGTTGCTGGTAAACCGGGTACACGCGAAAGGCGATCGCGTCATCGTGGTCGTAACGCATGCCCCTGCATCATCTCGGGCGTGACCAGCCGATTTTTCGCGCTGGCTGATCGAACGTGGCGATCTGTTCGGGCGAGGCGTGCGTGGTCGAAACGCCGGCCGCCTCAATCGCGCGTTTCATCGCCTGTTTGGAATCCGACATGTCGTAGATCGAATAGTTTTCGCCAGCCCGACCATCGACGCATATCGCCGCAATTGCTGGGCACAGAAGCGGTGGAACGTCCCCATCCAGACGCCCTGGCCCGGTGCCAAGATGTCGACTCGCGATCCGCATCTCTTCGGCCGCTTTATTGGTGAACGTCAACGCCGCAATCTGCCACGGCTGGACGCCACAGGCCAACAGGTGGGCGATCCGATGCGTTACCACCCGAGTCTTGCCGGAACCGGGCCCGGCCAGAATCAAAAGTGGACCGTCAAGGTGACCGACCGCGTCACGCTGGGCTTCAGTGAGGTCTCGAAGAATCGCGTCCATGTCCTACTGTTCCGCTGTTTCCGGCCCGATGAGTTGTGGTATTACTATACCGAAACAACGGCAACTGTCGCTGGTTCGCGGACGTGACCACGAAACGATTTTCGATGCTTCATCACGGCCGGATCCTCGGATCGCACGATTCGATTTTCGCGTCCCTCCCCCCCCCGGCCCCAAATCAAACGGACGAACCGATGCCAGGAAAAAACGTTTTAGGTGGCGAACTAGCCGCTTGCGGCACCGATCCGATGACCGGTTTCTACCGCGATGGTTGTTGCAACACCGGTTCCGAGGACGCGGGGCTGCACGTCGTTTGTACGCAAGTGACCGCGGAGTTTCTGGAATTCAGCAAATCGCGGGGCAACGATTTGACCACACCCAACCCAGCGTTCCGTTTTCCAGGACTGCAACCGGGTGATCGTTGGTGTCTCTGTGCCGCCCGCTGGAAAGAAGCCTACGACGCCGGAATGGCCCCACCGGTCGTCCTGGAAGCCTGTCATATGTCCACACTCGAGTTCGCGTCGCTTGAGGAGCTGCGGGAGCATGCCGTTGAACAGGCCTAACCGCCTCTCTTGACGCTAAGTCCAAGCGATTTCTATACTTGCGAGCTTCCGGTACACCTAACGCAATCAGCCTCCACAGCCCAAGCAGTCATGAAAAGCGACCGCCGTCACGAATTGCAACAGAACGAATTGGCCAATTACCTTGGTCGGATCAACCGTTCGATCGAGCCTTACTCGCGGATCATCGCTATCGTCGTGGGTGCCGCGATTTTGGGAACGATCGCGTACGGATTGTACAACAGCAAGAACACGGGCGAACGAAGCGATGCGACGCTGCAACTGATCCAGGCCACCGGCAGCGGGGATGCCGAAGTGCTGGCGCAGGTCGGCGACAACTTTCCCGACACCCCGGCTGGCGTCTGGTCGCGTCTGTATCAAGCCAACGAGTATCTGGGCGAGGGGATTCGGACACTCTTCATCAACCGGGGGAATGCCGAGGAGACGCTCGATCAAGCGAGAATCACCTACCAGGAAGCTCTCGATGCCAGCACCGATCCGCTGCTTCGATCACGAGCCAATTTCGGCATCGCGCGGGCCTCCGAAGCACGCGGCGATATCGACGCGGCGATCGCTGCCTACAAAGACTGCATCGCGGCAAATGAGTCCGAAGCGATGATCAAAAAAGCTCAGGAACGAATCGACAGCCTGTCGACACCCGAAACGCAGAAGTTCCTGGTCTGGTTTTCCGAGCAGGATTTCTCACCCGCCGATCCCTCGTTACCACCTTCGCTGCCCGGCGGCGCGACGCTGCCCGATCTGCCTGACTTGAATCTTCCCAAGTTGAGCCTTCCCGATCTCGGTGCCGAAAGCAGCGACAAGGATCTGAGTAAAGGGATTCCGATGCCCGAACAATCCGCTGCCGATGCCCCCACCGCCAAGGAGAACGGCGAAGCCAAAGAGAACGGCACCGCAAAAGAGAGCGGCCCCGCAAAAGAGAACGGCACCGCAAAAGAGAGTGGCGAGGCGACCGAAAGTGGCGCCGACAAGGACACCACCGATCCGGCAGCGAACGGTGCGACCACCGACAAAGCTGCCGGGAAATCGAACGACGCTGCGGAATCGACCGATTCGCCACCGACTCCCGAGGATCCGACCTCGGCGGTCGAGAACCCAAAAACTCCTTCCGGCGATGCCGATGAGCCCGCGACCGACGACGCGGGAAACGATCAAGAGTAGCCCCCATCACACACCCACCTGGCGATCCAAAATCCGAACCTGACACTGTCGATTCAATTGATGCGTCGGGTCAAGTGTTCCGCGAATTCGTTGTCCCCGAATCGGCGGCAGGTCAAAGAATCGACCTGTTCCTGTCACAGTGCTGCGATGGCTACAGTCGCACCCAGATCCGCCAGGCCGTTCAGCAGGGCGGAACCCAAGTCGACGGCAAGGAGGTGCGCCCGAGTGTCAAACTGCGTGCCCAGCAAAGGATTCGGTTTTTGCTGCCACCTGCTGCGATTGACGAGACAATTCCCGAGAACATTCCGCTCGATGTGCTGTATGAAGACGATGGTTTGGTCGTCGTCAACAAACCGGCCGGAATGGTGGTGCATCCCGCCCGAGGAAACTGGAGCGGCACGTTGACCAGCGCGCTTGCGTTTCGTTTTCAATCTCTCTCGGACGTCGGCGGTCCGACTCGACCCGGGATCGTTCATCGGCTCGATCGAGAAACCAGTGGCGTGATCGTGGTCGCGAAGACGAATGCGGTCCACATTCATCTTGCCGAGCAGTTTCACGACCGAAAGGTTGAAAAGGAGTATTTCGCCATTACCGCTGGCCGGATCGATCGTGATCGCGACCTGATCGATGTGCCGATCGGTCGCCATCCCTACCAACGCGACAAGATGGCGATCCGTGAAGGACATGTCACCAGCAAGCCGGCGTCCACTTTCTACGAAGTGATTTCGCGACACGATCGATTCACGATCGTTCGTGTGAAACCAAAGACAGGCCGGACCCATCAAATCCGCGTCCACTTGGGGCACATCGGCTGCCCGATCCTCTGCGACCGACTCTATGCCGGCCACGCGCAAATCACCGAAGCGACGCTCCGCGGGATGGCCAACGATCCGAATCAGCCACCGATTTTGCAGCGTCACGCGTTGCACGCGCGGCTGTTGAAATTTGATCATCCACAATCGGGCAAACCGATGACCTTCGAGGCTCCGCTGCCGGCCGACCTGGCCGGCGTGGTGCGAATTCTCGAGGATCGCAGCTAGTCGGATCGGTCGCTATCCGGATCAACGTCTCTGATTCTCAAATCCAATATCAGCTCAGGCTCGGCGGGCTCACCGGGGGGGCTATGTTGCGGAGCCACTTCGCGGCTGTTGCTGGGAACCGATGCCGGCAAGCTTCGGCCCACAGCCGCATCCCGATCCGCAAGCCGCCGCCTGTTTCAAACGTTTTTCGATCGCCAGGGACGTTGGCGTCGTCGCCAATCCACCCAGCGCGGTGCAACGATGCTCGCGTGGCATTTTTTCGGCAACCGCCTTGGCTGCGGCGATCGTTTCGTCAAACGGAATCACCGCATCAAAACCGGCCAGCGCCATGTTGGCACAGGAAATCGCGTTGCTGGCTGCCAGCACGTTCTTTCCCAGACAGGGAACTTCGACACGATTCGCGACCGGATCGCAGATCAAACCGAGCATGTTTTGCATTGCCATCGATGCCGCTCCCACTGCCTGCCGTAGCGTGCCGCCGGAGTAGTTCACCAGCGCCGCCGCCGACATCGCGGCGGCCGATCCACCCTCGGCCTGGCATCCACCGACCTCTGCCGCGAAACTCCAGTGGGTGGCGATGAATACGCCAATGACTCCGGCAGCCAACATGCCCTTGGCAATTTCCGTATCCTCCAGCTTCATCGCTTCGCCGATGGCCAGACAGGTTGCCGGCAGCGCCGCACAAGCACCCGCTGTCGGTGCGGCGACGATCACCCCCATCGAGCTTTTGACCTCCATCAACGCCGTTGTGTATAAGACCACCCGGTTCAATACTCCGCCGTCAATCAAACGCCCCTCGTTCATCAATCTTTGAAAGCCGCCCGACTGGAAACCCAACACGCGATCGGCATATTCGGTACCCGAGAGACCTTGCTGCACGCTCCGCCGCAAGATCCGTACGATCTGGCACATCTTTTCGATCACTTCCGCTTCGCTCAATCCTCCCCGGCGCATCTCATAATCGACGGCCAGCTTCCACAGTGGCGTGTTTCGCTCGCCATCGTAAGCCAGCATCTCACTGCAACTGCGAAACGGGACGTCCAGATCACGACGAGATCGGATCGGCAATACTGGGCCAAGACGGCAGACAGCCAGCGCTTTTCCGATCGGCATTGCAAGTGCCAACTCGGCATCGGAGGCCGGTTGTTGCGATCGAATCTCGACCAAACGTCCCTTGGGCGATTCGTGAATGATCACTTCGTCGGCCGCCAGTTGCGAGCGAACCGCATCGGCTTCGATCTGCGGTGTTTTGTCAAACCAGATCAACGTCTCGTCGTAATCGCCACCGATCGAGACTGTCGCTCCGTCGATCTCGATCACCTCGAACATTCCTCCGCCAGTCGAGATGGCGATCAAATGATGCCGACAATCGCCGCCGCACAAAGTCAATCGATAGGTATTAGGATGCGGGTCACCGATGTCGATGTATCGAAAACGCAGATCAATCCCAGCGTCTTGGAGAAACCGCGGCGAATCGGGCAAACGATCGTCGTCGGCTTCCCAACCCAGCAGACCGCCACACAGGCCCATGTCCGATCCTTGGCTCGTGTGCGTCGATGGCAGCGAACCACCATTGTCGAATTCGACCACGATGGAATCAATTTCGCCACGCATCAGGTCGCGGGCAAGCCGACCGATTCGCAGCGCCGCCGCACAATGCGAACTCGACGGGCCCCTCATTACGGGACCGATCACATCATTGAAAATGCTAACAATCATTGTCTTTCCGGATCGTACTCTGATTCTCGCAGCAGTCCGAGAAACGCAATGCACATTTCGTCGGTCGTCTTTTCGCCCCAAGCGACGTCCTGCGGCGGACTGTTGGGATTGTTGGGATTCTCTGGTGAGTTGTCGAACGTGGCAACGAGTTGCACCTTTGTGCCGGCCGGCAGATGTTGAAACTCGCGAAAGAGATAGGTGTTCTGCCAATTGAAGTCCCAGTCGTCGATCTTGACGATCGGAATCTCTTTGCCATTGGGGCAATGTGCGGTCACTTGCATCGTTTCGCCGATCAGGTGCATGTGCGGTGTCACCGCAAAGAGGTAGGACGATTCCTTGATGACATGTTGCGCACGAACTTCGTGCCGCTTCTCGCCGGCAGGAATTACGAATTTGGTGTTGATCACCGTTGCCAGACGAGTGGGTACAGGATCAGGGTCTGGTGAGAAATAAATGCCGACTCGCGTTCGATCTCGTTCTTCGACACCGGTTCGGTAGTAGTGCACCTGCAGCACGATATCGCACTTGTCGGGCAACCAACGCCCAGTCCCGTGAGGTGTCTTTTCGGGCAGATTCCCAGGTGCCCAGCCACCGATCAGCGAGGCGGGCTGGAAACCGACATCTCCAAATCGCGTGTAACCGGGACCTGGATCGGCGGCATCCAATTCGCGAGCCTTGCCGCTCGTGTCGACATAGGCAATCACGTGATGGACCACGCTTCGATTCCCAGGCCGGACGTCGACCGCTTCCACGAATCGATGTTTGCCGAATTCATAAGGAATGACGAAATGGCGATAGTCGTCTTCACCCTCCGGTCCAATCACGTACTCTTCGGGCATTTCGATGATCAGGTCCGGCTCGCCGTAGGCCCAACCATCGTTGAATCGCGGCGCCGGAGGCATGTCATCGGGGTCTCCCTGCGGCGCTCCAGCATCCACCCAGTCCGCGATCCATTGCAACTCGTCGCTGGTCAGGCTGATGTCATTCTTGTACTCGGCGAATCCCGGCGCGGCTTTCCAGGGCGGCATCAATCGAGCGTGTGTGTACTCTTTGATCTCCGTCTTCCAACGCACGGCCTGTTCGTAATTCGTCAAAGCGAAGGGCGCCACTTGACCGGGTCGGTGGCAGCCCTGGCAATTGTCCTGCAAGATCCGCGCGACCTTGCCGGTGTAGGTAACCTCTCCCTCACCCGGTGGTGTCGAGTGATAGATGCTGCAACCCAGCGCATCGACACTTGGCGTCTTCACTTCCGCGCCGGCAAGCACCGCATCAAGGGCATCAACGAGGTGATGTTGTTTGACTCGTGTTTCATAACGGTTGTCATCAATGGCCCCGCGATAACGAAGGACAGAATCTTGATCGACGACGAAAGCCTGTGGTGTCATCGTTGCGCCGAGCCGCTCGGCGAGGTAGCCACCGACATCTCGAACCGCGGCAAACGAAAAATCCACTGCTTGCAAGTAGTCTTTGATCCCGGCCTTCGTCTCGTCGATATTGGGGAAGACGGCGATCAGCGTCACGCCGCGACGAGAGTAAGTCTGATGAAGACGGTTCAGCCGTGCGGTGTAACGTTTTGCGAGTGGGCACGTCGTGGACAGGAACACGAACACCGCGGGCCCTCGTTCCAGCAGATCGGCCAGATACAGCGATTCGCCGCTGACATCCTTGACCGCGATCGGTCCAAGTTGGCTACCGGGAGCAACCACCGGCTCGACGCGCACATCCCGCAGCAAATTGTGACCGGTCTGAATGCGAGAGTCATCTTCCTGGGCAATCGCCGGTATTACCATCGCCAAAAGCACAACGATTACCGAACCAACGTTCTTGACGATCATCGAAACCCCTTTGGTCATGAAAACCCCCTTCCGATTGGATCTTGATCTTATCACAAGATCGCTCCGGGAAGGGTGGCCACCCCCACCCCAGACTTTCCACGAGTATAACCAGGGATCCATCTTATTTAGCGTGTCCAGCCGAGCCACTGCTTCATGGCGCCAGCAATCATCGGTGTCAACCGCGTTCGGTTGAATTGATCACCCAACTTGCGAATCGCTTCGGCCTGTGTCGGATAGGGATGAATGGTCGAGCCGAGCTTTTTCAATCCTAACCCGTTGTTCATGGCTAGCGTGATCTCGCTGATCATGTCACCCGCGTTGTTCGCCACCACCGTCGCTCCGCGGATCTTGTCCTTTCCTTTGTTGACGTGAACACGTACGAAACCCTCCGATTCGCCTTCCAGGATCGCACGGTCCACGCCGGATAGTGGCTGCGTGTAGGTGTCGATTGCGATCCCCTGTTCCTCCGCCTCTCGGGGCTGAATGCCAACGTGAGCGAGCTCGGGTGAAGTGTACGTTGCCCAGGGAACGGTCAAACGGCTCGCTTTTCCGCGACCGAAAAAAAGAGCGTTGCCAATCACAATTCGGGCCATGAAATCGGCAGCATGCGTGAACTTGTATTTGGATGCGACATCGCCCGCAGCGTAGATCCTGGGGTTGCTGGTTCGCAGTCGATCGTTGACGTCGACTCCCGTGCGATGGTCGAACGTGACACCGGCAATCTCCAGACCCATGCCATCGACGTTCGGTGTGCGACCGATGCCGACCAGTACTTCATCGCCAATGAGTTCGGATTCCGAGCCTTCGTGTTCGATCACCACGATTTTCAGATCGCCACGTCGTTCGATTCGTTTGACCATCGTGTTGGCTACGATCCGCACCCCATCCTTTGCCAATGCTCGCTGAACGATCATTGCGGCTTCGCTGTCTTCACGGGGAAGAATATGATTCGCCTTTTCAATCTGAGTGACTTCGGAGCCGAAGCGAGCGAAACACTGAGCCATCTCGGTGCCGATCGGCCCGCCACCGATCACAATCAGACGTTTGGGAAGTTCGGTCAGCGAGAAGACAGATTCGTTCGTCAGCGCCGCCACCCGATCCAGACCGGGAATCGGCAGCGTCGCGGCGCGAGCCCCCGTCGCCACGACGGCCTTGCTGAATCTCAGCCGTTTGCCGCCGACTTCGATCGTCCGGCGATCAACGAACTTGCCGTTGCCGATGAACACGTCGATTCCCGCATCGCGAAACCTGGCCGCCGAATCGTGCGGACTGATCCCGGCTCGCAACCGTCGCATTCGTTCCATGACTGCGGGAAAATCGACACATGTCCCGTTCGGCACACGCACGCCAAACGGCTCGGCATCACGCACCGCGGCGGCGATTCGTGCGGCGCTGATCAAAGCTTTGGAAGGAACGCAGCCGACATTCAGACAGTCACCACCCAACAGATCGCGTTCAATCAAGGCAACCTTGGCCCCCACTCCATTGGCACCCATTGCCGAAACCAACCCCGCCGTCCCGCCGCCGATGACGACCAAGTTGTATCGGCTAGCCGGCTCGGGGTTGACCCAATCGAGAGGATGGACGTTCGACTCGAGTTTTTGATTGTGGACGTCATACGGCTGAAGCTGTACGAGTTCGGACATGCGTATCGATTCGTTATGGGTAAGCGGGTTGGAATCGCACTAGCCGAGCGGTGCCGCCGTTCGACGATGGATCACCTTTTTGATCACCAGCGGAAACAGCCCCAGTAAGCCGAAGGCGATCGCCAGTTCCGTGAATTGCCGGGGCGAAAAGACTGCCGACACCCCCTGTTCCGCAAGGACACTCAGGCTCGGCACCCGCGATCCCGCGTAAACGTAAACCATCGTGCCAGGCAGCATTCCGATCTGACTGACCCACCAAAACGTCCTCGCCTTCAGCGGCGTCAATCCCATGACCAGGTTGATGACAAAGAACGGCACGGCGGGAATCAGTCGCAACATGAACAGATAGAATGCACCTTCCCTTTCCAGCTGCTGATTAAAAAATCGCAACCTGTCGCCAAACTTCCGCTGCACCGTGTCGCCGAGCAGATACCGACTCATCAGGAATGCGATCGTCGCGCCCGCGGTTGACGCAAAGCTGACCAACAACACGGTCCGCCAGAATCCGAAGTACCAGCCGTATACCAGTGTCAGCGGCGTCGCGCCGGGCAGCGACAATCCGGTGACCGCGACGTAAACGACGAACGCCACGCCATAGACCAGATAAGGATGAGCTCCCTGAAACGCCCGCAAGTCCGATTCTTTCTTGGCCAGGCTTTGCAGCGACAACAAATGGCCATATTGAACGTATAGCAATGCAGCCGACATGACGATCAACAGAATCAAGATCGGCTTCCATCGACCGCTGTCGCCCGCGGGTGGTGCAACGTCTCCGCTCGCCTGCACAGCGTCCGTAGCGGGTCGGTAGGGATTCGTGTCAGACATGGTTCGCGTTTCCGGCGAGTCGGAGAGATTTTCTTGTAGACCGGACGTAGTGAAACGAGTCCCGGCACGGCCAGAAGCAACACAAAAACC
Organism: Pirellulaceae bacterium; assembly: GCA_963734865.1. Taxonomy (GTDB): domain Bacteria; phylum Planctomycetota; class Planctomycetia; order Pirellulales; family Pirellulaceae; genus CBDCUW01. The sequence goes on from CAVTIV010000016.1 coordinate 206,253, forward strand.
CCCGGATCCCGTCGGAATTGAGCCTCAACGGATATGCTTGAATGGTCATCGGCAGATCGGATCCACCGCGCGGCCGTCGATGAAAACTGGCGGAGAATCGATCTCGACAGTCATCCTAACGGCAAAGCAAAATGCTGATCACCACACCGACTGTCGCAAGGAATCCCAATGTCGAATTTCACACGTCTGGTCCTGGTCGCGGTAAGTGCGGCGATGGTGGCCGATGGTGCGCCCACCTTGCTCGCCGGTTCACCCGTGTTTGTGGGGACAAAATCATCCGCCAGTGTCTCCATGGACGAGATCGATCATACCTCTTGGGACTCGCTACTGCAGAAGTATGTCAATCGGGACGGTCTGGTCAATTATCAGGCCCTCAAGGCCAATTCGACCGACACACAGCAACTCGAACGGTACCTGGTGGCGCTTTCCGCTGCCAACCCAACGGTCGCTACGTCGCGTGAATCGAAGTTGGCGTTTTGGATCAATGCTTACAACGCTGTGACCATCCGAGGCATCTTACGCGAGTATCCAACGTCCAGCATCCGCAACCATACGGCAAGGTTGTTCGGATACAACATTTGGAAAGACCTGCAACTGTATGTTGGCGGAAAACCCTATTCTTTGGAACAGATCGAGCACGGCGTGCTTCGGAAAATGTCCGAGCCGCGCATCCATTTTGCGATCGTGTGCGCCTCGATCAGTTGTCCGCGGTTGTTGAACGAAGCCTACGTCAGCGATCGTATTGAACAGCAGTTGCAGCGGAACGCAAAAGACTTTTTCGGTCGCGGCCCTAATTTTCGCTTCGACACGAGCAACCACAAGTTTTATCTGTCATCGATCCTGAAGTGGTTCGCCGAGGACTTCGGGCCAGACCAGCCCGCGCAGTTACGACGAATTGCGGAGTGGTTGCCGACCAGCGATGCAATCGATGCGGCAAAGAGGAACGCGGTCAGTATCGACTATCTCGATTATGACTGGGGCTTGAATGAGCAATCTCCCTAGGCCCCAATCAAGCGAAGCTTGATTGGAGATTGTATAAAACAACTCGAAACCATCGACGTTTCCCGTGTGTATTGGAGGTAGTAACACTCTTCAATCAACAAGTGAATCAAAGGATGCAGGACTGCACTCACACGCCTTTCCTGGTGCCTGTCCTGCGCGTTCGCAAATGCGCTGACCCCGTTCGGACTGTTAAGAAAAAGGAAAGCCGCGAAGCGGTGGCAGGGTGATAGCCCGGGGTGAACCAACGAGCGTTAGCGAGGCTGGTGGAACCCCAGGAAACGACACGCATTCGACAAACCTTCCCGGCGGCGATTTGGCGGCGGCGTCGCCGCCAAATCGCCGCCGGAGGATTTCCGGTTTCGCTTGACGGTCCTGGGGCTGCGAAATGCTCGCCGAGACGAGCATTGCTTGCCCCAGGCTATCACCTGCCACTGCTTCGCAGTTATCAGGCAGTCACGGGGTCGGAGATCAGCACAGAACGGGCTCATTGCCTTTCCAACCCTTCCGATTTCGGCGTTCCTTGTTCGACATTCGATATTCTCTGCGCGCATCGAAAACTCCGAACACCGAACAAGGAATGTCGAATGACGAAGTCGATCAACTATTCGTTCGCCATCGGAGTGACGCGCAGTCGCTAAGAAAAAGGAAAGCCGCGAAGCGGTGGCAGGTGATAGCCTGGGGTGAACCAACGAGCGTTAGCGAGGCTGGTGGAACCCCAGGAAAACGACACGCATTCGACAAACCTTCCCGGCGGCGATTTGGCGGCGTCGCCGCCAAATCGCCGCCGGAGGATTTCCGGTTTCGCTTGACGGTCCTGGGGCTGCGAAATGCTCGCCGAGACGAGCATTGCTTGCCCCAGGCTATCACCTGCCACTGCTTCGCAGTTTTCAGGCAGTCACGGGGTCGGAGATCAGCACAGAACGGGGTCATTGCCTTTCCAACCCTTCCGATTTCGGCGTTCCTTGTTCGACATTCGATATTCTCTGCGCGCATCGAAAACTCCGAACACCGAACAAGGAATGTCGAATGACGAAGTCGATCAACTATTCGTTCGCCATCGGAGTGACGCGCAGTCGCTAAGAAAAAGGAAAGCCGCGAAGCGGTGGCAGGTGATAGCCTGGGGTGAACCAACGAGCGTTAGCGAGGCTGGTGGAACCCCAGGAAAACGATACGCATCCTTCGAAACACCTTCCCGGCGGCGATTTGGCGGCGTCGCCGCCAAATCGCCGCCGGAGGATTTCCGGTTTCGCTTGACGGTCCTAGGGCTGCGAAATGCTCGCCGAGACGAGCATTGCTTGCCCCAGGCTATCACCTGCCACTGTTTCGCAGTTTTCAGGCAGTCACGGGGTCGGAGATCAGCACAGAACGGGCTCATTGCCTTTCCAACCCTTCCGATTTCGGCGTTCCTTGTTCGACATTCGGTATTCTCTGGCGCATCGAAAACTCCGTACACCGAACAAGGAATGTCGAATGACGAAGTCGATCAACTATTCGTTCGCCATCGGAGTGACGCGCAGTCGCTAAGAAAAAGGAAAGCCGCGAAGCGGTGGCAGGTGATAGCCCGGGGTGAACCAACGAGCGTTAGCGAGGCTGGTGGAACCCCAGGAAAACGATACGCATCCTTCGAAACACCTTCCCGGCGGCGATTTGGCGGCGGCGTCGCCGCCAAATCGCCGCCGGGGGATTTCCGGTTTCGCTTGACGGTCCTGGGGCTGCGAAATGCTCGCCGAGACGAGCATTGCTTGCCCCAGGCTATCACCTGCCACTGCTTCGCAGTTTTCAGGCAGTCACGGGGTCGGAGATCAGCACAGAACGGGCTCATTGCCTTTCCAACCCTTCCGATTTCGGCGTTCCTTGTTCGACATTCGATATTCTCTGCGCACATCGAAAACTCCGTACACCGAACAAGGAATGTCGAATGACGAAGTCGATCAACTATTCGTTCGCCATCGGAGTGACGCGCAGTCGCTAAGAAAAAGGAAAGCCGCGAAGCGGTGGCAGGTGATAGCCTGGGGTGAACCAACGAGCGTTAGCGAGGCTGGTGGAACCCCAGGAAAACGATACGCATCCTTCGAAACACCTTCCCGGCGGCGATTTGGCGGCGGCGTCGCCGCCAAATCGCCGCCGGGGGATTTCCGGTTTCGCTTGACGGTCCTGGGGCTGCGAAATGCTCGCCGAGACGAGCATTGCTTGCCCCAGGCTATCACCTGCCACTGCTTCGCAGTTTTCAGGCAGTCACGGGGTCGGAGATCACCACAGAACGAGCACAGAACGGGCTCATTGCCTTTCCAACCCTTCCGATTTCGGCGTTCCTTGTTCGACATTCGGTATTCTCTTGCACATCGAAAACTCCGTACACCGAACAAGGAATGTCGAATGACGAAGTCGATCAACTATTCGTTCGCCATCGGAGTGACGCGCAGTCGCTAAGAAAAAGGAAAGCCGCGAAGCGGTGGCAGGTGATAGCCTGGGGTGAACCAACGAGCGTTAGCGAGGCTGGTGGAACCCCAGGAAACGACACGCATTCGACAAACCTTCCCGGCGGCGATTTGGCGGCGTCGCCGCCAAATCGCCGCCGGGGGATTTCCGGTTTCGCTTGACGGTCCTGGGGCTGCGAAATGCTCGCCGAGACGAGCATTGCTTGCCCCAGGCTATCGCTTGCCACTGCTTCGCAGTTTTCAGGCAGTCACGGGGTCGGAGATCACCACAGAACGAGCACAGAACGGGCTCATTGCCTTTCCAACCCTTCCGATTTCGGCGTTCCTTGTTCGACATTCGATATTCTCTGCGCATCGAAAACTCCGTACACCGAACAAGGAATGTCGAAGCCGACCGAGCAACGGACACTGGCTACAACGTCACCACCTGCATTCAGCTTCCGTCGGCAATCGAGGACTCGAATGACTCGACCACCGCACATCCGCAGGAGTCGCTCCAAACATTGACCGCGGTGCGACACATGTCCAAGACGCGATCGACCGCTAGGATCACACCTTGCATCTCCAGCGGCAGCCCAACTGCGTGCAAGATGATCGACATCATCACCAAACCGGCATGGGGAATCCCGGCCGCGCCGATGCTGGCCAACAGTGCCGTTAACGCAACAACGATTTGTTGGCTCAAATCCAAATTGTAGCCATGGTGCAGTTGCGCGATGAACAGCACCGCAACCGCCTCGTACAGTGCCGTGCCGTCCATGTTGATCGTGGCACCAAGCGGCAACACGAACGAACTAGTCTTATTGCTGATGCCTGCTCGGTTTTCGGCGTTGGACAATGTCAACGGCAAAGTGCCGTTACTGCTAGCGCTGCTGAATGCGGTCAACAGCGCCGGTGACATTGCCCGGGCAAACTTGGCCGGCGCCTGTCGGGCGACAAACTTCAGAATCAAAGGCAACGTGATCGCCGCGTGGATCAGCAGTGCCAGCGACACCGACAAGACGTACCAACCGAGCGATAAGAAGATGCCTGAACCCTGAGTCGCTGTCACATTGGCGATCAAGAAAAAGACGCCAAACGGTGCCAGCGAAATGATCGCCGACGTCATCGCCATCATCACATGAAAACCGTCAGAAGCGAATGATGCGATACGCGTCGCCGTTTCACCTCCGACCGACAGCGCGAAGAGCGAAAACGCGATCGTGAATGCGATGATCGACAGAAAATTCGGCTCGACGAGCGAGCCAAGTGGATTCCTGGGGATCATTGCCTCCAACTGCTCGAACAACACTTCACCGAGCGGCTTGGCGTGTGTCACTTCGGCTTCCGCCATCACCACCTGCTTGCCCCTCAATCCGGGTCGGATCGTATTGACAACGATCAATCCGGTCACAATCGCCAGCAAGCTGGTGATCAGATAGTACAGAAGGGTGCGTCGAAACAGCCGACCGATGCCCTGTCCCCCGCCGAGTCCCATGATCCCGGTCATCAACGAAGTGACGATCAGCGGTACCGCGACCATCTGCAGCATTCGCAAGAACAGGCCGCCCAAACGCTGGAAAATTCCGCCAGCACGCTTGGCAGCGCTCTGCCCCTGCTGGCGATACACTTTGGCGGCAACGGCGTCGATTCGTTCAAGTTCCGCTACCGATCCGAGCGTCTCCTCAACACTCGACATCGGATCGATGATGTAGGACCTGCGAGTTCCGTCTTCGGCCGTGTAGCCGATCGTTGTTTGGTCGGATGAGTCGTGGATCTCGGCTTGGACGATACCAGGGGGTAATTGCCGGGTGTCGGTGATCTTGACCGAGCGAGTGGAGAAGCCGAGATTGAGCGTGACCCCAACGATCGAGCCGGCGATCATTCCGATGAGGATTCGCCAATGAAGAGCCAATCGCATCATCCGTGATTAGTCCAATTCGTCCGTTGCCAGGACGTATGCGGTTGCATGAGTGCGACAGGCACCGAAGGATACATGGAGTTTTTCGATCCCGGTTTGTTCGGCACACATGGAAGCCATGCCGCCCAATGCTACAGTCGGACCTTCACCAAAGTTGACGATGATTTCGATGTCGGTCCAGCGAACACCGTGGTTGCGACATCGCATCGCCTTCATGGCCGCTTCCTTCGCCGCCCACCGCTTGGCGAAGTGCTGATTCGAGTTGGCCGCCCGGATGCAATATTCAATTTCGTTCGCGGTATAAACACGCTCCAAAAACTGTTCGCCATGAGCCTCGATCATCTTCGCGATGCGAACACACTCAACGATTTCCGTTCCGATGCCAAGAATCGCCATCGATGTCGTCAGCGGGGTACCGTGGTCCCGTGCAGGTCTTCGCTGCACGGGTGAAGCAAGAGAAAACGTTTTTGCTGGCAGGCCCAGGACTGCGAAGACTTGTCCTGAACCGCCAGTGCTCTATCGTAACCCACAGGCACGCTGGGCGCGGGCGAGTACCTGGGCCGCTACCTGCCGTGCCCGCTCCGCGCCCTCGGAAAGCGTGTGCTGAACGTAATCAAGATTCGCCTCCAATTCACTGCGCCGCGCTCGGGCGTTGGAAAAGTACGTTTCGCTGGCTTCCGCGACCGCCTTCTTGACATCGCCATAGCCAAAGCCGCCGCGGCGGTACATCGCGGCCATCGAATCGGTTTCCTCCGCCGAGGCAAACAGCCGATACAACTGGAACAAATGGTCGTCTTCGGGGTCCTTTGGATCTTCCATCGAACGGCTGTCGGTCGTGATTCGCATGATTTGCTTGCGGATCTTCTTGACATCTCCGAACAGCGGAAGCGTGTTGTCATAGCTTTTGCTCATCTTTTGGCCATCGGTGCCGGGCACCTTCGCACCATCACTCAACGTTTTTGCCGTTGGCATCACAAACGTCTCACCGAACTGGTGATTGAAGCTGCCCGCGATATCCCGACACACCTCGATGTGCTGGACCTGATCGGCCCCGACCGGAACGATCTGACTGTCATAGGCCAGGATGTCGGCTGCTTGCAGGACGGGATAAGTGAATAGTCCCGCATCGGACGGAATTCCCGCTTCCTTCTTTTCTTTGTACGAGACACATCGTTCCAGCAATCCCATCGGCGTGCCAGTCATCAGCAACCAACACAACTGGCTGACCTCGGGCACGTGCGATTGGACAAACAACGTCGCCTTTGAAGGATCAAGCCCGAGAGCCAACAAGTCCAACGCCATGTCGAACGTGTTTTGACGCAATTGATCGGGGGTTCGCACGGTCGTCAATGCGTGCAGATCAGCGATGAAATAAAACCCGTCGTGTTCCTCCTGGAGGTCAATGTATTGACGAATCGCGCCGAAATAGTTGCCCCAGTGGGGGCGGCCGGTCGGTTGAATACCAGAGAGAACACGCATGATAAAGAATCAGACAAAGCGATCGATTTGGAGGTAACAAGCGAATTGTGTGCGATCCGACGCTCCAAGCGTAGGGTGGGCTGGCAGATTGGACGAGCGGTGGACGAGTCGCGGAAATCGCGAAAGAGATCACGGATGACACATCCGATATTTGGCCAATCGCAGCATGACAAAAGTGAACGTCGATGAGGCCAACAGCCCCAACACCGCCAGTACAAAATAAACGGTCAGACCAAGGATGGTATCGGCATCCGTAAAATCCAAACCCGAGAGAACCGCGACGACGCCATAAGCGGTGACCGACAGCCCAAAAACAGCAACCGCGAATAGGACAAGATTCCTGCCCATCCTCTCCCCGCGGTGGCTCAAGATGATTCGTGCAAGCAGACAGGAAAGCAGAGCGGCGATCATAACCGATAGATCCACATACAGCATGACCGAAATCGATTCCGGGGCGACCAGATCCGTCCAGTCGTCGACCATGAATCGGGTCACCGCGAGGTACAACGCGGCGAACGATGTGCACGTCAACAGGTGCCAAATCTGTAACTTGGGAGCAGCGGTCTCTCGTCCCGGGGGGACGATTTTCCAGCCACGAACCCAGACAAATAGTTTGGCCACGAACCATCCACTGGCAAAGAAAAATGGCGTGTAAACCAGAACGAAGGGCATGAATTCGGACACATCGAGTATCTCCTGCAGCGACATCGCGATCAGTGCGGATGCGATCACGATGCTACACGACAATAAAGTCCGCAATATTTTTCCGGGAATCGCGAGGGTCGAGAATGCGTGACATACCGTGACCGTGGCAAGGGCGCCGATCATGGCCACCATTCCGAGTTGAATCAGGTAGGGCGACGAGTAAAGCAAAAAGATACAGACCGCGTGAACCACGATGCAAATCCAATAGCAACTCGTTGTCGCCAATCGCGGCACAGCGGTTCGGTCGCTTTGTGAACTCAGCAGCTGCTGCTCGAGTCGCTCGACGCGGGCGGTCAGCTGGCGACAACCAGCACAGCTGGTTTCGGCGGACTGGTCGGCCGTCGGAAAATCGCGGCGCGAGATCGCCCTGACGGAATCGGCAGATTCGATCGGCATTTCATTACCTCCCTGATACACGGTCCGTTTGTCCTGTAGGACGGATCGAATTGAGATCACGATTCGACGAAGCAGATTCGGGGCTCAGAAATTCGGGCCACTCGCTGCCGGTGCTGTCGCCGCCACCGTCGCGACTGCAGGTGCCGGTGCCGGTGGCGTGGCGGGCACGGCCGCTTCCACCATTCCTTTGACCTTTGGCCACAGGATGATTGCCTCGACCAACATCCACGCTTCTAACACCAACGTCGTGGCGCCGATCACAATGACGACCCAATTCGGCGGGGTTGAGTTGCCATCGGCATCATGCGGGTCCAACCAATGGGGCAGGTCGGACAACATCGCCCAAGCGGGCATGATCAGCATGAACACCATGGGAATGACGATAAACCACACCGGAATGCTTCTGCGCCACAAAAAGAACGAAATGACCAGGAAGGCGAGTCCCGCGAGAAGTTGATTGGTGGCACCGAACAATGGCCACAGAATCAGGCCTCCTTTTCCCGCGAATGTGGTCAGCCACCAAGTCGCGCCGGCAACACCGCCCGCGGTGGCAGCGGCAGGTAAATCGGGGTTGCTGGCGAGATAGTCTGCCGGAAGTTGTCCTTGCGCCGCATCGCTCATCGAAACCGTGGTTCCCGGTGCGGGCAACGCCGCAATGATCAAAGCCAATGCAACGGCAAAGATTGTCGCGCCGTGTTTGTTGGTCAGCCACACCATCGGGTTCAGGGAAATCGCCGAACGCGTCGTCTCGCGACGTCGATTTCCGACAAACGTTGCCGCCAACTCTTGAATGACATAACGCTGCAATCGGCAGGCGGTATCGAGTGTGGTGCCGGCAAACGAAGCGACGAGCACCCCCATGATTGCCACGGCAACCGATGACGGCACGGCCATTGCCTTGAGAAAGTTTGCCGAGCCGTCGACGAACGCCCCGATCTTTGCCCCCAATCCTGCAGCCGAACCCCAGGACGCGTATCTGGCCATGTAGGCCGCCTCGCCCGTCACGATCTCGCCGCTGCCCAACGCCGTCGTGGCACCAAGACCAAGACCTGCGACGCAAGCCAGGATCACGATCGTCGCCAAAAAACCTTCGGTTAACATCGATCCATAGCCGACGAATTGGGCGTCCATCTCGTTCTTGATCTGCTTGCTCGATGTCCCGGAGGAAACGAGGCAATGAAATCCGCTGCACGCGCCACAGGCGATGGTGATAAACAGAAACGGGATGACTGCCGGTGCACCCTCGGGATTGGCACGAATCATCGGCGCCGAAATCTCCAATGGCACACGCTCGCCGCCAACCGACAGCGGCGCACCGCCGATCAGCCCGGCGGTGATCAAGCCCACGACCACAAGTCCTAGCGCCGTGATCAACTGCAGCGAGTTGATGTAATCGCGTGGTTGCAGCAGCAACCAGACCGGCAACACCGAGGCGACGTAGGAATAAACCAGCAGGATGAGGACCCAGGTAATGACCGACCAACCGGCCATCATGCTATTCCATTGGCCAAGAATACCGACATCACCAAAGACCAGCGTCAAGTACATCACCGTCAGCGCGATCAACGAAGGGGCCAACAGATGGACATTCTTGCGGTGCAGCCAGACGCCGATCACGACGGCGATCGGAATCTGAACCAGGCAGGGAAAGATCGACGCCGGATATTGCTTGAACACCGCGGCGATCACCAACCCGAAAATCGCCAGCACGATGGTCAACGCCATGAACAGGATCAGCAGAAACAACAGTCGCACGCGTCGGTTCAGGACGCGACCGGCGACGTCGCCAACGGTTTGTCCCTTGCTGCGGATCGATACGACCAGTGATCCAAAATCATGAACCGCACCGATCAGAATCGAACCGAGCAAGACCCATACGAGCGCCGGAAGCCAGCCCCACATGACGGCGATCGCCGGTCCCACGATCGGTCCGGTACCGGCGATCGATGTGAAGTGATGCCCAAACAGCACCGATTTGTTCGTGGGAACAAAATCGCGATTGTCGCACAATTCGATGCTCGGCACCGAGGCGTGGGCGTCGAGCCGAAATATCTTGCGGGCCAGCCAGCGACCGTAGCTGTGGTAGGCGATCACGTAGGCGACCATCGACCCGACGGCGATCCATAAAGTGGTCATTCGTTTCCCGTGTGGCGATTGGGGGCAAATTCCCCTCGTTCTCCGCTCCACGAGCGGAGGTGGTGAAGATGCGGATGAACCCTATACTAACGCGATTCACATTGGACAACAAAATCACCCACCACGCCACGCACAGTCGGGAGCAGACCCCATTGTCGGACAACATTGAAAAGACGGTCATCATCGGGAGCGGTCCGGCCGGGTGGTCGGCAGCCATTTATGCGGCTCGGGCGAACCTCAATCCGCTCGTTTACGAAGGCACGACCAAGCCCGAAATGATCCCACTGGGGCAGTTGGCATTAACCACCGAAGTCGAAAACTACCCAGGTTTCCCGGCTGGGAATGTCCGGGCTTTCATTGAAACTGCCGTGGATCAGAACCGACACTACAACCTGCCTCCGGTTCCGAGCGGTCACGAGAAGGACGGTGTGCCGCATTATGCCGTGCAAGGTGTCGAGCTGATGGAGCTGATGAAGCAACAGGCCATCAACTTCGGCACGCGAGTGATTGGCGACGACATCGAACGGGTTGATTTCTCGGCCGATCTTCACACCCTGTTTCCGGCCAGCGGCGATCCGATCAAGACCCGCTCGGTGATCATCGCGACCGGTGCCCGGGCCAACTATCTGGGGCTTCCCTCGGAGGAGAAATACAAAAACAAGGGTGTCAGCGCTTGTGCCGTTTGCGACGGCGCGCTTCCCGCCTATCGGGCCAAGCCTCTGGCCGTTGTCGGCGGCGGCGACTCGGCGGTCGAAGAGGCAACCTATCTGGCTAACCTCGATCGCGCCGAAACGATTTACATGATCGTTCGTCGCGACGAAATGCGGGCATCCAAAGTCATGCAAGAGCGTGCCTTGAAGCACAAGAAGATCGAAATGGTCTGGAACAGCGTGGTCGAGGAAGTGGTCGGCGACGGAAAATTGGTCACCGGACTGAAGCTGAAAAGCACGGTCGATGATTCCACGCGAGATCTCGCCGTGGGTGGCATGTTCGTCGCGATCGGCCACACGCCCAACACCGCTTTCTTGGATGGTGCGGTGGAAATGAATAGCAGCGGCTACATCCAGTGGCAGCGTCCTTTCCGCACCCACACCAGCGTGGCCGGCGTTTTCGCTGCCGGTGACGTCGCCGACGACTATTATCGTCAGGCGATCACATCAGCCGGAACCGGTTGCATGGCCGCATTGGATGCCGAAAAATATTTGGCCGAAAGAGAATAGCGAGGTTTTTCGGGCAGGTCGCCCCCTCCGAGCCCCCCTTTGCACATCGCATCACGAACCGCATCGCCACTCCAAAGCACATCTCCCTTGTCCCTCTGTTGATCCCCCCCTCCTCTTCGAAAAGCCCACTGATGAATGACTCTCAGCCTGCCGTCGACCACAAAGTGCAGTCCGACCGCGAGTTGTTACGCAGGGCACAGGAAGAGGGCAGCACGCTCAAAGCCTACATCAAACTTTCCGGTCCCGGGTGGCTGCAAAGCGCGATCACGTTGGGCGGCGGGTCGCTGGCCGGCGCTTTGTTCTTGGGCGTGTTGGGTGGCACCAGCCTGCTGTGGTTGCAATTGGTCGCCATCATCATGGGCGTGGTGATGCTGTCGGCGATCAGCTACGTGACGCTGTCGACCGGGCGTCGTCCGTTCGAGGCGATCAATTCGGAAATCAATCCGGCCCTCGGTTGGGGTTGGTTGATCGCGACCTGCATGGCAAACATGATTTGGTGCATGCCGCAATTCAGCCTGTGCTACGACGCGTTGGATAAAAACCTGGTCGCTTTGGCCGGGGGCGAAGGACTCGGTGACACGACTTCTACCAAGCTGACCGTCTCGATCGCGATTCTGTTGGCAGCCGGTGCGATCGTGCTGCTCAATACGAAACAAGGCCGGGCGGCCAAATTGTTTGACCTATTCCTGAAGTCTTTGGTCGGCATTGTCGTGATCTGCTTCTTTGGTGTGGTTGTGGTGCTGGCGGTCAATGGCGAACTGAATTTTGGCGAAATCATTTCCGGTCTGATCCCCAATCTGAATCAATGGGGCCAACCGGCCGGGAAACTGGGTGAGGCGATTGCCGGATTGTCACCCGACGGGCAGGCGTTTTGGCGTGACAAGATTGTCAGTAGCCAGCGGAGCGTGATGATCGCGGCCGCGGCGACGGCGGTCGGTATCAACATGACCTTTTTGTTGCCCTATTCGATGTTGAGTCGCGGATGGGACAAGCCGTTTCGGGGGCTGGCTCGCTTTGACCTGTCCACGGGAATGGCGATCCCCTACGTGCTGGTGACCAGTTGCGTCGTAATCGCGGCGGCCTCGTCGTTCCATGCCCGGATCGATGACCAACTGAAATCCAAGGATCTTGCGGTGATGCAGCAGAGCCCGATGTTCGGATCGGTGAAAGCCAGCTTGCTCGCTCGCGTGGATCAAGAACTTGGCGGCGCCGCGGCAACCACCGATGAAGCGTCCAAACTTCAAATGGTCGCCAAGCTCGATGAGGGGGATAAGGTGTTGGCATCGGCATTGGTCAAACGTGATGCGTTTCAGTTGTCGGAAACTCTTTCGCCGTTGCTGGGCAAGCAACTGGCAAACTTTGTTTTCGGCCTTGGCGTGTTCGGCATGGGCTTTTCTTCGATCATCATTTTGATGCTGATCAACGGCTATGCATTTCGCGAGATGGTTGGACAACCCAACGGCACCGCGCCGTTCGTCCTGGGATGCCTACTGGCAGGGGCGTTTGGTGCCAGCTGGGTGTACGTCTGGGCGGGTGGAGCGAAGTTCTGGCTGGCCATCTTTGCATCGAGTTTTGGAATGATGTTGCTGCCGATCGCGTACATCACTTTCTTTTTGATGATGAATAGCAGCCGCATTCTGGGCAATGAGAAGCCAACGGGGGTTCGCATGCTGACTTGGAATCTGTTGATGGGCGTTTCCGTCCTGGGGGCGGTCGCCGCCGCTGCGACGGCAATCTATGACAAGGCAATGGACAAGGAACATCCCAGTGCGTTCTATGCCATCGTTGGTTTACTCATCGTCTACGGCTTTGCCGTGGTCATCGGATTCACGATGCGAAAGCCACATGCCTTGGAAACACCATCGGTCGAATGATCGAATCCGAACAAGATTTTCGATCGCGGAAAGGTCGATTCGTCCATTGAACGAACGGAGTGACGGAAGATGAGCAACTGGATCAGCGTCGCCCAGGCACGCGAAGAATCTTCGGCGGGACAGGATTGCGAAATTCGCGGCTGGGTGCGAACGCGTCGTGACAGCAAAGGGGGATTCAGCTTCATTGAAGTCAATGATGGCAGTTGCTTGGGCAATCTGCAGATCGTCGCGCCCGCCGAATTGCCCAACTATGCCGAGGAAGTTCAAAAACTTGCCGCCGGATGCAGCGTCGTCGCTTGTGGACAATTGCAACAGTCACCGGCCAAGGGTCAGGCGACCGAGCTCCACGCCAGCGAGCTGCGAGTGCTCGGTTGGGCAGACGTGGAAACGTACCCGCTGCAAAAGAAACGTCACACGTTCGAGAAACTTCGTGAGTGGGCGCACCTCCGCCCGCGGACCAACAGTTTCGGCGCGGTGATGCGTGTCCGTAACCAAATCAGCCAGTCGATTCATCGCTTCTTTCACGAGAATCGCTTTCTGTACACCCAGACGCCAATCATCACCGCCAGCGATTGTGAGGGTGCAGGAGAGATGTTTCGAGTCACGAGCCTCGATTTGGAACAACTTGCCAAGAGTGGCGGGCCGGTCAATTACTCCTATGATTTTTTTGAAAAGCCGACCTACTTGACGGTCAGTGGCCAGTTGGAAGCGGAGACCTACGCCACCGCGCTCGGTCGCGTGTACACATTCGGGCCGACCTTCCGGGCCGAAAACAGCAACACGAGTCGTCATTTGGCGGAGTTTTGGATGGTCGAACCAGAGGCGGCGTTCTTCGATCTTGCGGACAACATGAAGCTTGCCGAAGAGTTCCTGAAACGCGTTTTCGGCGACTGCCTGAAATACTGTGACGAAGACATGCAGTTCTTCGATCAGCGTATCGAGAAGGGAAAGTTGCAGCAGATCCGGTCGGTGGTCGAGCAACCCTTTTCGCACATGACCTATACCGAAGCGATCGATGTACTCAGCTCATGCGGGGCCGCGTTCGAATACCCGATCAAATGGGGAACAGATCTGCAGGCCGAACATGAGCGTTATTTGACGGAACAGCACGTCAAAGGACCGCTGATCCTGACCGACTATCCGTCGACCATCAAGCCGTTTTACATGCGTGTCAGCGATGATGGAAAAACGGTGGCGGCGATGGACGTGCTTGTCCCGGGCGTTGGCGAGATCATCGGTGGCAGCCAGCGTGAAGAGCGACTCGATGTGCTGCTGGCTCGGATGGCGGAAGCCGAGCTCGATGAAGCCGATTATTGGTGGTACATCGACCTGCGCAGGTATGGGACCGTTCCTCATGCCGGCTTCGGACTCGGCCTGGAACGGGCGGTCCAATACGTCACCGGGATGGCCAACATTCGCGATGTGATCCCTTTCCCGCGTACCCCTGGCAACGCGGAGTTTTGATGGGCGTCGGACGTCTGGCCCCCTCGCCAACGGGCGCGCAACACCTTGGCAACGCGCGAACTTACCTGTTGGCTTATTGGTCGGCACGCAGCAGTGGATCGCGGATCGTGCTGCGGATCGAAGATGTCGATTCGCCGCGAGTGAAACCTTGGGCCACACAGCAGGCGATCGACGACCTGCGTTGGCTGGGGATCGACTGGGACGAGGGCCCGGACATCGGCGGACCGAACGCGCCGTACATTCAAACCCTGCGGATGGATCGCTACCGTGATGCGCTGGCGAGACTGATCGATGCCAACCAGGTCTTTCCTTGCATCTGCACGCGGAAAGATATCTTGGAGGCTGGCAGCGCGCCCCATTTCGAGCATGAAGGGCCAATCTATCCGGGGACATGCGCGGACTGGAATATCGGCGATCCGATCCCGCAGCAGGGTACGTACTGCTGGCGTTTTCGTGCCGCTGATCGAACCATCGAGTTTGACGACCTGCTGCTCGGGCGCCAACAATGCGTTCCGGCGATCGATTTGGGGGCGTTCCCGGTGACGCAAAAGAATGGTGACCCGTCCTATCAGCTGGCAGTCGCGGTCGACGATGCCGAAATGGGCATCACCGAAGTCGTTCGCGGAGACGACTTGGTGGCCAGTACGTTTCGACAAATCGAACTGCACGCGGCCTTCGCCAATCCCTTACCGAGCTATGCGCATGTGCCGTTGGTGCGAGGCGCCGATGGCCGACGTCTGGCCAAACGCCACGGGGACACACGGCTTAGCCATTTTCGCGAAACGGGTGTCCACGGTGAACAAGTCGTCGCCTGGGCCGCGAACAGCGCCGGACTCGTCGCATCCCGTTCGGCGATCTCGGCAGCCGAGGTGATCGGCGCATTTTCCTGGGCGAAGGTGTCTCGCCAAGGGGTGACGGTGGATCCACTGGAGTTTGAGGTTTGATCGGCGACCGCGAGCAGGGGAGGAGATCGTTGTGGATATCAACAGTTTCGTGCAAGCCATCATTGACGATCCGCACGACATCCATGCCAGGATGGTGTTGTCGGATTATCTGGACGAGATCGGTGATCCCCGAGCCGAGATGATCCGGCTGCAGTTTCAGTTGGCCGAAATGCCTCGCCATGATCCGGCACGCCGCGGGCTCCGGGCTCGCGAATTGGAATTGGTGCGCGAGCACGGCTGTTTCGGCGAGATCCCGCCGGTGGCAAAGTTCCTGGGCGCGGCCGGCGGTTTTATCGATGCCATCGAAATCACGGTCCCGCGATTCCTGAAGCACCAGCAAGAAATCTTCGCCCGTTCGCCGATCCGAAAGGTCGTATTCAAGGGTAAATCCAAACGTGTCGCCAAACTGGCCGATTCTCCCTACCTGGGTCGGTTGACAGCGATCACCCTCAAGAGCAATGACGACCGCGAGGATAGCTTGTTGCCGATCCTCCGCAGCGATCGATTGAACCGTCTCGAAGCATTGGACATTCGGGGCGATTGGGTTACCGCGAAGACCGTGCGGGCGATCGCCGCATCGCAGGCATTGTCCAATCTGACCGAGCTGAATTTCGACGCCTACCAGCTCGAAACAAACCAACCGATCCAGGCCTTGGCCGAGTCGCCCCATCTGACGAACTTGCAGTCATTGGGAATCCGCGGCGCGTCGGATGAAACCTGCGGGATCATCGCCAACGCAGCCAGTTTTCAGCATCTCAACAAGATCAACGTCCAAGGTCGAGAAATCACCACACAAGGGATGCGGTGGTTGCATACCAGTGATGTCTATCCCGGACTGGAATCGCTGACCATCGACAACGGGCATTACAGCTACCTGCAAGACGATGGCCAACCGCGAAGCTCACCGTTCGAGATCATGACGACGGTTCGTCATTTGACGACGCTGGATATCGTCGGCGGCTTTGGCAGTCGCATTATCTCCGGCATCTTGCGCAACTTTCCTGATCTCGAGGTTCTTCGATTGTCCGAAAACCGCATTGACGACAATGGCGCGATCGAACTGGCCCAGAGCGATCTGTTCCGTAGGTTGCAACGGCTGTACTTGACCAACAATCAAGTGACCGCCGAAGGTGCTGCAGCGATCGGCGAAGCGAAGAAATACAACAAATCGATCAAGCTGTTCTTGGACGGAAATCCGATCACGAGGCAAGAGGCGAATGGTCTGCGGGCAAGGTTCGGCAAGTCGTTTCTTTCGCGAGACCACATGTATCTCGGAATTTGACGCTTACAGACGACCATCTTTTTCGAGCATCTCTTTGTATCCGTCTCGCTCACGGCGAGTCGCTTCCAGGTCGAAGATCAGATATTTCATGTCCAAACGCAGTTGCGACAGTGCTTCCTGGACCAAGTTCAGGATGCGGCGGCGTCGGGTGCTGCATTCGACGACTCGCATCAGTGCCGGGGCCACCGCATCGCGGTAGCGGGCGGGAAGTGATTCGATCGCCTTGGCCATCTCTTGAAGTTCGATCGGGGTCTCGTCGTTCAGCTTGTTGGCAGATCCGATGATGTTCGGCATAGAGGTCGCTCCGAAAGGTCAACGTGGTATTTGTTTGTTGATGAGCATCCAATGCACAGCGGGTGCCGCTTCCCTGCTTTGGCCGTCGCCAGAGAATCAAAAGCTCTTTCCAGCCAACGACTTACGTTGATTCGGATCGCCGAGATGTCAAAACACCACGATGCATTTTTTCAACATCGTTTCGACTTGGCTCGAGAACCTAAATCTTGGTATGGAAAGGTGTTACGTCTGCGGTGACGGCTGTGACAGGAGGTGGATTATTTTCAACACCACGTCGCGTTCACCGCACACCCATTTGAGATGTCGCGCGGAAGACGATTGTTCCGGGCAACATGCGAGCGATTGTTCCGGTAACAGGTTGATGAGTCAACGACCAATGTTTCGTCCCCGAGAATCCGAGCCGAAATTGCCGCTGGATATTCCGGCTTGGCAAAGGGCGCGTATTTTGATTCCGATAGCGATCGCGGCGTGTTGGATGTCGTTGTCGATTCCCACTCCACTGCAGGCCCAGATTTACGATTCGCTCGATGCGTATCCACCCCGCTGGTACCTGGACACCTCGGACTGTGACGCGCGAGTGACTTCCCAGGAACATATGGTCGACGGAGGCGTCGATGGCGGGCCCTGTGAAACGATCACGTTCACAGCTGGCCATGGAACGGAAGCGATTCTGGTGTATCCGATCGAGCCGGTTCGGCCGCTCGATGAATTGACGGCTAACGTGTCGGTGATGAGCGCGGTCGGGCGCACGAATCGGCTTTCGGGTTCGTTATCCGTATCTTCGCGACAAGGAAACACGGCGACCGGTTTCGGTCGTGGTGTTCGGCGCCAGCTATGAACGCGCCGGCGCGTTTGCTTCGATCGGTGTGGGCATGATCGAGCGGGCACTGCGGTTAAAGAATGTTGCCGTGCGACGTGAATATGGCGCTCAGGCTGACCTCAGTGACCCCTACATCGATGGTATTGTGATCAATGGCTACAGTGGCCCGGGGATCACGGCTTTGCGAATCGATGAGCTTCGCGTCGATGGTTTGATCCCGACGGGGGAGGGCGTCGTGAACGGGAATTCATCCCAGGATGCCGATCACAGCGAAGTGCGTCGGATCGCCTCGGAGTTGTCCGACCCGCGATTGGGCAGTGTCAGAACCCTGGCGTTTCCGCAGGGGCGTGTGACCAGAATTCTTCAGCACAACGGCGAACCGCTGTCATGGGTCCGCTCGTTGGGGTTTGACGCCGTGTTGATCCCGGGCCCACTCGATGCCGCGATTCTACGTGAGGCAATCAGCGCTCGAGTGATGATCTACTCTCCACCGCCATCGGCACCCGACCCCAATCTGCAGTCGCTGCTGGATCCTGTCGCGGGATGGTATCTGGGTGCTGGCGAAGCGCTCGACAGCAGGCATCTTGAAGATACCGCACAAACGTCTCGTCGATTGCGGTCATGGCCAACACGATGGCAACGTCCACTGATCGCGGCGCCGGCAGAGAAGTGGCGTAGTTACGCGGCGATCGTCGATGCAATCATTGACGATTTGCCGATGCGCAACCGGGGGATCCCCGGCGGTGAAGAGGTCGCTCAGATGCGTGACACGCGAAGACAGGTAGGGGACCGTGTCGAGTCGGCTGTTGGCATCGCAAGCATGCCTACCGAGACGATGATCCGACAAACCGAGTCGATTGCCGATCTGATCGGCGCACCCCGTCCGATCAGTTTTCGCTGGCATTCGATGTGGCTGCAGACGATGCGGTCCCTCGAATCGACACCCTCGGCGATCCTGTTTCGTTCCTCGCGTTCGTTGGCATCGGGCAGTGAATTGGCGAGTCAACGATCGATGGCGCTCAGCTATATCAATCGCATGGTCGCTACGATTGCTCCCTGGATTGCCAGCGCCACACCGTCGCCACCGCCGCCCCTGGTCGGGGCGCCCTACCGCTGCACGCGATTATCGACCGAGGGAACCGACCTGCTGATCGTGACCTCGGTCGCCTCACGAGGTTCGGAGGTGCTTGCCGGTGATGGCGAGTCGATCGATATCCTGCTCTCACCGGCCGAAGCATCAAAAACCGTCTGGCGATTGACCCATTTCTCGGCCGAGAGGTTGACTCCCGAAATCACTTCAACCGGCGCCCGCGTGCAAATTGTTTCGCCCGACGCGGCAGAGATCGTTGTCCTCAGCAGCGACGCCAGCGTTGGCGGCAGGTTGAGCCAGTCGGCGACCCGATTCGCCCGACAAGCCGGATTGGATCGCTGGCAATTGGCAACGGATCTGGTTCGCCGAACTGCGCCAGAACTGGATAGCGGCCACCGCCGTCGGCGCCACCGACCGCGCCACCCCCAGCAACCTGATCGCGGTCGCCGAACGCACCCTTGCCGAAGCGGAACCGCTGTACCGGGCCGGTGACGTTGACGCAAGCTTGCGGATGGCACGGTGCGCGGATGCTCGGCGCTGACGCAGCGAGTGGCAATTGGCAGAAGCATTGATGCCCGATTGGCCACGGCCGACGAGTTGTCCACCGATGGATTGTGGGTCGGCCGAGATCCAAACCGCCTGGCGCCCGCTGATGAGTGATCAGGGCTGGGGAATCGACCGGCTTCGTGGCGGGTCGTTGGACGATCCAGAATCGCTCCGCCAATGGAGCTTTGGCAAACGGATGACGAGCCGTGTCGAAAGCGAGGTCACCTTCGCCAACCGCAGCACGTATCAAGGCGCCGGTGCGCTGCGCGCTCGTGTGACGTCACTGGCCGACGATGCATTGCCAGGCGGGTATGAAGGAACTGCGATTCAGATCCGCAGCCCTTCGGTGCGAGTTCCCGCCGGCACCCCCATTCGCATCGATGTCATGGTTCGCACGATCGGCTTCGGCCGGCCCCACCAAGGTGTACTGGTCTATGACACCGTTGGTGGCCAAGAAATGGGCGTGCTGATCCGAGGCCGTGCCAATTGGACACCCGTTCGACTGTACCGACAGTCGATGGCCGAAGGCGAAATCAACGTGATGTTCGAACTGATCGGTGCTGGCGAAGCCACCATCGATGAAGTGCAAATGAGAATTTGGGAGCCTCAGGACACGCAACCGCTGCCGTTGCGCCGATCGCGCAGCGATCCGATGAACCGAGCGACACGGAGTCGACAAGGCGATGATGCCGCGGTGATAATGGAGCCTCTGGAAAACAAAAGACTTTCCAGGGACGCGTTGTTCTTGGCCGCAGCTCTTCGCAATCCATCAACCCATGCAGCACCGCAATGCAACAAGTCAAGATCTTCAAGAGCGTTGATACCGACATCCCGGAAATGGAACGGCAGATCAACCGCTGGATGCGCAAATCGGGGGCCCGGGTTCTGTCGATCACTGGAAACATCGCCAGCCAAAACAATTCTGGCGGTGGGCTGAATTCCTTTGCCGCGAGCGACATTCTGATCCTCATCCACTACGAGATCGACCCGCCCCCTAAATCGTGAACACGTTGCTCGCCCGATCGGGCTCCCCATGCTTGCCCCGGCAATCCCCATGCTTGCCCCGGTAATCCCCGTGCTTGCCCCGGCAATCCCCGTGCTTGCCCCGGCAAGGGGTGCGTGGTTCGATTCGGAATCCAGCTCGGCGGACGGTGAACCCATTCGGCTGGCGAGGGTAGCTCACATGAGGGATGTTGCTTCCCGAGCAACCCGGACGAGGGACTGTCGAAGGTCGGCATTTTCCGACGGAAACCGCCCAGAATCTCGGCAGTTGCGCGAGGCGAATTTTCTGGCGGTGCGATGTGAACCTATTTTCCGTCCGGACCGTCGTAATAACGTTCGCAGATTTCTCTTGTCGTCGCAGTAGCCCGATGGGATAATGATGCGGTCGGATCGCGGTAACGCGCCGCGATGGATCCCTTCCGTACGATTCCTTGCCCTTTCTGGTTGGCACCTGGGTTCGGTTTCGTCAAACCAATGAAGCAAAGGAGGTGACCAAGTGGAATATTGCTGTACTTGCCAACGGGGTGGTAACCCGTAGTTGAAGTCGGCGGGCCGATGCTTTGGGCACGGCCACCCCACTCGCGATCATCTTTGCGATAACGCGAGATACACGCCCGCTCGTCGAGATTACCTTGGTCTCGGCGAGCGGGTTTTTTGTGCGTTTTGCAAATCTAGCGATGCTGTGCAGCTGGGAGTTCGTTGGTTTGACAATCTGACCCAAGGTCAGTACGGTGAACCTGTGCTTTTCTCTCCTCTGATGAAACCCAGAATTGATGCTGCGTGTTGTCGCATTCGCCGTTGTTCTCCTGATCTGGGGTGGCGTTTTTGCGCCTCGGTCGGCGCGAGCAAGTTGCGGTGATTGGCTGGCGCACCCGAACCTCCCCTCACAGTCCTCGGGATTGGCGGGGTCCTCGGGATTGGCGGACAGTGGGTTGTCGTTTGCTGACAGCTTGGCGGGGGAATCGTTGTCGGTCGCGTCGCAACGTCCGTCGGATCCGCAGCGGCCGTCAGCGCCCTGCAATGGCCCGCTGTGCGGACAGTCGCCGGTGGGGCCGCTTCCGGTACCCTCGTCGCCCTCGAGCGAGCAACATCACCATGAGGCGGCTTGCCTGCCCTGTGATCGATGGAGCGTACCGTTGTGCGATCATCGATTGAATTTCTTGAATTCTCTTCAACTGCCTGCCGGTCATGCGATCGCGATCGATCGACCGCCCAAGTCTTAGTGGTTTGCAGCCGCAAGTTTGACACTCGCGCGGCCCGCTGCCAGTCGTATTGACGTTGACCGCTGGGCGATCAATGCATCGACTGACAAATTGGGCCAACATGTTGGCGAGGTTCGCCGGACATTCGAGACTATCGTTCCGTTTGCCCGCACGAACCGACAACTCGCCGGTGCCAATCCATGCTTGCCGGCTTGCGAGGCATTTCTGTTTGGAACTTGGCGGCGGCCCCGCCATTGCCCTGCTGAGAACTTGTTCCGCAGTCGACGCGGAACGCGTTTCTCGATCGCAAACCATTTTTCTTTTGATCGCAAACCATTGTTCGCTAGGAATTAATTCATGTCCTCTGAGCCCATTGGCGACGCCTCCGCGGCGGTGCCAAAGAAGAAGTATGTTCGCGCGGTAGGGCCGCGGCTAAGAAAGCTGCTTTATCTGATTTTCGTTTTGGTAGCGTTGTTGTTTGCCAACTCCGGATACCTGGCAAGCGTCACTTTTTTGGAATGGCACCGCGGCGAAACGTATCAGGACTTTTACTATCAATACATGTTCTTGGCCCATCTCGTGTTGGGGTTGCTGCTCGTATTGCCGCTGGTCATTTTTGGCTTCGTTCACATGTGGAACACGAAGCATCGTCGCAATCGTCGCGCTATTCGGATCGGTTACGTCTTGTTCGTCACCAGCATCGCGATTTTGGCGACTGGGATTCTGCTGGTGCGGATTGGCGGCTTCGATTTAAAACAGCCGTTGGCTCGCAGCACTGTCTACTGGTTGCATGTCATTTGTCCGCTGGCAGTTGTCTGGTTGTACTGGCTTCATCGGCTGGCCGGTCCCAAAATCAAATGGCGGATCGGGTGGAGTTTTGCCGGTGTCGCGGCGGTGGCAATCATTGGGATGGTGGCGATGCAAATGCAAGATCCGCGAAACTGGAACGCGGTCGGTCCCGACGCTGGGGTCAAGTATTTCGAACCCTCGCTGGCACGAACATCAACGGGAAACTTCATCCCGGCTGCGACGATGATGAACGACCAGTATTGTTTGAAATGCCATGCGGATATTCACAAGGACTGGAGCGACAGCGTCCACCGATTCAGCTCGTTCAACAATCCGCCGTATCTGGCGAGTGTCAGTGAGACGCGAGCGGTCTCGCTGCAGCGAGACGGGTCTGTGCAGGCATCGCGGTGGTGCGCCGGATGCCATGACCCGGTGCCCTTCTTTTCGGGCGCCTTCGATGACCCGAACTTTGACATGCTGCAGCACACGACCGCCAAGGCCGGAATCACTTGTACCGTTTGTCACGCGATCACAAACGTCAATAGTGTTCGCGGAAACGCGGACTACACGATTGAAGAACCGCTGCACTATCCATTCGCGTCAAGCGAGAATCCAGCACTGCAGTGGATCAACAACCAACTGGTAAAGGCCAAACCGTCGTTTCATAAGAAGACATTCTTGAAACCCTTTCACAAGTCCGCGGAATTCTGTTCGACCTGTCACAAAGTGCATCTCCCGATGGCCCTCAATCACTACAAGGAGTTCTTGCGCGGCCAGAACCACTATGATCCCTATTTGTTTAGCGGTGTATCGGGACACGGGGCACGCAGTTTTTACTATCCGCCGAAGGCGGTCGACAATTGCAGCAAGTGCCATATGCCGTTGGTCGCCTCAAATGATTTTGGCGCGAAATTCTTCGACGGTGCCAGTGAATTGAGTGTGCATGATCACCTATTCCCATCGGCCAACACCGGGATCGCCTGGCTGAGAGATCGCGACGAAATCATCAAAGCACATCAAGAGTTTCTAAAAGATGTGATGCGGGTCGATATTTTTGGGATTCGAGATGACGCTGAGATCGATGGCCGGCTGACTGCTCCTCTTCGCCCTCAGGTTCCGACGCTCAAGCCCGGAAACAAGTACTTGCTTGACACCGTCATTCGCACGCTCAAACTCGGCCACTTGTTCACTCAGGGGACGGTGGACTCGAATGAGATTTGGCTGGACGTGCTGGTGACCAGTGGCGACCGCGTGATCGGCCGCAGCGGTGCGATTGACTCGGAAAATCACAACGAAGTGGACCCCTGGGCTCACTTCGTCAACGTGTTCATGCTGGACAAGGATGGCAATCGAATCGATCGCCGCAATGCTCAGGACATTTTCACGCCACTGTACAATCACCAGATCCCGCCGGGCGCTGGACAAACCGTTCACTACGAATTGCAAGTTCCCGAAGAGGTGGATGCTCCGATCAAAGTGGAAGTGAAACTCCAGTATCGCAAATTCGACCAGCGGTACATGGATTTCGTGGCCAAGAAAAACGAGAGTTTGGGGCAGGTGATCCGTGGCCACGAGCCGGGCAAGGACTACACCAATGATCTTCCGATCACGACGCTGGCGGTGGATTCGATCGTCTTTCCCGTCCAGGGAATTGACCAGCCAGTCGAAGCACAGCAACGTGACATTCCGGCTTGGCAGCGTTGGAACGATTACGGTATCGGCCTGCTGCTAAAAGGAAAAGCCGAACTGCGTCAAGCAGAGGAAGCGTTCACCGAAGTGGAGAAACTGGATCGCTACGACGGACCGATGAACCTGGCACGGGTGTTGAACACCGAAGGTCGGTTGGATGAAGCGGTCGAGGCGCTCAACCGGGCTGCCCAGTACCGTGATAGCGAAGGCTTTCCACGCTGGACATGGGCTTGGCTGTCCGGTGCGGTGAACTCACAGCAGGGACGATTGGAAGAAGCGGAGCAGAATCTCCGCAGCGTCTTGGAGGACAGCACAGCAGATATGCAGAAACGTGGATTTGATTTCAGCTTGGACATCGAAGTGATCAACCTGCTGGGGCGAACGCTGTTTGACCTGGGCAACATCCGTGATCGGCAGCAACAAGCGGAGGAATCACGGCGTTACTTGAACGAGGCGGTTGACCAGTTCGAGAAGACGTTGCAGATTGATCCGGAGAACGTCTCGGCACATCACAATCTGCAACTGTTGTATGAGAAGCTTGGCGACCACGAACGAGCATCCAAGCATCGAATTCTGCATCTCCGCTACAAGCCGGATGACAACGCGCAAGGCCGAGCGATTCGTCTGGCGCGACAAAAGTACCCTGCTGGCAACCATGCCGCTGAAGCGGTTGTGAAGTACTCGCTGAATCGAGGAACACTACCGGAATTGAGTCAAACAACGACCATCGCTATCGATGGCCACAAGGAGACGACTGATGTCGAGTAAAACGAGCCCCCAGACTTCGAGCTCGAAGACGATTCCCAGCAGCGAGACGATGCCGTGATCGGTCGTGCGTTTCGCGGATCGCTGCTGGCGATCTTGCTGTTGTTGGCTGTCGGTGGTGCGGTCGGCTATTGGCTGTCTCGCCCGCAGCCGGCACCGCCCGTGCGAGAGACCGAGCTGGCACAGGTCAAGATTCGCGAACTGCCGGCGGTGCAGATTCCGGTCGTTCCGTTCACGGATGTCACCGAACAGGCCGGAATCACGTTCGTTCACAACAATGGTGCGACGGGAAGCAAGCTGCTACCAGAGACGATGGGAGGTGGCTGCGCGATCTTTGATTACGACGGCGACGGGGATCAAGACATCCTGTTTGTCAACTCGAAAGATTGGCCCTGGGACGAACCGAGTGATCGCCCCAGCACGCTTGCCTTGTACCGCAATGATGGCGGTACGTTTACCGATGTGACCAGCGGTTCGGGGCTCGACGTGTCGGTTTACGGGATGGGAGCGGCCGTCGGTGACTTTGATAATGATGGTCGCGTCGATCTGTTCATCACCGCCGTGGGCCCCAATCATCTGTTTCACAATCGCGGTGACGGCCGATTCATCGAAGTCACCGACTCTGCCGGTGTTGCCGGAGAGAGCGAACAGTGGAGTACCAGCGCGGGATGGTTCGACTATGACAACGACGGCGACTTGGACTTGTTCGTTTGCAACTATGTCCAGTGGAGCAGGGAGTATGATCTGGCCCAGAATTTTCAGCTCGTCGGCGGCGGACGCGCATACGGACGCCCCCAGAATTTCGAGGGCACCTTTCCTTATCTGTATCGCAACGACGGCGGGGGCAAGTTCACCGACGTCTCCGAAGCGGCGGGGGTCCAAGTGCGGAATCCATCCACCGGCGTGCCCCTTGCCAAGTCGCTCGGCTTGGCGATCTGCGATTTGGATGATAACGGAGCCTTGGATCTGGTCGTCGCCAACGACACCGTTCAAAACTTGCTGTTTAGCAACGGCGGCGGTGGTGAATTCCAAGAGTTCGGCGTGCTGGCGGGGATCGCGTTCGACTCGGGCGGAAACGCTCGCGGTGCGATGGGTATCGACATCACGCCATTTCGTGACGACCGAGCGATGGCGGTCGCGATCGGAAACTTTTCCAACGAAATGACGGCGTTGTACGTATCCGGCCGCGGCAAGATGCAATTCTTTGATGAGGCGATTTCGACGGGTCTTGGTCCTAACACTCGACTGGAATTGACTTTCGGACTGTTCTACTTTGACTACGATTTGGACGGTCGATCGGACTTGTTCTGTTCCAACGGACACCTCGAAGAGGACATCAACCGCGTGCAACCGAGCCAGTTTTACGAACAGTCGCCACAATTGTTCTGGAATGCCGGTGCCCAATACGGGACGGAGTTTTTACCCGTCAAGGCGGATCATTGCGGAACGGACCTGCTCAAGCCGATGGTCGGTCGGGGATCCGTCTTCTTTGACTTTGATGACGACGGGGACTTGGACATCCTGATTACCTCGACGGGACGGAAGCCGCGTTTGTTACGAAACGATCTGGAGCACACCAATCATTGGATTCGTGTGAAGCTTGTCGGTGATGGCAAGAATTGCAATCGGGACGCGATCGGTTCATGGATCGAAGTGACCGTTGGCGATCAAGTGCAAAGAAAACAAGTGATGCCAACACGAAGTTACATCTCGCAAGTCGAATTGCCGGTCACGTTCGGGATCGGTCCATCCGAGATGGTCGACAACGTAGTCATTCATTGGAGCGACGGCCAGCAACAGGAACTGGGACGTTTGGCGGTGGATCAGGCACACCTCGTCGTGCGTCAGACAACGGAGTGATCGGAGCTGGTTCGATCCGTTGGGTGTGACAAGCCAAACGCTGGCACACGAACTCGACGAATACCGATTGCCACAAAGATTTCAGGCCTTCAACCGATGTGCAGCACGGCTCGGGCGAGTCGGAGCCAGCTGCTGCCGGCCGAGTCGATATTCATGTCGTAGGCCTTGGTCGGGATATAGGCTCGATTGCGATCGACGATTCGTACGGCAATCGAGCTCGACTTGGCTAATTGTTCGATCCGACGGTGATCGCTGTAATGCAACACAATGAATCGGGCATCGGCCGTGATCGCCGCGATTTGCCACGCCGCCGCGTCGAGGCGCAGTTCAGCCAACTCGAACATTCGCATGGCCACGTCCGGTAGCGGCCCAAACCGGTCGCGAAGTTCCTCCTTCAGCTCTCTGATCTGGGAAGCATTGTTGATCTTCGCCAACCGCCGATAGAGGTCGATTTTGTGACGCATGTCGGGAACATATTGTTCGGGAAAATAGGCTTCGACCGGCAAATCGATATCGACATCGGCGGAAAGCTTGGGCGGCATGTTTTGGACCTGGCGAACCGCATCCTCGAGTAACTGGCAATACATCTCGTATCCCACCGCCGCAATGTGGCCGCTCTGCTGGCTGCCCAACAAATTCCCCGCACCACGGATTTCCAGGTCCCGCATCGAGATGGCAAATCCGGCGCCCATTTGACTGAACTCCTCGATCGCGCGGAGCCGTTTCGTCGCTTCGGGTGAGAGATGTTTGTGCTGGGCGACAAGCAAATAGCAGTGCGCCTGGTGCTTGTAGCGGCCAACCCGCCCACGCAGTTGGTGCAAGTCACTCAATCCGTATCGGTCGGCATCATCGATCAAAATCGTGTTGGCATTGGGAATGTCCAAGCCACTTTCGACGATCGTCGTCGCCAATAACAAATCGAATTTGTGTTCGATGAAGTCGACCATCACGCGTTCCAGATCGCCTTCACCCATCTGCCCGTGACCGATACCGATCCGGACTTCGGGAACGATCTGGCGAATCTTTTCGGCGATGTTGTTCATGTCCCCGATCCGATTGTGGACAAAGAAAATTTGTCCGCCACGGTTCAGTTCGCGAATCACGGCGCTGCGAATCAGCTTGTCATCCCAACGAGCCACATTCGTTTCGACCGCCCGCCGCTCAGCCGGTGGCGTCTCGAGATTGCTGATATCGCGGACGCCAACGAGCGCCATGTGCAAGGTTCGCGGAATCGGAGTTGCCGACAGTGTCAGTACGTCGACGTTGCTGTGCAGTGTCTTGAGCCGTTCCTTGACCGCGACACCGAATCGTTGCTCCTCATCAATGACGACCAGGCCTAAATTGCTGAAGTCGACATCCCTGCTCGCCAGGCGGTGCGTCCCGACGACGATATCGACCTTGCCACGGCGAAGATCCTTGACGGTTTCCCGTTGTTGTGCGACCGTCGAAAACCGGCTCAACTTGGCAATTTCGATCGGAAACTCGGCCATTCGGTCGCGAAAGTTGTGATAGTGCTGCTCGGCCAAGACGGTTGTCGGCACCAGCACGGCGACCTGGTAACCGCTGACGACAGCTTTGAACGCGGCCCGCATCGCCACTTCCGTCTTGCCGAATCCGACATCGCCGCAGATCAACCGGTCGGTCGGCTTGCTCGATTCCATGTCAAACTTGCAGGCTTCGATCGCGGTCACCTGATCGGGTGTTTCCACGTAGGGAAAGCTGGCATCGAATTGCCGCTGCCAGGCGTTGTCCGGATCAAAAGAAATGCCCCGGCGTGCGGTGCGTGCCGCCTGCATTTCCAGCAGCTCGCAGGCCATGTCGGTGACCGCCGACTCGGCCGCCTTTCGTTGCCTGGCCCAAGCTTGACCGCCGATCTTGGCCAACCTGGGTCGCGTCTTTGTCCCGCCGACATAGCGTTGGACCAAGCCGATCCGTGATGCCGGGACATAGATCTTTGTGCCGCCGTCAAACTCGAGCATCAGGTGCTCGATGTGTTGACCATTCTTTTCGATGTGCTGCAGACCGCGGTACAGTGCGATGCCATGCGACAGGTGAACGACCAAATCGCCCGGGTCCAACTGCAACAGGCTGCTGATCGGTTTACCTCGAGCACGCGATCGTCCACGCCGAACCGGGCTGCGGTGAAACAGTTCGGCCCCGGTCAACACCAAGACTTCCGCATCGACCAATCGAAAGCCGCCGCTCAATTCGGCGATGTCCAGATGCAAACGTCCCTGACGTGATGCATCGGTACCGGCAAGCAATTCCGTCAACCGCTCGCCATCGGCCGCCGTATCACCCACCAGAACGACTTCGTGGCCAGAGGCGACGGTATCAATGCGGCTGCGAGTTTCGTCCAGTGAGGAGGCAAAGGCATCGGCCGAAGAAGTCTTCAAATCGACAACTTCATTCCTCGCTCCCTGGGCGAGCGTGGTTGCCGTCAGCAGGCGATGATCGCCGAACGAGGAGATCAATTCCTCGAATTCGATAAATCGTGAGTTGTCGGCCATCCGTTGCATCAACGCATCCGCCGACTTCTTCGCGTCTTGGGGGTCGACCAAGACCACGACCGTATCGTCTGGCAAATAGTCGGTGATCGGACCGAGCGAGTTGGATATTTGGGGATCATTGTCTTCCCCTTCCAGACTCACCGCAGCAATCTCGACGTGGCTCAGCGATTCGATGCTCCGCTGGCTCCCCAGGTCAAAGCGACGAATCGACTCGATCTCATCGCCAAACCATTCGATCCGAATCGGTTGTGGCTGATCGGCCGAGTAGATGTCCAGCAACCCACCACGGGTCGCGAACTCGCCGGGCAGTTGGACCGCCGTCGTCGCTGCGAAACCGGCCTCGGCAAGCCAACCTCGAATCAGCTCGGGATCGATCTCGTCGCCGACACTCAACTTCCGCGTCGAAGCCTGCAACTTTTCCGGCGTCGGCACCAATTGCATCGCGCCGCCGATGTAGGCAGTGACCAACAACGGTGTGGGGGAGTCGGAATTGCGCAGCATCAATTGCTGCAGCACTTGCAGCCGCTCGGCGTAGTCATCGTCTCGTACCGCAGACTGTGATCCGTCGCCGGCCGATAGGGGCAGCGGGATCGAGTCTTGCAGCCCAAAGGCGATCGCATCCCCGGCGACGATATCGGCGTCGGCCGCCTCGGGCAGAATCATCAGGATATGCGGGGTATGCCGAGCCAGCGCGACGGCAAGGACGGCGCGAACGCCGCCCCATACCCCGGAAAAAGCGAGTCGACCACCGGCCGAGAGGGAGGATACCCGCGCACCGATACCCGCGGTCTCGTCCAGCAGACGAGGCACGTCGGCGAGCTCTCGAACGGTCGTGGCGGCAGTGGTTGCCAAATGAAATGGTGACCGGCGGTGGTACGGATCAGCAAAAAACGTATCGTGATGGGCCCCGGATGGAAACACCAGCCAGGCAAACGGGTCGGGATCTTTCTACAATCCCTGTCAGAAAGATTGACAAATCACCTTGAATTCGACATTGAAAGAAAAAATGAGCATCGGAATCGGAATTGTCGGCTGTGGCATGATCGCCAACTTTCACGCCCGCGCGATCCATGATGCCAAGGGAGCGCACCTGGTCGCCTGCACCGACTTTAAACCAGAATTGGCCACCGCGTTCGCCGAGAAGAACGGCTGTCGAGCCTACCAGACACTCGAGGAGATGCTGGCCGATCCCGACATCGCCGTGGTCACAATCTGTTCCCCCAGCGGCGCGCACCGCGACCCCGCCGTGGCCGCCGCGAACGCCGGAAAACATCTGGTGGTCGAAAAACCGCTGGAAGTCACCGTCGAGCGATGTGACGAAATCATCGCCGCCTGCGAAAAATCGGGAGTCAAAGTTGCCGTCACGCTGCAAAGCCGATTTCACGAATCGAGCCAGCTGATCAAAAAGGCTGTCGACCAGAAACGCTTCGGACAGATCACGATGGGCGACGCGTATGTGAAGTGGTACCGCAGCCAAGAGTACTATGACAGCGGCGCATGGCGGGGCACCTGGGCCCTCGATGGCGGTGGCGCCCTGATGAACCAGGCAATTCACTCGGTCGATCTGCTACTGTGGCTGATGGGGCCGGTCACGGAAATCAGCGCGATGACCGCGACAATGACCCACCAGCGAATCGAGGTCGAGGATGTGGCGGTCGCAAACATTCGATTTGCCTCGGGCGCGCTGGGGGTGATCGAAGCTACCACCACCGCCTATCCCGGCGCACTCAAACGCATCGAAGTCTGCGGCGATCAAGGGACTGCCGTGCTGGAAGAGGAAGACATTCATACCTGGCAGTTCGCCGACGAGACTGCCGAGGACGAACAGATTCGCAAGTCGATGGCCGGCAAAACGGAAACCGGTGGCGGCGCATCGGATCCATCGGCAATTGGGCACCACGGACACACGATGGTCTTTGAGGACCTCGTCCGCGCGATCCAGGAAGATGGGACGCCGCTCATTGACGGACACGAAGGCCGTAGGAGTGTGGAAGTCATCTGTGCGATCTACGAAAGCGCCCGGACGGGACAGATCGTCAAGCTGTAGTACCGCAAACCAGAAATCGATTCCCTGCGGAAAGTCACGATGTTCGGGGGTGCCCGCCGATCTTCCGGTCGCCGACTGGCTAGAATGGACCGATTGCGTCGTGACCGCCTGTTCCAGGATCAGACGATGGATGTGCTAGCGCTCAATCGGATTCGCTGCATGCTGTTTGGCATCGTCGCACTCGCGCCGCTGGCGGGCGACGTTCTTGCCGCCGAGTGGCCGAAAAAGCTGAGTTCGTTTTTCGCGGTCCACTGTGATGACTGCCACGATGCCGATTCCAGAAGTGGCGGGCTCGATATTGCTGGTCTCTCAACCAATTTGAACGAAGCCGATTTGATCAGGACGTGGACGTTGATTCACGATCGGATCGCCGCCGGCGAAATGCCGCCGAAGGATGCGAACATTCCTTCCAGCAACCATCGCCAAGCCGTGCTGAAGATACTCGGCAACTTGCTCAGCGAAGCCGATCAGAGCCGCCGCGAAGTTGTCCTGCGGCGGCTCAATCGTGTCGAGTACGAGAATACGATTCGAGATCTCTTTGGCACCGATGTTCGTCTGCAGCAAATGCTTCCCGAGGATGCATCGGCGCACGGCTTTCGCAACATCGGCGAAGCGCTGTCGGTATCGGCGGAATTGATGGACGTCTATCTACAAGCCGCCGATACGGCACTCGATGCAATCTTTGGTCCGGCGGATCCACCCAAGTACGTCAAGGTCACAACCAACCTGAACCAGATCATGACCGACGAGCAGAAACAGCATGTGCGAGTCAACCAGCAGGGGGTCGTGTTGTTCAACTCTGGCTATAACGCATCGGTGCTGCGCGGATGTTTCGCGACAGTGCCGGGAACCTATCGTGTTCGCATTCAAACGCAGGCGTTTCAGAGTGAGCAGCCGGTGACGATGTGCCTGTATGGCGGCGTCTGGGGATATCAGGATCGACATGTGGTGGGATTCTTTGACGTTCCAGCCGACAAGCTCGTCACGCTTGACATCAACGT
This sequence comes from Pirellulaceae bacterium, assembly GCA_963734865.1. Lineage (GTDB taxonomy): Bacteria > Planctomycetota > Planctomycetia > Pirellulales > Pirellulaceae > CBDCUW01. The sequence continues at coordinate 238,708 of CAVTIV010000016.1, forward strand.
TTACCAGCCGGAAAGCGGCGACACGATTCAGCCCAACCCGTACGGGACGATTCACAATGTCGGAACGGGCGCACAGTCGTACGAAGGGGCGGGGCTGTTCATTGGTGACATCACGTTTGAAGGTCCGTTGGAAGAATGGCCGCCGGAGAGCCGCGGTAAGTTGATCGGTGATGTTGATCCTAGCAAGGGAACACTCGAGGATGCCCGCGCGATTCTGACGCGGATCCTGCCGCTAGCCGTACGGCGTCCGACACGAGCCGAGGAGGTTGAACCGTACGTCGCTCTGGTCCGACAAGCGGTGGAGGAGGGACAATCTTTTCAGACGTCGCTTCGGCGTGGGTTGAAAGGCATTTTGTGTTCGCCCGAGTTTCTGTTTCTGGAAGAACCTTTTCCCGATCAAGCCGAGGGTCGGATCAGTGACCACGCGCTCGCCTCGCGGCTTTCGTATTTTCTTTGGAGCTCGATGCCCGACCGCGAGTTGCTTGCTGCGGCTCGTTGCGGAGAGCTAAAAAACCCTGATCTGTTACGAGAACATGTCGAGCGAATGTTGGCCGATCCGAAATCGATTCGGTTCGTCGAAAACTTTACCGATCAGTGGCTGATGCTGCGTGAAATCGATTTCACGCTTCCGGACCAAAAGCTCTACCCCGACTATGACGAGCTACTCAGGATTTCGATGTTGGAGGAGCCCCGACGTTTCTTTCAGGAAATCCTGGAAAATGACCTGAGTTTATTGAACTTCATCGACTCGGACTTTGTGATCGTGAATGGTCGGATGGCGCAGCACTACGATATCGATGCGGTCAACGGCCAAGCGTTTCGCAAGGTCCTGCTGCCGAAGAATCGCGTGCGGGGCGGGGTGATCACGACGGCGGCGGTGATGAAGGTGACTGCCAACGGCACCAACACATCGCCCGTTACCCGCGGCGCCTGGGTTCTGCAAAACATTCTGGGCAACAGCGTGCCGCCGCCGCCGCCCAATATTCCGGGTGTTGATCCCGATATTCGCGGTGCGACGACGATTCGAGAACAACTCGACAAGCATCGCAATGATCCAAGCTGCGCGGTTTGTCATCGTGAAATCGACCCGCCCGGCTTTGCCTTGGAGAGTTTTGACGTGATTGGCGGTTGGCGTGACTTCTATCGCACCGTTGGCGAAGGAAAGTGGCTTCCGTCGGACCCCAAGTTTCCTCACCGATACGTCGGCTACCGTCGAGGCCCCGATGTCGATTCATCGGGTGTCACGTCCGATGGCAGGGATTTTCGAGATATTCGTGACTACAAAAAATTGCTGCTTGCAGACAAACAGCAGATTGCCAGATGCCTGAGTGAAAAGATGCTCACGTACGCGTTGGGACGAGGGTTGGGTTTTTCCGACCGCTCTGATGTGGAAACGATCGTGGCCAACGTCCGTGAGAAGGATTTCGGGTTTCGCACATTGGTTCATGAAGTCGTCCAGAGTCGAGCGTTTCATGAGCCGTAACAAAGAGGACAGTTTGCATGTCGAGTCTTGATCGCCGAACGCTGCTTCGCGCTTCGGGTGTTGCCATCGGGCTGCCGTTGCTGGAATCAATTTCCGCTGACGAACCGGGACAAGCAACAGGACCGAGCGAGCGACGACGGATGGTGGCGTGCTGTCTTGGCTTGGGACTGCACGCTCCCAACCTGGTGCCCGAAAAATCGGGCCGCGACTATGAACCGACACCCTATCTGGAGATCATCCAGGATTTTCGAGACGACTTTACGCTGATCTCGGGGACGAGCCATCCCAGCGTCGATGGTGGTCATGCTGCCGACAAGTCGTTCCTGACCGCTGCGCCGCATCCGGGAAGCACGAGTTTCCGAAATTCGATTTCGGTCGACCAACTCTTCGCTAGGGAAATCGGCACGCAGACCCGATTCGGTTACCTCGCGCTCAGCGACTATGGCAACAGCCTGTCCGTGTCACGTAACGGAGTACCTGTGCCGGGCGAGAATCGGGCCTCGAAGGTTTTTGAAAAGCTATTCCTGGAAGGGAAACCACAAGAAAAGAGTCGTCAGATTCAACGACTACGTGAAGGCCAAAGCGTGTTGGATGTGGTCCGCGAAAAGTCACGTCAGATGCAGCGGCGAGTCAGTCGTCAAGACCGTGAAAAACTGGAGGAGTACTTTTCCGCCGTCCGGGAGACGGAGAATCGATTGGCCAAAGCGGAACAATGGGAACACAAGCCAAAGCCGGTCGTTGACGCGGCACCACCCAGGGATGTCTCGGTGACGGACGTCATTGCCCGCGTGAATATCATGTACGACCTGATTCATCTCGCATTGCAAACCGATTCGACTCGGAGTGTGACCTACCAAATCGGTGGCCCCTCGGAAGTGCCGCAAATACCCGGAATCAGCCTCGGGTACCACAACCTTTCGCATCATGGAAAGGACCCCGCCAAGATCGAGCAATTGACGGTCGTTGAAACCGAACACATCAAAGCGTTGGCGAATTTCCTGCGGCGACTCAAGGAAACGCGGGAACAAAATGCGTCTTTGTTGGACAACACAATGGTGCTATTCGGTTCGGCAATGGGCAACGCGAGCAGTCACAGCAATAAGAACTTGCCAATCATCTTCGCCGGCGGCGGATTCACACACGGTCAACATTTGGCGTTTGACTCCGACCAAAATTATCCGCTGGCAAATCTATTCGTCACGATGCTGCAACGACTCGGATTGCCGATCGATCGTTTCGCATCGAGCACTGGAACGATGATCGGACTTCAATCGGCCTGAACGACAACGCGAGATCCCCACCATGTCCAAGATAATTCTGTGGTTATTGATTGGCACGACCTGTATCGTTTGCCCGACTGATCGTGTTGCGGCGCAGCAGCCGACCGAATCGCAACCGCTGCTCCGTGTTGTCGATTTGAATGTGGGTGAGTCGCAGTCGGTGCAACTTTGCGATGGTCGCGAAGTCTCCGTGAAACTTCTCGATCTACAGCAGCGGCGCGATCCCTTTCGCCAGGCGGTCCGCGAGGCGCGGGTGACCGTGTCCGTCGACGGCCAGACCGCCGAACTAACATCGGCAACGTATCATTTGCCGACGCGGGTCGGTGATGTGCAGATCGATTGTTCGATCACCCAAGGCTACAACAGCAACGGCTCGCCCGAGTCGTGGCGCTCGACAAGGACGCTCGGCTTCGTCTATGGCCTGCCGATTCGCCTCTACTGCGAGCGGGAACATTCGTGTATCCGGTCAAGCAACGCTGGTTCGCCAGTCTAACTCAGATGTGCAACGAGCCGACCTACGTCGATGGCTGCGAACAGCCGTCAAGGAAATCGATTTATTATCACAATGGACTGGATATCGGCGGCTGCGAAGGCCTGACGGAGGTGGTCGCCGCTACCGATGCCTTGGTGGTATCGGCGGGACTCGACGTGTTGCCACAACATCGCGAAGGGACGCCGGTTCGTTCTCGATACGACGTGGTTTACTTGCTCGACTCACGTGGCTGGTACTATCGCTACAGTCACCTCCGCGAGATCGACGAAACGGTCAAGCCTGGCCGACTGTTGAAGATGGGCGATCGTATCGGGCTGTTGGGAAAAGAAGGCGGCAGTGGGGGATGGTCGCACTTGCATTTTGGAATCTCTGCCCGTCAACCATCCGGTCGCTGGGGAGAGCAAGAAGGTTATGCCTTTCTGTGGCAAGCGTACCTGCAACAATACGAACCGAAGGTGATCGCCGTCGCCCGCCCCCACCAGCTGGTCGCCGCCGGCGAGCAGCTGACGCTGGACGGATCGAAGTCCTGGAGCGTCACCGGACAAATCACCAAGTACCAGTGGCTGTTTGACGATGGCACGACGGCCGAGGGTGCCACAGTGACACGAAAATACTCCAAACCGGGATGCTACAGCGAGCTGCTTCAAGTCACCGACGCCGAGGGCAATGTCGGGTTCGATTTCGGCATCGTCCAAGTCCTCGACGGCGATCGCCTCGATCGCTTGCCGCCGATGATTCATCCCACCTACTGGCCCACCCAAGGTCTCCGGGCGGGCGATCCGATCACCTTCAAAGTTCGTACCTTCGGCACCACCGACGGAGCCGAGGTGTGGGACTTTGGCGACGACAGTGAGAAAGTCCAGGTTCGATCCGATGGCAACGTCAACAAACTGGATCCTGATGGCTATGCCGTCACGGGGCACAGCTATGCGTCGCCAGGCGACTACATCGTGCGTGTCCAACGCAGCGATCGCCACGGTGTCAGCGGCGTCGGACATCTGCACATCCACATCGGGACCGACGATTCGCGATGAACGACAGCCTGCGGTGGATGCGTCTGTCTTCGGATGATTGACGTGTCGCGCCTGTTTCACAGGCGAGGAAACTTTGACGGTTAGGGCGAGTCTGACGATTTTGCTGATTTTTCCGGATTAGGTTCGATCTTGTGGGTCTGGCCAGACGATATCGCTGGTGAATGGGTCGTTCGCTGCCGAGACGGCATCGATTGCTCCATTCAACCCGGGGGGGAAACCATCGTTTCGGTGGGTTGGGATCCGAGTTTCGCATATCGGAAGCGGACTGATGGATCGACTCGCCATTCCAGCATTTCATTGGTGAGCCCAGTGCGTACCTTCCGCTGCACCCTCTGTTTCACGTTCGTGTTGACGACAGTCATTGTCTCCAACGCCATCGCTCAGGAATCGTCAACGCGACGACACTCGGTCCGTCAAAGTGAACGGGTTGCTCGCGCGGCTTGGACACCGACGCGGCCCTCACAGCCCGCCGGCGGCCAAGGCGCCGCCAGCGATTCTGATCGCATCGGTAGAGTCGATCATCAAACGGAAGTCGAGGGCTTGCCCGTCATGCCTGCCCCGGCCAAACCGTCGGTCTCGGTGATCGAAACACCAATTTACAATCCGCCACTGGATGGACAAATCAGCTTCGCGCCGCTTCATGACGGAGCGATTGCCTGTGACGCGTTGCCCTCGGGTGAGTGCGGCTGTGGCGTACCGGACTGTACCGGATGCGACTCCGGTTGCGATTCGCTGGGCGGTTGCGGCGGTTCGTGCGGCGGCCTCGACTGCAGCATGTGTGGCGAATTGTGCAGTCCGGCTGCATGGCGGCCATGCGTCACTTTGTGCCTGCCACAGGACGGTTGGGCTTCCTTCGAGTATTTGGGTTGGTGGCAAGACGGAATGAATCTGCCACCACTGGTAACGACCAGCGTTGATCCAAACGTCCCACGTGCTCAAGCCGGTGTACTGACCGACCCCAGCACTCGGATCCTGTTTGGCGGCGGAGATGTCTTGGATCGGGGATTTGATGGTGGCCGATTACGTTTCGGCGTCTGGATGGATCGATGTCACAAATTGGGCGTCGGAGCGGAGTATTTTCAGCTCGGCAGCGAAACGGAGTCGTTCAATGGAACCAGTACCGGCAATCCGGTTCTGGCACGCCCTTTCTTCAACACCCAGACGGGCCTCGAAGACTCGGGAATTGTGGCCTTCCCAGGCGTTGCCTCGGGGACTGTGAATGCCGAAGCCCGCAGCGAACTGGTCGGTGCGGCGTTCAATTTTCGCCATCTGCGTAATTGCGACGAAGGATGCAGCAAGTGGCTGTTCTGTGGATGCCCCGAGCATTTCTGCGGCCGCACCGAGGCGATCCTCGGATATCGCTTCTTGCAATTGGAGGAAAGCGTGCGAATTCGCGAGAATATGGTCAGTACCGATACGGCGAATCCGGGGACACTCGACCTGCTCGACCGCTTTGACACACGGAACCAATTCAACGGCTTCGACGTCGGATGGATATACCGCCGCACAAGATGCTTCTGGACCTTCGATACGATGCTTCGTTTGGCGGTCGGAAACACACGACAAACCGTCACGATCAATGGCCAAACCACGGTCAATGACCCCAATGATCCACCAGTCCAAACGCTGCCGGGTGGTCTGCTGGCTCAAACCTCAAATATCGGAACCTATCGCCAGGATGAGTTTGCGGTGGTCCCTGAATTCAGCATGAATGTCGGCTATCAGTTAACCGATCACCTGCGAATGACTCTCGGCTACAACTTCATCTACTGGTCGAATGTCGTCCGTCCGGGTGATCAGATTTCACCATACCTCAACCCCAACCTGTTTCCTCCGCCGGCGGACCCGTTCACCGGTGCCCAGCAGCCCGCGTTCGCGTTTGACACCACTGACTATTGGGTCCAGGGGATCAACTTCGGCGGCGAATTCCGCTGGTAGCCTTAACACGCTAGTGATCATTGAATCGCCAGCAACAGTCAAGCCGATTGGGCCGACGATCCGATATAGCCCTCAGGACTGAGCTGTCAGGATTGACTCGCCCATTCACTTTCACAACGAAAAGTCCGAGCAAAGACGCCGTCCGCGTTCATGCCCTCGGGCTCCCATAGCAGCAAATACAGGACTATCACGATGGTCTGGCAACGAATGATGGGTCGCATCCAGTCGGTGGCTCGCCGAACCGCTCGCAAAAGAAATCGCCGTTTGTTGGTCGAGCACCTGACTCGACGCGAATTGCTAGCGTCGGACTTGGGTGCCATCGCGGGGGTCGCGTTCGTGGATGAAGCGGCCGACGGGTTCACAGCTGGCGATCCACCCGTGCTAGTCGATGCAGGGGGTAACTTGGTTTCGCCCGGTACGCCCGGCGCCCAGGGGATTCAGATTCAACTGTTCGAGGACACCAATAGCGACATGGTGTTTGACGCCGGTGACTTGCTGATCGGCACAGACATCACCGACATCGACGGGAGTTATCGATTCGACTCATTGACGGCGGGCCGCTATTTCGTCCAACAGCAATCCGTTCCCCAACTCAATACGCCCGCCGCAGTCGCTGTGGACGTGACCGTCGTCGACGGCATCCAAACCGCCTTGATCGACGACTATTCGACCACAACCCAGTCGGTCACGGCCGATTCTGGTACTCCCACCAACTCCGACTCGGCCGCTGCCAGCGAAGCGATCGGCGGGGCACGTGACGTTGAGGTGACCAACACGAACGGTTTAGGACAGCTGACCGTGTTTGTGGACAGTGTCACCGATACCATGTCGATCGGATCCTTGGGTGACGCCGAGGGAACCGCGTTGATTCAATACGACGGCGTTGACAGCACCGTGACATTGGATCCGACCGGATTGTCCGGGGTATCGCTGGCCGGTGACGCACCCGGCTCGACGCTCGATCCCGGTGCCGGTTTGATCGTGCAAACACGAGCCGATGCGGCGGGCGATACGCTGGTCATCACGGTTTATACCGACGGGTCAAATTCCTCGACGACCAGCATCCCGGTCCCACAGGACGCAGGAACTTTCATCGAAACGTTCGTGCCATTCTCGCTCTTTGCGACCGCTACTGGAACCGGTGCCGACTTCAACAACGTCGGTGCCATCGAAGCCTCGCTCGCACTCTCGGCCAACAACGACGTATTCGTATCGATCGTGGAAGCGCGTCGACCGGATGTCGTGCAAACGGATCTTGCCAACCTGTTGCCGGTCACACTTGGTGGGCAATTGTTTTTCGATAACGATGCCAGTGGAGGCCAGAACGACGGTCTGCGTGAACCAAGCGAGGCCGGTATCACCGGCGTCACCGTTGAACTGTACCAACTGGCCGGACCGACCGATGTCGTTGACCCAACCAGTAGTTCGCCATTGACGTCGACGACGACCGGTGCTGGTGGAACTTACAGTTTCCCTGGGCTTGATCCGGGCAACTATGCCGTTGTCGTCCCCAGCAGCATGTTCCTTCCGGGCGCCGCACTTTTTGGATACGCCAATAGCACCGGCAATGATCCGGCACCCGATCCGGATGACAACGTCGATGACGATGACAACGGAACGACGCTGCCAGGCGGTGATGTGATCAGTGGAACGATCACACTGGAGTCGAACAATGAACCGATTGACGACGACGACAGCGATCCGAACACCAACACCACGGTTGACTTTGGGTTCTTCGCGCAAATCGATCTGGCGATCACCAAGACTCTCAATGCCGCTGGTTCCGATCTGATCGCCGGCGGAAATGTCGTATTCGATATCGTCGTTGACAATAACGGACCGCTTGATGCTACCGATGTCACCATCACCGACATCATTCCGTCCGGGTTAACCTTTGCCGGAACCGCCAATCCGTCCGGATCGTTTACCACCAACGTGAATGGCTCGACGGTCGAGATCATCGTCGGTTCGGTGCCCGCGGGAACAACGGCCACGGTACAGATCCTGGCCGATATTGGTGCCAGCCAAACGGCAGACATCACGAATACCGCTTCGGTGTCAGGTTTCGAGATCGATATCGACCCGACCAACAATTCCGAGGACGAAGTGCTGGATTTGCCGGCATCGGACCTGCGGATCGAAAAGTCCGACGCGACGGACCCGGTCAACGCCGGTAACCAACTCGTTTACACGATCACGGTAACCAATGACGGCCCCGATGGCGCTGCCGGTATCACGGTCGTCGATCCCTTGCCCACCGGTGTCGCGTTCGTCAGCGGCAATGTTGATGGCAACACGAGCCTCGTCGCCTTTGACAGTGGCACCGGCGAAGTGACGGCAACCGTCGGTACGCTGGCCAACGCCGGTATTTCGGTGATCACCGTCACGGTTGCCGTTGCCGACAATGCGGCCAGCCCGTTGAGCAATACCGCGACCGTCTCGGCCGATCCAAATACCGATCCCGACCTGAATAATAACTCGACTGCCGAAGACACCACGGTCGAGCGTTTGGTCGATGTCGAAGTGGATAAGACGGTCAGCGGCAATCCGGTTGCTGGACAGAGCGTTACGTACACTGTGGTGGTGACAAACAACGGCCCCAGCGAGGCTCGCAACGTCTCGGTCACCGACACGTTGGAGTCCGTATTGACCTTGGACGCGGGCAGCTTCGATCCTGGGACATCGGGAACCGTGCTGTCGCAGAATGGTCAAGATCTGACATTTGATGTTGGCAGCCTCAGCGGTGGTGCGACAGCAACCTTCAGTTTTGATGTGTCGATCGCGTCATCGGCGATCGGCACCGTTCCGAACGCTGCGACCGTCACCACAACCGATACCGACAGCGACGCGACCAACGACTCTGTCACCGTCAACATGGATGTCGTACGTCAAGTTGATTTGGTTCTGCAGAAAGCGGTCGACCTGGCGACCGCCGTACCCGGGCAAGACCAGCTGGTTTACACCTTTACGGTCGGCCACGACACGAACAGCCCCAGTGATGCTGACTCGGTGGTCGTCACCGATACGTTGCCAAGCGGTTTGGTCGGCGCCGTGATCTCAGCTCCCACTGCCGACAGCACCGATTTCTCCAATGGTATCGTCACCGTTGGATTCGATTCCATTCCGGCTGGTGAAGCTCGCACATTCACGGTCACCGTCGACATCGACGAAGCCGCGACAGGGACGGTCAACAACTCCGCTTCGGTATCCTCTGCGGGCACCGAGCTGGATAGTTCCGACAATAGCGATACGGCTTCCACCGCCTTGACACCCGACTTCGACGTCACCATCAGCAAGAGTGTGGACATCCCCGCGCCGGGACCCAACGACACCATCACTTACACCGTCGGCCTGGCCAACACAGGTCCGAGCACGGCCCCTGGTATCATCCTTAGTGATGCCATTCCCACTGGCTTGACGTTCGTCAGTGGCACGATGAACGGGCAAAACGCGACCAGCGATGGAACGACCATCACGTTTCCGGCGATCACCCTTGGTGATGGCGCGACCGCCTCGGCCACATTGGTGTTCACGGTCGATGCCAGTTCCAGCGGAACGATCACCAACACCGCGAGTGTTCCCGATCTTTCGGCCGCAGGCGAGAACGATATCACCAATAATTCGGCGGCCGCCGACGTGACGATCGTACCGGAAGCGGATCTCGGCGTCAGCCAAACCGTGTCCCTTGCCGATGCCCAGGCCGGCAGCGACCTGACCTATACGGTCACCGTGACGAACTCGGGCCCATCACAAGCCACCAATGTCATCGCCGTCGACACGTTGCCCGCGGGTGTCACCTTCGTCAGCGGCACCGGCCCCAATAGCGAAGCGTTGACCGCTACCGGTGGCGTGGTCAACGTCAACGGCGGCAACCTGGCCAACGCCGGAACATTCAGCTTTACCATCAATGCGACGGTTGCGACTGGAGCCACGGGGATTCAGACGAATTCCGTCACCGTTTCCTCCGATGCCAACGACCCCAATGGCGCCAACGACACGGCGACAGCAGCGACCACGATCGATCCCAAGACATCCTCGATCGCCGGCACGGTCTACCTTGACGCCAATAACAACGGAATTCAAGACAGCGGCGAATTGGGGATTGCCGGTGTTGTGTTGACACTCAGTGGTACCGACTCGCTGAGTAACACGGTCAATGCGACGGCCACAACCGATGCCAACGGCGACTATCTATTCGCGAATCTCGCCCAGGGAACGTACGACGTTGCCGAAACACAACCGCCCGGGTATCGCGACGGGATGGAGACAGCCGGTACCGGGGCAACCTCCGTCGTGGTTTCCGATAATCTGTTCTCGCAACTTGGACTCGCCGCAGAAACCAATGCGATCAACTTCGACTTTGGCGAGTTGAACGAACCACTTTCCAAACGACGCTTCCTGGCATCGTCGTGATCAAGGCAAACGGCGGCGTGCGATCTGCTCTCAATGGGAGCCGGTGATGCGCGTGAGAGCAAATCGAGAAAGCCGCCAATTACCAACATGACAAGCTAATGAAGCTTAAAGCGCTCGGATCCGGGGGGGTCCCGAGCGTTTTTTCGTTTTACAAGCGAAATCAATTGGTGCCACCCACCAATTATTGACAGGTTGGAGGCGGTGGGGTAAATTGCCGTGGTCCTTTGAAGAGGAGAAGAACCATGGGGCGGCCGAAACGAGATGAACAGTTCAGTCCGGACGAGGTTTGTATCGTCCACACCGTGCAGCGATGTGTCCGTAGGGCCTTCCTGGCTGGAGTCGATCCGGTCTCGGGTAACGACTTCTCGTTTCGTAAAGAGGCGATCCGGCTCAGGCTCGAAGCTCTGGCCTCGGTGTTCGGTATCGATGTGCTCACCTATGCGGTGATGAGCAATCACATCCATTCGATTCTGCGGAATCGCCCCGATGTCGTTTCTCAGTGGAGTGACCGCGAGGTGGCGCTGCGTTGGCTAAAAGTCTATCCCGGCCGCAGGTTGGGAGAACATCTGGCTGAGCCCACCGACAATGACGTCAAGACGCTGGCTCGGAGCAAAAAACGACTGAAAGTGATTCGTCGCCGACTATCGGATATCTCCTGGTTCATGCGGGCATTGTCCGAGCCGATTGCCCGCATGGCCAACAAGCAGGATGAATGCACGGGCAGGTTCTGGGAGGGCCGCTTCAAAGCCCAGCGGATCGTTGATGAGGCCGGGTTGTTGGCCTGCGCCATGTACGTTGATCTCAATCCGGTACGAGCAGCGATGGCCGCCAGCCCCGATGAGTCTCCACACACCTCGGCCTACGACCGGATCGAGGGAGCCAAGGGGAAACGGATCGCTTCGGCAGCCTTCGATCTGGTTGCAGTACCGACCGAACAGGCGGGCCGAGAAATCCGTGAGACGCCGATTGAGGAGCTTCAGCGTCGGCGGCAAGCCAAGCGTCGCAATCCAACCGGTAAACGGGTTCCGCGGGACAGTTGGCTGGCTCCGTTGGCGTTCAAGCCGAGCGGAAAGTCTTTGCAGGATGCTCAAGTCCATACCGCAGGACTGCGGGCCAGCGACCGGGGATTCTTAAACCTCTCGTTTGGTGAGTACCTGCGGTTGCTGCGTTGGACCGCCAAGCAGAGGATCGGCGGACTGGCGGGGAAGGTCCCACCGTCCCTGGCCAAGACACTGACCGAGTTGGGCATTGAGGCCTCGATGTGGTGTGACCTGGTTTGGAACTGGCAGAAGTACTTTGGCAAGTCAACCTGTGCGGGCAGTCCCGAGTCGATGCGCGATGACGCCGATCGCACTGGCCGTCATTGGCATCGTGGCCAACAGTCTGCATCAGCCTGCTTTGTCAGTTGAAATTGCATCCTGCAATCACGCTCCGGTCGCAGGGCTTTGAACACCAATCTAACGCATCTACCGGCTGCTGGTTGCCCGATCCCGACTCCTCTGGGGCGAAGGCAACGCAGTTCACCGATTGCACCAGGTCAGCGGACTGATCGTCACTGTGTTGGGCGTTTTATGGGCCTCGGGCGTAATCTGGAGTCAGTAAATCGCTTTCTTCACGTCCTGCGTCATCTTGCGCGGGTGATTGCTGGCCGAGCGTGCCAAAGCGAATGAAATACGACTGTGCCATTCGATTCGTGGGTGGCACCCTTTATTGAGCTTGTGGCGGTCTGCCGGAGCGTTTACGCTTAGCCATCCTTGGCTCTCTGGTTTGTGGATTGGTGTGAGAACCTCCATTTTCCACGGGAGCCTTTTTCATGCCTACATCAATCCGCCGGTGATATTCGATCGCCTAAAGTGCAGTTTTTTATTTCGCAGGGATGATCTTGCCGAACAGATGGCCGCCGACAGCGTCGTGTTGCCAGGTCCCGGCATAACGATCCGAGTGGATCAAAACGCGGGCACCAAACGTACCCATCCCGGGAATCCAAAACGAATCGAGCGTGATCACCGGCGTGCTGCCCGACCATAACACCTTCAAGTCCATCGGGACTTCGTTGTCGACGTCGCCATACTTGATACGTGCGGTGAACCGGTACATGTTTTCTTCCGGCAGCTTTTCGCACTTGCTGATCGTATATTCCTCGGTCTTGGGCGCCGCGTCTTCTTTGCCCTCGATCGTGAATTTCCCGACGAACTTGGCGCCCGTCAAATAGGTCGCGAGTCTTTGCTCTCGTGTCGCCTGTTGCGATTCGTCCGAGCTGGCAATTTCGGCCTCCTGTGGTGGTTCCGCCGCGGCAAAATGGGAAACGGACAACAGGGTCAGCAGTGAAAATAGATATCTCATTGTTTTTCTCCGGCGAGGGGCGGCCGTGTTGGGCCATTCTCTTTCTACCATACGTGATTCAAATCCGCTGATGTACCAGGGATTCTTTTGCGATCGACGTTTCGACAAATCGATTGGAATTGAACAGCGATGTCGCAGGGAAAGCTTGGCTCGTCCATTTCTTCTTTTTTTCCCTGACACCCTGGGCAGCGAGCCGGTTGTCACCGGTCGTTGTCACCGGTCTGGTGTCACCCGTTCTCTGGCCATCACCTTTCGCATCCATGCCATGGCCGACTTGGCGATCCGCTGCTGCAAGATATCGGGGTGACCCCCAATCACGATGGTGGTCGGGTAGCGTGTCCCTTCGGCGTCGACGACAGACAAAGTGACTTCCGCAGCCGGCAGCGGTTTGTCATCGGTTTCCAACGCTGGATATTGATCCACCAACAGCAGCCAATCGGCGGCGAACCTGTGGCGGAAAACTTCCAGCGCGTCGGGCAGATCGTGTCGGTCCGACAAATCCAGCAAATCATCGCTCGTTGCCAACGACAGTCCGCCGCGGTAGGCCGGAGTTTCTCCGAGGGCTGCGAACCAATCCGCCAGCGGTGCGGCCCGCCCCAGTTCGATCAGCATCAGCGACTGACTGCGTTGCCGCAAAGCAGCATCGATCGCGTGTTGCTGCTCGAACGTTTCTCCTTCGCCAAAATACAGCTCACCAACGCGTTGCATGATTTCTTCACGCGTATCGCGGATCATCGAATCACATATCATCTGCGACTCGCCGATCGCGGTGATCCGCAACGAGATCGTCGCGGCGCTGACGGTGATTCCGACGCGTGGTTGGCGGTCTCGTGAAATCATATCGCCCAACTGATGTTCCATGTCGCTTTCGCCAACGCCAAAGAATTTCATCACCAGATGACGAATGACCGCGGCACCATCGGATTGCTGCAAGATCCGCTGGGCAACGGTTTCGTCGAACATTCGCTTCATTTCGGCCGGTACCCCGGGCAGCGCGTAAATTCGGCAAGCAGCCTGTTCGCCACGGTCGACCGGCAAGTCGATGCCGGGCGCCGTGCCCTGGGGGTTGAGAATCTCGTCACTGCCCAGGGGAAACATGGCTTGGACTTGATTGCGTTCTGGCATTTCCCGCTGCCGGCGAGCGAACAAGGACTCGATGTGACGCAGCGCCGATTCGCGAAGTTGCAGAGGCTTGCCAGTCATCGCGGCGAGTGCTTCGCGGGTCAGGTCATCGCGGGTTGGCCCCAAACCGCCTGTGCTGACGACCAGGTCGGCTCGCCTTGAGGCGATGCGGAAGACTTCGATATTGTCTTCGAGCGTATCAGCAACGGTTGAGTGGTGAGTCACGACGATACCCAACTCACCAAGGCGTTGGCTCAACCACTGTGCGTTTGTGTCGAGCCTCGCCCCGCTGGTCATCTCATCGCCGATCGAGACGACTTCCGCTGTTAGGTGTCGATGGGCTGATTTGTTCATCGTCGGCTTCATCCAGGTACGCTTTCGGTCGTTGGATTGTAAGCGTGACGGCCCGTCGTGGCACTTGCCCCAAAAACAGAATCCGATTTACCTGACCGTCGTTGCGTTCGAAGAGAATCCGCTGGTCGATCGATCGTGGTTTCTGATGGTCGGCTGGCTCGATCTCGAAATACCACCAGACGTGGGACTTTTTGTCATCTCGTCCGATCCAGTGATAGCTGGCTTGCGGGATTCTTTCGCTCGAATCGCTTTTCGATTTCTCCTCCTCCCCCATGATTCGGAATCGACGGCCGAGATACTCGACCGCCCACTGCGCGACGTCTTTGTCGGCAGCCAGTTTGCTTTTCAGCCACTGCTCATCCAAAGGATCAAAACGCAAAGCGACCTCCAGCCGCTTTGTCTCGTGGTTCCATTCGACTTCGGACACCGTTTCGTGAACGGGATGAAGCAGCGCGGCGGTGAGCAGGAGGGAAAGGATCATTCGCCGTTCTTCTTCGCTCCGGGCGCGTCGACCTCGTTCTTGTCGTCGCTGGACTTGACTTTCTCTTTTTCCTTTTTCTCGGTTTCCTGTGCTTTTTGCATCGGGTTCTTGCTCTTGCTGTCCTTGAACAATTTAAAGCGACTGGGGACGAGCTTGGGTGGCCAATGGTTGTTGGATTCTTCCGTGTCGGCGGTTTGCCGTTTCGGATCAAGCTCGAAGCGAGTGATTTCTTTGTCGGTCACGAACAGTTTTTCGACGTGGCCACTGTCGATCCGCCAGATCTCGGCCGGGAACATCATCAATTCGCTGGTATCATCGGCGTAGTAAACACGAACGATGATCGGCATCACCAGGCCTCCGACGTTGCGGAAGCTAACCACGTAGAAATTCGTGGTCCGGCGAAGCATCACCCGTTGCTCGGCGTCGAGCCCATCGAGAAACTTTTGGAATGACTTGCGGGCCGACTCTTCGACCTTGAGCTCGTCGTAGTCTGGACTGTTGTAAAAGTCCTTCAAACCTGGTTGCCAATCGATCCGCTTGGGTAACTCGGCGTTGCGTTCCTTGCTAAGGGTGTCTTCACGTTCCTCACGTGCCTTGCGTTTTCGTTCGGCATCTTCATCGGGATCACCGCTGTCGATTTGGAATAACTTGACACCATCAATCCCGATATCGACATGATCGGTGCTGTAGAACCATCCGCGCCAAAACCAATCGAGGTCAATACCGGAAGCATCTTCCATCGTGCGAAAAAAATCAGATGGTGTTGGTCGTTTGAACTTCCATCGTCGCGCGTATTCGCGGAAGGCAAAATCAAATAGCTCGCGGCCAAGAATCGTTTCCCGCAGGATGTTCAGCGCGGTGGCGGGTTTGGAATACGCGTTGGGCCCGAACTGCACGATCTCTTCGCTGCCGGTCATGATCGGCCGCTGACCACCACCGCGCATGTAGGGCACAATCTTTTCAGGATCACCCCGTTTGGACGGGTAATCTTCTTCCCACTCCTGCTCGGCCAGGTATTGCAAAAACGTGTTCAGCCCTTCATCCATCCAGGTCCATTGGCGTTCGTCGCTATTGACAATCATCGGAAAGAAATTGTGCCCGACCTCGTGGATGACGACCGAGATCAATCCATACTTCGTCGCTTTGCTGTAGGTCCCGTCTTCCTCCGGTCGTGGCCCGTTGAAACAGATCATCGGATATTCCATGCCATAGACCGGCCCATTGACGCTGATCGCCACCGGATAGGGGTAGGCGAACGAGTAGCGGCCGTAAACTTCCAGCGTGTGGGCGATCGATTCGGTCGAATATCGGCTCCACAGCGGTTCGGCTTCGTTTGGCCAATAGGACATCGCCAAAACCTTCTGGCCATCAACGTCGACTGCCATCGCATCCCAGATGAACTTGCGGCTTACGGCAAATGCAAAATCGCGGACGTTGTTGGCGTGGAACACCCACGTCTTGGTATCCTTGCTGCGTTTTGATTCGTTCTGCTTCGCTTCCTCGGGAGTGATGATGAACAACGGTTTGGTTGCGGATTTCGCCTTTTCCAGTCGCTCGATCCACTGCGGCTGAAGGACATCGACGGCGTTTTGCAGCGAGCCAGTGGCACCGACCACCATGTCAGCGGGCACCGTGATTCGGACTTTGTAGTCGCCCAGTTCAAGCGTGAACTCGCCACGTCCGAGAAACTGCTTGTGTTGCCAACCGGTGTAGTCGGTATAAGCAGCGATGCGTGGAAACCACTGCGCCATCTCATAGATATAATTCTCGTCTCGCTCAAAAAACTCGTAACCACCTCGCGTGCGAATCACTTTTGCGTCGACGATATTGAACGAATAACGAACGTTGATTTGGGTGGACGCCCCGGGATCGAGCGGTTTTGCCAGGTCCAGTCGCATCATCGTTTTCACGACGTGGTGCGCAATCGGTTGGTTCTCCGCATTCGTCACCGCTTCGATTTTATAGCCACCGTCGAACGCGATTCGGGCCATGATCGAGTTCATCGCCTGGAACGAAATCCGGGGCGTCAGGTTAGGAGCTCGCGACGTTTTCACTCCATCTGAATCGGGCTTGAACAAATTCTGGTCCAACTGCATCCACAGATAATGCAACGGGTGTGGCGAGTGGTTGTGATAGTCAATCCGTGCGATACCGCTGATTCGTTGGTTCTCGTCGTCCAGGGTGACATCGATGTCATAGTCGGCACGCTGTTGCCAATAGGCCGGGCCCGGAGCACCGGATGCGGTGCGGAAGGTATTGGGTGTCGGAAGCCAAGAATCGATTTGATAAAACCGATCCACCGAATCGACGTGCTTGGCATTCGGCAGAGGTTGGCCCCAAGCGGAGCCGGCGACCAAAGTGGCACAGGAAGCAAACAGCAAAATACGAATCACGAAACCTACCCTGGAAATAGGAAACCGGAGAGAGCGATTGGAGGCTATCATCAATTCTTCGTTCCCGCACTGAACAGGTAATCGTCGGCGAACGGACCGAGACGCCCGTTTGCGGGAAACCAGGAACAGTTTAATCTGCTCGTCGCCAACCGAGGCGTGCCGCTGCACCCTCGAAGGCCGCGGTCGGTCGAAATTCCCCTTCCCCCAGCAATTGTGACGGATTTGACCCTGGATCAATACACCATCGGCTACTGCACCAACGTCCACGCGGGTGTGGATATGCCGGCAATTCGCGACAATCTGCGGAAATTCGCGGTTCCCGCTGCGTTGAAATCGGGCATCGCTGGCGAGCTCGGTGTCGGGCTGTGGCTGCCGGCACCCGCCGCTGCGGAGTTGTCCATCGGTTCGGCGGCCGAGGATTTCGCGACGTTTCTCCGCGAGCAGCGTCTTCGAGCCTACACCATCAACGGGTTTCCTTACGACAATTTTCACCAACCAGTTGTCAAACATCGGGTCTACCAGCCGACTTGGTGGCAGCAAGAGCGGCTGGAATACACTCAACAGTTGGCTGAGATTCTGGCTGTGCTGCTGAGAGAATCGGGTGGTCAATCGGAACCGTCCGCTGGCGGGGAACCGATATCCGACTCGGTCGGCTCGATCAGCACGCTGCCCATCGCGTGGCCCACGCCGAACCCATCGCCGGCCCAACTCCACCAGGCCGGCCAGAATCTCCGCCAGATGGCCGACTACCTGAAGTCGCTGGAAGCTCGAACCGGTCGCCGCATCGTCGTGGCAATCGAGCCCGAGCCGGGTTGCCTCCTCGATACAACCGGCGACGTGATCGATTGGTTTGAAAAACAACTTCCCGATGCCCATCACCGACGATTCTTGACGGTCTGTCACGATGTCTGCCATTCGGCCGTGATGATGGAGTCGCAATCGGACGTCCTTTCTCGATTTGCCGCTGCCGGGATCACGATTGGCAAGGTGCAAGTCAGCAGTGCGATCGTCGCCGATTGGCAGTCGATGGCGATCGGGCGTCGTCGCGAAGCGATCGAGCAGTTGAGCGCGTTCGCCGAAGATCGATATCTGCACCAAACGGGACGTCGTACCGAGTCGGGCGAATTTTCTTTGGCCGAAGATCTACCCGAATTGATTCGCAATGCCAGCGAGACCGGTGATCCGGTCGATGGCGACCTGCGATGGGTGGTCCATTTTCACGTGCCGATCTTTCTGGAACGGTTCGGGCATCTGACCACGAGCAATGCCGACGTCATCGATTGCCTGCGAACCCTGTCGGCCGATCGCAGTTCTGGCCAACCGAAAATCGAATTCACCGGGCATTTAGAAATCGAGACGTATGCTTGGTCCGTGCTGCCCGAGTCAATGCGTCGACGAGGACTCGCCGAAGACATTGCCAGCGAAATTCGCTGGCTGAATCGGGCCCTCGTCGATGGTTTGTAGTGCCGCAACGTTTTCCGCCCTGTGAAGTGAACCGCACCCGTTACGAACAGATCCATGATTGAACTTGGTGTCAATATTGACCACGTTGCCACGGTCCGTCAGGCGCGCAGGACCTACGAACCCGATCCGGTGATCGCCGCCGCGCTGGCCGAGCAAGGTGGTGCAGATGGGATCACGTTTCACCTGCGCGAAGATCGCCGACACATCCAAGATCGGGACGTTGAACTGTTGGTGCAAACGGTCACGGTGAAGACGAATCTTGAGTGTGCCTGTGCTGCGGAAGTGGTTTCGATTGCCTGTCGTGTCAAACCGGACTGGGCGTTGTTGGTCCCTGAAAGCCGCGAAGAGGTGACGACCGAGGGTGGCTTGGATGTGTCGCGCGACGATGGCCGGCTGGCGGCGGCCATCGATCGACTAAAGCAAGCCGACATTCTGGTCAGCCTGTTTGTCGATCCCGACTGCCGTCAAGTTGAAGCGGCCGCGAAGTTGGGAGTCGATGCGGTGGAGCTCCATACCGGAGCGTATGCGTTGGCAAAACGCGAATCACGAGCGGTCGAATTGGCCAGGTTGACCGAAGCGGGACGGGTGACATCGGCTGCCGGACTGCGACTGCACGCCGGTCACGGACTCAATTACGCGAATGTCCGCGATGTTGCGGCGATCGAAAACATGGTCGAGTTGAATATCGGCCACGCGATTATCAGCCGCGCGATGATGGTGGGGATGAGAGAGGCCGTGGCGGAGATGCGGCGAATCCTCGACCTGTTCTGAGCGGATGGATGGATGACCGCGGTTGAAACGTGTTGCAATTCCGTTCTCGAACGTCTTCATCCAGATCCGATGCAGCCTCCGACTTATTGGCACGACCCGTCCAATCGGCCGGGGAAACGCCTTCCTGATCGCGGGTTCGACAATGCTGGCTGGCGCAGCGGTCGGTGCGACCCAAGTTTCTGGCAGCGGGCTCGGCACGACTGCCCGCATTTCCTCCTTTTGGCCTGGCCGCCCGATGCTTGATCACGTTTCCGTTCCCAGCGTCTTGACCCCGGTTGTCGCCTTGGCAGGTGATGAAAAGCCCGTATTGAGCACGCTCCGTGTGCTGCATGTGGTCAATGGCGAGCACTTTGCCGGTGCCGAGCGGGTTCAGTCGCATCTGGGTCGTTGTTTGCCCCGGTTCGGAATTGAGGCCGACTTTGCCTTCGTCAAGCCAGGAAAATTCGCCCAGATGCTCGCCGATCAGGATGGTCAATGGGGACGTGGTCACAACACGCCGATGAAACGACGCCTCGACCTGCGGCCGGCATGGCGCGTTCGCGATCTGGTCATCGAGCATCATTACGGCTTATTGCACGCACACACTCCCCGTACAGCGTTGATCGCGTCGATCGCATCAAGGCTGACGGGCGTGCCATGGATCTATCACATTCACAGCCCGGCGGTGCGCGACTCCGATAATCAATGGTCGAACCGGGTCAATGCGATGATCGAAAAACAATCTGTGCGAGGTTGTTCTCACATGATTGCGGTGTCGGAGAGTCTGAGGCTTGATTGCATCTGCGCGGAGCATTGGAGGAAAAAGTCAGTGTGGTTCACAACGGCGTACCCGCGATCCGTCCCGATCGAGACTCGATTCCGACTCCTGGTGGTCGCTGGACGATTGGAATGGTTGCTTTGATGCGCCCGCGGAAAGGGCTGGAGGTTGTGTTGGATGCTTTGGCACAACTTGAATCGGAGGGTCACGATGTCGTACTGCGATGTATCGGCCCGTTCGAGAATGATTTGTATGAATCGGAGATCGAATCGAAAATTGATTGCCTGGGGATTCGACACCGGGTCGAACGAATTGGCTTCACACAAGACGTGCCTGCGGCGCTTGCGAAACTCGATGCGTTGGTCTTGCCAAGCCTGTATGGCGAGGGTCTACCGATGGTCGTTCTCGAAGCGATGGCGGCGGCGTTGCCTGTGATCGCGACTCGCGTCGAAGGGACTCCCGAAGCGATCACCAGCGGCGTGGAAGGTCTGTTAGCCGAGCCGCGGGACTCGTCGAGTCTGGCCGATTCGATTCGCTCGCTGGTCACCGGAAAATGCGATTGGTCGCAAATGGCCGAGTCTGCCTGGCGGCGTCATGCGCGATGCTTTTCCGACGAGGCGATGGCCAAAGGAACAGCCGGCGTCTATCGGCAGCTATTGGGTTGATCCGGCCAGCAACACGGCGGGTGTCAATGTTCCGGGACACCGTTTGCTCGCGCCGAGGACTCTTTTTTTGCGGCGATCATGCAGCAGGTGGGCCGACGAAAAAAACCGGCCCGATTGTTGTTACACTAAGGACAAGAATACGGCGCCACTTATCGAGGCGCCGTGATCGTTTTTCTGCCCACCTTGATCTCTTTGGTCCCGCCATGCACAGAATGAAATTGTACTTATTCGCGTTCGCATTATTCCTGGCCAGCATTCCGGGCGTTGGCCAAGCAAAAACCAAGAACGTGCTGATGTTGGCGGGAACGCCATCGCATGGCTTTGGCAGCCACGAGCATTACGCCGGTCTGAAGATACTGGAAGAGTCGATCAACGCCAGCACGGACGATATCAAAGTGACGGTCGTACGGGGATGGCCCGAAAACAAGGAACTGGTGGACCAGGCCGATTCGATCGTGATTTATTGCGATGGGGGCAAACGTCACCTGGCCATGGACCATCGCGATGCGCTGAAGACGAAACTGGCCAACGGTTGCGGGCTGGTCTGCATTCACTACGCCGTGGAAATGATGCCCGGTGAATCGGGCGACGACTGGCTGGAAATGCTTGGCGGCCACTTCGAGATCAACTGGAGCGTCAACCCGCACTGGGTCGCCGAGTTCACGACGCTGCCCAATCATCCGATCACCGCAGGCGTCCATCCGTTCGCGACGAATGACGAATGGTATTTTCACCTGCGTTTCAAGCCAGATGGCAAGATCACACCGATCCTTTCAGCGGTAGCGCCCGAGGAAACGATGCGCCGCAAAGACGGTGAGCATAGCGGTAACCCGGCCGTTCGTGAGAGCGTCGCCGCAGGTGAGTTGCAAACGGTCGCCTGGGCCTATGAGCGCGAAGATGGTGGTCGGTCCTTTGGTTTCACCGGCGGGCACTACCACTGGAATTGGGGCAATGACGATGTCCGCCGCTTGCTGACCAACGCGATTCGATGGACTGCTGGCGATGAGCTCGGCGCCGACGGTTCATCATTGGCTGGCAAACCGATTGGCATCGAACGGTTGCTTGAAAACCAAGACTACGAACCGCCGAAACAATTTGACCGCGAACAAACCGCCGATGAATTCAATTTGCTCGGTCGTGTCTCCGTGCCCCAGTCACTCGCGGCGATCGATCGGCCCGAATCGACGGATCAGCGAAGTCCTGATCCGCGAAGTCCTGATCAGGCGATTGCCGGATTGGAAATCGGCGCGGGACTGGAGGTGACGCTGTCGGCGAGTGAGCCCGAACTTCGCAGTTTGACCAACTTGGATATCGACGATCGAGGCCGCGTTTGGGTGTGTGACGTCATGAACTATCGTCGCAATCAGGGTGCGCGACCCGAGGGCGATCGGATTCTGATTCTCGAAGACTCCACGGGCGATGGCGTCATGGATTCGGTAAAAACGTTTTACCAGGGGTCGGATATCGATTCTGCGATGGGCATCTGCGTGTTGGGGAACCAAGTCATTGTGACCGCATCCCCGAACGTGTGGCGATTCACCGATGAAGATGGCGACGATCGCCCCGATCGCAAAGAAGCGATGTTCACCGAGACAGGACAGCCTCAACACGATCATTCGGGGCACTCCTTCTTATTTGGCCCCGACGGCAAGCTGTACTGGAACTTCGGCAACACCGGACAACAGGTCAAAGACGGCGAAGGGAACACGGTGGTCGATATCCACGGCCGTGCGGTCGTGGATAATGGGCAACCGCTATTCGGTGGCATGCCGTTTCGATGCGACATGGACGGATCGAACTTCGAAGTGCTGGCGCACAACTTCCGTAATAACTGGGAAACGACCGTCGATTCGTTCGGAACGCTGTGGCAGAGCGATAACGATGACGATGGGAACAGCGGCACGCGAATCAACTTCGTGATGGAACATGGGAATTACGGTTATCGCGACGAACAAACCGGCGCCGGTTGGCGCGATGACCGAATCACATTGGAAGAGCAGATCCCGTTACGCCATTGGCATCTGAACGATCCGGGCGTGATTCCCAACATGCTGCAGACCGGTGCCGGTTCGCCTGCGGGGATTTGCATCTATGAAGGACGCCTGCTGCCGCAGCGTTTTTGGGACCAGGTGATTCACTGTGACCCCGGTCCGAACGTCGTTCGTGCTTATCCGACAACACCCGATGGTGCCGGATACAGTGCCACGATTGAGCCTCTGATGACCGGCACGGTTGACAAGTGGTTTCGGCCTGCCGATGTGTGTGTCGCCCCGGACGGATCGCTGTTTGTGACCGATTGGTACGACCCCGGTGTCGGCGGACATCGCCAGGAAGACAGCGACCGTGGTCGGCTATTTCGAATCGCGCCTCCCGGCGCGAAATACATCGTTCCGCCGTTTGACTATTCAACGGCGAGCGGTGCGGTCAAAGCACTGCGAAACCCCAATCTTGCGGTGCGTTACAAGGCCTGGACGGCACTGCACCAGATGGGTCGCGAGGCCGAAGCGGAACTATTGACGCTGTACGGTGACGAAAACCCGCGGCTACGTGCCCGCGCGTTGTGGCTGCTGGGAAAGATCGACGGACGCGGAAAGCATTACGTCCAATTGGCTCTTGAGGACGATAACCCTGACATTCGAATCACCGGGATTCGGTTGGCCAGGCAGCTTTCCCTGACGCCGTCGGTCGAATGTGCCGCGGCGGCGAGTGATGAATCGGCCGCTGTCCGTCGTGAGCTTGCCGTGGCACTCCGTTACGACGAATCGGCAACCATGCCAGGAGTTTGGGCGAAGCTTGCACAGTCCTACGACGGCAAGGACCGCTGGTACCTGGAAGCGATCGGTTTGGCCAGCGATTTGCGAGCGGCCGAATGTTTGGATGCCTGGTTGGCGCTGGGTGGAGACTGGAAAAGCACCCCTGGTCGAGACATTGTCTGGCGTGTTCGAGCACCCAAGGCGGCGGAGGCGATGGTCGAAATCCTCCGTGACCCGAAGCTAACACTGGCGGATACGAATCGCTACTTCCGCAGCCTCGAGTATCACGATCCTGCGGTGCGCACCGAAGCGCTCAAAAAACTCTTGCCGAGCGTCGCGACCAATGGGGAATCACAACCGAGAAATGATGCGATCATTGTTCGAGCGATCGAACGAATGCCGGGATATGACTACTCGACGAACGAGCTGGTGAAGTCCGCAATCTCGCGTCACATCACACGCAATGAAGGTACATCGGAATACTTGAAGTTGGTGAAAAGGTTTCATCCTCAAGGCATCAGCGACAAGTTGCAACAAATGTTGTTGGGCGACGCAAACGACTCGCTAAAGGTCGAAGCCGCCGGGATGCTGAGCGATAGCCCCGACGGTCCACAGCGACTTCGCGCGTTGCTTCGCAGTGAATCGGTGCCACAGGCAGCAGACGTGGCCAGGTTGCTTGGCTTGTTGGGTAACGGGCGGACCACCAATATGCTCAGCGAGGTTGCCGGCGATGCCGAGCGTCCGTTCGATGTGCGTCGCAATGCTGTCAGCGGATTGGCTCGTAACAGGAACGGCGAAAACAGGCTTCTGGAGCTGGCTGCGTCGAAACAGCTCGCGGCGGATACTCGACTGCTTGCCGGCGGATTGCTGGCCCGATCGAGCGAACCATCGGTCCGACAGCGAGCGGCCGAGTTGCTGCCGCTTCCGCAGCGAAAGGACCAACAGCCGGTGGCCCCCGTGGATCAACTCGCGGCCATGAAAGGTGATGTCGCCAATGGGATGAGCTTGTTTCGTGGAGTGGCGACTTGTGCCAACTGCCACATCGTCGACCAGCAGGGCAAAGACGTGGGTCCAAATCTGTCGGAGATCGGTAGCAAACTGTCACGCGAGGCGATGTTCACGTCGATCCTCGATCCGAGCGCCGGTATCAGCCATAACTACGAGAACTACATCGTATTGACCGACTCCGGTCAGGTGATCAACGGACTGAAGGTCAGTGAAACGGCCGATGAGATTGTGATTCGCACCCCGGACGCGATCGATCGAAAAATCCCCCGCGGAGAGATCGAAACGGTGAAGATCAGCGAGCAATCGATCATGCCCGAGAATCTGCACCAAACGATCGACCAGAAAGGTCTGGTCGACATTGTGGAGTACTTGATGACGCTGAGAAAGAAAGGCTGAGGAGACCTTCGTTCTGCAATCACCCGCGTCTCCTCGCCGAGCGAAGGTACGCGTCCGAGTCACATGAAGTGAACGGGTACGCGGCGTGATTGGCTAGAGCGCCAGCACCAGGCGGGTAGGGGCTTCCAGGTACTCGATCACTTCATTGAGGAACCTCGCTGCGGTGCCACCATCGACCAAGCGATGATCGTACGACAGGCTCAATGGCATCATCAGCCGTGGTGCGATGGAATCATCGGGCATCACCACCGGTAACTTTCGACTGCGGCCGACCAACAGAATCGCAACCTCGGGAACGTTGACGATCGGTGTGGAGTATTGACCGCCGATGGCGCCGAGATTGCTGATCGTGAATGTTCCACCTTTCAGATCATTCATTGCGAAGTCACCGTTGCGAACCTTGCCCGCCATCACGGCCAGCGATCGTGTGACCTCGGGGACACCCATCGCATCGGCGTTCTTCATCACCGGAACGACGAGGCCTCGTTCGGTATCGACGGCAATCCCGATGTTGACGTAATCCTTATAGATGACTTGCTCGTTCTGTTCGTCGATCACCGCATTGATCGTGGGGTGATGACGCAGGGCTGTGGCAACCGCTTTGATCAGGAACGGCATCGTCGTCAGCTTCAAACCCTGCGCGGCATAGTCCTCCTTGCTATCGCGTCGCAAGCGTTCAAGGTCGGTGATGTCGGCATCGTCAAAGTTGGTCACGCGTGGAACCGCCGACCAGCTGACATGCATTTGACGGGCAATCGTCTTGCGAATCTTGCTCATTCGTTCGACATGAATTGCGCCAAAGTTATCGGCGTCGACCGAACCGGGACGATCGGTTGAGGACGTCGTCGCCGGTTGCGTCGCCGGTTGCGACGCGGGTGCGGGTGCGGGTGCGGCGCTCTGCGCCTGATTCGCCGATCGAACGACAGTCAGCACATCCTCTCGTGTAATTCGTCCTCCCTCTCCCGTTCCGGTCACCCGGCTCAAATCGACGCCCACTTCGCGAGCGAATCGGCGAATCGCCGGTCCGGCGGGGATCACGCCGGTGGCCGACGAGGAGCTGTCAGCCGACGAATCAGGCAGCGGCGCGACGGGTGTCGCTGCCACGGGTGTCGGCGACGGTGTCGCGGGGAGCGAAGATTTCGAGGCGGCCGGGGTGCGTTGGGCTGCCGGCGGTAGGGATTCCTGTTCTGCCGCCGGTTGGGCTTGCACTTGGTTCGGCTTGCTGGCTTGCCGGTTCGGCTTGGGCCTCCGGTTCGGCTTGGGCCTCCGGTTGGGGAGGGGCTTCGGATTCGGGAGGGGCCTCGGACTGGGGAGGGGACTGGGTGGTCGCTTCCGTGCTGGCTTCCACTTCCAGAATCACGCCGCCGATCGGAACGGTGTCTCCCTCACTGACGCTAATCTTGGTGATTTTGCCCGCAACCGAGGTTGGTACGGGGACGGTTGCCTTGTCGGTTTCCATTTCAACGATGTCTTGACCCTCGCTGATCACGTCTCCCACGGAGACGAAGATTTCCAGGACATCACCCGATTCGATGCCGTCGCCAAGTTCGGGAAGCTTTACTTCAGTAGCCATAGGAGTCGCGTTTGATAAGTAGCCACAAGGAATCACAAAAAACCAACAAACCCAAACCACACGCTGTCATTCGATCACGGTGGCGACGTCAGTTGTCATCGGAGTGGTGTGACATTGACGAGCCGATCGAGTCAGCGGGCGATTCAAGCGAAATAAGGATTCGGCTTTTCGGCATCGAACCCGAGATCTTTGATCGCATCAGCAACTTCGTTGGCCGTAAACAGGCCGGTTTTGGACAATCGGCTGAGCGTCGCGATCGTGATCGATTCGGCGTCGACCTCGAAGTGACGCCGGAGGGCTTCGCGCGTTTCGCTGCGACCCATGCCGTCGGTTCCCAGCACGTAATAATCGCCTGGGATCCAGGGCGTCAACTGTTCGCGCGAGTGCTCGCACGTAATCGCTTGCCGCAATGAATGGGCCTTCGACACCGGCCAAAATCTCTTCCAGATAGCTCTTTCTTGGATGTTTCGGTCGGATGCAGCATGTTCCAGCGCTGGCAATCGGCGGCCTCGCGGCGCAGTTGCGTGTAGCTGGTGACGCTCCAGACGTCGCTGGCGATGTGGTATTTTTCGGCCAACAATTCCTGTGCCGCCAGCGCGCAATTCAGGATCGCTCCACTGCCGAACAATTGCACCCGAGCCTTTGGCATTCTCGACCTCGCGGCTATTGAACTTGTACATCCCCTTGATGATGCCTTCTTCACAGCCGTCGGGCATTTCGGGATGCTCGTAGGCATCATTTTCTGCCATCAGGTAGTAAATGCACTCTTCGCCTTCCTGGAACATGCGTTTGAGGCCTTCCAGGATGATCACGACGACCTCATAGGCGAACGCAGGATCGTAGGCGCGAACGGTGGGAAAAGCGATCGCGTTCAGCAGGCTGTGGCCGTCCTGGTGCTGCAGGCCTTCGCCGTTAGAGCGTGTGCGACCGGCGGTACCGCCGATCAAGAAACCCTTTGGCTCGCATGTCGGCGGCGGCCCAAATCAAATCGCCGATCCGTTGGAAGCCGAACATGCTGTAGTAGATATAGAACGGAATCATGTTGATCCCGTGCAGGCTGTACGCCGTTCCCGCCGCATTGAAGCGAGCTCATCGAACCCGCTTCGGTGATTCCCTCTTCCAGGATTTGGCCGTCTTGCGCTTCCTTGTAGTAGCTCAGGATTGTTGGAATCGACCGGCTCGTACAGTTGGCCCGAATGAGCATAGATGCCGAATTGCGTGAACATCCCTTCCATGCCGAAGGTTCGTGATTCGTCGGGCACGATGGGGACGACGTTCTTGCCGATTTTCTTGTCGCGGCACAGTGCGATCGATGGTCTGGACGACAGCGAATGTCGTGCTGCACTCCTTGTTCTCGAGTCTTTTGATCACCTTTCGATAATCATCCAACGTGGGAACTTCCAGCTTGGGATGCTGGGTCGGCCGGCTTGGCACCGGTCCGCCGAGTGCGGCACGACGCGCTTTGAGGTATTTGATTTCGTGGCTGTTTGCCGGTGGCTTGTAGAACGGCGCGTTACCGACTTCTTCATCACTGATCGGAATCCCGAAGCGAGTTCGGAACTCGAGCAGTTCCGCTTCGTTCATCTTCTTTTGATTGTGCGCGACGTTGCGACCTTCGCCCGCTTCGCCAAGCCCATAGCCTTTGACGGTCTTGGCCAGCATCACGGTCGGTTTGCCGTTCTTCAGCTCGGTCGCCATGCTTGTAAGCGGCATAGACTTTTTCGGGGTCGTGCCCGCCGCGACGCATTTTTTCCAGCTTTTCGTCGCTGTAGTTCTCGACCAGTTTCAATAGTTCCGGGTATTTGCCAAAGAAGTGCTCGCGGATGTAGCTGCCCGGCATGCCGGTGTACTTTTGGTACTGGCCATCGACAACTTCGTTCATTCGTTTGGCCAGCAAGCCGGTTGTGTCGTTGGCCAGCAGCTGATCCCAGTCGTCGCCCCAGACGACCTTGATCACGTTCCAGCCGGCACCGCGGAAGATCGACTCCAACTCTTGAATGATCTTGCCGTTGCCGCGAACCGGTCCGTCGAGTCGCTGCAGGTTGCAGTTGATGACGAAGATCAAGTTGTCCAGTTTTTCTCGGGCCGCCAGCCCGATCGCCCCCAGCGTTTCGGGTTCGTCACATTCGCCGTCCCCCAAGAAGGCCCAAACTCTTTGCCCCGAGGTGTCTTTCAAGCCGCGATCGCGGAGGTATTCGTTGAACCGTGCCTGGTAGATCGCCATGATCGGTCCCAGGCCCATCGAGACGGTCGGATACTCCCAAAAATCGGGCATCAACCAGGGATGCGGATAGCTCGACAAGCCCGACGATAGGGCGAAGTTCACGGCGAAAGTTTTCCAGGTTCTCTTCGGTCAGCCGATCTTCGATGAACGCGCGACTGTACATTCCGGGCGACGCGTGGCCCTGGAAAAAGATCGTGTCGCCGGAGTAGCCGTCTTCACCACGGCCATGAAAGAAATGGTTGAATCCGATTTCGTAAAGCGTCGCGCTGGACGCAAACGTGCTGATGTGCCCTCCGACACCGCCGGCGCGTTTGTTGCCGCGAACCACCATCGCCATCGCGTTCCAGCGGACGATCGACTTGATCCGGCGTTCAATTTCGCGGTTACCCGGAAAGGCCGGCTGGTCCTTCACCGGAATGGTGTTGACGTACGGCGTGTTCGTGTCTTCGGCTGACTGGATTCCCTCTTCGGCAGCCTTATCACGCAGTTGCTCGATCAGAAATCGGACACGGTCGGGACCTTTGCTCTTGAGCACATAGTCCAGCGAAGCGATCCATTCTTGTGTTTCCGCAATATCCACGTCGACATCGGCAGCAGGTTTTTGCAATTCGCCGATCTGGTTCTCGACTTCGGCCTTGGCGACCGTCTTTGGTTCCGACATGTTGTTGTTTCCCTGTAACGAACCGGCGAAGGCTCGTCGGCTTGGAGTATCAGCCGGCGGAAAGGGGGTCAGGCCCCAAAAGCCAGAATGGCCCCTGAGGTGCTTTGCACTTTGAGGTGCTTTGCACTTGTGGGGCCTGAACCCGTTTCCGCAGCCACTCGTAGCCCAACTTTCAGGTTGGACGACGTACTAGCAGGGTACCGAGAGTGGACCGAAACCGGCAAGGGTAAGGCCGCACAGATGCGG
This sequence comes from Pirellulaceae bacterium, assembly GCA_963734865.1. Lineage (GTDB taxonomy): Bacteria > Planctomycetota > Planctomycetia > Pirellulales > Pirellulaceae > CBDCUW01. Next base: position 268,560 of record CAVTIV010000016.1, read on the forward strand.
GTCCATCCCCTCAAACGGGTGATTGCCAGGGACGAAATGTGGTCACGTGTGCACTGCCCGCGCCGCAGCGGGTGTTCCGATCACGGTCATGATGTAGCCGGTTTAACCCCTTGGATTCAGGCTTCACGTTGGAAGCTTGCCCGGGGCAAAGCTTCCTTAGGAAAGCACTGTATCGTCGGTTTGATTGGGCGGAGATTTCGCCGATTTATGGTCAGCCATGGGCGGAGTCGGTGCGGAAGGCGGCCGCTACGGCCCGGAAGGCAAACGCCAAAACACGTCGGGACGGCAAATCCCAGTATTCTGGATGACCGACCAGGGCAAATCACTTTTCCAAACTGAGCGGTTTAGCTTCAAAAACGATCGTCGAGATTCCTCATAAAATACGGCATGAATCGAATGCTAGCGTGATCCAGTGTTTTGCCCAGATTCAAACTCGCAAGCTCACGAAACGAAACGCGGCAATTTTGACGACCGCTTGAAAGAGCGGGCCAGATCGGTTTCCTTTCAAAGTTCTTACACAACGAAAAGGAAACACGATCATGACCCACCAGATGCAATCTAACGATCTCAACGACGCTGTCCAGCTGCTGGCCGAAAATGGCTTCGAAGGAATGGCAAACGCGATGCAGATCCTCTTCAACGAAGCCATGAAGCTCGAGCGAACGGAGTATATCGGTGCGGAACCGTACCAACGCACCGATCAACGACGCGATTACGCCAATGGCTTCAAATCCAAGACCGTCAGCTCTCGGCTTGGCAAACTCATGCTGGAAATCCCGCAAACGAGAGAGGGAGACTTTTATCCGTCAGCCCTGGAACGTGGAGAACGAAGCGAAAGAGCACTCAAGCTCGCCATCGCGGAAATGTATGTTCAAGGCGTTTCCACTCGCAAAGTCGCTAAGATCACTTCTGAGCTTTGCGGCCTGGATGTCTCCAGCACGCAAGTTAGTCGCGCCGCAAAGCTACTCGACGAAGAACTGGAAATTTGGCGAAATCGACCGCTCGATCAAATCGAATACTTGATCGTCGATGCTCGCTACGAAAAGGTTCGCGTCAGTGGAAGTGTCCGCGACTGTGCCGTGTTGATCGCGATCGGCATCCAGCCAGGTGGACATCGTAGCGTGCTCGGTGTCAGCGTGTCTCTTTCGGAAGCAGAAGTTCACTGGCGAGAGTTTTTCGTCTCCTTGAAGCAACGGGGACTCCACGGTGTGAAGCTCATCGTCAGCGATGCTCACGAAGGTCTCAAGGCAGCGAGGCAAGCAACATTCGCTGGCGTGCCTTGGCAACGCTGTCAGTTTCATCTTGCACAAAACGCAATGCACCACACGCCCAAACTCGAACAGCGCAAGCAAGTCGCCGATGACATCCGAAATATTTTTGCTGCCAAGGATGCCCACGACGCAACGGACGAACTCAATGGATTCGTGGAACGCTATAAAGAGATCGCGCCAAAGCTATCGGCATGGGCGGAGGCAAACATCCTTGAAGGCCTAGCGATCTTTGGCATCCCGAGCGAACATCGCAAACGAATGCGGACGACCAATATGCTTGAAAGACAAAACCGGGAGCTCAAGCGACGCACACGCGTGGCGACCCTGTTCCCGAATGAAGCTTCCTTGCTGAGACTTGTCACTGCAGTTCTCGTCGAACTCAGTGACGAATGGGAAACTGGAATGCGTTACCTCACATTCCAAAACTAAACCGAAACCGACTGGCCCAATTTACAGAAAGACTGTTGCTCAATCCGTGCGTGCGTATTTGGCGGTTGAAAACCGTTAGTATTACGGACCCTGCCACCACAAACCAAACCGGGGCCTTCGGACATGTCGCTTAAGGACGTCTCACTCAAGTGCAAGAACTTCAAATGCTTTGGTGACAACATGCAGGGCTTTGACGAGATCAAGCCAATCAACGTGATAATCGGGGGCAATAACTCGGGGAAAACAACGCTATTGGACCTTGTCGAGTACGCGACTAAACCCACAAGCGGAGGCCTTGGTGAAATTCGTGGACATAAGGGCAATGCACCACAGGCGTTTCTCTCATGGCAACTGAAGGAGAAAATGATTGTTGAGCACGTGATATCGGGCGAGCGGAAAGTTGGAAGGAGAAGTTGGAGCGTATTTCCACGTGAGTGGGCAATAGAAAATCTGATTGGCACCGAAGTCTTGTGCGAGTTGCATGATAACGGCGTGGTTCGAATCAGCGATGTAGACGGATTTCGAACGTGACAATAACCATCGACGCACAGCGACATATGAAGCAGTCGTCGAAGATCTGAACCAGAACTTAGTGAACCCTTTCCGAGACTACCACTTCAAACGAATCGCCGCTGATCGTGACGTAGTTCTAGAAATGAGTGACCGTAAACTAAAGATAGCCCCAAACGGCAGCGGGGTGACGAATGCGATCCAGAGGTTTCAAAACGACGACACGTTAGATCCCGATCTGATCAATCACACGATACTCAATGAGATCAATCACATTTTCGGTACAGATGCCAATTACGAACGGATACAGGCGAGGCAACGCGGTGACACCAACTGGCAAATCTGGATCGAGGAACCCCGAAAAGGCCGTATCCCATTATCAGATACCGGTAGTGGATTTAAGACAGTACTTCAGGTGCTTGTGCACATACATCTCCTGCCAAAGATTGAAGAGACGGAACTACCGAAGTTCATTTTTGGATTCGAGGAACTGGAGAATAATCTCCATCCTGCAATTCAACGACGTTTGTTCAGACGTCTACGACAATTGGCGACCGAAAAAGGCTGCCACTTCTTTATCACCACGCACGCCAACGTTGTGATCGACTTGTTTAGTGATGATCCCGAGGCCCAGATCCTGCACGTCACGCACAACGGCGAATCTGCAACAGTTCATCGGGTAGAAACTCAAGCACATGGGCACAACGTGCTAGACGATCTCGATGTTCGGGCCAGTGATCTATTGCAAACCAACGTTGTCGTATGGGTTGAAGGTCCATCGGATCGTATCTACTTCAACCGCTGGATTGAACTGTGGAACGACGAACTTGTTGAAGGAATTCATTACCAGTGCCTGCCCATGGGCGGGGCCGTTGCCGCACACTTTTCGTTTGAGTGGTCCGATGATATTGTGGCCGACATGATCCAAGCCCTCAGAATTAACAAGAACGTGATTCTGCTGGCGGATAGCGACCGACGTAAAGCCGAGGACGAGCCGAAGAAATACACTCGTCGCATGGCCGACGAAGTTGAGAAGGTGGGTGGCTACGCCTGGATCACCGAAGGCAAGGAGGTTGAGAACTACATCCCGATCGAGGCCATACGTGGGTACCTCGAAGACGACGACGCTCAGGGAACCGGGCAATACAAAGATGTCCTTCAGTACCTTGCGACAAAAAAAGGAAAATACGACCACGCCAGGAAAAGTCAACCTTGCCCACGCAATCGATCCCATGCTCACACGTGAGTCGCTGGGCGAAAGGTTCGACATGGCCGAGCGACTCGATGAGGTTTGCAAACGAATCCGTGAATGGAACCGGCTAAACTAAGGATTCGCCATGTAATCCTCTAAGCCCCTAGGACGCCCTCTAACGCGTTTTCTCTTCAACGGGTGTTTCCGGATCAAGTCAACCGTCAAGAAACGAATGAACAAATGGGCACTGCAGTCCCATCGTTCAGTCATCCTCGTCCTTCTACGATCTCCCTCAATTGGGAAACACCAATCGCTGGATCTGACTGAGCGAATCCAACTAACCGCTGAACACCGTGATCTGATTTGGGAAGTATGGCTACGTGTCAGGTCGATTGGAGGCGTCGCTGCGTCGCGGCCGAGGCTCAACCGATTCGCCGCATTGGAATGACCCGGGTGGAGCTGCACTGGTTGATCGGCGACCTGAGCCATTCGTGTGTCAAAGGCAAGGCAGGCTCGGACGTGGAAAAGCGGTGGCCGAGTTGTGCGAGCACCTCGAGTACGCCGAACGGCCCCGTAACGGCGACGGAGATTTGGACATCTTGTGGTAATCGCTGCCGAACGACGCCCCGGCAAGCCAGATCGTCGGATGGGCAGATAGAACGCTACTCTTTGCCATTGCGCAGGACTCTACCGTAGAACGACCAAACCATCACAGCGGTCGAGTAGATGCCATCAATCGCGAACAGGTTGTGGTGTTTGGCAAAGATCTTTCTGTCGCAGCCAGAGATCAGCTTTCGGGGCGGCGACAACTAGAACTCCCGGATTGAGGGCATCCTTTGGGTGTGTTTCACGGGGCTGTTTCCCAGCCAGCGACAATTAGAATTCCCGCGGTGCGGATTCAGTTGAATGATCGCAACTTCCCGTCTTTCAAGGAGGTTGCGATGGTCACGGATGGACAAGTCACGGAACTGCGGCGATTGCTCGCATCGGGCAAGTCGCTCGCCGTTTCGGCAAGGATGACTGAGATGGACAAGAAGACCGCACAGGCAGTATCGCGATGATGATCGGCTGCCGTCGCAGCGAAAATCGCAGCGCGAAACTATCGAACCCGAATCGATCCTTCGCCGACGTCTGGAGCGATGTCGAAAACGGCTCGAAGGCGAGCCGAGGCTGCAAGCGAAGACTCTGTTCGGTGGTCTGCAGGATCGCTATCCGGGCCGATTTCCCGACTCGACTCGGCGAACCTTCGAGCGACGGGTGCGACTATGGCGAAGCATCCACGGTCCCAACAAGACGGTCATCTTTCCCCAGGTCCATCACCCCGGTCGAGGTTGCCGCCAGCGACTTCACCGTCATGCAACGAACTGCGGGTGAAGATCGCCGGAGCGACGTTCGAACACACACTCTTTCACTGCGTGCTGACGTACACCAACGTCGAATCGGTGTCGCTCTGTTTCTCCGAGTCGTTCGAAGCACTCAGCGAAGGAATCCAGAAAGCGTTCTGGCAATTCGGTGGCGTACCGACGCATCACCGAACCGACTCGCTCAGCGCCGCGGTTCAACAACCACTCCGCCGAAAGCCACTGACCGATCGCTACGCGGCATTGATGGAACACTACGGCATGCAAGCCCGAAAGGACCAACGCTCGCTGTGCCAACGAGAACGGCGATGTCGAATCGTCAAACGGACATCTCAAGGATGCGCATCGACCAGGCCTTGCTGCTTCGCGGCAGCCGAGACTTCCCTAGTCGCGAAGACTACATGCGTTCGTTGAAGGCAGTCATCGCCCGCGCGCAACGATGGTCGCCGAGAACGGTTTGCCGTCGAACAACAACATCTTCAGTCGATTGCCCGACAGCAAGCTCGATACCGATGACTTGGTAACCGAGGCTCCGCGTTCAGCAGCAGCTGCACGATCCAGGTCCGCGCGAACACCTACTCAGTCCCAAGCCGGTTGATCGGCCAGAAAGTCGATGTACAAAGTCAGTGCCGAATGGATCGAAGTGACTCACCACGGCGTCGCAGTTCAGACGGATGCCGCGGCTGATCGGCAAGCAGGTCGATCGGACATCAACTACCGCCATGTGATCGATTCGCTCGTTCGAAAGCCGGGTGCGTTCGCAGAACTACCGGTATCGTCAAGAGATGTTTCCGACAAGTCACTTTCGGATCGCCTACGACATGCTCTGCGACTGCTCACGCGCCGAAGGTGGCGGTGCGAAGATACCTGGAAATACTCGCGCTTGGCAGCCCATGAAAGCCAAGATGCGGTGCAAGACGCACTGCGTATTCAGATTCAAGAAGCGGGCGAGTCATTGACGTCGAGCTGGTTAGACAATCGGTCGTCGTCGCGACCGAGATCCGACCGGCGACCGACGTTGACATCGAGCCGCCCAACTTGAGTGACTTTGATTGTTTACTTCAGCACCCCGACATGGAGAGTCCGTGCGATGACCCGACCGATGACCAAAACCAAAGCGAAGACAACGCGATCGCCGCAAGTCGAAGGCGAGCTGACTGGCAGCATCCAGACTCACGACGATCAACTGACCGAGCAGTTCCGCTCCCTGCGACTGCCGATGTTCCGGGATCAGTTTCGCCAAGCGGCCGACCGAGCCGCGACGGAGAAGCTCAGTCACGTGGAGTATCTCTCGGAGTTGACGACACTCGAATGCGAAGCTCAGTCGCGAGGGACGGATTCAGCGACTGATGACACGATCATGTCTGCCGATGGGCAAGACGTTGGGAATCGTTCCAGTTCGATCGCTTGCCGCTTGGAGTGACGCGTCAGTTGGAAAGCTTCGCGACGGATCGTTCCTGGACCGCCGCGAGAACCTGCTGGTTTTCGGCGAATCCGGGATCGGGGAAGAGCCATGCCTTTGCGCATTGGCCGAGCAATTGATCGGTCAAGGCCGGAGCATGTTGTTCACGACGTGCAGCTTGTTGGTGCAGCAACTGTTGATCGCCAAGCGGGACTTGCGACTTCCGAAGATGATCAAACAGTTGTCTCGTTACGAGGGGCTGATCATCGACGACTTGGGCTATGTGCAACAGAGCCGCGAGGAGATGGAGGTGTTGTTCACGCTGTTGGCCGAGCGTTACGAACGGGGCAGCGTGCTGCTGACGAGCAACTTGGCGTTCAGCAAATGGGATCAGATCTTCAAGGACGCGATGACGACGGCGGCCGCGATCGATCGCTTGGTGCATCACAGCGTGATCATCGAGCTGAACGTGCCGAGCTACCGAGTGGAGACAGCCAAGCAGAGCAAAGCGAAGCCACAGTCGAAACCGACCGCGAAGATCTAAGCCCCGTTGTCGCCAGGAATTCTAATTGTCGCTAAAGCGGAGAAGTAATTGTCGCCGAACACTTTCGGATTCTCTGATCAGAAAGCACATCGGCGAATGGCAGACCGTCATTGCTTAGAAAGGAGCGTACGATCTTTTCGAAACTGAGGCTGCGACGAGGCCCAAAACTTGGTACTGAGTCCATGAGAAAACCCTCCTTGGTTTTCAACGTGGTAGTTGCACCAAGGAGGGCAGTAAATAGATCGCCAAGGACGGGCGAAAACTTGAATCACTTCAAGCCTGAGCAGGTATAAAAAATTCCATCTGCTCAAGCCAAGATCAACTTGTGCGCCTACGATCAATTGACAGTGCCATTCAGGCCTGACCCCAGCGAAGCTGCCCTCAAATCAGCGAACGTTATTCTCAAATGCTTCTTCAAGCTCCTTAGGCATTTTCCATGGTGATCCAGTGAACAAACCACCAGGCTGTGCATAGGTATCAAAATAAAAGTCATAAACAGGCGAAAACTGCAATCGAAAGTCCTTCGAATCGCATACGAAAAAATCATCCTCGATCTCGTTTCCGACGCGCCAATCCAATATCCAAGCGTGATGTTTCTCCACAAACCCAAACTGATCTCCACTCGCTGCCTTGATGATGTGCGGGAGATACTTTCCGCTGGACAAATGCTTTTTCCACTTCACCTCCGTTTCACCGAAGAAGGTCTCTTTCCCTTTCATTTTGCTCGTGTATTTTACGTGCGTCGGCATAAAATCAAACGCTTTTGATTGAGTTAACTCGATTTCCGAAATCGAAATCATTCCGTTTCCATTTCCAAATGCTGCGAAGGTCGCCCTGCGTAATCTCTTCGGCCGACTCAAGACTCGATTCCTGTACAAGTACTTTTTTCAATCCAGCCAAACTGCGGCAGAGGATTATCGATGTACATGGCATGAAGAACGACCTCGTCAAGAGGGTCAAAGTGCACAGACCCTAAATGAAGCCTATCGATGAACTCCCTCGGCAATTCGCCCTCCTTACGCAACTTATATCCATTAGACGACGCAGACCCCGCCGCCCCCTAAATTCAGTTCCGCATTGATAAAGCTCTTTCCAAAATTGGAAGTCATACGGTCTATTTCGAACGTGAAGGATCCACTACAAGACCATGTGCGAGATACTTGAAGCTCTTGGTTTTACAAGCAGCCTGAAACCGGTACTCCCGGTCGATTCTTATTGGTGGCCGCTGGACCTTTTCGGAATAGATCGTCCAATTCTCGCCCACCATCATTAGCGTATATCGCTTGCACACGCTGTCACGCAGCAATGTCAAATTGATGATGCCATCAAAGACAGCGGCTTTTAGCTCTTCTGACTTTTCGTCCAAATGGTCTGGCGACTGGCCCGAAATATTGGGACAAATCAAACAGCAGAGAGACAGGCCCAATACTCGCTGGAGCAGATTCTTCATTGCACTTTCACCTGACCCTCCGGACGCGATTCTGCTGCAATGATGAATCTTGCAGCACGTTTATAGCAAGCCAAGTCAGGCTTGTCTACTCGCCGAAACACTGAACCGTGCTGAGTTCAAACCATTCGACGGTTTCACTAAAATTGAGGTTTTCTCCGCCCTGACACTGCATAAATGTGCCTGTGTCATTGCACTCGCACTCTCCTTCTGACCAGCATTCATAGGTCGTCGGATTACCTTCGTCCTGCTCTCTGCCTTCTTCCTCAAGGCCTACCTGCCTCTGTTCCTTGACCGTGTCGTTATAGTCATCGTCGTGGTAGATCCACGTCTTAGCCAAGCAAATTGCATATGTTTCAGGGTTACCGCATTGAGTTGTCTGGCCGGTGAGTGTCGATAGCGGCCACAGATTGAACCAGTATGGCGGGATGGCTGATTGTGGCTGGCAGCGGTTGATGGCGGAATTGGGGTGAAGTTGGATTACGATGAGTGGACGTAGCAGCAGCCGATGGCTGCTGTTGTTTTAGAAATCGCCTCACTGCGGAGTTTGCCGCTCCCCAGTGAGACTTGACGTTCAGGGAGTTCACGCTCCCCTTGGTCCAATCCCAGAATCTTCTCTCGCCGCACAGTTCGCAAGTCGAACTGGCTCGTCTTTCCCGGCGAAAGTGTTTTCTCAAGGGGTGTGATCGCTATTTCTCCCCCCACCATCACCTGGACCGTTTCTGTCCGGACGATTGCAGGGACGCCGCCCGAAGATGGCGGACTCGCAAGGGCCAACCTGACCTACCGCGCTTCGGAGCACGGCAAAGAAAACCGACGCGCCCAGGCCGCTCGCTATCGAACCAGGCTCAAGGAGCGAAAAGCCGTGTCACGGGGCGCCCAAAAAGACCAGTCCGACGATCCCTCGACCCTGCGCGAGGGCTATCGCAAAGAAGACGCTCACGAAAAATCTTGCTGCGATCGACCGGGCTGCTACAGACGCTTCACTCCGCCGCCACGATCGCCGCTGCAAAAGTTCTGTTCGCCCCGTTGTTACGGGGCTTTTCGTGCCGTGGTGCTTCGCGAACAACGCTGGCTGGAGAGGCTCGGTGTCGGCATCTACCGAGGGCGTGACGGGCCCCAGTCAACCGCTTCCAAAGAGGTTTTCGTGTGACGCTTATCGATTCATCGCCGCGTCCACTTACGCTCTATCGACCTTCAACCACCAATCGCCAGCACTGAGCCTTCAAGCTCGCGCACGCGGGTACGGGTTCCAAAAGCGTGAGAAGCCATCGGCGATGCCAAACTCTCAACCGTTGCCTGCGGAGTGTTCCTTCACTTCGGCTGGCCAGCAGGATCGTTTACTTGCCCTGGAGACGCTCGACGAGCGATCTGCAGCGTTATCGGCTGATCCAGCCCAAGCTGGAACGGCAGATGACGCAGTCACTCAAAGACTACGGACAAGTCTCGCCGATCATCGTCTGTCTGCTGGAAGGACAAACGGTACTCGTCGATGGCTTCAAGCGTTTACGCGCCGCCCGCGCGCTCAAAGGGTTCACCCATCTGAGCGCGCGGCTGTTGGAAGTCGATGAGCAGGCGGCCAAGGCAGCCGTGTTCAATCTCAACCGGATCGTCGGACGTCCCGTTGAACTGGAGGAAGCATGGATCATCTATGCACTGGTTCGCGAAGACGGTCTGCAACAAACCGAAGTTGCCGCGATGCTCGGGCGACACAAGAGTTGGGTCAATCGCCGCTTGGCTCTGATCGAACGGCTCTGTGATGAAGCGCGCGAGTCCTTGCGGCTGGGTCTGCTGACGCCGACCCAAGCGCGGCATCTGATCCGGTTGCCGCGCGGCAACCAGAAGGCGGCCATCACGGCGGCCACCGATGCCGCGTTGACTTCGCGCGAACTCTCCGACGTCGTCGACCTGCTGACCGCCAGCAGCACCTCCGAGCAGACCCACTTCGTGCTCTCCAATCCCCGTGAAGCGCTGCGTCAATCACAGTCCTCTTACGTTCATCAATGGGATCCCCGGATGAGTGCCGCGGGCAACCGAGTCGCCAAACGTCTGGGGCTGCTGCTGGACTGCTTGGCCAGGATGAACACGTGGCTCCGGTACACCGGTCGGGCCGAGTTGCAAGCCGTTGATCGCGAGCCGCTGACCGGCGGCTTCGTCAAGTTGGAACAGGAAACGAAGTTAGTCAGCGAAGCGACCGGCGACTTTTTGAAGGAGTTGAAACTGCCATGAGCGGAAACTCGAGCGGCGAGGGAAATGCAAACGGCGACAGAAAACGACGTCATTCACCGCTGGCAAAACCTGCAATCGATACGCAGCATCGCCAGCGAACTCGAACCTCAGTCGTTACAAGGTCACTCGCATCATCGCCAAGCATACGCAAGTTCGCGATGCGAGCGGCGATCCAAAACGACGCACCGCCGGCCAGTCTCGGATCGGCCCCCAAACGGTGCTGCAGCAAGCTCGATCCGTTCGCCGACACAGATCGACGCAACTCCTTGAGCGTTATCCGAAGATCACCGCGGCGCGGGTCTTGGAGGAACTCAAGCGAAGCGGCTACGACGGCGGCTATTCGATCCTCCGCGAGCGAGTTCGGGAACTTCGCAAGACGCCCACTCAGGCAACTGACCGTGCGATTTGAAACCGCACCGGGCGTGCAAGCCCAAATGGACTGGGCCACTTATGAGATCAACTTCACCGCCGAAGGCAAGCGGCGCGTCAACCTGTTCAGCTACATCCTGGGATACTCGCGGCGTCAATACATCCACTTCACCGAATCGATGGACTTTGAAACCACGATTCGCCAGCACATCAAAGCGTTCGAGCATCTCGGTGGTGTCGCCACCGTCTGTCTCTACGACAACATGAAGGTCGTCGTCACGCGCTGGGAAGACGACGCCCCGCTGTACAACACACGCTTCTTGGCCTTCGCCACCCACTACGGCTATAAACCCTGGGCTTGCCAGGTTCGCCGTCCGCAAACCAAGGGCAAAGTGGAACGCCCGTTTCACTATATCGAAATGAACTTGCTCAATGGTCGCGAGTTCCGGTCACTGGAGCATCTCAATGAAGTCACCCGCTGGTGGCTGGCCCAAGTTGCCGACGTGCGGCTGCATGGAACGACCAAGAAAACGCCGCTGGAGCTGCACGCCGAAGAACGGCCGCATCTGTTGCCGTTGCCATCGCTGGCGTTCGATACCGCGCAAGTCGTCTATCGGATCGTCGATACCGACGGCACGATCCAGTATGCGAACAATCGTTACTCGGTTCCCTGGCGATTGGTTGGCGAGTCGCTGCCGGTGCGAATCACCGAAGAACATCTGATCGTCTACGACCGCTCGCTAACGGAAGTCGCTCGGCACGTGATGTTGCAGGGGCTCTCGGGACAGCGTCGCCTGGACCCCGCCCATGCCCCGCCGCGGGACCACGAAGAACAAATGCAGCGACTGCGAGAACGCTTTGCCGAGTTGGGAGAAGTCGGCGTGGCGTATCTCGCAAGGACTCGAAAGTAAACAACGCAACAGCAAACACCAGGCGCTCAAAGTACTCGGGCTTCTGCACGCTTATCACAAGAGCGACGTGCTGCGCGCGATGGAGCGTGGCGTGCAGTATTACGCCTACGGCTTCTCGTCGCTCGAACGCATCTTGGCCCATCAAGCGACGCCCAAGCCCGCCTGGCAGCAGTTGGATGAAGGGACACAGGAAACACTCAAACGGCTTGCCGACAGTGAGCCGGTTGGGCCACGCCACAGCCAAGAGTATCAAGACCTGCTGTACGGCAACTGTTCCCCAACGAAGAACCCCATGAAACAACCGAGCAAGAACGCCCGCGGCGAAACGGTCGACAAAGCAAGCGACCCAGCAGACACTCCGCCAGTCGATCCTCGGGCATCTTGCAGACACTGAAGATTCGCCTCAGTGAAGAAGAACTTGACAGTGTCATTCGCGAGGCGACCGAACACAATCACTCCTCGTGGCAACTGTTGGAACGCTTTCTCGCGGGCCCGGCGATCCTCTCCCGCGAGCGATCGATTGAGCGCAGGCAGCGTCTGGCCAAGTTCCCCAGTTCGGCAAGCTTGGAATCGTTCGACTGGTCATTCAATGCCAAGACGATCCCGCGTGGACCGTTCGAAGAGCTCGCTAGCGGCGAGTTCATAACGCGTGGCGACAACGTCGCGTTGGTGGGAAAAAGCGGACTGGGAAAGTCGCACTTGATTCAAGGCATTGGCCGGGCGTGCTGCGCCCTCGGCCATCGCGTTCGTTATGTCACCAGTGCGGTGCTGCTGGAAGACTTGACAGCTGCGGCGGGCGACAAGACGCTGCCTTCGACGGATCCGCTATTATCGCTCGTTCGAACTGTTGATCATCGACGAATTCGGGTTCGACAAACTCGAACGCCGCGAGTACCCGGAGTCACCGAGCTTGCTTTACAAAGTCGTCGATGCCCGCAGCGGCCGCGGCTCGACAGCGTTCGTGACGAACGTGGACTTCAGCGACTGGACGGAGTACTTGGGTGATCCGCCGCTGGTGATGGCGCTGCTCGACCGGGTGGTCGACAACGCGATCGTGATCCGCTTCGAGGGTAAATCTTATCGCCAGCACCGGGCCGAGCAAAAGCAGTCGGCGGCATCCAAGCGATCCAAGTAACGTTGATCGATCCACTCTCTACTGAACTCAATCGAGTTCAGTCCCTGCGCCATGAGCATCAACTACCGCCAGCTCCGCGCCACGGTACGGATCGAAGAGATCTTGAGTTGGATGCAATGGGAAGCGAGCTCACGAGTCGGGGATCAACTTCGCGGCCCCTGTCCGCTCTGCGCGGCGCTCGCGTGCCGACACGCGAAGGCCGCCTCCGATCGCACCATCGCACGTTCTCAGTCAACACGCAGCGAAACATCTATCGATGCTTTCGTTGCGGCAGCGGCGGCAACGCATTGGACTTGTGGGCAAGCTACCGCAAGCTCTCGATCTACGCCGCCGCTCAAGAGATCCAGGACCGCCTGAGCCAAAACAAGCAACCCTAAAAAGCGAAAAACGCGACCACCGATCAAGCAACCACCCCATCAGCCACCCCCGCCAAACTGGCTCAATCTAAACCGCTA
>CAVTIV010000017.1:0-243886 GCA_963734865.1 Pirellulaceae bacterium
CCGCGTCCACGTGCACGACCTGCACGCCACGGTGCTGCATCTGATGGGGATCGATCACACCCGTTTGACGTTCCGTTACTCCGGCCGTGACTATCGGCTGACCGACGTGCACGGCCGCGTCGTGGACGGGGTCATCGCCTAGCGGCAATCGGGGCATCGAGAGTCGCCGTCTCCTTTGCAAATAGCGTCGTACTTTGGCAACGGGATGCTCTCAACCAATCGCACTTTGCGGCGGGACATGGGTCGGTTCGCCAACCGGCCTCAACAAAAAAGCCCTCCATGGCGAGCCCAGCCCGCCATCAGAATCACAGGGACCCGATTGCTCCTCGTCTTCTCGTCGGCGAAACCCTTCTCAGCGACCGATCCTTGCTGACGGCCCGCAAGAACCCGGTGACGTCCTGATCGGTGAAGGACCACGAATCGGGGTCTCGCGCATTCAAGGAAATTGGTCGCTATTTTTGACGACGTTTTGATGTGGGTCTCCGTCGCCGCAGATCAACTAAGATTTCCTGGCTGCTCCCTGTCGGGAAAGAGGGGATTCCCCGACGAAGCCGTCCTGCGCAGATCGGGTAATGGGCAATCACCCGATTTGCGCTTCGTCGGGTAACGCCGATACCCGACGAAGCGAACGCATTGCCAATGCACCAAAAAACCCACAAAAATGGCAACCAATCCGAATCCCAAACCGGCTAAAATCGGGTACCACCCATCCCGATTTACCAAGTGGGTGAATAACGAGTTAGACCCAGAAAACTATGCAAACCACACGCCTCCTCATCTTTGGCCAATTTCTCATCTTCACGCCGCTATTGATTTCCGGATGTTCCAAGATCGAGCACAGGAGGCGAAATTCGCCAAGATTTCTCGTCAATCCCATCCGATATGCCAATCGAAATCCTTGGCGAAATTGAATTCGTTTCCGGATTCCCAAGGAATATTGAACTCGACGACGGACAGTCCTTATCAATCACGGCTACTACGCAACTAGACGATACCATTCAGATATCTCTCGAATACGAATCCACAAAGCAGTCAGTTGGCAGCCTCGTAACGGAATCCTATTCAGAACAACGCCAATTTCTCCTTAGGCCGGGAATGCGTTGTGCTCCAAAATTGGGTGATGATTTAGCGATAGTATCCTGATCGGAGACGGAACTGAATTCGGTGGCCGATACGGTACCCGGTAACCGGAGCCAGAACAAACGGATGCACACCGAGCCCTCGAACGTCTTTGGGCAATGGTTCGTCAACTCCTCGGGCCGGGTGATCCTGGCCGTTGAACTTAATCGAATTGCGTTTGACTTTTCGGTGCTCGGTTTGATGCGGATGGGCTGAGTTTCTTACTGCGGTCCTTGCAGGCTTGCTCGTTGGCTTCCTTGCCAACCCCCAATGCCGTCCCGCCGGTATCTTCCCCTGGCAACTCGATGGGTGCCCGTTCTCCTCTCCTCAGTCAGGCAATGCTCGAGGGTCTTTCAAAGGTTGGGGATCGGCTTCCCGGCGATCTTTTCTTCATTCTTTTGAAACGCTCACGCGTCAGGCAAGCCGTCAAGCGACGTTCCCTCTCAGGGCCGGTTGTAGCGAACGTTTTGATAAAAAGGTCTTGCGCTTTTGCGTTTTATAAGCACGCTGGAAAGTCAATCGTTCACTCCTGGTTGAGTGAATCGCGTCAGCTCCTCGTCAAGAATCAACGCCATGACCCCCTACAAAGACTCGAAGCGGGAGTCGACTTGCTGACGATCAGCAAACTTCTTGGTCACGCCAGCTTCACCACCACGATGATCTACCTGCACTGTCGCCGCGAACACTTGATCAATGTGCCCAGTCCGTTGGATTGGCTCCCGGTGCGGCAGTTACCGACGTACAGGCCGCCCGAGGAGAACAACTCGAAAGAGAACGATCCGAACACACCGAAAAGTTAAGCCGAGTTGGCTTCGTGTGTTGGATCACTTGGACGATCGCTGTCCCTGGTGGCACGCCGAGGCGGAGAAGGCCTCGCTGATCGAGTACCTGGAGCGTGAGTATGGTGTCGATTATGACACCTGGCTCCTGGAAACGCGGATAGAAAGTGCAAGAGGCTCGGTGAAGCGTGCCGCGGCGACTCAACCTTCGCTTCCCGGCTTGTCCCCAGAGGGCGACATGCTGGTAGAATCGTACTGACCGGATCGCCCCGATCTGGAAACTCGCCCGCCAGCGAGCGACAAAGTTCAACGCACGATCTATGCCGGCACGCGACGTGCCCCCATAGATCGCATTCCGTTCGTCGTCGCATCTAATTCGTTTGGCTCAGACTGTCGCAATGCCCAAATCCGCGAATTCGCAAAACGAGAGCACGCCGCCGTTTCGGAGTCACAGGATTTCCCGCCTGGCCATTCTTGGGCTCGTCTTCTTGGTGGAACTCGCCCTGCTCGCGATGATTCGTTCGCTCGGATGGCTGGACACATTGGGGTCGCTTCGATGGGCCGCATCCGTTGCGTTTTTTGCAACTCCACTCGTTATCATTGGCTTTCTGCTTGGACTGCGGAGCCGACGTTTTAGTCTTCGCACACTATTGATTGCCACGGCATTCGCCGCGGTGTTCATTGCACTGTTCATGTTCCCATATGCGACAGCAAAAAGTAGTCGGGGAGTCACACAAGTTCTTCGGGCGAATGGCATCGACGTTTCATTGGAATCGTCGCTTGACAACTATTACGAATCCTTGGGCGTCGAAATCGACGGTCCCAAGTCATTGCCTCATCACGTTACACCATTCTGGATCGCCCCCTTGATGGGAGATCTCCCTGTTGTCCATGCGGAAGAAATACTCGAATTGGGACTTTGGTCCGACGAACAAGTCTCAATTGCTTTGACGTTGCATGACAAACTGCCGAATCTTCGCAGGATTCGTGTTTACGGCCGTCGAGCAGTCGCCGGCGGCGGTACCGTTGAATGTGTCACCAGCGATGGACTGGCCAACCTCGCAAAACATCTTCCACAAATCGAGGCACTCGCAATTGTCAATGTCGAAATGCCAGGCACGCTCTGCTACTCCTTTGGGCAGGTGAGAACGTTGACCGTGCTCGCTGATGACTTGAACGAAACACAACTCGCTGACATCGCGACGACGCCGGGTATGGAATTCATTAGAATTTCTGGGTGCAACATTAATGACGAGGGGGCGACCATACTTGCCAAGGCAGCGCAGCTAAGAGTTTTGGATTTGTTGGGCACTCAGGTTTCAGATGACGCGGCATCCCAAATTCACAACGACCATCCCCATCTTCGCGTTCGTCTGGGACACTGAACAGTCATGGATCGACGAACCATGGGTTGGACGCGGAGGACTCGACAACGGGTTTGGGCAGTGGTTGCTTTTCCGCTCGTCCCCGGTCAACCCGACCGTTACCCGACTGAAATCCCTTCTCGATGGATTGCCGCGTCAGGTTCGCTAGACTACCAGAATGGACACTGTTTACATCGAGACGACAGTTATCGGCAATATCGCCGGTCGCATTCACCCTAACCCGCGCATAGCGTCCCGCCAAAACGTTACACGCGAGTGGTGGAAAACTGCGGCCAGCAAGTACCGTCTGCTTGCGTCTGCGATGGTTGCGTCCGAATGCGGCGACGGTGACGCGTCTGCCGCTGCCGAACGAATGCAGGTTCTTGATGGCATTGAGTTGCTCGCCTCTTCCGAGGACGTCGACGATCTCGCTCAAGCTTTGATCGATAATCACGCGATTCCGGCGTCAGAGACGCGTGATGCATTTCATGTCTCGATTGCTGCTGTCAATGGTGTAGAATATATAGCGACGTGGAACTTCAAGCACATTCTTAACCCTGCACTTCAGGGAAAGATTGCTCTTGTTTGCCGCGAATGCGGCTATGAACCTCCGGTCATTTGTACCCCAGAGCAACTGTTGGAGGCTCAAGATGATTCCTGACCCAACAGACGAAATCAAAGCGATTCGTCGAAAACTTGCCGCGAAATTCGACAATGATGTTCGCCGGATCGGTGCGGACATCCGTCGCCAGCAACGCGAGTCTGGCCGAACATACGTCACGCTACCGAAGCGCGAACCGGTCCTCGCCCATGCTGCGGGTAACCATCCGATGCAACGGAGCGGTGGTGGCGACGTTTCTTCTGATGGTGAGTCAACTTCCGCCGCCCGCTGATCGGCACCGTTCTGGCATTTGATTTCTTACTCCCAATCGTGCTCGTACTCAGGCCGTAGGCCGGGACTCGTACTCGTACCCTCGGGCCGGGTGATCCTGGTCATTCACGGATTGCATTCATGCAATGAGTCCAAACATCAATCCCTACTCGGCTCCAAGCCATCTGAACGCATCGAGCGTGCATGCGTTCCGGAGATTCTGGGGGCGATCTGTGGTCGTGGGGCTGCTCGCAGCGACGACATTAGGCACTGGTCTTTTACTCTGCTGGCTTTGGTCCATTGGAGCCATTGATCTCGGCAAACTTGGTCCCGTCGCTTTGGCGTCGCTTCTGTTCGCAACGATCGCGTTGCTTGCCGCTGCCCGTTTCTACTCGCTAGGGTGGAGAAAATACGCGGTTGGGTTCATCATCATTGCTCTGTTCTTCTTTATTCTAATCGTCCTGATTGCACTACATGAGGCTGGTATATTCACGCTGTTCCTATTTCGATAACGATGGGATGCAACGGACGGGTGGTCAGTTTCTTCGTCTGCTTGCAAGTCGTTCGCCCGTCCCCGCTGATCACTACCGTTCTGGCATTGACGAACTCGTACTCAGGCGCCGGCCGGTACTCGTACTGCTACTCGAAACGGGGCACCAATGACCGAACCAATCTTCGATCACGATCGACTTGATGTTTATCGTCTCTCGATCGAATACGTTGCATCCTCGTTCGCCATCGCGAAGGATCTGCAAGGTTGCCATCGTCACGCGCGCGAACAATGGCTTCGTGCCGCCCAATCGATCCCGCTGAACATCGCCGAGGGCAACGGGAAACGCAGCCTTAAGGATCGCAGTTGATTTCTTGACATTGCACGTGGTTCGGTGCTGGAATGTGTTGCGATCCAAGATATTATTGCGGTCTGACTTGAAACGAATGCTCCATCGGATCGTCTCGATGTTGACCCGATTGATTGCGAGATCCGATGTCGTGGCTGAGCCGCGAACGGATTACAGTGCTGGAGTCGAGTACGAGTACCGCGAGGCATCAGTTCGATCGACCTCTACGCTTCGATGATGTGATTGACCGGGCTTCGGTCGGTGTGTATCCGTGGCTCCCTATCTGCGCACTCTCGGAAATGTTTTATCGTTGGCGTTCGGTTTGTTATGCTGACGCTGCTGAGAAAAGCCGGTTGGCCGAGTCGACACCCACTCTGACGCCAGAATCAAGAATTGCGTCCGGTAGCGACCGTGCCACTATTGGCCGACTTGAAAAGTCGCGGGTTGTTGGAAGAGACCCTGGTGATTTGGGGCGGCGAGTTTGGACGCACGGCCTATGCGCAAGTCGACAAGCCCGTCGACTTCCACATGCACCGAGTCCAGAGGACAACGCCATCGGGCTGACGTCCTTTGGAAGGTGGGGAACTCCAGTTTTCGGATCCGCAAAGCTGAATTCTACTCGGTTTTAGCTGCGAATACTCGCTCGGGGCACATAGGATGGCGAAATCCGGGAATGCCCCTGAAGCGTTCACAGGGATCATCGCGTTCTGTTTTTCATCCGTCGAGGTTGCAACACGATCATCTCTTCCTTCGAGTGATGCTCGGTCTTCTTTCCATGAACGTGAGCCTCTTCCTTACCTGCTTCTTCATCTACATCGTGGCCATGATCGCCATCGGTTGGGGAGTGACTCGCAAGAAGCAGACTGGCGACGACTTCTTGCTGGGTGGCCGGAGCGTGCCCTTGCTGCTCACCCTCGGAACCACGCTGGCGACGATGGTGGGAACCGGTTCGTCGATGGGCGCGGTGGGAAAGGCTTACCAAGACGGCTGGATGGGCGGGCTTTACGGAATTGGCGGCGGCATCGGCATTTTGTTGGTGGCCTGGATGTTTGCCCCGGCCCGCGAGCACCGGTTCATGACGATGTCCGAAGAACTTTCCTCCTATGTCGGTGCCAACCGCACCGTGATGAACGTGGTCGCGGTGTTCGTTTACCTCTCGAATGTCGGTTGGTTGGGCGCGCACATCATTGGCGGTGGTCTCTACCTGAATTTCGTGACCGGGATCGACCTCGTTTGGGCAAAGACTCTGATCGCGATTGGCTTCGGAGTCTATTCGGTGATTGGCGGTTATCGCGCAGTGGTGTGGACCGATACGATCCAGGCTGTGGTGCTGTTTTTCGGGTTCAGCTTGACCGCAGTCTTCGCCTACCATAGCGTCGGCGGATTCGCCGGGATGCAGGAGGTGCACGCGGCACAGTTAGCCAAGGGAGGCGGAATGCGACTTCTGCCTGCGATTTCCCTGGTCGTCGTGATTGCCGTGGGTCAACTTGGCAGTTCGGCGAACCGACAACGTGTTTACTCGGGTAGCTCTACTGCCACGATCCGAAAAGCGTTCGTTTCCAGCGGCATCTTGTATCTGCTATTCTCGCTGATGCCGGCCGTTATCGGGATCGCCGCGTTCGGAGCCAATCCAGATCTCCAAGACCAGGATTCCGCCTTTCCCTGGATGGCGACGGAAATGTTGCCCCTTGCGGTTGGTGTCCTTGTTCTCTTGGCTGGCCTTTCCGCATCCATGTCCAGCGCCAGTTCCGACGTGATCACCGCGGTCACGGTCGTGATCCGTGAGCTGTATCTCCTGGTGTTTCGCCGTCTACCTGCTCCGGATCGTGTGGTCTTTGTTTCGCGTTGGGCAGTCACCGTTACCACATTGCTGGGCTTGGCAATGGCGTTAGCGGCGACCGACATCATCGGTTACATCAAAGACATGGTCGCGCTGTTCGTGGCGGGGATGGCGGTGTGCGGTGTGTTGGGCCGATTTTGGCCTCGTTTCAACGGAGTCGGGGCAATCGCAACGTTGCTCGCAGCCTTTGCGACCGCGCTGACATTCAAGTTCATGCCCGAGGAAACCCGGTGGTGGGGCGGTTCGGTGATCCCGGCGCTGGCGATTTCCACAATCACGGGCATCTTGGCTTCGCTGCTATCGCCGCCAGAGGCGAGAACTCATCAGGAAGCGGTGGAGTATCTGGCCCGCGAACGCGATCAGATGTCATCCTGAGAGAAAAGGACGAAGCGGGGGGCAGAATACAACTTCTCCTTGACTTTGGGTTCCGGCCTTCGGGGCGGCTTACGGGCCGGTTATGCTGTGGTGATCGACGCTTGAACCTTCGAAGGAACCCAGATGGAAATACTCGGCGGCCCCCTATACGCCGTGGCCGGTGCCGGGGAATCACACGGACCAGCTGTCACGACGATCGTCTTTGGCTGTCCGCCCGGAATGTATCTCCGGCGCGAGCAAGTGCAGCAGTACTTGGATCGTCGTCGGCCTGGCGGAAATCGTCACGGCACGCCGCGAAATGAAAAAGACAAAGTCGTATTCTTGTCGGGCCTTTATCAAGACGATCACACCAAATTGCTGGGCGGCTCACAGCTTTCGCTACTGGTCGACGGCAACCGTTTTGAAACCGAGGGATACGAAGAGGGTTACACCACGGGCGAGCCGATCGCCGCGGTCGTCCTGTCGACGTCGAAGAAATCGGGCGACTACACACAGTTCGCCGGGCCCGCCGGCGAGGTGCGTCCGGGACACACCGATTTGGTGAAATTCCATCAGTCGGGTGGATTTGTCGACATCCGTGGTGGTGGCCGATCGAGCTATCGGGCCACGATCAGTGATGTCATCGGAGGATCGATCGCCAGGCTATGGCTCGAGCAGCGATTCGGCACCGTGATCCTTTCCTCGATCACGCAGGTCGGATCGCTGAAGGCAACCAACAGTCTCTCCGAGCACTTTGCGCGAATGGTGAGCGAGAGTGGCGATTTGCGAATCGACGCCACCGCCATCGCCGAGGCGGTAGCGGTGCTATCGGCGTCGCAAATTCATTCCTTCGATTCGGTTTTCGCCGACCAGGCGGCCGATTTGATCAAGCAGACTCGCCAGGACGGTGATTCGTTAGGGGCTGCGGTCGAGGTGGTGGCGTTGAATGTGCCGCCCCTGCTGGGCGATCCGTTATACAACAGCCTCAAAGCCGCGATCATGGGGACGCTCGGGGGACTCAATGCGGTTCAGTCGTGCGAGCTGGGGGCGGGCCGAGAGGTGATCGAGCGACTGGGCAGCGAGAACAACGATCCGATTCGCTCGACCGGATACGCCGCCAACAGCCACGGCGGCCTGATCGGAGGCATCACGACTGGCATGCCGCTGGTTTTTCGAGTCGGGTTCAAACCCACCTCGACGATCAATAAGCCGCAGCAATCGGTCCGTAAGAACCTCAGCGAAATCGAATTCGAGCTGAAAAAAGGTCGGCATGACCCGTGTGTGGGTGTTCGTGCGGGGGTCACTTTGGAGTCACGCATGGCCATCGCGCTGATGAATGCCGCTTTGATGCACCAATCCCAGAGCCCGGGCAATGATTTGCCAAAGCTGTTTTGAGCCGCCGGAATGCACTTGTCGGCCGCTCGCGATGGACCTACAATAAATGCACCTCCGTGTGTTGTCTCTGCACCGCTTGTGTGAAATCCAGCGTCGGCATTGAGCTACCGGAGATGAGTCTGCAGCACGCCGCGATCGCGCGAGCGAAGTTGCTTCAAGAATTTGAACGTCAAGCCTTTGCCGATGTGGTAGGCGACGTGAGCTTTTCGTCAATGCAGCCATTGCGTGCTTCGAAAATGGCGACAAGTAGGAATCGAAATCGTAGAAAGTGCGAGATATCAAGAGATGGCAAAGTACCGACACAGAACGTTTGAGATGTTTGATTTTTTGGCCGAAGCGACGCGTGCGCTGGAGTCGAAGTCCGCTCAATCGGTAGAGGAGTCTGACGACCCCGAGTCCTGGTCTTTTGATTACTTGCTCGCGTCACGTTCGCAGAGCGTGATTCACGTCAGGTTCAAGAATGCGGAATGTTTTGGATCCGAGACGTTGAGTGGGCTACGGAAAGATTTCTCACAACTGGCTGCGTCGTTGATGAACGACAGTCGCGTCCTGTTGGACTTCGAGGGGGTGCAAGAGTTCTGCGCGGATTCCATCGAAACATTGGCATTGTTCAACCGCAAGCTGCAGTCCAAGGGCAGCCGGATTGCGTTATGCAATCTCGAGCCATCGGTCCAAGCCTCGTTTTTCCCTCATCGCGTCGCGGACGAGAGCAGAAGCTAACGTCGTTGTTGCGAAACAAAGCTGTTCCTTGATGGTTTTGACGTCGCCTGCCGTACGATTCCCAAAAGCACCGCACGGGCCCGAGCGTCATCGTGTCGAGCGTCATCGTGCCGAGCGTGTTCCAGTGACGCTTTGCGAATTGTGACTTTCTTGCCGTTTGCAAAGAACGATTCCTCGACGACAGGCTCTTTCCTATCAGCAGCGCGAATGTCAGCGCTGGGTATTCGCGGAATTGTGAACGGATGGGAGAGTGACCATGAGTATTTTTTCGAGAGTGTCGGACATCATCAATGCCAACGTCAGCGACATGCTTGACCGGGCAGAAGACCCTGAAAAGATGGTCAAAATGCTGATCTTCGAAATGGAGGAGCAGATCGGCACGGTCCGTGAAGGTGTCGCCAAGGCGATTGCGGGCGAAAAGAAGCTCGAAGCCAATCTGTCCAAGAACCGCGCCGATGCACAAGCCTGGCAAGGGAAGGCCGAGGCGGTGATCAACCGTGGCGACGAAGACCTGGCGCGAAGGTGCCTGGCACGCAAGAAGGAACACGAAAGGATCGCCGACAGTCTCCAGCCTCAATGGGAGAGGGCCCGCAAGACGAGCGATTCGCTGAAGGCGGACCTGCGTCGGCTGGAAGAGAAACTCGATGAAGCGATTCGGCGCCGGGACAGCCTGGTCGCCCGTCAGATGGCGGCAGAGGCTCAAAAGGAAGTCCAGAGCGTCGCTCCCTCGATGAACCGTGTCCAACGTAGTTTCGACAAGTTCGACCGGATGGAACGCCGCGTCGAAGACATGGAAGCCGAAGCGGCGGCGGTGGCCGAACTGAACGATGTGTCGAGTGAGCTTGATCGGCAAGTTGAGCATCAAACAAGAGACGCCGAAGTGGAGCTCGAGCTGGCAGCGCTCAAAAAGCAGGTCGCATCGAAACAGACTGATTAGTCGTCTCAACCGTTTCGTTTTCCCAGCGACAATTCAACCGCCGGTAGTCATCAAAAGCTGCCAGTCGCGTTGACGACAACAGAGATGCGTGATGACCGGCCCTACCCTTACCTGCATTCGTTGTGGGAAAAACAACTCGATCCATCGACTTTGGTGTGAACAATGCCGCACGCCAGTTCCATACAGTGAACAAGCGCCGGCCATCCGCAAGGATCCGCGAGTCGTCCAGCGAGCGGAACTCTATCAGCACGTTCTGAAAGATCTCGAGAGGCTGCACAGCAGTCGAAAGGTCCCTGACGACACCTACGACTCGATCCGGGAATTCTACTCACACCAATGCGACGTCATTGACCAGCAGATCCTCGAGCAACAGCAAGCAGAGGCGGTTCATCGACTTGTGGTGAATGCTCGCCATACCGCTCACGCGGGACGTTTCCACGATGCGATCGGTTTGCTGCGGCAAGCGAGGACCAAGAATCACAGTGCCTTGCCGCTGCAGGAGGTGATCGCCGAGATTATCGAGAAGAATGCCCAGCAGGAACGGGTCTTGCATCTATCTCGCAAGGTGGACTCGTTGCTGCGTGAGTCCCCACAGTTTGTGACTGCTCAGCAACTCGACGAGGCCAAAGGCAGATTGCTGGATGCCCAGCGACTCGATCCAAGCAACTCGCGCGTCGCCGAGTCACTGACCAGGGTCAATGCGCTGATCATCGCGCGAGCCGCTCGCGAACTCGCTTCGCAGGCCGAGCCACAAGTCAATCAGCAGGAGGTGTTGGTCGCGGAACTGGTGGACGGCCCGATTGACCGGGCGACGCTCCAGCCAGCACCGTCGGCGTTGATGGTCGGGAAAGAGAATGAAGCGGCCGCGGCGAGTGACGCAGTCGCGCCGAGTCGCTCTTTCACGCCGAATGAATCCGTCGCCCTGAATGAACTCGCCACGCCCGGTGAGTCAGTTCGTCGGCCAGAACCGAAACAACCACGCGCTGCCGCGGCCAGCTTTCGCGACGAGGCTGAAAGCCAACGAAGTCCCACGCATCGTCTGATCGACGCCGCATCGCAATGGTCCTCGGTGGTCAAGCCGTTCTTGCTGGACAATGTCGGCTGGTTCGTGGGGGCCTTTCTAGTGGTGGCTGGCTTCGTTGTCTTGATTGTCACGTTCTGGGGAAGCATTGAGCAGAACCGCGTGCTGATGCATTCATTGGTCTATCTCAGTTTGACCGTGGCCACCGTGATGTTTTTCTTCGCCGCCTACTTCATGCGTCGGAAGTATCCACAACTGGAGAGTTCCAGCAATGTCTTGCTCGTCATTGTGGCATTGTTGATTCCACTGGTATTTGCGGCAGCCATGCTCACGTCACTTGTCCCGGCCGCACCGCCTGCCGCAACCATCATTCAGAACCCGAGGTGATCGATGAACACGACAGCGGTCTTGATCGGTCTGTTCTATGGGATGATGTCGGCGGTCATCTGCTACGTCGTTTCGATGGTCACATCGGGACTGTTTGCACGTCCGTTTTATCGACTCTATGGCCGCGTCCTGATCGGCATTTGCTCGGTGATGCTGCTGGCACCCGGTTTGAGGTGGCTGGCGTCGATGGATCCACAAATGGCGACGATCGGATTGACACTCGCCCAGTACCTGGTAATGGCTGTGCTGGGTTACGGTGTGTTCCGCTTTAACCGCAATTACATGAAGAAGGTCTTTCTGCGGCGAACCACGACGGCCTATTTCACCTTTGGCACTCTCGCCAATGCGGCGATCGTCACACTTGCCTTCTTGCATGTGGCGATCACTGGTGCCCCGGCCTGGCGAGAGGCGGCGCCCGGTTACGTTGCCGCGGGCAACTATGGACCACTGATGGTGTTGCTTTCTGCGATGATCTTTCACACCGACTATCACCTCAAGCAATCGGTCGGTGATTTACGTCGATTTAGCCGGTTCACTTTTGTCGGCTACGCCGTCTCGTTTATCGGTGTCGCATTATCGATTGTCCCTTATCTGGGCAAAGCGCTCGACCAACTCAGGTTCGTCGCGATCGACAGCCCGTTGTTGCAGAATTTCTTTAGCGTTCAAGCACTGCTGATCGCGATCCTCGTTTACGCATGGCTGGTTTGGCGGTACGAATCGATCCCACCGCTGTTTCTCTTGCTACTTGCGATGATCGGCGAATACCACGTCTTGGTGACTCAGTGGGTCACGCAGTCTTACGGGCCGGGAAGCTGGGGACTCGCGTCGCTTCCTCTGTTCGTTGGATTCGCCTCGCTTGATCACTATTTCGCCAAATGGGATCAACGAAAACAGGCTGCCGCCTCCGTTTCTCAGACGGACAGTTCGGCATCCGGCTCGCTGCGATTCGCGACGCCGTTTCGCCTGGTTGGGATCGGCCTGGCAGTTGCCCTGTTCGGAATCGCCTTACGGACTCGCTTCAGTGACGTACCTGGCGGTTCGCCATCGTGGCTCGCCGTCACGTTCGCGATCTACACGTTGTTCTTTCTGGCTTTCGCCGTTCTACGAAACGAGGCGAAGCTGGTTTACGTCAGCGGATTGCTCGCCGGCTTGGCGGCATTGATGGGCGTCGAGGTTGTCGGTGGTGGGATGTCGGTTGCCTTGCTGGGTGGACTGGCCGCGACCGGTTCCGCCATCGCGATGGTTGGTGAGTGGAAAGGACTCAAGATTTGCTGGCGCACGCCGCTGACCGACTGCGTCTTTTTGTCCGCGATCCTCGTGACGGTAACGGTCTTCACTCGGCACTTCATCGGCGATCATCCCTACCACTTTCAAGGTGTCGGCCTGCTGGATGGGATCGCGCTG
This sequence comes from Pirellulaceae bacterium, assembly GCA_963734865.1. GTDB lineage: Bacteria > Planctomycetota > Planctomycetia > Pirellulales > Pirellulaceae > CBDCUW01. The sequence continues at coordinate 13,031 of CAVTIV010000017.1, forward strand.
GGTTGTGCCGCATTTGCTTTCCTTGTCTCGGCCTACCAATACCGATCTTGGCTGCCAGTCTTCGCAGCCTTGATTGCATTGGCCACTACAATTCCTCCCTGGAGCGCCGCGATCGGTTTGATCGCGACAATATCCGCGGCATTGATTCGACGCAGCAGTAGCAAAGAAAACTCGCTTCGATTGGAGGGTCGAGTCCATCTGTTTGGCGTAAAGCCTCTGCCGTTTGCGGATCTGCTTCCGTCACTTTTTGTGCAACCACTCTCATTGGGTTCGATTCCACTGGCGTTGATCGGTCTGGCTGCCTCGGTATCGCATGTCGTCCAAGGGAATTTTTCTACGACGGTGCTGGCGGGTGCTGCGATATCTGCCTTCGTGCTTGGCTTGCTGACTCGCACGTACCGCGTCAAGTGGCTTTACATCGTGTCGCTACTTGCTACCTATTTTGCGGTCGGCGCGATTGCGCATGGCACCCTCCTTGGGTCATGGCCTGAGGGTCGAGCGATCTCCGCGCACTTGCTATTGGTTGCCACGATCTCTCTTGTCGGCTGGGCGATCGCCGCGACCTATGCTTCGTGGTGTGACCGGCTGATCAAGCGGGTCGCCGAAGCGAAAGAGACCGACCTTCGTGATCAACGTGCGTACTATGCCGGTTTGCTTTACAAAGTGACAAGCATCGTGGCCGTGATCACGCTAATCGCTTCGTTGATCGGTTGGCTTCGCGATCTTGGCTCGCCCATGGCATTGCTTGGCGCCGCTGCCCTGACATCTATTTTGCTCGCTTTCGCGGCGTCCGTTTATCGATCGCAGATGTGGACGTACTTGTCACTCTCGGCATTCAGCTTCGCTCTGTTGAACGCTGTCGAGGCGTTTCACATTCCACGATGGGACGGCTCTGAGTCGGAGATTGGACTTTGCGCCGCCGCACTTTCCTGTTTTGCATACTGCCGGATGACTCTGCGGCCTCCGTCGCAGTCAAATGGAGTGACCAGCTGGATCAAGCCAACACCGTTGCTGCAAGCGAGCGGCCTCGATCTGTGGATCGGCCCACTGGCGGTGTACGCCATCGTCTGCAGTCTTGTCGGTGTATTCGCCACGCTCAATGTGGACTGGATCGCTGGGCTGACCTGCAAACTCTCGTCGACCGCTCCGATCGCCTACGCGATGACCGGTGTCGCCTTGTTGCTTTGCACTGCAGTTTTTCGCAGCAGGGTGCTGTATGTCCTCGGAATCGCCTTTGGGTTCGCAGCGGCACATGGCGCGATCGGCATGTCGTTGGATCGCCAGGACTTTGAGGGGCAAGCACAGTTTGTTCACTTGCTGCTTGCCGGTGGCTTGTCATTTCTCCTTTGCGGTCTGGCGCTATCGTTGCCGTCGGATTCAACCGGCTGGGCCGTCGTGGGGATGATCAGTGGCGCGAGTCACTGCAGGCAAATCGCGAATTCTACGCCGGCGTACTCGTGCATGTTGCTTTCGCGTCGAGCGTTCTTGTTCTCGCCGGTCTCGCGAGTTCTGCGATATTCGAAGACCTGGCCACATCCACTGCGGCGTTGATGAACATTTGCGTCAGTCTGTTGTTGGCAGCGACATTTGGCTCTCTCGGATTGATCTATCGTTCGCGTATCCAAACCTATTGTGCATTGGCAGCCGGCTGCTTCGCACTTCACGGCACCGCCGCAATGATTGTCCCCGAAGGTTTGCGGGATGACTACCAAACACTGTTCGTATCGGTGTCGGCCGTTCTGTTTGGCTTGGTGTCCTGGTTGGTCACATGGCTCGAACGCCGAGATGAAGAGCAAATTCTTGTGGGCTCCCAACGGCTGTACGATTGCTGGCAGAATCCACCACTGCCTCTCGTTTCGCTCGACGCATCGCTGTGGGCAAGACCACTGGCGCATGTCTCGATCATCGTAGCCTTCCTTGGTCTCTTCTTCGTTGGGAACAGCTGGGTCACTCACGGGGGTCCCTACGCAGACGTATGGCTGACGGTCATTCCGATTTATCTTGCCGCCGCCGCGTGGTTTATCTGCACCAAGACCCATCGCCCGGGATGGTTTCAGCATTGGACCGTTGCCAAGGATGCCGATTTACCGCAACGTCGGACAGCGGCGGATCGGGCTGAGCGTGGAGTTTTCTATGTTCTCGCGATCATCACCGCTGGCGCGGCGATCCATCTAACGGTACATCTGATCGCAATCGGAAACTTGCCACTGCGACCCGCTCTGAGCTGGCACCTGCTGTTGGCCGCGACACTATCACTGGTGGGCTGGGTTGCCGCCACGATGTACACGATTCATTGCCAGAAGCGAATCAAAACGTCGGATCCGACCGTCTCGAAACGCCTCCAAACCGAGCTGCAAATCTACGGCGGACTGCTGCACATTGTCGTCGCCTTGAACGCTCTGATTGTGCTCGTCATTGCCTGCGGTTTCGGGATTCCTCCCCACGATCCATCCGCTCTGCTGTTGGGATCGCTCGGATTGCTGATCCTTTTTTTCGGACTCGCAAGTGGTACCTATCGATCGCAACTCGGCAGTTACCTTTCCATCTTGGCCGTCGGATTAGCGACGATCCATATCGCCTCGATGATCGCTCTGCCATGGCCGTCGCTCGGTTCGCTTGCCGTTCCGGCAACCGCTCTGTTGGCTCTGGCTCTGGTGTCGGCAGCGACATTCCTGGCCAGATACAAACCGTCTGACCCGGAAGACCGTGATCCGAGTGACTTCTATCTGCCATCCCCGTGGTCGGAACCACCGCTGCCGATGCGAACCTTCACGCCGCTGTCGACCTGGCTCGATCCGCTTCGCAATTTATCGATCTTTTTCGCCGTTGCCAGCGCCGCGGTGATGGTGGCCGGCGGAATGGCGTTGTTCACCGTTGAGCACGAGTTTCTGGCAGAGTACGGATGGATGGGAGATCATCGAGCGGGCGAGGCTTTGATGACCTGTCTCTGCGTCGCGGCGACGTTCGCAGTGGCGGCGAGACTCTACCAGACGTCGCTGCTCACCTATCTGGCAACGATCGTGCTCGCCGTCAGCACGCCCGCGGTTCTAGAACTGCTTGGCCAGCCGAGCACTCATCTCGGTATCGCGATCGCTCTGCTAGCGATGGCTTGCTGGTCAGCGGGATTCATCGCCGAACGATTCGCTGCGCGACGGAACCGATCTGCCGAGCAGCCAATCTCATCCATCCTGATCAACGTCTATGAACAACCTCTGATCCGAAGCTCGGCGTGTCTGGCGGCGATCGCGATCGGACACAGTCTGCTGGTTTGGAGGCTTGATGGGTGGCTTGCCTGTCAAACACCACTTGTGATCACGTTGGCCATCAGTGCCGTCACGCTGATGCTAAATGCTCGCTCACTGAGTGTGTTGGAGCGAGTCGCTTGGGCACGCATGATGGTCTACCTCGCTTGTTTCTCGCTCGCCGGATGCTGGCTTGCCGCTTCCTCGATGACATGGAAGTCCCTCAGTGGATTGGGGCCCAATGCGGCGCTCACGGCACTGGTACTTGGCACGATCGGTCTGTTGCTGGTTGAACATGCTCGCTCGATCGCCGATTCGAATCCAACGGGCTCAGCATCGCGGTTGACGTTTGGCGAACCGATTTCCCACTTCGCTTCGGGACTTTCCATCGTTGCGATTCTGTTGGCGGCGATCTCTGTGATCCGTTCCCTTGGCTTGACCCTCGATCTGCAGGCGACTGAGAAAATTCTCTCGCAGATCGACCTGTCGGCAATTCTGCCGCTGGCGGGCACATTGCTGATATCGGCTGCGGTTTGTCTGCTGAGCGTTCGTGTGCAGAAGCATGTTATCTGGTTGTACGGGACCGTCGTCTTGGGTAGTGGCGGAGCCTTACTGCTCATCGAAACGCAAATGCACTGGGAGGCGGGGATGCTGGCAATCGTCTCTCTGCTGGTGATGAACATACTCGTCTCGTCGGCGCTCATTGTGCGAGCCAACCGACCATGGGTCGAGTCACTGCTCGGGCTCTCCCACTCACGATGCGAACGTCCGTTCTATGAGTGGCCGCTGCTTCTGACCGCTCTGCTGCTCGTTGGCCAGAGCATCTACTTGGCCTACATGGTGCGAGTCGGCGCCGCTGGGGGCAGCAGTTGGCCATGGCTGTGGGTCAACCTGCTTGGCGGAGCGGTCTTCTTTCAAGTCTTGTACTTGCGCCAACAATCCGACGACGTTCATCTGCTGCTCGGATCGAGCGTCGTCGGTCTGACCGGCATCGGGCTGTCAACCGGTTGGGCGATCACACCCGATGTCGCACTGGCAATGTTGGGGATCGCTTGGGGCTTGGTTGCGGGTTTGCTGCAGCTTTCCGTTGGCAAACGAACGGTCCGACTGCTTCGTCTGCCGCTTGCGTCAAGCCAACGGCAGAGCATTGAGAAAATTCTGCTCGGTTGGTCGATCGGTTTACTCCTGCTGTCGCTGATCATCACGATCCCGGTTGCGGTCATGTTCCGTCCAGCGATCCCCAACGTGACGATCGTGCTACTGATTGCGACACTGGCCACGGTCATTGGGGGAATCCGATGGCGAAGCGTTCATGCCACAACCCTATCGGCCCTGCTTGTACCGCTTTGTTTCATCTCGGCGACTATTTTCTACGGACGCCAACAACAGTTGCTCGAGTACGGAGGTTTGCTTGCGGCGAGTCTTGCCTTGGTCTACTACGCGGCCAAATGCCTGATCCGGCGGCGGGTGACGCGAGATCACATCGATCCGTTCTTGACCGGTACCAGCGACGCTCTGGCTTCTGTCTCACAACTGCTCAGCGGCGCCGTGGTATTGCTTTCCATCGCATCGATTTCGCAGGCGAGCCCCGCCCTACCAACAGCTCTGTCACTGGGATTGACGAGTGTTTACTGGCTGTGGATGGCCTGGGACTCCGACGCCGAACTGTTTGCCTACGGAGCGGTGATCGGCTGGTTCGTCACACTTGTTTATGCCGGCAATGTGTTGCTCAGTATCCCCTTTGCTGACAATTCACTTGCCGCCTTCTTCGTGATCGGCTACAGCCTGCTGCTGTACGGCACCAATGTTCTTGTCAGCCGAACGGATGAGTCGAAAGCGAGAGTGTTTTTGCGCCCGAGCTACTATGTCGCGCTCGCGTTGCCGATCTCACTGATCGTCGCCATTCCGTTCGATCAAAGATCGCCAGCGGCGTTCGCTCTGCTGGCGGCCGGTTCGTTTTACCTAACGGTCACGCGTCAGTCACAGACACGGTGGACGATGTACGTTGCGGCACTCTTGATGAACTTCGCGATCTACTTGTGGGTACCGGCGGCCCGTGAGATCACTGGACTGTATCAGTTGTACGTGATTCCCGCCGCGATCACGGTGCTGATCTTTGCACAACTGCATCGCCGCGAGCTCCAGCCTCAAGTTCTATCGAGTATCCGGCTGGCGGCCTCTGGAGCGATTCTGGCGGTCTCGACGTTCGAGGTATTCTTCACCGATCAGCCGAGCCTGCTGCAGTTTGTGGCCGTGCTGTTCTTGAGTCTGGCCGGCATCACGATAGGAATTGCGATTCGCATCAAGCCGTTCGTCGCCATGGGAATCGCCTTTCTCGTCCTCAATGTCGTGGGCCAATTGGGACTGCGGTTCCAAAACGAGGGCGGCATTGCGCGAGCGGTGATCCTGATCGGGGTTGGCATGTTTGTGTTGGCCGCAATGATCTTTTTCAACATTCACCGCGAGAGAATCCTCCGCCAATACCGGGGTTTCCTGGTCGACAACGAATGGGAGTAGCACGCGCAATGCTGCAAACGGTGATCTGTACCCGCGGCAGCAATCGGCTACGAAAGTGCCTCGAGACCTTGTTTTTCGATCGCCAGCACTTTGGCCAGCCTGCGGGCGTGCCGCTCGGCCGGCTCGTATTTTGCTTTCAGAAATGCAGCGATGATCTCAAACGCCAATTCCGACCCGATGATTCTGCCACCGATGCACAACACGTTCATGTCGTCGTGCTCGACGCCCTGGTGTGCCGAGTAGGTGTCGTGACAGATCGCTGCCCGAATACCGGGAATTTTGTTTGCCGCCACGCTGACGCCAACACCGCTGCCACAGACCATGATCCCTCGATCGGCGTTACCGCGGACGATTTGGCGAGCAACGGCGACCGCGAAATCGGGGTAATCACAGCTCAAATCGCTGTCGGTGCCACAGTCGATCAGGGTGGTGAGGAGCGGACCAAAACGCTCCGCAACCGCCTGTTTGAGGGAGAAACCGGCGTGGTCGCCGCCGAGGGCGAGTCGAACTTGGATTGCGTCAGGCATCGAATCTTGGCTGGGGATTGGGCCTTAGGGGGGGAAGCGGACCTCGCCACAAACTGCATTGATACAGGTCGCCACGGCAGCTGGCCACGGGGCATCCGCTGAGCGAGATTCGAGTCGCAAATTTTGCTCGGAATGCGACAATTCGTCGTGAAACTGAATCGACAGCTGTTGTGACGATTTTTCGCCTTTGATAGGTTACCAAGCTACGTGCGGCTGTATCGATGAATCGCAGACCGGCGGCCCGTTTGGTCACGTTGGCCAGCTGGCGACCCTTTGTTTCCTCCAACCCCCCGAGCTGACGGCCCGATCGCAGGCTTTTCGCCCGATCCGACGCCTTCTTTCGATCACTGGTCCGCGATCGATCAAGAGCTCACCCTGGTATCCCATTTATGGTTAACCGAAACCTAATTCGTAGCCTCGAAGATGAGGACATTCTGAACGAACTCGCCATTCTCGCACCTGAGGAAGAGACAGAAAAATGGCTCCTCGATGCGACGGCGATTGAACAAAACTATGCGCAAGGCCTGATTGTCGACGGTCGAATCGTCGAACTCAACGACGAGTGGGCGCTGGTCGACGTGGGCTTCAAGAGCGAAGGTACCGTTGGCCTGGATGAATGGGGTCCCGATGAAGAGCCGCCCAAGGTCGGTGATAAGGTTCAAGTCCTGATCGAAGAGATGGAGGACGAACTTGGTGCCGCCGATGACCCCTACGGCATGATCTCGCTGAGCAAACGCAAAGCGGAAAAGATCATCGAATGGGAAGTGATGATGGAGAAGGTTGCCGAGGGCCAAGTGGTCACCGGCACCGTGATTCGAAAAATCAAGGGTGGCTTGTTGGTCGACATCGGCGTCAACGTGTTCTTGCCCGGTAGCCAGGTAGACATTCGACGTCCGGGCGACATCGGCGATTTCATCGGTCGCGTGATCCAGGCCGAAGTGCTGAAGATCGACGAGACCCGTCGCAACATTGTCATCAGCCGCCGGTCACTGATCGAACGCCAGCGAGAAGAAGACCGCGCCTACCTGATGCAAGAGCTCGAAGTCGGGCAGATTCGCAAAGGGATCGTCAAGAACATCGCCGACTTCGGCGCGTTCGTCGATCTCGGCGGTATCGACGGCTTGCTGCACATCACCGACATGGCTTGGGAGCGAATCGGTCATCCGACCGAAATGGTTTCGATCGATCAAGAGATCGAAGTCAAGGTGCTGCATATCGATCGCGAAAAACAAAAGATCGCGCTCGGTCTGAAGCAGAAAGACCGCAACCCCTGGGAAAATATCGAAGACCAAGTATCCGGTCGGTTCGACGCACAATGGCGAAGTCGTCAACGTGATGAGCTACGGTGCGTTCGTCAAACTGGAACCGGGATCGAAGGTTTGGTTCACATCAGCGAAATGAGCTGGACCAAACGCGTCAACCATCCCAGCGAATTGGTCAACATCGGCGATGAGATCGAAGTCAAAATCTTGGGTGTCGACCCAGAAGGCCAACAGCTCTCGCTGGGGATGAAGCAGACCCAAAAGAATCCTTGGGACGAGGTCATCGAGCGCTACCCCGAGGGCAGCGATGTCAAAGGAAAGGTCCGCAACCTGACCAACTACGGTGCCTTCATCGAACTGGAAGAAGGGATCGACGGCCTGCTGCACGTCAGCGACATGTCGTGGACTCGTAAGATCGGTCATCCCAGCGAAGTGCTCGAAAAGGGCCAAGAAATTGCCTGCCGCGTGTTGAGCGTCGACGAGAGTCGCCGTCGGATTGCATTGGGGCTGAAGCAGCTCGACAACGATCCCTGGGATGGCGACATTCCCGACAAGTATCAACCGGGACAGCTGGTCAAAGGCAAAGTCACCAAGATCACCAACTTCGGCGTCTTTATCGGACTCGAAGATGGCTTGGAAGGTTTGCTGCACATCAGCGAACTGGCCGAGCACAAAGTCGAAGACCCCGAAGAAGTCGTCAAGGTCGGCGATGACATCGAAGTCAAGGTGCTGCGGGTCGACACCGACGAACGGAAGATCGGCTTGTCGCTCAAACGAGTCGATTGGGGCGAAGAGCAAGAGCGGGCCGCTGCGGAGGCAGAGGCTGCCGAGAGCGGAGTTGCCGTTGGCGAAGGCGAGCTCAAAGGTGGCCTTGGCGGTGGCGATGGACCGCTGATCCCAACCAACGATTGATTTGCGGATCACTTGATCTGCCGATTGCAAACATGAAAGGCGTCGCCATCGGATGATGGCGACGCCTTTTTCGATCAGTCAAGCGTGCTGAAAATCGCTCTCACGCGGCTGCAAATTTTGCCGCCACTGCATCCCAATCGACCACATTCCAAAATGCCGCAATGTAGTCCGGACGGCGGTTTTGGTAATGGAGGTAATAGGCATGTTCCCACACGTCCAGCCCCAGAATTGGCGTGCCGCTGATGCCGGCGATCGCCGCGCCCATCAGTGGACTGTCCTGATTGGCGGTGCTGTTGATCTTCAATTCACCGCCATCCACATACAGCCAAGCCCAACCGCTTCCGAAGCGAGTCGCGGCGGCAGTTCCGAATTGCTCTTTCATGGCATCTAGCGAGCCGAAGGCTTTGCTGATCGCAGCGGCCAGGTCACCCGAGGGCTCACCCCCTTTACCGGGCCCCATCACCGTCCAGAACAACGAATGGTTCGCATGACCGCCGCCGTTGTTGCGAACCGCGCCTCGCTTGTCATCGGGAACAGCCGACAAGTCGGAAATCAGGTGCTCGATCGATTTGCTTTCCAGGTCACCGCCTTCGATCGCGGCGTTGACCTTGGTGATGTAGGCCTGATGATGCTTGGTGTGATGGATTTCCATCGTCCGAGCGTCAATGTACGGCTCGAGGGCGTCGTAAGCGTAGGGAAGTTCGGGTAAGGAGTAAGTCATGGCCGAGGGAAGCTCCATGTACGGGTCAAAGGGAAACGGATCTTTAACCTGCACGATAGCGAGCCCTGCAAGTCTCGCAAGAGGTGCCACCATGGACATCTACGTTCGGACGACTTCGCCCATCAAATAGCTCTTCAGACTCGCCACGACTTGAGCGATGCAGACGGCAAGTTCCCGGTTACGTCGGTCGCGGCTTCGGATCGGTTGTAGAGCGATGTGCGCATTGGTGCTCACATATCCGATTCCCGTCCCGGTACCACGAATGGAATTCTTCGTCTCACTCAGGGTCAGTTGGGCTCGAAGGGCAATGTGTTGATCGACCCGTCTTCGTCCGCCAGAACTGCAGATGGCGTTGACCTTCAGCGTCAGCTGATTTTCGCTGACGTTGATGATTTCCGCGTTATGGTCAGCGATGAATCCCCGCAGCTTCTCGATTGCCAGGTCGACGGGCACGGGCATGACGATGTCGAATTCGCTTTCGCCTGGGTCATCGTCGGAATCGAACCAGCCAAGCCAGCTGCGTTTACTGGCCTGGACCGGCGACTCGATGGTGTGCCCCGATCCCAATTGAACTACCCGATTACGACCATTGTCTTTCGCTTTCAGGAGTGCTCGATCGGCACGTGCGAGCACCGTTTCGGCATTATCGCCAGCCTGAAATTCCGTCACGCCAAAGCTGGCCGTGACCGCATCTCCGCCCAGACTGGGCAGTGGCGTTCGTTCCAATGTGCTGCGGATCGCCTCGGCTCGTTTGGCAGCGGTCGCATTGTCGCAGTTGATGGTTAGCAACAGAAACTCTTCGCCCCCGTATCGCGCCACCAAGTCTCCTTCGCGGCTGTGCCCACTCAAGATCGACGCGAAGCTGATCAACGCTTCGTCCCCCGCGGGATGCCCATGAATGTCATTGACTCGCTTGAAGTGGTCGATATCGCAAATGATCAAACTGAAGCTGCTGCCGCCGTCGGCCATCGATTGCACAAAGTCGTCGAGCGTCGCGTCAAAATGGGCGCGATTGGCAATGCCCGTTAACGAATCTCGTGTGGTCAGATGGTGCAGCGATTCGAGCTGCACTTCCAAATCCGCCTGGTCGGTCATATCGCGAATGATGACCACCGTCCCATGCATCCCCGGTGTCTCACCGATGACCGGCGAGACCTGAACGTGGACTGGCGTTGGATCCGCTCCGGGTTGTTCGATCAACATGGGACGCGAGACGATTGCCCGGCTGTGCAGGCATTCGGCGACCAAACACGTATTTTCAAATCGCGAATTGTCCCGTTGGCGGAGCCGGATGCATTCGCTGCTCCATGTCTGGCCGACAATGGCATCGGCCGCGATGGACGTCAAGTCGCGCATGACGTCGTTCCATTGAGTGACGGTGCCTTCGTTGTCCGTGAACACGACGGCGTCCTTCATGTTGTCGATCAGCTCCTGATAGAACAAGCTCTCGCGCCGAACGATCTCCGAGGATTGCTGGAATCCAAGGCCTCTGGGTGAGTTCCATAGGCTGCCACCGGGGCTGGGCTGCAACTGCTGCAGCCAACGATCGACGATCACGCTATGAAGCATCTCGGGTCGCTGGTCAAGCATGCGGCTGAAATCGGCCACCAATTCAGGGTCGAATTGTGTGCCCCTGCCCTCGTTCAGTTCCCCGACCGCTCGTTCCCGGCTCAAGGCGCTACGATAGACGCTGTCGGTTGTCATGGCGTCGAACGCATTCACGATGGCCAGCATCCGGGCACCCAATGGCAACGCATCACCGCGCGGTCCTTCCCCCTGGCGGCGGCTGTCGAACCACGTGTTCGAGTGGCGGACAATTTCCAGTAGATCCACGTCGCCTGTGCAGCCACGCAAAATTTCGCAAGCCAGTTCAGGACAGCAGTCCATCGTCAGCTGTTCTTCAACCGACAATTTTCCAGGTTTCCGCAGGATTCGGTCTGGAATGCCGATCTTGCCCAGATCATGCAGCAGCGCGGCAACCTCGATGCGATCGCGCGTGGGATCGTCCAGTCCCATACGATCCGCCCAAGCGGAACAGGACAACGCGACGCGTAGACAATGGGCTGCCGTGGCGGCGTGTTTCGTCCGCAGGGCATAGAACAACGAAGTCGCCATCCCCAACCGGACCAACGCGAGTTGGTTCTCGAACCTTGCGTTCTCGTTACGCGGGGTTGCCTCCTCGGCTGCCGGTGCCGATTCTTGCAGCACCGCCAGCAGTTGTCCCACGCGAGCCTGGCCCTGTTCGAGAGAGATGACGGAAGAAATAGCAGATTCGGCCGTCATCTGGGGCGCATCTGGGGCGTTTGTATCGGTCATTCAGGTCACGCTGTGCGTCGAAAACGAGGGATTTGGGCAGTACGGAAACCTACGCCACAATCACTTCCTTGGCAAAAACTCCCCGAGATTCGCGCACTTTTTGACAGATCTCGCCCAACGTCTCGGTCCCCAATCGCACACCACGACATTCGCTCGTTGATCCGAAAAGCTTGCGATTGCCCTGCTCCCTACCTACTATGCATTCATTCCGGCTATTCCTTTTCGGCCGGTTTTGTCGGTGAACCGAGAGAGATCCCCCAACCTCGCGAATTGTCGCAGCGGGGTGGGCACCCCGCCGGTTTGCATGGCAGCTGATTCCGGCTTTTTATCATCAGTGGTACCGCTCCAGTGAGTCTTTCCGAGGTTGATCGCGTTCTGCTGCAGCGGTGCCTGGATAGGGCTCCACGAGCGTGGCAAAATTTTGTGGACCGGTTTCTCGGTCTTGTCGTCCACGTGGCCAACCACACGGCCGAGACACGCGGATTGTCGATCGACCAGTCGACACGAGACGATCTGGTTGCGGAAGTGTTCTTGACGTTGGTGGCGAATGATTTTGGGGTGTTGCGGCGATTTCGACGCAATTGCTCGCTCGCAACCTACCTGACCGTCATTTCGCGACGAGTGATCGCCCGCCGTCTCGCCGCCACCCACAAGTCGGGTCAGGTCGCATCCGGCGCAGGTGACGTCGATGTGGCGGTCGAAAACTCATCGCCAGCCCGCATTGAAAACAAGGAAGAAGTTGAGAAGCTGATGCTGAGATTGGACCCACAGGAGGCGAACGTCGTGCGTCTGTACCACCTGGAAGGAAAGTCGTACCAAGAAATCAGTCGCGAGACGGGTGTGTCGGAGAATAGCATTGGACCGGTGCTCAGCCGAGCGCGGGAAAAAATGCGAGCAGGATCGTAGCGCAACGGCAGTGCGCCTGGTTGGGATAGGCCGCCGAAGGCCTGTTGTGGACCTGACGCAGTGGCTCGAGCGTGTGACAAGCGACGCGCCAGCACACCACCGCGATAAATGCCTACCCCGCGTTCAGTCGGCTGACCAACAACTGGTCGCCGTCGCTGTGATCGACATGGACATCGACCAGTCCACCTTGCATTTTCGGACCATTCGCCGCGGTATCGATCAGTTCGGCTGGCGCGTACCGACAAGTGGTACCCCGTAACACCGCATGTGAATCCGTCGCCCGTTCCCGTTCCCGATCACCGATCGACGAGATCGCCATGGTCGATTCGACCAGTAACTGCAGAGGCCGACCGACCAGCCGCTGAAAGTAGATGTGCCGCAATTGCGTCTCCAGCTCCATCAAGATTCGTACCCGCTCGCTTCGCAGCGTTTTGGGGATTTGACCAGGCATCTCTGCCGCCGGTGTTCCACGCCGTGGGCTGAATGGGAAGGCATGAATCTTGGAGAACCCGGCTGCCCGGCAAGTCTCCAGTGTCTGCGAAAACTCGCGCTCTGTCTCGCCGGGAAATCCAACGATGACATCGGTCGAGATGGCGGGCTCGTCGAGTGCATCGCGGAGCATTTGGCAACGATCCAAAAACATTCGCGTGCCCCATCGCCGACGCATCCGCCGCAGTACCGAATCGCTGCCGCTCTGCAAACAGAGGTGTAAGTGCGGAACGATGCGACCGGGATTGTCGGCGATCACCGAAATCAACTCCCGTGTAACTTCGGTTGCTTCGATGCTGCTCAGACGAATTCGAAACTCGCCGGGCAACACAGACAAACTCCGCAGCAAGTGTGCCAATCTTACCCATTCGTTTTTCGGCTTGTTGCGATTGAAGTCAACGCCGTAGTGTCCGAGATGAATCCCGGTCAACACGACCTCGCGATGGCCCGACTCGGTGAGACGTCGAACTTCATCGACCACGTGCTGCAGCGGACGGCTTGTCAACCGCGGACGCACGTGAGGGATAATGCAGTAGCTGCAGCGCAGCAAACATCCATCTTGAACTTTGACGTAGGCACGCTGGCGTCCCGAAAAACCATCCAGTCCGCTGGGCACATCGATCACGCCAAACCGCGACATCAGATCGGGTAATTCACGTTTGTCGGTGACCACCTCGGCAACACCAGGCAGCTGCGCGACTTCGGCCGGTGCCCGGGTCGCGTAGCAGCCCATCACGACGATTCTCGCGCCAGGGTTCTCGCGATGGAGTCGCCGGATGACCTGCCGACTCTTGGCGTCCCCTTCGGAGGTGACCGTGCATGTATTGACGATACAGACGTCAGCCGATTCGGACTCGCCAGAGTCGGTGTATCCAATGCGATGCAAGCCCTGACGTACCAACTCGGTCTCGTATTGATTGACCTTACAACCGAGCGTCGCGACGCGAAGTTTTCCGCTCATCCTCGATTCCCAACTCGCTCGATCGAAGACCGGCTTTGCTTCCACGCCGTGCGGCGCCGATGCGTGATGTTATTCTGGGACCGCTTCGATCGATGCGGACATGCTCCCTTTGCAGCGAGCGATCAAATCGTCTTTGCCGAAAGCGTGGATCTGATCACGCTTCAATTCGGCATGTTCCATGGTCGTGGTCAAGCAGATGGCTCGACCCGAATGGTCGACTTCTTTCGCGATCTGGAAACCGGTTTCGATCGGGTGTCGAAAGATTTGCTTCATCATCAGCACGACGTAGTCGTAACTGTGGTCCGCGTCGTCCCATAGGATGACATGGTATCGTGGTTGCCGCTTCGGCTTTTTCTTGGTCTGTTTCGTTGTCTCGACCTGTGGCTCAGCCACCATCGTCTGGTGATCTTCCATCGCTGATTATGCTCCTCCACTCTTCGGACATCATTCGCTTTGCGATGAACTCGCGCCGCAACCTGCTGGTGTCACTGCGGCCAGCCGGCCCGAGTCGCGGTTGGGCGACCCACGCTCACGGTTTGGGATTTCACCGTCATTCTCGCCGGCAGCGATACCGATATATTGTAGCGCGGTCGGCGGCCGTCCGGCAGTCCCTAATTTTCAAACGAATTTCCCTGGCGAAGCCCCCGTCGGTGCCCAGCCAGCCGCCTTTCCGGTGCCCAGTTGCTGAATCGATGACCCAAAATATTTTGACCGACAAACTTACCGCCTCTGCCCAACGTCACCTCGATGAGCTGACCGAGTGGCTGAAAATACCTAGCATCAGCAGCGACACTTCGCACAAGAATGATGTGCAGCGGGCTGGGAAATGGGTTGCCGACAAACTCGCCGCAGCCGGTCTGGACGTCGAAATCGTACCGACCGATGGCCATCCGATGGTGTTGGCCCAGACGCCATCGATTCCCGACGCGCCGGTGGTGCTCGTCTACGGACATTATGACGTCCAACCCGTCGAACCGCTTGACCAATGGGTCTCGGGGCCCTTCGATCCGACCGTCCGTGATGGCAATCTGTACGCACGAGGCGCGACCGATGACAAAGGTCAAGTGCTGACGCACGTCCAAAGTGTTTGTGAGTGGCTCGGTAGCGGCCAGCCGTTGCCCCTGCAGGTGAAGTTCCTGATCGAAGGCGAGGAGGAAGTCGGCAGCGCCAATCTGGAACGAATGTTGCCACAGCTTCGTGAACGTTTGGCATGTGATTGTGTCGTGATCAGTGACAGCAGTCAGTATGCCGATGGTCAGCCGGCGATCACTTATGGATTCGCGGGATCGCCACCTTCGAGTTGGCGGTCAAAGGACCAAGCCAAGACTTGCACAGCGGTTCCTTCGGCGGCACGGTCATGAATCCGGCCATCGCCCTGTGCCATCTGCTGTCGTCGATCGTCGATCGACAGGGAAAGATTCAGTTGCCTGGATTCTATGATGACGTCCGCGAACTCAGCCCCGTCGAACGCGAAGCTTGGAAACGTCTGCCGCAGGATGACGCGGAGTATGCCCGGGCGATCGGCGTCGATCAATTGTTCGGGGAGTCCGGATTCACGACCAATGAGCGTCGCTGGGCGCGGCCGACGTTCGATATCAATGGGCTCACATCGGGGCATCAAGGTGAGGGCGTCAAGACAATCATACCGGCCGTTGCGACGGCAAAGATCAGCTTTCGCCTGGTCCCCGACCAGGATCCGGGGGCGATCACGGATGCGCTGCGATCGCATCTTGCCGAACATGCCCCGGTCGGTGTTCGTTGGTCGCTGACGCCCGATCATGGCGCACCGGGAATGTTGGCTGATACCGACAGCCGATTCGTACAGGCGGCCAGCCGCGCGATCGAAAGTGCCTTCGGCGTCGCTCCGGTGTTGATTCGCGAAGGGGGATCGATTCCGATCGTTACCCGCTTTCAAGAAACGCTGAAATGTGATTGCCTATTGATCGGCTGGGGGTTGTCCGACGACAACCCGCACAGCCCCAACGAAAAGTTCCGCATCGAAGATTACCATCGCGGCATCCGTGCCTCTGCCATTCTCTGGGAAGAGATTGGCAAACTCGTTTGAGCCAAAACAAAGAAATATGCTCGATAGAAAGTTGATCATTCAGAATCCTGACCTTGTTCGCCACAATTGTGCGCGTCGAGGTGTTTCCTGTGACGTGGATAAGATTGTTGCTCTGGAGAAGCAACGTTTGGAAAAACTGCAGCTCGCACAAGACTTGAATCGCCAAGCCAACGAGACCAGCAAGAAAATCGGACCGGCGAAAGATGACGCCGAACGTCAGCAACTGATCGAACAAGGACGGCGATTGCGTGAGCAGAAGGACGCCGCCCAGCGGCAGCACGATCAGCTCGAAGAAGAAATCACTGCGTTGCAGATCGTGATTCCCAACCTGACGCACCCCGACGTGCCAACTGGCGGCGAAGAGGATGCGACCGAGCTGTCCTTCGGCAAGACGCCGAAACCCGATCACGATTTTACCCCGCTCGATCATTTGCAACTCGGTGAACAACACGACCTGTTCGACTTCGAGGGTGGCGCCCGTGTCGCCGGTGCAGGATTCTACTTTCTGCGTAACGCCGCGGTCAGGCTCGATTTGGCGCTGCAACAATTCGCTGTCGGCTTTCTTGCCGATCGTGGATTCACGCCCGTGGCCACGCCCGACCTGGCGCTGACCAGCATTCTTCATGGAACGGGCTTCAATCCCCGTGGTCCCGAAACTCAGATCTATAGCATCGAGAACTGCGAGCTGAATCTTGTCGCCACGGCCGAGATCCCGCTCGGTGGAATGATGTCCGGCCAAATGGTCGAATTGGAACAATTGCCGATCCGACTTTGCGGACTGAGTCATTGTTTTCGGACCGAGGCCGGCGCCGCCGGTCGAGCTTCGAAAGGTTTGTATCGGGTCCACCAATTCACCAAGATCGAAATGTTCGCCTTCACCGCGCCGGATCAAAGCGACGCGGTGCATGAAGAGATGCGACAATTGGAATGCGAGATCTTCGACGCCTTGGAAGTTCCCTACCGCGTGATTGATACCGCTAGCGGTGATCTGGGTGGTCCCGCCTATCGTAAATACGACCTGGAAGCGTGGATGCCTGGTCGCGGTGAGGCGGGCGAGTGGGGAGAAGTGACCAGCACCAGCAATTGCACCGATTACCAGGCGCGGCGATTGAACGTCCGTTTCAAACGAAGCGGCCAGAAAGGGACGGAATTTGTTCATACGCTCAACGGAACCGCGATCGCGACCGGCCGAGCGATGATCGCGATTCTAGAAAACCATCAGCGTGCCGATGGCAGCATCGCGATCCCCATGTCGCTGCAAGCGTGGATGGGAACCGATCGTATCGGTTGAACCGGGGCGGCGACCCCGCGATCACCGATCGTGACGTAATGGTGGCAGTTGCATCCTCCAGTCGTCATCGGTTTGCTTCACGGGGGTAAGCGCCGCGAGGATAGGCACCCGCAAGCGGGACTCCACGCGTTACTACCGTCGCAACAATAGTATTCAATCACTGCTTTGACCAACGATGGCGGCAAGATCGTCGAACGCTACGCCTATGATGCGTATGGAACGCCAACATTCCTGAATGTCAGTGGAACCGACATCGGCTCGAGCGGTCAGAGCAACCGCTACACCTACGCCCAGCGTGATGGCGTGATGGGGGTCAGTGCATTTTTAGCGAGGTAAGATGGGGAAGACGGGTCGAGGTAGGTTGAAAGAGCCCTCTGTTTGCGAAAATCACCCCCCGCGCCAGCTTACTGTTACGGCACGATCTTCTCTCCTTTCCTTGCTCGCCCTGTCTTTCCTAGAGCCGCCGGTGTACCTGCCCTACGTGTTCGAAAATGCACTGACCCCGTTCAACGTGGACCCCGTTCAACGTGCGTTCGACGTGGTTAAGAAAAAGGAAAACCGCGAAGCGGTGGCAGGTGATAGCCTGGGGTGAACCAACGAGCGTTCGCGAGGCTGGTGGAACCCCAGGAAAACGTGATGCATTCGACAAACCTTCCCCGCGGCGATTTGGCGGCGTCGCCGCCAAATCGCCGCGGGGAATTTCCGGTTTCGCTTGACGGTCCTGGGGCTGCGAAATGCTCGCTGAGACGAGCATTGCTTGCCCCAGGCTATCACCTGCCACTGCTTCGCAGTTATCGGACTGGTCACAGGTGACGGGGGTCCAGGTGACGGGGGTCCAGGTGACGGGGGTCCAGGTGACGGGGGTCAGCGCATTTTCATCGAGGTAAGATGGGGACGACGGGACGGGGGGTGATGGGCGGGGTGATGGGGGCAGTGCTTTTTTAAGCGAGCTTCGATCGGGGATCCCCGATTCTTGGCTTGGGTGACGGACTGTCGCCTGCCAGAGAAACACTGACTCCGTTTGTGGTTGCCGTCCAAGCGACAGCAGCGACATATGACCACCTTCGGGGTCGATGACAACGAGCGATCGCATGACGACGGGTGCGCTAACGCGACCCGCGGCGACTTTTTTGAAACCGAAGGACGCAAACGCGCGATCGTTCAATTCCTTTCGCGGCGTCACCGCCGCGGACATTTGCCCATCTGCGGTCCGACTGACGCGTCAATCAACGATGCCCAGTTTGACCGTGCGGACCGCCGCATCGGTTCGATCGTTGGCACTGATCTTGCGGAGTACGTTCTGTACATGCTCCTTGACAGTCTCGATCATCCATGAGCACGTCCAGCAGCACGAGATCAACGCTGATCGTTTGCAGGGCCGAAACCGCTTCTTCCGCAGTTGATACCGATCCGGCGATGGTGAGTTCATGATTGCCAATCAGCTCTTTCAGACCCTCCCGCGCAACCTCGTGGTCGTCAACAATCCATATCCTCAACGCCATTGAAGTTTCCTGATGGACTTTGAACTTCCGCCTCGGGCGACGATGGTTCACTCTTTCGCCGCCGGGTGCTAGGTCGGATCGAGTTTCGTAAGTTATTGACTGGTAACGACTTGTGGGTTTTTGTGGAAAATGCATTGGCTCCGCAGGGGGGGCTATTTGGCGGTTCCTTGAACGCCCGATTCATCCTTTCGGAGTCCGACGCATTTTTGACCCGTGACGAACCGTGACCTAGATAATCTCGGATGAACCGGCGTTTTCGCGCATTTGTGGGCCCAGTCCCTGCGTCTTGGTTCAACGAATTACGCTCCAACTGCCGCCACACTCCATGACATCCTCCGCATCGATCCTGCTGGTCGACGACGACCGCCACCTCGCCGAAAGCATGGCCGAGTGGCTGCGTGAGCTGTCCTATCTGGTGGAGACCGCCGACACGATTGCCGGAGCGAAATCGCAATTGAAGGGTCGTCCGTTCGATCTGGTAATCACCGATCTTCGGCTTGGCAATGAGGACGGATTCGAGCTGATCAGCCACACGCGACAACGTCATCCCGATTCGGCAGTGTTGGTGATGACCGGTTATGCCACACCCGACACGGCGGTTCAGGCGGTTCGCGCGGGCGCCTTTGACTTGCTGACCAAGCCGCTGATCGACGAAGAGCTTCATTTGGCGATTGATCGCGCGGTTTCACAGCGAGAAATCACGAAAGAAAACGAATCGCTGCGAGCACAATTGGATCGTCGCAGCGGACTGGAGAACATTCTCAGTCACGACTATCGAATGCTCAAGGTTTTCGACGTCGTGGACAGCGTCGCCGATGCACGAGCCTCCATTTTGATTACCGGCGAGAACGGCACCGGCAAGAGCATGATTGCCCGAGCCATTCATGCCCGAAGCGCCCGCCGCGGTGGACCTTTCGTCGAGGTTGCCTGCGGTGCGCTGCCCGATACGCTGCTCGAAAGTGAACTTTTCGGCCACTCCGCGGGCGCCTTCACGGGAGCCAACGCGGACAAGGCGGGCAAGTTTGACCTGGCTGACGGCGGCACATTGTTTCTCGACGAAATTGCCACCGCCACGCCGGCCATGCAGGTCAAACTGCTCCGCGTGTTGCAGGAATTTCAGTTCGAGCCGCTCGGCGGTACCGTCACACATGCGGTCGACACCCGCGTCATTTTGGCCACCAACGAGGATCTGACACAGTCGGTCGCGGATGGCAAGTTTCGCCAAGACCTGTATTACCGCATCAATGTGGTGAACATTGTCCTGCCGCCGCTGCGAGAGCGGGTCGGGGACATCCCGCTATTGGTCGACCACTTTCTTCGAGAAGCTGCCGAGACCTGTGATCGCGAGATTAGCGGATTTGATCATGCCGCAATCGAAACGCTTCAGGCTTACCATTGGCCAGGCAATGTTCGGCAGCTCGAAAACGTGGTCGAACGGGCGGTGTTGCTCTCACGTGGCTCGACGCTATGCACGGAAGACTTGCCGCCGGAGTTGACCAATCGATCGAGTGGGCAGGTTGGCCAGGCGGGCACGAGCGACATGTCACGGGCCGCGATGTTGGTCGCAGGCGATCTGGGGGGGCTGACCCTCCGAGATGCCTTGGAGGGTCCCGAACGACAGATCATTCTTCATGCGTTGCGTCTTCACAATTGGAATCGTGCTGCCACGGCCGACGCTCTTGATATCAACCGCACCACGCTTTACAAGAAAATGAAGCGTTTGGGTTTAGACGACCCTCGGCTGCAGTTCGTTTGAGATCGCCCCTGGCGGCGAAACTCTTTCTCTAATCCTCAAGGTTCCCCCGACCGATAAAACCGATGTGTCTGGTTGTTTGCCCTGCGCACAGCGATTTGCTTGTGCCTGATCAGTGTTGCAAGTACCGAAGATTTGTCAGAATCAGCATCATCGATATCGAGCGGAAAGGCCCCGATGGAGGGGCCGATCGTGCGTTGGGTCACCGAGTGGGGATCTGCGGTCGTTGATGGAATCACGACGATCGGTGACATGACACTGTTCGTCTGGCGGATGTTGGTGTGGATGTTCACACGGCTGCCCCGTCGCGGCACGATGATGATCAACTTCTATCAGGTTGGCGTGCTGAGTCTGCCGGTCGTCGCGCTCACCGGCACGTTCATCGGGATGGTTCTGTCGGTACAAAGCTATCATCAATTTCATTTGATCGGCTTGGAAAGCCGGTTGGGAGTTGTGATCAACGGCACGCTGGTCCGCGAATTGGGGCCGGTGTTGGCTGCGACGATGTTGGCTGGACGAGTGGGCAGCGCGATGGCGGCGGTGTTGGGCACGATGCGTGTGACCGAGCAGATCGACGCCTTGACGACGATGGGCGCTGATCCGATTCACTATCTGGTGGTCCCCCGGTTTTTGGCCTGCATCTTTTTGATTCCCACGTTGACGATCATGGCCGACTTCATGGGGATCGTCGGCGGCTACTTTTACAGTGTGATCATTTTGGGAATCGATCATGCGGCGTATTTGAATCATTCGCGCGACGGCGTGGCAGGATACGATCTGTTTAGCGGAATCTTCAAAAGTATTTTCTTTGGCGGGATCATCGCGGTGGTCAGTTGTTATCGTGGATTCCACTGCGAGGCTGGGGCCGAGGGCGTCGGCAAGGCGGCGACCACCGCATTTGTGTACTCCTTCGTACTGATCCTGGTCACGGATTTATTGCTGACGATCCTGCTCGATTCGATCTACTACACGTTGTATCCCGGGGGAGTACCGTTGATATGAACGTGGCAACTTCCCTGGCCGACAACGACCCGCAACAAGCGGACTCCGGCGATAGCCTGATCGTTGCCGATCACGTTTCGGTCGTATTCGATTCCGAGCCCGTTCTGAAAGACATCAATCTCACGATCCGACGGGGGCAAACCGCGGCGATTATCGGCGAGAGCGGATGCGGCAAGACGGTCTTCATGAAAACGCTTGTCGGGCTTATCAAGCCGACGACGGGTGACATTTGGTTCGCCGGTCGGCGACTGAGCGACATGAGTCAGGTGGAATTGACGAACACTCGCCGGCGTTTCGGGTTTGTGTTTCAAAACGCGGCTTTGTTCGACAGCATGTCGATCTTTGACAACGTGGCTTTTCCGTTACGACAAAACGAGTCGCTAACCGAAAAAGAAATCCATGATCGCGTCATGCAACATCTCGCCGAAGTCGGTCTGCCTGCCGATGTGACGCGAAAGCGGCCGGCGGAGTTGTCCGGCGGTATGCGGAAACGCGTCGGCTTGGCACGGGCGCTGATCCTGCGTCCCGAACTTGTCGTTTATGACGAACCAACGACCGGTCTTGATCCGATCATGAGCGATGTGATCAACGAGTTGATTCTTGATACCCGGCGGCGCTATCCAGTGACCAGCGTGGTGGTCACGCACGACATGCATACGGCACGAAAAGTGGCCGACCGAGTGTTGATGTTCTACCCGCGAGAAAGACTCGACGAGGACGAGCCACAAATACTTTTTGACGGTCCACCCAGTGATTTGGAACATGCCGATGACCGCCGTGTGCGGCAGTTCGTACGCGGTGAGGCTGGTGAGCGAATCAACGAAATGAAGGGTGTTTGAGAATCGGCCGTCATGCCGCGAAAGAACGTTATGGATGAAAACAAGCTACGATTCGGCGTTGGCGTGCTGGTGATTTCAGCCATTGGAATCGGCATCATCCTGACATTCTTGTTTGGCGCCTTTCCAAACGTCCTCAGTCAAGACTACACATTGCTGGTCCGATTCCCGTCGGCCGCAGGAATCGGACTCAACACGAACGTGGTTCGCGACGGTGTGCGTATCGGTCACGTCTCGGATATCGAACTTCATCCCGATGGTGGTGTGCTGGTAACTTTGGAGATGCAGAAAAGATTTCGCAGCGACCTGAGTCATCGATACATTCCACAAATCGGAAGCGGAAACCTTGTCTCCGGGGATGCGCAGATCGAATTCGTGAAGGGCACGGCGACGGACCTCGAAAAAAACTGGGGGACGGACTTGCGAATTCTGGACGAGCCATACAGCGAACTCGAGGAGGCGATTGACTACGGCAAAGTGTCTCCCGGGTTCTTCGAGATGCAGGATGACCTGGTGCAGACTTTTGATGCGATCAAGGTGGCGGGCGAATCGATCGCCCAGGCCGGCAACAGCGTCAACGAGTTGGCCGTCGAACTCCGCGGGACGGTTGGAGGAACCGATGGCAAGGTCAATCGAGTTGCCGATGAAGCAGTGAAGGCGTTGGAGGAATTTCAGGGGGCGATGCGTGATGTCCGGTCGATTGTCGGTAACCCCAAGCTGAGAGAAAGCCTGGAAGCGTCAGTGAATGAGCTGCCGGAGCTGCTTCGCGACGCGCGAACGACACTCGACAAGGCACAGGAAACGTTCCAGAGTTTCGAGCGTGCCGGCGACCAGTTCGAGAAGGTCGGCGCGGCGGCCGAACGGACGATCAGTGGCTTTCAAAACACGGTTGAGAATCTCGAGCAGTTCAGCGAGCCGCTTGCCGAGAATAGCGATGAACTTGTCGCGCAAGTGATGCACACGCTGGCCAGTCTCGATCGCGCGCTGGTCCAGGTCGAGGGCTTTGGCAGTACACTGAACAACAGTGACGGTTCGCTGAAACGATTCCTCGAAGATGACGAGATCTATTATCGGATTCGCCGAACCATCGAGAACATTGAACAAGCCTCTGCCAGAGTGCGTCCGATCCTCGATGATGTCCGCATCTTCACCGACAAAGTGGCTCGGGACCCGCGACAATTGGGAGTGCGAGGAGCGATCTCCAAGCGACCCAGTGGCGCGGGGTTGAAGTAACAGGGGCGTTGAAGTAGCGGGGCGTTGAAGTAGCGGGGCGTTGAAGTAGCGGGGCGTTGAAGTAGCGGGGGCGGGAGAGGATAGCTGTTCGCTATCTCGATGCTCGGAGTTGCCCGCGTGCCCGCCTCACGGCGGTGTCTTTGAGCTGCGCTTCCTCGGGTGTCGAGCCGGGCAGGTCGAGTGCCGCTTCCAATGCCAGTCGCGCGTCGTCGCTATCGAGCAAATCGACGGCGATGGCGCGGGCCGTGAGCACATTGACCACATCCCCCTCGACTTGAGCAAAGCCGCCATCGACGTAATACCGCTCGGGACCGGCGGCGGTTTGCAATCGCAGCGTTCCGAAACCGAGACGTCCGATCAACGGGGCACGCCCCTTCAGGACACCCAACTCACCGTCGAACATTGGCAACGATATCGACTCCGCCTCGCGGTCGATTTCGGTGCGTTCAGGAGTGACAACAACGCAACGAAGAGACATGGCTATTTCGACTCCTGTTCCATCTTCTTGGCTGCCGCTTCGGCTTGCTCGACCACGCCGACGTACATGAAGGCTTGTTCGGGCAAGTGATCCCACTTGCCGTCACAGATCTCTTCGAAACTGCGGATGGTTTCAGCCAGCGGAGTGATCTCACCGGCCTTTCCGGTGAACACTTCGGCGACCAAGAAACGGCTGGCTCATGAATCGTTCGATTCGTCGAGCCCGATGGACGATCATCTTGTCCTCTTCGCTCAATTCGTCGACACCAAGAATGGCGATGATATCTTGCAGTTCGCGGTACCGCTGCAGAATCGTTTGCACGCGACGTGCGATCGTATAGTGACGGTCGCCGACATACTGGGGGTCCAAGATTCGCGAGTTCGACGCCAACGGGTCGATTGCCGGGTAGATACCTTTTTCCGAAATCGATCGTTCCAGGTAAATGAACGCATCCAACTGGCCAAAGGCGGTCGCCGGGGCGGGGTCGGTGGGGTCATCGGCAGGCACGTAAACGGCTTGCACCGATGTGATCGCGCCCTGTCTTGGTACGAGGTGATTCGTTCTTGCAGGGCACCCATTTCGGTTGCCAGCGTCGGTTGATAACCCACCGCCGAAGGCATTCGTCCCAGCAGTGCGGAGACTTCCGAACCGGCCTGCGAGAAGCGGAAGATGTTATCGATGAACAACAGCGTGTCGGCACCGGTGGAATCACGGAAGTACTCGGCCATGGTTAGCGCGGACAGCGCGACGCGAAGACGCGACCCCGGCGGCTCGTTCATCTGGCCAAAGACCATGCAGGTTTGCTCGATCACTTTGCGGCCGGTATCGCCGATCGCCGTTTCCTGCATTTCCAACCACAGGTCGGTTCCTTCACGGGTTCGCTCGCCGACGCCCGCGAAGACCGAGTATCCACCGTGACTGCTGGCGATACGAGCGATCAATTCGGTCAAAATGACGGTTTTGCCAAGGCCGGCACCACCGAACAGACCGGCTTTCCCACCGCGGACGAACGGGGTCAGCAGGTCGACCACCTTGATGCCGGTCTCGAACACTTCGGTGTTGGTCGACAATTCGTTGACCGGCGGTGCCTGGCGGTGAATCGGCCAGTAGTCGTCTGCTTCGACCGGTCCACGTTGGTCGATTTCTTGGCCCAGCACGTTGAACACTCGTCCCAGCGTCGCGGTTCCGACCGGGACGGTGACCGGCTTGCCGGTATCGACGACTTCCATTCCCCGCATCATGCCTTCGGTGCTGCCCAAGCGCGATCGCGCGGACACGTCCGCCGCCGAGGTGTTGTTGCACCTCACCGACCAGGTCGATCGTCACGCCCTTGTGCTCGGATTTGATCGAAACGGCGTTATAGATGGGCGGCAGATGGCCTTCGGGGAATTCGACATCGAAAGTCGAGCCGATGACTTGGGTGACGCGGCCGGTGGTGTTTTCGGTTGCGGTTGACATAGCGTTGCTATAAAAGGCTGAGGGTCGTTGGCTGGGTGTGGGTGTGTCTGTGGTTGGACGTGGGAATGACGTTGCGGGCTATCCTTCGAGCGCTTCCACTCCGCCAATGATCTCCATGATCTCGCCCGTGATCTGGCTTTGACGGGCGCGGTTGTAGGTCATGGACAGTTGTTTGATCATGTCGCCGGCGCTTTCGGTGGCACCCTTCATTGCGATCATTCTCGCGACCTGTTCGCTGACGGCAGAATCCAAGAAGCACTTGAAAAGTTTCGCCTTGAAGCTGGTCGGAACGACTTCTTCAAGAATGCTTTCGGCCGACGGCAGAAATTCGTACTCGCTGTTGGCACCGGCGGTACCCTGCCCTGCCGATGAGTCGTCGTCGTCGTCGTTCAACGAGCCCAGTGGCAGCAGCGTTTCGACCGTCGCGATCTGACGACTGGTGCTGATGAATCGGGTGTAAATCACGTCCAGGCGATCAACTTCGCCCTTGATGTATTGTTCCAGGTAGCCCGAGGCGATCTTTTCGACGTCGTCGTATGCTGGCTGGTCTTCGAATTGGGTATAGGTCTGCTCAGCCTTGATGCCGCGAAACTTCAGCCCATTGATGCCCCGCTTGCCGCTGACATCGACGGCCACGCTTTCGATCGATCCTCGAAGTTGCTGGATACGCGGCAGCGATGCCCGCAGGATGCTGGCGTTGTAGCCGCCGCACAGCCCACGATTGCTGCTGAGCACCAAGACGCGAGCGGACGACGGGTTGTCACGCTGTTCCAGTAGCGGGTGCTCAACCTCGGTACCGGCGGCGGCCAAAGAGTTGACGATTTTCGTCAGCTGGTCGGTGTAGGCGGTAACCGCAGCGGCACGATCCATCGCTTTCTTGTAGCGCGCTGTTGCGATCAATTCCATCGTCCGCGTGATTTTGCGGATGTTGCGAATTGACTTGCGGCGTTTATCAAGGGCGCGGGCGTTAGCCATGAATCAGTCGTTCCGATCGCGGTTGATTTTTTTGGGGGTCAAACAATATTCGATACGTTCGGCAGCGGTCTATTCGGCCACGACCGGCTTGTAGCCGCTCTTGAAGTCTTTGATGCATGCTTCGATCTTGTTGGCGATCTCATCGGTCAGGTCCCCTTTTTCGTCGAGCAATTTGATCAAGTCGGCATGCTTGTCGCTGGCGAATTGCAAGAAGTCGGCTTCCCACTGCTGCACTGCCTTGGGCGGAACATCGTCGATAAATCCTCTCGTGCCGGCATACAGACTGAGCACTTGCTGGCTGACGCTCTTGGGTTGGTACTGTGGCTGCTTGAGCAATTCGACCATTCGGTAACCGCGATCGAGCTGAGATTGCGTGGCCGCATCGAGGTCGGTACCGAGTTGGGCGAACGCCTCCAACGCACGGAAGGCGGCCAAGTCGAGCCGCAATCCGCCAGCGACTTTCTTCATCGCCTTCACCTGGGCCGCACCACCGACGCGCGAGACCGAAATGCCGGCGTTCATGGCTGGGCGGATCCCGGCGAAGAACAAGTCGGGTTGCAGATAAATCTGGCCATCGGTGATCGAAATCACGTTGGTCGGAATGTATGCCGACACTTCACCTTCGAGTGTTTCGATGATTGGCAAGCTGGTGATCGAGCCACCACCAAGTGCGTCCGACAACTTTGCCGAACGTTCGAGCAAACGGCTATGGCAATAGAACACGTCACCGGGATACGCCTCGCGACCTGGCGGACGACGCATCAACAGGCTCATCTGGCGATAGGCGACGGCCTGTTTGGAAAGGTCATCGTAGACGACCAGGGCGTGACCACCGTTGAACATGAAGTGTTCTGCCATCGCCGTACCGGCGTAGGGTGCGATGTACTGCATCGGCGCCGGTGCCGATGCGCCGGCGACAACCACCGTCGTGTACTCCATGGCACCGTACTTTTCCAAAATGTCGACCACACCGGCAACGGCCGCATCCTTTTGACCGATGGCGACATAAAAGCACTTCACGTCCTGGCCCTTCTGGTTCAGGATCGCGTCGATGGCAATTGCCGTCTTTCCCGTTTTGCGGTCGCCGATGATCAGTTCGCGTTGACCACGACCGATCGGCGTCATGGCGTCGATCGCCTTGATACCGGTCTGCATCGGTTCGGATACAGGTTGCCGCTCGGACACCCCGGTGGCGATGATTTCCACCGGCCGCGTGATATCGGTTTGAACCGGACCCTTTCCATCGAGCGGATTGCCCAGCGGATCGAGCACCCGGCCGATCACGGCGTCGCCTGCGGGTACGCTCAGCAGCGTGCCTAATGCTTTGACCTCGTCCCCTTCTTCGATGGTCAAGTAATTGCCGAGGATGATCACCCCCACCGACGTTTCTTCCAGGTTGAATGCGAGACCAATGGCACCATTGGGAAATTCGACCATCTCGCCGGCCATCACGCCCGAGAGACCGTAAACGCGAGCGATCCCGTCGCCGACTTCGAGTACGGTACCGACTTCGCGGACATCGATCTTACTGTCGAATTGTTCGATCTCTTGTTGCAAGACCGAAGCGATTTCGTCGCTGCTAAATTTCATGGGTCAAAGATGAAGGCTGGGGGTTGGGTTGGCGGGCTTTCGCTCGCCCGTTTGATTGTCAGATAGGTTGGATTGTCGGCAAGGGAACTCAGTCGGATGTGAATTGCTCGAACCTGTGCAACAGTTGACTGGAAAAGCCGTCCCGCGTTCTGCGGGCCATCTTGTCCAAGCGATTGGAGACGCTGCTGTCAAAAACTCGGTCGCCGATACGGATCAGCATGCCGCCGATCAAATCGGGGTCGACCGATTCACGCAGTCGCACCTGTTTGTTCATCAGGGCACCGAGTCGCTGAGTGATCTGGTGTCGCAGGTCATCATCCAGCGGCACGGCGGTTTGGATCGAAGCCAACACGCGACCGAGCATTTCGTCGTGCAGGTTATCGGCGGCACGACGAACGGCAGTGATGTAACCCAGACGTCCGCGAGCGGCCATCACCTTCAGAAACTTGACCAAGATGGGATGGAATTCGTCGCCGAAAATTCTGTCAATGATGCGAACCTTCTCGTCCTCGTCAATTCGCGGCGAGCTGAACGCTGCGGCCAACGGAGGGCTGGCGTCGAGATATTCGTCGACCAGCCGCGCGAGTTGTTCGATCACCTGGTCGGCGGCCCCCGCGTTGTTGGCCGCACCGATCAGCGCGGGCATACGTTTTGCCCAACTGCTCGGCTCCGGTGTCGAGCACCGTTTTATGTTTGACGGCTTCGGTCATGGGGGTTTACCCGTCTCCAGGCGACGCGGTTTGACGTACTAGTTATTACTGGGAAGTCGTTCCAAGGATTGACGGATCAGTTCCGCATGGTCGGCCGATTGGAGTTCGCGACCGACGACCTGTTTGGCCACACTGATCACCATGTCGGACGTTTGACCGGCCAGGTCCGAGAGGGCAACTTTCTTGGCCGTTTCGATATCCGCGATCGCACGGTCTCGCTGCCGCTCACCTTCTGCCTTGGCCTGCTCGACGATCCGTTGACCTGACGCTTCGGAATCCTTGCGGGCCTCAGCCAACATCGTTTGAACCTGTTTAGCGGCGTCATCCAACTTCGCTTGGTAATCTGCCAACAGGCCCCTGGCTTCCTTGTTTGCCTGCTCGGCACTCTCCAGGTCGCTATGAATCTTGTCCTCGCGTGCTTTCAGCCCGCCGAGAATGACTGGCCAAACAAATCTGGACAGGATCGCAAACACACCCAAGAAGATGGCGATATTGCAAACCGCCGAACCGATGTCGAATTGAAGCAGCGGCGGCGTGCCCGGGGGATCACCGGCATGATCTTCCTCGGGATGAGCTTCCTCGGGATGCAAGCGATCGGTCGCCGCGTCGTTCGCGGTTCCCGGCGATTGGTCCGTTGCCGTCTCGGGCCGATGGCTGTCCTTCGCCGCGGCGTCATCCTGCGCAAATGCAGTGCCTGCTGCGCCGCTGAGCGTCGCACAGGTAACCAGAGTGAGAGCCGCAAACAAAGTGAAACGACTGAGATTTGACAACATGGAATCGCCTTCGCGGATCATCTTCAGAGCATTGAAATGCGTGGTTTCCCGCAAACGGACCGTTTCCGTTTGCTCACTGAACTGCCGAGCGGCGGCAAGGCCGACGGCGCGGTCCTACCAGGGGCTCCACTGCCAGCGCTGGCCGGTCACAGGCAAACGCCGCTACAGAGTCAGCATTAGAATCAACGCGATCACCGCGACACCTTCGACCAGTGCCGCCGCGATCAACATGTTGGTCGCGATCGTGCCGCTGGCTTCTGGCTGACGCGCGATCGCATCCACTGCCGATCCACCGATACGTCCGATACCGATGCCGGCGCCGATAATCACCAAGCCCATTCCAATTCCGATGCCCATCTTGCCAAAGTCGTTGGCGGTCTGGGCTAATAACATCGCAAAATCATACATCTTCGCTTCGCTCCTGAAAAACTCTCGTGCTTTGGCCTTGTCGCATGCAAGCGGAAAAGACACTGCTGGGGAAAGGGTCAAATTGATTGTTAAGTGAGTTAAGTCACCATCGGTCCGAGTCGCGACGGATCGAGCAGTTTGTCGACGTCCATCTGGCCTTCGTCGCTGAACGGATCGTGTTCTTCCTCGTGGTCATGGTCGTGATGTGTGGCGACCATGGAAATGAACAACACCGTCAAAAAGGTGAAAATGAATGCCTGTAAGAAGCAGATGAACAGTTCGAGGAGTGTCAGCAGCATGCCGCCGAGGATCACCGACAGTTCAACACCATATCCGAGTGCAAGCGACGATTCGCGAGCCAGGAACACCATCCCAACAAAAGCTGCGATTACCAGGTGACCCGACATCATGGTGCCGAACAAACGCATGGCAAGCACCGTGCATTTGATCAGCAAGCCCATCCATTCCATGAAGTACAGTGGAATGCCGATGACCAGCATCTTCTTATCGTCCCACCCCAAGGGATTGAAGTGGGCCAAGAAGGTTTTCAGCCCGGTTTCCCGGATACCGATGTACAGGATCGCAGTGAAACTGCATATCGCAAGCATCACGTTGAGCGACAGGTTGCCGGTTGCCGAACCGCCCCAATGGGAGTTGCCCGTCCATGGCTGTAGAAAGTAGCCAAACGGGACCATGCCCAGCACATTGGCAAACAGGATGAAGAAGAAGACGGTCCAGATATAGTAAATGTACTTGTCGGTCATCGCACCCAGGTTTGGCCGCACAACCTCGTCCCGGATGAAGGTGCACATCGTCTCGAACAACTGGGCGGCGCGTCCTCTTGTCTTATACGCTTCCATCCCCGTGCCGCTCGGTTTGACTCGGCCAGCAACAAAAAAGAACGTCAACACGACGGCCACCGCGGAAACAGCCGTCATCATCAAATGATTGGTGATGAAGAAGCTGTACATGCCATTGTAAATGTTCAACGCCGGGACGTCTCCGCTGCCGGCAGGGACGCTGAAAATTGCATCATCATGCAACCGGTGCGGCACCGCGTGGCTGAGCGGACTGTGATCGGCAGAGGCGATGATCAAGTTCATCAGGTTTAAGATGTCTTAGGTTGATAATTCGCTAGGTATGTGCGGCAGTCGTCCGCGTCTCGATCGTGCCAACGGCAACATTGCCCGTCACGGCGCTGCCCGTCACAACGGAGATGTTTGCCAGATCCCGCGCCAGAATGGTCACCTCGACCGAAGTCAAGAAGATGTACCACCCGATCGTCATGGCGGCGATCATTTCTGTGGATGCGGCCAAGTGATAACGGCATGTCAAAAAAAGTGCAACGGTCCCTATCAGCCGTAATGTCATTCCCGCGGCCGCGGCGACAAAAAAGTGATGGATCGACCCAGTTTGGCCCGCGCGCATGCGCCGAGCCTTGACCGTCGGCAGCACGATCGGGGCCAGCATGGCCGTTGCGGCGATCAATCCGCTGCCGATCGTGATCACAACAGCCGCCCAGGCGTTGTCGGTTGACAAAGCCGTCGAGGCGATGAAGACCACGGCGGCCGCCAGCAGCCAAAGCAGAGCGACCGCGCGAAATGCGCTGCGAGCGACTGTCGCCAGTTCACGCTGCGTCACATCAGACCGGTGGTGTGGGGTTGTGCCCTGGAGCCCAGTGCCCTGGAGCCCAGTGCCCTGGAGCCCAGTGCCCTGGAGCCCAGTGTTTGGGCGTTCGCTGAGTTCGAGTTCGCCGGTCACGAGCTGTTCTTTGATGGGAGGTGTCGTTGGCATCAGTCGTGGGAAATCGCGCGGTCCAAATTCGGGCAGCGTTCCCGCCGCATCGGTCACTTCTTGACGCTGTTTTTGGCCTGAATAATGAATCGAATCATGCCCAACACGAAGCCGATCAGCGTGCCCGCTGCGGTGTAGTAGGGCTTCTCATGCTGGCGATGCGAATCAATCCAATATCCAATGCCGGTCATCACGAGCGTGAAGGCGGCCAACTCCATCCCTAGTCCGGCCAGCCGAAGCCAGGGTTGGCTGGAATCCGTCGGTCGCCGTTTGTCGTTCATGGGACGTCTCGTTATGTCCGAATACCGGCCGGCAATCCCCGCATCAGCGCACCGTACTTTGCGAGAGCGGACCCCCTCCAGCGCCCTGACGAGGGGTAGTTTGACCAGCTCCCGCCCGAGGACCAGAGGCAGCGACGGATCGCCGCACCTAAAACAGGCGAATTGGCCGGATGGTACCCGAGGCGGTGGGGTTTTGCGCCGCTGAGGCGAATGGGGATGGATGGAGAAGCGAGGAAAGGTTTGGCATGTCTGCCGGATTCGACGGTGTTTTTCATAGTATTTGAGGCAATGTGGCGAATCGTCACCCTCTGCATCTAGAACTTTCACCAGACCCTTGGCATAATGATTCAGGTGACGATTGTGCCGTTAGTGCCGAATGAGTGGTTCACGAACCCGCCCGGAATTTTAGCGTTTCAACACCCCTCATTTGGGTTGTGGATCGGGGGACTAGTGAGAGAATTGCCCATTGGCCGCGGCACCCCCGCCGGTCACAGCTTGATTTTCGCTGTTCCCCGGCCATCGTCGCAGGCAACGGACTGCACGGGATACTTATTTGGAAGGGGATACCGGCGATGAGCCGACAAGAGTTCACAACAACTGATTCGACCGCCCGTTGAATCTGGATTTTGGGAGATGCAGGTGATCACGACCGCAGATTTGAAAGCTCAGACACGTCGCGAGCTGGCTGATTTGGCTCGCAATTATGGAGTTCCGGGCTGGCACGGCATGAAGAAAGATGACTTGGTCGAGGAAATCAAGAAGATCCAGCGACGTCTGCGGCGGAAGGCTTCGGCGGAGAAGCCTGCCAAAGCAAGTTCGCGGTCCCGAACGGAGAGCGGTTCTCGGTCAAAGGCCACCAACGGCGTGGCCAAATCGCCAAGTTCCGAAATCGTGTCGCAACAATCGAGGGTATCGGCATCAAGAGGGGGGGCGGCAAAGTCGCCGGCGAAGAAGCCGACCTCAAACCGTCCCGCTGCGAAGCGAGCCGACCCCCCTGCAGCAGCCCCGATATCGGCCAACTCGCTCCGCGTTCGTCAGCAAATGAAGCAGCGACGCGAAGTGATGCAGCGGAACAAAGACTTGTCGACCGGCACGCTGGTTGGCGGCTCCGCGGTCAAGAACGGTTCGAACCGATCGCGGGCTTCGGAACCCCATCAAGATCGTGTTGTGCTTTTGGTCCGTGATTCGTATTGGTTGCAGGCGAACTGGGAGATCACTCGAGCGAGTGTGCAACGTGCCCAGTCGGCGATGGCCGAGCGTTGGCATACTGCGACTCCCGTGTTGCGGTTATTGACGGTCGGTGACGTCACGAGCAATCGAGCCGAGAGCGTCGAACGCGACATCCCGATTCATGGTGGGGTCGATAATTGGTACATCGATGTCGACAGCCCGCCGTCGCGGTTTCGCGTCTTGGTCGGGTATCTGGCCGACACCGGTGATTTTTATACGGTCTGTCGCAGCAACGTTGTGGAAACTCCCCGTCCAGGCGAATGTGATCGTTTGGACGAACATTGGCGCGACATTGCCGAAGACTACGAGCGTATCTATTCGCTCAGTGGGGGCTATGACACGGACGACGGTGACCTGAAGGAGATGTTCGAGGAGCGGTTGCATCGTCCGATGCCGATTCGCGGTGATCAGGGACAAACCGTTGCCGATCCGACTTTATTGCGTCAGTCGGCGCTACCCTTTGACGTCGATGCGGAACTGATCATTTATGGCAAGACCGCGTCGAGTGCATCGGTGATGGTTGCGGGTCGACCTGTCAAGCTGCAGCCTGATGGATCGTTTACCGTGCGAATGGAGTTGCCCGATAAGCGTCAGGTCTTGCCCGTGACTGCCGAAAGCCGCGACGGTTTAAGACAGCGGACGACCGTGGTTGCTGTCGAGCGAAACACCAAGGTCATGGAGCCGGTCGAATTAGAGGACCGGTTGTAGCGGCGAAGTTGCTGCTTTGGCCTTCCTGGGTTCATGCACCCAGAGAAGAACATTGCGTTCTCCCAGAGAAAACATTGCGTTCGAGTGCCTCCTGCTCGAACGCATTTTTTGTGGTCCGCTCGTGATATCCTATTTCCCGCGTTTCTGTCGCCAATCCACTTGGAAAGATCACCATGTCGCGTTCGCTTTGTCGTGGAACACTTTTTTCAATCGTATTGATTTCGATATTGCCTTGGTTGTCGACACGTTCACTGCAAGCGGATGACTCGGCTCGCGGGGCTTCGTCGGACTCGGTGAAAATCCTGTTGATCACTGGCGGTTGTTGTCACGATTACGACTTTCAGGCCAAGGCGATGCAGCTGGCTTTCCAATCGCGTGGGATCTCGGCTCTGTGGACTGTGATCAATGAAGGCGGCACGGGGACCGAAGCTCAGATCGACTTGTACAACGATCCGAATTGGGCCGACGGATTTGATGTGGTGATTCACAACGAGTGTTTCGCCAACACGACCGATCCGCGGTACATTCGAAGAATCACCGAGGCACATCATTCCGGGGCCAACGCCGTCGTGATTCATTGTGCGATGCATACCTATCGCGCCACAGAGATTGATGATTGGCGTGAGTTCCTTGGTGTCACCAGCCGACGGCACGAGCACAAGAGCAACTATCCGATCAAGATTGTGGCGACCGAGCACCCGATCATGGCCGGTTTTCCGAGTGATCACAAAACGGCCACGGACGAACTTTACGTGATCGAAAAGGTATGGCCCAACACGACGGTGTTGGCCACATCCAAAAGTGAAAAGACCGACCAATCGTACCCGGTTTTTTGGACCAACACCTACGGAACAGTGCGCGTGTTCGGAACGACCTACGGTCACTCCAACGAAACGTTCGAGGATTCCGTGTTCCTGGCCGCGCTGGCCAACGGGACACTGTGGGCTGCGGGAAAGTTATCCAACGGGCAATGACCAAGCCGTGAACGCGTCATTCCCGGGGATCCGTTTTCAAGGCCAACTGAGACCGTCCCAAAAGGAGGTTCAGGCGATCGCGCATCGGCAGTTATCGGCGGGCCAGCGTCGCTTGCACATTGTCGCACCGCCCGGATCGGGCAAAACGATCATTGGCCTGTATCTTTGGGCCCACTGCGTCCGCCGTCCCGCATTGGTGTTGTCACCGAATTCGGCGATTCAAGCGCAGTGGGCGGCCCGGACGAGCCTGTTTCAACGTCACGATGGTTCTCCATTGGCGGATTTGGTGAGCACGTCGCCCCTCGATCCATTGATGTTGACGTCGTTGACTTATCAGTCGATTACCTTGCCGGCGCGGGCCAGCGAGCAGTTGGACGCCCGGGCAATCGACCTGTGGATTCAAACCATTCTTGAGCAGGATCAGGCCGAAAGCAGCACGGCGGCGGAAGTCTGGGTCAACGATCTTCGGCAGCACAATCCATCCTACTTCGATGAACGTTTGGCCTACTACCGAAAGCGGATACGCGACGATCAGGCAATCAATGGGAGGGCGATGGCGTTGCTTCACGATTCGTGTATCGCCGCGCTCGAGCGTCTTCGTGGTGCCGACATCGGACTGCTGATTTTGGACGAATGTCATCATCTGATGGGACATTGGGGACGCGTGCTGTCGGAAGTCGGCGAGTACCTGGGTGATCCGGTGATCCTCGGGTTGACCGCGACTCCGCCCGATCGGGAAGGCCGTCAGCCGGAAGACATCGAGCGATACGATCGTTTTTTCGGTCAGATCGACTTTCAGGTGCCGGTCCCCTCGGTGGTCAAAGACGGCTATCTCGCCCCCTATCAAGACTTGGCATATTTCGTTCGGCCCACCGAGCAAGAACTCGATTTTGTCGCCACGGTGGATCGGCAATTTGATTCGCTGGTCGAGGCGTTTGCTGAACCGAGGAGCGAACCAAGCGATCGTGATAGGGCGACGGACGAAGCGGCGACAGCGCCACGAGAATCGTTGGTCGAGTGGATACAGCGAGTCCTCCGAGACAAGCAATTGCCGACCAATCGCGCGACACACTGGCGTCATTTCTACGCTCGCGATCCGGCATTCGCAGAGGCGGCCGTTTGGTTTCTTCGATCCCGTGGACTGCCGTTGCCGGCCGATATTCCTTCGTTACCCGAATTTACCGAGGATCACGATGTCGCCGTGGTGACGCTGATTGATCGTTACACCAGGCATCACCTGCGCAGGTCACCGCACCCCGCGGACCACGCCCTCGCCGAAACCGCGGTCGAACGATTGAGGATGCTGGGTGTGCAGATCACCGAAACCGGTCACCGACCTTGTGCCTCACCGGTCTCGCGTGTGATTGCCTACACACGCAACAAGACGCTCGCATTGATTCCGATTCTGGGCAGCGAGATGGACTTTTTGGGAGACGATCTTCGCGCCGTTGTGGTCGCCGACTTTGAGCAGACATCGGTGATCGCCGCGGAGATTTCCCATCTGCTGGACGAAGAGGCCGGTGGCGCGGTGGCAGCGTTTCGTTCGTTGCTGGACGATCCAAAGACCAACGGCCTCGATCCCGTTTTGGTGACCGGTTCGACGGTGTTGGTGGACGCGGATCTTGTCACGCGGTTTATCGGCGAGGCCAAGTTATGGCTCCGAAAAAAAGTGATGAACGTTGAGCTCAGCCAACATGCGAGCGGCATGTTCTGCGTTGTGACCGGTGCCGGTCGCGACTGGTGCCCGCGCGTCTATGTGGAGATGATCACGGACCTGTTTCAGCGAGGCATCACACGATGTTTGGTCGGCACACGCGGGTTGCTCGGGGAAGGTTGGGATGCCAGTCGGGTCAATGTATTGATCGATCTGTCGACCGCTTCGACCTCGATGACCGTCACCCAACTGCGCGGGCGATCGATGCGTTTGGACCCTGCCGATCCTGATAAGTTGGCCAATAACTGGGATGTGGTGTGCATTGCGCCGGAATTCCACAAGGGACTGGACGACTATCGCCGATTCAAACGCAAGCATTTAACGTTGTTTGGTATTTGTGATGATGGCGCGATTGAAAAAGGGGTGGGCCACGTGCATGCCGCCTTCACCGACTTGCAGCCCGAGTTGCTCGGCGGAAATGTGGCGGCGTTGAACGCGGACATGCTGCGTCGCGCCGGCAGACGCCGCGAAGTTTATCAGCAATGGGGAATTGGCAAGCCTTTTTCGCATCAGTCGCGTCGCGCGGTCGAGGTCCGCAGCGGCCTGGGTCGATACGGTTTTCCGCCTTTTGAT
Organism: Pirellulaceae bacterium; assembly: GCA_963734865.1. Taxonomy (GTDB): domain Bacteria; phylum Planctomycetota; class Planctomycetia; order Pirellulales; family Pirellulaceae; genus CBDCUW01. Next base: position 50,232 of record CAVTIV010000017.1, read on the forward strand.
CGCGCGAACGAACCCTGGACTCAAGCCACGCTGGCATTGGCCGTTGGCCAAGCGGTGTTGGCCGCCCTGGCCAAGACCGGCCGCCTGAGTTCCACGCCGCCGCTACGAGTTGCCCAGCGAGACGGCGGGTATGTCCGAGTCTTTTTGGACAACGCATTGCACGACGATTCGGTTCAATTTGCCCGGGCGATCGGCGAAGCGCTGGGGCCGCTGAATAATCCTCGCTACGTGATTCCTCGATCCGTCGATGACGTCCATGAAACATTCTTGACTCGATGGTTGCCCGCGGCGATCCGTCACGTCTTTCAGCGACGAGACCGAGCCAAGGTGATGCTACACGCTGTGCCTGGTGTGCTGGCGGGCAAGCGACAACTCGTCGATATCTATCAGCAGTATTGGAATGAGTTCGTCAGCCCCGGTGAGGCGGTTTACGCCAAGAACGAAGCAGGAATTCAGGTCATCGACCAAGCCGTCAAACTTGGACAGTTGCCCCAGAGTATCATCCACGAGAAGGACGTGTTTTTATAGCGAGGCCATCGCTCGCCGTCGTCCCAGCCGATCGACAAGCAGCAAGCCGCTCGCACAGAGTCATTGCGACTGAAGTCGAGCCGCCAACACCGTGTTATGCAACAACATCGCGATCGTCAGCGGACCGACACCGCCCGGTACGGGCGTGATGAATGACGCGATCTCCTTCGCTTCATCAAAGGCGACGTCGCCGACCAGTTTGTCCGCCACACGATTGATCCCCACATCAATCACGATCGCACCGGGCCGGATCATCTCACCGCGGATCATCTCCGGTACGCCAACCGCGGCGATCAGGCAATCGGCAGTGCGACAAATCTCGCCCAAGTCGGACGTGCGGCTGTGCGCGAGGGTAACCGTCGCGTTCGCCACTTCGGGACCGCAGGAACCATTCCGTTGTGCCAACATGATCGCCATCGGCTTGCCAACGATGTCACTGCGACCGACGACCACGACATGTTTTCCCGCGACACTGATTCCCGCGCGATGAAGCAGTTGGACGATGCCGTGTGGAGTGCAGGGAAGAAATCGCGGGCGACCCTGCATCAGCAGGCCAACATTGACCGGCGAAAACGCGTCGACGTCCTTGAGAGGATCGATCGCGTCAAGAATCTCGCGTTCGTCAAATCCCCGGCCGGCGTTGCCCGCCGACGGAAGGGGCAGCTGGACCAAGATGCCATGAACGGCAGCGTCATCGTTCAACTGGCCGACCAGTTTCAGCAACTGATCCTGGCTGGCATCGGCCGGCAGCCTGAGCGTGCGGCCTTCGATCCCAGCTTTCTCGCAGGCTCGGCCCTTGTTGCGAACATAGACCTGGCTGGCCGGGTCGTCGCCGACCAGCACCGCGGTCAAACAAGGCTGTGGGCCGCCCGCTTCGGTAAAAAGCTGCACCTCCGTGGCCACTTCATCCCGGATCTCGGCGGCAATCCGTTTTCCATCCAGCAGTTCAGCAGTCATCGGCGGGGCAGGTTGTGGGGGCAAGGGACAAATTCCGCTGTCGGTCGCAACAGACAGGTGGCCGGTTGAATTCATAGAATGCCAGGAATTCGCACGAGCTGTCCATGGGCCCGCCGATCGCGATCGCCCAGATCGCCATAGTGGCAAATCGCAGCGACCGTTATAGTTGCCCAGACCGCACATTTTGCGGAAACTCTAAGTGGACCCCGTCGTTTGTCGGCTGCCCCCCCAAAAGTCAAGTGAAATCACACAGGATTTGTGCCTCGATGTCTACTGATGCGAAGAAGTTGAGCCCGCTGGAAACGATCAAAGACGAGAGCAACTTCCTTCATGGGACGATTGCCCAAGAGATCGCCGCGCCGACCGACCACTTCGACAAGGACAATATCCAACTGCTGAAATTCCACGGTACCTATCAACAGGACGATCGGGACGTTCGCCTGGCCGCAAAAAAAGAGGGTGGCGGCAAAGAGTATTCGATGATGGTTCGGTTGAGAATTCCGGGAGGTCGCATCACATCCGAGCAGATGCTGGCCCAGTTGGACCTTTGCGAGGAGCTCGGCAATTCGACCATGAAGATCACGACGCGGCAAACACTTCAGCTGCACGGCGTGCTAAAAGACGATCTTCGGCCCACGATCAAGCGGATCAACGATATCCAGCTCTCAACGCTGGCCGCCTGTGGTGACGTCAATCGGAACATCATGTGCTGCCCTGCGAAACGTGTCGGCGGTGTTCACGCCGAAATGGAACAGTTGACTGACGAGTTGACCGTGGCGCTGGCTCCGCAAACTCCGGCCTACCACGAGCTGTGGTTGACCGATCCCGATTCGGGGGAAGAAACGCTGGCCGGTGGCGGCCCGATTGTCGAGCCGCTGTATGGTCCGCGATACCTGCCGCGCAAATTCAAGATGGGGATTGCCCTGCCCGAGGACAACTGCATTGACATCTACACCCAGGATGTCGGCTTTCTGGCGGTGGTCCGTGAGGGAAAGATCATCGGCTACAACGTGTTGGTCGGTGGTGGCATGGGAACCACGCCCTCGGCAAAGAAGACGTTCCCGGCGTTGGCCAAACGGATGGCGTTCGTGCGTCCCGAGCAGGCCGTAGAGGTTGCTCAAGCGATCTTGAAAGTGCAGCGGGACTACGGTAACCGCGAGGATCGCAAAGTCGCGAGAATGAAATACCTGGTCGCAAACTGGGGGATCGAGAAGTTTCGTCGTGCGGTGGAAGAGTATTACGGAACGCCGTTGGATGATTGCACCGAGGATGATGTCCACGGGTTTGACGACCACATGGGTTGGCAAGAGCAAGGCGATGGAAAGTGGTCGTACGGGTTGAATATCGAAAACGGTCGACTCTATGACAATCAGAACCACCAGCTCAAAGGGGCATTGCGAGCGATCTGTCATGAATTCAAGACCGAACTTCGAATGACCGGTCACCAAAGTGTCATCTTTACCGATATCGACGAAGCTGACAAAGAGAAGTTGATTTCGCTGATTCAGCAGAACAACACGCCGACGACCGAACAAACCAGCACGGTACGAAGGTGGTCGATGTCCTGTGTGGCGTTGCCGACCTGCGGCTTGGCGATCACCGAGAGTGAACGTCGGCTGCCCAGCATTATCGATGCGTTGGAGGCCCCGCTGGCCAAGCTCGGTTTGGACCAGGAGCGTTTCACGATTCGGATGACCGGTTGCCCCAACGGATGTGCCCGGCCGTACAACGCCGATTTGGCTTTGGTCGGTAAGGCGAAGGACAAGTACACGTTGTTCGCCGGCGGTGGCTGGCTGGGAAACCGGCTGGCGTATGTCTACAAGGACCTGGTTTCGGACGATACTGTGGTCGACGAAATCATCGCCATTTTCGCGGCCTACAAAGCGAATCGCCAAGGCGACGAATCGCTCGGTACATTCTGTACCCGGGTCGGACAAGAAGACTTGGCAGTGCTGGCCGCCGCGGCCCCCAAGCCCTAGTGGAATTCAATCAGATGATGTCCCTGACACCCAACATGATCATGTCTCAGCAAAACAAACTCGGCCGCCGACAACTCCTTGCCGGTGGTATGGCGGCGATTGGTGCCGGATCGATCTTATCCGGTGTTGTCGCTGGGGATGAACCTGTCGCATCGAACACGACCCACGGCAACCGCATTGCGGTTTCGACGTATTCCTATTGGCGGTATCGCGACGACAGCAAATTGGGTATCGAAGAATGCATCGACTTGGCCGCCGATGCCGGATTCGATGGCGTCGAGATCTTGCATGTGCAAATGCAAGATGAATCGAACCCAACATTGCAACGGATCAAGCAGCGGGCATTCCGGCACGGTTTGGATTTGTGCGGCTTCTCAACGCATCAAACGTTCGTCTCACCCGATCCCGCTGTGAGACAAAAGAACGTCGACCATACGATTCATTGCATCGAACTGGCCTACGCCCTGGGCATTCCGACGATCCGAGTCAACACGGGCCGATGGGGTACGTCCAAAGACTTTGACGAGTTGATGGCCAACAAAGGGATCGAGCCGCGGTTGGACGGATACAGCGACGAAGACGGTTTCGGCTGGGTCACCGAAGGCTTGGAAAAATGTTTGCCCGCCGCCGAGCGATGTGGTGTCGTGCTGGGACTGGAGAACCACTGGGGATTGGGCCGGACGGCCGAAGGCGTGCTGCGTTTGATTCACGACATCGACTCGCCTTGGCTCCGCGCGACGCTGGACACGGGCAATTTCCTGGACAACCAATACGAGCAGTACGAACAGTTGGCGCCCGAAGCGGTGTTCGTGCAAGCCAAAACTTACTATGGCGGCGGTACCTGGTACACACTCGAGATCGACTACGATCGCGTCGCCAAGACACTTCGCGATGTTGACTACCGAGGCTACATTTCCCTTGAATTCGAGGGGAAGGAACAGCACGAAACGGCAATTCCAAAGAGCCTGGCAATGCTCCGCAAGGTGTTCGCAGCGTAGCCCCCGCGTGTGTCTTTATAGCCGTACGTCGATGTGGCCATCGTTGAGCTGTTGCTGCATGTTCGCGGCCTGCTGCAGTAACGCATTCACCGCGTCACCGGCTTGTTTTTGAGCGTCCAGGTTCTTGGCTATCAAGGCGATATCGATCTCTTGTCGCGTCGCGTCCGTTCGCGCCTGCAGCAGTTGGCTGACCGCCGGTGGAATGTTCGACATCACGCCGTCCCATGATGGTGTTCACGTTGGTTGCACTTCACTGATTGGATCGGCATTTGCGGATCGTCCGATTCGACAACGACTTGCCGAATCATTCGGTTTCACGAACAGCGGGGACGATTCGGCCGGTTAGGCGGATGGGTCAATCGGGGCGAAAGAATCCACTCATTCGAGAAAGCCTTGCCAGCGGCCAAAGTTCCGATGCTGTGCGGGCCAAAAGCGATTGATCAACGCCCTGAGGCAACGAACCGGTTGCCGGTTGGTAGGGATTGAAGTCGGACGATTGATCAGACACTCGGATGCTCCTGAGACATCGTTCGTTGTTTGCGACATCGTCACCGAGACAAAGAAGGTGGTGCGGTCAACCGGTGGGTCACAGGATAGGCAATCCAGGATGAGTTTTCCGGCATTGTGGGGTGTGAGTCGTCCCGGCGGGCCGTCCCGGTCGATGCTGAGAGAGTTAGGTTTGCAGCGGCGCGGCGCAAATATCGATGTCGCTTCGAGTTGTTCAGCTTGTCGGATTTCTCTGCTTGTCGGATTTCTCTGCTTGTCAAGGATCGGTGTTGTGAAGAGTGTCACGTCGAAATCGGGTTCACCGCTCACAGACGCATCCCACAGCGGCGATGCGTCCCGACCGGCGTCCACGAAACCGTCGATCCACGGGATCTGGCGTCTCGGCGAGCAGATTCATGTCAGCAAATCGACCGAGTTGGCTCTCGCCCAGCCTGCCGACGCGGCCAGTCCACGCTGGGATTACGTGATCAAACGTGCCTGCGGTGATGACACGGAGAGTCGTCAGCAGATTGCACGGTTTTCCGCTGCGGCGGCCGACGCGGTTCACCCCAATTTGGTTGCCGTGCTGGACGCTTCGACTTCATCCCCATCGCCTTACGTGGTGATGCCACGGCTGGATGGGCATTCGATGCAATGGCACCTTGATCAATCCCAAGCGAAGCCGCTTCCGGTGGCACTGTGGTTGGTGCGTCAAGTCGCCCAGGCGCTGGGAACCCTTCATGCCGCCGGTTGGGTACACGGCGATGTCAAACCGGCCAACGTGATGGTCGGCTCTCGTGGGCATGTCACGCTCGTCGATTTGGGGTTCGCGACTCGCATTCACACGGTTGCGGCAAGACATTTTCGCGGCACGCCAGACTATTGCGCTCCCGAGACGCTGGTCGAAAACCTGGCCGCGATGCCGCCAATGGATATTTTCTCGCTCGGACGGATCCTCTGGCAATGGATCACTCGGACCGAACCGGTCGGCCGCCACAGTGCTTGAGCCGGTGGCAGAGCTGGTCGAAAAGATGATTGCCCGAGACGCTCGTGAGCGGCCATGTGCCGACGAGGTTGCTCGACAACTACTGCGGCTGGAAATCGAAACGCTCGGTCGGCACATCGGACCCGAGAATGCGCGGAGTCGTGCCGCGTAAACCGTGTCTGGATTCACTCGAGAAACTGTGTCGTGAAACAGTCTTGCGGCATCACTTTGGAAGCATCCGCCAGCTTGAGCGTGACCATCTGATCAACGAGCGTCTGCCATCGCTGATCGGTCATCATGCCGACCGATTCCAGGGCCATCGCATCGGGCATCGCTAATTCGCGCAATTCTTTGCTGCCGAACTGCAGCACTTCGGCGGTCATCCCGTGTTTGTTTGCCGCCAGGATTGCGGCGTTTCCCTTGCTCGGATCGGTCAAATAGTGTTGCCAACCGCTGCGAGTCGCCTGGACGAAACGGCGTACGAGTTCCGGGTTCTGGCGAATCAATTGCCCCGAGGTGATCAGTACGCTGGAGTAGGGATTCCAGCCCAAATCGCTGAGCATCAGTTTGCGGACTTTGACCCCTTGTTGTTCGGCAAGCAGTGGCTCGGCGAACGAGTAGGCCTGAACCGCGATGTTGGGGTCGCCGACCAGCGATGAGACGCTGCCGTGGTAGGGGACTTCGCGAACTTGGTCGAGCAATCCCTTCCAACGCAGAAACTCCAGGAACGGTCGACCCGCCTGCCGCTGAAGCGTTTTGCCAGCCAGATCTTGGAAGTCGGAGACGCCGCTGTCCTCGCGCACCAGGATGCAGCGAGGATGGTTCTGCATGATCGCGAGGACGGCAACGATGTCCATTCCCTGTTCGCGAAACAGGACAACGTCGTCGGCATTGGCCATTGCAAACTGGCATCGGCCCATTTCCAGTTCGGGGCCGACCGGGGTTGCACGTCCACCCGGATGGATTTCGACTTCCAATCCTGCGTCGACGTAGGTTCCATCGGCGGCCGCCTGATAGAGACCACCGTGTTCGGCCTCGGGGTACCAATTCAGCTGCACGGCAACGCGATTTTCATCCCTCGATCCACCAGCCGATTCGCCGCTCAGGCGGCGGCGAGAGACGTTTGACGAGTCGCAGCCGAGCAGGACGAGCAGGGCGATAGCGGCAATCGGCCCGGCGATCAAATGGCGTGACATGGTTTCTCGACGCTTGGTTGGTGGGGCTGAAGACACTTTCGGTTGGCGTGAGGGCCATTGTAGGGCGACCGGTCGCAGCTCGGCAGGGATCCAGATGGCAGAGGGTTTGAGCAGCAGCGGATTGACCCCCAGGGGGTACAGGTCGGGCTGTGAAGGGAGCATCACTGTCCGACGAAGACTCCTATTCTGTGGAAGTCGAGCAAGTCCAACGGCGAAGCAGCGTCACCGAGAGAAGCTGGACCGAACCGAAAAGTAGCAGACCCAGAAATGTTGAGGCGAACAGGGCGGCAATCAGCGCATCGGTGCGAAGCAGTGCTTGCCAACCGGTCATCAGCGTCCCAAGGCCGTCGTAGCTGCTTCCATTGCCGACAAAGAACTCGGCGATGATGGCACCGATCACTGCCAGACCGCTGCTGGTTTTCGCACCCAGCATCAGGTAGCTCACCGCCGTGGGGATTTGCAGGCGAAGCAGTCGTTTGGTTCGGCTGGCTCCATAGAGCCGAAACAGGTCGGACAGATCACGGTTGATGGCTAACAAGCCCGCCGTTACGTTATTGACAATCGGAAACAGACAGATGATCACGGTGGCGATCAGGACGGTACGGAATCGATACCCGCTCCAGATGATCAACAGGGGGGCAATCGCGACGATCGGTACGGTCTGAAGCGTGACGACGTAAGGGAAAAACGCCAATCGAATCTTCTTGGATTGGCTGAACACGACGGAGATGAACGAACCGATCGCGACCGCGGTGATCAAGCCAACGGTCGCTGCAATTCCTGTCGTGATGGTTCCGCGCAGCAGGGATTCTCGTTCGTCGATTGCCGCTCGCAGTACCAGTCGCGGAGTCGGTAAGAGGGCTTTGGGCAGATCGAACCACCAAACAATCGCTTCCCAAGAGAGCACAGCCAGCAGAGCAACGCCGCCCACCAGGGCAACCGTACCGATATGATGGTGGTGACGGCTGACGATGGCCACGGTTTCTGATGATCGCTCGTCTGGTACGACATCCGTTTTCGTATAGGGGTTTTTCGGAACGCTCACGCCTCGCCTCGCAGCACATCGCTGACCTGACCGTAGAAACGACCGAACTGTGGCGACCGCCGCAGTGATTCGTCTCGCGGATGCGGCAACGAATTCTCAATGGTGGCAACGAGGTATCCTTGCTTGATCACGCTGATACTGTGCGACAGCAGGATCGATTCGGCGATGTTGTGTGTCACCATGACGGCGGTGAACTGACGTTGTTGCCACAGTCTGAGAAAAAGTTGGCCGAGCTGATTGCGGAGCATGTCGTCGAGTGCCGCAAATGGTTCGTCCAGAAGTAAAATGCTCGGTTCGGTGATCAAGGCGCGGGCGATCGAGACGCGCATCTTCATCCCGCCGGAGAGTTGATTCGGCAAGCGGTCAAAGGCATCGGAGAGTCCCACGGTTTCCAGCATTTCCTGGGCGGCCGACTTTCGATCGGCACGAGAGCCTCGGCCGATCAGTTCCAGAGGCAGTGCGACATTTTCCAGAGCGGTGCGCCAGGGCAACAGCGATGGCTGCTGGAACACGAAAGCGATTTCGCCGGAACGTCCGTTTGCTGCTGGATCAATCACGACGCGACCCGATGTGGCGGGCTGAAGACCAGCCATCAGTCGCAGGATCGTCGTTTTTCCACAGCCGCTGGGACCAATCAGCGAGAGGATTTTGGCCGGCGGCACAGCCAACGTCACATCCTTGACGGCGACCACACCGTTGGCGAATCGGACCGATACGTCTTCACATCGAATCGAACAGGCATGTTGAATCGCTTCGGCCACGTCAGATTGCGAATGGGTCGAGTGCTCTTGACTGTGACAAACCGCTAATCCTCTTCGGACCGGGTGGCCGCTTCCTTCAGGTTGCCGCTCGGTTTAAGGGTGAACCTGCGGTCGTCAATCTCCAGGACCACAAATTTTGGTGTCACTTCGATCACTTTCCCCTTCAAGCTGCCGATCTCGAATTGGTCGTTCACTCTCAATTTTAGTGTTTTGTCTTTTGTACGCACGTGCATCCAAGCGGTCCAGTCGTCGCGGCCGTGCACGAGTCCCGTGAGGACCGTTTGTGTGGCATCATCGAACTGCAACTTTGGTGCTGGCGGCTCAACCGGTGGCGGCGGATCAACGACTTTCACGATCAGTTTTTGTTCCGTGCTTCGCGGTGGATATCCAGCGTCGATGGCTCGCACCCGCAGTTCGAATTCCTGCTTTTGATCCGTATTGACACGCAACGTTCCACTACCGGAATCGAGCCTGACAAAACCGGGCGGCTGGTCAACAAATTCCCATCGAATGCGATGGCCCTCGGGATCGGTCGCAGCGAGTTGCGTCGGCGATTCACGACCGACGATCGCTTCGATTTGCGAGCGGCCGGTGAACGTTGGCGGCTGATTGGGCGGCTCATGGAAATTTCGATTCATGATCGGATCATGATAGGCCGCCACGTTATGATCGACTTTCCAAGAGGTATCGCCGGGTGGCTTGGCATCGGCGGGCGCCGATAGCAATGCAATCGTGTCGATCGTCATCGTGAGCTTCAAATCATTCGTCTTGGTTTGGCTGATCGTCAGTTCACGAATTCGATGCAAGTAGTCTTTCGAGTAAAAAGCATGCAGCAGTCCGATCAGATTCGGCAGGCTTGTGTTACCCGAGACCCGAAATCTGAGCTCCTGGTAGAGACCACTAATCGGCAGGGAAGTGATGGGATCGACCTTCGAGTCCGACAAGTTGTTGGACCGGACCATGCTGAGCAACCACTGTTGATAGTCGCTCTGGGCCCGCTCGGTATCGCTCGGTAGCGAGCGGAGCATGTATTCGGTCATCTGTCGGTCGGCCATGTAGCCCTGCAGGGTCTGTTCATTGAGCACCATCTGCTCCTGTTCCAGCGATGCGATCTGCTTCGTTCGCAGGTTGACAGCCGTGCGGTACTTGTCAAAGCCCCACCAAACGATGAGCAAGGCAAGCATCCCGCCAACGATGATGGCCAGTGTTCTTTCACGTTGAGTCATGACTGCACCTCCGCATTGGTCTCTGCGGCAAGCTCGGCTGGCTGCGATGGAAGCTCGGCTGGCTGCGATGGAAGCTCGGCTGGCTGCGATGGAAGCTCGGCTGGCTGCGATGGAGATGGGTCCGATTCCGGCTGCTCGGCGGGTGAGTCAGATTCATTGGGCAGCGATTCTGGTTCGGTCGTCGTCGCTTCGTCAGCGGCAGCTGATGATTCGGTCGCCGCCTGTGTCGGGGTGTCTGGTTGGAGATCTTCTGGCGGAGATTCGTTCGCCGGCGGATCGTTCCCGGCTGACGGAGTCGCTGGCTCGGCTTCTTGATCCGCTGCTGCCACCGTCCCTTTGTCGGCCAGTTGTACTTCTGGAGACAATCCTTCGTAACGGGCATTGCGAACCGACGCGGGCGTGACCGTGATCGACTCACTCAGCGTCCACTTGTAGGCGTCTGCCGACGCTTGTTGGGTTGATCCGTCACCGACAACTCGGTGTGAATCGTCACGCAACGCTTCTTCAAATTCCTCGATCACGTCGGGGTTGGTCACGGCACCGGAAACGACAAGTGTGCCACCCCCATTGCGAGAATCTCCGCTGGCCGAGACGGTTTTCAAGATCATCTGATCCGCCGGCGGCATGGTGGTCGCGAGGCGTCGCAACTCATCGAGCCAGTTCACATCGGCGTCTAAGAATTGATCAACCTTCTCGGTTCGATCGATGCGTTTGAGCGCCTCATCGACGTCCGGCTTCATTTCTGCATTGGTTTTCTTCAGCAAGGCAATCTTGGTATCGAGCTGTTGCAGATGGTGGTAGGCGAAGAACGCGATCAACAGCACCGCGGCGATCGGCACGCCGATCATCAAAACGTTCTTGAGCCGGTTGGGTGTTTCCTCGATCCGCTCTCGAGGATTCAAAAAATCGATCAGTCGATCGGCGTGTGCCTCGTCGCTGGCGAGCAATCCGACCAGTGGTGCCAACCGCCCGACGTGTTCGGGAAGATCACCGCGAACCTTCGGATCGACGTCAACCAAATCGAACGGGTCGAGCACCTCGACGGTGCGCCCGGATGCTTCGGCAAGCATCTTGAGGTCGTCACGATGGACCGCTTCGAGCCCCCATAACACCACCCGATTGAGCGATCCCGAGGAACCGCAGGCGACCAAGCTGCGACGTAATTCGCCAGCGAGTACTTTGGGGCGTGCCGATGTGACACTCGGCATTCTGACCGTACGAACAAAAATGACGTGTCCATCACGGGCAATGACGATCTCCGCATCGTCCGCCAACAAGTCGATCAAAACGGTGTCACCCGCCTCCCCCTGGCTCTTCGTCGTCAGGTACAGGGCCGCGGCGGCCAGCGGACGAAGGGCGATGCGTTTGATCGTCAGGTCGGCCGATTCACAGGTCTCACGAATTTTCGTCAGATTCTCGGGGCCGACCGCGGCGGCGATCATCTCGATGCCACGATCGCTCCTGCTGGTGACCAAATAATCGACCGTTGCCCTGTCACCGGCGGTCGCGAAACTGCGGGTCGCCTGGAAACGAACCATATCCGGCAATTCTTCATCGGGTACCGGTGGCAGTTGCAGTTCGCGCAGTTCAGCCTGCCCGCGGCCGATCGCGATCAGCGTCTCGGTCGATTCGAGTCCGCGTCGGGATATGGCCGCACGAAGCGTATCGGCGACACTCGAGTTTTCAATCGGAATCACGGCGACATCGGTCACCTTGACGCTGCCACCACCGCACTGTGCGGCGACAAGCCGCAGTTCCTTTTCGTCCCAATCGACTGCAATTTTTCTTGGCATGATTCTCTCAGAGTTCGATTCTTAGGTTCAACCGAACGTGTTTTTATCTGCGAATGACGTCCGAGCGTTCTCGGAGTCGGATTGTCTGTTGACCGACGTTACTGGCTTCCCATCTCCATCCCGCTGCGTATTCCCAGTACGGCCAGGTCGAAGCCTCGTCCCAGGTGGCTCAGGTCTCGCCACGATACGATCTTGGGGTTGACGGTGGTCGCGTCAATGATCACTTCACTTCGATGCGACGCACCGACCGATTCGAAGTAGCCGACGATCTGTGCCCGATAGACGTCTCCGCCGCAGGTGATCAGCGGAACCAATTGCCTCATTTCATCCAATGTCACGAACCCTTCCACCAGCGGCCAAGTCTCGAATTGGCGGTTCAAGTCATCCGTTTCGGCTTCGCGGTTTTCCAGGATCGCTTCAACGGTCTGTTCGCTGAGCAGTGGAATTCCATACAACAGTTCTGCCGGGCACTCATTCAGGTTAATCCGACCTGGCATCACGTCGACATCTTGTGTGGTCAGAGTGTCCATCAATATTGGCATGTACAACGCCATCGAGATCAAATCACTGGAGAATGGCGAGGTGTAGCTTTGCGCGTTGTTTCCCTGTCCCACCGTGACGGTGGCGTCGATCAGGTCAAGCACCTGAGTCAAGGAGGTGCCGCCGCCGCCGGTCAGGTCCAATTGCTCAAGCAGATCCTCGGACCAGGGTCCCCCGCTCTGGGGCTGAGATTGGCCCGAGTTCTGGCCCGAGTTCTGGCCCCCGGTCACGGCGGAGGCCAACGACGTTGACTGACCAGCAATGCGATAGGCGACGATGAAGCTGGCATAGAGTTCATTGCCCATCGCGTCGACCAACTCGTCATACAGCAATTCCAAGTCGTCTTGGTTGACATGGACACGAGGTGAGCCGCTACGCGTTTTGTTCGCTTCGGCACCATGAACGGTCAGGTAAGCCGACCATCCGAGTGCCCCCGGTGTGTCGATCCCGATGCCAAACCGCTGTTGCTCGTCGGCGTCGATGACCCCGTTTCGGTTGGAGTCGGCGCCAAACAACAATGTCGGAGTCACCCCTTTGACCAACAGCAATTCGTCGACGCTTTGCAATGGACCATTGGGGGGCGAGTAGGGGGTCGGCAATGTGCTGTAGTACTCAATTTCGGCGCCGCTGGGACGCATCTCTTCGTCTTCATCGATCCAATCTAAAATGGATTCTGCGGTCTCCTCGGTCATGCCTGGCAGCGCCATCAGCAACGAAACGGCGATGTTGCTGGTGTCGGCGCTGGCCTGGGTATCGTCCGACGCGCCAGCGGTCATCGCGCCACCGGTCACGGCGTCGGCGATCGCCACTGCGGGGGCGAGCGACTCGGAGTATTTTTCCAAAACGGTCAGCGTGTTGATGTTCAATCGTGCCGACTCGTTTTGCAGTCCGAAGCGAATGCCACCATACATGCCCATCTCGTCGAGACCCGGCGCGATGACCGTAAAGTTCGACGGGGTCGCACCGTCCAGGCCGCTGGACACGACCACCGCTTGAAAAACCTGAGCGTTGTTGTAGACGCCGCCGAAATCGACCCGCGCCTCGGGGGGATTGGAGAGGATCAGACGAATCGTTTCGGCACCCGATTCGACGTTGACGCGGGCCTGAACGAGGTCGGCTGCCAGATAAGCCGAATCGTCGTAGGCCAACATCAGTTCTGTGAATGAATAGACCGCCATCGTTGCGACCGCGATCACGATCAACACCAAGATCAGAAAGAAGCCGCGTCGGACTCTTGGTTTCATATTCCCGCCTCCGAAAGAGAGTCGTCTGCTTCCTGTTCGATGGGACGGGCCAGCGGCAGGCGAACCACGTGCATGAAGGTGCGTGTCGCGCTGGGATCGCTCAGGTCGCCCGTGATCGCCGCAGTCGGACTTGGCATGTACAGACGAACTTGGACTGCCAGTGGAAGTTCGCCGTAGTCATCGCTGCTCCATTGCTTCTGCCACGTGGTCCCATCCCAATAGGCGAACTCAATCCCCGTGATCTCGGGTGCCAGCAGTTCGCCGGTTTGGTTCAGCATCGCCAATCCACCCGTGGTCGCGGCATAGACCGATGCTGCCCGATCGAGTGAACGACGAACCAATCCGCCAGCACTCTCCTCTTCTCCGGTTTGCAGGTTGGCCGTGATCGTATCGAGCGGATCCTGGATGCCACCGGCCATTCCGACCGGTTGAACGAAGTAGGCAACCGTTTTGATATCGCTGGGTCGATCATCCAGGTTGGACACCGTTTCGTCCAGGATTCGCATGTATTCTTCCAATCGTGGCAAGTGACTGAGATCAATTTGGATCTGATATTGATTGCCGATCAATCCCGGCGTTTTCAGCACGGCGGTGCCCGATTGCAGGTCGACCGAGGACGTCTCCAAGGGCGCGCTATCGTCGGTTTCCTCGGATCCGATCCCCGCAGCCGAGAGGTCCTCGCCGCTAGTATCGCTAGCTGTGCTGCCACCACCACCACCACCACCACCACCACCACCGCCGCTGGCAGCGACACTGCCCAACAGCGATTCCAATCCCGAGGTGTCAATCGGTTTGGTATGCACGGTGGCTCGCAAGTCGTCTTCGATCATCTGCATCACGACCGTGGCCAGTTGCGTTTGTCGGATGTCCATGTCGCGAATGTTCATGTCGACCGCAAAAAATCGCAGTGCGCCGCCGATCAGACCGACCAGGATCACCGACAATGACAAGGTCAGAAGCACTTCCAGCAGAGTGAATCCGGGCGACTTTGATCGCGCCGAGCGTAGGTTTCGAATGGCATCTCGGTATCTGAGTCATCGTCATGCTTTATCCCTCCGCTGCCGATGTCGATGCCGCTTGCTCTTCCCGTTCTGCCTCTTCCAACCCCAGCAACGGATCGATCATCCGTCGTGTCAGCGCATAGCGGGCCACTGGCGGACCACCATCGGGGTCCTGCGCCTCGACGGTCACGCGGATCACCAACAACCCGCTCAGCGGGCCTTGAGTGACATCGACGGTGTACACGAATGGTGTGAGCGACAATGAGTCAAAGGATTCCAGCGGTGTCGATGGAACGCTCTGTGGCGATATCCCGGCGGTTGCGTTGAGCAGGATTTCGGCAAGTTTTGTCTGGCAAAGAATGTCGCGCGACCGACAAGTCACGCGCCTCTCGGGCAGCGCCGGCGCCGGTGTCGACAATCCGGCTGAGGATCGCCAGTGAGCCACCGAGAATCGCCAAGGCGAGCAAGATTTCCAACAACGAAAACCCGCTTCGGGAGGCCCGCTTTTGCTGCTTCATGTTGGGGATCGGAGACTGGATCATGGCAACGCCTCGCTCACGGTCACGTCGCCGGTAATGCCACGAATTTTGACCACAACGTGACCCATGGTGGGATGTGCCAATGTGATTGCACCGGTGCTTGTCGTTCCATCTGGATAAAACAAGATCGGTCTGCTCCATCCGCTCGTCTGGTCGCCGGCGGTCAGTTGTTCGATTTGAAGAGCGCGAGTCGATGAAACGGTGGCGACCGACTCCACCACCACGTCGACGGCCAGTTCAACGGATTTTTCGGCATCTGCCGCTTCGACCGGCGCGACCGCGACCGCCTGTTGGGCACCGGTCAAAAGCCCAGACTGCGACCCGGTCTGGTCCATCGCTTCGGTTGAGTCGCTCAACGAGTAATACGGTTTGATGCGGAGCGAATTTCCCTCCACCATCCCTTGCATCATCATCACCCGGCCTTGCCGCATCGCGTCCACTCGCAGTCGAGTCATTTCGACGCGAACTTGTTCGCCGGAGCGAACGAGCCGACGGTCGCCAAGCAACAACCCAACCTGCGGAATCATCAGGGAGGCCACGGCAGCAATGACGGCCAAGACCAACAGCAGTTCGAGCAACGTGAAGGCGGGATGGCGGTGCAACGATAAACCTTTCACGAGTGGGCGGTCTGGGCCCAACCGCCATTGTTGGCTGTGGCAAACGACCACTAAGGGCCTTCGTCGACAATGTCGTCGTCGGTGTTGACCTGTCCATCGAGGCCGCCGCTGCGGATCTCGTAGGTGTTGCCGCTGACGTTATAGACGAAGGAATTCTCCCAAGCGTCGACCGGGACCTCTTTGAAAATCGGAGCACTCCAGCGAGCCTTCTTCGCAGCGTCGCTCGGCCCATCACGGAGCGTCTCGAGCGTTTCCGGGAGCGAGTTCATGCGGATCTGATATTGGATGATCGCGTTTTTGATTTCCGAGATCTGAACGCGGGTGGCGTCGTTCTTGGCGTCATTGCCCGCGCCCATGAAGTTACGCATCGCAATCCCACCGATCACGACCAAGATGGATAGCACGAGGAGCAGTTCAAGCAACGTGAAGCCGGCACGGGATTCGCTCGGACGAGGCGAGCATTGGCGGGTTGGACGACAGCTTGGGAGTGTTTTGCGATTGTGCATTTTTGGAAAATGGCTGTTCAAGGACTGATTGGAGGACGGCTGCGCTGTCCGTCGGATTGGGGAAGATTTGCCATGCCACAGTTAAGGTGGCAGTTGGCGACGGAAATCGAACCAATCTCCCCCACTCATAATAACCACAACGTCGATCGAAGGTTTCGGTTCCCGGCCCAGCATCTTGCCGACAAAGCCGCACTGAAATGGTTCGCCGCGGCCAGCCAAGATGGTCCGGTGCCGCCAACAGAAATTCCGCCGCGGCGCCACCGGAAATGAGCCAGCGTAGCCTTCCCCAACTGCCCAAAGGGGGGCCATCTGAAAACGGCTCGAAGTGGTGGTCATTTCTGAAAAAAAAGGCAGATTCTCGCCCTAAGACAAGCACAACCGGTAAAAGTCTCAGAAATCCCTGGGGGAGACGTTCTTTTTGTTCGCTCGAAAGTAGAATAACGTCTATCACTGTATAGTCTAATCCGGCGGCCCAAATCCCCCCACGATTCGGGCCGAACTCCATTGCCGGCTTTTCCCATATTTCTTTTGCCCCAGCACCAACGGCTCAACCATGGTGGCTCGCGACGATTCGGTTATCCGCGGCAGTTTGATTGCTTGCATGATCTTTTTGGTTCTCTCGATTGGGCTGAACTTCTTGCTTTGGCATTGGGGTGATACTCAAGCCGCCGAGGCCGATAAGGCACGTGGTCAGCTGGCCAACGTCAATAGCCAGATCCAGACGATGAGCAGTCAGGCGGCGATGATGAAGGCGATGCTCGGCGTTGGCGGGTTGACCCAGGCCGAGTTCGATCGGATGAGCGAAACGGCCGGGGCTGATCCAGAGATGGCAGCGATCGAAGAGCAATTCGTCAAAGACATGGCGCTGTTTGGTCCGGAGGTCGATCCTCAGACCCGCAACTACCCCGCCCTGCCCGGGTTCTTGGTCAACTCGATTCGTGACCGAAATATTCAGAAACTCACGTACGAGGAGGACCTGGTCCGGATCCGAACCGATGCCGACGCCGACATCGAAAACGCTCGGAAGGTGCAAGAAACGGCTGAAGAAAAAGCAGACGATGCGAACAAAAAGCTTGTCCTGGTCAGCAATCAATACGACGAAGACCGCAAACGCATCAACATCGAGAAGGAGGAAACCCGCGACGCACTCTCGAAAACCTCCGCAGACTTTGATCGATATCGCAGGACGGCTGCCGAGGAAAATAAAAAGCTGGCCGTCAAGACCGAACAGCTCAAAGGTACGATTGATACCCAGAAGCTTCAACTCAATGAGCTTCGCAACGATCGCTTCGAGACGACACAGGGCGAGATTCGCTACGTTTTCCGCGGCGGCAATGTGGTCACGATCAATTTGGGCTCGGCCGACGAACTTCGCACGGGCATTACCTTTGGCGTGATCGATGGCGATGAAACGCGATTGCAAGATGCCAAAGTCAAGGCGACGATCCAGGTCACCCAATTGCAAGGCCCCCATTTGGCTCAGCGCGGATTGTCTCTTTGCCAGAAATCCGCAATCCGATCATCCCCGGTGATATGATTTATTCGCCGTTCTGGGCTCCGGGACGGAAGGTCAAGATCGCCCTGGCCGGCGATATCGACATTGACGGCGACGGTCGTCCCGACAACCAAGCGATCAAAGGCATGATCAAGGCGGCGGGTGCCGAAGTCGTCGCAGAAGTCTCCTCCAGCGGTGTCGTGACCGGGACGCTCGACCCCAGCATCCGTTTTCTCGTCGTCGGCGAGCCACCCGAAATCTCCGATGACACCAATCTAGGTCAGGCCGACCGCGACGCGCAATCGATCGCGGCGATTGGTGCTGTCAAAGCGCGAGCGACGGAACTTGGTTTGACCATCATTCCTGCCTGGAAGTTGGAAAACTACCTGAAAATCATGAATGATTCGCTGACCACCCCGCTCGGTTCGGCTGCGCGTGGCGAAGATTTTCCACCCGATGCCATTCCACCGGGCACGAGCTCGCAGTTGCCTGCCCAAATCTCCGATATGTACCGACATGATACCGAGGGGTTGCAACAGGGCAACAAAATCCTGCCTCCGTGATCACCGTGTGATTGCGGATCGGTCTTTCAGCCCGCCGCCGCCCAGACGTCGCAATTCGGTCTCCAAGCGACGCTCGGCGACGTCGGATGGTTCGATCGCTGCGGATCCCATGCGAACTTCGTTGGTGTCCCATCGATTCAGCGACGACGATGCGGTTAACGATTCGCGAATCAACAAGTCGCTTAGCATCGCAACGGTACGTCGTTGATCCAGCGGCAGGATTCTTGGTTCGCTCCAATGCAACCGAGCGCTGGCAATCTGTTTGCCGGCAGCCCGAGTGAGCGCATCGATTCGCTTGGCAATGGAATCGTGATTGGCGTCAAAAGCCCAAACCCAGCACCGCGTGTCGACGCGGTAGGCCAAGTCGAACATCCTCAGCCGGTTTTGCAGAAACCGATCGAACTGATCCGCGGCTTGTTTGGGCATCGCTGCACCCAATGTGACGGTCCCTACGGAGATTTCGTTTTGGCACTGCGGCACGTCACGATCGCAAGTGATCGCGATGCTTTTGGGAGCCGAGTCGAGTCGGGCCCCTCGTGCTGGGCGAATCCGTGATGAGCCTTGTTCGATCAACGTGGCTTTGAATTCCGGTCGCGGCCGATCGCTGTCTGACTGTCGCACTCGCCAATGCAACCAGCTGGCGGCGACCGAACTTGGACCTCCCGTGGCTGTCTCGAAGCTCACGGCCGTGCCATTGCCCAGTCGCGAGTAGATACTCAGCGGCGAAAAATGGAGTGCGGCTATCTTGCGACAGATCATCAAACCCAGTCCTTCGCCGCCGCTGGTGGAAACTTGACTCGCAGTGATTTGCTGCATCTCCGACTTGCCGATCCCCGCACCCCGATCGATCACGGTCCATCGGACCCCGTTGCCCCCACGCACGCGCCGCACATCGACCAGTACGCTTTCGCCGTCACCGGTGGCCACGATGGCGTTGTTGACAAGGTTCACAATCAGTCGACGAAGGGCTAGCGGATCGGCGAACACGGTGAGGCTTGGATCATCGGCTCCATCCCAGACGACATGAATCTCACGCGGCAGGGTATAGGGGCGAAGTGTTTCGTCAACCAACCGACGGATCTCGATCACGGGGATCCAACTGCGGTGCACTCGCGGCAGACTGCTGTGCAATCGATCCAGTTGCAGCATTGCGTCAACCATCTGTTCGATCGAATTGCATTGGTTGATCGCGGTCGCCAGATACGTTTGTTGCTGGCTCGTGATTTTTCCCAGTTCACCATCGTGCACCAGTCGGATCGATTCGCGAACGCTGGTCAACGGTGACCGCAGATCATTCGCGGTTTCGCTGATGATTCTGGTTGCGGCGTCGATCTCACTGGGGCGACGCGCGAGACGAGCTCGGCCAGCCAAGTGGGCGCGATGGGAGGTTGAATGGATCACGGGGTAGGTCTCCGCTGGTTCGACAGTCTGGGCCCGATTGGTCCTCGGGCGGCGCGATGAGGCGCACCTCTGACGGAAGAATCGTCATTCACCGGGCCGGCTCAATATCAATTGTGCTGCTGCCCAGGCTCGCCGGCGCGAACACCCCACCCGTCCTGACTGCTGTGCCGATCATGCCGGAGGCGACGGCCGGGTACCGCACGTTGCCTTGCCGGCAAGCGGCGGAGATTCAGTGAAACGGCGACAACTGTTGCGGTCGTTACGTTCGATTGCTTTTGCCTATTCCCATTCGTTTCGCCCGTTCCAGTGGCTAAGACACACTCTCCGTTGCCGAGCGAGCCTCCGCGGCTGCTCGGCGACGGGCGGCGAAACGACGAACGATTTCGTCGGCGATCACGCCAATCAGGATCACCGCACCGATAATCGCGAACTCCAGTTTGTCGGAGATCTTCAGCAAAACGATCAGGTTGTACAGGGTTTGCATCAGCGCCGTGCCAATCACGACACCCAAGATCCCTCCTTCGCCACCTCGCAAGGAGCAGCCTCCCAAGACAGCCGCTGCGATCGCGTACAGTTCAAAGAAGTTACCGAAACTCGACGGCGCGACCGAGTTCCCTTCCAAGGCGAACAGCATCCCGCCGAGCGCGGCCATGACCGCTGAAATGACGTACGCCAACCGGGTCATGCGATCGGTGTTGATCCCCGAGTATCGGGCAGCGGCTTCATTGCGGCCCAGTGCCATCATGTATCGCCCCCAAATCGTCATGTTCAAAAAGACTGCAGCGAGAACCGCCGTCACCACCAACACAAAGAAGGGGTACGGTATTCCGAATGAGTCCGATCCGTCAGCGGCCTGCCAAATCGGAAGCTTGCCAGTTCCCAGCAAACTGAGCGAATTCGCATACTCATCTCCAAAGCCCATCGTGCGATCGCTGACCAACCAGCGCGATATGCCGCGGTAGAACAATAAACCACAGAGCGTGACCACAAACGGCTGTAATTGCAGCTTGGTGATCAGTAACCCGTGCAGCATTCCGAGGCACAACGCGATTGCAAAGACCAATCCAATGGCAACCGGAATCGAGAGTCGTTGTCGTCGCTCAAGCGGGGCCGCCAGCCAGGTGGTGTCAAACTCGCCCAATGTGTCATCGACCGTGATCCGAGTTTTGTCGCCCATGACCGAGGAATCGACGATCTTCAGTTGTTTCAGCCCTTTGCCTTCCGGATGCAGGAACCAGATCTGGTCACGCGATTGGATCTGCGGTAACGCACGACCCAACGTGATCGTGGGTTGCTCCGGATCCGCGGCAGAATCAAAGTCGAGCACCTCGACCAGACGGGCGACATTGCCATCGGTATCATCGCGTGTGATCGGTTGATCGATCGTGATCCGACGCTTGCCGTCAACCAGGCCAGCGCTGGTCACCGTCGCGATCGCGTTCCTGGCACGACGCCCGCCGTAATATCGGATCCAATCGCCCTGTTCGATGGGCGGACCATCCCTGGTCAATACGATCGAACGGTCGGCGGCAACGACCCGGATCACCGGCTGGACGTCGAAAGGTTCGTAAGAGACCTCCAGGAACATTGCCAACAGGCAACCGATCAAACAAACCAGCGATCCGATCGACAGGTCGATCCCTGAGGTGATGATCACAAATGCGACACCGATTCCCAGCACACCGTACATCGACGTTCGTCGAAGCAGGTTTTCGATGTTGTTTCCTTTCAGGAAAGATTCCGGCGTCGTGAACGCCAGGATCGCCCAGAGGCCGACCAGCAGCAGAAAAATTCCGATGACTTTCGCGTTCATATGATTATTTGAGTTCCTGATCCCTGTTAGGCCCGCAACTTCTTGAGACGCGGCTTAGCAGCCGGCATCGGTCGACCCACCCGTTGCCAACTGCATCACAGACTCTTCGCTCAGCTGATCACGAGCGAGTTCCCCGGTGATGCGTCCCTCATGCATCACGATCACACGATCGCTCATCCCGAGAATCTCCTCCAGCTCACTGGACACAAAAAGAATTCCCATTCCATCGGCAGCCAATTGTTCGATCAGGCGGTAGATCTCTTCTTTTGCCCCCACGTCGATACCCCGCGTGGGTTCATCGAGCAGCAACAACCGAGGACCGAGCGATAGCCATTTGCCGATCACCACTTTTTGTTGATTGCCGCCGGACAAGTACTGGACCAACTGCTCGTCGCTGGGTGTTCGGATACGCAGCTTATCGATCATTTCGGCCGCATCGGATTTTTCGCGGCGTTGGTTCAAAAATGCCGATGCGTAGGCGTTGCGCTGCAGGCCAGCCAGGCCGATGTTTCGGCGGACACTGGATTGCAAAACCAGGCCATATTGTTTGCGGTCTTCGGGAACCAGTGCGATGCCGGCCTCAATCGCTTGACGTGGGTTACGAATCGTGATCGGGTTCCCGCTGACGAACAGATGGCCGGAGAGCTGTTTGTCGATGCCGAACAATACCTGAAGCATCTCCGTGCGTCCGGAACCGACGAGCCCGGACACCCCAACGATCTCGCCGGCGGCAACGCGGAAGTTCAATGGGTGTTGTGGCCATGCCGGTGTGACCAATTCGCAAACCTCCAGCAAAACATCTCCCGTTTTGTGTTGTTTTGCGCGTAGAATTGCGAGACATCACGGCCGACCATCAGTTTGACCATGGTGTCGTGTTCGATTTCGTTTTTGCCGAGTTCTCCCGCGTTTTCTCCATCACGCAGCACCGTGACGCGATCGGCCAACTCGCGAACCTCACCCAAGCGATGCGAGATGTAAATGATGCTGACGCCCTTGGATCGCAGATCCTTGACGACTTGAAACAGGGTTTCGGTTTCGTGCGCGGACAGGCTGGAGGTCGGTTCATCCATGATCAGCACTCGTGCATTGATGCTGAGCGCTTTCGCAATTTCGACCAATTGCTGCCGTCCGATGCTCAGTGTGCTGAGAATTGTGCGGGGCGGAATATCCAAACCGACGCGTGCCAGGTACTGCCGGGACTCTCGATCGATCCGACGCCGATCGATCAAACCCATCCGCAACGGCTCGCGGCCAAGAAAGATGTTGGCGCCCACATCCAAGTTGTCCGCGAGGTTGAGTTCCTGGTGAATCAGGACGATGCCCAGATTCATCGCGGCTCGCGTGGATTCGATCGCAACCTGCTTTTGGTCGATACGAATCTGGCCGGAATCAGGCTGTTGAACCCCGGCCAGGACTTTCATTAGCGTGCTTTTTCCCGCTCCATTCTCGCCGATGACCGCGAGCACCTCGCCAGCCGCCAGGGTCATGCTGACGTTGTATAAAGCGCGCACACCGGGAAACGTCTTGGTGATGGCCCGCACTTCGAGGATCGGATCAGGCATGACTTGGATTGGCAACCCTCGCGAATGGACGATCGTGCACGATGGACAGAGTCGGTCGGCTAACCGCCAGTGAGCGATTTCAGGTTGTCCCAGAATTCGTCGACATTCTCTTTGGTGATGGTCCGCGCGGGGATGTCGATAAATTTGCTCTCGGGGATCACGCTGCGGTCACCATCCACGACCAGGCTCTTGAGAATCTCAATCGACTTGTACCCGTAGGCGTATGGATCTTGAACGACGGTGCCCACAACGTGGCCATCTTTGATGCCCTGTAGAGTCAAATCGGCTTCGTCAAATCCGACAAGCTTGATCTGGCCGATCTTGTTCTGTGACTTCAGGGCTTGCAGGCAAGCCGGTGGGTTGTAGGCGAACAGCCCGACGAATAAATCCAATTCGGGATAGGTGGTGATCGCATCTTCGGCCTTCCGCTTGGCGACGTCCGAATCACCTTGATCGGTAAGTGTATCGAGAATCTTGTATCCGTTCCCCTCGATCACCTCACCGGTGGGGTCGTATTGACCCAGCGCCGGTCGACCCAGCAGCACATCGATCACACCTTGCCGACGTCGTTGCGAATTGTCTTGTTCCAGGCGTCCAATCGTGAGCATGATTTCGCCCCCATCGGGGAGTGCCTGCTTGACCAACTCGCCGCACATTCGGCCGGCAACGTAATTGTCCATCCCGATATACATCAGACGATCGCTGTCCGGTGCATCGGAGTCTTGAGTGATCAACGGTACTTGCTCGGCCCATTGGTTGATCACATCGACTTGGTTGTCCGCATCGATCGGACTAATGGCAATCCCTTGGATTCCGCCGGCCAGAAGGTCTTCGACGATCCGTTTCTGTTCGACTGCCGTGGGCACCGCTGGCATTCGGACTTCAACGCCAATGTCCAGGTCTTTTCCGGCATCTTCACAACCGACCTTGGCGATGTTCCAAAAACTGGCGATCTGATTGGTGACAAAGGCAACGGTCACCCGATCGGACGGTCCGCCACCGTTGCCAGCGGGTTCGCTCTGGGATCCGCGATCGCTGTCGGCCGTGCGGTTGTTGCAACCGCAGATCGGCGCGATGGTCACAACGGCTAGCATCAGTAGTGTCGACCGGATGGGGTGGATGGGTCGCATGGTTGGTTCCTGGGTCGTCGTGAATCGGTGCGCCGAAGAGCGGAAAAGGCGAGCCGGGGATGAGGCGATTGCTGTTTGCCGGCAGCCGATTCTAGGTACGGGGAATTGGGGTCGCAAGCTAACGAGATCATCGTTGGCCTCGATCGGTCAGCGCCCTGCGCCCTCGATCGGGCAGCGATGGAGGATCACCGCCGCTGGAGCGGTTACCGGTCGTGATCGCTGCGAGCTGGGGAGGGCCATCGCGAAAACAGCTGTTGCCGGTTCCGCGTAGCAAGGCAGGCGGTTTGGCGTTACAATTTCGGGATGAATGTTCAAGAGTTAGAAGCCGAAGCGGCATCGTTTGACGAAATGGACCTGTCGCCTGTCATGCGACGGGCGATCAAGAAGGCCGGGTTCGAGCAACCCTCGCCGATCCAAGTTAGCTTGATTCCACTGGCGCTCGATGGTGCCGACGTCATCGGTCAAGCGAGGACCGGAACCGGCAAGACCGCCGCCTTCTCGATCCCGATCCTGGAACAACTCGACCCGCTGGAGGAATGCCGCGACCCTCAGGCGATCGTGATTGTCCCGACACGAGAGTTAGCCGACCAGGTCGGACGTGAGGTCGAGCGGTTGGCCAGCGGAGTTCCCACCGAGGTCGCCGTGTTGGCCGGTGGCAAGAACATCACCCGCCAGTTGCGTCAGTTACAAAATGGCGTCCAGATAGTCGTCGGGACGCCGGGACGTCTGCAGGATCATTTGCAGCGCGGGTCACTTCGCACCGATAAAGTTTGGTGTGTCGTCCTCGATGAAGCCGACCGAATGCTGGATATCGGATTTCGCCCGCAAATCGAACGCATCCTTCGCAAATGCCCGCGTGACCGCCAGACGTTATTGCTCTCGGCAACCTTCCCCCCCACGGTGCGACGGCTGGCCGAATCGTACATGGTTCGGCCGCAGGTGATCGATTGCAGCATGAACGAGATGGCGGTCGAGACGATCGAACAACGATACTTTACCGTTGCCCAAGATAGAAAAACCGAGCTTTTGGATCGATTGCTCGAACGCGAGCAGCCAGAGCAGGCGATTATCTTTTGTCGTACCAAGCGGGGTACCGATCGGCTTTTCCGGCAGTTGAATCATTCTTTTGACTCCTGCGGAAGCATGCACGGAGACATGCAGCAGCGAGAACGTGATCGTGTGCTGCAGAGTCTGCGAGATCGAAAGTTAAAGATCCTGGTTGCCACCGACGTCGTCGGTCGTGGGATCGACATCAGCACGATCTCGCACATCATTAACTATGATGTCCCGCAGGATTGCGATGACTATGTTCATCGTGTCGGTCGAACCGGTCGAATGGGTCGAGACGGAATTGCGTTCACGTTTGTCGTCCCCGGTGAAGGTGATGTATTGACCAGCATCGAGCAGCGAATCAATAAAGAGCTGATTCGTGATTCGATCGAGGGCTTCGAGCCCATGCCGGTGCCCCAACCAGCTCCGATCGATCCGGCCGCGGACGTTGACAAGACGCCCAAAAAGAAGCTCAATCCGATGCACCGCAAAGTGTCTCGGCGACGTCGTTAGTCGAGAGTCTCGGCGGTGTCGCTCATCGAGTGCGATGGCAGCGCCGCTGTTCGGTTGGCTCCGTTACAGGTTGGCTCCGTTACAGACGTCAACGCGATTGACGACCTGCATCCCGTCGGCGACCAAGCGGACCGTCTCTTGTGCCAGCTGCTTGTGATAAAAGCTTCGAACGCGGCCGCTCAATTCTAACCGGGTCGCCGTTCCATCCACACGCAACGACCGTAATTCGTTAATCGAACTGTTTGCCAATTGTGCCGTGGCTGCCTCGGCGATCGTGCTTTCCGTCGTTTCCATCGTGCTCATCATCCGTTTGATCCTGCCATCTTGAAACCGAATCTTGAGGCCAAACGTGCCTGAACCCAAGATTGATCGTGAAACGGTGGTCAGGTCGCTCTGATTCGCGTCACTCACCACACCGTGCAATCAAATATCACACATCGTTCGCCATTTGCCTATGCGAATATTGCCGGTTTCTCACAAGCTCGTGATCTTACCCAGACCAACATGCGTTCCCCGTCCTGATCGGCAGCAGTGTTAAAGAGTGACCTCGGTGTCGTAACCGTTGCGAAAGCACCCGATCATCTCATCCGACCAATCCAGGCAATCGGCATCGCCGTCGAGGCGGCCAAATGCCGTGATCGGTAATCGGACGAGCTCGAACCGTTGCGAGAATCGCGTATTTTATTGACTATCACGCGTCATGACCTATACCTCGCTAGGCGGTTGCACGTGAGTAGCCGGGTAAACTGCGAGACTTAGGGTACTGAGAAGATGTGGCTGGATTTAGCAATCGCGATGAGCTGTGGGGGAGCTGGGCTCGTCTGCGGCTGGATCATGCATGCGATTGGCGGGTTCGGAAACGGCAAGCTGGTTCAGCAGGCTGCTTCGAGCATCGTCAATCGTGATCCAGATGGCGATCCCGGCCGCGAAAGAATCTCGGAGGTTGCCGAGCGGTTGCGCGGTTACGCGATTTCGATGGCGGCGGATGTCGATGCCCATCAAACACGTGTCCAGGCGGTCAATAACACGCTCAGTGACGACAATGCCTCGACACCGGAACAGGTTTTCACGGCTGTCAACCAATTGATCGAAGCCAACGAGCAGATGCAAGCTCAACTGCAGTCGGCCCAAGACCGTATCCATGATCAAGCCGTGCAGATCGAATCGGCCGAGCGCCGGGCCCAGACCGACGCACTGACGCGTGTCCCCAATCGAGGCGCTTTTGATAGTCATCTTGCCAAACGGTACGCGTTGGGAGCGGGAAAAGCGGGTACCCTGGCATTGCTGGACGTCGATCACTTCAAACAGTTCAATGACGTTTACGGCCACCGCGCTGGTGATGAAGTGTTGCGGATTGTCGCCAAGGTATTGCATGCCAGATTGCATCCCTATGGGCTGGTCGCCCGCTTTGGTGGCGAAGAGTTTGCCGTGATCATCGACGGCCGTTCGGTTGAGCAGTGCAAGGAGTTGATTGAGTCGCGCGGATCGCAATCGGTCAACGAGATATCCAATTCGAGGACAAGCGACTCCGCGTCGCCGCGTCGGCGGGAGTCGCGGAACTGGCGGCCGGTGATTCGATCGAGAATTGGCTGCAGCGAGCCGACGATGCGATGTATCGGTCAAAAGACGTTGGCCGAAATTGCGGTCACTGGATGGACGGATGCAAACCGATTCGAATCGAGCTGCACGAAGATCAGGTCATCGCCCTCAAGGGGGATGTCGCCCAGGAACCGGCCTTCCGACCAGCAATGACCGAATCGATCGTGGCGGACGACGACGAACCGGTGGCGGGCCCGGCGGAGGCGGCCAGCGACGAGAATCCTGGGAAGCGGCGGGCCGACCCGGGGTCATTTGCGTATCTGCCCGATCGCAAATTGCTAGGCGAATCGTTCCGGTCATTGCGAACCAAGACGCATCAGATGAGCATGTACGTGATGTCCGTCCGTCATCACGGCGAGCCGAACAAGGCCAGCATGCGATCGCTGTTGCAAATTGTGCGTGCCACCATGAGATCGGTGGATCGCATCGGTTGTGAAGACGATTCGACACTGCTCGTGTGCATGCCGAGTATTGATGAGTCGACCGCCCAAGAACGTGGATCGCAAATCTGCCGATCCGCCGATGCCATTCATCTCGGCGCAGTCGCTTCGGGTCGTGGCATCGTCACCGTCGGGTTAGCCCAAGCGGGGCCCCACGACGCATTCGAGGCGGTCGTTTCACGGGCGACCGAGTTGGCCGAGCAACCGCCGGTCGCGGGCATTCCGGCCGTTCGGCTCTACAGTCAAACCGTGACTGCCTAGTTCCGATGGGCATGACGTCCGATCGCGAACAGCTATCGCCCCGCCGTGAAACATTGAATTCCAGGTAATTCAGATTCCTGCTTGAATCCGCCTTGACCGCGTCAAAAGCAACTCCCTATCCTCCGCCAACGTTGATGGTTTGGAAATCAAACCGGCAACAAAAAAGGGCAATCGGGTTTGACACGGTCCTGCATTGGCGACTCTAACGTTGCTGCGGACAACTCAGCACTCTTGATTCATGGATGATTCGAGATGTTGGGTCGGGTGCAAACTCGATTGACATGTTCGGCAGGCCAAAGCAAGGATGCTTGGGCTGTGTCGAACCCCAAGCCACCGGCTCCCGGAACTGAAGCGCGTCGTCCTCCGCCCCCCTAGGACAACGTATCTTTCCGGGAGCTTTTTTTATGCGCCCATGATCGCGACGCCTGTGATCCCGAGCGGCCGCTACGCTTCAGGAGCCTGTGTGTCCGGTTCCAACACGAATCGGTAGCCCGCGTCTCGAATCGTCAGCAGGTGGATAGGGGCCGCGCTGTCGGGTTCAATGATTTTTCGCAGCCGAGCGATGAATTGGTCAACCGCCCTGGTTCGCAGGTTTCCCGAAAGCTCCCAAACTTGGCTCAGCAATTCGTCGCGACTGATCACGCGGTCGGGGTTCTCGACAAAATACTTCAACAGTTTCAGCTCTTTCGGCGTCATCCGCACCGTGTGGCCGTTCATCGACGCTTCATGCGTCTCGAAATTGACTTTGACCAATCCGAACTCGATGGCAACGACACTCTTACGGACGGGGCGAGGTGCGCTTGCGGCAGGTTTTCGACCATTGGCTTGCAACAGGTTTTTGACACGACTGAGCAGTTCGTCCAACTCGAACGGCTTGCTCATGTATTGGTTCGCTCCCACATCGAACCCCCGGGTGCGGTCCTCCGCCAGCGTCCGGGCCGATAGCATCAAGATCGGTATCGTCATGCCCGAATCGCGAATCGTTTCGCAGACCGAGTATCCGCTCATGCCGGGCAACATCAAATCGAGGATTACCAGATCGATCGAGTCGCCCGAGGCATCGACCAATCGAAGTGCTGTCGGACCATCCTGGACCAGCGTGACTCGGTAATTCTCTGCCTCGAGGTTGTACTTGATGCCAACTCCGAGGTGGTTTTCGTCTTCAACGACAAGAATGTGTGGACGCATATCGAATCATGCTTACGGCAAAACGACGTCGATGGCAGCTAGTGCGGATTGTCTCCGACCGAACGCACCGAACGAACCGAACGATACCTCACGACGCCAAGGGACGACAATCGTCCCTGGGAACGACCCCTGGGATTGTGACCCGGAATAGCGTTCCCTCGACATCTTCGCGATCGATGATCCGGATCGAGCCTCGGATTGCTTTGGTGGCGTTTCGGACCAGATAGAGTCCCAATCCCGTTCCCGGGCGACTGCGTTCCAGTTCGTTTCCCAGCCGCACGAAGCGGCTGAACACCTTTCGTCGTTGGTTGGCCGGGATTCCGCCGCCATTGTCGGCAATCGAAACGACCACTTTGCCATCGCCATCGGTTTCAACCTGGATCTTGACCTGGGGAGGCGAGCCGCCGTACTTCACGGCATTGTCGATCAAATTGCGAAACAGGATCTCTAGCTGGATCAATTGGCTGTGGAGGGTGACGACTGGGGACTCGATCTGCACGATATCCCTGGGGAGGTGATAGCGCATGCAGGTAATGGTGGCACATTGGGCAAGCAGCTCGTCGAGCCGCACGCGGTCGTCCTCCGGCGGATCGACGCCCCGCTCGATCCGAGCTGCATCGAGCAGGTGATTGATCAGCGAATCGAGTCGTTCCACGTCTTCGAGCATGAATCGGTGAAAGTCCTGCTGCTGACGCTCATCGACGCTGCGACGCGCCATCGTCTGTAGATAGAGCTTGAGTGAGGCGATGGGGCTTTTCAGTTCATGGGTCACCGAATCGATAAAATTCGACTGCCGCCGATTCAGATTGAACGCTTTTACGGTGAGAGTCAGGTAAGCGATGACGCCGGCCAGCACCCCGGCCAACAACACGGTACCGGTGGCCAAGATGACCCAAAAAACGGCCCGCGAGCCAAGTTGACCGGTGGCGCCGAGCAAATTGCCGATGATCCAGACCGCCGCCAGCACGACGACCAGGACGATCATCACGACGCCCAGCGTGATCGGGGCTCGGAGGGAACGGCGTTCAAACATGGAGGGAGTGGTTTGCGGTACGAGAAAGACGATAGGATCGCGTTAAAAAATCGCCAAGTTTTCCACAGCAGCCGCCCTTTTGAGGGGTATTATGTCGGTGAGTTTTTTTCACATTCGGCTTCCCGAAATTCACCATTCCGGCGGTGACGTGATGATGTCAACCCGCAATAATAGCAAGATGGTGTTGAAGATTCCCTTCTTGCGGCAGTTGGAGCACGGACGATGAGTGCCGACACACGGACACAGCGTTTTTCCGAACGGACGATCCGCCAGATTCGGCTCGATTGCAATCGAGCGATGATGCGTGCACGGTATTGTCCCGATCGAAGCGACGTGTTGCAGCTTCGCTGTGCGGACGATCAACCCGAGACCGAGACCTGTTTTGGTAACCAGTTGTGGTACTTCGAGGGGGTTGGCGTTGGCGAACAGGATCGGCGTCAAAATGTTTTTGGCGTCGTCGAGTATTCCGTTCAATTTGGGCTTCATGAGTTGGTCGAAGATGGCGTCTTCGAGTCCGAGCATCAGCGCGAGCGATATCGTCATTTATACGATCGCGAAATGCATCGCCCCTCGTGGCGGCAACCTGCGCATCGCTGGTTGGCTGCCGGTTTGATCGCGGTCGCCTTGATTTGGCTCGCTTACCTGCTTGTGCGAACGTCGGCCGCGTGACTGTGACCGCTGCTCACGACATTGATCCCAAAACGATTGTCGACGTTTGCCAATTGGAGAAGGTCTACAGCGGATGGTCAATCGGGGGCCGACGCCGTGTCGATGCGCTGCGTGGGGTCACGATTCAGGCCGTCGCAGGTGAAGTCTTTGGATTGCTCGGACCCAACGGGGCCGGCAAAACAACGTTGATCAAGATCTTGCTCGGGGTGGTCCGACCCAGTCGCGGCAAGGCATCGCTGTTTGGTGAGTCGGTCGGCAGTGCGGCGGCGCGGCAGCGCGTCGGTTACCTTCCCGAATCACTGACCATTGATCCACACCATACCGCCCGATCGGCGCTTCGCTACTATGGCCGACTCAGCCGCATGACTTCCACGGAGATCATCGCGCGGAGTGACCGTCTGTTGGACCTGGTTGGGCTCGCCGGGCGTGACAAAGAGTCGGTGCGCCGTTTCAGCAAAGGCATGCGGCAGCGACTCGGATTGGCTCAAGCTTTGATGCACGACCCTGACTTGTTGGTGTTGGACGAGCCGACCGATGGTCTCGATCCGGTCGGCAGATCCGAAGTCCGTAAAGTGATTGAACGTCTTCGCGACGATGGCAAGACGATTTTTTTGAACAGTCACATCCTGCAGGAGGTCGAGCTGGTCTGCTCGCGCGTGGCGATCCTTTCCAAGGGAAAGATTCGCGGATCGGGACGAATCGATGAACTCGCCGGAGACTCGCATTGCAAACGGGTCGTGATGGAAACGCAGCTGCCCGCCGTCCACGACCGGATTGGCGGTTCTGTTGCGAATCGAAACACGATCCTTGCTTGTTTCCATGCTGTTGGCGGTGACGACGTGGACGTCGAGGTGTTGGCGACCAACGAGAGCCAATATCGAGTCGGTTTCAACGCAGCGGACCAGGCGATGATCGACCACATTGTCGACAACTTACGTGATGCTCGGGTATCGATCAGTCGACTGGAAGTGAAGCGGCCAACACTGGAAGACACATTTATGAAACTCGTTGGTGAAAGCGAATCGCCTGTCGACAGCAATGTTCTGGTCCAGCAGGTGGGAATTGAAAACGAGGCGCCTACGGGTTCGTCGGATTCGGAGAGTCCGTTCTGATGCGACCCTATTTGGCTGTCATTGCCGACTCGTTTCACGCCGCGCTTTCGTCGAGAATCTTGTGGGTCGCGTTTCTTGCGATCTGGTTGTTGCTGGCCGCGCTGGCACCGATCGGCTATCGCGAGGATTTTACGACGACGTTTCGCGGCCAAGATTTCCACAACGGCACGCAGATGAAGGCGATGTTGGCCAGGGGGCTGGTTGATCCGCAGCAATCGGATTCAGCGATCGGTCGAATTGCCGCGGCGATGCCCGACGAATTACGACGTCAGTTGCAACGTGTCGGTGAGGGCGACGAGGTTCGGATTCGGTTGAGCGCACTCGCCGATGCACTCAACGAGCGGCTTGACGATGAGAGCTGGTATGACGCTGATGCCTGGGCCAATACCGTTCGCTTGAAAGAGCTTCGCGACTTGGACGCGATGAATGACACGCGATTGAGCGAGTCGCTTCGCCGCCGGCGCGCCCGATTGCGAATCGAAGCGGCGATGCCCGGTGTGTTCGAGGCTCGTGCGGCCCGCTCAATTATGTTGACCTATGGGGGAATTGATTTTCCTGCCAACCTGGCCGTCGACAAGATCCAGTTCATCTCCTTGATCAACCAGTGGGTCGTGCCCACGATCATCAATTGGTTGCTCGGATTCATTCTGGTTTTTTTGGGGATTCTGGTCACCGCTCACATCGTTCCCGACATGTTGCAACCGGGGTCGCTTCACCTGTTGCTTTCCAAGCCTGTGTCGCGGACGTTGCTTTTTCTAAGCAAGTTTGTCGGCGGCTGCGCGTTCGTGTTTCTGTGTGTCGTCCAGTTGATCGTCGGTTTGTACCTGGTTGCCGGGCTACGCTTGGATGTGTGGAACGTTCGGATGCTGTGGTGCATTCCCGTTTCGGTCTTTTTGTTTGCGGTCTTTTTCAGCGTTTCCGCCGTTGCCGGATTGCGGTGGCGTTCGCCGATTCTTGCGATCGGGGTCACATGCATGTTTGGGATGTTCTGTTTTGTAATCGGCTTCATCGGCGGGATATTTGACGGATTGGTGACACGTCCCGAAGCGATTCAGCATTTGGTATCAGCCGGCGACACGCTGATCGGCTCGACCCGCGGTGGTGGACTGGTTCGTTTGGACCGTGATCAAAATCGTTGGCTGGAGATTGTCGAAAGCGATGCCATGACACCGGATCGAGTCCTGGCACCGGTCAAGTTGGATGAACAACACGTTGTCACCGCGCGAGTCCGTGGCGGTCGTTTCAATCCGTTCGGTTCCGGTGCGCTCGACTTGTTGGTGCTTAGCGAGTCGGGTGATTGGAATCCGGAACCGAGCCTTCGCCTGCCGACGGCCACATCGAGGTTGTTCCGAGCCGGCAGCGATGCGGTGTTGGCGATGAACACCAGTGGTCTGGCAATCACCGATCGCCGCAGCATCCTGGATGCGGCAGGTGAACAGCCAGGGGAGGACGCAAGCGAGGCGACCAACGAATCGAACGACAACCAGGATGGGAACGATTGGTTGAACAAGCTGACCAGCATGATGGGCGGTGTGACCAAGAGCTTTACGTCGCTGTTGCCCGAGGGGATCGCGATCGCGCCGCCACGTGGATTGGTCGTTGGCGAGGATGGGAGCTGGTTGATTTTGCTGAGCCGAAATCGTTTGGTACGATTGGAAGAACCGCCTGGCGATCATGGTGGCGTGTGGACTTTGACAGCCGAGCAGCAACTCGAAGGCGAACCGTCACGCGAATCGGTGATTGCGCTCGGTGGCGATTGGTTGATGGTTTCACGCGCCGAGGAGCCGGTGCGTTTCTTGGACTCTCAGACGTTGGAATTCGTGGCCCAGGTCGCACTCTCATCCTCACTGGTGCCTGTCAGTGCTCAAGGCATCGGTGATGGTGACCGGTTTGCGCTGCTGACCAGCGACGGACGATGCCGGATCGCCAGCGTTGGTGATGGGGCAATTGCGAGCTTGAGCGATCCACTGGCCAATACGGAGGTGGAATCGATTCACGTGGACACCCACAGCAACATCTTGATCATCGTTCACCATATCGACCAACTCGATCTCCGCGACAGCAAGACACTTCAATCCGAGCGAAGGATTCGTCCTGAACTGTCGCGATGGCGGTTGATTGACCGTTATCTGGTCACACCCCTTCGAACGCTCACGCCGCAAACGGGCGAGTTGGGAGAGACGATTGCGGCGATGGTCAGCGGAAAGTCGGCGGTCTCGATCAACGACGGCGGCGAAGAGAAGGAACTGGTTCGATACAACGTCGTGCGGCCGGTCTTGAGCTGTGCCGGCTTTATCGCCTTCATGCTGACGATCGGTTGCGTTTACTTCACAAGAAGTGATTTCTGAACCGTGATTCGTTATTCGGATCCCAATCGATACAGGTGATGACGCGTGCGCAGCAGCAATGCATCCGTGAGCGGTACTGGGCTGGCGACGGTGTACAGTTCGGAATCGTCCAATTCATTGACCGAAACCAAATCGGGCTGCGCCCCACTCAGCGGACCGATCACATAGGTCGTCGCATCCTCGGCGGTGACATAGAGGTGGTCACCGGCGACCAACGGCGAACTGCAGTAGGTGATACGTGACGGGGGAAGCTGCTTTTGCCACAGCGTTTTTCCGGTCTGGATGTCCAGGCAATGGATCATGCCTTTGTTCGCTTTGCCATCATCGACAACATAAACGCGACCGCCGCTGGCCGCCGGCGTCGGTACGTCGCTGCCCAGGTCGTCGCGAAACCAAGCGATGGCATCTCTGCCTCTCCCGCTCGCCAATTCGTCCATTCGTACGGCAGTGAGTGTGTCGCCACGTGCGTACGGGCAGACGATGATGTTTCCTTCGGCGACGGGTGACGAGATCGATCGCCAATATCTTTCCTGACCGGGATTGAATCCCCCGAGTCGGCCGAGTTCCTTTCCATCGGATGCCCGGTGCAGCGTCAAATGGTCGGCGCCCATTACGGCAATGACCTCTTGACCATCGACCTCCACAGCCAACGGCGTGGCATAACTCTGTGCCGCCTCTTCGGGCGCATCGAGCGTCCGATCGCTCTTCCACAGCAGATCGCCCGACCGTTTGTCCAGAGCGACCAGGTAGCTCGGACCCGATTGCATCACGGCAACGACAATCGCGGACTTGGTCAGCGTGGGCGAGGATCCCAAATCCCACCACAGCGTATCCTCGCCGAATTCATCTTGCAGGTTGATCTGCCAGCGCAGATTGCCCTCGACATCGACGCAGCCCAGATCGCCACTGCGGAAATAGGCGAAGACCGAATCACCATCGATCACCGCCGATGGATTGCTGCCGCTTCCCTTGCGATGTTTGTTACCCCGGTCAGAACCGATTGGGACCTGCCACTTTGGCTCGCCATTGGAAGTGTCAAACGCGAGCAGCAAGTTTTTGCCGCCCTGCCCTGTTTCATCGCTGCCGACGCCTGCGGTCAGGTAGGCGGTCGAACCTTGAACCACCGGCGTGCTGCCGCCGCTACCGGGAAGTTCCGTTTTCCAGGTGACACCGGAGCTTTCGGACCACGCTAGCGGATAAGATTCTCCCTTCGCGGCGCCGTTTTGGGAGGCACCGCGCCACTGAGGCCAGGAATCCTCCGCTGTCACAGATGGGAGCGACAGCAGGAGCAGTGCGAGGGTAAACATCGACGAGCGAGAAATCCGCATGATGGTGAGAGCTCCGGGTTCAAACGTAGGGGTATCGTCGGAAATGTGACGGCTGTGGATTGGGATCGTGAGGGTGAATTGAAATCGGTGCGCCAGTTTGGGTGTGCGCTCTGCTAAAATCTTAACTGGATCGACCGCCCGAGTGGATCGGGTCAAGCGGATCGGTTTGTTAGCTGTCCCACCGTGATTCACCAGATGCCGCCATCTCCCCGCATTGCTTGGTCCCCGCCGATCCGGATTGCATCGTTTCTGGCATTCACGCTGATCATGATCAGTTGGACCGTGCGCGGTGTCGAAGGCCAAACCCCCCAGGCAGAGGCGGAATCGGCTGGCGATCGTGCCGTTCAGCGGGCAACCGAGTCCGAACAGCTCTCCAAGCGGAACTACTCCGGTCGCCAGCAGGCCACGCTGGAGATGTGGCGGCGGCGTGATCTTTCTCGGGAGGAGGTTCAGCGGGCCGCCCGAGATCCTGATCCCGAGGTATCTGGGCGTGCCAAGTGGATCCTTCGTCAATGGCGGCGAGGTTCGTTGCCCGATACGCCGCCGGAGATATCGCGATTGTTACAGCGCTCCGATGATCCCTCTGCGATCCAAGAACTGCTCGAAGGGGGGCAATTTGTTGCGGCAGTTGTGGCGGTTGAGGAGTCGGCCGGGACGGTCGATCGTGAGTCGATTCAAAAACGGGTGAATACGGCGATCAGGCGGCGGTTTCCGGTCTACATCAAAGCGGCCCTCGAGAACGACTCGCTATCCGATTTGCTGAAGCTGATCGATTTGACCGCTGACTCCAAAGAGATGGCGGTCTGTCGGATCCAGTTGATGCAGCAGTTGGGGATGGCGATCGATGCATCGAATCTGCTGCCGACGTCGTCCGAGACTTGGACGCAGGACCAGCGTCATCGCGCGACGGTGATGGTCCTGACGATCTTGGGACGATTGGACGAGGCGATGGAAGTGGCATCGGATAGCGGTGACGAAATATTGCTGCGAGTTTGCCAAATGTTGGCCGGTCGATGGAGTGAGATGGCGATCGAAAGTGCGAAATTGGCCAAGACTGCGGAGTCCGGGTCGTACGAGCACGCACGTCTGTGGTGCCAGGCGCTGATCGCGGCCGACCGATGCGAGGACCGCGCAGTTTTCGCGCAAGCGGTCGAGCAGCTCTCGACCGTCGAGACCACTGACAGCGAGCTGGCGATCGAATTGCGCTGGAAATGCTTGGCAGGACATGGTCAAGTCGATGCCGCACTGGCAATCCTTGACAAGGCCCGTCCCGATGCATCCGCGGTCGTGGCAATCGCGTCTTCACGCGGTCACCGAGCATTCGATGCACTCGGGTTTCCGCTCGATCGGATTGACCAGGATATCGAACAATGGATCGACGACGCCATTGATTCGCAGCGTGGGGCGAGTGAGTTAACCGAGGATGTTCGGAATGTGCTGGCGCTGATGCGGTGCCTGTTATCCATTGGCCGCGAGGATGCTGCTTGGACGATTGCCAATCGGATGTGTGATTGCGGTGTCGATGTGGGCACGATACCGCTCCGCGAGTACGTATTGTCAACGTTAACGATGACTTCCCGCCGTGATTGGGTTCTCCGTTTGGCGGGAATTGCCGGTGAGGAATTATTTTCAGCGACAACGCAAAGCACGCTCGCCCGAACGCTGCCGGACGCCGATGCTTTGAGCTTCGAATTATTGATGAAAGCGATCCCTGTATTGATGCCCCGCGAACCATTTGATGTTCGCTTGCGGGCGGTCTATCAGCTGCTTGCCGGGGAGACCGCCGATGGTCTCGATTCAGACGTCGACCTGAAGCGTCTGTATGATTACTTAAGCTCCAAACGTGAAATTCGACAGTTCGCCGGTCGCGTTGTGCTGAGTCCGCGATTGAGTTTGAACATCGCCATTGCGGACATGTTCTCGATGCAGGGTCGTGCTGATCTGGCAACGAAGTGTTTACAGATGTTGGTCGCAAATGGAGACGTCGAAGCTGCCTTTCAGATGGCCGAAAGTGAACTGGATGGTGGGCGTGCCGAAACGGCAAGCGATCTGTTTGAACGGGTCTGGAGCCTGATCGAGGAGCAGGGCTCGGAGACGCGATTTCGAGGCTTGGGAGATGACGCGGGGCTCGCTGCCAAAGCGTTGGTTGGGCAATGGACGATCGCCAAACGTGGTGGCGACATCCAGCGCGGCGAAGACTTGTTGCGACAACTGAGGCTCACGCTTTGTTCGCCATCGACCGACTTGCGGGATTCGTTGGCGAGTCACTTGGGTGATCGTGGCGAGCTCGATCTTGCCTTGCAGGCGTATCAGTCGTTGTTGCCGATGACAGCCTTTGGGACTTCCGAATCCACGGGGCTCTACCAAGTCGCCTGGAGGTACTCGCGATTGGCTCGCGAGGTCGATGTCAGCGAAGCCGCCCGGTGGTATGACTTGGCCGCTGGCGGTACTCTCGAATCGACCGACTATCGCAGTGTCGCCTATATCACGCTGCCGCTGGATGTCCGCCGCTGGTTGCTCGAGGCGGCGATCAAGCGAAACGATGTCGATGCCGCCCGCAGGCACATCCAACGGATTCTGCAGCTTGACCCGCTGGACATCGATTCGGCGGAGAGATTATTGCCCCTGATGCGGACGGCGGGGATGGAGACATTGGCGGATCAGACTTTCACAAAGATCATCGACCGCGGGATCGTGCATGCCAAGGATTTCCCCTTTGACTCTACCAGTTGCAATAACTTGGCCTGGGTCGCTGCGATGAACGAGCAACGGCTCGATGTTGCGCTCGAGTTATCCGAACTCGCTTGCTATGTCGAACCTGATAGCGCCATCTTCCGCGACACGCTGGCCGAAGTGCTATTTCAACTGGGCAGGAAAACGGAAGCCCTGCAAGTCGAACAGAGTTGCTTGCTCGACGACCCCAGCCAATGGCACCTCCACCAACAAATCAAAAAGTACCGGCAAGCCATCAACGATGAGTCTTAACGGCGGCACTCGCTAGAATCGGACATTGATCCCGTGATGGTGATGGTGATAGGGCGCCGGTCGGTAGTAATATCGCGGCGGAGCGTAGTTCGGAAGGACGTAGTGTTGTTCCACGATCACGGGAGCGGGCGTGATGATTCGCTGCTGCCCGACCATCGGTTGTGGCACCCGGGCGACACGCTGGGCACCAATCGGTGCTTGTTGCATTATCGTGATCACCGTTTCGCTGACACCTTGTTGGTGCAGTGAAATGATATCGGGGACTTGCAGTTTCTGTTGAATGCCCCGTTGTTGGATTTGGTTGCTGATCACCGTATCGCTCAGTCCGCTGCGGGTCATTGTGACCACATCGGCCAGCGAAACGGCGGCCTGAGTCGCGGCGGCTTGTTGCTGCTGAATTTGCTGTTGCTGGTAGTAATATCGTTGCTGGTCGATGGCCGTCTGTTTGTCGGCAGCGTTGCCGAGCAATCCGCCTGTGACCGCCCCAACAACACCGCCGATTGCGGCGCCCGCACCCGCTTCATGGTTTTTGTTACCGATCAAGCCACCGACGACCGCGCCGGCCAACCCGCCCATGGTCGCGCCACGCTGAGTTTGAACCTGGGCGTCGGCGTGCCAGGGATTCCCGAAGCACGCGGCGGTGACGGCGAGAGCGAAGATTGCACGATGCATGAGCGTGTTACCGCGGTAAGGGGAGTTGGAGGGCTGATGATGTTTGGGGAATCCCGGCCAAGCAATCAGATTCCCGTCCAGACGCTGAGGTCGGCCTCAGGCGTCGGTTTACAAATCGCCGATACACGGCTGTCCGCGCGACGATCGATCACACTGTTAATGAGATTCCGGGCGCCAAATCAATCCCATTTGGTCTTCGAGCGGCTCAGACGCGAATCCGGCTGTGGGGGGGAAACGCGGTGGGCACCGATCGCTATCGAGATTTTCGGCGATATCTCAGGAAAAATTCAGCCGGAAGTGGCGATTTTCGGGCCCATGATCCGCGAGATCGCTTGTACAAAGTCCTGGGCGTCATCAAATTCGCGGTACACGCTTGCAAATCGAATGTAAGCAACCTCGTCCAGTTTGGCCAAGTGTCGCATCACGATATCGCCGACTTGCGTGGACGTTACTTCGGAATCCGAGGCGGCGTAGATATCGGCCTCGATGTCCTGGACGACCCGTTCGATGGTCGAACTGGAGATTGGCCGCTTCGAGCAGGCACGTTCGATTCCGCGGCGAATCTTCTCGCGTTCGAGCGGTTGGCGGGTCTGGTCGGTTTTGACCACGCGAACGCTGAGTTTCTCGATTTTCTCCGTCGTTGCGAATCTTCGTTGACAGGAGCTGCAAATGCGTTTGCGACGGACCATGTAGCCACCCTCCGCTGTTCGGGTGTCGAGAACTCGATCATTGTCGACGTGGCAATAGGGACAACGCATGGACGCACCTGAAATGACGGGCAACTTCAAGAGCGATATAGTATCGGGATGCACGCGAGACTCGCAAGTTCTCGGCAACTTGGTGGCCCGACAGGTTGCTTGACCCATCAATCGACGCAAATCCATCCTCGAACAGGAAATCGTACTCATGCCGAATTCGGACCCAAACAACGAAACCGTCAGCGACCAGCGAGACGATCGTACAGGTCATCGCAGTGAAATGGAGCACGATCACCGACCCCCCGGCGCCGAACGGACACCCGCGGACCGGTTTCGTCAGCAGGCAGCTGCCACACAGTCCGGTCCTGACGACATCGACTCCGAGGAGGACTTGTGGACCGGTGGGTACAGTTTCAAAGCGATGATTGGGACCTGGATTGGGATCGCGATTGCCAGCGTTGGGTTGCTAGTTTTACCGATGTTTACCGAGCTCGTGTCCTTTCCCATCGCGTTGATTGTGATTGTGATGCTGTGGCTGGTCGGCAGTTTACGGTACGCCTGGAGGCGATTGGGAGTCCACTATCGGCTGACGACTCAACGATTTGTCCACCAACGAGGCGTATTGACACGCCAGAGCGATCGGATCGAGGTGATTGACATCGATGACGTCCGTTTCACACAGGGGCCAATTCAGCGAGCCTTGGGCGTCGGTACGATTGTGTTGACAAGCAGCGACAGGACCGACCCGACATTGTCTATGATTGGCATTGCAGATGTGGATGCCGTCGCGGGATTGATCGACGATACTCGCCGCAGGGAACGTCGTCGGCATAGCCTGCAAATTGAAGCGATCTAATCAATGTGGCTCGCGGTGGCACAAGCGGCGTGTCGAGTTGCTGGTGGGTGAGAGGGACGAAGATGTGACCAATTGGTTCATTCAATCCGACAAAGAACTCGATGACCTTGGCCCTTTTCGGCCGAGTGAGTTGTTAAACAAGGTGCGCGCCGGCGAGGTGACGCGGGAGACCAAGCTGCGTAAAGACGACACCGCGTGGTTCGATGCCGGCGACGTTGGCGGGCTGTTCGAGGCGGCGATGCGTCCGACCATCGAATACTTCTGCCCGCAATGCGAGACGCAAGTCAACGAGCCACCGGTTGTTTGTCACAAATGTGGCTGCGAGATTCGAAAGGCGATCGCCAAGATTACCGAGAACTGCATTGTCAACGCTAACGATCAGTCGCTGACCGGACAGGCGGAGCAATCCGTGCAAAACTGGTTGCGAAAGAAAAAAACGAAGCGGAACGACGATGGAAACTCGCCCGACAGTTGATCACTAGTAACGGAGCTCTGCTCCAAGCGAAATACCAGTGAACAGGACTTCGCTCTTATTGCGAAGGGATCGGCCCGTGGTGGTTGGCGAGACGACGTAGCTGAGTTGATCGTTTGCGGATGCGACGTGGGTCATGTACCAAAGCTCGACTCCAGCTCGAACGGAAAGCATTTGACCAAGTTGGTAACGCAGACCACCACCGAGGTCGATCACGCCGGCCAGATTGTTTTTATCGTCAAAATTGCTGACCAGAGAAACGACGGCGCCATTGTTGACGAAGCGAACGTCCGATTCGGCGAAGTTCACAAATCCGCCAAGCCGCCCTCGGAAGTCCGTGTATGCATGCTTGCTGATCGGATACAGCAGGTCGAGGCCGAGCTGAACGCCGAGCATGCGGTTGTCAACAGAGCTGCGCAGCGAGCCATTTTGCGTTGCGTTTTGACTGACGTAGCTGAATCGCTCGTCGTAGTCGATGTAGCGAAGGCCGTACAGCAGTTTGGCAATATCCCAGCCCACCAGCGTCTTGCTCGCTTCGACGCTCCAGTATTCGGCACGGAATGTTTGGGCCGATGCGGTCACCGTGTCGTTGAAACGCGCTCAGATCGGTGGCAACCAGTGGGGATCCCGGGATCAGAAGTGTCTGGATGTTGCCCCCCGGATCGGTCAATCCTCTCGCCATCTCCCATTCGATTGGGGCGACGAAGCTAAACTCACAACCATGGACGCAATCGGGTACCGAGCCGATCGTGATACGGCCAGATAATTGCGAGTCGAATCCGCCCATGTTGTAGTCGGAACTGAGCGTATAGCTCTCGTCGCCGGAACGCTTCATGTACAGTGCTTCGGCCTGGACGTAGTGGTACGGGACGCAGGGGGCGCAGGGGTTTCCGAAGGCGGAGAACGGAGCGTAACCGCCCCTGCTGCGAACGGTGCCACAAGCGCCGCCTCCGGCACACGCTCCGCCACAACTGCTGTAAAGTCCGCCGCAAGTCCCGCCACAGTTCGCGCCACATGATTGACAATTGCTCAGGTAACTGACTGGCTGAACAGGCTCCGACTGAGTCGTTTTGGCACCCACGTCGGCGGCTGTTGGCACGTTCGACGGGCTCACAATCCGAAACGCTTCATCACCAAGTGTGATGTGACCACCTTGAGATGGAATCAATTGTGAGCCGATCGGCTGCGGGATTCGGCTCGGGATACTCGACTGGGCCGAGACGCTTGTGCACGTCACCGTTCCGAGAATCGCAGCACCGCAGACTTTCAACAAGCGAACGAAAACGCTTCCGCTGCGATGCTGATCAATTTGCCGTTGGATCGAAATGATCTTCATGATCGGACCTCTTGAACCCTCGGTGCGGAATGAAACCGCGTTTCGAACAACCGAAAGTGATTTGTTTGACAGGTGGATATCATCGGGCCGGCTCTCAGCGAACCTGCAACTCATCGCATACGGGAACCAAGCATGTCTTACGGACCATACGAATGATTTGGGTCGCTGTCGCCTCACTATCACAACGACCGCTGACAACCAATTCGTTCGCCCGAAGATGAATCGTAACGCTGCAACTGGGATACATCTTACGGATCGAGTTGTTGAGCATCTCGGCTCGGTGATCGACCGCGTCGCCGGGTGCCGCAACGGCATCATGCACGTGAATCTCGAATGCTCGGACAAGCGTTGGTGTGTGGTCACTTACGTCCGCCCAGACAACCAACTGCGTCACGCCGTTGCCGGTACCGAGCAGTTTCAGTTCGTTGGGTCCGGCACCAAACGCTTGGCAGACATTCTTGTCGCCAACTTTGACCCGGCGAACCTGTCCTCCAATGGTCAACGAGCGAACTTGCGTGCGGCTCAAGTAAAGAGGTGTCCATGTGACTCCGCTGGTGTCTTGTTCTGCCAGCTCATTCCGGTCTGGACTTTTCACTCCGTCCAATCGTGGTGCCTCGACGGGCTTGACCGTCGGACGAATGATCGTCGCGGAACTTACAGCATGAGTTCGTTCGATTGTCAGCGGCAAAGACGTGACCGCGACCGGTGAACGATATCTCTGTTCGTGAAGCGTCGGTTCGGAAGGGACGACCCGCGACGCGATCGGAGGTTCGTCGCGATAGATCAACCGCGGTACCTCACTCGCCACTTCGCCGACGTTCGAGCGTGGCAGTACGGGCTCGCGGTTTGTCTCTGCCGTCGCCGGTGACGGTACAAACGGGACTTCTGTGTCGGCCACCAGAGGTGACGGTAGGAACTGGGGCTCGGTATCGGCAACAAGCGGCGACGGTGCGAACTGGGGTTCGGTGTCGGCCACCAGAGGCGACGGCTACGAACTGGGGCGCGGTATCAGCCACCAGAGGCGATGGCTCGAACTGGGGCGCGGTATCAGCCACCAGAGGCGATGGCTCGAACTGGGGTTCGGTATCAGCAAACGCGGGCAGCGGTGCAAGTTCGATCTGCATCGGTAATAACGAATCGAAATCGGAATCGTTGTCGGTCAGGGTGATGGACGTCGCAGCGTCGGATTCGCCGTCGGCAATTGCAGGTGATGGAGCGATTTCGGGCAATACCTCCGCAAGGATCATCGGCTCTACCAAAAGCACCGGATTGTGCCTCAGGATGCGCCCGTCCGCGTCGCTGTCAAGTTCTTGCGATGTTCTCGTTTCCGGTTTCCTAAGAACGGCTTCCTGCCAGCCGTTGTCATCGGTTCGTGCGGCTTG
Organism: Pirellulaceae bacterium; assembly: GCA_963734865.1. Classification (GTDB taxonomy): domain Bacteria; phylum Planctomycetota; class Planctomycetia; order Pirellulales; family Pirellulaceae; genus CBDCUW01. The sequence goes on from CAVTIV010000017.1 coordinate 94,539, forward strand.
CTGCTGATGTCCGACATCATCGATTGCGTGATGCTCTGGCTCCGTGGTCAAGTTCGCGAGCGCCCAGGCATCCGAGATCGAAAAGAACGGGGGCTCCGTGTCGTCGGCAAGCGATTCCCGATCGAGGGAGTCGACAGGCTGCAATGGTTGTTGCTCCTCGGCGACGAGTGCTTCACTCGTGACCACTTGTTGCGAGTGGATCCGACGAGATTGTGGCTGAACAAGCTGAACCGCCGATGCCGGGTTCGTCGCCTGCGTCACCGCGACGTCATCCCCGGGGGATGACAGGACGAAGGGGCGACGTTGAACCAGAACAATCGAGCTGCGCGACTGGTCTGGCAGCGGGTCGATTGCGGTCGATGGTGGTCCGATGACGATCGGTGGGTCGAGCTCGGTTTTGATCAGATCCTGGTTCACATGATGACGTGAACCAAGGAGCTCGTTTGTTTTGATCGGCGCCGATGTAGATGGCTCGATCACCAATTCGGGGGCTCCCGGCTGCAACTGGACCTGAGGCTGCAACTGGACCTGCGGCGGCAACTGGACCTGAGGCTGCGACTGGACCTGAGGCTGCGACTGGACCTGAGGCTGCGGCTGGACCTGAGGCTGCAACCGCGCTTGCGGCTGCGACTGGACTTGCAACTGCATCTGTGGCTGGACCTGAGGCTGCGCAGGAGCGACAACCGTATCGATCGCATGCAGACCAATGGCCGCCGGAACCGGTTTCAGTCGCGTTGGGGGCGTTTGGCTGTCCGAGGCGAGATGTACCGGCGAACCATCGTGTGGTGCTGGCTGACAAAACGGATTGGCTTTGATGGCGCCGTTGTAGTCCGACGAATTGAGTGGCAGTGGCGGGAGAACACGAACGGGCGTGGCGTTGGGCTGCTGGGCCCACGTGGGACCGACCGAGAGAATCATGGCAAAAAGAATCGCACGGCGGCCGGGCCGTCGTTGCATTGCCAATTTGCTGTGTGGGTCACGCATGCCGCATCCTTGCGTTCCGAGCGATCAAGGTTGATGCGCCCCCTCGGCACACCATCTGACGCCGGCACTTGCGCACCGGAACGTCGGATGTTTGAAGTATCGGATAGCGGTTGCCCCGACATTAACGATTCTGACGGCTCCAACGCGTGTGACGGTCACTCCAATCGTTCGGATCGGATGCATTGACCCCGTTTGCGGCTGGAACTGCAGTGGCGGGATGACGGGTGGAACTTCCGCGAGGGCGGACGGACGGCCAATCGCGTCAACCGCTGGTGTTTTCGCCGCGTCTCCGCGCCACTTCGAAAGCGATGACGGCTGCCGATACCGATAGATTGAGACTGTCTGTCTCCCCCAACATGGGGATTCGCACGCCGTCGATCGGTTGGTCGCCGAGCATCTGCCACCGCTCTCCCAGCCCTGCCGATTCGTTGCCGAAAATGATCGCCAGAGGCAGCGTCAAATCGGATGACCAAAGGGGGCGAGAGGATTCGAGCCGGGCCGCCAAGGCCCGAATCTGGTGCCTGATCAAGTACTGCGTGATGAGCGTTTCGCTGGCATTGGCCGACGGAACTCGGAATACCGCACCGAGGCTGCTACGAATGGCATTGGGGTTGAAGACGTCGCCGCCGCTGCCGCAGAGCAGGACGGCGTCGACGCCGGCAGCGTCGGCACAGCGAAAGACGGCGCCAACATTTCCCGGTTTCTCGATCTGATCGAGGATAAGAATGAGTGGAGTCGACGGGATCGGCAGGCTTTGCAGAGAGCGTTTTGGTTCCTCGAATTCGGCCACCACGCCGCGGGAAGACTGGCCAAAACAAATTTTCCCCATCACCGAATCCGACACGATCTGGCGATGCTGTTGCGGCGATGCCGCCGCGAGCACGGTCTGAACCGCCCGGTCGCGCGAGAAATCTGGGTCCGAAAGTTCCGCACTTTCGGGCAGGTAGACCGCACACAACTGAAGTCCGGCCTCGATTGCCTGTGACGTTTCACGCCAACCATCGACGATGACTCGACCGGCACGACGTCTCGCACGATTGTCCCGCATACGAATCAAATGTCGCACGGTCGGATTGGCGGCACTCCGCAGAACCGTCGGATCGAAGTCATTCATGCGTTCGTCTGTTATCCTGGTCCTCGAGACCCCACCTGCAGACCATCAATCCTACACCGACTCCCAGAGACAAATCGACCATGAGCAAGGCGGTGCGTTGTGAAGTTGTGACCTCGCGAGCAGACCGGAAGGCATTTCTCAATGTCGAACGGGCGATTTATCGCGACGAACCCAATTGGGTGCCGCCGCTGTGGATGGTTCGCCGCGAGTTGGTGGGTTTCAAGCCTCATCCGTTCTATGACGACGCTCAGGGCCAGGCATTCTTGGTCCGCCGCGGAGATCAGGTGGTGGGTCGAGTATTGGCGATTGTCAATCATGCCCATAACCGGATGCATGGTGAGAAACGAGGATTCTTTGGGTTTTATGAATGTTTCGATGATCTCGATGCCAGCAATGAGCTATTTGCAGTGGCGACGGATTGGCTTCGCCAGCAAGGGATGACCGCGGCGCGAGGTCCCGTCAATCCGAGCCTGAATTACGAGTGTGGATTGTTGGTCGACGGATTCGATACGCCGCCCACCTACTTGATCCCGTACAATCGCGATTACTATGAACGATTGATCAAGGCGTTCGGGTTCGAGAAATCGCAGGATCTATTCAGCTACGAGGCCCACATCGACATCCTCGAAGATCTCGATCCAAAATTGATGTTTGTGATCCAGGAGGCGACCAAGCGGTTCAAGGTGAAATGCCGACCGATCGACCGCCGTCACTTCGCCGCCGACGTTCGTTCCTTTCTCGAGATCTACAATCTTTCGCTCCAGCAGACCTGGGGCTATGTGCCGATGAGTGAGGCCGAAATCGATCATCAAAGTGCGGGCTTGAAACATCTGATCGTTCCCGAGTTGACCAGCATCGCGGAGATCGACGGTAAACCGGTCGGGGCCGGATTCGGGTTACTCGATTACAACCAAATCATCAAAAAGATCGATGGACGACTGTTCCCCTTTGGCTGGTTGAAGCTGCTGACAGGCAAACGAAAGATCGATCGATTGAGGTTGATCAGCACGAATGTGTTGCCGGAGTATCAAAAATGGGGCCTCGGTCTGGTGACGCTGGCGAGAATTCTCCCGGATGCGATCACCCGCGGGATCCAGATCGGCGAGTTTTCATGGGTTTTGGAGAGCAATTCCCTGTCCCGTGGGACGATTGAACGTGGTGGTGCGAAGCGAACAAAAGTGCACCGGATTTATGATCTATCCTTGAGCTAGACTCTGAGATGGCGATTGCGAAGCGTTTTTCTCGCAACACCGCGCCAATTCGGCGGTCGATGCAGACCCTGTTCAGCACGGCGGTCGAGAATCATAATCTTGCTCTGACACTCGCCGTTCATCCCGCATCCGCATCAAATGCCGCAAAGCAACGTTGTCATCACCGGGTTGGGCGTGGTTTCGTCGATCGGAATCGGTTCGGACGCATTCTTTCAGGGACTGTTGGCAAAGCGGTCGGGCATTCGTTCGTTGGCCGACCGGACGGATGAGGGTGCCAAGCCAGGCGTGGTCAACGAGCCTGCTGGGATTTGGATCGGTGGCCCGATCGTTGATTTCGATGCCAAACAGTACGTCCGCCCGCGCAAGGCGCTCAAGGTGATGTGCCGCGAGATACAGCTTGCATTCGCTGCTTCGCAACTGGCCATCGAACACGCCGGGCTCGCTGACAAACTGCCCGCTAGCGCCGAAGGCGATCTTCATCCGGCCGATGTTGGCAACGTATTCGGCAGTGAGATGTTTTATGGACCACCGGTCGAGATGGAGGACGCGATCAAGGACTGCATGCGTCCAGATGGCACAGTCGACCAATCGAAGTTCGGTGGAGTCGCGATGCGACAGGTCATGCCGCTGTGGATGCTGAAGTATCTGCCCAACATGCCTGCCTGCCACGTCGGGATCGCTTTGAATGCTCACGGTCCCAACAACTCGTTGATTGTGGGTGATGTCTCCGGAGCCGCGGCGATGATCGAAGCAGCATCGTGTCTGCAACGTGGCATTGCCAAGGTGATGGTCAGCGGAGCTTCGGGCACACGAATCAACACGACGCGAATGAACTATCGCGCAGATTCGCCGATACCGGATAGGGCCGACCCCGTTTCGCACAGTTCGCGCCCGCACGATCCGACATCACGCGGAGTCGTGGGAGGCGAAGCGGCTGCCGCCATGATCTTGGAAACCGAATCGGACGCCCTCGCTCGCGGCGCAACCCCGCTCGCCAGAATCAAATCGTATGCGGCTCGATTTGTCCCCTCGCAAGGTATGAGCCAAGCAAAACGGTCGTGCGAATCGAACGCCACCGGTATTCGCGGATCGTCACAAGCAATCAGGCTGGCCATCGAAGCGGCGCTTCGTGATGCCGGGCTAACGGCCGAGGACATTGGCCTGGTCATCAGCCATGCCATGGGTGACGCGGTGATCGATGCGGAAGAACGCCAGGCACTCAGCCAAGTGCTTCCCGGTGTCCCCCTTGTCGCCCCGATTGCATCGCTGGGTCACACCGGCGCGGCCAGCAGTATGGTCGGTCTGATCGTCGGTGTGATGTCATTGGCAAGACGGGTCATACCGCCAACGTTGAATGCCGCGGCGTCCAACGGCTTTCTGCGCAGCGAAGCCGAGACGCTGTGCAAAGATCATGTGCTCTGTCTGTCCCATACCGCCGAGGGAAATGCGATGGCGGTCGTGCTCGCAGCCGCGAAGCCTGTGGCATCGGGGTAGTGAACCGGCGGATCAGCGAGTGCCGGCGCAGCCAACAACATCGCCGCCGCGATCGCCACCCCAACGGCCAGAGGGGACCGATGCATCGGAAAAGCAACGGTCTTTCAACCCCGATGGGGCTTGGGAACTCGGCCTGTTTTGGGGCCTTTGATTCCCTTGCGGCGTTTTTTTTGGCGGCCGCCAGCGGCAGAGGATGGTTGGTCCAGTTCAACCGCCGACAACGGTTTTCCAATGTTCTCTTTGAGCTGTAGCGCTCGGTCGCGGAGTGATGCGGCGCGTTCGAATTCCAAGTTTTCAGCCGCCGCCAACATCTCTTGTTCGAGCGCATCGACATATTCGATGGTGATGTAGGCGCCCTCGGCGTCGCTCTTTGCCTGGGCGGCAGTCTGACGTCGTTTGGCAGCTTCGGTTTCAATCCCGGCGTGGATCTTTTTGCGGATCGTTTCGGGCGTGATGCCGTGCTGGTCGTTGTACGCTTTCTGTAAGGCGCGACGGCGCTCGGTCTCGTCAATCGCCAGCTTCATCGATCGGGTCACCTTGTCGGCGTACAGAATCACTTTCGAGTTCGCATTTCGAGCGGCTCGTCCTATCGTCTGAATCAAACTCGTCTCACTACGCAGGAAGCCCTCCTTGTCGGCATCCAGAATCGCCACCAGCGATACTTCGGGCAAATCAAGACCTTCACGCAACAGGTTGACTCCGACCAGGCAATCGAACCTCCCGGCACGAAGCTCTTGCAGCAATTCGACGCGTTCAAACGCATCCAATTCGCTGTGCAACCAGCGACAGCGAACATTTTGCTCTTGAAAGAACGTCGACAGGTCTTCGGCAAGTCGTTTGGTCAGCGCTGTCACCAGTACACGTTCGTCTCGGGACGCCCGCGAGCGGATTTCCTCCAGCAGATGTTTTACCTGGCCACGTGCGGAAACGACTTCGACCTCTGGGTCGAGCAGACCGGTCGGGCGAATGATCTGTTCCACCACTTCGCCTCGTGTCCGTTCCAGTTCATAGTCGCTTGGTGTCGCGCTGACGAAACAGATTTGACCGGTTCGTTCTTCCCACTCCTCAAACTTCATGGGCCGATTATCGAGTGCGCTGGGCAATCGAAAACCGTGTTCGACAAGAGTCGTTTTTCGGCTGCGATCACCGGCATACATCGCCCGCACTTGTGGCACCGTGACATGCGACTCGTCGACAAAGGTGATGAAGTCATCGGGAAAGAAATCGTACAGGGTATCGGGCGCCGCGCCGGGGGGCTTTCCCGAAAGCGGACGACTGTAGTTTTCGATCCCGGGGCAATGACCGACCTCAGCCAACATTTCCAAATCGAATCTGGTTCGCGCCGACAACCGCTGGGCTTCCAGCAGTTTGCCGCGTTCTTGAAATACCTGCAGTTGCTGTTGCAATTCTTCACGAATCACACGGAGCGCGTATTGAATTCGATCCTCGGGCATCACGAAGTGTCGGGCCGGATAAATGAACACCCGATCAATGGTTTTGATCGTCTCGCCCGAGACGGGTTTGATCATCGAGATCTGTTCGATCTCGTCTCCCCACATTTCGATCCGGTAGGCGAACTCCTCGTATGTAGGCCAAATTTCGATCGAGTCACCACGGACGCGAAACTTGCCACGCTCGAACGCGATGTCGTTGCGCTCGTACAACACATCGACCAGTTTCAATAGCAAATGGTCTCGCCGCGTCACTTCGCCCTTGTGCAGGGCGACCATCAATTCCTTGTAGTCCTTGGGCGAACCGAGACCGTAGATACTGCTGACCGATGCGATGATGACGACGTCGCGGCGACTGACCAGCGAGCTGGTCGTCGCCAATCGCAAACGATCAATCTCGTCATTGATCGATGCGTCTTTCTCGATATAGACGTCACGCTGAGGAATGTACGCTTCGGGTTGATAGTAGTCGTAATAACTGACGAAATAATGGACCGCGTTTTCGGGAAAGAACTCGCGAAATTCGCTGTACAACTGCGCCGCCAGCGTCTTGTTGTGGCTCAGCACCAGTGCCGGGCGACCGATGTTGGCGATCACGTTTGCCATCGTGAAGGTCTTTCCGGTGCCGGTGGCACCGAGCAATACCTGAGTTCGAACGCCGGACTGGAATCCCTTCGTCAATGCCTCGATCGCTTGCGGTTGGTCACCGGAAGGCTCGAACGGCTGATGAAGGTGGAATTCCGCGGGCGGCAACTCGGTCGGGGGATTGTCAGGTGTGGATGATGGCATCAATGCGAATCCTGGCCGGATGGTGCTGATCGGATACCGATTGTATCAGTAGGACCCACAGCGACGAACGGCACGCCGCGCAGCGACCAGCGGCGGCAGCGGTAGCGAGCTGCTGCGGTCCTTCTCGCCTCGGGGGCACCGCCACCGGGAAGTTTTTGATCGTGGTCCATGGGGCGCCGGGGCGATTTCCGGATCCCTTCACATTACCTTCACTTGCCTTGTCCTGATCGGCGTCGTAGTCTGATGCCAGTGCGAATCGCCGTCCTGGCCCTGTTCAAAATGAAATACGTATCGCCTGGTTTGCGATGGAAAGGCACTCGTGAATACTGAATCCGATGTCACGACTGAATCCGATGTCACGGTCGTGGGGACGCGATTCCGAGGTGCAGCGGCCGCCAAGATCGTTGCCAGCTGTCTTTTGCTATGGCTGGTCGCGGCCTATGTGATCCTGCCCTACCTATGGACCAGACACGCGAAACACGATCCCAAGCTCGATGACAGTCCACGAATCACCCAAACCAGCGATCATCACCCCGGAGATCCGCTGAACGTGGCGTTGATCGGCAGCGAAGCGCAACTCAAGACGATCATGAGTACGGCCCAGTGGTATCCGGCCGCAGCACTAGGATTGGAGAGTGACTTGAAGATCGCGGCCGATACCGTGCTATCGCGACCCGATGACGCGGCGCCGGTCAGCAGCGAGTATCTATTCGGACGGAAGGAAGATCTTGCGTTCGAGCAACCGGTGGGAGACAACCCACGGCATCGGCATCATGTGCGGTTTTGGAAACTGGACAAGCAGGGCGATCAGGGTCAACCGATTTGGATCGGCTCGGCTGTTTACGACGAACGAGTTGGTTTCAGCCACACGACGGGCCAGATCACGCACATCACCGCCGCCAACGTCGATGCCGAGCGTGATTACCTGTTTGAGTGCCTCAAGAAAACCGGCGATCTGATTGACTTCGTGATCGAAGATGGCTTCCACAAGCAACTCGAAGGCCGCAACGGGGGCGGAGACCCCTGGCATACCGACGGCAACCTCTACCGCGGGACAATCAGCGACGATGACGAACAATAGCGATCCCGAACGCGCCGCCGGCAACGAAAAAGACGATGCGCTTGGCGCGACACGTGCTTTTGATGAAACCATGTTCATCGGCGGGGATGCAACGTCGCCCGGCAATGGTTCGTCGGACCCATGGGAGCAATGGAAGGGACGGCAACTTGGGAAGTATCTGGTGACGGAACTTCTAGGTGTGGGTGGCATGGGTGTGGTGTTGAAGGCACACGATGCGGCGATCGAACGCGACGTCGCGATCAAGGTATTGCCCGCCGAACTATCGGCCAATCCCGCCGCCCTGGGTCGGTTTTTGGCAGAAGCGAAGAGTGCCGGCAAACTCAATCACCCGAACACGGTCACCATCCATGAAATCGGACAGGAAGGGTCGACCTACTATCTCGTCATGGAAATCGTCTCAGGGGGCAGCGCCGATGACTACTTGACCCAAAACGGCGCGTACTCGGTTCCTGAAGCGACGCGGATCATCATCGATGCCTGCAAAGGTCTCGCCGCGGCACACAAACAGGGATTGGTTCATCGCGACATCAAGCCGGCCAACTTGCTGCTAAGCGACGATGGAACGGTGAAGGTTTCGGATTTTGGGTTGGCCAAGCGGACGCAGACCGAAACGATGCAGATGACGCAAGCCGGCCAGATCGTCGGCACTCCGTTCTACATGAGCCCGGAACAATGCGAATCGCGACAGGTGGATTCCAGAAGCGACATCTACTCGCTAGGAGCAACCTACTACAGTCTGCTGACCGGCAAGAGCCCCTATCAGGACAGTGGCAGTGTGATTCAAGTGATGTTTGCGCACTGCAATGCGGCCCGCCCCGACCCCCGTCAAGTCCGAGCCAGCGTTCCAGCGGCCTGCGCCGGCATCATCGAACGCGCGATGGCGACGAAGCCGGAAGGTCGCTACCAATCGATGGACGAAATGCGAGCCGACTTGGATGCCGTGTTGGGGGCGCTTTCGGGCGTCGGAATCAGTTTGCCGAGCCAGTCGTCGACCGATCTGCCGAGGCTGGCCGATGCCCCCAAAGCCGATGCTCCCAAAGCCGCTGCCAAGTCGTCCTCGCGTGGTCTCGTCGCAGCCGCTCTGGCGATGATCGCGGTCGGCGTTGCCGTGGCCACTTTTTTCGCCCTCCGGGGCGGCAACTCATCCGATGGAGTGACCGCGGCGATCAACCACCCTGGCGATGTCGCCCCCCTCGCGACGCCTGCCCCCCTCGCGACGACTCCCACAGGCGCGCCGATCAAGGTCGGTATTCTGCATTCTCTTACTGGCACGATGGCCGACAGTGAGTCGCCCGTTGTCGATGCCGTCCTGTTGGCGATCGACGAATTGAACCGCGAAGGCGGTTTGCTGGGTCGTCCGGTCGAGGCCATTGTCGCAGACGGTCGCTCGGATTCGGCCACCTTCGCCCGCGAGGCAGCACGGCTGATCGAGGACGAACAAGTTTGTACGGTTTTCGGCTGTTGGACGTCGGCCAGTCGGAAAACGGTCGTTCCTGTGTTCGAGCAACTTGATCATCTGCTGATCTATCCCGTGCAATACGAGGGAGTCGAAGAATCACCCAACGTGATCTACACCGGTGCGTCCCCCAACCAGCAGATCATCCCGGCCGTCAAATGGGCGTTCGCTTTCCAGAACATGCGGCGATTTTTTGTGGTTGGTTCGGATTACGTTTTTCCTCGGGTGGCCAACGAAGTCATCAAAGACCAACTCGATCAATTGGGTGCCGAGTTGGTGGGCGAGGAATTTCTTCCGCTGGGAAGCACCGATGTCCAATCGGTGATCGAAAAGATCAAGCAAGCACAGCCCGATGTGATCTTGAATCTAATCAATGGCGATAGCAACAGGGCGTTCTTTTCCGCGCTGCGAAAAGCCGGAATGACGCCGCAGACGTTGCCCACGATTTCGTTCAGCATCGGCGAAGAAGAACTCAGACAATTGGATCCTGCGACGATGGCCGGCGACTACGCGGCCTGGAACTACTTTCAAAGTATTGAATCACCCGAGAACGTTGATTTTGTGACCGCGTTTCACAAGAAGTACGGTCCCCAACGAGTCGTCACCGATCCCATGGAATCGGCCTATTTTGGGGTCAAGCTGTGGGCCCAGGCGGTCGCGGCGGCCGAGAGTACCGACACTTCGGCGATTCGTCGCGCCATCCGCAACCAGAGAATGCAATCGCCCGGCGGCGACGTTCGCATCGACCCGGCGACCCAGCATACGTTCCAGACGCCGCGAATTGGCAAAGTCAATCCAGATGGCCAGTTTGAGATCGTATGGACCGCTGCCAAGCCCGAACCACCGGTCCCCTACCCCGCCTCGCGGACCAGCGAACAATGGCGAGCGTTTTTGCACGATTTGTATGCCGGATGGGGCAACCGGTGGTCGGCACCGTCGCCGCAGTGACTGACACGTGAACGTCGTCGGTGGTCGCGATGAGCGGTGATTCAAGATGTCAAACCTCATGCATGCCGCGATCCATTAGCGGTCGTGCGTGATTGTCACCTGTCGATCGAGTCGCACTTCGCAAACGTCGCCCAATCGCTCGATCGTTTTGGGGCCGATTCCATGAACTCGCGACAAGTCGTCGACGGTTCGGAACGGTCCGAGCCGATTCCGGTTCTCGACGATTCGCTTCGCGAGTACCGGCCCCACACCTGGCAGCAGGGCGAGTTCGCGTGATTGGGCGGAATTCAGATCGATCCGTAACAGCGTGTTCTCGCCGAAATCCTCTGCCACGTTATGCTGTCGACTCGACACGTTCCCCGCGACAATCATGCTGGCGATCGCGACCGAGGCGATCGCCGCCAACGTCCACTGCACACGCCGCTGCGACAATGGTGGCCAGGGCGAGGTGGCCAGTGGCGAGGTGGCCAGTGGCGAGGTGGCCAGTGGAGGGGCCAGTGGCGAGGCGGCCAGTGGCGAGGTGGCCAGTGGCGAGGTGGCCAGTGGCGATTGGGTGGTTGTCAGCTTTTCGGACATCAGCGTACGTTTGCGAGTGGTTACGATCGAAAACGATCCGCGGAGGATTGTGGGAAGCGTCGATCGCATTATCGGGCAAATCGGCACCGTCATTCAACTCCCTGATCACCCGCATACCGTTCGGCGGTTAGCCATGCGACAATGGTCTGGACCTCTGACCTGAAAACATTGGCTTGATAGGTTTTTCGATGAGCGACTACTTGCAAGTGACAGCCGATGATGTGCTGGAAGGCGATTTGCGCCACTGGTTCGACTCTCCATTGCCGAGGATCTACGTCGAGCGGTCGATTGGACGACCGTTTGCCTGGTTGATGCCGATCGACGCGGGGGCTGCGAAATCGTGCCGCGACAAGCGGGCATCTGCGCCGGGATGGCCGTGCTGCCATGGATCGTCAATGAGTTTGATGCAGATCTGCAGGTGGAATCCCTGGTTGATGACCGTCAACCGTTGGTGCCCGGGCAACCAATCGCCCGAATCCGAGGGAACGTTCGCGACTTACTGACCAGCGAACGAACCGTCTTGAACATCCTCTGCCGGTTGTGTGGGATCGCCACGCTGACGCAGTCATTTGTGGCGGAGATTTCCGGTACAAAAGCCCGTCTGTACGACACTCGCAAGACGACCCCCGGTTGGCGTCTGTTGGAAAAGTATGCGGTCGGTTGTGGTGGTGGTCGCAATCACCGCAGCGGCTTGTACGACGGATTCTTGATCAAGGACAATCATTTGGCGGCCAGCGGCGACCAAGATGGTCCGTTGTCGGCGAGTGCGGCCGCAAGTCTTGCTATCCGATGGCGATCCTCGACGGTCGAGAAAATGATCGCACCATCGATTGTCGAAATCGAAGTCGACTCGCTGGAGCAATTGCGAGATGTGCTTCCGGTCGAGCCCGACATCGTCCTGTTGGATAACTTCTCGCTCGCGCAGCTTCGCGAGGCCGTCACGATGCGCGACGCTCGGAATTCGCCGGTTGAGCTGGAAGCGAGTGGCAACGTCAGAATCGATACGATCGGGGAAATTGCCTCAACCGGCGTCGACCGCATCAGTAGTGGTGCGTTGACCCATCAAGCAACATCGCTTGATCTCGGATTGGACTGGTTCGACTCAACCTCAAGCTAGGATTTCCCAACGAGCCGGGGCTTTTGGTTCGGCCTGCGTTCGCCTCCAAAGCAATTTGCTCACGCTCGGAGCCAAGCAGAACCCAGAAATTCGAAGAACAGAATCGAACCGCAACTTTCGGCCATCTCATGCAGTCGTGTTCGCTGATCAAGTCCCATCGTCGTTGGTGGGACATCGTACAACCTTCGCTGGATGCCGCCTGCGTGATGGCATCGCTGGCGATCGTCACCTGGGTCCGCAGTGGGCACGTCGACGACATGGCGTCAGCGGCAGGTCTGATTGCGATTGTCGTCTTTTTGCTGATGTCACAGTTGACCGGATTGCATTACCGTCAGGACGAGGGCAATGCCGATCGCGAGATGATGGACGTCGTCACGACTTGGTTGTTTACCATTTTGGTGCTCGCACTGATCGGATTCGTCACCCGTTACGGACAGCACTTTCCCCGGTCAACGATCCTGACGTGGGTGGTCCTGGCACCGACGTTGATCGGTCTGGGGCGGATGTGTTTGCGGATCCTGCAACGGGGCATGCTCCGCCGTGGCGTTGGCACGCGACGAGTGGCGATTGCCGGTCTGAATGATCTCGGCCGCCAAACAGCCTTGAACGTTGCCGAGGATCCCTCGTTGGGGCTCAATGTCTTGGGTTTCTATGACGATCGGACAGAGTCACGACAGCAGCAGACCGACGACAAGGCGCTATCGGGCGATTTGGCGGACTTGGTCGACCTGGCTCGCGGTGGCGGCGTGGACACCGTGTTGATCACCCTTCCGATGCGTGCCGAAGAACGCATCAAGTTCCTGCTGGACCAGCTAAGCGATTCAACCGCCTCGGTTTACATCGTGCCAGACTTCTTCGTGTTCGAGCTGCTTCATTCTCGCTGGACCAACATGGGCGGCTTGCCTGCGGTCAGCGTGTTTGAAAACCCGCTGTTTGGAGTTGATGGTGTCATCAAGCGAGCCGCGGACATTGCCATTGCAACTGCCGCACTTGTGGTGGCAGCGATTCCCATGCTGATGATCGCTGCGGCTGTCAAATTTTCGTCGCCGGGACCGGTGTTTTTTCGGCAGCGCCGATATGGGCTTGATGGCCGTGAAATCCTGGTCTGGAAGTTTCGCTCGATGCGAACGTGCGATAACGGTCCCCTTGTCAGGCAAGCGACCAAACAGGATCCACGCATCACTGGTGTCGGTCGAATCTTGCGCAAGACCAGCCTGGATGAGCTGCCGCAGTTGTTCAACGTCGTCGATGGAACGATGTCCCTGGTGGGGCCACGCCCACATGCCACGGCGCACAATGAACAGTATCGAAAGCTGATTCGTGGCTACATGTTGCGGCACAAAGTCAGGCCGGGAATCACCGGTTTGGCGCAGGTCAACGGTTGCCGCGGTGAAACCGAAACGATCGACAAGATGGAACGTCGCATCACCTGGGATCACCGCTACATTCGCAGCTGGTCACTGTGGCTGGACATCAAAATCTTGTTCAAAACTTTGGCGGTCGTCTGGAAACAAGAAGAGGCCTATTGAGCGAGATCGATCGCAACGTCCGGCGCACCCGCTGACACTCTGTCACTCGGTTCGCTGAGTGACTTCCAGCAGGTGATATCCGAACTGCGTCTTCACGGGTCCCTGTACCACTCCGACTTCACCGCCAAACACGGCAGTATCAAACTCGGGGACCATTTGACCGGGGCCGAAGCTGCCAAGGTTGCCACCCTGTTGGCCGGACGGGCACGATGAGTGGGCCGCAGCAACAGTGCCAAAGTCTTCTCCGTCTTCGATTCGCTTTTTCAGATCCAAACATTCATCTTCGGTCGCCACCAGGATGTGACGTGCACTTGCTTTGGGCATCAAAACGCTCCTTATTGAAGGTGGTTGTATTGAACAGGAGTGGGAATTGAAAATGGCGGTCACCGCGACCGGCTGTCAGCACCGCGTCGACGCGAGCCGGCGATCATTTCGATGACAGGTTCCGCAAGACCGTCGGCAGAATGCCGCCATTGCGGAAGTACTGCATTTCCACCGGCGTATCGATTCGCACGATGCAAGGAAAGCTGTTCGTATTCCCCGCGGCGTCGGTCGCGTTGACGGTGATCGTTGACCGCGGCTGCAGGTCATTGGAAAGATCGGGAATGTCGATCGTCTCTTCGCCGGTCAAGCCGAGTGACTGCCAGCTGGCGCCGTCGGCGAATTCCAACGGCAGAACACCCATGCCGACCAGGTTGCTGCGGTGGATGCGTTCATAACTTGACGTGATCACCGCCTTCACGCCCAGCAGCATGGTCCCCTTTGCGGCCCAGTCGCGACTGCTGCCGGTTCCATACTCGGCGCCGGCCAGCACGACAAGCGGAACGCCGTCCTGCTGGTACTTCATCGAGGCGTCATAGATGCTCATCACTTCGCCGTTGGGCAAGTAACGCGTCACACCACCTTCGGTGCCCGGCGCCAACTGGTTGCGAATGCGGATGTTTGCAAATGTCCCGCGGACCATCACGCGGTCGTTTCCGCGACGCGAGCCGAAACTGTTGAAGTCACGAATTTCGACACCGCTGTGCTGCAAATACTTGCCCGCTGGTCCGTCGGAGGCGATCGCGCCGGCAGGTGAAATATGGTCCGTGGTTACGCTATCGCCCAGCAGGGCCAGCACTCGGGCCCCCTTGATCGGTTCGATATCGGCAACGGCATCGCCACTGACCGAATCCAGAAAGGGTGGATGGTGAATGTACGTACTCGACTCGTCCCAGGGATAAATCGCACCGCCGGAAATTTCAATCGCATTCCAAAGCTCATTTCCTGAAACGGCGGCTTGATACTGCTCGGTAAACATCTCGGGTTGAATGGAACTCGCCATCGTTTCACGAATCTCTTCGGCGGATGGCCAAATCTCATTCAAGAACACGTCCTTACCGTCGCGGTCTTGACCGATCGGTTCGGTGGCAAGGTCGACATCGGTTGATCCGGCCAGTGCATAGGCGACGACCAGCGGCGGGCTGGCCAGGTAGTTCGCCTTGGTCAGCGGATTGACGCGTCCTTCGAAATTGCGGTTTCCGCTCAGCACCGCCGAGGCCACAAGGTCGCCAGATGTGATCGCTTCGGCCACCGCGCGGGGGCAATGGTCCGCTATTGCCGATACACGTCGTGCAGCCATATCCGACGGTGTGGAATCCAAGCTTTTTGAGGCTTTCGGTGAGGCCCGCTTTATCCAAATAGTCGGTCACCACACGCGAACCGGGGGCCAGGCTTGTCTTTACATGGGCGGCGACCGTCAAGCCTCGCTCGACCGCTTTTTGCGCCAGCAGCCCGGCGCCGATCATGACCGACGGGTTGCTGGTATTGGTGCAGGAGGTGATCGCTGCAATGACGACAGCCCCGTGAGTGATTTCGGTGCTGTGTCCGTTTTCCTTCACGGTCGCGACGCGATCGAGGGCACTTTTTTCCAGCCCAAAACCAGCTTTTCCAATCGGCGCCGTTAGCGAATCATGGAAGGACTTCTTCATGTCCTTGAGCGCGACCCGGTCCTGCGGTCGCTTGGGACCGGCGAGACTCGGTACGACGCTGCCCAAGTCAAGCGAGAGCGTTTTTGTATAGTTCAGTGCCGGACCATCGTCGGTTCGAAAGAGACCCTGCTCTTTGGTGTAACGTTCGACCAACGTGATTTGCTCGGCGGATCGACCGGTTTGACGCAGGTATTGCAGCGTGACATCGTCGACAGGAAAGAAACCCATCGTTGCACCATACTCGGGGGCCATGTTGGCGATCGTCGCTCGATCGGCGACGCTCATCGAATTCATCCCCACGCCGAAGAACTCGACAAACTTTCCGACGACACCCTCGGCCCGCAGCAGTTCGACCACGGTCAAGACCATGTCAGTTGCCGTTCGCGCCAGCCGGAACTGCGCCGGTCAACTCAAAGCCGATAACTTCGGGCATCAACATGTACAGTGGTTGACCGAGCATGTTTGCTTCGGCTTCGATGCCGCCGACGCCCCAGCCCAGTACGCCCAGACCGTTGATCATCGTTGTGTGGCTGTCGGTCCCGACCAGCGTATCGGGAAGGGCAACTGGGCCGTCATCGGTCTGCTGCAAGGCAACGACGTGGGCCAAGTACTCGAGGTTGACTTGATGCACGATTCCGACGTTGGGCGGAATGACGCGAAAGTTATCAAACGCCTGCTGGCCCCATCGCAAAAACTCGTAACGCTCGCGGTTGCGTTTGAATTCGATCTCGACATTCTGTGATAATGAGCTGTCGGTTCCAAAAAAATCGACTTGCACGGAGTGGTCGATCACCAGGTCGACAGGGATCAGCGGGTTGATCTTTTCCGCATCACCTCCGATTCGCTGCATGGCCGAACGCATTGCTGCCAAATCGACGATGGCAGGCACGCCCGTGAAATCTTGCAGGACCACTCGATACGGTTTGAACGGCACCTCCTGCTTGGCCGGTGACGACGCATCCCAGGCAGCTAGATTCTTGACGTCTTGTTCGGTTACCAAGAATCCGTCGCAGTTGCGGAGCACTGCCTCCAACAGCACGCGAATCGAAAACGGCAGACGACTGATCTCACCCAAGCCCGCCTCTTCGAGTCGGCTCAGTCGGTAGAGCGTGGCATCTCCGCTACCAGTATCGAATTGGTCACGGGCTGCAAAGGGATCGAAAGTCACGGCGGGTTTCCCAAACGTAAAAACAGGAAATAGCGGCAATTAGTTGCCAGTTTAACGATCGGCAACACGATTGTCTGCTCTGCCTGTCTGCCCCGCCGGCAGCGGTAGATTGATCCTCACAGTCGGACCCTCTGGGGGATTGGGGCGACTTTGCGGGTCTTTCGGGTTCTCGTGGTCGTTCCGAATCTTTCGGGTCGATACCCACAGGCATCAAGATGAATTTCTAGCTCACGACCGAACCCTCGAGACCTGTCATGTTCTCCACTCTGGAACCACTCAAGCGGCATCTGTTGGTATCGGTTGCCGCCGCCGGATTTTGCTTCGTGACCTACGATGCTGCCCTCGCTGGGCAGTGCGGTTGCCAGGCCAATTGCCAGATCAGCCCCCATGTCAGCTCCGATGGATGCAGCTGTCAATGCTCGCGGGGCGCCAAACGCAATTGTCTCCATCAAGCACTGGGTGTGGTCGCCGGCGGTTTCGAGAAACTGCTGAGTCTCGGCAAATGCGGCAGCCGCTGCGATCAGGCGGGCTGCGACGACGCTTGTGACGCAGCGATGATGGAAGAATTGATGATGCCCGTTCAGCCGCCGACTTATCAACACAATCCGCTCTATCAGGCGATGCCGCCCCACTCGACACCGATGTATCAGCACGCCGCGCCGATGCACCTGCCGTACACCAGTCCCAACGACGACGTTCGCTTCACACCGTCGGCGCCGAGCGACTGGGAAAACGCCGGTCAGCGGATGTTGGATGCCGAAGTCAGCCAGCCTGCGATACCGAGCCGGCGTTTGCCGGCGCCCGTGGATCAAGTTTCGCCACCAGCCAGGATGCCGGTGCCCGACCAAAACCCGAATCAACGCGACATTCGTCAATCGCAGCCGGCTACCGACGGCGGGTCACTGTTCGACACACTGTCGGATCCTTTCAGCGACGACGAGGCACGCGTGCACAGCTATCGACCGGTCCGCCCCAGCAGCTACAGCCGGCCCTTGACCGGTAGCAGCACGACGTCCCGTCCGCTGTCGCGCAGTTCTCAGACGTCAAGTCGCCGATCGGTCAATAGCTTTCGGTAATGGGTCCGATAGCGGTCCAACATGGCGTCAATTGAGAACTCGTTTTGCGCTCGTGACTGATTCTCTTTTCCGATCCGATCACTGAAGTGCTCGTCGGATAAGAATTGTTCGGCGAGCCTGTTCATTGCCTGGTCATCGCCCTGCGGAAAGCCTTGGTGGTCGACCGATTGCGAGAGC
Source organism: Pirellulaceae bacterium (assembly GCA_963734865.1). Classification (GTDB taxonomy): domain Bacteria; phylum Planctomycetota; class Planctomycetia; order Pirellulales; family Pirellulaceae; genus CBDCUW01. The sequence goes on from CAVTIV010000017.1 coordinate 112,680, forward strand.
AACTCTTCGCTTCCCTCGACGCGGCTGCAGACGACCGGGCGACCAGCAGCCATCGCCTCGAGCACGACATTCGGCATCCCTTCATACCGACTTGGAAGTATCAACAGCCGACAAGCACGCATCAGCGGTGCGACATCGGCTTGCCAGGGAAGCAGTTTGACGCGATCTTCGCCCATCAACTCGGTCCACTGTTGCAGCTCGCGACGCAACGGCCCATCGCCGACCAATAGCAATCGGCGTTGCGAGTTGACGGGCGCTAATTGATCGATCTGTCGCTGCAACAGTTCGATTCCCTTTTGCCGATGAAGTCGCCCGACAAACAAAGTGACCACGGCATCGCTCGGCCAACCGATTTGGGACCAGTCGATGGGGTCTGCCCCGGCGAACCGTGCAACGTCGACGCCATTGGGGATCACGATCATCCGTGAACGATCGCAACCTAGATGTTCGCTGGCAAATCTTTCCACCGCGGTGCTGACGCACACGAGACTTTGCATCCGCCTGACGGCGGTACGCTCGATCAAACAGCGGATCGGCCTGGCCTCGGCAACACGCAGACCTCCGACACGCACCGCGATTCCCGATGACTTGGCCGCGAAGGTACCCAACACGTTGGCATGGTACATGAATGTTTGGCAGAGATCGGGCGGTGACTCGCCGAGCCATCGTTTCAGCCGGCGGTACGCGGATGCGAATTGAAGGCTCGAATCCGCATTGCCCGAGACAACCGGGATTTCGGCTGCCTGCAACCGATCAACCAGGCCGCGCTGTCCGCCGCTGGGCAACCGGGCGAGCGAGAACACACGGATCTGATCACCGCCTTGGGTCAGCCCGATCGCCAGTTCCGTCAGGCAACGCTCGGCGCCTCCGACAAACAGTTCGGTGATGATGAAGTCGACGCGCATGCAACTGCTTGAAGGAGTAGCCCGTCGCAGGGTTATACCTGTTTTTCGACGCCAATGTCGCCAGGCTTCGCATCACGAAACCAAGAACGTAGGCCGAATCAAGCTCCCCGCCGTTCCCGCGGACATGACGTTTTGCTCGGCATCATGGCCCAGCTCGCTCGGATCGGGGCGACCGCCACCAGAAAAACTCACAGCCTGCGACGTCAAGATCACAGATCGCAACCGCACGTTGACGGCATAGGGAGGATGTTTTCTGGCATTTGCCAGTATCATCCGCCCAGCCTTTCACCCTGGCGGGTGAAAGATGAATACAATGGAGAATCCCTCCGCCCACCCCGCCACTTCCCGCCCCCCGCCACTTCCCGCCCCCCGCCACTTCCCGCCGGTAACTCCCCGCCCTGCCGTGACAAGCACCCTTCCTCGTTTCGTTGCCCTGGTCGCTGCACTCCTTTGGTGGCTGCACTGCCGCAGCGATGCTGCCGAATCGGCGACGCCGCCAACGGATGGATCGGTCTACTTTGAGAGCGACGTTCGACCGCTGCTGAAAGCGTCGTGTTTTCAATGCCATGGCGAGAGCGGTCAGCGCGAGGGCGGACTGGATGTGCGGTTGGCGCGGTTCATCAAGTCGGGTGGCGATTCGGGACCGGGGATCGTACCGGGCGACAGTGGTGCCAGCTTTTTGCTCGATCGGATCCGTGAGGGAGAAATGCCTCCCGATCCATCCCATCGCTTGTCGGAATCACAGGTCAACACCGTGCGGCGGTGGATTGACGCCGGGGCACCGACGCTGAGGCCCGAACCCGCTTCGTTGGACACGATGTTGATCACCGACGTTGAACGTGCCCATTGGTCGTTCCAACCGATCACGCGTCCACCCATTCCGGCAGTCGCGGATGCGTCACGAGTTCGCTCGCCGGTGGACGCATTCCTGCTCTCGCAACTGGAACCGCACGGATTCTCGTTCTCGGACGATGCCCAGAAGAGTCGTTTGCTGCGGAGGATGACTCTCGATCTGTGGGGACTGCCGCCGACGCCTGCGCAGATCGACCGATTCATGCGTGATGATCGACCCGCGGCATTCGAGCGATTGCTCGACGAGTTGCTCGCAGCGCCAGGTTACGGCGAACGATGGGGCCGGCATTGGTTGGACGTTGCCGGCTATGCCGACTCCGAAGGCTACAACGTTGCCGATGCCAAACGACCGCACGCCTGGCGATATCGTGATTACGTTGTCAAGGCATGGAACGACGACAAGCCGTTCGACCGGTTCGTGGTCGAACAACTGGCCGGTGACGAACAGATCACATCACCGCTGAACAACTTGACCGATGAAGACGCGCAATCATTGATTGCGACCGGGTTTCTCCGCATGGCTCCCGACGGAACAGGCGGCCAAGTTCCCGACGCGAATCTGGCACGCAACGAGACGATCGCCGAGACGATTAAAATCGTCAGCTCATCATTGTTGGGTCTAACCGTCGGTTGCGCTCAGTGCCACGATCACCGATACGATCCGATCCCGCAACGTGATTATTATGAATTGCGTGCGGTATTTGATCCCGCGCTGGATTGGAAAAACTGGCGGACACCCAACCAAAGGCTTGTTTCACTTTACACCGATCGTGACCGCGAGATCGCTGCGGTGATCGAGGTCGACGCCAAGGCGGTCGACATTCAACGCAATGAGAAACAGGCGGACTTCATCGCGGCAACGCTGGAGAAACAAATCGAAAAACTTCCCGAACAGATTCGGGATGCGGCACGCGATGCGAAGAATACCCCGGTCGACAAGCAGACCGACGAGCAGAAAAAGCTGATCAAGGAAAACCCGAGTCTCAACGTCACCGCTGGCTCGCTTTATCTCTATGACAAAAAGGCGGCCGATGAGCTGAAAGCCCTGGCCGAAAAAGCGGCTCAGATCCGAGCGACGAAACCGCCCGAAGGTTATGTGCGGGCCGTTACCGAGGTGGCGGGAAAAATTCCCGAATCATTCCTGTTTGCGCGGGGATCACGATCAACCGCAGCAGAAGGTGACACCGTCCGGGTTGACGGTCGTCTCGATGAATGCGGAATTGCCCGAGATTCCGTGGGACGATTCGAGCCTGGCCAGCAGTGAACGGGCCAGCAGTGGACGGCGTCTCGCATTGGCCACGCGCTTGACCGACCCGCGACACCCGTTACTGGCCCGCGTGATCGTGAACCGAATCTGGATGCATCACTTTGGCCGCGGACTTGTCGCCACGCCCGCCGATTTTGGTGCGTTGGGTTCGCCGCCCACTCACCCCGAGTTGCTCGACTATCTGGCCTCGGAGTTCATCCAGTCAGGTTGGAGCGTCAAGCACATGCACCGACTCCTGATGCAGAGCACGGCCTATCGCCAGGCGTTGCGAGTTGATTCGGCACAAGACGAAGCAGATCCCGATAACCTGTTGTATGGCGGGGCACGACTGCGACGTTTAGACGCCGAGACGTTTCGGGACACGATATTGATGGTTTGCGGAAAGTTGGATCGGCAGTCCGGCGGCCCACCCGTTCCGGTCATGGCCGACAGCGTCGGTCGTTGGGTTCTGGGAATCGAAAACATCAAGGATGGGCGCACCGGTGAACGGCTGACGCTCAAGGGCCAGGAGTTTCGGCGAAGCATTTACGTCGAAGTGCGGCGCAGTCGTCCATTGTCGGTGCTTGATTCATTCGATTGGCCACGGATGGCTCCCAACTGTGACATGCGACGTGACTCGACTGTCGCAACCCAGTCGTTGATGCTGCTCAACAGCGATTTGATCGTGAGCTGTGCCGACGCGTTGTCCGAACGGATTCGACGTGATGTCGGAGAGGACGTGCGGCATCAGATTGTTCAGCTGTGGAAACTTGCTTACGGAAGAAATCCGACCGCCGAAGAAATTGAAACTGCCCAGCAATTTGTTTCCGATCAGCAAACCCATTTCCAGAACGCGGGTCCACGATCGGAACACTCCCCGGATGCTTCGACATTTCGTCCCCAGGACAGCGCCTTGGCCAGCCTTTGTCACATGCTGCTCAGCTCGAACGAGTTTCTTTACGTCGAATGATGCGAACATGATCAACCCCAATCATCGGACCCGTCGTCATTTCTTGACCGGATCGGCATTGCAAGTGAGCACCTTGGCGCTGGCGTCGATGCTACAGCGTGATGTATCGGCGAGTCCTCCCAAGCCCGACTTGGAGCCGAAGTCGTTCGATACCAGGCCCAAAGCACCGCCGCACCCGCCGCGTGCCAAAGCGATGATTTCGTTGTGGATGCAAGGCGGACCTAGCCATCACGATCTGTTTGATCCCAAACCCGAGATGGCCAAGTACGACGGCAAGCCATTTCCCAGTGAGATCAAGTACGACAACGCTGCCCAGGCTAGCTCCAAGGTCTTTGCCTCGCCTTGGCAATTCGCGCCCCGCGGGCAATGCGGTATGGAATTGTCGGAGTTGCTGCCATACACCTCGACAATCGCGGACGACATCTGTTTGATTCGTTCGATGCACACCGGTGTCAACAATCACGGGCAATCGATTCAGGCGCTGCAGATGGGGCGAGTGCTTGGCGGTCGACCGACATTGGGCAGCTGGCTGACTTATGGGCTGGGATGTGAAGCCGATAACTTGCCGGCGTTTGTCGCCTTACCGGATCCGGCGTCGCTTCCGGTCGAAGGTGTCGAGAACTGGCAAGCCGGATTCCTGCCTTCGATCTACCAGGGCACGGTTGTTCGGCCAACCGAACCACGAATTTTGAATTTGACGCCGCCAAAACATCTTGCCGGCGAAGTGCAGGAACGGTCGCTGGCGTACCTCGATCAGTTGAATCGCCGGCACCTCGCCGATCGTCCCGGATACCTCGATCTGCAGGCACGGATCGCTTCCTACGAGCTTGCCGCGAAGATGCAAATCGCTGCCTCCGATGCGTTGGATCTGTCACAAGAGTCGCAGGCGACCAAAACGATGTATGGCATCAGCGACGGTACGAGTGGTGAACAGAAGCAGCAGAGTGATTATGGTTCGCGGTGCTTGATCGCCCGGCGGTTGATCGAACGCGGTGTTCGTTTCGTCCAGGTCTATACCCAATATCAATGCTGGGATGCTCACGGTGCAATCTTGAGAACGCTTCCGGCATCGTGCCGAAAAACCGATCAAGCTTCGGCGGCATTGGTGAAAGACTTGAAGGCACGTGGGCTGCTTGAATCGACCGTCGTCCACTGGGGTGGTGAAATGGGCCGGTTGCCGGTCATCCAAAACGACGCCGGTCGAGACAAAATCGGACGCGACCACAACACCTATGGCTTCAGCACCTGGGTCGCCGGTGGTGGTTTTCGTGCCGGCCACGTTCACGGTGCTACCGATGAGTGGGGCCACAAGGCGATCGAGAACATCGTGCATCACTACGACTATCACGCCACGCTGCTTCATCTGTTTGGACTCGAGCACCAGAATCTGGCCTACAAATGGTCCGGCCGTGAACAAACCTTGACCGACTCGCAACCCGGAAGAGTGATCGAAGAACTGATCGCATAGCCCCACTCATTCGGATAGAACTGTATCCGCCCGGCGGCGGGACTGGCAATGCGATCCGGCCTGGCACCGCAAAATTGTCGTCCAATTCTGCTTTGATGCGACAACATGGGGCGCGTTTGCCTTATGCTAAAGCGTGCGGCCCGCGGCCTCCTGTCGATCCACCTCCCCCCACATCACCCTTCGCTCGGAATCGTGCCATGAAACCAAGAAATGGTAGTTGCCCTGATTGTCAAACAAGCCCAGTTGAACCCAGTCGCCGGGATTTCATCCGACGAGCCGGTGGGACCGCATTGGCGGTTGGCTCTCTGCCGCTGTTTGCTCATGTGGCAGGCGCCGCTCCGACGTCAAGCAGCGCTGCGGAAACGGCGGTTGGCCGTTTCTATCAATCGTTGACCGATTCACAGCGAAAAGTCATTTGCCTCCCGTTCGATCACGAGTTGCGTCAAAAAATCAGTGCCAATTGGCACATCACCGAACCAACCATTGGTGAACTGTTGACCGAAGCACAACGGCAAAACGTGTTGGAGATCGTGCGCGACGTCACAACCGAGGACGGTTATGAGCGGTTGCTTCAACAGATGGAGGATGATGCCGCCGGTATCGACGCCTATAGCTGTGCCCTTTTTGGCGATCCGCAAAGCGGGAAATTCGAGTGGGAACTGACCGGACGGCACCTGACGCTCCGTGCCGATGGCAATAGCGTGGCCAATCGCGCGTTCGGTGGTCCCCTGATTTATGGACATTCCGAAGAGGACCCCAAACATAACCTGTTCCACTACCAGACGAAGAAAGCAAACGAAGTTTTCCGAGCCTTGGATGCCCCGCAGGCGAAACAAGCGTTGATCGAAAAAGCGCCCAAGGAGTCGAACGTTCTGCTTCAAGGGAGCGGTGGCCAGTTTCCAGGCATCTGTGTCGGTGATCTTAGTAGTGACCAACAGGAATTGGTGGAACAGACGCTGCGGGTGATTCTGGCGCCGTATCGCCAGGAAGACGTTGACGAGGCGATGGCGATCCTCAAGCAGGGTGGCGGTCTGGAGCAGCTTCGCATGGCGTTTTACCGCGACGGCGATCTCGGCAAAGATGAAGTCTGGGACATCTGGCGGGTCGAAGGTCCCTCCTTTGTCTGGCACTTCCGCGGCGCTCCGCACGTGCATGCCTACATCAACATCGGAATCAAGCCGACTGTCTAGCCGGAAAAGTCGTTGCCAGGCTAATTGTCTAAATAGCCCAAATTCCCAGTTTCAGGAAAACGATGCGAATCTATCGCCGCACGTGAATCGGGCGGCACGATAGAAAGCGGGAATGTGGGGGGGTAATTGCCGAGTTCGATCGCGGCAATGCTGTTGAACGCTTCTGGTCGAGCGCCTATGGTGCAAGTAGTAAATTTACAATCAACTCATTCGAGAAGGAGACGTTTTGACTTCTGAATTCAACGAAACAGGTATCAAGGTCTACGAAATCAAGCAAATCGGTCACGACGGGATCGTTTTGTCATCCAAGCAGGTCGAGGCCTCTAGCGGTGAAGCCGCCGCCAAGCAGTTGAATCAAGTTGTCGACGGCACCGACCGCATTTCCATCTGTTTGGACGGCACTTCGATGAACGAAATGGGGGTCGAGTACTGGCAAAAACGAGTCCGAAGGCGTTAGCGGGCTCGCGTTTGGTGTGCTCTCGGGGAGAGAAGTCGGGCTCTGTCGCCCGTTCCGAGGGCATCCGTGGAGACGCCTCAAAGAGGGCTGACCCAATACTGTTCGGCACGGCATTTGGGTTGACGACGATTTTTAAAATCTCCGATCATGTTTTTCGTTCCAGGGCGTCGTCGAGGCGCTTTGTGGACTCGTGCCTGTTGCTCTCAGCGCAGCAGTAAACTACCAACTGAACTCGGCGCGCAGCGGTCTTAGGCGATCTTGACTTTCAATGTTTTGATGTGGCCTTCCAGTTCCGCTAAGCTCGCCCAACCGAGCAGGTAGAAGCAGATCATCTCGTACGTTCGTTTGGTGGGCTGGCCGCCCGTATAGATCAGTATCAGCAGGCAAGCGATGATCGCGAGATACGTCGGAATCTCAACACCGTTTGGCTTGGTCGATAGCAAGTGACGACAGCCAAGAAGTTGCTTGATCATTCTGAAAAACAATTCGATTAACCATCTCATGCGGTACGCTTCGGCGATCAGTTCGGCCGGAACGTCCATCAAGTCGGTGACCAAACGGATGATTCCGTCACTGGCCTTGCCCCCTTTTCCGGTTCGAACGTGTGGGGCAACTTTGACCTCGATCAGTCGCACGCGGTGATCGGTGGCCACCGTTTTGCTGTTGGCTGTGTGAGTGCCCAATTCAACTTCGCGATCACCGATAACCCCCACAGCGCGGTCGGCATCGGTCAACTCACGCTCGCTGATCAGCTTCGGCGTACCGTTGTCACGGGCCCGACAGATGTAACTACTGCCAATCGCATGGATCTGATTGAACAACTCGAACTTGGCGTAGCCACGGTCAATGACATAGCAGTGGTTCCGCGTGAGAGTGGCAGCCAGCACCGCCCGCTCGTCGTCTTTCCCTTTCGGTTTGGCTGGGGTTGCGTCGATCCGCTCAGGGATTCCGCGAAGCACTTCAAAGTGTGTGTGCATTCGATAGGCATCGAGGGCGGTGCCCTTCTGCGAGCCATTTCCGGACGATGGCAGCCAAGCCAGCGAACCGACGCGAACGGCTGTCTTGAAGAAGTCAGAATCGGGTTGAATAGCCACATCAGTACCAAGTCCCTACCGCGATCCCCGGCGAAGCCGGCCCTCCGCCCCAAAGGGGAGCATCATGAAGAGCCGTCGAAACTCTTTCTCATATCGGTCGCCTCGGTGTAGACGAAGATCCGCGTGGTGGGTGCCAGTGCGATCACGATGCCAACCTCGCTGAGCGTCTGGACGATGTTCTTGATCAATCTGCGTTGTTGTTCGTCGGTGGCGTTCTGATCGAGTCGAGCAACCGCCCCTCCGGGCAATTCAATTTGCAGGCTGGCTTGCTGCGCCGGTTCCAGCACGGAAGGCTGAAGCGGGACGGAAACGAACGAGGCCGGGCGATCGTTGGGGACAGGCTGATCATTGGGGACAGAGGCTTGCAGCTTGCGGCGCCACTGATAGTAGGACGCGACCGAGTAGCCTTCGAGTTCACAGAACTCAGCGATGGTCAGGCTGGATAGTGCGAACCGTTCAATGCGGTCACGCCATTGCTGTGCGAGCTGCGGGTTGGGGAAATGCGGCATGGGTTTCTCCTGTGAGTGGAAAGAAATCAGTCACGCTAACAATCCCGTCAACATGGGCAGATAGAACTCACAAAACCTTCAAGGCTGCGATTCGCCCGTCGTTTGCTGACTCGAAAACCAGGGCCGACTTTCCTGCACCGAGGTAGCTACCAACTGACCAACCACCAACGGTTTTTCCGGTCAGTTCGTCCCTCATACGTTCAGCAACAATTGCGTCCATAAACTCATGCTTGCTGGTTTGCTGCGGAATTTGAAACTTTCAAACAAACTTTACGAGAATCCAATCACATCACGTCCATGGTGAATAATTCGGGTTAAGGCAAATCACCTAAAGTGCAGTTACTGGAAGAATTATGAAAATGAAAGGGGATCGCTTGCAACCGGAGATACGGTCGCTATGTTCATCAGAAAGTAATCGGACCTTCCGCGGGGCAGCCTGATGCATATAAAATCACTGTGTTTTTCTGTTCTCAAATGCTTGTTGCTAGCTTTTCTTTTCTATTCCTCCTGTGCGGCAGAAAACCGTATTCTTGTCACGCTGCAGGAGACGCGTCCGCACGAATATTTCGGACGATTAAACGTTGGTCCTGTTGAAGACGGGGCAGATCGAAAGGTTTCCTTTCGGATGATAAACCCGGGGGATTCGGAGGTGATTCTTCAAAAACCCACCGGAACGTGCGGCTGTGTCCGTGTTGAAATGTCCTCCGTAAAGATTGCGCCGGGCGGTAGCGTCGATGGTGTATTGTCGATCAAGGTCGATGCTAAACGGCAAGCGTTTTGGCGACAGATGTTGTTTTTTGACGGCGACAAGTTCGGCGAGTCCAGTGTCGAACTGGAAGTGGTCAGTGAGATCACCGGTCTTCTGGCTTTTCGTGATAAAGAGTTCTTGATTCAGGTTTTTGGCTCAGGAAATCGACAGGAGAGGGCCGCTTCGGAACGTATCATCAAGTCGCTTCAGTTTACGGCAACTCCGCCGCTAAAGATTGAAACATTGGAGCTATCTTTGACGCCCCCGCATCCAGCTATTGAGTCAGAGATTGTTCGAATCGATGATAAATCCGGAGAACTTCATCTGTCTATCGATATGTCTAGAGTGGGCCCATCCGCGACGACGTTGTCATGTCTTCTTAAGGATCGGGTAAGCGGAAAATCAGCAGGCATCCGAGGTGTTATCGCAACTCGATCACCAATCAGTGTTTTGCCGTCAATAGTGAGGTTTTCGAGAGGTGACGACGGTCGCTTGATTGGACATGCTGTCGTGGCGCGTCTTGTGGTCGACAGAGCACATGAAACTGATGCGAAAAACCCGGCAAATGTCAGCGCGCGATTGCTCGGCACTCGGTTGACAATAATCACCAGGCAAGCTACTCGCAGTGTGGCAAGAGTTTCAGTTCAGATTCCCGAGAGTCTAGAGGAACGACTTGCGGAGGAATCTGATGCACGTATCAACTGGGATGTAATGTGGGGTAGCGATCGAGCGACTTCAAAGTCCAAAGTTTACGTTGATCGTGAACCAATCCTAAGTTCACCAAGCCATCCCATTCAATAAATGGGGCTCCAACGATCCGTGAGTACAGAGCCTTCCGTTCACGGGTGTGTATATTTTGTTAAGTTTCACATACTCGACTTGGAGATATTGAAATGTTACGTCGGCTAATATCACAGGCCCTGACACTTCCAGTCATTGTCATCGTATGTTCCGGCATTGTTGACGCCCAATGCTGGGATATCGAACAGGTCTTTTGCTCCAATTTGTATCCAGACTTTTTCTGTTCAGAGACGCCTTGTGTTGATGACGCTTGTCCCGCGAACACGACTGAACATGAGGGCACAAACGAGTTTTTTGATCTAGGAACGAGCGGCCATGAGTATGGGTACGATGGAACAGTGCCAGCCGGTCCAGCGAACTTTGTCTACTGCATAAAACAGCGTGACTGCATCAATGACTGCGATATTTACGGGGGTGAGAACAGATGTAAAAATGGGGACGTAGATCTGTTTGACGACGAAAATGCGGTCGAGGGTGCAAAGAAATATAACGAGGTTGGTGATAATTTTGGCTGTGGATATTTTTGATCTTTCCGCTTCTTAAGCCGACACAAAGTGTTGATAACCTGTCGGTTGGTTAATGGGACGGCTTTTGTCAATTGAGTTCTTTTCGCGGATTTGCCGCGGGTTACCGACACAATTTTCTCCAGGAATTTGTTGGCCGGGCTGATTTTGGGCGAGGGAGCGATCGTGTGCAAACTGAGAACGTGTTTTGAAATTGCCCTGAGCGCATAAAAATCGCTACAGCTCGGGGTGAAATATTAATCCCATGGATGGAGCTGTAGCGATGTCATCAGGCAAGGAATATGCCAGTAATCTCACTGACGAACAATGGCAGTTGGTTCGGAATTTGCTGCCCAAACCGCAAACGCTCGGCCGAAAGCCGATCGATCGGCGAAAAATTATCAATGCGATCCTCTACTCGAATCGAACGGGATGTCAATAGCGGTACCTACCATCTGATTTCCCCAACTGGAACACCGTCTACGGTGTTTTTCGCAATTGGCGGGTGGATGGCACGTGGAAACGCATTCACGACAAACTTCGTGAGCAAGTTCGGAAACTCGAAGGGAAAAAGTCCACACCGACCGCCGCAACCATTGACAATCAATCGGTCAAGACGGCATAGGGTGGCGAACAACGCGAGTACGATGCGGGAAAGAAGGTCACGGGGCGCAAACACCACATCGCGGTCGACACACTCGGACTACTTTTGGTGGTCGTCGTTCATGCTGCAGACATTCAAGACTACGAAGGTGCTCATTTCGTTTTGCACCGTATCGAAGGCAAGTACCGTCGACTCAAAGTCGTCTTTGCCGATAGTGCCTATGGGAAATGTGGTTTGCCGGTTTGGGCAAAGGAAACTTGCCGCGTGATCCTTCAGACGGTTCTGCGACCGGTCAACGTAAGAGGATTTGTGGTACTACCCAAACGTTGGATCGTGGAACGGACTTTCGCCTGGATGAACCGCCTTCGTCGACTTTCAGAAGACTATGAACGACTCACCGAAAGCTCAGAAGCTGTCATGTTACATTGCGATGATCGATCTAAAGTCAAAACGACTCGCACGCCGCCGAGCGGCTTTTTAAAGCACGTTCTGACAACGGGAGACCGAGTTTTGCCGCTCTTCGCTTTGGCAGTGTTTTGTAAAGGACGAAGTGCTTGCTGGCGGAAGATGCCGTGCTTGACACTTCTAGTTCTCTCCGTTTTGCTTGTCCCGCCATTGACAGGTCAAGAGTCAGATCGCTCGCGGTTGGATGAAGAAACATCGTCGGGGCCAGATTACGCAGCTTCTTTGCTGCAGGCATTGGTTCTGAATAATCGGTCGATAGATCGCTACGATGTTTTATGCACACGTGAAATCTTGACCGTAAATCCAGACGGAGAAGTAAGTAGTTTTAAGTCGCGATTGCGTTTGGTGCATGATCGGGAATCGAAGAACTGGCTTGAGGTTTGCGCTGTTCAGATGGACGACTGGACGAATGATGACGAACCGAAAACGTCCAAACGCGTATTTGCCTTATTGATAGCGAAAGGGGAAAAGGCGTACGTTCGCGATGTGCGCGGTATTAGAGAGGTATCGGGGAGTAAACTGCTGAAAGACCCAAGGAAGGTTGGGTGGCCCACTTTTCTCACATTGGGCTTGGAGAGGTTCCCTGACACGATCACAGATGAATCCTCAAGCAACTTGTTTTGGGAACGAACATTGCTTGGGAAACGCGGACTATCCTCAACAATGATGCCGAACGGCGAGATCACGGTCAAACTGGCGGTCGATCACGTAGATCAAGACTCTGTTGATTACAGGTGGGTTTTCGATCAATCTACGATGGTGCCTAGAATTCGTGAGGTGGCGGTTCGTCTACGCGACAGTGGCAAGAGATTAGTTAAAGAACGCAGTCGAATTGAATGGGAAGAGATGTCTGGCTTGTACGTTCCAACGTCAATCAGGCGAAGCATGTTAAGAAGGAGCGATGGCGCCGGAGCCTCAACCTATGAGACCACGGATGACACTGATTTTGAATGGAAAGAGCTCGGAAGTGATTTGAACAAGTCGTACTTTACCATTGAAAGTTTCGAGAAACTTAAATCTGATGAGTTTCTGTCATTTTCTAACTCTGCGCTGTCCGTTTCGCCGTAGTCATCATACAAGTTAATCACAATCTGGAATTCGACGCTCGGCTGGTTCGATATGAGTGTGACCGGCAACCCGCCGGTTAGCATGCCAGGGTGAGCGAAGTGTAGTGGCTGACCATGTTTCGGTTTGGATGGCTGTTCTCGCTCAGTTCCGTGACTCGCTGTTTGCAGAATTTGTCCCAATAGTCACTCTGAAATACGGCCCGCACGTTGGGCAGCCCACGAGCACCTTCGAGCGTCCAACGCATCCCGCTTCGTTCCATGTGGTCTTTTACCAAGTGCCCGCACGCGACGGCCCAGCCCTCGATTTCCGTCGGGGATCGGATCGTAAACGCTCAATCGGTCTTCAGCGCCGACCGGCGTGCCGAGGAAGATCCCGATCGGGAGTAAAAGGACTGCGGTTCTCATGATCGATAAAATTGGCAGGGGCGACTTGATCCGTAGGCGGTAGTACAACCGTCTGGGTCATGGCTGGATGCGGTGCTCGACGCCAGTGTAGCCAGATAGTGGTCCCGCTGCGCACTTAGTCAGTTGCGATTGAGTCGTTTCGTGGTGATCATGATCGAAACATTCGTCTCAACCCGATTCGCTTGGCGAATGTTAAGGGTCGAGTGTTCAAAATGCTCTCGCGCCCTAATTGGATTGACCGATGGTTTACGTAACGGTTTTTTCGATCTCCGGACACGTATCCCTGCGATGAGCAAACGACAATGAACGCAACGACCTTCACGATCGAGTCGGTACATGGCATCAAGCAAACCATTGTTCTCGGCCCGACGGGAACGATCGCTGTTCCCGTGAGTCGTGGTGACAAGCTGTCGGACCAGGATCGTAGGGATCCGGCTGGCAACGAGCTTGACGCAAGCAAGCCGCGTTAGCTGCAAGCCGCGTTAGCTGTTTGGGATCGGCCCTCGCGCGTCCATCGCGACTAGCGCAGTTCGAGACCACCAGCCGCCTCGAACAGTTTTAAGGCATCGACCGTTTCTTTCACGTCGTGGACTCGAATCACGTGGGCGCCCGCGGCGGCCACTGCGAGCGAGACACCTAAAGTCGCGGCAGTGCGATCGGCCTGTTTGTCACCGAGCAGCTTGGCAATGAATCCCTTTCGCGAATGGCCGATCAGGATCGGGCTGCCGAGTTGCGTCAGCCGCCCGGTTGCACGAAGTAGCTGCAGGTTGTGCTCGTGTGTCTTGCCGAAACCGATGCCCGGATCGAGGCAGATTCGCTCGAGCTGGATTCCTGCCGAAACGCAGAAATCGCGTCGCGCGATCAAATAGTGGCAGACCTCTGCCACCACATCCTGGTACCTCGGATCGTCTTGCATGGTTTGCGGCGTGCCGCGCATGTGCATCACACAGACGCCGGCGCCACTGCGGGCGGCCACCTGGGGCATGTCGGTGTCGCCCTCCAAGCCGGTGACATCGTTGATGATTTCGGCACCCGCCTGAGTGGCAGCATCGGCGACCATTGCCTTGCTGGTGTCGATGCTGATCGGGATCGACAGTTTACCAGCAAGCCCTTCAATCACAGGCATCACACGAGCGAGCTCTTCATCGACGCCGACCGGGTCACTGTATGGCCGCGTGCTCTCGCCGCCGATGTCGACGATGTCCGCGCCATCGGCTTGCATCTGGATCGCGACCTCGATCGCGGCGCTCGGATCGTTGTATCGGCCGCCGTCGGAAAAGCTGTTGGGTGTGACATTGAGGATCCCCATCACCAATGGCCGGCGACGAAGTTCGAGTTCGCGTCGACCGAGATCCCAGCTGCTGATCACCAACGCAGTTCCATTTGAGACACGATTCGTTCGGCCAGAGCATCGATCGCCTGTTGAGTGGCGGTGTCGATGGATTGGCCAGCTTCAGGAACGAATCTAGCATCTTTACCGAACAGCACCATCAGGTCATCGCCGGCCGCGATCGCATTTTGTAGCATCACTTCGCCGCTACGGCTGATCCAATCGGCCTGCACCGAGATCGTGGCATCGAGCGCTCGAGGATCATCGGTGTCCGTTTCGGTCAAGACTCGCTTGGACTCGCTGACGATTCGACAACGCAAGGTGCTATCGGCGTTCGGATCGTCCGTTACCTTGTAATACGTGCGGCGTTCGATCGCTTTGACAAGAGCCTCGGTCAACCGAATGCCAAGGTCATGGCGAAAAGTATCGTTCCGAACGATCGGGACATGGACCGTACGGATGTCCGAGCGATACAGCGATCCGGGGCCGAAGCGATACGACGCACATCCGACCAACGCGACCAGCCAACTGAGGCATAGCAGTGCGACAGATCCGCGATGGAACGGTGAACAATCACTTCGCTCGGCAGACGCGTTCATCGTAGCATCGTTGGGGTGTCTTGATCGGTGCCCGTCGGCTGAGTCGTCTTCAGCGGTTCGGTTCGCGACGAATCGGGGAAGATCGTGGTCAGCCATGACAAACGTTGTTCGGGGACAGCGGGAAGCTTTTCGATTTCGGCCAGACGCTCGCGGGCCAGTTCGGCTTGCGGCGTATTCCCGTGAAGCTTCAGCAGTTCGTTGTAGTTGAAGCGAGCCGCACCATACTCTCTGCGTTTTTCACGATAATCGGCGCGATAAGCGTAGCGTTCGGCTTGCAGATAGGCGATTTCGGCAGCCGCCCGGGCGAGGATCTCGCGATACTTTTCGTCACGCAAATGATCAGGAAAACGCTGGTGAGTTTGTCGAACCAGCTTGTCGGCTTCTTCCAAAATCAAACCGCTGTACTTGGCACCGGCGTAGATCTCCAATTTGCATCGAATCCCTAGCAGGTGGGCAAGAAACAGGTGGTCGCTATCGCTGAACGTTTCCCGCAAGTCGGTCAGAAACTCATCCGCCTTTTCGAACTTCTGCTGGCGAATGAATTCGGCCGCTGCCGCCATGGTCGCATCATCGGCCAATCGACCGGTCGGATCGTCATAGCGAATCTGGTCGAGCACACGAATGGCATGGCCATCCACATCCAGCCGAGGTCGCTTGGGGTCGGTCAGATTCATGATGTACCAACGGTCCCCGCCCGCTTTGACCGTGTCGATCCAATAGCGGCTGATCGAAAACAGTCTCGCTGCGACGCGATCATTGTGGCGATTGCGGGGAAACTCTTTTTGCAGCTTTTGGTAGATATCGGTCGCTTCGGTCAAACGGTCGGCAAAGAACAGTCCTTCACCCTGCATGAACAACGCGTCCTGCTGGAGCGCCGTTCCCGGTGCGGCCTCGCCTGCTTTGCGAAACAGTTTTGCCGATTCTTGGTAGGTCTTGGTCGACTGTTCCTTTGGTTCTGTTTGCGCCTGACGAAACAGGAGATCAGCTCGTTGGTACAGTTCTTTTGCGCGAGGAGCGTTCTCTTGCTCACGACCGGAAACGAAATTCATCAATTGCGTCGTGGATTTTTTCGTCTTTTCGGTCCAAGATGTTTGGCCCGAAACCTGGGCCACCGGATTGGGCGAATCACTGGCGGTGCCAGTTCCGTTCAACGAGCCTCCAGCTAACGGGCTGCCTGCCAATGGACCCTGCGCAAGCGACTGGCAACCGGTCATCAATGCCAGCGCACAGGCGAACAGGCTTCCCCATGCTCGCGAAACGCAGATTTGGTCCGTCGCTATCATTTCAATGGATTGCTTCCCGCAAACGGAATTCTCCGCTTGCTCGTAAGAAGTTGGCTTGCCGCAAACGGAATTCTCCGATTGCTCCCGCGGAATATCGATGTTTGGTCGCTTCATGCGGTCGGTTCCATCCTTGTCGCACTTGGCAAGAAAGGCTGCATGCGAGGCACACTGCCCACGATTGTTTGAATGTATCGGTTCAAAACGGCACGCAGCTCGCCATAAAACTCACTCGGCACGTGCGTCGGCAATTCGGTATTCGGCGAACCCAACCGCTTGATCTCTTCAATCACGCCGCGGCGGACCGAGATCGTTTGTCGTTGCCTCGGCCGACATGCTTCGCAGATGACTCCGCCGGTGAGCAGCGACAGCGACGTTCTTGCTTTCATTTCGACGTCTCCCCCACAATTGGTGCAGCGATCGGTGCCCGGTGTATGGCCGAGCATTCGCAGTGACTGCAGGTCAAAGTAGGCCAGCGACGACCCAACGTCGCCGGTGCCGTCGATTTGGTGAAGCGTTCGGAGTGCCAAGTCGTAAACGTCGGGATGGGGATCGTGATCGTCAGTGAGCAACCGCAACATTTCGGCGATGTAATAGCCGCCGTACAGCCGTTCCAATGATTTCTCGGCCCCGCGAAACCGTCGTTGCAACTTCGCTTCGGTCAGCAGGTTGAGCGTATCGGAACTCTTACGGATGACGACTACACGACAGACGGCCAGCAGGTCAAGCGAACCTTCGAAAGGTCCCTTCGGTCGACGGGCCCCCTTGGCCATCACCGACAGACGACCGAAGTCACGCGTCAACAGCGTTGCGATCAGACTCGTTTCGCTGAATTCGATCGTCCGCAGGACGATGGCGGTGGTCGACTCAGCGGACATGATTTGCCGAACGAAGGGGGTTTGCCGAACGAAGGGGGGGGCCTTGAAGAACAGGGTGGTCGCGAAGCAAGGCGAGCCCGATAAACGCGGCCAATCGTGGCGCGATCCGAGCAAACAATTTGGGCAATGGCCGCGCTGGGGCGCGCAACCCACGCCGGTCCCGTGAAACCCAGTTTCACAACTCACCTCGTTCGCCGAGGGTCGACAGGAACTCACTCATTTCGGCAGCCGCATGTGCGTCAGCCTGCTTTCTTGCCTGCTCGATTCCCGCTCGCAGGTACGTGCGTGCCTCGTCTACGCGGTCCAGATCGACCAACTGCTGTGCGGCCATAAAAAATGCCGGCACATAGGGCGGGTCGTCGCCTGTCAGGCTATCGAGTCGCTGCAGGCTCGATTCGTGATCTCCTTCGCTCCGTAGTTCCATCGCCAGCGAATACCGCAGGAAAGTGTCGCTAGGATCGTCTGCCAACATCGCTTCGATCTTTTCTCGTCGATTCATTTTTCAACCTTCTTGAAATGCTCGTCGGTGCAAACGCCGCACGCCCGGAAGTGGCGAGCGAGCTGGTTGCCAGTCTGACGTCTGATGGGACCGCCCTGAAGGGGCGGGCGAGATCCGAATCGGAGCAATCATTCACCTCTGCCGAATCGGCACAAACGTCAGATTTGATTCAATAGGATCGACATGGATGGACGATGAAAACGTTGATTACGTTTCTTCACGCTCACAACGCGAGATGTACGCATGGACGGCGGCAACCGCAGATTCCTTGTGGCTTCGACTTTATTGGCCATCCCTGCTGCTTTGTTGATGGTATCGCTTTCCAGCGGCACCACACCCACACCGAAGGTCATTTTGGCCGGACCGGTCAGTCACGACAGCGGTGTGGTCCAGCAAGTCGTCGGCAAACAGCCACAAACAAGGAACACCCGTCCGTTGGGGATCTTCCGCGCGTTTGCGACGTCCAGCTCACAACCGGCCCCCGCAGTACATCAGCACCAACATCAAAACCAGGCCTC
The DNA here is from genome assembly GCA_963734865.1 of Pirellulaceae bacterium. Taxonomy (GTDB): domain Bacteria; phylum Planctomycetota; class Planctomycetia; order Pirellulales; family Pirellulaceae; genus CBDCUW01. Next base: position 131,068 of record CAVTIV010000017.1, read on the forward strand.
ACCTCGAGGACTGCTGGATGGTCTGTTTGATGGTTCGAAGCTGCGCCAACAGCTCGAATTCGACGCACAACATTGGCAGCATGCCGGCGGCCCAAAACCGGACGGAAAACTGGGAAGGCATTCCCTATCATCGCGTCGAGGCTCCCCGGCAACCCGGTCCCAAGACGCCCATTCGTGATCCCTCCGAGCTGCGAGGTGGTAGCGCCACGACCGCCGATGCGGCTGCCGGCACGCGAATCATTCGGGGCGGATCGGCCAGGACAATTCAGGCGCAACCCGCATCCGTCCGACGTCATTCCGCGTTGACGGTGGAACGAGCACCAGCGCCTGCCGTGCCCCGTCCATCGGCCCTTTCAGTACCCCGTCCATCGGCTGATATGGCGATCGAGAACGCCGCATCGACGGAGCTGTCCAACAGCAGCAGCAGTCGACGCAGCGGGCGTCGCAGTGTTGATGCACTCGATGCCTCCGAAATCGCCGCGGCATCCAATTCATCATCCACAAGCGCAGGCAGGGGCACGATCGGCGAACTGGTCCCCAGGGTTGCGCGGCGAGAAATCAACGACGCAGACGCGGCGGACGAAGCCGAGAATCAATCGCCTGCCCCAGAATCGGTAGCGGACGCCACGAAAGTCAAGTCCGACGCCAAGCCAGTGGAGGCGCAGCCGACGCTCGTGCCCGTTCCCTCTCGACCGACAACGGCATTGGCGGTGATCAGCTCGTCCGCTCGAGCCGACAAGGACGAGGAGCCGCAATCGGCGACCGACGTGGGCGTTCCCAGTTCGACGTTGTCAGCACCGTCCCCCACCGCGTCCCCCGCCTATACCACTCCGGTCGATCCTGTGAATCGTCCAGTTCCGGTCGCCGGGGTTCCCAGCCATCCTTACGCTGCATCGACCCCGAATTCGACACCCTCTCTTCCGGTAGCTCATCGCAGCGGACCACCAGCTTCAGCATTTGGGCCCTCAGCGATCACAACCGAGACGCAAGGGGCACCGATTGGCTCGGGTGTGGCTGCTGGAGAAGTCGCCTCGTACCGGCGTCCGGGAACCAGCGTTTCGCATCCCGATCTTCGCCCCGAGGGCCAGTATGAATTGATCCCCTCGATGAAACCGATGAGCACCAATGGTCAGGCGGTGGAAATATCGGCCGCACCCAGCGGAACCGTCGACACTCGGCCGCTGCAAAACTCTGCGTCGGTTACCACACAGCCGATCGACATTCAACGCTCGCCAGCAACGGTGTCGACCGGCGCACCAAATCGCTCCCAGGACAACTTTGCCACGTCCACTCTTCAAACCCGCAACAATCGGATGCGAAGTGAATACGATCTCAATGGTCCACAGTCGGGCGGTGCCGCCGCGGCTTCCGAACTGCCAGGGATTCGGGTGGTCACCAATGGTCCGGGCGAGATCATGATTCGTCAAACGAACGAGTACGAGATCCGTGTCGAAAACCGCGGATCGATTGATGCCGAAGGTGTCTTGGTCCGTGCCGTGGTACCCGATTGGGCCGAACTTCGCGGCCAGAATGCCACGCAGGGCAGCGTTGATACGCAAACTCAGGGTTCGACCGAGCGATTGGTATGGACGATCGATCAATTGCCCGCCGGTGCCTCGGAACGAATGATGGTCCGCTTGAAGGCCGCTCGCAGTGGCACCTACGATTTGGATGTCGATTGGACGCTGGTGCCGCAAAAGAGTGTTGCCAGAGTTCATGTGCACGAACCGAAACTTGACTTGAACATCGACGGTCCCGACGAGGTCATCTTCGGACAGTCGCAGACTTACAAGGTCCGAGTCCTGAATCCTGGTGATGGAACCGCACCGAACGTGGTCTTTACCCTCTCGCCAAATTCGGCGACGCCACAGACGCAACAAATCGGTGACATTCCTGCCGGCAAGGAGGCTCAGTTTGACGTCGAGTTGACCGCCCAGGATCTTGGCGACCTGAAGATTCATGGTCTCGCATCCGGCGACCTGGAATTGCGAGCCGAGTCGTCCAAGACGATTCGTGTCGCCGCCGCCAAACTCGAGGCGATGCTAACCGGACCGGAACTGAAATACCAAAACACCGAATCGATGTACAACCTGCAGGTTCAAAACACCGGTGCGGCTACCAGTGAAAAGATCGTCGCCACGCTGCGGCTGCCTGTGGGCGTGAAGTACCTGGGCGGAATCGAAGAAGCCGAGCTTCGAGGCCACACGTTGCGTTGGGAGATCACCGCACTGGCACCCAAAGCGATTCGCAACTATCAGTTCCGCTGCGACATGACGACCACCGGCGAGCATCTGTTCGCGTTCGACTGCAAGGGCACCGCTGCCGGCAACGCGGATGTTACGATCGCGACTCGCGTCGAATCGATCGCCGACCTCGTATTGTCGATCAGTGACCCGGTTGCGCCCGCTCCGATCGGAACCGACGTGATCTACGAAATCGTCGTTCGCAATCGCGGCAGCAAGGAAGCGACCGACATTCGCACGGTGGCCCAATTCAGTCACGGTATCGAGCCACGGCGAATCGAAGGACAAAGCGGCGAAGTCGTTACCGGACAGGTGTTGTTTGATCCCATCCCGCGAATCGGGCCCGGTCAAGAAGTGCGAATGCGAGTTGTCGCTCAAGCCGAAAAAGCGGGACATCACCGGTTCCGCACGGAAGTTCATTCCGGCGACACCGTGTTGGTGGCCGAAGAAGCCACGCACTACATGAGTCCGACCAGCGAGCGAGTGAGCCGGCGGAGCACCGACGAGGAATCGAGGTAGTGCCTCTGGGCACGCCGAGATTATGGTTCGATGAACTCCAACGGCTGCGCTTCCTTGAGATCGGCAACGCGGATGGCCAGCTCACCGGCGAGAATCTTGCGGAACGTTTTTCCCACGATCTCGCCACGCCAACCGCTCAACAGCGACGGCGTCGGATCGCCTTTGCGGTGATCCAGTTCGTAGCCAAGCAACTCCCGCACATCATCCGTGTTCCCGACAATCGGTGGCGCCAATCGATGTTGGCGGCTGATGCATGCGATCGACGTTGAAAGAAACTGACTAAGCATCGGTGAGACAACTCGCCGCGATCCACGTGGCCGCCGAGGTAATTCCTCATCGGGAGTATCCAACGCGATCTGAATCGCCTCGGCGATGTCAGCGTAGTGGTCGTTGTAGCCGCGACGCTCCATCCCTCGGATGCCCCGGACTTTCTTCTGATCGGCCGAACCGCGTCGGGCAAGCTCGACGATCAGGTCGTCACGCATCACCCGGCGAGGCAGTCGATCGGTTTCTTTGGCACGATTCTCTCGCCAGATCCAAAGTTGGCGGACCGTTTCCAATTGACGGGGGTTCAAGCCCGAACAACCGCTCACGCGACGCCAGTTTTCGCGAGTCTCCGCGTCGATCACCTTCTGCTGGAATACCGCCGTCTCTTCTTCGAGCCACGACTGTCGATCAAGATCGTTGACCATCCCCGACAGCTTCTCGTACATCGACTGCAAATCGGTCACGTCGTGCAATGCATAAATGATCTGGTCGCGGGTCAAGGGACGACGGGCCCAATTGGTTCTGGTTTCGCCCTTGGGCAAAGTCTTGTTGACCAGCCGCTGCACCAAAGTGCCCAGCGATGCCGGGTACTCCATGCCAACGAACCCCGCAGCGAGCTGCGTGTCAAACAGACCGGCGATCGGTTTGCCCGTATAGCGATAACAGAATCTCGCCTCCTCCCGAGCAGCGTGAGCAATCACCGTGCGACCGGGCTCGGTCAATAATTGCCAAAAGACCTCGGTCTGCTCCATCGGAAACGGATCGATGATCGCCAAACGGTCGCCGGCGACGACTTGGATCAAACATAATTGTGGCCGATAGCTGTCTTCCGAGACGAATTCTGTGTCGAACCCGATCAGCGGACATTCGCTGATCTCGGCGCAGAATTCCTGCAGATGGTCGGCCGTATTTATGGACTCGTATTGCAACGTTACCCTTGGTGGCTAGTGCCGTTGACTTCAGATGAGAATGTCACGACTTTACCCCGCCCGCCGCAAATCGCCTATCCGCATCCACGTGACAAATCGACACGAAGCTGATTTCATCGCTCCCGGGGCCGGTGCCGTCGCGGAAAACCTCGCCGAGTTCGATGGCAACCCCAAGTCCCTCGCCGCGACGATGCTGCTCGTCAGCGTCCGCGATCTCGCTGAACTGCGGTCCGCCATCGCCGCACAAGTCGACGTGATTGACCTGAAAGAGCCGCTCGACGGTCCGCTTGCTCCGGTCGATCCCCTGCTCTGGCGGCAAGCCGCCCGCGAAATCGAATCGAAAACCGATGCCGAATCCGCCCGAGACGGTCATCTCCCCCTGCTGTCGGCAGCCCTCGGTGAGGCCTCCGAAGCCCGCCAGGTCGCTGATCAAGTCCCCCGTTCATTCAAGTTCGCCAAAGTAGGCCCCAGCGGTTGTGACTCCGCGAAACGCCTTCGCCAGAACTGGGCCGAAATCGATCGCTTGCTCGATGACCGCATTGAATTGGTCGCTGTCGCCTATGCCGATTGGGAGCAGGCCCACTGTCTTTCACCCGAGCTGGTGTTTGAACAAGCGGCGAAGGCCGGTATGCGGCGATGTCTCCTCGACACTTTCAACAAGGATGGAAAATCGAGCCTGCAGCACCTCGGGCCGCAGCGTCTGAAACAGTTGGCGTCGTTCGCCGAGACACAGCAAATCTGGTGGACTTTGGCCGGGTCGATCAAGCTCGACCACCTGCCGGGGTTGATCGCAGCACGCATCCAACCCCATTGCTTCGGCGTCCGCGGTGACGTTTGCGCCGAGGGCCGGACCGGAATTCTGCAGCTCGATCGCGTGGAAGCGTGGCGAAACGTCGTGCAAGAATTGAATTCCGGTAAACGGGCACCGAACCAAATGGACCAGCGGCAAACCGGCCACGCACCGATCGGGCCACTGGGCGACTGACTCGAACCCCTGTTCGGCCGTCGATTCGCTTCGATCAACTCGACCAGTCGAGCTTGGTCAAATTCATCAACCGTTCTTCGAAGTTGCCAATCAACCCGCCCACCAACATCCAGTGAGATTTGCAGCGAAGCTCGATCTCTCCATGCTTGTTGATCCGCAAAATCGAGTCGCTATTGACGCCCGCATCATGCAGTTGCTTGAAGTCGATTTCGCCCTCATTGACGACATCGAGCAACGTTTTTCCGGTCAATTCGATGAACTGCATTGTGAACCCCGTGACAAAACATTCGACTGGAAACTGATTGTAATCGACAAGCTGCCGGACGCATTACCAAATGTCCGACCAAATGCCTGTTGGAACGGCCAACAAGTGAAAATGCGATTCGGTTGATCGCGCCGCTTATTTGGCATCACTGCCGGTACGATCGTTGGCGATCAATTCCTGCACCGTTTCGGCCAGGTTTCGACCGGTTAGTTTGATCGCCGCGACACGTCCCTGTTGATCGAGGATGGCGACAAACGGCATCGACACCATTCCGAATTGCGCGGCGACAGGATTGGTGATCTTCGCGGTCGGTGACGACTCGGCGTAAAAACTATCGAATCCCAAGTCATTGGCCTGCGCGAATTCTTCGGTCGCTGCCCCCGCCGGATCGAGATTCATCCCCACGATCGCCACGTCGTCAGGATCGGTATCGCGAATCGCTTTCAATTGGGGAACCGATTGCAGCGAATCGGGGAAGCCCGATGCCCAAAACGGCATCAATACCACCTTGCCGCGATAGTCGGAAATTCGCAGTGGCTCGCCATCGACCGCCGGTAAGTCCGGATCAAACGGTCGGCCGATCACTTGTTGTCGCGCCTGCCGCGCGGCGATCGCCAATTCGACCTCACGACCGGTTGCTGACGACGGATCGTCGAAATGCTTGGCCAGCGATTCATAGCTTGCCACGACCAAGTCATTCAACCCGAGCGATTCGAATTCCAACGCGGCGCCGGCCAAATATTGAATCGTTTGCAGGTCGGCCGATTCTTTGATCAGGGCTTCCACCGCTTCCTGCCACTGGTTCGCCGAAATGGTTTCGCCACCGGCCGCCTTCGCACGCAAGGATTCGATCGCATCAAATTGCACATTGCCGGCAATCTGCGCCGCCATTTGAGCAACTTGCGGATCGGATGCGTCGGCATACAACTCAATGATCACGTCGCGAATTCTTTTCGACTCTTCGTCGTAACCATATACACCCAGCAAGTGCCTTGCCTCACCCATCACCATCAGCGCCGGGACGTCGGTCGAATCGGTCGACTTGGCAAATCCGTTGACCAGATCGACGATCCGCTTGGGCGCCTGTTCGTCACCATTTTGCAGCGACTCGATGGCGAATCCGATCAACACCAGTCGACTGTCCGCGGCAAGTTGAAGATCCTCGGCGTGCAGATTCTTTTCGGCCAACGCCTGCAATTCGACCGCCGACTTCAAATCATCCAGCGCCGCCAGGTGCGAGAGCGACTGCAACTCGCCACGAGCACCTTCGGACCGCGCCTGGGCGTCAGCATCGGTGTGCTGAATCAGTCGTCGGGATGCTTCTAACTTCAGTCGAACGATTCGAATCAGTTCGCTGCGAGCTTGCTGATGGTCGGCGATGCCAGATCGACCGCTGACAATCAATCGCATGTCCTGATCGGCACCGGCCAGGAATTCGATCAACTTCTCTGGAGACAAGTCGGCACGCAACTCGCGTCGGGGTTTTGGTTCGATCCCCGGTTCTTCGGAGCCCCGATCGCCGGAGGCTTGTGCTGGCGAGACTTGTTCTGGGGAGGCCGGTCGTTGCGCGGCACCGATCGCTGGACCGAAACCGGAGTCGCCGGCACTGTGCCCCGAACCATCGCTCTGGGCCGCATCGCTCTGGGCCGCATCGCTCTGGGCCGCATCGTTCTGGGCCGCATCGTTCTCTGGGCCGCATCGTTCTGGGCCGCATCGTTCTGGTCCCCCATCGGCACCGTCGGCAACCCGCCCGAGGCAGCATAGGGAGCATCGGCGGGTTGCGATTCCGATTTTTCATCACTCCCCGAATTGCCGCATCCCGGCGGACCAATCACGGCGGTCACAAGCAACAGAGTGGCGAGAATTCGAGACTCTCGGCCAAACAGCATCCCAACGTTCATGTCGGTTCCACGTGAGCTTGAAGGAAAGGTTTGATCATATCGCGAAGCCGCCTCGATGTCCGGGGCGCGTGCCGATCGACACGCGATTCCACGCTGCCCCATCGATCCATGCCGCCGTTCCACCTTGCCTCCCCCTCTTTTTCGTGGGGGCTTTTAGCACGGCTCATGGCTTTTAGCACGGCTCATGGCGGTCGGCGATGACATATTCGCGGACCGGTTCGCCGCCGATCAAATGTTCCTGGATGATCCGTTCCAGGACTTCGGGTGTGCATCGCCCGTACCAGATTCCTGCCGGCATCACGGCCGCGATCGGACCCCCTTTGCAGATTCCACAGCAGCTCATTTTCAGTCGCAAGACGCCTCCTTGCTTGGACATGTCGAGCTGCTTCAGACGGGTTTTGAGAAATTTCCAGGAAGCCGTCATCTGTTTGGTGCTGCGCAGCTCGCTTCGCGGCGGTCCATGCACAGCAGGATCGTCTGGGATGACGTCGCAAGGTGCAACTTATCAGCTCGGCGGCGAGCATCTTGAAGGCCGCGATCGACCACAGGACACCTCGGGATTCTCGCGTGGATCGGTTGTGTTGAATGATTCGATCATCACAATTGGCGGCGGTTTGCCATTGACTCCCATTATAGGCCGATTAGAATTCTGTTGTTGAGAATGATTGTCATTAGTGCTGTCGAGCTCCCTTCGCACGAATGAAACAATCAGGTTTTCATTCGCACCCATGGGACAAACAGGCTCGAGGCCAACGGGAATCTTTGATGGTCCGCGAAACGGTGATGAACATTTTTCCCAGCAGCGACGAGGATAGTCGGCTGGTGGTCGCGATCGAGCAGCTCGACGACGGTCCGAGTCGTCTGGTGCTGCGTCAAGAAACCCGAGCGGCCAAAGTGGGTTGGTTCGTGCAGAGTCGCGTGACGGTGATGCCCGAGCAAATCGCGGGGCTGAAGATGGCCCTTTCGGGTGGCCAGACGCGGGCGATCACGCCTCGACGGCGGGACACCCATGGTGCGCCCGCCATCCTGAGTTTCGCCGAAGCGGCCGGACAGGTCGGCTAGCTATGCCGTCTTGCTGGCCGGATTGGCGGCGGTTGCCTGCTCGCTCGAATCTCGCAGAAGTTTCGTGAATTCGTCGACACCCTCCTGCTCTTCCTTGAGGATGTCTTCCAAGAAGATCACCAACGCCTTGTTGCCTTCGGCCAGATCGATCGCCTTGTCGTACATCTCCACCGCCTTGGACTCAAATGCCAGGCTGAACTGGAGCACTTCGCGAAGGTCGCGAGACTGTTTGATCTCATTGCGTGTGGCGACCGGTACGCCGCCAAGGGCGACGATTTTATCGCCGACCAGCTTGGCGTGACCGAACGATTCTTCGGCATTCTCCAGAAATGTCTTGGCGTACACTTCCCGCCAAACACCTTCGACGATGAAGCCGGCTTGGGCGTACTGGGCGACGCCGGTCCACTCGTGCTTGAGGATCTCATTGAGGTGATCGATGACTGCTTGGTTGCTCATGCTTGTTCTCGCAATGAAGTGGGGGATGATTTGGCACCGCGGCGCCCGATCTCTGGACGACCGCTGTGCGTGACTGATGGTAAAACAGTACCTCGGAAGTTCGCGACGATCGCTGCCGAGACGGTGGCCGTTCGGCCATCGGAAGCCACCAGATAGCGCAGCTTACCGGGTGCCTGCAATGTCAAAACCGCGATTACCCAAAGATTGGGCGCAGATCGCGATTTGCAAAGAGCCAAAACGTAGCCACCTCGCACAATCGCAGGTAAGGAAAATTCCCAAAGGGGACACCCACCGATCTCGAGCGAGGAAGACGAAAGGGGACACCCACGAAGACGAAAGGGGACACCCACCGATCTCAAGCGAGGAAGACGGTGGAAACAGGGGGGGGCAGGCAAAGTCGGTCGCAAGTCGGGCGGGGATTCCCACTACTCGGGCACCGCTACCACTTCTTTCCCCGCGCGGGTGGAGATGTCTCGCCACAGTTGCAGGTCGATCGAGTCGGTCACCAGCCGAATCGATCCGTCGAGCAGGGCCGCGTTCACGCCGCCGCCGTGATAGCTGCGTGAGGTGACCGCGCCATAGGTGCGAGGAAGCGGTGACGCCGAACTGCTCTTGCCCTCGCGATAATATCGCCTCGATGTAGGGGAGGATTCTCGCCTGGGCGGACCATCCGTCTCCGCTCGCAAAGGGCTTTGTCCATGCCGCGGGCAGCCGTTTTGTTGCCGATTCATAGTTATGAACGGCAAGGGTCACCTGCTTCAGGTTGTTTTGGCAGCTCATCCGTCGTGCCCCCTCGCGTGCACCCTGCACGGCAGGCAGCAGCAGCCCGACGAGAATGCCGATGATCGCAATCACGACCAGCAGTTCGATCAGGGTGAACGCTTGTTTGGGGTCTCGGCAGCGGGTCAGGTCTCGGCAGCGGGTCAGGTCTCGGCAGCGGGTCATGGCAAGCCTTTTCGGAGGGGGGGTGAAAGGCTCGGCCAAGGCAAAACGGGGCCTGGCTGATCGGTCCGAGCGTGGCTGGCGGTTGGCTTGCTGCGCCGTCGAAAGACTCGTTGCTAATGCGAATCATTCTCAGTACAGTATGGGCCGGTGGCGGAGAACTGGCAACCGTGGCCAGGCGAAGAATGTCGGTTCGATGCGGTTTGCCCGCCGAGCTCATTTGCATTGCCCACCCCAGCCGCCTTCCTGGACCTGCCGAGCAAATTTCGTTGAACGATCACGAGAACCAGCCGAACGATCCGACGCAAGGAACGTCGGAATTGAAGCCCGAGTTGCCCAAGATCATCTCCTTCACGTCACTCGCGCGTTGCGGCGATGAGGTCTGGATCGAGACTGGCGGCCAGGTCTACCGACTGCGCAAGACCCGACAGGGTAAGCTGATCCTGACCAAGTAACCGCAGCCGCTGGCATGCCAGAACAGAATCCCGCGGCCGGTAGACTGGAGGGTGTGACTGCTGGAGCGCCGGCACACCCTTGGTCGATTGCAGCTGGAGACTCAATCACAAACTTCAGGGAGATTTGCGTGAACGGTCCTTTGCAACCCATCCACTCACGTGCCGTCGCGGTCCTACTCTGCCTGTCGGCCAGCATCGCCCTGGGCCAGGAGATTCCCACCGCAGCCGAGGTGTTGCGGATCCGTTGGGTCAACCCACCACCGACGAAGACGCTGCCGGTCGGCGTGCGGCATGGCACGTTTCACTCCGCGTGCATGGACACCGCGGTGGGCTACAACATCTACCTGCCGCCGGCCTACCAGTCGCAGGCAAACGATCAACGGTTTCCTGTTGTCTACTTCCTGCACGGCAGCGCGGGCAACGAGTCGCGATCGATCGGGCTGTCCTATCACTTGCATGCGGCGATCGAAGCGGGTGACCTGCCGCCGATGTTGATGGTCTTTCCCAACGGCGGACGCAACAGCGGCTACATCGACTCCGTTGACGGCACGGTCCGTCCCGAGACGATGATCGTCGACGAGTTGATCCCGCACATCGACGCCACCTACCGCACGATTGCCAAACGCGAGGGGCGTGCGATCGAGGGTTTTTCAATGGGCGGTGGCGGCGCACTGCGGATCGCGGCCAAGCACCCCGAGCTGTTTAGCAGCGTCGTCGTTTACGGCGCCGGCGGCGTACGAGAGTTCGATGCCATGCCGACGGTGGACGAGATCGCCAATGTCAACCGCGCCGAGCAGAAGCTCCGCGTCAAAAAGATCCTCATGGGTGAAGACTTGGACCACTGGCGCGAGACCGGCACCTGGTACCTGTTGGAACGCAATCGCGATCAGATCGCCGGCCGGCTGCCGATTCGCATTGTGATCGGCACCGAAGACTTTTCAATCGAAGGCGCCAAGTCGGCCCGTGATCGTCTCGAGCAACTCAAGATCGCCTTCGAGTTCGAGCTGGTTCAGGGGGTCGACCACAACATCAACAAGCTGTACGACCAAACCGGCCTCGAAGGCTTGACGCTTCACGCCCAACACTTCGGCAACGCAACCTCCGAGTGATTTCGGCTTGTCATCGTTGCGGGTTCGACATCGGTTGTGGAACAGCCGTGTGGTCCATCGCAGTGGTGACTTGCACATTCGCGGTTTGCACGCCGGCCCATTCTCCCTCCGCCGTTTCGATATCCCCGGTCGTCATCGCGATCTGCATCGATTCGACGCCCAGCAGGATCCTCCACAGCTTCGCGAACCGTTTCCAGACGCTTTCCTGCACGTAGGGAATGTCGTACTTTTCGCAGAGGGCTTTGACTCGCGGTTGAACCATTTGGTACTGCCGCATCGACAAATCGGGCCAGAGGTGGTGTTCGATTTGGTAGTTCAGCCAGCCGTGCAGAAAGTCGTTCCGATCGCTTCCGCACCGATAGTTCGATGAGCCGATGATCTGACGAACATAAAACTCGTTGCGATTGGCAACCGGTGTCGTAAAACGATACAAGTCGCTCGCCGCATGGCTGGGCACGATCATCAGAAACGTGTGCATGTTGGTGATGATCTCGGCCATCAGCACATTCAACAGAACCGATATCGCGGCCCAGGATCCGAGCGGCAGGAACAACAGCGGCGTCAAGCCAAAGCGAACAAGCCCATAAGGTAATACCGAGCGACGCCAAAACTCGCGACCGGCACGGCTGATCGGTAACAGCAGATGAAGCGTTTTCACCGGTTGGTGGTCATCGGGAACGACCCACCGCAGCTTGCCTTGAGCGGCCCTCGCTTTTTGTTCGCGTGCCCGCACTGCCTGCAGAATCCAGATCGTATTGGGAGCGTAATAAAGTAACTTCCACGTGCACATGAAAAATGCGATCACCAGCGATTTCAGGGGGATCGGAAGCTTCCATTGGCGGAAGAATTCTACGTTCCGTTCGACTAAATCCGGATCGGTGACCTCGCCGGTGTAGTAATGATGAAAGACGTTGTGCTCGTAATCCCAGGCATCGGGAACGATCCAATCCAGCCAGTCCACCAAGCGTCGCCAGCGGCGGGCAAAGTGTTTGCTGGTGTAACGTGGCGGCACCCCGGGAACCTTGTCGTAGCCGCGGTGGGTCACATGGTGCGTGACCATCGTCCAGCGTGTGAAGCTGCCCTGGCTGATCATGCAAGCGGAAACGGGATTGGGCACGATCCAGGCCGTGGCATAACCGGCAACGCTGCACAGTCGACCCCAACGTTCGATCTTTCGCAAATGCTTGAAATCCGCTTCGCTGCGGGAGTGGTCCAATTCCCGTTTGATCTTCTTGAGTTCGTCGCCAAACGCTCGGTAGTCAAGATGGTGGAAGGGAAGAACAGACGGTGGGTCCTGAGTCATGGCGGGAAGAGGTCGTCCGTGTTGCAAGGCGAAGTTGGATTCGAGGTGTCCCTTGGCAACGTCGCAAAGCGAACGACAACGCGATCCTGGATTGTCTCGGCTGGCCTCGGTCTTGTGGCCACGCGCCGGAAACGGGCGAGCGCCGACGCACCGATGGCAGGCTAGACACTTCACCTTATCTCTGCGGCCGAGCGGTGGGATACCCCCTCGAAGGTTTTTTCGATTGAGTTCGCCGCGGCATGATAATTGCCAGGCAGTGCTTCCGATTGCCCTGTTTCCAATCACGAAATCCGCTCGGGTGAAGGACGCATGTCAACTGCTTCCACCAACGCGTCGCCCTGCCTGGCCAACCAGCACTACGATTATGCGATCATTGGGATGGGAATTGGTGGGCTGACATTGGGCGCGTTGCTAGCACACGCCGGCAAAAAAGTGATTATCTTCGAGCAGCACTACGTGCCCGGTGGATACGGCCACACGTTTCGCCAAGGCAGATTCTCGTTCTGTGCCGAATTGCACTACGTCTGGGATTGCGGTCCCGGCGAACGTGTCTATCAGATGCTCGAAAAGCTGGGGCTGGAAAAGAAGGTCACTTTTCATCGGCTGGATCCGAACGGTTTCGATCGCATTGTCGCTCCGGGCGTCGACTACACCATCGGCAGCGGCCTTGGACGGGAGTGCGAACGCCTGTCGAGCCTGTTCCCTGCACATACCAGCGAGTTGAAGCGTTACTTCCAAATCATTGCCACGCTGCACCGGCAGTTGTACGACTTGCCGATCGGATTCTCCTGGCGCACGATGCTCGCCCATCCGCGTCGCTACTGGCACATCATTCGCTATCTGAAATGGACGCTTGAGGATCTGTTCGACCAATTCCGGTTTCCTGTCGAGTTACGGATGATCCTGGCCGGTCAAAGTGCGATTTTCTGGGCACCGCCGCGAGACTTATCGTTGGTCGTGCAAGCAGGCGGTGTGGGGAGTTACGATCGTGGCGCCTACTATCCCGAGCAAAGCTTCATGCATGTGATGAAGTCTTTGCTCCGCAAGATCAAGGAACGACCCGGTTGTCGTTCGATGTTGTCGACCGAGATCACGCGGATCGATATCGCGGACGGGAAAGCACGCTCGCTGACGACCGCGAACGACGAGCATTTTACGGCTGACCGGTTCCTCTTTGACGGAGACGCGCAGCTGAGTTTGGATTTGATTGGGGCGGAGCATTTTCCCAAGGCATTCCGCGAGAAGTTGCGATACGATTACGGGACCAGCGTGCTGAGTGTCTATCTCGGTCTGCAAGATATCGACCTGCGGCATTACGGGTTTGGTGAACAGAACCTGTTCTGGCATCCCAAGGTCGACTTGAACGAGGTCTATGACGATCAGTTGGGCGATCGCATCCCGGACCGGCCCTACTTCTTCTGCAACGCACCCACGCTTCGTCCGCACCAAGGTGTGCTTGCGCCGCCGGGCGGTGACCAGTTGGTGATGGTCGCTCCGTGCAGCTACGATTTCTTTCGCCAACTCCGCAGTCGCGGCGAACAAGAATATCAGGCCGCGAAACAGCGGTACTGCGACAACCTCATCGCCGTACTCGAATCAGACTTCATCCCCGATCTTTCCCAGCACATCGTCGAAAAAGTGATCGGCAGCCCGCTGACGAACCAATTCTATGTGCGAGCCCCGAAAGGCAACTGTTACAGCACGCCATTGGACCCCCAGCACGTGAACCTCAAGCGGCTGAATTATCGCAGCCCCTTCCCGAATCTGTATTACGTTGGTGCCAGCAGTTGTCTGCCCGGTTTCGCAACGATCATCCACTTCGCCTGCATGCTGTACGAGAAGCTGACCGGAGACCAGGTCTATCGTCATCCGATTGTGGAGGAGGATGTCCGCGTGCCAGAGTCCGTGACCGAGGCGACCGAGGAGGATCGCAACATCGCCGCCGTTCTGATCGCGACAGCGAAAGATGCCAGAGATGGGAGGCGCAATAAGAGACACCCACAAAAGCTTGTTGGACAAACGGCCTTCTTCGCTGTTCCAATCTCTCGAGGAGCCGGGAATGGACGCCGCGACCCCAGCGGTCGTGAGTGTCATCAGCGCGAGCATTGCCTATATAAATAGGGTGTCCTTAATTGCATTCCGTTTGGCGACTGGGCGATCTTGAATCGCGAAGCGATGTCATGTGCTAGCCTGGGACGCAAGTCCCAGGGAATCATTTTTCCACACTCGGTCGCACCGCCCGGCCGCTTTGCGGCCGGGCGGTGCGACCGAGAAGGTGTTCGGTTTGTGCTTCGTTCCTGGGACTTGCATCCCAGACTAGCGCTATCGTACCTTCGGCACTTCGGATTGCGCAACTTCAAGATTGGTGAACAAATCAGCAAGGCAGAAAAGAGACACCCGCTGAAACGGGACACCCATAAAAACATCTGGGACGAATGGCCTCGCTTCGGCGTTCCACGGTTTTCGTAGGCCTGCGACTCCGTTCGCAGGAAGGCAGGCAGCCTTTCCCTGATTGTTCGGTCGCGGCGTGCCTGCGGCATCCCGCGCAGCTCTACTTCTGAATATCCGCAATCGCTTCTTCGTACAGTTCCCGGCGGCTCTCGTCATTCGTGCTTGCCAGAAGTTGTTTCAGTGTGGGGAGCGCCGATTGTGCGGTATTGCCAAGATCGCCCAAGCACTTGACGGCGTAGTACTCCTCGGAAGCCAACTCCGTCAATCGGGGAACCAACGACTCGAATTCCGCAGGCCATCTGTCAATCGCAGTGCTGAGTATCAGTAACGCTTGTCGACGTTGATAGCGCACTTTGGAATCGAGCAGTTCACCCAGAGTGTCAGTGACCTTCTTCTGAATATCGGGCGAAGCGGGGATCGAGCCACAGCTGAGATCGAATGCCGCTTGTAGTCTTCGCCACGAGAGCGGATCCGATAGCAGTGCCGATAATCGCAGCGCGATCGCCTCTTGTGCTGTCGCGTTCCAGGGCGACTCGTCGATGGAATCGCCATGAAGAATCTCGTAAAGCATCATCGGAATCCCCTGCGGATGGGATCCAACTTCCGTCATGTACGGGCGGGTTTCCAGGTAAGTTTGAAAGAGTGCCGGCAAAGATTCCGTTGCTCGCTCGCGAATTGCCGTCACGGCTGCATCATGGGCAGCACCCTCTGCCGTCGTCGCCGTATGCAACAGTCCTTCGATGGATTGTGGGTCGTATGCATCGTCGTTCGTCCGATCCTTCGCTGGGCCAACCTCATCATTCGCAGCGAGGGCCTCGGTCGAAAATGCATCGGAGGGCAAAGTTGCGTTCAGCTGTGCGTTGAAGTCCCAAATTCTTACCAGTTCGTCCATCGACGGCTCACGAGTGATGATTTTTTGGATGGAGAAATCTTGTCGGATCCAGAAATCGACTTTGCCATCTTTGCCGAAGTACTCACCTTGCAGCCGATAATGGGGCACGCCTGCGACGACTTCGTCGTCCACACGGCGAAGCTTTTGGACATAGCCCCAGAAAGAGGATTGATTGACTTCGGTGGGCTTCAATAGGCATGGAATTAAAGTGGCGGTTCCACAACTGACACCATTGCCGATGTGTAACGCGGAAAGCAGCGAGTTCGCTTGTTCGGGTTGGTCATCGTCGGAATCGATGGTCTGGATTCCAGTGGAGGACTGTTTCACGACATATGAGCGGTCGAGCAGGACGTAGGCGAAGGCGAACTCCTTCGATTGGCGATCGTAACGCAGTCGAAAGGTGTTCTTCACCCGGTTCTCAGATTCGGGCAGTTCATGCTCTTCGGTCTGGACGCCCTGATCTTGATAGGTCGAGCACTCGCGGTAGACGCGTTTGACCGACGCCATGATGTCATCCGCGGATAGTTCCTTGTCGAGTCTCACTTGCTGGCCACATCCCGGGAGCAGCCACCCGAAAGCAATCAGCAGGACAAGGCAAGTCGCAATGGGGTTTTGTGGCATGATGCGTCGTCGGGGCGATGTTACATGAAAGGGCGCACAGCGGACGCCGTCAGTCTAGCGGATTGATGACCCGCGAGCGGGTGCGATCGCTGGGCGATCTTGAATCGCGAAGCGATGCCATGCGCTAGCCTGGGACGCGAGTCCCAGGGGTTCATTGCGCTTCCCCCCCCCCCCTCCCTTGTTCGCACCGCCCGGCCGCAAAGCGGCCGGGCGGTGCGAACGAGGGAGGTGTTCGGGTTGTGCGTCGTTCCTGAGACTTGCGTCCCAGGCTAGCACCTATCGTGCCTTCGGCACTTGGGGCTGCGCAACTTCAAGACTGGCGAACGAATCGGCAATCGCAAAAAGGGAGACGTACAGAAGCCTGTTGGCCGAATGGCCTCCTTCGGCGTTCCGCTGTTTCGACGAACCGGGAATGGACGGCGCGTCCCCAGCGGTTGCGGGTGTCATCGGGGCGAGCATTCCCTCGATAAAGTCCCTGTCCCCAATTGCATTATGGTTCGAGTACGGCAAGACGGCCAGCAAAGAAAACAAAGCGGCCAATATCAAATTACCCAATCAACCAAAAAGGTACCTGACACCTTTTCCGCCTGACCGAATGTCGTCGTTTGGGGACTGGGTGATCTTGAATCGCGAAGCGATGCCATGGCGCTAGCCTGGGACGCGAGTCCCGAGGGGTTCATTGCCCTCCCCCTCTCGTTCGCACCGCCCGGCCGCAAAGCGGCCGGGCGGTGCGAACGAGAAGGTGTTCGGGTTGTGCGTCGTTCCTGGGACTCGCGTCCTTATCTTTACCCACATCTCTTTCAACTGTGACATGGAAAACACGAAGATTGACCGCGCAGCGGTCACAGACGGTAGCCGTAGGTGCGCTTCGCACCTACGGTTGGCTCATCAATGAAACACAATCCGACCCCGAAGGTGGTCGCAGACAGTCGCCGCACCCCGCGTCTGCGACCCCTTCGGGGTCGAAAAACGTGAAGGTTTTACTCGTTTCCGTAGGTGCGCTTCGCGACCTACGGCTACCGTCTGAGATGCCTTCGGCATCGATAAGATGTGGGTAAAGACAAGACTCGCGTCCCAGGCTAACACCTATCGTGCCTTCGGCACTTGGGGGCGAGGACTCCCTCTATAAAGTGCTTGTCCCCGATTACTGGACTACCAAAGATCGAACTCCTTCGCGTATCCCTTGGTGAATCCTTCGACGGCATCCTTAACTCCTTTGGCCTTCTCAATCACGTCGACCGGGTCACTGAAGTCGACGTTCCTAAATGCCTCGAGCGCATTACGAAAGTTGTCAATTTTGTCGTTCAATGCGGCTGCTGCTCCCAACCACCCGGTAATCTTGATTTTTGGTGTGAGCGCCTTGAGCGTGTCTAAGTATATGTTTACAAGTGCATCTTGGACGATCATCCATCCAATCGATTCCAATTGACGTCCAACGTTGTAAAGATTGAAGGCGTTTGGAGCTCCAGACACTATTCCAGTTAGCCCAGTGTTCTGCGCTCGATAGGCGGCTTCTAAGATTGGAGCTCCTGCCTCCCGAACGACGAGCAGTCCTTTGAGTGCTGACTTGGCGAAGGCCAATTGATAGTTGGTTTCGATGGATAATGTGATCGTAATACCAATCAGCGAGAACAGCCCGCTGGGGTCGACCAGGTTCGTAGGACTTGCACTAGCGTAGACATATCGTTGGAGAGTCGCAGGACTATTTAGATCTCCTTCAAACACGTCTCGTGTCACGAATCGCCCTAAACCGGGCGACATGTAGCGTGATCTCAAGAAATCCAATCCGATCTGCCCATCTCGCTGCTCACCGGCAAACAGATACACATTCTCCGTCGATCCTACCTGGCCAATCGTCCGACCAAACGCGTCGTAGATGTAACGGTCGGTGACGATGCCCAACGCATCGCTTAACGCTCTCGTGCTGCCCAGCCCATCGACGTGGTAGAACGACTTGCCGGTGTCTGCGTGTCGATTTTGCGAGATCAGGTCGTGGCCGTGGACGTAGGAGACCTTGAGGATGCCGCCGGGGGTGTATTCTTCTAGCACCTGTGCGTAGGGACGATTCGCGTCGATGAGGAATCGAGTGACATCGGGCGTTCCGTGGGGGTCAAGAGTCTTGGAGACGCGGATGCCGTTGGCGTCGTATTCGTAGGCGACATCGTCGATGCCGTCGGCGTTCGTGTCCGCCGCGATCAGCCGATTCTCAAAGTCCCATTCGTAGAAGACCTTGTCGACTCCGGCGACGGCCTTGGCGAGTGTGTTGCCATTGTCGTCATAGCGGTAGGTGGTCGCCACGCCATCGATCGCTTCTTCCAGCAGGCGATCGTTGTCATCATAGTCGTAGCTGGTCACGCCCTCGGCGGAATCGTCGCGAGTCAGGCGGTTGCCGACCTCATCGTAGCCGTAGTCAATGCTACGAGTTGGCGAGCTTGTACCAGCATCGAAGATGTCCTCGCTGACCAGGCGATACAGTTCATCATAGTCGTACTCGACGCGTCGGCCGTCTTGCTCGGTGACCGCCGTGCGGTTGCCGACGCGATCGAGTTCATAGGCGAAGCTGGCAAAGACGTCGTCGGTAGTCGTGTTGCGGTGTTTGATGAGGGTCAAGCGATTCTGCTCGTTGTACTCTCGCGTCTCACTGGTGTTGTTCGGGAATTCGGTCTGCACCAACCGGCCCCCAAGGTCATAGACGTAGCTGGTCGTGTCACCCTCCGGGTCAGTGACGGTCTCGATCCGATTGAGCGGATCAAAGGTGTAGACCGTCGTCCGCGATGCGTTCGAGGGCACGCTGGTGGTTAGGGATGTGCGATTGCCCGCAGCGTCGTAGGCGTACTCGATCTTCGCTCCATCGGGGTCCAGCCTCGAAATGAGGCGGCCTCGCGAGTCATAATCGAAGTCCGTCACGCCTCGGGCGTCGGTCACCGTGTCTTGCTGTCCCGTGATCGTGTACGTGAATTCCACCGAACTACCATCGGGAAATTCTTTTGCGATCAGCTGGTTCTCGACGTCATGGTCGTAGGTGATCGTGTCACCATTGAAGTCGGTCGTGCTGATGACGGTGCCGGCGAGGTCGTAACTCATCTCGGACCGTTGTCCCAACGGAAGAACGGTAGCAATGCGACGGCCAATGCCGTCGTATTCGAACGTCGTCGAGTGGTCGTTTGCATCCGTTTGGGTGATCAGGTTGCCGAGTTCGTCGTAGTCATATTTGGTCCGCAGTTCTTCAAGTTCGCCTGTCGCCGGGTCGGTGACGAACTGAATAACCGCGTTCAGTCTTCCGGTCGCGTCGTATTCATATCCCGTCGCGATCCCGTTGGCGTCGGTACGCGAGTGAAGTTGTCGATTCTCGTCAAAGGTGTTCGTCGATCGCGGGTTGTCCGAATCGTCGCCGGGCGTTGCGTCGGGCAGGATCGTTTCGGTCAATAGCCCGGCGTCGGAGTAGATGAATTTAGTCGTGTGTCCTAGCGGATCAACACTGGCGAGCCGACGGCCTGCAGCATCGTATCGATTGAGGATGCGAGCGTTGTCGCTATCATCACCTGGCGTATCGTCAGGCAGGACCGTGGTCGTCACATTGCCTGCCGCGTCGTAGGCGAACTGAGTGCGATTGCCGAGTTCGTCAACCTGCGCGATCGAGCGGCCCGCGAGGTCGTAGAAGGTTTCAGTAAACGGATTGTCGGACGGATCCAGGTCGTCTGGGTCGGCTAATGTGACGGCCGGAAAAATCGTTTTCGTCTGGCGGCCGACGCGATCGAATTCGAATCGAGTCACGCTTCCGAGTTCATCAATCTCGCCGTCACATTGCCCGCAGCATCGTATTGCGTCGTCGTTCGAGGATTATCGTCATCGAGCAGCGGAGTGTCGTCGGGGAAGATCGTTTCGGAAAGTTGTCCACGTTCGTCATAGACGAACTTTGTGCTTCGTCCTAAACCGTCGATTGCCTCGATCCGATTTCCAACCGCGTCGTACTTGGTTTCGTTTTGGCTCAGGAGGACACCATCCTGTTTGACAAAGCTCTTGGTGACGCGTCCCTCGCGATCGTACTCGTTCTCGGTGACGACCGTGCTGGGACCATTGCTGGTGGTGAACACGACCGACTCGGTCAACTGATTGCCCGCCACGTCGTACGTGAAAGTGCGAGATGTCCCAACGGCGTCGACCTCACGCGTCACGTTACCAGCCGAATCATATTCGAGCGTGGTTTTGTTGCTCCCGATCGTCAGCTCTCGCGGCAGTCCGGACGAGACGCCCACGATGCCCGACGCGATGTAGGAAATTCTTGTGCTTAATCCATCCGGATCGACGATTGAAAGTGGATTTCCACCGGAATCGTAGCTGGTAGTCGTAATCGCACCCAACGGATCCGTCACGGTTGTGGCGACACTGAACGGTCGCGGTGGCGGTTGGTTTTTCAAGGCGTTGAGTGTTGCCGAGAATGCCCCGGTGACCGACGCTGCTACCAACGCACCTAAGTTCCGCTCAGCAATTTCAAACGAACTGGTGTTGAAACTGCGGTACGTGGTCCGCGAGATGTTTCCATTCGCATCGGTCTCGGCGGTCACATTTCCTCGTTGGTCGTATTCGTATCGTGTCGTGTTTCCTTCCGGGTCGGTGATCGACGTTTCCAACGTGGCGTTATTGGGATCATCATAGGTACGGCGTGTGATACCGCCCTCGGCGTCTCGTTCGGTGAGCACGTTTCCGAGCAAGTCATATTCGTACGTCGTGGGGTTCCCGAGTTGATCCGTGACGGTCAGGACATAGTTGTCGGGATCGTAGGCAAAGTCGACGGACTCACCTGCCGCATCAAACATCTGTAGTAAACGGCCTTGGTCGTCGTATTCGGTTCGAATTCCGGTGCGCCCCAGTGGATCAATCACTTCGGTCAGGAAGTGGTCGCGTTGCGGCTGGTCGTAAACGAAGCGGGTCGTGTTTTGTTCTCGGTCGGTCACCGAGACCAAATCGCCGGCCAAGTCGTACGTGTACTCGACTCGATTGCCCAGCGGATCAATCACGGCCGCAATGCGACCTTGTCCGTCTCTCTCGAAGTCGATCGATTTTCCGGTCGGAGCATTGATGATTCCGTCGTCGGAGAACAGCAACGTGTTTCCGTTGTTGTCGATGACCGATTCAATCAATCCCGTCGGGCCGTCGATGATGTAGTCGATCCCCTGGTCGGTGCTCAGTCGCAAGTAACCGACCCAGGCCGGATTCATTGGGTTGTAGCGGATCGAACTGGTTCCCAGCGAACCGTCGCCATTGAAAAACAGACTTGCCGAGGGAACCGTCAGACGGCTGGTGTTGCCGGGATCGGGTTTGAACGCAGGAGTAACGAGCCCCAATATTGAGGCAAGTCCCTTCTGGAATTCTGGCTCAAAGGTAAACCCTTCACGCTTTCCGCCGGGTAACGTCAGGTAGACCCGCGTGCCGAATGTGAACGCACCGTAGATGCCCATGTCTTCGAGTCCCGTTGCGGGCACGCTGGTCCGCAAGTCGACATCCCGGAACTCCATCCTCCAGCCGTGACCGAAGTCGCCTTGGTGTCCGGCAGTGAGCGTGTCGTAGGTTCGAGTCACGCTGATCGGAATCCCCGACACCGGCACCGTCAGATCGGTGAACGACAGCGTGAAGTTTCCGAGTTTCAGATCGCCGACGACGTTGATCGGGACCTGTGTGTCGGTGTCGTTGCCACCGCTGTCGGTCGCGTAGACACGCAGAATGTATTCGTCGTTTTGTAGCAGCGTGGGATCGAAGGTTCCCAGCACGCCGTCGATGACATTGGTGGTTCCTCGATAGACTTCCACGAATTGGCCACCGATCACCGGCGCGACCTCGATCGTGTAATAGACCAAATCGGGGTCGCTGATCGTTCCGGTCACTGCGATCGGTCCCGAGATCTGCTGATCGACTTCGGGGGAAGTGATCACGATCAGGGGATCACCGACCGCATTTGGATTGACGACTTGCAGCGTCACCGCATCGGTCGCCTCGTGGCCGACACCGTCGGTGGCTTTTGCCACCAGCAACAGGGCACCACTGCCGCTCGGTGTCAGCGTCGCTCGGCCGAAGGAATCGAGCACGACCGCTTCGCCATCGGAGGTCAACGTCAACGATGCGACTCGGACGTCGTCCACCGCTTTGACGGTCACCGTCACGCTGTTGCCGATGTTCAGCGGATTCTGCGAAAGCGAAATCTGCACCTGCGGTGCTTGCTGGTCGGCACGGATGGTTAAATCGTATCGCAGACGCACGAAACCGAACGCGTCACCGGCGGTCAAGGCGACGGAGTGGACGCCGACGTTCTCCTTGGTGACATCCCACTGAACACGCCCGTTGGCGTCGATCGTCATTCCTGCAGGGCCCTCTTCGATCCCAAAGTTCAAACGGTCACCGTCGGGATCGTAGACCGGAAAATTCATGCGATACGTTTCGCCCGGCATCCCGGTCGTCAGCGGGGCGCCGTTGATCACCGGCAATCGATTGGCCGCTCGGACATTCAAGTCGAAGGTTTGTCTCCCTTTGGCACCTTCGGCGTCAATCGCCACCACCGTGACTGAATGATCGCCCAGCTGCGACGCGTCCGGAGTCCATGTCAACCAACCCGTGTCGGAATTGAGCTGCAAGCCGGACGGCGGCGTTCCTTCCAAGCCGAAAGAAGCGAGCATGCCCTCTGGATCGATCGCCTGGACGACGTAGGTCAGTGGCACATTGACTTGGGCGACGGCCGGTGGTGTCGACGTGATCGTTGGCGCAATGTTTTCGGCAGCTTCTTGGACGACGACGTTAAAGGTCTGGCTCGCCTCGCCACCCTGAAAATCAACCACTTGGACCGACACCCGATGCGACCCGACTTGGTTGACACCCGGACGCCAGGTGATCACGCCATTGGACGCGTCCAATTCCATGCCGTCGGGCGCTTCGACGAGCTCAATTCCGATCGGATCGCCGTCCGGGTCGGTGGCACCGACGCCATAACCGTAAACACGATCCACAAAGGCTCGCGTCGGCGGCGTTGTCTGGATCATCGGTGAAAGATTGACCGGGCGTACCGTGACGGTAAACGATTGGCGTCCCGAGCCGCCGAAGGGGTCGCGTGCGTCGATGGCGACTTCAAAGCTGCCGAGTTGATCCGCCGTCGGCGTCCAACGGATGGCACCGGTTTGTTGATCGATCGACATGCCGATCGGTCGCGTGGCGAGATCAAAGAAGAGCTGGTCGCCATCGGGGTCCAGTGCCGCGACGTCATAGAAATACGTTTTGCCGGTGACGGCGCTGAACCCTGGCGTCGAAATGATCTGCGGCGGTTCATTGGCGAGATCCGCGGACACGGAAACCGTGCCCGATTGGGTGATCACACCTCCACGTCCATCGGAGATTTGCAAGGTCACCAGATGCGAGCCGACTTGACTCGCATTCGGTTTCCAACGCAGCAGGTTCGCCGCGTCTTGTCCACTGCCGATCGTCATCCCCGCTGGGGACTTCGTCAGCGTGAACGTCAGCGGGTCGCCGTTGGGATCGAGTGCTTCGATCCGGTAAAGCAGTGTCCCGCCCAGGCGGACCTTGGTGGGCAGATCCGAGAAGACGAGCGGGAAGGCATTCGATCCTTCCTTTGCGACCGCAAGCTGATAGGTTTGTGTTGCTTCGCCACCTGAGGTGTCGGTGACGATGACAGTGATCGGCCGCGTTCCCTGTTGAAAGGCGGACGGTGTCCAGTCGATCACGCCCGTCTGGGCGTTGATCCCCATCCCGGCCGGCGGATCCGACAATTCATAAGTCAGATCCTCGCTCTCGGGATCTTGCGCCGTCACCGAATATCGATATGACAAGCCCGCAACGGCGGTGGTTGGCGGCTGCGATGTGATGACCGGAACCCCGTTGGGCAGTGAAACGGTCATCGGATATTGCTGCAGATCGAATCCACCGTTGCCGTCGTCGACACGAACGATGATTTCCAAAACGCCGAAGTTGTCACCGGCACTGAGGTTCAAAATCGTGACCGGTCCATCGGGCGTATCCACCGTCGTGGAAAAATCTTCGTAGCCGGGCGTCCAAGTCAAAACGCCCGAATCCGGATCGATTGCCATTCCAGCGGGGATCGTGAAGACACCTGTGTTGAGTGATCCTCGCGCGGCGAGCAGATCGCCAAGCGAAAGTCCGCTCAATTCCTTTGAATCAAACGACTGATTCAAAAACTCTGCTTCAACGGCCAGCAGTGAGTAGGTCAGATGATCGCCATCCAAATCGGAAGCATCCACGTCGTAGATGTAGGGCGTTCCGAACTCCGCCTGGCTGGGGGGCAAAGAATCGATTCTTGGTGGCAGGTTGTCGACCGCTCGGACCAGAATCGTGTAGGTCAGGTCGTCGCTGCCGCCACGTCCATCGCTCACGCGGACGATGACTTCCGTCGTCCCCAGGATCTCGAAATTGGTGTCTTCGACCGGATCAAATTGCATCGCTTCGGTCGGCGTCCAGGTGATCAATCCACGCAGCGGATCGATCTCCATGCCCTGGGGTGATTGGACCAGTTCGTAATTCAGGAAGTCGCCATTGGGGTCCGTCGCGATCACGTGGTACTGGTACAACACATCGGCGATACCGTCGGTGTTGGGATTTGCATGGATCGACGGTGGCAGATTCGCCGCGGGTTGGCCGACCGTGATCGTGAATTGCTGATCCACGACGCCGCCGCGGTGATCATTGGCTCGCAAAGTCACCGATTGCGGTCCGGCTTGATCGGACGACGGCGTCCAGGTCAGCAGGCCAGTATCGGAACTGATCACCATCGAGTCGGGGCCGGATGCGACGGTCAGTTCCAGCACGTCGAAGTCTGGATCGGTGACGCTGACAAAGTATCCGTAGGGCTGGCCGACGGTTGCCAGCAGCGGTGGTGTCGAATCGAAGACGGGGTCACTGTTGGGTGGAGTATCGACGGTGAACAGCGTGAACGTCTGTGTGTCGATTCCTCCACGTCCGTCGTCGGCTTTCACCGTGACATTATGTTGCTGGTTCGCGGCCCGCAACTTGCTGCTCAGAACAACATTGTCGAACTGGTGGAACGGCGAAGTCTGAGTCCAACGGACCCGGTTGACATCAACAAAGTCATCGAACCGGATCGTCTCGGGCAGGAAATTACCGCCATCGGTCGTCACGGTCTTGGTGAATGTTGTGCCGTCATTGCGCCATGCGACGAACGTCACGGTGGAAGCTGCTGCGCCGCCGAATCCCGCTTCGGCAAGGTCCAGAGCGTTGAGCGTAAACGGGCCGCGATCGATCGCCGCAGTTCCGTCACGCCGGTCACCGTCCGATTGGCCATCGCCGACGATCCGGTGAATTCGGTGCTGGCAGATCCGTACGAGCCGAGACCCAACAGATTCGGACTCAACGCCTCGATCGCATAGCCGCCGCGTTCGTAAAGAGCCAGCGGATCGTTGCCCAATTTGTCAATGCTCGTGAAGCTTGTCCCGTCGTGCGCCAAATCGTCAAAGTCCAGGACGGTGATCTCGCTGACGTCCCATCGGATCTGTCCGGTCTGCGGATCGATTGTCATGCCGACCGGCGCGTCGGCCAAGGAATAACGGATCGGATCACCGTCGGCGTCCTGTGCGTCGACGTCGTAATCGTAGGTCGTTCCCGAAACGCCAAAGGTCGTTGGCGTCGTGATGATGATCGGTGCCTGATCGCCCAGTTCACGGGCAACCAAAACGCGAAACGATTGTTCGGCAAGGCCTCCCCGATTGTCGTCGGCGATGATCGTCAGTGACTGCAGCCCCGCCTGGGTACCGCCCGGCGTCCAGCTGACTTCACCCGTTTGGGCATTGATCTGGGCGCCGTCCGGCGCCCGGTTCAATGTGAAAACAAGGTCATCGTCATCGGCATCCTTGGCGATTGGCGTGTAGACATATTCCGCGCCCACATTGGCAAGCACCGTCGGCGTGCTTTGGAACAACGGTGGCCGGTTGGGAGGCGACAGGCTAACGACAAGCGAGTAACGTTGCTGGGCAAAGCCGCCTCGGCCGTCGCTGACTTCGACTTGAACGTCATGCCCGCCGAGGTCATTGGCGGTGGGCGTCCAAGTCATTTTCCCGCTGACGGCATCCAGGCCAATCCCTTCGGGTCCGGCCGTCAGACGATACTCTAGCGGGTCGCCATCCGGATCGGTTGCGACGACTTGATAGAAGTACGGCTTGCCAATGATCGCGGCTTGCTCGGGCGACGACCCGATCGCCGGAGCCTGGTTGGTCTGACCGAAGTAGACCAGCTCGTATGTGAATTGAGTCCCACCCGGATTGAAGAACGCGATGGTTTTCGCAGCGGTCGATTCACCCGCGTCAAGTGTTCCGTCATCGACGAGACCGCTGTAGTCATAGTAGGGCAACCCCTCGGGAGTGAATCCATCGGGTCGAACCACGTAAATCCCGGGATCACTCAGGTTGTCGATCGCGACGAACAACGGCGTGTCGATCGGGAAACTTCCGGCGTTCTGGATGGCCAGTTCGGTGTACAGCCGATCGGAGGCTTGATCAAGCGATGTGTGAGTGTAATCCGCGATGAAGCTGGCGGAGACGACATCGGTGAACAGATTCAAGTCGGTCGGATTGTTCTGTGCTTGAGTTCCTCGAATCGTGATCGTTTGTGTCTCCGTCTGGCCGAGGCTATCGAGTGCCGTCACGGTGATCGTGTTGACTCCGGGCGAGACCGTGATTGGAGAGAAGAAGTTTCCGGCGGCGTCGATCGCGTCAACCGGATTGCCGCCAAGCTTCACCGCGATGATCTCGGCGGATTCATCAACGACAATGCTTCCGGAAACGAGAACCGTCTGACCGGCCGGGACCTCCGATCCGTCCATTGGCGAGTCGATCACGACATCAATCGGATCCGCAATCCAATCGACCTGGCCAGAGTCGTTGACCAAGCCGGCCGAAGCCGTCACCGTGTCCCGTCCGAGCTGGATGCCAGAGTAGGTGAAACGCGCGATACCTTGGATGTCGGTCAACACAAAATCGGCTGCAGTGTTTTCACCGCTGACGGCAAACCGAACCGCGACGCCGGGAAGCGGGTCACCGACCTGGTCGACAACCGCCGCGGCAAACAACACGCCGGTTCCGATTCGGGATGTCATCGTCTCCGGGGTCAATTCCAGTCCCGACGCGATCAGTGGCGTTTCCGGGTCAACGGCCAAGCCGGCCGGATAGCCGTAGGACTCATCGGGTCCGAATCCGTAAACGATCGCTCCGAAGGCGAGCGGCCCGGCAAGAACGTGCGTGCCCGGTTCGATCGAAACCTGAGCGATCGAGAAGGTGCTTCCGGCGACCGATGTGAATTGGTCAGCGGGAACAGCCAGTCCGTCAAGCTGAACCGATCCCACTGCCCCGTCGGGGACGACCAGGTTGACGAACCCGGCTCCGATCCGGTGATGTCACTGGTAAAGGTGTAGCCGCCGAGGAATTGGTTGGTGGCTGGCAGCAAGGTCATGAACGGATCGGCCGCCGCGCCGTCGAATTCGGCACTGTTGGCATACTGGGCCAACAGCACGGGTGCCGTCGCGGTGAACCAGCGAGGGATCGGTGAGCAGCGTTTCGTAGACCTCGCCCTGATCAATGGTTGCGACCGACTGACCGTTGACGGACACCTCGGTCGCGTCTTGCGGAGCGATGACGCGGAACGTATCGCCACCGCCACGAGTCGCCAGCGGCGCGGTGATGAATTCCGTTCCCCATTGATTCGAGGGAAGCAATTGTTCGACGATGTAGTCCGCATAGCCGACGGCGGGCGAGGGAATATTGGCCGCGGAATGCCCGCTCAGGACGGCGACCGGGCGATCGCTAAGAATGACGGTTCCAGACAGATCGTTCGGTTCTCCGCCCGTGTTTTGCAACAGGTAGGTTTGCCCGGCATCAAGATTGATCACATACGGGACGCCGGCGGATCTTGCCCCCGTGCTGACCGATGGCGTGATCGTCACCGTCGTGCTATCGACCGTTCCGACGATCGCGAATTCGGTTCCGGGGAAGGTATCAAAGACATCGGGAGTGACGTCGACGTTCTTGTAACCCAACACGATGTGCTGGGTGCCAAGGATATCCGTGGGCAGGCCGAGAAACGCATCGCTGCTCTCATGCGGCTCGGCTAACTCCGTAGACGCTGACTTCTTCGCTGGCCGTGACATGGATACCCAGATCGGTGACGCTGAATCGGAGGTGAAGCTGAGGTCGGCTTCGAGGGGGATTTCGACGACAGTCTCTTTTCCCGGCGTGACGGTGAAGGATTTGGTGAAGCCAGCCCGCGATCGAGACTATTCCGTCTGGCGGGGCGATCGCTGGTGATTCGAAGGCTGTAATGACGCCCCCTCGCCGGTCAGTCCGATGCTGCCGGGAAAGGCGAGCCAGAAATCTTTCCGCGGCTATCGGGGATGTCTCCCGCAGACATCGGACCGCTGGTGGGTGCGCCAAATCAATGGCTTTCGCATCGGCGGTGTCGGTATCAATTGCCGCACGACCGAGAGCAGTCCGACGTCATCACACTGCCGATGGATGAATCGGAGACGTCGTCGTCGAGTCCCAGCAAGTGCCCGAATTCGTGCGTCAGGACGGTCAGCAGGTCGACCCGCGAAATCGGTCGTTTCGGGTACTGCGGTTGAACCGAGGGACCATCCGGCACCTGCCGCATCATCGTCGATCCAAACCGTTTGGTTCGCGGCAAAACCAAGGTATCCGGGTGCCAGGTCAGCGACGTTGACTTGAACATCCGCCAGAATGATCGAGGCGTCGCTGGCACCGGCGGTCGTCCAGGCGGCAATCGCCTGAGGGATCAGATCCGCCAAATCGCCCGCGGTGATCTGTTTCGGCAGCGACTCCGCCAATTCGATCGGGCAACGAAAGCTTCAGCGGTTGCGCGGTCGTCAATGTCAGCGTGGTCGCATCGTACGATGGTTGCAAGACGAGACCATTGGTCAGCGACGACGAGTCGATCGTGAACTCACCGGTGCGACTGCCATAGGAGACCGGCTGGAATTGATTCCCGAGGGACGGAACGAAGCCACTGACTGAATCGATGCCGAGCCCGCCATTGAATGTCGCGGCGCCTCCGATGGACAGCCGACCAAGATTTGCCGTACTGGTCACATCGGAGGTCAATGTGCCTGATGCCGATTGGGTAAATTCAGCCGTGGGAATCTCAGGATTTGACCTGCACCGAGACGAAGGTCGCCCGAGTTAGTGACCGTCGATCCCGATCCGGAAATCGACAGCCCGCTATCCACCAAAGTGGTCGTGCCGAGGTTCTCGAATCGATCCGAGAATGGTACGTGTGCCGCCTTGACCTCGCGTGACATAGAGGGTTCCGTCAGCCTCGTTGACCAGCGATAACGGTGCCAACGTCCAAGGTGATATTGGGAGTGTAGTTCAAGCGTGATGCCGTGAACTCAATCTCACCGAAATTGCTCACGCCGTCGGCGATACGGATTGTCTCACCACCGCTCGATGTTCCGTAGCCCTCCAAGCGAACGGTGCCGGCTGCTTCATTGACCAGTTTGCCGGTCACCGTCGTGTTGCCGCGAAGCACCAGGAAGCCGGCGTTCTTGAAGTTGGCGTCCAACGTGAGTGATGTGCTCTCTGCCAAGACCGTTCCGGTTCCCGACAACGTCCCAGGGCCAAGGATCGCAGAGGTCAACGTACTGTTCCGTCGCCCGTGACCGCACCACTGCCGTTGAGCGTTGCATTCGTGAGCGTGAGCTCGAGGCCGGCTCCGATATCGGTCGTGCCGGCATTGAAGAAACTTGGCTCCCCGATGGAATGGTCAGCCCTGTGTCGACCAACGTCGTCGTGCCGAGGTTCTCGAATGATCCAACGAAGGTTCTCGAAGCCACCTCGATCGATCGTGACATTGAAGGTCCCGGTGGCCTCATTGACCAGCGAAGCGGCGCCAACATCCAAGGTGATATTGGGTTGGTAATTATAACGCGAAGCCGTAAACTCGATTTCGCCGAAATTGCTCACACCATCTGTGATCAGGATCGTCTCACCGGTGCCCGATGTTCCATAGCCCTCCAGTCGCACGATTCCACCGGCTTCATTGACCAGTTTGCCCGTCACCGTATTGTTGCCACGCAGAACCAACACGCTGGCGTTCTTAAAGTTGGGATCAAGCGTAAGGGTTGTGTCGTAAACCAGGATCGTCCCGCCGCCGGAGAACGTTCCGGGACCAAGCGTCGATGCAGTCAGTCTGGTGACGCCATCGCCTGTGACGGAGCCACTAGCCGGCGTAAGCGTGCCTTCCGTGATCGCAAGTTCTTGTCCCGCCGCGATATCCGTCGTGCCGTCGTTAAGGAACGAGGTGCCGGTTGTCAAAGAGAGACCGCCACCGGCAATGTTCAGCGCGCCGGTATTGTGAAGCTGTTTACCCGATCCAGAGAAGATCAGCCCTGTGTCAACCAAGGTGGTCGTGCCGAGGTTCTCGAATGTACCAAGGATGGTCCGTGAGCCGTTTTGACCTCGCGTTACATTGAAAGTTCCGGTGGCCTCGTTGACCAGCGATGCGGTGCCAACATCCAAGCTGATATTGGGCGTCCAGTTCGCACGTGAAGCCGTGAACTCGATTTCACCAAAGTTACTGATGCCGTCAGAGACATGAATCGTTTCGCCAAATTGTTCTGTTCCGTAACCCTCCAATCGAACCACACCGTCAGCTTCATTGACCAGTTTGCCGGTGACCGTGTTGTTGCTGCGAAGTACCAGGACGCTGGCGTTCTTGAAGTTGGGAT
This sequence comes from Pirellulaceae bacterium, assembly GCA_963734865.1. Classification (GTDB taxonomy): domain Bacteria; phylum Planctomycetota; class Planctomycetia; order Pirellulales; family Pirellulaceae; genus CBDCUW01. Next base: position 162,229 of record CAVTIV010000017.1, read on the forward strand.
CAAGCGTAAGGCTTGTGTCGGAAACCAGGATCGTCCCGCCGCCAGAGAGCGTTCCGGGGCCAAGGTTCGATGCGGTCAATCGGGTCGTTCCATCGCCTGTGACGGAGCCACTAGCCGGTGTAAGCGTGCCTTCCGTGATCGCAAGTTCTTGTCCCGCCGCGATATCCGTCGTGCCGTCGTTCCGGAATTCCGTATCCGCTGTCAAAGAGAGACCGCCGCCGGCAATGTTCAGTGTGCCGGTATTGTGAAGCTGTTTACCCGATCCAGAGAAGATCAGCCCTGTGTCGACCAAGGTAGTCGTGCCGAGGTTCTCGAATGTACCAAGGATGGTCCGTGAGCCGTTTTGACCTCGCGTGACATTGAAGGTTCCGGTGGTCTCGTTGACCAGCGATTCGGTGCCAACATCCAAGCTGATACTGGGCGTCCAGTTCGCACGTGAAGCCGTAAACTCGATCTCGCCGAAGTTGCTGACGCCGTCTGTGATTTGGATCGTTTCGCCAAATTGTTCTGTTCCGTAACCCTCCAATCGAACCACACCGTCAGCTTCATTGACCAGTTTACCGGTGACCGTGTTGTTGCCACGCAGAACCAACAAGTTGGCGTTCTTGAAGTTGGGATCAAGCGTAAGGCTTGTGTCGGAAACCAGGATCGTCCCAGCCGCCGGAGAGCGTTCCGGGGCCAAGGGTCGACTCGGAAAGTCGGGTCGTACCATCGCCTGTCACCGATCCACTGGCCGGTGTAAGCGTGCCTTCCGTGATCGTAAGTTCTTGTCCAGCCACGATGTCCGTTGTGCCGTCGTTTCGGAATTTCGTCCCTGCTGTCATAGAGAGACCGCCGCCGGCAATGTTCAGTGTGCCGGTATTGTGAAGCTGATTGCCTGACCCAGAGAAGATCAGCCCTGTATCGACCAATGTCGTCGTGCCGAGGTTCTCAAATGATCCGAGAAGGGTACGTGAGCCGTTTTGACCTCTCGTGACATTGAAGGTTCCGGTGGCCTCGTTGACCAGCGATGCGGTGCCAACCTCTAAGGTGAGATTGGGCGTCCAGCTCGCACGTGAAGCGGTGAACTCAATCTCACCAAAGTTACTGACGCCGTCGGTGATTCGGATCGTTTCACCAAATTGTGCTGTTCCATAGCCCTCCAGTCGCACGATGCCGCCAGCTTCATTGACCAATTTGCCGGTCAACGTGTTGTTACCCCGGAAGGTCACCGTCCCTTCGTTGACCAAACTTTCGCGGAGTGTTAGTCCAGTGGCATTGGCAAACAAGAGTGTGTTGCCGGATGCCACCCAAACGGATTCAGCGGTGACGGGCACGTCCACAAGGATCTGGAACGTGGAGTCCGAACCATCGAACAGCACTACATCAGTCGCGTCCGGAAAAGTTCCCGTCGTCCAGTTGTCCGCGTCTGACCAATTGCCACCCGTTGTACTGGCCCATCTCGCGACAGATTCGCCGAGCCGAAGTTCGGACGGACCGTACTTCGGTGTGGCCAATGAAGCCAGCGGTGGGTTGAAGATATTCGTTAGATCAAATTTAGTGACAAGTTCAGCGTATCGAACGAGATCAAAACCATTCACCGGTCCTTCTTGGTAGTCGTCCGCAAACGTCACGTTCAACGTGCCGTTGAGGAAGGCTCTGCCATCAGCGCGAACACGCCCAAACTCGCTTGCCGTCACTCCATCAATCGCAATGTTCAGAATCGATTCGGATTGTTGTTTGAGATCACCCAGAAACAGCAACTCGCCACCCTTGCTGACCGAAAGAGTGCCGCCGATGATCGAGTCGGTCGACAGCGAGAGTTCGGCAGACCCGGTCACTCGGATCTCTCCGGTATTATTAAACACCGATGCGTCCAGCGTCGATCGCGAGCCGTTTTCGATCAGAATGACGCCGGAATTTTCGCCGTAGGAACCGCTAAATGATGCGGTTGCACCATCCATTGTCACGGTCGAAGGATTCTTCCACTGCCCGCCTAACGTCAACGCACCCGTTGCGGTGATCGCTTGATTGATCTTGTAGTTGCCATCCAGATCGATCGCGCCCACAAGGGATTCGATTCGCCCCGCGTTGTCGATCAGTCCATCGACGTCCAGCGTTCCTCCGCTGGAACGGAGCGTTCCCTCATTCGTGAACGTCCCGCCATCGGGATTGACTTGAATTGTTCGCTCCGAGGTGTCCGCGTCGATGGTGCCACGGTTGATGATGTTGACGTGACTCGGCGTGTACCATGGGTAATCGATTCGCCCGATCGTCCCGTTTCCCCCACTGACGGTCATCTCGTCACCGATCGTCAGCGTCGTGTAGGACTCGCCAATCGTGATTCCTTGGCGAGCGATGGTGTTGCTTGTCGAGATCACCACCTCGCCGTCACCGCCGAGCGTTTGCGTGCCATCGAACTGCAGCCTTGCGTAAGTGCCGATCGTGGCCCGAGCGTTCAGTTCCAAGCCATTGGAAACCCGGACAAAGTCCGAATCGTCGCTCAGTGAGATGTCTGCATCAAGGGTCACGCCATCGAGGTGGTTATTCGTGTTGCTCGTCACTTGTATGACGTCGGGAAGACCTTGCCACTGGGCCGCATCTCCACCGGCAACTTCGTTGGCCGCCAACAGTCCGGTCGTCTCTTCGAATCGCCAGTAACCGCTCAACCCCGGCTCGTTTCCGACAAGCACTTGATTTTGATTGGCTTGGATCTCCGTCTCGCTTCGCGCCGTGTCCCAAATCCGAACCTCATCCATCCGGCCGCTGAAGCGGTCAGAACGTTCGAGCGAGCTTCCCAGAAGTAGAGGTGAGGAGTTCGAGTAGATGTCACCGGTGCGGATCGCAACGGTGGCCTGCTCAGTACCGTCGACATAGATACGTAGTTGACCGGAATCCCGGTCGATCACACCGGCGATGTGATGCCATTGGCCGCGCTGAATCACTCCGGAGGGTGTAGAGATGTACTGGATACCCGAAATATCACTGCTCAAAAATTGAAGAGAACCATTCGGAATTCAACAAGAGTCTGTAGGATTGAGAATTCGTGTTTCCGTTTCCCTTCTCGATGATCGGCTGCCAGGTGGAATCAAACGCATCAACATAGATCCAAGTCTCGACGGTGACTTGACGACGCGGATCGATGCTCTCGGAATGGGGAACCGAAAGGTAACGGCTGTTGTCCAGTTGAACACCACCACCAAGTTGTCCCGTTGACCAACGACTGGTTTTCTCGCCGCTGACCGTGCCACCACGGATCGTGCCGCCATCCAGATTCACCCCAACGATCGCTGTGCCTTCGCCGATTTCAAGTGTGTCGCCGGTGTTATCGAGTGTCCCGCGAATCGTCAACGTGATGTTGTTCAGGTTAAGCTGATCGATTAAAGCGGTCGTCAGGGTCCCGTCCTCGAACAGATCGGATCCGTCCAGCGAGAAGGAGCCAAGATCCGTGGGCGTGCCATCATGATCACCGAGCCGTCGGTCGTGGAGATCGAACCGCTGTTGCTCCAATTGCCATGACAGTCTGAACGTCGAATCGGTGAGCGTCAGCGCCGCCCGGTTGTCCCACGTTCCCCGCAGCGTCAACGAGGCACCATTGATCGTCGTGTTTGATCGAGCAGGTAGTCGCCGTCCAGGTCGACCGTTCCGGAGACGGCATCGATTAATCCAGCGTTTCCGATCAGCCCATCGACATCGAGCGTGCCGCCGCGTGGAACGAAGCGTCCCTTCATTGGTGAACGTGCCACCGGCGGGATCGATATGGATGGTGCGACCCGACGTGTCCGCGTCGATCGTGCCATGGTTGATGATGTTGACGTTACTAGCAGTGTTGTAGTAACTCGATCGCCCGATCGTCCCGTTCCCACCACGCACCGTGATCCCGTCGTCGATCGTCAGCGTCGTATACGACTGCCCGAGGACCATCCCCTGCCAATCAGGCGTCGTGGTGGTCGAGAAGACCACCTCGCCGGTACCGCCAAGCGTTTGTGTGCCGTCAAACTGCAGCCTTGCGTCAGTGCCGATCGTGGCCCGTGCATTCAGTTCCAACCATTGGAAACCCGGACAAAGTCCGAACCGTCCGCTCAACGAAATGTCCGCATCCAGGGTCACGCCATCGAGGTGATTATTCGCGTTGTTCGTCACTTGAATCAGGTCGGGAAGACCTTGCCACTCGGCCGCATCCCCACCGGTGACTTCATTGGCCGCCACCAGTCCGGCCGTCTCTTCGAATCGCCAGTAACCGGCCAAGCCCGGCTCGTTTCCGACAAGCACTTGATTTTGATTGGCTTGGATCTCCGTTTCGCTACGCGCCGTGTCCCAAATCCGAACCTCATCCATCCGGCCGCTGAAGCGACTGTAGGAACTGGAACTCTCTAAAGTAGCACCCAACAGCAGCGGCGAAGAATGCGAGAAAATGTCGTTGGTTCGTACCGCAACGGATGTTTGTTCCTGACCATCAACATAGATCCGCATCTGTCCGGCGTCACGATCGATCACGCCCGCGACGTGATGCCACTGACCGGATTGAATCACGCCGGCGGAAGTGGAGGCCGACTCGTACCACTGCGAATCAGCCGTATCCATTTGCAGCGATCCATTTGAATTCAGCCACAATGCATACGATCGTCGAAAGATAGGTCCCGTTTCCTTTCTGGAAGATCGGCTGATACGTCGAGTCGAACGCATCGACATAGATCCAAGTCTCGACGGTGACCTGCCGACGTGGATCGATGCTCTCGGAGTGCGGCACCGACAGGTAGCGGCTGTTATCCAACTGGACTCCACCGTTCAACTGACCGTTGGCCCAGCGGCCACCCGTTTCGCCGCCGACCGTTCCGCCACGGATCGTGCCGCCATCCAGGTTCAACCCATCGATCGCTGTGCCTTCGCCGAGTTCAAGTGTCTCGCCGGCGTTATCGAGTGTCCCGTGAATCGTCAACGTGATGTTGTTCGGGTTGAGCTGATCGATTTGAGCAGTCGTCAGCGTCCCATCCACGAACAAATCCGAGCCGTCCAGCGAGAAGGAGCCAAGATCCGTCGGCGTGCCATCGATAATCACTGTACCGTCGGTCGTGGAGATCGAATCGTTGTTGCGCCAGTCGCCATCCGTATGCAAAGTCGAATCGGTGAGCGTGAGCTGCCGCCCGGTTGTGCCAGGTTCCCCGCAACGTCAATGAGCGCGCCATTGATCGTCGTGGTTTGATCCAGCAGGTAGTCGCCATCCAGGTCGACCGTTCCGGAGACGGCATCGATTAATCCAGCATTTCCGATCAGCCCATCGACATCGAGCGTGCCGCCCGTGGAACGAAGCGTCCCTTCATTGGTGAACGTGCCACCGGCGGGATTGATCTGAATCGTCCGTCCCGACGTGTCCGCATCGATCGTGCCATGGTTGATGATGTTGACGTTACTGGCCAGTGTTGTACGTAACTCGATCGCCCGATCGTCCCGTTCCCACCACGCACCGTGATCCCGTCATCGATCGTCAGTGTCGTATAAGACTGCCCGAGGAGGATCCCCTGGCGATCAGTCGCATTGCTGGTCGAGAAGACCACCTCGCCGTCACCGCCAAGCGTTTGCGTGCCGTCGAACTGCAGCCTTGCGTAAGGACCAATTGTGGCCCGAGCGTTTAGTTCCAAGCCATTAGAAACCCGGACAAAGTCCGAAGTGTCGCTCAGTGAAAGGTCCGCATCAAGGGTCACACCATCAAGGTGGTTATTCGTGTTGCTGGTCACTTGTATCAGGTCGGGAAGATCTTGCCACTCGGCCGCATCTCCACCGGCAACTTCGTTGGCCGCCAACAGCCCGGCCGTTTCCTCGAATCGCCAGTAACCGGCCAAGCCTGGCTCGTTTCCGACAAGCATTTGATTCTGATTGGCTTGGATCTCCGTTTCACTACGCGCCCTGTCCCAAATCCGAACCTCATCCATCCGGCCGCTGAAGCGGTCAAAGCCTTCTAGCGAGCCTCCCAGAAGTAGAGGAGTGGTGTGCGAGTAGATGTCTCCGGTGCGGATCGCACCGGTGGCCTGCGGAGTGCCGTCGACATAGATCCGCAGTTGACCGGCATCCCGGTCGATCACGCCGGCGACGTGATGCCATTGGCCGCGCTGAATCACTCCTGAGGGTGTGGAGATGTACTGATAGCCCGAACTATCAGAGCTCAGGAATTGAAGATGACCGTTCGAATTCAACAAGAGTCTGTAGGAATCAGTACTGACGTTTCCGTCTCCCTTCTCGATGATGGCCTGCCAAGTCGAGTCGAATGCGTCGACATAGATCCAGGTCTCGATCGTGACTTGGCGACGTGGGTCGACGCTTTCGGAGTGGGGAACGGACAGATAGCTAGTATTGTCCAGTTGCACACCGCCACCAAGTTGTCCGGCGGACCAACCGCCGGTCTTCTCGCCGCTGACCGTGCCGCCACGGATCGTGCCGCCATCCAGGTTCAAGCTGTTGATCCGAGTGCCGTCGCCGATCGCCAACGTCTCGCCAGTGTTTTCCAAGGTTCCGCGCACTGTCAGCGTTACCTTGTTCAAGTTCAACTGATCCAACTGCGAGGTCGTCAGAGTTCCGTCAACGTAAAGATGAGTGGCGTCTAGCGAGAACACACCGAGATCGGCCGGTGTACCGTTGAGGACGACGGAGCCGCCCGTGGCGGAAAGTGATGCTTGGTTGTCCCACGTTCCCCGCAGCGTCAAGGCCGCACCACTGATCGCCACGTCTTGGTCGAGCACATAATCGCCATCCAGATCAACGGTTCCGGAGACGGGATTGATGGATCCGGCGTTGCCGATCAGTCCATCGACATCGAGCGTGCCGCCGGAGGAACGAAGCGTCCCCTCGTTGATAAACGTGCCACCGGCGGGAGTGATTTGGATCGACCGACCCGATGTGTCCGCATCGATCGTGCCGCGGTTGACGACATTGACGTTGCTAGCCGTGTTGAAGGCACTCGACCGGCCGATCGTTCCGTTTCCGCCTCGAACCGTGATCCCGTCGTCGATCGTCAGCGTCGTGTAGCTCTGTTCGGGGAACAGTCCGGTGTAATAGGCGGTACTCGTGTTCGAGAGAACGATTTCCCCCGTACCCGAGAGCGACTGGGTGCCCCGGAACATAACGCGGGTGTAGTATCCCAACGTCATCGTGCCGTTCAGTTCCAGGCCATTCTCGATTCGCAAGAAGTCATAGGTGTCCGGCAGTGAAATATCGACGTTGAGCGTGACACCATCAAGAACATTGTTCATGTTGCCGGTAACCGCGACGTTGCCACTGCCCACCACCGTCGCACCGGCAAGAGTACCGCCATCGATTGTGATTCCACCGTCGACTTGGACGGTATCGAGCACGTCGAGCCGGCCGCCCGTCAAATTCAGTTTCCCGGATGTCGTCAGACTGTTGATCAACACCGATCCGCTGCGATAGGTGACCGTCGCGTTGGCCGGGACATTGATGACCACATCGTCTCCGTCTTGCGGGATCCGGCCGTCTTGCCAATTGGCCGCGTCGTCCCAGTTGCCGCCACCGCTGGCGATCCAGGTCGCCGTCATCGCCGCGATCGAAAAGTTGTAAGTGATGTCGGACGCGCCGAGCGGGTTCCCGGCACGATCCGTGACGCTCGCCGCCGCAATCGTCAGCGCATAATCTCCAACGGGCAGCGAATCAAAGTTGAATCGTACTCCGCTTCCCAGATCGGTCACCAGGAATTGATCGGCGGTGGTTGGCCCGGACGGTCCGACCAGCGTGAAGTTATTTTCGACCAGCGTGCTCGGATTCATTCGTTCGCTAAAGCTCAATTGAATGTCTTGAGTGCGATTGCCCGTGGCTCCGTCGGCTGGAACGATCTGCAAAACGGTCGGCGGCGTGATGTCGCTGGTCGATTGCCTGGCGACCAACTGCAAACTGTTGCCGCCAGTCGGTTCGAGCTGCAATGTCAAATCGGGTGGAACTTCCAATCCGGATTCGTCGGCGAACGAGCCAACCAGCGATCCATAGCTGAAGAAGTTCAATTCGACTCGGTGGTTTGACAACCGCATCGAACAATCCGAATGTTGGTGACGCTGCCCACCGCCGACTCGCTGCCATTGTCGCGGAAGAACCAGGCAATGTTCCCCGCGCTGGAAAAGACACCCTTCGTCATAGATGTCAATGAATGAGAACTGACGATTGACCGTCGACGTAACCGACGATTTCCTTCGTCGCCGCATCACGCGTGAGGCGGACGGTGATCTCTTCGCCAGCCGCAATCACGCCCCGAGGACCAGCCGATCGAGGGTAGAAGTAGAGTTGGCTATTGAGTGTGTACAGCCCGAATTCGTCGGTCGCGTTTTTGAAACTGATCAGTCGGCGGTAACCGCTGGTCGCGTCAAGCGTGAAAGTCAGCTCGATCGAATAGTTGCCCGGATCGGCCAACGCATTCTCGACCGAAAGTCCCTGATTGGCACCAAACACATATCGGTCCGACTCGATCGTTCCGCCATTGGGTACCAGCGCGGGACCACCGAGCATCATCGTCGTAATTGCCGCTTAACGTGTACTGGTGTGATAGAGGTCGCAAATGCATCGTCCGTCAAGTCGGCGTCGTTGGACACATCGGCATGAAACTCGCCATCCAAATCGACCATGCCATCGACGGCGATCACTCCAAATTGTCCCGGCTGGTCGCCATCAACGCCGATTTCCGTAATGCCAGTCGGCGGACTGGGTGAGAACACGAGCCGAGATCCGGGCTTCCCGGTGCGGCCTGCAACAGGCCACTGTTGGTGACGCGACTGCCCGTGACACGCAATGTCTGCCCTGGCACTTGAGCCAGGATTGTCCCTTCGATGGTCAGCGGGAGCGAGTCGTCACCGATCACGGTGAGTTTGGAATTGGCGGCATTGCGAACCGTCACGTTGGGACCGATCGTCAAATTGCCATTGCCGGTCGCACGAACGCGAACGTTTCGCTCGAGTGGGGTATTCGTGACGCCACTGAACAGTTCGACCACCCCGGTTCCTCCGAGCAACTGGTCGCCACCGGCGAAGTCCAGGCCTGCATCTTCTCCGGTGTAACCACCATAAGAATAGGTTCGTTCGACACGCAGCAGACCGTTGACATTCAGTCCGTTACGAACCGTGACAATCGATCCCTCTTGGACCACGCCGTCGGCATCAATCGTGACGCCGTCGAGTACTCCATCGTTGTTAGTCGTGATGAACCTCGTGTTGTCGATACTCGTGATCGTGCCGCCTTTGATCGTGCCGCCGCTGAGGAACAATTGGTATCCCGACACGCTGAGACCGAGCTGGTCGCCGCTGTTGTCGAGGACGCCACTCGGCTCGACGTACACGGCAGTCGCGTTTTGACTAATACTCTTGATTTCAGCGGTCGTGTAACCACTGCGCAGATTGAGACGCGAATTGCTCGTTGTGATACTGCCTAACACATCCCCATGGCTGATCAGATTCACCGTCGAGTCGGTGGCATCGATCGATCCGGTGTTGGTCCAAGTTCCTCCCAGATCGATCGTTGCGGCATTCGATGCCACGATGTCAGCGACACTGGACCAATCGCCCCGGAAAATCAGCGTCGAACCGTCGATGGTACGGTTCAGGTCATTGATGAAGTCGCCGGAGACCTCGAGCGTGCCGCCACCATCCACCGTGGCATCGCCGAGTTGGCCGACCAGTTGATTGACCTCCAAAATGCCGGATGCTGCGCGGAGGGAGCCCAAATTAGCAACTGAACTGCCTGTCAAACGCAGAGCCTGACCCGGCGACTGCGCGATCACCGTGCCCTGAATCGTCAGTGGCCAGCTGCCGTCGCCAATCGTCGTGAGTTTGGAATCGGCCGCATTGCGGATCGTCACGTTCGGACCGATCGTCAGACTGCCACCATTGGCCGGACGAATGCGAACGTTGCGCTCTTGGGGTGAGGTCGTGACGCCGCTGAACAGTTCGACCACCCCGGTTCCGCCGAGCAATTGGTCGCCACCGGCGAAGTCGAGGCCTGCGTCTTCATTACTGTAGTTTCCATTGGAATAGTTGCGTTCGACACGCAGCAGACCGTTGACATGGAGTCCATTGCGAACGGTGACGATCGATCCCTGTTGGACCACGCCGTCGGCATCAAGCGTGACGCCATCGAGTACTCCATCGTTGCTGGTCGCGATGAACATCGTGTCGTCCAAGGTCGCGATCGTGCCGCCTCGGATCGTTCCCCCGTCGAGGAACAGCTTGTATCCCGACACGCTGAGATCGAATGGGTCGCCGCTGTTTTCCAACACGCCACCCGACTCGACATGCAACGCAGTTGCGTCTTGGCTAATACTTTCGATTTCGGCGGTGGAGTATCCACTCCGCAGATTGATTCGCGAGTTACTGGTGGTGAAAACGCCCAGCGCATCCCCATGACTGATCAAATCGACCGTCGAGTCGACGGTGCTGATTCCACCGGAATTGGTCCAGGTTCCGCTCAGACTCAAAACGGAGTTGGTGTCGGTGCTGATTCCACCGGAATTGGTCCAGGTTCCGCCCAGATCGATGGTCGCGGCGTTTGATGCCACGATGTCAGCCACACTGGACCAATCGCCGCGGAAAACCAGCGTCGAACCGTCAATGGTGCGGTTCAAATCGTTGATAAAGTCACCGGAGACATCGAGCGTACCGCCACCATTTACCGTGGCATCGCCGAGTTGGCCGATCAGCTGATTGACCTCCAAAATGCCGGATGCTGCGCGGAGGGAGCCCAAATTAGTAACTGAACTGCCTGTCAAACGCAGAGCCTGACCCGGCGACTGTGCGATCACCGTGCCCTGTATCGTCAGCGGCAAGGTGCCATCACCGATCGTCGTCAGGTAGGAATTGGCTGCATTGCGGACCGTCACATTCGGACCGATCGTCAGACTGCCACCAGTCGGTCGGACGAATGCGAACGTTTCGCTCTTGGGGTGAGGTCGTGACGCCGCTGAACAGTTCGACCATCCCGGTTCCACCGAGCAACTGGTCGCCACCGGCGAAGTCCAGTCCTGCATCGTATGAAGAGCTGCTACCGTGATAATAGGCACGTTCGACACGCAGCAGTCCGTTGACGTTGAGTCCATTGCGGACAGCGACGATCGATCCCTCTTGGACCACGCCATCGGCAGAAAGCGTGACGCCGTCGAGTACTCCATCATTGCTGGTCGTGATGAACTTCGTGTCGTCGATACTGGCGATCGTGCCGCCTCGGATCGTTCCACCGTCGAGGAACAGTTGGTATCCAGCCGAGCTGAGCTCGAATGGGTCGCTGCTGTTATCGAGCACACCGCCCGATTCGACAAACAGTGAGTTCGCGCCGCCACCGATGCTCTTGATCTCTGCTGTGGTGTAGTCGCTGCGCAGATTGATCCGTGAAGTCGACACCGTGAAACTGCCAAGCGAATCTGCATGGCTTTGCAAATTGACGGTCGAATCCGTTGCCGCGATCGATCCGGCATTGACCCAAGTGCCTGCGAATCCCAATGTTGAACCGCCCGTTGCCGTGATCGCGGCTTGGTTGGTCCAATCCCCGGAAAAGATCAGCCCGGAACCGTCGATCGTTCGGTCCTGACGGTTGGTGAAGTCGCCCGCGACGTCAAGCGTTCCACCCGACTCGACGATCGCCTTGCCAAGGTCGCCGGATAGATTGTCGATATCCAGGATGCCGCCCTGGGCTCGGAGGTCCCCGCGATTGTGAACATGGCTGCCCGTGATGCGAAGCGTTTGGCCGCTCGACTGCGAGATCACTGTCCCCAGAATCGTGAGCGGGTAATCGCGATTTCCGAGTGTCGTGAAGTTCGAGTTCGTGGCGTTGCGGATCGTGATGTCGGGCCCGATGGTCAAGGTCCCGCCCGCAGTCGGTCGGACGCGAACGTGCGTTCGCTTCCTGGCTGTACGTCAGCGCACTGAACAACTCGACTTCGCCGGTGCCGGAGAGTAGCTGCGATCCAGCGGAGAAATCGAGCCCCGTGTCATAGGTGTTGCTTGAGCTGTTAACGGTGCGTTCGATGCGAAGCATTCCGTTGAGTTCCAGACCGCCGCGGACCGTGATCACCGATCCGGTTTGCAGCAGCCCGTCGGCATTCAGCGTCACGTTGTCGAGTGCGCCATCCGCACTCGTTCCGACAACTCCGCGTCCATTGCCGCCACCGAGCAAGGTTGCATTTCGGACCGTCCCACCGGCCAGCACCAGATCACCATCCAGCTCGATCGTCTGTTCGACGTCCAAAACTCCGCTTGACAGCGAAACATTTCCCAGCCCCGTCAGTTTCTTGAGAGAAAACAATCCATTGAGGATGACGGTCGATCCGGCGTCGGTTGCCAAGTGGACTTCGTCGCCCGGTCGCGGGATCTCGCCGGTGTCCCAGTTGTCCGGTTCTGTCCAAGCACCGCCAAGCGGATTGACGAAGACCGAATCCGCGTCGAGCACCGTGAAACGCAGCAAGACTTGCTCGCTATTGCCCAGCGGGTTACCCGCCGCGTCGGTCACGGCGGCCTGATTGACGAACAATTCATACTCGCCCGGCACGAATCGCGCGTAGGTGAGTTGGATTTCGGTGTTCTGTTTCCTCGCCTGAAGATCGATCAGCGGGAATACGTTACCGGCCGGTGAACTGAGGATGTCAACGGGATCGGCATCTGGCCCAACCAGTCGAAAGTTCGCGGCGGTCAACGTGGAGGGGTCCATCGATTCGTTGAAACCCAGTCGTAACGTGCGGAACCGTTTGCTGCGAACGCCTCCTTCCTGGGGATTGGTATTGCGGAGTTCGGGAGGCGTGATGTCCGGTACAACGTCGACCACATTCAGCGATTCACCTTCGGCCACCGAGACGCTGGCAAGTGACGCGCCGGCAAGCGGTGCTGCCGGTGGTGTGGAGGCCACGAATGGCCGAACGATCAAGGGCTCACTCAGCCCGACATTGCCGCCCGTATCCGTCGCGCGCACTTGCACGGTGATCGGGTCATCAAAGTCATTTAGTCTGGGTGCTTCGATCGAGAAGTCTTCAAATGGGAAAGAAACGTCGTTGCGAACCACCTCGCCATTGACCAGCAGCTCGACGCTGCGGACCTGACCAAGACGTGCCAACCTTTTGGAAACATCAGCAGGATCGATAGTGCCATTATCGACGTCCGAGACATCCACTTGGATGGCAAGGAATTTGCCCTCTTCGATTTGAATGCCGGGCGTGACGGGATCCACGTCAATGGAGCTGCTGATCGATACAGTGGGGGCGACGCCACCGCTGTCGAACGACTTGAAATTGGCGACGACAATCCCGGCGTTTCCGACGGCGGTGTAGGCCACGCCCGAAGCAATCTCGAGGGCGCGTGGTGTGTCCGGCAAGACGAAACGAGTCAGCAGGGCATCCGGATCCAGGAACATCGTCGAGGAGTTAGCAATGGTTCGGAAGGGCGCAGTCGTGTCGAAGACGTCGATTACGTTTGGCTGACCACCCGAGGGCCCGCCAAGGACAAGACCGATGCCGGCACCATTGCTGGCAAAATCGATTCCACTTCCGGTCAATGGCGCGTCGTTTGCAAACGTGTCTGCGACCAGAACGGGACTTGAGGGATCAGACACATCCACCGTCATGTAGCCGCCACGACCGAGACCAACTCCCGCGATCGTCGGAGCGTAGACAACACCCCCACCGGCAAACAGTTCGTTGGGCAGCTTCGGCAACTCAAGCGTCCCGATCCGCTGCAAATTGAATTCACTCGCATCAACGACATGCAACACTCGGTCGCTATCAACGAGATAGAGCACTGAACCGTCACGGTCCATGGCGACGAAGCTGCCGGATATCAATGGCAAAGTCTTGTCCAGTAGGTCCCCGGTCTTGAGGTCATAGGCAACGACCTTCGTGCCGACAAACGTGTAGGCGACTCCTTCGATGACTTCCACTTCGGTGACGTCGACGTCGACCGAAGCGATCAATCTCGGCATCATCGGATCGGAGACATCGACCAACTTCAATCCATCGCTGCCGGTCGCTACCGCGGCGATCATCAGCTTCGGAATCGACCGATACATCCACCGCATTTCCGAGGTCGATTTGCCCCAACACGATCGGGTTATCGAACTGGGTGGCATCCAGGATCGCCAGGCCCGCACCCGTAGCGACGTAGGCGGTCTGACCTTCGGGACTTAAGATCGATCCCTCGATCGACCAACTCATTGGCGGCGCCGCTCAACGGCAAGCGTCGCGACCAATCCGGTCGGGAATGGACGATTGTCAAATGGGATTCAAACCCTGCTGCAGTTCCGACAAATCGCGAATGCCGTCGCGGTCGGTGTCGGCTCGATCGAATGCCGTCCCGACGATGCTTTCGATCTCGTCATTCAGTCCGTCGCCATCGGTATCGGTGACCGGATCCTTGGCAATGATCGCGATCGGGGCACTGATCTGGGCACCATTATCGGGCGTCGCAAAATCCACGCTGCCGTGTTGACCACTGACCAATCCGAAGACCGACAATCGGTAATGTGCGTTTGCCGAGATCACTTGGCGATCGAAGATGCGATCGACGACGTCGGTCACACCGCGGATCACAAAACCGTTGTCCAGATTTTCCAGCGAATAGTAGTGCCGTCCGGTCTGGACTGAAAGTTCGTCGGTGGCTGATCGGCCGAACAGACCACCTCGCTGTCCGACAACCACGTTGCCACGAACGATCACGCCCGGTTGAATCACATGCCAGCCGGGCGCAGGATGCCAACACCGGGATCGGATTCGATCGCCATCCCATCTGCGCGAACCGTGCCGCTGCCGACGGCAACCCACTCGCCGGCGTCATGGTCATAGGAAAACAGCAGCGCCTTTTCACCGACAGCCAACCCATCGGTATTCGGAAAGGTGATTCGGGCCGGGAACATCAAAATTCTCCGCGCCGGGTGCCTGGATCGAAACCACAAGCGAAGCCTCAAGCCCCGGCGGTAGCGGTTCGGGCAAGCGATCCGGCGGCACCGGAACGACAAATCCCGTCGGCACCGGATTTCCTTCGCGATCCACGGCCGAACCGGGGGCAAGGTCCAGCGAGAACAATTCCAACATCGCCGGATCGAGATCGGGAAAGACCTCCGCCGCCAATGCCATCGTCTGTGGCTGGAACTTCAGCGAAGTGGTTTCCGTGGTGGAGAGCGATTGCGCGGCATCGCTGGGCACGACCGGCAGATAAATGTTGAACCCAGATCCGTTCTTGGATAGTGGAATGGCATGGCCGGGCACCGTCTTGAGCGGTTTGGCGACGTAGGTGTAACTGCCGCCGGGCGGCGAGTTGGTCGCATTGCGAGCCATCGATTCGCACGAATACTTCGGGCGACGGCAGATTATCGAGGAAGAAGAATCCCGTGGCGTCGGTGGTCGCCGTCAAGTCGGGGGCTCCTTCCACCGTGATCGTCGCTCCTGCAACCGGGACGACGGTGGGCGAGGCGGACTGCGACGGTGTCTTGGACAGGTCATGATCGATCAGCTGCCCCCAGGCGACAAACAAAGATGTCAGGCCGGCCGCATTGGTTGAGCTGCTGGTCTGTGGAAACACCGCGTTGGACAATTCACGCGCCGTCGGACGCCCGGCTTCGGCCGGGGCGGAGATCCCGTCGTCATAACTGACCGTGAAATTCTGCAGCAACGGCGCACCGGCACGCCCCAATCCAGGATTCTTTGTGTTGTTGCCGACGCCGTCCATTCGCCGCACTTCCGATGGTGCTTCGGCCGTGGCGTGCGCCAGCCGGCAATGGCCCCGCAGGCAGCGTCCCGTTGGAGAAAACGTTGTCGGGAAGACTCGCGATATCGGTGTTATTCAACAACAGCCCAGACAGCGTTGTGGCGCGGATGGCGTCCAATTCGCTTGCAGTGAACTGGCTGTTCTCGAACCAAAAGCGGTCGCCGTCGCGGGATCGTTGAAACTGGTCGGCGATGATGCTGGCAAACAACTCTCCAACCGTTCCGCCGTTGACATGATGCTTCCGCCAAACCGCCGACCCACAGATCAACGCTGTCGACGGTGCCGTAAATCGTCTCCATCGCCGCAGCAACGGTCGGATCCGGACGAAATCTGATCAAACGACGTCACGGCAGCCAGACCGAAGTCCTGGCGGGCTTGGTTGTAACCGGGCAGACCGAGGTCTCGGCCCACGTTGAATGTTGATCGACACCAGGTCCATGCCGCCGGCGCCGGGAGGCCCGAACAGGAAGTTTCGCAGCGCATCGATTTCTTCGGTGTCGACTTCGTTGGCCTGCTGCTGGATCAGACCGAGCAGGTAGGGCTCGATGCCATCATCCAGCAAGGTTTGAGAGTTAAAGAAAGTGTTTGCCAGCGGCAGCGAACCGCCGGCCAGAGGCGAACCGTCCTCGTTGAGTCGGAGAATCTCGGCTGTCTGCATCGAGTGTCCGACGCGAAACGCGGCACCCGAGAACGCCGCCGAAATCGAGGGGTCGACCTGCGGATCGTAACCGGTGTACTCCGGCAACGGCGTTTCCCCAAGCATTGCCGGCAAGAACTCGCTGTAGGTGATTTGCTGGATGATGGCGCCGACCCAGCGTCGCCCCTGCTGATACAGTTCTTCGCCCGACAGGCTCGCGATCATTGGCTTTCGCCGCGTCGACATAACGATTGTGTTCACGGACCAAAAGAGTATGCAGCGATGCCAGGCCGGGGTTTTCGGTCGCACGGATGTCGCCTGCGACAAAAATCGTCGCGTCATCGAACGGCCCTTGGTTGTTGACCTGTAACTGGCCGTCCGGAAAATTGGCCGAGTTGTTTAGCGGCAACAGGTTCCCAGCGTCAACCTTCAGCCGACCGGACCCGTCATTGGTTCGCAGTTGATTGGCTCTGGCTTCGTCCGAGCCATAAACCATGCTCGCGTCCAGGAAGCTGGTGATCAGGGTGACGTGCTGGCGAGGGTTGGACGCATCGGTACCAGTCGAGCCGACGATACGTGGCGCGAGTGAACGAAATGGTTTGCGGTGCCGCTACTGGTCGGATCGAAATAGGGATCACCGCTGGGCACGGCGATCGGCAGCGATTCCGGATCGACCTGCGATGCGCATCAAGCACATAGCCGCTGACCGAAGTGCCTGCGATGCTCGTCAGGGGTGACGTCGTGAAGTCTGCTTCTTTGACACCACCGGGCAGCCCGTCTCCGTCAGCATCCAAGGCCTGGCCGCCTCGGGTCATGATCACATTGCCGTCGACGACAATCCTGACTTCTGTCGACGCGGGCAACGGACTGGTTGGAAAGAACGTGGCGAACCGATTGGTCGACGATAGAATCAATTTACCGGGAAGATTCAAGCTATTGGCGATCAATGTGATCGCTCCGTCGCCAAACGATTGCGGATCGATTTCATCGGAGAATCGAACCGTGATTTCGCGCGTCGGATTGACCATCACCTCGCCGACATACGGTGCGAGCTGGCTGATCACGACCGGCTCGGTCACGGTAAACTCGATATCGACGTGAATCGGCCACGGAGTTACCGCCTCATCGAAATCCTTGATTCCGCTACCGATGTCCAACAAGTAGTCGAAACTCCGCAACGCATCGAACCAAAATGAGATCGAACCTGCTGATCGCCGAGGATTTCAAGTGAACTCGGCTCGATCACGGTGCCGACGTCCGGGCCGCTCGCGATGGTGAGCTGATAAGTGGCCAAGTCGAAGGCCGCTGCGGTAACCGGTTCGGCATACAATAGGTCCACCATCAGGGGCGCTGCCAGCAAATCGACGCCTGCGTCCAGGCTGACCGCCGGTCCGCTCCGATCGAGCTGAACGAAATACTTTTGACTAAGCGGAAACATTTCCCGCGGAGTCTTTGGCCATCAAGTACAACGTGTGATGCCCATCCGAAAGCGAACCGCCGAACAACTTGTCAAGCTGCGGCAGCGTTAACGTGAAGGTCCCCGAGTCCGTTCTATATTCGATCGTTTTGAAAGCTTTGTTTTCGCCGGTCCGAACCGGCCGCGAAGACAACACCTGAATCGATCATCCTCGACCGTCCCCACGATCGTTGGATCGGAGGTCAATTTGTCAGCTGAATCGAGCCGGTGTCATTGGCCAGGTTCGCCGTGACCCGCGGTGGCCGACATCGTCAATCGGAACTCGGCGGATGAATGCCTGGTTGGTCGGTTGAGAATTCCCGGCCGCATCGATCGTCGCAACAACAAATAAGTTCAGGCCTCCCGCCAAGAGCACATTGTCAAAAGTAAAGCTGCCATCGATCGCAGCCGTGGTCGTCGCACCGGTCGACGTCCAATTGAACGGTCACGCCGGGTTCGGCTTGGCCGACCAGGTTCACCGTCGTCCAAATGCGTCGTGCGGTCGCCGACCGTGCCGGTATCCGAAGCAAATCAAGATCCAACGTCGCCGGCAGCGGCGCGGTTGTATCCACCTGGATCGTCAATGTCGCCGACGGTTCACTCAGGTTTCCGGCCTGGTCCTCGGCGCGCACCACGATCTCATGCGAACCATCGCCCAGCAAACCGCTGTTCACGGCAAGCGAACCGCCACCGGGCATCCGTGCGGTCTCGAGCCCATCAACGAACAACTGCAGTAGGCTGCCCGGTTCGGTCTGGGTGCCGATCCGTGGGTTCGTGTCGCCAGTCAGATCATCGGCATCACTGAGTCCCGTGTCGCTGATGGACAGCAAGTCGGGAAGATCGGGACGCAGCGGAGCCTGGGTATCGAGCGTGAACAGCACCGTGAAAGTCGCAGACAGATTTCCGCTTTCGTCTTCCGAGACCAAATGCAACGCATACTCGCCGTCTGGAATCACGCCACCGTGAACTTGTTCGAGCGTCCCCGTATCGAGCACAAACGTACCGTCCGGGTGGAGCAGCGATGCAACGTTCAGTTCAACATAGTCAGCCGGATCGGTCTGGTTGAAACCGGCACGCAGCGAAACGATGCTGCCGGCGTCCGTGGTGGTGCCGCGAATCGTTGGGTCCGACGTCAAACGGTCCGAGTTCGTTCCTCCTCCCGGTGCAGTGTCTCGGAGTAAACCCGCTTCAAGCACGGGAATAGCTGTGGGAACACTCCCAGCGATCACGCCTTCGGAAGCTGTCAGTGACTGGGCCACATCGATCTGGCGACCCAGTTCATTGATCACCTGCAGCGCGTCGACTGCGGATGCCCGTCCGTCTCCGTTGACGTCCACCCACTTGCTCGGATCAACGTCGATCACCGCTGCCAAATCGGCCGCGATCATGTCCGATCCTCGAATCAGGTGATCGACGACGTTCAGCGCATCGCGTGCCGATACTCTTCCGTCGGCGTTGACGTCGTAGCGGTCGCTGCATGTTCTGAAAACTCGGCATCGGAAGCGAGGCCAAAGAATCGGCCGCAACCCAGACCAGTTCGCCTCCCGTTCCGCCACCGATCACGACGGCCGAAACACGCGGCACAAATGTGTACAACGTCCGAGACGGAGGTTGGATGCCAATGACCACCGCGGCGGTCGTCTGCCCGGCCGCGAGCGAGCCAGTTCCTTCAAAGTCATAGTAGGGCGTGCCGTCGACGAGCGTTCCGCTGGCGTTCAAGACAGTCGTCCCCGCCGGCCCCAATTCGGTCAGCGACAATCGAATCGGATACGCCAATGCGTCGGTCGAATTGTTCGTGATCGCAGCGTAGAAACCGTACACACCGCTGCGACGATTGTACTGCCGGCCGTACAGATTGATCGTGACGCGATCGGTCACGTCTTCGGGTTCGTCTTGAGCGGGCGAGTACGTAAACGCCTGCGTTGACTCGGCGTTGGAGTTGCCCGCCAAGTCACGAACTTCGTTCGCGACCAACGTCACCGTCACTGGACCTTCGACCAATGAGCCCGTGTACGTGTAACGAACCAAGGCCAATGATCGACGCATCAACGGTCGCGTCGGTGACCATCACGCCATTGATGGTGACGTCGGATGCATCGAAAGACAAAGCATCCAGTGCGACGTCGTCCGACCACTGGACGTCGATATAGCCAAGATCGGTTAGTACAGTTGAGCCATCCGACGGTGTGATCAGGACGCCGACAGGTGGGTTGGTGTCCGTGGGCGGCGTCGCATTGGCCATCACCATCAATTCGGCCGACGCGCCGGCATTGTCTTTCACCCGAATCAGGACCGGATACTCGCCGACCGCGTCGTACTGATGAGACGCAGAGACGGTGAAGATCCCGCTCTCCTCGGTGATCGCGGCCGGTTCCAGGCCGCCTCCCCAATCGACCTCGGCGGCGTGAACATCGATCAAACCACGATCCGAGAACGTCGCTTGCAAGCCGAGCGGCTGGCTGACCGGCGCACGGGGACCGACACCGGTCAGGAATCGTGGTGCCGCGTTTTCGACTTGCACCATCACGGTGGTCGTCGAACTGCCAGAGTCATCGTCTTGGGCAGTGACCGTGACCGTGTAGAGACCATCATCCACATAACTGTGATGGCCAAAGATCGTCGCGATCGTCGGCTTGCCTTCCGATCCTTGGGCAACCGAAACAGTGGCGGTGCCGCTTGGCGAAGAATCGCCCCAGTCGATCGTGGCGGTAAACGTTTCCTGTGTTCCGGCGGTGGTGCTGCTGAAACCGGGATCGGTCAAGGTGGCCAAATTCAAACGCACCTCGCTGCCCTCTTCGATGGCAAGCGGGTCGGCACTGACCAACAATGGATCGACATTGCCAATGGTCGCAGTTGATGTCGTGCTGGTCATATTCCCGACGCTGTCGATCACTCGCATTTCGATGGTGTAAACGCCGTCGTCAGCGTAGACGTGACGTGCCAACACGTTGCCGGAACCTTGTTGCTCGTCGGTGAATGCGACCGCCGAACTTCCGTCACCCCAGTCGATCACCACCGTATGGGGCTGCGCATTGACCGGGTCGGAGAATGTCCCGGTCAGCGTCAATTGCTGGCCTTCGTTTCCATGGAGGTTGGCGACGGTTAACTGAACCGGTTGGCCTTCGACTCGGGCGGTCACCGTCGCGCTATCGGTGCTACCCGCCGTCCCATCTTCGATCGTGTAGGTGAACGTCTCGGTTCCGGTAAAGCCGGTCCCCGGCGAATAGACAATCCGTTTGCCGTCCTCGATGCTTAACGCACCGCCATGAGACCCTTGAGTCACCGAGATGATCGTCAAGCTTTCGCCTTCATCCGGGTCGACCGTGTCATTGACTAACACGTCCAGTACCGCCGAACTGTCGCGGGCCGACACGACATACGTGTCATCGTTCGCGGTGGGTGGGTCGTTGACCGGCGTGACCGTCACGGTCACCTCCGCCGACTGCAGCGTGTTGGTGGCAGTGTCCGAAATCGTGTAGCTAAAAACTTCTTGACCGAAGAAATCCTTCGCCGGCGTATAGTCGACGGTTTGCCCAGCGACGATCGATACACGACCACCGGCCGATCCGGCGCTAACCGAAACAAGTTCGGCGAAGGTCAGGTCGTCATTGCCCAACACATCCAGGTTGGTCGTCCCGCTGTCTTCGGCCACGGTGAATTGATCGTCGTTGGCCTGGACCTGATCGGCTGTTGGCAAACCGACCGTGAGAATCCGAACCGACGTTCCATCATCCCCATCGTTGTTGACCAGTCGGAAGCGAAGTGTGGCGACCGTGTCGGCCGGAATCCCCGAAACATCGACGGTGACCTGAGCGGACCCTTCTTGATCACTTGTCACATCAACACCAGGACCACTCGTAAGCGGTGCACCCTCGGTTGCGTTGAAGAATGATGTTCGCCCCGACTGGTGAGCAACGACCAGCGGAACGTCCTGCTCATCAACCAACTCAACCTCAAACGCGTCATGGATGGAGTTTGTGGCGGTTGTATCAAAACTGAGTTCGCTGTATTCGAATGACACCGTCTGCGCACCGGCAGGCACGACAAAGGTGGTACTCAGGCTGACCGAATAAGAGTCACCTTCGCCTAGCAGCGCTGTGCCACTTTCAACGGTCACGTCGCCGCGACCGGACTGGCTGCCACCCAACTGCGTGACATTCCAATTCCCAAGGTCTGCTGGGAAAGGTTCCACAATGGTCGCTGCCGTGGCGGCTTGTGGTGCGGCTTCCGGGGACGGTTGCGATAACGTTCCGGAAGTATCAGCGGCCCCGACCATGCTGTCATCGGTGCTGCCCGATGTGGGATCGCTGGATGGTGCGTCGGCCGTCGCGGGCGTCTGTTCGCCTTCGGCAGCGCGGCCGCCGCCACCGCCACCACCACCTTTGGAAGGTGACGGACTTGTTCCCATGCTGGTTCCGTCCGCATTGGATGCAACCATCGGCGCCGACTTGAGCGCTGTGCCACCACCTCCACCACCGTCACCACCACTGGTGGTCGGCTTGGCGAGAGTGGCTTGCGGATCATCACCGTCGCTTGCCGACTCCCTTTGAGCGGCGGGCAGGGATGGCGAAACGATTTGTGGGTCGATCTGCCCGCCAAGGTTCCAACCAATCGTCAGGGGGTCCGATCGCAAATCGCCATCGGACCGATCGTCGATGATGGGGCCAGCCTGGTCATTCTTCGCGACCTTGGGCTTGGTCGTCGAGTCGCTCGGACGGCCCGCGGTCGGACGAGAATCCAAACGGTCGCTGGGGGCCCCCGGTTGGGATGTATCGGATGCGGCCGAAAGCGGGGCGCAGAGCGACGCGGCGGCCAAGGCAGCATTCAAGCCAGTTGGCGGTAACGGCAGCATCGACCCCGGGGCGGCTCGCGCCTCCAACAGCTCCGCCATGCGAAGCCGCTTTTTGGTTCGAGCGATCGATTTTTGACGATCGCAAGCCGATTTCCCCCCTCGAGATAACCGTGCAAATCCGCGATTCTTGCGCAAGAAGCTCATCTCGATGTCCCTGTCGACAAATTTGAAGATCACAGTTCCGGTCAGCCATGCGTGATGGCACGATTGCAATGACCGAAGTGATCAAAGATTTCCCCGTCGTCCCTCAATGCGAAATCCGGCAACCATCCGTCCGGGAGATTCGGGGCGTTTTGCGGATTTTCCGATCCGGCAACGATTCCGCTTTGTCGAGGCGGTGGTTCAAGGGCTTGTTTTTGGCCGCGGCAAGGTGGCCAGGAAGGATTGGGGTTCGCCTTGGGGATTGGTTCCGGTTCCCGCGATTTGCGTGCCGTCCTGGGAGATCGCGACGGCCGTGCTCAGGTTCCATCCGCTGACATTGACACCCCGCTGCTGGAGGACCTGCTGAAGCGAACGCATCCCCTGTGTCGCGTCCCAAACGAAGGCGGTCCGACCCGCCTCGCTCTCGCTGTGCCCAACGATGATTCGCCCGTCGCCCGAAATGTCCGCGGCCCGACTCTGGATCGCGCCACCGGGTAACTCGCCGAGCATCTCGACCTCGCCGGCTTCCCAACGAAATGCGATCCCCCGCCTGTCACCTGGTTCCACCCCGGCTGGCCAGCGGTAGCCGACGATCACGGAGTCGTCGGAAGAGGCTGCGGCGGCGTACCAATCGTACGCCTCGTCACCGAAGCCGGTTAAGGATTCGACCGCGCCGGTCTCACCGGTCCAGCGAACCGCTTGAGTGTCGCGGCCCGAGCGGAGGTCTCCGATGACGACGAGGCCATCGCCGGAGATCTCGGTGGGGATGAACGAATTGCCGTCGAAAACGTGATCGAAACCGATCAAGTTCGCATTGGATGTCGATATCGGCATTGATTCTTGTGAACGTGGATGCGGGCGGACGTCGTAGACGAGCGTTTTGTCGGCGGACCGTAATTGCACGACGAGGCATTGGTCGTCGCCAGCAAATTGCGTCTGGAAGACAGGGCCGCCCGTTTCGATGTCGAGCATCGGTTGAAGGGTTGCGGTATGCCAGATGCGGACCATCCCGTCCTCACCGGCCGTTGCCAACAGGCGACCGTCGCTCGAAAACGTGACACTATAGGCATAGCGTAAGTGGGCTTGTGCGGATCCGATTTCGTGACCCGACGTCGTGTCCCATAGCTTGAGCCGCCGGTCGTCGCTGACCGTCGCGATGGTCCGTCCGTCGGCACTGAAGGCGGCATCGTTCAGGCTCCAGGTGTGACCGACAAGCCGATGGATCAAACTCGCGTCATCAAGATCGTAGATCAGCAGGTCATCCATGTCGCCCACTGCGATACGGCGGTTGTCATCCGAGTAGCAGATGGCGTTGCACTGTCTTGCAGTCAGCCGCGTCGATTTGCTGGGACTGGCCACATCGAACAGGTCCACGTACTTTCGCTCGTCCCAGTACGCGATGGCCACTTGCCGTCCGTCCGCAGAAATCGCGATTCGGTGAGGATTATTGTCGACATGCCAGCGGGCGATTTCCGTGTGGCTTTGCATATCGAGGACGACGACCGTGCCGGAGCGATCGGCAACAATCGTTCGTGGGCATTGCTTCGCCGCGGCCATGATTTTCCAAGGTGCAGGGTTGGGGGCCATCGCGGTGCGAAGAGATCGCGGGTGGAGATCGAATTGATAGACTTCTTCTCCGCTGACGATCAGCGAGCCGTCGTTTCCGATCGTAAACCCGATGGAGTTGGCCAGTTCGGGTGATTCGCTCCGAGGTGTCCAGCTGACCACGTGCCGGTCTCGGCTTGCTGAGATCACGGTCTTGCCGATCACGGTCAGCGATCTTATCCGGTCGTCGTGCAGCCTGCCACCGAGACTGCGCTCGGGATGATAGTTGCAATTCGTTGTCGGCATCGCGATTCCATGACCACACACGCACCGCCCCGCCGCGGTCGCAGGTGGCGAAATGCGTGGAGTCGCGAAGGAAGGCGATGTCGTAAACGGTATCAGGCTCGCGCGCCGTGACCGTGGCGCCGGAGTGGACGTCCGCGAGAAGGATGTTGCCGTAGTTATCACCTGCGGCGACGCACGTCCCGTCAGGCGAAAAGTCGACGCACAACATATTGCTGAGGCTTGGGCTTCGCCACGTGTGCCGATGTTCGCCGCTATCGAAATCCCAAACGCTGAGCCGATCATCGGCGCTCGCCGAAGCGATCAATGTCCCATCGGGAGAAACACAAACCGCTTCCAGTTCACGCTGATGCGCCTCGAAGAGATTCCGTTGCTTGCCGCTGTTGGCTTCCCAGGTGCCGATCTTGGCATCGTACCCTCCGCTGACAATCGTCTCGCCGTCCGGTGAGTAGCAGACCGACATGACTCCACCAGGATGGGCGAAGAATGTAATCGCCGGTTTCACGTTCGCCACGACGTCGATGATCGACGAGAGAAGTCGCGATTCATTGTCAGGTCTTTCTAGCGAGGCCCGGTTGGGGTGAAAGTCCCACACTCGAATGGAACCATCGCTGCCGGCCGACACGATTTGTTTTCCGTCGGGTGCCCAGGCGACGCCACGGCATTCGCACGGCAGTTGATAGGATTGCAGCCACTCGCCCGAGGAAGATCGATAGACTTGAACCTGGCCATGTCCGGTCGCCACGGCGATCTGTTTGCCGTCGGGTGAAGCGACAACGCCCCAAACTCGGCTACCGGCGTCGATCCTCCAGTTCTGTCGCACGTCCACCGATTTGTTCAGGAAACACCACGCGAAGTCGCGCAAATCCTCCTCTCCCTGTTGCGGATGGTGGCGTTCCAGCAGATTGGCGACACGTGGGACGTCACCGGCGCAAAGCGCGTCGGAGGCCAGTTTCATATCCGAAACATATAGCAAGACCCGTGAGCGTCTTCGCTGGGTCTCGGCCAGGGCCTTTTCTTTGATGGCGTTTCTCCGCTCCAATTCCGCCAACTCGAACCGCTCATCGGCCAATCGTCGAGCGTCGGTCGCGGCCACCGCCTGCCAGAGACTGACCCCGGTGCCGAGCAGCAGCGAGGTGACGACAATCGCCGTCGTGATCAAGGCGGCCTTGTTACGCACCGCGAGTTTTCTCAGTCGATAGGCCGCCGACGGCGGAAAGGCCTCGACCGGTTCGTTATTGAGATATCGCTGAATGTCGGCCGCAACAGCACTGGCCGATTCGTATCGCCGGTTGCGGTCCTTTTCCAATGCCTTCATCACGATCCAGTCCAGTTCTCGCTGCATCGAGAGCGACAGACTGCGGGGATCCGTTCCTCGGCGCAGGGAGATCGTGGAGATCCGTTCATTGTCAAGCGTGCTGACTTTATGGCTGGGTCGGACAGGTGCGTCCTCGCGGATGATTCGCCGCATTTCATTCAGACCGGCGCTCTTGAGCGTACTCTCGTCGAACGGAGTCACCCCAACGAGAAGTTTGTAGAGCACCACGCCGAGCGAATAGACATCGCTGCGGGTGTCGATATCGAGCCCGCTCATTTCGGCCTGCTCGGGGCTCATGTACACCGGCGTCCCGATCAACTCCGCGAAACGCGTGAACAGCGTTCGCTCGGTCAATTCCTGGTCCAGTGCCTTGGCAATGCCGAAGTCGATGACTTTCACCACGGGAACGCCATCGTGTAGCGTGATCAAGATATTCGAGGGCTTCAGGTCACGATGGATGATCCCTTTCTGGTGAGCATGTTGCACAGCCCGGCAGACGTCGATGAACAGTTTCAAGCGATCGGTTAGCGGCAATGTGGCGTCGTCGCAGTACTGGTCGATGGAAAAACCACGCACCAATTCCATCACAAAGTAGGGTCGTCCTTGTTCGGTCACACCCGCATCGAAGATTCTCGCGATGTTGGGATGGTTCATCATGGCCAGCGCCTGTCGCTCGGCCTCGAACCTGGCAACGACTTCCCTGGAGTCCATACCGGGTTTGATCAACTTCAACGCCACTTTGCGTTTGATCGGCGCTTTCTGCTCCGCCATGAACACGGTTCCCATCCCGCCTTCGCCGATTCGCTCGAGCAGTGTGTAGGGACCGATCATGGGGTGTGACGAAACGTCGATCGCTGCGGTGTCAGTGTATCCCGCGATCACCGTCCTATTGGGTTGCAAGTGGTCAACCGCCGCGTCCAGCAGATTCGCCGACCGAAAGTTGCCAGCGAACATCTCCTCCAATTCACGCCGCAACACGGCATCGCATCCGCAACTCAGGTCAAGATAAGCTTGCCGTTCCGCCAAATCCTGAATTCGTCTTGCAGCAGTGAAAATCGATTTGATCGAACAGCCGGGCCGAGCATCGTTGGTCATCGTGATCCAAGTACCGAGTTGGTTTTCTGCACAGGACAAACGCACCCGGTCAGGCATTGCGTCACTGCGGCACCCACTCAGTACCTTTCTTCCGCGTCCACTCGGGTGGCCAACCAACAACGTGCGAAGTCCCAATTCTCGTAGGCGGTCGCGCGAGACATGCCCAAGGTCCGACCCGCGTCCGTGACGGACAGTCCTGCGAACAATCGCAATTTGACCAATTCCGCCGATTCCGCGTCTTTGCTGGCCAGTCGGCTGAGCCCCTCATCCAGATCGAGTATGATGTCAGGCGATTCCGCATTGGGGTCGGCGAAATCTTGCAGCTGAATCCGTCGTCGATCTCCGCCACGCTTCCGACTTTTCTTGGCGCGAGCCGACTCCACCAATATCCGGCGCATCGCTTCGGCGGCCGCTGAAAAGAAGTGACCTCGACAATCCCAAGTTCGATCATCCGAGGAATCCACCAGCCTCACGTAAGCCTCATGGACCAGAGCTGTCCCTTGCAGAGTATGATCAGCACGCTCGCAGGCCATGCGTGAAGCGGCCAGTTTCCGCAGTTCCTCATACACCAGCGGCAAGAGTGCGTCCGCCGCGGCCGCATCTCCAGCGTCGATCTTCAACAGAAACTCGGTCACGTCGGGCATGCTGGCGATTGTAACCGCTCCGCTGCTGGAAATCTTCTCCGCGGCGTGATTTCGGATAACCGATCCGCGTTGCCCTGCCCATCGACCACGCTTGGGGTTAAGAAAACCTGGCCACTGGCGAGCAAGTGACGCTGCCCAACTAATTTCGCTTCCAATGTTCGATCGCGATCCGGTTGGACTCGAAGGCCAAGTTATCCAGATACTCCGCCGTCGGATGGGCCCACTCGTAGTGATCGAGTTCTCCATCGACCAGCGTGATCTCACCGGCGGCGACGTCGCAACAAAAAAACAAATCGATGACCGGGGCGACGATACCGCGGTAGTTGTAATGATTGGGATAGGTGATCAAGAACTCTGTTCGGATCACTTGCAGGTTGGTTTCCTCCAGCACTTCGCGGGCGATCGCGGCTTCAGCCGTTTCGAATCGATCGACAAAGCCCCCGGGCAGTCCCCAACGTCCCCTTCCCGGTTCCCTCGCTCTGCGAACCAACAAAAGCTGATCCTTATCATTGGCCACCAACGCGCCAACTGCGGCGACAGGGCCAAAGAAGTGCGAGAAACCACAATCGCCGCATCGAAAGGGAACCGAACCGACCTGTTCATTCTTCGTGCCACAGCGAGGACAGAACTCAAACGCACATTCAACGGGAAGTTCATTCATCAGTTGTTTCCGGGGCACCATAAGGGGCAACGACCGTGCTGCCGGTGAATTGTGCGGCACGCAGGACTCCGCAAGCCTCAAATCCGTTGCTCAGCCTGCTCAACTCGTCGGCCGATCCGATGACGCCGACGCCCATCGACTCGATCGAATCATCATCCAATTGGCTATGAATCAGCAAGCGATATTCGCTGGCGATTCGGGAAAACGTTTTTGCCAAGTCGGTGGCCGCATTCCAGGGTGGAAACTCCGCTTCTTGCGTCGGTTCAAAATCTGGTTCCTGATCCTGCTGGTCAGCAAGTGCGATCAACTTGCTCGTTGCCTGATCATCGATCTCCGACCACAGAACGATCGTACCGCCGGGTGTCACAAAGCGGCTTGCGGAGGCGACCGCGCGAGCAGCGTTGGTCCAGCTCTGCTGTTGCGCGTCGCCGTCGAGCGAGGCAATGACAAGCGGAGCGGCGGGAGGAAACTCATCCGTTGGACGTCGCACCGGCGTGATTCCCTTACCGATGGCGTCCGGTGTTCCGGCGACGATCTGGCCAATGTTTCCGTCAGCATGCACACTCACGCTCAAGACGACCTGCAGTCCGAGCAGCCAGGCGATGTCAGGCAGCTCGCTGGCCAGTTTTTTAAAGTCGAAGTCTGGTTGGGACCAGAGTGAGTCGCGATGACGCACGCGTGTCGCCGAATCTGCCAACGCTGGAAAGATTCCCGTCAAGTCATGGCTGCACAACTTGTCCAGCGGTCGAGCGGCTACGATCGGCAACACAAAGTCGGCGTCAACCAATCGACGGTTCAAGTAAATCGGGTCGGCCGATTCGTCGGCAGCCAAATAACGCAAACACTCGCGAGCCGACGGATTGTGACGCGTGACGTTGCCCGCCGTTGACACTTCCTCGGTCATCGCTTGGACGGTTTCATCACTCGCCTCGTCCCACAACACAATCTCAACACTCGCTGCTTCGGTTTGCGAGATCGCGTCGATCACGCCGCGAACGACATCGACCACCTGGGGAACGTTGGGGTCGACCGCCAACGCGATCCGGTCACCGGGAACGATCGCGGCCGCAAGGGGTGGGAAATCTTCGGGCATTTGCAAGGCATCGTGTGTCTGCTGCCTCACCTCACGACATTCCCGCGATTCGCCGGTCGCGTACTCCCAGACTTGTTCAGTTCGCAGCGACGTCATCAGATCGCTGAACAAAACACGCCGGTTTTTGGGCTGATTCATCGCTTTGGCGGTGCAGGCTGGATGGGACGGAACGTGTTTCGGTGACATTGTTTCGGTGACAAGTGATTCGATGACGATTGTTTCGATGACATTGTGACGACTGTCTCTGTTTTAGTAGTCTTGGGGCCGTAGCAGAAGGCTGTGAGCCGTCGCAGAAGGCCGCAGTTCTCGATCGCCGTCCCGTCGAATCGATTTTCCGCCCCCCGGTGGCGGTTCTCCGCCCACGTGACCCTTGAATGCCTGCTGATCTTCGCTGTGCCGCCTTGATTTGTCGATCGATGTTGCTAGCAGCCGTTGTTCTGGTCGGATGCGGCCAGCGGACGGACACGTCGGCCGATCGCGATGGCTCTCCGCTTCGATCCGACTCGTACCGGCAGCAATCGGCGAAAGAGTTCTTGGCCGCGGTATTGGCGAGATATCGTAACGCGTCGAGCTATCACGACTCGGCGATCGTGCGAATCAGTCATGAATCCGATGGCCGATTGGAGAGTCAGGTTGCCCCTTTGAATGTTTGGTTCGACCATCAACGACTGTGTGTCGACGCCTATGACGTTCGATTGTGGTCGGACCGCGACGCCGTCACAGCCTGGATCCTTGACCCCAGCAGCGACGATTTCGATTCGCAAGTGTTGCGGATGGCCCCAATCAATCATCGCCCGGACCTCGAATCACTGTTGGCCGATCCAATCTTGGCCGAGCGGTTGGCTGCCGGATTGGCTGGCCCGCCACCGCAACTGGAGTGGTTATTCGCCGCCGAGCCGATGAAACACCTGTTTGATGGCGACCATCGGTTTGAGTTTGGCAAGCGGCACGACGTCGGTGGCCATCCCTGCCTGGCGATTCGTGTCGATGCGACGGGTGATCGGTATCAATTCTGGATTGACGAGCGGTTGGGGCTGATTCGGCGAGTCGATTTGCCGCCCGTCGTCGTCTCTTCGTTGTCATCGGAGTCTGCGAAATCGATGTCGCTGAGCTTGGAGTTGATGGATGCTAGCTTTGATCTGCCACAACGTGATCCATCACTCGCCCCGCTCCCCACACGTCCCAAGTTTGTCCGCCGATTTGTTGCCCTGCCGGCCCAGGAACCGACACCACAACTGGGAACGCGATCGAGCGAGACGTTTCGTCGCACGGATATCCATTCTCGCTTTGTGATCAGTGAACAGGGGTCCGACCGACCCGTCACGGTATTGATGCGTTTTACGGGAGACGAGCAGTCGATCGCTTCCGCAATGACATTGCAAAGGTGGACCGCCATGATGTCGTCACCGTTGCGCGATCGCGTTCGAGTCGTCCTTGCGGTTGATGATCGGGCAGCGGTGACGATTCCGCGTTCTTTGAATCTTCCGGTGGTTGTCGATTCTGGCGGTGTACTCGGCGGCGGGTATCGGCTGACGTCGGGTTCGCTGGTGGTACTGGCGCCCGGAGGTGCTGTCGCCTGGACGCAATCGGAGTTGACAGCACAGGATTTGGTTCTGTTTGGTGCGATCGTTGGTGACGTGCTCGACGGCGTCGACGTCCCGAAGCGAGTGCGCGAGCAATGGGAAGCGAGTATCAAGGCGTATCGATCGCGGTTGATGGAGCAGCGAATTCCCGTTAAATGATCTTGCCACGGTTGACATCTGATCGCGACAATCCGCCGCGTTCCTTGAAATGACTGATTAAAAAAATGCGTGCTGGCGATCCATCCGACATTCCGAATCCGTTCTCATTGGAGCCTCGCGCTCGGCGGCGACCCAGCAGCCAGGCGGTCGTGTCCGCGCTCAAGTACTTTGTGCTCGTAGGGATCGGTCTCAGCGTTTGTGTGGTCATCGGCAGCCAGAGTCAACGATGGCTCGCCAATCGACTGACCCGCGATTACGAGACGTTGACTCCTGCCCAGAAGAAGCAGCGTTTACTGCAGATCTCTCAACTCGGGATCTCGGCGATCGAGCCGATGGTACGGAGTCTGGCCGATGAAAACACAGACGTTGCCCGAGCCGCCTATGATCTTTTGCGCAGTGCACAGAACGAATGGACCGTTCTTCAGCGGGACGATTTACAACAGCGTCACACCGCCATGGTCGACGCCTTGACGGCGGTCGCGATTCAGATTCCCGATGACCGCACCGGTTGGGCCAGTGGGCTGTTGCATCAAACGATTCTTGAATCTGTCAATCGAAACGATGCGGCATCACGTACGTTGTATGACGATGCGAATGCCGCGTTGGCGCTGTTGACGCTGTCCCAACGCGTGGGTCCCAGCGTGCTGAGCGATGAGCCGCTTGATCCGCTCGCCCCGCGGCGACTGAACGTCCGCGCGGAGCCTCTTCCGGTCGCTGCTGCCGACTCGAGCGCGTCGTGGACCGATTGGCCGCCGACGCGGGAATCGTTGACGACCGACTCGACGTCCCAGCAGCCGAGCGATGATTCGGCGAGTGATTCATCGGAATTGGCGACCGAGTCGCCGTCGGTCTATCGCTCCTCATCGACCCAGTTGCAGCCGGTTCATCCGAGCGAAACGGTGGTTCTCCGTGAGCCACAACAGCCGATAGAGACTTCGTATTTGACGGCCGAAATTCGTCCCGTGACCAGCCTTGTTGATTCACCGATGGAAACGCTGGATGACCGCAGCGTGATCCACTGGCTGGGAAGCCCCCATCAAGCGCTCCGTGACAAAGCAAAGTTGGAACTGATCCGGCGAGGTTTTGATGGAAATCAAATCACGATCGCGACGCGAATCGCCAGTGCCGACGTGCCAACGCGACTCGAGCTCGTCGAGGCGATCGCACGCACGGAATCGATTGATCCGCGACCGTGGTTGCTGATGTTGTTGGACGACGAGAACCGCGATGTCAAACTTCGTGCGATCTCGGTATTGGCGACCATGGACGATCCGGAAGTGGGTCGAGAACTGCGAATGCGTGTTGTCGATCAGAGTGATCCGATCGTTGCGGCAAGGCTCCGCCGCGTGTTGAATCTGAGGTAACAGCGGAAGCGCCGTCTGCAGTGGCACATCGATCGCTGCTCGGGCCAGCGTCTTTGATCGGGCCAGCGTCTTTGATCGGGCCAGCGTCTTTGATCGGGCCAGCGTCTTTGATCGGGTTTGGAGGTGGCAAGGAACCGTCGGATTCGTGCCGCTATTCCGACAAGCCGCGGCGTGAGCGAAGCCTGAGCACCATGGCCGATGTCGATAGCGCGATCAACGAGGCGCTGAAAAACGAAGTAACCCAGCACGATGCGAACATTACCGACGTTGGCTGGCATTTCGTCAAATTCTCGCTTCAGGTTGTCATCCAATGGGACGGCGAAGATCGCCGAGAACGGACTGGTCACACCGAGCCACTCGCTACGTGTGATCTGCTCGGCTGGGAAATCAAGGATTTGCAGCAACGACACGATTGCCGGGGGAGCGACATAGAGCAGCAGCAAAACGACGTAGGTGCTGAGCAGTGCGATCGACGTTTTTCTCTGAAACAACGAACAAACCAGCGCCACAACCGCGTTCACCAAGCAAACCACAAACACGACGGCAAAGAACAGCAGCACCGCCTCCCAGTTTGTCCAGAAGCGATTGTTCAAGAGGGTGCCCAGCAGCAGCGGCCAGAGAAGGAACGAAGTCAACACCGCCGAGATGCGGAACCCAACGATGAACTTTCCCGATAGGATCTGCCACGGAGTCAAGGTGGTGGTGAGTAACAAATCCAACGTCTGACGCTCACGTTCGCTGGTCATGCTGCCGGCCAAAAACACCGGGCCAACGAGCATGTTGAAGACGATCACGTAAACGACAAACCACGCCGCTCGCTCAATCTGCCAAAACAGAAACACACCCATCAGTGGAATCGCCAGCAGCATGCTGATCTGAATCACAAGCCGCAACATCAACGTGCCCTGACTAAAAATCTCGCTGTGGATCTCTTTGTCGTAAACGGGGTTCGCTCCGTCGGGCATCAATTCCTGCTTCTTCGGCGGTGCAAACAGTCGGTCTGGGAATTGGTCTGGCTGGATCACCAGCCCCACGGCCTCTTCCGCCTCCTTTACCAAGTCGACCACTTCCTTCCCTTCGCTGCCCACATCCGGAGGGTAGAGCATTCGACCCGCCGCAGCAGCGCACATCAAAATCACAGCCGAGAGTGCGAACGAGGGAACGACCAGAAGGGCTAACTTCAATCGCAGCAGACCTTCACCCTCCAACGAGCGCCAGAACATGACCGCCAACATCACCAGCGGCAAAATGATCAGGTAGCTGACGACCAAGGAACTGCTGGTGCGAGCGAAGTAGCTGCTACAAAAAACGCCGATCGCGCCGAACAGAATCACCGACACAATCAGTCCCAAATAGGCCGCCAGAACCTCGTAAACGCTGACACCACCCAGTGGCAAGCAGAGCACGATGATTGGCAGCGACGCCAGGATCAGCATTCCCAGGTGCGTCAGCGATGCGACCATCTTTCCCAGTACGATCGCACCGGGACGAAGCGGGCTGGCCAATAGCATCTCGTACGTCCGCCGTTCCTTCTCCCCGGTGATCGCACCGGCGGCAAAGCTGGGGGCCATCAACGATGCGATCACGTACTGACCCAGGAAAAACAGGTTGACCAGTTTCTTGGCCGATGGCGGATTCGTGGTCAGATCGAGTCGGGCGTCACTGGGCCATGCCAGCAAAACCACCGCGGCCAGCAGCAGCTGATAGACCGCGAGCAACAAGAAGGCTCGATTGGTCCGCAGATTGACCAACAGCTCTCGCTGCAAAACAGGATTCTCAAGAACGTACATGGTTGCTGGTCTAGCGCGTGGTGATGTGAAACATGCCAATGCAGTTGGGGCGCAACCACGAGTGTAGTGGATTGCCCGTGCCGGTTCGGGCCTTAGGGAGTGCCAAAAAGCGGCGTCTTGAATGGTTCGCCCGGCCGTTCGGCAACGTATCTGGGAACCGCGTAACCGGGAAGAGAGACTCTCAGTTGCTCCATCAACGCCAAACCCTGCGAAAGCGGAACCTCGAAGTGCGCCGTGCCACGAACCCGATCGAGTTGATGCAAGTAGTATGGCTGGATTCGATGGTTGACGAGCAACCGGCACAATTGAATCATCGTCTCCGCGTTGTCATTGACGCCCCGTAACAGGACGGCCTGGTTCAACAGCGGAATTCCGGCGTTGACCAGCAGACTCAGACGGTCAAAGACTCCGGCATCCAATTCGTTTGGATGATTGGCATGAATGACAACCCATGTCGCCAATCGGCTGCCGGCCAGCCGGCCTACCAAGTCCTCGGTCACGCGTTGCGGGATGACGATCGGCATCCGTGTATGGATTCGCAGCCGTCGGACATGTGCGATGGACTCGATCTCGTCAATCAGCTGAGAAATCTTCTCGTCCACCAACGTCAGCGGATCTCCGCCGCTGAGCAGGACTTCCTCGATTTCGTGGTGGGCGGCGATGTAGTCGATCGCTGGACGCCAATTTTCGCGCCGCGACCCGGCCGTTTCGTAGGGGAACTCGCGGCGAAAACAGTACCGGCAATGGATGCCGCAGGCGCCGCTGCTGATCACCAATGCTCGCCCCTCATATTTGTGCAGCAAGCCTGCAGCAGCCAGCGAGTCGAGGTCGCCCACCGGATCGGCGGTGAAGTCTGGATGGTCGATCCCTTCCTGATCGCTGGCCAAGACTTGCCGCAACAGGGGATCATTTTCGTCGCCGGGACACATTCGCCGCAGAAACTCCAGCGGTACGAAGGTTGGAAACGGCACCTTTCCGGCGGCGTTTGGTTCATGCACCAGCCCCAATCGGCTGCGCAATTCAGCTGAACAACGAATCGCCCGCCGCACCGCCCCCTGCCAGTCGACTTCGTCGCCCGAGGCGCAACCACGCTCGGAAGTGGTCGGGACAAGATCCGGTGTGGTCGCTAGAATCTCCACCGGATCGCCCATTTCCACTGATTTGCCAGGCGAACCATCGCCCGTCGTCGGTATCAACGATCACCCCCCTTGCTACTGGCCGACATCGGCGCTTCTCCTCCTACCTATCCCTTCACACTGACCCAAATCACGGAGCCATTCCGGCATGGCTACTTATAACACAAGCGACTTCCGAAAAGGCCTGAAGGTCGAAATCGACGGTGAGCCCTACCTGATGACGGACATGCAGTTCGTCAAACCGGGCAAGGGAAACGCCTTTTATAAATGCAGGATGAAAAATCTGATCCGCGGCACTTCGCTCGATCGTACCTACAAAGGTGGCGATTCGCTGGAATCGGCGGATGTGGAAACCACGGACGTCGCATTTTTGTATCGTCAAGGCGAAGACTATGTCTTCATGCACCAAACCTCGTTCGAGCAGTACGAGGTCAGCAGCGAGGTTGCCGGTGATCTTTGGAAATACCTGAAGGACGGAATGGTCTGCACGATGACGCTGTACAACGGCAACGCGATCATCGTCGAACCTCCCAATCAAGTCGAACTGGAGGTCATTGATTGTGCGCCTGGGACAAAGGGCGATACTGCGACCAACGTGACCAAGCCTGCGAAGGTCGAGACGGGTGCCGAATTCGTCGTTCCCGGATTCATCAAAATCGGCAACGTTCTCAAAATTGACACGCGAACCGGCGAATATGTCGAGCGAGTCAGCAATTAGAGTATCGGATGGTCAACACTCTCTTTCTACCCGAACTGCGCGAGATGTTGGCCGATGCGAATGAAGCCGAGCTGAAGGAGTTTTGTACCGCGCTCAATCCGGGTCGCACCGCCGAATTCATGGAGGGTCTGTCCAACGAGGAAGCATGGGAGGTGCTTCAATTCGCCGAACCGGTTCGCCGCGCCGAGATCTTTGGCTACTTCGACGAAGAACGCCAACTGGAAATGCTCGAAAGTCACGAGCCGGGGCAGGTCGCCGAACTGGTCGAGGAACTGGCATCGGACGACCGCGTCGACTTGTTCCAGGATCTCTCCGACGAACGTGTCGAGCAGATTCTGCCGCTGCTGCCGCTGGAAGATCGGCGGGACATTCAACGTCTGCAATCGTACGCCGAGGGAACCGCCGGCGCATTGATGACGACCGAAGTGGCGATGCTTGGGGAAAAATTGAGCGCTCGCGAAGCGCTCGAGGAACTCGGTCGGCAATCGAGTGAATTGGAGACGATTTACTATCTGTACGTGGTCGACGATGACAAATTGCTTCGCGGCATCGTCTCCACGCGGCAGCTCGTTTCATCACTGGGGCATCTCGAGCGGACACTCGACGACATGATGGAAACGGATGTCGTTGTGGCGCTGGTTTCGGAAGACCAAGAGTCGGTCGCGGAGAAAGTCGAGCGTTACAACTTGCTGGCAATCCCCGTTGTCGATTCGGGGCGTCAATTGTTGGGGATCATCACGCATGACGATGTGATCGACGTCGTTCGCGAGGAATTGGCCGAAGATGCTCAGCGGATCGCGGCGGTGGCGCCGTTGGAAGACGACTTCCTGCGAATCGGTTTGCTCACACTTTCCTGGAAACGCGGAATATGGCTCACGATTCTGTTCTTTGCCGCGATGCTGACCGCCTTCGCGCTGCGGCATTACGAAGACGAACTTGAGAGCTACGCGTGGCTGGTTTGTTTCATTCCTTTGATCATTAGCGCCGGTGGCAACTCCGGGAGCCAATCCGCGACACTGGTGATCACAGCGATGACGAGCGGGCAGTTGAAGTTCAGGGATTGGCCCCTTGTTCTTCGACGCGAGGCGATTGTAGCGTTGATTCTTGGCGGTTTTTTGGCGCTGATCGGAATGGCCGTCGCGTTGGTGATCGCGCCCGAGTGCGCACGATGCGTTGGTGATCCCGCTGACGCTGGTTTCGGTGATTGTGGTCGGCTGTCTTTGCGGCGCGATACTGCCGATCATCTTCAAACGCGTCGGGCTCGACCCGGCGATGATGAGCAATCCCTTTGTTGCCGGAATCGTCGACATCCTGGGGATCGTGATCTACATCAACATGGCCCGACTGATGCTCGGTTGAGCAAGCCCAATGTTCACAGCACCCGCTTTCGGGCGCAGTTTGCCGTCGCCGGCACGACCTGCCCTGGCATTCTCGCTCGCCTATCTCTTCGAGCGCCGCCATCGAGCCTGCCCTCCGCGTTCGAGAATACACGGACCCCATTCGGACAGGACGAACTAGACAACTGCAAAACCTTGCTAGAATTTTCAGCCCGATCCGGTGGGCTTTTTCACTTCGCGATACTAATGTGACACCTCGACTGCGGGTACCCATCGCGTGAATGATTCGGATCATCGTCACTCTTTTGATCACCGGCGTTTCGTTGAATGCGGCGATATTTAGTGCCGTACTCTGACATGGCTGGTCGAACCGACCGGATTTCCCGACATTAGATCCCGCTTGTTGCGGTAGAAGAGGTGATCGTCGACCAAAACGAATTTGACATTACCTACAGGTCATCCGGTGGGACGTCACGCTCCGTCCGTTTGTGGCTTAAAAAACCGGAAGAATTCTTGGCTGCCATTCGTTCTACTTACCATCAGGCTCGCGTAGTAACTCGGGCGAAGTCTTCTGCTGGATACAGTTTTTTTTAGCTTTGCCTTTCCTGCCAGGGCGACCAAGGCCATTCATTTTACTTCAGTCTGCTCGCTCGTATCGAGTATCTTGGAGAGTCGGTGAACTCAAACCTTGCGCAGGAAACGAGTAACCGATGAACCGAAGTCGCGGTAGCCGGGCGACTTACCAATGGAAAATCAATCGCCGCGACTCGGTTATCGCTGCCGTAATGGCCCTGAATCGAATGCCAAAATGATCGCACACAAGAAGACTCTGATCGGCTCCATCATCGCATCGATGCTTTCGCTATGTGGCTGCGGACAAAACACGCCGCCGCCATCGCCACCTGCGCACGATGAACCGACGCTGATCGAACAAATCAAAGTTACCGGCTTCGATGCGGATGGCGAACCGATCATCAATAAATGGTCGGATGGATCGCTGTGGATTCACTTCCAAGCGATGCCCCCATTCTTCGCCGAAGACAACGGCACAGAATCAGAATTTGAAACATTCGAACTGAAGGTCCAAGATGCACTTGGTGTGCCTGTTGTTCGAGAAGATAGAGAAGTGTTTGTCATTCGGAATCCTGCTCCTGATACCGCCGAAAAGGCGAAGTCTTGGCTCGAAAACTTTCACAACAACAATGGGCCATAACCAAAGCCATGCACGCGAATGGGCGTTTTTGAAATGAAATATCTCTCGCGAGTGCCGGGTGTTGGCCTCCGTTCTGGCATTCGATTCTTTGATCCCAATCGTGCTCGTACTCAGGCCGTAGGCCGGTACTCGTACTCGTACTCGAATCCGCGCGACAGTAATGAACGCGACGCGACGCAGAGACGATTGTTGATTGCAAAAGGTTCGCCCAGATCCACGCCGAATCGAGTACGAGTACCGCTTCGCTGAGTACGAGCACGACGATGCGCTCGACGAAAAGTGCGCGGTCGATCGCGTGCGGTCGAAGTTGCGCGGTCGATTCCCCCGTGGTATGCTGGTCGATGGTGTCATCGCTCCGGAACTCGCCGCGAAAAGCCAGTACCATGGCATGAACACGGAGCGACCGATCGTGTTTTTCGCCCGATAGAAACCGGTTCGCGGTCGCCCGTTTATGCCCGCCGTTCTGCAGCGGAAGTGAGTTCATGAATATTTTGCAACCTCCGAACGCTGTTTTCTTCATTGGGCTCGTCGTCCAATTTGTGATTCGCCACTGCTTTATCCAGCGAACGAAAGCCGAGAAGAAGACAGTTCGGCAGGTTGACCGAATCGAAAAGGTATTGCTCGCCGCAGTGTTGCCAACCGCACTCCTGTTGCCACCGCTCTACTGCTTCACGCCGCTGCTCTCATTTGCTGACTATGATCTGGCCTCATCGATCCGTTGGGCCGGTGCAGTGATCATGGTTGCATCGCTCTGGCTGTTTTGGCGATCCCACGTTGAACTGGGGCAAAACTGGTCCGTTAGCCTTGAACTGCGAGAAAACCATCAATTGGTCTCGCACGGTGTTTATCGTTGGGTTCGGCATCCCATGTACGCATCCATTTGGTTATGGGGACTCGCTCAAGGCATGATGCTTGCGAATTGGTTTGCAGGGTGGGCGGTTATGCCTGCGTTTGCCGCGATGTACTTTATTCGCACGCCTCGCGAAGAGCGGTTGATGTGCGAAGAATTCGGAGACGGCTACCGCGAATATGCTCGACGCACGGGCCGTCTCTTTCCCCGCCGCACAAGAGCTGCTGAACCATCGGGTGACCATAAGGACGCGAACTAGCGTTTTTGGAATGGTAAGTCTTCCGCGCGTCCCCGCTGAACCGTTCCGTCCGACTGAGCATGCACGCGCTTCGAGAATACTTCCGATCGATGAGCCGTCGCATGGCGACAACAGCTGCACTTCGCTCCGCAGGGTGGACGCCATCTTATCGGTGTGACATCAAAACGCTTCGCCTGCCTGAGTATCCACCGATTCATGATGCTGCCATGGCTTTCCTGACGACATACGGCGGCCTCACGCTCGACGTCCGAGGGGAAACCACTTTTGGACCCAGCGCCTGCTTCGATAACCATCGCACACGGAGCGGCGGTGGAGAGCTTGTACAAATTGTCACCGAACTCCCGCCGCCCGGTGATGCGTACCGACTATAATTTACGCTCACTTTTTTCACGAGGTACAGCGATGTCTGACACTGCAACACAACTGCTAGCAACATTCGAGTCACTGCCCGAAAAGGAGCAGCACGAATTGCTGATTGCCATGCTCCGGCGGAGCGGCGAATTGCCGGACACATTGGTTTCGGACGAACAACTCGTAGGGATCGCCGACCAACTTTTCCAAACGCTGGACGCTGAGGAATCGAATGGCAACGATGCCGACCCGGGCTGACGTGTGGCTTGTCGATCTCGGAATGGTCGCGAAGGTGCGGCCTTGCTTGGTCCTCAACATTCCTGCCGACGGCGACAACGACCGCGTATTGACAACTCTTGTGCCGCACACAACGAGCACGCGAGATTCACGATTCGAGGTCCGCTCGAATGTCCGATTTCTCAAGCCAGGGGCGTTTGACGCACAAAACATCATCACAATACCGACGGTGAAGCTGATTCGCCGACTCGGGACTTTACCTGACGATCAGATGACGCAGGTTGAGGGCGCGGTTAAACTTTGGCTTGGATTTGACACCGCTCCATAGACGATGCGGACGAACAAATACCAGGCTTTGACTTCGCGAGCTTGCGAGCCGAAGGTCAAGGCCTCTGTTCAACCAACCATTGCACGTGCGGACTGGAAATGGTTGGAAGGA
Organism: Pirellulaceae bacterium; assembly: GCA_963734865.1. GTDB lineage: Bacteria > Planctomycetota > Planctomycetia > Pirellulales > Pirellulaceae > CBDCUW01. The sequence continues at coordinate 203,114 of CAVTIV010000017.1, forward strand.
TAGCGGGTGAGATCCCCGCCTGGGTAGCTCCTTTCCATAGGCCCAGTATCGAGTTTTGCAGCCGAAGTAGAAGGGCCCGAAGCAATGGACTGCAGATTGCTGTTGATTCCCCGAAGTCTTCGGTTGAAGCGTCAACAGAAAGGTAGCGAGGATGAAAGGTAGACCTTAGCTGTCCCGCCCTGAACGAGATGGAGCTCCGAAATTTGGTTTCTGTTGGAATCTGCCCAAGGTATGTGCATGCTGGAAGGCAATATCTCTGTCGCGTTCATGGTGGCGAGTGCCAGAGAAGACCCGGAGTCCGAGATCCATTCGCGTGACACATTACTTCTTCCAGGCAACCAGTGAGGCCCTGCTGCAGTTCTTTCCTGAATGATGGCATACCAACCATTCGCAGGCGAGTATGCCCAAGAAGCTGGAGAGGCAACGACGGCAAACGACTCCAGGGAGTCCGAAGGATGCATCGTACCGTTGATGCTCAGAGACCAACTGAGTGGATCGAAGCGGGGTAATGCCGGTGCAGGGAAGGCGTCCGAGCCAACACGCGTTCCGGAATCGAGCAGCGTCCGTCCACCGAGGCGGACTAGCGTTGCTAACTCGAACGGGACCGCATCATCGCCCCGCGCGGTGACAGGTGTTGGTGGGGAGCCGGATGCGTTAAGGGTGCACGTCCGGTTCTGGGAAGGGCCGAGGGTCAATTGGCCATGGATAGAGTATTGTGACACCACAGAATCGGAAACGAGTGGCAAACAGGGAACACAAACCCAATCCTAAATCCGAAAGACCTCGGTCTATTCACGGGGGGAGCAACGGGCGGCGTATTTCGGTCGATGGTCACCCCTCGCCGTTGCCCCATGAATTCCGCCGTTACGCGTTTTAAACGGATCGACGCTTCGTTCACGGCTGATCGGTCAACTCAACGGAGGGGTCCGTCTGTGACACTCTTCGGGGTCAATCGGCCATTTGGATCCGCCAGACCGGCGGTTGCTGCGCACCGCCGGCTACTCTCTGTGACTGCTTCGCATTCGTAGCGCAGCGTTGCCCGGAAGGGACAGACTTCGCATTCGTAGCGCAGCGTCCCTGGAAGGGACAAAGACAGTAGCCGTGGGTCGCGCAGCGCACCCACGGACTTCGGATCAAAACCGGATGACCGACCTCGAAGAGGTCGCACTCTCGCACCTTGTTTTCAATCGTGCTGCTGCTCCGCGGCGCAGCGGCGGTATTCGTACTCGAATCGGCGTGACAGCGCGGAACCAGGTATGCCGTGGCAACGACTATCGATTACAAGCTGTTCTCTCGCGGCGGCCCGATGGGGTACGAGTAACGCATCGCTGAGCACGAGTACGAATCGATGACCAGCGACACCGATACAGTCGATCGTTCCTTCGATGCCATCGATCGTTTCGGTCGTGTTGACACGTCGCGACGGTTGGGCGCTCGATATTGACCACGAATCAACCGAATCGACACGAATGCAGATCCGCCCCGCTTGCTCAATTCCGCGATTCCACCGAAGGGGGCAGTGCTTTTTCAAGCGGAAAGGTGTCCATTCCTCTCTGCAGGGGTCCGTGCATTTTCGGGTCGGACGGGCGTGACTGGGGTCCATGCTCGTTCTCTCCCCACGGGCCGGACGAATCGTCGACGATTGCTTCCATCAACGAGCTTTCAAAAGGTTCGACGCCCAAGGCTGACTTCTCGGTGGCCGCGCGGCTTCGCCGCGCTCGCGTGCAGACGACGTCTCGAAGCGGGTCGCAGACGCCGCAAAACACTCAGTTTCCCTGGTTGCTACCGATCGGGTAACGGCTGATACCCGACGAAGCAAACGCTAACCAAAAGAGTCAAGAAGCCATCAAAAAAGGGGAACCAACTCCCATCCCAAACCGGCTAAGATCGGGTAACACCCATCCCCGATCTACCATGTGGGTGAATAACAAGTTCTGGCATTTGATCTTTCGCTTCTTGCTTTCAACCGTGCTCGTGCTCAGTGAAACGGTGCTCGTGCTCGTAATCGATTCTGGCGTCGGCCAGCGATCGGATTGGCCGGAACGAACAACTTCGACGCGGTCGTTTTCTCGCACTCCAAACCGCATTCGATGACGAGCACCGCTACGCTGAGCACGAGCACGATCGTTGCGCTCGAAAAAAAGTTGCGCGGTCGATGCCTCGGTGGTATCCTGGTTGGTGATCACACCGACTCGTGTTGGCCGGATCGAGTACCGCCGCCGAAAGCCAGAACCAAGAAATCCACGGGAGCAACGGGCGGCGCGTTTCGCTGGTTGGTGACCCAAATTCCGTTGCCCCGTGATTTCAACCGTTCGTCAGGTCACGAGTTGCGGCGCCGATTGATGCGCGGTCGATATCTCAGCTGGTCGGTTTCCATGTCCGACATGATTCGCCACGATCATCAGCCTAGCTCTCGCTGATTGGGATACCGGTTGTTCGCTTCACGCCGGATTGCGAAGCAGTGTGGATTGCTCGTTGCAACGAATCCCGATGCTCGGAAAGTTGCGCGGACGATGTTGACCACGAAAGACACGAAAGACACAAAAAAGGACCATACCCAGAACTTTCGTGTGATTCGTGTATTTCGTGGTTCTCACTCTTACCCAATCCGCGCTCGAATGGCTTTGACGCCCAGCGGCCGATACAATTTTTCACAAGGTGATCTGGCGATGGTCGCTCGTTCGCCGCTGGAAAAACTGACGAACCAACGGATCGGAGGCCGCGAGTTGACGGTTTTGAAGTGGTAATTCGATCGCGCGGCCCCGCTGAACCGTTCCGTTCTCTGCAATAGGCTTCACGGATGGACATTGTCTACATCGAAACGTCGATCGTGAGCCATGCGACGGCATGGCCCAATCCCGATCCCGCAACGGCGGTGCTGCAGGATCAAGCGAAACGTTGGATGGATCAGGAGGCAGCGAGCTACGAACTGGTCACATCGCAAATTGTGCTCGCAGAAGCCAGACGCGGTGATCCGGACGCTGCAAACCGGCGTTTGGCTATGCTAGCCGACATTCCCGTACTCGATGAAAACCCGGATGCCGATTCCGTGGCCGATGAACTGATTGCCCGGTCGCTGATGCCCGAATCTGCACGGCTCGATGCGATGCATGTGGCGATTGCGGCACTTGCCGGAGTACAATATCTGTTGACACAAAACTGCAAGCACATTGCGAACGCTCACGTACTTCCACGCGTCTACCGATTGCTGGATGACCTTGGACTGCCGGGTCTGCTAATCACAACTCCATTTGAGTTTCTCGGGGGCGATGACCATGTCGAATCCAATTCTTAAAGAACTTCACGACATTCGAGCTCGGATTCTCGCTGAGCATGGCGACGATCTTGGTGCCTATCTTCATTCTGAGTTCGAAAGAGCCAAGGCATCGGGACACCCGGTGGCGAAGATAAAGCAGAGAACCATCCGGTGCACCGGAGCGGCGAAGTCGGGCGGTTCCGCAGTTGAAAATCAATCGTCGCCGCCCGGTGACCGGTAACGTTACGTGACTAAAGATTAGACTCCATGGAACCGCAAACATTTGGTCGCTTCCTCAGGTCACTTGCCGCCGTTCAGGTGCATTTGCTGTTTGGACTTGTGATCATCTTACTGGTTGTTGGACTTTTCACTGGCGATGCGCCTGACGATGGCAAGCTCGCACTTGCATTCTGTGTTGTCGCGTACCCCGTTATCCTTGCGTTGCTCTGGTGGCAGCACAAAGACGAAATCAAATCGGTCGCCCGTGATACGGTCGAACGCGAAGAACAGCCAGCCGAATTCCGACGCAAACGCAAGCTCTACCGAATGGTCGCCTTGACCTTCTTGTTCGCAGTGTCGATCGTGCTCGTCGTCGCTGGATTTCGCGGATGGTTGCTGAACGGGATACCTGCACAATTCCTCGGATATGCTATGCTGGCTTTCACTGCCGCCGGACTTGCCGGGATCAATATTTGGTACGGTGGCCCGCTCGACATGCGCGATGATCCTGTACCAATGACAATCGATGAGGACGGCACGTAACCATCGCCGACGAAAGCATCCTTCACCCAACGGCATCAATGACGGGGCAACCGCGCAACGCTGTCTGTATTCAATGCACGGATCGTATCCGTTCTCTTGACTTCTACCGAGATGTGCTGGGAGCGACACTGTTGCCAGGCGACTCCACGATTACGTGTCCGTGGCTTCAGTTGGGTGATCTAACACTCACCTTGTTCGCGATTGCTGATTGCGAATCTGACGAAGAGGACTCGGCAACTGCCAAAGCGACACTCTTACTTCAAGTTGATGATGTCTCCAACGTATTTCGTCGCGCGAAAGATTACTCAGCCCGCATCGTTGTTCCGCCAAACGACGACTTCATGACTTTTACACTTGCCGACCCCGATGGTATCCTTATTGAAATCATGCGGTTCGATCCCGACGTGTGAACGCGGCGAACCACGTGGACACGGAGTCGCCGGATCGGCACCGCCGCAAACAATCTAGAACCATCGAATTGCACGTGCGGACTGGAAATGGTTGGAAGGATAGCGGGTGAGATCCCCGCCTGGGTAGCTCCTAGCCAGAGGCCCAGTATCGAGTTTTGCAGCCGACAGCCGAAGTAGAAGGGCCCGAAGCAATGGACTGCATCTTGCTGTTGATTCCCCGACGTCTTCGGTTGAAGCGTCAACAGAAAGGTAGCGAGGATGAAAGGTAGACCTTTGCTGTCCCGCCCTGAACGAGATGGAGCTCCGAAATTTGGTTTCGGTTGGAATCTGCCCAAGGTATGTGCATGCTGGAAGGCAATATCTCTGTCGCGTTCATGGTGGCGAGTGCCAGAGAAGACCCGGAGTCCGAGATCCATTCGCGTAACACATTACTTCTTCCAGGCAACCAGTGAGGCCCTGCAGTTCTTTCCGGAATGATGGCTACCAACCATTCGCAGGCGAGTATGCCCAAGAAGCTGGAGAGGCAACGACGGCAAACGACTCCAGGGAGTCCGAAGGATGCATCGTACCGTGGAAGCTCAGGACGAAACACGGGTTCATTGCCTGCAGCGGAGTTCGCGAGACCCGAATCGCCATCGTGCCGTGGCTCGGACATCAAAATCGTCACGATCGTCGGATGCGGCAGAAGGTTGCAAAGATCTTTGTGAGTGTTGGGCAAGGTTGGTTCCATCGGCTGTAGAGACGGCAACGCGTCCTAGATTTCGACATCCTTCCCTCCTTTGAATCCGTCGAATCCAAGGTGCCCTGCCACATGACCCGTTCATTGAAAGCGATGATTCGATTGTTCGCTGGCGGTTTGATGGCGATTTCGCTGTCGCTGGTCATCCTGATGCTGATTGGCAAGTCGCCGCAGCCAATCGTCAACGAAGTGCTCCGCCTGCTGCCCATCGAAATGGTTTCCTGGTCGGGATCACGATCCGCTCGCCCGGCCGTCGGGCCGTGGCCACCGGTTGCGGGCCAGCGTTATCCCGATCTCGAGCTCCGTGATCAACATGGCGATACCGTTCACTTATCCGACTTCGCCGGCAAGGTGATCTTGTTGGAGTTGGCGGCCGTGCCTTGTAAAGGCTGTCAAGCGTTTGCGGGTGGAAACAAGGTTGGCGGTTTTGCCGGCGTTCCCGTGCAGCCGGGTCTCTCTTCCATCGGCGACTATGCCGAGCAATTCGCGCGGGTCAAGCTGGGTGAGGACGAAAACGTCGTGTTTGTCCAGTTGTTATTGTATGGCCAATCGATGACCAGTCCCACGCAGCAAGAGGTCACCGCTTGGGCCCGACATTTCGGAATGAATCGTCAGGACAACGAAATCGTGCTGCAAGGTGATCCCTCCATGCTTGGCCGGGCCAGCTATCAAATGATCCCGGGATTCCATCTGATCGATCGAGATTTTATCTTGCGATACGACTCCAGCGGCCACCAGAGCGCGTGTGACTTGTATCGTGATTTGCTGCCAGCGCTCGGCGAGATGTGTCGCTGAGCCACCAGCGAAACCCTGCGGCGCGAGGACCTTATTTCAAGGTGCCTCGTAGCGGGTAACCGGTCGGCGCCGTGGCGCTGTATTCGATCGGAGTGGCTGGCGAGGGTGGTGCCACTCGTTGTGACGGCTCGGAGAGCGTGGTCAGGTCGACCGATCGGGCTGCAGTTTGGGGCATGGCAAACAGATTCGGATCACCGCTGAGAAGCTGATTCACGGCATAGGCACCAACCTCGATTTTCATCGACAACGGCGGCCCCATCGCTGGTGTCAGCGTCAATTCGACCTGATGCGGCAGTGCGCACTGTTGCTGTTCGTAGTAGACGTGGTTCGATGCCTGGCTCTGAGCGATCAGATTGCCCCCCGGGGCGAACAACATTTGATGGGTCACGTATCCCGCTTGCGGCTCGATGAAACAGACTCGCTGGTAGGTCCCATCGGGCATCGAGAGGGTGTTGCGGATCTCCAGCTTTCCGTCCTCGCGACGCACCGGCCCGGCGACAACGGTGCTGGGATCGATTTGAACCAAGCCCAAGGCGTCGATCAACCAGGTCGGGTCGACCGGCAAGATCGCACGATGGAGCTGTTGTTGATACTGGTCATGTCGAGCGTAATAGAGTGTCTTGCCGAGCCCCTCGGGTACCTCGAACCAAAAAACTTCGTCGTTGCTACCCATGTCCACGCCGGCACCGAGAATGATCGGCAGGCTGGCTCGCAAACGGAAGTGTTTGTCACGCTGTAAATGGAGCGTCGAGTTGGTAAGGCGAGGCACGTTCGGCATGCTCAGTACTTCGACCGATGCCGAATTGCTCGATAGCTGCGAGATACTGCTGGTACGGTTCACGACGGTTGCCAATTGTTCGAGCGTTGGTATATCGTTGAACACCACCGGTGGCGGCGGAAACGGCATCGGCGCATCGCGGCGGGCACAGGTCGCCCCACCGGAGACAAAACAGATCAATAAGATTCCGATCCAACCGAGCATTCGCATCCCTGCGTTCTCCTTCAGCCGCATGATCCTGCGGCTATTGCTCTTCCGCTTCACAATACAGTAGCCCGTTCAATTCGTCCTTGAGCGCGTCCGATTCGCTGCGACTGATCTGGCATGTCGGCAGCTCGATCAGCGAACCGTCGGCCACGACCTCCACCCGCAGCATCGGTTGTGGCCCAGCAGCGTCCTGGTCGGGGCTAGCGAGCGGGTCATTGGCCGAGCTGGCTGGCCGCACGATCCGTCGTCGCATCAACATCAAGGCCAGCAGATAGCGGCTCTTTTCCTTACCGGGAAATCCGCCCATCTGCCTCAGCAGATCGACCAGCACTTCCGCAGGGGCCAGCACCATTTTTTTCTCATCGGACATTGGCATCCGGCTCTTCCACCAGCCAATCGCTCCCTCGGGCGGTCCGTTCCAACTCTCAGCCGAGAAATCTTGGCGAATGTAGTCGTCACCCGACTCCAGCACGACCGAGTAATACCACTCGCCATCGCGGAGCGGTCGCTTCAGCGTGTGGCATTGACGCGAACAACGGCTGACCTTGTATTCGCCAAGCATGAAACAAAGAGCGTGAAACGTGGGATGGGGAATGGGATGGAATGGCCGTTGCAGAGCGCTAGCCACGAGCGACGTTAGCAAATCGCTTTGGCGCCCCGATAGGTCGAGTGTAGCTGAATTCGACGACTAACCCGCACTGAAGAATCTCGAGGAGGTTCCACCTTCGCCGATCGGGATCGAGATGCGGGCACGACACTTCGGGCAGCACCCCGTATAGGCCGTTTTCTCGTCGTTGCAGTAAATTCGGCTATAGGTTTGACAGCATTCGAATCGGATCCCCAAGAATGGGCGTGACTGCTGTTGCAGGCGATTGTCCCGGTTTGGCGGTTTGTTCCCCAGTTCCGGATCGCTGCTGGAATCAAAATTGGAATTGGATGAGTGGAGCATGGTTCAGGTTCAACATCGAAGAATTCGTCAGTGTTGAAAGACGGAAATATACCATCGCCCATCGGGAGTGAAGCAACCCGTTTTCGGACTGAATTCGCTTTCCAATTCGGCCACAACGCTCGAGGGATCGTTGCCGTCGGGATCGATTTCAAACCATTGCGTTCGCTGTTGTCGGCGGTTTCGCATCGGGAAAATGATTCGCTGCCCATCGGGTGCCCAGACGAATTCGGTACCCATTTCAACGGTCTCGGACAACCTCACTCGGATATTCGGCGGTCCCTGCATGTTGACCAGCACCGCTTCCGATCGACCGGGTAGGACGCCACACAGAATCATTCGTTGACTGTCGGGCGACCAACAGGTGTTCCACCAGAAATATTGATAGGGATGGTCGTCTGGGCCGATCACTTGGCGCGAATGACCGGATTCGACGTCATAAGCCCACAGTCCGTTGCCTTCCAAGTAGGCGATGGTTTTGCCGTCGGGCGACCACTGTGGCGCCCACCCGCTTGCGATCCGACGGCCCTCTGTCCCATCACCTTTCATGATCCAAATGCCTTTGCCATCGACAAACCGAGCGCACACGAACTCGCTGCCATCGGCAGACCAGGATGGTTGCATCCCGTCACATAGTTGCAGTATTTCTCCTCGATCGAGATCCAGCGATTGAATTCTCGAGTCGTCCATGTCTGCCGATGGAATTCGGTTGAACAGGATCTGTTTACCGTCCGGCGACACATCGGGCGATTCGATGCGTCCACTGTCACTGCGAAGAAGTTGACGTGTCTTTGTTCCATCGATGGAGATCATGACAAGCGAGGATTCTCCCTGTCGCCTGAAGGAGAACTCGTTTGTTGTGAGTGAACCGTCGTGATCCGCGTCCAAGCGGTGAAAATAGAATCGCCGTTGTAAGTCGAACAGCGCCGCTTTATTGAACTCGAATTCCTCGAAGGAAATCCGACCGTCTCCGTTTTGGTCGGTGGGCAGCGATTGCCAGGTGTAGTTGACGTTGGCGTGCATCGACAGCCGGTACTCCTGCAGCGACAATTTGCCATCGCCGTCATCGTCGAATGCGGAACAGGATGAAGCGACCAGGTTTCTGCGGCGTCCGATCGTGGCCGATTCCATTTCGATTCTGTCGATCAGCGCATCGAGGTTCGTGTCGGCGTCTCGAAACCAGGCCACTGGATCATCAAAGTTGGGGCCTTGATGATGGGCGTACTCGGCAAAGGAGATGACGCCGTCGGCGTCGCGGTCGTTGCGCAGGAAGTCCTCGTCCAGTGATGTTTCGTTCCACCAACGGGATTGGAATTCCGATCTGCTGATCGATCCGTCACGATCTTCGTCGGTCTCCAGGAACCGGGCAAAGTTGACGACTCGGCCGCTCGGTTCCCTCAACGGCGGCGGGTCGATCCAGCAGACACCAAGTTGCTGCTTCAAGAATTGGAGTGCTTCATCGCGGCTGACACGTTCGTCGTAGTTGGGATCGGCCTGCTGAATAATTCGTCCCGAAATGGAATAGTTTCCGTCGGTCGAAATGGACTGCATGAAATTGGTGACGAAGCGGCGACTGTCGACGCTTTCGCCGGGACGTTGGTTCCAATGGTCATAAGACTCGTCGATCGCGTCCATGGCCTGTGACACCAGTGTGTCAAATGGATCGGGGATTGCTCCGCGTGTGTTTGCCGGCGGAACGACGAAAACGGCGGCAAACTCCGTTTTCGTGAGCAGCCCATCTCGATCAAAATCGAATAGCATGAAGTCGCGACGCAAGACTGCCGGTTGACCGGAGTGCTTCAGGAATTCCTCGAGACTGAGACGATTATCCAAGTCGACGTCAAGCTGTGTAAAGGTTGACCGCGTCCGCGCGATCTCGATTGCCGATGCCTCCTCGCCGATGGCCAAGGATGCGACCATGCACAACGAGCCTGCCACGGACAAGCAGAGGCTCACGCAAAGGGCCATCCAAGGGGCCATACAAGAGGCCATAAAGGGGCGTGCAAGGGGCCGTGCAAGGGGCCACGAATCGGTATGTTGATCGCATCAATCGAGTTGTCGCCACCTACGAGTTGGATTCTTCCGCGCGTTGCATCGCTTCGAGCGAGATTTTCAGTTGCGCACTGGCTCGACTCAACCGGCTTCGCACCGTGCCGATCGAGATCTCCAAGATTTCCGCAATGTCCTCGTAAGAATGTTCCTCCATCTCTCGTAGAACAAGAATCGCGCGATGCTCGTCGGTTAAAGTCTGCAATGCGGCGCGAACCATCGTCACCCGCTCGCGGCGGAGCATCGGTTCGTCAACCGCGTCGGCGTCATCGGATATTTCCAGGCCATTTTGTTCACGGCAATAGTCGAGTGACACGCGGGCGCGCTGCGCCGCCGCCGGGTCAGCGCGCTATTGAACGCGATCCGATAAAGCCAGGTAAAAAATTGACTATTCCGCTGAAAAGTGTCCAATTTCACAAACACGCGAATGAATGCTTCCTGCACCACTTCCTCGGCCTCGTCCGGTGAACCGGTGACCTGCAGCATGGACGCGAACAGGCGATCTTGATTCAACTCGACAAGCTGGGCGAACGCGGCGCGGTCCCCCTGCAGGGCTTGGTCGATCAGCTGAGTCTCTTCGCCCACATCACCATCTTTCGCAAACGACACGATTGTCGGTGAGGATACAATCCGCACACGTCGCCATCCGAATTCGATCCAGACCACAGTTTATCATCGGAACGACGAAAAAAGATCCGCGACGCCTCGCGAAACGAATCGTTTGTTGCGATTCGTCCCCCCGGGGGTGCGGATTGCGAGAGAAAACCGGGCTCCGGAGCCTGCTTTTCTGATGGCGGCGACCATCGATGCCCATTCTGTCGTCGTTTCAGGACCGACGAAGTGACCGATCGGACCCGCGGCTAGTTCAATTCACCTTCGCCGTGATTGCCGCTGAGGTGTCTTTGCAAGTAGGTCGCCCGTTCGACATTGCGGTCGGATGAGCCGAGCAGGCGTCCGTGCAGTTTTTGCAGGTGCGCGGGCTGAGTGTGGATGAACAGCTTGTTGATCGTGCCGACGGCAACGTTTTCGATCAGTCCGAGGTTCACACCCATCCGAACCTTGGACAGGTAGTGCATCGTTTCTTCACTGCTGATTTTCTTTGCCGTGCTGAGGATTCCCAGCGCCCGGCTGACGTCATCGTGAAGATCTTTTTGACTCTGGCCGATCAGAAAATCTCGTGCTTTTCGCTCGTATTCGATGATCCGCGGCACAACGTCCTCACCGACCAGGGCCAGAAGTTCTTGTTCGCTATGCCCCAGCGTGATTTGATTGCTGACCTGATAAAAGTCACCGGTGTATTGAGAACCCTCGCCATACAATCCGCGGACGGTGACGTTGATTCTCTGCATGCTGCGAAAAACCTTTTCGATCTGGCGGGTGATCACGAGTGCCGGCAGATGCAGCATGACACTGACGCGAAGGCCGGTTCCGACATTGGTCGGACATGCGGTGAGGTACCCATATTGGGGATGGAATGCGTAAAGAATCGCGTTTTCCAGCTTGTCGTCGAGCGCGTCGATTCGCTGCCATGCCGATCGCAAGTCGAGGCCACTGTGCATGACCTGGATCCGCAGATGGTCTTCTTCGTTGATCATCACGCTGTACTGTTCCCCGGGATCGACCGCTACGGCGCGGGAACCATCGGCATCGGCGATTTCACGGCTGATCAACTGCCGCTCGACAAGAAACTGGCGATCGATTTCGGAAAGCTGTTCGATGTCGATATATCGGATGTCATTCCAATCGTCGAGTGACTCCATTCTGGCGCGAACCGTCCGTTCGATGCTGATTCGGTCTTCGTCACTGCAGCGTCGAATGAAGGGAAAGTCGGCAAGGTTTCGGGCCAGCCGGATCCGACTGCTGATCACAATGTCCGATTCAGGGCCGGTGCCGCGAAGCCATTCGCCGGAGCTCTGTGCCAAGTCGCTAAAATCCGATTCACGTTTCACGTTTGGTTTTCTCCGTCGCCCGGCGTTGCCCGATCGCCACCATTCTCGATCCGCTTGAGCTCATCGCGAATCTCCGTCGCCCGCTCGTAATCCTCACGATCGACCGCTTCTTCCATTTCGCGACGGAGCTGAATCATTTGCGCCTGGGAATCGGCGGAGGTTGCTCGGCGGCGTGGATGTTTGCCGCGATGTTCGACCGAATCGTGAATGTTCATCAGCAAGGGTTGCAGGTCCGATTCGAAGTGCGTGTAGTCATAGGGACAACCCAAACGGCCCGTGTTTCGAAACTCAAAGAAGCTAATGCCGCATACCGGACACTCCTTTTGATCGAGTTCGGCAAGTTCCTGCTTCGTCTGGCCCAAATGCAATTGCTTGGCCAGGGCGCCGGCGATCGAAACTGCCGGAGATGATGCCTCTTTCTGCAGGTGTACACGGGCGTGTTCTTCACACAGGTGCATCACCAGAGGGCCGGTCGGTTCGGTCAATTCGGTGATATGAAAAGTCGCGGGCTTTTCGCAGTATTGGCATTTCATGATCGATTCCGGGGGGCCGCCTTTGGCCTCGTTCCCATCGCCCTAAACCTTTGTCTTTCAACAACTAAGCAAACTCGCAATTGGATTCTATCGCTGCACCTTGCACTGTCAACGCGAGCGGAGTGTGGCGGCCCGCCAGCGGCTTCGTTGGGCCGTTGCCGCGAAAATGCATTTGCGTCCGCAGGACGCCTTGGGTGGGGGGGTATGGGTGTGGCTGCTTGGCCACGTCGGCGAAAGGGGGACTGGCGAAGAGGGGGCCGGTCGCCGGCGTGCGGCCGGACAAGGGCCCTACACTCGCCGGCAGTTTGCGTTGAAACTAACATCAGCATTTCCATCACCTTCGCTTTTTACCCACAGGATCGATCGCTGATCGATCGTTTCTCAAAGCCAGCTTGATGCATACGCCTGCCGCCAAAGAGTTCACCGATCTCGCCATCGATCATGATTTTGTTCCCGTTTATCGGCGTCTGCTCAGCGACACCTTGACTCCCGTGACGGCCTTTCGGCTGCTTGATGACGGCGGCCCGGCTTGTCTATTCGAGAGTGTGATCGGTGGCGAGAAGGTCGGTCGTTACAGTTTCTTGGCCGCCAACCCGATCCGGCGGTTTGCGGCCCGGGGACAGCAGGTCGAAGTGACCGAATTGCCTAGCGGTTCGGTATCGGCGAGTGAAGCGGCCGATCCGCTCGATGCTTTCCGAGACCATTTTCACTATCGCGTGGCCCAGTTGGACGACCTGCCCCCGTTCGTGGGCGGCGCGATCGGGTACGCCGGTTACGACGTGGTGCGGTACGTGGAGAATCTTCCCCACGCACCTTCGGACGATCGTCATCTTCCCGATCTCGACTTTGCATTCTATCACACCTTGTGTGTGTTTGATCACGTCGGCAAGACGATTTCGATCGTGGCATTGGCCGATTGCCGAAACGTCCGATCGCAAACCGACGCCGACCTCGCGTACCGCGACGCATCCGAGCGTGTCGACGCAGCGATCAATAAGTTGTCGGCTTCGGTTGCGCAGTGCCCGGATGAATGGAGCCCACAGCAGTGGCGTGAGCAGATCGAACAGCAGCCATTGCAAGTCGAATCCAATTTCACTCGCGAGACTTTCTGTACAGCGGTTCGCGATTGTGTCGAGTACATTCGCGCCGGCGATATCTTTCAGGTCGTTCCCAGCCAGCGGTTGTCCGTTCGAACGGATGTCGATCCGTTGGAGATCTATCGTTCGCTGCGAGTGGTCAATCCGAGTCCGTTCATGTTTTATGTTCGCACGCCCGAATGTGTGTTGGTCGGCTGTTCGCCCGAGATCATGTGCCGGGTAGCCGACGGCGTCGTGACCGTCCGACCGCTCGCCGGAACCAGACGTCGAGGAAAGAACGAGAAAGAAGACCGGGCGCTGGAAAAGGAGCTGTTGGCCGACCCCAAGGAACGGGCCGAACATGTCATGTTGGTTGACCTCGGTCGCAACGATGTCGGTCGGGTGGCCAAATACGGATCGATCGAATTGACCGAAGTCATGGTCGTCGAACGCTACTCTCACGTGATGCACATCAGCAGCGAAGTTCAAGGCAAGCTAAGAGATGGGCTAGACGCCTTCGACGCATTGAAGGCATGCGTGCCCGCGGGGACGGTTTCCGGAGCACCCAAGGTGCGGGCGATGGAAATCATCGATTCGATTGAGCCGCACCGCCGCGGACCGTACGCCGGCGCGGTCGGGTACGTTGATTATCGGGGAAACATGGACACCTGCATCGCGCTGCGAACGATGGTCATCAAGGAGGGGATCGTTTACGTCCAGGCGGGCTGTGGGGTCGTCGCGGACAGCGATCCCGATACCGAGTATGAAGAGACGCTCAATAAAGCGCGGGCCTTGATCTCGGCCATCGAACTGACGGTCCAACGGGTCGCCGGGCCACCGTCGAGCTAGCGGTTTTTGTTTGCACCGGAGCCAAACTGCGCGAGTTGCGGCACGGTTGTGTGGTAGGGAAAAGTCACGATTCCGTGGGGGCAAGCCCAACGGTGATCAGCAGATGTGGGCTCAAGCCCAGGTTGCTCGAACCGCAGCGTCTCATTTCAGCCGACCGCGGATGGCCGAGCGCAACTTGCCCAGGTAGGCGTCCGCGTCTCCGGCTTCGGCCAATACTTTCTGGTTCATCTCTTCGATCGACTGATCGGCACTGGCCAACAGCGATCGTGCTTCGCTCTGCTGCGAGGAGAGCCATTGACGAAGTGACTGTGTTTGCTGGAAATGGGTTTGCTCGACTTTGGCGGCCAATCGTTCCCTCGAGGCTCGGATTTGCCCATCGATCGCGTCACGCGTGGCGCGATGGAAGATCGGTCCCAGGTTCGTGCTCAGATGCACGTCCAGGTCCTTCCAGGTGCCTTCGAAATTGGCGTCGATCTCGATTTGATCGACTGCCGCGAGGCTTGATTCCAGCGATTTCGCGGCGACCGTATCGGCGAACTTCGGGTCCATCACCAGCTTCATTTTCAGTCCGGTTTGTTTGCTGACCAACCGGCCCTGCAACTGGTCAGCTTCGCTCTTGATCTGCACCCACAATTCTCGTTGGCCACCGGCGATGGAAATGCCTGCATCGTGGTCGTTGCCCAAACGCATGGGTTTGGCATCGGTTTGCGGCCAGTGGAGTGTCAGCAAGTCGACATCGGATCCTTTCCGGCGATCACGAACGTATTCGACGCGTAACACTTCGGGGCCTTCCAGACGCAGGCGTGCCCGAGTCGGTTCGGCGAGCAGTTCCGGCGTCGGGGTCAGGTTTTCCAGGATCCCCGTCATCGCGTAGGTATCTCCATCGGCACGCATCAAGCCGGCGACTTCGCAGCGACGGATCATCAGTTCGGGCAATTTCAATCCGTCCAGATTGTGATTGACACCGCGCACACGCACGCTTTCGGGTGCGATGACCGTGTAGTTGGCGAGTGTTCTGCCGCCATCGAGGTAACCGCGAATTTGTTGGATCTGAGCCCGCACAGCTTCGGCCATCATGTCGATGCCAAATTCACCGGATTGGGACAGTTCGCCGGGCACGAAGTCGTCAATCTTTGCCAGGTCAATCCGTTTCGCTTCGTCCAGCAGCGCGAGATCGGCTTGCACTCGTTCGGGGAGCGAATCGATCGCCTGACGAACGCTCATCAAGTCGCTGCGAGCTTTTTTGGCTTCGGCGATGGTTCGTTCCAATTCGGGTAAATCACGGAGTGGGTTTTCGACGCCGCGCGCCTGGTCGCGAACGGTGCGGATCTGCTTTTCGAGGTTCCGCGCCCGCATGACAAGCGAGTCGTATTCTTGTTCCCAGCGAGCTCGAATCTCTTTGCTGCGGCGATTGGTTTCCAGACCGTCGACAATCGCGCCGGCTTGCTCGCTCAGCTGGTCGGTCGCCGCGGCCAACAATTGGCCCAGCATGGATGTTGCATCCGAGGCACTCGCGGGTTCCTGGTCGTGCGGGCGGGCATAGTGTCCCGATGACTCGCGGCGCGATCCGATCTGCAGGCCGGTGATGCGACCTTCACTGGCGATCCAGCGTCGATGCAGCAGTGCGTCGCCATCGATCACCAATTCGATCGAATCGGCTCGCAACGCGTCACGCATCTCTTTCTGGTCACGCGGATCGGCGATCGCCATGTTGACAAACTGCACTCGCGGCGGGAACAGGCCGACGTGAGTCTTGGCGACTTCGACCTTCGCACCCGTGATGCTTTCGAGTCCGCGCACGGCGACAAAACGGACGACGGGCCCGAGTCCACATCGCAGCAACACAATCACGGTGATGACAATGACCAGCCGTGTGAGTACAAAACGCCAGCGAATCATGCCACTTTCCTTTGCTGAGAGTCACGCAATTGACGAAGCAGGTAGTTGAGGGCTTCGTCCATTGGTTCTTGCTTGTCCCCTTGTTCGCCTGGGGCGTCAGTCATTGTGTTCGACGACGCGCTGGCATCGCGATAGTCCTTCATGCGGATCACGTCGATTCGTGTTTCGACCGCAACATTGGGACTCGGTTCGACCGTCTCGGTCGAGATTTCTTGGCCGCCGTCGATGCCGGGTTGTTCGCTTGCTCCGATCCTGAGGGGTGGGTTGGTTGCTGGTTTTTTTACCGGCCGATGACTGGGTGGCGATGTTCGATGCGGTTTCGCGATTTGCTGGTGGCCCTGGTCGACCACGACGATCTTGTGGGTCGCCTGAGCGGTACTTTGGGCTGGATCCTTTGGCCCAGTCGATTCGGGCGAATCAAGATCATCCGCCGGCGCGAGCATGCGAAAGATGGGATAGGTGATGACGAAAACCGGCAACAACGCGAGCACACCGATCAAGAAACTGCCCAGCACCACCGTGTTGTTCAGATCTGTCCATGGCACCAGGGGCAGTTGCCACAAGCTGCTGGCCACGCCCGCGACACTGGGGTGAGTCAGCACGGAGTCGCCTAGTTGGTGCGAGTAGGGATCGACAAACTTCGCGGCAAACGTCGCTCCGATCGCGGTGAGTCCGGCCATCGCGTGATTGAGTTTCAGTGACAGGACGACGATCAGCACTGCCAACGCCAGCAGGTTTCCATGGGGGACGATTCCCAACAACAAGCCGAATGCGACCGCCCAAGCCAGTTGATGTGGGTATTTGCGACCGGCAATGGCTCGGCGAACGGCGCCCACGAGTTTGATCGTCCAGATGATCATGGCGGTGCGCCTCCATGCGCACGGTCGATCCCTATCGAAGTTGTCAAAGCTGAAATGTCGGGATTCCAGTACGGCCCGAGTCCCGAGGCACGGGCAATCCAGGGCGACGTTCAAGCTTTGACCGTTCACAATGGATGGTTACGAGAGCCTTCATCCGCAGATATCGGCATTTCGACGCCCGAATATCCAATACAGCCGGCAAGAATTCCCACGCCCGTTCATTCGCACCAGTCGGAATTGGAGGGATTTGGGCAGGAAAGTCGGACAAAACAGTCTCTGCGTGATTGGCGAACGGTGAGTTTTTGGGAGAATTTAGCTGCTGGTGTTCCTCGCATTCGCAATTGGTGACCAGACGTGTCAACGAGGAACACGAGACTGTTAGGAAGCAGCGTCATTCCCAGTGATTCATTCCCAATCACCTGTGGTTCTTGATCCGACTCGTGAAACTTTTTTCAACCTCTTGTGAAACACTGTATCTCGGCTGGGACGGTCCCTTGCTGCCGCGCAGCGTGGCCACGTTGCGAGAACGGTATGCGAAAAAAGGTTGTTTCGATCTGGCCCCGACCGTTTGTGTGCTCCCCTCGACTCGGGCGGCACAGCGGTTTCAGTCGTTGCTGCAGTGGCAAGCGGAAGAACACAAGTTGGAACTGCGGCCCCCACAGATCGTCACGGTCGGTCAACTTCCCGAGCTGCTTTATCAGCCAACAGCTCCGCTGGCATTGGAATTCGAACAGACGCTGGGATGGGCCCAGGTATTAAGGTCGGCGGAGCCGAGCGAGTTGTTACCGTTGGTGGCCAGTGTCCCACCGCCCGAGCCGGTCGGCCCGTGGCTGGAATTGGCAAGCACGTTGCGGCGATTGCACGAAGACTTGTCGGCCAACCAATTGAGCTTTGGCGATGTCGTGGAAGCGGCAGAGACCGATGCCGAACAGCGACGCTGGAGACTGCTCGACTCGTTGTTCGGTCGCTACCTGGTGTCGATGGAACAGGCGGGATTGGTCGATCCGCATTGGCAGCGATCTCAGGCGGTGGCGGCTGATCGGTGCAAGACGGATAAAACGGTGGTGTTGATTGGCACCAGTGACCTCAGCGGTTCGTTGGTCGCCATGCTTCGTTCGGTTCACAGCGATCTGATCGCGATCGTTGCCGCACCACCCGATGCGGCATCCCGATTTGACGAATTCGGCTGCGTGGATACTTCCTCGTGGCTGGACCAACAGCTCCCCTTGCAAGACCACCAGCTGATTGCGGCCGGCGACGTCGGCGACCAGGCGACGGCGGTCGCCGAAGTGATTGCCGGCTTTGCGGAGCGTTTTTCGGCCGACCAGGTAACCGTTGGGGTGACCGACCCGTCGCAGGTTGGTCCGCTCGAAATCGAACTTCGCGGCTGCGGCGTCGAGACGTTTCGACATCTCGGTTGGTCCATTTCGGAAACGTCGGTCGGTCGTTTGCTGGATTTAGCCGCGACCTATTTGCATCGTCGCACTTGGCAATCGCTGGCGGCGCTCGTCCGACACGCCGATGTGCACGCCTTGATCACACGATCTCTGCAGCAGCAGGATTCTCTCGAGCCGCAAGATCGGGACTCGGACTGGCTGACGCAACTGGACCAACTGTTGTCCAATCATTACCCGATCCGCGTCCGCCAGCCACTGCCACCCCAAGCGATCGCGGACTACCCGGTTGCCTTGGCAATCGGCCAATGGGTTGAGCAGTGGATGTCGGTCTTTGCCGGGGCCGATCGATCGATTGCCGCTTGGAGCGGAGTGATCGGTGACTGGTTGGACCAGGTCTACGATGCTGGCGCGGCGTCCAGTGGTCAACCCACTGCGGTCGGGCCACTCCTTGCGAGTCCCCCGGTCAGCTCGGCGACGGGGCGCACATCGATGGCCTTGGGTGCGGCGCGTCGGATGATCGAGCGGTTTGTCGCGTTGAATGACCAGTTGGATCTGCATGTTGGAGGTGCGGCAGCGATCGAAACGTTATCCGGACGATTGGCCGACGTCCGCGTGGCCTCGTCGCCGTCGGCCCAGCAGGTCGAGATTCTCGGCTGGCTCGACCTCGCTCTTGACGATGCGCCGGCGATGGTGGTGCTGGGGCTGAATCATCCGTTCGTACCGGGGGCGACGACGAATGATCCATTTTTACCCGGTTCGCTGCGGACGCGGCTGCGAATGAATGACAACGATCGTCGTTATGCTCGCGACGTCTATGCGATGCACGTGATGTTGTCGACGCGATTGGCGATTCGGTTCATTGTGGGGCGGACCGCGGCCGATCGATCGCCAACGCCGCCGAGCCGCTTGTTGGCCGCCGCTCCCAGCGCGGACACGGCGCGACGTGTGCGGCGGTTGCTCGGCGGCAAGCGTGATCGAGTGCTGGTTCATCATCGCTGGGATCAAGACGGGGGCAGCTTGCTGCCGATCCCAGCCCTGCCTGCGGAAACCGACCCAATCGCGGCGATCACAAGCATGAGTGTCACGGCCTTTCGCGACTATCTGGCCTGTCCCTACCGCTTTTATCTGCGACACGTGCTGAAACTCAAACCGTTGGATGACCAGTCGAGCGAACTTGCTGCGAATCAGTTTGGCGATCTCGTGCACGCTTCCCTGGAACGATTTGGCGAGTCGGACGATCGTCACGAAACGGATCCGACCAGAATCGAAGCGGCGCTGTTTGAACATCTCCAGCGGTACGCGGCCGAGACCTATGGCGGTTCGGCTTCCACGGCGGTCAGCGTCCAGGTTGCCCAGGCGCGACGGCGTTTGCAGGTTGTCGCCAGGCGGCAAGCGCAGCGGATCGCCGACGGCTGGACGATCCATGCCACCGAAGCATCGGTGGGACCGGCCGAAGGGGCGGGAATCGAAGTCGACGGAGAGTGGATGGCTGTGAGGGGCCGATTTGACCGTATCGATCGGCACACCGATGGCCGTTGGGCAATCCTCGACTACAAGACCCACGGTCACCGACCCGAAAAAAAACACATTCGCAACAGCAAAGACGGCGACCAGTGGATTGACCTGCAGTTGCCCTTGTACCGAATGATGATTCCCTACCTGGGCATGGAAGCATCGCCCGCGAACGTCCAGCTCGGATACTTCAATATTGGCGAAAAGGAAGACGATATTCGAATCAATATCGCCGAGTTCACGGAGCCGCAAATGCAGCAAGCCGAAGAATTGATTCGCGATTGCATTCGCCGAATTCGTGCCGGTGATTTCCAGCCAACCAACGATCGAGTCCCATTCGACGATTACGGGATGATCCTGCAAACGGGCGTCGCCAATCGGTTGTTGGATCAAGCCGAACTCGTATTGGATGAGGTCGACGGATGAACCGTTCATCAACCCCGCCGATAACGAATCCGGATTCGCCCCAGCCGCGCTTGCAGAAGCGAACCGGTGATGACGCAATCGATGACCGTCGCTTGCAGCCGACGTTGGTACGGGCATCGGCGGGAACCGGCAAAACGTATCGCTTGACGGCGCGGTTGTTAAGAATCCTGCTGCAAGGTGCCGCGCCGGAGTCCGTGCTGGCCACAACGTTTACTCGCAAGGCGGCTGGCGAAATTCTTGATCGGCTGCTGTTGACATTGGCCAACGCCGCGGATCCAGAGAACCTCACGGCGCTCGGTCAACTTCGAGATCAGGTCGGTATCCCAACGCTGCCACGCAGTGTTTGTTTGCAATTGCTGGAAAAGCTGTTGCGAAACATTCATCGGCTTCGTGTCTGTACGTTGGACAGTTTGTTTGCACAATTGGCACGTTCGTTTCCGTTTGAGCTGGGGTTGCCACCGGCATGGCGATTGACCGACGAGATCGAAGAGGTGTGGTTGAAAGAACGGGCCGTCGATTCGGTGATCGCGATGCTCGACCAAACGGAACTGACTGCTGTGCTATCGATGCTCGGCAAAGGCGAGGTGAAGCGATCGATCGCTCGCGAATTGTTGCAGGTCGTTGATACGGCCTACGCGAGTCAGCGGCAATGTGATCGCGACGTTTGGAACAAACTGGTCGCTCCCAAGCGTCCCGAGGCTGCCGAATTGACGCGAGCCGCCGGCATGATGCGGATGGCAAAGCCGCGTCAGAAACGGCACCAGAGCAAACTGGAAAAGCTGGCCGAGAATCTGGAGCTCAGGGAGTTTGGTTCGCTGGTCGATGACACGTTGGTATCGAACATCGCCGCGGCCCGTCGTCAGCATGGCGAAGTGTTGTACTATCGAGCGCCCTTTCCCGAAGGTCTCGATGAGTCCTTCGATATTTTGTATGGTTCGGTTCGCAGTCAAGTTCTGTCGCTGTTGCAGGCCCAGAATGAAGCGACCGGAACCGTGCTGGCCGCCTACGACCATCATGTGACCGCATTGAAACAGGCAACGCGTGCGTTGGGGTTCGATGATGTTGCCGTCCGTTTGGCCGGCGAGTTTGCGGCCCTGGACGACCGTGCCATCAGCACTCGCATGGACGGCGCGATCGATCACGTGTTGTTGGACGAATTCCAAGACACCTCGCCGGCCCAGTGGCAAGTATTGCGACCGATCGTCAGTCGAGTTGCCGCGCCGGAGTCCGACTCGCAGAACGGGGTTGATCCCTGGAAAACGCAGCGTTCCTTCTTTTGTGTGGGCGATACGAAACAGGCGATCTACGGTTGGCGGGGCGGTGTTGCTGAAATTTTTGCGGCGGTCGCCGATCAGATCGATGGCGTGGTGGAGGTCGAACAGAATACGAGCTATCGCAGTAGCCCTGTGGTCATCGAGGTGGTCAATCAAACATTCCGCAATCTGCCGCGTCATCCGCTGGCCGATGATGCCAGATCGGGCGATCCCACCGACAAGGCGATGTATGAAGCCGCCGCGGTGCATCGGTTCGCTCAGCGGTTCCCGCTGCATGACGCCCATCAGCGGGACCTTTGCGGGCACGTCCGCTTCCTCACTTCTCGCCGAAATGACGACGGTGACAGTGAGTCGCGGCGGTTGACGTGCTTCGAGGATGCGGCACGAATTGCATCCTCGATCAACCAACGATCACCTCATGTGTCGGTAGGGGTGTTGATGCGAACCAATCACGGGGTCGCACAAATGATCTATCTGCTGGAGCGACTGGGGGTCGACGTCAGCCAGGAGGGCGGAAATCCGTTGACCGATTCGGCGGCAGTGGAGATCGTGCTGTCGGCACTGATGATGGCCGATCATCCGGGCGATCGGCGGTGGGAGTTCCATGTTCAAGGGTCCCCGTTGGCCAGTGTAGCGGGCCTGGGCGGCGACATGATTCGGCGTCTGGCCGAGGATCGCGGTATCGCCGAGACGGTCGAATTTCTTGCCCAGACGATCGCTCCGCAGTGCGACAGTCGCGAAACGTTACGGCTCAAACAACTGACTTTTCTGGCGATGGAGTATCAGCGAAACGCGGCTCCGCGGTTGCGAGACTTCGTGCGTTTCGTTCGCGAAAAGCGGATCGAACGGCCACAGGCGGCGCCCGTTCGGGTGATGACCGTCCATCAGGCCAAGGGATTGGAGTTTGATGCGGTGGTGCTGCCGGAATTGGATGGTTCACTGACCCGACAAAGCGGTCACTGTGTTGCCGATATTCGCCAGTTGGGTGAACCGCCACGGGCGAT
Organism: Pirellulaceae bacterium; assembly: GCA_963734865.1. Taxonomy (GTDB): domain Bacteria; phylum Planctomycetota; class Planctomycetia; order Pirellulales; family Pirellulaceae; genus CBDCUW01. The sequence goes on from CAVTIV010000017.1 coordinate 225,835, forward strand.
GACGCGGTACTTGAATCACAAGTCCTGGCATTTTTTGTCCGCCAATTGGCAGCGAGCTTTTGGTGCCCAATCGGCAGCCGCCATGACCGAGGCGTTGTGCCTATTGTATGTCTCCATGACACGCGCTCGACAATCGCTGCAGATGGTCACGCAGCCGTCCAAGAACGTGCGGTTTGAAAACCGAACGCCAGCCTCCTTGATCTATCACGCGCTGGGATGCGACGTTGACCCGACCGCGGGTGAGGCAACATTGTTCGAGTCGGGCGATCCGAGTTGGATGAACGTTGGCGACGCCGCAGTTACACCGGTCGATCCACCTGCGTCCAAGCCGGTCGAAATCAAGTTTCGACCGTTGCCGTCGGTACCGCATCGCAATCGAGGAGGTGCAGGATAGACTTGTCCGATCGAAAAATTCTCCATGCCGCCGACATCCATCTTGACAGCCCTCTGCAAAAACTGGGCACCTACGAGCATGCGCCGGTAGACCGGATTCGTGGCGCGTTGCGCCGGCGCTCGAGAACATGGTTCGCCTGGCGATCGATGAAGCGGTTGATCTGGTGGTGATCGCAGGCGACCTGTATGACGGAGACTGGCCCGATCAGAACACGGGACTCTTCTTCGTCGCGCAAGCCAGTAAGTTGGTCAAGGCCGGGATTCCGCTGGTGCTGATTCGTGGCAACCACGACGCGGCCAACGTGATGACATCTTCTTTGCCGCTGCCATCGAATCCCGATGGCAGTGAGATCATGTTGGGGACTGACCAAGTCGATCTCCGCCGATTCGATTCGATTGGTGTCGCCGTGCATGGGCGTTCTTTTCGGACCCGCGCCGAAACCGAGAATTTGGCGCTGACGTACCCCGCTCCGCTGGGCGGAATGTTCAACCTGGGGCTGTTGCACACCAGTCTGACTGGAGCGGAAGGTCACGACCCTTACGCACCCTGCACGCCGTCCCAATTGGCCGACAAGAGCTACGATTATTGGGCCCTCGGTCACGTCCACACGCGGGGGCAACACGCCTTGCCGGGTGCGGCGCCGGTCGTCTTTAGTGGAAACATTCAAGGCCGACACATCCGCGAAGGGGGCGAAAAGGGATGTGTGATTGTCCGTGTCGACTCGCGCGGCGGTTGTCAGCAATCTTTTCATGCATTGGACGTCGTCCGCTGGCAACTGTGCCGGATCGATCTCGCCGGGATGGACCACCTTGACGAAGTGGTTGACGAATATCAGCGGTGGCTGCTCGATGCATTGAACAACGTTGACGGTCGACTGTTGGTCGTGCGTGTTGAACTTGCCGGACCGACGTCTCTGCATTCCCAGTTGCATCGTCGTCACGCGCACCTCAAAGCGTCTTTACGGGCCACGACCGTGAACTATGGCGGCGAACAGGCATGGCTGGAGGCGGTTCGACTGGCTACTTCGCCCCCACAGGACGACGTTGGTATTGCCGATCTTGACGGCCCCATGGAGAGTCTGGCGTTCATCGTTGACGAACTTCGGCGTGATCCCGACGCGGGGGCGTTGGTCGAGCATGAACTGCGCAGCCTGCTCAAGAAACTGCCGCCGGAAGTGGCCGCCGACGGCGAGGCGATTCCCCTGAACGATCCACAGTGGCTAGCGCAATTGATCGAGTCCGCCTCGGCCGATGTGATTGGTCGCCTGCGAATGGAAGATTCCGGCAAATGATCATTCAAAGACTGGATCTGAAGGCGTTCGGGTTATTCAGCGATGTTTCGCTCGACCTATCGGCCGGCCCCAGACGTTTTCATTTGGTTTATGGGCCCAATGAATCTGGTAAGTCGACTAGCCTGCGCGATTACGTCGCTGCTGTTCGGCATGCAGCACGTTGCCGAGGATAACTACCGGCATACGAATACTCAGCTGCGCGTCGGCGGATTGCTGACCGATGGCCAGGGCAGAACGCTGGAGTGTGTTCGGCGCCGCGGCCGAAAAGGAACGCTCCGCGACTGGCAAGATGCCGAAATCGTTGACGAGAGTTTGCTGAGTGAGTTGCTCGGTGGCATCGATCGCGAAACGTTCCTGAGCCGGTTTGGGTTGTCACATGACGAGTTGATCGCCGGCGGGGCCGCAATCCTGCGGGGTGATGGCGACCTCGGTGAGATCCTGTTTGCGGCGGGTGCCGGTGTCAGTCAATTACGAGATGTCCAGCTTGAATTGGATGAATCGAGCCGAACCTTATTCACACCCCGTGGCAGCAAGGGGATCAACACGGCGATCAAGGAACTCGATGACAAACGGAAGGAATTGCGACAGGCTCAATTGCCGCCCGCCGAGTTCACGGCGGTGAGGAAGAAAATCGAGGACAAACGGGCTCAATCGCTCAACCTTTGCGATTCGATGCACAGAATCGTGGTCGGGCTGGCGAAACTGAAATCGTATCAACAGGCGTTGCCGTTGGTGCCGCAATGGCGAATCGATACCCGATCGCTCGCCGCACTCGCCGATACGCCCATCTTGGATGAAGGATTTACCGAGCGTCGGCGGCAAATCGAATCCGATCGAGAGTTGGCCGCTAGCCAGCATCAGGAGTTGAATCATCGTGCCCAAGAGTTGGCTGGTCGCTTGGCAGCATTGCCCGAAGACGCTGCGGTGATGAATCACGAAACGGAGATTCAGTCCGTTTTTCAGGAGTTGGCAGCACGGGATAAGGCCGATCGCGATCGTGTCGAATTGATCCGTGTGCAAAGAAATGCCGATCGGCAGATTACGGACTTGTTGCGTGAGTTGTCCGTTAGCATTCTGAAGCGATAACGAGGTCGATGCCTCCGATGCGATTGACGATTCGGTTCAGCGGTTGCGGATCAGCGATTCACTGCGCACGCGTATTCACGAATTGGCAGCGCAACACGAGCGTCTGGTCCAGCAATGCGATGATGCCAGCAACGACGTTGCGACCATCCGGAAGCGGCTTGCCGATTTAACACACGAATTGCAGTTGCTCGGGCCGTCCGCCGATCCCACTTCCCTTCGTGGCGTCATCGATGCGGTTGGTGCGCCCGCGGAGCTTCTGGAATCGCTGGCCCAGCAGCAACAAGGTTGTGACCAGTGGGAGCGGGATTGCGAGTCGCGATTGCGAAAACTGGTCGGCTTCCAGGGTACCTATCTGGAAGCAGTGCGGATGGATCCGCCAAGCTTGTCGGTGATCGATCGTATCGCCGAGCAGTTACGACAGAGCAGCGAGAAACTATCTTCGGCGGAAGGCCAGGCGGCGGCGCTGAAGCGGCAGCGAGACGAAGCCAGTCGTGAACTGCAGCTACTGCAATCCGATGACCCGTTACCGACGAACGAGCAATTGCAGCAGGCGCGTGCGGAGCGTGATCGCGCGACCGATGAACTGGCCGATCGAGCCCGTGAGGGCGAGAAGATTGATGATCGCGTCGAGACGTTGCGCGAGAGAATTCGGTTGACCGACCGATTGGTCGACACGATCCGGATGCACCACCAGGAGGTTCACAAACGCGCCGTGTCGGCCCAGCAGATCCGATCGCTCGATACGCAGATCGCCAACACCGCAGCGGTCATTGCGTTATCGACTGAGGAATTGCGGTCTGCGCAGGAACGATGGCATCAGATATGGGACGCCTGCGGTGTGATCGCCGATACTCCCGATCGGATGAAACGCTGGCTCGGGGACCATGAACAGTTGATCCAATCTGCCAGTCACCTGGAAGACCAACAACAACGGCTCGACCAGGTACAGCGTCGCGTGCAGCATGCGACGAGTCGGCTGCGTGCAGCGGTTGGATCCGTTGTCCCAGCAGAGGTCGTTCCAGCGAACGTCGTCTCAGCGAACGTCGCCTCGGTTGACGCGTCTGGCGAGCAGGTCGGTCTGGTTGATGATCAGCCGATCCAAGAATTGCTCTCATTGTACGATGAAGCGGTTGCGTTGCGCAGCGAGTGGACTCGGTTACGTCAGCAGCATGACGCGTTATCGCGGCGGCGGGACGAGTTGGCAGAAGAGTTTCCGTTGGCCGAAACACGGCTCGAAACACATCGCAAGAATTTGGATCAGTGGCACCAGGATTGGCGGCGGGTGACGCAGCCTTTCGTGGAGGCCGAAGATTCGACGCCGACGGTGGTGATGTCGACGCTTCGTCGCATTGATGAGTTATGGCGCAAGAAGCGAGAACGTGATATTTTGGCGACGCGAATTCGATCGATCGGCGAGGATGAACTCGCCTTCGGCAGCCGAGTTCGACGGCTTGCTGCCGCCTCGGGCATGAAAGATGTCGATCAGGGTGATCCCGGTGCGATCGCTCAGAATCTGTTTCAGCGGTTACAGACCGAGCGAACCGCGGCGCGGCAGCGCGAGATTCTTCGTGAACAGATCGACGACGCGCAGCGACGGTTGGCCGAACTGCAGCAAAGGCGAGCGAATTGCCAAATCGTGTTACAACAACTTTGCTCGGAGGTCGGATGCCATTCTTCGGACGAGCTTCCCGAAATTGAACGGCGATCACGTGAGCGTCAGCGAATCCATTCATCATTGCGAGATCTGGAGAATCAGCTGGCTTTGCTTGCCGCGGATGAGTCGGTCGAGGAATTCATTCAGGCGGCGAGTCAGCAGAATTCGGCCCTGTTGAATGTCGAGATTGAGCAACAGGAAGAATCACTGAGCGAGATTCGCAGGTCGATCTCCGCGGTAGACCAGGAGATTGGTGCGTTGCAACATGAACTGAATTCCATGAATGGTAGTGGCCATGCATCGGAATTGCTGCAATCGATCCAATTGCTTGCCGGCAGGATCGGGCGTGACGCGGAAGAGTTCGCGCGGCTTCGCGTCGCCTCGCTTCTGTTGCGACGGGCAATCGACCACTATCGCAGCGAAAACCAAAGTCCGGTTCTGATGATGGCCGAGCAGATCTTTCGCCAATTGACATGTGGCGAATACCAGTCGCTGAAGGTCGACTATGACGCGAAAGGAAAAACGATCTTGTTCGGTGTTCGAGCGGGCGAAAGTCCGATCGATGTTCCCGCGCCGGCGATGAGCACCGGGACGGCCGACGCCTTGTACCTGTCACTGCGATTGGCTTCGCTGCGACACCAGTTGAGTCATGGATCGGCGATACCGCTGATCGTGGATGATTGCTTGATTCAGTTGGATGATCTGCGATGTATTGCCGCAATGAACGCGTTGTCGGAACTGTCGATGCGGACGCAGGTGATCTTGTTCACTCACCATCAACATGTGATCGATCTGGCCACAGCGAACATGAAGCCGGATGAATACCACATCCATCGCCTTGCTTCGCTGTGATAGCCGGATTCGCCAGAATTCGGGTAATCACAACGCCTTGGTCGATTGGGACAACCGTTACACTCGGCGTGCTCGGATCACCGCAGCAAGGTACTGGGTTCTCCGGCAAATTGCGCTCGAAACCGGAGCTCGGCTCGTCGATCTAATCATTTGCACCGATCAGTGCATCGGGTCTCTCGTCACGCCAATCGCACAACGGACTAGCAAGGATGCTGGATTTTTCGTCGCTGGAACGTTTTGCCCGCCGAGACCTGTTCAAGGGGCTGGCTTTATCCGGGCTGTTGCCATTCGGGTTGGGAGGTGACGCCAACAAGATTCCCGATTGCCCGCTGCACATCGTTCGCACAAAACGGTTTCCGACTCTGGTGGCGATCATCCGGGCGCAGATCGATTCGCTGTGGTGCGGTCGACAGGGAGACAACGCTTGCGAAGTTGCGCGGGAGGTACTCGTTTATGCCGAGCACCTACCCAAGAAGTTGCAATACGGAATCAGCATTGCGCTGTTGTGGTTGGACATCTATTCGATCAAGCATGTGGGACGTCGTCTGCACAAATTAGCGCCGGCAGATCTACGTCGCGTGTTGAATCAAGGAGAGACGCCGCGAACGACATCCGATCCGCCACGGATCGAGTGGACCGAGGATCATCTGCTGCACACGGCGGTCAGCGGCTTGGCGATGCTCGGCCGATTGGTCATTCATTCGCGAGCGCCGGCGCGTGAACTGATCGGGCTGTGTTGGTCTTCGGATTGCGAGGACCCCAAACATCTGGTTTCCATCGCCCCACCGCCGCTAGCGGACCTGACCACGCACTATGACGTCTGTGTGATTGGCAGCGGTGCAGGCGGTGCAACGACTGCCAGTCGGCTGAGCGCGGCCGGGCTCCGTGTGCTGATCATCGATGTTGGTGATTATGTCAGCCCAGATGCTTTGGTCCAAAAAATAGGCATGGACGATGGTGCGTTTCGGCTGGCACCGCCACGCAGTGACCAGGTTCTGTGTCGTCTTTACAAAGACGGCGCCGGACAAATCGCTGGCGGTCTTGGCAAAGTGAATTCGAAACTGGATCTCGCCATTCCATCACGAAGAAAGAAGATACCGCCCAAGCAGACGATCAATGTATGCCAGGCCCAAGTGTTTGGCGGTGGGCCCTATGTCAACAATGCAATTCACCTGCCGATTCCCGAATCCGTCTATCAGAGTTGGGGCGAGCGTCAGCCGAAACATTTGCCGTATGAGCAATTGGCCGCGTTGATGGCAGCGATCCAGCGCGAGTTGTCTGTGAACACGGACGTCACCAAGAACCAAGTCAGCGATCGCAGTTTGCGATTCAAAGAAGGATGTCTGGCGTTGGGCGAAGAGGTACAGCCGTTACCGGTCGCGATGCGTGCCGACTGTTTGGGCTGCGGCAGCGACAACTCGGTTGACAGTTTTGGAGACCATATTGGTGGTTTCCACCCCTATTCACCGGTCGGCGCGAACAGTTTTCTCGTGCAAGCGATGCACAACCCTGCGCCAGCGCAAGTGTCGTATCGAACGGCCGCCGAGCGTCTGCGGATCCACCGTGACAAAACCGGATCACTGCGAGTTCAGGGCCTCGACGTGCGGCACGAGCACGAGTCAGGCCGTCACACGCACACGACGGTAACTGCGGATGAGTATGTGGTGTCGACCGGTATGGGCGCTTCGACCAAGCTCCTCAGCCACAGCCTTCGCTGTGCCGGATTGTCCAATCGAGAGCTCGGAAAACGGTTGACGGCGAATGTGGGAACGGCCGTTTACGCGATGTTTGATCAACCGATTTGGCCGTCGGGTAGCGGCAATCCAGAGCCGGGCGTGACACAATGTTTCATTGTCGATCGCCGGATGATTGAAAAAGACGGCAAGATGTTGGAAGAACCCGCACTGGAAAACTGGTTCCATTTCCCCGGCACGGTCGCGCTCGCGCTAACCGGCTGGTTCAAAGAATTTGCTTGTGTGATGCGGAAATTCAATCATCTGTCGATGTCTGGAATAGTCGTGCCAACAAAAGTACGCTGCAACAACTACGTCGATGCGTGCGGTGAATTCAACCTGGAGCTCGATCGTGACGAGTTTGAGATACTGCTGCGCGGGATGCGTCGGATCGCCCGGATTTACTTCGCCGCGGTCCAGCCTGGCGACGGCGTGACATTGCATCTGCCGACCAAGTCGATCTTGATGCGTCGTGGACGTCCTGTCGTGATTCGCTGCATGGACGATTTCGAATGGGCGTTACGTCAGATTCGTTGTCGTGGTCCCGCGTTTGTCAACATGCTGACCACGCACCCACAAGGCGGCGCTGCGCTGGGTGAGGTTGTCGATCGTGAAACGTTTCAATTGCTGACCGATGGTGACCAGCCGATTGAGAACCTGACCATCTCGGATGCGTCGCTGTTTCCAGCCGGCTGCGAGATCAACCCGCAATTGACGGTCAAAGCGCTAGCCACGCTGGCGGCACAACAGATCATCCTTCGCCACCAAGACGATGCCGCGTAAGATCTTGCTATCGCTGAGGGGCATTGACGAACGGCGGTCGCCAGCTGGGGGCGAGCGATGCGTCGTCGACGTTCACGCCCGCTTCGGCACGACCACGGTCATTCAACAGCGGATGATCGGGAATGGATTCCAGTGACGGCAGTGCCAGGAATTGAACGCGTCCATCTTCGTACAGAACGTTGATGCCGTAACCACCATGTCCGATGCGATCGGGCCGTAAAGGGCCGCCCAGCATTCCGATCATCGGGGCATCCGACATCACCGCAAACGACGAACGTGACTCGTAGCGCGGCGGCACCAAATGGTTCTGGTCGATGACGCCAAGTGTGTAGGCGTAATGGCCGCCGACGAACCGCTTGATGTGACGAAGCCGATCGACCGACGCTTGATGCAAGTCGGCGATCGAAACGATCTCGTTGAAGCCATTTTTCGACAACTCGTCCCAGTCGGGTTGATCGACCGATGGGCACCAGCGAATGGATGGATCATCAAGAAGCCCCGCTTCGTCAAGTCGTATCGCGTAGACCCCGGCAAAGTCTTCGGGGCCTGTTTCGCTGACCGCGGGCAGACGGTTCTGTTGATTTCGATACACGAAGCTTGTCAGGGCAATGCCCAATTGTCTTAACTGGTCTTGGCATGCCGTCTTGCGGGCCTGGAAACGGCCTTGCGCCACCGATGGCAACAACAATCCCAGAAGCACCGCGGCGGCCACTGCCCCGCTGGCCCAGTCGATCCAAGTCACCGCCGAACTCTTGGGGGCGTCGACGGTGCTATGCATTGGGACCAAGCCGGGCGGTTGCACGTCGTCAGTGCGACTTTGCGAGTCCGGCTTCGGTAGTGGCGGCAAATTGGCAAGGGTGCGAGAGACCAAGTCCGCTGGGGGCGGCTCCACCGGCTGGTAAGCATCTTCGAGTGGCTGCAGCGCCCTTTTGATCTTCGCGAGTTCTTCGCGGGCAACCGGGTCATCCCGCAACAATCTCGCTACACGACGCGCTTCGTGAGGCTCCAAGGCGCCGAGCAGATATCCCAGAAGGTCTTCGCGCATGTACCGAGCAAACACAAAATTGATGAATCGGGCAACTCACTTTTCGCGGCATCCCGCGGTCGCTTGTATTATGCGCGGACTGACGATTCGGTTCAAAAGTTTTGCCATCGGTGTGTCCTGCCACGATCTCGATCGCGCACCGGATCGCCTTGGGGCATCCCACCGCGTGTGCCCGGCGAATTCGCCGATTCGGGATCGGTTCATCACCCGAATCGCAGTCTCTTCATCGGCTCAGGACTCCGTTTGCTCAGGAACATGGGTTTCATCCCATATCAATCCGAGTCGCTGGACGGCCGCGTGAAGCCGACTTTTGACAGTGCCCACGGGAATCCCCAACGCTTCGGCCGCCTCGCGGTATTTGAGACCCTGGTAGTAGACCAATTCGATGACCTGCTGCATCGGCTTACCCAGTGACTCCACCGAGGCGTGCACCCAGTTTCGATTCTCTTGATCGGATGCTGATCGGAGGGGGTCGGGCGAATCGCCGACCAGTTTCTCTGACCAGCTGCCGGTGCGGTCGTCTTTATCGGTGCCGGCGGACCGATCAAGGCTGACCATTCGATGACGCTTGTTTCGGCGTTGCACATCGATCGCCTGGTTCGTCGCGATCGCGTACAGCCAAGGTCGGAATCGACGCATTGAGTCAAACTGGTGACACTTCAGATGAACCTGCAAGAAAGTTCCCTGAAAAGCGTCCTCGGCCATTTCCGCGTTGCCAATGTAGCGGCGGAGGTAGCTATAGATCTCGCGCTCGTATCGGCGGATCAAAGTCTCATACAGATGTCGGTCGCCCGTTTGGCGATACTCGGCGATCAGGTTCTCGTCGGTGACGTCGCTGTTTGGCGGCGATTCGGATTCTCGCGCCATGCGCACCGCGGCGCCGTTGAGTTGGGTATTCATCGAATCCCCGCGTGGTAAAGGTGAAGATGACAAACAAAAAAAGTTGAATGAGTCAGTGTTCGCGGCGAAGCGAAACACCAGAGGCCGTGTGTCCACCAAAGGTGCCAATGGATGGGAAGAATAAAAACCATTGGGCGGATGGTCATCGACCAACCTCTAGTATCCCCAAAAAAGCGATTCCGTCAAAACGGATTTGCCCTTTGTTCACCCGATTGCGGCCCAGCGTGTTGGAAAAGTGGCGAGAATTCTCTGGGTTCCCCCCGTTGGGGTTGTCTGGCCTGTCGCCAGCCGGGCAATTACAACCTCCCTCGACCGATTGGGACATCCTTTTCATCAAAGCGAATGGAACCTGCAACTTGAGTGGTTCTGGCGATCGTTCGAGTGACTCGCGTGAGCTGTGGCAGTCGTATCATTGGGTACGTCCGGGCGATATCAACGCATTCTTTGGGTTGATGCTGGACAACGTCGCCGGGCTACTGCTGATGGTCGGGCTGTTAGCCGGATTTGGGTTTCCGGTCGAATTTGCCGTGTCGTCGATGGTTCCCGGCACCGCCCTGGGGGTTCTCGTTGGCGACTTGGCATTTTTCTATCTTGCCTTTCGGTTGGCCAAACAAACCGGGCGGAGCGACGTCACGGCGATGCCGCTGGGGCTCGACACACCCTCCACGTTTGGGATCGTCCTGTTTGTGCTCGGGCCGTCGTACTTGCAGGGGCAGGCGATGGGGCTCAGCGAGATGGATGCGGCGCTGCGCACCTGGCACATCGGAATCTGGTGCATTGTGCTGAGCGGACTGCTGAAGCTTGTATTGTCGCCGTTTACCGAGTGGGTTCGCACGGTCGTTCCCCGCGCCGGATTGTTGGGATCGCTGGCCGCGATCGCCTTGGTTTTGATCAGCTTTTTACCGCTGATGGAAATCCTTGGTCATCCGTTACCCGGGATGCTGGCGTTGGTCATCGTGTTGACCAGCCTGATCGCGCGGATTCCGCTGCCGGGTCGAACTCCGGGAACGCTGGGTGCGTTGATGATTGCCGGCGGTGTGTTTTACGTGATGTGCGCCGTCCCCGGCAGCGGATATCAGTTACCCGAGGTCGGTCCGGTACAGTGGTTCCCGACGGGCTGGTTGGACAGTTGGGAATTTGGTTGGATCGATTCGTTTGCCGCTGCCCTGCCCTATCTGCCGATCGCGATGCCGTTTGCCCTGGCGACGATCGTTGGCGGAATCGACTGTACCGAGAGTGCCGAGGCGGCGGGCGACACCTACGACACGCGAACGGTGATCGCCGTCGAAGCGGTTGCCACATTGATCGCGGGACTCGCCGGCGGTGTGATTCAGACCACGCCCTACATTGGCCATCCGGCTTACAAGGCGATGGGCGGCCGCGCCGCCTACACGTTGGGCACCGCATTGTTGGTCGGGTCAGCCGGATTGGTCGGCTACTTTGGATTGCTCAATGCATTGATCCCGGCGCCCGTTGTCTACCCGATACTTGTGTTCGTCGGTTTGGAAATCTCGGCACAAAGTTTTCTGGCAACGCCGCGGCGGCATTACGCGGCGGTCGCGTTTGCCTGCTTGCCGGCACTCGCCTTTCTGGCCACGAACTTGCCGGGCAGAATGTTTGGCGATCCGTCGCTTCTGTCAGCCGGCATCCGTGCCGAAACGCTTCAGGATGATCTGCTGAGAGCGAACTTGAAAACACTGGGGATGCTTAGCAGCGGGTTCATTTTGACCAGCCTGATTTGGGCTTGGGCATTGGCGGCGTCGATCGATCGCAAACTCAAGGTTGCTGCGTCGGTGTTGCTGCTGGCCGCGACGTTGACATTGTTCGGAGTGATTCATTCGCCGTTGGCGGGCAACCGGCTGTTCCTTCCTGTTGGACCCGATTCCTGGGGTGACGCCGTGTTGGATTCGATCAACCGGCGGTACATCATCGAGTGGGCTGCGGGCTACGTCGCTTCCGCTTTGCTGCTCTTTTTGTGGTCGTTTTATCCGGGGGTTTCTCCGGCCATCCGGGGTGGCGAGGACGCCGATGGCGAACCGACACCGCTGCTGGCACACGGAACGATTCACGACACAGGCAACCCTCGTCAGTCGCCAGAGGAGCGGTAGTTTCGCCAAACAATCGGATCGCAAAAAAAACAAAGGATCGGGGAGGGTGCACAAGAATTGCGGTTGTCAGCCGCCTTCGAGATCGATTTTAATGGGTCTCCGTGACCGGCAAGTAGCACGGAATGGAGCCTCTGTGCGTCTCACTGGACGCTCGACAAGATGTCGAGCGCTTGCCTTGAATGCAAACTGCATTGCGCGATGCGATCTCGCGATCCCATCGTCATGTTTCAAGGTTGAAAATCACCTTTTCAAGGGTGGTTTTCGGAATGGAGGCCCGATCATGCTCGTGTTATCACGCAAGTCCAATCAACGCATCGTCTTCGCCAACCTCGGCATTTCGGTCGAGGTGCTGAGGGTGGAAGGAAAAACGGTTCGAATCGGCGTCGACGCGCCGAACGATGTCCGCGTTCTGCGTGGAGAGTTGATCAACGAGGAACGGCTTGGCGAGATGAACGAAAATGCCCGTCAGCAGCGGCATGAACTTCGTAACCAATTGCACACGGCCCGGCTTGCCCTGCACCTGTTGCAAAAACAGCTCGATGTTGGCTTGTTGGTTGACGCTGAGCAGTCGCTCCGCCAGGCCCTGGAGTCGATCGCACAGCTCGATCAAGCGGTCGCGGGACACTCGAAATCGGGGCACTCGAAATCGGGACACTCCGATCGCCCGTCAGGAGTGGAACAGGATTTGTGCATGGCTCGTCGAGCGCTGGTCGTGGAAGACAATGCGAATGAGCGTGAGCTGTTGGCCGGATACCTTCGACTGTACGGCTTTGAGGTCGATTCGGTGGAGGATGGCGTCTCGGCGTTGGACTATCTTTCCACGCACGAGCGTCCAGATGCTGTGCTGCTTGACATGCAGATGCCGCGGATGGATGGACCGGCAACGATTTCCGCGATTCGACGAGATCCCACCTATCGCGGGATCAAGTTATTCGCCGTTAGCGGACAGGATCGCGCCGCCCTGCAGGTACCGCTAGGAGATCGTGGTGTGAACCGCTGGTTCGAGAAGCCATTGAACCCCGTCGAGTTCGCCAGCGAGCTTGATGCCGAGACTTCGAAACGGTGTAGCTTTGCTTAGCCTGGAATCGATGGGCGAGGGCTCCATCGATCCCGATCACCATGTCCATTCAAGTCGAGCGGAGATCTGCTGATCGTTATTGCGCGTGGGCAATTGGTGCCACCCACCGATGTTGACGCCCCATTCGTCCAACAGGCTTTTGCGGGTGTCCCTTTTTGCGATTGCGTTACAAACCCAATACGATCCCGAGACCGGTCGTTTGGAAGCACTCACAGACGCGGACGGTAACGCGTCGACACTCGACTACAAAATCGGACCTGACGGCGCGGAGGTAACGAGCGAGTCAACTGGTAGTCGTACCCAATCAGCGTTTGATGCGCACAACCGCTTGATTCGAGAAACGAACGCCGCTGGTCAGGTCACCATCTATACCTACGAAAACGACTCGATTCGCTATCCCCGCCAGACCATTCAAGTGATCGGCGCCGAAGATGGCCATGATGCGTGGGACGCACGAAGCGGCGATGACCGAGTCACCACGCGTAGCTATCACACGGAATTCGAGGGAGCGGTCACGTCTGAAGTCGATCCTGACGGCAATGCCACGACGACCGCCTACAACACATGGAACTACGATCGGGGCACGCCCAGTTTCGTCATCAACCACTCCACGGGCGAGAAGACCGATTATCACTGGTTTGACTTGACGGGCGATGGCGGGCTCAATCTCGTTTCTACCATCGACCAAGACGGCAATGCGACGAGCTACGACTATGATCAGAGAGGAAACATCGTCTCCGTCGTTCAGTCCAACGCAAACGTTGGGCTTGCCGGATCTGCCACTATGTTCGTTTACGATGACTTTGGCGATCTCGTGTCAACGATTGATGCCGATGGCAATGCGCGGAACATCATTTACAACGCAAACGGTGAACAGATTGGTACGCGATTCGCGCACTATCCATCCGATGATCGTCCACCGACGAAGGAGGAATACGAAGAGCCCGGCTACAGCGGCGGACTACCACCTCTCCAGCGGACCCTAACTGAACAGCGCCACTTTTGTTGTAGTCCTGCCACTCCGCTGGCAGGGCATGCCGCGATTTGCGGCAAATGACCCGCCAGCGGAGTCGCGGGACGACTTGGATTGCATCGCCCGGTAAAACACGAGGTCTTCGTTAAAAAGTGGCGCTGTCCAGCTAATCGAGACAGAGAACATTCTCGATTCGGCAGGCAATGTGCTGACGAGTCAAACCACCATTTCGTATCAAGAATGGGATGACTCAACGACAAATGGCCAACCGGACTTCTTATCTTGGCAAGACGAGGGCTATCAATCGGTTTCGCAAGAAATTCGCAACGAAGGGGCGATTACGGAATACGATGCTCTTGGACGCGCCTTCCGAACGATTGACGACAACGGTCGGATCTCTGAAACGCTCTACGACAAACGCGGCTTGGCTGTCGAAACTCGTAGCGAGTTGCCGGACGAAAATGGAGAAGGCGTGTGGCTTGTCTCCCGAACCGTCTACGACAAAAAAGGCCGAGCGATCTATTCCACCGGTTCCTTCCCGCTCGGTAACACCGATCCGCTGGTCGATGGCCCCGAGCGAGTCACAAGCTACGGCTACGACATCCTCGGCCGTCTGGTGAGTGTCAGGGAAGACGCCACGCCAACCAACACGACCGATGATCCTCAAGTCGAAACCGACTACACGTTCGACCCCCAAGGCCGAATGGACACTCAGACGACCACGGCCGGTACGGCGGCTTCGGTCACCACCGACTACGACTACGACGCTCTCGGTCGCCTGGATACCCAAACCGACAGCGACCAGTCGGGCAACGTCCTGGCCAGCTACGATTACGAAGTCCGAGCCGATGGCAAACGCACCAGTCTCGATGAAACGGTGTGGTTTGACGCCAACGACGACGACATCCGGCAAGCGGGTGAAGTCAAGTCGACCTCCTACGATTGGACCTACGATGACGTGGGCCGCCTGACCGACGAGGCGATCACGCACTTCGACTCGGGCGTCTCGCAGGCCGAAAAGTTCGAGTACGACCTGACCGGCAATCGTACGAAGCTGGAAAAGGACACGGGTTACAGCGGCACGTTCGTCCCCGACGAGGTGTTCGCCTACGACTACGACGCAGGCGACCGGCTTGAATTCGAGTATCTCGACAGCGACAACAACGGTACGACGGATCAGACGACCGCCTACGCCTACGACCAGACGCAGCAGACCGAGAAGGCCGTCACCGCTGGGGCCGTCACGGTCAGCAAGCAGATCTTCGGCTACAACCTGCAAGGACGAATGGCCTCGGTTACGAACGAAGGCTATGACTCAACGGCAATCTCAGTCGCGCGAACGAACCAGCTACAACTACGACTCCAAGTCGTACCGAGTCAAACTCGTCAACGAGAGCGAAATCGTCACCAACGGAGTCCCTCGGACATCTGGACCGAAACGTCCTCGACCGAGTTCCTGGCTGATCATCACAACCACACCGGTTACACGCAAACGATCCGCGAAACGACGACCAACGCGGACGGACACCAAAACGATCGACTACACCTTCGGTCATGACGAGATCGCCCAGCGAGTCGTAGAGCGTGACGGCCAAGGCAACCGTCACCAGCGACGCAACCCACGTCTTCGGTCACGACGGCCACGGCAGCGTCCGAGTTCTCTACGACCTGGCGACAGCGGCCGCCAACATCGCCCAAGCATTCACGTTCAGTGCTTACGGTCAGATGATCGCGCTGCACAACTCACAGGCTGCTTCCTCGCCGCTCGCATCTCGCCTCTCGTCGCTTGGCTATTCCGGCGAACACTTCGACGCCAAAGCTCCAGCAGCAATACCTGCGAGCCCGCTTCTACAACCCGGCCAACGGCCGGTTCAACCGGCTCGATCCGTTCGCGGGCAACATGCAAGATCCGCAGTCGCTTGCACAAATACGCCTATGTGCATGGGGATCCGGTGCAAGGGAGTGATCCTACAGGCTTATTAGATGCGATAAGTTTTTCCGTTGGATTCGCTGTGGCTGGAACGGTCATTGGAGCGGGAATCGGTTACTATCATGGTGGTTGGAGTGGTGCCGCTAAGGGTGCTGCAATAGGATTGGGCGTTGGGCTGGGGTTAGGATTGGCTGTTCTGGGACCGCTGGAGCTGTTGGTTGAGAATACCTTATTAGCAGCAACTATAAGCATTCCATTTGTTGCAGAATTTTCAGCTGCGACTGGGCTGGGATTAGCGATCCTTGCCGCAACTGCGTACCTAGGATCCGGCGACCTGTTTAGATTCTTCGATAACCTCGCATTAAGTGCTAGGTTGTCAGATGCCGAGGACATTTCGGTACGTTTTCCTAACGGGCGTCAAAATATCGTCGATGCGCGTAATCAATTTGAAATCAAGGCATTTACCTACAGGAGAACAACTGAC
Source organism: Pirellulaceae bacterium (assembly GCA_963734865.1). Taxonomy (GTDB): domain Bacteria; phylum Planctomycetota; class Planctomycetia; order Pirellulales; family Pirellulaceae; genus CBDCUW01. The sequence goes on from CAVTIV010000017.1 coordinate 242,146, forward strand.
CGATCCAAATTTGAACGTGCTAATTGAACGACTTCAGCAAAATACGATAAGTATTTTGTTGGACGACGATGTGCCATTGGGTGGACTACACCATCACTTTGCTCAAGGAAAACTGTTCTTGAACCCTCGTGTGATAGAGGAATCTCAACTCGGCCAAGCACTTGTTGTCTACGCGGAATTTCAACATGATTCCAGTGCGCCGGAATACTATCCATCTGACAATGACGAGGTTCAGATTGCGTTCGACAGAGTTCGTAGCGTTTTGACAACTGGCGAACGCACAGGGTTCATTAATTCGTTATCGCATGGAGGCCATCGATGAACGAGGCGTACCGACCACCGGAAATATTGCCGCACGAAAAGGCAACAGACCAATCGCTAACTCCGACGAGGCGCCAGACCCACATACAACAGTCATTCAAGTTCGTCTGCCTGCTGTTTTTAGTGACGTTCCCGGTTGCGATCGTTGTCCTTTTCGCAGTACGTGTTTTTCTAGTCCCCCAGGGAGCCTGCTTCGATACTGAAATCGGTCGGCTCGCGACATACTGTGTGGCACTGTATTCTGGCCTAGCAACTCAAAGCTGTCTGTTGCGTAACGAGTATCATCGCAAAATCCCAGCTATGATTGTTGTAGTTTTAACATATTTATCGCTCTCCTGGTTTTTCGCATTTTTCAAATGAGGCGCGCACGTCCTGTCAAAAAACTCGGGAAGAAGATTAAGCCCGAGTTATTCACCAAGGACATTTGAAGATTCATTTTAATGCATGTTGGGCCGAACGAGGCTGGCGGTTCGGTGTTGTTGGTCGCTGAGGCTTGGTCGGCGCACAAGGTGTTACCGGCCTTTTTGATGTCGCATTTTTGTAAGCGCCAAGGTGACCATGCGCGTGGGCGGTTATTTTTCGAGGCGGGCTAGGCGGCGGCGGAGGCGTTCTCGCTCGCGGCGGACGTTGTTCGCTTCGCGTTCCTTTTGCCGGTGTGCACGAATCGACTCCGGGTGAGCGGAGGCCCAGATGTCGGGACGCAGAGAGTCATATTCGCGACTAGGAAAGCAGCAACGATGGACAATCCGTATCAACCTACTGAAGACGTTCACGAAGCCAGAGTTCCGAAAAGGTTGTCGACCGGCGTGGTTTCGGCAATGTTGCTCGTTTCAACCGTGGTCACCATCGGATTGATCCTCGCTGCGTTTCGAAATGTCACGATCGTTCAAGAACCGGGTCATGTGATCGCCGTTGACTGGAACTTGATTCGGTTTTCACTGGCTCCAGGAGTATTCGCCGCATCGTCGGCATGTTGGCTTACAATTCGGCTGTTGATGATTCGCAGATTCTTACTTGCAATTTGCGCGGCACTGGTTGCTGTGCTGATAAGCGTGCTAGTCGTTGGAATTTGGTACGAATATACGTTTCATCGTTAGCAAATCCGAAAGGCTGTCACCGAGGGGCCAAACTCGAGATTCGGGATTGAGCCGGTTGGGGAGGCTTGCGCCGGGATCGGGACTTGGGTTCACTTCCTTAGCACCTGATGCAGCGGGGTGACGCGGGGATTGAGTGGGGCTTCTTCTTGGACCGCCTTTGTTGCCTAGTGTGACTTGGGCGTTGATAGCCGTTTCTTGTTTCGACCCTTCGCGTCGAGGTGTCGCCAGGCGGTTGAGAGTGGCTCGATCACGCGGTAATGCAGCGCAAAGTGCCGCGGGTTTGACACGGAACTGCCCGTTTTTTGACTCGCCGCGCATAGAGC
>CAVTIV010000018.1:0-212899 GCA_963734865.1 Pirellulaceae bacterium
TAGGAAGGATCTACATTATCCCCAGCGACGTCCTCAGTGAGTTTTGCTATCTCGAAGAGGTAACCCCTATCCAAAATCAAGCATCTTTGATAGGTAGAACCAACGGAGTGCCACTTTCCGAGGCGCTTGAAAAGAAATGAGTAGGTAGCCTTAAAGCCAACCTCACAGTCGACTCGATAACGACGACCGGTTTCGGTACGCACGATCACAATCGCAAATTCTGCAACTTGCAAGAACGGCGGCAGACTTCCGCTCCACTAACGTGCTGCCCAGTGGACATATCCATTGCCTCAGTTTGGGTGAACGGGCGACAAGACGGCTATAGAACTTTTTCAAGACGGAACATTGGTCGATCCGATACCGTTAGCCTGATGTGCAGAAGATTTACGTCAAGCGCGTAACGAGCAAACTCTCGGTTGGCGTATTGTTTTCGGAACCCTGACGTTGGGTCTCACGGCTGGAATTGAACTGTCAGAGGCGGAGCGACTGCACCTGCTGATACGACTTTCCAACGGAGCAAAGGATCTCCGGCATCATTTGCGGGGCGTTGAAGGCTCAAACGGGTAGAGCGAAATCAGCGAACGGCCTTCACCAAATCGGTAAGAGAAGTTCTTTGGGCGGTTGGCCTTTGATCCCGGGTCCGCGATGCAAAGCCAGAGAATGTTCTCATCCAGATCGCCGCGCAGGTAGATGCCGGGGCAGGTCTCGCCCTTGTTGGGACCGCTCTGGAATGTGAGGTCGATCTGGTTCGGGCGTTTCATGGGATCGATCGTGAAGGAGGCTTTGATTTCCTGACCGGTGGGACTGGTCCAGGTGATCTCGTTCCCCTTCACCACCCACCGCAGTTCGCTCCCCTCGCCGGTCTTGTCTGGCCCTTTCCCGCCGGGGAGGGGCCACGAACCAGTGTCGATGTTCCTGAGCGTCCAGGTTCCCTGGAACGCGCCGATCGCCCGCTCGGCATCGCTCGGCTTGCTCGGGCGGAGGTCTATCAGCGAGGTCTGACTCTCGCCCGACATGAAAAATTCTTTTCGGCCGCGCGACATTCGCTCCCGGATCCTGAATGGCGATCATGAGACTTTGCCCATCCACTCCGCCGAACTCATACATCCCCAGGCACTTCTCGCCCTGGAACGGTCCGCTGAGGTAAGTGAGGTCAATCTCGTTTGGCGTTTTGGCCGGGTCCACGTAGAGCTTCAGCTTCCAGACTTCGCCCTGACGGCTCCAGAGAATCTCGTCGTCCCTTGATCGTCCATTGCCACTTCGACACTTCCTCCTGTGTTCCGCCAAACGTTCCGAGCACGGAATCGCAAAGAGTCACTTGCCACACACCCTCGAAGCGTTCCAGTGCTTTCCTGGCAGAGGGCTTTGCAGGCGGCGCGACCCGATGAATGCCGATCATCGACCGGGGTTCTCCGGTTGAGTACGAAACATCGGTCGGCCGAGGCGCATTTTTCCCGGGATTCGCCATACACAGCCAGAGTGAATCGGGAATGCCCCGCTTCGGTTCGTAAATCCCGAGACACTTCGTTCCCCGGTGAGGACCATTGACGAACGTGAAGTCGATCTGCCTGGGAGTCTTAAACGGATCGATTGTGAAATTCACATTGATTCGCTCGCCATCCTGGCCGACCCAGGTGATCTGATTCCCTTTCACCACCCACCGCTTCTCGCTCCTGCGTCCCTGACTGTCGATCCCAATCCCGATCGGTTCGGGCCAAACTCGGAACTGAAAGGACGTCGAAACTCTCACGTTCCCTGAAACGATGCGAGTTCCTTCACCGGGTCGATCGGCGGGATCGGACGCAATGTGATCTGCGAGGTCTGACTCGCCGCCCGCCTCGCAAAACTCGTCGGCCGCCCCACGCCGGCTCCTGGATTCTGCATCAGGATGTGCAGTTTCGTGGCGTCGTCTCCAATCCAGTCATAAATGCCCAGACACTTCTCATCTCTAAATGGGCCATTGGCAAAAGTCAGATCAATCTGCTTCGGCGTTTGAGTCGGGTCGAGCTTGAAGTTCACGTTCCATTGCTGACCTTCTCGGCCCCAGGTGATCTCATCGTCCTTGATCGTCCAGCGCCAACGCCTGGCATCAAAGTCAGAAACTTTCAACAGCCCGGCTTCGGACTCGCACGAGTCGACTGCCCAGTGCCCCTGAAGCCGATTCAACGCCCTGCCGACAGCTTCGGCTGGCGAGTTTGCTTTGATCAGCGGGAATCGCCGCTGCTTCTTCGTCCGCTGGATCTTGCCTGGCCCGTTCGCCACCATCGACAATCTCCAGCACAAGCGTGCCACTCGTCAACTGACCGGATTTCCAATCGTCGCTGTTTTCGTCTGTGCTGGCTTCAGGGCCGGCGACTTTGAAAGCGAGCGAGTGCGCCAGTTTATATTGGCCTGCGGTCGGCGTTTTCCAATACGGAGCCCAATCCTGCTGGCCGGGACGCGGATTATCACCCAGGCCGACGCTGAAGTAGATCGCACCAAACGCCTCGCCAGGCCAGCTTCTCCCGGTAATGCGGGACGCTGCCCAGCAATGCAAGTTTCTCAAGTTCAATCGCGGTGCCATCGGCATCGGTTACCTTCGGCGAGTTCCAAAAGAAGTGGGCCGTACATCAACCTGTAACGGCTTGTCGCTCACATTGCGAAAGAACACCATCATCGGGACGCGCTGGCCGACGCGGAATTGTCGCTGCTCGCTGGCCAGTGCAATTCCGTACCGAATGCCAAGCTGCTCATCGCCCCAGACCGGTTTCAATTGGTCGATCAGCTCTTCGGCTTTCTTGCCCTGGTGGTGAAAGCGGAGGCCGCCTGGCGTGTTGGCATTGCTCTCGGGCTGAGCTGGCGGGTCGGCTGCAACTGCGTTAGCTGAAAAACGGCGAGCGCCATCTGACGCTCCGATAAACCCACCGCGAACTGCTTGTTATCGTCGGAAAGGCGCACGCAATTCGATTCCGTGTGAAGCTCAAACCGCTTCTCGCCCGTTTGTGTCGACCAGACGGGTACGACCTGGTCCTTCCCCTTACCACTCGTACCTGTTCGCGCGAGCAGTTGACCGTCCCTGGAGTACACCAGCTTCCCCGTGCCGCTTCGATACGGGGCTTCGAGCTGGTGTTGCAGTTCGCCGCCCGATTGAACGTCCCACAGTCTCACACCAAGAATGTCGCCGACGGCGAGTTGTTTGCCGTCCGGTGACAACTGCACGCTCCAGACGTGGCTGGTGTACTGGCCGGAAACTTCCGGATCGGAATGCTTCCGGCCTTTGTTATCGTTCGGAAATGAGCGCAGCAATTTACCGGTGCTCGTCTCCCAGATTTCGCTCCGCCGCCATCCTGGTTGTGGCCAGGAGTTTTCCATCGGTGGACAAGTCGATGGAAACCAATTCCGTCGCGTGCTTGTCAGTGATCATCTTCAGCACGTCGCCGGATGCCCCATCCCAAATAATCAGTGCGCGTCATAGACCAGCGTTGTACGACTGTAATGCGTCGTCAGGCTGCCCACGATCACCGAGGGATCGGGAGTGCAGTCCAGCTTGCCAATGCAGTCGTATCTCCCACTTCCTTTGTGGGATACGACAACTTCTTGAGCAGTTCGCCAGTCGACGTGTCCCAGATTCCCACGTACTCGTCCGTCGCCGCGACCACACGCCGCCCATCACCGGAGAGTTTGAATGACTCAGAACGAAACGGCCGAAGGTGCTTGTCGCTGGAGAGGTTGATCTCGCTCTTCAATGTTCTCGCGACGACGTCACATCGGCGGACCGTAGCAAAATGATAAGCCGAAACGGCGACAAGTTCCGTGTCGTTATTCCCCAAAACGAACATCAATCATATTGTAATGGCCCGGCAACAGAAACGCCGGCTTGAGTAACGTCGGTGAGCCGATCTGCTGGTCTTCCAGATGCGTATCATCCTGGACTTTGCCGATGATGCCCGTACTGGTCGTCGATTCCACAATGCGTGAGTTCATCGTTTCGGCTTCCGTGCCCGCATGCGGCTGTTTCTGAACGACCGGCTGGGCGGAAAAACCCGACAACGTGGTTGCCGCTACGACCAAAAACCCGACGACAAGCAATGCGACAGGCCAGCGACCAGCGGACAAGTCTGCGTCGACACCGGCTATGCGACGCACACGAGCGAGAAGCGAACCGTCATTGACTCTCAGCGCGAGCACTGTTTTTTGTCCTCGTTGTTCTTCGATCGCCAGCAGCGCGCGGCCGTATTCAACACGGTTGTTGAACAGCGCGACGACGAGGTCGTCGCAGCAGTGTTCTCGTTCGACCCGAATTCGATGCGACAGCCACCACACGGCCGGATGAAAAAAGAACAGCGTTTCGAATAGCGTTTGCAGCAGGTTTACGGCGAAATCATGCCGCCGCACGTGAGTCAGTTCGTGAGCCAGGATCGCTTCCAATTGAGTCGCGGGGAGGTTCGCCACCAGGCTAACCGGCAACAGAATCACCGGCCGGAAATAACCGACAACGATCGGCACTTGAGCCAGCGTCGATTGCAGCAATCGCACCGCGCCGGGCAGACCGAGCCGATTTGAGATTCGCTGCATCGCGGCCAGGACTTCGTCCGACACGGACGACACTCCCACTGCGCCGCAAACGCCGTAAGGTGCGCCAGCCGAGCAACGGCCGAGTCGCACAGACGAAAACTCCCATGCTCCAGACCGCTACGATCCACGCCAGCCACGGCCGCAACAAGGTCTTCGACGCGGTCCGGCCAGGGCGGTGCGGTTTCGATGATGGCGGCGGGCTCTGGCGACAGTGCTGTTCGCGTTTTCGTCGCGACGCTCGATGCCGCAAGGTCGGGCACAGGAAGTTCGATTGCTTCCTCACTCGCCAACATGGCATCGCTTGCGCCCCGCGTGGCGTTAGGCTCCGGATCAATCGCAGCGGTGAAATCAGGTTCGGGGGCTATATTCTCCACCCGATTTGCCACAGTCGCGGGGTCATCGCTCGGCAGTAGCAGCCAGGTTGCGACGGGAGCGGCGACCGACACGGTCATCGCCACCACCAACACGCCGTACCGCATTCCCGCTGAACGGTGTCGCATCGCTTGGACGAGCGCTCCGGCCAGCAACGCCACGAGAGCGAACTGCCACAGCGAATGCACAAGCATCCAACCGATTCGTTCGACCACGATCTGCGAAAACGGCCACGCAAAGTACAAGGGATCGTTCATGACTTGCCCTCCATTTCGTCGAGCAGCTTGCGGGCTTCCTCAATCTCCGCTGGCGACGCTTGGCTGCCGGCCAACGCTTGCAGCACAAGGCTCATGGCCGAGCCGTCGTAGACTTTCTCAATCAATTCGTGGAGGAACTTCTTCGCGGCCCGTTGGCGAGTAATCGCCGCGCGATAGACATGCGGCCTCGCCTTCTCGTCACGTTTGACCAACCCTTTGGTCAGCACCACCGAGAGCATTTTCACCGTGGTCGAGTAGTTCGTCCCCTTGGCCGCATTGAGCCGCGCATGAATCTCGCGCACCGGACTTGGCCCCATCTCCCAGAGAATCCGCAGAATCTCAAGCTCGACCGCTGTTGGCTGAGAAGAACCCAATTCTCGCATTGCAGTATCTCCGAAAGACCGCCGGATCGTCGCAGGTTCGTGTAGCACGAACATCAGCGAAAGGCTTCGCTAGTCGCAGTCTAGCGAAACTTTTCGCTATGTCAATGGAGCTCTTGGAAGATTCCTGCTACCCTGCTACCAGCGTGCTCGTACGTCGCAGACCGATCTGGCCATCGATTTCCTGACACGGTCGAAGCACCGGCGGCCATTGGCTGTCTTGGGAGTCTCTTGTTGCCAATCAGCTCTTTTCTCACTGGAGGTGCAGGAAGACGCGCTCCGGCACTATGCTGAACTGCAAGGTGGCGAGATCGTCCAATTCTTTCGAATCAAGCCGTGCGAAACCTCCGTCCCGTTGGCGGAAGGTCACACTCGCGACACTTGTTTCAAGTCGCAGGGCAGGCGGCAAACGGTCGATGCCTGCTGACGCCAACACGCCACGAGTTTTGCGGACAACCCTTACGCTAGGGGCAATTGCAGGCGGTCGTGAACACCGATGTGCGCCGGAAGCAACGCTGTTGAATTACCTGCAATTCAAGGGCCCGCTCGGATGGAGTGGGTGGTTGTCGAAGGCTGTTGAGTTTTCATTGGCGGGTCGTAGGTTCAGATTGCGGGCTTGATATGGAAACACGCCATGTTCTGGAGCCCAGCCATGTCCAAAAAACTGCAATTTCGCCCCTCGGTCCAGACTTTGGAAACTCGCCGATTGATGGCAGGCGACGTTGGAATGGACGCAGTTGCCGCGACACCGGAAGAACCAAGCAAGAGCGAGCCCTTCATCTTTCAAGTAAAGCCGATCAAACCTATTTTGCTGCCCGATACAGCCAGCCAAGGCGAGCACTTTGATCCGGTCCTCGGCGTCGACGTTCATGTGGTGAATAAAGACAGCATTTGGATGGATCTTGACTACCCTGTGAAAGCTGGCAACACCATCGACAGCGCGACGCCGGAAGTACCAGCAAAGGGATCTACGTTCGATTCCGAGCTGTTTCTTTACGACCAGGCTGTGCGTTCAAGTTCGGGCTTCGCGGTGGCAAGCGAACAGACTTCACGCCCTCGCGTCGCAGGCAAGCACGAAACGACTTACTGACCCAATCGTTGACGTCACGATCCTCAATCCGATCAACTTGTAGGACTTTGATGTCGACAAGCTTTCAATCTTGGACATCAAGGCCACCGACAGACTCGCAGGCCGCCGGTACAACATCGATGTTCAAACCACCCGCCCGCTGGGTCTGCCGAAGCGTCTGACGTACTATGCGGCGAAACAATTGATTGAGCAACTCGGCGAGGGCGATCAGTACGCCGACCTAAACCCGTCGATCAGCATCTGCCTGCTCGACGCGATCATGTTTCGCGGCGTGTCTGGCCGCCAACACGCTTTCGGGCTTCGCACCTCCGGTGGCCTATCATCGCCTAAAGAAGGAGTAATTGCTATGATTGTGAGCAATTCTCATGCGATTTGGAAACTTTAAACAACCCAGGAATCAGCCGTGAGCAACGCCAAGAGGCTACATCCTTTTCGGTCTGCGGCAGTCGTACTCATCGCGACCTGCGCCGCAATAGTCGGTCTCAATGCAGCGGCCGAAGATGCTGCGAAACTTTTCCCGTCCGAAATCGTAAACTTCCAGCCCATCGAGGCGAATCCCATCTTCCGGGGTCGCGGGAAAGGACATTGGGACGAACACATCCGCGAGCGAGGCTGGATTCTCCGCGAGGGAAACGCCTGGCGTATGTGGTTCACCGGATTCGAAGGGGGCGGTGGGTATGACGGCACTATCTTGAAGCTCGGATATGCGACGTCGTCGGACGGTGTGCGATGGAATCGATATCCGGAGAATCCCGTCTACAGCGAAATCGTGGATCGAAGACATGATGGTCGTCAACCACAATGATACGTACTATATGTTCGCGGAGGGAAAGTATGACATTGCCTACCTGCTGACATCTGCGGATGGAATTCATTGGACACTGCATCGGGCCGCTCGACATCCGACTAACCAATGGCCAACCGATTTCCGCGGGACCTCGCGGCACGCCGACCGCCTGGTATGAAAATGGCACGTGGTACCTGTTCTACGAGCGCCGTGACTTGGGCATCTGGCTGGCGACTTCGTCAAGACATGAATGTCTGGACCAACGTCAGCGACGAGCCGGTGATCCAACTGGGCCCCGGCGCGTACGATCGTCGACAGGTCGCCCTCAATCAAATCATCAAATACAACGGCATCTACTACGCCTATCTATCACGGCAGTGGCAACGAAGGCTCGCGACTATGGAGCACGAACGTGGCCGCCTCGAAAGACCTCGTTCATTGGACCAAGTACGGCGGCAATCCGTTGCTGCCAATCCAGGAAAACAAGTCGAGCGGGATTCTCGTCCACGACGGAAAGCAGTACCGACTCTACACCATGCACGACGAAGTTCACCTTCATTTTCCAGTCGCCGCAGCTGACCACTGATAGGCGAACTCATTAGATCGCAAGTTGAACAACGTTCTACGGCGGAAGCCTCGTGCTGACCGACAGCACCGTCAGCGGCAATCACACGACCGCGGGCGACGGTGGAGGCGCGCCGCGTGCAAGAACTGCGTGCGCACGAATTTCGTGGCGGTGTGGATTGGATTGCGTCAGTTGATCGTTGACGCGGACGCAGAGCGTCATTTTGAATCGCGTGGGGTCAGTAAATTGGAACGAACATTCCGGCCTGTGAAGTCCCCAGTTGCGCGGTTCGATGGAGCCCAATTCTCGGTCGAGATTGAAACCAGACAGAGCGGCGCTGGTTAAAAATTGATCGAACACGGCGGCACCGCGAAGCAGAAATCACACCGATGTCTTGAGACCGGCGTGGTGCGGATTGAGTGAAGGCCGCACAAGCGAAGCCACACGTCGATACGATCGACGCAAACCACCGAGTCGTTCGGTCATTTTGATCTCGGCATTGATGCCAGGCGGAAGACCCAACAAGGTCGCCTCCACTATTCACGCTGTCGCTGCCTGTTAACCAAACTGCAGTTTGTCTTTTCAAAAGGACGTTCATAAAACCAAAACCCGTCAGCAAGATCGAACTCGGCCTCTTCCGTGATCTGAATCTTCATTGGCCGAGCTTCGACAGTCTCGCTTTCGCATCATCCCAAGAAGAGACCTTGGTCTCGCCCGCTTCGAGCCTGCGACGGCGCTCCGGCAAGTACTTCCTCGTGCCACTCCGGTGACTGAACGTCGCCTGTGTTTTGGCAGAGGCTTGTCCAGACATCCTCCATCAACTGCAGTTTTTCTGACACGGACATCGAATCGAGAGGAATGTCTTGAGCCATCGTTTGGACCTTCGGTACTCGGTGACAATTTTCTATTGTACCTTGGCACTCAACTTCGAGGAACGATCGATTCGAACCCATTTACCCAGATGGTCATGACGAGAGCCGCGATTGGACGGGGACAGCAAAAAACTTGCAGATCATTGATCGCGCAAACCAGGTCGCGCAAGCGCTGGCCGAAATCCCTGCTCCAATCGACCACGCGGGGCAAGTCAGGATTGAATTAGAAGTCTGAGTTCTCCCCATGATTGGGAAAGACATCGGGCCTTGGTAGAATCAGGGTTTCAAGATTCACAAGTTGCTGTGACCTCGCCGATGCCATACACCCTGAATTTGGGCAGTGTTCTTTGCCCAATGTCGGCATCGGAGCTTCGGGCATGGAGGATTATCTCGATCACGTGCGATCCAAGTACCAGAGTAAGACCGAGTGTTCGACATCGACTTGCCGTGGGGCAAACGGGACGCGATGGAGATCACCGTCATTCAACTGAAAGGCGACAACGACTGATGAAACACTGCACCCTGTTGATCTTTGTCGCCACCTTACTCCCATTCACGGTGGCGTTGACTTGCACAGCAGCCCCAAACGAACCCACGAATGCCGCCGAAGCGGCTGCCGGGAAGGCGGAAGCGGATCAGAAACTCGATGAACAGTATCAGGCGTGGGCCAAGACGCTCTCACCCGCCGAGCAAACCTGGGAGCGTGTGCTGCAAGAGAACCTGGGTAGCTTCTACCTGCCGATCCACAAGCGGCAAAAGGTCGCCGGCCAGTCGAATGCATGGGACTTCGTGAAGGATGACCCGAAACTGCCACGCGTAATGTTGATCGGGGACTCTGTCTCTCGGGGCTACACGCAATACGTGCGGAAAGCACTCGCAGGCAAAGCCAACGTCCACCGGGCTCCGGCCAACTGCGGTCCCACGTCGCTGGGACTGAAGAACATCGACATCTGGTTAGGCGAAGGCAAGTGGGACGTGATCCACTTCAACTTCGGCATCCACGATCGGAATACGCCCGTCGCCGAGTATAGCCAGCGGCTAGAGCAGCTTGTTGAACGTATGCAAAAGACGGGGGCCAAACTCATCTGGGCCTCCACGACGCCAATCCCTGATGATCCTGCCAAGAAACAGACAGCGGCCTCAATCGTGGAGCGCAACAAGGCGGCGGCCGAGATCATGGCGAAATACGGTGTGGCGACGGACGACTTATTCACCGCGATCACGCCTCATCTGGACGAGATGCAGAATCCGAACGACGTTCATTTCAACGCAGCGGGGTATGAATTCCTGGGGCAGCAAGTCGCCGACACGATCACCACGGCATCGAAGTAAGGCAAGTCAACCGGCATGAAGCAACTGATTATCACCCTGGCGGCTGCACTAGCCTCAGCTTGGAGTAGATTGAAAACGATGAGATTACTCTGCACCGGGCTGGTCCTATTCTGTCTGCTGAGCGAAACTGTCATCAAGGCAGCTCAACCGAACATCATACTGGTGATGGCGGATGATCTGGGCTGGTCGGACATAGGCTGCTTCGGTGGCGAGATCCGCACGCCGCATATCGACTCGTTGGCCCGGGAGGGACTTCGGTTCACGCAGTTTTACAACAACGCCGTCTGTGGTCCCACGCGGGCTTCGCTGTTGACCGGGCTTTATTGCCAGCAAGCTGGCCACCGTGGCGATCACTGGAATCAGCCCAAGGACTATTCCAGGTGCGTGTTGATTTCCGAACTGCTGCAAAACGCCGGCTACCACACCATGATGGTCGGTAAATGGCAGGGACGTGACCCGGCACTCGACCGAGGCTTCGATCGTTTTTTTGGTCCGATGTGCCAAGCCAAGATCAGCTACTTTCACGAAGTTCAGCAGAACCCGTTTTATCTCGATCGGGAAAGGTTCCAGCTACCCGAGGATTTCTATCTCACAGAGTCACTCAACGAATATGCCGTGCAGTTTTTGAAAGAAGCGGTGACAACGGACAAGCCCTTCTTTCTCTACGTGGCGCATATCGCTCCCCATTGGCCGTTACATGCCCGCGAAGCCAACATTGCCGCCTACCGCAAGCAATACCGAGAACGTGGATGGGACGAATGGCGCACCACACGGTTTGAGTCTCAACAGAAATCCCAACTCATCCCTTCACATTGGAAGCTGGCCCCGCGACCCCCGGAGGTCCGGGATTGGAAGAACGACTTGAATCACAACTGGCAGGCCGAACGGATGGCCGTTTACGCCGCTCAAGTCTCCGCGATTGACGAAGGCCTGGGAGAACTCTTGAACGTGCTCAAAGAGAGTGGGCAAGTGAAAAACACTCTCGTCCTGTTTCTCTCCGACAACGGAGCAGCACCGGATGGTGGGCTCGGCCCATCGAAAAGCGGTTTTGGATTCGCCCCCAACCAGCCCAACGACCGTTGGCGTCTGGACCAGGTTCCGATTCGATCGGGAAGCGGCCCGGATATCCTTCCCGGGCCTCCAGACACTTTTGCGGCCTATGGTTTAGCCTGGGCGACTCTCAGTAACACGCCGTTTCGCAGTACGAAACTGTCTGGCTACGAAGGCGGTATTCGCACCCCTTTGCTTGCGAGGTGGCCTACCGTCATTTCCAGCGACCAACAAAGCGACGATGTGGGGCATGTGATGGATCTGATGGCAACCTGCCTCGACATCGCCGACGTGAAATACCCCACCGAGTTTCACGGTCGAAATCCCGTACCCATCGAAGGCAAAAGTCTGCGGCCGGTTTTCGAGGGAAAGAACCGCGAGGGGCATGATGTGCTCTGCTGGAGCGTGCCCCGGCACCATGTTGTTCGCATGGGCAAGTGGAAAGCCGTTCGTCCTCGTCAAGGTGGCGACTGGCAACTCTTTGATCTGGAGGCGGATGGTACCGAGACAACCGATCTCGCCCAGCGTGATCCCGATCGCGTTCAGCAACTGGCCCGGCAGTTTGAAATCTGGCAAAAGCGTGTGAAGGATCAATGATGAACGCACTCCGATGTTTCGTCATCACGAACATCGTGTTTTCCGTAGCGGCGCTTTGTTCCCTCAGGGAGAGTGAAGCCGCGGAACCGATCCGGTTGCAGGTGCTCAGTTACAATAGCCCAAACGACGCACTTTGAACCATTCCATTGGTCATCGTGTCTCGGGCTGGCATGAGAATTACATCAATACAACCTGAACTGATTCAGGAGATTCCCATTCCTGAATGCCGGCAGAGGGCCCGGTAGTTTCTACAGAGAGTCGGTGCCGGTGCAACCATGGGTTCGTCAATGCGCTGCCAGAGCTGGCTCCGGACAGCGGAGCTTGCCCCGAACCGTGCGTCGGCTGGTCATCCCGTCAAGCACAATTGGCGTTGCGGCTTGAAGGGGCTAGGTGACGTGGCGGCAATCGGCGATGCTTTTGCCGTTACGGCGATCGCGAAAACAGCATGTTGAGTTGATTTTAACAATGAACATTTCTTTGGGCGATAAGGTTGACCTTGGCTCGCTAACGATTGGTGAGAAGCTTGGGGAAGGCGGATACGGAACTGTATACAGCACGAACACCCGTTCTTAGATCACCCTCGCGGTCAAGTTTCTCAATCCGCACCCCTTCCGGAGTAAAGAGTCGAGAGCGTCCGAAAGATTTGAGGTGGAATCAAAGCTAATGTTGTCGCTGAGGCACGAGTACATCGCACCGATTTTTGGAGTGGGTGAACACAATGGGGTTCCCTTCATTCTAATGGAGAGGTTCGAGGGTTGGAATCTCCATCAAGTAAAGGAGAAAAACTATGACGTTACCCCTGAGGTCGTCTTGCCATTCGTGGAGCGGGTTGCGTTTGACGCTACCCAGCTCGTGTAGTTCAGGACACGCCGTTCGCTAATGATTGATCAGTGACTTATCTCTCCCGTCCAGACATGAGAATCGCTAGAACGGCGACCTGCAATGGCGGCATTGGTCGGCGAACTAGTGAAAGGAAAAATCGCTGTTCTCCGCGTACCGGCCAACGAAAGTCATCCGTTTTGATCGACCGATGCTCAGTTAACAGTCGGGTTAACACACTTTTCTGACAGTGCGCCACCCACGTATCCTTGTTTCTGTCACTCGTTGTTTTCGACGACAGATTCCAACTCGGCCCAAATCGCATTTAGAGACTCCGCGAGTATTTTCCGCTGCATTTGCCGTGCATTCCCTAAGAAGGAGGAGTTCAGCGAATCACTGAAATCCAAGTCCCTAACGACTAGGGCCATGTCGTGGTATCCAGTAGCTTCGGGCCTACGTCTACTAACTAGTGTCTGTCCGGAAATTGAAAACACAGGTGATTTGCAAGAGAAAAACGAAAAAAGCTCCTTGAAGATCGAACCATCGAAACGGTTCGCGCGTTGAATTTGTTGACAAAACAAGTTTTCAATCGCAAATCTTCAAGGAGTGTTCGATGCGAAAAGCGTACTCATCACAGCGACGGTTTGATTGTAGCCCCATCGCTCAAGTCTCGCTCAACCTCGAGTGCCGTGACGAAATTATACCCGTTCTTTGCGGGCTTCAGTACCTCTATCTCAATACCACGCTGCGACGCAAAATCGTTAGGCTCGTCGCGGATGATCTCAACGCAGAGACTCGCAGGGATGTTGGACGGCAAGGCATCGACGACTGGCAAGTCGTCGTGTTGGCCGCCGTCAGGCTCGGCTGCAATCTTGACTACGACAAACTCCAAGACCTGGTCGAGAATCATCGAGCCCTGCGAGAAATCATGGGCATCGGCCACTGGCAAGACGTATCCGGACTGAGCTTCCGGAGAATCCGCGATACACTCTGCTTGTTGCGACCCGGTACAGTCGAAAGCATCAACCAGACGATTGTGCAAGCCGGACACCAACTCGATCCCGATGCTGCGGCGAGCGTTCGTGCTGATTCTTTCGTTGGCGAAACAAACATCCATTACCCGACCGAAAGCAGTTTGATCTGGGACGGAGTCAACAAGTTCGTGCCGCTATGTGCCCAGCTGGCTGACTTGCTCGGTGTCGACCGCTGGCGGCAGCATAAGCATCTGAGCAAAAAGATCAGACAACTCAAGCAGAACATCGGACGCGTCGCGGCGAGCAAGGCAAAGGGAAAGAAAGAGATCATCGAATCGCTCTACACTGACTTGCTAAGCCGCGTGGGAATGTTGATCGAACGAGCAAAAACACTCGTCGAAACGGCACAAATCGAGGGCAAAACCCCTGAAATTCTCAGCTTGTCGATTGCTTTGGAACACTGGTTGGAACTGACCGAGCAGGTATGTGATACAGCCACTCGCCGCGTGCTTGAGGGAGAGTCGGTGCCGAACAGCGAAAAGCTCTTTAGTCTTTTTGAAACCCACACGCAGCTGTATCGTCGCGGCAAGGCAGCGACTCCCAATCAGTTTGGGCGCTTGGTGTTAGTGTTTGAAGACGGCGCCGGTTTCATCAGCCATTACCGCTTGATGGATCGCGAGGCTCAAGACGCCGACGTGATTGTCGATGAAACTCGCAAGGCCCAGCAGAAACATCGCGGTGCGATCGAGACGGCATCGTTTGATCGCGGCTTCTATTCGCCGGAGAACGTGTCGGCGTTGTCGGAGATCGTGGACCTTGCCTGTGTTGCTCCTCGTCATCCAACGCAGTATGCCGAGTGTATGGAACAGGCGACGATCGATTTTCGCCAAGCCCGGATGCGTCATGGTGGTGTTGAGTCAGCGATCGGCGGACTGCAGCGTGGCAACGGCATGAAGCGTTGTCGCGACCGCAGCGAACTAGGCTTTGAACGTTACTTGGGGCTTGCCGTGTTAGGCCGTAATATTCACGTGCTGGGCAAACTGGTAATCGCTAGTCGCAATGCCGAATCGTTGGCAGCAACCAGCAAGCGTCAGGCAGCTTAGCGGCTGCGACTGGGTCTGAGGAACACTGTGAGAGAGAGCGTTTGCGTTCACTGCTGCGCGGACGAGCAAATTCGAACGAAAATCGTGTGTCTTTCGCTCGCAAAATGACACAAGCGACCCTTGCTGCGCCAAACTTCGCTGCTTGCAAATCGATCCCAACGCCGTCAAAATCCAGCTCAAACCAATTTCCGGACAGACACTAGCTGGACAGCGCCAGGTTTGAGTGCGTCATGTTAGCTTTTGCGGGGTTTCACGTCGACAGACTTGATTTTGTCAGGGTCGATTCCCAACTCAAGTAAACGCTTCCTTCTCCGTTTGCGGTGGTACTTGGAAGCTTGGGCATTGCGATGTTGGTAGTACGTTTGCCGGCTTAGTTCTTTTTCATATGCCTTTTGGCGATAGCGACGTGGTTGATCGATAACTTCCAAGTACACGTTCATCGCGCGGCGGACCTGCTCGGTGCTCAGCAACTCACCGTCCAAGACGTTCTCGCTCTCACAATGCTTTTCTCGAACCCGCGCAGAACAAGTGACTGAGAATCACCAAGAACAAATGACGATGGATGCATTGCCACATCCGACACTCAAAGTGATCCAAGCCTAACTCTTCCTTGGCTTCACGAAAACAATCCTCGACTGGCCAGCGACCGAAAGCGACGCGAAGAATCTTCCGCAGGTTCCAACCAGCTCGTCCGGGGACACGGTTAGACAAAAAGTATTTCACTTCACCGGTGAGAACATTTTTGGCCACGATCAACGTGCATTGGCGACTTACAAGTTCCTTAGTATGAGTCTTCCGCCAACAGGTGCTCCAGCGGATTTCCCAAACCTCCGGCCCCTTGTGCGTGTCTTTGATCCGGTAGCGCTGCGGGTTTTGATCTGTGAACTTTGGCGAATACTTCGCGAGGTTTTGCACTTCGTTGGGCTTGGCGTCACGAGGACGCAGACGCGGATACCGACGGGGCCGACCGGGGCGGTTTTTAGGTGGTTTTCGCAGTACCTTCGGCTTGTTGAGCCAGACATGAGCCTTCGGTGGAATCTCCACAACGAAGGCTTCGTTTCGCGCATCAAGTCCGTCGAGAAAATGCCCATCGCGGCCATAGAGTTCATCGGCGTTCCAGGCCATCACTTCGATGCCATTGGCCTTGGCACGATCAATCAGCTCAAGTGCTATCTGGGGCTTCGTTTTGAAGGTAACCTCGTCTGGCACTTTCGTTTTTTTCGGCGTTCCTCGTCCTCGGCCCACTCTTGGGGAAGATAGAGCTGAGCATCAATTAAGCAACTGATCGTCGGCGTGGTGTAGGCCAACGCAACGTTGTTGACGCTGTTCTCAACTTTACCGCGGTTCCCGTTATACTGTCGCTTGACGCCACAGGTGTGGTTTCCGCTTTTTGCGGTTCCCGTCTCATCGATGGTGCCTATCGCATCGGGGTGAGCATTCTCGGAGGCGATGATTGTCTGGCAGCGATCACGAACCGCTTGCTCGTCCCAGGCGATCGATTCGAGCAATCTTTGCAGAGTTCGCGGAGGAACATTTTGATCCAGAGCCATCGCTTCGACGTTTTTGCGTCCGACATCCGATAGCAATCCCTTGACGTAAGAGGTCATCAAAGAACGGCCAGCTGGACGGGCAAAGCAACCGGCAAAGAGCGATAAGAACTGGGCGAGCAATTTTCCGAGATTTCGGATATCTTTGAGCGACATAAGAGCGACCTTCCGTGGTTTCGCGCGCGTGAAACTGAGCACACGGAAGGTCGTTTCTTTTTCGTTCTCAGGTCAATACCGATAAGTCCTGCAAGAGCCAGGGCTTGCAGCAATTCATTGGTTCAAACCTGGCGCTGTCCAGCTAACTACTTTGTCTCGAATGAGTTATCGCCAGTTCCCAGCCGTTTGCGAAGTTCTTCACGCGGCTGCATCATGAGGTTGTAGTTACTGCCGCGTTTCTTACGAACTGCACTTTAGGCGATCGAATATTAGCGGCGGATTGATGTAGGCACGAAAAAGGCTCCCGTGGAAAATGGAGGTTTGCGTGACGGCTACCTGTCGAAGCTGTACCGCCAAGGCTACCGAGAGCTGACGATCGTCAACCGCCAGCATCTGCTCAGCCGGTTCATCGCCTGGGCGCACAAGCGTGGTATTGATGTCATCGACGATCTCGACGAATTCACACTCAACGACTACCGCTACCATCTGGATCTCGAACGCCGTCTGGGTGGCTTCCGCGACAGTCCTCTGCTGCAAACACGGCATCTAGAATGTCTGCGTCGTTGGCTCTCCTGGGTCCACGCCGAAGACTGGACCGAAACCGATCTGTCCAAGATGGTGGCGAACCACTCTGCCGTCGCCGCTTCCACGGCTAGTCCAACGGTAGAACGATTGGTGTCTGGGCGAGACCAGCGGACATTGTTACGTTGGTCTTGCCAGTCACCGCCCCTTTGCGAAGTCAATCATGCCGCTTGGAATTGATCCCAAAGTCGATTTCGCCTTCAAGATGGTATTCGGGAATCCGAAACATACCGGGATCACGATCCACTTTCTCAACTCGGTACTTGGCCTTCCTCAGCCGATCGACTGGGTCGAAGTTCTTAACCCGATTCAGGACAAGGACCGTAGCGAGGACAAACTGGTCGTACTGGATGTTCTTGCACGTGACATTGGCGGGCACCAGTTCAACATTGAGATGCAGACCACTCTGCCAACCGATTTGCCGAAACGGCTGACTTATTACAACTGTCTCAACTACGTTCGTCAGCTGGGCGAGGGATCACCGTATCTCGATCTGCGACCGGCGATCAGC
Organism: Pirellulaceae bacterium; assembly: GCA_963734865.1. GTDB lineage: Bacteria > Planctomycetota > Planctomycetia > Pirellulales > Pirellulaceae > CBDCUW01. The sequence continues at coordinate 17,549 of CAVTIV010000018.1, forward strand.
ATTTGCGTGCTCGATCGGGTGCTTTTTCGCCAGGCTCCCGAATACCACCTGAGCTTCCGACTCCGGTCAGACCAGCGAGACTTGGTGTTTAGCGACGACCTACAATTTCACCTGCTGGAGTTGCCAAAGTTCACGGCCGCAGTTGATAATATGGGAGACCTGCCGCCACTTGAGCGGTGGCTCTATTTTCTTCAACATGCCGAGGACCTGGAAGCCGACGAGTTGTCCCGCCTGCTGGTTGACGTGGAGTACAAGGAAGCGGTGGAGGTACTAGAAATGATCTCGCGATCCCCTGAAGACCGACAGTTCTACGAAGCACGATTGAAGTTTCTTCACGACGAGGAGGCGAGGTTGATTGCTGCGCGAGCGGGAGGGGAAAGCCGAGGGGAAAGCCGAAGGTCGTGAAGAGGGCGCGCTTGTCGGGAAGATTCAGCTTCTTCAGCAGTTGCTGGGCGATCAAGAACACTCAGCCGCAGAACTGCTGGGACTTGGCGAAGATGCCCTTTCGTCCATGCTGGATACGCTGCAACAACGCCTTCGCTCGCGGAGCAGTTAGGTCTCACGGCCTCTAAAGATCCCGCAGCGGTTTACTGACGCCCTACAATGGCGGGATGCTTGCCGGAGCCAAATCTTATCGCCGACCCAAACACCTGCGTCGCGCACACCGCCGCGCGCGAGGCCCGACACGGTCCAGCCAACAGAAAACCTGTCGGAGGCGGTCCCAGCTCTGCGCCGCGCTCTTATCGTGCGGCAAAACACGATGCAAACCGCAACCCTTCTACGAAGTCGCACCGGTCACGACATATTACACCTTCGGTCATGACGAGATCGCCCAGCGAGTCGTAGAGCGTGACTCAGGCGGCACCATCACCAGTGACGCTACCCACACCTTCGGCCACGACGGCCACGGCAGCGTCCGAGTCCTCTACAACTTGGCGGGCACGGCCGCGAAGATCGCTCAAGTCTTCACGTTCGCCGCCTACGGCGAGCTGCTAGCCCTGCACAACTCACTGGCTGTTTCCTCGCCACTCGCATCTCGCCTCTCGTCGCTCGGCTATTCCGGCGAACACTTCGACGCCAAAGCCCAGCAGCAGCACCTGCGAGCCCGCTTCTACAACCCGGCTAATGGAAGATTCAACCGCCTCGATCCGTTTGCCGGCAATATGCAGGACCCGCAATCGCTGCACAAGTACACCTATGTGCATGGCGATCCGATTCAGGGGATTGATCCGACGGGAATGTCCGAGTTCTCAACACTGGGAACAATTGGAGCAATTGGAATTGCAACTGCAGGGATTGCGATATCGAGAATCAACACACAGATGATGGGAACAATCGGCGAGATTGAATCGCTTAATTTTGACCGATTCATCATCGATATCGATATTGTAAGAGTCAACAAATCAGCAAGCTTGCCAGTCAAAGAATCAACCACATCGAGTGCGAGAATCTTTGAGATCAAACGCAATTTCAAGATTGCTGAATCCTATTCGGCGCGTCAGGGATTTTTCTTGAGGGTACGGAGTTTCCGAGAAGTCACAGATGACGGAGCATTCTATGTTGCCCCGGATGCGTCCGGCGTGAATGAAACACGCGAGGTTGTCGATCGCTACTACCTGGGTGTCCCTGTCTTAGTATTTAACGGTGCCTTCGTCGAAGACTTTTTTGACGCGGGTAAAGCGTATGCCGGTTTGACATCCTACCGAGATAACGGTGCCGTTTTGCAGAACAATTCGTCTGGCGGTGAACTGGCCCATGAAATTGGGCATATCTTTGGGCTAGAGCACGAAGCAGCTGGACGTCGCGAGAGAATGCTAGATCGTTCTGTCACTCCAAATGATCCATACAATCTCATGTATCATTCTGTGCCGTCGATCGCAAATGCGAGATTAACAGAGGTTCAACGCGGTTTAATTCGCAGTAAGCTCAGGCACCAACTCGCGTGGACTACGCGGGTCTTCGGAAAGGCTGATCCCGTGATTGCCGATAATCTTCCTCCAACGCCAGCGGAGGAGTTGATCTTTGAGAAATAGTACGCTTATTGACTGGGACGGTGTTTTGTACGAGTGCATTTCTGTACTATTGGTTGATATGGCATTACCCAACTACAGTCACTCGGGCGTATTTTGGATGCATATTGGAATTGTTTTCGTGCTAAATATCGCGTTAACGACCGTCCGAATTGTGCTTCACAAATCGCCAGTAATCCTCAACGCTGTAGCCCGAAATGCAATTCGAGCTTTGTTTGCCGTTGTTGCCTGCATTCCTTTCTAGCCCTCAATCAAGCGTTCGTGGAAGCGTCCCAAAAATTGTTAGCAGCTGAATGATGGTCTCCCGAAGGGAAGAATCTGCCCTTCGCAACCTTTCAAGTTTCGTCGGCAGCAACCGACGGGAGACTATCATGGACGAAGTTAATCTTTTGTAGAGCCTCGGGCAAGTTTCCGCATCCGAAACAGGCGAGATCTTTCGGGAGTTCCTTCGAGGGCACGTTCGAGAAATGATCTGTCAAGTCATGGCCACCGAGGTCACTCAGTTCTGTGGTCCCAAGGTGTTACCGGCCTTTTTGATGTCGCATTTTTGGCCGAATTGTGACTGTATGGATTTTTGGTTCTCCTGAGGGGGGCGTGGCCGAATTGTTGCGAATTCTGGAGAGCTCTTCCGGCGGCGGCCGTTGGTCCGATGCATGATGAGCGACGATTATGGCCGATTTGGGATCGAGGTTTTTCTCCGATTCTCTCGGGGAGATCCGTCGTGACGGATCGTTCTTTGATCGCACCGGCCGGATCGACTCACCAGCGCATGCAAAATGCGACCGCTCTGGTCGGGCGGTCGCATGGAGATTCTCTTGACTTCCTGCTTCATCATGTCAACGTCGAGCTGCTAACGTCGAGCTTTCACCAGCTCAACAAGCATGCGGCCCCTGGCGTTGATCCGACGACATGGCACGAATATGAGAAAGACCTTGAAGAACGTATCAATGATCTTCATGGTCGGATTCACCGAGGTGCCTACCGAGCGTTGCCTTCTCGTCGAGTTCACATTCCGAAGCCCGATGGTCGCACGCGACCGTTACCCGAACGTTGCAGGCGATCAAAGCGAAGCTTCGCAAGCGTCGTCATGATCCCGTTGGCAGTACCGGTCGTTGGTTGGCGAGCGTGATCCGTGGATGGCTGGGCTACCATGCCGTACCGGATAACTACAGCCGACTCGACGAGTTTGTCACCGAAGTCACCAAGCTCTGGCTCCATCAACTGCGACGTCGCAGTCAGAAGGGCCGAGCCGCATGGCCTTGGGAACGAATGAACCGGTTGGTCAAGCGGTATCTACCGCAACCAAAGATCCTGCATCCTTATCCAAAAGACCGATTTCGCGCCCGACTAGCAGCAAGAACCGTATGAGGTAGTACTTCGCGTACGGATCCGTGCGGGGGGCGGTCAGCGATGGCCGTCCCTACCGCGATCACACTGCTTGCCGCGCTGACCGGCTATGGACAGGAATCGGATATTCAGCGAGCACATCAATCGGGATTTGATGTGCACCTGGTCAAACCGCTTGATCTGGAACAATTATCCAAGTTCATCGCAACGGCAGCTTCGAGACAGAACCGGTCGGAAGCCTAGCGATTCGAGGGAGAGAGCAGAATTCTCGACAATAAACCAACCACAGAATTTGACTCTCGCCGTTGGCGTAGTAGGTTTTGGATTGTGATGAGTGTATTTCATGCTCATCGACTTGAATCTCTCACGCCTCCCTGTAGGCAACGAGAAAGGCAAACCGATCGCGAGGTCGGGACGCAAAGCCATGGGTCTCCCAGAGATCGCCAGGTTACCGAATTGACCGAACAATAAGAGGGGCATCTGACCGCCAAACGATGCACGGCTAGGGGTGCGTCACGGTACAGCCAAGCATGCTGATCATCGCCTTGCGCGTTGATCAACGGAGTCGCTGTGCCTTGACCGACAGAAATATCGCCTCATCCTGCGTGTGAACACGCCCGGATGAAGTGGCAACGGGTCGGCCAGGCATTGAAAAATCCTGCGCAAGCAAAAGGCATCGAAAGAATTCGGCGTGCGGTGGGTAATCGTCCGTTTCCCTAGCCATTCGAGGATTCCAATGTTCCGATTGATTTCTGCATTGAGTGCTGTGATGATGCTCGCCCTGGTCGTTCGGGCCGAAACTCGCAGCGACACCGTTGTGGTTGACCATGCCGCCTACAAACTGCCCGCAACCACGGTGTCTGCTTCACCCCGGGATGGCAAAGCGAACCAAATCGTGGTTTACACGGCCTCCTGGTGTAGCCCCTGCCAGCGACTCAAGCCGGTTCTGATGTCATTGAAAAAAGAGGGCTATAAAGTCGTGTATCGAGATGTGGACAGGGACAGCGACAAGCTGAGCTACCCGTATGATGTGGTACCGACGATCTACTTCGTGCGTAACGATGTCGTGATCAAGAAGGAAACGGGTTACAGAACCAAGGAACAGATCAAAAAGAATCTGATCCTTGAAGTCGGTTCGGAGCCGTTGGAACCAGCTATCGGATGGCATTGAAACCGCGCCGGCCATCGGATCCAATGGCGGCCACACATGATTTTGCGATCCGTGACCCTGTCTGTGCGGCGATGGTCGCTCGCTGCCAAGCCGCGGGTGGTTCCACTCACTTTGCCGGACCCATTACCGGTTGTCGATGGAATTTACCGAATATTATTCGTCAGACTACGCCACAGCCCGCGAGCGATTTGTCCAGGCGGCCACGGGTCTTGGTGCAGCTTTACAATCGCATCCATTTCAGTCGCGCGGTCCCAACGACGAACCACTCGCGATGGATGTCGCCAAATTTGGTGATCCGCACGCGCAACGCGTTGTCATCTTCTCGTGCGGACTTCATGGTGTGGAGGGATTTTTTGGATCAGCGATTCAACTCGCCTGGCTCAAGTCACGGGGAGCCAACTGGGCACCGCCTTCCGACACGGCCGTCGTCGTCGTGCACGCCATGAACCCATTTGGGTTTGCCTGGCGGCGTCGTTGGAACGAAAACAATGTCGACCTGAATCGAAATTTTCTGGACCATCAAACCTTCCTCGAGGCCAGCAAGAAGTTCGCCAGCGGGTTTGGGCAGCTGTCTCCCTTCCTTCATCCTGCTTCGCCACCCTCCAGGTGGGAGCCTTACGCGATCAAGGCAATCCTCCACGTCCTTTTGGCAGGTTACCGGGCCAGGAGTCGGGGCCAGCAACAGGGCAAACGACTGGCACCGTTGCGCGTCAAAGCGATCTGGGATGCTGGTGTACTGCAACTGCAAAAATCACTTCCGGTGGGACAGTTTGAGAATCCTCAGTGGCTCTTTTACGGCGGCGCCAAAGCGGAACCCACCGTGCGGCTGGTGCGAGAGTGTTTACCGGTTTGGGTCGAGGGTGCGAGCGACGTTGTGCACGTCGACTTCCATTCCGGGCTGGGCAACTATGGCGAGTGCCGTATCTTGCTCGTTGACGAGCCCGGTTCCGAGCTCGAGCGGCGAGCATTGGCAACTTTTGGCGAGGCGACGATCGAGGCGGTTGATGGAAAAACCTCTTATGCCGCCCGTGGACTGATGGCTAGCGATCTCGGTGACCATCTACCGTCCTGCCGCTACCAATGCATGACTGCCGAGTACGGCACGTACAATGGTCTAGCCGTGTTGGGCGCGTTGCGGGCGGAGAATCGCGCCACTTTTTCGACCAGCCTGGCACGGCTTCCTATCGCTGGGCGAAGCGGAAAATCACGGAAGCATTCTGCCCGGCCGATCCGCGTTGGCGGGCGAAGGTGGTCGGTAGTGGGCTGGAGATCATGGAACGTGCCATCGGCTGTCGATAGGGCCATCGGCTGTCGATAGGACTGGTCGCGGTGCGGATTGGGATCGCGCAACTTCAATGTTTCAATACTCGCGAGACACCGATCGGCCCCGGTTTCGCGGCTTCGAGATCGAGGATTTGGCAAAATCGGGCGGCAGGTTTCCGACGAATTCGTCGGCCTGCTCGCGCGACTCGAACCAGGCGAACACGCTGGGGCCCCAACTGCTCTGCCCCACTCCTTGAACACCCCGATCGACAAGCGATCGGATCAAGCCTGAGATCCATTCCCCGTTGTATGCCCCACCCTGCACCGAAGCGAACAACAATCCGCTTTGATGGTTGTATCTCCCGACCGCCGACGAAAAGGAATCGAAGTCGGATGCTTGGGCGGCTGGCATCATCTGTGTTGTGATGATCGATTGCAATTCGTTGCGCAGACCGGGATCGACCGCAGCGAGCCGCGAGAATTGTTCGCGTTCGATGTCACCGCTGACGAGCGTCGTTGATTGTCGGGGGCGAAACAAAGCGACGCACCAATCGCCGGGCAATTCGATGCGTTGACGCAGAGGGTTGAGCTCGCATGGTTGGTCGGCCGACTCGTAGATCAGCCCGCCCTGGAAATAGCCATGGATGCCAACGGCGGATCGCTCGCCGCGATCGGCGATGCGGCGTGCCAGTGTCACCGGTTCGATTTTCTGGCCGACGAAATCACACAGCGCTTCGGCGGTGGCCATGGCGAGTTGGGTTCCGCTGCCCAGGCCGCTGTGTGTTGCGGGACGAGCGATGATCTGCACGCGACAGGCCGGCAGTTCGGAAAGACGGGCCAGTGCGGCGACTCGCTGCGCGATCGCGAGCACTCGGGTCCGCGAAGAGTCGTCACAGCGAAACTCGACGTCATTCTCGATCACAATTTCTGTGGCGGGGTGATCGATCATCGCTCCAACACCGCCGAACGGTGGGGAGGTATGGAGTAGCCCGAAATGCACTCGCGAACCGGTGATCACTCGCAGCCTGCGAGTGGGCATCGCGGCGTGTGGGTCGGCGTCATCGGCTGGCGAGTCGTTCATGGATCGTTTTTCGCAAAAACTCGAAAGCACTATGTTCGGCTGGGCCAGCCGTCTTGTCGATCAGAGGTTGTAGCCGCTGCAGCTCTTGATCGATCGATTTGGCAGGCAGCAGATCGGTTCGGGTGGCCAGAATTGCCGCTTCGATCACGGCGTGCTTGCCACGATTGAATCCGAAAAAGGGGCGAACGACCTGCGATCGTTCGACACGGCATCGCATCTCGACCCGCAGTTCATCCTCGGTGACCGAGTCGACCGTGATTGCAAACCAACGATGACAGTCCTTCAACACCCACCATGCAGTGTCATCGATCCGCCGAACGAGTCGCATGACGGCGGTGTCGTCGCCGATCGCATTGACGGCCGCTCTGGCGAACAAGTCAACGTCGTCGGTGACATGAATGACCGCTTTGCCGGTCTGGATCAGGTTGTCGTAGGTTCGTGACGACTTGAATGGTCGTAAGGTGAAGATTGCCGTTTCCGGCGATTGCTCGGGCGGCAAACCATCGACACGTGGACCCATCGGGGCGATGTTGACATTGCCATCGGTGTCGACGGAAGTGACGATTGATTCAAGAATCACGGGGCGGCTGCCCCGGACACCGAGGAAACGACGGAGACAAAGTTGGAGAGCGTGGCCAGTCCGAAGTCTGTCAAAACCGACTCCGGATGAAACTGCACGCCAAACACGGGGCGAGTGCGATGACGAATTCCCATGATCACGCCCTCTTCGCTCCGCGCCGTGATCTTCAACTCCTGTGGCAAATGATCGGGGTCCACCGCTAATGAATGGTACCGTCCGACTCGCATCGGCGAAGGGCAGCCGGCAAAGATACCTTCGCCATCGTGCCTGATCTCGCTGGCCATGCCGTGCATCGGACCACATCTCAGCACCACTCCGCCAAACGCGACGCCGATTGCCTGGTGCCCGAGACAGACGCCGAGGATGGGAATGTGTGGTGACAGATGGCGAATGACGTCGATCGAGCAACCTGCCTGTTCGGGCCGGCGCGGACCCGGTGAGATCACGACCGCCTGTGGATTGAGTTGCCGGCAACCCGAGACATCGATTCGATCACTGCGAACAACATGGGTTTCGCAATCCAGTCGCCGCAGGTAGCGGGCCAGATTGTGAACAAACGAGTCGTAGTTATCGAGCAGTAAAATCACGTCACGGTCGCTGGGCAGCGTATCATCGGCGCGGTTTGGCAAACTTGATCTTCTCGATCAGTTTGACAACTTGGTTGCCGTCTTTGTAGCCGCTAACTGCCGTGATCGAACGAATGATGTATTCGTAGCGAAGGTTATAGTCGGTGTCGATTTCGATTTCCGGGCCGTCTTCGCCCTCGGTCGGCGCTGTGGCACCCACCAACTGGACGACGTTGGACCGCAATTGGTTGAAGTCGGTTCCGAGATTGATCTCGTTCAACGACATCGACCTGAGATGCCCTTTTTCGTCCGCGACCAGGCGCAATTTCAACGGCAGGTCGGTCGGATCGACCACACCGGTGCTATTGCTTGCCAGCGGCATTCGGACGGTAAAGTCGCCTTCGAGTTCGACGATCTTGAACGTCATCACAAAGAACACCAGCAACAGAAAGACGATGTCGATCATGCTGGTCATGTTCAGCTCGCCTTTCTGAGCTTCCTCTCGATTGCGGATTCTCATGATCGATTGTCTTCCTTCACTCGCAAGGCAAAGTTCTCCAGTTTCTGCTCTTGCGCGACGCGAATGACTTCTTGGACGTCACCGGCGGCACAGTCCTTGTGGGCGCGAATCACGACGTTGGCATCGGCGACCGATTTGTTTTGAGCAGTGATCACTTGAATCTCGGGTAACAGTCCGACCCGCAGCGTTTCCGGTGTGTAGCTATCGCCACCGAGGATGATTTCTCCGTCCTGGGCGATGTGCAGGATGATCGGAAACTCAATGGGGGCTTCCGGAGGTTTGACCAATTGACTGCTGGGCAGCTTGACCTTGTCATTGGACTCGGTCTGCGCGAAGTTGATCAGCACCATGAAGAATGCGATCAGCTGGAAGGTCATATCGATCATCGGCGTCAGGTCGCCTTCGGCCAAATCGACTTTCTTCGATTGAACTCGCATCTACTTTTTTGTCCCCTGCGGCTGGAAGTCTTCAAATCGACTCATCAGGTTTTCGCTGGTCACGCCAACTTCGAGCAGCAAACGGGTGACGCGATTGCGGAGCACGTTGTAGGCGGCGATGGCAGGGATCGCGATCGCCAAACCGACAAGCGTTGTGAACAGAGCTGTCGAAATCCCTTCGGCCAGTTCAGCGGGTTTGGGCGTCGCGCCGCCAAGCGCGATGACCTGGAACGCCGCGATCATTCCGTGCACCGTTCCGAACAGTCCGATCATCGGGCTGATGTTTCCGATCAGTGCCATGTAACTGAGGCGGTGCTCCAACTTCATGCTCTCTTCTTCGCCGACTTCCTGCATTCCTTCCAACGCTTTGTTGTAACCACGCGATAACTTCGCCAGCCCCGCCGAGAGAACCTGTCCGAGCACCGATTCGTCGGTTCGCGCCATATCATAGGCCGCCTGAAATTCCTTTTCGTTGAGTTTCTCCTCGAACGAGTCGACCAACTCTTGCGGGCACAGCGTGTCACGCCGAGCGGCCAGAATGTTCATCACGAACAAGGAAACCAGCGTCACGGAAATGGCCAGGAAGATCGCCAGGTATCCCCACCCCAGTGAACGGATCACCCAGCCCAATAAGTTCTGCTTTTTCTTGGTGGGGGTGCTGCCATTTTGTGCCGCGGGCTGACCACCTGGCTCGACGCCCGGATCGGCTGCCGCTGCATCAACGACTTCTGCTGCGGCCGGTTCGCCGCCAAATTCGTTGGCCGCGTCATCTTGGGCGAATCCGCTGGTCGAGAGCGAAAATGATCCCAGCAAACCGAACAACAACACGGTCGCACGAACCAATACGATCGGGCTTTCGGTGAATAGAAATCTCCGTTTGCCCGCTGTGACGGAACGGGAGTGAAATGCAAAACGAGGCGAACCGCAAGCGTCGGACATCAACGAGGCTCTCCGAGATAAGAAGTCGAGTGTGGGAGGCGATTTTTGGGGGGGAGATGAGGACAATCACGTCCAAACCGTCCATGAAGAACAGGATAGTCTAGCAAACGTACTCTGGCATCCTCCACTTGGAGGACATCCGGCGGTTAATAATCAAGTCGGTGACGGTTTGGGGGGATAGGAGGTCCCGGTTCACTTTACGACCACCTCGCAGGAATCGGGCCATCGGAACGTGGCTCCGAAAACCCCACTGTCGGAGGTGACGCAGATGCTGGTCTTGGCCCCGCGAGCGGAGTCGCGGGACTACAAAAATGGTTTGGGTCTTGGCCCCGCGAGCGGAGTCGCGGGACTACAAAAATGGTTTGGGTCTTGGCCCCGCGAGCGGAGTCGCGGGACTACAAAAATGGTTTGGGTCTTGGCGCCCGCGAGCGGAGTCGCGGGACTACAAAAATGGTTTGGGTCTTGGCCCCGCGAGCGGAGTCGCGGGACTACAAAAATGGTTTGGGTCTTGGCCCCGCGAGCGGAGTCGCGGGACTACAAAAATGGTTTGGGTCTTGGCCCCGCGAGCGGAGTCGCGGGACTACAAAAATGGTTTGGGTCTTGGGCCCCTCGGGACGACAAAGTGCGGTTAGAAGCCCGGATAACGCTGTTGCAATTCTTGTCTCGCTTCGGCTGCACGTTCCGGCTTGCCAACCTGCGGCCAAAGTTCGACAAGTTTCTTCAACGCCTCGGCATGAGCATCAGGTTGGGTGGCAAACATCAGGTGCGTGTGGAGGTAGGCCATGATGGCGCCCTCGATGTCGCCGTTTGCTTCGTAGCTAGCACCTTGTGCATTGTAGATGCGGGCGGCCATTTCGGTGTCGGTCGGGTTCAGGTTGGTGATCAAATCGGCGACCATCTTCAATCCTTCGCCCCCCTTTCCGCTCCGCGCCAGCGCGACCGCTTTGCCTGCCGTGCACAGGGTTTGCAGTCGTACCGCAGCGGATGATTGCGGTTGCAGCGCAATCACTTTGTCGAAATCTGCCGTCGCGGCATCGGAATCACCGCTCTTCAAATGGGCGAGCCCGGTCAGATAGACCGACTCGATCTTGGTGTCGGAACTGGGTGCCGCCGCTAACAGTTTGTAGTACTTCAGCGCGTTGGCGTGGTCATTGAGTGCCAGAGCCAAATCGCCAAGCAACTTCATGGCCTCGTAAAAATGCCAAGAGTCACGATATTGACTGGCGAATTGAAACGTGGCGCCGGCGGCAGCCTTTTTGTCGCCCTTTCCGGACAATGCCAACTCGGACTGACAGAGCACCAGGTAAAACGCGTAGTCGGCTTTGATCACGTCACGCTGAATCGCGTCGACGTTGACATTTTTTAGTTCCGAGAGAGCCTCTTCGTACTGCCCATCGATGGCGAATTCGCGGGCTTTGGCAAGTGCCGCCGGGTCTCCCTGGTAGCTGATCTTGAGGATGTCGCCGCTGGCGAATTCCTGCGTGCTTGTACCCTTCTTCAACTGCACTCCATCCCGGCTCGTTTCGGACACCGTTCCCGAAACGTTGGCTCCTGCGGTGTCAAACAGTCGGTCCAATTGGGCGGAAGCATTGCTGATGCCGATCAGCCAACCACTGCAGACCAGCGCAACCGAACGAATGAGCTTGAAGGATGGTTTCATGGAGTGCGAATCGTTTCGGGGTGCGGAGTTGAACAGTCTTGGAGGTATCGATCGCAGCGGATGTCAATTCGCTGATTTCAAGGGTGGCAAACCTTCTTGCTTCTTGCCCAGATCTTTCTGGATCTGCTTCAGCAATTGATCAAACTTGTTGCGTTGTTCGGTGCCACCCATTTCAGGGTACACGCGCATTGACCTGAGTGACGTCGGACATGGATTGTTCTTTCACCGGGACGCTGTTGATTGCCTTGCCCTGCAGATAGCGACAGAGCGCCACATGATAACGGGCGTCAAAAAACATCGCCCTGTACTTCGGGTCACGGCTGGTCAACTGACTGATCCGTCCCCAACCCCAGATGACATTCTTCTTCTGTGCATTGGGTCGGGCGCCATTGAGTGCAGAGGAATAGGCATTGCCGGCGAATTTGGGAGGCACGATTGCCGCCCATTGTTCATACGCTAAGGCCGCTTCGATTTGCGCATCGAGCATCATCGGCTTTTCGATCAACACGACTTCCAGCGTGTCGATCCCGTGCTTGTAGTCACCCAACAGGCGGTAGGCCCGGCCGAGTTGGTAACTGACCGTCAAAGGCAGATCTTTCGACTTCTGCTTCAGGTCCTCGAAGGTTTCGACCGCGGTGTTCAGCAATTCGGCAGCCTGCCCGGCGGCTTTGATGTCGGTCGGTTGCATCGACGCTTCGCCCAGCTCCATCAATGTTTGGCCGACCCATTGCAGCGTCGCGGGATCGTTCGTCGTTCCGGCGATTCGCGCCAGGAATACCCGGAACGCTTCAATCAGCTTTCCTTTCGATTGCGCGTTGGCCGCATCAAGCTGTTCGCGAATGTCGCGGGCCATTCGCAGGTAGATTCCGGTCAGGTCCTGTTGCGCGTTCGCTCCGGTCACGCTTTCGCGAAGTTTGTCCATGACCTTCGAGGCACGCTCGAGCAATGCATTGGGATCGCCATTATCGGTCGTCATCTGTTGGACGAGTGTTTGCAGTTCGGTGCTGTACAAATCGCTGGGGAACGATTTGTCGGGCGGACCCTGTTTCTGAAGCAGCGTTTTTGGGCCGTACTTTGGATGGTCCAAAACCTTGACCGCTTGTTGGATATTGCCCCGCTTCAAGTGAATCTTGACCAAAACCAAAGCCGCCTTCGCGGCGTCGGGATCGACCAAGTCGGTTGGGATACCATCGAGACCCTGCTGCAAGAAGGTCTCGGCTTGCTGTAGTGCACGTTGGACCTCGGCGTCGTCGCCGTTTTCGCGAGCCTTGATCGACTGATTCCACATCAATTGGCCCATCAGCCGTTGAAAACTGGCCCGTTCCGAACCCGCGGGCATCTTTTCGACGAGTTTCCGCGCGTCATCCCAGCGATCTTTGCTGAGCGCGATCCGAACCATGACCCCCTGTGCGCCCGCTGCCTTGGGGTCATTGGGCCAGGTGTCGGTCAAGTAGTTTCCCAATTGTTCCAACTGTGCGATCAGTCCATCATTGTCCTTTTCGGGCACTTCGGTGAGCAACAGTTGAAGCGAATTCAAAGCGACGATGCCACCACGCAGTCCCATCTCGGTTCCCGGCGCGTTCTTGGCCAAGAATGTTCCGACCACCGAAGCGTCCCGATAGTGGTGCTGCTCGTAAAGCAAATAAGCGAGAAACTGTCGAGCCTGGTTGAGTGTTTCGATGTCGGCACCGGGGCCGACCATGGAAAGTCCACGTCGCAAAATTTGGATCGCGATCGAGCGGGTCTGTAAAAGTTGTTCGTTGAGTTCCGTCTTTTGCTTCTCGATACTTGCGTCTGGTTTCTCTTGTTCGCTCAGCACGGCCAACGATTGGGCGATGTTTTCGCTCGCTTCGAGCAATTCGCGGGCCTTCGCCAAGGCGTCGTCCAGGTCATCGGGGGCTTCGGCGGTCGGCAACTCGGCGACTTCGTTCTGAATTCCCATGCCGGCGAGCAAGCCCTTTGCCTGTTCCATGTACTCGCCAGGCACTTTGCTGGCGGCGATCAGCAATTGTCTGCCCGCAGATTCGGCGCGTTTCAGATCGACAGGTTTCTGATTTTCACGGTCCTTCGATTTTTCTAAATAAGCCTTCGCTAACTCGATCCGAAGTTCCTGAATGCTGGGCAAGCGTCGTTCGTCGGGACGAATGCCGTCGATGATTCCCTGGCCTCGTTCAATGGCCGACTGAAACTTGGGCGGCTTTTGGTTCAACCAAATCCCGATCATGCCACTGGTCGCTTGGAACTTGCTCTCGCGCAACTCATCCGCTTCGGATTGTTCCAGCATCCGGATGTAACTGTCCAGTGCCTGGTCAGTCATACCCAGGTCTTGCTGCACTTGACCGCGGTACAACATCGCGATCGCGCCCTGCACGTAGGAGTCGTACTTTTCACTCAACTCGGTAAAGTCGGCGAGTGCTTGCTGCAACAGCTGCTTGCCTTGTTCACCCGGATTGCGATAGGTCTGTGCGGCCAGCTTGCGAGTCTCACCGGCACTGAGTTTGCCTTGCAAGAATTCACCGCGATACTGATTCCTCAAGGCTGCTTGCGCGGGGTTCTTTTCCGCGTCGATGTTGGCGCCCTTCATCTGTTCGAGTTTTCCTCGCAGATCATCGACGATCGCGGAAAACGTTTCGGCCGCGGCAAGATACGATTCCCGAGCCGCTTTGCGTTTCGCGTCGTCCGGGTCACCGTTCATCAATTGCGCCGCACGCACCATTTGCAGCTTTCCCAGCTTCAGTCGTGCTTCCGAAAAACGGGGATGCGAAGCTTGCTGCAGAAACTCGGCCAGTTGCTGTTCGGCCAGTACAAAAAAATCGTCTCGTGACTTCCCGTTTCGCGATGCGACGGCGGCCTCGATGAAAGTCTGAGCCTTCTCCAGCGCAATCGCACTTTTGAAGTCGGCGCTGATGCCCGGATATTGGTCGATTCGGTCGAGATAGCTGATCGCGGTGTCGAAGTAGTTTGCGGCGCGGAGACGCTTCAGGAAATCCTCGGCCGGCTCGCCCTCGGCAACGGCCCGACCACCAGGCCAGAGCGATGCCACCATGATCATCAGCACCCAGAACGAGGTCGACAGCTGATATCGAGGATGAGAAACGGACATCGCGATCTTCGGTGAAAAGGACGAGAGAGCGGCCGGACGTTGCAGCACGGTTGTGGATTGGAGTAGGAAAAGATCAAAGAACACGGTGCTTTTTTCAATCACATCGGCCACAATCACTAGAGTAGAGTCGCCCCTGGCGTCCATCAAGCGCAACCGCCCCAAGGAGCGGTCACGAAGCGATAAACCGATGCGAATTCCTTCTCAATTTAACGAAGATAGCCTTTATCGGCGTCGCTCGCGTCGCGGGGAAAGCACCCACAGTTACCGCCGATTGGTGAGGTTGATCATCGGTTTGGCGCTGCTGGTGGTGGTCATGCGACAGGCGTCGCGACCGGCGATTTATCAGACGTTTTTCGGTAATCCGCGCGTGTCGTCGGTGGCCAAACACCCATCGAGCTTGCCCCAGCGAGCAACCGTCCCTCCCAAGTACGGCACGATCGACCCAATGGATCGGGTCATCGCCGGCAAGTTGACCGATCAGCTGCTGCCCAGCGATCAACTCCAATGGTTGGTTGCCCTGTCGCGCTGGCAAACCGGCCGAGCTGCGGAGATGGTGCCCTCGACAATCGATACAATCCGACTTTCGCTGAACGATGACGAACGGATCGACACGGGCAGCGTCGATCAGGGGCGTCGAGCCATTTGGCTGGAAATGCTCGAGTCATTCGAGCGCTACGTTGCAGCGGCGGGAGAGACTTCACCGCGCAATCGCGAGGCTGCCCCGCTGGCCGCGTGGCTGGCGGCACTCGATGAAGCCTCGGCAGCCCGCGTCGTCGATGGGAGCATTTGGCGGTCGGGTGATTTTGGCTCGTTCTATCGCTACCTCGATCAGGCCCAATGGATCTCCGCGCAGGATGCGGTGGCCGCCGGCGTGCTGCCGTTGTTGCAACAGCCTGACGTGTACCGTACCCAGATCGTACGTGTCACCGGCGGCGTCGCCCGAGCCGAACGGATCGAGGCTCAGGAAAACCCGTTCGGTGTCAAGGAATACTGGCAGCTTTGGCTGCGGCCAAGCGATGGCGCCGATCGCCCGCTGTTGGCGATCGTGCCCGATGTACCGCCCCTGGTCGCGGCGGTTGACCCGAACTCGACCGACCGTGAGGGCCCACAGGTGACGATGGTGGGACGGTTTCTCAAACGGCTTGCCTATCGTTCGCAGATGGGGGCGGATTTGGCACCCGTTGTCGTGGGACGGCTGGTGATGGTACCTGTCAGCGAAGCCGATTTGGCGAACACGACCGATATCGCCCCGGACCCGTCGGAGTTCAAGCGATTGTGGTTGACCGTCGTGCTTGCCATTGTCGTTGGCCTCACCACGTCGGGGATCGCGATGTGGCGTACCGCGGTGACGGCGCGGCGGGCTCGCGAGATTCGTCGTGCGCATCGCAAGGACCCCGACCAGTACTTGCAACGACTCGTTGAGCAGCCACCGGAGGGAGATCGGTGAGGATCGCACTGAATGCCTGTGTCGGAGCTTTCGCGTTGGCGGTTTGTCTGATCGCGATTCGCGGTTTTGCGGATTCCGCCCTGCCACTGCTGGGCGGGTTTGATGGCGATCGAATCGATTCGGTCTATCCGCCGACGGACGAACCGTCCGTTGGTGAGTTGTCAAAACTTATTTTTCGCCTGCGTTCGATCGATCCGAAATCGTTGGAAGCGAAAGTCCCGACCGACGCCGAGTCGGCGCCGCACCGTCTTGGCGACGCGGTCAACGTCGAAGGTCGGATCACGCAGATTGCTGCCTTGAAAGTTCCCCAGCGGTTGGTCGAGTTTCTGGAGATCTCTCGCCTGCAAGTGATCGATATCGCCACCGGTGAGTTCAACACCCGCGTGATCACGACCGCTTTGCCGCCGGCCGCGAAGCCCGGGGACCGAATCAGCGGAATCGGTGTCGTGATCGAATTGGCTGGCGAATCGTTGGAACGAGATTCATTGACATCGGCCGTGGCAACGGCGCGGGTCCGCTGGTTTCCCAAGTCGCCTGTGAATGTCGGCTGGAAAATGCTCAGCCAGCAGGGCGTCGACGTCAGCTTGCTTGCCGACGTGGCCGCGCGCAACCGACTGCCATTGATGGCCGATGACGGGGACGCGTTTTACTCGCTGCTCGCTGCCGCCGATCAGATCGGTCGTCGACCGGGGACAACATCACCGCCGAAAGATGTAGAGCCCGTCTCCCTGCTCCGCGAGCCCGACGAATATGTCGGCGAGTGGATGCGGATGTCGCTCGATACCGTCCAGGTGACTCGTGTCGCCGTGACCGAGTCGGATCGCCAGAAGCAGCTAGGCAGCGACCACTATTTCCAAATTGATGCCGTCGGTGATTTGGGCAATGTGGTGGTGCAAATCGCGCGACCCGAGGGTGAGCAGGGTCCGCCGGCAAGGTTCGAGAACCGATATCCGGTCTCGCTGGTCGTTCGCGAATTGCCCGATTTCCTTCGCCAGCGAATTCGAGCGCAAGAGGGGGGCGAGGCGATGGTTTCCGAAATCAGCGAGCCGATCGTCGTCGACGCCTTTTTCTTCCGCCTCTGGAGCTATGCGACCGACTACATGAAGCTTTACGGTGGTGGCGATCAATTCGGACCGCTGTTAATTGCAGCCCGAATCCGCAGCGGAGACCAGGATCGGGGCGATCCGGCAGGAGTGGGGATCATCGGATGGATCGCCGCCGGTGCGATTCTTTCGGCGATGCTTGGGATTTGGTTGTGGAACCGTGCCGTCTCGAAACGGGACGAACGAATCAAGGAAAGACGGAAGCAAAGCGAATCCGAGCAGATCGAGATCCCTGATGAGGCGGCTTTTTGAACGCTTGCCGGCCGGTTCTGTCACGATTGCGGTGAACCACCACGCGGCGTTCTTTCGCCGGTCCACTTGACCATCCTCTCTGATCCGAGACGATATCGACCGCGACGAGGTGGATCGCACCTGTCGACGTAGCGGATGGAGTCGCGTGATCGAACGATGCAGGCTGGGAGCGGTCCCGGCACAACCAGTATCAATCCGCCAATTTCCCTCTCCATCCAAAAAGGTTCACTCCATGCGTCGAGCCAAAATCTCTGTTATCGGTGCAGGCAATGTCGGTGCCACGTGTGCCCACTGGTGTGCCGCCGCCGAGCTAGGCGACATCGTGCTGCTGGACATCCCTCAAACGGAGGATATGCCGCGTGGAAAAGCGCTCGATCTGATGCAAGCTTCACCAATCATGGGGTTTGACTCGAATATCGTTGGAACCACGAGTTATGACGACACCGCTGGCAGCGATGTCATCGTGGTCACGGCCGGAATTCCCCGCAAACCGGGAATGAGCCGTGACGACTTGCTGAGCACGAATGCGAAAATCGTGACCAGTGTTGCTCAGCAGATCAAAGCCACGAGCCCTGACGCGGTCGTGATTGTGGTCAGCAATCCGCTCGATGCGATGGTCCAGCAGATGTGGACGGTGACCGGTTTTGATTCTGCCAAAGTGTGCGGCCAGGCGGGCGTGCTGGACACCGCACGTTATCGAACGTTCCTGGCCATGGAGTTGGGAGTCAGTGTGGAGGACATCAGTGCCCTGCTGATGGGCGGTCATGGTGACACGATGGTCCCGATTCCCAGTTGTACTAGCGTGGGTGGAATACCGGTGACCCAGTTGATCGAAAGCAGCCGGTTGGAGGAGATCGTCGATCGGACCCGCAAAGGGGGCGCCGAGATCGTTTCCTTGCTGAAGACCGGCAGCGCCTACTACGCTCCGGCAGCCGCCTGTGCGCAGATGGTCGAAGCCGTCGTGCGCGACAAAAAACGCGTGATTCCTGTGGCGGCGATGTGTCAAAGTGAGTACGGCGTTGGCGGGTACTACGTGGGAGTCCCAGTGGTGATGGGCAGCGGTGGTGTGGAAAAAATCATCGAGCTGAAGCTGACTGCCGAGGAAACCGCCGATTTCCAAAACAGCGTCGACGCGGTGAAGCAACTCGTCGCGACGATGAATCAATTGCTATCGGTTTGAGCGATCACTGCCAGCTGTCGATCGGGAAAAGCGAGAATGGAAATCTCGCAATTCCGATGATTCCCGCAGATTGGCCAGCGAGGTCGCCGAGACGGAGTGAATTTTTACTTCAGCGTTGACACCGATCCACGCGTGACCGTAGGTTTTCGGTCAACGAAGTACATTCGTGGATGTCCGTTGGCGGCAGGACACGGCACCAACGAATTCGCTGGCATGGATACTTTTATTCCTCTCTTTGAAATCTAAATGCCCATGAGTCGTTTCCACCCGTCGATGTCATGGAAGGACCCTGCCGAACCGGGGCAATCGGATTCGGAAACCGGCCCGCACGACGCTCACGAGATGGATGCCAATAGCGTTCATGACGCAACCTGGTCTCTCTCGGACCACGAGGAATCGCGAGAGCAATGGACGGAGGAAGCCCAGCACTCGCTGGATCGATCGTCGTCGCATTTTGCGGTGCACCGAAACTACTTTTTGCCGCTGCACTACGAGCCGAATTATCGTTATCCATTGGTCGTCTGGCTGCACAGCGATGGGTTCAACGAGAACCAAGTGGATCATGTGATGCCGCACATCAGTGTGCGCAACTACATCGCGGTGGGCGTGCGGGGCAATCGAGCGGCCGATTCGATCGGACATCGATTTGATTGGCACGATAGTCCCGCGGCCGTTTACGCCGCTCACGAGGCCGTGGCGCAAACGATTGATGAAGCCTCGGACCGGTTTTCGGTCCATCCGTCGCGGATCGTCTTGGCCGGCTATGGCAGCGGCGGAACGATGGCGATGCGAGTCGCGATGCGCGAGCCACAGCGGTTTGCCGCAATCCTGTCACTGGGCGGATCGATGCCCTCGGGAAGACACGTTTGGAGCAATCTGGCCAGCTTGCGTCAGCGGCGACTGCGGATGCTGTGGCTTCAGGCGGCGAAAAACCCGCGATTCGATGCCAACAAGCTGAAACACGACATCCGTCTGGCGATGATGATCCGGGCCGAAGTGGAAGTGCGGCAATACCCGACCGACGATGAAATGGACACGGTGGTGCTGTCCGACGTCAACGAATGGATCATGCGTTGCGTGATTTCTGATCGATCCGCCGTATCGAGCGAGCGATGGGCTACGAGCCCCACCACCTATTCGGCAAACTAGCACCGGTGGTTGACGGATTCTTTGTCGCATGGGCGGACGGCTCTTTCCCGCTCCGTTACAATATTGCTTTGAGAATGCACTCGATTCAGGCATGACCAGGTCAGGGCGTGAGTCCATGCACGGCGGCCCTACAACGTCCAACCATGTGAGCGACATGACCGGCGATGAGTTGAATGGAAACCAAGACGCAAGTGTCGATAAGAGCGGCCAATCAAAGGTATCTGCCAGCAAAGTTGTTTCCAGCGGCAGGACGGTGTTGATCGTCGATGATGATTTTGAGATCACCGAATCGGTCCGATATGCGTTGGAGGGAAAGGGCCATACTGTGGTGATTGCCCGCGATGGCAATCAGGGGCTGGCATTGGCAGAGCGAGAGAATCCTGACTTGATGATTCTCGACATGATGATGCCCAAGCGAAGCGGTTTTCTGGTGCTGGAGAAGCTACGGCGTCTGCGCGATGAGCCGTTGCCGGTGATCATGATTACCGGTAACGAGGGCAGTCGTCACAAGGCTTACGCGGAACTGCTCGGTGTCAGTGATTACATTCGCAAACCGTTCGCGATGGATCGACTCGTCGATGCGGTGGAAAAGTTGCTCGCATCGTGATCGATAACAAACTCTCACGACGGATCCTCGTCTGCGCCGCGATCAGCGGCGCGCTCGGTGTCTTGCTGGGCGCAGTGGGGGCGCACGGACTCGATCGTGTGCTGGAATCACGGGGTGACAGTGTCGAGCACGTGGCCAAACGTTTGGAGCAATTCGATGTCGGGGTGCGTTATCACTTGATCCATTCCCTTGCCCTGTTTGCGCTGGCCGCTCTACCGTTCGGTGCGTCGGGGGCTCGTCGATGGGCGTTGCGACTGTTTCTGCTCGGTCTGTTTTTGTTCAGCGGCAGTCTTTATGCGTTGGTCCTCAGCGACATCAGCAAATTTGGAATGGTGACCCCTGTTGGCGGTCTCTGCTGGATCGCGGCTTGGACTTCACTGTTATGGGTGGCGCGAAGCGAACCGACGTCCTTGGAGTGACGCCCTTGGTTGCGAGACACGGATTCTGGCGGCATCTCGCTTCAAGATCTCCGAATTCTGCTCTTGGGCCTCGCCGATCAGCGCACAATCACGTACCTTGAGACAAGCTGAATGGGTTACCGCTCAAAACTCTCGATTCCGCTTCAACGCTCGCGAAAATGTCTGACACGGTTGCCGCAGGTCTGACCTTCCCCACTACTTGGCACCGACGTCATTTGTTAGATCTCGAGAGTCTCTCGGCCGAAGAGATCTCGACCATTCTTGATGCCGCCCAGCAACTCAAGGACGCCACGGATGGTTGTCGCCGCAAGTTATCGTTGTTGACCGGGAAGACCTGCGCCAACCTCTTTTTTGAGAATAGCACGAGGACGCGGAATAGTTTTTCGCTTGCCGCCAAGCGACTGGGCGCTGACACGGTCGAATTCAGCAGCAGCGGCAGCAGCGTTGCCAAGGGCGAAACGTTTGTCGATACGGCCAAGACCATCGAAGCGATGGGGGTCGATTGGGTCGTCACGCGTCATGGTACGCCGGGTACGCCACACTTGCTGGCGCGAGAACTTGATTGCTCGGTGATCAATGCCGGTGACGGTCCACATGATCATCCGACCCAGGGATTGTTGGACATGCTGACGATCCGACAACATCGCGGCACGTTGGCAGGTCTGACGGTGGCATTGGTGGGCGATATCGCTCACAGCCGTACCGCTCGCAGCAACATCTGGGGGCTCAGCAAGCTGGGGGCGCATGTGATCATCTGTGGCCCGCCGACATTGGTCAGCTCGCGGTGGACCGAGTTGGGGTTCGAGGTTGCCCACAATTTGGACGCGATCTTGCCGCGCTGTGACGTGTTGAATCTGCTGAGAATCCAATTCGAGCGTCAGCGGGCGCGGCCGTTTCCCAGCGTTCATGAGTACGCGGCGCTGTATGCGATGAACTCCAGGCGGATGCAGCGAGCGAAGGACGACATCTTGATCATGGCACCGGGACCGATCAATCGCGGAGTCGAGATCACCCCCGAGGTTGCCGATGGTCCGCATTCGGTGATTTTGGAACAAGTGACCAATGGCATCGCCGTGCGAATGGCCGCGCTGTGGTTGCTCAGCGGGGCCGGCACGTCAGGCCAAAGTGGAGTGTGACAAACGCCGCCGGCAGACCATTTGTGAGATTGATGACTCCAAGCGAGCCAATGAAGAATTCTTCCTGCGGGAAACTTTCATACGGGAAACCTTCATACGGGAAACCATGACTGCACCTGACGCTTCATCGGATCGGTTGATCGAAAATGCTCGCCTGGTCGACCCCAGCCAAGGGATCGATCGCCCTGCCCGCATCTTGATCGTGGGTGGAAAAATCGCGGCCATTGACCCCAGCGATGATGATCTGCCAATCGGTTGCGATCGGCTGGATGCTGGCGGAAACATCGTCGCGCCGGGTTTCGTTGATTTAGCTGCCGAGCTCCGCGAACCGGGCGGCGAGGAGGACGAAACGATTCAATCGGGAAGTGACGCTGCGCTGGCCGGCGGTTTCACATCCGTGCTCTGCGCCGCGAGCACCCATCCGGTAATCGATACACCCGGCGCGGTGGAATTCGTTCGTCAGAAAGCGGCCAAAGCTTGCGGTGCGCGAATCCACGTCATTGGCTGTTTGAGCAAGGAACGCGCCGCCGAGCAGATGGCCGAACTCGGATTGTTGGCTGAAGCGGGAGCCGTCGCGTTCAGCGATGCACCCAATCCGATGCCAAATGACGCGTTGCTGAAAAGGGCATTGGAATACTGCCGAATGTTCGACTTGCCGATCTTTGATCGTCCCGAAGTGCCGGAACTCGCCGGCGAGGGTGTGATGCACGACGGCCAAGTTTCGCTCGTGCTGGGCTTGAAGGGACTGCCCACCGAAGCGGAAGACCTGGCGGTCGCTCGTGACGTTCGGCTTGCCGAAGCGACTTCCGGTCGATTGCACGTCGGCCCCGTTAGCACGATGGGCGCGGTCGATATGATTCGTCGCGTGAAGTCACGTGGGATCGCGGTAACGGCGTCGGTCTGCCCGCACAATTTGTGTTTGTCCGATAGCGAACTTCGATCGTTCGACTCCCGGTACAAGGTGCATCCGCCGCTGCGCAGCCCACGGCACATCGATGTGCTGCAAAATGCCGTCGCCGATGGAACGATTGACGCGATTCAGAGTGGACACATGCCGCAAAGTCGTGAAAAGAAAATGAACGACCTCGATCTGTCACCGTTTGGCGCGGCCACTCTCGAGACCACCTTGGGGACGATCGTCAAATACTTGGTCGACCGAGGAATTATCAATTGGTTGACCGCCATTGATCGTCTTTCCACCGCACCGGCTCGGATTGCCGGCGTCGACGGTGGCACCCTTGCCGTTGGCGTGGAAGCGGACATCGTGATCATCGACCCCAATATGGAATGGGTGGTCGATCCGTTGCTGTTTCGCTCACGCTGCGTCAGCAGTCCGCTCGATGGCCATACTTTGAAGGGTCGGGTCACGCACGCAATCGTCGGCGGGTCGGTGCGATTTAGGCTCCATCCCGATCTTCAACACATCGCCTGATGCTTCTGCATCTGCTGCGACCGAGCCTCGAACAGACCATCGCCCAGAAGACGATCCCCGGCGAGGCAAAGGCGACCTGAGGTCGCCGATCGATTCGAGGATGCCATCGTCAAACAAGTCAAGGCAGTATCGGTTTCAGCGGTGTCGTCCCATCGGTTTTGTCCACAGGGTAGAGCGCATGGTGCTGCTCCATGCTGGCGATCAAGCCCTTCATCATCACGTGCAACCGATCGGGCTTGGATGAAGCCAGATTCGTCTGCTCGAAGGGGTCGTCGGCAAGGTTGTACAGTTGGTAGTGCGAGCCCTCGGAAGCCTCGGACGGATAGTAGTGGTAAATGACTTTCCAGTTACCGCGTCGATAGCAAGTGAAGTAATCGCTACGATGCGGCGAATGCGGGTAGTGCATCAGAAACATCTGCTCGCGTGTCGGGTCCGGCTTGCCGGTGAGCAGCTTGTCGAGGCTCGCTCCATCGACCGGATGGTTATCCGGCGGCTGAGTGTCCGTCAGCTCGAGGATTGTCGGAAACAGGTCGTAAATCGCAGCGGTTTGACTTTGGATCGCGCCGGCGGCGATCGGCAGTCGCTGTTGATTGGCGTTGTCGCCAGCCTTTGCCCAGGCGGCGATGAACGGCACTCGCATTCCGCCTTCGTAGTGGGCGCCCTTCTTTCCCCGTAGCGGAGCGGCACAGGCCACCTCGTGCGGATCACCCAGCGGCGCATCGGAGCCGTTGTCGCCCAGAAAGAAGACCAGCGTATTCTCGGAAACACCCAGTGCGTCGAGTTGGTCGAGGACGTCGCCCAACGACTTGTCCATGCCTTCGATCAGCGTCGCAAAGGCCTGGGCGGGGGCCGGTTTGTCGGATTTCTGGTAATGAGCGGCGAAACGTGGGTCCGATTGGAACGGAGCGTGCACCGCGTAATGTGCCATGTACAGGAAGAACGGCTGGTCCGCTTTGACGGCATCAGCGACGCGCGCATTGGCCTCGATGGTCAATGCCTCGGTAAGAAATGTTTCGCTGCCATGATACTTGTCCAGGTGCGGAACGGCACTTGAAGCTCGCTTCGTGCCAAAGCCGTAATTTTGCTCGCCGTAATAGCTGCCCGGTGATCCAAACGAGGCGCCACCGACATTGACTTCAAAGCCAAGATTCTTTGGCTCGGCACCTTCAAACTCACGCGCCCCGAAGTGGCCCTTGCCGACATGGATCGTGCGATATCCGGCGGCCTGCAAAAGTCGCGGCAATGTCACGTCGCCACGGTTCAATCCCTCCCAATTCCATTCCGGTGGACCCCAGGGACCGCCATTGTTCTTGTCGGGATTGATCCAGTTGGTTGTGTGATGCCGCGCCGCGTTCTGGCCGGTCATGATCGAGATCCGAGTCGGCGAACAAACACTCATGGCATAGAAATTGTTGAAGCGGATCCCCCGCGCCGCCAATCGTTCCATGTTGGGCGTGCGATAGTAGTCGTTCAGTGGATACCGTTTCGGTTTGCCTGCCTCGTCGGTCAGAAACGGAAGCGACGTGTCCATCACGCCCATGTCATCGACGAGAAAAACGACGATATTCGGTCGCTCGCCGCGTGCCACGCCGGTCCATAGGCCCAACAACGCGAAGGCCGTGAGAAAAATTCGTCGGGTTGTCACAATCATCTTCGGCATTGCTCCTAGGGGGGGTCAGTTGTTCACGTGACGCAGCGTGGCATTGTCCATCGCGTCGCCAATCAGGTCCTACGATTTACCGTGGTTGGTCCAGCCGAAACGTCGTGTAAGTCCATCGATGTCGCGGCGCTGGCGAATCAATCATTTCTCCCAAACCTCGATCTCGGTCAAACCGCTGCGTGATGATCCGGCGTGGTTGAAGACGACGCGCACTCGGCTCGCCTTGATGGGATCGAATGTCACGGTGTTCATCGTACCGCCCTGGGGTTCTTTCGGCGACCGATTCATGTTCGCCGCATCTCTCCACGCGTTTCCTTCGTGGTATTGCACACGGTAGCTTGTCGGAGGCTGTACGCCGCCACGGTCGTCGTACAGGTGCAGTTCCATCCGGCCGACCATCTTTGGCTCGCCGAAGTCGATCTCCAGCCAATCGGTCTTGTCAGGCGACTCGTAGGCGGTCCAGCGGTTATTGGGCGAAGGGCGGTAGTTGATGATGCCGTCATTGACGAACTCGATGCGATCAAATCGCGAGGTGTGCGACGCGCTGGCCTTGGGAAAACCCTGGCCTGTTGTATTGGTGGCCAGACTCGGCGGGGGTGAGGGAGGATCCAAGCTGGATGTTCCTTGCGTTCCCCAGGCCTCGAACTCGCTGAGCCCGGAAGCGGAGCCCGGTTTGTGCGTCAGTACCAGGCGAAGCTGTTGTGTCACCAGTGGTGCGAAGCGGATGCGGTTCGCCCGCCGGCCGATGGGCTTTGGAGGGCCAGTCGATTTTGAGCCGTCGCTGGGATCTTGAGGAGCTTGCGTGATATCGGGCACCGGCTTCCAGGAGTGGCCGTCAAAGGATTCCAGCATCAAGGCGGCCGGCGGCTTGACCTTCTGGGCATCCTCCAGCAGGTACAGCACGACCTCGTGAATACGGCGTGGCTCGCCGAAATCGACTGCAATCCAGTCGCTGGCGTTTGTCGATCCTTCGCTGGTCCAACGGTTGGGTGGCGAGATGTGGTACCAGTAGTTGCCGTCCTGTGCCGCCATCGGCGAAGTCTTCTGGCTGCTGAACGAGGCGGTCATGCGGGGATAGAACGTACCGTCATTGTTGACCGCGAAGTTGTACACCGGCGGCCCCTGTGACCCGCCCACGCGGCGGATCTCGGGCAACTTGGCCGTCAGACGTTCGATCTTTTCGCTGCTGGCCAGTTTCTTGCCGTCGACGATCAAGTGCAGGCCCGGGCCCTGAGCGTAGCGATCGCCAGTCCTGTCCCAGAGGATCGAGACCATTCGCCCCTTGTATGCCACATCCACAAGCGCGAAATGATCCCAGTCCTTCGACACGAGCGGGTTGATTTCGATGAGCTCGTCGGAGCGCAGGCGCAGACCGATCAAACCCGTGATGATCAGATCGGTATATCCCGAGTGAAAGTAGTGCTCGCTGTGATTGTAATTGTCATATCCCTGCCAGGAACCGGAATCGGGATTTGCACCCTCGGCGATGTAGGGTTGACCGTCCTTGCGATGGGTTCGCGTGTAAGTCTTTAACAGCTGAAAGTAGTCTTCGCTGGTCACAATACTCTGCTCGTAGTTGTTCAGCAGGTTCGCCAGCGCGACGAGCGTTTGGGTCGTTGCGTAGGGCCACGACTGACCGCTCCACCAGCAACAATGATCGGTAATCAGGAACATCGGATCGTGGCGTTCGACGACCGTTGGACCGAAATCGGCGAAGAAGTAGTCGCGGTCCATCAAGTATTGCCATGCCGCCTCGAAGCCCTTGTCCGGATCGGGCAGGTTGAATTGCCAGGGGACGTAGCCGATCAGTTCGCGACCATGTTCGCTGCCGGCATACTTACCGGTCTGATAGGTCAACGAAAGTGCCTTGTTCCGATTACCATCCTGTTCCTCATCGTTTTTGAACATCGGAAAAAAGAACTGCCGCTCGGGATCCCAGAGTTTTTCCTGGACGCGCTTCTTCAGATTTGCCGCCTCGGCATCGAATTGCTGGGCGGTGTCTTCATCGCCGGCCAGGCGGGCGATCTTCGCGATGGCGACCGCGTCGGCATACATGTAGGCATTGAACGAAGGGCGGTAGCTGGGCGCGCCGCGGAGGATGTCCGTCGTTTGCCGGCTGTTGATGTTGAATTCCATTCCGTCATCATGCCCCGTCTGCCAGAACAAACCGACGTCGGGGACACTCTGCCGCGATTGCCAGCCTTCAAAATTCTGCTTCAGGTCGCTCAGTATGTCAGTGGCCAGCGCCTCGTCGCCATGCACCATCTGTACTGCCCATACCGCATCGGCCAACCAGGTGCTGTATCGACGCGGTTCGCGCCGGGCGTTTTGAACCAGTACCGAACGTAATCCTGCGCGTACCGCTTGCCATGCAGCCAGCGTACCTCATAAAGCTGGTGACCCGCCGGGCAGCTGATCGCACCGTATGCACCGGACCAGAAAGGACGATCAATGAACTCGGTGTATGAGTAGCCGCTCCTGGGTGATCCATAGGTCAGGTGCTTGGTGACCAGTTCCCAGCGATAGTAATACGTCGTGTTGATGTCGGCGTCGGGCGTATCGAGAAACGGAATGTTGGCCTTGTACCAGTCCCAGTCACGGTTGTCCCAGAACGTCTGCGCGTCGAGCAGTTGTTGCTTGTCGATCAGTTGAGCCTCACCCGATCGAACGAGCAGGATCGCCAGTAGCAAGCTGATGGTGAGCCGAAACATCAAATAAAGCTCCTCCTGATTCTGGCGCCGGCAAATTCTGGCGCCGGCAACCACCAATCAAAAAGTGAACCAGCAATCGACGTGACCACTGACAGACTACATCAGAATCGATAGCGATTCCTGGATGTTGCCGATTTTAGCCGCTGCACCGTATGACATGCGTTGCACGGTTCGCGGTTGGCCTCTTCTCGATGCCGTCACAGGTCAAGATGCGAGCGACGATTGCCTCGGCAAACGCACGCTCAACAGGATCACGGCAGCCAATATCGCTAATCCCGCTCCCCAACCGAAGGCGGCAATGGGCCCAAACGATTCGTAAAGCCCACCAAAGATCAAACTTGACGGTAAGGCGGCGATGCCAATGGCGAAATTGTACCAACCAAACGCCAGTCCGCTTCGCTCGGGGCCAACGATCTTGGAGACCAGCGTCTTCTCGGCAGGTTCGGTCAACGCATAGAACACGCCGTAAATCAGAAACAATACCCATCCGTGCCAAGCGGCCGTTGCCAAGCCAAAGGCGATGTAGACACCCGCATACAGGAACCAGCCAGCGAGCAACGGCATGCGCGGGCCGACCCGATCGACGAGTCGGCCGACCAGCAGGTTTCCGCTGCTCTTGACCAGGTGAAAGACGAACCACAGCATTGGCAACATGACAGTGGGAATACCAAGTTCACCGGCACGCACCAATAGAAAAGCGTCACTCGAATTGCCGAGCGTGAAGACAATCAGGGCCAGCAAATACAGACGAAACCTGCGGTCGAAAGGGGTCAGCGTCAATCGCAGTCGCTCTCCAGACGGTTTGCTCGTGATGGCTTCTCGCAGCCCCAAAACCAACAGTCCGACGACAACCATTCCGGGCAGGAGCGTCAGCAAAAACAGCATCCTCAGTTCACCCGGCCAACACCATAGATAGGCTGACGCCAAGATCGGACCAATCGCTGCGCCTAGATGATCCATCGCCCGATGGAAGCCGAAGGCGCGGCCTCGCATTTCCGGCGAAGTCGAATCGGCGATCATGGCATCTCGCGGTGATGTGCGGATCCCTTTTCCGATCCGGTCCCCGGCGCGGACCGCGAACAGTTGCCACGGTACAGACGCAATGCCGATCAAAGGACGGGCGATGGCGGCAATCGAATACCCGAATATCACGAAACCACGGCGGCCGCCAACTCGGTCGGTCCATGCCCCCGACCAAAGTTTCAGCAGGCTGGCAACAGAGTCGGCGACGCCTTCGATGAGACCCAAATAAAAACGATTGCCACCGAGCACCGTGATCAAAAACTGAGGCAGCAGCGGGAAAATCATCTCGCTGGCGATGTCATTCAGGCAACTGGCCCATCCCAGTAGCTTGACATTGTGTGGAAGTGGCGCGTGAGGATCCAAACGAACGTTGAGTTCTTTGTTCGCGTCATCGATCCGGCCAACAAACAATCCAATCGATCTGTTCACGCACGGCGAAAACAGTTGACCGCAAAAAGAGGTAAAACGACGTAGAAAAAACACCGGCAATCCCGAATCCCGAGTAAGACGCCGTCGATGCCTCTTCCCCCATTCTTTCCGTCAGGGTTGACTTGCATGTTTGCGCAATCGAGGCTTGTGAAAAACCTGGTTATGCCGCAACGCCGAATAACGCGCCGATTCCTGCGGTTGCCGCCATCGCAAGTGCTCCCCAAAAAGTGACGCGTGCCACCGCTTTTGCGACCGGAGCACCGCCGACATTGGCGGAAACGCCACCCAGCAAAGCGAGAAACCCCAGCGACGTGATGGAGACGAAAATGGGCAGCAGTGGTTCGGGCGAAAGGAAAGCGATCACCAGCGGCAACGCGGCGCCCAGCGCAAACGTTCCGGCCGAAGCGAATGCTGCCTGCACGGGCCTGGCTGTCATGGTTTCGGAGATACCCAGTTCATCGCGCGCGTGGGCGCCCAACGCATCGTGAGCCATCAACTGTTCGGCAACCTGCTGTGCAAGGGAATCGTCCAATCCGCGTTGCACATAAATGGCGGCCAATTCGGAGAGTTCAAAATCGTGGTCCGAGGCTAGTTCTTTTCGTTCACGATCCAGGTCGGCGTTTTCCGTGTC
Organism: Pirellulaceae bacterium; assembly: GCA_963734865.1. Lineage (GTDB taxonomy): Bacteria > Planctomycetota > Planctomycetia > Pirellulales > Pirellulaceae > CBDCUW01. The sequence goes on from CAVTIV010000018.1 coordinate 47,425, forward strand.
GGCTTGCGAGCTGACCGAGACATATTCGCCGGCTGCCATCGACATGGCGCCCGCGACCAATCCGGCAACGCCCGCCACCATGACACTTTCCCGGGTGGTCTCGGCCGCAGCCACACCGACAAGTAAGCTGGCGGTGGAAACGATGCCGTCGTTTGCGCCGAACACGGCGGCCCGAAGCCAACCAATTCTTTCTGTTCGATGTTGCTCTTTATGTGGCAACATTGACTACAACGGTCGCACGACCGAGGTGCTCCGCCAGTAGTCGAACAGCGTCTCGATCGACAGCACACCGCCGCCCATTCCGCTCTTGTTGACTCCGCCATAGGGAATCCCGTGGGCAAAGACGTTGTGGGCGTTGATCCAACTGTTGCCCGCAACCATCGCTTCGGCCACTCGTGTCGCTCGGCCGAGATCTGAAGTCCACACGCTGTTGGCTAGTCCGTAGTCCGTGTGATTGGCCATCTCGATCGCCTGTTCTTCGGAATCGAAACTTGCCAAAAACGCAACCGGTCCGAAGATTTCTTCCGCGCCGCCACATTGTCAAGCGATCCAGCAAGCAGAGCTGGCTTGACGTAGTGTCCGCGATGTCCTGCGACCTCCGCGACGCCACCTTTCAAGACGCATGTTGCCCCTTCGGCCTGCCCCTTTTCCAGGTAGCTGAGCACGCGTTGACGTTGTTTCTCATTCACAACCGGACCCATTTGAGACGCACCATCCAATTGGTACCCGACGTTGATTTGGCTGAGACGGTCGACACACTCGCTGACAAATTTGTCATAGATGTCGCGATGGACCAGCCACCGCGTCGCGTCACAGCAAACTTGTCCTGTATGGAAAGTGATCGCGGTCGCAAGTTTGTCGGCGGTGTCGGAGATATCGACATCCTCAAAGACAACCGCCGCGCCTTTGCCGCCAAGTTCCAGCTTGACCGGAACCAGGTTGCGTCCACAGGATTCGCCCACCAGCCGACCGACCTCGGGCGAACCGGTGAACGACATTCGCTTGATTTTCGCGTTCGCGCTCAACGCCGCGCCGGTCACCTCGCCACGTCCGGTGACAACGTTGATCACGCCATCAGGAATACCGACCTGCTTGGCAACGTGGGCCAAATAGATCGCGGTCAGCGGTGTATCTTCGGCTGGCTTGATGACGACCGTGTTGCCCGCTGCCAGCGCCGGGGCGATGCCCCAACCGATCAGCAAGAAGGGGAAATTCCAGGGGAAAATAAAACCACAGGCGCCCCACGGTTGTCGCACCGTCCATGCCTCATGATCGCGGACCGCTAATGTCGTGCGATATTGGACGTGCCCGGCCAGATCGGCGAAGTACCGGATCGTGTCCACGAAGTTCTGGACATCTCCCTCAGCCTGAGACTGAATCTTGCCGGCATCGAGTGCCTCGAGCTGCGAGATGATCGGCTTTCGCCTTTCCACTTCCTCGGCCAAACGATGCAGCAAAGCGCTGCGTTCGTTTTGAGGCAGCCTGGCCCACGGCTGCTCACGAAAAGCTTGATTGGCGGCGTCCACGGCACGGTCAACATCCTCCGCGGTCAATTCGTGTACCTCGGCCAATTTTTCGCCCGATCCGGGATCGAACGTCGTGAACGTTTCACCACCGCTGCCAATCAACTCTTTGCCGCCCACGAAACTGGCTAGCACCGAGCCATCGAGAAAAGCTTGGACTTCGGGAAGTAGTGTCGACGTGAGCGTTGCACTCATGATTTGCTCCGAAACAACTGGTCTGTGTGCGATGAAAGATTCCACTGAAAAAGCATAACACGCCACCATCGGCCGTTGGCCCCGATGGCAGAGGAATCACCACGAATCGGTCCGAAACGGTGATGCCGGCAGCCCCTCGACATTGTACAGGTTGGCGCCTTGGGGATTCATCGTGAATGCATAGCGAACGGCCACCGGTTTCGCCACCTCTGCCGACGAGACAACGACCGTATCACCGTCGATCGTGGCATCGGCCCAGTGCCATTTCTTGTCCTCGCCGGCGATCGCGAATCGTTGCAACGGAGCATCCGGGTCAGCCAGCGTCGGCTGCAGGCCATCCTTACGCTTGCCGACCATCAGTCCGCCGCCGACGTGGTCAAAGTGGATACGAATCTTCCCGTCTTCGACTTCCAAATCGTGGTACAGCGGACCGCTGACCACCACATCTTTGTTGGCCACATCGCACAGCGCCACAGCGCTAGCCGATACCCAACATCCTGTTTATTGCGTGGATGGATGTCGTTGGCCTGACCGATATCGGTGATCACGGCCATTCCGGTGTTCTTTATTGAAAGCGATTGAAGCTGAGCTTCTCTTAGTCGCGCCCAGCCGTCGCCGCCGGCGGGATCGTTGTTCGGTTGTTGAAAATCGGCCAATTGCACGAAGTAGAAATAGATCGGGAATTCAGCCTGGTTCCAGACCTGACGCCAACCTTCGATCAACGCCTGCATTTTGTGAAAGTACTCCACACCCTCACCGCCGTTGCTTTCACCCTGGTACCAAATCGCACCGCGAATGCCATAGGGAGCCAATCCGTGAACCATCGCGTTGTAGATCGTGGTCGGTTCATTCGCATTTTTGAATCCCGGCGTTTCCGGTGGAGCCGATAGCGTGGTTCCATCCTGCAGTGCCTGTTTCGCACTTCGCGCCCAACCTTCGATCGCTTCGGCGTATCTATTCCAAGTCTGCTTGCCTTGCTCGGTTGCCACATCGAAGCGGTCCACCGACTCGGAAATGGCTTGCAGTGCCGGCACACTGCGAAACCCGACCGGAGGTGTCCAAGGTTCAATCCTTGTCCCGCCCCAGTTCGTTCCGATCAACCCGATCGGAACGCCTGTCTCGCGATGAAAGTCTCGGCCGAAAAAATAGCCCACCGCCGAAAATCCGGCGACGCTCTGCGGCGAACAAGGTTGCCAGGTACCGCCGGGCACGTCGTCTTTGGGTAACGGCGACGTTGTGTGTCCAGGAACGTCAAACAATCGAATCTCGGGATAGTCGGCTGATTCCACCTCCTGTTGTGCGTTGATCACCACATTGGTCGGCAACTCCATGTTTGACTGGCCGGAGCAGATCCAAACGTCACCGACCAAAATGTCGTTGAAACGGATCTCGTTGTTTCCCGCTACCGTCAACGATTGACCCTGATCGCTTGCCGACATCGGATCCAGGTGCACCATCCAGCGGCCGTGCTCGTCGGCGGTTGTCTGGTGTTGCTGGTCAGCAAACTTCACCGTGACTCGCTCACCCGCATCCGCCCATCCCCAGACGGGCGCGTCCAGCCCCCGTTGGAGCAGCATGTGGTCGCCAAAAATTTTGGGCAGCGTCACATCGGCGGTGGCCGACGATGCCAGGCAAGCAAGTGCCCCGGCGATCACGCCGAGATGGGTAAACGAACGAGCGAAGGAAGAAAATCGGATCATCAAACACGTTCTCCAAAAATGGAACCGGACATTATCTCGCGAGCGATCATCCGATCACCTGGCTCGCGGTCGTTATATTACTCGATCAGAAACCCAAAAGCCGTCGCTGGCGACTCAATGGACGACCGATTGCCAAGATTCGATCAACGATCGCCAACGGCGCGATAAGATTCCGGTCAAAGCTTTTGCCCCACCAAGAAAGCACGAGAGAGACACTGATGATGACCTTCAAACAGACAGTTTTTACCTTCGGATTGATCTTCACGTTGTCCTCAATGGCCCGCGGAGCCGATCAGGGAGCAGCCGTGTTCACCGATCCGGCATCGGCCGGCCCCGACTTCGCCTTGCAAGGAGAATACCAGGGCACGGTTGGCGTGAAGGAGGGCACGAAGCTGTTCGGTGCCCAGGTGATCGCTTTGGGGAAAGGCGAGTTTCGGATCGTCGGTTACCACGGTGGCTTGCCGGGGGCCGGATGGAAACGCGGTGATGAGCAACACGTGGCCGAAGGGAAAGTTGTCGATGGGAAGCTCTTGGTGCATCTCGAAAAAGCTGACCTCGAAATCGCGAATGGGAAAATCTTGATCCTGGTGGATGGAAATACTCATGGATCCATGGACAAGGTTGATCGCCAGAGTCCAACGCTCGGGGCGAAACCTCCTCAGGGGGCCAGCGTGTTGTTTGACGGCACATCAGCCGACTCGTTCGAGCGTGGCCAATTGGTCGACGACCAATGGCTGGGCGCGACGAACTGTGCCAGCAAACAGAAATTCGGCGATCATCAGCTTCATCTCGAGTTCCGCACGCCGTTCATGCCCACTGCCCGCGGCCAGGGTCGCGGAAACAGCGGCGTTTATGTGCAAGGTCGATACGAAGTTCAGGTGCTCGATTCGTTTGGTCTGGAGGGTAAGAACAACGAATGTGGCGGCATCTATTCGATCGCTGAACCGATCGTCAACATGTGCTTTCCCCCGCTGACCTGGCAAACCTACGACATCGAGTTCACAGCGGCACGCTACGATGCGGAGGGCAAAAAAACCAACAATGCTCGTGTCACCATCAAGCACAACGGGGTTCTGATTCACGAGCACCTTGAACTTCCACACGGCACACCCGGTTATCACGACGAAGGTCCCCAGCCCGATTCCCTGTTCTTGCAAAATCACGGCAATCCGGTTGTCTTTCGCAACATTTGGGTCGTTGAAAAGTAGCTCCGTCGAGGAAAATGTTTGTCCCGGAGAATCGTGCTCCGACAGAGTGACGGCCGCGGCTGATCCGACGGCCCTCAGGCGTACTTGTAAGGACGCAACTCCTCGAATCAACTCTTACCATCTCAACCGATCCTTCCAGCAGGGGATTTCGCATTGTCCGCCCAAGAAGAACACATCCTTGTCGTTCCAGAATCGGTGATCAAAGAAATCGGTCACGTCGAGGGTTTTGAAGCCGACGTGGACCGCTTTCTAAGGCCGATTCTGCTGAGCGACCAGCTCTCGTTTGAGCCACGGAGCCAGATGGAAACCGATCCAAGTTACAAGCAGCTGATCCCCTATGTCTTGCTTCAATGGACCGACGACTCGGGCGACGTGAAACTGTTCACCTACACACGGGGGGGCGGTTCCGGCGAAGCACGCTTGCACGCCAAACGGAGCGTCGGTATCGGCGGACACATCAGCCGCGACGACGCTGCCGATGGTGCCGACCCTTATTCGACGGGAATGCAACGTGAACTGGCCGAGGAAGTCCAACTCGAATCGGAGTACAGCGAATCACGTGTGGGATTGATCTACGATCCGTCCAATGAAGTCGGTCAAGTCCATTTGGGCGTGGTGCATCGATTCGTGCTGAACAAACCGCTGGTCAAGAGCAACGAAACGGATTTGGCCGAAGGTGGATTCGTCAGTGTGTCTCAGTTGCGGGACGAGATCGACCGGTTGGAAACTTGGAGTCAGCTGGCGATCGAGGCGCTTTATTAGCACGCGAAACGGTTGGGCACACGAAACGGTTGGGCACACGAAACCATGATCTATCTGGACAATCACGCCTCAACTCGCTGCGACCCACGCGTGGTCGAAGCGATGTTGCCATGGTTCGCTGAGCACTTTGGGAACCCGCATAGCGATTCACATGCGTATGGCCGTCGCGCTGGCGAAGCGATCCGGCAGGCGATCAGCGAGTTGGCAGCGATGCTTGGTGCAAGGGCCGACGCGATTGTGATCACCAGTGGTGCGACCGAGAGCAACAACCTTGCGATCCGTGGGGTTTGCACCCATCCAAGACAAAAGCGTCGACACATCGTGACTGTCGAAAGCGAACATCCCGCGGTGCTGGATGTTTGCGCGGATCTGCAGTGTGAGGGGTTTCGTGTGACCCGGGTTCCCGTCCACCCATCCGGTGATCCGCTGGCGGGAATCGTTGATCTGGACCAACTGGCCGATGCGATTGACGATGACACAGCGCTGGTTTCGGTGATGTGGGCCAACAACGAAATTGGCGCGATCGCACCGATGCAGCAGATTGCCGAGATCTGTCATGCACGCGGCGCACTGCTGCACAGCGACGCGACTCAAGCCGTGGGCAGGATTCCTGTCGATGTGCAAGCATCGGATATTGATCTGATCAGCGCGACCGCGCACAAGTTTTATGGTCCCAAAGGAACCGGACTGCTCGTTGTCGGAAATTCGAACCGACGAGTCCGTTTGAAACCGCAGATCGTCGGCGGTGGCCAACAGCGAAATCTTCGCAGTGGCACCATGAATACCGCGGGTGTGGTCGGCATCGCTGCCGCACTTCGCCTGTGCCTCGATGAAATGTCCCAGCAGCAATCCGATTCGCGTCGATTGCGAGACCTGTTGTGGAACAACCTGTCCGACGCGATTCTTGGCGTCGTACTGAACGGGCCGCCGTTACCGAGCGATCATCGCTTGCCGGGGAATCTGAACCTCATTCTTCCAGCGATCGAAGGATCGGCTTGGATCTCGGCGACACCGGACATCGCCTTCAGTAGCGGGTCAGCTTGCAGCAGCGTCGAAGCCAAACCGAGTCATGTGCTAACGGCTCTGGGACTGAGCGAGTCGATGGCGCAGTCGAAGCGTGCGGTTTGGCATCGGTCGATTCAATACCACCGAGGAGATCGAATTAGCTAGCAAACAACTGGTCCAATCGTATCACCGTCTCGTGGACGAATGCGTGAGGCGATCGGTCGGATCGCTCGATTGCCGGAACACCGCAAACTTCCTTGCGACTCAACGACCACCCTGGACCCGGCAAATCTCTCTTTACCGCCACCCCACAGTAGCATTACGATCGTCGGTCCAACCCTCGGAAACCTATTGCGGCACGCGTCGGCGGGATTTCGACAGGAATCAGCATTCAAGGAATGAACGATGGGCGGAGTCCCAACGCTATTGATGGTGGCCACCCTGGGCATCACGTACGGCTGGCAGCCAGATGGCAAGGACGGTGTGGAGTATGTCATCCAAATCCCACCCGATCAGTTACAGGAAATCCAGCGACTCGGTGAGATCAGCAGCACGATCGATCCAGCCGTTCGCGGTCGCGTATCGAGAGTGATTGTCCGAGTGGGTGACGGTCCACTGCCACGTACATCTGCCCCCGATTTCTCTCACCAAGCTGACGATCGGGGAAGCTACGTCGCGCAGACCGATCATACGCCGATGCCGGTCCCAGCATCGACCGACCTGAGGGAAGCGATACCGATTCGTGGCATCGAGACAGCTAGCAAAGCTTCGGTGATGAAACCGCAAACCAATGACGCCAATCGCGATTCGGGATTCACGCTGCCACCATCGCTCCGCAGTTTCGATGATGGCAGCGCGGCAAACTCAGCGCAAATGCCCGGCGCGAGGGCACAGAATGAATTCAATGCCGCCGCCAAGCGATTTGGGACTGCCGCCGATGCAACGGTTGCCTCCGGCAGTGAATTTCTCGGTCGAGCCGAAAACGTGCTGCGAAATCCGGTCGCTGGGGCAACCAATGTGCCGCCCCCGGCCGATCCACGCAGCCAATCACTTCAATTCACCGGCAGCGATCCCCAAGGCATGATGGCGCGAACTCGCGCCGGCGGGCCTTCCACCGATCCAATCAATCCGCGCGACAATACTTGGAGCGATCTGACCGGACGACGGCCCGATGTCCCCTCGACCGATCCGCCAGGTGCCGCGACCGGATTCACAGCACAGAACTTTCCATCATCCAACGCGGTCAACCCCGCACCTGCGACGGGCAACATGCAGCGTCAACCCGTCGGGGCTACCGATGTCATGACATCAGGGCGCTCGGGTGCAACGGGCCTCACGCCCAATGACCCATTCGGTCGCTTGCCCGCCGGAGTCGCTCCCTCCAATGCCGGCCAAGATCCGTCATCGCTGTACCCGGCGACAAATCGAAACACCACTGCGAACTCATTCCAAACTCAACCGACACAAGGTGCCCCCTTCAACGCGGCGGATTCACGACCCACGGCGGCACAACTTGCCACGCTGCCTCCGGGGACCTTTACGGTCGACGTCTACGGCCGACCTGTTGATCGTGACGGACGGCGACTCGATCCGAACGGTCGACCGATCGATCCCTACACCACAGCGATGTCGAATCCGCCCGCCGACGAACCGTTCGCCCAAAACGGTCGGATCGGAAGCTCGCTGGGTACACCCAATACGTACCCGCCCAACACGTATCCATCCACTGTGTATCCGCCCAATACCTATTCATCGGATGCCAATTCGGCTCGTGGCACTACGAATCCTTACCCTCAATCGTCATCCCCCCAATCGTCGTCCGATGCCCGCTTCGCTCGCGATAATCGCCCCGATCTGAGATCGGATCGCACGATCCAGACGCTGGAAGCGGGATCCCTGGGAATGAATTCCCCGACCGAAACCCAATCACGAAATTCTCGGCCGGCCGATGCCGAAACGACCAGGCGACCTGTTTCGGCGCAACCGCTGTTCAACGGTCTGTTACTGATTTCGTTCGTTGCCAACATCTATCTGATTTTTTGGCTCAAGAACCTGCGGCATCAGTTCAAGGATTTGATCACCGCCAAACGGATGGCCGCATCGGATAGTGCATCCTTGTAGCCATCATCACGTGCACTGCCCCACCCTGAGGTATCCCCCCCAACCTCCATCGACCCGGCCGATTGTCAGTGACGAGTATCGCGTGCCCGGCTTCAATACCCCCGATTTCGCTGGACAAACAGTGCCAATTGCCGCCCTGGGCGACCGATTCACGATCGGGCGCCGGGTCCCCCATGCGGTTTCCCGCGTTTTTCCTCCTTTCCAACCGAATGGGGCACCCATTCCTTCTTGGTTTGCTATGATGGGGGTACCCACTTGGGGGAGAGACGCACCGTTAATGGAAGGTGAAAGGGTCAATTCTGGATCTCCTTGGCTAAACCTTGTCCGTGATCTTTTAAAAATCTGACCAAATTGTTGGGTACAGATTTTAGGACGAGAGACTGCCGCGAGACGATGCGTCGAATGTTGTCCCATCATGGGGGATGACCAAGTGTGCGACACTCTTCCGAGGGGTCTCGGCTGGTTTGTGTCAGGTAGCAAATTGAGGGGTGGTCTTTTTCGGTCGCCGCGATGCAAAGCAAAACAATACTGGAGTTTCGATGGGTAAAAAACTATTGATCGTTGACGATCATGAGATCATTCGCCTTGGTTTGCGCTTGATGCTCGAAAAGACGGACTTGGAAATCTCGGCAGAGGCGACGACCGCAGCAGAAGCGATCGCGGCTGTGGAGAAGTCGGTTCCGGACGTCGTGCTAATGGACATTCGCATGGAAGGGGGCGACGGGCTGAACGCACTGGGTCGGTTGAAATTGGATCACCCGGATCTGCCGATCGTTTTGTTCTCGGCCTATGACAATCCGACATACATCGCCCGTGCGGTGGCGTTGGGTGCGGCGGGATACGTGTTGAAGTCCGCTCCGCGTGAGCGGCTGATCAGCGCTTTGGAAACCGCGGTCAGTGGCGAGTCGGCTTGGACACGAGAAGAGTTGCGTCGGGTCACCGGTGCACTGGCGACACCGAGATTGAGCCAGGACATTGAGGTCCCATTGACGCAGCGTGAAAGCGAAGTGCTCCGTCAAATGGCGCTCGGATTGACGAACAAAGAAATCGCCAAGATGCTGGGTATTAGCTACGAGACGGTCAAGGAACATGTACAGCACATCCTTCGCAAGATCGGTGTGAGCGATCGAACGCAAGCGGCTGTCTGGGCCGTTCGCAAGAACCTCGTCTAACTCATCTCCCGAAACGCGACAACGGCCGGCGGAGAAGTACTCCGTCGGCCGTTGCGCTATTGGTAATCGTCGTCGCTGGGCGAAAAATCGGTTATCGCAGCAAAGCGAGGACGTTTTGAGGATTCTGGTTGGCCAGCGATAGCACGTTCGTGCCCGACTGGACCAAGATTTGGGCGCGAGTCAGCTTGGCCGATTCTTGCGCGAAGTCGGCATCGCGGATCGAGCTTTCGGCTTCTTGCAAGTTCGCTTTCGTGTCATTGAGGCTGACCAGGTTGCTTTCCAATGTCGTCGACTGGAATGCGCCCAATCGGCCGCGGAGCCCAGTGACCTTGCCGATCACCTGATCGACGATCTTGGCCGCGCCGATCGCGTCGGTGACCAGGCTTCTCGCTTGCCCGCTGCCGAGTTCGTACAGCCGGCCGGTGGCACCCCCGAGTTGGCCGGTGCTGACGCTGCCGATCCCCAGGTTCGCTTGCTGCGTGCCGCTCACTTCCGGACCCAGTTGGAAGGTCGCACCGCCACCAGAGATGGTGAAGCTGAAATTCGTGCTGCTGCCGTCATCGACCGTCAAGCTGAGGTCCAGCGAACTGGTGTTGATCGACAGCGTGTTTGCCGAGCCGGTCGCTTCGACACCGTTGACCGTGGCCACGATGTCGGTCCCGGTGGCTCGCGTCGCGTCCAAGTTGGCGACGAACGTTCCGCTGCTCCCTTCGCTGATCACATCGACGTTGACCAACGCATCGCTGCCGTAATCGGTGGAGGTCAGCGAAAGGGCACCCGAGGCAACCGCGGCCGCAACTCCCGTGCTGTCGGAAACCAGGTTGATCGCCGAGGCGATCTGGTCCTTGGAAGTACCGGCACCAAAGTTGAATGTCTCTGCTCCGCTCGATCCGTTCAGCTGCAATACCAAGGCATCGGCCAGAACTTCGCCACCCGTCTTGGCGGTGGTGACCGTTGCGGTCGGAGTGGTGAAGGCAATCGTTCCGACACCACCCGAGAGCGCGGCGCCAAAGTCGGTCAAGCCGTTGATCGCCGAGACGACCGAGGCGAAATCGCTGTTGGTCGCCGTGGCCGCGGTCGAGTTGTAAGTGACCGTGATGATCTTTTGGTCCGCGTCATACGAGGCGGTCGAGGCCACATCGCCGGCGGTTGTGTCATCGACAAACTGAACCTGCACATCGTTGAAGTCCGATCCGGTCGCGGCCGCGGTGACGGTGATTTCTTCGGTGCCGTTGCCAAAGGCGACGTTGGCCGCCGCGGCGGTTGTGAACGCTGATGCGCTGGCGGTCACCGATGCTTGTGACGCCGCAGTGCTGACGACCACCGAGACATCGAGGCTACCGCTGCCCAGTTTGGCTTGTTCGATGCTGGAATCCCGCACCGAGGAGACCGAGCCCACTGTGCTGACGAAGTCTTGCGACCCGTCGAGCAATTTTCGGCCTTGAAAGGTGGTCGTTTGGGCGATTCGGTTGATCGCTTCCAGCGAGCTGTCGATCTGCAACTGATTGGCGGCGATCTCCTGGTCACTGAGCGCTCCGCCGTTGGCCGCTTCGACGACCAGCCCGCGAATGTCATTGAGCAGACTGCTGACCTGGCCCAACGCGCTGTCGGCGGTGCTGATGATTTGGCTGGCCCGTTGCGTGTTGCTGATCGCCTTGTTCAGGCCGGTGATCTCGCTGCGCAGCGCTTCACTGGCGATCAAGCCGGCGGGGTCGTCGGCACCACTGTTGATGCGAAGTCCGGTGCTCAACCGAGTCAAAGCGGATTGCAAGTCGTTGTTGCTGGTTTGCAGACGATTCTGAGCTACCAGCGAAGACACATTCGTGTTGATTCTTGTCATGGTTCTAAACCTTGGTTCTTTGCGGCCTCCCGCGTGCTCTGCTTCAAAGCCTTACGATGGCCAATTCGGATTGGACGTTGCATGGATGCCGGACAATCGATCGCTCAAACGCGGCGATGGGTTTTGGCCTTCCGAAGCCTTTGTCACGGTTTGTGGTGATGTCAGAAATCACGCCTGAATCTCGACGGGATCTTCAACCACACGTCAGATCATCGGTCCAATGCATACAACCGGTATGTCCGTAGAAATGCAAAACGACCGGCGGAGAAAACTCTCCGCCGGCCGATGTGCTATCAATGATCGTCGCTTCGTCGACGCTGCTATCGCAGCAAAGCAAGGACGTTTTGTGGATTCTGATTGGCCAGGCTCAACACATTTGTGCCCGATTGGACGAGAATCTGAGCTCGCGTCAGCTGGGCCGATTCTTTCGCAAAGTCGGCGTCGCGGATCGAACTCTCCGCTTCCTGCAGGTTCGCCTGCGTGTCATTCAAGCTGACCAGGTTGCTTTCTAACGTCGTTGACTGAAACGCACCAAGTCGACCGCGAAGGCTGGTCACCTTGTAGATCACTTCGTCGATGATTCGAGCGGCACCGTTGACATCGTTGGTCAGCGACCGTGCTTGACCGCTGCCCAGTTCATACAGCCGACCGGAGGCACCACCAATTTGACCGGTGCTGACGCTACGGATGCCCAGTCGTGCCTGCTGGTTGCTGGTCACGTCCGGGCCGAGCTGGAACAGTGCACCACCACCGGTGATCGAGAACGAGAAGTTCGCGCTGCTGCCGTCATCAACGGTAATGTTCAAGTCCAACGAACTGGTGTTGATCGTCAGCGTGTTGGCATCCCCGCTCGCTTCGACACCATTGACTGCGGCGACGACGTCGCTGCCAACATCGCGAATCGCCGACAGCGAGGTACCGAAGGTACCCGCGGCGCCTTCACTGATCACATCGATATTGATCAACGCATCGGTGCCGTAGGCGGTCGAGGTGAAATCCAAACCCGTCGCGCCGGCCGCAGCGCTGACGCCGGTGCTGTCCGATACCAGGTTCACGGCGTCGGCGATCTGCGCGGACGAGGTTCCGGCGCCAAAGTTAAACGTTTCCGCTCCGCTTGCACCGTTGAGTTGAAAGACCAAAGTATCATTCAGCACTTCACCGCCGGTCTTGGCGGTCGAAACGGGTGCCGTCGGCGTCGTGAAGGCGACCGTACCGACGCCGCCCGAGAGCGCAGCACCAAAGTCGGTCAAACCGTTGATCGCCGATACGACGGAGGCAAAGTCGTTGTTGGTCGCCGTCGCTGCCGTTGAGTTGTAAGTGACCGTGATGACTTTTTGATCTGCGTCGTAGGAGGCCGTCGTCGCGACATCGCCGGCGGCCGTGTCGTCAACAAATTGAATCTGAACATCATTGAACGCCGATCCGTTCGCCGCAGCCGTCACGGTGACTGCTTCGGTTCCGTTTCCGAACGCGACGTTCGCGGCAGCCGCCGCACTGAAGCCCGCTGTAGAAGTGTTGATCTCAGCTTGAGTGGCCGCCGAGCTGATCACGACTTCGACATCGATCTGACCGGTCGAACCGAGGTTCGCCTGGTCAATGTTGGCATCACGAATGGAGCCGACCGAACTGGCGGTGCTGACAAAGTCGAGCGATCCGTCCAGCAGCTTTCGGCTTTGAAAAGTCGTCGTCTGTGCAATCCGGTTGATTGCTTCCAGCGAACTGTCAACCTGCAACTGGTTGGCCGCGATTTCCTCATCGCTCAACGCGCCGGCGTTGGCCGCTTCAACGACCAACCCGCGAATGTCATTGAGCAGACTGCTGACCTGCCCCAACGCACTGTCGGCAGTGCTGATGATCTGACTGGCCCGACGAGTATTGGTGACCGCTTTTCCGAGACTGGTGATTTCACTTCGCAGCGCCTCGCTGGCAATCAAACCGGCCGGGTCGTCGGCGCCACTGTTAATCCGCAGACCCGTGCTCAAACGGGTCAAAGCCCGTTGCAGGTCGGTGTTACTGCTTTGCAGTCGGTTTTGAGCGACCAGCGACGGAACGTTTGTATTGATTCTTGTCATGGTATTGGTAAGCCCGTAGGTGTGACCAGTCGCAATCGATGTTTAGAAAATGGCGATCGCGCCGGACCTTCCAATGCCCCACAATGTGCAACCGACCGTCGATCGCAACATAGCCTTGAGCGCGTTTCACAGTTCGTTAGATCGAACGGGACAAGGACGATCATTGCGCCGATGCGAAAAACAGTTCGAAATCAAGCAAATGGCGTGGAGAGATTCATGCCAACTCGCGCAGTTGGCAAAATTGGAATCTTCGTCAGCAGCGAACCAATCACACCCGCCGCGGGCTCCTGCGGTCATCGCATTTTGCTGCGTCGAAGACGCGAGCTGCACGTTTTCAGCTACAGCCGCAACTCGATCGCCAGATGGATTCCGTGAAAAACGGCGTAGCCGTCGTTATCGCTTCCGGCTCCGTTGAAGAAGTCGCTGGCAGAGGTCTGATCGCTCGCGATCGCGACGTTGTCGAGGTAAAGCAGACTGTAGCCGGCGATCATCGAAAGACATTGTCCCACCGGCAATCTGCTCGATAGCCCGATTTCCCCGACGAATGCAGTGTTGTCGGCCGAATCATTGATCGACAAACTCGCCGCTCCGGTGTCGAGCAGGCTTCGCTGCCGGGCATCGTTTCCGTAAATACCTGCCTTCCCAGTCGCGGACACCCATAGGCAGCCAAAGACGGGTGCGCAGGGAATGCTGGTAGCGCCAATTTGAACGCCATACAAGTCGTTCCGCGTCGATACGTCGTATCCGAACGTCTGCGGATTCGCGTCCAGAACGGACGTCAAATCATCATCGAATGAAAGATAGCGAATTCCGGCCGAGACCGTTACTGAATCATAAATCGCGAGCTGATAGTTCGCTTCGATGCTGAACAAATCACTTGAATCATGGGCGTCAATCGATTGCACATTGGATGCAAACACTGGCGGTGTCGAATCGATCTGTACCGGATTTCCACCCGTCGCCGCGAACGCCGATGCATCAAACGAGTTGAAACCCAGATAGCGGACTTCGACCGCATTGTCGTCCCAAGCCTTGCGTGTCAGTGACAGATCGAACCCGGCAACCCAATCAAAGTTGAAATCATCTGCATTCAATTGCTCACTCGGATTCACGGTGCTTTGAATCAATGTCAGGGAATCGGCTGTCAATCGATCCATGTACACGGCACTCCCGCGAGCCAACCAGCGCGGCTTCAACACGGCGCATACCGCGTCACATTGATCGTAACCTCCGTCGTGATTGGCGGCGTCAACCTGGTCGCAATCGGTGGCAACGCCCTGTGGCCAAACGCTTGTCAGGCAAGTGAGTGTCCAGACGCCGCTGAGTGCCACGATCGCGGAAAGATGCAAAGAGATTCGCGGCCAGGGGCGCTTCGCGAGATTCAACTTCGATACCTCCAATGAACCGTGGAATCACAGGTTTCTCCTGCCGCTCGGATCCGTCGGAGTCCGAGGCTCCATGACAGTGACTGCTGCCCCCGCGCAGCACAGCGGACTCTTTCCTCCATCGGCATGAATAATCGGAATAATTGCTACTTCATCGCTAATCGGTAAAAATACCGTATCTTTGCTAAGCTTCCATTTTGGCAACGCCCTGCCACCAGGTTTCTCGCTGATATTCGTGTCGAAGTCTCGCGGACCCTGGAGGTCGGTGACGTTGGTCTTCCAACTCGATACCAGGGAGATTGCCGGCAAAAACGCACTCACCAAGCGTGGCAAGTAGTATGAAGCGGTCGCAAATTCCTCCTCAACCCCAACCTGACACGATTGTCTGAGCAAGCACTCCAGATTCATGCCCGCAAAGTTTCGACTACGGCGACGAGAACGTCCGTTGCGTCAGCATCGACTGCGTATGGAACGCCTCGAGACGCGCCGACTCCTGGCAACGTGGGTGGTTACGAGCACCATCGATGCGGTGGATTTGATTCCTGGGGATGGGGTCTGCGAAATTAGCAGTGACGGACCTTGTACGTTGCGCGCCGCGATCCAGGAGGCCAACGCACTGGAGAACGTGGATGGCCCCGATCGCATCGAACTTTCTGCGGGAACCTACACGCTGTCGCTGGCAGGAACCGACGATCAAGACGCACAGACCGGTGACCTGGACATCAGGCAAGACCTGATTTTACAGGGCGCCGGTGCCATCGACACGATCATTGACGGTGGCGGCATCGACCGCGTAATGGATGTGGTGAGCGGCGTGGTTGTTATCGATGGCGTCACGATCCGTGGCGGGGTCATCGAAAATGAGTACGTGTGGGTGGAAGGGAGTGGGGGAGGTATTCGCAACGAGGGTGAGTTGACGATCGCCGAAAGTACGATCACGGGCAATATCGCTACCAATGGTGCCGGTGTCGCCAACTACAACGGCATCCTGCAGATCTCACGAAGCGTCATTTTTGAAAACGGTGATCACCGTACCGCGCGGGGTGGCGGCGTGGCGAACTATGCCTACGTCGACGCCGCGAATCTGGAAATCACCGACAGCACGATCGCCAACAATCGCGCCGACGCGGGAGGCGGCATCAACAACTATAGCTACGATGGAATGGCGGCCGTCATGATCTCTCGTAGCACCATTTCAGGCAATCGTGCGGAAAATGGCGGCGGCCTGTCCAATCGGAGCGTCGTCTATGATTACGCGCCAGTGGTGGCAAGTCTTACGATTCAAAACAGCACGATTTCGGGAAACGAGGCTGACCTATCCGGCGGCGGAATCCACAACGAAGCCGACGATGGCAGTGACGCCCTGATTGACATCGCCAGTAGCACGATCGCGGCCAATACGGCAACCACGGGTGACGGCGGCGGGATTCGAAACGTCACCTCCGCAGGTGCATCAACCAGCATCGAAAGTGTGATCGTTTCGGGCAATCACGCCGGCGGACAAGGAGCGGACCTTGCCGGTGATTTGACCTCGGTGACGTTCAGCTTGATCGAACACGCGGAGGGGCATTCGGTCGTCGATGGTGTCAATCACAACATTGTTGGTGAAGACCCACGATTGGGGCCGCTTGCGGACAATGGTGGTTTGACCCTGACCCACTCGCTGCTGAACGGCAGCCCCGCCATTGATCAGGGATCGAACCCCAACGCAGTGTCAACGGACCAGCGCGACAGTCCTTTTGTCCGCCTGATCGATGACCTCGGCATCAACAACGCCGGTGATGGCACCGACATCGGCGCGGTGGAAGTGGGACAGGTCGGAGATCCACCGCCCAAGGTCGCCGATCTGTCATTGACTCAAACTGTCAGCGATGCGAATCCCACGCTGGGTCAGGAAGTCACGTTCACAATCACCCTGGTCAACGATGGTCCCGATCGAGCCACGAGTGTCGAAGTCCGCGACATTCTGCCGCTCGACTTGGTGTTCACCGGCTCGGCCGTGTCTCAGGGTGCCTATGACGACCTGGACGGCGTTTGGCGGGTTGGAGATCTGGACGCAGAGTCTAGCGCGGTGCTGAGCATCACCACGATCGTCGATTCAACAGATTCGTTGACCAACACAGCCGAAGTTACCGCATCCGACCAAGTCGATCCGGACTCGACACCGGCCAACGGAATCCTTGGCGAAGACGATCAGGTTTCCCTTGCCATCGGAACCTGTCTCGCCGGCGAGCCAATCCATGCCGGCTTGAATCAGCTGAGCTATTCCTGCGCAACGCCTGGATCACTTGTGGGATTCGTTCGTGGTACCGAGCGTGGTTCGCACACGTTCCAGCAATTCGGGATCACGGTAGATATCGTCGATGCCGAAGAGGTTGCCATCGCCATTGCCGACACCGTCGGCGTTGCCGTCGCATTGATCCGCGTAACCGATGCGGAGTTCGATGCCTTGATCGACCCCGAACTCACAGAAACGATCCTCGTGCAAGCGTTTGAGTTGATTCCGAATTCACAGACAAGCAATACGCTGGCGTATTCCTCCGATTCGCAAAACGTGATCCTTGGCAGCCTGGACATCGGCCTTCCCCAGCTGCCGACCACCAATACGAACAGCCGTGACCGGCTCGATGTGAACGGTGACACGATTGTCTCAGCGCTCGACGCCTTGATCGTGGTCAATCAATTGAGTCAAGAATCACAACGAATCGATGGCAACACCTCCGTATTGGTCGGGGGCGATGAATCGAATGTCGCCTATTTCGACACCAACGCAGATTTCCGAGTCTCGGCACTCGATGCGTTGTTGGTGATCAACTACCTCAGCCGTGCCCAAGCGGTGGTCGCTAGCGGCGAGGCGACCGCGACAACGGATTCGATCGCTCCAGACGCCGCGCCCGTCGCGACACCGCAGCCCACGGTCATCGGCGCATCCATGATTTCTGAATCAACTTGCCAGGCCGTCCGATCATTCGCAAGCTGGCCATTATCCGAACGGGAATCGACGGTGATGAAATGGATCGATGATGATTTACCGCCGCTGATTGCCGACGGAGCGTCAATTCTGGAGAACATTTCAGCAGATATTTCTGGCCAGCAACCAAACATTCCAGAGGCGTAACGAAGCATGGGGTCCTCTCGAAACAGTCCCAGACCTGGTCGCAACAAGCTCAAGCGATCCATTGTCGACCAGTTGAACAAGGCGATATCGGAAACCGAAGGCACGACGTCTGCGGATGACGAGAACATCCATCGTGTTCGTCGACGGTGCAAACGCGTTCGTGCGAACTTGCGATTATTGCGAGTCGCGGCGCCGCGTAAATCACGGAAAGCGGCGAATGAGGTTCGTGATGCGTCCGCTGTTTTGTCGCCATACCGCGACGCACAAATCATCCCAACTTCTCTCGCTCGCGTGCGGTCGCTGATGGAGCAGCGTTTTGATGTCGACGCATTTTCGCAGGTTACCGAAGTGCTGAGCGAATCCGTGACGCAATTCGTCGACCCCGATCAACCGTTGTTTTCTGCCTGTGCCAAAGCGACGGATCACCTTGCGCGAGCACGCGACCTTGTTTCAAGTATCCAGCTACGAAGCAACCGAAAGATGACAGCCAAGGTCTTGGCCGAGGTCTATCGAAAAGGGAGACAATCGGTCCATCAAACGCTTCGATCGGGCGACGCGGAGGCGTATCACCAATTACGCAAGCACGTCAAATCGCACCTGTACCAGTGTCGGTTCATGAATCCTGCGTATCGACTCGAACTGACGGCGCACATCGAGCTAGCCGAACAATTGGGTGACCGACTGGGCGAGGCACAAGACGTCGCCGTGCTGCAACAGAGATGCGAACTGGTTGCCAAACAAATCGATCCGGCGCAGGCCAAAAACTTCATTGACTGCTGTGACCAATTGGCCCAACAGCTTCGAGCGGAGGCAACCTGCTTGGCCTGTCGACTGTTCTTTTTGAAGCCCCGACAGTTTGTGGCTAAGTTGGAAGCGTCACGTTAACGCTCAAAGCGGCTTCGAATCGATACGCCACCGGTCAAATTGCGCACGTCGTCGAATCCCGATGTCGCCAGCAGACTGGCGGCCAGATGAGCTCGTTTTCCACTATGGCAAACCGTGACGGTCGGACGCGAGGCATCGAGTTCTGCGATCCGATCGATCAATTGATCGATCGGAATGTGCCTGATGCAACCGCCACCTGATGACAACTGTTTTTGCTTCTGCCTTATCGGCCAACTCGGCCATGATCCGATCCATGTCCGCGAGCGACCATAGCGTGGTCAGGTTCTGTAGCGGTCGTTTCACCGCCGGCAGGCGATTCGGTTCGGCGCCCGGTGATAGGATCAACCGGTCATAGTGGACCGCTTCCTCCGCCCCGCCCGGCGTCTTTACCGTTACCGTTTTTGATTCACGATCGATCGAAATCGCTTCCGTATTGACTCGAACATCGATTCCGAAACGCTCGCGAAACATTTTTGGAGTGGCGATCAACAGGTCGTCGCGCGACACGATCTCGCCGCCAACGTGGTAGGGCAAGCCACAATTGGCCAGCGATATGTTGGCGCCTCGTTCGATCAGAACGATCTCGGCCGTTGCGCTGACGCGACGCGCCCGGGCGGCGGCCGAAGCGCCGCCCGCGACGCCACCAATGATCACGATGCGAATCGGTGTGGGCTGCGACATCGGTCGTGCGTTTCTTTCGGCAGATGGATTGAGTGCTCGAGGAACCGACACTGTTTATCGATCGGAAGCCACTTTGCCCATCCCTACCGATCAGGCAAACGCTAGACGGACGAGCTTTCGCGGGTCAGCTGCTGGTCGACTTCATTGCTGACGATCACACCATAATTGATTGCCCCCAACCAGCCACTCATGATGATGCCGACACTGCCGGCGTGGTACATTCCGCCGACTTGCTGAGGCAATTCGCGGCTGATACCGAGTCCCTCGAATTTCGTCCCGAAGCTGGCACCGAGTTCGTGTCGCGTGTAATGATTGAATGTACGAGGCGTGGCGGCCTCGGCGCGGTCGATCTTGTCTCGGATGCCCGGTATGTACTTCTCCAGTGCATCGATCGTGGTTTCGACGAGATCTTGCTTGCTGGCGTTGTAATCCTGTTCATTCAGATCGGCCCAGTCGGACCAGTTGGCATTGGTGCTGCTCACGATCGCGAATCGTTCCTTCTTGGTCGGCCGGGTTCGCGGGTAATAAAAACTGAACGTGCGACTGGTGATATTGCGACTGAGCAACAGGTCGGTACGGAATTCCCTGGAGGTACTGGTAAAGAACAGATCTCCCGAAGACTCGTCGATCTCTTCGCCCGGTTTCAACGCCATGTAGACCTGAGTGCTGCTGTTGTTGAGCCGTACTGCCTCGGTCCGTTCCACATAGTCCTTGTCGAGCGCCTCGGCCCCGATCATTTTGAGCACCGTGGTACGCAAATTCGCATTGCTGACTACCGCTCGGCATCGGATCCGACGACCATGCACTTCGACCGCAGAAACCTTTCCGTCGCTGAGGTGGATCCGGTCAACACCACAGTTGATCCGAATGTCCACGCCATTGGATTCAAGTTCCTTTTTCATCCGCGCAACAAGATCTTCCGTGCCGCCCTCATAGATGAACACGCCCTTGTTCATGAAATTGCTAAACACGATCCCGTAGGTGATCGCCGGGTCTTCCAGCGTCGAACCGTTGGCATAAGTGATCGGTTCCATCAGCAGTCGTACGACATCGTCACGTCCCGGGAAAAACCGATCGAACAACTGGCGAGTGGTCGTCGTCTGGTCGTCATAAAAATTCATGCCTCGCGCGGTATCGAAAAAATCATTTACCGTGACCGGATCGATCCCAAAGTCAGTCGTCAGCAAGCGTGTGAAATCCTCACGGTCGAACGTCGTTGTCAGCGAGAACTGCGGGTTGTCAAAGCGGATGTTCTTGAGCTGGACAATCCGATCGGCGATGTCACGATTCCAATAGCGGCGACACGACTTGATCATCCCGTGGGGAAACCCGTGCAACGAAACGTCAAAAATGTGTCCACCGGGCCGTAGAAACCAGGTCGCCAAACCGCCCAGTTTGTAGTGCTGCTCGAGCAACAGCACCCGATGTCCGGCGCGTCCCAGGATGTTGGCGGACGTCATCCCGCCCAGTCCGCTGCCGATCACAACGACGTCGTACTGGTCGGCGGCACCTTTCAGAAAATCGCGTGGCATGTATATCTGTGATGGTTGGACAGGGGAAACAGGTGCGGACGACCCGATCGCTCACAGCGGTCCGTTGTCGGGCTGCAGTTCGGCATAGATTCCAAGTTGATCGCTGGGCGGTGGCCGATCACCGTACAGCAGCAGACTCCCTTCGCCGACCAGCCATCTTTCATCCAAGAGTCGAATGGAATCGCCCGACTCCATGATGCTGGTCTCTCGCCCGATCCCGGTGCTAACCACGTCGTGCGTCTGTTGAAACGCGGCAACGTGCTGCAGCGGCAAAGCCGTCGACATTCGTCGCGTGCCTTTCTGCGAGCCAACCAGTGTAGTGATTTTCCAGCGATCGTCGCGTGGGTCTTCACCGACGCGGACGGTGACCAGCGACTCGCCCGGCGGCACCTTGACCGCTCCATACCAATTCGGTGCGTTCGAATTCTGGGGCAACATCGAACTGTAGGCGACACGATAGCCTGGTGTTTTCGGCACCCGAACCCGGATTCGGTAGGTCAGCGGTTGATCGCTCGGTGCCCGCGCTGCGGCGATTTGCCCCGCCGCTGACGGCCCCAAATGACCCACTTCGGTGCGAAGTTGCCCCAGTTGTTCCTCGACATGATGCAGCCGGCGGATCGTGACAACGATCGCCACCACCAATGCCGCGATCGTCACTAACCCCAAGAACTCACGCAAACTCACTCGCAATGCGGGACTCGGTCTCCCAGCACCTAATTTCCCAGGACCGGAATCCCCAGGACAGAAATCCCCAGGACCGGAATCCCCAGGACCGGAATCCCCAGGACCGAAATCCCCAGAATTGGAATCCCGGAGATTGGGCTCCCCTGGATCGGACCCCGGGGGATTGGCGGCAGTTTGGTCGTCTCGCTGCATGGGCACATTGTAAAGCAATGTCCAAAACGGTTTGCTATCGAGACGAAGATGACCGCGGCCAAACAAACCGCCAACCGACGCGAGCGAGGAATTTCATGAGTCCAGGCGACCAATCCACCACCGTAGCCGATCTCCGCCAGCTGGTCCGGCGATTCGTTGACCAGCGTCAGTGGCAATCGTTCCACAATCCGAAAAACCTGTCGATGTCGCTGGCGATCGAAGCGGCCGAGTTGATGGAGCATTTTCAGTGGTTGACGCTGGAGCAGTGCGATCAGGTTGCCAACAGCCATCCGCAAAAGCACGCTGTCGAAGAGGAACTCTCCGATTGTCTGGCGTACATCCTTGCGATCGCCAACACCATGGACATTGATCTCAGCCAGTCGCTCCGCGCAAGATGATCCGAAATGCGGAAAAGTATCCCGCTTCGGCCGTGCCCAAGACTCCATCTCCTTAACAACCGCTGCTCGAATGGTGGGTCCATTGCTACACTGTGCACAATGAGCGAATTAGATCGGTATGACTATCAACTTCCACGCAATCTGATTGCGCAAGATCCTCTTGCCACTCGCAGCGATTCCCGATTGCTGCTCGTCGATCGCTCCAGCGGTAAGATTGACCACTACTACGTTCGCGACCTGCCCGATTTGTTGCGGGCCGGTGATACGATGGTCATGAATAACAGCCGGGTCGTGCCTGCCCGATTGGTGGGCTATCGCACGGAAACCAAGGGACGCTGGCAAGGGCTGTATCTGCGGGCCGACAGCGGAACCGGAATCTGGGAAGTGCTCACCAAGACGCGGGGCAAATTGCGGCCGGGCGAGACGATCACGATCCAGGACCGCGATGCTCGCGATAGCATGCGGCTGGTGGTCATCGGGCGAACGGACGACGGTAATTTGTTGGTCAAGCCGGAATTGCCCGGTAACTACGTGCCGCTGGAGCGAGATGGCAACGTGGCGCTGCGAGAGCCCGCCGATTGGCTGGAACGATACGGGCGGATCCCGCTTCCCCCCTACATTCGCGATGGTCAAATGGTGGACGCGGATGTCGCCAATTACCAAACCGTCTATGCCGTCAACCGGGGCAGCGTCGCCGCGCCGACCGCTGGCCTGCATTTCACGCGACGGCTGTTGGAAAGGTTGAACGCGGCGGAGGTCGCAACCTGTGAAGTGACGTTGCATGTCGGGATCGGCACCTTTCGTCCGATCCAAGTCGATACGCTTGAAGAACATCAGATGCACGAAGAGTGGGGACAGATCGATGCCGCGACGGCCGATCGGATCCGCTCGCGACGCGATGCGGGTGGTCGCTGTATCGCCGTCGGTACGACCAGCGTGCGAGTGCTCGAAAGCTCCTGCCAGAACAACGCGGGGACGCTTTCCGCCTGGACCGGTGCCACGGACCTGTTCATCAAACCGCCCTATGAATTCAAAACCGTCGACGCGTTGATGACCAATTTCCATCTGCCGCGAAGCTCGCTGCTGGTTCTGGTCAGCGCATTCGCCTCTCGCGACCTTGCCCTGAAAGCGTACCGCGTCGCGATCGAGAACGAGTACCGTTTTTACAGCTATGGCGACGCGATGCTGATCGTGTGATCGTCGTGTTGAACGAAAACTCGCTGTGAACGCCCTCGGATCCCGGCAGCGTCCATCCTGCGACGCGGAGCCCGCTGACCTGCGACGCGGAAGCCCGCTGAATTGCGACGCGGAGCCCGCTGAATTGCTATTCAGGTCCCGGCTGGAGTATCATGATGGCTGCCCGCCTGCCATCCTCTCCCCCCCGCCCTGCGTTTGTTCCCATCATGTGGCTGTTCCCACGCTTCATCGCCTCCCTGCTGATTTGTCTCCTGCCAGGCCGATCGGTGATCGCTGCTGATGACGTCCGGGAGCTAGCCCATTCGATCGACCAGCGAATCGCCGAGCGTCTTTCGCAGGAAAACGTCACCCCGGCGGCAGTCGTCTCCGATCACCAGTTCGTTCGGCGAGTCACTCTCGATCTGGCTGGCCGGGTGCCCACCTCCGCAGAACTCGATGCCTTCATCGCGTCGCAGCAATCGGACAAACGCAGTCGATTGGTTGAACAGCTGATCGATTCGGCCGATTTTGCGTTTCACCAACGCAATGAAATCGACACACTGTTGCTTCGACGGTTGGAGCACAACGATCGGTGGCGTGAATATTTGCTCGAAGCGACGCAACAGAATCGGTCTTGGGACCAGATGTTTCGCGAGATCATGCTGCCCGAAGATACACCGTCGCGTGACGAGCGTCCGGCCGCATTCCTCAGGAAACGTATCAACAACATTGACGCGACCACGAATGATTCCAGTATCGTTTGGTTCGGTGTCAACGTGGGTTGTGCCAAGTGTCACGACCATCCATTGGTGTTCGATTGGACACAAGCTCACTACTACGGGATGGCTTCGTTCTTCGAACGCACGTTTCAAACAAAAACGGGAATGCTGGGCGAACGTTTTGATGGGCGACTGAAGTACACGACAACCGCTGGTGACGAATTGGACGCCGATTTCATGTTCCTAACAGGCACCAAGGTACCCGAGCCTGAGATCGAGATCGAAGAGGCAAAGCTGAACGAGATTCGCGAGGCGATCAAACAGTCCGAGAAAGACGACAAGGCCGAACCGCCACCGACACCCGAGTTTCGACCGCGGGCAAAGTTCGTGGACTTGGCGCTTGCCGATTCCCAGCAGCGATTTTTCGCCAAGAACATCGTCAATCGGATTTGGGCGCGGCTGATCGGACGTGGGCTGGTTCATCCGCTTGACCAGATGCATTCGGAGAATCGGCCCAGCCATCCGGAGTTGCTTGCCGCGTTGAGTGACGACCTTGTCTCCCATGGCTACGACCTCAAACGTCTGATTCAGGCCATCGTCTTGACCGACACGTACGCCCGAAATACTCAACTCGCCGGGGAAGGTCCGCCCGACCCCTCGTTGTTTGCTGCAGCGATTCCCAGACCATTGACGCCGCATCAGCTGTCGCTCTCCTACCGCGTCGCGACGTCCAGCCCCGATCACTTGATCGGTCTTGTCGATGCCCAAGCCGACAGGCAAACATGGAATCCGTTACGTGCCGAACTCGAACGGCAAAGCGAGGGCTATGCCAGACAATTCGACATTCCCGCCGACGGTTTTCAGGTTTCCGTCAGCGAGGCACTATGGTTCAGCAATAACCCGTCGGTTCAAAATGACCTGCTCAGTGCCAACGGCCAGAAATTGGTGGGCTACTTGAAGCAACTCGATTCCGATGCGGCGGTTTCGATGCAAGCCTGCAAATCAATCCTATCACGCCCCGCCGGCCAGGACGAACAAGCGATGATCGTCCAGTACATCGTGGCCAGACCCGATCGCCGCCAGCAAGCCATCGCACAAGTCGTTTGGGCGCTCCTGAGTTCTCCTGAATTTCGTTTCAATCACTAAGTGACAATCGCATGGATCCAACACGCCGACAACCGGAACCGAATCCGCATGGCTTGAGCCGACGCTCGTTGCTACGTCTTGCCAGCGCGGCGGGAACCGTCGCCGTTGCCTCGAATGTGTCCGCCGTTGACGTGCTGGCCGAACCATCCTTGACGCAGCAGCTGGCGCAAACCGACAAACGCGTCATCCTGTTGTGGCTGGCCGGCGGCGCCAGCCAATTGGAAACCTGGGATCCCAAGCCGGGACGATTGACCGGCGGTCCATTTGCCAAGATTCAAACCAGCATCCCGGGCGTCGAGATTTCGGAGCTGTTGCCAAAAATGTCGAGCCGGTTGAATGAAACGGCAATCATTCGCTCTTTGAATACAAAGATCGCCGACCACGGCACGGCGTACACCCTGATGGATACCGGACGGGTCAGCGAACCGAGCGTGACGTTTCCCCATTTGGGGGCGGTGATCGCACGAGAGCTGGGACAAATCGACAGCAAAGTTCCCGACTACGTCACGATGTACACTTCGACCGAAGGACGCCGTCAGGGTACGGCAGGATTTTTGGGCGGTCGGTACAACCCGATGTTCCTGACCGACAAAATGATTCCCGCCGATATCAAACGTCTCGAATCAATCAGTGATGCTGACCATCGTGACCGCGCCCGACTTCGCGACGCGTTTGCCAAATCCTTCGCTCGCCAGTACCACGATTCGATGCTGGATAGCCACAACAGCGCGTATTCGCGCGTCCGCGGTCTGATGGCCAGCGATTATCTGTTCGACATTGACCGTGAACCGCAATCGGTTCGTGACCATTACGGCCCCACTCAGTTCGGCCAGCAATGCTTGATCGCACGTCGGTTGGTCGAAGCGGGAGTACCCTTTGTCAAAGTCGCCCGCGCCTGGTGGGACAGCCACGGCCAGAATTTTGAAACGCACCGCGAACTATGTGCCGACCTCGACCACTGCATGGCGGCCCTGTTGGATGACTTGAAGACACGTGGCCTGCTGGAAAATACGCTCGTGATCACGCTGGGAGAATTCGGACGCACACCAAGCATCAACGGCAGTCTCGGTCGCGACCATTTTGCCAGCGCCTGGAGTTGCTCGCTGAGCGGGTGCGGTATTCGCGGCGGCAGCGTCTACGGAAAGAGCGATCAAGATGGTCAAACCGTTGTCGAAGGAGAGATGAACGCGGGTGACTTGTACGCCACGATCTTCGCGGCGCTGGGAATCGATCATCGCAAGGAATACATGGTGGGTAGCCGGCCGATCCCGATCGCCGACTTCGATAGTCAGCCCTGTCACGACATATTGGCATAAAACACGATGAATCCCAATAGCCTGAAGCGGATCCCCAATAGCCTGAAGCGGACCAACGAGTGGTCGTTCAAAGACATACTGTTTTGCGCCGCTGCGTCCGACGACGCCAATCGTATTTGGCTCGGTTCGTCCGATGCCAATGTTTATCAATTGGATGTCCAAGGCCAGGGAGCCCGCGTTCGGCTGGACGGCCAGGGGCACTCCAGCTACGTGACGGGGATGGCTCGCAGCGGTAACACATTGCTGACCGGCAGCTACGACAAACAGCTGATCTGGTGGGACCTCGAATCAGGCACGCAAACTCGATCGATTTTTGCGCACGACAGCTGGATTCGCCAGGTCGTTGTCACTCCCGATGGAAAACGCGCCGTCACGATCGCTGACGATATGCGTTGCCGTGTGTGGGACATCGAAAGTGGAAATCGTATTGCCGACTTGAGTGATCACAAGCCGCTCACACCACACAACTATCCATCAATGTTGTACGCCGTTTGCATTTCCTCCGATGGGACTCTCGTCGCGACCGGTGACCGAATTGGACACGTTGCCCTGTGGGATGCCCAGTCGTTTGAGAAAGTCGGAGAATTGGAGACACCCGTGATGTACACGTGGGACCCAAAACAACGAAGGCATTCGATCGGTGGGATTCGCAGCCTGGCATTTTCCCATGACGGCGGCAAGCTGGCCGTGGGTGGTATCGGAACCATCGGGAACATCGATCACTTGGGCGGCCCCGCGCGGTTGGAAGTGTTCGATGTGGCATCCGCTGACCGACTTCATGAACTCGAGGACAACACCAAGAAAGGTTTGATCGAGCAGATCACCTTTTCACCCGATGATCAATGGATCGTCACCGTGGGCGGTGACAACAACGGTTTCATCACGATTTACGAAAGCAGTTCCGGTAAACTGCTGCACCAAGACGATCACAACGGGCATGTTCATGCGATGTGTCACGACGCGTCGTTTGAAAAATTTTTCATCGCCGCGCACGGGCGAGTTTCGTGTTGGACACTCGAAGCGACTGACCAAAGCGAAAGCTAGGCACAATTCCGGACATGCGATTCCAACGAAATTCACCGTTCCACAACGTACCGGCTTCGATTCTCGGGCGTCTCGCCGCAGTCGGCCTGTTGCTCGCTGGCATGTCGGGTCCCCCACATGCCGCTGCTAGCGACCGACCCAATGTCCTGTGGATTACCGCCGAGGACATGAGTCCGACACTGGGATGCTATGGCGATGCCTTCGCCAACACACCCAACATTGACGCGTTGGCCCTGGAAAGTGTGCGGTACACCAACGCTTTTGCCACCGCGCCGGTCTGCTCACCATCGCGAAGCTGTTTGATCAATGGTTGCATCGCGTCGACCCAAGGCACACATAACATGCGGTCGGAGTTTCCGATCCCCAAGTCGATGCGAGGCTTTCCCGCTCTGCTGCGTGATACCGGTTACTACACGTCGAACAACGTCAAGACAGACTACAACTCGGCCAATGCGGCTGAAATCACGCCGCACTTCGTGGAATGAAAGCAGCGAGACTGCCCATTGGCGCAATCGCACTCAAGACGAACCTTTCTTTGCGATCTTCAACCTGATGACCACGCATCAATCTCGGTCAATGGTCTGGAGTTATGAGCAGTTCCAAAGCGATGTCCAGAGCCGTTTGACCAGCGACGAGATCCACGATCCGTCGCTGACACCGTTACCGCCCTATTATCCCGACACGCCGCTGATCCGCAAAACGGTTGCCCGCTACTACGACTGTGTGACGGTGATGGACAAAGAGGTCGGTCAGATCCTGGGCCAGCTTGATCAAGATGGTCTTGCCGATGACACGATCGTCTTCTTTTATTCCGATCATGGCAGCGGAATGCCTCGTCACAAACGCGCATTGCTCGACTCCGGAATGCAGGTGCCGTTGCTGATCCGTTTTCCAGCGAAGTACCAGCATCTTGCCCCTGGTGAACCCGGCAGCACCACGGACCGGCTGGTCAGCTTCGACGATTTTGGTCCAACGGTGCTGAAGCTTGCCGGGATTTCATCAACACCCAAGTACGTCAGCGGGAAACCGTTTTTGGGAAGCGAACAAGAGGACGAGCGAGATTACGTCTACGGACATCGTGACCGGGTGGACGAGGTGATCGACATGTCTCGAAGCGTCCGCGATAAACAATATTTGTACCTTCGCAACTACATGCCACACCTGGGCTACAACCAGCAAAGCGCATGGGTCGATCAAGGCGAGGTCAGTCACGAGTTTTATCGCGCCGCCGAGTCGGGCCGAATGACGCCCGCGCAGTGGCACTTTGCCGGTCCCACACGACCGCGGGAGGAACTCTACGATTGCCACAGCGATCCGTTGAACCTGAGGAAC
This sequence comes from Pirellulaceae bacterium, assembly GCA_963734865.1. GTDB lineage: Bacteria > Planctomycetota > Planctomycetia > Pirellulales > Pirellulaceae > CBDCUW01. Next base: position 76,631 of record CAVTIV010000018.1, read on the forward strand.
CTTTGTGATTCACCGCCGCACCAAGACGTGCTGCGACGAATGCGGACGGCACACCGAGATTGGGTGCTCAAGTCACGTGATCTTGGTTTCTTACCCGAAACCGAGCAGTGGCGTGTCGCTGCCGAAATGATTCCGATGGAATGGGCACAGACCGCCGATTATCGGCTGGCCGCGATTCTTGACGTCGCATCGTTGGTCGGAACCGACCAGATGGAAAGTTTTCAGCGAGGTCTTTCCAACGACAATCCGGCAATTCGCTATTGGTGTGCCGTGGGCATGAGCGCCGCGGCGGAATTGACGGATCCGAGTGTTTCGGCACTGGAACGTGCGTTAACGGATTCATCGGCGATCGTGCGGATCGAATCCGCCAATGCACTTGCCCGGCACGGCCATGCCCAACCGGCGATTGGCGTGCTGGCAAGCATGCTCAGTGGCGACGACCCGACGGTCCTGCTTCACGCCGCCCGAACCGTCGAATTGCTCGGTGGCAAGGCCGTCTCGCTGCACACGGAGATGAAGTCGTTGTTTGACAGATTCGAGCACGATCCTGGCGATGCGGCGTGGTTCATCCGTTTCACCACCACCGGGTTTCTCAACCGTGTGCATCCGCAGGAGTAGTGATCGGCTGGAAGGCCAGTTCAGAACTCAATCGAAGCCGGTGGGATGGATCCCTGAGCACAGCGTTGCCCGAACTCCGACCCCGGCGAAGCGTTCCCGCAACGACCCGCCTATCGCGATCATCGTTTGATCGCTCCGTACGCTGCAAAACAAGAGTTCTTGTGCAGCAGTTCGACGTGGCCGAAGCCGACGCGGCGAAGCAAGTCGAGTTGGTAGGTGACCGGTCGCGGTGAGTCTTCCTTGTCGATGTATTCGAAGACTTTGTCGCGATAATCTTCACCACCAAGTTCGCAGAGATAATCGCCATCGCGTCGCCACATCATGTCATGGACACCGCTGGTCTCGTGCGATACCAAATCGGTGATCCAGCAAATCGACGTCAAATTTGCGGCCATGTCCCTGTCGAACGATCTGTCGAACGATTGCCCAGAGTGAGGTTGACACACCTAGCATCCTTTCCTAATGACAAGGGGTGTCAATTTCGCAAAGCCCCCTGGGGATCCATCTTCCGCTGGTGTCGTTGTGCCGCGTCTTGAAGGAACATGCGTTTATATCGAGCACTATCGACCGCCCTGTGCGTCGTCCTGGCCAGCACTTGGAGCTACTCGCAAGAGCATGTCTTTCCAGACATGGGGTTATCGAAAGTAGTTGAGAACAACGATGTCGGCACGGTGCGACCTGGCGACATCTCATCTGGACTGCAGTTACCTGGTTCATTCTCATTCGGCGGGATTGACGAGCAAACGTCGGGGCCAATCTTGGCAGCCTATACCAGCGAGGCGAGTCAGCCGCCGTCCACAGAGCAAGTGACCGAGTTGGGTGTTGCGTCGAGCGGAATCCAGACGACTGCCAATGGGAGAAAATTCGAAGGGCAATTTGCAAGCAACTCACGTCGTTATTCCATCGGCACAGATCTCTATTCTGCGCCCGAATTTAAGGGCGGCTTGATTGTGTTCGGTGAGGATGTGGCAATGAAGATCGGTGGATATGTGAAGGCCGACTTCATCTATGATTTTAACCCCATCGATTCCACGGATTTTTTCGACCCAACATGCATACCAGTAGGGGCGCCCGCTCGGACTAACACTCGCTTTCATTCGCGGCAGACTAGGATGAGCTTCGACACCCGTTGGGCGCCTGACGGGCACCCCGTTCGCATATTCGTTGAAGGAGACTTCTTCGGGAACGACAACAGCTATCGCCTACGACATGCCTACGGCGAGATCGGTTCCCTGTTGGTCGGGCAGACGTGGAGCACGTTCACCGACGTGGCTGCGGCTCCGGCTACTCTTGATTTCGAAGGATCTGTCTCGAACGTGAATCGACGTCAGGCGATGGTCCGTTGGACACAACCTGTGCTTCATGAGGACTTAACATTGGCGCTCGCTGCAGAGAATCCGCAATTCGACATCGTGCCTCCGACGGGTATCACGGGCGATTCTCGTACGCCTTCGCCCGATTTGGTTGCGAGGCTGCGTTTAAGCAAAGATTGGGGGCAGTTCCAAGTAGCGTATCTGTATCGCCTCGGTGGCTTTCAACCAACGGGCGAACGTGTGATCACGGGTTCAGCTTGGGGCCTCAACTTTACCGGAACGGTCTTATTGACCGATACCAGCAAATTCTATCACCAGATCGTTTTTGGGGATGGAATCGGCAGCTACCACGGACTGCCGGATGCGGCGCCTGAATCCGCAACCACGGATAAAGTGTTGGGGTTTACGGGGTGGATGGTCGGCTACACGCGGGACTGGACAGACCGCCTTAATTCCAACTTCACCTACGCTGAAAACGCCCTTGATAATTCGTTGCTTCAATCGCCAGACGACGTGCGGGGAACAACTTATCTAGCCGCCAACTTAATTTGGGAACCGGTCGATCGCGTGAATGTTGGCATCGAGTACTTGCACGGTGTGCGAGAAAATGTCGATCGCGAGAAGGGCGACGCACATCGTCTGCAGTCTGCGTTCATCTTTTATCTGCCGTGATGGAAGAGGGGCGCCGATCGACGATTTCTGCTTAGGCTAGCGCATTTTTGGAAAAGATGTAGGCAAGGACCTGTCCTGGCAACTCATGACAAACGGGTTTTGCCAGGACAGGTCCTGGCCTACGATAAACATAGAAATGCTCTCATGCCACACCGCGCTGTGCTACGGCTTTTCTTCAGTATCTGACTGCGGCTTTGCCATGCTTCGGTCGGATGCAGTATTGTCTGGCACGCTGATCAGACGGAGATCGCGTTGCGGGAATGGGACGCCGATGCCCGCGTCTTCCAGCGCTTGCTGGACTGCGACTGCAATATCGCTGTGGATCGTGAAGATGTTGGTTGCGAAATCAGCATCGAACCAAACCCGGAGCTTGAAATCGAGAGAGCTGTCGCCAAAGTTCTCAAAAAAGGCGACCGGCTCGGGATCGCGAATCACCTTGGGATTGGCCTTCGCCACATCAACCAGCAACTCAATCACTCGCTGGGCGGGTGTCCCGTATTCGACCCCCACGTTCAGATCGACCCGCCGACGCCTGTCCGAAAGCGTCCAGTTGGTAACCTTGTCAGAGATGAGCATGCCGTTGGGCACAATGACTTCGGCCCCGTCGAATGTGCGGATCACGCTGGCGCGGATGCCGATCCGTTTCATTGTCCCCGATGTGTCGGACACCTCGATCGTGTCTCCCACATCGATCGGTCGCTCGAATAGCAGGATCAGACCGGATACAAAATTGTTGACAACGTTTTGCAAACCGAATCCGATCCCCACGCCTAGCCCGCCTGCGACGACGGCAAGTTTCGTGACCTCGACGCCCGCTGCGGACAGGCCGACCAGAAAGCCAAGGCAAATCACACTGTATCGGGCGAGGTTAGAGACCGCATACGGAACGCCTCGGCTTGTATGTACCCGCGAGAACACGTCTTCCCGAAGAAGCACCTGCACCCCGCGCGCCAGTAGAAAGGAGAACCAAACGGTCAGCGCAAACACCACCACGTCGCCAACGGAAACCGAGAGCGCCCCGACGTCGATACTGGCACCAAGGACCTGTTTGACAACCTCGATTGCGGGAGTGAGCAGACCGAGTTGCCCGCAGACAAGTGCCGCCCAAAGGCCCACCGCAAGGATGCTCAATCCTCGCTCAAGCCAATGATGCACAACCTGTCGATGATTTGAGACCGCCCGAACGAGTCCGAAAGGTCGGAGGACGAGAGCAAACATTGTCAGTCCCTGTACCACCTTTAGCACCACGAAGACGAACAGACCGAGATAGCCGCTTCTTAAGACGCCGTCCCCCAACAGCACGGCAAGGTCGCTCCAGCCAGCCACATCGGACAAGATTGCTAATGCTCAGAAGGCCGGCACCCACGCACATCGTCACGTAGAGCAGCCGGAAGAAGGGATGACGTCGCCGCTCCTCGGGGAGTTTGGCGATTCGGCTTGGGCGCAGCATCCATGTCAACAAGCCGAGTCCGCCGATCATCTCTGCCAGGAAGACGAAGCGATCGAGTGTGGGCGTCGTATCCAGCAGGTCGCGTGAACGATCAACAATGAATAGAACCGCCAGTACCCAAGCAAACAGGATCATTGCGGGGGGCAAAAAACGCTGAATAATTCGCAATGTCGCGACTGCCATGAACAGGCCGGCGACGAGTCCTGCGGTACGGGGCGCTAACGGGTCGAGCGGTATCGTGAGGGCCGCTGTGATTAGCACGGCCATTGCCCACGGATGCTCGAAGACCAACTGAGCATGCCGTAGGCGATTGTCAACCTCCGCCCTCGTTCGGGTTCGTTCGCGCAGCCAACGGATAGTCAGGCCAAGGGCAAGAAACAACACAAGCTGGAAGCCGATCGTCTGCGTGGGCTTCCTCGCGACTTGTCCGCTCTCTTCAAACCGCTTCAAAAGGAGCTGCGGTTCGATCGTTTGCCATTCCTTCCGGAACGATTCTCGGATTCGCGGGCTCCATAGCGGTGGCTGCTCGGCCCGAAAAATTCCCGCAAGCCGCGCCTCCACGGTAGCTTGCAACTGTTCGATGGTTTCACCGAGTGCGACGCTCGGATTCACCAGTTTGTCGCGCACGGACAATAGCTCATTGCGACGATCGACGACTGCCCTGCGCGTCTCGTCGATTTCAGCGAGCACAGCGGCAATGCGTGTCAACATCGTCGCGTCGGCGTCCTCTTCGGTCTTGGCCAGTTCGTCCGTCGTTATCCAAACCGCTGCAATCTTGTCGATTCGCCCGAGTGATGTGCCGAAGCCGTCCAGTTCGTCGTCCAGTTCCTCTTCGAGTGACTGCAAGTGATCGAGCATCTCACTGAGTTGGGCCGAGTACCTTTGCAGAGTGCGCACGTTGGGACGGCCGGTCAGCATTTGCCGGGTCTTTGCCAATTGCGACTCGACCTCTTTGAGTGCGACATCCGTTTCTCCGCCAACCCGCTCGAGGGTCCGACGAGAACTGTCGCGGGGCAGCAGCGTAGCCAACTCGGCACTGGTCGTTTCCGCACGATTCGGCACTTCCTCCAGCAAGATCGGCGGGTCGGTCTCCGCTCCCTGCTGATCGTCAGGCATCTCAGTCGCAGAAGTCTCTGCGTCGCCCAGCGTCTCGGACGCAGGCCCCTGCGCCCATGCGATGGGGCCTGGAAACCAAAGGACGCACGCCGACAAAAGCAACACCACGAGCGGTCCCAAACGACCGTGTGGAAGCGGGGGTTCAATGTAGTGCCTTACACCAATGGGCATGATTTAGCAATTTAGAAAAAAACAGGACTGAGTCTTACAGCGGTCTGCGAACAAGCGGAATGCTCCCAAACCCGAATCGATAGAGTATGAGATTTTAGAGCCAATTCCGGCAGAGGGCTTCCGGCGACGCCGTAAGTTTTCGCGGCGAGGAATTCTTCGATCGTGTTGTACGGGGAGGAATGTTCCGTGAGCGACAAAAAACGGCGAGCACTCGATTTGAGGTGCGTGAAATTCTGCGCGGATGCGAGGCGGGCCGACTACAAAGCGTTGGTTACATGCAGGTCATCCCGCTTGTCAGCGATCTGTACGATGATCGATTCGTGTCGCCGGCCCAGTGTGACGCAGCGGTTTACACGACCAGCTACAGAACGCTCGGTTTCCGCAACACGAGCGATTCGGTGATGATCGTTCCGTGCCATGCCGGCTATGTTGTTAAGCAGCGCGCACAGGACCACGCGATGGCGCACGCCGGCGTGGTCGCTGCTGCGGGCGACCGCCGATCAGTCGCGTGATGGTTCATTCACAATCGCAGCATACGCGGGCTTGGGATTGTTGTTGGCGTCGAAAATCAGGGGGTGCTGTCCGAAGCGCCACGTGCGGCGATCATTGAGGCCCCAGAAGGTGACTCGTTCGATCACGTTTTTGTGTTTACGGAAGATCGCGAAGAGCTTTGCATACGCCTCAGCTTGAGCGTTGAGATCTTCAACCGAAGGTGGTTCGCTGTTGCCAAAACGTCTTCGTCCGAAGCCGCGACCGAACTGACCTCCAGACGCTCCGCGAATCGTGACGTCAAGCTCTGTGATGCTGACTTTCAATCCCAATGAAGCGTAATCTGAGATCGCCTTGTCAATGTCGTCATACGGTACGCGACCAGTCGTCCAATGACCCTGAATTCCGACCGCGTGAATCGGCGCACCGTCTTTGAGTAGTCGTTTCAGCAGGACCATCGAACTGTCATGCTTCGGCCCTGATTCGATGTTGTAGTCGTTGTAATACAGGATTGCGTCGGGGTCGGCGCCGTGGGCAAACTTGAAAGCCAGCGTCAGGAACTCCGGACCGAGCGTCTGCATCCATTTGGAGTTGCGGAGGTTCTCGGTTTGCCCGGTTTCTTGATTACCACCATCGTTAATCGCTTCGTTGACGACATCCCAACTGCGGATCTTTCCTTTGTAACGTCCGACCAGCGTGTTGATGTGGTCCTGCATCCGCTGAGTCACGGCTTCCCGATCGCCATCACGAAAGAACCAGTCACGCGTCTGCGCGTGCCACACGAGTGTATGTCCGTGGACACTCATTTTGTTGTCAGTCGCCCATTGGAGCAACGCATCGGGGAGCTCAAATCGCCACGTGTTCTCTTCCGGGTGAACTCGCTCTGGCTTCATGCAGTTTTCGGGCGTGACGGCATTGAAATGCTCCGATGCAATTTCTAGTTCCCGATCCGAGTAACGCGCTGGCAAATCGCCTGCGATGCCGATCCGAAAGGAATCTGTATAGGCATCCTTGATGATGCGATCGATATGAACTTCGACCACCGGTGTCGTAGACGGGGGTTCCAGCTTGGGGACGTCACGAGTCGCGTCGGATTCCTGACTGCCGAAGTCGCCAATTTTGCGAACGATCTTGATCTCTTTTTCTCCCAGCTTGCCGGTGTATTCGATGCGAAGCTCTCGGTCACCGAACTGCCGTCGTTCCACGAACTTTAGCGTGTTGCCGTCCAGTTTTGCTTCCTCGAACTCGACGTCACGCTTTTGATCAGCGGACTCGACGACCGCCTTGGCCGTCAGCTTGCCTTCCTTGTTCTGAAAGTCGAAATGGTACGTCTGCACTCCGGCTGGAGTGTCGAATAGTGCATGCCATTGTCCGGCGATCTCCTCTGCAGATGCCGGCAAGGCGAAAGTCGACAGTCCGATCAGGCCGAAGATGAACAGCTTTCCGGGATTTCTCATGAGCACTTCCTTTGATTGATGGCTTCTCGATCAGTCCATGGTGTTTGCAAAACGCCTGCCGGATCAGACTTCGATTGACACCCCGGCCGTTATTTGGCTGCAGCAGCTTCTCGACCGAGCAAGGAAAGCATCTTCTCGCCATATCGGTTGCCGAAAGTCCTGGAACCTTCTGAATTGAAATGCAACTTGTCATCCGTCGTGCAGCCGGCCGATGAAATGACATGAGCATTCGGTATTGTCTTTGGGAGTTGTGCCATGATTTCGTTCATGCCAGCGCATTGTCCTTGTTGGTCGGCATTCACCATTTCACCGGCAAGCAAAGGCACTTCATCGGGATTCAAATTCAAGTCTATCATTAAGTTGTCGTAGACCGTCCTGACCTTCTGAGGCCAATCTTTGTCGCCGGAGTTGGACTCGCCTTGATGCAACAGAATCCCCTTGATCACGCCATGCTTCTGAGCCGCTTTTCCCATGTCCACCAGGTATTGGTAAGGGTTGTCCCCGTAGCCTTTGACGATGTTCTTCATCCAGTCCCGTTCGTTTTCTATGTATGACTGAAACGAGTCTTTTTCGAACAATTCGATTTTGCAGCCGGGAACGGAAACTTTGATCACGCCGACTCGCACGTTCTCTGGAAGTCCTGCCACCATTGTCTTGCCAAAGGCGTCGACCATACATATTCCCCGGCCACGCGCGGCCAGCGGTGGAACAGCGTGGTACCAGCTATTTTTCTCCCATCCGCGATCGGCATTATCGAAATCGGCCATCACCAGGAAACGCTCATCGACGTTGCGGTCTGCATCGTTCATGCGTCCGCCGCTTTCCATGTTGGACTGGCCAAAGCACATGTAGACATGAAAGTTTGGGTCCACTTCGTTCGTCATTGCGACCGGACGTTGCTGAGCGTTGTTCATCGCGGCTGGGGCGACTTCCGTGGGCACCGCATTCTTCGGACCGGCTTCCGCCTTTTCTTCGGCGTCGTATGCGCGTTTTGCGACCGCTTCCTCGTTGGAGAAATCGCCAACCTTTCGTGTGAACGAGATGGAATCGCCTGAGATTTTTCCGTTGAACTCAATGCGAATCTCGTTGCCTCCCAAGTTCAGCGGCTCCCAAAACGAAATGGTCTCTCCGTCGAGTTTGACATCTCGAAATTCGACTTGTCGCGTTCTCTCGTCAACTTCCACTTGGGCACGAGCTGTTGGATTTTGACCGTCACGATCGAACGTCATGGTGTATTTCTGTAGTCCGATCCGCGTGTTGAAGTCGACTTTCCACGCACCGCTGAGCTTATCGTCAGAGGTAAACAACAGTGGAGCCATTTCGTGCAAACTGCGACGCCAGGTTTGCCATTCATGAGCCGTATCGGGTGAAACGTAGTAGTGGCTGTTGATCCCCGCTTCCTTCAGTGCCTTTGCATTAGCCTCGGGATCGCCACCTCGTCGTGGACGCCGTCCGCCGCCGACTTCCTTGCTGCCGTAACTAACAAATACGAGTTTGACGTTTTCTTTGAAGCCTTCGGTGTTGTTGACGTCATCAATGGAGATCGATCCGCCACTGAATAGACCGATGTGTGAAAACTTGTCGAGGTTTCGGAGCGTAATCGTTTTTGTTTCCATACCGCCCATGGAAAGACCGGCCATGGCGCGGTTGGGTTGGTCGGTAAGCGTACGAAAGTTGGAATCGATGTACGGGATCAGTTCTTTGACAAGTACCGATTCAAAATGGCTGATATCGAAGTTTCCGATTCCGCCAGGTCGTACATCATTGGTCATGCCATAAGTCATCACGATGATGAACGGCTTGGTTTTACCGTCGGCAAGCAAGTTGTCCATGATCAGGCCGGCATGGCCCTGGACGCTCCAGCCGTATTCGTTCTCGCCCCATCCATGTTGCAGGTAGAGAACTGGGTAGCGTATTTCCTGGTCGCTGTCGTATCCCGGCGGAGTGTAAACGAAGGCGCGGCGGTTCGTCTTGGTGCTTTCAGAGTAGAAAAGGACTTCGCGAAGTTGTCCGTGCGAGACATTCTTGACAGCGTAGAAGTCCTTGTCTTTAGCAGGCACTTCCACGCCGCTGCCCCAACGCATGGCACCAAAAAAGTACTTGCTGTTCGGGTCGGGAACTTCGGCTCCGTCAATCTTGATCGTGTAGTAGTGGAAGCCTTCGTCCAACTTGCGCGTGTAGCCTGTCCAAACACCCTGGTCATCCTTCACGAACTCGCTGCTGTCGCGGAAACTGCACGAAACACTTGTCGCTTCGGGTGCAACGACACGAAATCTGACGCGGCCTTCGGAATTGACCTGAGGATAATCTTTACCCTGCTGGTTAGTGATGGCCGGTTTCCAATCATCCACCGGAGCAGCATCTTGCGCCAAACTAAGCGAACCGAGTAGCAATACACCGCAAGTGAGCGTGGATAATCGAAAATACATGAGTCTTCCTTTGTCGTTGAGGGAGGTGCAGGCAATCGGGCACGGTGGTTCTGTCTGAAAAAGAGCTGCAATGTTTCCGCGAGGCAATGTCCAGCGTTCATCCAGGTGTATCTGCCGTCAGTAACAAGACTCTTGGGTTGGTGCTGGTACGTCATCCTGATAGTTCCAACGAAGCTCATCGATGGCCAAGAATCCGCCGGGTTGCGAACCACTGATTTGTAGGTATGCAATTGGCTCTGCCGAGACGGCTAATTCAAAGAAAGGCATTCGCTCTTCAGGGCTCTTTCGCACTGGTAGGTGATCCAATGCATCTTTCATGTTACGCACTGCGAACTCAGTAGTCTGGGTATGGTCCAGAATCTCCTCGATTGCATCGCGATCGGAGAAGGAAATCGGTGCGCCTCTCGCGTAGATCGCCAGTTGTTGTGCGAGGTTAGCCCGGCATGCCTGACTCGGTCGCCAGCGGATTCACGTATTGTTCGTCGGTACCATTCACACGGGTACGGAACAATCGCAAACCGTCGGTCTGAATCACCTCGTTGCCAACCAGCGATACTTCAATCTCACCCTCTGTCGGCTCAACTCCAAAATCAAACTCACCCAGCGGACGACTCTTACCAGAACTTTGAGCGAACACGCCGATCGGCTCTGGCCGCCGACTTGGCCAGACTTCGTCAGCGTTTGGTCGGTGCCACAGCGGTAGATAATAGACCGGCGCTTTCTCGTCGCCGAAGCCTTCGTAAAACCAACGTCCTATGCCTCCACCGCTAACCCAAATCGAATAACCTTTGAACCGGAGTCGATATTTGCCTGAGGCTGCCACACGAAACTGCCCCCAACTGTAACCACCGGCATCGCTGAAAATGCTGGAGACCCGACCAACCGCTTCACGCTCGCGTGTTTCGGGGGAAGATCGAGGAGCCTCGCCGCGGCGCACATCTGGCTGCGAATGCGAGTCAAGCACGGGGAATGAATGCCGATCCGGCAAAGTTGAATTCTCGCGAGGCCAAAAGTTAAACGTCAGCGAAAATTCGTCACGTGCATAATATCGCGTCGTCGATTTCTCGGGCCGCTGAAGTTTCACTATCAAGGCCTGCTGGAGAGCATGTTCCGCAGCGGACATGTACCGCGAAAGTTGGACGTGGGACACATCCAACTCGCCTTCGCGACTGTCCGAATCATGGCAACTGGCGCAGTGCTGCTTCAGAAACGCGATTGTTTGCGCTGAAGGCTCTTGTGCACGAACTTGACTGACGATCGAGAGCGACAGGATCGTGAATGAACCTAGTGTGAAAATTTGCATAGGCTGCGAGCCTTTTGACTAGATAAGTTTGTTCGTCGCTTGCGTTCAATCGATGTAAATATAAGCCTGAAAACATGAGCTGAGCCGATTGCCATCGGTACCGGCGCCAGTTATTGAAGTCGTGATTCCTGGTTCGTCGATTAGCTTCAAGAACTACTTGGCTCGTTTCGCGGTGAACTCTTCCGTAGCGAATTCGCCCACCTTGCGAGTCAGTTTCATTTCATCGTCGCTCAACTTTCCTGAGTAGCTGATCGGCAGGTCGTTGCCCTGGAAGTTCAAGACTTCGTCGAACGAAACTTTGCCATCGGCGAGTTTTACGTTGGATAGTTTACTATTGTGCTTCGTGCCGTTGAGGGTCATTACCGCCGAGCCTCCAACTTGCCCATCCTTGCTTTCGATGGTGAACACGTAAGCTTGATCGCCAATTTGCGTGTTGACGGTACCAATCCATTTCCCAACCACAGGGTTGTCGGGCCCTGCATTCTTCGCGGGCTTGTCCTGGAACACGCTTTGTGCGAACCAGTACAAGCTGCTGCTCCAATGCTGGGGATCATGGCCGTGTCCGTCGACGTGCCAGACGTGATCGATCTCGTTCTTTTTCAGGAACTGATGGACGTTCTGGCTGATACGGATTAGCCCGTCATTGTTTCCGCAGGAGATCCACAGCAGCTTAAGCTTCGACTTCGCGTCTTCAACACTCGGAATCAATTCTTGAGCTGGCTTTGTGTTGGGAGCTGCAGAGAATGGCCCGACCCAAGCGAACGTGTCGAGATTGCCGAGTCCAAAGTTGAATGACTGGCCGCCGCCCATCGAGAGTCCAGCAATGGCACGTTTCTCACGACTGGTGTCGACCGAGTACTTCGATTCGATCGCCGGTATCACGTCATTGAGTAAGTCTTTCTCGAACACCGCAAAGGCCGGCGCACTTGCCATGACGTTGCCTTCGGCCCGATCGTTTTTCTGTGCACGACCGTTGGGCATCACCACGATCATTGGAACCGCTTTGTCTTCGGCGACTAGGTTATCGAGAATCAAATTCGGCGAAGCAAATCGTTGCCACTCCGTCTCATCACCGCCAATACCATGCAAGAGATAGAGAACTGGATACTTATTATCGGTCGTGTAACCCGGCGGTGTATAAACCTGCATCTTGCGAGTCGTCCCGACCGTTTTGGATTCGTACTCGATCATCTCAAGCTTGCCGTGTGGCACATCACGTTCGGATTTAAAACCTTCTGGTGGTGCGTCATATGCTGCGACATCATCGGGTCCAAGTTCGATTGGACCGCCGAAACCGCCGCCGCGACGACGTTGGGCTGGCTGCGGCGCAGCTTGGGGCTTTTCGTCCATCGAAACCGTTTTTTCAGCGTCTTTTCCATCTGCAGATTCAACGGTGAGGGCAAAGACCAAAGGTGTGGATCGATTGTCGCCTTTAACCAAATCGATGCCCTTCAGGGGCTTGGCGGCGTCGATAGGAATTTTCAAGTAGCGGATTTGCTTGCCATTGGCATCGATCGCGAACTTCGACTCGGGAACGTCAATTTTCTCTTGATAGTTCGCGATGTGTTTGCCGTTGATTAGGTCGTAATCGACCGACGTTCCGTCCTCGTAATGACATCGCACAATCAAGCTTGCCGTTTCGTCGCGATTGATCGGAAAGCCGAAAGCGGCAACACCCCCGAGCAAATGAATCGCGGAAACGTTTCCTGAGCAAGGAATCGTCGTGGAGCTTGGCAACGTGCTAGGGAATCGACCGCGAGCGGATTGCAACGCGACGATGTTTGCGACACGACCGTCTTGAGGATCTTGCAATTCAAAGGGGATGCCTTCGATTTCAACGTTTCCATAGGATTTCAGTTCAAACTTGTCGCCGGCACGACCACGGAAACCGGGCAGTCCTTTCGGGCCACTGATCGTCGCCGCAGCAGTGAGAGACAACGGTGTGTAGCGTCCACGGTTGGCCAAGAATGCCAATAGGTCGGCCATCTCTTGTTTGGAAATCTGACCTTCAAAGCCTTCCGGCATCAGCGACTTCAATGCCGCGTTCATTTGCTCAATATCCTCACGCAGCACCAGCTTTTCTTTGCCCTGCGTGTCGATCAGACGCAATGAATTGGCGGACTCACCAGCCAACATTCCCGTGAGCACTGCACCATCGACTGTCAAAATCTGGTACGTGCGAAAGTTGTTCTCGACGCTGCGATTGGGATCGAGAACGTTGACCAAAATTTCCTCCTTGGGGTGAACGGCCATTCCGGTGAGGTTGGGACCGATCGGAACACCCAGCTCGCCGTGCTTATGGCAGAGCATGCAGTGTTTCTTGTACATCGCGATCCCGTTTTCAAGATTTCCCTTCAATTCCGTGACGGGCATCCACTCATTCACCAGTGCTTGGCGATTCGAGGCCACGGAAGCACCTTTCATCTCCATCAACTCTTTCGCACGATTCGCGATCTCTCGAGTCGGATGATTCAACAAAGCTTGTCGCTGGTCGAGCTGCAGTTCAGTGAACTGTGCCTTTCCATCGGCAATCGCTTGAAGCAATTCCGTGGTCGTATCAGCACGAGCCAACAGCAACGTCAGGATTTCGCCCGTCAGCTTCGGACCAAGAGTTCCACGAATCGAAATCAGTTTTTCGGCTAGGCCTGGAACGCGAGCAGCCCCCAGCGATGCGATTGCCTTTGCACCGGTCTCAGGAGCAAGTTGTGGCGTGAGCAGTGTGTCGATTGCATCCGCGATGCGATTGCTTGTCGGGGCAAGCTTGATCGCTTGATCCCAGGCGGTCAGACGCGATGCGGTGTCGGCTTCGGTATCCAGCGCAGTCGCAAAGAGTTGGTCCTGAATCGAGGCAACTGCTTGATCCAGATTCTTGATCGACCACTTATCGGCAACTGCTAGAACCGCTGCCTTGCTTTCGACACTGGTGTCGTCACCAAGAAAACGATCACGGAACTTTGTTTGAGCTGCGTCGGACAACGTGACGGCAAGTTCTTTTGGCCAGCCTTTCGCCAGTCCTTCCCATAGCGAGATCGTCAGCGGGGAATTCGGATCAGCATCCAAAAGCGATTCGATCTTCTCTGCCGTTGGTTGCGAGCGAGCAAGATGTTCGGCCAATACCGCGACTGGTGAACCCAAACCACGATTGTTGGATTGAGGGTCCGCATTGATTAAGGCGACCAAAGTATCGACAGGTTTCGTCGCAGCAGCCGATGTCCAAGCATCCATGAGGATGTCATCGGATGCAATCGACTTCGCACCGGTTACCATCGAGGCCAATGATTCTCCCGACACGGAACCGGCGCCGCCAGCGATCCGCAACAAAGCAGATAGTTGCACGCGAGGATCAGCGTCTTGCAACACGCCGCTTTCGAAAGCGAATTTGACTTCGTCGTCGGCACAATTGGCCACCGCTGCGTTGCGCACTGGACTGGATGGATGCATGAATCCTTTTTGGCATGCCGACTCCAACGCAATTATCGCCTCTTGGTTTTCGCCGTCATCGGCTAAACCGGACAACGTCCAAATCGCATGCATGGCAGCGGTATTCAGCCCGATATCGTCGGTTTGCTGATCGTCTACCAAGGCAACCAATGCATCGAGCGTTGCTTGGTCCGCAGCGTTTCGTTCGACGAGCAAACGCTGCGCGGTTCGACGCCAGAAAAAGTTGTCGCTCTTGAGTGCTTGGACCAAGTCGGCGCTGGAGGCATCGGCCAGCTGCATCGCGTGCGTTGCCGCTCCCTGTTTCTGATAGAGCATGCGATAGATGCGACCGAAGCGTTTGTCTCGCAGGTCGCTTTCGTAAGCCGCGCCCTTGCCGGTCTTGAAACCGTTCGGCGTCGGGTTGTGTTGGATGATGTAGTTGTACCAATCGAGTACCCAGACGTTTCCGTCAGGACCGACTTCCGACATGATCGGCGCGGCCCAGTCGTCGATGCTGGCAACGGCGTTGAAAGTATTGTGGCTCCGGTATCCGGCACCATCTTTTTCCAGCACGAAACCGCCAACGATGTGACCGGTTGGCCCGCAAACCATTTGAATCTGGTTCCACCAAGCGGCCGGGATAGTTTCGTGCCGTGTAGATCGCACCACCAGCAGCCGCGGTATAGCCGCCGTGATAATCCACTTGGCGAATTTTTTGATCGAGTGCATTGAAATTGATGCGTCGGGGAGATCTTCTGAAGCGTGCTAGGCGACCAGCCGGCGACTTGATCGAAATAGCGATTGGGAATCGGCATGTGGACGCTCGGGCAACCGTTGGCAGTTGATCCGAACACATAGCCTTCTTCGCTGAACCCAAGTCCCCAAGTGTTGTTGTTCGTCGCTCGCATAAACTCTAACGCGTCGACTCGGATCGTGTGTTCGTTGAACTGACTCGGTCGCCTGGTCGGCAGGCAGACCGGACTGCTTATCGATTGCATACGCGGGTGCCGTTGCGTCCGCCGCGCCGCTGCGAACTTTGAATCGCCAGAATCCTTGGCGGAATCGCATTTGAGGCTCGCCATTGATGATCGGCTGCGGAGTTGTTGTAGCCCTGCATGCCCCAGATCCAGTTGTCGGGGCCGTACTGGAAATTGCTCACGCCGCCGTGCGTGTCGCCCATCGCCCAGCCGGTGATCAGTTATTGGCGGAAATCGGCAACATCGTCGCCGTCAACATCCTTCAGGTAGATCGTTTTTGCGCCGTTTTGTACGATCACACCGCCGCGGTAGCAGACCAATGTCGACGGAATGCTGAGGTGCTGAGCAAAGACCGTAAACTTGTCCGCTTGCCCGTCGTTGTCGGTGTCTTCGCAAATTTTGATGCGGTCGCGACCTTGGCCCGGAGACGACTGCAACTCGTTCGGATAGTCAACCGTTTCGCAGACCCATAAACGCCCGCGTTCATCCCAGTTCATAGCGATCGGTTTGCCCGTCAAACCAGCAAACTTTTCAGCCGATTGCGAATCGTTTGGCCAATTCTCATTTGACTCTTCGGCCCACAACGACAGATGAAAGTCCTTGCGGAGCGGAGTACGCCTTAATGGACTCTTCCGCCGGAACCGGATCTTGCATCAGCGTCAACGGCGCATCTTGAGTTCCCCAACTGCGCGCCAGGCGTGTAGTTGGGAATCTTGGCCCCTACATCGGTGAACGAAAAACTCTTTTCATCCTTCGACGGCGGAGTCATCTCGGGCTTTGCGAACAGGCGATTGGCTTGAGCGACTGCATTGGCATGCGGCTGGGCAGATTCCTCGGCACCGGAGACTGCCGCGGTCAGTGTTTGGCCGCAGGCCCAAAGGACACCGCGCGCCAATAATTTTTGGAAGTCGACGTTGGACCACGTTCGATGATCATGCCCCCAAGCGGTGTAGAACACGCGGCCTTTTCCGCTGGTGCGAACCCAGGTATAGGGTTCGCCGTCGGGATCGCTAACTGGACCCGATTCGCTGCTTCGTGTCTCAAGAACTGTCTTGTCTGGGTTAAGTCGACTGTGCCGGTAGCTCTCGTCCATCGACTGAACAGGATTCAGGCCGGCCATGATCTCATGGTCAGGAGCGACAATCTTTGTCTCAAAACGAGTGAAGCCGTGGCTCTTGAAACTGTCCGCCGACGAGATCGATGTACTTGTCGGAGTTTAAGAAACAGAACGATGCACAGTGGACGGGAATCAGCCCGCCGCCTTGTTCAACAAAGCCAAGCAATGCCGACTCGGCTTCAGGCGTGATTCGTTCGATGTTCGCAAAGATCATCAGCCCGTCGTACTTGGCGAGATTCTCTGGGTTGACGTCGCCTAAGTCTTCCGTGTACCGAAGCTCAATCGATTGTTCGGCGAGCGGATCAGCCACGTGACGATAGAATTCCGATGGCTTATGAAACCCGGAGTCCCCGAGCATCAGGACCATTACTTTTGAATCTTCGGCGGAAGCTGAAAGCGAAGTCAGAAAACCGGCGAATAGAAATCCAGCAACGACAAAGCGTTTATACAGAGACGTCATGATCAATTTATCCAATGCAACGAGCGTCTCGGCATCAGACTCACATGGCGCACTTAACCAAAAATGCGAGTCTTTTTAAGACGCTAACGGGGTGGCACTTGCGGTGACGAGTCATGGCGCACGCCAACAACGGCCTGTCTCGGAACAAGAGTCTACCGCCAATCCGCATCATCGTTCCATGAGGAATTGCGCAAACCAGCATAGATATTTCACATGCGAGTGGCGGTCACGGCAAATGCCTATTCGTGCGTATACACATAAACCCCAAATGCCGTCCAATGTTCTGTCGAAAAGCAGGATTTAATCGGTCGGCCAGTTTCGTCGCGGTGAAAATCGCCAATCGACCAAAATCAGCAATCAATGCTGGGGCACCCAAAAGCGCTACGTCACACCCTTATGTCTCCATTACGAGCGATTAAACTAGCGTCGAGTTTCTGGTCAACAATTTGGCGATTGCGTGCGACCACGCCAAGGACTTTGACGAGAGGCACGCTTGTGGAGGTGAACGAGGCGTCACGCGAACCGATGAACCAACCATCTTTTCTAAGACGTTGGGACTGCGAGTCCGGGCCGCAGAGGAGTACACTGCAATGCACTAGAGGAATTTTACGCCAAAACCTGCACGTGGAATCGGTCAGGCTCCGGCGAGAGAAAACGAATCGTAAAGCAAGATCGACCACGTTCCTTGATTGCGTGGCATCGAACGATGCATCCTCGTTGAATTTACCATTGCATAAATGCACGATTGGATTGGCCGGAGATTTGATGGAAACCGAACGAGAGCTTCCCTTGGCATTGCGTGCGGCGTACCTCGCGCTTCATCGGAAAACCGACGCCAGATTCGCAGAGCACCGTATCACGGCTGACCAGTTCGTGCTGTTGGCATCACTTTCGGATGGGCAAGCACTGACGCAACGTGAATTGGCGGAACGTATCTCGTCGGACCCCAGTACCGTTCGGGCGATGCTGGTTCTGCTCGAAGGAAATGGATTCGTCAAACGAGACAGCCACCCCACGGACGCCCGGGCGAAAACCGTCGCACTGACTGCCGCAGGCAAACGAATGCATAAGAAGCTGTGGAAGGCTGGCCAGTCCATTCGTGATGACATGTGCGGGTGCATGTCTACGGAGGATGCCGACACGCTGTTAGTGCTACTGCGCAAACTGGCGGGCGCAATAAACGATGAAGCGGTTGTTGCGTGAAAGTGGAACCAGACTTCGCGAAACGACAGTTCAGATTGGCTGATCGTCATACGAGTCGGTAACAGTGGAAATGACGATTCAAACTTACGAACGATTTAAAGACTTGGGCAAATAGCACCAGTCTCACTCCTATGGCATTTTCTTTCTGACGCTTTCCCCGATTTCCTCGAGAGGATTCACAATGACTTCAAAACGTAAATTCAACCGACGCGATTTTATTCAGACCACAAGCGCGGCGACCGCGGCTGGCGTTTTCATGGGTACAATCGCCGTCACTCGCGGCCAAGATTCACCGAATGAACGACCCGTTTTCGCCACCATTGGGCTGCGGAACCAGGGTTGGACGATCACCAACAAATCGACCAATTTCGCGGACTTCGCCGCCTTTGCCGACGTCGACGCCAATGTGCTGGGGGCGAACATCGAGAAACTCGAAGAGAAGACGGGCAAAAAGGCCGATGGTTACAAGGATTACCGCAAAGTTCTGGATCGCGACGACATCGATGCGGTCATGATCGCGACGCCAGATCATTGGCACGCGAAGATCTCGGTCGAAGCGATGCTGGCCGGCAAGGACGTCTACTGCGAAAAACCGCTGACGTTGACAATCGACGAGGGCAAATTGATCGAAAAAATTGTCAAGCAAACCGGACGCGTCTTCCAGGTCGGAACAATGCAGCGGACCGAAAACGATCAGCGGTTCCTCAAAGCGATCGCATTGATCCGAGACGGCCGGATCGGCGAAATCCGCAAGGTTACTTGCGGAATCAATGGTGCCACAGGTTCGCCAGTGATCCCAGCCATCGATGCTCCCGAAGGCCTCGATTGGGACATGTGGCTCGGCCCAGCACCCAAGGTGCCCTACCGTGCCTTGCCAGAGATGCGAGTAGGTTACGGCGGCGGTGTGCCGCTTTATACCAATTGTCATTACGCATGGCGTAACTGGTATGAGTATTCCGGTGGCCAGATGAACGACTGGGGCGCCCACCACGTTGACATTGCGACGTGGGCTCTAGGTGCGAGCGATACCGGTCCGAACAAGATCACACCGGTGAGCTATTCGCTACCGGTAGAGTACGAGAATGGCTATCCGACCGTCAGCGATCAATACAATTCGCCGACCAAGTTTGAGATCCACGCCAACATGCCCGGTGACATTCCGATGATCATCACCAGCGAGGGGGACAATGGCATATTGTTCGAGGGAACCAAGGGTCGCTTCTTCGTCAATCGCGGCAAGTTGGCGGGCAAACCGGTCGAGGAGTTGGAAAACAATCCGTTGCCTGAAGGCGCGGTGGAAGAAGTCTACGGCGGCCCAGTAAGCGAAAATCACACCGCCAACTTCATCGCTGCGATGGGTTCTCGTGAACAACCTATCTCCGACGTTTGGTCCCACAACCGGATGCTCGAGACCTGCCACTTGGCGAACATCTCGATCCGCCTGGGACGCGAACTGAATTGGGATCCGACCAAACGTGAGATCATCGGTGACGATCAAGCCAACGCGTTTCTCTCACGAGAGAATCGGAAAGGCTTCGAGATCGATATGTGATCGTCGTTCGCACGCTGGCATCACCTATGCGTTAGGTCAACCAAAAGACAAATGCCTCGCAGATCGGTCGCATTGCTCATCGAAACCTCCAACGGGTACAGCCGTGGTCTGCTGGAAGGTGTGATCGCCTATACCAAGGAGCAAGGTAATTGGTCGGTCTATCTTACGGAACAAGAACGTGGTGCTCTCCCGCCAAGTTGGCTTAAAGACTGGGGCGGTGATGGAGTGATCGCGAGGATTGAAACCGATGCAATTGGTCGTCAGCTGAAACGATGTGGTGTTCCCGTTGTTGACTTGAGTGCGGCTCGGCAACTCAGAGGAGTACCGTGGGCGGACACCGAGGACAAAGCGATCTCGCAGCTCGCGGTGGATCATTTCACGCAGCGCGGATTTCGGAACCTTGCCTACTGTGGTGATGCTGGATTTGAGTGGTCCTCTAAGCGATGCCTCCATTTTCGATGTTTTGCCGAATCCGCTGGCTGCACTTTCTTCGAACACCAATCGGTGGCGCGTTACGACAAGGCGTACAACGCCGTAGCAGAAAAGCGGCGGATCATGGATTGGATTGCAAGGCTTCCGCGACCAGTTGCGATCATGGGCTGCTACGACTTCAAAGCACAGGAGGTGCTTGATGCCTGCCGACAATTGAATATTGCCGTGCCGACCGAGGTTGCAGTACTGGGCGTCGACAACGATCGTTTGATTTGCGAATTGTCTGAGCCGAAACTTTCTAGCATCATTCCCGACACAAAACGTACCGGATATGAAGCGGCAAACTTGCTTGACCGAATGATGTCCGGCGAGATCATCGCGTCTGACACGCCGCTAATCACTCAGCCCCTAGGAGTCCAACTTCGTGATTCAACGGATACAGTAGCCATCGAGGACGAAATAGTTGCTAGAGCGCTCCAGTACATTCGGCGAAACGCTTGCGCCAACATAAGGGTGACAGATCTTTTACAGCACATCGATCTTTCGCGACGGGCTCTTGAGCATCGGTTTAGCAAATCGGTGGGACACACGCCCCACGAAGAAATCCAGCGAGTTCGCATGAACCGCGTCAAGGAATTGCTTCGCGACACAGAACTCACGGTGCACCAGATTGCTGAACGACTGGGGTTTGACCATCCTGAATACTTGGGAGCAGCCTTTAAGCGAGAGGTCGGCCTGGCTCCCGGCGATTATCGAAAATTGCACAACGACTCAAGCTAAGTTGTTCAGCGCGCAGTTATAGCGTCCTGTGCAAAAACGGCGCTCCAACCAAATTCGGGCTTTGGATTTTCTTTATTTTGATGTCGATTCGGAGATCACCCATTCGACCTGATATAGAAGGCGGTTTCATCGCAAAGCGGTACAGGCTTTGACACGTCGGCACGAGTCGGCCGAGGCAATGTGCTGGGCTCGGGCCGCTCACGGCAAGGGAGAAAAGGGAATGGCGAAGCATGCAAAAAACACGATTTTCCTTTGGTATAATGGCGAGGCCGAGGAGGCGGCGCGGTTTTATGCCAAGACCTTTCCGGATTCATCCGTTGGCGCGTTGCACCGCGCACCGGGAGATTTTCCATCCGGGAAGGAAGGGGATGTGTTGACGGTCGAATTCAACGTGATGGGCATTCCCTGCATCGGCCTCAATGGCGGACCTACGTTCAAACACAACGAAGCATTCTCGTTTCAGGTCGCAACCGCTGACCAGGCCGAAACGGATCGCTATTGGAACGCCATCGTCGCTGGCGGCGGCGAAGAGAGCGTCTGCGGCTGGTGCAAGGACAAATGGGGCGTGTCATGGCAGATTACGCCGATTGCTCTGACAGAAGCGATCAAGGATCCCGATTCCGCAGCCGCCAAGCGCGCATTCGATGCGATGATGCAGATGAAAAAGATCGACATCGCTGCAATCGAGGCGGCACGCCGCGGTTAACGTTGCCAACACTGTGATAGGCTGCAAAAACAGATTCTTGCTCCAGCACTCGCGAATGCATGGGAGAACGCCATGACAGAACCGGCAACCCCGAAAATCGTTAGCCGTGACCAGTGGGAGCGGGCCTGTGCGGAACTACTGGTCCGCGAAAAGGCCCACACGCGCGCCGGCGACGAGGTGTTCCAAACGTATGAAACGAAGTGGCGAGGGATCGAGGCTATGTTGCCAACTCTGCAGTTGCTCGACCTCACTGAGTACGGCCGACAAGAAACATGGGAGGGGGACTTGCCCACCGGATTGCCGCAAGACCAGGCAGGCTCGTGGTGGCGGCGTGATGGCCGACCCATCGCTCAGTGGACGCGTACTGACGCAGCGGTCAAATAGCAGCCAGTTGTTGCGCTCGAACCCATATCCTTGAGCTCCGGGGCGCTTGAAGCAGCCGCCGCATTGACCGGCAACGCCCACGGTTACAAAGTTACCAAAGTGACACACGACCGCCGGACTTTGACGCGTCTTCCTCGCGCGCCCCGGTTTCATCGACCGGGTCTGACCCTGGTTTAACTCCCAAAACAGATAAGGATTGAAGGGTGAAGTCGTTCAAAGCGGTTGGTTTAAGCCGCCCAGTTCTTCGCGATCTACTTGAACAAGTCAAACGGAGAGGCTTTTCGCGAGCGTTTTGACTCTCCCGTGCTTGAGCACCGACCATCCATCCCAAATTCCCCGCTGCAGGCAATTCACGAAATCAGTTGACCCCGCAATTGCCAGGATAATCGGGGCGGATGGCGTTGGTGCCGAGCAGCCAAATCGGATAGGCCAAGATGATTGCAATCCGACCGCTCCCAATATACTTTTTTCTGCTTGACCGATGTACGAACGTCTCGTTCAAAGATGCCGAGGGATGGCGGAATGGGTGGCAAACGCATCGAGAGCAGATTCGGTACAATGCGTCCACGGAGATGTTTGTCGCTTCGCAGTCGGCAACGCCGGTGTTTCGACCGACGGTTGGAGAGAAGAAATGAGAACGAAGATATGGCTCATTGCGGCGGTTCTGGTCGGGATCGCACAGCCATCCGCGTCGGCGATCGATCGCATTCCGCTCCATCTGCTTTATCTTGCCCGCGAAGGGGATGAAGTCAGGACTCGGGCGTTTGAGCAGCTATTCAGTCAGCGATTTCAATCCTGTACTGTCAAGCAGCGTGAGGACTTCCAGCCCGAGTATCTCGACGGGGTCGATGTGGTCATCCTGGACTGGTCTCAAAGTGAACGCAGTGGTAAAGCGGTGTCGCCGATCGGACCGTTGGAACAGTGGTCAACACCAACGGTATTGCTAGGTAGCGCCGGACTACTGATGGCGGACGCCTGGCACGTCATCGGTGACGCGGGGTGAACGTGTTTGGAACCTCAAGCGTACGTGCTACGCGAAGACCACCCCGTTTTTAAATTTCCCGAACTAATTCAGTTTTCTCAATCCGTTGAAATCGAGACGCCGGATGCCTGGAAACACGGCATGGCGGCGTCGACGATCCGTGTCTTGCCACTGGCCAAAGACCCGGATGCGAAGTTGCGCGACGGCTGGTGCACCTACACGTACGAGCATCTACAAGCACCGGAGCTTGAGATCGTTTGCGGTGGGGTAAACGCGAAGACCCACAAGGCATCCGCAATTTGGCGGCAGGGGCAGTTGCTGCATTTTGGATTCGAGCCGTCGCCTGACGAATTCAATGCCAGCGGAAAATCTCTACTGATCAATTCGATCTGCTACATTGCCCGATTTATCGACGATCGCCCGATCATTCGCCGATCTGCAGAGGGTCGGCTTCTTGATCGCGGTGCGATCGAGCGTTTGGTCGACAACGATGAGCGAGATTTGGAGCCGTATCTGACTTGGTTTTTTTCGAACGGGGCACTGCGTGAACGGTTGAGCGGGATGACTCGCGAAGAACTTCGACGGTGGTACCGGTCGAACCGTGGTTACTTGTCGGCCGATCGTCACGGTAAGTTCTATATCGACGAAGAGGCAGAGAAGTTCGGTACCGCCCCCGACAGCGCGGAATTCATACCATTGGCTATCGAAGCACTGCGTCGGCAAGAGGATGAGCGATCGCTCGCTGCCACGTTGCTGCGAAAATACGTACCGTCGGGTCCCCGCGACGACACGGCCGCATCTTGGAAAACGTGGTGGGACGAGAACCGTGGGTGTTTATTCTTCAGCGACTCCGGAGGATTTCGTTGGTACGTTGATCCTCTCGCCAAGAAACGGGGAATACCGCCGGAGCGATTGCGAGGCGTCGAGCGTGCGACTCTGCCCGAAATCCGCGTCAGCCCGACCGAATGACAGGTCGGAAGGAGCGATCTCGGGCTCGAGATTCCCGGACCTCCGTAAGTCGCAGCGGTGGCACACACCGAAGCGGATTCGGTCCGACCACGAACGCCGAGGAATGCCACGGAGCGCGATGCATTTTGCCCCGGTGCCTCTGACTCCCTGTTTCGATCAGGAATGTGACCCGACGTCAACGACAAAGAGACTCCGTCTGGAACCTGTGTCATCCGGCCATGAGGCATCCGGTGTTCGGGCTCGATCCAGTCAGCCGTTTCGCCAGACTGGATTAATTGGTTCTTTCCTTCCTCCGGGCTTCTGAATGATCACGCTAGGAAAGAATCTCTTGAATCACTTCGCCGGCAACATCGGTGAGCCGGTAGCTGCGGCCGTTGTGGAAGTACGTCAGTCGCTCGTGGTCGAGGCCCAAAAGGTGAAGAATTGTGGCGTGAAGATCGTTCACGCTGACTCGATTCTCAACGGCTTCGTAGCCGATCTCGTCTGTTTCACCGTAACTGACACCTCCCTTGATGCCCGCACCGGCCATCCACTGCATGAATCCTTTCGGATTGTGATCGCGCCCCTTTCCGTTTTGCGAGATCGGCATGCGGCCAAACTCGCCACCCCAAATCACAAGTGTGGAGTCTAGTAGTCCGCGTTCCTCCAAATCGGTCAACAAACCGGCCACCGGGACATCCGTGGCCAAGCAATGGTGCGTGTGATTCTCTTCCAGGTTGTCGTGGGCGTCCCACTCACCATCACTGTAGACCTGCACAAACCGAACACCGCTTTCGACAAGTCTTCTTGCCATCAGACACTTGGACCCAAACGATTTGGATCTTGGGTTGTCGATACCGTAAAGCTCGTGCATCGCCTTCGTCTCTCGCGAAAGGTCCACGACTTCGGTGGCCTCTTTCTGCATGCGAAACGCCAACTCAAATGATTGCATGCGGTTTGCGAACTCAGCGTCACGCGTATGACGCCGCATGTGTTCATCGTTCAATTTGGCCATCAAGTCGAGTTGCGCACGCTGGTCTTGCCTTGTAATCTTCGGTTGCCGGTTGAGATTTAGAACGGGAGTCCCCTGGGATTGGAACAGCGTTCCTTGAAATGTCGAAGGCAGGAAACCAGAACCCCAATTGTGCGGACCGCCTTTGGCTCCCTGGGTGTTGCCCATCACAACGTAGCCAGGCAAACTTTGGTTTTCGCTACCCAGGCCATAAGTTACCCAGGCTCCGGCGGTCGGAAAACCTGGACGAGGCAGTCCGCTGTTGATCTGGTAAATCGCTGGCACGTGGTCATTCGATTCGCTGTAGCACGATTTGATGAACGCCATTTTGTCGACATGCCTGGCGACGTTGGTGTACTTGTCGCAAACCCACTGTCCGCATTCGCCATATTGTTTGAAGGAAAACGGCGACTTCATCAACGGGCCGGGGTTGCCAAAGAAAGCTTGAATGTCCGTGGTGTCGCCGTCTCGTTTGTCGAGCTCCGGCTTGCGGTCGAACATGTCGACTCCACTGGGGGCACCTTCCATGAACAGCCAAATGACCGAATTTGCTTTGGCTTCAAAGTGACCTTGGCGCGGAAGCAGTGAAGCCACTGGCTTTGATGAACTTTCCGTCTGTGGTGCGGCCAGGAGATTCTGCTCTGCCAGAAGGTTGGCAAGGCCAATCATTCCTGCCCCGGCGCCGGCTCGGCAAAGCCACTCTCGGCGACTCAGCAAGTTCGGGACGCGACCGCAGGGAAACAACTGAGAATTCTTCGTCATGTTAGCTAACTCAATCGACGTAGATGAATTCATTTAGTCCGAACACCGACTGACAGAAGTCGGTCAGCGCTTCGATGCGTGGATGCTGTTCCGTTCGCTCGGTTCGTGCTTTGGTCTGTGCTTCAATGAACTGAATCGAGGTTTCTACTTCCCTGTCTGAAGGCAAACGTGCGAACGAGATTTCGAAAGCCTTTTCGATGATCGGCTGCAGCTCGTCTTCTGTCGGAACCGAATTGCCAGCACGCCCTTCAACCAGCAAGTTTGCGAAGTCGCGAGCCACTGAGCGAACAAAGCGATCGTTCAAAATTACCATGGCTTGTGGTGCCACGGTTGTGTTTTGCCTGCGAGCACAACTGGTCATTAAGTCCGGGCGATCAAAAGCCTGAAACATCGGATAAGGGATGAGACGTTTGTGGAACATATAGACGCTGCGCCGTCGGGTGGTCGCGTCGTCTTTGGCGTCTTTGGGATAGCCTTCGCCTTTGATATTCCTGGCAAGGTTGGCCTCAGGAGCGATGTAAGGCTTGAATCCAGGGCCACCCGCTTCAAGGTTGAGCGTTTCGCTAACTGCCAACATCGCGTCACGCATGATTTCGGCCTCGAGACGCTGCGGAGTCATTCGCCAAAGCAAATTGTTGGCAGGATCGATCTCCGAACCGCGTCCGTCCGAGGCACCTCGCGTACTGGCCTGCTGCCAGACTGCACTGGTGAGTATCTTTCGATGCAGCGATTTGATCTTCCAACCGCCCTCGACGAAGTCGTTGGTCAGGTATTCGAGTAACTGAGGATGAGAAGGTGCATCCCCGCGAACGCCAAAGTCGCTTGTCGTGCTCACGAGGCCCTTGCCGAAGTGATGATGCCAAACTCGGTTGACAATGACTCGAGCCAGCAGCGCTCCGCCGCCGTGTTTTGTGTCCGTGATCCAATCAGCGAGGGCGCGACGCTGCAGAGTGCTTTTCGCTTCGCCAATCTCGCCGTAGGCTTCCTTCGCCTTTTGCCAGAAGTCATCGGCATCTGCACAGGATGACAGCATCGCAGGAAACCCGATGTCGACTTCGATTTCCCGGTCATAGAAGTCGCTTCGGCGGAACAACCAGGTGGTTCGACGTTTGTTGTCAAAGTCTTGAAAGAAGAAGGCCTCTTTCCCACTTGGCAACTTACCTGTCACGCGGTCGCCGCTGTGAAAGACTCCCAACAATTGGTAATACTCTTTCGCCGAAAAAGGGTCGTATTTGTGATCATGACAGCGAGCACAGGCGACGGTGACTCCTAAGAGTCCGGATCCCAGCGTTGAAATCACGTCGTCCAGTTCGTTGTAACGATTCCTCAGACGTTCGCTCTCGAGGAACGACTCGGGAAGTTTGAAGGCAGTCCCGGCGGTCAGGAAGCCGGTGGCTGAAACCGCAGCGTCATTTTTCGGCTCGAATTCGTCACCGGCAATTTGCCAACGCACAAATTGGTCGTATGGCATGTTGTCGTTGAAAGCTTGAATCACAAAATCGCGATAGGTGTAGGCGTGCGGACGGTCCATATCGGCTTCTTGCCCGTCGCTGTCGGCATAACGAGCCACATCCAGCCAATGTCGACCCCAACGCTCGCCATACCGGGGCGAATCCAGCAGTTCGCCCACAAGATTCTGAACTGCCGAGTCAGAAGCTTCTGCATGAGCAACGACGAATTGACTCGTTTGTTTCGGAGTAGGCGGCAACCCGATCAAATCAAAATACAATCGACGCACCAGCGTTCTTGCATCGGCAGGTTGCGAGGGTCGGAGCCCAGCGTCGATAAGTCGCCGTAGCACAAATCGGTCGATCGGCCCCTTCGACCATTTGTCATCGGACTGCCGTGAAGGCGCTTCTGCCTGTGCGAGCCGTTGAAATGCCCAATGCGTTTTGGCTCGATCCAACTTTGGATCCACGACGTTCGCGCCATCGGGCCACTGAGCACCTTGATCGATCCAGGCACGGAGTAGGTTGATCTGCTTTTCGGTAAGCGGTCTATTACCTTCCGGCGGCATCACACGATCTTTGTCGACCCCGGAGACCAATTGAATAAGCAAGCTCTCTTTGCTCTTACCTGGGAGAATCGCCGCCTCGCTGTCTCCGCCGCGGAGCGCTTTGGCTTTGATACCCAGGTTCAGGCCGCCCTCTTCCGTGGTCCCCGCATGGCACTCGTAACAATTGCCTCGCAAGATCGGTTGAATCTCGCGCACAAAGTCAACCGGATTGGAATGTGCTGTCTGCAGTTGCTTGCCGGAAGCACTCTTTTCAGCAGTCGCTTCCGTGTCTTGCGAAAAGGCAATGCTGTTCAACAATCCAAGGCAGATTGCCATGGATGTGAAGCGACGAGCAAACGGAAATTTTGGAGGAAAGAGCTTCATGCGAGTTTTCGGAGAGGGGTACCGAAGGCGGGAGCCAAGACGACATCATGATTCAGCGTTCAGAGCGGCGCGATGGACGGAACGACCAGCGGATTCTTTGTCACTGAACCAACTCCAATAGTCAAGTGTGCTGGGAGGGGGCCAACGACCGGCTTTCACCGCAGTTGTTATTTTAAATAACTCCTCGTCAACATGAGAGCGTGGCGGATGGCTGAGGTTGGAGCGAGGAACGAGTGAAACCCCGGAGTTTCTTTGCAAGCTCAGTCGAACCCCTGCCACCCCAGGAGAAACTTCGCTCTCATTGTACCAAGGACTTACTTAGTAAAACATAATTGACCGAAGACATGTTTCGCAACGAAGCGATGATGTTGCAATGTTACCGGGTCGCAATACGCATTCGTCTGATTTTGGATAACTACCGCATCCATTCAAGCCGGATCGTGCAGGCAGCCCTGTCGCATCGGCTGAAGAAGATCTCGCTCCACTTCTTGCCTCCCTATTGCCCCAATGAAAACAAGATCGAACGTGTTTGGAAGGATCTGCACGATGAGGTGACCCGGAACCACCGGCACGCTACGATGGACGACCTGATGAAGGCCGTCCGCCGATATATTCGGCAACGAAATCGACAAGCCAAATCAACTCATGCCACCAGAAAAGCGGCATGATTCACAATCGCGCACGGCTATTTAGGTTCGACAACAACATCACCCTGAGTCCTTGCAGTGCTGTCGATGCGCAACATTCGGTAGGAAATTCTGGTTGATACTGAACTGAGCTTTCGTGCAGGCAATCGAAGGCTGTCTACGGAGTCGACGAATCAACATCAATGTCCGACAAGTTGTCTGTGTCCGACGTGGCTTCGTCTCCGAACTTCAGATAGTGCTGTAGTTCGGACGGAAGCCTTTTGCCGTCACCGGTCACTCCATGACTACTTGATCCGAGTCAACCGGCAACCGGCAACCGGCAACCGCCGATCACCCATCCCCACGTACAGGGCGAGTCACTTTGTGAAGGCGAAGGTGCCGACGCCATACGTCGTGCACTCAATGAAGGTCGGTTGTACGGCTTCTTTTGTGTCGTCGATCAAGTGCTGCGGACTTACAACCCTGATTCTGCGTATGCGCAGATCGAAGATTGGGACGGTGTCCGCTGCAAAGCCTGTGACGATGTCGTCGAATCCGATGAAGCCTGTCGCTGCAGCAAATGCGAAACCGATTTGTGTTCGGACTGCCGCGTTTCGTGCTGCGGATGTTCGGATCGATATTGCAACGACTGCACCTCGTCGTGCGAAGGCTGCGGCAACGCAGTCTGTGAATGCTGCGTGACGGCGTGCGAACGATGTTTTGAAAAGTTCGGTATCTCCAATGCGGACGACTTGCTGCTCGTTGAGGACATCCAACTGGTCGAACAAGTCTGCTCGGTCGTCACCGTCGAGTTCAACGACGACAGCGTTGCCGATTTCTTTGATTCACAAGTCGACGCAGGGCGTCAACCCGAACAGTTTGCGCGAGTTTGGGTTCACACCCACCCCGGCGCGTCGCCGGCTCCGAGCGGCACTGACGAAGAGACATTCGATCGCTGTTTCGGCGGCGTCGATTGGTCCGTGCACATCACCAAGTTCACTGTATCGGCTGTTGATGCTTGTCTTTGAGCATGACCTGGACTGGACCGTGCCGGTCGTTGTGCTTCCCGTATCCGATCCAAATTCAGCCGACTATCCGACCCATCAATGACGTGACAACGGCGACCAATGTCGGTGTTAACTGCCTTACGACGATCAACCCGCTAATCGGTTTGGCGGGTTGATCGTCTCCAAGAGCACCTCGGCTGAATGCCTCGTTCTAGTTTCCAGTCGGCATCGGAATCTTGACGCCTTCCTTCTCAAGCATTTCGCGAATATGAAGGAAGCGGAAGTACGAACCGAGCGTCACCGGCCCTGTGTAGCTCATGCTTTGTGGCTTTCGTGGCGGGTACTCCACATAGGTCTTTATTTTTTTCTCGATGGCTTCACCAAGCGAAACCATCGTCCAGGTTCGTTCAGTATAGTTATTCATGAAGATGTCGTAACGTTCTTGGGGGTCTTGCCAGAGATCGAAGACCTGGGGAACCGTCGCGACGTAGCTTTCCGGTCCCTTCCAGCCAAGATTGGAATCAACGGCAAGCCCTCCAGTCGGTTGACCATCGTCACCACGCAGATTGAAGACGGCTTTGTCGTTTCCGACTCGGGCTGCACCAGGGGACAGTTCATTTTCGGTGAAGTAGAACCATTCATTGCGAGGACTCTTTTCTTTACCGAATAGCATCGGAGACATGTCGTAACTGTCAAAAATGATCGGTTGGCCCTCGCGATCCTTCTTCGGCGATTCGACACCGGCCAACGACGCAAAGGTTGCCATGAAATCGAGGCCCCCGATCATCTCGTGATTCTTGACCCCCCGCCGCGATTTTACTCGGCATCCAAGCGATCGCAGGCACGCGGCTACCTCCCTCTCTCACCGTTCCTTTTGTTCCACGGAACGGTGTGTATCCAGCGTCAGGATAGACATCCTGCCATGCACCATTGTCGGTCGTGTAGAAGACCAACGTATTCTGATCGAGTTTGAGTTCGCGGAGTTTATCCATCACATTGCCGATACGCGTGTCCAACTCGACGACCGAATCAGCGTACTTGGATTTGGACATCGACTTGTGAACGAATTCCGGTGCCGGGAGGTTCGGCTGATGCACTTTCATGAAATTGATATTGATGAAGAATGGCTGGTCGCTCTTTGCTGCCTCCTCCAGGAATTTGATTCCTGACTGCTCGACGTACTTGTCCATGAACGGAATGCCAACGACTCCTTTTTCCGGCGTATCGACGTATTGACCATTGACCTTCCAATCCTGTTTTGCCGGTTCGCCTGCATTGCCGGACAAAGGCCCTTTGGTCACTTTATCGAACATCTCGCTCAGTTTCGGGTCCATGTCGGGGAACCACGTCGGGTCGCCGTAGGTGTAAGCGTTACAGTGATAAAGGAAACAGTGTTCCATCACGTCGTAACCTTGGGCGTTAGGTAGCGCGTAGACCGCGGCGAAGGGATGGACTCTTATGATGGAAAACGTTCTCTTGAGACTGATTGGAGTACCAGTCGCTATTGAAGTCGCGGGCCGCTCACGAAAAGCGGCCCGCGCGGTTTCCGATCAAACGGGAATGGCCTCAGTCCGAGTGGGTGCCACTCTGTGCTTTCAACGACTCGAGAATCTGGTCGAGGTTATAGCTGGCCGCCATCTGCAGAGGCGGGAACTCCTTGTATGACATCAGCTCCTTCTCCCACAGAAGCTGGCCGATCGGCAGGAGGTTCCAGTCGTAGATGTACGCAGTGCTAGGTGCTGCGAGTGCTCCGGCGTAGCTGAGGAGCGACTTGGTATCCGCACCGACGCTGATCTCGAACGGATCACGCATGATGTTGGCAAGCTGCGTCCAGTGGTAGGTTTGGGCCCCCATCAGCCCGTCCATGGCACCGGCACCGACCATGGTGTAGTAGAACTTCCAGTTCTTGTATCGCACCGCCGAGGGTTGCGCGCCGGTGTAGTAGAAGAACGTGTCCCGGGCGGATTCTTCGGACTTACCCGTCAGGTATTCGAGCTGATTGACGCCATCGAGCTTGGTCTTAACGATGCCGGGGTATTTGCCCGACATGATTTGCTTGTTGAGGTCGTTACCCTTGGCACCGCCAGCGATTTCGACGAACGTGGGCAGCCAGTCCTGGGAGGCGAAGATTTCCTTAAAGACAGTGCCCGGCTTAATCTTGCCGGGCCAGCGGATGACGCAGGGAGCACGCATGCCGCCCTCCCAGGTGGTGAGCTTACCGCCTTTGAATGGGGTCGTGCCTCCATCAGGGAAGGTGATGACTTCCGCGCCGTTGTCGGTCGTGAAGACGATGATGGTATTGTCGAGTTCACCCATGTCCTCGAGCTTCTTGAGGACCACACCGATGTTGTCGTCGAGTTGCTTCATGCCGACTTCGTTGATTCCCCAATCCTTGCCGCCCTTCACACCGAGCATGGCTTCATACTTGGGCGAAAACATCGTGGTGATGTGCATGCGGGCCGGGTTGTACCAGCAGAAGAAGGGCTTGCTCGTCTTCTCGGGATCTTGGCGATCAAGCCAGTCCACCACCTTGGCGGAAATTTCCTCGTCGACAGTCTTCGAGCGTTCAAGGGTAAGCGGACCTTCGTCCTTGCCGGTCTGATTCTTCGCCGTGCCATCCGACGATTTCATCCAGAGAATGGGCCGCGGGGCGGCCATGCAAACGCCTTCTTCGGGGGTGATGGCACCGGGTGTTTCAGGAATGCCGGGGATCGGCACCATCTTCATCGGTGGCACGACGGCTTGATCGGTCGGACTCTTGTTGATGTCCGGGAAGCTGACCCCTTGCATCGCATCGAGGTGGTAGAGGTAACCCCAGAATTCCTGGAACCCATGCGCGGTCGGCAGGGAATCCGGATGATCGCCGAGGTGGTTCTTGCCGAACTCGCCGGTGCTGTAGCCCTGATCTAAAAGGAACTTCGCAAGGCACGGAGTGCCGGGGCGCAGGTACGAGATGGCACCTGGCAACTGCGGCATGAGCATCCCGGCCCGCATTGGATTCATGCCGGTGATAAACGCCGTGCGCCCGGCCGTGCAGCTTTGCTGGGCGTAGTAGTGCATGAAGATGCCGCCCTCGCTGGCGAGCCGGTCGATATTGGGGGTTTCTCCTACCATCAGGCCCCGATGATAACAACCCGGCTGCATCCAGCCGATGTCATCAGCCATGATGAACATGATGTTGGGTTTCTTGTCCTGTCCTTGTGCCATGCCGGCAGTGGCGATGACGGCAAAGACCGCCAAAACTCGCGCGATCGATTTCATGTTGTTTCTTCCTTTGAAGTTGAAGTTGAAGGTTTGCTTAGACCGTCAATGTTCACCGGGCCGCGGCGAACGACATTGATTTCAAAAAGCCGCGTGACCCGCGGCTAAGTGGTAGGTAGAACCACTGTTTTGGGTATTCGACTGAGGTTGGTTTCCCCTGCTGTCCAACTGTTCCCTTGGCGGTGCGACAATGTGCCAACCCCAAATTACCCACTTCCAATTAACCGCTAGCTCCCGTAACCGCTAGCTCCCGGCAGACAACCGCTGCTTTGCAGCAACCGTTGCAACGCTCTACAAATGGATTCGTCACTGTCGATCACCGCAATCGTGAGTGGGCGTCCCATCGAAATCCATACTCCGAAAACAGTAGACTGACCCTGATCTGCAGCCGCGTCGCTCGGCTAGCTGTCCGAGAAGAAAAGCAATCCTGAGTGGCCCTGCCTAGCGGTGATAAGGCTAGCTCCGGACAACCCAGCAGAAAATCATCTTTTGGGATGATGCAACTCATCCTTTAGACGTAGAACCGCCAGATTTTTCCACCATGCGAACCAGGTCGGCAATGGAATCTGCCCCCATCTTCTCCATCACATGGCGTCGATGGACCTTGACAGTCGGTTGAGCAATGCTCAGGCGACTAGCGATCTGTTTATTCATCAATCCTTCAACAACCAGCATCAAAACTTCACGCTCGCGTGGCGTCAAGGACTCGAGCCGGGCGCGAATGTCGCTCAACTCGCTGTGGTTTCGTCGCAATAGGATATGCCGATCGATTGCCTGACCCACCGCGTTGAGCAATTCTTGATCATTGACGGGTTTTGGCAAAAAGTCCACGGCACCGGCCTTGATCGCGCGGACTGACATGGGAATGTCGCCGTGTGCGCTCATGAAGACAATCGGCAAATCATTTTTGGAATCAGCCAATTCCTGCTGCAAGTCCAGACCACTCAACCCCGGCATGCGGACGTCAAGAAGCAAACAGCCGGGGACGTCGGCACGATCATGATCCAAGAACCCGCGAGCTGAGCCGAACACCTCGACCCGCAGGCCGACCGACTTCAACAAGCGGGCCTTTGCGTTTCGAACAGATTCATCGTCATCGACGACATAGACGGTAGCGATCATGGAGGGCATGGTCTTATCTTAGTCATTTCTCGATCAAGGAGACGGTGCTTGAATGGGCTGTGGATCTACACGTTTCTTAAGTTGAGTGCATCAGACGATGCGATGGGCAAGCGGACGTGAAACGTTGCGCCACGGTCGGCATTCTGTGTGGCCCAGATCTTCCCCTCATGCGATTGGATGATCGATTGACTGATCGACAACCCCATACCGATGCCGCCCGGCCGCGTGGTGAAGAACGGGTCAAAAATGCGGCGAAGTTGATCATCGGCCAATCCAATTCCGCCGTCTTCAACGGTCAATTGCACGAACCGCGCGTCGTGAGTCGTTCGCACGGTGATTTGCCGCGATTCTGGGTTGACGTCTTGCATGGCCTGCGCGGCGTTAATCAAGAGATTCAGAATCACCTGTTGTATTTCGATTTTATCTCCGATGATTGACGGCAGTGCGTCGTCAAACTCTTGATTGATGACGACGCCACGATTCTCGGCATCCGGCGCGGCGAGTCGGAGGACGTCGCGGACCTCTTCGTTGAGTTCCAAAGGCTCCGAAATC
The DNA here is from genome assembly GCA_963734865.1 of Pirellulaceae bacterium. Lineage (GTDB taxonomy): Bacteria > Planctomycetota > Planctomycetia > Pirellulales > Pirellulaceae > CBDCUW01. The sequence goes on from CAVTIV010000018.1 coordinate 111,332, forward strand.
GGCTGCTCTTTCCTGGCCAGAGAGCGCACCCGTTTGAGGATACCGGCAGCGCGATTTCCGTCGTTGGCGATGTCGTGCAGGGCGGCAGCGACCTCTTCGGTATCGGTTGGCGATTGCCGAAGCAACCGCATGGCGGCTTGTGCGTTACTGACGATAGCGGACAGCGGTTGATTCACTTCATGAGCGATCGACGTGGACAATTCGCCGATGGTCGTTACACGGTTGACGCGTGCCAGTTCGTCCCGCTGCCGTTGGGCAATGTGCTGACTAGCCAATCGCAATTGTTCGGCGATTCGCCGTTGTCGGATTTGTACAACGAGCACGACGATCATCGCTGTTTGAAAAGCAATGATCGTGACGGCGGCTACGATGCGTCCAGGATATCTTTCCCACGCCGAGAGCTCGCGGAAATCAACCACGCTTCCGCTAGGGAGACGAGATTGATCCAGTCCCCGCAGTTGCATTTGGCGCCAATCGAGATGATTGTGAACCGGTGCATGCGTGAAAGCAGAGGCCTCGATGGGGTCGGCCCCGTTTAGAATCTGCAGGCCCAGCTCGGCGGTCTCTTTGCCCAAGTCCTCGAACGTAGCAAAGTTACCGCCCACGATGCCATTGCCATGATACGTGTTGTAAACCCCATATACCGGCGCCGCGGACCGCTCCGCGACTTGTTGCAGGACTTCAGGTGAAAACAAGTGTTGGCCGTCGCCGTCCTGCATGTAGAGCAAGAACAGCACAATGGCTCCGGCCGGAATTTGTCGGACACGCTGCAGTAGTTCTTCCAATGGGAGACCGCTGAGATACTCAATTTGGAACTCACGCTTGATACGCCGACAGTCGATCTTGTGCCTTCATCTTCCAGCTGTGATCACTGATTCGAAGCGCCCGTGATGACGAACAGCCGCTTGGCATCGGGCTGCAAGGCTTTCGCGAGTTCTAATGTGGACACCGGGTCATCGCGCATTTGAACTCCGGGCAGATTCGCAAGTGATTTGTCCGCTTCGACCCTTTCACTGTCGATGCAGGAATACATCAGCGGGGAATCAGGAAACAGCGAATCGCGATGGGATAGGAGAAAATCGAGCGAGGGAAGGCCACCGGCGATCAACAGATGGACCGATCGGTCGGAGTACTTTTCCTTCAAATATGTCATCGACCTGTCGAGATGTTCCGCGCTGGAAAATCGGGCCGTATCAAGATACTCGCTATAGATTTCGATCTGACAACTCGCCAGCAACTCTCATGTTCTCCCGCAGCATTCGGTCAACGATCACGTTAGCCGGCAGTACGCTTTCGTGAGAATAGACGACAACGACATTCTTGACGTCCACCGTCCCAACCGACTGCGCGACGCCGAGCGAAGGAAGAGAAAGACATAAAGTGAGCGACGCCGATGCGGCAGCGAAAAACCGAGACGGGCTTGCCAAGCCTCGCAGTTTTATTTCAGACATACATTCGTGACGCCATTGTGATTTCGAGGCAAACTTACCAATGATCAGCAGTATTGTAGCTTCTCAAAGCTGACAACCGAGGCGTTGGAGTATCAGTTCTGGGCTTCGATTCTAGCAAGTGAGTCGAAAACCGACTAGAAGTTTCGAGGGAACTCTCGCCCCCGACGTTTATCAGACATGGATGAAACGTCTACTAGGATTTTGCAGACCGCCAGACTGACGTCGGCCATGTGGCTCATCGCCAATGGCGATAGCTTAAACCAATTCGCGAGGGAACTCGGGTACTCCGATCAGGCACACTTCACCCGGGCCTTTCGCCGTTGGAGCGACGCTTCTTCGCCTTCATGCAGAATCCGATTAAGCACAGAAAGGACCAATGGCTAGTGTCGTAGTTTCTGCAACGCAGCAAAGAGTTTGGCGTTCGTTGCAACTCGAAAGCCATCGCCGTTGGGAACAGCAACAAAGGTCAAGATTTCGCTATCAATCGATCGATGTTCAATTGTTCTAACTGCAATCGGGTGCATCGACCGCTAGCTCGAGGCTCAGGGCCGAACTCGCATCGGTGTCTTCATGACCAAGACACCGACACGCCGAACGCCCATCACCGAAAGTGCTCCGGCTTCATCGACCGGGTCGTTCTTGTGCTGACTTAGTGCGGTGGGGGCGACCTACGCATGTTGCGATCGCAATCATCGCGCACCGGTCGATGCAACCACCGCACGCCAGGTGACCGAATTTACTAGCGTGTTAAAGGCCAGTTCCGCACCCCCTGCTGTCCTCCAAGATCTCGGGAAACCCGAATCCCGAGTCTGAGAGTGCCGGGATAAACCGGCTTGGAATAGAGAATGAAAGAGTCTTACGAAGAACGATTAGCCATCGGCTTCGGCTTTCCTCGAAGGGGCGGAGATGGTGACATCTCTGTCTTGAGCGTTCGAAGTGAAGGTCCGTGCAGGCCAGCCATTGAGCTCCGGAATCCGTACCGACATTCGGATCGGACGCCGGTTTTCGTTGGGGACTTTGTGGATCGCGGGCCGGCGATCGCGGAAGTAATTGCGATTGCGCGGGCCACGGTCGAAGCGGGCGATGGATTCGCGGTTATGGGAAACCATGAGTACAACGCGATCGCGTTTCATACTGCGGTGCCGGGGAAGCAGGGATACTGGTTTCGTGAACATTCCGAAAAGAATTTGAAGCAGCATCGGGCAACATTGGACCAGCTCTCGCCGACCGAGCTAGCGGATGCGATTGATTGGTTCAGGACTTTGCCTGTAGCTTTGGAGCTGGATGGGATTCGTGTGGTCCATGCCGCTTGGCGGGATGACCAGATTGATACGATCAATAGCTCGCTCCGATCGCTGGGGCAATTTGGCCCGGAATTCTTGGCCGAGTCGGCGCGGGCGGGAAGTGAGCTGAATGCGTCGGTCGAGGATGTCTTGAAAGGGCCGGAGCTTGCGTTGCCAGCCGGAGTTTCGATCCTGGATAAAGCGGGGCACGAGCGAGAGACAGTTCGGATCAAGTGGTACGAGGAACCGGCAGGGCGAACTTATCGCGGCTTTCATTTCGGATCGGATGAAGTGCCTGACGTTGCGATTGAAGCCGAGTCAGTGGACGGGATGGCCGGGTATCCGGATGACGCACCACCAGTGTTTGTGGGGCACTACTGGCTGACCGGGACGCCAATGCCGTTGGCGCCGAATGTTGCCTGCACGGATTACAGCGTGGCCAAGGACGGCAAACTTGTGGCATATCGTTGGGATGGCGAGCCAGTGCTCAGTGCTGACAAGTTTCATTGGATCGAAAACTAAATGAAGGCCTACCGTGTCGATGAACGAGCGACGCAACATGGCTGCAGACGTATCGACGAAGCTATCATCGAGTTCATTCTTGACCACTTTCATCAGCAGAATGCTATCCATCGGCCCGACGTGGTGGACGTAGGAACGTGGCTGCTTCACAATTGTTGACGAATATGCTGCCAAATCACGGTTAGTCGTCTAACAAGCGAGCTCGGATGCGCATGGCGAATTCGCCATTTCTAGAGATACCTGCACAGAACTGGATCGCTTCGAATGATCAGGCGTTCGCGGTTTTCGATGGTTTCCCGGTTAGCGTCGGGCACTCACTGGTCATCACCCGGCGAATCGTACCCACCTGGTTTGACGCTACGGCGGATGAACAATCCGCGTTGATGGATCTGGTCAATGTCGTCAAACAAAAGCTCGACGAAACGCTGCGGCCGAAGCCTGACGGCTACAACGTTGGGTTCAATGCTGGTGATGCGGCTGGTCAAACGGTGCCTCATCTCCATATCCATGTGATTCCGAGGTACACGGGCGATGTGGACGACCCTCGTGGTGGCGTTCGACATGTGATTCCTAACAAGGGGAATTACCTGAAGGACGCTTCTGGCGAACCGGCGCGCGGTGGTGGGAAAACGGCGCCCACATTGAGCGTCGGTTACCCCCATTCGCCGCTATGGGAACAATTGTCTTGGAGAATCGCCGGCGCCCATTCCGTTGACATACTGGCTTCGTTCGTTCAGTCATCGGGGCTCGCGGTCATCGAGGAACAACTTTTCGAGGCATTGCGCACTGGCGCTCAAGTCCGAATGCTCGTCAGTGACTACCTCTATATCTCCGCCCCCAAAGCACTCCGTACGTTGGTCGGATGGTGCGATTTGGCAGCGGAAGAGTTCGAGAACGAACCGTTGCAGGTTCGGCTGATCGAGACCGCCAAGCTACCGACTACGCCGGAATCGTTTCACCCTAAGGCGTGGCGAATCATCGAAGGATCGCGCGACTTTATTTCCGTCGGTAGCAGCAACCTATCAAAGGCAGCGCTCGTCAGCGGCGTTGAATGGAATCTCCTGTCGACGTCGACCGCTTCCGAACCGTCTCACCTTCAATTCTCTGCGGAATTCCAAGCACTGTGGCAAGTCGCTTCGCCATTGACGCCGGAGCTTGTCGAGTCCTACGCAAAATCAGCCGCGCAGTATCGCCAGGAGCATTTTTTTCCAGAGGCCGATGATGTTCACGAAATCCCTGAACCGCGGCCCTGGCAGGTCGAAGCATTGGCGTCGCTCGCCGGAGTTCGAGACGCGGGGCACAGACGGGCGTTGGTCGCGGTGGCAACGGGGATGGGAAAGACGTGGTTAGCGGCGTTCGACACCTGCCAGTTCGGACAGAAGATCGGGCGCCGGCCAAGGGTGCTGATCATTGCCCATCGGGCTCATATCCTTGCCCAGGCGGAAGCGGTCCTGTCGCGTCTGCTCGATCACCAGTTCGGGGACAGCTCAACCGCGTGGTACATCGGCAATCAAAGCGATCTGAACCGCGAGTTGGTCGTCGCGTCGATCCAGAAACTCTCTCGTCCAGAAGGGCTTCAGCGACTCGCGGACCAGCACTTTGACTATGTCATCATGGACGAGGTGCATCATGCGCAGTGCACCAAGCTACCGTCGCGTGCTTGCGCAACTTGATTGTGACTTTGCTCTTGGTTTGACCGCCACTCCGGAACGCACCGACGGAGTCGACGTCGCGACCATCTTTGATGACAACCTGGCTTATCACGCCAGCATTGGCGAGGGAATCGCGGAAGAGGCGCTCGTTCCCTTCCACTATGTTGGCATCAAGGACACCGTCGATTTTAGGCAGATCCCATGGCGAAACGGACGATTTGACGTTGCCGAACTGGAACAGCGGGTCGCCCGCAGCGAACGCATGGATCGGCTATGGTCGACCATGGAAAAACACCCCGCCGACCGGTCGATCTTTTTCTGCTGCTCGCGCCGGCACGCGGTGTTTGCACGGGACTGGCTGGCGTCACAAGGCATCTCCGCTAGCCGCGGTCTTTTCTGGCGATGGGAGTGATCCGTATGGCGACTCGCTTGAGCGTCTTCGGACCGGCGACTTGCAGGCGTTGTGTGTCGTCGACATGTTCAACGAAGGACTCGATATTCCGGCGGTTGATCGCGTTGTGATGCTGCGACCGACCGAGTCAAAGGTCATTTTTCTCCAACAACTCGGTCGCGGTCTGCGTGCCAGTGAGGGGAAGAGCCGTTTGCTGGTAATTGATTTCGTTGGCAATCACCGCATCTTTGCTCAGCGGATCATCCACCTGCTGTCATTGCAAGGCTCCAACAACCAGTGGCACTCGCTGAAGGATTGGCTCAATGGCAAGCCAGCCGATTTGCCAGCGGGCTGTCTGTTGGATGTCGAAGTCGATGCCAAAGACATGCTCAAACAATTCCTGCCCAAAGGACGGAACGCAGGGATTGAAGGATACCGCGCGATCCGCGACGACCTTGGACGGCGTCCAACGGCGATGGAAGTCTTTAGCCGAGGGTTTCTACCGCGAACGATTTGCGCTGCTGAGGGAAGTTGGTTCGGGTTTGCCGAGGCCGAAGGTGATTTAGATGACACGCAACGCGACGTGGTGGCCGAGTTCGGCGATTGGTTGAATACGGTGGAGACGACCAGCTTGAACAAGTCCTACAAGATGGTCGTGCTACGCGTTCTGTTGGACTCGGGACATTTGTTCTCGGGGATCGATCTTTATGAATTCGCCAAACGGTGTCGAAGTTTCATGCTGAATCACGACGTGCTGCGTCGCGATCTCGAAGGCGAGAAACACGCCGTCGACCACGAAAAGGCCAGCGACCGCGATTGGGCGGAATGGTGGATCAAGTGGCCGATTAGTCGCTGGCTGGATACTCAGAACAAAAAGGTTTGGTTTGAACGAAACGGCGACAGCTTCCGGTTGCGTATCGACTGCCCGGATGACTTGAAGTCATCGCTCGAATCGATGACGGAAGAACTGGTCGATTGGCGTCTCGCCGCCTATGCCAAAAGCCGTCGGCTTGTGAAAAGCGAGGTTGGGGAACTGGCGTTCGAGGGCAAAGTTTCGCATGCAAACGGCCGACCGATCCTGTTTCTTCCCGACAAGGCGAAATTGCCTGAACGTCCCGTTGGCTCGATCGTGGCGAGACTTCCGGATGGGGCGACGTGGGAATTCAAACTCGTGAAAGTCGCTTGTAATGTGGCGCAACCAGTCGGCGAGAAAGCGAATCAGCTTGGTGACTTACTGAAGCAGTGGTTCGGCCCGAATGCAGGCCTGCCGGGTACGAGTTTTCACGTGCGATTTGAATCCAAATCTGGCGAGTGGCATGTCTCGCCCATCGGCGCCGACGCGAAGTCCACGCTCGAGCCAGAAAATCCGGTTCAAGATTCGATGAACCGAGTGGAGTCGAGCGTGGATTTGGCGTCGCGATACACAACGCATGCCCCTGTTTACGATTTATCGGCGGCGGCCGGCGAATGGGGACCTGAAGGAATCCCTGCCGAGATCGGCTGGATTGCCGTCCCCAATCAGCCCCTGTCACGGGGCATGTTTGCCGCTCGGGTTACCGGGCGATCGATGGAACCAATAATCCCGAGCGATTCCTGGTGCCTGTTTCGCCCCTGCCCAGCCGGGTCGCGGGAAGGCCGAATGCTGCTTGTTCAAGTCAATACGCAGTCCGATCCGGAAGACGGAGGCCGCTACACCGTCAAGCGTTATCATTCCGTCAAGCGAGCAACCGAAGACGGCTGGGAGCATCAGACGATTCAGCTCGAACCCCTCAACAATGATTACCAGCCGATTGAAATCTTCAGCGAAGAAGCGGACGACATCCGAGTCGTGGGCGAGTTTGTCTGTGTGATCGAACCGGCCGAGCAGTAAGTCACGGATATGAATGGAACGCGGCGCACTCTGCTGTTAACCTTACGCACCGAGAGTTAACACGGACACACTGGTGGAAGCTCATGTTCGGTGAACTGATTGTTGTGAGTGAAGCAGCCGTGTGGTAGAAAACGCTTCCGGAGGCGCGGAATGAATCTGGAAGAACTAACATCCCACCTTTACGAGCGAGTTACGCAAGCTGAGGATTGGTCCAATGACGGATTCCCAGGGGAAATCTCGGGATTTGCAATTAGAGCATTTCCATGCACCGCGAAAGCTCTCAATCTGTTGCACGATCTGTCTAGGAAGGAGTCGCATGGGCTCGTCTTCCGCGTTTCATGGGAAGAGAGATTTGGGAAGTCGTACGCTGACCTCGATGTGAGATTGAATCCGGACGGGTCGATGTCACGCGAAGGGCACGGACGGACGCACAATCCCTATTACGCGGTCTATTTGACCGCGATCCCAGGCACGAATGGGTTGGTTATATGGAGGCAATTCAACCCAGACGCAGTGGACACGTCCATTACAGTCCAACATTTCTTCCGCAACCTACTGGCTGTGGCGTGTCGCGAAGAGAACTGCGCAAAGATCTTCCGCGTCAAGACGAAACATTCCTGATCACCATTCGCTTGCGCAGTCGGACCAAGGCTGGTTTCCCCTTTGGTCAACAAACTGAAACGAACACTTTGGCCGATAGTTCACTGGATCGCTCCAATCCAGTTAACGCCCGTGAGCCGAAGTCCGGTTAACGGGCGTTTGCCATTTCGGGCCACTTTTCCCAGAATTCGGCCCCGAGCCAGCAGTTCTCGCCGGTTCTCAGTTTCGTCGCCAGAGTGGGAACCGTTTGAATGTATTGTCACCCGCTGCAATTACGAGAGGTCGCCGCGTCTCGGATGCCAAGTCCGTGTTCACCGAGTACACGAATGATTCGTTCGACACTCTTGTCACCGAAGTTCGGAATCTTATTGAGCTCCGCCCGAGTTAGTTCGACGAGTTCCCTGACGTAAAGTACGCCGACCTCCTCGAGCCCATTGACGGTGCGTAGGTCGAGCTCAAGCTCGGCTACTGCGGACACCAATGCCTTCATTTGTTTCTGCTCCGTCTCCCACCCTTGGTTGAGCGGAATTCGCGTCCGTGCCGTTGTCATTGACTCTCTCCTCCTTTGCAATCAGACCCAATTCCTAATTCATCATCGCTTGTACCAAATAGTGACGGTGAACGAAAAACAATTTTGCAAAATCGAAGACTTTTCCAACCTGAATGGCTCGACGAATCCGAAAGCGACATTCAAAGAGTTTCCGGCTCTACCCAGTGCTTCAATTGATTCAGCGGCGGAAATGCGTACGGTAAAAGCTCTAATTCAAACGGCAGATGGTGTTCGCGAGCATCGTCGAGTGCGAGCTGCATCAATCCATTTTTCTCGCAGTATCGAGCCACCAGCTTCAGGTACCTCCGTAGCACGAAGAGCGACGGGAAGTTGTTTCTGCTTTCCATCCATGCCAGCAAACTGGAAGCGCCCTTGGAACTGTTGCAACTTCGGCATGCCCACACCAGATTGTCCGCTTCGTCTGCGCCTCCCTTCAATCGTGGGATCAAATGGTCGAGCGAAAGGTTCGCCGTCGAACCGCAATAGCAGCATGCTTGCGGCAGAGTCATCTTCAGACGCTCGTCATCGTACATCGAACGCATCGACATGCTGCCGGTGCGAAGCCCTTTGAAAAGTCGGCTGCGAATTATGTGGTGTTGCCGCTTGTACTCTTCGCACCCTTCCCGCACAGCAGCATCCGCCCGAGCTAGATTCGCGTACGACCAAGCAACATGGTCCAGCACGGTTTCGATATTCGGCCTACGTGGCTTCTTAGGCGTTGCCCTATCCGGTTGCGACATCATTGGCACCGTTCGGTAGCGGTCTCTGCACTGACTCGTGTAATGCGGTTTGTTATCGCGGTTGCAGCTAGTTCGCGTTGAGACCAAATTCCCGGCTTCCCAACTCATTCCTCCAGTGCCACTCCCGACGAAACACATGCTCATCTTCTGACCCAATGTCGCAAACTTCCAGACCCGATGGGCGCTTTGGCTGGTTTTGACTGCTGCCGCAGGTACTTGGCCACCGAGTCCCGGCTGACGCCGAGTTCCCTAGCGATCCGCCTCTGAGACCATCCCTGCTCGTGCAAAGTCTTTATCGACAACACCTTAGCCACCTTCAGTTGATTCGCCATGCGGTTCGTTTTCCTTGCTCTGGAGTGAGCTGGGAAACGTACACGGCGGACTCAAAAGTAGCTGGTTTTCAAGCGTCTGTCGGTGGCCGATTTGGTTTTGGACGCTCGGTGACACGTGGCTTGCCGCAATGATGCCGCTGAATTCACCGCCGAGCATTCAGCGAAAACGCGATCAACGATTCGAGCGCGCTCGCGGATGCGAGCGCGCTTGAATCGTTAATTGAGTTATCTCGTGTTTTGCGGCGTCAATCGCGCTAACCGCTCGCCATATCCCGGCGTTTCTCGCGGACAGAGCTAAATAAACGGCTGAATAGCGTCATAACCATTGATGATTGGGACAGTATCTCGGCACCGTCGAGACCCCTGCTGTTAGCGGTCCCCGATCAAAATCGCCGTCGTCCTACAGCTAAATTCTCGCCATTTTCGTGTCACAATAGTTGATGCATCCGCCTATCCATTCGCTGCGCACCGACGTGTCCCCTGAGCGGAGTCGCGGACGCGTTACCTCGCAAATTCGATGGGCACGCGGATAAGTCCAGAACCGATTGCGATCGGCCAACAGTACGACACACGCACCAACTCACTTCTTGCCTTTTTGGGCGGCCCGGAATCGCCCGGTATGGAGCAGTTCCACAGGGAGTAAGAGTGATCGCTGAGACGCTCCCATTTCTGGTCCAGCCTGCGCAAGAAAATCTAGGCCGTGAGTTGGGACCTCGCAGGCAATCTCGGCCGCGTTGAGTTTCCATGCTCCGGTCGATGAAGCCGGAGGCGCCGGAGCCGGAGGCGATTCGGTGCGGAGGTGTGGGCGACCGAAGCAAGTTCGCCTGAGCGCTTCGTGAAGGCGGGCGATGCAGCCGACTGCACGAAGAAATCGCTCATCGATAGCACGCTCGATCTGCCGCCGCACGGCAGCAGCATTCCGCAAGACCTCGTACGCCAATATCCGCACAACGTGGTACCCTCGCTCGACCAAATACCAATCGCGGCGCTGATCATGCTGGCGGCTTTCGTCGGTCTGATGATGCTCACCATCAACTGCAACGATCAGCTTCAGTGCCATGCAACAGAAATCGACGGTGTAAGGTGGGATTGGGTATTCACGACGAAACTTCTGATTTCGACAACGGCGATTGCGCAGCATCTGCCAGACGTCCTGCGAAAACTCGTTCGCGGTGGCTCGCTGATTATGAGCAAATTGGATCGCGTCATGGTCACGGTGCAATTTTCTGTTCATGTTGCCCCTGTGATTCGCCGGTTCCGTCTGCTTGCCCCCTCATCCCCAGCCCTTCTCCCCCTTCAATGAAGGCGAGCACCACTCGCTTTCATTGAAGGGGGAGAAGGGAGCCAGTCTAGAATGGGCCAGCCACGAAGTGGAGATCGCGAATCCGCACTCCATCGAACACCGAACGCAGTTCGAGTTTCGCATTCGTGCACGAGGTTGGACCACCCGCCAGCTCGAAGGAAATCCGCTTGGGCGCGGAGGTGACGCAGACCGAATCGAGTTTCGGCCACTTCGCCAGCGTGCACCGGTGGCCGAGTTCGGGGTCTAAACCTTCGATCACCCGGTCGATGAAACCGGAGCGCCGGAGCCGGAGGCGATTCGGTGCGGAGGTGTGGGCGACCGAAGCAAGTTCGCCTGAGCGCTTCGTGAAGGCGGGCGATGCAGCCGACTGCACGAAGAAATCGCTCATCGATAGCACGCTCGATCTGCCGCCGCACGGCAGCAGCATTCCGCAAGACCTCGTACACCAATATCCGCACAACGTGGTACCCTCGCTCGACCAAATACCGATCGCGGCGCTGATCATGCTGGCGGCCTTCGTCGGTCTGATGATGCTCACCATCAACTTCAACGATCAGCTTCAGTGCCATGCAACAGAAATCGACGGTGTAAGGTGGGATTGGGTATTCACGACGAAACTTCTGATTTCGACAACGGCGATTGCGCAGCATCTGCCAGACGTCCTGCGAAAACTCGTTCGCGGTGGCTCGCTGATTACGAGCAAATTGGATCGCGTCATGGTCACGCTGCAATTTTCTGTTCATGTTGCCCCTGTGATTCGCCGGTTCCGTCTGCTTGCCCCCTCATCCCCAGCCCTTCTCCCCCTTCAATGAAGGCGAGCACCACTCGCTTTCATTGAAGGGGGAGAAGGGAGCCAGTCTAGAATGGGCCAGCCACGAAGCGGAGATCGCGTATCCGCACTCCATCGAACACCGAACGCAGTTCGAGTTTCGCATTTGTGCACGAGGTTGGACCACTGCGACAGCGAGATGGTAAGACATTATTACCATCTCAGTGACGAGGAGTCTTGTCGACAGATGGACCAGTTGGATCTGCTTGGAGATGGTGACGGGCGTTCCGGCGCCGGCGACGAGCAACTTTTGTAACCGGACTCGACACTCAAGTCAGGCATCGGACCAACGATCCGGCTGGGGTGGAACACAGAATTTGGCACACTCGTGGCACACAGGGGTGTGCCAAAGAAAAAGACCCCGCAAAACACGTGGTTTTACGAGGTCTTTTTGACAGAAGCGGAGGACACGGGACTCGAACCCGCAGCCCCTTGCGGGGTACCTCAGTTCCAGTGAGGCCGCTCACCAATTCGCTTATCCTCCGGTGCGGATCGACATTCTGGACGCCGCCGCGGTTCGCTGCAAGTGATCGTGATCCATCACTACAGTGCCGAACTGGCTCCGCTGATCAACTTGATGAATTCCGCGTTGGTTTCAAAACGGCCAAGCTGCTTGGTCAGCTGTTCCATCGCATCGCAGGGGTGCATCGTGCTGAGCGTTCGCCGCAGCATCGTGACCGCTTCGTACGTTTCTTCGTCGTGAAGCAATTCTTCGCGACGCGTTCCACTTTGCGAAATATCGATCGACGGCCAAACACGGCGATCGGCCAAGCGACGGTCGAGCACCAATTCCATGTTGCCGGTGCCCTTGAATTCCTGGAAAATCGCTTCATCCATTCGGCTGTTGGTATCAACCAATGCGGTACCGACGACCGTCAGGGATCCGCCTTCTTGGAATGCTCGGGCGGTGGCGAACAACTTCTTGGGAATGTCCATCGCCTTGATGTCCAAACCGCCGGTCATCGTGGCCCCGCCACGACCGCTCCGGCCGACCCATTTATTGAACGCGCGAGCCAATCGTGTGATCGAATCGAGCATCAGAAAGACATCCTGCCCCATCTCCGCCAATCGTCGCGCTCGATCGATCGTCAACTGGCTCAGACGCACATGGCTCTCGACGTCCATGTCCAAGCTACTTGCGATCACTTCGCCTCCGTGGACATTGCGCCGCATATCGGTCACTTCTTCGGGGCGTTCATCGATCAACAGCACGATCAACTTGACATCGGGATGGTTTTGATAGATCCCACTGGCGATGTCTTGCAGCATGATTGTCTTTCCGCTGCGCGGCGGCGCGACGATCAAGGCTCGCTGACCTTTGCCCATCGGGGCCAACAGGTCGATGACCCGATTGGTGATCGGATGTTTACCGCACTCCAGGCGAAGCCATTCTTCGGGGTTGATCGCGGTCAGCGTGTCAAAGTTCTTGACATCCGGATAAGCCTCTGGCGACATCCCATCGACATCGAGGATTTCGCGAACTCGCGGTCCCTGTTGTCGACGCGCCTGCTGAACCATCGCCTTGATATGCACGCCTTGGCGGAGACCGAATCGCTCGATCATGGTTCCCGGGACAAACGGATCACTTCGTTCGCGAGCGTAATTGTTGTCGATACCTCGCAGGAAGCCGTAGCCATTGGGATGCAATTCAAGAATCCCATCGCCTTCTTCCAGTGGGGCATCGCTGGGGATATCGGCAGGTTCCCGATCGAGTCCGCCCTGTCCCGCTCCGCCGGCACCCGTTCCGCCGCCGCCACCACCTCCGCCGCGTCGCCGACGTCGAACTCGAGGTTTTCCGTTACTTCCGCCATGCGAGGTCGCCGATCCAGTCGCGCTGGAACCTCGACCGCGATTCGTCCGTTTCTTTTTCGCCATTTGTCATCCAGAAGCGCTGAGCAGGTTGCCGGTCTGAAGAGGTTGTGCGGTGATTGGGCGACAGCGTCGGCTTTGCCGCGACAGAGTCAAAGACTTGCCGAGAGCTCAGCATCGAAGCCGGGCAAATCACTGCATGAACGTGCCAGCTTTTGTCAGCGAGATTGAAGAATTACCGTACCAAACTAAAGGAAACAAGCCTTTGAGAGGGCGACGGTAAACGCCCATTCAAAGGAAAACACAAAGTCTTGAGGATGTTGAGGATGTTGCGTTGGCAACGGGAAGTCGGACATTCCTGGCGGACGGTTCGACCTGTGCCGGAGCGGTGACTTCAGCACGGTGGTTGCCAATCAACGGTTGGTGCCCGATGGCTGTTTCGGGCCATTCATGGTGCGTCGGTAACTCGACGTGAAAATGTGGTTACGGAGCTTGGAGATTCACGATCGGAATCGAGGTGTCGAAAAACAGGCTCGTAAAACGCTTCTCTGGCTTCCGCCGCCGAAGGAAGTGTCTCAAGGTGGAGGGCGGGATCTGGGAAACCGCTGAACATCCTCCAAACGAAATTGGTTTGATCGGCCAGCCTCGACAAGATTCCAGGCCAATGTCCTTTCTGGAACCCGACGTTCGCCGGTGCGAAACGCCATTGGAGAGAGACGCGATCAAGTCGTCCAGGGAGAGGTAGAGGATCTGAAATCAACTACCTTCATTGCTTCGCCCTGAAATATAGACTGTTGGCCGCATTTGTCAAGTGAGATCTACTGCAGAGATCAAATCACCCGTTTGGGTGGTCAGCCCGCTGGCAAAAAGGCCGCAGAGATTCCGCTAGCGGCAAAGTCGGCCCAATTTGTAGATTCCGCTGAAGCGGCAGGGTCAGATTTGTCGAAACCGATCCAACGCGAACAATTTCTCCCCAACCATTCTCGACGTTTTTACCACGAACAGAATAGTCGTTTGTTGATAATCGATCGTTCCCGACGATAGGACTCTGGTTTGATGCGCAAGGAAGCCCTCTCATTGATCGCCGCAGCGATCACCCTCACCGCAGCCAGCTCGGCAAACGCGGAAATCGCTTGGCAAAACAACCTTCGCGCCGCCCATGCTCAGGCGCAAGCCGAAGGCAAAATGTTGCTGCTGCACTTCTACAGTGATAACTGCACCTGGTGCGATCGCTTGGAAGCCGGGGCGTTCAAAGCACCACAGGTCGACGAGGCGCTCAGCAAAGGCTTCATCCCGGTCAAGGTTCATGCAAACGAGAACCCGAAGCTGACCGAGATGTTCAAGGTCAACAAATTTCCGACCGATGTGATTGTCACGACCAACGGTAAAATCTTGTCCCACTCGGTCAGCCCCCAGCAACCCGACCAGTATGTCGCGATGTTGGCCGGTGCGATGTCGTCGGCCACTCCCAATGAACCGATGATCGCGGCGAATCAGCCTGCCGCAACCGCTTCCACTCAAGCTGCAGCTGCCGCCGCAGTTCCGGCGATCCCATCTGCCGAGCAACTGGCCATGACGCCCGCTCTGCAAGGCTCAGCGGGTCTGCAAGTCACAACAGGTCCTGAAGCCGCAGCAGGGCCTCAAGCCTCGGTGCCCGACTATGCGAAGCTGGCCATGCCGCAATCGGTCGCGCCACAAAACACCGCGGCACCGGCAGCCAACCAGACGCCTGGCGGACTGACGCTGCCAGCGGGACTCGGTGGCCTCAAGGGACAATTCGCAGGTGCCCGCAGTGACAGCTTGGCTCTCGAAATGCCTGCTCAGCAAGCACCCGTTGACGACGTCGTCGAACCCATCACCGATCCATCCAATGTGGCTGGCGAAGGTGATGCGACACAACAATTCGAGCTGGCGATGCAAGGCTTTTGTGCGGTCACCGTGATCAAAGAGGATCGCTGGATCGAAGGCAGTCCTCAGTTCGGTGTCATTCATCTCGGCAAGCTGTACTTATTCGTCAGTGAAGAGGCGATGCAGACCTTCTTGGCAGACCCCGTCCCTTACACGCCGGTGCTGAACGAAATCGACGTCGTCCGTTTCTTCGAGGAGCGGAAGATTGTCCCCGGCAAACGTGAATGGGGTGTGAAAGACCCGATCTACAATCGGATGTTCTTCTTCGCCGACGAAGCGGCCAGAAACCACTTTGAGAACACCTACGAGCGTTACACCGAAGCGGCCATCAAGGTGATGGAAAAGGCTGTCAAGGACGCGAATCCGGGCACCTAGCAACCCGTTGATTTTAGCATTGGCCGTAACCAGACGCGAACTTGCACGCCCGAGCCCAATCGCATCGCATGACGTGCGTCCGCGTTCAACGATCGAATTGGGCTCGTTCAGTTGGCATCGCGTAGCTGGGGCGAAAGCCGCTGAGGATCGCGAGTCCTGCGGTCAGTGACGCGACCGCGATCGCAACCCAAACGCCGCGGGCAACGGGTTTGCCGAATCGCCGCGAAACGGCCGAGATTGTGCCCAGCTGGTAGGGGCCGTTCCAAGGGCCGACCGCAATCGCGATGGAAGCGATCGCGACAATCAGGGCGATCGATCCGACAAGGGTTTCATCGTGACTCACGTGACCTACCTTCCGTTAGTCAGATTGCCTGGCAGCAACGCGGAATGGACAGCCCGACCTCAAGCGTCGGTCTGGCGAAGGCGACGCCGGATGGCGCGAATTTGTAGCCGCGCACTTTCCACATCGGGACAAATGTCCAGGCAACGCTCCAACGCACTGATCGCGCCCTCGCAATCACCAAGCAGCAACCGGCATCGGGCCAGCCCCTGCCAGGCGGGATAGTGATAGCGGCAGTGCCACAAGCAGGCGCAATACGCCGATTCTGCCTGAAAATAATTCTCCAGGCCGTGCCAACAAATCGCCAACTGATGGTGAGCCTCGGTGTACATCGGAGCCTGGTCAACCAGGATCATCGTTGGTGCGAGCGCGGCGGCATACTCACCACCATCGTTCAAGTGCATGACCTGCAAAAGTTGCTGATGATGCAGTGGCGCCGCGTCACGGACCAAAATCGCCCGAAAGGAATCGTCCGACGCCAATCGCACACCACGGTCCCGGTCGGCAAGTGCGCGCCCCAGCGGTTCAATCGCCGTAAAATCGCCCAGCATGCCCAAAGCCAACGCCGACGCTCGACGCATCTCCACATCGCCCCGGCAAAGCATCGTGGACAACGTCGCCCCACTGTAATACTCGTCGACCTCGGCGGCGAAACGTGGCGCATTGGCAGACGCCAGATATCGGCGATAGGCCGTTGTCAGGCGAGTCGTTCGAACCAAGGGTGAAGTCACAGTATCTCCGTTTCCATCGTGAAGTAAACACGCCGCAATCGGTCGCGAGCATCGTATGCAACTCACGCCCGAGGGCAAGTTCACAGAGATGCACACATCGAATCAAGCAGCTGTTTCCCTTCACCTGCTGTACAATGGCCGAGTCTAATTACCGATATCCGACCCGACAACCAATGGTCGGTTGATCATTTCCCCGCTGCCCCCTTGGATTGGGGAGAGCGGGAACGGGGCAACCGAATCACAGCATTTCCAATGTCCGAGAAATCTTGTCGGTCGCCGTTTGCGGGGCGACCAACTGTCCTCCGGCCACACCGATTGCCGACCCGACTGGCGGCTGGGCTGGCTTTGCTGTGCTGTTTCTTCGTGCTCGCGACGGCGGACGATTTTTCCAGTCGCGACCCATTTTTCGCTGCTCTGACCACCCCGATGACCTCGATCCAGGACGGCAAGCCGTTTCGCGAGGCACTGCTGGCGATTGCCGACCAGGTCGAGTTGAATCTCTGGCTAGACCGCAAAGTCGACCCTACTGCCCCAGTCGCGGCCGGCCCGGTCGGTCCGACAGTCTCGGCGGCGATCGAGGAACTCGCGGCTCGGCGAAATTGCGTCGTGATGCCTGTTGCCAATGTCATGCTTGTCGGTCGACCGCAATGGGTCGATGCGACCGCAGCCTCGCTGTTGTCGCTTCAGGTCGATGGTAACGCCGCTGCCGTTGCCGATATCAGCTGGGACATGCTGACGACACCCGAGTCGGCCTTGAAGATTGCCGTGAATGACGAATCGGCACGAGTCACTCCGCCGCTTCCCCACGACCTGTGGCCGGCCAACCACTGGAAGCAAATCGATCGCCGAGTTGCCGTGACGCTGGTGCTGGCACAGTTTGACCGCCGTCCCGTCTCGTCCGAATCATTGAGCGATTTGGCATCGGTGCCCGCGAGCACGACAGGTACGTTCTCGCGTCGGTATTGGACCGGTTCGCAGAGCACGGCGATCCGCGCGGCAATGCAGAAGGTTGATCGCAACAGCAGGTTTCGCGTCCGCGATGATTGGCTGGAGGCCAGCGGTGGGGCGTCCGCCCATCGCGCCGCCGTGGGGGCCATGCTGGCCAAGAGAAACGTTGCCGCGATGCCCGATCCTGACCACGACAAACGAATCTTTAGCCTGAAGCCGACACGAAGCTCTGCCGAGAACCTGCTCCGCCAGTTCGCCGAGACCGCGGGACGCAAGTGTGTGATCCACCCGGATGCGATCCAAGCGTGCAAAGGAATCGTGACGATCGAAGCCAAGGACAACACGCTCGTTCAGCTGATTGAAAAAGCGGCCAAGGCAGCCGGTGTTGTCGCGACCTGGCAAGGGGACACCATTCTCGTCACGCTCGGACAGCCCGGCTGTTAGCAGCCAAGAGGGTTGTGTTTGTCGCGTTCATGATCCGCGGCATGTATCGTGAAGATTGCCGCAGCGACTGTCAGATCGATGGTCCGCTGGCCAACTCTGCGGCACGCAGCGCGGCGACCAACGCCTGGATTTGCTCGATCGATAACTGTTCGGCACGGGAATTGGCATCATGTCCAAGGCTTGCAAAGATTTCATCGACCTTGGATTTTTCCAGCCGCCCTTTCATCGCGCTGATGACAACACTGCGAAGAAACTTGCGGCGATGAAAGAACATCGCGCGCACCGTTTGGTGAAAGTAATCCAGATCGACAATTCGATCTCGCCATTCGGGAACCAAGTCGAGACGAATGATCGCCGAATTCACTTTCGGTCGCGGCCAGAATACGGTCGGCGGAAGGATCCTGACGATCTCCGCTTTGCACAATGACTGGACCCAGATGCTTAGCGCCGCCATAGTCTTTACTTCCGGAGCTGGCGACCATTCGGTCAGCCAGCTCCTTTTGGATGGTCACGACCATCCGGTCGGGCGGTGGGGTTTCGTGCAGCAAATTGCTGATGATCGGCGTGGCAATGTTGTACGGCAGGTTGGCGACCAACATGAATCTCGCGTCGTTGCCCATCGTGTTCATCGCCTCGCGAATCTGCTCCATCAGATCCGAACGCAATGAATTCTTGTTTCGCAGCGCATCGCCATGAAGCAAGCGGACATTTGGACGTCCAGCGAGTTCTTCGCTGGCCAGACGGTGCAAGTTGGCATCGATTTCGATCGACAATACCGCGCCCGCCTGGTTCGACAATCGCGTCGTCAGGGAACCGACACCGGTGCCGATTTCGAGTACCACATCGGTCGGACGCAGTTCCGCAGAACGGGCGATCAAATCAATTAGATTCAAATCGATCAGAAAATTCTGGCCAAAGTGCGAGACGGGACGCAGGCCGGCTGCCGCCAGTCGTTTGGAGAGATACGAAGAGGTCTGTCGTTGCGGATTCAATCGTGGTTCGCGATCAAAGAAATGAGAAAGGAAAGGATGATTTCATCAGGGTCACTGATCACGGAAGGCTAATGAACGTTCAACATACTTTGCCAACACGTCCGTCTCTAAATTGACACGACTGCCAACTCGACGCGACCCCAAGGTCGTGGCCGCGAGCGTGTGGGGGATCACCGCAACCGTGAACCAGTCTTTGTCCACCTCCACCACCGTCAAGCTGATGCCATCCACGGCGATGCTCCCCTTGGCGGCGACCTGCGACGCCAAACGCGTTGGCATCCGAAAACGCAGATGGGCCCACGGCGGATCATCGCGACGTTCGATCAGAATACCAAGGTCGTCAACATGACCGGTCACGTAGTGCCCGCCGATCCGGTCGCCCGAGGCCAATGACCGTTCCAGATTGACATGCGAGCGGACCCTCAGTTCACCGAGATTTGTCCGAGAAAGAGTTTCTTCCCCAGCCTCGAAATCGAACGTGCGACCATCAGCACTGATGTGGACGACCGTCAAACAGCAACCGTTGATCGCGACACTGTCGCCAATCGACACTTGGTTTCGGAACAAGCCAACCTTGACGGTGAACCGTTTGCCGGGGGGTTGATTGGCGATGCCAATGACGCGACCGATGGTTTCCACCAGACCTGTAAACATGAGCGGATCGTGGCAATCGGGTTAAGGGGAGAAATCACAACAAAACAGGCATATTCTGGGTGTCATTTGTTCTTCGATCCCCGGATCGTGATTCTGCCTCGTCGAGACCACCCGAGGCGTTGACGCAGGATACGCCATTCCTGGCTGCGATCGCCGCGGCGATCCATCGATGGCGGCTGGTCACGTCTGGGTGCATTGGACAGAATGCCAACAATCTACACAACGTAACCAACAACACGTACGATTGATTCACGAGGCCGTTATGACGCTGATCGAAGCCATTCATGCCCGACAGATATTCGATAGTCGCGGCAATCCTACCGTTGAGTGCGAGGTCCTGCTCAGTGATGGTGCGCATGGCCGAGCGGCCGTCCCCAGCGGTGCCAGCACCGGTGCTCACGAGGCTTGGGAGCTCCGCGACGGTGACAAGACGTTTTTCATGGGCAAGGGCGTATTGACCGCGGTCCATAACGTCAATGACAAGATCGCCGACGCGCTGCAGGGAATGGACGCGACCGATCAGGCCGGAATCGACGCGGCGATGATCGAGCTTGACGGTACCCCGAACAAGGAAAATCTTGGTGCCAATGCGATTCTAAGCGTCTCGCTGGCGACCGCTCACGCGGCAGCCGCGGCGACGGGCCAGCCCCTCTATCGATACCTCGGTGGCGTGGGCGCTCGGCTGTTGCCAGCCCCGATGATGAACATCATCAATGGTGGCGAGCATGCCGACAACTCAGTCGATGTGCAAGAGTTCATGGTGATGCCGCTGGGCTTCGATTGTTTCTCCGATGCCCTGCGGGCAGGAATCGAAGTATTTCACCAGTTGAAAAAAGTGCTATCGGACAAAGGCTACAACACATCGGTCGGTGACGAAGGCGGTTTCGCACCCGACTTGAAAAGCAATCAAGAGGCTCTGGACGTGATCATGCAGGCGATTGACAAAGCAGGCTATCAAGCCGGCGAGCAGATTTTTATCGCCTTGGATTCTGCATCGACCGAATTCTATGATCGCAACACATCAAAATACTCGATCGATGGAAAGCAACTATCGGGTGACGAAATGGTCGACTTTCTGGCCGACTGGTGCGACCGGTATCCGATCTGCAGCATCGAAGACGGATGCGACGAGGACGATTGGGAGACCTGGAAGAAGCTCACCGACAAACTGGGCGACAAAGTCCAATTGGTTGGTGACGACTTGTTTGTCACCAACGTCGAGCGATTGCAGCGAGGCATTGACGAAGGAATCGCAAACAGCATTCTGATCAAGGTCAATCAGATCGGAACGCTCACCGAAACGATCGATTCGATCCAATTGGCCAATCGCAACAACTACACCGCCGTCACGAGCCACCGTAGTGGCGAGACCGAAGATGCGACCATCGCCGACCTGGCCGTGGCCATGTCGACCGGACAAATCAAAACCGGTTCAGCGAGCCGCAGTGACCGGATGGCAAAGTACAATCAACTGTTGCGGATCGAAGAAATGCTGGGCGATACGGCATTGTATGGCGGCCCCCTGTTCCGCCAAAAGTGAACACGGCCACTCCGTGGCGGCACGATACACATGAAGATGCCACCGACGCAACTTCACCAGGCTTCCGATGAATGCTCTGCTGGCCGAACAACCACTACTCGTTTCGTTGATGCTCGCCGCGCTCGCCATCGGATTGGTCTACGGTTGGTTGCAGACGGGAAAGAAAGCCGCGGCAGTGTTGGCGCTGCTCGCCGTTGCATTGATTCCCGGTGCCTGGATGCTCGCCGCCAATTGGGTCACCGATCGCGAACAAATTGAACAGCTGATCTACGACACCGCCGACGCGGTGGAAGCGAACGACCTCGAACGTGTCTATCAACGGATCGGCGACGATTCCTCGCTGGCACAAGCACGCTCGGAACTGCCGAACTACGTGTTTGATGTTGCTGAGGTCAACCATATTCGGAGCATCGACTTGATCGAGGGTAGCTTTCCACCCGAAGCCGACGTTGACATGAACGTTAAAGTCACGGTCAGCGACAAGCGTGGAAGGTTTAGCAAAATCAAAGTACCTCGCCGATTGATTCTGAAACTGCAAAAGGTGGACGACGATTGGATGGTGATCGATTACCGACACCTGCCGATCGTCGGGGGCCCGGACCGTTTCACGACGATGCCCAAGCCATGACCACACTCAACGAATCCGTACCATCGGTTTTCATCACGCTCGACGGCATCGATGGTGTCGGCAAATCGACCCAGATCGACCGTCTGGTGGAACATCTGACGCGGCTGGGTCACGATCTGTTGTCGGTGCGCGATCCGGGTAGCACCGTGATCGGTGCCAAGCTTCGCCAGATCCTGCTGGAGAGCGACTGCCAGATGCATCGCCGGACCGAGGCGATGCTGTTCATGGCCAGCCGATGTGAATTGATTGAAACAGCCATTCGTCCGGCGCTGTTGGCCGGACGGACAGTGATCTCCGACCGATTCCTGCTTGCCAATGTCGTTTACCAGAGCATCGGCGGTGAGGTGGCTGCCGAGCAACTTTGGAAAATGGGTCGCTGGGCGAATGCTGGATTGCAGCCTGACCTCACGATCCTGTTGGACATGCCGGCGGAGGCGGCGATGAAACGCATCGATCGTCCAGCCGACCGCATGGAATCTCGTGGGATCGAGTACCTGGAAGCGGTACGTCAGGCGTTCTTGGAACAGCTCTCCCAAAGCAGCGACCAAACGGTCGTCATCGATGCAGATCAAAGTCCCGCGCGAGTGTCGAGCGACCTGATCGGCGCGGTCGATGCCTTCCTCGCATCGATGAAGAATCGCACGGTCTGATCAACCACGATCGCAGCGAAACGACGCTTCACACCGTCGCCCACCGCGTCATCAACTCATTGTCAATCTGCAACTGATCGAGAATGCGGCTGACGACAAAGTCGATCAGGCAGTCCGGCGACTCGACGCCGTGATACCAACCGGGCATGGCCGGAAGGATCACCGCGCCGGCGGCCGCCAAACGATGCATGTTTTCCAACTGCAAGACGCTGAGCGGCGTTTCTCGCGGCACCAGGATCAGTTTGCGATGCTCTTTCAGGTGGACCTCTGCCGCTCGCTGAATCAGGTTGGCGCTGGCAGCGCGGGCGATACCGCTGAGCGTGCTGCCGCTGCAAGGGCAGACAACCATCGCCTGGGTTCGGAACGAGCCACTTGCGATCGGTGTCATGTAGTCGTCGTATTGATGATATCGAACGCGATCAACGATCAAAGAAATGGCCGATTCGGCCATCGCCCTTCGTGCCTGGGTGGTTGTCCAGTTCGGCAAATGTCCGATCAGTTTCGGCAAATCGGGATTGCGAATATCCATCGGCAGTCCCAGCTCTTGGCGAATCACCGCCGCACCGCTGGGGCTGATCGTCAAATGAAGATCGGCATCCCCGTGACAAAGGACCTGCAGCAAACGGGTGGCATACAGGGCGCCGCTGGCGCCGGTAATCGCAACCACAATCGGCCGCTCGGCATCGACTTGCCCGCTACGTTCATGCATCATCGCTGGCAGCCTGGCCCGAGGGATGTTCGGTCTGCTCGGCCTTCGTCCCTTCATAAATCGTCGCCACACCGAACGTTAGCGGCTGGTATCGAACATCCGCCAAGCCGGCGGCCTTCATTCGATCGGCAAGCGCTTGGCCATCCGGAAATTGTCCAACCGATTCTGGCAGGTATTTGTAGGCCGACTTGTCATTGCGAGCGAACCACTGGCCGATCCGCGGTAGCACGTTGCGGAAATAGAAACCATACGCTTGTCGAAGTCCGGGGATTGTCGGTTGCGAAAACTCCAACACCATCACTTGCCCACCGGGACGGCAAACCCGAGTCATCTCGCGGAGCCCCCGGTCGGTGTCCGCCACATTCCGCAGCCCGAACGCAACCGTCACGCACTGAAAGGTGTTGTCGGCAAAGGGCAGCGATTGCGAGTCGGCTTCCAGGAAATCGATTCGCGCGGTGGCAGAATCCTTGCTTCCCCGCTTGTCACGAGCGATTTCAAGCATCGCGTGACAAAAATCGCTGCCGACCACGTCCACCGATGGCGGTGCTTTGCGAGCAATCGCGATCGCCAGATCGCCCGTCCCCGTGCAGGTGTCAAGGACCGCTGCGCCGGGATCGATTCGCAATCGCCGCACCGCCCGCCAACGCCAATAGCGATCAATGTTCAACGATAGCAGATGGTTCATCACGTCATATCGCGGCGCGATCTGCCGAAACATCTCCCGCACGCGAGAGTTGCTCTTGTCGACGGAGCTTGCCTGTGCCCGCTGGGAATCGGTCTGCATAGGAGTATCTGCGGTCTGCCGTTGGGCCGCCTGTTGCCGCTCGGCAACGGAATCTTCGGCCAGTGGGGAGGTCATCGAGTGCTCACGAACGGTTCAGCGAATGGTATTCAATGTTTCCATTGGACAGGGTTTCCATTGGACAGGGTAAATGCATGTCCAGGCTAGTGGAGGCATTGGCAGCCTGATCGTTGGTCATCCTGAAGAATCGGCACGGCGCGGTGCCTCGCGAGCGGGGGCCAAACGCCAATGGAAGAAGCCCCCGAACCGCCGACCGCAACGATTCGTTCCCAATCCCCTTTCCCATGGCGGAGTGTACAATTCCTGCCATGCGGATACTGCTGTTCGACATTGACGGAACCCTTTTGTTGACCAATGGTGGCGGCAGTGGGGCACTACGAATTGCGATCGAGCAGGAGTTTGGTATCGCAGCGGCCTGCACCAACATTTCCTTTTCGGGCCGGACCGACAGGTCGCTGTTTGCGGAGTTGCTGGAGCGAAACCGATTGCCGACCGACAGCGACCACGAGCAGCGCCTGCGGGCACGCTACACGGCGGTTCTGCCATCGGTCCTCTCCCAGCGGGGTGGCCAAGTTCTTCCCGGCGCGGCCGAACTGTTGGACCGCTTGTCGGGCGAACCGAACATTCGCTGCTACGTGATGACCGGTAATCTGCAAGAAACCGCAACGCGAAAACTGGAATATTTTGACCTTCTACGCCGAGTGCGAGGCGTATTTGGTGGTGATTCGGATTTCGATCGCAACGATCTGGCCCGCCGGTCCGCCGAGATTCTAGGTCGGCGATATGGCGCACATGCACTGCAGGACATGATTGTGATCGGCGATTCGCCGGCCGATGTCCGCTGCGGTCACGCCATCGGCGCTCGCGTGGTCGCCGTCTGTACCGGGGAGCATGATCGCAAGACATTGGAAGCCGAGAATCCGATGCACGTCGAAAACGATTTGTCGGATGTCGATCGCGTGTTTGAGATGTTGGTTGGCGATCGCTAGCGAGGTGCACACCATTTACGGCGAGAGACCATGATCCTTCATGTCGATATGGACGCGTTTTACGCTGCGATCGAACAACGCGATCGACCCGAACTGCGTGGAAAGCCGGTCATTGTCGGCGGTGCATCCGGGCGGGGCGTCGTGGCTGCGGCGAGTTACGAGGCGAGAAGATTCGGGATTCATAGCGCGATGCCCGGACGCCGAGCCGCCCAATTGTGCCCCGACGCCGTGTTCGTTCGCGGCGATCTGAACCATTACGCCCAGGTTGGACGACAGGTCCGCGAGATTTTTCACCGTTACACACCCTTGGTGCAGCCGCTGTCGCTGGATGAGGCATTCTTGGATGTCGCCGGAAGCCTGCGGCTGCACGGCGATGCCGGCACGATCGGTCATGCCATCAAAGATGCGATCCAGAATGAATTGGATTTGACGGCCAGCGTTGGCATCGCACCATTAAAATTTGTCGCCAAAATCGCCAGCGATTTGAACAAGCCCGACGGTTTTGTCCAAGTCTTCGAGGCGGATGTGATTGCCTTCCTGGACCCATTGCCCGTTTCGCGACTGTGGGGAGTCGGCCGGGTCGGCAACGAAAAACTGAATCGCATGGGGCTGAGACGAATCGGTGACATCCGTACATTTGACGTCCAACTGTTGCGTCAGAAATTCGGCAGCTGGGGCGAACACCTGTGGCGACTGGCCAATGGAATCGACGCCCGCCAGGTTGTTCCTGATCGAACCGCGAAACAGATCAGCCACGAACGCACGTTTGCCGAAGATCTTTCGGACGAGACCATGCTTCACGCCGTGGTCAGCTATCTCGGCGAGCAAGTGGCAAGACGTCTGCGAACACACCAGCGTGAAGCACGAACCGTTTCGATCAAATACCGTCGAGACGATTTTCAAACTTTCACGCGTTCGCGGACTCTGGCGGAACCCACTTGCAGCACCGACGAAGTGATCCGGAATGCGTCGCAGCTACTGGACGAAATGAGAGCGAGGCAACCTCGGCCGGTGCGTTTGATCGGGGTCTCGGCTGGATCATTGAGTGACAAAAACTCGCTCAAACAGATGTCGCTGTTCGATTTGCGCGAAGGTGAAACGTCGCAAAAGCGAGTCGACAGCGTGGTCGATTCGTTAACCGATCAATTGGGTGGTGCCGCCCTCTATCGAGGGACGAGCCACCATTGGATACGACGCAAGAGCGAAGGCTACGACACCAGCTTTGAGAATTGATCGTTCGTTTTTCGTCGCCAGATGAACCCATCCAGGACGTAGTGGGTTAGCTGCGGAACGGCTAACACGGGAACCAGAATGAACTCCGCCCCGGTCAATCCCCATACCGATCCGAATAACCAACTCCGTTCGTGCCAGAGGCCCCAATCCCACAGCATTTCCTCGGCATACGCCAGCATCCAAACGATACCTAAGAACACCGCGATGCGGGGAATGTGACTCGAGCCTCCGAGCGGATTGCTCTTCCATCTGTACCAATAGACGAGCACCATGTAGGGCACGCCGTGAATGATCACGTTGGTCACCGTGAATGCGTAATCGGAATTGAAGGTGATGATGCCGACGTACCAGCAGATCGCGGTTGTGATCACGACCAGATCCTTGCCAGGATTGAACTGACCTTCGGACACCGCGCGATGTATCGATCGTATGGCATAAGCGGACATCGCCAACCAATAGATCGGTGCCATGAAGGTCGCCAAGAATGCAGGCAGATTGGTAAAGTCGCCACTGAGAAACCACCAAAAACGGCGTGGTAAATGACAGTGCCAATAGATCAATGGGTAGATCGTTGCCAGGTAGATCGCCGTCGCATCGATCCACCATCCCAGTCTTCCATGCTCGTTGCCGCGAGAGCGATAAAGCGCGACCCATCCATACTGTTGCCGCACGAAGTGAAAGACGGCCAGGTAGGCAAGCATTCGCCAAAAGATGACATGACTCTCGGAGTAGATGGCCATGCCGATCGCTAGCGACAGCAGCGGCGTGATGCTATAGAGCCAGGGACGACGTCGCAATTCGGTGCGATCAAAGTAAACGCGAAAGCCAGTGGCGTAAACGTGTGCGACATCGATCATCAAGATCGCGCCGATCCACATCCAACCGGGCGTATCGCTCTGCAGCCATCCCAGCGGTGCTCCGATCGCCAGCAGCGTTAGAGCCAATGATGCACTACCCAAAAAAGTGCACAGATCAACAGCCGGCGAGAATAACCAAGGCAATCGTTTGGTCGGTGACGCAGTGATCGGCATTGTCGACAAGTTCACAATCCTCCAACATTCCTCACAAGCTGGTAGATGTCTTGATGTGGTTGGCCCGCAGCACCTCTTCGGCCGCGCGAATGCCGTGATAAAAAGCCTCTTCCATGAGCGCGACGCCACTCAGGTCTGTGCCGGCAAAGTGAACGGGGCCAAGGGGTTTCGATGCGCTGCGTCGTGTTTGGCTGGAGATGAAACCGACGCGGGGCTGAATCATCGCGTGCCCCCATCGCATCACGTCCAATCGAGTGGTCAGCGAGCGAATCTCGGGATGCGCGATTTCCAGATCCGCCAAAACCAAATCGGCCAACTCGGGCCAGGTCAGTCCCAACAACTGCTGGCGCGAGAGCTTCGGATCGAGATCGGTAAACGGATGGTACCAGGTCAAGACGGTTGGTCCGTGATCGATGCCGATTTGGTGAGTTGACGTCACATAGCCCAGCGATTTGCTGCCATAGATCACATTATCCCAGCACATCGGGAAGCCGATTTCCTGCGGTCGGAGTCGCAAATGCACATTGGCAACCAACCACGAACCGTACCGGAAACTCGTGACGTCCCGCCCCCGACCGGCTTCGAATCCTCGGATCAAATGGGGGGCGAGAAACTGCGGCGAAGCAAAGATCACCTGTTTGGCGTGGAATCCACGCGTTCGACCATTCGCGACATCCACTGCGACGACATCCACCGACGAATCGGATCCACCCGGTTTGATCTCGCTGACCGCGTGTCCCAATCGAAGACGTGAGCCGCAGATGCTTGCCAAGTGCTCGACGATTCGCCCGTTTCCCTCGGGCCAGGTGATCACTTCCTGCGGTTGGTCGCCCGGCCGTTTCACGCGCGAGGCGAAATAGAACAATCCAGCCCAGGCACTCGTCTGTTCGATGCTCAGACCGTAGTCGTCACGGCACGAGTAATCGACGAGCCAGCGAAGCCGTGGTGACGTCCAACCATGCTGATCCATCCAATCGGCAACCGACAACTGGTCCAACGCCATCACTTCGGGATCATCCGATCCTGTCGATATCGGAATTGCGAACATGCGGCGACCCTGCGAATCCCGTCGCGCCACCCAGCCCTGTATCCGTTCTTGAAACTCATCAAGTTGCCGCAGGTCGTCGCTGTCGGCAGCGGCAGTCGGGTACAGACCTTCGTGCCACTGGCCGTCATAGAAGACGCGTTCTTGCGGGTCGCGACAAAGGTACTGTTCGGCAACGACCGGTGTCCCATCGTCAAGCACTCTTTCCAACACATCCATTTCGTCGAGCAAGCGAACGAGTGCGCGGCTATCGGCCATCGGTGTCGGAATGTAATGTGCGCCCCACGGATAGGAAAATCGACCGTCGCTTCCCGAACGCGCGGTTCCGCCCGCTACGTTTTCGAGTTCCAGCACCACAAAGTCCTGCAGTCCCGCCTGACGAAGTCGCCGTGCGGCGGAAAGTCCCGCGATTCCGCCACCGACGATGACAACGTCCACCGCTTCGATGTCGGCCGCGGTGGGTTGCGGGCGATACCCGTCGCGGATTCGATGCCCCACACCGATGTTGGGACCAAGCAGTTCACCTTGCGGTGGTACGGCCTGCCGAGCGCAGCCAGCGAGGGCGGCCACGTGTGTGCCTAGCAGCGCAGAAAAAAGTTCTCGGCGATCGAGCATGTGTTCCGTTTTTGAAGAAAACCTCGGGGGCAATCAGTCCCGGCCGCCCCACTCCTGTTCATAATATCGCACCAACACCTGGTCGTTCAGCCGATTGAGTTCCGAGTCGACTCGCTGAATATCGACCGGTAGGTCAAACATGTCCGGCATGACCTGTTCATTGAGGAAACGCAGCGCACCGTTCAGCACGGCCAATCGCGGTATTGCGACCGTTGCTCCGCCGCGGCTGGCCAACGCGAATCCCCAAACGCCGAAGGTGGGTACCGAAACATGATAGGGTCGAACGTTGAATCCGGCCGACTCGACCGTCCGGACGATGCACCAAAAAGACTTGGGCGCGACCAGCGGAGATGTGCATTGAATGCTGATCATCGCGTCTTCCCTGACACGTTCATGCAGCATGCGAAAGAAACGTGATGTGTACAGTTTCCCGATCGAGTAGGTGCCCGGATCGGGAAAGTCAATGACCACCGCATCGAACCGCTGGTCCGTTTGACCGATCCACACAAACGCATCGTCGTTCACGACGTGGACACGGCTGTCGATCATCGCGCTGTCATTCAAACGGACTAGCGGCTCAAATTCGCTGGCCAACCGGGTGATTGCCGGATCAATATCGACCAAGGTGACCGATTCGATCGTCGGATACTTCAGGATCTCGCGTACGGCCAGACCATCGCCGCCGCCGAGGACCAGCACATTCCTGGGCCGTTCGACCATCGACAGTGCGGGGTGTACCAGCGCTTCGTGGTAGCGGTATTCATCGGCCGAGTTGAACTGCAGGTGTCCATTGAGATACAGCTGGAATCCCCGATCACCCTGGGTCACGACAATCCGTTGAAACGACGTTTGCTGGGCATGAACGATGGGGCTGGCCAGGACATGTTCTTCGGCCCAGGTCGTCAGCGCATCGGCTTTGATCATGCCGACAATCAACAACCCGATCGCAAGCACGGCGCGACCACGTAAACCTCCCAAATGGTGGCCGCTGAGCAGTGGCCGCAATAGGTAAGTGCCCCACAGGCCGACCAGCGCGTTGAGAATGCCAAACAGCAAGGAAGTGCGGACAAGACCGAGGTAGGGGACCAAGAAGATCGGGAACAACAGCGAGGCCAACAGTGCGCCGATGTAATCAAAGGTCAAGACGCGCGAAACGAGATCGCTGAAATCCAGATGTTCCTTCAGAATTCTCATCAGCAGCGGCAGTTCGAGACCGACCAACACGCCGATGACAAAGACCAATCCGAACAACACAATTCGGAACCATTCGATCCATCCGAAGGCGACAAACAGAAGCGGCGCCGATGCGCCGCCGATCAGTGCCAGCGCAAGCTCGACTTCGATGAACGTCCGGGCCAGGTTTTCGTCAACGTAGCGAGATAGCCACGCGCCAACACCAAGCGCCGACAGGTACACGCCGATGACCAGCGAAAACTGGGTGACCGAATCGCCCAGCAGGTAGCTGGCCAGCGTCCCGGCCAGCAATTCGTAGATCAGACCGCAAGTGGCGATCGCCAGTACGTTCAGGTAGAGCAGGAATAGTGGCGCACGATTGATCAATGCTCTTAACCCGAGACCGCTGCGCCAATGATCAACGCCATGCCCACCACAATCGCAGCGATAATGATCGCCATCGCAACATTATGTTCCTCGCTGATCTCTTTGATGATTGAAAACGGCGTCAATTTTTCCATCAAAACCAGAGAGCCGAAAAACACAAGGATGCCAACGACCGAAAAAATGATGGCCGCCAGCAGATGGCCACCCAAAAGTTCGATACCGCTCGGCGGTTCCTGCGCGAGTAGCCGAAACGAGTTTAGGACTGCCTGTATCGCCATTACTTTCCTCCGCCCCAAGAACCACCGTAAGAACGTCCCGATGATGAACCGTCCAACACGCCCATATTCGGTGCGCACCATCCGTTCGCCGCCGCAACGGTGAACCATACGCAAACAGCGATGCCCACAACCAAGTAAATATTAAAAAGTGTCGCTTTCAACTTCATTGACGGATCTTCTTTCCTGTCATCATTCGCTTGATGCGTACGGACTATAGTCGCTGTTTTCCCATCTCTTGACCTCGAAACTGTAGAGGTAACCCAGAATCCCTGCCGGGATCAGCGAGACAAAAAACATTCCATAGAACATCAGCCATGGATCGGCACCTTTGCCTGAACCAAACTGACTGAACACCAACTGAATCAGCAACAGCAGTCCCAGGAATGCGAACCACAGGAAAAATATCCCTTGACCGATGTCCGGGCGAGGTTGAATCGGACCGACACCCCAGGGCCGCAAGAGTTTGCTCACGCCAAAGGCTTGCTCAACTTCGTCGGCCGTGATGTAGGTTCCCAGCGAGACATTCAGTTCCTCGGACTGCTCCGTCTTGGACCACTCGAACGACAGCATTCTTGGCGGCGCGATGTAGTCAGCCGTTCGCACCTTCTCGCCCACCTCCACAC
The DNA here is from genome assembly GCA_963734865.1 of Pirellulaceae bacterium. Lineage (GTDB taxonomy): Bacteria > Planctomycetota > Planctomycetia > Pirellulales > Pirellulaceae > CBDCUW01. The sequence continues at coordinate 142,759 of CAVTIV010000018.1, forward strand.
GCCAATAGAATTCGCCGATCACGGTGCGAACGTAGGCCGTGCCGGAATCGTAAATCCGAAAGTTCTGGTGATCGAAATAGACGTTGGAAACGCCCGGTTTGGCAACATGCCCCGACACCGGTTGCACGAATGACCAATGTCGATCGTTATGCACCAGCCAGCGGAATCCGATCTCGGGGTTGTACAGCAAGTATTCGCTCCAAGGAAACGTCTTCCCCTGATAAAGAGCGAATCGCCGCATGAAGCCGATCACGGTGTATCTGTTCCCATGCAGGGTTCCTTCCGAACCCAGTGGGATCATGCACGGGACGCTTTCCAATGTCTTGCGGAGGGCAAAGTATTTTAGTTTCCCGTCTTTGACGTCGAGCAACGAGTGGCAGCTAGGGCAGGTCACTCGCTCGCTCTTATCCGGCACACGTAGCGTCAATGGGCCGCCACAATTGGGGCAATTCAGTTGCAGTGCGGAAACTGAAATCTTCGGCTCTTCAACTTGCCAACCATCACCCTTGAGTTGAAGTTCCTCCAACGAGATCTCTTGCCCGACAAAAGCATGCGGTCTGTCGCCGTATTCCAAGGTCGCGAAGGCGTTCTCCGTTCCGGCCAAGTCGGCGAAACGATGCTCCGCTCCGGGATGAAACGCCCAGGGGATATCGCCCTCGGCGGCCGATGCAGTGGCGGTACCTTTTTCCGTGACGGTGAATTCCGACTTGCCCAGCCTGATCGTGCCACCCAGACTCAAACTTTCAAATTCTGGCAGCCGATGGCTGGCGGAGAGTCTCCGCTCGAACATCAGATAATGTTTTCCTTGCGCCTCGGCCAGCCAGCCCCAGCGATCGTTGGGAAAAGCCAAGTACCATTCGTCCCACACGCCACCGGCCGGGTGCGCGTATTGCACACGCCCGACAACCGAGAAAGGTTTGTTTGCCAATCGCCCCGTCAAACCACGACGCAAGCGGGATTCGGTTTGGACCAGATCCGCGACCTTGCCGAAGTCTTCGATCTTCTTGTCGGTTCTGGCGACGGCCGATTGACAAAATTCGCAGATCGTGACCAATGCCGATCCCACTTTGAATTCAACCGGGCCACCACAGGCCGGACATACGGCGGTGCGTCGCTTCATGGTTCGCTCCGTCCTCCCCGGGGTATTTGTCGAACACGGACTTCGCGTGCACCGAGCCAACACCCCAGTTCGGACGTCCACGGCCATTCATCACGGTCGCGGCAGCAATACAGATTGAACGTCGCCAATGAGAATTCGGGATAGGTATGGCATGCGAGGTGTGACTCGCTGAGCAAATAGAGTGCGGTCACGCCACCGGGTGTGGGGAACTGGTGGCATTGGGGATCGCCGATCACGTTCAATCCCAAATCGCTGACCAGCTGATCACAGAGCGAACGGATCCAACCTCGATCGCACAGTTTTGCCGCATCGCAATCGATCGCGTCGATCACCCATTCGGTACCAGTGGACTGGTGATCGGCATTGGCACGAGTGGTGATCGAGCTCGAGGGCATCTTCATCGGTTCGTCACATGAATCCGGGATGGATGGAGATCACGCCGGTGGCGGTGGCGGTGGTGTGGCCGCGGCAAAGTATCCCGTCAATTGAGGAACCTGTGCCGCGGCGGTCCACGCTGGCATGCCCGCCGTCCAAACCAGCGAATCACTTTGAACCTCACCATTGGCGATTCCGGCAGCGATCTGCTCGGTCGAGTAGGGACCTTTGGTTTGGCCGGCGACGGCAACATGCCAAACGACGCCCATCGATGGCGGCGGTGGCGGCGCAACGCCCTGGCCGCCTGCTCCGCCCATGCCCGGCATCATCCGGCTGGCCATCGCCAGACCCATGCCCAGTCCCATTCCCTCGGCGGCACCACCTCCGGCAGGATTATCGGCCGCCATCGTCATCGCCTGGCCCAGTTGATACTGCTGGTAGCGGTCCATGTTGCCGATGACGCCCATGCTGGTCCGTGTGTCGAGTGCCTTTTCGACCGCTTCGGGCAGCGAAACGTTCACGATGAACAATTGCGGGCAATCGAGTCCATATTCGTCGTCGATCCGCTCACAAACCTCCCGACGAAGTTGCTCGGACATCTCGATGTATTTCGATGCCAGATCGAGCGCCGGCACCTGCGACTTGCCCAACATATCGGCAAACGCATTTCCGATGATCGAACGTAGCAGTTCGGTGATGTCCTCGGCACCGAACTCTCCATCGGTACCCACAATCTCTCTTAACAATGCTTTCGGTTCTACCGCCTTCAAGGCATAGGTTCCGAAAGCTCGAATCCGGATCGGACCGAATTCGGGATCTCGCATCATGATCGGGTTCGGCGTTCCCCACTTCAGATCGGTGATCTGCCGCGTGCTGACGAAATAGACTTCCGACTTGAAAGGACTCTCGAAGCCATATTTCCAGCCCTGCAGCGTCGACAGGATCGGCATGTTTTGCGTGGTCAGCTCGTAATGTCCCGGCTGATAGACGTCCGCCAACTCGCCCTGCGAGACAAGGACAGCGACCTGGCCAGGCCGTACGATCAATTGGGCGCCATTCTTGATTTCATTCTGGTGGCGCGGAAAACGCCAAACCAGCGTATGCTTTGAATCATCGATCCATTCGATGATGTCGATCAGTTCGGCGCGAAGTGTATCGAACAATCCCATCGTGATTCCTGAGTGATAAAGTGTGAAAGTCGCCGATTGGTGCTCCAGCGGTGGTGCGTCGCCGTTGGCTCCCAGCGAAGGCAAGGCGACGAGCCATTTGCGGACGCAAAGGCGTCCTCGAATCGGTTCTGGAATGATAGGCCGAAGACGAGTCCGATCCGGCGCGACCCCATGAAAATCGGCTCGTCGCCACTCAAGCTGACCGAATCATACCCGTCCGACGGCGGGACAATCAACCACCGCCGACCATCGCCCGCGTCGACTTTGAGGACGCGAGTCCGATGGCGGTCCAATCATGATGATCCGCGAACCCGCGATCCGCGAACTCGATGATTAACGGACCAAGCTCATGTAGAAGCTGAACAATTGTCGTTGATCGGTATCGGCCATTGCCACCGGATAGGTGAAGTCGAACGCCAGTGGCGCCGGTCCGAGCATCGGAATGGCGACGCGAATACCCATGCCCGGCGAGACACGGAACGTATCTTTCTCGATCTTGATATCCGTTTCGACCGCCCCGAAGTCGACAAAGGCGACCCCGCGGAAAGCATCATCGGCGGTGATGGGGAACATATATTCGAGCGTATTGAGCCATTGGAAGCGACCACCGACTTGGACGCCCGAGACGACCGGACTGGCGCCGCGGAATTGAAAGCCACGAATCGTGGCATAACCACCGGCAAAGAAATTCTCGAAGATCGGCGTATCTTTGCCGCTGAATCCGAGTTGAGTCGAGTAGGAAACCGTCTGCTTACCCGAATCGTCGGCTCGCTTGGCCACCAACCAATACTTGCGGTATTCGAGCTCGAATCTCGCATAATCGTATTGGCCAAACACCTCCTCGAATTTGAATTGAAAGTAATGTCCCTGGCTTGCCTGGATGGGGCTATTGCGAGTGTCGTGTAGCAACGAAACTTCGCCACCATACAGTTCGTTGTCGCCCAAGACGCTGTCCAGCTGCGGGACACCGAGGATACGCGGGCGGGTGATTTGAACATTTTGACCGCTGACGCCCGCAGAAACAGACAAGTCGGGTGTGATCCGATAACCGAAGGCGAGCCGTCCGCCGAGCCGTTGTTCGTCCCAGTCGTTGTAGCGACGATTGAACAGGAATCCGCTAACCGACATGCTAACCGGCTTGTATCCGAACAGGTTCGGGTTGGCGAATTGGATCGTATAGCGTTTGTAATTGGTTCCCGGTGCCGCCTGGACACGAAATGTTTGTCCGGCCCCGCGCAGCGCATTGCCGCTAAACAGATCTTGAAAGGAGGTTGGCCATCGGGTGATATCGAAATTGCGTTCGTCAATCGTTAGCTGTCCGGTCAAGCCGGCGTCACTATTGACCGCCCCACCCAACATGATCCGACCGGTCCGCGCCGGAAAACCGTTGACCACCAAATCGGCCTCGCGAACACGGGGGCCTTGATAAATGTCCGAGGGCATGATCGGCGCATAGGGATCGATCCCGTCGAACATTGGCGTTCCCAGGCCATCGGTGCCGGGCGGCGCCGAAGGAACAGGGTTTGCAAATCCGCCAACGGGCCCCGACCCACCGCTAAGCCCACCGCTGAGTGGCGGCGGGTTGGCCGGAAACTGTCTGGCAACGTAGGGGGGCGGTTCGACGTCGCTGTTGGTCGGGACGATCGCCGTGGCTTGTCGCACGGCCCCAGCTTGTCGCGGGGTTGCGGTCGCAGCGTTGTTCGGCGGTGCCGCCGTGGTCGATGCCGGCGGTGCATTGGCTGGGCCCGCGACCGATGGTCGAACCTGCTGTGGACTTGGGCCCGTTAAATGCGCCGCAACCGGCAATCAGGATCAACATTCCCGAGAGCGCAAGCCATCGGGTCATGCGGGCCATCGATGTGCGAATCGAATCGATCATTCGGTCGGCTTCGTCAGCAGTGGGGAAATGGAAGTTGAATGGTTTCGTGGTCAAGGCGATCTATCCAGTTTGTCGCCGAAAATCGACGGACATTTCATTGCTCATCAATTGTCCTCGTCGCGGGGCACGACTTTGATATCCGGCGGATCGGCGATCTGTGGATTCGTCTCCAACAACTGGCTGCGTTCAATCCGTCGGCGGTTCAATTCCAATGCTCGCCGGTCAATCCAGTCGCCTTCGCGAAGGTCCACCAGATTCAGCATCGTCGTCTCACGCATGAGGTGTGGCTCGCCATCGATGTTGACGCGAATCTCACCAACTTTCCATCGATCGCCTTCGATAATTTCGTAGACCAAATCGACCACATTGGCTTCGTCTCGCATCACCGTCTGTGGTTCGACTTCGGCATAGATAAATCCAAGCTCGCCGTAGCCGTAAACGATTTCGCCGACATCACGTCGCAACAACGTACCGTCGAACATGTCACCCGGTTTCAGTTCGAGTTTGGATCGTATGGATTCTTCGGTGATGAACTGGTTGCCGACGATTTGCACATCGTTGACCCGAAACCTTTCGCCTTCGTCAACCACGAAGTTGACGGTGATCCATTTGCCGCTTTCGTCGTAGGTGATCTGCCGACCGACGGTGGCCGTGAGAAAGCCTAGGTTGTGGTAGTAGGACGACAGCACATCAACGTCTTGGTCGACTTTCGTCAGATCGGCGGTATTGCCGATGTATGCCAACACTCCTCCCATCGGACCGCGACTGCTAATCACCTTCTTTAAACGCGCCTCGTTGACGATCGTGTTGCCCACGATGTGGATGTCGGCAATGCGTTCTTTCGGTCCCTCGTTGATGCGAAACACGACGGCGCTAGGATCATCCTTGATACCGATCAAGGTGGTAATCGCAACTTGATTGAAGCCCTCTTCGCGGTAGAAATCGACCAGCCGCCGACGGGCCGATTCGATCGAAAACTCGCTCAATGGATCGGACGGATTCAGTCCCGCCCGGCCATTAAGTTCGCGATCATTCAGAGCCCGATTGCTGTGGAAAATGACTCGACTGATCGAGGGACGCTCGTGGACGTAATAGGTGACGTCCACGCCGCCGGGTTGCGGATCCACTTTGAAAGTGACGTGGTCGAACGAGCCCATGTCATTCAATCGACGAACATCGCCCAGCACGGTCTCGTAGTCGTAGAACCGATCCTTGCGAGTCTCGAGTTCCTGCACAATCCGGGTAGTGCTCACGGTCTTGTTCCCAACGATACGAACGCTCAATACGATCGCGTCACCCTTTTCTCGTCGCAATGCGATTCCCTCGCGACTGTGCACATGCTCGCGAAACTTGGGCTTTTCTTGAGGACCGGGAGCCGCCGCAGCACCCCCGCCGCCGCCACCCATACCGCCGCCACCCATACCGCCGCCACCCATACCGCCCCCACCCATTCCACCTCCGCCAAACTGCGCAGCGGCAGGGGAGACCGCGACGGCCACCATCCAACACAGGATGACCATCCGTCCTTGTTGACGGCCCAGACCGCTGAACGAATCGCAAACAAATCGGGGGGGCATACTTTTTGGCATACCGTCTCGGACCATCAACGTGAATGTTCGGTAACACGCAACCTGGGCCAGCATGGCCAGGAGGATGAGCGGTAACTACCAATGCATTGCTTGTGACCACAAGGCGGATTTGCCCAACAGAGGGTGATCCAACCACGTAATCAAAAAAAATGGCGCAGCGGCCATCCCCAACAGGGATCTGGGATCGGGCGGGTCGAGTTTCACGCACACCCAGAGAGTGAGACGATCAGCGCAGAAGTGATCGTTATCGCAACGCCAAGGCGGGGTCCGTGTCGAGAGTCAGATCGATCGTTTCGACCGGCAATTCCAGCCAGTCCGTGATCAACATCCGTTGGACAAGCGGTTCGTCAAGATGTTCCAGCACAACACGCATCAGCTTCTCGCGGATTTGGCTTTGCGAAGGATCCAGCAACCATTCGGGGTCGCTTCGCCGAAGCAATTGCTCCGATGCTTCGCGGATTTCCAAACGCACTTGCGAAATCTGCTCTTCCACTCGATGCCGCTTCGATGGAACGACGATCGCATGGAGCCGAAAGTGGTAGACCTTGGACAGATCGCTGACCGGTTGGAACCGAAAACTGCCAATTTCGACCGCTGTGCTCTCGGTATTATTCAGTCGTGCGACCCGACTGCGGACGTATCCGATCACCGCAGCATGGACCGCAACCATCAGCAGGATAAGGGCAGCACCCCAGTAGCGACGAAAAAGTTTCACGAGACCGTCTCTCAACCCGTTGCTGAAGATTCAGCCCACGGCAACGCGCCCCGAGCCGGATCCTGTTGAATGGGTCACACTGGTTTTTCCAGCATCTCCCATCATGGACCATTGAAATGTAGGTCACAATCGACGACTTGCCGCCGCGAAAGCCGAGTCGTGCGGTCACAATCGATTGCCCACGACTGCCGTCGGCTCCGGATCCGCATTCCATTTTCCCGTCAATCGTATTCCCTACTCCCCGATCCGATACCGTGAACCCGATCGACCGCTTTCAAACTGGTGAACCGGCCCAGGTCTTGATCTTCACCAGTCCCAAAGCGGGAAGTGGTGTCGGCCGAGATCAGATTCCCCGATTGGTTCAGTTGGTCGACCAGGCCGGTGCCCGGGCGGTGATCACGCACACGGTGGAGGAGTTGCAACAGCACGTTCACGCCGCAGGCCTTGCCTCGATCGTGGTCACTGCCGGTGGAGACGGAACGTTGGCCTTGGCATCGGAGACGGTTGGCGGCCAGGTACCAATGGTGCCCATGCCGCTGGGTACCGAAAACCTGCTGGCCATTCATTTCGGTCATTCGGCCCGCGCCGAAGATGTCTTGAACACGGTTCGCTATGGACCGAGCTATCGGCTCGACGCCGGTCTGGCCAACGGTCGCCAGTTTCTGATCATGGCCTCGTGCGGCTTTGACGCCGAGGTCGTACGCGGCATGCATCTAACCCGCAGTGGGCACATCAATCGGCTTAGCTACGCGAATCCGATTTTTCGGGCGTTGCGCAAATACACGTTCCCCAGAGTCCGCATCCGGATCGACGACGACGAATCGGGGACACCGGATTGCGGCTGGTGCATGGTCTTCAACTTGCCACGTTATGCGGCGGGATTAGTGATCGAACCGGGCGCCGTTGGCGATGACGGCGCACTGGACGTGATCGGATTCCAGCGCGGCTCGGTTGTCAGTGGGTTGAGGTATTTCGGGGGTATCCTACTCCGGCGACACCTCGGCTTCGGTGACGTCTTTCGCCGCCAGGGCACCACGATCGAACTGACGTCCAGCGAGCGGGTCCCGTACCAGTTGGATGGTGACTACGTCGGCCATCTGCCGCTGCGGATCGAGACGCTTCCCGGTCAGGTGCAGTTGCTATTGCCGCCAAAACCGGGCATTCACGACCGGTGATTGTCGGATCGCGATCCATCGCCGAAGATCTGGGAATGAACTTGCCAACCAACATCGATTCGATCCAATCACCGATTGTGCCGGTCAACGTCGGGCCGTATCGATGTGGCCCCGGTGAACCCCTGTTGTTGATCGCTGGACCCTGCGTGTTGCAGACACGTGATTTGGCGTTACAGATTGCCCAGGCGCTGGCGGTCCTGGGCGAACGAGATGACATCAACGTCGTCTTCAAAGCTTCGTTTGACAAGGCGAATCGCACCAGCCTGCAGGCGGAACGGGGCCCGGGGTTGGATGACGGCTTGAAGATGCTTGCCGACGTGGGCCAAGCGACCGGGCTGCCGACCACGACCGATGTCCACCTTCCCGATCAAGCGGCCCGGGTCGGCGAGGTCTGTTCGTTGCTGCAGATACCGGCGTTTCTCGCTCGCCAAACCGACTTATTGGTGGCCGCGGCCGAAACCGGCCGGCCGGTCAACGTCAAAAAAGGCCAATTCATGTCCCCCGAGGACATGAAGTACGTCGTCGACAAGTTGCGGGCCAGCGGTGATGGTGGCGTCATGCTGTGCGAGCGCGGGACGTTTTTCGGCTATGGGCGGCTTGTCAATGACATGCAATCGCTGCCGATCATGAGGTCTTGGGGCGTTCCGGTCGTCTTTGATGCCACCCATAGTGTTCAGCGTCCGGGTGGTCTCGGGGGCGCCACCGGCGGAAACCGCGAAATGGTTGAACCATTGGCCCGGGCCGCCGTAGCAATCGGTATCGACGCACTCTTTTTCGAGACTCACCCGGACCCCGCCACCTCGCCCAGCGATGGTGCCAACATGATTCCCCTGGCCGCGTTCGAACCGATGATCGACCGGTTATTGAAGCTTCGGCGGATCGTCTCTGAAATGGACGCGTCGTAGTCGCCCAGTCGTACGCAGCGCGCCTTCATCCAACCTCCCACGACTCGTCTCTCAGCTTTTCGATGGTCTTACCTCACCGGCTCGTTACCCCTCTGCTCCTTTTCACCGCCTCGCTGTTGACATTGATCGGCTGCAGCGAGGACGCCGGAAGAGTGCGCGAAATCCAAGCCCAACGACACAGGCAAGTCCAAGCTTCGTCCCAGCAGGACCATTTAGCCGACGCATTTGGCTTGCTGCAAAGACTTGTCGATCTGAATGCCGACAAAGCGCGACAGCAAATCGCATACCACCTGAACCGATGGCAAGAGCAATCGCCCGACGACAACCCGGCGAGAGTACCTGATCTTGTGCGAACGATCAGCGACGTGCTGCCGGCCGAAATTGCCGCCCAGCGGATCACCCGTGACCGGTTCGTCGCCTCGGACGTGAACCATCTTCGCGACTCGTTCTTGTTTCGGAAAATCGTGCAATGGGTCGATAGTGAACGTTCGGATGATCCGTTGTTGACCGATTGGCTGAAGCAGCAACAGCGCGAGATTGGTGACGACGCGGCTGGGCAGCTTCGCACAGCGACACGCCTGTTCGACTGGACGGTGCGCAACATCGCCTTCGAAACCACTGACACCGATGAGCCAAGTGCCCAATGCCCCCCCGCTGCCTTTGGGGATGATGTTCGAGGGACCCGGTTATCGCCAATCCGACTACCAGACAGTCTTTCGCGGCACAGGGGACTCGCTGCAGCGAGCCGGCGTGTTCACACAATTATGTCGGCAGGCATCGATCCCCGCATTTGTTTTGTCGATCCCGTCGGCCGACAGCGGAGAATTGAATCCTTGGTGCATCGGGGTTTTGATCGGCGACCAGGTTTATCTGTTCGAACCACAACTGGGAACCTTTATCCCGGGCCCGAATCAGGTCGGTATCGCGACGCTCGCCCAGGCACGCAGCGATGATTCGGTGCTGCGTCGATTGAATGTGCCCGGTTTTTTTGACTACCCCTACAGTAAACAAGATGTTCAGCAATGCACCGCACTGTTGAACGTGAGCCCCGAGGCGATCAGTTCGCGAATGAAACACCTGCAATCGGGTTTGACAGGGAATCGCAGAATGGTGGTCTATGTCGATGTCGATTCGTTGGCCAAGCGGATTGACGAGGCATCAGGGATCGCCGGCGTCCGGCTTTGGAACGTACCGCTGCTTGCCGAGAGCTACGAAGTGGCGATGAAGAACGCGGCTGAACGAGATCCGATGTTTGCCTTTTGGTACGTCTCGAGGTGGGCAATCCTGGACGCTCCCGTTGTCACGTCCGAGCAACTCGCCCGCGGTCGCTGGCGTCATTTGCAGGGTCAATTCGACACCGACGAGAAAGAGAACGTGGAGGGTGCCCGAACGCTGTATCTCGCCCTGCGTGCGCCCGAGTTTGAAATCGAAAAGTTAGATATCGACGTCGATCTACAAAAGGCATACGGAATTCGCCGCGAACTCGGCACCGAAAAACAGGTCTACGAGCGACAGATCCAGCAGGTACAAGGCATGATGCGACTCGGAAAAAGAACCGCCACGTATTGGCTAAGCCTGATTCAGTACGATGACCAGCGCTTCCAGACGGCCGAAAGCTGGCTCGTCAAACGGGTGTTGGACGAAGAACAACAATCGTTCTGGGAACCGGCGGCGAGATACAACCTGGCACGGACCGCCGAACGACTGGGTAATCCCGAGCAGGCAATTGAACTGTACAAGACCGCCGGTGACCCACAGGAGCATGGAAACCGCATCCGAGCCAGATTGGTTGCCAAGGCAGCCGAGAGCGAAAACGAAAACGAAAACGAAAACCCGTAGGCCCTCAACCGTCCGTTAGCTGTTCAATCCGAATGGTCTGGAGATCCGCCGATAACTTGGGAAATGCCGTGTCGATCACGCCCTCTCGGGCCAGTTGCTGAAGGTTCGCCGATGGGTCAACCCGGCACGACTTCAATAGCACTAACTCCTCTGCCTGGATTTCAATTGCCATCGCCGCCGCGATCGAGTCGGTTGTCGTACTCCAGTCGGTCGGTAAATCGAATCCATAGCCTCGACCGTAAAACGATCGGACCGACACGAGTGTTGGATTGTCGACCGGGTCCGCCGAATCGATCATCGCCGATAGCCTGTTGGGCGCGTCGATCTGATGCCACCGCTCGAACCACTTGGCGGCAATCTCGAAGGTGACTTGCAGTAGATCGACGCACCGCCAGTGAACCTCGGCTGAGACACCGGGTCGCTGTTGATCCAGGTGTCGGATCGCATCGATCAACTCACCACCGCCGACGACCAGCAGCGTCCGCGCAGGAGATTGCCTGGCGAGCCATTGTGGCAACGCATCCAACAAGTCGCTGCGCGTCAGCAAGCTGCCGCCAACTTTGACTACTCTTCGCATCGATCAATGAACGCCTTCGTGATTGGCGATGTTCAGCAATTGGGCAACGGCATACGACGGTGCGGACCGCGACAATTCGGTTCCCAATTCGTCGGCCAGTCGCAGAACGCGTTCGCCCCCTGGTATTTCGATCAGATCATCGCCGTGACCGCTGAGCACAACAAGTGGTTTGCCGATCGCGATTCGAGCGATGGCGTCGCGAATCCGTCTGGTCGCGGCAAGATGAACTTGCATCGCCAGTTCCATCGCATCCTCGGCAGTTACACGACGGCGATCGAGACCGATCATGCGGGCCAGGCGGTTGGCGGCCATCTCACGCGTTCGCGGTTTGCTGTCGGAACTGTCGTGATCATCCGCGGACTCTCCCTGGTATCCGAGGATGATTCGCGCGTCGTCGGTCGTGGCGAACAGCTCGTTCATCACCGCGATTTCTTGACCTCGAAATCGGAGCCGATCGACGATCGCACAGACGGGTGTTCGACGACAACCGACGTAGACCAACGAGCCTTCCCGAAGGCGGTCATGGTCCGTGGTTGCCAGGGTCGCGACGCGACCTTGCTGAATCGGAATGATGTCGGTGGTGGTCGATCCGATATCGATCAAAACGGCATCGCTTGCGATCTCGCGTCCCACATAGCTGGCCAACGCGTGCCAGTTTGCAGCGGCGACGAGGTCAACGTCCAGGGAGGCCCGCTGGGCGGTTCGGAATTCACCATCGACACCATAAAACCGCACGGTCTTTCCGCCGACCATGGCTGCCGCATCACAGACGTGTCGAACAATGTGCTCGACCCCCTCGGCTCGATCGACGAAACAGTCGGCCAACTCGCCTGTCATCGTGACCGCCAATGTCGCGCAGTCGGCGAACCGCGCGGTCAGGTCCGCACGAATCGTCGCGGCAAGTCGATCCGGCTGACGCCACATTTCAAAATGACGCGAGAAAGCAACACCCGATGTGTCGGCATACTTCAGATTCGCGCCACCGATATCCAATCCGACGATGCCGCGGTTCGACGTAGCAGTCACGCGTTGTCGGCTACCATATCATTGATCCAGACTTGTCCGTCGCGCGTCCAACGCACCGAGTCGATCGTCACATGACAAGAAACAGGCCCTGTTTCCAAATCAAACAAGCGTGCGGCGAGATTGCCATTGATCATTTTCCGCAGGCCAACGTAAGAAGTTGTCAATCGCGGATTGATCTCGATCACGCAGTCATTGCTGGGACGCTTGCCGAGCAACAGATCCAAGCCGACGAACCCTCGCGCGGTCGGTGGCATTGCGGCAATCGCGCGGGAAGCGAGTGCCGTCACGCGACGTTGCGAATCGGCGTCAAGTGGCCCACTGCCACCGATATACTCGCATGTCGTCTCGCAAAGTTCTTGCCGCACTGCTGGCAAAATGGTTTGCTGCGTGGACGATGCGACAAGAGCCACCGAAACGGGCCGGCCCGGCATCCAAGCCTGGAGTAACAGGTCGTCACGCAGTTGTTCGCGAGCATCGTCGAACGAATGAAATGTTTGGATCTCTTGCGTGCCGCATCCGTCACGCGGTTTGACGACAAACTTCTTACAATCGGTTAACTGCTGCTCAAACCGCTGGTCTGAAAGCGCCATGTACAACGGGTGTGCCACGCCTGCTGCCCACAGCGTCTTTGCCGTTAGCAGTTTGTCACTGGCCACGCGCAGGAAATCGCCGCTGCTGGCGATCACATCAATCCCGCCGGCCCGCAACATGGCCGCCGCCTTGGCCAATACACCATCGCTCTCGGGCGCAATGATCAATGCCGCATCACAGTCACGTGCCGCGGCAATCCACTGGGACCACAAACTCAGCTTGGGATTCATCGCCGCGGTTTCCGTGGCGTCGACCGAGACTCCCAGTCGCGGTTCCAACGGTACCACGGTCTGAGCGAATTCGGACAGGTCGCTGACGATGGCACGTAACATCGCAGCGCCCTCCTGTCGCAGACTCGCCGGAATTTGATCGATCGCTTGGTGGGCCAGACCGCCACCGCAAACGTACTCGCCAACAAAGATTCGCATGCGCAATGCCCCTGAAATGGGGAGGCTAAAAGATCCCGAGGTGGTCTCGGGCATCGTCCGTCATTTTATCGGGTGACCACGGCGGATCCATCACCACCTTGACTTCGCAGGTCCCCACCTCCTCGAGCCCTTCTGCGGCAGCCTTGGTGCCGGCCACCAATTGGGGGCCCGCCGGACACATCGGGCTGGTCATCGTCATCTCGACCGAAACGTCATGCGTCCCCTGCTCATTCTGTTCGCCGATCGAAATGACATAAATCAGCCCTAAATCGACAATATTGACATACAATTCGGGATCGATGACCTGTTTCAGAGCTTCACGAACGTTGTCTTCGGCGAGCGCCATTGCTATTCCTGTGTTACGAATCGAGTGGTTCGGAACGGATCATTCGTATTCGCGGACTTGGCGGGCAATCGCGGCACCAAGCGCGTTGCGAACGCTTTCGATTGTGATCCGATCGAAAATTTGTTGAAAAAATCCGCTGACAATCATACGAGTGGCTTCCTTGCGAGTGAAACCGCGACAACGGGCATAGAAAATCTGCTCTTCATCGACTTGGGCTGTCGTGCTTCCGTGCGTGCAGCGAACGTCGTCTGCCTCAATTTCCAGTCCGGGGATCGAGTCGGCTCGAGACGAGTGCGACAACACAAGGTTGTCATTGCGTTGATAGCCGTCGGTTTTCTGGGCGTCCTTGTCCACTTTGATCATGCCTCGCCAAACCGTCCGGCTGTTGTCCTGTTGTGCCGCCTTGTACAGGAAGTCGCTGTGACAGCTCGGTGCACGATGATGTTGCAGTGTGTGGTAGGCGATGTGCTGGCGTCCTTCGGTGAACATCACACCATTGACTTGGCAATTGGCCCCCGGTCCGATCAAGTCGACCGACTGATTGACCTTGGATAACATCGACCCCATCGCAGCGATCGTCCATTGCAGCGATGCATCCCGGTCAACCATTGCCTTCTGGTGGGAAAAGTTGAACGTCTTTTGCCCCCATTCCTGCAGGTTCACGTACCGCAGATGGGAGCCCGGCTTTTGGATCAATTCCACCGCACCCAGATGCAGCCCTTTCGCATCGTGGGAAACGCGTTGGATTCATGCAGCAAAGTTGCTTCGGCACCTTCCTCCAACACGACCAACGTATGCGTGGTGTCGGTACCACCGTCGGACATCATCGACCCGATGTGCAGCGGCCGATCAACAATCACGCCTCGAGGCACGTACAAAAACTGGCCGCCCGACCAAAATGCGGCGTGGATCGCGGCGAATTTGTCATAATCGGGATCGACCGCGGTAAACAAGTGCGGGCGGACCAGTTCTGGTTTCTCAGCGGCACAAACGCTCCAGGCTTCCGAACACAACCCCTTTGGCCGCATACGACTCCTCTAGCGACTCGCGAACCAGGCAACTGTCGACCGTCTCGATGGACCCGGCCAAGTCGACACCATCGAGCAATTGGTGCGCCGCGATCGTGTCGCCCGCCGTGGTCGCCGGGAGTCCGAATTTTTCTAGCTGAAAGGTGCGAATGTCGGTCCGGATCCACTCCTCGTGACGCCGATCGGGCCACTGCATCGCTTGGGCATGTTGCCACGCCTCGCGCCGCAAATCCAGGAGCCAATCGGGCTCGATACGAGAGTCGAGGAACGTGTCGAACCCGGCTGCATCGAATGTTGAATGGGTTGCTTGAATCATGATCGTTCTATCGCGGCACGAATGGTTTGTCAGATGGAAAGGCTAGGATTGGCGATCGCGAAAAAAGGGGGGGACAGGCGTCCCAAGGTCGAAGCATCCGACAGGCCGCTCTTGGTGGTTGGCCACTCCACCCTTGCCCTGCGTGGCCCCTGCTTGATGGCCCCTGCTTCCTGTAATGCATTGCCGTCAATGGAAGCATTGACAAACCGCTAGCCGACGCTGCCTTCCATTTGCAATTGAATCAGGCGATTCATCTCGATCGCATATTCCATCGGCAATTCCTTGATCAGTGGCTCGATGAACCCGTTGACAATCATCGTGCTGGCTTCCTGTTCGCTCAGTCCGCGGCTAAGCAAGTAGAACAACTGCTCTTCGCCGATTCGCGAGACGCTCGCCTCATGGCCGACTTGGACATCTTGCTCAGCGATCTCGATGTAGGGATAGGTATCGCTACGGCTTTCCGCATCCAGGATCAACGCGTCGCAGACGACGTTGTTCTTGCTGTTGTGGGCACCCGGTTCGACGCGAACCAAACCGCGATAGCTACTGCGACCGCCATTCTTGCTGATGCTCTTGCTGATGATTTGGCCGGTGGTGTTGGGCGCGGCATGCACCAGTTTCGCCCCTGCGTCCTGGTGTTGACCGGCGCTGGAAAATGCGATCGACAAGATTTCACCACGGGCGCCCGGTTCCATCATATGCACGGCCGGATACTTCATGGTCAACTTGCTGCCCAAATTGCCATCGACCCATTCCATCGTCGCGTCACCGTAGGCGTATGCTCGTTTGGTGACCAGGTTGTAGATGTTGTTCGCCCAGTTTTGGATCGTGGTGTAGCGACATCTGGCGTTGTCCTTGACGATGACTTCCACGACGGCACTGTGCAGACTTTCGGTGCTGTACATCGGGGCGGTGCAACCTTCGACATAGTGAACGCTGGCACCTTCATCGACGATGATCAATGTCCGTTCAAACTGCCCCATGCTCTCCGCGTTGATACGGAAGTAAGCCTGCAGCGGAAAGTCAATGTGGACACCCTTGGGGACATAGATGAATGAACCACCTGACCAGACCGCACTGTTGAGCGCCGCGAACTTATTGTCCTCGGTCGGAATGATCTTGCCGAAGTATTCACGCAGCAGATCGGGATGCTCGCGAACCGCGGTATCGGTGTCGGTGAAGATCACGCCTTGCTTTGCCAGGTCTTCCTCCAGCGAACCATAAATCACTTCACTCTCGAATTGGGCTTTGACACCCGAGAGAAACTTTCTTTCGGCTTCGGGAATTCCCAATTTCTCGAACGTGTCCTTGATCTCCTGGGGCACGTCATCCCAAGTCTTGCCCTGGTGATCGGTGGGCTTCAAGTAGTAGTAAATGTCTTGAAAATCGATATCGATATTGCCGCCCCACTTGGGCATCGGTTTCGATTCGAAGATCTCCAATGCGTGCAAGCGAAACTTCCGCATCCAGTCGGGCTCGCCCTTGATGTCGGAAATCTGATGCACGACCTCGGCATTCAAGCCCTTCTTGGCCTTGAAAACACCGACGGTTTCCGTGCGAAAGTTGTATTTGTTGATTTCGCCGATTTCGGCAGATTCAGCAGTATCAGTCAGGTCGGTGGCCATGTTTGATTTCCCGCAAACGGCAGTTCCGTTCGCTCGCTAGGTTTTTGGGTGTTTGAAAATCACAAAACTGAGAGGGGCCGCTCGTTAAACCGCGGCTTCTTCGGACAACATCTCTTGATTCGCCGCTTCCGCCTCGGGGTAGGCCTTGCGGATCCGATCGTAACCGAACTGATGCAACTCGTCGGCCAACTCTTTACCGCCCGTTTCCACCAGCCGGCCGCCAAGCATCACATGAGTGAATTGAGGCGGATTGTGCACGAGCAGTTTGTCGTGGTGAGTGATGATCAGTAGACCCATCTTTTGCTGGCCGATCTCGGCAATCGACTCGCTGGCCAAACGAACCGCATCGGCATCGAGCCCCGAGTCGGTCTCGTCAAGAATCGCGAACTTGGGCTGCAGCATCGCCAACTGCAAAATCTCGGCACGTTTCATCTCGCCCCCCGAAAATCCGTCATTGACGTAACGCCGGGCAAATTCCATATCCATCCGCAAGTGAGCCATCTTTTCTTTCAGCTCCTTGCGAAACTCTCGCATCGGTATCAACTCCTCGCCTTCCTTTCGATCGGGACGACGAACATTGGTCGTCGCGTGTCGAAGAAAGTCGGCCATCTTCACCCCGGGAATTGCCATCGGACGCTGAAACGCCATGAAGATTCCCCGCCGAGCCCGCTGGTCCGGCGACATCGCCAGCACATCGGCACCGTCAAGGGTGATACTGCCACGGGTCACTTCGTAGCCGGGGTGCCCCATGATCGCCAAGCCAAGAGTGCTCTTGCCGCTACCGTTGGGCCCCATCAACGCATGAGTTTCGCCATGGTTGATCGTCAAATTTACGCCTCGCAGGATCGGCTTGTCGCCGACCGAAACATGGAGGTCTTCTATTTTCAGTACGTGTGTCATATCTCAATATTGAAAGGGGATCGCTGCTGGTACGTTATTCAGCGTGTCAATTCTTTGGCTCAATCCTTCACAGGCATTCGTATCCACGGGCATTCGCGGTTCATCGATGGCTCGTCACGTCGGCATTGGCTGTGACGGCCGAAAACTGGCAACAGGCGTCACCGTCCAACCGACAACTGCTCAAGTGAACCGGTTGTCCCAACGCCTCCGAAATCATCTCTTCTTCCAACCGGCACATCGCCCGGTCCTCCGAAACGTCCGTTAACGCAGGGTACGGGCAGGAACCAAAGTCCAACACCGGTAGCGCTCCCACATGGGAAACCTCGGTCGCGATGTCTCGATCGGCAAACATCTCGGACAGCTTGTGCATCCGAGTCTCAAACGAAGCGTCGTCCTGTTCGGTAAACACTTGCGCTGCGTACTGACGTCCCAATCGGGCCGCCACCGATGACAGCAGGCGGCGACGAAGAGCGGCGTCTTGGATCATCAGGATTTCTCGCCACATCGCATCGGCCAATTCCGCCGGATCGGCGCCCGCTCGTCGATGCCCGGCCACCGTCAGCCGATATCGGTAAGTCGGACGACCTCGGCCGCTGACAATCTTTTCTCGATCGATCAGCCCCATCTCCAACAGCCGATCCACTCGTTGACGAACCGCCGTCGCCGTCACTCCCAACTGCTCGGTCAATTCGCCGATCCCGAATGCCTCTCCCCCGCGAAGCGCAGCGAGCAACTCTCGATCGACCGACCTCAATTCGCTTGTCGCGGTTGCTTTCATGGAAATGGCCCTCTGGTGACTGATTCTGACCCCATTTTGACGGATTTTGGCATTTGTGACAACTGCTGTTGTCATAAATCGGTTGCCGATTCCGCAGGGGGAGCGTTTTTGTCGCCAGATCGGACGCCAAGTCGCCCTGTTTGGGGGAATGGACGCCATTTGCGTTTTCGACCCCGTGCCGACGGCGTCCAACGGCCCCTCACATGTCGCGAATCCGCCTGATAATATTCTCCGCTCTGCGACACCCCCCCTCCGTTGCCATTTTGCCTGCGTCCCTGAGTTCCTCATGAAAGCCGTTGCCGTCACGCCCGGAACGCCGAACAGCGTCCACCTCAAAGAAATCCCAAAACCTTCTTTGAAACAAGTCAATGACGGCCACGGCGTGCTGGTTCGCGTGCTGAAGGTCGGCGTCGATGCGACCGATCGAGAAATCAACGACGCGCTCTATGGCAAGGCTCCCATTGGCGACGATTTCTTGGTCATTGGGCACGAATCATTCGGTGTTGTCGAAGCGATCGGGCCGAACGTCAAACGCATCAAACCGGGTGACTTTGTGACCGCCACCGTCCGTCGCCCCGGTGGCTCGATCTACGACCTGATCGGGACCAATGACATGACCAGCGAAGAGGAGTATTACGAGCGCGGTATCAATCTTCGCCACGGCTACCTGACCGAGTATTTCGTTGACGAAGAGGAGTACATCGTTCGCGTCCCGCAAGGTCTGAATCACCTGCACGTGCTGATGGAACCGATGAGCTGCGCCGCCAAGGCCGTCCATCAAGCGTACGAGGCTCAGCAGCGAATGAAGGTCTGGCGGCCACAGGTCGCCTTTGTGCTCGGTGCCGGCCAGATCGGACTGCTGACGACATTGGTGTTGAAGCTAAAGGGGTTGGAGGTTTTTACGCTGGCGCGAGGCGAATCGCCCAATCGCAAGAGTGAGATTGTCGGGGGCTTGGAGGCGACCTACATCAGCACGCGACAGACGTCGATGGATGAATTGGTCGAGCAGACGGGCAGACCCGATTTGATCGTCGATGCAACCGGCAGCAGCACGTTGGCGTTCGAGGCGATGCAACATGTCGGGCACAATGGGGTCGTTGTCTGGACCGGCATCACCGGCGGCAGCAAGTCGATCGAAATACCTTCGGACAAAATCAACTTAGAATGGGTACTCGGAAACAAATTGCTGTTGGGCAGCGTGAATGCGAACCGAAACCACTTCGAGTTGGGGATTCGCGACTTGGCACTGGGCGAAATGATGTTTCCCGGTGTGCTCGAAAAGATTCTCACCAATCCGGTCGATGGCTTGGACAACTACGCCGAGATGATGCGGCTATTGGTGGAAGAGAATGATGCACTGAAAGTGTTTGTGAATGTCGCCGGCCCGTGATGGCTCGACGCACCCGTTTTCGGTGCGATCACAATCAATCGACGCGCTCCGTGGGACGGTCCGATGGCTCCTGGGGCGGCTCCTGGAACTGCCATGGCCCCGGCCAACAACACATGCAATACCATCGCCGCTTCGTTACTTTGGGTTTTGAAAGGTGATGCTGCGGAAAGAGCGTTGGTGACATGGAGTTTGGGGTGGTCGGACGCGAAACAAACCGCCGGATCGGATTGGCAACTGCCGACCGAGGGGGCCCGCTTCGGCGAGATCACGACTGACGGGCGTCGACCGATTCCAGCGAGACGTTCAAAATCTTCGGCGACAGAACGCGATCAGTCTGAGAATCGAGCGTGAAAGCGACCTGCCGCAGCCTGGCGATCGCCGCTTTCATCGCCGCGCTGTCGATTTCATGAACATTGATCGGATCTCCGACACCGCGCAGCATCGTAATCGTCAACCGGCCGCCGAGATGTTGGCGAAATTCTTCCAACCCCTGCATCAGCCGATCAACCGGATTCAATGCTTCATGCCACAGTCGCAATCCGAGTCGCGAAAGACTCTCGCAGACCTTGATCGCATCCGCTTCGGGAAAACCATACTTCATCGACGAATAGATGCAATCGATCGCGACGCCAATCGCAACTGCTTCGCCATGACGAAGTTTGTAATTGCTTAGCGGTTCCAACTTGTGGGCCGACCAGTGACCAAAATCCAGCGGTCTCGCTTCGAGTGTCTCAAACGGGTCGCCACCCTCGGTGATATGACGCAGATGAAGCATGCACGCTCGGTGGATCGCCCGCGTCGCGATGTTCATCTCGCGATTGCGGATCTCGTCCGCGTGCTGACACAGCCATGTGAATTCGTCACGATCTTTCAGCAGAGCAACCTTGATCGCTTCACTGAATCCACTTCGGAACTCTCGGTCCGGCAAGGTTTCCAACAGACCCGCGTCGTTGATCACGGCCCAGGGCACGGCAAATGTCCCAACCCAGTTCTTTTTGCCGAAGTAGTTAATCGCGTTCTTGACGCCTACTCCCGAGTCGGCTTGGGCCAGCGTTGTCGTCGGCAGGCGAACCAGGCGAATGCCGCGATGCGCGATCGCTGCGGCATAACCGGTGGCGTCCAGCATCGCTCCACCCCCAATGGCGACGATGTAACAGCGTCGATCGAGATTGTGTTCGTTGATCGCCGACAGCAATTGTTCAACGGTATCGGTTGAGTTCTTGATCGGCTCGCCCCCTTCGACCAGCACGGTCGGCGCGACCAATTCCACGGTCGCGGCTCGGGCAAGCTTCCGGGTGATTGTCTCGACACGCGAACTGGCTCGCGCCACGGGGGTCTCGGCAACGACAAGCACCTTGGCAATTCCCCCCTCGCCACCCACCAGAACATCAAGTAGGCGCGTAAAGTCGTCGCCAGCAATATCGCTGGTCACTCTCAATCGGTGCACATAGGGCACCGCGAATTCGATGTCCAACGAATCCTCTGGCATTACTTTTTGCGTTCCGATGGTGGTTCAGCAGCAGACTGGGGGGCAGGATGGCGGGGAGGCAAAATGCGGGAATGGATCACGAAAATCGCTCCAGCGACGGCGAGCGGCTATTGATTCCCGGCCCCGTCTCCCCACGCTATTCTAACAGCGAACCGCGTCTCAATCTCGTCGATTTTCGGGCAGTCGGGTTTTGACCGCCCGCTCGCGGTTTTTTACATCATTTTGATGAGCGGTTTTCGGAATTCCATTCACGAGGGATCTGGCGACGATGCAGCGGCGACGATTGGGTGGTAGCGGAGTGGTGGTGAGTGACATTTGCATGGGCACGATGACTTTTGGAGGCCAATGCGACGAGCCGACCAGTCAGGCAATCTGCGATCGAGCTTGGCAAGCGGGAATTGACTTTTTTGACGCCGCCGAACTCTATCCGGTACCTCCCAATGCGGAAACGATCGGTATCACCGAACAGATCTTTGGTCGGTGGTTGAAAACCAAGCCCCGAGAAGCGGTGATTGTGGCAACCAAGATCACCGGTCCTGGACACGGCTGGTTCACTCCGCCGGTAAGACACGGTCACACGGCGCTCGATCGCAGGCAAATCATCGCCGCTTGCGAAGCGTCGCTTCGACGGCTCGATACCGATTATATCGATTTGTACCAGACACACTGGCCCGATCACGGCATGCCCTACGAGGAAGTGCTCGGTGTGCTGACCGAATTGCGTGACGCGGGAAAGGTCCGTGTCATCGGCTGTAGCAATGAATCCAGTTGGGGCGTCATGAAAAGCCTGTGGGCAGCCGACGTTCATCATGTCGATCGTTACCAAACGGTGCAAAACAACTTCAGCTTGATCAATCGCCGCTGCGAAAGCGAACTGGCCCAGATACTCAGACGCGAGCGGCTGAGTTTGCTGCCCTACTCACCACTGGGTGGCGGCGTATTGACGGGCAAGTATCAGAACAGCAATCCAGACGGAGCCAGATTTTCATCCTATTTGACTGATGGCAACGACCGGCAAAAAGAGATGGCTCGTCGATTCGTCAACGATCGCACCCTCGAGACGACTCGCCGCTTGGGCCAGATTGCCGATTCGATTGGCACCACGGTGACCGCGCTTTCGATCGCCTGGAGTCGCCAGCATGATTTCGTCGCCTCGACCATCATCGGTGCGACATCGATCGATCAATTGAACGAATCGCTGCAGGCCGTTGATTTGATTCTCGATCAGCAGACGCTCGATCGCATCGATCAGGTTGATGTCGAGATTCCCAATCCGATGACCGAGGATGGACTGCGGCGCCTGTGACGATTACGCCGGCAGAGATCCGTCATTCGTCACTTTGTCATGCCCCAAAATCGTTCCCGATTGCGAAACGCGAACTATTTTGGCGTTCATGCGATATGCAATTCTTTCGACTCTGATCGTGATGCTCGTCGGCACTTCCTTGGCAGGTGATTGGTTGACCATGCCGAGCACCTACACGCATGATGCCGGGGGACAGCGAACCACGCAATATCAGGCGATCGCGGCGCCGTCGGCCCCGATGGTGACCAACTTTCGCACCAGCGGCTATACACACACACGCAGTTCGCTCGCCTTTGGCCAATCGGCAGACAACTATCACCGTGTCGAGCAGTGGGGCGATCCGGTTCGTCCCTATGGCGAGTGGCGTTTCCCCTACCGACCTTTCAGCACCCCCTATCCCAATTGGGCGCACCCTATGCGGGACTCAATTTGGGATTTGGCGGTTACGGCCCCCTCGTCAATCCGTATTCCGGCCAAAGTCCAAACGGGCCCTATCCCGGAAACGGAATGCCGCCGGGAAATCCTGGCTCACCGGGAAGTCCTGGTACACCGGGTCCGGGCTTTCCCAATGGTATCAATGGTGGGCCAAGCAATCCAAACCTCTTCCAACCTTATCCGGCCGGCCCCGGCACACCCTATCCCGTCGCTCCCTACTACGACGGCTATTATCCGAACTATCGCCAATAGCATCGCGACTCGGCTAACATCGCGACTCAGCTAACATTGCGAGTCGGCTAACATTGCGAGTCGGCTAACTTCACCGGGCAGCGCCGCGTTCGGTTCTTTCCCAGTGCCAAGCGTTGTTGTTTCAGATCCGCAACCGTGAACGGATTTCGTTTTGAATCTCTTCCGGTCGCGCTGTGCCATCGATACTGAGTACCAATTCCTTGCGCCGAAAAAGTTCCAACACAGGTTCGGTTTTGGTGTGGTAGTCTCGAAGCCGGTCGGTCAACGCCTGGGGTGTGTCGTCGGGCGCAAGACGAGCTTTCCTTTGCAAACATCGCAGACGTCTTCCGACGCCGGGCGATGTGAGATCAGGTTGTAGTCCAAGCCACATTGACTGCAGAGTCGTCGGGATAAGACACGCTCGCGGACGACATCGTCGGGCACATCGATTTGAATCACGGCGTCGATGTCATAGCTCTCCAGAAAGAACTGGGCCTGCGAAGCGCTCCTTGGGAAACCATCCAAAATGAATCCGTAATTCCAATCGTGTTCGTCCAGTCGTCGACGAACAATCTCTTCGACAACCTCGTCGCCAACCAGGTTTCCAGAGGCCACGATCCGCTTCACCTTGGCACCAAGTTTGGTGTGGCTTTGAATGTGCCAGCGGAAAATATCGCCGACGCTGATGTGGACCAGGTCATAGGCTTCCACAAGCAGACGTGCCTGGGTTCCCTTGCCACATCCCTGAACGCCCATGATCACGTACTTGTGCATGCCTGTTGCCGCCTCGTGCAAGTGTGATTGAATGAAAGTGATCTAGCCAACCAGCAACTACCAGAACTGATCACCCGTTCTCTGGTATGAACGTCTGATCTTCAAGTGAATGAATGGTTGTCACGCCAGTCTTCGCGACCTTCCTCCCCTACGAAACTGCGCGACTCGAAAGGCACTGACCCCGTTCTCCCGGACCCCGTTCTCCCGCCGACCCCGTTCTCCCGCGGATCGCTTCCATTCGCGGATCAATCGTGTCGCAACGCTTGAACCGGATTCATGGCGGCGGCACGTCGGGCGGGATAGATACCGAAGATCAGACCCACTGCAACGGAAATGCCAAAGGCAAGCAGCGGCGACCAAGGCTGGACTAACGTCGCCACTCCGACAAGACTACTGGCGAGATGAGCACCGACTAGGCCTAGACCAATGCCCAGCAGGCCACCGCTACACGAAAGCACGGTGGTTTCCACCAAAAACTGCGAAACGATGTCGCGACGTTTCGCGCCGAATGCGCGACGAATACCAATCTCCCGCGTGCGTTCGGTCACGGTCGCCAACATGATGTTCATGATACCGATCCCGCCGACTAGTAGCGAGATTGAGGCGATCGCTGTCAGAACCCATGTAAAAACCTGTTGCGTCCGCTCGGCTTTTTCGAGCAAGTCTAATGGTACGGTCATCATTGTCTCGCTCTGCTTGCCGGCAGCTTTCAGTAAAGATTCGATGATAACGGCGCTCGGCTTTACAAGCTCCTCATCAGCCAACGACAATGTCAGTTGTGATACTTCCACTTTCTCGGGAGGCTGGGAACTGGCCCGATCAAACACGACATTTTCGCCGAACCGACGGAGGTCGGTAGGAAACGGAATATAGATGTCTCGGCCCAGATCCTCCGCGGGCGCATTCTGACCGGGTCCTTGGGATGAGGCACTCGGTGCGACAACACCGATAACTTCAAAGTACTGATCCTCCCCAATGCGAATCGATTGCCCGAGTGGGTTGCCAAGCGGTACCAGCAATCGTGCGGCGCTCGCTCCGAGCACAACGGTGGACATACTTCGTTCGCAATCGAGATGACTGATGAATCGTCCCTTGACCATTCGCAAGTTGTGCAGGTCCTGATATGCGGCGGTAACGCCAACGACGCGTCCCGGTAGATGCCGGTCTTCGCACCAGACATCACTGCGGCGCTCTCGAATTGGAGCGATCCCGGCCAAATCCGGGAACGTGGATCGCAACCGGTCGATATCCGACAAACTGAGTCCATACCGAATTGCGCCTAGCGTCTGTGAGTTCGCATCCGATGCGGGTTTCACACTTTGGATGATGATATTCGTCGCCCCCAATTGTTGAATTGCACGCAATGCCTCTGCGCGTGCTCCTTCGCCAATGGCCAGCATGATGATCACGGATCCGACACCAAAGACCACGCCGAGCACGGTCAATGTTGATCGCAGTTTATGTAGCCTCAGGCTCTGGATGCCGAGGTGAAGCGGATGCAGTAAAACGCGGTGTAACATAAAAGACGACCTTCGCTCAGCTAGATTTCGTCCCGTTCCGCTGCCGCATTTTCGGCCATCGATTCGATCCGTTGCTGTGAATCGAGGGCGACGTGATCTCCCTCGGATAGTCCCTCCGTAACGACGACATAGTCTGATGTGTTCGCTCCGATCGAAACGGGCGACAGTTTGACATCCGTATCGCGGACGACGAAACAGTGGTATTGGCCGCCTTTTTCCGCAACGGCGGCGATGGGCACCAGCAATCCGTCCTGGATCGTGTCAGCGAAGATACGGACTTCGGCGGTCATGCCGGACCGTAAGTTGCCACCAAACGATTCGTCGATCGAAACCACGGTGGCATATTCCTTGACTCCACCGGACAGCCAATGACGCGTGCTGTCGTAATAGGAAGCCACCTCTTGGACAGTCCCATGCAAGATCAGATTCGGAAACGCGTCCACGCGAATCTCCGCCTTCGTGCCGGCTTGCACTTTCTTGATTTGCGCCTCGTGGACGTATGCATCCACCTTCATCTGACTCGAATTGGGAATGCTGAATAGCTTCTGCTTGAAGTGGACACTTCCTCCCGCCTCGATCTGCTTGTTCTTTTCCTTGGCGTAGACCAGGACGCCGTCGGTGGGAGAATGGATTTCGCACAAGTCCAGTTGCTGTTCGATGCGGGTCAGTTGCTGCCGTTCCAAATCGGCCGTCGCTCGAGCGACCTCCAGATCGGTTTCGGCCTTGACGACAGCGGCAGCGGCGCTGCTCTGGGCACGTTGCTGCTCTCGCCCCGCCTCCAGAGCCTTGGCTTGAAGTTCGACGAGTTGACGTTTGCGGGTGTAATTGTCCAGCACCCGCAGTCGTTCCTCGTCTCGGCTTAACGTGTATTCCGCCCGCTTGACGGCTTGCTCCTTGGATCGCAGTTGCTCCGGCGTGCGAAACCCCTTTTTGACCAAGTCTTGGTAATGCGACAGTTCATCTTGTGCGTCCTGCAGATCAGCACGCGCCAGAGCGATCGAGCCTTGCAGGTCGTTCAGCTCGACAAGGTATTCCCCTTTCTCGTATTTTTCTTTGTCTAACTCGGCAAGTGTCAGGGTCAACTTAGCCTGGGCGATCAAGCTTTCAGCTAGATTTTTTTCGATCTTCAATTGCTCGGTAGCCGCTTTCGCCAAGGCTTCCGCCTGCGTCACCGTGATCTGCTTTTCTGCGAGGCGGTCGTTGATGGCTGAGGGGTCCAACCGCATGACCACCTGCCCTGTATCCACACGCGTCCCCTCGGGCAGCATTTCGATGATCTTGTGCTCCTGGCCTTCCAACTCACAGACAACCTGTACGGCGTCGGCACTGGTCAACTCGCCTCCGGCCGAGATGATGATCGGCAGCGTTCCTCGCCGTACGGTGGCCGTCAGAGGCGGGGCGGTTGTCGAGGTCGCGGCAAACAGTCGCGTGATGTAGGTCCAAGGCCAGACGTAGTAAACGCCGGCGACGGCCGAGGCGAATACGCCGAGCAGAGTCAACCGACGTGCAAATCGGCCTAGGCCGGACGGCGTCCTAAAAGTCACCCGTTGTGAGGATCGATGGTCCTGAGGCGAGGATTTCGCGACTGGCGGATTCGTCAAAGTCGCCATCTTTAGGGAGTCCTCGTTCGTCCAACTGCAATGCTTCAGTATCCAACAACAATCTCAGGCGGTCGGTCTCGTACGACACCCATACCCGGATCAAACGATTTTTGGCTTCCAATAGCCGGTTCAACGCATCCAATGCATTGATGGTGGCAGTCGAGTCGCTGGTCTGCTTCGGAGCCAGCAGTTCGATGCGGGCCAATTCGACCTGACGTGCCGCTACGATCAAGCTTTGCCGCGCGATCTCAAAGTTCAAGCGATCCGCGTCCAATTCTCGCACGTCGCGGCGGACCACTCGAATGATTTCGTCTCGGCGCCCGATAAAGCGGCGTCGTTCCCTCTGATAGTTTACCAACTGGGCCCGGTAGATGTTACGTTCTAGCTGGCGGTTTAAAGGCCCATCGAACCGAATACCGGCTCGAAAACTGCTATCGTCCGATGAAAAACGGAGCGGGTTGCTCGAACCCGGTTCGGTGCCGACGACGGCTTCGGTTACCAGATCCAGATCCGCCTCGAGGGCATTGGCGCTCACGTGAGCCAGCCTCCACTGGTCGACCACCCTGGCCTGCTGATTCATCAGGTCAAGACGGTTATCAACCGCATAGCGAACGGGATTGTCCACGACGCGACCCGAGTCATCGATTTCGAGCAAATAAGCGCGGATTTGAGATTGGATGACAAACAGGTCACCGATGTAACTCGACTCCGAACGTGCCAGACTTTGAATGGCTTGCCAAGCTTCTTCGCCATCAAGATTCGCGAGCTGCTGGACATCGGCGAGTCGCACGCCGAGGGCGACCAAATCATCGTCCAGATCGTCCAGCCGCGATTTGAGGGCCTCATTCGCATCTGACTCGCGTTGGTTCAATTCCTTCCCAGTATCTCGGCTTTCAGTCCATTGTCGCCATTCTCTGAGCACGACCAAGCGTTGCTCCACAGCCGCCGCATGCTGCTCTCGCAGTTGAGCAAAGCCTTGTTCCAATTCTGCACCGTCCGGTGGCTCGCTCATTTCGCGAAATTTGGCCAGTAACTTGTCGATCTGCTCTTGAAGTGACGTAATCTCGGTCGAGTTCAACTCAAACTGGTTCAACAGCGAGTCGTCGAGATTGGTTGTCAATTCGGGAGGCAGACCAAGTTGTAATTTATAGAGATCGAGTGCATTCTGGAGGTTATTCCGTGCGCAGGATCAGGTCGAGCTGACCAGATTGGTAGCTTTGAAAAACCTGGTCGACCTGGATCGGCGATACAATCCCGGCGCTGGCCAATGCTTCATGAGCACGCAGGTTCTGTTCCAAGCTACTCAGATTGGCCTCCAGGTTGCGAATGCCCTGCACCTGTGAGAGGAGCGACAAGTATCCGCCGTCTCCTACCACCAGGTCAACGTAGAATTGCTTTCGAAAACGGGCATAGTCTCGCGCCGCGTAGATGACATTTCGTTCGGCCTGAGTCAATGTCTCCAATTGCACATCACGAAATGCCCCACGCAGCAGCGGCTGCACCATATTGATGGTGACGGTGGAAAGGGTTGTTCCACTATTCTCTCCGGTGAATTGCCAAACGAACGTATTGGCAAAATCGACCAACAACTGCCCACCGGCAGGAAACTGTCGCGTGAAACCAAGCTCGCTGGATGTCGTCAGCAACGTCGAACCCGAGGGTTGCCCACTCAGTCGACTGCCAATGAAATCAAAAAAGGTGTTGTTACCGCCGAACCACTGTAGGTCGTATTGAAACCGTTCGAGCGTCAGTGCGAGTGCGGTCAAATATAGATTCTCTCGTTCAAACTGGTACTCTCGGCTATTGCGAAGACTCAGTTCCACGGCACTCTGTGTCGTCAGCTTCAGTTCGTCGTTTTCATCGAGCTCCAAGTAAGCCTTCCAGCCGTCGTCTTCGATCTCGGTTGCCATCCCATGTTCTTGCCAATGCTTCGATCCGGTTTGCCGCCCCGGGTGAATCATCTCTTGATGCGCCGCCGGATCATCTGGCGGCAGCGGTCCGCACTCGGGATCGAACGGATCGTGATTCCGCGAGTCCGGCGGCGGCGTGATTGAAATGGGGGGTGTCCACCAGAGTGGATCGTTGGTCTTCTCTCTCAACAGAGAATAGGTTTCATGGTCCGCTTGCGCTCGATATTCCCGTTTGGTCATGCAACCTGCAAATAGGCTTGTTAGCAGTGTAGCCAGAGCCAGCGTTAGCACGCGGCCAACTCGCATCGATTCGCTCGGCGGTGAAGATCGAAGTCGCACGGGACTTCTGTAATTGGCCATTCTTCGTCCGAGTCACGCCTGAGAGTCGCGGTGCGCAACGCCGGGGTGACGAGAATGGCGAGCCAACCGCGTTTCGAGGCCCGATGTCAGTGACGACTCCATTGATAGCATTCTCGTCAGGCTAGCGCAATTTGTCGGCCTCACGACCGGGGGGCCAACGATCAATACTATGAAGATGAACGACCCAATCGCAATGCGAATATTCAGCAACTTTTCGCCGTTCACCTGACCCATCGAAGGGGCAGGGACGAGTCGGCTTTGCTCGCACCCAACGATGAGCACTCGCCAAACTCAAACTACCGAACGCGAATGATTGGCAATTCGTCTCGATTGCCGAACAAGCTTCGTCCGAAACGGGTTGGCCTGCTCTCAAAAGCAAGATCGTAGCGGATCGTGAAAAGCCGTCGGTAACGGATTTCCTTTCCTGGGAAGACGTCATCGTTGCTTGTAGGACTACCGCGGACCTGGTTAGCTATCATTAACTTCGCCATACTGTTTCGAAGCCCTGCGGGCGGCGTCACCACGGTCGCTGAGCTGGTGGAAGCCTGGAACGAATTTCCTGCAAACAACGACGGGTCGATGGATGATCGCTGTGTGGCGCCGGGACCGGGCAAGAACAACTCAAGAGCGATGGTGGTCAATGGGCTCTCGCTGGGTGGCACCAACATCCTCTGGAATATTCTCCAATCTCATCCGCAAGTCTGCTCGCCAATCTACGAAACGGGCAAATTGATTTTCGATCATATTCGGCCCTTTACGTCTGTTAGCCCCAGTAGGGCCAAGCGTGTGGCTGCATGGCCGATCGTGTCTCGTTTGGGGCGAAGTTAGTTACGCATCTCTGTTGCGGAAGATGCTGGCCCTAAAGGGAGGTCGGCCAATCGTCATCCGATTCGAAGAAATGATCGAGAATCCCTTTGGGACTGCCCGTCGACTGTTTAGAGATCTGGGTCTTGAACCAACCGAATTGCCAAAGCTGAGGCTGAAATCGAAGGTCTCATGGAAGAGTTGGGCTATCTTTCGGTGACTTCCTCGGTTGCGAGGTAGAAGGGTAGAGCCCCCAGGTTTGGACCTGAACGACGTCCGTCGCGTAGCGAAACTTATAGGCTTCATCACCCAGGCCAAAATCGAAAGTGTGAGCACCTTCATCAATGGCCTCCAGAAGCACGTGCCTGAGCAGCACCGTGCCCGGCGAATACGCGGCAACCTCAGGGGAAAATGTTGTTCGCCCGTACTTGTAATGTCCTTGGTAACAACTTCCCCTGTGAAATGCGATCGGTTGGCCCTTCCAATCGAGACGTGAAAAGCGAAGCCAACCGGCATCGCCAATCTCTTTCGTCCGTTCACGGAATGATTCACGTTGATGGGAGTCGCAAAACTTGCTTGGAGTGACGGTATCGGCCCAGCGTTCGATGTGCTGTTCAAAGAATACATCCAGTTGTGGCAACACGTCGTGGGCATCGCGAAAATGGTGAACAGCAAACGTGCCCTCGCGTCGGAGTTGGTTTTCGCGTCGGATCATCGTTTTCTTGCGTGTGCAGGCGAGAGCGAAGTCTCGGTTGTGTTGAAGATCAATGATGGGCGACGGAAGTTCGTCCTCCACAAAGCATTGCCAGCCGAGCCTGCTCGCGGATTCATGAAGAAATCGCCCGGTTCGCGACCTGTCCGGTATGAAATGAAACCGAAGTCCCGCGAACTCGTCGACGTTGTCGGCGACGGCCAGGATGATTGCGTCCAATAAATCCGGATCGGTGACGTCGCCAACCAAGTCGAGCGCACTTCCGGGGCATAGGTTCATGGCCATTCCGGAAGCGACAAACAGTGGAGCGATCGCCTTTGTCTCTCGGTCGCGTGAGGCCACCACCAGCATGAGCTTGCCCAACCGTTGATTCTGCTGCCACCAACGCCGTTGGGACTGCCACGTCAGAATGCCCGCTCTGGTATCGCTCCGATCGATTAATCTGGCCCACAGCTCCGGTCTTACGGCAGTGTCGTCAAAACTGTTAATTGTCTGTATGGAAATGGCATTCATTGGGGATACGAGCTGGACAGCGGCAGGTTATTGCGAATTGCCGGTTTTGATTTAGCCCGAAGCGTGAGTTTTGATTGAACGGAACAACCTACGTATGCGCAACTTCAAAAGGAAGATCAGCCATCCAAAACTCAGCGGCATCGACGAACTTTGCCGACGATCCTCGCCGGGTTTCCGGCGGCGATACAAAAAGGCGGAACTTCAAAATCAATGACCGCGCCGGCTCCGACAATCGAACCCTCCCCGATTCTGGTTCCGCCCAGGAGGATCGCTCGAGACGCGATCCAGGCGTTTTCGCCAATCAAGATGCCCTCTTGGTTCGCCTTGCCCGAATCGACCGAATTCGCTCCCCACCGAGAGTGAGGATCGCTTTCCCAATCGGGTACCGCGACTGCCTGGTCGGCGATCACGACTTCATGTGCGATGAACACAAAGTCCTGAATCACAACTCGCGTATTGGTGCAGATGATCGCGCCAACGATGGTGCAAAAGTTGCCGATTTCGACTGTGCCATTCACTGCCACATCGAAGAACGTGCCGTTGTAAAGCCCAGTATCGTTCCCCACGAAGAGTCCCCGTACTTGGCGGCTCCGGAAATGGCGAAACGCATAGGACGAATAGAGCCAAGTTCGCTGACCAAGGTGCACATTGTCAGGCAGTGGCTCGCGGTACCAATCATGTTCGAGATGCCGGTTCATTCAGCGTCCTCAACGACCGGTCGCGCCGGATTACCGAAGACCTCGGCGCCAGCTGGAACATCGGAGGTTACCACGGCTCCGGCCCCGACGTGCGCACCCGGGCCAATGTGAACACCCTTGAGAATGATCGCCCCGATTCCGATCCAGACGTCGTCTTCAATGATGACCGGCTTCGACGTCAGCGGTGGGCGTTGAGTACGATCGCCAAAAGGGGCATTGGCAATCGCGTCTTGTCTGCGTTGCTCGGGGTCAGTGGGATGAAAATCCGAGTCGGCGATCGTGACGTTGTACGAGATGACGACACGTTGTCCGATCGTAATCCGCTCGGCACACATAAAGACGGGGCCCACCAGCATCGAATCATCGCCGACTTCGAGATAGCCGGATGGTTCCACGTTGAAGGTCGCCCACGTGTAAACTTTCACTCGATCGCCGATCACCAATCCCGGCTGCAATTCGCTGCGAAAGGCGCCGAAGCTGTGCTTGCGTTCGAACCAGCAGTCGCGACCAACCGAGACGTTCTCGGGGAGACAATGGTAGTCCCAGGAACCCTCAATTTCAGCGTGCTCGTCGTTGGTCATTTCAGGCCGATCTTTTCAAGCATGTCATGGAGCACCACGGAAGAGTCAAAATATTGGCGGGCCGTTTCCACCGCTCCGCGGCTGTGTCGCTGGTAATCTGACTCGACGGCACGGACTGCATCAATCGCTTCATCCAGATTATTAAATCCGAACAAGCCGTTGCCGGTCTGAATCCGTTCCGAAAACCCTGTGTCCTGGACGACGCATGGACGACCGGCCGCCAAATAACAGACGCTACGGCAGCTGAACCAGCCAGAGCGTGTTGCAGCGTACAGATTCTTGGCAACACTGAGCTCGCCACGTGATTGCTGGATGTAATCGCGGTATTCGTCCAGAGTCCTGGAAACCGAGTGGGAATCGACCACCTTCCAGTGCAACTCGCGCCAACGGTCGACCGGTGCCCCACTTCCACCTACGGCGAGTTCAAACCGCGAGTTGTTGAGATGCCGCGGGAGTTGCTCCACTTTTGGGAATTCCATTTCCTTGGTGCCGTACAGCCGGCCGTGGTACTCGACAGGCTTACGGAAATTGTTCCAGGTCATCACAGTGGTCCAGTCTTCACCTTGTCCGGCTGATTGCCAGTAATCCATGACCACAAGTGGACGCGTCGTATGCCACTCGATACCCAACTCTGGTAAGACGCAGTCCGACGAGCCAATTCGTTCCGCGTACGTGAAGAAATGGTCATGGGATCGGTACCCATGAGTCCCCTGCCAACCCGGGTTCGCATCCCATTTTGGAAAGTTGACAAAATGGTTCCAGCCGGGATCGGAGTCAATCAATACCTTGCATGGGCATCGCATGTACTCGTCCCGCAAAAGTGTGCCGCCCGAAACATTCAGGAATAGATCTGCCTCCGCAACCAGTTGGCGAAATTTTTCCGGGTGAAGGCCGGCAGTTGATCCGTCCATCGCGCGTAAATGCCACCGCTCGCCGAGTGTCGGACTGAGCTGAGACAATGACTCCTGCAGAAACTTGGCCGCGAAGGAGAAGTCGGCTCCATATTCTCCTTTTCTCGGATCGTAAGTGTCGCAGCCCGTGTCCTCCAGGTAGTACACATCCCAACCGATCTTCTCGAATGCAGTTGCGTATTGTGCATAATCCCAGGCGACGCCTCCGACCGGATAGGTGGCTATCATGCCTGTTACGATCACCCGCATCAGTCTTTATCTCCGTGCATCTTCGCGTTCATCCCTGTTGGGTCACTGGCTCTCCAGGGGGCAACGGATTTGGTCCAACCGTCAACACAGGCGAGCCAGGAACCGTCTTCCATGCAGTGGGCGTCCAAGTGGTGCATACCACGGGCATTCCAGCCACTTCCGCTACCCGAAAGGATGGGATTCGAGTCGAATGGCGACTCGCGATACGAAGATTCGCTCAGTTCATTAATCTCCACGGCGCGAACGTCGAGTCCATATTCGGGGCTGCAGTTCTGAGCAAGCCGAAAAGTTCGTGAACCCACGGTGACGACCCTTCCGGCCGGGCGGGCGAGTTGCGCATTGCCCACAATTAGTGGACTGGCCAGATGCTCGATCCATGTTCCATCGAGGGACCTGGAGCCGTAAAGTCTTAACGTATCGGCGGGATCATTCGAACCAACCAACATCCACCACCGGTCGTCTCGGTAGAAGGGAGACGCGTCCACCAGGGAACTTCCTTCCAGGATCCTCGTATGCAGTTCCCAATCGGTGGGAAAACGCGTAGCGCGATACAGGCACACCGATCCGCACTGTCGAGCCTCGGGTACCATGTAGTACTCGCCGGCATGGATGAAAACATGGGGATAGGAAAGGTGAAAAGGCTCCACCAACACGAGCTGTTCGTAGTCCCAGTGTAAACCATCTGCACTAGTCGCCAGACCTATCTCACCCTTGTTCGAAACCCAATTCATTACCTCCATGAACATATACCAGCGATCCGATACACGGATCATGAACGGGTCTGCAACGAACACGGCAGGAACGTCCGTGACGTCGTCACGCGTCAATACGGGGTTCGCATTCGACATCGCGGGATGCAATTTCAGCGGCGAACGTCCGGAAAAGATCCCAATCGACCAGCGCCGGTAGTCCTCTTCAGCACGCACGTAAAGATGTCGCACGCGTGGGTCACGTGGATCATGATCCACGACGATTCCGGCCAATTCCAACTGCTCGATTTCCGACAGAAAGGAAGCGGTTTGATGGTCGCCAGAACCGTCCGCGGAATAGCGTCCCAGGTATCGATAGTAGCCAGAATCTTTTTCGTCCAACCAGTTCGGATGCGTCGCTGCAACCAGCGGTTGGGCGCGGTCGCGGAGTGAATCCACGTCTCCGGGGCGTTCCGGAATGGGAAAAAACTTACCCTCTTTCATGAGGCACACAACGGTTTGGCGATCTTGAGAACTTCGGTGATGACGTGTCTCCAGGTGTGGTGATCCAGCACGTGACGCCGGGCCGCGGTGCCAATTCGAGTCGCGGTCGCGATCCTCCAAAAGTGTTTTCAAACCCTCGGTCAGTTTCTGGTTGTCGCCGGCAGGATAGAGCCAGCCGGTCTCCCCGTGCCGGACGATATCGGGGATTTGCCCGAGATCGGCCGCAACGGTGGGGCGACCCGCCGCCATGCCCTCAAACAATTTCATGGGCGAAAAGAAGAAGTCATCGATCGGCTGGTAGGGAACGGTCGTGACGTCCATTGCGGCAAGGTAATCCGGGACCTCCTCGTGTGGCACTTTTCCTGTGAACACGACTTTGTCGGCAAGCTTGAGACTGGCGACCTTTTTTTCCAGTTTCTGGCGGTCGTGGCCGTCACCGACCAGCAACAGACGTCGCCGCTTATCGGCCGCGACCAGAGTTGCGAAAGCATCAATCAGCCCAGCCACGTCGTGCCATTTGTGAAAGCTGCCCACGAATCCTACGACCGGAAGGTCTGCAAGCCCATACTTCTCTCGTACTGCGCGTCCAGAAGGCTCGCGCCCAAAATGCTCTTCCGATACTGCGTCGGGAAGAACTCGAATCTTGTCGCGATCAACGCCGAGGCCGACGGCCCAATCGGCCAACCACTGTGTCATCGCCACCAACGCATCGGCTCCGCAGAGGATCTGCGGTTCGATGTTTCGCGCCGTTTCAATCAGTGGAAACTTCTGATATCCCTCTTGCTGGTCGCAAAGCGGCGCATTGAGCTCGAGAATCAAAGGGACTTCAAATCGCCGGGCCAGTTCCAACCCACCGCTGCCGAACAGCGCATAACGCTCGTAAATGAAGTCTGGCTTTTCTTCGGCCAGGATCGCGGCACCGTCAATTTGAAGCCAACTATTCCAGAGAATCGATGATAGATCCCGGTCAAAAAAATGATTTTGAATCATGGGATCGTCGTACAGACCATCCCACAGCACCTTGTTGTATCCGCTCGGCTGCAGGTGGTAGACGCGAGCTTTGGTCTGGATGTCCCGCGCTTCGCCTAGCCAGTGACAAATGATGAAGACATCATGGCCGGTTTCGATGAGCGCGTTGGTGAACTCGCGGATATGGACGGAACACCCGTGGTGTCCGAGCAGCTGAATGTCGACATCCGAGCAAATGTAAGCGATCTTCATCAACCCTGGTCCGCCTTGAGTCGTTGCAGTTTCTCTTGGGACCGTTGGATGGTCCTCTGATAAGCGGCGAGCACGCGCTGGATGTATTGGTCCTGTGCGAAATAATCTTCAACACGTTTTCTCGCGGCAGCACCCATGCGTTGACGCACCTCACGGTCGCCCAAAATCCGATCGAGCGCAGCACAAGTGGCATCCGCATCTCGCGGCGCGACGAGCACACCGGTCGTTCCGTCAACCACCGCCTCGGGGGCTCCCCCGGTGTTTCCTGCGATCACCGGACATCCGCAAGCCATTGCCTCGACGTACACGTTGGCAACGCCGTTCTCATGATCCGCAGGCGAAGCGAACACGTCCGCTTGCTGAAACAGCTCAATGACGCCCTCGCGTTCTTTCACGTAGGGTGCCAGTTGAAGACTGTTCTCCGCCCCGGCCCGCTGGGCCATGTCTCGCAACCGACTCCAGTATTGATTCCGCTTTCCGACGACCTTCAGAAGAATCCGCGGATAACGCTCTCGCAGTCGCAATACCGACTCCAGCACGGTGGTCACGCCTTTGCTTGGGTCGACATTCCCTACGAACAATACCGTGGGCCGTCGACCCGGATCGGGGGGATCCTCCGCCGGTCGGAACACATCGCAATCGACGCCGCAGTGGACGACGTCGATGTCGGCTCGGGGAATCTCGTACCGTGTGGCGGCGAAATCGGCAATGTTTGCACTTGATGCCATCCACCCGTCGGCCAGACGAATCGACTCGGCCTCCAAGCAGGTCCCAATGCGGTAGTGACTGCTTTCCTTGTCGGGCCAGCCCATTCGTTCGGCAAGCATGGCCAACGGCGCGTGCAGCTGGACGATCACGGGAACCCAATTGTGGATCGAGCGGTTGACCAAAAAAGATGCTCCTTCCGCTCCGTACTCTGGGAAATTAATCAAATCGTAAGGTTGACGCTCAAGGAGTTGCTGCAAGCTCTGCAGCACCGACCAATTGTATCCCAAGATGAAAGCGGACTGATCATACAACGGGACTGGCGGAGTCGATCGATCATCAGGACGTTGCATGCGGTGAACCCGAATTCCCGATTCGACCGTGGTACGCAGGCGTTCGTCGCTATGCCCCGCCGTCGACGAGAGTACCTCCACGTCGTGTCCGAGTTTGGTCAGTCCGTGCGCTTGTTCCATGTCTGCGTTCCTATGCCGCCATCGGCGGTTTCAGGCGGATATTCATACGAAACAAGACAAACACGCATTGAAGCTTCTCAGTTGCTGGCAGTATCGCCATCTGCGCGGTTGACGCCATCTCCGGGATCAACTCGATCTATCTCAAAAACAACGAACCGATCGTTCTGCAGTACGCAAGGATAGGTCGTTCGCAAATAGTGTTGCAATTCGGTGTAGTGGTCGAGCCACCAGAATGCAGGCGATGCGAATACGATGTGACTGGGATTGAATCGCAGTGTTGATTGCAACTGCCGAATGGCGATCACATCGTTCTCCGGAAGCCCATCAAACGATGCGTCGCGTTGTGGAAATGAAACGATTCTGCCCGGGACAAACATCGCTCGGTCGATCGTTTCTTCATCCACCAAGACGAATTTCTCAGAGTTCTCAACAACCGATTCGATTTCCGAAAGTGCCAACTGCCAGTGTTCGTTTCCGGCTTGCCCATACCGATTTTGATGTGGGAAAGGCAGATCGGGCAGTGGCATTTCCAGGAAGTTGCACAACGCTTGCCAGTCGTCGCCAGCCGGGACATTCATCACCAACAGTCGCTCAGGCGGCACGGACTGCAGCACTCGATCGTTGTGTTCTCGAAATCGCTTCCGAAACAGAAACTCGGTTGCTTCGGCCGAACCATAGACGAAGTTTCTCAGGGCCCATTTAAAAGGTTCCTGAGCCGGAGACGTCACGGGGCTCTTCTCGTTGAAATGGAGGCGGATGCTGTTCCACCAGCGGTCCTCGTCGCGAGTTGTCAGGATACACTTGGCGGTGGGGTACGCGGCAAGCAACTCCGTGAAAAAGCAGGCTGCTGGGATGTCGAGCACCGCATCGACGTCGTCATAGCGGCGAAAGTCGGGTGACGGGTTCAATCCCATCACGACGTCGTTTAGGCGATGCGTGTCATAGTGCAGACTGCGCAGACCGAGAATTCCCAGGGCGCGGTGCAACGAGGTGGTTCCCGTCTTACTCAATCCAGCTCCAAGTATCTGCATATTATGGTGCCGTTGTTACGACCTTCGTTGTTACGCAAAATCTCAATCTCATCATCCGGTCATTGCTGCCGATCGGCGGAATGGTCAAACGGTGGGTCCGCCAGGCACGTGTCGATTGCACGTTGGCCATCGTTCCCGCAACTGCCGAGATCATCGGGACCGTCCAACGTGAGCACGAAAAGGCGTTCGTTCTCGATGATCGGGACATAGTTTTCGCGGAGGTGTGCAAAGAACTGCGGGTATTCCTCGATCCACCAAAAGGCTGGGAATGCCACCACGGCCAGTCTAGCACCCCTCGCACGCAACTTTTCGAATTCACGAATTGCTTCCCGGTCATCGTGCGGCGGACCCCCGAAATGCCCATCGCTAGAAAGAAACGGAAACACACCACGGCCCGGCAAAAACTCCGCTCCGAGGGCGCCATCATCAATCAGAATCAGTTTCTCATCCATCGCAACCAGTTCGTTGATTTCATCGTGGGCCGTCAGGTAGCTCGTCAGCCATTGGTACTCACTGCCCGGCCCCATCCAATCGGCCGGTTCCACCGAAACTCCCTGCCGGCTTAGGTGCCTGGCGAGCAAATCGGCATAGGTCGAAAAACGATTCAGTCCGCGGCGTAGATTGAACACGGTCCCGCGATCACCACCGAAATTTGAGCGGTGAATTCGATAGTAGCCTTGCGGTTCGTCAACACGCCGAATTTCGCCAAAGATCGGACAGAGTTTTCTCAGGAAACCGTCCGCCCCATGCTTGTCTTCATGCTCCGGCAACGGCATCACTCGCGCCAGAAACCAACTCGCCCAAGCGTTCCCGCTGGTCGGTGATTGCGGCAGACTAATCGGTCCGCACGAATGAATTCATCACGAAAATCGCCTTCAATCAACGAATCACGGCGGACCTTCCCAAGCTCCTTGCCGTCACTGTCGATCTCCAGCAAAGGCCAGTGCACCTTGACGACCCGCTCGCTGTCGAACAGGGCAACGGCTTTCTCGACAGCCTGCGGCATCAGCTGATCATCGGCATCCAAAAAAACGACAATCTCGCCCCGACATCGTTCGAAACCGACGTTGAAGGTGGAAGCCTGTCCCTCATTCTCCTTGAGCACGGCCGTTACCCGATCGCCAAAGCGAGTGATGATCCTCCTTGAATCATCGGTCGACCCGTCATCGACAACAATGATTTCCTTGAAGGCATATGACTGACGCAGCGCACTCTCGACGGCCCGCTCCAAGAATTGGGCATAGTTGTAATTATTGACAACAATGCTGACCAAGCGAGTTGCCGTTTCGAGTGTTTCTTTCGGTGAGGTCACTGTTCACCTAACGATGTCGGAGAACACAATGCTGTCACTTCTCGTTGCGCATATCAAATACGACCAGATCGTCATCGCGAACATCACAATGAAAAGTCGATTCCAGATAATCATTGAATTGGCGATAGTGGTCCAACCACCAGAAACTAGATGAAACGATCGCAAGAAAGCTTGCGCCAGCATCACGAAGACGGGTAAGTTCGACGATCGCTTGTTCATCGCTCGCCGGCGGTCCCCAATACTCGCCATCGTGTTCGATGAACGGAAGTACGCTGCTGTTATTATATGCCTGAGGTTCCAAAACGCCGTCGTCCACCACAATCCAGGTCGAATCAGGCTGAATCAGGCTTCGTAATTTGCGAAGAATCGAATTTGTGGCGCGTTGCGGGAGTTGCGTCGCACAAATTGGCTCGATAATGGTGATGGCCGCGAGCCCTTTCGGGAATCCCGGAAGCAAATGGACTTCAATGGCCGAGCCAAGAATTTCTTGCCATCGCGAAATTGCAAACTTCTCTTCGTCACGATGGGCGTCATCGAGAAGGACGAGCGTACCGGGGCGAGCGAACTCCATTGCCTGATATAGCACCGCCTCACGCCCTCCTAACGCACGAGGTGGGCCGTCGATGATGATCAAGTCGGCACATCCGATCTGCGCAGAATCTTCTCGCGACCAATGATACGTCGGCAACATCGCACCAGCAAATTTCCGGGCGACGATGGGAGCAAGCAGAAATGAAACGGGTGCGCCGTTGCGGCGTTTTTTACGCCAGTTCGCGTCAACTCCATGAATTCGGGATCGTGATCGATAGAGGTGATTCGACATGGCTTGGTCAGTCGGCCGCATGCCCAGGCCAGAACTCGTGTCGATAGCCCAGAGCCAAATTCGATTACCTGTTCCGGTTGGAGTTGATTGACAAGACTCGCCAGGAAGCGAATGGTCTCCGTCGTGAAGGTCCACGGGCCGGCTTCGAGAGGAGGACGGACTTGTTCTAAATTGACGCGATTTGCCTCGTTAACCGCTCGCTTGATCACAGACCGCAGTCCACGCACGACATGGGGTTGCTCACGCGCACTCGGCGCATCCTCATCATTCCGATGGCTGTCCACTACAGGAATCCGTGCGATTCTGTCGTGATGGGTGAATGCTTTCGACAAGCTGGGCGGATCATCGCGAGAATCCGTTTCTCCGTGATATCGTCCATGGTCATGGCAATCTGTCGCGGGTACTGCGGAGCGGTTGTGAAGCGTATCCCAGGTCGCTAATGCTTGACTCAAATCACCTTCGGCACCGATGCGGTGCCAGAACTCCTCGAAACCGGGCTTGATATCTTTCAGCCAAAGCGTCGCCCGTAGCGGTTTGTCCTTCAGAAACGAACGGATATTGCTGTTGGCCGTGTCCCAATATTGACGACCAATCCCTAATCTCGCCTCATCGTGAAGTTGTTCCGTCTGTTCGTAGGGATGCGTCAAGACTCCCCAAGCAAACGAAAAGATGATGTTGGTCTTACGCTGATTCCAGCGACCCAGGAAGCTGGCGGCTACTTCTTCGCGGTCACGCAGTAAGTGGACATAGAATGCCTTTGTTCCGTACAACTCGTCCAATCTTCCCAGAAACCAGGAAAGTCGATTATCGATCTCGATGTGGTTGTCCGGATAATGCAGCGATTGGTACCTTTCCCGCAGTTGACCATAGTCGCGGCGGCGCTCGGATTCGTGCGCTGCGGTGAAATTAGTCATCGACTCACATGCCTTGGCAAAGGTAGTTGAGCCGCAACGACCGGTGGAAAGAACAAAGACGTTCATACGTATCACTTTTATCGTTCTTGTCGAATCACATTTAGGTCGTCGATGAGGCCATGACTGGCGCCAATTCCGCGGCAGTCTCGCCGGGGCGTGGTGAATGGCATTTCTGTCTGCTTCGATCGCCTGCACGGCCTTTAGTTAGGGACGCTGGGTACGGTCTTCGAGCCGGCGACTGGGTTCGAGCCGGCGACGGCACGGCGCGACAGCGGTTTCCATAGCTCTGAGTATGTCCCTCTTGCTGCCATCAAGTCGTCATGCGTCCCAGATTCAACAACCGTCCCGTTGTCGAGCACAACGATTCGATCGGCCTTTTGGACAGTGGAGAGTCGATGAGCGATAATGAAAGTGGTGCGGCCACGCATGAGGCGCTCAATGGCAGCAATCAATGTCGATTCGGTCTGGGCATCCAACGCGGACGTGGGCTCATCGAGAATCAGTATCGGGGCATCTTTGAGCAGGGCACGTGCGATTGACAGGCGTTGCCTTTCTCCTCCGGAAAGCGTGACGCCGCGTTCACCGATAATGGTGCCGTAGCTCTGCGGCAGATTCTGGATGAAATCATCGGCGTTGGCCGCGTGAGCAGCTGCGAAAATCTCTTCCTGTGACGCATCCGGCCGAGCGTAGGCAATGTTCTCTGCGACGGACATCCGGAACAAGAATGGCTCTTGCATCACAATCGAAACGCTCTCTCGCAGACTCTGTAGCCGCAATTCGCGGAGGTCAGTTCCGTCGAACCAAACGGTACCGCTCCATGGGTCGTACAAACGAGCGATCAGCGATACGAGCGTGCTCTTGCCGGCACCGCTTGGCCCCACTACTGCGACGACCTCTCCGGGCCGGGCTTCCAGCGAAACACCGCACAGAATCGGGTGGTGATTCTGATACCCGAAAGTCACGTTCTCCAGACGAATATGGCCGCGCGGGCCCTCCCGCTGCGGCAAGGGACGGGCGGTTGGATTTTCATGCACGCAATCGTGATCCGATTCGATGACCTCAAACACTCGCCGCGCCCCGGCCCGAGCCGCGGCAAGTCCCGCACCAACGTATGCCAGATTCTCGATGGGCGAGTACGGCGCCTGAAATATGCGATCAGCACCAGTAAACTCCCCACCGTTAAAGAGCCCTGTAGTACCGACCAACCGCCCACCAGCATGACCGACGCCGTGGCCAAGGTGGTCAGCAAGTTCGTGGTCACGTTGAACTGCTGTTGGCACACCAGAGCTCGCACGATTGCCCCGATGTTTCGCCGGGCCAAGTCGCGAAAACGCTGGTTCTCTGTTTCTTCTCGCCCAAAGGCTTTGACAAGCGGAACTGCGGTAAGAGTTTGCTCGGCTAGCGACATCAACTCGCCCTGTAGATGTTGCACGCGGTAAGTCTGCTCGGACAGCGGGCTGGCAAAGTACCTGCTAATCAGACCCAACGGGACTGTCAGCAGCAAAGCGAAGATCGCGACCGTCGGGCTCAGTTGCCACATCACCCACAGCATGGAAACTAATGTGACCAGGGCTGTGATGAGCGGCAGATATGCACACATTACCAAGTCACGCACGCAACTGCAGTCCGTTGTAACTCTTCGTACAAGATCACCAACGTGTTGGTTACCGTGGAAGATTAAGGAGCGGTTTTGCAAGTGCTGGAAGAGATCTGTCGCGAGCCTATAAACCATCCGGTTGCTTGTCCCGGACCTCACGTAATCCGAAGCGATCTTCGCGCTCCGTTTCGCCAGAAACAATGCAACGGTTGCCATCGCCAACCAGGCCAATAGGCCTTGTGCCGATCCCGCGCCGGGAATCGCTTCAACCCACCTGAAATCCTCCGGTAATGGCTTTTTGACCAGGGCGTAATCGACGATCAGCTTGAGAGGCCACGGGGCGATCAGCTTCATGCCAATGCCGGCTAGCGTTGCCAGCCCAATGAACATCAGGCCGCGCCATTCGGGTAGGGCGTAACGCAACAGGTTCAGCCACCAGTATTTCAAGCGACCACCTCCTCGCCGGCGGCGAACTGATACGAGTGAAAACGGCTGTAAAGACCGCCCACGGCAAGCAGTTCTTCGTGCCTTCCCGATTCGACCAGCCGCCCACGGTCCAGTACAGCGATGCGATCCGCGTGGCGAATCGTGGACAAGCGGTGAGCGATGATTAACGTCGTACGACCTTCCATCAGTCGCTCGAGTGCCTCGATCAAGGATGCCTCGGTTTGCGAATCCAAGGCCGAGGTTGGCTCGTCCAGAATCAGTACTGGCACATCCTTCAGCAACGCTCGCGCGATCGACAAACGTTGACGCTCGCCACCGGACAATGTGCTGCCGCGCTCCCCGATCACTGTCGCGTAGCCATGGGGAAGTCGGCGAATGAAGGTATCTGCCTGCACCGCGGTCGCAGCTCGGATGATCTCCTCTTGGCTGGCGTCGGGGCGGCCATAGGCGATATTCTCCGCAACGGAAATCGGCATCAGGAAAGGGTCTTGAAGCACCACGGATACCTGCGCACGTAATTCAGCGAGCTTGAGTTGGCGAACGTCGATGCCGTCCAGAGTGACTTGACCGTCCCAGGGATCGAGGAAGCGCGGTATCAACGAGACCAACGTACTCTTTCCGGCGCCGGTCGGACCGACCAACGCGACCACCTCGCCAGGTTGAGCTTGCAACGTCACTTGCTGCAAGATCGGCACACCTGGTTCGTAGCCAACGGTCACCCCGTGAAAACAAATATGGCCTCGTGTCGTCACTGGCAGGTGTTGCGTTTCTTTCAACTCGTGGATCATCTCATCCGATTCCATCACCTCCATGATGCGGTCAATACTCGCCTCGGCGGCCTTGAGCTTGGCGAATACTTTGAACATGCCATCGGATGAACTTTGCATCCTCCGCACGTAGGCTAAAAAGACGAGCAGCGTGCCCAGCGAAATGGCACCGGACAAGACTCGCACGCTACCCACATAGAGTACCAAGGCAATCCCGCTAGTCGTGATCAGCCCGTTGACCAGCCCGTAACCACTGCTTAGTAGATTACCTCGCTGCGTCAGCACGACGGCGTCTTCGGCCAAGTCCTGAAACTCCTCCGTGTGTCGCCGTTCTGTGCCGAAGACTTGAACGAGTGGGACGGCACCAAGCGTCTCTCGAACATGACTCATCAATCGTGAGCTCGCTTCGCGCCCCAACTTCGATCGACGTTTGAGTCGTTTTCCAAAATACTGTGAAGACAAACCCAATAGCGGAGTCACGGTCAGTGCCAGTGTGGCAAGAACCGGATCGAGGGCGTATCCAACGCAAATCATTGCCACAAAGGCGGTCCCATTTTGAATGGGACTCATAATCATGTTATCGGCCAACGATGACACAATGTTGG
Source organism: Pirellulaceae bacterium (assembly GCA_963734865.1). Classification (GTDB taxonomy): domain Bacteria; phylum Planctomycetota; class Planctomycetia; order Pirellulales; family Pirellulaceae; genus CBDCUW01. The sequence goes on from CAVTIV010000018.1 coordinate 187,712, forward strand.
TGTCTTCGCTCAAACGACTTAATGAATCACCCACACTCGTATGACTGTGAAAGCGAAGCGATAGTCGCTGCAAGCGGGCCAATAGGTCAGCGGCCAACTCGTGGACCATGCGCTGGCCGGCGATCGTCCAACTGAAACTCAAGGTGACCTCCATCGCACTGCCGATCACAAAAAGGGCCAAGCTGCTGACCGCCGCCGCCGCGACCAGCACACTGGGCGTCGGCGAAAGCGAAAACGTCTCCAAGCAGGAACGCAGTCTTGCCGGTGCGGGCGAACCACCCAGCGCGTAATCCACCAACAGCTTCATCGGCCAGGGCTGTAACGCAGCCATCGCGGAAGAGGCGATCGTCAGCACAAAAATAGCGATCAGAAAACGCCACTGGCGAAAAACATAGGGCAGGAGGCGTTTGTGTCGGTGCATGAAACTCAATCGGTCCTCAACTCGGATCGGATCATTCAAGTCCTCGGGTTCCGTGATGCGTTCCCTTCGAGTTGCAATTCCTCCGGGCCATATCCGTGACTCGACTCGATCTCAGCGGAGCAACTCTCGGACTCGGTGCCGCTCGCACCGGCATGTCCCTCGTCGAGCACCACAGCGTCGAGGTTGGTGAGCCGACCTGCATGAACCGACAGACGGGTGATCGCTTTTAGGCAGTTACCCCGACTCTGCATCATCTTAAACAGAATGAAGACACAGACAATCGCGCCGAGTATCATTGCCCACCATTGTCCGCCGATGGTGCTGGCAACCGTCCAGATCACCGCCGCAGTCACCGCGACCGTGCCGAAATGCGTTGGCTTCACTTCACTGCGAACTCGCGTAAAACGATGGGGCCAGCCCAGTTCTTCGCTGGCCGTGTAACAGGTAATGTCGTGCCAGCGGTCACCCACCAGCTTGATATCCCACGATGCCCAACCGTTGTCGTAATCGCCCGACCAACCATGACGCCGGGCTTCACTGACCAGCGCATCGAGCAGGACCTCGCGACCCAAATTCTGGTCGCTTGTCCAATAGACATCGCGGCTGAGTTGCGGAAATTCGCTTGATCTCAGGACGGTCGTTTTTCGCGGGACTGGGCACGACCGGCAGTCGTCGATTGCGAAGCAGATGTGTCAAACGGTGCCAGCCTCGCAGCACCGGTTGTAGGCCGTAGAGGTACGCTACCAGCGGACGGCTCCACCAAGGTGCGGCTATGGGTAGCGGCGCGTGCATGGCCGATCGGATCGCCAACGATATTGCCGCTAGCCACATCGCCACCGACAATAGTGCCAGCGGCCAGTACAAAGTGGAGAGCAGCAGAAGGAAGAGGGCCACGAGGTGCCACTCAAGTGACGTCATCACCGACCACAGCCCGTAGTGGTTGTGCCGATAGATTGTCTGAAACAAGCCGCCGCCGAAACGGCCGTGGTAAACGCGCTCGGGCATCAGTGGCAGCCCGATCGCGCCGTCGCCGTAGATGATCCCGTTCCAGTTGCTGCGACCAAACGCGCCGCATCGCTGCGGATGCTTGAAGTGGACTATCGCTTCGCTACGGCCGTACCCTTTTTGCTGTTTCGCGTAGGCCTTGATCGTCGCCCGGCGGTGGTGCCAAACCATCGCACCCGGAGCGTAGCCGATCTTCAAGCCGGCATCCAATAGCCGCCAACAGATGTCGACGTCGTCACCTGCGACTCGGAACTGACGGTCAAAGCCACCGAGACCCAAAAGCGTGCTGCGACGAAACGCCATGTTGCAGCCCGGCACGTGTTCGGCGTGTCGGTCGTCCAGCATCACATGGCTGGGGTTGCCCGGACTGGCCGCCACGCATTTGGCTACCCAGCCGTCACTCTCGGGCGTGATGTTTGGACCACCAATCGCCTCGACACCTTGGTCTCGCATCGCTTGCACTAAGTAATGCAACCAAAACTCGTCGGCCACACAGTCGTCGTCGGTGTACGCGATGATCTCGCCAGTCGCCAGATTTGCACCAACGTTCCTAGCCACACTCAAACCAAGATTCTGTTGGTGATGATAAATGACCTGCGGAAACTCGGCAGCGATCTCGGCCGTGTCGTCCGTGGAACCGTCGTCGACCAAGATGACTTCGTAATCCGGAAAGTCTAGTTTCATCAACGAAGACAAACATCCACGAAGGGTTCGTCCGCCGTTGTACGAGCAGACCACCACCGATACCTTCTCGAGATCCGCCTTTTGGTAAACGCTGTGTGGCAAGTCCTTCCAAATGTTCTTCAGTGACCTCGCAGCCAGTTTTTCGTTGCGATCCCGGTCGGTTACCCCAAAGAACCAATCGTCGATTTGGTGACCACCGGTGAACCAGTCATCGGTGTAGGCGAAAATAACGGACCCTGCCAGTCCGTGGCGAAAGACTCGGTTCAGATGCTGCGTCAACATCGCGGCCTGCTCGACATCGCCCTCACGCGACGAATCTATTCCGTACTCGCCTAGCACCAGTGGTTTGTTGCCCGCTATGTGCTGCAAACGATCCAAATAAAGACCCAACTTTTCCTGATCGTGAAGATAGACATTGAAGCAACTGAAGTCGCAGCCGTTGACCTCCAGAAACTCGGTCGTGGGAAAATTCACAAACGTGGCCAAACAGTCGGGAGCCTCTTCCTTGACGATTCCTAACAACTCTTCGACGAACCGCTCCACGCGGTGACGGCCTTGAAATCGGACGATGTCCGCCGGGAACTCGTTGGCGACGCTAATCGCAAAGACCCCCGGATGTCGTCCCAACTCGCGAGCGGTGTCACGTACCCGATCGCGAGCCCGTTCGATCGCATCCCAATCCTCAAAGAAGCAGCGATGCTTCTCCCAAGGAACGTCGATAAAGACGCGCAGGCCGTGATCAAGGGCTTCGTCAAGCAACCATTTGGGCGGCGGAAAGTAAACTCGAATGGTGTTCGCACCCAAGGCACGCATGTGTGCGAAATCGTCCCGCAAACGATCGCGCTGCGGCAACGGCTCTCCATCGCTGTTGGGAGCAAAAGGGCCGTAAGAAAACCCTTTCACGTAGTACTTCTCTGTTCCGGCTCGGAAAAATTTTCCTGCCACCGCAGGACGCGGCACTGCTGAGAGTGTGACCGGCATCGTTGTCCAATTGAGTCAAGAGAATCAATGCAGTCGGCCCATCCTTGTGGTGCTCTAATCGCTTCTTCGCGATCCGACGAGCTGGGGGGAGTTAGTATACTTCTTTAGCAAGCGGTGCAAAATGAGCAAGAAACGGGATTTGCGTCATTTATGCGGTGAGAGCCATAAACCGCAGAGAAGGTAACTTGAACACTCCTTGTGACCGCTGGTGGACAATCAATGCGATTTCTTTGGTGCGAAATCCTCAAAATGGACTTCGCGTTTCTGGCCAGATCTTCAATATGGTGGACCTCAAACTTCGGTTTGTGCCGGTAATGTTGCGACATCATCAGATTTATATGAAAATAATCCTGAGATCGGCATGATCGTCAACCAGAAAAAGCTCGTGGCGGAACCCCAGAGTCGACTGAGCGACATCAGTCGATGGATGCGATGCACGGCCGAACATACCGCTCGGCGAAGCAACCGCGAAGACGAAGTGTCCGGCCATTTTTGGACCGGACGTGAATCCGACGTTGCGCGCAGTCAGAGAAGTTTCTTGACGGTATCGCTGGTCGAGTATCTTGAATTACATGACTGGACCGGGCGCGAGATCCGGCAGGTAACCGTTGGCTGTTTGAATACGATCCGCGGTCAAGCACATATGGTGGAAGATCACTGTGCTCGGCCGCCAGCGGTCGAAAATCGATGAATACACCGTCGCTGCCGCAGAAGGTCGCGAATGTTTCCCATTCATGAACGGCGAATTCTCCTTCGGCTATCACCGCCGACGATAATGACTTGGGCATCGTTGCGGGATCCCCAGCAGGCTACTCCGTTTGTACCCCAGCGGTCGACAGGGCGGCTAGTTCTACTAGCTACCAAGTCGTCCAGAAGCTCAAATATCAATGGAGAGAGTTGGGCACGCTGGAGCCACAAACACATAGGGCCGGGCGTAAGCCGAAGCCTTCCGCCAGCCAACAGGAACGCTTGGCTGAACTCATCCGAAACGATCCAGATCTCACGTTAGAACAACTTCGTGCAAAGCTACGGGTGAAGTGCTGTGTGACGACGATCTGGAACGAGCTGCGACGCCGGGGACTCACACACAAAAAAACAGCTGCATGCCAGCGAGCAACGACGTCCTGATGTTCAGCGAGACCGATCGGATTGGAAACGCCGTCAGCGTCGCTTGGATATTACCAAGCTCGTCTTCTTGGATGAAACAGGCGCGAAAACAAACATGACACGCCGATACGGCGGGGGACCAAGCGATCAACGCATTAACGATTCTGTCCCTCACGGTCATTGGCAGACGACGATACTGATCCAGGCGATCGATTGGCAAGGCAGTCGAGCCGCCATGATTACCAACGGCCCAACCAACTCAATGGTCTTTGGGGCCTACGTTGATTGGCTATTGGCTCCGTCGCTGCGGCCCGGCGACATTCTGATCATGGACAATCTGTCCCGCCACAAGTCTCATGCTGCGGTAGAGAAGATTCGCGAAGCAGGCGCAGAAGTAAGATTTCTTCTTCCGTACTCGCCCGATCTCAACCCCATTGAGCAGATCGTCTCAAAAACCAAGGCGTACTTAAGACGCGCCGCCGTTCGCACCGAGCGACGCCCTTACAACGCGATCGGGAAGGCCATCGACTCTATCACAACCAAAGATTGCATCAACTGATTCCGAAGCGCAGGCTACCTCCTACGAAATAATTGAAATGCAATAACGTGGGGCGCGGGTGGCGTGTGAAGAAGCAGCAATACTCAACCAACGAAGCAAGTGTGCAGAAAGATGAAACGTATTGCTCTTTTCATCCGGGGCGGGAGCTTGATCGGAGGGAGAAACTTCACCTTTTCCTGGGAAATGGATGTTGCCGAAGGCATTTCGTCATTCCTGAATGAATATTACAGCCGGGACGAATACATCCCCACCGAAATACTTTTACCGATTACTATCAGCGAACCGCAGGCACTGGAAGAACTCCTGTCGGAAAAGCGCGGTAAAAAGGTTTCCATCACGGTTCCCCGTCGCGGGACAAAGGCGGAACTCGTCCTTCTTGCCATCAAAAATGCAGAATCGGCCGCAGACGAAAATCAACGAAAAAAAGCCGGAATTGAACACACCTTGCAGGAACTGCAGCGGCAACTCCACCTGTCAAAGCCTCCCAAACGCATTGAGTGCTACGATATCTCGACCTTTCAGGGAAAACATGCCGTCGGGAGCAAAGTAGTCTTCCAGGATGGGGTTGCCTGCAAGAAAGATTATCGCCGCTACCGGATTAAAAGCATTACCCAGGCCGATGATTACGGAATGATGCATGAGGTGCTTTCCCGGCGCTTTGCCGACAGCAAAGCTGAAGATGCTCAACCGGACCTGATTATCGTTGATGGCGGGCCGGGACAATTGAATGTCCTGACACGAGTACTCGGAGACCTGGGCATTACGGAACCCGATGCGGCCTCCCTGGCCAAAAGCAGGGTTGACAGGGAATCCGGAAGCTCGGAAATCCGGCGAAGCAATGAACGCGTCTTCCTGCCGGGAAGAAAGAATCCCGTGGTTCTGCGGCAAAATTCCGCACCCTTGTTGCTGCTCGCCAGAATTCGCGATGAAGCCCACCGCTTCGCGGTCGAGTATCACACAAAACTGCGGTCACGGGATGCCCTGCGCTCCCCTGCCGCCAAGATCCCGGGCATCGGGACCAAGCGATGGAAAAAGCTGCTGCTGCATTTCGGGAGTGTCAAAGAACTGCAAAAGGCCAGCAGAGAGGATTTGATGAAAATATCGGGCATCAGCGAGAAAATGGCTGCTACTATCAGGGAACACCTGCAGCGGACATAAAAAAAACGGCGCATCAGCGCCGCCTTTTTACCTGTAGTACCTGCAAGACCTCTCTTATTGAGCCAGCAAAGTCTTGATAGTTTTCTCCATTGAAGCTTCAATCTCGTCATTGAAGCCCACATATTTTTCAACCAGCACGCCCTTCTTGTCAATAATGAAAATCGCCGGTATCGGCTGAACCGCATAATTGATCAAAGTATCGTCATCAACCAGCGCAACCGGATAATTGAGGTGTTCCTCCCGGATAAATTTTCTGATCTGATCCAGATCATCCCCGCCCACACCGGGATTCAGACCAAGAATCTGCAACCCCTGCTTTCCATACGTCTTGTTCAGCTTGATTAAATGGGGAATGGATGAACGACAACCTTCACACCAGGTGGCAAAAAACTCCATCACCAGAACATAGCCCCGGTAGTTTGCGAAGGTTACATGTTGGCCTGAAGTAGTAACAACATTAATGGCCGGTGCCGGACTGCCTATTTGCGGAACGGCATACGAGAGTGAGGGAAGCGCCAGAGCCGCGACAAAAAGCACCAGTGACACGATCTTTTTCATACCCAATAAAACCATAGAACCTTTCCTGAGGGCCCGTACCACGTCCCTGTGTCCGAACCGACATCTGTTCATTGTTGTCCTGATAACGAACAGTGCTTCGCCAGCCCGCTAGAGGGCTTTGTTCAACAACGCCTCCAACTGTGATTTCGGCACCGCGCCAACAACCTGATCAATCATCTTGCCGTCTTTGAACAGGATCAGGGTTGGGATGCCCCGAATTCCATATTTTGCAGGAGTTGCCGGGCTATCGTCGACATTTACCTTTCCAACCTTCACCTTACCATCATAATCATTCGCAAGAGCGTCGACAAGAGGTGCAATCGCTTTGCAGGGAGCGCACCACGAAGCCCAGAAGTCCACAAGAACGGGAACAGAGGCTTGAAGTACTTCGGATTCAAAGTTGCTGTCATCAAGGACAATTACCTTTTCGCTGGCCATAAAAACTCTCCTTTATTTGCTTTCTGGTCTGAGTTCGAATGATATCAAACGTTTCATATTGACTATAAACAACGACAAAAAAAAATCAAGCTGTAATTGGGCGCTCTATCGGCAATCAAATAGCGACCTGAACCCAGCGGACATCGACTCGGCACCCCCTACCCGTACAAGGGAAAGAGTGCAATCTCCCGGTGAATCGCCCCCTGTTGGGTCAGAGTGCTGGAATAGAGGATGAACTCCTTGACAGGAAAAGAATCCGTAACAAACAGTCTGTTTCTCTGCAGAAAAGAGGCAATCCGGGCTGCGGACACCTCCCTCAAACGAGCAACGGTTATGTGCGGAGAAAAGGGGCGATCATCCGGTGGCACGCCATTCCGGACAAGAATTTTTTCGACATCTTTCTGCAACAGGAGCAGTGGGTCGCTCTTGTCGAGCCCAACCCAGAGGATCTTAGGGCTTCTCCTGGGAGGGAAGTACCCGACCCCTCTCAACAGCAGGGAAAAGGGAACTGCCGCAATACCGGATAAACCGGTGACAATCCTCTCGGTAAGCTCGTCGTCAGCATCACCAATAAAGCGCAGCGTCAGATGAAGCTGTTCATCAGCGACCCATTTTGCCCCCGGCAGTGGGCAGCGAAGGGAGCTGACAGCCGACTTAATTTCCTCGGGCAAGTCAATGGCAACAAACAGACGATGCACAAAACACCTCCGCGCCCCCGCTAGCGGTACACATATTCAGTGCAGAGCTCTCAAGGCAACCGCTTTGCGGGGCTCGCTCCTGACAAAATAGCGCTGACCTTCGCTGACAATATCCGTATGCCATTGAGAGGAAAGCTCCTGTAAATGGGAAATAACCTGCTCGCCGCGCAGACCCTTCAACAGGGCGGGCTGAAAATGCACCTCGGCATTTTTCACGTTCAGGGGGAAGAGCTCGACCTGCAGAACCTCGCGGTCAAAAACGATCCTGGCGATCACACTGGTATCGGCATTCCCGCTCATGCTGCCAAAGGTATAATTGCCGAGACTATAAAGAATGAGTCGTCCCTTGTAACGTTCGATCCCCTGCAGAACATGGGGATGATGACCGACCACCACGTCCGCACCTAAATCGATGGCCATGCGGGCGACACAAACCTGATAGGATTTGGGAAATGTTGCACCTTCAGCTCCCCAATGAAAAGAAACCACCACATAATCGGCAAGACCTTTTGCTTTTTTAATATCTTGCGTAAAAGAGCGAGGGTACCCCGGAGCCGCGCCGGGGCTGTCGGGTCCGGCATAAAATTCTTTCGGATGGGTGAGAGAATAGGCCAGGAACGCGATTTTCTTCCCATGTCTTTCAATCACAACAGGCTTTCTCGCCTCGGCAAGATTCCTGCCGGCACCGGTAAAAAGTATATTTCCATTTTTCAGGTTTTTACAGGTTTCTGCCAGCCCCTGGGCACCAAAGTCCATAATGTGGTTATTCGCCAGGGTCAGCACCGAGAAGCCGGCCTTGCGAATCGCCATCGCCGCTTTCGGGTCTGCCTTGAAGCGATATTTCTTATCGGTGAACTCCTGTCCCGTTCGGGCAATGGGTGTTTCAAGGTTTCCGAGCGCTATGTCGGAAGCCTGAAGAATCGAGGCTGTTGCTGCAAAAGGGTATTCATAGCCCACACGGGACAACGTCTCGCTAGCATTGCCGGCAAGCATTATATCGCCCACGACGGTAAGTACCAATTTCTCCGCTTCCGCTGGAACGGGTGAAACCAAAAACAGGACACAAGCGAATAAAATGGTAAAATTGAAACCTCTCACGAGCACTCCACACCAACGCACAAGAAAATATCTGAAAAAATGTTTGACTATTCTCCACTCAAGTGCTAGAAAATATAGCTTTGTTTTAGCAAATGTAAAGGTCTTTTCCATGCTCGACGTCAAATATCTCAGAGAAAACCTGGAAGATGCAGAAGCCCGCCTCGCGACACGTGGTGGTGCCGTCAATCTTTCCGGTTTCAGGCAGTGCGACACGCGTCGTCGCGAGATCCTTCAGGAAAGCGAAGGACTGAAAGCACTCCGGAACAAGGTCTCTGGGGAAATAAGCCGAATCAAGGACAAAAGCCAGGCGCAGGACCAGATGGCGGAAATGCGGGAAGTCTCACAGCGCATCAAGGCACTGGACGACACACTGAGGGAAATCGAAGAGGAGTTGCAGGAAATCCTGCTGACCACTCCCAACCTTCCCCATGCAACCACGCCGATCGGCTCATCCGAAGCAGACAACGTCGAAATCAGAAAATGGGGAAAAACGCCCAGTTTCACCTTCGAGCCCAAGCCACACTGGGAAATCGGCGAAAGCCTGGACATTCTCGATTTCGAGCGGGGAGCAAAGCTTACCGGCGCCCGCTTCACCTTGTGCAAAGGTGCGGGAGCCCGACTGGAACGCGCCCTGATCAATTTCATGCTTGATCTGCACACCGGCAAGCACAATTATGTTGAAATGCTTCCACCCTTTATGGTAAACAGGGAAAGCATGACTGGCACCGGTCAGTTGCCAAAATTCGAGGAAGACCTTTTCGGCCTGAACGGCCTTGATTATTTCCTGATTCCAACTGCTGAAGTACCGGTAACCAACATTCATCGCGGCGAGATCCTGAAAGCTTCCGACCTGCCGCTCTATTACACAGCTTATACACCCTGCTTCCGGAAAGAAGCGGGTTCATATGGCAAAGACACGCGGGGATACATCAGGCAGCACCAGTTCAACAAGGTCGAGCTGGTCAAGTTCACCCGTCCCGAGGATTCTTACCGGGAACTGGAACTCCTGCTGGAAAATGCGGAAAAAGTGCTCCAACTGCTGAATCTTCCCTATCGGGTTGTCGAGCTCTGTACCGCTGACCTGGGATTTTCCGCTGCAAAGACTTTTGATATTGAAGTATGGCTGCCGTCCCAGAATACCTACCGGGAAATATCTTCCTGTAGTAATTTTGAGGACTTCCAGGCCCGCAGGGCAGCCATTCGTTTCAGGGAAAGCGAAAAAGGCAAGCCGGAGTTTCTGCACACACTGAACGGTTCGGGCCTTGCGGTCGGCAGGACGGTCGTGGCCATCCTGGAAAATTACCAGCAGGCAGACGGGACGGTGCTGATTCCCGAAGCGCTCCGTTCATATATGGGCGGAATGGAAAAGATCGGCTAGGATTTCGGAGGGATGGCCGAGTGGCTTAAGGCGGCGGTCTTGAAAACCGTTGAACGAAAGTTCCGTGGGTTCAAATCCTACTCCCTCCGCCATATTTACTGTTTCAAAGTAGTACGATCAAGGTTCCTGATTTCACGTCGACTGCAAACTTTACCCTCGGACAGCGAACCAGGATTTCAGGAGAGATGGCCGAGTAGGTCGAAGGCGCTCGCCTGCTAAGCGAGTATACTGGGAAACCGGTATCGAGGGTTCGAATCCCTCTCTCTCCGCCATAACAAACCGGTCCGGTAACTACCGGCATTCCGTGGAGGATTGAATGAAGAATATTTTCAAGGTAGTCGCGATACTCGCCGTGGCAGCAATTGCTGTTGCCGGGTGCAAGAAAAAAGAAGAAAAACCTGCTGTTGAAGGCATGCCGCCCCATGCGATGATGGAGTCGAAGGAAAAGCCGGTTGTTGTTGTACCCGAATCGGAGAAAGGCAAGTGGAAAGCTGTCAAGATTGCCGTTACCGACAAAGATTCGAAAAAAAGCACCGAATACGATGTGGAAATCGGCAAATCCTTTCCCGTCCCCAACTCGGACCTGGTAGTTACGGTTGAAAACTTCCTTCCCGACTTCACCATGGACGGAAATGTCAGGACATCGAAGTCCGATGAACCGAAAAATCCGGCAGCACAGGTAGTGATTACGGAAAATGGCAAGGAAATCTATAAAAACTGGCTCTTCATGGTTCTTCAGAGCCCCCATGCTTTCCAGCATTCCAAATACGACATTAAACTTGTCGGCTTTGTTCCCGCCGGTAAGTAACAGCTTGCGCTTGTAGCTCAGCTGGATAGAGCAACGGACTACGAATCCGTAGGTCGGGAGTTCGAATCTCTCCAAGCGCGCCATTAAAAACAGGGAGTTAAGCATTAAGCTTAACTCCCTATTTTTATTTTAGGAGACGGTCACAGAACAGCCTGATTCCTCGAACCCCAAAGGATCGGCAGGGCCCACCCATCCTCGTGGTCTAGCGGTTGACTTCCTTCCAAAAGTGCCTTGCACCCATCTTCAAAAAAAATTGTATATTTAAAAAATCTATCGATACCAATAAAGATGCAACTTCAGGATGTTTATGTATATAGTCAACCAAAACATCCAGATATTTAGTTTTTTGATATTATGGAGGCATGGCCGCGAATGCATACTGAATGAACATTTACAATAAATAGCGATAAAAATATACCCTTGTTCATTCTTACCCCTTATTTGGTTGCTTGGCCAAACGACTTAAGACCTGCTGTGGAGAGAAGCAAAAACTGCCGTCTACGAATTATATGTTCATTTCAAATTTCTTTTGGCAAGTCCAACCACAGTTCTCTTTTACTCTTATGCTTCTTCAGCCTTGTAACCACATTACTTACCGGCGAGACGAAGATAGTATCGTATATAAATTCTCCAGCCTGAGAGTCCATGTCAAAAGCAAGCTGTTCTTTATCAATACCGAATTGGGCATTTACTCCTTTTGTGTTGCCTCGCGCATCTACTCGAATCCATGTATCATTACTTGAAAGATAGATACCATTGAAACCATGCAGCACGAGTTCATCATTTACGGGGGGATCAAGCCGCAACACCTGATAACAAAAGCCGGTGGGGATACTGATTGCCCGTAATAAAGCCGCTAGAAGATGACTTTTAGAGAAGCAAACCCCTGTCCCACGATGCAGCACTTCACTTGCAGAACATGTCACCGTATCAAGGCCGGCATCATTGGAATGGGGAATAGTATCTCGAACCCATTCATACAAGAGACGAGCTTTGTCAATTTCATGAGATATCGCCCGTGTGAGATGCGAGAGCTTTTTGAAGAACACATGGAGTCTCCCAGTCCACAATCATATCAGAGGCCAGATAATCTTCCATATTCTTTGATTCCAGATTCATCACTTCCTCACGTAACAGTTCTGACCCTGGGTGCCGGAACGCGGAGCGTGGAGGCAATCGGCGTGCAGGGCCCAGTGAGCGGAAGTAAGGCTAATCGTCTTACGCTACTTATACTTGGCAACCAGTGCATCCTCAAGATTTACCAAATCACGAACACCAACGGGCCATTGAGTTCTATCGCAAAAAATACCACCATCAATATCAAAGGAATGGATAGAGCTATCTTTTAAAATTTTTATAGTCATTCCCTGTGACCCCGTACAAGTCGGTTGGCCAGACGGAAGGACATTCCCGCTTTCGAACAACCTGTTGTCCGATATCACTTTCCGAACCGAGGTATAGTCAGAAAACTGAATCGACTTGGACCACCCGCCAATAATTTGCCCGGACTGCGTTTGCGAGTAGTGGATAGAGGTTGAGTCGATTGATACGGTTGTGCTAATCGGATTTGGAGCAACGGTACCTTTGTCAACAAAAGTCACCTCTTGCATACCAGTACCCGTATTATTTTCATTACTGCCGCAACCCAATAAACAGGTGAATGCGATTAGAGCCAAAACAAACTTTTGAAAATGTTTCATTCCAGCCTCCGTTCATATTTTGATTTTTTCCGCTTACGGTGCAAGGCTGACCCACGGAGCGAAGAGGAGATGGGTCTAGCCGAGTGTTATGCGCTTTTCTTCGATCTGCCAAAATAGGTTTTAGCCGGTTCAGTGTTCAGCCACCACAATAAAAATAACCCCAAAGCAGCTTCTGCTATTAATACGCTTGCTTGCAGAAAAGAATACTTTTTAATGCCATAAAGGTTTCCTAAAGACAGTAAAGAACCAATAATAACCAATATTCTTGCCCAATTATTGCCTTGCCAATAAAACCATAAGAGTAAATAAGATATGGCTATTAGTACTATAAAAAGAAATATTTCAAAGCTAATATATTTTTGATTTGGGTCGTAGAATATCAGGCCTGATATATTGAATATGCACATCAGGATAGTGGTTTCTTTTAATCCTTTTGGCTTCACTAATTCGTTTTTGATAACAATGGCTTTCTTTATCTTTGTAGCTATAAAGTATGTTAAAGCACCGATTGCAACTGAGATTATTTCAGACTTCAAGCTACCAAATACAATACTCGTTACGGTGTATTTCCTGTCGAGCGAATTCCAGTAGATCAACATATAAATGGGCGTGAGAATTGCCCATACAGCCAATGACACTTTACCAAGGTGCCAAATGTCTACTCTTCCACTGAGATAGCAAAGGAACAGATAGCCAACAATAGAAGCATAGTGGTTCACAAATAATTTCAGGAGAATCGGAAGGCTATTCTCGAACGGTAGACTGAAGGCGGCAATCGCGAAGGAAATCACGATGACGATCGCTGAGTCTTTCAAAAAATTTCTATTTGAATTCATCTCTATCTTTTCTCGCATAACTAGGGGATATACCGCATAGCTTTTAATTTTCTAATTATTCTATTCCCGCCCGAAATCATCAAAATAATCCTGTTTCTGGGGCATATTCTGACGCACCTATGCAACATAATTCCCCCATATAGGCGGGATATACCGCAACTGCATAAAAACGGAGATTTTTTGTTCGCACGCTTTGAGCAATTTCTGGTCATTATTTATTTCGCGATACGGCCACGCCCTGAACCGACAAGTGATGAAGGAAAGAAGTGAACAAGGCGATGAGACGCAAGCATTTTTCTCTAAATACTGAGAAGACTTATACAGGATTGAACAGGTTATATCAAGAGTGGTTAATGGGAAACGTTCAAATGAAATTGGCACTAATGATATGCGGAGTTTTCTTTCTTACCTAGCCATGGAAAAGAAAATGATTGCATCGACGCAAAAGCTGACTCTGAATTTCGTTCTATTCCTGTTTCAACATGGTAAAACAGCAGGCTGTGAATCTGGATGCTGTCAGGGGCCAGATTTATGCGAAAACTCCTCGCTGTGTTTTCTCCGTAAGAAGTCAATCAGGTCTTCAGCACAATGTGGCTGATGACCATGCTAAGGTACGCTGGGCGTTTGCACCTTGCGGAATCTCACCAAGTGCACCAATAAAAAAGGACCCAGACTTCTTGCCTGGGTCCTTTTTCAGGTAAATTTCTAATCAGAATAAAACAATTCCGATCGATGTCGAAATTTCATCGCGAAGGAATACTGCCATCAACTTTCCAGCAGATTTACGATAATGCGCCCTCGTATCCCGCCCGACAGGATCAACGGAATCTTTTCTTCCAATTGCTGGAGAGTGCACTCCTCGGCAATCGCATCCAAGTTGTCGAGTTTCCATTCCTGCGCAAGCTTTTCCCAGACCAGGCGACGCGGGGCCATGGGGCACTGCACCGAATCTACACCCAGCAGGCTGACTCCGCGCAGGATGAACGGCAGGACATTCAGCGGCAAATCCAGGGATCCGACCAATCCGCAGCAGGTCACCGTGCCGTCATAGCGAGTCGACTTGATTGCGGCAGCAAGCATCTCACCGCCAACAACGTCAACAACGCCCGCCCACCGTTCTTCCATCAAGGGCTTGTCAGCTCCGTCCAGAATCTCCTCCCTGCCGATCACTGACGCGGCACCAAGTCCGAGGAGATACTCTTTTTCCGCTTCCTTGCCGGTTGCGGCGACTACCCGATAACCGGCCTTTGCCAGAATTGCCACGGCCACACTTCCCACACCTCCTGTCGCTCCGGTAACAAGAATATCGCCGTCCTTAGCCTGCACCCCGTTTCCGGTCAGCTTCCGGATCATCATACCGGCGGTCAGGCCCGCGGTACCAAGGATCATACTTTCTTTCAGGGAGAGACCTTCCGGCAGTGGCACTGTCCACGCCGCCGGGACACGAATGTACTGGCCAAAGGCACCGGGAGTGTCCATACCAAGGTCATAACTGGTCACTATCACCTTGTCGCCCGGGGTAAAGGTGCTGACTGAGGACTCGACCACTTCACCAGCCGCATCGATACCCGGTGTCTGAGGATACTTTTTTACTATGCCGAATTGGCCGGTGGCAGCAAGAGCGTCCTTGTAATTCAGTGAAGAATAGTGGACCTTTACCAGGAGATCTCCTGCGGGCAAGTCTGCAATGGTGCGGGTACCAACGGTACTGGTGAACTTATTCGGCTCGCTCTCTTCAACAATAAATGCGGCAAAAGTATTCTTGGTCATTGAGGGTAACCCCTTTCGATTGAGACGTAAAATTTCTCCCGCTGCCGTTCTCTCTCCTTTCATACTGCATCAATTCGCATTACTGTTGCCCGGGAAAAGTCTATCGGATTTACCCCTATCATGAGGGTGTTATCAAAATAGACGCTGTCACCAGGCTCTACGATATACGTTTTACCATTCCTGCTAATCGCCGCTTTTCCGGCAATGATATAGAGAAATGTCTCTCCTTTACCTTTTGTCGTTGGCGTAATACTAAAACTGGATCGTAGATCAAGTACCGAACAATTCAACCTTGTCCCGGATTCGGGCGACATCAATGAATAGCAATAATTCTGACTTTTGGGACTTCGATACGCGGAGAGATTTTCGTGGCACTTGGCAAGGTTGCGGAAAATTTTGTAGCGTGGCTTTTCATCGCTGCCTTCAAATAAACTGCCCAGCCGTATCTGAAAATAGGAGGCGAGTTTCGTCAAGGTTTTCAGGCTGGGCGTCACGTTGCCGTTTTCTATCCGAGACAGCAAAGGCACGGAAACTCCCGTCTTTTCAGCCACAAACTGCAGTGTCAGATTCCTCGTTTTTCGCAGGTTTTTTAATTGTGGTCCGATAGTGTATTCAATCATTCGTGTAACGCTTCTTTCCCGCTCTGCGCCCCTCATTGCGGGAGAGCACCAACATCCCGGAAAGTCAGGCTTCCTCGCAGCGCTTCGCGGATTGTATGAACGGTTGCCAGGTATCCAACAGAGTCTCGAATCGTTCGGCAATACATGCCGAAACGTCCTGGAGCGACACCTTCGTCCCGCAAACTGATTCCAGCGAAGCAATGGGGCACTGTGAAATTCCGCAGGGATGAATCCTGAGGAATGCACCAAGATCATTGTTCACGTTAAGAGCAAACCCGTGCATGGTAACCCAGCGACGCACACCAACGCCGATAGCTGCCAACTTTCCGGAGTCCGTCCAGACACCGGTACGACCCTCCACCCTATACGCTGCGACATTGAAATCCGCAGCAGTCTGAATCAGCAGTTCTTCCAGGAAGCGAAGATGAAGACGCAGATCCTTTCCCCGCAAGCCCAGGTTGAGTATCGGGTAACCGACCAGCTGGCCGGGAGCATGACAGGTCACATCACCACCCCGATGCACACGCACCACCTCCACCGAAGGATCGAGGATATTAGCGTCGCAGCCACTCCGTCCCATTGTATAGACCAGTGGATGCTCCAGCAGCAGCAATGTCTCCCGGAGCGGATCGCCATGCACCTCGGAGGCCAGCTCCTCCTGCAGCCGGAAGGCTTCCTGGTACGCGATCAGTCCCAACTCTTGTATCATCATCTCAGGTTTTCCATTTCCTTGAGTTGGCGCATCTCCTCCGGCACTGTCCAGGCATACCGGAGGAGATGGAGCCACTTTGACATCAGGCGTGAATCACCGCTTTATGAACATCCAGTGCAGCCTCTTTCACCGCTTCCGCCAGGGTCGGGTGGGCATGGAACATGGCACCGATGTCGTGGGCCGTACCGTTATAGCTCATGACCGCCACGGCCTCGGCAATCATGTCCGATGCCCGCGGGCCGACAATGTGAACCCCAAGCACTTTGTCAGTATCCTTATGGGCAAGGATTTTGACAAAACCTTCGGTTTCGTCCATGCAACGGGCGCGGCCGTTGGCCAT
The DNA here is from genome assembly GCA_963734865.1 of Pirellulaceae bacterium. Classification (GTDB taxonomy): domain Bacteria; phylum Planctomycetota; class Planctomycetia; order Pirellulales; family Pirellulaceae; genus CBDCUW01. The sequence continues at coordinate 204,583 of CAVTIV010000018.1, forward strand.
GAACGCGAATCTCCCCGCCGTGTACGGTATCCCCTCTTCCTTGAGCGCCTGCTCGGTCTTGCCGACCGACGCTGCCTCGGGCCAGGTGTAGGCTATACCCGGGATAGTCTGATAATGCACCTTTGCATCGATCCCGGCGAGACGCTCTGCAAACACGACCCCTTCCTCTGAAGCCTTGTGGGCAAGGAGCGGACCGGGAATGATATCGCCAATGGCGTAAATGCCCGGAACCGAGGTTTCAGTAGTTTTCGTTCACCGCGACCCTGCCATTGCCGTTTGTGGAAACTCCCGCTTCCTCCAGGCCCAGCCCGGTCAGGACCGGTTTCCTGCCAACCGCGACGAGCAGCTTGTCGCAGTTCATCTCCTCGGTCTTGTCGCCAGACTTCAGCTGCAGTACCAACGAGCCGTTCTTTTTCTCCAGACTGGTCACCTGAGTGCTCAGACGGATATCGATGCCCTGTTTTTTCAGAATCTTCTTCAGGGCATCGGTCACCTCGACATCAGTAAAGGGGAGCATGGCAGGCATCATTTCGAGCACCGTCACCTTCGCTCCGAGACGTCTCCAGACGGAACCGAGCTCGAGGCCGATATAGCCGGCGCCGACAACCACCAGGTGCTCCGGCGTCGAACTGAAGCACAAGGCTTCCTTGGAACTGACGATACTATCTCCGTCAAAGGGCATGCCGGGGATTTCAACCGGCACGCCGCCGGTGGCAAGCAGGACCCGTTTTGCGGAAGCGAACGTAACGGCCCCGTCTTGCGTAACCTCGACACGATGAACGCCGCCAGCGGCTGGAGTAGTCAGCTTGCCAACACCTTTCATGACCTGGACCTTGTTTTTCTTGAACAGGTAGGCGATGCCGTCGGTGAGTTTTTTTACCACGTCGTCCTTGCGGGCCACCATCTTGGCCACGTTCATGGTCGGCGGGTTAATCTCGATGCCATGGTGGGTGAACTTGTCCCGAGCCAGGGCGAAATGCTCGCTGGAGTCAAGCAGCGCCTTACTGGGAATGCATCCCTCGTTGAGGCAGACACCACCCATCGTGCCCCGCGGCTCGACGACCAGCACCTTCATGCCCAGTTGCGAAGCGCGGATTGACGCCACATAACCGCCCGGGCCCGCACCAAGTACTATCAGATCAAAGATTTCCTCACTCATCTATTTCACCTCTTCTGTAGTTATTGTAGAACCTGTTTTTTGTCTGCAACCGAGCATAAACAAGCCTGTTACTGTGGGCAGACATAACCATGCAATCATATGGTAAACCGGGGTGGTTCCTGATAACGGCCCCACTCTCCGGAAGTTGTCTCAGGTAAAGGTCTGTTGCGCCTGTTCCGCTGCATGGTAGGAAGATCTGACCAGAGGACCTGCCTCAACGTGGCTGAACCCCATGCTCAGACCGACTTCGCGATATCGATCAAACTCTTCAGGCGGTACATAGCGCGCTACCGGAAGATGCCGGCTGCTTGGGCGCAGATACTGGCCCAGGGTAAGCATATCGCAATGATGATTTCTGAGGTCCTGCATTGCGCCATAGACCTCTTCCTGCGTTTCACCAAAGCCGAGCATGATCCCCGATTTGGTGGGCAAGGAAGGGCTCATCTCTTTGTAGCGTCGCAGGAGTGCCAAGGACGCGGTGTAATTGGCTTCGGGACGAACTTTCGGGTACAGGCTGCTGACGGTTTCCAGATTATGGTTAAAAACGTCCGGGGGATCGATCGAGAGCACCTTCAGCGCATGTTCCTCCCTGCCCCTAAAATCGGGGACGAGAATTTCTATGTGAATCGTGGAGTCCTGGCGCCTGATTGAAGCAATTGTCGCTACGTACTGCCCGGCTCCTCCATCAGGAAGATCATCCCTGGTGACCGAAGTGATCACGACATAGCGCAGGCCCATGGCCGCCACCGCACGGGCCAGATTTTCCGGTTCGTTCACGTCCGGCGATACGGGTAAACCGTGAGTCACGTTGCAAAACGGGCAATTCCTGGTACAGGTGTCGCCGAGAATAAGAAAGGTAGCGGTTCCTTGTTTGAAGCACTCGCCGATATTCGGGCAGGTAGCTTCCTCGCAGACGGTATGGAGCTTGTTGCTCCGCAGAATCTGCCTGATCTGGTCAACTTCCGGACAACAAGAGTAGCGTGCCTTGAGCCATTCCGGCTTGGCGGTAGCAGGCCTCGGCATACCTTCTTCCACGGCCGGTCTGTTCGTTTCTTTCAAGCTTGCCTGTTGCTTCTGTTGATGCATCTTTCCCTCCGTTACCTCATGGCCGGGGGGAGATACGTGAAACTCCCCCCCGGCCATGATTACTTACAGGATGGACCGAACGGCCGCTTCGATTTTTGCTGCATTGGGCAGATAGAGGTCTTCCAGGGCATCGGAGAACGGCGGCGGAGTATGCGGTGCCGTAACCATCTTGATCGGTGCCGTCAGCGCCTTGAAGGCATCCTGTGCCACCTTTGCCGAGATGTCCGTTGCCATGCTGCAGCGCGGATTCGCTTCGTCCACCACCACCAGCTTGCCGGTCTTCTCCACGCTCTGCAGGATCGTCGCCCAGTCCATCGGTGAGATGGTGCGCGGATCGATGATCTCTGCCTCGACTCCCGTCTTGGCGAGGCTTGCCGCTGCCTGGCTCGCCATGTGAACCATCCGCCCAAGGGCCACGATAGTCAGGTCTTTGCCTTCACGTACAACGTTTGCCTGGCCAAAGGGTATGGCATAGCTCTCCTCCGGTACTTCGCCCTTCATGGCATAGAGAGCCTTGTGCTCAAGGAAGATCACCGGGTCGTTGTCACGGATGCACTCGATCAGCAACCCCTTGGCATCGTACGGGGTGGACGGTACCACCACCTTCAACCCCGGAATGTGCGCCAGGATGTTGTACAGTACCTGGGAGTGTTGTGCTGCCGCGCGGAAGCCGCCGCCGTACATGGTCCGCATCACCACCGGCGTTACCGCCTTGCCGCCGAACATGTAGCGGAATTTCGCCGCCTGGTTCATCATCTGGTCGAAACAGACCCCAAGAAAGTCCACGAACATCATCTCGACCACCGGACGAAGGCCACAGGCTGCAGCACCCACTGCCGAACCGATATACGCTGCCTCGGAGATCGGCGTATCCATGACCCGGTCACCGTATTTTGCATAGAGGCCCTTGGTCACTCCCAGCACGCCACCCCAGGCATCCTTTTCTCCTTCGGTGCCGCGACCGCCGGCATTGTCCAGGCCCATGACGATCACTGATTTATCCCGCTCCATTTCTTGGGAAAGCGCTTCGTTGATTGCGTCTTTATACGAAATTTTTCTCGACATTGATCAGCTCCTTTCTCAGTACTTTATGTAGACGTCAGTCAGAAGATCCGCCTCGGTCGGCTTCGGTGCCGCCACGGCTTTTTCCACTGCTTCGTTGATCAGCGCGGCTACTTCCTGGTCGATCGCTTCCAGCTCCGCTGCCGTTACCAGGCCGGCAGAGGTCACCTTGGCCGAAAAGATCTTCAGGCAGTCGCACTCTTCACGCTGCCTCTTCACTTCGCCGGCAGCTTTATAGGTCATGGCGTCTCCTTCGAAGTGACCAAAGAAACGATTGGTCTTGCATTCGAGCAGGGTCGGACCGCCACCTTCACGGGCACGGCTGATCGCTTCGCCGGCCGCTTCGTAGACCGCGAAGAAATCGTTGCCGTCCACCGTTACGCCCGGCATGCCGAAACCGGCAGCTCGGTCGGCGATGTTCGGTGTCGGCACGTTGTATTTCACCCCGGTGGATTCCGCGTAGCCGTTGTTCTCGGCCAGGAAGATCATCGGCAGGTTCCAGACGTTGGCCAGGTTCATGCTCTCCAGGATCGTGCCCTGGTTCGATGCGCCATCACCGAAAAATGCCACGCCAACACCATTGGTCCCTTTGTACTTGGCTGCCAGGGCGGCTCCGCAGATCAGGGGAGGTCCGGCACCCACGATTCCGTTCGCTCCAGCATCCCCTTTTCCAGGTCGGCTATGTGCATGGATCCGCCCTTGCCGCAGCAGGTCCCGGTTTTCTTGCCGTAAATCTCCGCCATCATCCCGATGATGTCCACACCCTTCGCTATGCAGTGGCCATGGCCGCGGTGCGTGCTCGAGATCCGGTCTTCGTCGGTCAGGTGCATACACACCGCCGTTGCTACCGCTTCTTCGCCCGCATACAGATGCACGAATCCAGGAATCTTACCCGTCGCAAATTCCACATGCAGTCGCTCTTCAAACTCACGGATCTCTTTCATGATCCGATACGCCTTCAGAAGATCCTCTTTCTTCAGCTCACTCATCTCGTTTCCTCCTTTTTATCTCGTCCTGCTTTTAGTCCCTTCACGATTGCTCTCCTCCTGAATTCATTGTTCTCCCACCCGCATCGGAAGTCACCGCTCCTCCCCCGGCAACATTGCTGTTCCGGAGGAGCAGGTAAGAAAATGCAGTGGAATTGTCGGAGGAGGTATGAACAACCCCACTGCATGTGGAGCAGATTTCAGAGTCTTTCTGAATGCGATGCTGCTCCCTTGGGCAAACTGACTTTGTAGCCTGCAACCTTTGGCAAGGACCATCAGCCCTGAAGCGATTCCGGTTGCTCCAGGATTTCCCGAAGCCTGGCCAGGAACCTGGCTGCATAGGCACCGTCGTGGACCCGGTGGTCCGCGGAAATTGTCACGCGCATCAGGCGGGCAACCTCGATTTTGCCATCCTTCACCACCGGCTCGTCCTTCACCATGCCGATGGCGAGGATTGCCGACATGGTCGGAGGTACGATGGCGACAAAGTTCTCGACTCCAAGCATTCCCATATTGGAAATGGCAAAGGTTCCGCCTGCCATTTCTTCTTTGCCCAGCTTGCCTTCCTTGGCCAGTGCCACCAGTTCGCGGCTTTTGGTACCGATTTCCTGGAGGGAAAGGGTCTGGCAATTCTTGATAACCGGCATCACGACACCTTCATCGAGGCCGATTGCCACCGAAATATTGGCATCACGATGCATGATGATGTTTTTATCGGCAAAGGTGGCCTTCATGAGGGGGAATTCCTGCAGTGCGGCTGCCGAAGCCTTGATGATCATGTCATTGATCGAAACCTTGGTACCCGCTTCCTTCATGCTGCGGGCAAGGGTGTCCGCTTTTTTCATGTCGATGGCAATGGTAACCATGTAGTGGGGGATGTTCGTCCAGGAAGTGCTGACGGTCTTGGCTATGGCGGCACGCATTCCGGCTACCGGTACAGTCTCCTCGGCAGGGGCTTCTGCCGGGGCAGCCGGCGCGGCCGGCTGTTCCTCAGTACATGAGCAGGAACATTCCTCCTGTTGAGATGCGCCACCAGCGGCGATGAAGGCGTCGATGGCCGCATCGGAAATGTCTGCATCGGCAATGATGCCGAGCAGTGCGCCTACCGGGAGGACATCATCTTCCTCTGCCACGACGCGGCGCAGCACACCATGGTGGAGATTCTCAAGAACATTGACGATCTTGTCTGTTTCAACCTCGGCCAGTTCCATGCCGGGGGTAACCGTTGTTCCCAAATTAACCAGCCATTTAACCAGGGTTCCCTCTTCCATGGTGAGGCCCCATTTGGGCATGGTGATTTCGTAAATTCCCTCTTGGGCTGCTGCTGCCGGCTCCTCGCCACACTCTTCCTCTTCCGCACATGTCCCGGGCTCAAAGGAGGCAATGAAAGCATCAATATCGGCATCTGTGACCGTGCCGTCACCGACAACTCCAAGCAGAGCCCCGACCGGAAGGACGTCGCTTTCTTCTGCCACCTTCCGCAGCAGCACCCCGGACTGGGTTGCTTCCATGACATTGACGATCTTGTCGGTTTCAACCTCGGCGAGTTCCATGCCGGGATTAATTGTATCGCCCACTTCAACCATCCACTTCACCAAAGTACCTTCTTCCATGGTGAGACCCCATTTGGGCATGGTAAGTTCTCGTAAATTCGCACTCATCGTTTGACCTCTTTTCTTTTTGTATTGGTAGGATTCCAGGTAACCATTAACTACATCAGATCGGTTCCCGTACCTCGGGCAACCGGGATGCTTAAAATGCATCTATCTTAACGATGCCTTGCAAGAAAACGGCACCGTGCAATTTTCGAATTCATGTATCGTAAATTCCGTCGGGAATGACTCATATTGGTATGTTCTTTCGTGACGGCGCCCCGCCGGATACGACAGTGCGCCGTCACGTTTTTCGAATAAAAATGCATATTTCAGTCAAGCAGTATCAGAATCGCTGCAGTATGTTGCGATGATTCCGGCGGTTCTTACAGGATGGACCGAACGGCCGCTTCGATTTTTGCTGCATTGGGCAGATAGAGGTCTTCCAGGGCATCGGAGAACGGCGGCGGAGTATGCGGTGCCGTAACCATCTTGATCGGTGCCGTCAGCGCCTTGAAGGCATCCTGTGCCACCTTTGCCGAGATGTCCGTTGCCATGCTGCAGCGCGGATTCGCTTCGTCCACCACCACCAGCTTGCCGGTCTTCTCCACGCTCTGCAGGATCGTCGCCCAGTCCATCGGTGAGATGGTGCGCGGATCGATGATCTCTGCCTCGACTCCCGTCTTGGCGAGGCTTGCCGCTGCCTGGCTCGCCATGTGAACCATCCGCCCAAGGGCCACGATAGTCAGGTCTTTGCCTTCACGTACAACGTTTGCCTGGCCAAAGGGTATGGCATAGCTCTCCTCCGGTACTTCGCCCTTCATGGCATAGAGAGCCTTGTGCTCAAGGAAGATCACCGGGTCGTTGTCACGGATGCACTCGATCAGCAACCCCTTGGCATCGTACGGGGTGGACGGTACCACCACCTTCAACCCCGGAATGTGCGCCAGGATGTTGTACAGTACCTGGGAGTGTTGTGCTGCCGCGCGGAAGCCGCCGCCGTACATGGTCCGCATCACCACCGGCGTTACCGCCTTGCCGCCGAACATGTAGCGGAATTTCGCCGCCTGGTTCATCATCTGGTCGAAACAGACCCCAAGAAAGTCCACGAACATCATCTCGACCACCGGACGAAGGCCACAGGCTGCAGCACCCACTGCCGAACCGATATACGCTGCCTCGGAGATCGGCGTATCCATGACCCGGTCACCGTATTTTGCATAGAGGCCCTTGGTCACTCCCAGCACGCCACCCCAGGCATCCTTTTCTCCTTCGGTGCCGCGACCGCCGGCATTGTCCAGGCCCATGACGATCACTGATTTATCCCGCTCCATTTCTTGGGAAAGCGCTTCGTTGATTGCGTCTTTATACGAAATTTTTCTCGACATTGATCAGCTCCTTTCTCAGTACTTTATGTAGACGTCAGTCAGAAGATCCGCCTCGGTCGGCTTCGGTGCCGCCACGGCTTTTTCCACTGCTTCGTTGATCAGCGCGGCTACTTCCTGGTCGATCGCTTCCAGCTCCGCTGCCGTTACCAGGCCGGCAGAGGTCACCTTGGCCGAAAAGATCTTCAGGCAGTCGCACTCTTCACGCTGCCTCTTCACTTCGCCGGCAGCTTTATAGGTCATGGCGTCTCCTTCGAAGTGACCAAAGAAACGATTGGTCTTGCATTCGAGCAGGGTCGGACCGCCACCTTCACGGGCACGGCTGATCGCTTCGCCGGCCGCTTCGTAGACCGCGAAGAAATCGTTGCCGTCCACCGTTACGCCCGGCATGCCGAAACCGGCAGCTCGGTCGGCGATGTTCGGTGTCGGCACGTTGTATTTCACCCCGGTGGATTCCGCGTAGCCGTTGTTCTCGGCCAGGAAGATCATCGGCAGGTTCCAGACGTTGGCCAGGTTCATGCTCTCCAGGATCGTGCCCTGGTTCGATGCGCCATCACCGAAAAATGCCACGCCAACACCATTGGTCCCTTTGTACTTGGCTGCCAGGGCGGCTCCGCAGATCAGGGGAGGTCCGGCACCCACGATTCCGTTCGCTCCCAGCATCCCCTTTTCCAGGTCGGCTATGTGCATGGATCCGCCCTTGCCGCAGCAGGTCCCGGTTTTCTTGCCGTAAATCTCCGCCATCATCCCGATGATGTCCACACCCTTCGCTATGCAGTGGCCATGGCCGCGGTGCGTGCTCGAGATCCGGTCTTCGTCGGTCAGGTGCATACACACCGCCGTTGCTACCGCTTCTTCGCCCGCATACAGATGCACGAATCCAGGAATCTTACCCGTCGCAAATTCCACATGCAGTCGCTCTTCAAACTCACGGATCTCTTTCATGATCCGATACGCCTTCAGAAGATCCTCTTTCTTCAGCTCACTCATCTCGTTTCCTCCTTTTTATCTCGTCCTGCTTTTAGTCCCTTCACGATTGCTCTCCTC
>CAVTIV010000019.1:0-1534780 GCA_963734865.1 Pirellulaceae bacterium
ACCGACGGCGATGGCCTGAGCGACAAGGAAGATGTCACTTACCTGATTCCGGCCAATGACCCGCTTGATCCTCCCATCCAAATCGAACAAAACCCACTGACGCCGTCGGTTCTGCTGGAGTCGTACTATGAAGTCACCGTGGAGTTTGTGCAGCTTGAGCTCGACAGCGGTATCACCGATGACGGCGACGGTGGCGGCCTCGGACCATTTATGGAGTCAAGAATTTGGACCGGGTGAATTTGAGGTGGAAGCGTGGCTGCGAAAGCCCGATCTAGTTCGGGGAACGTGGCAGCGGGGGGCCTGTTCCCTGTTCCCCACCGATCTTCGATCAGACCGCGAGATTCTGGGACTGGACCCCGACGCTCCAACGCCGGGTCCGTGCACGGGAATCATCGATTCAAACTCCAATACGAAGCTTGGATACGCACTTCCAGAGCTCGGCGTTTGGGGTTCCAAGCCGTTGTCACAGGGGACCATCGAGGATTTTTCGAGCACCGCCAATGCGAACATCTCCGCTGAACGACTTGCTCACGGTTTACGCCGACGTTAACGGCGACGGGGGTCTGGACGAAATCTTGCTGTCGCCGGACGACGACACAATCAATATTCGACTGAGTTCTGACGGCGCGCCGTTTGTTATTGATTTGCCCGCCGCGGGCATTCCCAAGGCCGTGGCAAGCGCCGATCTGAATGGTAACGGCAAATCCGACTTGATCGTCACCAGTCACGGCACCGATACCGCAATCGTGCTGCTGGATTTCGACGCCAACATGGTCAATCCTTCGAGTCCAGACGACTTCAAGTATTTTGCACAGGCGCACACCCTCGACAACGTTGGCGAAACGCCGACCGATGTCGTGACGGGAAATCTCGATGACGTCGATGGCATTGATTTTGCCGTCGGCAATGAGAGTACGAAGTCCGTCACCATCATGAGTAATGATGGGGCGGGTGGATTTGTGCAACGGCAGGTGCTTCCGATGCCCGTATCGCCGGTCCCAGGAACGCCGGCTGGTAGGATCCAACCCGGACCGATGTTTGTCCTTGAAAATGTAGTACCAGGGATCTCACCTCTACCCGATGTGACCTACCAGTCAATCAGTATTTACAGTCAAGATTTGACGACAGTCACCTCATTCTTATCGTGGTTTTATACAGATGCGACCACGAATACGTCTGTCAGGCAGCCTTATCTATGGGTTGGAACCCTAAGCACCGGCCTTGAGGCGAAAGAGGACTTTCCGCTTGCGAAGTTCGAAATCCATGAGAATCAACAGTTTGTGCTAGACGCCGTCGTTCGCGAGCACGACGGACAGATTGCTAACAACTACTTCTACACGGAAGACGTATTGGGTGGACCGGGCGGACCCATTTCCATTGGTCAAAAAGAGTTTCCCTCATCTGTCATCACTGGCAGGCAGGTGGCGGATATTTTTGCTGACGGCGGTTTCGCGCTGCTGACCTTCGAATTTGAGGGTGGATCGGCAGACGGATTCGACGGTACCGGCGTCGCTTACGTTCATAGTGCCGTCGATCCGACGTTGCCTCGCACGGTTCGTACCGATAACTTGGAATGGCCGGCCGGCAAACTCATGTTCTCGATGACCGTCAAGAAAATCGACCCCAACCAACGGCTCCTTGCCGACTCAATCGGTCAAAACAGTGCCGCTGAATCGATAAGCGAAAACCAGATCCAGCTGCTTCTGGCCGAGGCAATCGAACGATTGACCACAGCGGAAACGGATGTTTCCTCACTGAGTGACGTCGAGGTCCAAGTCACGGACCTTCCTGGTGCCGTGCTCGGACAAGCGGTAGGTAACATCATCTATTTAGATCGAAATGCGGCCGGACACGGTTGGTTTGTCGACGACACCCCTGCGGACGACCTGGAATTCACAACAATCGGAGATCAGGGCGAGGAGGACAAAATGGATGCGCTCTCCGTCATCATGCACGAACTGGGGCACCTTCTCGATCGGGATCACGAAAGCAAAGGCCTGATGCAACCAACTCTGAGTGTCGGCCAGCGGCATTCCGATTCAGGCAACGATCTCCTGAACGACGCCATCTCCGACGACCTATTGCAGTCACTGGCTTCGGACATCGAGCGACAGTGGATCGGCTCGTAGAGATGTCTCCGCGCACGATCAAGCCATTAAGGTTCCGAGCCGATTTGCTGTCACCAGGTCAGCCGGATCCACCGAATCATGCGACCGATCGTGTGCACAAACAAGTCGAGGGATAGGGTGATTGGCTTCTCGGTGTGGCGTTCGAGCTTCCGCGCCCTGATCTTGTAAAGCGGTTGTCAATCGATTGTCCGAATTGACTTCACCTCATTCAGAACCTCAAACACAACAATTGAGTGCGACTCGTGTTCGCCGCGAGGCACCTTTCGGCCGCTGAGCTTGGGCGGAATCAACGGCGACCGAGACAGAATTGGAGTCGATGCTGCGCCCTCAAGGACGACCTGAGCAGCCAAATCGGTTCACAACAGGCTATTGCGTACTCCGGATGTATTGTGCCGTAAATCGACAGGTATGTTCGCGATCGGCGCATTTTCTTGCGCCGGAGCCGAAAGAATTCGACTTATCAATCCTCCCGCACGCGCAGCACGATGCCCTCGAAAATGCGATCTTTGCCAAATCACCACATTGCGAGTGAAGCTGTTAGACTATTTGCATTCATTTGGAGGAGCGACGACGATTGGTCGCGTTCAAAGGGGCGACGCCAATCGGGGCGAATGAAGAGAGGCATGGATGACGCAGACGTGACGCTCCATTTGGCATGTCGCCGATGTGTTGAATTGCGATTTTTAACTGCGTCGGCCGCTTGCGGAGAAACAACAAGGTCTTCACGAAGTGGCGGTTGGATGCAAAATTCGAAATCCGTAACTCGCTGGATAAGTCACTTGAGGGAGGGTGATGCAGATGCGGCTGAAAATCTGTGGAACCGGTACTTCTCTCGCATGGTTGACGCGGCCCGATTGCGACTGAATGACAACACCCTGGCGCTCGCGATGCAGAAGATGTCGCCTTGAGCGCTTTTGACACGTTCTGTCGAGGAACGGTGAAAGGTGATTTTCCTCGCCTCGACTCGCGGCGGGAATTGTGGATGTTGCTGCTGACCATCACGTCCCAAAAATCGATCGACTGCATTCGCTGGCATCGACGCATTTGCCGGGGTGGCGGCAGAGTCGTGCGGGAATCGGAACTCGACGGCAGGTGCGATGACGGCGCGATCAAGGACGCGGTCAGCAGAGATCCGACACCCGAACTGCTCGCACTGATGAATGAGCAGTGCGAGCAAATGCTTGCACAGCTTCGCGACGACACGTTGAGAGCCATCGCCCGGTGGAAGCTAGACGGACATACCAACGCGCAGATCGCCGACTTCTTGGGAATCTCCGTCCACACGGTCGGTCGCAAGTTGCGTCTGATTCGGCTGGTGTGGGCCAAGCACTTGACGTGTCCAACCCGGGACGGGATCACGGGTTAACGGCTGAAGCGCACGGACCCTATTTGAGCCGTTCGCAACGCCCTGGACGTTATCACGGCCGAATCAAATCCGCGTTCCTCTTCTCGGTACCGACCGGAGTTTCGCCGCATGGACAAAGACAGCCCTCCCAGAAGTTTTGAGTGTCCCGATCGTCCGGTCTCGGACTCGAAAAAGATCGCGGAATTCAATCGCGTCGATTTGATTTGCGACGCGTTTGAACGGGCATGGTTAAACGGCGAACGGCCATCGCTGGAAGAGTACCTTGCGATGGCCCCGGCAAGGGAACGCGACAATCTTAAACGCGAACTTGAGTCAGTCAACAGCGAGTATGTGCGGCGGGGAGGGGCCGCATCGAACCCTCCGCCCGACGGATCAGATCCTGGCGATATACGATCGACTGCCGCAATCGTCGACGAGCTCCCCGAACGGATCGGCCGTTATCGAATTGACGAATTGATTGGCGAAGGCGGTTTCGGACGCGTGTACGTTGCGTACGACGAGCGGCTGCGTCGCCAAGTCGCCATCAAAACGCCTCACGCCAACTCGTTCTTCAGACCGGGCCACGCCGCACTCTATTTGGCCGAAGCCCGCGTCGTTGCCAACCTTGAACACCCCAACATCATACCGGTCTACGACGCCGGACGGTCGTCGGAATGTCCTTGCTACATTGTCTCCAAATACATTGTCGGGGCGGACCTTGCCACCTGCCTTCGGCACGGTCCGATGGAACCACGCGACGCGGTCGAACTGGTCGCAATCGTCGCCAATGCGCTTCATTACGCGCATGGAATGGGATTGGTCCATCGAGATGTGAAACCCGGTAACATCATCCTACGTGATACTGATGGCAAACCCTACGTCGCCGACTTTGGCCTGGCGCTAAGCGAGCAGGACGTTGGCGAATGCGGCCGACAGTGCGGAACACCCGCGTACATGTCGCCAGAGCAGGTGAGTGGCGAAGGACATCGTGTTGATGCACGCAGCGACGTGTTTAGCCTGGGAGTCGTGTTGTACGAATTGCTCGTCGGTTGCCGGCCGTTCAATGGCGATTCAACAAAATCGCTGTTGCGTGCAATCACGGTTTGCGAGCCACCGCACTTGTGTCAATGCGATCCCTCACTCCCGCAGGATCTGGAACGCATCTGTCGACGGGCGATGGCCCGCAGAGCTTCGAATCGTTATCCCACAGCGTGTGAGTTCGCAGCGGACTTGTACCGCTTTTTGGGACGAACACGTGTTCCCGTCGGCGGGGAATTCATCACGAAGACGAGCGACTCGATCGCGGTGGTCAGCGGTCCGGGGGCAACGGCGAGTGCGATCACGCGAATCATGCCAAAGGGGCTAAGAGCGTTTGACGAACATGATGCGGATTTCTTCCTGGAACTCCTGCCGGGTGGGCGTGATCCCAGCGGCTTGCCTGACAGCCTACGATTCTGGAAGAGCCGGATTGAGGAATCCGATCCAAACAAGACGTTTTCGGTCGGTTTGATCTACGGACCGTCCGGTTGTGGAAAGTCCTCGCTCATCAAAGCGGGACTGCTTCCTCGGCTCGCCGACAGCGTTGTCCCTGTTTACATCGAATCGACGGCCGACGATACCGAAGCGAATCTGTTGCGTTCGCTGCGAAAGCGGTTTCCCACGCTTGACTCGAAAGCGAGTCTCAAGGAAACGCTCGCCGCGTTGCGTCGCGGGCATGGCATGCCGTTGGGCGAAAAGTTGCTCGTCATCTTGGATCAATTTGAACAGTTCCTGCACGCCAATCAAGACGACGTGGGTTCCGAATTGGTGCAAGCCCTGAGGCAGTGCGACGGAATCCGCGCGCAGTGCATCGTCATGGTACGCGATGACTTTTGGATGGCAACAGCACGATTTATGCGTGAGTTGGAGATCCAGTTGCTCGATGGACAGAATTCGGTAGCGGTCGATCTTTCCACGATTCCACACACCGAGAAGGTGCTTGCGGCGTACGGACTGCGCGTTCGGTGCGCTACCCGAGGATCCCGCCCAAACGACAAAAGAACAGTTGCAATTTCTGAAACAGGCGGCAGCCAGCTTGGCGGAGGACGACAAAGTCAATTGCGTAAGATTAGCGCTCTTCGTCGAGATTCTGAGAGGGAAGCCATGGAGGCCGGCGACCCTGAAACAATTAGGTGGAACCGAAGGCGTCGGCGTCGCCTTTTTGGACGACAAGTTCAATCCTGCCCATTCGCATGTTCGCTACCGATATCACGAGGAAACGTCGTGCGCCGTTCTTGAAGCGTTACTTCCTGACGCGGGCGCAAACATTCGGGGGCATGTCAAGTCGTACGACGAGTTGTTGGACGCCAGCGATTGCCGGAATCGGCCAGATGATTTCGAAGACATCATCCGCACGCTCGACAGCGAACTGCGCCTGATTACTCCGATCGATCGTCCCGAAGCCACGTTCAAATCCGATGATGCTGCAAAGGCAGGAAGGTATTATCAACTCACGCACGATTTTCTTGTTCCTTCGCTGCGTCAATGGCTCGCGCGCAAACAGTTGGAATCTCCACAAGGTCGCGCGGAGTTGCGACTTGCCGAAACGCGCGGCGATCTACCAGACCAAGCCGGAGAACCGCCACCTTCCCACACTCATCGAGTTCCTGAAAATTCGCATCCATGCGAATCCGGTGAATTGGAAGGCGCGAGAGAAAAGGATGATGCGTCAAGCGGCTCGTTACCACGCATTCCGCGTCTCCGTGTTTCTCACCGCATGCGGACTGCTCGCGGCGGTAGGGTTTGCCATGAACAATGAAATCGCCGCCAGGCAGGATTCGTTGCAAGCTGAGCGGCTCGTCGAAGGGCTATTGGCGGCGGAGATCACCCGGGTTCCTCAACTCACCGAGAAGCTTATTCACTATCGTCAGTGGGCAAACCCGCTTTTGACGAAGCATCTCGAGAGCGACGATCGCGACAAACGCCTGCGAGCAAGTCTCGCCCTGTTGCCGGAGTCGCCGTCGCAAGCAGAGTATTTGATGGATCGCCTTCTCGAAGCGGATCCGGACGAAGTGATGGTTCTCCTCACGAGCCTCGTACCCTATCGGAGGCAATTCTCCAATCGGCTTTGGAGAGTATTGGATTCGCCCGATCACGATGATGCTCGCAGGCTCCGGGCGGCCTGCGTGTTGGCGTCTTTTGATCCCGATAACGAGTCTTGGTCGGAAGTCGCCGAGCGTGTGGCGTCAATCTTGTCGACGGTCAATCCAACCTATTCGCATATCTGGATGAACGCGCTGCGGCCCGTCCGTAATTCGCTTTTCGCGCCGCTCGCAGCAATCTTCGCCGACACAAAGCGACCAGCGAACGAGCGCGCGTTGGCGACGGATTTGTTGTCTCAATACGCCGCGGACAGTCCCCCCCAACTTGCCAAGCTATGCCTCATCGCCGAGCCGCATCAATTTCTGTCGGTTTTTCCGAAGTTGCAACGTCACGGAGCAATCGCCATCGACAGCGTGTTGGCGGAACTGGACCCGTCGAGCTCGGAGACCGACAATGCGGGCACGACAGTCAGCAACATTGAAGTTTTGAATCGACGACGCGCAAACGCATTTGTCACGCTTGCGAGGCTCGGCGAAGTCGATAACCTCTGGCGTCAGTTACGCCACAGTTCCGACCCAACCGTCCGCAGTTGGCTGATTCACAGTTTCGCTTCATTGCGGATGAATCCTGACTTGATCATCGAACGGATCAAGCAGGAACAAGACGACTCTGTGCGACGAGCCCTTTTGCTGGCGTTGGGCGAGTATGAGTCGCGATCGCTTCCCCAAGACTCGCAGGAACGCTTGGCCACGACTCTCGCGAAGTGGTATCGGAATGATAACGATGCGGGAATTCACGCCGCCGTGGAATGGTTGCGCGCCGATGGGACGGTGAAGCGCATCGCGAAGAGAGGACGCGAGACGCGCGTGAGCCCGATTCAAACACACTGCCAAGTCTGCTCTCACAGCTGCGCCAAATCGACGCGGAATTGGCCGGCCACACCCGTGATCGTGGTTGGTATGTCAACCAGCACGGCCAGACCATGGTCGTGATCGATCCTCCGCCAGACCTGTTTGGCATGGGATCTCCCGAAACGGAACCCAAGCGATCAGAGAATGAGACCCTACACGACGTCTCAATCAATCATCGCTATGCGATTGCGAATAAGGAAGTGACCGTCGCGCAGTATCGCGAGTTCTTTCCTGACTTTGATCATTTGGAGATGCGGCGAAGTCCGGAAACCGACTGTCCTGTGCAAGCGATCTCTTGGTACGACGCCGCGAAGTTCTGCATCAAACTGAGCGAAGCGGAAGGTATCCCAAAGGATCAATGGTGCTATCTCCCTAACTCGCAAGACGCGTATGCTGCGGGCATGCGAGTTGCTCCCGATTTTCTCTCGCGAACCGGCTATCGACTCCCCACGGAAGTGGAGTGGGAGTACGCATGTCGCGCCGGAGCGGTTGGACGCCGCTACTACGGCGATTGCGATCAACTGCTGGGACACTACGTCTGGTTCCAAGACAATGCAGAAGAGTCGCACGTGGCCGGGCGGGATGAAAAAGCCGAACGACATGGGCCTCTTCGACATGCTGGGGAATGTTTACGACTGGTGCCACGATGAGTATGCACCCTACAGCGTTGAAGCGGACTTAAATCCGTCGGCCGCGTCGACGGTGAGCGATCGTCAGATTCGCGTCCTTCGCGGCGGTCCTTGGAACTACATGGCTCCGGACCTCCGGGCAGCTTACCGCAACACCGCACGAACCATCGACCGTTATTACCTGCTCGGAATCCGAGTCGCCCGAACCTGCGCGCCCACGTCGATAGCAACAACCGCAGAGATTGCCGAGTAGGGCAGCGTTCATGACCCGGATTTGTGTCCTGAGGCCTGCATGTCAGATTTTGAGCCGGACATCCTGCTCGACGTGCAGGAACGTCAATGCTTCTATTGCCACCAGGATTTGCACCGCAGCGTGGAAGTAGATCACTTCATCCCGTACCTGAACCAAACAGAACTCTTGAGCGAGGCAGACACAACGTCTGCAGGTTGAACAAGTGATTCGCCTGAGCGTAGCTGGCGAAGCAGTGAACGGGTTTGATGTGGTCCGTTTCCGAGGTCTCAAGCGTGACACGGCTTCCGCACTGACGGCAACGATGGCCATCGCGAAAGAGCGTCATCGCTTTGAAGTCCATGCGACCGGGACGTTGCCGATTCTCGTATTGGCGAATCTCGGCTTGGAATGCAGCTCCCAGTCATTTGTCGTTCAGTCGCTTAATCAAAAGTTGGATCAGAGCAGCATCCGAAAGCAAGAGAGCACCAAAAAAGGCCAATAACAAGGAGGCCATGCCTCCTCGGTCATTGTGCGGGAATCCCAACATGAAAAAGATGCCCGCGAAAAAGGCAATAAGGCCGAGCACGACTGAAAGTAAACAAAGAAAGATCGCAATTATTTTCATTCCATGCATTCCTTGGATGCCAATAATCGGTTCTCTGACGTCCTGCCATCCCGGCGGGCGGTCGCTGCAAGTTCGCCGGTCCTTCCAACGCTCTGGCATCAAACTGATTCGCTCCGACGATTTGCGCGTTGATCAGCTTTCGACTCGCACCCTCAGATCGACATCACCTGCGGAGTAAGCTTGAAGATTCTACGCTGCTTGGCCATTCGACGCCGTCGAAAAAGCACTGACCGTTTCCTCGATGCCGGGGCTCCATGGTGAAGAACGGATGATCTCTCCGGGGCGAGTTTCACTTCGCCTGGCAATTGTCACTCATGTCCCACCAGTGCTTTGCCGCCGCACTGAGGGCACGTTCGATGCGCTCCGGCGTATATGGCAGGCACCGCAAAGGTGTGGCCGTTGGGGCAAATCACTTCCAACTGATTGGGCTTTTCTTCCGCAGCGGGTACAAACTCGAGCGATTCACTCGATGCGTCGGCGGAGGCACGCGCAGTCGTGCTGGATTCGTCACGATTCCGATCCGTCGCCTCTTCTTCGGCCTGCACGGACCAATTCTGACCGGCGACATAACGACCGATCGCTTCAAGCAGCCTGGGAATATCGAGGCGGTACCATGGCATCGGCAGGTACACTGCGTGCATCATCATCGCAGTCTTGAAGGTTTCGGCATGAGCCCGGTCGATTTGAAATCCGTCGATCACGCGGCGAATCTCTTCCGGATCAATCTCATCCCAGACCAACGCGACGATGGCGGCAGCTTGATTTGCCACACGCTGCCGACGTCGCCTTGTCCGGTGCTCACGAATGGCCAGAACGGCCAGCCCAAGGAAGACCGCGGCGGCAAGCGTGACGATCGGCCAGACGTTCTCCGCTTGCGGCGGCTGCGACGACTCGCGTCGGAATTGCTCTATTTCGCTTTTGGTTCTTTCAAGCGACTGTTGGAATTCAAGATCGAGTTCATCCATCCGCTGCTGGAATTCTTGAGCTTGGTGCTGCAACGGATCTGGTACACGGAAGTCTTGCATGGACCGACTCTCACAACGCGTTCGCGATGACGGGCTATAATGTAGCCTCGTGCTCTGTTGAACAAGCCACTGGTGATAGTTGCCCGAAGTGTGGTTGGTCCTATCGATTGTCTCAAGAAGAAAACTGACAAGACATTGACGGTCAAGAAGCTCAGATTTCTATACTATTCGTGCTGAAAGTTGCCTGCAACAGCCCCAAATTGTCGTTTCAGCCAAATGAGGGAATCGAGATTCTAATGCGGGAAAGACGGCCATTCGCGGATCAATCGTTCGGTACTGCAACTTCATGCGGGCGTGGGGTCAAAAAAGTCAGCCGAACACCAGACACTGCGAAAAGCGAGGCTGCAAAAATTTTTCATCCAGGCAGTTCGGCCGAGGTGACATGCATTTCGACGACGCCAAGGTTCCCGCAATCGTTTTCATCAGAGCGACCGCACATTCCGATCCGTCATAAACTCGCCGGCGCCGCTTTCTATTGCACCACCAGTCCGAACGAAGCGTGGATGAAGACGATTGCCCACGAGTTGACCAACTACGAGGATGGTTTTCTCAAGGACAAGAGGTACTTGATCATGGACCGCGATGCTACGTTCAGTAAATCGTTCCGTGCTTGCCTGCGACGCGAGGGCGTGAAGTCGGTTCGCTTACCACCGCGAAGCCCGAACTTGAACGTACACCTGGAGCGATTTTTCGGATCGTTGAAATCCGAATGCCTTTACAAACTGATTCTCTTTGGCGAGACCGCGACGCGCAGAGCTGTTCGAGCTTTCCTCGTTCACGATCACACCGAAAGAAACCACCAGGGTTTGGGCAACGAACTGATCGTGCCGCTCGAGCAACCGCCTGACATCGACGCCGAGATCGAAACGACCGAACGGATCGGTGGGTTGCTTCGATCTTATCGCCGCGCGGCTTAGCTCATCCGACCCTCGCTCCGTCCGCACCTCTTCAGTTTCCGAACATCGGTGTGATGTATGCTGCGCGGTGCCGCCGTTTCCTCTCGCTTTTTCAACGCCTGCGAGTGAACTCGACTTGATCGCGATCCAAAATCGGGCTTCCGCTGTCAGTAAACGATCGCAAGTTGTCCGTCAAAATGTTCGTTTGACTTTTTTGACCCCACGCGATTGTGAGTTGCCTGGTTACTCGCCGACTATGTTGATCGCTGGAATCGGCGGAGCTGCCATGTTGTGGCCAAGGAAAAAGCTTGTGTGCGGCGGCTTGTTATAGACCACGTTCTGCCACGTAATACTGAGCCGATATTGTGGGTCTTGCATTAGCGTGTATATCCGATGTTCTGTCGGAATCGAAGTCGTGTAAACACGCAGCGACTGTCCGTCTGGCGAAGCCATGATGATCTCTTCACGCCAGTCACCGATTATGTCGCCAATCAAGTTTGGACCGCGCGGTGCGCCGCGACCAATTGCGTTAAAGATCGATATTTCCTGTTCCGCCTCCCAATCCCACTTTGTGACCCGACCACCACGACCAATCAGTTCTCGCAGCAAATCGCCGTCCCACCAAATCGCATAGCCGGTGTTGCGCGGCGCCCTGCCGATGGTTTCACCGGAGGCGTTGCGTAAACCGCCTGGTCCACCCCACGCTTCAAAACCTGGATGGCGTGGATCAACGTCAGCTGCTAAACCGGCGCCTACATCAATACCGGGGCTGTGACTCCACAGTAGCTCGCCAGTGGCAGCGTCTCGCATGGCTGCACCCGGAGTTTTGAATCGAACGGTTTCTTCCTCGTTCTCTTGGACTGTGAATACTTCCAATCCAGGACGCTCTGGATACATGTCACTGATGTGCATTGCATCACCGTGCCTTAGTCCCGTTGAGTAGAGCCCTTTGCCGTTGTCGTCGACGACCATCGCTTGGTACACGATTTCGTCACGGCCGTCGGCATCGACATCGGCTACTGACAGCGAATGTCCGCCCATGCCGGAAAACTCAGAAGCGTCGTCGAACGGAGGATAGGAAATACCGGAGTCGAATACCCAGTGCTGCGTCAACTCGCTGCCTCGCCAATCCCACGCTGCCATCACGATCCGACCATATACGCCGCGACACATAACGACGCTCGGTAGCTTGCCATCGAGATAAGCCACGCACGCCAAGAAGCGATCGCAGCGGTTTCCGTACGAGTCGTTTCCCCCATTACCACCGATTCCACCCCAACCGTCGATCGGATAGCGACTGGGGATATAGTCGACGGTCTTCAGTGCCGCGCCGGTTTCGCCACTAAAGATCGTGAAGAACTCGGGACCTTCGAGGATGCGGCCGAACCTGCGCGATCCCTCGTCGTGGTTGCGGAAGTCCTTTGTCACATCGCCGATCACCGTGCCCTTGCCATCGATCGTTCCGTCAGCCGTCTTGCATGCGATTTCTGCACTACCGTCTCCGTCCAAGTCGTAAACCATGAACTGTGTATAGTGCTCGCCCTCGCGGATATTATTTCCTAAGTCGATGCGCCACATGTGCGTGCCATCGAACTCGTAGGCGTCGAGAATCGGGCTGCCCGTGATGCCGGTGTGCGAGTTATCTTTCGGATTCATTACCTGATGCAGAACGATTTCGTATTGGCCATCACCATCGAGGTCCGCAATGGATGAGTCGCCAGCGCGATAACCTTCAGCAAGCTGAATCGGAAATTCCAAGTAACCGTTGCGC
The DNA here is from genome assembly GCA_963734865.1 of Pirellulaceae bacterium. Taxonomy (GTDB): domain Bacteria; phylum Planctomycetota; class Planctomycetia; order Pirellulales; family Pirellulaceae; genus CBDCUW01. Next base: position 12,645 of record CAVTIV010000019.1, read on the forward strand.
CAGACGTTCACTGCTTTCGATGCATCGCCTTCGGTACCGTCAATGGTCGGACGGACGAAGTACCTAGTAGCGTCCGTTGTGCTTCCCGACGAGTCGAAAAAGTTTGTACCAGCGGTCAAGGGTTGCGCAGTGAGTCGCCTCGGATCACCCTCGCCGTCTTGACGATAGACATTGAAACCAATCGTTTGTGGTTCAGTCGCGAACAACCGCCAACTAATGAAGACGCCATCTCCACTCTGTACAGCGACGACTCCGCGATCGAGCCGTTCCATAACCCGCTGCGCAACAGCGAGTCGAACAGTCATTGGCAACAGCAGAACTAGAATGAAAAGACAAAACAGCGAGCGGGACACGGCGATATTCCAGAATGCGTATAATTTCGGGGGGGAGCTAGCGAGGGAAGGAAGAAAGGAATGGTCAATTGTCACTCACCTCCAATCGAAGGTAATCGTCGACAACGCCAGCGGTTGGATTGCCGGATCCTGCCGCTATGCCCCACTCCAAAAATATATCACAGACACAATTCTATTCATGGCCCCAGGTGCAAGGGAATCGGTTTCAAAGCCATGTTTAGATTGGAACCGTCGATGTCAAAGGCTCACAGAGACGCGTCCATATTCCGGGATCGCTTTGAGATCGGATCGACTGGGTGGGTTCCCAGTCGCTGCACCGCTTAACGTTTTGCTTACAATGGAACGCACTAAACCGCTTTTCGGTCTTTCGTTATGTCGGCGCCCGGGAAAGCCAAGCTGCTTGACCGGGACCGATGCCATACCTGAACTATACGGCGGCTGCATGCCGACGCCTGAATGAGAACGCTCACGAAAACTTTGTTGGCCGGATTCTTCTGTCTTTCCGTCCTCGCCGATGAGGCGGCCAGTGGATGCGGGGAGGCCAAGGCCGATGGCTCGCTCACTTGGCAGCAGAAGTCGGTCGAGTATGCCCGCATCATGTCGCGAGTGAAATGGACGCCGGTGGCTGACGGCATACCGATGCGGGGCGGCCATTTTACAGCTGGAAAGGAGTACACCGGCGTTCCTTACTCGAGCGTCAAGGACGTCGGCCGATACATCGGCTTTGACATCTTCCTGAAGACCTTCCTCGCCGCGGTCGAAAACCCGAAGAGCGTCCTCTATACCGAGAATCTTTACGGGAAGGTGAAGAACGCAGAGTGCTACTACGGCAAGGTCTGTTCCTCCTACACCAGCTACGCCCTGCAGTGCGGCATCTGGTATGTCAGCAAGGTTCATGGACCCCAGTTTCGCGAAGGCGTCACAATCGTGGAGCCGCACTCGGCTCAATCTGCGCGGCCCGGCGATATCATCTACACACCGCCAGCCATTAGGAACGGAGGCTCGCACGTGGAGATGGTGACGGAAGTCGTCCGAAACAAGGGTGGCAAGGTGACACATGTCCGGATCGAGGAAAGTCGACCGCAAACCACCAGCAACACCCTGCGCAGCGCTAGTGCTTTTGACGCGCACCTATCTTCCAGAAACCGGGAGTTGTACCGTATCACCGATCTGGATGCCTGGCGCGGGGGCAATAAGGCGGAGTCGTTTCTGTTCCCGAACTACGAGGACGACTCGGCAACCCCGCAAATCAATCGCGTCCTGCTCCTCGATCGCGGAGACTGGGTTCCCTACCACAAGGGGCAACCCGTGAAGATCAACATCATGGACCGTGACGGCCAGGGGATTCGGGCGCTAGTGATCAAACGGAGTGGCAAGGTCGTTGAAGAGATCAAGCATCCCGGGAAGGGTGTCGTGGAACGTTCGTTCGATACCTGCGGCGATTACACAGCCCATTGCGTGATGAAGAACGGATCTCTGAGCCAGGCCTGCGAGTTCGCCGTCAGCGAGCTCGACTTCAGCCTTCCGGCCGCGAACGTTTCGCGAGGCTCGTCATGGGAGATCGAACTCACGTCCGACAACATGAATGCGATCATCATCTACTTTAAGAACTCAGCCGACGGTTATGACGAACACAACGTGTTCATTACCGAAGAAGACCGTAAGGCCGGTATGGTGACTATCCCCGCCAGGGTGACTCAGAACGCCGACAAGATGCAGGTATGGCTGATTGGAGAGAACCGATATGGGCGACTTAAGCAACGCCGGGATATCCAGGTGACCGATTGACGGCCGCCCGGAAAAGATAGAGGGAGACATGCGATGAGCTCTACGAGCCCGGCACCAAATTGCCCAGACTGTGATGCTCCGATGGAAAGCTGACACATATTCGTTTCATGAATCACGCGTTCGAAAGCTTGGGAGCTGCGTGATTCCCTCCCAGGCCAATCGCTGTCTACGGCGCCGACGCGGCATCGTAAGGCGCGGGAGTCGGTTTCCATTAGAGACCTGAATTGATGAGCATAAAAACAATGTTGGCTAGAACCATTTCGATCATTCTGATCTGTGCTCTTGTCCTTGCGGGTATCCCAGCGGCGGCGCAAGACGATTCAGAGACACCGGCTACCGACGACAATTGGAAGAATGGTCTCTCGAATCAGGACGATTACTTTCCGATCGCCGTCTGGCTGCAGAACCCGAGAAATGCGACTCGCTATCGTGAGGCCGGGATCAACCTGTATGTCGGGCTGTGGAAGGGCCCAACGGAAGAGCAGCTGTCGGCACTAAAGAAGGCGGGCATGCAGGTGATCTGTGCTCAGAACGAGACGGGGCTGAACTCGCCAAATGCGGATGTGATCGTGGGGTGGATGCACGGCGATGAACCGGATAACGCGCAACCGCGTCGCTCGGGCGGTTACGGTCCTCCCATCGAGCCCAAAGTGATTGTGGAGAATTATCGGCGCATTCGTGAACGAGATCCCACGCGACCGATCCTGCTCAATCTCGGACAGGGCGTGGCTTACGATAATTACATTGGCCGCGGCGCTCGTCGCAACCACATGGAGGACTACCCAAAATACATCGACGGATGCGATATCGTGTCTTTCGATATCTACCCCGTGGTGCACGATAAGCCTGAAGTCGCCGGCAGGTTAGAACTCGTATCCAGCGGGGTACGCAGGCTAAGGGACTGGTCTGACGACGAGAAGATCGTCTGGAACTGTATCGAATGCAGTCGCATCAGCAATACCGAAGTTAAACCGACGCCCGAACAGATCGGCGCCGAGGTATGGATGTCGATCATCGCTGGCTCACGAGGGATCATTTACTTCGTTCACCAGTTTGAACCGAGCTTCCAGGAAGCTTCTGTGTTGACAGACCGGCAGTTGTTGGCCGCCATCACGGAACTCAATCAACAAATCGCACGCCTGGCACCGGTGCTAAATCGTCCCTCTGTCCCGGACGCCGTCGATTTGCAAAGCGATGCAGCAGACACCGTTGTCCAGATGATGTGCAAGGAACACGAGGGAAGCTTGTATGTCTTTCTCGCGAACGAAAGTCCTCATGGCACTGAAGTGACGCTGAAGTTGCTGACATCAAACTCGCCCACTCAAGTCGAGTTGCTTGGTGCGGACCGGATAAAGGCGGTTCGCAATCGCGAGTTCCGCACGGACTTGGGCGGCTATGGATTTCAGTTGCTACGTTTTCCGATTCAAAAGACAGGCTCTTAGAACACTTTTTCAACAGCGGTTCGTGATCTCGCGAGCGTACATGATGTTGGCCGAAGGGCTTTGGCGGAAGTCGGTTCTCTGTTCACCCCTGACACGATCCTGCGCTGGCATCGTCACCGGAGCAGCGTTGCTATTAAAAACAAGCCTGAACGAAAGGATGCAGCCAACGGATTATGTCATCGGATCCAGTTGGCGCGGCACTGACTGTCGATCCATTCCTGACAGAGTGCAAAGCGATTTGGCCGATGTCTACGCGGACTGTGGTCGGCATAGCAAGACGATACAATCACGGTTTTCGCTTTCTTCCTGGGACCCTGCAAGATGCAGTCTCTTCCGCTATTTAAAGACGAATACCTGTTCTCCCACTGGGAAGATGAGTTCCAGGAGTTCAAGCAGGATGGCGATGCAGAGTTGCTTAATGTGCTTCGAGACTGGGATGCTCGCGATAAGAATCTGACCGAAAGTCAACTCGACGGCCTGTTTGTCACGAGAGTTTTTCATGGGATTTGGGGCTACTGGGGCCCTGGAACCAAGGGCCCGAGTAATGGTTACACTTTGCTGCCCGAACGCGATCTTCCAGCGAATGGTACGCTTTGCATGATTGAGCCTACGTCCACCGCACAACGCGAATTAGTCACGCGGAAGTTCACGTCGCTTGGACTCAAGGAAGTTTACTAACTCGTCATGCCCTCGACTTGTCTGAGAGACGACTAGCGACAAATTCTGCGGATAGGGCGCGAGCGTTGCAGGCCCTCCGGCTTCTTCCCAAGAGGTTGGCTGAACCTTGGAAACAATTTCATTCACAAGCGTCGCGTAGTTCGGTTGGCCAGATTGCGGGATCGGTCCCAACACGAGATCGGAAACACGGTAGGTTTTCGGATATATCTTTGCGTTGATTCCAGCAGCAAACCCAGCTTGATTGCCCTCCTGAAATCCGACATCTCGACCAAATCGAAATGCACCGAGACCGACTGCGAACAGAAGTATCAGCACCATCGCTGACTTAAGGCTGAAGCGGAGCCTACGCCGCCTTTGCGTATGAGCCGCACGGTGTTCGTCACTGTCCATTGGTCACTCCCCTGATAGCACGAAACGTGTCGACGCATAGCATGACGCCGGGTAAGGCCCAGTATCAAGCGCGAACTGCTCGTTTGATTGTCTCACCCCTGTTAACCCGGCTGTTAACCGAGACACGCTGTTAACCGGAGAGTCAGAGAGTTCTGGGTGAGACGCCGCCCGGATTGGGGTGTTCGCTCCGGGGGTGCGGTTCTCAGCCTGCGAACCTAAGCCTCGGCGAGAACGCGGCGAAGCGCTGAAACACCGCGAAAAGTGGCCAGAAACAGCGAACGCCCGTTAACCGGAATTCGGTCGACGGGCGTAACTGGTGTGGAGTTGGTTTCGCGTGCGAGACGGAAAGGCTCCGCTGATGACATACGGGCCACCCTGTGGCGATTCACCGTAACCGAGGTAACGAATTACGCCGGGATGTTTGATTTGTGATGCGATGTTGATCTCTCGCAGGAACGACTGACGAGCACCTTCGTTTTGCCAGAACGCTTTGCGAAGGAATTTGACGGCAACGGTGCGCCCGTCTCTGCAGTGATGAACACTTATCCAAACGGTGGCGACACCGTTCTACTTTAGGAGACACGGAAATGGCGATGGTGGTTACACAGCCCTGCATTGGGTGCAAAGACAAGGCGTGCTTGCCGGTTTGCCCGGTCGAGTGCTTTCACGAAGACGAGTCCATGGTTTACATCGACCTCGAAGAGTGCATCGACTGCGGAGCCTGCGTCCCTGAATGCCCGACCGAAGCGATTTTCTACGAAGACGATGTACCGGACCAATGGAAAAGCTTCATCGAACTCAATGCGACCAAGTCTGCGGAATGTCGGTCTGCACACGAATGATTCCTGCTAACCAAGCAACCGCCGCATGGCCGAGGCAACGCCTAGTGTCACCTCGGTCATGCGTGGGTAGTCGAGTGTGTTTGGGGTGTCGGTTGCTTGGTGGTAGTTTGGATTGCGAAGAAAGCTGGTGTCGGTCATCGCCGAGTGCATCGTAGCACTCGCGATCATTCGTATACCCCATCCCGGCCCACTGACCTTCGATGTATCCAATTGTCGCTTGGATCGTCTTTGGCTTCTTCAACGTCCGTACACCGATCAGCCCCGCAAGCCGATCGACATGCAGGCGAAGGTTTGCTTCGATCTTGTCGCGGTCGATGTTCATCAGTATGGCGGGGCAAGCCGACGGAAGCCGTGAAAGAGGACGACAATAAGAAACAGCAGATTACGAAGTAAGACGCCGAGCGGATTGATGGAGGGAGTCTTGATGATTGTGATCGGTTTACCGTCGATCGAGTCGGCCAACGATTCGCCGAGTGAACGCATCCACGTCACGCTGCGTGGCCATTCCCAGATGCCATCAATCCACTCATCGGGAACACTTTCACGACCGACGCCAGCTCCAACAATGCCACCGACGATCGCGGCGGTCGTGTCTGCATCGCCTCCGCAGCGGATCATCGTGGTGACGGCTTGCCGAAAGTCCTTTGGATGCGAGAGCCAAGCATGAATCGCGACCGGCACGGTGTGGTAGGTGTATCCGGTGACACCTTTGTCCAGTCCCAAGACTTGCGCAAACGCGGTCGTAGGTTCTCCAGCTCCAACGCTCTCAACTGCTTTGCGAAGGAGATCAGTCAGCTCGTCTCCCCCATCGCCGACTGCATCGACAACTTGATCGAGCCAAAGGTTCGCATCCACCGTTTCGTGATCCCGCGAGTGCTTCGCCGCCAACGCCACAGCGATCGCTCCGTACTCAGCTTTCGGATCGCTGTGCGTCAACCGCGAGCATGCTCGCACCATTTCCAGCATCAGCGGAACGTCGTCGATCTTCACTGCAATCGAAGGGGCACTTTTGGCGATCGTTAAGGAAGAAATCGAGCTCAGGTTTGCTGGTCTGCCCAAAGCGTCTGGGTTATACTAGCCGTATGAATCCGCAACTAACACCTGAAATTCGTAGTGCTCTTGAGCAACATCCGGTTGGCCCGGTTCGCCTAGACGGTGACGCCGAGGGCGGCCCAGTGTACTTGCTCCGACTAGATGATATCGCCAACTTGCAAGAGTTGGTTGATGCACGTGTACGTGAGGCACTCGCTGAAGCCGATCAAGACATCGCCACTGGTCGCATTGTCGATTGGAATCCGGAAGACATGAAGCGACTTGGGCGTGACCGTTTAACCGGTTCTGATCGCGGCTAATGTAACGGATTCGTCTCACTGGCTCCGCCCAAGATGATCTGGCGGAGATTTGGCACTACATCGCACTTGAGCAGCAAAGCCCGCTCAATGCTGATTCTTTAGCCGATGCTTTTGACGAACGCTTCCAGTTGCTTGCTCAGCATCCAGAAGCGGGAGAGGCCGTGGAGCACTTGCGTTCTGGTACGCGACGTTCCATTGTGAAGCAACGTTTTCTCGTCTTCTATCAGATTGAGCCGGGCGGCATTCTCGTCTTGCGTGTATTGCATGGTGCAAGACTGGTCCGACCAGAAGACCTGGGATAGCGATCGTTGCCACTGCTCGTCGGGTCAAAAAAAGTCTGCCGAACATCAGACACGGCGAAAAGCGAGGCTGCAAAAAGTTTTTATCCACGCAGTTCGGCCGAGGTGACATTCATTTCGCAACACGAGCGATTCAGTGATGATCGTTCCGTGCCACGCCGGATATGTTGTTAAGCAGCACGCACAGGACCACGCGATGGCACACGCCGGCGTGGTCGCTGCTGCGGGAGGTTCACGAGTTGAAATCTTGCGATCATCCGACGAGTCAGATTATCCAGTGTTATGCCGCATGTTGGCGCAGCTGACATTTGGGATGGAATCACTCGGGCAGTACTCGCGGTCGATGAAGGAAGACGATTTGGCCATCGCCGCTAGTTGCTTCGAAGACTGCGCGAGGAATGAGATCATCTATTATCCGCTGCATAAGTGGGGGCGTGCACTTGCGGTGCAATCGCGACAGCAACTGGACGCATTGAGGTCGTCACGTTGACGGTGTTTCGGAGGAAACGGTATGAGTAGAATCGATCCGTTTCCGGTTCAGTGCGTCAGCGTCGCGATTACCGCGGCACTGCCCGACGAGATCGTAGCGAGAGTGGTTCTTCCGGCATGGAGATATATACAGGCGGTCTTTCTTGATCGGGCAGATTGCCACGGGGAAAGATTGCCACGGGGAAAGATTGCCACGGGGAGAGATTGCCACGGGTACAGGGTGCGACCGGCAACCCGCCGACGCAAAACACCGTTTTTTGCGGGGTCTGTCGATTCGTGTTGGTGCAATATTTGCGTTTAAATCCGGCTCCGATATGAGTTCTATAAGATTGCCTCTGATCGGAGCCCGCTAAGTTTTGAATTGCTCGCAAATCGCCGCGTTGCCGTGTGACTCAAAGACGCCCAGGCCGGCGCAGCCAGCCTAAAGTATCGGCGGGTTGCCGGTCACACCCACCTGGAAAAGACGCATCGGTCACCGCGCACGATCCAAAGTCGTTAGCATAATTGGCGTTTATGTTGCGGTTGAATATTTCTGATGAATGCAAAAGATAATTCATTACGTTTCGATACTGTTTGTTCACGCTTCGATCGCGAGTGGACTGAGTCATCGACTCCACCGGAGCTGGAGTCGTATCTTTTTGAACTCGATGACGATCAGCGACGAGAACTCTTGAAGCAGTTGTTGCCAATCGATGTCAAACATCGCCGGCAAAGGTCAATGGAATGCGACGCGTCATGCTATTTGGCTCGATTTCCGCAGTTCGCCGATACGATCAACGCCATAGTGTCATCAAGCATTGAGATGCCCGATACTTTTCGGAGTGGTTCACTCGCTACGAATGCGGACGATGATTCGATTGATCCTCTCGATTCAACAATCACGATTACTGGATATACAAGCTCTAAGTCATCGAACATCCCAGAGGATCTACAGGACCAAAGCCGCTATAAGATCATTCGCCATCTGGGAACAGGTGGAATGGGGACTGTATATCTAGCAGAGCATCTCATCAGCGGAAGAAGAGTCGCACTTAAGATCGTCCGCTGTGACCGCGCGGAAAGCGATTCGCTCCGAGAACGGCTGCGGCGCGAGATTCGCGCTGTGTCACGACTAGATCATCCAAACGTGATTCGCGTCTTTGATGCTGAGATGTTTAACCGAACTCTGTGTATGTCGATGGAGTACGTTGTGGGATCCAGTCTGAGTGAATTGGTTCGGCAAAACGGAGGATTCGACGTACGGACTGCATGCAAACTTGTCGCACAAGTGGCAACGGGACTTGATCACGCGCATCGACAGGGCGTCATTCATCGTGACATCAAGCCGGGGAATCTTTTAGTTTCAGATGAGGCTCTGAACGTCAAGATCGGCGACTTTGGTCTTGCAAAGATCCTCGATGATACGACTCCAGGTAACTTCGTCGGCACGCCTGCCGGCTTTGCGATGGGAACGATTGGTTACATGGCTCCAGAGCAAGCGACAGACGCTAGAACAGCAGGCGTACACGCCGATATCTATAGTCTGGGCCGAACCTTTTACTATTTGTTGACGGGTGTCGTTCCAGCTGCCTCAGTGTCCAATGACCCCGTCACACGCACGAGAATCGCATCCGGAGAACAAGATGTCGCGCCTATTAGCAAATTTCGCGACGACGTACCTAGGGGACTGATTCGAGTGATCGAGTCGATGACGGCGAGAGATATTGCGGGTCGATTTAGTAACGCATGTGAAGTTGTCGATGCACTTTCGTCGTGGGCGAAATCAGACACAAAAAGCGAGAGAAAGTGGTGGCGGTCCTGGATGCTTCGATGATTCTGTTGAACCACCGGCAGGTGTCCATAAAGACGATATCGGGCAGCAATGAACGTCGAACTTAGCATTGCGGAATACAGCGAAATCGTCTCTCGGCTCCCGATCCCAACACGCGAGCAAACGAAGTGTTTTGCCGACCACGTCGCTGACAATCACAGTTGGTACAAACACTTGCCGTTCTTCCCGCCCGGCGCATGCTTCGTCCTATTCATCAACCCGCATGCCGGCTGCAACGTTCGCAGAAGTGAGGAGTCGTTCATCGTCCGCGACATCGACCGGGGAGACTACTTCGAGCATCACAGCCGATTATCGACGAAGGATTATCGGGATCGATATGGCAATTGGGATTACTGGGTCGACGATTACCCTCGTCTCGCCGATTCTCAAGCAGGCCCCTGGATTTATGAAGATGGCAATATCACTCGGAAATTGCTTCCGCTAGATTTGAAGCGGCGATGGAATTGCCGACTGACAGCATTTCTCAAGCCATCTCCTGTGATGTTTAGGTTGCGTCAACATGAACTACAACGTGAACTCGCGGCTTTTCTGGACCTAGTTAGTAGACGTAGGCCCGAAGCTACTGGATACCACGACATGGCCCTAGTCGTTAGGGACTTGGATTTCAGTGATTCGCTGAATGCCTCCTTCTTAGAGAATGCACGGCAAATGCAGCGGAAAATACTCGCGGAGTCTCTAAATGCGATTCGGGCCGAGTTGGAATCTGTCGTCGAAAACAACGAGTGACAGAAACAAGGATACGTGGGTGGCGCACTGTCAGAAAAGTGTGTTAACCCGACTGTTAACTGAGCATCGGTCGATCAAACCGGATGACTTTCGTTGGCCGGTACGCGGAGAACAGCGATTTTTCCTTTCACTAGTTCGCCGACCAATGCCGCCATTGCAGGTCGCCGTTCTAGCGATTCTCATGTCTGGACGGGAGAGATAAGTCACTGATCAATCATTAGCGAACGGCGTGTCCTGAACTACACGAGCTGGGTAGCGCTAACGCAACTCGCTCCACGAATGGCAAGACGACCTCAGGGGTAACGTCATAGTTTTTCTCCTTTACTTGATGGAGATTCCAACCCTCGAACCTCTCCATGAGAATGAAGGGAACCCCATCGTGTTCACCCACTCCAAAAATCGGTGCGATGTACTCGTGCCTCAGCGACAACATTAGCTTTGATTCCACCTCAAATCTTTCGGACGCTCTCGACTCTTTACTCCGGAAGGGGTGCGGATTGAGAAACTTGACCGCGCAGGGGTGATCTAAGAACGGGTGTTTCGCGCTGTATACAGTTCCGTATCCGCCTTTCCCAAGCTTCTCACCAATCGTTAGCGAGCCAAGGTCAACCTTATCGCCCAAAGAAATGTTCATTGTTAAAATCAACTCAACATGCTGTTTTCGCGATCGCCGTAACGGCAAAAGCATCGCCGATTGCCGCCACGTCACCTAGCCCCTTCAAGCCGCAACGCCAATTGTGCTTGACGGGATGACCAGCCGACGCACGGTTCGGGGCAAGCTCCGCTGTCCGGAGCCAGCTCTGGCAGCGCATCGACGAACCCATGGTTGCACCGGCACCGACTCTCTGTAGAAACTACCGGGCCCTCTGCCGGCATTCAGGAATGGAATCTCCTGAATCAGTTCAGGTTGTATTGATGTAATTCTCATGCCAGCCCGAGACACGATGACCAATGGAATGGTTCAAAGTGCGTCGTTTGGGCTATTGTAACTGAGCACCTGCAACCGGATCGGTTCCGCGGCTTCACTCTCCCTGAGGGAACAAAGCGCCGCTACGGAAAACACGATGTTCGTGATGACGAAACATCGGAGTGCGTTCATCATTGATCCTTCACACGCTTTTGCCAGATTTCAAACTGCCGGGCCAGTTGCTCAACGCGATCGGGATCACGCTGGGCGAGATCGGTTGTCTCGGTACCATCCGCCTCCAGATCAAAGAGTTGCCAGTCGCCACCTTGACGAGGACGAACGGCTTTCCACTTGCCCATGCGAACAACATGGTGCCGGGGCACGCTCCAGCAGAGCACATCATGCCCCTCGCGGTTCTTTCCCTCGAAAACCGGCCGCAGACTTTTGCCTTCGATGGGTACGGGATTTCGACCGTGAAACTCGGTGGGGTATTTCACGTCGGCGATGTCGAGGCAGGTTGCCATCAGATCCATCACATGCCCCACATCGTCGCTTTGTTGGTCGCTGGAAATGACGGTAGGCCACCTCGCAAGCAAAGGGGTGCGAATACCGCCTTCGTAGCCAGACAGTTTCGTACTGCGAAACGGCGTGTTACTGAGAGTCGCCCAGGCTAAACCATAGGCCGCAAAGGTGTCTGGAGGCCCGGGAAGGATATCCGGGCCGCTTCCCGATCGAATCGGAACCTGGTCCAGACGCCAACGGTCGTTGGGCTGGTTGGGGGCGAATCCAAAACCGCTTTTCGATGGGCCGAGCCCACCATCCGGTGCTGCTCCGTTGTCGGAGAGAAACAGGACGAGAGTGTTTTTCACTTGCCCACTCTCTTTGAGAACGTTCAAGAGTTCTCCCAGGCCTTCGTCAATCGCGGAGACTTGAGCGGCGTAAACGGCCATCCGTTCGGCCTGCCAGTTGTGATTCAAGTCGTTCTTCCAATCCCGGACCTCCGGGGGTCGCGGGGCCAGCTTCCAATGTGAAGGGATGAGTTGGGATTTCTGTTGAGACTCAAACCGTGTGGTGCGCCATTCGTCCCATCCACGTTCTCGGTATTGCTTGCGGTAGGCGGCAATGTTGGCTTCGCGGGCATGTAACGGCCAATGGGGAGCGATATGCGCCACGTAGAGAAAGAAGGGCTTGTCCGTTGTCACCGCTTCTTTCAAAAACTGCACGGCATATTCGTTGAGTGACTCTGTGAGATAGAAATCCTCGGGTAGCTGGAACCTTTCCCGATCGAGATAAAACGGGTTCTGCTGAACTTCGTGAAAGTAGCTGATCTTGGCTTGGCACATCGGACCAAAAAAACGATCGAAGCCTCGGTCGAGTGCCGGGTCACGTCCCTGCCATTTGCCGACCATCATGGTGTGGTAGCCGGCGTTTTGCAGCAGTTCGGAAACCAGCACGCACCTGGAATAGTCCTTGGGCTGATTCCAGTGATCGCCACGGTGGCCAGCTTGCTGGCAATAAAGCCCGGTCAATAGCGAAGCCCGCGTGGGACCACAGACGGCGTTGTTGTAAAACTGCGTGAACCGAAGTCCCTCCCGGGCCAACGAGTCGATATGCGGCGTGCGGATCTCGCCACCGAAGCAGCCTATGTCCGACCAGCCCAGATCATCCGCCATCACCAGTATGATGTTCGGTTCAGCTGCCTTGATGACAGTTTCGCTCAGCAGACAGAATAGGACCAGCCCGGTGCAGAGTAATCTCATCGTTTTCAATCTACTCCAAGCTGAGGCTAGTGCAGCCGCCAGGGTGATAATCAGTTGCTTCATGCCGGTTGACTTGCCTTACTTCGATGCCGTGGTGATCGCGTCGGCGACTTGCTGCCCCAGGAATTCATACCCCGCTGCGTTGAAATGAACGTCGTTCGGATTCTGCATCTCGTCCAGATGAGGCGTGATCGCGGTGAATAAGTCGTCGGTCGCCACACCGTATTTCGCCATGATCTCGGCCGCCGCCTTGTTGCGCTCCACGATTGAGGCCGCTGTCTGTTTCTTGGCAGGATCATCAGGGATTGGCGTCGTGGAGGCCCAGATGAGTTTGGCCCCCGTCTTTTGCATACGTTCAACAAGCTGCTCTAGCCGCTGGCTATACTCGGCGACGGGCGTATTCCGATCGTGGATGCCGAAGTTGAAGTGGATCACGTCCCACTTGCCTTCGCCTAACCAGATGTCGATGTTCTTCAGTCCCAGCGACGTGGGACCGCAGTTGGCCGGAGCCCGGTGGACGTTGGCTTTGCCTGCGAGTGCTTTCCGCACGTATTGCGTGTAGCCCCGAGAGACAGAGTCCCCGATCAACATTACGCGTGGCAGTTTCGGGTCATCCTTCACGAAGTCCCATGCGTTCGACTGGCCGGCGACCTTTTGCCGCTTGTGGATCGGCAGGTAGAAGCTACCCAGGTTCTCTTGCAGCACACGCTCCCAGGTTTGCTCGGCGGGTGAGAGCGTCTTGGCCCACGCCTGATACTGTTCATCGAGTTTCTGATCCGCTTCCGCCTTCCTGGCAGCCGCTTCGGCGGCATTCGTGGGTTCGTGTGGGGCTGCTGTGCAAGTCAGCGCCACCGTGAACGGGAGTAAGGTGGCGACAAAGATCAACAGGGTGCAGTGTTTCATCAGTCGTTGTCGCCTTTCAGTTGAATGACGGTGATCTCCATCGCGTCCCGTTTGCCCCACGGCAAGTCGATGTCGAACACTCGGTCTTACTCTGGTACTTGGATCGCACGTGATCGAGATAATCCTTCATGCCCGAAGCTCCGATGCCGACATTGGGCAAAGAACACTGCCCAACTTCAGGGTGGATGACATCGGCGCGGTCACAGCAACTTGTGAATCTTGAAACCCTGATTCTACCAAGGCCCGATGTCTTTCCCAATCATGGGGAGAACTCAGACTTCTAATTCAATCCTGACTTGCCCCGCGTGGTCGATTGGAGCAGGGGTTTCGGCCAGCGCTTGCGCGACCTGGTTCGCGCGATCGGTGATCAGCAAGTTTTTTGCTGTCCCCGTCCAATCGCGGCTCTCGTCATGACCATCATAGTAAATGGGTTCGAATCGATCGTTCCTCGAAGTTGCGTGCCAAGGTACAATAGAGATATTGTCACCTAGTACCGAAGGTCCAAACGATGGCTCAAGACATTCCTCTCGATTCGCTTGTGCGGCCTTCACTCAATCCGCACCACGCCGGTCTCAAGACATCGGTGTGATTTCTGCTTCGCGGTGCCGGCGTTTTCGGTCACTTTTTAACCAGCGCCGCTCTGTCTGGTTTCAATCTCGACCGAGAATTGGGCTCCATCGAACCGCGCAACTGCGGACTTCACAGGCCGGAATGTTCGTTCCAATTTTTTGACCCCACGCGATTCAAAATGACGCTCTGCGTCCGCGTCAACGATCAACTGACGCAAATCGCTGAAGCAATCCAATCCACACCGCCACGAAATTCGTGCGCACGCAGTTCTTGCACGCGGGCGCCTCCACCGTCGCCCCCGGTCGTGTGATTGCCGCTGACGGTGCTGTCGGTCAGCACGAGGCTTCCACTGTAGAACGTTGTTCAACTTGCGATCTAATGAGTTCGCCTATCAGTGGTCAGCTGCGGCGACTGGAAAATGAAGGTGAACTTCGTCGTGCATGGTGTAGAGTCGGTACTGCTTTCCGTCGTGGACGAGAATCCCGCTCGACTTGTTTTCCTGGATTGGCAGCAACGGATTGCCGCCGTACTTGGTCCAATGAACGAGGTCTTTCGAGGCGGCCACGTTCGTGCTCCATAGTCGCGAGCCTTCGCCACTGCCGTGATAGAAGGCGTAGTAGATGCCGTTGTGTTTGATGATTTGATTGAGCGCAACCTGTCGACGATCGTACGCTTCGGGGCCCAATTGGATCACCGGCTCGTCGCTGACGTTGGTCCAGACCTTCATGTCTGACGAAGTCGCCAGCCAGATGCCCAAGTCACGGCGCTCGTAGAACAGGTACCACGTGCCATTTTCATACCAGGCGGTCGGCGTGCCGCGAGGTCCCGCGGAAATCGGTTGACCATCGGTTAGTCGGATGTCTAGCGGCCCGATGCGTGTCCAATGAATTCCGTCCGCAGATGTCAGCAGGTAGGCAATGTCATACTTTCCCTCCGCGAACATGTAGTACGTATCGTTGTGGTTGACGACCATCATGTCTTCGATCCACGTTTCGCTGTAGACGGGATTTTCCGGATATCGATTCCATCGCACACCGTCCGACGACGTCGCATATCCGAGCTTCAAGATAGTGCCGTCATACCCACCGCCCCCTTCGAATCCGGTGAACCACATACACCAGGCGTTTCCCTCGCGGAGAATCCAGCCTCGCTCGCGGATGTGTTCGTCCCAATGTCCTTTCCCGCGACCCCGAAAGATGGGATTCGCCTCGATGGGCTGGAAGTTTACGATTTCGGACGGGAAAAGTATCGCAGCATCTTCGGCCGCTGCATTGAGACCGACTATTGCGGCGAAGGTCGCGATGAGTACGACTGCCGCAGACCGAAAAGGATGTAGCCTCTTGGCGTTGCTCACGGCTGATTCCTGGGTTGTTTAAAGTTTCCAAATCGCATGAGAATTGCTCACAATTATAGCAATTACTCCTTCTTTAGGCGATGATAGGCCACCGGAGGTGCGAAGCCCGAAAGCGTGTTGGCGGCCAGACACGCCGCGAAACATGATCGCGTCGAGCAGGCAGGGAGAGAAAAGGGGTCAGGCCTCTTTTTCTAGCTTCGGCCACTTGCGAGGTCGGCCCCTGGGACGAATGGTAGATTCAAGATTTAGTCGCCGGGCGATCGATTCCACCCAGCTCTCCTCCCCGAACGGGCAGCCACGCTGTGCGCAGCGGCGGACAGCCTCGAGTTCCTTTTCCGACAGCGGTTCATTCACTCGATCAACCCAATTGGGCAGTCGCGGAAGCGGCCAACGCGACAGCAGGTTCGGTTTCGGCTCGGGCTTTTGCAGCCATCGCCACAACGACCCCCAACGCCACTCCTCAGCACGCCCGACCAGTCCGGCACGCAGGGCGTTGCGCTCAACGTAACGACTCACCACTAGAAAATGTTCGTCATCCTGAACCGGAAAACTCTTGTATCGCTGTTGGTAAACATGCCCCATACCGCCGGTATGGTAGTGGGCATGGTAGCGCATCGTATGGGTGCCACCGACCCAGCCCATGAATCGGCTCATTTCCCCGTCAATTTGTGGGCTCAACACGAGATGGAAATGGTTGGGCATCAGCTGATAGCTGTAGAGTTCCACGTCGTAGAGATCGAGCCCTTCGGCGAGAAGTCGTTCGAAGGCGGCAAAATCGTCGTCCTTACGGAAGATCGTTGCCCGCATATTCGCGCGGTTCAGCGCGTGGTAAATCCCGCCTGCCTCGTCGGCTCGTGGTGCTCTCGCCATGCACACATCCTAACCGACTTGACCAGCTCCAAAAAGAGGCCTGACCCCTTTTCTTGTTGTTGAATCTACTGATCGCCGGTGACACCAGGCCTCTCTATGTGATGTGGTTGTGCGCCTCGAGTGATGACTACATCGACCCGGCTGAAATGCTGTCTCCTGACGTGCCAGCCGGCTTGGCAGAAATGTCGCGAAACGCCGATCGATTCTCAGAGTTCTTTGGCCTTGACCCATTTCTGCGGATTGCGGCATCCGAAGCATGGAAGATAATTGATGGCGAAAGCGAATTACCGGATTGAGTTTCACCCCGAAGCAATCCGCGAGATTCGTGAGTCGATTGGGTGGTACCGCGAGCGGAATGAGGCAACCGCCGCGGAGTTGCGAACTCTGGTTCAGGCCGCCGAAGAATTAATTCAGCGATCGCCGGAAGCGTGGGCGGTCTAGGTGCTGGACACGCGAGGATTTCGTTTTCAGAGATTCCCGTTTGTTCTCGTCTATGCAATTCGTGGTGAAACAATCTACATCGTCGCGTTGGCGCACACGCGACGCAAACCGGGCTACTGGCGTTATCGGCTGGAGTAAAGGCGTCTGATCAAAAACTCAGCTGAGCATTAGACGCTGCGAAAAGGGGGCTTTCAGACGCTTGACAGGGATACATCTCAGTCGAACTGACATTCATGTCGATGTCGGTACTGTTTCCGCGATCGTTCTCACCGGAACGGCGGCAAGCCGCGATCGCTCACAGAGTTGGCCACGCAGCTTCACATTTCCCTTCACACCAATGATCGTCTCAGGTTTTCCGGACCAGTGAGACGCCGATGAAATTCATTCTGCAACCGTGGCAATTGATGCTGATCATTCTTGCCAGTTGGGCCAACCTG
This sequence comes from Pirellulaceae bacterium, assembly GCA_963734865.1. Taxonomy (GTDB): domain Bacteria; phylum Planctomycetota; class Planctomycetia; order Pirellulales; family Pirellulaceae; genus CBDCUW01. The sequence continues at coordinate 30,077 of CAVTIV010000019.1, forward strand.
CAAGCGTTTGTGGAACGAGTGATTCAAACTCTCAAGCATGAAGTGCTCAACGGATTCTGCGTGGTCAGCGAGACGCACTTGGACCACATTCTTCGCGTGGCGCAGGACTGGTACAACCATCGCCGCGGGCATACGGAGCGAGAACACCTGATCGAAACGGGCCAGATCGCAGACCAGGCGGAAGTCGCGCGCACGGCGGGCATCACACGTGCCCGAGTCACTCAGATATTGAACCTCAACCGGCTCGCCCCTGACATTAAAAAAAAACAACATGCAATTCTGAACCTCGAACCGACGGCCGCTCCCAACCCTAATTTAGAGGGAAGGGCTGGTCCGCCAGATCGCCACCGAACTGAACTGGACCAAACAACGTCGACTGTTCCAGAAGCTGATCGGCGGCAAATAAGATAATTCGGGCTGAACGTGGAACGTCCAGCGGCTTGACCAGCACCTCAGACTCGCCGCCCCCTCACTTTTAGGACCTGTAATGCCAGCGGTGTCCAAGACCGACGGCAATTTGCCGCTCGGGCAACTCCGCGAAGATGGTCCAGCCGAAGCACCCAGAGCAAAAGTCGCGCAGCGACGACATACGTTAGCCTGGGGCGGCCAACACCGAGCCTCGAGCGAGGTTGGTGTAGCCCCAGGTCAACAGCGCAAAAACAAATCCCCCGCCGGCGATCGGGCGGCTTTGCCGCCCGATCGCCGGCGGGAATCCATGATTGGTGAATCGAACCCGGGGTCGCGGCCGGCTCGCTTGAGGCTCGCCAACCTCACCCCGGGCTACCACCTTCCATCGCTTCGCGATTCAACAACCACTGCGGTTCATCAGCATCAGCGGTCAAACTCGTTTCGTGACCCACGCACCGCCGGTTGGTTTCTCCTTTTCTTCGTGCCGTCGGTTGCATCGACCGAACGGAGTTCGGTCGTAACGAAAGTCGCTTCGGTCTTTTCACCGACGCGCTCTTAATCGCAATCGCCAATTGGGTTCTCTCTTCGACTCACTCTTGATCGACTCTTGCCGAGACTCTCTCTCTCCGTGCAGAGCGGGCCAAAGTTGTTAACTGACGCCGGACTATTAACTCAGAGAGTCCGAGAGTATTCGTTGTAGCCCAAGGGGGAAGCCGCCAGAAAGTACCTTTTCCGCGTCTCTCGCTCGCGGGCAGAGACCAGTGAGTAAAACCGGCTGGAGCTAGAAAATGCCGGAAACCTAGGGATCAAACGCAAAAAGGCCGATGCGTGTGCATCGACCTTTGGCGTTTACTAGCGGCAGCATCATTTTGATACTGGCCGCGAAGGCTCCCCGAAGCCAACTGCCTGCGGAGCGAGTCTCGCTCTTGGAGCTTCGTAATTTATTAGTACCTCGAAGATTACATCAAATTAGCGGGAATCGGTCAAGCCTTTTCCGATCCAAATTTAGCGAACCTTGGGACTGGTGATTGGCCCAATCACGTTAACCGCTAGTCGCTGAGCACGCTCGCGGCTTAGGTTGCCGATTGGTTAACAGCGGAGAGTCAGAACTTCTCTACCCGACAGAGGGAAACGCGGTCGGCGAAAATAAATTATCATCGGTCGTCAATCGACGGGGAACGGACCCACTCGCCCGCGTTGTGAGGAGATTACGATCGACCGCCCCCCAGTTTGCGGGCGGACGCGACACGTGGCGAGTTTGGCGGCGTAGTGGCAGATTCTGCGGCCACAAGTGCCCGCCGTTCGAAAGCCCACCATTTGGAGGAGTCGACTCGTACGCCTGCGACGCTCACGCCATCGTGGATGCCGTGTCAAATATGAAATCGCGAGAGCGGTTTCGTTAAACGCATTGAAGGCGACTTGTTGAAACTGGCCAGCGAAGCTCGGTTAGACGTGATCATTGGCCAAGTCGCCTATCGATTGCATGAAAGAGCACCGGAAAGTGAAGGAATGCGGGAACCAAATCTGAACCTGACCTCAGAGCAGCTTGCCGTGCTCCTCTTTAAGTCGCGAACGGAGTCTCGCCGTGACCAGAAACTTTACCTCGAGAGTTTGGGGGGCGATGGCTCCGCAAGAGAACTAGATTGGATGCTGTCGCTTGCTCGACATGACGTACCAGCACGAGCAGAGAGTGATCGATTGACTGAGCATTGGAATGAGCAGCATTCCCCAGAAACACATTCCCCGAGCCAGGGAATATGCCAGGCAGTGAATTTCTTCCTGCATTCATTGATCGCAGGAGAATTCGGTCCCGACGACAGCATTTACTCACGGAGCGACGCATTTTTGAAGCAACCGAATATCGTTGCCCGAGCAACGGAAATCTTCATAGAACGACTGCGGACAAATCGCCAGGGCGAAGTCCTCAATCACGATGAAGCGGAACAACATGCGACTGATTATCTCCGAGATCACCTGCCGTGACTGAGTTGGTGGCAACAAACGATATCTAAATTCCTCAGAAGGGAAGATCTCTCCGATTTGATGCGTCATCCTCATTGGCTGGCCCACGCTGCTCGAGGTCATTAAGAGCCGCCAAGTCACCGGCCAAATAGGCGGTAAACGGATCGGTGTAGGGATGCCAGTGAGCGTCTTCTTCCGCTTCTTGCCGTTGGGATCGTTCCCTATTCTGCCGTGTCTTTTCCGCTTCGGTCCTCTCACGCATGGCCAAATATGCCGGATCAATTTTCAGGCCGAGCATTTGCAACTCCGCTGCTGCACATCGCCAGTCCACGCCGAAGTGCTTGCAGTAGCCTTTCAAGACATTCTTTCCTGAATACTTCGGCAGCCACGACCGAGCCGATGCAAGCCGACCTTGGCGACGCATCCGCTTCACTCTCGGCGGCAACGGCTTCTTTTTTCGTCCCACAGCCTTATTCCTTCCACGCCCCGAACGCGGCGAAGCAGCTGTTTTTGTGCAGCAGTTCCACGTGCGTGAAGCCAACTCGCCGGAGCAGGTCGAGCTGATACGTCACCGGCCGCGGCGAATCTTCACGCTCGATGTAGTCGAATACCTTCTGTCGGTACTCTGCACCGCCAACACCCTCGAGGTAGTCACCATACCGCTGCCACATCAGCTCGTGAATCGGCACCGTTTCTTGGACCACCAAATCGGTGATCCAGAACGATCCGCCCGGACGCAGCAGCGAATACACTTTCTCAAACGCAGCCTGCCAGTCGGCGTCATCTCGCAAATGGTGCAAGACGGCAGCCGCCAAGATCACGTCGTAACTTTCTTGTGGCAAATCAGCATCGCGAAGATCCGCCTGCCAAACCGTTACCGAATCGATCCCGGCCTCTTTGACTCGTCGTTCCGCCCGCTCCAGCATCGGTTGGCTCAAATCGAGCAGATCGCTGTGAAACGGCTCTCCGTAGACCTCACGCAACTTAAGCGTATTGTTCCCAGCCCCACAGCCGATATCCAAGACTCGCTCGATGCTCGGGGTCATTTGCACCGCCGCCTCAGTAATTAACTTCATCGAAAGCGGAGCGTCAATCGTGGCAGACTGGCCGGTTTCCAAGTTGCTAAAACGTTCGACGTCACTGTCAAATCGCTTGGCGATGTCGCCGGTCGTCGACTTGGCCAAAAAGTCCATGGGCCGGTACTTTATCTTGGCTGCATATTCCCGACGCAAGAGACGATCATCAGTCTCCAGGCGGCCGAGTTGCCTTAGTTGCTCCATCTCCTCGGGTGTGCACGGTCGGTCAACGTTTTCGTTGGACTTGAATTCCCCACGCTCCAGCCTCTCGAGTTCCGAGGGATCGGTAACTTCGCCATCCTCATAGTGATTGAGATAGTGGTACCGCGTCATTTCCAGTGGCGTTCGATACTCCGCATTGCCTGGCGGCGTCGTCCCACAACCAATATGTTCACGCTTCGGATCCGATTCATGCGGTTTGAAATGGTAGGCACCGTCTGGGCGAAAACACCAATGGTCGCCTTGATGCCCGAGCGCACCCTGGCATTGGTCGTTGAACAGAATCATTTCAGGGCACTGCGCGGCCCAAACCCTTTTCAGCCACTGGCCCTTGCCGTCGGTGTAAAGGGTGACCTCCCGCGGCTCTCCGTTGATTGCATCATCCACAATGTCGTTCCCTCATGTTGGTCGCAGATGGGGATTCTACGATATGACGTTATCGAACTCGAGCTATTGGTGCCCGGCAAGCCGCAATTGCGGAGATTCCCAACTCCATCTTTTGGCGTGCGGAGACGTTCGCCGAGTGCACATGAATAATGGGCGGGGTGAAGCGGTTCAGCGCAACTTGCTCCTCGATCCACTCAATCACGTCGTATCCGGTGCCCCGCACATCGTCGCCCAGGTCATGGTCTAGACTGATCTCGTCAACGCAGCGAGTTCGCAGCAATTCAATCACTTCGTCAGGCCAGTAGACTCGCGTCCAGCCCTCGGGCGTTTCCCTCTCATCATCAAGATAGACTTTCATAACGCACCTTCAGGCCAGTTCACAATAGATCGCGTGTATTCCGACAGACGCCAAAGACACCTTGGCTGGCTTCGGGGTTCGGTATCGATCCTGTAACGCGACACGCGGCAAGTCTCGCGGCGCTGTGACGGAGTTCACGGCTATTTTGGCTCGGCGAGGTCGGCGGCCTGGAGGGCTTTGGCCCAACTGCCGAATCGACGGCGGATGGCGAGTGCTTGCTCGCGGTTTTCCAAACAGACTTCGGTCCATACTAAACTCTGGCCGGCCGTTTGCCGTTCCTTCAGCCACAGAACCATCGTTTCGCGATCAAGGTTTTTCGGACGGCGACGGTAAACGTTGGCAAGGTTGATTCCAGAACCGGCCAGCGCGGCCCGCCAGGATCCGAAATAGTGCAACGCCGCGGTAGAGAGCTTGGTTGCGATCTCGGTTGAGTGTGCATTCAGGTCGTAGCCCGTTGTGCAAAGACGCCTAGTTGTTGCTGCACTCGTTCGATCGTCCACTTCTCGTCCGTGCGGCACGAACTGCGAACGTCGACTCCCGCGTACTCCAGTGCCGTCTCCCACGAACCAAACTCGTCACAAGCGATTTCGTACAGGGCCGATTCCTTTTTGCGAATCGACTCTTCACTCAAGTCCTTGTTGGCCAAGTCGCGGTCGACGATTTGGCGGATGATCGCTTCGCGTGACATCAGGCTCGCCTCCCTCGGTTGAAGACCACTACGCCGGCCGCCGACAGTGCTTTCCGCCAAGACCCGAAGTGGCGATAACAGGTCATTGCGAGCGCTCGGTTAAACGAGTAGACCACGATCCGCGCGAGGGGAACATCTCGATCACGCTCAGCCCGACCGGCCTGCAGTCCCTCGGAAGCCCGGACAATGAATCGGAGGAATCAAAATGACCGGCCACCTCACAGCTAGCTTCGGAAAACGTTTAAAGAAAGCCAAGAGCAAGCCAAAGAAGCGCGAACCACCGCCCAGGACGCCCCGTGTTCCCCACGTGAAGCGGCTGATGGCGTTGGCCATCCGTCTCGAAGATTTGCTGGATAGCGGTTTGGTGGGTAGTCAAACCGAGATCGCCCGAGCCGCCGGTGTCACGGCGGCTCGAGTCACGCAGATCATCAACCTGACCTACCTCGCACCGGACATCCAACAAGCAATTCTCGAACTCGAACCCACGACCGAGCAGCGCGCTCCGTTCCGCGAACGCGAAGTCCGCGCAATCGCAACTCATCTCAATTGGTCGCGGCAACGCATGAAGTTTAAGAAGCTGCTGTCCAAAATCGGGAGTTTCTGATTAGATGTAGTTCTCGATGTTTGCGCACCGATGAAACCGCATGGAACTGACGCCGAGCGGTTTTCACCGCCCGGCTTACCCTTTATTGCAGATTCTGTCCGGTCGCAACTTGCTCGAAGATCTGAAGATCAACGTCGACCTGGACCTAATTGACCACCTTAGAGAAACTGGCAACGCAATACTAAGGGACGGTCCCAAAATAAGTTACCGGAACAGACATTATAGGTGTGGGCGAATCTCATAGTTCCAGTCGCCATGAAAGGCGTTGCGTTTGATTCGCAGATTATCCATTTCTTCGTCTGTGACTTTGCGGCCTTTGGCGTACTCGTTCGCGTCCAGGCGGCAGTGGACCTCTAAGCCTTCCGCGGTTCGAGTAGAACTGACCAGGTTGACAACGACTTGATGCGTTTCAAGTGGAACGCCACGCCAGTTGCGAGTGATATGACAAAATAAGCGATGTTCGATCTTGTTCCATTTGCTTGTCCCGGGTGGGTAATGGCAAACTTCGATCGTCATCCCCGTTTCATCGGCAAGCTTTTGCAATTCGTACTTCCACAACCGGTTACGATTCCCGTTGCTGCCTCCGCTGTCGGCGGTGATCAGAAGTCGCTTCGGTTGACGGTAACGTTTCTTTCCCAGTCGTTTCCACCAACGCCGGATCGCTTCAACAGCAAACTCAGCGGTATCGCGACTCACTCCCACCGATACCCAAGCCTCATTGATGTCGATGTCGTAGACGCCGTACGGAATCGCTTTGCCAAGTTCTTTGTCGGGAAAGTCGTGAGTGTCGACCTCCAACGGTTCGCCCTGAGGCCGATATTCTCGACCCACATTCGCCTTTTTTCCCAGTGTTTCTTTCTTCTTCGTATCAACCGACACTGCCGGACGCCCGCCCCGACGACAAGCCGTTACCCGCCGAGCGATATGCTCGAACTGGGCGTTTCGATCGGGATGGTCGGTTCCTTCCCGAGTCTTTCGATTCCCCTGAAGCGAATAACCCAGCGAATGAAGAATTCGAGAAATTTTCGATCGCCCAACGGTATAGCCCTGAGAGTTGAGTTCACGTTGAAGGTTGTTCAGGCTTTTGCAGGTCCATCGAAGTGGCGATTGAGGATCGCCTCGTTCGGTAGGTTCGACGAGTCGATCAACCGCATTGACCAAGTCTTCCTGAATCGATTCCAGCAATTTCCGACCACCACCTGGACGTCTTTGTCGTCCACTGGTCAAAGGGCTATCGCTATTGAGTTCTTGAATCCCCGAACGAATGGTTCGATCCGACAGTCCCGTCGCCAACGCGACTGCTGTAACGCCACCTCGCCCCAGTGCCAACGCCTCCGTTGCAGCCCAGCGTCGACGCCCACGCTCATCAAGGTCGCCCGCAAGGGCATTGAACTTGGTTTCGATTCCTTCGATAGTTGCTGCATCCGGCATTCACGAATTGTGAATGACATGCATCAATACCACCAATAGCAATTCGGTAACTTATTTTGGGACGGTCCCTAAGCTAATGTGATGCATAGCCATTGGCATAATCCCGCAGTGAGCTGAACAGCAATGAAGAAGCTATACAAGTACACGCGAATAAATGACAACACGATTAGCGCTCTCGTTGAGAGGTATGCTTGGTATCCGAAACCAACAAGCCTGAACGATCCATTTGACTGCGGCTTGTCGCAAAGCCTGATGAATGGCGGAAACGATCAGTGGGGCGTCCTATCTATGTCCGAGCTAAGTGCAAACATCATAATGTGGTCGCACTATGCAGAATCACACCGCGGCCTTTGTATCGAATACACCGACTACACTGACGATCAGCTGAAGACACGCCCGCTTAGCTCAGAGATCAACGCATTCAATGAGGAGATGGACGAGTTGCCAATTATCCGGAATGCGTCCCCGGTCAAGTATTTGACAACAAGTGAGTTGTCCGATTGGCTGCACGATCTACCGCAGAGTATCGAAGATTTCAATGCAGAGCTACGGGCTTACAACGACGGTCCAATGACCCCGGAAAAGTACAAGCAAGGATTCTTGATACGTGGGATGAGCGCTCTTTTCGCGAAGCACGAGGACTGGAGCTACGAGAAGGAATACCGAATCGTGATTCATGAGGGAAACAAACCTGCTCCTGCTCCCGGTGCCGTGACCACGTTGTTTCTGGGCATGAATACGACGGACACACAGTGCCAAAACGTTTATCGAATCGGTAAGTTGATTGGAGCGAAAGTGCTTAAGATGGAGCGAGTACCGCGCGAGTACAGGCTAGCCCCGAGAGAATTGACGGATCGCGAAAAAATGCATCCGAGGCCGGATTCTAGCAGGGCGATCAATGGCCATCTAAGAAAGCAGGGGCTCTAGAAGGGAGCAAAGCCCTACTCTCTAAGTCTCTCCAAATCCGGTCTCAAAACTCGCGCAGAGTGTTAACCAGAGTGTCCTTGTTAACTCAGAGAAAGAGAGAGACGGCTTTGTTGGGCTCGGGGTGGCGAGCGAGAAAGGGCTTTCTCGAAGCTGGGCCCTTTCGAGACGAGATAAGCGAGAATCGCCGCGGGTGTCGGCGGATAGCCCGGAAATCCGGGGCTCAAACGCAAAAAGGCCGAAGCGTTTGCTTCGGCCCGGTTAACACGTTTGCGGGATGCGGGAATGGGCATCCGTTTTAAAAGGCTCCCCGAACCGAACTGCCTGCGGAACGAGTCTCGATCTTGGAGCTTCGTAAGTTGTTAGTACCGAGCAGATTACATCAAATTAGCGGGGATCGGTCAAGCCTTTTCCGCTCCAAATTTGGCGAACCTGCGGGCCGGCAATTGGCCCGATCGTGTTAACCGATAGTCGCTGAGCACGCTGGCGACGAGTGTTGCCAGTTGGTTAACAGCGGAGAGTCAGGAATTTCCCGGTCGAACTCGCCAAGCTTTCATGGCTGCCTACGGACAGTGGGCGAAGGGCGGCCCCGTTTACCCACGTTGCTAGGTAATTACGATACGGCGGTCTACTCCCCAGTCTGCGCGGACGCGACACGTGGCGAGCGTGGTGGCGATTTGTACGGATGATCGGAATACAATCAGTTCGATCATCGATAACGAGCTTGATGGCGAAGATCATACGCTCGTTGTCTTCAAGCCTTCGTAGCTGCTTTTTCGATGAATGGTTCGGCGGAAGCGCGGACTAGTTCTACCAACTCTGGGTCCATGAACTGGTAGTCGTCTGGAATGTGCAAAACTTCGATGGGCAGGAATTTGGTCTCGCCGGGATAATCTGCGAGCAATCGATGGCGATGCTTGTCCTCCATTACCAAGACCAAATCCGCCCAAGCGAGATCGACAGCTTGAATCGTCTGCCTCGCGGACCGCGTGGTACCTCGAGACCGAACCGACACTCGCGGGTCCTCACGATAAACCGCTTCAGCAGTTGGGCTTCGCCACTGATTCCGGCTGCAGACAAACAGCACGTTGATTCGATTGGTCAACCGGCTGATCCTCGCTAACTTCTCACGACGCTTCGAAGGCGGACCGAAAAGGTCCAAGAAATCGGCGTTCTGGCGACCAGTCGGTGATTGCGAAGACAACGTCCGTAAATGCGCCCGCGTACTCGCGTTCGAGTGCCGCACGAAAATCTTCAGCGGTTCTGGTCGCATCATTGCCAAACGCGCCGCAGCCCCAAGCTCCCAAGACCAAGGAGTGGTAGCCGTACGATTGGGCGATCGCCAGCACTCGATGAATCCGTTCTCGAAGCAACTGTGACGACAACGATTGCCCAAGTTCCGGTGCGTACGGAGCAGCGCAGGTGATGAAGCTCAACAGCCACGGCTGGTCCAGTTCCATGCCAACATCATCGCGAAAGATGGGAACATCCGGGGACAAGATTGACCAACTACTTGCTTCCAAATGGCGGCCATCGCGATGAAAGGCGTACATCGGATCATCCAGCAATGTGGCGTATAATGCACTGGATCGACACAACGCCTCTTCTTGTGCGGTTGCCCCTCTCAGGAATCCACCTCCTGTTTCAAACCCATTGGCAAAATTCAACGCGAGCGGCCGCAGCCCAGCATCAACCAACCGCTTTGCTGCCCCGAGCGTTGTTTCATTGGTCACTTGGACCCGCGTCACAATCACACCAGCGGATTCACGAGGGTTTGAAGCTGTGGGCAATTCCGCCTCCGGCGGTATCGAGATCTTCGAATCTCTCGCCTTCGCGACCAGGCGGTGCCACTCTACCTTTCCACGGTCAGTCAGGTAGTAGCCAAGCTCGATGGCCTCGACCGCCGATCGTCCCAGTGACTCCGCAAGCTCGGGACGCAATTCCAACTCTCGACGTCGACGTTCACCCAGCTCATGTGAATCAAGACATGGAAGAACTTGTAGCTTGTTACTTGAATCAGTCATCGAATCATGCCTATTGACGTCAGTATCGCCTGCACCGGTGATTGGCAGATTCGCAATCGGCCCAAGCGAATCCCCGATGGAAGCCAGAGACGTGGGCAAGAAAGGAAAACGAATGGTCAAACGATCGATTGGCCGCGTATGAGCGATGGGATGAACTCAAGGACAACCGGCTTGACGATGTTGAGACGATGCTTGCTCCGTACAACGTTCAAGTTCTCAGCAATTGGGACAATTCCGATACGAAGTCTGTTCAGTTGCCCGACAGCTTCACGCTTAGAATCCGAATTAGCGGAAAAGGACTCCGCGATTTCGTCCTCAACTACGCGTACGTTTGGGAAGTTACCGAGCCGGATGAAATTGAGACTCCGCAGCAAGTCGCTCGCGACCTTGCCGACCTGTCGGCTGGTCCTGACGTTTCAAGTTCCGCCGACCGATGCTCCCATTGTTTGCGTGATCGACAGCGGAATTCAAGAATCTCATCTGTATCTTGAGCCCGCCATTCGAGATGCCGAATCAAGATGCTTTCTCGACGGTGCGTCCCCGACCGATGTGACGGACTACGTCAAACCGAGCGGACATGGTACACGAGTCGCCGGCGTCGTTCTTTATGGCGAGAACGTTCCAAAATCCGGCGTCGTCGAGTTGGATTGCTGGATTCAAAACGCTCGCGTTCTAGATGCACACTGCAAGATGCCGCTCACGATGCTACCAGCCGCCATGATCCGCGATGTTATTTCGCATTTCAATCGCGGCAATACTCCAACGCGAATTTTCAATCACTCCATCAACTCTACCGTCGCCTCGCGAACACGGCACATGTCGTCTTGGGCCGCAGAGATTGATCAACTTTGCCACGATCGTGACATCTTAGTCCTGCAAAGTGTAGGAAATATTCGTCACTCCAATCCCGTACCCAACCCTGGCGTCGCCGAGCAATTGGCAGCGGGAAAGACTTACCCTGACTATCTTTCCGAACCCGCATCTAGAATTGCAAACCCGGCACAAAGCCTTCAAGCGTTGACGTCGGATCGGTTGCCTACGATACCGTCAGCGCCGGCGGATGGCAGAGTCTTGCCCGGCAAGACGGCGAACCCTCCGCATTCAGTCGTAGTGGTCATGGAATCTGGGACACCATAAAGCCAGAAGTCGTTGAATACGGTGGCGACTATATGATTGACGGTTCAACACCGCCAAGCGTGACCTATCCCGCTGCGTGCGTCAGCTTATCCAATATTGATCGGGTCAACGCTACACGGACGAACCTGCTGTTACCCAAGACGATGTGGGCACCTCCTACTCCGCGCCAAAGGTCGCCCGTATTGCGGCTCGTTTGGCCGACTGTGATGCCAACCAATTCGTGCTTGCTCTATCGTGCCCTCATCATCCAATCGGCACAGTGGCCGGCGTGGGCAGAACCGCTACCAATGAGTGAGCAGATCAACGTGCTGCGCCGACTGGGATACGGTATTCCGGACATTTCACGAGCAACCGAAAACACTCAGTACCGTGCAACATTCATCACATCGAACGACCAGATAATCGGCACAAAGCAATGCCACGTCTTCCAAATTCCAGTTCCACCCGAATTGCGAACACCCGGTGGCGAGTACGACATCCGAATTGATGTGACGCTTTCATACTCGGCTACTCCACGTCGAACACGTCGATCGGCGCGGGGCTATCTGGCGGTTTGGCTCGATTGGATTGCCAGTCAGCATGGTGAGTCCGCTGGAGCATTTTTGAATCGGGCACTGGCGACTGAAGACGATCCCGACGGCGACCGCGATGGTGAATTGCCGTGGAAACTGCACCCAATGACTCAGCACGGACTCTCTGGTGTGCGACGAAACCGAGGAACCGTTCAAAAGGACTGGGCGATCGTCAAATCCAATGCTCTGCCAGAAGACCTGAGCATCGCAGTTCGTGGCCATCAAGGGTGGAGCCATGATCCCGACGAGACAGCTACCTACGCTATCGCAGTCACTTTCGAGATCGTCGGGCAAGAGCTCCCGATCTATGAGCCTCTACGCACTGCAGTTTTAGATCTTAAGTCGGTTGTGCAGGTAGAAGCGGAAGCTGAGTTGTTGCTTGATTCGTAATAGCTTCCCCCCACGGTTGCATTTAAATGCTGGGGGCACTGCAGTATTTCTAAGGCTCAGGGAATAAGGCAGGTGTTAACCGCAGAAGCCCGCGAATCAGAGACTCTGAGAGTTCTCAGTTGAGACTGTCGCGAGGGCGGAGCCAACTCCCGATTCTGGTCTCGGGGTGGTGGTCTCGATCAGAGAACCGAGAGCGCGGCTGGTGGCGGGGTGGTGGGCCAGAGTGCCGCGAAACGCGGTGATAAACGACAAACGCCCGCGGGACCATGCTGGGCCGCGGGCGTTTACTGGATTGTCGCTTGTTTCCAAGAAAACTGAAAAAGCTCCCCCGACAGGACTCGAACCTGTGACAAGGCGGTTAACAGCCGCCTGCTCTACCAACTGAGCTACAGGGGATTTTGTGGGCGGTCCCGATCGGGCCGCCGAGCGTGGAAATTTACTGAACCGGTCGGGCTCTCGCAAGGTGCGTTTATCAACCATCCCCCCGCTTCATCCTCGCAACACGAGCGAACCGCTCTCATTCGGCCGGCAACGGAGCCTCCCCACCCTTGTTCTTGATCAATGTGACCTGGTTTCCCAGATCGTTGTACATCAGTTCGCTCAGGATCTCGCTCATCAGCAATAATCCGCGTCCACCAGGCGCTTCCAGCCATTCCTCCTGGCGCGGATCGGGAACGTTTTGGGGATCAAAACCGGGGCCTTGGTCGGTTATCTGGATCCGGACCTGACCATGATCACAGCTCATTTCAATCTCGACCGTCTTGTCGGCCGCACGCCGGTTTCCATGCACAATTGCGTTGACAATCGCCTCTTGGTAGGCCAATTGGACGTGAAACAACTCCGCCGAGGGCCACTCTCGCTCGACCATCGCCTCGAGCAAATCGTTGATCAGTTCGCAGCCGACCGAGGTGTCACTGGGGATCGTGATCGACATCGACCATCGAACTACATTGCGAGTTTTCATCACAATAGACTCCGAAAGATGAGGCGGATTCGTCGTTGATAAGTGAAAAGTGCAGTTGCCCCGCTGTCGATCCCGCCGCAGTGCAGCCCGTGGCGAATCGCGGCAATCGATCATTCATCGACCGGGTCTGTCAAGGCCATTTCTTCTGGCGACGTCAATTCAAACGATCGCTCCAGTCTCGTCAACTCAAACAGATCGCGAACACTCTCCTGGACATTGGTCAATACCAGCCGAATGTCGCACCTTCGAGCCTGCCGGTTGATTCCAATCAGTTGATTCAATGCGGCGCTGCTGAGCGAATCGATCTCGTTGAAGTCGAGATTCAAGGTTTGCGGCGGATCACCCCCAGCGGCCGAGCCGTCATCCGCTGCGACCAAATCATTGAGATGCCCGGCGATCTGTTCGGCAGTGGACGAGTCATTGAGGTGGTCGGGAGAGAAGGAAATCGTTCTCTCGGCACCATCGACACGGACCCTGATGAGGTCGGTCTGGCTCATGAGGCTCCCATTTGATTGCTGGACGAGAAGCAACGCTTTGCTATCAGACTAGACCTCTAGGTTAATGTCTGAGCGCCCCGCTGGCAACAATTCGCGGATGATCGCCAGAAAAACCTGGATCATCGCCAGCGATTCTGTTGGAAAAAACAGTGCGAACCGCCAGGATTGACGAGGATCTGCCCAATATCACCGTGACAAGTCAATATCACCGTGAAAAATCATTTTTTGGCGTTGGCTCGTTGGGCGGTTCGGATGATCAGCTGGTTCTCATCGAAGAACTCCGTCACCTCGCCCGAGACGGTCCAGCGATCGTCCGAAGGATCGATGCGAACCGCCTCGACGATACGTTGCAACATCAGGTTCTCGCCGACCAGCATCTGCGGCATCGATCCTTTGGCGCGTGGTCGATCGGTTCCGACAGCGGCGACGGCAGGATCATCGACCGATCGTGTCGCAGATTCGTTCCAATCGGGCGTCGCGTCGGCAGCCCCTGCGGCACCCAATCGAACCGGGCGTGGCTTGGGTCGAAAGCGGATTTCGTTCGAAGTCGCGTTGAGCGAATCCGAGTTGACAGCGACATCCCCCGGCGCCGAGGCGGTGCTCGCGGGGACAAACACCCATCGTCTTCCGACCAGCACGATCGTTCCGGCAGTTGGCGGAATCAATGTTCCCTCTCGCAAACGCACCGGCTTCTGTGCCGACGCGGCATTGCGAGTCGCGCGAAGATCTTCTCGGTCAAACGCATCGGCAGCCGACGCCAATGAATTCGGTGAAAGCGTCAACAATGGTGACAACAGCGTGACCATCACCGAGGCGGTGATCAGGATTCGCAAATGGCTGGTGGAGAAATGCATGGGGGCATGGGCCCAAATGAATAGGAATGGCAGTAGAAGCATGTTGGCAGTGGTGGTTGACGAAACCGTTTCAGCCACGTCGCTGGCAGTCATGAAACGGTGATCGTGTCCTGGCCGGAGCGAGAACAGGCATGAAACGTTGCCAATTGAATTCGACCGGTCGCCTCCGGCAGGGAGGGAGTATCCGAAGGCGACCGATCGCGTGTTTGCATCCGAGGGGAGTGGTGGCGTCGGATGCAGGAAGGTTCTTGTTCGCGTTGGTACGGGCTCGGAGGCTTCGTCCATTGCACAGCAGCGGCGAGTTTCAGCGTTGCGTCATCGCGGAATCGAAAGGGCATGCAAGCTGATGACCGATCCAACCGCAATCATGGCCAATCCGATCCAGCGAGGTGGCTGGACTCGCTTGGTGGGCTTTGGGTAGACGGACATCATGAACGAGCTCATTCCGGAATTGTCGGCAACGGGCGTGCTTTTGGTGACACGGGCCAGCGTTCGGGTCGCCCGTTCATTGAGCACGAATGAATCAACCATACGGAACTGGATCCCCAACAGCAGCAGGAGAATCCCAAGCAGAAAATAGCGATTTCGATACATCGACATTGGTCTGGCTTCCTTCGATGCCCTGTGCTGGTCGTCTGGGTCTTGAAGCGTACGGTTGCGACCAGCACAGTCGGACGGGTGTCACCGATAAGGGACCGCTTCAGCAGTTAGGATCGACTGTTCGCGACGCGAATCTGGATAGCAAACCAAAGTCGACGACTCGCACGCTGTTTAGCGATGCTGCGCGACGAAACGATGTTGCACGGCGAAGCGATCGTGCTGCGCTTGCGGATTGGCGCGAGACGGGTAGAATCCGCCGTATGGAAGTCATCGCTCTGCAATCTGGAAGCAGCGGCAACTGCATTTATGTGGAAGCTGCGGGACAACGACTGCTGTTTGACGCCGGCATCAGTGGTCGGCAAGCGGAGCAGCGTCTGGCGGCGCACGGTCGTGATATTCGCGACGTCGATGCGTTGGTCATTTCTCACGATCATCGCGACCATGCTCAGGGCATTGGTATTTATCAGCGGAAGTTTGGGATTCCCGTTCATGTCACGGCCGATACGTTGGCGGTCGTGCGCTGAAAAATCAAGCTCGGCAAGGTTGCCGATGTTCATTATTTCAGCGCCGGCCACACATTATGTTTTGGCGATGTACGTGTGGAAACGATTCCAACACCCCACGACGCGGCCGACGGTGTTGGTTTTGTGGTCGATGACGGGGTCCATCGGCTAGGGATTCTGACCGATTTGGGGCACGTGTTCGATGAATTGGATGAGATTCTGCCGCAGCTTGACGCCGTGTTCATCGAAAGCAACTACGACCTGGAAATGCTGGCGGGTAGTTTTTACCCCGAGACTCTGAAACGCCGGATCCGCAGTCCCCAGGGACACCTCTCCAATATTGATGCGGCAGAACTTCTCTATCGCGCGGCGTCGCCGCGACTGGCCTGGGCCTGCCTGGCCCATCTGTCCCAGGAGAGCAATACTCCCGAACTGGCGTTCGAGACCCATCGCAAGGTTTTGGGGCGTGAGTTTCCCCTCCACTGTGCCGATCGACACGCGGCAACGGACATCTTGGTGATTTAGCCGCAAGCCGGCAACAGAAAGCGGCGGGAGACTGCTGACGTGATCGCGGCTCGAATCGGCCCGGGTGTCGGTGGCAGGTGGCAGGTTCGCGAGGGCGAGGGCGAGGGCGGGAACGACGAAGACAAGAAAAGAAGAGAGATTCTGGGGCCTTTCGCCGAATCGGTGGGTCCCCAAACGATCGTCCTGAACGCGAAAATCGCACGACCTTGTCTGGGGGGGAGAGGACTTGTCTGGGGGGAGAGGAAATTCGCAACTTCCGACCGCATGGGCGCGGGCCTTTGCCGTCTGGGTGGAAGAGAATCGCAAATGCGATTACAATTCATGGAGTCTGAGACGTCAGACTCCCACCCCCATTCGTGGCGCCAGAGAGCACCACGAATCCCTCCCTCCCGATGGCCGCTGCTCATGGCCTTATGCGACACCGATCGCTGCCCGCAATTGCTCGCTCGAAGGCTGTGTGCTTCGATCTTCGTTGTCTGTTTGCTCGCCTCCGGCGCGGTTGCCGAAGAGTCGGATCGGCCGCCGAGCTTTGTCAATGACATCATGCCGTTGCTGACCAAGGCGGGGTGCAACAGCGGTGTTTGTCACGCGAAGGCGGGTGGCGGGCAGAACGGATTCCAGCTGTCGCTGCTGGGATTCGAGCCACAGGAAGATTTTGAGCATTTGGCCCGCGAGGGTCGTGGTCGGCGGCTATTTCCCGCGGCGCCGGATCGAAGTCTGCTGTTGCAAAAGGCATCGGGGCGCGTGCCGCACGGGGGTGGCGTTCGCCTGCAGCCGGAATCGCAGGGCTACGCGCTGTTGCGGAAATGGATTGATCAAGGCACACCCAACAGCGACGCCTCGGACCCGGTACTGCGATCGGTCGAGGTTCAACCGCCTCGTGGAACGGTGCAAAAAAAATGCCAACAGCAATTGACGGCGTTGGCCCACTATTCCGATGGGAGTATTCGAGACGTCACGCAGCTGGCGCTTTACGAATCGAACGACCGAGCGATGGCCGAGGTGACCGAAGCAGGGCTTGTCAGGCGCTGGACATACCCGGCAAGGTCTCGGTGATGGTTCGTTATCAAGGCAAGGTTTCGGTTTACAGTGCCTCGATCCCGTTGGGCGCGGCGGTCGAGAATCTTCCCGAGCCGAACAACTTCATCGATGAGCTTGTGTTTGCGAATCTGAAGGAGATTGGTGTCCCACCGTCACCGGTTTGTGACGATGCCACATTTTTGCGACGCGTCTCGCTCGATATTGCGGGCCGCCTACCGACCGCGGAAGAGGCGGGCAAGTTCTTGGCCAATGACGATGCGGATAAGCGACAGCAGGTGATCGCATCGCTGTTACGAAGTCCCGACTATGCCGACTACTTTGCCAACAAGTGGACGTCGTTGCTGAAGAATCGCCGCGACGATGCCAGTGACATCACGTCGAATTTTGCATTTCATGCTTGGATGCGTGATAGCTTGCTTGCCAATCATTCGTATGACAACATCGTCCGCGAGTTGTTGGCCGCGACGGGGACGGTGATCAGCAATCCGCCGGTCGCCTGGTACAAGCGTGTCAAAGAACCGAAAGAACAGCTGGAGGATGTCGCGCAATTGTTTCTCGGCGTACGAATGCAGTGCGCCCAATGTCATCACCATCCGTTCGAACGATGGAGTCAAGACGATTACTACGGGCTGTCCGCCTTCTTTAGCCGAGTCGGACGCAAGCCGACGTCGACACCCGGCGAAGACCTGATCTTTCACCAGCGTGGGATCGCGGCGGCGACGAATGTAAAGACGGGAGAATTGGTGACGCCCACCGCGCTCGGCGATTCGGTGGGAGAGATCGCGGCGGATGAAGATCCGCGGCTGCGATTGGCCGACTGGATGAGCAGCGAGGAAAACCCGTTCTTTGCCAAAGCACTTGTCAATCGGTACTGGAAACACTTTTTCAAACGGGCGTTGATCGAACCCGAAGATGACATCCGCGACACCAACCCGCCGACGAATCCCGAATTGCTGGCCGCTTTGGAGCGGCACTTTGTGGAAAGCGGTTTCGACTTGAAAGAGTTGGTTCGCCTGATCACCAGTTCCCACGCCTATCAGCTGAGCTCGGAACCGAACGGCCAAAACCTGGCCGACCTCCAGAACTATTCGCGATACTATCCGAAGCGTCTGCAGGCCGAAGTGCTGTTGGATGCGATCGACCAGCTGACCGGCGCACGGACGGACTTTGCGAATTTGCCGACGGGGACCCGTGCGATCGCTCTGCCGGACAACAGCTACAACAAGGCATCACCTTTTTTGAAGGTGTTCGGGCGACCGGAAAGTGCGAGCGTCTGTGAATGCGAGCGAGTTCAATCGGCCAGCCTGTCGCAGAGCTTGCATCTGATCAACGCGTCGGACATCCAATCGAAACTTGCGACGGCGGGTGGTCGTGCCGATCGGCTGTGGAAAGGGGAAGGCCCCGACGAAGACAAGATCAACGAGTTGTACATGGCGGCCTTTTCTCGGATGCCGACTGAAGAGGAGCTGAGCACGGCGGTGGGCTATCTGGCCGAGCCGCTCGTCGATCCCGACGGCAAACCGGTGGATGCGAACACAGCGGCAAGAGAGAAATTCCAGGATCTCGTCTGGGCGCTGATCAATACCAAAGAATTCCTGTTCAACCATTAGTGATCGGATGATGCAAACTCATTTCTCAGCTACCGTGAATTGGCAACGGAAATCGCTCGCGGTTCTGGTGCTCGTTGGTACGGTGTTGTCGGGACTTACGACGCTGTCTGGGCAATCGGTCTGTCTGCCAGCCCCACGCCTGTTGACAACTTTTCCGATGGGTGGCCAGCTCGGGACGGAATTCGAGATCACCGTCAGCGGTCAATCGATCGAAGGGGCGGGCGAGCTGCGTTTTTCGAACCCCGGAATCACCGCGGTAAAAAAAGTCGGGTCGGATGGACAACCGGAGCCGAACAAATATCTGGTCACGATTGCCGATGACTGTCCACTTGGCGTGCACGAAGCGCGGCTGATGACCAGTCTGGGCATCTCCTCCTCGCGTGTGTTCAGCGTTGGTGATTTGCCGGAAGTGGCGCAAGTGAAACCGAACACGTCGCTGGAGACCGCAATGGCTTTGCAAGTCAATACGATCTGCAATGGTGTGATGTCGGTGAAAGCGATCGACCACTACTGGTTCGAGGCCCGGAAAGGTCAACGAATCGTTGTGGATTGCGCCGCCAAAGGCATCGACTCGAAGCTGAACGCGGTGTTAATCGTTGCCGATGCAGAGGGTCGCGATCTGGTGGTTGAGCGTCGCGGCGGTGCGATCGACTTCACTGCGCCGGAGGATGGCAAGTTCATCATCAAAGTGCACGAACTGACGTTCAAGGGTGGCGGCGAATATTTTTATCGGTTGGCGATTCGGGAAGCTGAACCGGGAGCAGTCGTCGACCGCTTGCCATCGACCAGCGCCGTCAGTTCGTTTTCCTGGCCACCGGTTGGTTTGCCGGCGAAGGCCGCACTGAACGAATCGGAGCCCAACAACCAGCAAGCTTCGGCGCAGCAGATCACGCTACCGTGTGACATCGCCGGCAGCTTCTTCCCGGCGGCAGATGTCGATCTGTTTGAGTTCACGGCCAAAAAAGGAGAGGTGTGGTGGGTCGAGGTCGCTTCCGAACGACTCGGCTTGCAAACCGATCCATCGATTCTGGTCCAGCATATCAGCGGCGATGGGACGGCGGAAAAACGGACGGACGTTGCCGAGTTGAGCGACATCGCCAGCCCGGTCAAGGTTTCGAGCAACGGTTATTCCTACGACGGGCCACCCTACAACGCCGGATCTTCCGATATTCTCGGCAAGATCGAGATCAAACAGGATGGCCTGCATCGTTTGCAATTATCGGATCTGTTTGGCGGCACGCGGAACGATCCGGGAAATGTTTATCGTTTGATCATTCGCAAAGCGGCACCCGATTTCGCGCTCGTCGCATGGGCGCTGCACATGAACCTTCGCAACGGCGATCGCAACGCGCTGTCCAAGCCGATCTCGCTTCGCGGCGGATCGACGATGCCTCTGGAGGTGGTGGTCGTTCGCAGAGATGGGTTCGACGGCGAGATCGAATTGGCGATGGACCACTTGCCCGACGGGGTGACGGCGCGGGTTTGAAGATTCCGGCCGGCGAGTCGCGAGGTATCATGTTGGTCACTGCGGATGAGGGTGCCCCACAAGGATTGTCCGCGGCGAATTTTGTTGGGCGTGCCCAGATCGATGGCGTTACTGTGAGCCGACCTTGCCGATTGGCGTCGATGGCCTGGCCCGTCACGAATGCCTGGAGTGAGATTCCCGCGCCGCGGCTGCTGGCCGATGTTCCCGTTTCGGTGGGCGGTGCCGAGGTCGCACCGATCACGATTGCAGCTCGCGAGAACAAGGTTTGGGAAGTGATGGCGGGGCAAACGTTGACCATTCCGCTGTTGCACATGCGGCGATGCGAGTTCTCGGGTTCGACGATTGGGTTGAAGACATTTGGCGCAGGCTTTGATCGCGCTCCGCAATTCGATGTCCCGCTCACGGCCGATAGCAGCGAAGCGGTTTTGGATTTGGCCAAATTGAAAACGCCGCCCGGTGATTACCTGATTGCATTCTATGGCGGCGCTGTCGCGAAATACCAACGAGAGCAAGCCAAGCCAACCGACATCGTCGACATCATTGTGTCCCAGCCCATCGCGATTCGCGTCAAACCAGCAGAAACAAAATGAGTGATCCATTCACGGCCGGCACGGCCCATCGCTGCCTCGGACCCGATTGTGGCGGGATGGCAACCCGTCGCGGTTTCATGCGCATCGGATTGGCCGGTTTCGCCAGCATGAGTCTTCCCGGCATGTTGCGGCTGCGCGGCCAGAGCCCTCCGAAGTCCGGCAGTGAACCGACCGCGGTGATCATGGTCTGGAAGCCCGGCGGATGTTCGCACATCGATACCTACGATCCCAAACCGAATGCCCCGAGCGAGTATCGTGGACCGTTCGGTACGATTCCCACCGCGATTCCGGGGATGCGATTCACGGAATTGTTACCACGGCAGGCGAAGATTGCCGACAAGTTCGTGCTGCTGCGGTCGATGGTCAACGGTGCCGCCGGGCATCCGGCCGGTTCGATGCAGATGTTCTCGGGCGACTCCGATACACGCGATAAACCCAAGCCGCGTTTGCCCGATTGGATGTCGGTCACGAATTATCTTCGATCGCAACAGGGACCGAGGACCAATCCGCTGCCAGCGTATGTCGGTGTGAATCCGCCGGCGACTTACAACGGGCCAGCTTATCTGGGCGATGCCTACTCGCCATTCTCGGTCAGCGGCGATCCGAACGCGGCCAACTTCGCGGTGCCCAACATCGGCTTGTCGGACCCTCGCGAGATCGACCGATTGGATCGTCGTGTGGCATTGCGAAAGAATCTCGATACGCTTCAACGGGCCTTTGATGTTCAGGGGGAACTTGATGCCCTGGACCAGTTCGAGCAGCAGGCGATGACGCTGCTGACCAATCCAAAAACCAAAGAGGCGTTCGATCTGAGCAAGGAAGACGACCGCACGCGCGACCGCTACGGGCGAAACACGTGGGGCCAGCAACTACTGCTCGCGCGGCGGCTTGTCGAAGCCGGTGTCGAGGTGTTGACCAGCAGTCTGCGTGGACCGCTCTGTGGTCGAGTCAACAATTGGGACGATCACGCCGTCAATCACCACGTGTTCGATGCGCTTCGATTCCGGGCGGAGGCATATGACCAAGCGGTCACGGCACTGATTGAGGATATCTACGAACGGGGATTGGACCAACGCGTGTTGGTGGTCGTGACCGGCGAGTTCGGCCGTACACCCAAGATCAATTACCAGCCGAGCACCGGCGCCGGCAACGCCAGCGCGCCGGCCGGCACCAAACAACCGGGACGCGATCATTGGCCGCGAGCGTTCTCGAACATTTGGGCTGGCGGAGGCATTCGAACGGGAGGCTACATCGGCGCCACGGACAAACGGGGCGAAGATGTCATCGAACGTCATTGCGGGCCAGGTGATTTTCTGGCGACGATCTACCATCACCTCGGTATCGATTCGTCAAAAGTCTTCATCAAAGACTTCAACGGTCGCCCCACACCGATCGTCGACCACGGCAAGCCGATCCCCGAGTTGATCGGGTAACGGCGGAGAGCCGCTTGCTTCGTCTGCCAGCGCCGCGTCAGAATCTCAGCGGCCGACCTTGGCGAGATTCGCCCGCCATGCGCGGATCGATCGCTCCAGATGATCTTTGGCCGGATCGTGGATGCCGTAACATTGCAGCCCAATCGCTCCGGTGTAGCCGATATCCTTGAGCATCTCGAGCAACGCCACTTGATCAAAGTTGCCGCAATCGAGTGGTTGGATGAGCTGGCCCCAATCTTTCCCGCCAACTTCGGCCCCGTTGATGCTGACCCGCCAAAGGTACGGCTTGGACGCTTCGAGCGTCGCCCGCAGGTCGCTGTCGGGCTGGACGTTCAGGAAGTGACAGAGGTTGAACATCACGCCGACATTGTCACGTTTCGATTGCTTGGCGATTCGCACCGCGGTACCGATTGTGTCGATGTAAAAACCACTATGCGGATACAACACGACGCGGAGACCCGACTGGTTGGCTTGATCGGCAATTGCTTGGACCAGGGCGACCGCGCTGGCGTCGCTGGCGGCAGGACCACCCTGCACGAACAGCTCGATCACCGTGTCGCGTCCCTTCAGCTGTCGGATCGCTTGGGAAATGATTGGATCATAGGTCGGCTGCAGGGCGGCCAGATTGGTGCCCACGTAGAGGCTAAAAATTTGCAGACCAGCCGCGTCGTACAACGGCAATCGCTGTTCCAGATCTCGAGGACTGGCCGATCCAATCCCGTCGTAGCCGAGTTGTTTGAGCGTCTCGATTCGCTGCTGAGTGGACGGAAAGTTGCGCCGTTCTCAAAGGCAAAAAACTTTGGCGCGAATGTCTGGGCGCTCGCCGGAGCGGCGGCGAGGAGGATGGCGACGAGCCAACAAAGACGCGAATGACGGACGAGAGTCGGGTTCATATCGCACGCGCTCGGATGCGCTGGGATGGGATGGGATGGGATGGGGGAGGTGGTGTCACGTGTTTGTCGGAGTGGGTGGGATTGATTGTGACGGCGTGGTGGCGCGGCGTCTGTCGCGCCCTGCCGGCGATCTCGCCCATTTGCCGACTCGCGTTGCGGGCGACGTCGCTCTCGAGCGATCTGGCTCAGTCGGGAATCCGTTCGCCGCGGATCAAATCTTCAAACGTCTCGCGTGATCGAATCAGCTTTGCTTGACCTTCCTCCATCAACACCTCGGCGGCGCGCGTCTTGCTGTTGTAATTGCTGGACATGACGAATCCGTACGCGCCGGCATTCTCGAGGATGATGAAGTCGCCGACCCGCGCCAGCGGCAGCCGGCGGCTATCGACGAAACCACCCTCACGTTGGGTAAAGATATCGCCCGATTCGCAGAGTGGACCGCCGATGATCGCATCGACCTGTTCGCGCTGTGCCGCGTCGCCTGATCGGGCACAAACCGAAATGGGATGGTGCGCCCCATACATCGCCGGGCGGGCCAGGTCATTGAAGCCGGCATCGACGAGCACGAACAGATTGTCGCCCGCTTGCTTGACACTGCGGACCTCGGCAACCAGAAAGCCGCTTTCGGCGGTCAGGTATCTGCCAGGTTCGATCTCGAGCGAAAGGCGATGGCCCAGTGCGTCGCTCAATCGATTTCGGGTCGCGTCCCATCGCTGAAAATACTTGTCCAGATCGACGTACGACTCGCCGGTCTGGTAGGGCACCGGCAATCCGCCGCCGGCGCTGATCGTGCGGAGCGTTCGCCCGACCTCGGTGGCGGCCCGCTCCATCGCGTCGCAGACCGCGCTGAGGTGCTCCAGGTCGGTGCCCGATCCGATGTGCATGTGGAGCCCGGTGATTGTGATTCCGGTCTGATCGGCGCGGCGCAGGCAGTCGTTGATTTGGGTATGCCAGATCCCGTGCTTGCTCTGCTCGCCTCCGGTGTTTGTCTTTTGGCTGTGGCCGTGCCCGAAACCGGGATTGATTCGCAAAGTGATGTCGGCACCGGGGCGAAGCTCCCCCAATTGGCTGATCATGTCGGGAGATCCGCAGTTGACCGGCAACGAATGCTCGACCACCAAGTCGAGCGCCTCGCGATCAAAGATGTCGGCGGTGTAGACGATCTGCCGCTTCCGCGGATCGGTGGAATATCCGGCCGCCATCGCCCGCCGGATCTCTCCGGCGCTGACCGCGTCGACGACCACACCCCGCCGCCGAATCCGCTCCAGGATGGCGAGATTGCTGCAAGCCTTCTGGGCGTACCGGACGACGTCAAACGCCGACAGGTCGGAGATTCTGGCTTCAATCGAATCAAGATCGTAAACGTAGAGCGGCGTGCCGAACTTGGCCGCGAGATCGACCACCGAGAGTCCGGCGATCTCGTTTCGAGTGGTGGCGAAACTGGGGAGGGCGAGCATCGGGAGGGTATTCTCTGTCGCGAAAAGGGGTGAACGCTGCATTCAATGAGAGACTCATTGTGGCGAAGCACACGTTTTGCTCAACCGCAAAGAGGCGCAGGGCCTCCCTTCCCCCGGCGGGCGGCGCCGATGGCCGCGGCGGGGACGGGGACGGGGACGGGGACGGGGGCGATGACGGGCTCTTGCCAATCGAGACGTGACAGGCCAGCCGGAGGAGGATGGTGGTGGTGCAGGAAAACCACTACCCCCCCCTGCGAACGCCGGAAAAGCACTGACCCCCTTCGAACCGCGCGAACGCCGGAAAAGCACTGACCCCCTTCGAAAAGCACTGACCCCCTTCGAACCCGAAGAAAAGCACTGACCCCCTTCGAACCCGTCGACTCGCTGACCCCCTTCGAGAACGCCTTCGAACCGAACGGACGGGTCAAGCGTTTTGCTCAACCACCGAGGCGTCCCACCCGGTTGGGGAAAAGGGGATGGGAGTGGCGCCTGGCGGGCTGCTGCAATCGACGATTTGCTAGCTTGCTGTCGAGTCGCTTGGAGGGGTCGCCTCGGCGGTTTTCCGCGGCCCTTGGGGGCCGGGGCGTCGACCGCGACGGCGTCCTTGCTGGATCGGGATGAAGCGGCTTTCGATCCTCTGCAGCAACTTGCTGATGCACAGCTTGTTGATGCTGAGTTTCAGTTGTTCCGATTCGATTCGAAGGGAATCATGCAAGCTCTTGGGAAGCCGGATGGTGATCATCCGTTCCGGTTCGGCCGAGTCTCCCTTGGAGGTGTCCTGGCTACGGGTTGCCGCGATCATTTCCTGGAGCTCGGCGAACTCGCGGCTGGACTCAAAGTCGCGCATCTCTTCGGGGGACGGGAAGAGCTTCCGGACGATCCCTTCCTGACCCAGCATCTCGCGGTAGAAGACGACCCAGTTGCCGGTACGGGCAAAGGCTTCCTCGGCCAGCCGGAGCACCTCGCGGCCTCGTTCCTGGGGTGGCAGCGCGACATTCGGGGGGGGTAATTCAAGGCTGGTCGCCAGCGACTCGGATTGCTCCGGTGAGGGGTCGCTCGCATACCGGAGAGTTGTTGTGGGATTGGCTTGGTCCATCGCGAAACCGTCCTTCCTTTTGTTTGGAACACGCGTGTTGGATTGGTGCCGCCATCCTCGCGATGGGTCAAACCAATCTTCACAACAATTGCTTTCAAAAGGACTTACGACGATTGCCCGGCGATTACGCAGGCGAGCATAGCAGACAGGCACCGCTCGGCTGCCTAAAAAACAGGCAATCGACACGTGTGCAATACCCAGGTGTCTTGTTCGTGGCGAATCGCGGATTTGCTAGCGCGGAAAGCCACGAACCCCGTGTTTTGCCGCGTCAAACGGACCAACAAGAATTTTGAAGCGTTTTTTGGAATGAAAGCATTTAGCAGAGGAGATTTTCAGAGTGGGAGAGGCCCCCGGCGAGTGCTCACGATGGGGGGGCGATCGGCCGACCGAATCACCATCTGGGGGGTGACTCAACGCCGTCGAGAAGCGGGCCAGTGGCGTCGGAAATCGGCCGGCGCCGAAGGCCAGAAGTCAAGGTCGACCAGGGCCAGAAGCCAAGGTCGCCGTCAGCTCATCCCGATGCCATCCCAGGCCTCGGCGAGCATGTCGACCGCGCGGTCAATCTGGTCCCGGCTGGTGGTCCAGCCGAGGGAGATGCGGATCGTGCGTTTGATCTCGGCGTCGGTCCTTCCGATCGCCCGCAGGGCCCGTGTGATCTCGTCGGGGGGGTCATCCGATTGGGCGGTCGCGACGACTAGCTGTCGGGCGGCCCGCTGGATCCGTTTCGCCTCGCCGGGCATCTCGATCGTGATCGTGTTGGGCAGTCTGGGCGAGTCTTCGCAAAGCACCCTCAGCTGGGGCGAGAAGACTTGGTGAAGGCCGTCGACGAATCGATCGCGAAGTTCCGACAGGTTCCCGACTGCGTCGGCCGAGCAGCGGCCGGCCAGGGATGCCGCGGCCCCCAGTCCGACACAGCCGGGGACGTTCTCGGGGCCGGGCCGGAGGCCCATTTCGCGGGGCTCGCCAAACGTGATCGGCGAGAGGTGCAGGCCGCGGCGGACATAAATGGCACCGCTCCCTTTGGGGCCATAAAACTTGTGTCCGCTGATGGCGACGGTGTCGGCACGTAGCTGGGCGACATCGACCGGAATCTTGCCAAACGCCTGCGTGGCATCGCAGTGCAGGGGTACCCCCCGGTTGTGGCAAATGTCGGCGACTTCACGAACCGGTTGGAGCGTTCCCAGTACAGGATTGGCGAGTTGCAGGCAGGTCAATCGGGTGTCGTCGCGAAGACGCGATGCGAAGCGATCGGGATCCATGACTCCCGATGGATCGCAGGGGACGGTTTCGATTTGCCAGGCGTCGCCGGACAAGCTTTGGATCGCACGCAGGACCGAGTCATGTTCCAATTCGCTGACCAACAGATGACCGACCTCTTTCTTGGCCAGGTTGCCGAGGATGGCAAGGTTGTTCGCTTCGGTACCGCCACTGGTGAAAACGAGCTCGAAGGGATCGCATCCGGCCAGCAGCGAAACCCCCTCTCGCGCCTGCTCCAGAGCCTCGCTAATCACCTGGGCGTGCGGGTGTTCTTGGCCCGGAAGCATGAAATGGGTCGACCAGTAGGGCTGCATCGCTTCGAGAACCGAAGGGGCTAGCGGCGTCGTGCGGTTGTAGTCCAGGTAAATCAGCGGCACGGCGGGGTCGCAGCAAGAGCAGGAAGGAGAGGCGATCGAACCAGGGAAAGGCGCGCAAGTGACCGGTGATCGGGCGGGCGGCTACAAAGAATGGTGGCAATTTGCCGGAGTGACCAGGTGAGAATTCATGAAATCGTTGAGCGGGCTCGGTGGCTGGTTGGAGGTACGAATGCTTTCATTGAATGCTAGACTAGTTGCTCAACGGGTGAAAACCAGCATGGAACCCCCTCTATGGGCTGTCCGGGTGGATGTTTCTAGGCAGCAGGAGGGTCCGAAGTCAAGAAGCGAGAAGCGTTTGCACTTTTGCGGTGATCGGGTGATAATCTCCCCTGGGATTCTAGCCGGCGACGTAGCTGGCCGAGAGCGCCCCCGCCTGTCCTCGAGCGCTCATCCCTTCTTCTTGTCTAGCGGAGCGCGAAAAATGAAGCGGAAACGTATCGGTTTCACCTTGGTCGAGTTGTTGGTGGTGATCACCATTATCGGCATCTTGATGGGATTGTTGATCCCGGCGGTCAACTCCGCTCGCGAGGTGGCGAGAAGGGCTGAGTGTGCGGTCAACATCAAGAACCTTGCACTGGCGGCAATTCAGCACGAGAACACCAAGGGCTACCTGCCCGGCTGGGTTGATAAGTATGGTGTATTCGCAGGCGGCCCGGATCGCTCGGACTTATCGAATTATGGCGGTACGGTCCCACGGCATGCCAAGGTCGGTGGTTTCGGCATTGCCCTGCTGCCATGGCTGGATGCTCAACCGACCTACGAGCACTGGACCGATGATAGTTATCCCGTGATCGCGGACGCCAGCGCCTCCTTGGGCACGACGATTGCGGTTGGGGCGAGCAATGCCGGGGCGGGTTACCACTCGCTGGCGACGCCAAACCTGCCCAACTTCCAATGCGCGAGCAACCCGATCACCGATGCCGGTGCCGGTCGTAACAGCTACATCACCAACAACGGCATGTGCTACATGCGCACGGCAGCGGCTGCGTCGGCCAACGGCGGAACCGCGGGGGCGACCAATAGTCATATCGGTGCTCAGAAGCTGAACAACGGTGTGTTCAAAGCAAGGTATGTCGGTGCCGGCTTGAGCTCGGCGTTGCCGGCGACCCATGGCCTGGGACCGAAGGTCTCGCTCGATGACTTGAAGGATGGCAAGACCAATACAGCTTTCTTCTCGGAAAACGTGCAGGCGTTGCCCTGGTTCTTCGCCGGATTTCTCAATGGCGGCGGCACGGCACCCAATCTTCTGATTGGTGCGGCACCGGTCGTCGATTTGGATTACGCCACCGTGAACACGACGGGCGTCGGTGAGCTCAATGCCTCGCAGTTCACCTCGGGAATGGTTTGGCATTTTGAGGACCCGCAAGCGACGGCGCTCAATGGCATCCCTGTGAAAAGTCCGACCGGAAGTGATGTCGGTAATGAACAGTTTGTTCGTCACCGGATCAATGGTGGTGGTGCAACGGTGGCCCAAGACATCTTCGTATTGCAGATGACGCTGGCCAACTCGCCCGACTTCGCGCCGCCTCTTCGGCGCATGTGGACGGAGTCAACATGGGATTCGCCGATGGTGCGACGCGGTTCATATCCGAGTCGATCGACGCTCGAGTCTATCAGGCGTTGATGACGCCACGGGGCAAGAGTTCGGACGTACCGTGGCCCGAATTCGTGCTGACCGATGAGGTCGGGCAATAACGTCGGACCGATCGGTCACAATCAAAACGATTCAGGCGAGGCCGTGATGCGGCCTCGCTTTTTTTTGAGTTTTTCCAGCGCGCCGAAACAGGCGGCACGGTCGGTTCACCGCAGGCGAGGATCTGCAGCGACTTGGCGGCGGTCGCTTCCTGCTGCGGCTTGCCGTTGACGAACAGCCGGAACATCACCAACGCTTGTTTCGGTTTCGCGATCCCGATGATCGGTTGATTGGGCGTTGTTTGCGGGCGTTTCCGATTGAATCGGTCGGTGGAGCGCCGTGGTCGAGTTGGTTGAGTTTGGCGTTCAATCACTTCAGGTAACTGGTGGCGGGTGCCGATTCTTCTGTTCTAGCACCCAGGATGTCGGTGTGTCTCCTGTCGATCGTTGTTGCGATTGCAATGCGGGGGACTTGGTCGGTGCCGTGGAAGACGCTCGCGTTTTGCTCCGGCACAGTCTGAAGCACGGATCGCCGCAATCCGCTCCCCCCCGACATCCAACATGGTGTAACCCCGACGTGACAAAGACGATCCCCAACTACCTGCGTGTGCATCGTGGGCCGACTCAATCGGCAACCGCAAGTTCCCCGGCCAATCACGAGAGTGTCGAGAGTTTCTGGGACGCCTACCACGAAGCGACCGGTTGGCGAATTGATCATCGTGCAAGCCGTCGCAAGTCGTCGATGCAATTGTCGCCGACGATCACGATTGATGTGATGGCTGGCGTCGACACCGATGCGATCCCGGCGGTGAGCCACAGCAGTGCGATACGTTTGGCCGAGTCGGCGACGCGGTTAGCCGAGCAACTGAGGCAATCGCGAGAAGCATTGCGACGACGTGAAGCGGAACTGGCGGCAGCGGCGTCGATCGACGTCGAGAATCATTCTTATGGCAGAATTGCTGATCGGATCGAACGGACGCTCGCCGATGCGGTAGCGGCCTGTCGTTGTGATGCGGCGGTGATGTACCTGCTTGACGAAGACACGCAGCACCTCAAGGCACGGTCGGTATTCGGGCTCAGCCTGCAGAAGCTGGAGCAACCTCCGCGTGAGCTGCGGGGCAGTCGCGCCGATTTGGAAGCACTCGTTCAGGGTGTGGTGACGATCGACGATTTTCATGCCGGCTCGCTGGACACGTGGAACAGTCCCGAGCCTTTTGCCGGCGGGATTTGCGCCGCGATCAGCCAGAGTGGCGTGCCGATCGGAACGCTATGGTTGTTCGCCGACCAAACGCGCGAATTCGGCCGCAGCGAATCGGCCGCGGCGCGAATGGCCGCATCCCAATTAGCCTTTGAGCTGCAGCATGCCGCACGTTCGAAGCAACGAGAGTTGCAACGGCAAGAGGCCATTGCCGTTCGCGATCTCGCCGAGTGGCAATTCCAGGGACTGCCGATCGGCGCGACACTTGCGGAAGGCTGGCGGGTCGATGGAATGATCGAATCGCCCAATGCCTGGGCCACCGGTTGGCACGCATGGGACGTTCTCCCCGATGGCAGCTTGTTGTTGGCGATCGCGGAGGCCGTTGATTCGTCGGTGACCGGTGCGATGACTGCCACGATCGCCCGCGCGGCGATGGCCGCACACACGGGTTACCGGCACACACCCAAGCAACTGTTGCAGCGGGTCGGTGACACGCTGTGGCATACGAGCACGGGGGAGCAGTTGGTTTCATTGCTGTATGCTCGTGTCGATCCCGAAACGGGCGAGGGCGAAGTCGCGTCGGCCGGCAACATCACCGCGATGATCGCCAGCCGCTACGGCTATCGTCCCCTGGTGGATGGTCTCAGCGAGCCGCTGACCACCCATATCGATTCCCGATGTGTCGCCGAAACATTTCGGATGATGCCGGGTGAAACGCTGTTGGCCTACAGCAAAGGTGTCACGGCCAACGGTGCCACACAGATGATGTTGGGTGATACGCTGCGAGCATCGATGCGTGAGGCCGACACGAATCCGCTGGCCACGCTCCGGCGCCGGCTGGCTCAGCGGCCATTGACCAGCGAACGAGGCGTGGTCACGCTGACCCGCGAGTGACCCGAGCGGCCGCAAGCATGTTGTTCATGCTTTCGGTGACCAGCCGTTCGACACCGGGTGAGTAATCGAAGACCTCGACGCTGATCCAACCGTCATAACCAACGTCTTTGAGCGCATCAAAGATGGGAATGAAATCGACTTGCCCCATGCCGGGACCCTGTCGGTTGGGATCATTGGCGTGAAAGTGGATCATCGCGTCGGCATTGTCACGAATGATCTGTGGCGTTGGCGTCGGTTCATCGCTCATCGCCTTGACGTCCAGGTGCAACTGCACGAAGGGGCTGCCGATCATCGCCATCAATTCTCGCGCGTCTGCGGCCCGATTCAAAAAGTTGCCTTCTTCGTGGCCCAGGGGTTCGATCGCGATTTGCACGTCGAGTCGTTCCAATTCGGGGACCACACCGGCAATGACTTGCGCGGCATTGGACATCGCCGACGCCATCGATTGGCCTGGCGGAACGTTTCGCTGCTGAGGTGATCCGAGCACCATGATTCGGCCACCGAGATCACAACACAACCGGGCGAGCTCGGCAAGATAGTCGGTGGTCCGTGCGCGAATTGCTGCATCCATCGTGGTCAGGTGCAGGTTTTGCGTCTTGGCCAACAGCCAATGCAAACCGGTCACCTCAAAGCCGGCTTGTTCGACTTGCTTTCGATATGCCGCCCGCTGGTCGGAGCCGAACGAAACGATGTCATCGGACAGCATGAAGGGCGCGACCTCCCAGCCGGTGTAGCCGGTATCGCGAGCGAACTTGAGCGCGTCTTCGAGCGGCCAATCGCCAAACGTTTCGTTGCATATCGCGTATTTCATCAATCGCTACCATGGTCCTTCGGGGGTGGGCTGCCGAGGAATGTTAGCCGACACCGCGGCGGAGCGTCTATCGCCGGCGCGACTACCAAAACCACGCATTCCACCCCTCTTGCCTCGTTTGTGATCTGGCGGAGGAAATTTCCGTTTTCCGACAACTTTTCCACCACGCCCGCAATTCTGCTAGCAATCTTCACTAAGTCTTAACCAGCATTGACGTTACGACGTGATCGACGGTCGAGTTGGCGAATCAGTGGCTCCGATCCGGATGCCATAACTCGTTGCGTATGATCGGGTTACGGTCGTCAAAATGTTTCTCGTTGACACGCCTCCGGCAATCCCTAAGATTCGCCAGTCGCCCACATGTAGTCGCTTGCCTAGCTGGCGGACACTACCTGTAGTGCTTTCAATAGCATAACGCGGTACATCGTTTTGTGGGGTGCATCGAAGGATTGATGCCTGCGACCACCCCCCGAACAACGAGACGCAAGCACCGGATTGTGTGGTCGACAACTGTTCATATTCTCATGTTAAAATGGTGAGTGCCCGACGTTTCGCGAGGAATGCGAATTGAAACTTGGCGTCGGGCCGAGCCCCACGGATGACACATTAGGAGTCTTAGAGCTATGGCGACTGCCCTACGTCCACGCACTTTTCAAGAGGCTGCCACGGACCCCAGTCTCGAGCAGGTCAACTCTCAGCATGGGGTCGAGTATGCGAGAACGAAGTTTGGTACCCAGCTTCGTGCCGGATCGACTCGGGCGGGGCTGAAGGTCGAGCAAGTGTTTTGCCCGGATGACAACCGGACTCCGTTTGCGACCACACAATGGGAACTGCGCAGTGCCGCGATCAAGGACGAGAGCGGCAACGTGCTGTTTGAGCAGAACGATTGCGAGATCCCGGCGAAGTGGAGTCAATTGGCAACGAACGTCGTCGTCTCGAAATACTTTTATGGCGATCCCAAGAATCCTGGCGAGCGAGAGCGGAGCGTTCGGCAGTTGATCCATCGCGTGACCCGGACGATCAGCTGACTGGGGTTTGGCCGACGGTTACTTTGACACGGCCGAGGATGGGGAACGTTTCTATCGTGACTTGACCTGGTTGTGTCTGCACCAGCACGGGGCGTTCAATAGTCCGGTTTGGTTCAATGTCGGCTTGCATGCGCAGTACGGGGTGGTCGGTGACAAGTGCAATTGGCACTGGGACAACGAGACACAGACGACACAGCAACCGGAGAACCCGTACGAGTACCCTCAGGGCTCGGCCTGTTTCATCCAGAGCGTTGATGACAACATGGAGGACATCATGCGTCTGGCGTGCAGCGAGGCGATGTTGTTCAAGTTCGGCAGCGGCACGGGCACGGATCTGTCGACGATTCGCTCGCAGCGTGAAAAGCTTTCTGGCGGGGGCACTCCGTCGGGACCGCTTTCGTTCATGCGTGTTTACGACTCGATCGCGGGTGTGGTCAAGAGTGGCGGCAAGACGCGTCGCGCGGCGAAGATGCAATCGCTGAAGATCTGGCATCCGGATATTCTGGAGTTCATCGAATGCAAATGGGCCGAGGAAAGGAAGGCTCATGCATTGATCCGCCAGGGATACGAGTCGAACTTCAATGGCGAGGCATACAGTAGCGTTTGTTTCCAGAACGCGAACCTGTCGGTCCGCGTCACCGACGAGTACATGGAAGCGGTTCGCAACAACAAGCGTTGGCAGACGCGGTGGGTAACCGACCGGCCATCGGACGATGCGCCTTGTTACGATGCCAAGGAGCTGTTGAACAAGATGGCCGATTGTGCCTGGCACTGTGGTGACCCCGGCGTTCAATACGACACGACGATCAACAAGTGGCACACTTGTCCGAACAGCGGCGCGATCAACGCTTCGAACCCCTGCAGCGAGTACATGTTCCTGGACGACACGGCTTGCAATCTGGCATCGATCAACTTGATGAAGTTTGTTCGGGCCGATGGAACGATTCGATGTCGAACGCTTCCGAGCCGCCTCGCGTTTGTACTTCATTGCCCAGGAAATCTTGGTCGATCATGCCAGTTACCCGACCGAACCGATCGCACGCAACAGCCACAAATTCCGCCCGCTGGGGCTTGGCTATTCGAATCTCGGCAGCGTGATCATGACCGATGGCTTGCCCTACGATTCCGATGCGGCGCGCGGTCTGTGCGGTTCATTGACGGCGATCCTTCATGGCGAAGCAAATCGAACCAGCGCGGAACTTGCCAGCGTCGTCGGCCCCTTTGATGGTTATGCCGAGAACGAAAAGCCGATGCTTGGCGTGATGCAGATGCATCGCGACGCCTGTGAGCAGATCAACGACGACGGCCCGGCCGAGCTAAAGGAAGCGGCCCGCAAGTTGTGGGACGACGTGTTGGCGATCGGCGAAAAGTATGGTTTCCGAAATGCGCAAGCCACGGTGCTGGCACCCACCGGCACGATCAGCTTCATGATGGATTGCGACACGACCGGGATCGAACCTGACATTGCGTTGGTCAAGTACAAGCAATTGGCTGGCGGTGGGATGCTGAAGATCGTGAATCAAACGGTCCGCCGCGGTCTCGATAAGCTCGGTTATAGCGAGCCTGAAATTGAAGCGATCCTGAAGTTCGTTGACGAGAACGACACGATCGAAGGTGCACCGGCGGTCGAAGACGGAAGCACCTTGCCGGTGTTCGATTGTGCGTTCCAGCCGGCCAACGGGGTGCGAAGCATTCGCTGGCAGGCTCACGTGACGATGATGGCCGCCGCCCAGCCGTTCCTTTCCGGAGCGATCAGCAAAACCGTCAACATGCCCAACGATGTCACGCCAAAGGATATCGCCGACGCCTACTATCTGGGGTTGGGAACTGGGCTTGAAGGCGATCGCGATTTACCGCGATGGCAGCAAGCAGTCGCAGCCGCTCAACACATCGAGCGACGAGGGGGGCGAATCTCGCGGAGCACAAAGTGGTCACCGAAACGGTCGAAAAGATCGTCTACAAGCCGCGACGTGAACGATTGCCCGACACGCGTCAAAGCGTGACACACAAGTTCACGATTGCCGGTCACGAAGGTTACCTCTGTGTCGGCCTCTATCCGGATGGCCGACCGGGCGAGATCTTCATCACGATGGCCAAAGAAGGTTCGACGATCGGCGGCATCATGGACAGCTTTGGCACGGCCCTGTCAATCGCGTTGCAGTACGGCGTGCCGCTGGAAGTGTTGGTCAATAAGTTCAGCCACACGCGGTTCGAGCCGATGGGGCACACGTCCAACAAGGACATTCGGATCGCCAAGAGCGTGGTCGACTACATCGCCCGCTGGTTGGGTCTGACGTTCATGAGCGGCCACACCGACAGCGTGCCCAAGACGGTCGGCAGCGGTGACAAAACCAGCGACGGGAATGGTCCCGAGATCTTCAGCTCATCATCGAGTCCGGTGATGGACGGATTGAGGGAAGATGCCGGTGCCGCGGTGGCTCTGGCCGAGCGGGCGACGCTGCTGGCAAGCTTTAGCGAAGTGACGGCCGTCAACGGCAATGGCCATACGAACGGTCAATCGAAAGCCGAC
Organism: Pirellulaceae bacterium; assembly: GCA_963734865.1. GTDB lineage: Bacteria > Planctomycetota > Planctomycetia > Pirellulales > Pirellulaceae > CBDCUW01. Next base: position 65,533 of record CAVTIV010000019.1, read on the forward strand.
ACTCGAGAATCGGGACCGAGTGAGCAGTTCGCCCGGTTCCAGATGGATGCCCCGTCATGCGACAACTGTGGCAGCATCACCGTGCGAAACGGCAATTGCTACCTCTGCCACAACTGTGGCAACAGCATGGGCTGCAGTTAGCGCGAAAGTTGTAGCGGGAATCGCAAGGGCGGATAGCGAGTCGCAGTGCGAGGGTGGCTTGTGGCTGGGGGTTCACCGACTCCCGACCACCAGCCAGCCATTCTTGGAGCAACAGCCACGCAAGGCACCATCAGCCGGCCAGGATGGTGGATGGGAATGCCGTGATCGGAGGATCCCCAGGGGCAACCCGCGCCCGAGACACTCCTTGATGCAGGCGCAATCCATGCACGCATTCGTATCGCCAATGAGCTTGTTCGTGCGACTTGGCGTTGATACGCGTGGACGTCGAAAACCGATCGCTGCCGGCCCTCGAACTTGCTGAGATCGGCTCGGCCGAGCAGGGCTTGCGGGTCTTGGCGTTTGGTAATCCGCTAGGTCTCCGCGGCAGTGTGATGGAAGGCATCATATCGGCGGTCCGTCAAGTCGAGGGTCGCGAGATGATTCAACTGGCGATGCCGAATCGAGCCGGGTAACAGCGGTCGTCCCTTGGTCGACCTCGATGGCCGAGTTCAAGGAATCGTGAACATGAAGTCGGCCATCGCGGGTCCGACCAATCCTTCCAATAGCGTGAAATCGTGATCAGCCCATTGATGCCGAGCATCTCCATTGCGCCGTCACCGACCAGCGCGATCACTGTCCGATCAGGCCAGCAGAATTTGGCCGCAATCGCATAAGGAATTCCAGGACACATCGTGGCGAGATTTCCGGACAACGTACCCATCATCCCTTCGTGGATTTTGATATCTCGCGCGTACCCATTGGCCGCGGAACCGGAATCGGAGGTCAGGATGCAATTGTCGGGTAATCGCGAAGACAACTCCGTGAAGACTCGCTGTGGGCTGATCGGCTGGCCTTCGTTATCAAGCTTGCCCGCCAGAGCTTCAGTTGCGGCACTCATTGGTATGGCATTTGCGATATCCAAAGCAACGCGGGGCCATTGTTGGCCCATTCACAGACCTTCGTTCAATAGAGGATTTGAAACGATGTACACACGAATTCTTGCGGCATGCGTTGTCGCGGGCGGGCTGACCTTTGCAAACTACGCCACGGCACAGGAGTCTCAAACCGACAAGCCAATTCGCGCGGCCACTAACAGCAGTCAGAGCCAGCCGAAGATGCAGAAGCGCATGATGCAGATCGCACAACTCAGCAAGCGCGTTGACCTGACAGCAGAGCAGAAGGATCAATTGCGGACGCAACTCAGCAAAGACAACCAGAAGACTCAGCAGCTTTGGCAACAATTTGCTGACGCCCACGTCCAAGTCATCCAGTTAGAAGCCGAGATGCGGGCAGCACTGGAAGACGCGATGGAGCCAGAGCAAAAGCAACAGGCTCAACAAAATCGCCAAGCGAGGGCAAGTGCCGATACCAATGGCGAACAATCTGTGCCCAAGGCGAGCAGCAATCGCTCAACCGCAAAGCAATCCGCGGCCAACAATAGTGACAAGAAGTCGCAGGCAAACAAAGTTGCATCGATAACGTCTGATTCAAAGTCGAAGCAAGCATCAATAACGCCTGATTCAAAGTCGAAGCAAAAGGGCGACAAGCAAAAGGCAGACGAGCAATCCCACGCCGCGAACAAATCCGACGGTCGACAGCAGACCGAAGAGTACGTTTGGACGATGGTGATCGTTCCGGCGCAAGTGGAACTTGAACCGTTGGGATTGTCGAACGCACAACAGCAGCAGTGTGACCAAATCTGCCGCAGCTATCACCAACCACTCGTGAAGGGTTGGCAGAAGATCGATCGCTTGCATGACCAGTTGGTCGCAGTGGAAGCTCAGAAAATTCTCGATGCAGAAGAAGTCCTGACTGCGGATCAACTTGCGAAATTGAAAAACTATCGCCAGGTTGCCAAACAAAACTCTGGTTCGGGCGAGTCAAAATCGAACCGCTAGAACTGAGTAACATTTGGTGTGTTCTCTGGGAACCGCATTTGTAGTTCCCAGGGGGCGTTTTCCAGTTGCGTCCTGGCGGCAGCCACGGCTTTACCCTCGCAACAAGAAGAACAGGGCCTAACAGCCGGTTGATTTTTGGACAACCCGAGCTGGGATAGTCGCCGTTTGCTCCGCAGACGTAGCGTGGTTGGACGCTCTGATCAGCCAGCCATTCTTGCAGGAGCAGCCCCGCAAGGCACCATCGGCCGGCTAAGATGGTGAATGGGATGCCGTGATCGGATCCCCGGGGGCAACCCGCGCCCCGAGACACTCCTTGATGCAGGCGCAATCCATGCACGCATTCGTATCGCCAATGAGCTTGTTCGTGCGACTTGGCCTCCTGCTTGCGATCCTTCCCACGATCGTGGTAGCGGAGGATCCAGCCCCAGGTGTTCAAGACCTGATCGCAAAGGTCCGCCCGTCGGTCGTCACAATTCGAGTGATCGGGCGGGACGGCGATCCCCTGGGGATGGGTACCGGTTTCGTGATCGATTCCGATGGGCTGGTGGCCACGAATTTTCATGTGATCAGCGAGGGCCGCCCGTTCACCGTCGAGACACGATCGGGACGAAAGCTACCGGTGGTAGCGATCGAAGCCTCCGATCGAACCAGCGACTTGGCGTTGATACGCGTGGACGTCGAAAGCCAATCGCCGCCGGCCCTCGAACTTGCTGCGATCGGCTCGACCGAGCAGGGTTTACGGGTCTTGGCGTTTGGCAATCCGCTAGGTCTCCGCGGCAGTGTCGTGGAAGGCATCGTATCGGCAGTCCGTCAAGTCGAGGGTCGCGAGATGATCCAACTGGCGATGCCGATCGAGCCGGGTAACAGCGGTGGTCCCTTGGTCGACCTGGATGGCCGAGTTCATGGAATCGTGAACATGAAATCGGCGATTGACCAGAATCTAGGTTTTGCGATCCCGATCGAGCAGTTGGTGTCGTTGCGATCGAAGCCGAACCCGATCGCGATCGATCGCTGGGTTCGTTTGGGTCGGCTCAACGAAGCGGATTGGACGACGTTGTTCGGCGCGAAATGGCAACAGCGTGGCGGAATGATCTCCGCGCGGGGAATGGGGGACGGATTCGGCGGCCGGTCGCTCTGTTTATCGACGCAGAAGGCGCCGGAGAAACCGTACGAGATTGCCGTGATGGTTCGTTTGGATGACGAGTCGGGTGCAGCAGGGTTGGCGTTTTGCAGCGACGGTGATGACCAGCATTACGGCTTTTATCCCAGCAACGGCCGGTTACGGTTCACTTGTTTTCGAGGTCCCACGGTGTTTGCCTGGCAGGTGCTCGAAGAATTGGACTCGGCGCATTATCTGCCGGGACAGTGGAATCGGCTCCGCGTTCGTGTCGAGGAAGATCGCTTCAAGTGTTACGTCAACGAACATTTGGTCGTCGAGTCGAGCGACCATCAATTGTCGGCAGGAAAAATTGGATTGGTGAAGTTCCGTGACACCAATCCCGATTTCAAGAGTTTTCAAATGGGACCCGAGCTCCAATCGGCGACATTGTCCGAACTGGCCGAGCAGCGTCTCGCGGAACTGGATCAGAACCCAGATCAGATCGCTGCGATGAGTACCGGCGACATTGATGAGCTCGGCAAGGGGGGCGATGCCGCCTCGCGAGAACTCATCCGCCGCGCGTTGCGACTGGAGCAGCAGGCGGAAAAGATGCGTCAGCTCGCTGCCGATGTACGACTCGCACCGACGCTGCAAAAGTTGCGAGATCTTTTGGTCGATGCTCCTGGGGGCGAACACGACGAAGCGATGGAATCCGATCGGCTGCTCAAAGGCGCGTTGTTGATTGCGTCGTTGGATGACGCGGACATCGACGTCCAGGCGTATGAAGCTCATGTGGACGAGATGGCAACCGAGATTCGGGATCAACTCGAGCAAGACGCCGACGATTCAACGCGGATCGCCGCTCTCGACAAGTATCTGTTTCAGGAAAACGGTTTTCATGGCGGACGTTCCGAATACTATCACCCCGCCAATAGCCATCTGAATCGCGTGATGGATGATCGCGAGGGGTTGCCCATTACGATGTCCATTCTCTACATGCAGCTTGGCCGTCGGATCGGATTACAGATCGATGGTGTGGGCCTGCCTGGTCACTTCGTCGTCAAACACGTTGCCGATGACGGAACGGAGCAGTTGATCGATGTGTTTGACTCCGGCACGGTGATGACGATGTCCGATGCCCAGTCGCTGGTCGCCGCGAATACGGGCAGGCCGCTCCAGGAGGAGGATTTGCGGGCCCAAACGACTCGCGAGATACTCTCTCGGGTGCTCCGTAATTTGATGGGCATCGCGAGCGGCAATCGTGACGCCGAATCACTGAGGCGATACTGCGAGGCGTTGGTTGCCTTGAATCCCGACTCGGCCGAGTTCAGGATGATGCGTGCTCAATTACGTCGTTTGACCAACCGCACGACCGCCGCGATGGAGGATCTGGATTGGCTGATCGAAAATGACCCACCCGGATTCGATCGTGCTGCTGCGATGCAGATGCGCAATGCGCTCACGAATCCAGATTGATGCTGGTCACGCCCAAGCAAGACCGGAACAATCGCATCACTGCACGGATGCTTGCCGGTCTTATCGTAATCGGAAGCTTTGTGATCGGGATCTTTTATCCGCTGGCGTTGGCAGCAATCCCGCTTGCTGCGGTGGTTCATTGGATGGTGCGCCGTCGCTGCCTGCGGCGGGCCAAGGTGATGAAGATGCCGTTTCCCGACGAGTGGGAACGGGCGTTGAACTCGCATGTTGAGTATTTTCGCAGTCTCGATCACGACGCCAAGGCGCGGTTCCGCAACCTCGTAAAGATCTTTTTGGATGAGGTATTGATCACCGGTATTGGCACGGATGTTGACGAATTGACTCGCACGCTGGTGGCAGCCAGCGCCGTGATACCGGTGTTCGGTTTCGCCGATTGGGAGTATTCCGGACTGGGCGAGGTGCTGATCTATCCCAGCGCAGTTTGGGCCCAACTATGAAACGGACGCCGGCGCCCAAAAAAACACACTGGGGATGATCGGCGTACACCATCTCAGTGGCGTGATGATTCTGTCCAAACCGGATTTGATCAGCGGATTTGCGAATCCCAACGACAAACGAAACGTCGGAATTCACGAGTTCGCACACCTTGTCGATAAGGCGGACGGATCGGTCGACGGAATTCCCTGGGGGATCCCCGCTGAAACGGCGCGGCCGTGGATTGACTGGATCGCAAGCGAGCTGGCTCGGCATCACGGCGGCAGCCATCACATCGATGAGTACGCCTACACCAACGAGGCCGAGTACTTCGCTGTGATGAGCGAGTATTTTTTCGAGGCTCCAGAGACGTTGCAACGAAGGAGTCCGAAAACGTACGCGATGTTGGAATCGATGTACCGTCAGGACACAAAAACGCTGCTCTCGCACGCGTTGCCTCGTCGACGAAAACGTGTCGGGCGGAATTCAGACTGCCCCTGCGGCAGCGGAGTGAAGTACAAGCGTTGCTGTGGTGCGCGCAGGAAACGCGGACTGCCGGCAGCCTGACGACGGTGAACCAAAGATGGAGTTTCCACTTGTCCCCACGCACCGCGGCCAACGAACCCTCACTGCCATGATAGAAGAATGCATCGTGGTATTCCTCGCAATTCCTCGTAATTCGCACGTAAACGTCGCAACGTGGAGCCTTGGTGAGCCGCGCAGGGAAGTTCGTCATTGCCCCCCGACAACAAACCCAATTGTCCATGTACAATGGAGGGACGGTGGTAATCGTTCCCTCCCTGAATCAATTCTTGATTCATGAATTCGGCTCGAATGTCCGGTCGAACAAAAGAATAAACTCAAAGACAGATGAAGATGAACTTGTACCCACACTTTCGCCTGTTAACGGCTGCACTGTTGTTTCTGGGATCGTTGTTCTTGGCGATTCCCGTGTCCGCTGAATCGGAAGTCTTGGTCTTCCAGCCAGCGAGTGGTCCGGCCGCCAAGCAGATCGTCCTGGTGGCTGGCGACGAAGAGTACCGGACGGAAGAATCGATGCCGATGTTGGCCAAGATTCTGAGTCAGAAACATGGCTTTGGATGCACGGTCGTTTTTTCGCATTCCGCTGACGGCAGCTACATTGACCCCAACAACCAGCAGGGGCTGCGCGGTTTGAAGGCACTGGACGATGCCGACCTGATGATCATCGGAACGCGGTTCCGCCAACCGGTCGAGGAAGAAGCTCGGCATCTGACCGATTACCTGAATGCGGGAAAACCGGTCATCGGAATTCGCACGGCCACTCATGCCTTCAACGGGAAGGGAAGTTTTGGTGGCGAGATCTCGTTTGGCGAGTTTGGTCGCAAGATTCTCGGCGAGACGTGGGTCAGCCACCATGGAGGTCACAAACGCCAAGGGGCGCGGGGCGTGATTGAACCGGGCAAGGCGAGTCATCCGATTCTGAATTCCGTCGCCGACGTGTTCGCACCGAGCGATGTTTACGGTGTCACTCACCTGACCGACGCTGACAACATTCTGATGCGTGGCGCCGTGACCGAGACGCTTGATCCCTCGTCCAATAACATCGAGGGTGACAAGAATCATCCGATGCAGCCGTTTGCGTGGTTGCATACCTACAGGGCACCCAGTGGGGCCACAGGAACATCGTTCTGTACGACGGCGGGTGCCTCGGTCGACTTTGTCTGCGAAGACCTGCGGCGGATGATTGTCAATGCGGCCTATTACCTGACGGGCCGCGACGTGCCGGCCAGGGCGGACGTTGGATTTGTCGATCCATTCTATCCCAGCTTTTATGGCTTCATTCAAGATCAAGACTGGTGGAAGAATGCCGACATGCAGCCGAGCGATTACGGACTTGGCAAGACGCCCGCTGCCGCCGATCCGCCCGGGTCGCCGGTGTGGAAGTTTCGACCGACAAAGGAAAGCGACCACGCCAATTCGGTCGATGCCTTGTCACTTCGCAAAGGGCAACGGATTGCGGCCGTTGGCAATTCCTTGGCCGAACGAATGAATCTGTTCGGGCACTTCGAGGCCCTGCTGCACACTCGATTTCCCGACAAAGAATTGGTATTTCGCAACTTCGGTTGGCCCGGCGACGAGGTCGCCAACCAACAGCGTCCCAGCAGTTACACCACGATCGATGACCCGCTGCAGGTTTTCGGCCCCGACATGTTCCTGTGCTTCTTCGGGTTCAACGAATCGTATGCGGGGCGGGACAAAGGCCAAATCGATTCGTTCATTGCCAACTATCGCGATTACATCGCAGGCATGACGGAGCGATTCACGCAAGACGGAAAGAAACCGGTGTTCGTGCTGATCAGCCCCACTGCTTTCGAAGCGACCGGTAACCCGCTGCAGCCATCCGGCGTCACCGAGAACCAAAACCTGAAGGCGTATGCCGACGCGATCGCGGAACTGGCCAAAACCGATGGGCACCCGTTCGTCGACATCTTTGAAGATTCCCAAGAGCTGTTCGCCGCAGAACCGGGAACCCAGTACACGATCAATGGCGTCCATTTGAACGAGGACGGCGATGCCGCGATCGGCCAAATGCTCGACACCAAGCTGTTCGGAGGCGTTCATCCGCTGGGCGTGCACGCCTCGATGTTCAATGACGTGCGTCGCTGGGTCAACGACAAGTCGTGGTACCATTTGCAAGACTATCGGATGCTCAACGGCTGGTACGTGTACGGTGGGCGTCGCACTTGGGACACCGAAACGTTCCCGACCGAGTATCGCAAGATACGAAAGATCGTGGATGTTCGTGACCGCTACATTTGGGATCTCGCAGCCGGCCGCGCAGTTCCCGACCAGCCGGATGACTTCCAACACCGGCGAAGTTTTCGAACCGGAAACGATGTTCGGAACTCGCGATGAAAACTTTCGCAAGATGCGCGAGCCCGAGCTGTTGAAATACCCGACCCCGGAAGAATCGATCGAGATGATGACCGTTCCGGACGGATTCAAAGTGGAACTGTTCGCCTCCGAACGGGAATTCCCCGAACTGGCCAACCCCAACCAAATCGCTTTCGATAACAAGGGCCGTTTGTGGGTTTCGTGCATGGCCAATTATCCCCAGTGGCAACCCGGTTCGGCCAAGCCAAGCGATCGACTGCTGATTCTGGAAGATACCGACAAGGATGGGATGGCAGACAAATGCACAACGTTTTATGACCAGCTGATTTGCCCCACGGGGTTCGAATTCTGGAACGGTGGCGTGCTGGTGGTCGATGAGCCGCGGATCCTGTTCATCAAGGACACCGATGGCGACGATCGCGCGGACCAGGTCGTGCGAATGATCGACGGCATCGCCACCGATGACACACACCATACCGTGGGTGCCTGGGAATTCTCGCACGGCGGCCGACTTCACATGCTCGAAGGGATTTCCCTGTCGACGACGATGGAGACGCCTTGGGGTCCGTTTCGCAACAAGGGAACGGGCGGCTGTTACGTCTTTGATCCGCTGGCCCAGCGATTCGAGCACTTTCGCACGCCGGGATACGGAAACCCCTGGTGCCTGGTCTTTGACCAGTGGGGCAACGGCATCGTCGGTGACGGCACCAATGCAAAGCAGCACTGGGTCAGTCCGCTGGCCGGTAAGGAAGTCGATACGCGGCGAACGATGGAACCGATCTTTGACAACGAGGGGATGCGTCCGGCAGTCGGAAACGAGTTTTTGCTGTCCCGCCAGTTTCCGGACGACGTGCAGGGACAGTTCATCTATGCCTGCGTGATCAACATGCATGGGATGCCTCGGTTCAATGTCCGTGACCAGCCGGACGGCGCTGGCTTTGAGGGAGAGCGGATCGCAAACCTGCTCGATTCGACCGACATGATCTTTCGCCCCGTCGATCCGAAGATTGGACCCGACGGAGCGTTGTGGTTCGGCGATTGGTGCAACGCGTTGATCGGTCACATGCAGTATTCCCAACGCGATCCGAATCGCGATCACAAGCACGGTCGCGTCTTCCGTTTGGTTTACGAAAAGAAGGACTTGCTGGAACCATTGACGCAAGCGGACAAGTCGGTCCCGGAACTTCTGGAACAATTGAACGTTTACGAGTTGCGGGCACGCTACCGGATTCGGCGAGAATTGCGCGACCGCAACAAAGAAGAAGTCTTTGCGGCGATCGACGATTGGATCGAAGGTGTCAGCGACCCGCGGCAGCTTTGCGAGGCGATGTGGCTTCAAGAAAGTTTTCGCGACGTCGACCCTGAACTGCTCGACAAGATTCTCGCCTCCGACGACTTTCACGCCCGCGCCGCCGCGATCCATACGATCACGAACGAACGGGACCGACAAGTCGATTTCAAACAGCGTTTGATCGCTGCGATGAGCGACCCGCATCCCAGGGTGCGATTGGAAGCGGTTCGCGGCGCGAGCTTTTTGGAGTCCGAGGATGCGACCGCGATCGCACTGTCGGCCGTCGACCAGCCGACCGATTATTGGATCGATTACACACTCGAGCACACCCTTCACGCACTGGAACCGCAATGGAAAACGGCCGACCGCGAAGCCTTGCTGGCCGGATCGAGCGACGCGGCGAAAAACTACCTGTTGCGGCACGAGCGGATGACGGGTCCGGGCGGCGAAGCGGTCAAACCGCTGGCGACGGCCGAGAACGTCGACGCCCCAATGAACAAGCGCAAGAAAGCGATCAGTGCGTTGACGGGAATCCGCGGTGGCAAGCAGCAACGCGGCGAGGCCGTGTTCAAGCAAGTGTGCTCGGCCTGCCACATGGTCGGCGATTTGGGAAAGAAATTTGGTCCTGACCTGTCCGGTGTCGGCGCACGGATGAACAAAGAGGAATTGATGACTTCGATCTTGATGCCCAACGACAAGATCGCCAAAGGCTACGAGACGATCTCCGTGTTGACCATTGACGGAATCGTTTTCACCGGATTCATCCTGAAGGAAGACGACGAGATGATCTCGCTTGGCGTGGCGGATGCAAAAGGCTCGAACAAGGCAAAGCAGATCGACATCTTGAAAGATGACATCGAGATTCGCAAAGAGATGAATGCCAGTTCGATGCCCGAAGGTTTGATCACCCAGATCGCGCCGATCGAGTTTCTTGATTTGGTCGCCTATTTGGAACGCCAAAAGGCGATCTCGATGGAAGTCAGACCGGGAGGATGGATCACCGCCAAGTCCAAGGAGCCGGCGAAACTTCGCGAGCACAACGGATTCAAAGAGATCTCGCGCGACGCGGCGATCCAGCTGGGACCGACGATGACCAATCCGTCGTGGAACGAGCAGGCGTATCTGTTCCTGACCGATGCCGAGTCCGAAGGAAACGATTTTGTGTTCCATTCGGCCCATGATGCCCAGCAGCCCGCGATCACCATCCAATTGGCCAAGGAATCCGAGGTCCGTTACGTTTGGCTTCAGAACCGGCTCTCCCCTCAGTTCCACGACCGTGCGAAGGGATTGACGATCTGGACCAGCACCGATGGCAAGGAGTTCAAGAAGGTTTGGGCGGCCGAAAAGCCGCAAGCGGAGTGGATGGCCGACCTGCCCGAGGGGACGAGGGCTCGCTATATCCGGATTGGCCTGGACGGGGTCGGCACGTTTCACCTGAACCGGGGAGTCGTCTACGGTCGTTGAGTCGGTTTGGGCATCGGGGAATGTCGGTTCCCTGGGATGCCTTCCTGGCCGGATTGCGAAAAGTCCGTAAAAAGCGTGGTCAAGTGAACCTTTCGCCAAACGGGATCGTCCGCTAATCTGTGCGGTCGGTTGACGGTGGAAAACTGGTCGACCGATCGGCGGTAGAGCCGTCGATGATCGGGGCGTGGCGCAGCCTGGTAGCGCGACTGGTTTGGGACCAGTAGGTCGCAGGTTCGAATCCTGTCGCCCCGACTTGAAATCAAAACAGCTCGTCGCATTCCGTTTCGACGAGCTGTTTCTCTTTTTCTGGTGATGCTTTACGGAGTTGCACTTCGAGTTCAAACCACTGGACGAAATCTGTACGTCTGAGGGCCGGTTTTCCCCAACTCGTTTCACAACACAGTGTTGAAGAGTTCAAATCCCGTCGCCACTCTCGCGGGAAACATGTCGCTGGGGCGACACGTGGGCCACGCCCGGCGAACGACTGGGAAGAATGGGATGCCAACCTCTGTCTCAAAGCAAGTCGCTAACTTGCGGAGGTACCACCGTCCCGCATAGAGACTGCGGCTTCGATGCGGGGGTGTTGTCGTCCGCAGGCGGAACGATGGTAGACGCAAGTAACCGAGGAGTTGTCGACCTGTGCGCGCAACGTCATTGGAAAAACGACGTCGGTTGCGCCCACCGACGAGCGCTAGCGACTTGCGATTTAGGATCGCTGAACACCGACCGACGCGTGCAACGATGACCAAGGGCGGGACTACAAACGCCCCGCTTCGATGTCTCTGGTCCCATGCGGCGTCGCCTACACGCGATAACTGAATTGATCCGCTAAACAGCGGCAAAATGCTTGGCCAATCCACCGCATTCCCCCCGAGTTCTCGGGTTTTTGTTTTCCGAGACGGCAATCTAGGACTACTCGACCGAAGCCATTGCTAGACTTCGGGAAACGGCGATCGCGTCGCGGTAAAGGAACGTTACTGCGGGCTGTACACTGGGCTCAAGTGACCTTTCCGTACTATCAACCGAGAATCTGGACCGCGCGTCGCTATAATCGACGTTCATGAGCGACGTTACACGTATCCTTGACGACATCCAGCGGGGCGATTCCAGCGCGTCGGAGCGGCTGCTACCGCTGGTCTATGACGAGCTGCGAAAACTGGCTGCCCAGCGACTGGCGAAAGAACCATCTGCGATTACATTGCAGGCGACAGCACTGGTGCATGAAGCCTACCTCCGGCTCGTCGAAGTCGAGCATCAGCAGAGGTGGAATTCGCGAGGTCATTTCTTTGGTGCCGCTGCCCAAGCCATGCGGCGAATTCTGGTCGAAAACGTGCGCCGGAAGAAGTCCTTGAAGCGGGGCGGCAACTTGCAGGCGCACGCGGCGGAGGCACACGAGCTACCAGCTCCGGAGTTGGACGCGGATTTGCTTGCCTTGGACGAAGCGCTCGATGTCTTGGAAGCAACGGATGCACAGGCAGCGGAGGTCGTCAAGTTGCGGTACTTCTCTGGGCTCACCGTTGCTCAAACCGCAGAAGCTTTGAATTTGTCGCAACGGTCGGCCGAACGCCTGTGGACGTACGCCAAAGCGTTCCTGCACCGGCAGATTCGCCAGCAAGGATAGCCGACGCTTGTTGCCCCGGAAGCAAACGGGCCAAGGTTCCGCACGTTCCAAGTGCCTTCCTTACTGGGGGGTATGATGCAGATCCCGATCATCGGATCTTTCTTTGGCAAGAATATTGGCGGGTTTTGGGCTCGATTTCGCACTGCTATACAAACCTAGATGCGGTTCTGCAAAAAAGCGAGAGAACCATGAACGAGCGATCAATATTCCTGGACGCTCTGGAATTGACGGATGCTGAAGAACGACGGAGGTATCTCGATCAAGCGTGCGGCGATGATCAACAGTTGCGCAGCCAGGTAGAGGAATTGCTCGCCTCGCACAACGACGCGAGCAGCTTTCTGGAGAAGCCACCGGAGGGCCTGGTCGCGACCATCGCCGCCGGTGTGGACGAGACGGTCGGTGAATCTCTGGGCGACGACTCTCTTGACTTCCTCGACCCCACGGACAAGCCGGGCTGTTTAGGAACCCTCTCGCAATATGAAGTCGTCGAAATCGTCGGCCGTGGGGGGATGGGCCTCGTGTTGCGGGCATACGACACGAAACTGAATCGTGTCGTGGCGATCAAAGTGATCGTTCCCGAGCTGGCTGCCAATCCGATGGCTGTGAGACGGTTTCTGCGCGAAGCAAGAGCGGCGGCAGCAGTGAGCCACGATCATGTCGTGACCATTCACGCGATTGATGAAGTTAACCGGCCTGCGTTCATCGTGATGGAATTCGTTGACGGCCAATCGTTGCAAGAGAAGATTGACCGCTCTGGGGCGTTGCAACTGGCCGAGATTCTGCGGATCGGCATGCAGACGGCCGCCGGTTTGGCCGCAGCACACAAACAGGGCTTGGTGCATCGTGACATCAAGCCGGCGAACATCCTGCTGGAAAATGGCGTCGAACGCGTGAAGTTGACCGACTTCGGCTTGGCCCGCGCAGTCGACGACGTCAGCGTGACTCAAACGGGACAGATCGCCGGCACGCCGCAATACATGTCGCCCGAACAAGCGCAAGGGCACGCGGTCGATCATCGCAGCGATCTGTTCAGCTTCGGCAGTGTGCTCTACGCGATGTGTACTGGTCGCCCGCCCTTTCGTGCGGAAACGGCGGTCGCGATGCTTCGCCGTGTGACCGATGACACGCCGCGCCCGATTCGCGAAGTCAATCGTGAGATTCCCGACTGGCTCGAGGCGATCATTGCGAAGCTGCTGGCCAAAGATCCGGTCAAGCGTTTCCAATCGGCCGACGAAGTGGGCGAACTGCTCTCTCGATATCTGGCACATTTGCAGCATCCAACCAGCGTTCCGCTGCCACAGCCGATCATTCCGCCCGTTCGTAGGACGGATAGCCAATCCGTCCATCCCGGTGCCGAGCGACGGTTTGAAAAACCGTCCTACGAAGTGACAACCGCGCCAACGCGGAGATCGGTCCTCGTTTCGATTCTCGCTCCCGTGGGTCCCGTCGCGCTCGTTGCCATGGTGTTGCTCGGTGCGTCCCTGGCGTTCTGGCGGACTTTCGATCGAGGCACGCTGGTCATTGAATCGGATGACCCGACTGTTTCCGTCGACATCGGCAGACCTTTGCGCGATACACCGGAGGGCGGCTCCAGCATGAAAATCCTCGACCGAGTCAAGGGATCCACAGAAGTTCGTTTGCGATCGGGTGCCTACCGGCTGGTTCCCGAAGCGCGAGACTGTATCGTCACTCCCGGCCTGTTCGTCCTCGACCGTGGAGAACGAGTGGTCGTGAAAGTGACGCGAGTCGCGAAACCTGACAGCGAATCGCCTGCGGAGCCTGACGTTCCCGCTGAAACTGACCGACTTGAAGAAGACCCGAACGACAAAACGGACCTTCTGTCGTCGCCGCCTTCGGCGGCTTTCAGCTTTGCCAGCGGCAGCAGCGTCCTGGATTACATTCGACTGCAGGGAAAATGGATTCCAGTCTCGGGGAGCCTGCAAGGTAAAGAGCTGACCGCGGAACAAATGGCGAAGATGTCTTTTCGGTTCGACGGGACTATCGTCACGATCACCGATCCAGACGGCAAGCCCCTGCGTGTTCTGTTCATACTCGACTCAGATCGCCGTCCGCGGCGAATTGACATCGTCGCTCCTGACGGCGGCGGAATATCGCAAGGCATCTTCGAGTTCGATGATCACCGCCTTAAGCTCGCGATGATTTACGGCGGAGACCCGCCTCCGACTGACTTCAGTCCCAGCGATCAATACGGGCATCTGTTGGTGGTCTTAGAGCGTGTGCCGGGCGAAGAACAGCGGACAAATACGCCAAAACCCGCCGACACCGCGAAACCACAACCGCCGTCGGCGAATTCCGCCGCACAGCATTCCACCGATGATGTATCCCCCGTCGCGCTGCTGCTGGGAAAGCCAGTGTATCGCCGCGATTGCCAGAGCCAAAACATCAGCCTGGGGCCGCTGGAAGTCGGGCTACAGGCGCTGGTCGTCGCCGTGCTGCAAGACGAATACTGTGCAGCCAAACAGATCACAGTGCCGCAGGAAGATATCGACGCCTTCATCTCGCGTTGGCATGACTTGCAACGTCAGTCGACCGAGCGGAGACGCCGCGAGATCGACGAACAACTGGCCGCCGCGGGGATCAGCGACGAAGAAGAAACTCGCTTGCGATCCGAACGCGACCGGCTGTCCACCGGCGCGTCTCCATCCGAGCCACCCTTCGACGCCAATCGCGAGCAGACGCGACTCGACAACTTGCGCCGAACTGGCCGACGAAACCACGCCGTGGCTGGACCGCCTCCTCCAACAGCGGGCCGAGCGGCGGCAATTGAAGTTGATCGAATCGAAATCGTGGCTGGCCGCCGAAGCTTACTCGCAACTGTTGCCGCTGCGTTGCCAGAAATCGCTATACGAACAGTACGACGGCAAAGTCGTCGCCATGCAACTGAGCATCAACCCAATCGGTGCATACACCAAACTGGTTAAAGAAGCCGAGCAGGACGGACGGCTGGAATTCCTCGACGACACAGTGAAGCAGGCTTTCTGGCGGCAGATGGACAAAGAACTCAATCGGCCGGAAATCCGACCGGACGCTATCACGTTCCGCTGGCCCGGTTGGATGATCAACCCTTCAGACAGAAATGATGAATAGAGGAACGAGAAATCGATAATACGACTCGCGATCGTGTGTCGTCGATTGCTTTGCGAAGGAACGCGACCTTTTGCGGAGCGAATGACGACAGTTAACACGCTTCGGACAGTCCAAACTTTGTGGAGAATTAACTATGTCGGCACCTGAATCACCGGGCAAGAGCAGCGAAAGCACGGAGCGACGACCGGTGTCGATTGTCGTGCTGATTATCCTTGCCGCACTGGTCATTGGCCTTATTTTCGGCCAGGACTATTTGCCGGACCCATACTACGCGCTCACCCATCTCGCGACTTACGGACTGGCTGTTGTCGTCGTTTGGCGACAACTCGGTGCCTGCAGGCGACTGGCAGGTACGGCCGAACGAAGGTCGAAGCTGTTCTCAGTGGGCTTCTGGCTGGTGTGCGCCGTGGTCGGATTGCTGAGCCGTGTCAACGAGATTTACCACTCCACCGACCAGCACGCCGTCCGTCTGGCCACCGACATCAGCCTCCTGCTCGCGCTTTGGTCGGCCCTTGTGTTTGTTGAACAGCTGCTGAAGTCCGCCACGGACGAAGAACCCCAATCACCGGAGACATAGCGATGAGTCGATTTGACACCCAAGAAGAACGCGAACCGGTATCAGAGGCGGGTGGACCGGATCAACCGACCGAGACCAGAGCCGACGTACTGGTTATGGCGATCATCGCAACAGCGTTCGGCGGATTCATCGGTGGCCTGCTCGCCTGGGGCGTCGATGTGAGCCTCAGCGGCAAATCCTTGCCGTGGTTTTGGGGGCGATTGTTCTAGGAGGACTTTTTCTGATTGGGCCTTTCCGGCGGTTCTGCGCACGGCCAGCTCTCGCCTTGCGTTGGGCGGCACAAGCGGAGAATGCACGAGCGTCTTTCGGCGATGTACTTGTCGGCTACATGCAACGCCGGGAGAGTTGGACCGTTCTCGATGCCGTGATCTGCGGAGCCATCGGTGGTGGAACACTCGGTTGGGTGTGCCCGTGGGCAGCATGTGCGGCGCGGCGATCGGAGTGGTGGTCTGGCTCGTCTTCAACGTGCTTCTCGTTGCGTGCTTCGGCGCGATTTGGATCAAGGGCGCTCGAACATTTGGTCCCACCGTCAACATGACCTGCAGCCGGTGCCCTGTTTGGAGCCGTCTCTGGGATGGAGATCTGGCACCGGTACTGGGGCGTCGCCAGGCCGAACATCGGAGCCCTTGTCGTCGGTATCCCGATGGCCGTGTTGTTCATGCTGGCAGGCTACAGCAAATCCAAGAAACAAAAACAGCAAAGCTGATTCAGTTCGACGAACATGATTCGCAGCGAGTCACAAACTTTCAATGATGACTTGACTAAACAGGAGACGAAGCGATGCACAACCCCACTTATCTGGTTGCCGGAGTGATCGCCTTGCTGGTGGCCATGACGGTCGCGTTCTTTCTGCGCCGCTTCCTGACGAAGACGGCCGACTCGCCCGGAAGATATAAGCTGTTCGGCTGGTTCCAAGCGGCGCTCGGCACGCTCTGTATCGCGATGTACTATCTGGGGGAAGATTCCACCCCAGACAGTATCGCGTTGGGCTGGGCGTTGGCAGTGTTCGGCGGCTACATGGTCGAATCCGGCCGGTTGCGGCAAAAAATTTGCGACCTGGAGTCCAAGCTCGATTCGCTCGGTGCATCCGCAAGCAAATGAGCTTCATGACGACCCAGCGGCCGCTGCTTGGCCTTCAACAACCAGATGTGCCATCCCAAAGGAAAGGTCGTCGCTGTCTACGACGATCCGGCTGCCCTCGATATCTCAGTTCTGGAACCGGGCGTCCGCCCCGGCACGTATAACGAATTGATAATCCCCGTGATGCTCGCCTTGATGGCGATCGGCGTCTGGTGGTTTCACCGACGGATGACTCGACCGGCACGTACTGCCACCAGCGTTGATCCCTGAGAAAGGAACCAACAGCCATGAATAGCACCGCCTTGCTGCTGGCCGGAGTCATGGCGGCGTTGATCGCGCTCGTAGCAATTCTAGTTTTCCTCGTCGCGTTTTTCGGCATCAAGGCAAGGCAGCGTCCCGTTGCTCTCCAGAATCCGACAGACGAATTCTCGACATCGGTTAGCGCGGCAGAATGCCTGGATCGCATCCGCTCGCTGACGCATCCTGAACGCTCTTTGGCCGAGACGACACTTGTCGCAAAGATCGAAGGTTCGCGGTTCCTGCTTCGCAAGTTCGGCACCTATGGCTTCCATCCCGGGATGATCAGAGCCTTTCACGGTGAGGTCGTCGCCACCGGCAACGGCACCAAGATTCGGGGTGCCTTCCGAATGCACCCGTACACTCGCGTTTTCTTCACGTGCTGGTTTGGGTTTTCCATCGTTGTCGGTGGACCGCTGTTTGTCGCCAGTGTTGCCGAACTTCTGGGCGTACACTTCGCCACATTTCAAGGGAATCCGTGGATGGGTGCGATCGGACTATTCGTCTTGCTGGGCATCGGCTATGCGGCTTTCTGGTTAGGCAGAATCTGAAAAGAAGAGAAAGAAGAAGAAATCGGCGGAGTAAAGACGTGGCGCAATTCCCTTAACATGCGATGAGGAGGTAACAGATAAAGTGGATTCTATTTGGGACAGACGGGAATAGAATACGCCAGAAGGCCGCTCTGTTGCCGATGCGGTTTCGTTGCCGTAGCGACCGCTTATGTAAAATGGGGCCGATGTGCGTTGTTTGCATCCCTGCCTGGAGTCCGTCATGAAGCATCTACCGCGAATCGTCCTCTTCGTCCTTGCTGTCACGTTGCTCGTCGGCGACGCCCACGCGGCCGGGATTTCTCCGGAAGTTCACTCGGATGGTCAAGTCACGTTTCGCGTGCGGGCCCCGAAGGCCGACAAGGTGCTATTGCTTGGTGATTGGCTGAAGCGGGGGGATGAGTTGGCGATGACCAAGGGTGATGACGGCGTTTGGACTTCAACCGCCGGGCCATTTCCTCCGGGAAATCACATCTATGGCTTTGAGATCGACGGAGTGCAGACGCCCGACCCGGAGAACGCGTCGGTCAAGCTGCGAGCTTCTCGTGCCGGTTCGTTCTTCCATATCCCTGGCGAAGCCCCCTGGCAACCGCGGGATGTTCCGCACGGAAACGTCGACATCAATTTCCACCAGTCAAAGACGCTGGGCGACACGCGCTGGTTCTCGGTCTACACACCGCCGGACTACGACAGGAGTACGGAGAAGAAGTACCCGGTGCTCTACCTGCTGCATGGCTCGAACGACACGGCGATCGGCTGGGTGATGATCGGCGCGGCGAACTTCATCATGGACAACCTGATCGCCGACAAGTCCACGAAAGAATTCATCGTCGTCATGCCGTTCGGGCACGCGGTCCCGCACGGTTCGCCGCCTGAGTTGCAGCGGACCAACACCGAGAAGTTCGAAGCGTATTTGCTCGACGACGTGCTGCCTTTGGTGGAAAGCAAGTACCGAGTGCTCACATCGCCGCGCGATCGGGCCATCGCGGGGCTCTCGATGGGCGGCGGTCAGGCGATCGCGATCGGCCTGCAAAACCTGGACAAATTCAGCGTCATAGGCTCCTTCAGCGGAGCGGCGCCCTCGGACGGAGCGGCGCCCTCGGACGGAGCGGCGCGAATCACGGAAATTCTCAGCGACGCCAATTCGGTCAACGACGCCCTTGAGCTCTTCTGGATCGGCTGCGGCCGAGACGATTTTCTATTGGATCGGAACATCTCGTTCGCCACGCTGCTCAAGGACAAGGGCATCGACCATAAGCTCCACCTGACCGACGGCGTTCACAATTACCACGTCTGGCGCCGATACTTCGCAATGCTGGCTCCCAAGCTCTTCCGCGAAACAGCCCCGCCAGCCCGGAACAAGCGGCGTCCCTAGAGCCAGAACTACAACAGCGACAACTCGGCCATGCAATCCTGATCTACTTCGTAGCGATGAGCCCGAATACAAAACCGCTCACGAGGCTGCCGCCCGCACGCGCGACGAGCACGATGATCAGAGCACCCATCGGCAACCGGAGTTTCTACTCAAGCAAATCTACTCGCGTTTACTCAGAAGCAACTGCCCCTTGGGCGGTCGCAACTCGCAAGTATTTGTGTTCTGCGTCTGGCAGGACACTGCCTAGCTCTTTGAGAATCGCGAGGCCGCGTGCTCGATCTGCCTCAGCATCTGAGTGCTCGAGTACCGACTTGTCGATCAATGCCCGAGCATGCTCGTAGTCGGCCCCCATCATCTGGGCCACAGAGATGGCCTTATCAAAGAATGCGACGGCTCGCTTGGTCTTGCCTTTGACCGCGGCGAGGCGACCGCTCATGCGATATGCGAAGGGACGATTGTTGGGAAAGAGATGCCCGGAGAGTCGACCTGCCAGTGCTGCCCATCCAGCCTTCCGACGGTCTCGGGCGTTGATGGACTCTGAGGTTTGCATCCAATGGTCGGAGAGGATGGCTTCCACCAGGAGGGGGAACACTGGTGCGGTGAGATCATTGAGTCGAAGTTTTGGTACGTCTTTGAGGACAGCGCTCAACGAGTGCCGAGCGTCAAGGTAGTCTCCCGCCTGAAGTTGGACTCGAGCCAGCTGCAGTCTGGCAACGCAGAGAAAGCTGCCATTGACGGATTCCAAATTCGCGACAGCCTGTTTGGCCAACCCGAATGCTTCGGAAAGCGCGCCCTGGCGTGCCAGTCCTTCAGCCTGTCCATACCAGCTATAGGAAAGTACAATGCGATCGTTGGAACGAGTTGCGATCGCTTGCTCGTTCCTCGCGTGTTGAATCACTCGATCAGCCTGTCCGCGAATTGACCACAGGTGCCACAAAAAGTGTTCTGGGAAACTCTGCTGATAGTGGCCAGATCGTCCCAGCCTTTCAGCCCCTTCGCTCAGCGCCGCTTCTGCCTCTTGAAGACGTCCAATCGAGTAGAGGTGAAGCCCGACATCCGTCTCGAACATTCCCGTTTTTTGCTCGTCGGTTAATCCCGCGGCGTACTTCTCTGCCCTCACCATCACCAGGCTTCCTATCCAACTGCCGCCGACAAAAGAAAGCAGGCTCCCGTAAGCGGCATAGGCCTCCGCCTTCGCGCGGTCATCCTTGAGTTGTTTGGCAACGACACAGCTTCGGGCGCTTGCGAACAGGGAAAGAGGAATGTCGAATTGAATCACCAGCCAGTGTGCCAGGGCGTACAGATTGGAAAGCATCGACAGCTCGGCGCGAGGCCGCTTGCTAAGTCGCAGCGACGCCCAGGCCGGCAGAAAGTGAAAACTAGCCAGTGTGGCAACCGTAGCAGTCAATTTGCCGACCGTCGTCCTCGGCAGCCGCTCGCCAAGCTCTGCGAACCCCTGCCTCAGACTGTTCTGCCCTCGACTGTATTCACTTCTGATCCAATAGATCTGTCCCAAAGCGAAGTGGCAGGCCGCACGATCCTGTTTCGTACTGGTCAGCTCCAATGCGCGTGCATAGCCTTCAATGGCCTCCGTTAGCATGTTGCATCCCGCTCGGGCTTTCGCCAACATGAACTGCAGGTCAAATCTCCCTTCGTTGTCGAGGTTAGCAGGTTGGATTTTTTCTGCTTTTTCGAGATGATCCAGGGCGTTTTCCATCGCGTAGGCCTCTACAGCAGCCTTGCCAGCTAGGAGCAAATACTTGAAGGCCTGAGGATCAGAAGCCTCGTAGTAGTGATGGGCGAGATCAAACACCCGCTCATCGATCGCATCTGAATCTGGGATGGAGGTTTGGATCAAATCGGGCACCAACTGTTCGATGCACTGTGCATACCGCCGATGCAACGCCCGCCGTCGCTCGCCATCCATTTGCTCCAAAAAGGTTTCCCGAATCTTGTCATGGTAGGTGTCAACCAGTTGATCGTCCGCCGAGCCAACGAGCCGTACCAATCTCTCACTGCGCATGTGTGTGATGGTGGCGAAAGCCGGCTGCTGGTAGCCAGCAACGCGAGACACTTCTTCGAGCGAAGCCGCCTGGCCAGCAATGGAAACAGCCTCGAGAAGAGCAGCGGACTCTTGGGGAAGCAGTTGCAGTTTCCGGTCGATAATCTCACTCAGTGGAACAGGGGCCAGCCGCCCCGTCTCGGCGTCGTAGCCTTCAACCAACTGATCAAGAAAGTAAGGGTTTCCGCGCGTACCCTCAATGAGCTCGCTTGCCTGTTCTTGCAGTTGCGACAACTCCATACCCGTTCGGACCGCAAGCAGGGCGAGGCATTCTTCTTCAGTCAGCGGCCCCACCGAGACATCGTATTGCTGGAGTACTTTGGTGCTTTCCTCCCCCAGCCGATTCCATTCCAGCAAGTACGGGCTCTTGCTTGATTCATCGGTGCGAAAGCTGCCAAGCAACAAAACCGCGGGCGGCTCGGGAGTCGAAAGAAGCTCGAACAAGACTACCGCACTGTCGCCGTCCCCCCATTGCAGGTCGTCGATAAACATCACAACCGGCCTTGATCGGCTAACACGGATCAGTAAGTCTCGCATGGCATAGAAAGCCCGATTTCGAATCTGTCGATCGTCTATTTCCCGGACACTTCCCCTGGCGCGGTCCGCGATTGCCTCGACACGTCGGAGCACAGGGAACAGATGGGCCAGCATGTGGATATCATCGGGCAGGAGCTGCGTTACTTCTTCCGTACCGCGTGAACGCAGAAAGGCGACCAAGGCATCGATGACACTGTCGATTGCTTTGAAGGGCACGGACTCGCGATCGTAACAGCGGCCTGTTAGCACCAGCACCTCGCCACTCTGCCGCAGCGGCGTTAGAAAGCTCTCTGCCAGAGAAGTCTTTCCCTCACCGCTGCGGCCGCTGATGAACGTGACGACCGGAGCACGCATTTCCAGCAGCATTTGGTGTGCAGCTTTCAACTGTGCAAGTTGCGATTCACGACCAATCAGATCCGGTGCTGAGCGACTGGACGCGGGCGACAGGCTGCTGTCCGTCGAGTCGTGACTGACCGACTCCGCTTCGATGCGGAGGATTCGACAAATGGCATCGGCATCCGGCCGCTGCTGCGGGTCGCGACGGAGCAACAGGTCAACTAACTCCGCCAAATCGCTTGGCAGTCCGTTCCTGCCCGTTAATGTGGGGGCATCCTCGGTCTGCTTTTTCACAATGAGCTGAACGGCCGAGCCCGTAAAGGGTGGTTCATTCATCAACGCTTCGTATAGCATGACCCCAACAGCGTACCAGTCCGTCGCAGCAGTCCGAATTCCTCCAGCTTGCTCCGGCGCAGCGTAACGCGGAGTACCGGCAAACTGCTGGGATTGCATCGACAGCGTTTGATCCACTTGTTGTTGTAGCTCGGACGCCAGACCAAAGTCGAGGATCGCAACATGGCCTTCAGCAGTCACAAGAACGTTGTTCGGTTTCAAGTCGCGGTGCACGACTCCGCGGTCATGTAGCGCCAGGATTCCCTTCACCAGTTGTGATAGCGCAGCACGAAGACGGCTTTCATCGAGGATTCCATTTGGACAGACGTATTCCAGGAAATCAACGCCGTTTACCAGGTCCATGGTGAAGAACCACTGGCTGCCGTCGACCTCAAGTGTCTGCATGCCGACGAGATTTGGATGATTTACCTCAGATAGCGAGCGGAATTCCTGCCGAAACTTGTGCAGTCGTTCAGCATCGTTTCGCGTCTGCGACGGGCTGTCGATGCCACTGGGCAAAGTCTTCAGCGCTACCGATTCGTTGCGACGCAGATGCCGTGCCTCATAGACGACCCCAAAGCCACCACGCCCCAACTCGCGCAGCAGCTCGTAGTCGCCCAGTCTTCTGGCGGCCGGCATTCCGACGACCAGAGTCTCCTGATCAGGCGGGGTGTCTCCGTCCACCTCCTGGGACATCGTCGTCGATTCGAAAAACGCCTGCCGAATCAGCCTGCCAAATCTCGGGAATCGCGCGATGTAATCCTCGGAAGACGGATGATCGTTCTGCCGTCGGCGGAATTCAACATCGATCAGAAGCAGGTTCTGAAACAGCATCTCCTTGGACGAGTCATCGACGCTGTCCAGGTAGTCTTCGATTCGCTTGCGACCTCGCTTCTTTAACTGCTGACGAAAGTCGCGGCAGAGCGATTGAATGTCGTCGAATACGTTGATGTTTTTGGATTCATTCATGACAGGCCTCAGTACTTTTTGACACGACTACATGCCTCCCGCGGGACTGCCTACGAATAGCGGAGCTCACATTCGCGCCGACCGGACCGCTTCGACTCAGTGAAATTGCGTGGTAGCTGCTTCGATCATTTTGTCGAACTCCATCAAAGCGGAAGTGGCTTCGTCGATTTGGCTTTGTGCCTCCGGCCGACCGAGCTGGTTAGCGAGTTGGCCGCATACGAGCAGGGACTGGGCGTGCTCGTAGCGGGCCTTCTGCTCTTTGGCAACATCGCAACTTTTTTGGGCGTACTTGAGTGCCTTCTTGGTTCGGCCTTTGGCAGCTAACGCTAAGCTTAACTCGCGGAACGCTACCGGCAATTCCAACCGCAGAAAGCGTGAGATCCGGACGGACCAGCGTGCGATGCGAAGGGCCCGAGAGCGGAGCCTGGCAGCTTGACGCGAATCGGTTTCATGCAGCGAGCCGGCATGTTCTCGAAGTGCCCGAGCTAAGGTCGATATCGCCGATACGGTGTGGATATTTAGGATCCAGTGGCGTCTTAATAAACCGAACCCTTGTTCTGCCACTTCGACGGCTTCAGCTGTTCTGCGGTGAAGCAGATGCCAGTGTGACTCGGCCATCAAACACTGAATGGCGGACGTGTAATCATCCGGAACAGCTTGGAAACACTCCTTAAGTTTGTCGAAGGGAAGGATGCCACCGAGCGCCCTGGTCCAAACCTCAATCGAGGATTGAGCCAGGCGGTGTTGTCCGAATTGGAGTGCTGCATGGAATGCCCTCGAACTCTGCTCCGCGGCGTCCGCGAGATTGCCTAACCGGAAATCTACGCACGAAATCCAGTAGCGGGTATAGGTCTCCGACCAGGCGTCGCCGACATTTGTTGTAAGGATTTGCAACGCTTCAGCAAGAAGATCCCTGCCTTCCTCTAACCGTCCGACTCCATGCAGTGCCCATCCATACATCCGTAAACTGTGTGCCACTTCAAATATGTCATCGCGTTGTTTGGCTGAAGAAAGAGCGCGCCGGTAGCGCTTCTCGCCTCGCGACGCCCACCCAATCATTGCCATAACTACGTTGGCGTGATGCGTGTTCGCGGTGGCACAGTAAGGTGATTTGGGAAATCGCTCAGCGGAATTCAGCAAATACGTGGTCGTCCACCAAACCTTGAATGCATCGCGAAAGAACAACGGGTAATCTATCTGAATGAGAAGCCGCCAGGTTAATTCCATTTTCTCACTGGGGACACCTTGTCGCACAAACCAGCCGCTCGGAAGAGAACTGTGTAAGAATTGCACAAATGATTCCCAAATCGCCCTCGCGAGAACTGCCATCCTCGTTCGGGGCACCCAGTTACCAAGTTGACGCAATACATTCTCACAGGCGGCGATGCTTTCCGAGAGCGACTTCGTCTTGTACGTGATTCCCGCCAGGATCGTATCGATCCTGGCACCATCAAGCTGACTGCTGCTGTATTCATTTGCAGTCAGCAAGACGGTCTCAGCGTCAGCATATCGGCCGCTCAGAGCCAACGTCTCGCCAAAGCCAACACTCAGACGGTACCGCATCGAATCGCTTGTCCCATCTAGATTGCGATGAGCAGTCGTGTATTGTTCAATGGCTGTTTCGAGGGCGAACTGTCCCTTCGCTTCCTCTGCCGCCAGTGTCGAATAGGCAAGCGCCTTTCCATGCTGTCCAGCGGCGTCGAAGTGATAAGCCAAGTCATAGACACGAGGTGTATTTTGGACCTGGAACTCACCATGGTTCAGCTGATCCAGAATGGAGTTTCCGTCCAGATTCTCATTTCGCTCGATCGTCTCAGCGAGCCTCAAATGAACCGCTCGCCGCGCTGTTGAGTCAAGTTGATCAACAACTGTTTCACGGATTCTGTCATGGTACGTGTCGACGAATGGTCTCTCTTCGTTCTCAAGCAGTCGGACTAAACGCTCGGTTCGCATGTGAGTCAGCGTGGACATTGCCGGCACTCTCTGACCTGCTGCGTGGGAGGCTTCCTCCAGCGACAGCGCCTGCCCAGAAATCGCAATCACATTCAGCAAGGACTCGGCATCACTTGGTAATACCTTCAATTTTCTGTCGATAACTTCGTTTAACGGGAGTGGCGTGAAAGAATCTGTGTCAGGATCAAAACAGTCAATCAGCTCGTTCAGCAAGTAGGCGTTCCCTCCGGTCTCCTGAAACAACTCGACAGCTCGTCGCCGAATTGTGTCCGTGTCTTTGTTGGTCCGAGCGATAACTACTTGACGACATTCATCCTGCGTCAGCGGGCCGACTTTGATGTCCTGGCTTTCCACATCGAGCGCTCGCTGACCGCTTGCGCCACTCGGTCAAGAAGGGGCTGTCGTCGGCTTCATCGCTGCGGAAGCTTCCCAGAAACAAGACAGCCGGCGGATCTGGCGGCTGTAAGATCTCGAAGATCGCCTGCGCACTATCGGCATCTCCCCACTGCAAGTCGTCGATGAAGATGATGACTGGGGACCGTCGGCCAATCCGCTTTAGCATCTCCCGGAGCGCATGAAAGGCTCGCTGTCGCACCTGCTTCATGTCCAGTTGGACGGGCTGGTCTCCGGCTTCCTTTGCTACTGCTTCCACCCGGCGCAGAACAGGAAACAGTTGTACTAACATCCGGATGTCGTCGGGAAGCAATTGTGCTGCGTCCTGCTTCTGCGATTGCAGGAAGTTGCACAGTCCATCAATCAAGCTGTCGAGGGCTTTGAGAGGAACTGACTCGCGATCGTAGCAGCGACCGGACAAGATGGCCAACTCACGGGTGCCACGCAACGGAGAAACGAAGTGTTCGGCGAGCGCAGTCTTGCCTTCGCCAGATCGGCCCGTGATGGAAATGGTCTGCGGCTCGCGGCTCTGAACCAGCTGCTGTCGTGCCTGCTCAAGCACCGCCAGTTGCGACTCGCGTCCAATGAGAAGCTGGTCAGACGGTCCTCTCACTTGCACCAAAGTAGTGCTGGCGGAAACCGCCTTGGTGATTGCCAGTGCGTCGGGTCGCTGCTGCGGATCCCGAGCGAGCAGTTTGTCAGCCAGTTGAGCCAGGTCTTCCGGGATGGCGTCCCGACCGACGAGCCTCGGCGCATCTTCTTTCCGCTTCTTCTCGAGCAATTGGAGCCAGGAGCCGCTGAACGGAACCTCTCCCGTGAGAGCTTCGTACAGCATGACCCCCAGAGCGTACCAATCGCCCGCTGCGGTCAGGTGTTCAGAAGTCTGCTCGGGTGCCGCGTAGGCTGGCGTACCTGCGAAGCGAACGGAAGTCTTGATGTCGGTTCGTTCCTGCAACTCGGCGACCAAGCCGAAGTCCAGGATCGAAACGTGACCGTCGTCATTGATTAGTACGTTGCCAGGCTTCAGGTCACGGTGCACGACATGTTGGCCGTGCAAAGCCATTACACCCGAAACCAATTGAGGCAGCGTCGCCCGCAGCCGCGTCTCGTTCAACACGCCCTGCGGACGAACGTAGCCGAGAAAATCGATGCCTTCGACCAAATCCATCGTGAAGAACCACTGGCTGCCATCGACCTCCAGAGTCTGCATGCCGACAAGATTGGGATGACTCAAATCGGCCATGCGGCGGAACTCGCGGCGAAACCGATGGAGCCGCTCCGCGTCGTCCAAGGGATGCTGCTGTCCGGTCAGGCCAGTCGGCAACGTCTTCAGCGCCACGCGGTTGCCGTGCTGAATGTGCCGGGCATCATACACGACCCCGAAGCCCCCCCGGCCCAACTCGCCAATCAGAAGATACTCACCAAGCCGATTTGCGGCGGGCACTTCAAAACTGATGGTCCGGGAGATTCTGGACGTCTCCTGGTCCGCCGACATCGAGGCCATCGTCGACTGGAAGAAGGCTTGCCGAATGATTCGAGCGAAATCAGGAAACCGTTGGATATAATCGTCCGAACTGGGTTGCTCGTTCGCACGCCGTCGCGCTTCAATCTCGATATGCAGCAGGTTACGAAACAGATTGTCTCTGGCCTGAGAGCCAACCAGTTCGAGGAAATCCTCGATCCGCGGCGGCGGTCCCTTTTTCCACTGACGTCGGAAGTCCTTGCAGACCTGATCGATCTGCTCGAACACGTTGATGCTCATTCGTTCCGGAGACGATTGATCATTCATTGATGCGATGGCGAGCGTTCACGTGTTTTTGGGTGATCTTGCCCCTTGAGCGATCCGGAACACGGTTGCTAGGTTTTGATGTAACGACAGACGATGCACTACCTTACACTGTCTCGGTATGCCGGATGATCCCGAGTGCCGGCATTTCGCATGCCCGGTCGGCTGGCGGCATCCAAGAAGCAGACAGCGCACGGGCATCGAGAAGTTTGATCGAGCGAATTCGGCGGCTGCGAAAACAGGTGCCGAAACCAAACTGGTTGCATCGTGCCCAGGGGTCAGGCCGGCTTGACCCCTGGGCACGTAAGGCTTGTACCTCCCTTTTCCAAATGGCACGGACTCGCGAACGCTCCGCGGTCGGAGATGAATCACTGCTCGCTGATCAACCGGGCCCAACATAACGGATGGCTGCGCACAACAACGATTGGCGACTCGGATTCGCTGATTGCCAATGCGCGGCGCCGGCTTGCCGGTGATGCCAAAATCGCTCTGATTGTGAGATCGTATTTCGCGCTATCATGTGTTACGGATCGAACTGAACGTTCTCGGCGCCCATGACCGTCGAGAGCGCACGGTAGAGTCCCATGTCGATGGATTCGTTGAGAAATTGAATGCTTCCATCCAAGAAGGCAAAGTGGGCTCCGCCTTGATGAAAACTGCGGAAGTTCGATACCCAGTGTGGTCCACCTTGCCAACTCGGCGTGGGATTGAACAGCTGGCTTAGATCGTAAAATGAGTCCGTTACCGGTGACTTGTTGATCCGTTCCACGGTGCTCGCATACCCGCCAACATAACGAAAACCACCGGCATGAAAGTTGGATGGTGTTGCTGCGGCAATCAACCAACTGTATTCTCCCGTGAGGTCTGCTAGCGGTAGTTGACTGGAAAAAATGCGGTCAGTACAACCGATCCCCTCGCACAATGGGTAACCACCTGCTGACTCGCCAAATGCGAACGTATTGCTTAGTCCGTCAAGAACGCGATTGTACTTCGTATCTGAGTTGAATCCGAACACGCCCGTGTACTTATTATGCGGCCTTGGTCCGAAGCCCGCAGCGAAGACGATGGAGTCACTGTATCCGGCACTCATACAGTAAGAAGCGCTAGCAAACCGATTGCCGCACGGAACGGGATTGGCGTCAAGGAAGGCATGACCATGTGTTCCGCTGGTGATGTCGGAGGGACACAGAAGCACCGGTTCCACCGTCGCCACTGCCTCGCGTGATTGAAGGTACCAGGGCAGATCAGGATTGATCAGGTCGGCCGTTGCACTCTGCTCCATAAACGGAAGAAGTGCCTTCCATGCACTGCTGACCGCATCGATGGGGGTACCGCCCTTAATGAACAGGTTGCCCGCAGGAAGTTGCTTGAAAGCCGAATGGTAGTTGGCCAGTGCGAGACCGCATTGCCTCAGGTTGTTGGAACACGACATCCGTCGTGCCGCTTCGCGAACATTCTGAACCGCGGGCAGAAGTAGCCCAACCAGGATCGCAATAATGGCGATGACAACGAGCAGCTCAACAAGCGTAAATCCGGTCTTGCGAGGTTGCACAAGGTGGTTCTCTCGTCGGAGGATAGGTTGGGCAACGTTCATGGCTTCTACCGTGGGGACGTCGTCTGTGGCCGAACGCTCCGCGGTCGGAATTTTCACGTTAGGTCAAGTCCAATTCTCGGGCGGAGCGTTCGGCCACGATGCACGCCCATTGAATAAGTGCTCCGTCCGGCCAGCCGTTGGGTCAGCCTTTTTGGGAAAGATCGGGCGTTTTTTGTCGGGACTGGATCCAGGTACGCCCCTAATCCGCTTTTTCGGCGTCCGGAACCGAACGAGCCACAGGTGTTAAGACGAGTTCGTCAAAGCAGGCGTCGAAGTCACCCAGCCCCTTGAGCAAGACGTGGAATCGGGTCGCCGCTGGAAACTTGGCAAGTTCGGTGCGCAACTTGACGCTTTGCCAGTCATTGCTCGTGATCTGGCGAGAAGGGAGCCAAGATGGCCACAACCGAGAAATGCGATTATAATCGGCCCTCTTGGCACGCTTTCAAGCACTTCCATTTCTGTAGCCGGAGTTACTGAAAACCATGAGCGTTGAGATTCCCGACAGCTACAGCGCCGCAATTCGGAAGCTGATTTCCGAAGGCAAATATCAGAATGAGGGTGATGTTGTCGCGGAGGGAATACGATTGGTGATCGCGCAAGAATGCTTGAATACGGAGATTCAGGCTGGCATCAATGAATTGGATTCCGGCAGTTCGACAGATGCAACCGAGGTCTATGCTGAGGCTAGAAAACGAATCAAGGCTGCAGAGGCAAGCCAATCATAGATGGCAACGGTGAAATACTCGACACTGGCTTCGAGGGATCTTTACGAGCACGTCGAGTACATTGCAAAGGATAAACCTGCTGCCGCATACCGGTGGCTTGACTCAATCGAGTCAGCCTGTGAATTGTTGGCCAGCAATCCGGGGCTTGGCGAATTAAGGCAATCCAGGGGCCACGGTCCCTGCCAAACTTTCGTCGTCGGGAACTATGTGATCTTTTTCCGCAAGGCTGACGCTGGCATCGAAATCATTCGCGTGTTGCGTGGTGGTCGCGATCTGGATCAAATTTAGTCTCCAGCCAGTCTCGATCTCGAACCAGACGCGATTGCCTATCGTGAGGCCGGCGCTCGCCAGTGGATTGGCGACCTCGTGCGGAGTTTCGCATTGCAGGCGAGCGAGAGAAAACGAGCCGTCTCGTCGCCCCTAATCCGCTTTTTCAACGTCCTGATCCCTCTTAGCCACAGGTGTTAAGACGAGTTCGTCAAAGCAGGCGTCGAAGTCACCCAGCCCCTTGAGCAAAACGTGGAATCGGGTCGCCGATGGAAACTTGGCAAGTTCGCTACGGATTGCACTCGCCGCAGGACAGGGAAGAGCTGAGTCAACATTCTGATGTCGTCCGGGATCAGCTTCTCCGCTTGCTCCTTCTGAGCTTGCAGGAAGTTGCAGAGCCCATCGATCAAGCTGTCGAGAGCTTTCAACGGAACGGATTCCCGGTCGTAGCAGCGGCCCTGCAAGATCGCCAACTCGCGATTGCGGCGCAGAGGAGTGAGAAAATGTTCGACGAGTGAAGTCTTGCCTTCTCCAGAGCGACCGGCAATGAATACGGTGGATGACGCACGGCTCGCGATCAATTGCTTTCGAGCCTGCTCCAACAGGGCCAGTTGTGGCTCGCGACCAATCAGGATTTCGTTAGACGGTCCCCTGGCTTGCACGCGGACGTTACTGGCGGAAACCGCCTTGGTGATGGCCAGTGCGTCGGGCCGCTGCTGAGGGTTACGATCGAGCAGTTTGTCAGCTAATTGAGCCAAGTCTTCTGGAATAGATTCCCGACCGACGAGGCTGGGCGCATCTTCCTTCCGCTTCTTCTCGAGCACCTGGAGCCAGGGGCCGCTGAACGGAACCTCTCCCGTCAAGGCTTCGTACAACATGACTCCCAGAGCATACCAATCGCCTGCCGCAGTCAAGTGCTCGGAAGTCTGCTCGGGTGCCGCGTACGCTGGCGTGCCGGCGAAGCGAACGGAAGTTGTGATATCGGTTCGTTCCTGCAACTCGGCGATCAGGCCGAAGTCCAGGATCGCAACGTGTCCGTTGTCATTGATCAGTACGTTGCCAGGCTTCAGGTCACGGTGCACGATATGTTGACCGTGCAAAGCCATCACACCCGAAACTAATTGTGGCAGGGTCTCCCGCAGCCGCGTCTCGTCCAACACCCCGTGCGGACGCACGTAGCTGAGAAAGTCGACACCCTCGACTAAATCCATCGTAAAGAACCACTGATTGCCGTCGACCTCCAGAGTTTGCATACCGACTAGATTCGGATGGCTCAAATCGGCCATGCGGCGGAACTCGCGGCGAAACCGATGGAGCCGCTCGGCATCGTCCAGCGGATGATGCCGGCCGTCCAAGCCAGTCGGCAATGTCTTCAATGCCACGCGATTGCCGCGTTGAGTGTGCTCCGCTTCATAGACGACCCCAAAGCCGCCCCGGCCCAACTCCCTAACCAGAAGATACTCACCAAGCCGATTTGCGGCGGGCACTTCAAAACTGATGGTCCGGGAAACTCTCGATGTCTCCCGGTCTGCCGACATCGAGGCCATCGTCGATTGGAAAAAGGCTTGCCGGATGATCCGAGCGAAATCAGGAAACTGTGCGATATAATCGTCCGAACTGGGTGGCTCGTTGACACGTCGTCGTGCTTCGATGTCCATGTGCAGCAGATTACGAAACAGATTCTCGCGCACATTGGGGTCAACCGCACCTAGAAAGTCCTCCAACCGCGGTCGCGGTCCCTTCCTCCACTGGCGTCGAAAGTCTTTACAGATCGCCTCGATCTGATCGAAGACGTTGATGCTGTTCGAGTTTTCTTGTGACTGATGGCTCATGGCCTTACCAAGTAGACCGGCTAAGGGACTCTCCTCCACTGACGGTTGAAAGTGCACGATAGGAGTCCATATCGATGGACTCACTGAGAAACCGAACACTGCCATCTAGAAATGCAAAATGGGCTCCACGGCGCGAACCGCGTCTGGTGACTGGAGATACCAAGGTAAGTTGCGGTTGATCAACTCGGCAGTCGCACTCTGCTCGAGATAGGGAAGCAGTGCTGCCCAGGCGCTGCTGACTACGTCAAGCGGAGTGCCGCCCTTGACGAACACGTTCCCCGGAGGGATCCGCTTGAATGTCGAGTGATAGTTGGCCAGCGCAAGACCAGTCTGGCGGAGGTTGTTGGAACACGACATTCGGCGAGCCGCTTCGCGAGCGGCTTGTACGGCCGGCAGAAGCAGGGCCACCAGGATTCCGATCACCGCGATCAAAACAAGGAGTTCGACAAGGGTGAAGCCGTTTCTTCCTGTACGCATGACGATTCCCTCGATTAGGCTGGTCCCGCATAATCGTCGAGCCAACACAGGAAAAAGTGAAGGTAAGAATCCGAAGTGAAAAACCCCGGTGAAGTCGAAGTTGATTCGATGTTGCAAACCGCATTGCTCACGATCGCCTTTTAATAGCTGTTGATCTGGCTGTAGAGATCGTTCGCGAGGGTACGCAGACGTATTTCATCGGCGTCCAAAACTCCGTCGCCATTCAAGTCATAGATCGACGCGAACCCAGAGAGCTTCTTGCCCAGGTTGGTCAGCGTGTTGGTCGTTGACAGCAGCTGCATGACGGTCAGGTCCGTTCCATCGGCCACGTTGAAGGCATCGCCGCTGCTTCCAACGTTCACCACTCGACGCGCCGAGCCCCGTGTCGCTGACACGGAAACCGTACCCTTCGGCGACATTACCAGCGAGATTTCGATTGGTGAAATAGACGTTGAACGCGGTCGCCATAAACTGTGCATCGACTTTCGCGGGTCCACCAACCGACTTCTTGGCCTTCTGTTTGAAGAGCTGATCGCGATAGAAGTTGGCAATATCGATTCCTGCGGTACCGACGAATTCCTCACCAAAGATGTTGCCGAGGTTTTGGGTCAACCAATTTGCCAGAGCGGCACCGCCTTGCGCGATCAACGCTTGGCCATGCTTGTTTTGCCAGAAACCGATGCCGGCACTTTCGCCACTGCGCAGGCCACCGCCAAGCTCGGCAAACAGGTAGTCGTGAGCGTCGGTCCGGCCGAGCGAGACTCGCATCGTGTCGTTGGCAACCATTGATCCGCCCTGTGAACCGATCGATTCCTCACCGTCGGTGACGCCGGTCGGTTGTTGCTCATGGAGCTGGTAGGTTCCGGGGCCCAAATCCTCGAACAGGTAAAAGCCTCCGTCGCTGGTCACGGCCGTGATTTCTTGCCCATGAGGATCGAGAACGAGTTGCCCCTGTTCGTCCCTCAGCACGATGGTGACGTGATCAATGCCCGGCTCGTTGGCCTGATAGACCCCGTCTTGATTCACATCGACATAGACGGTGCCGAACACACTGGGTTGATTGAGGATCTCGATCAACAACGTGGTCGTGTCGGTTCCGCCGTCGTCGTCGGCGACTTTGATCTCCAAGGCTAGTTCGGTCGCAGATTCGTAATCAATGATTGCGTTGGGAGCGACGGTGATCTGTCCTGTGGACGAAGCGATCTGGAAGGCAGCGGCCCCCGATCCACCAGTGATTTCGTATGTCAGCGTATCCGCACCGGGGTCGTCTGCGAAAACGCTTCCGAGCGTTGCTCCGCCTGAGGTGTTTTCCACAATCGAGAATTCAGCATCCGACAGACTTGGTGCGACATTCTCAACGGTCAAGGCAAAGCTGGACGAAGTCACTCCGCCATCTTCGTCACTTGCGGTAATTGTCACTGTCGTTGTGCTCAAGTCATCGAGAGCGTCGTAACTCCACTCCCACCCTTGAGCCGTCGGACTGATGTCACCAAGAGAGGCGGACAGCTCGATCGTATCGCTCGGGACATCGTTGGCACCGATGGCTCTCGTGGGAGTTGTGCCTTCGGGAATTGTCAGCGGCGAAGACTCCAGCGTCAGTTGTGGAGGCTGGTTCAATACGTCGATCGAAAGCGTGTCGCTGCCGACACCTCCGTCGTCATCGGTCACCGTGTAACGGATGGTGTAAACCCCGTTGTCCTGCGGTGTGAAGTTGAAGTCACGAGCAGTACTATCTGGGATCACCTGGCCGTTGTCGCTCGTCACCGTCCACAAAAAAGTGTGGGTGTCGCCGCTGCCCGGGTCGGTGAATGCGTTGGCCAGGGAAACGATCTGGCCTTCATTAACCGGCGGCGGAGTTCCAAGGTCCACAACAGGTGCGACGTTCCGAACGTTGAACTCGACCGTACGTTTGGCAACGATTTGACCTGCTTCCACAACCGAGTAGTCGAAATTGGCTTCTCCATCGTCAAAGGCAACAAAGCGAGCCGTCTTGCCGTCCGTCAGAATCGACGCCGTCCCGGCACTGGCCTCGTCGATGATGAAACTGGGGGAAGACAAATTCAAATCCGAAGTCAATGTCAGCAAGTTCACCTGGAACACACCTTCGTCGATGGACAGGAACGTGGTGTCAGGAACGAAGCTGACAAGACCACCCCCTGATGTTCTGTCCTCCTGGTCGGTTGCATCCACGATTCGCTCGGCGATTTCGAAATTTGATTCAAGGGTGGTGTCATCTTGCTGGAACGTATTGCCGACAGCGCCGACCCACTCGGAACTGGCATTGCGGATCAGATCTCCATCGCCGTTGATCACAATTGTGTTTCCACCGGCTTCGTTGGCCGTTCCGAGGTCGACCGCTCCGCTGGTGACATCGATGGCGGGCCGAGCCGTCAGAGTGGTTTCTTCGACACGTGTATTGCGAAGCGTCAGGTGACCGCCTTGGACAAGAATCGTCGGCGCATCGGTATCATTGACAAACTGGATGCCGACCGCGACAACGTCTCCCGACGTGACGGTCAATGCCGGGAGTGCCGACGTACTTGACCAAGCCGCTAGAGCCGTCAATCACCAATCGATAGCCGCTCGGCACCACCCAATTCTCGCCCGCGTAGATGCCGGCTTCCAGCTTGAGCGTGATCGTGACGACTTCGTTGGGACGAGGGAACTCCGGCAAATTGTTAATTGCCTCGCTCCAGTCGGCAATCGTCGCGCTGGTCGCAAACGCTTCAATCTGATAACCGCTTGCGGGCGGCAGTTCTGGCAAACGATTGACAAACGCTGGCAAGGTGCTCGGCGTCGGGCGTCGAAACCGAAGCGTGAGTACGTGAACGGAGCCGCTGTCGGCAATTGCTGAAATATCGGTACCTGGAGCTCCAACCACCAGGTCCATGACATCGTCATTGTTGAGGTCCGCGGCAGCGATGGAACTTCCGAAGAATGTTGCCGGGGATACGCGTGCGAGTCGAGGATTACTCCGATCAAATCGGGCATGCTCCCGAATCGAAACCGCCCCATCGTTCATCAGCAGCAAATGCACCGAACCACTGTGTGGCTGATTGTTGGGGACATAGTCGCGTGCGGAAATCTCATCGTTTGGGGCTCCTGCAGCGATGTCCGTGATGCCATCACCGTCGAAATCCGCAGTTGTCAAAGATGATCCGAATGAGTCGTGGTGGCTAACAAAATCATCAAGTTCCCTTGTGGTAATGACATGCTTGCTTTTGATCTGCCCGTCTCGATTAAGCAGAATCACATAAACAGCTCCTGAATCAACCAGTGGTTGTGGACCACTTACGTACCACGGTACTCGTGGGTCACTTCCTGGTGCGCCGATTACAAGGTCAAGTACACCCTCGGGATCGTTATCCATATCGGCCAATGCAACGGCGCTTCCAAACGCGACTGGTTTTCCAAGATTACCGTCAGGATCCTGAAGCGAGCTCAGGTCAGGGTTATCTCCATCAAACTTGATTTTCTGTTTGATTCCCCCCTGGCCGTCCATTAAGAGCAAATACACCGCGCCGAGGTCCGTACCGCTTGCCGAATCGTCCCCCGGCGCTCCGACGAGTAGGTCGAGCACACCGTCTCGGTCAAAGTCGGCGGTGGCGACGGCGTGGCCAAATCCGTCACCGGTGCTTACCGTACCGATACCAGGAGCGGCATTGACGGCGTCAGCGTCAATCACCACGCGACTTCCCACGGGCATGCCGGTGTCATCAAGGTGCTGCAACTCCACCGCCCCCGCGGACTGGTCAGCTCCTTTCACGCCGATGACCAACAGCGCGCCCGTTGCGTCCGGGTCGATTTTTTTTCCAACTGCAATCGCGTTGCCAAAATATTCATGCGCAGCCTGTGTCTCCGAGGTGAGCTGGCGCAACGGCGAATGGGGTTCGTTCGATCCGTCTGTTGGCAAAAGATAGACGACTCCCTTTGCCTCGGATCCACTTGCTCCCACTGCGATGTCGATGAACTCATCGCCATTGAACTGCCCAGTCGTCACGGCCGAGCCAAACTGATCATAAGAAAGTGGATGCTCGCTCTGTATTCGATTCTCGTGTTCCACGAACAGGGGGAATTCATTTCCAACCGAATTGTCGTAATTTACTGTAAGCACATAATCTTCAACCTCACCATCTCGCGCAAATCCGAGCGGGGAAACCTGTAATGGAGAATGATCCGGATCAAATGTCGGATCCGAACTCAAGCGGAAACGTGCGTAGGTGCTGAAGAATTCCGTAACTTTTTTTGGTTGCAGGATGTCATTGGCTGAGAAAGGAAACTCAAGCGACCTGGTCGATTGTGTGGTACCCGATTCCACCGACAACGCATCAGATCGTTCGTTGGACTCAAATCTTCCGTCACGATCGAAGTCGATCCAGCCCCATAGCCAGGCTGTGCTGCCTGTCTCATTGGTCACAACGACCTGGACCTCCGGCTTTTCGTCAGCCGTAAGCTGTAAATCGACCGACGGTTGCACCAATCCGTCCTCATCGTCGATGCCCTCTTCATCGTCACCGTTGGCGGAGAGGCGCTGTTTGAGCTGGCCGTTGTTGTTGAAGATTTGAGGGCTGTCCGGTTCGGCATCGACTCCAAAACCAAGATAGATGCTTGGATTCACGAAATGGGTCGGGCCATCGTCGCTTGCAAGTGTCTGGTAGTTTTGTTCCGCCGTGCCCGGGCCTGTATCCGGCGCGTCGCCGTAGTCCAGATTGTCGATCGTGACCAGATAGTCCTCGACCTCGCCATCGGAAACATGCCCCGTCGGTTGATCCGCGTTTGGATCGGTGCTGATGCGAAATCGTGCGTAGGTCACACCGACCGCGGATGCTGGCACTTCTTTTGTAAACTCGAGGGTGACGATTTGATTCGTCTTGCCTGGCTGAATCAAAGCCTCGGCCTGTTCGTCGAGATCGAATTCACCGTCAAAGTTCAGGTCGATCCAGCCTACGACTTTTGCGGGCGTATCGTCGGTCCCATTGGTCGCCCGCAATTGAACGATCGGAACCTCACCCGGCGTAAACCGCAGGCCCGCGTCAGGATTAAGCAAGCCATCTTCGTCTCCGGGTAAACCACCGGTCAGGTCATCGCCGGTTGCTTTGCTATGCGGTGAACCATCCAATTCGAGGTCAACTCGATTGCCTAAGAACACGGGTTGACCATAAGTGTGCGATGGTCCGTCACTCGACCGGAGCGTCCCATAACTATCGGGAGCATCTCCATAGTCTCGACTGAGCACGGTGACGCGGTAATCCTCAACTTCTCCATCCGCGGCCGAGCCGGACGGTTCGCTCGCGCCATCAACGTCCGTACTGAACCGAAACCGGGCGTAGGTCAGACCGTCCGGAACATTGATGTCGGGCATGAATTGCAATGGAACAAGCTGGCCATTGGTTCCACTGGAAACGGTATATTCCGTCCGCTCGACTGGATCAAAAGTTCCGCTTTGATCAAAGTCGATCCAGCCATAAAGGGTTGCTGGCGATCCGGTGTTGTTGGTCACCGAAACTTCAATCACGTTGGCTTGACCGGCGGTCAGTGAAAGTTGATCAGTCTCGACGACGCCATCCTCATCATTGAACGCAGCACCCAGCAGATCGTCCGAACTGGCCGATTCGCTTGGCGCCGCATCAAATTCACCGTCAACTTTCGCACCCAGGAAGATCTGGCTGTTGATCAGATGGGAGGGGCCTCCGCTGGATTTGCTCGTCTGGAAACTGTCGGGAGCGTCACCGAAATCGGTGTCCAGAGCGGCGATCAGCCAATCTTCCACCTCACCATCGGAGGCAAAACCTGTGGGCATCATTGCCGCTTGATCGGTACTCAAGCGAAAGCGAGCATACGTTTCTCCGGTAAAGCCATCCGGTACTTTGATCGCGTCCGGAAATCGGAGGACAATCGACTTGAAGAACGTGTCCGTCTCGACAGCCACTTGAGCTCGCTCATCTTCTTCAAACGCTCCGTTCTGGTTCAAGTCGACCCAACCATACAGCGTTGCCTCTTGCCCGGTCAGATTTGTTACCAGCAACTCAAAACTGGGCGTTTGGCCGATCGTTAGTTGCAGGTCTCGAGCTGGATCGATCAAGCCGTCTTCATCGTTCAACATTCCGTTGACGTCATCGCCAGTAGCCGATTCGTTGGGGTTGACGGAACCATCGGAATCGACCAGGCCACCGAGGAACAGATCGGAAGTCAGTTTATGCGCAGGCGGTTGAGGGCTCTGGTATGCCGTGACCGGAATCCTGGCAAGCGACACGGGCGCATCGCCATAATCAATCCGGTCCTTTTCTAGGCTGAAAAACTGAACAGTGGTTCCCCCATCGCCGGAGATAAGCTCGGGAAGGCCGTCGCCATCGCTATCTCCACGTGAGGCAAGTACATTCCCTAACGCCCTGATGGCATAATCGTCACTTGGAATTCCATTGCTGCCAGAACCGAGTATGGTCGATCCGATCGTCGCGCCATTCTGGTCCAGCTCAAGTAACATGATCGTTCCTTCCTTCCTCCCGTCGCCGTCCACGTCAATGCCCGCACCTCCGACAGCGATGTCAATCACGCCGTCATCATTGATGTCGCCGAGGCTGGCCACCGACGCGCCAAATCCTGTGTACACAGCAGGTGGAACAGGAACGCCGGTGCTTTGGGCTACTTTCAGCAGTCCCTTGGGCGTCGCCCAATCTTTCTCGTTCATTTCGACAATAAAGGCGGCGCCCATGTCATCGAAGGGTCCACCATACACCTGATGGAACTTCACTCCGACCAGCAAGTCTGGAACCCCATCGCCATTGAAGTCGCCCAGCGGACTAAGTTGGAAGTCACGGACATACCGTGGATCATGATCAAAGACCGGCTCCCAAAGACCGACGTCGGAGCGATCAAGAAATTTCACGCTCGACCGAACAGTGTCATTATCGTTCAGGAATAAAGCGTAGACATTCTCCACCGATGCGACGATCAGTTCATCGTTGCCGTCTCCGTCCAAGTCCATTGCCGCCAGCGACTGACCGAACAAGCTGTAGATTCCGCCATTGTCCTGGTCAAAATTTGGAGGACTGGAGAGTTCGGGACCCCCATTGAGGTTGTGACTGATCTTCGTCCAACTTTCCGCCGTCCCATCAGGGTTGAGATGAATGATGAAGACTGATCCGGGCGAGTCAGGGTTTGGGCCGCTGATAACTCCGGGCGCACCGACGGCCAGGGTCACGCCCTGGGAGTCG
This sequence comes from Pirellulaceae bacterium, assembly GCA_963734865.1. Taxonomy (GTDB): domain Bacteria; phylum Planctomycetota; class Planctomycetia; order Pirellulales; family Pirellulaceae; genus CBDCUW01. Next base: position 105,298 of record CAVTIV010000019.1, read on the forward strand.
GCACGGTGCAAGACCTGCAGACCAATGCCGAAATACTCACCATTGTGACCATAGCTATTAATGGATTGTGGTTCGGAATAGAGCGGATCGAGATTCTGAATTGTCGTGTTGCTTTTGAGTGAACCATCTTCGTTGAGGAATAGAATTTGAACTCCTGACCATTCTTGTCCTCTCGAGACGGCAATATCGTTCACTCCGTCACCGTCCAAATCGCCCAAGTCGACAACGGCATTGGCGAACGGCTTCCCATCAAAACTTCCTCCATTGAGTACTTCAAACACGGGCACATCTTCTTGGTGAAGCACGGAAAAGTCGGCCGCCTGGATACCAGTGGGTGTGCTGATGGTGACGGCGTAGTCTTCTACTTCTCCGTCCGGGGCCTCCCCGGTGGGATTCTCGCTCGATTGGCTGTCGGAACTGATGCGTAGTCTCACGTAGGTGTGCCCGTTAACTCCCGCGGGGATCGCGGGGAATTGCAATGTCACCGAGTCACCGTCTGCGCCCGACAGTTTCGGGTCGACGACCGCCGATGCACGTTCGGTCTGATTGTCAAACACACCATCGAAATTGGCGTCAATCCAGCCGTAGAGGATTCCCGGTTCCGACGATTCATTCGTCACGATCACGTCAAGGCTGAGACTTTTCCCCGCCTCAAATGTCAGTAATGCGGGGTCCAGTATCCCGTCATCGTCATCACCATCAGCCAGCGGTGTCGCTTTGGCGACAGGTTCACGGTTACCAGGCGAAGCACCGATGTACAGCGGCCCCTGCGACCAATGGATCGGCCCATTGTCTGTTGGTTGAGTATTGAAGTTTCCGACACTGGCTCCTGGTTGTCCGTCCGGCGCGTCGCCCAAGTCACCCACCAATAGCGGTGGGTACATGTTGAAAATAATCGAGGTGTACGAGTCCGCACCCTGATCGGTGAATTCCACTGATGCGATATCGATCGAGCCGTCATTGTTCTGGTCTCCCAAAGCGGCGATCGGGGTGCTGCCATAGGAAACGCCCACGTCTTTGAGTTCGTTGACCGTGCCGTCAGCATTCAGATTCACCAGGGTGAATCTGCTTTGCAGGCTGGACAAGCTGGCATCCATGACCAAACTGCGGCGACCGTCACCGTTGAGGTCCCCGACCACGAATACGCTTTGTGGATGAAACGGGTTGTCCTCTGGCCACAGGCCATACCAGTTATCGATCGATTCGAAACCAGCAACGGAACCGTCCGGTTGCAGGAATAGCAACACGACTCGGTCCTCTAAAGTAACGGCAATATCACCGACACCATCGCCATTGATGTCGCCCAACGCGGCGAGAGAACTGGTAACAACCGAAACCGGTGCTGCGTTCGGGTCAGGTTGGTAGACCAGCTCTTTTGCACTCGCGGTTCCGTCTGGCGCCACAAACAAGAGATAGCTGGGCCCGTCTCCACTTCCAATCGCAATGTCGGGGACTCCGTCGTGATTCAAGTCACCGAGAGTTGTGACAGAGAATCCCAGATTCGCCGTCGACTCCGGGGGTAAATCAAATTCCACTTGGTCGAGTGCGATGGCGGATCCGTCAACATCGAGATAGGCCAGATAGACTTTGCCGGGCAAGGTTGAGTCACTGGCCGACGGCGAACGAGCGCCGTGATGACCAGGTCGACCACTCCGTTGCCATCGAGGTCCCCAATCGGTGCAATCGAATGACCAAAAAGCAAGTCGGTCGTATCAACGGCCTGGGCAAAGCCCGGAGTGTTTCCGATTTTGCGAACCTGACGCACTCCCGCCTCGGGGCCAACCAGCATGACCCAAACACCGCTATCCGAACCGACCGCCACGTCGCGTATGCCGTCACCATCGAGATCGCCAAGTGAGACAACCGAGGTACCAAACGACCGGTTTGGCACACCAAGCGGACCGATTTCGTGATGACCTTGAACTGGACTGCCATCCCGCGGATTGATCTTCCAAGACCAAACCGTCCCGGTGGAGTTATAGGGGAACCCCAATATCAACTCAGTACGCCCGCTCGCCGGTTCCATCTGCCCTGATGATGCGATGGATCGTAACTGGGAATTCGATAACAGGCTGGCAGCCTCCAAAGCTCCGGATCCGTCGTTGTTCAGCACGATGGTCTGGAAGCCGGTTTGATCACCTGACTGATACACGGATACTAAATCCGGCACGCCATCGAAGTTGATATCACCGACGCTGGTCAGTCCATAACCCAATTTTTCCGACCCGCTGTCTTGCACGCTTTGGTAACTCGCGACAGTCCCATCGCGATTCATCATCAGGACGTGTACCTGCCCTGAACTGGGGTCGCCAACGGCAAGATCTGGTATGTCATCGTCATTGACGAATCCTGCTGAAGCGATGGACCATCCAAATTCGTTTTCATCTGGCAGCGAGCCAAAACCACCCAGATCGTCACCAATGGCTTGAAAGCCGTTGATCGATCCGTCCGGTTTTAGCATGACGATGTGGACGGAGCTGTCATAGGTTGGGTCGAGCGAGCCAGGAGGTGATGTTTCCGTCCGCACGCCAACAGCAATGTCGACGAATCCATCCCCATCAATGTCTCCCAGTGCCGATACGGAACGTCCCATGAAATACGTTCCAGAGGGATCGTCCAAACCAATATCGGCAGGTGAGATTTGAGCGGCGGATTTTAGGGAAACACCCTCGGAACGGTTGTCTAGAAAGAGCAAGTAGACCTCTCCTACAGCTCGATTCGACCTGCTGTCGTTCTCTTGATCACCACGCGGTGATCCCACAGCCAGATCCACGACTCCATTGCCATCCAAGTCACCGATCGCGGCAATCGAATAGCCGAAATTTGCATCAAAGAATTCGCCCAGGTTTTCGAGCCCAGGCGTGGTGCCGTTTAATGAAACCCGTTTGATCACATCTCCAGCATCGTCGCGATAAAGCACTTCGACCGCACCCGAGTTACGCGCATAAGCTCCGCTGCCTGGGAACGGGTCATTCGCCAAGTCATCGCCGGGTACGCCGACCGCGATTTCGTCGACACCATTGCCATCCAGATCGCCGAGCACGGCGACCGACTGACCAAGCCGATAGTCCTTGAGCAGCGGATCTTTCGGTCCCGCAATGAGCTGCGGGAATGAGTTCGGGGGCGTTATCCATGGGGACGTGCTTGGCTGGTGCGGCAGCACCATTTGGACCGGATAATCCTCGACCTCGCCGATACCGCCCGGACCGAGCGAATTGGCCGCAAACGCATCGGTCGCGAGTCCAATTCGGAAGTGCGCAAAAGTTTCGCCAAAATATCCTGCGTCGAGCGTCGGAAACTGGAGAGTCTGACTGCAGCTGAGACTGCTGAATTGGGCTCCGAGCATACGTTCTGCTGCGTTCCGTTTCGTTGTCGAACCGACCGTCTCCATTGGCATCGATCCATCCATAGAGCATTGCTGTCTGATTGCGTCTTGTTCGTAACGGTGACGCTTACACGAGGCTGGCTACCGGCGGTTACAACGAGTTCCGTCAACGGATCACGGATCCCATCCTCGTCATCAATGCCGGCCCCCTCCTGGACTTCCGAGAGTGGGGCAGCTCTGTCATCACCGCTTGCGCGTGAATCGGGCGAAGCGTAGATTTCACCATCGACTCGTGCGCCAAGATACAATTCCGGGCTGACTCGATGGTTGGGCCCGTTATTCTCGGCGAGTGTTTGGTAGTCGCCCGTGTCCGTACCAAAGGTCAAGTCCGGTGCATCGCCGTAGTCGATTCCGCCGGCCAACAGGCGGCGGTCTTCCAGAAGCTCAAAACGCAAGTGGGCTTGTTTCCTTCGTCGGTTCCGTCCAGACAACGGGGCGGGGCGTCGATCGGAGTGTTTGCGATGGCGTCGGCTAGTTCTCATGGTGTTGATACGTCAACGTTTGGTGGAGCGTACATGGATAGAACAGGCATGTTGAGGAGAATTTCAATTCGTCGCTCGCAGCATGCTGTCCCGGCGAATTGCCCGGCTAGCCGAACAGCTTGCAAAGAGAAGTGCTCCGTCTCGCTGAGCTTTGGGTCAGTCTTTCCAGAAAAACTGCGGCTTTTTTCGTGGCCGTGATGGCTCAGTATTCGCCCATAGGCACGGGACCGCAGTCGCGGAAGACGATTCAGCTGTCCGAGATTCCTTGATTCAAGGAATCTCGATTCTCGACCTGTGCGCGGAGTTGCGCATGCCGGTCACCAGTGCGGGTTGCCAGTACGGCACTGCTTGCGAGCAAGCAGTGAACCAACCTTTGAAAAAGCACAAGCTGGACACCGCCACTTTGTGGCGTTTGACCCGTGAACTACGTCGATTTCTATCGATGTGATCGCCTTGCGGCTCACACAAAGCGAGTTGTCCAGCTAGTCAGCTTCGTCAACGTCCGGATCCGAACGGGCCACTGGTGTTAAGACGAGTTCGTCAAAGCAGGCGTCGAAGTCTCCCAGTCCCTTGAGCAGAATATGGAATCGGGTCGCGGATGGGAACTTCGCAAGCTGAGTGCGCAGCTTGATGTTTTGCCAATCTTTAGTCGTGATCTGGCGAGATTGTGTTGCGCCAAGAAATCGTCCATCGTCGCCGAAGCAGTCAATCTGAAGCATTGCGATTCCACGATCAACGCGAACATAGCCTTCCAGGTCGAACTCTTGACCCGTATGGATCGCGATGGGTGCTGAACGGGCAGCAAGCCACTGTCCGCTGCCGGTGACACGACAGCACCGCTGCCCGGAATACGCTTGGCTTGTTTCCGATTGGAAGTCCCCAGTACCTGCTAGCTGAATGATGTGCCAGCCGCTGGGGCGTGTGCCAGCGATATCTTCCATGTCACCATTGATAAGGTAATTCCGTTGGCTGGGCTCAGCTCCGTCGACGTACATTTTGACGTCGTCGAACCAGGCGACACCGTCGCCGACAAGCCACAGTCCGATACCGATGTACTGCGCGGCAGGAAACCGAGATGGTGTGCCCCGGATCGAAACGAATTGCCAATCCGAGTCGCCTGGTTGTATCACCCCACCGTGATTTCCAAGAGGCTTACCTTTCTGGTCGAAATACACGAAGCGAACATCGACTTTTGTGTCACGGGTTGCTCCCATCCTGATCCACGCCTGGGCGCGATATTGCTTTCCCTTGCGAATCGGAAGTCGTTCACTCCTGATCCATCCGAATCCGCCTTCACCTTCGATCTTGAGGGCGTTCTTGCCAAGATGCGTGTCGCTGACCAATTCGCATCGATAACGATCGGCTGGTTCGGAGAACACTCCCGCCCAGTCAGAGGGATGAGTTCCGGCGACATCTTCCATATCGCCATTGACAAGCAGATTCACTGGTTTGGGCACTTCGCCGTCAAGGTTCATTTCAACATCATCGAACCAAGCCACACCATCGCCGAACAGGTACAACTCGGCAGAAACGAACTTGGCATCGGTGAAATGCGCGGGCACGCCTCTGACAGTGACAAGTTGCCAGCCATCACGATCCGATGGCAACGCTGCGCTATGCGACCCAAGAAAGTTCACTTGACTGTCGAAATACGACAATTGCAGCTTGGCCGTCGCATCCTGACCGGCTTTCAACTTGACCCACGCTTTGGCCTTGTACTGAAATCCAGTTTGCAGCGGCAGCCTCTGCCCTGTAACACCTCCCCAGTTTCCCTTTCCCTCGATCTTTAGAGCCGTTGCGCCGTGATGAGCGTCGCTGACCAATTCGTATCGATAAAAGTCGCCGGGGCTGGTGAAGACGCCGTTCCAACCGCCAGGCAACTCACCGTTGGCCATCCTGGCCTCGAAAGACGGATTCGTGATTAAATTGTGCTCCTGGAATTCTGGCTCGCTGTCGGCATCTGTGTATTCAGCTTGGGGAAGGTCCCGGGTATCCCCGATGAGCGGCCGTGCTTCAGCTTTGAATCGCTTCAGGTCACTTTCGGATGGCGCATTCTTTTCCATCCAACGGCAACCGCGAATGTACCATTTCGCGGCAGCCTTTTTGTCACCCAGTTGGGCCTGAGCCATCGCCAAAAAGAAAGCGTTCGATGCAAATTGACTGTTTGATTCCAACCGTACCGATTGCTCCAAAGCGTTGATCGCGTCCTGCCAGTTGCCGTTACGGTAATGTGCGACGCCCAATGTATTCCAGTAGATTGGATCGCGCGGAGAAAGCCTGGCGACCTTGTCGGCTAAGGTGACAGCAAGTGCCGTATTTTGAGCGGAGACATTTTCGGCCGCGAGCAAATCCCAAATCCGACCATTGAGCGATTCGAGCAGGTTTGCCTGAGGAGTCACGGAAGTCAACACGACGTGCCCTAGGATGTCATCGGCGATCTGTGGTCGCTGTTGTTGCCACATTTGCAGGGCGATTTGAACCGCTAGATCCGTTGCGGCGGTATCCGACTGCGTCGCATATCGATCACGAATCGATTGCCAAGCTTCGACCGCCGCGTCCGGTTTCTCGTTTGACAACAAGTCCGAAGCGAGTTTCAGTTGCAGCAGGACACGCCGTTTGCTGACGCGAGGGTCGTTGGCCGCGAGCCTTTGCTGGAGTTGGTCAAGATGCCATCGGGCCGCATATTTTTTCTGTGTGTGAAGATTTCGATCGAATTGGTCTGTGTGCCAGGCGGTAATTTCGTCTTTGTCCCAGTCACCGGGAAAGTGTGCTGGAAGATCGTCGCGGATGGTATCAAATCGCCGATCCCATTCACTCTCGGAAAGCAGGACCACACTGCTGCCTCGGATTTCCTGCAGCGAAACAACCTCTGCCATTGTTCTCAGCTCATTCACGGAAGCTGAATCTTGCCCGTCCAGATCGGCCAGAGGGACCACATCAATGTAGGCGCCGAACTGCGATTCGTCCTTCGTTCGTGTATACCGGGCCGCGCCGGTGACCAGCACGTTTCTGTCGTCGTTGGATGTGAGTATGGTTCGTGGCTGGCTGGTTGCGAGAATCGGTGACGAGAGTTGTCGTCCTGTTCGTGTACTCCAGAGGGAGATGGCGTCTGCGAAAGCCGTGGCCAAATACTCGCCGTTTTCGCCAATCGGAACCGCAACACCCTTTTGATTGTTGAGACTTTTGTGCTTGATGGGATCACAGACAAGCTCGCCTTTTCTCCAGTTCCAAATCCAACTTTCTCCGTTGCCGGAGAGCGAGACGGCCAGCAGGTTAGAGTCGTCACTGAAGCGAATCGATGAGACCTTTGCCGAATGACACAAGGGGGACATCAGGCTTTGACCTGTTTCAAAGTCAAAGACTGTGACTTGATCCTTATGTTGAACCGCCAGGTACCGATCATCCTTGGACAGCACCGCTTGAGGTGGAAATACCTTCAACGACAGTGGCGGATAGCGATGTTTGCCGGTCTTCGAATCCCAAACGTAGACATGGTCATCGATTCCACTGGTCACCAGCCAGCGTCCGTCATGCGAAGCCTCCAGCTTGTACTGATCAACGATGGCACACGGAAAACCGTTGGCACTCGCATAGTAATGTTGATCCTTCTTGCGACTATAGATCACCAGCCTCTTTTGTTGACCATGCCGCATGGAATGATGGATCTCACCCGACCGCGGATCGATGGCGTGGATCACACCACCAATACACAGGACATGTAAGAAGTCGGCCGAATAGAGCAATCGCAACGGTTCACTCGGTAGGCGAACCGCAGTTCGCAATCGTTTTCCGGTCCGCCAGTCCCAGAACGTGATTTCATTCAGTGTGGTAGCCAGTGCAACTTCGCGTTCGTCGGGCGAAAAGCATGCATCAAGCAGCAAGCCACCGGGGGACAATGGGCCGCCAACTGCTGCGAGGTTTTCTGCTGATAAGACTCGCGTTCGCGCCAGATTCCCGAACCACCAATTGCTTCCCCGCGGCAACAGGTAAGCGTGAGATGGACTGTATTTCAGATCGGAACCTTGTCCTCCTAGCAGCACTCTGCGGCTACGTTCATCGACAACGCGAGCCGCACCTTGGAAATCCGCGCTGAAGTCCATGCTGGTGTGGCCTCGCAGCAACCACACGATCGTCCGCCCGGATTGATTGACGACGATCAGACGGCGCCCGTCAGGGGAATAGATCAAACGACTTACATGCCCCCAACTCTGCGTTTCCACACCCAGCGGATGCCCCGTCGATGCGTTGAGTCTTTGGATCACGCCACTTTCCGCAGCGAATGCAATCTCCGACCCATCGGGACTGTACGCCAGCGCTGACGCCTTGGGGAGGGTCGCGATCTTCCTTGGCGCTTTTGCGTCCCAGAGTGCTGTTAGCGAGTTGCCATAACCGCAGATCGCAAATGCATCACCGGAAGGGCTGACTTCCAGGAACTCTGCGGAACCGGGATCATCCACGTCGGTGAGCCTTGTCACCGATTTACCCTGATCGCTGTCGTACAATCCCCAACTTCCGGTAACGACTTCCGCATCTCCGTTGACGAAATGTGGTGCTGAGTGAGGCAGGTTCTGAGAGCCCGTCTGATAGCCAATCGCTTGATGCGGGAGCGAGGCAACCGGCTTGTTCGTTGTGGTATCGTGCGGGCTAAAAAGTCGAGCGAAGTCATCTTGAGCGACGGTGAGCAACCGTTTTCCGTTTCCCGAAAACCGGATCGACACCACCTCCAAGGGATGACGATATTCCACTGGTAAAAATGTGTGCTTCGCTACGTCCCACAATTTGACCGTGGTGCCACCAACTGCCAATCGATCTCCGGCGTGATCATAAGCCAGCGACGTCACCGGTTGACCCAAATCGATGTCCCCAAGGTGAGTTGGCGCGAGTTCCGGGAGCCGGAGGATTCTCACCTTCCCGTCGGTAAGACCGACGGCGAGTTCCGCTGCGACCGGATTGCAGGCGACGGCGGATACCTTAAACGGTACCTCTTGTGGTTCGGATTGGTTGTCAATCTCCCAGACACGACATGTTCCGTCTTGCGTCATCGTGACTAGGAGTTTAGCTGTGGAATCGAATTGCAGCGATATCGGAAATCGGCCTTGATGATCCATGGTTCGCACCGGTGTCGGCACGATGCGACTCCAGGATCGCAGCCGAATACGACTCTCTTTTGCGCCCTGGCTTCCTGGTTCGACGATGGAAGCGGCATTAGCAAACCACAACATTGCTTCCGCTGGCCTCCCCAGTTCGGCCGCCGTCAATCCGGAGGACGTGTTCAACTCGAAGAGCGCCTGCTCGGTGCGGGCACGAGCCCGATCCGCCCGGAAGGCTTCCCACGTCGTCGACGCCAGTCCGATGATCAGTGTGCATCCGATTGCGATCAACGTTTTGACCAACGCCGCATGTCGGCGGGCAAACTTTTTTAACTGGTAGGATGGCGATGGGGGGCACGCCGAGACGGGTTCATCGGCAAGGTACCGTTGAATATCACTGCCCAGACCGTTTGCCGTTTCGTATCGCCGCGATCGGTCCTTTTCCATCGCCCGCATCACGATCCAGTCGAGTTCGCCGCGTATCGCATAGGTCAACCGTTTGGGTTCGATGTGTCGGTCCGCGGCGATTGTGGGCAGCGATTCGCTTGAACTGAGTCGCAGACTCGGCCGTAGCGGTTCTTCTTGTCGAATGATTCGCAAGATTTCGTCTAGCGCCGCACTGCGCAGTCGCTGCCTATCAAACGGAGTTTGCCCAGTCAGTAACTCATACAGGATCACTCCCAGCGAATAGACGTCGCTACGCGTGTCAACGTCCAATTGGTTTAATTGTGCCTGTTCGGGACTCATGTAGTCGAACGTGCCAACGATCTGACCAAATCGAGTGAAAAGCGTGCGTTCGGTCAGCCGCTGGGTAATGGCTTTGGCGACACCAAAATCGATGACCTTGGGAACGATCTGGTCGTCGTATTGGGACACCAAAATGTTAGACGGCTTCAAGTCTCGATGGATGATTCCCTTTTGATGAGCATGCTGAACGGCGTTGCAAACAGAGATAAAGATCTGTAGCCGATTTCGGACCGTAAGTTTTCGCTCGTCGCAGTAGTTTGTGATTGGAACTCCTCTGACCAACTCCATCACGAAATAGGGACGCCCGTTCTCGGTTTCACCAGCGTCGAATACCTTGGCGATATTCGGGTGATCCATCATCGAAAGTGCCTGCCGTTCGGCTTCAAATCGGGCGATCACCTCCTTGGTGTCGAGACCGGGCTTGATAATCTTCAAGGCGACCCGACGGGAGACCGGTTTGAATTGCTCGGCCATGAAGACTATCCCCATCCCGCCTTCGCCGATCTGCTGGAGCAGTTTATACGGCCCGATGGTGCGTCCGGCTGACTCGCCGGTCACACTTGGCGTCTCGGTATCGTCCACCCCCTCGCCCTGATCTTCGTCTTCGGCAAAGAACGACCCGGCGTCACAATGGGCCTGGATCAGAGCCTCGATTTCGGCTCGCAGCCCGGCGTCTTGGCCACAGGTCTCGTCCAGGTATTTTTTTCGCGCTTGCTCGGATTCGATTTCAATCGCAGCGGCAAAGATCTCGCGAATCGGCGGGAGTGAGTTCATCAGGCCAAGATCTCCAGCGGAGGTGGATCGGTCCTATCTTACAGTGCTCCGTCTGGCCGATTGATGGGTCAGGTAATTCTGGGTAATCCAAATTCGCTGGAGTTCGCGTATCTCCTAGGTCTCCCCGTTCAGCTTTCGGTGCAACCATGCCCGCGCAAAGGACCAGTAACGCTTGGCAGTCGAGGTGGAAATCTCCATTAACGCGGCCGCCTCTTGTTGCGTCTGTCCGGCGAAGCAGCGCAGCTTCACCAGTTGAGCGGCCTGCGCGTCAACTTGCTCCAACTGATCGAGTGCCTCGTGCAAATCCAAAATATCCCCGTACTTCGGGTTCCAAAAGAACTCGACCGTCTCCAGCGAGACACTCCGAGCGTCACCGCCGCGTTTCAGACGCTTGCGATTACGGGCATGGTCGACCAGAATTCGCCGCATCGCTTCGGCAGCAGCGGCAAAGAAGTGGCAACGACCATTCCAGGATTCCTGACTGCCACTTCCGACCAATCGCAGATAAGCCTCGTGAACCAGTGCCGTCGGAGGCAGGGTATGGTCTTCGCGTTCCTCTGCCATCTTTCGGGCAGCCAGTTTTCGCAGTTCATCGTAAACCAGTGGCAGCAACTCCTCGGCCGCAGTCGGATTACCGCATTGGATCTGATCGATAAGCTGAGTGACGTCGGACATGCCAATAGAATACTGTCAACGACGTTTGCTCTCCAGTAATCGCTAGGGTCAAAAAAGTCAGCCGAACATTTTGTTCTTTGAAAACCTGGTTTTATGGCAAGCTCCCCGGCGGAATCTCGGCCGAGATGACGCCAGATTTCGTGACGAAATCGTCGATACGTGACAATTCCCACGGAATGCCCAAACGACGAATGCAGCTCGCCAGTATTGAGTTATTGTTAACGCTGGAGTCTATCCTTGAGGAGCTGCCGAATTCCTTCGACAACGATCTTGTCGTTGACGCTTACACCTGTCTTGACGACAAATAGGTCCTCGGTCTCATTCTGGATGACAATCTCGCGTTGATGTGCCACGTTCTCTTCATCTACGACAAATACGTACCTTTTGAAGTCAGTTTCGAATGTTGCCCGTTGGGGGATAACGATGGCGTCCTTCAGCACTCGGCTGATCAATACGGTGCCGGCCTGACCGTGACGCAAAAGTCCTTCCGGGTTCGGAAAGTCCGCGCGGAATGAGATGTTTCCGGTCTTTGGGTTGACGTCGGCCTCGATCGCGCCGAGCTTGCCGACCTGGTCGAACTTCTGACCGCTCGCTAACAACAGTTCGATTTTCAGATCCTCCTTCTGCACGCTTTGCTTGAATTCCAGGTAGCGTGCCTCCGGTACATTGAAATAAACCCACATCAAGCTGTTATCAGACAAGGTCGTAAGTGTTTCGCCCGGTTGAACCAGGCTGCCTTGTTGGTAGTGCACCCGACCGACGATGCCGTCAAAAGGTACTTTGATGTCGATCGGTTCGCGTTTCGCTTGCGCCTGCTTCACTCGGGCATTTGCTTCTTCCAATTGAGCGTCCGCCAATGCCAACTCTTCACTGGACACAAAATTTTGATCAAACAGTCTTTTCACGTTTTTGGCCTTGATTTCCACTTGTTTTGTCTCTGCCTTCAGGGTGTCCAGATCGGTGTCGTAAGAAACGGGCAGAAGTTTGAACAACAAATCCCCCTTCTTTACCGATTGGCCCTGATTGAACAGTGTCTCTGCAATATTTCCTGCCCTGAGTGCCGGCAAGTCAATGTGATGGTGTGATTGGATTTGACCGACATATTGCTGCACGAGATGAAGGGACTTGGATTGAACGGTAGTGACCGTGTACTTATCCGGCGCGAGTCCACCACTCGTATCTAATCCGCGACCTGCGATGGTCTGCGTTTTTTCGCTGACGGTAGCCACGATTGTTTCGCCTAGGTTGATTTCGAACTTATGTTCGGAGACAGTGAATCCGTCGCTGGGCTTATCGATGATGATCTCGTAGTTGCCGCTGTAGAGTTTGGTGACTTGTGGGCCAGGGTGAATTGTCAGCTCGCGATACTCCTTGCCATCCTTCAGCAGTTTGACGTGCACATTGGCGTCTTTGGAATCGATGATCAATTGGCCTTTCGCGGTGTCGAGCGCGAACAAGATGCCTGCACAAGCCAGTATCGCCAAGCTGACAAGTGCAATCCACTTCCAAGAGTTCGGTGGCTGCTTCGAATCGCGTTGCCGTGGTAGAGCGGGTGATCGCCGCCTCGAGACTGTTTCAGCAACACGCGATGTATTGGATTCATCACTTACCGATGCCTGCGCTGATGCGATCAGAGCGACGAGATCAGCCCCTTCGCTAAATGCGGAAAGCCGCTCGGCGACTTCCTTAGCCATTGCAGGCCGCCGAGCCGGGTCTCGCGAAAGCATTTGCATCACCAGTCGTGACAACTCGGAGGGAATGTCGTCGCGCAACGTGTCGATGGGCGTCGGATCGTGGCTGGCGATCAAGCGAAGTTTCTCGATCGGGGTAATTGCATGTGATGCCGACAGCGGTGGACGATTGCACAGCAGCCGAAACAGTGTGGCGCCGAGTGCATAAATGTCCGCGCGCTCATCCGGCAATTCGCGCGGCTCAGCTTGTTCGGGAGCCATATAGTCGAGTGTCCCCATCATCTGCCCGACGGTCGTCAGCTCAGCTAATTCGTCTGTCCAGACCGACATCTGGGCGAGTCCAAAGTCCAGGATCTTGACTTGTCCACGAACATCCAATATCAGATTCGAGGGTTTGATGTCGCGATGTACAATCCCCTGCGAATGTGCATATGCCAAACCCAGTGCCGCTTGCCTGGCAACCTCGCACGCATCCGCAATGGACAGTAGGCCGACGGTCCTACAAATCTGTCCGATGTCCAGTCCATCGATCGCATCCATGACCAGAAAGTGCACGCCGTCAACTTCGCCAGCGTCCGTTGCCCGAACAATCGCGGCGTGATCCAGTTTCCCGGCAGCGCGTATTTCACGCTGAAATCGCGTGACAATATCCTGCCGTTGAGCTGAGATCGCCGGCAGCAGTTTGATGGCCACCTGCTTATCCAACTTGCGGTGCCGCGCAAGGTACACAGTCCCCATACCGCCCTTTCCCAACATGCGAATTAACTCGTAGGCGCCAATGATGGGTGACGCGGCAAGTTCGAGATTCCTGACTGGCCTTAGCCGATCCGCCAAGCCTGCCGCGAAATCTTGCGCTGACAGAATCTCTGGATTCTGGTGGTTGACGTCGGAAGCCGAACTTGTTCGCCATGTCTGTAGCACGTCGACGAGGGAGTCTGGTTCTGTTTCGAGCTCAGCAATGATCTGTTCGCAGACCTCGCATCCGTCCAAATGTTGCTCCAGTTCGGCAGCATCCACACCATCCAGCCGCCCCGACAGATAATCGTGCAGGTTGTTGCGATCGGGACAATGTGCTGCAATCATGGTTTGATCTCCTTTGGAGCGAGCTGCAACGTCTAACTATTATCTAGATCGCTGCGGCTGTGACACTACTTTTTCGCCGAATTTCCAGTGCCAGCAAAATCGTCTGATTCGACCAGTCCGAGCTTGATTCATCGCATTCGAAGCGATGATTCGGCTGCCTGGCGCGAGTTGGTCGAGCTGTACACTCCGCTGATCGCGCATTGGTGTCGCAACAAGGGACTGCAGCCGGCGGCCATTCACGATTGTATCCAGGAAGTGTTTTTTGCCGTGTTGAAGTCGCTAGGCGATTTCCGGCCGAATGGGACAACCGGTTGTTTTCGTGCCTGGCTATGGACCATCACACGCAACAAGATCGTTGACAGCCTGCGCAGGGATGTGCGCAATCAACCTGCAGCCGGAGGAACCACGGGGCTGAACGTCGTGCATGCCGTGCCCGACATTCTGCACGAAGACGACCCCACCGACGGGCCGAGTTTCAGTCAATTGCTATATCGTGCGTTGGATCAAGTTCAAAACGAGTTCGAAGCCAAGACCTGGCAAGCGTTTTGGCGCACCACCATCGACGCCATTTCAGCTCGCCAAGTAGCCGAAGAGCTTGACATTAGTCCTGCATCCGTTCGCAAATATCGCTCCCGAGTTCTCCGTCGACTGAGAGAACAAATGGGAGACGACAATTGAACGAAATCCTCAAAGCAACTCGCAACCAACTATGTCGAGGCACGGAGAGCCGAAAACGGCGACTACATTTGTAGAGGAAGACTCCGACACTCACCTGCATAGCTTTCTTAACAACAAGTGCCGTGCCGTGTCGTGAACTCACTTTCGACCGACTCAAAACTGCCTCGGTCCGACACGCCGAAGCCATTTCGGCTGATTGGTCGCAATCACTGAGGCCGGCCTTACCGGACGCATCAAATGCATCGTATGCGTCCCTGCCGTGACGCAGTCTGCATTTCGTTTAGCTTTCAGCGGTGTGATTCGATTCGGACGAAAACCAATGCCGGGTCCGCAGACAAAACTTGACCAACCCTAGCATCAGCGGCACTTCAATCAGAACGCCGACAACGGTTGCCAACGCGGCACCCGAAGACAATCCGTAAAGCATCGTCGCCGTTGCGATCGCAACCTCGAAATGATTGGACGCTCCGATCATCGCGGTGGGTGCGGCGGTTTCATAAGTGAATCCAAACGCTTTCGATGCCGCGTAACCAAGAGCGAAAATAGCAACCGTTTGAATGGTTAACGGAATCGCAATCCAAAGAATCGTCAATGGATTTTCGATAATGGTTTCGCCTTTGAATGAGAACAGCAACACCAAAGTTACGAGCAACGCAGTGATCGTAATGGGCGTCAGGAAATGCAGGAACTTGTCTCGAAACCACACTTCACCTTTCGTTGCAATCAGCCACCGCCGAGAGACATACCCTGCAACCAATGGCAGCGCAACGTAGACAACAATGGAAAGCAACAGAGCCTGCCATGGCACCGGCAACTGCCCGACGCCGAGCAGGAAACCGCCAAGCACGCCGTATAGCACAAGCATGGTCAAGGAATTGATGGCAACCATCACTAACGTGTGACCATCATTTCCTTTGGACAGATAACCCCAAACAAGAACCATCGCGGTGCAGGGAGCGATACCGAGTAAGATGCAACCAGCCAGATAACTTCGCCATAAAGGAACTTGCAACATCTTCACGCCATCGACCAAGACAACTTCTCCGGCACCATAGCTCGCACCGATCTCTAGGTTGCTGCCAAACGGTGCTTTGACGTAGTCTACCGCGTCAGGGCCGATGAAGCCGAGGAACAGAGAGCCCAGAAAGAAACTGGCAATCGCGTACATCGTGAATGGCTTGATCGCCCAATTGAGCAACAGGGTCAACGCGACGGGACGGACGGCTTTGCCAGCTCGAACGACTTCACCAAAGTCGATCTTCACCATGATCGGATACATCATGAAGAACAAACAAACGGCGATCGGAATCGAGATCACAGGAGCATCGTTCACATAGATAGCCATCGCATCAAGCGACTTTGCAAACCCTGGTGCGATCTTTCCCAGAGCGATTCCAATCAAAATGCATAACCCGACCCAGACGGTCAGGTAACGTTCAAAGAACCCCATTTGCTTCGGCACTTCGCTGGGGCAATTGACTTGGTCGCTCATGCTGGTTTTTCTCATCTGCTGATCGTTCATTGCTGCGATGTCTAGAATGTTCGTTCGGGTACCAGCGGAGTAAGCCTCGATCGTGTCGCCATGAAAGTGGCGTGCCCAGCCATCTGCCCTCTGCCATCTGCCTTCTGGCTACGGCACGAGCTGCCCGTGCATAGAAACAGAACGTTTTTCTCGGTCATGGCGATTTCCTTCGAAGGTAAGCTAGGCGACTGAATCATCGAGTTGCGTGATGCGACGCAGGCCGTCTACTCCCGTGGGAGGATCGACTTGCCACGGAATGAGGGCAACGCGACTAGCGAGTTGCGACTTCACTTCGTCGATGAACGGCAATTCGTGCTGTTGGCGACGTTTGAGAGTTGGGTCGGTGACATCGAGCGGCGCGAGACTTTGATTGATGACCCAAGCGAATGGTTCGATTTCCGCACGTCGCAGGTCTTCCTGCAACTTGGCCGCTTCGTGAACCGGAGTTGCTTCAGGCAGCGTCACGACCAGCACTCGCGTGAGATTCGGGTCACGCAAACGAGGCAGCAAGTTGGCAACCGACTCGGGAATTTCATTCGCTTGGCGGGACACTTCCCGGTGGTACGCCAAAGCCGAATCAAGCAACAGAATTGTGTGGCCCGTCGGTGCAGTGTCCAACACAACAAAACCATTTGCACCCTCTGCAACTGCCTTCGCGAACGCTCGAAACACTGCGATTTCTTCCGTGCAAGGCGAACGTAAGTCTTCTTCGAGCAATGCCTTGCCTTCCGCATCAAGATCGCGCCCGGCGGTTTGCATCACTTCGGTCGTGTAGTCGGCTGTTTCCTTCGCCGGGTCGATACGGCCCACCGTCAAACCGGCAATTTCGTCAGCCGCAATCGTTGCTGCGATATGAGCCGCCGGGTCAGTCGTCGATAGATGCACGTCAAACCCCCGCTCGGCTAAAGCGACGGCAACTGCCGCCGCGACAGTTGTTTTGCCGACGCCGCCCTTGCCCATTGCAAGGATCACGCCGTGACCGACAGCGGACAGGTCGTCGATCAATGAACCGAGTCCGCCGGGGTACGAATCGGCATCAAGCACGCCACCCGGAAGGTCGCTTGGTTCTTGCAGAGGCTGCCCCACTCGTCGCAGTGACTCGACGCCCATCAGCCCTGCGTTCGCCAGCGGGATCGTCGTTCGCGAAAGGCCGCTGATGGAAGCCGGCATCGATGCCACGGCATCATCGCCCCGTCGCTGCATTGCCACAGCAATCGCATCGGTCGGCGTTTGGCACTTGAAGGCACCGTTGACGATCAGGTGTTGATTACTGACACCGAGGATTTGCAATTCTTCGCTGGTCCTTTCGGCCTCGCGAAACGCAGATGGTTCCGGGCGAGCCACCAGCACCAACGTGGTCGTCGCCGCATCACCGAGCACGTTGACGGTTTGCTTATAGATCGCCTGCTGAGCTTGCAAACCCGCAAGCGGGCCAAGGCATGACGTTCCGGAAGTGTTGGTTTCCATGAAGCCGGACCACGCCGACGGCAACGTCAGCAATCGCAATGTGTGACCGGTCGGCGCGGTGTCAAAGATGACGTGATCGAAGGTGCTCGTCGCGTCCTTGTCACCGAGCAATTTCGCGAACTCGTCGAACGCCGCGATCTCCAGCGTGCATGAACCGGAAAACTGTTCCTCCATGCTGGCCACCGCCGTGTCAGGCAACACGCCACGATACGGGCCAACCATCCGTTCGCGATATTCGCTCGCCGCGGTTTCGGGGTCGATGTTCATGGCGAACAGGTTGGGCACGCACTCAATCGCCGTCGGTTCGTTCGCCAGTTTCGTTCCTAGAACTTCGTCGAGGTTGGAAGCCGGATCGGTTGAAACGAGCAGCACACGCAAACCGCGATCTGCTAACTGGACCGCTGCCGCACAGGCCATCGAGGTTTTGCCGACGCCACCTTTGCCGGTGAAGAACAGGTTTCGCGTCGGAGCGTTTAGGAATTCCATGGTTGTTCTCTTTGTCAATGAATCCGTCGCATCGCGTTCGGTTTCAGAAAACGATCTCAACAGCAGCCGGTATCACCGCCACAGCATCCGCCCGAATCGGCCATCGGCAGCGTGGCTTTGGGCGTCATCGCCGTACCCGTCCACATCGCGAGGTTCTCGCGGGACGGATACTCGCTGCGGCTGACCACGCGATCGTCCACAATCACCAGCGGCAAGCACTCGACGCCTTCGTCGGCGAGCATTTGCTTGACGAGTTCATGCTTGGCAAACTCCGCCGGGTTTTGCGACAGGTTGAATCGCGCAACCGCATGTCCTTGCGACTTCAGCCAATCCAAGTCGGCGGCGAATCGCGGCAGCACCGGATCAACCTGCGGACCGCAGACGCCGGTCGAGCAGCACATGGCTTTGTCATAGATTTGCACGTTGCTCATTTCCTCTTCCTCTCCAGGATCGAAACATGGAACCAAAATCGTTTATCGACGAACGACGATAAATACCCGCAAAAAAACACGCTATCACAAACTGGCTACCAACGCTTTGAGCCTTGCAAGTTGCTTCGGATTGATGCAGTAACAGACCTTCGGCCCATCGACTTCGCCCTGAATCAAACCCGACTCTTTCAGGATTTTCAGATGCTGAGAAACAGTCGATTGAGCCAGTGGCAAACAGTCCACAATTTCACCGCAAACGCAGGCTTCGCGACCGATCAACAACCGCACGATCTGCACTCGTGCGGGATGGGCGATTGCCCAAGCCAGTTTGGCAAAATCGTCCGCCGTCGGATCAGCCTTGAGCTTCACCGGCCTCGAATCGCAGCGTTTCTTGGTATCGGATTGCTTCGCCATCGATTACCTTTATCGTTAATCTACGATAAACGATAGCATCGGTCGGCCCTGCCGTCAACTCGACTCCAATTAACAGCAAGAAAGGCAAGAAAGGGAAGGACAAGAAAGGAGCAAGAAAGGGACACCCAATCAGGGAGCAAGAAAGGGACACCCAATCAGTAAACTGGCCGAGTCGCGACGGGGGGACGAGGCGAGAGTGCTTGCTCGGAATCTCAGGCGAATCCGGTACACCCGGACGCGACGGTAGGGCCAGTGATTTGCCAAGACCGAGGAGACCGCGCAGCGGCGAACCTGGCATGAAACGAACCTGGCATGAGAATCGTGTGGGGGATATTGCCGGCCTGAGCCGCTCAGGCGGCGACCAACGGGTTGCCGGGGGACTGCATCCAGCGCTGGCCGCGCCGTTCCGCCTCGGCGGCCAGACTCTCCGTCGCACCGGCCGCTCGCTTGAACACCTTGCCAAACCGTCGCACAAGATCACACCAACCCGGCGCGTCCAAGCCGATCCGGGTCAGAATCGGTTGCAAGTGGTCCGGGATCATTCCTCGCTTGTCGTCGCGAAGCTGACGACCGGTCCAGTCCAGCAACTCGACATAGGACAACAGCGAAAACGACAGGAACCCTTTCCGGCTGGCACGTCGTCCACTTGAATCAAGATCAGGTCCGGTCGCATCGGATCGCTCATCGATCTCCACCGGACTCAACCAACCACTTTGCTTTCGTCGCCGACTTCGTTCCCAGTCGTGCGTTGATGGCCGCGTTCGACCCGACCATTCTTTCAGGTCGTCCAAACGGTCCTTGGCCCCGGTGTAGTCGCTCGATTCGGGCGTCTTGGCCAAGGCCGCACGAATCGGATTGAGGTCGACGTAAGCCGCACAGGCCAACAGCGATGCCTCATCAAGCAACAACTGGCACTTGAAGCGTCCTTCCCAAAACCGGCCGCTACACTCGTCTTCCTTGTTGGCCATCCGGGCGATGTTCTCGGCCAGGCACCGCATCCACCAACTGACATCACTGAGACGCTCTCTTCGATTGGCCAGCACTTTGGGTCGGTTCACGATCCTATCGATCTCCGGCTGTTTCGGTTCGGCTGGGGTCCCATCCTTGTTGCGCCGCTGCGGGAACAGTCGCAACCAGCGGCGGGCCACTTCCTGGTCGCTCCAGGAGGCCACCACATCGGCGCGGCTGCGGAGGACCACGTGGAGATGGTTTTGCATCACGGTGTAGGTCAGGCAATCGATGCCAAAGACCGAAGCGAGGAACTCCATCCGTCGGCGGATCCAGCCCCGGCGGTGCTCGAAGGATTGTCCCGAGTAGGCGTCATCGCCGCACAAAAACGCCCTCCGCACGCACCTCTGCACGCAGTGCAGCACCTGCACCTGAGACGGATCGATCACATCATGACGAGCTAAGCGAGGCATCAGACATCTCCCGAGCGAGTCGCGAACCGAAGCCAAGCGTAACAGACCCAGGCCCGATCTGCAAGATACATGGGTGTCCCTTTTAGTCCTCCATGGGTGTCCCTTTTAGTCCTCTTTTTAGTCCTATTAGGACGCTTTTGTTACGTCTTGTTTCTGCTGGCGGTGGCACAAAGTTTGCAGAGACAAGCCCCGGCAGCATGAACAGCCGCGACGGCTTGCGTTGCAATTTGAAACCAGGGGGCGCGACGAGCTGACAGTTCTGTTGCGATCAAAAGGAGTGGAGCATGCCATCAACTACCAAGCCCGATTTGAAAGACGATTTAAAATCCCTGCCGCTGGCAGAAGTGGAGAAAAAATTGGGTTCGTCGCCGGACGGCCTCAGTCAAGCCGAGGCGCAAGCATCGTCTGGCCCAATATGGGCCAAACAAGATTGAAGAAAAGTCGACCAATCCGCTACTGAAGTTCCTCAGCTATTTTTGGGGGCCCATCCCGTGGATGATCGAAGTGGCGGTGATCCTTTCGGCGGTCTCCCAACATTGGCCGGACTTTGCGATCATCCTTCTGTTGCTGCTGGCCAATGCCGTGGTCGGATTCTGGGAAGAGCACCAGGCCGGCAACGCCATCGCCGCACTCAAGGCCAAGCTGGCGATCAAGGCCCGAGTGAAACGTGATGGGAAATGGGTCACTCCCGAGGCGCGAGTTGGTGCCGGGCGACGTCATCCGGCTGCGCCTGGGCGATATTGTGCCGGCGGATGCGCGATTATTGGACGGCGACCCGGTGGAGGTGGATCAGTCCGCTTTAACGGGCGAGTCGTTGCCCGCCGAGCGGAAATCTGGCGAAGCGGTGTATTCGGGTTCGATCATTCGTCAGGGTGAAATCGGCGCGTTGGTCTATGCCACCGGCGCGAACACCTACTTCGGCAAGACGGCGCAACTGGTGCAGGAGGCACACACTGTCAGCCATTTTCAACAGGCGGTTTTGAAGATCGGCAATTACCTGATCGTGCTTGCCGCGATCCTGGTATCGGTGATCATTACCGTCGGGATCTTCCGCGGTGAACCAATGCTCTCGGCGATACCTCCCCGGGAACCCGTCCTCCTATTCGCGCTGATCTTGACGGTCGCGGCCATTCCTGTGGCGATGCCGACGGTGCTGTCGGTGACCATGGCGGTCGGCGCCCGCCTGCTGGCCAGGAAAGAGGCGATTGTCACCCGCCTGGCGGCCATCGAGGAATTGGCGGGCGTGGACGTGCTGTGCTCGGACAAGACCGGCACGCTGACCCAGAACAAGTTGACGCTGGGCGATCCGTTCAGCGTGAACAACATTCCTGCCGATCAGGTTATCTTCAACGCCGCGCTGGCATCGTGCGCGGACAATAAGGACACCATCGACCTGGCCGTGCTGGGAGGCCTGCAGAGCGATCAGGCCCTGGAGGGATATCAGGTGGTCCATTTCCAGCCGTTCGACCCAGTGCACAAGCGCACCGAAGCCACGGTCAAAGCGGCCGACGGAAAACAGTTCCAGGTGGCCAAAGGCGCGCCGCAAGTGATTCTGGAAATGTCGATCAACGCCGGTGAGATCAAGGCCGCTGTCGAAAAGGCGGTCGACGAATTCGCGGCACGTGGCTTCCGGTCCTTGGGCGTGGCTCGGGCCGATCAGGAAGGACAGTGGCAGTTTCTCGGCGTACTACCGTTGTTCGATCCACCGCGCGAACAGGCCAAAGCGACGATCGCGACGGCCCGACAGATGGGCGTCCACGTCAAGATGGTGACGGGCGATGCACTGGCCATCGCCAGGGAAACCGCAGGGAACCTGGGACTGGGTGCGAACATCCTGGATGCCAGCGGCTTCGGCGACACGAAGCACGACGAAACGGGACAGTTGGCGGAGTCGATCGAAAAGGCGGACGGCTTTGCTCAGGTGTTCCCCGAACACAAGTTCCACATCGTGGATGTCTTGCAGCAACGCGGCCACATCGTCGGCATGACAGGCGACGGTGTGAACGATGCCCCGGCGTTGAAGAAGGCTGATTGCGGTATCGCCGTGTCAGGCGCGACGGATGCAGCCCGCGCGGCGGCATCCATCGTGCTGATGACGCCTGGCTTGTCGGTGATCATCGATGCGATCAAGGAAAGCCGGAAGATATTCCAGCGGATGAACAGCTACGCGATCTACCGCATCGCCGAGACGCTGCGCGTGTTGTTTTTCATGACCCTGGCGATTTTGATTTTTAAGTTCTACCCGTTGACGGCGGTGATGATCGTGATGCTGGCATTGCTCAACGACGGTGCAATCTTGTCAATTGCCTATGACAACGTGCATTACAAGGACAAGCCCGAGGCCTGGAACATGCGTATGGTGCTGGGCATCGCCACCGTGCTGGGCGTCATCGGGGTCGTTGCTGCCTTCGGATTGTTTTATCTCGGTGAGCGTGTCTTTCATCTCGACCGTGCGCACATCCAGACGTTGATGTATTTGAAGCTCTCTGTGGCGGGGCACCTGACGATCTTCCTCACGCGCAGTGCGCGGACCGTTCTGGTCCATACGTCCCGCGAAGATCTTGTGGATCGCGGTGCTCGGCACGCAAATCGTGGCGACGTTGATCGCGGTGTACGGGCTGTTTATGACACCGCTCGGCTGGGGTTGGGCCGGATTCGTGTGGGGCTATGCCCTGCTGTGGTTCCTTTTGAATGACCGGGTGAAATTGCTCGCGTATCGACTTCTTGATCCCGCCACAAGCGAACCAAAGCCTGAAGTCAAAGACGAAACGCCGTCGGATTTGACGTCGGAGATCGCCAAACGAGCCTATCAACTCTACGACGAGCGGCGTCGAGGAATTCAGGACTGGGAGGAGGCGGAGCGAGAGATTTCGAAAGGCTCGCACGAGGTGAAAGGTGCGCGATAACGTGTTCCTGACGTTCGGGAATGTCAGCAGTACTGGAACACCTGGCAGGACTGAACATGAAGCGTCCCGAACCAAAGGTGGATTTGGAGTACATTCGCCGCGAGCATCACGTGGCCAGCGAGGCTTGAGCGTTGAATTGAAACTGGGTACCCAAAAAACCCTGACTCGTAGACAGCATGGTTGGTGGGCTTACGCGTGAAAGGACAATTCTCATGGAATTAGGCATGATTGGACTGGGGCGGATGGGCGCGAACATGGTGCGGCGCCTGCTGCGGAACGGTCACCAGTGCGTCGTTTACGACCGCCAGCCACAAGCCGTCGAGGCAATGGTCAAAGAGGGAGCGATCGGAACGACGTCGCTCGAAGACTTCGCGGATCGACTGAGAAAACCCCGCGCCGTCTGGATGATGGCGCCGGCGGGCGTGGTCGATCAGATTCTGAAGGCCCTCGTCCCACTTCTCGAACGCGACGACGTGGTCATCGACGGCGGCAACTCCTACTACCACGACGATATCCGCCGCGAGGCCGAGCTGAAACCGGCCGGTATTCACTATGTAGACGTTGGGACAAGTGGCGGAGTCTGGGGGGCCGAACGCGGTTATTGCTTGATGATTGGGGGCGAGCAAGCCATCGTACGCCGCCTCGATCCGGTGTTCGCCGCCCTGGCTCCCAGTATCGAGGCGGCGCCACGCACGCCCGGCCGCGAGAAGATCAGTGGCACCGCCGAGCACGGCTACTTGCACTGTGGTCCGAGTGGCGCCGGCCACTTCGTGAAGATGATCCACAACGGCATTGAGTACGGCCTGATGGCTGCCTACGCGGAGGGTTTGAACATCCTCCGCCACGCGAACGTCGGCAATCAAGAGCGTAACGTCGATGCCGAAACGACACCTCTGCGGCACCCCGAGCACTACACGTACGATCTGAATCTGGCCGACATTGCCGAGGTCTGGCGCCGCGGTAGCGTGATCGCGTCGTGGCTTCTGGACCTGGCCGCTGTGGCGCTCCTCGATAGTCCGGACCTGGCGAAGTTTGCCGGCCGGGTCTCGGATTCGGGCGAGGGGCGCTGGACACTCACGGCCGCTATCGACGCGGCGGTTCCGGCCCCGGTGCTCAGCGCCGCGCTGTTCGAACGCTTTAGCTTGCGCGGCAAGGACGACTTTGCCGACAAGTTGTTGGCCGCCCTGCGTTATGAATTTGGCGGCCACGAAGAGAAGGCCGCCGAGAACGGAGACGCCCCATGACCACGTCCGATTCCGACGCACTCGTACTCTTCGGTGTGACGGGCGATCTCGCCCACAAGATGATCTTTCCGGCTCTCTACGCGCTGGCGAAACGAGACGCCCTGAAGGTCCCGATTGTCGGTGTCGCCTCGCCACAATGGAGCTTGGCGGATTTACGTCACCACGTGGAGGACAGCATCACACAATCGGGCGGCATTGATCAGCGACGCGCCTGCGATCAACTTCTTTCCCAGCTCAGTTACGTGAGCGGGGACTATAACGACCAGAACACGTTCACGAAGTTAAAGAAGATGCTGGACGGCTCGCAGCGCCCGGCGCACTATCTCGCCATCCCGCCCTCGCTGTTCTCGACGGTCATCTCGGGGTTGGGCGCCGCGGGATTGGCTGACCATGCGCGGGTCATTGTCGAAAAGCCTTTCGGCCGGGACCTGGCCTCCGCGCAGGAACTGAACCGTATCGCGCGGTCGGTGTTTCCGGAGGACTCGATCTTTCGCATCGACCACTTCCTCGGAAAGGAGGCGATCATGAATATCCTCTATTTCCGGTTCGCCAATTCGTTTCTGGAGCCGATCTGGAATCGCAATTACGTGGCCAGCGTAAAGATCACCCTCTCCGAAGATTTTGGTGTGGAGAAACGCGGTGCATTTTACGAAACGGCCGGCTGCCTGCGCGACGTGATCCAGAACCACCTTTTCCAGGTTGTCGCGCTGCTGGCCATGGAGCCGCCGGCTGTCAGGGACTTTGGAGCCGTTCATAATGAGAAGGCCAAAGTTTTCCAGGCCATGCGGCCTCTGAAGCCAGACGATCTGGTGCGCGGCCAGTACGCTGGCTACCTGCAGGAGCCCAACGTCGCGAAGAACTCGGATGTGGAGACTTTCTGTGCCCTTCGGTTGTTCATCGACTCGTGGCGCTGGAACGGGGTGCCCTGGTATCTGCGGTCTGGCAAATGCCTCGCCAATACGGCGCACGAAGTCCTGGTCGAGTTGAAGCCACCGCCGCAAGAGTTGTTCGCCGACTCGTCACCAGCGAGGGGCCCATCGAACTATCTTCGCTTCCGACTTTCCCCCAATTCCGCCATCGCCCTCGCTGCTCGCGTGAAGCGCAAAGGAAAGGAATTCGTCGGCGACCAGCGCGAGCTTTACCTGGTCGAGGAAGAGCCCGGAGAGGAATCGCCGTACGAGCGACTATTGGGCGACGCGATGGCGGGCGACGGAGCGCTCTTCACACGCGAGGACGCGGTGGAGTCCGCCTGGGCCGTTGTCGAGCCAGTCCTTGGGAGCCACCACCACGTTCACTCCTACAAGCGCGGCAGCTGGGGACCGAAAGAGGCTGACGCACTCATCGCAGCCGACGGATCCTGGATTAACCCCGAACCCGAGGAGAGTTCCGCATGACCGAACCTGCCCGGGTGGTATTTCTGCTCGACGTCGACAACACCCTGCTCGACAACGTAACCCTACTTCTCGGCTGGCAAACTGGCCTCGCGATGTAATTTTCGATACTGCCGAGGTGAGCAATTGCAATGTTGCTTGAAAACTGTATTGAAGCGACTCAATGACCCGAATCCCGATTCGTAGGCAATCGTGAGAATTTGCTCATCGCCGCTGATGAGCAGCCGCTGGGCGTGGGTGAGACGATGGTCGAGTAGGTTTTCCATCATCGTTTGACCGAATACCTTGCGAAACAAAGTCATCGCATACCCGCTAGCCAACCCCACTGCATCGCTGATTTGGCCTACGGTCAGCGGCTCTGTGTAATGCAGCGCAAGATAAGCGGCTATACGTTCGACCGCGGTTACGTCCGACTGATTCAGCGACTTCATTGAAGGTGCCTCGAGCCGTTCGTTAGGCAAGTTTGTAACGGACCAAATCCGCAACATCAGCGACTGTAGCTCTAGAATCGTTGCTTGACGACGCAAACTCTCTTTGCTTTTGAGATCAGCGATCCATGTATCGAATCGCGATTCCGCTGCCAGCAGAACCGCTTCGATATTGGCTGTGAGAACATGTCCGTTGAGCGCTGCTTGTACCATGGCTTCAGGAAGTTCAAAACGAAGAAACATATTCAACGGAATTGTCGCGACATAATAAATCTCTTCAGAAACAGGCATGACCAGCTGATGCGGTATCGCTGCCCAAAAAACCATCAACCGGCCTGGTGGAACGATGACGCGACGGCCACCGATTTGGAAAGTGACGGGCTCCGTCAGCACGAAATTCAATTCGATCTCGTTGTGTCGGTCCGCGCGATTCATTGGGGTGGGCTGCCAATGGGTGACTGACAGCCCATACGGCTCGAAGTCATTGCGATTGGGGTCAAATCGTTGCGCCATAACCTGAGTATACAGTGAATTCGTGCCGAATTCCAGCGAGACTCACCGGAACCGACGCTTACAATATTTGATACTGGCGACGATGCAGTGATCGCGCCGCCCAATTCTTCGATGTTGCCTGAGGAGTTTTGACTGTGCCGTCGATTGATCGTTGGCGAAGGTACGTGATCGTCACCACTTTGTTTTCTCTCGCCATGAGTGCGTTCCAAATCGCGCGAGCCGAAGACAAACCGATGTTCTTTCGCGGATTGAATTTGAACGGTCCCGAAGTCGTCATCGATGGCAACCGTTGGCAAGGCCGCGATTCGAACTCTTTCGTGTGCAACGACACGGCATTCGAGAATCAAAATGTGACGCTCGTTCCAGCGGCAGACGCCGAGCGGGCGAAGATGATTCGCAGCAGCCGGTATGGTGGAAATCGTGTTGAGCTGAACGACATCCCTCCCGGAACCTACACCGTGTTTCTGTATGTGTGGGAAGACAACAACGCCGAAACGTTTTCAGTATCTGTCAACGGAGCAAAGGTACTTGATCACAACAGCGGACCGACTGGGCATTGGGACAAGCTTGGACCGTGGCCGGTTTCGGTGAAAAAGGATGCCAGGATTGTTCTGACAAGTAAGGGCGGTGCGGCGAACTTCTCTGGTATCGAAGTTTGGCGAGGAAACTACGACGGGTTAGGGCGACCGATCAGCGAAGCAGAATTGGCATTCTTTGAAAAACGGATTCGCCCGCTGTTCGTCAACAAGTGCTATGAGTGCCACAGCGCCGAGTCGACGGAGGTCCAAGGCGACCTGCTGGTTGACTCGCGAGCGACCTTGCGGCGCGGTGGAACGAAAGGCCCAGCCGTATTGCCTGGCGATGTCGAGCATAGTTTGCTTGTCGAAGCAGTCCGCTACCAGAACGCCGAAATGCAGATGCCGCCCGATGAGAAGTTATTGGGTGAAGAAATCGCTGACCTGGAAAACTGGGTCAAAATGGGTGCGCCAGATCCACGATCCACCGCGACGAAGCATCTTGGCAAACAAATTGATATCGCTGCGGCTCGGCAGTTTTGGTCACTCAAGCCCATTTCAAATCCAACCATTCCGAATGTTAAGCACACTGACTGGCCACGCTCCAATATTGACCGTTTCGTGCTTGCCAAAATGGAAGAGCATGACTTCGCTCCAGCCGCCGACGCCGACAAGCGAGTTCTGATTCGTCGAGCGACTTACGACTTGATTGGACTTCCACCAACGCCTGACGAGGTCGATGCGTTTCTGGCGGATGATTCTGCGGATGCTTTTGCCCGCGTAGTCGATCGCTTGTTGGATTCACCGCGTTACGGTGAGCGTTGGGGACGACACTGGCTGGACGTCGTTCGATATGCGGATACTGCTGGCGATAACTCGGACTTCCCGATTCCGCAAATCCATCGTTATCGCGACTGGGTGATTGATGCGTTCAATCGTGATCAGCCGTATGACGAATTCGTGCGAGATCAGCTTGCTGGAGATTTGCGTGGTGGCAAGACGGAGCAACAGCGTGTTGAGCGACTCATTGCCACGGGGTATCTCGCGAACTCCCGTCGCTTTGGTTCTCGCGTCGATGATTACCCGCAGCACCTGACGATCGAAGACACGATCGACAACCTCGGTCGCAGTTTCCTGGGAATGACCATTAGCTGTGCTCGCTGCCACGATCATAAGTTCGATCCGATCACCAACCGCGACTACTACGGACTGTATGGCATCTTCCACAGCACACGCTATCCATGGCCAGGTATCGAACTTGACCAAAAGCAACGCAACTTCGTACCGCTTGTTGCACCGGACAAGTTGGCCGCGACGGAACAGGCTGCGAATGAAAGGGCGAAAGAACAATCTCAACTTGATGACAAGGCAAAGAAGCTGAAGAACCTGGTTTCCAAAGCAAACAAAGACGACAAGAAACACGCGGAGCAGAAACTGAAAGAAGCCGAGCGGCTTGCCAAAGCACATCGCGAATTGCCACCGCTGTTTGAAACGGCGTATGCGGTGACCGACGCGCAGACGCATGAAGACGTCGCGATTCAGCTCAAAGGGGATCCAGCCCACCCGGGCGACGTTGTTCCGCGACACTTTCTAACGGTGCTCGGTGGCCAGGGGTTGCCGACGGGCGCAGACGTCAGCGGACGCGAACAACTCGCCGATTGGATACTGGCCGACGACAACCCACTCACCGCTCGCGTCATGGCCAATCGAATCTGGCAGCACCACTTCGGACGCGGAATTGCACCGACGCCTAACGATTTTGGGAAACAAGGCAAGCCACCAACGCATCCCGAATTATTGGACTATCTGGCGACGCAGTTCCGATCGGGTGGATGGTCGATCAAGGCAATGCACCGACTGATCATGCTGTCTCGCAGTTATCAGCAGTCATCGGTTCGCGATCACCAGACCATCTGGCAAGATCCGACCAATGAATGGTTGTCCGGCTACCCGCGCCGCCGACTCGATGCCGAAGCGATTCGTGACACCCTGCTCGCGCTGGGAAACAATCTCGACTTATCACCCGCCGGATCACATCCTTTTCCGCCGCAACATTCATGGAAGTTCACGCAGCACAACCCATTCAAAGCGATATACGAGACGAACCACCGCAGCGTCTACCTGATGACCCAACGCATCCAGCGGCATCCGTTCTTGGCGATTTTCGACGGTGCAGATCCCTCGACCAGCACCGCCGCTCGCACGTCGACGACGACGCCATTGCAGGCTCTGTATCTGCTGAATGACCCATTGGTTCATGAACAATCAAGCCGCATCGTGGAACGGATTCTGAGCCAAGCGAGTGACGATGAATCACGTATGGCGATTGCCTATCAACTGCTCTTCGCTCGCCCGCCATCGTCTGACGAAGTTGCGTCGACCGATGAGTTCTTAACCAGCGCTCGAACGCTGCTGAAACAAGTCGGGACTGAAGGTGATCAGATTGACGCCGAAGCGTGGCGAGCTTGCGTCCGAAGTTTGTTACGACTCAATGAATTCGTGTATTTGGACTAGAGGTTTTCGATGACTACAAGTTCTCTAAATCGTGGATTCGGTCGACGCGAAGTGCTTCGTTCGATGCTCGCGGGATCACTATTGATGCCGGGACTGTTATCCGAATTACTTGCCGACGAGGTTTCGAATTCTGACGACCCACTCGCGCCGAAGCCCACGCACTTTCCGGCCAAAGCCAAGCGAGTAATCTTCGTGTTCTCCAACGGAGGTGCGTCGCACATGGACACGTTCGACTACAAACCTGAACTGTTCAAAGCCGACGGGAAGATGATGGGCGCGGGCGGCGGCTTATCGAACCAGCAACGTAAATTGCTGAAGCCGCTGTGGGAATTCAAACCCGGTGGCAAGTGCGGGACGCTCGTCAGCGATTTGTTTCCGCATTTACGAGAGAAGATGGACGACATTTGCGTCATCAAGTCAATGAACGGCAATGACAACGAACATTACAACGCAACGCTCGGGATGCACACTGGTTCGTTCTTCTTCTCGCGTCCCAGTATCGGATCGTGGGTCAGCTACGGTCTGGGGACGACGAATCAAAACCTGCCTTCGTTCATTGCCTTGGCTCCGCAAATGCCTTACGCCGGGACGCAGATTTTCAATAACGATTTTTTGCCGGCGTACCATCAGGGAGTCCGCGTCATTGGTGGAAAGGAGCCGATTGCCGATCTTAACCGCCGGTCAACGCAACGCGGCCTCCAGGAGTTGGAACTTGGTTTCGCAGACCTGCTCAACAATCGCCACTTGCACGAGCGAGCGAACGACGGCGACCTGTCCGCACGAATACGCAGCTTCGAAACAGCGTTTCACATGCAGACGGATGCACCGGAGGCCTTCGACGTTGGCCAAGAAAACGACGCAACGCTGGCGATGTACGGTCTCAAGCGAGGTGACAGCGAAGGTTTCGGTTGGCAATGTTTGGTCGCTCGACGGCTCGCCGAGCGCGGCGTGCGGTTCATTGAATTGGTCGATGGTAGCAGTAGCCATAATTGGGATCAGCACGGCAATATGGCCGAACACGCTGACCACGCCAAAGCTATCGATCAGCCACTTTCTGGACTGCTTCAAGACTTGAAAGACCGTGGCATGTTAGATGATACACTGGTAGTGTGGACAACTGAATTTGGACGCACGCCAGGTGTCGATGGCGAGAAGGGACGCGGGCATCACAGTGCATGCTTCTCATCGTGGATGGCTGGAGGCGGCGTGAAGGGCGGCATCAGCTATGGCAGCACCGACGAAATCGGTGCCACCGTTGCTACCGACGGCGTCCACGTTCACGACTTTCATGCCACGATCCTGCATCTACTTGGAATCGACCACACACGACTGACTTACCGACACGCTGGTCGTGACTATCGTTTGACTGATGTCCATGGCAAAGTGGTGAACGATATTCTCATCTAAACACTTGAAAGGCCGCATCGATGCCGTCAGTGGGCGTTTGGATTACGCGGTTCGCGATGAATGACCAATCATAGAGACTTATGAATAATCTTGCCTTCACGTTTGCTCATTGTTGGCAAACCACACCTGGCGCTGACACTCGCTATTCAGGCGGTTTCGCGATTTACGATTCACCAAGGCCTTGGGGACCGTGGAAAACGGTATTCTTTACCGAGTCCTGGGACGTGGGTCGTGGTGAATCCGCCAGCATTCCAACGAACTGGATCAGCCCGGATGGCCGCACCATACGCTTCGTCTTCCCTGGGGACGATCATTTTTCCGTCCGTCGTGCTCAACTACAACTTGTGATGGACCAAACGAATGAGAATTAGGGTACTTGGCCACGTCTTATTGGCCGTGATTTGTTTACTTCTGGTCGAATGCAGCGTCCAAGCGGCAGATCGCGTCGAACGAGGCTTGCTGGCTCGATACGATTTTCGTGAAGGCAACGGGAAAACGATTCACGATCGCAGCGGTGTCGGCAAACCGCTGGACCTAACAATCGATCCATCGAGTCACGTGCGATGGTCCAAAGGGACGTTGGTGGTCGAGTCTTCATCGTCGGTCGCTTCGGCGCAACCTGCGACGAAGATCATCGATGCGGTTAAGAAGTCGAACGCCATTAGTGTCGAAGCCTGGCTGAAACCAGCCAACACATCACAATCAGGACCGGCTCGGATCGTTTCCATCTCATCGGACACGAGCAATCGCAATCTAACGCTCGGTCAAGATAAAGACTTTTATGATGTCCGGCTACGATCCACCGGCAGCGGCAACAATGGCCTGCCTTCAACCAGCAGCCCAAAGAAATCATCTCAAATAAAGTTGACGCATGTCGTGTTTACTCGCGACGCTAGCGGCAAAGCGATTGTGTATGTCGATGGCAGGCAGGTAGCCAACAAATCAGTGAAGGGTAACTTCGGCAACTGGGACAAACGTCATCGTTTGTTTCTGGCGAACGAGGCGACGAAAGACCGCCCGTGGCGTGGCGAGCTGCATCTGGTTGCGATCTACGACCGCGCACTTTCAGGCAAGGACGTCAAACAAAATTTCACAGCGGGAAGCCAAGCCAAGCTCGGTCCACAGGCGAGTGAAGAGATTGCTGCAACCAGGAATCTCATTTTCGACCAGCATGTCGCTCCGCTGTTTGCAAAACATTGTCTGGAATGCCATGACAGCGCAATCAAGAAGGGCGAACTCGATTTATCCCGCAAAACTTCCGCATTCGTCGGAGGCGAAAGCGGGAAAGTGATTGTTCCGGGGAAAGCGATGAAGAGTCTGCTGTGGGAATCGGTTTCATCGAATGAAATGCCGAAGGACCGTCCACCGTTGTCAGTCGAGGAAAAGGCCTCGTTGCGAAAGTGGCTTGATGAAGGTGCGGCATGGCCCTCGGAGAGGATCGATCCGGCAGTCTACCTGAACGAGGGACATGCGGGCGAAGTCTGGCTCCAGCGTTTGACCGTTCCCGAATACATTGCCACGGTGCGCAGCGCGGTCGGCGTCGAGATCGGCAAGGAAGCTCGCAAGATTCTACCAGCCGACTTACGTGCCGATGGCTTCAGCAATACGGCGTACAACCTGAACATTGATTTGAAGCATGTGGAGGCTTACAACAAGTTGGCTGAAATTATCGTCGCCCGGATGGATATCTTGAAGTTTGCGGCTCGGTTCTCCAAGAGTCAAAAACTTTCGACCGACGACACGATGCGTGATCACGTTGCCGCGATGGGAAAGTGGTTGCTGCGAGGGCCGTTGGATGACCAGGAGATCAACAAGTACAGCGGCATCGCGACAACGGTGGCCAGCGCGGGTGGCGATTTCAAAGAAGCGATCAGCTACATCGTTGAGGCCATGCTGCAGTCGCCGCGATTCGTGTATCGCATCGAGCACCAGCAGGGCGATGGAAGTCCGCGGTTTTTGGACGGTTACGAACTGGCGTCGCGGATGAGCTACATCCTGTGGGGCGCACCACCCGATGAGGCACTGTTGCGAGCAGCCGAAAAGGGTGAGTTAGATGATCGCAAAAAGGTCGAAGCTCAAGTCCAACGGATGCTACAGGATGGTCGCACGATCGTGCGGTCGGAACAGTTCGTTTCCGAATGGTTGAATCTCGGGCGACTTTCAAATTTGCGTCCCAATGCAAAAAGGTTCCCCAAATGGGACGCCGAGCTGGCCGTGGATATGCAGCAGGAAACGCTTGCTTACTTTAAGGAAGTTGTTTGGACGCAAAAGCGCCCCTTGAGCGACTTGCTCAATGCTCAAGTGACCTTTGCAACGCCCCAATTGGCACAGCACTACGGCCTGAAACCGACGGGGAAGGAAGCCGTTCGGTACGATCTGACGAAGGTTCCCGGCCGCGGTGGTTTGTTGACTCAAGGGAGCGTGTTGACCATCGGCGGTGACGAGGCGTCCATGGTTTCTCGCGGTTTGTTTGTGCTGCACGATTTGTTGCGAGGCACCATCAATGCGCCGCCGCCGTGCGTCAACACAGTGCCGCCGCCAACGAAGACAGGCCTGACTCAACGTGGAATCGCAGAGAGTCGTATCGCTGATCACAAGTGCGGCGTTTGTCATACACGATTCGAGCCGTTGGCGTTCGGCTTGGAGAAATTCGACGGCATCGGTGCGTATCACGAGCAGGACGAACACGGCAATAAGCTTCGTGATGATGGCGAAGTGTTGATACCGGGCACGGCGAAACCGGTTGCCTACAAAACATCGGCTGAATTGATGAACTTACTTGCTGCAAGCGAGCGTGTACAGCAGAGCCTGACCTGGAAGGTCACGCAATTCGCTCTGGGCCGCCCGCTGGTTGCCGAAGACGCGGCCGAAGTGACAGAGATTCACCAAGCGGCACAAAAGACTGGTGGCACGTACGCGAGTCTGGTATCGGCGATCGTCATGAGTGATCTGGTGCAGCGAGCACGAACAGAGACGAATCAATGACCGGAACTGTCTGCCGTATCCTGAACAGAACACGAAACCAAACAACAAACCTTTTTGGAGTTGAGATGATGAACCGGCAAAGAATCAGCCGTCGCACGATGCTCAAGGGAGCGGGAGCCGTCACGATCGGATTGCCGTTTCTCGAGGAAATGACGCTGACGACTGCAATCGGCGCAGAGCAAGCAACCGTGCCCGTGCGTGCCTTCAATGTGTTCTTTGGGCTTGGCATTCCAGCACCGCTGCAAACCGAAGGCTTTGACGGAGTGCTCGAACCGCTCAAGCCGCTCCGTAAGAAACTGCTGATCATGCGTGGCGTCGATCAAGTCCGCGCTGACGAAAATGGCATCAACGCGCACTACGATGGTGCAACTGCGGCGTTCACCGCCGAACCGCCTGATGGTGAAGCAAAAGCCGGTGGCGCTTCGATCGATCAGGTGATTCGCCGTGACCATCATCCCAAGGGTATGCCTGCCGGGATGGTGCCGACTCTGGTTGCTGGAACGTTTTTTCGGCGAAGCCGTATCGGTCGATACGTCCACAGCTACAACGCGGACGGAACGGTTGCCGCCACGATGCAGGAGAAGCCGCGTGATCTGTTCGAGCGTGTGTTCGGCACCATCGCAGCCGCCAGCGACAATCCTGACGAACGCCGCGCACGGTTGAAACGAAGTGTTCTCGATACGGTCGTCGATCAATACAAGTTCTACACCGGCGAAAACTCGCCGCTGGGCACCACCTCCAAAGCACGCGTCGCCGAGCATCTCGACCGCATTCGCGAATTCGAGCAGCGTGCCTATTCCATGAAGAGCAAAGTTGTGGGTGCACCCGCGTTGCCTGCGCGATCGAAATTGCTGCATGGCGGTTCGGCCGACCCAGGCGGCGAAGGCATCGACATCACGTTGGACGAACTCTCGTCGGAATGGCGATTGATGGCTGATCTATATACGCTTGCCATCCAGACGGATCGCACCCGCTTCGGCGCACTCACATTCCTGGCTGCCGGTGAACGCATCCGACTGAAGGGGAGCTACGAATACGATGGCCGGAAGGTATTCGCATTCGACGACGAGGCTCAACACAAGAAGTCTGGCTCCGGAGGTTGTAGCCATGAGTGGTGGCATCAGTTCAATGAAAAGAAAGAGAACGAAGCTCTCCGTGCTCACGCGCATATGAAGATGCGAGAAATCGCCTACTTCCTTCGTCGGCTCGACGGGGCTGATTCGGTTGACGCCAACGGCAAAACGATCCTGGAGAATTCACTGATTACGATTTCCACCGAGTCCGGTGACGGTCGCCACAACGACGTGAAGCGAGAGTTGTCTGGAGTCTTTCACGCGATTAGCGGAGCGGGAGGTCGTTTTAAGACCGATCAAATCCTGGACGTCGGCGCCGAAGGTGTGGACGTCTACAACACGATGCTCACCGCGATGGGCTGTAAAGGTCGTCTTGGACCGAAGGATCGCAAGACATCCTCGGTCGATTCCATTCGTGCTTAATATCACTGCCTCAACAATCTCGACGAATGATGGGCCGGTATGAGGTCAAGGGCGTTGACGTTGACGAATTGGTCGCCGTGAGTTGGAAGCGTGTTTCGTGCAGTCGGGCGCGAGTTGTAAGCCGAGGTGAATCACCTGTTCCGATCGATGCGCGTCGCATCCATTCTCATCTCAAACGCAACCATCACGGACGAGGATTGGAAATGTCGATGCAAAGATGCTTCCTTTGGATGATCTGCTACTGGTGTGCGATCTCCCTTCGGGTCGTTGCGATTCAAGCTCAGGAACCCGATCCGATCAGGGAACCCGATCCGATCTGGGGTCGTGAGATTCTTTTCCAGCCGTTTGACAACAAACCGTTTCGGCAAATTGCCGTTCCAGACTGGCTCCAGGAGACATTGGGTTGTGGATACACGTTGTCGGTGATGAATTCCGATCAACGCAAACAGGCCGCCGCGCACGGCGTTGCGCTCAGCGAGTTGGGTTTCGTCGATCCGTATTATGCTTATTACGAAAGCAACTTGCTCAAACGGCGCAGCCCGCACGTACCGATGGGCAGACTCGAGCGCGAGATTGCCGAATACAAACGGCTGGGCGTCAGGGTTTTGGGTGTTTATCCACCCTGCTTGCAGGCCGAGGTCTACGAACTTCATCCCGAATGGCGGCGAATCGCGACCAACACCACCGAGATTCCGTCAATCGATTTGGAGCAGTACCCGCACGGAGGCATGTTGTGCCTGCTCGGTCCGTATGGTGATTTTTGCATCGATGTTCTGGAGGAGATTCTTGTTCAGTTCCCCGATGTCGATGCCTTCAGCTTTGACGGCTTGCATTCCCGAACGACGACGTTCCACTGCGTGAGGAGACGGTTCCGATTCACGACATTCGAATTGACATCGACTCCCGATATGCTGTCAACCGGATCACACAGCAACCCGAGGGAAAAGAACTGCCGCTGACACGGATGCCCAATGGCGTCCGTGTCATCGTACCGCAACTCGACATTCACACATTGGTCGTTGTGGAATTGAATCAATGAGTGCCCGATGAACTCAACTCGCAATGCTACTCGACCGCTCTTCCTGCTCTGGAATAGGCTTCAATGGATGCTGCACGTGGTCGGTGATGCGTTCGATATCACCCGCATCCTGTCGAAAAATGAATCCGGCGATCCATCGGCGGCAGAGAGTTTATTGCCGTTGGCCTATCAAGAACTACGCAAGCTAGCCACGCGGAAACTGGCCCATGAAAAGGCTGGACTCACACTGCAGGCGACGGCTCTCGTGCATGAGGCCTATGGTCGAACTGCGTTACTTTGCCGGTCTGTCGCTCGAAGAAGCGGCAGACGTCTTAGGGATCTCTGGCATCACCGCCAAGCGGTATTGGCGCTACACCAGAGCCTGGCTGCATCGGATGGTATGCGACGGCAACGATTCGTCGTGAGCGGCAGACCGCCGGCATTGGCAACCGGAGAAATTCTTGAAAATAAATAAAAAAAAACGGATATCGACCACTCTCTTGGCTTTCCGCATCCATTTGTCGTTCGGAGGATGAACAATATGAACCGCACGATTTTCTCGATCTTGCAAGTCACAACGCTTTTGGCTTGCGTTGCAGCTCTGGCTGCTCGCGTGGCGGCGGATCTCTCCTTGTTGACCGTCCCCGCAAGCTTACTCCGGATTCATCCCGCGCTCTTGATTCTTGGCCTCGTGGCCTTGTGGCGGATCCGGTCATCGGATGCCGAGGGATCAATACATTCGGGAAACGGATCGCCCAAGCGAAACAATGGTGGCAGCACTTCCGATGTCCACTACGAGAAGCGATACGATGGCGTGGACGGGGCATTCATCCTGCTCGCGTTCTTTGTCTTCGTCGTGATCCCTTTGCACGATTGGATATACAAGAAACCAACGTTGCGCGATGCCGAGAAAACAGAATTCCTGCTTACGATGGCGCTCGATCGAGGTGATTACCAGCAGGCGTGGGATCTCTGCTCACCGTCGTTTCAAGCGAAACTTGGCGACGCATCCGGATTCCAACAACTGCTTGCCGAAGGAGACGGGCCGGATACCAAATCGTGGCAAATGGCGCCGCAGATCGAGGGTTCGAAAGGACGGTTTGCAATCTTGCGGCGAAACGATGCGACCGGACTTTGTTTCAAGGAAGATATCGAATTGGAAGAGATCGAGGGGAATTGGTGTATCACCGGCTTTTCCTCGGCCGCCTCGGATCTGGATCTCGATTCGTTGTTCACTCAAGAATTCGAGGGAAAGCCAGCAGTCAAGAGTGAGCCGGAGGAATCGCAAGAAGAGAGACGGTGAAGATCCGTTCCCGTCGAGCTTGTGCTTTTTTGCTTCGTCATTCGAGATTCCTTGTTCGATGTTCGGTGTTCAAGTTGCGCGGAAATATCGAATGTCGAACAAGGAACGCCGAAAGATGAAGGACGAAGAATGAAGGACTTCGTCGCGCCGGTGGTTTTCCTTCGTCGATCGAGCTGCTCCTATCTGCAACCCGCATCGTTTCAAGCGACCGCACTATCCGAAGCGTTTGAACGCTTCGGCAGCCTTCAGCTTATTGGCCTTGATCAGGCCTCCCGATAGCTTCTGGCCGTCGGGATCGATGTAGATGCGCCCGGACTTTTTGATCTCTGGATCCACATGCATCACGTGGATGTTAAAGATGTATCCTGTCTCGCTCGTCGCCTTGAACCAATGGACGTTATCTTTGTAGTCCGAAACGGTCGAGCATTCGCCCGGTTTGAATTCTCGATCGATCGTTGGCTTCACGATCATGTAGTCCTCGTGGTCCTCCAGGCGATCGTAATGCTTCCCCTCAAAGTCTCCCTGCAACACCAGAAACGCTGTGGCCATGTTGTCGTGGCCGTGGGGGGCCACCGAGCGGTCTTTCTGCAACGCGAACATTTGATGACCATAAATCAACTTCGTTGGCAATCCTTCGACCTCAGGAAACTGTGCTCGAAACGCTCGTTCGCCACGTTCGCGGAACTGCATGTTTGCTGTCAGTTTCGCAAAGTCGACAAATCTTAAGAACTCGGACAGATCAACTTGATCGAATAATCGTTCGACTTGCTGTTGCCACTCGATCTGCTTGAGTTTCTGTCCTTTCAGATCTTCGCTGATACGATTCAAGTCTGCCAACCATTTGGCGGCGATCGGCTTCACGGCGGCGGCCAACGCATCGGTATGAAAGACGGTCTCCAGCAACGCAAACGTTAGGAGTGATCCGAGAGTCTGTTTAGCGAAGTCGCGACGATCCATGATTCCACCTGTTAAGAGTAACCCGCCTATGAAGCATCGATTGCTGTCGAACCATTCGATCGAGCCGCTGTGTCCTTCGGCCAAACGAGCCAGAAGGCCAACAGTCCAATCAATGGTGCCCAGCCCAGAATTGCCAAATTGAGGTCGTAAGATCCAGTCCGGTCGACGATGTAGCCGAACAGCTTTTGGGTCGGTGCGGATGCCAACCACCCGATCGATGAAAGCATCCCGGTGAGCAATCCCATCCGCCGTGTGCTCACTTCTTGCGTGAAAGAATAGTAGCAGGGAAAGACACCCAACGTTCCCGCGGCGACGCACAACAGAACTGCCAGCAATGCCCAGCCATGTGGCAACATGGCGGCCACCGTGGTCATCGCCGCTAGCAGCGAGCATCCAAAGTAAACCAACATGCGACTGCCATGAACCGACATGCCGCGACGCGTCAGTGCCAGGCCTATGATACCGGCCAGGATGCAGCCAACATCCGTGGCAATGAAGTAGACCGAATTGAAGTAGAGAGCTTGGGCCTCCGTATATCCTCTGCCTTCCTGAAGGAATTTTGGTAACCAGGCGCGGACTAGTTGCCAAGAGGTATTGATGCATACCACCATCAACACCAGGGCCCAGAATCGTCGATCCATCATCAGCTCACTCGCGCGACGCAACAGCGTTGAAGGATCCTCGTCTTTTCCCGTATTGCGGGCCGGCATATCCTCGCGCTTGATCACCAGCACCCATAGCATCGCCCAGGCCAATCCGACACCGCCGATGACAAAGAAAGGTTGACGCCATGCGCCTTCAACAACACTGTCGCCGACGATCACCCGGATGATGATCGGCGTCAAGACGGCCCCCAACGAAGCTCCGCTCTGCAGGATGCTGTTGCCCATCACACGGTCGCCACGTGACAGAACCGATTGTGTGACGATCAACGCGCAGGGCCAATGGCCCGACTCGAAGAATCCCAGCAAACCGCGGCAAACCATCAGTGAGCGATAACCTTGCGATAGCCCCGTCGCGATCCCCACCGCGGACCAGGCGACGAGAATGCAGGGATACAACCACCGCACCGAAATGCGATCAGCCAGAATTCCGAAAAACAGCGAGCCGATCGCGAACGCCACGCCGAATACCAGTTCCAGGTCGCCATATTGCTCGTTGGTCAGCTGGAATTGCTGTGTGATTCGGACCGCAAGATTGGCCAGCGTTTGCCGGTCCATGTAGTTGATCATGGTTGCCAGCAGCAACAACCCGCTTACCCACCATTGCCAAGAGGTCGCGTGCCGATCAGGTTTCATGGGCGGGGTCCCCCCGGGATCGAGATGAAGCGGTAGAATCTAACGCCCGGGCTGAAATGGCTTGCGACAGAAATGGCTTGCAATCGCGTCGGCTTGTTCTGTGCCAGATGGCACGACGGCAACAATGGCCACCGATCGGGATATGATAACAGTTCACGCCGCACGACGGGACGCTTGGCGGAGAATCGATTACGTCTTTTGTTCCTTATTCATGGGTGCTTGATGTTACTCCAGGATCTAAGCTGGCCTGCCGTCGAACGACTCTCAAAGGATATCGCTGTCGTGGTGCCGATCGCAGCCGTCGAACAGCATGGCCATCATCTTCCGTTGTTCACCGACAGCCTCCTGTTGGGAGAAATCGTTCGACGAGTCGAATCCGAGAAGTCCGATCAGATATTGGTCACACCATTGATGTGGTTTGGCAACTCCGATCATCATCTTGACTTCGCCGGAACTTTGTCCTGCCCGCCTCGCGATTATCTGAATCTACTCGTTGGCCTGATCAACAATCTGATTACCCACGACTTCCGACGGATTCTGTTACTAAACGGCCATGGTGGAAACGATGTACCCGGGAAGCAGGCCACGTTTGAAGTGCGTCAACAGTTCCGAGAAAGGAATGACTTGCTGCTGCTGTTCACCACGTACTGGTCACTGGGAAGTCGTCCCTGGGAATCGATGCCCGATTTGAAACAGCGTGCAATGGGCCATGCTTGTGAATGGGAGACTTCCATGATCATGTGCATTGCCCCACATTTGGTGGGCGACTATCACGCAGCAGCGGTAGTGGAACCTGGCAATCCATTCGGCCCAGCGTCTCGGGCGTGGATCACGAAAGATCGCTCGACTCCTGGTCATATCGGCTGGCCGCACCTGGCGAGCCGAAAAGGGCGAGCACCTGTTGGTAACATTCAGCGACGACGTCAAGCAACTTTTGACGCGGATCGAAGATTGGGATGGTATTTCTTGGGAGGGCTAGTCGAATGTTAAACCGGCGTCAATTCGTTGCATCTGTTGCCTCCGTTTGTGCGTTTCCGCTGTCCAGTCAAGCGGCGCCACCACGCAAGCAAATTGCCTTTATAGGGACCAGTGTCTACGAGCATTCCCATGCTCAGCATTTTCTCGACCGGTTTTCCATCGGCTACGCGATGGGCGGTCGATGGCGCGAACCGCAAACCGACCTGGCTGCGGTTTTCATCGATCAGTTCAGTGATCGCGACATCGGCAAGAAGCGGATCGCCAAATACGGCTTGAAGCAATTCTCAACCGTCGAAGAAGCGTTGACGCTGGGCGGCTCGAAACTCGCCGTCGATGGTGTCGTGATCATCGGCGAGCACGGCAAGTACCCCCGTAATGAACAGGGGCAAACGCTCTATCCACGCTACGAATGGTTCCAGAAAGTCGTCAAAGTTTTTGAAGACAGCGGGCGTAGCGTGCCGGTGTTCAATGACAAGCACCTGTCGACCTCGTGGACCCAATGCCAACAGATGGTTGCGGACGCGAAACGACTGCGATTTCCCTTCTACGCCGGTTCATCGCTGCCGGTTACCTGGCGATTACCAGCGGTGGAAATTCCCCACGGCACACCACTGGCCGAGAGCGTGTGCGTGGCGTATGGCGGCATCGACAGTTACGATTTTCATGCGTTGGAAACGGCGCAGTGTATGTCCGAGCGTCGCTCAGGTGGCGAAGTCGGAATCAAATCGGTCCAGGCAGCGACTGGTCAGCACTTGTGGAGCATCCTGGAGCAGCGCGAGACCACACGAAAGCTGTTTGTCAGCGCATTGTGCCGCAGTCATAGCTTGCCCGTGGACACAGGCTACCCAACTGCTCCGGTCGATTTCCAGTGGGCACGTCGAACACTCCCGGAGATAACTGGATACTTCATCGAACATCTGGATGGTTTTCGAACCGCGATCTTCTTGACCACGATTCGTGATTTCAATTACGCCGGCATGCGGGCCGACACCTCCGAAATCATCGGTTGTCAAATGATGTTGCCGATGCCGGGAAGAAACGCAACCACGGCCGACTTTTTCAATCCCTTGACCGCACACGTCGAGCAGATGTTTGTCCACGGTCAGACCACCTATCCCATCGAACGCACGTTGCTAACCTCCGGCATGGTGATCGGTGGCGTTGAGTCCTTGTATGCGGGCGAGAATCTGATCGAACCATCGAACATGGCGGTCGCTTACCAAGCACCCAAAGAATCCATGTTTTGGCGTAGCTAAGTTCCAGTCTTGCACTTTTGGGCGTTAAGGAATCGTCCGGAAATAACTTCCGGATACTTACCATTTGAGCAAATCTAGC
This sequence comes from Pirellulaceae bacterium, assembly GCA_963734865.1. Lineage (GTDB taxonomy): Bacteria > Planctomycetota > Planctomycetia > Pirellulales > Pirellulaceae > CBDCUW01. The sequence continues at coordinate 147,932 of CAVTIV010000019.1, forward strand.
AGGCTGTTGATTCTTGCGAGCGTTGCATTTGCCGCCCGAAACAAGCTTGCCACGCTCAAGCATGGATAGCGAATCGCAATTTTTGGCAGCGCCGCACCTGCGTCGCTGTCGCTCCCCCCCGGTTGCCAGAAGATACCAATGCTCACTGCCGCTGCGGACGCTGACTCGGCCCGTTAGCCTGGCATGAACCGTTGGGAATAGCTTTGACCTGACATCATCAAGTAGGCAATCGTGAACATCATCATCACCAACGGCGCCGAGATCAGGATGCCCACGCCACAAGCCATCAACCCCAGCAGCGACAGCCCAATCGCAATCAATCCCAAGACGAGCGCGTTGAGGCGGTTGCCGGATGCATGTTTGCCGGCAAGCTGAAACGATTCCATCACGCCACAGTTTCGATCCACCAGGAAGTACATGTAGGACCAATACGTCAATGCGATGTAGATTCCAGGAATGATCAACAGTAAAAATCCGACCATCAATACGATACCAAACAGTATCGCAGCACCAATATAACGAAGCAGATAGGGAGCTCCGGAAAAGAGCATCCCAATCTCCGCTGGTCGATTACGGGCTATCGCCAGAGTGATGCGAAGAAAACCAATGGCTAACCATAATTGAACCGTCTGGTTCAAGATCGAGGTACCGACGTTGACCAGCACGATGGCGATCGATTTTGGGTCACCCAATACTTGCGCTAGGACCGTTTGCGCGGCGGTACCAGCAATCGAAATGCCCATGCTGCATGCGATCTGGATCACATAGGCCCCAACAAGAATACCGGCGTTGATTTTGAACAAATCCCAAGCGGTCGAAAATGCCAGTCCGGTATCGATCACCTGAACCGACAACGCACCCATCCCTAGCTGCGGTAAAGGCTCCTGCGCGGTCGCTGGCGAGGCATAGGGGTTTCGCGGCGCTGCTGACGACCCTGCCGACACATCGCTCATCGGGACGGATGCGACATCGCCTATCGCCCCAGCAAACGCACTGGGTGCGGTCGTTGGGACAGTCAAGATCCGACCACAATTGGGGCATTTCGCTGGCTTTCCGGCGCTGTCGTCCGGCACCCGTAGGCGTTGTTGGCATCCCTCGCAAACAAATTCAATCGGCATGACCGGCCTCTCCGTCGTCTAGCAGTTCATTTGACACCAACCCTTGCCGCTACCCGGGGCGACACACAGTCGGCGCCAGCAGCGAGCGTTAGGGTACGGTGCCACATTGCCGCATGCAAGCGACAGGAGCGGCGCCGCCGAGGTCGGCCGCGTATTCCTGAATTCAATCGCCCCTTGCCTTGCAGCTCCGCATCGAGAATCGGACCGCCATGGTCGCTGAGCGTGATTCAAGCTTGCACGTTGCCAAACTCGGGCCCGTCGCGCAACAAAAAAGCCGCGATCAAGCATCGAAATACCTTGTTCGCGGCGACAAGATTGCTTCGCTAGAATCGCAAAGGATTAGGGGCGAAAGCGTCGTGGATCACCTTTCGTATATTCCCATGGATGCTTCTTACGCGATGTCTGATAGCTCATCTGAGTCGAAGGTTGATACGAGAACCGACGGTAACTCTGTGGTTGCGACGCCGAACTGCCGACCTGGAGTGGCGCCGAGCTTGCCATCACCGCGTCCTGCTGGGTCGAAACAGCCGACGGTTGATAAGAGTATCGCTGGTAACTCTGTTGCGAAGCCATCGCTGGTGCCGAAGCGCTGACACCACAGGGACAATGACAACATCCAGATCCTCGTCTCACCATCTTTGCCTGTGCAACACCACTGGTCACCGTCAAGCAAACAACACCGGCAATACCTAATTGCAGCACATACCTACCCAGCATGATTCAACTCCCCGGCTCTACAGAACCACTTCGTGAAATACATCGTTGAAACGCCTGGACGGCAACGCCGCCCACATCCCTCATTTTAACAGCCTTCAACCGAGGTCCCGAAAGATTCACCGATGCCGGCGGAACATTCTTCTTCTCGGCGGGAGACCGATTTGCATCTCGGTCGGAGATCGATTTACTGACCTCATCGGACTTTGCCGGCGCGGCCGGCAACGAACAAGGACGACGCAGTCTGACGGCTAGAAACCATTCCTGGATGCCCAAAATCGAGGCACCGACAGCCTTGATCTTGTGCAATTGCTCGGTGCTCCGCAGGCGGTCGAAAAATTCACGAACTCGCAAACTCATTCATAACAAAGGCTTGCAACCGATAAATTCTCCGGACGAATTCCCTGGCACATCTTTTGTCCTAAGCCCAATCGATGATCGCGAGGGGCTTCAAGGCAGCGGTTGCCTTCCTCTCCGCAATCGCTGCTTCAGATGCCCGGGCTCCGATGATTCTTTTCTGCCGCTTGATTTCGATCAGTTGTTGCTGGTTGTTCGTCCTTGATGCACAGGGACAGTCACTGTCATCATCGCATCGCCTCACCGCGAACTCCTCGTTTTTCAGTGTCGCCAGTTTCCCAGGTGGTCCCTCCGCCGTTGGGATCCTCGATTTATGCGATGCCACGCGAGTCGAACTGCAGCGAGTCTGGGGGAACGGGGAGTCAATGGAAGCCTGGCAGCCTCGGTGTCAAGTTGTGGTCCATCCATCACGCCGCAGCTACCTCGACAGCGTCGGACCGGGAGCCGGCCAAACGACCGGCAGTAGCTTTGTTCAGCTCACCGCCGACAAGGTTTCCAAGCGTCGGATCGACCTGCTGCTGGATCGAAATGGAAATCTGTCAGCGCTGGCCCATGAAATGACGCACGTTGTGTTGGCCGATTATTTTGGCGGCCAGCCGCCTCCTGCGTGGTTCGACGAGGGGATCGCGATGTTGGCCGACACTCGCGAGAAACAGCTGCTCCACTTCCGCGACTGCCGCGAAGCGCTGTACTCGGGAACCGCACTGTCGATGGACGAGTTGCTCGGACTGGCGCAACTTGAGTCGGCCGAGCAGGCCGCAGCGTTCTATGGCCAAAGTTTGTCACTCGTCCAAATGTTGATCAACAGGGATCAACCGCACCAGGTCATCGACTTCGCACTGGAGGCGGCGCGAGACGGGTATGAAGTTGCCTTGAAGAAGCACTATGGAATCAAGAACATAAATGATCTGGAAAGGCGATGGAGAAACCATTCCGTTGTCAGTCTTGAACGCAGCTCGCCGCCGGCCATCATTGCTGTCAGCTTTCAGCCCTGAACACCGAACAAGGAATCTCGAAAGACGAAGGAAAACCACCCGTGCGACGAAGTCCTTCATTCTTCGTCCTTCATCTTTCGGCGTTCCTTGTTCGACATGAGTGACCGCATCGGCTAGCGGTTGCGGATGATCTCGATCCCGCTGATGATCGAATTGCCCTTTTTCGCCGACAAATCGAGCGTCAGTGCATCATCCACCTCGACGTCGTTGACCTCGCGAACGATTCCCTGCATCGGGCCTCCTGCCTGGGCAATCACATCCAAGTCGGCGAGGACGATGTGGCCCTGAAGCGAGACGTTCTGCACGCGGTCTCCAGGACTCCGTTGATCCGGCTCGACAAAGTATAACCGTACGGTGTACCGGCCAGGCTTGAGATCATGCAGCGTCAGACTGTTGAGTCCTTCGGCAACCGAGGCGGTTACCCATGGCCAATCTTCTGTGGACTCCACCCACATGCTGTGACGATAGCGGAACGTGGGCTCGGCCGGCGTCGTGCTGACGTTGATTTTCGGGGAAGGTCCGCCGACGGACGGATAGTCCAACCACAGGGTCCCCGAGCGCGAGATCCGATCGCCGGGGGCACCGAAGTTCAACCCGATCCGTTCGATCGATTGAGCTTTGAAATCGCTCTCGCCCCACGACGACCATTGCTCGTGACTCTCGGGCATTGCGACCAATGACATCGCCGTTGGCAGGGGATAACTGCAGGTACAGCCTTCGTAGAAGTAGGGAACGTTCAACAGTCCACCCGAGGGTATGATGCTGTTGGTGCAGCCGCTACGGGGGCCGCTCAGAAAGACCGTGCCGCTTTCAACCGTCTTGTCGTAGAACGCCGGCGTTCCGCTACGCAGCGTGTAGAACGACCCATAGTCGACGCCGCCGTCACAGCCGTAGGTCTTGGGGAACGTTCGCGGTTCTCTTTCACCCGTTAGCGGGTTGGTACGTTGACCGGCGATCGGCTGACCCGGATTCCAGGCATCTTTTTGCCGCGGTGGACGATACTGATTCGGCTCGCGAATCGAGGGATCACTCTGGGCCACACTTCCACGCAACTCGGGCTGCTCCGAATCGTCGAGCACGCGTCCGGTATAGATATCCGACAGGACGGTCGGCAGCAGCGGATAGTCGGTTGCGTGTTCACCTTCGACGCGTGATGCGTGCCAGTCCTTGGGTTTGGAAATCATGGTGCCCTCGATAAATCGAGGCTGTGGTGACCGCTTGAAGTGTGCCAGTGTGTCGTCGAACCACAGCACACCCAAGGGAAACCGGACGAGTTCGTCGGGGCTGGGCATCCAGTCACCGTCGTAGTCGGTGCTTCCCGGAAGCGGGCCGACGCGTCGCAGCAGAAGTTGTCCCTTGAACTCCGATTGCTCGAAATTGCCGGGCGGAGGAACTTGCAGAGTGTTGGCACTCGTCTTGTCGCTTTTGGTTGCCATTCGTGACGCCGCGATTCCACCGAACGGACGCAATGCCTGCAATCGTTGTGGCCAGGAGTCTGCCACGCGGTGGGGTGTTTCGGTGGTCACGACCGTAGCGATATAAGGCGGCAGGTCGGTATGGCGGGGATCGCTTTCGATCACCGCGGCTCGTGTCCCGTAAACACCGGCGTGATCGAGTTCCGAGCGAAGTTGGTCGACAAGGTCATGATCGTCGTCGATGGCCACGACGTGATAGTTTGATTCCTGGAGCAAAGCTTTGACGAGGGATCCGTCGCGCAAGCCGACCACGAATGCATAGCCGTGCGGTCCGGCGGATTCGGCCACCAAGTCCCTCGCCAGGCTGGTCGATTGCTGGTTGGTTGCCAATTCAGAAATCGGCTGCCGCCAATGTTGAACATCAGTGGGCGAGGCGGTATCGGCGCCGACAAAACAGTAAATCCGTCCCTCACGAGTGGCGACAAACAATCGATTGTCCGCAGCGATCATCGAATGAATCGTACCACTGACACCGTCGAATCCGTCATCAAAGTTGAGCGTGCGTTGGCCGATGTGAATTTTTCGGCTGATTCCTGGCACGCCATCGCCCTTATAAATCTTGTCCTCGTGCTGTTGCCGATTGATCAGGTCATCAAACGTGATCTTCCCGCGTCGGATGGCTCTGGCCGACGTTTCGTCGATGGCGGCGAACCAACCACCGGGAAATCGTCCTGGACCCGGCAGTTCGAAATCAACCAATGCTCCGGTGTGCCGGTTCAGCAGGGCCGGATAGGCCGTCGAGCAGGGAACAGCCAGCTGATCGCCATTGGCGACCAGATATCCTTGCGGCGCCAACCCGCCGATCGATTGTGTGTTGTGCGGCTGCTGACCGAATAGATAACCCAGCCGATCGTTGCGCCAGATCACATCGCCCGATTCGATATCCATCGCGTAGACAAACACGCCCTCGAATGGCCAGACACCCGCAGCGAAGTACACCCGACCATCGATCACCACGGGTCCGCCGCGGATAGGCCAAACGGAGATCAGACGTTGATTCCCGAGCAATCGCCGCTGGCTCGGCACGGCGCGGTACTTCCAGCGAAGGCTGCCCGTCTGAAGTTGGACACAATACAGATGCCCGTCGTCGGATCCAAAGCAAACCGAGTCATTCCAAACGGCCGGCGCGAATCGCACCGGTCCGTTGGTGCGATACACCCACTTTTCTTGACCCGTGACCGCATCGTAGGCGGTCACCGAGTCGGTTTGCGACGACGCGATCAGCAACAACCCACCGGCGGCAACCGGTTCATATCCGGCATCAAACTGCAATCGACTGTTGTGGAATGCCGGAGTGATTGCCGGTAGATGTCGGACCCAGCTGAGTTGCAACGATTCGGGCAATGACGCCGCAGTCACCGCGGTGCGCCCGGGATCGTGTCTCCACATCGGCCACGAGTCTGCAGCGGATCGGGTGGTCGCTGTCAACAATGGGACGAGAATGATCGCCAGTGAGCGAACGCTCATCATTGGGGAACCTTTGTGTGCGGGTTGATCAGCCAATCGGACAAGACCTGAGAGTTAACAAAAGGGACGCTCTCGCGACGCCCGCCTGTGGGTCTCGAAGAGTCCGCCGTGTTTGCTTCCGCCGACGAAAACAGTCAGCGATCCAACAACTTGTTGGGGAACAGTGCCGAGGGCTGTCTCGCATCCACCAGCATCTTCTGCATACGTTTCGCGACGTCCGGATATTGATCGGCCAGATTGTGCGTTTCACCCACATCGTCAGCGAGATTGTACAGTTCGACCGGTCCCAACCGATTGCCCTTGCCGATCCGGACCGCTTTCCAGTCGCCCATCCGTAGCGACTGATTCGTCCCCAATTCCCAGTACAGATATTCGTGTTTTTTTTGGACGCCTTTGTCAAGCAGCGTCGGCAGGATGCTGATTCCGTCAATGTTCTCTGGCGGTGCGACTCCGATGATTTCGGCGAAGGTGGGCATCATATCCTGGAAGCCGCAAACATGATTGCTGACCGTACCTGGCTTGATTCGGCCGGGCCAGCGAGCGAGCAGCGGCACACGGATGCCTCCTTCATAGACGGCACCCTTTTTCGCGCGGAGCGGACCGGCCGCGTTGAACTTCTCGAGCGTGCCACTAGCTCCATGCGGACCATTGTCGGACGTAAAGATGATCAGAGTGTTGTCGTCCTGTCCAATCTCTTGGATCAGCGCGACGATTCGGCCGACATCACGATCCAGCCGGCTGATCATGGCCGCCTGGATCTTGTGATTGGGTTGCCAATCTTTGTCGGCATACTCGCCGAGGTCCGGTACCTGGAATTGCGTGTGCGGGATGGTGTAGGGCAGATAGGCAAAGAACGGTTTGTCACGATTGCTGCGAATGAACTGCAACGCCTCGGCGGTAATCAGGTCGTGAGAGTACTGCGTTTCCTTTCCGTTTGCGTTGCCATCAAGGATGACTTTGTCCGTGTTTCGCCACAGGTGTTGAGGGTAATAGTTGTGGGCTTCGCGCTGGCAGTTGTAGCCGAAGAAGAGATCGAAGCCTCGGTTAACCGGGTCGCCTTCGGAACCGGGAAAGCCTTGGCCCCATTTGCCGAACGCGCCGGTGGCATAGCCCGCGGCCCTGATCATCTCGCCCAATGTGGGGTACGACTTGGGGATCGGAACATTACCTTCCTGTTTCAGCGCCTTGTTATTTCGGATCGGGCAATGCCCGGCGTGCAGCCCGGTCAACAACACGCAGCGTGCCGGAGCGCAGACCGGCGCACCGGAATAGTGATCGGTGAACTTCATTCCCTCGCTGGCGAGGCGGTCGATGTTCGGCGTTTTGATCAGCTGTTGGCCGTAACATCCCAGATCGCCGTATCCCAAATCATCAGCAAGGATGTAAACGATGTTCGGGTGACCCTCAGCGGCCGTCGTGAACGAGTTGGCGCAAGTTAAACAACAGATCACTGCCAACGCTGTTGCGAAGATTCGAATAACCATGGATTCGGTTTTCACTGTCCTTTTTTGTTTTTCTTTTTCTTTTCTTGATCGCTCGCCCCAAAGTATTCCTTCATTCTCGCGACGTAGCCTCCGTGGCTGAAGTCGCAGGCCTTGATCGAGGCGGTGTAAGGTTCCGTCCCGTCACCGATCCAGTCGATGATGTTGAGGATCTTTAGCGAAGCGTATGAACTGTTCTCCAGCAGTTCGTTCCAGCAATCCTGTGCCGATTTCCTGTCGCCATCTCGATACAGAATCCAGGCTGCCATGATGCGGACGTGATGAGATTCGTCTTGGAGACATTTTTTGATAATGTCCATGTACAGCGGCGTACGATCCTGAATGTTGAACAGACCCACGATTGCCCAGTACCGGATTCCCGCATCGGCGTCGTTCAAGTTCTCGTAGAAGGTCGCGACGTTGGCAGGATCTTGCTGTAGCGCCAACGATGCGGCACGTTGATATCCCTGGAGGTCATACAGCGAGGGATCTCGCACCAAATCGTAGATCATCTTCCCGCTCTCGCGTGACCGCTTTTCCATTTCGCTTTCGGGGATCAGTCCGGAATCGAATTTTTCCAACTGCCATTGATCGAGCGCCTTGCTGAGCCGTGCAACGTCTTGCGCGTATTCTGGGTTATCAACCAGGTTGTTCACGTTGTCCGGATCGGCGGTGGTGTCATACAGTTCCTCCATCGGCTTGGTTCCAAAGAACCGGCCGGTGATCGAATCGGTTTTTCCTTCTCGATAGTATTGTTCCCAGGCTTGGGTAGCTTTCATTTGCCACAGGTAATTCAAGTGTTGACCCCAAGGCGCATAGGGCATGTAGTTTCGGATGTATAGCAACTTCCGATCGCGAATCGCTCTGACATTATCGCAACGTTCATCCATTCGCCCCCGAAAGCTGACGTGGTAGTCACGTGTTTCGGCATCCGGTCCGAGGAAGATTTTTCCCTGCATGTAGTCCGGCGTTTCGGCTCCGCACAAGTTCAGCCATGTCTTGGGCATATCAATGAAACTTACCAACCGATCGATCTTGCTGCCGGGAGCGGCCGGACGCAGATGACGGAACTTCTCCGGGATGCGGATGATCAATGGACAATGTGTGCCGCTGTTGAACAGGAACCTCTTGCTCCGCGCGATCACGCCGCCATGGTCCGAGTTGTGGACCACGATCGTGTTCTCGGCCATCCCGCTCTTTTCCAGATCAGCTAAAGCCTGGCCGATATCGGCGTCCATCTTTTTCATTTGATCATGGTAATGGGCGTAATTTTTTCGGATGTCTGGAATGTCCGGATGGTACTTCGCGAGTCGAACCTGGTCGGGGCTATGTGTCGTGTGGTCGACATCACCAAACGCCTTGGACTCGTGCGATTTCGTGTTGTTGATGACCATGAAAAAGGGTTGTTGTCTTTTTAATTCGTCCCAGTCGACCTTTTTGGTGTCCCACGGGCTGCCGTCATCGCGACCGCCGATGTTGTAGTCGGTCTTGACGGCGTTACCGACGTAATAGCCCGCCTGCTTCAACAGGTCGGGGTAGTACTTGATTCGGTCATGAGGGATGGGGTTTCGGCTGCGCATCGGATGCGTTCCCATCGACAACGCGTGAATCCCCGTGATCCAAGTGCTTCGTGATGGGGCGCAGACCGGCGCATTGGCATAACAGTGCATGTACTGAAAACCTTCGGATGCCAGTTTGTCGATATTGGGTGTCTCGGCATACGGGTTTCCGTAACAGCCAACCCAATTGACGTTGTTATCTTCGCAGGTTAGCCAGAGGATATTGGGCCGGTCTGCCGCCATGGCTAGTGAGCTAAAGGCGACGATCAACGTGGCGATGGAAATCAATACTCGATGCAACATAAAATCCTCAGCTGACAGTCATCTCTGGGTCGGAAGTAGTTGAAGCAGGTGACGACGGAAGACCTGGATCGTCCACTCGGTTGATCCATGTTCCGCTCACTTGCTCGACTCGTCGAGAGCGAACTTTCGACGCAACCGTGGTGGTCGACCGAAGGAGAACGAAAAAGTCGACCTATCGTCGAACCGAACAGTCTAGAGGTTAGCCGCTAAAATGGTCGCTTGCACGCGGTTGTTTTCATAACATAGGGGAAAGATCGTCACGGCCGCTGGGGCCCGCCCGGTCGACAACCAATCCCTACGAGTCTGAGAATCGTATCCATTGCGAGACAAAGCCGGGCCGAAACGAGCCCTGCGGCGTCCACCGTGCTCTGCTCCGCGTCATGCCGGAACGCACACCCGCCTACCTGTAAAAATCAGATCGAAAGAACCCAAGTGCATTCGACACGCCTCATTCTCGTCTCGCTATTGATTGCCGGAATTCAGCTAATGTCCGATGCACAGGATAGTTCGCCAGCGGGGCCGTATGATCGTCCTTCGGGTGATCCTCACCAAAGTCGCTCCACGGTGATTGCCACCAGCGGAATGGTCGCCACCAGCCATCCTCTGGCCGCGGCCGCAGGTCTCGATCTGCTGAAATCGGGAGGGAACGCCGTCGACGCCGCGATCGCGACAAACGCGATGCTAGGTTTGGTGGAACCGATGAGTTGCGGAATCGGAGGCGATTTATTCGTCATCTATTGGGATGCAAAGAGCGAGAAACTGTACGGACTCAACGCCAGCGGTCGCAGCCCGCACTCGATCGATCGGCGGATTTTTCGCGACAAAGATCTCGATGAGATTCCTGTGGAAGGTCCGCTTTCGTGGTCCGTCCCAGGTTGTGTCGACGGCTGGTTCGAGCTGCACAGCCGATTCGGATCGAAGAGTTTTGCCGAGATTCTGCGTTCATCGATCGAGTACGGAAGAAACGGTTTCCCGGTGACCGAAATCATCGCCGGTTATTGGCAGGCCGCTGAAAAACCGTTGGCGAAGTATCCCGATTCCGCTTCGACGTTTTTGATCGATGGCCGCGCACCGGGTGAAGGTGTGGTGTTCCGAAACCCCAACCTTGCTCGATCCTACGAGCTGATTGCAAACAAGGGGCGGGACGAATTCTATCGTGGATCGATTGCCCGACGAATCGTCGCCTACAGCCGGGCGAACGACGGTTACTTTTCCTTGCGCGATTTCATGGACCATACATCGACGTGGGTCGATCCGGTTTCGACCACGTACCGGGGATTCGATGTTTGGGAACTGCCCCCGAACGGTCAGGGTATCGCGGCGCTGCAGATGCTGAATGTCCTGGAGGGTTACGACATCCGATCACTCGGCCGACACAGTCCCGACTATCTGCACCTGTTCGTGGAAGCGAAAAAGCTGGCATTTGCCGACCGAGCGAAGTTTTACGCGGATCCGGACTTCAACCGATTGCCCGTCGCGGAGTTGATATCCAAACGCTATGCCGAACAACAGCGGACGCGGATCGATCCCGATAAAGCGGCGACCGACGTCGAAGCGGGCGACCCGAAGTTGCAGCATGGCGATACGGTGTATCTGACGGTGGTGGACAAGGACCGCAATTGTTGTTCGTTTATTCAGAGTAACTATCACGGATTCGGATCGAAGGTTACGCCCGGCGACGTCGGGTTCGTGCTGCAAAATCGAGGTGCCCTGTTCGCACTCTCGGACGATCACTTGAACCGTTTGGAACCGCACAAACGCCCGTTCCATACGATCATACCGGCGATGGTCACCAAGGAGGGAAAACCGTGGCTGTGTTTCGGCGTGATGGGCGGCGACATGCAGCCCCAGGGACACGTTCAAGTGTTGGTGAACATGATTGACTTCGGGATGAATGTTCAGGCTGCCGGTGATGCGCCGCGCGTACGACACATCGGATCGGCGCAACCCACTGGCAAGGCGATGGCCGCCGACGGCGGCACGGTCACGATCGAGAGCGGCATCCCGGAAATGGCGGTTCGGGGGCTGCTGCGAAAAGGCCACCACGTCGCGCGCGGGTTGGGCGGATTTGGCGGCTATCAAGCAATCCGTATCGACTGGGAAAACGGGACCCTTCACGGAGGCAGCGAACCGCGCAAAGATGGAATTGCGATCGGGTATTGAGTCCATCAGTCTCGTCGCACCAGAGAGGAACAAAACGATGAATCCCATGCCGATCATCAGGTCCCGCGTGTCGTTTACTTTTTTGCTGGCCGCGCTCCTATTGGACGGTTCTCGCGGCGCGATAGCGCAGGGGATCTTTAGCATCCAATCGGTCACGGGCAGGCCGTTTGTGACCGGCGTAACGCCGGTCATCGGTCCTCGCGGGGCTGTCGGCGGCGTTTCGATTGATACCGACGGTGTTGTTAGCCGACCAACGCAAGACGAGATCGGCGATCTGGTCGGCAAATGGCAAGCCGCGAGAAAACCGCAGGGGAAGGAGATTGCAACTCCGACCCCGATGCGAATGATCTCGCTGAAAAGACTCGATCAGGCGCTCAGTGAATTCGTTCGGCTCGGCGAATCACCACCGGAAGAGATGTTCTTTTTGGCCGGTTTGCAGCGGATCGAATACGTTTTCGCGTTTCCGCAGGATCACGATCTTGTCTTGGCAGGACCCGCCGAGGGCTGGCGGATCAGCGCGATCGGGGAGGTCGTTGGAGCGACATCAGGTAAGCCGGTGCTACGCCTCGATGACCTGATGGAAGCACTTCGCGTGGGTGAGGCTGCACGGTCGACCGGTATCAGTTGTTCGATTGAACCCACCGAAGTGGGGCGTCAACGGTACGCGAGATTGGTAACGGGGGGAAACCTGAAGTTCAATCCGGCCACCATGCGTGCTATCGAGCAGGCGATGGGCGGGCAACAGATCCTATTGACGGGCGTGGAGACCGACGGACACTTTGCCCGCGTGATGGTCGCTGCCGATTACATGATGAAGCTGTTAGCAATGGGACTGGAACCGTCGCCGGTCGATGACATGCCCGACTACCTGCAGATGCTGCGACGTCAGCGGGCGCAACCACAGATTTCCTCTCCGCGATGGTGGATGACCGTCAACTATCAACCGCTATTGCATTCGGCCGATGCACTCGCCTGGCAAATCCGTGGTCAAGGATTGAAGACGTTGACCGAAGATGGTGTGTTGGATGGCGCGGCCAGCGAACCGCGCGGCAGAAAGAGAATCCGGCTGCCCGGCAATGGGCGGAGAAGATGACCGAGAAATTCGACGAATTGGCAATCGCGTTTCCCGTCTTTGGCCAGCTCCGCAATTGTGTCGATCTGGCCGTTGTTGCGGCGTTGATTTCCAAACGGGACTTGCTCGGTGCGGCCGATTGCCGGCTCGATATCCTATTGGACCGGGCGCGACTGCGTGGTCCGCAGTTGGAAGTCCCACGATCGGTCGATTCGCGGGTCTCGTTCGTTCGCTCAGGTAAAGGTTGGATTGTCAGTGTTTCGGGGGGCGTCGAGATCGATCCTTGGTCGGTCCTCGAGAACGTCGAGCAGAGTGAATCGCTGGATGCACCCTATCACAAGGCGCTGCAGAGAATGCCCGAGCGGTGGTGGTGGTAGCGGTCGGGATGTGTGCGTGAACAAACTCCCGGGGTTACGGCAAGCTCGTTGAGACGCGGCGGCCTGACCCTGGGTTAACATTTGCCACCGCTTCGAGGCTCTTTCGCCAACCCCTCCGCGTTCGCATCGTCCCGGGGCTTGTTCACCCGGGGCTTGTTCACGGACTACTTTGAATCGATGCTTGCGCTGGAAAAGAGATAGCGGAGATCTTTGGGAACTCGCCCCAGTTGTTTGCGAGAGATCTTGATCGGCGGCTGCTCATCGAAGTTCAGATCCTCGCGGAACCAAGGCCGGCTGTAGACGATGTATAGGATCGGTCGGTCGTGATCGCTTCGGTTCGCGGTCCCGCCATGAATCAGTCGAAAGTCCATCAAGTACACGTCGCCCATCTTTGCAAATGGGATGGTCGATCCTTGCCATGAGGAATCATCCGCCAGTGTCCTCAGCTCGTCACGTGATCCGACACGCGTGTGAGATCCCTCCCAGATCGCGGTTGATCCGGTCGTCTCGTCAAGATCGACCAGCGGAACGGCAAGTGTGATTGCGTGCGGCGGCAACGATGCGCAGATTTGTTCCGATTCAAACAGCGGCGGATAGTCGAAGTGAACGCTTTGGGCCTCTGCACCGGCGAAAGCGACGACCGATCCGAAGCTCGAGATCGTGCAATCGTTTCCAAGCAAATCTTGCAGCAGCGGCATCAATTTTGGATTGGCGTACAGGATGGTCGCGTTGAATGGTTGCTTGACCGTTACCGTAATCATGAATCGCCCATCGCCCACAACGGCGTATCGCTTGCGCAGTTTTGCTTTGCCTTGCGAGATGTATTTCGCAGCATACGCTTCTTGCAAGCCGCGTACGAATTCGCGAGGCAAGGCGTTTTCGATCCACAGTGCACCATATTGATGAAACAATTCGACGGCCTTTTGAATCTTCGCCGGGGCGATCGGATCAATCGTCGCATGAGTGGCTGGAGAAGCATATCCTCGATTTCATGTCGTCACTCGTGAACTAACGTACCAGTCGAATGCCCAACGGCAAGGAATCACCAAAGATCGCCGACTCTTCTTCGGACTGCAGTCTTCCTCCGACCGTTAGCAGATCGATGGAGTGCGCGGAGGCATCGCGTGACCGCAGGTGCTGGGCGACTTGTTCTCGCCGCTCCCTCGGGCAGATCGCGAAATCGATCTCCCGTTCGCCGGGCCATCAGGACCAGCGCAAGCATCAGCATCGATTCGTTTTCAGTTGCCTTGCCGCTTGCGCTGAAGCTCAACAGTCGGTCGATCCAGCGTGACACCTCTTCGGCAGCGATGGTCGCATTGAGCGGGCCGTAAACCGGTTGGCGACTACCGAAACGGCCGATAGCCCACAGCAAAGCGTGATGGATCTTCGAATTCTTGTTCAGCTGCAAGGCATCGATCGCCGCTTTTCCCAAAACAATCTTGTCACCGACCGACAACCGCTCGAGCGATCCGACCAAACGCCACACCTCGGATGCTTCGTGAGGTTCGATCCTAAGATGCTTGTTTTTCAGGGTGCTCGCCCAAGGGGCTGCCAGTTGCGTTTGTTGCCCGGTGGTCAATCCGCCCGCGATGCGTCGCCACAGGATCATGGATTCCGTCCGTGAGGACGCCGCGGGAAAGGCGAGTTTTCCGTAAATGGTTCGCCACAGGTTGGCGACTCGCCAATCGTCCACCGCGACACCATAGCCGGGACGCAAACAGAATCCGACCAGGTTCAACCATCTTGCCTCGTGCTGGGGTGATTTTCGTCGCCCCGACTGCCGCTCGAACAAGAACTGCCAAAGTTCACGCAGCAGCGATGGTGGCCACTGATTGCGGTGCATCTCGGTGATCGCCTGTAGGTGCTTGACCAATCGATTCGGTTTTTCTTCGCGATCGCTTTCCGCTTCGCCAAAGACATTCTGGATTGCCTGTTCGCAGCGATCGACCGTATCGGCGTCGATGATCCCGGCGGCTTCGCCGATCCCGGCATGTGCTTCGCGGTCCGTCTCCAACGTGCTGCGAATATCAAACTCGAGACGCCAGCGTTTGCCAGAAGTCTGGTCGACGCAATGAAGGCCAACGGTTCCAATCTCACTCAATTCCGCCTCGACCACGACACTGACCGTGGCATGCTGTTGTTTCTTGCCTTGCATCAATGCCGTACAAATCGGTGGCAGCGGAGAAGCTTCTGTGCGATCGATCGCGATCAACTGGCCAACCGAATCGGCCAGCCGAGTGCTGCTGACCCACAGCGGAAACTGTACGGGAGTTCCGATTTGCAAGTGCAGTGGATGGTCATCGGCGCGGAACCGTTGCCCCGCCTCGGCGGTGCCGGGAATCAGGCACAAACCTTGGGCTGGATCTGCCGCCACCTGCATGTAATAGGACCGTCCCAGGTTGGCGGCGATTCGAACGCCACTGCCGCGGCGGACTCTTGCGTAATAAGCCGCGCCTTGGGCAACCGCTAAATCCAGCCGCGTCGACTGGAGCACACGAGGTTGCCAGTTCGGCTCGCTGTCGTCAGCGAACCATCGCGTCAGCGAGTCGATGATTCGCCGCGCGATGGCCGGCGCAGCCATCACGCCACCGTTGAACAGAACCAATTCCGGTCGCTCGGCCGCATCGACGTCGTCGGATTCCAGGCCGGTACGACGATGTCGGCACAGGAACTCGGCCAAATGCCTCGTGATGGCAGCGTCGGCGGCATAGGGAAGTCCGAATTCTTGGAACCCGCTTTCAGCCGAGATCGGCTTATCGGTCAACGCCACATCCGGGAAAGAAACCTTGCAACAAAACCTGGTCGATCTCGGCGGCGGTCAATTCCACTTGCATGCTGCCAGCGACGAGCCGCGAACCTTCGGTGGGCAGGTTGATCGTGTAGCGATCGGGCCGATCATCGGCCAGCATGACCTCTTTCACGGTCCGAGAGACTTGAACCAATCGATCCCACTGCGTCGGCGACAACGGATCGCGCGATCCATCTCGAGTGATCTTGGACTCGGCGAGCTTGGCCACCGCGAGATCCAGGTTGTCCCCACCAAGAATCAGGTGGGCGCCAACGGCGACGCGGTGAAATTGTACGTGGGATTGCGATTGGCCGGCCGAGCGGACGCGGATCAGGGTCAGGTCGGTAGTGCCGCCGCCGATGTCACAGACCAGAATCAGCTGTCCAGGTCTGACGTGCTTTTGCCAATTTTCACCCTGACGATCAATCCAGGCATAGAAAGCGGCTTGCGGTTCTTCGATCAGATAGACGCGAGGCAGCCCGGCCTTTTTCGCGGCCAACACCGTCAGCTCGCGGGCCACTTCGTCAAAAGATGCTGGCAGCGTGATCACCACGTCTTGCTGGTCCAGCGGGTATCCGGGATGGGCATGATCCCAAGCGGCGCGAAGGTGGTCGAGAAACCGCGCCGATGCATCCACCGGCGACAAACGCGTGACGTCCGCATCACCGTGCCAGGGCAATAATTCGGCCGTGCGATCGACGCCATCGTGTGACAGCCAGCTTTTCGCCGAGGCAGTACGCCGGCCGGGATGCCGATATCCCGCATCACGGGCCAAGACACCGACAATGAACTTCGACGGCTCGTCCTGCCACGGCAGTCGGTGATCGCCCACGAGCTCATCCGCGGTCAATTCATAATGAAACGATGGCAAAGTTTCCCGCGGTTCACGTTGGCCGAAATCAACCCACTGCGGAATTCGAAAGTTTTGAACCGATCCATCTCCTTGTTCGGTGTCGACATAGCACAACGCGCAGTTGGTTGTCCCCAAGTCGATACCGACGAGATACCGCGCGGGCTGTGTCGACGATTCATCTGGAGTTGAATTGGATGTGGGGTTGGGCACGGCGAGTAGAGAGTGAGTTTGGAGGCGAGTCTTGGGATCGGCTGGTTGGTACGGTGGGAGAGTGGGAAGGGAGAGACCACGAAAGAGACGAAATACACGAAAAAGGGGGTTAAAACTTAGAGACTAAAATCGATGAGATTCAATGCGTTGAAATTGACAACGGAAAGATTGAAAACACTTTTCATTCGTGTTTTCCTGTTTCGCGTGTTTCGTATGTTTTGTGGCCCGCATCGGCATCCCCGGATCAAGCCAGGCTGGAAGTCTCCCCTGAACGCGGTTCCCGAGTGCTGAACTCCATTTTCCATTGATCATCGCTGCGCACCGAGTGGCACCACAGTTCGAACATTCCCAGCTCGGTGATCCGACTGACGAATCGGACGGGAACGAAGGTTTCACCGCTGGCGGACTCGGAGGTCAAATGAACCGAAATCGGTTCGGTCTCGACCAGCTCTTCCTTCGACCAACGATCGAGTTTGGTTCCCACCGTGTCATCGCCGCGGACAGCCGACGAGAAGAACCGGAACTTTGCCGGTTTACCTACGACCACACCAACTTGCTCGCCCGGTACCTGTTGCTCGGTACCCTCTTCCATCCCGCGTGCGGCGACGCACAAGGCGCGAAGCGGTCGAGGGACACCGGGAATTGCCAGGCCTGCCGTTTCGATGCCGACGTAGTAGGAACGCGCGGTACCACCTCGAATGCGGATTCCACCGCTCCGTTTGCTCCAACCGTAATAGGCGGCCCCGATCGCAACGGCCGTATCAAGATCATCCGATCCGCCGAGCATTGTTGGCTTCGACTCGCACCATCGGCTGAGGGTATCTTCCATTCGGTCTCGCAGCAACTCGCTGCGAAACACGCCTCCATTGAACAACAAGTGGGTTGGCGTCAATCGTTCCTGCGAATGTTCAGCGGACTGATCGGACAAGAAGGCGGCGACATGTTTCGTGATCGCCGCATCCGATTCGTACGGTAACCCGATGTCTTGAAATCCCGAAGCGGTTTGCGGCTGGGGACGAGCTGACGCCTGACAGTTGGGAAAGAAACCCTCGACAATCAAATCGCGCACTTCTTGTTTGCTGATCTCGGTTGATATCGTGCCGCCGATCAGCGAACTGCCACGACCGAGTACCGAAATCGTTTGCCGATCGGGTCCATCGATCGATAACAGATGTTCCTTTGCGTCGCGACAAGCGTGCCAAAGTGAAACGCTTTGCCAGGGATCGAGATCGTGTCCCTGTGCGGCGAAACGGCCGCTGACAAAATGCGCCATCGCCAGGTCCATGTTATCACCGCCGAGCAACAGATGATTGCCGACGGCCAAACGTTGCAGGTTCAGTTCGCCATCGGACTGCGAGACGGTGACCAAGGTCAAATCGGTTGTCCCACCGCCGACGTCGACGACGAGCAACACGTCGTCCGGTTTCAAGGATTGACGCCACTGGTCACCGTGGGCTGCCAACCAGTGATAGACCGCCGCTTGCGGCTCTTCCAGCAACACGAATGATTCGGGCAATCCAGCCGCGACGGCCGCTTGACGCGTCAATTCGCGCGCCGCCGGCGCGAATGATGCTGGAACCGTCAACACGACTTGCTGGTCGCGCAGCGGCGCATCCTCGTGTTGATCGTCCCAGGCAGCGACCAGCTGAGCGAGGAAACGTCTGGTGCAATCGTAGGCCGACACCTTCGGAACCTCTGGCGGCGATTGCCAAGGAAGAACCGCCTCGGTTCGTCCGACGCCCCAATGGCACAACCAACTCTTGGCTGCGGCGACGACACGTTGCGGATTCTCGGCCGCTTCGGCGCGAGCAAAGGCGCCAACGACGCCGCCAGCCGGATCGGGGCCGAACGGCGTTCGCAGCGATTCGACTTCCGCGTCACGCGGCAAGTACAGAAACGATGGCAACGATTCACGCGATTCGATCTGGCCCGGTTGGATCACCTGGGGAATCGACAGCAGTCGAAGGTCCGGTTGTGGGTCGAGCGGCGAATAGGCGACGACCGAATTGGTGGTCCCCAGATCGATGCCAACGGAATATCGTGCGTTCATGGAATAAAAGTTTTTGAGCGAATTTTGGGAATGGACAGCGAACTAGCGTTGCAATTGCGCCGCCGCGATGACGTTTGAATCGGCCTCTTCGCCCGTCCACTCCGGCAATTGGACCTTGGTGGCTTGCCAACCGTGATGGACCAGTTTTCCCGATGTGGTTGTCCCTTCTCCGGTCCACTGGTAGCGTGCCGGCGAACCATCGCTGCCGATGTCGACGGTGGCCCCTTCCGCCGCGTCGCTAACCGGCGAAAGCCCCAGCAGCCGTTCGAGCGTCGATGCACATTGCTTCAAACAAGGACGGGCCGCCGCGCCGACTTGAGCATCCGAATAGGACTCCAAATTCTCCTGGATCAGATCGACCAGCCGAGCCTCGCGTTGCAACGCCGACAGCAACGTGATCGCTTCGCTTCGCGAGGGCTTTTTCGCCGCGGCAGCCGCGGCGACCATTTTCGCCCGCTCCGGTAGTCGCGGCTCGGTCGCTTGTGGCAATTCGCCATCCAAAACCTGGCGAATGCTTTCGGCGATCTGTTTGTTGAAAAGTGCCGCCGAAAACGCTCGTATCGCGATTCCCAGTCCCATTCCGTTTCCCTTCCCGTGCTGGTCAAAACCACCAGCTTGGCAAACGCACCCCCGGCGTCAACCGGCCACCATTCGGCCAATTCAAGGGCAACGCGGCGTGATCGTTCGAGAGGATGGACCACGAAAGACAGGAAAAACGGATGGAATTCGTAACTCCTGATCTGATCGTCGCGAAACGTCGGCGACCCGGCGGTGTTCAATCGCTTTCACGTCGCCAGTCATTCCAGAATCATGGATGCCTGTACCAAAGGATGACATGTCGAATTCACTGCGATTGTTGACCGGATCCCTTTGGGTCATCGTCTGTTGCGGTTCTTCCTCGGCGAGCGAACCGGTCGACGCGGCCACGTTGCAACTGCATCCGATCCGTGCCTTGGACGCGCAGCGAGTTGCCGACCTGGTGGCGTCGATCGTTCCCGCCGAGCGAATCGCATTGATCTCCGCGACTCGTGAGTTGGCGGTGTTCGCCACCGAGTCTGCGCAAAATGCTGTCGCCGAGCGAATTGCCGCTCATGAGAAAAACGCATTGCTATTGGAGCGAATGGATCTGTCCGGGATCGATCCGCAAATGGTTGCCGCTGCGATCCGAATCGCGCTCCGGACGGAGGCAAGCGACGAACCCGAAAAACGTCTGACCCGCGGAACCTTGAAGTATGAAATGGATGCAGCGGCGCAGATACTGACCGTGGCCGGCACGGAATCACAAATCAACTTCGTCAAAAGAATCGTCGCTGAGATCGAAAAAGGTGCGAAGGACCCGCAGCGAAGCCGATCGATTGCCGATGCCAGTGAAGCCGCCGAGCCGTCTCGATTGGCTGGAGATCAACCTTCAAGGCTATCTCCCGACGGTATCGTTGCCCGAGAAAGCATGGTCGAGAAACCCACGACCCAACAATCCACGGCCGAACCGCGGATCCTGCTCGCTCCGCGGGGACCGGTCAAGATTGTGCATATCAAAGGTTTGGATCTATTTCTGATTCGGGCCAGTGGCGACGGACGTTCGAGGTTGCCGGCGCCCTCGGGCGACGTCAAGATTGAACAGGTCCAGGGAGCCGACGTATTGCTTCTACGAGGACGCGAAAACGCTAACGACTGAACTGGTGTGCATCCAGACTGCCGGTAAAGGCTTCAACCAAGAGTGATCAAGATGCGAAAGACGGTTGCCACAGCGACGTTGACATTGACGGTGTTGTTTTCTCTCGCGGCGCGGGGCGAGAACTGGCCCAATTGGCGAGGTCCTTCCTCGGATGGGGTTGTTCACGGTTCGGGCTATCCGACCAAGTGGGGTGAACAGGAAAACATTGCGTGGAAAGTCAAGCTGGCCGGCTGGGGAACTTCGACGCCAGCGATTTGGGGCGAGAAGATCTATGTCAGTAGCGAGGATGAGGGGAAGAACACGCTTGTCTGTCTCGACCGAATGGGCAGCGAGCTTTGGCGGGTCAGCTTTGGTGACACAGCCGAGAACAAGAATCGCAAAGCCAGTGCGGCCAATCCCTCACCGGTGACCGATGGCAGTCACGTCTACGCCTATTACAAAAGCGGCGACCTCGCCTGCGTGACACCACAGGGCAAGACGGTTTGGAAAACCAACTTGCAAGAAAAGTATGGTCCCGATCAGTTGAATTGGGACCTCGGCACTTCTCCTGTGATGACGAAAGATTCGATCGTCGTTGCCGTCATGCACCAGGGACCATCCTACCTGGTGGCACTCGATCAGAAGACGGGCGAGGAAGTTTGGAAACAGAGCCGTGATCTGGGCGCGCCGGCCGAAGCGAGAGACAGCTATTCGACACCACTGGTGATCGAGGAAGGTGGTCGAGAAGTCATCGTGGTGCTCGGTGCCGATCACGTCACGGCCTACGAGGCGACCACGGGTGCGGAAGTGTGGCGAGTCGGTGGACTGAATCCCGAGAACCAACGAAACTTCCGTTCGATCGCTTCACCGACCGTGGCCGACGGGATGATCATCGCCCCCTATGCCCGCGGCAACACGCTCACGGCCATCCGCCTGGGTGGCAAAGGCGATGTCACCAGTACGCATATCGCCTGGACTTTGGACGGCGTGTCGGCCGACGTTCCGTCGCCCGTCGCCTACAAGGGCAATGTCTACATCTGTGGCGATCGCGGCGATGTCAGCTGCGTCGAAATCGCCACGGGAAAAGAACGCTGGACCGAAGCGTTGCCTCGCAACCGCTACGTTTACAGCGCGTCACCGGTGATCGCTGACGACTTGCTGTACGTGACGCGGGAGGACGGGCACACGTTCATCCTTCGAACAGGCGAGAAGCCCGAAGTCGTTGGGGACAATAGCGTGCGAGAGAATACGTTCGCCACACCGGCGTTTGCCGATGGCCAGATCTTCCTGCGGACCTCCGACTACCTGATCTGCATCGGCAAAAAGTGACACGTGTCTCGCGTTGTGACACGTTTTCACCAGCCCGGCAGCAGCGAGCAAAGCGGAAGCGGATGGGAATCGAACCCACCAGGCATCGTTTCGGACGCCTCACCGGTTTTGAAGACCGGGGCGGTCACCAGACCCGCAAACGCTTCCTGGTGTCTTCATCCATCTCGATTGACAGCGAAGTTGCATCGAAATGCTATGTTCGATTGGGCCCTGAGACAACCGCTGATACGATAGATCGGAGGCATGCGGTCAAATGATCGCGAGCGGGTGTTCGCCATCGTTTCGCGCATGGACTTCTCCGATGCAGTCTGGTGCAGGCAATTGCCGGCGGGTGAACGCGTCCAACATTCTGTCCGATTTCTCACCGCTAACGCCCAGTAGCAGACCGCCGCACGTTTGTGGATCGAACAATGCTTTGTAGGGGGCCGATTGGCGGAGCGCCGGATCGATGGCAATTTTCGACTGGGCGCGTCGATTATCCGGTGCCAAAGAACTTTCGATCCCCTGGTCGAGACTCTGCCGTACTCCCGGTAGCAACCCGATATCTCGGAGTCGGATCTGCGCCGACAGGTCACTGGCGTCGAGCATCTCCAGCAGGTGACCGGCCAACCCGAAGCCGGTGACATCGGTGCCGGCGTCGATCTCACAGTCGATCGCGACTTGTGCCAGCTCGTGCTGTCGCAACAGCATTGCCTCGACGAGGCTCTGGTAATGGGCCGCGCTGCACAGGCTTCGGGCATGCGCGGCGAGCAGGATGCCGATTCCCAGCGGCTTTGTCAGGAACAGTCGATCCCCTGGCTTGAGATTCTTCTTGCGAATCAACGTTCGACCGATCGGTTTTCCGATCACGGTGAAACCGACTTCCATTCGCGGTCCAACGATCGTATGCCCGCCCACGATGGAAGCTCCCATGCAATCGAACTCGAGTTTCGCACCGGCAAGGAAATCACGAAGGACCCTCTGTTGCGTTCTTCCGTCACCTTCGGGAAGGACCACGTTGGCAAGTGCGTCCGTCGGCTTTGCACCGGAGGCGATAATATCGCTAGCGGCGTGCAGGGCCGCCACGCGTCCCGATAGAAACGCGTCTTCCATCGGGTTGGAAAAGAAATCGGTCGATGCGACCAACGGATGGTCGGCTTGACCGCCGATTTCGGCGGCGTCCTCGATCTTGATCTGGATCCCCTGCTCACCGGCCAAGGCGGATTCCAACAGCTCTCCGCCCAGCTTGCAGCCGCAACCGCGACACTGCATCGGCTCGTTGTCTTGAGCCGCCATCGTGCTGGGCTGAAACTTTTCCATGAACCGAGTGTCAATGGAATTCTTCAGTCGCATCACCCAACGGCCGGAAAACGAGAATCCTTTCCACTGGCCGATCGCGCGCCCATCGCCCTGGTTGATCAGCCTCAAAAACGACGGCTGTGGAACATAGCTCTGCAGCGGTTCACCGCGCAGCGTGCGGGCAATGTTCTGCCATAGGACCGGGCCTTGGCGAACAGCATAGACACCCGCTTTGGGAACGGGGTGGTCGACGATCGTGCCAGAATCGCCGACGGCAAAAATCGGTTGACCCGCCCGTGTCCGCAACGTGCTGTCGGTGGCGATGAATCCGCGGTCGTCCAGCGGCAGGTCAAACCTGTCCATCGTGTCGGGCGCGACCGCTCCCGTTGCCCAAATCACAAGATCGGCATCGATCGGTGTGTCATCATCCAATCTGACTTGCCCCGGGGCGACACGGGTCACGCTGCGATCGGTTGTGATCGCGATCCCGCGAGCCGCCATTTCGCGGAGCACTCTGCGGCGGGTCGATGCCAACGCGTCGGGTAGCACGGATTCGCTGCGAGTCACCAAATGAATCGTGTGATCTCGGTCGGTTATCTTGCGAACGAACGGCGGCACGCAAAACGAGATCTCGACACCCGCGACGCCGCCACCGACGATGACAATTCGCAACTGCGGGGCTGACTTGCACGTCACGACGCTCGCGATCGAATCGCTCAATCGCTGCAAGAATGTTTGCATCGGTTTGATTTTCAGAATGTCATCGGCTCCGGCCATCAATCCAGATGTCGTCGGGACTGACCCAATTCCGATCGACAGGACATCGAATGGAACGGGTGGTCGGTGATCGAAACGCAATTCCCGATCTTGATGATCGATGCCCACGACTCGCTCGCAAATCAATCGAGCTCCCACGGATGAGCAAAGTCGAACCAAGTCGATCTCCATTTGCTCCTTCGCATTCTGGCCAGCCAACACGGCGGGCAGCATCCCAGAATAGGTCGCAATTGAAAAATCCGAAATGCAGGTAAGGCTGCAGTCGGGTAACGGTTGCATTCCCCACATTCGCAGAACATGCGCGTTGGTATGGCCGATCCCAAGCAGGACGACATGTTTGCTGGGCAAGCGATCGATCATATTCGTCCCGGGATGGTTGCGAGCGCTGCCCGCAGACGCGCAACAAGGAGCGGCAAATCGTTTTCCGCGACGGTTCGAAGATCCAGGACCAGACTATCTTGCGACAGGCGTGACTGGACGGCGGGCGAACCGACGCGAAGCAGTGCGGCAATATCCTCGATCCCGCATTCGGCAATCCTCACGGCGTAACTGCTGAGCGAGGCACCGGGGACTGCGCCACCACCGATTTGCGATTCGCATGGCACGACGCCGATCCGGGCACCCGTGATATCGGATAGCTGATCACGTACCCAAACACAACTTGCTTGAATATCCGCGGCATCTCGAAACAACATTCTCAGCAGCGGAATCTCATCGACGGCGTTTCCGGCAAGGTGAATCTCGGTGGTGGCTTCGATCGCGGCGAGTGTCAATTTATCGACACGGACCGCTCTCATGATTGGACTTTGACGAAGTTTCGAGATCCACTCCCGTCGGCCGACGACGATGCCACATTGTGGTCCGCCGAACAACTTATCGCCGCTAAAGAGCGTCAGGTCGGCACCGGCTTGAACGCTGTGAGTCACGGTCGGTTCGTGGAACCCCAGCGACGACAGATCATGAAAACAGCCACTTCCCAAGTCGTCCATGACCGGGATGTGCTGCGGACGTTGCACTGACACAAGTTCCTCAATCGACGGCTCGGTCACGAACCCCGATTGCAGAAAATTGCTTCGGTGGACGCGAATGATCGCACCGGTTTGCTCGGACACCACGTTCTCGTAGTCGCGCAGATAAGTTCGATTGGTGGTCCCGACTTCTCGCAAGATCACACCGGAGGCGGTGAACACATCGGGCAATCGAAATCCGCCACCGATTTCAACCAGTTGGCCTCGTGAGACGATCACCTCGCGACCGCTGGCGATCGCCTGTAGCACCAGCATCGTTGCGCCGGCGCAATTGTTGACCACCACCGCATCCTCGGCTCCCGAGAGTTGTGCCAGCAACCTGCCGGCCCGGTCGCCCCGTTTGCAGCGTTTTCCCGATATCAGATCAAGTTCGACGTTGGCGTATCCTGTCGCCTGGCTGATCCGTTCGATGGCACGACTGGCCAGGGGAGCGCGGCCAAGGTTCGTGTGCAGCAAAACGCCGGTCGCATTGATGACAACTTGCAATGCTTGACCACCGTCGCACAACCACTGACGGCGGACGTCAGCGACGACTTGGGCCATGATCTGTTCCGAATCGACGCGTTCGCCATCGAGTATCTGCTGGCGAGATTTCGCCACGGCCGCCCTGATCCACGCGACCAACTGTGGTCGTGCACAATGACCGGCGAGATCGACAATGTCTGCGGCTTGTAAAACCTCATCCACCGCGGGCAACGTTCTCAATCGTTCCGTGTTATTACTCAACGATCTGCTCCGACAGGAGTTGCTGTAGCTTGGGGCCGGCGACCCTGGAGTTATCTTTTCTTGCTGTCGCGCCGATTCGATCACAATACTCGAGAAACGGGATCGCATGCTTTCGTGTGACCTGCCAATGGTCGCGTATTTCCGCAACCGACTGTTCTTGTTGCTCGTCGAACAATTCCTGTAATTCGCGGCACAACTGCAGGAACGTTTGTCTGGAGATCAAGAAACCGCTCCCCAGGTCGATCAATACATGCTGCTGGGTGGCGAATCGGATCAACGATGCGATGGCATCGACTTTCGTCTGCATTTTCTCAGCCGCCTCTTTGATGGTCGGCGGCGTTCGATCGCCTTCATACAACTGAATGATTTCATTCATCCGTGATTTTTGTTTCTTCGAGAGCAGATTCTCGTCCGACGCGACCGCAATCATGTTGTTCAAACGGACGAGTTTTTTCTCCGATAGCAGCTGATCGATGACCCAGCGAACGACTGGCGCGGTCCCCGTCGAACGCACTTTCTGGATAACCGATTCCTCGACGGCCCAAGCGTCATCGGTCTGTTCGGCTTGTCGAGTCAATACTTTCAACACGTACTGCCGGATCTTGGTCACTGCTGCACTCGATACCAGCCTTTGCTCGACCGGCATCACGATGTCATCCCTGAGCAGCACGGCATTGATGATCGCGGTGCATTGATCGCGAGGTATGCCGAGGTGCAGCTCGAACATGATCGGGTCCACGTCCAACTCACCCAGATACTCAACCCAGGTGGCAAGGCGTTCGGCCCGGTCGGCACCGGCAATCCGTTGGCCGAATTCGACCAGGCGGCGTTTGGGGCCAACACCGGATTCAATCGGAGCCAGCACGCGGCCGCCGCCGAATGACCCGACCGGATAGGGGCTGCGCAATAGGAATTGCTGAGCGAACGTGGCAATGATCGGCTGCTGTGTATCGATGACTGCGATCGTTGTCTCACCGGGCAACACACGGCGCACGCCCGTAATTCTCGCCGAACAGGCGGTCGTCGCGGTGTGAAATTGCACCGTCGCGGGACATTTCAGTTCTGCCGAGTCGCGAAACGTGTTGATCTCGACAACCATTCGCGCGACAGGTCGATTCGTTCCTTCGGCAACCAATTCATCACCGCGAGAGAGCTGGTGCGAGGAAACGCCGGTCACGTTCATTGCGGTACGGTGGCCGGCGGTCGAATGATCAACACCGGTCAAGTGCGTTTCGAGTTCACGCACTCGAACCTTCAGGCCCGAACCGGCGACCTCCAGCGTGTCGCCCACATCAACCGCACCGCTCCAGAGAGTGCCGGCGACGACGCAGCCTCGTCCGGGAACGTTAAATACGCGATCGATGGGCATCCGAAAAAAACTGGTAGTGGATCGATCGCTGGTGCGTGCGAATTCACACAACTGTGCCTTCAGCGCTTCGATTCCCTGGCCCGTGACCGACGAAAGCGGGATCGTGGGCACGTTGGTGAACCCGTAGTCTGCCAAAAAGACCTCCAACTCTTCGCACAACTCGGCTTGCGTCGTTTCATCCGAGAGGTCGATCCGGGACACAGCGACGATCAGTTTTTTGACGCCAAGCGTTTGCAAGATCGCGGCGTGTTCCAATGTTTGTGCTTGGATTCCCTGGTCGCAGGCAACGACCAGCAGACCGACGTCGATTCCCGACACACCGGCAAGCAGATTACCGATGTACTTTTGATGTCCCGGTGCATCGATCAGCGCAAAAACGTGGTCACCCTCGGAAAAGGACGCGAATCCGAGGTCGATGGTGATCCCGCGGAGCTTTTCTTCGGGATGTGTATCGGTGTCGAAACCGGTAAGGACTCGGACCAGCGATGTCTTGCCGTGATCGATATGACCGATAACTCCGACAATGGTGTAACTCATCGAGACTGCTGAGGTTTGCAGACGCTAGGAAACACCTGCGAAGGAAAGTGAATGGAGTCCGATATTTTCACTCAATCAACGTCTGACCGCTAGCACCGTGCCGCC
Organism: Pirellulaceae bacterium; assembly: GCA_963734865.1. Taxonomy (GTDB): domain Bacteria; phylum Planctomycetota; class Planctomycetia; order Pirellulales; family Pirellulaceae; genus CBDCUW01. The sequence continues at coordinate 175,717 of CAVTIV010000019.1, forward strand.
ATGGCAGTGAAGAGGCCGCAGTGAAGAGGCCGCAGTGAGGGGGCCAGTGCTGCCTTCTGGTCGCTGGAAGACGCGTCGGATATGCTCCACGATCGTCCGACCGTGCCCTCCGAGAAACGAGATGTCCAAGCCGAGAATCGACGATACGTTCGCGGAAGCGTTTCCGATGATCGCCACGCGGTTGATTTTCACCGCGATTGACCAAGAGCTGGCGAATACGGCCGCCAACGAATTCTGTGGGAATGCGTCGAGCGTGATCGGTTGTGATTGCGAGGCCGGAATCGAGCGACTGGTGTCCAGCGAGGAGACGCTTGATGGACGTCCCGGTGTGGCCGTGTTGGCATTCGCTTTCAACAAAAAGTCGTTGCAGTCGGCGGTGACCGATCGAATTGGGCAAAATGTCTTGACCTGCCCAACCACCGCTTGCTATGCGGGGCTGATGTCTGTGGACAAGGAAGATCGAATCAAGATCGGTGCGCAGTTGCGGTTTTTCGGCGACGGATTCCAATTCTCGAAACTGCTGGCCGGGCGTCGATTGTGGCGAGTCCCGGTAATGGACGGAGAATTTCTTTGTGACGACGTGGCCGGCACGGTCAAAGGCATCGGCGGCGGCAACCTATTGATTTGCGGCCGATCGCAAATGGAGACGCTCGCTGCGGCCCGCAGCGCGGTCAAGGCGATCCATCAAGTCGACGACGCGATCATGCCCTTCCCGGCGGGGATTGTACGTTCCGGCTCGAAAGTGGGGTCCAAGTACGCCAAGCTGAAGGCCAGCACCAATCACAAGTGGTGTCCCACGCTTCGCGGTCAAACCGAAAGCGAGCTCGGGGAGAATGAGAGGGCCGTTTACGAGATCGTGATTGACGGATTATCCGAACAGGCGGTCGCCGGGGCGATGACCGCCGGCCTGAACGCGGCTGCCAAAGAACCTGGTGTCGAAAGGATTTCCGCGGGCAACTATGGTGGCAAGCTCGGGCCACATCATTTTCATCTGCTCCGACTCGCATAGATTGATGTAAGATAGGTTTGCTGCTAGAGCCTTTTGATGATGGCATCGCTTTTCGCTCGGCGAGGAAATGGAATCGGATTCCAATCGTGCGAAGCACCCTTGGGGCGATCTGGTTATTGGTGCCCCACCCCTGGCATATCCCTCTCGTGCCCTGACACTTTGTGAAGATTCTCATGCCGACCCAACGATTCCTGCTGAACCCGATGCGGACCGCGAAACAGGGGGTCCAGGTGAATGTTGGCAAGGACGGCGATGTTTACAATGAGATTGTCACGACGTTGACCATTCACCCCAGCGACATGGAATCGATCGGTGTTGCTGACGGAGAGTCGGTCATCGTTCGAACGGAATTTGGCGAGGCCGAGTTCAAGTGCCAGCAAGGGAAGGTTCCCGAGGGATTGATTTTCGTTCCCTATGGGCCACCGACCTGCAAGTTGATGGGCGGAAATACCGATGGAACAGGTATGCCAACGTCGAAAGGCTGGGAAGTTGAAGTCGAACCCCTGGGAAAGGCAAATCGATGACCAAACTGCCGGATAAAAACGCAGAATTCGTGAGTCAAGATTCACCGCAGTTCACGGCGGAAGAATCGGACCAGCCTGTTGCTGCATGGGAAGAGGTAGCCGAAGGTCGCTACATGCCAAGGCGGGTGCGGGGCAGTTGCCATGGCCGCGCACTGGGCTGAACGTTTGTTCTGCCATCGTCCGGTCCGGACGATTCCGACCCACCCGAAGACGTTGCCTCGTAGGAAACTCGTAGGAACACAGATGAGCCTCAAAATCATTGACAACGCGACGTGCACCTTTTGTGGATGCGTTTGTGATGACATTCAGTTGCATGCCGACGAGTTGCGGATCCACGAGGCCAAGCGGGCCTGTGTGCTGGGCAAGGCCTGGTTCCTTCACCACACGGCCGAGCACAAGTACCCCGATGCGTTGATTGATGGAAAGGAGGCGACCGTCGACGAGGCGATTGAGGTGGCGGCGGATTATCTGTACGGCGCCGACATGCCGCTGGTGTATGGGATGAGCAACACCACTTGCGAGGCGCAACGTGAATGCGTTTCCCTCGCCGATCGGCTCGGCGGGCTGCTGGACAGCCACACATCGTTGTGACACGGTCCCACCGAAATCGCCGCCCAGTTGGGTGGCAAAGTCACTTGCACTCTTGGCGAAGTAAAGAATCGGGCCGACTTCATTGTTTATTGGGGCGGAAATCCGGCGGAGTGTCATCCGCGTCATTTCACGAAGTATTCCTTGATGCAGAAGAGCAAGTTTCTGCCACGGGGACGCAAGGATCGGACCATGGTTCTGGTCGATATTCGTGAAACCAAGAGTGCCAAGGCATCGGATATTTTTCTGCAGGTCCGACCGGGTAAAGATTTTGAATTGATCACCATTCTGCGGGCGATGATCAAGGACCAAAAGGTTGACCCCGGGCAGATCGAGGAAACCGGTTTGACGCTGGAGCAAATTGAAGATTTTGTTGGCCGGATGAAATCTTGCAGGTTTGGCGTGATATTTTTTGGCATGGGTTTGTCGATGACGCGGGGCAAGCACATGAATTCGGCGGCGCTGTTGACTTTGGCCGCTGAAATGAATGCCTTCACAAAGTTTGTGGCGATGCCGATGCGTGGTCATGGGAACGTCACCGGAGCCGATGTGATCATGCGTTGGCAGACTGGCTTTCCTTTCGGAATCACATTCAATCGGGGCTATCCGCGATACAACCCCGGCGAATTCTCGACCGTTGACGTGCTCGTTCGTGGCGATACCGATTGTGCCTTCATCATTGGTGCCGATCCGGGGGCGACGATGCCGCAGCCGGCGATCGATCACTTGGCCCGGATTCCGACGATCGTGCTCGACCCACACGTCACTCACACCAGCCGGCTGGCACGAGTTCACATCACGACCGCGCCGGCCGGCATCAGTGCTCCGGGGACGGCCTATCGGATGGATGAAATCCCTCTACCGTTGCGTCCCGCGCTGTCGTCACCCTATCCTACTGACGAAGAAGTCGTTCGCAGGATCAACCAGGCGGTATCGAAAAAGCCTGAGTGGATGGGCGAAAGCCCACAGATGCTGGCGGCACAGGTTTAATGGCGATTGCGTTGGGCAGGTAACTGCATCGCCCTCGGTCGGCAACAGCAAGGCAAGGCATCGAATGCTTCGGATCTCGGCAGGCACCGTTTACGACCCAGCCAATGGGATCAACGGCGAAGTGCGCGACCTGTGCATCGCCGACGGCAAGTTCGTCTCCGATGTCGTTGGCGGTCGCACGATTGATGCCAGCGGCCTGGTTGTCTTTCCCGGTGGTGTGGATGTGCACACCCATGTCGCTGGCGGGGCGATCAACTTTGCCCGTGCGATGACGCCGGAAGATCATCGACGCACGCAAGCCTTCATTCGATCGCAAACGCGGCGCAGTGGTATCGGTGGCATGGCGCCGACCACATTCGCGACCGGTTATCTGTATGCCGGAATGGGATTCACGACCGTCAATGAAGCGGCGGTGCCGGTGTTGTCGGCACGACACACGCACGAAGAGATGTCGGACATTCCGATCGTCGACAAGAGTTGTTTGGTGCTGATGGCCAATAACGAGATCATGCTCGACCTGATCGAGGCGGGCGAGATCGAGCGTGCCAAGAATATCGTTGCCTGGTACATCTGGGCGGCCAAAGCGTATGGCGTCAAAGCCGTGAATCCCGGTGGCGTGGCGGCGTGGAAATGGGGCAAAGACGCCAAGCAGCTGTCGGACCCGATCGCCGGTTACAAGACGCTGACGCCCGGTACGATCGTAACCCAGTTGGCCAAGATCGTGGATGATCTGGGGTTGCCGCATCCGATTCATTTGCACTGCAATAACCTTGGTGCGCCCGGCAATATCACGACAACGCTAGAGACGATGAAACACCTGGAGGGTCATCGGGCGCACATGGCCCATTTGCAATATCATGCCTATGGCGGTGATGACTGGGACACGATGAGGTCCGAATCGGTGCAATTGGCCGAGTACTTCAACGCGCACCCCAACATGACGACCGATGCCGGAGCCGTGCTGTTCGGTGACACCGTGACCATCACCGCGGACGGGCCATGGCAACATTTGCTGTATAAGTTGACGGGACGTAAATGGGGCAACTTGGACGTTGAAAACGAAACCGGATGCGGCATCGTTCCCTACTCCTATCGACCGAGCAACCTGGTCAATGCGGTGCAGTGGGCTACCGGCCTGGAATTGCTGTTGCTCATCAACGACCCTTGGCGAGTGTTTCTATCGACCGATCACCCCAACGGTGCCTGCTTTTGGCGATATCCGGAAATCGTCCAATTGTTGATGTCGTCTGATTTTCGCAAAGAATGCATGGCGGGATTCTCGCCCAGAATCAAGAGCCGAATCACTCTGCCAGAGATTGATCGCGAGTACACGCTGTACGAGATCGCGACCATCATGTCGGCAGGACCTGCCCGTGCACTCGGACTGGCGCAGAAGGGCAACCTGGGGATTGGCAAAGATGCCGACTTGGTGATTTACCACCATGACAAAGATGTCGCACGCATGTTTGGCCATCCCAGGTACGTGATCAAAGGGGGGGAAATCGTAATCGAAGAAGGTGACATTCGGGCGACGCCGGATGGCCGTGAATTCATGGTCAAACCCTCCTACGATCCCGCGACAGATGCTTTCCTGAAGCCGCTATTTGAGGATTGCTACACCATGTCGTTTGCCAACTATCCGGTCGAAATGGAGCGGATCGAACGCCCCGATATTCTCGATTGCGTGGACGTTGAATGAGTACCATCACACTCACCCTCAAAGAACGGCCGACCGTTCCGCTGGAAGCGGAGGTGCTTTGTCCCGACGCGTTGGCAGATCTTTCCAACGACGAGGTTCGCGCGAGCGTTGTGTATCACGGAAAACGTCGTTGTCGCGTTGACGACTTCTTCGATGTCCAGGGCGAGCGAAGTGACGCCCTGGAACTGCATGGTGACCTGAACAAAGTTCGCCTGATCGGACGCGCCATGAGCCGGGGAAGCATCCAAGTCCACGGTAACGTGGGGATGCACCTTGGTGCCCACATGTCCGGCGGCAGGATCGAAGTCAGCGGTGATGCCAGCGATTGGATCGGCGCCGAAATGAAAGACGGATTCATCCATGTGCATGGTAACGGTGGCGGACAGATCGGAGCCGCCTATCGAGGCGGTCTGCTCGGGATGCGAGGTGGAACGATCATCGTCGATGGCACCGCGGGTCTGGAAGTCGGAATGCGGATGCGCCGTGGCACGATCGTCATCGGTGGTGTCGTCCGTGACTTTACCGGTCTGCAGATGAAAGGCGGATCGATCATCATCCGCAGTGGCGCTGAAATCCGCACCGGTGCCTGGATGAATCGCGGCACAATTATCTCGCTCAAACCGATTCAATTGATGCCAACTTTTCGCTATAGCAGCACGTTCAACCCGACGTTCATGAACGTCTATGCGAAACAGCTCAGCCGCTACGGGATTGCCATTCCCTATCGACCCAGCGAAGGCGCCTACGCCCGTTACTGCGGCGATCATGCCGTGCCCGGGAAAGGCGAAATCCTGGTCTGGCAGCCAGCTTGATGTCTGGCAGCCAGCTTGATGTGAGGTGAAGACGCTGCGTTCGTCGCGATGACGCCGCGCGCGGTCTGTTGACTTACCCCCCGCCGTGGCGATTCGCGGCCATCGCGAAACGACGGCGTCAACAGGCCGCTTCGCTTGCGTCGCGGCCATCGCGAATGCCCCCATCAAGATCTCGCCACTTCTTCGCGATCTCGCCAGTTCTTCGCGATCTCGCCAGTTCTTCGCGGCGCGACGATTCGCCACGGCAGCTTGGGTCGAGCTGGCCCGTGGCAGCACAATCGTATTTCGCCTCGAGTTCGACTACGATATTCACTTTGCTGCACTGCTTGCGGGGGACTATCCGCCGCAGTTTCAATCTTGCTCAATTCAGGTGAAGAGAATGTCGAAAACGGGTGCCTCGAATCGGTCGGACATGAGTCGACGCGGCTTTATCAAAGCTTCCGGAACGGGAGCTGCCGTGATTGCCGCTGGCGTATGGAGTGAGCTTCCCGCGCAAGAATCGAATTCGCCGAATGATAAGCTGAAAATCTTGTGCGTAGGCACGGCGAATCGAGCTGCCGCGGATGTTGACGGCGTCAAGAACCAGGACATCGTCGGGCTTTGTGACATCGACAAAAACTATCTCGATCGTGCGGCCGCGACGTTCAAAGATGCGGCGACGTATGCCGACTATCGCGAAATGATCGCCAACGAAGCGGACAAGGCCGACGCGATTGTGATCGCGACGGCCGACCACAACCACGCGCCCGCCGCGATTCGCGCCATCAACGCCGGATTGCATTGTTATTGTGAAAAGCCGCTGACACACACCGTTCGTGAGGCACGGCTGATTGCCGAGGCTGCCAAAGCGAAAGGAGTTGCGACCCAAATGGGCACTCAGATTCACGCCGGAGAAAACTATCGACGTGTTGTTGAGATCGTCCAGGCCGGCGTCCTTGGTGATGTCACCGACGTGCATGTTTGGGTGGGCAAAGGTTGGGGTGGAGGCGACCGACCCGAAGGTGGCCAGACACCACCAGCGAATCTCAGTTGGAATCTGTGGCTCGGCCCCGCACCCGAACGTCCCTACGTTCCGGGCCGCTACCATCCCGCTCAGTGGCGTCGCTGGTGGGATTTCGGTCAAGGAACCCTGGGCGACATGGGTTGCCACTACATGGATCTTCCATTCTGGGCGTTGGACTTACGTCATCCGACCGCCTGCGAAGCGGAAGGCCCTGAACTGAATCCGGAAACCTGCCCGTTGGGATTGGTCGTCAGGTACAAGTTCCCCAAACGCGGTGAACTTGCGCCGCTGAATCTGACCTGGTACGACGGTAACATGACGCCGCGTGAAGTCGCTGGCGAAAGGGTTCCCGGCAGCGGCGTGATGTTCATTGGCAGCGAAGGACACATGTTCGCCGACTACGGAAGTTACAAGCTGTTCCCGAAGGAAAAGTTTGCCGACTTCCAACCGCCGGAAAAAACCATTCCCAGTTCGATCGGTCATCATGCCGAATGGATCAAAGCGTGCAAAGATGGTTCGCCGACGACATGTAACTTTGACTATTCCGGTGCGCTCAGCGAAACCGTGCTGTTGGGAAATGTCGCTTACCGGACCGGCAAACCACTCGAGTGGGATGCCAAGACGTTGACGGCGACCAATTGCCCCGAAGCAAGCAAGTTCATTGACAAGCATTATCGTCAAGGCTGGGAAGTTGAGCAGGCGGTGTAGAGATTGAGCAACTGGATGGGTGGGTCAAGACAATGTCAACACGACAATGTCAACAAGCGTCCGCGACGCGGACCCATCGACACCGCGATTCGTGATAACGTGGTCGGTCTGTGCGGATTGAGAGCCGCGCAGACCCACCCTACCGCTACGACTACCACTACCGCCGGAACAGCGTTGCTTGAATCGCATTGTTGCCGGTCCACTCGACGGGAGCCGTCTTCTGTGTATCGATTGTCATCCATCCAGGTCGGAATCTTTCTGCTACTGCTCGCTTGCGGATGCGACAGGATACGGGATCCTGCTGCGTTGGAATCGCCCCCGGCTGAGATTCGCAAGTCCGAAGTCGCAGCCATCGATGATCCCGACAGCGTTGCGGCGATCGAAGCGATCACCGATACGTTGCGGCGCGACGAGCAGGGCGCGATCATCGAAGTGGACTTTCGTGGACGAACGATCGATGACCAGGCGATCAAACCTTTGACCGGCCTGCCGCGTGTGCGATCCGTGTTGCTTGCCGAAACCGGTGTCACGGATGAGGGCTTGAAAACGCTTGGTACGATCGCGACTTTGGAGAGCCTTGACTTGCGGAAATGCGCGATCAGCGACGAAGGGCTGGCAGATCTGGCACCGTTATCGAAACTGAAATCACTTCGTCTTTCCGGCGAGGGTGGGATCACCGATGTGGGTGATGACGGGATGCAGCATCTGGCCAAGCTTTCCAGCCTGAAAGCATTATCCTTGGACTATCTTTGGATTTCCGAAGACGGCTTGAAAGCGATCGAGGGCTTGGGCAATCTGCAAGAGTTGAATCTGGCCGGGGCAACCATCGGCAACGAAGCGATCGCGCTGTTGACCGCCTTTCCCAAGCTGCAAAAAGTACGGCTGGCCAAGAATCCTCAAATCGACGCCGCAGGATTGGCGGATCTTCCCAAGCTGACGAACCTGCAAGAACTCGATTTAAGCGAATGTTCGTCGATCTTCGATGACGCGATGCCGCCGCTGGGACAGTTGAAAAAACTAAAAAAACTGAATCTGTGGCGGGTGGGCATTTCCGATTTTGGGATGGAACCGCTTGCCGCCTTGACCAATCTGGAATGGCTGAATCTCGATAACACCAGACTCAGCGACGAAGGTCTCCCTTTCCTCAGTGGGCTGAACAAGTTGACGTTTTTACACCTTGGTTCGACGTTGATCACCGACTCGGGACTGGTGCATCTGGAAAATCTCACCAACCTGAAAGACCTGAAGGTGACACGAACGGCGGTGACACAACAGGGTGTCGACAAGCTGAAGGAAAAGCTGGTCGATACCGAGATTCAACTGAAATACATCGACGGGGAGTGAGCCGAAACGTATCGGTGTGTTGCTGTTTTTTTGGCAATCTCGGCGATACAATGACCGCAACCGTGTTTTCGTTGTTCTCACTCAATGGGTCGATCATGGCTAGCGGACCGCAGTTTCCACCCAACCAAAACCCGAATCCCTTTGGGGTCAACGCACAAGTTCCACAACCGCCGGTGAAGTCCAACAGCACCGCGATTATCTTGATCATCCTGGGTGTGGCTTTTGCCGGCATGTTGGTCTGTGGCGGGATCATGGTGGCATTGCTGCTGCCGGCCGTCAGCGCGGCTCGCGATGCGGCGCGGCGGATGCAGCGTACCAATCAAGTGAAGCAGATTGGGTTGGGCTTGCACAATTACCAAGCGACCTACAAAACATTGCCGGCAACGGTCAGGACCAATGCCGCCGGCGAGGAAGTGCTCGGTTGGCGTGTTGCGATCAGTCCCTTCGTTGACGGTGAACGCCAGTGGGAGCAGTATGATCAAAACCAAGCTTGGGACAGCCCCGCAAACAGTCCTTTGATCGCGCAGGCTCCGCCGACGTATCAAGCTTTGCAGGCGACACCGGGAGAGACGCATATCTTTGCGATCGTGTCGGACAATGGCATGTTTGTATCGACGCCGAACAAGGCCACAGGGTTTGCTGACGTCAGGGATGGACTGAGCAACACCGTGATGGCAATCGAGCTTCCCGATCGCGGTGTCGAATGGACATCGACAGAGAATCTGACTCCCGATGAGGCCTACGCCGCGATCAAGGGACTCGAAAACCGGCAGGTGGCCCTCCTATTGATGGGGGATGGGTCGGTACTGCCGATTGGCAATGATCTTGATCGCACCACGTTTGATGCAATGGTGACGCGTGCCGGCAATGAGCAGGTGTTCTTGCCCGGCAGGTAATTGTGAGCGGCTCCGGTGGACCGCCGGTAACAAAGGGCGCGATGACGGACTCAGAAAACCGAAACCAGATTCGCCAATGGCTTGCCACAGCGGTTGCGATCGGCGCGTCGGACTTGCATGTGGTCTGTGGTCACAAACCGACCGTTCGTGTTCATGGACAGCTGCAGGCCTTCGATGGGCCGGAACTCGATAGCGAAACGGTTCACGAGGCATTGTATTCGGTCTGTCCACAAGACGCATTGGACCAATTTCGGTCACTCCGCAACGTCGACTTTGCGTTGCAGATCGATCTCGACGATACGCCGCAGCGTTTTCGTGCGAATTATTATGTTAGCAACGAAGACATCGGTGCTTGTTTTCGAGTCATTCCCGCGGAGATCCCCGAATTCGAGTGGGCGGGGTTCCCCAGAGAATTGGCTCAGCGTCTAACCCGCTTCCGCAACGGACTCGTTTTGGTCACTGGCGTAACTGGGGCAGGCAAAACCACGACGTTGGCAATGATCATCGACCTACTCAATCAAGCTGGCGGTCACCGAATCATCACCGTCGAAGATCCGATCGAATATATCTTTCCGCGTGTCGTGGACTCGATCGTGACTCAGCGGCAGGTGGGTCGTGATGTGCAGTCCTTTGCGGACGGGTTGCGATACGGGCTTCGTCAGGATCCTGACGTGATTTTGGTTGGCGAGATTCGCGACCGCGAAACGGCACAGATGGCTCTCAGCGCAGCCGAAACAGGGCATCTCGTTTTTTCGACCCTTCACACGCGAGATGCGAAAGGAGCCGTTTCGCGTTTTACCGATCTCGTTCCTCAGAACATTCAATCGGAAATCCGTTCCCAGCTTTCGATGAGCCTGCGAGCGGTCGTGACACAGCACCTGCTACCCAGTCTCGAAGCGGAGAAACGCGAATTGGCGATTGAGATCATGTTCAACAGCATTGCGATTGCCAGTGCGATCCGAATGGGAAAGATCGAGAGCATCGACACGGGCATCATGACCGGGCGTGCCGAAGGAATGGTTCCACTCGACGAATCGGTCAGGCAACTCTACGAGCACGGCAAGATCAGCCGCGAGGTCGCCAATCGATTCACCGGTGAGTTGCATCATTCCAAGCGATCCTAGTCAAACGATGCCGATCGATCGAAGCGGTAACCGACTCCATAGACCGTTTGGATAATTCGGGGGTGTTTGGGGTCGCGTTCGATTCTCTTTCGCAGCTGACTGATGGTTTGATCGAGCGTTCGGCTGTTGGGGACGTGATTGTCTTCCCAGGCCACGCGAAACAGTTCGTCACGGCCCGCGACTTCACCCGGCTTGCTCGCCAGCCATTGCAGAATCCGCAACTCGCGGAGTGTGAGTTCGATCAATTCTCCATCACGCCTTGCCCGCAATTGGCGAGGGATGATTTCTAGGTCGGCCATCCAAAAGTCGTCGTCCGTGATCGAGGAAGAATCGATCGATGTTTCGTCGTCGACAATGCACCGCCGGGCGACGGCACGAATTCGCGCCAGCACTTCCTTGCTGCCAAACGGCTTGACGATATAGTCGTCGGCGCCCAGTTCCAATCCGACGACTTTGTCGATTTCCTCTGCCTTCGCAGTGATAAACAGAATCGGCATTCGCGGGCTGGCTCGGCGAAGGTGCCGGCACAAATCGTAGCCGCTCATACCCGGCATCATGACATCGAGACAGGCGATGTCGGGCTGATGTTTGTCGAGCATGAACTTCGCCTGCAGGCCATCAGCCGCCTGGATGACGCGGTAGCCTTCGCCGCTCAGTACCTCGGCAATGGCGGCGCGGGTATTCGGGTCGTCTTCGGCCACAAGGATCGTCAGTTGCATTGGCTCACCGGCAAGGTAAGTTCAAATCGGGTTCCCTGTTCACTCGCGACCAATCGCAAGTCACCGCCGTGACGGCGAGCGGCGCTGCGCGCGATGGTCAACCCGATCCCCGTTCCACTGGGTGCGTGAATCGAATCATCGAGTCTGGAAAAAGGGCGAAAGACGCTTCGCCATTTGCGATGGGGTATCCCAGGACCATAGTCGCTGACCGATACCAGCAGTTGTCCGTCAACCAGCCGCGAGTCGACGTCGACACGTTTCCCGCCCGCTGCGTACTTTTCGACGTTGCTCAGCAAGTTCACCAATACCATTTCCAAGATATCGGCATCCAGTCCCACACGCTGGCCCGCATTCGCATTGCGGTGAACCGTTAAACCCAAATGATCGAAACTCGGCGAGAATTGCTCGAGCGCCTGGTTGATGATTTCGTCCGGATTGGCGGGCGAGATTCTCGGTCCGCGATGTTTTCGATCGTCACGAATCATTTCCAAGACGCCGGAAACCAGTCGTCCCAGCCGTCGACTTTCGCTGTCGATGACCGAGAGGCGACGGGCAAGCTTTTCGCGTGAGTCGCTGTCTTGAAGTTGTTCCAGATCCGCTGCGGCAAGTTCCGCATACAATCGAATGTTGGTCAACGGCGTCCGCAATTCATGGGACACCTGACCGGCAAAGCTGACTCGGTTGCGTGCGGTTCGCATTTGACGTTGCACGCTGGTGAGCACGAATCCACCAAGTGCCAGCAGCACAACGCCGATTCCCGCCAGCGATGCATACAGAGCGAGGGACTGCGGTGCCGGAACCAGCGTCGGATCGGCGTGAAACTCCAACCGCCAGCTGCTCAGGGGTGGCGATAGGGGAATCATTGCCAGAGGCGTGTCGGTGCACTCACCCTCGTCACCCCAGCGGTAAACGACGTGCCGTGCCTCATCGACGAGCGCGGTGAAGCCGGGTGTGGGATACACTCGGTTCACGGTATCGGTGGCAGCGACCGAATCGGGTAGCGCGGCAATCATGTCGGCAACCCAGCGAACGCGTTCGAGCAGGATGCCAACCGATGCACCGTCGCTTCGCGCCATCCATAGAATGAGTTGGGACCCTTCGTCGATGTACCAAACCTGCCACTGAGGCGTGCCACGGTTGGTAGCCGCTGCGAGGCCGCGCAATGCACGCGAGCTCTCGGGAACTTGCAAGGGAACTCGCTGGGCCAGCGTCAGATCCAATGGATCGTTTTTGGACCCAGCTGATGCGGCAAGATCGGTGGTTTCGCCGGAACCGGTCACCTGAGGTCTGCCATCGATCATCCCCATCAGAGCCGCATACAGCGCGATGTCATCCGGATCGTCTGCGACCGGTTTCAGCGGATACGCCAGCACCCCGTTTGCGGTCACGAGAATCCCTTGACGTACGACGGGATCGGTTCGCCGCAATTCGGTTAGCGTATCAGCAACGTTTCGCGGTTTGTCCAGCTTGTCGGCGAGCTGATTCGCGTATCGGTCAAACAGGCTGACCAATGACCTGTCGATCTCGGTCAGTCGTGATGTCAACAAGCCCTTCAGTTGCTGCTCGGCGAGCTGGCGATGCTCTCGCATCGATGTCGCCGACACCCAGCCCAACAGCGTCAGGGGCGCGGCAACGAGCAGCAGCAAGGCGAAGAGTAAACGACGAGGCATTCAGCGGCCGGGGCGAGAGAATCGTTCGACATTCGCGGCGGCAAATGCTGCCGCCGCGGGCATGTCTCCCAGTCTAGCAGGTCTATCGGTCAACCTCGGGTGTTGGGCTGCGATAGGTTTGCTGCGACATGTTATCGTTTTGGGCAGCACGCATCAGCTTTCGATTGCGCGTCCAGTCCTTGGAATCGTCCAAGTACATCCGCTGATACTTGTTCAAATCGACGTTGCGATTGAGTTCCGGAACGACTGCTTGGAAGTCGCGTTCTTTGCAGATCTTTGCGCACTTCAAGAGTTCCAATTGATTGATGTCCAGCAGCGTCTTGGCTTCCTCAACCTGCCCGGCGTCTCTCAGTGCCGTCGCTTGAATGTTCCTTTCGTTGGCGATTTGAAGAGCACAATAGGCATACGTCTCTACGTCGCGATCGTCTTGCACGGCGGCGACCGACTGCGAAAATCGAACATCGACACTGCTCGATAGCTTGTCGGTCGTTTCGGTCACCATGTTTTGGTACTCGATGGAAACCTTCACCAAGGGTCGTGATGTCTCGGGTTGGCCCTTGTCGACTTCGACTTCCAGAACAAAGTACCGTTGTTGTCGGGCATAAAGTTGCGTCAGCGGAATACGCACACTCTGTCCCGAGATGTCAGCTTTGGTGCCCAGAACGCGAACCGGACGCACGCCCGTGGCCACCGTTGCCTCGATTCGGAAATCGCCGGCAACGACGCTCATCAAGTCATTGAACTCCGAGTTGAATACCGCGATCAGGTCATCGGCCTGTTCGATAAAGATATGATTTCCGCTTCCGGCAGCTGCCAGTCCGCTCATCAAGTCTTCGTTGTAGTCCAAACCGAGCCCCAGCGTGCTGACACTGATTCCCTCCTTCACCAGGGATGCACCGAGTCGCTCCAGTTCTCGAGGACTCTTCGGACCGACGTTCGCCTTTCCGTCGGAGAGCAAAATCACGCGGTTGACCGATTCGCTGTCCAGAAATTTGCGAACCTCCGCCGCACCTTTGCTGACCCCAGCAAACAGTGCGGTGCTGCCCCCCGCACTGACCGATTGGATTTTGCGAATGATCTCGCCGCGATCGGTCGCTTTGGTTGCCGGAACGAGCACTTGCGCCGACGAGTTGTAAAGCACGACCGAGACGATATCGCTGTCTCGCAACCGGTTGACCGCGGCAATAGCAGCTTTTCGAGCTTGCGCGATCTTCTGGCCGCTCATTGACCCGCTGCTATCAATCACGATCGCCACATTCACCGGTGGTCGGTCCTCGGGTGCGGAAAGGTTGAATCCGGTCAATGCGATGCGAACATAGTTCGTTGCTTTTTCGTCGGCGAGCATTGTCGGGTTGGAAACTCCGACCTGCAGCCTGACCTGGTCGGCACTCGCGTCGCTGGACAGCAACGAATTCAACGGGATCGTTGTCAGTACGGCGATCATGAACAAAACGGATAGTCCTCGCATCGTCTTCTCCTTTGGTCTCATTGTTTGGTTGTCATAGCGACGCGACAGCGAATCCATCGTTTCCGATGTGAGGAAAGCCGATGGGCGTCACAACCAATCATTCCATTCTGGAGCCAATCAATGGTCGGAATGGAGTCAGGAGAATGTAAAAGAAATGTCAGAGTTCCATCTTCGTTGCGATGATAGAACAGTGGAATGACTCGCCAGGAGGGATGGGGCGACATCGATCCGGTTGCCTGGGCGGTCGGTCTTGCTTCCGCGAGCCGGTGAAATGTGGCAGCGAACGATCGGGTCGGCTATGTTGACCTCGAAGGAACGACACTCACAGTTCCGAGGAGGGGAGCGGGATCACGCCGGTTGGAGTTGAGTCCGCTCGACGCGACTTGCTCAGCGGTTCGCTTGCCGCGTCAGGTGCCCCCTGGTGGGCGAGTCACGGTAAAAAATCGGCAATGGCGACACCGGTGCCCAAAGTTGAACAACTGCCACGAGAGTGTTGGGAGAAGCGAACCGACCACTGGCCGAATTCGCAACCGCGGGGGCGTTGCCATTTCGTTGGCAAGAATTGCAGACGCGATGAAAGAATTTGAGTTGAAGACGCCGCGTCAGTGTTTGGCGCGCGTGGATGAGATTGAGCGTGAACGTCGGTGACCTGCAATGGATCGAAACCGACTGACGATCCCGATTCTGATGAGAGCAACATGCCGAAACCCTTTTTCCGACGTCTCGTTCTGAAGGCAAGCCAAGTAGGCATCACTTTGCTGATTGCCGCGAGTTTGCTGGATCCTGCTTCCCTGACTGCGGCGGACGAGCCGCTGCAGCGACCACGGATTCGAGATTTGGGGATCACGATCGGCATTTTGCCGACGGGTCAATTGAATGCGATCACGGACGTCGCCGGTGTTCGCGTCGGGCATCGTTCGGTCATCAACGGTGACCGGGTTCGTACCGGTGTTACTGCCGTGATTCCGCACAGCGGAAACCTATTCCAAGCGAAGGTTCCCGCGGCGGTGCATGTCGCCAATGGTTTCGGCAAGTTCGTCGGATCGACGCAGGTCAACGAGTTGGGTGTATTGGAGACACCGATCCTGATGACGAACACGCTCAGCACCTTTACGGTCGCCGATGCCGTCATCGGTTGGACGCTGAGACAAGAGGGCAACGAGGATGTGTTGAGCGTCAATCCAGTTGTCGGCGAATGCAATGATGGATACTTGAACGACATTCGTGGTGGTCACGTTCGCGCAGAAGATGTACTGCAAGCGATCGATGACGCCAAGGGCGGTGTCGTTGGCGAAGGCTGTGTCGGCGCCGGTGTGGGAACACGGTGCCTCGGTTGGAAAGGGGGCATCGGCACGTCGTCCAGAAAACTGCCCGCTCAACTGGGTGGTTATACGATCGGCGTACTCGTGCAATCGAACTTTGCTGGGCAATTGACGATTGGCGGCGCACCGGTCGGTCGATCGCTGGGACGTTTCTTCTTGCAAGACGCGGTTGTCGATCAAGAGCACGGTTCGTGCATTGTTGTCGTTGCCACCGACGCGCCGCTCGATGCCCGGCAATTGCAGAGGCTCGCCAAACGTGCAAGCTTGGGCCTTGCCGCGGTCGGGTCACCGATAACGCATGGCAGCGGCGATTATGTTGTCGCTTTTTCGACCGACAAGACGTTACGACAGAGCGATGAAAGCGATCAGCCGCTCGAAACGACGACGGTTCTTCGTGACGATCGATTGTCGCCGTTATTCCAAGGGGTCCGAGAAGCCACCGAGGAAGCCGTCGTCAACAGCCTGCTAAAGGCGACAACAACGGCAGGCCGCGACGGCCGCATCGTGGAGGCCATTGACCCGAGCGAGGTGGAGAGGATCTGCCGCAAGTTTGGATTGGTCGCAACCGACGATGAGTCGGCGCAAGCAGGCTTTGGCATCGATTCGGCCGAGCGATGGATCTGCTCGGTGAAAGATCGCATCCCAACTCTGCAGCAAGCATTCAATGTTCCCGGCGTGGCAGTTGCGGTCATCGATCAGGGACAACTTGTCTGGTCCGACGGTTTCGGTGTCCGATGCAAGGGCAGCGACGATCCGATGACTTCGGATACGGTGATGGAAGCGTGTTCGATGAGCAAGCCGTTTTTTTCCTACATGGTGCTGAAGCTAACGGAGCAGGGCGAGTTTGATCTCGATCGCCCGCTGGTCGAGTACCTTGGCCGCGACTACCTCGACAACGCGCCGGAGCATCGCACGATTACCGCTCGGATGGCGATGACGCATACGACGGGCTTGCCAAATTGGCGAGCCGGGGGATGGCGAGCGAACGGTCCGATGCAACTGCGATTCAAGCCGGGGACGCAATTCGGGTACTCGGGAGAAGGGTTCCTGATGCTGCAGCGGGCGGTGGAGCAACAAACGGGCGAGGGATTGAGTGTCTGGTCGCAAACGCGACTAATCAAACCACTGGGATTGCTCGCAACCGATTTCCAATGGAACGAATCGCTGGCGGTGAACTCCGCGTGTGGCCACGATCGTGCCGGAAACGTCATACCCAATCGCGTCCATTACGATCGAGCCTGCGCAGCGTTTACCCTGTACACAACGGCCGATGACTACGCCCGGTTTCTGATCGAGATCATGTCATCCGACCGTACGAGGAAACATTCGATTTCGGCAGAAATGGTGGAACAGATGCTCCGGCCGGCCAGTTTTCACCAACAGCAAGACGCTTCCTGGGGACTCGGTTGGGGGCTAAAGCAATTGGCGGGTCACCGTCTGGCTTATCACAGCGGTTCGAATGGTTCGGGGTTTCGCTGTTACTGCGAATTCTGGCCACACAAGCGTGACGGAATCGTGATCATGACCAACGCCATGGGCGGAGAAAAACTGTGGCCGAAACTGATCGACCAGCTGCATGGCGCGACCGCAACGGAGTAGTTGCTGAACTCTCCTGGACTGCAAATTCGTCGATTCACGTCTGGGACATTGTTTCTTTTGGCCCGTCATGACATCTTCGTTCGCGATTCTTTAGGATACGTGCCATGAAGTCATTGGTTTCCACCTTTCGGGTCGCAAGATGTCAGATAGAAAACCGCTGCGAAGTGGTGGATGGTTCAACAACGCGGACAATCCGGGCCTGACGGCCGTGTATGTGGAACGTTTTTTGAACTATGGGCTCACGCTTGGCGAGTTGCAAGCGGGAAGGCCGGTGATCGGGATCGCTCAGGTCGGCAGCGACATCACTCCCTGCAATCGGATTCATTTGCAGACGGTCGAGCGAGCGGTCGCCGGTGTGCGCGAGGCGGGTGGATTACCGTTCGTATTTCCCGTCCATCCGCTACAGGAAAGTTGCCGCCGACCGACCGCGGCGCTGGACCGCAATTTGGCCTATTTGGGTCTGGTCGAGATCCTTCATGGCTACCCTTTTGATGGCGTCATTCTGACTGCCGGTTGCGATAAAACGATGCCAGCCGGTTTGATGGCTGCGGCAACCACCAATTTACCTGCAATCGTGCTGTCGGGTGGTCCGATGTTGGACAGCTATTTCAACGGCAAGCTGGCTGGATCGGGCACGGTCATTTGGGAAGGCCGCAAGATGTTGGCTGCCGGTGAAATCAATTACGACCGATACATGGAGATGATATCCTCCACGGCCACCAGCGCCGGGCACTGCAACACGATGGGCACCGCGCTGACGATGAACTGTCTGGCTGAAGCGTTGGGTATGTCGCTGCCGGGATGTGCGGCCATTCCTGGACCCTACCGCGAGCGGTTGCAGATGGCCTACGAAACCGGGCGGCGGATTGTCGAGATGGTGCATCAAGACTTGACGCCCGACCGAGTGCTCACGCGACAGGCATTCGAGAATGCGATCGTCGTGAATTCGGCACTCGGCGGTTCGACCAACGCCCCTCCGCATCTGGCCGCGATCGCCCGACACATGGGAGTCGAGCTGTCAATCGAAGATTGGCAAACGATCGGCTACGACGTGCCATTGCTTGTCAACTGCCAGCCTGCCGGAATGTACCTCGGCGAAGCGTTTCACCGTGCCGGCGGTGTCCCGGCTGTGATTCAAGAGTTGATGAAAGGCGAACGCATTCATGGTGATGCCTTGACCGTTACGGGCAATAGCGTGGCGATGAACGTCGCGCCGTTTGCGAATCACAACGACGACGTCATCTACCGATATCAACAGCCGTTGAAACAACACGCCGGGTTCATGGTTCTGTCGGGGAATCTGTTTGACGCGGCATTGATGAAAACGAGTGTGATCAGCGACGAATTTCGGCAGCGTTACCTGTCCACGCCAGGGCACGAGAACCGCTTTGATTCGCGTGCGATCGTGTTCGATGGTCCGGAGGATTATCACCAGCGCATCAATGATCCTGCTCTGGAAATCGATGAAACATGCCTGTTGGTGGTTCGCGGCTGCGGACCCGTCGGATATCCCGGATCGGCCGAGGTGGTCAACATGCAGCCCCCTGATGCACTGCTGGCCCGCGGTATCCACACGCTTCCGACAATGGGTGATGGACGTCAAAGCGGGACGTCGGCAAGTCCGTCGGTGCTGAACGCATCACCGGAATCGGCGATAGGCGGCAATTTAGGATTGATTCAAACGGGCGACATCATTCGCATCGATTTGAACGCCTGCCGAGTCGACCTGTTGGTATCGGATCAAGAGCTCGAACAGCGACGCAATGATTTTGTGCCACCGAAGTTGACGCACCAAACGCCTTGGCAGGAGATGTATCGCCAGTGCGTCGGCCAGTTATCGACCGGTGGTTGCTTGGAATTCGCGACGAAGTACCAGAACGTCGCAGCCTGTACCCCGCGGCACATTGATTGATCGGCTGATTTGACCTGGTCGTCTTTTATTCAAACCTTTCCAAGCCGATATCGCTGGTCAGTTCGATGATTGCATCGTCCCAAACACCGCGTTTATCGTGGTCGTCTTGAAGCCACAATGCAACATCGCTTGTCTCACCTTCGGCGGCCCGGTTGTTTTCACTTCTGATGAGATAGTTGATCACGATCAGAGCATCAAGTGAGGTAATTTGATTGTCGCCATTCACATCGTAGTTGTAATGATGTTCGGTCAAACTGCCATCGACCATTTCACCGGATGCTCCGGATGTCGCCGCGATGTAATTGATGATCAACAAGGCATCCCGAGCTGTCACGTCCCCTTCACCGCTGACATCCTCTCGCTGTACCCCGAGCGAACTTCCGAGTATCGTCGTCGAAACGTGCGGCTCAGGCAATTCGAGCGATAAACCAGAGATTGAAACACCACTTGTGAAGTTGACGTTTTGGCTGTTGATTCGATCAGCCGCCATGGGATCATCTGGGAACAGGCCGTCGCCAAAAGTGAAATACTCGACCACTTCGCCGTCGCCGTTGATCTGCAGGATGTGTCGCCCACCATTGGCGTCGATGTACCCCGTCGGCCCACCAAAGACGGCGTTGGCAGGTACGCGAAAGCCGGGTCCATCGGCACCAAAGGTCGCATTGGTGTCATTGGTCAGGTTGGCAACGCGCCACTGTTCATCTGGGGTGCGAGTGAATTCGACCAAGTCGCCACCATTGGTGCCATAGACACGGATCGTGCCATCGGCTTCGATCAACGGCTCGACATAGGTGTAAACGCGACCGGTGAACGGCTGCTGAAAAGGAAAATAGCCGAAGTTCTGGCCATTATCGGCGGTCATTTGACTAACGTTTTCTTGACGCACGCCCGAGGAACCGATCTGCCAATGAACCAGGCGTGAAACGCCGTCGGTCGCGAACACGTGTCGGACACCATCGTCGGTCGAAAGCACTTCGACGCTTTTCAGCAAGCGAGTTTCGCGGCTTTGGGCATCAATCTGCCGAACACTGACACCGCCAGAATTGATTTGGTATTCAATCAGGTGTCCTGTTTGATTGGTTCCGTAGCCGAAGGTGGTGTTGCCCGACTGCGTCGTTCCGACGGTGGAATAGACTCGTGCCGCCGCAACATTGCCACTCTCGATCGTCAGGTCGCGAACGGCCATTGCAGGATCGATCGGGATCGCCAGCCAATGGCCGTCGGTCGTCGTCGCCGTGAAACCGAGCGGACCACCTGGCGCCGTATCTTCGGCGAGAATGACACCAGCCACGTCACGTTTGCTGACCGACCAATTGGCGGCATTGAACAGGTCATCGTGTTCCCAGTCGGCACCCGAGGGCGTGTAGGTGTATTGAACCACACCGCTGGAAGTCGAGCGGCCCATCACATGGACCGTGCCATCGGGCATCGTGACGGCAGCAGCCTCGCCAGCAATGGTAAAGTTAGCAGCATTCGGACCACTCAATTCGGCAAGCAGGTTGATCTGATCGTCGGCGATCATCCCGTCGCCGCGTGCGGTCAGGATCAAGCTGCCGTCACGAATGACTTGGAATGCCATTCGGGCCTGTGTGATTGCCCCCGCAGGCGTCGCCAGCGGGCTGACAACGGCCGACATCTGTCGCCGTGCCGATTCGGCGAAAATGGTGACCGACAAATGATCGCTCTGTGCGATCGATCCATAAACCGTGTTGGCCGCGTTGATCGCTCCGCGAAACGGTCCTTCGCCGGTATCACGTCGAAGTGCTTCAACTGCAACTTCATATTGGTCGATGCCCGTGGCTTGAGATCGGTCGAGCGCACGCGCGGGATCGCTTCCTGAAATCGGATCCGGTTTGACGTCCAATTGAGTCAAAAGAGTTGGCGTCTCCTGCACCGTGATTTGCGTCGACTGCGGCGTGCCGACCACGGTGGCGACGGTAGCGAGCACCGTTGTCGCCAATGCGCCGTTTGTCAATGCCCCCGTGGTAGGCGGAAACGACTCATTCAATGCCAAGCGTGCCAAGCCGCCCTGCGGGTCGACAAAGAAGGCTGTGCCACCGCGATCGACAAACGACTGAATGGGGGCCGCGTTGGAGTCGGTCGAGTTCGTGCCTGGTAACGTCGGAACTTGGACGACGTGCACCTGTGGCTTCATCGTCGAGACGTCGTTGCCCTGCCGAAGTTCACGCACGATCAGGCCGATATCGATCGAGCCGACGATACCGTCGCCGGATCCGGTAAAGCCAAATCCCGTATCGGTGAAGATCAGCTTGTCGTCGTCGGGAATGCCTGGTGTTTCATTGTCGTCGAATGCAGTAAACAGCATGTGTGATAGGCCGCTGGCCACGCGCGGGATCGCGAACTCGAACCAGTTGTCCGATTCACCCGGAATCAGCAACGCCAGGCGTTCCACCGAATCACCACTACGATCGCCTCCATCAACCATCCAAACGTATGTGGTTCGATCACGTTCATCGACGACCGTTTGTATTCCGTGAAGTTGAAAATCGTTGACGAGGGTCTTATCAGGACCGAAGGACTGGGGAACCACATGGGCGATCGCACGACCGGTCAAGCCGTCGAGCGTCGCTGGACCACGGTTGGGGGAGCTGTCGAAGTCAAGTTCGACGAGAGTACCGGAGTTTTCGGCCGAAATCCAAACACTGCCGGTCGCATCGACGAAGACCGCGTGTCCTACCTTCAGCGTCGAGAGCTCTTCCGCATCACTCGCAGCGACCGTCGAGCCGCCACCGCCGGTTCCACCACCGCCACCGCCACCGCCACCGCCACCTTGGGTGGAACCCGTATTCTCGAGGATGAATTGGCCGGCGATGTCGGTAAAGTCGAATGTAAATGTTTTTCGCTGTGCGATATCGAAATAGGAAACACGGAGGACCTGATCGGGAACTTCACCGACGGGCGCACTCTGTTCGTTGCGATAGACAAACCAAACTCGTGGCGTCAGATGCGTGTTGAAGTCGAAGAAGACGCCGTGCGGATCAAACGCCGTGCCTCCAATGCTGACATCGTAGATGTCAACCGCTCTTGTGGAGGGATCGAATTGGCCAAGATAATGCCCGTCCTCCATCGTGAACCAGACGGTCTGTGTCGTTTTGTCGAACGCCATTTGCCAGGGCCGCAGCCAGCCGACATGATCGCCAACCGCGACGCTAATCGAATCACTCAAGGTCAAGGTTGTCTGGCCTGCAGCATCCGTGATTGAATTCAATACCTGGAAACTCCGGCCGTCAATATTGACCGAATAGGCGACGGGGATTGCCTGGTCCACGACGATCTCATTGGGGATGCCACCGCGCGGGTCGAGTACGGTCGCCCCGATGTACGAAAGTTCAGAGAAGACGGGTGTGCCGGGTGCGCCCAGAGTTGGTAAACCGACCTCACTCAGAAAGAAGGTAACGGAATCCGAGTTGGCCACTTTTCCAGCTGCATCGGTCGCTCGAATAAAAACTGTGTATCCTTTTCCGCTCGCAAGCGGGTCATCTGGCCTGATCGACTTGAGATTGAGCGATCGCGGAGCATGAGGCCCGAATTGCCCGTTTTCCCCTGGAATCGTTACACGGCTATCCCCGTCAACCATCGCCAATACGGTGTTTGTCAGCGAATCAACGAGCTCAACTTTGACAATGTTGTCCACGCCTACAAATTGTTGATCGGTAACGTTGAATTCAATCACCGGGCGCGGATCGACCACCACGGGGACGGGAAGCGCGCTGCCCGGTAATGGAATGGTCTGTAACTGAATCTGTTGAACACCATCCTTTGTGACATCCAAGTCGTTGAATGCCGGCTGCGTGTTGTCCAACACGATTGCTCGTTCAGCCACCGACGCGCTGGCATTTCCGGCAACATCCACGGCCCGCAATTGGATTCGATTCGTTGCTTCGCTGATTCCGGTCAATCGAAATTGAGATTGCAGGTCAAACGGTGGGATCAATTCGGGAATCGTATTGAAATTTCCGTTGTCAATGCGGATCTCGTATGAATTGACGCCGCTCGAAATCACTCCGCTGGTTTCATCGCTGCTGGAGGTGAACTTCAAGTCAGTGACATCAAAGCTAATGAAATCAGCTGCGTCTCGGCCGCTGTCCGGCGGTTCAATCATCCCATCATTGGCCAAGGCGAGATCGCTCGGGGTCGATGGTGCTTCGGAGTCGAACAAGAAGCCTTTGTCGGCACCGGCCAACGCACTCAGTTCGACCGGCGTTGTGGTGGATCCATCATCCGCTCTTGCTCGCAACAGGACCGTGTTGCGACCCTGTTTTAGCGTCGTAAGACTACTGGGACGAAAATCAAGCGAATCGAACGGTGGGGTGATGACGTCCTGAAAATCCGTTTCCAGACAAGGTATGACGTTGATGCATGCTTGATAACTGAGAAGATTCGTCGTATTGCTGAGACCGACGAATGTCAAAAGATCATCGTTCGTGATTCCGTCGTCGGCACGGAAACCGGTGTCATTGACCAATCGGAAATCGCTGAGTGTCTCATTGACAAATGCAAACGGTGCCGATTCAATCGCCGCTGACGCATTGCCTGCGTTGTCCACAGCCCGAATGAACACCGTATTGGTTCCGGGCCTTAGTCCGGCACCCGACACCTCTGTCGCATTGAAGGTCGTGTTGTTTCCGATCGGAACGAATTTCGCATCATCGTTGTCGTTGAACTGTATTTCGTATCTGCCAATACCGCTCGTTACGTCAGTGCTGTCGGAAAATGTGAATGTCGGTGCGTTTGCCGGCCCCGATCGCACAATATTCGACGGCGTCGTTGGCGCTGTTGCGTCAAACATATACGTCTGTGTCGCGGATTGAGGAGGGTTGCCCGCCTTGTCGGTCACGGTGACGACGATGACATGATTACCATCTTGGCTCCCGAAATCGTATTCAAAATCCCTTTGATTCGTCGGACAGTCTGTGAATGGCTGGGGCGTTACTGGATTGCCGTTGTCCGTCAGGTTAACGCTAACAAGTCCGCTTTGCGTATCTCGGCCGCCAAAACTGATCGTGTCGTTGACGAAACCAGAGGCTGGGATGGCGGATAGCGATGCGGTCGGCAGCTCATCGTCGAAGAACAACGAATAGGGTGTCGTCGATGCCGGAGTTTCCGATTCCGCCTCGGACACCGAAGGGATGTAACGGCGGTCACCAGTGTCGAGTCTGGTTAACAGAAAAAACAGATCGTTGGATCCATCGACGAAGTTCGTAAGGTTGATCGTGAAGTCAGTGTTAGGAGATGCCGTATTGTCTTGGTAACTTCCCAATGAAACCAATTCGGTCCTGTCGTTATCACCATCGACATCAAGCGAATCGGGACGAAGCACCTCGACTTCAAACCCGTGCGAGGCCGTCGTCGTCCCATCAGGACGTTCAATGCGTATGTTGTAGGACTCCGTCGCCGATTCCGGTATTTCGTCCCCCGTCATACGAAAGACAGTATGGCGTCCAAAACCTTGGATATCCGGGAGCGACGTTGCTGCGCATGTGAGCAGGCGGCGACACTCGAGGTTTTCAAATCCATTTGCCAACTTGCGAGTCAGTGTCCTGCGGCGATGAACCGTCTCCCTTTGATAGCGGGTCGTGCGTTGCGCCGATCGGAATTTGCGTAACATGTCGGATAACTTCCAGCTCCATGATTCGTTCGTGCGTCGGTTGAACGTGGTAGATGACAGACACTAATCGGGGTAGCCGCCAGGGTGTACCGATTTTGCGGAATTTGTCGAATTTGTCGGCCCGTGCCGAAACTCTCAATTGCTCAATTCGCCCTATTTTACCCAATCCTGTTCGCTCAGCGGTTGCCTTCGGGCTGGTGGGCTGATATCCGCCAATTCGGCTGTTGCAACCGTTGCCATTCATCCGACAGAAAGAACAGGCGCACCCCGCACAACCCGACGAACCATTGAAATCCGCACAAGCGGGCAACACTGTGTATCGAGATGAGACGAATCATTGCCTCGAAATTGATCGCCGCTCGTCTCGTCCCGATCATTCCCTGCTGCGCCGTCATTCTGATCGCTGCGAGCGTTGTAGCAGACGATGCGTCACGGCTCGAATCGGTGGTGGTGGAGGAGGCCCGGTCGGTCGCCCAGGACGCCGACGTGCTTTCCCCTGGGCGTAGCGATCTGCCGTCAGCGACCTCGCCGGGCAGCTGGGTCGTTGATCCGATCGAGCGCGAGCTGAGGTTGCAGCGGGCGATCGCCCAATCGCTTCAGGGAGACAATGACGGGGCAATCGACTCGCTGGCGGATGCCGACAGTGAAGACACGGCTGCGTCGTACGCCGGCGCAATGTTGCGGCTAAAAACGGGGCAAGTCGAAGATGGCGTGAAGATGCTCGAAAGCCTCTCCCAGCATTCCGACGCGCCTGCCGAAACGGGCAAGTTCCTTGCCATCGGCTATTTGCACCTCGATGACGCCCAGGCGTCGGAGGCTGCGGCGAAGCGGTACTTGAGTGATCACCAGGACGACGCCTATGGGCATTACCTGCACGGATTGGCAATCTTGCGTCAGGATCAGCCAGAGCGGGCTCGCGGCGCCTTGCGACGAGCCGGTTATGACGACCGCGCGGCTGCCAAGATCCAACAAGTGGTGATGCAGGCACCGGTCGATGTCCAGCAGCGTCGCAGCACGATCGGCAACACCATGTCGACCGCCCGTCAAGAATCGTACGCCGCCGGTTCGCGCGGTTTGGCCGAGGATCGGCCCTACAACTTGACCCTCCTCTTCGCGGGCGAATACGACAGCAACGTGCCGTTGCAGCCGAAGTTCACGGGTCTCGGATCGATCTCCGATTATGAAGACTATCGATTCGTGATGGCGTCCTTTCTGGATGTGCAGCTGTTGACCTGCCAAGAATTCAATCTTGGCCTGGTCGGCAGCGCGTTCAATACGTTTCAGTTTGATGCCAACCAATTCAACATCCAGGACTACATGGGCGGCGGCTACGCGAACAGTTTATTGAAAGATGATCTGATCGGTTCGGTTCGCTATGAATTCCATCACACGTTGGTCGGCGAGCGGCGGCTGGCTAGTGATCATCGCCTGACGCCATCGCTGACATGGCTCGGTTCGCGTGGCCATACGACGCTGTTCTATGAATTCAACGCAATTGACAGTCGTGCTCCGGCACTGATACAGGCCCAGGATCAGTCCGCAGAGATTCACCGTCTCGGGATCACGCAAGCGATCTACACGTTTGGTGGCGATGGTCGGATCTATGTCGGCGGCCAATACGCCGATGCGGAGGCCGACGGATCCGATTTTGATCGCACCACCACGATGGCAACGGGACGAATCGAACGGCCGCTGGGTCGCCGCTGGATTGCCGATTTGGACGTTCGCTATGTGTGGGACAACTATGACAACCCCAATAGCCTCGACTTCTTTGATCGGCCGCGCGTTGACGATCGGCTGGAGGTTCGCACGGGACTGCAAAAAAACTTTGTCCGGGCGGTTAGTCTGCGGTTCGACTACACCTATTTCCACAACGACTCGAACACGGCAAACCTGTTTGGTGTCCGATTTTATAACTATGACCGACACATCTTCAGCACGCAGCTGATCTTCACGTTATAGATGCGATGCGCGAATTGCCTCGCGCTACCAAGATTCAAGGATCCAATGATGAGCTTTCGATTGCTGAACGCGGCGCTGGGATGCGTGCTGGCATTCACCTTTCTGGTTGCTCTCGGCCAATCCGTAAACGCGCAGCTGACGCCTTGGGAAGGCACGGTCACGCTGTGTGAGGGCCACGCGACACTGGTGCGCGGGGACAAAGCCTATCGAGTTGTCCGCGGCGCCGGTATTCGTTTGGGTGACACGATCGAAACCGGCGACGACGCCAAGATTGCGATGGCGCTGGAGCGTGGCCCTGCCATCACCATGGGCGCTGGAGCAACGCTCCGTGTCAATTGCGTCGAGGGGCAATGGAACGTTTCGTTGCAGCGTGGCGAGACGCGTCTGGTCCACGATGGCGAATCGGAACTGCGCGTGATCACACCCGAATCGGAAATCTGGGTCGATCGCGCGATTGTTCAGCTAAAACGCTCCCCTGGCGAAACGCGGTTCGAGTTGGCCGCAGGAACAGCCGTGTGTCAGTCCACAGCGAAATCGCCACGTCGGATCAGCCAACGTGATGCATTTGTGATCTCGGCCGATGGCCGGTTCATGCCCCTTCAGCAAGCTGAATGGGATCTACAAGGTGACCAAATCCGATTGGCCGCGGCCATGCAAACCGGCCCCGCACTGCAGCCACCGCCGCCGCCAGTCGATGTGCCGGGCAGATCGGCCGACGCAATCGGCCGGCCGAGCGAATTGCCGCCGCTGAGTGATACCGATCCGTTGCTGGCGGACGAGCAAGACGAGCTGCCCGATTTTGCACAGGATCTGCCCGCTGCCGCCACACGAGGAGCCGCCGACGATGGATTGGGCGAGGAGGATCGGATCGGTGCGTTCAACAGCCCCTTCGGCGGAAGTAGCTCGCTGAGTCTCGGTTCGCTGGCGAGTTCGACCGGGTCTTTTTTCTCTGGCGGTCTGTTCGGCGACGCCAACCAGCAGACGTTTCAAGGGAGAGTGGACGGCAACATCGGACCTTTCCCCGACGGTTCGCCATTTCCAGGTGGGATTCACCTGGTCACTGCGGAAACCCAATATCCATTCAGCACCGTGCAGCTCACCGCGAGCGAGTCGGCCAAGTTGTTCGCCTCGGGAACATCCAAGTATTTCGCGATCGGAACCGGTGCGTTGCCGACCGGTCAAGTGTTGACGAACTTTTTCACCGGTACCGGCGCGGTTCCGACCGTGATCGATGTTCCTCAGTTTGATGCGCACCTGATCTATTTGGATCAGTACAACATTCCCGACGCTGCACAAGGGGCGCTCAACAGCAATATCGGTTTAACGGGTCTGATCGGCCCCACTCCGACGGGACCGACCGTCATTGGAACGACCCCGCTGGCAGACGATCAGCGGGCGAAATTGAATCCAGGAGCGACCTTTGCGCTGGGTGAGTTTTTAGTGACGAACACCAATCCCGGTGGCCCCGGCGGACCCGACGTGTTGACGTTCACAGTTCGTCGCAGTGACCAGGATCGGTTGATCGTCAAAGATCCCGGTGGTAACGATGCGCAGGACTTGGTGACTCCCAATACCGATGTCACATTTGTCGACGCAGTCGACCCGCGATTCTTGCCGCAATCGCCAACCGTCAAGGTTCCCGCTTCGGTTGCCAACACCGGCACGAGCATCAACGAAGTCGATCGGTTACGTCGCGCCGCCTTCACCACCCTGGTGGCCGACCAACTGCAAGACTACTCACGTCGCACCGGACAAACACGGTTCGTCGTCGACGGCAAGATCATCGATATTAGCGGGTTTCGTCCCAGTCCCTAACCACAACAGTCCCTAACCACAACAGTCCCTAACCACAACACGAGAACCTTCGGGGTGACGGCCGACGGACGCTCAAAAGTAACCGTATTGGGGACCGTAGAACCGGTTGTTGTAGTTGCCGAAATAGCGGCCTCGGTAATAGGTTCGGCCCGCGGGAAGACGCGATCGGCCTTGGTTCAGGTTTCGCGTGGGGTAACTGCGCGACCGTGTGGCGGGATAGGTTTGCGTCGGGGATGACCGCTGGACGTTTCCACGCAGGCGGCTCAACAATCCACCCGCTTCGGCCTGTGACGCCCCCACCAGCGGAGCAACAAAGCAAAGCAATAGAAATAGTCGTAGCGGTTTCATAGCAACCATCCAAGTCAGCCTGCAGTCGTCACTGCAAAAGGGAAAGGGGTGATCAACGGCGTCGGAACGATATACCTTACATCGTCAGCACCGGTCGCGACTATCTTGCCAAGCCTCCGCAGGCCGATTGCTCGTGCTGTTACTTACAAACGTTGCGAGCGGAATGATCGCCCTATTGGCGATCTGGTCGAATGGTAGCGTGCGGCGATCACTTGGCACTGCAGATGAACGCGGCCCAAGCGTAGGGGTGCGATAGCAGGTCGGCGTCGGGCCGGCCGGGGGCTGTGCGAATCATATCCAGTTGTGCGGCACGCAACGCGTCGGCGGGCGATCGTTGTTCATTCCAAAGATGATCATAGAATCGATTCATCATGGAAACGGTCGCTTCATCATTAACCTTCCAAAGCGTACCGACGACTCGCTCGGCTCCGGCGGCATGAAAGCTGCCCAGCATGCCCTGCACACCCTGACCGGCAAGCGGTTGACCGAGACCCGATTCGCATGCGCTCAAAACGACCAATGCCGCCGCCGAAAGGTCGAGTTCACTGATCTCAGCGGCTGTCAAATACTGGTCGTATCGAGGGTCGGCGTCGTCCGGCGGCGCGACGATCAAACCGGTTTGAAGCAGCGTGGTCGCGCCGGTCACGCCGAAGACATTGGATTCGCCACGTCGATGGTAAAAACCGTGGGTGGCCAAATGAATGAACCGCTTGCCGGGCATCGCGCCAATCAATGCCGCCTCGTTGGCCGCCGCCGCTTCGAGCTCCTGCACGTGATGGCTGCCGAACCGAGACCGAAACTGTTCTGCGACGTCCCTCTTTTCGGTCAGGGACCCCGATAGTGGCGGATACTGTGTGAGCCCGCCAAAATCGACGCCACCAACAGCCAACAGTGAAGGCGGTGCGGACTGAACGGCCCGAGACTTCGCTCCGCCGGCGCTGTTCGCGACATGGATACGAACGTTTTCGATCCAGTACCGTTTTCCGTTCGTGCCAGGAAATGCTGCCCAGGGAATCAGGTGCGTGATTCCGTCGGCACGCACGATCAAACGATCGATCGGGACGCCAAGATCCAACAACGGTTTCTGGACCATCTCTGCGACCGCACCGGCGGCAATATCGAGACGCCGATGATGATCCGTCAATTCGCTAGACGTCATTGCTTGATTCTGTTCAATGATCACGTTGGTCCACGTCTCGATCGCGACGTCCAACGCTTCGGCCGTGCCGAATGAGAGGCGGTGGACGCGGCCATCGGGTTGAACCGCAAAGGCGAGATACTCTCGATTGGAACCGACCATCGCCGTTCGATTCGGGCGACGAAACGTGCGGATCTGAAAGATATCCACGAACAGGTCGTCCGGCTGAAGGTTGGCAGCAATTTCTTTCGAGCTGGTCACCAATGCTTCGGCGGAGATCTGTCGGTCCGACCTCCGCGCACGTTGAATTTGCCTCAGTTGTGTTTCGTACTGATCAATTTCCTGCAGGACTGTTCTTTTGTTCAAGAAAGATACTTTGCGAAAATAGGCTTCCTGAAGTTTCGACTCGACGTCCCGTTCCAGTTTCATGCTTGCAGCGTCTTGCGTCGCGTGATTCGAATCGAATCTCTGAATCAGACCTTTCCACCGCAAGACAACGTCGTATTGTTGCGCCGGCGTGATCGCTAATTGTGGTGCCAATTCCAAGTAGGTATCGATCGTGCCGGGCCAGGCAACGCTCTCAGGATGTACCCTCGCTTCCTGGACCATTGCAATTCGATCTCGGGCCGAGTCGGACGATGTCAAGTCGCGACAGATCCTCTGGAAGTCCAGATCTTCGGCTTGGACAATCCACTGCCGCGCTTTTTCGATGTCGCCCTGAAGCAGGGTGACACGGGCGAGATAAGTCAGCGTTTCTGCGAATCGGGGATGCTCGCGCGAGAGGTGATCGGAAAAGAACGCAGCCGCCTCGCTGAAATACTTGGCTGCTTTCGCACGATCATCATGTCCCAGCGCGATCCATCCCGCGTTGACCGAAGCCTCTCCGATGCGTTCATCGAACCCTCCGATATTGTCAATCGTATCCTTTGCCCGCGTCATCAACTCCGACGCGGTTTCAAGCTCGCCAGTCAGGTAATGATTCAGGCCGAGATTATTGTCAACGAGCGCCGCTAAATCGGGACGCGATTGCCGGTCCTTTTTGGTCAGCGACTTCTCGGCCTGTTGCAGCAGGGTCCGGGCGTTGCCGAACTCATTGGTCCCTTCCATCGCTTTGGCCAGATTGACACGCCAATTCGTCGCGTTTTCCAGCCGTATTCGCCGTTCCTGTTCGCTGTGGATGCGAAGGGGCTGTGTATGAGTCTGGCGACTTCGCTCGAGTGCTTGTTTTGCCGCCTCGTAATCGCCGATCATTAGTGCCACATACGCGGATTGATCACGGGCGATGACCGATTGGTAAGTTTCACTGCCGTCGACACTCAACTGTTTGCATAATCGCTCGAATTCGCCACATGCGTCAAACGCGTCGGCATAGTGTCGCCGATCGATCTGCAATAGCGCGTAGAGATTCCAAAAATACGCGCGTCGACTTGTGGAGACCTGCTCGCTGACGACGACGTTTTTCAGCTCGGCAAGCAGTTGCTCTAACTGTTCACCGAGATGATGCCGTGTCAGGTACGTCGCCTCGGCAAACCGTGTCAACCTGGCAACGCCTACCGGGACGCCCTTGTCGACCATGGCAGTCTCGATCTTCTGCAGCCGACTGGTCAGTTGCTCGTGGTTGATATTGCTTGCCGAATAGGTGCCGATGATCGCATCGATGACACGGTCCTGGCAATTATACCGCAGCGTCGCGTGATCGCTTGACAGCCTTGAAGACCGCGCGAGTACATCAATGGCGTCATCGATGTAATCTTGCCCGCTGTCGATTTTCGCCATCAACAAGAATGCATCGGCCTCGATTTGACCGGCCGAGTCAGGTTTTGCATCAGCGGAGATTGTTTGCAACGTGCTCAGGGCGCGGCCGGTATTGCCGACTCCGAAGTCCAATCTCGCGGCGAACAGAAGGAAATGGATTCGTCGCGGATCGTCCGCGTCAAGCGGTTCGCCAAGCGGGAGCGGTGGTTCCCCAACAGTATCGACCTCCGCGGATGGGTTTTCGGCTGATGTACCGAGAGGGTTACACGCCGCAATGATTTCTCCCGCAATCTCAATCGCACCGTTTCGATCATTGGCCTGCATCGCTTGGACCGCCGATCGCTCAAGCTGACTCAGCTTTTTCAGCAATTGTTCGGTGGAGGACTGAGCGCCAATGGATGCCTGCGAAAGAATCGCCAACGCGACCGCCAAGAAACCGAGCAGGAGTTGCTTCATCGTGTCATCTTGCCGCTCGGGATAGTTTGCCAGCCACCCCGCTTTGAGGATGAAAGGCAAGTAATTGTGCGGCATAAGTTTCTGCCACAGCAATCGTGGCGCTGTCCGCGGGTGACTTTCCGTCACCGGTCAGCAGGATATCGATGATCGCCCACAGGCCGGTTAGGTTGGTCGGATCGACTTCGAGCAAGCCTTGATAGGCCTCCATTGCTTCGACGCCGTTGGCCTGAACAAATCTCGCGTTATCGGCTTGAACTTCCTGTCGTGTGAGCAGGTCGTGTTTGTTGAGGTTACTTTTTTGTGTCGCGGTGATCAGCGTGTCCTGCAATTGCTTCTTCGAACCCAGCTCATCGTAGCAGCTTGCCTTCAGGACATAGGCCTCCAAGAAATCGGGCGAAGTCTTGATCGAATCATCGATTGATTCCAACGCCTTCTGGTAACGAATCTTGCGATCCTTGTCGTCGTCGATATCGATCACCGATGCAAGCATTCGCTTCGCTTGGATGAAGTGCTGCATCGCGGCAAAGTCTGCCTGTGGACGGAGGTCGAGTTGCCGATCGTGGGCGGTTGGCAACGCAGCAATTGCAGCCAATAGCGTGCGCCTCGCTTTCACCGCTTGGTCGATCACAAACTCATTGGTGTTTTCGAGCGAGATCGGTTCGATCGCTTTTGATTCATCTTGCTTGGACGAGACGACCCTGATCGCCATCCGTCGTCCCGGTTCATCGATCCGAATCACGAACACCAAGTCAACATCGTTCTTTCTCGCGACCTCCTGGATTTGCTTCGCATCGACGGCGAGTCCAAACAGAGTCTCGGAGGTCAATCCGTCCACAACGATCAGCCGATTGCCATACCTTACACCCGAGCGAATGACTTCGGCAGCAATGCTGGCGGCCACTTCTGCCATTCCAGCCGATCTGGGGTCAGCGATGACTGCAACGCGGCGCCGCTGTTTTCTCTCTTCCACTGCTTCGCGGATGTCATCCTGGCTGACCACCAGCTTATCGAGATTGGCGGTCCATGCCGGTCCGCGGCTCAAACGTTTGGTTCCTGGACGGCTGGGAGCTGGCAGCACGCCGGCGGATAGCAAGGACAGAAACAGCGTCCAGTACAATATCATCTCAAGGTTTCTCCGCGGTTGATTTCGTTCTCTCGAATGCCTTCGGCCGACGGGCCCGAAGCAAGGACAGGTCCTTGTCCTGCACAGCAATGTTTTGGAATTCCGGTACCTTCTTGATCGCGTCCATGAGATGGTCCGCTGCGATGTCGAGATACTGACTTTGCGTTGATGGATCCTGCAAATGGTTGCAAGCTTTTGAGATCTCAGCGGCAACCGTGAGGTTTGCCTGGGGCGAAGTGAAGGATGACGTTTCCCTCGCAAAGTCGCTCAGGCGAGCTAACAGCACGTTTTCATCCGGAGTATCGAAATCCTCCTTCAATATATTGAGCAACACATATTCGATATACCAAAGTTGATCAGCGAGATGCTGGTCTTTCCAGGCGTTGTTGGGAAGTAACTCTCTCGCGTCCGATAACAATTTCTTGGCTCGATCCAGATCTGTGTCGATCTGTGCCTCGCCAAGCTGGCATTTTGCCTGGGAAGCAACGAGCAAAAAACTGGTGCGATTCTTGTTTTGTTCGAGCAGCTTTTCGGCAACTTCGGTTGCCCGCGAATATTGATCGATCGCTTTGGCTCGGTCACCTCGATCGCTGGCGACGTTTCCTAGGCCGATCAACGACAGCGTCAAAAACTCTCGGTACTCGGAGATCAACGGCTTTTTTTCGACGAGATCCGAGAATTCGTCGGCTGACTCCTGGTAGCGTGCTTCAGCTGCATCGAGCTCTTCGATTTTCCTCAACAGGTGATCCGCATAGTTGTTGAGAGCTTTGCCGCGTTCCTTGGCCAATCGCAGGTCATCGGGATAGTCTTTGACGAGTTGCGCCGCTTGTTCGATCACCGACTCATATCGCTCGCGAACGGTTGGGTCGTCGTCGTCGAGTCCCGCAGTTTCGTTCACACGCGCGCGAATCAATTCCAGCTGAATATCGAGTACCTGCTCACGATCGGATTCTAAAGCCAACATTCTTTGAATCGTCTCTGCCGCGTGCTTGAATGATGAAACCGCGTCGACTTGTCCGAGATCGGTCGCCACAACACCCTTTTGAATCAGAGTTTGGGCGTGGACTAGCAAAGCTTGGGCGGATGCATCCTGGGGAATCGCAAGTTTTTGCGTGATGGAATATGCCTTGTCGATTGCTTCGGCGGCCTGTTCGATATCCTGTCGAGTGTCATTGCCATGAATCCGACTCTGTTCAACGTAGGTCTGGGCAAGGAGGACCCTGTCCACGTCGTCGTTGAGTGATCGCAGCGAGCCACGCGCCGACTCGAGTGACTTGATCGCATCTTCCTTTTTCTCAAGCTTTTTCAGAACGCCGGCAAGTCGAATTCCTGCCCTTGCCGACTCACGCTGCAAATCGGGATCGTTGGACTGAAACTCGGAAATCTTTCGATACGATTCGGCGGCGTCTCGCAACAGCTCTTCTTGCACATCGGTGACATCGGGAATCTCTTCTAACCGTTCACTTGTCTTGGTGAGCAAATTATCGGTAGCGGTCCGTGCGAGCTGCAGTAACTCCGTCGCCTCATTGCGTGCCTGCTCCTGTTGCTTGCGAGCGATGTTGATTCGATACGCAGCGAATATACTGATCAGCGTGACCGCGGCGAGCGACAGGGTCGCCCAACGTACAAAGGTCTCGTGTTGTCGTTTCCATCGCCAGATTCGCTCCCGCAGCGATTCTGCATAGGCCGTCACGGGCTCGTCATCAAGCCATCGCTGAAGGTCATTGCGCATTTCCTTGGCCGTTTGGTATCGCTGCTCTCGGGAAGCCGATATGGCTTTCGCGCAGATCGCGCTCAGCGGGCGAGGTATCTCGCGTTTGACCTCGAGCGGCGACGGTATCTCGCCGGACTCAATGGCTCGCAGAGCTTCGGTGATCCCCATTTTACGGCAGGGTGGATCACCGGTCAGAACCTCGTATAGGATCGCGCCGATGCTGTAGATGTCGGACCGCGCGTCAATCTCGTCGGTCCGTCCATTGAGCTGTTCCGGCGGCGCATAGGCGATCGTACCCATCGTACTGCCCTGCAGCGTATTTCGCAGATTCGATGCGGTAACCGAGACAGGACGCTCACTCTTGATTTCGTCCGGGAACGCCTCACGATCGTTCGTCAACGAATCGATTGCCGATTTTCCTGTCGTTTTTGCCAGCCCCCAATCGATCACCAACGTCTCGCCGTAGCGGCCGAGCATCACGTTGATCGACTTCAAATCGCGGTGCAGAACACCACGAGCATGCGCGTAGTGGATCACGTTGCACACATCGATCACACGCTGTAACAGCTGCCGAAGCTTCGGCCCCGCCACGTTTTCTTCACCCTTCGCGACCGCCTTGTGATACCGGACGATGTGTTCGCGAAGTTCGTTGCCCGAAATCAGCCGCATTGCATAATAGGGACGTCCGTCGTCGCCAGTTCCCAAGCTGTAGATGGGAACGACACCGGGATGTTCCAGCAATCCGGTAACTTCCGCTTCGGCGCAAAAGCTATTGCGATGCCGGGGGTCATCGGCACGCTCGCCAAGGATTTCCTTGAGCGCTACTTCTCGATTCAGCTCCACATCGTAGTAGATGGACACCACGCCAAGCCCACCGGTCGCGAGCGGGCGTCGAAAGACGTATCTTCCGAACTTTTGCGGTTCGAAATCGGATGGTTCTGTCTCAAACAGATCCTTTGCATCCATATTGGTTGCGTTCCGGGAAAGGAATCTACCCTAGCGAAGTCGATTCGACATTCG
This sequence comes from Pirellulaceae bacterium, assembly GCA_963734865.1. Taxonomy (GTDB): domain Bacteria; phylum Planctomycetota; class Planctomycetia; order Pirellulales; family Pirellulaceae; genus CBDCUW01. The sequence goes on from CAVTIV010000019.1 coordinate 212,064, forward strand.
CCTCGTGGTGTCGTCAGCGCGCTCCATACCGCACACTTTACAGCACCGCTTGCCGATGAGCGACCCACGGTCGCGATACCCTCTCCCGATGGCTTCGCGGAATCGGCAGCCGGCCCGATTTGCAGTGGGATTTGCTGCCGGGCATCGCCGACTGGCTCCGGCGTAGCGGATGGACAAATGTAGACCTGGCCAGCGCGATCCGCCGGTCGCACAACCGGTTCCGGTTCCCGGCGAACCTTCGTGAATGACGAAGGGGCGACTATCGCATCACTCGTAGACCGAACAGGATGTTGTCAACTGCGGGGTTGTCCCGATCAATCAAGGCTCCCGTTCCGGCGTTGACCACGTCCAGATTGCTCGTGCCGAAATAGCGATATTCGGCGAACAGATCAACGCTTCGGTTGAGCGATTTGCTGCCGCCAACGATGAATTGATAAGCAAATGCCGCACCATCGATATCGATCGAGGTTGCAGCCGTTTCCAGATCACCGTCGACAATCGCCAACCCGATGCCCGCACCGACATAGGGTCGGATACCGGCGACGTTGAAACGGTCAAAATCGTGATACACGTTGGCCATGCCGCTATAGCTGAAGACATGGCCGCTCCAATTCCCCGCAGCACCGCCAACCATCCATTGATCGCCGGTGTTGCTACGGAACGTCAATTCCAACTCGGCACGGATTGCTCGGTTGATCCGACGACCGATGGCGCCACCGATCGCCCAGCCATCGCTGAACGTACCCCGCAGCGTTGGTGGCGCGGCTTGCTCGCCGTTGTAGTCATCGAGCAGATTCCAACCGCCAAAAATACTGCAGTATCGTCCACAGCAGCAGGCATTGCCGTCACCCGATCTGCGCGCTGGACCGCAGCAGGAACGGTCGGGTCGGCTGTCGCAACCGAACGACTCGAGATCGCTGTTGCTGCAAACGCGATCACACGGGCTCTCGTCGCAAGCGGCCCAATCACAGTCTGACTCGCAGCTTGCGAACAGACCAAACGGTCGGCCGGCGTGACTTTGTCCACAAAGGGCAATCGCAACGACTGCTGTGACGAATAGACGGTGAGTGTTTGGCACGTCGGCACATCCATGTGCAAAGGGATTCGAGGTATTTTGCGAGTGAGCTTCGCTCGCCCGCGCCTTGCTCGGTTGGCAGCTATCGAGCGTCTTCAACGCTTATCGGCGAGGAATGAATGGATGCATTGCGGATTCAAGATCGGCGGTTCAACCGTCCTCAAACGGACGAACCTCAGATCCAGAAGAACCGAATGCCGGTTCTGGTCTTGGTGAAGATCGCATTCCAGACGACGGAACTCGATTGGATCGGCACAGAGCGAAGCTGGAAAGTCATCGCTTGGGATCAAACGGTGACCTAAATTTGTGGCAGCGAAGGATAATGCAGGTTCCTCAAATCGGCGTATTTTACGATGGGTTACACGGGTCTTAACGTCACGCGTCCTCGATCGGTCCTGGTGGTCATCGGGGGCACGCTGGCGTGTCTGGGGTTGGCCGGTGGCGTGCTGATGACGGTGCCGCAGTACCATTTGGCGATGACCGTGAAGGAGCAACCGGTCGAGATGACCTGGCAAGAACTGGTCGAGAATGGTTTGACCGACAACAGCCACGTGAGGTTGGTTGACGTTGCCTTGGAGGAAACCAAGCCAACCGGCTTCCTCGAACAGATGCTTCAATTCGATCCCGATCAACCGGTGGACGATCAAGCAGTGGACGATCCACCGCAGGCGTTCGAGGAGCTTGCGGAATCCGTCGACTTTCGTCGCATGGTTGACACTGTCATGGCCCCGTTGAAGGTGTACCCGAAAGGGAAACATGCGGCCGACTTTCCCGCCAAGGTTGTGGTTCCACAGGCGTATCGGGCGATGGAAGGAGCTGCCCAGGAGATTGAATCGTCGGGTACATTGACCGGGCGGTTTCTGCTCAGCGATGGCGTCGATCTGCCAACGCGGCTGTTCAAAACGCTGTTGCGTGATACCACCGGTTCAGAACAGGCGGCTCCGTTCGAAGGGATTGGGGCGGCAACGGAAGCAGAGGAATCCAGGTATGTCTTTACGCCGCTAGGTACGGTACCCACCGCCGAGGAGGCCCAACAATGGTTCTGGCTCAGCGGGATGGCGGTCGCCATTGGTCTGGTGATCTGCGGCGCCGGTGGCCCTTCGATCAGTTGCTGCCTCTTTTTCCAACTACCATCCATTCTCAGCCTGTTCGGTTATCCGATGCGATACCGCCGCGGCAGTCGAGGGACGCGTCTGGTGTACACCGCCGTCGGCCTTGGCTTGATCGCTTATGGCTATCAGACCATGGTGGTCGATGGAAAGTTGGGACAGATCGATGGTGACATTCTACGGGTGTCCCTGGGTTTCATCCCGATGTTCTTTGGTGCCGCTGCGGTGCTGGGCGCGGGAACAAACCTCCTTGTCCAGCGGCTCAATATCAGTCTCGATCCGGTACCCACGGTGCGGAACGCCGAGCCCAAAATCTCGATGAACGAGGCCTGTTCGTTGGAACCGACGGCGGCCGAAATGGCAACAAGCTACGCTGATCGGGTCTTGGTCGCGTACCAGGAAAGCTTGCCGCAGGCGATGAATCGAATCGCACAGTCGCTAACGGCTGTCGGTTTCGAGAGTCCCCAGGGTGTTGCCTGCCATGACGGAATCGAACCACAACCGATCCTCATTCAACTTGGTTGCCAAGATATGGTCGTCGCCGACGTGGACATCTCGGATGGCCAACCACACACCCGGTTGATCAGTGTATTGCATGACGGAATTGCCGTCGTCACACTCTCGGCGAACTTCATGGCCGACAAAAAGACGCGATTTGGAACCAGCGGAATGTATCGATTGAGTCCCAGCAACGATCCGATCGAAATGTTGTCGGCGCACCTGGAGAACACGATCGGCATGGCCGAAAAACGCGACACGACGGTGATCACCATCGCGCCATCGGAAGCGATCGATGTGACCCGTTTGGGGCGGCGGGTGCTCGCCGACGTGCGTGCCCAGTACGGTGAGGTAAACGTCGAAGTCAATGCCGCATCCTATGGCCGTTTCTACTTTCCACCGCGACCGGTACCAATGCTCGCGGGCGTTTAGCATGACCAACGACTAGCGCCGTACCGGGCGAGTCGGGCGGCGAGCGGTTCGCTTGCGGAGGTTGTTCGGGTTGTCGGCTTTGCCGGTGATCTCGTACAGAAACCGGCTGGGGGTCGTGGGAATCTGTTTGCCCCATTTTCGGCGAGTGAGCGAGAGCGAGAGTGTCAGATTCTCCTGCGCCCGGGTGATGCCGACGTAACACAGGCGGCGTTCTTCGGCGATGTCGTCCTCGTTACCACTTTTGGTGCTGCGACTATGTGGCAAGATGCCATCTTCCATTCCGACCATGTAAACGAACGGAAACTCCAACCCTTTCGCGGCGTGCAGCGTCAGCAGCCAAACGGCATTCTTGGCCGCGAGTTTGTCTTTTTCGTTGCCCATCTCGTTACCCGACAACGCGGTTTCGGCCAAAAATCCCGTCAAGTCGGCTCGATCACCAGCTCCCTGTTCGTAGGCAGCCATCGCATTGGTCAATTCGCCAATCGATGACATTCTCGCTTCACGTTCTTCGGGCTGATCGTATTGCCGTGCGATCTCATCCCCATATGCCGAACGTTCGATCAGGGTGCGCATGGCATCGGTGAGCGATTCATTTTGGGCGCGTTGCCGCACATCCTCGGCCAACGAGGCGAGTTGCTCGATGCCCCGTCGAGCGTTGTTGGAAAGATCGGCGGTCGAGGCCGGGTTGCGCATCACCTGCCAAACCGACACGCCACGCTCGACGGCCCGCTGAAGCAACAATTGAACTGTCTTGTTGCTCAATCCGCGGGCCGGTGTGTTGATCACCCTGAGCAGCGAGATTTCGTCATCAGGCTGGTCGATCCATTTCAGGTAAGCCAACAAGTCACGAACTTCGCGGCGATCGAAAAACGACTGGCTGCCAAGCATCACGTAGGGGACCTTCGCTTTCCGCAGTTCCGTCTCGAACAGTCGGGGTTGGTCGTTGGTGCGAAACAGAATGGCAATGTCACGAGGCTGAACGTGCTGGGTATCGATCAGTCTTGAGATTTCGCTAACCACCGATTTCGATTCTGCGATTTCGTCCTTATGCTGTTCGATTCGCGGCCGGGGACCATTTGGCCGACTGGCGATCAGCGTCTTATCGTGGCGGTTGGTGTTGAAAGCGATCAGCCGGTTGGCCATCGCCAAAATCTGGCCGGTGCTGCGATAATTATTTTCCAGACAAACGACCTTCGCGTCAGGCCAATCGTCGGTGAAGCTCAGAATGTGCGAGACATCGGCCCCCCGCCAAGCGTAAATCGATTGATCATCGTCACCGACGACGCACAAGTTTCGATGCCGAAGTGCTAAATGTCTGGTGATCCCGTACTGGCTTCCGTTGGTGTCTTGATACTCATCGACCAAAACGTGGTCGTACCTCGCCGCCTCTTCGTCGCGGATCGCCGGATGCTCAGTAAACAGAGTTTCGGTATGAAGCAGCAGGTCATCAAAATCCATCGCACCGCGGGCCATCAGAGCCGCCTGGTAGCGACGATACCCAGCGGCCGCAAAGTGCTCCTTGTCGGTCGCCGCCATCGCTACGGCCCGATCGGGCAGCATCGATGCATTCTTCCAGCCGCCGATGATGGCCAGCATGTCGGCTGGACGCAGCGCCGTGCCGGGAAGACGCAACTCGCGGAGCACGCCGCGGGCCAGCGATTCCTGATCACTGCGGTCGTAGATCGAGAATTTGGCAGGGAATCCGATCGCTTTGGCGTGTCGCCGCAAGATCCGCACGCACTGAGCATGAAACGTGCTGATCGTCGGCGCCGGTGCTCCCTTTTCTTCGCGTCGTTTCTTTCGATTGCGCTGACCGATCAATTCGCCAACACGTTCTTGCATTTCGCCGGCGGCTTTGTTGGTGAATGTGACAGCAAGAATGCGGTCGGGTGCGACCCCATTGCGAATCAGATTCGCGATTCGGAAGGTTACGACACGAGTTTTGCCGGTACCAGCACCGGCCAAGACCAACATCGGTCCCGCAAGCGTCTCGACTGCGGCCGCTTGGGCCTCGTTGAGCCCATGAGCAGCATTCAATCCGTTGGGCATGGCGAGATGGGGACGGGTGGTTTGATTTGTTGCCTGGCAAGCCGACGGACTGCCATTGCAACGCATCCTCATCTGAAGTTACCGCAATACATCGCGATCGATAAGTGGGTTAGCAGTGCCTTGATGAATCAACACGAAGGTCCCCTGTTGCGGGCGATTCGCATTCTGGGCGACTCGGTCGAAGGGAATTCCATAGCAGGCATAGTTTCCTGTGGCGGTATCGAGCACATACAGAATGCAGGAGCCGACCGGACGGTTGCTAGCGCGGGTGAAATCGGCTTGTCCGGTGACCATCACGTACTGGCCCCCTTTGCCGCCGGTGCCGAGTGTTTCGGCGACATTGCCCGTGAACTGGGCCATGAATCGCCCCAATCGCGGATAGATCACATTGCATTGCAACAGACCGGAGTTGTGATCGAGCACAAAGAATCCTTCGGAGTCCTCGGCGACGAAACCGGTGGCAATGGAAAACTTTTCACTCGTCGCGGAGGCCGTGGCGTTGATCGGCGGAAAGGTCCAATTCGTCGCTTCCGGCCGATCGCGTTCGCCTGCGCTACGACCGGCAAAGTAGGCCGCCCCTGAAATCGCCAGCAGGGTCATTGCGATCATCGCGGGCGTGCGCAGTTTCGCTAGCCGGCAACAACCGTCGCTCGCTCCGGGGGCCGCTTTGATCGTGGGCAGTGCGTGATCGGGCTGGCTGGCTTGGTTTTGCGGTTGATCAGACATCTTCGAGCGACTCCGTGCGGTGACAAGTAAATCGATACAGGGGACGGATCGGGAGACCTGGTCGCCGCAATCCGTGCCGGATATCACGAAACTAATTGGAAGCGAAGCTTGTCGGCAAGCGAAAAAAGACGCAAATCGGGGTGATCGCGGCACTTTCCTCGCCAGCAGGCTCGGCTACCGGGAATTGTACGCTTTCGCTTTGAACTTTACGATTGCGATCCGGCATTGACTGGCCAATTCCCGATCCGCCATCCATTGAGGTCAAGAAAATCGTCATGGGCATCAACGCACCGCTGAATCGCAAACTCCGCATGGCACTGGTAGGTGGGGGTGCAGGGTCATTCATCGGCCGCGTGCACTCGATCGCGGCATGCCTGGACAACCGGGCGGTCGTCACCGCCGGGGCGCTGTCGAGCGACCCCGAGCGAAGCAAGGCGTCGGCACCCGACTATGACATTGCCCTCTCGCGCGCCTACGGCAGCTACCAAGCGATGATTGACGCCGAGTCAAATCTTCCCGAGCACGAGCGGATCGACTTTGTCAGCGTCACGACGCCCAATCACACGCACTATGAGATTGCCCGCGCGGCCGTCGAAGCCGGGTTCAACGTCGTTTGTGACAAGCCGATGACCTTTGATTTCGCACAAGCCGAAGCGCTGCTCGAAACCGTGACCAACTCGGATGTCGTCTTTGCCGTGACGCACAATTACACCGGTTACCCGCTGGTGCGGCAGGCCCGCGAAATGATTCTCGGCGGTGAGTTGGGAGAGATCAACGCGATTCGATCGCAATACATTCAAGGTTGGCTCCGCACGGCCCTCGAAAAGGACGAGCAGAAACAGGCGGCATGGCGGACGGACCCGGCCAAGAGCGGAGCCGCCGGCGCCTTCGGCGACATTGGGACGCACGCCTACAACCTCGGTCGGTACATGACTGGACTGTTGCCCGAGTCGGTCAGTTGCAGTCTGAAAGCTTTTGTCGAAGGCCGGCGATTGGACGACTATGGAACCGCCGTGATCCGTTACCAGAACGGCGGATTGGGCACGGTCACCGCCTCACAGATTAGCCACGGTCGCGAGAATGATTTGGAAATCGAGATCGACGGTACCAAAGGATCGCTGCGTTGGCGACAAGAAAATCCCAACGAACTGATCTATCGACAAAACGGCAAAGCGCACCAGATTTATACTCGCGATCCCAATGCACCGTTCATGAATGCCTCGGGTGCCGGGGCCTGCCGATTACCAGCGGGACATCCCGAAGCGTTCTTCGAGGCCTTTGCCAACATCTATGCCTCGGCGTTTGACGCGATGGTCCTGCGAGCCGCCGGTGACCCATTTGAGCGACGTGATACCGTTTACCCGAATGTATTCGACGGCGTCGAAGGGATGTACTTCATTCAGCAGTGTGTTCACAGCAGCAGTCACGATGGGGCGTGGCTGCCGCTGAAGAATGACGTGGCAAGACGCTAACCAGATTGATGCAAGATTCTGATCATTCGCGGCTGATTCCGGGATGCGTTGCCGCAATTGTTCCGGCGGCTGGCAGCGGTCGTCGTTTCGGCGACCAACGCAACAAACTGTTCGCCTCGCTTGCCGGTAGCCCGCTGTGGTATCACGGCGCCGCGAGATTGGCGGCGCGCAGCGAAGTCGGTCGAATCGTGATGCCGATTTCTGAAACGGACAAGGATCGGTTTACCGGCCAGTATCAATCGCTGGTCCACGAACTGGGTATCGAATTGGTCGTCGGCGGTGCCGAGCGGACGGACAGCGTTCGGGCGGGGTTGGCAGCGATCGCCGGTGATGATGCCGTGCAATTCGTCGCTGTTCATGATGCTGCACGTCCCTTGGTCAGCGACTCGGATCTTGCTGCTGTGTTTGCGGCTGCGTCGCAATTTGGGGCAGCGATTTTGGCGACACCCGTTTCCGGTACGCTCAAACGCGATCTTGGTCAGGGCTACGCTTGCGAAACGGTCGACCGCCGCAACTTGTGGATCGCACTGACACCCCAGGTATTCCGTCTGGAATTGTTGACCAGTGCATACGCCAAGCATCGCGGCCGCGCTGCAACCGATGACGCCCAGTTGGTCGAGCGGATCGGCCACCGCGTGGCGTTGGTCCACGGATCAGCGGACAATTTGAAAATCACACTCCCGGAAGATTTGGCACTCGCCGAAGCGATCCTCGCACGACAAACCAATCATGTCTGAAAACACGCTGCTCAATGAACTTTCCTGGCGAGGATTGATCCACCAGTCCACCGATCCGGACAGTCTTGCCACATTGCTCGACTCGGCGCCGCAAACGGTTTATATCGGCTTTGACCCGACAGCACCGAGTCTTCATGTCGGCAGCATGATGCAGCTGATGATGTTGCGGCGATTTCAGCGGGCCGGACATCGGCCGATCGCGTTGGTCGGCGGCGCCACGGGAATGATCGGTGACCCGAGTGGCAAGAGCGAAGAACGAAACCTGCTGTCGGTCCAGCAGTTGCAAGAAAACGTCGATGGCATGGCGGCACAGATGCCTCGGTATCTTGATTTTGATGGCCAGCGCGGCGCGATCCTGTTGAACAACTTTCAGTGGATGGAGCATTATTCCTATCTGGAGTTTCTGCGCGATGTCGGCAAGAGTTTTCCGATCGGCGCGATGATGGGAAAAGAATCGGTCCGTTCCCGGCTGACAAGCGAGTCCGGTCTGAGCTATACCGAATTCAGCTATATGCTGCTGCAGGCATACGACTTCGTTTATCTCGCTCGCGAACATGGCTGTCGGATACAGGCGGGCGGCAGCGACCAGTGGGGCAATATCACTGCAGGGATTGACCTTGGTCGTCGCATGTTGGGTGAGCAATTGTTCGGGATCACGGCGCCGCTATTGACCACCAGTGACGGTCGAAAAATGGGGAAAACCGAATCGGGCGCGGTGTGGCTTGATCCCCAGCGGACCAGTCCCTACGAGTTTTACCAGTACTGGAAAAACGTGGAAGACGCCGATGTGATGCGGTGCATTGCCTACCTGACTGAAATCGATCGAGACGAATTCGATTCGCTGGCCGAGCGGACGGCGTCCGACCCCGGACAACGAGCCGCCCAAAATCGGCTTGCCGAGTGGATGACACAATTGGTTCACGGTGATGAAGCATTGACGGCGGCAAAGAACGCCAGTGCCTCGTTGTTCGGGAAAGGGCTGAAGAACGCGACCGACGCCAGCCTGGCGGAAATCTACGCCGATGTCCCCAGTCGTGATGTCGATCGCAGCAAGTTGATCGGAGATGGATTGTGGATCATCGAAGCGATGCAATTGGCAGGGCTTTGCCAGAGCGGAAGCGATGCGCGCCGTACGATCAAGGAGGGAGGATGCTATGCCAACGACGAAAAAATCACGGATGATCAACTGCGATTGACCGAATCGAATCTGACCAGCGAATCGGTGATGGTGCTCCGGCGAGGAAAACGCAAGTACGCGTTGTTGAGATTCACCTGAGTCGCGATTCACTTTGCGAGGACCAAACGGCGATCGATGGTTCCCCGTCGAACTCGATCGCAGTCATCACTGGGGATGAAACCGACGATTGAACAGGTCGGGATTGAATGGGTTGGCGACCTCGGGCAACCGCGCCGGTGTGTCAATCGTTACCGGACGATCACTCCGCCACGAATCGAGCGGTTGCCCATCCAGTGACGACTCGCCCAGTGACGACTCGCCCAGTGACAACTCGCCCAGTGACGACTCGTTCAGTGACGACTCGCCCAGTGACGACTCGTTCAGTGACGACTCGTTCGGGGACGGAAACGGATCGGCCCGCCAAGATTCGCCATCCATTTGATCGTTGGTAAATGCGTTGGATGGCGAAGAAGCGATGGAATTCAACCAACCTTGCAGCGCTTCGATCGCCTTGCTCCGTCTCGGGTCCAGCGACGCAGGGCCACCACCGTGAGGCGTCATCGCTTTGACCAATAGCTCGCTATCGCCAGGCGAATTCCGATTGACATATCGAAGTGACGAGGCGAGATTCTCGCGAGTCATCCGGGATGAGGCACGTGATCCACTCGAAGGAGTCAATAGCTGCCACGTTCGGCTGGTGGTGTGAGAGTGGCAACGTCCACAGCGATTGACCAGCATCGGTTGAACGTTGCCGGCGAAGTCTTGCAGCGCCGCCAGGTCCACGTTCGTCAAATCGGCAGGCGGATCGTCGTACCCGGCCGGTTTCACCATCAGGGCAGGACTGGGCATTCGTGTTTGGGTGGGCGGGGACACTGTTTGGGTGGGCGGGGACACGATCCGCTGCAATTGGCGTTGTAAACGATGCGCCTGTTCATTTTCCGGATCGATCGCGAGTACCGCTCGAATTTCTTCGCTGGCCAGGTCAAACAATTCGTATTGCAGGCACCAGCGGGCGTCCCTGGCGTGCGCCGACAGATCACCCGCATGACGGTGATCAACGCGATAACGGTACAGATCGCCAACGGAGTCGGCCCAACAGGCGACGTCCTGACGCGGTAGCCGGATTTCGTTGCCAAGTCCACGGCGAATAACGATGTATTCGCCGCGTTGCAAAGCGGAGCCGAAGAGCACGTTGTCGTTCTTCAGCAACACGCAAGGCTGTTTGGCATCGGGCTGTTTGGCATCGGGCTGTTTGGCATCGGGCTGTTTGGCACTGGTTTGGGAGGCATCGGTTGGCGCAATCGTTTGCGAAACCGGCGCCGGCGATTGGCGCAGGCGAGTTGGACGGACCACAAGACGGAAGCGATCGCCATCACGATGGCAACCGAACGGTTCGAGTCGTTGATCATAGCGAGCTGGGAATATCAAATTCCTGGCCCGCAGGTCAATGCAGCTTGAGTCGCGTTGAAGCCTTCAACCGCGAAGTGCAGACTCGACCATCGGTTTGCGATGGTTGGCTTTCGATCGCGGTCCCGCAGCTCCGCGTGCGGGGACCTTGCCAAGATCAACCGGGCAGCGCCATGGATCATCACGGCGGCTGCCAGCGACCGACACTGGCCGGCGCGGCGGTTGCCGCACTTGCCTCTAGCGACCTTCGTACTTGCAGAAGATCATTTTGCCCGCATTGGTCTGCAGCGTGCTGGTGACTTTGACGTCGAGATCTTGGCCGATTCGATTACGGGCACCCTCGACGACCACCATCGTACCGTCGTCCAGGTATCCGATCCCCTGCTCGGGACCCTCGCCGGGCTTGATGATCTTGATGTTGAACGTCTCGTCCGGAAGGAATACCGGTCGCAGCGAATTGCTGATCTCGTTCAAATTGATGACGGGAACGTTATGCAGCTTTGCGACTTTATTGAGATTGAAATCGCCGGTGACGACTTTGCCCTCAAGATGCTTTGCCAGCAACACGAGTTTCAGGTCGACCGTTTGACCGGCCAGTTCGGGAAGCTCGCGGTCAAAAATTGTCAGGTCAACGTTTTCGTCAGCCCGCAATCGGTTCAAGACGTCCAATCCGCGGCGGCCGCGGGTACGACGAAGTTTGTCGCTACTATCGGCAATGGCTTGCAATTCGCTGAGCGCAAATCGGGGCATGATCAGCTGATTGTCAAATACGCCTGTCCCCACCAAGTCGGCGATTCGTCCGTCAATGACAACGCTGGTATCAAGCACTAGCGGCTTGAATCCCTTCACCTCGCGAACGAACTCGACGTAGGGAATGACAAACCGAAAATCGTCCTTGGTCTGCAATAGTACGCTGGTACAGGTGTAACAGAGGACCAACGCGATGACCAGCCGCATGCCTGCCCGTTGAATGACTGTTCCATCAGCGGCGAGATCGCGATCCATAGGACGTAACTCAAAAGCACGCCGATCAAGAGACCGAAGTAGATTGCCGAAATCGTGTCGATTCGTTTCCGCGGCGCATAAATGTCCGCGATGACGATGACCACCGCCAGCGACATGATGCCGGCAAAGATCAACCACGGCACGGACGTTGCCGTGTCCGACAATGAGCTGTTGATGATCGCCGACACCCCCCCCGCACAGAGGAGGAAGATACAGCGAAGAATGATGAGGGCCATCGAGGTTTCCGCCCCTTGGGAGTCTTTGTGGGATGACCAAGTCGGCCAAGTCGGCGAATCTGGCCCGATCAGGCCCAGGTTTCCGCTGATTGCTCTCCAGTGTAGGTAAGCAGTCTGCGGATCCCCAGGGGAGTCTCGCCGGCAAGTGCACCGGATTGCCCAAGGGGGGTGAATTTGCCGCTACGATCGGTGGATGCGGAATGACCGCGGTCGGGAAGAACCCAGTGATCGGTCGGAAAGAACCCCGTGAGGGAACACCGCATTCCGGCATGACGGGACAATCCTGTACGCATGATCACCAATCCGCCAGCGGCCCCTCGCTGGCGGTCATGGCCAAAAACTGGGCATCACAAAACGAGTCGGTCATCCCGGCCAGGTATTCCCCAACGACCCTTTCGATGCCGACACGTTGACCGCGCTCGCGAAACCTCAGCGGCAGGCGATTTGGATTTTGCACGAGATTGTCAAATAGCGTTCGCAATCGGTTTTCGGCAGCTTGGCGGACGGTGATCAGGCGAGGATGACGATAGACGGCATCAAACAGAAACGACTCCAGTTGCGAGCGTTCGCGGCCGATTTGCTCACTGTGATGAAAACGCAAGCCGCAATCGCAGACTTGAGTCATCGTGTTACCTTCGATGTTCGCGAGTTGATCCAGCGCGGTGTTCAACAGATCACTGACCTGTAGATCGATCAGCTCGTGGACCAGCGATTGGCGCAGCTGGCCGGTCGGCAAATTGCCGTGCTTTTCCCGGACCATCTGCAGTGATCGGCGGACAATTGCCAGTTCGGCAAGTTCATTGACCGACAGCAGCCCCATTTGCAGCGCGTCATCGACGTCGTGTGCGTCATAGGCGATCGAGTCGGCGACATCGACAAGTTGGACCTCCAAGATCGGCGAACGCCCCACGGCTGCCTCGGCCTTGTGCGCGCGAACATCTTGTCCGGCGAGCGTTTCTCGCGAGAGGTTCAATCCCGGAAAACTGCTGTAACGCTGCTCGAGTTCCGCGACGATCACGAGCGCGAATCCGTTGTGCGAGAAACCGCCGACCTGCTCCATTCGCTCACGAAGAACATCTTCGCCACAGTGCCCGTAGGGGGGATGGCCGATGTCGTGCATCAGTGCCAACGCCTCGGTCAGGTCTTCGTTCAAGCGTAAGCTGCGGGCCATCGTGCGCGCGACCGATGCCACCTCGAAGGTGTGCGTCAAGCGAGTGCGGTGATAGACCCCCATTTCCCCGGTAAAGACTTGCATTTTCCCGCTCAAACGACGAAACGCGCTACTGTGCAAAATGCGGTCTCGATCACGTGCAAACGGGCCGCGATAGGGGTGCGATGGTTCGGGATGAACGCGTCCCTCGGTGTCGCGGCTGTGCATCGCATAGGACGCGAGCAGCAGTTTTTCGCGATCGTCCGTGGATGGAGGGTTTGTCATGGGTATATCGCGAGTGCTGTTACCTGGGCTAGGCTTCCCGCGGCCGATCCGTCGCAAAGCCGAAGGCGAAGGCAGCGAGTTTTGCAGGCCAAAAACGTTGCGATTGGAAACCCGGGGCTGGCGTTTGTCTTGACCCACATTGATTGTCTTGGAGGCAGGATCTTACTCTCCCGTCCTCCCCCCGCCCACACGGACCGTTCGTCGTTTGACTACATCCAAATCGAAACGCAATGCAGCTGGCACCGCCGCACGAACCGGTAGCCACAGACGTGGTCCATTGTCTGGGAAACCGGTGGATGGCGTGATCCGTATCCGTGGTGCCCGTGTCCACAACTTGCAAAACGTCGATCTCGATCTACCGCGTGATGCCGTCACGGTGATTACCGGGGTATCGGGTAGCGGCAAGAGTTCGCTGGCATTTGACACCCTGTATGCGGAGGGTCAGCGACAATACATCGACAGCCTTTCGGCATACGCCCGGCAGTTCCTGGACCAGATCCCGCGTCCCGATGTTGATTCGATCGACGGGTTGGCCCCGACGCTGGCGATTGATCAGCAGCCCGGTTCGACCGGCGTCCGCAGCACCGTGGCGACGATCACCGAAATCTATGACTATTTGCGGCTGCTGTACGCGAGGGTGGGAACTCCGCATTGCGGCAAGTGTGGCTCGTCGATCTCGCAGCAATCCTCGGATGCGATTTTCGATTCTTTGTCGGCGCTGGCCGTTGGTACCAAGATCGTATTGATGGCACCGATGGTTCGTGGGCGCCGCGGTGCGCATCGCGAAGTTTTGGAGACGATTCAGAAGGTCGGTTTGATCCGCGCCCGCGTCGATGGCGAAACATTCCTGCTGGACGACGTGCCGCCGCTGGCAGCACGGAAGAACCATTCGATCGAGGCGATCGTGGATCGATTGTCCATTCGCGCGGGCATCGAGTCGCGGTTGCATGAATCGGTCGCCTTGGCATTGCGGTTGGGAAATGGCGTGTTGACAGCGCTGGTGCAGAATTCAACCGGCGACTGGGACGAGTCGATTTACAGCACGGCGATGGCATGCATCGAATGCGGCGCCAGCTTCGAGGAGATCGAGCCTCGCACCTTCAGTTTCAACAGTCCCTACGGAGCCTGTCCCGAGTGCGACGGCCTCGGTCGAACCGGCCAGGATGATCGGCAAAAAGTGTGTGCCGCGTGCGGAGGTGGACGGCTACGTGCCGAAGCGCTGCGCGTCACGATCAACGGGATGCCAATTCATACCCTGACGTCGATGCCGCTTGCCGATGCGGCGAGCTGGATGGAGTCCGCCGCATCCCAGCTTACCGGGTTGCAGGCCAGGGTGGCCGCGCCGATTCAGACCGAGGTCTGCAAACGACTCGAATTCTTGCAGCGAGTCGGAGTCTCGTACCTGACGCTCAATCGACCCGCCGATACCCTCAGCGGGGGTGAACTGCAGCGAGTCCGCTTGGCGACCAGCATCGGCAGCGGATTGGTCGGCGTGTGTTATGTCCTGGACGAACCATCGATCGGACTACATCCAGCGGATCACGAGCGACTGATCGAGTGCGTTCGTCAACTGCAGCGAGAAGGCAATACCGTGGTGATCGTCGAACATGATGAAGCGACGATGTTGGCGGCTGATTTGCTGGTCGACATTGGGCCGGGTGCGGGCCCCCACGGAGGGCAGATCATCAGCCGCGGTACACCACGGCAGGTTGCTGCGGACAAAAACAGTTTGACCGGCGATTACTTGAGCGGTCGTCGCCGGGTGGCCATTGAGAAAAGTCGGCGAGCGCCGAGTCCCAACAACTGGTTGACTCTCAAAGGCGTGACGACGCACAACTTGAAAAACGTCACCGCCCGTTTTCCGCTGCAAACCTTGATCGGGATCAGCGGGGTTTCCGGGAGCGGCAAGAGCTCGCTGATCAACGACACGTTGCACCCGGCGATGGCAGGGAAACTGGGGTTGGTATCGGGGCCAGCGGGTCCCCACAGCGGTCTGACCGGTGCCACAGCGATCGACAAGCTGATCCCGATCGACCAGACACCGATCGGCCGCAGTCCACGAAGTTGTCCGGCCACCTACGCCGGTGTATTGGACGAAGTTCGCAAAGTGTTCGCCGCGACACGTGAATCCAAAACACGAGGCTTTACCGCCAGCCGATTCAGTTTCAATTCGACCGCCGGTCGTTGCGATCTGTGCAAGGGATACGGGGTCGAACGGATCGAAATGAATTTTTTGAGTGATCTATTCGTGACCTGCACACGCTGCGGCGGCAAACGCTTCAATCGACAAACATTGCAAGTGCGTTTCAAAGGGGCCAGCGTGGCCGATGTGTTGGACATGACGGTCGACCAGGCGCTCGAGTTTTTCGAAAACGTGCCGCGAATTCAGCGATTGTTGCAGTCGCTCGAGTCCGTTGGACTCGGTTACCTGCATCTGGGCCAGTCGAGCACAACGCTCAGTGGTGGCGAGGCTCAACGGATCAAATTGGGCACGGAACTGGCCCGGACTTCGACCGGCCGCACGCTGTACTTGCTGGACGAGCCGACGACCGGTCTGCATTTCGCGGATGTCGAGCGACTCGTGGGCGTGCTGCAGCAGTTAGTCGCCGGCGGGAATACGGTTTTGGTGATCGAACACAACCTTGATTTGTTGGCCGCCTGCGACTGGATCATCGACCTCGGTCCCGAGGGGGGCGATCGTGGGGGACAAATTTTGGCCGAGGGTTCACCCGAGACAATCGCCAACCAGGAAAACAACGCGACCGCGTTGCATTTGAAGAAGCGTCTTGGAGGATCAGGTTTCCGGGATCGATGATCAGTTCGTGCTTTCGCGACGCATCTTCGATTCGGCGGTAATCGCGGCTCCGCCGATATCAATGATTCCGGGAACCCAACTGATCGAATCCGGCATGATGTTCACGGTGACGGTGACGAACGATCCGGGTTCGGCCGACGCGAGGTCGGATGGATTGATCACGACCGTTGCGTCGTTGATGGACATGATGGCCAATTCTTCATTGACCCGCTGCAATACCTCGTCGCTGGTCGCAAACGGTCGGACGGCGACGCGTGCCCCCTCGCGGGTCGCGTGTGTCGCCGCCTCCTTGACGAGCATGAATCGGCCCATTTCGATCAAGCCAAAGGTGAACAGCAGCATCAGCGGGGCGATCACCGCGAATTCAACTGCCGCGACCCCGCTCCGATGAAGTTTGTTTTTGGTTCGTTTTGATGGTTGGAACATCTGTAGGGACTCTCGAATGATTTGATATTGGCGGAATGCGGGCTCTTACTGCACAAGCATCACGGGTGTCACCAAGTGGTTGCTCGTTGCGGTCCCTGTCGTGTCGATGATCGCGCCGCGTGCGATGATTTTTGCCGGTTGAATGATGACGCGTTTGTCATTCTTTTTTCCGGTCAGTTGCACGTCGAGAATCCGCACGCCCTCAAATCGTACGATTGTGAAAACGGAGTTGTTACCCTCACCGCTCACGCGTGCAAAGATTGGGATCATGCGAGTTTGGCCGATCAAAGACGCGAGCTCATCCTTGATGCCGGCGCTAATGCCGGTGTCACCGTTGAGATCCAGTTCACCGTTGGAATCGAACTTCAGTGGTTTGCCCAAGGCGGCGAAGTCTTCCGGCGAGATCCCGTAAATGACCTGACGGGCGAGGTCGGTCGTGCTATTGTTGGCACCGCCGATGTCAACGGTTCCACGATTACCTGGCGCTCCGGTTCCTTTCGGGTACAGGTTCGTCTCGAAGTAACCATCCGAACCCGCGCTCACTCCACCATTGCCATAACTGAATAAGTCTTCCGTCAATTTTGCCTCTGACTTCCAGCCAGCTGGGAAGGTCGAGCGCCAACGGCATAATGCCCACGTTTCCGACGCTGGTCGACGGGTCGTAGAAACCTTGGATCGTGCTCAACATCGCAGCCGTTGCGGTGGTATTTAGCGATTGGCTGTTGCGGCCGGTGAGCCCACCGAAGAACAGTGGCAATTCGCCGTTCGCGCCGCCATCACCGTTTTGTCGCCGCAACGTGACGCGGACGGCATTGAATTTGGACGTTCCCGAGGTGTCGAAATCTCCCGGCCGAGCTCGCAGAATAGGTGCCAAACTCGACGTCGTCTGCATTGAATTGCAGCGGATCGCGACCGACCGTGTTGAGATACGCGGCGGCATTGGCCGCTTCTCTCGCGGCGTCTTCGGAAAAGTTCTCGGCGGAGTTACTGGCTTGATGATCGAACATCTCCCAACAAGCGGCCATGGCCGCCGAATCAGCCGATCGGCGCAATTCCGACTGGGCAATATGAATGTTGCCGTAGTCCATGGTGAACGCCATCAAAACAACGAGGCTGAGAATCAGGATCAGACCAAATACCGCGGCGGCCCCGTGACGTTGCGACCCGAACCCTGTTGGCCTTGCCGAGCAACGGTTGGAAATTTTTGGAGTGTGGTGGATGAGCGCAGGCATGACTGCCTCCTGACACGGCGTGTACGAGTGTATCAACGATTCGGGGAACGATTCTTCGATCAGGGGCTTTGGTTGATCGCGACCGAAACTTCGTGTCCATCGGTGAAGTAATATCGCACCTGGAGGAGCTTCAGCGATGAGACGCGGTTGGCACCGAAGCCGATATCGACGTTGTCGAGACTCGCCTGAGGACTGTATTCGTTCAGAGCTTTGTCGCCTTCGGCGGGCATCCGTACCAAGTACTCCGGGCCTCCGAATGGTCCCCACTCATCGCCGTAACCATTTTTGACGGCGAACAGGTATTCGCCGTTGATGTTCGCCATCACACTCGTCCAGCGAATATGATCGTTGTCGCTGCTGATGGCGAGTCGCGTTTGGCTCCGCGCTTCGTCATACATGCTCCCGTTGCGTACCGCTGCAACGTGGAACCCACCACCGGTAAAATCGACATCCGCATCCGCGGAGTAGTTCATTTGCAGTTGGAAGTAATCGTATTCCGAAAGTCGCGGTGACATGAAAAATGTGACTTGCGGCGAATAATTGTTTGCATCTGGATCGTTGACCACCAACTCCCAGTCCTCTTCGATCTTGAAAATCCCAGAGTCGGCGGAGACGTAAGCTCCGGAACTGAAAATGGTGGCAACCATAATCCCCCCGATGATCAACGTTCTGTTCACGCGATGGTGAGCTGGAAGTGAATTCTTCATCGGTCTTGTTCCCGGTAATGAGGTGACTAGAACGCAAGTCGCGAGGGTGACGGCCGCGGCAGCCTGGCGATCCGTGTGCGAACGGACCCATGGCTTTGCGTCCCGCACTTACGTGCGGTTTGCCTTTATCTTCCGGGATAAAGAACGCGGACGAGCAACCTCAACGAAGCTTGACTTGCTAATCCGAAACCTATGCCAAGAAGCCGCGGTTGGCGGTCTTTCGGCGCGGATTTGCGGTTCAACCGACCGAACAACGCTACGATGCCGCGATAATTAGTGGGGTTGTCTTGTCTGCAACGGTCGTTCGCCCACCCGGGGCATGCCCGGTCCCTCCACCCGCTTGCGAAGATAACGATGCGTTCTCCCCTACTTCACCCACGCGGGATCTGAACCGCGGATGCAGTCGTGATCCATTTTGATCGGCATGGGCGATGGCGGATGCCAGGCCGAATGCCGAACGCATCGCCTCAGCCGGCTTCTTCCTCATGACTGCGACGCCCAGTGACAATCAATTGCACGGCATCGTAGGTCGCATGTGCCGCGATCGGGATCAGCAGGTTGCCGCTCAACAATAGCAGTGCGCCAAAGTAGATCCCCATCACTGCGGCCAGAAAGATGTACAGTTTCGTGATCGGATGCATCAATCCGAACGCGACCGATGAGCCAATCAAAGCGAGACCGAGCTCCAAGTGATTGGGTTCCAGTGACGACGTCGTTGAGGCTCCGGCGAACCAATAAAGCATCCAGCCACGAAACAGAAGTTCTTCCCCAATGCCGGCACAAATGCTAATCAGGATCAACTCGGTTGGCCGCAATTCCAGCAGCGTTTTGATGATCGAATCGTCGCTCATCCGTTCCAACTCGCGGATCGGTTCCCAGGGCAGCCGCCGCACCCCTTCGACCAGGATCAAGATCGGGATGGCGGCGAGGCATCCGTACGCCAATCCCGATATCAGTGGCCATATCGCGGCCACGTCCAAATCCGGTACGAACGCCCGAGGGTCGGGACCGATCGCCCACCCGAGCAGCAAGGCCAGCAGCCCAAGTGCAGACTCAAACAGGACGGCTGTCAAAAAGACGTCATCCGGCGATTGTTCGGTAGATTCCTGTGGCTGGTCCATCCGTCGTTTTCTTTCCGATCTAGCAATCGCGGGACTTTTGCTTCATTTGGCCCAAAACGGTGAACTCGAAACTCGAGGGCCGACAATGCCACTGTCGTCGCGAAGTGATTGTGGGTCGCTCTTTGGCAGCCGCCGCGGGCGGATTGAAGGAATGGGACTTGCCGGCGGGCGAATGAAAATGGTTCTCGGCGAGAATATGAGTTGTGAATCGTAACGGCCATCTTGTCCGCTTCGAAGGACATGAGTCTGCACGCGATCGCGTTTGGATGAAACCGCATTGTTTTTGCCCTGGCAGGGCAAAAGCCGCCGTACACGAGAAAACGTGATCTTTCGTAACGTGCCAAATGGTGTAGCAACCAACGCCCGCGGCGAGAGATACGGATGGTTCGACAGGCGAGCCAGCTTTGGTTGGCGAATCTTCCCGAGTTTGACCATTTTGATCCGCCCCGCCTGTGCGTCTGGTAGCCCACACCGCTGGTGCCTAGATTGTTGAGTATGAGCCCAACGCAGATTCAGCTGACCGACGAGCAAACTCAGCGGATCGCGAAAGCGATCGCTGACCCGCAACGGTTCGCAATCTTGGCGTGCATTGCCGAGCAGCACGAAATCCCCTGCAAGACCCTGGTTGCCAAGTTTCCGATCACGCAGGCGACGATTTCCCATCACTTGAAAGAGCTGGTCGCGGCGGATTTGATCCGTTCCCGTCGTCAGGGGCAATTGGCGATCCTTTCCTGTCGCCGAGACGTGTGCGACGCGTACACGCAAATGCTTTCACGGCGTTTGGTGCAGATGGGACATCAAGGGTGACCGGTTCTGACAGCGAGCAATCACGATCGTCGCAATGTCTGATCAGCTTCGGCAGCAATCTTGGAACGCGCGAGACCTTGATCGCGCAAGCGGCATGCCACGTCGCTGCTTCGCCACTGGTCCACGACTTCAAGGCGAGCCGACTGTTCGAGACACCGCCAATTGGGGGTCCCGGCGGGCAAGAGCCATTCCTCAATGCGGTCGCCGCATTTGAAACGCGATCGGCCGCGCGGGACATTTTGTTGTTGTTACAGCGAATCGAAGACCAGCTTGGTCGTCAGCGTCGACGTCGCTGGGACGCGCGGTCGATCGACTTGGATGTTGTGCTGCATGGCGAATTGGTCGGAGGCGCAGTGGGGCTGATTGTGCCGCATCCTCGCTACACGGCGCGTCAATTCGTTTTACAGCCCGCCTGTGACGTTGCCGCGAATTACCGTGATCCTCGCTTCAATTGGACTCTGAAGCGATTGGCCGATCATCTCTGCGAGGGCGTCGCATCGCTAGCGCTGGTGGGTGGCGACGTGGCGACGCGAGAAGCGTTGTGCAGGGGGTTGGAGACGAAACACGGGATTCGCACGTTTGCGGCTCGACCGCTTTCGGATCCGATGTTGGTGGTCGGTAATGCGCCTGCCGCTGTGCGAGCCGATTCGAGCCATCGGCCGCCCGACTTCACCGAGCAGATCGTTGTCGAGGGTGACCAGCCGTGGGTTTCGGCATTCGTTCCGCGATTACCACCGCTGGACAGTGAGCAGTCGCGGGCGGCGAATGTACCGAGGTTGATTGCCCGGATTCAATCGACGACTCCTGAAACGCGGTGGCCTGCCCCGCATCAGATGTGGCCGTCGGGTTGGCGATGGCCCGAATACCGGTTGGAGGTGGATGATCTCGATTGGGCGGTAAATGAGTTGGCATCGGCCCTCGACTCGATGCGTTGCCCTGTCCGACCGGTGACTCGCGATGGTGATTGGTGGCGTCATTAGATCTCCGCGCTACATTCTCTCGGTCGATGTCGCTGTCATCGATTCGAAGTGCATCGACGGCCGTCATCGCCGAGTGCGGTGACGCGTCCTACCGAGCCACACTCCAACTCACCCAGCTTGACAGCGCAAGCTGCGGCACAATGTCGCTCTCTCATGCAGGTACGGCAGATATTCGCGGTGACACTGCGACACAATGTCGCTCGGTCGTTCGCTGGCATTGCCAGTTTGAGCGCGCGGCCACCATACTGGCACACGTGTGCAAGGGAGCCACCTTTTTTTACTCATTCTGTGCTCATACGGCCACGCGAAGGCCTGTCATCATGCAACGGTTTCTGTTTCCTCGTTGGATCAACCCATTACTTGGGTTACTCGCAATTGCCGCCGCAGCGGGTGGTGTGTATGCCGCCGCAATGGGCGGTTTGATCACCGACCCCAAGACGCTGAACATTGGCTACCAACCGGAGCAGCCGGTGCCATTTAGTCATGCGATCCATGCGGGCCAGTTAAAGATGGATTGTCGGTACTGCCACAACACCGTGTTTGATGCCGCGCACGCGGCGGTGCCGCCCACGGGAACGTGTATCAATTGCCACAGCCCGGCTAATGCGCAAGGCGTCACTTCGCTTGCCGCAGTGCGGGCCGACAGCGTGAAGTTGGCGGCGATTCATGAGAGTTGGAAAACGGGTCGCAGCATGGCTTGGAAGCGGATCCACAATCTGCCCGAGTTCGTCTATTTCAACCATGCCGCGCATGTCAACTCGGGTGTCAGCTGTGTGACTTGCCACGGTCGGATTGACCAGATGGAAGTTGTCTATCAGGCCAAGGAACTGTCGATGGCTTGGTGCATCAGCTGCCACCGCAATCCCGATCCGCATCTGCGCGAGGTAGATAACGTGACGAAGCTGGACTGGGAACCGCCCACGGGCTGGGACCAGGAGGCGTTTGCCAAGAAGGTGCGCGAGGAACAGCACATCAACCCGAAGGTTCACTGCGCCGTCTGCCATCGATAATCCGAGTGCAGCGGTTCGGCTACATTTTTTTCTGTTCGTTCATCAAGAAACACGCCTCAGTTCCGTTATGACCTCCAACGAATCGTCCCCTTCGGCAGTCGCAGATCAGGCAAAGCCACGGTACTGGCGAAGCCTCTCGGAGTTGCATCAGCGAGAGGATTTTCAGCAATACATCGACCGCGAGTTTCCGGTCGCCGCTTCCGAATTTCCGGAGGGAGTTTCGCGGCGCCGTTGGATGCAGTTGATGGGAGCTTCCTTTGCTGTTGCTGGCGTCAGCGGATGCCGGTATCCGGTGGAGACGATCGAGCCGTTTGTGATTCGACCCGAAGGACGAATTCCGGGTGAATCGTATAGTCGTGCGACAAATATCGAGCTGGCCGGTCGCGTCTATAACTTGCTGATCAGTTGTTTTGACGGCCGACCGCTGAAGATCGAACCGAACACCGAACACC
Organism: Pirellulaceae bacterium; assembly: GCA_963734865.1. Lineage (GTDB taxonomy): Bacteria > Planctomycetota > Planctomycetia > Pirellulales > Pirellulaceae > CBDCUW01. The sequence goes on from CAVTIV010000019.1 coordinate 234,972, forward strand.
CATCGGGCGGTGGCACGGACGTTTATGCCCAGGCCTGTATTCTTGGTTTGTATGATCCCGATCGCTCACGAGGCGATGACGGATTCTTACTTCGCAAAGTTGACAAGCGTCGCAGACAAGTCGGTTGGGAGGAATTCGATTCCTTTGGCGAGGCATTGATCCGCGAGGCCAAAGGCCACGATAATGGTGCAGGGTTCGCCGTCTTGATCCCGCCCACAGCTTCGCCGTCGGTGCTGCGAATGCTACGGCTTTTGAAAGAGCGTCTGCCGAAGGCCACGATCAGTCGCTACGACAGCGTCGACGGTGACGTGATGCGTGCGGCTACGCAGCAGGCGCTTGGAAAGCCGGCCAAGCAACTATTGCAGCTCGACGAGGCCGACGTAATCGTCTCGATTCAGGCAGACATCCTTGGTAGCAGCAAGGGGATGTTGGGCAATGCGGCCAGTTTTGCCAAGCGACGCAACCCAACGCCGGAGTCGGCCGATGACATGAGCCGGTTGTACGTCGTGGAAGGTGGCTACACTTCGACCGGTGCAATGGCCGATTCGCGTCTAGCACTTCGCCCGAGCCAGATGCCTGCCTTCCTCAGCGAATTGGGTCGCCGCGTCGAGAAGTTGGCCGGTGGTGAGTCAGAGGAACACGCTGCAGAGTCGAAAGCATATGACGAGATCAGCGCCCAAGAGCGTCTCGAGCGTTTTCTAGATGTCTTGGCTCGCGATGTCGCTGCCGCGGGGGACAAAGCGGTGGTCGTGGTCGGCGAGCATCTCGGTGCCGATGCCGTCGCGGCCGGCATCCACCTGAATCAAACGCTTGGTTCATTCGGCAAGTTGCAGACGTTTGTTGCCGACACAGACAGCGAATTGGAAGCGACCGTCACGATCGGCCAATTGGTCGAGAAAGTCGATCGAGGCGAAATCGGTTCGCTGTTGATTCTCGGTGGCAATCCGGCTTGGGCTGCCCCGGGCGACGTCGATCTGGCGTCGGCCATCGGCAAGGTCGAGCACAGTGTCTATCTGGGCGAGTATGACGATGAGACCGGAGCGATCTGTGAGTGGTCGTTGCCGCTGGCGCATCCGCTCGAGTCTTGGGGGGACTGCTTCGACGATCAAGGTCATTACGGTGTTTGCCAGCCACAGATTCTGCCGCTATTGGGTGGACGTACGGTGATCGAGGTCCTGGCCGTGATGCTGGGCGAAAAAGAAACCGATGGATCGCAGATTGTTCGTCGTACGGCCGATGGTATTGCCGGGGAATCGCTCAGCCTCCGCGAGTGGCGGAAACTGTTGCACGATGGGTATGCCGATTCGTTGCGGCAAGACAGCGAACCACTCAAGCCGATCGGCGAGTACAAAGAATTGACGAGCGATGCGCCAGTTGCGGGTGCCAAGATCAATCGAGATGAAATCGAAGTGATCTTCGTGCCGGCCGACGGGATCTACGACGGCCGCTTCGCCAACAACGGCTGGTTGCAGGAAATGCCACAGTCGCTGACCAAGTTGACTTGGGATAACGCGGCGGTGATGAGTCGAGCGACGGCCAGGGCGGTCGGAAGCGTGGAAGAGGTCGTCGCGACCGATGATCCCCATTCGCCGCAGGAGAACCCCGACTGGCTACATCATGGGCAGTTGGTCACTCTTTCACGCGGTGATGACGCGGTGCAACTGCCGGTTTACGAGATGCCGGGTTGCGCCCCCGGTGTGATCACGGCGACGATCGGTTACGGGCGGACGCGTGCAGGCATGGTCGGCGGAATGCTCGACGACGAAGTCGATGTCGTTGGCGTCGATGTTTCGCCGATTCGCAAGAGCGACGCGATGCTGACCGCCTTCAATGTCAAAGCACGCCCGAAGTACGAGAATTACGAACTGGCAACGACCCAGGATCACTGGGCAATTGATGAGCGGGGGCGTGAGGAAACAGAAAGCCGCAGCTTCACGCTGGTCCGCGAAGGCACGACCAAGTTGCTGAAAAAGATCCCCGAGTTTGCGGAATCCAAGGGGCCGCATGTCCCCCACGTCGGCCGGTCCGGATCACCGTGGCACGAGCCGATCAACAAGATCGAGCAGGAAAGCAAGCAGCAGGATCTGCAGATTCCCCAGTGGGGCATGTCGATCGACCTGACCAAGTGCACCGGCTGCAACGCTTGTGTGATCGCTTGCCAAAGCGAAAACAATGTTCCGATCGTGGGGCAAGGAACAAGTGCTGAATAGCCGCGAAATGCATTGGATTCGCGATCGACCGCTATTTCCAGGGCGACGAAGAGAACGCCGATATCGTTCAAGAGCCGATGGCCTGCATGCACTGCGAAACGGCTCCTTGCGAACAGGTCTGCCCGGTCGCCGCGACCGTCCATACCGACGAAGGCATCAACGCGATGGCGTACAACCGTTGCATCGGGACTCGGTACTGTGCCAACAACTGCCCCTTCAAGGTTCGTCGCTTCAACTACTTCAACTACAACACCGAAGTGGGCGTCGGTTACGGAATCGATGCCTACCCAGGAACGATCGAGAGCGCCAATCGCAAGCTGCAAGCATTGGTGCTCAACCCCGAGGTGACCGTTCGCGGTCGAGGCGTGATGGAGAAATGCACGTACTGCGTCCAGCGTGTCGAAAAAGCCAAGATCGAAGCCCGCAAGGACGGTGGACGCCCGATCAAGGATGGCGATGTCATCACCGCCTGCCAGTCGGCTTGCCCGACCAGCGCGATCGATTTTGGCAATGTTGCCGATCCACATTCCAACGTCTCCAAGAAGCACGCCGACGTCCGCAGCTACGGCATGTTGGGACAATTGAACGTGAAGCCACGAACCGAGTACCTGGCACGTGTCCGCAATCCGCACCAGCGACTGATGACTCGTGTCCAATTGACTGATTTGGCTGAACTGAAAGCACCGCACCATGGCGCTCATGCCGGGCATGGTGACGATGGCCATGCTGACGATGGCCATGGCGACCAAGCTGATGATCAAAACCACGACGCCAAAGCCGACGAACACGAGGCCAGCGGCAGCGACCCAACATCCACTGCACACGATCCTACTTAATCCTACTTAATCCTATTTGGATGACCTTCCTCGGATCGCCAAGGCATTGACGGCCGTTGGTCCTGAAGGGGTCCGATACGACGCGATTTTTTTCACATCCACATCGAAGCGCTTGAAACTATGTCCCTTGCCATTCCCAACGGACTGGATAATACCGTCGAACGCCCGGGCCAGCGAGCGCCGCTGGTGTTGGGTGACACGACCTACCACACCATCACCGAAGCGGTTTGTCAGGTCGCAGAACGAAAGCCCAGCAAGGGTTGGGTGATCGGTTTCCTGATCGTCGTTCGCGCTGCTGCAGTGGCTTGGGATTTGCATCGCCTATTTGTTCTACACGGGCGTCGGTGTGTGGGGTAATCGCTCGCCGATCTTCTGGGGCTGGCCGATCGTCAACTTCGTTTTTTGGGTCGGTATCGGTCACGCCGGAACGTTGATCAGCGCGATTCTGTTCCTGTTTCGCCAGGACTGGCGAACGAGTATCAACCGCGCGGCCGAGGCGATGACGATCTTCGCGGTTATCTGTGCGGGAACGTTCCCTGGGATTCACGTCGGTCGTGCTTGGTTGGCTTTTTGGCTGGCACCCTATCCCAGTTTGAACTTATGGATGTGGCCGCAATTTCGCAGTCCCGCTGTTGTGGGACGTGTTCGCGGTCAGCACCTACGGCACGGTTTCGCTGTTGTTCTGGTACATGGGAATGGTCCCCGATTTGGCGACGTTTCGTGACCGTTCCAAGAACAAATGGCGGCGGATGGCATACGGAATCTTGTCGCTCGGGTTGGACCGGGTCGTCGCGGCACTGGATGCGGTATGAAAAAGCCTATGCACTGCTCGCTGCGTTTGCCGCGCCGCTGGTGCTTTCGGTGCACACCATCGTGTCGTTTGACTTTGCGGTCTCTCAGGTCCCCGGTTGGCATACCACGATCTTCCCGCCGTACTTCGTCGCCGGGGCGATTTTCAGCGGTTTTGCGATGGTGTTGACGCTGATGATTCCCGCCCGCACGATGTTGAATCTGGAAAAGCTGATCACGCTGCGGCACTTGGACAACATGTGCAAGATCATCTTGGCGACCGGTTCGATCGTCGGGCTGGCGTACGGAACGGAGTTCTTCATCGCCTGGTACGGCCAAGTGCCTGAGGAGCAGTTTGCGTTCATGAACCGTGCATTTGGGCCCTATTGGTGGGCTTACTGGACAATGGTCACTTGCAACGTGATCAGTCCGCAGTTGTTCTGGTTCAAAAAGTTCCGCACGACGCCCTGGATCATTTTTGTGATTTCGATCTTCGTGAACATTGGAATGTGGTTTGAGCGATTCGTGATTGTGGTCACCAGCCTGTCACGCGATTATTTGCCGAGTGCTTGGGCGTATTTCAAGCCAACCTGGGTCGATTGGTCGATGTTGATCGGATCATTCGGTTTGTTCTTCACGTTGTTCCTGTTGTTCTGCCGGTTGATGCCTGTGATCAATATGGCCGAGACCAAGTCGACGCTGGCGAAACAACTCCATATGACTCACGACCAGCACTGATTTTGATTTTCAGCCGGCATCTCACCGGCAACCATGAGCTGCAGAATCCATGACTGACGATAATAACGAAAAGAAAGTCCACGGAGTTTTCGCCGAGTACACCTCGGTCGATACGCTGCTGGACGCCTGCAATCGCGTCCGCGAAGCGGGTTACATCAAAACGGATGCGTTCACACCGTTTGCCGTACACGGCATCGAAAAGGCGTTGGGCATCAAGCCGACGGCGTTGCCCTGGATTGCCTTGGGCGGAGGTCTGATCGGCACGGTCACCGCGTTGTTGATGCAGATCTGGATGAACTCCATCAACTATCCCTACATCATTTCGGGCAAACCGTACATTTCGCTCCCGGCGTTCATCCCGGTCGCTTTCGAATTGACGATTTTGTTCGCGTCGTTCGGGACATTCTTTGGCATGTGGGCATTGAATCAATTGCCCAAGTTCAGCAACCCGGTGTTCACCGATCCTCGGTTTGATCGTGTCACCGACGACCGATTTTTCTTGTTCATCGATGCCAAAGACGAGCGATACGACCAGGCGGGTGTCGAGAAACTGCTGGCCGATACCGGCAGCGATTACATTCAATCGGTGGTCGACGATGATTCATCCGACAAGGTGCCCAAACCAATCTTCATTTTCGTGGGAGTATTGGCCGCGCTGTCGATTGTTCCGCTATTGATCGTCGCCAAGATGAGGGTGACCAACAGCAGTTCACCACGTTTCCATGTCTTCTATGATATGGACTTTTCGCCGGCCAAGGATGCCCAGCAAATATCGACATTGTTTGCCGATGGACGGGCGATGCGGTCGGACGTTCCGGGAACGGTAGCCCGCGGACAGATGGGCGCTGATCTGAATTTCCTGACGGGCATCGACATGGACAAACTGACGCTGCTCGACGAGCCGCGTGCCCAGCGTTTGGTTCGTTACTTGAACCCATTGCAGGACGGCGATGCGTCGGCAAGTGATGCCGATCAAGCGACCGCGGACGCCGGCGCCGATGCGAAGCCGGGCGAAGAGATCGCCGCCGCAGCGACGCCGCCGAGCGTGATGGATACGACTCCTTGGTTGGGGGACAACCCGCTAACGGTTGACGAGGAATTACTTCTACGAGGCAAGACGTACTTTGGTATCTACTGTTCGGTTTGTCACGGGCTCAATGGCAGTGGCAACGGACTTGTCAATCGTCGTGCCAAAAAGATCCTGGCGGCGACCTGGATCCCGCCCGCCTCGTTGCATCAAGAAATCCTTTATTCTGACAAATACCCCGACGGAAAGCTGTTCAATACGATCAGCAACGGGATTCGAAAGATGCCCGGTTATTCGGGCCAGATCCGCACCAAGGATCGCTGGGCGATCGTGGCATACGTTCGTGCACTTCAAAAGAGTCAAGACGCTTCGCTCGATCTGGTCCCCGCCGACCAGCGTCAAGCGATTGCGAAACTGAAAGCGGAAATCGATCAGAAACTTGCTAAACAGGCCGAGGCCGAGCGGAAGAAAGAAGCAGAGCGTGCCCAGAAAGCGGCTGGGTAAGCGAACGACACGCGGGCAACCCGATGCGGGCTGCCCGATGGATCCCGGGCGTTGTTCGTCCGGCGACCGAACAAGACACCATTTCATTGATCATTAGACACTTCAACCACCATGTCTGAACACGGCACTCCGACGGTCAAATCGGCCGATGACCCAGCCTTTCAATTGCCCCCATCGCTGGCGGCTTTGTCGTTGCCATTGTGCATCGGCGGAGTTGTTGTTCTGGTGATTGGTTGGTTGATTGGCAGTATGGGCGTTGGTGGCAGGTTCGGGATGTCGGCCTACCTAACCGCGTTCATCTACTGTTTGACAATCGCATTGGGATCGCTGTTCTTTGTGCTGATCCAACATTTATCGCGAGCCGGTTGGAGCGCGGTGGTCCGGCGCGTCGCGGAATTGATGATGGTGATGGTGTTCCCACTGGCGATTCTGTTCTTGCCGATCATCGTCACGCTGATCGGTTGGGACGGGTTGCTGTATCGCTGGGATGATCCCAACTATGCCGAAGTGAATGGCCTGCCCGTGGCGGCGTGGACAGAGAAGCTTCACTGGCTCAATCAGGGGTGGTTCACGGTTCGCGCGATCATCTACTTTGCCATTTGGGGTGGTCTGGCATGGTATTTCTTTCGCGGCAGCGTGCAGCAGGATGAGACGGGAGAAAAGGCGACGACCGACCGCATGCAATATTGGAGCGGACCGGCCGTGATGCTGTTTTCCGGCTCCTTGACTCTCGCCGCCTTCGATTGGGTGATGTCACTGTCGCCCATGTGGTTTTCGACGATGTTCGGCGTCTATCTGTTTGCCGGTTCGGTTCTGTCGGCACATTGTGCGATCGCGGTTGTAAGTTATGTGCTGCAAAAGCAAGGCGCCCTGCGTGACGAGGTGACCGTCGAGCACTATCACGATTTGGGCAAGTACATCTTCGGTTTCATTGTCTTTTGGACTTACATCGCTTTTAGTCAGTACATGTTGATCTGGTACGGTAATATCCCGGAAGAGACCGAGTGGATCTACGAGCGACAATTGGGTGCCTTTGGGGTGTTGGGCGTTGTGTTGATTTTTTTCCATTGGATGTTGCCCTTTTTGGGCACGATGAGCCGTCATGTTCGGCGCAATGCGACGCTCGTCTGTGGCTGGAGCGTGTACGTGCTGGTGTTGCATTTTATTGACGTGTACTGGCTGATCATGCCCGAGGCGCACCCCATCGAAGCGGGATCCGAGGCATCCGTCGGGGGTGCGATAGGCGTGATCGCGAGCATCCTGTGCGTGGTCGGAATGGTTGCATTGATGATCGGTTTGATCTTAAGAGTTGCCGAGCAGACGAAAATCATTGCCGTGCGTGATCCACGGCTGGCCGAATCAATCGCCTTTGAGAACATTTAGCACCCTGCGACGACTAGTCGCAGGGCTTCATTCATTCACCCGTATTTACGATCAAAACGAAATCACGAGCCATGGCTGCTTACGACGATCTCAACGTAAAACGCATCTTCACCGTCGGAGTCATTTCGATTGTTGTGTTGGCGGTAACCGCTTTAGCGGTTCAAGTGGTGTCTTATTCGATGCTGCAGTGGCAGGATGAAGCGAAGTCAGCCGAAAGCGATTATCGACGTCAGAACGAGATCCTGGCCGAACAAGCGGAGCAAATATCGACGTATGGAGTGGACCCGGAGACGGGCAATATCACGATCCCCATTGACCAAGCGATCAAGTTGATCGCCGGAGAGAGCAAGCAAAAAGAATCGAATGACGAGAAGCAGATCGCTGACGAAATATGAACCTTGGCGTGGGGTCTTCGCCCCTCGTCTGCTCACCCTCCTGGTGGCAAGCATAGTCATCACGGCTATCAGTGCAGGTTTCCGCTGCGCGACGGCGCAAGGTCCCGCCCCTGTGACGAGCGAGGGCGTGGTGCTGAGTAAAACGGTGCCGTACCAAGTGAAGGACGTCACGGTCGAGCAAAAGCTGGGCGATAAGATTCCGCTGGACCTGCCGCTGACCGACTCGATGGGACGTGAAGTCAAAACCGGCTACTACATCGATGGGAAGAAGCCGACAATTATCACGCTGAATTACAGCAATTGTCCGATGCTTTGTAATGTGCAACTGAACCAGCTGACCCAATCATTGAACAAGCTTGGCCTGCAGATCAACGATGATTTCCAGCTGTTAAGCGTTAGCATCGATCCCAAAGAATCGACCGAACAGATCCGGGCCACCAAAGAGAAGTACGTCGCACAATTGGTTGAGAATCAGCCCGCTGTCGAGGAGGGCTGGGAATTCTGCACCGCGAAGCAGCCGATCATCACTCGCCTGGCTGACGTGCTCGGGTTTCGCTACACGTACAATCGCAAGTCGGGCGAATATTACCATCCGGCGATGCTCGCGTTCGTCTCGCCCGATGGGGTGATCACGAGGTATTCTCTGGGAGTTGACTTCCCACCGGATCAATTGAAGAAGGCGTTGGTCGAAGCGGGTGACGGTACCGTCGGCACACCGGTCGACCAGTTCATTCTGTGGTGCTTCAGCTACGACGAAGCGAGCAATAGTTATGTTCCCCAAGCATGGAAGATCATGCGGCTTGCGGGAGCGGCGACGGTCGGTCTTATCCTGGCCTGTTTGACGCCTTATTGGATCGGTCGCAAGCGACTGCCTGCGACGGGTGAAGAAGAACTGCCGGAAACGGTGTGATTCAAAATCGAGCGATTAACGAACCATTCACTGCAAAACCTGAAAACGATTTGCCAATATGTTTGCCTTGACTCCTGACGTATTTTCGCTGCTCGGTGATGTCGTCGATCCCTATGCGTCGTTTCCCGAGGCAGCGTCGACGTTCGCCAGCAGTATCGATTGGCTGTACTGGTTCATTACGATCGTCTGCATCCTGTTCTTCATCCCGATCGCCGGTTGCTTGTTCTTTTTTGCCTACAAGTACCACAAGCCGAAGGGCGGCAAGGCGGAGAGCAAAGCGACTCACAACACGCCGTTGGAGTTGGCCTGGTCGATCCTTCCATCCTTCTTCCTGATCGGCATGTTTGTGATGGGAGCCCAGTCCTACCTGGACATCCGCACGGTTCCCGACGGTGCCAATCAGATCGGAGTCAAGGCATTCAAATGGGGTTGGACGATGGACTATGGCGGGGGCACCTTTCACCCGGAGTTGCACATCCTGTTGGACGAGCCGGTCAAGTTGACCATGCGTTCCAGCGATGTGATCCATAGTCTGTACGTGCCATCGTTTCGTGCGAAAAAGGACATCGTCCCCGGTCGCTTCAACTACATGTGGTTCAAGCCGATTGTGGCGAGTGAAAAGGTATCCGAGGAAAAGCTGGCCGAGGCGAAACAGTGGACCAAGGATAGCGGCCAGCCGTGGGACTACGACAAATGGCAATTCACGTCCGACGGTTATACGTTTTTTGACCTCTTTTGTGCCGAATACTGCGGCAAGAACCATTCGCAAATGCAGACCGCGGTCGTCGTCCACAAGACGCAGGACGAGCTCGATGCGTGGGTCAAGGAATACAGCGCCCGCCAGGAGGGAGTCACCCCTGCCGAGTATGGAAAGTTGCTGTATGAGCGACGCGGCTGTACCGGTTGCCATTCCACCGACGGCAGCAAACGCGTGGGCCCTTCCTTCAAGGACGTTTTCGGAAGCGAGCATGGACTGGTCTCCGGCGGCAACGTGAAGGTGGATGAAAACTACGTGATCGAGTCGATCGTCTACCCGAAAGCGAAAATCGTCGCCGGCTATCAACCGGTGATGCCCAGCTTCAAGGGGCAACTGAGCGACGATGATCTGTATTGTTTGGTCGAGTTTTTGAAGTCAATTTCCGCGACGCAGGGCGCCACCGCAGCGCCAACCACCGCAGCGCCAACCACCGCAGCGCGACCACCGCGGCCAACCACCGCAGCGCCGACCACCGCAGCGCCACAGCGCCACCACCGCAGCGCCAACCACCGCAGCGCCAACCACCGCAGCGCAGACCGCAGCGCCAACCACCGCAGCGCCAACCACCGCAGCGCCAACCACCGCAGCGCCAACCACCGCAGCGCCGACCACCGAAGCTGCGGCAACACCGGAAACGGAAAAGGCTCAATAGCGGAAGATTGCGTCAGGTGGAAGCTTGACGTCGAACACCCGAAGCACTGCTTCACAACCACACGAACGAGAATCGCAACGCGAAAGCGTTTTATAGAGGTTAATGACCATGTCTGCCGGATCACTTCCTTCGGGCGCGAAAGTTCGCGATCCTGGATTTCCGACTCCCAGCGAAAACTATCTGACGAACTCCAAGGGGGTTCTCAGTTGGATGTTCACGCTCGACCACAAGCGGATTGGGGTGATGTACCTGATCGGCGTGACGACCGCGTTTGGGGTAGCCGGTTTGTTGGCGCTGGCGATTCGCTTGCATCTATTCCAGCCCGATGGTGCGATGTTCAAGGGCGAGAACGCGAATAACGTCTACAACCAAGTGTTCACGCTGCATGGCGCGATCATGGTGTTCTTGTTCATCATTCCCAGCGTGCCTGCGGCGCTGGGTAATTTCTTGGTTCCGTTGATGTTGGGCGCGAAGGACGTCGCCTTTCCGCGATTGAATCTCTGTAGCTTTTATCTGTGGGTGTTTGGCGCGCTATTCTTCATCAGCGCCCTGTGTGCCAGCGGACTGGACACGGGATGGACCTTTTACACGCCTTACAGCACGACCACCGACACGTCGGTGATCTCGGCCACGATGGGTGCTTTCATCCTCGGTTTTAGCTCGATCTTTACCGGTTTGAACTTCATCGTCACGATCAATACCATGCGGCCGCCGGGGATGACCTGGTTTCGGATGCCGCTGTTTCTATGGGCCACCTATTCGACGAGTATCATTCAGGTTTTGGCGACGCCCGTTTTGGGGATCACGCTGCTGTTGTTGATCGCCGAACGAACGATGCACATCGGGATTTTTGATCCCGAATTCAATGGTGATCCGGTCACATTCCAGCATTTCTTCTGGTTCTATAGTCACCCTGCCGTGTACATCATGATTCTGCCGGCCTTTGGCATCATCAGTGACTTGGTCAGCGTGCACAGCCACAAGCACATCTTCGGCTATCGCTTCATTGCCTACTCATCGGTCGCGATTGCACTGCTGGGCTTTCTGGTTTGGGGGCATCATATGTTCACTGCCGGGATGGGATCGCTAACGACCTTGATATTCAGCGCGTTGACGTTCACGGTGTCGGTGCCCTCGGCCATCAAGGTCTTCAATTGGCTGGCGACGATGTACAAGGGGTCGATCAGTTTGACGACGCCGATGTGCTACACCCTGGCCTTTATCTTTTTGTTCACGATTGGTGGTTTGACAGGATTGCACCTGGGAACGTTGGCCACCGACATGCATCTGCATGACACTTACTTTGTGGTGGCACACTTTCACTATGTGATGGTTGGCGGAACGCTGGTGGCGTTCTTAGGCGGCCTGTTTCACTGGTGGCCCAAGATGTTCGGCAAGATGTATAACGAGCTGGGCGGACGAATTTCGGCGCTGCTCGTGTTCTGTGGTTTCAACCTGACGTTTTTGCCGCAGTTTGTGTTGGGCAGTCGCGGGATGCCGCGTCGCTATGCGACCTACGATCCCGAGTTTGCGTTTCTTCATCAAATGAGCACTTACGGTGCGTTGCTGTTGGGCATCGGGTTGCTGGTCGCACTGGTGGTGCTGTTGCAATCACTGTGGAAGGGCAAGCGAGCTCCGGCGAACCCGTGGGGTGGAGCGACGTTGGAATGGCACTGCACCAGTCCGCCGCCGTATTACAATTTTGAACGCGCCCCGGCGGTGGGGGATCCCTACGACTTCGATAATGTGGAGTGGGACGGCGACAACGAGCGTTATGTGTTCATCGAGCCCGAGCGCAAGCTCGTTCCCGAGGAGCGGCCAGCCGAAACACCCGCTCATGCCCAGGACGACCATTGATCGGATCGGCTCCGTTTCACTGTTATTGCAAACATCCACTCTTTCCTTTTGAAATTTTCACAACTCATGGCCACCATCGAAGCCGGTCCGGAAATCGACACCCACGACGGACACGACCATGACCATCCCGCGTGGTTGGCTCATCATTTCGACACGCCCGAGCAACAGTTTGACAGCGGCAAGCTGGGGATTTGGTTGTTCCTCGTGACCGAAGTGTTGTTCTTTAGCGGGATGTTTTGTGCCTATGCGATCTTTCGCATGATGCGTCCCGAAGTGTTCGAGGGTTGCAGTCAGTTCCTGAACACAAAATTAGGTGCGATCAATACCGGTGTGTTGTTGTTCAGCTCACTGACGATGGCCTGGGCGGTCCGTTGTGCGCAAACCGAGAATTACAAAGGTACGACCGGGTTACTCGCCGCGACGCTGTCATGTGCGATGGTCTTTCTGGGCGTCAAAGCGATCGAATACTCGCACAAGTGGGGAATGGGATTGTTGCCCGCCGGCCTGTTCACCTACGACCCGGCGAACCCACATCCGGCAGATGTGCCGAATTACCTGGCATACATTAGCGCCCCCTTTGCAATTGCTCTGATCGGTGTAGTGGTGTGGCTGGTGGTTTCTTTGCTGAAGGGTGATAAGTTTCAAATTGCCGTCGCCAAGCCGCTGACGGTGGTTTGTTTGTGTTTCTTTGTCGGCGTCGGACTGGGCATGATTCTCGAAAGCGGGGGTTCCCAGGGACATGCCGCCGTTCATGTTGACGGCATCCATGAGATGGATCATCCACTGGACCCAACAGAAGAGCATGCGGCCGAGGCGGCAGCGGATGTCGCCGCTTCGGAAACCGAGCTGGGCGAAGAGAAAACGGAACTTTCCGAGGGTGGCGATTTTGCCGTCCAGGAGCGGCTGGCGACCGAGTCGACCAACTCGGGATTGCAGAGCAGGCTTGCCGCTTTGGAACAGCAGGCGGCGCTTTCGGGAGCGGGCATCGTTCACGACAAGGAGGAAGTTGCCGGTGGGATCTCTAGCGTCAGTGAGGACGTATTGACGCCCAGCAGGGCAGGTGTCTTCTTCAGTATTTACTACTGCATGACGGGGGTCCACGCGATGCACATTCTGGGCGGTATTGTGGTGCTCGTTTGGTTGCTCGTCCGCTCAGTGCGTCAGGACTTCAATCGACGATACTTCGGTCCGGTCGACTACGTCGGCTTGTATTGGCACTTGGTCGACTTGATTTGGATTTATCTGTTTCCGCTGATGTACTTGATTCGGTAGATCAAATTCGCTCCACGCCTTTTTTAAAGTTCGGTTTCCAATATGTCTGCACACGGTCATTCCGAAGACGGTCACGATTTTGCTCACCCGTTGCCGGTTCCTTTGCTACTGGCGGTGTTTTTCGCGTTGGTTTTTCTGACGATCATTACCGTGCTTCAGGCGAGCTTTGACACGGGCGATTTCGAGGTAGCGATCGTGATGGTCATCGCCACGCTCAAAGCGGGATTGGTTATCTTTTTTTTCATGCACTTGGCATTTGATAAGCCATTCAACGTGATCGTCTTCTTTTCATCCTTTGTGTTCGTCGGTCTGTTTGTGATCTTCACCTTGTCAGATAGTCGACAGACCGCGAAGGACATGATTCCGGTTGTTGATCAAGCACCACCGGCCGTAGTCAGCGAATCGTAGCAGCGCAGCGGCCGTTGACCGTTGCGGCGGACGATAACCCCGAGCGACAGCAGACCCCGAGCGACAGCGAAACGACTCGGTCGGTCGCGAATGAGTTGACCGTTAGCTGTTTGGCTCGGCTGTGACCGTGATCTCGCTGGAGGCTTGTTGTTTCGACTTGCTGGCCTGTTGGTCAGCAGCCCGATCTTCGGCGTTGGCCTGTTCGGGGTCTGCTGCGTAGGGCCGCTCGTTCTGATATCGAAGGAGTGTTTTTTTCGCAAAATCTTGGTAGGGCTCGGCAACCATTTCGACGACCTTTTCTTGCCAGCCAACGGCTTCCGCAAACTTTCGGTCGGCAGCCAACGCGGCGGCTAGTGCAGACAGGTCGCCGACCGCCTCGTAGTTACTCAATTCGCAGGCCCTTTTGGCGGACTCGACGGCCGCGGTTGGGTCCCGATGGTCTTTGTCTGTCGCGGTAGCCAGCAGCCAAGCGCGGTTTTGCAGCGCGAGTGCGTAGTTGGGAGCCAATCGGATCGCTTCGTCATAATCCTCGATCGCGCCAGCAACATCACCAATTTGGTGGCGATTGTAACCGCGGTTGTTGTATGCCACCGCGTCGGTGGAATCGAGATTGATTGCGGCGGAGAAATCTTCGATGGCGGCCTTGTGATCTTGTTGCTGGAATCGAACGTACCCGCGTCCCACGATCGCCGCATAGTCGTCGGGATTGATTTCCAGGATGGTATTGAAATCCTGGACAGCCTGCTGCAGTTTGCCGGCAGCCTTGAAGGCGATGGCGCGCTGGTGCAACAGTGAAGTGTTGTCCGTCTTTTCTTTCAGAACGAGAGTGTAGTCGTCGGCGGCTTTCAAATATTGGCCGCTGATCATGTAAACCGCGGCGCGATTGATAATTGGGGCGAGTGCTTCGGGGTCGATGTTGAGCGCTTCATTGTAGTCGGCGATCGCCAATTCGTAATTGCCCATTTCGGCATGAAACAAGCCTCGACTCGTGTAGGCATGAGCCTTTCTGTAACCCAGTTCGATCGCGCGATCAAAATCGGCTAACGCTTTTTCGACGTTGCCCAGTGCCCACCATGATGACGCCCGCAGCGTATAGTAGCGTCCCTCTTGTGGGTTCAGCTGAATCAACTCGGTATACACGTCACCCGACTCGGCAATGCGTACCGCATTGACTTTATCCACTGCTCCCTTGGATCCATCGTGCGTCAGGATCACATAGTCGTCATCGCGTTCCTCGAGAACCGTCAGCAGGTCGCCTTGTTCGATCACATCGATCACGTTTTCGCCATCGGCAAGTTTCATTTCAATGCGAGCAACGACGGGCTCGTCGAGCGGCGGTGACGCCACCGCAGTGACCTCGGTCAGCAGTAGCGAAAAGATGGATGCCAGGGTTAGGGCAATGATCTCGCCGCGACGAATGGAACGAGCAGCGGGGACAGTGGAGACGCAATTCACGGTTAGGATCCTCAACGGTATGTCAGTCTAGAAATCGCGTTTCTCGGGTGACTGCGATCAGCCGAGCGGCTCTGCCATAAGCATTCAACATTCAACAATCGAGACTAGTCGCAAGGTTCCCGATCGCCGCCGCGGGCGGAATCGAAATACTCTTTTTCTGGCGATCAAAAGCGGTTTTTCACGAACGTAGCGGTCACGCAGGTTGCCGCCCATCACGTTGCCACAGCGACGTAACAGATGCAGGAAGTCAGGCTTTTTCGGAATCCTGCAAATAATCGATGGTGAACGATTGTATGTTTCGTTTTTGCATCTAGTCTCGATAGTACTGCATGCGGGGGCGTGGCGGTAAAGCTGTTGCCACGAGTGTGAACTATTCAAGCCCCTCGATTGGAAGGAACTCAGCAGTGAAGTGGATTGCAAGTTTGGTAGGAATGTCGGCTGCATTGCTGGCATCCGCCGGCATCAGCCAAGCCGGCAGGTGCGTCCCCTGTGGTGGATGCAGCGACCCGTGTGCCAGCAAAGCGACATCGGTCGCAGCCGGTTGTAACGCTTGTGGCGGTAAAGTCGCCGTAGGTGGATGTTGTGTCGCAGGTGAGAAAATCTGCGAACCCGTCAAGTCATTCAAGGTCGTGATGGAGTCACAGTACGTGACGGAATCACGCCCGGTGTGTGTGACGGAAACTCGCGAGGAGACTCGTTACCGCACGAAGACGGTTTACAAGACCGTGCCGGTCGTGGAGACAAAGTATCGGCAAAAGTGTGTCCTGGTTCCTAAGACCGAAACCAAGACCATCAATTACTCGGTGCTCGTTCCGGTCAAGTCGGAAAAGACGGTCGAGCTGAGCGAATCGGTACCCGTTTGGACGGAAGTTGCTGAGGAGTACACCGTTCGCGTTCCCGAGTTGGTCGACGTACCCGAAGAGTACACGGTCAAGGTCGCCAAGCTGCAGGACGAATCCTTCAGCTACACCGTGAATGTTCCGCATCCGGTCGTCGAAAATCGAGTTCGAACGGTCGTCAATGCGGTTCCGGTTACGAAGACCCGTACGATTCAAGTGTGTGTTCCCAAGACGACAATGCAAACCGTGACCAAAGACTATGGTCATTGGGAAGAGCAGGTCGTTGAAGTACCAGCACAAATGGCTGGTTCGTCGCCGAGTGGTCGAGCATTCTCTCGTCTGCGGGGTCGACGCAGATCGGCCTGCTGTGTTTCCAGTTGCGCACCGGCTTGTTCGGCATGCGGAACCAGCTGCGGCGGTTCCTGCGGCGCTACGACCGGCGGATGCGGCAGTTCGGCTGGTGCCTGCACGACCACGATGACCAAGAAGGTCTGGGTTCCCAATTGTGTGACCGAGAGCGTTCCGGTGACCACCAGTTCGACCCGCTGTGAAGTCGTCAGCTACACCTGCTACGAACAACAAGCGACCGAAGTGCCGTACGAATGCACATCGATCGTTTATCAGCCCGAATTGCGTACCGGTACAAAGAAGTGTTGTGTCTACGTCGACGAAAAACGCACCCGCATGCGAAAGGTCGTCAAGTACAACGAGGAAAAACGTACCCGGACGCGGAAAGAGCTGACCTACAAGACCGTCACCAAGACGGAAACCGTTCCTCACATCAGTTACAAGACCGAGGAACGGACCAAGGAAGTCAGCTATACCTACAACGTTCCTGAATACTCGATGGAAGCGTACGAAGTGACGCGGTGTGACCGTGTTTGTGAAGAGCAAGTGGAAGAATACACCGTCTGCGTGCCTCACGTCGTGACCAAGGAACAGAAGGTTCAAGTCTGCAAGATGGTTCCCAAGCTGGTTGAGGAGATCATCAATCCTTGCTGCGATTGTGCCGCACCAGCTTGTTGCCCCACTTGTAAGTAGCTTTCTCGTAGCTCCGAAAAATGACTCGAGAGCAATTCGCTGTTGAGTGCGATACCGTCGTTGCCCGGATTCGGGTAGCGGCGGTTTTTTCGTGTTGATTCGCCGGTTCGTCACCCAATTCGCAGGAATTCCGGGGTTCCCACCGCCGAGCGTCGCTGGACGCCGCGATTGGTAACAACGGCCCGAGGGTTGTCGATTCCCGCGTGGCGGAATCCGACCAGCCGCCGATGGGTCGTACAGGCTGTACCGGTTTTGGCCCTCGGCTCGAGCGAATCTTGTTCTCCCTGGAAACTTTGTTGGCGACAGATTTCCGCGGCCGACTAACGTCGATCTCAGCGGTCGTGGAGCCACCCCTCGATCGCGACAGAAACTCAACCGTTGAATTGAACCCTCGATCTTGCTTTGGAGACAAACACCATGAACATCGTACTGTCATTACGCGGCTTTATCGCCGCCGCCGCACTTGCCGCACTCACAACGTTTAGCGTCAGCGGTGCCGGCGCCGACGAACCTTCCTCGGCAACCGGGCCCGCCAAGGCCGCGCCTGTCGCGCGTGCGGTTGCCACGACCAAAGTGCGTCCGCTGAGCGTATCGGTCGACCTGCTCAGCGACACCAAGCTGATGGGCACATTGACCGACGCAACCACAGTGGAGATGCGAACTTCGTTTGGTTCGGCCAGCATTCCGCTTTCGGAAGTGGCGGGCATTCGTTTCGCCTCAGCCGACAACGCGTCGACCACGGTCGTGATGCTCAATGGTGACTCAATTACCGGCGCCACGGACATCAAGATCATGACTGTCGAAACCGAATGGGGAATCGCCACCATCAACGGCCAAAACATCGCATCGATCATGTTTGTGCCCGGTCTCAGTTGGTCACCGCAAAACGGTTTGAACGGCAACCGTTGGAATCTGGCCGCGGTCAAGAAGGAAGTCGCGCCCAAGCCAGTTGCCGCGCCACAAGCCCCCGCTTCGGCAACCAGTCGGACACAGGTTCCCACCCGCACGATGTCGCCAGTTTACCGCAGTCGCTAATGCGATCGGGCAATTGCGGACCGTGTGATCACGATCCTCGTATTCCATCAGGCTGGCGGACCCAATTGGGATCGCCAGCCTTTTTCGTTTCCACCGGGAAGGGGTTCCTAGTGGGCGATGATCTCGCTTAGGTCGGCGACCTCCACTGGCTTGCGACCGGTTCGCCGTCGCATCCATTGTTTCAGTTCAAAGCTGGTGCACCAGGCCGCGTGACGCAGGCGGGGCAGCCAGGTCGGTGCGATCGCGCAAAATGGAACACGCGACGTGGCGTGGCCGCCATTCGCTCCTTGTAGGGCTCGTCGCCGCGCAGATAGTCAATCCCTGCCAGCTTGCCACGGTACAAGTGCAACAGCGTCTCGACACAGAGGATTCGTCCAGGTTCCAAATCGGCCGAATCGATGTCGTATCCGCTGCTATAGCAATACAACTGACGATTACCACCGACAAGATGAAGCTCACCACCGATCACTCGGCCGTTGATCGCGATCGCGGGCAGGTATAACCGGTCGCGTCGAAAAAAATCATGAGCACTTTCTCGCACGAATTCTCGGAATGCTGGATCGGCGTAAGTTCCAAGCTGGCCAGCGTCGGTCCAACGACGCTGGTGCAAGGCGATCATCGCGTCGAGCAACTCGTCGACCTGCTCGGGCGACTGGGCAGCAAGTCTTTCCAGGCCCGGAGTGCTGTCAATCTTTTCACTCCATCGTCGCATTTTTCGCCGCTGTGTCTTTCCGAAATGCTTCAGATGATCGTCCCACGACGCATCGGTCGGCTTGAACCAGGTACTCATTCGGGACTGTGCGTGCAGTGATCCGCCAGACGCCTTGAGCGCCGACGCAAAGGCAGCCATCGGGCGATCGCCCTCGACGACACCGTCGATACTGATCATGTCCCACCCGTTGTCGTGGTCCGCCGCGCAATGGGCAAGAAATCGGCCCATTTCGCGAGCGACTTCGACCGCATCGTCGGCGGCGGCCAGCACCGATGCATAGTCGCTACAGGCATCCCCGTCGCCGATCATCGACAGCGTTCGCCCCGATGACCGGTCGCTACAGCGATACAACGGAAGCAGCCCGCGAATCGTGTTTTGGTCGTCACGGGCGATCAGGACGAACGCTTCTTTGCCAGCTCCGAAGTGCCGCCACCAAGGGGCGAGCCATGACGTTTCGCGAAACGGAACGCCACCGGCCAGAGCGTTCCACAACGGTTCGTCGGCGAGCAACGCATCCAGATGATGACTGATATCGAGGTGAAGCATGGGGTCCAGTGGGTCGGGGAATTGTGCCCAAAAGCACACGGTATGGGTGGGTAAAAGCAGGCCACGACCGAAAATCGTACGCCGCGGCAATACCCCGAGCAGCGGCATTGGATGGGAGCGTTTACAATGCGGGAACCTTGGAAGCGAGCCGTCGTTTTGATTGTTGGTATCGTTCCAATCCCAACCCCCATCTCTGATCGAGTTCACTCGGTTGGAGTTCACCTTCCACCCACATCAATGTTGACGCATGATCCATCACTCAATCGGTGTGAGCACCGTCCGACGGCTTCTGTGCCTTGCCATCGTCTTCGCGACTTCCGCGTTTTCTTCAAGATGCATCGCTGATTCTCCGATCGGATGGTCTGAATTTCACGGGCCCGCCGGGCATGGTGTGAGTCCCGGCCAATTGCCGGCGACCTGGAGCGAGTCGGACTATAGCTGGCGTCGAAATCTCGGCTCGCGGGATGTTGGTTCGCCGGTGGTTTTCGGCGAGAACGTCTATTGCCTCGTTTCCAAGCCCGATCAGGGAAAGATCGCACTGCAGGCGATCAACCTGAACAATGGCAGTCTGCGGTGGTCCAAAGAATTCAGTCAGCCGAACCATCATTTGCACGCGCACAACACCTATGCTTCGAGCACGCCTGCGGCGGATGACAAGAACGTGTTCGCAGCATGGAGTGATCCGCAGCACACTTACCTGAAGTGTTTTGACCATGATGGCAACGAACTTTGGTCACGTGACTTCGGTAGCTGGCAGAGTCAGCATGGTTTCGGAACTTCCCCGCGAATTGTCGGTTCGATGGTATTGCTATTCAACTCGCAGCAAGCCGAACAGTTGCAGCCGGATCAGACTGCCGGGCAAAGCCGAATGATCGCGGTCGACCGAGCGAGTGGCAGTACGATTTGGGAAACGCCGCTGGAAACGACGCGGTCCTGCTACGGAGTCCCGGCGATCTACCAGGCGGCGGATGGATCGACACAAGTGGTCGACGCGAACACAGGAAACGGTCTGTTCGGATTGGACGCGAAAACGGGGAAGATGTTGTGGAGCTTGCCAGTATTCGAGATGCGGTGCTGTAGCACTCCGCTGATCGCAGGCGACATCGCGATTGGCAGCAGCGGCAGCGGTGGTGGTGGGAATCATTTGGTCGGCGTACGAATTCCGAAAGCGGGCGAACAACCGACCCAGGTCTATCGGGTCGACGAAGCCGCGCCCTACGTACCGACGCCGGTGTTGAAGAACGATCGCCTGTTTTTGATCAGCGACAAGGGAATGGCATCGTGCCTGAACGCACAAACGGGTGAATCGATTTGGCTCGAGCGAATCGGTGGCAATTTCGGCGCCTCGCCAATTCTGGTCGGTGACACATTGCTGTTGATCAGTCTGGACGGCCAGGCGACGCTGTTAAAAGCAAGCGACACGTTCCAGATTCTTGGCAAAGTTGACTTGGGTGGGCCAGTGGGGGCGACGCCAGCGTATGTGGATGGACGATTGTTGCTCCGGGTTGGCGATGAACTGCGTTGCTTGGGCGGCGCCGCGATTTAGTGCCACCAACTGGCACGCTGGCTGTCGTCATGCGTTAGGAATAAGATAAAGGATTGCCAGGAACATTCATTTCAGAGACTGATTGATGAATAAAGATTCGAGACTAATGCGGCGTGACTTCCTGCAACGTAGCGCTGCGGCGGCGTTGGCGACCACGTTTGCATCGGGCCTGCAGAGCAGTGGTCACGCCGAGCAACCGGCATCCAAGCAGACCGGACCGTGGCTGCGAAAGACACTCAAGGTCGGAATGATCAAGGTCAATGGCTCGCTTGCTGACAAGTTCAAAGTGGCCAAAGAGGCGGGGTTTGAGGGTGTCGAATTGAGCACCCCCGGCATCAATGTCGACGAGGCCAAGGCGGCTGCGAAAGCAAGCGGATTGATCATCGATGGTACGGTGGGCGGTTATCACTGGAGCGTTCGGCACAGTGATCCAGACCCGGCGGTTCGAGCCGATGCGCTGAGCCGGCTCAAGGCGGGTATTGCCGAGACTGCCGCGGTCGGCGCGGACACGATGCTGTTGGTTCCTGCACATGGCAAAGATGGTTCCGACGCCGAAGTGTATGAGCGATCGATGGCGAGTATTCACGAGGCACTGCCGGACGCTGAAAAACACCGAGTGTCGATTCTGATCGAGAATGTTTGGAATGATTTCTTGTATGACCACGAGGGTGGCAGCGATCAATCCGCAGATAAGCTGGCCCAATTCATCGATGCGTTTGACTCGCCTTGGGTCGGCGTCCAATTCGACATCGGTAACCATTGGAAATACGGTGACCCCGCCCAGTGGATTCGCACGCTTGGCGGGCGAATCAAGAAACTTGACATCAAAGGATTCTCACGCGCGGAGGGAAAGTTCACCAATATCACCGAGGGCGATATCGACTGGCCTGCGGTCGAGAAATCGCTGCGAGACATCGAGTTCAGCGGTTGGTTGGCTGCCGAAGTCGGTGGCGGAGACTTGCAGCGATTGAAAGAGGTTAGCCAACACATGGAACAAGCGCTGCATTGCAGCAAGAGTGTCACGAGTGCCGGCTGAGCCAGAAACAAGCATCGAAGAAAACGCTGCGCCCGAGAAAAGCTGCCACGTTTCGGTGATGCCAGCGGAGATCGTTCAGTGGCTGAGCTGTTCTCCAACAAGCCAACAGCGAGCTCCATTCGCGGAAGTTGCCGAAAGTGATGACTCGCCCCGCGTGATGGTTGACGGAACCTATGGGGGTGGAGGTCATTCGCGATTGCTGCTGGAGGCTCTGCCGGAGGGCCAAGGCCAGGTGATCGCGTTGGACCGTGACCCGGCGGTCAGCCGACGTGTGGAATCAGAGTCGAACGATCCTCGCTTGACGGTCTTTCTCGGTAGCTATGAACAGGTCCCCAAAGCGCTCGCGGCAATGGATCTTTCAGCGGCCGACGCGATGGTTTTGGACCTCGGGCTGTCCAGCGACCAATTGCGAGATCGGACGCGAGGCTTCAGTTTCGGCGCCGACGCTCCACTTGATCTGCGATTCGATCCCGAGTCGGGAATCCCGGCGAGTGACTGGTTGGCACAGCACAAGGAAGCCGAGATCGCGGATGTCATTTACAAGTATGGTGAGGAGCGATTCAGTCGCCGCATCGCCCGCGAGATCGTCGCCAAGCGGCGAAACGAAGATCCGGTAAGGACCGTTGATGATCTGGTCCAGATCTGTCGTCGTTGTGTGCGGCGAAGTAAGAACCACGACATACACCCCGCGACCCGAACTTTTCAGGCGTTGCGAATCAAGGTGAATGATGAACTCGATATTCTCGAGAGAACGCTGAGATCGGCGCCGAATTGGTTGTCGCCTGGCGGTCGAATCGCCGTGATCAGTTTCCATTCGTTGGAAGATCGAATCGTGAAGAATGTTTTTCGCGACGACCCAAGGTGGAACGTGCTGACGAAAAAACCGATTCGCCCGTCCGAGGTAGAGGTTCGTACGAATCCAAGATCACGAAGCGCAAAACTTCGTGTTGCCGAGCGCGTGCGATGAGTCCTCGCAAGCGCGTGAGCGATGAGTCCTCGCGAGCGTTCGCGACCGGGCACTCCTTGTACCCGGCCCGTGGAGTTTCGATGACGTTCGCTCGGACCGAAGTTCGAGCCCCGTCGACGATGTCAGCCCGTGGCCGCAAGCTGACCGCGTTAACCCCACGCGAGGCGAACTCGCGGAGACGGAACCGTTATTTGGCAGATCGGAGATCGCCGACTGCCAGCTAACGTAAGTTGATTGCTGTCAATGACTTGCAATCAAAACGTCCAGTTGTCTTGAGGCGTCGAAAAAGGGCGCCGCCCAACGCCGCGCCCGATCAATCGACAGCGTTAGAGTACGTTCTGCGCAGGGCCGGTCAACCGCAGATTTGTGATTTGGTTCGACCCCACAACCCGCCCATGCGGTAAAGCGTTGAGTACGAGCGATTTAAAAAAATTTTCCTTTTCCGGCGGCTCGCTGTTGGCTGAGGACATCGCACCGTCCACGTGCAACACGCCACCCCGCAGGGGGGATTCGCAATTCTCCCTGTACGGCCTGTGTTTGCGTCGACCGACTACCTGGCCAATGGAGATCGGGATAACTTAGCCGACTCGACAAAACGTGGTTTCCCGAATCGGTGGATTCCCAACGACGTAGCTTCCAGAATCGAGTGGCGTGCCCATGGCAATCGACAATCCGTCCCGGAGTACCCCCGTCCATTTGGCTGTTGATTTGGGGGCATCGGGTGGCCGAGTGATCGCCGGTTCGCTGGTGGACGGCAAATTGTCGTTGCAAACGGTCCACCGCTTCGACAACGATCCGGTCCGCGTTCAAGACTCGTTGCAGTGGGACGTGCTGGGTTTGTGGCGGGAGATCCAAGCGGGTCTGCGAGACGCGGCGAACCAGCATGCCCGTGTGGAATCGGTGGGTGTTGCGACCTGGGGCGTGGATTATGTGCTGGTGGATCATCAGGACCAGCTGGTGGGGCCGGTTCGGCATTACCGCGACGCGCGAACACGAGGCGTGTTGGACCGTGCTTTTGAGATCGTCCCGCGTGACGAAATCTTCGCTGCGACCGGTTTGCAATTCATGGAGATCACTACGTTGTACCAATTGGTCGCCGCGACATTGGCCGCAGAACCGTCGCTTCAGATCGCGGACGGGTTTTTAATGATGGGTGATTTCTTCCATTGGCTACTGACCGGTCGGCGAAGCGTCGAGCTGACCAATGCCTCGACGACTCAGTTGTTGGACCCCCGCACGAAGCAGTGGCGACGTGACTTGATTTCTCGGTTCGCGTTACCGGATCGAATCTTCGGCGAACTGTGCCAGCCGGGGACGACGTTGGGGCCGGTCCAGCCATCGGTGGCCTCGGCAATCGGGTTGGTGGATGTGCCGGTGGTGATTCCCGCGACTCATGACACGGCATCGGCCGTATTGGCGGTACCGGCGGACGGTTTTGCCCCGGCGAAACCTGCTTGGTGTTACATCAGTTCGGGGACTTGGTCGTTGATGGGTTGCGAATTGCCGGAGCCAAGAATCAACCAGCGATGTGCGGAGTTGAATTTCACCAACGAAGGTGGCGTACAGGGGAGCACACGGTTGTTGAAGAACATCGGCGGGCTGTGGATCTTTCAGCAGATCCGCAAGTCGATGGAGCGTCGTGGCAAGGCGATTTCATGGGATGCGATGGTTCAATCGGCGACAGATGCGCGCCCGTTCGAGTTGTTGCTGAATCCCGACGACCCTGCCTTTGTGGCACCCGATGATATGGTCGACGAGATTCTTGCTTATGCCGATCGCACCGGTCAACGGGTGCCGAACGAGGACGGCGTTTTGTATCGGGCATCGCTGGAGGGGCTAGCGCTTCGCTATCGTGCTTGTTTGCAGATGCTCGAATCGCTTGTCGAGCATCGCATCGACGTGATTCACATTGTGGGCGGAGGGTCGCTGAACGGATTTCTCTGTCAGATGACGGCGGATGCATGTGACCGGTTGGTGGTTGCCGGCCCGGTGGAGGCGACCGCGACCGGGAATCTGTTGATGCAAATGCTGGGCACCGGCAAATTGGAATCGATCAGCGAGGCGAGGGCAGTGGTGCGAAATAGTTTCCAGACATTGCGATACGAGCCGAACAACCCGAGAGCCTGGACCGCCGCCGCGAAACGTTTTGCTTCGCTGTGAGTTGCGAGAAAACGAATTCTCCTTTACCGCTCCCGTGGCTGACCGAGTGACGGTACATTCTCCGGTTCGACGAACCCATCGAATCATTGCCGGCAATGGCGACGATCCACATGGAACCGTTTGCCGAACGCATCCCTTGGAGACTCTGTTGACCATGACCACCACCGACCAGCTTTCTCAGCGCAAGAATGAAATCCGCAAAGCGGCCCACGCGGCTCGGAAAGAACAGGCCGAGAAGGACTCCATTAGCCAACAGATTACCGATCGAGTGATGGAGTTGGACGAGTATCGTTCGGCGGATTGCGTGATGTGGTATGTCGACGTTCGCGATGAAGCTCGTACTCGTCACGCGTTGCCGGCCGCACTGGCGAGCGGAAAACGGATCGTGATTCCCTATTGCGTTGATGGCGAGTTAGCACTGTTTCATCTGCAGTCGATGGACGAGTTGGAAATAGGAATGTACAAGATCTTGGAGCCTCGTGCCGATCTGCGAGACATGGACAGCAAGCGTGTGGACGTCAAAGAGTTGGACCTGATCTTGGTTCCTGGCGTCGCCTTTGACGATCGCGGCGGTCGGACCGGGCATGGTAAGGGATATTACGACAAGTTGCTTGAGAATGCGAAGCCCGAGACACCGCTGATCTCGCTCGCCTTTGAATGTCAGATGTTCGACAAGATCCCGATGCAAGATCACGACATCTACATGGACAAGGTTGTCACCGAAGCGCGAGTCTGTGACGGAATCGGGCGCGTCCTAGGCCCAAAACCGTTTGCATTGGCGACACCTCGACGGCGACCAGAATGGGCAACCCAAATGACTGATCTACGCAACCTCGTTGACGATACCTATGCCGAAGGTTTTCGCAGCATTTACGGCGAGATCTTGATCACGGCACGAGATCAGCGTTGGTTGACGCACTGTGTCAACGCCGTGACGGGACATTCCTCGAGCACAATCCTTTGCGATTGTGAAGCGGGAGTTTCGCAATGGATTGATGCCGATGCGGCCGCCGCGGGTGCGACGCCCGATGGCCGGATTGGTGCGACGGTTCAATTCCATGTGCCCCGATTCGTGAACAATCGACGCGATCAATTGCAGAAGGTGATGTTGGCGCGGATTAGCCAAAACGTATTGACCTGTCCGACCGCACGTTGTTTCAACCGGATCGACAGTGACGATTACTTTAAACTCGGTCGCAAGATCGCTTTATTCGGTGATCGGTATCAGTTTCGGGACCAGCGTTATGGCGAGCGCGGATGGGTGATCCCGATTATGGGCGGTGAGTTCTTCTTGTCGCGCCGGTTCGGATATCGCGACGGCGTGATGGGTGGGAACTTGTGGTTTTTCGGGCCCAACGAGGAGACCGCATTGGACGCGGCCGAACGAGCTGCGATTGCCGTGGAAGGGGCTGCCGACGTGATCACGACCTTTCCCGGTGGTGTTGCCGCCAGCGGATCCAAGGCGGGCAGCAGCTATGATTTCTTGGTTGCCGCGACTTACGCCGAGTTCTGTCCGAGCCTGCGAGAGAAATTGGGCGAGCAGTCCAAGGTTCCCGAAGGTGTCAACAGCATCATGGAAATCATCGTCAACGGTCGGGACCTGGAGGCGATCAAGGAAGCGACGAAGCGGGCAATTGTCGCGGCTGCCGAAACTCCCGGACTGCGAAAGATCAGCGCCGGAAACTACGCAGGACGGCTCGGCAAATCGTTTATCCAATTGCACGAGTTGATCTAGTCGGTTGTGCGCCCGAATTTGTCAGTCCCGTCTCAACTGGTCGAGTTTTTCTTTTGCCGCACCACTGTCGATGGCCTGGGCGGCTTGCTCGGCACCGTCTCGCAGCGACGTCGCTTTGTCGACCAGCAGCAGCGCCGCGGCGGTGCCGGCAATGACCGTGTCTCGACAGGGTCCCGGTTGGCCGTCGAGCAAACGGCGGATGATCGCGGCACTTTCAGCGGGGTTGGCTGCGGCGAGCCGCCTCGCGCCCAGGGGCAACAGGCCGAAACTGCTCGCGGTCCAACTGTGATGCGTTTGGCCATGCGGAGTGACTTCGATGGTCTCGGTCGTGCCGTCGAGTGAAACTTCATCCTGGCCGTCCGAGGCGTGCAAGACGAACGAACGAGTGGTTCCGAGCTGGCTGATTGCTGCGGCAACTTTCAATTGTGCATCGGCCGATGACGTACCCAGCAGTTGGTGGGTCGCGCCGGCCGGATTGCAAAGCGGTCCCAGCAAGTTGAACAGCGTCTTGACTGCCAGCTTGCGGCGTACTGCGACGACGTGTCGCATCGCGGGGTGCAATTTGGCTGCGAAACAGAAACAGATGCCGATCGAATCGAGTCGTCTGGCGACCGCGTCGGCATCCGACTCGATGCCGACGCCGAGTTCCTCCAGCACGTCAGCCGATCCGCTCAGGCTGGTTGCTTTTCGGTTTCCGTGTTTGGCGACCGGGACTCCCGTTGCGGCGGCAACGATTGCCACTGCGGTGCTGATATTGAAAGTGCCGCTGCCGCTGCCGCCGGTGCCACAGGTATCGAGCAGGGTTTTGTGGTGATGGGGAATCTGGGTCATATGGAGTCGCATCGCCCGGGCGGCACCGACCAGTTCGCTGACCGCTTCGCCTTTCTCGCGGAGGGCGAGCAAAAGTTGGCCGACTTCCTCTTCGCTGGCCTCCCCTTTCAGCATCGCGTCGATCAGTGCGCTGGTTTGATCGATGGACAGGTCGTCACCGGAGGCGGCTTGATGGATGGCGGTTTGAAAAGCGGTGGTGGACATGAGAAACCGGTGATTTTGACGGGATAGTGCGAACGCTCGGCGGACAATAAACTGATGGCATGACTCGGAAGATTATCATCGATTGTGACCCCGGGATCGACGACGCAGTGGCACTCTGCATTGCGCTTTTTGATCCCCGGCTGGAAGTGATGGCGATCACTTCCACTGCCGGCACGGTCGAAGCGTCCCAAGCGACAACCAACGTGACTGCCATCCTGGGCCAGCTTGACCCGCCACGTTATCCACGGGTTGGCAAGGCGACGGCGGCTGAAAATGCGGCGGTGATGGATGATCGCCATCTCAACGGCAACGATGGGCTGGGCGGTTGCGATTTTCAGTATTCGGACCGTCAACATCAGGTCGCCAGCGAAAAGGTGATCGGGGAACTGCTTCGCAAGCATCCCGGCAAGCTGACTCTGGTGTGCCTGGGACCACTGACGAACCTGGCCCGTTTGTGCCAATGGGATCCAACTGCCGTGCCGATGATCGACAAGGTGGTGATCAGCGGCGGCTCGGTGACTCGACCCGGAAACGCCACTCCGGCGGCTGAACTGAACATGTTCTTTGATGCCGCAAGCGCAAGCGAGGTCTTCGCGTCGGCGACAACCAAGAGTCTGGTCCCCCTGGATGTGACCGAATCGGTCAAGTTTGGTGTGCAGTTGCTCGAGGAATTGCCGGCCAAGTACACGCGAGCCGGCGGGATGCTGCACAAAATTTTGACCTTCGCTTTTCGAGCGGCGCACCAGAAGCTTGGATGTGAAGTGATTTCATTGTATGACGCGACGACAATGCTCGCCGTGCTGGAGCCCGACCTGTTCACCTGGAAGAACATGGCGGGCAAAGTGGAGACGCGTGGGGAATTAACGCGGGGCATGACCGTGTTTGACCGCCGGATGCGACCGGAGTGGCCGATGAACATGGAAGTCGCTGTTGACGTGGATGTCGACGAAGCCAGACAGATGGTGGTCCGAAGTTTGCGTTATGCCGGGCAGCAAGGCTGACCGCCCAGGGGGCCGTGGCGAGTCGAAAGCAGGTGCGCGGCCGTCGATTTCGGTCGGCTTACTGATCCAGCATCAACGGCATTTGTGGGTGCCGTAGCTCGCTGGCCGAGTAATCGGGAAGTGCCTGTTCCAGCTCCATCAGTTCGTGTCGGCGCGGGCCACATGCCTCGGGCATCACATGAGTGACCAGGGCCACGATTAACTCGTTTCGGCGAATCTCGTCGGTTCCCTTTCGAAACAACATTCCGAGCACCGGAATTCGGCCAAAACCAGGGACAATCGATCGTGTCTGAACATTATCCTCCCGAATCAAGCCACCGATGATCACGCCGCCACCATCGGGCAGCAGTATCGTGGTCTGAACCTCGGTCGTGTCTTCTTCTGGAAAGCCGTTCTCGGTGATCTTTCCCCCCGAGACTTTTGGCAGCACCGTCATCAGCACATTGCCGTCATTGGTGATCACCGGTTGGACCGTCAACACGATCCCGACTTCCAGAAATTCGACACTCTGCACCGTGGTCGTTTGCGTTGTCGTGGCGACCGAATAAGGCAGACGTTGCCCGATTTGAATCTTCGCTTCCTGACGATTGACGACCGAAAGCTTTGGCGAGGCCAGAGTGCGCGCGTTGGTTTCTTGGCGAATCAGTTCAATCACATTGTTCAAGTCCGTGCCGTCGACTCGAAGCGCGAACGACGGTCCACCTCCGCTTGCCCCGGCAAATCCGCTCCCCTCGATGGCAATCTTTGCTCCCTTGAATCTCGCCAGGCGCGACAGATCGACCCCGTGTCTCTCGTCCTCGCCAAGCGATATCTGCAGCACATGGGCTTCGATCAGAACCTGTCGCGGCGGTATGTCGACCTGAGCGATGTATTCGGCGATTCGCTGGTGGGCCGATGTCGTATCTTCAACGACCAGCAGCTCGCGCGTGCGAAGTTGATCAGCCGAATCGGATTCGCTGACAAACGCGCGTCCCACCGGAGAGAGCAACCCGGTGGCGACCATTTGGACTTCGGACGCCGAAACGTAATCCAGCGGATAAACCTGAAGCCTCCGACCTTGAACGCGGCGGTCCATCCCTGTGACCGTCGATCCGGTGACATACAGCAAATTGTCGACTCGATTCCAGGTGAACCCGGCCACACCGAGGATCGCATCGAGCACCTCTTCCAAATGCGCGCCGCGAATGCTGACCGTGACCGAACCGCCGACATTGGGTCCCAGGACCAGATTCAATCCGTGATGATCCGCAATCATCCGCAACACCGAAGTCAGATCGGCGCCCGTCGCGATCAGCGTGACCAACCCCTGATCACCCTCCAGTTGAACCTCTTCATTGAGCGGTTGGGTCTCGATCGGAATGAGGACGGAATCTTGCGATACCCGGCGGATCGTTGCTGGCCGACCCGAAGGCGTGGGAACCGGTTCCCAGTGTGCCACGGGGCGCAGCTCTGGGCTGGGCGAACGTTTGGGGATCGACGGGGGAGCGTGGTCTGGCCGGGAAACTGGGTCTGGCCTGAAAACTGGGGCCGACCGGGAAACTGGGGCCGGCCGGGAAACTGGGGCCGGCCGGTAAACCGGGGCCGACCGGGGAAGCGGGGCCGGCCGAAGCTCGCCCGACACGTTTTGTGCGATTCGAAGCTTTGCCTCGGACAACGTCACGGGCCCCTCGGCATTGACCGGCGCAGCAGCAGCAGCAGCAGCAGGCGCAGACCAGCAGTGATCCGAGGCAAAACGCGCCCGTGGATGGCATTCGCACCTGGCACCTAGGTTGTGTGGTTCGAGAACTCGTCATCGTTACGACTGTCAAAAGCGGTACAACCGTTAAAGTCGTCACAACCGGTATCGGCCAATTGCGGCAGCCGGGAAGAACCGAATCGCGGTAAAGTTGCCGAAATCTGTCACCGCCATCGATGAATGTTCCGACCGTTGGCGCGGCGAAAGGCCCTGCTAGCATGCGGCAGGGTGCTAGCAAATGCGGGCGGGCTGCGGGAGGGGCCGCGTCGGTCCAGCCGCGTGCTACTGCGAAAGTTCAACGCCTTCGGGGCTGACCGCAAGCACCTTTCGACCGTCGGGAAGGGGTTGCCCCGAGCGGACGATCGAGCTGCCCACGAGCGCCGACTTTGCAACGCCATTTCCGTAGACCGCTTGGACTTTCAAATCGGCGACATCGATTCGTCGGATGGTTTTTGGTTCGGAAACGAAAGCCGACGATTCCAAAACGCGATCGATATCGATTCGCGACAATTCGCGAATTTGAGAGAATTGGGCGGTGGCGACTTCGCCCTGGTCACCGATAGGTTGCGGGGGCTGTTCGGAATCGGATTCGGGCACGTTCACCGTTGTCGACTGATCCGATTCGGTTTCGGGAGAACTGCTATCCGGTTGGGTGAGGAACGCGATGACCAAGACCACCGACAGGACCGCCACGGCGACCTTTTTCTTAGCATTGCTAGCGTTCTTCGAGCCGACTCGTTGTGTCAGGTCTTTTTGATTCCCAGTGGATTCATCCTGCATCGTTCGTCTCCGGTGCGAGAAGTCGAGCCGCGACGCTGCCTTGGGCGGCAAACGGGACGCGCAACGAAAGGGTGGCGGTGCATCGTGAGTTCTTGTCAGCATCGCCGGTGGTGATTGGCCGCGCTGCATTTTGATTTCGTGGCATTCGATCGGTTGATCCCGATTCGCGATCGCGACCAGGAATCTGCAGATCGCCTGATACGATCCGTCGATACGGCAGGTTGCGGCGGCAACGCCGACACGAGTTCCCACGTGCCGCCCGCCCTCATCGAGTGACACGACGTTCACGCCAGCGGATTGGGCGACGGTTCGTATTTCCTTCTCGGTCACGTCCCAATCGGCCGTTGGCGGCAACCATTTGGCGATCGTTGCCACGCGACTGTCAATCGCTTGTGAGTCTTGGAACAGGAGAGTGTGCTTTTGCCGCCAGTTTTCGGCATCACTGACCAGTTGTGCGGCATCGGCGACATCAATGACCGCATCGCCCCAGTCAACCGTTGTCACGGCAGCGTTGCTGCGGTACCAAAACAACGCGGTCGACACGATCAGCGAAAGGCTAAGCGAGATGCCAAGCAGGTGGCAGCCCGATGGGGAAGCGAACAAGCGTTGCCACCACGACGACTTGTGCGAGCGGAGGGTTCGATACGATTTGCTCACGGCAGAATCCGCGTGGTCAGGGGGATCGCTGTCAGTTCAATCTGTTCGTCCGTCAAATCGGCCGGTTTGACATCCAGCGACGCGGCCGCGATACGATCGGAATGATTCAGTTGTTCGACCCACTGCCGAGCGATTTCGGACGACCCGGCGCGTGCCAAAACGGCCAACTGCGGGGTTGCCCAATTGGGTACCTCTTTTGCGTTCGCGGGGTATTCCAGGGGCAGTCGAATACTGAGTCTGTCGATTTTGATCTTTTCGATCTCGCTTGGTGGCGTGCTGACGACGGTTGCGAGTGTTTGAAACGCGTTGTCATCTGGTTTTGCCGATTCCACCCACTGACACCATTGTTGTCTTTGAGTGTTGCGCTGCTGCAGTCGAAACACGTCACGTCGCAGATCCAGCAGTGGTAGCGCCGCGACGACGAGATTTTCGCGAGCCTGCCGATCACGATGCAGCCGAAGGGTGGTCGTCGCGATCAAGCCGCCGAAGATTGCCGATAACGAGCCAATGACGACGATCCATCCGTAGACGATGCGACGGACGCGGCGTTCCTGCCGAAAGGCTGGCGGCAACAGTTCGAACTGCTCCAGCGGGTGTGTGGTTGTGTGGATCGCCATCATCGTCCTCCGATGGAGAATCGCGAGGCCGCACATTGTGCTAACGAAATGGCGACGGCACGGCTTGGATCCA
This sequence comes from Pirellulaceae bacterium, assembly GCA_963734865.1. GTDB lineage: Bacteria > Planctomycetota > Planctomycetia > Pirellulales > Pirellulaceae > CBDCUW01. The sequence goes on from CAVTIV010000019.1 coordinate 267,680, forward strand.
AGCGAGTGAAGTCGTTATCGGGATCGTTGGCACCCACCGGCCGGATGCGACTGGCGTATCGCCAGGTCGCCACAGGACGTCCGAGCAGCGTTGCTAGTAATTCGTCGACGCCGGGGATCTGTGCGACCGATCCGGCGATCAGCACGGGGTCGTGCGAGTTGGATCTGCCGGCCAGCCGAGCCACGTAACGGGATGTGGCAGTCACTTCCGAAGCGATCTCCTCGAGCCAAGGTTCGAGTTGGTCGATGTATTCGTGGGAACGGTCGGTTTGTCCGCAGGCGGGAAGCGCTCGGCACAAGCCGCAACGGTTTGCATTGTTGACGCACACCAATCCGCCGAACCGCTCCAGCAGCACGACCGAGTGCGGGGCAACCGATGTCAATTCTCTTGCCGCGTGGATTAGCGCCACGCCGTGTGGAAGAATGCTCTGCACACGATAGCCGACGCTGGCGGTCGCTTCGGCAACTCGACAAGCAGCGAATTCGGCTGCCGCGGCCACCACCTGCTGCTGTTTTCCATCGCACACGGGCCAATGGCTAAGATGCGCAGGGCTTTGAAAGACCGATGCCTCGAACATCGAATCACACATCGCCTGGCTATCGGCGAGCTCGGATGAGGGTACTGTTTCGTAATGAATCCATGGCAGCGGCAGAGCCAATGCCGCGACCTGTCGTTCGCCATCGACGCACCGCGGCAGGCATTCGGAAAGGGTCTCGCAAATCGAATCAACGAGACTTGGTGTCGGCGGTCGGGAGGGGTCGATTGGCAGCTCGAATTCAGTACGAGAGAGCCAGCTGAGGGATGCATTGGGGTTCTCGACTCCCGTGCTGCGGCTGTCCAGAGAGCCGAAACTTGCCACCTGCACGCGGTCGACGCCGATATCGATTCCGACGAAACGCGTGGTTGCTTGCATCCACTGCCGCGGCCAGACAGCGGTTGGGACCAAGTACGATTGTTTGATGTTGGTGAACATTGGAAGTTTGCGATCCGCCCCTGCTGAGATTCGACCATTTGGATTTACGTCATAGTGGGTCACCTTTCAAATCGAACCGGGGCGGTGTGTCACCCAGTGCGGCAGCTTCTGGCAACCTGCTGGTGCCATTGGGATAATCGTTATTAGTGGACCGAAGACACGTCCAGCAGTGGCAACAGCAGTGACATCACGACGCCGGCAACAATCACGCCCATCACCAGAATGATGGCCGGTTCCAACGCGACGACGAGACGTTTGACGCGTCGCCCCGCCTCCTCCTCATAGAAGTCGCCAATACTGTCCAACACTTCCGCAACGCGACCGGTTCGCTCGGCCGTGGCCATCATTTGGGACGCTTCCGGCGGAATGAAATCGATCCCCGACATCGCTGCGCTGGCGGTTGAACCGTCGATCAGGCTTTCTTCAATGCGATCCAGCAAATCCTGCCAATAGGCATCTCGCGTCGTGTGACGTGCCAGGCGAACCGATTGCAACAGCGGAACGCCGCCTTCGACCATCGACGCCAGCGTACGGAATGTTCGTCCGGCCTGAAGCGGTCGATACGCACCGCGGATTGGCCAGCCATACATCAGAAATCGATTCAGCGGTACCTGAACAATCGGATGACGACGGAGCATGATCAGAGATACGAGAAGGCCGATCATCGGCAGCAATATGAACAACCAGTACTCACGACAGAAATCGCCCAGTGCCAACAACATTTGTGTGGACGCGGGGATTGGTCGGCCCAGGGACAAGAACACTTTGCTGAATTGCGGTAGCACTCCCAGGATCAAAGCGCACATCACGACCGATGATGCGACGATCAAGATAATCGGGTAGATCATGGCGCGCCAGGATCGTGCCCCGCAGTTGCAACTCGCTCCGCAATCGTTCGCACACATTGCCGAGTGTTTGTGGAACTTGGCCGGTTGCTTCGGCGGCGGCCAGCATCGGTGCCAGGGTGGGTGGGAAATGTGTGCCGAAGGACGCCACCGCCGTGGAAAATGCCTGACCGTTGTTCACCGCCTCATGAATCTGATGCAACGAGCGGGCCAAACGCTTGTTGCGGCAATGAAACGCGACCGTCTCGATCGCCTCGGCGATGTCGATTCCGTTTTGGTTCATCACCGCCAACTGGTTGAGCGTCAGCAAAACCGTTCCATGCGAGACTCGTCGCATCGAGAAGTTTTCGAGGGCAGCGGTTGTCTTTTTCGGATCGTTGCCCGGACCAGTATTCTTGCCGCCCGGTCCGCCGGCTGGGAACTCGTTGTGCGCATTGCGGTCGGCCTCCGATGTCAACGAACGCACGACGGCTTCGGGATTGGCGGCGGGATGATAGGGTGCGTAGGCGGGAATCATATCGATCGTTCAAGTTTGCTTGGTAACGAGGCAACTCAGTCGCTCATGGTCACGCGACGGACTTCCTCTAAACTGGTCTTTCCTGCTTCGGCCATTCGCATCCCTTCGGAAAACAACGTCGGACCTCGATGAGCGGCACGCAGTTGGTCCAGCGTTGCATCGGAGTTGATCAGTTGGCGGAAGTGGGCGTTGCATTCCAACAGTTCGTACACACCCGTTCGTCCCCGAAAGCCTGATTCGAAGCACTGCGAACAGCCACGACTGCGTGCGAAGGGATGCCGCGTGTCGCCGTCGTAGTGCAGAGCTTCCAGCAGTTTGGCGGAAGGGTAATACGTTTCACGGCAATTTTCACAAAGATTCCGCAGCAAACGTTGGGCGATAACGCCGACCAGCGCGGCGGCGATTTTGAAACGTTCGACGCCCATGTCGACCAGACGCGTGACTGCCGAGACACTATCGTTCGTGTGCAGGGTGCTGAGCACGAGGTGTCCTGTCAATGCAGCCTGGATCGCGGTCTCTGCCGTTTCGCGGTCACGGATCTCGCCGACCATGATCACGTCGGGGTCCTGACGGAGGATACTCCGCAACGCTTGCGCGAAAGTCACGCCATTTTCGTTTTGCACTTGCACCTGATTGATCAAGTCGAGTTGGTATTCGACAGGGTCTTCGACGGTGATCACGTTTCTTTCGATACCCTTGATCAACTCGATCGCCGAGTACAAGGTGGTGGTCTTTCCGCTTCCTGTCGGCCCGGTCACGAGAACCAAACCGTGTGGTCGTGACAGCATCTCTCGAACGGTGCTCAGCGATCCGTTAGGCAAGCCGAGTCGATTCAAATCGAAGGTCAGGCTTTGCCGGTCCAACACACGCAGCACGACTTTTTCGCCCAGCACGGTCGGCAACGTGCTGACACGTAAGTCAACATCACGCCGCGAGATACGGACATGCAGCCGCCCGTCTTGAGGTTGGCGATGTTCGGCAATGTCCAATTTCGCCATCACCTTGATCCGCGAGACGATTGCCGCGTGCAGATCTTTTCGTGGTTTCATCACCTCGCGAAGTGATCCATCGATTCGGAATCGGACGGACGTACTCTTTTGTCCAGGTTCGATATGGATATCACTGGCGCCTTGGCGAACCGCTTGCACGATTGCGTAGTTGACCAGATTGATGACCGGGCTACCTTCGGCAAGTTGCTGGGCACCGGTCAAGTCCAGATCGATCGCGTCCGATTCCAGTTCCAACTGTTCGACATCCAAATCGGCAGTCACCGAATCAACCGTAAAGTCGTCTTCGTAACATCGCGGCAACAGGCGATCGATTCCGCTCGCCAAAGTAAAGACGGGTCGAATGCGACAACCGCTCAGACGTGACAGCGTATCGATGGCCGACAAGTCCTGCGGATCCGCCATCGCGACGGTCAATTCGTCGCGGACACGCATCAGTGGGAGCGAATGAAAACGTTCTGCCTGGTCACGAGGTATCAGTCGCACGGCCTCGGGATCGATCAATCCTTCTCGCAACCGAACCCCTTCAACGCCCAGTTGTTCGCCCAGCAAGGGCAGCAAATTCCCTTCATCGACCAACCCCAGTTCGGCGATCACCTCACCAAGGCGTTTGGCGCAACGTGGAATGGCTCGACCGTCTTCGCCCTCGGCGCCATCGTCGATGGGAACAGATTTTCGCTGACCTTCGGTGGCTTGATGTGACAACGCTGAATCGAGCTGGTCTTCACGCAGCAGGCCGGCTTCGATCAGCCGTTGTCCGAGGGGGACTTGCGAAGCGTGCGGTTTGCGCCGGGCCATCGGAACAACCACGCGGGGCGGCAAACGCTGGCCGGTATTTGCTGTTGCTAGATCGTTCATGGGTCATAACCTCGCCTGGACAGCTTGTGATCAGGCAAAACTGCCCAAGGCAACCGTCAGATCATCAAACTGTTGTACCGAAGCACCAACGGCGGTGATTCTCAATATGTCTTGACAGAGTTCTCCCAGGCTACACAGCCGCAAGCAGCCACCGCGTCTGCAACAGATGTCATCGAGTGAAAGAATCCACTCCAAACCGGCACTATCGATCAGCGGCGTGTCGGACATGTCGATGATGATGTACGGGACGCCACCCGAGAGTAGCGGTCCCAGTTGTTTGTCGATGGATGCGATTGCCTCGCTGCGCAGCGGACCTTCGGGGCGAAGTACGGAGACGGCGCCGTGTTGATTGATCAATGCCATGCGATCTCCCTGCTATCTCCACTGCGATTTCGCTGTCATTCAAATCCCCGAACGCGACTGACCACCAATGGGCAGCCTCAAGGTGAAGGTCGATCCTTCACCTACGGTGCTCTGCAGCTCAATGTCGCCACCGTGCAGACGAGCGATCTCGCGTGCAAACGCCAGACCCAGACCGTTGCCCCGCTGGTCGGAATCTCGCGTGGCGCTGCCACGAAAGAACTTGTCAAAGACTTTCGTTTGCTCGTCCTCGGGGATTCCCGGTCCGTTGTCTTCAACATCGATTCGCACCCAGCGATGTTCGGCCGCGCAGCGGAGCAACACCTCGCCCCCCGGAGGCGTGTATTTGATCGCGTTGCCGACCAGGTTGACCAGCGCCGCCTGCAGTTTGTCGCGGTCGCCCAAGACGGTGGGCAATTTTGCTGACAGGTTTGTCTTGATTTGCATCTGTTTCTGTTCGGCCTGGCCGCGAAGTTGATCGGCGGCGTATTCCAGCATCGGCAACATTTCCAACTCGTGACGATTGGCGGTCATCGAGCCCGCTTCCATCTGGCTGACCGTTAACAATTGGTCAACCAATCTTCCCAGCCGGTTCGCTTCGCTGGTGATGACATTGCAGAATTCTTTCTGGCGTTCGATTTCCAGACCTTCTTCTTCTTGCAACGCCTCGGCATAAGCCTGCAAGTTGGTCAATGGTGTGCGGAGTTCGTGCGTGGCTGTCATCACAAATTGGTCGCGTGCTTCGGTAGCCAAACGCTGCTGCGTTTCATCGCTCAGCACCCAGGCCATTCCCTCTCCGTCGCCACTGCGTCCGGAAAGACGCGAGCGAGTGATACGAATGTGTAGTTGACGCGCGGCGACGTGAATGGTGTAACGCTCGCTGACCATTCGCACCGCCCCTAGCATCCGGGAAAGAACAGCCTTGGCAGAATCGTCCTCTTCATTGCGAAGACCCAGCAATTCGGGTAAGTCTCTGCCGACATGCGATGACTCTTCGTCCAACGCCAGCATGCCACATGCGGTGGGACCCAAGAATCGGATCCGTCCCTCGGTGTCGGTGATCACCCAAGCGACCGGCAAGCCACGCATTGCGCGAGCCAACGTCACGACTTCTTGGTCAAGGGCGGCAGGCGCACGCGACTGACCGGAGCCCTGCTGTGCGTGCGAGATCTCCTCGAGCAATTCGTTCCAGCCATTGGTGATCGGATCGCTACCGATGATCGGCCGTGCCGCTTGCCATTGCCGCTGGCCAGTCTTTTTCCGTCGCAATTCGTCTTCGATGGCCCGCAGGGTGCGAACCGAACGCATCGAAACCAGCCCACCCAACGAACAGGCCGCGACCGCGGCAATCCACATCAACGACTCGAGATGGGAATGTCCGGAAGTCGCGTGGGAGGCCAGAGCGAAAACCAATACGCAAATCGCGACGACAACGAAAATCAGCCCGACGCGCGTTGTCACGAGCCGGTGTTGGGAAGGATGTGACGGTGGCGACGGCGGCGAGGCTCGTCCGGTGGATGACGTCTCGCTAGCTACTTGGCCACTCGCAGAGGCGGTCTTGTCGGTAATCATGTCATCCATCGCTGACGCCCTCTGGATTCGTTCCGGCGATCTGCCACGGCGTCACCGGAGGATTCGGGAGCGGCGACGGTGTCGGCTCCGAACTGACACGAATGTGCTGAAGAATCAACTCACTCAATCGGCGGGGACTGAACGGTTTGTGCATGATCGCCGCCAAAGCGAAGCGTGACTGTAGGTGTTGGCTATCCAGTTCCAGTCCTTTGGCGGTGCACAAGATCACCGGCGGCCGAACAACGTCCAGGTTGCGCTCGAGCATTTCGAGCAATTCCAATCCGGTGCACAGCGGCATCTGGTGGTCGGTCACGAGAAAATCGATTCCACCTCCACAAATCCGCTGGTAGGCGGCCAGGCCATCGCTGGCGGTTTCGACCGTCAAGCCGCATCGGGCAATCGTAAAGTTCATCACGCGCCGAAACACAGGATCGTCTTCTGCGATCAGGACAGTGGGTTGATGGGACATGAGTTCGGCCGTGTGAAATTCTGAATCAGAATGGATGCACTGCGATCGCGCCCGCTCTACTGGCGATGTGAATTACGCTCAGCTGGTTGGTCGCGATCATTGCCGCAGCCAAGTTGCCAGGCAGCGTCATCTTCGTTGGCCAAGACCGGGCACAGGGGCTGAAAACCGGCTCGGCGCAACAACCGCGACGTCCCCTGACGCACGAGGCGGGCCCTACCAGTCGTGGCCGTATTCGCTGGCATCAACATTCAGTTTCAGACTGCCATTGGCTGGCTTGTACGCCCAACCACCATCCTGCGTCGCATTCGACGTGACAGCTTTGGAGGTGTCCGTGTCGGTGTCGTAATAAACGCCCGTATCATTTCGTACCGATCCGATCGAAGGAGACGGGAACGGTCCATTGAGCATCGTCGCCATAGCGCCGGGAAGTTCCGTGGTGCCAGGATAATAACCCGTCCGAGCGCGATACATTTCAATCGCGTTACGAAGTACGGCCAATTGCTGGCGGGTAGTGTTTTGCTCGGCCGTGTTCGCCGTATCAAACATCCGCGGCGCGGCAACAGCCGCGATGATGCCGAGGATCAGAATCACGATGACCATCTCGATCAGCGAGAAGCCTTTTCGCAGTTGGCGGTGCATTTGTGTTAGCCCTTGTTTTCAATACTGATTGATTCACGTCGCAGTCTTCGAGAAACGCAACGAGTACGATTCACATCAATCCCCCCGCAACCAGCTCCATGCATTGGTGGAACAAGGCCAAGTGGATTCGCAATGAACACTAGGACGTCGCAAGTGAGAAATATGCCGGTTGCGGCTTTTTTTTGTTAACTTTTCGCCACACCGTCGGGGGTACCGGACTACCTGGCCGACGCAATCGTCACAACCGTTGGGCCGATCGTAGCGACCCGATCGCGTTGTGAACCGTCAACGCTCGTTGAGATTCGTCGACGACCTCTTGTTGCTGTCGGACAACGCGTCAATCAAACGTCCGACAATCTGACTCACACGGCAGGGGCAGAGGGAGCGAATTCACGGGGGCAATGGCGATCACGACTGGGGACTGGCCCGGTTTGGTCTGCGTTTTGCGTTTTCAAGCCTCACGCCCACCATCCGACGCCGCCAACCCCGAGGCATCTGTTGAAGACTCATCCGCCAACCGCGCCGCGAATCAATCCGCACAATGAAACGGGTGAAGCCGATTCGACCGACGACAAGTATCTCGGCTGGCGCCGACAATGGCTGACCATTCTGTTTGCGATCATCTTGGCATCGATCGCGCATCTGGCCGCAGCCCAAAACCCCACCTCCACGATCCACTACGGCGCGGTCGCTGACGTACCGCTGTCGCCCCACCCGGGTGCCGTCGTCGATCCGGCACACATCACCGGAGGCACCGTTCCCCATTGTCCCGATGCCGACACGCGGCCGGTGTATGTCGAGATGACGGCGCAGCTGGCCAACTTCGATGCCGATGCCGATCCTGATGGTTGGCGTGCGGAGATCGTCTTGAGGGACCGTCTCGATCAACCAACAACGGTACGTTCGTACGCAACATTCGATCTGATGCCCAAGATTTCGACCGCCACGGGGGATCCCTACGTCAATGCCCAACACGCGCCGATCCGATGGTCGATGCCGCTGGAATTTGACCCGCACGGCACCGCCAGCGTGAAACTGCCGCTGCGACACTCGCTGCGGCCGATGTTCGGTTGGTCGACGGCCGCTTTCCCGCAATCGGGCATTCGCAGCCATAACGACCGGATCGATCGCCGTCAGATCCGAAACTATAGCCGCACGCGATCGTTCGTCACGATCGATATGAGCCAATCGATCGGCATGCCAAACGAAGGAGAACTGCGTGTACGCGTCTCGGTGCCGACCGAGGGTGTGTTTGAAACAGCCGTTCCGGTCAAAATACGTCCCGCAGTCTTGGTTGACACCCGCTGGCCGTATCGATAAGTTGATGGTTCTAGCGAGCATGCGATTGCCCGGGCCCACAAGGTTCGGGCAGTTTTTTTGTTCGCACGTCAGTCGCAACGTTCGGTCCGATCACAAAACTGCAGCCGACATGAATCCCCAAGACATCCTGCGATACGTAGATTCGCTTCATCGCGAGAAGAATATTGACAAGGAATTGGTATTCACTGCGATCGAATCGGCCCTCCAGACAGCTGCCAAACGCCAGTACGGCGAAGAGGCGGACATCATGGTCCAGCTCGATCGTGACAATGGACGAATTCATGCCGTACTCGCGGGTGAAACATTGGGCGAGGACCAGATTGGTCGGATCGGGGCCCAAACCGCCAAACAGGTGATCATTCAGAAGGTCAAAGAGGCCGAGCGTGATTCGCTGATGCTGGAGTATCGCGATCAGATCGGACAAATCGTCAGCGGAATCATTGGCCGAGCCGATGGTGGCGTGGCCACCGTGAACCTGGGCAATGTCGAGGCGATCCTGCCCAGAAGCGAGCAAATCCCCGGAGAATCGTTGCACGCAGGGGAACGTGTCCGCGCCGTTGTTTTCGAGGTCCGTGCAACGGGCAATCGTGTTCGTGTCGTGCTCAGTCGCACGCGGCCCCAATTGGTGCAGCGACTGTTCGAACAGGAGATACCAGAACTGAGCGAAGAAATCATTTCGATCAACGCGATCAGCCGCGAGCCAGGTTATCGCAGCAAGGTTGCCGTCAGCAGCGTCGATAGCCAAGTCGATCCGATCGCGGTCTGCGTGGGCTATCGCGGTAGCCGAATCAAGGCGGTGCGAGAGGAATTGGCAGGTGAACACATCGATGTGGTCCGTTTCAGCGACGATCCGGAGGTGCTGATTCCGAACGCTCTGCAGCCCGCCGAAGTCGAACAAGTCTTGCTGTGCGATATGATTGGGAGGGCAATTGTGCTGGTCCAAGAAGATCAGCTTTCGCTAGCCATCGGTCGTCGTGGCCAAAACGTTCGCCTGGCCAGCAAGCTGTGTGGCTGGGACATCGAGATCATGACCGGAACAGAATTGGAAGAGCAGATTGAGCGAGCCGTGTCGGGATTCAGCCAGATTGAAGGCGTGACCGAAGAAATCGCGCAGGCCTTGGTCGAGCAGGGATACCTCTCGTACGACGACCTGTCGGTGATCGAACCCGATGCTTTTGTCGAGATGAGTGGGTTATCGCCCGAAGATGTAGATCGAATCGTGGAGGTCGCCGAGGGCAAGGCCGAGGAAGCCGAAGAGGCGGCGGCCGAAGAGCGTCGCGTTCGTCGCGAACGGGAGCGACTGCAGAGAGAGGCTGAGGAGGCGGGAATTGCCGAGCCAGAGCCTGCCGAAGGCGCCGCAGCCGAGGCAGTCGAAGGCACGGCAGTCGAAGGCACGGCAGTCGAAGGTACGGCGGTCGAAGTACGGCAGTGAAGGTACGGCAGTCGATGGCACGGCAGTCGATGGCACGGCGGACGAGGGCACGGCGGACGAGGGCGCCGCGACCGAGCCTGCCACGGGCGAGGCCGCGGAGCCGGAGCCGGCGGAAACAGTCCCGGAAACCGCGGAGGCCGAGGACAGTCAAGCCGTCGATCAGCTGGCAGCAAAAGGTGATGAGTCACAGGCCAGCGAGACGGCGGAGGACAAACGCGTCGAGGACGACAGCAATCCACCGGCGGTGGAAGTCGACGACGGGCCGTCGTCCAACGGGGGAGCCGGAGATTCGCCTTCCGAGGCCGAATCAACCGTCTCCGAGAAGAGTTGAACCTTCTCGGGCCGGCTTTTGCAATTGCGATGGGAACGCGCCAACTGGCGTGTTCGCCGGTCAAGAGCCGGAAGGTTGCTTCCAAACCTCATGAAAGTTTCGCGAGGACCCTCTGACTCGGCGAGCTTTTTCGTTATCGTAATGGGAAGTGGCGGGTCGCGAGACCCCTTTGCTCGGGAGTACGGGCAGAGCGCAATGGCGGCTGTGTGGGTGCTAACGTCGAACCGCATGCGGTTTTTCGGAAAGTTTCTCACGAAACGATCGTTGATATGATCCCCGACGCGTTCGGTCCGGGCGGACTGGTCGCGGCGATGGAGGAATATTTTATGTGAATGAAACCAAACCGGCGGAATCCGTTGGCGACCCCCGAAAATCTCATTCGGTGGTTCGATCGTCCCAGCTCGACGGATCCCAAATCAAATTGACAGGACCATCACCCCGTGCCCGCACGCATTTACGCGCTCGCAAAAGAACTCAACCTCGACAGTAAAGATCTCGTTGATCTCGTCAAGAAAGTCGGAATTACCGGCAAAGGCTCGGCGTTGGCAAGTCTCACCGATGAGGAGACCCAACGCGTCCGCGATCACCTCGGCGGCGCGGTAAAACCGCCTGAGCCGTCTGCGGCACCGGCGGCTGTCCGCGATGCGGTTCCCAAAGAGCGGAAACCGATTTCGATACAGGTCGGTCGCGCCTCGAATCGCCCGCAGAAAAAAGAGCTGCCGACGCCGGATGTGGCCGCCAAGGCGCCCGAACCCGAACGGCTGCCGCCTGCCGAACCGTCCCAGCCGGTCGAAGCGGACGTCCCCGCGACCTCCGCGAAGGTTCCCAGCTTGGCCAGTCGAATCGCCAGCCGCATCGGTAGCCGCAATAGGGCGTCCGACTCGTCGGCACCGATCCGGCAGGACAATTTGAGTACCAATTCCGGCAAAGTTCGTTCGCTCGATCGTCCCACAGCCGGTACCGGCGAGCGGAAGGGTGCCGACAAAGCGAAGCGGCGTGAGCCACGGATCAATGTCAAGATGGCCTCGTTGCCCGAGACGGGACCACCAAGCCCGCGGCAACCGGTCGCCGGCGAGCCCAAGGCTCAGAAGCCGGATATCAAGCTGAGCAAAGACGTGATCGCCGGGCACAAGCAGGGGATGAAGGCACCGCTTGAGCAATTGGCCAAAGAGGACACGGAGAAAAAGCGGGAGGGAAAACGCGCCGCCGGCGGGCTCAGCGGGTTCACCGGTGACAAGAGCAAACGTGGCAAAGTCAGCGTCAAAGAAGAGGAGGAAAAGCCTCGCAAAAAGGGAATTGCCGCGATGGCCAGTGCTCGCGCCGAACGGACGCGGGGCAAACGGCGGCAATTTTTCGATCGATCAACAGCAGTCCTACGGCGGTCGTTCGGGTCGTTCGCGGCATGTACAGCGAAGAAAGGGTGCCAACACCGCGGCACCTCGCAAAGATTCGATCGTGTTGGAACTTCCCTGCACGATTCGCAGTTTTTCCGAAGCCGCAGGCGTACCGGTTGCACAGGTGCTGCGTGTCCTGATGGGCATGCAAATGATGGTCAACATCAACTCCCAACTCGACCTCGAAACGGCAGAGTCGATTGCGGCCGAACTCGATCTGAGCATTGAACTGAAGGCGTCCGAAACGCTTGAAGACTCGGTCATTACCGGGCTCGAGGAGCAGCAAGACGACCCCGCGTCGATGGTACCACGACCACCGGTTGTGACCTTCCTCGGCCACGTCGACCACGGCAAGACCAGCCTGCTGGACTACTTGATCGGTATCGACGTTGTCAGTGGTGAAGCGGGTGGGATCACTCAGCACATTCGCGCTTACGAGGTCGACAAGGATGGCCGCAGTATCACCTTTGTCGACACCCCCGGTCACGAAGCTTTTACCGAGATGAGAGCGCGGGTGCCAATGTCACCGATATCGCGGTCTTGGTCGTGGCCGCCGATGACGGCATCATGCCGCAGACCGAGGAGGCGATCAGCCACGCCAAGGCTGCCGACGTGCCGATCGTTGTGGCGCTGAACAAGGTTGACTTGGAAGGCGTCGACATCAACCGGGTGATGACACAATTGACCGAACACCAGCTCACGCCCAGCGAGTGGGGCGGCGATGTCGAAGTTGTCCGAACCAGCGCCACCAAGGGCACTGGAATGGATGAATTGCTGGAAACGTTGTTGACCGTCGCCGAGTTGAATGAATACGTGGCGAACCCCAATCGTGATGCGTTGGGCGTCTGCCTGGAAGCCGAGCAGCAAGGGGATCGGGGGGTACTGGCCAAGCTGATCGTTCAAAACGGAACTTTGAAAGTGGGTGATATCCTCGTTTGTGGTGCGGCTCACGGCCGCGTCCGCGCGATGAATGACACACTGACCGGCAAACCAGTTCTGCAGGCCGGCCCGAGTACTCCCGTCAATGTGATGGGCTTCGACCAACCACCGGGTGCCGGTGATCGCTTCCACGTGCTCCATGATATCGGGCAGGCACGCGAGATTGCCGCCAGTCGCGCCCATGCCTCCAGCCAAGAGAGTCTCTCGGGCAGCACAACGAAAGTGTCGTTCGAGAATTTCCAGGAGATGTTGCAGGGCGGACGGCTTGGTCAGAAAGAAGAACGTGTCAAACTCAATTTGATCGTGCGTGCCGATGCCAAAGGATCATTGGAAGCGATCGACAAAGAGCTGAGCAAGTTCGATAACCCCGAAGTGGAGCTACGGGTGCTTCAGCGAAGCGTCGGCGGAGTCTCGCTGGCCGATGTCACGCTCGCCTCGGCTTCCAACGCAGTCGTGGTCGCGTTCAACGTGATTCCGGATGAACAAGCCAGATCTCTTGCCGACGAACGCAATGTCCAAATCCGCCGTTATGAAGTGATTTATAAGCTGACCGACGATATCAAGGCGATGATCGAAGGCCGATTGAAACCGGAAGAACGCGTCATCGAACTGGGGCGTGCACTGGTCAAACAGGTCTTTTCGATCAGCCGTGTCGGTACGATCGCTGGTTGCTATGTTGCCCAGGGTTCGATCCAGCGAGGTTGCCGCATTCGCGTCAATCGCGACGGTCGCACGATTGGGGATTACGCGCTTGATTCACTCAAGCGAATCAAGGAAGACGTTAAGGAAGTTCCTCGCGGAATGGAGTGTGGGATCCGATTACAAGGATTCAACGACATCAAACAGGACGATGTGCTCGAGGCCTATCGGATTGAAGAGTTTGCACGGACTTTGGATTGACCCTTGGCACCCACCAGTGCTCGTCAATCCACCGCTCCTTCGCCCGTTTCGTCATCGGTCGCCCCAACATCTGCGTTGTCATGGCTGATCGTTGATTCCACCTGCAAAACCAACCACTACCATTTGTGTCCAGTCGCCGATTGTTGAAGGCTGCCGAGGCGATTCGCGAAGTCGTGGCAGCTTCCATCCTTACCGAACTGCGTGACCCTCGTGTCAGCGATGTAACCGTCGTTGGCGTCAAGGTCAGTCCCGATTTGCGCGAGGCAAAGGTAGCCGTCAGCGTGAGGGGGGATGAAACGCAACAACGGCTATCGCTGCGGGGTCTGCAAAATGCCGCCGGCTTTCTGCAAAGCAAGATCGCCAATCGGATCGACTGCCGATACACGCCACGACTACAGTTTGTGCTCGATAAAGGCGTGCAAAACTCGTTGCTGGTGGGAGAGATTTTGGAGAAGATCCGGCGCGAGAAAGAAGCGTCCGTTGACTCAACCGATCACCCGCCCGAGGTTGTTTCGTGCCCCTGTCACCCGACCCCCTGTCACCCGACCCCCTGTCACCCGACCCCCTGTCACCCGACCCTTCGCTCGCTCATGCCGACGCCGATCCACCCTGCGGCGATGATACACCCGAGCGACGAGGTCAGGATCCAACGGACACCATGCCCTAAGGGGGGGCGCCTGGGTCAGCTCGCCTATCACACCCAATACAAGCATTTTTCTCTAATCGATCTGCAACAAGATGTCTGCAAACAACCGCGCTAACTTGATCGGCAAACTGCACACCGCCCTCAAGAAACATTACAAGGTCGCTCCGGCCCAGCCCACTCGTCCGCTGCTCGAGCACCTGTTGTACGCGTCGCTGCTGCAAGATGCTCCCGCGGAGCTGGCGGACGAAGGCATGGCCAAGTGCGAACAAGACTTCTTTGACTGGAATGAAGTACGAGTCACCACCGTGACGGAGCTTTCCCAGGTGCTTTCGCGGCTGCCCGATCCGCTCAAAGCGGCACAGCGTCTCAAGAGCAACTTGCAGGCAATCTTTGAGGAGTTCTACACGTTTGATTTGGATCACCTCAAGAAAGACAATCTCGGCAAAGCGATCTCCAAGTTCGAGAAGATGCCTGGCATGACGCCCTTTGTGCTTAGCTACACGGTGCAACATGGTCTCGGCGGTCACTCGATTCCTGTCGATTACTCGGCCATGGTGATCATGTTATCCACCGGAATCGCAACTCAGGCAGAAGCGATGGCTGGCAAAGTTCCCGGTTTGGAACGTGCGATCCCGAAAAGCAAGGGCATCGAGTTTGCCGGTTTGTTGCATCAAGCCGGCATCGCGCTGAGCAAGGACACCAAAGACAAAAAGTGTCGAGCGGTGCTCGATTCCGTTGTCAAGGATGCTAGTCAACAACTCGATGATTGGCTGGCGAGCAAGAAGGCTGCCAAGAAACGCGCCGTCAAGCGAAAAGTCGCCGAGAAGGCCGCTGCCGAAGTAGCCGCACAAGAAGCTCTGGCAGCCGCAAAAGCCGCTCCGATCGGGAAGAAAAAGAAGACCACCAAGAAACCCTTGCCGCAAAAGCGCCCCTTGCCATCGAAGCCGGAAGACAAAACCGGCGCCGAGCCCGCCAAGACGACCAAGGCCAGCAAGGCCTCTCAGTCTGCCGGAGCCAAAAAAGCGAGTCCCAAGAAGGCGAGCGAGCGAAAATCAACCTCCCCAAAAAAGGTGAGTACCAACAAGTCGCTGAGTAAAAAATCGTCGAAGAAAGTTGGCTCAAAAAAAACGTCCGCTACAGCTGCCAAAAAGTCCAAAAAAAAGACTCCCAGCAAGGCAAAGCCCGTCAAACAGTCGGCGGCAAAATCAAAAAAATCGGCCAATCGAAAACTCACCAAACGAAAACCCCGATGATCGGGTTTGTTTGTTATTCATTTCATCCAGTCACCCTTCCTTTCTGATTGATCATGGCAGGACATTCAAAATGGGCGAACATCCAGCATCGCAAAGGGCGAGTGGATGCGCAGCGTGGAAAGCTTTGGAGCAAGCTCAGCAAGGCAATTATCGTTGCCGCCAAATCGGGTGGCGGCGACCCTGACGCGAACATCCGGCTTCGAAAAGCGATTGACGATGCCAAAGCCGTCAGCATGCCCAAAGACAATATTACACGGGCCATCAAAAGAGGGACCGGTGAGTTGGAAGGCGCCGAAGTCGAAGAGGTGGTCTATGAGGGTTACGGTCCCGGCGGCGTCGCCGTGATGTGCGAAGCGATGACCGACAATCGAAACCGAACCGGGCCGGAACTCCGTGCACTTTTCTCCAAACTCGGCGGCGAAATCGGAAAAACCGGTTGCGTCTCTTATCTCTTCGATCGCAAAGGCATGTTCGTTTTTGAGGAGGCATGCGAAGAGAAAGTAACGGAGATCGCACTCGAGGGCGGCGCCGAAGACGTGGAGGTGACCGACGAGGGCCAACTGCAAGTGACCTGTGCGCCCGATGTCTACCAGCAACTCTGCGAAGCCTTCCGAGCGGCCGAGTTGCAACCCGAAATCAGTGAGATTACTCAAATTGCACAAACCACAGTCGACCTGGATCAGGAAACGGCAAAGCGGGTGCTGCAGTTGCTCGAGAATTTGGATGATCATGACGACGTGCAAAATGTCAGCACCAATCTGAACATCACTGAAGAGATGATGAACTAGCCGAGTCCTTTCAAAGGTGAGATCCATTCCACCAGTCGCGGTCAAATGGTGCCGGACGTGACGCCAGTGATGCGAGTCCCTCGTTGAATCAAACAACCCGACGCGCCGCCATCATCCGACCATCACGAAACCCATCGCGGCCAGGCTTCCGCCAATCAATGGGCCCACAACGGGTACCCAGGCGTAACTCCAGTCACTGTCGCGTTTGCCATCGATCGGCAGCAAGAAGTGCATGATCCTCGGGCTTAGATCGCGCGCCGGATTGATCGCGTAGCCCGTCGTGCCGCCGAGCGAGAGGCCAATCGCCAATACCACTAGTCCCACCGGCAAGGCGTCCATGGATCCCAAACCTCCCTCGGGAGACGAAATATGAAGTGCCGCATATACCAGCACAAATGTGCCGAGGATCTCGGAAGTCAGATTCGAGACGGGATGGCGGATCGCTGGGCCGGTGCAGAACACCGCCAGCTTCGCGTCCGCATCCTCGGTCGCCTTGAAATGGTCTCGATACATCAGCCACACCAGGGCCGCGCCCAATGCCCCGCCGGCAAATTGCGCTGCCAAGGTGCCGGGGATCTCGCTGGCTTCGATTTTTCCGGCCAATGCCATCGCCACGGTGACTGCCGGGTTGATATGAGCATGACAGAAATCAGCGACGCAAAATACAGCCACGAAGACGGCCATTCCCCAACCGAGCGAGATCACGATCCAGCCGGCACCTTCCCCTTTCGTCTTCGTCAGCAGCACGTTGGCGACAACCCCATCGCCCAGCAACACCAGCAACATCGTGCCAATGAATTCGGCAGTGTAAGATGACATCTCGGAAACCCCTGGAAGTTACGATCAAGTAGACCCGACGAAAGGGATCGTGATTCTAGACCGCCAGTCAGGTGCGGTGTTCGCTCGACACGGGCTTCGCACGGCGATGGCCTGCGAAATCTGCACCGCCCAATCACCCCGACCATGCGAGGAATCGAATCGAATCTCCGATGCTCTCGGAATTGCCGCAAAACGATCGAGCAAGCTGATCAAAGGAATACCAGACAACCATGTCCGCGCAGAAAATACTGGCCGAATTGAGAACGCTGGGGAGCGACAGCTACAAGAATTTGCTGATCAAGAACCACGGTGTGAAGGAACCCTGTTTCGGGGTCAAGATTGCCGACCTGAAAAAGATCCAACGGCGAATCAAGACCGACTACCAACTGGCCCTCGATCTCTATGACACTGGCAATTATGACGCGATGTATTTGGCCGGATTGATCGCTGACGATGCCCGGATGTCCAAGAAAGACCTGCGGCGTTGGGTTGCCAAGGCGTATGCTGGCGCACTTCCCGGATCGACGGTGGCATGGGTTGCGGCCGCGAGTCCACACGGTCACACGCTGGCATTGGAATGGATCGAGTCGTCGAAAGATCTGGTAGCCGCGGCGGGCTGGGCGACTCTTGCCAGTTGGGTCGCTATCACGGACGACGGCGAACTCGATCTGGCGGAGCTCAAGCGGTTGCTGCGGCGTGTGCAAAAAACGATTGGGCAAGCGTCCAATGCGACGCGTTACGAAATGAACGCGTTTCTGATCGCCGCAGGCTCCTATGTGAAACCACTGACCTCACTCGCGATTGCTGCCGGTGAGTCGATCGGTCCGGTGATGGCAGACTTGGGACACAACGACTGCCAGATCCCGTTTGCTCCCGATCGCATCCGCAAGGTGCTCCAGCGGGGCGCGATCGGAAAGAAGCGATCTTCGCCAAGATGCTGATTCCGTCGTTTTGGGGGTTGGCGTTCGCCGTTGCCGCGGCCTCCAGCCGAGGTTTCCCCCCGCTGGTAATGACAATTCTGCAGATGGTGACAATTCGTCCCCCTGGACCCTTGACAATCAGGTACCTTCAGCGATACTCTTAATGAGATTGATTCTCATTAAAGGCTTGCTGTGACGACTCTAGATCAACTGAAACCGGGACAACGGGGGGAAATCGTTCGCATTGACGGCGTCGATGGAATTGCCTCGCGTCTTCGGGAAATGGGTTTTGTGCCGGGCCAACCGGTGGAGTATCTACGGACCGCGCCGTTGGGCGACCCGATGAAATGCTCGGTTCAAGGGGCGCGAATTGCAGTCCGTTGCGGCGAAGCACGGCGAGTTTATATCGAGCGAATCGGCTGAGGATTCGGTTTCATCCAGCTACATGCGGCTTTGATTTGCCGCCCCATTCATGGCAACGGCCGGAACTCCCAAGACCACTGCCGCCGTGATCGCCCCGTTGCGAGTCGCGTTGGTGGGGAACCCCAACACCGGTAAGAGCACACTGTTCAATGCCCTGGCCGGGATGAATGTGCGGACGGGCAACTATCCCGGCGTGACGATTGAGAAGAAGGTCGGGCGGTGCAAGGTCGGGGATCGACTCATCGACTTGGTCGACCTGCCGGGCACCTATAGTCTTGCTCCGCGTTCGCCGGACGAGCTGGTCGCGGTCGAGGTGTTGACTGGTGATTTGGAGACGGAGTCTCCAATCGATGTCATCGTCTGCGTGGTCAACGCGACGTTGCTGCAACGGAATCTATTTCTGGTCAGCCAGTTGTTGGAATTGGGCACGCCGACCATCGTCGCCTTGAACATGAGCGATGCGGCAGAGGCTCGAGGGATCACAATCGACACGGAAATGCTGTCGGCGAATATCGGGGTTCCCGTGGTCGCAATCTCTGCGACTCGCCGCTCTGGCGTTGACGCCTTGAAGTTGGCGATCGTCCAGGCACCCAACGATCCTGGGCGACATGACCGCCAGCATGCTCTGCCCGCTCGATTCTACGCGGCCTGCGAAAAGTTGCGGGTGGATCTGCAGGCCGAGGGCGAAAAGCAGACGCTGGCAAAGCATCAGCCTGCCGGCTCGCAGTTGCCCGACGAGTACCTGATCCAGCGGATGCTGTTGGATCGCGGCGGGGAATCGGAACATCGTTTGATTCATAGTCTTGGCATTGGAGCGATGCCGGTGCTCGAACAGGCGAGAAGAGAGCTGACGTCTGCGCTTGGTGATCCGATCGATGTGGAATGCAACGCGCGATACGCCTGGGCCAGGAAAAAACTGACCGGTGTGATATCCCAGGAGCGCGACGACCGTACCAGCCTGACCGACCGTCTCGATGCGATTTTGACGCACCGCGTCGCTGGCCTGATCTGTTTTGTCGCCGTGATGTTCTTGATTTTCCAGTCGATTTATACGCTGGCGGGGTATCCGATGGACCTGATCGATGGAGCGACCAGCTTTTTCGCCGACGCCATCACGTCGTCAATGGCGCCTGGGATGCTCCGCAGCTTGATCGTCAACGGCGTAATCGCCGGAGTCGGCGGAGTGCTGATTTTTTTACCGCAGATCGCGTTATTGTTCCTCTTCCTCGCGCTGCTAGAAGATTGCGGCTACATGTCCCGAGCGGCTTTTCTGGTGGACCGGATCATGACCGCGTTCGGATTGAGCGGAAAGTCGTTCTTGCCGCTGATGAGCTCGTTTGCCTGCGCTGTACCGGGTGTGATGGCGACGCGTGTGATCGAGAATCGTCGTGATCGTCTGGCCACGATCATGGTCGCGCCGTTGATGAGTTGCAGTGCACGGCTACCCGTCTATCTGTTGTTAATCGGCGCATTCATTCCCGCGACGACCTACCTAAATGGTTGGGTCTCGCTTCCGGCTGTGGTGTTGATGTCGATGTACGCGATCGGAATCCTGACCGCAATTCCCGTAGCCTGGATCTTAAAGAAGACGATCTTGCGCGGTGAAGTGGCGCCGTTCGTGTTGGAACTGCCCGAATACAAATTGCCGTCGATCGGGGTCGTTGGTTCTCGCGTTTGGGAAGCCAGCGTGGCATTCGTCGTTCGTGCCGGAACGTTGATCTTTGCCGCATCGATCCTGATTTGGTTTGCCGGATATTGGCCCGGCGACCACGCGCGGCAATTCCAGCTGGAATGTCAAATCGA
The DNA here is from genome assembly GCA_963734865.1 of Pirellulaceae bacterium. Taxonomy (GTDB): domain Bacteria; phylum Planctomycetota; class Planctomycetia; order Pirellulales; family Pirellulaceae; genus CBDCUW01. The sequence continues at coordinate 287,888 of CAVTIV010000019.1, forward strand.
ATCGCGCGAACAGACTCAAACGGATCTGGCATCTCTACAAGCCGAACATCGCAGCGAGAGCGGGCGGCTGTTGGAGGCCAGCGCCTTGGGACAGATCGGACATGCGATCGAACCGATCGTCAAGCCGCTCGGCTGGGACTGGAAAATCGGCGTCGGTGCGGTCGCCAGCTTTCCCGCGCGTGAGGTGATTATCGCGACACTCGGTACGATCTATTCGTTGGGCGGCGATGCCGAGGCCGACGGGATTGTCGGTGCGATTCGCCAGTCGACGTGGCCCGATGGATCACCCGTGTACACGATCCCGGTGGCACTTTCGATCATGGTCTTTTTTGCCTTATGCGCGCAATGTGTCAGTACTCTGTTGGTGATTCGTCGTGAGACCAATTCCTGGTTTTGGCCCGTGCTCAGCTTTTCCTACATGACCATTTTGGCTTATCTGGGTGCGCTGTTAACCTATCAGGTGGGAACGTACCTGTTGTGAGGCGATGGACAGCACGGTCCTTGCTTCACGCCCCCATATAACACCCCCCATACGACAAACTTTGTCCGATCATGAACTGGCAGTCCATCATTGCTTGGATCGTCGTTGCCCTGGCCGCTGCCTGGCTGGTGCGGCGGGTCGCGAAAATTGTCGCCAGCGGTTCGCGCAGCGGTACCGGTCAAATCAACAGCTGCAACCGTTGCTCGAAAAACCCGACTGCTGCGAAACCGACACCGCTGGTTCAATTGGGTGACCAGCAGTTTCAATTGGGTGACCAGAAGAAGCGAGGGACGCGAACGTAAGTCTGTCGCCGTGTCGTCAAACGCGTGTCGCCTCGATGACTTGAAGCGTCTTCGGCGAGCCCACATGACGGTCGCATCCAAGTCATGCGGCTTCTTCGGTCCTTGCAACTTGCGCCGCACGGCGTCGTCTCCCTGCCGGGCAATGATGGACGGCGAGGCGAGCATCGACGATTTCGCCGTCGGCGATCGATTCGCTGGCGGATCGCTTTTTCGTTCGCAGCCTGGAAACCCAACAAGGAATAGCGTCAAGAGAGCGATCTGCGGCCGTCGGAACAATTGAGAAGGCCAGCCGATTCGTCCCCCTTCGAATCGCAAAACAATAGACTGAAGGAGTCGTGATTCATGTCCGCCCCAAACATGATCTTTGCCTACATCTGCTTTGCCATTGCCTGCGGCTTGGTCGTGTTCGGCATCGTTCTATCCACCGAGTTGATTTCGCTATATGGAGAGACTGTCAGCCCCGTCATGCTTGTCGGCCAGGCCGCAATTCTGTGGTTGCCGATTGCGTGCGTCATGTTCGTGCTGGGGGTCTTTCTATCGCGTCGCTCGTAGTGACACGCATACCCAACACACTACCGACACCAATCTCACGAGACCAAACGCCAAACGAGCGCCAAACCGCCGGGTCCCCAAACGGGGTCAGTGCCTTTCCCAACACCAAACGGGGTCAGTGCCTTTCCCAAACGGGGTCAGTGCCTTTCCGGCGGGCGGCACAGTCAAACGGGGTCGGTCAAACGGGGTCAGTGCTTTTCCGTCACTCGGAGTCAAACGGGGTCGGAGTCAAACGGGGTCAGTGCCTTTCCGGCGGGCGGCAGGTCGCACGCCAGGGGACGAAATCCGAGGACTCGGCGAAGTAACGGAAACAAAACACTTGACCCACCCGCTCAGAAGTGTACATTTGGCCATGTCCCCGACCCCCTGGGAGATCTGGCCATGACCCGAACACGACGTTGCGATGTCTTCGATCCCGATACAATCGGCCTCTACCACTGTTTCAATCGAGTCGTCCGGCGAAGCTTTCTCTGTGGCTTCGATCCCGTGAGCAACCACGACTATTCGCATCGCCGGCAATGGCTCCTGCAGCGACTGAAGTATCTCGCCAAACACTTTGCCGTCGATGTGCTCGGCTACGCGATCCTTTCCAATCACTATCACCTGGTCCTTCGCAATCGGCCCGACCAAGTGCGGGCGATGAGCGATGAGCAGGTCGTCCGGGCTTGGTTGAGGATCTGCCCGAACTCCCAACGGCGCCCCGATGGCACCGCCGGTGAACCGACCCCGGCGGAGGTTCGACGGCAGCGGCAGCGGCCCGGACAAGTCCAGGAACTTCGCAAACGACTCTCCAACCCCTCCTGGCTGATCCGACAACTTGCCCAGTACATGGGGATTCGATGCAACGCCGAAGACCAAATCGCCGGCCACTTTTGGGAGTCACGTTTCGGCATGCGCCGATTGCTGGACGAATCGGCAGTGCTGGCCTGCCTGGCCTACGTGGATCTCAATCCCATCCGCGCCGGGATGGCCGATTCTTTGGAAGGTTATCCGCATGTGTCGATCGGCGAGCGGTTGCGGACGCTGGATGATCGAGCGGTTGACTCTTCGGATTGGCTGGCACCGCTGGAACTTGCCAGCCAGAGTGATGGCCAATCGGTCACGGTGGTCAATCGCTTGTCGCGGCGCGAGTTGGAGGAGCACTTGGCGGCCCCACAGCAACAACCCCTTGGCTGCCTGCCGATGACCCTGGAAGACTACGCGAATCTGTTGTCTTGGCTATCGGGTAAACCGAGGAATCGTGCGGGCACGGCTCCCAAGGTGGATGGCGCCTCGATCTTAGCAAGGCTCCGTCTCGATCCGGTTGAGTTCGCCGAATTGGTGAGTTGCTTCAGCGAGCGTTTCTTTACGGCGGTGGGTTGCCCGGCATCGCTGGATGCCGAAGCGAAACGTCGCGGTCGTCGCCGGCTCAACGCCCCTGGCAAGCGATCGCTCAAGCCGTGTGGCGGCGGCTAGATCGACTGGCGACCACCTCTCTCTGTGGAATGATTCAAGCTTTTCTCCGTCGACTTTGCGGGCAACCTCTGCGCCCTGCTGGCTGAACGTCGCTTCGTTCACGCTCGGAAGCTGCCGCCAGCCGACGATCAAGCATGACCTCTCCGCGATCACCGCGACCGAGTCGGTCATCCAAGCCAAGAATCGGAGATCCACGATCGAAGCACGCTCCTTGAAAACCACTGACCGCCATCTCTTTTCGTGCCAGAAAATGCACTGACCCCAATCAGACCGGGGAGTCACGTTTCGGCATGCGCCGATTGCTGGACGAATCGGCAGTGCTGGCCTGCCTGGCCTACGTGGATCTCAATCCCATCCGCGCCGGGATGGCCGATTCTCTGGAAGGTTATCCGCATGTGTCGATCGGCGAGCGGTTGCGGACGCTGGATGATCGAGCGGTTGACTCTTCGGATTGGCTGGCGCCGCTGGAACTTGCCAGCCAGAGTGATGGCCAATCGGTCACGGTGGTCAATCGCTTGTCGCGGCGCGAGTTGGAGGAGCACTTGGCGGCCCAACAGCAACAACCCCTTGGCTGCCTGCCGATGACCCTGGAAGACTACGCGAATCTGTTGTCTTGGCTATCGGGCAAACCGAGGAATCGTGCGGGCACGGCTCCTCGTGCGATCTTAGCATTACCGCAATGGCCGACATTATCGGGCAAACCGAGGAATCGTGCGGGCACGGCTCCCAAGGTGGATGGCGCCTCGATCTTAGCAAGGCTCCGTCTCGATCCGGTTGAGTTCGCCGAATTGGTGAGTTGCTTCAGCGAGCGTTTCTTTACGGCGGTGGGTTGCCCGGCATCGCTGGATGCCGAAGCGAAACGTCGCGGTCGTCGCCGGCTCAACGCCCCTGGCAAGCGATCGCTCAAGCCGTGTGGCGGCGGCTAGATCGACTGGCGACCACCTCTCTCTGTGGAATGCTTCAAGCTTTTCTCCGTCGACCTGCGGGCAACCTCTGCGCCCTGCTGGCTGAACGTCGCTTCGTTCACGCTCGGAAGCTGCCGCTAGCCGACGATCAAGCATGACCTCTCTCGCGCTCGCCGCGACCGAGTCGGTCATCCAAGCCAAGAATCGGAGATCCACGATCGAAGCACGCTCCTTGAAAACCACTGACCGCCATCTCTTTTCGTGCCAGAAAATGCACTGACCCCAATCAGACCCCGACCCCAATCAGACCCCGATCACCGTGGGAAAATGCACTGACCCCCATCGTCTGACCCCCATCGTCTGACCCCCATCGTCTGACCCCCATCGTCTGACCCCCATCGTCTGACCCCCATCGCCGACCCCCATCGCCCCCGCTCCCGATCGCCGCGACCGAGTCGGTCGTCCAAGCCAAGAATGGGAGATCCACGATCGAAGCACGCTCCTTGAAAAAGCACTGACCCCCATCTCTCCGAAAAAGCACTGACCCCCATCTCTCCTGACCCCCATCTCTCCACATCTCTCATCTTTTACGAAACTGAAATCGCGAGCGCAGCGTGACGTCGCCGGCCATCGCCGACGCGTCAATGACGAAAAATCAACACGCTGCTAGACCTCCATCGCCTATCGCCTTCCACACCGCATCGCCCTGACCATCGCCTGACCTTGACCGCTCCAGCCAATCCAATGGCAATTACTCCGACATCAAGCCTGCCGTGTTCACCGCGCGTATCCGATATTGATTCAACTGCCCAGGTTCCTCCGCCTCGACCGTGTAACGCATCTGGGCCAAGGGAACAGCGGGTGTGTCGCTGTACTGGAGACCTTGGAAGAGTGGTCGGCCGAAAGGGTTTTTTGAATTCTCTGGGACGGTCGCAACGGCTTGTCCATCACGCACGATGACGAAATGTGCGATGCCGCTTTCAAGGTCGGCTTCCGCGTCCCAAGTCAACGTATTGCCCGTTAGTCGTATGTTCGATGGCGCGGGTGGCGGCGTCGTGTCGGCAACGGCGGTGTCGATCACGTATTGCCTCCAGGCTGTGGCGACGGCTTGATTGGGAAGCCAAATCGATGTTGCCAGATCGCCCGAAAACTTCGTCGCCGGCACCGGAGACGTGACGTCAGGTTCACCCGCTTGTAACGGCGCGATCCAACCATCATTTTTTGGAATGGGCTTCAGCGGATCGCCGCTGTTCTTTGGCAATCGTACGGCCAAGCAGGCATCGAACCAGGCAATGGCAAGATAACGCTGATTGCCACACTCATGGCTAGTGAGTGGATCGACGGCGACCGCGATCAGCGCACCTCGGCTTCGCATCTCGTTGAAAAACTTTTGGTTGGCCGGCCAGACACCCGCAAATCGACCCTCCTTGTTGGTGACGCCTTCCTTGGTGCCCAAATTGCACATGACCGGTACTTTGAGCGCGGCCTCCGATAGACTGTGCGGCTGAATCGTCCGGCCCTCGATCGGCTCGAACAAGGGTACGCCCGATCGCAACCAGGCTGCAGCCACCCGGTCTGGATGTAACATCAGCATTCCGCCAGCCCAATGCCCGCCGCCACTATGTCCCCACAATACCCACGGCACGGTGGCGACTTCACTGTGGCCGCACTGCGCCCCCAAATCGGTCAGCGATTTTTGAAATGCGTTGTCCGATCCATTTCGCGGATCGCACCACATCTGACAATCCGCACCCTCGGGCTGCTCATAGGAGGGTGCCAAAAGAGCACATGCGTGTTTTCGTGCCAGCGCCTGCCAATGCAAGTCAAAGGCGCCGGTCTGACCCGATTTACACGAACCCTCGCCGCATCCGTGCTGATGCACGATAACCCCGCGAAGTGACTCGACCCCAGAGGGAATCCACAGCGTGTAAGCCACCGGATAGATCAATTCGCCTGGTCGCGACGAGGCCTCGTAACGCACCCGGTAGTAGGGATCTCCAGCAGACGGCGGGTGATCGTAGGGGGGTTGTTGGGCAGAAAGCACGGCACTCAGTGCGGCGAGAGAAAGTGTCAGTGGCGAAAAGATTCGTAATGATTCACACATTGATTCACACATTGATGCATTCGAGCAGAAGGTTCCCAGTCAACCTGACCAGTCTAACTGGCCCGCGCCAGTCTATCGCGAAGTGCCCGGTCGTACTGAACACGAAGGGTGATTTCTTGAAGTTGTGCACTCCTTCGCAGAGATCGGTGTTTTTTTAAAATGGCGAGCCGAACGTAGAGGCGCATCAGTCGACCACCGCATTGGCCGCCAACAGTGCACGCTCTCTGTTACCGAAGGAATCCAACTCACGCCAAAAATGATTGCATTTGAATGGATTGATCTGTTGAAAGAGGAGGTGAAGTCTCGGTGGCCCGCCCGTTGAGACTTCGCTTTTGATGCTTGATTTTGTCAGCTCGGATGGTTCTCCATGCGTGTGTCGACTGATCGATCGGCACATCCATGTTCTCTGCGCGCGGCAGCGTCATTGCGGCCGGCTAACGATCTGCCCCGGCAGCGCGGATAACGCGCTGCACCGCGTCGACCGTTTCCGCGGAGGGTCGGAAGTTGCCGGGACGGTGACCCTGGGCAATCAGCAGAGGCGTCCAGCCGCGGTTGTTCTTTTGATGCCAGACATGGATGTCGGCGCCGTTGTCGGCGAGACATTGCACCAGCTTCGTCCAACTCTTGTAGGCTGCACCGTGCATAGCAGAATTGCCATGGTCGTCGACCGCGTTGATGTCGGCGCCAAGTTCCAGCAGAAGTTGAACGGCCTCGATCGCGTCGTCCTCGGTCCCGGCCGATTCATCTCCGTTGCTCAAGACTCCCACGCCGGCCGCTACCAACAACGGCGTGCAATGATCCGCATTTGGCAGCAACGGATCGGCCCCTAGTTCGACGAGCAATCGCATGAGCGGAAGATCGCCGGTTTCGGCAGCGAGCAGGAAGGGGGTTGCGCCAGTTCGATTCAATTGCCCGTTTCCCGCCCTCCGCTTTCCATACTGGGCGTTGACGTCGGCTCCATGGGCCACCAGTTGACGAACAAACTCGAGACTATTGAGTTTTCCTGATCCAATTGGCGGCTGGGTCGCCATCACCGCGGATGGGTTTGCGAACCCACGTGATCGTATGCAGTGCGGTGAAACCACACTGCCTGTCATTCGGATCGGCACCCGCCTCCAGAAGGGCTAACGCGAGTTCCAGGTGTCCGTTTTCGACCGCAAGAATCAACGGAGGGGTGCCTGCCTGCGGCCCCTTGTCCGACGTTTTCTCCGGCTGCATTCCATCATTGACGTCGATACCTGCTTCGAGCAGCCGGAACACGACATCGGTATGGCCTTCACGAACGGCAAAGAACAACGGTGTGAACCCCGATTTCAGCGGTGTACGGAAATCGGCCCCGGCCTTGATGAGCGCATCGACCACAGCGGTGTGGCCGTCGGCGGCCGCCCACATCAAAGCCGTTTGCCCCTTCCGCTCCTTGGCGTTCGGAACGGCGCCGCGAGCGATTAAAGCATTCACTGGACCGACGTTGCCCGTCCGCGCAGCGGTCATCAGCACCGTTTCGCCTCCGCGCAACGTCGCGTTGGAATCGGCTCCTGATTCAAGCAGCAATTCGACGATCGCAGTGTTCCCGTTCTTGCAGGCAAGCGACAGCGGAGGAACGCCGTAGCGGTTCTCAGCATTGACGTCGGCGCCGGCGGCGACAATCCGTTTGGTGGTCTGCAGGTCATCGTGATAGACAGCCCAGTGGAGTGCCGTCATCCCGTCGACTTGAGCCTCGTCGACGTCCACACCTTGTTCGAGCATGGTGCGAGCCGCTGCTAGATCCTTTCGCTTGACGGCGTCGGCTAGCTGCGAATCGGGCTCCACCGCCGACGCACCAGTGACTGCAGCACAGAGGGCTAATCCCAGCGCCGTGAACCAGCTTAACTTCACGCTTTTCTACTCCTCGTCTGGCCAGCCACCGGGTTATCTCGCTACCTAAACGTCGAGCGGTTCAAACAGTTCGTCCATTGGCCCCTGGCTGTCGGCAAACGACTTACGCCGAACTCCGACTTTGTTCAGCAGGGCCAAGTGCAGGTTGGCCAGCGGAGTTGGCTTGTCAAACTTGATGTGACGTCCGCCCTGCATGTTGCCGGCGGCGCCGCCGGCCACCAGAATCGGCAAATTCGTGTGGTCGTGGACGTTTGGGTTCCCCATTCCGCTGCCGTACAAGTAGAGCGAATGATCGAGCAATGAACCGTTTCCTTCCGGCGTCGACTGCAGCTTTTGAAGAAACTCGGCGAACAAGGAAACGTGGAACTGATTGATAATCGCGACTTTGGCAATTTTTTCTGGATCGTTGCCATGATGCGTTAGCGGGTGATGTGGATCGGAAACGCCGATTTCCGGGTAGGTTCGGTTGCTTGTTTCACGGGCAAGCTGGAATGTGATCACCCGCGTGATATCGCCTTGGAGTGCCAATACCTGCAGATCAAACATCAGCCTGGCATGATCCGCATAGGCGGCGGGGACACCGAGCGGGCGATCCAAATCGGGCAGCCGGTTCTCCTTCGTGTCGGCTTCGGCCTGTTGAATGCGTCTCTCTACCTCGCGAATCGAATCGAGATAATGGTTGACGGTGTTGCGATCCTCGGGGCCGAGCGTTCTTTGCAGGCGTTTGATTTCCTCTGTTAACGAGTCGAGAAGACTCGCACGTCGCTTCAGCGCCGCGCTACGTTCGGCCGCACTACCACCCTCTCCGAACAGCGTTTCAAATACGATCCGCGGATGAGCTTCTGCGGGCAGAGGAGTGGTGGGCGACGACCACGAGAGATTGTTTTGGTAGACACAGGCGTATCCGTTGTCACACTGACCGACGACTGACAGCAAATCCATCGACATCTCGAGCGAAGGCAACTGGGTTTGCTGACCGATCTGCTGTGCAGCGATCTGATCGACGGTGGTGCCCAAATAGTAGTCGGTACTCTCGGTACGTTTTGCCTTGGCGGCGCTGAGAAAGGCCGCGTTGGACGTTGCGTGCGTGCCGGGGTATGCGTTCTGCAGTTCCAGGTTGGTGATCGCCGTGACGTGCTGCTTGACCGGAGCCAATGAACTCAAGCTCGGTGGAAGTTCGTCAAGTGAATCCTCCCCGGGCGGCGTCCAGCTTGTAATGTCGCAGCCCATCGGTATGTACACGAATCCGAGGCGACGAAGTTGTGTTGGGCTGGCCGCCGTGTCAGCCAGGGCGGTCATCGAGGGGATCATTGCGTCGAGCAAGGGCAGCGACAGTGCCGCTCCCGCACCCCGCAGAAACGTCCGTCGCGGTAGAGCTTTCTTTCTGACCATCATCTCGACATTCTCGTTTGAAAAGGTGTGCTTGTTGCGATCCCCACGATCAGCGACGAAAAGCGGAAGTCATCAGCTTTCGCATCGCGAATGATCTTGCGAATCGCCGGAGCATCGAAGTGTTCATGCCCCCGAGCGACTGCATACGTCAGCAACTTTTCGGTCATTGTACCGACAAATACCTCGGGACGTTTCAACAATCCTTGCTCGAGACCGTCGACACCGGCAAACTCACTGCCATCGGGCAGCCCGCCAGCCGCATCGACCGGTCTGCCGTTTTCGAGGTCTCTCCATCGTCCCACCGCATCAAAGTTTTCCAATGAAAACCCAACGGGATCCATCAGGTCATGACAACTCGCACAGGCGGGATCCGCGCGATGCTGAGCCAGTCGCTCACGAACGGGAAGCTTCGCAGAAACCGTATTGTCTTTCAGTGCCGGCACATTGGGTGGTGGTGGAGGGGGCGGCGTTCCAAGAATGTTTTCCAGGATCCATTTGCCTCGAATCACCGGCGATGTTCGAGTAGCGTACGAAGTCACCGTGAGAATGCTGCCTTGTCGAAGCAGCCCACCTCGATGGCTGTCTTGATCGAGTGATACGCGTCGGAATCGACTGCCGTAAACGTGGGGAATGCCGTAGTGCTTGGCAAGCCGCTCATTGAGGTAAGTGTAGTCTGCCTTCAACAGTTCGACCACGCTGCGATCTTCGCGCAGGATACTCTCGAAGAACAACTCGGATTCACGACGGAATGCTTGCCGCAAGTTGTCATCGAAGTCGGGATAGAGCCGGCCGTCTGGCGTGATCGAATCCAGATTGCGAAGGTACAGCCACTGACCGGCAAAGTTGGTTACCAATGCGCTTGAACGTTCGTCAGCCAGCATGCGACGCGTTTGCTGTTCCAGCACAATGGGATCACGGAGCCTGCCTTGCTCGGCCAGACCCAGCAGTTCGTCATCCGGAATACTGCTCCAGAGGAAAAACGACAGGCGAGAGGCCAGTTCCAGGTCGCTGATGCGGTAGGCGGTTTGCGGCGCCACGTCGTTCGGGTCGCGCTCGATTCGAAACAAAAACTTTGGGTGGACCAGCACGCTACTGAGCGCCAATTCGATCCCATCTTCAAAGTTGCCCTGCTGCCGCGCTTGGTAGTACAACGCCATTGGCTTGACCAAGTCCGCATCGCCGATCGGCTGACGACAGGCTCGGCGCAATAGAGTCGCAATTATCCGCCTCGCACAATCGTCTTCATCTTCAGGACCCGTTGGCCGACACACGAAAATTCGTCGCCGACTCGGTGTATCGCCAGAGCCAGTTGCCTGGAAGGGTCCGGTGATCGAGACCTGGTACACGGCCGGACCGATGCGAGGATGTCGATACATGTTGAAATGGACGTTCAACGGCTGCCGTTTGGTCTCCAGCAGGGACGAAGGGTTTTTCAAAAACGCCACGCCGATCTGGTGTGGACCCGCTGTGACCGAAATGCGGGCCTTCAGGTGCCGATCGACGTTTTCGTGAGTTGGCTTGCTGTACTCATCGGACGAGTCCGATTTGCCGCGTGGCGGTTTCACCGTAAACGACTTCACACGGTCGAGATCCAACAGCAATTCCAACTCGTGCGGTTCGGATAGACCTTCGACATGTTCGTTGCGATCCCGTGCCAAGCGAATTCGAATCTCGTACTCACCATCCTGCGGAAAGGTATGGGGAATTATCGCACCGCCGCGTGTTCCGACAGGGAGTCCTTCCAGACGCTCTTCCTGAGTGACATCGGGTCGAATGCGAATCGTTTGTTCGTCGGGTGATTCGAGAGATCGACCAATCGCCAGTCGGCTAATTTTTTCCGCCGCGGAGATATAGCGGTTCACCAGCGTGGGCGAAAGTTCTCCCACCGTGATGTTGTCGAAACCGTGACTCACCTCATCGGACGGCAGCAGCGCCGTGACGTCGACATCGAGCGACAGTAGATCGCGGATCGCGTTCTGGTACTCGATCCGCGTCAACCTTCGAAACGTCTCGGTGCGACCCGGCTGTGGATCACCAGCGGCGATCTCGTCGAGCGTGCCTTCCAGTGAATGGAGCACCTTGACAATCGTCGACTCGGCCGGCTGGTCCGTTTCGCTGGGCGGCATTTGCCCTGCGTGCAGCTTTTTCACGACCTTTTCCCAGACGGCCAGATTATCCGAGACGGATTGAATACTGATCGCTTCCAGGTCAATCCCTGCGGCCAATTCGTCACTGTTATGGCAATCCAAACAATAGGTGCCGACCATGGTTTCAACGCTGGCCGAGATTTGTCGGCTCGTCACACGAGGCTCCTCAGCCGCCACGACGCCGAGCGAGATGCCCGCCGCCAGCAGCATGAAAAGCGTCGTCAGCGAGGCAGAGCGTTGAGCCATGGAACATTGACCTAATGACATCGATTCGGTGACCGGTTCCCACATCATCATCATCATCATCATTGAACAAAGTTAAATCGGGCCAATTGCGGCAGGTGATCGCTGAGGGCGAAGGACTCTGTGTCGCGGATGTCCAATCGAAACGGGTACTCGTAGAGCGGCTTCGATTCGGCAATCCGATCGGCAATCGGGCCGGCGGCGAAGACATAGTCGATTCGCCATTTGGGAATGTCGGCTCGGATCGTTCGTCCCTGACCATTCCCGGCAACTGCAAACGTGTCGGTAAGCCCAGCACGGATCCACATTCGATACTCTTCGCAGTCGGGACCGTGGTTCAGGTCACCCATCAGCAACAGATCGCAATCGGCATCGAGATCGGGTTTCATCGACTCGAGCATCGTTTTCGTTTCGCGAATTCGGATGCTCGGATCGGCACCAGGCATCAGGTGGGCCGAGTGAACAATCAACGTTCGACCGCTGGGGTTTCGCAACGATGCCCTGCCCCAATGACGCGTAAAGAGATCGTCTTGCGGATGCGATTGAAGCTCGTTTGCATTCTGCGACTCAAGGATCTCATACCGGGTCATCAACGTGCCGGGCCATCGGCGTCCGCTCGGGAACGTGACGGTGCGCATCTCGAGCTGATCGGCAATCTGCTTGGTGACCGCTGTCGCAGGCGATTCGGAAAGTGTAATGATATCCGGGGTGAACTTGCCAAGAGCCTTTGCCAATCGACCTGGCATCTGGCCGGCATCGACTGCCCGTTTCGCTCGCGTTCGTTGGTACGGCCAGCCGATACCACCGAAGACGTTGTAGGCAATGACCGTGATCGCATCTACGGACGCTGGCTCCAGGGCCGCCGACGGTTTGGTGCTGGCCTGACATGCAAGTGCGGCAGCAGATGCGATACCGAAGCAGCGTCGGTCGATGTTCATATTTCGTACATGACTTTCGTGGGATCACCAGCAGGCAGATTGGTGTGAAGCCGTATTGCGTTAGCCCATGTGTTAAAAAAGTCCCAAAAACAACCATTGATTCTAGTCGACGCGAACCGAACTTGCCTAGCGTTGCGTGAGCACGCCATCGATCGAAATCGATACCCAGGTTGGGCAAAGGCTTCGCAAACGTGTGTCGAGTTGGCAGCAGAAATCGCTTGTTGCCGAGCTGGAAAGGGTCCAATCGGTATCAACCCCGTGTGCACCATGGTATCTCACTCATGACGGTCATTATTGAATGGTGCGGCGTCCGGTCTTGCCTCTGCCTCGCGGATGATGCCGGGGGGTCGTCGCGGGATCCTCGCGAGTGAACCGATCGAACCAACGCGTTTGCCGCGCGAAGTCTGGGTCGCCAGCCTTTACCAGGCCGGTTTGTCGGCCAGCAGACCCACGAAAATGACTCAAGAAATGCTTCGTCGCATGGAACAGATCATTCCGCAGCAGCCCGACATCATTTGTGTTCCCGAAATGTTTCAAATCGCGAACATGACGGGCCCCAAACCGTCGTTGCAGTGAAAGGAAATGTCCATCGAAATGGTCAGTTTCTATCCCGGGGTCTCTATCCCGGGGTCTCTGGGCGATGGCAAGATCGGGCGGGCGTGAACCGATTGCATCTGGCGAAAGGATGTGGGGCGTGCCGTTTTCAACCATTCACCATCTGATCAAGGGCCGCGTTACCTGTGGCACGAGGATTGCTTTCGATACCTCGATCGGTTCGCAGTTGACATCCCTCAACCTCCACGCATGGTTGGCTCTCGAGCACGATGGTGATCGTCCGGGATAGAACCACATTCGTCGTGCGTGAGACAAGGCGCAAAATGTCCGACCCGGTGCTAAACTATCAGGATCGCCAGTTCTTGACCCATCAGGTCCCCGCCAGTCCGGCACCCGCGAACCTGGTCCCCGCTGGCAAAGAGTATCCGCGACTTCATCAGTTTTTGTGTATGTCCAGCCGAGTTTCAGCGCTCGCCACCATCCTGCGTTCCCCGGCCAGAATCCTAGGGATTGTGCTGATGGTTGTCTTCATGGCGGAGGTCGCCGTGATGCTGGTGTTGCCGCACTTGATGCTGGGCTTGCTCAGCGAATCTGCCAAGGCGGTTCTTGATGCGATCTTGTTGACGCTTGTTTGTGCGCCAGCCCTGTGGCTGGTCATCATCGGACCGCTGCGTCGGATCGCTGTCCAGGAACATCAGCGCAGTGAAACGATCGTTGCCAATGCAAGCGAGAGTATCCTGACATTCGATCGTGCCGGTACGATCCTGTCGTGCAATCGAGCGGCGACAGAATTGTTCGGCGTGCTCGCGGAGGAACTGATCGGGAAACCGATGCAAGCGACCGTTCCAGATTTGCCGGCGGAGTTTTCGGTTTTGCCGAGCGAACTTCGATTTGATGCGATTCACCGAGACGGTCAGCGATTCCCAATCCAAGTCTCCGTCAGTGAATACCCTTCGGAGACGCAGGAGTTACGCATTGCGATCATCCGAGACTTGACCGAATCGGAAAAGGCCGAGCAACAACGCATCACCATGGCCCGTCAGGCCGAAGCTCTTCGTGCTCAGCAGATGGCGACACTGGCCCAGCTTGCGACCGGCGTCGCCCACGAGATTCGTAATCCACTAACGTCCATCAAAATGCTGATCCAAGTCAACCGTACGAAGTTCGCAGACGAAGGATTGCCGACCGACGATTTGGATTTGGTGGAACAGGAGATTCGCCGAATGGAGCGATCGGTCAACAGTCTGCTGGACTATGCGCACCCGAGACCAGTGAGTTCACTGAGTTTCCGATTCAAAAGGCGGTACGACAAACGGTCCAATTGATTGCCGGTCGAAGCGAGTCACAAAAAGTTCGGCTGAGCGTAAATGCGCCGGACGAACCAATCAACGTGATTGGTGATTCGGCTCAAATCCAGCAGCTGCTATTGAACCTCGCGCTCAATGCACTTGATGCGATGCCCGCTGGTGGGGATCTCGATTTTTCGATCTCGCACAATGATTCCGAAGTCGAAGTTTCGGTGTGCGATAGTGGAGCCGGAATAAGCGATAGCGTACTGGAAAAACTCTTCACACCATTCGTCACGACGAAGCCAAACGGCGTCGGATTGGGGCTTGGCATTTGCCGCCGCATCGCGGAGTCTCATCAGGGAACCCTTCACGGATCGAACCAAAGCCGTGGCGGTGCTCAGTTTCGACTTACGTTGCCCATCGCTAGCAGTGAAGTTCGCGAAGCGAATGAATCGCAATCCCGCGAGGCACCATGCAAAGCCTGTTAGTGATCGACGACGAGGCCTCGATTTTGAAGGCATTCGAGCGAGCGTTTTCCAGTGACACTACCACTGTGCTGACGGCGAAGAACGCCGCCGACGGCGAAGCCGTTTTCATCGAAGCCAAGCCTGACGTGGTCGTCATTGACCTAAGCCTGCCAGACACATCCGGGCTTGAGTGTTTCAAACGACTACGAGAGATCAACGCGCGTGTACCCGTGATCTTTATCACCGGCCATGGCACCGTCGAATCTGCAATCGAGGCCACCAAGCTTGGTGCCTACGACTATCTGTTCAAGCCGCTTGAACTGGACGAGATGCGTCAGCTACTGGAAAAGGCGTTCAATCTGAGCCGGATGGTGCGAATCCAGCCCGTCTTGGCGGATGAAGACGATACGGTTGAAGATGCGATCGTCGGTCGTTGCCACGCAATGAAGGAAGTCTACAAGGCGATCGGCCGAGTTGCGTCGCAGAATCTCACCGTGCTGCTACTGGGCGAAAGTGGTACCGGCAAGGAGGTTGTTGCCCAAGCGATCTATCACCACAGCACCAGATCAACCGGCCCTTTCCAGGCAATCAATTGCGCCGCGATTCCCGACGCGCTTCTGGAAAGCGAGATTTTCGGTCACGAAAAGGGTGCATTCACCGACGCCCACCGACAACGGATCGGCAAGCTAGAGCAAGCCGACAAAGGGACGCTGTTTCTCGACGAGGTCGGCGACATGTCACCGATGACTCAGGCAAAAGTTCTACGCGTTCTGCAAGACCAGACGTTCGAGCGAGTCGGTGGAAACATGCCCATCAAGGTGGACGCGAGAATCATCGCAGCAACGAATCACGACTTGAAAAAGCTGGTTTCGGAAGGTTTGTTTCGTTCGGATCTCTACTTTCGACTCAGTGTCGTGACGATTCACCTGCCACCTCTCCGCGAGCGAGAAGCTGACTTGCAAGTGTTAGCCGAGTATTTCCTGCGCAGGTACAGTAACGAATTCGGCAAAGACGTTCGCACGATTGCTCCTGAAACGCTTGAGGTATTTGAACAATACCACTGGCCCGGCAACGTTCGCGAACTGGAGAGCGTCATCAAGCAATCGCTGCTCACTGCCCGTGGCAACATCCTGCTGCCCGAGTTCGTCCCACCGTTGTCCGGTCAAGGCACCTACAATCTCGGCGGCAAGAGTCAAGACGAGTATCTCTCGAAAAGATTCGTAGCCGAACGCTTGGAGGCCGGCAGCAAGAACTTGTACGCCGAGGCGATTGCATCTGCGGAAAGCCAACTTTTCCGCCAGGTGCTGCAGCACACCGGCGGCAACCAACTCAAAGCATCGACGATCCTCGGTATCTCCCGAGTCACTCTACGCAGCAAACTCAAGAATCTCGGCATCGACGCCGGCGATTTCAGCGGCTAGGAGTGTTTCCTTGCTTGCGTGTGGGTGATCTGGTTGATCGCCGATTCAGTTGGACCTCGATCGGAAACCCACCGCCGGCGCATCGTTCGGCGACATCCTTGGCTCCGAAAATCCGAGCAACAACCGTCTGACGTCACCGGTGCGCTGGCGATCACCCCGATCGCCATCGACAAGCTGACCCACAAACTCCTTCATCCTGACGATCGATTCCCTGTTAATGTAACGTCGGTTGGGGTTCCCCGTGGTGAGTCAATTCGATGTCTTGCAAACCACGGGCGAACCAGGGGTAGATACACGGCACGACCAGCGATGTCAAAAGCGTTGATGTGATCAGTCCGCCGATGACCACCGTTGCAAGCGGACGTTGCATCTCGGCTCCGTCGCTAGTGGACAAAGCCATGGGTAAGAAACCGAGGCTGGCCACGAGCGCCGTCATCAATACGGGCCGCAAACGCACAAGTGCGGTTTCGTGACTCACCAAACCCAAGGGCATTCCCGTCTTCCGCAGATTCTCGGCAGCACTGACCCAGACCAACCCATTGAGCACCGCAACACCGAACAACGCGATGAAACCGACACCGGCGGAGATACTGAACGGCATCTCACGATAATAGAGTGCAATCACACCACCGGATGCTGCCATCGGAACGGCCAGGAAAATCAAGAACGCGAGTCGAAGCGAGCCGAGGCTGGTGTGCAATAGGAGCATGATGATCACCAGAACGATCGGCAAAATGATTGCTAGTCGGCGACTGGCCGATTGCAGATTTTCGAAGTCACCACCCCAGCGGATTTCATATCCGGCCGGTAGCTCAACCTTCTCTGCAACCACACGTTGGGCTTCTCTCACGAACGATGCAACGTCACGACCACGGACGTTCGCGGAGATAAACGTCCGCCGGCGGTTACCTTCGTGTTCAATCGTTGGCGGTGTTTCTTCCAATTCGATGTCAGCCAGCTCCTTGAGCGGAATTGTCTGGCCACCTGATTCGGCGACCGGCACTTGCTCCAACATCGCTAAATTTTCTCGCCACTCGATCGGTACTCGGACCATAATTGGGTACCTCGCTCGGCCCTCGAAAACTTGGCCAACTTGGTGCCCGCCCAGCGACGAGACAACATCCAGCACGGTCTGCGCATCGAAGCCATACTGAGCGAGCGCTTCCGGCTTCGTTTTGATCGTCAAAGTGGACAGATTGGCCTGATAGTCGGCTTTCACGTCTACGGCACCGGGGATCGATCGCAATGCCGCTTCGATCTGTTTGCCTTTTTCGCCCAATACTTCCAAGTCATCGCCATAGAGAAGTACGGCAACGTCCGCCTTCACGCCCGCCACCAGTTCGTCGACTCGCATTTCGATCGGCTGGGTGAATCCGAAGGCTACGCCCGGAACGTTCGATGTGAGTACGGAAGACATTTCTTCGATCAGGTCGTTTCGTGTCTTCGGTTCGGGCCAGTCATGAATCGGTTTTAGCAAGACCCAAACGTCGGTCTGATGGACTCCCATCACGTCATTCGCGATTTCAGGTCGCCCGGTTTTGCTAAATACGGTCTTCACTTCAGGAAACTCTTTGAGCAGCTTTTCGATTTGCGTCGACATCTCGACCGAACCTTCCAGCGTGGCGCTTGGCAAGCGTACCGCTTCGACCAGCAAATCGCCCTCTTCCAATCGCGGCATGAATTCCGCTCCCAAATGGCTCGCCATCGGAAGACTTATCGCAAATAGCGTGAGCGCCGTGACGACGGTCACGACCGGATGTTTGATGGCTCGTGTTACGATTGGCTCGTAAAACCACTTCACAATTCGAACGACAAGGACGTCTTCCTCCTTCATCTTTCTGGGCAGAAAGATTGACGCCATCGCAGGCATGAATGAGAGCGACAAGATCAGCGAACCACCGAGTGCGAATAGGACCGTCAGCGCCATCGGACGGAACAATTTTCCTTCGGTCCCTTCGAGCAACAGAATCGGCAGAAAGACGACCGCGATGATCAGTTCACCGAACATTGTCGGCTTACGAACTTCGACCGCAGCATCGCGGATGACGTCTTCATGCTTGGCATCGCCATTCTCATGTGACAATTTGCGTATACAGTTCTCGACCATGATAACGGAACTGTCGACAATCAAACCAAAGTCAATCGCACCGAGGCTCATCAGGCTTGCGGTGACGCCAGTGAATCCCATCACATTGGTCGCAAACAACATCGACAATGGAATTGCCAGTGCCACGATAATGCCAGCGCGAAGATTGCCCAGCATGAAGAGCAACACGACGATCACCAACATGCCGCCTTCGATCAAGTTTGTTAGGACCGTTTTTAAAGTCCGTCCGATCAGCGCGGCGCGGTCGTAGGTCACTTCCAGTCGAACGCCCTTGGGCAATGTTGGTTCGATTTCTTTTAGACGTTCTTTTGCCGCAGTGACGACTTCACGTGAATTCTCGCCAATGAGCATCATGACCAGGCCGGTTACAATCTCGCCGCGACCATCGCGTGTCACAGCGCCTTGCCGAGTCATTGGCTGGACGCTGACTGTGGCAATGTCGCGAACGAGGATCGGCGTTCCGTCGGGCTCGCGACGTACCACAACCGCTTCGATGTCTTCGATGCTGTCAAGCAAAGAGACTCCACGAATGAAGCGTTGCTCACCATGGTGAATGACGTAACCGCCACCAGAAGTTGAATTATTCTTTTCCAGTCGCTGAAACAGCAGATCCATCGAGATCCCGTAACTGGTCATCCGATCAGGATCCGGCTGAACCTCGTACGTTTTGTAAAAGCCTCCGTGCGTGTTGATCTCCGTCACACCGGGCACTTGTCGTAAGCGCGGTGAGATGTCCCATTCCAGCATCGTTCGCAGTTCCATCGGTGTGTGCCGATCACTACGAACTTCAAACTGCAAAATCTCACCAAGAGCCGTTGTCAGTGGGCCGACACCTGGCGTTCCGTATCCCGGAGGTATATTGCTGGCGGCATCGGGCATTCGTTCCGACACAAGTTGCCGGGCGCGGTAGATGTCGGTTCCCTCTTTGAAAACAATGGTGACCACCGAGATTCCAAATTTCGACACGCTCCGAAGTTCCTCGACGTCGGGCAGTCCGCCCATTGTGTTCTCGACCGGATAGGTGACGTACCGTTCGACTTCGACAGGCGACAAGGATCCCGCGCTGGTGACAACCTGTACTTGAACGTTCGTCATATCCGGCACAGCGTCAATCGGCAACTTGATTGCCGAATAGACGCCAGCGCCAGCCATCAACAGGGTCAGGATGACGACCAGCCCGCGATTGACGAGTGAGAATTCAATGATTTTGGTGAGCATGAAGTAGATTCCAGGTTGCAGATCGTGTTCGATGGCGAGTGAGATGAGTCGCTAAGGAGATCTATTCACTCTCACCCTGCAACAGCAGCTCCGACTTCAAGAGAAACGCACCATCGGTCACGACGAGTTGCCCGGCCGTTAGACCATCGGTGATTTCGATCCAATCCGACGACGCTTGTCCGGTCGACACATCAACTCGTTTGAATGTTCCGCCCGTCATGTCCACAAACACGAATTGTTGGTTCTCGTGCTGGATGACCGACTCGGGCTTGACCGAAAGGGCTTCTCGAGCTTTGCCGATCGGCACGGTCACTCGGACGAACATGCCCGGACGCAACAGTCCCTCGCGATTGTCAATGGTTGCGATCAAGGGAACGGAGTTGGTATCCGCAGCCACTTCGCGACCGAGGTAACGTACCTTGGCCGAAAATTGACGGTCCTGGAGCGCCGGCACGACGACCGAAACGCACGTTCCCGGTTGCAGCGAGACGGCCGACCAGTCGCTCTCCCGAATGCTCGCTGAGACACTCAGCGAATCGGTATTGGCAAGTACAATCAACGAATCACCGCGATACACTCTTTCGTTATTCGCAAAGACGCGTGCCTCGACTGTACCGGCAAAGGGTGCTCGTACTTCCAAACGTGACAACGCTTCCTCGTCGCTAAGATTCGCTGTCCCCTTCTGCTCCTTGTATCCGAGCAGCGTTTCGACGGCCTGCCATGCCAAGTTCAATTGACGTTCGGCCTCGGAAAGATCAGCTTCGGCTTTCACCTTCGCTTGCTGGGCGGAAAACTTCGCTTGATCCCGAGCGGTACGAAACGCAGTCTCCGCAATTTGACGCTCGGACTCGCGCTCTCGAATGGTACGACCTGGGATCGCACCAGAGCTAGCAAGCGGTTGTACATTGGCCAGCAGTTCGGCGGCTAATAGCATTTTGGAATAAGATGATAGCAGTTCTTGTCGGTAGCTCCCGAGCGATTGATTGGCGAAAGCGGCTTCGATCGATTCGACCGATTGCCGGCCGTCAAGCATCGTCGATAGCTTCTGCAGGTTCTGAGACAGCGTGGTCTCTCGGTCGAGCAATTGCTTGGCGATTTGACGCTCCTTCTGCCGCTTCAGGATCTCGGCGCGCGCCTGTCCAATTTCAGAGCTTCTCACGACGGCTAGCAATTGCCCACTTTCGACATGCTCCCCCGGAGTGGCGAGGACTTCCGACAGAATTCCATCCATCGGCGCCTTCACGTCGACGTGCTTGGATTCGTCATAGCGAATTCGACCGGGCACCGTATGGACGTGTTGCACTCTCTGTGTTTGGGCGGGTACCGTCTCGAATCGTGCGGCGTTTCGTTTGCCCGCGGGAAGGGTCAATGTGTCGGCATCCGAAGCCTGACCATCTGCAGCTTCCTGAATCTCTTCCCTTTGACCACTTGAGTTGATTTTGTGAACGGCGAGCCAGCCGCCAGCCATGACCGCCAAAACGAGTAACGTTGGCATGCCTTTCGCGATCGACTGATAGAGAATGGGCTTGGTCGGCTGGTTCGATTCGTTGGTCATGTGCGATGGCTACGACGATGGTGAAGGAAGCGGGCGATCGTTTGTTGAATGCATTACTCGTGCCATACGGTTAATAGTGTCATTTACGCCGTGTTTTGGAGCGAATGGCCCCCTCCGGGGCCGGTCCGGCATTGGCAAAGAAAAGAGACTCGCCACACCACTGGAAAGATTCTGTCCACCGCCTCGTCGGGGCGAACGGGCAAGCCCTTGGTGGCCCCCGGCAGAGGGCGTGATATTGGCTAGGGGCCGCCACTTCCGAAGGTCGTTGTCCAAATTTCTCGGATCACTTTTAACTTGCGCTCGACGGTACGAAGTGACATTCCCAATCGATTCGCAATTTCCTCGTTCGAATATCCCTCGAACCGGAGTGTCGCCACAGCGCGCTGGCTTTCCTCGGGCAAGGCAGCAAACATTGCCTGCTGTTGCTCGTCCATGATTGCCAAGAATTCCGGTGATGGTTCAGCATCTGCCAGCTGGCCGAGTCCGTGTATCGAGTCACCACCGACGCCCTCGAAAACCGATTCACCGCGCAATGTCGTACCGCCCCGTTTTTTCGCCGTCTGGCGTCGAACTTGATCAGCCGCCTTCATCCCGGCGATCGCAGACAACAGTTTCCAAAGATCATCGCGATCTTGCAGCTGTTTGAATCGACCGGCAGCGGCGCCGCGACAAAGACTGTCAAAGACGCTAACGGCAACGTCTTCTTCGTCGGCGATGCGACGTGCTGAAGAGCCGAGCCGACGGGCTGCGACCCGCACCAGTTGGCCAAAGTATTTTTCCCAGAGTTTTCTGGACGCCAAGTCGTGCCCGTCCTTCAACGCCCCGATCCAAGCGGTCACGGAATCGTCGTGAATGTTTTCGTCATCGCTCATAGGTGAGGCGTCATCAGTTCGTGGAATAATTATCGTCCAGGCTTTTTGCGAGCTCAGGAACGGGCCGAGCCCACGACGCAATGAGGTCCAGATCCAACTGCCGCTCGTATGACATGGGCTGCAAGGCTCCTTGCAGGCAATGTGATAGTTCTGTGCTGGCCTCCGGAGCAGGCCATGTCGACGATGGTGGGCGAAGCTTTTCCTCAAGAAATCGAGATGACTCGCTCGCCTGGAAAAGCTGCTCGCCGGAGATCAATTCAGATGCCACACACGCCAGCGAGTACCAATCACAATGCGGACCGATGTCGGCCATCAGAAACTGTTCCGGCGGCATGTAGGCGGGTGTCCCCGCACATTCCTGATCGCCCGCGTCGGTTTCGATCAGTCGGGACAAGCCGAAATCGGCGACGGCGACTCGCCCTTCGCGGTTAACCAACAGGTTCGCTGGCTTCAGGTCGAGGTGAAGAACACCATTTTGGTGTGCGTGCCGAAGTCCCGCAGCCACCTGGCCCAACACGCCACGAACCATCGATTCATTCAATGGCCCCAATCGACGGATCAGGGTTCGCAGGTCGGCACCGTCAAACAATTCCAACACAACAAATCGAGTCGAATAGGCAACAAAATGTCCTCGATACGAAACGATATTGGGATGGTCGAGGCATTGCAGCACATCGACTTCCTGGTCGAATCTCGATACCAACTCGGGGCTGTAATTGAATCGATGACGCAACATCTTCAGCGCCACTTTCATTCCGTTGGATTCGTCGACGGCAGAATAAACCACACCCATCGCTCCACCGCCAATGCACTGTTTCAATCGATAGCCGCCAAGCGACTTGCCGCACAATGCGTCTCGTCGATGCGCCCCAAGTCGCTCACTTACAAGACAACTCAGCGCGATCTCAAAATCCGGGTGCGCAAAACGCAATGTGTCGAATGCGGTGGGCGGCAACACAAACGCCTGAATCGGTGTCACCGCAATCACATCGGCAGAGCATGGATATCCCGTTAGCAGCGACATTTCACCCAGCACCCCACCGGCTCGGTCGGTCGCTATCTCGTGTTGTCGGCGATCGGCCCTGCCGACGACTCGGACCTCGCCGGAGGCAATCAAGTAGAGCCCGGATGCCGGTTCACCGGACCGCAGCAGCTTGGCTCCGGAATCGAACTCACGCGGCTCGATGGCTTTGGCTAATGACAACTTCGCCTCGTAGGAAAGCCGCCCGAATACCGAGCAGTCGATAACTGCGTTCCACGATGGAGCATTCACGCCTTCAGGAACCGGGTCGCGATGATCACCACCGTCCTCGGAAAACTCTTCTTGCAACGCGCACAATTCTTCACGCAACCAGCTTCTCAGATCGGGCGAAGCACGGGCGACCCAGGGCTCCAAGTTGACCATGGAATCTTTGCGAATCGTGACTTCGCCTAAACGGATCGCCTGCGCGAACTCGTCGCATATCGCATCAAGTTCCGCGATCGCCGCGGCATCCGGATTCAATTCCATCAATCAGCAACCCTCCAGGCAAACGGCTCCGTTGAAGACGTCCCTGCCATCGGTGAAGCACCGGTTTGAATTCGATTGAATTTACCACGAAATTGGCCCAGCAGATTCGCCCCAAAGTCTGTTCGGCCCGGAACTCTTGAGAAGGGGATGTTCGAGAGCGTTTAGGCGGTTCGCTTGATCCGCAAGCCGATCAACAAAGTTCTTTCGATGCTTTCATTCCGCGTGGTAAAACGCCTGGTTATGGGCGGTCAAGCATGGGTGTTCTATGGCGCGGCCGAATTATTGACCAAGCCGATACCTCTTTTTCCACGACAGGCCGGTGAGCGAGATATCCCGAGAAGTCCGATTGCAAAAACCAGCCAAATGATCCAGGACGATAACTCGGGCGCCACGGGATCACTGGCCAACAATGTAGCAGTGATCCAAGACGCGTAGGAAGAAACTCGCGTCGAACCAGAAATGTCACCATAGTCCGCATTGAGGTTGCCATCGACGCTGGCAATGAACGAATGGACACCGGCGACCACGTCGCCTGCCCCGAGGTCCATGAACAATGCACCCCCGCTGTCACCACTGGCGATCAAGTATTCAAGATCGAGTTGCGCAGCGGATCCGGACCAATTATCAGCCGCTGAACCACTATCGAAATCTTCAAACAAGACTTTGTCGTTATAGCCGGATACCGAGCTGCCATCGATGTCGACGACGTTATTGCCAGCCCGTCGCGTGCCGGCCGACGTATTCATGCCGGTCAAACCCGTACCCGTCCGTCCATAGCCCACGTGGGTCGCCGTGCCGCCGACTTCTGACGTATTGGTATTGATCGCCGCCGGGGCTACCGTCGTCTCCGTGGTTGCGAGTCGTAGCAGTGCAATATCGGTACCGTCGGACAATTCGCCAGTCCAGCCAGGATTTACAAAGCGTTCTGCTCCGACATGGACACCGCCACCACTATCGCTCAGGTCGAATGTCCAGTCGCTGGCCGACAACCCCACTTCATCGAGACAATGTCCCGCCGTCAGGATCCAGTTGTCGTCGATCAACGTGGCCGAACAGATGTAGGAACTCCACGTTAGCGCGCCCACCGCGGGATAGCTGGCTGCCAAACTGGTATAGCTCGAATCGGCCCGATCGTGGCGAATCGTACCACCTCTGGCAGGTCGGAGCGAACATACCCCGAGAAGGAATAGGCAGCCATACATTGAGGCCCTTGGGAATGCAAAGCTGCGGTTTCGCATTTCAATCACCGTGTTATGAATTTGTTGCCAATGACTTCAATGTCGGTCAGGGTGAAGTGGGGGGTGGGTACTGGTGCAGGTCGCGATTGCATAATGTCGACGGCATCCACGGCCAGCTGGGCAAATTGCTGGATTGCGATCCGCGCGGCCGGCGCCATGCCGCTCCGATGCCGCATGGTTATTTGCAACCGCTGCAAAGTGGCCCGACCGGCTAACTGCAGCCGCGGAATCCGTGGCGCCATCCAACGCTCTCCGTCGTGCCACGCGTAAGCGATCGTCAGCGACCGTTGCTCGAATTGCCGTGGCTCGAGCGTTCGGAGCCAAAACTGGTCACTACGTTCCGGCACTGTCCAAAGCAAGGCGTCGCCGTGCGCGAAAAACTCGCTTCGCGCGTAACAGATTTCCGGCTGATGACTGGCCAAGGGCCCACTTGCACCCGCAACCAGTGTGACGACCACAGTTTTGTTGGTTTCTCGACACCGATAAACACGTCGCCAGTGATCGCTCGCATGCAAGATTTCCAATTCACTCTGCTGTAAATTCCCTTGCTCCAGCAGTTCCCATGAACCAAGAGTCTCCGGCAACTCGAATGCTCCGTGCGGTGGCACTTCGAGGTGCGAGGCAGGCGTTATCAGACAACTGACAACTGCCAGCCCACAGCCCAGCAGCGCTGCTTGGAAGCGAGTGAATGTGCCAGCCATCATGCATCGCTATCCGGTTGAGTGGGTGCCTGTTTCGCGAATTCCTTTTGCAACGTTTCCCAGGCGCGTCGTTCGCTGGTATTGAGCAATTCATGGCGAATCGGACCGGATTGTGCCGACTGTAGAAACTGCCGCGCCTGATCCCGATCGCCAATCGCCAGGTACGCCGCGGCCAGATGCAACTGTGCAACGGGATCAGCCGAAAAAGATCGTTCCGCGGCCTTTGTCAACCACGGCAGAGCTTCCTCGGCACGATTCATCTGCACCAATATCCAGCCTTTGGTATCAAGGACTTCGGAGACCGGGCCGGCTCGTTTCAAAACGTTGTCGATGCAACCCAGCGCCTGCTCGAAATCGCATCGTTCGTCGGCAAGCAACATCGCCAAGTTGTTTGCAGCGACGACATTTTCTGGCTGTAACGTTACTGCTCGCTGAAGCAATTCCATTGCGGCAGAAGTAGCTTGGCAGGTGGTGTACCACTCCGCAGCCGCCAACAGAAGCGAAACGTCGTCGCTGATTGCAGGAACGCCATCCTCGATGACCTGCATGATGGTTGCCTTGGACGCCGTAGGCAGATTGACAGAACTGACGCCGACGATGGCTGCGGTGTAGGCTCGAACCGGAGTGCTCACTGACCAACGTTCATCGGTTAGGAGTTTAACCGCGCGCTCCACCTCACCCTGACGTGCCAACGCAATCGCCAGTGCGCCTACGTCTCGATTGTCATACCGTGCGGCAGAACAATAATGCTGAATCGCGAGATCCGATCTGCCCACAATTTCCCAGGCTTGAGCAAGAACCTCATCCGCGATGGGTGGACCCTGGTGAACACGAGAGTGCCGCAACGCGACTTCACCCACCGCCTGATCGATTCCACACGTGTCTTTCAAGAAGCGGACATATTCGAGCCACACTTCTGAATAGCATTCCACTTTAAAAACGGCATTGCGATAACAGCGATCGGCGGCGGTCGCATTGCCGGCTGTTCGCCAGGCTCGTGCCGCAGCCGTCCATTGATCCGCTGGTGAATCGACTCGCGCGGCCCGATCCTCGAACAACCTCGCAACATCAACATATCTTCCCAGGCGAACCAGGCATTGAGCCTGCAGTGCTTCGATGGTCGGCAGGAATTTATCGGCGGTGGCGGATGGACGGCCGTTCAAAGTCGCCAGCACGCGACAATTTTCGAGCGTCTGCAACGCCTGATCGTGCCTCGCCGCGCGGATATCCAGTCGTGATTGAACAAGTTGCAAGCGTATCCGCAAAGTACGGCTGGGAGTGATGGCCGCGTGACTCACATGATCGACCAACGTTTTCACCAAGTTGCTCGAAGACGAATGACGCTCGATACGAATCAGGGATTCGGCCAATTTGATTCCGAGTTCCAGCGGGCGATCGCCAGCCAACCGCCAAGCGCGAAGATAGGCGGCGGTCGATGCCGACCATTCTCGTTGCGCTTCGTAAACATCACCCAGCAGAACAAAGGCACGATGGTCGGTCGGAACCAGATCGATTGCTTTTTTGAGAAACTGTTTGGCATCGTCAGGCTTTTCACCAAGCCACGCCTGTTGCGCTGATGCCAGGTAAATCTTATATGCCACTTGCTTCGGGCATTCGTTGTCGATGCAGATCAGGGCGGGTTCCAGTGACTCCGCGCCGGTTCCAAAAACACGCTCGAAATCCCAGCACGCAAACTGAGACTTCGCCGAACCGCGATGACATGCCACGTCGGCGATTGCTGAACCGACGGCATTTGTCAGCCGACTGTCCAGGGAATCTGGGTGATCGCAACAGAACACCGCAACCTCAACCACAAGGTCGTCTCGCCACTGCGATACCGGGCCCAATTCCTGAGCCAGCTTGCTCAGCGATGCTGCGGAGATTCCCGGCAAACCAGACGAGTCGGACGGAAATCGCAACATCGCCTCGACGCACATTTGCAGGGTCACCGAATCGTGACGATCGATCGCGTAGAGACGCTCCGCACTCCGTACAGCTGCCGCTGCCCTATCCAACTCTAACGCCAAATCCAGATGCATTCGCAAAACGGCTATTTGAAAAGGTGTCCGTTCTAAGATTGCCTCGAGTTGAAAGAAAACGTGCTCGCGGTCAGCCAAACTGTTCGCGGCCTGACGTGAAACCCAAGCGTACCTGTAGCTCGCCTGTTCTGGTGACGAGTGCAGAAACATCAACTCTCGGTAACAATCCGCGGCGCACGCCCAATCGGCTTTCTCTTCGTAGCTGCGAGCTGCGGAAAGCATTCGCGCGGCAATTCGATCGCGCCCGCTGTGATAGTGCCAGATCGAACCGCCAACCATCGCGGCAAGTACGAGCGGCGCCACCGCAATACGCAAGACAGGTATGATCCGGACAATCCTTGCGCGGTACGTGTTGGCGGCGCCGTGGCGGAACCAAAATGGACAGATCTCCGTTCGCCAAATGTGAAGCGTTCTGCCAACCCAGGCCCTGAATATCAAGAACAGGACGGCCGAGACCGGAAGCACGAACCAATCACCGAGGTCATGAGCCCAGGCCGTGTAGGATTCCATCCGGTAGCGGTCCAGCACCAAAGCGATCACGGCAATCCGCGTCGCATTGGCAACAATCGCAGCAGGAATCACCAACAACATCATCACGATCAGCTGCAGTGCCAAGCTGTGCGAGGTCGCACCACTCGATCGATCGCCGCCGGTCCGCCGATGGCTTAGAAAAGTGATCACGTAGCTCAGCGCGGCGATCGCGACGGTCATTCGCAATCCGCTGCAATCGGCGGTAATCCCGACGCGACCCGTTGCCATCCTCAGCGTGTAACCGTCCGTCACGGCAAAGGTCGACGTGAGTCCAAGCAGGCAACAGCCGCACCAGGCCGACGTCCACTGCAAAATCTGATTGGCCAGCATGTCCAACTGAAATGGAACCGGGATCATGAATGCCAAGAAACAAACCCCAGGTAGACTCCAGCGTAGCACGCGACGGCCCCACAAAAGACCAATCATCCCGCTTAGCCAGAGCGGAATGGACCATCGTGCGATCGCGGGCAAATAGAAATATCCGCCCAACCAGAGCAGAAGATGAGCCGCTAACAACAATCCGATAGCGGCAGTCCAAGGCTTCCCGACCTCCGGCAAAGTCGACCTTCGATGCCAAAGAAGCCAGAGTGCAATCGGAAGGACGATCGGGCCATGAGAATAGCTCGAATTCGTTTGCCACTGCTGCAGCAGATCGGCAATAACGTGACGGTAACTGTACAACGCCAGTCCTGACCACACCATGATCAGCAACAGCAATAGCCGCTCTCGCAGATCGGTTGACTTCTGTTGCCAGCCGATGCGCGAAAACAATTCGGGTGCTTGGAGATGTGATCCACGGCAGGTTGCTATTCATTCTGGACAATGGACGCAACATGCCCTATCGGTAGAGGCAAGAGCTCAAGACCATCCAAAACGTTCTACTCCGCGGATCGCAACTAATCGCTATGACCGCGTCGCTCGTCGCGAATCGGACCAGTCGGCCACTGCGTTGATGAGCCGAGCGATACGTCATGGCAAGTATTGACTGCTGGGTGACCGAGCCGCGGATAGCCGAAACCCCTCAGAGTTGTCGAGTTGATCGGAATACCAATGGGGATGTTAGCGGTCAGAGATCACCGCCGAGTGATTCACGACTCTTTTCGCTCTTGGTTGCCTTCCTTTTTTTCCTCGCGACATTCCCATTCTTCGCTGCGGTCTTGGCCTTCGCTCGTGTCTTGGCCTTCGCTCGTGTCTTGGCCTTCGCTCGTGTCTTTGCCTTCGCTCGTGTCTTGGCCTTCGCTCGTGTACTTGGCCTTCGCTCGTGTCTTTGGCTTTTTCTTGGTGACTCTCTTTTGGGTCACCTTTGTCTTGCGCCTTGCTTGATTGATTTTTTCGCACGTTTCTTCTTGGTCTGTCTTGCTGATGGTCCTGACGGCGGTATTGCGTCGCTAACCGCCAAGTCGATGCCAAAAATCGACTCCAATTCACCGCTGTCGATCGCCGATTCCTGATTCAGCCCTAACGCCGTGTCGACACTCTGCTTGGACAATACTTCGGTGATCAGGTCTTGTTGATGGACACCTCGCAACCGAAAAAACAGCTCAGGTTCGTAGTCCAGCCGATGGCCCACGCCGTACAGAACCGCTGCCAGATGTTTGCACAACGACGCTCCGTCGGGACAACTGCACGCGAGACGGATCTCCTGTGGCGTTGGAAACATGCCCTCATTGGGATCAGTCAGCCGGTGCAGCACATCATCGGGCAGTTGGCCACGCATCAGGCCGATCAGACTGTGTATCGACTTGGAACACTGTTGCTGCAGTCGAATCCAACGCTTTGTCTGAAGTTTCTTGATGGTGATCTCTACATCGTAAGGCGACGAGCCGGCAACGAGCGCCGTGATCTTGCCCGTGTTGATTTGCAAGTCGACAATCGAACCGTTGCGTGCATACGTGCGTCCGCGCGGAAGTCGATTGGCAAAGTCGCTGTAGTGATCCAGATTCTCACACCATGCGATGCCCCAAAATGTCGTCGCGATCTTGACGGTCGTGATGCGAATCGGCGCCAGCGACTGGCCCTTTTTCAAGCGGCGTTTGGCTTCCTTTTCGGCTAACCGCTTTCGCTCGGCAACCGGGACATAGGGATCCCACCCACCGTTGAAATGAGACCCGTAACGTGACATTTGTTTTTCCCCAATGAGCGATTAGATCGAGGTTGCTTTGTTCAAATCAAGCTTTACGAAACTCATCAATTGTTCATTCGACATCTCGGTCAGATTGATCTCGCCCTGTTTTCCGAACAGCTCTTCGCTAAGTTGCTTTTTTGATGCAATCAGATCGTCGATCTTTTCTTCCAACGTGCCGCGGCAGACGAATTTATGCACCAGCACATTTCGCTGTTGTCCGATGCGAAACGCCCGGTCGGTCGCTTGATCCTCGATCGCGGGATTCCACCATCGATCAAAGTGAACGACGTGACAGGCCTCGGTCAAATTCAGCCCGGTTCCACCGGCTTTCACCGAAACGACAAAAAATGGCGGCCCTGACTCCTGCTGAAACTCGGCAACCAACCTGGCTCGTTTGGCCGCTGCCGTTTTTCCGCTCAGCACCAATCCATCACGACGAAATAGACCGCTCAAGAATTCTCGCAACGGCTCGCACATGGTTTGAAATTGGGTGAACACCAACATCTTTTCCTGTTTCTGTATCAGTGTTGCGGCGATCGTTCGCAGTTCGGCGTACTTGCCCGACGCGTCCGATCCGAAATCCTGTTGCCTTAAAAACAATGCCGGGTGATTACAGATCTGCTTCAGTTGCATGAGTGCTCCGAGAACCATCCCGCGACGCTGAATACCCGTGGCGATATCGAGCGACTGCTCAAGATCGTCAAGCGTTTGTTGATAGAGCGCGGCTTGCGTCGCCGTCAGTGCACAATCGACACGCAATTCGGTCTTGCTGGGCAAGTCCGGTGCGATTGCCGGGTCCGTTTTCATTCGCCGTAGCACGTAAGGCTGAATCAATCGACGAAGAGACGCCAGGCCACCGTGCCGACCTGTTTGTTCTGACGCCTTGACGAACTTTTTGAACTCCGTCGCCGTCCCCAGCAATCCAGGGCTGAAAAAATCGAACAACGACCAAACATCTCCCAACTGGTTTTCGATCGGCGTTCCGGTCAACACGATTCGTCCTCGCGCCGAAATCAACTTGATCGCCTTGGTCTGGGCCGATGCGGTATTTTTGATCGCTTGAGCTTCGTCCAAGATGACCAACCGCCAGTCCATTGTACGCATCCACTTGTCTCGTCTGGCCAAACCATAGGTCGTCAAGACAAGATCGTAAGCCCCGAGTTCCTGCTGCGGATTGGCCGCCACTTTGTTCAACGTTTCGGTGTCGGTGATCGAGCGATGGGCCACAAACAGATTCAAATCAGGAGCAAACCGTTCAACTTCGCGAATCCAGTTTCCAAGCAAGGACGTCGGCAAGACCAAGAGACTGGGAGACGATTGCTTGCAAGTCGCCTTGCCAGTGGGAAACTTAATCTCCAACAGCAAGGCAAGGACCTGGATCGTTTTTCCGAGCCCCATGTCATCAGCCAAACAAACGCCAAGTCCCAATTGGTCTGCAAACCATAGCCAGCGAAAACCATCCTCTTGGTATGGACGTAAGGTTGCATTCAATCGTGTGGATGGTTCGATCGCAACATGACCGCCGGGATCGCGCAGTGTCAGCATCATCTCTTCCAACCAAGGGCCCGGCTGGATTCGCGTCCATTGCTGCACATCTTCATCCAATTGCTCACCGGGCAAGACCGCGCCGGACAGCAATCGCATGCCTTCTAAGAAACCGATACCATTGGCATGTTGTTGCTCAAGTGTTTGCCAGTGGCGAAGTGCCGATTGCAAACGCTCCTGATCGACTTGCACCCACTTGCCGCGGAGGAGAGCCATCCCCTCGCGGGCTTTCATCAATTTGGCAAGCTCGGCTGCGGTCAGCGGCTGACCATCAATCGCCACGTCGACCCGAAAATCGAGTGCCTCGGCTGCGCCGAGCGTCGAGACATGCTTGTTTCCGACACGAACCGAGACCTGTGCTCGAGGGGGTCGTGATGCGTTCCACCAATTCGGCACACGAACAATGACTCCCGCTCGTTCCATCGCCGGCACCGCTGAGAGAAACGCAAACGCTCGCTGAATCGTCCAGGCCTGCGGCGAGAACAACGCCCGGGACTCCAGCAATTCTTTCACCAGTTCACTCTCGCCTGCCGCGCGTGAGACAGGTTGAAGCAACTGATCCAATCGTTGCGAATCACCCGACTCGATCGACTGTTTCAACGCTTCGGCCAGTGGAATGTGTTGCAGAGAACGTGATTTCGTTCGATCGTCCGTATAGGTCGCTAAGAACGCGAACGGCATGGACTCGTTCTTTTTGTTTTCCGCCAAGTGAAACGTCACTCGACCTACCAAGTTCCAGGTGGGATCCAGGTCACGCAAATAATTGGCGAGATCGCCTGTGACGTTCGTTCCTTCCGCAGCAGCTATCGGCGACCCGACCTGTCGGCGAGTGTATTCGTCAAGCTCCTTCCACAACCGCACCAGTGAGTCGCGACTGAGATATTCCAAGCCAACCATCGGTGGAGCCGACTGCAGAATCTCACCGAGGGCATCTTCGCCGGGGGGTTCAGGCGACGACCAACGACGTGACCGTTGCGAAGATTGGCGGCAGAGCGACCAAAAGTAACTGCGGCTGAAGTCTCGCCAGAACTCAGTCGTCGACCACAAACCAGATTGGTAACGGCTCGAGGCCAGCAACGTCAAACCAACGGCGGCCGATTCGGCAAATGCTTCGACCAGTTCCTGCGACAACGATTGCTGGGCTTTGGCACTCTTGGCGGCGCCGGGCATGTCGCCAAGTTCCATCAGCGCTTCCGCGACCAGTCCGACCGTTCCACTCGGCAACACCCCCAGGGTGACGTCTGCCGATTCGCTGAATTCTTCCATCGCTTCCATACGCACGGTTGGCCAAGATGAATCTCGAACTCCTCGTTGATTCGGCATCGTACCGCGCAATGCTGTGGCCAGCTACACAGTTCGAAAGAGACAATCACTGCGCGTGATAACCGCGCCACATCCAGATCAAAGTATCCGCCAGCGTTTGCTCGAACACTTTTTGATCACAGTGCCTCGTTCCACGACTGAAGACGAACCGGTAGTCATAGCCCTTGGCTTGCAGGGCTGCGGCGGTGCGTTCATTGGCCATCACCCAGTTGTGATAGGTTTCTTCGGGATCGTTGGCGCGATTGTCATGCTCGGATACGTGCGTGAAGATTCGCAGAGGTTTCTTGTCGCTGCTTTCGATTAGCTTCATGCTGGAATGGTATTCCCACGCGCCGAGCGGGTACTCCGATTCTTCGGGAGCATCATCGTCCTGTTGATCAACGAATGTTCCGGAGTAGGTGATCAAACGACGAAACAAGTCAGGACGAAACCAGCCCATGGTGAGAGCCGCCGCACCTCCCGAACTGCAGCCCATCGCAGCTCTACCCCAGGGATTCTCGGTGAACGCGATGTTCGGATAGGCAGCTTTGATTTCCGCCTGATTGAGCACTGCCGGCAACACTTCGTCGTTGATGAATCGGGCAAAGCGGTCGGACATCGTGTCATACTCAAGACCTCGCTCGCTGCCCTTGCTATCGTCGCCGCCGTTTTCTACGGCAATCGCAATGAACGCAGGCAATCTTCGATTCGGATCCTTCGAGATTGTCAGATTGTCGAGTGCGTTGCGGACCAGGTTAAGCCGACTGGGCCCATCGAGCGTAACCAGAATGGGCGCCTCCGTACCGTCTTTGTAAGCGGCTGGAATGTAGACAAAGACCCTTCGCGCTTGGCGCACTTTCTTTCGCCGATCGAGCGTGGCATCATTGCCGGGGAAGATCTTGCTGTCGGCCAGAGGCATCGAAAACTCAAAGTATTTTCCCTTCGGATTTCCCAGATCCGTGAGATCGGGATCAATCTGATATTCCGGACCAATCGTGTAGTCACCGTTACCTTGCCTACCGGGATTCTCCGAGTATCGCTCGGCGGGATACGCAAAGTTGGATACCAAACCAGCCAACGCGATCGATAACAAGCAGCTGGTGTACCCAGATCGGAATATTGATTTCAACAACATGGCAACGTTCGATGGATGGAAGGAGATTGGTTGTAAAACGGAAAGTTGACGCACCACCAATGTTAACCATAACTTTGAGGTCGTGAATCAACGGCAGCACGGTCGTTCATTCTTTGTGCTGGAATTCAAGAATCGATGGCTTTAACTTCCCCAGCAACGGGGCCATCACACGATCAAAATCTCGCTTCGCCGCGACCAGCACCACTAGCAACGGAATTGCGACCAGCAGCAACCGGAATGACCCCACCAGCCACGGCTTCCGGTGTCGCAGCAGCGGCATCTCTGTCACCCAGCACAGCAGTGGAGCGAGCAGCATGGTCAGCGCAACCCCGGTTGAAATTCGGCCAAAAAACCGCCCGATGAACAGCAAGGCAAACAAACCCACCACTCCCATACCAAGAATCACCGGCGCGTCGTCGTTAGCCGAGGTGGCGGAGCGGCTCGTGATCAGCCTGGCCACGATGGTCGTGGCCAACAGTGTCGCAACCAATGGCAAAGCCGCTGCGCCGCCCTTGATGTAACCTGCCATCATCACGGTCACCCCCGCGCACTGGGTCGTCAAACAGAGAGCAAATGGAATGGAGACTCCCGGGCAACGGTCAGACAATCGGGAAAGGAGAATCCACAAGCCGGCCAACATCGCGCCGCAGATCGCAAGTGCAGTGCCCGCCTGCCACAGGGCCCAGTCGCCGGAATCGCTCAAGTAAACGGATCCGTGCAACAGAATTCGCGGGATCGTGGCGGCCAGACTCATTCGCAGCAGCCACCCGACCGACCGCGGCAAACGCGGCAAGCCCGCGATCAGCTCGATGACCAACGCCGCCGGAATGACGATCGTCAAAAACCGGTCGAGGCCGTTCAAGGGAGGCCACGCGACTTGCAGCGACAACACGTGGTAGCCGACCGCGAGGCCGAGACCGATCCCCGCGACGCAGGCAGCATTCAGCCAAGCCCTGCGAGCATGCCGCATCCCCACCATCGCCAGCACAATGATGGCACTGGCGATCGCGGCAGCCCCCATCGCCTTCACATACAACAGCGGCTCGGGCATCAGCTATTGCCGCACGCCTTCACAATCGATGATGATCAGCGCCTCGTCCCCGATCGGTCCAATGGCTTTCTTGTCGAAACCAAAGTCACTGCGTTTGAGTGAAAGTTCAGTCGAGAAACCGACTCGCTTGGTCCCCTTGAAGTCATGCTCCTTGCCTCCCATCAAGACGAGCGTGATTCTTTTGGTGGTGCCGTGCATCGTGAAGTCGCCAGTCACTTCGTATCCTCCCTCGACCGCTTTGGTGCCGGTGCTTTTGAATTCGATCGTGGGGAATTGTTTGGTATCGAAGTAGTCGGGTTGCCGCAGGTGTTCGTCGCGTGCTTTGTTGGCCGTGTCGACGCTGTCAACTTTGATCGTCAGCGTGAATGTCGACTTTGCAGGATCCTTCCGGTCGAGCGAAAACTTCCCCTCGACCTCATTGAACCGGCCATGAATCCAACTGATATCAAGATGCCGTGCCTTGAAGCTGACCGAAGAATGCACCGGGTCGTAGTCATATTCATCCGCCGCGAAGCATGACTTGCCGCCGGCGCAAAACACCGTCGCAATCATCAGAGTCAGGCCCCACACTGCAAGATCTCGCCGTATGAAAACTCGTCGCATGAAATTGTTCCTTCCGAAAGGGTTCGCGAATCATTTGGCTGTGTTAGCAGCAGTTTGACGGTCATCGCATGACCGGACTGATCGTCAGTCTATCGGATCTTCCGGCGGGGAAAGGCTTCCCGAGCGGTGTTTTAGCGGGGCGTTGTGGTGAACGTCATCGTTGGCCCTCGATGCATGAGCTACTGCGATGCCGCTGGCCGGTGGCTACAATGGTGGCCAGGCGTGCGCGTTCGACCGAATCGTCGCGTCATCTTCCATTGGAAAGCGGATGAACAAGCATGATCCGAGCAAACCCAGCCATTCGGATCGCGGCGCTGTTGCTGGCCATCGGTTCGGCCTCCGGCTTTGAGAGTCGCTGCGATGGCCAGGACGGCAAGCCCTCAACCGCACCCGACTCGACCGCGCGTCCGCAAGCGGCGGCTGAGGAGATCGCGGCTGAGGAGATTGCGGCTGAGGAGCTTGTCGAGCAGCGCCGGCAATTCCAATCCCAGGAGTTGATAACAGCCAAGCCGAATTCCTGGATTGTCAACCCGGCCGTCCCTCCGCACATTGTCTGGCGCGACGTCGACCAAGTCCGGCGTCTCGGTTGCGACGGCCAGTTGCAGGTTCGCTGGTTCGACGCCGAGCTGAGGGAAGCAAAGTCTCCCAACGCGGCCGGCCGCTGGGGAGCTTGGATCGAGGGGACCGCGCCAAACAAGACACCGCTGCGCCGCAGCTTGACTTTCTACCTGCCTGACAAAGATGCACTCCTGTCGTTTCCACGCTTTTCGATGGAACTGAGCATGTCGTTCCCGAATTCGCCTTCTGCCACGGTGGAACAAGTTTTTCGCGAACATCAATCCGAGTTGGATCACTTCTCGACGAATCTTTTCGGTCGCATGATCAGCGACAGTGAAGCGGGAGCGATCCTGATCGCCGGGATGATGGAGTCGAAGCCGCTCGGTCGTTCGGCGCACAGTGTGGAATCGTGTCTGGTGCTCAATGACGATTATCACTTGGCGTTGAAGCTCAAGCTGCAGGGATTGCGGGACAGTGTCTGCTCGCTTCGGGCGCCAAACCGAGTCGCCAAGCCAGCACCGGTACTGCACGAGGGTACCGCGGCCGAGGCTGGCATGCGTGCCGACGCCAAGGCGCAGATCGACGCCGTCTGCCGCCTCTGGGCCGAGGAGACCGGTGAACCGTTTGTGACGCTGGTCGCCCGCCACGGCGTGATTGTCACGCACGAAGCCTTTGGCAAGGATGCCGATGGACAACCGATCTCGCTGGACTATCGCTGCTGGCTTGCTTCGATCACCAAATCGATTACGGCGTTGCTGTTCAGCCGGTTCCTCGACCAGGGGTTGATTGATCTCGATGATTCATTGTCCAGCGTGTTCCCCGACTATCCGGAAGGTGACCGCCACGTTCCCACCTTCCGCCAATGTTTCAACCACACCAGCGGTCTGTCCGGTCAAGTCGCGCACGGCGGTTTCCGCAATCCCCATCTGGAGAACGTCGTGTTGGCAGGTATCGACGTCAATCAGCCGAACCTCAACTACTCGTACAGCGGTCTAGGGTATGAGCTGGCCATGAAAGCGATGGAGATCGTAGCCGGGCAGAGTGCGGTTCGGCTCTACCACCGCGATCTGTTCCACCCGCTGGGGATTGAAGATGTGCCGATCGACAACGCCAGTTCCGATGGGCACCTGACCGCAATGGAACTGGGCGTGCTCGCCCAACTCGTGGCCAACCGCGGAAGTTATGGCCAACAGCAACTATTCAGCGAAGACACCTTCCAACGACTGCTGCCGGAACCGCTACGGGTCGCCAACCATGGATACACCAAAACCGAGGGCATCGGCTTGCACTGGTTACGGCATCCGAAACCGGATGCCGAACCGGGATCGCAAGGGCCGGACGATACGCTTTTCAGTTCACAAACGGTTGGGCATGGGTCCTTCAGTGGCTGCATCTTTCTGATCGATCTGCAGCAACAGATCGTGATCGCCCAGGTACGTCAACGACAAGGACCGCGCAACAGCGAGTGGTCGGCGAGGTTTTTTCAGACAGTTGCCCAGTGCATCCAAGAGTGAGAAATACTCGACGTGTTTTGCGGCCCTTCCTCTGGCGGAGTCATGATGAGCGTCGCTCGGCCAAGATTCGTCGACGGTATCGGATGTCAACGGACCTGATCTTGTGACGCATTCACCATACCGCCTTGTATTTCGACGGCACACGATTCTTCGAGCTGTAGGTATTCACTTGATTCGTTGGTTCGCCTTGTGGTGTCACCAGTGGCAATTCAGCTCGACACCATCCGAGAATGCTGCCTTTAAAATTCTTGACTTTGATACCCTGGCTCGCCAACTTCTCGGCGTATTGCCCACTGCGATACCCGGACGTGCAGTAAGCGATCACGGTTCGATCGCGGTAACGATCAAGATTTTTCTCGTACTCGGATTTCGTGATCGCTCCGGGGATCACCGAGACCGAGGATTCAGCGGGTGTTCTGACGTCGACCAGCACGAACGTTGATTCGGGTGCCTCGGTCGCGTTGGCCTTGGCGTCGGATTCGATCTTCGTTTGATCGATCTGCAACTGCCGAAGCTCCTCCACTTTGATCTCTGGGACGCTCGTCTTGCGCCCCAAAATACTGCCCAGCTGCGCCTGTGCTGCGCCAGTCAGCGAGGTGCAAACCGCGAACATCAGCATAACAAACCATGCTTTACGTACCACTGCGTAACTCCTGTGAAACAGAGAACCACTGCACGTGCAGCGAGTCGTTCATCGTAATCAAAGTTTAGGATTGGTAATGTTATTTTCCTAGTGGGACATAGGCATCGCCGTCCGCCTGTCGATTGACGATCGCGGTTTGCGCCGACACCGCGGTATCGGATCGGGTCACGGTTTCCACATCATTGCGATTCTGTTTCAGATTGTTCTTCGTTCGCCTTCGAGTCGGAGTGCGGATCCACCGCACAGGAACCGCTCAGTCACGTTCTGAATCCAAACTTTGGCAGGACCCAAACGTTCAAAACGATCCATGCTGCAAGGAGTGCTAACATGAATAACAGCTCTTTCATCGTGATTGCTCCCAATCGGTTCGATTTTGAATACGGAAATTGCACCGCGACGCTCGTACACTCGATCGGCGGGCAGCAACACCCAAGGCCTGCCCTGCGATTGACTGCCGGGGCATCGATTTCGCTCATCGAAACCTCGCAACCTTTCGATATGTCGTTGTAAAAAAACGGCGCCGTGCATTCACCGCTCGGTTCAGGGCAGGAACCTGCGTTCGATGCAGTCCATGATTTGCTCCAGGTGCGGCTCGGCGACTTGGTAAAAGACCCTCCGGCCTTCCCGTTCACTGGTGAAAAACCCGCATCGCTGCATCAGTCGCAAATGCTCCGACGCCACATTATCCGGAATCCCGCAATCTTCCGCGAGTTCTCCCACCGTGTAACGACCATGCAACAAGAGCTGCACAATCCGCAGCCGCACAGGATGAGCGAGTGTTTTCAGACACTCCGCTGCCTGGGCAAATGCCTGAGGATCACCAATGGGTTTCGCGTCGGACTTCGTTTTCGCAACCATTTCCTGCCTCCAACTATCAACATATCGTAATGTTGCGATGTGTCAATGATCTTTCTCTGACAGATGACTGAAGATGGCTAGCGGAGGCAAGCGTACGACAAGGGCGGCCGAAGGTGACGTCACTGACGGCGGAATCACCATTTGGCTGCGGCGGGCATCCCCACACATTGCGACTGGACGCCGACTACTCGGCGTCAGGTAGCCGCATCACCTGCAGCGTCTGGCCTGCCGAACTAGGAATCGCTGCGAGCATCCTGCCGTCGTGGGAAACCGCCAACGTTTGGACATACAACACGCCCCCAAAATCGATTCGAGCGACACGGTTTCCTGTCTGCACGTCCCAAATCACCACTTCCCCCCGTCCCCCGGCTGCGATTCGGTTTCCATCGGGCAGGAATGCCAGCGTCCAATTGATCGTTTGGTCGGTGGTCAGCACGGTGGTCACCTTTCCGTTGAGCGTATTGAACACTTCAATCGTCTTCCCCCGACTAACGGCCAATCGATCGCCCTGGGCAGAAAATGCTGCCGCATGCGAGATTGGGGAACGCAAGTCGTGCTCGCGAGTGACCTTGCCTTCACGCAGGTCGACCGTGGCCAGCTTGGCACCATCGGTCGCCATCGCCATCAGTCCCTCGCGAGGAAGATGAACGGCGATCACCTTGCGATCGAATTCCTGGAGCCGTCGCGATTGCGAACCACTCAACGGCTGCCACATCAATTCGCCTCGCGATCCGCTGATCACAAAATTCCCCACCGGGCTAACGGCGAACGATTCGACGGCGCGCGAGTGTGCCGCCAGCAATTTCAACTCACCCAGCTGGCCGCTGGCTAAGATCGGCAACATCACGATGGCGCCTCGATAGCCGCCGGCTAGGATCGATTTACCGTCTGCCGAGAACGCGACCTGATCGACCTGGCCGAGTTGATCAAGCGTTTCATTTGCGCTCAATCTCCGCCCCGACTCGACATCCAGTAACAGCAGCGTCCGGTCCGCTTTTCCGGCGGCCAGCCAACGATCGTCCGGCGAAAACGCGAGGGAGTGAACCGCCCAACCCATTTCCGGAAAACTCTGTATCGGGGTTGCTGGTGACGTCGACGGCGCCGGGGTGATCGACGGCGCCGGGGTGATCGATGGCGCCGGGGTGATCGATGGCGCCGGGGTGATCGATGGCGCCGGGGTGATCGATGGGGGCGCGACGTTCGCTGGTCGAGTCGGTGATGGCGATCCGATCGAGTCCAATTCGGATCGCATTGGGTTCATGACCTCATCGACCTGCCGGCCCGACTCGAGCGATTCTTGGTGCGATCGGTCGATCGGATCGCGAATCGGATCGGTTTGGTTCCGGGAAGGCCGGGGTATCGCCGGGCGACTGGCGATGCGACGCGGTTGGTGGTTCGCGCGATCGTCGGCCGTCTGCCATCCATCGATCACGGCCGGTAACAGCAACAAGCCCAGCAGCAAGACCGAAGCGGTCAGAAAGAAGTACCCGGTGATCACACCACCCAGCGCGACGCCCCGGCCTTCCAGCGCGCCACCCGATTTTTTGATCTGTCGCAGGGCGATATGGCCCGCGATGACGGCAGCGATGGAAGTGAACAGCGACAGGCCACAAAACAGCAGGAACAACGGAGACAAGATTGCCAGGACCAAACTGACGATGGCCAGTGCGGACGTGGGAGCGACCGGCGGCGCAGGCGCATAGGGCACACCGGCTGGGGGCGTCTCGCTGTCAGTAATGAAGGGGTTGTACCCTGGCTGTCCCGCTTGTGGGGCAATCGGATTGTCTTGGGAACCCGGTGGCGCGCAGCCATAGAACCTCGACCGAGAACCGCGAGAAGCAGCCCTGGCACTCGACTTGTTCACCGATTCGGCCGAGCGGGATGATTGGCACAAAGTACAACGAGAACCAACGCTTCATATCCAGACGTCGGTAGTGCTGTCGTGTTTGACATTTCGGGCAGGAAAAAGTACCCGCTTCGGTAGCCCGTTCGGTAATCTTGACGCCAAAAATGATCATGAAGTCTTAACCGCCCTACGGTTTGCCTCAGCCGAAAATCTTTTTGGGCCGTTTAGAATCGACCAGTTTTTTCCAGAATAGGTTGGCTCAAGCCGTCTACACGATAAACGGTCAAACGAGGGAGCCCAAGACCTGGCAGACCAGTTCAATGACCCGACGCGTGCGTCTTGCCATTGAGCACGATCGGGATTTCGACTTGGCGGTCGGTTCGAGCATGCGATGCGATGACCGCCGGGCAACATGGGGAAATCAGCAGGCGAGAGGGCGGCGGGCGAGAGACTGTGGCGCAAACCCCGGGTACACTTGGTCGCGGACAGGGAAGTGGTCGCGGACAGGGAAGTGGTGGTCGCGGAAAGTGAAGCTACGAAATACATCCTTGCCAACAGGGCCGACGCGGATAGGCCGCTTCGTCGCACGCGTTCATTGTAGCGTGTACGTTGTGCGCGTCTCATTCGCTACGAACCTGTCGCAGGACATGCACCGTCGGCAAACACGGCGTCGGGTAACCCCTCCTATTTTTGGTCACCATTGAAATGACATGGCGTCGATTCCGATGCTCGATCGCAGCTGCATTCCTCGTCGTTGCCTGCTTTCCCACAGCTTGCTTGTGCGGGCCACCGTCGGTCGAGTCCGAGAACCC
Organism: Pirellulaceae bacterium; assembly: GCA_963734865.1. Taxonomy (GTDB): domain Bacteria; phylum Planctomycetota; class Planctomycetia; order Pirellulales; family Pirellulaceae; genus CBDCUW01. Next base: position 329,777 of record CAVTIV010000019.1, read on the forward strand.
GCTGCCGCGTGTGTTGCTGATCGGTGATTCCATTTCCATCGGTTACACCGATTCGGTCGTCGAATTGCTACAGGGAAAAGCGGATGTACAACGCGTCAAGGGCAATGCTGGTGATACACAGATGGGACTGGACTCACTGCCGAAATGGCTCGACGCCAAACATGGCCGATGGGACGTGATTCACTTCAACTGGGGGTTGTGGGACCTGTGCTATCGCAATCCGGAATCAAAAACGCAAGGCCATCGCGACAAAGTGCATGGCAAATTGACCTTGGCCCCCGAGCAATACCGCAAGAACTTGCAACAGATCGTCGCCGCTCTTGAAACGACCGGCGCGAAACTGATTTGGGCTTCGACGACGCCGGTACCGGCAGGAGAAGCGGGGCGCAAAGTCGGCGATGATCTCGTCTACAATCGAATCGCCGCCGAGGTGATGAAGGAACATGGGATACCGATCAACGATTTGCATGCCCTGATGGTTCCGCACATGAAGACAATGACCACCGAGCCGGGCAATGTTCACTTCACCGCCGAAGGCTCACAGTTGCTGGGCAAGCAGGTCGCGGCCGCAATCGAAAAAGCACTCCATCAGGAGCGCTGACAAAAAATGACGGTATACAGATGCGTGTCCTGATCGCCATCAGCCGTGTTCTAATGGCGGTGCTGCTGAACCTTTGCTTGCCCTGCGGGCGTGCCACCGCACATCCAGAAGGTTTCAGCGGTCTGCATGTCACGATTGATGGTGATCGAATCCGAGCGGCAATCACGCTGCACACGCGAGACTTCGGGGCTTGGTTTCCACCCGCAAGATATCCCGATTACGTCGCCGATGTCACTCGCGAAATGGAGACGACGGTCGACGAGATCATTGAAGTTCAAGTCGATCAACAGCCGCTTCCCGTGGACGGCGCAAGAGCCTTCCTACGGGAAGTAGGTCTGATCGAGGTCGACGTCGATTTCACGTTGCCGTCATCAAGCGATACGGTTGAACTGCTGGTCTGGTCCAAACATCTGATTCACTTACCCCGGGGACATCAGCAATTGCTGTTTGTCGAAGACCGGCGTGGTATTTCCAACGACGTCGAACATGGCCTGATTCGCCTGGAGGATGTGTTGACGGTCGAACGAGATGCCGCAGCGGTATTGCTACCGGCCCTCCGCCAGATGGCCACGGTGACAAGCGGCCAAGGGGTCCCCAAGATTGGCGATTCCCATCTGGATCAAGGTTCGGGCGATACCGGGGAGCATCACGCTGACCGAGAGACAAGTTCCTCGGTGCGAAAGCCGAAGGCTGGTGCCGCGGCAGAGCGGTCGTCCTCGCGAGTATCCTTTTTTCGATTCGGTGTCGAACACATTCTCACAGGCTACGACCACTTGCTGTTTCTGGCAGCGTTGTTGCTCGCTTGCAAGACATTCAAGGAAGCGGCCGCAATCATTACCTGTTTCACGGTCGCTCATTCGATCACGCTGGCGTTGGCTGCGTTGGACGTGGTGCGAATGCCGGCGTCCATTGTCGAGCCGGCGATCGCGCTGACGATTGTTTACGTGGCCGTGGAAAACCTGCTCCGCACACCCACCTTGTGGCGACGGGCCGCGGTCACTTGCTTCTTTGGGCTGATCCACGGGTTGGGATTCGCCTCCGCGTTGCGGGAGATTGGCCTGGATTCGATCCCCGGCGGCATCTTTTGGCCGCTGCTGAAGTTCAACCTGGGGGTGGAGGTCGGCCAACTATGTGTGGCAGCTTTCTGTTTACCGGGGCTATTATTCGCTCGTAAGCGTGAGCGTTGGAGCACTATACTGACGGTCGTCGGCTCGGCGCTGATTGCGTTGATCGGTGGATATTGGCTCGTCTCGAGAGTCATTCCGCTGTTTTTGTTCGGTCCCTGAACTGAATTTGAAATGCGAGAGATGAACTATGTGGCACACGTTGTGTTCGTGCGGTGAGTATGGTTGTTTCCGCCGCCAAGTCGCAGTGTTGATTTGTCTCGGTGTATTGTTGGCAAACTCACATGCTGCCGAGCCAGATCGTGTCACGCTGCGGATCCGTTTTGGCATGAAAGACCAGCAGCCGACCGACTGGAGTGGCAAATTGTCGGCAGGTTCGGGCAAGGTCGAGTCGATTCGCGGATGGCGATGGACGCAAAACGATGCCAGCGAGGGCAACACCTGGTCGGTCAAGACGCGTCGTCGCGCGCCCAGAGTTCGGCCGATCGCAAGCGGATCGCCAATGGACTGCAAATGCCGCTGGTCGAAAGCGGATTCATCGTGACGCTCGAGGGATGTCGCGAAGACGAGGAGTTGCAATTCGATTCGAAGCCGATCCAAGCAACGCTTCGACTCGACCAGTTGTTGTTTGGTGAAAGTTTGTCGCTCGCCGACGGAAACCTCGTCATTGAACGTGTACCGACTGTTGATCGTTTGGCGGCGACACACGCGGATGAAGATTATCCCGCCTCGGCGATTGCAAAGGACGGTACGGTTTATGTCGTGTACCTGTCCTTCACTCGGGGCCGCGATTTCCAAGGGACACGTGAGCGTCTGGAGACCAAGGAATCTGGGCCCATCACCAATCTCGGCACACCGGTTCGGATGATCGCTCAGCCCGGTGATTTAGCTTATCTCGCTCAGCCGGCTGGTGGCGAACAGCTGTATTTGAGGATCTTGCGTAACGGCACTTGGAGTGAACCGATCGCGGTGACCGATGGCAAGCACGAACTGTATCGGCCCGCGGTTTCCGTTGACGGTGACGGACGCGTTTGGGTGTTCTATTCGGCGCACCTCGACACCGATAAAAACCTCGATTACGGCAACTGGGAATTGATCGCACGAAGCTTTGCGGCCGACGGAAGCGACGCGTCGCAGCCGATCAACGTCAGCGGCGGCCTGGGTACCGACTTCATGCCGGCCGCTGCCACCGATTCGCGCGGACAGGTTTGGGTGGCCTGGGTCGGCGCCCGTGAAGGCAATTTTCATGTGCTGGCCGCTCACCAAAGGGAAGACGGTTTTTCCAAGCCGCAACGTGTCAGCAAGTTCAAGGGAAACGAATGGGAGCCGGCGATCGCGACAGACGACAAGGGGCATCTGGCAGTCGCTTGGGACACTTTCGAGAAAGGCGATTACGACGTCTATCTGGCAACTCGCGGGGATGACGGCAAACTCTCCGAGCCGCAGGCAGTCGCCGCATCCTTGGCGTTTGAGGTGCGACCTTCGTTGGCTTACGATCGCGACGGGCGAATATGGATCGCGTATGAAACGAGCGGCGATCAATGGGGCAAGGATTTCGGTGCACTCAAGAAGAAAGGAATTCCGCTATACCAGACCGGTCGCTCGTTGGAGGTGAAGGCACGTGACGCAGCCGGCCAATGGTTCACACCCGATGACGTGATGGAGGCCATGCCCAATGCCCGCCCGGGCGGTCGTCCGCGTGCTCGTAATAACCAGCAAAGGCAACCGGCTCGTCAACCGAACCGTTCGCCGATTACTAGCATCGCACCCACGTATCCGCGATTGGCGTGCGATGCTCAGGGCAACATCTGGCTTGCGTTCCGCGGCAAACCGGGCGGCAATTGGCGCGTCGGTGTCGGTTCGGTTTGGTGTGAATATCTAACACGGCTGGGCAGCGCAGGATGGACCGATGCCGTCTGGATTCCGCATTCAAACAACATTCTCGACAACCGGCCGACGCTCGCGCCGCTGGGAACCAGCGGAATGTTAGCCATCTTCTCTGGCGACGGGCGCGGCGAAGAGACGTTGGTCGATTTGGAAGATGCGCATTTACCGGGCAGCAGCGATGATGCCGACACCATCGCCAATCCTGAACCCGGGAAACCCCGCCGCACCGGGCGAAATCGGAACCAGAGCGATCCGAACAACAACATCATGTTCAGCCGAATGCAAGGTGCGCAGTTCGATCAGGCCGCGGGTGCACTGCAACTGGCATCGATCGCCGCTGAATCGCCCGTGGCGCCGGCATCCGATGTGCCGGCGGAGCGATCCGACATCGACACCATGCGTAGCTACCGCGTCAAGCTTGGTGATGAGACATTGCAAATTTGGCGAGGCGAATTCCATCGACATACGGAGTTGTCGCCCGATGGTGGCGGCGACGGCGGGTTGCTGGACATGTGGCGATACGCGATCGATGCTGCCGGAATGGACTGGATCGGCGACGGCGATCACGACTTTGGCAACGGCCGTGAGTATTCTTGGTGGACCACGCAAAAAGCGGTGACATTGTTCACGCTTCCCGAACACTTTGTACCGGTTTATAGCTACGAGCGGAGCGTTCGCTATCCCGAGGGACATCGAAACTGCATGTTTGCCTATCGCGGCGTGCGTTCGCTGCCGCGGCTGCCGATTTCGTCGCCGGATGAGTTCGCGCCGGCACCCGACACGAATCTGCTTTACATCTACCTGCACTATTTCAACGGCATCTGTGCGTCGCACACATCCGCCACCGACATGGGGACCGATTGGCGGAACAATGATCCGCAAGTCGAACCCTTTGTCGAGATCTACCAAGGCGACCGCAACAATTACGAACGCCCGGACGCACCCCGTTCAGCCGTCACCGAAGCGAAACTGAAACAATCGACTCCGGCCAAGGAAAGCCTCGGTGGCTGGCAACCAAAGGGGTTTGTCAACCTGGCCCTTCAAAAAGGCTATCGCTTGGCATTCCAGTCGAGCAGTGATCACATCTCGACTCACTTGAGTTACTGCAACGTATTCGTCACCGAGCCGACTCGACAGGGAATCCTGGACGCGATCCGAAAACGCCGCGTGTATGGTGCGACCGACAATATCGTTGCCGATGTGCGTTGCCGGGTCGGTGAAACGGAGCATTTCATGGGCGAAGAATTCACGACCAACGCGGCACCGACGATCAACGTGCATCTCGTGGGAGCGAAGAACATCGCCAAGGTGACGATCATCAAAGATGACGAAGAAGTTTACGTCGCGGAGCCGAACGAGCGAGATGTGCGTTTTCAGTGGACGGATCCCAATCCAACAACCGGCAAGACCAGCTACTACTACGTGCGCGGCGAACAAGTACCAGATCTCGAAGGCGCGACCGCTGGCGAACTGGTTTGGGCTTCGCCGATGTGGATTTTGGTGAAACCGAATTAGCGTTCATTCACCCGCGACCACTGTGCGTGACCATCCTTGCAGCGGGAAGGTCTGCCAACTGTCGTGTCCCGTGAAATCGTCGCCACTGCGATCGTGAACGAAGCCGAATGGCCATCACGCGGTAGAGATGGCCGATTGGTCGTCGGCTGCGCCGGGCTGCGAATTCTCGGCGATGTTTGCCCAGACGCCTTTCTGCGTCAGGATGGCATTTCCGGTCAACGTCGCGAACGCCGCGTCGGCTGCGTCACGGCCGGTGCCGATGCGAACCAAGCCGGTCAGGGGAGCAAGCTTCGTGGGGTCGAACAAAAACCATCGGCCGTCCAGAAACGCTTCCATGAAGCCATGAAAGTCGGGTGGCTGTAAGTCAACCGCGTAACCCGACACGTAGCGGGCGGGAATGCCAACGCCCCGGCAAAGCGAGATCGCCAAATGAGCGTAGTCGCGACAGACGCCGGTTCGCAGCAGCAACACATCGGCCGCAGTGGTCGTCGCGTTGGTTGCCCCCGGTGTATAGTCGAGATGCCGATGAACCCAATCACAAATTGCCTGCACCCGCCGATATCCCAGAGGCAGCTGACCGAATTCTTCAAACGCAAATCGAGCCAACAGATCGCTTTCGCAATAGCGACTGGGATTCAAGTAGGGCAGCACATCGGCTGGAATTTGGGCCCCGACCGATTCCGATACATCGGTGGGAAGTTCGACTTCCGGCGTCAAATCGACCGTCGCCCGGTAGGAGATCTGCAATTGGCATGACTGCACAACCACCCGATGCAGTCGATTTCCCTCCATGCCAACTTGATACGATTCGAATTCCAATTCAGGATTGAATCGCAGTTCTTCGCTGACCAGTTTTTGGTGTGGCGTGGAAGCCGCCGAGATCTTCAGCAGAAACACCGTGGGCTGACGGACGTCGTAGCCCAACTCGCTGCCAACTAGGATCGTGCTCATAACGGTGGTTCAAATTCATTGCATTGGAGATTGGAAATCGCTCGAACCCGCCTGATTCTGGCTTTGCAGGGATGCTTGTTGGAGCAAATCGCGAGCCCAATCCATGGGCATCGTGTTCAGCGATTGATGAAGCATCTGTGACCACCACTGTGTCGTGTTGAGCAAATCGTGCTCGCTATAGCGTCGAAAGTTGGGTTTGCGATTTCCCGCGGCGACCACCGCAACATCGATCGGATAATCAACGTCCGTGACGCTGGTCCGAGTCGCATCGAACGCGAGCAACGCGAGCGCCAAGGCCAACTGAAGCGGCGTCTGGTGAGTGAGCAAGCGGTCCAATATTGGTTTGCCGTAATAAGTCCGGCCGATCATGAAGTAGGGCGAATCGACCGCAGCCTCCACCCAATTTCCTTCAGGATACACATAAAACAACTGCGGAAGCGGATCGGCGGCCAAACATCCGCCGATGATCGCGTGAAGGTTGAAGTGATGTCCCGTCGACGCCAACGCGGGTCCATCTTCACTCTTCACCCGCCGCAGTTGATCGCCAAACAGATTGACAAATTGGTACAGCCGATCCATCGGGGGCGGTGATTCCCGCAGCGTTTCCTCGACATAGATCAACGTCTTGTCTCGAACCGATCGAAGCCCGCTGGTCATCGTGAACAACGATTCGTCCCGGTGCTGGAACTCCATCAGTTTCTGCTTATTGACCTGCTCACTGCCGCGCACGATCCGGGTATCGGCCAGAGCGACAATGCCTTCGCGAACTTGAATGCCGATGCAAAATGTCAAATGACGTCTGGATTTTGAGCGTGTGAACCGTGGTGGCGAGAATACGCCGCCGATTGTCGCAAATCCGCTCCATTCGTCTAGTGCGTTTGTCGCCGCTGGAATGAAGGAATCGATGCGGCACGAAAGCGAGGACAAGCAGATCACGGTCGATTGGCAATGGAACGTTGCATTGATCGCCAAAGTTGGGGCACCAACGCCCAATGCGGAATCCACCAGGTGACACTCGGTTTGCCGCTGGGAACCAGTCTCCGTCGAGGATCCGAACAGAGTTCAGCTTACCGATGTCGCCCGTGATGGCTGCGTCGTGGCTGCGGCAGCGATCTGCGAGGCGTAGAGTTGCAGGAACTGTTGTGCGGAAGCCGAATCGATCGTGTCGTCGGTTTGGATCCCCAACGTAAATTGGCCGGCGTAGCGGGACACGACGATCGCACCGTGCGTTTTCGGGCGGGGCGGCGGGGCGGCTGCGGCGGATTGCAATTCCAGGTTCCCGGCGATGATCCGACCGTTGTTTTTGGGAAACCGGGCGGTTGCGCAGTGCCGAATGTCGCCGAGGTTGGAGAGCACGATACTGGAAAAACAGGTCGGCAATCGGAGCACCCCTCGCAGCACGCGTGCGCGCTGCATCGCAGCGACCGCTGCCAAGAACATGCTTCCCATACGCCAGTACTTGATCGCTTCGGTCTCCTCGTGAATGCTGGCCAACAGCCGGGCCGGATCGCGTGTCGTTTCAACTCTGCGCGTGATGAACGCATAACTGATCACGTTGGCAGCCGACATCTTTGCATGCTCGCGTTTACGCACGCTGATCGGCATGGTCAACCTCAGCCAGCGTCGGTCGGGCAACGGTTTACCGCAGTGATCCGACCATCGAGCCAGTGTCACGAACAGATCGCGAAGAAACAAATCGTTCGCCGTTGCCCCCTGGGCCATGGCGGATTGTCGGTAGGCTTCGCTGATTTCGGCCGACAGTTCAATCGCGTGTAGAGTTGGCAAGTCAAGTGGTGGGCTTTCGGTACTGGGCGCCGTGGAGGGTTGTGAGCCGCGCAGTTGCTCTGGCTGCCGTAGCAATAACTTGCTGGTCTCACTCAACATGCAGCGAACTTGTGTGGCAAGTCCGACGGGCTCCGGCGGCGTGAAATCAATTTGGTCGCGATTGGGCAGCAGGGCGGCATCGATCGTGCGGGACCATGCTCGACCATCCTTCCGCTTGGGATCGTCGACCGTGACATCTTGCAGCTGCAGGTGGTACTGGGCAAGCACATCAAATACGAACTGCAATGCCCCCAATCCGTCGGTGCAAGCATGGTGGACTTGCAGCGTCAGTTCGGTCTTGTCGTCACCGGTGCGACACCAAAACCGCATGCCGGGCTCGCGCTGCAGGTCGATGGCGACGCTGGTCGGGCACGTGAGTTTCCTGCCCAGGGGACCGCAATCCAAGGCAAGCGATCCGGCTTGTGGCGTCCAAGTCCAATCTCGCCCCTGCAGAACGGGGCGAGCGGTTAGCAGCGGATGAAGCGGGGTCACGGCGTCGAGAGCTTTCCGCAGTGCGGCCGTGTCAGCCTCTCCTCGAAAGACAAACCGGAACAGAGACGTCATCGGATAATTCGGCCTCTCGTCAGCCAAAATGTACGTTTCGAAGCTGGAAGTTCGCATCTGGTGATTGCTCATAACCCCGCTTCCGGGAAACGAATGGTGGCTTTGACACGTCCCCCCTACCCGATAACGGATATGTCGGCGCCCGTATCAGACTGGGGCAAATGGGTAGCCCGGGAGAGATTGACGTCGCTGCCCAGACCGATACATTAGCGGTTCGACCCGAGTTTGACATCATGAGAGGGGGTTCTTCCCGCTCTCCTCGCTCGGATTTGGACGCCGACCACTCCAGCCCGCAAGAACGCCCCCGCCATGGCCATTTCCGAGACACAGCAGCAAACGCGCGCGACTGAATCGACCTCCCGCAGCGTGGCCGCTCTTGCGCGTGCTCGCGAGAGCATCGCGGGTGGCGACAGCAGTTCGATGCGCGTCCTTCCCTACCATCTTCCCTTGGTCGCCGATCGCGGCGAGGGGCCGCGGGTTTGGGACGTCGATGGCAAGGAATACCTTGATTTCAACATGGCCTACGGCCCGTTGCTATTCGGTCACTGTCCCAAGCCGGTGATCGAGAGCGTGATCCGGCAGATCAGCGAGAGCGGTTCGCAGTTGGGGTTCCCGACGGAGATTAGCGCCAGCGTGGCGGAGAAGATCAAGCAACTTTATCCCGGCATGGAGCGGCTACGGTTCTCGAATTCCGGAACCGAAGCGTGTGCGGCGGCGGTTCGTCTGGCCCGATCGTATACACGGAAGGACATTCTGGTGATGTTCGAGGGACATTACCACGGCTGGAGCGATGCGGTCTTCAACAAGTATCACGCGCCGCTGGAGATGTTGCCGGAGCGCGGTTTCGGGCCGATCATTCCTGGCACGATCGGACTTGCCGGGGCACCGAATCACGTGGTCGTGGCGCGTTGGAATGACTTGACGGTGTTGGAGGACTGCTTCCGCGAGTACGGGGATCGCATCGCTGCCTGCATCATGGAACCGGTGATGGGCAATTCCGGCGTGATCCCGCCGGCGGACGGCTTTCTGCACGGCGTCCGCGAAATGACGCTCGATCACGACGCGTTGCTGATATTTGACGAGGTCATTACCGGTTTCCGCGTGGCCGCCGGTGGCGCACAGGAACGCTTCCTGGTACATCCGGACATCACCGTGATCTCCAAGGCGTTGGGGTCCGGTTACCCGGTGGGCGCATTCGGTGCCTCGCGTGACATCATGGAACTGATCACGGCCCAGAAGCTGTTCCATGGTGGGGTTTTCTCGGGGAATGCCGTTGTGATGGCAGCGGCCGAAGCGGCGCTCGATTTGATTCTCGACAATCGTGAGACGATGTATCCCTACCTGGAACAACTTGCGACCCAGCTAGCCGAAGGACTGCGTGAGATCTTCAGCCGGCTGGGCGTGCCGCACCTCGTGCAATACGTCGGCCCGTTGCTGGGCGTTTATTTGACCGATGGCAAGGTCGAGAAAATCAGCGAGTACCGTGACGTGCAGCGGCATTGCCAGTTCCAGAAATACATCGAGTTCCAGCATCACATGCAACGGCACGGTGTGTACTTCCACCCCAATCAATTTGAGCCGATGTTCTTGTCGACGGCGCACACCGCCGCCGACATCGACTTGGCCCTGGAGCGATTTGAGGATGCTGCTGCGTCAACCTGCCGCCAGTGAACTGAGCGCTGAGCCGATTCTGGCGGCAGTCGAGGCGTACCGCGGTTCGATTCTCGAGATCGACACCGGGACGCGCGTCGAAGCGAACGAGTTCGCCGCCGCCCGGGTAGCGTTGGGCAAGCGGCTGGCCAGCGGTGGGATTGGCTATGGCGATCGGGTGGTGATGGCGATCGCCAACGGGGCACTTTTCCCGGCAGCGTTGTCTGCGGTACTGAGCCGTGGCGCGACCCCACTGCTGCTGCATGCCAAGACGCCGTCGGCCGAACTGCGACGTTATGCCGAGCGTTATGCGGGCGCGATTGATCCTCAGTGATGGCAACCTCGAGCAGGACCATCGCGCTGCCGGCTTGGATCCTTCCGTGATCGAAGTAGCGAGTTGGGCGCGGATGCTCTCAGCAAAACTGCGGCACGACCACCAGAGTCATCGTGATGGCGGATTGGTCCTGCCCGGCGTTCCACTGCACCCGACGTCCGGGACCACAGGCCAGGCCAAAGTGGCATTACGTCCCGGTCCTGCCGCGATGGCCGAGGCGCGACATTACGTGGAAACGACGGGCATCGACGCCGACGACGCGATCCTGGTCGCGGCACCGCAGAGCCACGCCTATTGTTATGGCATGGGGACGATGGTGCCGCTGTTGAGCGGCGCGTCGATCGTGACGATGCGTGGCTTCGAGGCGGGGCTGGTGCAGAAGGCATTGCGAAATACGAAAGTCACAATTTTCCCGGCGGTGCCGGCGATGCTTTCATCACTGATGTTTGGGACCGCCGCCGACTTGTTCGCGCAGGTGCATACGGTGTTTTCAGCCGGCGCGCCGCTGAACGAAAAGACGGCAACCGCTTTTCAGCGGAAGTTTCGTATCGCCGTCCGGCCGTTGTACGGCACCACCGAAACAGGTGGCATTGCGATCAGCGCCCCGGGTGCTGCCGCGGTGGCGGGAATCTGCGTGGGCCCGCCGATGCGCGGCGTGGAAACCGCCATTCGCAGTGCCGGCGAAGGGCTCTCACCGGGACTGGGCATGCTCTATGTGCGATCGGAATCGATGATGGTCGGCTACCTCGATGAACGAGGGCTCGATCAGTCGATGATCGACGATGGTTGGTTCAAGACGGGCGATCTGGCAACGATCGACGAGCAAGGCCGAATCTCTCTTCAGGGCCGCCAGTCCGACGTCATCAATGTGGCGGGCATGAAGGTGATTCCGAGCGAAGTGGAGAGTGTCCTGCTGATGATGCCAGGCGTCAGCGAGATCAAAGTCTATGCTCGCGAAACCCGCGGCGGCGCGCAATCGGTGCAGGCAGCGGTCGTCGCCGACACGATCAACGAAGCAGACGTGCGCGTGCATTGCGAAAAACACCTCGTCTACTACAAGCGGCCGACGGTGATCTCATTTCTGCCAACGCTACCCCGCAACGCCGCGGGGAAAATTGCGATGGATCAACTTCCATAGTGTTTTGTCACCTCTAACAACGAGGATTCGGCTTGTGCCGGAAGAGGATTCGGATTGTGCCGGAAAACGGGGCAAGTACCAGACGCCGCCAGCGGCCCTTCGGTTGCTTCGCACTTTTGGGTTCTGATCCTTTTTTCTGGCCCAGCGGATTGTCCCAACCATGCGAATCGGAAATTGGCAACTCGACCTGATCAGCGGGGGCCGGTTTCGGATCGATGGGGGCGTGATGTATGGCATCGTGCCCAGAACGGTTTGGCAATCGGTGGCGCCGCCGCTGGATGCGCAACATCGCACACTGGTCGACACACACTGCGTCGTCGCACGTGATGGTCAACATATCGTCTTGATCGATACCGGTTACGGCGGCAAGCATTCCCCGCTGGACCGTAAGGTCAACGATTTGGAACCGGGTGAACCGGTCGTCGAAGGCCTTGCCCGGCTCGGCATCGCGCCAACCGACGTGACCCATGTCCTGTTTAGCCACCTGCACTTTGACCATGCCGGCGGTGCCACCCGATGGACCGCCGAGCGGACGGTTGTGCCGACGTTTTCAAACGCCAGACATTGGGTCCATCAGTGGGAATGGGAAGACGCAACGGGGGGCGCCGCAGAGATCCGCGCCGCCTTTCCGCTTCACAACCTGTTGCCGCTTGCCGATGCCGGACTGGTTGATGTCTTTCAAAATGACGGTGAATTGCTACCCGGACTCTCGGCCCGCTGCACCGGTGGTCACACCCGCGGCCACACCTGCTTCTGGTTTGAGCACCAAGACGCGTCGTTGCTGTTCATCGGCGATATCTGTCCCTCGTCGCACCACATCCGACCACAATGGCATACGTCCTATGAACTGTATCCGATGCAGACACGCCGAATGAAGCCGCAACTCCTTGCCGAAGCAGCCGACCGGGGCACCTGGGTGGTTTGGAATCATGATGTGGAGCAGCCGGTCAGCCGTGTGGGACGATGCGCCAAGCAAGAGTTCACGATCATCGATCGCGCCCCGGGTCTTTGATCTCGGCAGCGGTCGGCACGGCCGCCTGTAGCCTGGGAAGGGTGTCTCGGTTGAGAAACATCTCTCGCTGGGCGTCGACCTCGAGTTGCAGCGCCGCGGCCATCGGTAAGTCGCGACCACCATCGATCAGCCGCTCGGCCAACATCAACGCGGTGGCTGAACGGGTCTTCAACTTTGCGACGGCGCGGCGGGTACGGACGTCCCAGTCCGATGACATGGTTTCGCGATGAGAGCATTCCAGCAGCTCGCTCAGCGAACATCGCGTGAATGTTTCGTCCAGGATCCGATAGGCGGTCGCTGGCGCGACCGCCGCGCGGGGCGATGGTCGGCCGCCCACAAGTTGGTCGATCTCCGCACCGACCGCGGACTCCAATTCCCGGTCCGGGACACAAGCATCGATCAACCCCAACTGCAACGCATCGGCTGCCGAGAGCAAATGCCCGGTGTAGATCAGCCACTTCGCCAGTCCCCGTCCGATCCGCCGCGGTACGCGTTGCGTTCCGCCACTGCCCGGGCAGATCCCCAGACCGGTCTCGGGCAATCCAAGCGTCGCCGTCCGACTGGCGATGATTCTGACGCATGGCAGGCTCAGCTCGAGCCCGGCACCCAGCGCTGGCCCGCGGATCGCGGCGAGCACCGGTTTCGCCGAGCAGGCGATGGTGTCACAGAGTTGATGCAATTGAGCGGAGAATTGCTCAATGCGGGCTAAATCGCCCGATTTCAGCTGTCGTAGGAAGAATGCGAGGTCCGCGCCAGCGGCAAAACAGTTGCTCGAACCGGTCAAAACAATTGCTTTCACATGATCATCGTCCAACAATGTTCGCATCACCCGCTGGAGTGAATGAGCGAGTGTGGGGTTGATCCCATTGCGGGGCGGTCGATCGAGAGCGACCCACGCGTCGCCTTGGCGATGTTCAACCCCAACAAACGGAGCGGCCGTTTGCCGGAAAGATCTTTGCCGGAAAGATCGTAGCGGGTCCGTCATCGAATCTCCCCCAGCTCCTGTTTGAATCGAATCGGAACATCCGCCAAATGGGGGCCCACAAGACACTTGACCAGTCGGAGAGCCATCAGTAGACTCCCCCCAACTACCCCAACTATGTCATCCTCGCGTTTCATCCTATCTTACGTCAACATCAGTACTTAAAACGTGAAACGCTACTGTTTCGTCACTGGTTCGACCGGTTTACTCGGCAGCTATCTGATGCGGGATTGCCTGCGCAAGGGGCAGCCGATCGCTGTGTTGGTCCGCAAGAGTCGATTCGAGAGTGCGCGGGGCCGCGTGGAAACGATTTTGGCCCGCTGGGAGTCGCAGTTGGGGTGCATACTTCCGCGTCCGGTGGTATTGGACGGAGACATTTGCCGGGAGGATTTAGGGCTTGCCCCGGAGTCCCGCCAGTGGGTGCAACAGAATTGTCATAGTGTGTTGCATAGCGCAGCGAGTCTGTCATTCGAGGCGGACGAAGCGACCAATGAGCCGTGGCGTTCCAATTTTGAGGGAACGCGTCACGTGTTGGATTTTGTCCGTCGTGTTGGAATTCGTCAGTTCCACCACGTTTCGACCTCTTACGTTTGCGGGCTACGAACCGGAACGATTATGGAGAGTGACGTCGACGTGGGGCAAACGCTTGGCAACGCGTATGAACAGAGCAAATTAAGCGCCGAGAAGCTTGTTCGCGAGGCAGACGGATTGGATCGATTGACGGTTCATCGTCCGGCGATCATCGTCGGTGATTCGCAAACCGGATACACGACGACCTACCATGGCTTTTATACGCCGCTCAAGGTCGTGCATTCGTTGGTCGGCAAGGTTTCTCCGTCGGAGATGAACATCCTGTTCTTGCTGCAAGCCTTGGGGCTGAGCGGTCAAGAGCGAAAGAATTTCGTGCCGGTCGATTGGGTCTCGTCGGTGATGACGCACATTTTGTCGGACGAGTCACTGCATGGGCAAACCTATCATTTGACACCTCGAACCCGGGTTTCGATTGACGACATGACGGCGGTGTTGAGCGATGCGATCCAGACATTGTCGGTTCCGGCGTTGGAAAAGCAGAGTGCGGCCGCGTTGGACGGTGCCGCGTTTGAGGAAGTGTTTCGCACGCAGATGCAGACATACCAATCGTATTGGCGAGACGATCCTCTGTTCGACGCCAGCAACACGATCGCTGCGGCGCCCCACCTGCCATGTCCGGAAGTCGACGCTAAAATGATGTGGCGACTGGCGAAGTACGCGATCGAAAACAACTTCGGTTGGCCGGTTCCAGCTCCCTGTCCGGCGCCGTTGGACATTCAAACGCAATTGGCCCAGCGGGTCGCTCAGGGGCAGCCGTACGGTGAGGGGGCGAACAATCCCGAGCGTCCTTGCATGGTGCTGGAGGTTGCCGGACCGGGTGGGGGCCAGTGGACGTTGGAGATACGAGGAAACCGTTTGGCTCGACTGATCGAAGGCTGTGCCGACGATTTGCTGCCCCATGCCTACATGAGCTCACACACATTTCGTCGACTCTCGAGGGCAGAGACGTCGGCGGCAGAGGCCTTACGGATTGGCGCCTTGGTTGTATCGGGCGCCGGTTCGCCGGTTGCGCCGATGTTGGAATTCATTGACCAGGCGGCCGGTCATCCGGCAGGTCGCCGATCCGTATTGGCAGCGACGCCCCACCGCGTCTTGGCTGGCTGAGCGTCGCTCGGACCGCCGCCGGCTACCGTCGACGTGCCCATTTTGACCATTCGTCCTACCTAATGATTTGCTCCAAGTTTTGGCCCGCGTGATGATGACGGCGTTCGGGGAGATCTCCAAGATGACGTCGTCGCCCGGCGCGGATTGCGTTGTTGGCCGACTGGGGTGCAGCCATCCATTACCAGCAGGGAGTGCATGCCCGTGAATTCGCCCGAAGCGATGAAGAAAATTCCACTCGCCATCGTCGGCATGGCGTGTCGATTGCCGGGGGCGGATAACCTGGAGGAATATTGGCAGCTGATCAGCGAAGGGCGATCGGCCATCGCGGAGGTGCCTGCCGAGCTGCTTGATCAGGATCTGTACTTCGACCCCCGCAAGGGAGTTCGCAACAAGACCTACTCGAAGCTCGCTGCGCTCGTGAAGAGCAAGGAGTTTCGGCACGATCAGTGTCCGATTTCGCAGGAACTTGCCGACGCGGTCGATCACTGCCATTTACTGATGTGTCAGACGGCACATGAAGCGTTGGTCCATGGAGGCTTTGATCCGTTCCATTTGCCCACGCGAAACGTTGCGGTTTATATCGGGCACGCCCAGGGCAGCGAGAAGGCGGGTGACAACACGTACGGGACGGGCATTGAGGAAGCGGCTCAGTTTCTCCGCGAAGTCGACGAATTTCGATCGCTGACGGCCGAGACGCAGCAAGCGGTGATCGATGAGTTGATTGCTGATGTGCAGGGTCGGATGCCGCAGGTCACGGCACAAACCGACTTCATCGCGGGGCACATGGTCGCCGGGGTGATCACCAAGGCATTTGGTCTGACGGGCCCATTTTTGGCGCTCAACTCGGCCTGCGCGTCATCGCTGCAAGCGATCATGATGGGAGCCCGCGCCTTGCAATCGGGTCAGGTCGAGATGGCGATCGTTGGCGGCGCGTCGGACTGCAAGTCCGATTCGCTGGTGCTGTTCTCGGCCGCCCAGTCGATGAGCGCCACGGGCAGTCGACCATTCGACGCCAGCGCCGATGGCCTGGTCATGGGTGAGGGTTACGTGTGCATGGTCATGAAGACATTGGAGCGAGCGCTGGCCGACGGTGACCGCATTCAGGCAATCGTTTCGGGCGCGGGCGTGGCCTCCGACGGCAAGGGGAAAAGCCTCTGGGCGCCCCGCAAGGAAGGTCAGCTCAAGGCGATGCAACGGGCTTATGAACATGGCCTCGATCCAGGCAAACTGCAATACCTCGAGGCTCACTCGACAGCGACCCAGCTTGGCGATGCGACGGAGATCAGCTCGGTCACGGAGTTTTTGGAAGATGTCTTTCCGTCAGGTCATAAGATTCCCGTCACCAGTGTGAAGGCGAACATCGGCCACACGCTGGAAGCCGCCGGGATGGCGGGTGTGATCAAATCGGTGCTGTGCATGCAGCGCGGCATGATCCCGCCGGCGATCAACATCGAGCAGATCAATCCTAAAATCGATTGGCAACAGGCACCGGTCTACGTGCCGCTGCAGCCGGAACCGTGGCCTGCTCAGCCGGACGGATCGCCGCGACGTGCGGGCGTGAACGCCTTCGGCATCGGTGGCCTGAACATGCACATTGTGATTGACGAGTACCTGCCGCAGGCGGCGCGGGCGCTGGTCGAGTCCGTGTCGCGATTGAGTCCCCAGGGCGTGCCGGCCACGTTGGTACCGGGCAGCGACGAGGCGAGTTTGGCGATTGTCGGCATCGGCTGCGTCCAGCCGGGCGCCTTGAATCGCGAACAGTTTTGGCAGCTGTTGGTTGAGGGACGCGATCCCAAGACGTCCGTGCCTCCGGGACGCTGGCAAGCCGATATCTATCACTCCCCCGATGCGACCGGGCCGCATCGCACGCCGACGACCCAGGGCGGATACATCACGAACTTTGAGTATGATTGGCGGCGGCATAAGGTGCCACCCAAACAGGTCGAACGGGCCGATCCGCTACAATTCATGCTGCTGACGGCAGCTGACGAGGCGATCGCCGATAGCGGGTACCACGAAAAGCCTTTTGATCGCACCCGTGTTGGCGTGATCATGGGCACGGAATTTGGCGGCGACTTCAGTTATCAGTTGCAAATGGCGCTGCGGATTCCCGAGATGCAACGTGTGGTGCGGCGGTCGCTGGCACAGCGTGGTCTGAACTCCGAAACGATTCAGGCGGTCGAGCAGCATTTTGCCGATGTGTTGTTGAGCCATTGGCCCGCCTTGATCGATGAAAGCGGTAGCTTCAGCAGCAGCTCGCTCGCTTCGAGGATCACCAAGACGTGGGACTTGATGGGCGGTGCGGTCACGATTGACTGTGGATCGGCCTCACCGCTGGCGGCGCTCAACCTGGCCTCGGACATGCTGTTGGCGGGCGATACCGACATGATGGTTTGCTGTGCCGGGCAGCGGTGCATGGGTGTCACGACCTACGAGATGTTCGCGGCCACCGGCATGCTCGACACCTCCGGGCAACCTCACGCGATGTTTGACCGCGGTTTCGCCGGTGTCGTACCGGGCGAAGGTGTCGGTGTCGTGATCCTGAAACGGCTGACAGATGCGCAACGCGATGGCGACAAAATCCACGCAATCATCCGCAGTACGGCCGCCGCGCATGGCAGCAGTTGGGGCGAGGCGTTTCGATTGTCGCTACATCGATCGTGCGTTGCCGCCGACGTCCAGCCCACCGATGTCGCAATGTGGGAGACCAACGGGACCGGACAACCCGAGGGCGACGTGCAATTCGCGGCCAGCTTTGTGGAATCCCAAGCCGGCAACCGCGAAACGCCGGCGTTGATTGGCTCGGTCGCGAGTCTGCTGGGGCACGCCTCCGGCGGAACGGCGATGGCGTCCCTGATCAAGGCTTGCTTGGCGCTGGAGACCGGCGAGATGCCGGGAACGGCCGGCATGACTTCGCCGATAGACGTGCTCGAGCAGAACGCGAAGCTCGTCAAGGCGTCGGCCGAACTCAGTCCGATCGATTACCAGACCGCTGACGGCCGACGACTGGGTGTTGTCAGCACGGCCGTGAAGCGATTGGTCTACAACCTGATATTGGAACGTGGCACCAAACTGCCGCTGCGCACCGTCCTTCGTCAACAGCCGTCTCTCTCCGCGATGCCACCCGCGATGCCACCACGTACCACCTCATCGATGCCTGCTGCCATGCCCGTTGATCCGACCGCTGCCCGTTCGTCTTCGCAAAATGTTCCTCCTGTTCCTCTCGCCGCCGACCCATCGATCGGATCGAGCCGAGCTTCAGCCAAAACCGAGGGGTCGGCCAAGACGGATTGGCGTATTTGTCGCTGCGGCGCGACGAACATGGCAGAGTGGAAGACCAAGCTGGGAATGTTGTCAACCGATCCGCGGGGCTGGTTCCAGCTGGCCGATCGACCGTTCGACCAGGAGCAAAAGTACCGTCTGGCGGTGATCGCGGACTCACCGGCGATGCTCGAAAAGAAAGTGCAAGTCGCGGCACAGCATATTGACAATCCCGCGGCCCAAGCTGCGCTCGATCAACAAGGCATCATCTTTCGCAAGCGGAGCGACGCCAAGCCGCGTATCGCTTTCTTGTTCCCGGGACAAGGGTCACAGTACTTCGGGATGTTGCAAGATTTGGTCTCCTCGTGTCCGTCTGCCCAGCGAGCGATGCGAAGCATGGATACGGTGCTGCAGCGTCACGGCTATCAGACCTTTGCAGAGATGGCATGGGAGCCGAATTCTGGTCTCGGTAGCGATGTCTGGACCACACAAGTGGCGATGCTGGTTGCCGATGCCATCGTCCACAGCGCTCTGTCCGATCTTGGTATCCAGGCGGATGTGGTGGCCGGTCATAGCTATGGTGAATTTTCCGCGTTATTGGCGGCGCAGTCCTGGAGCTTCGAGCAAGTGCTCGCGGTGACGCGGGCACGCTGCAGCGGTATCGAAGCCTGTTCGACAGCGCGAGGCGGCATGCTGGCGACCAACGCGCCGGCTACTGTCGTCGAGTCGCTCGCCGGTCAGCCCGCCTTTGCCGGACAAGTCTTCTTGGCCAATTTCAACGCTCCCGATCAAACAGTGATGGGGGGACGCAGCGAAGCGTTGCAAAGTTTCGCGACCGCCATTGGTCAGCATGGCTACCAGGCAAAGATGATCGCAGTTCCCTCGCCCTTCCATACTCCGCTGATGAAAGATGCAGCGGGACCACTGATCGCGGCGCTGGAGGCAGCGACCATTCGACCCCCACGCATTCCTCTTCTAAGCGTGGTTAACAATCGCTACGTTTCTGACCCAAGAGAGATTCGCCGCAACCTGGTCGCGCACCTGATGTCTCCGGTGCGCTACGTCGATCTCGTGCAACGTCTGATCGAGGAACAGCCGACGGTGCTGGTGGAAGTGGGTCCACAGCAGACACTGACGCGTCTGCACCGCAAAATCCTCGAGGGTCAAACGATCATCGCGGTGGCCACCGATCATCCGAAACGGGCGGGCCAAGAGAATCTGCTCGCCGCCAAGGCGTTGCTGGAGTGCGTCGGTGCCTTCACGCCGGCGACAATCAACCGCCGCGCCGAATCGAGGACCAACGCGCAAGCGTTATCCGCGAGCCAACCGGAACTGCTTCATTTTGACGCGACCCAAGTGCGACGCGAGAAGATGCGCCAGACCGCCGCCGGGGCCAAGCCCACCGGCGCAACATCACCACCGCTTCGGGCAGCAACCGCGGCACCCATCGCGCGGGTCTCGAACTCACAAGCCACACAGCCGCCGGTGAACCACACTCCGGTCACGCCGGCGAAGGTAAACCACGCTCCGATCACGCCAGCTCCGATCACGCCAGCTCCGATCACGCCGGCTCCGGGCCGCCCTACGGCATCCCCGATGGTGAAGCCGGTCGTGCGAGCGATCCCGCCAGTGCCGGCGAGCGCTCCCCGAGTTCCCCCTCGCAGTCGATGGCCGACGATTCCCGTCGATCGAACTTTGCCGAATCGCCCGTCGCGTCGTCGGCCTCCCCTGCTCCACTCGATACCAAACCGCAGCCATCCGCAGGTCACGCCGCAACTGGCTCCGCCGCCGTTGCGACTGCCGATCTGGAGACGTTCATGGTGAACTTCGTCGTCGAGCAAACCGGATACCCGCCCGAGGTGGTCGAGCTCGATGCCGATCTGGAGGCCGACCTCGGCATCGATTCGATCAAGAAGGCACAGCTCTTCGGTGAGTTGCAGGAATATTTTGACGTCACGGCCAGCGAAGATCTGACGCTCGACCAATTCCCAACATTGCGGCACATCGTGCGGTTCCTTGACCAGGCAACCTCGGGGCCAACCGTCACTGCCGCCGAACCGATCGCCGCAGCGGCCGATTCGGCGACCGTCTCACCCCCGGCGATCGCACCAGTCGTTACATCGCCTGTGACGCAAGCGGCGCCTGTTGCTCAAGCGTCGACGCCGGTACCCGCGGCCGCGACGACGCCGCCGGACGCGCCGGTTGCTGCCGGATCCAATACGGCCGATCTCGAGCGTTTCATGGTGAACTTCGTCGTCGAGCAAACCGGATACCCGCCCGAAGTGGTCGAGCTCGATGCCGACTTGGAAGCGGACCTGGGGATCGATTCGATCAAGAAGGCACAGTTGTTCGGCGAACTGCAGGAGTACTTCGACGTCGCGCCGAGCGAAGATCTCACGCTCGATCAATTTCCGACGCTGCGTCACATCGTCCGGTTCCTGAGTCAAGCAACCTCCGCAGCAACAACCTCCGCAGCGGAACCGGTCACGTCGGCCGCGATGTCACACCCTGTGAGCAGACCGGTCACGGCGGCGCCCGCGGCTCAAGCAGCGGCTCGAGCAGCCCCGCGACTCAAGCAGCGCCCGCGGCTCAAGCAGCGCCCGCGGCTCAAGCGGCGCACCCGTTGCTCAAGTGGCGCCCGTTGCTCAAGTGGCGTCCGTTGGTCAAGTGGCGTCCGTTGGTCAAGTGGCGAGGGAATCGCAGGTGGCAGCGGAGTCCCCGGCCGCAGCCGCTGCGCAACCAGCGCCCGTTGCCGGCGGATCCAAGACGGCCGATCTCGAGCAGTTCATGGTGAACTTCGTCGTCGAGCAGACCGGATACCCGCCCGAAGTGGTCGAGCTCGATGCCGACTTGGAAGCGGATTTGGGGATCGATTCGATCAAGAAAGCGCAGCTGTTCGGTGAGCTGCAGGAGTACTTTGACGTCGAACCCAGCGAAGACTTGACGCTCGACCAGTTCCCGACGCTGCGTCACATCGTGCGGTTTTTGGACCAGGCCACCAGCGGGGCGAGTGACGTGCCGCCCCTTGACGCGGTCACCAGCGAATTCGCCTCGGCGGCTACCGACGGCGACGTCTCGGCTGCCGATCCGTTTGCTCGGTCGCCGTCGGCCTCGCCTGAACCGGCGCCGACCGCGGCAGCATCTGCAAGCGGCAATCGGACGGCCGACCTCGAACAGTTCATGGTAAACTTTGTGGTCGAGCAGACCGGATATCCGCCCGAGGTGGTCGAGCTCGATGCCGACTTGGAAGCGGATTTGGGGATCGATTCGATCAAGAAAGCGCAGCTGTTTGGCGAGCTACAGGAATACTTCGACGTGGAGCCGGGCGAAGATTTGACGCTTGACCAGTTCCCCACACTGCGTCACATCGTGCGGTTTTTGGATCAGGCGACCGGGGGGCCGTCTCCGCCCGAATCGCCGCGACAGCCGGTGCTGCAGCCAGCCGTGGGGGAAACCAGCGTCCACCCTACCGCTGGCCTGGGCGCGATTGATTCGGTCGAGCGCTCAGGCCATTTCCCAACCCCGCTCCACGATCCGGTGTCGACGGCGGTTCCATTGGAGTGTTCGATCACCGGGTCCGTGGCGACGACGGATCGTCGCACGATTGCTTTGCAGCGCGTGCTGCGACGGTTTGCCGATTGTGCCGAAGAACGATCGGGTCGTGCTGAGGTGTCGGCGGCGGCGCTCATCGCGCAGCTGACACCGGCCGCGCGGGCCGAGTTGGAAAGATTGGCCGACGAGGCATCGGTTCCGATCGAGAATGTTGTCGCGTTGGCCGAGGCGTTGTCGCCCGAAATGACGGCCCCCGATGCTCAGGCGGCTTTCGCGGTCGCAACCAATCCGTTCGGCGTCGCGACGCATGCCGTCGCCACACGCCTGCCGCTCTCGGGTAGGCTCGCGGCATCGGTCGAAGCTCAGATCACGACTTGGGGTCCTGGCCAGGGCGTTGCCGGTGCGATGGTCGGGATCGCCGGACTGCCCGGCGGCACCTGCGGGATCAACGCCCGTGGGATCAGCATGACAATGGGCAGCACGGCAGCGGACCTGCCCGCAGCGGCATCGGTATTGCGGTCGCTGGAATTGCGGATGGCGGTGCCGCAGGTGTTGGCCACGGCCAACGACCTTCAGGCGGCGGTTGATCGACTGCAATCGTACATTTGGCTCGGCCCCTGGACCGCTTGGCTCGGGCAATTGCGTGAGGGCGCTGCCTACCGTGTCGACTGTGACGGGACGACCTTGACATTGGTTGACGAAGACGAGGCGGTCGTGACTGCGGAGATGCAGTCGAAGCTGACGGCTTCAACACCGACCCACCTGCGGTTCCTGATCCAACCGGGAACGGACACGCTGGCCGTGGACGGAGGACAGACTTCCCCAATCGCTCCGCAGCAAGTGCCGTCGTTTGATCTTCGTTGTCTGACACAGACGTCTGGGGACGAAATCGCGCCGACGCGAGCAGGCCGACTCACCGACGCGAGCAGGGGCCGACGCGACGCGAGCAGTGGCCGACGCGCCGACGGCCACCGGATCTCGGCAATCACGTGTGCGAGCGGTACCGGATGGAACTGGCGGAGTTGCGACTACCCAGCGACACGCCGGCCATGTTTGTGCCGCAGGGAGCAGTGCTGATTCTGGGCGATAACCCAATCGCGATGGCTTTGCAGGAAACCGTTCGTCAGGCCGGCATGACGGCTCATCGCTTGCCGATCTTGTCGGATCTGCAGTCCACGCTCGATGGGTTCGATGCGTTGTGGCAACAGATGCCCATTGCCCATTTGTTCTTGATGACCGGTCGCGACGAGCTGACGGGCGATTCGCTCGATCCCAGTGAGTTCGCCCGTACGCGATATCGCGACGTGACGGTCCCCTACTTTGTGACGCAGCGTTGGATTCAGCGTGCCAGTGAGGCCAAACGGTTTGATCGGGGCTCGCTCGTTGGCGTGACGAACTTGGGGGGCGATTTCGGTTTCTCAGGCCGGATCGAGCGGCCCGAAGGCGGGCGCTCACGGGACTGCTGAAGTGTCTGTTCATCGAGTACCTCTATGTGCAGGGCAAGAAAGACTTGATCTTCAAGGCGGTCGATGCACCGCCTCAGGTCGATGCCCGACAGTTCGCGGGGCATCTCTGCCGCGAGCTCGCTGGCGGTACGATGCACTATGAAGTGGCTTATCAAGGGGACCGACGATTCATCTCATTGGCCACGCGCGAGGATCCTCCGCTGGCAATGACGGCTGAGATCCGTCGCGGCGGCAGTTGGATCATTACCGGTGGTGCCCGCGGGATCACGGCCGAGTGCGCCTTGGAACTGGCAAAGCGTTTTCAGCTGAAGCTGCACTTGTTGGGCAGTTCCACGCTGCCTCCGCGCGATCCTGCCTGGAGCACGCTGGACGATCAGGGACGCAATCAATTGAAGGCCCAAGTGATGCTCGAGGCGAGGCAGACGGGCGAGAACGCCCCGCAGCGCTGGGCAGCGGTCGAAAAAGCGATCCAGATCGATCACGCTTTGTCGGGCTACGAGCGGGCCGGCGTCAATTATGTCTACCATTGCTGCGATGTCACCGACCGCGAAAAGCTGGCCAACGTCGTCGCGGAGATCCGCCGCACCGATGGCCCGATCGATGGCATCTTGCATGGCGCAGGGATCGATCGCGCCTGTCGCTTTGAGAAAAAACAGCGTGAGTCGGTGGACGCGACGATCGGCTGCAAGGTGGACGGTGCCTATCACTTGCTGACGCTATTGGCAGACGATCCGCCGGCACACTTCATCGGCCTGGGATCGATCACGGGGCGTTTCGGTGGTAACGGGCAAACCGATTACGGCGTCGCCAACGAATGGCTTTGCAAGCTCGCCGCTTGGTACCACACCATGCGACCGCACTGTCGCGCAATCGGTTTTCATTTTCATCCCTGGGGCGATGTGGGGATGGCGGCGTTGCCGGAGGTGCAAGCGCGAATGAAGCGGATGGAAGGACCAGAGTTGATGCCCAAGGACGAAGGGGTACGTCACTTCGTTCGTGAACTGTACGCCACCGGCCCGCCCGCGGAGGTGCTGATCACCACGCCGGAGTATCGTGGACGATACTATCCGCCCGCGCTGTTCGCGCAGCTTGCCCAGACGAAGGAAAAATCGCCGGCGGTCGATCTGGACTCCGTGTCGAAATCGTCGCCATCGATGTCGGCCGGTTCGCCAGAGCCGCCGCTGACGCCGCCAGTCGACTGTCTGGCCCAGCGATGGATTTCGGTTTCGATCGACAGCCCGTTGAGGGGCACGTCTGCTTTGCCGGCATTTTCTGGTGGGGCCCTGATCGTCGGCGACAATGCGCTGGGCCAAGCGCTGGCGCAGCGACTGGCGACAGCGGGAATCGAAACATCGATTCTTCCGGTCAGCGACGATGCCTCCGACACCATTGCCCGCTTGGAAGCATCCTGGGCAACCCATCCGGCGCGACATCTCTTTGTGGTCACGCCGTGGGACCCGGACGCGGGACAGCT
Source organism: Pirellulaceae bacterium (assembly GCA_963734865.1). Lineage (GTDB taxonomy): Bacteria > Planctomycetota > Planctomycetia > Pirellulales > Pirellulaceae > CBDCUW01. The sequence goes on from CAVTIV010000019.1 coordinate 354,807, forward strand.
TGCTGATCCGTCGAGTTGTCGGCGGCGCACTGCGCGGGGCGTGCTGATTCCATCGTTTGTCATTCATCGCTGGTTAGGTCTCGTGCAGTCCGCAGCCGAAGCGACACCACCATCGCTGATCGCAGTCACCAGCATGGGTGGCGACTTTGGCCTCGGCGGCGTTGTCGTACCCGAAGGTGGCGCCCTGGCCGGATTGCTGAAGGGCGTCTATCTCGAGGGAACGCGGCGGCCATCGGACAAGCCGCTGATCAAGGCAATCGACTTCGACTACCGAGAGGATGTGCAGTCCATCGTCGAGCAGGTGTTGGCGGAACTTGGTTCGGCAGACCCGGAGGTCGAAGTGGGTTATCGGCAGGGGCGGCGCCAGGTACTGCGATCACAGACACAACCGTCCGACGGACTGCCCGAACAGGGACCGCGGCGAGGAGGTGTTTGGGTGGTCACAGGCGGCGCGAGGGGAATCACTTGCGCGTCGGCGCTGCATTTGGCCAAACGCTATCAGCTGAAATTGCATCTGCTGGGAGCGTCACCGGCACCGCAAGACAACCCGCCCTGGCGTGGCATGACACAGGACGAACTGAAACAGTACAAATCGACGGTGGTGCGAAACGCAACGCGTGAGGGGCGTTCGGTCAATGACGCGTGGACACCGATTCGAACGGAGATCCAAATCCATCAATCGCTGTTGGAGTACCAACGGGCGGGCATCGATGTGCATTACCACCAATGCGACATGGGCGACTGGAAGGCGGTCGAGCAAACATTGGCGAACGTTCGTGCGATCAGCGGACCCATCGAAGGAATCTTGCATGGAGCCGGCTGGACGAAGCCGTTGAGGTCGGGTGTCCTGGATGTCGAAATTACTTCCCGAGTGTTCGGTCCCAAGTCGGACGGAACTCTGGCGCTGATGCTGCACACGATGGCAGATCCGGTGAAGCATTTCGTCGGTTTCGGTTCGATCAGCGGCCGTTTCGGCGGCAATGGCATGAGCGACTACGCGGCGGCGAACGACCTGTTGGCAAAACTCGTCGGTTGGTACCGTGGCCAGCGACGCGACTGTGCCGCATCGGTCATCCATTGGCAGACGTGGGACGATACCGGAATGGCGGTGCAGCATGACGCTGCGATCGGATCCAAGTCGACCCTGGGGATGAAGTACATCCGCGCCAGCGAGGGTGTCTATCATCTGGAAAAAGAGATTCGACTCGGCCTGCCGCATCCCGAAGTGATCGTCTTCGACGGTCATTTTGAACGGATCTTCTATCCCCATCACGAGCAATATTCGGCACCCGTCACGTCAACGGTCGCCGCGACTGCGACGACCACCACCGCGTCCTCCGAGCCCAACGTTCGACGTCCGCTGATCGATCGAATCGTCGCGCACCCCGAACAGGGGACTTGGACTGCCGAGGTGCGGTTCGATCCGGCAGGCGACGTTTTTCTTCGCCAGCATCTGTTGCGTGGCAAACCGTTTCTGCCTGGCGTCGCTGGATTGGAAGTGCTCGCCGAAGCGGCCGCGGCGGTCGCGCCGGATCGAAAAATCATCCGTCTGCGAGACGTTTCGATTGTCAACGGCCTGCTGTTTCATGATGCGCAGCCGATTGACGCCACGGTCACGGTGACCCCGGTCGAGGGAGGAATGCGATGCGTCCTCAGCACCGTGATGCGCAATCGCAAGGGGATCGTGATTGACCCGCAACGGGTTTGCTCGCAGGCGATTGTCGAATTCGGCGATGACGCACCCTTGCTCGCCGAACCGCACCCAGGAGAGCCACCAATCGGTTGGCAGCCACACGCTTATCCCGACGACTCGCTGCTGTATCACGGCGACGCGTTGCGTTCGATGAAACACTGTTCGTTCTTTTACAGCGGTGGTTTTGGGGCGATCGTGGCGCCGCCGGTCGAGGAACTGGCCGAGGGGCGCGCAGCGGAGGGATGGATCTACCCTGTCTCGGTTCTCGATGCATGTGTGGTCGGCTGCGGCAGCTTCTGCTGGATCCAATTCGGCGGCCGACTCGAGGTTCCGCATGGCTTTGATTCCCTCTGCCTGGTTCGCCAGCCGCGGGCCGGTGAACAGCTGGTGCAGCGACTTCATTATCTGGGGACCGAAGGTCGGCATTCTCGGTTCAACTTCACGCTTTTTGGTGACGATCGCGAACCGATTTTGCAGGCCTTCGGGTACCGTACGATCCTGGTGGGCGGTTCGGCATGACCGGGCAACTCGATTGCATCAGCGAATCGCAGCGGGCGGTGACGACTCGTTACGCCGCCAAGGGAATGCTCCGTCGGGGAATGATCCGACTGAACTCGGGTGGTGGTTGTGACCAGGCATGGCTCGGCCCTCGCGAGCGTTCCGCGCTGGCCGCTCTGCACGATGCGTCGCGTCGTGACGACTGGTTGCTCGGACGCTGGATGATGAAACAGCTGGTGGTGGAAACGCTGTTCGCCAACGGTTTCGATGCACTCGACGATCTCACGATAAGCCAGCGCATCGCGCGTCTGCAGCGGATCGAAGTCTTGCCGCAGACGATCGGCGGTCTCCCATCGCGGCCCTTGCTCGTCTTGGATGGCATTGTGTTTGCAGGACAAGTCTCGCTGTCTCACTCCGACGGCGGTGTGCTGGTCGCGATCACCAGCCGACCCGGAATAGGCGTGGGTGTTGACCTCGTCACTTCCGCCAAGCCCAGTGAAGGATTCTTGCGACTGTGGTTCACAGACCGCGAGCGGAACTCACTGAGCATCCGTCCGGATCTGGCGATGCTCGTGTGGGGTGCAAAGGAAGCTAGCTACAAAGCTCTGCACCGCGGAGAGCGATTCGCGCCGACCTCGTTTGAAGTGACCGCGTTGGATGACGATCCTTGGCAGTGCCTCTATCGACCGAATGAACTGGCGGCCAGGATCGAGACCAGGCAGGTCGCCAGTGGAACCTGGGCTGTGCTCGCAGACAGCCAACACGACGAACAACACAACCCTTCTTCGCTCAGTGACTCATTGCTCTGTGGAATTCTGTGATGATTGATTTAACTGGAAAAGTGGCACTCGTGACCGGTGGCTCGCGGGGCATCGGCCGAGCTTGTGCGATTCGACTTGCCGAAGCGGGTGCCGACATCGTGCTCAACTACGTGACGTCGCAGTCGGCGGCCAACGAAGTTGCGAATGAAATTCTCGCGCTCGGACGTCGTGTTGCGGTCGTCAAGGCCGATGTCAGTGAGCCGGAGGATGCCACCAGCATGTGCGACTTCATCGGCGAAAAGTGGGGCAAGCTCGACATCCTGGTCAGCAACGCGGCCACCGGTGGCTTTCGACCATTGCTAGCGACACAACCGAAGCATTTCGTCACCACCATGCGTACCAATGTGATGGCGCTGATCAACTTGATGCAGGCCAGTGTCGAACTGCTGGAGCGGGCCGACGGACGCGCGAAGGTGATCTGCCTGTCCAGCCACGGCGCCTATCTGGCACTGCCGATGTATGGCGCCGTGGGCGGCAGCAAGGCGGCGTTGGAAAGCTATGCTCGCCATTTCGCCCTCGAACTGGGCGGACGCGGTATCAACGTCAACATCTTACGAGCCGGCCTGGTTGAAACCGACTCCACTCGTAAGATGCCGTTCAGTGACATCATGTTTGCCGGCCGAGGGCAACGGAGCATGACGGGGGATCGTTTCCTAACCGCCGACGATGTGGCCGATTCGGTGCTCTATCTGGCCAGTCCGCTCAGCGACCTCGTGCAGGGCGAGACGCTGACGGTCGACTGCGGAACCGCCGTCCACGCCTGAGTCGGTCATGAAGATCACCGCGCCATCGAGGAAGTGGGAAAACGTCAACCTCATTTGTTGCCACCCACCGCAGCCCACTTCGACTAAATTGAGAGCCGGCTGACCCAATTCAATTTTGATTCTCCCGCCTTCACCTGGCCGAACAATCGATGCCGTACCAGCATTTTTTTTCCTCTCGAGTCTTCTCTCTGCTGGCCCTCGGACTGCTGCCGCTGGCCGGGGTCGTGTTGGCTGAAGAAGTTGATTTCAATCGGTTTGAACGCACCACGATCTGCGGCGATCTTGTCCAACCAATGGAGTTGGACATCGCGTCGGACGGTCGGATCTTTCTGATCGAACTGGGGGGCACGGTGAAGCTCATCGACCCCAAACTTCGTCAGCCGCTGGTCGTCGGAACTCTGCAAGTCACGACGGCACAAGAAAATGGCCTGATCGGTTTAGCCCTCGATCCGAATTTCTCGAAAAACGGCTGGCTTTATCTGCAATACTCGCCGCCCGATTTTCCGGGTCAACACGTCAGTCGTTTCAACTTTCGCGACAACCAAATTGATCTTTCGAGTGAGAAGATTCTGTTCCGATACGAAGAACAACGGCGGGAATGCTGTCACCATGCCGGTTCGCTGGAGTTCGGTCCGGATGGCAATCTCTACATCGGTACTGGCGATAACACCAATCCGTTCAACGATTCGCAGGGATATGCGCCGATCGACGAACGTCCCGATCGTCAACCTTGGGACGCCCAACGTTCGGCTGGCAATACCAAAAGCTACAACGGCAAAGTCCTGAGAATCCATCCGGAACCCGATGGGACGTATTCGATTCCCGATGGCAACCTGTTTCCCAAAGATGGTTCGATCGGTTATCCCGAGATCTACGTGATGGGATGCCGCAACCCGTGGCGTATCAACGTCGATCAAAGGACAGGCATTCTGTACTGGGGAGACGTTGGTCCGGATGCGGGTCAAGACGGTCCCCGCGGTCCCCGCGGTTACGACGAGGTCAATCAAGCGAGGTCCGCCGGCAACTTTGGCTGGCCATACTTCATCGGCAACAACTTCGCCTATTCGATGGTCAATTTCACCAGCGGCGAAATCACTGCGCCGCAAAACCCCGACGCTCCGCTAAATCGGTCGGTCAACAACAGCGGCGCGATCAGACTGCCACCGGCTCGACCAGCGATGATCTATTACCCCGGAGCCGAATCAGGCGAGTTTCCCGAAATCGGTACCGGTGGCAGAACAGCCTGTGCCGGACCGGTTTACTATTTTGACGAACAATCGCGATCAACGACCAAATTCCCAGCTGCCTACGACGCGACTCTGTTTGCATTCGAATGGTCGCGAAGCACGATCTTTGCGGTGCACTTGGACGCCGAATCCAATGTCCAGCGATTGGAACGTTTTTTACCGGAAATGAGTTTCGTTCGTCCCATCGACATGCAATTCGATGCCCAGGGGTCACTGTACGTCATCGAGTACGGCGAGACCTGGGGCGTGAATGCCGATGCCCGGCTGATTCGCGTCGACTACGTACGGGGCAACCGCACCCCGATCGCCGTCGCGAAGGCGAAGAACGATGTCGGCCGTGAACCGCTGGTGGTTGAATTGAGCGCACAGGGGTCTCATGACAAAGATGGCGACACGTTGTCGTATCAGTGGACCTCGATTCGTTCCGGCGTTTCCCCGCCGCAGCGTCAAGTGATCGCCACAACGGCAGACGCCACCGTCGAGTTTGACGAACCGGGCGTTTATACGATTGAGCTTGAAATCCGAGACCCCACGGGAGCGCGGGGTGTGACGACGCTGCCGGTCATCGTCGGCAACGCCCGCCCGGTGGTCGAGTTTCTCGAGCCGCGCAGCGGCGAGTTCTTCACGCCCGGGGAATCGATCCGATATCGGCTCGTGGTCCGAGACCAAGAAGATGGAACGAGCGATCCCGATCAAGCCGAACAGGATGGCTGGCACTTCATCGAATCGGGCGCGCCTGGGCGTTTGTTTGTCGAAGCCATCCCAGTGGTCACGGCGAGCGACGCGGCCGCACACAATGACTCACCCGGGTTAGCATTGATTCGCAAGAGCGATTGTTTGAATTGTCACGCCACGAATCGCCTGCTCGTCGGCCCGAGCTTTGTCGATATCGCGAACAAATACCGTGATCAACCTCACCAGGTTGAACAGTCGGTGACGCGTGTCCTGCAGGGGTCGACCGGTGTTTGGGGAAAAGTTGGCATGCTACCGCATGTCCAGCACACACCGATCGAGGTCCGTCACATGGTGGAGCATGTGTTCTCGGTGACGGCGGATACATCGAACCCCAACGCTAGAGGTTTCAGCAACGAATTGACGCCGGACACGCCCGCGAGCGAACTCCGTTTGGAAGCGACGTACACCGACCTGGGGCGCGGTGATATTCCAAAGTTAATCGGCGTCGGCTCGGTCATGCTACGAAGCCGCAATCTGCAAGCCGAATCGGCCAACGAATTCCGGGGAACTCAACCCCTGGGATCGGACAGAGCAGAAGGTAAGCAGTTCATGGGCGCAATCGAGCACGACGGGTTTCTGAAATTCGCGGACATTCCGCTCGACGGCGTGCATGCGATAACCGCGCGCGTCGCGAGTGCGGGCGCCGGCGGCGCGATCGAGGTTCATCGTGGCAGTGTCGACGGTCCGTTACTGGGTGGCGCGACCATCGAGGTGAACGGCGACTGGGAAGCGTTTTACGATAAAACGATCGAGCTGGAACCGGCGTCCGGCAGCGACGATCTGTACATCGTGTTCAAGAATCCACAACAGCGCGGCGGCTTGATGAATGTCGATTCGCTGCTGTTCCGCTAGTGGTTTGTCATTGTCTTCAACAGCGTTCGCAGGGAGCATTGCGATGCCCAACCGATCCATCAACCGTCGTCATGCATTGCAAAGCTCTTTAGCGTGGGCAGGCGCCGCCGTTTTGGCAACTCGGAGCGAGCGGGCCAGCGGTTTTCGGAATGCGACCGAGCGACCGCGCGTTGGTGCGATCGGGACAGGCAGCCGCTGGTACATCAAGGCCACGGGCCTCGACCTGCCTTATGGATCGGCGCCGGACTTCCGCAAGTACGGCGACTATGTTGCGATTTGCGACGCCGACGCGAATCGTCTGGAGATGGCCAGCCAGATCGTGACCGGGTGGACGGGCGCTGCCCCCGATCGTGCGGCAGACTATCGGGCGATCATTGACCGCGATGATATCGACATCATCCACATTTCGACCCCCGATCACTGGCATGCAAAGATTGCGATCGAGGCGATGAGGGCGGGGAAGGACGTCTATTGCGAAAAGCCGATGACGCTGACCATCGCCGAGGGCAAGCAGATGTCCGACGTCTGCCGCATGACAGGCCGCGTTGTCCAGATTGGGACACAGCAACGAAGTGATCCGAATTTCATTCGCGCCATTGCCCTGATCCGCAACGGCCGAATCGGGGAACTGAAGAAAGCGACTTGCAGCATTGGCGGTGCGCCGACGAGTCCGCAGATACCGATCGTCGCCCCGCCCAAAAACCTGGATTGGAATCAATGGCTCGGTCCGGCACCGAGCGTCGATTTTCGCTATCTCGCAGGAGACAACGCCGAGACGAAGAGCTGGTCACGTGGACACTACGAGTTCCGCTGGTGGTACGAATACTCCGGCGGCAAACTCACCGACTGGGGCGCGCATCACGTTGATATCGCCACTTGGGCATTGGCCAAGACGGACACCGGGCCCGTGTCTGTCCAGCCGCTGATGGTCAAACATCCGGTTCCTTTCAAGGATGGCTATCCGATGCGACGATTCACAGTACAACACAGCCACAGAATTCTTCATCAAGGCGACGTTCGAGGACGGCAAACAGATTGAAATTCGCCATGACGGCGACAATGGGATTCTGCTCGAAGGGACCGAGGGTCGCATCTTCGTCAACCGTGGTCGGCTGAGCGGTGCAGCCGTGGAACAACTCCGATCGAATCCGCTGCCCGACGGCGAACTCGAGAACGTTTATAAGAACCGCCCGCTTGTCGACCACTTCCGCAATTTCTTCGAGGCAGTCGTGGATCGGAAAGAGCCCATCTCGGACGTGTTCAGCCACCATCGCGCGCTTTCGACATGCCACTTAGCCGGCATCGCCGCTCGACTGGACCGGACCATCGATTGGAACCCGAAAACCGAGAGCATCGTCAACGATCAGCAAGCCCAGAGTTTCGTATCGCGTCAACAGCGAGAGGGATTCGAGATCGAGATTTGAGCGTCATGCGTGCCGTCTGACCCGCCGTCGATTGGCAGCGAAAGACCGAACCGTGTCTTGCGGTTGATTCAACCACCACCCTTTCAACGAGTGACTCACCCCCTCGCAAAAAAAACATTGACGACAGAGCTGCTCAGGCACTGCGAGTTTCACGGCAACCGATGGGGTCGAGAGGGACAAGAAAGCGGCCCGCGATTGCTTGTGAATTGCAGCAATGACAAACATCCTCGGCCGACATCTTCATCAGCCCAGGTCGGTGACGGATACCGCCGTCGGCTCTGTGCCGCGTGGATGCCGACTTCCAGTTGTGAATAACAACGAAGTTGGATCGGAACTGTCTTGTCGGCGGCGAGCCGATTCACATAGCATCGACGAACGTCGCCGAGCTGAGCGGCAAGATTCGGATTCGTGAAAGATCCCAGGCAGGAGGCCTATTTTGACTTTCGTAGCCGTTCTGCGGAAAATTTTTCTGTTGATGTGCCTGTGCAGTGTCTCGGTTGCTGGGTTGTTCGCGGATGACGTGGCCCAGCGGCCAGAAACATCGCCCGCACCGAACGAGGTGTTCACGGTCGAGCGAGTCGAGAATTTGCTTCATGAAGCGGAGCACGATGCGACGCTCGCCACCGAGGCGCGGGCTGCGATTATCGAGATCTATCGAGCTTCCCTCGCCGATTTAAAAAGTTCCAATGACCTGAAGGCGCGGCTCGCAACTTTAACCGCGGACGCCGAGACGGCAACGGGACGTGCCGAGAAGATTCGCCTCAAGCTGGAAGAACTCAAAACCAAGCCGCCAAGCATTGATGAACATCTCAGCTTGGCCGAGCTCGAACAGCAGCTTACCCAGCTTGAACTTCAATTGGCAACACAAAAGCAGTCGCGAACGGTTGCCGAGTCGGAATCGCAAAGCCGATCTCAGCGACGGAAAGAAATTCGCGCGCGATTGATTTCCATCCCGCAACGAATCGACGCTGCCAAGGTTCAAGGTTTGACACTCGCGGCATCCGATCCGACATCGCTGTCGACCGCGCGGGATTCAGCTGGCTGCTCAACGGTTGCTGCTCGAGTGCGAGTTGCCGGCGTTGGAAGCCGAACTGGCGAAGTATGACGCGGAAGAAGCGTTGGGACTCGTTCGCCTGCGAACCGACTTGGCGGCCCGGCAGGTTTCGTTTACGGAAAAGAGCATTGAGCAGGTCGGGCTGCGAATCAAAGCGGCCCGTGAACTTGCCGCGGTCGAATCGGTCCGCAAGGCGAAACTGGAAGCAATCGCCGCAGACCCCTCATTGAAGGCCTACGCGGATCAGAATCAAGAACTCGCCGAGAAAGCGAAGCTGGTCGCCGAATCACTTGCCCGCGCCGAGCAGGACTTGAAGGCTGCGACGGAAGTTCACGAACAGCTGATCCGACAATTCAAACAGACGCGAACAAAAGTTGAATCGGTCGGGCTGACCAGTTCTGTGGGAGCATTGTTACGAAAGCAGCGATCGACGCTGCCCGACGTTCGCCAACGGAAGGCCGCGGTCGCGAATCGGCAAGCGTTGATCAATGACACGCAGTACAAATTATTTGAATACGACGATGAACGTCAGACGATCAGTGATGTTGACAATTCCATCGCCGACATGGTGGGCAATGCTGACGGCGCAGGGAATTCGGAGGTACTCGATTCGGCTGCACGAGAATTGCTGAGCAGCAAGCAGGAGTACCTGGACGCGTTGATCCGCAACAGCGGCCAATACTTTGACACGCTGATCGAACTTGACACAACCGACCAACAGGTCATTGCGGTTGCGGCCGAATATGAAAACTTCATTGACCAGCGGGTGTTATGGATTCGCAGTGCTCGCACGTTGACCAGCGATTTTTCGATCGAACCGTCGGACACGTGGCTATTGCAGACCGATAAATGGGCTGAATTAGCGACCACCTTTGGACAGGATGTCGGTGTCAGCTTCCCGCTGTACCTGCTCGCCTCGATCCTGCTTGGCACACTGTTCGTGCGTGGCCGAAGATTGCGACAGCGAATCTGTGACGCCGGCGCGATCGCCCAAAAGGCAAACTGTCGATCGATCGGCCCAACCCTCCAGACGATCTGTGTCACAACACTCGTCTCGGCCGACTGGCCGCTCTTGTGCGCGTTCCTTGGATGGCGATTAGGTCGAGCCTCGAGCAACCCTGAATTCGTCAAAGCCGTTTCGCAGGGATTGATTTGCGTCAGCGTTGTCTGGCTGGCGATCGAATTGCTGCGTCAGGTGTGTCGTCCGCTGGGGCTGGCAGCGGCACACTTTCGCTGGTCGACAGCGGCAACCGAGATCACTCGGCGTGAATTACACATTCTGCTGTTGCTCGCGTTGCCGATCGTTTTTGTCACTGGGACGCTTTCGGCGAGTGATGCCGCTCACGGCCGCAACGCAATTGAACGAGTCGCTTATGCAGCGGGCATGTGTCTATTGTCGTTCGTCGCCTATCGTTCTCTTCGCCCCAGTGGTGTACTGCGCGACTACTTTGCAAGGCATCAAACGGGATGGACTGATCGCTTCAAGTACGTGTGGGGCGTGATCGCAGCGGGTGTGCCGCTGACTTTGGCGTTCTTAGCGGTGATGGGTTATTACTACACAGCCGAGGTCTTGTTCTGGCGTGTATTCGCGACGGGAATGTTTGTGATGGGCCTGATCGTGATGCGTTCGCTATTGTTGCGAATGGTGCTATTGCGGCGGCGTTCGCTGAGCATCGAACAGGCGCGTCAGCGTGCGGCAGCGGCATCGGCCGGTGCGGACAGCGACAGATCGAATCCGGTCGCCGGCATCGTGACCGCCACGCCAGAGTCGGACATTACGACGCACAGTCTGCAATCACAGCGACTGGTCAACACGGCACTGCTGGCGACGTCGATGGTCGGTCTGTGGTTCATTTGGGTGCAAGTTTTGCCGGCGCTCGGGATGCTCGATAAATATCCGCTGTGGGGCGGAACCGCTGCGCCGATCGTTTCTGTGGCAAATCTCCCCGTGACGACGGGAATGCTGCCATCAGCCATGCCAGCGAGCAGCACCGAAACCGCCGAGGCGAGCGAAACGCTTGATTCGGTCGTGACGGCATCGGACCTGGCGCTGGCGATATTGATCGCGGTTGTCACCTTCGTGCTGGCGAGAAACGGCCCCGGGCTATTGGAAATGTCTGTACTCCAACAGTTGCCCGTTGACGCTTCCGTGCGATATGCGATTACCAGCCTGGTCAGTTACGCGATTGTCTTGATCGGTACGATCGCGACATGTTCGACGATTGGGCTGCAGTGGTCTCAAATTCAGTGGTTGGCGACGGCACTCACATTCGGATTGGCATTCGGCCTGCAAGAAATGTTTGCCAACTTTGTCGCCGGCCTTATCATCTTGCTGGAACGACCGATTCGCGTCGGCGACATCGTCACTGTCGATGATGTGACCGGGGTCGTGTCGCGGATCCGTATTCGCGCGACTTCGATCACGAATTGGGATCGCAAAGAGTATGTCGTCCCGAACAAGGAGTTTATCACTGGACGTTTGCTCAACTGGACGCTCTCGGACAAGGTCAATCGAATCGTCATCAACGTCGGCTTGGCTTATGGTTCAGATACCGAGCGGGCTCGAGAAATCTTGTTACAAACAGCCAACGATCACCCTTTGATCTTGAAGGATCCGCCCTCCGTGGCAACATTTGAAGGCTTTGGTGACAACTCCCTCAACCTTGTGTTGCGAACCTATCTTCCGACACTGGACAATCGATTGGAAGTGATCCATCAACTGCATACAGCGATCGACCAAGCTTTCCGCAAAGCACGCATCGAGATCGCGTTTCCACAGCGTGATCTTCATGTGCGAACATTTCCCAATGCATTGGGCATTGCTCCGAATAGCGATGCTCTCGACGGTGATCAGTTACAGCAAGAACCGAGACGCGAAGTGGCGTGACGCGAGGTGCCCCAGTGCGTTTCGGGCCCGCCAGCCACGCACGGCCCTGCTGTGGCGATCACAGACGCCCCCAACGCGTCCGGGTGGGCTGGCTGCAGTGTGGACGTTACAATCAACCTTGATACCGCCCAACAACTGGTCGCCAGTCGAATCAAAGCGCAGGCGAAGACGCCGCGGCATAGAGGAGATGATCTGCCATGAAGACTGTCGCATCCGCGTTGAGCGATCGAGGCTTGCATCGGGAAGGCAACGAAGATCAGTTCTTGATTGATGAATCGTTGGGGCTATACGTCGTCTGTGACGGGATGGGCGGGCACGCGGCCGGCGAAGTGGCAGCGGAGAGAGCGATTGAGTTTGCCGCCGAACACATCGCGGACCACTGCGAAGCCATCGATGCGGCTCGTCATTCCCCGGATGGCTTCTTCCGTGTCTTGAAGATCGCGGAGGAAGCCGTTCAAAACGCGAGCCACGAGCTTTATCATTTGGCCAAGTCGACGGCAGAGTACGCCGGCATGGGCACAACCCTGACCATGCTGATGATCGTGGAAGACAAAGGCGTGATGGCTCACGTCGGAGATTCGCGACTGTATCTGTTGCGAGATTCGGAGATCCATCAATTGAGCACGGACCACACGCTCGCCAATGAGATGTTTCTGTCGGGCGGGATGACCAAGGAAGAGGCGGCGACCAGTCGTTATCAACACGTCTTGACGCGGAGCATCGGACCGCACGAATTCGTGGTCGTCGATACGCTGCTGTTCGATCTGCTGCCCGGTGATCGGTTTCTGCTTTGTTCGGATGGATTGAGCAACTATTTCGATGACCCGTCGACCGTCGCTGAGTTCTTGGCCGAACCGCAGATTGTCGAGCAGCCTGACAAGTTGATCGACTTTGCGAAGCAATCCGGTGGCGCCGATAACATCACCGCGATCGTTGTCCAAACCCTAGGGGACACCGAAGAACATCCGGCAATCGATACGCAAGTGAAACTTGATCGACTACGCCGGACATTTCTTTGTCGTAAACTTTCGGTCAGCCGGCTGATGCACGTGTTGTCCATCGCGACAACGATGCAATGCGCGACCGGTAAAGAGCTGTTGTCCTTGAACGATCGATGCAACGGAATGTACGTTGTGCTGGACGGCCGATTTCGGATCATTGACGATGACATTGTCGAAGCAGAACTTGGTCCGGGTGATGTGTTCGGCGAGACATCGTTGATTTCGCCCACCAAGACATCGGCGACCCTGGTTGCCAGCGAACCATCGCGAGTGCTATTCATTGGCGCAAAGGTTTCAATCGTTTGACTCGCCGACTTCCCCGTTTGGGAAATGCATTGCTTCGCAATCTGAGCCGACACCTCAGTCAACGAATCGCGGAGGCGGCCAGTCGTCCGATCCGGCTCGATGACACCAGACCGTTGCCCTGAGTCCACAGGCCCAGTTGCCAGTCCTGTGGGTTGTTTTGATCGCGTTGGCGCCGGAAAGTCCTCTTCGCAAAGCCTTTGAACGACGGGTTTCTGCGATATCGAGCGAGCGAACGGCTCATAAATCCATGCAGGGGGGCGTGACAGGTTCCCGAACATCAGTGACGAAATGATGTTGGCGGTCGACAAAGCCGATTCGGCCCGATTTAGTGGCGAAGAGATTTTGGACCCGCAAGGCTGGGTATTGCTTTCTTTTCTCACGGACGCGCGGACTGGACTGGGCCGGTTCCACAATTTCCGAGTATCCAATTACGAATTGATGATGAATCTGATCGACAAATGCCGCGATCTTCACATCGAAGAAATTTTGGCGCTTCCCGATGTTCGCGAACGCGTGGAGTTGTACGAAGAACACCGCGAACGTGCCCAAGCACAAATCAAACGTTGTGCCGTGGTTCACGACAACGTGGTCGTGTTGGATCTGCGTGAAGAGGAAATGATCTACGCGACGAACCGTTTCGTGGTCTACTGCATGTACCCGATGTGTAACCTCTCGATCCATGTGTTGTGGGGAAAACAGAAGCAAAACACCGTGTTTACGATTGGGAAATCAATTCTTGACCGCTCCTGTCGCACCGACGTTGGCGAACTTTGCTACCGTTATGGCGGTGGAGGCCATCAGGCGGCAGGGACCTGTCAGGTCGAACACGAACTCGCCAGCGATGTCCTTGAGGAGTTGATTGCGGACGTCAACGCGAACGAACAAGTCGGGTCAGACCTGGCGACCGTGAACGATTAGCTGCGATTTGATTCAGCGATGGGCTTGCCCTGCTTCCGGGACACCCTGGAGACACGCTAATTTGGCGTTATCGGGAACGCCACCAAGGACGAACGGTATCGCCGGAACGCGGGCTGGCAGCCTTCCATCGAAGCACGGATTCCATGCACATTCTGTTTGTCCACAAGAATTTTCCGGCACAGTTTGGTCACATCGCTCGTCATTTGATCGACCAACACGGCTTTCGGTGCACCTTTGCTTCGGAGAAACCGCCGGCCCAATGGAACGGGCTCGAACGCGTGCAATATGTCAATCCGCAGGGCGCCACGGCAAAGACTCATTACTGCAGTCGGTCGTTCGAGAACCAAATCTGGCATTCTCACGGATTGTTTGAAGTGCTCCGGTCCAGACCCGACATTCAACCTGATTTGGTCGTCGGTCACAGCGGATTCGTTTCCACGTTGTTTCTGCGTGAACTGTACGATTGTCCGATCATCAACTATTTCGAGTTCTTCTATCACACGCGCGACAGCGATTTGGATTTTCGCCGCGACCTGCCCGCGTACGGCACAAAGGAACTGCTTCGGGCGAGGACACGTAACGCGATCTTTCTGTTGGAGTTGAACGATTGCGATGCCGGCTATTCGCCGACGGAATTCCAGCGAAGTAAGTTACCACAAGAATTCCAATCCAAAGTGGTAACGATTTTCGACGGAATCGATACCAATGTTTGGCATCCAGTATCGGATCCTGGTCGCTTGATCGCGGGTTGGCAACTACCGGCGGACAAGAAAATCGTGACCTACGTCAGCCGTGGGATGGAGGCGATGCGTGGCTTCGACATCTTCATGAAAATCGCCAAGCGACTCTGTGATCGACGTGACGACGTGCTGTTCGTCGTCGTGGGTGAGGACCGTGTGGCTTACGGTGGCGACGAACGTTTCACCGGGGGCAAGACATTCAAGCAGTGGGTGCTGTCGCAAGACGAATACGACTTGAGCCGCATCCTGTTTCTCGGTCGCATCCCGCCGGAACAATTGGCCAAACTGTTTTCGATCAGCGATTTACACTTCTATTTGACAGCCCCGTTTGTGCTGTCGTGGTCGTTGATGAATGCGCTGGCATGCGGAACGACGGTGATGGGTTCCGATACCGAGCCGGTGCGGGAAATGATCAAGGAGGGCGAAAATGGTTTGCTGTTCGACTTCTTCGACATTGACGCGGCCGTCGAGAAAGCGGCCGTGGTGCTCGACGACCCCGGAGATTATCGATCGCTCGGCAAACGCGCGATTGAATCCATCCGCTCGCGCTACAGCATCGAGGTCTGTCTGCCCAAGATCATGCAGCTGTATCAATCCTGTGCCCGATAAGGAGCGTCCGGGGTGTTGGCGGGAGACTCCCCTCGAGGCCCAACAAGCGTGGCAGCGGATCGGCATGATGGATGGCAGTCGGGCCGACACTCATTTTCCGATCACCTGCGCTTCCGACGACCCGCTCAAAACAGAGATCACTTCCCAGGCCATCACGCTGACCCAGAGCCTGATCCGACAAGGCGATCACGACTTCGAGTCGATGGACGATTCCGGATTCTCCATCCGGATCAAACGGATGAATCGGCAGTCGTCGTGTTCGATCTCAAGAAAGCTCGCATTCTCCGGGGCGGGCTTGTAGATTTGGAAGGTTTTCATCACACCCAGTGTCGCGGCACTCTCGAGCGGGCCGACGAAGTTGGTCGACCGGGAACCGAAGTGCGACTGTTCCATCCACGTCTGCATTTGGGATGAATTGAGAAAAAAGGAACCGGAATGAGGGTTCAAGGGGCGGACGAATCGCACTGGTCGTCCCAAAACGGTGCTCTTTAATTCCGCTGCCTCCGTGATGTCTTGAAATGGCTCGGTCACATGTGGCGACAAATCGCCGTCGAGATAGCATTTGTTGTATGCCAAACCTTGGGCCCTCTCGAAGCGGTTGGGCATCAACAGTTTTTGGTCGCCCACGTATGAATTGAACCAACGCAGCTTCTCGAAGAACCAGGCATCGGCGATTGACAAGTCGTCTTCGAGATAACTGTAGTAGTCGTAGTTGCCCCAACGATCGCGCAAGATGTTATGGCACAGGAATCCAAGTTCCGTCGGCTTCGCGTCAGTCGGGAAGTGGTGGAACAGGTGGATCGGCAATTCGGCACGATCGAGCAAATGGTCGTGGCCGGATGTGACGATGACCACGTGAACTTCGTGACGAATCGCTTCGTTAGCGGGGATGGTCCGTCGGTCGGCGTGCCGAATCATCGCTTGGGATCGACCAAAGGTCTGATGCAGCGACGTCACCGTCCTGCGAATGGCATTAACCCTTGACTCCGGCGGTGCAGTGACCGACGCGTGTTTTCCCGACAACTCGTGCTCCGAGTCCTCACCCGAGTTGAGATGAAAGTAATGCGGGATGACGAAGAGTAGACGCATAGCGATGGACTCAGAGCGAATCGGGCAAACCGGGACGTTCAACGACTGGCCCAAAGTATCCCATAAAGACGTTTGTCGGGGCGAAGGAAATTCCCGCAGGTGCCACACCACGAACGATCGTTTGTCGCTGGAGAAATTCAAATACGGAGACGGGAACGGGTGAATGAATTGGAGTCAGCTCGATCACACTCGGCCTTCGTGCGCCACCAAGAACGTGATCGGAACGCCGCGCCGCAGGCCGCCAAATGGATGGAAAAATGGCCCAGTCCCACAAGGTGTGACGGTCAGTGGTTGAGCGTTCGATTCAGGATCCGATGGGCGGGTGCCCAGTCATCCACCTGGCTCCTCCGAGCGACTCGGAGCGACCGTCTCGACCGTCCATTCTCAGCAGAGTAGGCTGCCAAAGGTCGTTCGATCGAAGTCGTAGGCGGCAAACATTTGTTCTGACCTTCGGCGAATCCCTTTGAATCGGGGAACCTTCTGCAATCGCCGCTCTCGAGTAGCTCGTTGATGGAATTATGCTCGCCTGGTTCTGTGACGGAGCCAGCTCGGCAGGCTACAATCAAGCCTCCCTTCCAGTCCCGCCCTGAATTCAACCTGAGTTCGAACGCCCATGCCTATTCGCATCGCATTTGTCGTGGCCTTGTTGTTGTCCGCTTCGATCGGTATCGCTGCCGAGCCCTCAATTTCCGACGATGCCGAGGGTGTGGCAGCCGGCCATAGTTTTCACGGCGAAGCATTCAACGAAGGTCCGCGTCAGGCAGCGGAGCTGATCCCTGGGATGGCGAAAATCGTATTTCCCTCCTCGGCAAAGAACGAGATCACACAAAAGTTCATTGAGCAAGGGATGGCGCAGCTGCATGGTTTTTGGTATTTGGAGGCGGAACGCTCGTTCCGACAAGCATCCCGGGAAGAGCCGGAGCTGGCCATCGCGTATTGGGGGATGGCGATGGCAAACGTCAACAATACCGATCGCGCCCGTGGCTTGATCGACGAGGCCATGAAGCGGCGGAATAAAGATACTTCGCGCCGCGAGAAAATGTACATCGAAGCGCTCGATCGGTTCGTGCCAAAACCACAAAAAGATTCCGCTGACGACAAACGGTCGAACGAGGAAAAGAAAGATGCTGAGCGAGAAGCCAAGAAGAAGCGTGCGGAGCGGTACTTGAGTGATCTGGAACGGATCCTCGATGACTTTCCGGACGACTTGGAAGCCAAAGCGATGCTCGCCTTGCAGCTGTGGACGTTTGATGGCTATGGCGTGAAGCTGACCAGCCGGTATGCAGTCAGCGCGTTGCTGGGAGAAGTTTTTGCGGTAAACCCAATGCACCCGGCGCACCACTACCGGATTCATCTGTGGGACTCACAACGCCCCCAGAATGCCTTGCAGTCGGCGGCACTCTGCGGTCCTTCGAGTCCGGGGATCGCACACATGTGGCACATGCCGGGGCATATCTACTCGAGACTAAAACGTTATTCGGATGCGGCCTGGCAACAAGAGGCGTCGGCGCGTGTCGATCATGCGCACATGATGCGTGCTCGGTTGATTCCCGACCAGATTCACAACTACGCCCACAACAACGAATGGTTGACACGCAATTTGTTGTTCATCGGTCGCGTGAATGATGCACTGGACCAGTCTCGCAACCTGGTTTCGTTGCCACGACACCCGAAATACAACACGCTTGCCGGACGCGGCAGCTACAAGTACGGCCGTCAACGGCTGTTGCAAACTTTGACCGAATATGGATTGTGGGACGAATTGATCAAAGAATCGGGTGGGCATTATCTACCGCCAACCGACGATGCCGGCGAACAAGAACTGTGGCTCGGCTGGTTGGCCGTCGCACATTTCATGACCGGGGATACCGAGCAAGGCGCCAAGACACTGCGGTCATTGCGGCGCCGCCGGATCGCCCTGCAAACCAAGCTACTGGACCTTGCCGAAGACCAAGTCGGCGGCGACTCGAATGCCGAATCCGGAAACACCAGCGAGCCCAAGGTAGACGAACCGACGCGGGACGAACTGAAAAAACAGATCAGTCAGTTGCAGGAAATCATTTCTCGCGGAGCCGCCGCAGCCGCCTGCCAACGGAAAGACAAGGCCGCTTTTGAAAAGCACGTCAAGACCGCAAAACTGAATCAGTTGATCCAGGCACAATGGTTGGCCGATGCGGGTGACGTCGACTCGGCCATCAAGCTTGCCGAGCAAGCGGTCCGCGGAGGCGCGGGACAGGTACGCCCGGTTGCCGTGTTGGTCGATTTGCTGTGGCGCAACGGTAACCAGGAAGATGCCAAAAAGAAGTTCCAATCGTTGCGAGAGCTGGCTGGTCATGCGGATATCGACACACCGATGTTGGCCAAGTTGTCGCCAGTCGCCAAGGCGGCAGGGATCGATGGTGATTGGCGAATCAAACCCGCGCCAGCCAAAGACCTGGGCGATCGACCGCCGCTGGATGAACTGGGGCCATTTCGCTGGCAGCCTTATATGGCGGAATCATGGGCCGCCGTAAATGCCCAGGGTGACCTGGTTGCCAGCGAAGAATTTAGCGGCAGGCCATGCATCGTCATTTTCTACCTTGGCTTCGGCTGTTTGCATTGTGTCGAACAATTGCACGCATTCTCGCCCATGATCGAGCAGTTCAAGGAGGCAGGAATCGACATCGTCGCCATCAGTACCGAATCGATCGAGGAGTTACAATTTGGAATCAAGAATTTTGAAAAGAAGATGGAGATTCCTCTGTTGTCGGATTCCGAGAAACATGTTTTCAAGTCATTCCGTTGCTGGGACGATTTCGAGGATCAACCGCTACACGGTACATTCCTGATCGATCCGCAGGGGCTGGTGCGTTGGCAAGATATCAGCCACGAACCGTTCACGGATGCCAAGTTTTTGTTGGATGAGTCAAAACGTTTATTGGCGTTGCCGTAGGGGACAATGAAGATGCGAACGTTGACGATCTTGTTATTGTGCCTGGTTACGTCGCGCGGTTACTGGCCTGCGCCGAACCACCGCGAGTCTTTGCGCCCGGCGAATTGCCTGACGATCGGCGACTCGGTGAGCTTCGGAATCTGGACGGATACTTTCCCTTTCAGCCTGTCGCAGACATCGATCAGTGGCAAACGCGTCAAGCGGAGATTCGCAGGCGGATTCTGGTATCCCAGGGACTATGGCCGTTGCCCACCAAGACGCCGACCCAGGCGGTGATCCACGGGCGAGTTGAACGCGATGACTATCTGGTCGATCGTGTTTTCTTCGAGTCAATCCCTGGGCATTTCGTAACCGGTAGTCTCTATCGTCCCAAGGACAATGGCGGAAAACATCCGGCAATCTTGTCCCCGCATGGGCATTGGAATCAAGGACGGTTTTACGATGCCGGTGAAGCGACTGTGCGGAGCGAGATCAAGATCGGTGCCGAGCAGTTCGAGGTCGGTGGACGTTATCCGATTCAGGCCCGTGCCGTGCAGTTAGCGCGGATGGGCTGCGTCGTTTTCATCTACGATATGACTGGCAACGCCGATTCGATTCAGATCGCGCATCGGCCGGCGGAGTGGGCGCACCTGGATCGAAAAACAGACTGGGGGTTCATGAGCGTGCAAGCCGAGTTGCGGCTTCAAAACATGATGGGACTACAGACATGGAATTCGATTCGGGCAATTGATTTCCTGCTGGAACTGGATGATGTTGACCCCACGCGGATCGGCGTAACCGGCGCCAGTGGCGGCGGAACACAATCGATGATCATCGGGGCGATCGATCAACGGATCGCCGCGGCCATGCCTTGTGTGATGGTCTCCACCGCGATGCAAGGCGGATGTACCTGCGAAAATGCACCACTGTTGCGAATCGATCAGGGCAATATCGACATTGCAGCCGCCGTCGCCCCACGGCCACTGGGATTGACCGCCGCCGATGATTGGACGATCGAGCTTCAAACCAAAGGCTATCCGGATCTCGTCAGCTTGTACGAAATGATCGGATACGGTGATCGCCTGAGCGCCGTTTTTCACACCCAGTTCAAGCACAACTACAACCAGGTCAATCGCGCGGCGATGTATCGGTTCTTCAATCGTCACTTCGATCTCGGTGATGCCGAAGCGATCAGCGAACGTGATTTTGTCCCGCTGACAAGAGCCGAGGCGACGGTCTGGAATGACGAATATCCCCCGCCCAGTGGTGACAGCGTTGGCGATGTCCACGAGGTCAAACTGCTGGCTCTGGCGACCAAAGATTCGGACAACCGTATCGGGCAGTTGATCCCAGAATCAAGCGATGATTTCGACGAGTTTCGGCGGGTGGTCGGTGGTGCCTGGGAAACCATTCTCGGTCGCCGCCTCGATCAAGTTGGCGACGTCACCTTCACGCAAACGGGTCGATCGAAGGTTGACCAGTTCGACCAGATCGTCGGTCACGTCGACCACGTCGATGCCGGGGAACAAATACCTGCAATTCGGCTGGGCTCATCGAAACAGCCTCAGCGCGGAACGGTGATTTGGATCACCGATAGCGGCAAAGACCAACTATTCCGCGATGGTGAGTTGATCGAGCCGATACAAACGGTCCTCCGTTCTGGGTTCGGCGTGCTGTCGGCGGACCTGTTTGAGCAGGGAGAGTTCCTGGCCGACGGCAAACCGCTGGCGGCCCAGCGGATGTGGTATCAGCGTGATGGGAGCGAGGGTTGGCATCGATTTGCCGGTTACACTTACGGCTACAATCACCCAATGTTCGTTAAACGAGTGCACGACATCTTGTCGCTGATCAAGCTTGCGAAATCGGATTCACAAACCGTGCATTTGGTCGGTCTGGGTCGTGTCGCCGGTCCCTTGGTCGCTGCGGCAAGAAGCCAGGCGGGCGACGCAGTCGATCATACGGTTATCGATACCGAAGGTTTCCGTTTCGCGTCATTGACTCGGCACGACGATCCAATGTTCGTTCCCGGAGCGGTGAAGTACTTGGGTGTCGACGGATTGCTCGCGCTCTGTGCACCGGCAAGGCTCTCGGTCAGGAGGACCGAAGAGCAAGCGAGCGCAGCGAAGAACACCGTCGTGAAGAATACCTATGATGCCGCACATGCATCCCAGTCGCTCGACTGGACTCAGGGAAGGGAGAAACTGATGTTGGAATTGCTGGAATCAAATTAGTCGTCGAGTGCAATTAGCTCGATCGTGAAACGACGCATCCTTGTTTTCAGCACGCAATCGGTATAGCCGATTCATCCTTGGGTGCACGGTCACTCACAATCTCATGCGTTTCGCCGACGACGAACAGGGCGTTTCGCTGCTCGGACCGTCGCAGCGAATTGCACTTCCGGGAATCGGGGGAACGGCGTCGCTCCCCGGTTGCCGGTCTCATTGAGAGCCGTCCTGATCGGTTAGGCGACACGAAAGTCGGTCGCTTCCAGCAGCCGGCGATCATGTCGAGAACGCAATGAACGGATGACCGATTTGAACGGCCACAATTCCTTCCAGGTCATCAGGTAAGCTCCTTTGAAAGTCGCTTTGTAACTTGATCGGACCGGTGCGATGGGCGGTTGGTAGGGCGACAAGGATGGGTTGACATCGCTTGGTTCGGCAGCAACGAATCGTAGGTAGCCGCGTTTTCTCGCGTATTCGAACTCTTCTTTCATCCCGTGGGACAAGTAGGCGGTGGTGTCACCTTGAAACGTGCTGTCCAGCGGGAACACGATTCGGCGACTCCCGGCATGGGCCTTCAGCAGGGCTCAATGCGCACGACACAACGTGGAAATGTCTTGGATTCTGGGATGAATCGTGTTGAGATTCTGTGGAGGGATCGGGAAGGAACCGGATTGCTTTTGGTTTCCAGTGCAGATGCTTGATTGATTCGCGAAACTGGATAGGAATTCGGTGTACCGCGTTTGAATCTTCCAGGTTTCGTTGACCTTGCCATACATCACAACGGACATCGCCAATTCCATTTGCGGCCGATTCGCAAACAGAACCAAGATCGCACGAACATTCTCCATCTGACTGGGAAGAAAATAAGTCCCGATGTTTTCGTAACCCAATTCGCCGAACTTCTCATGCGATTGATAGAAAAAACTTCGCACCTCTTCGGGCAGGGGCAAGTCGGCATCGACGACCTGTAACTGAGGATTCGCGTCTTGGCGAAAGGTCATCAAGATCAGCAGTGGGGTCAACAAAACGTAGGCCAGAGGCAGCCCCAAAATGGCAATCCAAGACCAGGCGGCGTCAAAAAGTTCGGCGAGTGCCATTGGATAATCTCCCGATGTTGGCAAGCAGCGACGGAAGATATCTTAACCGATAGCAAAGACCAATCGGCTGTCTCGCGCGGGCCCGATATCGCGCCCGCTATTGTGCCCGCTTCATTGCTTCTTGCAGCGTGACTTTGCCGCCTTCGCCGTACAGTGGCGAGTCGCTTCCGGCGCTGCCCGGTAGCGGATCGGCATTGATCGTCGGTAGCCACTTGCGAAGGTCCGCGACAACCTTGGTCAAGTCGGGCGACTGCTTTGCTCGGGGACCATACAGCGTGATCATATTGTGCCATTCATTCGGGTCGAGTTGGTGGTCGTACAACTCTTCGCTACCATCCGCATAGATCGTATAGCGATATCGCTCGGAACAGAGGCTGTGATTGTTGGGCCCAAAGGTGCATAGCGCCGGACGTGCCCACGGTGCAGTTGGGTCCGCGAGCAGAGGACGCAAACTGTGTCCCTCGAGTCCGTCGCGCGGTGGCAATCCACAGACATCGAGGAGCGTTGGGTAGACATCGATCAACCCGACGCTGCGAGCACAGACGTCACCGGAGGCGATTTCGGGACCGGCAAAGATCAACGGCACTCGCGTCGTTTCTTGCCACAACGTCCGTTTGGCCCACCGCAGCTTCTCGCCGAGATGAAAACCGTGATCGCTCCACAGAACGATGATCGTATCGTCCGTGTGGCCGGTTTGGTCGAGACCAGCGAGCACCATGCCGACCAGGTGATCGACGAAACTGTTCGTCGCCAAATAAGCTTGGACCGCGTGACGCCACTCGCCGCTTTCGACCATCCACTGGTGACGAGGAGCGGTGGAATTGAGCGTCAGTTGTTTGGAAATCTCGGGCAGATCATCTCGATCGTCGGCTAACGTCGCGGGCAATTGGACTTCATCGAACGGATAGAGATCGAACCATTTCTTGGAGGCATAAATCGGTACGTGCGGCAAATGAAAGCCGACGGCAAGAAAGAACGGTTCGTCTTTCGCCGCAAGTTTCGGCAACTCCTTGGCCGCCCAGTCGGCCGTCAGATAATCGCGCTGCTGCTCGTCCGGCACATCGACCTGTCCCCAATCCCACAGCGGATGTGTACCGGGCAACGTGTAGCGAATTTTCTTTTCTCCGCGACGCCAGCCGGATTCACGTTCGATGTGGTCGAACGAGGCGGGATCGGCCGGACCGTGAAAGATTTTTCCGCGGGTCGATACGTAATAACCATGGCGGCGAAAAGTCTGGAACAGCGTCTCGGCACTGTTGGTCGGTTCAACGGTGCGAAAGTTCGGTCCGAGAAAATACATCCCGGTCGTCGAGGGCAACTGACCAATCAACATACTGACGCGCGAGGGATTACAAATCGGCGCCTGGCAATGCGCGTTGGTGAAGGTCACACCGCGGCTGGCCAGGGCGTCGATGTGCGGCGTTTGCACCTGCGGATGGCCGCCATAGCAGCCGACCCAATCGTTCAGGTCATCAATCGCAATGAACAGAACGTTGGGACGCTCGGCAGCAGTGATGCAATGCAGGGTGATCAGCGAGAAGGCGGTTGCGATGACAAACGATCTCACGGTGACTCTCCGAGCGGTTAATGGTTTCACTATGGCTTTTCGTTGATCCGGTACATCTCGCGCCACGGCAACTGGATGCCACCGTCGATCGTCAGCGTGCTGCCGGTGATGTATTCATTGGCCGGATCGCACAAGAAAACAACGCCCCGACCAATCTCTTCGGCCTTGCCGAGCCTGCCCCAGGGTAACTTGGCGCCCTCGGCGGCGAGTGTCTGTTCGCTGAAGAACTTTCGCTCTCCCGGAGTGTCGGTCCACCCGGGGTGAATGATGTTCACCCGAATACGATGCGGCGCCAGTTCGCAAGCCGCCGTGCGAGCCATTTGATCATTCGCCGCTTTGGCCATGTTGTAGGCCATCGATCCGGGAATCGCCATGTGCGCGTGCGGACTGCTGATCACCACCATGTTGCCACCGGCGCCCGCGTCGACCAACTTCTGGGCACCGCAGCGAACCAGATGGAACGCGCCCCACATGCTGATGTCGATCGTTCTGCGAAATTCGTCCAGGTCGGATTCGAGCATCAGATGGCGATCACTATAGGCCGCGTTGCTGACCACGATATCGAGGCCCCCCATCACGCGGACCGATTCATCCACCAATCGTTCGACGTCGGCTTGCAGTGCCAGATCCGCGGCAATCTTATGCGCTTTGCCACCCGCGGCGATGCACAATGCGACCACCTCATCGGCCTCTTCGCCGTGGCTGCGGTAATTGATCATGACCTCGGCCCCCGCCTTGGCCAGTTCGATCGCAATGCCGCGACCGATTCCTCGCGACGCACCCGAGACAATGGTCCGCTTTCCCTTCAAATCACTCATTTTTCGCTCTCAAACCATCATTGTTGTGTGGATCGCTAGGGTACCGCGAGATCGCGCCGCAGTCGATTCGTCTAAAGCCGGCAATATTATGACAAAAAACTCGCAAAACTTCGCATGGGTGATTGCTTTCTATCACAACTGATAGAAAACTATCATTTCGTTAATTTATTCAATCCAGGAGATCTGCATTGGCTGGCCCGGCAACGACAGAGGCGCGGCGAGACCGGCTTCGGGATCTGGTGCAGGCTCGGGGATTTGCGGCTTTGGGTGAATTGGCCGAGTCGTTGGATGTCAGCGAATCGACGATCCGAAGAGATTTGGAGCAGTTGGAGCAGGCTGGCGACGCCCGGCGAACCCATGGTGGCGCCTTTTGGACGGGCGAGCCGGACACGATGCGGGTGTTCAAGACTCGCCGCGACGACTCCTGGCCGGCCAAGTCTGCGATCGGACGAGCCGCGGCGATGATGATCGAGGATCACGACACGATCCTGTTGGATGGTGGCAGCACGACCTACGAATTGGCCCGTCACCTGGTCGGTCGGCCGCTTCAGGTGGTCACGAACAGTTTGCCGGTGGCACATCTGCTGAGCAGTAGTGAGTCGATCGACTTGGTGATGATCGGCGGGTGTGTGCGTGGTCGGACGGCGGTCGCGATTGGCCCGATGGCCGACGCGATGGTGCAGAGCATCAATGTGGGAAAGGCGTTTTTGTCGGTGGCAGGTGTGACCCAACGGGGCTACTTCAACAGCGACATGATGTTGGTTGAAAGCGAGAAAGCGATGTTGGCGGCGGCGGATCAGGCGATCGTCGTCGCTGACAGCAGCAAGTTCGGAAAAGTCAGCCTGTCGCGATTGTGCGGATTGCAAGAAGTGCACGCCGTGGTGACCGACGCAGGTCTGGATTCGCAGTGGAAAGAGTGGCTGGAAACGGCGGGTGTGCAATTAGTGTTGGCGACAGGTATCCATCGCGATTCACTCACGTCGGCGATCGGAAATCAAGCATCTTCTCAACCAGAAGAAAGTAAACAGTGATGAATCAAGCGACGGTCGATCGCAAGCATATTGAGCAGTTGGTTCGCGCCGCGGTACGTGGTTCGTTGATGCCGCAAACAACCTTCGGCGATCATCCGCACAAAACCGCGGCGGATCCGCTCGGATGGGTCGCTGGAAAACCGAGTTTGCGGGTCAGTATTTCGGCGCGGCATTGTCACCTGACCGACGAGCATGTCGAGACATTGTTCGGACCTGGTGCGGTTTTGGAGCCGGACAAGGATCTCTATCAAGATGGGTTTTACGCGGCCAAGCAAACGGTGATGGTCGTTGGTCCACGTCGCCGCATGTTGCCGAACGTTCGCGTGCTCGGTCCGACGCGTGGGGCGAGCCAGGTGGAATTGGCGTTGACCGATTCGATCTCGTTGGGAATTGACGCGCCGGTCAGGCACAGCGGCAAGATCGACGGCACCCCCGGTTGCGTGTTGGTCGGCCCGGCGGGCACGGTCCAGCTCGATCAGGGTGTGATACGTGCCGCGCGACACGTGCACATGAACTTTGCCGATGCGCAGTACTACGGTGTGGCCAATGGCGAGATGATGCAACTGAAGGTCACCAGCGACGATTGCAGTGTGACCTTCGAGGACGTGTTGGTGCGTGCCGACGAGGCGGCCAAGCTTGAAGTGCACATTGACACCGACGAAGGAAACGCCTGCAACCTGGAAGCGGCGACCGAAGTGATCCTGAAAAAGGATGGCTGCGGCTGCAAGAGTTAGTTTTTCTGGCGATCCAGATTTTCCATAGACGCATCTCCCTGAGCTGCGTCTGACACATTCACTTTCCTCCTTTTACCTAAGGCAATTTCTCAGATGGCAAAGATCAGTGAAGCGTTAGGGATGATTGAGACCAAAGGGTTTGTCGCCCTGGTCGAAGCGTCCGATGCGATGATGAAAGCGGCGAACGTTCAGTTCCTCGGTTGGGACAAGATCGGGAACGGTCTGTGCAGTGCATTCGTGACCGGTGACGTCGCTGCGGTCAAGGCAGCAACCGACGCGGGAGCATCGGCGGCCGGACGTGTCGGCGAAGTCGTCAGCGTCCAGGTCATTCCGCGACCGCACGAAGACCTGGCAAAGATCCTCAATACTCCCATCGCTGTTGCGAAAAAGTAGCGGTTACGACTGCTACCCGCTGTTATGTATCACACACACTCTCAAATGAAATAAACAGATCCATGAATGATGCAATCGGATTGATTGAAACCAAAGGCCTGCTGGCACTGATCGAGGCGACCGACGCGATGGCCAAGGCGGCCAACGTCGAAATAGTCAAGCGAATTGATATCGGTGGTGGGCTGGTCACGACCGTCGTCAGCGGTGATGTCGGCAGCGTTCGCGCCGCCGTCGAAGCGGGCGCCATCGGCAGCCTCGCAGGTTGGTGAATTGATCAGCAGCCACATCATCCCGCGACCTGCCGAAGGGCTGTGGAAGGCTTTTTTGTCATAGAGCCGGCCTCTGACTTTGGGTCCTCTGCCAGCGGAACTGTCCGTTTGCTTGATCGATCCCAATCATCCTCAGACGCCGGCAGCTTCAAGCTTGAACCTCAACGGAGGCAGTTTCTCGCTGCTGACAAAGCTGTGCTTGTACTCGTTGCAAACCTTGGATCGACCAGCTTCAAGTATCGGTTATTCGATATGACCGACGAGCGATGTTTGCGCACGGAGCGGTCGAAAGGATTGGCGACAGTGAGAGCAAGTGCACGGTAGAGATCGGAGATTGGTCCGCCGAGATGACGATGGCTGTGCCCGATCATGGGGTCGCGGTTGCCGCCTGTTTCGAGCAGCTGACCGATCCGGAACATGGCGTGTTGAAAGACGCATCGCAAGTGGCCGCGATCGGCTTCAAGGCGGTCCATGGTGGTCGGCTGTCGGGTGTCTTCCGAGTGGATGACGAAGTGCTGGCGGCGATGGCCGAGATGAATGCCGCTGCTCCGGCACACAACCCTCCGTACATTGCCGCGATGAAACGGCTGCGCGAGCGTTTTCCGGATTTGCCATTGGTCGCCGCCTTTGAGACCGATTTTCATCGCACGATCCCGGCGGCGCGACGAGAATACGCGATTCCACGCCAGTGGGCAGACGGACTCCACATTCGCAAGTACGGATTTCACGGGGCCAGCCATCGATACATCGCCACTCGCACGGCACAGTTGCTCGGTCGTGATGATGCACGACTGATCTCGTGTCACCTGGGCGGCAGCAGCAGTTTGACCGCGATCGATGCGGGCAAAGCGTGATGACGACGATGGGGATGACGCCGCAAACCGGTTTGCCACAGAACAATCGAGTGGGCGATTTCGATCCATTTGCTCTTCCATTGATCATCGAGCATACGGGCCAAACGCTGGACGAAGTGTTATCAGTGTTGGCCAGCGAAGGCGGGCTGTTGGGAATTAGCGATCGCAGCGGTGACATTCGTGATCTGGAAGCCGCTGCTGCCGATGGGGATGCCGGTTCGCAGTTGGCCTTGGACGTATTCGTCGAAGAGATTCGTCGGCACCTTGGTGGCATGATCGTCGCGCTTGGCGGCGTCGATGCAATCGTGTTCACCGGGGGCATCGGCGAAAAGGGGGCGCAGATACGCGCTGCCGTTTGCGCCGACCTGGAAGGTCTTGGGATCATCTGCGACGAGACGGCCAACGCAGTCGATCCGTGGTGAAGCGACCTTCCACAGCAGCGGCAGTCGCACGCAGTTGTGGGTCATTCCGACCAACGAAGAAGTGATCGTCGCACGACAATGCGTCGACCTCTTGCAGCAGCACGAACCATCCGAAGGCGATCACAAATGTTCATAGCTCGTGTCACCGGATCCGTCGTCTGTACGCAAAAAGTTGCGTCGATGACGGGTCAAAAATTGCTCGTCGTCGAGCCATATCGACTGGACGGCGAGTCGCGCCGGTCGTTGGTGACGACCGGCCGGACGTTCATCGCCGTCGACACGCTGGGAGCTGGCGAAAACGAGTTTGTGCTGATCATCCAAGGAAGTAGCGCACGACTGACACCGCAAACAAAAGAGTTGCCGATCGACGCCGTCATCATTGGCATCGTCGACACGGTTCACATAGAGAAAACAAACGTCTACTCGAGAAACGAATCCTAATCATGCAATTCGACGAAAGTATCATTCGTAATGTCGTTGCTCAGGTCTTGGCCGAGGTCGGACCGATGCCGGCGGCCGGTACGGGTAAATCAGACGGCGGTCGTCACGGCGTGTTCTACGACGCCGATTCGGCTGTCAAGGCTGCCCGGTCGGCGTTCGAGCAGCTTCGACAGCGGACGATGGAAGACCGCAAACGCGTCATCGACATCATCCGTCGCATCTCGATCGAGCAGTGTGAAGAACTGGGTCTGATGGAAATGGCCGAAACGAAGATCGGCCGCCCAGAACACAAGATCGAAAAGCTGCGAACGCTGGGCGAAAAGTCGCCCGGTGTGGAGTTTCTGGAAACAAAATGCTTCAGTGGCGATCATGGGTTGGCGGTGATCGAGAGAGCTCCGTTCGGCGTCATCGGCGCGATCACGCCGGTCACCCACAGCTTGCCGACGATCACCGGAAACGCCGTCAGCATGATTGCTGGTGGCAACGCGGTGGTCGTCAATCCGCATCCGTCGGGCAAGCGAGTTGCTGCCGAAGGCGTGCGGCGGTTCAACCAGGCAATCGCCGCAGAGGTTGGAATCGACAACCTGATCTGCGTGATCGCCGAGCCCACTTTGGAAACCGCCGACGCTCTGTTTCATCATCGCGATGTGGCGCTGATCTGTGTCACAGGAGGACCGGCGGTCGGTCGAGCGGCGCTGAACAGCGGCAAACGGGCGATCGTGGCCGGCCCGGGAAACCCGCCCGTTGTCGTCGATGAGACAGCGGATCTGGACAATGCGGCCCGCTGCATCATCCAAGGTGGCGCCTACGACAACAATCTGTTGTGCATTGCCGAGAAAGAAGTGTTCGTCGTCGCCAGCGTTTTCGATGCAATGATGGCCGCGATGCGACGCGCCGGCGCTGTCGAACTCAACGCGTCTCAGATCGCAAAGCTAACCGGTCAAGCCATCGTGAAAGTCGGCGACGACCAGCACGACGCCGCTTGTAAAGATTTCATCGGCAAGGATGCAAGCTTTCTGGCCCAGGCCGCCGGCGTCACCGTTCCCGCAGGTACCGAACTTGTCTTTGGTGAAACCGACGAGCATCACCCGTTCGTCACCGTCGAACAGATGATGCCGTTCATGCCATTTGTCCGTGCACGCGATGTAGACCACGCGATCGCGATGGCCAAAGAGTACGAACATGGATTCCGGCATACTGCGATCATCCATTCACGCAATGTCCGCAACATGACCAAGATGGGACGCGAGCTGGATACGACTTTGTATGTCAAGAACGGGCCTTGCATGGCCGCATTGGGACTTGGCGGCGAAGGCTATCTGTCATTCTCGATCGCCGGCCCGACCGGTGAAGGTGTCACGACGCCCAACACATTCACACGCGAGCGTCGCTGCAGCATGATCGACGAACTGCGAATTGTTTGAGAGCGGTGGCGGATTCGAAGGTTCACGAAAATATTGGCGAATGATGCAATCGGCTTTGATACTCGGATCGACTCGCGCCACCATCAAACACGAGAGTTTTGATGGACAGCGTTTGGTCGTGCTGCAACCTTTGACGGTCGATGACACCGCCGACGGTCCGCCGCTGATCGCCGTGGATTCATGTGGTTGTCGACGTGGCGACCGAGTGATGATCACCAGCGATGGCAGTTTCGCCCGTGAGCTGACCGCTGACGACTCGACACCCGCGCGATGGAGCGTCATCGGCATCGTCGACTGAAACAACCATGACAACAGCTACATCCGTCCAAACGAACCGACCGATTGACCAGGCACTGGTGGCCAGAGTCGTGCGCGAGGTGATCGCGCGGTTGGCCGCTAGCAATTCGACCAAAACGGATGTCACGGCTGCCGCGATCGATGATCCGGTCGTCTCCACGGCGACCATCGAAAACATCCAAGGTTCGGCGAAGCAACTGTTCGTTCGCCACGGCGCCGTCGTCACCCCGGCGGCTCGCGACGAGGCGGCCCGGCGCGGGATCACAATCAACCACGCGGTAAAAATCGTTCCCTCGCAACAACCACCGCGCGTGCAGGTAGCCGGTGGTGACCCGTCTCGGACATTTCCCATCACCGATCGCGGGCAACCCGATCGAGCGACCGCCGTGGCAAACCAGCTCGTCAAGCGGGGAATCGATTCACTGACGGTAGCGGTCGTCTTGAGTGACACACCCGCCTTGGATGTGCATCGACTGTGTGCCGTCGATGACGAACGTGCGGTGATGATCGGCTCGTTGGCAGAGGTGGATCGGTTTTCTGTTGAACTGGATCCCACGGCTTGGGTGCTCGACATGGCGCGAATCAATTTCGTTGCCGCCGTCAACATCGTTGCCCGAATCGCACAACGGAGGAATTGAGAACCATGAAAATCGCTCGCACAATCGGCTCTGTCACACTGTCTCGCTTTCACCCGGCGATGGCTGCCGCAAAGCTGCGCTGTGTCGAAGTGGTCGAATCGATCGACCGCATCGATGCACAACCACTCGGTGGCGACATGATCGTCGCCTGGGACTTGTGCGGCAGCGGCATTGGCGACCTGGTTGCACTGGCCGAGGGCCCTGAATCGGCGCAACCGTTTCGGCCAGAAACCAAACCGCTGGATGCGTCAATCGTCGCTTTGTTGGACGACGTTGACTTGGAGTGACCGCCTCATAAACACACGATTACAAATCATACCATTGAGAAGGAAACGTAATGCAGAACCTCCATAAGATCAAACAGGACATGTGCGATATCGGCAAGCGGATTTACGACCGCCAATTTGCTGCCGCAAACGACGGAAACATCACGGTCCGGGTGGGTGAGAACGAGGTGTTGTGCACACCCACGTTGCACTGCAAGGGTTTTTTGAAACCGGATGACATCTCATTGGTCGACATGACGGGCAAGCAGTTGTCCGGTCGCAAAAAGCGATCCAGCGAGGCGCTGCTGCACTTGGAGATCTATCGCCAACGCGACGACATCAAGAGTGTCGTGCACTGCCATCCGCCGCACGCGACGGCGTTTGCGATCGCCCGCGAGCCGATTCCTCAATGCGTCTTGCCCGAAGTCGAAGTCTTTCTCGGTGATGTCCCGATCACCAAGTACGAGACTCCCGGCGGACAATCATTTGCCGATACGATCATTCCATTCGTGCATCGCACCAACATCATGATTCTTGCCAACCACGGCACGGTCAGCTATGGCGAAACGGTCGAACAAGCGTACTGGTGGACGGAGATCCTGGATGCCTACTGCCGAATGTTGATGTTGGCCAAACAGCTGGGCAACGTTTCCTTCCTCGGCGGCCAGAAGTCACAAGAGTTGTTGGACTTGAAAGACAAATGGGGCTACAAGGACCCGCGAAATACCGCGGAATTTGAAAACTGCGATATCTGCGCCAACGACATTTTCCGTGACTCTTGGGCAGAGGCGGGAGTCGAGCGTCGCGCTTTTCCCGCACCGCCGCCAGCCAACGTATCCGACACCGGTAGCGGATCGGGCAATGTCGATGAAGAGGCTCTCGTCAAGGCGATCACGGATGAAGTGATCCGCCAGATGCAGGCGAGATGAAGGGCAAAGACGGAAGCCAATAAACTGAAATCTGAAATCTAAAAACCGAAATCGAAATCCAATGAAAGTTTCAATCATCGGCGGCGGCGGACTCGTTGGTTCATCGGCCGCATTTGCCCTGCAATGCGGTGGACTGTGTCGCGAGATCGCGCTGCTGGACGTGAACCAAGAACTGGCCGTGGGTCAAGCGTTGGATCTGCAGCATGGCGGACCAAGCGTCGCCGACCAGATCATCACGGGTGGAGGATACGAGCATATCCCCAGCAGCGATGTGATTTGCATTACGGCAGGTCTGCGTCGCAAACCGGACGAGTCGCGATTGGATCTGATCAACCGCAACACCGATCTGTTCCTGCAAATCCTGCACGATGTGAAAGCGGCGGGACCGAAGTCCTCGGCAATTGTGCTGGTCGTCAGTAATCCGGTCGACATTCTGACTTACGTTGCGGCAAAGCAGTTGGCGCTGCCGGAGAATCAGGTGATTGGATTGGGGACGCAGCTCGATACGATTCGTTTCTGCTCGTTGATTGCCCAGCAGCTGGGCGCCCCGCCGACGCAAACGAAGGCGCTGATTTTGGGTGAGCACGGGGAATCGATGGTCCCAATTTGGAGCAGTGCCACGATCGCCGGATTGCCGCTCGATCGGTATCCCGGGTGGAACGCCAGTCTGGTCGGCCAACTCTTTACCCGCACTCGGGGAAGCGGCGCCGAAGTCATCAAGCGCAAAGGCGGAGCCGGATTTGCGGTTGGCATTGCGATTCGTGATGTGATCGATGCGATCGTTCTGGATCGCAATTGCGTGCTCCCGGTCAGCAGCGTCCAGAACGGTTGTTACGGGATTCGCGACGTCGCCTTGTCGGTTCCGACCGTGATCGGAAGAAACGGGATCGCCGATCGAATGGAGATCGAACTGTGGCCCAAAGAGATGCAGGGAATGCGGGCCAGTGGCGCGGCGCGTGCGCAAGACGCTGGAAAGCGTTTTGCCGCGAATCAAATGACAGCGTGGCTACACTAGCGGATCAGGACGAGCATTGGCGAGATCACGTCGGCCCCGTTGCTGGTCGCCGACGCATTTGACATGGCCGAAGCCGTTCCGACCTCGGCCGTCCCTCGATCGATTGGCACGTACGCGCGGCTTCCCAGAGTGTCGGCAATCGCGCCAACCCAATCATCTGACTCGCTTGACAGTTGCCACGTTGTTGCGTGTTTGACCGTCGTCGGATCGACTCGCAATGAATTCACGACTCCTAAGATGGGTGCATCTTGGGCGATCGAAAATCCGACCGATTCGATCCCCTGTTCGTCGGCGACCAACTTCAAGATGAATTGATCCAAACTCTTGGCCGACGCTTGCAAGTAAAGAACGATCGCGTCGTTATCGGTTCCATCGTTGTCGGCCGATTTGGCGAGGCCGACGATCTCCTTGCTGATTTGTTTTTTACTGGCCGCACCGATGTTGGCAGCATCCATGGCAGCTTGCACCGCGTGGGTCTGCTTGCCCAGCTCGGTTCGACGAATGCTCAGCACGAATATATCGCCAACCGCTGCAACCCTCGCAGGCTTGGACGACGAGACCAGGGGCATCTCGGATGGCTGTTTGGGAAGATCATTGACCACGATAGCCTCGCGAGGCGCATCGGAAGTCTCAGGTTGCATCGGCTCGTTGCTGATCGACTCCGGTGGCTCACTGATCGAATCGTTGGCGTCGGACGCGACAGCGACGCTCTCAATCATTTCGTTGCTGTCGAGTGTGGGGTCGGGAAGTGCGGACCCGGGGTCGGTCAGCTGATCCGGAGCGAGAGCGCCCGACGGACTCGTGATCGCTAGCTCGAGCTCTGTCGGGCCGTCGGCCGGATTCGGGCGTAGAACGAACACGGCAATGACAATCGAGGCTGCGAGCGCGACCAAAACACCGGCCAGTCGCCATGGCGAAGACGGAGCGACTACCGCACGCTGGGTGCTGGGTTGTTCGGCTAAACGGACAAGAGGGTGATCCTCGCTCAATCCCTCGCTTCTGGCGCAAGCGATGGCCGCATCGAGAACTCGATCGGAAAACCCCTCGGGCAATTTCACGAACGAATCGGCTCGGGAAACGTCTCGCAACGATCCGCGCATGCCTTGCAGCTCGGAAAGCTCGCGAGCGACCTCGGCATCGGTCTCCAGTAGCCGCTCAACGCGAGCGCGTTCATCCGCACTGAGGGCATCGTCCATGTACCCGCTGAGCAGCTGATCAAGAATTTCTCTTGGAAGTGACATTTCTGAAAAACCGTTTCGCCGCCTAATGCGGACTCTGTACATTACCCCGCCCCGAGGCTCGGTACGGACCAGGCATTTACTCGGGTGGGAACATCCAGTTTCGTGATAATGGTCCGATGCGCGGTCATCGTACAAAGTTCCCCGTCGGTTCGGAAATTGACGAATCCCGGCTCACGCGAGCCAGCTCAGGTACCCAAGAAAGTGGCGATTTTTCTTAATTATTCGGTTGGCCGCTGGATGCATTTGGCGAGTTCCCCCCACTGCCCCGATCTTGTCGCGTCCAACAGGATCTCACACACCCCCCGCTCGAATCGATGAATCACGACGAAATTCTTCGCAAAAACCGCCAAGTCTACGACGCGATGGCCCAGGCGGGTGACCCGCTCTGCCGCCCCGCCAAGGATCAGGAATTGGCCAATCCGCTGGCAACGGTCGATGGCGCGGGCTGGTTGGGCCGGTCGATCGCCGGCCAACATCTGCTGTGCCTGGCAGCCGGTGGCGGTCGACAGAGCTCGCTGTATGCCGCCGCCGGCGCAGTGGTCACGGTCGTGGACCTCAGCAGAGCGATGCTCGAGTTGGACCGTCGGGTGGCCTCCGAGCGAGGCTACTCGTTGCGACTGTTCGAGACCTCGATGGAGGATCTTTCGATGCTGAAGGATCGTGAGTTTGACATCGTGATCCATCCGGTCAGTAGTTGCTATGTTCCGGATATTGTCGTGGTATACCGCGAAGTCGCACGAATCCTTCGCCCAGGCGGGATTTACATCAGCCAGCACAAACAACCCGTTAGTTTGCAGGCATCGATCGATCCGCTGCCGCAAGGCGGATACCAGCTTCAACATCGCTATTATCGCGACACGCCGCTGCCTGGCATTGAATCGACCGGCCGAACCGGTCGGCGGCTACGCGAATCGGGTGCGATCGAATTCATTCATCGCTGGGAACAACTGATCGGAGGAATGTGTCGGGCCGGATTCGTGATCGAAGACTTGAGCGAACCGCTACATGCCCGTGATGATTCGCAAAGGGGATCGTTTGCTGAGCGTGCCGGCTATGTGGCACCCTACGTCCGAATCAAGGCTCGACGAATCGATACTCAGACGGACCGATTGTCGCGCACTCGGCCAGGCCTCTGGATTCCCGATGGCTCCGGTTAGACGACATTCAATGCCGTGCCGATGAGCCCGGCATCCCCGGCTTGCCTGCTCTCGGCGAATCGCTCCGGCACGACCTCGAGAGGGGGGAAGAAGGGATGGAGAAGGGATGTCGAACCACTCGAGTTCCGAATCCGTACCAACGACATCTATCTCTGTCGGTGCCAAAGAGGTCTCATCATGGTCTCCGATACAATGGATCCTGGATCTCAATCGGATGCGGACTCGCAGCCGGATCGGTTAGATACCACGATGCCAGATTGCTCGCTGAAGAATTCGTCGTGGGCTTGGCTCTTGCGGGGGCTGATGGTCGGCGTTTTGGTCATCGGGTCGGCGAACGCCGTGTCATTTTTCTTCCGTTCGCGCGGTTGGGGCAGCTTGCTGGGCAATCGCGAGTTGGGTGACGAAGCGATCGGATTCCCAATGATGGTTTGGGACGAAGGCGCCGGTTACGGCTCACATCCGTTGAAAGTCTTTCCAGCGGTCATCGATATCGCCACGGCGCTATTGCTTGGGCTCGCGATCGGTTTGGTCGCGATCTGGCAGCGGCGGACGCTCAATCAAATCATGGATCGATTTCGTAGCGAGTCGGCGGGTGCCGATGTTCGATTGCAATTCTCGTTGCGTGGTTTGTTGATCACGACCGTGCTGGCGGCGTTGGCTGCCGCCGCCGTTCGCTCTTTCACACCGCGAGTCGAAGTGTTGGCGGCGATCTACGCACTGGGGCCCGCGGCGCTGATTGTGCTGGCTTACTTGCCTCGGCGGCTGAGCTGGGAACAACGAGTCGCGATCCTCACTCCAGCGGCCGTCATCCTGATCGCCATCGCGATCGCCCTGGGAGGTGTCACGGAGGTAGAATTCGACAAGGTGATGATGGGAATTTTTATTTGCTGGACACCGCAAGCGGCGATCGGGGCGGTCCTGCTGACCACATTCTTGCTGGTCAACGAATATCGCGGGTTGCGCGCCTAGTCGATCGATGTTGCGTGACGATTCGCCGTCGTTGATTCCCGCACGAATGGCGGCCGAAACCGGTTCCGCGACCTGTTGATTGAGTCGGCAGACACGAGGTTTGGCGCCGCTGCAGGAGGGGACTCGCTCCGGCCTCGACCGTGACACGCTTCAAAACGCCGCATCGGGAAACGGATGTCCTGCCGATCCGAGCTCCCCAAATCGGTGTTTCAAGGTACAATAGACGTCCCGCCTGAGTTTGCCGCGAACTTGTTCGTTTGCGGGTTCCCGCCCCTGCCTCTCTGCTACCGGATCCCCATGGCGATTCGCCTGTCGATTCTGTTCGTATGCCTGACCCATCTTGGCGTTTCCCACGCCGATGGTCCGCCGGATGCCGTCCAACAGTTTCTGAATCAACATTGCCTGGACTGTCACGACGGCGCGGAAGCCGAAGCCGGGTTCGATCTGCGGTCGCTTGGTGACCTGGATGACCCGCAAACGATGTCCCACTGGGTCCGGATGTTGGAACGGGTGCGTGACGGCGAGATGCCACCGGAGGATGCCGGTGAAGTTGATGAGCATGCAACGGCTGCCTTCTTGAGTGGCACGGGGGACTGGCTACGTACAACCCAACGCGCCCGAATATGCGCGTCTGGGCCGTGTCCGTGCGCGACGCCTAACCAACCTGCAACTCGAGCGGACGCTACATGATCTGTTGGCGATCGATCTTCCTCTGGCAAGTTTGATGCCTGAGGAACCTCGCACCGAAGGTTTTTCAAACATTGCCGATGGTCAATCGATGTCACACTTTCAGCTGGCATCCCACTTGTCGGTGATTGATGCGGCGTTGGACGAGGCATTTCGACGGGCGGCCGATTCGGATCAAGGGCGGACGAGAGATTTATCCGTTCGGCAACTGTGTCGCGAGAATCCTCGGCGACGTTGTCGTGATCCCGAGATGCTCGACGGCAGCGCCGTGGTGTGGTCGAGCGGGCTGATCTTTTACGGTCGAATCACATCAACGACGGTACGTGAAAGTGGCTGGTACCGAATCACGTTTTCTGCGTCGGCCGTCAACAAGCCGGACGATCGCGGGGTCTGGTGCACGGTGCGGAGCGGTCCCTGCAACTCGGGAGCGCCGCTGATGTCTTGGATCGGATCTTTCGAGGCGTCCGGTGATTCGATCGAAAGGACGTTCGAGGCCTGGATTCCCGCAGGGCAGATGCTTGAAATACGTCCTGGCGACGAGACGCTGAAACGGGCCAAATTCCAAGGGGGCCAAGTCGGAGCCGGTGAGGGTGGTCCGCAAAATGTCCCTGGCGTCGCTTTGCACGGGATGACGATGCAGCGAATCCACCCCGGCGGTGATGTCGAAACGGTTCGTCGAAGAGTGTTGGGTGAGATGGATGTGGACATCCATCGAGGCAAGATAACGTTGGTCAGCCAGGATCCGTCGGCCGATGCCGTCGCACAGCTTCGACGCTTCGCGCGACGAGCATTTCGACGCGGTCTGGACAATCGGGAACTGGATCGTTACGTCGACTTGCTTCGACAATCGATCGATGACGGGATTGATCCGATCGAGGCACTGCGTGGCAGTTACCGGGCACTGTTGTGCTCGCCGCGATTCCTATACTTCACCGAGACGGCTGGGTCGCTCGATGATGACGCGATTGCGTCGCGATTGAGCTATCTGATTTGGAATAGCATGCCGGACGAGGAATTGTTTGAACTTGCCGACGCCGGTGAACTCCATCGACCGGAGGTACTCCGCGGACAGGTCGAGAGGATGCTCAAGGGGTCACACTCGCATCAATTCATCAAAGACTTTGCCGCTCAGTGGCTCGATCTGGTTGACATCGATTTCACCGAGCCCGATCGAAAGTTGTATCGTGAATTTGACATCGTGGTACAAAACGCAATGCTGGACGAGACGCATGCGTTCCTGGAGGACTTGTTGGTCAACGATACGAGCGTCACCGCGATCGTCGATTCGCGACACACCTATCTGAACAGTCGGCTCGCTCGGTTCTATGACATTGATGGAGTCGAAGGCGAAACGCTACGCCGCGTAGAACTCAAACCGGAGCACAACCGTGGCGGGCTGATGTCGCATGGTTCTATCCTGAAGGTGACGGCCAACGGCACGAACACCTCGCCCGTGCTTCGCGGAATCTGGATTTCCGAGCGGATTCTGGGCATACCGATACCCCCGCCACCGGCGAGCGTCCCGGCGATCGAGCCTGACATTCGTGGGGCCAAGACGATTCGTGAACAGTTGCAAAAGCATCTGGCCGACTCGCAATGCGCTAGCTGTCACAAGAACATCGATCCGCCCGGTTTTGCCCTGGAGAACTTCAATGCCGCGGGCCAGTGGCGCGATCACTATCTTGCGGTCGAGCGAGGACGGTCCCGAACAGGTGCGCCGATCGACCCGCACGCGCAACTGGCTGATGGCCGATCATTCCAAGACTTTCGTGAGTTCCGTAGTCTGTTGTTGGAGGATCCTCGATCGATCGCGCGGAACGTTGCCGAAAAACTATTGATCTATGGTACCGGTGCGCCGATCACATTCGCCGACCGCGAAATCGTCGATCAGATTGTCGATACCACTGCCGACAATGACTATGGATTGCGATCTTTATTGCAAGCGGTTGTTGTCAGTCCCATTTTCTTGAACAAGTGAAATCAATGACTTCCATCAATCAACCGGTCAACGTTTGCTTGCGACGCTCGTTGCATCGCCGCACGGTTTTGCGAGGCAGTGGCGTGGCGATCAGTCTGCCATGGCTGACTGCGATGCGTGGGGCGTTCGCTAATGCCAGCCAGGACGTAGCCGCACCGAAACGGTTTGTCGCGATGACGCTTGGGGCTTGGTTTGGTCGCCGACAATCTGTTCCCTGAAAAGGGAGGTCGTGACTACGCCGCATCTCGGTATCTCGAGTCGCTACAGGACTTGCGGGGGCGAGTGACGGTTGTTTCGGGTGTCTCGCATCCGGGTGTCAAAGGTGGACACCGCGCCGAGGCGAGTATCTTGACCGCATCGCCGATCGGCACATCGGGGCGTGCCAAGAACACGATCTCGATCGATCAGTTGATGGCCAAGTACTTAGGTGACGCGACACGATTCCCGTCGTTGGTACTCAGTACAGGGGGCAACAGCAGCCCTTGCTACACCGAAAACGGATCGATGATCCCACCGGAGGATCGACCGTCAAGATTGTTCTCGCAACTGTTTATCGATGATTCTGCCAGGGAACGCGAACTTCAAGCACAGCGTGTCCGCCAGGGTCGGAGCATCATGGATCTGGTCGGCGACGATGCAAAGTCGCTGGAACGCGAATTGGGCAGTGGTGACCGAGACCGACTGGATGCCTTTTATACCAGCGTCCGAGATCTGGAAAAACGGATGGCGGAATCCGAGAAATGGGCCCAGCGACCGAAGCCCAAAGTCGGCGTCACCGCGCCGGTCGACATCAACGACCCTAGCGACCTGATCGGCCGCCAAAAGACGATGTGCGAGGTGATCAAGTTGGCCCTGCAAACCGATTCGACACGTTTCATTTCTCTGCACATTCCCGGTGCCGGGGGCGTGATTCCGATCGCAGGAGTCGACCAGGGATACCACAACCTCAGCCATCATGGGCTGGACGAGACCAAGCTTGAACAACTGGCCTTGGTGGAAACTGCCCTGATCCGTCAGTGGGGCGAATTCCTTCGTGATCTTCATGATTCCGATGACTCGGGCGAAAAGTTGCTCGATCACACCTCGGTCCTGTTGACCAGCAACCTGGGCAACGCCTCCAACCACGACAACCGCAACATGCCGGTTTTGCTGGCAGGAGGCGGGTTCCGACATGGACAACATCTGGCGTTTGACCGCCAGCACAATTATCCGCTTCCCAATCTCTTCGTATCGGTATTGCAAGAAGTTGGAATGGAAGTCGATCAGTTCGCCAGCAGCACGGGCACGATGACCGGATTGCGTTAGGCGTTGTTCGCTTCCCCGAACACAATTCCGGGTACGTAGATCGCCGCACCGAGCAACGAGGAAACCATCCACGGCTCGAGGAAACCGGCGGCGCCCGGAACACCCAAGCGGGGACCGAACAGGATCACGATCGTGGCGACCAACGCAAACGGCGTCATTCGCCAGCCAGAGACGAACGCTGACATTGCCAACAGCAGGCCGGCGATTCCAATCGACCAGTTTCTTCCAGAATCGCTGTCCACGGCTGCGGCCGAAGCTTTGAGTTCATCGACAGCACCGGCGTCGATGCTCCCTTGGCTGGCTGCGGATTCGGCGATCGTTGCGACTTGATCAAGGAGGCCGCTGTGGTGTGCCCAGAGAGAAAAAATCGCCAGCAGAATGCAACCGGCCAGCAACCGTGTTTGCCCGCCAAGTGCGAACCTTAATAGGGAAAATCTGTCACGTTTCTTGGCGTACTTACCGCTGCGGGCATCGGCCAACATCGCCTTCATCCGTTCCCGTTTGATCTCCGCTGCGGCCTCGCTGTCGGTGGCGGATTCCAGCTTGGCATTATCCATCACGGCGGCGGCCATCTGCCAGGCGCGATCGCGGGCGTCATTCTCGCTGAGTCCTTCACTCTGCAAACCCCGCTGTTCAACCTTCGCCAGACGTTGATGGTCGCGTGCTTGCCGGTTGATCTCCGCTTTGCTGGAAAGGCTCTCGCAGATTCTGTCTCGCAGTGTTGGCCTGCGGACTGTCGCCGAGAAATTGGGGTCACTGCTGAGTTGCTCGCGCACCTTGCACAATGCCTGGTAGCCGAACAAGGCCTCGAACAATCCTTGCCAACGCTTACCGCCATACCGTGCCGCAAACAATCGGATGCCGTCTTCATCGGCCCCGTCGATTCGCAAATTGCGAATGAAACGCTCGGCGTTCTTGATCGCGGCGGCGCTGTTGCTGCGTGTCGGTGTGATCAACAGAAAATGGTAACCGGCGCCGCAAAGGACGCCAAGAATCAGACCGGCAACGACTCCAGGAGATAGCCCAGCAACCAACGTGACAAGCAAGCACATCGTCGCACCCAATATACCAACCGCATCATCGAACCATGACAGTGATCCGATCCAACGACGAAAACTGGTGACGATTGCACTTTGATCGTGCCCCGATCCAAGCAACAACGCCGTCACGTTCGCGGTGACAAAAAGGACGACGCCCAACAACAGCCAGTGCCAATCCAGCAGCGGCATGACGACCGTCAACAGGGCGGAAACGACGATCAACCCGACGAAAACCGGCTTGATCCATCGAACGAGCGGTGTTGCCGTCGCGTAATCAGCGGCCAGGTCTTGCCACTGGTCGGCTTGGCTGACCGATGGTGAGAACATGCCTTCGCGGCTGATACCCAGAAAGGTCTCTAAATCCGCAATCATTTCGGCCAGTGACGCGTACCGATCTTGGGGCCGCTTGGCCATCGCCCACTGGACGATCTGCTGCAGCGTCTCAGGCACTCGCGAGTTGATTTGGATCAGACTTGGCAGCGGTTGCTTGGCGTGCTGCTCCATCACTTCGGAGACCACGCTGCCGTCAAAAGGTGGTGCTCCAGCCAGCAGATAAAACAGGGTGCAGCCGAGCGAATAGATGTCAGCACGATGATCCACGCCAGCGGCATCCATACTTTGTTCGGGAGCCATGTAGGCGGGCGTTCCGACGGCGGTACCCTGAATCGTTACCTGTGTGCCGCTTTCCAGTCCAGCGATCGATGACGCACCGACGTCCGCATCGGGATCCCATTGATCAGGTATCTTGACCAATCCAAGATCCGCCACTTTTACCACACCCTCGTCGCTGAGCAGCAAGTTGGCAGGCTTGACGTCTCGATGAACCATGCCATGGCGGTGCGCGAACTGCAATCCTCTGGCGGCCTGCAACGTATAGCTCGCGGCCAAACGTGGATCGATCGCGCCCTTTTCTCGGACCAGATCGCTTAGCGGACCTCCCCGCACCCATTCCATGCTGAAGAAATGCTTGCCGGCGTCTTCTCCGAAGTCATAGATTTGGACGACGTTGTGATGAGTCAATTGGGCTGCGGCATAGGCTTCTCTGGTGAATCGCGCCAATGACGAGGGATTGCTCGCCAGTCGTCCGCGAATCGTCTTCAGAGCGACAAGCCGATCGAGCGATATCTGCTTCGCTTCATACACAGCACCCATCGCGCCGCGGCCGATCAA
Source organism: Pirellulaceae bacterium (assembly GCA_963734865.1). Lineage (GTDB taxonomy): Bacteria > Planctomycetota > Planctomycetia > Pirellulales > Pirellulaceae > CBDCUW01. The sequence goes on from CAVTIV010000019.1 coordinate 398,323, forward strand.
ACGCAAGATTCGATAACCTCCCAGTTTTTCGGGAAGCTCGGCGTCTTCATCCGATTTCGTAGCGACCGGAACACCGGCCGATGGCGCGGCGGCTGACACCATCGGCGAAATGGATCTCGATTTGCCACCCCCCACGCTGCAGGCACTTGAATTGGCCGCTCGTCGGTCATCCAGCGTGCCGCCGATCGTCGCCTCGGCGCCGCCGGCGGTCTTTGTCGCCGGCTTGGAACCGGACAACCTATCGACCGTCGTCTGCACTCTCGAATCGACGGTTGCCGCCGGCGAGATCTGTCCGGCAGCCTCCGTCACCTCCACATCCCAACGGACTGTCGCTCTCGGGTCCGCCGATGATTCTTCCACCAGGTTGCCGTTCAACGCCTGGCCGCTACCGTTGGAGTGGGCCGCCGCGGTTTGCGACGAATCGGTCGAGACCGGTGGATGGATCGAAGTGGGCGATTCAGGTTCGCTCGCCACTGGCTCACGGGCGACGGCTACCTGTGGCGGATCCCCCCTGCCGATCATCAGCAGAAAGGATTGGCCGCAGTGCCTGCACTTCGGGCGGTACCGTCCAGGTTTGGGCTGGTTCAGTGCAAGGACCGAATCGCATTCGGGGCACTTGATACGCATGACGATCGGCTCGGTGATTGCAATTAGCGATGAAGGACATGGTTCATCATAAGCGAGATCCGTACTTCGATTCTCGAAGCGGGTGGTCGTCGTCGAGACAACCACCCCGCTCCAGTCATCCGTCAATTGCTCCGTCGAATCAGCAATTCGCCGATCATGCCACTGGCCTCGTCGGAATGATTGTCCGCGACGTTGCGGAGTTGATCGGCCAGTTCGCTTGCCCGATCGTTCTGCCACGCCACCGAGTCGGCCATGACCAGCTTGATCAGACCCTGAACATCCAGATTCATCCGATACTGGAGATCGGATTGCTGGCCGTTAACACCGCATTCCGGCGGACAACGAAGCCATCGCACCAGCCCGTCGCGGCTGCAGATGGCATCCACGATCTGCACGTTGCCCTGGTGGTCGATCATCAAGTTTTGACGATGAATTCCTCCGTGTGTGGCTCCCACATCATGTGCCGATTGGATCGCAAAGGCGAGCGACGCCAATCGCCGAAGCGCAGCTCCGCAACAATGTGATTCACCCGGCTGGGAAATCGTCGATTGCGGCCAGGGATGGGCGAACACCCAACGGCGGATGACAGCTAGATGCCGGTTCTCAATGGCGGCAACACCAGGCACGTTCCAAGCTCGGTTGCGAACCTTGGCCGCCGCTTCGCATCCACCCAGGATCACTTCACGCTCGGCCGCCGAGAGTTGGCCGGGAAGCTCGATCACCTTCAACGCCAATGCAGTCCCTCGATTGCAGTCTCGACCCTGAATCAGCCACCGGCCCGGATTGCTCGTTACGCATTTTTCACCGACAAACCAGTCGGGAAGGTCAATCGGAATTGACGAAAGGTCCGAGCGACCAGCCATGGTTTTGCCGAATCGTTCGATCGAAAACGCTGCGGATTCATTGGTTGAATCGTCGCGACAATTTGCTGAGTCGGCAACGTCGATCAGCGCCGATCCGATCATCTCGGGGGTTGCGGCGTCGAGTCGTACCAATTCGCGAATCGGGGCGGCCAACTCGGGAAACCGTTGGATATATTGTTCGACATCGGGGCGGACTCCCAGTTCGCTGCTGACGCACAATTCCGCATCGATCAAATCCAACTGTGATGATTCACCCAGCAGCGATGGGAACTCGTCCAAATAGGTCTCGACCGTGACGGCATGCCCCATCCGACGTCGCTGCATCAGGTCAATGCAGGCGAGATCGACCAAGCGTTCTGTCGGCAGTCGATGACCCGCCAATAGGTCTGTCAGTCTTGCGTCGGGGGCGTCCTTTCGTCGTTCACGCACCCATTCGATCAGACCATCAATCGACTCGCGAATCGGATCACCCATCTCAGAAACCCTCGTCACTGAAACCGATGTCGCGACGAACACGATCCAGTGCCCGGCGAACTCGCATCCTCGCCGTGTCGGCCCGCAGTCCCAGCGATTCGCCGATTTCATTCCAGTCACGGTTCTCGAGCATCATGTCGACAGCCTGCGCTTCTTCGTCACTGAGCATCTCGCGGATCCGCGTGACGACCTCTCGGCGCAAAGCAATTTGGCTGGGCGTCGTTTCGTGATTGGCGACCGTCATCTCCTCCACCGGCATCACTTCATTGCGGCGAAAGTCCCGACACTGGCGTGCCAGCGTGCGGAACGTATCAAGCACCTGGTTGTCAATCGCCCTCAGGATGTAAGCCAATAGGTCGTCGGGGCCGATCGCTCGCTCGCCATAGCGGCGCGCGAGATCGGCCATCACATCGTTGCAGATGTCCATCGATTCGGCTTGGCCAGTGAGTCCATATTGACGCAATCGCGTCCGGGCGCGGCGACGCAATTGGTCGCCAAAACGACGCCAAACGGCCTCCAGCGGCTGGCCGGTCTCCCTGCCCTTGTCGTCGAATACCGACCCATCCGAGTCCGAATCCGCAGGATCGATCGGGGGTGGATTGAGATTCATTGCGCAGCCTGTGTTCACATCGACACTCGCCGGCGGAAAAGAAGTCAAACCCAACGGGGTGGCCCGGACACATATACGGGCCAGCAACCTATCGCCACCGGCGGCCCTTCGGGTGCTTCCTGGATCGGTTCCTGAACCCTGTGCCGAAGCCCAAGCCACCATGGGGTAGATGTGATTCAGAAGACCAAGCGAACAGAAATCCCAATTCGCGGGCAGTCTTTTGTCATTATGACAGGATTTGCCACTCCGATCAGCCGGTGCGGGCAGAATCGGCCAACAGCGATGCCGGGGTGGTCACGAGGACACAGCTTCGTCGGCTGCGTGGTCCACGAGCGCCTCTTCGGTCGGGACAGCGGCATCCGGCTGCTTGCCATCGGGTTGTGGTTCGTTCGCTGCCAGATGTCGCTTTGCTTCTCCGAACAGATACAGCCCCTCGTAGACACAGATTGCGGCGACGATGATGGTCATTGCAATCGCCACATATCTCATGGCACCGGGGATGAATGAGAAACAAGCGAAACCGCAGATCAAAGCGATGACTGCGAAGGCGAATTTGGTCAACCCTTTGAGCTGCGTGTCACGCGACTGGACTCGCTCACTGCGGCTGATTGCGGTGCGCACGGTTTCGTTTGCCAACTGTCGCATTGCCGACAGATTGCTGTGTTTCTCAGGCGCCTCGGATCGTGGCACAAATGGCGAATCTGGACCTTGCTCGACATCATCGACCCAATCGGAGGGGTTCGACATGATCGGCTTACCACCGCTCGTTGAGGCTGCGAGCACGACGGTATCGGGCTGCGGCCCGTCGCTATCGGACTCGCCCTGCACTCGCTGCAGCAGACGATTCATGTATGCCTCGATCGAGTCATCTCCTTCGGCCATGGCACTTGCGACCCCATCGCCGATCGCGGTTGGGGGCTCAAGCACAACGTCCTCTGGCTGGTCGTCAACGTCCACCTGCTCGTGATGGCTCGCTGTCAATTCCGAATCGGCATTCTCGATCTCATCGTCGCTCGACACAGCATCATCGAGGTCGTCGTCCAAGCGATTGACCTCGTCAATCGACTCGCTTCGATAGCCTTCGCTGTCATTCTTCCACGAACTGGCAAGCAGTTCTTCGGGATGCTCTTGATCCCAATCACCCGACTCCCCGTTGGCCATCAGATAGGTGCCGTCGTGCTCCCCGTCATCGCTGTCGCTGGCGTCGAGATCTTGAATGAGCATGCTGGCCAACGATCCCTCGACGACATCCTCTTGGTCGTCGTCGACTTCCGATGACGAAGATTCCGGCTCAGGGGATGATGGTGGCCAAAACGAATCGGCCGTCTCGTGCCTCGGGGCGGTCGAATCCCAAGGATTGCTCTCGTCCGACTCCAGATCCTCCACTGCTCCCCATGGCGAGGTCGTTTCCAATGAGTCGTCGTCGGACTGCTCCGCAGGGAGCGAGTCCATGTCACCGGCATCTTGCCAGGGATCGCTCGATTCCAGCTCCGCCGCCTGATCGGACGACGGATCGGACGCCTGATCGGACGCCGGATCGGACGCCGGATCGATACTGTCGCTGGCGCTCTGCGATGATTCGTCGTTCCATCGCGATGCGTTCGCGTTGCTTGACCACAGGGAGTCATTCGATGCCACCGCCGGCCAGGCAGACTCATCCTCCTCATCGGGCGAAACAGTCTCCTCATCGGGCGAAACAGTACTCGCGGCCGATGGTGATGGCCAGTCGGCTTGCGGTGAGTCGGCAACGATAGGATCGGCGTGCTGCGAGATCGGTCGGGCATCGTATTCGACGCTGTCACCCGCATTGTCCAATCGAATTTCGGGCCCCTGTTCGTCCGTGTCCTGGTCCGTGTCCTGGTCCTGAGCAAGAATCAATTCATCGCGATCGTCACTCGGCAACGCCTCGAGTTGCGCCAGCTGATTTGCCGAATCCTCTTCCAAACGTGCAACAGTCGCATCGTATTCTTGTTTTATCACCGCGAATTGTTCGTTGGCGCAGTCGAGTTCCTGTTGCAGTGATTGCCAGGCCTGGGCGGTTGGTCGTGTCTCGGCTTCTTCTTTTATTTCATCCCGTTCGCGTCGCATGTCATCGAGCCGAGCCGTCAACGCATTGTTGGCGTCACGGAGGTCACTCAGTTCCCCGTTGGCACGCGTCAACTCGGCCGACAACTGCTGCACTTTCTCTCGCAACTGTTCGGCGTCAGCTGCCCATTTCTCGCGATCGCGATTCGCCTGCTCATCGCCTTCGCTGACGTGTCGCTCGAGGTCGCGGACCGACTCACACGCTTGTTCATAATCGGCTCGCAGCTGCGCCGATTCCTGACGCGCGTCGGCGACCGATTTTTGCAGCTCGTCGACTTGCTCGAAAAGCTGCAAGGCGAGTGCTTCGCTCTCTTCGAGCCGAGCTTTTTGGGCCTCGAGATCACTCCCCGGGCCAGATTTGAATTCATCGATACGCGCGGCCATTTCTTCGACCCGCTGTTCGGCTTGCTGACGAAGTGCCTCACTTTCCGCCTTGGCGTCGAGCGCTTGATCTCGAGCAGCTTCCAGTTCTCTGCAGAGCCGTTTGTACTCCTCACGCTGACTTTGCTCTTGTTGCTGAAAGTGCTCTTGCAGCGACGACAGTTCATCGATTTGTTGGTTCAACGAGACAAACTGCTCACGCATTCGCTGAACGGCTTCCGTTGCTGCTTCCGCTTGTTGCTGCGACTGCTGAAGCTGCTCGGATGCTTCTTCGATCTGACTGCGGTAGGCAATTTCCTGCTGACGAAAATGGTTTTCGAGAGTCCTGTATTCACTATCACGACGCTCATACGCCTTCTGCCGCGAATGGCTTTGTTCATGCAATCGAATCAGCTCTTGCTGCTTCTGTGCATACTCTTCATGAATTTGCATTGTCGCAGCTTCCTGCGACTGCAACTGCGCTTCGCGTCGATACAGTTGTTCGGCACGTGCCCACAACTCCGATTCGCGACCACGGAGATTGGCTTCTCTGTCGTCACACCGGCTCTCTCGCTGGTCACATTGCGCTTGCCGAGTACGCCATTGTTCGACTTCTCGGCGAAGTCGCTCACGCCAGACCCCATCATCCTGCGGTGGAAGCTCGCGTGCGGAGGCCGACGAGTATCGATCGACGTTTCTGTCCAAGACGGATGACGGTGGGGATGCGAATGGCGCCGCGGCAAACGCCGACTCGGAATGGGTAGACAGCGACAACAACTCGAATCGGTAGGCACCCATCCGTAACACGTCGCCGACATCAAGCGTCGCTTCGGTCGTACGATCGTCGTTGACTTCGATCGGAACCGAATAAGCGCGGACCAGGATTCGATGAGCATCACGAATCAACACCGCGTGCATCGGACGAAGCGAGTTGTCACTCAGTCGAATCGAACATCCCTCGGCACTACCAAACGTGTAGCGACTGCCGGTCAGTCGCAGACGACGAACGGGCGAACCGGCGCGAAGGACGCGGAATTCGATTGAATCGATCTTGGTATTGCCCTCGGCGATGCACGAGCCCAGCGGGCCATCGGCCCCGGCGGCGGCGTCAATTTGCGAGCCCGCTTCGACGTCCCCGAAGGAACTCGCAGGCAGGGATGCAAAGGTCCAACTCGGCGCGCTATCGATCGCGTCGGGACTCACGTCGGTTTGGCTCGTGGGATTCATACTCACCCTCGCTATCCCTTCTGTGTCATCTGCATGGTGATTGGGTAGAAATCGTCGGACCGTCAATGGACACCGACAGTCGGCGTTGGGGGCCTGCATTCCAAAAACCTCGGACCAGCCGTGGGCGCGCGGACCGGTTCTCGGGCATGCATGATCTACCCGCTGTCCCTTTTCGGACGCTGGGGCTCTTGCCTGTTAGTGAATCTGTGCGGACTAGCCCGCATTTAGCAAGCTTTGAGGGCGAACCACCCTACGACCGGACCAAACCACCCACAAGAAGGGCAACAAACGGGAAATGTCCATCAATCGGGCGGCGCGTATTTTTGACCAGCGTCGGCCCGCAAAGCCTTTGCAATCAGTACTTTACGCACTTGCTCTGGTGAAAAAAACAGTGATTCCGGACGCCGAAGGGGGATTTCGCCGCCCTCGTTTCTATCATTAGCCCAATCCGAGGTTGCTTTCCCGGGGTTCAACAGGGAACTTGGGTAAAACCACAACCGAGGGTCTTGCGTAGCAACGATGTCCATCGCCAAGACCGGAACGCCAGCATTGCTCGCGAATCGAACTTCGGTCGATTGTCCGAGCATTGTGTTCGCTGTGGAACGCAAAGCTGGGCGGGTGATGGGTCGCGTGTTCCGTGGGAGGGATGAGATTCGGTCTCGATGAGATTCGGTTTCGACGCGTGCTTCAAACAAACCAAGGTGATACGATGTCCCGGAAAGATGCGATTGAGAAATTACGTGAGACTCTGGTTCGTCGTCGCGATGCGCTGCGACGTGCCCTGGCGGGTGACCTGAGCCTGCTTCAGGAACTGCACCAAGCAAAGACGGGTGATGTGCTCGATGCTGCTGCCGATACCGTTCAAGACGAATTGAACAGTCAGTTGATCGAGGCGGAAAGCCGCGAGTTGTCCGCGATCGACGACGCCATCGCTCGAATCGAACAGGGCGTGTATGGTATCTGCGAGGGCTGCGAGAAAGCGATCCCGCTGACGCGTCTGCGTGCGGTCCCCTATGCAACCGACTGCATCAGTTGTAGGCGTCAGGCGGAAAGTCGCAGCGGTTCGACCGGAGTTGTGTCTTGGAATCGCGTCTTCGATAACGCCGAGTTCGATTCGGTTTAGTCGCCCGCGTCATCGATCGCGCATCGTATCGCTGCAAGACGGCCGACCAATTGTTCGGCCGTTTTTTAATGCGCCATCGATGACGGTTCTGACAAATGACCCGCTGAGGGATGCCATCGACAGGTCGCGGCAAGCTAGCCCGCCGAAATGGTCGATGGCTAAGATTGCACCGCCTCCCCCCTTTCCTCCGTTGGTGCCCCTGACTCCCCCTCAGCAATACTTGCGCCCATGGATTGTCGATTCACCCCTGGCTGGCCGAACAAGCCTCGCCCTACCTTCGTGCTCGTTGTCGCCGCCACGATCTCGTTGACCGTTAGCGTTCTGTCGAGCGGCAATGCTGTTGCACAAGCAACACAAAGCGTTTCGGGTGCGCCGCCCCATATCGCGCCGACATTGACGCATGATACCGAAGACGGGCGATCCGTCAGCGTCCGACGGATGTCCATTGATCGCCAGGCGATCACGACGACCTCCATGGATTTGCAGCGTGAGCGGCTATTCAATGAATTGGCCGAGGAGTTCAGCACCTTCGATCGACTTGGAAACCTGGTGCGACGTGTATCGCAGCTTGTCAAACCAAGCGTCATTCATATCGAGGCGCACAAAACCGAACAAAAGTTGGGTTCTCGCGAATCGTACGACGAGGCCGGCAGCGGCGTCGTGATCAAGGACAATGGTGAATCGTGGATCTTGACCAACCGACATGTCATTTTGGGCGCAGCACCCCAGGAAATTCTGCTGCGTACGAGCAACGGTCGCGAGTTCCATCCCCAAAGTGTGCTGTCGGACCCCAGCACAGACGTTGCCGTCATGAAGATCGACGCCATCGATGTTCCTGCGGCGCGACTGGGCGATAGTGATTCGACGGAAATTGGCGATTTTGTGATCGCCATTGGAAGTCCGTTCGGGCTGAGCCACTCGGTGACCTTTGGAATCCTGAGTGCGAAGGGGCGCCGCGATCTGTCGCTCGGTGAACAGAAAATCGAACTGCAAGATTTCTTTCAAACCGACGCGGCAATCAACCCGGGTAATAGTGGCGGGCCGCTGTTGAACCTGCGCGGCGAAGCGATTGCCTTGAATACAGCGATTGCCAGCAGCAGCGGCGGGAGCGAAGGAATCGGTTTCGCGATTCCGATGAACATGGTCATGAAAGTCGCCGACCAATTGATTCACAATGGAAAGCTTCGCCGAGGCTATTTGGGTGTCACGCTGGACCCCGATTTCACCTCCGCCGATTTGGCCGACGCCGGATACAACCTGCTCAGCGGCGCATTGGTCAAAAACGTACGAGCCGGATCACCCGCCGAACAAGCTCGATTACAACAGGGAGACATCATTGTCGAATTCGACGGCAATCGGGTCGACAATGATGATCACCTGGTCGCCCAAGTCGGATTGACCCCGATCGGCTCCAGGATCCCAATGATCATTTATCGCCAGGGAAAACGCTACCGAACCGAAGTGGTGCTGACAGATTTGAATTAGCGATTCGCGTTTTCACGTCTTGCTAACCGCTAACTGCTCCCTACACCATCCTCATCCTTCGCCATCGTCCTCCCACGTATCGCGAAATCATGATCGCGGCCAATAGCCAGATCCACAGCGTGACCATCCACCACCACCAATTGATCGCGTTCTCGGCCGGTTCGCCGAGCACACCGATCGCCAGCATGGCGACCGATGCGGTAAAACCGCCGATCAGCACGAACCAGGTGTCTCCGGCACCGCGAAGCGCGCCGGCAACGATCAGCTGGGTTGCGTCGAGCATGAGATAGATCGCAACGAACGCCAGTAGCCCTCTGGCGATGGCGATCGCTTCGGTCGAACCGTCACCTTCGTTTTGATTGATTTCGTAAAGCGACATCATCCAATCGGGTACTGTCAGATAACCGACAGACCAGATACCCGAATAAACGAGTCCGATGGCGAGCGCCGCGGTGACACTGCGTGATGCCCGGGCCGGCCCACTTTGCAACAGATGTCTTCCCACCAAGACCGAAGCGGCGATCGAGACGCCGACCAGCGGAATGAAGGCAACCATATTGAAATTGATCGCCATCGTCGTCGCGCGGAGCGGGATGTCGCCCAACCGGCCGATTCTCAGCACGATCAATGTGAACCCGCCCGATTCTGTCAGATACATCAGGCCCGTGGGAAAGCCGAAATAGAGCAGTTTCCGCAGCAGCGATCGGTCAAGACAGAAGCCACGACGAATTTGGTATTTCGACTCGCAGCGTCGACTCAGCAGAAACCACGCGTAGCAGATCGTCTTGAACCAAAACGAGGCAACGCTTCCCAACGCCGCGCCGGCGATGCCCATCGCGGGAATCGGCCCGGCGCCAAAAATCAGAAGCGTGTCGAGCAGCAGATTCAGCAGCCCCGAACCGAGACTCACCCACATGATCAAGCGGGTGCGTTCGGTGCCACTGAAGAAGCCGCTGAGCCCCGTTTCCAACACCATGCCAACGGCGCCGAGCATCAGCAGCCGCAAATAAGTCGCCTCCAGCGGCACCAGCGAATCGGGCTGGCCGGTCACGCGAAACATCCACGGCGCGATCAACGCAAAAACGGCAAAGAGAGGAATCGCCAGCAGCGACATCCAAACCGATTGCCAGAGAAAGCGACCGATCCGATCCTCCTCGCCGGCGCCGACGTATTGGCTAACGATGGCTCCCGTCATCGACGCGATCCCGACCGGTAGGCAGACCAGCACCCAGAACAGGTTGCCGCCGGCCATCGACGCGCTCATCGAGGCACCGTCATACCATAGTAACAGGGTACGGTCGGCGAATAGAACCAACGAAAAGGTTCCCGCGCTGACCATCAACGGCAAAGCGACTTGCAGGACCTCGCGTGCCGCCTCGATCATCGAATCGTTGGCCGGAGACTCGCTCGGCTGCTCAACCATTTCCCGTTCGGTGTCCGATCAAGGCTACCAGCATGCCAGCGAAAAGTCCGCCCAAATGTGCCCCATTGGCCACATTGGGTATCAACGGGGTCATGCAAATGACCAGCCAGCCGAGCATCAACGCGATATTCATCGGAACCAGCCGGATCGGGTAGTCGGGATCGATCGCGGGTCGAATCCATAGATACCCGAACAAGCCATACACGGCACCCGATGCGCCGATCGCGAACGGCGACCCGTGCAGCGCCGCTGGCAGAAAATCCATGCCTGACAACATCACATGCACCAAGATTCCGACGATCTGGGTCCCCAGTACAAGCAACAGGAAAAAAAACGATCCGTGAAGTCGCTCGATCGCCGATCCGAGAAAGAAAACCCAGAGCATGTTGAAGGCCAGGTGCATCGCGTCACCGTGCATGAACATCGGTGTGATCAGCCGCCACAACTCGCCGCGACGAATGGCGACGTACGGATCCTCCCGAACCGCCTCATTCGGATTGCTGGACGAGAGGTAATCACGCCAATCGGCAAATGACAGCTCGTAGTACGCCTCTTGCTCAAGTGTCGTGCGATTCCCTCGCGATCGCGGATTGCCAAAATTGGTGGCGAAGCTGGCGATCACCGACAGAACGATGATGGCGATCGTGACGGGAATACTCTGTTGCCGCACGTTGGCTCCGGCCAGTGGCCCAACACCACCGCTCTGTGCCGGCATCGCCTGCACCAGCTTACGATGCTGCTTCATCCGCCGCTGCTGTTCTGCGATTCGTTCGTTGCGCAGGCGAGTCACTTCCCCCGCTACCTGGTAACGCTGCTCTCCGGGGGCCGCCTCGAACGCCAGGAACTCCTGCCGAGCTCGGTCGACGTCTTTCTCGTCACGAATCCAAATATTCCAGATCGATTTCTCACTCTCGCTGCCCTCTTCGGTGGTCGCATCAATCGACAGTGTGACCAAATAGTCGCAGAATTGACGTGCGAGAGATCCGTCGGTGAGGGTGCCAATTCGGCGCATGAATGGATGCCGTTGATGTTGATGAAAAACTTTGGACGGGGATGCACGATCAGCCCCGGCGACAACGAAGACTCCCCATCGAGAGCACGCCGGTGGGGGCGGTTTTGGCCCATTGTTGTACGCCGATCACGCCGCTGACGCACGCCCAGAGGCTGAAATCCGTGATCGCCTCGGCCAAATTGCAGAACCCGCAGGGGTGCTGCACACGCCCCAAAACCGACGATCGCGCCCGCCAGAGCTCCAGAAACGCTGGTGAGAATCATAAGATCCCGCGCGATTTGCCCTCGGAATCGGTGGGTCAGCGCCGGTTGAGCCTTGCCGCGAACCCCACAGCGTGAATAATATGGATAGCAGCGAAAGGGCTTTTGTTTCAAAGTCCCCTCCAACCAAAATTCCCAACACTCGTCCGTGACGAAGGGGTTGATCCGAAAATGGCAGTCAAACTGACCGAACGAGCCGCTGAAGAAGTCAAGCGGTATCAGACTGAACACAACTTCGACGAGAAAGTCGTTCTGCGGATCGGTGTGGCCGGCGGCGGCTGCAGCGGCTTCAACTACACGCTGAACTTTGACGAAAAGTACGACGACAAGGTCGACAGCAAATATGAATGCCACGGCGTCGCCGTGGTGGTTGATAAGAAGAGCGCCCTGTACCTCGATGGTACGACCGTCGATTGGTTTGAGAGTCTGGAAAAGCAGGGATTCACATTCGAGAATCCCAACGCTGTCAAAACTTGCGGCTGCGGCAGCTCGTTCCAGGCATAATCGACACCGCCGAATCGATCGCAGACCGGGTCCGCTAAAATCGGACTCGGTTTTTCTTTGCGCTCGGTTTGTTGTGCTTCTTTGCGCTCCGGTTTCGACTTTGCAGGCAGGGCAGGTTTCCGTCCGTCGGCTCGAGTGTAGAATCTGCCCCACTTGCCGGGAGAGGGTCACATTGATCGGCAGTTTGCCCCTCGCCTACCCGGCAGCCCTCTCCTAACGCTGGATGCCCCTCTCGTGAGTGTTGCTGAAACCGATTTTGACACCACCGCCCTGTACGGCATCGACCGCTGGGGTGATGACTACTTCTACATTTGCCCACAGGGCCATCTGCGTGTCTCGCCCCGACGCGACCCGAGTCAATCGATCGACGTCAAAAAACTAGTGGATCAACTTGGGCAGCGTGGGCTCGAACTTCCCATCCTGATTCGGTTCAACGGGATCCTGGAAGATCGGTTGCGGCGGCTGAATGATTGTTTTCGGCACGCGATTGACGAACACAATTACCAGAATCGATACCGTTGTGTGGTTCCGATCAAAGTCAATCAGCAGCGTCATGTGGTTGAAAAGTTGATCGAACATGGTCGCCAATTCGGGTTTGGGGTCGAGGCCGGCAGCAAACCTGAACTGGTAGCGGTGGTGGCGATGACCGATGCACAAACACCGATCATCTGCAACGGTTTCAAAGACGATGAATTCATTCGCATCGCACTGTTGGCCCAGCAAATCGGACGAACGGTGATTCCGGTTGTAGAAAAGGTCAGCGAACTCGATTTGATCCTTCGGCACTCCAAGGCACTTGGTCTGCGCCCAACGATTGGCATGCGCGTCAAACTCGCCACCCGCGGATCGGGGCGGTGGCAGGCCAGTGGCGGGTACCGTTCAAAATTCGGGCTGACCGTCTCGGAAATGCTACGACAACTCGAGCGGCTTGAAGAACTTGAAATGTTGGACTGTTTCAAGTTGCTGCACTTTCACGTTGGCAGCCAAATCACGCACATTCGTCAACTGAAGTCCGCCATTCTTGAAGCCAGCCGGATCTACGTGGATCTTCACCGACGCGGCGCCGGGCTCGATATGCTCGATGTTGGCGGCGGCTTGGGAGTCGACTATGACGGCTCGACCAGCGACAGCCAATCAAGCGTCAACTACTCGATGCAGGAATACGCCAACGACGTCGTCTATATGGTCCAGACGGTTTGCGACGAAGCCGGAGTGCCCCATCCGCAGCTGATTAGCGAAAGCGGTCGCGCTGTAGCGGCACACCATAGTGTTTTGATCATCGAAACCCTGGGCGTCACCGCCCAGGGAAATGTCCAGGAATTGCCGTCGGAGATTCCAACCGACTTCGAACAACCCGTTCACGACCTGTGGTCGACCTATCGGGATCTGACGCTGGACAACATGATGGAGTCCTTCCACGACTCGCAGAATTCGCTGGACCTGTCAATGAATTTGTTCAGTGGCGGCTATCTGCCTCTGGAGCAGCGTGTCGTTGCCGAAAACTTGTACTTCGCGATTTGTCATCGAGTGCGTGATATGGCGAATACGCTCGACGAGATCCCTCAAGACCTGAAACATCTCAACCGCATGCTTTCGGATATCTACTTCGCAAACTTTTCCTTGTTTCAATCCGTTCCCGACTCATGGGCGATCGAACAAACTTTTCCGGTCATGCCGATCCATCGACTGGATGAGCAACCGACTCGACACGCCGTGATCGGTGACATCACGTGCGACAGCGACGGAAAGATCGATCGTTTCACAACCGATGGTAAGCACGAACGGACATTACTGTTGCACGAACTCAATGACCAACCCTATCAACTTGGCATTTTCCTGGTCGGCGCCTATCAAGAAATCCTCGGTGATTTGCACAACCTGTTCGGCGATACGCATGCGGTTCATGTCGACCTGGATGGCGACGCGGTGACGATCCAGTCGGTCGTCAAAGGAGACACGGTGAGCGAGGTCCTGGGGTACGTTCAATACGATGATCGAGAATTGCTGAAGCAGCTGATGGATTCGGTCGAATTGGCCGTCCAACGCGGCCAGATTAACAACCTGCAGGCCGGAGAGGCGATCCGTTTGTACGAACGTGCGCTCAATGGTTACACGTATCTGTCCCGGTCGTTTCAAGGCGAACGCTCGGCAATTGGAACGGATTCCGATGCCGGTTCCTGAATCCAATCACGCGCGCAGCTGCTGGTCGATGCCAGATGTGGCGATTTCTGCTGGTTCGTGCTAGCAAATCGGTGGCCGAGCAGCCCACAGCGAAAGCCAAATTGGTCTTGTCGAAGTGAACGGATCTGCACAAACTTACTCAGTTCTTCCGTAGAACGGGAATTGGCGATCGGCATGCCGGGCATTCATGTTTGTGTCGTTCAATGCCTGCAACATGCGATTGTCAAGTCAGGTATCGATTGACTGTAGAAAACAAACGCTCTTGACGTTGCCAGTTCGGCTTGGCCCCTGAACATCACCGCGACGTTTTTGATCATGTTCAACGGAATGGACCCCACTGATCGTCGGCCGGCGAATCGACGCCGCCCTCATTCACAAGGAGTGTGAGATGCTTGTTTTGTCACGTCGTGAATCGGACAGGATTCTATTTCCAAGCCTGGGTATATCGATCGAAGTGCTGCGAATCCAAGGCAATAAGACTCGTTTGGGCATCGATGCTCCCGCCGACATTCCCATTTTGCGTCACGAAATCGCCAGTCTGAAGGACGTCGAGTTTTCGTCCGAGTCGCAAACGCAGACAGGTCAACTGCGCGAATTGGTTCATGCCATTCGTGGCCGGCTCGACACCGCCGCGACACAACTGAATCAATTGCACAGCGCGTTCGACGTGGCCAGCAACGATCGGCGCAATCCCTGATCGACGATTTGTTTGGCGAATTGCGTTCGTTGGAAAAAGAGGCCCATCGAATCCTCGAAGACTCAGGGATTCCGGTCAACCATACGCCCCAGGCGCTATTGGTCGAAGACTCGGCGGCCGAACGAAAGCTGCTCGAAGCGTATCTCGAGATTTGTGGATTCGACGTGACCACCGCGGAGGACGGGCAGGACGCGCTGGACTATCTGTCATTGCATGCTCGACCCGACGTCGTGTTGCTGGACATGATGATGCCGCGAATGGATGGACCGGAATTTGTGCGGCAAGTTCGCAGCAACCCATCTCTCAAGGGACTATCGATCTTTGCCCTGACCGGGATGGATCCGAGCGAGGTGAATCTGCCGACCGGACCCGATGGGGTTGATCAATGGTACTCCAAGCCAGTCAACCCGAAAGCTCTCGTGAATGATGTCGCGGAGTATCTCACGAGCCTGGCTGCGGTCGCTTAATCCTCGGCGCGGTCCTAGATCCCAGTTGCGGCCAAAAGCTCGACGCAGATCGACGCGAATGGATTCGGCAGCGTCTGAAGTGGGTCGCTTCGATACTTCTTCTTGATACGTCAGAAGCTGTCGGCACCAACGCGGGGGACCAAGGACGAAAAGCCCCCCCAATCTCCCCAGCCCTCCTGGCTGGAAGGACGGATGGTCAATCCCAGCCGATTCCGGCCAACCTCGGATTCGCCGTCGCAAACCATTCCCGGCACTCCATCCGCCGGGAATCGGGGCATCGCCGTTGACCTCTATGCCGCCGGCTTGCTAATCCAACCTTTGCTAACCATTGTCTGCCGACCAGCAACGAGGTTCCGTGCCCACTTCACGCCTGTCATTGTCGACGTGGCCAACCAAGACGATCGAGGGTTCGATCGGGCTGTTGGTCTGCGCGGTAGCGGCAGCAGGGATGGCAGGATGTCGAAGCCGGGCTCACAGCGACCTCTATCGGCAGCGAATGGCTAGCGAAATTCGTGTACTCGAAGATCAGCTCTATGATGCCGACTACCAGAACCGCGTGCTCCGCGACAAAGTGGATCAGCTTCAAAGCAAGACGCGTCGAGCCGAGGTCCAATCACCCAATCGTTCCCAACCGAGCGACCAGTCTCCCATCGATTCCGGCGCAAGTCCGACCTGCCATCGGTTGATGAGCTCGATACAGGCTTCGACGTGCCATTCATCGACGAAGGCATGCCCGCCGAGGAAGCAGACTTGCCCTCTCCGGGGGTTCCCAACGGTTCCAATCGCAAGCAGGACCGCGACGGCGTGCCGGCGACACCCGAGACCGATCGAGGATTTCCTGAGCTGTTGACGCCGCCCGGAGGCCCCGAGCCACCGGGCAAGTCAGACCTGGAACTGCCCCCGATCGTGCCCGGTGAGTTGGTACCGCCACCGGCTGCCGGCGAAGAAGGGGAGAAACCGCCAGGCCAGATTCAGCTGCCCGATTCGGTCCAGGCGAAAGCGAAGCCGGTTCCGAGCAAGCTGCGTATCCACCCAGCCCTTTCCGGTGGTCATCGATTCGACGAAGAGGGGCCGGTCGAAGGCATGTATCTGGTCATCAATGCCGTCGACAATCGCGGCCAGACGGTTGACTTGGACGGGTTTGATATCGACGCCGAACTTTCGATCGTTGCCCTTGATCCCACACTCGACCCCGCCGAGGCACGGATCGGTCGCTGGGAATTTACCCGTCAAGAAGTCAAACAGCTGATTCACAGCGATCCAACCAGCGGACTGCACGTGCCGGTACGTTGGCAAGGAATCAAACCGAGTTCCGACGACGTGATCGTACACGTTCGCCTCACTGCCGAGGATGAGGTGATGCATTGTGAGGCGCGGCTGAAAGTGGGAGCCGCCGCGGCGGTGGCCAGGTGGACGCCTCGAGGCGAACCCCGCTAGAAAACGCCCCGAGCGAGATCTCCAGGCTTCGTCGTTGTCGCATCCGGCGACCACGGTGCAATCACTTCAGACGTCTCAGGGGACGATCCGATGGGAAGTGAATCCGCAGTTGGGGCACCGATTCGGCCGAGTCATCGGTGCTGTTATTGGATGCGACCGCCTCGTCAACACTCGTTTTCTCGCCATCGATGTGCGGCGATGCCGCGTCGGTCGATGGCTTCTGGTCCGCAGTTGCGGTCTGCGATGGCTGCTCGGTTGAATGGCCCGCGACTTTGACACGGGGCTTGAAACAGCGACCGAGGGGTCCGACCAGCAGCGCGGGCAACAAGATCAAGTCGCCAACCAGTGCTGCGGCAAGCAGCACCAACATCAGCGTGCCAAACCGCTGTGTCGGCGTGAATGTCGAAAGCGCAAAGACAAACAACCCGAGTCCGCCGACAATCGTCGTTTGGGTCATCGCCGGGCCGACTCGTCGATACGTTTCGATCACGGATTCGACACGATCCATGCCACGATCAAGGTTGACTCGGAACCATGACAGAAAGTGAATCGTGTCGTCAACGGCGACGCCCATGGCGACCGAGGCAGTCATCATCGTCCCGATGTCTATCTCCATTCCCCGGTGACACATCAGTCCAAAGATCAACAGCACCGGGAAAATGTTGGGCACCATCGATACAAGTCCCGCGGCAAATCCGTTGGCCAGGTTTGCAGGTCGAAAGAAGTTAAAAGGAAAATGTCCCGGATTGAGCAATACGATCATCACCGCGGCGATCAAGACAAAGGCCATACCGATCGAATTGGCAAGACTCGTCAGCAGGGTCCGCTGCGACTTGTAAACCACCGGAATGACGCCGGTGTACACGACTTGCAGCGCACCGGATCCTTCGACATCCGGCACGTTGCTGCTGGTCAAGATCGGCTTGACCGACTTGTGCCTGATGGTTCTGCCATCGATCAAACGCCTGGCGCCGTGAAGGTCCTGTTGCTCGACTCCCTCACCTCCCACCCAGACGACCGCATCGACCGCCGCGATCAGCTGATTCCATTTCTCGCTGCCCACTTCAATTTGCGATTCTGCAGACGACGGATCAAGCCAGCCTGGACTGCGGATGCGTTCGCCAGAAAGAAGTTCGCCGAGCGTCGCCATGTAGATGTTACCCGTAATGATCTGCTGGGCGTCGGCGGATACCACATCGATGTCGTCGAGCAATGCCGGCTTTGTGCTACCGACAACCAACACGCGATCCTTGCCCGAGATCTTCGTGGGTTGACCGGAGGAGTCTGTCGCCAATTGCTCCATCAAGGCGTCGCGCGTATCGTAGGCTCGGAGCACCGGTTCGACGGCGGTCCGTAGCGTCGAAATGAATTGCCCGTAGTCGACGTTTGATAACGCCGCGACTCGGAGGCTGATTCGCCACAGCTCACTGCCGGCATAGGAGCCTGTTTTTTCCATCCGCAGGTAATCGCTGGCCAGCAATTCGTCACGGTCGGCGATCAAATCTCGATTGAATTTCGATCGCACCGGACTGTATCCGTTGCTCGGTGCCGGTAACGGCGGCAGGAAAGTGTCCGCACTCATCGATTGACCAACGACATCCTGCCCCTGCTCGCCCAACGTTCGCCGAACCACCTTGCTGATTCGCGACACCGCCTCCACTCGTTCCAACATCCGCAGTGGCTGGACCGTGGTCAACTCATCGTCCTGAGTCTCCGACTGCATGGAGGGAGGAACGCGAACGACTAACTCCATCGGCACGAGTTTGCCGAAATTCGCTTCCATCCACGCATAGTCTTCGATGATCCGCGAGTCGGGATCAAACAGTTTGAGCAGTTGAACCGAGGTCCTGATATGGAACAATCCTAAAGAACCGATCAATAAAACCACCATGCAGGCTGCCGTCACGCCTGTGTGGTGCCCGGTGATCCAGCGGCCGAATGCCGCCCACCACTCCGATAGCCTGCTCTCTTCACGCCTCTGGCCAGTCTGCGGCAAGTTCTCTGGTTCGATCGCCGGCGCAAATGTCTCCAATGCTGCCGGTAAATATGAAAACAGAATGGCCAGCGTGGTGATCACGCCGATTGCCGAATACAAACCGAAATTGCTGATCGGAGCGAGGTTGCTGGTGAATAACGAAATCAAACCGATCGCCGTTGTCACCGACGCCAGCACACAAGGAAGAAACGCATGTCGCAGTGCCCGACCCGCAGCGCCCCTGGTACCGCGGGTCCGTACCTCATCTCGATAATAATTGATGACGTGAATGGCGCCCGAAAGTCCTAACACGTATACCAGCGATGGCATGCTCATCAGAATCGCGTCGACGCGTCCGTGGGTCCATCCCACGACCGACATACTCAGCATCGCAGCAGATCCGCCGACCACAAACACCATGACCGTGATCTTGACGCTTCGGAAGCAGAGATAGGACAGGACGATGCCAACCAAAACGCTGTAGCCAACCAATCGAACCAGCGTCACCGTGCCTTCTTCGTCGATCGCCATATTGTCCACCGGCGAGCCGCCCAATCGAAGCGGCGGCATCCCCGCCAGCACGGGTGGGGGTTCGCGGTTGAACGGTGGGGGCGCGACCGAGGGTGGCGGCGCCGGACTCAAGCCCGATTCTTTGGCCAACTGCAGCAACCTGCCCCGCGGACTACCCATCAACCCCCGCCCAATCGCGGCGGACAGATTGCTCTGGGCGATATCGGTCAACGTCAACAGGATACAGGTCATTCGCGGCGGGGGTGCCACCTTGGCCGCGTCAAAAACCGCATACCATGCTTCGGCCTTCGCGTTGGTCGAAGCCGACTTCAATCGATCGATCGATCCGTCATACTGCTCGTCAACGAGTTGCGTAATGGTTTGTTCGACCAAGATGTCAAAATCTTCCGGCAAACTGTCGCGTTTGTCTGCCGAAATCACTTCGCGAAACGCCTTGGCGGTCCAGGTAAAATGTTCTGGGACCGCAGGAGCAAACAACGTTCCGGTCAAGCGTTCTAACGCTCGCCGCTCTGCGACCACTTGGCGCCGATCTTCTTCGGTCAGATCGATCGGCCACAACGCACCGTTCTCACTGGCCAAATCGGAAACGATGGAGTCTCCCGTTTGTACGGACTGGAACAGCGGGACGGACAACAGCGACGGGTCGTTGTAAAACGGATTCGCAATTTTCGAAACCGGCACGTCACCGAAGGCGGTGACGAACTGACCGTGGAGCCCCACTTGCCCAAATGACTTTTTGATTGCGCGGATCAAAACCGCTGGACCATTGGTCGATTCCTCCCAGCGATAAAGTCGGCCATCGGGGAGGATGTAGTACCACTGATCATCGGGCGAGCGGAGCCATTTTTCCTGGAGACCGCCCCAGTTTTGATATTCGGCCCCGGCAAGGAGTAGCTGTAGTTCTTTACCGACGCTGCGCCGCCGCGCGTAGGTATCGAGCATCGCCGGTGGGACGTCACCCGACGGATCGTAGGCCTCCGACTCGTGAAGCAATTTTTGCTCCAACAAATGCAGCCGTTTATCCCCACGGGTGCATCCGGGCCATGTCGCCAAGATGAAGCTCTCACCGACAAAGTGGTCACCGAACCAATTCAATTCCGCCGTTTCGGGAAAATCCTTCGGCAGCCAGTCCCTGACGTCGTTTTCCTTCTCCGCGAGACTCAACCTCGCCGAACGGAAAGCGAACGGCAGGAAAAAGAAAAATATCGTCAAGATCAGCAGCGCATAAGAAATCCCCAGCGGGCTACGTCGCTCTAGAAGGGGTTGTTTCATATGGGTTCGTGCGCCGCTGTTGCACAGCACGGCGGCCAATGACGTCGTGGATGACGGGAGACGGTGATGGTAAAGTACCGCCCAATCGGCCCATGGTCTACTTCAAACCCAGGATGCAGACGTGACAACCCGGATTCCATGGCCCAATGATAGTAATATCGGTCACTTTGACGGCCATTGAATCGCCCCTGGCGACGGACGTGGAGCGGCGGCGGCGGATCGGCCTCCAGACAGCTTCCCGAGGGTGGGTTGATCGGAAGACCAGAAACCACCACCATGAAGGTCCAGATCATCCCCCCGGCCAGACATTGGATCGGGCCGGACACGACATGGACAAAGAATCACCGATTCTGGTGCCCGAGCCATCGTACCCACACTTCCGAACCCCCATCACTCGAACATTCCCAGGGTTGACATGCGAGGTTGGCTGAAAAAAGCGATCGTCAGCTCCTGTTGTTCCCGTATCTCCCCTTACCGAGGACGCTCCTGATGCCCAATCCACTGCAATCTTTGATCGATACAGGAACCAAACTCTATCTCGACTCCGTCGAACCATCCGAGGTGGACAAAAACCTGGCTTGGGGAGCTGTCGGTGCGACCAGCAACCCAGCGATCATCTCAGGAATCGTCGAGGCGGGCGGTTTGGACGGACAGATCGAATCTCTCTTGGCGGCCGGGCATGATGACGATGCCGTGGCCTGGGCGTTGACGGATCAACTGGTCAGCGACGCGGAGAAAAAGTTCCAAGCGATTCACGAGCGAACCGGCGGCAACGCGGGGTGGGTCAGCTTTGAACTCGATCCGTTGCTCGAAGACCCCACACTGGGGCTGAGCGATGACCAACGGATCGAGCACTACATCACTTTGGGCAAACAGTGGAGCGCCGGACATACCAACCGGATGATCAAAGTACCGGCGACCGAAGCCGGGCTGGGAGCGGTGGAAGAACTGGCGGCTGCCGGCGTGACGTTGAATGTGACGCTGATTTTTACCACTGACCAGTATTTGCGTGCGCGGGATGCGATGTGGCGCGGCGCCCAGCGGCGAAGCGACCTGTCGAGTTTCAAAAGCGTCTACAGTATCTTCATTTCGCGGATCGATGTGTACAGCGAGCAAGCTGTGCCCGAGCTGTCCGATGATGCTCAAGGTTTGGTCGGAATTCTCAATGCCAAACGCGTCTGGCAGTTGAACCAAAAGTTCTGGGCGGATAAGGACCTGCCGCTGGAACAAGAGTTGATCTTTGCCAGCACCGGTACAAAGGATCCTCGCGACCCACCTTGGAAGTATGTTCAAGCGCTCGCTGGCAGCGATATTCAAACGAACCCTCCGGCAACCAATGACGCGATCGCTGGCAGTGAGATTGTCTTCACGCGGACCGTCGACCAGTTTCCTGCGGACTCGATCCAGCAAGAGATCGATGCGAAGGTTGATACCGCGGCGATGCACCGGGTCTTGATGGAGGAGGGAGTGGCAAAATTTGTCAAGCCTCAGCGTGCGTTGCTGAGTCTAATTGCTGAAAAACGCAAACAATTGTCACCGGCATGAATCGAAACTTGCCGCCGGCACATTGCCAGGTACCAGCAAACGAGAATCACGAACGCATGTTCTCGGCATCCGACTCGAGCCATTCGCGGAGATAACCGCTCTGCGTCTTGCGACAGATGTCGAGCAGTTCGTTTGTTTCACGCAGCAGCGAAAGCCACTCGATTTCATCGGCTCCGGCCTGTTGTTCGATCCTGTCGGCAGCAAGTGCAATGGGTTCCAGGTCGCAACTGCGGGCGATCAGACTCAACCGTGCGGCGAGCGATTCCAGACCCTGGACATCCTGCGTGTCGATTGCCTGTGCCAATCGTTCGACCTGGTAGCCGATCTGAATCGTGGGTTGCTGCGGCGTTGGCACCGCGGGGTCCGTGTCAGGACCGTCGGGTGCGGTTTTCTGGGCAAAGTGCTCGACCAAATTCGGATCGAACTGTGTCCCCGCGCAGCGGCGCAGTTCTTCGATCGCTTCGCGGTGCGAACGACCTTTTCGGTAGACGCGATCGGACACCATGGCGTCGTAACTATCGGCAATGCTCAGCAATCGGGCCCCGGCCGGAATTTCCTCGCCGACAGGCAAATGCGGATCGCGGGCGATACCCCCGAAGTACGCATGGTGAGTGGAAATGATTTCTGAAAGTTCGAGACAGTCGAAGGCGCTGGCGATGATCTCAACGCCGATCCGATCATGACGTCCCATCACTTCCCATTCGTCCCGCGTGAGCGGTCCCGGCTTGAGCAGGATATGATCGGGAACGCCGATCTTTCCGATGTCATGCAACAGAGCGGCGATTTCTAGCACGTAGGTTTGTTCCGGATCAAAGATGCCATCGGCGGCGCATGAGCAAAGTTCGGCGACTCGACGACTGTGCTCGGCAGTATTGATGTCACGATAGGACAGGGCCGAGACAAGTGCCGTCACTGCTTGGTAGGGAATCTCGATGCGTCGAGACAATCTCTGTTGACGCTCTGCGTCATCGCATTCCGTCTCGGCAATGCTCGGGTTGTAGGCAATGACTTGGTTTCGGCCCCCACGTTTGGCAACATAGAGGCAGACATCGGCCTGATTGATCAACGCTTGCGGATCGTGCGCATCAAATTGCATTTCCGAAACGCCGATACTGGCGGTCAATCGCAATTCGGCCCGATCTTCGAGTACGATTTCGCTGATCGCGATTCTTGTCTTTTCCGCTTCCACGATCGCGCGATCCAAATCGAAAGCGGGAAAGACAATACAGAATTCTTCGCCGCCATAGCGGCAAACGACCCCCTGGCCTTCGTGCAACTCACGAATCACTCTGGAAACGTGTCGCAACACGTCGTCACCGGTATGGTGCCCGTAGGTGTCATTGACACTTTTGAAGTGGTCAATGTCAATCATCACACAGGCGAGATCAGAACCTTGGGTACAGGCTTCTCCCCATTTCCTGTCGAACTGCTCGAAGAATGCCCTTCGATTCAGGCATCCGGTCAACGCATCTTGTGTGGCCAGGATCTCCAGTTCGCCATTTTTCCGTTTGATTTCGTCGCGACTGCTTCTCAGCAGGCTGAGCATTTTTTCCAGTTCGACGCGGTTCTCTTCGACATGAGTCACGTCTCGAAAGCTGACCAGCGCACCCCGTTGGGATCCATCCTTACCAAGGGGTGCCGCATTGACTGAAAAAATCCTTTGTTCGCCATTGGCCAGGCGGTATCGAAGCATTTGTTCGGACTGCAGAGTCGACTCACCGATCGCTCGCGACCAGGGATAAGTATTCCCGTCAAGGTTGCTTGCAACCCATGACAATTCACTCGCAGATCGGTGCATCAAGTCGTCACTTGAGATGCCGACCGTTTCGCAAAACACGTGATTTGCCAGAACGATGCGTCCCTTTTCGTCGAGAACCAGCAGGCCTTCGGCAAGTGTATCGAGAGCTTGGCGAACACGATCGGGAACGACCTGCGTGCGATGGAAAAGTCGCAGAACTCGAATCACGAAAAACGTATAGGCAAAGATTCCCGACACGCAAAAGAACGTGAGCATCCGAATCAATGGATGGTTGATCACTCTGGCGAACGTCGTCGTGTGCGGCCTGCGAAAGCAAAGCTCAACGACTCCCCAGGGGCGACGATTCGAAATGATTGGTACCTGCACCGCATCGAATCGACTCGTCTGGTCGGCTTCCCGTTGGGACCAAATCTGGGCGTGGTGCCCGGTGTCAACGCGCAACGTTACCAAGGTCACTTCGAACTCCGATTGATAACAAATCCGGATCACGATCAACCTGGGTTTGCAAGGTGGCGGTCAGGTCCGTCCATTGTTGTCTACGGATATGAGCCTCGGCATTCACGGCGATCGCTTCACTGAGCGACTGACGAGCGCGGATCGCGGTCGGGGCAGCATCGGGAACGAAGCCGAGCCAGTGAGCTCCGAGAATGAGAATCGCCCCCACGCAAACCAATGCGATAGCCAGTCTCAGCGATGCGAAATACATCTTGCCCACAAGTTCGGCTCACGACCATGAACGAAAGATCGGCCAACCCCCGCGCGGAATGAGCCTTGAGAGATTTTTGCTCACTGCGAACAGTCGGGCGTGACTATTTCCGATTGCGCATGGGAGGGTCAAGAAACCGCTGCTGGTGCCAACGGTTGTGCTGAGAGTGACGATCCTGCAAGCCGGCGCGTCAACCATCGTTTCCAGCAATCGGTCAACACCTGAGGCTTTCCCGGCAACCGACCCTGCGGTTCATGCGTGGCTCGGCAAACTCGAACCGTCGAATGCGTCGGGCAAAAGCTGCGATAGCTTACGCGTCCGCCGCGAGCCATCGATCACATCGACCACGATGACCAGGATATCGGTACCAAACTCTGACAAGAATTGGCGGCAGGCGCCGCAGGGCATCACACCCCCAACGCTCGCGATCGCGATCGCTCGCCAAGATCGATATCCCGCCGCAACAGCAGACGATGCGGCGACTCGCTCGGCACACAGACTCATCGAATAGCTCGCGTTCTCGACGTTGCATCCGACAATGATCTCGCCATCAGCCATCAACAACGCGGCACCAACATAAAAATGGCTGTGTGGTGCATAGGCCTGATCACGAACGTGAATCGCGGCGCGAATCAAGCGATCGATCTGCTCAAGGTTCGGTTCAGCAATGGTGGGCATACAAACAAACACAAAGCAAGTGTGGCATTCGATCAGGATGCTTGTTACAGGCGTTGCAGGATCAGAGGTCGCATGTCGACGGGTTGTTCCGCGATCTTCACCGCCGCTGCCATCTCCATAGCATAATTGCCGGACCGATCGCTGTGGTAATGGGCGGTAAGAATGGGTTGGCCTTTCTCGACATATTCTCCGATCCGCGCATGCAAACAAAGGCCGACGCTGGGATCAATCGAATCCTCTGCCCGACGACGTCCACCACCCATGGCCACGACCGCTTCGCCAATCGCGAGACAGTCATATTGAACCACAAATCCACTCTCGTTGGCAACAATTTCATGGCCGGGTGCAAGGTCCAGGGGAAACTTGAAACGCCCCCCTTGAGCCCGCACCATTCTCTCGAACCGCTCCATCGCCATCCCGCTATCGATTGCCCCCTGCAACCTGCTTCGGGCGTCCTCTCGCGATATGGCCATCTTGACCTGAACCAACAGTTCGCTGCCTAGCTCGACCGCCAGTTCACGCACCTCGATTGGACCATGTCCGCGGAGCACCTCCACCGACTCGTTGACTTCGATCGAATTGCCAACAGCGAATCCGAGTGGTTGGTCCATGTCGGACAAGATAGCTGTGGTGGGCAAACCCGCCTTGTTACCAACTTGAACGATGGTCGTTGCCAGTTCGGTCGCCCGGTCAATCGTTTTCATGAACGCTCCACGACCGACCTTCACGTCCATCACCAAAGCATCCAAATTCGCGGCCAACTTTTTGCTCAGAATGCTGGCGGTGATCAAGGCAATCGAATCGACGGTACCCGTGACATCACGCAGGGCATAGAGTCGCTGATCGGCTGGGGCGATTCGATCGGACGCACCGATGATGAACATGCCAACCTCTCGCAACACGTCACTCGACTGTTCCGTGGTCAACTGCGTCCGGAATCCCTCAATCGACTCTAATTTATCGAGTGTACCGCCGGTCAATCCCAGCCCTCGACCACTGATCATCGGGACATCCACGTCGCAGGCAGCAAGCAACGGCGCTAGAATCAGTGAAACCTTGTCGCCCAACCCGCCGGTACTGTGTTTGTCGACGCGCGGCCGGTCGCGATCGGGCAATCGCGGCAACAACTCGCCGCTGTCCACCATCGCCATCGTCAGCGTGCTGATCTCGCGGAAGTCCATGCCACGCAAGCAGATCGCCATCGCCAGCGCCGACATCTGGTAATCAGCCACGTCTCCCCGGCAAAAGCCCTTGACGAGAAAGCGGATTTCATCATCCGCAAGGGCGTGACCATCACGTTTTTTTTCCAGCAATGCGGCGGCAAGCATGCCGAATCGGTGCTCCATCGACGGAGAACGGTGAATCGATATGTCAGGGCTTCGGCCGTGACGCTACAACCGGGCGAGTTCTCGTTATATTGCATGACCGTGACGAAGGCGATTCGATCCGTCGCCGGGTCATGGATATTCCGAGACTTGACGCTATTTTCGACGCCGTTGGGCAACGTTCCCGACTGAGGCTGGGCGCGTCAGCCACACTGCCCGTTGACCGAAGACCTCCAAAACCTTTGACGAGTTCCATTGAAAATGATGCGATTCACCCATCCCTGTTCGGTGCTGGCCTTTCCATGTTCGATATTGGTCTTGGCCCTCGTCGTTTGGCTGTCGGCCTGCTCGGCCGGCAAACTGTCTGCCGACGAAAAGTCGTCCCAGGCAGTCATTCAATCGGAGAGTGATGATAGCCAGGCCCAAGCGGGCGCCAGGGCACTTTCGCGAGCGTTTCGTGGAGCGGCCAGAAAGGCGACGCCGGCCGTCGTGACCGTACTTTCCTACGGCCAAAACAGCGGCCTTCAAGGGAGCGAAGCAGATCAGGCCCAGGGAAACGCCAACGACGAACAAGATCCAGCCAAGCAATTGACCGCATTGGGGTCGGGCGTGATCGTTTCCGAAGATGGGATGGTGATCACCAACAACCATGTGATCTCCGATGCCAAACGCGTCGTGATCCAACTTTATGACGAGACAGAGATCGAAGCGATCAACGTGCACGGTGATCCTGACAGCGACGTGGCGACTCTGCGAATTGTTCGCGACCAACCGTTCGAGTGTACGGAGATCGGCGATTCCGATGCTTTGGAAATTGGCGATTGGGTGCTTGCGATCGGCAGCCCGTTTCGCCTGGAAGCGACGGTCAGCGCCGGGATCATCAGTGCGAAGAACCGTACATTGCCGCGAATCAATCGCGGTCGTTTGTTTCAGACCGATGCGGCGATCAACCCCGGCAACTCGGGTGGACCGCTGATCGATTTGGATGGTCACGTGATCGCCATCAATACTGCCATCGCCACTCGCAACGGCGGATACCAGGGCATCGGTTTTGCGATCCCGATCAACCAGGCCAAGTGGATCGCGGACGAACTGGACAGTCATGGCAAGGTTCGTCGCGCGGCGATCGGCATTCGCACGGCTGAACTCAATCCGAAAATCGCAGGCAGATTCAAATTACCGGTCAACCTGGGCGTACTGGCTTACCAGGTGATCAGCGATTCGGCCGCTGATCGCGCCGGCATCAAACTGCGCGACGTGATCATGGAATTCGCCGGCGAACGCGTGCGTGACCCGGGGGACTTTCAAGAAATCGTTGAACGCAAACCGGTCGGATCGATGCAGCAGGTAAAAATCTACCGGGCTGGCAAGGAGATCACGCTGGAGGTCGAACTGGCGCCCTGGAAGACCCGACGAAGACTCTGCAAGCGGAGAAAACAGACAGCAGCAAGGAACCCGCACAGAGCAGTAAAGATTCCACCGATGTACCGCAGTGAGCCAACGTTCACTCGCAGGTTTTTTTTCTCGTGACACCGTCATCTCGGGCGATCTGCTGGTGATCTGTTTTGGGCGGCAACACGGCTTATCAATTGACTCATTTGCGCGAGGTCGGCGATTCGATCTGCACCAGCGGTGCAGATCGTTTGTCGCGGCATGCTCGATACAATGCATGTCTCAGGTTGCTGGGCGAACACGATGCCACCACGCAAACGAATTGCCCGTCGCTCGTCGGCTCCGTCCCGTCCCATTCCGGTCAACATCACGACCAGACAGCGGCCCGCATAGTGATCGAGCGCCGAGCGGAGCATCACGTCCACCGCCGGGCGGCAACCATGGACCATCTCGGAATCAATAAGCTTGATTTGCGGACCCCGTGTCGAACCGGCGATCCCCATGTGCCGGCCGCCGGGAGCGATGTACACGGTTCCCGCGACGATATCCGCCCCGTCAACGGCCTCGACGATGCGCAATGCGGTGACCTGATCGAGTCGCCGTGCTAACGGCTCCGAGAATCCCGCGGGAATGTGCTGGACGACCATCACCGGTACACCGATCCCTCTGTCGAGTCCTCCGAGCAAGGTTTCGAAGCGCTGCTGGCCCCCCGGTGCTGCTGCCGATCAGAACGACGTCGATCTCAACATCGTCCAGCGGTCTTCCCGCTGGCGGGGCGGTTGCCGATCCCGGCACGGTTCGCCTGGCCGGTTCCGCCGTGGCAGGCAACAACGGGGCGATCCGCCGACCGATCTCGCTGCGCAGCCGGGCGACGTTTTCCTGACGATTGTGACCGTTCGGTTTGGACACGAAGTCGTAGGCGCCCTGCAGAAGGGCTTCCGTCGTCACGTCGGCTCCGGAACTCGTTAAACGACTGCACATCAACACCGGCGTATCGAGGCCCCGCAAGTTCATTTCCTTCAGCAATTCGATTCCATTCATTCCCGGCATTTCGACATCCAGAATGATCAATCCCGGCTTGACCGCGTCAATCGCATCGAGCGCCGCCCCTCCCTCGGCGGCATTTCCGACCACCCGAACACCCGCGATCCCGGTCAATGCATCGCGCAACATCAGGCGGGCGAGCGCTGAATCATCCACAATCACCGTTCGCAATGCGGGTTCAGCACACCAGGATTCGCTCGCCGATGACATGCCAGTTCAGTATCCCTCGTTGATTCACTCGCCGCACGCAATTCGGTATCGGTCCGCCAATAATTGCTGGAAGCGATTGGCGTCGAATGGCTTGACGATAAAGTCGACAGCTCCGGCATCGATGCATTCGCGTAACTTCGCCTTCTGGTTGATCGCACTGACCATGATCACGCGTGCGTCGGGATCTATCCGCCGGATCTCGGTCAGCGCTTCCAATCCGTCCACGCCAGGCATCACGATGTCCATGGTAACCAGTTGGAACGGCTGTTCACGGTAAAAGTCTACTGCTTGCCCCCCGTTGGAGGCCTGTACGACCTGAGTCCAGCCGGCCGATAGCGCCAATCGTTCGATCTTCAGACGCATCATCTGCGCATCGTCAACGATCAATAATCTCGGTTCAACCGACGTCACTTCGCTGTTTTTTTCATCATATGTCGACATCTCAGATATCCACCGTTTTCCCTGCGGCCAGTGTGACACGAAGCGAACCATCGCGCGAATCGAATTGTAGTTTGCGAGCATTCCCGCCGCCGAGATGTGTCGCAATCGGGCGCAACCCAACTTTTTCGAGTGACCGTTGAATCGCGTGCAGGTTCATTTCGCCAATGCTGTCGGGCGTCGGAGGGCCGAACATGCAAGCGGCTCCCGCGATCTTTACGACCAGTTGATCGACAGCACTGCCGGAACAATTCAACAGTCGCAACACATGTTGCGGTGCCGCATCGGCGTATTTGCCTGCGGTACCGTCACGCAGTGTCACAGGAAGTGCGACATGCGCGGCTGCGGCAACTTTTCGCAGTGGATCATAAATGAATAGTCCGATGCACGATCCAACCAGCATCGACGCGTAAGCATCGTGCGGAATCAATGTCGCATGGCCGATGCCAATTTGAATGACTTGGCGAAGCGAATCTGATTTCATTTCGATCAAAGTCACAAGCCACCTCGATTATCGATAGAACGCTGGACAAGCTCGGTGAGACGCAGCCAGACCGTTGGCGTCCATGCCATCGTGAAACGCGTTTCCAGTGAGTGGTCAGCAACCTGAAAACGTCCCGTCGCCAGCCAGACCTTCAGATCATCGCTGGCAGCCTCCGTCGACCCGATTTCCAACACCGTGTCATTCAACAGAATTCCAGCGGGCTGCTGACTGACATGGGGGGGACTGGGAATCAACGAGATTTCCGTCGAACTCAGGAGCCCAATCTTCTCGGCGACCGCGTTCAAAAATTCACAGCCGATCACATTGGCCGTTTCCGCAATGACGGACCATTGCAGGTTGTGCCAGGTGGACTGGTCCGATGATGTTCCGTCGCTGTGCAGTGATTGGTCGACCAACCGCGCCGCCTGGTCACAGGTCCAGGCCATTAGCAGCCGCCCCGCTGGAATTTGATGAGTGGATGGCAGTTCCGCCGTTTGCCCGACTGACCCGATCTCGCGATAGGCAAAACCGACGGGCATCGCACAGCAGCAAAGAACCCGCTCGCGGGAGGTCAATGCGTGGTGGGCCGATTCCACATCGATCGAACGCGTCGAAATCTGCTTGGCATCAACAGGTCGGTCCAGCCAACGTCCCATACCGTCCGCAGCCAGCCTCAGGGCATCTGCGACGATCTGCGAAACGTTTGGCTGCAGTCTTGATATTGGATCGTGCATTTTGCCGTCGAGGTGGTTGCCGACGATCGTGGTTTCCGATTGTGACGATTATACCGCGATCGACGGCTACCACCAGCGAGGAGACTTTTTGCCAACCTCGGACTATTCTGGGGTTCTCGTCAGCAGGCTGCGAGCCATTGCTCATGGCGAGCGAAATGCACCCCCCAGGGTTCCTTGCCTCAAGATCGCGTTCCCACCTGGTTCGGGGAACCTGCTCCTTGTCCCAGGAACGGTTCCTGATACCAGGGACCTCGCGTCAAGGCGAACCTGACCTACGGCCTTACCCATTGAAGTTTGGTTTATGTCCAAATCGAATCCCCCTAACGCATCCGATCCGAGCAAGGACCAAACGATATTGCAATTTGTTGGGTTTCGAATCGCCGGGAAGGATTATGCATTTCCCATTGAGCAGACCCGAGAAATTGTTCGACTGCAGTCAATCACGCCAACACCTGAGGTTCCCGCACATGTTGTCGGGGTTAGCAATTTGCGAGGACAAATCATTCCCATCGTTGACCTGCAACGCGTACTCTCGCCCGGGTCGGCTGCAACACAATCGAATCACGCTGTCGTGGTCGAGGTCGACGGACAATTGACCGGTTGCCTTGTCGATTCGGTCACCCGAGTGATCCGTCTGCCACAGAGCGAGATTCAAACTGCTGAAGATATTCTCGACCCGGATAACGCTCGCAGCGTTGATGGTTTTGCCAAGCATGAGGGATCAATCCTGATCCTGCTCGATGCTTCACGTGTATTAGCGCGATGCTGACAAGGCACCTCCGATGTGTGTCCCGGTTCGCCGAATTGAAATTACTTGTCACGATTACCTCCGCCCAGTCTGATTGACCCATGGCCAAGTCCTCTCGCCAACCACATTCCAGCAATCCGCCGAAGAAGCGAGTGCCCCAGGCATCCACGAAGCCTTCGGCATCCACAAAGCCTCCGGCGCCGCGAACGCGTTCGACTCCGAGGAACGCCAAGAAACAACTGCACCCGGGGATCGACGATTCCGAATTCTTTCGGCAAGTCGCCGAGAACTCGACCAGTCGGATCATGGTCGCGGACACGCAACGCCGAATCACCTACATGAATCCGGCTTCGATTTCGATGCTCCGTTCGCTGGAACACTTATTGCCGTGCCCGGTCGAAGAAATCATTGGTCAGGATGTCGATTTGTTTGAACAGGCAACCGAGGCGAGTACCGAGACGGAAGACTTATTGCCCAACGAAACCACCATCTCGCTGGGACCCGAAACGCTTTCGCTAAGAGTGTCCGAGCTCTACGCGGGCGACGGCACGCATGTCGGAATTCTGTTGAACTGGGACCGCGTTACCGAGCTCGTGGATGCAAGGCGACGAGAAAAGGCGGCGCTCGAGAGTCAACAGGAGATTCAACTCCGATTGGACGAGGGGATCAATCGGTTATTGGAAGTCGTCGCCGGTGCGGCCGAAGGCGACCTGACCAGGATCGCCACGCTCGACCAGGTTCGGCACGACCAGTTGAATCGCTTGGCCGACGGCGTTCGAGTCATGATCGCGGACCTACGAGACCTGATCACCCAGATCACCGATTCCTCGGACCAGCAGAATGAGGGTGCATTGGCGATCGCCGAAAGCGCGGCCGGACTCAGCGATGGCGCACAACATCAATCCAACAGCGTGGAAGTCGTCACCGATGCTGTCCAAAAGCTGACCGGATCGATTGACAAAATCTCGTCGAGCGCCACCGACGCCCGTATCCAGGCGGAGGAGACAACTTCGCTGGCGAAGCATGGCGGCGATACCGTGCGGCGGGCAATCGAAGCGATGAGGCTGATTCAAACCAGCAGCGATCAGATCAACGAAATCATTCAAGTGATCGGTGACATCGCTTCGCAGACCAATCTGCTAGCGCTCAACGCAGCTATCGAAGCGGCCCGCGCCGGCGAACATGGGCTCGGCTTTTCGGTCGTCGCCGATGAGGTTCGAAAACTTGCCGAACGGAGCAGCGAGGCGGCAAAGGAGATTACATCGTTGATCAAGCAATCCAGCAATCGAATCAGCGACGGCGCAGAGCTCTCCGAAAGGGTCGGCGAGTCGCTGATATCGATCGTCGCAGCAGCGGCCAAATCGAGCGAAAGTATTCGTGAAATCGACGAATTGGCGGATAGTCAGAGTCATCTTGCCGGCGACGTTCGACAGGCGATCCGTGAGGTTGCCCAAACGACCGAGGCAAACGCTGCGGCTAGCGAACAATTAGCCGCCAGTAGTCAAGAATTGGGTTCGCAGGCGACGGTGCTTCGTGAGTTGATCGCCCGCTTCCGCTGCTAACACGCTTGCTTCATTGGATCAAGTGTTTTGCGATTGCCTGTTCCATCTGTTTGGCAGCAAAAGCCACTCGTCCCAAGACCGGCACATCGCTGTGATCGGTAATCTGCCGGATGTTGGTCGCGGATGAAGGATCGGCTTGCTCGGATGTGCGGCACAAAAAGATGCCAAACGGACGTGCTCCCCGATGCACGGCCGCTTCACAGGTCGCCAACGTTTGGTGAATCACGCCCAGGCGGTCCGCGGCAATGATGATCAACCGGGAACCGGCGAACTGTTGCACCAGGTCAATGTTCAAAACGCCTCCAGCCAAAGGGCTGAACAGGCCGCCGGCACCCTCCACAATCAACAGGTCGCTGACCTCCTCCCAGCATCGTGCGCCTTCACGTAACAGCGTCGAATCGATCTCTCGCCCTTCCAGGGCGGCCGCTTCGGGAGGGGCCAGGGGCGCAATGAATCTTTGCGGGCAGACGTCATCGAGGCAGCGTGGCTTGCCAGCAGCGGTCCAAAGCTCCAATGCGTCATCGGCGACCAGTTTGTCGGCCTCTGCTTGACAGCCACTTGCGATAGGTTTGTAAACTCCCACACGATGACCCGCACGTTGCAACGATTTCGCCGCCAATGCGGCCACGTAGGTTTTTCCCACATTTGTGTCGGTGCCTGCAAAAAACAGCGTCCTGCACGTACGATGATTCACAAGCATTCACCCATTCATCCAATTATTTCGTCAAAGCTCGATTCTTAACTTGGTGGACGGCCGTTCGGTCACCCTGCGGTACCAGCCTCCTCCACCCACCCAACGTCGAACCTTTGACGGGAGGCTAAGTCAAGACCGTGACACGCAATGTACGCTTAGCGCTGATCCAAATGCGAGATGCCGGATCTCGCGATCGTGCCATTGAGGCCGCCGCGACGTGGATCACCCGAGCTGCCGAACAGGGATCTCAAATCGTGTGTCTCCAAGAACTCTTTAACGGACCCTACCCGTGCCAGAGCGAGGATCATCGGCAGTTCGATCTGGCCGAGCCGATCCCCGGACCCACGGTCGATGCATTGTCCGTGCTGGCCGCGAAACATCAGCTGGTCATCGTCGTTCCGATATTCGAGCGTCGAGCGCCAGGCGTTTATCACAACACGGCGGTGATTCTGGATGCCGACGGTTCGATCGCCGGGATCTATCGAAAAATGCACATTCCTGACGATCCGTTGTTTTACGAGAAGTTCTACTTCGCGCCGGGTGACTTGGGGTTCACGCCGATCCAAACCCGATACGCTCGGCTCGGCGTCGGCGTTTGCTGGGACCAGTGGTTTCCCGAAGCGGCACGTCTGTTTGCTCTGGGTGGTGCGGAAATCTTGCTCTATCCGACCGCGATCGGCTGGATCGACCAAGAGCGGGAGGAGTTTGGTGCCGGGCAACACGATGCCTGGCGGACCACCATGCGTGCTCATGCGATCGCCAACGGGCTGTGGTTGGGTGCGCCCAACCGCGTCGGCGTTGAGGGTCGACTGGAATTCTGGGGAGCGTCATTCGTCGCATCTCCGAGGGGAGAAGTTGTCGCCGAAGCAGACCATCACAGTGATTGCATTGTCACGGCGGATTGCAACCTGGATGAGATCGACCTGGTACGAACGCACTGGCCGTTCCTTCGCGATCGACGCATCGACGCCTACCAAAAACTCTGCAACCGCTGGATCGATTGAAGTCGTCTTGATCGATCGTTGAAAACGACTATCGAATCACTGTTCTGAATCGTCCAATCCGTATTCTTTGATTTTCTTGTGCAGCGTATTGCGATTGATTCCGAGACGACTGGCGGCTTTCGTCTGCACGCCGCCGCAGGCGGCGAGTATCTGTGCAATCAGTTCTTTTTCTATCCGTTCGACAATGACCGCGTGGATCTCGCCCGACTTTACGCCGCTGTCGTTGAGTCCCCGCTGTACGACCTCGCGAGTCAGTGATTCAATGTCTCCGCTGGGAAGCGAACTGCTGGCCAACGGTTCTCGGCTGGTCACGCAAGGAGGTAAAAGATCGACCGTCAATTCGTCTGTTTCCGCCATCACCACGGCGCGCTCGATGTAGTTCTGCAGCTCACGGACGTTGCCTGGCCAGTGATAGTCCTGCATCGCCTCGATCGCGCCCGGCCCCATGTGAACGACGTATCGATCATTCACTTCGTTGTAGTGCTCCAGGAAAAACGAAACGAGCGTCGGGATGTCTTCGCGGCGACGTCGCAGCGGAGGAATCTCGATCGGCACGACGTTCAGCCTCCAATAGAGGTCTTCGCGAAATCGCTCCTCACGAACCTCCTGCATCAAGTCTCGATTGCTGGCCGCGATGATCCGCGTATCGGTTCGTAGGGTGTTGGTGTCACCGACCCGTTCGAATTCCCGCTCCTGCAGGACACGCAACAGCTTGACCTGCAGAGTCAGCGAAGTGCTATTGATTTCATCCAGAAAGACAGTCCCACCGTGGGCCGCCTCAAAACGGCCGGTACGGTTTGCGACCGCGCCGGTAAAGGCTCCCCGGACATGGCCAAATAACTCGCTTTCCAGCAAGCTCTCGCTCAGCGCGCCGCAATTGACTCGCACGAACGGTCCGCCACTTCGATGGCTCAATTTATGAACCGCACCGGCGACCAACTCTTTGCCAACACCGGTTTCACCGAGGATCAGCACCGACGCGTTACTTCCGGCCACGCGGCGCGTGATTCGGTACACCTCCTGCATCGTCGGCGAACTGCCGATGATTCCTTCGATCGGAGGCCCGCCTGAGCCGTGCGGAGGGATACCAAGAATCGCCATGAACCGTAATTAGGATGTCTGCCCCAAAACTCGACGCAACTTGTGCGGTCGTGACAACGTACACCTGTAATCGTCGGAGGGCGCAAACCGATTCTCACGCCGTCGTCCGTTTGATTGGTGACGATACCGCGAATCGGCCCATTGCGGTAGCCGCTTTCGCAACGCATTCAACGCGATTGCACCAATTCCGCAAGCGATTCGGTTGCCAGTTCGCGGTAGATTTGTCGATCGATCGGCGATAAAGGCGGTAACCTGCGTCTTCGCTCGGTTTGTTCGATAACATCGGCGAATGCCGCAGTGGAGGCGGGTCGATCGAGCAGCACGAGGGGTGCTGGCCAACGCCTGGCCGACAGCCCAGCGACTTCCGCCCCATAGAGCACAATCGGGACATCTCGACCGCGATCCGTGCGACGAACCAGGTCGATCATTTCAATGGCCGGCAAGTCCGGCAACTCTGTTTTCGAGAGAATCATTCGCAGATCTCCGCCGCGCACAACTGACGCTGCAAATCGGCGACCGATCCGACAAGCTGCACGTAATATCCCAGTTTACCGAGCAGAGTTTCTAGCTGAACGATCACATCGGTGCGAGTTTCAACCAAGATCGCGGTCGGCTGATCTCGCAGTGATCGCATCTCGCCCAGAGTCTGCTTCACGCGGCTACTTCCCGGGTAGGGCGATCTCCCCGCGATGCCTGCGATCAAGATCGCCGCCTCGTAGCGGATCCGCGGCTCGGACGACGATGCCGCCTGAACCAATGGCGTCGGAACAGACCCGCTGGATCGTAGCAACGTACTCGCGGCCGAGGATTCTGGATCGATCAATCGCAGCAGCCCCAGCAGCGCGGGTTGATCCTTACTCGCCAGCGACTCACTAATCGCATCCAATAACGCTGAATCACCGAGCGCGGGCCCAAACGCCAATCGAACGTCTTCGATTTGATCGACGTCGCCCCAATCGGGATCAACCATCACACGATAAGCCAGATCGGCCACCAGAACGTCCCGCTCAAGCTCGGGCGACAACCCGCCCAATCGACGCAAACGCGATGCCATGTCGGCGGCATCACGGTACGCAGACATGATCAAAGGGGTCGGTTGGGGCGTTACCCCCGTCCGGTCTTCATCAACGCTCCAAATGGTCGTGACCCGGTCGTCGTTGTCAATCTCGCGCGCCTCGTTTCGTCGTCTTTCTAATTCGCCATGCAGTGCCGCGAGGGAAGCCTCGCGAGTCGGGAGCGGCGACGAAAATTTGCTGAGAATCGCCTTGGCCGAGGCGACTTCCTCCGCCGTTGAATCGGCCGCATACAGTGCCGTGATCAGCTCCGTCACCGACGCGTTGCGATCGATCCGCGCCAATGACTCGACCGCGCGGCGTCGCACGGCGGGCTGACCGTATAAGGCCAGTTGACGCAGCGATTTTGTTCCACCACTGCCCAATCGCAACATGGCACGAAGGATATCGTCGCGTGCCGCGGGCGGATTCTCCGAGACCGCAGCCGCGACCAACTCGGCGATGGCGACATTGCCACCCGAGAGAATCTCGCGGGCCGCGGCTAACCGCGCGTCGACTGAATCGGCATCGAGCCCATCGATCGCGCGGCGCAATCGATCGGGCGACTCTGCTTCCGCCTTCGCGGCGTCCCCCAACTTTTTGACCTCCGAGCGAGCCCCCGCGCTGATCCCTTCGTGCAGTTCGATCCGCATGAGGATCGACGGACCAATTCGACGAACCATCTCGGCCATCTCCCGCTGACTGATGTTCCGCGATGCAGCGGCCGAGAGAATCCGGTCGACGTCCGACCATTGTCCAATTCTGGCCAACGACGAGACCGCATCGGCAAGCTGCAGGTTGCCGCGACTGGCATGCTCGTTCAGTTGTGTGATCAAAGGATCCTGCGAGGAATCTTCCGCGACAATCGACGCCCTATCGGAGGCTGGCTCCCCAAACACACCGGCGTCTGGCGCATCAAAAGGGCTATCTTGGGCGGGGCAAACGCTGCCCAAAGTGACAGCCAAGAGAATCAGCAGAGACTGACAAAAAAAAATACGCATGGCGGATCGGCGACAAGACTTTGGGACGGGTTCAGGCTCCATCATAATTGGTGCCCCAAAGTTCGGGCGAGCGACAGTGCCGCGCGGTCGCGAAAACTTCGGAATGCGGCCGCTGGGAGCCCACGGCTCTCGAAGCTCACCCCCCGAAAATCGCTAGAAAGGCGAGTCCTCGAGCGACGTCAGCAATTCCTGCTGCTCCTGCCATTCGATTGTACCCTTTTCCGGGCTGCCAATTGCCTCCACCTGCTTCATCACCCACTGCTGGCGTTGATTCCAGCGAGCCTTGACCTCCGCTCGCCCGGGGACCTGTTTCAACCGGCTCCTTTCCCGCCGCTGCCGCATGTAGGCTTCATCCATCGCAATCGCAGCGGCGACAAACTCGTCGGCTCTGGATTCGGTTTGAACAGGCCGTATCCCGTCCTGATCGGATTCGGTTTCTTGCCCTGGCGTTTTATCCTTGGAGTGGACGTAGGACAAACCGCCTGATCGGAACGGCAACGAGAACGCCCAGCCCATGATCAGGACCGTCAGCACAAGCGAATACAACAACCAGATTCTCGAATTCGGCTTTTTGCCGCGAGCTGATTGATCTTGTTGGTCGGAGGCAGATTTGTACTCGCTCACGAAAGAACCCTTTTGGTAAAGTCCCCCGCTAGCCGACCATTTTCGCTGGCCGGCAGGCGCGGCTGTTTTTACTTGGTCAGAATGGTAGGCAGATTGTTGGCGATCTCCTGGAAGATCGATACCAGCTGGTCACCGGTGGCGGCATGATAGTGCTTTCCACCACCAATCGAGGCGACCTGCTGCATCAACGCTTGATCAGCGCCATCGCCAAAGGTGACCGTATGAATGGTCAGGTTGTACGAGGCCATCAAATCACTGGCGACCGTCAATGGACTGATTCCGGTGTTGTGAATACCGTCGGTCATCACGACCATCGTTTTGGCGGCAAAGGGTCGAGCGGAGGAATCGAGCAATGCCTGAATTCCCTCTTGCATACCCAGACCGATGGCCGTATTCCCGCCAGTGTTCAAACTGCCGACGGTGCTGCGAATGACGTCAAAGTCCTTTTCCAGCCAAGTATCAAGCGTCGCCGTACTGGAATAGCTGGCAAGCGAGACTTGCTCTTCTTGGCTGGTCAGATCCAGCACGTCAAGGAACGCATCGACGGCAATGACGAGGTCATCCCACGGTGCGGTCGGCGCTGGCCCAAGACCATAGTGATCTTCCCAAGCCCAAGTCTTGTAGTCGGTCGGTGACACGCCACTTGCGTAATAGTAGTTGCCGTAGCGATAGGTGAGCATTCCGGCGCTGACGCCCGCGTTCATGGTCGACGAGCTAAACGGCGATGTTCCCGATGGCCAATTCCAAGTCACATCATCCATTGACCCGCTGCGATCGAGAATCAATGAGATATCGCGGTCGACTTGCATCGCGACAGAAAGTTGTGCTGTCGCGAAATCATTCGCATTAAGAATTCCCGGGATGACCAGCGGTACTCGTCCCGACAGGGAGTCATCATCGCGACGTCCGTTGACTCGCACGGCGCTGGCAATCTGCTGGCCACTTTCAACAACCGAGGTCTGAATCTTCTGAAAATAATACCGGCCCGTGGGACCATCCGGCTGGGTCGTTGAGCCAAATTCGATTTCATTGGCCGAGTCGTCCATGCGAAGCTGCAGTGGTTCGCCGTCCACGGTATTGAGTGCGGCGGTCACAAACGCAGCAGTCTTTGCTGCCGTCACGGTTTGGTCTTCACTAAAGGATCGACCGCCGGCACGCGCCGCGGCGTCGGTGGCGACAATCAATTCGGTGCGGTTCAATTGCATCTGAGCCGCATTGATGCAGAATGCGGCCAGCAACGCTAGAGCCGGTAGCAAGAACGCCATCAAGGCCATCACACTACCACGTCGTGACAGGAGGCGATTTCGATTAACGATGCGGAAATGTTGGCTGCCGTTCATGATGAGACTTCAGTGTTGAAAAGGGGGCAACTTGCAAATAAGACATGCTTGCTCTTGACTACTGTTGATAGAATCCGTCGTATCGCTCCGTTTTGATCCTGGCGACTGCCTCGATCGTCGTGTCGGGCAAAAACAGTGGTGCGAACAATGCGACCTCGGTCAGGTCAACGGCGACGGTTACCGTGATTTCACTTGCATCGGCATCCAGATCGCTCACGCTGACCGTGAAGCCATTCGTGATCATTGAACTCATGATGCGTTCTGCTTCAGCAACCGCTTCGGCACTCGTGGCCCCCGGCACGATCGCGTGGCGTGCGGCGAAGTATGCCGCGTCCTGTGACAGGTTTCGTACCATGTTCAGCCGCGCAAACTCCATGCAGGTCAACGTCATGACCAACATGATATTGGCGACAATGGCGAACTCGACGATCGAGGCACCCAGTCGTGAATCACGCCCGGCGATTCGATGTTTCGCGGTCCGATGTCTTTGACGTTTCATGGGATGATCTGATGGTAGCGGTACGACAGAGCATTAATGTAAGTTTTTGTATTCTTTACGCATCGTCACACTCGCCGACAGTATGAGATCGTCAAACCACTGCGAGGGTATTAGCAGGTTTCCCGCGCAGGGTACCGAAACGGTAACCGTGACGTTCTCGAGCGTGTCAGCTCCGTCGAATCCTGGCGAGTTGATGGTCACGACTTGCGTCCCGGTGTAGTCGATGCTCCGCTCGTCCAGAAATTCAGTGACTCGATTGACCACATCGGCATTGGTTCTGTCGCGTCCCACTCCCCGGCGAGCGCCCTCATAGGCAGCCAGGGTGACCGATTCCTTCAAGAACATCATCGAACAGACGTCGATTGTTCCCAGAGTCAACACCACCAGTACAGGGAGGATGAAGGCGAATTCGATGGTCGCCACGCCCTTGCGGCGTTTTCGTGCGCGGTGGCGATGAATGATCCGTGTTGACATGACTCTGTTCGTTTCTGTGGGGAGGCAACTACCGGCCTAACAGAAACTTAGGTCAAGAAACCGAGCGAGGCAGAATCATTTCTTGGAATTTACTTGCCACACAACGAAATGCGTGCTGCATCGCGGCCACCGATGTGAGCCACACGCAACGCGGCGGATGACAGAATCGTCACCGACGGCGCAACCCGACGTTTCGAACGCGCGATCGCTACGTCATCAACTGTGATACCGCTTGCGCCTTCACTAATTCGCGCGGTTGCTTGAGATGGTTGTAAACGATCGTTTCGGGATGGATCCCGAAGCTGTGATAGATCGTCGCCAACACTTCTGCCGGATGAACCGGATCCTCCAACGGAGCCGACGCAGTCTTGTCGCTCTTGCCGTGCACATAGCCACGTTTGATTCCGGCACCTGCCATCACGGCAGTGTAACAGTAGGGCCAGTGATCGCGTCCATCGTCGGTGTTGTTGTTCCCACTGGTGCTGACACCACGCTGCGGGCTGCGGCCGAATTCGCCGACGGCAACCACCATCGTCTCATCGAGCATGCCGCGATCGTCCAAATCGGTGATCAGGCCGGACAGTCCGACATCGAGCATCGGTCCGGATTGCTCCTTCATTCGCTTGCTGAGGCCAACATGATGGTCCCAAGAATGGTTGTCACTGTTGGCCACCTTCGGCCAGATGACCTCCACCACGCGTGTTCCCG
Organism: Pirellulaceae bacterium; assembly: GCA_963734865.1. Classification (GTDB taxonomy): domain Bacteria; phylum Planctomycetota; class Planctomycetia; order Pirellulales; family Pirellulaceae; genus CBDCUW01. Next base: position 440,058 of record CAVTIV010000019.1, read on the forward strand.
CTTCGACCAATCGTCGGGCGAGCAAACAACTTTGACCGAACGTGTTACGGCCATACATGTCACGTGTCTCATCCGATTCTGCCGACAGCTCGAATGCTTCGCGGGCGCGACCCGATACGATTAGCGACAACGCTCGATCGTAGTATTCGTCCAATTCAAACGACTCCACCGCCTTGTTGATGTCGGGCATTTGCTTGTTCAGCAAATCACGCAACTTTGATCGTCGCTGCAGTCGTACACTGAACACTTCGGGGCGCAGTCTCAGGTCGTCGATCTTGATGTGATCCATTTTGTTCATATCAAGGTCATCACCATCAGGATAAAGGGTATAGGGATCATACGACTTACCCAGAAAGCCGGCCGTCCCGCCCTTGCCGACGACGTTTGACTCTTGCAGCGGGCGCGGCAGCATCACAAACGGCAACATCGGTTCGTCGACCGGTCGCATGTTGACGATATTGCTGCCGAAGTTCGGAAAGTCTTTCGGCGATGGTGGCTCCAGCTGACCGGAGGGACTGACCTTGTCGGTCGTGTAGCCGGTCATCATCTGATAAATCGCCGCCGTGTGATTGAACAGCCCGTTAGGCGTGTACGACATCGACCGAATCATCGTGAACTTGTCGTTGATCTGACTCAACTTCGGCAGGTTTTCGGTGAATTGAATTCCCGGGATCTGTGTGCTGATCGGACTAAAAACGCTCTTCACGTTGTCCGGCACGTTGTCCTTCGGGTCCCAAAGATCCAAATGGCTCGGCCCGCCCTGCAAGTACACCAAGATGATACTCTTCGCCTTGCCCCATCCCGGGCCGCCACCCTTCAAACCTCCGCTCAAACTCTCGGCGCCCGCTGCCGCTTGCAGTCTCAGCAGCGACGGCAGAGAAAGTCCGAGCATGCCACACCCGCCCACTCGCAAGAACGTGCGCCGTGCGGCGCCAAGATGCGGATCACAGAGGTCTTTTGCCTTGAAGCCTTTGAACGAAAGCATGGCAATTTCTCCGAAGGTTTGTCAGAAGGTGGGTAGTTCAGTTGGATGGAGCATCATACCGCATGAACCGAACGAATCGCCGATCTACGGAAAAGATGCAGTTGAATTGTTTAGTGGTTGAACAAAAATGCCGGGCTATTGATCAACGCCCAAGTCAGGTCTTCGGCTGCGGTCAAACGAATATGATCCATTTGGATGCTGCTTTGTTTCACATCATCACGTAAACGCACAAGCTTGGGATCGTCGGCCGTCGGTACCGAAAGTGCCTTTTTCCGTTGTTCCAGCGCGACCAATCCCTCGTCCGGCGGAACCGCCTGGTTGGCCACACCAAGAGCCTCGTTCGCTTCTCGCACGGATGGATCCGTCGCCGTCAGGTAGTCGGACAATACTTTGCTGGACTCGTCGCTGCGACTCGCTTTGGGGGTCGCGAGAATTGCGGCCAGCGTTTCGGGCTGCCCCAGCGGAATCTCCCCCTGGGCGGTGGTCGCACTGATCCGAAACCGCCCCAGACGGTGTTCGGCAGCGTTGTGGAATTGGTGCAATTTGAACGTCAAGATCGTGCCACCATCATTCTTGATCGGTGCATCGAGCTTGTAGGTTGCCCAGTGGACCACACCGGTCGCACCCGCAACGGCCCAACCACCCTGGTCCTTGGTGTTGCCGTCGAAGGTGGCCTTGATGTCGAAGCCGCCCTGCAGGAAGTCGGCGTTGCCAGCGCCGATTTTCACGCTGGCGGACTTTTTCGGCTCGTTCACTGGCGCCGCCGCGACCTCGAATTCCGTCAGCACGAAATTGCCATTGGGCGGTAGCCCAGGCCCATTCGCGGGGAGACTCGGGTCGGACAATGCCTCCAGCCGGAATCCGGTGATGTTATCCAGCGTCGTCTTGGTCGTGATCGTGTAAACACCTTTGTCCTTATTGCCGCTGGCAACGATCGATCGGTCCGCTTGCGGAGTCAACGTGGCCTTGTTGGTTGCCGTGGCAGCGGTTGCTGCGAGCGGAAACCATTCGACCGACGACTTACCATCGACTTCCCATTTGTCGATCTTTTCACCAATCTTTTCCTTTGCCTTGGCGACTCCCTGTTCGGCGGCCTGGATTTTTTCCAGTCGCTGCTGTTCAAGCTTGGCTCGCTCGGGCTTGATCTCCTCGGTTCTCGCCTCGATCTTTTGGATCGTCGCGGCAAGTTTCGTCTCCCTCGCGGCTTCCAACTCGACACGTCGGTTCTTCCAATCAAGCTCAGCGGTTTCCAGATTGGCAACCAGATTCTTGTGATCTTCCTTGATCATCTCCATCGTTTCTTTGAATGCCAAAGTTTCGGGTTCGCTGGGCAGCCGTCCCAATGCCCGCACAAAGATCTCTTCGGCGAGCTGATTGTCATCCGAGAGTTCGCCCACGATCCGCTCCAACTCGTTGTTCGGGTCGGCAATCGCGGTCCCGATGGTAGGACCGCTGATCAAAGCCATCACCGGGCCGAGTTGAAGTCCCGAACTGCGTTCGCATTCACACGCGCTTTCCCGTGCCGGGCGTCCCAGGTTTTGCAAGAATCCGTCCGCCAGTTTGACACCCGAATCGCTTAGCGACGCGGCACGTGTTCCCTTCGGCACACCGGGAATGTCGCTGATCGATCCGGTGAGCGCGTGAACGGCATCGTAGATCACCTCGGCCGGCAATCGCCGCGGCAAGGCATGCGAGTAATTCAACGCATCGTCTTCGTTCAACGGATTCGTCTCGACACTCAATTGATAGGTACGACTGTTGCAGATCATTCGCAGCATCTGTTGAGCATCAAAGTCCGCATTCACAAACGATGTGGCCAGGTGATCGAGTAATTCGGGATTGCTGGGTGGGTTTCCGGCTCGAATGTCATCGATCGGTTCGATCAGTCCGACCCCCAGCAGGTAACCCCACAATCGGTTGACGTAGCTGCGTGCAAAATAGGGATTGTCGGCATCGGTCATCCAATTGGCCAAACGTTGCCGACGGGTCGCGTTTTCATTGACTTCATACGGCACGTCGAAGGGGAATGCCGGTTGGACGACGGCATTCGTTTTTGGGTGCTTGACGTCACCTTGCTCCTTGTCGACCACCTTCTCGAACAGAGGTTTGGCGCCCTCGACTGCTGTCCCCCCGACCTTTCGATCCCCAGATGCCGGATCGGTCTCGAGAGCGACTTGCGCAAAGAACGCGGACATCTCGTAATACTGGTTTTGCGTCCAGCGTTCGAATGGATGGTCATGGCACTTGTTGCAATTGAATCGAATCCCCAGGAATAGGTGGGTCGTGTTCTCCATGATGTCATCGGGATTGCGGAGGACTTTGAAGTACGACGCGGCCGGATTTTCATTGTTCGATCCGGTGGCGGTCAGGATTTCCCTGGCGAATTCGTCATACGGCTTGTTGTCGACGACCGCTTGGCGTATCCACTCGCGAAACTTTGTACTCCCCTCGACTCCCAAGTATTTGCGATTGACTTGTAACAGGTCGGCCCACTTGTTGGTCCAAAACTCGATGTACGGTTCGCTGCCGATCAGTTCGTCGATCACCTTGGCACGCTTCTGCCGCGTCGGCGTTTCGTCTCGCGATAAAGGCGCGTACCTTTTCGCTCGACGGCGGCATACCGGTCAGGTCCAGGTAGACGCGGCGCAGGAATGTCGCGTCGTCGCACAATCGACTGGGAACGACTTTCACACGACTCCACTTTTCTGCAACCAGTTCATCGATCCGGCTCCAAGGCTCCGAGGCCAGTTCTTCGTATCCGCTTCGATCACCCATCACGGTCAGTGTCGTCGCGGCATAAGCCCCCTCGAATCTAGCCAGAATCGGCGCTTCGCCGCGTCGTACCGCGGTCAACAGACCCGTCTTGTCCGCCGTTGCCACATCGCTGTTGCCGCTTTCAATGAACGCTTCGGGGGTTACATCGCGGCGACTGCCATCGGCGTAATGCGCGACGACCCGAACCTGTTGCCGAGCGGTCGTGCTGCGAACAATCGGGTTGGTGGGGAAGACTTCAATGCCAGTGACGCCGGGCGACTCGAGATCGAGCTTGCTGCCGTCGGCGATCCAACGATGCAGGATAATGTGGTTGGGGTCCGCAGCGGTCATCACGGCGCCCCCCTGATGGGGAGTGGTGCCTAGAGGTTTTCGCAACATCAGCGACTCTTCCGGCGCCGCCGCATTGATCCGTCGCGCGGCCAGGTCGTCGGTCAACGCGCGGAGATCCAAGACAGGATCGTAGCCACGCAGTGAAAGCTTGAATCCGTTCTTGCCCTTTTGTGCGCCATGGCAGGTCCCGGCATTGCAACCGAGCCGGCTGAGCAGCGGACTGACATCGCGAATGAAATCGACAGCACCATGGTCGGCACCGTCGCCGCCGACATTCGATGCAGTGACGTCGATCGTTTGAGTTTGCTGACCGTAGCGTACCGTCACCTTTGCCGACCCGTTGGCGACCGGACGGATCAATCCACGAGCAGTCACCGTCGTCCAATCGGGCGAATCGATTTCGCACAAGCGTGTGACGTCAACGGTCGATCCATCTTCCATGACCGCGGTGACGATCAACTGGGCATACGCATAGGGCGTCGTCAGTTGGAGCTCCGCCGGCTCGACGATCAATTCCTTCACGCTCTCGGGTGCCGGTGCTGTTTCCGCTATCGCACCCTCCATCCGCTGGGCAACCACCTCATTCCATTGCTTGGCGTCGAAGGCGGTCTTCACCACAGCCTTGCCTGTTCCCAGGGGAACCGCCGGGAATTCCGCAAGCAGGTTTCCGTCCGCTGCGATCCTTCGGATTTTTCCATCGGCCGCGGCGATCACAAGCGAGTTGTCTTTGGAAAATTGAATCGCGTACACCGCCGCATTTTCAATTGGCAACTTGTAGACTTCACTCGTCTCGTTCCCTTGGTAGGCGGCAACCTTTGTCTTTTCCTGCTTGCTTCGATCGGCCACCCGCTTGGCCAAAATTGTTTTCAATTCATCGGTCAAGGTGCCGTCAAAGTCGTACTTCCATACCCGAACCTCACTCTGGCCATCCAGTGTCGATGCGGCAGCCAACCGCGATGCGTCAGGGCTGATTGCGACACAAAAAATGCGCCCGGCATCGCCGGGAAGGTGCGTACCAAATTGGCGTTGTCACCGATCTTCCTGGCCGACACGCGGAACACGCGGAACACCTTCGCGATCCCGTCGGCACCGCCAACGAAAATCTCATCGCGTTCGGGGTGCGCTACCACACTGCTCATCCCGCCCGAAAGCGCGCCCGGAGTAATCGAGGTAATGTTATCAATGAACCGCTCCGTTTCCACTTCCGTCAACTTGCAGGACATGTCGCGGCCAACCGAAATCAAATGCTTGCCATCGGCTGTGAAGGCTGTATCGCGGACCCAATCTTCGTGAGCACCCTGGTAAAGCAACTGTTGGCCGCTGATCGCGTCAACGGCGCGGACGACATTGTCCGAGGCACCAAACGCAACCTTCGATCCATCGGGTGACCAACTCGCTCCGGCTAGCGTGTCAAAGGTGATCAGCCGCGACAGCAACAGTTGATTCGATTCCACATCCCAAATCTGCAGTTCCCCACGAACGGCGGGTGTTCCCCCAACGGCGGCAAGCCGTTTGCCATCGGGTGAGAAGCGAACCGAATTGATCCGAGGACTCAGTCCCACCAATCGCGACTTCAAGTCGCCCGTCTCGTTATCGAGCAGAACGACTTCGTGGAAGCCGGCAACGGCAATCAGCGATCCGTCAGGTGAAACGTCAACCGACGGGATTGCCGGCGGCGAAGCATAGACCGGTGGATTGTTCGCGTCGTATTTCGGCCCCCCGTCGTCGGGCGAATCATCCTTGGCCCCTTCGGCAATCCACCGCGTGACCAAGTCGATTTCGACACCACTCAGCGGCGGAAACGGGTCCCGTGGCATCTCCGCGTGCCCATCCTCCGGCGTGATCTGATCAATCAGATGACTTTCGTTCGGTTTGCCGGGCACGATCGCCGCTTGCTCCGATTCTCCACCAGCGACGAGCGCGGAGAAATCGGTCATCACGTACGATCCGAGCTGCTTGGCTCCCTGGTGGCAACCGAAACAGTGGCGGCTGAAAATCGGTTCAACCTCGGCCTGATAGCTGACCGATTTCCGTTGCTGGTTCTGATCGACTGTCGGCTCATCCGCAAATGTCTTGGGCAGCACCAAGGCGGCGATACAGACAGCAATCGAGAGCTGGTGGAGCATTCTGACTTGCACGGATATGGCTCTGTGGAATGTGAGTCGTTCCAACCAAGCTTGGCCCCTGCGGCGATTCCACACCACTTTTTCATTCGACGAAAACTTTGCACCATGGAAGTGCAATCAGACGGGTCGCCTGACGTTGAGTTTCCGCATGATGTGGATCCATCGAATCCAGCAACCGGCTAAGCTTGGAAGGGAAACATGTGTCTGACAACGCCAATCCAACACCAGCATCACCGGCGCAGGTAGCCCCAGAAGCGGGCAGGCGGGGGAGCACAAGAAAACACCAAAGGGCAGAATCTCGCACCCAATAACAGCTTAATGCCAGGTGCCAGATCCGTCAATTGACGCCGAATTACCCCCGCTTTGGTCGATTGCCCAAACGGTCGCCAGCTCGCTATGATCCGCCCCCTCCCCGGACATTTACACTCAGGACAGACTTTGATCGGCTCGCTAACCACCACTAGCGATGGGAACGGCTCGTGATCGCGTTTTGGCTCGGCCTACCGTTTGTCGCTCAAATTGTGATTCTGGCGGTTGTCGGCGCGGCGGCGGGCGCACTGGCCAACTGCGTGCTGTTTGCCTGCTGCAATGTGGTCAAGCTGACCAACCCCTGGGCACCGGCCGAACCGGGCGGGATGCCACGCGATGCACTCGATCGTGTTCCGATCCTCGGTTGGTGGCGTCTCCGCCGAGAAGCTGTCGAGCGGGGCCGCGGCTTTTGGATTGGGCCGTTGGTGCTGGAAGTCGCCACCACCATCGCGCTGCCATTGTTCTTTTTTTTCCCGACCGGAGTGGTCGGTTGTTGGATCGCTTTGCCGCTGGCCGCTCGCTATGCGGCGCTTGCCCTCGTCGGTCTGGCGAGCGGGGCGTTTGCGAATTACCTGATCTACACGCAGGCACACCTGCCGCGACCGATCGATCCCTGGGCGCCTGCGGCCAAGGAAGCCCCACCAAGGAGTGTGCTCGACCGGATTCCGATTGTTGGTTGGTGGGGGCTTCGTCGCGAGTCCGAGCTTCATGGACGTGGATTTTGGATTCGTCCGATCCTGGTCGAAGCGACCATGACCGCCGCATTACCGATGCTCTATTGGTTCGAGACGCAATGCGGCGGCTTGCTTCCGTTGTTGGCACGGGCACCTGCATTTGTGTCCGCCTATGAACCGATCGCGACCCAGACTTTTTTCGCACACGCCATCTTATTGCTGCTGATGATCACGGCGACCTTCATCGACTTCGATGAAAAGACGATCCCCGATATCATCACCATTCCGGGAACGATCATCGCGCTGATGATCGCCTCGGCGACGATCCAGGTGTTCATGCCCACATCCCTGCCGGTCGGCGCCGCCGTCGCAGCGGTGGTACCAACGACGTTCGATTCACCGTGGTTTGCCAATCCACCGCGGGCATCGAAATGGTTCACCGACACCGGGCTATTGACCGGGCTGGGCATTTGGAGCGTCTGGTGCTTCGCCCTGGCCGATCGACGATTCAGCGGTGTGATGCTGCGCCGCCGCGGGTTTGCAGCAACGATCCGATTTTTCTTTGCCGCAATCGTTCACCATTGGACCTGGAAACTGCTGCTCACATTGTGGTTTGCCGGCGCGATGTTCATCGCCATGATTTGGAGCATCGCAGGCAACCCTTGGCTTGGTCTGTTTTCGGCCCTGGTCGGTTTGGCGGTGGGAGGGGGAACGATTTGGGCGATTCGCATTGTCGCGTCATGGGCGATGAACATGGAAGCGATGGGCTTCGGTGATGTGACGCTGATGGCGATGATCGGCGCGTTCATCGGATGGCAGGGGGCGATTTCGGCTTTCTTTTTGTCACCATTCGCGGCAATCGTGATCGTCCTGGTTCAATACATCCTCACCCGTGACCCGCATGTTCCGTTTGGACCCTATCTGTGCGCCGGTGCCGCCCTAACCGTCGCCTATTGGGATCTGGTCTACAACGACTCTTTGGCCTTCAACCTGCTGACGCTGTGGCCGATGCTGCAGTGGCTGTGCCTGGCGATGCTGGGGTTGATGGGAGTGCTGTTGTTCATCTCGCGAATGATCAAGACGGTGGTTTTTCGAGAGTCGTGAGGGCGGCCTCGTTCTTCGCAGGCCACCCAGGGCCCGTAGTTTCACACAGAATAGCGTTGTCGTGGCCGGCCGATTCTGACTACTATCGGCGACATTCCAATGCCAATCCACTCGCTGCGAAGTGCCAAGGAAGGTCTCGCCGTGTCTGCTGCTGCCAAACCACAACTGCGCGAGTCCCAATCGCTTGTCGCCCCGGCAACGCTCATGGAGCGTTTGCGGGTTCTTCGCGAGATGGTTGCCGCTGAAGGACTGGCGATTTTGTCCAGTGCCGAGTCGTTGTCACCCGCGGCGGTACACGCCGCCGAGCTGACGGCCAATTGTGACGGCTGCGTGCTGGTGACGGGCGTGGGGAAGGCCGGACTGGTGGGCCAGAAACTGGTCGCGACACTTGCCAGCACCGGAACACCGGCGCACTTCTTGCATCCCTGCGAAGCGGTTCATGGCGACCTTGGCCGGATCCGTGAATCTGACCTGGTATGGGCGATCTCGAATTCGGGACGAAGCGAGGAAGTGGTACGAATCGCCTCGCATTTGCGTGAGAATTCCAGCGGATTGATTGCGATCACGGCAAGCGAAGACAACCCGCTGGCCGCCGCCGCCGACTGCGTGGTTGCCCTGGGTCTGCACCATGAGGCTTGCCCCAATGGTCTTGCCCCGACCAGCAGCACCGCGGTGATGATGGCGGTGGGCGACGGCATCGCCTTGCTCGCCAGTCGTTTGCGTGCGTTCACTCCACAGGACTTCGCTCGATTTCATCCGGGCGGCGCCCTTGGTCGCAAGCTGACCGGGGTCCACCAGATCATGCGTCCCTTGGATGCCTGTCGCGTCGCATCCCAGGAAACAACGATCCGTGACGCGATGGTGGCAACATCCAAGACGGGGCGGCGTACGGGTGCCTTGATGTTGGTTGACGATCAAGGCCGACTGGCCGGCTTGTTCACCGACAGCGACTTGGCGCGGCTGCTTGAGAATCGTGACGACAAAGCGTTTGACGAGCCAATCTCTTCTCGAATGACGCAGCGGCCAACAACGACATTGGCACGATCATTGTTGCAGGACGCGGTGGCAACGATGTCGCATCGACGGATCAGCGAATTGCCAGTGATCGACCAAGACCACCGTCCGATTGGAATGCTGGACATCACCGACGTGGTTTCCTTTTCCGAGCCGAATGATCAACCAGCGACGATTCACTTTGCCAAGCCGGCGGGTTAGCGCACCGCATCCACTCCACTCCTTCGATCAACACCGACGAATGACCGTACTGTTACGCCCCGATTCCGAAGTCGCCGACCGCATTACCTGCATCTTGTCGGATGTCGATGGCGTGATGACGGACGGCCGAATTATCTATGACAATGCCGGAATGGAAACCAAACGCTTTCATGTGCATGACGGTGTTGGTGTCAAGGCATGGATCAAGAGTGGTTTTCAATTTGGGATTTTGACCTCGAGGACCAGCAAGATCGTGCAGCACCGGGCCGCGGAACTGGGTATCGACCAAGTGCGTCAAGGCCACCAGCAGAAGCTGGCCGGGGCACAGGAAATGATTGCCCAGTGGGGATCGACACCGCAGCAGGTTTGCTACATCGGCGACGACCTTCCGGACATCGCAGTGATGAAGTCGGTTGGTTTAGCGGTGGCTCCCGCGGACGCGGCAACCGACGCCCGCAACGCCGCCCATTGGATCCTCCGTCGTCGTGGTGGCGAAGGTGTACTTCGCGAACTGATCGAACGGCTTCTTCGTGCCAAGCACCGATGGGAGGAGCATTTGCGGTATTGACGGTTGCTGTGAAGTTTCGTTTGTCGTGTCCTCCAGTCTTGAAACCGCGGCGGGTCGATCATTCGGGTTTTAGAAAACGTGAATGATGGGAGCCAGCGATCACCGGCGGGAGGGCTTCGGCTTGTTCCTTGCCAGCCACTTGCCAGCACCGATAAGCGTCAACATGTTGCGCCAAATGACTCATTACTTCACCGCGCTTGTCTTTCTGGCCGCGTTATCGGTGATTTACGACAACGTCGTCAGTCCTTGGATGCGGCCTCCGGTCGTTACCGCGATTGCCCCGAAGGACGATTCCTTAGGGCCCACGGATGATTCACTCGGCGACTTGTTTCCCGAGGGCGCATGGCAGCGAGGTACTTGTAAACAGCTGCAAACTGCCACCGGAATGTTATTGTTCTCGTCGTGGAAGCAGATCTCCAGCGACCAATGGAAACTATGGCCGGTCACGGTCATCGTGGGTCGTGGAATCTCCAATCACCGAAGTCAGGATCCGGTGATCATTGATGCCCCCGAGGGCGCAGAAATCGTGTTCACCGAAGCGTTGGACGTGATGAGCGGTGGGGCGCCGCCGATTCATCAAGGTCGAATGATTGGCCCCGTTGAAATCCGTCGTCCTAGCAGCGACGAGGCTGGCCAGGCGTTGAGCATTCGCACCGCCAACGTCGGGATCGACAATCGCAAGGTTTGGACGACCGAGGCGATCGCGATGAACTTTGGCGAGGCGAAAATGGCGGGCCGTGACCTGACCGTTTACTTCGCCGGACCAACCGGCGCCGGCGGCGACGCCGTGGCAGTGCTCGATCGGATGGAGCTGATTTACCTGGACGAACTGGTAATGCCACTGGAAAGTGGCGGTCTGCTGAATTCAGCGAGCAAGCGGAATGGTTCGGTAGCGGCAACCTCGCAGCCGGGGGTCGACCACAAGGCCAAGATTTCGATTCAGTGTGGCGGACGTGTCGAGTATGACTTTGCCCTCGATCAACTCTCGTTGCGCGATTCGGTGTCGCTGGTCCATCAGCTCCGCGGAAGTCCGGCTGATCAATTCCACTGCGAAACACTCGAACTGAAACTGCGTGACCCGACCAATGACTTGATCCGGCGCGATGGCCCGATGGATTGGCTGGTCCACATGGTTGCCACCGGGGCGCCAGCAACCGCCGTGCTGCCGTCCTTTGATGCCGAATTGGCCGCCGAATCGATCGACTTCGACGCGGTTGCTGGGTTGATTCGTGCGAATGGAAAAAAGGGTGTCCGCGTCAGGCGGGGAGCCATCCAGGCCACGCTTGCGCAGCTGGCATACCAATTTGACCCTGAACGACCCGATGCGATCGGTGCAATTGATGTCCAGGGCGCGGGAATCGTCAATGTCAGTGACCCCAGGGTCCCGATCCTGCGAGCCCATTGGCGTGATGGCTTCTCGCTCAAACCGACCCAGTCAGCCACCGCCAAGGACTTCGATGCCGACGTCGAGCTGCTGATTGATGGCGACATCCATGCGACGCTGACCGACGGCGGCGAATTCATGGCCGATGCCCTGCAAGGCGTGCTGAAACCGGTGAACAACACGAGCCCAAACGATCAGCAAGCGAAGATTTCGCTCCTCCCCGAGCGATTTGAGGCCACGGGTCATGTTCGAGTCGACACCGCGGCGATCGCCGCCGAGACGGAGCATTTGCTACTGTTTTTTGTCGATCCGGCCAATGAACCGGCCCGGCAACGGGATCCAAACGCAACCGCCGGGGCCACGCCTCTGCGTCAATGGGTGATCCAACCAGGCAGCGGTGAGTCGATGGTCGATCCGGTGGCCAGACCCCGGCCGGTCATTCGCGGTGACCTGATCACCGCCCAATTGCGTTTGGACAAGGAAGGCGTCAATGCGAAAGACCTGAGCGTACGGGGAAAAGTACAGCTGACTCACCTGTTGCAAGCGGGCGGCCAAATGTTGCCGGCAAAGTTGACCGGCGAGCGACTGCGATTGATCGATGGCGGCGGTGAGGATCTGTTGCAGCTCGAAAGCGGTGTCGGTTCACCGGCCAGATTTGATCTGGGAGACGGCTTCTTCATCGGGCCATTGATTCAGATCCGCCCCAATGACAATATCGTTTGGATTAAAGCGGCCGGTGAATTCCGGATGCCCACCGCAGCGCTTCCGACCAGCCTGACGGGTGACTCGGAATCGCAGTTTCAATGGACCAGGGCTCCTCATTGTCGCTGGCACGGAGAGATGATATTTGATGGTCGTTCGGCTGTGTTGACCGATGGGGTCGAGATCAATGCATCCCTGCTGGACGGTCGTGAAACGTGGGATCTGCAGATGCTGGGCGACCGACTGCAAGTCGACTTGCAACAAGACGTGCGCGTCAGCGATATGCAGACGATCAAGAACGCCACGCTTGGGCGAGTGACCTTGATGAAGTCGAAAGAAAGGCCGGTAGTGGTGCGCGCGTTGCGCCGCGCGGCCGACGGAGTGCTGGAAGCCAAGCACGTGATTCACGCGGCGAAGCTGACATTGATGCCCGGTGGCGGCGACGCCAGCGGTAACGCCAATACGCTCGCCAGTGGAAAGTTGGTCGGTGAGGGCCCGGGTTGGTATCGCGGCTGGATGATTCCGATGGCCACGAACGAACATCAAAGCATCGGCAACGCGGCGCCGGTCAATCCTAACGAGCGACAACTGACAGGGATCCATCTGATCTTTCACGATAAGATGCTTGGCGATCTGGCGACCAAGAGCCTGGAGTTTCTACGTGGCGTCCGAGTCGGCTCGCGTGCAGTCGAGGACTGGGAGGACACTTTCGACGCGGCGGCAATGGATGCGATCTCGATGGGTGACTCGACACTCGATTGCGACCGCTTGCAATTCACGGTCGCCCCCGGATGGAGCGGTCGTTCCAATGGAGCTCCGACACCATGGGAAATGGAGGCGACGAGCGGTGTCGTGTTTCGCACCCGCAGCGACCGCGGTCTGTTGGAGGGAACCGCGAGCCGCGCGGCATACTCGTCCCTCAAGGATCTGTTCACCGTCGAGGGCGCACCCAACCGACCCGCCAATTTCCGGCAAACTCTCCCCAATGGCCAAAAAGGCCCCGAGGGAGCGGTCAAAACCATGACGCTCCGTCCCAAGACGATGGAAGTCCAAAACATGCAGCTGGAACGATTGAATATCGCCACGCCGCCAGCAATCGGCCGTCGATAGCCCAACCGCGAACAAAAGCCCAACCGCGAACAAAAGCCCAACCGCGAACAAAAGCCCAACCGCGAACAAAAGCCCAGCCGCGAACAACAGAAGATCCCCGGCTAGGTCCAGGGATCTTCCACCCACGGATTCCGCGCCATCTCGGTCACCCTTTGCAAGGTCACACCGACGGCACCGACCGAGGGCCCGCGAGACAGACATCCCGGCTGCGCTCGTGATTCACAGATCAAGGGCGACGCGCACACACCGGTCGCCGCGGCCAACCGGCCTCGGCGACCGTCCGGAGGTGTCGCCTTACTTGATGAACAACATCTCTTGATAGGTTGGCAGCGGCCACAAATCGTCCGCGACCAAACACTCAAGCTTGTCGACATACTCGCGTACCGTCAGCATTGCTGGCAGTACCACGTCGCAGCGATGCCGGGCAGCGTCGATCGGCGAGCCGGATCCGTTATCACGAATCGCGTACTCGAGCGTACCGATGCTGTCCTGCAATCCCTTGACGAGTGCCGTGATGCTGTCCAATGTGTCGGTGTCAAATTCGTAACCGACCAATTTCAAATTGGCGCACGTCGACGCCAGTTCATTTTGATAGCGAATCGCAGCGGGAAAAATCACGGTCCGAGCCATGCTGACCGCCAGATTGGCTTCCACATCGACGGTCAAGCAATATTGCTCGATGTAAGTTTCCAACCGACTGTGCAGTTCGCGTTCGGAGAGTACTCCGTACTTCTCGAACAGCTTCGCGACCTCCGGTGTTCCCAGTTCCGGCAGCGCATCGGCCGACGACTTCAGGTTCAACAGTCCTCGCTTGGCAGCTTCCACGTGCCATTCTTCCGAATATCCGTCACCGTTAAAGATAATCGGTGAGCATTCATTGATGATCTCGGTCAACAACGACTGCACGGCTTGGTTGAGCGAATCGGGATCATCGGCAATCGCCTTCTCGAGTTTCGTCGCACAGAAATCGACCGATTCGGCAATGATGGTATTCATCGCAACCAACGGCCCTGAAATCGACTGATTGGATCCCACCGCACGGAACTCGAACCGGTTTCCGGTAAACGCAAACGGGCTGGTGCGGTTCCGGTCGCCGGCGTCCTTGGGCAACGGTGGCAGCACATCGACCCCGACGGTCAACGTGCCCGACGCGATCGACGAATTGGCACCACCCGCTTTGATCTGATCAAAGATATCGCTCAGCTGATCACCGAGGAAGATCGAAATGATCGCCGGAGGGGCCTCGTTCGCACCAAGCCGATGGTCGTTGCCTGCCGTGGCGACCACCGCACGCAGCAATCCCTGGTACTTGTAGACAGCTCGAATCACGGCCGCACAGAAGACCAAGAACTGGGCGTTTTCGTGCGGCGTCTCGCCCGGGTCAAGCAGGTTGCCCTGGGAACTACTACCCAGCGACCAGTTGACATGCTTGCCCGATCCATTGACGCCCGCGAAAGGCTTCTCGTGCATCAAACAGGCCATTCCATACTTCTCCGCCACACGTCGCAGCGTGATCATCATCAGTTGCTGGTGATCGGCCGCCAAGTTCGCCGATTCGAACACGGGGGCAATCTCGAATTGGCCCGGGGCGACTTCGTTATGCCGCGTCTTGACCGGAATGCCGAGCTTGAACAACTCACGCTCTGCCTCGAGCATGAATGCCAGCACTCGTTCGGGAATCGCGCCAAAGTAGTGGTCGTCGCGCAACATCGGTTGACGACGATCAAAGGCCTTCCCTGGCTCTCATCCGCGTTCAAGTTCGTATCAGCCGATCGGTTCGCCGCTCTCGTCATGACAGCGAAAAAGAATGGACCGGTGCCTGAGGATTGAACGTTTGTCCAATCACCAGCCGCAAAACGTGAACCAATCAAGTCGCCATTCGGATGCCCAGGATCGCACGGTCACGACCGGCGGCATCTCAATCCCCCTATGGCAGCTTGTTCGCCATTAGATGCCGGATTGGCTTCCATGCTTTTTGGCCAGCAGACGGGCGACTAGTTCCAGATGCCCGATTACGACGCGGCTCGCCCATCGTTTAGGCAAGCGACTAGACTTCGCGGGCGTAGACTGGATTCCAGCGAACCTTCCAGCCCGCTCCGCTGGCCTTCAATGCCGGCTTGGGCAGATCCTGCAGGTCATCCGAATCGGTATCATCATCGGATGAATCATCGGCAGGCGCATTCTCGGGGGCTTCCATCTCGAGTTGCTTGGGTTCGTCAATCTCGACTTTTTGCAGTCGTGTCGTCGGGGCGTCACTCGCGGACACCGGTGGGGCCAGCAGCGACTCACCGAACGATTCGGGCTCGGTAATGACCGATGAGGTGATTGGCGGAGCAAACGAGGAATAACCGCTGGTGATCGCCGGTGAGAACGGGTCGTAGTACGACAGTGGCGTGCGCTGGACCACCTGTCGCGGAACCATCACCGTTTCGGTGTAGGGCACATACTTCTGACGAGTGACCGGTCGCATCACCTTCCGTGTGATCGCTTCCTGTTCGTAGTATTGGACCTGCACCGGCTCTTTCCGTGTTTCGTAAACCATGCGAGTCGATTGGACAGGGACTTTGCGGACAGCCTCTTCGCTAACCCACCGTTGTTGCTGGACAGGCACCTTCCGCGTCAATGTTTCGGTCACCGGCTTTTGAACGGTGTACGGAACCTTGCGAGTTTCGGTGGTCGCGACCATCCGCGTGGTCTGTACCGGCACCTTCTGAGTGACCGTTTCAGTCGCCATCCGCTGCACTTGAACCGGCACGCGCTGAGTGACGACTTCCGATTGCATCCGTTGCACTTGAACCGGCACTTGGACCTGCTGGACTTCGGGTACGTAGGACGTTTGGGCGACTTGCTGCGTGACGTAGTTCGGGCGATAGGCGTACTGTGTCTGCACGGTCGGTGGCGTCGCTTGTGGTGTCCAGTAGTAGCCGCCGCGAACCCGCGCGAACAGCCCCAGCGGGCCGGGCGTGGCATAGGCGCCGCGAACATATTGTAAACCGTACTGCGATTGCCCCGGCGTTACCACTTGCTGCGCGACGTATCCACCGGCATCCACCGTTTGGTTTTGCATGGTCGTTACCGGCCGTAGCGAAGTATATTGCTGTGTCTGATATTGCGTTTCCACCACGGGACGCTGCACGGTGTACTGCTGCTCTTGATATTGAGTCTCGATCACGGGCCGTTGCACGGTGTATTGTTGCTCTCGATACTCAGTCTCGATCACCGGTCGCATCGTTGTCACTTGTTCCTCTCGCTCGGACGTTTCGGTGACATAGCGAGTTTGCGTGACTGTTTCGTCGCGATAAGAGGTTTCGGTGACCGGTTTCCAAACCGTGTAACGCTCTTCACGGTAACTGGTTTCCACCACAGGCTTGGCAACCTTGTACTCACGCTCTTCTGTACGTGTTTTTAACACCGGCCGATAACTGGTCACATCTTCGCTGACGTATTCGGTTTCGTAGGCGATTCGGAATCGCTGCACCGTTTGAGGTTCCATCACCGTTTCGCACTGCAAGCGATACGCCGGCTGGAAGCAACATCCTTCTTGAGCGTGCGCTGGCTGCTGGAACAAGACACCACCAGAACCTGTCGTCATGCAGATGACAAGAAACTGGCCGATTCGGAAGTGTGCTGGTCGAATCATGTTCGGAATGCTAGTCGAGGTACAAAAAAGTTGAGTCTTCGCAACCGGCCCGTGAGATCAGGATGGCAGTCCATCATTCCCCCGAGTGTTTGCGAGCCAACAGTAAAGGGTACGCAAGGCTTTAAGAAAATGTAGATAAAACCGGAGAAAAACAGCACTTTTGCTGTTCTCATCGCCCTCAAAACTCGCCAGTTTCCCAATCCTGTTTATTTGTCGCTACAGGCGTTGCATTTTCGCAACACTGGACATTTTGGCTGATCGTCACAGCCGCGCGTGAGCAGAACGAATCAGTCGCGAAGTCCAAACCGTCAGGCTTTTTGAGTCGCAATTGGCACTAGCAAATCGCTGATTTCAATGACCGGTGCGTGCCGAACCGGAGAGACAGCCAACCATCCCCAATCGTCATCGCGTGGTCGAGACCGTGCAGGTCGCCAGCACCCTCGGGCGCCACGAACTGCGTTGCTATGATGGAGCCGGAAAACGACCCCTGCGATGCCGATGCGATGTTTGGATGATGAGCGATGCCGAGCCACGGACTGATTCGACGTTTCCATGAACTTGCCGGCTTCGGACCTGAAGTCGTGCCCGATGCCGATTCGTTGATTGGCATTTTTCAGTCATGCCGCCCAGACGGGCAAGCGATTCGAGGTCTGTTCGATGAGTTGGATTCGGGGCCACAATTAGAGGCGCGCCTCGGGCAACTCTATCAAGCTGCCGGCGACGATCGACGTCCGCAGGGAGGGCGGGACGCTTACTTCGTGGTTCGAAATCCGCCACCGCTCGATCCGGCCCAAGCCGAGCGTCTGGCGAACCGCTGGCTCGTTGGAGTCAGGGAGTTGGCGACCGCCGTGGGAGACACGGCGACTGCCAAAATACTCGATCCCATTCCTGCGATTCGCGTGTTGGAGGGGATCCCGCCGAAGCACCCGAAACTCGATCGAGAGAGATCGAAACTATTGAAAACGCTGCAACGCGAAGCGGCGTTGTGGGTGGAGAGGATCGATGGGGGTCCCCACGCCGCGACGCTTCGACCGGCGTTTTACTTCACGGCATGCGACGCCATGCTGAGGGACTACCTGATGTGGCCCCTGTATGCCCCCGTGGCGGGCACGAATGATCCGCTGGAGCCCTACTTCCAGCTTTGGCGTCATGGTGTGAAATACCGCGTGTTCGGCGAAACCCAGGTCGATTTGTACTTGCCACGCCAACTCGGCTGATGCGGATTGGTTAAACTCTGTGGTATCAAGTTCTCAAAAGAGAGATTCCGCATGGTTCGATTGACTTTCTGCGTCGGCTTCATTTTTTGTGCGTTGATCGGTTCGTTCCACCGCTCGGCTGCCGACGAACGACCGAACATTTTGTTCATCTTTGCCGATGACCAATGCTTTGACACGATCAACGCGATCGGAAACAAGGAAGTTCAGACGCCGAACCTTGATCGACTCGCCCGCCGTGGAACGACCTTCACGCATGCCTACAACATGGGATCCTGGAGCGGGGCAGTTTGCATTGCCAGCCGCACGATGCTGAACTCGGGACGCTTTGTTTGGAATGCGAATGCGATTCACGCAACTTCCGAGCAAGAACGCGAACAAGGCCGCTGGTGGAGCGAGTACTTGAAATCGGCTGGGTACCGCACCTACATGACGGGAAAGTGGCATTGCAAAGCGAGCGCTGAAAAATCATTCGATGTGGTCCGCGACGTCCGTCCGGGAATGCCGCAAGATACGAAGGCTGGCTATAACCGCCCGGCAGCCGATGGCAGTGATCCGTGGTCACCATCGGACCCGAAATTTGGCGGATTCTGGGAGGGAGGGACCCACTGGAGCGAAGTGGTATCGAATCACGCCGGTGAGTTCCTTCGCGAAGCGGGGCAACGCGACGAGCCGTTCTTTATGTATCTCGCCTTCAATGCTCCGCATGACCCGCGTCAATCGCCGGCAGAGTATGTCGCGAAATATCCACTGGAATCGATCGAGGTGCCCGTCAATTTTCAGCCGCTGTATCCGCATGCCGAGGAAATCGGTTGCGGGAAGGGGCTGCGAGACGAGCGACTGGCACCCTTTCCACGCACGCCTCATGCGGTGAAGGTTCATCGTCAGGAGTATTACGCGATCATCACACACATGGACACGATGATCGGCCGCATCCTGGATTCCCTTGAAAAGAGCGGAAAAGCGGACAACACGTGGATCTTTTTCACTGCCGACCACGGGCTTGCGGTCGGGCAGCACGGTTTGATGGGTAAACAAAATCTGCATGACCACAGTGTGCGAGTGCCCTTCTTTGTCGTCGGCCCGGGGGCCAAGCCCGGTCAACGGATCGATGAGCCGATCTACTTGCAGGACATCATGCCAACCACATTGGAATTGGCGAAAATCGCGAAACCCGAGCACGTCGAATTCAACAGCGTGCTGCCGCTCCTGGCCGGTGGCAAGAGCCCCTATCGGTCGATCTATGGCGGTTATCTGAACAAGCAACGCAGCATTCGCACAGACCGCTACAAGCTGATCGTCTATCCCGACGCCAAAACGCTACGGCTGTACGACATCCAAAGCGATCCCCGTGAAATGGAGGATCTGGTGGACGATGTGACGATGAAACCGGTGATCAAGAGGTTGTTCGCCCAGCTGCAAACACTGCAGCGAAGCATGAACGATGACCTCGACCTCAACGATCTGGCACCCTAGTTCGCCATCGTCAATGGAGGGTCACCGGACCGATCGGTGGGAGCTGGAGATCGGCTGCTGGCTGGAGATCGGGCGCTGGCCGGCTCGTTTGACGGCGAGGACGATGTCGAAGTCGGATCGCTTCAATCGCGTCAATATTCTCAATGAATAGCTCGACGAGTTTCGGGTCCCAAGACGTTCCGGCGCCCTTGGACAAGATTTCCATTGCGTCTTCGGTTGGCATTCCTTTGCGATAAGGTCGATCACTGGTCATCGCATCGAACGCGTCGCAAACCGATAAAATGCGACCGTCCAGCGGGATCGTTTTGCCGACCAACCCGTCGGGGTATCCCTTTCCGTCATACATTTCGTGGTGGTGAAGGACACCCGGCAGGATTTCTCGCAGCGCGTCGAGTTCGTGCAGAATTCGCCAACCGGCGTCGGTGTGCGTTTCAATGATGGCGCGCTCATCTTCATCCAGTTTGCCTGGCTTTTGCAGCACACCGTCTGGAATTGCGATCTTTCCAACATCGTGCAGCAGGCCGGTCAGATAAATCCGTTCGCAGCCAGCCGGTGATTCCCCGTTGGCCGACGCCAGGCATTTCGCGAACAGTGCCACCCGCTCGCTGTGGCCGCAGGTGTAAGGATCACGGGCTTCGACAGCGCTGACCAACGCGCAAACCACATCGGTAAAGAGTTCTTCTTTTTGTCGCAACAATCGCAGATTGTGAAGTTGGGCAGCCAGTTGGTTGGTTGCGGTTTCCAGCAGCGATGCTTGGATCGTGGTAAAGCCGACCTGAGCCCAGGGAGCGTCGTTGGCGGCGTCGTCGATGCGATTGCAAGCGACCAACCAACCATGCAAGCGCCCCTCGCTACGGCACTCGACCAAAATGACTTCGCGGAGCGTTTCAGCCGGGTCGGACGACGGACTTCGACCATTTCGCAGGACGGGCTGTGCCACCGCGTCATCGCGGTGCGATTGGATCAGTCGGTACAGCGATCGGTCCGAAACGATCGCTTCGCCTGACCAGTAGGGCGTGGCCATCTCCTCACTCCCGTCGATGCAAAACACCGCGGCTATCGAAACGGCGCCAATTCCGTCGGCCAACGGACGCAAGAATCGAAGCACCAATTCGCCAACCGATCCTTGTTCGTGCGGGAGTGCTAAAGACGCTGCGAGCGATTGGATCAGCGACAGTTCCTCGAAGTCGCTGATGACCTGAGTGGCGAGCGCCTCGGCCTCGGCTTGGAGCTGATTTTTTTCCGATCGCATTTTTTCCAATGCCAGCACCGCTTGGGCGTGATTGGCAGACTGCTGCGCCGTTTCGGCACTACAATGCCACACCGCGACTCGGCCGGCAGGCAATCGGATCGCGATCGTCGCAATGTCCGTCTGGCATCGAACACACGCCTGCGAGGGACGCCGGATGGCCCCCGCGATGGTTTCCTCTCGGATGGTTTCCTCTGCGGCGGTTTGATCGGCATCGCACAACTGCACCTCGCAGCGGAGCTGTTCGGCAAGCAAACCGGCAAGTGCATCGTCAAGCTCGACGGGCGAATCTTCGATTTTTTGGTGCTGATTCATGATGCCTCCGTGGCCAGCAGCGAACCCCAGGGTGGTGCAGGGTTATTACGAAACGTCCACCGGCTGAGTTGCCGGCGATGCATTGGCGATCGCTTGATTGACAGCATCAATCACGCTCGAAGGGCTGAACGGCTTCGCAAAGATATGCGAGATGTTCAATTCCTGTTGAATATCCGTGGCAGAGAGTTCCAACTGGCGTCCCGTGACCAAGAACAACGGCACCTCGGTGTCGATGCGGCGAATGTTGCGACAAAGCTCGACGCCTGACATACGGGGCATTTCCTGATCGCTAACCACGGCGGTGACCCGATGCGTTTGGAAGGCCTCCCAAGCGACTTGTCCGTCCGCACAAACCAACGGCGTGAACCCTGCGGATTGAAATTTGAAAGACAACACGCGAGCCAAACCGGGATTGTCTTCGGCAATCAAGACGATGTGATTTGAGTCAGACATGTTGATTCCAATGCTGGTGATCGACTCGAACGCCAAAGCTCCGCCGCTTCGGGATTCGCGATCATGCGGATCGACGAGGTCGGTTCGCGGCAACCGCTGTGACCGAGGCAAACGCTTGCACACCATGTGCCGTGCGACGCGACACGATCGCGGCAATCGAACTCCTGCTGGCCGTTTCGCCGAAAAAGAATACCTCGCGTTTGGCTACCATCGCGAGAATTGTCAAACCCGTCTGCCATTGCAGCCATCGCGGGGCAACCGATTTTGCCGAATGCAGTGGTCGTGTCGGTTGAATGAGGTTAGCTGCCGCTTCTTTTTGGCAATACTGCCTCAGTCGGCGGTTCATTGGGATCAACCTGCGACGGCCCAGAGTCCTTGCGATCCGATTCACTCTTCGCCTTGCCATCGGCATCGGGGATCGGCACCAGCACCACGCGCACGGGGGTGAAGCGTTCGGGGATCCGTTCGGTAAATGGGCTGAATTGCAATTGATCCGATTCGGCACTGCTGGCAATGTTGACGTCCAGCATCGCGGTGCTGAAATTCGAGACGCAGATCATGTCACCGCTGTCGGCGCGGTAATACTTGTGTCCATCGGACGGGTCTTCCCAAAAACCGCTACCGGCAAAAACCCATTCCGAGTTCATCGATTCTTTGGTGCCGCTTTTTTGCACCCACTTCCGGCCATCGATCACATGAAACTTGCCCTCTTGGTCACGCCAGCAGACCCAGACACGAATCCGTTGACCGCTGGCCGGCACGAATTTCGGCAGAAAACTGACCGGTGCACCTGGGATCGCGTTGATCGCCAACAATGCCGCATGGACCTCACTCGCTTTGGGAAGTGTGCCAATGACCGATTCGTGCTCTTTGGTGCCCATCGGGCAGGCGAACATTTCCAGCGGACCATCCCGCATCGCCACGTACCCGTCGAAGTAGACTCGGCTCTTCTTGCGATCGATCCACAAATGCGACTTGGTCAACTGTTTCGCCTCCGGAGGCGGGCCGAAGGCCTTCGCTGCCACCATGTCGGGCGTCACATAGTCATCCACTGGTGTCGCGATCTTCTCCAGTGGTTCGGTCAGGGACCGACGCTTGCCGGTCGGCCCATCCGGCTTGATTTCCTCCGCTTTTGATGGATCGGTCGTTTGGGCACCGCATCGACCGGTGCCGGCGATCAGGCAAAAAAACGCCAGGACAAGGGGGGTGAAGATAGACGAGCGAAACATAACAGTGTTCTCGGTGGCGAGGGAAATGTGCCCAGTGGCCCGTTTGATCGTGGTGACCCGTTTCGTGATCATTTCGTGATCCAGAATCGCTCCATCATCGTAGCCCAATCGATGATCATGATACGGCATCGACGAAGAATCGGTGCGGTGCTGGCGTCACGTCGCCAACAGGTTAAGGTATCCGCTGGCCTGCGGTCGCGAAACGCGGCGGCAAAAGGGGCCAAGCACCATTGACGCGGGGGCACCCCTACGGCGGTCCCGTCATTGGTTGCAAGTCCCTCTCCGCGGCCAACCCGAATTCCTGGCCATGACAAACCACGAGTGCCTGGCCTGCAGCGCCGCATGGAACTCAAACCCCCATCCCTCCCCCCCTCGTCCATGTCGCTCGATACTACCAACGCCTCACCGCCAACCGATCAGCCGAGTACGAACGGACATGCACAGGCAACCACGCCGTCAGTGGACGAAAGCCAGTGGCAGTCATTGCGTCAGCGAATTACCAACCGAGCCGTCAAGGTATCGGCCGAATTCGTGTTTGGTGAAAGTGTCAAAGGCGGTGCGGTTTATCGCTGGGGAATGGCGGCCGCACTCGGCCGGCCGTGCGACGAGCAGTTGCAGCGGATCAGCCGGATGGCCTGTGGCAAGCGCGCTGGCAGCAAACGAGCACCGCTCGACCTGAAAGCCGCAACCGACGAGATCATCGATGCCCTCAACAACTCCAGATCGCTGCCGGTAATCGACTGTGCCAAAGCGGTCGCGTGGGCCTCCGCGTTGCCAGCACTGACCGAAAAACTGGATCCGCAAACCTGGTGGAACTTGCTCGGCAGCTTGCAACAGCTTCGTGAATCGGTTGTTCAACGAAATGCATTGGACACGCCAGCGGAGTTATTGATCGGAGCAGAATTGGGCTTGACGCTCGCCTGGCGAATGTCGGACCTGCCATCATGCAAGCGGCTGGAAAAACCTTCGGCCGATGCGTTGGCCGCCTGGTGCAAACACGACGACGAGTCGATCCACGCAGCGATCGATGGCGGGACGCAAGCACGCCTGGTACTGGCATCGTTGGTTCGCTGTCGACAGATTTTGGAAAAAACGACCAACCGCAAGTTCAAGCGACAGCAACTTACCGTGGGGAATGAGTTGGCAACCTGGGTGGCCGCAATGACGACGCATACGGGGCGTACGGCATTCAGTAGCGGGTCGCGGGCCGATGTTGTCGATGACCGATCAGCACATGGGTTGCTCGGTCGGGCCATTGAGTTTGATCCGGAATCGCTCCGACCCGCCCTCGCCGCGGCGCTTGGCGAAACCCAATCAGGTGGCCGACTGGCCTGGGAAGTCTGTTTACCGCAAGCATTTCATCACAGCGAAGACGCCAAGATTGCGGTCATGTTCCCCGATTGGGATGTTCGTCGTGGACGCATCCACCTGGACTACTCTGGCCAGGATAATCAAATTGAAGTGTTTGCCGGTCGTGTACCCGTGATTGCCGGTCGTTGTCAGTCGATGATCGAGTTGAATGGCGAACCACAGCAGGCGATGGGCGGCTGGGATACGACATGTGAGTACACCGATGACGACGTGCACTACTTGGAAATCGAGCAACCGTGGACCGGCGGGATGCTCCTGCAAAGACAATGGATGCTCGTGCGGGACGACCGTTGCGTCATGTTTGCCGACAGCATCTTGCCCAAGGAGCGATGGGTCGCAGATTCGACTCGCGAGATTCGATACAGATGCCGGCTGCCACTTGCACCGTCGATCGCGATCGATACCGAGCCCGAAACACGCGAAGTCTTCTTCGCCGACGGCAAACGCCGCGGATTGGTGATCCCGCTGTCGGCGAGCGAGTGGCGCATCGGCCAGACGGAGGCAACGCTGAAGTCCACCGACGACGATCATTTGGTCTTGTCCGCGCGTGGCACCGGCTGTCTTTACGCCCCCCTTTGGTTTGACTTTCAGCAACGGCGATTCGGACGTAAACGAACTTGGCGGCAACTCACCGTGGCCGACCAACTGCGGATCGTCCGTGATGACGAAGCGGTCGGGTATCGGATCCAGGTCGGGTCAGAACAATGGCTGGTCTATCGATCCTTCGGTGAAAGTCGTTGCCGTAGCGTGTTGGGGAAACACCTGATCGCCGATTTCTTTAGCGCCCGTTTCGACACCGGCGACGGCAGCATGGAAGAATTGGTGACGGTTGATGAACAAGACTTGATCGATGATTGATTCACGCATGAATCAGCGATTGAAAGAGAATTGGGATCGCGTGAAGCACGAGGTGCGGCAAGCGGCCCTGGACAGTCATCGTGACCCTGATGACGTTGAAATCGTTGGCGTTTCCAAATACGTCGACGCCGAAACAACGCTTGCGCTGGTTCATGCTGGCTGTCACGCGTTGGGCGAAAGCAGACCGCAACAGCTGTGGGAAAAAGCGGAGGCTCTTGCACTGGGCATGGAAGTTCGTTGGCACTTGATCGGACATCTACAACGCAACAAGATTCGACGAACGCTCCGTCACCACCCGGTCGTGCATTCGGTCGACAGCGAGAGGTTATTGGTTTCCATTGCCAGCGAGGCCGTGGCCCAGAACCAGCGAGTCACCGTTCTGCTGGAGGTCAATATAAGCGGCGACGCCGCGAAAACAGGATTCAGTCCCCTCGAACTGAGCCGTGTACTCGGTCGTTTACCCACTCATGGCGTTCACGTCGACGGACTGATGGCGATGGCTGGCTGGGGTACGGAACGCGATGACGCGCGCCGCCAATTCTCGCAAACACGTCAATTACGAGACGAATTAGCCAAACAAAGCGGGATTCCGTTGGCCACGCTGTCGATGGGAATGAGCAATGACTTTGTCGAGGCAATTTCCGAAGGCGCGACAATGGTCAGGATCGGATCTCGCTTGTTCGATGGCCTGCTACCAACCTGATCAACGTCATCGAAATCTGAAGATCCAAATGCGAATCTCCGTTCACGCCACAGCCGGTGCTCGCCGAAATCAGGTCGGTGGTAGCCACGACGGTGCGCTGCGAGTTGCCGTCACCGCACCGGCTGACAAGGGCCGAGCGAACAAGGCAATCGTGAAAGCTCTGGCCGTCGCTCTGGGCTTAGCGCCGTCACAAATCGAATTGATTTCCGGCGCGACGAATCGCCGAAAGGTCTTTTTGGTGAGCGATCCGCCACCCGAACTTGCCGATCGTGTGGCAGAACTTGCCGACGTCAGCTAGCGAACGTTCGATTTGGCATCCCGCAGTGCTTGCTGAATCTGATCGGCGGCGGCGATCGCGGCGGGAGCGGTTTGCAACCGTGCGGCGATCTCCGCACAGCTGTCGCGTATCACCTCACTGTCGATCGTCTGTGCCAGTGTTTCGGCCAGATCGTTGTCCCGACGCAGCCAGACTCCGCACTCCAATCGCTGCACCCGCGTCGCATTGTCGAATTGATCGAAGGCCAACGGCCGTACCAGTTGCGGGATTCCCGCGGCCAACGCTTGAGAGGTCGTGCCGATGCCGCCGTGATGAACGATCGCCCGGCAATCGGGCAACAGTTGACCAAACGAGACGTACGAGATTGCCCGGACCGACGACGGCATGGTTTGCGGAAAGTTTTGCTCGTGAGTCGAGACCAACAACCCCGGCCGGGCAAGCTTCTGACACGTCTGCACGGCATGTGCGAAAAATTCGCGACAGTGATGATTTGCCGTCCCGGCGGTAAAAACGATCGGTCGGTTGGTCGGCCGCTCGTAATCACGATCGTCGGCATCGCAGAGAGGAAAGCCCACGTGCACCAGCCGTGGACAAAACTGCTCGGTTGCCGGCGCGAACCAGCGTGGATACATGGCCACGATCCGATCGGGTGAAAGCCACCAAGCGTCGAGGATTCGACTGATCGGAGCCAAGCCGTATTGGCGGCGAAGGCGATTGACGGGTTGGCCGATGACCGGGTCGGCGCCCAAGCGATCGGCCAGCCAATACATCCCGCGAATGGCCCACGCGGGACGCGACAGCTCGAACCGCCATGGTGTGAGTCGCGGCGGCGAATCATGGGTGCGCAGGATCGATGGTGCCAAGTGAATATCAACCAGTGGCGTCGTCGGATCGAGTTCCCGAAACACACGCGAAGCGAAGTCCAGCGGATGCGAGACCAACACGGTCTGGCCTGGTCGGTGATGCCGGCGAATGACTGCGTCATGAAGTGGCAAAAACTCCGCCGACACATCTCGCAAAATCGCCCGGACGCCAGGGAACGGTTTCCAAAGGTTCGGATTGGACAGGATCTGTTGAAAACGCTTGCGATCGATGACCGCTTCAGCCTGCAGGTCTGCCTGACGCGCAATATCCGCATAGGGCTCAGCGACCGAGATGACGACATCAAACCCGCGGCGTCGCAGTTGCTGCCCGATCGCGATCATCGGGTTCACATCACCGCGCGAACCGGGGGCCGAAATGATCGCGAGCATCTTATCGCTCGATTTCGTATTCGGTGATCTTACGGTATGCCGTTGCCCGGCTGATGCCCAAAAGTTTTGCCGCCTCAGGAACGCTGCCGCCGCTTCGCTCCAGTGCCTGTCGGATCAACCGCTGCTCCCATTGGTCGATGCGAAGCGTTTCTAAGCGGCTCAGACCGGCATCTCGCAAGCCCAAATCCTCGCGTTCGATGGTCGGCTCGTCGGCCATCACAACCGCGCTGTCGATCACGTTTCGCAATTGACGGACGTTCCCGGGCCAGGGATATTGCGCAACCGATCACGCGCCGACTCGCTGAGCTGCAACGCGGCACGACCGCGTTGGCGGCGAAAGTGATCGAGAAAATGATCAATCAACAGATCGAGATCCGCATCACGCTCACGAAGTGGCGGGACAAACAACTCGAAGACACTCAGCCGGTAAAAAAGATCCTCACGGAATTGTTTCTCTCGGACGAATTCGGCTAGATCGCGATTGGTAGCCGCGATAACCCTCACGTCAACGAGGACCTCTTCGGTGGCACCGACGGGCAGAAACGGATGTCCCTCGAGGATGCGAAGAAGTTTCGCTTGTCCCTCCAACGTCAGTTCACCGATTTCATCAAGGAACAAGGTGCCAGTATGTGACTGCTGAAACCAACCGACATGATCGCTATCGGCGCCGGTGAACGAGCCTTTGCGATGACCAAACAATTGGCTTTCGATCAGGTCTCGTGGAATCGCGGCACAATTGACCGTCAACATGGGTCGGCGTGCACGGGGGCTGGCCCGATGCACCGCTCGCGCGACAAGCTCCTTGCCCACGCCACTTTCGCCGCGAATCAAAACGCTGCCGTTGGCCAGCCCGACACGTGCAATCTTGGCCTTCAGCTTGACCATCACGGTGCTCGAGCCGAGTAGCTCGTCGGTTTCGGCGTTTCGGTCGGCGATTCGACGCCTTTCCGCCCTCAACGAGTCGTGCTCGAAAGCGCGGGTCAGCCCAACGGCGAGTAGACGTCCGGCAGCGACCGCTAGCTCGAAATGTGATTCCTTAAAGGTCGGTTTCTGTCGATAGAGGTGCAATACACCCATGTTATTGCTGCCGCTATTGAGGGGCACATAAATCACGTCGGACCATCGATCCGCCACTTTCGAGCTGATGTCATGGCTCGAATCCTCATTGATCCAGATCGCTTCACCCTCGCGGACAACTCGACGAATCAGCCCCTTGCCGATCGTGACCGAATTCGCAGCCTCGCTGGGGACAACCCGCTGCGGCTTGAGACGCCCGTCACCGGAGTCAAATGAAAGCCCGACGACATCGGCCTTCGTTCGGTCACGCAGCAATTCGATGACCGTATCGATCACCTCATCGGGATTGTTGCTTTGCAACAAACTGAGACTCAGGGTGTACAGATCCAACACATGGCCGGTCGTAGCGACAACCGCCAGCGGGTCTTCGATCGCGGTATGCCAGCTGCGTTCGGTCGCCGTGACATCCTGGACCACGGTTTGTGTCAGCAGGTGCTCTGCATCATCGAGATCGGGCTCGTTCAACTGCAAGTCGGTGCTGCCAACGGTGACGACGGTCTGATCGAGTAGACGGGCATGATCGGTTTTCTGGCCGTTGACCAGCGTGCCGTTGCGACTGCTGGTATCACGGAGGTGCCAATTACCGTCCTCGAAATAGACGACCGCGTGAAATCGGCTGCTGACGGGGTCGGTCAACATGATTTCACAGCTGGTACCGCGGCCGATGTGCATCGGGCAATTGGGATCCAGTGGGAATTGCTTGCCCTTTTCCGGCCCGCTGCGGACCGATAGATAAGCGACCATGACTCATTCAGGGTTCAAGAACATCGGGAGGCCCCGCAGATTCTGGATTCCCCCAGTGAGCGGAACGGTTCGTCTCATTTTAAGGCGCCAGAGGGCTGGCCGATATCGGAGACCGTTGTAGAAAAGCTCGATCAAGTGGCCCGCCGACCCTCAGGACCTCGACTTCGCCGGCCCGCCAGCGCCATGGAGCATGCGATCGAACTCTTTGAGCGCCACCGGCAGCGGGGTAGGAGCGTCCTGAGTCCGCTGCCACCACAGTTCGAGTTTGCCCGATACCTCCTCGCCACCGAGATGCCAAAGGTCGATCGCCGCCCGGATGGGGAGCTTTTCCCCTTGAATCAAATCAAGTTGGGCCGCGGCCGTGAGCACCAGCGGTACCGACGCCAGAGACCAGGCTCTGGCCAACGTCTGATCTCCCGATTTGTCGCGGAAGTGCGATTCAATTGCCAGCTGGGTCACCAGCCAAGCCACGCGAAGGACCTCCGGCACCGCAGGGTCCACATCGGTCAGCATCGCCTCGATCCAGAACTTTCCAGCCAATGTGTCATAACCCCCATCGCCGCCGCGCATCGGCTGGACCAACAGCCCATCGACTCGAGTTGGCCACCAATCGTCCGGCAGGCTGTCACCCCATACTTGTCGCTGGATATTGCCGAGCAGTCCGGGACCGACCATCTCCCAGTGCTGCTTCAGCGGCCGTGCACGCAATTCCAACTGATCGCCGAGCTTGGGAAACCGTCGGCTGAAACTGAGCCGGCATTCGCTCAGCAGGCTGGAGATCGCTTTGGCGGTTTGTTCAACCTGAAACTCGCTGCAACCGGCCGACAGAAGCGCCTTGGCACAGGCTCGATTGCTATCGTCGTTGGCAATGATCCCCGAGCGATATCGCTGCCAAAACATGCCGATGTCGATCGACGAGGAAATCAGCCGGGTGTTGATGCCCGTCACGGGCGACACCAACAGCTGTTCCGTTTTTTGGTCAACGCAGGGCGCGCCAGTGGCAACGATGTAGGCGGAATGAGCGGCACTTAGCTCCGGTTGCTTGACCCAACGAATGGTAACTGGCGAAGCCAAAGTCTCACTCCTCGCAAAGATGAGCGTTGATCCACTGCTCGAGTTCCTCGAAATCAACGGGCGGCAAGACCGAAAGATCGGGGCGCAGTTTTTCGGCACCGTGCAGATAGACGTGCTCGATCTCCGATTGGGACTTGGTCGTGTTCCAATGCATCAACACGCGAATGCACTTTTGCAGCGAACCGGTGACCGAGACTTCGTAGCCGCACAGCAGCGGCACTTCAATCCAGCCCAATTGGCGTGCCGCCAGAGCAGGAAATTCGGCACTCAGATCGCTCGTGACCGTAAACAGGGCACTGCCGACGTCGGTCGAGTCGATACCATTGCGGCGAATCATCAATGCCAAAAGTTGTCGGGTCGCGTTCAGGATTTGTTCTCGATCGTCCGCTTCGACGGTCGTTGCCCCGCGAACACCACGGCAAACGGTCATTACCAGCTCACTCTTTTATCGTTGACGGCTCGAATTGGACATGGCTCCGCGAATCTGGCGTGCCCCGCCGAAATGGGGGCTTGTCCACAACCACACTCGCGGCGGAAGCCTACTATAGAATACGCACGGCATTGCCGATAATCGGGGTGGTTCACGTATTCTTATCCCATTCTCATCCCAGCCATTTTCGCGAGGGTTCCGAATTTCACCCATGAGCTCACCACATAGTCGTCATCAAGAACGAATCATCAAAAACTATTACCGCAATCGCGACGCCATCGGATTGCAAAAGGCCCAGGAAGCGGTGACGGAGTTGTACTTGAGTGAAGGC
This sequence comes from Pirellulaceae bacterium, assembly GCA_963734865.1. Lineage (GTDB taxonomy): Bacteria > Planctomycetota > Planctomycetia > Pirellulales > Pirellulaceae > CBDCUW01. The sequence goes on from CAVTIV010000019.1 coordinate 471,034, forward strand.
AAGAAACGCACCACCGTTTGGAAACGGTTGGCCAGCCACTTGGAGAAAATGGGATTGCCAGCCGAACAGATCGAGCAGCTTGTCGAAGCAGATGACCCGGAAAAGGTCGCCAATGTGCTAAAGAAATTCGTGTGAACCCGCCGAGACGGTGAGTTTTTCGTTTTGGACGATGGATGCCGCTCCGACGATACTTGCACCGGCGGTCCGCACCCCTATGATCATAGGGGTGCGGATATCGCTCACCACCCGCCGGGACCAAAACACGATGATGCTTTTCGCTTCCATGCCGCAGACCAGCTTCTCGTTCTGGGTTTTGGCCCAATCGCCTGGCCAGATTTTGATGATCGCCGGCGGGCTATTCGTGGCGTTTGTGTTGGCCGTGCTGCTGTTCTTCTTTGCGCGTTATTTCAAACTTTGGTTCCAAGCCTACATGTCGGTCGCCGACGTCAGCCTGGTCAGTTTGATTCGAATGCACTTCACCAAGGTGAACCCGAACGTGGTGGTTCAGGCGAAGGTGATGTCGGCGCAAGCGGGATTGAGCATCGATCGCAACACAGGAATCAGCACCCGGCGGCTGGAAGCCCATTACCTGGCTGCTGGCAATGTGATGAACGTGATCCATGCGATCATCGCGGCGCACCGTGCCGAAATCCCTTTGGACTTTGACCAGGCGGCGGCAATTGATCTCGCCGGTCGCGATGTATTGGACGCGGTTCAAACGAGCGTTTATCCCAAAGTGATTGACTGCCCTGATCCCGCGCGAAGCGGCAAAACGACGCTCAGCGCGATCACGAAAAATGGCATCGAACTTCGCGTGCGAGCTCGTGTGACGGTGCGAACCAACATCGCACAATTGATCGGAGGTGCGACCGAAGACACGATCATCGCCCGGGTGGGCGAAGCAATCATCAGTTCGATCGGGTCGGCCGCGAGCCACTTTGACGTTCTCGAAAACCCCGACATGATCACTCGCGTGGTGTTGTCTCGCGGACTGGACGCTCAAACCGCTTTCGAGATCGTTTCGATCGACATTGCCGATATCGATGTTGGCGAGAACATTGGCGCTCGGCTGCAAAGCGACCAGGCCGAAGCCGACACCCGTGTCGCGCGTGCCCAAGCGGAACGGCGACGCGCCGAGGCAATCGCGGAAGAACAGCAGATGAAAGCCAAAGTCGCCGAGAACCGCGCGGAATTGGTGCTTGCTGAAGCCGAGGTTCCGCTAGCGATGGCCGAGGCGTTTCGGGCGGGACGGATCACCGAACATAACGGCCAGGCTTGAGCGGTCATCGGAAGTCGTATCGCGTCAAATTCCCAGGTGGCTGCGGGTTCGATTTGGCCGGCATCGTCGACCAGCCCCAAGCCGATCCCGGCTCCACCGCGGTCGCCGTCTTCAGTCATTGCTTCACCTGCAACAAAGATCTGAAGGCGATCGTGCGCATCTCCCACGCGTTAGCCGCTCGCGGCATCGCTGTGTTGCGATACGACATGACCGGCCTGGGCGGAAGTGATGGTGACTTTTCCCAAACCAACTTTACCACCAATCTGGCAGACGCCCGTGCCGCGATCCGGTTCGCCGGTCAGGAACTGGGTGAGGTAACCGCGTTGGTCGGCCACAGCTTTGGCGGCGCCGCTTCGCTGGCGATCGCCGGCGCCGAAGAAATCGACAGTTTGACTGCCGTGGTGACGCTCGCTGCTCCCAGCGATACCCAGCACCTGGCAAGCTTGCTTGCCAAAATGGACCCCATGATTGAACAGCAGGGAACCGGAACGGTCCGTATTGGCGGTCGCCAATGGCCAATACGGCAACAGATGCTAGCGGACTTTCGGCGTCATGATTTGCCGAGCATGGTGTCACGGATTCGCACGCCCACGTTGCTAATGCACTCGCCCAGCGACAAAACGGTCGGTTTCGATCACGCCCTGAGAATCATGGGATTGATCCAATCCGCTCCCGATTCCAGCACATCGGTTAGCCTCATCGCACTCGACCAGGCCGATCATTTGCTCGCCGACACCGTCGCTGATATCGAATTCGTTGCTGCGACATCGGCAGCATTCATTCGCCGCTATCGGTAAACGGTACAACCGTCCCAGTCAGCACTTCTTTTGGCGATCCGACGACGATTTTCTGGGCCTGTGCGACATTTATGCAACACCGGCGGGGACATGCACTAGCGTTCCCCTGGAAGTCCCCTCTACAGAAGACTGACGCAACACGTCTTGAGGGAGCACTGGGTAAGGTTGTTGCGTCCGTTCAAATTCTGCGAAGTCAACCGTGCGATCGAAGACGCGAATACCGCAAGGATGTTGTCAACGCGATCACCGCAGTGGCCGACCGAATGCTGGCTTGGCGGTGGTTGAGTTAGCGATTTGCCTGCCGATCCTGGTGTTGCTGCTGCTGGCGACAACCGAGGCATGCGTGATGCTTCAATTGAAGCAGAATCTCAGCTTGACTGCCTATGAGGGTGCGCGGATCGGCATCTTGCCTGGTTCAGACGCAGCGAGCGTCGAGTTCCAGTGCCAGATGTTATTGGATGATCGAAACGTCCATGGGTACACGATCGCAATGAGCCCGGATCCGAGCGTCATCAATGTCGGTGAGATGCTGACCGTGACGGTCTCGGCCGATTGTGTCGCCAATTCGGTACTAGGAGGCGTCTTTTATCAAGGCAAAACGCTCAGCGAATCGGTCGTGATGAGAGCTGAGTAACGAACCCTTGTATTTTGTTATCACAGAGGCGGTCCATGATTCATTCAACTACTGCTCGGCGCGGCGCCACGATGGTCACCGTGGTCATCTTGCTGCCAGTGTTATTCGCATTGGCCGCGGCGGCGGTCAATCTCGCTTATATCCAAGTCGTTAACGCGAAACTTCAGGTGGTCACCGATGCGGCCGCACGTGCCGCCAGCATCGAATATGTGGACACCGGTGACGAGGCGCTGGCGCTGGCCGCGGCACAGCAGATCGCCAACCTGAATCCGGTCGAATCGACGGTCATGGCGATCGAAAGCACAGACCTGGAGTTCGGTTTGAGTCAGAGAAATGCGGGCGGCCAGGCCTATACCTTCACCACAAGCACCAACGGGAATTCCGTTCGTTTGACGACCAATTCATTTGCCGCGGGCGCCGGGGATGCCGTCGAGCCGTTCTTTCCCATCTTTGGACCCGATTTTCAGATTCGTCCGGTATTCACAGCGACCAACGCCCAGACCACTTTGGACGTGGTGATCATTGTGGACCGCAGCGGATCCATGGCGTTTGCGGCCGATGAACCAACCGGTGGCACGCCAGCTGCCGCGCCGCCGGGATGGGGGTATGGCCAACCCGTACCGCCCAACAGCCGATGGCTTGATCTGGTCGACGGTGTGAATGTTTTTTGCGACCAGCTGGAGAACACGGCCAAGGTTGAGAAGGTCGGATTGTGCTCCTATTCGGGCACGGCAGCGAAGAATGAAAACTTGACCGAAGACTACCTGAAGATCATGGAGGAGTTGAACAAGATCTCCGATGCCTTCCCAGGAGGGTCAACCAACATCGGCAGCGGCATCCTTGAGGGGATCAACGCGGTGACCGATCCCAAACACTGTCGTCCTTGGGCCAACAACGCATTGGTTTTAATGAGCGACGGAATCAACACCGCCGGTACCGATCCGTTGACCGCGGCCGCCAATGCGGCTGCCAACGAGATACCCATTTATACGATCAGTTTTAGCGTTGAGGCCGATCAGGGGCTGATGCAGCAAATCGCCGACATGACCGGCGGCACGCATTACCACGCCGTGGATGCAACGCAGTTGCAAGAAGCGTTTCGAACCATCGCCAAGAGACTTCCGTCTCTGTTAACTGAATAAGCGAAATGAACCCATGATGGATAGGACAAACCCGAGTCGAAGCTGTAGGCGAACCAAACATCGCCATGGTGCCGCCGCCGTTGAATTTGCGGTATCCATTTCGATCCTGCTGTTATTCGTCTTCGCATCGATCGAGTTTGTTCGATTGAACATGCTGAAACACTCGGTCGATCATGCGTCGTACTTGGCCGCTCGCAAAGGAATCATCGTCGGCGCGCAGGTTGCCGATGTGAAAAACACAGCCGAGGCGCACCTGGCTCTGTTCGGCGTGTCCAACGCGACGGTCACCGTCAGCCCGAACCCGATCAAAGATGACTCCGACATCATCGAAGTGGTCGTCGACGTACCGATGTCGGGCAATACCTGGATCTCGCCGGTTTACTTCAGCGACACGATGCACGGCCGGACGCGAATGTTGGCCGAACGTGCCGCGGCGGAAATGGCCGGTGCGATCGCAGCGGGCCCCTGACAGCCTGGCTCAATGGTTCGCTTGGCCCTTGATCGTTCGCTGGGCAACATCCCATGCGTCGGCGAGATGCGCCAGGTACTGGTCCGGTTGAAGCAGTGGCCCTGTTGCGGTCGGATCCGCTTCGATCTCGATCAGCCAACCATCCTCGTAGGTATCGGCATTGATCAATGACGGGTCGGCGATCGTGGCCTCGTTGATCGCGACAAACTTTCCGGCAATCGGCGCGAATAAATCGCTTTCCGCTTTCTTGCTCTCAATCGAACCGATGTTCGCACGACTGGATATCTGTTGCGGCGGCTCAACAACCCAATCCAAGAAATAGACATCTTGCAGCAACCTCACCGCGTAGGCGGTCAAGCCAAACCGCCATCGGTCGGCGGCAACTTGCTTGGCCCACATGTGGTTGGTGGCGAACTGTCGATCACGCGGAAACTCGGCGGAAAACTCGCCCATCGCGAAAGTAAACCACTCGCTCGGACTCGGCGCCGGCGAACTGCCCCCTGCCCGCTTGTCACTCACGTGTAGCGAACCCCTTGAAACTCCGGTTCGAAGAATGCGGGCAACAGGGCGTCGACACGGAGCAAGCCCGCGGTCGTCAAGCGGATCGAATCACCGTCGATTTCGACGTAGCCGTCGTCGACGTAGCCGTCCCACTGCTCTCGCCACTGCTCGATGATCTCGACATCAAACTTCTTACGAAAGTAGTCGGCATCCAGATACCCGCGTTTCATCAGCAAAATCATTTCGCGCACCAGCCGCTGATGGTCCGTGGGGACGAAACCGCGGCCCAACGGCAATTGTCCGGCTTCGACTTGAAGCAGGTACTGCTCCAATTCGGCCAGATTCTGGTAATGGACCCCGCTGGCGTGCCCAAAGCTCGCGATGCCCGTCGCCAACAAGTCGGCGCCATGCCAAAGGTTGTCACGATAAGAGAAATTCACTTTGCGAGGATCTTTGACCACCGTGTAGGCGCTGCTCACGCTGTAGCCGGCTTGCTTGAATTCTTCAAACGCATATTCAACCCACGCCCGCTTGGTCTGCCAGTCCGCGACCGGGTTTTCAACCTTATTGCCAAGGATGTCTTTGCTGAACACCGTGTTGAACGGTAACTCCATCTGGTAGATCGTCACGCTCTCGGGCGACAGCTGCAGCGTCTTGCGGATGTTTTCTCGCCAGTTGTCCCAACTTTCGCCGACCATCCCCGAGATCAGGTCGATATTGACGTTCGGGAAATCAGCCGCAGTGATCCACTCCCAGGCGTTGAAAACTTGTTTGGAGAGATGGGCCCGACCGTTTTCCTCGAGAATCGAATCGGAGAAGTTTTCGATCCCTAGGCTCAATCGTGTCACACCCAGGACGTCTCGAAGCGTTTTTACCTTGGTTTCGCTGAGCGTACCGGGCTCACACTCGAAGGTCACTTCCTCGGCGCCATCCCAAGTGATGTGTTGCCGAAGTCGGTCGGCTAACTTGGTGAGTTGTTTGGGAGAGAGAAAACTAGGAGTTCCACCGCCGAAGTAGACGAACCGGAACGGGCGTTCGCCCATCACCGCCAACTCGCTGACCATCGAGATTTCACTGCACAGTGCGTCGACATATCGCTGTACTTCCGGCGCTTTGACATCGGTGAAAACTTTGAAGTAGCAAAACTTGCATCGTTTGCGGCAAAACGGGATGTGCAAATACAGACCCAACGGCGTGTCATCTCTCGGAGGCCCGTCGAGCGCTTCACGAACGGCCGGCAATTCATCACTTTTCCACTGACTGTAGGGCGGGTAGTTCGAGATGAAATAACTGCCAACTTCGGTCTTTTTGTCGCTCGCGGCGGAAGACATAAAAAATTCTTGGGGCTAGGAGCTAGTCGGACGGGGCAGGGAAAAATTGGGCGGTGCAAGATCGGAGCAACACGGTCGGCCGCTACCCTTGCGGCCCAAACCATTGTAGTAACTGCCGGGAAACAGAGCAGCCGAGATCCATCGGGAGGGTTGCCACCAGCCCTACAGGTTACCCTTGGGGGTCGCTCCGAAACAACGCACGACCCCTTGATCATCCGCGACGAACAGTTTTCCTGCGGCGATCGCCGGGGCCGCCAAAAAAGATCCGCGAATCTCGTAATGCCAACGCTCGCTGCCGTCATCGACCGAAAGGCGGATCAGTCTTCCGTCGCTCGCGGCGATCCAAACGTCCTGGCCAGCGATCAGGGGTGACGCATCGGCGCGTCGTTTCAGAGTATGCCGCCAGTGAAGCTTGCCCGTTTGAATCGAAATCGCGTCGACTTGTTTGTATTGGCTGCTGACGATGACAAGATCATCCGAGACGGCCGCGCTGCCATGGTATTCTTGCGGTCGTTCTTCGTCTTCGTATCGCCAGAGCTGTTTCGCCGCCTTCCAGTCAAACGCCAGCACGGCTCCGTCCATGATCGGCAAGAACGCTTTGTCGCCACGAACCGCGGGTGTGCTACCGGTCGGGCCGCCGAGCGGCAACGGTTGGCCCACCGCCGTGCCGGTGTTCAAGTCGACCACGTGCAGTTGGCCGTCACAGCCTCCCAAAAACGTACGATCACCGGCCAGCGTCGGATTGCACCGGATTTGGTCGTCGGTTTGGTAAGTCCAAACGGGCGATCCATCTTTGGCGTTCAGGCAGTACAGTTTTCCGTCCTGACTGGTGACCAACACATGACCCTCATGGAACGCGGCGGCGCCGTTGATTTCACCGTCGGTGGCCTGCTGCCAACGCTGTTTTCCCGTGGCCGCATCGATCCCGTAAAGATTTCCTGCGACATCGCCAATGACCAACAGATCACCACCGATCGCGGGCGAGGCGAGGAAACCGGTGTCGTAATCCTTTCTCCATACTTCTTTGCCGTCGGCTTCATCGAGCGAGTAGATCTGACCCATCACATCGGCAACATAAACACGTCCGCGTGAAATCACGGGGGTGGATTCGATTGCCTCGTCCGCCTTGAATTCCCATTGGACGCTCAAATTTTCGGGCAGGGATTGGGCCGTGAATCCGGTCGATTGGGCATCGCCTCGTGGCAGCGGCCAGTCGGCAGCCGATGGCCTGGTCGAATCGCCCCGGATCGAATCGCCCCGGATCGAATCGCCCCGGATCGAATCGTCTGCGGTCTGCGCCGCAGCGGTCCCACAGCAACCGAACCAGACCAAAAAGCAGGCAGAAATCGTCCATGCAAGGTTGATCGTTCGCCTCCCGGAACCGTCCCAGACGGTATGGGGTGCGTCGGAAGGAGGATCGAACTGGTCGCAAATGAGGTCCGTCATGGCAAAAAAGGCCGATTGTGCAAGAAAAATGGCGGAGTTGAGGTCGAATGCCGGATTGCGGCAATAAACACCCCCGCTCGCTGACCGGACCGCGTCTATTATAGGCTTTGGCAATCCACAGTCGTCGATCTGCCACCGGGAGCGTCTTCATCTCCGTCGCCGACAACTTCAGTCTACCTCGAATTCATTGCCTCGTCGTTCTCCTCCATGATATGCGTTAGCCTTGGTCGCGCCCGCCACAAGCGGATGATCGCCGAACACCATTTCCTCGTCGAACAAGGCGCACAGCTGATCGAGCTGCGGCTCGATTTCCTCAGCCGCGCGGTCAATCTGCACCGACTGCTCGATGATCGCCCCGGCCCGGTGGTGGTTGCCGTCCGCCGCCGCGAAGACGGTGGGCGATGGATGAAGTCCGAACAAGAACGGTTGATGTTGCTGCGAAGTGCGATCGCCTCGGGTGTCGAATACATCGACATCGAAGCCGATGTGGCGGCACAGATCCCACGGTATGGAAACACGAAACGGATCATCAGCTACCACGATTTCGCCGGCACACCGGACAACCTGGAAGAATTGCACGCGGCGATGGCCGACGCGGATGCCGACATCGTCAAGATCGCGACGATGGCGAATTCATTCGAGGACAATGTTCGCATGATCAATCTGTGCAAGAAAGCGAAGGTGCCGACGATCGGAATCTGCATGGGTGATATCGGAATGGTCACTCGGATTCTGGCCAACCGCGTCGGGTCTCCGTTCACCTACGCCACCTTCAGCGCCGGCAAACGACTCGCCCCCGGCCAGCTGCACTGGAAGGAAATGACGGAGCTTTATGCCTACGAACAGATCAATGAGCAGACCGAACTGTTCGGGCTGATCGCTGACCCGATCTCGCACAGCTACGGCCCTCTGATCCACAATCGCGCGTTCGCGAATCAGAACCTGAATGCTCGCTACTTGCCGTTTCGCGTGCCCAAAAGTGACCTGCCGAAATTCATGAAACATTGTCGCGACATTGGGATCAGCGGAGTCAGCATTACGATTCCGCACAAGGAAGCGGCGATGGATTACTGCACGCAGGCTGAATCGAGCGCAACGGGGATCGGCGCCGTCAACACGATGGTTTTCCATGGTGACGACAACTTGGGTTACAACACCGATTACCGGGCAGCGATGGACTGTATCGGAGAAGTATTCAATCTGGACAAGACCCAGGAACGGCCGATGCAGGGAAAGAGAGCACTGGTCCTTGGCGCAGGAGGCGTCTCCAGAGCGATCGCGTGGGGATTGCGCCAGCGAAACGCCGAAGTGATCATTTCGTCACGTAACATGGAGCGATCACAGATTCTTGCCGCCGAGATCGGTTGTCGAGCCGTCGAATGGGAATTCCGACACGAGTCGAAGGTTCATCTGTTGGTCAACGGCACGCCGGTGGGTATGCACCCCGATGTCGACAGCACACCCTACAACCCGTCATCGTTGAACCAGTTCATGGTTGTCTTTGATACGGTCTACAATCCCGAAAATACCCTGCTAATCAAACATGCCAGGCAAGCCCACAGCCGGACCATCACTGGCGTCGACATGTTCGTGCGGCAGGCCGCCTATCAGTTCAAGCTGTTTACCGGACGTGAGGCGCCGACAGCTTTGATGCGTGAGACGATCAAGCAAGCGACCAACCCGGTACAACTGAATTGAACGAGCCCCAGCCTGGCGATGAGCCCCAGCCTGGCGATGAGCCCCAGCCTGGCGATGAGCCCCAGCCTGCCGATGATTCCGCGGCTGGCAATTCGGGACCAACGTTGCCGCGACCAGAATTGCCTGCCGGTCTGACCATCCGTCAAGCGGTGCCCACCGATGCGGCGCCGATTCATGCATTGATGCGCCCCTTCGTGATGCAACGACTGCTGCTGGCTCGCACCGAAGCGGAAGTGATTGAATTGACCCGACACGGTTTCGTCGCGATCAGCGGCGCCAACCGAAAACTGATTGCTTTCGCCGCGATCGAAGTCTACAGCACCAAACTGGCCGAGCTTCAATGCCTTGCCGTGGCCAACGAATTCCAGGGCAGCGGTATCGGACGCGCACTGGTGGTCCGCTGTGTCGAGCGGTGGCGCAACCTGGGTGTCATGGAAGTGATGGCGATTAGCTCGTCCGAACATTTTTTACGGGGCTGTGGTTTTGACTTTTCATTGCCCGATCAAAAGAAAGCGTTGTTCTGTCAACTGCGTCCACGACCGTCGCAGTAGTTTTCGTGCAGCCACAGGGGCACCAAAAAAAGCACTCCCGCAGCGGCCAAAAGCACCCACGGCGAACTCCCCACGCCGGGCCAAAACCACGTCTCTTGCAGCGTTCGCCAAAAAGCGATTTGCAAGGTCATCGCGATCGGCATTGCGATCGCCAGTCGCCCCAATGCATCACTCGAGCTTGGCAGCATCGGCCGCAGTACCATTGCCATCCACGAGGCAAAAACAACCACCCCTGGCGACGCTTGCCAACCGACCACGATCGCGGGGATCGAGATCACCGCAATCAGATCGATCAGCCGCACCGTCCGATGGCCAAGGGGGTCAAGTTTTGGGTCAGCGTTGGGACACAAGCCAGGCGCCAGACAGCGTCCCATGAACACCGCAGCAACAAGCGCGGTCACGACCCGCATCACGGCGTCGATGTACAGACCGTCCGGTTGCCAATGGTCCGGCAATACGACCTGCCAGGGCACGACCATCAACGTCGGATAGGCCAACATCGGCAGAATGGTTGCCGCCATCGCAAACATCATCAATCGCGACGGCAATCGGTTGCCTTCGATGCGGATCAAACCAAATGCCCAGGCGACGCTCAGGGCGACCGAGTGGTACAGCAACGTCAGCATCATCGGCCAGTCGACCACCGGGGCCCAAAAAGGTCCACCATGCCAATGAATGCTCTGGTTGGGCAGGCTCAGCCGATACAGCTCGAAAACACCCACGACCGTTAACGAAGCTCCCACCGTCGCTTCGACGATCGGGTACCGCGCCGAAATCGGCAGTCGACAGGTGCGACATCGCCCGGACAATGCCAGCCATCCGAATACCGGAAAGTTGTCACGAGCCTTCAACTGCGTGTGGCACCGCGGACAATAGGAACGGCCGTTCACGCCTTCGCCGCGCGGTAGTCGCCAGGCAACGACGTTCAGGAAACTGCCGATCGAGGAGCCAACCCAGAACAACCAGACGACGACCACCACGTCGATCGTTCGCGGGAGGTACAGATCCGAAGCGTTCAGCAGCGAACTGCCACGTGCCTGAAACCAGGCGACACCAAACACGTACAGCGAGATTGCGGCGGCGACCGAGGCAATTGCCAGTATCAATGGAATGGGGATTCGTCGTCGCCGACGCCGAGCGACACCCGTTCTGGAATGCCCCCGCGGCGCGGCAGATGGCGCCGATGGTTTCTCGTTGCGATCGTCGCTGTCCGAAATGGAAGTTCCCCTGGCTGTCGGTAAAAACGCTGGCTAGCAGTTTCGGTTGTGAACACCGGGTCCGCAATTGCCGGTCAAGCCACGGTCGGCCAAGTTGCCAACGGTCACCCCCGCCTTTGACCCGACAAAAAAGGGGGGCTCGACCGGAGCCGTGGCCGTTGTCACAAGCGTGGGCGACCTGAGGCGAATCAACGGCCAGGACTTCCGTGGACCGAAGTTCTTCCCGGCCGGTAGCCGGTATGTCCGCGCATCGACCGTAAAGACTCGTTAGAATCGAGCCGGATTGAGTGGGAAACCGTGGCGGAGGGATCAGATGGAGGGTGCGTCAAAGTTTTTCACCACGAGCATTGTCGAGGGAATCCCCGAGATTGTGTTGGGAACGGCAGACTTTATCGGCCGCCCGGTCATTCTGCTTGCCCAGGATGAGCTAATCACGTACATCGACGCCACAAGACCCGAAAAACTTGTGATCAACTTCAAAAATGTAAACCATATCTCCTCTGAATTCCTCAACACGATGATTCGAGTCCATGATCACGTTGCTGGGCAGGGAGGTGAACTGAAACTTTCCCATCTGAACACAACGGTTCATTTACCGTTCAAGCTGACGAATCTCGCAGAGCGTCTGTTCAAGATTTACGACACAACTCCACAGGCAATCGATGCCTTCAAATCTTAAATATGTCTGAAGCACCTCACATTCTTGTCGTCGACGACAGCCCCACTCAGTTGCGTCAGTTGCAAATGGTGCTCGAGAAGGAAGGTTACCTGGTCAAAACGGCGGTCGATGGCAAACAGGCATTCGACGCGATCATGTCGGACCCCCCGTCGTTGGTGGTCACGGACTTGCAGATGCCGGAAATGAATGGGCTGGAGTTGGTCGCTGCGGTGAAAGAGAGCGCCCCCAAATTCCCGTCATCCTGACGACCAGCCAGGGCAGCGAGGAAATCGCCGCCGAGGCATTGCACAAAGGGGCGACCAGCTATGTCCCCAAACGTGACATGATGACGACGCTAATCCCAACCGTTCAACAGGTACTCTCGGTCATTCAAGCGGCCCAGTCGGTACGAGAAGTTGCCAAATTCGCCATCGAAAGCTCGATCGATCTGCGGTTGGGGAATAACGAGACGCTGGTGCCAAAAGTGATCGCTCGACTGGAGCAGCTGTTGGTCGAACTGGAACTGTTTGACGAAGGGGAGCGGATGCAAATTGCGATGGCCCTCGATGAAGCACTGGTCAATGCAATGGTCCACGGAAACCTGGAAGTCTCGTCGGAACTGCGGCAAACCGATGCCGGCCAGCCCTACGTCGACCTGATCGCCAAGCGAAAACAGCAGCAGCCCTATGGCGATCGAAATGTCCATGTCCGGCTGCATGCCACCAAGTGCCAGGCGACCTTCATCATCCGCGACGAAGGCCCCGGGTTCGATCGCTCGATCCTGTGCGACCCGACCGACCCCGAAAATCTCGAAAAAGCGGGCGGACGCGGACTGCTATTGATCAATGCCTTCATGGATGGCGTTCGCCACAATGAAATCGGGAACGAAATCACGATGGTCAAGAAAAAACAGCCGCCCGGCTCGCCAGAATAACGAAAGATCCCAGCCTCATTGCGGCCAATTCCTGCCGAAAGGCCTTGCCCACTCGAGCAGTGGCCGATAAATTTCTCGATTCCCCGCATTCGACAAGCTGCGGGCGAGAAAGCTGAGAATCCAATTCCTCAACGCGAATCAGTAGTCTATCACGTGGTTGCACAACCAACCTTCATGGCCAAACCGGGCCAAGTCGAAAAACAGTGGCTGGTCGTCGATGCGAGCGACGAAGTCCTGGGCCGATTGGCGGCCGATATCGCGATCGCCTTGATGGGCAAGCATCGCCCCCAATACACACCCCACGTGGATTGCGGTGACTTTGTGGTCGTTGTGAACGCCGAAAAAGTGGCCATGACGGGCAAGAAAATGGATGTTCGTCACTACACCTGGTACACCGGATATCCCGGGCTGCGATTGGAAAGCTACGGCGATCGTCAGAAGCGAAAGCCGGAAGACCTGATCTACCACGCGGTGCGGCGGATGTTGCCCAAGAACAAGCTGGCCTACCAGATGATCAAAAAGCTGAAGATCTACAGCGGTCCGGACCACCCCCATTCGGCTCAAAATCCCCAGCCGATGCAGCGAACTGGCAAGAAGGCCAGCTCCTAATCACGGCACCGAGCCGACGTCATCAACGCAATTCACCAACCACTCATCCCACCACAACACCCATCGAATTCATGGTCGCGGTCAAAAAGGACAAAATCAACGGAGATGCCCTGGGAACGGGACGCCGTAAGAGCAGCGTCGCCCGAGTTCGCGTGCGAGCAGGCAGCGGAAAGATCACCGTCAATCGAAAGCCGCTCGAAGAGTATTTCGTCAACGACCAAGATCGCACCTGGATCATCAGCACCTTGAAGGCGGTCGATTTTGCTGACAAAGTCGACGTGCTGGTGCGAGTTGCCGGTGGTGGTGCCACAGGCCAGAGCGGTGCGGTCCGCATGGGTTTGGCGCGGGCACTGGTCAGCTATGACGAATCGCTACACGATCCACTGCGTGAAGGTGGATATTTGACACGGGACTCGCGGATGAAAGAGCGGAAAAAGCCGGGACTCCGGGGAGCCCGCCGAGGGGTTCAATTCAGCAAGCGTTGATCCCGCCACGATTTGTTTCGGGTGACGGATCCGTCTGTCCGTGTTATAACCCAACGATCAATCGCTCCTCTCGGGCCGTTTTCGGTCCGCTGGCGCAAGATGTGCATGGGGCCACTCTCCGGGAGGGCGCCTGTCATCTTGTCTTCGCTGATCCGGGAACACGCTTCCTCGAATTGCGGCCAAAAAGCGGGTGCCGTTACGTTTTCGGCACTGTTGGCGATACGATTCGTCCTGCCGTCCGATCATTCGAAGAAAAGGTTGAAACTTGGGAAAAAAAGAAGAGGCCTTCGAGGTAGAAGGCACCGTCACTCAGGCACTCGCCAATACACGGTTTCGCGTCCAACTGGAGACCGGATCCGAGGTAATGGCTCATGTTGCTGGTCGAATGAGGAAACACTTCATTCGAATCGTTCCCGGGGACAAAGTTCGGGTCGAACTCTCCCCCTACGACCTCACGAAAGGTCGTATCGTCTATCGAGAACGCTAATTGCTCGCTTTTTGCCGAGTCGACTCTCTCACATGTCGCTCAGTCCCCGCGTCCGTCCGTCCAGACGCTGCCGAATCCGCACGTGTGGTAAGAATCTCGGCAGAGAGAGGTGTCCGCTTGCCGCTTTTCCCTCCAGTGGCGAAACTATCGCACTAGCCAGCAGGTATCTGTTGGTGGAGTGGCGCGGCGAACCGGTGTTGCTGTGACGGCACTGCGTTTGACATACGCCCTCGGATAACCGGCCCCTAACCTTCCAAGGTTTCTTTGCCTCTTGGGTAACGTTAAATGGGGAGGCCTTTATCTTCAATGTTTGGGCCAACTGATTTGCAACCAGCGGAAGCGAAGATTCCGCTCAGCTTCCTGCTCCGAAAAGGATGAATTTAAAAATGGGTTTCTCCAAGCAATCGATCCGCCGAATTGCCGCAGTTGCGTTTGCAGTCGCCACCTTCCTGGCGGTTGCCCCCAGGGCGTTGACGGCGCAAGAAACGATTCAGGGCGGTGAACTCAATGCGACCGAACCTGTGGTGGTCATTTCGCTGGGATCAATCAACAAGCTGATGCAGGATGTCAACTATCTGACCAGTGCCTTGGGCCAGGCTCAGGCCGGCGGCATGTTCACGATGATGGCTGGCACCTTCACCCAAGGCATCGACACCACGCAACCGATTGCCATTCTGGTCCCGTTGGTCAACGGTATCCCGCAGCCAATCGCAATGGTACCCACGGTTGACATCAAAACAGTTTTGAAACGTCTCGAAGCGCAAACCGGGCCGGCGGACGAATTGGATGACGGGACGCTGGTCATTGCCTTGGGTGCCAACACGGTTTTCATTCGGCAAGTGGGCAATTGGGCGATCCTCGCACCACAGCGACAGCTGCTCGATTTGGCTCCGGCAGATCCGACGACGATCTTCCGAGGTATGGGCAATGACTATGACATCGCCTTCCGGTTGAAGATGCAACAGGTTCCAGCGGAGACTCGTGAGCTGTTGGCCGCTCAGATCCGGCAGGGTTTCGAACAGGCGATGCAGCAACAAGGTGCGGCCGAAGCGGAATCCACCCGAAAAATGGCGGAGGGATCTCTCAACCAGCTCGAGCAGATCATCGCAGACACCGACGAGCTTCGATTCGGATTCAATATCGATCAGTCGGCAAAGCAGATTGCCTTTGACGGTTCTTTCACCGCCGTTCCCGGTTCGGAGCTGGCGGCCATGTACGGCGGTCAACAAGCGATCCCCTCTCGATTCGCCTCCGTGATCCGCACCGATGCGGCCGGATTCTATCATGCGGCCACATCGATCACGCCCGAAGCGGTCAAGCAGACTCGGGCGACGATCAGCACCTACCTGACAGCCGCAAACAACGCGATCGCGAATGCAGATAATTTGAATGATGAGCAACAAGCGGAGCTGATCGCGATGATCACGCGGATCAGCGACCTGACGATCGAATCGATTGAAGAAGGAAAGGTTGACTTCGGTGCGTTGCTGCTAGCCGATCAAAACGATTTTCGATTCGTGTTCGGTTCGTTTGTCTCGGACGGGAACGAAGTGGCCAAGATCGTCAAAGACCTTGCCGAGAAGGTCAAGAATGAACCACGGGCGCCTCGTTTCACTTTCGATCTGGAAAAATACAAAGGTGTCGACATGCACCTGATCGAAGCGGATGTGCCAGCGAAAGAAGACGAAGCTCGGCGTATGTTTGGTGAAACCTTGCGTGTGCACCTGGGAACCGGTGACAAGGTGATGTATGTCGCGGTCGGGAAAGACAGCGAAGCGTTGCTCAAGAAACTGATCGATGCGGGTGAAACCGACAACGCGGCCGGGCGTCCGGTCGGTCAGCTGCGCCTGACATTGCTGCCGATCCTGCAATACGCGCAATCGATTGAGACCAACGATGCCCTGTCGGCAATGATTGATGCCCTGTCGCGATCACCCGATCCGGGCGAATTGCTGATCCTCTCGAGCGCGATCGAGAATGGATCGAAATCGCGAATCACGATCGGCGAGGGATTGCTGCAAGCAATCGGGGCTGCAATCCGTCAGGCTCAACAGGCTCAGCTGCAGGGCCAGTTCTAGCGGAATCGTCACGACAACCAGCGATCGGCCAGGACCATCCTTGGGTCCTGGCCGACTTCGTTGCCAATCCGATGCGATGACCAGCGATCCATTCATGACTGAAAAAGGGGCCAGTTAGCAGAACTGCGAAGCACCCGCGGGACTGCCGCTGCTTCCGCTACCTGCGCCCTTTCCCAGCCCATCCTCCTTTTTTGGGTCAACCGTGAAATCATCTCGAAAACGTTTCGTCATTGTGACGATCGCCGTTTCGATCGTTGCGATTCTTGTTTGGCGTGGCAACCGTCCCCAGGACGCGCTGTCGGCAGACGCCGCCCCAACGACAATCGAGGCCGGTAGCTCTCGTACCCGTTCGCTGGCGATGGGCGAAGTGTTGGACATGGCGAAGGCAGCGCGTCAATCCATGTCCCAAACGCTCGATGACTACACCGCTCGGTTTGTCAAACAGGAAGTGGATGCCAGCGGTGTGCTGGGTGAAGAGACCGAGCTTCATGTCAAGGTGCGAACACGTTTTCGAGGTGAAGGCGAACAAGCTCCGATGCAGGTCTATCTCAAATTCGCTCGTCCCGAATCGGTCAACGGCCGCGAAGTCGTGTGGGTCGAGGACATGAACGAAGGCAAAATGGCGGTCCATGAGAACTATTTTCCGCTCAGCCTGAAAACGATTTGGCTCGACCCCAACGGCTTCCTGGCGATGCAAGGCCAACGTTATCCGATCAGCGAAGTTGGGCTCGTTCGACTGGTCGAAAAACTGATTGAGCGGGGCGAAGTCGATCGTGACAACCCCGATATCAAGGTCACGATCACGCGTGATCACGTCGTCGGTGACACACCGGCCGAATTGATTCAGGTGCGACGAAGCAAACCGGGCGGCGGGACCGATGACTACTCTCTGGCGGAGATTGCGATCGATCCCGCCAGGCAGTTGATACTCAGCTATCGAAGCTTTGGTTGGCCTGAAGAATCGGGTGCCGCGGCGCCGCTGCTGGAGTCCTACTCATACTACGACGTCAAAACCAACGTTGGGCTTACCGACGCGGACTTTGATCCCAGCAACCCATCTTATGCGTTCCCGTAGAAATCCGTTGTGACGCACGAAAATGAGAAACGTGCGACCGTGAGCGTCACGATCCCGGAACCTCGTTGTCAAAGCTGCTGGCCCATCTTCCAAGTGATCCCCCGCTCGGCCCCAGCGGAACCGTTATGCTCAGGGGATGACGTACGGACCTCATCACCACGGGCGAACCGAAGATGACTGTTGTTTTGGCTTTTGATCAGGGGACGACCAGCTCGCGAGCGATCTTGTTCGATCATGCCGGCTCGATCGTAGGCCTGTCGCAACGTGAATTCAATCAACACTACCCGCAACCTGGATGGGTGGAGCATGATGCCGAGGAGATCTGGGAGACACAGCTCGCGGTCGGACGCGAAGTTCTTTCTCAGGGCGGTCTCACGGCAAACGATGTCGCTGCGATCGGAATCACGAACCAGCGTGAAACGACCCTGCTTTGGGATCGAGAGACCGGAAAGCCTGTCCACCGTGCGATTGTCTGGCAAGATCGTCGAACCGCAAACTTTTGTGATTCGCTGCGGGATTCAGGATACGCAGATCTGGTTCAACAAAAAACGGGGCTCCCAATCGATCCCTATTTCTGCGCCACCAAATTGCGATGGTTATTGGACGAAGTACCGGGGGCAAGGGAACGCGCTGAGCGAGGCGAACTTGCCTTCGGCACGATTGACAGCTGGCTTTTCTGGAAATTGACCGGTGGACGTGTTCACGCGACCGACGTCACCAATGCGTCTCGCACCATGTTGTGGGACATTTTTTCCGGCCAGTGGGATCAGCAGTTGTTGGAATTGTTTGGCATTCCGGCATCCGTTTTGCCGACGGTCAAGCCGTCGAGTCATTTGTACGGGGAAGCCGATCCCGCCTTGCTCGGCGGTCCGATCAAGCTGGGCGGCGCCGCGGGCGACCAGCAATCGGCTTTGTTCGGCCAGAACTGCACCCACCATGGCATGGCCAAGAATACCTATGGAACGGGTTGTTTCATGCTGATGAATGTGGGTCGCGAGCCAATCTTGTCGAACCACAATTTGCTGACAACCGTTGCCTGCAGCACGACCGGGAAAACCGAGTACGCATTGGAAGGCAGCGTCTTTGTTGCCGGCGCGGCCGTTCAGTGGCTGCGTGACGGACTTGGGATTATCAATTCTTCTGCGGAGGTCGAATCACTTGCCGCCAGCGTCCCCGACACCGATGACGTCTATTTGGTCCCTGCCTTCGCTGGACTCGGTGCACCCCATTGGGACTCCTATGCCCGGGGTACCTTGATTGGCATCACGCGAGGAACCACGCGTGCACACATCGCACGGGCGGCTCTGGAAGCGATCGCGTTTCAGGTTGCTGATGTCTTGGATGCCATGCAACAAGACTCCGAGATCGCGATCGAGCAACTTCGGGTCGACGGCGGCGCCTCGGCGAACGATCTGCTGATGCAATTCCAATCCGACATTTTGCAGGTCCCGGTCGTGCGTCCCCAGGTGGTCGAAACGACGGCCTTCGGCGCCGCCTATTTGGCTGGCTTGGCGGTCGGTTATTGGAATGATCTGGACGATATCGGCAGCGGTTGGGCGATCGATCGAACGTTCACGCCAGCGATGCCGCCTCAGGAAGTCGCTGCTCGTCGAGCGAAGTGGCGTGATGCGTTGGCTCGCTGTCGCGATTGGGCCAAGCCCTCATGACGGGTCAGGGCATGAGCCGTGAGGACGCCTTGCACCGGTTGCAGCAGCGGAAGACCCCCTGGGACCTGGTGATCATTGGGGGAGGCGGACGGGAGTCGGGGTTGCGTTGGATGCTGCTAGCCGTCGCCTTGACGTGTTGCTGGTCGAGCAATCCGATTTTGCAAAAGGGACCTCCAGCCGAAGTACGAAACTCGCGCATGGCGGCGTCCGATACCTGCGTCAAGGAAACATCACGCTGGTGCGCGATGCACTCCGCGAACGAACTCTGTTGCGCAACAATGCGCCACACCTTGTCCATGACATGCCTTTCCTGATCCCCTGTCGCAGCCAATGGCAGCGATTCTTTTATTCCCTCGGACTGAAAGTCTATGACTTTCTAGCGACAGGAAAAAGTTTTGGACGATCGCACAGTGTTTCGTCCGATCGGGCTGCCAGCCTGGTACCCGTGATCAAGCGGGCCGGACTGCGCGGCGGCGTGGTCTACCATGACGGGCAGTTCGATGATGCCCGACTATTGATCAACATGGCCCGTACTGCCACCGATCATGGTGCAGCCTTGGTCAACTACGCACACGTAACCGGGCTGATCAACGCCCAGGGAAAGATCACGGGCGTCGAAATCATCGACGTTGAATCACAACAGACATATACGGCCACGGCACGCTGTGTGATCAATGCTGCTGGACCGTTTTGCGATGCGATACGACGGTTGGATGAACCTGCCTGCGAGAAGATGATTGCGGCAAGTCAGGGTATTCACCTTGTTTTGCCTCGCCACTTCTTTCCCGGGGATGTCGCGATGATCGTTCCCAAAACCTCCGATGGTCGTGTGATCTTCATCATTCCCTGGTTTGATCAGGCGATTATCGGAACAACCGATACACCGATATCCGAGTTGTCGCTGGAGCCTGTACCGCAACCGGAAGAAATCAATTTCTTGCTGGATACGGCAGCCGAGTACCTGTCCACGGCGGTGCAGTTGGAGGACGTTCTCAGTATTTTCACCGGGATTCGTCCCCTCGTCAAAAACGACAAATCGACGAAAACAGCGTCCCTGGCCCGTGACCATGTCATCAAGATCTCGCACTCAGGATTGATCACGATCACCGGTGGCAAATGGACAACCGTTCGGCGAATGAGCGAAGACTGCGTCGATCGCGCAATTGACGCGGGGCAACTTTCAGCGGGCCCCTGCATCACCGCATCTTTGCGACTGCATGGCTACGTGGAACCAACTGTGGGTCCACAACGGAACAACGATCCCCGTTGCGTTTATGGGTCAGATCTGGCATTGATCCAACAGATCGAAGCTGAGTCACCAGAGCTTGCACAACCGTTACACGGCTCACTTTCGCTGCGCGGTTCGGACGTGCTGTGGGCGGTTCGCAGCGAGATGGCGCGAACGGTCGACGATGTGTTCGCGCGAAGAACCAGATCACTCATTTTCAACGCGCGAGCCGCAGTGGAGGCGGCGCCAAAAGTTGCTCGGCTGATGGCGTCCGAGTTGGGGCGCAGCGAGCTTTGGGAGCAGAATGAAGTGACCGCCTTCGGCAATATCGCCCGACCGTACATCCCCCCCTCGATTGAGTCGTAGAGATGGGCGGCCCGCCTGCTTCGAGCGACGCCGGTCACTTGCCGCTGCGGCGCAGGCAATGGTGGTTGACGGATCTGACGAACGTGATTTCTTGACCACCGCCCATCGGCCGCATAAACTCCGTCCCCCAGGCGATCCGCTGCCACGCTCGATTACTTCTCACGCTGCATTCCACCTTGAGCATTCCACACTTTCCGCCCGTCGTTGGCGTCGATTCGATCTTGGCCGACGCGGCGACCACTCCCGTTGGGCCTTTGATCGCGCTGCTTGTGTTTGGCATCACGTTATTGCTGGTTTTGATCCTGCGATTCAAGCTGCAAGCGTTTTTAGCCTTGATCGTCGTTTCGGTTGTCGTCGCAGCGTCATCGAAACTGGTCAACCCGGACGCGGTCCCGCTGACGCAGGTTGCCGGGACGATCGTCGATAGCATGGGTGGAGCTTTGGGTTCATTGCCACAATCATCGGGATTGGTGCGATCTTTGGGGCGATCCTCGAGCATTCCGGTGGTACGCAATCGCTGGCCAATTCACTGGTCCGCATCTTTGGTGAGCGTCACGTGCCGTGGGCAATGCTGCTGACCGGATTCATCATTTCGATTCCCGTTTTTTTGGATGTCGCGTTGGTGATCCTCGCGCGCCCTATTGTTTGCTTTGGCGCGTGACACGAAAAAGCCGTTCTTGATATTTGGCCTTCCCTTGGTTGCCGGGATGGCAGTGACCCATGCGTTTGTGCCCCCCACACCGGGACCTGTCGCCGTTGCCTACATTCTTGGTGTCAATCTTGGTTGGGTGATCCTGTTCGGCGTGATCGTCGGGCTTCCGACAGCGATCATTTGTGGACCCTGGCTGTGCGGCAAACTCGCTTCCCAGGTCGAGATCTCGCTACCGGAGTTGGAGACAGAACTGCCCGAAGACAGTTCGAAGCTGCCCTCGTTCGGCTTCATCCTGTTCTTGATCGCAATGCCAATCGGATTGATCCTTGCCAACACGATCGTCGAGCAGATTGCGGCCGCCGGATTACCCGAGGGAATTACCACGGACCAGCGCAAATCGCTACTTGCCGATGCGCTCGCAGACAGCTCTCCGATGAGTCAGCTGATTACGTTTATCGGACATCCGGTCATTGCCCTGCTGTTGTCGACCCTGGTGGCGTTGTACTTTTTGGGCACACGTCGCGGTATCGACCGTGAGACTTTGCTGGAAATCTCAACCAAAGCACTCGGACCGGCAGGGATCATCATTCTGATTACCGGAGCGGGCGGCGTCTTCAAAGGCGTTTTGAAAGCGACCGGAATTACCGGCGCATTGGTGGATGTGTTTGGCGAATCGGGGATTCCGATATTGGTGCTCGCCTGGGTATTCGCAACATTGGTGCGCGTCGCCCAGGGGTCCGCGACCGTCGCGATGCTGACCGCCGCAGGATTGATGGCAGGATTCGTCAATGGTCTCAGTCAACCCCAACTGCGCTCGTCACGGTTGCCATCGCGGCCGGCGCCACCGGGTTCTCGCACGTCAACGATTCCGGATTTTGGATGATCTCGCGGTACTTCCGCATGTCGGAAGGACAGACGCTGCGCACTTGGTCTATCATCTCAACGATGATCTCAGTCGTCGGTTTTGGGCTAACCTGTGTGGTTTGGCTGTTCGTCTGACCAACCCTAGGGAATGCGGTTGCTGCAGTGGTTCGAGTCGAACCCGAGTCCGATCGTGATCGTCACCTCACCGAATGTCTGACGCTCGCTGGCGATTGGACAGTTGATCGTGAACAGGAGTCCGGTAGAAAATCTGGCATGCCCCGAGGGATCCTATTGCCGGGAATCCAATCTCGATGGGCCAATCTCGATGGGCCAATCTCGATAGGGGCCAGCCGGCCCGCTTTGAGTGATGGATCGTCGAGCTCAAAAAAGCTTCCGGACGTTCACATTTGTTCACGTCCGTGACACTGGCTGTTGAAGCGTCGCAACTGCCATATAATCCATGACCTTTGATTGCTATATCCACAGGAGCATGCCGTGCCGGGCGAGGTTATTGCCAAAACGCTGTTGCTGGCGGAGGACGAATGTCGCAAGGCTGGTAGCTTTTTTGTCGGCACCGAGCATTTATTCCTGGCCATTGCCGCCGATCCCACTCCCGAAGTTGAAACGAAGCTTTTGGAACACGATCTGAATCTCGATACGGCCGTGGCATGCGTGCGTCAGTTGATTCGTCGCTGGGATCCGGGCGACGCGTGGAACGGATTGTTGCAACAGACACCGCGTGTGCGAAGAATCGCCGACAACGCGTACAGCCTGGCCGATCCGGATGAGCCCCAGCCGCATCACTTCTTGCAAGCGCTGATATCCGAATCCAAATCACACACCGCACGCGCTCTATTGGACAAAGAGCGCAAACCGATTGTACAACGTTCGCCGCCACCGTCGCCAACCGCGAAGGCGGATCCTCCCTTGGACTTGACCTTCGAGCCCGCGAAAGACCAGGCCGATTTTGGCAAGCAGCGACGATCGTCTCCCTCGGTGCGTAGCGCAGTTCGGCAAGGATCTGACCGAACTGGCGAGACAGAAGAAACTCGGACCCAGCGTAGCACGCCAGCGCGAATTGAAACTGATCATTCGCACTCTATCGCGTCAAACCAAACCGAACGCGTTGCTGATCGGAGAACCGGGGACGGGTAAGACCGCGCTGGTGGAACAGTTGGCGCAAAGCATCGTGGATAAGCAAACGCCGAAACACCTGCATCAGGCTCGGATCATTGAACTGTCGATTGGTTCGCTGATATCGGGTACCCAGTATCGCGGCGACTTCGAACAACGCATTGAAGCGATTTTAGAGGAAACGAGTGCTGACCCGAACATCATCCTGTTCCTGGACGAGTTCCATCTGGCCATCGGTGCGGGCGCCGCGGGAAACAGCAACATCGATGCCGCAAACGTGCTGAAACCGGCGTTAGCCAGAGGCAACTTTCGCTGCATTGCCGCCACGACGCTGCGCGAGTATCGCAAGCACGTCGAGCCCGACGACGCACTGACGCGACGTTTTCAAACGGTGCTGATCAATCAGCCATCAGCCGACGAAACGCTGCAAATCCTCAAGGCCCGACGCAAAGACCTCGAAGAGCATCACGCGGTAATCATCCAGGACGAGACGCTGGAATGCTGTATTGCGATGTCCGAGCGGTTTGAATCCGAACGAAAGCAGCCCGACAAGTCAATCGACCTTCTGGACGATGCCTGCTCGCGTGTTGCCTTGTCGGAACAAGTTGGCAGGTTGTTACCGATGACGACCATCCAACATGTTGCCGAAGCGGTGGCCGAACGGACGGGCATCCCGGTGGAAAACCTGGTCAGCAGTGACCGCGAGCGACTGGCCTGCGCTGCACGCAAACTTGAGCGAAACGATCCACGGCCAAGACGATGCGATCGATGCAGTCGTCTCGGTGTTGCGTCAAATCCGTCTGGGGCTGCGGGACGAAAATCGGCCCAATGGCGTGCTTCTGTTCACGGGTCCGACAGGCGTTGGCAAGACGTTTTTGGCGGAGCGGCTGGCAGCGACGTTCTATGATTCGCCAGAATCGATGATCCGCATCGATATGTCCGAATATACCGAACCGCACAGCGTCAGCCGTTTGATCGGCGCCCCGCCCGGATTCGTCGGGCATGACGAACAGGGTCAACTTACCAATGCGCTGCGGTCGCGACCCTATAGCCTGGTGCTGCTCGACGAGGTCGAGAAGGCTCACCCGCAAGTTTTCGATATTTTCCTGCAAGTGTTCGGCAGCGGCAGGTTGACCGATGGCCGTGGCGAGTCCGTGGATTGCCGGCAAGCGATGTTCGTGATGACGAGTAATCTGGGTGTCGATGCATACTGGAACGACCATCATTTCGGTTTGCGCGGTCCCGATGCAGCCGAAAGCGACGGTCGGGTCCAACGTGATCAAGCGGTGATGGAAGAGCTCAGAGGATACTTTCGCCCCGAGTTCCTCAACCGCGTCGATCGTGTGATCTGCTTTGACCCGATCTCGAAAGAGACGATGGGAGCGATCTTGGAGACAATGATCAATCAGCTACAGGCAAAGCTGGAGTTCCGCGACATCGCGGTCGAGGTTCCTGCCGACGTCAGGGCGCAGCTCGTAAAACAGGCTGGCAATCGGCAAGGAGTTCCCGCTCTGGCCAGGCTCTTGCGGCAAGAGATCACCAACCAGGCAATCCAAAAGCTCGTGGACTCACCACACGAATTGCAACTGGATCTGATTGCCAAATTGAAAGATGGAAATGTGATATTGGAAACCAAGAATGCGACGGGATCGGGAGGCAATTGAATGAGTACAACCGGTATCGAAGTCGAATTCCTGAGCGGGCCGCGGGACGGCGAGGTTTTGTGTTTGAGCGCCAATCAATTGGAAGTCGGACGCGATCAAGGAGTGCATTTACAACTTTGCTTCGACCGCCTCGTTTCTCGACGTCATGCCAGGATTACTCGCAGCGGTGATCGGCTCAGTGTCGAGGATCTGGATAGCAGTTATGGTACAACCGTAGACGGCGAACGAATCAGCGGGACGAAGATGATCCATGAAAACAACATCGTTTGCTTCGGGCACACGGAATTGAGCATTCGAGTCCCCGATGTCGATTCGCGGCAAGCCGCCGCCGAAGCCTCCACGTCCGCCAACGGTTAGAACGACCCGACCATCGCCATGAGTATCCATTGCAGCAATTGCGGCAAAGAAAATACCACCGAAAACTCATTCTGTGGCGGGTGTGGCGTTTCGCTGGGGGCGGCCACCGAGGCTATTTGTGATCGCTGCGGGGCAGAGATGCCGGCATCCGCGGTGTATTGCGGGAAATGCGGCCACTCACTGGCTAAATTGACCCAGCAACGACGGGCGACGCCGTCGCGTGATATGCCCGTGACCTCTTCCACTGCCGACCACCAGGCAGCTGCGGCCAGCGACAGCTTCGAACCTGTCCCGGTCGCATCTTCGCCGACCGGCGTCGATAAGGATCACCCCTTTCGGTCGGGGTCGCTGCTGCGGGAAATGGTCACGATAGCCCCGGGCAAGTTCATGATGGGCAGCCTGGCCGGATATGGAAATCAGGATGAATGCCCACGCCATGAAGTTTGCCTCAGCCGTTTTCGGATCGATCGGTTCGTCGTATCGAACATCGAGTTCGAGCGATTTCGGCCCAAGCACGCCCAGGGACGGTCGGCAACATCTTCGTCGGACCTGGATCCGGCGGTGTTTGTCACGTACGAGGATTGCTGCCAGTATTGCCGCTGGCGGTCCGAACAGGAGGGGTTGCCGCCCGATACCTACAAACTGCCCACCGAAGCGCAATGGGAATACTGCGCTCGAGGCAATGAAGATTTTCTTTTCCCATGGGGAAATGAGGTGGTTCAAGGGGCGTGCAATACTCGTGAAGCAGGGCTTGGCAAGGCGGTGCCGGTCGATGAGGGGCTGCCCAATGGATTCAATCTGTTGCACATGGGCAGCAATGTCCGCGAATGGTGCAATGATTGGTACAACGACGCTTACTATGCCATGGAAGAGTCCTCGAGCAACGATCCTCAAGGACCACCTGCGATCGAAATCGTCAACATGAAAGTCGTTCGCGGGGCAAGTTTTCAAGATTTGGCGAGCGAATTGTCGCGTTGCGCCGCCCGCAATTATGCTCATCCTCGGACAGAATCAGACGATATCGGCTTTCGTTGTGTGCGAAATGCTTAACATTCGTTTGACCGGAAATCGCTGATGGCCTTCCATTCGAACGACCGAATCAACAACCAGTACCGGGTGCAGAAACAATTCGCCGGTGGCATGGGTGTTGTGTACATCGCTGTCGATGAGGTGACGAAAAGACGACTGGCCATCAAGACGCTTAGCGATCGCTTGTTGAACGACAGGATCGCCGTCGAACGATTCGAACGCGAAGCACGCTGTTGGATCAATCTTGGCCAGCACGACAACATCGTGCACGCGATTTCCTTTCATCGTGCCGATCTGCCGCTGCTGTTTTTGGAGTTCATCGAAGGCCCAACGCTTGCCCAGCTGCTCAAGAGTGAACCGGCGGGGTTGGACTGCGCCGAGATGGTGCAGCTGTCGCTGCAGCTATGCAGCGGGCTGCGGTACTCTCATACTTGCCCCATGCCCAATGGTTCGGTGGGTGTGATTCACCGTGATATCAAGCCAGGTAATATCCTGTTATCCAAACAAGGCGTGCCCAAGTTGACCGACTTTGGATTGGTGAAGTCGCAGAACGATACATTTCTGAAGACCGGTGTTCTGGGCACGCCTCTGTACATGTCCCCGGAACAGTCTGAAAACTCGCACAATGTCACGATGAAGACGGATGTCTATTCGTTGGGCGTGGTGTTGTATGAAATGATCACCGGTATCCGACCGCATCGCGGCCATTCCATCGCCATGTTCCGCCCCGATGCCGATACCGATTTAATCCAGCTGGTGGAAAGTTGTCTGGAACACGACGCCGCGAATCGGCCCACCTCTCAAGAGCTGTTGCACGAACTGCAAGTCTTGCAGCAACGTCTCGAGACGTCCGCCTTACCGTGCCCGAAGTGTTCGTATCGTCCCCGCAAGCAGCATCTGTATTGCCCGATCTGCGGCGTCGATCGCGAGTCGACCATGACGGGCCAGTGGCGATGCGGATGTGGCAAGCCAAATCGTGAGGGTTTCGCCTTTTGTCTCGGTTGTGGTAAGCCGCGCCAGATCGCTGCGCACTGCAACCTGTGCGGAAAAACCAACCCGGAAGGCTACGGCTATTGTACCTGGTGCGGTTCCAAGATGGGGCTGGAGACGTAGCGGTTCAATCAACCGGTCGTGATCTGTTCAGGCCAATTGCAGCGCGGCGAGCAGGTCGTCGACTTCCTCATCCAGTTCCGCGCCGGCGACATCGGCCAATTTGAGCTTCCGCATGATCGCCTCCCGGTAACGTGACTTGATCGCTTGTAACCGATAGCGAACCTGGTCCCGTGTGAGTCCGTACTCACGGGCCGCCTGGGCCTGGCTGAGCGACTGTTCGCCCTGGAACGGCAGGCATCGTTCAAACATCACGAACCATTCATGCATCTGGCACTGTTCACACGCCAGACGGACTTCATTTCGCACATCGGCCACAATGGCAAGTGCCCAATGATGGTCAAAAATCATCTCCGGAGTTGCGTGCACCGGCACATGAAACGGCTCGGATTCGTCGGCGGCAAGTTCTGACATCCGCCGCGTCCAACGCTCGAAGCGTTGTTGATGGCTGATCCGACCGTCAGATTGGTCCGCCATGAAACGCGTCAACACGGTGAGCATCAATGTGCGAAACTTACCGCGTCGCGGATCGGCCTTTTCGACCCAGTTCTTTTCCAGTAGACGCACGAAGAATTCCTGGCAGAGCTCGCCAGCGGTGTCGGCGTTCCTGCCCTTGGCACGCAGAAACAAAAACACCGGTCGCCAGTACAAATCGATGATCGCATGCAGCGCCTGCTCCTGAGTTTCCTCACCGGCACTTTTTGCCTGTTCAACAAGCTCCCAATCGGTTTGCGGAAACACGCCCTGCTCGCTGGAGTCGAAACCTGCCATTCGTAAGCCCTTTCTCGCTGCAACTCTACACGGACATGGCAACAAAGACATCGCAACAAAAACGACATCGCAATAAAAACATCAAATTTAAATGGATCTTCGCACCCCATTGCGATCAATCTCTCGAATACACTATCGTGTCCCAGCCCTTCCATCCACGATTCGAGACGACCTCTTGGACCACGGTAGACGGGGCGGCTGGCAGCTGAATCAAGCGAATGATGTTGAAGCAAATGATGTAAATCACAGACTGATTGGTACCGCGATCGATGCCACGGAAGTGAAAGCGGCGATCCAAACCAATGGAGCCCGAACATGCCACTGCCAGTTGGAATCGACTTGGGTACGACCAACTCGGTGATCTCGGTTTATCGTCGTGGACGTGCCGAGACATTGAAGGTTGATGGCCAAGACACGATGCCTTCGGCCGTCTGCTTTCGTGATAAACGCACGGTTTTGGCTGGCGTCAAGGCGAGGAGCATGGCGCTCGTTCGTCCCGATTCCACCGTACTGTCGGTGAAACGGCACATGGGTGATCGGAGTTGTTCGTACCAGATCCATGACAAGACATATTCGCCGGTGGAGATCTCGGCGATGATTCTGGAAAAGCTCTGTGAAGGGCATGAACAGGCTTTATCCGGATCGCCCACCGATGCGGTAATCACGGTGCCGGCCTACTTCACGGACGATCAACGCCGCGATACGAAACGGGCCGGAGAGGCGGCGGGTTTGAATGTCCTGCGTCTGCTTCCCGAGCCAACCGCCGCGGCGATCGCTATCGGTTTGGACCGCGGACGCGATCAGACAATCCTGGTTTACGATCTTGGCGGAGGCACGTTCGACGTTTCGATTTTGAAAGTCGAAAACAACGACTTCCGAGTGCAAGCGGTCAGCGGTGATCATGATCTCGGCGGCAATGATTTTGACCTGCTGTTGCGGGATCATGCGATCGACATCTTTCATAAGCTAGCCGGAATCGATCTGCGTCGGATGAGCGAGTCGGACCCCGAAGTCCGCCAAGCACAGCAGATGCTGACCACCGCCTGTGAACACCTGAAGATCGAGTTGGCCGATGC
This sequence comes from Pirellulaceae bacterium, assembly GCA_963734865.1. Lineage (GTDB taxonomy): Bacteria > Planctomycetota > Planctomycetia > Pirellulales > Pirellulaceae > CBDCUW01. The sequence continues at coordinate 500,343 of CAVTIV010000019.1, forward strand.
AGACGAAGCGTATCTGGATTTGCCCACTTTCTTTCAGGGCAGGCACTTGGCGGCGACGATCACGCGAGACACTTTCGAGGGGTTGATCACGCCGTTGATTCACCGTACGAAAGATTTGGTGCTGCAGACGATTTCCGACGCCGGCCTTGATGTCGACGACATTGATCGGTTGGTGCTGGTCGGCGGTTCGACGAAAATGCCGATGGTTCGTCGCGTGCTGACCGAAACGGTGAAAGAACCCTACGTCGCCGACCATGTCGATCTGGCCGTTTCGCATGGCGCGGCCATCATGGCCGCCAACTTGTATGCGGTGGCCGACGCCGGAGACTATGCTGCTGACTTTGCGCCCGTCGAGATCAATGTCACGGACGTCGCGGCGCATCCGATTTCGGTCGGCATGCAGGGTGAAACGAATGAGCTTGAAACCATCAATGTGATCGCCAAGAACGCGCCGCTAAAAGCGACCGGGATGGCGATCGGAGGCGCGCCGCCGGGTCAGCGGATGGGCCAGTTACCGGTGTTTCGCGGCAACGATCCGGTCATCGAGAAAAACGAATATCTGGGAATGTTGACACTGACGTTCGAGCCCAGTCGTGCACTCACGCTGATCCGCTTTGAGCTGATTTTGGATGAAAGCGGTGTGCTGCTCGTCGAAGGATCGATTCTCGATCTGGAAGGACGCGATCCCGCCGAGATCATGTTCTTGGATCCCGCCACGCTCCGTACAAAGCGGAAGGTCCGCGCCGAGATCAAGCTACCCGACTGATTCACAACCACTTGTTGAAAAACCTCTTCACTTTGCCAGGAGACAAACGATGAGCGATGAAGGTCTTGTCGAAAAGATCTCGCCCTATGTGCTGGGAATTGACCTCGGGACATCGACGTCAATCGCGTCGGTTTACCGACGGGGAAAACCGGAAGTGATCGATGTCTTCGGCCAACGCGTGACCCCCTCGGTCGTAACCTACCAGGAAGCGGGCGATCCGATGGTTGGCCTGCAGGCCAAACGCCGCGCGCTGATTGATCCCGACCGCACGGTCGTTTCGATCAAGCGGCATATGGGAGACAGCGAATACAACCGTGAGATCAACGACCAACCGGTGAAGCCCCACGAGGTCTCCGCGCTGATCCTGGAGTATTTGAAGAACGGAGCCCAGGAAAAGGAAGATCTCAACGGAACGATTCGCCACGCGATCATCACAATCCCGGCGAATTTCAACAACAACCAGCGGGAAGCAACTTTAGATGCGGGCAAACTTGCCGGCCTGGAAGTGTTGCGACTGATTGAAGAGCCGGTGGCCGCCGCAATTGCCTATGGCTTTGGCTACGAACGAGACCAGACGATTTTGGTCTATGATCTCGGCGGTGGTACGTTCGACGTCTGCATTCTGAAAGTCGACGCGTCGAGCGATGAAAATGCTTCGTTTTCGGTGCTCGGAAAGGCTGGCGTCCCGCAACTCGGTGGCGACGATTTGGATCACGCGCTGATGAAGATGCTGGTGGCCAATTTGGTCGAACAGGGCGGTCCCGACATTCTCGATACACAGAAGGACCAGGGGATCAGCAAGAAGAAAATGCGTACCGCGGTGCAAATCCTGAAGGAGAAAGCCGAGGAAGCCAAGATCGAATTGTCCGAGGCTGACACAACCTTCATCGACGCCCCAAATTTGATCAAGGATGAGAACGGCAAGGAGTACCACCTATCGGCCGAAATCACGCGTGAGCAATTTGAACAAGCGATCAGGCCACTGATCGAGCAGTCGGGCGAATGCATCAAGCAAGCACTCGGCGAAGCAAAGCTGGAAGCGGACGACGTGGACCGGATCATCCTCGTCGGTGGTTCGACTCGCGTGCCCTGTATCCGCATGCTCGTCACCGAAATGTTCCAGAAGGAACCCTACGGCGACATCGACGCCGCGACCGCCGTGGCTCAAGGGGCTGCAATCGTCGGTGCGACTTTCGAACTGCCGGGCGAAAAGAAGGCCGAAGACGATTCGATCGAGTGGCGACGGGTTCAAGGCAACGACCACCACCAGCCATTACTTGGGTATCGAAACGTTGGGCCAAAAGTTCAGCTCCATTCTGGAAAAGGGGACTCGAAATACCTTGCTCCAACACCAGGCAGTACACGACCTCGCAAGACAACCAGCCGGAATTGCGAATCACCGTATTCCAATTCTCCGATCCAACCGATCGCATCGACATGGACATGCCCGGCGCCACCTACCTCGGTGAATTCCACTTGGGCCCACTTCCCGAGGCTCCCAAGGGTCAAGTGCAGATCGACGTGACCTTCGACATCAACGAAAACGGTGTCTTGAAGGTTGCCGCCAAAGGAACCGGTAACGAAGGACTGAGCAAGGAACTGGAAGTGAACGTTTCCTAACAGCCGGCGGTACACGACACGCCTTCGTAGCACGAGAGTAGTGATGGACGAAAAGAAAGAAGCAGATCCGGTCGAAGAACCTCAGACGTCGCCCGCCGAACCCCATCCGGCGCCGACCGACTCGCCGAGCGAGGAGGAATTGATCTGCCACGATGCCGCTGTGGCCGGCTTGGTCAATGAGTTAGAAGAAAAAGAACCGCCGATCGTCATCGATGCGCAAGCGGACGCGTCCAGCGACCAAACTGCCGCCACGGCCGAACAACCCGCCGCCGAACAACCCGCCACGGCCGAATCGTCCGACGTTGAATCCAAGCAAACCGAGGCGGACGAATCCAACGAAGCGGTTGCCCAGGATGCTGGCCAGGAAGTGACCACTGGCGAGTCGATTGCCGCGGCAGATGCCGTCGGACAAGAGCAGCTTGTCGCGTCGCGCGACGGCATTTTACAGCAGATGCTTGGCGAGCGTCGTTTGTCGACTGCGAAGATCCGTGAACTGGCGTCCGAACTGGCCGGGCTTGTGCAGGCAAGCCAGTCGGACATCGCCGCAGAGTCTCGGGCGATTCTTGCGGCGGTCAAAGGCAAAGACGACGAAGCCCGCCAGAAGGAGCAACAGGAAATCAACCAGTCTGCCGAAACGCTGCAACAATTCACAGACTCCATTGATCAACTTTTTGATGCATTGCCGGCAATCGTCCAGAGTGTGCAGGACGCGATCGACCTTCGCTCGGATGAGCAGTTGCAAGCGGTCGACGAACCGCTGCGTGATACGTTGGCGACCTATCGACAAGGGATGGAAATCATCCATCGCATGTTCGGCCGTTCGCTCGATCGCAAGCCCGGTTTGATACCGATGGAAGTTAATTTGGGCGAAGTTGATGGTGATGTTTCCCAAGTCACCGATGAGACGGCCTTCACCAAGGCGATTGACGAGCTTGCCACGATGTATCACGACGTACGTGACAAGAACTACCATCTTCTGCGTGATACGAAAACCGACTGCGAGAAACAGATTCAAAAGGCAAAGGTCGGTTTGAAAGGAATCCTTTCGGCCATCGATGGCATCGACGGTGGACTGCAAAACGAACGGGAAACACGCGCAGCAGCAGGTGACACATCCCAATTGGATGAACAAGCCAGCGAGGTGGTCTCGTCCTGGTACGGCGCCTACGACGGTCTCGCTGCTGCGTTGAAGGAATTGCTCGACAGGACACAGTTGTCGACCCTCGACGTGGAACTCGGCAAGCCTTTTGATCCGGACACAATGGAACCGCAAGGCGTGGTCGAGAATCCGGAACTGAGTGACGATGACGTGGCCGTCGTTCTGCGGCGAGGTTTTTCGTTCTGCGGCGAGCTGATCCGACCGGCAATCGTGGAAGTCGTGAAAAATTCCTAACAGGCGGACTCGTTGGCCATGCCCGACAATCAACTCAACCCGGTGATCGGCCTCGATCTTGGCACAACGTTCTCGTGCGTTGCGTACTGGAACGACGACCGACCGGAAGTCTACCGCCTTTCCGACGGCAGCCAGACACTGCCATCGATCGTCTATATCCAGGATGGCGGCAAGCCGCTGGTCGGCAGATTCGCGCGTCAGCGTTTGGTGATCGATCCCATCAATGCGGTTGAACGGGCCAAACGCTTCATGGGGGAAGAGAAAACCTTTCATCTCCGCGGTCAAGACTACTCCCCCGTTGATATCAGTCGGCTGATCCTGGAACGGCTGAAATCGGATGTCGAGTCCCGATTTCCCAGCAATGCCGGTTTCGATATCGCGGGTGCGATCATCACCCACCCCCATTATTTCAAGTTCCCGCAAATCGCGCGGACACAAGAGGCGGCTGAAGCGGCGGGTTTACCCGTGATTCGCTTGCTCTCCGAACCGGTGGCAGCCGCTTTGGACTACGGCTTCACGATGTATCGCAATCTGGAAGAAGAGAAGTCGGAAAAGCTGCTGATCTTCGACCTCGGTGGCGGCACCTTCGACGTCACGGTGCTGCAAGTCACCAACTCACTGAACGAGCTGAAGTTTGAAGTCATGAGCGTTGGCGGCGACGACATGCTCGGCGGCACAAATTTTGACGATGATTTCATGGAATGGGTACTCAAGGACCAGGGAATCAATTTGGACGAAATCGCCGACCAAGAGAACCGCTTGCGATCGGTGGCCAAGATTTCCGAAGCGGTGATCGAAGCAAAGATCCAGCTGTCGTCGCTCGACGAGACGTACGTTTCGGTCCCCAACGTCCTACCCGGAAAGCATCTCGATGGCGAGGTATCACGAGACCAGTTCAATGAAATCATCGCTCCCCATTGCTCGCGGATTCGTTCCATCGTTCAAAGCACGATCGCCAACGCAGGTCTGCGAGCGGGGGAACTGGACAAGAGCATCATGATCGGCGGCTCCAGCTATATCCCCATCATGCGAACGATTGTCGAAGAGGAAACCGGCGCCGAGCCGTGGGCCAACGCCGACCCCAATCTGGCGGTTTGCCGTGGCGCTGCTTTCCTGGCCGCGATGTCCGACGGTCGCGTGGAAACCAAGAAAGAGATCGTCATCGAAGAGGTGACATCACACGCGTTGGGATTGCGGGCGGCCGGAAATAAGTTCGCCCAACTGATCCCCGGCAATCGCCGGGCACCGGTTCAAGCCACAAAAATATTCACCACGCAATCCGCCAGCTTCGAGGTGGTGCCTTACCAAGGCCCGAGTAAACGCAACGCGGTGATTGATGACAAGTACATTCAGCTGAAACCGATCGACATCTCCGGCGTCGAATTGGACGCCGATGGATCGGCTGATGTGAAAGTGACGTTCTCGGTGAATGAACAGCAAATCCTGTTCGTCAAGGTCGAAGCGCCTGGGGTCTACGAAGAACGGCAAATGGAGTATTGATTTGAGTTCCACCATGTCAGATTTGCTTGGCTTCAAAATCGGCAACTACACGATCGTGAAACGCCTCGGGCGTGGCACGACCGCAAGGTCGTATCTGGCCAAAGACGACAAGGGCAAGCTGACGGTGGCCAAGCGATTATCCTCGAGACTGTCCAGCAAACCCGATGTCGTCGAACGGTTTCTCGGGACCTGCCAGACCAGCGCCAAAATCCGAATGCGAAAACATTTGGCGAAGACGATTAGCCAAAAAAAATCGCCCGAAGGTATGTTCTTGCTGCGTGAGTATGTCGAAGGCAAACCGCTGACCGAATACCTGACTGGCAACGAGTCCCTGGCCCTCGATGCCAAACGCGCGGCACTGGACATCTGCGAGGCGGTTCGGGCGTTGGCCAGGCAGGGCATCGTCCACGGCGGCCTGCATCCCAATAACGTCATCGTGCAAGATGACGGGCGAATCAAAATCACCGATTACGGCACCAGTGCCGCCGCCTTGACCAACACCCTCAAGAAACCATACCTCTCGGCCGCGCTACGGTACCTGAGCCCAGAACAACTCGCTGGTGCGATCGCGACGACGACGAGCGATATCTATAGTGCCGGTTTATTGGTCTGGGCGATCGACGATCGGCGCGACGCGATCGATGCCGACGACCATGACGCGATCGTCATACAAATCAAAGCGGGCCTGAACCCAACATGCAACGTCCTTGCCGCCGCGGTGAACAAGGACCCCAAACGCCGCTATTCATCGATTGACGATCTCCGTGATCGGATCATGGCGCGAGTGGATCCCGATCTTCCACCTCCACCCGATCCCCCACCCAAGCCCAAGCCGAAGCCCAAGCCGGATCCCAAGCCGGATCCCAAGCCGGATCCCAAGCCGGATCCGAAGCCGGATCCGAAACCGGATCCGAAACCGGATCCCAAGCCCCAGCCGAAGCCGCATCCGCCGAGCAGGTTTGGAAAACTGACGGCGGTCTACGACGTGCTTGGCAAGACGCAACTGATCGTCCCTGCAGCGCCCAAACCACTGCACATCACAACATCCGGAAAATCTCAACGACCGTTGCAGGTGACCAACGGAGGCGAGGCGCCGATGGAATTGACGGTACGGTGTTTCGGCAACGGTTTGTCCGCCAGCCCGCCGAAACTGAATGTGCCGCCGGGAAAGATGGCATCGGTGATTGTCACCCTGGAGGCCGATGCCAAGTTCGGTAAATTGCAACTCAGTTGGAGAGAGAAAGCGGAGAAGTCCGTTGTGGTGCAGATCGTTCGTTCTGCCTAAGAAATCATTTCGCAAATGTGATCGGGAAGTGGGAGAGAAACAGTGTCAGAGTTGGTCCCCAAAGACCCTCAGTTGGTCGGTGTCGTTGACAAACAGTCAAAACGCAACTTGCTCGATCCGTCGAATCCCAATCCGCTGGAGATTGACCTCAGCAGCGGCAACCCGGTTCGGTTTGGGCTGGAGATCGAGAACGGTCCCGAGGGACTGATCGAACTCGCGATCAGCGCCGACGAATCTTGGCTCGAACCGGAGTCAACGCGACTGACTCTTGTGGGTGGCGAAAAGGGCGATGTCATTTGCAGAGCGAAACCGGCCGGCGACACGCCGTTTGCCAATCTGCTGCTTTCTTGGGAAGGGAACGAACAGACTTTGTGTCAGTCGGTGATGATTGTCCGTACGGGAGTACCCAGCGGCGGTGGTGGTGATAGCGGTGGCGGTGGCGGTGGTCCAGCGCCGGACTCGGAACAAAAGAAGCAGAAACGCCAACAGGCCCTCGATTCGCTGACAGCATTTATCATGGGCTGCGGTGGACCCGACAAGTTCATTGATGTTGACGAAGAGAACAAGATCTTTCGCAAGGGGGGGGCGATGGAACTTTCGTTCAACGAAGTTGAGAGTTTGCTGAATCTTAAATGCAGCGAAGGGGGCTGGACTCGCCAGAATCGGTTGACCGAAAAGTTGACAGCGATGTTGCATGAAGCGACCAAGGACGACGGCGTGATCGACAAGCAAGAATTTGATCACGTCCTGAATTTTGCCGTCAAACGCAAAATGCCGCGGCGTGACGCAGCCGAGCATTGCGTGACGCTGGTATTGGACAACGCCTGGAAAGCGAAGGAGGGAATCATGGACAAGTGGTTCACGAAGTTAAGGAAACAGTACGGCTTGTAGAGCGAAAGGAGAGGTGAACGATGCCCGACGACGACATCGAAAAATTGCGGAAGGAAATCGAAGCATCCGGCGCGGTGGACAAGTACATTGACGCCGACGAGGAGAAGACCATTTATACCAAGGGAGAGAGCTTGGGGCTCTCGTCAAAAAGAGTCGAGTCGCTACTGAATCTCATGTGCCGGGATGGAGGCTGGACCCGCGAGCTCGAAATCATTGACGATTTGATGGACATGTTGAAGGAAACGACCAACGACGACGGAGCGATCGACCAGAAGGAATGGGAACATTGCGTCAACTATGCTGTTGCCATGAACATGCCGCGAAAGCGAGCGATGGAACTGGGCGTTCACTTCGTGACGCAAAACAACTTGAAGATCAAGAAGAAACTGCTGGGCAAAGATTGGTTCCAACCGTTAAAAGAACACTATTCGTAATAGCTTCTGGATCGTGGCGTTCGATCCTGGCGGAAAGCAAGTCACAATCACCAACGCGGAGACAGGCATGAACACGAACGCGGATACAGGCATGAAAAAGGGCGTGGGCACGAAGGAGCAACAAGACAAACTCTATGCGTACATCAAAGGATGTGGCGAGGTCGACAAGTACATCGATGCCGATGAACAGCAAGAGATCTACGACATGGCCGGCACGCTTGACATTTGGAAAGGTCAAGCCGAAGCGATGCTCAACCACATGTGCCGTGTCAAAGGTTGGACACGCGAGGCCGACCTGACGTACTACATGAAGATCATGTTGAAGGAGGCGACCAAGGACGACGGAGTGATCGACAAGAAGGAGTTCGATCACATTCTCGGCTTCGCAGTGATGACAAGGATGCCGCGTAAGGATGCCATCCGTATCTGCTGTGCCATCGTTCGCGAAGAGGGCTGGAAAACTGAAAATGAAGGCTTCTTGAAGAAAACGGACTGGTTGGCTGATTACGAAAAAGGCAACTACAGAGCGCCGGCAGCGATTCACGCCTCAGCGATTCACGCCTCAGCGATTCACGCCTCAGCGATTCACGCCACGAGAACGAGCGGGCGCTGAGCTTGCACACTGTTTTCTAACCAGCGCAACCATTCTCGATTGGAACCACAACGCATGAGCGACGCGACGAACACCGAAGATGAGGATCGACCGGGACTTGCCGGCCCGCTGGTCGCGGTCGTGTCCATCGCCCTGATGGTCGTCTGCTGGATGATCGGCTTGACGCTGGCCTTCAACATTGTCGCGGTGGTAGTGATCTCGATCGTGATCTGGCAGGCATGCGATCCATTTGCCGACGCCGCGCAACACATTGGCGACCGCTTCCACCTGCCCGGTTCCGTCCGTGGCGCGACGCTCGACGCCATCGCCAGTTCGTTACCCGAACTGTTCACCGGTATCTTTTTTGTCATCGTCGCGATGACAGCCAGTGGTGGCGAGGTTTCGCAAGCCGAGGCCAGTGGCGAGGGCTACGGTGCGACCGTCGCCACCTGCGCGGGCAGCGCCGTCTACAACATGATTTTGATCCCTGCATTCGTTGCCTTGGTGATTTCATATCGCCGCAAGGAACGTCCCACCGTCGATGTTGAAGACAAGGTGATTGCCCGCGACGGCGTTGCCTTCTTGTTGTGCGAAATCATGCTGCTTGTTTTCCTGTTCATGAATCAACTGCACTGGTGGATGGGAATCATCTTCATTGCCGCATATTGTGTCTACATCCGTCTGTTGTATTCCGACTGGAAAAAATTCGAGACAGTCAAGGGTATGTTCCTGAAGGTAGGAATCGACAAAAACGCGCAGGATGTACAGGAACAGCTCGTCGGCGAAGGCAAGCTGATGTCTTTGTCTTTGGTCGAGCAAGTACAGGCCGAACTGCACCGCCGAGGGAACGACGATGACGACGATGATGATGCGGACGAAGCAGGCGTCCTGTTCGGCTTTCTCAGCATTCCGCTGAATAGTCTCAGCTCGTGGGGCACGATCGTTGTCTCGACGATCATTGCCGCAGCCGCCTGTTTCTTTCTGGTCGAAGTGACTCTTGAACTGGCAAGCATTCTCAATGTGCCAACCTTTTTCATGGCGGTGATCGTTGCTGCCGCCGCGTCCAGCGTTCCGGATACATTCATTTCGATCGGAGCAGCAATGCGTGGTGATGATTCGGGAGCGGTCTCAAACGCTTTCGGCTCCAATATCTTTGACATCTGTATCTGTCTGGCGGTGCCGCTGATTTTGAATTGCGCGCTAAACGATTGGCAACCGATCAGCTTGATGCAGGACGGTAAGCCGATGGCGGGATTGGTCGGATTGCGTGTTTTGCTGGGCATCTTGACGGTGATCACGCTCGCGATCATGTGGCACAATCGACAGCTGACTCGTAACAAGGCATTCGTCCTGTGTGGCTTGTACTGTGTGTTTATTGCTTATGCGGTGCTGGGTTCGTTGGGAATCATCACGGTTTAGCTCGATTCGGTTTGCGCTGGCGGAGATTGAGATGGCTGTCGTTGGTATCGACCTGGGAACCAGCAACTCGGCTGTAGCGGTCTATCGACGGGGGCGCGTTGAGTCGCTGCAAGTCGACGGCAGTACGATCACGCCGTCCTGTGTGGGAGTGAATCCCAAGGGGGGACTTCTGGTCGGCACGCTGGCCAAACAACGTGCACAGATCGATCCCCAGCAGGCGGTCCGCGCCATCAAGCGGCACATGGGTGATCGCGATTACCGCGTCAGCCTGGCGGGAAAATCGTATTCGCCGGTCGATATCTCCGCCCTGATTCTACAAAAGCTGGTGGCCGCCGTGCGCGAGCAGCTCGGCGAGGATGTCAAACGCGCGGTGATCAGCGTCCCAGCATACTTTTCCAATTCCCAGAAGGAGGACACGCGGGCGGCTGGTGAACAGGCGGGCATCGAAGTGTTGCGTTTGATTCCCGAACCCACAGCTGCCGCGATCGCATACGGGCTGGACAAGGGACGCGATCAAACAATCATGGTTTACGACCTGGGTGGCGGTACGTTTGATGTCTCCATCCTGCGTGTCAAAGGCAACGAGTTCGATGTGATCGGAATAGGTGGGGATGATCATCTGGGCGGCGAAGATTTCGACAAACGACTGATCGAATGGATCAATACCAGGCTTCGCGCCGACGCGAGGTTCGCAACCATCAATTCCCAGCGTGCGGCACAACTGGACCAGCAACTGAAGGAAGCCGCCGAGGCGGCAAAAAAACAGCTAAGTGCGGCGGAGGCTGCCGAGATCGAGATCCCTGATGCTTTTGCGGGCGACAGCTTTTACCTGACCGTTGGGCGGAGCGAATACGAAGCCGCCATTGCCGACCTGGTCGACCGTACCGTAAACGTCACGCTCCAGACGCTGGCGTCGATCGGGCAGACCGCCGAAGATATTGACCGCCTGGTGATGGTTGGCGGCTCGACGCGAATCCCATTGATTCGCCGTTTGTTAACGGAAAAAATTTGTGAGCCGTATATCGCCGACAATGTGGATGAAGTTGTCGCCCATGGTGCCGCGATTCTTGCTGCCAGCCTGAGCACGGGACAGGAAGCCAGTGGAAGAGATGCCTTGGCGCCGATCGAGGTCACCAACATTTCTTCACACTCCCTTGGCATTCGTGCCGATCACGACGAGTTTGCTGTGTTGATTCCGCGTGGCACGAAGCTGCCCACGGTCGCCGAGAAGGTCTTCACAACGACCCGAACCAACGCCGACCGGACCGACGTCGTCGTGTTTCAAGGCGAGGCCGAGAAATGCACGGATAATCTCTCCATTGGCGGCTTTGCGGTCACCGGCATTGAACGTGCCGCCGCGGGCGTGCCCCGGATCAACGTCACGTTTGCCATCGATGAGAGTGACATCCTAATGGTTTCGGCTGCCGATCAATCGACGGGATTGAAAGGGCAAGTCAAAATTGAGAGGTTCGAGCCACAGCCTTACGACGAGGCACAGGAATCCGGCCGCGATCTCGATTCGTTGCGAATCGGCGTTTCACCGGTCGGGTGTGACGACGCTGGCGCGATTTTCAGCCGACTCGGACTGCAGTACAAGCAGCTCAAGAACCACGAATTCTGTAACGAACGGCTGGTCAGTGGATTTGACGTGCTGTTCCTCAACTGTTTGTGCGACCCCAGTCAGCTGTTTGGCTGGGGAATGGCCTGCAATGCCACCAAGAACGCCCCTGTACTGAGAAAGTTTGTGGAAGATGGCGGCGTGTTGTACGTTTCCGATTACGCCTTCGACAACGTTGCCAAGATCTTTCCCGGGATGATTGAGTTCGCGGGCCGCACCGGCGGTGGCGGGCAACACGAAGTGCAAATCACCGACGAGGAGTTGGCAACGGTTTCCGGCGGCAAGATCCACATCGCTGAGTTTGGCCCCGCCTATGTCGTCGTCGACAAAGTTTCACCCGGCTGCACCGTTCATATCAAAAAGGGCAAGGAACCTGTGCTGGTATCCTTTCCCTCTGGTAAAGGTCGCGTCGTCTATACATCTTTTCATAACGCACCGTCGCTCAGCGAAGCGATGTTGCGAGTCGTGTCGTACATCATGTTGCAAACGGTTTCCTTTGCGACCAGCACTCCGTTGGTGGAACTGGTCGAGTCGGTAAACATCAACAAGATCTAGAACGTTTTGCTGGACACGCGCAAGCGTTGCCCTGCCCAAATTCTTTTCGCAATGGAGATTGAAATGGCTGTCGTCGGGATCGACCTTGGAACCAGCAATTCTGCCATTGCGATCTACCGGCGTGGCCGAGTCGAGTCGTTGGCCGTGGAGGGCAATACGGTGATGCCCAGCTGCGTCGCCGCCAAACCTGGTGGCGGGTTGCTCATCGGCACGCTGGCCAAGGCGCGTGCTTCGATCGATCCCGACCAGGCGGTTCGGGCGATCAAACGACAGATGGGAGACCGCGAGTATTCGGTCGAGCTTGCCGGGAAAAACTATACTCCCGTCGAAATCTCTGCCTTGATTCTGACCAAGCTTGTCGAAGGTGCGTCCGCGCAATTGGGCGAACCGGTCAAGGATGCTGTGATCAGTGTACCGGCCTACTTCACCAACAACCAAAAGGAAGATACACGACTGGCGGGTGAAAAAGCGGGGCTGAATGTGCTGCGTCTGATCCCCGAGCCAACCGCGGCGGCCGTGGCTTACGGTCTCAACAAAGGACGCGATCAGACGATCCTTGTATACGATCTGGGCGGAGGAACCTTTGATGTCTCAGTGCTCCGCGTACGCGGTAACAACTTTGACGTGATCGGAATCGGAGGTGATCACGATCTGGGCGGAGAAGACTTTGACCGTCAATTGATCGATTTGATCACAACCAATTTACGACAAGACAAGACCGTTGCCAGCGCTTTGGCCGCGCTCGATCCGACTCAACTGGAACAGCAGATCAAAGAGTCGGCCGAAGCCGCCAAGAAGGAACTCAGCAGCGCCGATCAGGCAGAGGTGGCAATCCCCAACCTGCTACAAGGCGAAACCTACTACCTGCCAATCACCCGACTGCAATATGAACGAGCGATCGCGGGTTTGGTTGACAAGACCATTCAGGTAACGCTCGAAACGTTGTCTGCAAGCCGGCTGTCTGCGGAAGACATTGATCGAGTGGTGATGGTTGGCGGATCGACCCGCATTCCGCTGGTCCAAAAAAGGCTGGCGGAGAAAATCTGCGATCCGTACATTGCTGACAACGTCGACGAAGTCGTTGCCCAGGGAGCGGCGATTTTGGCGGCGAACCTGAGCAGCGTTGCCGAAGCGGAACCGGACTTTGCCCCGATTGAAGTTTCCAACATCACGGCCCATTCCTTGGGCATCCGCACCGAGGGGGACAAGTTCTCGATCGTGATCCCACGTGGCACACGGTTGCCCGCCGAGGCCGGCAAGGTTTTTACAACCGCTTACGACAATGCCGACCAGACCGACGTGGTGGTCTTTCAAGGCGAACACGACATTTGTTCGAACAATCAGCAAATCGGTGGGTTCGCGATCACAGGCATCCAGCGAGCCCCTGCGGGGGCCCCAAAAATCGACGTTCAATTCAATCTCGATGCCGACGATATCCTGAAGGTCGACGCAGCCGATCGTTCCACGGGCCGTAGCGGCAGTATCGTCATTGAACGATTCGAACCCCAAAATTACGAGCGCGAGCCGTCGCGGGCTGGGCTCGATCTCGGCAAACTTCGGATCGGTGTGTCGGCTCGCGGTTGCGATGACGCGGGCAGCGTCATCAACAGCATGGGATTGAATGCGACACTGATCAAACACGCGCAGTTTCGCAATCTGAAATTGCTTTCGCAGTATGACCTGGTGTTCATCAATTGCCTCGCTGACATGACACAGATCGCCAGCGACGGTCTGCGTCTGAATCCGAGCAAGAACGCGGATTCACTACGCCAGTTCGTTGCCAACGGAGGCGTGCTCTATGTCAGCGATTACGCACTGGCCAACATCAGCATTCCTTTTCCCGGCTTCATTGAGTTCGGGAGCAAGGGCGACGGTCCTTCGGGAAAAGTGGTTGCCCGCGTCGTCAACGAAGGTCTTCGTGAGTTGGTCGGCGGCACGGTGCCCATCAACTTCGATACCATTTATGCGCCAGTACAAAGCGTGACGAGCGAATGTACGATTCATTTGGCCAATGGCAACGAACCGATTCTTGTTTCCTTTCCCTACGCGAAGGGCCACGTGGTCTACACGTCGTTCCACAACGGGGCGCAAGTATCCGACCAAGAGGCACAACTGCTGCGTTCGATTATTCTGCAAACGATTTCGCTGGCCACCAACACACCGTTGGTGGAGTTGGCTGAATCCACGTATCTCCATCGCAAGTGATGTCGCGGCCAACAGCAAGTGGATGGCCGTGATCGGTATGAAAACCGTGTTTACGATAGTCCATTTAACGTACCGGTTCCGGTTGCGAAACGATCGGTTTCCAACCCCAGGTGCTGCAGATAGCTGACCAACAGGTTGCACAGCGGTGGCGAGTTGTCGACATCGAATGCCAGGTGTTGGCCATGACGAAAATGTCCACCGGCAGCGATGATCGGTAAATTGGAATTACTGTGGCTCGATGCGTTTCCAAGGTTCGACCCGATCAGGATAGCGGTTTGGTCGAGCAGCGAATGCTCACCTTCGCGGACGCTCTCAAGCTTTTGCATCAGCTCATAGAACAGTCGCATCTCTTCTTGCTCGATGATCGCCAGCATTTGAATCTTGTCCGGATCGCGGCCGTGATGGCTGAGGTTGTGCCAACCATCGTCCACACCGTTTAACGCGACGACCTCGTTCCCGCCGGCTCCCAGCAGCGTGATCAACCGCGTTGAATCGGTTTGAATCGCCAGAAAAATCATCTCGTACATCAGCCGCATTCGGCCCACGAAATCGGCTCGGTCCGTGACGTCCGAAGGAGGCTGGCGATCGACTTTGGGTTTGGGAAGCTTTGCCCACTGGGCAGCCTGAACCAGTCGCTGCTCCAGTTCACGGACGCTACTGAAGTACTGATCCAGCGTCTGATTGTCGTCATGACCGCTGGTCCGAGCGAGCTGGCTTGTTTGATCTCGAACCAGATCCATCACGCTTTGCCCATCCTCGATCCGTCGCATCTGAGCCGCCTGTTCCTCCGCAGTGCCCTCGAGAAACAGCTTCGCGAACAACCGCGAGGGACGGGTTTCGGCCGGAATCTGGACACCCGATCGCGTGTAGGAAAGACTCGATCGGTCCGTCGCCAGCGTTAAACATCGGTAACGTGTCCTGTGGCCCATTCGTTCTGCCGCGTACTGATCGACAGAGATCGTATTCTGAAAACTCGGCTGTCCCGGATGAGCGGCTCCGGTCAAAAAGCTTTTCTCGGCACTATGCCCGCCATCGACATCCGGGTGCATCAATCCCGAAATCACCGTGAACTTGCTGCGCAGCGGCTGCAGCGGCTCCAAATAGGGAGTGACCTCGTACTCGCTTCCCGCAGTCTTGGGGAACAAATAGGGAGTGTGAATGCCCAGTGGAGCACCGATCGCCAGCATCCGACGAACATCACCCGGTGTCTCGTTGGCGGTGGCCGGTTGATCGTCGGCAGTAGCCACGGGTGTCATGCGGGCCATCCGCTGGAGTAACGGCAGCGAGATCGCCACGCCTGTCGCGCGCAGTAGTTTTCGTCGATGGAGGATTGATTTCATGGGAATCCAATTCGCGCGGTGAGTGCTCGTTTTGCTTCTCGCATTACGGTTGCAGGAACAGGTCGCTTTGAACGACAGCATGGATCATCGACTTCAGTCCCAAGTCATTCTGTTGCGATTTCGCGACAACCGAATCGATCGTGTCGCGATCCGCATCGGTCACGGGCCGTCCAGTGGCGTAGACCAACAATTTGGAAGCGATGGCTTTGGCGACCAAGTGTTGATCTTCCATCAACCGCTGACGAAACTCTCGGAAGTCGGCAAACGTTCGACCATCGGGCAGTTGCGATCCGGACTGCACCTCGGGTCCGCGGCGATAAGATTTGTTGCCGGATATTTTTTCGCCTTCTCCGATCGAGCGATACCAGGCTCGCTCACCACCGATCGCATCAAACTGTTCCAAGGCGAATCCGGGTGGATCAATCCGTTTGTGGCAGCGCGAACAGGAAGCGATCGACCGATGTTGGTCAAGCTGCTGGCGAATCGTCGTCGCGCCACGAATATCGGGTTCCACGGCGGGAACGCCAGGCGGTGGCGGTGGCATCGCGCGGCCGAGCAAGCTGTCGAGTACCCAAACACCACGCAGCACAGGCGACGTGGTGGTGCCATTGGCGGTCACCTTCAACACGCTTGCCTGCGTCAACACCCCGCCACGAATGCTCTGTGCCGGGATCGCAACTTTTTGAAAATCTTCGTTTC
This sequence comes from Pirellulaceae bacterium, assembly GCA_963734865.1. Classification (GTDB taxonomy): domain Bacteria; phylum Planctomycetota; class Planctomycetia; order Pirellulales; family Pirellulaceae; genus CBDCUW01. The sequence goes on from CAVTIV010000019.1 coordinate 516,660, forward strand.
CTCGAATGTCGGGGATCCCATAATGTCGCGCCAGACGTTCGTTCAAAAATGTGAAATCCGAATCGACAAAATTCAACACACTGAGGTCTTGCTGCAAGATATGCGTGAAGAAATGTTTTGTCTCACCGAGCATCGCTTCCTTCAGCAACGGGTCGTACTCTGGATACAATTTCGTGTCGGGTGTCGTGAAATCAATGTCTCGCAGGTCCAGCCATTGGCCGGTGAAATTATCGACAAAGCGCACAATTCGCGGATCGCGAATCATCCGCTCGACTTGAGAGGATCGAACCTCCGGATCACTCAGTTTTCCTTCGGCAGCCAGTTGCATCAACTGCGCATCGGGCATGGTTGACCATAGGAAATACGACAACCGTGAGGCGATCGCATAATCATCGACGGTGGTCTGGCGATTGAGCAACAGAAACTGTGGTGAACAGAGGACGGCCGTGACGCCGGTGCGAACCGCCTGTTCGAACGATCGGCCCGCTTCCAATCGGTCCCACGCCAACTGGATGAACGGTTGCAGCTGATCATCACTGACCGGCCGTCGGAATGCCTTTGGAATTAGATTGCGGAGGATCCGCTCGATGTCTTCACGCGGTTGCGTCGACTCAACCACGTGCAATTTGACCCCCTTGCGATGACGCATGTAAATCGGCCGATCCTCGACCATCGTCAGCTGATCGGAGTCGCCGAACAGCCGTCGCTGTGACTCCGATGGGAAACTCTGGTCAAGTGGCCCATGAGTTTCAGCCCACACGATGCCGATGCCCGGCCGCAGCTCGTGTTTATCACGCCAAGTGACATGCTCGGGCCAGATTCGCGGCACAAGATGAATCGCGTGCCCCTCTTCCATGTGCGTTGTGAATTCGATGATCCGTGGGTTCTCGGCAGTCCCGGTGACATCGTAGATGCCGATGAACTTTTGCGTTTCGGGACCGAACAAAGCGCCGACATAGATGGCGAGCGACAACGTCCGATCTCCTGGATCGTGGGGCCAGACCGCGATGCGACATCGATAAACGCCAGCTTCGATCGGGTGTGCCGCATCCAGCCGCGCCGGAGGCCAACCGGGTGTGAATTTGACGAATGAGTTCTGTACCTCAATCGTCCCACCCTTCTTCTTTGCCACCGAGTCGATGTTTTCTTTGATCTGCATCATCTCGGCACGTCGCGTTTGCGGCGGCAATGGTTGGATCCGGCGAATCACTCCGTCGAATGCAACGTTGGCAGCCTCTAGATATTGTTCCATCAACACGGACGAAATGCTCAGACCATCGGCCACGTTGTCAAAACCCTGGATGCTGCCGTCTTCGGGTAACAGATCGACCAACGGCAGTTCGATGCCAAGGAGGTCGTGCACCGTATTCTCATATTCGCGGCGATTCAGCCGGCGCAGCGCGGCAGGCTTGGCACTCACCGACTGCGCCAGGGCATGACCGATCCGTCGAACAACGTCCGAGACCTCCGCAGCGTCAGGACGCGGCCGGCCTTTGGGCGGCATCTCTCCGTGTTCAATTGCCTCCAAGACCCGTGACCATGTATCCGTCGATGGTCCAGTCGCCGGTGCGGTCACGAGCGTATCGAGCCGAACATCGGCTTCCTGTCTCTTCGCTCCATGGCAGGGCATGCAATGTTGTGTCAGAAAAACAGTAGCGTTTGCGAGCGAATCGTCGCCATCGGCGGCCGATAAAGCCGAACCGAAAGCAAGCAGCAACGCGACGGGGTAGAAAGCGGTCTTCTTCATCTCGGTATCATAGCCGCTGGGCGATTTGGACCGTGTCGATTGAGTGGTTTGTCCCAGCCAACGATGAACATGGTGGATCGATTGCGATGAGGATGACAAGCGAAGCGCCGGCACGCCATGTCGGAACAGACCATGAATCCGGCGTGCCGGTGCTTCGCTTGTCGCCACCCTCGGACCAGGGCACCCCCCCTTCCCCCCCCCAACTAGCCATGCGACCGAAGGGGGCTGAAACGCACCGATCAAGCCGGCCGGAGGCCCCCGCCGTGCCCATCAGCACCCAAAAACCGGGTCTGCGGCACAAAACTTGGCAATCAGGCCGGTTGCAAAAGCAGAGCATTCACCAATCTTGACTTTGACGATACAATCGCTGTTCGGTTTCCTTGCCGCTCCCTGCATCATCCCTTCATCATGGGGTGTGGATTCGACCCGACAGCCTCATTCAACGCCTAACAACCTTGCCTTTGTGCGGCGTTCGTCCATCTCAAGGCCAGATTAGTTTGATCCTCTCCTTCAAATCCCAACAACATTACGACACCTGCTCCCGCATTGATCCGACGCGGGTTCTCGAGATGGGTGAGGGTCCCCATACGATTCTATTCCTACACGGATTGTTCGGCACACCCGATCACTGGCGGGCCGTGATGGAACGGTTGGCGAACCGGCACCGCGTGATCGCACCGCAGCTTCCGATTGATCCGCAACCGGGTCGACGGCGCAAGGGAATTCGCACGATCGGCGACTTGAGCGTCATGGTTGCACAGTTGATTGAGGACCTACGGCTAGATCAGTTTGTGATTTGCGGCAATTCCCTGGGCGGGCTGGTCGGGATTGACCTTTGTGTCCGGAACCCAGGGTTCGCCAAGGGACTCGTCTTGGCCGGCAGTGCTGGACTGTTTGAACGGAGCCCGATCAAGGGACTCAATTCGCGGCCAACAAAAGAGTTTGTTCGTTCAACGGTCTATGGAATTCTTCACGACCAGAGTTTGGTGACCGAAGAACTCGTTGACCACTGGCATCATTCGATGATGGACCGAGATTATGTTCGTTTTGTTTTGCGAGTTTCGCGTGCGACTCGAGATCGCTGCGTGGAGGATGAGCTCGGCGGTTTGAAGCTACCAACGATGATCGTTTGGGGACGCAATGACGAAATCACACCGCCATCGACAGCAGAAGAATTTCAGCGTCGAATTGCAGGCTCGCAGTTGGAGTTCATCGACAACTGCGGCCATGTCGCCGAACTGGGAGCAACCGGAGGCGTTCGCTGGATTGTTGAACGGTTTTCTACCGACCTGTTTTTCGTGATCACTCGGCGTCGGGTCGTCTTAGCTGGCTGGATTGGAAATGAGACGGACGGGCCATCCCAGGCGGACTGGTGACCTGCCCGCCTCCGTCGACACTCCCTTGCAGCAACATGAATCCACAGTCCAATCATTGCTCAAGGCGACGGACGCGTTACGCGCAACTGACGCTCGTCGTGATGGCGGTGGCGATCCCGCTGGTATTGTTCGGGGCGGTGTCCGCCCTGCGAAGCACGTCCAACGATCCTCGGCAATGGTTGCCGCGAACGTTTGCCGAGACGAACACGTACGATTGGTTCCAAGAACGATTCGGGACCGATGAAATTGCCGTCGTCAGCTGGCCTGGCTGTACGCTCAGCGACGCGCGCGTCCCAACACTCGCCTCGGCATTACAGCAATCACGCTTTTTTGACCGTGTGTTGACCGGCGAAAGTGTGATGCAAGAGTTGACCGATCCGCCGCTCGGATTGAGCCGCGGCTCGGCCCTCCGTCGTCTGCGGGGGATCCTGGTCGGGCCCGACGGCGAGACGACCTGCCTTGTTCTGACCACTTCGGCTGCCGGCAGAGCCGATCGCAGTGGGGCGGTGCGGGAGATTGAACGAGCCGCCGCCGCCAACTGCGAACTGGCGGCAAGCGAACTGCATCTGGGCGGTCCGACGGTCGATGCCGCTTTGATCGATGCCGAAAGTCGTCACCTGTTGTTTCAGCTTGCCGGTTTCTCGGCACTGGTGTCGTTTCTGGTAGCGTTATTGCGGCTCAGGAGCGCCCGTTTGGCGATCATGGTGCTGGTAGTTGCGATGTACAGCACGGGCGTGGCGCTCGCCATCCTGTACTTCAGCGGCAACAAAATGAATCTGCTGATGACGATGTTGCCACCGTTGATCTATGTGCTCAGCATCTCCTCTGCGGTGCATCTGGCCAATTACTATCGCGACGCAGCGAGCAACGCATCATCCGAGATCGCATTGGCAGCCGCCGTCACACATGGTTGGCTGCCCTGCGTCTTAGCCGCTAGTACCACAGCGATTGGCTTGGCCTCACTGGTATTGAGCAAGATTGATCCGATCCGAATGTTTGGGATCTATTCCGCGATCGGAGTCATTGCCAGCGTTGGCATTTTGTTCCTGTTCCTGCCGGCGTCGCTACACTTGTTTCCGCCCAAAACGGGGGTCACGGCGGAGCGTCGTGCGGCAGGCGGACGGCTCAGCCAGGGCATGATCGGCCTGATCGCACGACACCACGTGCTTGTCATGTTCAGCTGCCTGGCGTTGATGGGATTATGCGGTTGGGGACTTCCGCACATCAAGTCGACCGTCAAACTGCAAGATCGTTTTCTACCTGGCAGCGACGCAATCACCGACTATCAATGGCTGGAAGCGAACATTGGACCGATGGTTCCGCTGGAGATTGTCATCCACATCGACAAGGATGACCACCGGGATAATCTCGAGCAATTGCAGATCGTCGCCGCGGTGCAAGTCAAGATTCATTCATTGGATGAGCCTGTGGCAACAATGTCCGCGGTCAATTTGTCACCGCGGCTTCCCAGCGATGGACGGGGAGGGAGCAGTATCGGCGAGGTGATGGAGCGAAGGATCATCAATCGCCCCCGCGCGCGCGAGCGTTTGATGGAGGCCAAGTTCTTAGCGGAAACCGATCACGAACAGCTGTGGCGGATCACGGTTCGCGCAGCCGCAATCGGAGACTTGGACTATGGCCGCTTTGCCGAAACGTTGCAGCAGTCCATCGATCCTTTGCTACGGCAGCTCGGTGTCCGCGGAACCTACACGGGCGTCATCCCGCTGATCTACAAGGCCCAGCGTCAACTGCTTCAAGATCTGTTCCGAAGTTTTTTGGCCGCCTTTGCGGTGATCGCTCTGGTCTTGGTCTTCGTATTGCGTAGCGTTTCGGCGGCACTGTTGGCGATGATTCCGAACCTGTTTCCCGCTGTCGTGGTATTCGGCGGCATTGAGTGGATTGATATTCCCGTGCAAATCGGGTCGGTAATGACCGCCAGCGCGGCGTTGGGAATCGCCGTCGACGACACTGTCCATTTTTTGACTTGGTTCCGCCGCGGACTCGATGCGGGAATGCCTCGCCAGGATGCCCTGCAGGACGCCTTTCGACGATGCGCCGGCGCGATGGCGCATACCACGTTGATTTGTTCCAGCGGGCTGCTCGTCTTTGCCGCCAGTTCGTTCGTCCCTATTTTGCATTTTGCCTGGCTAATGGTCTTCCTGCTACTATCGGCGCTCGTCGGTGATCTCGTCTTGTTGCCGGCAATCCTGGCCGGACCATTGGGCAGTTGTTTCGAGATCTCCAAGCGTGTCTCGGCAACCGAGGCCGATCCGCGATAGAGGCGTCGCAGCCTGTTGATTCTGGCGTAGTCCGGCAACGAAGAGCGACCCCGCTCCCGACAGACCAAACCATGTCCCGACCGCATTTGGGATCGCTGCACCCGGCTTGAGTCGGCCTGCGAAACGAAGAAGCTTGACCCTGAAAATCAGTTGGATCCTAGGCGGCGACGAATTGTTTTTCGCGAACGTCCTCCAGGCACGCGTAGCAGGCATCTCGCACTGCCTTTTCTCGCGGATCGTCAAACAGGCGAAAGCCCATTTTGTTCGTCAGATAAGCGAACCCCAGTTGCCTGCTGGGATCTGCCATTCCGAACGAACCACCGGCGCCAGGACAGCCGAACGCCGAGACATCCGAGCCGAATGAGAGATCACCAGTGGGACGTGAGAAACCAAAACTGTATTGAGTATCGATCTTCAGGATGGCATCATGAGTGCCGCCCCGTGGTGAGATCGCCGGAGCCACCAATTCCTGCCACGTCGACGCCGCGATCCCGAGTTCATGTCCACCGCGCGAGCACGTCGTATACCTTTGCGACGGCCTGAGCTTGACCAATTCCATTGGCCGAAGGGATTTCGACAACGCGAAACTCCGGGCCACCAAGCTCTGCCGGATCGTTGATTCGCAGAAAACGAACCGACTTGGCGACCAGTGAACCGGGCCAAATCCCCGACAGCACCATCTTCGCAGGCAGTTCATGTAGATGTGCGAGCATCGCCAGACGATGAAATCCTTCGATGTCGCTGATTCGCTGGGCGTTCATACCCGCAGGAAGTCCGATATAGAACTCAATTCCTAACGGGATTGCGATTTCATCCTGAAAGAATGCACCGAGACTGCGATGTTGTGGGTCCGTACGCCTGATCAGTTCGCTTTGGTACCAACCGAGCGTCAGCGTGTGGTAGCCATGCAACGTTCCCGGTTGCCAAAACGGTTTCTGCTTGGCGATGATCTGCGCCATCAAGTCAAGGTCGGCTAATTGTTGGCCGTCGAGCCGGCGATCAACGGAGATCAGGCCGGCTTGGTGGGCGAATAGTTGCCGCACCGTGATCCGCTGCTTGTCACCGACGCCAAATTCGGGCCAGTAGGCTGCCACGGGCTCGTCCAGTTCAAACAGCCCTCGACTATGAGCGACGACCGTGGCCGCGGCCGCCATGCCCTTGGTGACAGAAAACGCCAACGACAATGTTTGCGGTGTCCACGGCTTGCGAGTCTTGACGCTACGAAAACCACCCCACAGATCCACGACTTTCACGCCGCGGTGATAGATCGTGCAGGCAGCCCCCTGTTCCCCGCGATCACGGAAGTTTCTTTCAAACTCCATCCGAACGCGTTCAAAGTCTTTCGTCACATCACCACTGATCACCGGCTCAACTCCTCGGTCATGATCCCGCCGGAGGCCTGCTGGTCGAAAGGGAATGGTGATAGACATGATCAAAACCGATCCATCGTTACAAGGCCAGCGACTTCCACCGCGCGATGCTATGAAACTAACAACCCGCACGCAACCGGAATGCGTGGCAATCTTCCTGCATAACGATCCCGTTCCCCATCAAACCGAGTACAAACGCCTAGTACCATTCTAGTGCAGGACAACGAAAAGGTGAAATCATTGTCACCGATGGTTGGATCAGCCGATCCCGCGGATCAGCACCTCAATCGCGATGCAATCTCTCACCATCGGGAGCAGCCTTCCACGAAATTGCCCGTCCGGACGCGGTTTGATCGCGAAAACGGCTTCGGTGCATCGAACTCACACAACGACGAACTTCCGGACTCATCCACGACAACGCGTTCCGTGAAACTTGCATCGCGCCGCTGACGAGGCCGAGTCAGGAAGCGGATCCATATCGATCTGGATTCGTGATCGCATTTGCTCTATGGATGACCGGGTGGGCCGCACCGCCTGCCCGAGAATCAACATCCAATCAACCGGCTGCCGAATCCGGTTTTGCGTACTTTTGGAGAGCGAGAATGGAACGCTTGTCGCGGCGGACTTGTCCGTTGTTTTTGATCGTGGTGTTGGCCCACGGCGTCACACCGACGATGGCATCGGCACAGCAAGTGATCCCAGTATCCAGCAGCTTGCGAAAAGGCTCATCAACGCCTCATCCGCTGGAACCCGCTTTGCAGATGGCCCGCCAGAGCTTGCAGCACATCCAAGAGAATGTTCGCGATTACAGCGCCTTGTTTGTCAAACGCTGTCGGGTCGATGGCGAGCTACCGCCGCTACAATATGCCAATGTGAAGATTCGTAACCACAAGACTCAAGACGGAAAAGTCGTCACCCCGATGGGCGTGTATCTCGATTTCCTCAAGCCCAGTTCCGTAAAAGGACGCGAGGTGATTTGGGTCGAGGGTCAAAACGACGGCAACCTGATTGCTCACGATACCGGCATCAAGGGGATGATCAACGTTTACCTCGATCCCAGCGGCTATCTGGCCATGCGAGGCCAACGTCATCCGATCACCGAAATCGGCATTGAGAATCTGGTGGCGAAACTGATCGAAACCGGTGAGCGGGACCTTCAACACGGTGAGTGTGAGGTTCAATTCTTCAAAAACGCCAAAATCGGTGATACCGCGTGCACCATGTTACAGGTCATTCACCCCGTTCGGCGACCGTTCTTCGACTTCTATTGTGCGCGGGTATACTTCGCCGAGAGCCTGGAAATGCCAATTCGGTACGAATCTTGGTCGTGGCCGCTGGAGCCAGGCGGAAAGCCGGTGCTGGAAGAGGAGTACACCTATCTGAATGTGAAGGTGAATATCGGCCTGACTGATCAGGACTTCGATATCAGTAACCCGAACTACCGATTTCGATAGTGCAGCAGCTACCGAGGTCGCTCGCACGCGCGGCCGAATGAACGCCCAACTTGCGTCGGCGCTCGGACAATGCCAATTTGCTGATCCCGCTGCCGCGTTCCGAAGCTGGCAGGCAAGCTCATCGCAAATGTCGTACATTGGTGGGTAGCATTTGGTTCCTCTCTTTCTTTGCACTCCATTGGGGGCACAACATGAGACGGCGATTGTGGCTCGCCATGCTTGGTTGCGTTTTGCTGATCGCCAGGGGTCAGTCCGATGCGCAGACGCAGAGCAATGGCGGGGCCGAACTTCGATTACTCCAGGGATTATGGCGAGGTTCGTGGGGCGGTGGCGTGGACGATGACGGAGTGGTTTACCAGCCGGTCATCGCCGAATTGTACGTCACCGGCAACCGAGCCGCATGGAAAGGACTTTCGATCCCGGATGGAACGGGTGTGGTCAGCCTGCAGGGAAGTGGCAATCGACGCAACGGGCGGTTCGCTTACGACGAAGCACAGAATCGTAACCCACAACCCGACCCGATCGATTTCACGATCGAAATCCAGGCAAACCGGTTGTCGCTCATGTTCGCTAGCCGACGTGGCTCGGTCGCGATGGATCGAGTCGAGTTTGAACCGTCGCCAGCAGCGAATCTCAACGTGTCGTTCGAGACGGCAAGTGGAATCGACGACGAGGGCAATCTCCTGGTCACGACTTACCACTCCGTTCGCGTTGGTGGTCGTAGCGGTCCACAAGTGGCGGTCCCGATGACCTTTTCCAGATCGCTGAAACAGGCGCAGATTTATCGGATCGGCCAGAACGACGCCGAGAAGATGACCGTCGATGCAGCTCGGGCATTGGTGCAAGAGGAATTATCGGTTGTGGTGGGCAGGAGTGCCGGCGATCGAAATCCGCGATCGGATTCTGGCCCGGCGAAAAGCATGGCAGGATTCCAGCCCGACAGCGAAGCTGGCCTCAAGACATTGATCCGCTTGCTGAGGCCCGGGACGCTCGTGTTTGTCATTCCAGAGCGAGAATTCTTGCCACGACCATGATCGATTGGGTAGCGATTGCCAGTATTCACGCGAGCACAACGATCCGCGAACCCTCGAAACCGCAATGAAGTCTGCAGTCGGGATCACTGTCATCAAGAATGGGCAACTGGTTGACGGCTATGGCGGTGATCCGGTCGCCGACGGATTCTTGCTGATCGAAGACGGGCGGATTCGCTATGCCGGATCGTCCGAGGCGGCCCCGCAGGTACGGACGGACGCCGTCACGATCGATGCTCGCGGGGGCACCATCATGCCGGGACTGGTGGAAGCTCATTTTCACCCAACCTATTTCAACGTCGCGGCGCTCGAAGACCTCGATATCAAGTACCCGGTCGAGTACGTCACTCTGCTCGCATCGGCCAATGCCAAGCTGGCGCTGGAATGCGGATACACCGCTGCCCGCAGCGGCGGCAGTCTGTTCAACATCGACGTGTGGTTGAAGAAGGCGATCGAGGAGGACTTGGTGCCCGGTCCCCGGTTGGCGGCGAGTGGTCGCGAGATCTGCGGCGCCGGTGGTCTGATGGATTGGAATCCCGAGTATCGCAAGATTGGCATGGAAGGATTGATTTTGCTGATCAACGGGCCTGACGAAGCACGCGCGGCGGTCCGCAAATTGGTCAAGGACGGCGTGGAATGGGTCAAGACCTATCCCACCGGTGACGCCGCGGCTGCAGACACGAATGACCATCACACGCTCTGCATGACGTTCGAAGAAATGCACGCAGTGGTTCAAACGGCCCACAACCACAACTTGAAAGTGACCGGACATTGCCGCGCAACCGCAGGGATCAAGAATGCCCTATTGGCCGGCTACGATGCGCTCGAACACGCGACGTTCATTGACGACGAGACGCTCGATTTGCTGTTGCAGCGTGACGTGCCGAGTGTGCCTGCCTTGTACTTTGAACGGATGAGCGTCCAACTTGGACCGCAGTATGGGATGTCTCAAGCGGTCATCGACGGGCACCAGGAAACGCTCGAGGGGGGTGCCGAATCAGCGCGGCGCATCTTTGCGGCCGGCGGCCGACTCGGCATGGGTGGCGATTACGGATTCGCCTGGAATCCTCATGGCGACTACGCCAAGGAACTCGCATTCTTCGTTGACTACGTCGGCTTCAAGCCGCTCGATGTACTCAAGTGCGCCACCAAGACCGGCGCCGAGATTCTCGGGCGAGAGGATGAACTCGGCACGCTGGAGGAAGGAAAACTTGCCGATGTGTTGGTGGTCGACGGCGACGTGCCTGGTGATATCGCGATTCTCCAGGATCGATCGCGTTTCATCGCCGTGATGCAGGGGGGAGTGATCAGGGCCGGTCAAACGCTGCGAGATCGGTGAACCGTTGGCGAGTCCAAACGCTTCCTGTTCTCTGATTCTTATACAAGTACACCCCTGGCCGGAGATGGGGCCAGGCCGGAGATGAGGATCGCGGCCGCTGAACACTCAAGTGACGAACAGACGCCGACGCAGCGAGCTAAGAATGGCGTCTTCACGTCGGCCATATTTGATGCATCTGCCGGCAGCTTCGACGGCGGCCTCAAATTGGGTAACGCCCAAAAACATGGTTCCCGGATGTTCCAGGCCAGCCTCTTCGGCAATCTGCTCGAGTAGTCTTCTTCCGGGTCCATTGACACAGTGTACTCGGCACAATTCGTGCAGCATCCCCAGCGGCGTGTTCACGATCGCCGGCGGACGATCGACAATTTTGTAGATCATTGCAGCGATCGCGACCAATGCCACCGGGATCAACAGATACCAGAGACCAGAGATGCCACCGGTGGCGACATCTTCGCGGTATTGAAGGCTGACCTCAGCCATGTGAGTTTCGGCCAGCAGAGAGGGCAATGGTTTCAACATGTTTGCTTTCCCAGCACGATCACCGTTGACTATTGGACAATTGCATTTTCACGCCGCCGCAGCGAGGCGACCGCGGCGTCACGGACGGGACTTTCGGGCAACTCAACCATTTCCCGTAACAGCCCCAGAGTTGCTTCGCTACTGGCATTCGACATGGCATCCGCCGCCCGCATGCGGGCTTCTTGGTGGTCTTCGCGGGCAATGTGTTTGAACGAGTCGGCAAGCAAGTCGACAATGGCAAGCGCATCTGCGGTCGCGATCGCTTCCAGCCGTCTGCTCAGCACCGGGTGTCGCAGCGCGTCACGTATGCGGTCAATCGCGTCGGGGTCGATCATCATCACAACGCGTCCGAGTCTGCGTCGACTGCGGGGGCGAAGTGCCTCGAACCGATGCAGCATTTCGTCGGCATGCAACGGCTCAAGAATGCGTCGAACGCTGCGTTCAAGTGCCGGGTCGGAATGACCGAGCAGATCGATCAATCGTTGCAGCAATCGTGCGTTATTGTCGCTTTGGATCAATGCCTGGTCACCATCAGCGATTGGCAGAGCGGCGCGCATCCAAATGTCGACCTCCGGGACTTCACAACGAGCCAGACAAAGCGCGGCGGCAGTTTCACATCCGGGACCGCCCGATTCGGCGGCCGATGCCACAACATGAAGTTTGCGCATGTCATTGCTGTCGGCAGCCGTGTAAAGGTGAGCCAAAGCGGCACGATACTCTGGCGCGACTTCTCGGATCAGCGATTCGCCACCTTCGCAGCTTTGCGGCATTCCGATCACGTTCAGGTTCCGCAGCACGGTCGCCGACGGTTCGGCGCCGACCGTTCTCAGCAAGGCTTCGCGGAATTGACCATGCTGTCGCGTTCGAATGATCTCGCTGATCCAATCGGGAATGTTTCGATAGCGGATGAACCCGGCCAGCAGATCGTTTACGCTTGTGCATTCGCTTTCGCGAAGCCGTCGGCAAATCAGGTCGAGTTGCGGCGAGCCCTCGCTAATCAACTGTCGAAAGTCGCCATCACCCCAAGTGACCACCAGCAAGAATGCGTCAACAAGTTTTTCGTTTCGATGCATGGAAAACCGTCGGACCGAGTCGGCCAGTCGTTTGAGCACCGGCCCACGAACGGTGGGTTGGTCACGATCGGCCCGTGCGTCCTGTCCGAGTGGTTGCGCCAATTCGATGACGGCATCGGAGGCTGCGGCGCGGAGCGGCCTGGATCCGCTCGATTCGGCGATCAGCACGAGATGTGGGATCGAGGTGAACGATCCCAAAGATTTAGCAGCGGCGATGGCATGTGGCATGTTTTCGCTGCCCTCTTTCAAGGACTTTTCAATCGCCGGCGCCATCCATTGTTTCTTCTGTCGCAGCACACGCAAATCGTCGGCTTGTAGCAGATCCCAGTTTTCCAGCACCTGCTGGGAAGATCGCTCCTCGGGTCGAGCGAGGATGGCGGCCAGCGCTCGCCGGCGATTTTCCGGCTGGGCATCGGCAAGCGCCGCCACGAGAACGTCCACGGCCGCCTCGTTGCGAGTCTTGCCAAGCGTTTCGTAGGTCAGCTGGAGGCCTTGCATGAAAGTGTCGCGTTTGCTGGTTTCGGGATTCGCCAATGGGACGCCGGACGAGGATCTGCCGGGTCCTGTTAGAAAAACGTAGGTTTTTTGCAACCGTTGGCTGGGCTTGATCGGTGAACTGGGTGATGCAATTGGCAAAGGAATGTCGCCATGACCGGCGCAAGCGATACGACCGCCACGTCGATTCCCCCACGAAGCGGGGATTGGCCGTTGTGTTGCTGGACCTGATCACGGCTTGCGCGCTATAATGTCGTCTACCGCATTCCTCAAAAGACCTGCCACCCGACAGCGAAAATGACTCCCCGATCCGCTACCCAAATCCTCGACGAATCGTTCCTGGAAGTTCGAGCCAAGCTGCTAGAAGTGGCCGCGACCCTGGATCGAATTGATCGCTCCTCGGACGATGGCGATCCGCTTTGCCAACAAGCGACCGCTCGACGAGCCAAGGTCGACGATGCGATTCGGATCTTGTTGAGCGAGGGTCCTGATCGCGCCGAGCGATTGCAGCGATTGTTTTCACGGGAGTACGAGCGGCAGTGGCGCGATCAAATGAATGTTTGACGTCCGACTGACGATACGTTTCCCCAGCCAATTTCATCCCCATTCAATTTCATCGCCCGGTTTGATTCATCATGGACTACATCGATCCTCATATCCACATGGTCTCTCGCACGACCGACGACTACGCGATGCTCGCCAGGATGGGGTGCGTGGCGATCAGCGAGCCAGCATTCTGGGCCGGATTCGATCGGGGCAGCGTCGATGGTTTTCGTGATTACTTTCACCAGCTGACCGATGTCGAACCGAAGCGGGCCGCCCAGTACGGCATTCAACATTTCACATGGCTGTGCATCAACGCCAAGGAAGCGGAAAACGTATCGCTCTCGCGCGACGTGATTGCCATGATGCCCGAGTTCTTGGACCGACCCAACGTACTTGGCATCGGCGAGATTGGCCTCAACAAGAACACCAAGAACGAGGCGACTGTGTTTCTCGAGCATTTAGAGTTGGCGGTCGAGCACGACCAGCCGATCCTGATTCACACGCCTCACTTGGAGGACAAGTATCAGGGAACCAAGATGATCCTTGACATGTTGTCGGATGATGCGCGGATCGACCGCTCGAGAGTACTGGTGGACCACGTCGAAGAGCACACCATTGCCGAAGTCCTTGAACGCGGATTTTGGGCGGGGATGACGCTCTATCCGATTACCAAGTGTACGCCTGAGCGCGCGGTCGACATGATTGAAACTTACGGAGGCGATCGGTTGTTGGTCAACTCGGCCGGCGATTGGGGGCCAAGCAAACCGACTGCGGTGCCAGATTTGATCTTCGAGATGCGCCGCCGCGGTCACGGCGAATCCTTGATTCGCAAAGTAGTTTACGAAAATCCGATCGAGTTCTTCTCGCACAGCAAGAACTTTCACTTCACGCCGCGAGATGCCGGCTTGGAGCGAGCGAGCTGATATTCGGCTGAAAAGTACGATGCATTTTCAGCGGGCATTCTGGTACACTGCCGCGGCATTCCGGCAGTCACTCTCGCGCCACGATGGCATTCTTGATGAGCCAAGCTTCCCAATCCGGTGAAGGAAATCGATTCGGAACTTTCGCAGGCGTGTTCACACCCTGCGTGTTGACCATTCTTGGCGTCATCATGTTTCTGCGGTACGGCTTCATTGTCGGCCAGACGGGTGTCTGGGCGGCTCTGCTGATCGTTCTGGCCAGCAACGTGATCACGTTGTTGACCACACTGTCACTCTCGGCCATCGCGACCAACACCAAGGTTGAAGGGGGTGGCGTCTATTTCTTAATCAGCCGCAGTCTTGGTCCCGAGTTTGGCGGCGCGATCGGTCTGCTGTTTTTTGCCGCGCAAGCATTATCAGTCGCTTTGTACGTGATCGGTTTCACCGAAGCGTTGATGAGCTATTTGCCGGATGGTACATCGCCGACCGTCGTTGCCACGATCACCAACATCGCTGTCTACGCCTGCGTGGCGATCGGGGCGGGATGGACGCTCAAAATTCAGTTCGTGATCTTGGTCACTGTCTTTGCATCGCTGGCATCGTTTTATCTGGGCGCGTGGCAGTCGTTCGATGTCCGACTGCTGGCGGCGAACTCCGGTACCGACTTTACCGGTACCGAAACGTTTTGGACGATGTTCGCGTTGTTCTTTCCGGCCGTGACGGGGATCATGGCCGGTGCAAATATGTCCGGCGATTTGAAAGAACCCGCTCGCTCGATTCCGCTGGGGACTTTGACGGCAGTTTTTGTGACCGGTGCGATCTATGCCAGTCAAGCGATCATGTTGGGCGGATCACGGAACCGCGAAGATCTGATCAGTAACACCATGATCATCTCCGATATTGCGATCTTGCCGTCGCTGATTGCGGCCGGCGTCTTTGCCGCGACAATCTCTTCGGCACTGGGCAGCATGATGGGGGCTCCGCGAATCCTTCAATCACTTGCGCGTGATCGTTTATTCGGCATGTTGAAGCCGTTTGGCGTAGGATCGGGCAAGAATCGCGAGCCCCGACGGGCAATCGTCGCGACCTTTCTGGTCTCCGAATCGGGTATCTTGCTGGCCGATCTGAATACGATTGCACCGTTGATCACGATGGCCTTTCTGCTGACCTATGGTCTGTTGAATCTGGCAACGTTTTATGAGGCGATCACCAAGAACCCCAGCTATCGACCACAATTCAAGTATTGCCATTGGTTGACCTCGCTAGCCGGCGCCGTGGGTTGCGCACTGGTCATGATTTTGATCGATTGGCGATGGGCATTTGTCGCATCAGGTTTTGTGGTCTCGCTGCATTGGTATCTATCCCGAGTCGAGCTTTCGGCCGATTGGGGGAACCTGCAAAGTGGATTGCTATTCGAGAAAACCCGCCGCAATCTGCTGCGACTGGAAGACGAACTCTATCATCCCAAGAATTGGCGACCGTTCGTTTTGGCACTCAGCGGAACCGGATTCAGTCGTCCACATCTGGTGGTCTTCGGCAGTTGGTTGACCGCCGACACCGGCGTGCTGACTCTCGGCCAAGTGATCCCTGGTGAATTGGATGACCGTCATCAACGCCGCGTATCGCAGGAGAAAATCTTGCACGCGATGATCAAAGAGCGTCAACTCAGTGCATTCCCGGCGGTTGTCGTCTCGAGCGATTACATCACCGGCGTCGAGGCACTGGTTCAATGTCAGGGGCTCGGGCGGCTGCGTCCCAATACGATTCTGCTCGGTTGTCCGCTGACGGTCGAGCGAATGCGAATCTTTTGCGGACTGCTTCGAAATCTGGCAGGACTGGGACGGAGCGTCGTCGTGCTGCGTCGAACCGACGAACCCAATGACGACTGGTCGGCGTCCCCGGGAACCGTCGATGTTTGGTGGCGTGGACGTGCCAACGGCGAGTTGATGGTGCTGCTAGCTCACCTGATGCTCGACCACCCACAATGGCAGGGGCGGAGATTGAGGTTGCTCCGCGTCGTCGATAACCAAGCGGGTATCGAGGAAGTCCGATCTCATCTCGACCAACTGCTCAAGGCGGCGCGAATCGTGGGCACGTCGAAGGTTGTGGTATCAACCGATCCCGCGTCGGCGATCCAAACAACCAGCCGCGATGCGGCCTTCGTGTTCCTGGGTTTGCAACCGCCCGAGCCCGGCGACGAGGACGAGTTCTTTCGACGCACCATCACGTTGGTCGGTGGTTTACCACGGGTCGTAATGGTGCAAAGCGCCGGTGGCATGCGTTTGGATTCGTGAGATCCCGTATCGTGAGCGTCAATCGCCGTTGGCAAGTCGAACCGTCAGCTCGTAAGCGCCCGAATTGTCAGCCAAATCACCGACAGCATCGTTGACACGCAACAACAGCCAGCCATACGTGTCGAACGATAGGGCCGTTTCGGCTTCGATCGGAATGATCTCGAGCGGCGTTAACTTTGAACCCCGGTCGGCCGCGTTGGGAACAATGCAGGCAAGTAACTGTCCCAATGGGCGACCGCCGTGGTAAGCAATCGTGATCCCCGCTGGTTGACTCAGCCAAGGCATCGGTTCAGTCGCCAAAACAACTTGCCCCTTTGGCTGTAGCAACAGGCTCGTTCCAGGAGAGAATCTGACGCCGACCGATTGCCAACCCCGATTCGCGGCGACCCGGGTCTGCACTGAATCGCCGTTCCAGATCGGATCCGTTTCCGACAGCGAAACTTTTTCACGTGACCAATCAAATCCGTAATCAAGGTCGTGACACATCAATCGCCAGCGGGCGGCCAGGACGGGCCATTTCTGTTGGCCGATCTGGTGGAACAGTTGCCGGTTGAAACCGGGACCGTCGTCGGGTCCGTTGTCGGCCGCGGCAAGAAACGCTGCTCGGTAGTCGGGATAGGCGCTGAGAATCATCGCCGCCGCCCAACTCCAGCCATAGGTTTCCACATTACCGGTCAGGCTTGGCGTGTACCGCATGACCGACTCGATTGTCGGCACCGAGGATTGGGCACGCAATTGTTTCATCAGCTTGAAACGTCCCCAGTAGGGAACACTCGTGCGATTGGCCGGGATTTGATTGATGATGGTCGCGGCACCGTGACCGCTGTGCGTGGCCAACAGCTCGGCGGTTCCTTCCATGAACCATGTCGGCCCGGCGCCATGGAAATGATAAAACGCCAGCGCATGAACGCCTTCGTGTAACAGCAAATGCCGCGTGTAATACTCGCTCTGCTGCGCCAGTACCCAAATCGAATTCCCAGCTGCGTAGCCAAACGGGAATTCTGGGATATGATTCGGAATCAGACCCTTGCTTCGAAACAATGATTTGTCTCGGATGACAAACGCCTGGACCTTCCAGTCGGCGATCGTATCGTCGCTGAGATTCCAGAATTTGACCCATTGGCCAGCGGCGGCATCAAACGATGCCACAAGTGACTCGGCCTCGGCGGCAGACTCCAAGTCGGTTGTCAAGTCAATGTGGCGACCGTTACGTTGGATGATTTCGCCCGCG
Organism: Pirellulaceae bacterium; assembly: GCA_963734865.1. Classification (GTDB taxonomy): domain Bacteria; phylum Planctomycetota; class Planctomycetia; order Pirellulales; family Pirellulaceae; genus CBDCUW01. The sequence goes on from CAVTIV010000019.1 coordinate 534,334, forward strand.
ACGGCAGTCACCGACGACGCGCTGACCAACAAAATCAACAGAAAGACGATCCGTGTTCGATTCATTCCAATATTCTACCCCGAATCCCTTGCCGTTTCGCCGCTCGCGCGTCGTCCTTGCTGCGATGACCTTTTCGCTGACCGCGATGCTGGCCGGTTGCGTCCCGCGGAGCGAGAGCGACGTGGTTGTTTATTCCGCGCTCGACCGCGAGTTTGCATCGCCCATTTTGGACGCGTTTGAGCGTGAAACGGATCACCAGACGGGCGTGATCGCGAAATTCGATGTGGAGTCGACGAAGACCATCGGCCTCGTCAATCGGATCATTGCTGAGAAAGACGCCCCTGTTTGTGATCTTTTTTGGAACAACGAAATCTTGCACACGGTTCGGTTGCAGAAACTCGGGTTGCTGGAATCACATCTGTGGAAGCTGGAACCGGGATGGCCCGCCGATCTGGTCTCGAGCGATGGAACGTGGTGCGGTTTTGCCGCTCGCGCACGCGTGTTGATCGTCAATCGGGAGTTGCTGGCCACGCCCCAGGAGTATCCGCGTTCGGTGCAGGAATTGGCGAATCCAAAATGGTTCCAGAATTGCGCGATGGCACGTCCACTGTTTGGTACGACCGCAACGCATTTTGCGGTTCTGCGCGAGCTGAACGGACATGACGAAACGATCGATCAGTTGAAAGCGATTCGTGACAACGCATTGATTCTATCGGGCAATAAGCAGGTCGCATTAGCCGTTTCCTCGGGGCGAGTCGCCTGGGGGTTGACCGATACGGACGATGCAATCATCGAGAAAGACCTGGGCCGACCGGTCGCGATCGTCTTTCCCGATCAGGCGCCCGATCAGCTGGGTACGTTGCGGATCCCCAACACCGTCTCGATACTGAAAAATGCGCCGCATCCTGTCGCCGCCGGTTTGCTTGCCGATTTTCTGGTTCGACCTGAGATCGAAGATCGTCTTGCAATGGGCGACAGCAGCCAACTGCCGATCAGCCGGCAGAGTAAGTTTCCGCCCCGGGTGCTGCCGGAAGAACCGGTTCGCTGGATGCGAGCCAACTTTGAGGATGCGGCCAACAACTGGGAGGGCTGGGCGGAGGAATTGCAGGTACTCTTCAGTGATGATGAACTACTCTTCAGTGACTGAACTACTCTTCAGTGATTGAATTGGGGAGTTGTCACGGCAATGAATGACGGTGGGCATCAAGCCGACTCGAAGGATGTCGAATGCATCGTCTCGCCTTGCAGCCGATAGTTCTTTCCCCCCGGGCCGGCAAGCCGTTGGAGGTGAGGTCGACGAATCATTTGCAGACTCGATTTTGTCACAATCTCGTCGGTCTCGATCTGCTGGTCCGCATTGGTGCCCCAAGCGCGGAGGCGACGCAACAGGGCAGCGGAGAGTGGACGCGGCGTACTCTCGGCGCGGGCCGCGACAACCGATTTGTCCTCACTCATCCGGTACAGTCGCCGCATGTCCTCGACACGCACCGAAGTATCCGATTCCTGAATAAAGACAAGCTCTCCCGTTGCCCGTTCGAGCCCCGTTTGTCCGGCCGCCTCCATTCCACGCGGTCGGCTGTGACGAACGACACGGACCTGCGGATATCTCTGCACCAATTCATCCAGCACTTCGGGAGTCGAATCTTGGCTGCCGTCATCAACGACAACGACCTCCGCGACATCGCGAGTCATGTCTGCAAGTGCGTCCAACACCTGTTCGACTCGATCAATAATCAGGTGTTCCCCGTTGCGAACGGGCAACACGACGGACATTTTGGCGGCTTTTGTCATCGACTTTGGGTCTCCGGTCGGGAGCGTCGCGGGGAGGGACGCCGAACGATAGCAGTACTGTGTCCTGTGCAATTCTTTTCTTCGGTTCCGATCGCCGTGCCACATGATCGCCGCGGAATCGAATCTTGATGTGCCTGTCGTTCCGCGACTGACGGATACGCCTATAATCACATGCAGCGCGGTCGCCATGGCGCCGCCCCCAGCGGATCACCGATCGGTTGTTCGGTTTCTTCCGCATCGGGCGCTGCCCGGCGGTGAAAGCGTGATTGCCCGGGAATGCCCCGTAATTCGTCCCGGACAGTGCAACGGTTCCCGTTCTTATGATGTCCATGACCACGTTCGACCACTTCGCCTATGGATCCAATTTGTCCGTCCGCCGACTGCGTGCACGCTGTCCCAGTGCGACTCGAGTGGCCGTTGGGTTTGTGCGATGTTGTCAGCTTCGCTTTCACAAAGTTGGACTCGACGGCACCGGGAAGGCGAATGCGTTTTGGACGGGCAACCTGAACGATTGCGTCTGGGGCGTCGTCTATCGCTGCCGGCGCGACGAGCGGTACGAACTTGACCGCTGCGAATCGCTCGGCGACGGCTATCAGGAATTCGCCGTCGCGGTGCAGGCTGGCGCGAGTGTCCTGAACACGTTTCTTTACCAGGCGATGCCAGACCGCATCGACAGCTCGCTGCGACCAGCAGCCTGGTACCACGGGCATGTCATCAGGGGTGCCCAGGAACATGGCCTGCCCGACCATTACCAACAAATGATCGCCGCCTTCCCTGCTCTTCCTGATCACCCCAACTGGAAGGTTTAAGCCGGCATGTTCGTTCGGGAATCCGCGGCGGACCGCAATTGTTGGTAAGATTCTTTCGTGATGATCTGCAGTTGAACGCTCTTGATTGAATTCTGCCGATGGAAATTCAGCCCAAACGGTCCGCTCTGGCGAGGCGTTCCAGACGATTCGCGGTGATGGAACGTCGCCGCACCGGACAATTGTGTCACGATCTTCAAACGCTGCCGCGGACGTATCCGGATATTGTCGCAGCGATACTCGACCGGGGACAATGGATCGAGATTCAATTCTGTAGCTGCAGCGATTCAGCCAGCTTCGTGCTGCGGTTTCTCGATTCACAGCGGGTGCTCATCGGTATTATCGCAGGACACATTTGGAATCGGTATCGCATACTCACGGCCACGGCGGATAGTGATCCGTTTGCACTCCAAATCCCATCTCCTGGCGGGCTCACGGAAGAAGATGTCGATCGGTTGCTTGCTGCACTGAGAAGTGTCTGCCAGTACCTGCATTCCGGCGATGCGTTGGGATTGACCGATTACCTCACCGGTCCGACATCGGGCGAAACGGCCCGGCCGCCATCTCGGCCGGTGCCCTGGCGATTCTTTGCTCGCGATGAACAGAAGTTCCGAGAGCGAGAGCTCCATAAACCGTCTTCATCCGTTGCCTGGCTGTTTCACGGAATCGACGTGCGGGACATGATTGCCCAGGAAGCATCCTTCGGAAGGATGTCGCACGACGCGTTGGAGGATTACCTCGAGCAATTCAGCGTTTTTGCGAATCCGGTTGTGATGAGCGCCGTGAACGTTCGCTCACGCACCGGCGACACGATTCGGCTCTATCCGATCATGCTGCCGGTAACATCCCATTGGATGAAAAGTAGAATCGAATCGCGTCGCCGTCGCGAATGTCAGCTACTGGTACAGAAAGGAGTCGAAACGGCTCGCCACTTGGGTTGCAACGTCATTTCATTGGGACAGTACACTTCGATCGCAACGCGTAATGGTCGCAGCGTGGAGGCCCCCGATATCGGCGTGACGACAGGCAACAGCTACGCAATCGTGTTGGCGATTCAGGCGATCGATCGAGTCCTTCAACAACGAGGCGTCGAAAGAGCAGATCTGGTGCTGGTCATCGCGGGGGCCGCGGGGAACATCGGACGCGCCTGTGCAGAAATCCTTGCCCATGATTTCAGACGGACGATCCTGCTGGGAACGAATCGGCCGGGTTCACGTGAACGACTCGAAGCGATCGCAGCGGAACTGCCGCGAACGGACGTGGCAACCGACTACTCGGCGATCAAGCGAGCTGATGTCCTGTTGTCTTCGATGAACAGTATCGAAACCCCGTTGGAATCGTCCCATTTTTCGCCCGATACGATTGTCTGCGATGTATCGGTTCCTGCCAGTATTCGCCCTGAGACGGTCACGCTGCGGCCCGACCTGGACATTCTCACAGGCGGTATCGCAAAACTGCCGTTTGGCGAAGACCTTGAAATCACCGGTTTCCCACTCCCCACAGGTTTCACGTTCGGATGCATGGCCGAAGGGATTCTGATGGGCTTCGAGGGTATTCGTGGCGACACATCCTTCACCGGATTGCTGTCGCCCGAGCAGGTTCATCGCATCGCGCGACTGGCGGACAAACATGGGTTTGAATTGGCTGATCGCCAGACCTGTGCCCTTTTATCCGAACGCCAACTGGCTGTTCATCGTGCTTGGGATTGAATCAGATCCGAAACTAGGCGGCAAAGCCGGAATTCTGCGCGAGTTGCAGTTGGCCGGGTTTCGCGTCCCCGATTTCGATGTCCTGATGGTTCATCCTGGGCAATCGCAGTCCGGCATCGATGTGATGATTGAGGCGGTCGTCGAGCGGTTCTCGTTTCCGTTGGCGGTGCGTTCATCCGCTTCGCTCGAGGATGGCCGAGAAGCCTCGTTTGCCGGCCAATTCGACAGCTATCTGAATCTGACAAATCGAGCAGACCTGATGACTGCGGTGGCCAGATGTCACGAATCGATGATGACACCCATGGTGACGGAGTATTGTCGTCGTAGCGGGATCGATCAACGGTCTTTGCGGATGCAGATCATTGTCCAGAAAATGGTACAACCTGAACTGGCGGGTGTCGCGTTTACCGTCAATCCCGTGACGGGTGTGGACGAGGTCGTCGTCGAAGCCTGCGCAGGTCTCGCTCAGGAACTGCTCTCGGGACGGGAATCCGCACTGCCTTCGAATCACCCGTTGTTACGAAAACATCTAGCTGATGTTGTCGATACGGCACGACGCGTCGAACGGCACTTTGGCAGTCCGCAGGATGTCGAATTCGCCATCGCGAACGATCAGATCCATCTCCTCCAGGCCCGCCCGATCACGCGGATCGGTTGTTCCGCAATCAACGGCGAATGGACCAACGCCAATTTCCGCGAGGGTGGCGTTTCCAGCACCGTCTGCACGCCGCTGATGTGGTCGTTCTACGAGTTGATCTGGAATCAATCACTCAAGGACAGTCTGCGAGAGGTTCAACTACTCTCGGATGACTTCGAAGCGGGCCGCCTGTTTTTTGCTCGGCCCTATTGGAATCTTGGCGCCCTCAAGCAATGTCTTGCCAGGATCCCCGGTTTTGTGGAGCGTGAATTTGATACCGATCTGGGAGTCGAGATCAAATATCAAGGTGATGGCATTCGAAATCCCGTGACACCATGGCGATTGATCAAGATCTTGCCGACCGTGTTGGCGGTCAGGCGTTACCTGCGAAAACAGATATCTGCCACGACGCGTTACCTGAATGCAGGCTACGATGCGATCGACCAATTGCAGGTACCGGACTCCGCCGACATCGATGCCCATTTTCGCAAGCTGATCGAATACCACTACTTCCATCTGGAATGCAATTACTTTCGTACGATCTTTGCTCTTTCGCTGGTGAAGATGGATTTTAAGCATTTCTTTCCCGACGCCGATTATCCGGCGTTGATGTCCGCGTTGCCCGATGTCAAGCATTCGGCGCCGCTGCGAATGATGCAACAGATGGTGGAACGTGGTCAGACCGACGTGACTTCCTTACAAAATGCTTTTCGGCATCACTACCACTTGGGGCTGGACATCCGGCATCCGCGTTGGGACGAGGATCCCGATCACGTTCAACTGCTTTTGCAACAACATTCCCGTCGATCAGCAGAAAACGCTGGGCCCGCCTACGAGCAGATTCGCGCAGAAACCGCGGCACGACTTCCGTTCTGGAAGCGGCGCATGTTTCACCGCAAACTTGATCGCCTGCGGCACCTTGTCTGGCTGCGTGAGGAGATGCGGGATCTGTCCAATCGGATGTATTACCAGATTCGCCGCTGTGTGCAGGAGATTGCGCACAGACGAAACCTTCATGAGGATATTTACTTCATGAGCTATCGCGATATTTTCGCCGACGACCGATCGGCGATTGACCGCAACCGGGAGATCTATGATCGCTATCGCAATTTTCGTGCGCCGAATGAAATCGGCATTCGCTTTAGCGATGGTGATCTACCAATACAATGTGATTTGCGTGGTCTCGCGGCGAGTGCTGGTAAGGTTCGTGGCACGGCTCGGGTGGCTCATACGGTGCAGGAAGCGATGTTGATTCCCAGTGGGTCGATCCTGGTCAGCCCATTTACCGACCCAGCTTGGACACCTGCCCTCAGTCGCGTTGCCGGCGTCGTTACCGAGTCCGGCGGAATGCTTTCGCATGCCGCGGTGATCTGTCGTGAATTCGGGATCCCGGCGGTGCTGGGAGTTCCCAACGCTTGCCAGCGAATCTCAACCGGCAGCCAGATCGTCGTTCACGGCGACCAAGGATTGGTCGAACTGTCGGATGGACCATCGATTGCAAAGTAGCACTGCGGACGAAAAATCTGTGCAATTTCCTGGGCCGGTGGCCGCTCCATCGTTCGTCTCGCCGCAGTCAGCTTGATCACCTCAATTTCAACGCTGCACGTTATGATGGAACTGGACAAACATCTCGCGGACCCGCTCCCGGTTCTGGTCAAGCTCTTCGAGCTTCCAGTCAGTCGTCACGACCAGTGGCAAAAAATAGACATCCACGACGCCCGTCCCCGACAGCAGCTTTGTACCGCGATTCAACTCCGCGGGGATATGAATAAAAAAGGGCTGGATCGGCGCATGAAGATTTGTCGCGAGATGAAAGGATCCACGATTGAAATGGCCGATTTCTCCTGTCAATACCCGCTGGCCTTCGGGTGACAGATAGACCGATTCCCCGGTGCGACGAAGCACACGCTCAGCCCTTTGAAAGATTTTGGAACGTTGCTCAGGATAACGCTGCGGAACGGTCCAAAAGATCCCGATCAGGTAGCCGATGATTCCAACGGGCAGAATCTTGCGAAGAAAACCGCTCATGAAATACCTCGTATTGGGCAGTCCCAACGCGATTAGGATGAACACGTCGAGCGTCGACGTATGGTTCGACAAATAGATCGTTTGCGTTTCGGGTAACGGCTGATCCCGGTGCACGATCATCGAAACGCCGGAAAGCCACAGTGCGATCCGCCCCAACCGCTTGGCGATGACCTCGGCGTAAAACCTTCTCGCCTGAAACAAGGTCACGATCGCAACGAGAAGCATTAGCAACGCGCCAACGCTGGCGGCCAGGAAGCCGACTGCAATCAGGAATAGGCTTCGCAGGCGGGACCCAAGGCCCAAACGGTCCGTGGGCTGATTCAAGGACGGTGATCCCGGATTCATTCCGGCCTCCTGCAGACGACGGTTTGCATGGCAAGATTCAACTTGCGTTCAAATAACAGCACAGGCGTGAGCAGAATTTGCCCCAGAAAATAAGGATAGATAGCCTTACCCAGGTTGAGACCTTTACCCTTGAGAAACTTGAACGCCAAACCGGCGAACAGGTAGAAGTAAGAAGGGAATGCACCGTAAGGCAGATAGTCGACAACCTCCAATCCTGCCTTGTCGACAAACTTCAGTAGCATCTCTTTGCTGTACAGGACAGTGTGCTGCGGCGCCTGCAGACCCGGCCATCGCTCGTGGTACAGGCGATAGCTGACGCAATCAAGACGCGGAACCTCGATCACCAGTCGGCCGTCAGGACGGAGCAGATCACGGGCAGTTTGCAACGTCCGGACGGGATCGTAATCGTGTTCCAGGAAGTGCCACATCGATATCAGATCAAAGCGTTTCTTGCCAAAATCCTGCTCGTAAAACAGACCGCAACGAAAGTCGATCTGATCAAATCCGGGAAGTCCGGACAAATCCTTGAAGTCAACTCCGGTGGCCGTGGCTCCGTAACGATCGGCCACGCGGGTCAGAAACGTGCCCGCACCGCAGCCGGCATCCAGCACTTCGCTCCCCTGCTGCAGATCGATGTATCGGCTCACAATCCTGTCCTTCTCGCGATCATGTTTCTCCATGCCGCGGTTGTAAAACCAGGTCAGGATTCCCCAATTCTTCTTCTTGCGATGCGCGATGTACTCGTCGTCGTAATAGTCCTTGATGCGGTCGACATTCAATCGGGGATTCTGAAAAGCCAGGCCGCATGCATCGCAGATCACAAACTGAAATTCGCCCGGTTTGCCGGTCAGGTCGTCCTGGCCGGTGACCAGATGAGTGCAGGCCTCGGCGCTACAGTAGTAGCATCGAACGGGTTCGAAGTCGGCGCGAACGGGTGAACGGTTGACGGGCGTTTCCATGGCGGGCGTATTCACGAGTCAGTTTTCCAGTTCGATGTGATCACGCGATGCCATTGAATTGCCGCTGCTTGTCACAGCTGACATAGCAGTTCAAAGGTTCTGCGTTCTCCCAACCGAGTAACTTAGCAGAAGACCGAATCCGACCAAGAAGACTGCATGGTTCATCAACGCAGAATCACGCGATGGAGGCTTCTGTGATCGTCGGTTCGCGTTTGTACGATTTCGATGACGGAAAAATAGAAATACGAGGACGGCACTGCCGATCAGGCTGACAGCCAGTTGAGCGGAGTCAACCGTTCCGTTGGTTCTCCGTTGCTGTTCAACGATTAGAGCAGCAGCACACATCAAACATAACATTTCCGCGGCCAGACACGCCGTCGCCCCCGGGATGCGGTGGATGCGATCATCATCCAGGATCTCGTATAGGCAGAAACAGAGGTAGACAACAACCATCGACAGCCCCAGCGGTAGCACGCTTGAAGTAGCCAGATCATCGCCCAGCAGCAAGACGAACGCCGGGTATTTCAGCAATACAACGTGCCATCCGCCCAGGCGATCAATGAACCATCGTCGCAGCGACCGATACCACAAGACGAACAGGAGATTAACCGTGATGAACACGATCACGGCCACCTGCGACTTGAAGATGCCGATCGCCACCAAGTTGATCGCGAACAATCCGATCCGCAATGCATCAAAAACCCTGTGTGACGAAAGCCGACAAAGGACTCGCTGCGGGTGGTCGATGCGGTCGCGATCCAGATCACAAAGGTCGTCCCACAATCGAAACTGAATCACCAACAAACTTGCCAGCACCAGGTCGACAAGAACTTCCGGTACCGTGATTCTCGCGGATGCGGCCAGGGAGGCGGTCGTCAGGAAAATGGCCGCCGGCAATACAAGTCGGATCGGCAAACGTTCCCGAGCGTAGGACAACAATTCACTCCTGGGAAAGCTGGACAATGCCACGATCTCCGTTGACAGTGAGTGTCTGACCATGAGTGATCTTACGCGTGGCATCCGGAACGGCGACGACTGTCGGGATGCCGTACTCTCTGGCAAGAATCGCTCCGTGCGAGAGCATCCCGCCGCGTTCGATCACCAATCCTCGGATCAGAAAGAACAGCGGCCCCCAGCCGGGATCGGTCTGACGTGTGACAAGCACGTCACCTTCTTGCAGCAGATGGAACTCCGAGACATCCTGCAAGATCGCCGCAGGAGCCGTGATCGTTCCGCCACAAGCTCCCACGCCACGCAGTTCCGTATCGCTTTCCTGCTCATTCGGATTCCACCGGCCATCTTCAACGTCAGCAAAGGGAGGCTCTGCCGTGAAATACGCCCCTTCGGGAAGCTCAAAAGTATCAGGCGGGTTCAAGTGACTCGCCACTTCATGAGCCGACTTGCGCAATCGGACCAGGGTGCCGGTGTCGGCCGGAAACATGCTACTTCCGGCGAGCAAATCATCGATTTCGCGGAACGTTAAGAAAAAGATGTCGGACGATTCATCAACAACACCCAGTCGCGTCATATGATCGCCGATGGCCAACACAATCCTGCGGCAACGACTGTACAGCAGTGCTTGTTTCAACCGCGCCCGTTCGCGAAACGCGATGGCGCGTTGAGTCCAGATCAGCAACAGACGAGCTTGCGTTGCTCTCGAAGGCCAGGGAAGAAAGCGGAGCATCCCTTTGCGTCGGAGCAACTTCAACATCTGCTGCGTCTCGCATTGTCGTTGGCGTTCCTGCTCCAGCAGTCGGTCCGCGGGCGATTCACCTTCCAGCAGTGCATAAGCCTGGAGGATTTCGAGCAGCGCTGCCGGGTTTTCCTGAAAGCTCGGCACAGTCAACATCAGTTCACCCGAACAGCGAAAACCACATTGATCGAGATAGTTTGTGAACTTGTCACGAAAGTCCATCCAATCGTCGCGATCTCGTAGTTCGTGTAGGACATCCCTACTATCGCGCTGAGCAAACAGCTCAGTCAGTCCTGGGGTGTTGTGAATTTGCCGCGACAGTTCCCACAAGCCAATGACCGGTTGGTTGCTGGCGAGATCCGGCAACCCCTTCAGCAGCGTGTTATGTAACGACGCCAAATCTTCATTCGGGAACTGCTCATTGAGAAAGCGTTTTAACATCCCATAACTCAACATCGCGGCCGCATCGGCCAGCGAAGCGGAGACCCATTGCCGGCAGCGAATCTCCAGGAATCCTCTGAAATCCATCCGCAGCTCGGCGAGTCCTTTCTCGTCCAGTGCGTCCGGATCGGTGCTTGAGGCGAATTGGTCCACCTTTCGTTCGAATCGTGTGACTCCGCTGGATAACCACAGTGACCGCCACAGAGATGTAACGAGAATGCGACAGAATTCGGCGAGTTGTGGCATCCGTTTGCGACCAAAACCTCGCCAATTCGGACGATCATCCGTCGCCGCGACTCGCTCCGCGCCGACAAAACTGTTGAACGATTCGGTCAAACGATCGCCATAGGGGGCCATCCGCAAACAAGCGTGAATGCTGCTCAGGTTGTAGTACATCCGCGCGCCGTGAACGCCGATGATCTGTTGCAGCGGATCTTCCATGGCCCGTACACGGCTTTCGGATAGACCAATCGCCAGACCCAGATTGCGGAAGTAGTGGTAATATCCCTCCCGCGCGATCGAGTAGAGAAGGGGACAGATCGGTTCGGGAAAGTTCTCGTTGACGTTGGCGTTGGACCATATGACCGATCGCCTTTCATGAGCGACGACCGTGCCGGAGCTGGAATCGATGGGAACCGAAATCGCCCGCGACTGCAAAAGAAACAGCCGATTGTCGGAATCCAACGTCCACTCAATGTCCTGCGGCCCACCAAACAATTGCTCGAGTTTGAGTCCCCATCGGGCAAGCGACGAAACGGTCTCATCGCCGAGACGATTCGCGTCAGCGTCAATCGAATCGAGGTGGGCCAGGTCGTGTCTCGATAAGTCTTCGCGACGGACCAGGATTCGAGCCGGATTGATTTCGCCTGAGACCAGCGCCGCCCCAAGTCCCTGACAGTACTCCAGAACCATGGAATCACCGCCTCCGCAAGTCGGATCAGGGCTGACCGTAAACAGCACACCCGAGTATTTCGACTTCGCCTGTTCTTGAACCAGGACTCCCATGCCGTTTAGTGGAACTCCCCGTCCGCGCTGGTAGAACAACGAACGCTCGGACCAATAGGAGGCCCAACAGTGAACGAGCGCGGACGATAGTGACTCCATCGAATCGACGTCTAAAATGGAATCCAATTGTCCCGCAAAGGAGGCCTGTTGTGAATCTTCGCCGACGGCTGAACTGCGGACCACCAGCGTCTTGCCGGGCAACAGTGCATGCCACTGCGTTCGCATCTGATGAAGGAGCGTGTCTGGTACCACGGCGCCGACCACAAGTCGCTTGATCGATTGAGATATCTGCTGGATGCCGACCGGGTCGCTGAGTTCAATACCCTCACATAGTTCCGCGATCGGAAGCCGCAGATCGTTCGTGTCGAGGAATTCCTGGAACGCCCGGTCCGTAACCACGAAACCGTTGAATACGGGAAAACCGAGTTGCAGCATTCTCGCCAGGTGGTGCGCCTTACCGCCATATCCCACCAACCGGTCGACCTGTGAAAGCTCGCAGACGGGGGAGAGTGTCGGATCTCTTTCAATATCGCTGGCAACAGTCATGTGATCCTTTAGGCGGCTCGGGATTTGGCACCCAGCAGGAACAGAACAAGGTTGAATAGCCAGTGAATCACGGTCCCCAACATCAGTACCAAGAACCAGGTCGCGATCGGCAGGGGTAACACAAGCGAGAGTGCCAACAACGCGCCGGCAATGGAATCAACTTGATCCAAAACGAAACAGACAATCTTCGCCCATCGCTGACGAGGCAATTGGCCCGGTTGTACCCCCAGTTGTCGTTTCAGGAACGAGTTGGGCAATTCGGATAGCATGAACGCAAAACCGACCCAACATCCGGCCAGGACGTATTGCCAGGGAGAAATCGGCCACAGGCCACTGCGATATTCGCTGGGAACGTATCCGCGCAACAGACCAAGAAACAGAAACGCGAAGCCGACTGCTGGAACCATCACGACGAACCCGCGCCAGGTCTTGTTGTCACCAAAGATTCTTTTGCCGCGAAAAGTTCTGCCCCCATCAATCGGCTTGCTGAACCGTTTGGCACAGCGACTGTACAGCCACACCGCCTGCAATGCACCAGCGAATACAAACGCAGCCACCAACCAGGCGGTGCAGAAATAAGGGTCAGGTTGCTCCATCCAATTTCAAATCTCCAGCCCAGTCTGGTCCCGATTCTGGAAGAGCAAAACGTCACCTCGTATCCGTTTTGACCTTACCAGCCACTGCCACCATGACATTTCATTGTGCGGGACATAGTGTATTCGGTCCAGATAGTAGCCGGGAACCTGCACATACATGTGGTGCAATTCGTGAGCATCAAGATTCAGCAGGATCAGTCGAGAAAACCACGTTGGAAAAGTCAGTGAACGCGTAAAGATTTCCTGATCCAGTGGAGGAATCGGATCCACGGTTTCACCGTCACTGACGAGCATCGGAACATGCGTGTGCTGACTCAAAATCAAAATGTCTTCCATCATCAGACTCAGTAGCAGGCCCAGGCCGATCATTCGCAGCAGCACCAGCGGACCCACCAGGTAGACCAGCAGCGAATAGCTGGCCAAGAGCAGTACGACATTGACAACAAATCGGCCATAGCTGCGCCTTTTGGAAAACAGCTGGCGAAGTCGGGGGAGATTCCAGTAATTGTCGAGCCGATAAATGATCGAAAAAATCGGGATCCAGAACCGCCAGCAAAAGATGACCACCAGTCGAATCCATATCGGCCGCTGGCGAGGTACAAGCTTGGCCGTCGTGGCATCGAGATCCTGCCAGCCCGTCCAGCGGTGGTGAACTGCGTGAACCCGCTTCCAACACTCGAACGGGAAGCCGGCAAAAAAACCGGATAGATGACCCACAAGAAAATTCAGACGACTGCTTCGGAACAGAGTTTTGTGTCCCGCTTCGTGCAACAGCGCGAACCACTGCAACAGGGCCAACGCCAGCAGAGCCTGACCCAACAACCAAACGGAAATTCCTGGCCAAGTGGACAAAAATAGCGACACCGCTGTGAGCGAGGAACACAACCCGACAAACAGGAACCCCAGGAGATTCGTCGGCTTCCAATCGAAAAACTGCGATATCGGCGGCGGCTTCTGCGCCGCAACGTTTCGAGCGTCGGATTCCTGAGTGTTGGTTTGCATGGCGTTTTGACCAGGAGAATCCAACTTTGTTGGTTGATCCAACCCGCAGTCCTTCGTGTCAGATTGAACCGCGTCACTATACCAAACAACGAAGTATCAAAACGAAACGGCAACCGCGAAACCGTCAATTCCGAATCACGATTGCAACCGGTCCGCAAACCATACAAATCCTGCTGCCACTCCCAAGGCGAGCAGCAAAAAGAACAAGTAACTCGCACCGCTCGGTTTGCGAATGGGGATGGAACTGACCATCGCGGCGGAGATTCCCACTGCGGCAACGGTCAACGAGATCGACAGCCACTGGCGGTCGACGAATCCTGGCAAAAAGGCCAGGGGAAGAATCAACGCGACATAAGTGGTCGGGAGCCCCGAAAAGTAGTGTTTTGATCCCTCGGCGGTTAAGCCGACCGTCTCAAAATAGGCCAGGCGCCAGACGGCGGAGGTCACAAAAACGACGAGTACCCCCGAGTGCAACACACCCGTCAGTCCCGACGCGTGCATCAGAATTGTGGGTGCAAATCCGAACGAGCATGCATCGACCACGGTATCCAAATGTCCGCCGAATTCTCGCTGCGTCTGGTCACGATTCATCCGACGAGCGACCAGTCCGTCGAAAAGATCGCACAGCCCCGAAACCATCAATGCAACAACTGCATAGGCGACCATTCCGTTGATGGCCAGGATAGCGCAGACGATCGATGCCGCAAGACCAACCAGCGTCAGCAGGTTTGCCAGATCAATGAAGCGGCAGATCATCATCCCTCTTGTACATTAGCGAAGATGTTTGTCGAGAAACTCTCTCGCCCGATCGAAGTTAACTCCCTTGAAAAAAACGCCGCCACCATGTCCGGCACCGTCTACGATCACCAGTGTCGCATCCAAGCCAAAGGACACGTATAACGCAACGATGTGCTCGCTTTGGTCTGGTAAGACGACTTCGTCCTTGCGCCTTGGAACACCAACAATGGCGGATCACCTGTCCCAACATAGTGAGCAGGGCTGGCGATTGTTTCCATGTGCGCGTCAACCTTTCCGTGTTTGATTCCGCCTAGCAGCGCGAAGCTTCCGGATTTCTCGGTGTAGGCACGATCGGGCTGTGTCTTTCCACGCAAGACAAAGTCCGATGGGCCGTAGTAGTCGATGATCGCTTGCACCGAGGAAGATTGTTCCAGATTGCCTCCGACGTCACCCTCCAATTCCGCGATGTCGCCGGAGGTACCGATCAATAGCGCCAAATGACCGCCGGCGGAACTGCCCGCGATCGCGATCCGATTTGCGTCAAAACCGTACTCGGACGCCTTGGATCTCAACCAGCGGATGGCGGCTTTGCAGTCGTGAATCTGAGCTGGAAAAATCTCATTGTCGGTGAACCGATAGCTAATGCTTGCCAGCGCATAGCCGTGATCGGTGATAGCGAGAATCGGTGGTTTGTTTTTCGACCCGCCGCGCCAGCCACCACCATGAACCCAAACGACCAGCGGCGGCTTGCCTTCCGCCTCCGGAAGATACAAATCGAGTTTCAGTTGTTGATCATCTACCGTTGCAAAGACAAGGTCGCGATGAACGCGAACCGCTGGCTCAGCCAACAGCGTCGTACCGCACATCGTCATCCAAAGAATGCCGCCGATAGTGATCCATTGTTTTCTCATCGCTTCTCTGACGTTGCAGTAAATAACTTGTGGATTTCACTCTATCGTAACGGCGAACCGACAGTTGAAGTTCGCCGATTGGGGTATCAGAAGCATGCTATCGTACACAAACATGGCATCGTCTCAGTAAAGCAGTTCGATCCACCGATTTTCGGCCTCCAGATCGGCTTTCCATTTGAACCAGGTTTGGTTCGATCCGGCAATCTCGGCCAAGACGTCGTCCAACTCATCGCGAATTTTTTCCAGCCCGGCAATGTAGACAAAGGTCGTCGGATTCGACAACAGCTTGCAAAGTTCCTCCCCGCGTTCCTGCATCGCGGTCCCCCAATCGCTTTCGTCGGACCAACCCGGATGCTTCGAGAGCGCGTCAAAGGCTTCAAAGGTGTCGCGGTCATAATAGAGAGCGAAGTCGTCTTTCTCGTCGTTCCGGTACAGCAACTCAAGCCCTGTCTGCGCACCGTGGAATAACCAGATTTGACCCTTGAAATCAGGTCGATGAGTGTAGATGTCCTTCACAAAGGCGCGAAACGGTGCGATTCCGGTGCCGGCGCCAATCAATATCAGTGTCGCATAGGGATCCTTCGGCAGTTCGAAGGCTAGCCCGTAGGGTCCGGTAACGACGAGCGCGTCACCGGGACGCAGATCACACAAGTAATTCGACGCGATACCTGGATACTCTTCGCCGCTGAACTCGTCGATGTAGCGACACCGCCGCACGCAGATACAGATCTGTTGGTGAGAATCGCTTGTCCGTATGGGGATGTCAGCGATGCTGTAAAGCCGGAAATGATATTCCTGGCCGATTTCCTTCTGCCCCGGTGCCAATACACCAATATTCTGACCAACTTTCGCGTCGAAATCCTGGCTTTCGACATCGATCCGTATCTCGCGCACATCTTCTTTCGATTCCGCTGCGGTGATCCTCTCATTGGACAACGCTGTGGCTTGGTAACGCACTTGAATGTCGTAATCTTCCAATCGCATCTTTTCGCTCCCGATCGATCAGGTTGTAAACCGTTGTTCGTGTTCGTTGTCTCGGTCATCGTCGATGAACCGTTTGCTGACAGCCGAACCTGCGGCTTCGCATCGAGAACCGCACTGGCAACTCCGGCAGCCTAGTCGTCCGGCCAAAGCGTCTTCGCCTGCCGAGACACCCATGATGTACCGCCAAGTCATTTGTACCGTAATCCATCAGGACAAGGGCTAACGTGAAGCCCGCTCCGGCCCCAATCGCAAAGACGATCGATTGAAAGAAACCGGCCACCAATGCCGCAGCAGCGCATGTACCCAGGCCTTCGTAACGTGCCCGATAGCGCCTCGGGGTATCAAACGCCTGCAGATCGATGGCGATTCCTGTGCCAAAAAGACCGGAATGCGTTCGGCAACCAAGCAGCAGCGATGATTTCATTGGTTGGACGCTTTCTTTGGATCGACGAGCAGGTGCTGTTGTGACCTGGGGATTCGGTCGTAACGCAGCTCACCGCCGATCAGTCGCATCAGCTCGCGCGGTTGACCATTGCCTTGTGGGGCGAACAGGTAGTCTGACTTCGGATTCGGGAACTCGGGGACTTGGGCTTTCATCTGCTCAAACATTGACATCAGCCGCCGGACCACATCGGGATGCTGATCGGCCACGTCGTGCTGTTCGCCGCGGTCCGCGTCGAGGTCAAACAACATCATCGCCTTGGACGTATCACCCGAAGTCAGTCCGGGATGTTGGCTCGGTTTGGGCTGCTCAAACGGAGCGAGTAGCGTGACGCCGTCGGGCGCGCGTGGATCGATCCAGTCGGCCAATTCGTCTGCGGAGAGATTGCTGAACCGCAGCGGGCCGGGACTGCGAACGTGTAGCTTCCATTTACCCACTCGGATCGTGGCCAGCGTGTCGCCCTGCATCCCAAAGACCGCATCGTGAGGACTGAGGACACTCGAATCCTTCAACAGGGGCATGATGTCCACGCCATCGATGATTCGATCGACAGGCTGCTGTACACCTGCGAGCTTGCAGATCGTGGGCAATACGTCGATTGTCGCAGCGACCGAGTCGTTTACGATCCCGCCGGGAATCACGCCGGGCATTCGGGCAATCATCGGCACACGCAATCCTCCTTCCCACGTCTTCCCTTTCATTCCTCGCAAACCACCGGTCGAACCGCCATACCAAGGTCCGTTGTCGGACGTGAAGATCACGAGCGTTCTGTCATCGAGAGAGAGTTGCTGTAGTTTTTCCAGCACCTCGCCCACCGATGCATCGAGTTCCGAAATCACGTCGGCATAAAGATCGCCGCGTGTTTCGGGGGTATAGAAATTGTCGGATACTGCCAACGGCTTATGGGGCATCGCATGAGGCAGATAGATAAAAAATGGTCGATCCTTGTTTTGCTCCATGAACTTCAGCGCGTGATCGGTGTAACGTCTGGTCAAGGATGCCTGGACGACCGGGTACTCGGCAACCGATTCGTTTCGCACCAACTGAACCGGAAACATGTCATTGGAGTACAAGATGCCAAAGTACTCATCAAAGCCTTGTGTTCGGGGTAGCCACTGCCGTTTGTGTCCGAGGTGCCATTTGCCGATAGCGGTGGTGGCATATCCGGCCGGCTTCAACGATTCGGCAATGGTGATTTCCGATTGAGGCAAGCCGAAATTGGACTGGCCGGCATCGGGCGAAGGATTCCTGACCACCGAGTGACGAAAGGGATATCGGCCGGTCAGGATCGTTCCCCGGGATGGGGCGCAGTAGGGTGTCGGCACATAGAAGCTTGTCAATCGCGCGCCTTGGGAAGCCATCCGGTCAAGATTTGGCGTCTGGAAAGGACACTGCGGGTTGAAGCAGCCGACGTCTCCATAACCGAGGTCATCGGCGAAGAGGATGATGATGTTCGGTTTTTCAGCAGCAGGGGCCGAAGTCGGCAAGATCGCCAAACAAACAAGCCAAAGCAGATACGATTTCATTGCATTTTTCCTGACGACGAACCGGGGCTGGGCGGCGACACTTTCAACGTTCACGTCGCGACGAATGATCCACCTGTTAGCTTAAGCGTTGGGGACGGGGATTGCTCGACATCGCGTCCAGCAATCGGATGATCTTCCGTTTTCGGCCAGCAACAAGCAGGAACGTCAGCGGCGAATTCCCAGGGTCGCAGATCGCAAAAGTACCGAGTGTGCCGTTCGTGCCGGATGCGCCGGCGCGGTCGTCGCAGCGTGGATCGGCTTTTTGCGCCGATTCGCGGCATCGGCGAAAAAAAGTCAGGAATGTACACGCTCGCCAAAAGTGGAACCTAGGGTTTCGTAAAAGCGAAGTTGGCTAAATGAGTGCGCGAAATTCGCCGCAATGGAACCGATCCACAGTGAGGCCTGTCCGATGAAACCGAACGTGGCAGTAACAAACACGGCGGTCAATCACGCTGAACTGATTGAGCGAATGATGGGTAGCGCCGCGATGGCTCAGCGGATGCTCGATAAATTTGTCGATTCGGCCGGTGCCGACTGCGACTTGATGGAGTCGACCGTACGGATGGGAAATAAAGCGGCGATTGCCTCCGCCGCTCATCGACACAAGGGAACCGCCCGCACGATGGCCACGCCCCGTGTTGAACAACTCGCCGCCGAAATCGAAAAGCGGGCACACACGGATCCCACGTCAGAACTGTTGGAGTTGGTGGATCAGATGCGATTGTTGCATCAAGAAGTTCGCGACGTCGCCGAACGCGGTTTGGCGGACACGAGTGACCAAACAGGGGGTATCGAAGGACCATGACGACTGACACGAGACCGACGAATATACTTGTGGTCGACGACGATCCGATCGCTGCGGAGACGCTTTGCCATGCGCTTTCCCATTTTGGTTACGCCAGCACGATCGCGCTGAACGGGGTGGAAGCATTAAAATACGTGCGCACAGGCAGGTATCGAATCGTCATTTCCGATATCGAAATGCCCGAGATGAACGGCATCGAGTTGTGTCGCGAAATACGACAACGCAATTCGTGCGGTTATACCTATTTAATCCTATTGACTGGACGAAGCGATACCGAGAGCGTTGTTGAGGGCCTCGACGCCGGCGCTGACGACTACATCGCCAAGCCATTTCATCCCAGCGAACTGCAGATGCGAATCCGCGCCGGCGAGCGGCTGCTGTTGTTGGAAAGTCGCGACTTGATGATCTTTGCGCTAGCAAAGCTTGCCGATAGCCGTGACAACGAAACGGGAAGCCACCTGGAACGGATCCGAGAGTATTGTCGCTTGCTATGTCTCGAGCTTTCGACGTGGCCGGAGTATCAAGAGATTATCGACGGAATGTACATTCAGTCGATTTACGAGACGAGTCCGTTACACGATATCGGAAAGGTTGGCATTCCGGACAAAATCCTGCTCAAGCCGGGTCGATTGACGAAGGAAGAATTCGCGATCATGACCCAACACGCGCAGATCGGTGGGGAAACGCTGCAAGCAGTCGCCGACGCGCATCCCGAAGCGGTGTTCCTTCGGATGGCGTATCAAATCGCGATGACTCATCACGAGCGATGGGACGGTACCGGGTACCCCAATGGTTTGGCGGGCGAGGACATTCCGTTGTGCGGACGAATCGTCGCTGTCGCGGACGTCTACGACGCGTTGACCAGCCAACGTGTCTATAAACCTGCCTACTCGCACCAACAGGCCGTCGAAATCATCCGCGAAGGTTGCGGTTCTCATTTCGATCCGGCCATGGTTTGCGCCTTCCTGAAACTCGAGCATGAATTCCTGCGAATCAAACGAGATTTCGACGACTCGCCCGCCAAAGAATCGTCGGAATTCCTGCCGATGTCGCGGCTGGAGATCAGCTCGCCGGCTCCGCTGCAAACGATCGATGCGGAATAGCCGCTGCCCCGATCAACGTTTGACGATTTCCATGATCACGACGTTATCATTCCGCTCCGCGAAGATTCGAATTTCTTCGACACTCGATTGCACGACATCGTCGGCCAACATCAGCATCTGCCCGCGACTTCGATAGACCAGGTGCCAATCCATGTACATTTCCATGTAGCCGACATCATGAATTTCAGGCAAGAAATTTGCGATCACCAATCGTCCCCCGGGGCGAACGTGATCGAATAGGTTTGTGGTCAGACGTTTTGCGGTCGAATCCGCCAGGTAGTCATACAAACCCGTCGTATAAATCAAATCAAACGAACCGATCTCAAGACGCCCCGTGATCATTTGTCGAACGTTCGCCAACACGGGTTCAATACCGAAATGCCCATAGTTGCGGCGGACCTCTTCCAGGCTCCGGCGATCGGCATCGGCAGCCACGAATCGGGTAAACCGATTTCGTCGCACCGCCGACGACAGACTCACTTCGCGGAGATGGCCCGCAGCGACCGAGAGCACATCTTGTTCGTGCTTCTGATGAGCGATTTTGTCCAACAGATCGGCGACGTGACATCGCCGTTCGCGGACACCTGCTGATGCCGGCGCGGACGTGGTGTAATTAAAAATCGCCGCTCCCAGATGACTCGATTGAGGCGGCTGCCATTGTTCTTCGCGACCGTAAATGTAGTCCATCATCACGGCGTCGCCCGCGTAACCGCGCGGTTTGTGAAAGGCCCTCGACGTGAACGGATCTTCATGCACCAGTTGACGCAATGGATGAGCCCGCCCCCGCTTGATCATTTCTTGCCATTCGTCTTTCGACGATGAATGACGAATTGCCCGTAATCCGCGAAAAAGTTGATCGACGGCCGATTCAACGTTCGAGCCAGTGGCGTCCGGTGATGCGAGCACCAAATGCACGTCATCAAGAAGTCGCGGAAGGGAACACTCGATCGACGAGTCATCCGCTGTTCGTTTGCTTTCAGTTGGCCCACTCAATACGTTTGATAAATTGACCCGCTCATATGACACAACGTTCATGGTAAATTGCCCCGTTACCATCTTTCTTGGAATTAGAATTGGACGTGAATCTGATTCCAACGTTGCGATCAAACGCTGACGATGGAAGCCTCGTCCTTAACGATCGCAGCAATATCGCATGGGCGATCAGAATGTCAAGCAAACCGCAGACAGCGGCGAATCGAGTTGCAATGACCGATGTTGTCGATTGGGGATCGTTGAGGTGTTCCGTTCATCACCAGAAAAAATGTGTCGGTCGTGAAAGTGCCGATCCGCTTTGGCTAGTCGTTAGAATCGTTCCATAAAACTTTCGACTTGCCGCAAACCGGAACACAATCCGACCATTTGGCACCGTCAGCAAACCCTCTGGGGAAGGGCGTCAAAACCCATCAATAAACCTTGAAAATGCAAGGTTTTTTGATCCGGATTCACGGTTCCGCGGCTGCGGCGCCCTATTTTTTGGCAGGCACGTTTTGGGCAGGTAAGAGGGCCAGCATCTTTCGCAGACGCGAATGAATGTTCGTCTGCGGCCAGACTTCACGCAGTGCGAACATCATTCGTACCGCGATTCCATTCGGTCGGCTTCGTCGTCCAAACGATTCCAGTGAGATGATGAAGTTGATACCGCAACTACCCGAATTGAACGACTATGCGCCCACGGCAGCGGTTCAAAGCCGCGGGCCGATCGCGACTTGTCTGGTCAAGTCATTACATTCCGCTCAAACGGGCATGGCCGAATGGCTGGATGTGGGGGAGACATCCGAAGAGCTTTTTTCGCGTGTCCGTCAGTTGTGGCAGAACAACGTTCACCGGCAACCCGCCGGAAGCCTCCAGCAACGCGAGTTTCACGACAAGGGACAACGTCTGACGCGGGTGATCGACCTGCCCAGTGGGCGACCGCTGAAAGAGTGGATATTCACCCAGCGGTTTGACTTTACCGACGCGTTAGCCACCGTCATCTCTTTGACCGAATGCCTTGCCGATTGGCATCAAATGTCGCGGGTCCATGGCTGGATTAGTGGTGAATCCGTATTTCGCGATTCCCAGAACCAGATCGAATTACGAGATCCCTCGGTACTTGACGTTCACGCTCAGGAAGATTTTCTCTCACTCGCCAATCGGGACGTTGTTTTTCTCTCTCCCGAATCGAGTGGCTCATTGGCGCGAGACATCAGTCCCGCTTCGGATTTGTACTCGGTCGGCGCAGTGTTGTTCGGAATGCTCGCCGGACGCCCGCCAATTGAGGCGACCGACGCCAGCGATTACCTCGATCGCCAATTGCGATTCGAGGCACCGCGTCTGCGAGAGTTAGGACTGAACATACCGCGAGCGCTGGATGATCTGGTCGCACGACTACTGCGTCGCGACCCTCGGGATCGTTATGAATCGGCGACTGCACTGCTATTCGATCTACAGCACATTGCCGGCTCAAAGAATGCTTCGCACGCGATCAAGCCGTTTGCAATTGGCACTCATGACATTCGCCGAACGCTGACCGAGGCCACTTTGGTGGGTCGCGAAGACGAAATCCAAACGATGCAACAGGCGATTCGTGATGCCCGTGAGGGCGACTTGC
The DNA here is from genome assembly GCA_963734865.1 of Pirellulaceae bacterium. Lineage (GTDB taxonomy): Bacteria > Planctomycetota > Planctomycetia > Pirellulales > Pirellulaceae > CBDCUW01. Next base: position 556,991 of record CAVTIV010000019.1, read on the forward strand.
GGTTGCAGGTCATCGCGGGGGCGGACGCGATGTGTCGTCGGAATCTCGTCGACGAAATCGCCCTGCTTGCCAAATCACAGGGCATGTATGTGTTTCGTGGCGGCGCATCAACGACCACCAATCCAAAACCACTGCAATCGCTTGAGACCACTCTATCAACGATCGTTACACTGTGCAGCAGCGACCACGATCTGGCGGCACGTGTCGCCGCGTCGTCGAGGGAGCATGCCGCGACCCTCTCCGATTTGATGCCCGCACTGGCAAGCCTCTGGCCAGCTTTTGAAGGCCAGACGGGCCCCGATGCGTACGGCAGCCAGCGTGCCGCGATTGCATTAGAGGAACTCTTCGTCGCGTTCGCCAAAGAGCCGCGAGGTGTCACATTCCTGTTCGATGATCTGGATCTCGCTGATGAGTTGACACGAACGGTCGTCCGATCGCTTGCCGATCGTGTCAAGAAAGAGCCCGGACATTCTTTACTGTGTGTGGTAACTGGCGATTCGCCGCAAGCACTCAACTTTTCGGCCAATTGTCCGACTATCCGGTTACAACCGATTTCCTCCGCCGCGGTTGAGCTTCATCTTCAGTCAACCGCAGGGAAGCTATCGGATTCGATCACGCGATCGATCATTGATGTCGCCGATGGCAGTGCGATGATGGCTTCGGCAATCCTAGGGCGGATGATCGATACCGGCGTCGTTAAGCCATCCATGCAAGGCTGGGTGTCCGACGGCTTGTTGATCGAAGCACTCCGCGGTGACGAGTCGTTTGCCGAGCAGTTGGAACAACAAATTGGCGCGCTGTCGGAAACTGCCCTGCAAATCCTGTCCACCGCGGCAGTGGTCGGCCAACGTTTCGATTTGGCGATGTTGATTCATGTCGCTGGGGCCCGTTATGCGGAGGTGCTAGAGGTAGCGACCGACGCGCTGGGTCGCAAACTGCTGTGGCGCGACGCCCGCCCGGGATGGTTCCGTTTTGCCCACGATCAGATTCACCAACAACTTTGCGCGGCTCGACGAGACCGAGCGGCGACGATTGCACCTCAAAACCGCTGCCTATTTGGAACAGAACGATCCGACGAATGTCTTCGACCTGGCTTTTCATTACGATGCCGCGGGCCAAGGCGATCGGGCACTGAACCATTCGCTCGAAGCCGCCTGCCTGGCCCGCCAACAATACTCGCTCGCGGTTGCTCAAGATCAACTTGAAATCGCTAAACGCTGGGTTTCTGACGCGGATCTCCGACGCGGCTTGGAAATTTCGGAGGGTCTGGGTGAGATTCATTTGCTAGCCGGACGTTACGATCGGGCACAAGAGTGTCTGCATGAAGCACTGCCGTTGGCTCAGACACCGCTGGAGATAGCCAGGGTCCGGCAACAGATTGGCGAGTTAGCATTCAAGCGGGGTCAGTTCACCGAAGCGGCGACGGAGTATGAACTCGCCCTCGCGATCACTGGGATCCGGTTGCCAAGCAATTTCGTCACCATGCTGTGTGGTCTGGCAATGCAGTCTCTGTGGCAGGTCGTTCACACCTATCTGCCGCCAAGTTGGATCGCCCGCCAAGGAACGCCAACCGAACTCGATTGCCTGCGACTGCAACTGCTCAGCAGACTTTCACGTATCTATTGGTTCAGTCGACACAAACTTTGGACACTGGGCAATCACCTACGTTCGTTGAACGAAGCCGAACGATTCACCCCTTCAAAGACGCTTGCCGCCGTCTACAGCGAACATGGTCCGGTGATGAGCCTGTTGCGGTGGTTTAGCAGAGCGAATCGCTATGCCGAGCGGTCACAGTCGATCCGCCAGCAGCAGGGCGACGTCTGGGGACAAGGTCAATCGTACCACTATCACAGCGTCGTCATGCTGGCCGAATGCCGCTTCCAGGATGCCATCCATACGTCGATGCGGGCCGTGGAATTGTTGCGGCAAACTGGCGATTTCTGGGAAATGAACATGGCCCGCTATCAAGCGGCCAACGCACTGTATCGCGTGGGACGTCTTTCCGAGGCAGTTGAAACCGCATCACAGATGTTCTATTCCGGTCGCGAGATTGGTGACCTGCAAGCGACCGGAATCAGTCTGGACGTATGGGCCCGCGCCGCCCCGCACACGTTGTCGTTGGAGATGGTCGCCAAGGACGCCGCGCGATTTCGTCCCGATGCACAAAGTCACGCTCAAACGCAGCTAGCCTATGCGATCGTGTTGTTGCATCATCAACGTACGGATCAGGCGATCGAGACGCTTCACAATGCGATCGATCGCTGCAACAGTGCGGGTCATCTGAATACCTACATCAGCCCCTGCTATGCCTGGCTGGGCACGGCACTGCGACAACGTATCGAAGAAACCGATCGCCGCGATGGCCGGCACTTGCAACAGCAATTCCGCGTCGCTCGCCGGATGATGATGAAAGCGGCGCGTATCGCGCGTGGCTTTCCCGCGGATCGCGCACACTGCCTGCGTGAACTCGCGATCCTTCATGCCATGCTCGGCAACACTCAACGCTCCGTCGGCTTGCTCAAGCAGAGTCTTGCCTCGGCACAAAAATACGCCCAGCGGATCGAGGAACTCGACTCACTCACGCTGATGCAAAACTTGTATGAATGCGAAGCCGAAATGCTCGGACCATTTCCCGAAACGCTGAACGCGCGACTCGGAGAACTCAACGACCTGCAGGCAAATCCGTCACGCCAAGATTCGATGATGGAGTCCAACTCCACGAGCCTGTCGCTCGCCGATCGGTTCGTCACGGTCCTTCAATCCGGGCGGCGCATTGCCCAAGGGTTGTCGGCCAATGTGGTCTATGCCGAGGCAAGTGAGTCGGCACGGCGGTTGTTACGCGGCCAACACGTCGACGTGATCACGATTCGCCGCAACCTCGATGAATTCATCTTCGAACCTTGGTGCGGCTTGGAACCGGACACGGCGCGTTCGAATCGAATCGATGCCAATAATGATCTCATCAAATCTGCCATTCAGAGGGGCCAGGCGGTTTGTCGTGGCGGACTCCGCGACGACGTTGGTGCCAGCGAAGGAAGCGCCATCGCCGCGCCGATGGCGTTTCGCGGCAAGCATGTCGCGGTCATTCTCGTCACGCATGATGAACTGAAGGATCTGTTCGGTAACGATGAGTTACGGATCGCCGACTTCGTTTCAACGCTTGCCGGTGCTGCCCTGGAAAATGCCGATGGTTTTCTTCGCTTGCAACAAATGAACGACACACTCGAGCAACGTGTGCTGGAACGAACCAGAGCGGCCGAAGAGCGTGCGAGACAACTCGCTAACAGCAATCAGCAACTGCGCAAAACCGAGGAACAACTCCGCGAAGCGATCGTTCAGGCGAACTCGGCGAATGAGGCCAAGAGCCGATTCCTGGCCACCGTCAGTCATGAGATTCGTACACCGCTGAACGGCATCTTGGGAATGACCCGATTGGCACAACAGACTCCCGTCGATCAACGTCAATCCGGTTATCTCGAAACCGTGCAAGAGAGCGGCCAGTCTCTGCTGACCCTGATCAACGATTTGCTCGACTTCTCAAAACTCGAGGCCGGCAAGATGGAACTGGAGCGAATCCCGTTCGATCCCATGCAACTCGCTGGCGATGTCGGCCGTTTGATGGCCGCATCCGCCTGGCAGAAGGGCGTCGAATTGGTGTGTGATGTCGACCCCAACATGCCACGAACCGTTCTCGGTGATCCCTCGCGCCTCCGTCAGATCATTGTCAATCTGATTGGCAACGCGATCAAATTCACCGAACAAGGTTTCATCTCGCTGGTGATTCGCACGGTTCATTGCGATCACAAGCCGGATCAGCTTTCGATCGCCGTCCAAGACAGCGGGATCGGCATTCCACCGGAGAAACAGAGCAAGGTCTTCGAATCGTTTTCACAAGCCGATAGCAGCACGACCCGACGCTACGGCGGTACCGGCCTGGGACTAGCGATATGCCGGGAATTGACCGCGATGATGGGCGGGACGATCGAGATCGAAAGCGAACTGGGCACCGGCAGCACGTTCACCGTTTTGATTCCGCTGGAAGCCGAATGCCAAACGATCGAGAGGCAGCGTTGGATGCAGGGGCGTCGCGTCGCGGTGATCGATCCGCTGCCTGCTTCGCAACAGGCTATCGGACTGTCGCTCCGTTGGATCGGGGCCGAGGTCACCAATTTCGACGTGTCGGATCAGCTTGCTATTGATTGCTTCGACCAACCCTGGGACTTGATCGTTTGTGGAGACACCGATGTCGATCTTTTGGTCAATCGCTGCGAGGCATTGCGGATCCCATGCTTGCTGCTGCTGCCCGCGCACGCCATGCCACGCTGCGACCGGAGCAAATGGTTGAGAGAAATACGCAAGCCGGCGCTTTCGGCGGATATCATTGCTGCGGCCGGATCACTACTCCGCCAAGACCACGATCAGCATGCTGCCCCAAATCCGCCTGCGCAATCGCTCAACGGTGACTCCGTCAATGACCAACACTCCCACCACAACTGCGGCGAAGCAGACGCACCCGCGGAGCAATCCGGCGACCACGTCTTGGCGAGCAGCGACAACCCCAGGACTTCACGGGGCCGATCGGCCACCGCGACACGCATCCTGGTTGCCGAAGACGGTGCCATCAATCAGGAAGTGATCGTGGGGATTTTGGAAATGCAGGGCTACAACGTCGTCGTCGCGAATGACGGCGCCGAAGCCGTCCGCCATGCGCTTGCCGAAAAGTTTGACATCTGCTTGATGGATGTCGACATGCCAGAAATGGACGGCATCGAAGCGACGCGAATCATTCGCGACAAGATGCCCCGTGACGGTGACACCGCTTTTCCGATCATTGCCATGACCGCCCACAGTGGGGATCAAATCTGGGACGCGTGCGAGTCGGCCGGAATGGACGCCCATCTGCCCAAGCCCATTCAGCCCGATACCCTGTTCGCGACGATCGAGCGTTTCACGTCTCACCGCGGCAATCCGGTCGCTGGCAATCCGGTCACTGGGCCACCGTTCGACGCGGCGACCTGTGGCAGAGAATGATGCCTTCACCCCCCACTTGCGTGCCTTCGCCCCTCAGTCGGGCCTCGGCCGTCGATCGGCCCTCCTGGCGGAATGCAAGGACTTGAAGGCATTCTGCAACGAATTGCTCAACCAGCGATTCGGATCCAACCAATATCGGGTCTTTGAGTCGCACACCGGACGATTGTGGATATTCGCCAACAAAAGCATTCTCAGCACGGCTTTCGGCAGATGACCGAGTAAACCCGTCGATCGGTGCTGCTGTAGAATTCATCAGGCACGAGTGGCAGCATGCCAACCATTCAGTCATTCATCTCACAGAGAAAGACCGATGAGCAGATCGTCCAATCAAGAAATCGAAGTTCCTCGCGGTGACGCAGTCGGCTTTGTCAAGTATTTCAAGCACGACATTCTCTCGGGACTGCTCGTTTTTCTGATCGCCTTGCCATTGTGCTTGGGCATCTCACTAGCCTGTGGGTACCCGCCCATTGCCGGCATTTTTACCGCGATCATTGGCGCGATCTTGACGACGTTCATCAGCAACAGTGAATTGACGATCAAGGGCCCCGCTGCGGGTTTGATCGTTATCGCCATTGGCTGTATCGAAGATTTTGGTGGCGACGGAATGGCCGGCGGCTGGTCGTTGACGGACATGAACGCCTACCACGCCGCGCTGGCGGTGGGCGTCGCCGCCGCCGTGCTGCAGATCTTTTTCGGTATTTTTGCGCCGGGATCCTGGGTGAGTTTTTTCCACTCGCTGCGGTACACGGAATGTTGGCCGCGATTGGTGTGATCATCATCATCAAGCAATTCCCGGTGGCGATTGGCGTCACCGGAAGCGGCGAACCGCTGGAGATGCTGAAAGAGTTTCCCCACTATGTGATGACGGCCAACCCCGCGATCGCGGCGATCGGAATTACGAGTATTCTGATTATGTTTCTGTGGCCGCTGGTCGGCAGAAAAGTCGCGGTTTCTCAAAGCGATCCCCTCACCGATGGTTGTGCTGCTGGTCGCCGTGCCGATGGGGATGGGGTTCGACCTGCTCCATGCACACTCCTATGCGATTCAGAATCACGAATACCAGCTGAGCGAACAGTACCTCGTTGCGATGCCCGATCGTATGTTCGGCATGTTTGACGAGTTTGCCCTGCCTGATTTTTCCGCACTGAAACAGCCCAAGGCCTGGAAATGGGTATTCATGTTTTTTGTAATCGGCAGTCTCGAGTCACTGTTGAGTGCCAAAGCAGTTGACCTGCTTGATCCCTGGAAGCGGAAAACAAACATGGACCGCGACGTGATAGCGGTTGGCGTCGGCAACCTGTGTGCTTCGATGGTGGGCGGGTTACCGATGATTTCCGAAATCGTGCGAAGCAAGGCCAACATTGACAACGGCGCCCGGACACGTTTCGCCGACATGTGGCACGGAATCTTTCTGCTCATCTGCGTTGCCATGATTCCGACCATTCTGCACCGCATCCCGTTGGCGGCATTGGCGGCGATGTTGGTTTACACGGGGTATCGCTTCGCGCATCCCAACGAATTCATTCACGTTTATCGCATCGGTCGTGAACAGCTGGCAATTTTTGTCGTCACCTTGGTGGCGGTTTTGGCTACCGATCTGTTGATTGGAATCGCGATCGGAATCGGATTGAAGATGCTGATTCACTTGATCAACGGTGTCCCCTTGAATTCGCTATTTCGTCCCTTCCTCGACGTCGAGGAAGTCGATGAGAACACCAGCAGAATCGTGGCCCACGAGTCCGCTGTTTTCAGCAACTGGATTCCCTTCCGCCGACAAATCGAGCAGATCGGGTTGGTTCAGAAGCGAAATCTAATCATCGACGTATCCGATACGAAGTTGGTCGACCACAGCACGATCGAAAAGCTTGAACAGATGGAGCAGGACTTCGAGCAAGCGGGCCTAAGATTCGAGGTGCAAGGACTGGAGACGCTTCAGCCCTTCACCAGCGACGCCCGCGCAGCCAGAAAACGCGTCCTGGCGACGATGCGACGGCTGACCATTACCGCGGACGCCCAATACCAATCGGAGCTTGTGCAAAACTTGCTCGATCGCGGTGCGACGCGAATCGCGATCTTGCCATGCACAGCGTTCACGAGCAAAGGCGGAGTCAACGAAGAAGAAATCCCTCATGCCCAGGTGCGACTCGAATTTGTTGTCGATCCGATTGTCTCACGATCGCTTCAGCAATATCTTCGCAACGAAGTACTGAACGACCATGATCTCGAAATCTGCGTCGAATCGGTCGATGTGGTTCGGCCCGCAGAGTCCGACACGAGCCTGTCGAGTCCGAGTCATTGAGAGCGAGCGTTGCCAATGGGTCCGCCGCCAGTGCCCCCCAGTTTTCAACTTCCAATTGCGAACCGAATAGGGCCACCGAAAGCAGCGAAAGAAGAAATGGCTTGCGGATATTGGATTCCCAATGGTTAACCCTGTTGAAAGTTTCATTAATCAGCCGCCGGTAAACTACCCGTCTCGACAACCAACCGGACCAATTCGGCGAGCGACTGGGCGCCCGTTTTTTCGAAGATCCGTTGGCGACGGTTCTCTACCGTGCGAACGCTGACCTCGACCCGTCGGGCGATGACCTTGTTGGCCACGCCGTCGATCATCAATTCCAACACTCGCTGCTCATCGACGGTAAGCGAACGGAGTCGCTCCTTGAAATCTCTTTGCCTGGCCGCCTCGGCATCGCGCATTCGGGTATGTACGTCCTGTGCAAGCGCATCGCGAATCGCGTCGAACAACTCGAAGTCACGGCACGGTTTTTCTAACACATTCACAGCTCCGTTCTTGACAGCTTGAACGGTCAACGGTGTTTCGGCATGCGCGGTGATGATGATCACGGGTAGTGAAATACCATCGACCGCCAGTCGCTCCTGCAATTCAAGGCCGCTCATTCCCAACATCCGCAGATCGGTAACCAAGCAACCTTGCTGCCGTGGATTGAACTTATCCAGAAACTCTTCGGCCGATGCAAACGCCTCGGATTTCACGCCCATCGAACTGGTAATCGCCCGCAACGAATCGCGAGCCCCTTCATCATCGTCCACGATATAGACCGTAGCTTCGTTGGTTATCATGCGTCTTGTTCGGAAATCGGTTGTCGAGTCATTACCGTTGGCAACGTAAAGTGAAACGTGGCGCCGCCGCATTGGTTGCTGTGGCCCCACAGCCGACCCCCATGGGCCTCGACGATTGTTTGACTGATCGCCAGCCCCATTCCCATCCCGCTCGATTTTGTCGTGTAAAATGCCTCGAATAACTTACCCGGTTGATCCGCAGGGATCCCAGGTCCGTTATCCGCTATTTGTATTTCCACAAAATCATCTGCTCTTTGGGCACGTACGATCACGCGACGTGGACAAGGGAATTCCGCCACGGCCTCGTAGGCATTGTGCAACAGGTTAACCAAAACTTGCTCGCATTGGATTCGGTCAGCGACGACATCCGCCAATCCTTCGTCAAGTTCCATTGCGACGGTCGTTTGGCATTGCCGCGCCTCGAAGGCGACCAAATCGATCGAATCGCGTATCAGTTGGCCGATGTTGATGCTTTCACGCCGTCCCTCGCCCTTGCGCGCGAACTCCCGTAACCGCTCGATGATCTCATTGGCACGCTTTGACGCATTTCGGACTCCATTGTTCCACTCTTTCATCTCCTGCAACCAGTCTTCTGAAATCAAACCCGATTGTGGGATGCCTCGCAACGAAACGGAGGCGGCTGTGGCAAAATTGGTGATGGCATACAACGGCTGCTTCACTTCGTGTGCAATGCCGGCGACCAATTCCCCCATCGTGCTCAATCGCGTCATATGGGCCAACATATTGCGATGCTGCCGCCGCTCCTGCTCGGATTTCTTGCGTGCCGAGATATCCGTGACGATGACAATGAATCCGATCACATTCCCATCTCGATCACGATCGTGGGTCCAGTCGAGAGTGACGTCGATCAGGCGATTATCGCAGGTGAGTTTTTTTGTTTCCGATGAGCCGGGGTCCGAATGCGGATCCGATATCTGACGACAAATTCTGTCCTTCATGCATTGCCGTGCTTGATCGTCAACAGCAAAATCCCAGATAAACCTCCCAACCATTTGCTCCGGTGTACATCCGAAGATTTTTCCCAGGGCCTCGTTGGCGAACGTGATCCGGCCGTCGAGATCGTTGCGGCGGACTCCGAATGGCGCCAGTTCGACCAACCGGCGGAACAATTCTTCGCTCTCCCGCAATGCCTCGGCCGCCCGTTTCGCCTCCGTGATGTCACGTGTCACCGAAAGCAATGCAACGATCTCTCCGCTGCTGTCGCGCAGCGGCGTGGCGTGCGTATCCACCCATCTGCGAGTTCCCTTGAGGCCAACGATCTCGAATTCGAGCTCTGCGGATTCCCCGCTCAACACACGCTGGTGCATCTCGCGAAACGCTGTCAGATGCTCGCGATCAATCAACGGATAGATCGTTTGGTTGGCAACCTGCTGCAGCGAATCGGCTTCGATCATCGCCAGCCCGGCGGGGTTCATGTCCAGCAATTCACCGCGACAGCCAACCAGCTTCACGCATTCCGGTTCAGAGTTGAAGATTGCCCGTAATCTCATTTCACTTTCGGCCAGCTTTCGCTCGGATTCCTTGCGTTTGGTGATATCCTCCACGATCGCGATGTGTGAGGACGGTTGTTCGCCCGGTTGCCACATCGGCGAGACGGTGAGGTTGATCCAGACGGAGGAACCATCACTGCGATGCAACCGTCTCTCCATCGCGAAGGCGCGAATTTCACCCGCACGCAATCGCTCCATGTTCAACAGGTCACCGGCCAAGTCATCCGGGTGAGTCAATTCCATCCACGCTCTGCCCAGCACGTCCTCGGCAGGCATATCAAGGATCTCGCAATATCGCCGGTTGATCCGCAAAAATACTCCCGTGACCGAATTGAGCTGGGCAACGCCTACCGCCGCCTGCTCGAAAATGGTGCGGAATCGTGCTTCACTCTCGCGAAGGTTCCTCTCGGCCTCGATACGGTGGGGTAGGTCCCGCCGAAACATGCCAACGCCCGTCAGCTTGTGACCGGTTGCCCCCGACGGCGAGACCAAGTCGTCATGCCCACCGCTTACCGGACTCGGCATCCCACCCAACGACCAGACAAAAGCGATCGCCAAAATGCTCGCCAGTAATTCCGGCAGTTTTCGTCCGTCACGCACCACCAAGAAAGATGGATCATCGGCGACGCCCGAGCTCCTGGCGATCGCCTCGGCCGGAATCAACACCATCGTCAGCAATACCAAAGCCAGCAGAACCAACCGCCAATCGCGGTCGCGACGCCACAGTACAAGGACCCGAACCGTCGCGACCAAACGGAGCAGGATCGCAATGATCAGTATCAGACTCATTTTCTCTCCATGTCGCCACGTCGACGAAGAAATCCCGTTTTCTCCATGTCGCCACGTCGACGAAGGAATCCAGTCCGGCGGGCCGTCATCTGCGCTGCTATACCGATCATCGAACTGTCAGCAAATGTCGATCCAAATACGTGGCTCCCCCCCCCTCACGCATCGTCCTGAGACGACGGCCGATCGCCAAGGGAGGGATCGTCGACCGAGGGTGTCGCAATTCTAGCAGTCGCTCGGCTGCAGTGCTTTGTCGAATGATGTGCGTGTGATGTGTTGCCGCAGGTGGCAGGTCCGACGGTTTGGCACCGCGGGGTCGCCCCCCATCGAGCGGGAGGACGGTTACGCCGGCGACGGTGCCGATCGTATCGCCGCAACCACCGCGTAGGGCGCGGATTGTCGCCCAATCGAACAGGTACGCGATTTGCAGCGATTTAAAAACTTTGCTCCTTTCGTCCTGTTCCGATTTCTTGTAACTTGGGCCGACCAGATGAGCCTTTGAGGCATCCACGTACCGCCTCGAAGCGATTCGGCCTTGTTGGTCGTTGCCGAATCTCACCCAACCAGCGGTGATGATTCCCTACGGGCTCTTAGGCGACAGGTCTTCCGACTGTTCTCTTGTCGATGCTTTGGCATCGCAGCGTAGAGAACCATCAAAGTGAACGAAGCGGCGTCGCTGACTGTGTTTTGAAGCAAGTGATGCGTACGCCCAATCTCGGTTTCACCTTTTGACGCGTCCAACGCACGCGCCGCGTTCGTTAATCGATCGTGGCGAGCACCCATTGATCCTGATCGGAAGAATCTGAATGTCGGAAAACAATTCGCAAGAAGCGACAAGCTTCGATGCTGCGCCTTCTTTATTGGACACGCTACCTCAGGAGATCACGTTTGCTGATCTGGCTCTGAGTCTGCAGGTGCAACAATCGGTGCAATTTGCCGGTTACGAAAGGCCGACCGCGATTCAAAGGGAAATCATTCCGCACATGCTCGCCGGGCGTGATGTTTTGGCGCAGTCGCAAACCGGTACGGGCAAGACAGCGGCTTTTGCTTTGCCGATCCTGTCAACGATCAAAACGGTATCGCGCAAGCCGCAAGTTCTCGTGCTGGCGCCCACTCGTGAGCTGGCGATTCAGGTCGCCAAGTCGTTTACCAACTATGCCAGCTGCATGCCGGACTTTGCCGTTGCGGCGATCTATGGCGGACAAGACTACGAGGCGCAGTTCAAGCAACTCCGGCGCGGTGTCCATGTGGTCGTGGGGACTCCCGGACGCGTCATTGACCACGTCAATCGCGGCACGCTGGACCTCAGTGGCATTGATTGCCTGGTGCTTGATGAGGCCGACGAGATGCTGAACATGGGATTCTTGGAAGACGTCCAGTTCGTGCTCGAAAAGACACCGGACAAGCGTCAGATCGCCCTGTTCTCAGCAACCCTTCCCGGTCCGATTCGGACCATCGCCCAGCAGTACCTGAACGATCCGGCCAAGATCACGATCAAAGAAAAGACGATGACAGCCGAGTCGATTCGGCAACGGGCACTGTTTGTCGCACCGCGGGACAAAATCAATGTGCTGACAAGAATTCTAGAAGTCGAAGAGACCGACGGCGTGATTGTCTTCACCAAAACGAAGGATGCCACGATCACGGTTGCCGAGAAGTTGCAGCGTGAAGGTCTATCGGCCGTGGCGCTCAACGGCGACATGCCGCAAAAGGTTCGGGAGCGGACGATCGAGCAACTGAAATCTGGTCAGCTGGATATCTTGGTCGCGACCGACGTGGCCGCCCGCGGTCTCGATGTGCCTCGCGTCAGTCACGTATTCAATTTCGACTTGCCGCACGACAGCGAGTCATACATCCACCGTGTTGGCCGCACCGGACGTGCCGGTCGCAAAGGTGAAGCGATCATCTTTTTGACCAACGCCCAACGCGGCAAATTGCGGTTGATCGAAAAAGCGACGAAGCAACCGATCGAAGTCATCCAACCGCCGACAGCCGATGACATCAACGCGATGCGAATCATGCGGTTCCAGGGACGCATCACCGAGATGATCGCCGCACAGGACTTGACGACGTTCAAAGAGATGATCAGCGAGTACGCCGAGCAGTCCGGCAAACCGATCGTGATGATCGCTGCTGCGTTGGCACAAATCGGTCAGCAAGGGCGTCCTTTCTTCATGAAAGAACGGCCCAAACGAGAAAAGCACGACCGCGATGATCGAGGCGAACGACCGGAGGGGCGCGGGCGAGAACGCTTCGAACGAGATTCTGCCGACGGTTTCTCGCAACGCGACAATCGCGCGAACAAGCCACACGGCCGTCAACTGGGACCTGTCGAGCAGGGCATGACACGTTACCGGATCGAAGTCGGTCGCAAGGACGGCGTGAAGCCGGGCAATATTGTCGGCGCGGTTGCCAATGAAGCGGGAATTGACGGCGAGTACATCGGTCCGATCAAAATCCACGACTCGTACAGCACCATCGATCTGCCCGAAGGCATGCCCCAGGACATTTATCAAACACTTCAGCAAACACGGGTCGCCGGCAAGCCATTGCGATTGAGCAGCGCCAACGACCAGCAAGCCCCGTCTCATGGCCGCTACAACAAAGATCATCGCAGCGACAAGCCGCGCGGCAAGAAACTGCGAAACGGCAAAGGACTCTCCGGCGGCAAGTCTCCTCACCCGGGAAAACAAAAAAAGAGAAAAGCAAAGGTTTAGCAGCAGGCCCCCGCAGCGATCATTGCCCCCCCGCAGCGATCATTGCCCCCGCAGCGATCATTCCTGCCACTACCACAGGCCCAGCTATTCCGTCGACAACGCCGGGTGTCGGCCAGGTGATGCTGGAAGCTCGCTAGCCTTGACTCTGGACATGAGTTTTCTATCTTATTGATAATGGAAACAGTCGTAGGCTCGATCCGGGATACCGATCCAACATGCCAGGATGGACATTCGCCATGAGTCCGTTGCGCAGGTCGAACCGATTCGCCTTATTGCTGCTGGCCTTTGCGCTGCCCTACGCGACGCCGGTGCTTGCCGAGACCATTCTATCTTTCGGGCTCGAGACCGAAACAGCGTGCGAAGACATCGAGGAGTGCTTGTCGGTCTCGAAGTGCAATCGGTTTCGCAGACGCGGCCAGCAAACCCAGAGCGTGATCATCGACCGATCGGTCGATCATTCGAGCCATGTCGGTCAACGACGCACCGACCTTTTCTACGCCAGCCATCGAATCAGCATCGGTCTACTTGTGCCGATGAGGTGTTAGCAGTCACACGGCAAATTGCCATGCGCTGAGATCACAGTCGCTTCCCAGGAAGCACGAGTGATTGTCGGCCTGCGTCCGGAGCACAGGGGCTGCGCCGCACGTTGAACGACTCTCACTTTTTGGCTTGAGGTTTTTTGGTTTGAGATTGCCTGCTGTGTCCTGCCGTGGAGCGAGTGCGTCGCTTCGGGTCTTGGGCGGATCCCGATGGGGCCCCAAGTTGCACGACACCGCAGGCGGATCGCGACCGGCACGACAGTCCGCCAATCTTTCTGATCGCGTGAGACCTTCAATCATTCCGCATTCACAGACGAACCAGAGTGCATTCAACATGTCTGAGACCTTCAACTCTTCAAAGCCGGTTCCTCTATTCTCACCGGCGAACCTATCCAACGACGTGACCGCCAGTGTGGTTGTGTTCCTGGTGGCTCTGCCGCTGTGCTTGGGAATTGCCCTCGCATCGGGCGCGCAGTTGTTTTCTGGATTGCTGGCTGGCATCATCGGCGGCATCGTCGTGGGCTCGCTCAGCGGTTCTCACACCAGCGTCAGTGGGCCGGCGGCAGGTTTGACCGCGATCGTTGCCGCACAGATCGCAACGCTCGGGTCGTTCGAGGCGTTTCTGTTGGCCGTCGTCGTGGGTGGCTTGCTTCAAATTGCACTGGGCATTGCCCGAGCGGGATCGCTGTCGTCGTTTTTTCCGTCCAGTGTAATCAAAGGTTTGTTGGCGGCGATCGGCGTGATTCTGATCTTGAAGCAGATACCGCACGTGTTGGGTCATGATGACGATGTCGAGGGAGAAATGTCGTTCATTCAACCTGACCATCAAAACACGTTCTCAGAAATCGTGACGGTTCTGTTTGGCGACATTCACATCGGGGCGGCGATGATCGGAGCAATCTCGATCGCACTATTGGTGGTCTGGGAGAAAGCGAAACCGTTGAAGAATTCGATCGTACCTGGAGCCCTGGTCGTGGTACTGATGAGTGTGGCGTTGCAATTGCTCTTCGGTCGTTTCGGCGGGCGTTGGGTGATCGGCACCAGCCATCTGGTGCAGATCCCAGTTGCCGAAAGTGCCAGCGATTTGCTGAGCTTTCTTCGTTTTCCCGATTTTTCCGGATGGACCAATCCGGCGGTCTATATCGCCGGATTCACGATCGCGGTCGTGGCTTCGCTGGAAACATTGCTGAACTTAGAGGCGGTCGACAAGCTCGACCCGCAACGCCGTGACTCATTGCCCAGTCGCGAGTTGGTGGCCCAGGGCGTGGGCAATGTCGTCGCCGGCCTGATCGGCGGGATCCCGATGACATCGGTGATCGTGCGCAGTAGCGTGAACGTCAATGTCGGGGCAAAGACGAAGCGGTCGGCCATCTTCCATGGTCTGCTGCTGCTGGTGTGCGTCGCTTTCCTTCCGCTTTACTTGAATATGATTCCGCTTGCGGCCTTGGCCGCGATCTTGCTGGTCACCGGTTTCAAGCTAGCCAGTCTGTCTCTGTTTCGCCAAATGTGGAATGAGGGTCGTTACCAGTTCATTCCCTTTATCGTGACACTTCTGTCGATCGTATTTACCGACCTGCTGGTCGGTATCTTGATCGGACTCGCCACGAGCGTGCTGTTCATCCTCAACAGCAATCTTCGCCGGCCGATTCGACGAATCGTTGAAACGCATCTGGGTGGCGATGTCTTGCACATCGAACTGGCCAACCAGGTAAGCTTTCTGAATCGTGCCGCACTCGACAAGTTGCTCAACGATACTGCATCAGGAACGGACTTGTTGATCGATGCCAGCGATACCGACTATATCGATCCCGATGTGCTGAGTCTGATCCGAGAATTCAAGTCCGAGACCGCTCCGGCGCGGGGGATCACAGTCAGCTTGCGTGGTTTCCGCTCGAAATACAATTTGCAGGACGACATTCAGTTTGCCGATTACTCGACACGCGAACTGCAGGACCGAGTCACACCGGAACATGTCCTGGAAATCTTGCGGGAGGGTAACCGTCGCTTCCGAACCGGCAACCGACTCTCACGGGACTTTGGTCGTCAGGTTGACGCGACCGCGAAAAGTCAGAATCCGCTGGCGGTTGTTCTCAGTTGCATCGATTCCCGAGTTCCCGCCGAGTTGGTTTTCGATCTCGGAATCGGAGACATCTTTAGTGTTCGCGTGGCGGGCAACGTGCTCGGCCACAAAACGCTGGGAAGCATCGAATACGGTGTCGCCGTCGCCGGCGTCAAGCTGGTCCTGGTGCTGGGGCACACGCGTTGCGGCGCGGTGACATCCTCGGTTGGCCTGCTGAGCGAGAACCAAGATGTGGAAAGGGCAACTGGATGTTCACACTTGCGTGCGATCGTCGACGAGATCAGCCCCTCGATGAACGATGAGGACTATCGACACTTCATTGCCATGAACCTACAGGAGAAGGAGCAGTTTATCGACGAAGTCGCCAGGCGAAATGTGTTGCGGACCGTTCGCGAGACGATCGACAGAAGCAGCGCGATTCAAGAGGCCGTCAAAGCGGGGCAGGTGATCGTCGTGGGCGCAATGTACGACGTGAAGAGCGGAGAAATCGAATTCCTGGTCGAAGAAACCCGTCCCAAAAACGTGCTTGCTTCCTAACCACCAGCCTTTGTTTCATTCGTCACCGCTTGGGGCGATTGTCATCCGACGGTTCTCTGCCCACATCATGGCTGAGCAGACGCAGTAAATCGCGCCGCCGAACGACGCCGACATATTGGTGCGGTGCTTCGGACGTCACGACCGGCACACAGTCGTCGCGACCATCCTTGAGCAACTGCCAGGCATCCTCCAGCGATTCGTTTTGCTTGAGCACACGCTTGACCGGTACGGCCAGGTCCTCGGCGGTCACGAGTTGTTTGACCGTCGGTTCGAAGAGAACATCACGCATGTCGGGATACCGAATGATTCCGATCAGTTCGTTGCTGTCGCTGACAATCGGGTAGGTGTTGTCGTGGCTGTGTTCGATATGGTCGAGCACGGCATCGAACCGGGCGTTGGCCAAAATCGGCTTGACGTTTCGTCTGGTCACTCGGCTGACATCCAACCGATCGGCGGTACTACCTTTCAGCGGACTGATTCCCAACGACTCCATGATCCGGTAGATCATGGTTCGCAACTGTTCGAGCGGCGAACTGCTTGTATGCAAGATGGCGGCCGCAACGGGGACTTCCCCGGCGCGAAGCACCGCGGTTCGAACCATGATTGGACCGACAATCTCGAAGAACACGACAGTCCCCAGGATGATGTCTTGTAACGGTTCACCCAGTTCTCTGTCACGCTCCACAGCGATCGCCGAAAGCGCGATCGCCGCCCCGGCTTGCGAGAGTAGTGCCGATCCCAGCCATCGCTTGACCGGTGGTCCATCGCGATGCGCGTTAGCGGTGAAATAGATACCGAAATACTTTCCCGCGCTGCGCAACGTGATGTATGCCACGCCGACCGCACCTGCGGCCCAAAGCTTGTTGAGATCCATCGCCGCCCCGTGGATCACAAAGAACACGATACACAACAGACTAATCAGTCGCTCCAGCGTCTCACTGATCTCTTCGGCGATGTCGGATGTCGAGGCGACCGTAATCCCCATCGCCAAAAACGTGAGCAGGTACGGCACGTGAAGCAACTCGCAAGCGGCCATCAGCGGGGCGATCACCGCGGTCAATAGCACCAGCCACCGCGTCGACGGCAAAATTCCACAAAAAAAACTGACCGCCAGCCCGGCGACCATCCCCAAAAGGGTCGCGGCTGCAAGATTACCCGTTAACTCCAGATACTCCGCGCCAATCGAGATGTCGGCGCCGCGTGTCGCGTGGACGAGTACGAACAACAACTCAAAGATCACGATCGAGGCCAAATTGTTCAATGCCACCAGCCCCGTCGTGAACTCCGTCAGCGGACCCTCGCTGCGGTTTTCTTTCAGCACCAACACCGTTGTCGCCGGAGCCGTTGCCAAGGCCAGCACGCCAAACAGGACGGCCGCTTGCCATGTGAGCCAGGTGTCGCTCAGCAACACGCTCAACAAACTCATGCCGCCGGTCACCAATACCATCGTCGCCGTCAATTCCCCTAACGACATCGGTAACAACCGCTTGATGATCCGCCGAAAACGCGAGATCGGAAAATGACACCCCATGTTGAACAGCACCAGGGCGATGGCGAAGTTGCCGACCGGCTCGAGGAATACCAAGTGAGCTTCGGGAACGTGATATCCGGCCAGCGAGATCGAATAGCCGAGCCAGCCAGCACACCATTGAGCCAAAGCCAACAGCGGCGTGTGAGGCCCCAGGACCAGACCCACCAACAGATACGCCGTCACGCGGGGCAGATGGAGCATCTGCGCCAGGTACCCAGCGAACAAGGCGAACCCCAACAGCAATCCAACAGTCAGGGCGAGATACCAGTCGGGCTGATTCAAAACGGCAACCTGTCCAAACACGAGTTCTAAAACAAGGTGTAGATAAACGGAGCAGCCGGCGAAGCGGAGAGGAAGACCAAACCGATCAGCAGTAGCGTGACAATCAGAATTGGGGCAAGCCACCACTTCTTATTGTCACGAAGGAAATCAATAAACTCGCGGACGATTCCGGGATCCGAATGCTGCGTTAGTTTCTCGAATTCGCTGCGAGTGGTCGAGTCATGGTCGGAGTCATGGTCGGAGTCATGCCCGGAGTTGTGGTCGGAGTCTTGCTGAGTCGTCATGGCGGTGTCAATTTCCAGAGCGGGCTGCCCCAATGGAGACGGATCGCGGTACGGAGCCGATAGGGTTACGTGCGGTTGCTTTGTGAACCCGACGCGTACGACTAATAAGTGTTGAAGTAACTTGACGGCGCCGCCGGTTCGCCCTTGGCGGTCCAGTGCGAATCCGCGGCCTTCGCCTTTTTGCGGAGATTGATCCCACGCAATCGTAGCACAAGTCCGATCGGCGTCAGGATCCCAAAAAAGACGGCTGCCAGGATGACGGCCGTCATGATCAGCTGAACTGGATAGGTGATTGCTCGAAAAACGCGATAAGTCGGCCGACGTGTCGCGGGAACGGCGTAATAAATGGTCGCCAGAAATAGGGCGATCGCAAGCAGTGCCACGGCTGTTGCCGGTGACTGCCATTTCCAACGGGCCAGCGCCGCGAAGGCGACCAACGACAACGCCAGCGATCCACCGAAGTAGCGAAGCTGGTGATTGCTCAGTTCTGATGGAGCATGCATGAAATCTGCCAGTGTATTTGTCAGTCGGGAGCGAATTGGGCCAAATGTTCGTCAATTTCGTGCGGTTTCGAGTTGCGCTGCCGCTCTTTCTTGAGCACGAAATTCTCGATCACCAGCAGATCCATGTTGGTTGCCATGAAACATCGGAACGCATCTTCGGGTGTGCAAACGATCGGTTCGCCGCGGACGTTGAAGCTGGTGTTGATCAACAGCGGGCAGCCCGTCTGTTGATAAAAAGCCCGTAACAGCTTTTCCAGCGATGGGTTGCGAATCGAATCGACCGTTTGGACGCGAGCGGAATAATCGACATGTGTGATCGCCGGAACCTTGCTTCGTATCTCATGCACCCGACGCAGCCCAGCGGCGCAATCGTGCACCGGCGGAAGCCGTTGTTGCTCCTTGAGATCGAACACCAATAGCATGTAAGGACTCTCTTTATCGTCGTCGATATCGAAATACTCAGTGGCATGATCGGCCAACACCATCGGTGCGAAAGGGCGGAAAGATTCCCGAAACTTGATTTTCCGATTCATCACCGACTGCATGTCGGTGCTCCTGGGATCACCCAAAATGCTCCGGTTACCGAGCGCTCGCGGTCCGAACTCCATGCGACCTTGCATTCGCCCGACAACCTTGCCAGCGGCCAACTGCCTGGCGAGTGTATCGACGAGCGCGTCCTCGTCCTCGTATCGATCGTACACTGCACCGATCCGATCGAGCATCGCGACGATTTGATGTTGCTCGTACGAGGGCCCCAGCAGACTTCCCGATTGCCCGTCGGGCCGGCAGACCGTCCGGGGCTGGTCGAGCAATTGGTGCCAGATCAACGTCGCCGCACCAATCGCGCCGCCGGCATCGCCGGCAGCTGGTTGAATCCAGATATTCTCGAAGGGCCCCTCACGAACCAGCCGGCCGTTGGCGACACAGTTCAGCGCGACGCCGCCCGCCAGGCACAGGTTGCTCAGGCCGGTCTTGGCATGCAAATGCGTCGCCGTTTTCAACACAACTTCTTCGGTCACGGCCTGAATGGAGGCGGCCAAGTCCATGTCCAACTGTTCGATCGGCGTGTCGGGCTTTCGTGGACCGCGATTGAATAGTCGGTGAAATCGGCGCGAGGTCATGGTCAGTCCCTGGCAATAATTGAAGTAGTCCAGGTCAAGCTGGAACGAACCGTCGTCGCAGATGTCGATCAGCGTCTGGCGAATCCGATCGGCGTACTTTGGCTCGCCATAGGGCGCCAGCCCCATCAGCTTGTACTCGCCCGAATTGACACGAAAACCGGTAAAATAGGTAACCGCCGAATAGAGCAGTCCGAGCGAATGGGGAAAGCGAATCTCATCGGTCAATTGGACTCGGTTGCCTCGTCCAACGCCCAGGCTGCTGGAGGTCCACTCACCCACGCCGTCCATCGTCAGGATCGCCGCTTCCTCGAACGGTGACGGAAAGAACGCACTGGCAGCATGCGATTGGTGATGTTCCAAAAAGCAGACACGTCCCTTGTATTGGTGGTCCAAACCACGCCTGATTTCCCGTCGCAAATGAAGTTTTTGGCCAACCCAGGCTGGCATTGCCTTGAGGAACGATCGAAACCCGACCGGCGCAAAACTGAGGTAGGTCTCCAGCAAACGGTCGAACTTCAGCAGCGGCTTTTCATAAAAACCGACGTGATCCAAATCGGCTGGCGTGATCCCCGCCTGGCAAAGGCAATACTCCATCGCATGCCTGGGAAACGACGCATCGTGTTTTTTTCGAGTAAATCGTTCTTCTTGCGCTGCCGCGACGATCTCGCCGTCGACGACCAATGCCGCGGCCGAGTCATGATAGAAGGCGGAGATTCCGAGGATTGCGGTCATAGGGGATCACAAAGGTGATAGCGCAGATGTCGATCTCGATCGTCGGGGTGCTCGACGTGTCGGGATGCAGTCAATCCGTGCAACGCCTCGGCCAAGCCGCGAGTATGCAGCGCGCATCAATCGCCAACAAGAGACAATGGCCCCTGGATCCACCAATGGCCCCTGGATCCGCCACACGCTGTCATCGATGGCCCCTGATCAACCTGGCGGGCCCCTGATCAAGCTGGCGGGTCGCTGATCAACTGGCGGGCCCTGATCAAGCTGGCGGGCCCCTGGTCAAGCTGGCGGGCCGTTTGGCGGAAATGGGCTTCCCCACGGCAGCTTGATCGCTGTTTTTCCCTCCTCCCTGGCTGGGAAGCCGATCGAATGATGGTTAGCCTGATGGGATGGCTGCACCCAATCAACCAGAAGCCGGCGAAGCCGATTCCTACCTGGTGGAACGAATCCGCGAGGGAGATTCCGATGCCTGGCAGGCATTGATCGACCGTTACGAGGGACGGCTGATGGCCTACACCGATAGCCGTATCCGTAATCGCGCCAGTAGCGAAGACATCGTTCAGGAAGCATTTGTTGGATTCCTGATCAGCCTGCCCAATTACGATGGCAGCAGGTCGCTGGAAAGTTACCTGTTTTCGATTTGCGCCTACAAAATGACCGATCACCTTCGCCGCGAGGGACGCCGGCCGTCCATCCAGATGCACCACCGCGGCAGCACCGGCAGCGGCCAGATTGATCCAGCCGGCTCAGAGCGCGTCGCCAGTTCCATTGCCCGCAGCGTTGAACGAAAAGAGATCGAAGAGACGGCGGTCCGAGAGGCAATTTCCGAGCAGATCGAGCGTTGGAAAAGCAGTGATGGTTGGATCAAACTTCGCGCGATCGAATTGCTGTTCGTACGCGGACTGGCCAACAAAGAAGTCGCCGAAAAGATGAACCTGTCCGAACAACAGGTGGCCAACTACAAGAGTGATTTTCAAATTCGCTTGCGATCAATCATCCGCCGAATGAATTTGGACGAAGGTGTTTTTCCGGAGTTGGCCGAGTGAAGGGCGAATGCTGGGGATTCCGTTCCGCTACGGCGGTCGTTGCTACAATCGCCGCCTCCGCCTGAACCATCGGCTCGTCATTCAACGTGATGTTTCGCAAAATCGCCGAGCGTCTGCAACTTGATAAGCCGCTTGCCTATGCGCTCACGTCGCGTGGCTGGCAAACGGTTTCGGGACCGATCACGATCGCCTTGATCATTCGATCTCTCAGCGAAGACGAGCAGGGAATCTACTACGGCATCGCTGGTGTGGTCGGCATCCAGGCGTTCTTTGAACTGGGACTGATGAATGTCTTGATCAGTCAGGCGGGGCATACGAATGCGGTCTACCGATCGGCCACGGAACCGTCCGATCGCGCGGCGGCTGAGGGCCGAATGCGCGAGCTGATCCGGGCCTCGAACCGCTGGTTTTCGATGGCCAGTGTATTGTTTGCCGCTTCCGCCCTGGCCTTCGGTTGGTTCACGTTCTCGCACAGCGATGCGGTGGTCGATTGGCGGAAACCGCTGTTGGTGATCGTTCCGTTGGCCGCAATGTCGGTTTACTTCTCGCCCTCGTTGGCGATTCTCGAAGGCGCCGGTTATCGCGAACTGATTTATCGTTTCCGCTTTTATCAAATGGTTTCGGGCAGCGTTGCCGTCTGGATCGCCTTGGCCAGTGGGCTGGCCATTTGGGCCCTGGCGATGGCAACGCTTGTCCAGACTTGTTGCTCAGGCTATCTGGTGCTCGTCCACAAGGCGTCGTTCTTTCGGCAATTCGGCAAGGCCACCGCAGGGGGTCATGGCTTTTCGTGGATTCGCGATGTCTTGCCAATGCAGTGGCGTGTGGCGGCCAGTAGCGCGGCGTTTCATTTGGCAACCCAGTTCTTGGCGATTGTCGTGTTAACCTTTCACACCACAGCCGAGTCGGGCCGGCTGGGAATGACGCTTGCGATCACCACGGCGATTCAGATGCTAGCGCTGGCCTGGGTGCAAACCAAGTTTCCCCTGATCGCGACCCTCCATGGTGCAGGCAATCGCGAACAGGCCGGGACGTTGTGGCGACATACGGCGATCGTATCGGGCGGCCTGCTGCTGTTGGCCTTTGCCGGACTCATTGCCTTGATCGCCTGGTTGCCGATGCTCAATCGAGGATGGGAAGACCGGTTTATCGAACCCTGGCAACTGGTTGTGCTTGGTATCGGATGTCTAGCCAATCATCTGGTTGCCCTGCAATCATTTTATGTATTGGCGCGGCGAGCGAACCCGTTGGTCGTGGCATCCGTCGTCGGCTATCTGAGCACGGCGGCGGCCGTTTGGATCGCTGGTTACTTTGCCTCCACTTCCGGCGTGGTGATCGCATTCGCAGCCGGACTCGCACTGGTCACCCTGCCGCTTCACAGCTGGGCCTATCACCGATTTCGGTCGCGGGTGGCGATCTGACATCGATCACCTGTCGACACTCTTTTGGTCGGGCGCCGATACCAGATAGCCGGCCCAAAACAACGGTTCGTCGCCCGTCAGGCCTTCGTATTCATGATCGGCTTTGGTCATCAACGGCTCGGTTGCGGGATCCAGTTCGCTGCGACGAAGGACCATCGTTGCCCGCTGCCAAGAGGCTAACATTCCGGCGAACGGCAACTCTTGAACGAACTCGCGTAGCGCGGTCGCGGTCGATTCGCCACCGACAGCCCAGCGACTCAGCAGTACGCTGCGAACACCGGCTGCATTCAAGCCGCAAAGCGTCATGAAGATTTCGTCGCCGGTGCCCATCTGTCCGGTGCCGACCGGTGTCCGAAAGCCAGCCAAAACAACCGAACGTGGCACTTCGGCAGGAAATCGCATCCAACCGGCAACAGTACCGGCGGCATTGGTCCCATCGTAGGGCGCCACGCTCATCGCCAGCGGATTCGCCGGGTTCGCTGCTCGCGGTGCGGCAACGACCAAATGACCAATCGAGTTTCCCAACAGACCGGTGGGTGTGTCAACATCGTCGGGCAGTCGCACGGGATCATCACAGACGTCGAGAATCGACTGCGTGATCGCCTCGTTTCGATCCGGGTCGCGGGGCGCAAAGAACAGATCCGCGACGACGCCGATCTTGCGACTGCTGGGCGGCATCGCGACCGGGTGGAGGGCTAATCCGGGCGTGGCCGCATAGCGAATTCGCATCACATCGGTGATCAGCGGAGAATCCTCCCCTTCGATCGGCAACAGCTCGAACGGCAGATACCACAGTGGTCCGTCGGGTACGATGACCAACTCATCAAAACGATCAGCGGTGATGGTGGAATCGTCGGGAAATAAATGTTGCCTCAGGGCCACCGCGTCTTTCCGCCACGAGTCGTCTTCGGGCAATCGATTGCCACGCTGTTTACCGACACCGATGCCACGCAAGATGCGGCCCACTTCGCCCGGCAAACGCGAACTGCCGCCGATTGTCCACATCACGGTCTTGCCATCGCCAGAGAGGGTGGCGAACGTGTTGTTCCCGGCGGCGACAAACGTCAGCAGGCCGGTTCGCGGTGGAAGCTTGGCAACGGGCAACTTCTCGTCAAGCGGCGGCGGTAAATTGCGCGGAAGATGGACGCGACTGAGGGCCACCGAGCAGGCAGCCGCCTCGAGTTTTTGTGCGGCGATCGGGTTCGGTTCCGCCATTGCCATCACCGCCTGCCGCAGATCGCTCATCATCCGACCAGCATTCTTGCGGAAATCAATCGCCTCTTGATTGAGGAACGATTCGTCCGATCGCGCGAGGTTGCGGACCTGCGCGATGCGGCCACCCAAGGGCAACCGCTCGTAAAATCGCGCCGCCAACATCGCGTCCGATTTTTTCAATACCTCCTCGGCATATCCTTGGGACGCGGCCAGATTGACTCGCGCGATGTGCGCTTGTGAATGATCAATCATGACCGACGACAACGCGTCCACGGCGTCGCGGCGCCAAAGGTCCACCGGCGGATCGTCGCTGTATGCCTGCAGCAATTGATCACTCGACTTGCCACCGAGCATGGTGCCGGCGGCCTGTTGAACCAGCGCGAACTGGTAAATCCGAGGCATGGAAATGATCGGTCGGTTTCGATCACGCCGATTCAACGAGAATGCCGTCATCAGACTGAGCGATTTGTCAACGTCGGTCACCACGCCGACGCCCACCGATTCACCGCGCGCGGCCGCCAAACGGGCGGCAACGTATCCACCATAGGCGTCGATCCGCGGCTGCCGCACGTCACGTCGGGCCGACAGCGACTGAGCTTGCCCGAGCAGCAATGCGGCCGAATCAACATTGCCTGCCGAGATCGATGCATCCGCAGCGGCGACCAGGCAGTGCAGGGAGGCGAGGCGAGAATTGCGATTGAGGGCCGTCGCTGCGGTGGTCGCCGCTTGACGGACACTTTCGGCTTGCTCGGGACTCGCGACGCAGCCGGCGGCCAACTGCATCGCTTCACCGACCCATTCGGGTTGCCTTAAAGCCGCGGCACTGTTGGCAACCTGCGCCGCGACGGCGACCGCGTCTGAGGGTTGTTTTGATCCCGCCAATGCCGAGGCCAGAGCCAATGTCGCGATCGGCGACAACGGATGAACCGATCCATTCAACGTTGTCGATTGGGATGCCCCGGCAATCGTTTGCAGGTCATCGTGGTACGAAAAATGTTCCACCGTCCGCATCGATCCGATCAACGATTTTCCAATCGGCATTGCCAAACCAGCAGGATACTTCGTCGCATCCAACAACTGGCTGGCCAACGGATCTTGCTCGGCGAGTGGTCCCAACACGATTCGCCGACGATAGGATGCAATTGCCAGCCCACGCATGATTTCGACGATGTCCATCGACCGGAGATTCGGCTCTTGGATCGCCCCCCCCTGCAGCAGAGTGTTCGGGGTGACGATGTTACCGGAACCGAACATGATTTGGTCGGCAACCGGAAACCGCGAGATCGACGCCGCATCGGGCCATAACCCCGTTTGTTGCGCCAGTTGCACGTTGGGTGAAACCGCAGAATTCCAGTCGACTCGACTGAGCCATCCACGGTTGCGGATCGCGATCTGAAAAACATGATCCACGTTTTCGCGGACGGCGACGATGTTCCCCAGATGCCAATAACACTCTGCTTGCATCGCGAGCACCGGGATCGCGTCGACCCAGCGGCCATGGATGTCTCGACGTGTTTGCCGCATCGCCGCGTCAAATTGGTCGACCGCCAATTCCAAATCGCCACTGCGATAGACTTCCAACGCGCGGTAGTACTGGTCGCTCGGGTAGCGGCCGGTCGGTGTGACTCCGCCAAGCGTTCCGAAGTTACCAAGGTTGCCCCCCTGAGCTTCCGCAGGTGGAGTGGGGATTGACAGAAAAAAGCCGATCACTCCACAACCAAGCCAAGTCAAGCGACTGGGTGACGAATCCATCCATCGAGGGATAAAAAAACACATAGCGAGGCCCGGGGGGGATGAGCAACGAAACGGGCAGGTCATTCCAACGCATCACGCATTCACAGATCGCCACGACGGCGAACGCGGGCTGGTTGGATCGATCCGCTAAAAACTTGGCAACCACCGATTCAAACCCGCGCCCGGCAAGGACCCAAAATGGCAGAGCCGAAACGGGGTGTGATCTCGAGATGTCGAATTGACGCGGTATGGGAACTAAACCCATCCTAGAGCGGATTCCGATCCGCGTCGAACGATTTCTTCGGGTGCTTTGACGCCGAAAACCGATGAAAGATCCAAACCATTAGGCAGTTGATTTGTCCGAATCTCCATCACCACCGGTCAATCCTTACGCACCCGCTGCGGCCGTGGTCGCCAGCGAGGACGGCCGTGGACTCGCTGCTGGCGATCAGGCCAGCGATGGCGTCGCGCGGGCTTCGCTGATGCGAACTGCCGTTCGCTGGCTGACCGTTTGTAGCCTGAGCGCGATTCCCAGTTTCTTTTTCGGGCTGGCGATCACCAACGGGCAGATTGCCGCGATGATGATCGGGATCTTGATTTTCGCGATCGGTTACACCGTACTTGATTACCAGACCGCCGATTGGCGGTTTAGGCAAGATCGCCGCACCCGTCGCACTTTGAAAATCGTTTATGGCACGCGGATCGCAATCTCGATCTTGCTGCCGATCGGGGCCTACGTCGACATCTATTGCGGCTTGCTCGCGGTCGGATTGACTGAAAGCGTTACTGGCGATGGGCTTACGACTTATCGCTCGGGTGGCGAGATGTCTTTTGTCGCCGCCTTGATGACAACGCTCTTTCAGGGACTTTTGCTCAATTTGGTGCTCGGGGTTTACGCCATCCTGGTTCACGTGACTCAGATCACGGTGGCAGCGCTGCGGCAATAGAGCGTTGGGAGTCGTAAAAAGACAATCGCAGTTGACCCATTTTCCCTAAACACATAACTTTAGATACAGGAACGATTTAGGTTCAACGCGTTTTGGAAACAGCGAGCGACTCGGGCGGATCAGTGCGATTCGGGCGGATCCGTGCGACACAGGCGGATCCGTGCGACACAGGCTGATCCGAGCGACACAGGCTGATCCGAGCGACACAGGGATGTGTACCTTGAACTCTGCCACCCCAGTGATGGGATGCGCGCGGTGAACGGTGGCGTCTATGGTGTCACGTGCGATGGAGGCGAGTCGCGAAACGATGCGGACCGGTTTGCAACGTCAGGGACCAGCGAGCCAATCCGATGGCAGTGCGAAGCTGCCGATCGAGCGTCGACTCGAAAAACAGATCAAGGCACAAACGAGCGGTCAGACAGACCCCGACATTTAAACAACACCATGTCATTTTTTGAACAGATTTTTGACCTTCTCGGCGTCATCTTTGGTGGCATCTTTGGGTCGGTGGAGCGTGCCATCACGGCGATCTTCGGTTCGGCCAATGCCAGGCAGGTCGCCAAGTACCACGAGCGGGCCGAATTGATAACGGCTCTGGAGCCGAAATATCAATCGCTCAGCGATGAACAGCTTCGTCACCAAACGGTGTTGCTGCGGCAGCGTCTTCGCGACGGCGAGACCCTCGACGAAATCCTCAATGATGCCTTCGCGGTCTGTCGCGAGAGGCAGCAAACGCCACGTCGGCATGCGGCACTATGACGTGCAACTGATCGGCGGGATGGTGCTGCACTTTGGTGGCATTGCCGAAATGGTCACTGGTGAAGGAAAGACCCTGGTGGCCTCGTTGCCCGCCTACCTCAACGCGCTGGAAGGCAAGGGGGTCCACGTGGTGACGGTGAACGACTATTTGGCCCGTCGTGACATGGAGTGGATGGCGCCGATTTACATGAATTTGGGTCTGACGATCAACGCGATCCAGTCGGGCATGGCGACAGCGGCAAAGCAGGCGGCATACGCCTGCGACATCACGTATGGCACGAACAACGAATTCGGCTTTGATTATCTGCGCGACAACATGCGGCCGGCGGCCAAGGGCGACGATCGATTCCCCAAAGAGGCCCAGCAGTGCCAGGGACCTTTGAACTACGCAATCATTGACGAAGTCGACAATATTTTGATCGACGAAGCGCGAACTCCGTTGATCATCAGTGGTCCGGCCGACCTGGATCTCGGTCGATACGCAGATGCCGATCGCGTTGCCAAGCAATTGACCAAAGAGCTTCATTTCACGGTCGACGAAAAACAGCACAACGTCACACTCACCGACGAAGGGGTTCGCGAAGCTGAAAAGCTCGCGGGTGTCGAGAGTTTTTATACCGCCGGCAACATGGAATGGCCTCATCTGATCGATAATGCGCTCAAAGCACGCTATCTGTACAAGATCGATGTCAACTACGTCATCAAGGATGGCCAAGTGATCATCGTCGACGAATTCACCGGACGATTGATGGAAGGTCGACAATGGAGTGACGGATTGCATCAAGCGGTGGAAGCCAAAGAAGGCGTGCCGATCAAGCCGGAGACGCAAACGTTCGCCACCGCGTCGCTGCAAAACATCTTCAAGATGTACAAAAAGCTCGTCCGGAATGACCGGGACGGCCATGACCGAAGCGACCGAATTCATGAAGATCTACGGGTTGGACGTGGTCGCGATCCCGACCAACCGTGAGATGCAGCGATCTGGAACATCCGGACCTGATCTATTTGACGGAAAAGGACAAATTCAACGCGCTGGCCGATGACGTCGAACGGACCAGCAAATGGGATGTGCTTGAATCTCAAGGACGGCAGCGAGTTATGGGGCAAGATCGAGAGCGAAGACGACGATCAAATCTCCTTCATCCTGAAAGGACAACGCGTTTCCGAGCAAGTCCCGCGATCGAAAATCACTTCCATCGAACGGTTGGGACGCCCGGTGTTGGTCGGAACGGTCAGCATCGAAAAGAGTGAACGACTCTCGGCGCTGTTGGAACGACGGGGCATCGAGCACGACGTCCTCAATGCGAAACAGCATGGCCGCGAAGCGGAAATCGTTGCTCAAGCCGGCCGTCTCGGAGCCGTCACCATCGCAACCAACATGGCCGGTCGCGGTACCGACATCATCCTAGGTGGCAATCCCGAAACCATGGCCTGGGCACAGTTGCAGCACGAGTACCCCACTCGGCTGGAGGTTCCCGATGAGACCTGGACTCAGTTGGTCAAAGAGATCGACCAGCGGGAAAAAATGAGTGAAGAGGGAGAGATCGTTCGTGAAATCGGTGGTCTCTATGTGATCGGCACCGAACGACACGAGTCGCGTCGAATCGACCTCCAACTTCGCGGACGGTGTGGACGCCAGGGCGACCCCGGTGCCAGTCGCTTCTTCCTATCGCTGGAAGACGACCTGATGCGGATTTTCGCCGGCGACTTCGTCAAGAGCATGATGGAGCGACTGGGAATGCAGGAGGGGGAAGCGATCGAGTCGGCACTCGTGACTCGCCGGATCGCCGCCGCTCAAAAGAAAGTCGAAGAACGCAACTACGAAATTCGCAAGAGCTTGTTGGACTATGACGAAGTGATGGACGAGCAGCGGAAACGCGTCTATCGCTATCGCCAAAACCTGTTGGATGGCCACAGCTCGCGGAAGATGATCTTGGACTTGATTCACGGTCAGATCAACAAGTTCGTCGAAACGTTCCTCGAACCCAGCTACGGCGTCGAGACCTTTGCTGCCTTCGCCGGCGGGCAACTCGACTGTACGCTCGAGCCTCGCGACTTCCAAAATATGGATTTCGAGATGGCGATGTCCTACGCGCGAGACCAAGCCGAGCGTCAAGCCGAAGTGACCGTCGCCGAGGTCGTCGAGGAGAATCTTCCCGAAGGAATGGAAGACGAATGGAACTGGAAGGCACTGGTCAACTGGGCCAATACCCGCCAGGGAGCCAATTACCAAGATCATCAGCTGCAAGCGCATGGACCGCGACGAGATGATCGACGAGCTGGTCAAAAAAGCGTATCAGCGAATCGCGGCGGCCGATCTGAGTGAGGGCGCGCTGCTGTTGGAATCCGATTACGGGCTCCGCACCCTTTGTGCTTGGATGCGCCACAAATTCGGTATCGAAACCGTTCCCGACGAGTTTCGTGACGTCGAAGACCGCCGGCAGGTCGCCAATACCCTGGTGCAGCGGGCCGAAGCGGCGTACACGGCCAAGGAAGCCGAGTATCCAGTGCTGGCGGGCATCTCGCGATTCACCGAAAAACAGGGAGCACAGGTCTCGCTTGACCGGGAAGGCCTGATCGAATGGGTCGAGCGACGTTTCGGCGTCAAATTGGCTCTTGACGATATTCGCTTGAACCGCGATGAGCTGAAAAACCAGCTCGTTCAGTACAGCCGCGAGACCGGTGGGGCTGCCGAGCAAAAGTATCAGACGGCCGAAGAAAAACTCCGTGAATTGTTTGGTTCCTCCGATCCCGACACCACCTTGGCGGTCGCCAGCGGCGGAAACGGTTCGCTCGATACCCTTGCCCAATGGCTCGAGGGAGAGCTGAACTATCACACGCTGAAAGAAGACCTGTCGCGGATGAACCGCAAACAGCTCGCCTTGGCGCTCGACGGCGCCGTCGACGATCGATTTCATCCCGAGATGCGACGCATGGAGCGTCAGATACTGCTGAGCATTGTCGACGAAGCTTGGAAGAACCACCTGCTAACCATGGACCACCTGCGTAACAGTGTGGGTTTGAAGGGCTATGCCCAAATGGACCCCAAGGTCGAATACAAACGTGAGGGAATGCGTCTGTTCGATGCGATGTGGGAGTCGATTGGCGAGCGAGTCACCGATCTGATTTTCCGAATGGAATCGTTCAACGAAGAGTTCATTCGCAGCACTTGGGTGGAAGCCGAAACACGACACGACGAGGCGCATTCGACCAATCAATTCGCAGGGGAAGCCAATTCGCCGGCACAACAAGCCGCCCTGATGAGCAACCAAAGTGAAGAGACCAAGGTCGAACCGGTCCGCAACACGGGACCCAAAGTCGGTAGAAACGACCCTTGCCCCTGCGGCAGCGGCAAGAAATACAAGGCCTGCCACATGAGGAAACAACGCTAGTTGCACTTTGAGACCCCGTGGCTAGCGCCATCGACTCACGGAAAGGATTCCGATGTTTGCGAATTTGCTCTATCTCATTGCCTTGACCGCGCTGTCGCCGCTGATCTTGTACCGGGTGCTGCGGCACCGGCGGTATCGACGCGGCGTTACGGAAAAACTGTTCGGCCTCTCGAAAGACAGGGCGGCCCAGCTACGCGGCGACTCAAGCTGCGTCTGGATGCATGCCGTCAGTGTCGGGGAGGTCAACCTGCTGCCGGGACTGATTCGACGCTTCCAAGCCGAGAATCAAGATTGTGAGATCGCGATCAGCACCTCGACCGACACCGGTTATGACCTCGCGGTCAAGCACTTTGGTGCCGAACGTGTTTTCTTCTGCCCACTCGATTTCAGCTGGGCCGTTGGCCGAACGCTACGAAACCTGTCTCCCCAGCAATTGGTGCTGGCCGAATTGGAATTGTGGCCCAATTTGATTCGTATCGCTCGCCGCCGTCACTGTGAGGTAGCCGTGTTCAACGGCCGCATGAGCGAGCGAACCGCCAACGGTTACTTCCGATTCGGTTTCCTCACGCGGCCGACATTCCAGCGGATCTCGTGGGTCGGATGCCAAGACGAATCGACGTCCGATCGATTTTCGGCATGCGGCACGCCGCAGGAACGGCTGCAGATCACCGGATCACTGAAGTTTGACGATGCACCGACGTCGCGAGAGAACTCCGAAGTCCAATCACGCTGCCAGTGGGCAGGCGTCGATCCTTGGCATCGTGTCTGGATTGTCGGCAGCAGCTCGCCGGGCGAAGAAAAGATGGCGTTGAACATTTTCAATTCACTTCGCGGCCGCTATCCGGAACTGCGATTGTTGCTGGTGCCCCGTCACCCCGAGCGTTTTGATGCCGTCGCCGACCTGGTCATCCGCAGCGGGCTGGCTGTCCACCGACGCTCACGAGACGAATCGCTCGAGGACCGGGAGTGGACCGCCGACACGGTGATTTTGGTTGATACGATGGGTGAATTACGGCACTGGTGGGGCGTCGGCCAAATCGCCACCGTTGGCGGAAGCTTTGCTGACCGCGGCGGACAGAACATGCTGGAACCGGCCGGATACGGCAGCGCGGTCTGCTTTGGGCCTGACACACGCAACTTCAAGGACATCGCCGACTGCTTGCTCGACCGGGGCGCGGCGGTCCGTGTGCAAGGCGAAGCGGAATTGAAGGCGTTCGTCGTCCGTTGCCTGAGGGACATCCCCGCGGCCGATTCACTTGGCCGGGCCGCACGAAACGTCGTCGCTACTCATCGTGGTGCCACCGAAAGGACGGTCCAGGCATTGACCAGACTGCGTAGAAAGCGATTGCATCAGGTCGCACGATTTGCCGCTTGAGATTGCGGTAAGCCTGATCTGGCAACGAAAACGGGGCAGACTCAAAAGAGCCTGCCCCTATCGGAGCGACGGAGCGCTTCGTCGCAAGCCGAATCAGGTCGCGACTAAATGTCATCTGCTGCGGTGAGATTTAATTCTGTTGAACCGGAGGACGTCCGCGTCCAGCACGGCCACCCGGTCCACCGCCAGGACCGCCGCGTCCGCCGAATCCACCACGCTGTGCGCCTTCGGGCATCGCGAACGGTTTCCCTTTCATGGCTTCAAAGTCCTTCTGCTGGCTGGCGGTCAGAACACCAAGGATTTGCTTTTCGGAATCTTCTCGCATCTTGGTGAAAGCTTCTCGGATGCCTTCACGGTCGCCACCCTGATTGCCGCCTTGAAACAGTTCCTGCATCTTGGCTCGCATCTCCTGCTGAGCCTTTTCCTGAACCGCTTCGAGTTCCTTTTTCTGAGCCGCGGTGATTTTCAATTTGGCGGCAACTTTGTCATCGGTCAGCGCCTGAACGCCCCGTACCTGCAAGGCGATCTCCTCGAGACGTTCCATCTGCGGCAGGGCCAAAACGGTTTCCAGTTCTTCGCGCATCTTCTTGTTGCGTGCCTCTTGCTCGGCACGCATTTTGGCGAAGAACTCGTTCCGTGCTTCTTCGGTCGCATTCTGGAAGTCAAAGTTAGGCCGTTCGCCACGCTCATTACCGCTAGCGAGCAATTTGGTGATCGCCTCGTCTTGCGAAGGATCGACCTCAATTTCGACTTTCACTTCCTCGATCCGCAGTAATCCCAGCAGGGGGTCACCCCCGCGCTGCCCGAATCCGCCTGGTCCACCGCCCCGCTGGCCGAAACCACCAGGTCCGCCTTGCGGACGGCCACCTTGTGGACGCCGACCGCCCTGTTGCTGCCCGAGCGAGTCGGAAACCATAAATGCCGTCAGTGCGACCGCCAAAAGGCCAGTCACCGTGCGAGAGAGTTTCATTGATTCAATTTCCAGAGTGATGCGACGAGAAAAACCTGTCCATTTGCGGCTGCGATGCCGCTTGACATCGCAATAGTAATGAAACCTGGCTGTCACCGCATGGTTTCGCAGCGGCGATAAAAATAGGACGATTTCTACCCGATTCGCCCTGGAGCCGACGGTCACGTCTACTGCTGCAATCCGAATAACACCAGATTTGCCACAATCTTGGCGGCATCCTGGGTGCTGTAACCGGGACACTGCACCGAGTTTTGGCTCTCCAATGCGCAGCTGATGTCGAGTGGTGAGAAGAAGACGCTGGCGACGTTGTCGACGATCGCCATCTCC
Organism: Pirellulaceae bacterium; assembly: GCA_963734865.1. Lineage (GTDB taxonomy): Bacteria > Planctomycetota > Planctomycetia > Pirellulales > Pirellulaceae > CBDCUW01. The sequence goes on from CAVTIV010000019.1 coordinate 590,906, forward strand.
AGGACGGGCGGCGAGGTGCGCCGCGAGATTCCTTTGCCCAGGCCTTGGTTGGCCGGCGACCGAATCGTCACCGACGTCAGATCAAAGCCGCCATAGGCATTCGTCAGCGCCGGATGATTCGGTGGCATCGACTTCAACGGGGACTCCGGCAAAACCAAGGCAATCTCGCGGCGAAAGGCATCGGCAAACGCTTCGCTTCCACAAATCGCTGTGCCCAGCACGATGCCGCCGTTTTGAAGGAATTCGGCAAGCACCTTGCGCTGCGGAGCGTCGAAGGCAAACTCGGTACGGCCGTGAATCCAAAGCACTTGCACATTTTGCAGTTGCTCCGAATCAAAACCGACGGGATCGGCCGGCGCCGTGATCGGTATCGGCACTCGCTGGCCAATGATCGCCGCGGCGTTTGGCAGTGCGCGTCTGGCTTCATTGCCGCCGGCATCCAGGGCCAGCATTGCCATCCGGATCGCGCCGCGCGAGGGATCGGGCAAATCCGAACCTTCAATCACCACTCGCTGCTCCAGCTTGTCTTTCAACTCCTGGCCGGTCGCGTACGCGATCAGGTTCTCGCCCAACCGTACGGCGGCATCAATCTGTCGCCGCGCCGAGGGTGATTCCTCGTTGCGGCGAAACAACCGATCGCTCAATTGCCAGCGGCAAGACAGGCTTTGTGGCACGTAAAAGACAGCCGTTCGGCAACAAGCCTGAACGCCGTAAACCCAAAAATCTTTGCCAATCACGGTCGGGTCAACTTTGCGTTGGGCAAACCAAATGGGGTGCGACGGTGGCAAACGATCCAGTGCAGCACCCGGATACCAAGCACCACACAACTGGCGGACGCTCGCCTCGAACCCCGATGCCTCACCACACCCGTCTCCCGCATCGGCTTCAAACAAGATGCACCCTCCCTGGTCAACGTACTGCTTCAGCCGATCCGAGAGATCGTTCGAAAACCGCAACGCCTGTTGTCCGCTAATCACCAAGACCGGCGTCTGCAGCAGGTCGACCAGAGTTGCCCGATCGCTATCGATCGTTTGCCAGGTAAGATCACGTCCCCAATCTCGCTCGACATGCCGCACCAGTTGCCGCAGGGCATCGGGGTGCTGCTGCCATTGCTGGCTTTGCACTTGTCCAGCGGAGTATTTCAATCGTCCGACAACGACCTGTCGCTTCCCTTTGCTCAGGAACAGCAGCGCGAAAGAGGTAGCGACATCGGGATTCGATTCTGCCATCTGGCCGGCACCTGACCAGAAACCCTGAAAACCGTCTTGCAGTTCCAATAGCCGCTCGGCTCCTTCTCGATACCAATCGTGGTCACCGATGAAACGTCGTCCCGATAATCGGCCGACCCGTTCCAATGCATACAAATAGTAGTAGTAGGTCATCGAACTGCCGCCCGGATTGACCTGAAGCGAGAAATTACGGCCGAGCCAGGCCAGGCCAGCTTCGACGGGGTCCTGTTGATCGGGAATACCACCACAGCAGCGAATTTGGTCATCGACAATGCTCGAACTGTCCCCTTCGAGTCCGCCACGGGCGATGATCACCGACGCGATGCCTGCACAGGTCATGCTGCCCGAAACCGGGGCGCCGCCGTGATACGTCCAGCCACCACCACGTTGACGGCTGATCCAGTACTTCAGTGAACGCTCGAACACAACCGGATCAACGTCGATCCCTCGATCTTTCGCCGCACCGAGCGCCAACAGTGCAAATTGTGTATTGGAGGGATCGCCGTTGCCGATCGAGCGGTTGCCGCCATAATCCCAAGCTCCGCTTCGATCCCCATCGCTCTTTTGCCGCTCGCAGAGCAATTCAACGTTACTGCGGATCCGCGACAAATCGATTGCCGAGCCCAGCTGGCAAAAAACCAACGTTTGCAGTGAAACCGAGTAGGTCTCCTTGGGCTCGAAGGTGCGCAGGTACCGCAACGCACGGACCACGGCCGGGTCATCCTTGTCGAGGCCACCATTCAAAAGGGCCAGGGTGCAAAGCGCCGAGAGCCCACACGACTGACTGCCGAACTCCTGCCATCCGCCACTGTCATTTTGTGATTTGCGAAGATAGGCAACCCCGCGATCGATCGATCGCTGGACGCTTGCCGCATCAACCGCTGCCTCGGCCCGCTTTTCCGCAGGATCCATCGCCGAACCGAATAGGCCAACGATGAACAGCAATAGCGCCCAAACACGCCCCCCCTTTCCCGTCATCTGGCTGGTCGGTCTAAGATAGGGATCGGGGCGGGTGAGATCGCTCGCCGAATCGGTCGCCCAGATCGGATTGTCACGCCGCCCGTTGACCGAATCGACGCCGCACGCCGCGAGTTTCATCGCAGTTCGTCTGCCAACAAAGGAATGTTTCTTCTCCACCATGAGCAGTCCTCCTCCCGCGCCCAATCAACCCCCCAATCCAGCCGCCAGCGTGCCCAACCCACCGGCACGTAACTTGGGTGATGTACTACGTGAGTTTGCCGATCACCAACAAACGATGCGCACCGAGCTGGCGAAGGTCATTGTCGGGCAAGCCGACACGATCGAACAGTTGCTCGCCGCCATCTTTACCCGCGGACATTGCTTGCTCGAGGGAGTGCCGGGACTGGCCAAAACACTGATGGTCAGCACCTTGGCAGACATTCTGGATGTATCATTCAAACGGATCCAGTTTACACCCGACCTGATGCCTTCGGATATCACAGGCACCCAAGTTTTGGAAGAAGATGATGCCGGGCGACGTAGTTTCCGGTTCGTCGAGGGGCCCATCTTTACCAATGTATTGTTGGCTGACGAGATCAACCGCACGCCGCCCAAGACGCAAGCGGCGCTGTTGGAGGCGATGCAAGAGCGTCAAGTGACCGTGGGACGAGAAACCTTCACGCTGCCAATTCCGTTTTTCACCATTGCGACCCAGAACCCGATCGAACAGGAGGGGACGTATCCGCTGCCTGAGGCCCAACTGGATCGGTTCATGTTCAACATCCGGGTCGGTTACCCCTCGGCCGCCGAAGAGGAACAAATTCTTACCACCACGACTCGTGGTGAGTCGGCCAAGGTCAACAAAGTTTTGTCCTCGAGGGCGATCCTCAATGTGCAAAAACTGGTTGCCAGTATTGCCGTCAATCCATTCGTGATCCGCTATGCGTCGAGGCTTGTTCGGGCCACCCGCCCGAGCGATGAAACGGCACCGGCGTATGTTCGCGAGCTGGTCGATTGGGGCGCCGGTCCGCGTGCCGGCCAGAACTTGATCGCCGGCGCGAAAGCACTGGCCGCCATGGATGGTCGCTTTAGCGTTGACCCCGCTGATATCCAACGGATCGCGTTGCCCGTTCTGCGTCATCGGGTCGCGACCAACTTCCAGGCCCAGGCCGAAGGGATGGACACCGACATGATCGTTGCCCGGTTGCTGGAAGACATTCAGCCACCCGAGCCCGAGAAACTCGTAAAACAGTGACCGTCATTCGTCATTCTTTACCCTTTATTTTTCATTCGCAAGAAGCGTTTCCCGGCGACACGGGTCGCATCGTTTTCCTGCACCGTCAGCTCATCGATCGGTAGACTCCCTTGGCCGCACTCTTGTCACCTGAATCGCTACAGCAAATCAAACGGCTGGACTTGCGCGCTCGGATGGTGATTCGCGGTTTCCTGCAAGGTTTGCATGCCAGCCCCTTTCAGGGGTTTTCGGTTCAGTTCAGTGAGCACCGGCGTTACAACCGGGGTGACGATCCAAAGTTGATCGATTGGTTGGTTTATGCCAAGACCGACAAATACTACGTCAAGCGATTCGAGGCCGAGACGAATCTGACCGGCTATCTGGTGATGGACTTGTCCGCGTCGATGGGCTTCACCGAAAGCCAGACGATGACGAAGTTCGAGTACGCCACGTGCTTGGCAGCATCGCTGACCTACTTGATGACCATGCAGCAAGACCCCGTCGGGTTGATCACGTTTGACGAGAAGGTTCACGCGGCCCTTCCGGCGCGAAGCCGCCGAGGACATCTCGGTGACGTGATGGCAAGATTATCGCAGCTCGAGCCAAAGGGAAATACAAATCTTCCGGCTTGCATCACGCAGGTGGCCGCGATGTTGAAACATCATTCGCTGGTGATGCTATTCTCGGACCTGTTGAATGATCCCCAAGAGGTCATCGCGGCACTTGCCAGACTGCGTTACGGTGGAAACGACGTGATCGTGTTCCATGTGATGGACGAGGCGGAAGTGCATTTTCCCTACGAGGGTCCCGTGCAGTTCGAGGATAGTGAAAGTGGCGAAACGGTCTCCGTCGATGCGACCGGTTTTCGGGATGACTACCTGAAACAACTGAACGAATTTCGCGAGACGTATCGCGAGGGTTGCAGCAATTTACGAATCGACTACGTGCCGCTGGATACAAGCATGCCATTCGATCGGGCGTTGACCGAATACTTGCTGCAAAGACAAAACCGGTTTTGATATTCGTAGCGCGGGCGGTCAGCCTGTTTCCTAATTTGACAGGCTAGCCGCCTGTGGTTCGGTGACCTTTCTCAATGCAACGCTGATCTTCGGAGTCGCGGCGGTGGCCATCCCGATCGTGTTGCATCTGCTCGCGCAGCGCGAGCCGCGGAAGGTCGTCTTTCCGACGGTTCGCTTTCTGACCAAGCGTTTTGAGTCGAATCGCAGCCGACTTCAAGTGCGACGTTGGTGGCTGCTGGCGCTTCGTATCGCTGCACTGGCCGCCTTCGCGACCGCGCTCGCTCGTCCCGCGATCGATCGATCGCTATCGGTCACTTGGCTGACGATCGGTCTGGTTTTCGCCGCGGCAATCGCGTTGCTGGTGATGGCCTCGGTTGCTCTGACGCGCGGTCAATCGCGGGCCATGACCTATTCGCTCGCCGCTACCGCGATCGTGGCATTGCTGATCGCCGTGCTGTGGGGTGGTTACACGTATGCATCGGGACCGGCCGTGTCGATCGACGACACGGCACCGGTGTCGATCGCGATCGTGCTGGACAATTCCGCCACCTCGGCCTGGAAAGCAACGGATGATGATCGAATCAAACGGATGCAAGACCTGGCTGCCTGGATGGTCACGCGTCTGCCACCAACCAGCCGGATTGCGATCATCGATCGCTCGGCACAACCGGCGACGTTTTCGCTGGATGCGGCCAGTGCGCTTGCCAAGATCGAGCAACTGCGACTCCCTGCAAGTGACACAGCCGATTGCCACCAGAATCGATTCGGCGGCAAGATTGGTTCGAACCAGCGACTTGACCAGCCGTCAATTGTTGGTGATCACGGATCTGACCGAAGCGACCTGGAACGAATCTGCGATCGGACCGGGAGTTGCCGACGTCGTCAGCCAAACACCTGCTGTGGCAGTAACGTTGTTCGATCTGGGCGAGTTCAAGAGAGCCAATCGGTCGCTATCGACGCCCACGCTTGCCGACACCACGCCCGCGCCCGGTACACCCGTGCCAATCTCGACCGTGCTGGAATTGGTTGCCGGCGACGATACATCGAGTCTATCTGTCGCCGCCGAACTGCAACTTTACGATAACGATCCGGCGTTGCCGGTGATTCGCGACGGAAAAGTCAAGCTGCCGGCTTTGCGCAGCGTCGACCGCGCAAGTGTCCGAGTTGCTGCAGGAGGATCGAGCAATCTGTTGTTGACCGTTCCGCCGCTCGAGGTTGGAACGCACCACGGATTGATTCGGTTGGTAGGCGATGACCCACTGCAATTGGATGATCAGCGTTTCTTTAGCCTGCGCGTGCTACCACCCGCCCCGATCTTGCTGGTCAGCGACGATGCCGATGAGGCCCGCGTGATCAGCCTGGCGATGTCCGAAGAATTTGCTGTCGAGCGGATTGCCTACGCGGACTTGCCCGTCGTTCGACTGGCCGACTATCCGGCGATCATGGTGATCGACCCGCCCCGCGACGTGATCACCGATGATGCACTGACCGAATTTGTCAGCTCCGGCGGCGCGCTGCTGGTTTGCTTGGGACCTTCGGCTGGCGATAGTCCGCTCGAGGCAGCGAATACTCCCGCGCTAGTTCGGCGTTGGCGGGCGGCGGAGCCGGGAACGTTCTTGCAACTGATGATGCCGTCTCACCCATTGTTGGCACCGCTGTCCGAGATTAGCGGCGGCATACCCTGGAGCAGTTTTCGGGTCCAGCAATACTGGCAAGTCGACAGTGGCCAGAGCGACGCGGTTTTGATTCGTTTTGCCGGCACCGATCATCCGGCGCTGACCGAACGGGTCATCACCAACGAAGGGGGAAAACCGGGTCGCCTGTTGACATTGACCACACCTTTGCCTGCGCTAGCGGAAAAAACTCGCGGTTGGAATCGGCTGTTCAGCGAAAGTGAGCCTTGGCCCGCCTTCCTGTTGGTTCGCCAATTCGCTGAGTATCTGAGCGACCGTGGCGAGAACCAGTCGATGACATGGGTCGGCCAGCCACGGGTGATACCATTGGACGCTTCGACCGCCGGTTCCGATGATGCATCGGATGTCCGACGACTGCAGCTGTTCACACCCGGTGACGATACGCCGGTCCCATTGAACGTTGCCCCCAACAGCGAGCAGATTGTATTCAACGACGTTTCACGATCGGGTACTTACTGGTTGCGCGGGGCCGGCCGCATCGCCGGTTTTTCGGCCAACTTGCCCGATGAAGCGACGCGTTTGAATCGGATCGATCCGAGCGAACTGGACCGGATTTTTGGCCTCGACGCGTACACCTTGGCAATCGATCGTAGTCAGATCGAATTGGCAGAAAGTAAATCGCAGCAGCGCGTCTCGCTTCATTCCCCGGTATTGCTGCTTGCACTGATCGTTTTCTTACTCGAACAGGTGCTGAGCAATCGCTTTTATCGTTCACGCTCCAACTCCGCCGCCACCAGCATCGGAGCGTCTGCCGCATGACCCGTTTTGCGCTGGAACCGATTTACGGGTCGTTCTTGCTGGCGGTCATGGTGGCCGCGGCGACGATTGCGGTCATCGCGATCGTAACTCCACCAACAACAAACCCGTCCCATCGCCGCTGGCTGATCGTGCTGCGATCACTCGCGGCTTCGATGTTGTTACTGACCGCGTTTCGTCCGGCATTTCTGCGCACCGACAATCGCCCGGCCGAAGCGACCTTGGTGGTGGCGGTCGATACTTCGCGGAGCATGACGCTGCCCGATGGAGATGGGAACGATCGTTGGACTAGCCAGCAGGAATCGTGGCGCCGACTTGCCTCCGGTTTAGCCAGCCTCGACAGATCGCTTTCGGTACATTTGATCGCCTACGACAAAGCGGCCCGAACTCTGGCTGACACCAGTCCCGAGGCGCTCGATTCGGAAACACCCAACGGCGAATTGACCGACCTGACGGTGGCCGCATTGGCAACGATCCAAGCGGCCGGCGGGAAACCGCTGGCCGGCGTCGTGTTGATGGGTGATGGAACGCAGACCGCGCCGATTCAGGGCGCCGGTCCGCAGCGGGTCATCGAAACGCTCAATTCACTCGGAGTGCCGTTGTGGTGCGTGCCGATCGGTCCGGCCGGCGGCGCGACGGCGTCCCGCGATGTTGCTGTCGAGGCCCTGCCGGAAAGCTATCAACTCTTTGCCGGCAACGAAGTGGAAATCGAATTCCAGGTGCTCACCCGAGGCCTGGCAGGCGTGGATGTGCCCGTGCGGGTCACTTGGATCGACGCCCAAGGGAACACCAACGAGGTTGCCGATCGAAGTGTCATCGCCGGCAAATCGACCGATGTTGCGGCGCTGTCCATTCCCGTCATCGTCCCCAAACCTGGTAACTATCGATTGAAGGTCGAGGCACAATCACAAACCGGCGAACTGGTGACGGTCAACAACAGCCAAATCGCTTTCGTCGATGTTCGTGAAGGTGGCGGGCGAATTCTGTATTTGGAAGGCACGCCGCGTCCCGAGCAAATGTTTCTCCGCAGAGCACTGCGTCGATTCCCTGATCTTGATTTGACGTACCAGTGGATTCCTGCCGATACCGAATCCAGCTGGCCGGTTGACTTGGACAACTGGCTCCGCCCGGGGCGGTTCGATGTCTACATCATCGGCGATCTCGATTCGGCCGCGATCGGTGAAACTCAGATGCGCTCTCTGGCTGACGCCGTTTCAGCCGGTGCCGGTCTGCTGATGCTCGGTGGATACCAGACTTACGGCCGGGGCGGATATGCCCAGTCGCCACTCGCCGATGTGTTACCGGTTCGGATGAATCCCGCATTGCGAAGAACCGTCCATTCACCAAATGACGATCGCAGTGGCCAACTGCAAGGACCGATTTCCCTTCGGCTCGCTCGCGCCCATCCAATCACCGACTTGGGTGGCGACGAACCGTCGCTGCGTTGGCAGCAATTGCCTCCGCTATTGGGTGCCAACGATCTTGTCGGACCCAAGGTCGCGCCCGGTGTCCAGGTGCTGCTCGAATCGACCGACCACGATCCGCTACTGGTCATCGGCGAGTACGGACGCGGCCGCACCGCTGCGGTTGCGATCGATTCGACATGGCAGTGGTGGCGAGCGGGAAAACGCGACTTGCATCAGCGATTCTGGAGACAACTGATGTTGTGGTTGCTAGCCCGCCAGGAAAGCGGCGGCGACATGATTCAGATCGACCTCGATTCGCGCCGATTCGACGTTGCCAGCACACCAGAGTTTCGAGCAAGCGTTCAATCGTTGGGTGATGGCAATGAATCGATTGATTTGCTCGCCGAAATTGTCGACGAGGCCGGTCAGGTGAGACCGGTTCCGACCAGCAGTGATGGCGGCGACAACATCGACTCGGCGATTCGAGGCACGTTGCCCACTCTTGAACCCGGTTTCTACCGACTGCGAGTCAAACCGGCCGCCGCCGATTCGCCCATACTGCCCGAGGAGATCGCCTTCCAAGCCGTTGATCGCAGTCGAGAATTGGCGCGACCGATGGCCGATCCGGTATATCTTCGCCAACTCGCGGAACTGACCGCCGACCATGGCGGAGCCGCATTCGCACCGGACGACATCGACTCGCTGATCGAAACGATCGCCAAACGACGCCGCCAAGGGGATACACCGATCGTCGAAAAATTTCGCCTGGGCGACGGACCTCTCAGCGGCTGGATTGTCTTTCTGCTGTTCGGCGCGGCCATTTGTGTCGAATGGTTTCTGCGACGCCGCTGGGGTTTGGCGTAACTGCCGCTGGGGTCTGGCGTCACCGCCGCTGGGGCCGCCAAACGTCGGCTTACCAGTTGGCAATCCAGTCGGCCATCGACAACCGCAAATCATCGCGTTCTTTTTCGATCGCTTTGTTCAGCTTCGTCACGAGCTTGTCATTTTGTTTCTTCAGAAAGCGGTCGACAATCACATCCTCGATCAACTCGCCCCACTCCTGGGCAACGTCACCGCCAATCCTGCTGACCCGATCGACCTCGAAGTGCTCAAGCCGTAACTCCGCCTTTTCGATTCGCGGATCGACGATCAACGCCGGTGGCACTTCGGCATAATCGGCCACAAATCCGACGGACGCCGTGGAAATCAGTCGCACCCGCAGGTCGCCCCGGATCGTGACACTGAAAACCTTGACGCCAACATTCCATCGCTGAACGCGGGCGGTGAATTTCATCGGAGCCGTGATCGATGACTCAATCTGCCAGCGTTCTGCGCCACTCGCTTCGTCGATTCTGCGGTGGACGCTGTCGACTTTCGCGATCGCCGCGTTGTCCGCGGTGGTCTCCGGGAGCGTGACCTCGTATTGCACCCATCGACCGTGGTTGACGTCGTGAAAGCGACGATGCGTTTTCAGCTTCCATCCGTCACGCTTGACGTGAACGCCAGCCCAGACCTTCTTCTGTTCGCCCCAGTCTTTGTCGCCGTCGAATGTTCGCGGCATCCGCTCAAGGGCAAGTGTGGCGAGCCATTGGATCGACGCGCGAGCTTGCTCGGGACTGGTCACCAGCGACGCCGTTGTAGATCCGGCTGCCCCCGATCGTGGCGTCGCTTCCCCCGCCGGTCCGACCAGCGTGAGCGGCTGGTCGGCCGGGGCGGATGAACAAAATACCACGACCGCGAAAGCCGCTATCGATAGACGACCGCGAAATATACCCCGTCGCTGCCGGTCGCCATCGCTGCTCCCGCATAACGCATCCTTGTATCGCTGGTGAAGCATGCCGACACTCCTGATGGCGAGTACGAACTGGACCAACCGACGCCCTCGTATCGGCCAGGTGCGAACGACCCGGGCGGATGACCCTTCCTCCCCGTCGCAGCCATCTGCTGAGCACGACGCTGAGCCACCGCTTGTAGCTGAGGATCGTATAGTAGGCTGCCAATCCTCTGTCGAGCCCGTTGTGCGTTGAGCGCCCCGAGCACATTGGCGACGACTCCCCGCGCGGCTGCTCGCAGCGACGAAGTCGCCGCGATCGGAGCACTGTTTGCCTGGTAGCTCACCGTGCGAACCGCAGGCGTCGCGGTCGTGCTGGCAACCGGTGTCGCCGAAGGCTTTGCCACGGTGACCCTCGTCACCGGGCGGGTGACCTGCCGAACGTGGACCCTTCCACATTTCGGACAGACGTAAGTCTCTTGCACGCTGGTCGTTGCGCCATTTTGGGCAACGGACGTGCCAGCCAAAGCGAGGGCAGAAAAACTGGCCACGATCAAAGCCAAGGTACGCATCCGTATCTCCGGTTGGTCGAAAAGAGTGAAAAACACGGGGTTTTCGAGTCGAACACCGCCGTCGATCGCAAGGCCAGCGAAGCTACCGCCCCCCTCGACCTCGAACCTCGCAGAAAGGATCGAAAAGATTCCGGTTAGGTAAAGGGGGCTAACAGGGGAATTCTTGACGACGACCCGGTGCGTCAAGCTTCGGCACGCGCGATATCGCAATGCCAACACAGAAGTTGCGCCAACACAGCGGCGAGCCACGACCCCATCATAAAAATTTCCCAATAAAACAATTTGGGAACAACAGGATGCTTACGGGTTTTGCTGTAGGGGTTGCCGCAGGATCATCAGATAGCTCCATCGAAACGTCGATTTCCCGTCCAGCGAACCGGGGCGGATCGATTCGCCTTGATCACCCCGCTCGATGATCGACGACCCCAACGGCTCGATTCTCAACCGCGGGTCGAGTCGGTAGGTGCTGCCCAGCCAAGTCGGGGTGGATCGACAGCGGCAGGCCAAGTCGAATTTCAAGGCGGCTGCCTGGTCGACCTGGCAGGTTTCGACACTGATGCTCCAGTGACTTTGGCCGGCCGCCCCCACTCCCAGGACGACATCTTGACCGTTGATCTTCTCCATCGAAAGCTGCTGCACGGGTGGTGACGGTGGCCAGGTTTCCTCGCCGCTCCCCTCGACGCTCTGGCAGGTCGGCTCGATGTCGTCACAGAACAGTGATTGCACGAATCGATCGTACTGCCAGCGAAACTCGACTCGCAGCGAGTGATCGGACGTGGCCAACGAAATCGACGCCGGATCGTTGCCTTGGGGCGTGGAATTTGGGCCGGATGTCATCACGGCCTTGCCCCAGGAGTCATTGGCAAGCTGGCAAACGCCGCGAGCAGTCGGAGCCCGTCCGACTGGCTTTTTTCGGGATGGAATTGAGTGGCATACACGTTGTCTTTCCAGACCATGGCACAGAATTCGCCACCATAGTCACAGGCCAAGGCGACCACCGACGGATCTGCGGGACGAACGTAGTAGGAGTGCACAAAATAAAAGTAGGTCCCGTCGCGGACTTCGTGGAGGATGGGGGCATCGTTCCTACGGACCACGGTGTTCCATCCCATGTGCGGTACTTTCATCGACGGTGGCAGATCGAATCGCACCACATCGCCGGCGATGACCCCCAATCCGTCATGTTCACCATGTTCAAATCCTTTTTCAAATAGCAGTTGCAGACCGAGACAGATTCCCAAGAAGGGTCGACCGGAATCGATGAAATCGCGAATCGGCGTGGCCAGATCCCGACGCTTGATCTCGGACATGGCATCACCGAAGGCGCCGACACCGGGCAGGATCAGCTTGTCCGCTGCCGCGATTTCTTTGGGATCCGAGCTGATTCTCGCTGCTCCTCCCACTCGCTCGATCCCCTTTTGGACGCTGCGAAGGTTACCCATCTGGTAGTCGACAATCGTGATCATGCTTTGCTTCACGGTGGGGCGGATGGGAGCTGCAGTGACTAAGGTAACCAAAAGCAACGGAGACAAAACCCGGCGACGAAGTTCGCTGATTCCGGGGACGCATCTCGTTGGCAATCCGTCATCGAGTGTCTAATATCGTTGCTGTTGTTGGCGTCTCCGATCACCTTTGACTATCAGATCACCAATCCATGAGCCAGTCGCTCGAGCCGATCGCTCGCCTGATGGAAACCTTGCGAGAGCGGGCCGAAATGCGACCGGCGGGATCGTACACCACCAAGCTGCTCGATGGTGGCGTGCAAGAAATCGGCAAAAAGATTCTCGAAGAGGCTGCCGAATTGATCGTCGCGGCGGAGGAGGATGGCGACGCGGGGCGAGAGCATTTTGTCTACGAAGCCGGCGACTTGATTTATCACACGCTTGTCTTGCTGGCTTGGCGTGGGGTCCCTCTCGACGAGGTCGCCACGGAGTTGGCCCGTCGCGAGGGCACTTCGGGATTGGTCGAAAAGGCCAATCGGACCGACAGCGACCAAGGCTAACCAAACAAGTCGGTCCGTTTTCTCGACCGGCACCCTTCACTCCGAAGAGATCAATTTGGATTCGAACAATCACTTACGAATCGGGTTGCCCAGCAAAGGAAGGCTCTGCGACGTCGCCAGCGATCTGTTGCACCAGGCCGGGCTGAGTTTTCGGCGTCAGAGTCGTGGCTTGTTTGCAAAAGTGGCCGGACTGCCGATCGATCTGATCTTTTTGCGGACCGATGACATCGCGACGCTGTGCGCCGAGGGTGCGATTGACATGGGCATTACCGGCAGCGATTTGGTCGAGGAATCGGCTGCGGATGTTGATGTGCGGATGAAGCTCGGTGTGGGGCGATGTCGTTTGGCGATTTGCGTACCCGATGACTCTGCGATTGCTTCGGCCGCCCAATTGGACGGAAAGCGGGTCGCCACCAGCTTTCGGCACGTCACCGAGCGTTATCTTGCCGAGCGCAACGCGAGCGCGCATTTGGTCGCCCTTTCCGGCAGCGTCGAAGTGATGATTCAACTCGGGGTTGCCGACGCCATTGTCGACCTGGTCGAGACCGGCAGCACGCTGGCAGCGAATCGCTTGCGGGTACTCGAAGAGATCGGAAACTATGAATCGGTATTGATTCAAAACGGTCGATGCCGTGACGAGCCGACGGCGGACCGCGTCGTTCGGCGGCTGGAAGGAGTGGTGATCGCGCGGGACTACTCCCTGCTGGAATACAACGTGCCTCGCGAAAAGCTATCCGACGCTGAAATGATCACGCCCGGATTCAACTCGCCGACGGTCAATTCACTGGAAGACGAAGCTTGGTGCAGCGTCCGAGTGATGGTTCGCCGTCGCGAGGTGATTGCCGCGATGGAGAAATTGGAAGCACTCGGCGCATCGGCAATCTTTGAAATGACGATTTCCAATTGCCGCTTATAGTCCCGACAACGAATTTGACGAAATGAAAACGGGTATGCCACAGCATTCGGAAATACCGATCGAGACAGATGTCGCCTCCGTGGCCGCGATGATCCAGTCGGGCGAAGATTTTTTGTTGTTAGACGTCCGCGAGCAAGACGAATATGCGATTGCCAGGATCGCCGGCAGCTTGCTGTTGCCGATGAGCGAATTGGCCGCCCGCGCGGGCGAATTGGACGAATACCGCGACCGTTTGATTGTCGTGCATTGCCACCATGGCGGCCGTAGCATGCATGTGACCCATGCCTTGCGAGACAACGGATTCGCGCAGGTGCAAAACATGGCTGGGGGTATCGATGCCTGGAGCCAGGAAATTGACGCCAGCGTCGGGCGGTATTAACCGGACGCCGTGGGCGACAGGTTGGGCGTTTCGATTCGCGAGCGCATCTCGCGCAGCTCGCCGAGCATCGCTGTGATCGATTCAAGATCGCCCTCTTGGCTGGACGCTTCAAGTGTCGAGGCGACCGCGGCGATCTGCGCAAATCCGCAATTCGCACTGGCGCCTTTGAGGGCGTGAGCGAGATCGGTAAGTTGACCGCTGTCTGCTGCTTCCAAAGCCGCTTGCATCTGATCGAACCGCGCATCGAGACGCTCAACAAATTGAATCGTGATTTCTCGGAATCTTTGCTTGTGCAATGGCAGCGTGGAAACGATCGGAGTGTGCTCGTTTGCCGTGTTCACGGCCAATGACGGTTTTGCATTCGCGCCACTCGCTTTCGCCTGGTTGACGCTCGAGGCGACGGATTCGCCCGATCCTGCGGAGGGATGTTCTGCGTCGCTCGATGCGCCGCTGCGACTGGCTTGTTGTACTTCCAGCCCGGCGATCTTGGCGAGCGTCGTGATCAACTTGTCAAATTCGATCGGTTTGCTCAGGAATCCGCTGCAACCGGCGTCGCGACATCGCTGTTCGGCTTGTTGCATCGCGTGGGCGGTCAGCGCGATGATCGGCCGATCGTATCCGTGCTCGCGAAGCGTTCGTGTCGCCGTGTAGCCATCCATCACCGGCATTTGCATGTCCATCAGAATGACGTCCCAATCTTCGCTGGTCGCCAGTTCAATCGCTTGCAGGCCGTTTTCCGCCGTTTTGTAGCTTGCACCAGCCTCCTGAAGAATCACGCTCATCAGATCCCGGTTTTCTTCACCGTCGTCGACCAACAGGACCCGCATGTTTGGCAAACGGATCGCCAGGTGCTGTTCATCGCCGCCGGGCATTCGCAGGTCCTCTTCGGTCGGCTCGATCATTGCCACGCCATCGAGTGGACCGGTCTCGATCGTGACAATGAATACACTGCCGACACCCTCTTCGCTGTGAACGCGAATGCCACCGCCGAGCGCTTCGGCAAATCGCTTGCTGATGGAAAGTCCCAGCCCGGTACCGCCGAAACGGCGGGTCACGGTCGCGTCGGCCTGCGAGAAGGGGTCGAATATTTTCTCGGCCGCCGCCTCCGAAAGCCCGATCCCAGTGTCGACCACTTGAATGACCATTTGTGGTCGTTCGTGATGAGTATCAAGATTTGTGATGATCCGCACGCCGCCCCGGTCGGTAAACTTAATCGCGTTGCCGACCAGGTTGGTCAGAATTTGGCGAAGTCGAGCCGGATCACTTTTGATCGACTGGGGAATCTTGCCGTCGAATTGAAAGTCCAGGCCGATTCCTTTCTCTTCGGCCCGCACCTCCATCACGGTGACCACATCGGCGACCACCTGGTGCACGGCACAGGGGATCGATTCGACTTCCAACCGATCGGCTTCGACCTTGGATAGATCCAAGATGTCATTGATCAGGTTCAGCAGGTGCGTGCCGCTGGTATGAATCGTATTGAGATGTTTGCGACGTTTGTTTTCGTCACGTTCGATGTCACGACGAAGCACTTCGGTGAATCCCAGAATGGCGTTCATGGGGGTGCGAATCTCGTGACTCATGTTGGCCAGGAAATCGCTCTTGGCATGGTTGGCTGCCTCCGCCGCATCTTTACTTTGACTGAGTTGTTGCTTCGTCTTCTCCAGTTCCGTCACATCATCGAGGCTGACCAACACACCTTGCGGAGTTCCGTCGCTGCCGGGCACTGGCGAACAGCTGGTCAAGAAGATCGCGTCCTCCGCACCTTCGCGACGGTAACGCAGTGTTTCACCATGGACGTTGAGTCCCTCCTTGAGTGCCCGTGACCAGGGGAATTCAAGGTTCGGTTCGCTATCGGGCAATGCCCACGAAAGCTTGGCCACTTCAACCCCCAGCAGTTTGTCCGGCATGATTCCGATCGACTCGGCAAGCGATCGGTTGGCGAGAACAATCCGCTCATCGCGGTCCAACACCAACAAGCCGTCGCCAAGCGTATCCAGTGCCGTACGAACTCGCCCAGGTACCGCGGGGATGGATCCAAATGGCTCAACATCTTGCGGAGATAAAAATAGAACACGATCCAGCAGGAGAGACCCAGCAATCCGACCAGACGGACCGCCGGAAGATCCAATAGCCCAATCATTCCGCGACGGACCAGCGGCGTGAAGCAAATCTCGACCCGTCCCCAATCCGTACCATCGGCGTGCAGTGGCACATAGACCTGTCGGTCATCGGACATCAGCACGGCGTTGTCCCACAACTTGTCGTGCTCGCCAATCATCGCCACGACCTTTCCATCACGACGTCGCACGGCAGCACTGAGAATTTCGTCGTTACGTTGAACGATCGTGTCGAGAAGTCCCTCGATTCGTTGCAGATCTTTCTCCAGGATTACCGGACGAATCTGCAGAGCGACTAACTCGCTGATCGTGCATCTTCCCTTCAACGCGACTTGATGTGGATTCTCAACCAATCCGGTCATGTTGACCAACATCACCATCGTCACAACGAGCATCGTCATGCCCATCGCGATACGTGCTTTAGCGGAAAAACGAATCATTTCTATTGATCCCGTGCGCAAGTCATTGCGGTCTGTGTAATTGTCTGTCGGCTAGGGTTGCGATCCGTTCTCGCTGTCAATCTTCGGCTGGCCCAATTCAATGATCGACTGCAGCGATTCGTTGTCGACTGGGGGTTTTCGCTTGTCATCATCCAGGTACTCCAAGACCGGAAGCGGGTCGATCGTTCGCCAAATCGGCATCGTCGTCATCAGAGTGCTGGCCATGTAGCCGCGCAGCGCCCAAACCGCTTGTCCGACCGAGACAGCCACCGAAACGCCTACCGCAGCGCCGACGACCAGCGACTCGAATTTCTTCTCGCCCAGCAGGTCATTGCGAAATGTGTCGAGGTCTTGCCACTGGATGTCCGACGCGGACACCTGGTAGATGCTGTTGAGGCGGCTGCGCAGACCGTTACTATCCGAGATCTCGGGGCGTTTCACTTTTGCCACTTCGATGTTGCCGTTTCGAACCGCTGTTTCCGACCCATCGCTGTTTTGATCAGCAACCCACGCCGCATTGGGCTCGTCGGCCGGCGGCACCACATCCGATGCGTCGCCAGGTCCCGAATCGGGGCGAATCGGAATTTGATCGGTCGGCCCCTCGGGGATCGGCTCGTTGCTCGTCGGTTCTTCCGGCTCGCCCTTTGGATCGGGCTCTTTGTCCGGCGGAGTGGGTGGCGGCGTGTCGTCCTCGACATCGTCATCCTCGCCACCACCTCCGCCCGTTGTTGGCGGCACTGGAATGATTGCCGGTGTGACAGTGATCGTCACCAAAGTCGACGCGCTAGACGCCGAACCGTCCCAAGCTTCGTAGCTGAACGAATCGACTCCGATGAATCCGGTATTGGGTGTGTAGGTGAAGGATCCATCGGCAGACAGCGTCAGCGTTCCATTGGCCGGACCCACCAACAGCACGGCGGTGAGCGGATCGCCGTCGGGGTCGTAGTCACCCGAGAGCACACCCGGTGCGATAGTAACGAGCGAACCAAACGCCTTCGTGCTGTAGTTTTCGGTGTCGGCGATCGGCGCTTCGTTGACGTTGTTGACGGTGATCGTGAACGCTTCGCTGTAAGCCAGTCCCACGCCCCCCTGGTCGGTCGCGGTGATCGTCAGATTCACCGTCGGCTCGGCTTCGTGGTCCAACGTTTGTCCCGCTTTCAACTTCAATTGCCCGGCGACAATCTCGAACCTCACGTCATCGACACTCCAGGTGTGCGTGTCACCGACATCGGGATCGACCACGCCCAGATTGCCGATGATTGCACCAGCGGCATTCTCGCTGACGCTGCTGTTATCGATCGTGATATCGGTCGGTGCCTGATTGACATTATCGACCGTGATCACAAAGGCTTCGTTGTAGGACAATCCCGCGCCGCCCTGGTCGGTGGCCGTGATCGTCAAACTTACCGTCGGCTCCGCTACCTTGTCCAACGTCTGACCAGCTTTCAATTTCAGTTGCGTACCGACGATCTCGAAACGGGCATCATCGACACTCCAGCTATGCGCATCCCCGAGATCCGGATCGACGACTGCCAAGTTGCCGACGACCGCGCCGTCGGTGAGTTCACTGACGTTGCTGTTATCGAGCGTGATATCGGTCGGAGCTTCGTTGACGTCGTCGACCGTGATCGCGAACGCTTCGTTGTAGGCCAGTCCCGCACCTCCTTGGTCGGTGGCGGTGATCGTCAAATTCACGGTCGGCTCGGCTTCCTTGTCGAGAGTTTGGCCAACTTTCAATTTCAATTGCGTACCGACGATTTCAAAGCGAAGATCATCAACGCTCCAGCTATGCGTATCACCGCTGTCGGGATCGACGACGCCCAGGTTGCCGACCACTGCGCCATCGGAGTTTTCGCTCACATTGACAGCGTCGAGCGTGATATCGGTGGCCGCGTCGTTGCGGCCGTTGATCGTAATCGTCACGACGGCGCTGGCGCTGCCTCCGTCGCCGTCACTGAGGTTATAGCTGAACGAGTCGGTTGTTTGCTGTCCTAACGCAAGCGCATCGAACTGGCCGGCCGGGTCGTACAGGAACGTTCCGTCACCTTTGTCGAGCACCAGACCGCTCGTGCCGGTCAAGTCCAGTCCTGAGACCGACAGCACGTCAAGCGAGTTCGGGTCGCTGTCATTGGTGAGGACATTCGCGGTCGTGAAGGCCGCGTCCTCGTTCGTGGTGAATCCGGCGCCCCCGTCGGCATTGCCTGTGGGATCCAGATTGTTGACCGTCAGCGTCGCGGTTTCGGTGGCGGTTCCCCCTTTGCCGTCGTCCACTTGCAGCCCGACGGTGTAGGCGCCGTCATCGATCCCAAAGCTCTGCAACATGGTCCAACTGACTGTCGGCGTTTCACTGGTCGGCTCGCCTGCCTCGCCAAAAACTCCGTCGTTGTCGAGATCCCATGCGTAGGTCAGCGTGTCGGCATTTGGATCGCTCGATGCACTGCCGACCAGATTCAACGATTCGCCTTCGTTGATCACGTACGGTCCGCCGGCATCGGCAGTGGGCGGTTGGTTCACTGTCACACTGAGTGCGAATTCCGACGTGTTGCCGTTTTCATCGGTCACCGTCGCGGTGATGAATTCGCCGGCCAATACGGTCACGCTGTTCAGAACGACATTGAACGACAGGTCACCGTTGACGTCGGTCGAAATTCCCGGAGCCGACCCGATGTAGCGTTCTGCTTCACCATGGCCGCTAGCATCCACCGTCGTGCTGGCAAAGAAGTCAAAATCAAAGGCGGTGCTGGGTGTGCTGTCCAGCGTGCCGGTGATCGACAAATTGCCGCCGCTGATGACGGCGGTCGCTAATACCGGAAAGTTCTGCAATCCATTTGGCCCAAGATCATTGTCGTCGTTGTTAACGTCATTGGCATCAACGCCGTCGATCCCCACCAAATCGATTCCCAGTTCGCCGTTATTGAATATTTGGTTGCCTCGAATGGAAGTGCCAGACCCGGCGATGGCGTTGATTCCGTCTCCCGCATTGTTGGCAATCGTGTTACCTTCCCCGGCCAGGATGCCACCGATCGTCGTATTGACTGCTGCTTCATCGATGAAGATGCCGTTTCCCGTTTGACCAAGAGCCGTCGTTCCATCGGCACCAACGCCGACCAGGTTCCCCTGGATCACGATGTCACTCGCTCCCGTACCGGCCCGCAGCCACACACCGTGCCCCGCATTGGCAGCGATGACATTGTTCAGCAACTGCATCGAGTCGTTGTCCAGAATCTGTACGCCGGATTGTCCAGAATTTCCCAGCGCGACGATCCCGGTGGCATCGACACCGATGTAGTTATTCTCGATCACATTTCCGGTCTCGGTCGGGCCAAATGTATAGGTCGTGATTCCTCTCGCTTCATTCCCCGAGATGATGTTGCGATCGGCGACGTTCGAGCCACCCACCTGATTACCGCTCGACCGCAGGTGCACGCCGGCATCGCCGTTGCCCAGATCGACCGTGCCGCTCACATCGGTGCCAATGAAGTTTCCTTGGATCGTCACGTTGTCAGCGCCCGGATCGGTGAGGATGCCCGCTGCTCCAAAGTCGTTGATCACCAGTCCCAGGATCGAGCTGCCCGCACCGCCAGCCAGAACGCTCAGTCCGCGGTTGACGTCCGCTGCGCTGTTGGTCAGTTCAATTCTCAGCTTCGCGTCGTTCCCAATGGACAAGGTGTTCTGGTTCGCTCCAGATTGCGTGTAGCCATTGATGATCACCGCATCAGTGATTTCCAGCTGTGGAAGCGCATTGTTCAGGTCGATACGAAACCAGCTGTGTTGAACGAATAGGGAATCGGGATCGAAGTCGCCGATCGACAGATCGTCGAGGGTCGTCGTGACGATCGATGACAGCAAACCTCCCGTCAGGTCATTTTTGTAGTAGACATGCCCCGGATCGTTGTCGGCGATGTCGAAAGAGATCTCATCCGGCGCACCGCCATTGGCAGTGTTGTTGGTCGCAGCAATTGCTTCACGTAGAGAGATGAACCCATCTGCACCTTTATCCGCCAATAGCGCACCGATGCTCGATGTATCACCGTCGGATACATCACTGGTCGTGTCGACAGTCAGGTTACCGGGCGGCGTGAACTCATAGGCACCGACATCAGGCGACACGTCGCGACCTCTCCCCCGCTGATCGATGCCGGGCGCGCCACTTACTGTGCCCGGGTCGATCGCGGGGCTTCCCGCGAGCAGCGAGTGAGTCCGCGTCGAGCCGCCATTATCAGCCAGTGCTCCCAACAGCGGGTCGAAGCCATCCATCGCGTCGCCCAGTCCCGCTGTTCCGTCGCTGTCGATGTTATCGCCCAGCGATGTCAAGCTGTCGTCCGCATTGGCACCCACGTTGTCCAGGATCGTGTTCTTCAGTTGTGTCGTGTGCGAGCCGCTGGTCGCGATCCCGCTCGAGTTCGCGGCGATCGTGCTGTTGACGATGGTGATGTTTGCATTCGCGTTGAAGATCGCTCCGCCGAGACTAGCAACATTGCCGCTGACTGTAACGTTGGTCATGCTTGCAATACTATTAGGGGAGAGGAAGATACCGCCTCCGTTCGTATCGGCGATGTTGTCGGCGATCGTCACACGGTCCAGGTTCAAAGTGCCGACGTTGTAGACGCCACCGCCATTCGTGACGGCGTGGTTGCCGTAAATCTCAACGTCGGTCAGATTGAGCGTTGCTGACGCCTCAATTCTGAACCCTCCACCCAAACTTTCATATCCTCCGGTGAGATGAAGATCCGAGATCGAGACGACGCCCGATCGGACGTGAAAGACGCGATCGCCCAAGCCGCTGGCATCGATGAGAGTTGAAGATCCGGCGCCGGTGATCGTGACGTCCTGGTTGATGTCCAAGTCACCTGTCGCCGCAGCGTTTTCGCCGCTACCGACGAGCGAAAGTGTGTACGTCCCGGCTGACAGTACGATCGTATCTCCGCCGCCACCGCCGTTGGCTTGGATGACTGCCTCGCGGAGCGAGGTCAATCCATCGGCTCCGTTGATGACGTCGGCGAACGTGTCGACCGTGATCGTCGCCAGTTTGCCATGCCAGTTCTGTTGCAAGTCGCCGCTGAACGCGACCCGCGTTTCGATCGCCCCGGTCGCGTACTCCAGGTCCCAGTCGCCACCGAAGTCAGCGTGCCCGGTATCATCGTTGCTCGCCGCAACATCGGCGCCGGTCAGGGCGCTGATCGAATCGATCAAGGTTTGGCCACCGGAATCGGCCGCCAAATTGCAGCCGTAAATCAGAATGTCAGCGTTGCCGGTGAGCGCAGCTTGCCACGACGCGATCTGGCCGGCATAGCCGTCTAAGTTCGACTCGTCCAGCCAAACATTGCCCAGCTTTACCGCGCCATCTTCGCCGTGCGAGACGAGGTGGATCGAGGCAACATCGCTGTGGGCGTCGAGGATTTCGGTGATTTGATCGAGTCCATCGCGGTCCGCGTCGAGCACGAACACCTCGGCCTCTCGACCCGAGGCACTCAAGTCATCCAATAAACGCTGAATATCGGGTACCGCGGAATCGACAATGATGATCTCCGTCGGTGTCTGCTCGGCGACTGTATCGATGGTTGCCTGTGAATCGGACGTTTCGGCCGATTTAGCCAGATCGACGGTGGCCACCATCGCACCGGAGTCGTCTCCGCCGGTAGCGCTGGCCATGTCGATCGGCGTGGCACTGAACAGAAGTCGCGGCTCCAGCCCGCTGAGCGATAGCGGATTGCTGTGACCCAGCGGGCTCGATGAACAGCGGATCGCGCGGCGCGTCCGCGTCGCCGCTTCATCTGCCGCGATTCGCCACTGCTGCCACCATCGATTCAACCGGTTCACCATCGTGACCCAAACAAGTGATTGTTACCCTCGACGCCGCGACGAGGGGAGTTTCCCAACTGAACTCTAGGGAACGGGTAGGCAAGTACCGGTCTGGTCAGCAAACGGAAGGCCGGAACAACCGACCGCGGTTCCAGTTGGGCGATTCGCGACGATCATGACGTGAAACTCGTTGCAAAATCGCTTGATCACCGAGGCCCGATCTCCGGTTCCCGGTAGGAAAGAACGGGATGATCAGGGTCGACGAGTTCCGGTTAGGCAAACCAGGTGATTGATGACGTCGTGGAAAGAGTTTCCAGCGACCTTTCCGTATGAAGGAATTGTTTCCTGAAACCGACGGTGCCGATTGTGACAGTGATTGGTTCCGTAGCGATCATGGCGGTTATCGCTCAGCTCCCGGGGAACCTGCAGAAACCAAGATCACCAGAACTCATGCAGCGGAATGCGAAACGGCCGGGCTGCCATTGGCGGTACCACGCATCGCGATCGGGGCGATGGCTAGCGTTTCTTGCTGCGCCGATTCTCACCCCTTCCATCACTGCTCAGACGCCTCGTTCGAGCACCCCATATGACATCACTCCGTTACTCGACCGCGGACAATGCGCCAGAGAACCGGTTCGTGTTGCCAGCCCGCTTCCGATGGAATGGATGGATACTCTCGACCGCGCACGCGACGCCGGAGACCCGGTTCGCGTGGTCAGCTCGACTCCGATGGAATTGACGGACACGCTCGACCGATTCATGTCCGAGACTGCGGGACCCAGTTCGTCGATCGGTTCGATTCTCAAATCGGGTGCCGCCCGAAACCGCGTCGATTTCGATCGAATCCGCGATTCGACGGCGTCCCTACACGACCAGGATCACGCAACCGCGTTCCCCCACTGGATTCTTCTTTCCCCCGAGGAGCATCTTTCTGATCGCAACTCACAGATTCCTCCGCCGATTTCGCATGGCCCCTATTTTGGCCAACTGGATCCCTATCGGGTTCGAGCCGCCGAGATCGAAGTCGAAACACGTGCAAACGATCTGGGCAGCAACCGTGTCGGCAGCATTGGTTTCGGCATGTGGTGGGAGGACGCGTTGTCCTCATCCCTGGGGATCGGACCAGATTCGATGCCAATCGACATCGACACCTTGATGCAAGTCACGCTGGAATCATCTCCCTACGTACAAGGAATACTGACGGAACCTCAAATTCGTCGATCGGATCTGGTCGTCGCCGACGCCGAATTCGATTCGATGACCTTTGTCGAGGCGAAATTCGCGGATACCAATGTACCGGTGGGCAGTGCACTCACGACGGGAAACAACGCCACTCGCTTTCTCGACAATACGTTTTCGTCGGCGGCGGGAATCCGCAGGAAAACGCGCGGCGGTGCATCATTGGACATGGCACAGCGCGGCGGATATCAAGCCAATAACTCGACCTTCTTGATACCGAATCCACAGGGAACGTCGCGACTGGAGATCAACTTCACGCAACCATTGATGAAGGACGGTGGTCGCGCCGTCAACAACACACGAGTGATGTTGGCAAAGATTGATGTCAGACTGGCCGAAAACGAAGTTCGATCCAACTTGCAGGACCATTTGGTCGAAGTGACACGTGTCTATTGGGAACTTTTTCAAGCGCGGGCCGTGTGGTTGCAGCGCAACCGGTTGCTAGAAAGCGCGACCGAACTGTACGACGTTTTGATTGCGCGAGACGGCGTTGATTCGCTGCAGCGCCAAATTCTGCGTGCTCGTAGTGCGGTGACCAGTCGCCGTTCCGATTTGATACGTGCCGAGACTCGTATTCGCAACGCGCGAGCGCGGCTTCGTTCGCTGACCGGCAGCCCACAGCTGATTCAGTCCGCGCGGTGGGAACTGACTCCCCAGGATCACCCCTTGGCCTATCCGGTCCAGATCTCGACGCGTGAAGCCACCATCCAGGCGCTCGACAATCGGCCTGACATTGCCGAGTCGATCCGCAAGATCCAGGCAGTATCGACCCGCCTCGGCGCGGCCAAGAACCAAGTGCTACCACGACTCGATTTGATCCTCAGCACCTATGTCGCTGGCTTGGAAGACAAGACAGATCTGTTCGGCGCGATCGTGAATCAATTCCGTCAGGGACGACCGAGCTATGCCGCCGGCTTGTTATTCGAGATGCCAATCGGAAACCGAGCCAGCAAAGCGCGACTGGAACGCAGTCGTTGGGAACTCGCTCGAACGATATACGAGTTTCAACAATCAACCGAAGTTGTGTTTGCGGATGTAGACATCGCCGTGCGAGAAACGAAAACCACCTTCGACGAAATGACGACCAAAAGGCAAGCGATCGAAGCGGCCAGCAAGGAGGTCGCCTTCTTGCAGCAGCGTTGGCAGTTGCTCCCCGATCCCAATGAATCGGCCATCCTGTTGATCGAAGATCTGTTGGATGCACAGCAAAGACTTGCCGACGAAGAACAGGCCTTTGTCGCGGCACAGGTCGCCTACGCGCTCTCGTGGGTCCAACTGCGAAAAGCGATGGGAGTGCTGCTGCGTTTTGATAACCTCAGTCACAGCCCACAGATGACCGAACAAACGCAACCACTGAACGATTATCAAAGCACAACCGCCGTGTCGGAGTTCGACCGAGATGCCATAACGCCAGACGTAGCGGCAAACACACGAGCCCTCGTCGATCCCGTACCGGGGGCGGTTGCAAGATGATTGGGTTTTCCTGGGATGATCACCAAGAATCGGATTCAAGCGGCAACCGATCGTCGGCCGCCAGGCGAAAAATGCGTCGGTTACGTCGTCACGACTGGATCAATCATGTCATTCAAGACGCCCGCAGTCTGGCCAAGACGCTTCGCAACTGCACCGCCGACCAACTTCGCGGGCATACAAATCGACTGCGATCCTATGGCCGCGCAACCTATGGCCGCGCAACCAACGACAGGCACGGCCATCGATTGCTTAGTCTGGCGGCGGCCGGAGTCATCGAAGCGATCCGCCAAACGTTGCAAATGGATCTTTTTGACGTGCAACTGCACGCCGGAATCGTGGTCAGTTGTGGCGCGGTCGCAGAGATGCAAACCGGCGAAGGCAAAACCTTGTCGGCAATCTTACCCGCCTATGTCCACGCGTTGGCAGCCCGCGGGGTTCACATCGCGACGCCCAACAGCTACTTGGCTGGTCGCGATCACGATAAGGTGTCGCCCGCATTCGAGAGGCTGGGTATGACAACGGGGCTGTTGGTTGACGACGCCACGCCTGAGCAAACTCGTGCCGCTTACCAGGCCGATATCACCTACGGACCCGGTCATGCGTTCGGCTTTGACTATTTGCGGGATCAATTGACGTTGTCCGGTTCCACGAACCCTGCAGCGGAAATCGGATCGGCGGTTTTGCAGCGCGTCCGCGGACAGTCACCCGAGTCGTGTTTGTTGCAACGCGGACTGTGGGCATCGATCGTTGATGAAATTGATCACGTTCTGCTCGATGATGCCGTATCGCCACTGATTCTCAGCGGCAGCAGCGATGGACAGGCGGACGATGCCGAGGTCCATCGCGCGGCATGCGATTCGGCCAAACGATTGGTCATCGAAACCGATTACTCTTTGCACGGTGAATCCGGCGGCGTCTTCCTGACCGAATCCGGTTTTGATCGCGTGTATCAACAGCAATCGATGGTCATGCATCCGCGGTTGGTCCGACCCTGGCACGAATATGTCACGCTTGCGTTGCGAGCAATGAATTCCTTGCAACGCGATGCGCATTATGTCGTTCATGACGGCGCAATCCAAATCGTCGATGCCTCGACCGGACGTGTTTTCCAAGACCGGTCATGGTCCGCGGGACTGCATCAAGCTGTCCAGGCGGCCGAAGGATTGAAAATCACATCCGAAAAAACGCCACTGGCAAAAATCACTCGCCAGCGGTTCTACCGTTATTACAAGTCACTCGGCGGCTTGACGGGCACCGCGACCGGATGCGAGAGAGAGTTCGCATCCGTCTATGGTCTTCCGGTGGCTGTGATTCCGCTGAGGATACCGAGCAAGCGCCGCTTGTTGCACGAAAGCGTGTCTGTCACCCGAGTGGAAAAATACCGGGCCATCGTCGAAGAGACCGAAAGTTTGCAGCAACAGGGCCGCGCCATTCTGATTGGGACGCTGAACATTGCCGAGAGCCTTGCTGTTGCCAAAGAATTGAATCAGCGAGGGTTGAGATTCCAATTGCTCAATGGGGTCCAGGACGCGGATGAAGCATCGATCATCGCTCGATCTGGCACTGCGGGCGCTATCACGGTCGCCACCAATCTCGCTGGTCGCGGCACCGACATCGTCTTGGACGACGACGTTGCCGACCGTGGCGGGCTGCATGTCATCGTGACCCAAAAACACTCACTCGCCCGCGTGGATCGACAATTGATCGGGCGGTGTGCTCGTGGTGGCGACCCCGGGTCGGCGCGAGTTTACATTTCCGCCCAAGACACACTGACGACTCAGCACGCACCGTGGATCGAGCGAGCCATTCGTCGAGCCAATTGGCCAGAGAATGTCAGCGGATCGTACTTTCATCACCGCCTTTCCCGCGTGCAGCAACGCTTGCAGCGACGCGAGATCGCCCAGCGATGGAACTTACTGCAATCCGACCAGGAAACCGAAAGGTTACTGACCAAGAAGAGGCCATCGCCGAGTGGCTGTTGGCAGATTTAGGAAATAACCATGAGTCGAACCGGATTCAATGCCATGCAACACAATCATTGGCCATCAGCATCATTCATCTTGTTGCTCGCGATCCTCAGCGGTTCGCCATCCGCCTGTGGTGAGCAACTCGAGGCATTCACCGAACCTTACAAACAAATCGCAATTCCTGCGGCGGAAATCGGCGTGATCTCGAAGATGTTTGTTGTCGAAGGTGATGCGGTGACGGAAAAACAGATCCTGGCCCAGTTGGATGACTCGGTCCTCACCGCGTCATTAGAGGTGGCACGAGCCGCCAAGGACGCCTTGGGGACCAGTCGCGGAGCGGAGGCGGACTTGGATTCGCGATTGAAACAGCTGGACAGCTATCGCGAACTCCGTGACCGAGGAAACGCAACACAACGTGAGGTGGACCGCGCCGAGAACGATCACCTGCAAGCGATGGCGCGACTGCAATCGACGCAGGAGGAATTGGAACTCCGCAGACTTGAATACGAGCGGGTCAAGGCCCAAATCAAACAACGTCGCATGGAATCGCCAATCAACGGTATCGTGGTCCAAATCGACAAAGAGGTCGGCGAATTCGTTTCTCCCAACGATCCAACCGTGATGCATGTCGTCCAGTTGGACCTGCTCAAGTCGGTCTTTTCCGTACCGAGCAGTGCGGCCAAAGATCTTCAACCGAACCAGACGGTAACGTTGTGGATCGGTACCGCGCAAGTCGAATGCCGGGGCGTCATCGAATTTGTATCACCGGTGATCGATGCTCAGAGCGCTTCGGTTCGTGTCAAAATTCGAATTCCCAATCCGAAAGGACGACTGCGCGGTGGCGATATTTGTCGCTGGGATGTGAACTTCGATAAGCCAGTGGATCGAGTGAGTGGAGTGACAACAAACGGCAACCGATGATCAATTTCACTTCATGAAATGGCTCTCAGCTATGCTCGATCCAACGATCCTCATCGGCGCTGGCCAGCCGAGCGTGAGCACCGCTCACCTGGGCACCGCGTCGACGGGTGACGTTTCGGCTGCCCTCGGGCGTGCCGAATCGGCCGAACTGCACGCGCGTCTGCTCGCGTCCATCGTTGAGATCCAGTCGCAGCTCGATCTGGCCGATGGGCTCGCCGAGGCCGCGTTGGCCGCTGCTCGCTTGCTCCGACGATCCTTGCCAGCATCGCATGTGCTGATCGCCTGGCGATCGAGTTCGACGGTCGGCTTTCGAGTCATTGCCGCCACTAGCGATCACGCAAGCGGGGCATCGGACCGTTCCGATCGACTTGCAGAATCCGCCGCAGAGGAAGCCGCCATGCGAGGTGCCATCACGCGTTGGCCGGCAAGCGACAATAGCAATCGACACGCCTTGATCGCCGTCACACAGTATGCCCATTCCGTCGCTGCCGATTCGCTGATCGCCGCGTCGATGGCTGACCACAATGGTACGGTTCGCGGCGTGCTACTGGTCATCAATCAAAACGGTCCGTTCGCTCCGGCCACCGCCAATCTGCTCGATGCATTTCGCCAGCCGCTGGCAACCAAGCTGGCATCGATCGAGCGTTGGCAACCGGGACGTGTCGAAACGATCGTTCATCATTTCTCGGAAGCATTGCGTGGCGAGAAACGGAAAATTGTCGTTTTGACGGCACTGGCGGTCGGGATCGTGATGTGTTTGCCAATGCGGTACCGCGTCAGCGCCGAGTGTGAACTACAACCTGTCGTGCGGCGGTTCGTTGCCGCTCCATTCGATGGCCCGTTGGAAGCCGCAATGGTCCGCCCCGGCGATCTCGTCTGCGAAGGTGAGTTGCTGGCAAAAATCAATCCGCGTGAGATCGAATACAAGTTGGCGGGACTACGCGCCGAACTGTCTCGTGCCGATCAGGAAAAAAAAGGCATGGTCGCGGACCATGATTTTGCGGGCAGTAAAATCGCTGGCCTCGAGTCAGATCGATTACGGCTGGAGACCGAATTGTTGGAATATCGACGTGGCAATCTGGAGATTCGTAGCCCCTTGTCGGGCGTGGTCGTGAGTGGTGATTTGAAGCAATCCGAAGGCACACCGCTGACTCGCGGCGAGACGCTCTTTGAAATCGCACCGTTGGGCCAGTGGGTCGTCGAGCTGGCAATCCCCGAAAGTGATTTCAGTCACGTTCGTAGCGGAATGCCGGTCGAATTCTACATCCATGCATTTCCCGATCGCCAGCGAACTGGAACGCTCGAACGAATTAATCCTCGTGCCGAGCTGAAAGACCACGAAAACGTGTTCATCGGCGAAGTAAAGATCAGCGATCGCGAGAACACCCTCCGACCCGGAATGCGGGGGCGAGCAAAAATCACTGGTGATCGCTATCCATTGGCTTGGAACTTGTTCCACAGAGCCTATTATGCACTGCGTTCGACAGTGGGGTGGTAGTTACATGGCACTTCCAGATCCGAACACGATCGATCTGACATACCAGAAGTTACGATTGGCCGAGGACGTCATCGTTTGGCCGGTCCAGGAACGCGGCAAGCTGGTCTATCGTCTGGAGATACCCTCTTTGCATCGGTTCTATCGCGTCGGATATGAAGAGTACGTCTTGATGTCATTGCTGGATGGCAAGACGACACTGCCACAGGCCTGCGGATTGGCCGCACGGGTGTTGGGCAGCGGCGCCCCCACTTCGGCCCAGGCCGAGACAATTCAGCGATGGTTACTGGACAATGAATTGGCATACCTGGAATCCGATGGACCGCCCGCGCAGCACGACGGCCGCCCCGACCGTTGGCCGTCCGCGACGTCTCTGGAGCCGGCTGAATCCTTTTTGGATCA
This sequence comes from Pirellulaceae bacterium, assembly GCA_963734865.1. Taxonomy (GTDB): domain Bacteria; phylum Planctomycetota; class Planctomycetia; order Pirellulales; family Pirellulaceae; genus CBDCUW01. The sequence continues at coordinate 620,703 of CAVTIV010000019.1, forward strand.
AGCTGCCGTTGCCAGGCGGGGATGGGTGGGTTCGTCCCTGGGCCGACAAGCTGACTTGGTCTCTTTCAAAACGAGCCGTAACTGCGGGATGCTCGTTGATCTTGCTGGCTTCACTAATGCTGGTCACAAACTGGGGTCGATTCGTAGCATCCGCGAGTGAGGTTTTCAGCGTCGGCAACTGGCTATGGTTGTTGGTCACTTGGGTCTCGCTAAAGATCATCCACGAAATGGCTCACGCGGTCGCCTGCCATCGTCAAGGGTGCGCCGTTCGCGAGACAGGGATTGTGTTCATTCTCTTTGCACCGCTTGCCTACGTCGATGTGACGAGCTGCTGGCGATTGAATTCGCGTTGGTCGCGAATCGCCGTTGCGTCCGCGGGAATGTACGTCGAGTTGGTCATCGCCGCGATTGCGATCATGGCCTGGGCCGCGACGGATTCTCCGCGGGCGGAATTCCTGCTGCACAATCTGATTCTCGCAGCGGGGCTTTCAACGCTGATCTTCAACGCGAACGCCTTGATGCGATTTGACGGCTACTACATCCTTGCCGACCTGATCGAGATCCCGAATCTGTATGCCGAGGGATCGACGCGGTCCGCAGGATTGTCAAAAGAATCGTCTGCGGGCAATCGTCACCGCCGAGCACCGTCGCCGGTTGGCGCCGCCAATTCGTGCTGGTCTATGGCTTCGCGGCGTTGATCTGGAAACTTACCATCTGTGTGTCGCTGTTGATCGCTGCCTCGACCATGTTTGCGGGCGCCGGTGTTTTGATCGCGGCGTTGGCAGGCTGCTTGTGGTTCGCTCGCCCGATCTCTCAGCTTGTCACGTTTGGACACCAGCTCCAGCGGCAAGACCACGGTCGCTTTGTCCGCGCGATCGTGGTCGGCAGCTCGCTACTGGCTGGTCTTTGGTTGATGGTCTGGCAGCTTCCCATCCCAACCGCCGTGACGGTACCTGCGGTGGCCGCCTATCTTCCCGAGACACTGGTCCGAAGCGGGGCCGACGGTTTCGTGCGCGCGATCCACGTGCATGATTCGGTCTATGTCCGCAAGGGCGATTTGCTGCTCGAGCTAGAAAACCGAGAGCTTCAAAATCAGTTGCGGCGACTCGAGCTGGCCGCCCAGCAGAACGAGATTCGCAGGCGCCAAGCCTCGCAAGAACACGACGCAGCCAGGCAGTTGGTGTTACATGACAACCAGATCGCCCTGCACAAACAACTGACCAACCTGCGTGCCCAGGAAGCTGGTCTGCGGGTCATCGCACCACGTGACGGCCATGTGCTCGCTCGAGACCTGGCGTTGAAGATGGGGACCTACGCCCACGAAGGCGACCCGCTGCTGCTGGTCACGGACCAAAATGAAAAAGAATTGATTGCCGTGATCAGTCAAGATGCGATATCGTCGGCGCGGTTAACATTGGGCGGCCCGGTCTGGATTCGCGACGCCAGTTCGACATTGGTTCGCGGTCGGCTTGACCGTATCGATCCACGAGCAACGGACCGCATACCAGACGAATCGCTGGCGGCGAGCGAGGGAGGTCCGTTGGCCGTTCGCGGCAGCTCGGAAAATGACGACAAGGATGACAGCAACCAGTCGTATCGATTGCTGGCCCCGCATTTTCAAGGTCGAATCGACGTCGCTGCGGAGGCGGCCGGCCAGATACCCGCGGGCATGCGGCTAACGGCTTCCTTGGGCTATCGTCGTGATCCGCTTGCCACCCGCGTCCGGGCATGGGTTCGCCGTCTGTGGCACGAAGCCCAAGATCGGTCGCGTCGTTAACCAGCGCACTACGCCGCGGCGCGATCACTCGGTGTGTGATCCGATCGCGACTCGAATGGTCGCGTGTTGACTTGCCTCGTTTCGGTATACCTTGCTTCGTCCGGATCGTATTGCATTTCCATTTCGTAAAGCATGACCTCGACTCGGCTCGCGAATGCGTCGAGCGTTTCATCCTTGCCGAAATGAATCGGTTCCGACAGGTAGGCGTCGATCTTCGTGAACGGCTTGGGAATCTGCAGCCGGTCCCAGGTCTTCGACAGGATCCATCGCCGCTCGGGAATCACAATCACGGCTAGTACCGCCGCATTCGACTTTTTGGCGAGCATCCCGATTCCCTTGTGCACCGTACCACGAGGTCCGCGCGGCCCATCCACCGCAAGAATCGCTGGATGCCCTTGGTGAACATGTTCGATCAGCGACTGAAGTGCACGGACGCCCCCCTTCCTGGCGTTGTCCCCCGCACTACCACGAATCGGAATGTGACCAAGCAGTCGCAAGGTTGGCACGATCATTTCGCCGTCGTCCGATCGGGACACCATCGCACAGGTCCCAGGATCGGCCGCCATCCCGGCGGCAACTTGGTGCGCGTGCAACTGGGCAAACACATGGGGAATGCCCTGGGCCGCCAAACGTTCACGTGGATCGTAGTGAACTCGAAACTGGCAAGTCGCGCGAACGGCAACGACGGCCAGACCAATCAGCCAGGAGAGTATTCGTTTCATGGACGTGGTAACAGAGATTCACAGCGGAGATTCGTTTCTCAGTAGAAAACGGTATACGCTCTTCCGACGTCCGGAGAAAACGTCAAAAATTCGAGCACGCTTTGTGCTAGCAAAGTCTTGGTGGCTGACCACGCACCGCCGTTCCGAACCTGTTGCGGCAACGTCAACTGCTGCTCTGACGGTAGGCGCAGGAGTCTGCCCGATCTCACGCTTGAAAACGACGCTGAAGTACTCCGCGTGCTTGAATCCGGTCAGCGAGGCGATCTGCGCCAGTGACAAATCCGTATCGTGTAATAGCTGGCGAGCCCGTTTCAATTGAACGTCGCGGATCTCGGCTTGTGGTGATCGACCCACGAACTTTCGAAACCGACGTTCCAGCGAACTGCGGGCGATCGGCACCTGCCGCAACAGTTCATCCACCGAAAGCCCCAGGCAGGCGCGATCTCGAATGATCTTCAGCGCCGTGACAACATCCACGTCATCGATCGCCAGGACGTCCGTCGATTGCCGCGAAGCGATCCCCAGCGGAGCGATCGTAACATGGGGATGCGCGAGCGGATCGCCGCGCATCAACTGGTCCAACATCGATGCCGCTTCATAGCCGATTCGCTCAGCCGCTGGGATCACGCTGGTTAGCGGCGGTTGACAGAAGTCACAGATCACCTGGTCATTGTCGACACCAATCACCGCCACTTGCTCGGGAACAGAAAGTTTTGCCTCGCGGCACGCTTCCAGAACGTGTTGTCCACGGAAATCGTTGCACGCCATGATCCCGATCGGCTTGGGCACTGACTTCAACCACTTGGCGATGCGTGCCTGCTGGTGCTCCCATCCGGTGCGTCGCGCGAGCGCCCAATCGGAAGCATGGAATGAAACCGAGTATCCACGTTGCCCCACCTCGTCGGTAAATCCTGCACAGCGAAGGTCGGACCAGTGATGATCGTTAAAACCACAATACGCAAAGTGCGTCAGACCACGCTCCATTAAATGCGAGGCGGCGATCCGCCCGATCGCGTCATGATCATTCCAAATCGATGGCAGTTTCCGATCACCGTAAATGTCGGTCAGATTCACTGTGGGGATCCCCCGCTTGTGAATCACATCGGCCATCTCGGGTGTCGTCGACCGTGTGATGATTCCGTCGCCATCCCAGCGGTCCAGCCAAACGGGCGGTGCGACTTGCAATTCGCGCAAGTCAAGCTGCACCGACCAGGGGGGATTCTCAATCAGATACCGACTGATTCCCTCCAACACACCTCGCCCGAAAGACATCGCGGTTTCGACGATCAGCAACACGTGCGGTCGCCGCGAACGGGGGACAACTCGGCGGTGGGTCGGATTCCTGCTTGGCATCGGATTCCTGCTTGGCATCGGATTCCTGTTTGGCATCGGATTCCTGTTTGGCATCGAATTCCTGTTTGGCATCGGGCAATCGATCACCAGGAAAATGTCCACGGGTGATCCGGTCGCCGAGAATATTTCTCAAATTGACGCCGCCCGCTACGAGCCAGACAGTCACCGATTTTGCGGAAATAGATGCTTTTTGCTCACCCTACGGCGAACCTCCGTCTCGATGACAACGAAAACAATCTCAATCATAGTACGCTATATCTCATTGGCGTCGAATCCATGACGTGCGAGAATAGGGGTGGTTTGTGCAACGACGCATGAGGTCGAGTCAGCTCGTACAGGCAGCCTTCCCCGACAGCGGTCGACAAACCAATCCCGCCCAACCAATCCCGCCCGCGATGGCGACTCACACAGTCAACCCATAATCGATATGACTCTGAGACGATTCGATGGCCAGTTTGCCGTCCATCACCGCAGCCTGATCGCAAACAAGGCGACGGTATGCATGTTGGTTTGTTGTTTCGCCGCCTGTTCCGTCGAGCAGCTTGCCGATCTCCGTGCCGCGGAGACGGACGTCAGCGCCCAGCGGACTGCCGACGAGAAAATTGGATCGGTTCCCGAAATCGACTTTGCCAGACAGGTCCAACCGATTCTGGCCAAGCATTGCTTTGCCTGTCACGGTCCCGATGAGGCCGAGAGCGGCGTGCGATTCTCGGATCAGGAATCGGCCTACGCCGAATCCGATTCGGGTGAATTTGCGATCGTTCCCGGTGACGTGGATGCCAGCAACTTGATCGTACGAATCACCAGCGACGACGAGTTCGAGCGAATGCCACCCGAGGGTGACCCCCTGAAACCCGAGCAAGTCGAGATCTTGAGAGAGTGGGTCAGCCAGGGCGCTCGCTGGAGCAAACATTGGGCATTCGAGCCGATGCGGAAAGCTCCGCCGCCAACGGTCGCGAACCCACAGTGGAACGAGAACCCAATCGACGCATTTCTGTTCGACGCATTGGCCAGTGCGAATTTGAAACCCAATCCACCGGCCAGCCGCTCCGCATTGATTCGCCGCGCCTATTACGATCTGACGGGCTTGCCCCCTTCGGCCCAGCAGGTCCGTGAGTTCGTGTCCGATCCAGATCCGCTGGCGTTCGAGAAGTTGATCGATCGGCTGCTCGATTCACCCCACTACGGCGAACGTTGGGGACGTCATTGGTTGGACTTGGTGCGCTACGCCGAGACCAACTCGTACGAGCGTGACGGGGCGAAACCCAACGCCTTCAAGTACCGCGACTATGTCATCAAGTCGTTCAATGATGACAAACCATACGATCAATTCGTTCGCGAGCAACTTGCTGGTGACGAGCTTGACGAAGTGAACCGAGAAACGCTCACCGCCACCGGTTACTACCGGCTGGGGATTTGGGACGACGAGCCTGCCGATCCGTTGCAAGCGCATTTCGATGGGATGGACGACCTGATCATGACAACCGGCCAGGCGTTCCTTGGCTTGACCTTCAACTGCGCCCGTTGCCATGACCATAAGATCGATCCGATTCCGCAAACCGACTACTACAGCCTGCTGGCCTTCATCGCCGACGTCACACCCTGGGGCACCCGCGGAAATCAACAAACCAACAACCAGATCGATGTTTCGCCGCCGGACTTGACCGCGAAGTACGAAGCCAACGATCGCGAAACAGATCGTCTGGAAAATGCGATTCGCGATATCGAACAAGCCGCGATTGCCAAGATGTCCGCGCCCGACCAGCGCGCCACCGAAGGCCCCAAGCGAGATCGCAATCGGGTGCTCAAGGAAAAGCTAAAGGATCACTTGAGCGATGAACAAGCGGCGGTCTACGACGATCTTCAAGCCGAGCTTGCGATCGTGGAAAAGCAGCGACGTGAATTGCCGCCGCGAGAATCCGTGATGGGGCTGGCGCGATGCATTCCCAACCCGGAACCAACGTTCGTGCTGTTCCGAGGCAACCCGCACTCTCCAGCAGACGAGGTACAACCAGCCTTTCCCACGATCTTCGGTGCCGCGGTTCCCGAGATTCCCGAGGCCTCACCGTCGGATCATTCCGCAGGTCGCCGCCGGGTGTTGGCCGACTGGATCGCCAACGAGGACAATCGGCTCACCGCCCGAGTGATGGCCAATCGGATTTGGCAGTTCCACTTCGGCCGCGGTATCGTTCGCAGCAGTAACAACTTCGGTCAACTCGGCACGCCCCCGACTCATCCCTTGCTGCTCGATTGGCTGGGCCACCGTTTGATCGAAGGCGGATGGAAGCTGAAGTCGATGCACCGGCTGATCATGTCCAGCAATGCCTATCAAATGTCGTCCGACTCACAACCCGATGGCGTTGCCCGCGACCCAGAGAATGATCTGTTCTGGAGATTCAACTCCCGCAGGTTGAGCGCCGAAGAAGTTCGCGACTCGGTGCTGGCGGTCAATGGCTCGCTCAATCCACAGGTTTATGGACCCAGTTTTTATCCGTCACTCTCCCAAGAGGTTTTAGCCGGTCAGTCGCGTCCGGGTGCCGGGTGGGGCAACTCTTCGGAGTCCGAGCGGAATCGGCGAAGCGTCTACATCCATGTCAAACGTTCGCTGTTGACGCCGCTGTTGACCGCCTTCGATTTTCCTGATCCCGATTTGACCTGCGAGGACCGCTTCGCGACTCTGCAGCCCGGCCAGGCTTTATCGCTGTTGAACAGTGATTTCATCCACGAACAAGCGAAGCGATTGGCGCAAGCCATCGGTGCGAGCGATGCGACGAACGACCAAATCGTTCGTGCGACCGTCCGAGCCGTCTTGTCGCGTGAGGCGACCGAAGCAGAGATTCGTGACGGCGCAAGCCTGATCGCTGAACTGGAAACCAAGCATGGGATCGCACCCGAGCGTGCGGCCCAGTTGTATTGTATGACCGTCATGAATTGGAACGAGTTTTTGTTTGTCGATTGAATGGCCGGCCTGCCGTTTGCTTGCCTCGGTAACCCGACGCATGAGTCTTTTTCCCAACAACACGACTCGACACGTTGCAAGGCACATTGCAAGAAGCTTACGAAATTCCCCTAACCCGCCAGTGATAAGATGACCCGACCACACAAGCGTACCGGTTTCTGCGGACGTACCCGTCGCGAATTCCTGTGGCAAACCGGAGGCGGGTTCGGCGCCGCCGCGCTGACTTCGATGCTCGCCGGCGACGGTTTTTTTCCTGCCACCGCGACCGCAGCCGATGCCACCTATCGCAGCCCGCTGGCTGCGAAACCGCCGCACTTTGCCCCCAAAGCCAAGTCGGTCATCTTTCTGTTCATGTACGGTGGGCCGAGTCATATCGACACCTTCGACTACAAGCCGAAAATGACGGGCATGGATGGCAAAACCGTCCAAGTAAAAACATTCGGCCGAGGCGGCCACAAGGATTCTGGACGGATCGTCGAACCACGTTGGAAGTTCGATCAATATGGTCAATGCGGCAAGTGGGTCAGCACGCTGTTTCCGAATCTTGCCAATCACGTCGACGATATCGCCTTTCTGCACTCGATGACCGCTGAATCGCCGATCCATGGTTCGGCGATGTTGATGATGAACAGCGGAAAGATCTTGTCCGGCTCACCCGCACTCGGCTCGTGGGTGAATTACGGCCTGGGAACGGTGAATGAAAATTTGCCAGGTTTCGTGGTCATGCTCGACCCCACCGGCGGTCCGATCAGTGGGGCAAAGAATTGGAGCAGTGGCTACATGCCGGCCACCTATCAGGGTACCGTTTTTCGCAGCAAAGGTGCTCCCATCCTTGATCTCGCGCCACCCAAGGATCTGCCACCGGGCGTGCAGCGAGAGTTGATCGATTCGATTCAAAGTGCCAACGCAAGACATTTGACGACACGCAGCGGTCACCATGATTTGACCTCACGGATCGCAAGTTATGAACTGGCCTACAACATGCAAACGACGGCTCCCGAATCGGTCGATCTGTCACAAGAAGACGCCGCGACAATCGAGTTGTATGGGATTGAAAATGAACAGACTCGCGATTTTGGCACACGTTGCCTATTGGCACGGCGGTTGGTCGAACGGGGTGTTCGATTCATCCAGTTGTACAGTGGCGGCGCGCACAACGATGACAACTGGGACGCCCATGGTGATCTTGAAATCAACCACAACAAACATGCCGGACACACCGACTTGCCGATCGCGGCTCTGCTAAGCGACTTGAAACAACGTGGGATGTTGGACGAGACGCTGGTGGTTTGGGGCGGTGAATTTGGCCGCCAACCGACCGCAGAATACGCCCAGGGTTCCGGACGCGATCACAATGCGTACGGATTCACAATGTGGATGGCCGGTGGCGGTATCAAGGGAGGCGTGAGCTACGGGAACACAGACGAATTGGGCTCTCGAGCGGTCGAAAATTCGCTCCATGTCAAGAATTTGCATGCGACAATCTTGCACCAAATGGGGCTCGACCCCAACCATTTATCGTATTTTTACAGCGGACTCGACCAAAAACTCGTCGGTGTCGAGGAAGTCCAGCCGATTCACGAGATCATCGCCTGAGTCGTTTCGATTATGATCTCCGTAGTTTTGGCAGTGTGAACATTTCTGCGGAGTGAAACTGTGACCAACTTCAATCTCTCGCGACGCGAGTTACTTCTTGCCGGTGGCGGAATCGTCGTATCAGGTATCACCGGTCTGGGCCGCCATGCGGTCGCCGATCAGTCTGACCAGAGCGGCAAGGATTTGGTGTTCCTGACCACCGATCCGGCACGCAACGCCGAACCCGAACTTGCCAAGTTGGTTCGATCCTGGTTGACACCAACGGAACAATTTTACGTTCGCAGCCACGCCCCCAATCCGGTGATTGCCGCCAGCGATTTCAAGCTCAGCATCGAAGGATTGGTACGCAGACCCACCACTCTTTCGCTGAGCGAGCTGACGCGTCTGCCCACGCATACGATCACCGCAACCTTAACCTGTGCGGGCAATCGCCGCGCCGAATTCAACCGCGAGGCCAAAGTCGGTGGCGTGCAATGGGGTCCCGGGGCAATCGGCAACGCCACCTGGACCGGAGTCGCCCTGGCCGATGTCCTGGGCAAGGCGGAGGTTCTTGAAAACGCGAAACACGTGTGGTTCGAAGGACTCGATCAAATCCAACACGATGATGACGTGATCCCGTTCGGCGGATCGATACCAATTGAAAAAGCAATGATCAACGGTGCGATACCGGGAGCACTGCTGGCGCACCAGATGAACGGGGCGCCACTCGCACCGGACCACGGATTCCCGCTTCGCACGGTCGTTCCCGGTTACATCGGGGCACGCAGCGTCAAATGGCTCGGACGCATCGTCGTCAGCGATCAACCGTCGCCGAATCATTACCTGGCGACCGCTTACAAGATCGTCAAACAGACCGACCCGATCGATTGGACCGAGTCGGGTCCGATCTATCGCTATCCAATCAATGGTGCGATCGCGACCCCATCGAAGAACGCTCCAGTTTCACCCGGAACTATCGAAGTCACTGGCTATGTGCTTCCGAGCGGTCGTAGCGGTGCGACCATCCAACAAGTGTTGATTTCCGCCGATGGCGGGGATAGCTGGACGGCAGCCGAAATGACAGGACAGAACGCCGACTTCTGTTGGCAACTGTGGAAAGCCAAAGTCGCCGTGACAGCGAACACGAAGCGTTTGATCCTCAAGGCGACCGATTCGGCTGGTGATTTCATGCCCGGTCGAGTTCCCTGGAACGCCAAAGGCTATTTGCAAAACTCGTGGTACAGTCTGCCGATCCAAGTGGGATAGTCCCTCGACGTTCGACCTTTGGAAGTAGGCCGGCAACAACCGTCAGCGAGCTCTTCGTGGCTGTGGCTTCCAGCCGCCGTTAGTGCTCTGGATTTGTAAGTGAAGACAAGCCAAATTCAACGCCGTGTCGGCAACTCACTCAAGCCAATCGATCGTCCCTGAAAGCGTTCGATCCAACTCCTCGATCGACGGATCCGAGGCGACCGAAGCACGGTCGGGTACGAAGTCGAACGACTGGGTAACCGATTCGGCTGCCGCAAATGATTGGCGTTTCTCTGCCACGCCCGGCACGCTTCCCGCATCGACCACCGTCGAGCCCGATGATCGCGCCGTCGTTGACGGGCCAACCCAACCGATCACTCCCACAAACTCGCCCTCAAGCTGCTGACGCGCCAGCTGGTTGATCACCCGCAGCGCATCCAACGCACTCAGCCTGTTGTCTTGGTTGACGTCATAAAATTGAACAGCGACGGATCGACCGTGGACGCGTCGAGCAAGAATCCTTGGGCGTTGACCACTCGGCCGACCGCCAACGCATTGATCACCGCCAGCGCGTCGGCCGAGGTCGCGTTGCCGTTGGCGTTGACATCGCCGGCATTGATCGGGTTGGTCCAGCTGTTGGGGCCGACCATCCGCAGTGTTGCCGACCCGTTGGTGAAGATCCGCTGCATTTCCGCGTCGACCACCTCCATCCGCGAGAACCCCCAGCCCACATCAAAGACCACCCCATCGCCGCTATCGGCGATCACCAACAGAGTTTGATTGGGGGTGAAGGCGACGATCTTCGCCGCGTCCAACACCAGTTGGTTTGCTCCGGTACCGCGAATGTCGATCGTGTGCACGGTCGACAGCAGGGAATCGGCAAGCCCCGTCATGTCGACGGTCTCGCCGGCACCCTCCAGCACGATCGCCGTGATCGGCTGGTTGGCCACGTGGACCAGCGTGACGATGTTGCTGTCGATGTTGCGATTGCCCACCGCATCGGCGGCTCGGTCTTCAGGCAGGAAGATCGTCAGTTCCCCTTCGGCGATCGCAGTCAGCTGCGCGGTGTAGCTGCTGCCCGAACCGGCGAGCGGCGAAAGCGTTGAATTGGAGACCAGGAAATCATTCGCCACCAACCCGGTTACGTTCTCGTCAAAGGTGATCGTTACGTCGAACACCCCTGCGGTCGCAGCCGCCACGGCCGAGATCGTGGGAACGGGCTGGCCCGCGTCGACGGTTCGCGACAGAGTCGATGATGAGACGTTGCCGTTACCCTCCAGGTCGCTCACCGCATCGGCCGGGATCGACACGCTGACCGTACCATCGGCACTCGCGGTCACGGTGAAGGTGTACTGGCCTGCGCCGGCATCGACTGCGACAAGATTCGGAAACCGCTGCGTTGACCACCGTCACATCAACGGGCGCAAAGTCGGTGACCGTTTCACCGAAGTCAACGCTAACATCGAAGCGCGGCTGGTTGCTGACCGCGGCGCGCTCGTAGAAAGCACCGGCGTGGGGCGAATCGTATCGGCCGCCGGAGTGACGGTGATCACAAACGATTTGACGGCTGAGACGTCGACACCACCATTGAGCTGTCCGCCACTGTCACGGACTTGGATGATGACAGTAGCGAAACCGCTGCGATCGATTGCCGGAGTGAACGTCAACGTACCGGAGTTGTCAATGTCGGGCAGCACCGAAAACAGCCCCGGCGCGTCGGTCGTCACAATGTAATCCGACACCACTTGCGAGGTCTCATCGCTGCCGCCGCCGGGAACGAAGCTGTGAGCAAATCCGGCACGCGACTGCGCCCCTGCTTCGGCCGCCACGGTCAGGTCCGATCCGAGCGTGAACGAGGGAGCGTCATTGACCGGAAGGACATTGATCACCAGCGACTTGACGGTCGTGTCGCTTCCGCCATTGGCTCTGCCGCCGTTATCCGCAAGGGTCACGGTCACCGGAACGACGCCCGAGCGATCGGGGTTGGGAGTGAACGTCAGTGTCCCGGCCGCATCGATCGCCGGCGGCACGGTGAAGAATGTCGCATCGGCAGCGACGGTGAACGCCGAAAGTGTTTGCACCGTTTCGTCATTCCCTCCGCCTTTGCCAATCCCCGTGACAAAGCTCACAATCGACTGAGCTCCCTCCTTTTGCGTCACCGATCGCTCGACCGGCAAGTTAAACGTCGGAGGATCATTGACCGGCTGAACCGTGACCGTGAAGGATCGTTCAAAGACCCCGTCATCCGCACCACCGAATTCCTTATCCGCACCTGCATCGACAAAGCGAACGGTGATCACCGAAAATCCATTCGCATTGGCGACCGGCGAATAACGAACGGTAGCAGTCGAACTTCCGCCGACAAAATCGATCGTCGGATTCGCGATCACCAACGGGTTCGAACTAATCACCGAAGCTTCCAGCGGCGGACCATCCACGCGTCCTTTCTGAATCCCCGTCACGAGCACCGCTTGCACCGTCGCATCCTCAACAATCGGTGACGGAATTGAAAATACATCGAACGACGGCGGTAAGATGGCCGGTTTAATAATGAAGTCCAAATTCGAGATGCTGTTAGTACCCGTTAATTGAACTCGGTGCGAACCGTTGACCAGATGGTTGGTCAGCAGATGCAACGTGTCGGTTTGCTGCGGGATGGTGACGATATCGACCGTCCCGGTACCAGCTGGTCCTGACGTGTCGTTGTCAAAGTTCGCGAGAACCAACGGCATTCGCTGGGCCAATGCGAATTGCCCCAACCCAACGTTTTCCAACGGTTCGAATCGCACATCGCCACTAGTTACGTCGACGCCAATGTTGCGGAAGATCGAGATGTTCCTGTCTTTCAAATTGCTGGCGATGATATCGACATCGCCGTCGTTATCGACGTCGCCGACCGCGATATCGAACGCACCGCTGGCAGTGCCCAGGATCGCGGTTTGAACGCGGAATGTACCGTCGGCCTGTCCTCGCAGCACCGAGATGGAATTTGAAGAGAAGTTGGCGACCGCGACGTCGGCGCGACCGTCGCCGTCGAAACGGCTGAGACCGAATCGATGGGAAGAGCACCGACTTCGCGATAGCTGCCAGTCACAAGCGTTAGTACTCCGGCGCCGTCCCCCTCAATACCGTCACACCACCATTTGGTGTGGAAGTGCTCGACGTGCTGGCGTGGACGACCGCCACGTCGAGCGAAGCGTCGCCAGTAAAATCTCCGGCGACGATCGAGACTGAATTCATTCCGCCAGTCGGTATCGCGGGACCAGCAGTGAAAACACCCGATGCATTTCTGGTCAACACCTGCACCGTTTCATCGCCGGCGACTTGGCTTGCCCCTTTGTTCACAACGACCAGATCAAGGCGGCATCCCCTCCGAATTGGCCCGCGACGAGATCAATCGGTTCCTGCCCCACTGGAATGATGACCGGCGGTGAGAACTCGTTCATGAACTTATCAAAGTTCAGCAGCATAACGACATTGCCCGCATAGTTCGCCGTCAAAGCCACATCGAGTCGCGGGTCGTCATCGAACTGGCCCACCACCAGCGAAGTCGGTCCGGCACCCGCCGTGCCGAGGTCGAAATCAATGACGTTCGGAAGAAATCCACCATGCGTATCATTCAAGCGAATGCTCAGCTTATTCGCCTCGCCAAGAGCCACCGCAACATCCTGGAACCCATCTTCGTTGAAATCACCCACGGCGATCGCTTGCGGATTACCAAACGGAGTCACGCCCGCAAAGAGCGGAAACTTCTGCAGCGTAAAATCACTGCCGAGCGGAGAGACATGGACGAGTGTTTCATCCAGCGTGGTCGTGACGGCAACCGTCCGCGAGCTCAAACCAGGAATCGAATACAACCCCTGGCTATCGGTCAGTACGCGAGGCTCATTCGTATCCCGCACCCCAAAGTTGGTCGCATCAAGATAGACCTCGCGATTCGCGATCGGCACGTCGATCCCATCATCAAACACGGCGTTCCCATTCTTATCCTCATAAAGTCGCCCGCTCACGGATGAATGACTCGATTGGCCAGTGGAAGTGATTCGACGAAACGCGAAATCTCGATCGCTTACAACGCCACCGGCCGGCAGGAAAATATCCCAGGCAAAGTTCTGGTCTTGTCCGGGTGCGACTTGCTCCCAGCCAGCGGGAGGTTGAATTGCGATCCGGTGCTGCCGATAGGCGGGTACATCGACGAAGCGATAGCGACCGTCCAGGCCCGATTTCGTCGAGCTTTCTCCACCGTCCAGAACACCGTTGTCATTTTCGTCCAAGAAAACAGTCCAGCCCACTAGTTTTGGTTCACCGACATCCAGAATCTCATTCTGTGTGATTGTGTCGTCAAACACCGTGCCTGAAATCTCGCCTGGCATTGGAACCAGTCCGAGATCCAAATCCGCAATATCGTCACCAATCTGGATCGCACGTGTCACGCCTGGGGCGCAAGTGGATTCGGGGCAAAAAAAACATCTTCAAGTCCATTCACATCGCCTGGAACGAGGTTCGGCGAGAGCGATGAAAAAGTGATTACCCGCCCGTCGGCGCGAAAGGTAGGATTGAGGCTGCTGCCAATTCTGGTTCCAAACACGCCAACATCCACGACAGCGTGTTGCTTTGTTTGCCGATCGAAGACGAAAAGATTTCGAAACCCAAATATGTTGCTGTCATCCGCGGTGGTAGTGAACGCGACGAACCGACCGTCGCCGCTTATTGCGATGTCGCCTCCAACCGAGAATTCCAGAACATCGATGTCATCAAAAATATTCTCTACTTGGCCACTCCCGCGATCATAAACGAAGATCGGCGCAAACGCACCGCCGTCACCACTAAGTGCAACAAATCGACCATTGGAACTGATCGCGTAATTCCTTAATTGGTACGGGGCTGCTGCACCTACCTCCGTCGCTTCTGTCCGTGCGGTTATTCGATCATGAACGAAAACACCAGATCTTCCAGGAACGATATTGAACGCCTGCGATGGGAACGCAATTACACTGCCGTCGCCGCTCAACGAAGAACCAGAGAAGTACAGACCGCTTTCACCCATGGCGTCAACACCGCCGACTCCAATGCTTACCTTCTCGACCGTCTGCTCTTGACGATCGAAGATATAGACGTCGCTGAATGGCGGTCCAGGGTTTTCGGTCACGATATTCGAAGAGACTGACGCAAAGGCAATAAATCGTCCGTCACCACTCAACGAGAGCGAAGCAGCTTGAGCAGTCAAAGTAATGAACTCGCCAGGGAATACCGTTTCGATGATGCCGGAAACTCGATCGACAACAAAAGCATCGAAGCTGACATTGGCCGAAGCGGGATGTAGGTTTGTCGCGAAAGACCTGAAGGTCATCGTTCCACCGTCATCCGAAATAGTCGGAAACCTGCTAGAGCCATTGCCTTCAATGCCATTGCTATTCACGCTGACACGTTTGATCGCCTTTGTTTGACGGTCATACAGAAAGACATCGTATGTGTTATTCGTGTCGCCATCCACGAGATTGGACGCACTATATTCGAACACGATAAACCGTCCATCGGCGGAAATTGACGGATTACTGGATAGCCCGTTGGATTCGATTCCGGGTCGCTTTACTCGGCTAATCGGCTCCCGCGAGAACTCCCACTCGGGAGCCAGAGATAGTGTGAAGTCATAGGTACCCGCTGACAGTTCAGGGAACTCAATCAAACCAAGTTCATCAATGCCAATTGTTTCGATACTGTCATCGCTACTATCGACTGTGATTGTCTGAGTCTCGTTGCGTGCATCTTTGACAGTTACCTGTACATCACCGATCCCAGGTTCACCCGGATCGCGGTGCTGATTCTGATTCAAGTCAACAAAAACATGACCTGCCACGGATGCCGAAACTGCCTCATAGGCGCCAATGTCGGGAATCTCTCGAACAACGCCGTTTTGAGCAATGGTTCCGACGAAGCGAATATCCGCGCTGTCAATCGCTGGATTGCCACGTAGCAAGGGATGCATGGGTGCAATCCCGGCGAGTTGCGAGAGCGGCCCGATCAGATTGGCACCAATGTCGCTTGATGTGATCGTGTTGAAAGTGCTTGTAAAGGTTTCACCTAAGCCAACGATCGATTCGTCCTCCACAAGTAAGGAGTTATCCAGATTAACCTGCCCCGATACAGAAAACTGGCTGCCGGCCGTCAGTGTAATCGTTGACTCTATAACGAAGGTCGTCGACGTCGGCGTGTAATCGGTGACGATCGTATCCGAGCCATTTTCAAGATCGTAGAGGGAAAGGTGTTCGCCGGAGGTCGTGATGTATCTTCCATCGCCGCTGATGTCGACGGAGAAGTTCTCATCGAATATACGCGTCGTCGCACCAGCTTGCCGATCTCGCTCGAAAACACCACCCAACGAGTTGTTGATCGCAAGATTACTAACGTTGGATGAGAAACCCACGAGACGCCCGTCTGTGCTAACCGAAAGAGCGGACGAGAGTGGAGTTGGCGAATCGGACGTTTTCGCCGAACCATCGTGGGTCATGCTTACAAGTTCGATCGTCTGCTGAATTCGGTCGTAGACAAACACATCTTGAATCGCGTCGTTATCGACAGCCAGCAGGTCCGAAGCCTGAGAATCGAAGATCACGAACTGGCCATTTCCGCTCAGTAATGGCCGCAAGCTCGGTCCATTCGCCTCGACCCCCTCGCTGGAAACCGATATACGTTGAATCGAGTTCTCTTCGCGGTCATACAGAAATACGTCAGCCGTATTGTTGGTGTCATTTTGTACTAGATTTGTCGCGCTGGACGCGAAAGCGATAAACCGCCCATTTTCGCTAATGGAACCGGCGACACTGTCGCCGTCCGCTTCGCTTCCGTCAGACGCGATACTGATTCGCTCGAAAGTTTGCAATGATCGGTCATACACAAACACATCTGCATGGCCGTTACTATCAGTCGGATCGAGATTGCTTGCTGATGATGAAAACACAACGAAGCGACCGTCACCACTTAAAGAGACATCCGTTCCGTTACCGTCGACCCGCTCGATCGTATCGGTGCTTCGATCAAAGACAAAGAGATCAGTGCCTTGTGGATCGTTGGGGACAAGGTTGTCTGATTCGGAAAAAAACGCAACGACTTGTCCGTTGGCGCTAATCGTTGGAGATACAGCTCCCCTATTCGCCTCCGTTCCCTCGCTGCTGACGCTGACACGTTCGATCGAGTAAGCGTGCCGGTTGTAGACAAAAATGTCGTCGCTCAAGTTAAAGTCTCGCTCAACGAGATTTTGAGACGTTAGATCTGAAATGCAAGCAAACTGTGCCATCGGCGATGACCGAGGGTAAAAATGCTGGGCAAAAGTTTTTTTGTCTACGATCCCGTCTCGCAAGCGAAATACAGAAGCCTGAGCGCACATCCGTCTTGCCATTAAAGATGGCCCCGAGACCACCAGAGTTGCCTGAGAATGTCGAATCATTTACCTCAATATCGGTATCAGAATGAGAGTGAAGTCCGCCGCCCTCGTTACTGCTGATCGTGCTTCGTGAAATTGTCCCTCCCGCTATTCCACAGAAAAAGAGTCCACCGCCGAAATCGCTTTGGTTAGCCGTGATCCAGGACTGATCGATCTCGGTTGTACCGTCCCACGCCGCGATACCACCGCCACGGATAATCCCCGAGGTTGAACCGATCGCGCGATTGTCACGTATGTATCTGATTTATGAATTGAAAGTATTCCAGCAGATAAGATCTCCGCCCCCTTGGCCGGGCGGAGAAACGCCTCCGGTGACAGTGAGACGCGACAACGTTAGAGACCCGCCAGGGTGAACTTTAAAGACTCGGTCAATTACCTCATATGGATGAAGTCCGTCAGGTTGGCGTGATTGCCCACAATGTTAATCGTGCCCGTAATATCAAAGTCGCCCGAGTCCTGATCGGACCACATCGTCGTGGGATCCGTAGCCCCGCAGAACTCGGTTGTCGCATTTGGAAACGTTGACATCGGGTCGGCTGCAACCGGAATGTCGATAACAAAGTTTCCGGAATCAAGAATAATTGTTCTCGGGGCACCAGCGCCGTTCGCTTCAATAATTGCATCGAGGAATGACATGCTTTCCAACGAATCGGTGAAAGTGTTGACGTAGATCACCGACGGGTCATCGTCGATGTGCACGCTAAAGGAACCAACATGGCGAGCTTCGATCGAGTCATCGCCACTTCCAGTGACGACGCTACCCGCTATCGTCGAGATCAGATAATCGCCGAAGTCGACGCGTCCCACGTGCCACCGGGTGATTTCGACGATATAGATTGCGGTGATCGTTTCCGCGTCTTCCGAGGGAATTGCGGAGCCCGGTTTGTACCTCGCCGGGAACTGATCAGCCGCTCCCCACTGGCGTGTGACGATCAGGTCGTCGTTGCCCAGCGAGCTGACATCGATCTTGTCTCGATGAGAGTATTCGACAGTGAATTCGGTCGAGGTTCCGCCTGACCTGGTGATTGTCTCTTTCGCGATGACTCGCGCTGACGGTGCGAAGACGTTCGCGTTGATCGCTTTGCCGGCGTTGAGCCGGCCTCCGGTGGAGACGAGATCCGGCGCCTCTGGTACCGGATCGACCGAGTCGGTGCTAAGGAGTGCCTCGCGGACTTCGTCGACCGTTGCTTCAGAGAGTGCGGACCAGATCAGTGC
Organism: Pirellulaceae bacterium; assembly: GCA_963734865.1. Taxonomy (GTDB): domain Bacteria; phylum Planctomycetota; class Planctomycetia; order Pirellulales; family Pirellulaceae; genus CBDCUW01. The sequence goes on from CAVTIV010000019.1 coordinate 638,993, forward strand.
GGCGGTTCCAGCGACGTGGGGACTGGCCATGCTCGTGCCGTTGGCCGATTGATAGCCGCCACCAGGCACCGTGCTGCGGATGCCGACTCCCGGTGCCAGCAGATCAACGGATTGATCACCGTAATTGGAAAATCCAGCGAGACGATCTTCTCCGTCCGATGCCGCGACTGCGATCACGCTGCGAACGTCATAGCTGGCTGGATAGAAAGGCGTTCGATCGTTGTCGACACCGTTGCCCAAAATGTTTCCGTTGCCCGCAGCTGCGACAAACAGAATGCCCGCTTCGTACTGTCTCGAATCGCCGTTTCGAGCGAGATTTCATAACCGCCCGGTTGTCCCCACGAGTTATTGAGGACCGTGCACGTTGGCACCCTCGGTCACCCGGCCGTCGTCGGCTTCGCGATATGGTTCGCGCATCTCGCGGGCGTAGTTGACCGCTCGGATCGCCGCACCACTGTCGCCCTGGTTATTGTTGTCCAGGATCCGTAGCGACATCAGCGACGTTTGCCAATTGACTCCGACCACGCCGAGATCGTTGTTGCCAATCGTGCCGATCGTTCCCGGACATGCGTGCCGTGACCGAGTTCGTCTGATGGGTTGTTCTCGGCGAAAGGATCCCCGCTCTACGCGAAAATTAACCCCAAAGAAGTCATCAAAGAAACCGTTGTTGTCGGTGTCGCGACCGTCGGCCCAATTGGCGTCTTGCAGTAAATCGATCGCATCGATGCGGCCGTTGCCGTTCTTGTCGACGACAAGAAGTTGATTCATCCCATCTGCAAACGGTGTATGCGTCGTCAACTCCTCTCGTGTCGCCAAAACTCCGGTTGAACCGACAACGATCCCCGCTTCGGTAACTTTAAGATTGTTGAGGTCGTAAAACGTGATGAGTCCATCATGATCGATGTCCTCAAGCTTCGGTCCGACGTCATCCAGATAACTCGGCGGCAGTTCGCCCTGGTTGAGCCAGATGTTCAGAAAAAGATCGGGATGAGTCACATCGATGCCCGAATCCACCACACCGACCACCGTCGTTGAACTGCCCGTCGAAGTATTCCAAGCAGTGCCGACATCTATCTTGGTCAGCCCGGGAAGCAACCCGGTTTCGTAATCATCTTCGTTCGGGCTCGCCTGTCCCTGGATCAGCGAGTTGGCTGAAAAACTGGCGACGCCAGCAGAGCCAGCAAGTGCCGAGCGAACATCCGCATCCGACACGCCACGTGGTGCAGCAACACCGAACCTGGCGAACCAAGCCCCGCGATCAACGTGAAGTCAACCGGGTGGCGATCGAGTAGATCGTTGATCGATGTGATACTCGCGAGCGAATTGACCGCGTCATCGGTGAGTTGAACGATCCACTCACTGGCAACCAGATCATGCGGGCCGATCGCCGAAGATTCCACCTGCGATTCGGCGCCAAGTTGACTGGCGCCAATGCGTGGCACCTCGTCAAACGATTGGAACCACGCCCATGGACTGTCGAGCTGAGCAGCCAGCAAGTATCGCGACTCGAGTTGTTCCAGGCACAGCCGCAGGCGGGAACGCTTGTTGCGGACCGATGCGAGTGAGTGCCGCATCAATGCGGTACGTACAGATAGCGGCCACTGCTCGGGGATTCCGAGACCGCGAAACGACTCTGGCCATGAAACTGCGCCTCGAAACCCTCCGAAGAGGGCAGATATGGATTTGGGAAGGAGAATCAAGTCTATCTACCCGTCGCTCGACTCGCACGAGACATTCCCCCTCCCGTGAATGAAATAAGGTGAATGATTCAAACTCGCTGACCCCGAAATCGCACCGCAAGATCATGCGAAGCCACAGATGCACACCTCCGTCGAACTCGAGCCGTCACGGAGCAGCCGAACGCCGCCTCCAAGAACCCATGTCCAACGGTGTCGACCGCGGCTCGAATGCTCCTGGGTGATTCGACGTGACGGTCCGTGCTTCTCGTGGCTGTGGCTTCCAGCCGCCGTTCTTGCTCGGGAATTTGTAGGGTGAGACACGCCGCCGGGCCCACACGGCGCAATGAGTTTCGCCCTTGGGAAGATCGTTTACGGATGTGGATCCGACGGATACTTTCCAGGCCGGTCATCTATCGGCTGCCATCGCGACCTCTTTTTAGCACCTTTCGTGACTACCGCGGTTCCGCCGATGGCCGCTTGGTGACGCGGCCAAGCAGACTCGTCATCGAGACCGGTCCGAAATCGCGGCTGTCCACCGACACCGGTACGTTGTCACCCAGAATGAATAACTGGTGATCGCCGATCTTCATCGGATACCTCGCGCGACTGTCGGCCGGTCGCAATCGATATTCGACCCACCGCTTGATCACCAATGACGAGAGCGTGACCGCATCGCCAGTGACTCGAATCGCCACCGGCTGCTGTGCGTTGACGGGCAACCGTTCACCGGTAACCGCTTGATAGTAGGATGTCTCGAACGGCTGGTTGCCGTTGATGTCGAGCGATCCGATCATCGCTGTGTCTGCCGACCAAAAAGCGACCTCGATCCTGGCCTTACCGACACATTCACAGCGGCCCGATAGCGAAAAGCGATCGACCGGCTGCAGCATTCTGGCCACCGCAACATTGTATGGGTAGTCATCCAAGACGCCACTTGGTCGATTCTGGTCATAGACGCTTTGGTGGCCGTACAACAGCCAATTTGTTTCAGATTGCTGGGCCATCCAACGTCGGCTCGTGTCGCGCGTCCATGATCGATCGCCGGCCGGCGGAGACCATCGCGAGATGCTGCGAGCGTCGTCACAATCAACCATGAATTGGGGCAGCGATGCTCGGCCCCGCTGGCCGACCAACTCGTCCTCGATTCGTCGCCCATTGAGCAACAGATGCATGCCATCGACATCGAGACCAATCGTGTCGCCAGGCAATCCGATCACGCGTTTGACGAACGGCTCGGCGGGGCCCTCATGCCGAACGGCTACCAGATCGCCGCGACGCCAGGTGATCGCCGAGTCGATCCCATGCACGTCCACCACGTCACCGGCAATGCGATTCTGGCCGCTGCCTCGGTCAGACAGCTTCATCGTTCCGCCACAATGAGCACACAGCAGGCGTTCGGGTGCGATTTCGCTAGCGGCAATGTCAACCACCCAATCCAATTTGCATGAACTGCAGATGGCGGTGCGAGAAGGCCCCCGCAGCGTTGGCACCATCGAGCTGCCAGAAACAATCCAGCTCGTCGTTTCAGAGGTTTGGCTGTCCTTTTTGGCAGCGAATCCGCCCCGACCACGCGACCAGCCAACCCACGCCAGCGACAAAGCGATCACCAACCAACCGCTCCATGTCAGCAACCGGCGAAGGCCGGATTTTGGCACAACTGGGCTGATTGCGACCACCATCAGGGCGATTGGGAAACATCTACTATGAACGGACATACACGGTTATACTCTGGAATCGCGAGCATCGCGCTATCCACGCGGATAGGTCGGCAAGAACCATTCACCGCCAGTCGTCCCTGCAAGGGTTTGGCTCCTGTCCTTCCGCTGGAACAAAAAACTAAACTCCTTCGCTATCTTATCCCCATTCGTATGACCGAATCGACTTCGCCTGCAATCGATCGGAATGGTCCCTCCGAGTCGTCGCTGGGCCAGGATCCGTTGCCGCTGTTGACACGCGGTCGGATGGGCAAAGTTGCTGGCGTTCGCGTCGCCGCGACCGGATCTTATGTTCCCGATGAAATCGTAACCAACGAGGATCTTGCGGTGCTCGGATGCGACAGCGAGTGGATCATTCGGCGGACCGGAATCCGCGAGCGTCGACGGGCCGCCGACGATCAGGCAACCAGCGATCTGTGCTATGAAGCGGCACGACGATGCATGGATCAGGCGAATGTCACTGCCGACCAAATCGATCTGATCATCGTCGCCACCATCACGCCCGATCATCCGACGCCATCGACCGCCTGCCACCTGCAACGTCGCCTTGGTGCGATCGCACCGGCGATGGACGTGAACGCCGCGTGCGCCGGCTTTATGTACGCGATGGTGACCGCGGCTCAATTTGTCGCCACGGGCAACAGCCGTTGTGCACTTGTTGTCGGTGCCGACTTGATGAGTCGCACTGTCGATCCGGAAGACAAGAAAACGTACCCGCTGTTTGGTGATGCCGCGGGCGCGATGTTGCTCGTTGCCGGCGAATCAAATTGTGACGGGATCCTCTCCTACCAAATAGGCAGCGAAGGTTGTGGCGGCGAAATGCTGTGCATTCCGGCTGGCGGAACACGGCAATCGTTGACGCCGGAGGCCTACGCCGCGGGCGGTCAATATTTGACCATGGACGGGCGAAACGTGTTCAAATGGGCCGTTCGCGTTTTCAACGATAGCGCAAAACAAGTGCTCACCGAGGCCGGTGTGAACGCGAACGAACTGGCGCTGGTGGTGTTGCACCAGGCAAACCAACGGATCATCGATTCAGCCGTATCCGACTTGAATCTGCCCCGGGAAAAGGTTTTCGTCAACCTCGATCGCTACGGCAACACGTCAGGCGCGAGCATTCCGTTGGCAGTCGATGAAGCCGTCAAGTCTGGACGTATCCATCCGGGAGACCTGGTCCTGCTGTGTGGATTCGGCGCCGGATTGGCCTGGGGAACCGCGCTGTTGCGTTGGTGAAAACATCGCTGTCCAGCTGCACACCAGGACCAGCTATGGCAGGCGGATAGGCTCGGCCATCTGAGCATCCATCGCCTTCCATTTGTTGATCAACTCGCCGAGCTTCTCGGGATGTTCGCTGGCCAGGTTTCGCTTCTCCCCCACGTCACTGGCCAAGTGGTACAATTCGATCGGATCCTGATTGTTGGGGCGAACGATTTTCCAGTTTCCCGAACGGTATGCCATTTTTCCGTTGGGCATTCGCCAAAACAGATTCTCGTGCGGTTGATCCCGTGAGGGGCTGTCGATCCACTTCAGCAAACTCTTGCCGTCGCCATTTTTGTCCGCCGGCAGGCCGGCCACGTCGAGCGCGGTCGCCGCGATATCGAGACTGATAACGGGACGTTCCTCGATTCGTCCGGCGGGTAGACGGCCCGGCATGGTCCAAACCATGGGGACGCGAATTCCACCTTCGTACAGCGTCCCTTTGCCACCTCGCAGAGGCAAGTTGCTGCTGGTCAATTCGGCGGTCGGGCCACCATTGTCGCTGATGAACACGATCAGCGTTCGACGAGCGAGCCCGTTTTCTTCGATTGCCTTGCGAACGCGTCCCAGACCACGATCCAACGCGACCAGCATCCCGGCAAAGATTCGACGCTGGTCGTCTTTGATCCGCCGCAGTCGCTCGAGATCATCTTTTCTCGCCTGCATCGGGCTATGGACGGCGTTATAAGAAACCATCAACAGGAACGGTTGCGCTGCATGATCATCGATGAAGTCAACAGCCTCGTCAGAGATCGCATCGGTCAGGTAATCATTCTCGACGATCTCCTCGTGGCCCCGCAGGATTCTGTTGTCGGCGTCATAGGATGGTTCGTTGATCGGTGCGTAATTACCACGGATCAGATCACCTTGCCGCTCACGCTCACCCGTGGCAAGCGACTTGTCACGAATCATCGTCAGCACGTGTTCATAGGGTGGTCCGGGAACGTAAAAGTGACCCTCGTGCAAGAAACCATAGAACTCGTTGAAGCCACGGTTCAGTGGATGTTTCGCCGCGGTCGTTCCCAAATGCCACTTGCCAACCAATCCCGTTGCATAGTCGGCGTCCGCCAATCGCTGCACAAAGGTTGTTTCACTCTCCGGCAATCCAGCCTCTTTCAGCAGGTTTCGCTTTCCGGTCGGGTTGATGTCGTAGCCGAACCGCGACTGATAACGCCCGGTCAAGATCCCCGCCCGCGAAGGACTGCACAGCGACGCGGTCACATATCCCGAAGTACAACGCACCCCATCGGCGGCAAGCGCGTCGATACTCGGCGTAGGAATCTCGCCATTGCCCATCATTCCCGTTTCGCCGTAACCCAGGTCGTCCGCGATGATCACAACCACATTCGCGCGAGCCCCGCTGGCGCCTTCGGTCGGTTGCAACGCCTCACTTGGGGCCAACACCTCACTTGGGGCCAACACCTCGCTTGGGGCCTGTGCAGCTGCCTGAACAACAAACATGCCTAGGAAAACAACCGCCGTGGCAGCCGGGAAAATCGCGGCACGCCAACCGCTCGCTTCGGTCATCGCAGATAGACCTCTCATGGCTGAATTCTCCCCCGATTCGCGTCCCTCGTTCGGTCACATCAACTGGATTGAGTTTGTTCCCATTGGCCGTACCGGTCAATCGCACGGGTCTCACTTGTCAAGACAGGCACTTGGCGTTGACTGGAGAGGGCGTTTTGTGTTCGTCCGCGATCTGCCGACAGGGTCCAGCGCCAGTGCCCGACAGGGTCCCAGTATTTGGCGGCTACTCGGACGCATCGTGTTGGCTAAGTTCTTTCACCGACTCGACCAGCGCGATCACGTGTTCGACGGGTGTTTCCTTCAAAACTCCGTGACCGAGATTGAAAATATGACCTGGCCTGCCGACGACCGACTGTAACAACTTGCCCGCCGCATCGCGAATCACGTCGGGTTCAGCCAACAGAACGGCCGGATCGAGGTTTCCCTGCACTGGACAATCATGTCCGATCCGCTGCCAGGCAGTATCCAGCGGGATCCGCCAATCGACGCCGACGACCGTTCGCCGATCACCACGCAGCAGCGGTAACAATTCGGGATTGCCGGTCGCAAAATTGATCACCGGCACACCGCGTGTGATCCCGGCAATGATTTGCTTCATCCACGGCAAGACGAACCGCGAATAATCCGTCGGCGACAAACAGCCGGCCCAGCTATCAAACAACTGCACGCACTGGGCACCCGCGGCGATCTGATGATTCAAATAGATGGTGATCGCGGCGGATAGCTTGTCCATCAACGCGCTCCAGGCGTGCCCGTCACTGTGCATCAGTTTCTTGGTTTGGGTGTACTGGCGACTTCCGCCCCCTTCGATCGCATAACTGGCCAGCGTGAATGGCGCTCCGGCAAATCCGATCAGCGGAATGGAGTCGGGCAGATCGGCTCGTGTTTGGCGGACGGTATCGTACACGAAGGCCAATTCGTTGGGATCGTGAAGCTCGTTGACTCGATCGATGTCGCCAACTTCGCGAATCGGATTGTGAATCACCGGACCATCACCGGCGACGAATTCCAAATCGAAACCCATCGGGATCAGAATCGGTAACAGATCGGAAAAGATGATCGCCGCATCGACGCCCAACCGATCGACCGCGGTACACATCACTTCGCTGCACAGCTGGGGATTGCGACACAATTCTAAGAATGATTGTTTCGCCCGTACCTCGCGGTACTCCGACATGTACCTGCCGGCCTGTCGCATCAACCAAATCGGCGTCCGTTCGGTCGCCTCGCCGCGACAGGCACGCATGAACAGGCTTTCGCTCGACGAGTGAGCCATGACTTCGAATCCGCGGTTTGGTAGCGATTGGTAAAGACGTTTCTTGGTGGCGGCCAGCGACCCGCTGCGACGCGCCGCTTCGGTCACCAAGTGTCCCATCTTGGGGTGCGATGGTTCAAGGTCAACATGAATGTCACACTCTTCCAACATCTGCGAGGTTGTCGGTCCGATCGAGGCGATCACGGTTTGATGCAACCCCTCGCGAAGTTGATCAACCATCTGAAGCTGCTCGGCCATCCGCAACAGGTTGACAACTTGATGGGCACTGGTCAGCAACAAAACATCACGCTTGCCTTCGGCGATCGCACGGATATTTTCTTCCAGCGGCCCGGTCTGTTCCGGCAGTTCCCAGCCGTACACGCGAACCCGTTCGACCGTTGCCCCGCGCGCTTCCAAACCGGCAACCAGGGACGCGTTCGCGATGCCGTACTCTTGCAGGCCAACCGTCTGGTTGGCGATCGGAACATAGGCGTCAATCGTTTGCAGCACCTCTCGCCAGGTGTTGGGTTCCGGGACTCGAAAGGACGGCGTCAACCCAACCTCTCTCATCGCGGCGGCCGGTTTGGGACCGCGGCAAACGGTGATGATGTCCGACAGCGAATCGAGAAAACGCTGTTTGTCCAAGTGTCGCTCGATCGCCCGCAACAGATACCGAAAACCGACACCAGTCGTCAGGACCACGACGCTGACATGCCCGGTCATCAACCGATAGGCAAAATCGATCGCGCCTCGATTCGGCTCGATCGGGACTTCTCGCATCGACGGACTGACGTGGGCAACGCCGCCACTGCGCCCGATCAAACGGGCCATGTCGTCGCAGCGTCGACTCTCCAACGCAGCGATGTGTAGTCCGTTGAATCCGGCTTCGGCCTGGTGCATCGTCGCGGAATGCTCTGTGGTAAAAAGGGTTATCAAATCGAGAACGCCAGCGAGAACTGGTGGGGTGTTTCAGCTGACCCGGTCATTGTAGAGAATTCACGCCAAGTTACGATGAGATGCCCCCATGGTTTCTCTCGCCAAACGAAGTCAAGGTTCCAGTGCCCCGCAGTCCCATCAAACGTCCCCCTGCGGATCTCGACCTGAGCGATGTGCTGCGCACCATCGAACAGCTTCCCGATCGCCTCAGCAGCCAGACGCTGTTTGAAAACGACAAGCCGCTGGAAATCGAGGTCGGCTCGGGAAAAGGTCTGTTCCTGGCGACCGCATCGGCATCCAACCCACAACACAACTTCCTGGGTATCGAGATCATCGCCAAGTACGCAGCCCACTCAGCCGGCCGACTCGTCAAAGCCGACGTCGATAATGCGATCATGATCAGCGGCAATGCGGAACCACTGTTTGCCAATCGGATTGACCCCGAATCGGTGGAAGCCGTCCATGTCTATTTCCCCGATCCGTGGTGGAAGAAACGACATCGAAAACGACGCGTGCTCAATGAAACCAGCGTGCGTTGCTTTTCGGCTTCGCTGCGTCCTGGCGGTCGCTTGCACTTCTGGACGGATGTTTTGGACTATTTCGACAGGACGGTCGAAATGATCGCCGAGATTGCTCCCGAATTGGGTGTCCCGATTCCCGAGCAAGAGGCCGAAGCGACCCACGAGCTTGACTATCGAACCCACTTCGAACGTCGAAGTCGTCAGCACAACATCCCGGTCTACCGAGTTTGTTACGAGAAGCGTTGAGTCGCGGGTTCCACGCGGATCACTCCAAGTTTGGGGCGACGGAGATCAAGCCGTCGTCATTTCCGCCGCGATAATCCGTTTCTGTCGGCGCGACAGTCACAGGCGCGGAAATCGGCTGATCGTTGTCAACCTCCTCGGGAATGCTCGGGTCTGCCGCCGGTGGCGGCAGCGACTCGGTCGATGGCGAATTCGCAGAGGCGGAGGTGTCCTGGACGGCGGATGGATCGAAGATCCCCGATGCCAATGGCGCCGGAGCCGACATCGCCCCGGTGGAATGCCGTGGTGTCAGGAATCGGCCCACCTCGTAGGCGTCCTGTGCCGCCCCATTGGCCCAAGGCCCCTCGGCCAACTGCACTTGGCTGTAGGCCAGCAGTGAACCCTTTTGACGATGGAAATCGCGAATGGCCAGATTGTATTCGGAGACCGAACGATAAAACTCCGAAGCACTGGCAACGAGTTGTCGCCGTGCGTCCAACAGAAAGTTGATCGGGTCGGTGCCTCCCTCGAACCGCAGTTTCAGGACTTCGATTTTTCGGATGTCGGCAATGAATCGGTCATAATTCGTTTCCAGCAACTGATGGGTCAGAGTGATTCGGCGCGCGGCATCCGAAAGATCGTGGCTGACTCTCATTTCGGTCTCGGCCAGAATTGCTCGCTCGCGTCTCAGATTCAGCCGGGCGTTGGCGACGGCGCCGCTGGCCGCACGCAGTCCGACCGGAAGATTCAATTCGAATCCGGCCTGACCTTCCTGGTAGTTCCCACCCAGGATCGTGCCATACAGGTTACTGGACGGATCCGGCAAACCGGATGCGCCAATGATACCGCCGTTCGAGCTGCCAATCAGGTGGTTGCCGAGTCCACGCCAGCGATACTGGGCGAGGAAATCGAGCCTCGGACGGAGATTCAACCGTGCGGCTGTGAGTTCCATTTCGCGACGCTCGATCGCAAAAAGTTGTCGGCGCACCTCAACGCGTCTTTGCAACGCCTGACCAAGTGCACTTTCCCAATCAAACACGACTCGTACGTCGGTCGGTTCGGTCGTGGGACGAATGATCCGCCCGTCAGTCGCGGGCAGCCCCATCAAATATCGCAGTCGCTGTTCCTTCGCGTAAAGCCCATCTGCACCACCCAGGGCCACCTCGACTTGCGCCTGGAATTGGAAAAACTCGGACCGTGCCTGCGCTTCTTCGTTGCTGGAATCCACTCCGACATCCACACGTTGCTGGAAGACCTGCCAAGTCTCCTGAGCCGCATCGCGTCCTTTCACCGTCGCATCCAGGATTCGATAAGCAGTCGTCAAATCCCAATATGCCTGCTCGACATCGGAGACCAGTTGAATCAACGCCGCCTCGAAATCCGCGAGCGCCACATCTTCGTTCACCCGTGCGATCAACACACCGCGGTATTGTCCCGGTACCGTGGTCGGGCCGGCGATCCGGTTGTACGTCGTCCCCGCCCCTTGCATCAAAGGCTGACGCCATTCCGCTTCAAGCCAACCATCAAAGGCGCTCCGGAAGGCGCGACTCGGAATGTTGTTGCGAGTGTAGTTGACGATATGGCGAAGCGAAAACTTCGCGCCCTGGGCCGTTTGTTTCGACAGATCGCTCGAGAAGGTGGCGTTCCTACCGTCCAGCACACGCGTGGAAAAAGAACTGAGCGGATTGCCGGCAATCGGAGGAATAAAAATATTGTTGGGTTGATCTTGCGAGAACCAATACAACTGCTGAGCGTACAGAGCATCGAACGCAGCCAAGGCGGCCTCGGTTCCCAATGTTGGGCTGGTGCTCACGATCCCCGGATCGTAGATCGTCTGGATCGATTGCGGCGCCGTGATCACCGTGCCGCCGATCGTTCGTAGCACCGGGCTCTGCTCGACGGTGACCCGAATCGCTTCTTCGAGCGACAGGTCGTAGGCGGGTATCTTCGACGGGTCTTCGAGCGAAAACGGCACGATCGTCTGCTGGGCAGACAACGTCGGCATCGTCTCGGCACACCGCGCGACCTCGGGATACTCGATCTGCAGCCCATGATCGTCGTGATAGGACGCCGTCGTATCATGCGGCCCGGGCGGAATCTTGTCCAACAACCCACAACCGCTGGTCATTGCCACAAGCGAATAGGTCAACCATCGCCTCGCCAGTCGTCGGCTCGCGGAAAAACGACCAGACCTCGCGCAATGTTGCGCGGTCGCCGACGTTGATTCGGTAATGCGGTTGGGCCTGGATGGACGCATGCCGGTGATCGGATGTAGGTGCGGGAAACTGCTTTCCACGATTGGCCAACCGTGCCATCGCTCAACAAGAATGCAGCGTTACAGCCCCTATCGACCGAAAGACCCTCACGACTGGAATAAACAGACCGGCAAATCGAACCGGAAGATCCCTTACAAGCCGCAATACCGTACGAGTTTGACCCGACTGTGACAATTGCAACGACTTTAAGGAAGAACAGGGGGTCGATGCGGCCCGAGAACCGCCTGAACCACCCTACGCGATATCCCCCCTTTCGCCGCTCAGCCGACCCGTACAGCCGACCCGCTCAGCCGACCCGTACAGCCCGACCCGCTCAGCCGACCCGTACAGGCGCCAGCACTCCGGGACCGACGTCGTGGAATGATCGGCGCGACAATTCCCAGGTGCCAAAGAGAATCGCGGTGAAGACCAGGTCACCGATGACCGTATAGCCGAAGAAGGGAATTGCATGGACGTAACAGCTCACCAGTCCTGATCCTGTCATCGGATACCAACCCCCCATCCAAACGCCGAAGTTGCTGAGCAGGAAGAACAGGGTCGAAGCGACAAGCGAACCGGCTGGGAATCGCAGCAAACTGCGATTCGACTTCATCCAGCGGCCCACGGGAACAGCCAGAAGTGCACCGGCGTACACCATTGCCATGGTGATCGGGTTGTAAAACCCCATCCCTGCGATACCCAGAACCTGACCGATGATATCGCTGATCAATAAGGTCACGAGCGGCACGAGGTACGCGCGGCGACCCGCCATATAGCATCCCGCGAACAGTCCCAGTGCGCCCAAACACACCACGTTTGGGGGATGAGGAAGAAAGCGACTTGCCGCAACCAGCACCGTCAACAAGTAAAACATGTCATTCCAGCAAACGGGGACGAGGATCCTTCACCACTCGCTGTTCTACCGGTTTTCGCTGTGCCGGAAAAGCGGGGAAAGGCCGGCGGTCGGCAATCCTCGGCAATCGAATCCCGACGCCAACCGTGATGCTCGAACCGGATCGGCTATGGGAACCCAATGATGGCACCCGCTACAGACCCCGATTCCACGATCACAGCTCGGCGCTCGTACGGCGGACGCTGGAGAAACGCGGGCGTGCAGGATCCCGATCGGTAATATCCCAGCGTGTACTCGTAATCACACGGATTGCTGACGGTCATCAGGTAGGGCAGCATCGGTACCGTGGTGAAGAATCGCATGCCGCTGGCAAACGGTTGCAGTCGGGGACATCGCTCGTGTCCGTGACGCTCCAGCATCCGGTCCTCGAAATACCGAGGGTGCGAGAAAGTGTTGGCCGCGGCCCAGTTGCTGACAGTCCAATCCCAATTCAGGCCGCGTCCGCTGGAGTCTTCGGGCAGCGGTTGCATCGGACGTTGGGCGCTACCGCGAAATTCCGTCGGCGTGCGTCCGACACTGTCTCCGGAACCGACCTCGTCGGTGGCAGTGGAAACTGCCTTCAACGCTGGCAGGATGATCCTTCCATCAACGGCACTGGGCACGATGTCTTTGCGGATCTCCATCATCGATTTGGATTTCAGATAGTCGTCCGAATCTTGATCCGCGTCGCTTTGAATGAGCGAAAGAAACGACTCTTGGGCCAACGACGGGGCCGCGGCAGCAAACATTGCCAGACACACCAATCGCCGCAGGCAAACTTCAACACAACGTGCAATAGGATGAGACGACTTCATGGAACGATCCACCGGAGAGTTTGTAAGGTCCAGTAGTATCAATTCGACGCTTTGGCGCGGAAACACCAGCCGTGCCGGCCCGAATCGATAGAACCGTCACAACGCGAACAGCCGAACCTTTGCGTTTCCACTCCTGTGCCGCGAACGTGCGGCCCGAAATCCCTGTTTTTCCGGACGCCGATCTGCGGATGATTCCGGTCGCGGGGGGGGATCGGCGAGCTATGTTTTGGTAGTTCGATCTGCGACAATCCGGTGTCGTTGGTAACCAAAGATTCAAACCTGATCCTAGCCATGACGACACCTCCGATCGATATTGCACCCCCCAAGACGGCCCAGATGAGTCTTGTCTCACGGCTGATCTGGTTGACGCTTTTTTTCGCTACGGCGATCTTCTTTGCGTCCCAAGCGGACTATGTCCTGGCCGTGGCAGTGGCGATCACGGGAATCGCTAGTTTCGGCGGCTATCGCGTGGGTGCCGTTTACATCCTTGGGTCGCTCGCCTCGATCGCTGCCGCAGTCGAGCTCGCGCCCTCGATCGGCCGCGCACAAGAATTTCGATTTGAACAATGGTTTGGTACGACCGGATTGACCAATCGTATCTTGAGCATTGGGACCGTCGGCGTGCTGATTTCGTTCGTGGTTTCGATGCTTGTGATCAGCGTTGCCGGACTGTTCTTTGCCAATCGCCGCCGAATGGAGAAGACGAACCGATGGCTCGGCTTTGTGATCGGCGGGGTGCAAGGCATCGCGGTGGTGCTGCTGTTTCTTGGCGGGCTGCTGGTCCTGGAACCGATCGAAAGGCAACGCGCCGATATGCGTGATCCGCTGGACGCACGAGGACAATTCGTATCGAAGTGGATTCTGAAGATCACCGATCGTACTCACGATAGTCCCTTGGGCCCGTTGATCGTCGCTTACAACCCCTTCACGCGTATTCCCCAATTGAATAAGGTCGAAGAAATCCAGCAAAGCGTGCAAGTGCTCAGTGACGCAGAAAAGATCGATCGGTTGATTCACCATCCCTCGATCGAACGGTTGAAGGAGCGACCGGAGATACGACGCACGATTGACCGGCTAAATGAAGACGCGCAAGTTCAAAAAATCTTGCGATCGGGTCATCGAATCGATCGGGCCGCCGCGATGACGCTGCTGAGTCATCCGGCTGTGCTTGAATTGATTGACCAACCCGTCTTCGTTGAGCAGGCCTACAAGGTGATCCAGGAAACTCAGACCGCTGAGTAAGATTGACAATGATGGAATATCTGCTGCTTCAGGTTCGCAATCCCGACGACCCGATGCTTCAGCAGGAAGTCGACTGCTTCGCCCGTGCGCTCGGGTGTGATCGTTCGCAGATCGCGGTCCACGACTTACTTGACGGCGCACCCACGATCGCCGAGCTGGACGCGGTCGATGTTGTGTTGCTCGGTGGTAGCGGCGACTACTCGGTCGCCGAAGGTGGATCATGGCTGGAACCAGCGTTAGCGGCGATGAGAGCACTGTTCGAGTTGTCCAAGCCCACCTTCGCATCCTGCTGGGGATTTCAGGCGATGGCCAAAGCGTTGGGAGGCGAAGTAGTGACCGACAAACGTCGCGCCGAACTTGGCTCCATCGAAGTGCGACTCACCGAGGCTGGTCGAATGGATCCGCTCTTCGCCCCGCTGGGCGATCGTTTCTTGGCACCAATGGGGCATCAAGATTGCGTCACTCGCTTGCCACCGGGCGCGACGCGGCTGGCCTCCTCGGAAAAAATTGAAAACCAAGCGTTTCGGTTCTCCGGCAAGCCGATTTACTGTACCCAATTTCATCCCGAACTGAATCGAGACGCGTTTTTGCAACGTGTGCGTGCCTATCCGTGGTATGTCGAGCGAATCTGCCAAATGACAATCGACGGTTTCGCCGACCAATGCGTCGCAACTCCCGAGACGGACCAGCTGCTCGGGCGGTTCGTTGAACTGGTGGACTGCACGGCAAACAGCGAATCGTAACGGCAATCGCGGCGACGCCGCGGTTGCTCGCTCCCATGGTCGTCGATTTCCTTCTATAATGCGATTCCCCCTCGCTGTGCTCCTTGCAACAGTTCCCACCAACTCAATTCCCACCACTCGCCATGCGTTCGCCAACGGGGATTTCGGCTTCCCTGAGCCTCTGCCGCTGCAGCGCGTGTTTACACCTTTTCGTTTCGATTTGCATTACCCTCGGTGCGGCGGACGCAAAGGCGGTCGAACCAGCCTCGCGCGATGCGCAGCGGGAGCAATCGTTTTTCGAGAACCGTATTCGTCCTGTTCTGGACCAGCACTGTTATTCCTGTCACTCATCGGAGGCAAAAATCGTTCGTGGCGGCCTGCTGGTTGACAGCCGTCGCGGACTGTTGCGTGGTGGTGACAGCGGGCCCGCGATCGTTCCCGGTAACGCCGAGGAAAGTTTGCTGATCGCGGCGCTAAAGCATCAATCGCTGGAGATGCCGCCGAAGGAAAAGTTGCCAGATTCCGTGGTTGATGACTTTGCTGCCTGGATCCAACGCGGCGCGTCGGATCCCCGAACCGAGGAATCGGTCTCGCCGCTGCATGCGATTGATTCGCAAGCATCCGCAGGCCATTGGGCATTTCAGGTCATTGACGAACCGGTCGTACCCGACTCGGAAAGCCGCTGGGCGAGTCATCCGATCGACGCGTTCGTGCTGGACAAGCTCGCGGGAAATGGCTGGCACCCGGCACCCGCCGCAGACAAGTACACGTTGATTCGTCGGGCAACCTTCGACCTGATCGGATTGCCCCCGAGTGAGCGAGAGATCGCCGAGTTCCTGGCCGACGACTCACCCAGCAGTTTTGCACGCGTCGTCGATCGTCTGCTTGCCTCGCCGCATTACGGTGAGCGATGGGGACGTCATTGGCTGGATCTGGTTCGCTATGCCGATACGAACGGGGCCGACGAAAATCATTCGATGCCCAATGCATGGCGATACCGCGATTGGGTCTTCAAGATGCTCAACCGCGACCAACCGATGGACCAATTCATCATCGAACAGCTTGCCGGCGATCTGTTGCCTGGCAACGTGGATGAACAAACCACCAGCGACCGAATCACCGCCACCGGAATGCTGGTCATCGGCCCCAAAATGTTAGCCGAGCAAGACAAAGAGAAAATGCAAATCGATATTGTTGACGAACAAATCGATACCGTCTCGCGCACCATGCTCGGCATGACGATCGCTTGCGCCCGATGTCACGATCACAAATTCGATCCCATCTCGTCGGCCGACTATTACGCATTGGCGGGGATCTTTGCCAGCACCAGGACGATGCAGAACGAGGACTTTGTATCGAAATGGATGGAACGCGATCTGCCATCGAAGCATATCGACGAGACACGTCGGCAGCAGCAAACACGAATTGACCATGCGGAAAAAGAACGAGACGGCCTGGTCGCAAAGGCGAATCAGGCTTTGCTCGACCAATTGGGGACCGCGAACCTTCCCTCGAAACCCGATCAACAATATCCCGAGGCGACGAAACGAAAAATCGCCGAAACGGAGAAGGTGCTGGATGATTTGCGAAAAGCGATGCCCGTTTATCCATCGGCGATGGCGGTCAGCGAGAGCGAGCCGCACGACCTGGCGATCCACCTTCGTGGCAATCATCTGAACAAGGCGGACACGACGACGCCTCGCGGCGCACCTCGGCGTCTGACCGATGTTGTTCCAATGTCGCCGATTCCCGCTGACAGCAGTGGTCGTTTGGAACTGGCTCGCTGGATGACATCAGGCGATCATCCGCTGACCGGTCGCGTGATGGCCAACCGATTGTGGATGTGGCATTTCGGACAGCCGCTGATGAGATCGCCGTCAAATTTTGGACTGCAGAGCCAATCACCCGTTCATCGTGAATTGCTCGACTGGTTGACGCGCCGATTGATTGACGATGGTTGGTCGCTGAAGAAAATGCACCGACTGATCATGTCCAGCCGTACGTACCAAATGAGCAGCCGTAGCACGACGTACCAGTCATCCGATCCCGATAACGAGTTTCTGTGGCGTCAGAATCGTCGACGATTAGAAGTCGAACCGCTGTGTGATGCGATCCGCCGCGCTGGCGACTCGCTTGATCGACAGTTCAACGGGCCCGCGACAGACATCAACTCGCCCCGACGAGCCGTGTACATCTCGATCAACCGCGCCGCGCTGCTCGATCTGTTTTCGACGTTCGATTACGCCGAGACGGCCAACCATATTGAGCAGCGGAGCGTCACGACCGTACCCAACCAAGCGTTATTCTTGCTCAACAATGCGCTGGTGCACCAACAAGCCGAACTGCTGGCCAGTCGATTGCTAGTCAGCGAAGTTGACGATACCGCCCGCATCCGACGGTTGTGGATCCAATTGCACGGACGTCCACCCACCGACGAGGAGATCGAATTGTCGCTGCGATTCATTCGCCAAGCGATGGATACCTCGCCCGAACTGGGTGACCAACAGAATCGGGCATGGACCAGCCTTTGCCGAACGCTGATTGCCGGGAGCCTGTTTAGTTATGTTGACTGATTCAAATCGATCCGATGATCCATTGAATGCACGACGCGGACTGCTCAAAACCGGCGTCGGACTCGCCGGGCTCGCGTTGGCAGATCTGTTGGCCGGTGTCTCGGTGCAGGCATCAGGCGGTTTGGACCCGACAATCGCCCCAGGCCTACCTCACCTGCCACCTCGCGCCCGGCGTGTGATCTTTTTGTTCATGCATGGCGGTCCATCGCATGTCGACACTTTTGACTTCAAACCCGAACTCGAGAACCAGGACGGCAAGCCTCTACCCTTTGACAAACCTCGTATTCAGTTTGCACAGACGGGCAACCTGCTTCGCAGTCCATGGAAATTCCGCCAGTACGGCCAGAGCGGCGCGTGGGTCAGCGATCTGTTTCCCAATGTCGGCCGGCACGCGGACGATTTGACATTCATCAAGTCGATGCATGGGTCGAATGAGGCCCACGGTGGCGCACTGCTCAAGGTGCACACCGGATCGGATACGTTTGTCCGCCCCAGCATGGGATCTTGGATCAGCTACGGTCTGGGCACCGAGAACGCGAACCTTCCCAGTTTCATCACGATCAATCCGACGCTGGGGCATGGCGGCGTCCGTAATTTCGGTTCAGCCTTCTTGCCGCCCATTCATCAGGCAACAAGGATCGGATCGACGCGAGCGCCAATGAAGAACGCTAAAATTGAAAACCTGTCCAGCGCAAGCGCGACGACAGCCGAATTGCAAAAACTGCAATTGAAATTGATGCGAGATCTGGACCGTAGCAATGCCGTGGACTCCGCGATCGACGCGCAACTCAGCGCCAGACTTGAATCGTTTGAACTGGCCTTTCGAATGCAGGCTGAAACACCGCAATTGATGGACCTGTCGCACGAAACACCCAGCACGCATGCCCTCTATGGGATCGATAACGGGCCAACCGATAATTTCGGCCGTCAATGCTTGCTGGCCCGACGATTATCCGAAGCGGGCGTGCGATTCATTCAAGTCACGCACAACTACTGGGATCAACATGACAAGCTACGCGAGAAGCACAGTGAATTGGCGGCCGAGGTTGATCGGCCGATCGCGGGATTGCTAACAGACCTCAAGAGACGTGGTCTGCTAAAAGATACGCTGGTGATTTGGGGCGCCGAGTTCGGAAGGACGCCGACCGCGCAAGGAAAGAATGGACGCGATCATAACCCTCACGCCTTTACCTATTGGATGGCAGGCGGCGGCGTGAAGAGCGGCTTCAGTTATGGCCAATCGGATGACTTCGGGTTCTATGCCACCGAGAACAAGGTCCATGTGCACGACTTCCACGCCACACTGCTGCATCTATTGGGGATCGACCACGAACGGCTGACGTATCGATACGGAGGCCGCGACTTCCGCTTGACCGATGTCGAGGGAACCGTG
This sequence comes from Pirellulaceae bacterium, assembly GCA_963734865.1. Lineage (GTDB taxonomy): Bacteria > Planctomycetota > Planctomycetia > Pirellulales > Pirellulaceae > CBDCUW01. The sequence goes on from CAVTIV010000019.1 coordinate 657,997, forward strand.
ATCGACGAAATACTGGCCTGAAATGTGACTTTCTTCATCTTCCGATCACTTCATCTTCCGATCAATCGCTGACGATCTTCACCTCGTGCCAATAGGCCCATTCGTTGTTCCAATTGTTGGCACGGTTTTCGATCGTCAGGTCGATCTTTTGCCCGGCAAACCTTGTCAAGTCCACCGTCATGTCGAGCCACTCATCGCTGACCGAATCGGGACCGACAATCTTGTCGGCAAGCACTTCCCCTGCGACCAGAACTCGCAGTTGCCAGTCGCCGTGCGGATGATGACTGACTCGGATGTCTAAATGTGTGGTTTTGCCTGTCGGGACATCGACCTCACGCGACAAGCGGCAAGGAATTTGTCGGTTCATCGGATGCGTCTGGACGGCGGTGCTGTTACGAAACACAGGATGGTGAACGACGCCTCCCTCACCAACGTTCTCCACTTTGAATCCGGAAGCGACTCGCTGGATCGTTTGTTGTCGTTGGCGTCCGCTCTGCGGCGGCGAGATCAAATCGGACGCCACGTCGCCGCTGACCATCCGTCGCGCCACAAATTCCTGGATCGCCGGGATTTTGCCGCCGATGGCAAGCTGCAATGCCAATTCGGGATTGCCGGGAACCATCGGTTCCAATCCGAACCAATACATGCGTGGCAGGTTGTTGTCCTGGATGTCTTCGTCGTGAGCGACAAGGTTTTCAAGGATCGGCCAGCGATCGGCGAATGGCAGCCTGCCAACGGCCGCAGCCAGGTACAGACGCACGACGGGTGAGCGATCGTGTTTGGCCATCGACGCGAAATGGCCCAGCACGACCGTATTCAAAGGCGACGTTTTGACAACGCTCGCATCCTGAAATGCGTTGACCGGGCTGTCGTTACAAAGTAACTGAATCGACCACGCTCGCACGTATTCATCCTCACTGCCCAGCAGTGAGAGCAGCCGATCGCGATCCAGCCCCCCTGTGACGTAGAGAGCCCAAAGTGCGCGAAGCCGCTCGGGCGTTGCCTGCGCCGACTGCAACAGATCGCTCAGTTTGTCATGCACCAGTGAATCGTCCAACTCGCCGGCTGCGTGGCGTGTGTGCAACAACAATCGCGACTGACGTACGTACCAATCGTTCGTATGCGATTGCATTTCAACAAGCTGAGCGTCCGTCAAACTTCGCAGGTTGGGGCGCACGATTCGCTTCGCGTCCTTAGGCATGATGCGATAGACGCGACCGCTGTTGGGAAAATTGATCGCATTGCCGCAAACATCCGTGTCATGCCAATCCAAGATGTAGACACCACCCTCGGGACCAATCTCGACGCTGAAACCGACCCACGCAAGGTCGTTGGTCGGCATGAAGTCGTCGCCATGTTTGCCGATGAAGCTTGAACCGTGGGGCACCATGATGTCGGTCAACACCGCGTGCTCATGGATATTGCACATGAACAATCGGTTGCGATACTCGGCCGGGAAAGCATCGGCCAAATAAAAGCGTGCACCACCGTGTGCCGACAGATGCGTGTGGTCTCGAATCGTCTTGATGTCGTCGTAGATGTGCGGGTTCACGTGCGGACGGCTTTGCTTGTGATACACACCGCCTTGGACCACATGAAACAAATGGGGAATCACACAGCAGGTAGCGAAACCCTGGCCATGGTCGTCGAAGTCAAAGCCCCAGGGATTTGATAAACCGCGTGCGAACACCTCAAACGTCTTGCCTGTGGGGTGGTATCGCCAAATCCCGCCGTCGATAAATTGCCGAGCGGAGTCCACGTCACCCGGTTTGCCGACCCACGATTGAGTGAACACGCCGTGACAGCCGTACAGCCAACCATCAGGCCCCCAAATGAAACTGTTCAGCGTTTCGTGGCGATCGTTGATTCCCCAGCCGTCCAGCAGGACTTGCGGTGGACCATCCGGTTTATCGTCGCCATCCGCGTCGGGAATGAAAGTCAAATTCGGCGGTGAGCCCACGAACACGCCACCGAAACCGAGCGCGAGTCCTGAGCTGAACGTCAACTTGTCGGTGAACGTCTTTTTCTCGTCGAACACTCCATCGCCGTCGGTATCTTCCAGAATTTGAATCCTGCTGACCTGATCGTCGGTATGTTCGCCACGAGTTCGGTAATTGAAGTTCTCGGCAACCCACATTCGACCGCGATCGTCGAAACAGAATGCGATCGGTTCGGCGATGTCCGGCTCGGACGCAAAAACCGATACCTCGAAACCCTCGGGAATCGACATCGCTGCAACCGCTTCATGTGGCTTCAAAAATGGGGCGTCGCTGGTGCGAAGTTGCTCTTTGGGAAGTCGGTTGCGCGATTCTTCTGCCGACGCCAACAGGCATGGCAACAGCAGATAGCTGACGACAAAGACCGATCTGGCGAGGTTGAGGTTCCTGTTCATTTCGTCATCTCCACTTGCTCGGTCGTTTGCAGATATTTGATCAGGTCGATCACTTCTTGCCCTTTCATTTGCTCGAGTTGTCCATCGGGCATCATCGATTTCGGTGAAACTTTGCGAGCCGCGATGTCGTCTTTGGCGATCACGACCAGCGGTTGCTCCACCGTTTTCAATATCACTCGCCGGCTGTCCTCTTCGGCAATCACGCCGCTTAGCAGACGCCCATCGACGGTCTGAATCAAAACCATTTTGTAACCATCGGGGACATCGTAACTGGGGTCGACACTGTTGAGCAGAATATAGTCCAGGTTGGCGCGGTTTGATCCGGTCAGGTCGGGCCCAATCTTACCGCCGGCGCCATACAGAACATGGCACGACGCGCACGTTTTCTCAAACACCCTTCGCCCGCTGGAAGCATCCGCGGCGTCGATCGCATCGGGACTGAGCAACTTCTTGTACCGGGCCATCAACTTGGCACGATCCTCGGCCAACTGGCGCACATCACCGAAAACCTTCACGAACGAGTCACCGAGCAGGGTGTTGAGCGAACGTGCCACATGTGCCGGCACATCCTCTTTCGACACCGTCTTGTTCTCAATCGCGTCCAGCAACGCTTTGGCGTACGCCTTTCGTGTCGCAAGTGTCTCGATCACGGCCCGCTGGAAGGGCGGATCCCATTGGTCGTATCGCCCCAGCAAGATCTCGGCCGCACCCGTGTTCTCCATCGCCGCATAACCACGAATCGCATCGAGACGCAAATCGGGCTCGTCCAGCAATGACTCCAACAGTGCCGACACCTGCTCGTTGCGTTGCCCCAGCAGCGACCGCAGTGCAGTCAACCGGGCATCGGTGCCTGCGGACCGATCTCGAAGCGTGGCAATGGCACGACGAGTTGCTTCTTCGTCACCGAAGATCTGCGAGAGTTGCTGAGACAAGTCGCGGACTTGTTCGTCATCGCTCTTTTCAAGCTTGACGCTGACACGTTTCCATTGATCCGGTGCCGGAACGTCTCGTCGGCCAGCAAGCCCGCTTAACATACCACGCAACAACGCCGCTCGGATTGCCGGATCGTTGGTCTTGTCCAGGCTGCGGACCAGCAAAGCCAACGGATCGGAGGCGTCAGCCGCCTTCGATTCGCAAGGATGGAATTGAAACAGACCCGCGATCAGGGCCAACGTCGGGAACAGGCGTGTCATGTTGTCGTTCTCTTGGTTCAAACTCGCGGGAGTGTGTTGAATGGTTGGCAAAGGTCTGCTTGTTCGATCAATCAATCCGTATCGAGTACACATCCGCATTGCTGAGCACCATCCGCAGTTGGACGATGCCTTGCGCGAAATTTGGTTTCTGTTGCCAAGCCGGCTCTGCGTCGACCTCGTCGCCGCGCAATGGAGCTGATTTTCCGATCACCGCGCCCGATTGATCGAGAACTTCCAGCACGAGGGATCCCCCGGGAGCGACCCGATAGTTCAGTAGCAGGCGACCGCCACCGCATCGCAGCGGTTTCGTTGTCACGACGCCGCCATCGGAGCCACCATGCAACGCGACAAACCCATCAACACGGTACACGAAGCGTCGGACCCTTCCCGGTGACGGTTCGTAATAGTTCTCCGTCGCGTAAACGGAGATCTCTTTCGCCTTGCCGGGCAACTGGAACATGCCCCAGGTCATGTAATTGGAACGATTTCCCTTGCGGTCGGCGGGGGCATCCTCGGGGATCACGGCGTCGGGCCAGCGGTTGAAATGGACTCCGTCACGACTCGACATCAGGACCGGTTCGACGCGTTGACCTTGATCGGGCAGAAAGCGTGTCGGAAAACCGATGAACAACTGTGGGGCTCGAAAGTATTTTTGAATGGCATTGGTATAGAGATGCTCGGCCGGTGTCCCCTCACCATAGGTCAAGTCTGCTTCGTTGTCCCAGTGGATGAAATCCTTGGATGTCGCGGTTCGAATCGCACGCACGCCCGACGGTTTCCAATTCTCTTTCGTCGTGACGCCCTTGGTAAAGTAACGCCAGTAAGCGCGGTATTCGCTTCGATCACCATCCCAGAAGGCAAGGTTCTGAGAGTCGAACGCGCCGTGGGTAATGACCGGCTTTTCTTGGATCAGCGTCCAAGATTTGCAATCGGGCGATTGGAACGCGAGCAACCCGCCATCACTGCGGCCCAACGCCTTGTATCGCGATTCCGGGGGCGCTGCGGGATTGTCATCGCGAAACGCGGTGAAATTGTGCGATCCCTGTGAAAGCCACACGATGTTGTTGTCCCTCGAACCGTTCCACTCGAACAATCCAAGGTTCGGCTTGTTCCAATGAATTCCGTCTTGGCTCTCGGCATAGCAGGTGACTTCCTTGTGAACCGCCTTCTGCTTTTCGTCATGTTGCCAACCGCGATAGATCATGCGGTACAGGTCGCCGTCGCGAAAGAGTGTGTAATACCCGCTCGTGTTTCCTTCCCATGGCGAGTCAGCGACAAACACCACCTCTCGCGGTTCTGGACGGCGCATCTCGCGGCGGGCGTCTCCGTCGATGTTGGCGATCAGATAGTCGTCGACGAACAGTTCCCGTTGGTGGCCGATATCGATCGGTTCGTTCGCGGTTGCCGTTGTCTCGTTCGACATGACAATGCAAGCAGCCGAGAGTATCAGCAGAGAAAGAAAATGGGTCCGTTGGTTCATGCGTTCTACGCCTCCGTTGGAAGTCGCCCATCGAGAGACGGACGGTCATTTTGTCGAGTTACCAATCAGTGTCCTTGGGGATCGCCGACTGCCGTTGAACTCGGCCCCCGGGATATTCGCCAGTGAGAGGGTATTCTAGCCGATGACAGGGTGCGGCCCAACAAACTCGGGTCGTTCTGGTTAAGAGTGCATGACGGTTCCGCCATCCACGTTGATCGTCTGACCTGTGACATGCTGGGCGCGGGCCGACGAGAGGAAAACGATCATATCGGCGATCGCCTCGGCCGTTTGCCATTTACCCAGCGGTACCACCGCGCGGATCTTTCGCTCCGACCAGGCCTCAAAGCTCATTCGTTCCCCTTCCGCAACCTGGTCGTGCCAGGCCTGCCAAACGGATCGGCAAAGCGGTGTCTCAACCATCCCCGGACAGACGGAGTTCACACGGATACCGTGCGAGGCCAGGTCTTTGGCGATGCACTGGGCAAAGTTGATGTTGGCAGCCTTCGATGCGCTGTAGGGTGGGTCGGTCTGAGAGCCGATTTGACCGGCCACCGAAGCGATAAACACCATCGTGCCCGCTCCGCGATCGATCAGGTGCGGAGCAATAGCATGCGCCACGTTTGCCATCCCCATCACGTTCACCTCGAGAACACGCAGCCAGTCGCTGGGCGTCAAGTTCGTGAATGGAAAACCAAACTTGGCCGATCCGACGGCAGCGGCGTGGACCATATGATCGACGCGTCCGAGCGATTCGATCGTCTGCGCCAGCGCCGAGTGCACCGATTCCTCCGCCGTGACATCCATCAGGACGCCGACCGATTTCACGGCGTACTCTGTGTGTAATTGTTGTGCTGCATCGAGTACGCTGTCGTCGCAATCCCACAGTGCCACGTGAGACCCTTCACCGGCAAAGGCCCGAGCGGCGGCGAGCCCGATACCGCTCGCCCCGCCGATCACAAGGGCCGCGTGATCGTTCAATTCCAGATTCATTCTATCGCTTCGCCTGGCTACGGTTCTCATTCAATACAAAGGTGGCACCGTTATCGGGCGGCATCCGCTGGTGCCACTCGATCAACAGCTTTGACAGTCTCGCCACGGTGGTCGGATGATCCGTGGCGACATTGACCGTTTCCTCGCGGTCGCCAGCCAAATCATACAGTTGGGCATCCGATCCGTCGTACTCGCACAACAACTTCCATGAGCCGTCACGAATCGCAAGGTCCGGCAGATTGCTGTCGCCATAGAACGAATCCCGATCAGGCGGCCGGCGAAAGTAAATCGGATTGTTTCGCGAAGCCAACGATTTCCCAACGAGCACCTCCGGCATCGGCTCGCCGTCGAATGCCACGTGCTCGGGCGGCTTGACCCCGGCAATCGCCAGCAAGGATGGAACCAGATCGATCGCCGCCAGTACGGAGGTTTGGTTCACGACACCGGCGCCCTCAACCAGACCCGGCCCCCAGGCCACAAGGGGCGAGCGAATTCCGCCTTCGTACAGTTTTGTCTTGTGGCCACGAAATGGTCCGGCCGTGCCGGCGCCGAGCTCGGGTCCGTTGTCGCTGCACACGAGAATCAACGTGTTCTCTCGCAATTGTTTGTTGTCGCGGATGTAATCGAACAGCACTCCAAGCTGCTCATCCATCGTATTGAGGACACCTTGATAGAGTGTCCGCTTTGCGCCGTCGCCGCGACGCGCCTCGGGGGGAAAGAAGGGCGAATGAACATCGTCCGGCCAAACGTTGACATAAAATGGTTTCCCTTCCGCCTCGGCCTGTTTGATGAATTCGATCGCCGCACCGGTAAACGATTCTGTGACCAAACTGCGATCTTGCCAAATGATCTTGCCACGTCCCAATTTGTCCGAACCGAGCGTATGACGATGAGTCGGTTTTCCGTCGTGTGCATCGCACACGGCCAGAACGCGTGGACCGAGTCCTTCAAAATTCGTCAGCGAAGCATCGAATCCATATTCGGTGATCAACGGGGCCTCGCCAACATCGCGTTGACCGCCCATGTGCCACTTCCCGAAATGCCCCGTCGCGTATCCGCTCTCGTGAAGGAATCTCGCGAGCATGGGTGCTTGTGGGTCCAGCCATTGGGCCATGCCGCGATCGACGTTGCTCTTGCGATTGTTCAAATAAGACGTGATTCGCCATCGCTGCGGGTACTGGCCCGTCGAAATCGCGACCCGCGACGGCGAACAAATCGGCGAATTGACATAGAACTGCTCGAATCGGATTCCCTCAGCGGCAAGCCGATCGACGTTTTCAGTCTCAACAGCCCGGTTTCCGAAGCACGAGAAATCGCCCCAACCCATGTCATCAACGAACACCAACACAATATTGACAGGCATCTCGGCAGCGGTTGACCGCCTGCAGTCGTTGCACACCGAAACGAATACCAAGAATGCAAGCAGCGGGATCGTCCACAACCGGATCGGCATCTTTGAAATTCCAGATTTTTCTATATTCATGAAGTCACTCATCCACCAAAAGTCGCACGGTCAAGGCGGCCAATCGCCATTGACCCGCCGCCTCGACACCAAGCCGGGGACTGCTATCCAAACGCAAAACTTCCCCGGCTTTCAACAAACCGATATCACTGAGAATACCCGATTGATCCTGGGCATCGATGTCGCCGTCAACACAATAGATCGCCAGCGGTGCATGATCTTCGACGCGATAGAAACCGCCGCACGTCCCGTTTCCGGCGACGATCGCAGCCGACTCGACGAGCACATCGCAATCGAAGCGAATCAAGATCGCCTCGCCGTCATCGACCTGTCCGACGCGGCCCGCATGAACACCAAGTCCGCGGGGATTGACATCAAAAGTCGCCGAATCGAGTGTCCGATCCCCACGAGCAGCCGAGACGCTGACCGTGTGCGTCACTGGGTTGTCGCCAAGATCGACCGTGATGCCACTGGCAGGACCCGATGCGAAGTTCGCCGCCAGCCCAATCCGTCGCACGAAGCCGGATTCACTGTCGGTGCTCTCGCACCAATCCAGCACAATTCTTTGCGGTGGCGCGAACGTGACCGCGCGGTGTCCGCCAGCAGTTCGGTGCAACAGCGCTTGGTCTGACAACTCGCCGACCAGCGGTTGTAGGTCGCTTTCCTCGATGAGATTGGTTTGTTCCTGGGAATCGGTCGCTAAATCGAATAATTCGACCGGCTTGATCTCGCCGGCACGGAGCAAAGTGGCATCGAAAAACAACTTCCATTTTCCGCTGTGCACCTCGCCATTGACCACGGGATCGTCAACACGGATCGCTGCCGCGGCGTGATCTTTGGCTTCGCTATGATCATTGAAGAACATCGGCCGGTTCGCGATTCGTTCGCCCTGCCATGCCGCCAAGACGCTCACGCTATCCTCCGCCCCTTTTTGGCCGTCTCGCAGGTTGGGCAGTGGCTGAGCCAGGATTTCGGCGAACGTGGCGAACATATCTTGCAAGCCGATCAGGACATCGCTGCTAGGGCCAGGTGTGGATGCGTCGCCGTCACCAACACCGCCGTCTTTCCATGAAACGATGAACGGCACGCGGTGACCACCTTCGTACACGGACCCTTTGTGGCTGCGGAACGGACCGGTCGCCGTATTGGCGTCGCGTTCGGCGCCGTTGTCACTGGTGAAGATCACAATCGTGTTGTCAATCAGCTTGCTGTCCGGATGACGAGGATCATCGTTCGTCTCCAGAAAGTCGATCAACCGTCCGAGAGCGACATCATTTTCGTAGATAAAATCGCTGCGTACATCCATCGCTTCTCCGGCCATGTTTCGAGCAGCACCGGCCACACGCTTGCCGCCGATATCGCTGTCCGGAGTGTAAGGACTGTGGTTCGAGTTGCTCGGGTAATACAAAAAGAATGGCTTCGATTCGTTCGCCCCACCAGATAGATGTTCGCTGAGGAAGCGGATTGCATGATCCGAATGTCGGCTACCGAGCTTGTTCAAGACGTAAGCATCGGGGTCATCTTCGACCAAACGCTTGCCGTCACCAGTCGCGCCGATCGCGACTCGTCCATCAATGTGACCGGGACCGATCGACTGGTTGGCGTCGTTCGGTTTCCTTTTGTTCCCCTTGGTCGCGCCAGAGGTTCCATGCGACCTGGATGTAAAATGGCAGTCATCGAAGCCGTGATCCAACGGCGTATCGAACAGCGGTTGAGTCAGGTCGGCGTCATCCCAACCCGCCGCCGGTTTTCCGTCGCGCTGGCGATACCGCAATCCGACATGCCACTTGCCGACCAGTCCCGTGTGATACCCCTGATTTTGCATCAGCGTTCCGATCGTCGGACGGTCCGCCTCGATCATCGGATCACCCTGAACGCCGAACAACACCCAATGCTTGAGCCGGTTGCGCCACGGATAACGCCCCGTCAGCAGCGCATAGCGAGTCGGCGAGCATCGGGACGACGGAGTGTGGGCATCGGTGAAACGCAGCCCCATTCTTGCAAGCCGCTCCATATTCGGAGTGTGAACCTGATCGCGGTCATGGTTCTCCGTGAAATCCTGGTATGCGCTGGTGTCTCCGAGTCCCATATCATCAGCCATCATCAGAACGATGTTCGGGCGATCAGCGGCCGCACTGGAAATAAATAACAATGGGCATAGCAAAGTTGGCGCGATGATCGCGAATTGAATTCGCCAAAATAAACGTCGAACGATCGGTCGGAAGGATTTCATGAAGTCACTTTTGATCGGTTCTTTGTGGCACTCCGAACCCAATTCTACTCGCTGCGGCAGGACCAGTCTGTCGCCAGAATGCCTGCGTCGCCCACAAACCGGAGGATCAGGAAAGAACTAGCTGAGTGGTTTTCGTGCTTGGACCACCGCCCACAACAAGTAACGCCAAGGACAATCAATCGCCGACAATCCAGCATGCCGGAGCCAATCGATTTGGTCGCACAGCGTGTCGTGGTGGTCATGTTCGGCTTGATGCCGCATCCACATTTCCCACTCCTCCGATGTCGATCCGGCGGCAAAGGACTGCTGTTTCCAATTGGCGATGTGCCGATCGTATAGCTCATCGGTCGCGCCGGCGTGCTGATCGGCGTAGGCAAAGATACCGCCGGGTCTGAGCCAGCCACGGATCTTCTGAAACAACACTTGTTTCTCCGCGGCGATCAAATGGTGGATCGCAATGCTCGAAATGACGAGGTCGAATTCCCGATCCTGATACACAAGATCGCGAAAATCGGCTTGTTGAAATGATAATCTTGTCTCCGCCGGAAAACGCGATTTACAAACGTTCAAGGATTCGGACGACAGATCGACCAATCGTATCGTTGCCTGCGGAAATCGCTGCGAAAGCAAAACCGAAAGGTTGCCTGTCCCACATCCCAATTCCAACACACTGTGTACCGGAGCGACCGTCGGCAGGTAATCCAGTAGTGCCCAAAGCATTTCGCGATATCTCGGAAAGCAACGTTCGACCGTGCTCGTGTAGTCCTTGGTCAGCTGATCAAAAAACGCTGCCACGGTGTCATCGCCGATCGGGTAAGCCTTTTCATTCATGCGATATCTACGGGTAACGGGGCGTTGATGGTTGAATCGGTCGGGTGGAATGTTGACGAAGTCGCCCGGTTTCAACGTGATCGCGTCGGGACGATCGTCGAAGCATCGTTTCGATTCCCCACGAAGCACGATCACCCACTCCGCTTCGTCCTGATCGTACCAATTTCCCTCGGGGCTGACGTGACCGGCGTTTTCGATCATGTTTGCCAACCCGTTCTGGGATTGCCGTGGAAAATGTCGCCCGGTGACGCCCAATTTGGTCGTCACTTTTCTATACTGGGCGCATGATACGGCTCGTCGCTCCCGCCCATTGCGCCCAACCACTCGCACTTCTCGCGTTGTTATTCTCGGCGTCCGCCGTTGCCGCCGCCGCGGAAACCGAGGCGGTTCGCCTATTCGAGGAGCACGTTCGCCCCACGCTGATCGATCACTGCATCCGCTGTCATGGGGAGCAGAAACAACAGGGGGGGTTACGGCTCGATTCACGCGAGGGGTGGATCGCCGGCGGTGATTCGGGTCCGGCGATCCTACCGGGAAAGCCCGACGCGAGCATCCTGGTGGGCGCCGTGCGGTATCAAAACGTCGAACTGCAGATGCCTCCCAGGGGAACGCTTCCGGAGGCGACGATCGCGGCGATCGAAAAATGGGTCCAGCTCGGCGCGCACCGATCCTCGCTCGACTAAAACAGCCGCTGCCTCGCACATTCGACCGCCATCAGTTGAAGAGGGACGGAAATTTTGGTCCTTCCAACCGGTTTGTCGCCCCAAGGTACCCACGGTGGATGATCACGATTGGCCCTACAGCGACGTGGATCGATTCATCTTGGCGGCGATGGAACGAGACGGTTTGCGGCCTGTCGCGGATTCCGACCGACGAACGCTCGTTCGGCGTGTTTACGTGGATCTGATCGGGCTGCCGCCAACGCCGCAGCAGATCGAGGAGTTCCTCCAAGACGATTCGCCCAACGCCTATCCCAGGTTGATTGACAAACTTTTGGATTCGCCACAATTCGGCGAGCGGTGGGGCAGACATTGGTTGGACGTCGTGCGATTTGCCGAATCGAGCGGCGGCGGACGAACGCTGCTGTTCCCCAACGCCTGGCGGTATCGAGACTATGTCATCGAATGTTTCAACAACGATGTTCCTTATGACCAGTTCTTGCGCGAGCAGATCGCTGGCGACTTGCTCGAATTCGATGGCTGGCAAGACCGGCGGCGAAAGTTAATCGCAACGGCATTTCTGCTGCTCGGACCCACCAACTTCGAAATGCAAGACAAGGACATCCTGGAGATGGATGTCGTCGACGAACAGCTGGATACGATCGGCAAGGGAATGCTCGGGATGACGATCGGTTGTGCACGATGTCATGACCACAAGTTCGATCCGATTCCCACGCATGACTACTACGCCATGGCTGGCATCCTGAAAAGCACCAAAGCGATGATTCACTCGAATGTGTCGCAATGGAACACGGCTGAACTGCCGCTTGCCCCCGACCAGGAAGCAGTGATCGCGGCCTGCGACCAGCAGCTCGCCGACGCGAAAGCCGAACTTGCGGCGGCGACCGCGGCGTGGATCAAAGCGGGCGGAATGCCGGAGCACAAGAAGCAAGCGGACCGTCAAAAATCGATCGATCCGCAGTCGCTTCCGGGAATCGTGATCGACGACTCGCAGGCCGAGCGAATCGGCGACTGGACCGAATCGACATCGACACCACGATTCGTCGGTGACCGATACCTCCACGACGGCACTGCCGAGAAAGGACTTAAACGAGTCATTTTTCGGCCCCAGTTACCCCGCGCAGGACGATATCAGGTTCAGCTTGCCTATTCGGCACTGGCCAATCGATCCTCGCGTGTTCCCGTGCATGTTCATCATAGCGGTGGTGAAACGGTCGTCTTGGTAAACCAAAAACAGAAGCCTGCGGTCGATGGCATCCTGACTTCGCTGGGTGAATTCGATTTTGATCCCGCCGACGAACCTCGGGTCATCGTTTCCAACGATGGGACCGAGGATGGCGTGGTAATCGCCGATGCAGTGGTTCTTCTATCACGAGATCTGCCGCTGTTGCCGTCCCCCGATGATGTGGACATTCCTGAAAACATTGCCTTCATCGTCCCCGATCCGACAGCGCTTGCCGGCGTTGTTGTGGATGATACCGAAGCGCAACTGGTCGGACAGTGGAAGCACTCCGTTCATACGCCACCATTTGTCGGCGTCAGCTACATTCACGATTTGAAAGAAGGCAAAGGTGAAAAATCGGCAACGTTCACTCCCGATTTGCCGGATGCTGGGATCTACGACGTTCGAATATCGCACAACACGAACGTTCGTCGTGCCAATGACGTGCCGATCACGATCCGACACGCTGATGGCGAAACGATCGTTATGATCAACGAGGGCGAAGAAGCACCGATTGACAAACTGTTTCGCTCGTTGGGAAGGTTTCGCTTCGAAATCGGCCGCCAAGGATCGCTGACCGTCTCGAACCGAGGAACCGAAGGCAAGTACGTCATCGTCGATGCGGTTCAATTCATTCCCGTGCAGGGAACAGCCCAGACCAGCCAGGCGACCCTCAAGCAACTGAAAGATCGAGTCGATGCGTTGACGAAGAGCGTCAAGTTGATCGAGCAGGCGGCACCGACCCGACCGGTCGCAATGGCAACCTGCGATGACGAAGACGCCGGTGACATTCACCTCGCCCTCGGTGGTGTCGTCCACAACCAAGGGCCGATCACCCCACGCGGAGTTCTGCAGGTCGCTTGTAGCGGATCGTTTCCATCCATTCCCGACGGCCAGAGCGGTCGAACCGAATTGGCACAGTGGATCAGCAGCGAACAAAATCCATTGACCGCTCGCGTCATGGCCAACCGCGTCTGGTACTGGCTGATCGGACAGGGGCTTGTTCCCACGGTGGATAATTTCGGCAGCATGGGGCAACCGCCGTCCCACCCGCTGCTGTTGGACCACCTCGCTTCGTCGTTTGTCGATGATGGCTGGTCGGTGAAATCATTGATTCGTTATGTCATGTTGTCTCGCGTTTACCAGCTTGGCACCGATCACAGCGAGATCGCCGATCGTGCCGATCCCAACAATCGTCTGTTGTGGCGAATGAACCGCAAACGACTGCAGGCCGAAGACATTCGTGACGCCCTGCTGTTGGTCAGTGGCCAGTTGGACTTCACGCTGGGCGGTTTCGAACATCAAGACAGGAACCAAATCGGAATACGGCTACCAATTCGAAAGCAAGCGCCGCAGCGTCTACGTCCCGGTTTTTCGTAATACGCTTCCGGAATTGTTCGAAGTGTTCGATTTTGCCGACCCCAACATTCAACGCGGCAGGCGGACCGAAAGCACGATTGCTTCGCAGGCGCTGTTGATGATGAACCATCCCTTTGTGATCGAGCAATCACGCCAGGCGGCCACAAATTTGCTCGACAACGGCGAATCGGGAACAATGGACCGGGTGCGGCACGTCTACCAACAAGTCCTCGGTCGTAATCCGGCCGACGACGAGATGTCGGTTGCGGTCGATTTCATTCAGTCCGGCAGCCAAGAGGAACAACATGGCAGGTGGGCGATGCTCTATCAAACGTTATTCCAGTGCATTGACTTCCGATACTTGAACTGAAGCCAGGGAACGCGATCGTGCAGCATTTGAACACTCGACGAGATGCGCTTCAATCGATGGCCTGTGGCTTCGGCTTCTTGTCCGCGGCGGCAATGGCTCACGGCCAAGCGATGGCGAATGGCAGTTTGGCCGTCAATCCGTTGTTTCCAAAGCAACCCCATTTTCCGCCGCGTGCCAAGCGTGTGATTTTCTTGTTCATGCAGGGCGGCCCCAGCCAGGTCGATACGTTCGATTACAAGGCAGCTCTGGCCAAACAAAATGGCCAGTTGCTGAGCTTTGATGATGCTCGCGTGCTGGCAAAGACAAAAGAAATCGTTCAACATCGAGTCTTTCAGTCGCCCTGGAAGTTCAAACAGTATGGACAGTGCGGACAACATGTCTCGGAGCTGTTTCCCCACATCGCCCGTCAAGTCGACGACCTCTGTTTCTTGAAAGGGATGCACACCGACGGTGTCGCGCACGGCCCGTCGACATTGTTTCTGCACACCGGATCGATCAATTTGGTTCGGCCATCGGTTGGGTCCTGGGTGTTGTATGGTCTGGGCAGCGAGAATGAAAACCTGCCCGGATTTGTGACGATTCAGCCTTCGATGGGCAATGGCGGTCCGAGAAACTATAGCAATGCGTTTCTGCCAGCCCACTATCAGGGAACGGCGGTTGGCCGCGCGGGCGTCGCCGCAACCGAAGCGAAGATTCGAAACCTGAGTAACTCGATTTTCTCGTCCGCCGAACAGCGAGAACAATTCGGCTTGCTGCGAAAACTCAATTCCCTGCAACTTGCCGGTCACGAGGGTGACCAAGAGCTAGAGGCGGTCATCCATTCGTACGAACTGGCGTGGCGGATGCAGCAACATGCGCCCCATGTCTTGGATCTGTCGCAAGAGCCAGAGCATGTGCGACGAATGTACGGAATCGGAGAAAAGAACACCGATGACTTTGGCCGCCAATGTTTGATGGCACGTCGACTGGCCGAGTCCGGCGTCCGGTACATTCAAGTCAATTACGGGGATAACACCAACAATCCCCGCTGGGACCAGCACTCCAATCTTGAACGTCACGCCGACCACGCACTGAACACCGACAAACCGGTCGCCGGTCTGCTGGCCGACTTGAAACAACGCGGATTGCTCGATGATACGCTGGTCTGGTGGGGCGGCGAGTTCGGTCGCACGCCCTACGCCCAGCAAAATGGTACCGGCCGAGACCACAATCCGTACGGCTTTACGATCTTTCTGGCTGGCGGCGGCGTCAAGCGGGGATTCAGTTTCGGCGCGACCGATGACTTTGGGCATCACGCGATCGACGGCAAAGTGCACATGCACGACTGGCACGCGACACTGTTGCATCTATTGGGGATCGATCACGAACGACTGACGTTCATGCACAATGGCCGGCCCTTTCGACTGACCGACGTTCACGGCGAAGTGGTCTCGGAAATCATCGCATGACGTGCAGACGGTCGGCAATCGATGACCAACGCGCCGTCGCCGACAGGCTCACGCTTCGGGGTATTGCCAGGGACCGCGATATTCTCGCTTGAGCAGTTTGTTGGCCTCCTCATCGCCAACAATCCTCTCGTTCTCGCCATCCCATTGGATGCTTCGACCGAGCTTGTACGAAAGCATTCCCAGCAGACTCATGTTCGTGGCATCGTGTCCGATCTGCACGTCACAGGTTGGTCGGCGTCCCGATTCGATCGCCCCGATAAAGTCGGCCCACAGCAAGTCAATGCTGTGTCCGTCCGGCTCTTTGTGTTGAGCGTCCTGATGGACGATGGGACGCTTGGGGTCATCGGGATAGAAAGTCCATCCGTCTCGCCATCCCATGTGAAACGTTCCCTTGGTGCCATAAAAATAGCAGCCGACGGAAGATTTCTCGGACCCACTGCCGCCGAACTTGCGATGTTCCCAGATTGCCGTGAACGATTCAAATTCGTAGGTCGCAACTTGGCTGTCAGGTGCATCGGTGGTCTGGCCCTGTTCATTCAGAACAGGCTCCCCTTTGATCGGACGTCCGCCGGTGGAGTAAACGTGCCGCGGATATTTTTCGTCGGTCCACCACAAGACTTGATCGATCCAGTGCACACCCCAATCTCCGAGCGTGCCGTTGGCGAAATCGAGAAAGTTACGAAAGCCGCCGGGATGGATTTTTCGGTTGAACGGACGCATCGGTGCGGGACCACAATACATGTCCCAATCGAGTTGCTCCGGTGGCGGACTGTTGGGTGTCGGCAACTCCGCGCCGCCACGACTATCCACGAACATCCGGACCATGCCGATGTCACCGGCACCGCCATCTTTTAGGAATTTCATTCCCGACACGTAGTGCGGTCCGACTCGACGATGCAATCCGACTTGCACCACGCGATTGTTCGCTCGTGCGGCGTTCAACATCGCGCGGCTTTCACCGATCGTATGGCCGGTCGGCTTTTCGACGAAGATATGCGCGCCGGCGGCGATCGCAGCAATCGTGTTCAACGCGTGCCAATGGTCGGGTGTCGCCACGATTGCAATATCGATTTCTTGTTTTTCCAATAGCTCGCGAAAGTCGGTGAACGTCTTGGGGACGTCACCCGAGGCATCCTCCACCTCTTCGGCAGCGATTTCCAGCTTGTCGCGGTCGACATCACAAAGCGCAACGACTTTTGTGTTGCCAGCGGCCATCGCCTCTTGGAGGATGTTCATACCCCACCATCCGGAACCGATCAGCGCCGTTCGGTACTTCTTTCCCTTCGACTGGGCATGGACAAACGGCACACCACCGATCATCGCGCCGGTGGCGGCGGCAGCCTGAATGAACTGACGTCTTCGAATTGTCATCTTGAGTTCCATGAATCGAGCAAAGGAAAGGACGCTCTGACATTGTAATGTCAAAACGTCCAATATTCCTCGCCCTTCAGATAAGCCGCATACGATAACTGCTTAACGTTCGTGCGTCCGATCGCGACGGTTGAGAAGTACGTTGAGCTGCGGCCGGTAATCGATAATAGGTTCGAGCTTTCGCCTCTGGAGCGCTGGCTCTATCTGCTACAGGAAATCCTGAAGGAGCCGGTCGAAGAAGCCGAGACGCTTCTGAACGAGGATTTCGCGGAGATCGAGGCATCGCTTGAGGACCTCCGTCACCGCGTGCGAACCCGATACTCTTAACCGCGGACAAAATTCGCAAGCAAAGCCTCCGCTGCAAAACGCATCACTCGCGTCAGGGATCGCTAGGCTTCATTTTCGCCGCATACGGCAAAAATGCTCGCCGTCGATGTCGCAGAGGTCCATCGTCGCGTGACTTGTTCCGGCCTGCGATCGTGCGATCACGTTTCGATGGTCTCGAGCACCACATCATCGCCGAGGCGCAACGTACCTCCCGAAAGAACGCGGCAACAGACGCCGCCACGCCAAGTTGGCCGCAGCGCCGCGGTCAGACCCTTGACCTGTTCGTCCATCCGACCGCAGGGATCCGCTTCGCCGCAAACTTGTAACACAATGTCGCCGATCTTGATCAGCGAATCGGTTGTTTCCGCCAACTCATTTCCGTCCACCAGCAGGTTGGCGCGGCGAGTCGTCCATGGCAGTTCCTGGTCCAGATCTTGACAGACCGCATCCCAAGCTTCACGCGAGAGGACCGTGATCTGCCTGGCACCGGTCCGGCCGCGAAAATCCCCGACGATGCCCTCTTCCCTCGTGATCTCGGCACAATCAAGCTGGATCATCGCCGCCCGTGATTTGCCGCGAATCGCGATCCCCAATAACTTTCCCCGACTCATGATCGCGACAGCCTATACTGTGGTTCGGTCCCTGCCTTCGTGTACTTCAAGACTTTTTCCTGACAGCCATGCATCACTTCAAATATTTCACACATCACTTCAATCCTCTTTCCTTCGCCATCGTTATCCTGGCAGCCCCGATCCTGTTAGCCCCGATCCTGGCAGCCCCGTTGACGGCTTTTGCCGCCGAGCAGCCCAACGTGATTGTCATCATGGCAGACGACCTCGGCTACGGCGACGTCTCCTGCTACGGCGCGACCGCGCTGCAGACACCCAATATTGATCGGTTAGCAGCCGAAGGACAGCGATTCACCAGCGGTTATTGCTCGGCGTCGACTTGCACACCGACGCGATATTCTTTTCTGACCGGTACCTATGCGTTCCGCAAGAAAGGTACCGGAATCGCCGCCCCGAACAGCCCCGCTCTGATCTCACCGGGCACCGAGACACTCCCCTCGCTGCTACAGAAGGCGGGCTACAAGACCGCAGTCATCGGCAAGTGGCATCTTGGTTTGGGTGGGCCCGACGGGCCAGATTGGAACGGCGACCTGAACCCCGGACCCATGGAAATCGGATTCGACTATAACTTTCTGTTGCCGACCACCAACGACCGTGTTCCGCAAGTCTATGTGCAGGATCACCGGGTGTTGAATCTTGACCCCAAAGATCCGTTATGGGTCGGGATGACGAAACCAAGTGACGACCATCCCACCGGTTTGACGCATCGCGATACGCTCAAGATGGACTGGTCGCACGGGCACAACTCGACCATCCACAACGGTATCAGCCGGATCGGTTTCTATACCGGTGGTCACGCGGCCCGATTTCGTGACGAGGATCTTGCCGACAAGTGGGTCGAGAAGTCGATCGAATGGATCGAAGCCCATCAAGACAATCCGTTCTTCCTGTTCTTTGCTTCGCATGATTTGCACGTGCCACGGATCGTGCACGAGCGTTTTCAGGGAAAGACCCCGCTGGGGCCGCGGGGCGACGCGATTGTCGAGCTCGATTGGTGTGTCGGTGAACTTCTCAAAACGCTCGATCGATTGAAGCTGGCCGAAAGCACTTTTGTCGTCTTCTGCAGCGACAACGGTCCCGTTCTGGATGACGGCTACAAAGATGACGCCATTGAAAAGATAGATGGTCATAAGCCAGCGGGTCCCTATCGCGGCGGGAAATACAACGTGATGGAGGGTGGGACGAGGACACCATTCATCACGCGTTGGATCGGCCGGATCCCACCTGGTGAATCGAGTGAAATGGTTTGCACCGTCGACCTGGCCGCAAGCTGCGCTGCCCTGACCGGTGTCGCACTGCCCGATGATGCGTGCCTGGACAGCTTTGACGTGATGGCCGCGATGCTTGGCGAAAAGGGTGCCAAAGGTCGCGATCATCTGGTCCAACAGGACAACGGAATGGGCGGCAACTACGGTTTTCGAGTAGGCCAATGGAAGCTGCAACGCCATGACTCCAAGAAAACATCCAACACCGAACTCCGGCTCAATCGCCGCGACGTCCCGCAGTTTGTGCTGTACAACCTGGACATTGACCCAGGCGAGCGTACGAACGTGATCGATCAACATCCCCAAGTCGCCAAGCGATTGAAGAATCAACTGGACGAACTGATCAAAGCGGGACGAAGTCGACCCTAAAGCGAATCCGCATGTTCGCGGTCGTCAGCCAATACGCGCTGTGGGACGGCGATCCGCCGATAGCTGAACTCTCGCAGCAACAACGCGAGATTGATTAGCGTGATGATCGCACCGCCAAACAAAATCAAAATCGCGAGCGGTGTGTCGTATCCGTGTTCAAACGCTTCGACCAATGTCCACGCCCAATCCATCGACTCCAAGTTCGTATACGAATCGGGGGGTGAACCGGTTGTGAGAACCGACCAGATCATGGGAGTGACCGCGGCCAACCCCATCACCGAGAGCATCGTGGCAATCGGAATTACCAATGAATTGCCGAAACGCTTGCCGAGCGGCATCGCGATCAAACGTGTGATTCCGAGATACGCCATCAGGTAACCGACGATCATGATCGCGAACGTGATGGGGTCGGTACGACCGTCACGACCGCCGATCAGGACTCCGAACACGCCCATCACGGATGCGGCAACCGTTCCGCTGCTGATCGCGAACACGAATCCCGTCCCTGGCCCGGGGTTGAACCAGGTCAGCAGGGATCGACCGGCAAAAGTGCTGGGCAATTGACGTTGTACTCGAGGGCTCAACTCGGGCGACTCGCTCAACATCAACGTCCCCATCACCAGCCAATAGCCGCCGACGATCATGATACCGAAATTAAGCGGATCCAGTTCCTCGTACCACATCGCTATGAATGTGATCACGGCGACCCACAACAACTGTTGCCCGAACATGCACCATCGCAGTCCGGTCGAGCGATTTTCGGTCACGGGCGCGATTCTCGCGGCGGCTGCCATCACAAAGACCGCCATGCACGATCCACCCACCAGCAAAAAGACGCCCGTGAAGATGATCACATCCGCGTCGGCTCCCAAATCTCCGCCCAACACAACTTCCATGCAGAAAGCTCCACAAAGGAACTCGGCAAAAACCAGCACTGCCACAACGGCCAGCAAGGCGAACGTTTGGCCGGCGCGATTGACTGCCAGCGTCGCCAACATCAGCGAAAACGTTGTCAGCAACAAGGCCGTAAAAAAGACGATGCCGATCAACATGGTAATCGTCGGCAAGTTCACTCCGCGGAGCAAATAACAGAATGCCAAGCAGGGCACGATTGCCGCAAAATAAATCATCATTTGCAACATCGCACTGTTCAGCTTGCCCATCACAATCCGCATCGCCGAGAGCTGTGTGATGACCAGCATCTCGAATGTATCGTCATCAATCTCGGCGGCCAGTGATCGATGTGCCGCCAGAGGCACCATCCCAATCAATGGGATCGCCAATACGAAATAATAACCCGACAACAAAATGTCACCTGACGGAACGTAGTAAACGTCAGGCGAGTTGATGACGATTCCCAGCACCGTCCAGATACAGGATGCTAACAACAGCAGTGAGAACGTAGCGATGAACTGCCGACTCTTCAGCGACTGCCGCGCCTCCTTGATCAAGATCGGATTCAGCCATCCCGAAACACGTTCGCCAACTCGATCAATCAGTCCCCAAACACCGTGACCGTCGGGGTCACACGCCAGCGGATGGTAGTCGATCGTCGGATCGTCGCCGCCAAGTGAATTCAAGTCGGCTTTCGTCGTCTCGCTCACTGCACGCGTCCCTGTGTGATCTGAAGGAAAACGTCCTCCAACGAATCGTCGCGTGGCGAATATTCAAGCAATTCGATCTTTGATTCAACGAGCAAGCGAAGCACATCGATTTGTTGACGATCACCGCCGTCAATCGTAAATCGCATCGAACCGCCATTGGAACTCAAATCGTGAACGCAGTCGATGGTCGCCAGCAATGCCAACGCATCTCGGCCATCACCTTCGACGCGAACGACGATATTGCGGGTGCGCTTCAATGTCTGGCGAATTTCGTCGACCGTCCCGGTTGCCAACAGTCGACCCTGTTCCAAAATCCCAACCCGATCACACATCTCCGACAACTCCGTCAGGATGTGACTACTAATCAGAATCGTTTTGTTCTCGGCTGCGAGCGAGCGAATGATGCGCCGTAATTCGATTCGTGCCCGTGGGTCCAAACCGGCGGCTGGTTCATCCAAAATCAAAACGGCGGGATCATGAATCAACGCGCGGCCCAAACACAGTCTCTGTCGCATCCCCTTGCTGAGACCTCGGATCGGTTTGTCCGCCAGACCACGCAGACCCGTGAAATCCATCACCCACCGCAAACGCCTGGTCCGTTCCCGACCGATCAAGCCGTGCGACCTGGCAAAAAAATCCAGATACTCGGCACAATTTGTATCGGAGTAAGTCCCAAAACTGTCGGGCATGAAACCGAGTCGACCGCGGACCCGATCAGGGTCATTCACCGAAGAAAGTCCCTCCACATACGCTTCTCCTGAAGTCGGCAATGCAAGCGTCGCCAGGATTCGCATGCTGGTCGTCTTTCCCGCACCATTGGGTCCGATGTACCCGAAAACGCTGCCACGTGGCACGCTGAAGGAAACATGGTCTACCGCGCGTGTCGCTCCGAATGATCGACAGAGATTCTTGAGCTCGATCACGGGACCATCCCAGGGAGTCGTGATCATGGAATCTCTCCCATCAACACGTGCACGCTGTCGATCACAACAGCATCCTTGACTCCCAGTTGCTCGTCGCCCAACTCAGCGGTGGCCACAAATGACCGGGGCGGCAGGTTCTGGGACCAGCGTTGCAGTTTGCCCTCGAGCATGCTGACCTGCATGCCCGTCTTGATTCCTCGACCCCAACCTCGATTATTATTCAGCATCGGAACTTCGCCCAAGGGCGGCAAAACGCTGTCGTCCAACAAGTCGGTCAAGTCTATCGGACTTGCTGGCTCAAGCGTCACGGTTGCACCCGCGGCGACGTTCTTGGTTCCCCAAAATCCGCTGTTCACGTCTCGCACAAGCAATCGATCCATCGCGTAGGACAAACGATTCGTGACCTTGACGGTTCCCGCTGCGAATTCGAACAACAGTGGGGCATCCATTTCGCGGGGCTGGGTTACCAGGTATTGCACCTGATTACGGGGGGGCAAAAAGCTGCCGGAGAACCGCTGCGAATCGGCATCGATGACGATCTGTCCCCGCCGAGCGGAATTGCTGCGATGACGACGATATCGATCTTGTGCAGGCGTGTTCCGTACCGGATAGATCGCTGAATCATCGGCAAATTTGATCCCGCCACCACCGCCAAAAACGGCATAGTAGGTCTGCCGTGATTGTTCTACCGCGTAGCCGTTGTGGAGATCCAACCATGTGATCTGCCGTATTCGCGTCTGCGTCTTGATCCCATCGGCGGCCAACGCATAAGCGAACAGACCGACCGTTACGATCGTCGCCAAAAACGGCGCAAAGAAATACAACAAATACAACCTGCCGCGACGACGAAACAGCAAGTAACACAACGGACCAACGACGATCACGAAGAGTGTATTGAGGAATACAAATGATTTTACCGGAGGCTGTCCGACCGACTCGATCAGCCACATCCAATAGTTGTCATTGCCAGCGGGGATGTCGATTCCGTTTCGCTGCACCCACTGCAACTGCGGCTCCGTATGTAGATTCACCACCGATTGCCAAAACTGAAATGATCCCGGAAACGGATCATCCGATTGGATCACCGTGATGTCGCCGGCACCGAACGATCCCCATCGGATCTGTTTTGCGACCTCCGCTGCGGGTCGTGTCCCCACCATCGGATGCTGCGCCGCTTTCAACCGGTCATAGATCAGTTGGCGGCCAGAGAGTCGGATGCTTTTCGTGCGATAGGCGTACTGCTGCGATTCTTTCTGAACGCCGCTCCAGGCTTCGAATGTCAAATCGGACGTGTCATTGACCGCTGACAAATCGAGCAAGTTCACTGTCTCCTTGGCCGATACCATTCGATTGACGGCCGGGACGCCAAGCGAGCTTGCGTCCAGCAATGAAGACGTTGACTCCGCCGCGGCATAGACCCACAAATTCCCACCCGCGGCAAGCCAATCTTTCAACGCCGAGAATTGGCCCGGTAATTGTTGCTCGATTCGGCTGAGCACAGGTTCGGCAACAATGATGACATCCAGTTGTGAATAGCCGAGCCATTGCTCGTGCAATGCGTTCTCCTCGATCAGGCGAAATTGAACCCAGGCTGGCTGGACTTCCGTTGCCTTCTGTTTCGCCTTCGCATGGCTAAGACGCACAACGTTCACGTCCTCCGCAATCGGCCCCCCTCCTAACACGGTCACCAGCGTACGAACATCGGGAAACTTCTTCCAAGCGGCATCCTGTTTGACGTCATCACGGGGCACAACGATGCCAACCGAGGTGTTCTGTTTGGCGTATCGTGATCGCAGACCGCTCAAGCGAAGCGTGACATCGCTGCTCTCGATCAAGCGTCCATCTTCATAAATACGGAAGGCGAGCTCGTTCCAGGGATAATAGTGGGGCACATAGAGTGGAAACCGGTTCACGGTGGTCCCCTGTGGCAGCTTCACGGCATAGTGCAGATCAAAGTCCAACCCCGTGCCGTAATAGTCTCGCGGACCGATTTGGATCTGCAGGTAGCGGTCGGCAACGAATTGTCGACCGAGCGGCGAAAAACTTAGATAAATCGGCTGATATCCGTGTCCTCCCACGACCTCGGCCTCGACCGCCATGGTGAAACCGGCCTTGCCCGGCTTGATTGGCAGCGAACCAATCGACGCCGTTTCCGCCAGCACGACTTCGCCAAACAGAAGGATCGACCCGAGTGTCAATGAACGAAGGAATAGTATCACCAGCTTCAGAAAAAGGCTCAGCAACCGATCTTCCGCAGCACGCAATGGTCCGTTCAGGCGATTGGCCAACGCCCCCTTTTCCAGACGACAAACCACTAGAAATCCTCCCCGGATTCACGCCCTGAGGAATCCGAGGAATCCCATTGCACATCGACACCGCTCGCGCCGATCGGCGACCGCTCGCCATCGGCACGGGTGTCGGAATCTTCGCCCGAGGTTGATCGCGATGGTGATGGGAAAATGACCGACGTGGCCAGCGAAAACAGATTCGCCAGCAAGAACAGTAGCAGATAAGCGATAAAGCATCCGATTGCCGTGGCGATCACAACCGACGCACATTTCGCCCAAAACTGGTCAGCCACGATAGCCGATCGAAAGGTGTACATCACCAATGCACTAACGCCAATCAAGAACACGAAGAATCGAATCGACGTTTGCGGCAGCAGTCGCTCCACTATCGGCCTGGTCGGTTCGGTTCCCTGGTTGGTCAACGCGATGTCTCGATTGTTCTCTGATATCGAATCCTTCATCGAAAAACGTCTCAATCGATAGATCGAATACGGAGATCTTTGAATTCAACCCACATCGGATCACCGGCATGTAATTGCAAAGCGAGGATCCCCTCGTGGAGCGCCAGTTCGGGATCATTGTCGGTAAAGTCCATGATCAATCGGCCATTCAAAAAATGTTGAATGTGATTGCCTTTGGCCCGAATCACAACGTCGTTCCAATCATCGATCTTCATCAGTTTCTTGAACGATTCTTGATCGATCAATTGCTCGTCGGAAACCTTCTTGCCGTTTTTATCCCAGCTCGCCTTCTCGCCTACCAAGCAAATACGACCGCGTTTGCCACCCTCGTCGTAAATAAACCCCGAAACACTTGGCAATGTGTTTTCGTTACGGATTTCATGTTGATAGCCTCGGACAACCCATGGGTTGCGAATCCGATCGCCTTCGGTCACGTGTTTGGAGCGGTACTGGATTCCCGAATTATTCGCGGCGGAAGCGCGGAAGGAGAGCCGCAGTTCAAAATCCTTGGTGACTCCATCTTTCCAAATCAAAAACGTGTTTCCCTTGGCCGCATTATCTTTGGTCGTTTCACCATGAATGACTCCATCTCTCACGCTCCACAGTCGCGAATCACCATCCCAACCGCTGAGGTCGGTGCCATTGAAGATGGTTCGCATATCCGACGATTCCGGCGGCGCGGTGATCACCGTCTGATCGGCCGGCAGCGAACTCAAAAAAGAAAAACATAGTGCAATCAGTGTCAGGCAGCGGATCATGGGTACTCTTTCCTATTCAGGTATTGATCGTCCGAAGTGTCCGCCAAACAGGTCGGACTCTCCCGAAAAACCGTGGAACGTTGAAGACAAGACTAATCGACAAGATTATGACTCACCGACACCCGACACTCAAACCCTGACAACGGGCAAGCCCAGGGCGTCGGTGTTTCGGTAAACTCTGGCGGAATGCCGGAACCGTGTTGCGGCCGCCCCTTGTCGCCGGCCTACGCGACGTGTTCACAGGCCGAGCACGTCAACTCCCTGGCGAAAGACCACATCAACCGGAATCCCCTGTTCGCTCAACCGATCGAGTTCGGACTGCAGTTGTGGCCCGATGACCCCCTTTTCTGTCACTAGCTTTGCCGCGCCTTGATAGTCGCCGTCGCCCTGCAGAGTCAGCAGCAACCTGGACAGGTCTTCGGTCGCCTGCCGGAAACGATCGACATTGACACGGTATTTGCCATCATCCTGCCGCTCGAAGGCGCCCGCGTCGCGAAAAAAGTTAAAGCGGATCATGTTCGCTTTTCCATGAGCACTGGACGCGCCAAAACGAACGCTGCGAAAGATCCCGGCCATGAACGTGACATAAAAGTCATTCAAGTCCGCTTCGATTTCGCCCCCTGCGTGCAACTGGTTGATCATGTGCAAACCGAGTATATCCGCCTTGCCCTCCTCGATTGCCCCGGCATGTTCCTTCAGGGCCGTGCGGACCGTGCCGCTGCCATCGATCGTATTCTTGATTCCTAACCCGTGTGCCACTTCGTGGAACATCGTGTTGCTAAAGAACGCATCAAAGGTGATATGATCTCGTTGGTCATCGGCGATCAGCTCGTCAGCAATCGGCAGCAAAATTTCTTCAAACTTCGCCCGCATCGCGTTCTTCAACTGCAATCGCCGAGTCCCTTTTTGAAGTTGTACCTGTTCGTCGTTGGGCAGATTGATCGCGATCGTCTTTGACCCGGCGTTACAATCGCCGGCATAGTAAATCACGTCGTACGCATTCAATTCGGTATTCGTGCCAGGCTTTTCTTGCTTGTATTTGTCGGCAACCGGCAACGTCGCTTGCAGCGCTGGTAAAAACTTCGCGTACTTCTCCAATCGGCCGCTCCACTGTTTGTCTTTGACCAACACGAAGCACTCATGTGCCGTCTTGTAACCAAACAGCTGGTCCTCGTAATTCTCGATCGGACCGATCACGACATCGATCGTATTGTCATGCATCTCGAGCCAGGCCAAATCGCTGGGCTGGTAATCATCGGTCAGCAATGCGTCGGCGCAGCAAGAGATATCGTCGCAGACCGGCATCTTCAGCCAGCCGCGCAGCGCGACGCAGCAGTTTCGAAGCCGCTTTCATTTCGCTCGCGAACTGCTCGCGATAAGGTACCACCGTCAAAGAACCGTCCGCCTGGCGACGTACGAACGTGTACAAACCGTCTTTGCCGGTAAGTTTGGCTGTCTCGAACTCCCGTTTTGTCATATCGGGCGGATAGTAGTTCGCACCGGCCGGTTTCTTGCCCACACCGCTGACAAACGGCTGATTGTTATCCAGCCGGTCCCAGGGGCCATAGTTGATCTTCGCGAATCGCCGTTGCGAAGGGTCAACGATCGAAGCGAGCAGCTCTGTCTTGCTTCCGTAGGCTTCGTACCAGAAGCATTCATCCATGATCTGCGCCGCCTGAATCAGCAACGGTATCATCTTCTTTTGATTGTCCGACAGCAGACGGATGTCCGTGTTGAGCGACACGCTGGCGTACTGACCAATCTTTTTCCCGATGTCGATGGGCTGTTCGGCAACGGAAACGCTCGCGATCCCAAGGACAACGCTGGCAACGACGAGGAAGTGGTTTCGCATGGCTTTTTCTTGATAGGGAATTCTTGGAGTTCGGATGGTGGGCCTCGGTCGCGATCGCTCCTTGCCCAACCCACATACTGTCGCTTGTCACCCAGCCTGTTACCACACCCGGCCTGCTACGCCGAACCGAACCGGAACAGTTGCGCCGCATTTTCGCCAAAAACCTTTGCCTGCTCAGGCGGTGAAAGGTGTGTCAAGTAGGATCGCAGCTCCTCTCGGTAGGCGCGATAAGATTGTGGTGTCGATTGCGAATTGAAGCCGCCACCGTAGATCAGTCGATCGGCACCCCAGGCAGCGGTCAGGCTTTTGATGATCGGCGCGACATCACGATGGGGATAGTTGTCGCGAGAAGGAATCGCCGAGAGCTTCATGATCGTGTTTGGCAACTCGGACCACTTCATCACGACTGCATGTTCCTCAGGAATCCCCTGCATCGGCCGTCCCAAATGATCAATGATCACCTTCGTGCCGACAAACTCGCGAACATAGGGATCGAGCCGCGAAGCGTATCGCGGCTCGAAATGAAGTTGGACCGCGATTCCGAAATCGGCTGCTGTCTTCCAAAGTTGACGCAACTCCGGACTGCCAAACGGTGGTAGACGTGAAGGGGCGTAGGCGTGGATTCGTGCGGCGACAATGTTGTCACCATTGCGTCGCAGAAAGGTGGGCATTTGGCGGATCGACGGTGGCCGGTCCGCAAAAAAAAGACACGTCCCTTTCAGCCGACCTGCGCCCACATTCAAGCAATGCTCCAAATAACGGTGATCATCTTGATAGGGTTCGGGATGAACGACAATCGCATTGTCGACACCCGCGCCGTCCATGCAATGCATCAGGTGTTCCGGCGTGGCCGCGGCTGCGGGTTGATAGGGGCCCCGCGGATGATAGGGAAAACGCGTGTCAGCAGCCCCGGCAAAGCAATGCAGATGCGTATCCACCACCGCATCATCATCGTCATCGTCAGAGCGTTCATCGGCAAACAGAAGTGGTGATCGCGACATCACTGGTACACAGCAGACGCCGCCCACAAGCCGACGCAACCAACCGCGTCTGGTGCAACGTCGATCGCTCGGGTTTTCCTGATCGGCCATTGTCATCGGTTTCATCATCTCCAGGAGTCGCGGTTGGATACCCTATCTTACGTGGTTCTGCTCCGCAGGTTGTTGATTGGGACCGCAAGATACGTCGATCCGCCTTCACCAACCGCCCGCCCGCTGCGGAAGATCCAATGCCATCTGCCTCCCCGGAACGAGGGGAATTGCTAGATTATTGAGATCGCAATCCGATCCATGCGGATTTTCAGCCTCGAAACTACCCCAGCAGGTCCCATGAAGTGCCCAATCGACGGCGGCGAACTTGTCCGCGAAATCTATGAAGCCAATATCGAAGTTGAGAAGTGCCCTGATTGCGGAGGGATGTGGCTCGATTATCAGGAATTGGAGCAGATTCAAGGCACTCTCGAACATGATTACACCGACGAACTGCAACAGCTGCCCGACCTGGTTGGCAACGCGTATGCGATGGCTCTGGCCAGGTCGAGACCAGAGCTCCAGTGTCCTCGATGTGACCGAACGATGGAAAGACGCGAGCACGGTGGTTGCTCGCAAGTGCTGATCGACGTTTGCCCCCAGTGTCGCGGGATCTGGTTGGACAAGGGTGAGCTTCAGGCCTTGGAGA
Source organism: Pirellulaceae bacterium (assembly GCA_963734865.1). Lineage (GTDB taxonomy): Bacteria > Planctomycetota > Planctomycetia > Pirellulales > Pirellulaceae > CBDCUW01. The sequence continues at coordinate 687,181 of CAVTIV010000019.1, forward strand.
TCTTTTTCGAAAAAGCGAGAGCCGACACCGCCGACGTGCGATCCGGTTTTTTCAGTCGGCTGGTCGATTTCTTCGATTGAACCGACACCAGAGCGTGTCGAGCAATTTTTTTTTCGAGGTCGTGGAACTGCCCGTGGGGTCAGCTCATCAATGAACCACGCATAACCTTTTCAGCCGGAGCAAACGATGCGTAATTCAACAAAGATTCTTGCTTTTGCCGGTAGCTCGCGAGCAGAGTCGTACAACGTTCGACTTTTACAAATCATTGCCCAAGGTGCACGCGACCAAGGAGCCGAAGTGACCGTATTGGACATGCGCGACTACCCGCTGCCGCTGTTCAACGAGGACTTGGAAGCCGAAGGGCGGCCCGCGAATGTTGGCAAACTGAAACAGCTGTTTCTTCAGCATCACGGTCTGTTGATCGCGTCACCCGAATACAACAGCAGCCTGACACCTCTGCTGAAAAACACGATTGACTGGGTGTCACGTCCCGACGAAGGGGAGCCGACACTGGCGGCATACCAGGGCAAGGTCGCCGGAATCGTCGCCGCCTCTCCCGGCGCACTTGGTGGCCTGCGTGGTCTCGTCCATTTGCGAGCCATCCTGGGAAACATCGGCGTGACGGTCGTTCCCAAACAGATGGCGATTGCACAGGCCTATCAGGCATTTGACGAGCAGGGAAACCTGATCGATCAAAAGCAGCAGAGTGCCGTGATGGCCATCGGTGCCACGGTCGCCGACGTCGCCACGCGACTGCGAGCCGAGGGCTGCTAAACCGGAATGCTTCCACCAATTCCGACGTGCGAGGTTGTTTGTGAGTTGACCGTCAACGATACTCTTGAATCAGAGTTCCCCCGGCAATCGTGCCACCCTACCCCCCACCCAGTTCCCTGTTCGGATAAATCTTCAACGATGAACCTGCGTCTCGATTTGATTGTCTTGTTGTCCCTCGTCTTGGTACCCACGAACACATTTGCCGAAACGGCTCAGAACCGATTGACGGATTCCGAAGCTCGCAGCGGATGGCAGTTGCTCTTTGACGGCAACTCCACCAACGGTTGGCGAAACTACAACAAGGAAGGCATCTCCGATGGCTGGCAAGTCGTCGATGGCGCCTTGGTCCGATCTGGTCGAGGTGCCGGCGACATCGTCACCAACAAGAAGTACGGGCAGTTTGAGCTGTCGTTGGAGTACAAGATCAGCAAGGGTGGTAACAGCGGTGTGATGTTTCATGTCGTCGAAGGTGATGGCCCACCTTGGCACAGCGGTCCCGAGATCCAGGTCCAGGACAACGTCGACGGACATGATCCACAAAAAGCGGGTTGGCTGTATCAACTTGTCAAGCCGGACCGAGATCGGAGCTCGAGCGACGCGACCGAGATGGACGCGACACGTCCGGCCGGCCAATGGAATCAGCTATACGTGCGGATCGCCAATGACCAATGCGAAGTCTGCATGAATGGAGTTCGCTACTATCGTTTCAAGATCGGCGACAAAGACTGGAATGCCGCGTTAGCAAAAAGCAAGTTTGCCAAGTTCGACGGTTTCGCAGCCGCCGACGAAGGTTACCTTTGTTTGCAAGATCATGGCAACGAGGTCGCCTATCGAAACATCAAGGTTCGTGAACTGGCCGAGGACGGCTCGGTGCCTCAGCCAATCGACGGCAAACTTGGCATGAAGGGTGTGCTCGCTTTTCCCAACCTGAAATGGGACCAGTGGCAAGCTTTCGACGATGCCGGCAAGCTCCGCCCGCTTCGATTGATGGAATTGACCTACGCCAAAGGCGACAACAAGCGTCTCTTTGCCGCGTCACAGGTCGGTGCGATCTGGACGTTCCAGAACCGCGCGGATGTCGAACAGTCGCAGCTGTTCCTTGACTTGCGAGGCAAGGTTCATGACTGGACTTCGCGCGGTGCGAACGAACAGGGACTGCTCGGTCTGGCGATGCACCCGGACTTCCTCTCCAACGGCCAGTTTTACGTTTACTATTCACATCCCACGGAGGAAAAGTCGGTGCTGTCGCGATTCACGGTATCAAAAGACAATCCCAATCGGGCCGACCCCGATTCGGAGGAAATCGTGATGGAGATCGATCAACCGTTCCAAAATCATAACGGCGGATCCATCGAGTTCGGGCCAGATGGATTTCTCTATGTGGCACTCGGTGACGGTGGCCTGGCCAACGATCCTGATGCCAACGGCCAGAATCTGTCGACGCTGCTCGGTTCGATCCTGCGCATCGATGTCGACAACAAGTCGGCGGACAAGAACTACGCCATCCCCGCCGACAACCCATTCGTCAGCACCGCGGGTGCGCGCGGTGAGATCTACGCTTTTGGGATTCGCAACGGCTGGCGGATCGCCTTTGATAGCGGGATGGGAACCCTGTGGTGTGGCGACGTCGGACAGGAACTTTGGGAAGAGGTCAACGTGATTACCAAAGGGGGTAATTATGGCTGGAGCAATCGCGAAGGAACACACTCGTTCGGAAACCGACCAGCCGTCGCAGGTGTCAGCTCGCCGATCGAACCAGTTTGGGAGTACGACCACCGCATCGGACGCTCGATTACCGGCGGAAGAGTCTACCGCAGTCCGCGGTTGCCACAACTCGCTGGCAAGTATCTGTACGCGGACTACGTGACCGGCAGCGTGTGGGCGCTCAGCTATGACGCGAAAACAGGCAAGGCAACCCGCAATGAACAGGTAATCCCCGATAGCATTCCGGTACTCGCGTTCGGCCAAGACGCCGGGGGCGAAGTTTATTACTTAACCAACAGCGCCCGCGGCGAGTGCATCTACCGGTTTGAGTGATCGCCGATCGCTGTCGCCACCGTAGGCCGCAATGGAACGGCACTCCCGGCCTGTCGGTTGAGTGTGCCGAACGACATTGATCTTTGCGCTGCATTGATCTTTGCACGGTGCATTGATCTTTGCACGGTGCGTTACCGCGCGATCAGGTACAGATGCGACTTGCTACGTAGGATCATCTCATCACCGACAACGGCGGGTGACGCCATGAAGCCATCCCCGAGTTTGGTTTCGGCAAGCAATTCGTATTCCCGCCCGGGCTTGATCGTCAAAATGGTGCCGTCGATGCCAAACACATACATTCGACCGCCCGCATAAATCGGCGACGCGGCGATCTCGCCACCGGCCCGTTTCTGCCACACGATTTCGCCTGTCTCGGGTTCACGGCATGAAATAACACCATCGTCGCTGTTCATGTACAACAGGCCATCGATCAGCAATTGCGAAGACTTCTTTGCGACTCCTTTGCGATCGGACCAGGCGATATGTGTTCCCGTCACATCACCCTTGCCGGTGGGTCGTACGGCCACCATTGATCCCATTCCGTTCGTGATGAACACCAATCCGTTGCCGTACAGCGGTCGTGCCGACGCGTTCATGCCGTCATGATAGACACGCCACAATGGTTCGCCATTGGACGGATCATATGCGATCGTGGCCATCGCGCTGGGGTAGATCAACTGCTCCTGCCCATCGACTTCGATCACTTGGCCGGTGCAATACGCCTTCATGCGATCACCGTTGTCGGTGCCATAGTCGATGTCGCGTGCCTGCTTCCAAACGGTCTCGCCGGTATTCTTGTCCAAGGCGACCACGTATTGGACATCAAATCCGTCGTAGGCCACGAATAGTTTGTCACCATGGATGATCGGCGACGACGCAGGACCACGATAGTGATCACATTTCAAATCTTTGCGCTGCCAAATCACCTCTGCATTCTTGGTATCCAGGCAGGCGGTCAGATAGCTTCCGAAGTGAACGTAGACCCGTCCAGCCTCGACAACCGGTGTGGGTGTCGCGTAGCTATTCATCGCATGGCAAAACGCGGGCGATTCGTTCTCGACCAGCACCTTGTCATGGACAATTTTACCGCTTTGACGATCGACGCAGATCACGGACATCTTGGTGCCATCTTCGGTAGCCGTGGTGAGCCAGATCTGATCGTCCCAGACAACCGGTGACGACCAACCCTTGCCATGGATCGGCGTCTTCCAACGAACCACGGAATCGTCGATTTTTATCGGCGGATTCGAATCAAGTGCTTGCCCGTCGCCGGTGGGGCCACGAAACTCGGGCCAATTGTCGCTCCAGGCAACAGGCGAAAGGGTCGACATCAATACTAGCGCGATCAAGTTTCGCATGAACATTCTCATCGGGGGTGTGCTGTGGGCCTCTCAGCTCTCAGTTTAGCAAACTTCAGTCGGGACGGATTTGTTTCAAGTCGGCTCGCTTGTCTTGATACGTTTCCGCGAAGGCCAGAGCGTTCGGGTCAGGCTGCTTGCCCCACTTTTGGCACGCTTGCGTATAGATCTCGGGCCACCAATTTCGGTGATCGGTCAGGCCTTGCTCACGAACATCACCCCAATGGCTCAGCACTTTTGACCAACATTTGTCCCCATAGGCCAGCGATTCATTGAGCGATTGAAATCTCGGTACATACCATCGTCGGCCGATTTGGGCGTGCAGCACCTCGTCGGCCCAGTCAAAGTCCTGAAACAATCTCGACAGCAAATCGCCACTCTCGGTCGCCACTTCCCACTCGTAGCGTTTGCCGGTGCGAGGCATCAATCCCTGTTCGATGAAGAACAACACGCCGTGTCGCTCGCGGGCATCGAGTTGCAGGTTCAAGTTTCGTGACCAGGTGAAATTGATTGGAATCTCACGCCAATCGATCCCCTGTGCGACAAACCCGACCTCGCCCATCATCGCATGGCGCGCCTCATCCCAAAGTTGTCGTGACATCTCTCTGTGAAATTCCCAGGGCTCTTCGTCTTTCAATTCCACCAAAATACTGGCCATCATTTCCGGAACATCAATTTCGCGGATTCGTTTGTAGTACATCATCAGCGTCTTGTCCCGGGGCGAGAACTGCTCGTCATACAGAAACGCTTCGGGATTGACGCCCGCGTTGTAGGGATCACGAAAACGTTCATCGCGCTTCGGTTCCCGAGGGTATTGGAACGATTCCTTGCTGTGCCACGGCTCGGGAATGCGATCGCTTGGTGTCCCGATTCCGTCCAGCCCGCCGGCGGCAAGCAAACAGCGATGCAGATGATCGATCCACGGTTGCGTTTGGGCAACACGTGCTTCGTCGGCAAGACATTCAACTGCTTGGCTACCGAACGGGACCAATTCATTTAGCTCGAATTCAATCAGCTTTGCCACCCTCACCGTCGGTGCGTCCGCCAACGGATGCGCATCGATCTTCAGTCGCTCGCATGCGGCAAGTACCGCCGGAAGCGCGACCTGGTAGATGCCGATCAGGAATTCGTCCGTTGTCGGAGCACAGGCAACCTCGTCCATCAATCGCTCAAGCGCCATGTGCGGGACCTTGTCCAATCCCAACGGCGGTTCACGCATTTCGCCGACGCGGCGACGGACCAGGTCGACTTGTTCGGCAAACAGATAAGCGTGGTGACTGAAAGCCGTCTTCAACTCGTAGATCGGTTCCGCAGTGATCCGAGCAGTCAGCGTCTCATGCAAACGCTTCAAAAGGTAGTGCAGACGCTTCAGTCGTCGGACACTTTCATCGAGGCTCCAGTCACTTTGGACCGCACGCCGCATCGAACAAACGCCGGCAAGCTGTGGCAAACCGAGATAGGATTCGTCGCCGGTAAAAGTCATCGTTTTGGTCTCAATTTCTTTGATTTCAATCGATTCGTATCGAGGATTATCGTCTCTCTCGGAGTCCTCTTTCTTCTCTTCCGAACTTGCGTCTCGTCGCTGGGGCTCGATCGCCAGCCGCCTTAGCGGCGGACCTCGTAGTAATAGGTTTGCCCGCGTCCGTCGATTTGGAAAGTACCGTCCGCGGCAATATCGATTTCATCGGATCGCGGCACTCCGTACAAGTCACAAGGGCGGACGGACATGGGTCTTGAGCCCTTGAATCGAATCGTCGCCTGGACCGGCTCCATCAACAGCGGCGGCCCGCCAATCGCAATCAACATCGAATCGTCGTCGTTGTACTCGGTACCGGTCTGTTTGTCGCGAGCCATGGCGGTGATCAAAATGTGCTCGGAATCGACCAGGTCGGCGTTATCCAGTGGTGTGAAGATCAACGACACAAATGGCGTCTTGACTCGCACATCGGCCGCCGGCAACCGGAAAGACTTTCCACCGGCAAATCCGATGATCGCCTGCGTTTTTGCCGAGCGCACTTCGACGTGGCGGTTTCCATAGTCCCACACCAGTTGTCCGGTCGTCGATGTCAGCCGCTTGGCAGCCTGGTCGTGATAAGGCGTCAAGTCTTTCAACTCCGACTTGGCCGGATTGGCGACGAACTTGATCGTCACACGACCCACCGCAAGTGCCCAGGGTGGCGTGGTGAAGCTTCCGGTCAGTTCTTTGGCGTCGTATCCGCCACCGGCCAGCGATTGCCCCAGCGGGTCTTTGCCAGAGAAAACCTGGTCCTTCGAGAGATAGCGAGCGGCAACCACTTCGCCTTCGTCGATGTGATGATTCGCGATCGCAAACGCGATTGCGGGAAACTGTCCGATGGAGTGTGGCGTTTCGACAACGTACTTACCGAGGTGGTGCCAGCCATCACCCATTCGGTGACTGCTCATCGAAAAACTGTAGATGGCATCCCAACCTTGCAGCCCGATCCCATAAAACGCGCAAAGTGGCACCGCTTCCGCTTTCCATGGGTTGGGCGGCATCTGCGCCAGCTCGCTGACGGCAAATGGGTGATCGGCGACTTGAAAAAGCCCCAGACTTAGCAATCCATGACCAGGTTGGTCGAGGTGTGTGTCGTTGTTGACTTTACCTTCGACAATGCGATGGCCACCATCGCCGCCGCCAAAGTAGTTGTGCCGATCGACAACATCGGCCGCCGTATCCGCATACAAGTTTGCCATGCTCGCGCCCGGTCCTCCCGATTTCCAAGCGGTCGCGACCGTTGCGCCGCGAAAACCGGCCTCCCGAACTTGACGCTGGCGACGTGAATAATATTCGCGCTGAATCCCTGTCAGAAACTCGATGTAGTCACCGGCCCGACGTGTCTGGCCGGCATATTCGTATTGCGGTCCGTCGCTTCCCCAATGGTGCGCGCCCATCAGACGAAGCTCGCCGGCATCCCAGTCATCGCCGTCCATGGAGCGTCCATCCCAGGCCAGCAAAGCTTTCTGCTGCGAGCCATATCTGTCCTTGGCGAACTGAAAGAAGGCTTGTCGCATTCGCCGGGACAAGATCGGCATCTTGCCGGGATCGCTGAGCACGTTGAGCGTGAAGAAAAAGACGTTGCTTTCGTTCTGGAATTCGAGCATCGCCAGCGCCGGATCATCTTTGTAGGCCAGGCCCGTGTAGGGATTCACATGATCGAGCAATGCTTCAAAGTATCTCCAAGCGACCGCTTGCAGGCTGGGATCGAGATTGATGAAGTCGTTGACCGCAATGGGCTGGCGATTTCCGTCCGCCTGTTCGTCGACGCGATCGATCTCCGCGAACAACTGCGGATCGATCGGATCGTGCTGTTGCAAAAACCGACCGTGATGCGGGTAGATGACCGACCAGGTCGTATAGATCCCCTGCTCTTTCAACGTCGCAAACCAACGGTCGTAGCGGTCCATTCGCGTCGGATCGAATTTGCCACTGCGATCGAGCAAGCCGACCGCATCGATCACCGTATGTTGGCGGACCAGGTTCAGCCCGTGTTTGCGATACCACTTTGCCGCCTGTGTCATTTGCTGTGCTGACCAATTCGACTGAGGCATCGCATTGATCGCCCAAAACTTCGTCGGCTGCGATGCATTCTCGAATTGCAGGTCCGCGCCGTGGCGTTTCAGAAATCCGTGCTTGCCCGCGGGAGCCTCGACAAGCCGACTGACATCAATGATGGACTGACTCGAGAACGCATCGTCGTCCATCACGACCGGGAACCATGTATCGGCTGCAACGGGTTCGTTTTGACGGGTCGGTCGATCTGCGCCACTTGGCACAAACGGAATTCGCGTGAAGACGAAGCAATCGATGCCACCGTGATTCTGAGGGCCGCTATTCATTTTGAATGCGATCGTATGATGCCCGGCCGAAAGTGCGACCGTGCCAACCTTCAACCAACAGATAAATCGCAAATCAGGTTTGTTATCCGCGGCGATGTTGATTTGGCCGCGTTTGTCGCCGCTAAAATCAATCGATTGCCAATCGCCAGTGTCAAGCTTGTAGGATAACTTGGCAGCCAACGGATTGGCACGGAGCCAGAAGGCGAATGAATCCGCTTCGGCAACGTCGAATTCGAATTCCGCGAATCCTTCTTTCCGCTCGTCAAAGTGCGATAGCCAGTCATTGCCAGAGAGCGTGTCTTTTTTGACGCTATCGTACCAACTGTGTCGAGAGACGTCCTTTCGAGTCGCCTGTTCACCTTCGATCCAAATCGTGTCGGAATCGAAAGTGGACGTTGGCTGAGCAACAGCGGGAACCGCCATCAGGATCACGAGGCCAGCAAGTAATCCCGTCCTGGTTTTTGTCTTGGCAATTGTCAATATCATTCATCAACCCGAAAACGGAGGGGTCGCGTCTGGGAATCAACGGACCGATTTTGAAAAATGTCCGCTGGCGGTTCAATCCATGATAGCCGCGACCGCCAGTCACTGCGGCACTCGGCGACTCTGCGATCTGTGCATTGCAATGGAGAGGCTGAGTGTGCCGAAACGCCGAGCGATACAAGGCCCAGTCAAGAAGATCAGCGAGAGTCCTGACTGCCAGGATAGGGGATAGGGACGATCCTTACGATCATGCGGATCCTTGAGCCGCACGAGCAGGCTGTCGCGAGTTTCCGGGATCTCTGACACGAATCGTTCCTCCGCAGATAGAACATCCGCGACGCACCATTCTTACAAGAAATATCTGGAAAAGTCGTGAAATGCCCGATTTTGCTCGCCCGCATCGCGGAGGATCGTATCACTTCGGTTTCTCGTGGTGCGTCGGTCAACCGGCGTGGCTTTTGTTCGATCGACAGACACCCGTTGAAAGGCTTTGCAGAGTCGTCCCCTACCGATTGCGAGACTCCGTTGGGCGAATCGTCTAGGATGATCGGTCGACCGAACCGAAATCATTGAACCGATCGAACCAGTACGATCCGTCAAAAGACATTCCCGTTCACCTCGCTCAAATGCCGCATCATGACACTCGTTTCCGTCCGCCTTGCCCTGCCGCTGCTGCTTTCGATTCCGTTGGCCGTCCTCTCGCTGGCAAACGAGCCGCTGGCGGGAACTTCACTGCTGGAGGGCACCCAGCCACTTGATCTGCAGATGATCGAAGGGATCGACCGGTTTGCTCTTCGTGAGATCGAACGTTCACGTACCTCTCGCGAGTCAAGATGGGATCGTGACTACTCCAGCACCGAGGCTTACGAAAAAAGCATCGCAGCCAACCGTGAACGGTTTCGCATCATCATTGGCGCCGTCGATCCGCGAGTCGAAGCGAAAGGGCTGGAGTTCATCGCCACCACAACCCAGGATTCGCTGGTCGCGGAAAACGCCCTGTTCTCGATTCACGCCGTGCGGTGGCCGGTGCTGACGGGAGTGACCGCGGAAGGGCTCTTTCTGAAACCCAAGACCCAAGCCATTGCCCGCGTCGTTGCAATTCCTGATGCCGACTGGACCCCCGAGATGATCTCCGGGCTCGAACCGTGCGAAACCCGATTTGCGTCCGACCTGGCCGCGATGGGTTGCGAGGTTCTTGTTCCCACGTTGATCAATCGTGATGACAAGTATTCGGCGAATCCCGATATCGGCAGGGCGACCAATCAGACGCATCGCGAATTCGTGTATCGGCAAGCGTTCGAACTTGGACGTCACATCATCGGCTACGAGGTCCAAAAAATCATGTCGGCCGTCGATCAATTCGCGCTCCGCGACGAAAAATCGGCTCGCGATCTGCCAATCATGGTGATCGGGGTCGGCGAAGGTGGCCTGCTGGCGTTGTACAGTGCCGCGATCGACCACCGCATTGATGCAACGGTGGTCAGCGGCTATTTCGACCAGCGTGAAACGGTGTGGCAGGAACCGATCTATCGAAACGTTTGGCGATTGTTGGATGAGTTCGGCGATGCCGAGATCGCCGGCATGATCGCGCCGCGGGGACTGTGGATCGAAGCGAGTCCGAGGATGACCGAAATCGCAGGTCCGCCTGCGGTTCGTGACGGACGCCGTGGTGCCGCTCCCGGTGCCATCAGGCGACCGGATCGCGAATCGGTCATGGACCAGTGGCGACGTGCGAGCGGACACTGGTCACGTCTGCACGCCGCTGACAGCGCGGGTGAAGTCGGTTCCGATGGTGATGCTCCACTGGGCAGCACCGTGATTCGCGCCGCGATCGATGGGCTTGGGATTGCCACTTCGAATCTCTCAACTCCGCAATCCGGATCCGATTCGCGGGTTGATTTTTCTGCGGACGATCGTCAGCGGCGTCAACTCACCGAGCTCGTCAACTTCACACAACGATTGCTCGCACTCAGCCATCGCACGCGTGACCAGTTGTTCAACAAAGGCGACCGTTCATCGGTCGAAAAGTGGACCGAATCGGCAACAGATCTGCGCGATCATGTTTATCGCGAGCTGATTGGCAAACTCCCCGATCCGACGATCGCCCCGAATCCTCGCTCGCGACAGGTATTGGATGAAGAAAAATTCGTCGGTTACGAAGTCGTGTTGGACGTCTATCCCGACGTGATCGCCAGCGGCATTTTACTGCTGCCCAAGGATCTGAAACCCGGCGAACGTCGCCCAGTGGTTGTCTGTCAACACGGCTTGGAGGGGACGCCGATGGATACCATCGGTGGGCCAGAGTCGAGTGGGTACCATGCCTACAAATCCTTCAGCGCCGAACTGGCGGGGCAAGGTTTCATCGTGTACGCGCCGCAAAATCCCTATCGTGGTCTGGATGCGTTTCGTACCTTGCAGCGGAAGTCGAATCCACTGGGGCGGTCGTTGTTCAGCTACATCATTCCGCAGCACCTGGTCACGCTACGATGGCTGGCCACGCTGCCCAATGTCGACCGGGACCGGATCGGATTCTATGGCCTCTCGTACGGTGGCAAAACGGCCATGCGGGTGCCGCCAATGCTGCCTCCGGGAGATACCGATCCGGGTTATTGCCTGTCGATTTGCAGCGCCGATTTCAATGAATGGGTCGCCAAGAACGCGTCCACCGATGCGCCGTTCAGCTACCTGTGGACCGGCGAATACGAAATCTTCGAATGGAACATGGGCCATGTTGCCAATTACGCCGAACTGTCGATGCTGATGTCACCACGCCCGTTCATGGTCGAACGAGGCCACCAGGATGGCGTCGGAATCGACGAGTGGGTTGCCTGGGAATTCGCGAAGGTGCGGCGGCACTATGACAAGCTTGGCATCGGCGATCGAACCGAAATCGAGTTTTTCAACGGCCCCCACACGATCAATGGCAAAGGGACCTACGATTTTCTTCATCGACATCTCAGCTGGCCGAAGACAAACCCGTGAGCGAATTCGATCAGAGCCGCGCCTTTTTGGACGAGGTGCTCGCCAATCCGGATGACGATGTTCCGCGTTTGATCTATGCCGACTATCTCGAGGAGGCCGGTGATCCACGTGGCGAGTTCATTCGCTTGCAATGCGAACTCGCAGAGCTCGATGAACTCGATCCGCGATACTTGGACCTGATGATTCGATCGGACCAATTGCTGTCGGAACACCGCGACGCGTGGGCCGGCGAATTGAAGCAAGACGTTCGCAAAACTGAATTCTCGCGTGGCTTCATCGACAGAATCACGATCCTTGCCCGCGCCTTCCTGAACGAGGCTGAATCGTTGTATCAGTCGACGCCGGTCAACTGGCTGCGATTCAATTACGTCAAAGGCGTCGGTCCGCAACTCGCCGAGACGGAGGCATTATCCAATGTTCGGTCGCTCGACCTGAGCGGACTGAAGATTCCCGAAAAAGATTTGACCGCACTGCTGATGTCGCCGCATCTCGCGAATCTCGAATCGCTCGATCTTTCGCACTACGATGCCTCGTTCAATGATTCTATCGGTGCGGCGTTGGCCGAGATGCCGGCAGCCGCAACACTTCGTCACCTCGAACTTCCCGGTGGTTCAAGGTTTTTGCGAGTGTTGGCGAACGGCGGTGGTTTTCCCAAACTGCAACACCTGACCGTCGGATCGTCCTACGCAGATGACGAACTGCAAGGCATCGCAAAGTTAAAAGTACCGGACCTACGTAGCTTGAAGGTTCGTGGTTCATTGAGTGTTGCCGATACCGAGGCGATCGCGGAACTGCCACTGGCACAACTGAAAAAACTGGACCTCGAATCGACACGTGTGCCCGGCAGGGGACTGCAATTGCTTGGCGATCGAGGTGCCTTTGACGCGATCGAGGAGCTATCCCTTGCCGGTTGTGGCTTGGGAATGCGCGGCGTCGCTGCGCTGTTTCAAGGTCAGCGGTTGGCACACTGCAGATCTCTCAATCTGTCGCGCAACACCGAGCTTCGCGAACAAGGAAGGTCGCGACAGTTTGTCGAGAAACTTGCTTCGCATCCGGCATTCGGGCAATTGAGACGGTTGCACATCAGTGGATTGAATCGATCGGATATCCCCTTGATTGCCGCCGCCCGGCAGTTCCATCAACTGGAGTTGCTCGAACTCGAAATGTCACACCTTGCGGCGGATGACCTTGCCTCGCTTGCCGACTGTCCGATCGTCGATTCATTGCGGCAACTCAAGTTGATCGGCTGCGAGATTGACATCGAAACCATCCATCAGATGGCCAGGAAAAGGCTGTTTCCAAACCTGCTGCGACTGGATCTTGGTGGCGGATTCGAGGATCGGAACTCGCTGGACGAAGTGAGCGTCATCGAACTGGTAACGTCGTCGGGGCTACCCAACGTCCAGGCGATCAAGCTCGACTTTCTGTATCTTTCCAGCAAGACGCTTTTCGCCATTGCCGAAAAACTGGAACTTCCCGAACTGCGACAGATTTCGTTTTGTCACAACAGGGCATCGAGAAAATCGATCGATGCGGTGATGAGTTCGCCAAGACTGCCGAAGTTATCGAGATTGGTTCTCACCGGCACCAGCGGGCTGAGCAATCGCGACAAATTGATCGCCGACTACGGAAGCAAAGTACAGTTCTAGCAGTCGAGTGTTGGGTCACCGTCGTCTGCATCTCGGTGTTTTGCCAGCGTCCATGGTCGTCGATGGCCCGAACATCCAAGATGGCTCGCTTGTCGTCGTCAAAATGCTTGTCGATGAAAGGGTTGAGAAACACGGTACCTCGGCGATACTACCGACCTTGGGATCAAGGACGAACTGAATGAATGGTTGTCGCACCAGATCGTTTCCCTCCAGCAGAAACGATAACTGCGAAGCAATGGCACCGACGTGAACAAGCACTGATCCCGTTTCCTCCGTTTCGCCACAGCAGGAACGATAACTGCGAAGCAGTGACAGGCGATAGCCTGGGGTGAGCGATACCGAGCCTTGGGCGAGCGTCACGCGTAACCCCAGGTTGGCGTGCGGCCGGAAAAAGGGTGTTGGCTGGAACGCAACCCAGGGTTACGGCAAGCTCGTTAAGACTCGCCATGCCTGTCCGGTGGTCACGATTCATTTTCAGTTTGGACAAATGGTGGCCCCGCCAATCCCCCCTCTGCATGATTGCGGTGGTAGACTCAATCCCATCAAACGGACGCAAGACGCGATTGAGGGCATCCAGTGCCAAGGCAAGCAGAGCGACATCCGCGACTATTAAGGCTGCTTTCGATTGGAACCGGTGAGGTCGGTGTCGAGTCGTTGGCGCGGGAACTTGGGGTCAGTATCAAGACCATCCGCCGGGATGTTGCCGCCATGCAAGCGCTCGGCGTCGCGATTGAGGAACAAACGCATGCCCATGGGCGAAAGACCTATCGGCTGTCCAAGCAGGCTGTCAGGCAGATCAAGTTCAATTACGACGAAGCGTTATCGCTGATTCTGTGCCAGGCGAGCGCGTCGGCATTCGACGGCACGCCGCTAGGCGAGGCGGCGGGCAGCGGTTTTGAAAAGATCCGCGCCGCGTTGGGGCCGCTGGAGCAAGACTACGTGGAACGGATGCTTCCGCGGATTCATCGCTCGAGAGTGGGGAGTGATTACTCGGGTCACGGGGAGATCGTCGAGGCGCTCACGTTGGGAATCGAAGAATCACGAGCGACGTTTGTGACCTATCATTCCGCTCGCAGCACCGAACCGGTGACGTACGACATCCATCCTTATGGACTCGCTGAGCATCGCGGCACGCTCTACGTCGTCGGCTATTCGTGTCATCGCGAGCGAGTCCAAACGTGGAAGGTCGATCGCATGCTTGATGCGGAAGTGACGAAGGTACCATTCACGCGTCCCCGCGATTTCGACATGCGTGAACACTTCGAGGGGGCGTTTGCGGTTGTCGCGGGAAACCAACCGGTCCGAGTACGAGTTCGATTTACCGGTACGGCAGCTCGCTACGTCAACGAAAAACGAATGCACGCTTCACAACAAGTGATCGTTCAGTCCGACGGCACGGCGGAAGTCACTTTCGACCTGTCCAGCACGTTCGAGATCAAAAGCTGGATTCTCAGCTTCGGCAGCGCCGCGATAGTGTTGGAACCGGAGACGTTACGAGTGGAAATCCAACAAGAACTTGGCTCAGCGATTCTCGCCTACTCACGAGAGCACACACAGAAATGACACCGGCCTATCAAGCAGGACAGGCGACGCATGTTAGGTCTGAGAGTCGGGCTTCAATATTTTGGATTCACCGTGGTGACGTTCGTCCTTCTCATTCTCGAAGCGTCGATTTCGTACGCCCTTCGCGGCTCAATCACAGTTTCGTTTTCATCAATCCAATCAAAGACGCGAAACAGAATCCGGCCATCATCGGTGATCCCCGTGCGAGCCAGCCGACCGGTCGAGCGACCGACCGTGGCGTCACTGCGGTCATCCTGAACCACCGATTCAAATTCATCAGGCGTCACGTCATTGTCCGCCAAATGCTCAACAATCTCCGCCCAATGAAAGAAGTCAAAGGGCATGATGTTTACTTATATGTAAACACCGAGTTTGAGTGTCGTCAACGAAGATCAAAGAGGCCGCGGCCAGCTAGGCTGGCCGCGGAAGATCGACGGATCGAGCATACAAATCATGCATCGTTCCTTACTTCAATGAAGCCTTTGATCCCGAAACCGGCAAGGACGCGAACGGACTAAAAATACTGTAGCCTTCACCAACACGGAGGTCAACGATCATTCATCGTTCCTTCATTGAACCACGATTTCGGTTAGCTTCATGTAGACCTCAGTTCTGGCTGATCGGAGCTTTGAAATGACGACTGTCCCCGCAGACAAAGAACATGCCACCGAATTAGCAGCCCGCTTTTTCGGAGCTTTCAACGAGTTGACCGCGTTCGCCCCGGAAGAACGGAATTGACGGATTCCACGCATACGGAGGGAAATCCGTCGGCGAAGATACCGAAGATTTTGCCCAGGATTGCCTGTTCGAGTATTGGCGGCGAGCTGTTCACAGCAAGTCCGAACGGTGCAAACAAGCCTTATCAGACGAATTGCACGCGACCGCCTCGTAGACGCCTGGCGACGACGGGACCGAATACCTTCTCGCGAACGATTTGAAACGTCCGTTACGGAGATAACCGAAATCGCCAGTTCAACATCCGATCCCGCGGAAACGACCGAGATCCCAGAACTAGCGTGCCTTTCCGAGAAAGCCGCTGAAATCTTGCGTCTAAAGCATGTTGCGAAGTGGTGCGACAGTGACATCGCCGTCGCGCTGGGAATGACTGTCGATGGCGTTAGGACTTCTCTACGCAGTCGGCGGGCGGCGTTATCAAGTCGCATCTCGATGGCATCGTAAGTCGCATCTTCCAAATCCTCGAAGCAAAAGTCAGAACGCAGAAGAAAAGACCACCGTCTATGAGTTACTTGCAAAAAGCCTTCACAACTCGGCGACAGTCCTCTTCGGGCTATGGCGTGAGATCATCGTGCTCCCTTGGGGAGGCCGAGAATAAACGAGTTGAGCGAAACCGTCGACTCATCAAACAGTTGTTACAGGAATGCCTCGCATCATGACTCTTGTATTTGAAGACTTCTTTCGTCAGGCGAACAACAGTCATTCTCCGCGGGCTTGGCAGCGGACGCTTGGTGAATCGACTGAGTGCGTTAACCGTCTGATTCCAAAAGGGACTGGAATGGGAAAGACACTCGGCCTTGCATCGGCATGGGTGTATCACCGTTTGGTACGCAACGACAACAGTTGGCCTCGGCGTTTGGCTTGGTGTTTGCCAATGCGCGTGCTTGTTGAGCAGACTGCGGATGAACTTACCACTCTGTTGAAATCAACCGCGCAACTACTCGACGCTCCGCTTGTACCCGTTCACGTACTTATGGGCGGCGTCCAAGCAACCGACTGGCATTTGGACTTGGAGCAACCTGCGGTGTTGATCGGTACGCAAGATATGCTTCTTTCGCCGCGCTCTTAATCGAGGTTATGCAGCGGGACGTGGCCGATGGCCAATCGATTTTTCCTTGCTGAACCAAGATTGCCTATGGGTTTTCGATGAAGTCCAGCTTCAAGGCGTTGGCGCTGTAACCGGAAGCCAGTTGCAAGCGTTCCGCCAAGGAGATCGAGACGCGAATCGTATTATTCGCCCCGTCGTTACATGGTGGACATCCGCAACGTTGCGATCCCGTTGGCTGGCGTCCGTCGATTCCGTCGAAATGATTGAATCGGCCGAACAAGCAACAATTGCTGATCAAGAAGCCGACTTAACACTGTCAGTCTACCAAGCAGAAAAACCACTGACTCTTGCAGAGTGCGAAGGGAAAATCAGCGATAAGAAGACGCTTTCCAGCATCGTCGACCTCGTGACGACGAAGCACGCGGAAACAATACCTGAAAATCAAGGGGCATCACGTTGCTCGTGGTGAATCGCGTGTCGGACGCCCGTGACATTCACGCAGCACTCGCCAACGATAACAATCGCGGGGGTGCGGAACTGCGCTCGTCCACAGCCAGTTTCGTGGCAGCGAACACCAACGCTGGCGAGAAGATACAGAAACACGACCTGCATTGCTCAGTCGTGCGGCATGCGAAAACCCCGGGACCAATCGCATCATCGTTGCCACGCAAGTTATTGAAGCTGGAGTCGACATCTCAGCATCTTGCTTGATTTCAGAGTTAGCACCTTGGGCCAGTCTTGTGCAAAGGTTTGGGCGTGCAGCTCGATACGGTGGCACCGCATCGGTGATCGTCGTGGACCGCAAGCTGCAAGGGCGAAACTCGCTACCGTACGAAGAGGATGATTTGCAGGCGTCTCTCGAAGCGTTAACGCAGTTAAGGAACGTCGGCCTACGGTTTCTAAATGAAGCCGACGGGCGCTGGCGAGAGGACGTGACGCGTGACGCAAAATTGTTTCGACTTGATTACAACCACCTCCTATTGCGAGAGGATCTCGAAGACCTGTTTGATACTTCGCCTGATCTGACGGGCGATGACATCGACATTAGTCGATTTATCCGCGAAGGCGAAGAAAACAACGTCCAGATCGCATGGTTCAAACGAGGTAACGAGAGCAATTGGGAATTGCCAAACGATTTTCGCCCGCAACGCCGCGACCTGTGCCCGGCACCGTTGAAGGAGACTCGCGAGTGGCTGACGGCATCCGATATGCGATCCTTCCACGGCGAACGCGTAGGACGAAATTTTGCATACCGGTGGGACTTTGACGATAGCCGATGGAAGCCCGTCCGCAGCGACGCGGAGATCCTGCCAGGTCGTATTCTGTTGGTCGATTATCGTTGCGGAGGTTACACCAACGAGTCGGGCTTTCAAGGCAAGAAGGCGAAGGTTAACAAAAAATACGAAGGTGTTCCTGATCCCGTCGATTTCTCCGACGCATTTGCGCTTCCAAAGCCGACCCGTTCCGAACTCGCGGACGCAGGTCAGTCACTCGATCCGGTCAGCAAAACCGAGAATGCGTACGTTTCGATCTCCGATCACGGCTTAAGTGTTGCGAAACGAGCAGATGAAATCGCCAGCGTGCTGGAGCTCGATCCGTCACTGCGACGACGTGCTCAACATCGCCGCGCGTTGGCACGATTACGGTAAATCGCATCCTGTATTTCGAGGCAACATTCATGCCACCTCCGAACCCTGGATATCTCGTGAGGATATCGCGAAAGCACCCTCAGATGTCTGGCTCCCTCCGCTGAGTGCTTCGTACAACCACCCCGAAGCGAACGACGGACGTTATGAGCTGTCGCCCAGTGGACGTCACCCCGGCTTTCGGCATGAGTTGGCAACAATGTTGGGACTGCTGGAGTTGCTGGCGTGCACCGATGCGCAACACCCTGGGATCCTGGGAGCGTCTACAGAATTATCGCAACATTTTGCCGAGGATAGGACACGAGAGATTGCACCAGAACAGCAGATCGCTGACGAATTGAGTCGGTTGAGTCGCGACGAATTCAATCTGTTGCTGTACTTGGTTGCGGCTCACCACGGAAAAGTTCGGTGTGGATGCAAATGACGACGGATGATGAGGGATTCGAACCACCGTCGGGATCGCACGTGACCACAACTACCGGCGACTTAAGCGGGACTACAGCGACGATCGCGGAGCGGGTAACCAGCGTTGCGATTGGCCACTTGCCGATTCGCGGTGTCCGCAGTGGCGATTCGCTTCCGTCGATCGAGATCGCCTTAGCGGACGGAGCAAAAGTGACTACGCCCCGCGTAGAACTCTCGACCGACATCGCTGCAATGGGATGGTCGCCCAGATACGGCGATAGTTGGACGTCTCGGACCAGATCACTTCGCGGAACTTATGGCATGTTCACACTGGCAATCTTGGAAGCGGTGTTACGAGCTGCGGACGTTAATTTAGCCGTCAATCTTAAACCAAGTAACTTCCCCAAGATCACGAACATCAAAATCATGGCGCTCAAAGTCATTTCGCTCGCCGGCATCCATCCCGAACCGCTGGCCGACTACCTAAAGGCCATCGGCGTCTTGCGACTTGTATCCGAGCAGGTAGATCCCGATGCACGCGGATGGTGGAACGGCGACGACTTCCAACTGGCAAGTAATCTAGATGCTGATGAACTGGTCAATTTCTTCTTGATCGATTATCAACCGACACCGTTGATCGCCCATGGAATGGAGGGAGCGGTTTCTTCGCCGCTGACCGTAAGGGGTCTTGGCACAAAGGATTCGAGCCGATGATGAAGTCAACGGCGAAGCGATTTGCTGACTATCGTCTGGCAATCAACTTAGGGCACCAATTGCTAGGTGAGCGAGACGAGAAGTTTGAATCCAATCAATCGGACTTGAAAGACGCGTTTCTTCGTAAGTCGCGATCCAACTTTCGCGGTCGCGCCGGCGAATGGCTTAGGGCTGCAATGTCTATCAATGCGGAGGGATCGCCGGTCTATCCCGCGCTCCTGGGGACCGGCGGCAACGACGGACGGCTGGATTTCACGAATAACTTCATGCAGCGCTTAGCCGAACTGTTTGATTTAACGTCCGAAATGGGTGCCGCATTCCTCAGACCAACTCTCTTGTGCGAGAATCATTGCTAGAAGAGGCTTCGCGAGGCATGCAATCAGCACCGATCGGTCAATTCTCGCCGGGAACAGCAGGTGGCGTTAACAGTGGTCATGGTTTCCAAGACGGCTCTCAAATAAATCCAATCGATTTTATTCTGATGCTCGAGGGTGCGGTCGCTTTCACACCCGCAATCGTTCGCAGAAACTCGACACGCACATTGCCGCAAGCCGCGGCCCCGTTCGCCGTCTATTCGGGAACCGGAGGACATGCGACCGCCGTGTCAGAAGAAAAAAGCCGAGGCGAACAATGGATGCCGCTGTGGGAGCGGCCGTCCACCTACCGCGAGCTTTCCAAGGTTCTACGTGAAGCCCGTTGTCGCGTTGGCGATGAGAATGTGGAGCGACCGCGCGATGTCGCGCAGGCCATCGCACGCTGCGGCGTCGCCCGCGGCATTAGCGGATTTCAACGTTATGGGTTCTTGGAACGCAACGGGCAAGCCAATCTGGCCGTGTCGCTGGGGCGATGGAGTGTCGATGCCAAAATTCCCCATTCTGATTTGTTGCCAGAATTGGACCGTTGGGTAGACTCGTTGGATCGCGCCGCAAGAGGCAAGACGGCTCCCAACAATTGGGGCCATCACGCGAGATCGCTCAACAATCAGATCATGAGCTGCTGTCGTGCCAACGCAACTACGGCGACGTGGCAAAGATTGCTGATCGCACTTGGTAACGCGGAAGCAGACCTTTTAAGAAATCCGCGAGCAACGGCTGCTGCGCGATTGAATCCGTTGGTCGGTTTGTCGCCACAATGGATTGTTGCGGCTGGCGATCAATCGGCCGAATTACGATTGGCAGTTGCGCTGGCCTCCCAATGCGGGCCACGACGCGAAGAGCATAAACTCATCACTCGCAACACCCTAGATCCGCTGCGGCGACATTGGATGCCGCTCAAGCAGAACGAGAAAGGCATCGTGCTTCCGCACCGATTTGCAATGTCGGACGAGTCGCTGTCGCCGCTCGCCGAGGTAATTGCTTGCGGAACCGATCTCGTTGCAGATCTGACGTCCCTCGTACAACGTCGACTCCAAATGCTCGGTCGACGCAACGACTGGCACCACCTCCCGATTGTTCCCCTCAAGTTCCTCTCCGCGCAACATGTCGACGTTCAGCGCTGGATCAACGCAGAATTGGATGATGCGAAGATCATGGCGCTCACACGAAGCTTGATGTCTGTTGACTGGCGTACAGCGTGGGAGTTGCGAGACGTTATTTGTCCGGCGCTCGGGATCGATCACCCGGTTCCAGAAGTCGATCCGCATCGGTTCAGTGCGTGGGCCGCGATCCGAATGTGCTTCCATTGGAAAGACATTGAATGGTCACTCCAGAATACGGCGAACCCGGAAGGATTTGTTCGCGGAAAGTTTCGCGTCGTTGCCGATCCGGCGATATTCCAAAACTTGGTCGGTGGACATCCGCAACGGGCCATTGAGTTGGCAAGTCGGCGATTGCGAGCCAGCGGATTGCCGATTCGCGTCGCGCGAGTGTTGGCGGATCGCCGTACCAGCCAACGTTGGGCAGCGTCTCTTGCTTGGTGTCTCTCCGATTACTCACTCACTCGCGTCGCGACGTCGATTGTTCACCGCGCCGGTGTTGATTCAAGTCAGCTTGTTTCGCCCGAAGCGTAGCTGTCGTCGTTAGTTTCTCTCAGTTCGTTCTCTCCAAACAGGTTCTCTGAATCATGACTTTAGATTTAACTCCATTATCCAGCGTTCGACGCCTTCGATACACCGCTAAGCTAGTACCTGCACAAGGCAAGCGATTCCAACCAACGGGCTTTCCCGATCTGGGCGCGGCGGTGTTCCAATTTGGCGATCAGGAAAACCTGTTGGTCGAGAGCACGCAAAGCATGGCGAATCGCCTTGAGATGACGTGTTGGGACGCTGCGAAAAACGATTTGATCGATGTATTGAAAGGCCTCAGTTACATTCGCGTCGAGCGTGATGGCGAGTACTTGACCAGTTCGATCGAAGAATCGCACCGCATCAACAGTCCCTATATCCTCGAAAGCAAGGACCCGCAGTTTATCAAGCAGTTGAAGGAGGATTTAGCGGTCTTGTCTGATGGGCCGATCGACCGTCGCAAGCTGGCCGAAACGCTGTTGAAGTACGACATTAATTCTCTCATTCATGGTGTCTTTCTTGCCAAAAAGGAACTGGCAGGCGGTCGCTTACGGGTCAGTCGCGCTCTGTCTGCTTTTATTGAAGCTGAGAACGCGCAGATTGCGTTGTCGGGCGGTGTGAAAAACGATCACGTCGATCCAAGCGGCGAAACCAAGAGCGGCTTCGGAAACGTTCCGTTTAGTCGCCAAGAATTCACGTCAACGAATATCATCGCCTATTTTTCGGTTGATCTGGCACAACTTCGCGGTTATGGACTGAGTGACGATGCTACGAATCTGTTGATTGTGCTCTGCCTGTTCAAAATCCGTTTGTTGTTGGACGGTGACTTGCGTTTGCGAACAGCATGCGACTTTGAAGTGGAAGGCCAGCCAACGTGCACGAGCGAGCCATCGTTTGAATTGCCCTCAAGCGACGTTTTGGCCACCGAGGCAAAAAAGCTGATCGTCAAACTTGGAGATCAATTGGGTGGGGCTGATGCGGAAAACGGAATCACCAAAACGGTCTATAAGAAGTGAGATCGATCCGTTCTTGCATGACTCGACAGTCTTGACCATTTTTTCGCTTGTGACCGGGTAACTTTCATGCTGATCTTAAAGATCAATTTCCCTGCTCATCGGTATCATGCCACACCATGGGGCAACCACGTGAATGAGGGTTTGGTCGAGTGGCCGCCGAGTCCGTGGCGTTTAGTTCGCACTTTCTGCTCTGTTGGTTTCACTCACATTGGCTGGCAAGGCGAGCCGCCACGCGAATTTGCGGAGCTCGTAGATACGCTTTGTGACCAACCGCCGGCTTACCATTTGCCACCGAGCGTCGTTACCCACTCGCGCCACTACATGCCGGTGCCAGGAACGACATCAAAGGTGCTGGATGCTTGGAGGCGTATCGTCGACGGTCACGCCGTTTTCGTACGATTCGACGCCAGTCTTCCGGACGATCAACTGTCGCTGCTGAAGTCGCTTGTTGAGCACACATCCTACCTCGGACGAGCTGAGAGTTGGGTAAACGTCGAACTGATCGAGGAGGAGCCTCAAGAATTGACATGGTGTGAGGCAACCGCGACAACTTCCGCTCAGTTGGGCGCTGCGTCGCAACGTGTGCTCATGCCGATGCAGGACGCTCCCTATCAAACTTGGCGAGAACAACAGCTCGAACAAGCCCTCGAACGCGAGCAGCAGACTCGCGGCAAGAAGCTGACGCAGTCTCAGCGTATACAAATCGAGTCTGCGTTTCCAAACTCCGTTGTCGATTGCCTTTCGATCGACACGCATTGGATGTCTCGGCATGGCTGGAGCCAACCGCCGGGCACCCAGTGGGTTGCATATATGGTGGAAGAAAAGCCGATTCCGCGGTCGCATCCTGTAACACAGGTTTCGACGAAACCTTCGAGTCCTCTCCCGACGACTGCAGTGATTTCATTGACGAGTGACACAGTGAGTGGGCGAACCTTACCGCCGGTTGGTCAAACATTGTTTCTCGCGGAAGCCGTCCACAAGGCTGCTGTCGCGTTTATGGAACGGCAGACCGGTGACGTATCTTCGGTTTTGCACGGCCAAATCGAAGGCAATCGGCACGAACATGCTCATTTCTTACCTATCGACATCGATCAAGATGGAAGAATCGACCACATCATTGTCCACAGTCCACGTGGTTTGAGCGACGAAGTTCAGCGTGCAATCGCTTCCATTCGGATGCTGTGGACGCAACACTTGCCAGACCTGTCGGCAACTTGGATTGGGGCCGGTTCAGTTGAATTCGTGTGGAAGAATTTCCGCGGGCGAAACGGCAAGCCGCTGCCGATTCTGACTAAGGCTGCAAACTTTTGTTCAATCACGCCGTACGTGGCGTCGAAGCATTTGCGGAGGAAGTATCAACTTCGCGAAAACATTATCGAGGAATGCGGTTACCGTGGACTTCCCGATCCCATCCGCGTCGAAGTGATTAAACCTAATACGGGAAAGTTCCGACTCTCTCGAATCGACAGCGGTCGTAAACCACCTGTCGAATTCGGACAATTTGTCAGGCTCGAGTTCGAGCAACCGGTTTCCGGTCCTTTAGCACTCGGATACGGCAGCCATTTCGGACTCGGCCTATTCGCCGCTGACGACTATTGACGTTCTTTCTCAACTCGGTTGTCGAAATTTGAAATTTCGTTTCTTGACCCCGCTCGGCGATCGGCCGCCGGGCGGGGCGCGGGCTGCTGCGCACTTGCTGACGTGGTGTTCGTTGCCAGCTTGCATTCCACCACAATCGCCAAGTCGAAAGCTTGCCACACATCTAGCTCGTAAATAACGTAGTACTCTCCAGATGTACCTGACAACGATCACACAGCCGAAATTCGATCGCGCCAGTCACCTGCTGGTGTTGCCAAACGCCCCTGCGATCCCGCTGATATGCCTCCAGCGTCTTCGCATCGGAGTCCAACAACAAGTAAACATTCACACCCTGCTCGTCGTACAAGTCCCGCTTGTAAGTGCGGTCTCGCGTTGCCGTCGACTCCGAAATCACTTCCGCGACCAGCGCCGGCGTCTCCCGCAAATGCTCGTCCGGGATGCCGCCGCAAATCACCATCACGTCCGGTCGCACCACCGTGTCTTCACTGATGATCCAATCCAATTCGTATACCGCGTCCGCCTGACACTCCGCAGCCTTCAACCGTTCTGCAAGGCCACAAGCAGTCGAGATGCCAATGCCTGATGCCGGCCAAACGGACTGGGCGTCATCGCCACAGCAATCCCGTTCCACAACTCCCAGTCACCCGCCCAGAGCTGATAGTCGTCGATTGTGTAGTGCGGTAAGTATTTTTTCGCTGCCGTCATCTGCCTTCCCTTGTTCCCGATTGCGACAGTCCGTGGTGCACCAATCGTACACACATTGTAACCAAACCCGTCATTCACGGCACACGCAACCATGCGGCATATCTATCTGGTCACCTACGACACCTGAGACAACCTGCAAATTTCCCATCGCGGTGCCTCGCTCTCCTGTCCATCTCGTCTGATCGTCTGATGCTCATCAAAAACTTGCCCCGAACTCGCCATGAGCCACCGCCATGATCCGCCCGACGAACACCGACTCGCAAACCGAAATCGAGATTTCCAACGATGATGACGACGAGCAGAGTGATCGCTATTTGCCGGCTCGAATGATTAACGAAGCGGTCTATTGCCCTCGGCTTTTCTACCTGATGCACGTCGAAGGCCAGTTTCAACACAATGCAGAAACCACCGAAGGGGAAGCGGTTCACTCGCGAGTCGATCAAAAGACCGATCGACTCGCCATACCGAAACCCCAGCCGCTGTTCGATCTCTTGACGACAGACGACGAAGCCGGCGACGGCGACGAGACGACGACGGCGACGGCGACGGCGAATCAATCGCCGAATCCGATCAGGCCCGCAAAACGGTGGCCGTCCAGGAGGCACCATTTTCAATCGCCGCTATCGACACCCCGAGACAGTGCCATACCGGCAGCGAGGAGGAGCAATCGATTGCGGAACCGGTCGAAGAAAATATTCATGCCCGTAGCGTCACGTTGGCCAGCGATTCGCTCGGCGTGGTCGCGAAACTCGATCTCGTCGAAGCCAAAGGCCGTGTGGCGACACCGGTCGACTACAAGAAAGGTCAGCCCAAACGAGCCACCGACGGGTCCCTTACTGCCTGGGATCCCGAGCGAGTGCAGATTTGCCTGCAAGCGATGGTGTTACGAGAAAACGGATTCCAATGCGACGCGGGCGTTTTGTACTTCCACACCACGCGGCAGCGAGTCACGATCCCGATTGATGATGCGCTGATGGAGAAAACGCGAGTTGCCGTGGCGTTGGCCCGCGACGTTGCCCAGCGATCCCAGCCGCCAGCTCCGCTGGTCAATAGCCCCAAATGTCCGAAGTGCTCGCTGTCGGCGATCTGCCTGCCCGATGAAACCAATCGCTGTCGTGCCGCGGATAGCGAAACCTCAACAGCAACACCGGTCCGCTTGCCGGCCACACCTCGAGACGACTTGCGGCCACTTTATCTCAACACCCAGGGACTCTACGTCGGCAAGAAGTCGGAAGTTTTGGAAATCAAATGTGAGGGCAAGTTGGTCCAACAAGTTCGCTTGCGGGAGATCAACCAAGTCAACTTGTTTGGCAACATTCAACTTTCGACGCAAGCGATCAAAACGCTACTGGAGTTGGATGTGCCGCTGGTGTTGCATTCGCAACATGGCTATTTCCACGGGATGCTGCAGGGTACGGGACTGAAGAACATTCTGCTTCGCCGCGAACAATTTCGTATGGCCGATGACCCGATTCGTTGTTTGGCGATTGCCAAATTGCTGGTGTCAGGAAAAATTCGCAACCAGCGCGTGCTGCTGATGCGGAACCACATCAGTCCGCCGGCGGATGCGCTTCGTGATTTGAAAAGGCTGGTTCGTCAGGTCGAGAGGGCGGAACAGATCGCTTCGCTGCTGGGGATCGAAGGGACGGCGGCTAGGATTTATTTTCAGAATTTTGCCGGGATGCTTAAACCAGGGGACGCGCCGCTTGATCCACTCGCCGCACTGGGTAAACCGCCGCGTTTCAAATTTGAATTCCGCAGCCGCAATCGGCGCCCGCCGCGTGATCCTGTCAACGCGTTGCTGTCCCTTGCCTACACACTATTGGCCAAGGACTTGACGGTTACGGCGGCCGCTGTGGGATTTGATCCCTATTTGGGGTTTTATCATCTGCCGCGCCCCGGGCGGCCCGCATTGGCGCTCGATTTGATGGAACCCTTTCGAACGCTGGTTGCCGACTCGGTCGTGATCACGGCGATCAACAACCGGATGGTCTACCCGGAGCACTTCATTGAAGCGGGTAAAGGGGTCACGATGACCGATTCGGGACGAAAGGCATTGTTTCGTGCCTATGAACAGCGGATGGATCAATTGGTAACGCATCCCTTGTTCGACTACCGGGTCAGCTACCGCCGGCTATTGGAAATACAGACGCGCCTCTTGGCACGGGTGGTGACGGGCGAGATCCGCGAGTACCCGGTCTTTGTAACCCGTTAGTGATCGACAGTCTCGCGAGCGGCTTGGTGATGCAAAAAAAGCCGCACCCGCTCGCAACGGCGCAACTCTTTGTCGGGAAAAGATTTAGAGTGATGTCCAGACATTTCGCGTTGCTTTGAGGGGGGTATTGAACCCGGACCGCTCGCGGAGTGATCAAAAAGTTGCGATATTCTCAGCATCAAAACCGAGTGCCCTTTCCGCGATCGAAAGATCGCGGCCTCATTGAAGCTCGATGTCGCTGATCGACAGCTGCACGTCGATCGGTCAGCTTTCCGCGATCGAAAGATCGCGGCCTCATTGAAGCGATGTCGACATCGATCGCGCTGTACGAGCATCGTCTGCATCTTTCCGCGATCGAAAGATCGCGGCCTCATTGAAGCCGTGCCGTGCTGCGATGTGCATCGACGCTGGCAGTCGCGCTTTCCGCGATCGAAAGATCGCGGCCTCATTGAAGCGTCGCATCGGCGTCACGTGCGTCAGCGACTATCAGCGCGCTTTCCGCGATCGAAAGATCGCGGCCTCATTGAAGCATCGATCGATCGACGCATATCGCGCATCTGATCGACGATCTTTCCGCGATCGAAAGATCGCGGCCTCATTGAAGCCGCGCTGTCACCAGTCGATCGACCGTCGGACGTCGACTGCTTTCCGCGATCGAAAGATCGCGGCCTCATTGAAGCGCGATGCGTTCGCGATCGACATGCCGCGCTGCGATCGCTTTCCGCGATCGAAAGATCGCGGCCTCATTGAAGCTGCAGTGCATCGCGGATGCATCCTGCTGCATCGACTGTCTTTCCGCGATCGAAAGATCGCGGCCTCATTGAAGCGCAAGTATCCGACCTCATTTACTTGCGGTGACAGTAATTGCAGTCACACGACCTTCCGCCAGTACGAATGCCACTCCCTTATCGCCATAAATTAGGGCAAACGGAGAATCAGAGGGGCCTCTCGATCGAGATGGCTTTCCGTAAGCCTCTTTCACTTCGTTCAGTGTTGCACCGATCGCGATTGTCTCCGTCGTCTTACCAGGGAATGTTCGGATGCCCAGATTTGGAATCCCTTCCTCGGCGGATACCGAGAACAAACCGTTTTCTTCTTTAACTCTTAGACGCAGCCCGAATGCATCGTATTTCACAACAACGTGGTCAATTGACACGCCATCAGGTTTCTCGCGGGAAACGACATCGCCAGCATTGGTTGTATAGCGATACAAGAGTTCGCTCGGTGGTCCGTAATAGGCTACAACTGCAGGCAAATCAGCACCCCATGTTAGACCGCCGATTCCGATTCCTGGCTTCAACTGGAATTTTCGCATGTCGATGCCGCGCGGAAATGTCGGCATTGGACGTCTGGGACCATTTTCCACTAGTCGGAACTCTGCTGGCGGTGCCATGTTGAAAAGAGACGCGGCAAGTTCTTTATTGAATTCAAATCGCAACTTTGCCTGCCGATGCGAAACAAGCGGGTCGCCAGGGGTTGATGGCGATTCATTGACCTCGACAGGCAAGTGAGTTTCAGGATCCACCCACATCTCAACTCGAACTGGATCTGTTTCCTTACTTAAGAGAAAACCGCTAAGTGTAACTCCATCACGCTTGCGGTCTCCCAGCTTGCGAACTGCGGACTGTTGCGCTTCCAAGATTCGTTGAATTGGGAACCATGCATCAGAAACCCCTTGCTCAGGCGAGAACCACGCGGTCTTGGATTCCACATCCAGTCCGAGACTACGTTCTTCCTGCGGGCTAACAATTCTCACGAGCCCGCCCGCGAACTCCTGTCGAAATTCACCGGACTTAAGAAGATAGACTTTCATGTCCAGTTCGGGCTGGTTTTTGCTTTCGTAACGTAATGACAGCTGACCGCATTTCCTGAACCGCCTGCCTTACTTGCGCAAACGCTCTCGACGCAAGGGCATCGCTGAACACCATCCAACCAATGACTAGGAATGCGCATCCAGCGATCGATAGCGCGCCAATCAAGTCCCATCGCTGGAGTGGTCTTGCCGCACTTTTGATCGGTTCCAGCATCACATCGGACTTCATTTCCTCCAAAACGCTATCCGCGCTGCTTTGTCGAGTCTTCAAAAGTCGACCTAGTTGTTGAAGCCTGTTTTCGACATCTGCATTGGCGTTCATAACTCATCCCTTCTTTAGGAGTTTGCGTAATCGCGCATTTGCTCGTGAAAGTTGTTTCGTAATCGTGCCAACCGGCCTTCCGGTAACCCGAGCAATCTCATTAACGCTGTACCCTTCAAAATTTTTCAGAGTAACGACCAAGCGTTCATGTTCTGGTAACTTTGCAACACACACAGTTAGTTCCAAAAGGTCAGGCGACTTTTCCCAAGCTTCGATCGTCCGAGCTGTATCCATTACTTCGTCGGATAGTTCTAGCGTCGCCGTACGTTTTCTAATTTTGGCTGTCCTTGTGGCCTCTCGCTTCGTGATGGAAAGCAGCCAGGCTCCGAACCGATTTCCACACCGAAGCGAGTGCAGATTGCGAAAAGCAGCTAGGAAGGAGTTCTGAGTTACATCTTCTGCCGAATGGTGCTCACGGAGTATTCCTACGGCTGTTGCATACACTGCGCTTTCGTATCTACGGACGAGTTCGTTGGCCGCCTGGAGATCTGACCGGCGGACTCGCAGGACTAGTTCTTCATCGGATTCCATCTGTGTTCCAGCTGTCTGATGCGTCGCCCTACTAGACAAGAGTACGGCAAACAGCTTTATGCGACATATTTCTTCACATTTTCCGCTCTGAAATGCGAGCTAAACTACGGGGTAAGCGCCTTGCAGAGTAACCGTACACGACCACCGTTGGTTTGGGTGGTTGATGCGGGCTACTTTTTCTTGGCCGCCAGTAGTCGCAGATGATCTGTCTTTGATTAGCTCTTGTTCGCTTCCGAGGGCAGTCTCAACATCAGCAGTCTCCTTGGGTATACAACTGGCCAGAATCCTTTCCGCGATCGAAAGATCGCGGCCTCATTGAAGCTCGTTATTTCCGCGCCATTGGAGCCCCAGGAAAGCGATGCGCATTCAACAAACGTTCCCCGCGGCGATTTGGCGGCCAAGCCGCCAAATCGCCGCGGGGAATTTCCGGTTTCGCTTGACGGTCCTGGGGCTGCAGAAATGCTCGCCGAGACGAGCATTGCTTGCCCCAGGCTATCATCTGCCACTGCTTCGCAGTTCACGAAGTCTCCGCCACCGGTCACATCGACCAAGGTGACGCCGAGCGTCAGTCCAAAGCAGGCAATGCCGACGCGGGGAAGGTTTCGCTTGAATTCACGGACGGTGAACGACGTGGACCGCATAAGCTTCTCGCAAACACACACGTCGGGGAGATTCATTCCCCTGTTGAGCCCGTCTGCCCTTGAGTCACCCTGGTCTAATGATGGTGTCGGTGATCACTAAACAACATGTGCTTCTTGTCACCTTTGGCGTAAACAAATGCGATCAGGTCAAGAATTTCTTCCCGTGAAAGCTTGTCCAACAGCCCTTGGGGCATCAATGACACCGGCGCCTTCTTGCGACCCACAATCGCCTGTTGTTCAATCACCGTCGGCTTGTCCTTGGCCAACGGATTGATCACGACCTGAATCGCATCATCCGATTCTTCAACGATCATCCCGGTGATCACCCGGCCATCGTCCAACACAAAGATGTTCGATTGAAACTTCTCATCGATGTCTTTCGAGGGATCTAAGATCGCCTGCAGGATCGCCTCGGTCGTATGTTTTTTGTCTTCCAGCTTGGCAAGATCAGGTCCGAAAACATTGCCCTCACCATCAAGCTGATGGCAACCGACACAGTTGGCCACCTTGAACAATTCTTTGCCGACTTCCCATGAGCGCCCGGTAGGCAACGGCTTCACTTCGCCGGCCAACTCGTCGAAACTCCATTCGTGCAATCGAGTATTCATCTTCAACAACTCGTCCTTGATCGGCAGCTTCGCTTTGGCCAGATAGGCTTCGGTGTCGGCTTGATACTGTTCCAGGTTTTCAACTACATACAAGGCGCCATACATGCGTCGCCAGTGTCCGGGGTAGGTGCAAACATAGGGATACACGCCTGGTTCGACCGGTACATCGAAACTCAACGCTTGGCTCTCGCCGGGCTGCAACAGCTTGCTTCCCAGCAGCACCTTGTCGGACTTGGGAATATAATTGCGGTCCATGGCATCGGCTTCGCGACCGGTTTCTTCGGCCAACTCACCAACTTCCTGGAGAGCTCCGGGCAACACGATTGCAAAGTTATGAGGCATCGCGTCGGTGTTGCTGAAGCGAAACTCGACCGGCTTGCCCGCTTGCACCGCGATCAATTCCTTATCGAAGATCATCCGCTGCGAGACGGTGCCGATCGCGATCACTCGGACATCCAGGTTGCCCAGCCGATCATCGACACGCCTGGCTAATTCCGGTGGCAATTTCGTGGACAGTGATTTGGCCAGCGCGATCGCATCCATCGCCGCGGCTCCGGTACGGAAACGAGCCGGCATCTCGCTCAGGTAACCGATCAGATTGTCGACCAAAGGACGGATCCGATTCTCCGGCCAAGCATCGGCCGGCACACTGCGCAAGGCATGGATCGCTGACGACCGGTGCTTGCCTTTGGCCACCAAAGATGCCAGCGCGTTGAATTTTTCTCGATCGTGTCCGGGGATCGACGCCAGTGCACGAATCGCGACGTCATGCAGCGTCTCATCTCCGCTGATCGATAGACGGTTGGCGGGAATCGGCTGCTTGTTGAACCCGGGACCCTGCCAAGAAACCTGCAAACCATCGCCGCCGCCATTGTCAAAGTAGGTGACGACCAACCTGTGGATTCCAGCGGCTAGATCGACCGAACCGCTCTTTTCGGACATGCCGTGCAGGCCGTCATTGTTGACCAATAGCTTGTCATCGAGGTAAATGCGTGAACCGTCATCCGACGCAACGGAAAATGTGTACTTGCCCGACTTGGGTACCAATACGTTGCCGGTAAACCGCAGCGCGAAACGATCAACTTCCTTTCGCTGCGGTACATTCATGATGATCTGAGGAACAATGCCCGAGGCCTTCGGTTTCATTTGGTCGAGCGTTTCGATGGCGACATCGTTGCCGCTGGGAAAGAAATACTCGACCTGCATGCCCAGTTCCTGCATGCCCAGTTGTTGGATTCCCTGTTCCTGCCTCCTCGAATGACCCGAATCGGCCTGCAAGTTGGCTGGCAGATCCGAAATCAGTGGTCGCACTTTGGCAAACAATTGCCCGCGAACGCTGCGGTCGACCGTGGGCACGGCGTCCAGGAAGTCACGCAGATTGTCCTTGTTCTTGGAGGCAGCCAGGAATGCGTCGTCGGGACCTGCGGCCGCGACCCAGGCGGCGTACCCCAGCCGTTTCAGCTCGGTCGTTTCACCACCGACGGCAATCGATTCGATTTTCCCGCGTACCCGTTGCAAGTCGTCGGGCGACTGTTGCACGAGCAACTTGCCCAGGCCCATGACATTGCCTTCGGGCTTCTTGCGTTCGGCGGCGATCAAATCCAACAACACGTCAAGCGGCTTCGCATTGGTCGCGGCGGCCAAACCATCCAAGGCGGTGGCCAGTTCCTGCGGCTTGGCATTGGTGCGACTGAGAATGGCGCGATAGACCGCTTCCGTCTTGTCCAGTTTCATCAGGTCGCTGATGCTTGCGTTTCTGAATACATAAGCCTGCGCCGCCGGGCTCAACTTTCGCCCCGCCGCAACCGCCTCGTTGACCATGGCATCGACATCGATGGATCCCTTGGCATAGGCAAGGATCCTATCGAGTTCTGGATCGGTGGGTCGGGTCGCCACCTCGAAAATCACTTCCGTCGAGGCCACGTCCGCGAATTCGACCGCCGCCTTCACCGCTTCGGCGCGAACGAGCGGCGAATCATCGCGTGCGGCAGCGACCAATGTCGGTTGCCAATCTTCAACGCGGCCTGCCCAATGACCGAGCGTACGGATGGCGGCGGCTCGGACACGCGGCTCGTCCGCTCGAAACACCTTGTTCAACAGATCGAGATTGGGTACACGTTGTTCCTCGAAGACCCACAGCGATTCCAACAGCGCTGCGCTTCATCACGATCGCGCGATGCCGACTTGGGATCGAGCCGATCGGCAAACGCTTGAACCTGCGAAACGATCTCGGCCGAATCGCGTCCGGTTAGTTCCAACCTCGCTCGGTAACGAGTGCCGTTGTCTCTGGCAAACAGGTATTCGCAAACTTCCGCAATCGGTTTGCCTTTCATTTTCGCCGGCTGAGCCAGCGGCCGGCCGATCGCTGTGACTCGATAGATACGACCATGTTCATGATCGCGATTGGGGTCACGCATGTTGTGCTGCATGTGCCCGATCAATGTGTTGTGCCAATCCGAGACGTACAGCGCACCGTCACCACCGACTTCCAAATCGCTGGGGCGAAAGTTCGGGTCGCCCGAGACCAAAATCGGTTCGATTTCCGTCGCTGTGATGTCGGCTCCGTTGTAATGCACCTCGTGTTGCAGCACGCCCAGAAAGCCGATCGTATTGCAGATCAGGAAATTGCCTTCGTTCTGTTCCGGAAAATGACTACTGGACAGAATGCCGTTGGCGGACACCGGCCGCACTCGCTTCTTGAACCATTCCTTATTACCGATCCCTTTGCCGATATTGACGTAGCTGCCCGTTCCGCCGGTTCCATCGTTGGCAAATTGATAGCCCCATTGATCAAAAACGTCGCCATGCGGATTGGGGCCGATTGGGAAATGAAACTCGAACTCAAACGTTCGCGGATTGAATCGATGAACACCGGACGAGCCACTGCGAAACGTTTTCGTTGGCGTTTCGAAGTTCGCGACATTGAAGATCCCTCGCGAATAATACATCCAACCGTCGGGTCCGATCCGAACGGCATTTGCCGAGTGGTGCGTATCGGCGCTCGACACGCCCTGCAGCATCCGAATTTTTACATCGGCCTTGTCGTCGCCGTCGGTATCTTTCAGGAACCAGATTTCCGGTGGTGCGGCGACCAACACTCCACCGTTCCAAAATTCAAAACCGGTAACGCTGTTGAGTTGGTCGGCAAACACGACCAGCTCGTCCGCCACTCCATCGCCATCTTCGTCGGGCAGAATCACCAGCGCGTCCCGACGCGGCTGGGTAGGATTCCAGTGAGGATAGGAAGGCCAAACGGAAGCCCACAGCCGGCTGTCGGTGTCGACAGCCATTTGCACCGGATTGACCAACCGGGGAAACATTTCTTCGGAGGCGAACAGGTTGACTTGCATCCCCTTGGCGATCGTCATTTTGTCGATCGCTTCGGTCCCGCCCTCGTAGGGCCAGGCACCATTTTCCAGTGGCCCCTGCTTGTTCGTCTTGACGACCAATTCTTCGGGAAAGTTATCATCTTTGACTTCCAGGTCGCCACCCTTTGCCAGCGCCCAAATCCGCTCGTCACGATTCGCGGTCATGACGTCAAAGATCTCCATCTCGCGTCGCATCACATCGGCGTTGGACTGGTCGTTCCAGGCGAGCGTTGATCGGCCACCGAACACGTTGTATCCATCCACGACCCGGTACCGGCTAAACCAATGGTAATTCTTGTCGAGCACCGCGTCGCGAAGTTTGGCAACATCGGATGGGATCGACTTGCCGGGAAACAGTTCTTTCACCACCGTCTCGGCAACCGCCTTGTTGCCGTGGTCCAATAAATGGATTCCGTTCATCGTCAGCGGCTCGTCCGCGGATGCATACAACTGCTGCGTTGGCGTGAACAGATCCACATACGTCACGTCCTTGGCGGCACAGACTTTCTGCATGACATGGGCATACTTGGCCAACTTGGCGTTGTTTTCCGAGCCATCGGGAAGGTGTGGGCTGTACAGATTCTCGTGAGCGATCGGTGAGAAAATGACCAACCGCGGCGGTGATGAACCGTTGTATTGTTGGGACCGCATCGCATCGATCATTTCCTCCAGATCTTTCTCGAAACCGGCGAGGCCATCATCCCCCCGCAACGCTTCGTTGTATCCAAAGAAACAAAAGACGACGTCGGCGTGGCACTTGCTCAGCCATTGATCGGGGTTGCCGAAATCTTGCGAGCGAGGACGATTCTTGATCTCGTCGCCGGCAAATCCAAGATTACGAAACGTCAAATCGTGATCCGGATGAAGGGCATGCAGATAGGTCTCCAGCCATCCGTGGTGCTGCATCCGATCGGCCATTGTATTGCCGATATAGACCACGTGGTCTCCGCGTTTGAGTTCCAGCGAGGGACCTTCGGCGAATGCACTCCATAGGGATAAAAAACAGCCAATCAACAGTGAGAAAATCGCCGTAAGGGCGAGTCTTTGAGGGCAGCGATTTGTCACGAGCAGACCTTGTCGGTTTCGTCAACGAGTGAGGGAAGGATTCTGGCGGGAGGCGTCATTGTAATCATGGCGGCTCGGTTCGGGGCGCCGCTGCCGCTCCGCGCCGCCGGGATCCGCGCCCGCCAATTTTTTGATGGGCCGATGAAGTGGATCGACATCGTCGCGGCAGCAGCCTACGGTGACCATTCTTTCCCCCGCTACAGCGGCGCTTCGGACCTGTGAAGGTGTCCATCTGTCACGCCGGCAAGTGACGACGGTTGCCCGAATCCTTTCGCCGCGTGAAAGGGTGTAAACTATCCGCCAATCCAATGACCCCCCTTCACGCCTGTTTCACTCGGTCCACGGCCATGATTTTTTCCATCCTTCGCGGCTCTGTCTGTTTTCTTGTCTGTCTCTCGCTGCTGACAAATCCGTCATCGGGACAGGATGCTCGATCGGCTTCCGGCGCGGCGCTGGCGATTCCGGCCACCAACGATGGGCTGCCCGGCGCCGGACCGATACGGCGGGCCGACTGGTTTCAAAATGTCTGGAACAACCGACGTGCCACGTTTGCCGCCAACAAAGAAAAAGATCACGGCGCTGTTGTCTTCCTCGGTGATTCGATCACGCAAGGTTGGCAAGATGACTTTCGCGGTGATTTTTCGGAAATGAAAGTCGCCAACCGTGGAATCAGTGGCGATACGACCCGCGGAATGTTGATCCGGTTGCAAGAAGATGTCCTGGACCTCGATCCGGCGGCTGTCGTGTTGCTGATGGGCACCAACGATCTAGAAGAGCATGCCGACCCAGCCACCATCGCCGGCAACGCGCAGTTGATCGTTCGCGCCATCAAGGCACATGACGCGAAACTACCCATCGTGCTCTGTCTGGTCTTTCCCAGCAGCGAATCCAAGAGCAGGCCGGCAGACAAGATCAAAGAAATCAATCAACTCTACGCGAGCATCGCCAAGGGCGATCCGCAAATCACGGTCGTCGACACATGGTCTCTGTTTGCCGATGCACAAGGCGATGCCAAGAAGGATGAGTTCCCCGATTTGCTGCATCCCAATCAAATTGGATACGCGAAGTGGCAGGCGGCGATTCGTCCGATCTTTGCAACTCTTGGATTCCTGGAGACCGATGCCGATGACTTTGAGCTCGAACCGGGTTTCGTGAGTCTATTCAACGGCAAGGATTTGAGCGGCTGGGGATATCGCGTGACAACCGAGCAAATGCTTCGCAGTCGAGAACGTTGGCTTGGCGGTAACCCCAATGCTCCGGCATGGCCAATCGTGAAAGAACCGATTTCTTTTGATGGTAAGAAAGCGACCGATGATGGCCGCTACCGAGCCATCAGCGGGCGACTCGTCGTCACCACACCTGCGGAAGGTCGTGCGATCCAGCAGCTTTGGACCAGCCAAGAATTTCCCGGCGATTTCAAATTGATCTTGGAGTTTCGGGCCACGCCAAACGCCGACAGCGGTGTGTTCATTCGGGAGCCGCAACTTCAATGCCGTGACTTTCTGGTTGCCGGGCCCTACAAAGATCTGACCCAATACAAGCCCCAACAATGGAACGAGTTGGTCGTCACCGTCACCGACGGCGTCGCACATTGCAGCTGCAACGGAGAAGTGATCGAGGAAGCGATGAAGGTTCCCGAAACAGGCCCGATCGGTCTGGAGGGTGACCGTGGGCAGGTCGAATATCGTCGCATTCGCTTGAAGAGGATTCCGTGACCGGTGTCTTTGCTGCATCGGCATTGCAATGACCGTCCTCGGTTGGGCCCTGTGGAACCCGTCGACGGGCCAAACACTGATGATTTGGTCAGTGCGTTTGGCAGTTTTGTTCTATCTACTGCGGCTGTTCGTGTTACTGCGGCGAAGCGACACAGCCCGAGTTCCGCGAACAAGCGAATGCGTATTGTGGAGCCTTGGCTGTGCCTGTTATCTGGCCCACGTGATCCTGGCCTTTGAATGTGTTCACCATTGGAGCCACCAGCTGGCACTCGACCACACAGCCGCCGAGACCCAGCGGGTGACCGGATTGGGCCGTGGCGACGGCATCTGGGTCAACTATTTGTTCACCGGGATCTGGATCGCGGATGTTGTTCGGCTGGTCTTTTCCCGGCAGAGGGAGCGAGAGACGGCCCGTCCAATCGACATTGGTATCCAGCTGCTGTTTGCCTTCATTGTGTTCAACGCGACCGTTGTTTTTGGGCCTCCGGTCTATCGATTGCTCGCCGTTCCGGTTCTGCTTGTGTTGTTGTCGGCACGGCTGATCCGTTGGGGGTAGAATCGGTGACTGGCAGATATTTCCTGTTGCGCGTCTCTTGCGGAGAAGATCATGAAGTCGGCGTGGATCGCAGTTGTGGCGCTGTGGGTCGGTTATCCCGCGTTAGCCGATGACACATCCGACCGGGGTTCGGATCCGGCACGGGATTGGAATCAACAGTCACCGCGGGACGAAATTCGACCCGAATTTTCCTGGCTGGCCGATGGAGGCCCGAAAGGGGATGGCGCGTTGGTCATTTCCGCGGACGATCGCGACGGTCTTGCGGGGGCTTGGGTGAAAGACTTCGATGTCGAAGGTGGCAAGTACTATCGTTTTGCCGTCCAGCGAAAGACGCAGGGACTACTCGTCGAGCGTCGCGCCGCGATGGCTCGAATCATTTGGCTCGACTCCTCGGGACAGCACGTCAAGCGGGCCGATCCGAGCTTTGCCTCCTACCGACCGGGCGAGCGTCCTCGAGCCGAGCCCGAATTCCCAGCCGACGGACCCAGCAAGCATGGCTGGACAAAACTCGCCGGTATCTACCGTGCGCCGCCTGACGCCTCCAAGGCCCGGATCGAATTGCACTTTCGCTGGGGACCCCCAGGGTCATCGGTGCAATGGTCGCTCCCTTCGCTGACGAGCGTCGCGGCACCCAAGCCACGCACGGTGCGACTGGCTACCGTCCACTACCAACCACGGTCCGGGCAATCGCCGCGTGAGAAGTGTGAGCAGTTCGAGCCGTTCATTGCCGAAGCGGCAGCCAAGAATGTCGACTTGATTGTCTTGCCCGAGACGCTGACCTACTACGGATTGAAAGGGACGTACGCCGATGCGGCGGAACCGATCCCCGGTCCATCCACCGACTACTTCGGTGCGCTGGCAAAAAAACACGACATGTACATCGTTGCCGGGTTGCTCGAGCGTGATCGGCACTTGATTTATAACGTCGCGGTGTTGCTCGGTCCCGAAGGTAAAATCGTCGGCAAGTATCGCAAGGTCTCGCTTCCTCGAGGCGAAATCGAGGGGGGCATCACGCCCGGCAGCGACTACCCGGTGTTCCAGACTCGTTTCGGAAAAGTCGGGATGATGGTTTGTTATGACGGTTTTTTCCCCGAGGTCGCCCGCGAGCTGGCCAATCGCGGCGCTGAAGTGATTGCCTGGCCCGTGTGGGGCTGCAATCCGATGCTTGCGGCGGCTCGAGCGTGCGAAAATCACGTGTACGTGATCAGCAGCACCTACACCGATCATTCCAACAACTGGATGATTTCGGCCATCTTCGGTCATGATGGAAAGACTTTGGCAGAGGCCGAGACCTGGGGCAGCATCGCGATTGCCGAGGTTGACCTGAACAAGAAAATGTACTGGCAAAGCCTGGGTGATTTTCAGTCACAGATTCAACGCCACCGGCCCGTTGTCGATGCGACACGTTAGCCGGAACGCGTTACCTTCATCGGTCGACTTGTCCCCAGTCGACGAACTGCGAAATCCGCCGATTTGGGACAACTCGGCCTAGACAGATTCCCAATGGAGACATTCATCATGTACTTTCGACGATCCATGTTCTGGTCACTCGGGTTCATTCTGCTGCTTGGATTTTGCACAGCCACTGCGACCCGCGGCGATCAGACGCAATCGTCAGGTCTAAGGATTGCCACGTTCGACATCGATGCCACACCTCCGGTGGGGTTCATGATGGCCTACGACCGAGTCAAACGAGTGGAAGAGTTGGGTTTGCGTTGTCGAGGAATCGTCCTTCTCGGTTCCGATGATCCGATCGTGTTGTGCGCCGTTGATTGGATCGGAATTGGCAACGGGGCGAACGATGCATTCCGTGATCAATTAGCAGATGCTGCCGGAACGACACGTGATCGCGTCGCCGTTCACACGCTGCACCAGCATGATGCGCCACGCTGTGACTTCACCGCCGAAAGCCTGCTTCACCAAGCGGGCGCGACCGATTTGGGTCCGCACGAAGGATCGTTCGCACGTGAGGTTCTCAGCAATCTCGCTGACGCTGTTCGCGACGCACTGCCACGCGCTGTGCCGATCAGCCATGCGGGATTCGGTTCGGCCGAGGTGAAAGACGTTGCCAGCAATCGCCGGATCCTGGGCGAAAACGGCAACGTTCGGGCGACACGTTACACGACCACTCGCGATCCGGTGCTCCGCGCCGAACCGGACGGTGTGATCGATCCGGTGCTCAGCTCGCTGTCGTTCTGGAACGGTGACGTACCGATCGCGGTGCTGAGCTACTATGCCTGCCATCCGCAGAGTTACTATCGCACGGGCGTTCCCAGTCCCGATTTTCCCGGTATCGCCAGGTTCATTCGCGGCCAAGATGTACCGGATGTGTTGCATGTTCATTTCAATGGAGCGGGCGGGAACATCGGTGCCGGCAAGTACAACGACGGCGCGAAAGAGAATCGGATGATTCTTGCCAATCGTGTCGCCGACGGAATGAAGCGAGCATTCGAAGCGACCGAAAAATTCCCGCTGACCGCCGACGATATCGGTTGGGATGTCGTGCCAGTCGCGCTTCCCCTTGGCAAGCACCTTGATCGCAAGACACTCGAGTCAAACATGTCCCAGTGGAACCCGAATGATTACTGGGGTAGCCCCGAACAGCTGGCTTGGGTGCTGCGATGCGAGGATGGGCACAAAATCGATCTGGGTTGCCTGAAGGTGGGTGACGTGCGAATCATACACATGCCCGGCGAACTGTTTGTCGAGTACCAACTGGCCGCCAAGGCGATGCGACCTGATCTCCAAGTTGCGATGGCCGCCTATGGCGACTATGGTCCCGGTTACATCGGTACCGAGATCGCTTATGGGCAAGGTGGCTACGAGACGAGCGAACGAGCCTCGAAAGTCGCGCCAGGAGTGGAAAAAGTTTTGACCGATGGTATGAAGAAATTGCTGGGTGTTGCTCCATGAGACGGTGGATTCTGTTATTCGCGGCGCTGCTGGCGCTGCCGGTCGTCGCTGAAGATTTTTCGGACGAATTGCCACGGATCCCGCCGACGGAACCGGCCGATACGATCGAACACTTTTCGGTCGCGGACGGTTTTCGCATCGAGTTGGTCGCATCCGAACCTTTGATCGCCAGCCCCGTCGCAATTGAGTGGGACGCCGACGGACGCATGTACGTTTGCGAGATGCGCGGCTACAGCGAGAATCGCGACGACAAGCTATCTTCCATCGGTCTGCTGGAAGACACCGATGGCGATGGTGTTTACGACCGTCGATCCGATTTCGCCGACGGCCTGTATTGGCCGACCGCGATTTTTCCCTTCGATGGTGGGCTGTTTGTCGGTGATGCGCCCGACATTTTCTACTTCAAAGATACCGATGGCGACGGAAAGGCTGATACCAAGGAGTTGGTGTTGACCGGTTTCGGTACGTCGAACGTTCAAGGTCTGTTGAATTCATTTCGCTGGGGTCTGGACAATCGAATCCACGTCGCCTGTAGCAGCGTGGGCGGCATGATTCGCAAGGGGGATGAGTCCGACGACGTGGCGGTGAACGTTCGCGGCCGTGACATCGCATTTGACCCTCGTAGCTACGACTTTGAACCGACCAGCGGTGCGGCTCAACATGGAATGTGCTTCGATGATTGGGGCCGTAAATTCGTCTCGTCCAACAGCGACCACATCCAACAGGTGATGTACGAGGATCGTTACATCGCACGAAATCGCTTTTTCAGCCCGCCACCGGCACGAATCTCGATCGCCGCCGACGGACCGCAAGCCGAGGTGTTTCGCACCAGTCCGGTCGAACCGTGGCGGATTGTGCGGACACGTCTTCGTGTCGCCGGCGCCGTTCCTGGACCGATCGAAGGTGGCGGGCGCGCGGCCGGCTATTTCACCGGCGCGACCGGGGTGACGATCTATCGCGGTGATGCATGGCCGCAGGAGTGGAAAGGATACGCGATCGTTGGCGACGTGGGCAGCAATCTGATCCATCGCAAGCGATTGGAACCGAACGGACTTGAATTCATCGCCAGGAGGGTCGACTTCGGCAGCGAATTCGTCACATCCAGCGACGTTTGGTTTCGACCGGCACAATTCGCATCCGCCCCGGACGGATCGTTGCATGTGATCGATGTCTGCCGCGAAGTGATTGAACACCCCAAGAGCCTGCCGCCGGAGATCAAGAAGCACTTGGATCTCACTGCCGGTCGCGACCGA
Source organism: Pirellulaceae bacterium (assembly GCA_963734865.1). Classification (GTDB taxonomy): domain Bacteria; phylum Planctomycetota; class Planctomycetia; order Pirellulales; family Pirellulaceae; genus CBDCUW01. Next base: position 728,755 of record CAVTIV010000019.1, read on the forward strand.
GGCCGTATCTATCGAATTGTGCCGGACGGCTATCAACACCGCGCCGCGCCCGACATGACCCGCCTGACAACAGCCGAGTTGGTGTCGATGCTCGAGCATCCCAATGCCTGGCATCGCGAAACCGCCGCCCGCGTCTTGTTTGAGCGTCAAGACCGATCGGCGATCGAGCCGTTGCGCCGTCTCGCCGCACAATCGAAATCACCGCTTGGCCGAATGCACGCCATGTATGTTCTCGATGGATTGTCTGCCCTGGATGATGCCACGCTGTTGCGTCGACTCGATGACGCCCATCCGCAAGTCCGCCGACACGCGATCAAACTTGCCGAAAAGTTGGCAGACCCGTCCGCGATCGCGGCTCAACTTGTTCGCCTGGCCGATGACGAATCGATTGCCGTTCGATACCAGCTGGCCTTCACAATCGGATCGATTCCATCGCCACAGCGGGCGTTCGTTTTGGCGAAACTGGTTCGCCAAGACGTCGGCGATCGATGGATCCAGGCTGCCGTGCAGAGTTCGCTGGCCGACGATGCCGGATCGGTATTCGCGGAACTTTTGGGCGATTCAAGTTTTCGTTCGTTGGCGGCGGGCGAGTTTTTGGCGGGGCTGGCGGCCCAGATCAGTGGGCAGAACCGCCAATCCGATATTCGGCTCGCCATCACCGCGCTCGATGCACTTCCCCAATCAGATGCCGTTTTCGCGTTGCCAATTATCGGCGAATTGCTCAGCGGTCGGACTCGCCAAGGAAGTATCCTCGCCAAAATGTCATCCGACGGTGATCTTCGATCACTCGATGCTGCGGTGGAGAAAATGATCGACGCGATCATCGAAGTGGCCACCAGCGAAAACGCAAACGTGTGGCAGCGTGTCGAAGCGATCGAATCGATGTCCTTCGGTTCCTTTGACAAAGTGCAGCCGACGCTCGTCGAATTGATCGACAATCGCCAGCCACACGAGCTACAGCGATCTGCGATCATCGCACTCGGCAAGTACAACAAAGTGGGCGTCGCCAAACCATTGATCGCTGGTTGGAAAAGTCTTAGCCCCCAGCTTCGCGAGACGGCTAGCGAAGTATTGTTCGCGCGGGGAACGGACGCTCGAACTGTTTGACGCGGTCGAATCGGGCGACATTCCGGTCGGTGACCTGTCGCCCGTACGATTGCAGCTTGCTTTGAAGTCAAAGAACGAGGCTGTGAGAACGCGGGCGGCGACCTACCTCGACGCCGTGAAACTCGGCCGCCGCGAGGATGTGGTGTCCGAATACAAAGATGTGCTGAGTCTTGCTGGGGATATTGCCCGCGGCAAAGCAATCTTCAAACAGCATTGCTCGGTCTGTCACAAAGTCGAAGGCGTCGGACACGAGATCGGACCGAGTCTGGCGACGATCAAGACGCGTGGTGCCGAGACGATTTTGGTCAACGTGCTCGATCCTAGTCGCGAGGTGAACCCCCAATTCTTGAATTATGTCGCGTTGACGCTGGATGGGCGGACAATCACCGGAATGATCGCCGCCGAAAGTGCGACAAGCATCACCCTGCGCCGTGCCGCAGACGTGAGTGACACGGTGCTGCGAGTCGATCTCGATCGACTTCAAAGCACGGTATTGTCAATCATGCCCGAAGGACTGGAGCAAGTGATCGACAAGCAGTCAATGGCTGATTTGATCGCCTATCTGATGCAGGCAAATTGAGTGAAGATCGAACTTCGATACGGACGAGGCGAAATCTCGATCAACTTGCCAGAGGACGCGGATGTGACGGTCATCCGCAAGCCGGCGATGCCGATCCTGAGTGACCCCCGGACCGCCGTCGTTGAAGCAATCCGCAATCCCATTTCGTCGCCGCCCCTGTCTGAACTGGCATCGGGCGCACGGTCCGCCTGCATTGCGATTTGTGACAACACGCGTCCGGTACCCAATCATTTGTTCCTCCGTCGGATCATCGAGACTTTGATCGATTCGGGGATTCCCGCTTCCGGAATCACCGTACTCGTGGCGACGGGATTGCACCGGCCAAATGAAGGCGATGAACTGAAAGAGTTGGTCGGCGACCGATGGGTGCTCCATACGGTGAACGTCGCGAATCATTTTGCCCGCAACGATGATGACCATCTCAATCTTGGACGAACGAAATCACGTGGCACCGTGGTACGCCTGGACCGCCGGTTTGTCGAAGCCGACATCCGAATCGCGACCGGGCTCGTCGAACCGCACTTCATGGCCGGGTACTCCGGTGGCCGAAAGGTGATTGCACCAGGGTTGGCGCACGCCGAAACGATCACCACCTTTCATAGTGCGCGGTTCATGGCCGACCCAGCCGCGATCAATTGCAATTTTGACGGTAACCCGCTGCATGAAGAGCAGCTCGAAATCGTTGAAATGTTGGGTGGGGCATTGGCGCTGAACACGGTGATCGACGAGCAGAGGAATCTATCGTTCGTGAATTTCGGGGAGATTGTCGACAGCCACCAGCAGGCTGTCGACTTCGTCCGCGACTTTTGTGAAGTATCGATTCCGCGGCGATTCCATACGGTCGTCACGAGTGCTGCCGGGTACCCGCTCGATAAGACATATTATCAAACCGTCAAAGGGATGGTCGGTGCGATGGATATCCTGGCGCCCGGTGGCGATCTGATCATCGCCTCGGAGTGTAGCGAAGGAATGGGATCGAGCGAATTCATCGATTCGCAAAAACGACTTGTCGAAAGGGGGCCGGACGCCTTCTTAAACAGCATTTTAGAAAAATCACATGCTGACATCGACGAGTGGCAAACGCAGATGCAGCTCAAACCGATGTCGATCGGCAACGTTCACCTGTATGCCGACAGGCTGCCCAAGTCCGATCATGTTGTGACGGGAGTCCACGTGCTCGAATCACTTGATGAAACGATTCGACACAGTGTCGCCAGCAGTGACGACCACGCCGTGGCAGTGATCCCCGAGGGACCCTATCTGGTACCGTTTTACCGATCGAACTCTGTTTAGAAACGTAGCCCGCGCGATCAATCGGCGACATCGAGTTCCCACTTCGCGAACTCTGCCTCGAGCTTCGCAAGCTGCTCGGGACGCTCGGCCGCGAGGTCATTCGATTCGCTGCTATCTTGCCGCAGGTTGTACAACTGCCACCGTTGCTCCGGCTGCTCGCGGACGATCTTCCAATCGCCCATCCGTAGTGCGGCCTGAGATCGGAAGCGGAAGTACAGCGATCGATGCGGACTTGCCTGGCCAGCGGTCAAGACCGGCAACGGGTCTCGGCCGTCCAGCTTCCGATCCGCCGGCAGCTTTCCGCCACTGAGTCTGGCGCAGGCGGTCATCAAATCGGGCGTCCAAAGTGGCTGTTGCGAAAGGCTGCCGGGTGAAATGTGGCCGGGCCACCGGCAAATCGCAGCGACGCGAATCCCACCTTCCCAACAAGTCACGCCGCCGTCTCGTAACGGATCATTGGAACCGACATCGATTCCCTTTCGCCCCAACCGGAAAGCGCCGTTGTCGGAATAGAAGAAGACGAACGTATTGTCAGCCACCTCGGCGGAATCGAGCGCCGCGAGCACCCGGCCAATCGCTTCATCCAACGCTGTCACCACGGCACAGTAACGTTTGTACGGGTCCGATTCGTCGGGTGCGAATCCATACGCCGCCAGCGCCCGGTCCGGTGCCTGCCAGATGTTTGGTTGTCCCGGTTGCTTGTTCTTGGCGTTGGGGAAATGCGGGGCATTGAATGGCAGGTAACAGAACCAAGGTTCGTGGATGTCGGATTTTCGCCTGATGAATTCGATCGCCGCATCGGCAAACAGATCGGTCGAGTACTTGCCGTCTGCGTGCAACTCCGCGATCCCTTGAAACAGGTCGTGTTTGCCGTTGTAGATGTGATGGTAGTAGTCCATGTTTCCGGACGCGTGGCCGATGAACTCGTCGAAACCTCGCTCGGTCGGTCGCGAACCGGGTGCGAAGCCAATGTTCCATTTTCCAAAACATCCCGTCGCGTAGCCTGCCTGTTTGACAATTTCCGGGATCAGGATTTCGCCGGTATCAAGTCCGTGGCCGTAGTTCCCCTGGAGTCCCGGCAATTGGTTTCTCAGCCCATGACGATCGGCGACGCGGCCGGTCAGAAAGCAGGCCCTGGATACGGTGCAGGTGGACGATGCGGTGTAGAAATCGGTTAGGCGGATTCCCTGCTGGGCAAGCCGTTGCAGGTGCGGCGTGCGAATCGGCGAATCGTGATTGAAACAGGGCAGGTCACCGTAACCAAGGTTGTCGGCGGTGATGATCAGGATGTTTGGACGATCGGCTGCTGTCGCCGAATCGATGCAGCAAACGAACAACAGCGTGGCGAAGGCGATGGCATATTTCATCAAACGTTGGCCAGTGACAAGCCGAGACCGCAACACGGTTCCATTTCTTTCATCACCGGACGCTCTTTCATCAGCGGACGTTCGCGTCTTGCGGAAGGCATCGCCGCAGGGTCATCAGAGCGAATGCGGTTCCATAAGGTTGATGATAATCATAAAGCGGATAGTCCCACCAGGAACCATCCTTTTCTTGTCGGTCGAGCATCAGTTTGGCCAACAGTGGCCGGTAGGGAGGGCGTTCCGATGGCGGCAATTGCTCCAGACACAGTGCCGCGTAATAGTGCCCGAAGTAATAAAAGTATCCGGCAACTTGCATCCATGATTCGTGCGGAATCGGTCGTTTTCTTCCGATATCCAGCCATCCGTTACGAACATACAAACGATAAAGCCAATTCTTGATCACATTGTCGGTAATCGATTTATCGCCCCATAGACGCAGCGCACAGTTGCAGCATTGCGAGCGACCGAGACTGCCGCCGGGTCGATTGATGCCCCGCATCGGCTGGTACTGCAGATACTCACCGTACATGTAGCTGAAGTCGGGTTTCTGCTGTCGCTTGGTCGCGGCGATCGCCCGTCGGACGACACGCTCGGGTGGCTCGATCCCAATCGCCTTGGCTTCGGCCAGCGCCACCAACACGGCACCGTTGACGAAGCTGATCGAACTGGATGTGGGTTGATTGGCTTGATAACGAAAATCGTAATAGCCCCATCCACCATCGACCGACTCGTATCGCGTCAACATATCGAACTGGCCACGAATCAGTTCCACCATCTGTTGCTGTTTGGACGGGTCGCCATGATGCCGGTCGTGAAGACGCACCAACGCTTGAATCGAATAGGCGTGTCCCCAAACGTTGTAGATGGCGTCGCCAGAGGCTCGCCGCAATTCACCCAGATGCTCGACCAACCATGTTTCGGCCCGATCAATTGCCTTGACCGATTCTGGTTGCTGCGGTGCGACTTCGATCAAGGCCGAGATACAAAGGGACGTCGTCGCCGTGCGAAAGGCGTGATGAGCACCGGGAACCGGAGCATAGATATTGAGTCCTTTGGTTCTGGTGGCCGATCCCCAAGATCCATTGGGGTTCTGGTCCTGCAACAGGAATTGAACACCTCGCTCGATCGCCGCGACAATCTCCGCCTCGCTGGGCGCGTCGATGGTGGGCAACACGGGCGGCTCGCTAAAGTCCATGGCGTCGGCCAAGACACCGACCCGCGGCGGCGGCTCCTGGGCGAAAACACCGTGGGCGGCCAGGTGCCAAACAGACATTCCGGCGACGGCGAGCAAAATTCGCATTCGAGATCCACGCACTACTTGGCGTTCTCCTTTGGCTGTTCGGCTGCATCCTCGAATTCGACCGTGCAACTCAGGCCGGGCAAGATCGGCGGATCCGCTTTCGGCATTTTTACCGAAAGGACACAATCAAATTTAGTCCCCGCGTAGGGCACCAGCGAAACTGACTTGACCGTCGCGGTGATTTCGCGGTCCGGGTAAGCGGTGACTTTGACTTTTCTTTTCGCGCCACGGTAACCCGCTGCAAATCCTTTTCCTGTAGATCGGCTCGAATCTGCAGCCTATTTGGTTCGGCGACGGTGACGAGCACCTGATCGTTGGTCACCGAGACTCCTTCGGCAAGCGTACTCGGCTTCTCGCTGATCTTGCCCCGCGTGATCTTGCCGTGAAAGGCGATGCCGGCTTGTGGCGATTGAATCACGAGTTGCTTGCGTTGCTCTTGCAATTCCTTGAAATCGTCCTGTTCTTCCTTGAATTTGTCACCTTTCTGTCTCAGTTCGATGTCACGTCGCTGGCGAGCGATATTGATGTCACGAATTGCCTTGGCATGGGTAAGTTGGGCACGAGCTAGCGCATCTTTCTGGTCCACTACGCTGCGAGGGATCGATTGTTCCAACTCTCGTTGGGTCGAGACTTCCGTTCCCTTGAGCCGGAACTGCGCGTTATCAACGGCTTGTTTGGCACGCTTCAAAACGATTTCCTCGGACTCCTCGGTCAAATCGTCTTCCTTGTACATTTGCTCCAATTGAGTCAGCTCTTCCATCACGTTCTCGAGTGACGCTTCGGCATTCTTCAGATTGAAATGGGCTGATTCGATCTGACGCTCGCGATCCACTTGGACGAAGTTGTCGTATTTTTGCTTTGCCACTTGATAGGCACGATCGGCCGCCGCGCGATCAAGCTTTTGTGTCTCGACAAACTGTTCGTGTGCGAACTGTTCATCCTTGAACGTCAACTCCGACAAACGAAGTTTTTCCCCTGCCTCTTTGATCCGCTTGTCGACCTCTTCTGTCTCGAACCAGACGAGGTTTTGACCTTTTCCAACGGCGGTGCCGTGTGGCACGATCTTCATGATCTTCAATGACTTGATCTGATCCGTGCCGGCTGATAGTTCGTGCGTGTTGATCGCCTCGAAGACACCCGAGATGGATGTTACCTTTGGCTTGACGTCACTCGCCGATTTCGACTCCTCATCGGCATTGACAATCACAGTCGCGGAAAAACAGATCAAAATCAACAACAATCGGTTCGGGGACATTGGCTGCTGCATCGCTGGCTCGAGGTCGAATTGCGGAATTGCGAAGGACATTCAAGGTGCTGACATCACGTAGAGTTGTCGCACTCATCATGGCTCAGCGAACGGGACAAGTCCAGCTTTGGCGAACTTCCGGTCACAGCATTGGCTGCTTGGCGCGGATGGATCCATTCGTCCTATTATGGTCGCATCGATACGTTTTTGGCGTTTTTTTGGAGCTGACGGTGGATTGTCAGCTGAGCCATTTTTTCTGTCTGCCGACCGATCGAAGGAAACTGCTGGATGTCCGGAAGCTTGAGACCCTCGGTTTGTATCGACGCCGTGCTCGGCGAATTGTCAGCAGCTCAGGCGATCGGGCTGGTTCGTGATTCTGGAATCGATGCCTTTGAGTTTTGGGGTTGGTGGGACAAGAACCTCGACGAGATCGAATTGGCTCGAGACACCGGTGAACTGCAGATCTCTGCTTGTTGCACCAAATTCGTTAGTTTGGTCGATCCGGCGACTCGCGCCAGCTATCTTCATGGCCTGGAAGAGTCGATTGCGGCAGCCAAGCGATTGAATTGTCCGACGTTGATCTCGCAAGTAGGTGACTTTCGCCGCGGCGTAACACGAGCAGATCAGCATGCTTGCCTGGTCGATGGCCTGCGTGAGGCGGCGCCGATGCTGGAGTCTGCGGATGTGACGCTGGTGATCGAACCGCTGAACGAGCTTGTCGATCACATCGGTTACTATCTGGTTCGCAGTGAGGAAGCGTTTCAGATCATCGACGAAGTCGACAGCCCGCGGGTGAAAGTCGTGTTCGACATCTATCACCAACAGATCAGTGAAGGACAGTTGATCCGCAATATCACAAGCAATATCGACAAAATCGCCCACTTTCATGCCGCGGGAAATCCGGGGCGACACGAACTGACTCGAGGCGAACTACACTATCGATCGATTTTTGCCGCGATCGGTGAAACCGATTACGACGGCTACGTCGGTTTAGAGTATTGGCCGGTCGATGATCCGCTGGAGGGTCTGAAAGAAGTCGCGAGTTGGTTCTAAGTTCATCCCCTTGGGTACCGTGAAGATTCAGGCACATCATGCATTATCGAATTCTTGCTCTGATCGCATTCGCCCTGATCTCGCGGGCCGCAGTCGCAGCGGACAAGCCAAACATCATTTATGTACTTGCCGATGACTTGGGTTATGGCGATCTGTCGTGCTATGGGCAGACCACGTTGAACACACCCAACCTGGACAAAATGGCGAGCGAGGGGATGAGGTTTACCCGACACTACGCCGGCAGCACGGTTTGTGCGCCAAGTCGGTGTGTACTGTTGACCGGCAAACACGGCGGTCACACGTCCGTACGCGGGAACGATACGGGATTGATTCGTGATGAAGAACGAACGATCGCCGAAATGTTATCGGGCGCCGGATACCGAACCGGATGCGTCGGCAAATGGGGCGTCGGCAACCCACCGCCATTGGATGATCCGAATCGTAATGGATTCGATTACTTCTACGGCTACGTGAATATGTTTCACGCCCACAACTGCTATCCCGAATTCATCGTCAGGAACGGAGCCAAGGTCAAGCTTCGCAACGTGCTGGCCGAGAAATGGCAGGTTCCGGCAGAGGAGGGGCGTGAAGGTCGCGGCGTTGCCGAAACGAAGATCGACTACGTGCCCGACCTGGTGACTGCCGAAGCGATGTCGTTTATCGAACGCAACGCTTCGAAGCCCTTTTTCCTTTACTATGCACTGAACGTCCCTCATGCGAACAACGAGGGAGGTAAAGACGGGATGGAGGTTCCCACGTTGGGAGAGTTCGCTTCCCGCGAGTGGCCAAAGCCGGAAAAGGGATTCGCGTCGATGATCCGAAACATCGATCGCGACATGGGCAAACTGTTCGCGAAACTGAAGGAACTGGGTATCGAGGACGACACAATCGTCTTCTTTTCCAGTGACAATGGCCCGCACCAGGAAGGGGGCCACCTGACGGATTTCTTTGACTCCAATGGGCAACTGCTGGGCAAGAAACGCGATCTGTACGAGGGGGGCATTCGGGTACCGTTGATCGCTCGCTGGCCCGGTACGATCAAGCCTGGCGAACAAACCAATCAGATCAGCGGTTTTCAAGACATGATGCCGACGTTCGCCGATATCGCCGGCATCGGGTGCCCCCCCAGCGATGGAATCTCATTCGCGCCAACGCTGTTGGGAAACGAGTCTCAGCAACGGCAACACGCGCACTTGTACTGGGAATTCAAGGAACAAGGCGGCAAACAGGCCGTATTGAAGGGCGACTGGAAGGCGGTCCGTCTGAACTGGTTGAAACAGCCGGACGGAATGATTCAGCTGTTTGATCTTGCCCACGACCCGGGCGAGCAGAACGATGTCGCCAAGCAGCATCCCGATCTGGTCCGGTCGATGTCATCGATCATGAAACGCGAGCACACCGAACCTTAGGCGGTTCACCGGATTGGAAAATCTTGCCCACCCTCCCACCCTCCCCCGCATCCCACCGCATCCCACCGCAGCACGAATCGGCCGCCAAGACTAGAATGCCCGACTCGATCTCTGCAGCATTGACAATCACGGCGATCTTTTGACGCAGCCCAACGAGCATTCTTCGACCGATCGGAACCAGCACGAAGCGAAATCGGACGGCCTTGCGGATTCGCCGAAGGCGCCCCGTCAAGCCGCGATCGTCTTCATTCTGGTGACGCTGTTTATCGATATCCTGGGGATCGGGATCATCATTCCGGTGCTGCCAAACCTGGTCGAAGAGCTGATTGCGACCGAGACGGTCATGGCGGACGGGACAATTTCCTTGCAGGCCGACGTTTCCAAAGCGGGAATTTATGTTGGCATCATCGGTGCCGCGTATGCAACGATGCAATTCTTTTTTGCCCCGGTCTTGGGTGCACTCTCGGATCGTTTTGGACGGCGACCGATCATCTTGGCGTCGTTGTTCGGACTGGGGATTGATTTTTTGATTCAGGGATTTGCGCCCAATATTGCCTGGTTATTCGTGGGACGAATCTTTGCCGGGATCATGGGTGCCAGCTTTACCACGGCCAACGCCTACATCGCGGACATTTCCACACCCGAGAATCGCGCTCGCAATTTCGGTTTTGTCGGCATGATGTTCGGGCTCGGATTCATCCTCGGTCCGGCATTGGGCGGCATGCTCGGCTGGATCAATTTGCGGCTACCGTTTTTCGTTGCCGCTGGACTCGCGCTGGTCAATTGGCTGTACGGATTCTTCATCCTTCCCGAATCACATTCTGCGGAAAACCGCAGCAGTTTCTCGCTGGCCAAAGCGAACCCGATCGGCGCGCTGGTTCATCTCCGCAAGTACCCGCTCGTTGCAGGGCTGTCGATTGTATTCGTGGGGACGTCGCTGGCCCAACGCGGACTGCAAAACGTTTGGGTGCTGTACACCGATTTTCGATATGGCTGGGACGAACTGACCAACGGACTGGCGCTCGGTTTGGTGGGCTTGAGCTCCGCAATCGTGCAAGGGGGGATGGTGCGTCCGATGATCCAAAGATTCGGCGAACGACGCACCGCGAAACTCGGTATCGCGGTTTCTGCAATCGCCTTTTTGGGATACGGATTGGCCAGCGAAGGATGGATGATTCCCTGCATCATTATCTTCGGTGCGTTGGGAGGACTTGCCGGACCGGCGATCCAAAGCATCGTCGCCGGTAAAGTTGGGTCATCCGAGCAGGGGCAGATTCAAGGAGCGCTAACGTCGCTGATGAGTCTGACCGCCATCATCGCTCCTCTGTTGTTCACCGCCGGACTGTTCAGCTATTTCACCTCACCGAAAGCATTCGTCGAACTACCCGGCGCACCATTCCTTACCGGCAGTTCGCTGCTGCTGCTATCGTTGATCGTGATTCGAGGTGTTTTTCAACGCTTTCCCGAGGAAGAGACAACGGATCCAACAGACGGTTAGCGGTGGTCATGATCCGCTTGCTGAGAACACAGCGCTGAGAACACAGCGTGTCATCGGGAATCGAAAGGGTCGCTGGCGTCTAGCGTTCGGAAGGCAATGTTCGGTCGGCGACAAAGGCCGGCGCCAGGGTGGCTGGTGGTCGAGCGACAGCGAGCCCCCAGTTGCTGCGGTTCACCTTTCCTGCTTCCCAACGTCTGGGGGCTCTTGTGCTCGTGGAACTCGCACATCGACCCCAGCCACCCTTTGAGGGCGCGCTGATTCCCCTCCGGGCGCGGACGGGGTTGGACGGGGTTGGACGGGGTTAGAGGGTGGCTGGTGGTCGAGCGACAGCGAGCCCCCAGCTGCTGCGGTTCACCTTTCCTGCTTCCCAACGTCTGGGGGCTCTTGTGCTCGTGGAACTCGCACATCGACCCCAGCCACCCTTTGAGGGCGCTGATTCCCTCCGGCGCACAGACGGGGTTAGAGGGTGGCTGGTGGTCGAGCTTCAAGCGAGCCCCCAGTTGCTGCGGTTCACCTTTCCTGCTTCCCAACGTCTGGGGGCTCTTGTGCTCGTGGAACTCGCACATCGACCCCAGCCACCCTTTGAGGGCGCGCTGATTCCCCTCCGGCGCGCGGACGGGGTTGGACGGGGTTGGACGGGGTTAGAGGGTGGCTGGTGGTCGAGCTTCAAGCGAGCCCCCAGTTGCTGCGGTTCACCTTTCCTGCTTCCCAACGTCTGGGGGCTCTTGTGCTCGTGGAACTCGCACATCGACCCCAGCCACCCTTTGAGGGCGCCTGATTCCCTCCGGCGCGCGGACGGGGTTGGACGGGGTTAGAGGGTGGCTGGTGGTCGAGCTTCAAGCGAGCCCCCAGCTGCTGCGGATCACCTTTCGTGCTTCCCAACGTCTGGGGGCTCTTGTGCTCGTGGAACTCGCACATCGACCCCAGCCACCCTTTGAGGACCTTGATTCGCTCCGGGCGCGGACGGGGTTGGACGGAGTTAGAGGGTGGCTGGTGGTCGAGCTTCAAGCGAGCCCCCAGCTGCTGCGGTTCACCTTTCCTGCTTCCCAACGTCTGGGGGCTCTTGTGCTCGTGGAACTCGCACATCGACCCCAGCCACCCTTTGAGGGCGCGCTGATTCCCTCCGGGCGCAGGACGGGGTTGGACGGGGTTAGAGGGTGGCTGGTGGTCGAGCTTCAAGCGAGCCCCCAGCTGCTGCGGATCACCTTTCGTGCTTCCCAACGTCTGGGGGCTCTTGTGCTCGTGGAACTCGCACATCGACCCCAGCCACCCTTTGAGGGCGCTGATTCCCCTCCGGGCACAGACGGGGTTAGAGGGTGGCTGGTGGTCGAGCGACAGCGAGCCCCCAGCGAACAACCGCGAAAGCATTCCGGGGGCTCGCTAACGCTCGACCGCCGGCCACCCCCATCCGTGCAGTTGTCACTGACGCTCACTTCGCGTCCACGCGGATGATCCGTTCATCCAGATGCGTCTTGTTTGACATATCAATCGACCGCACTTCGATCAGATGGCTACCGACCGCGAGGTTCGGCGGCATCATGCAACGCCACATGTGCGGGGTCGCATGGGCTGCGGGCAACTCGGTCCAGGTTCGGTCGGCAAGCGCTTGCTCGCGATGTTTCTCGGCGACGAAGGCCGGATCAACGACGGTAATCCGCTCCATCGGTTTCCAATCACCCTGACGATCCAACCGCATCGATACTTCGGATCGACTGGAGCCGTTGAAGATGTTCGCGGTGACCACCGTGGCGATCAGTTCGGCCTGGTGAACGACTTCGGGAACATAGATATTCATTTGGTAGTCCGCCGGGCGGCTGGCGGGCCGAAATTGCAGCGAGTAGGTGCGGCCGTCAAACTCCATGATCGTGTACCCGTTGGGTCCACCATCGCTCATCGTCGCGTGCGGAATCCCGCGTTCGTCTTTTTTGCCTCGCCACCAGCTGCCGCAAACGGTCACATTGACGATGTGGTGGTGCTTCTGCTGGCCCATCCATCCGTCCTCGGCTCCGATAAAACGATGCTCCATGTAATGCGTGTGCGCTGAAATGGAGACGGTTGCCGGGCGCTGCTCAATCAATCGATACAGTTCTTGGCGACCGTCCACATCGGTCAGCGGAATGTGCATCATCAACACGACCAATTGGTCGGCGGGAATCTGTGCCAGATCGTTGCGGATGAACTCCATCTGTCGCTCGCCAAATCCGCCATGATAATGAGCTTTCTGGCCATCGTGAGCCCCGATCCAATCGACATCATCAAGCACCATGAAGTGTGCTGGCCCGTGATCGAAAGAGTAATACGACGGGCCGTAGATCCGTTCAAACGTCTCGTCGCTCCCTTGGTCGTCCTTCGCATCCAAATTCAGATCATGATTTCCGATCACGTTGTACCAGGGAATCCCGATCAGCGCGATCGCTTGATTGAGTGGCTCCATGACTGACAAATCATCAAAAACGATGTCGCCGAGAGTCACGCCGAATGCCGCACCATGAGCCTGCTGGGCGATGACCTGTTCGACCACATCATGCGCGATGTACTCGACCTCGGTAATGTCACGCGGCTGAGGGTCACCGAACATAATCGCCTTGAATGTCTCCGGCTCGGGTCGATGCCGGAGCGGAAAATCAATCGACTTGGGCAGCGGACCTGTCGGGTCAACACCGGCAAACTTGAAGGTCGCCGGTGAACCGGCCGGCTTGTGGATGTAAAAGAACTGCGGAAGATTGTTTTCGTTCAGCGGAGTCACCCAGTTACGTGGCTTGATGACAAAGACGATGTCGTCGTTGTCGACGCTGATCGTGTAGCGGCCTTGCTCATCCGTCTTGACAATCTCCGCACCGTTGCTGACACGGATCCCGGCGATGCCTCGTTCATCAGGGTCACGCTTTCGATTTCCGTTCGTGTCGTCGTAGACGATCCCTCGTGCGGTTTGGATTTCAGCAGTTGTCGGCTCATTTTTATGCTCGGCAGAGTCGTGCGCGACTGCCAAGCCGTGACAGCAGACGGTCAGCGTGGCGAGGAAAAAAACGAGCGAAAGCGAATGACGCATGGCGTGAATGAAGGTGGGTGGTAGGGGGGAAAGAAAGAGGAGTCCTAGTCTATTCGCTCGGCTCGCCCGAGCCAATCGAGTCGGCATTTCGTGGCGGAATAAAGGGTGGCTGGTGGTCGAGCTTCAAGCGAGCCCCCAGCTGCTGCGGATCACCTTTCCTGCTTCCCAACGTCTGGGGGCTCTTGTGCTCGTGGAACTCGCACATCGACCCCAGCCACCCTTTGAGGGCGAGCTGATTCCCTCCGGCGCGGACGGGGTTGGAGGGTGGTTAGAGGGTGGCTGGTGGTCGAGCGACAGCGAGCCCCCAGCTGCTGCGGTTCACCTTTCCTGCTTCCCAACGTCTGGGGGCTCTTGCGCTCGTGGAACTCGCACATCGACCCCAGCCACCCTTTGAGGGCGAGCTGATTCCCTCCGCGCGCGGACGGGGTTGGAGGGTGGTTAGAGGGTGGCTGGTGGTCGAGCGACAGCGAGCCCCCAGCTGCTGCGGTTCACCTTTCCTGCTTCCCAACGTCTGGGGGCTCTTGCGCTCGTGGAACTCGCACATCGACCCCAGCCACCCTTTGAGGGCGAGCTGATTCCCTCCGCGCCGGACGGGGTTGGAGGGTGGTTAGAGGGTGGCTGGTGGTCGAGCTTCAAGCGAGCCCCCAGCTGCTGCGGTTCACCTTTCCTGCTTCCCAACGTCTGGGGGCTCTTGTGCTCGTGGAACTCGCACATCGACCCCAGCCACCCTTTGAGGGCGAGCTGATTCCCTCCGCGCGGACGGGGTTGGAGGGTGGTTAGAGGGTGGCTGGTGGTCGAGCGACAGCGAGCCCCCAGCTGCTGCGGTTCACCTTTCCTGCTTCCCAACGTCTGGGGGCTCTTGCGCTCGTGGAACTCGCACATCGACCCCAGCCACCCTTTGAGGGCGAGCTGATTCCCTCCGCGCGCGGACGGGGTTGGAGGGTGGTTAGAGGGTGGCTGGTGGTCGAGCTTCAAGCGAGCCCCCAGCAAACAACCGCGAAAGCATTCCGGGGGCTCGCTAACGCTCGACCGCCGGCCACCCCCATCCGTTTGCGCAGTTGTTACTGATGCTCACCTCGCGTCCTCGCGGCGGCGAAGGACGGCAGGGGACAACCACAGCCGAGACGTTTTTGACCAGGTTATCGTTTTTGCAAAGCGGACAACTGGTCACGTTTGGCGAATGTCCGTGAAGGTTCGCGAGGTAACCACCGCGATCCACGAGATTTCGCGGCTCGTCACTTGTCTCAGCGGTCCGAGAGTGTGAGAAAAAGAACCGCGTGATGTGCGCAGCATCACGCGGGAAAGCGAGGTTATCGACTGGCATTCGGCTCTCGGCGTTCGGCTCTCGGCTTCGGCCCTTGGCGTCTGCCTCTCGGCTCGCACTTGGCCTGTGACTCGCGGCTTTGGGCTCTTGGCTGTCGGCTCGGGTCGTCGCTTGCTACACCAACAGTGAAGCACAGCCGCGGTTAGTCAAGCAGAAACAGACACCAAATTGTTCGCCAACATCGGCCGGCAATGTGCTATCCGCATCGGCCGCAAACCTTGCCACCGACTCTGACGCTTCGGTGCGTTGACCGACCAATCATGAATCAGTTGAACCTTCCTGCGTTCCACATTTCATTGCGGCTGGGAGGCACCACACCATCGGCAACATTCGAGTTTTGGTACAGCAATCGGTAGATATTCTCGATCGAACCACGAAAATCATCGCTTCTCGTAGAGTGCCAGTCACGGCCGGACGGGACGAGTTTCGGGTCAATGGGCCACGCATCGAGTGGCTGGTAACCTAACACCTCTACCAATTTGGATGAATCGAGAGTCACGTTCCCGGCGCGGGGCGGCATCGGACCGGCCTCGATTCGCGGGCACCCTTGAAGCAACTTGGGATCAAATCCGCCGACGAAATTCACGATCTGCGCAATCTCGTACAGGCTCAATTGCCGTGGGCCACCGGCGTGATAGGTGCCATGAAATGGGCGAGTGAGCAGCTTTTGGAACAGACGATTGAGACAATCGGTGTAACTCGGTGTGCGGATCTCGTCAAAATAAAGCGTAGCCGGCTTGTGCTGCTTGAACCGAGACGCGATCCAATCGACCGCACCGGCATGACCATTGAAGCTGATCCCCATCGGCAGCGAGATTCGCAGGATCGATGCATCGGGTCGATGTCCGCGAACGACCTGTTCGGCATCGACCATTTTGGATCCGTACACGGTGACCGGATCGGGTGGATCTGTTTCCACATAACATCCGGGACCTCGGCCGCCATAGACGAGGTCGATCGACAAGTGAATCACTCGCGCGTCGTACTTGAGGGCGTACTTGATCATGTTTTTGGTGCCAAGCACATTGACTCGATGAGCCATCTGCGGATCAAGCTCACATGATTTCAGCCGACAACTGCCGGCGCAATTGATCAAGCTGGCAAATTGATACTGGTCCCACAACGCGGCGACCGTACGTTCGTCTTCGACGTCGCAGGGGACGATCCCGTCGCCAGCCAATGGCCACATCGATGATTGACGAATGCCGATCACCTGATCGCCAAACCGCTCACGAAAATAGTGAAACGCGTTGTACCCCGGTACACCGGCGATTCCGGTGATCAACATCGGTAGTGGCGGATCTGGGTCCAAAGCAATTTGCCATTGTTGACTGTGATCGTTCCGTCGCCGGAGAAACGACGACGGCGGATCGGTTTGATTGTTGCTGGCGATTGTTTCCGCTAACGTAAGTGCTTGCACCGGCCTGCTCAACCTCAATTGACCGATGTGGGATGTTCGGTTTGGAAATCCTCCATCGCCTGCAATTTACCCTTGACGGAAGATCATAGAGAAGATGACCCACCTGCCCAGCAGCACGACCAAGATCCTCGAGTTCGAGAACGGCACCGCTCTGGGAATGAGTAACCTGTGGGAAGGTGGGCAGTACTGTTCGATCCTGACCAATGCCGGCATCGTCGGATGCGGCATCTACTCGATCGCCACGCCGACGGAGTTCGGTCAGGCCATCGCGATCGCGAAGGGGACTCCTCAACACCCCCTCAAAGACCCGGAAGATCTGTTCGACGCGAAGATCGTCGACTGCACGCCTCGAGCCAAGGAGCTCGGCATCCACGTTGGGATGACCGGGCGCGAGGCGGTTGAACGAATGCTGAAGGGGTCAAAGTGAATGCCAATACCGATGCAGCCAGCGATGCGCCGATCCGAGTCCAGGGAATCGACCACGTCACGGTCGTCGTCAAGGACCTCGTACGCAGCCGCGATTTCTATCGCAACCTGTTGAGCTTAACGGTCACTGTGAAGTGAAAGCGGACGGAGTGCGGACGGGGTTAGAGGGTGGCTGGTGGTCGAGCTTCAAGCGAGCCCCCAGCTGCTGCGGATTACCTTTCGTGCTTTCCAACGTCTGGGGGCTCTTGTGCTCGTGGAACTCGCACATCGACCCCAGCCACCCTTTGAGGGCGCTGATTCCCTCCGAGGGTGGCTGGTGGTCGAGCTTCAAGCGAGCCCCCAGCTGCTGCGGATTACCTTTCGTGCTTCCCAACGTCTGGGGGCTCTTGTGCTCGTGGAACTCGCACATCGACCCCAGCCACCCTTTGAGGGCGCTGATTCCCTCCGAGGGTGGCTGGTGGTCGAGCTTCAAGCGAGCCCCCAGCTGCTGCGGATTACCTTTCGTGCTTCCCAACGTCTGGGGGCTCTTGTGCTCGTGGAACTCGCACATCGACCCCAGCCACCCTTTGAGGGCGCTGATTCCCTCCGAGGGTGGCTGGTGGTCGAGCTTCAAGCGAGCCCCCAGCTGCTGCGGATCACCTTTCGTGCTTTCCAACGTCTGGGGGCTCTTGTGCTCGTGGAACTCGCACATCGACCCCAGCCACCCTTTGAGGGCGCTGATTCCCTCCGAGGGTGGCTGGTGGTCGAGCTTCAAGCGAGCCCCCAGCTGCTGCGGAATGCGAACCAAAGCGGATGTGTCGCGTTCGTCGGAGGGGTATCATGGAAGCATCGAGGTGTGGATACAGAACGGTGACAGGTGTGTTAATCGATTGATTCCCAAAGGGCACGGCTATGTTCGAGCGGATTGCGAATGGTTGGTCGCTCACCAAGCACAGTTGGGAAGTCCTCAAGCTGGACAAGGAATTGCTCGTCTTTCCCCTGATCAGCGGCATTGCGTGCACCTTGGTGTTGGCCAGCTTCGCGATACCGCTGTACAACACACCGTATGTACAAACGGTGATGAACGAGGGGGGGCAGATGCCGCAGGGCCCGATCACTGCGGTCAAACGATCATTCGCGGTATTGCGCAAGACCTGGGGCGAATCGCTGGCGGCGAATTTTGGGATCGGGATCATCACTTTTCTGGGGATGGGGCTGTCGATCATCCCGATCGTTATTGGCGCCTTCGCGATCTCCAACGGCTTGGGCGGACATACGTAACGAGAATCCATGATGCACAAGACAACCAGCTGTTCACTGTTGGCAATCGTACTCGTTTGCATTTTTAGCCATCCCGCTACGACCGTGGCTGACGACTGGCCGCAGCTTCTCGGTAATGCTCAGCACTCGGGCAACGCACCGGGTCAGTCGCTGCAGACACCGCTCGGGCTGGTCGCCGCGATACCGCTGAGCGATGCGGTTCTTGCCGCTCCGGTGGTCAGCGACGGCAAGGTGATCGTCGTTGATGGTTCGGGAGTGGTTTTTGCAATCGACACGCAAACGTTCGAGGTCGTGTGGAGATTTTCGACGCGTGGCGGATTGGGAAACTGCAACAATGTCGCTGCGCCGGCTGTGATCGGAGACTACGTACACGTCGGCACGATGGCTGGTTACTACTATGTGCTTGACCGTGCCAGTGGCAAAGTCGTAAGCGAAATCGACTGTGGCGAGCCAATCTTTGCCGCACCGGTCGTCGGCGAAAATCGCGTCTACTTCGCAACACTGGGCGCCCAGGTGTACGCGGTGGATCCCCGTGGCGATGTCGTTTGGACGTGGGACTTCGTCAAGCAGGTTGTTGGCTTCGATGGCGATCGTTGGAAGGGAGAGGATTGGCTTGCCTTTCGCGGTGATCGCGTTACCTGGCGAGATCATTTCGTCTGTTCCCGCGACATTTGCCTGATCGGCAGCACGGTCGTGATGCCAGCCGGCGGACGAACCGTTTTTCTCGAGGATACCGGTGACAGTCCAAAGTTGCGCGCCGTTGGCGAGATTCCTGACTACGTGGGCAAAGAGTTTCCGGCCACGTTTGGCCAGAGCGCCGATGACGCCGGTAATGTCTACGTCCAATGGCACCGCCGTGACAACGCTGGCCGTGTCGAGATCATGCGTTTGGAAGGTGATCGAGTTCAAACGAGCGTCGTGCCGGGAACCGAGACATCGATCGACCAAGACGGACTGCTGAGTTTTGCGTCGGTTGCAATTCGCGGATCCGACGTCTATCGCGTTCGACCGGAACACGGGCGTGGTCTTTGCCGCCATCGCACCAGGGGGCAACCATCAGCCGCGCAAGACGCGGCAGGCGAACAGCCGCAATTTGAAGTGCTTTGCCAGACCGGTGCCATCTGCCCTGCCGTGCTGACGCGCGATCATGCCGTCTATGGTGGGCTCGATGGGAAACTGTACATTGTGCCGCTTGAGGGGGGCGAGACCTTCTCGTTTGCAACCGCGTTTGGTGCCCCGATCACGGCTTCGGTCGCGGTTGTCGATGGACGCATCTACGTCCCCTGCGAGGACGGCTACCTGTACATTCTCGGGCCTGGCGGTGAAGCACCGTTGCCTAAGAAGAATCTGGGCCTGTGGCGGATTCGCAGCCCGCTGACGGGGCCGCTGGCGGACGAGAAGTTCGACTGGTTCACGAACTACGGCGACTTCAGCGGCACCAATGCCAATGATCAGGGGCTGGAGCCTCCGCTACGAATGCGTTGGGCACGGCGGCTCGAAGGGACGGTCAAACATCTGCCGGTGTGCGGCGGTGGGCGGCTGTACATGCATACGGCCGAAGGGCAAATCGTCGCAGTCGAACAAGACACCGGCCGACTGTTGTGGCGACGGTATTGGCCAGACGTCTATCTTTCGTTCACTTCACCGCTGTACACCGGTGGCAAACTGATCGTTCCACAGGCCGGTATCAAACAATCTCGCATGCGTTGTCTGGACGCAGCCACCGGCGAACTGTTGTGGGAAGTCCCGTTCACGGGATCACCGAGTTGGAGTCGTCAGTTCCCGCCGGTCGTGCAGGGGGGCGTCGCCATCTATGCATCGGGTTCGGGCGATTACGCCGCTCAGGGGACCGAAAAGCCATTCACGTTTCGTGGCGATCCGGTAAAGCGTGACGATCAAGAGGTGATGAGCTGGATCTACTCCAACGACAATCCTTACTACCCCAAGAACAACCGTCCACGAATCTGGGCGTGGGACCTGGAAACCGGAAAGATCGTCTGGGAAAAGGATTTCTCGGAGTATGGCCGCGGCGGTAACGACTGTGGCATCTGTATCCTCGATGGCAAGCTTTTCTATTCCACCTTTTTTGGCTACGCCGCAAGCCTTCGTAAACGTCGCGGGTTACCGGAGCAGAACAACGGGCTGACGGCCTGTCTCGATCCTCAGACGGGGGAAGTCCAGTGGCTGACAACGGATTACTATGTCACCTCCAAATGCACACTTAGCGCTCGCGACGGACGCATCTTCATCGGTGGTTTCAATCGGGCAACCGAAGGCACCGATGACCGCTATGTCTGGTGTCTGGATGCCAAAGACGGCTCGCTGGTCTGGCAGTCCGATCCGGTGACGTCCGCCTTGAACGTCGTCACCGTCGGTGAGCGATTCATCTTCTCGAACGCGCTTCGCGGCAAGGGCAATATCTTCGACCACAACACGGGCAAGGTCACCGGTAGCATCGGACACAACTATGCCTGCTGTCGGTTTACGCTTTCCGAACCGTACGTTCTGGGTGCGAACATGGACATGATCGATCTTTCGGACGATGGCAAGCTGGTCTCCACGGGTCCGGCGATCGACTCACGCGAGTGCCTCGGCGCGGTCGTCTCCAACGGCCGCATCTTCTACATGTCCCAGGCCAGCGGTTTTGTCGTTTCACAAACGTTCGGCCCTGCCTCCAAGAATTTGCCCGCCGTTTGGGAGAGGAAGTAGATTCCACTTCCTGTTAACGCGGTCGCCAATCCCGCACGCTATCAATCACTCGTACACGTTCCCCCGCGCAAGCTTCTCGTACAATTGCTGCGTCCACTGGTAGGCTTCGGGTACCTCGCCCACGAAGGTGATCGGACGGGGATAGGCGAGGCCCAGGTTGTGGGGCAGGTCACCGACTCGCAGCACACCGAGAAACTCGGGCGTCTGGGGGTCCTCATGGCTCGAGGGTGGGTTTGCCAACACGATCTCGCTGATTTGAGGATCGAGAATTGCGGCATAAATGGCCAGCGGCGCGGTGTAACCCTGGCCATAGACCGCGATCGGGCCGGTCATGGCCTGCTGTCGCAGCAGCGCGATGCCCGCCAATAAGTCGCTCACCTGACGCTCGGGAAGCGTTTCCCCAAGCAGTGGAAAGCTACGTCTAGCCGTCCACAGGTATCCGGGGCCCACGGATGTGGCTGCGGTATTGCGGACCTCAACGGCGGCGCTGGCGAGCTCAGCAGAGACACTCGGGCGAGAAGAACCGCCACCGGCAAACGTGCTCCGCGCGTCCGGTTGCACCGCGAACGCCAGCATCGGCGTGGACCGCTGACTCGGTGTAGGTCGCTTGGTCTTGATGCCAATCGTCATCGAATCGAAGCTGTCAAAAACCAACGTGGCAAATGTGTCACCGTTGCTCGTACCGTCCGACCGGAAGTCTCGTTGACGCGGAGGCTCGTCCGATCGGGTGTAGCGAAACGTCGTTTCGCGTAGTCGATCGAGCGCGGTCTGTTGATAGGCACGCCAAGTGGATTCGTCGCTGATCATCGGAACGTCGGATCGCTTGACGAGCAGCTCATCAACCCGCCGCATTTCATCATTCTGCGGCAGCTTGCCGTCAAACACGAGCAGATTTTCCTCCGGTTCGACAAAGTCCGTCACATCATCGATGACAGGTGTCGGATCGTTCTTTAGGTGCGTATTGAACCAAGTGAATATCGCGCGGCGAAGCTTGGGTGTGTAACCGTGGGGCGTCTGGTCTTCGACGATCGCAAACTGTCCATCGGCGCCCAACGCCGAGAATTGGCGATCGATCCGCTCGGCCACATCACGGTATCCGTAGGGCCGCCACAAGATGTCTTCGCTACCCGATGCGATCATCAACGCGCGGGGAGCAATCAAGGCGCCAATGTCGGGCCAACACCAACGATAGTAGTTGATCCAGAAAGCGCAGTCGCAGTGGCCATCGGTGGCTCGATCGGTGACGACATGTTCGATGCTACCGGTCTGGCAGACAGGCACCACACATTTCACTCTCTCGTCGGCAGCGCCCAAACACCAAGAAATCACTCCTCCGCCGCTCAGACCGGTGACTCCCATCCGATCCCCGTCAACGTCGGATCGTGTTTCCAAATAGTCCAACGCGCGGATCGCGTTCCACACTTCCGTCCCTGCCGGTGAGTAACCTCGGCTGGGCCAATCCCAACGGTCGCCGCGATACGTTCCGTGATGAAATCCTTGCGACTCACCAAGCTGGATCGGGTCAAGGACGAGCGCGACGTATCCATGTTGGGCGAACCAACGTGGGTTCGCTTGATAGGGCGGATTCACTTTTCCTTTCGAGTGGCCGCACAAATAGAGCACCGCAGGCAATCGCTCGACGGGATCGGCCGGTCGATAGAGATTTCCAATTACGTACGCTCCGGGCAGACTCTGGAAGTGGATCTTCTCGACGACGTAGTCACCACGGTCAAGAACGCCAGTGACGGTGGCGGCCAACGGCGTGCGCGGCGGCAGGGGCGACAGCCCAAGCATTTCTCGCCACCTCTCTCGTCGCTGTGATTCGGTTGCCTGCCATTGGTCCGGGGACAGCGGGACGGACAACGAGGAGCTGGAGACCTGGCGCGCCTGCTGGCGAAGGGCACCATAGATCGTGGTCCAGTCGTCACCTGTTGCCGGCATCAACGTCCCAAATCCACACCATAAGCCGAGGACGACCATCCGCCGGATACATGTCATGCTCATCTCCGAATCTTGTAATCGCTAACACCAGGTTCCAAACGCCTCAGTGTAACAGCTTGGGCGGATCGTCATCGCTGGCAGAAAGCCGGCACGTCAAGTTCGACGCCGGTGCCTATCGCCGGCTGCGATCACGTAACAATGTGGCCATCAGGTATGCTATGTCTTTTGGAATACAAGGAACCCGACCTGTGGAACCGTTCATGCTTCGACCGCTGTGGTGGCGCCGTGCCGTGGTCCTCGGCGCACCGACAAGGCCAACCGGAATGCCTGGGGTTCACTGCACGGAACGATACAAACCGTACCCCGATCGGGTGCCGATACGGCGAACGCTGCTGATGCTTGTGGCTTGGGCCGGATTCATGGCGACCGAACCACGGATCGATGCGCAGCAACCTGCCGCTAGCCCAGTCATCCGCGAAATTGTATGGGATCCATCCGAGACCATCATTCGGCGTGCCAAAGGTAGCGACAACTGGCCAGTCACCTGGGCCGATGACGATGCGATTTACAGCACCTATGGAGACGGCTGGGGCTTTCCGCCAAACGTACCCGAGAAGCTGAGTCTGGGCTTTGCCCGCGTCAGCGGCCAGCCGAAAAACTTTCAGGGTGTGAACATCCGCTCGCCGGCCGAGCAACACGGGCAAGGACGCGCCGGGAAGAAGGGATGGGGTATGTTGTGTGTCGATGGCGTCCTCTATCTCTGGCTTGGCCACGCCGATCAAGATGGCGGGCAAGCCCAGTTGGCTTGGTCGCATGATCACGCCCAGACTTGGACATTCGCCGACTGGGTGTTTCCGGAATTCGGCCTGATGGGATTCGTGAACTACGGCCGCGACTATGCCGGAGCCCGCGATGACTACGTTTATGCTTATTCGCACGATGGCCCCCGAGCCGACACTCCGGCCGATGGCTTCGTGTTGATGCGTGTGATGAAAGATCGACTCACCCAGCAGGGCGCCTGGGAATTCTTTCAGCGACTCGATGACGAGGGCTCGCCCATCTGGACAGATGCGATTGCCAAACGAGGCCATGTGATGCAGCGCAAAGAATCGGCATTGCGATCGGCGATGACTTTCAATGCGGGTTTGCAACGCTACCTATGGTGGCAGCAAATTCCCCGTCCACCGGGCGATGCCGATCGTGGCGACACTCGCTTTGAAGGTGGTTTTGCGATCTACGACGCCCCCGAACCGTGGGGACCATGGACCACCGCTTTTCGTACGACCGCATGGGACGTGGGCCCGGGAGAACACGGTGATTTCCCGTCGAAATGGACCAGCAAGGATGGAAAAACGGTCTACCTGGTATTTTCCGGCGACGACCAGTTCTGCGTCCGCAAGGCGCGGATTCAACTTCACTGACACCTTCCGTTTTTCCTCCGCTACAGTGTGGTAGCATTCTGGCTGTTCCAAGTGTCACCCGTTCCATACGATTGGGCGCATGGCAGACGGACACCTCAATTAGCGTCTTGGACTTTGCCGTCGAAACCGGCGGGCGGCCAAACAGCATCTCGAACAACACGACGCCAGCGGACCAGAGATCATCAGTCTTCGTTTCGTCCAAGAACAAACGAGCTTATTTCAATCGTCTTGAATCGACACTCACCCTCGGTGATTTGAATCGCCTGATCCATCGTTACAGCGAGAAAAGTTTGCGTCAGATCAGATTTGGGCCAGTAAATCTGGATTTCTTCGATTCTGTCCGCCGTTCCCAAACCGATATTCTGGCGCAGTGGATTACAACCGAAGCTGCCGCCGCTATTGACGCGCCGTTGGATTGATCTCGGCTTACCGTTTTCAACAATCTTCACTTGAATCCTGGCACCGATCGCCGAGCGGTTGGAATTGTTGCCGACAAGTTTGATTGTAATCCAGTGATTCCCGAAACCGGGATTTTCAAATAGCGCATCGTAGTATTTATCGCCGGGCAACTGGCCGCCCATCTGCACGTAGACGTCTTGATCTCCGTCATTGTCGATATCCGCAAAACTGATCCCATGTCCCTTTTGCAGATGACCAAAGCCACCACTCATCGTCACGTTGAAGAAGCCCTTACCGCCATTGTTGAGAAACATCACATTCGGCCGCAGCTCCCAATAGGCGACATTGCCGGTGCCCAGGTAAAAATCCAAGTAGCCATCTCCATTCACATCGCCAAAGTTAGCTCCCATCGGTTCGGAGGGATAGTTGAGATTCTGATCCGCAGCGACGTCCTCAAATCCGCCATGGCCGTCGCCGCGGTAGAGCGCGGGCAGCTCGAATTCCCATGACTCAGGTCCAGAACCGGGAACGCCGAAATTGGTCCTTCCGCGAACGACCCCTTTGCTGGCTGCCGCCTCCGGGTTCAGCGAGTCGTGTGTCAGCAAGCCAACGTTTTGCTGATGAGCGCTGATGTACAGATCGAGCGTGCCGTCGTTGTCAAAGTCCCAAAACCACGCCGGAAATGAATACGCCGGGCGCATCAGGCCCAACTGGATCGCGACATCGGTAAATGATCCGTTGCCGTTATTGCGGAACAGTCGGTTGTTGCGCGGATCTGACTCCGTATCACCCGCCAAATACAAATCCGGATAGCGATCGTTGTCGTAGTCACCCCAGACCGTGGCCATGGAATACACCCGAGCCTGGATTCCCGATTGCGCCGCAACATCTGTGAACGTTCCATTCCCGTTGTTTGAAACAGCTGGCAGGGGGCATCGTATTCGATGCTGTTCTCGTTGCCAATGAATAGATCAAGGTCGCCGTCGATGTCGTAGTCAGCCCAGGAAGCGGTCTTTGTCGGATAGTGACGTTGCCCGAGTCCGGCCTCGAAAGTCATGTCGGTGAACGTCCCGTTACCATTGTTGTGCAACAATGAGTTGGGCCGGTCGCCATATTCGTAATGCCAGCCACCACGCAAAATCAACGCGTCCAGGTTGCCATCATTGTCATAGTCGGCCTGAACCATATTGAGGCCACCGTAGAGTCCGGTCAGACCGGCCTCTTTGGTTCGGTCGGTAAACGTACCGTCTCCGTTGTTGCGAAAAAAACGCGTTTGCGTCGCTGGGTTCGACGACGAGGTGAGGATGTCAAGAAAGTCATCGTTGTCAAAATAGCGACGACGAAACTAGCCGCATGATTGTAGGTATCCAAACCCGGCTGTTCAGCCACGTTCTTGAACTGAGGAAACTCCACTTCCGACTGGAAATACGTCGTTGGAATCAGGTACTTTTCGGGAACCGCTTGAGGATATTCACCGAGGGTCATGTAGGCAATATTCAACAGCCAGCGTGCCGAACCTCCCAGCTCTTTACTCGAGCTTTTTCCCATTTGGACGTTTTCTAGAACCTGTTGAAAGTACTTGATCGCCTGCCGGGAACCTTCGTCGCGCGAATGCAGCCCTCCTCCGCGAATCGGCAGAATGCAGCTATCTGCCGCCTTGACGTGAACAGCAGTTCTCCGTTTCGCCTAGTCTCAGCCAGGCAACCGCCAAATAAAAAATGTTCCGATTCCAATCATCGAAGTTCCGACCATCGGGATCGGCAAGCTTCAGACGCGGGAAAAGTTCATAGGACTCCGTCAAGTGCTCGATCGCAAGTCGCGGGCTTTCCTCATAGAACAACTCTTGGCAACCAAGCATATTCAGGAGGGCAAATCGCTGGAACGGATTGCCGTTGAGAGGCAGCGATTGCAGTTCCTGCCGCGTCCGAACCTGTACCTGGTGCCCAAAGAAGGGGAATTCGTTCGGTCCCCGATCTTTGATCTGCTGCAAAATCGCCAGCATCCGATCGTGACCGGAGGCAACTTCAGTTCCGGCTCCAGCAACTTCCGGTGAGCCGCCCGAGCGGTCTTTTGAGCACCCCAACGCGCAGAGCAATGAACTTAAAACAAGCAGGCTAATTTGTTTGCGTAACTCAAGCAGCATCTTCAGCAAGCCTCGTAAGCAAGATAGGTCATCGACCACGAAGCAAAAAGAAGTCTCAATCGATGAGTGCGAAGGATTTGAGACTATCGCCGTCACAATACAACGTCAAGTTCGGCCGGAAATCAACGGTAACGATGGCCAAGCAGCGTCGACGTGCCGAAGGGCCGTTTCGGAGCCAGTCCCATCTAAGTTGTGCCCAAAATCTGAAAAGATGAAACGCTTTTCCTGCCGGCCGTAGCAGGCAAGGAATTCAGAGAATCGCATGGTGCGATCGCTAGCCTCGTGGATTTTAGGCGGACTTGGCGGCTTAGCTCATCGGCAAGCCGGATTCTCGCCAAAGCGATCTGAGCAGCTTCCTTGTTCGCTTGGCCACGAATCCGCCTCCTCTGTCACGGTTGTTTTCCTTTCCGTGCCATTTCTTCGTAACCTCTTGAATGGTTTCCCCAGTTGCCGCTGCGATTTGACTGTGGACGTGAGAGATACGAGAATGCGGCTGGGAACCGTGCAGGGTTCCTTGCCGCCAAGGGATCGACATACGGGTTGCCGCCCATGGTTTATTTGTTTTGCCCCTTGGTTTTCTTTTTGCGCAGATCGAAGCCGGAGGGCCGCGCGAGAAACGAAGGCGCAGCACGCACCTCCAGTGGAGAAGTGGATTCAACATGATTCAATTCCTTGCCATGACACGGGCCGGTTGCCGCCGGTCATTCCCGCGTCATTCACTACACCGAATAACCACACTCGCCATATCAGCGTGTGCAGCACTCTTCGCAAACTCTTCTATACGCCAACACTTATTGCCGAGTCAAACGACCGACCGAACATCGTTTTGATCATGGCGGATGACCTGGGTTTCGAGTGCATTGGGGCCAACGGCGGCACTTCCTACAAAACTCCGGTTCTCGACAAGCTTGCCGGCGAAGGTGTGCGTTTCGAGCACTGCTACTCGCAACCGATCTGTACGCCATCGCGAGTCAAGTTGATGACCGGTATCTACAACGTGCGGAATTACGCCGAATTTGGATTGCTCGAGAAATCTCAAACAACATTCGCCAACATCCTCCGCGATGCCGGTTATGCGACTTGTATCACCGGCAAGTGGCAACTTGGCAAAAGCAAAACCTTGCCCGATCACTTCGGGTTTGACGAACACTGTCTTTGGCAACTGTTTCGGCGACCGAGTCGATATCCCAATCCCGGCATGGAGGTCAACGGCGAAGCCATCGATTACTCACCCGGGTACGGACCCGATGTGGCAACCGAGTATGCGATCGACTTCATCAACCGGCATCGCGACAAGCCATTCTTGCTGTACTACCCAATGATATTGACTCATTGCCCGTTTGAGCCGACACCCGATTCGGCCGATTGGGATCCCAACAGCAAGGGCTCGAAAACCTACAAGGGCGACCCAAAATACTTTGGCGACATGGTCGCCTACATGGACAAACAGGTCGGTCGGGTTCTGGATCAGCTTGACCGCGTTGGTGTGCGCGAAAATACACTTGTCCTGTTTACCGGCGACAACGGAACCGACGAACCGGTCGTATCGATGATGCGCGGCCGCCAGGTCGCTGGCGCAAAAGGCCACACGACCGACGGTGGCACCCACGTTCCCATGATTGCACATTGGAAGGGCAAGACGACCAAAGGCACGGTCTGCAACGACGTCATCGACTTCAGCGACTTCCTGCCGACGATGTGTCAGGCCGCCGGTACTGTCGTTCCCGATTCGCTAAACATCGATGGACGCAGTTTTCTGCCGCAGTTAATCGGGGAATCGGGAAATCCCCGAGATTGGATTTACGTTTGGTATGCCAGAAATGGAGGGGCAAAAGGGAAGGAGTTCACACGCAATCAAAGGTACAAGCTGTACCGCGGCGGAGAGTTCTATGACATTGAACAGGACGTTCTGGAAAAGAATCCGCTCGATCGACGTGAATTGACCAGCGACATTCGGGCCGTGCAGGACGAACTGCAGAAGGGACTCGACCAATACAGCCACGCCCGCCCCGAAAAGTTTGCCAGGTGGAAAGAGAACAAGCAGAAGAGTGAAGACGAATTGAAGTAGCGTTCGGTGGCGCCGGGAAGGAAGAGGGTGACCGGCGGTTGAGCGTCGGCGATCGAGGAACGTTCGAGCCGAGACCAGTGCACATGGAACGCCCTGTTGATGAACGTCCGCAATTAAAATTGCCATTGCCGCGAGTGCTCGATACTGACGCTGTCGGAGTTAGCGATCAGCAGCTATCCCAAGCAGTCCACGCCGTTCCCCAGATCAAGACCGCGCCGCGAGTCGCGGCAACACGATCTCCAACATTTGGGCGGTCTTCTCCGTGTCATCGTGGCACAAGACGATGGCCCGGTCCTTGACATTCGTAATCAAGTTTTCCGCAAGTTGCTCTGGCGTGGCATCACGAAGGTAGCTGGATTCACCAGCATCGAAGGACCAAAGAACCACGCTCAGCCGAAAATACTTCGCGGCGCAGAAGATCGGCAGCGTCAGGTTACCATACGGCGGGCGGAAGTAGCAGGGACTTTGTCCGGTCAGCCCATGGAGCAGTTGTTGGCAACGATCGATGTCGTCGATGTATTCGCGGAAACTCGATTTGAAGAGATGTGAGAAAGTATGGTTGCCAAGTTGGTGTCCCCTTCCCAGAATTTCGCTCAACAGGTCCGGTGCCTGGGCCACCGCGCCACCGGGAATGAAGAAGATCGCCCTCGCTTTCCAACGGTCCAGTAGGTCAAGTACACGCGGAGTCACATCCGGGCTCGGTCCGTCATCGAAAGTCAGCAGCACGCTCCCACGGCCATTTTTGTTCAACCGCTGCCGAACGATCTGCGGCGGGATGATCGACTTAGCCGACGAAATAATCGCTCTCTTTATCGCCATATTCTACGGATATCCGTTTCCGATCTATCTTTTCTGCTGCACAGACTTCAGGTACTTGAAGATGTCGCTGTCGGTGGTCAGGATCAGCATGCTGTCTTCATCAAGCATGTCCTGGTAGGTCTCCATCGTCTTGATGAATTGGTAGAAATCGATCGATTCAGCGCTTTGATTGAAGGATTCCGCGTAAATCTCGGTTGCTTTTGCATCCGCAACGCCTTGCACTTCTTGCACATGTTTGTACGCTTCCGACTCGATTCGCAATAATTCCTTTTCTTTACGGCCGAGAATTTTCGCGGCTTCACCGGCACCCTCGCTACGAAAGCGTTCAGCGATCTGTTGACGTTCGCTGATCATCCGTTCGAAGATCCGTTGACGAACACTTTCGTTGTAGTTAATCCGCTTGAACCGGATGTCGAGTAGTTCGATACCAAGATCGGTTAGCTTGTCCGCAGACTTTACGAAGATCTCTTGTTCAATCTTGGCCCGCCCCATCGTAATCGGATAGAGCATACCAATGTTGCCGGGCGAATCGGCCAAGGCGGCGTCGCGGGCGGGTTCACGATCTTTCGTCGTACGAATGATTTCGATCAACTCGTGCTTGGCGATGGCGTTGCGAGTTTCGCTGCCCAAGATGTCATCGAGTCGCGATTGTGCGCTTCGTTCATCGGTTAATCGCAGGAAATATTGCTTGGCATCATGGATTCGCCAGCGCCCGAAGGTATCGACCACAATGTAGGTCTTGTCTTTGGTCGGCATCTCATTTGGACGGCCATCCCACTCCAAGATTCGCTTCTCGATTCGGGTAAGTTCTTGGATAAATGGAATCTTAAAATGGAGTCCGGCATCGGTGATCGGGTCACCAACGGGCTTTCCAAACTGTGTGATGATCACCTGTTCCATTTCCGAAACGGCGTAAGCACCGCTGAATGCAAAGAACGCGGCTAAAACCAGAACGACAATCACAATGGGTATCGAGATTCGACTCATCAACGGTTCCTTTCAACATCTGGTGTTAGCTGCAACAACGGCAAGACTTGACTCGCCTGTTCGTCGATGATCACCTTCTTGCCCAGCTTCGGAACGATCACACGCATCGTTTCGATGTAAATCCGTTGCTTGGTCACTTCAGGTGCCTTCAGATATTCGGAAAACACGGCATTGAAGCGGGACACATCACCTTCGGCTTCGTTGATGCGTTTTAGCGCGTATCCTTCCGCGGCTTGGATCTTTTGTTCGGCCTCACCGCTGGCTCGGGGGATGACCTTGTTGTATTCGCCGTTTGCCTCGTTGATCAACTTTTCTCGCTCCTGCTGCGCCTGGTTGACTTCATTGAACGAAGGTTGGACCGGCAGCGGCGGATTGATGTTTTTCAGTTGCACCTGATCGATGCTCAATCCGAGTTCGTACTTGTTCACCAGACCTTGCAATTGCAGTAGCGCGTCCGACTCGATCTCTTGCCGTCCCACCGTGATCACTTCATCCACCGTGCGATCACCCACAACCGTGCGCATCACGGATTCCGAGATATCGCGAAGCGTGTTGCCCGGATCACGCACCTTGAATAGAAACAATTCCGGTTCCAGGATGCGATACTGGATGATCCATTCGACCGTCGCCGCATTGAGATCACCTGTGACCATGCTGCGTTCTTGTTCTTGTTCCTTGACCGACGAAGACTGGGTCGGATTGGTGGCACCTTGCGTTGCAAATCCGAATTCCTGCTTCAGCTGGCGTTTGACAGGGACGATGGAGACTTGATCGATGCCAAAAGGGAATTTAAAACGCAAGCCGGGATCGACCGTCTTGACGAATTTTCCAAACCGAAGCACGACACCCTGGGATTCGGCTTGGACCGTATAGCACGACGTATAGGCAAGAATTACCAGGAAAATGGCGGCGGCGCCCCACACGATATAGGTACGGTTGACCTCGATGTTTCGCCATTCATCACCGCGACGATTCTCGTTTGCAAAACTCATTAGCTGGTGGGGGCTGAGAAGGATGGATTGATGAACGTCATGATCGCATCTCGTCTGTGCGGCTGGGCGAGACGATCAGCCAAAGTGTTTCGACGAGAAGCACAAATGACGAATGCTTCACAATGCCAAGTGTGAACGAGGGAAAAGCGATATTGATTTCCTCCCTCGCTCACGCTTCGGGATGTGACGGAACGGAGAAAGACTCGAGCCTCGGGTGCTAGGAACCTCGGGTGCTAGGAAACCTGGAGCTTTACCAAGAAAATCTCGCTGTTCAGATTCAGTATAGGTGATCGGAAGGAAGACGGTGCCGCCAAATCGTTATTGCCGGCCGCTCACTGCTGCATTCGTCATATCCAACATATTCGCTTCATGCTCGCCCACTACCGATTCGTTTGGATTGAAGTGGTCACCATCGCACCACGCTGGTCCGTCAAGGCGATGAACCATGTGTTTGCCTCGGCTGGTGGCTTGCCAGCAGAGATCATGTTGCCCGCGACCTCTGCGGCAACCGTTTGCCATCGGCGTTTCGAGCGAAGACCTGTGTCCACGGTGAAGTGGAGCTCGGCTGACTCGATTGGCAGCGAACTGGCATACGACAAGTGAATGCTATCGCCGTCAATCGTTGGCACACCCGGCACCGGAAGCGGGTTGCCGTTTCGGCAATAGGAATCAATGAACAAGCCGATCTCTTGCGGAGCCCAGCCTGCGGGGTGGCTGTGCCGCATGTTCACTTCGATACGCATCTGCTTCGCGCCGGGCACCAAGTCAAAACTCCGTTGGTAGCTGTCCAGCGGATAATGAATGTCGTTGGTTCCATTGACGAAGAAAATCGGCACCCGACAACGTGGCAGCAAGCTCGACGGATCATATGCCTTGATCCAGTCCTCGCGGCGATCACCCAGATGATCAATCGCTGACTTCTGCACCGACTCGCCTTGAAACAGGAATCCGCACCCATAGACTGGCACCGCCGCTTTGAAACGATCATCAAGCGAGGCGACGAGGCACGTGGTGTAGCCGCCCCAGCTGATACCTGTGACCGCCGTCCGATCCGCATCAACGCTCGGAAAAGTACGCAGCAGCGAGTGGGCCCGAATGACGTTGGCCGCTGCGTGATATGGCCAATCATCCGAAACATCGCCGCCGATCGAATCGAATTTTTGTGGATGACCTTGTTCGGGGCCGCCGTTTACGAGACGCCTGCGGGTGTTCCTGTCGGCGGCTTGATTGGGTACCGGCTCGCCCGACGATGGATCATAGACCGGATCGATCGGACGCCGGCCGGAGAGGTCCATGGCAATCGCCGCGTAACCCCGCTTGGCCCACAGCCAAACCCACTCTGCAAATGCCGTCCCGCCGCCGCCGTGAATCAGCACGACCGCTGGAAACTTTTTGCCCGCGGCGATCTTCGCACCCGAACCACTCGCGGCCAGTGTCGCCGGTGATGCATAGAAGGCAAACACCTCGGTCGGACGACCCTGATACTCCTCGCCTGCATAGAGCAACGAGTGCACCGATCCCGATTGGCTGAGCCAGCTCATTTCGGGCGGTTGCTTGGCTGTCGCCACCATCGAAAGCAAATCACCCGCCGGATCGGCAGATTGCCCAACCGGTGTGTCAGCAGTGACGATCAGCGCCGGGAAAACGAAAACGGCAAGGGCAACGATACGAGTAGGTGTCATCGAGGCAATCACACGCTCCACGGATCTCGCCGGACACGGGTGCGAAGACCGTTCGCTTCCCAATCGTTGATGAACGTTTCGGTCTCCGGATCCATCCTCAGTGTGCGCCCCAAAATCCATGACAGTGCCGCCGCGTGGCAGGCGATGTGCGAGCGACGCATGACAGTCGGATTGGCAGCCGTGTTTCGATCGCCCGTTTTCACACAATCAAAGAAGTTTCTGGCATGCGCCGAGACATCCAAACCGACCACCTTGCCAGCTGCGGATGACAAATCCTTGGCCAATGATTGCGGTTGAACCACGATGTCGCCACTGTCTCCCGTCTCAACGGACCCTTCGTCGCCGACGAACCGTACGGGGCAAGTACCCAGGTGTTGCACCCAGCCTGGACGTTGGGCAAATGGTGTGGCCAAAAAATCCAAGATCAATTTCACACCATTGGCGTAGCGGCAGGTGATATTCTTGTCACTCGGCACATACTCGATCGGCAGCGTATCGTCTGCCTGATTGGCCCATTGGCACAGGTCGACCGTGTGCGCGCCCCAGTCGAGAAGCTTTGCACCGGAATCGAAATCGTAATAGCCGCGCCAACGACCGTCGACATACTTTTTGTTGTAAGGACGCCAGGGAGCCGGTCCAAGCCAGAGGTTCCAATCGCACACATCACGGGGCGGAGTCGGTTCACCAGCAAGCCAGGTTGTCTCGATCGCGGGTTGATAGACCGAGGCGTACAAGGTGTGCAGTTTGCCAAGTTTTCCCGAGTGTGCGAGCTGAACGGCTTGTTGAAAGTTCGGTACGCTGCGACGTTGCGTTCCCGCTTGAAAGACGCGACCGGTTTCGTCCATCGTGTCTGCCAGCTGCTGGCAATTCTCGATCGTCAATCCGCAAGGCTTCTCGCTGTACACATCCTTACCAGCCTTGGCCGCCATGATCGATGCCGGAGCATGCCAGCGATCGCCCGTTGCCACGATCACCGCGTCAATGTCTTTTCGATCAAGCAGTTCACGAAAGTCGCGGTACAGCAGGCACGATTGATTGCCGTAATGTTCATCGACCAGCTTCTTGCCCGCATCGCGCCGACTCTGTTGAACATCGGCAATGGCGACACACTGAATATCCGATAGTCCCATCATCGCTTTCAGGTCGTAAGTGCACCGCGGTCCAATTCCGATCACACCGAGCGTGATCTTTTCACTCGGAGCGACCGTGCCATCACGACCCAGTACCGAGGAAGGCAGAATCGTCGGGATCGAAAAAGCACTACTCAAAGCAACCGAATTTCGAATGAACGTACGGCGTGAGGACTTTTGGGAAGAGCTCATCGAGTGGTCCTGGTGGGGCATGTGTTGCTACCTGATCGATTCAATGGGAGGCCTATTCTATCACAGTCAAAACGCGTCCATCGGATCGACGATCGATATTCCTGGCTAAACCAACGGTCGACAATCGATTTTGCTACCGAATGGCCTCCGGAGGTTGTAAATAGCTTGCTGCCGTGATCGCCAAGGATTTTAATAGATGCGAGTCGGAAACTCGCTGCCGCACCCCATTTCCATCCCACCAAAACCCCAGCATGAATTCCCCCCTGACATGCTGATTCTCAAGTGAGCCACCTAGCTGATGCGGCAAACCGCTCCACCCCTTTCTCGACTTGCTCGCCGGCTGTCGTTGCCTGCGAACGCTGCCTTCCCTGCCGCACTGGTCCGGGCACTGGCCGGGGCACTCATTGGGGCACTGGCCGGAGCCACACTCCTGAGCGTCGGATGCGGTTCATCGAAAGAAGCAACCGTCGAAAAGAAGAAGCCCGAATTGGAATCGATGGATGCCGAAGTCTTGACTTTAGTCCCATCTCCTTGGCCGACCGTGATCCGAAGTCAGGGCAGCCTGTACGCCGACGAACAAGCCGTCGTCGCCGCGAAAGTGGCTGGTCGTGTTGCCGAGGTCCACTTCGATTTCGGCGACGTCGTCGAAGCGACAACTCCGCTGGTGACGCTTGATCAGGAAGAATTCGGGTTTGAAGTGGCACAAACCGAAGCTCAGTTGCGGCAGGCGAGAGCGGCGGTAGGGCTGCGTGATGACGAGCCGACGGACAGCCTTGACCCGGAAATTGCACCGCCGGTGCGAGAGGCAAAGGCGATGTGGGAGGAATCGCAGAGCATTCTGCTAAGGGCCCAGCAGCTCCGCAAACAAAATGCAATGGCCCAATCGGAATATGACCAAGCCGAGGCAGCCGAGCGAGTCGCGGAAGCCAGGTATGCATCGGCGCTGAACAGTGTGCGTGAGAAGATTGCGCTGATCGGAGTTCGGCAAGCCGAATTGTCGCTGGCACGTCAACGTTTACAGGATGCGACCATCCGCGCCGATGGATGGTTATGTCCAGCAACGTCAAGTCGCGCCGGGGACCTATTTGGCCGTTGGCCAACCGATCGCCGTGATCGTCCGCACCCATCCCCTTCGTTTCCGCGGCACGGTCCCGGAAAAGCATGCCCAATCGCTGGCCGTGGGTCAGCAGGTACGTTTGAAAATCGAATCACTCAGCGAGCCCCGTATCGCTCCCATTACTCGCGTCAGTCCATCGATCGATCAGCAAACTCGCGCATTGGCGTTTGAGGCCGAGATCGATAACAGTGATCATCGGCTGAGGACGGGCTTGTTCGTGGAGGCCGAAGTGGTCATCGATCCCGCGGCCACGGCAATCGTGATACCAAATTCGGCAATTGCCGAATTCGCCGGTACCGAGAAAGTTTGGAAGGTCGTCGACTCGGTGGCCGCCGAACAAGAGATTTTGACCGCTGCGCGGCGCGGCGGAGATCGCGAAGTTGTGCAGGGACTGTCCATTGGTGACATGATTATCCGCGACGCCACCAAGGGCCGCATCGCCAAGATCAACGTACCTCCGACAGAACACACGGCCGAGCATTCCGATGAAACGTCTGACGGCGAACTAGTAACGAGGGATTGAATCGTTGTACTGGCTGGCTGAAGTCTGTGTGAAACGCCCCGTGTTTGCGCTGATGCTGATCACAGCGTTGGTCGTCGCTGGCTTGGTCGCCTTCCCGCAACTGGGTGTCGATCGATTTCCCAACATGGATCTGCCGCAGATCTATATCCGTACCGCTTATGTCGGTGCCGCGGCCGCGGAAGTGGAATCGGAGGTCAGTTCAGTGATCGAAGACGCGGTCGCCACGGTCGCAGGAATCGATGAACTGCGTTCGATTTCCTGGGACGGCCGATCGTTCGTCATTATCACGGTGGAACTGGATCGCGACATCGACGCGGCGATTCAGGACGTACGCGATGCGATTTCCGGAGTCTCCAACCAACTGCCTCCTGGAATCGATCCGCCGGTAGTCCAAAAACAAGATCTCGACTCTTCTCCCATCATGACCTTGGCGGTATCCGGGCCGCGATCATCGCGTGAGCTGTTCGTGCTCGCCGATCGCTATGTCAAGAATGTGATCGAGTCGTCGCGGGGAGTGGGCGAAGTTCAGATCGCGGGTGCCGCGGATCGTGCGGTCCAAGTGAATGTGGACGCCCGTCGTTTGGCAGCTCATCGGATGTCGATCCTGCAAGTTCGCGACACACTGGCCCGCCAGAATGCCGAAGTTCCTGGCGGTCGCGTTGACGAGGGGATTCGCGAACGGGCGATGCGAACGCTCGGCAGGGTCGCCGACGCGCGCAACTTTCCCGATCTCGTCGTCGCCACCGTGAACGGCACCCCGGTTCGCCTCAGTGACCTGGGAAACGTGACCGACGGGACGAAAGAGGTCCGCACGATGGCGCGTTTGAACGGGGCGCCGGCCGTGGTGCTCGAGGTGCAGCGTCAATCGGGAGAAAACACCGTCGCGGTGATCGATGGGATCAAAGAAATATTGCCCCGCTGCGATGACCTGCTCCCCGATGACGTGCAGGTTTCGGTGATCCAGGACCAATCGCGCTACATCGTCGAGGCCTTGCACGAAATCGAACGTCACCTGATTTCGGGCAGCATTCTGGCCTGCCTGACTGTGCTGTTATTCATGAAATCATGGCGGTCAACGCTGATCGCCGCGGTCGCGATTCCTGCCTCGATCATCTCCACGTTCGCCTTCATGTGGTGGTTCGACTTCACCTTGAACAACGTCACGATGTTGGCATTGGTGTTGATGGTCGGTGTGGTGATCGACGATGCCATTGTCGTGCTGGAAAACGTTTTTCATTGCATCGAGGAAAAGGGAATGAGCCCGACCGAAGCGGCGGTCGTGGGCACCAAGGAAATCGGGCTGGCGGTGCTGGCCACCACCGTGTCGTTGGTGATTGTCTTCCTACCCGTATCGTTTCTCTCCAGCGTGACGGGGCGAATGCTGTTTCAGTTTGGTGTGACGGCCACTGTGGCGATATTGATCTCGATGCTGATCAGCTTCTCATTGACTCCGATGATGTGCAGCAAGCTACTGCGTCCGGGAAACGGCGATCCGGCAGCCGCGCCGAAATCGCGAAGAGGCTTTTACAGTTGGATCGAAGGACCCTATCTGTGGATGCTCGGTAAATCGCTGCGGTATCGCTGGTGCGTGTTGGTTTTGGTGCTGATGGTCATTGCCGCGAACATTCCCCTGAGCCAATTGGTTCCCCGGGACTACGTTCCGCTGAACGTGGATGAATCCGAATTCGAGATTCGCGCCGAGGCCAGGCAAGGCGCCAGCATGCAGGCGATGAGGGAAACGGCCGATCGCGTTGAAGGCGAGCTGGCAAGTGTCGAAGGAATCGAACTGGTGTTGACGACCGTTGGCACCCGAGGCGGCGGCGATATCAATCGGGCCGGCTTATTCGTGCGACTTCAGGACAGTCGCCAGCGGACGTTTTCGTTGGCACGTCTTTGGGATGGACTGCTCAAGGGCGATCCCGGCGCAGCCTTTCGGGGCAATTTCACGCAGCGCGAAAAGATGACGGAAATCCGCCAGCGACTCAAAGGCATTCCTGACCTGCGGCTGTCCGTTCGAAATCTGACGTCACTGCGACAAGGCGCGCCGGTCGACATCGATTTTGCCATCACCGGGCCGGACGCCGATCGCTTGCTAGTGTTTAGCGATCAGCTGCGAGAAAAGGCGGAAACGATTCCCGGTCTCGTCGACGTCTACTCTACCCTGCAAATCGACAACCCCGAATTGCTGGTATCGATCGATCGTGAACGGGCAGCGGCATTGGGCGTGGACGTGCGCGAGATCGCCGACACTTTGCGGGTCGCCGTTGGCGGTGACGATCGGGTCTCGCGTTACTTCGATCGATCCGCGGGTGATGCCTACGACGTGGAATTGAGATTGGTTGGGATCGACAGAAACGATGTACAGTCGATCTCGCAGTTGTACGTTCGCACCAATCCCGATAGTCCGATCGCCAATGGCGCCCCACAAGTCTTCTCGCCAGTGGCTGGCGAGAATCGCTTGCCACTGACGCGAATCGACAATGTCGTCCAATTCGAATTCCATGAAGCGGCCTCACGCATCGACCGGCTTAGCCGTCAGCGGATGGTTGCGGTTCGCGCCAATGTCGCAGGCGGTTACGCGCTCGCCGATCGGATCGAACGCGCTGCAACAGGCTGCAACTGAGATCGGGATCCCGCTCGGCTTTCATGTCGAAGTGCTTGGTGGGGGCGCGAACTCGAACGGACGATTTCCGATTTCGGCTGGACCTTTCTGATATCGTTCGTGTTCATGTACATCGTTCTGGCCGCCCAGTATGAGAACCTGATCTATCCACTGATCATCCTGCTGTCACTGCCGCTGGCGATCCCGTTTGGCCTGCTTAGCCTCTATTGGGGCGGCGAAACGCTCAATCTCTATTCGGCACTGGGGATTCTGGTCCTGTTTGGCGTTGTCAAGAAAGCGGCGATCTTGCAAGTGGACCACACCAATGTCTTGCGAGGCGAAGGCCTGGATCGTCACGAGGCGATCATGCGAGCCAATCGCGATCGGCTGCGACCGATCTTGATGACCACGATGTCCTTCGTCGCCGGACTGCTGCCACTGTTGATCGCGACCGGGCCGGGTGCCGAGGAACGACGTTCGATCGCCGTGTTGGCCGCCGGAGGCCAAACCTTGTCATTGCTGCTGACGCTGCTTGCAATTCCGGTCCTGTACACATTCTTTGACGATCTCAGCAGTCTGCCCCGCCGAATCGCCCAGCGGAAACCCAAACCGATGGCAGAAGTCTCTCGGGTACCCCAGGCCGCCGCATCGATGGCGAGCCAGGAATTGTAGGCTGGCGCCAGCGGCGACAGCGACGCAGATCCGGCCGTCTCACTGGAAACCCGGCAGGTCCTCGCTACGGGAAAACCCGCGGCCGCCAGCAACTCACTCCGCAACCGGCGCGATGATTCGTGAAGCGAATTGTCGGTTGTGGTGAATCGCATTGACCGCTTTCACGGCATCGCCGGGAAACTCAATCGTCAACGGTTTTCCCGTCTGCGGATTCGGTTCGTAAAGAGGTGCACCGGTGCTGGCGATCGTGACGCGGATGCGGTGACCCTTGTTAAAGATCTGACTCGTCCAGCCCACCGGAAACGCGATCTTGTATACCTCGCCCGGTTCCATGAGGACTTGGTGGTCAAAACCCTCGCGGTAACGTGCTCGCCATGGATAGTCGACAATCAGAATCGAACGGCCGTCGGGATAGACGTCACTGATACGAACGATGAAGTCAGTATCCCGGCGGTTGACGAGACATACAGTTCGGCGCGCACTCGACCCGTCCACTCGACCGGCTCCACCAGTGGTCTGGTGGTGAAGCTCCGCACTTGGGATTGCCGTTCAAAGTCTCTTGCGTCACGCGCGCCCGGAAACGCTCGACCGAGGATCTGCATCGGATGCAGCGGATCACTGACATAGCTGGTCGCACCATGTTCGTCCTGCCGGCCTGCTTCGGATGGGCTCGACTCTGACAACAGGTCACCTGCGTGCAGGAACATTGCCGTCGACCTGGCCGGTGGCGGGAAATCGTCTGCGGTCCTCCAAACGTTGCCAGGTGCATCGGCCTCACCCACCGCTCCCATCACGTAATATCGCACCGCAGGGTCTTGCTCCACACCGTTGTCTTCGCCTTTGAGAAAATGGCTGAACCAGCGGACCATGTGCTGATGTACTGGCCAGCTTGCATTTTCCGGGTAATTCAGGTCGCCCACGCGGTTGCTTTTGTTCGCCCGACCATGCAGCCAGGGACCGATCAGCAGTTGTTGTCGTCCACGTGAGTTTGGGCCGCCATGATGTTGACGCCCGACAAAACTCGCGATCGATCCCTGATTCATAAAGTCGTACCAGCTGCCGATGGTGAAGCAGGGCACATCCATCTTGTCGAAGTGCCGTGTGCAATCTTCGGCTTGCCAGTATTCATCGTAATCTGGATGACGAAACCACTCGGCAAGCAGCTGTCGGTTGTCTTCCGGATCACGGCATACGTCGTCCATTGCTTTGAAACGTTCAGGCCGGGTAATGCCTCCAATACGGTAACCTTCTTGAAACAGACTCAGGCCGGTATCGATCATGTATTGACAGACCAGATGCGGCGGCTGAGTGACAGCAAGATAGTTCTGCGCATATCCGCCCTGGGAACCACCCAGCGTCCCAATCTTGCCGGTACACCAATCCTGAGCGGCGAGCCACTCGCAGGTATCGTAACCATCTTGCAACTCGGCCCACTGAAGCGCGCGATACCCGACATAAGTTCCTTCGGAGAGCTGCGTGCCGCGAAAGTTCACCAACGCGACCACAAATCCCGCCTCGGCAAGCCTGGCCGCCGCCTCACGAGCCGTCCTACCGCGCAGGCTGGCGTAGCGTTGCTCGAATAGTGCTGGCCAGGGACCTTTGCCATCGGGAACATACAAGTAAGCCGACAAACGCTGGCCGTCACGCATCGGAATCATCACGTGACTCTCGTCAACGCTTCCCAGGTCAACGCTGTCTTTCGTCGCAGCGTTGTTCTGGGCCGCAGCGTTGTTCTGGGCCGGCGCCGATTGGAAGCATGTGACCAGCAACACTGTCGCTGGCAACCAGTTCAACCGACGAAGATGAAATTCGTTTTTGAGCATCAGGTCATTCCTTTTATTTCTTTGGCCACCACCACAATGTGCTGTCCTTTTGGTACCGGTGCCACCCATGCCTGGGCCAACACGACTCCGTCCACGGCGGCGATACAGGGCCACGGCTCGAGATCGATGCGATCAAAATCGTGTAGCAACCCAACCGTATCACCGGCGTTGACGTCGGTTCCACACTCGACCAGCGGCTCGTAGTGTCCGGCGAATGGGGCGACGACGAAACAGTCACGATCGACCATTGCCAGCATCCGTTGAGTTCCTGCTTTGTGGTGTGCGATCGGTTCAATCTTTCCTTGCAGCAATCCGTGATTGATGGCGGCAGCCAACACACCCTGCCGACCATAACGTACGCCCTCGGCGCTGACAGCCTTGCCCCAACCCAATTCGGTGCCCACGGTTAGCTTGCCGAGTCGTTCGGCCTCACTGGGAAGCAGTCCCGGCGTCATGTTCTGGTAGACCATCAGCGAAGGTGTCCCGAACCAGCGAGCGGTCTGTTCAATCCGGTTGCCTAAATCCGGGTCGTCAATTGGATGAAAATTTGCGCAGATCGTAAACCTCGCCACTTCGCCACCGGAATGAAGGTCCAACACGATGTGCACCCGCGGCCAGACATATTCGCGAACAAAGGCGGCGATCCGGTGAGTGATGCCCGATAACGCGGGCGTATTCCCGGCGCCATCGACAAAGGCGCGGTTCAGGTTGACGCCATCTTCTTCGCGGCTCTCGCGAGTTCCCGATAAAAAAGCGGCTGGATTCAATACCGGAATCAGGATAATGCGTCCGCGCACGTTCCGAATATCAATCTCTCGCAACAAGTGTTTCAGGACAACCGGTCCTTCGTATTCGTTGCCGTGATTGGATCCGAAGGAAACCAACCCTTCACCATCCCTTGCTTCAGGGCCCACGAACACCGTCAGCGGAATCAAGTGATCGCCCCAGATGCTGTCATGTTCCAGCGCCACCCAATAGTCGCGTCGCCCCGGCGAATCGAGATCCAGGTCGTGTGGTTGAACCGTTTTGCGTTCCATGTTTTTGTTGTCCTGTTCGTGATTTACTCGGTGTCCGTTTCCGCATCGGTTTCGGCAATTCGATCGGTGCAGTCAACGAATAACCAGCAAGCTCCCGATGCAAGGTACATCACCGACAGCAGAACAAACAGCGGGTTCCAGTCGGTCGTGACAACCGTCTGACCGGCAACTTGGGATGACGTCGTGAACCAATCAAGAACAACACCAAAAACGATCGGCATGCAAACGCCTCCGATCGTGCCAGCGGTGTTGATGATGCTGAACAC
The DNA here is from genome assembly GCA_963734865.1 of Pirellulaceae bacterium. Classification (GTDB taxonomy): domain Bacteria; phylum Planctomycetota; class Planctomycetia; order Pirellulales; family Pirellulaceae; genus CBDCUW01. The sequence continues at coordinate 771,607 of CAVTIV010000019.1, forward strand.
GGTCGCGGTAAACCGGCCCCCCAGATCGGTGCAGGTACCCCATGCCGTCGGCTGGCTCCAGTCGCTGAAGAACTTCGCTGCCATCAACAGCCATGCCGCGGTGACGCCGCTGGACTGGATGACCACGAGTGCGAGCATACCACAGCCGATCACCTTGCCGACAAAGCCCACACCGCTGCGAGCCCAACGCCGACTGCCGGTTCGCCGAATGATCGAGTCGTTCAGCCAACCGCCGGCGATTCCGCCCAACGCTCCGCCAAACAACGGCAGGCTGGCCAGCCAACCGGTTTGCTTGATGTCAAAGTGATGAGCCGCCAGAAAGTAGGTGCCGATCAACCCGACAAAGACCACGTCCGATCCCGCGTCAAGAAACTGCTGCAGCGTGAAAAAACGCAGGCTTCGGTTGCGAAGCGCGCGAACCACCGGAAGATTTTTCTTCTTTCCCGATGCGGCAGACGGGTCGGCCACGAAACCGTCCAAGATCAATTCCCGCTCGGCTTGATTGACGCGAGGATCGGTCTCTGGCGAATTGCGAAACGAAACAGCAAACAAGACGCAGTGGACGATTCCGACGCCACCCATCAAAGTCACCGCCAATTGCCAACGGAGACCACAAACACCAATCAACAGCGTGCCCAGAATGATCGGGGACATCGCTCCGCCGCGCACCCGAACGTGGTTGCCACCCAACCCTGCATCACCGTGCGATGGGGTGGTGGGAACCATTGTTGGCTGATCTTGGTCAATGCCGGATAGCAACCGGCCTGGGTCGCCCCGAACAGCAATCGCCAAAACCCCAGCAACAGCATGTTGCCGGTGTGCGCGATTCCGACCACTGCAATCGACCACGCCGCAATGATCATGGTCAGAAACTTATGTGCACCAAAGCGATCAATGGTCACACCACTGGGGATCTGACCGGCGGCATAGGTGTAGTAGAACAACGAAAACAAAAAGGCAGTCTGCGTGTTCGTGAAAGAAAACTCGTCCTGCAACTCGGGACCGACAATGTTCCAGCTGTAGCGATGCAGGTACAGCAGAAACGACGTACCACAGGCAAGTGCGAAAACGGCCCAGCGAACATTGGTCGGTTCAGCCATCGCAGATTCGGTCGTCGAAGAGAAAGTCGAATTCGCCACACGTTCGCCTCCGCTCGCTGCTGTGCTAACGAAACTCGCTGCGTTGGGGACAGAATCGTCGCAATCGATCCACATCGATGTGGATACCAAGTCCCGGAGTCTGTGGGATACTCAGCAATCCATCGTCATCGATTTGAAACGGCTCGGCTGTCAGTTCATCGATGTAGGCACAGGGCGTTAGATATTCGACATAGGTAGCACCTGGCAGGAATGCGGAGATCTGCAGATCGGCAGCAAGGCCAACTGCCGTGTTCCAGCCATGAGGGACGACCTGAACGTTGTGGTCCTCGGCCATCTGTGCGATCCGGCGAAACTCGCTCAGCCCACCGCACTTGGTCACGTCTGGCTGAATGATGTCGACCGCATGACGCTGCAGCCACGGCTGGAACGACTGGCGCCGCGTCAGTACTTCGCCACCGGAGATCGGCACTGGTGATCGACGTGTCAGTTCGACAAAACCATCGATATCATCCGGCGGTAAGGCTTCTTCGAACCATACGATGTCGTAGTCGGCCAGCATCGATGCGGTGTTTCGAGCCCAGTTGGTTCCGTGCGGCCAAAACTGCTCGCTGCCCCCCGCGTCAACCATCAACTCGACGTCGTCTCCGACCGTCTTGCGTGCCGTCCGGACCAGCAGTTCGTCGAACTTGCGATCTCGCCGCCCAAACGGCCGCCAACCCATCTTGATCGCGCGGAAGCCTCGCGACACGACACTCTCCAGACGACGCGCCAGTTCATCGGGCTCGTCGAACAATATCGAACCATAAGGCTTGATGCGATCGCGATGGTTGCCGCCCAACAGGCGAGAAACCGGTTGCCCGCAGGCTTGGCCCATGATGTCCCACAGGGCAATGTCGATACCGCTGATGGCGTGCGTCACCGATCCGCCACGGCCCTGCCAGAAGGTCGATTGATGCAGTTTTTCCGTGACCCGCTCGGGCTCCACCGCCGATTCGTTTTTCAGCAGCGGCCACAGCAACTCGACAGCTCCGGTCACCAGCCTTCCGGAAGTGAAACAGCTTCCATAGCCGATGATGTCGGCATCGCTGTGGACGACAACAAGCGAGTGCAGATTCTCCTGTGGCGCGTGCCCCTGTGGCCAACCACCGTCAACCGTCGCACCTTGCAGCGGACAGACGTCAATTCCGGTAACAATCACTTCGCTGCGCCTCCGGGGAATCCAGGAAAATCGTCCGCCTCTCGAGCACTCCATGCAAAGTTCAAAAAGATCCGTGTGCCGCGTCAACGATCCAACGTCGCGCTCCGTGATCTTTTCGCTGAGCCCAATGTTAACTCGAAGCGACGACGTCGTGGGGTGCACCATGCCGATCCTGGCTGAGGTCTTCGGCTGATCGTGTGAAGAATCGGCGAATCTCTTCCGTCGAGTGATTCCAATATCCCGGCAAATTGTTAACTTGATGTGTCTATCCGTCATTAGGCATGGCAGACACTTACCTGAATGGACAGAAAGTGATAACAAACAATGATCTCAACCGGACGAACATTTCAGTACAACGCCTTGCTACTCGTATTCGTGATCGGTCTGACCATCGGTTGCAACAAGAAGGGTGACCCGATTTCAGCGGCGGGTGAGGCAGACAAGAAAAGTGGTGTCGCGGCGCCCGGTATCGAGGAGACGAAGGCCATCGCCGAAGAAGCGTTCATCTATGGACTGCCGATCGTAATGAATTACGCGGTGATGTACGAATATGCCGTCGACCAGAATTCAGGCCAGTTCAAAGCGCCGTTCAATCAGATCAAGAACGAAGCGCGCGTGTTCACCTACAAGGACACCGCGATCGTCACGCCCAATAGCGACACACCCTATTCATTCCTGTGGATGGACCTGCGCACCGAGCCCATCGTCCTGTCCGTCCCAACCGTCGAGACAGGCCGCTATTTTTCCGTGCAAATTGAGGACGGTAACACGTTCAACTTCGGCTATATCGGCAGTCGCGCGACGGGCAACGAGGCCGGCGATTTCATGGTCGTCGGACCGGATTGGAAGGGCCAGCAGCCGGCCGGAATCAAGAAGACATTCCGCTCATCCACACAGTTCGCAATCGCCGGCTACCGCACCCAACTGTTCAACCCCGAAGACATGCCGAATGTGGTGAAAGTCCAAGAGGGCTACAAGGTGCAGCCGCTTTCGACGTTCCTCAACCAACCCGCCCCGCCGGCGGCACCGACAATCGACTTTCCGAAAATCAACAAGGAAATGGTGAAGACCGGGTTCTTCGAATACCTCGACTTTGCCTTGCAGTTCGCACCGGCCGGACCGGATGAGAAGGTGATTCGTGAGAAGCTGGCCAGGATCGGCGTCGGGGAAGGAAAGACCTTCGACTTCCAAGACCTGTCTCTTGAACACAAGGCCGAAGTTCTGCTTGGCATGAAGGAGGGCGAGGCCAAGATCGAGAAGTTTCTCACCACCGAACAGAAACATGTCAACGGATGGAAAATCGGCTCGTTTTTTGGAGACCGAGCGTTCTTCGACGGTAACTGGTTGCTGCGCGGCAGGCGCGAAGGCGGGTATCTACGGCAACGATGCTGTCGAGGCGACCTATCCCATGACCCGCGTGGACGCCGCAGGTGAGACGCTCGATGGCAGTAAACACAACTACACACTGACGTTTCCTGCCGGTCAGCTACCACCGGTCAATGCCTTTTGGTCCGTCACGATGTATGACGGCAAGACTCAACTGCTGATCGAAAACCCGATCAACCGCTACCTCATTAACTCGCCAATGTTGCCGGACATGAAGAAAAACGAGGACGGTTCGCTGACGCTGTACATTCAGAAAGATTCGCCGGGGGCCAACAAGGAACCCAACTGGCTTCCCGCACCCAACGACACGATCTACCTCGTCATGCGTCTCTACTGGCCAAAAACAGAAGCGCCTTCGGTTCTGCCGCCGGGCAGCGGAACTTGGCAGCCACCTGGGATCATGAAGGCGAAGTGATTGAAAACACGCATGGAAACAACTCCTCAAACGAAGGGGATTCGATTGACCATGCGGGCGAAACGGAGTTAGCTGACGCATCGATCGAGGGTGCCTGTTACTTTCGCATCCACGTCAACAGCGACGCCATGCTGGATTAGCATCGGTTATCATGAACAGGTGGTTGCGGACGAACATCGACCCCCCATCGCCAAGGTATTTTTTATGGGTCTGCTTGATTGCCACTTGAACCATCGGGATTTCTTCCCTGCGCGGCCGCTGATGGTGGTGTGGCCGTGGTTATTGGGATTCGCGTTGCCCGTTGCCGCCGCCGAACCGCTGCAATACAACCGCGACATTCGACCGATTCTGGCTAAGCACTGCTTTGCCTGCCACGGCGCCGACAGCGCGTCTCGAAAGGCGGATTTGCGTCTTGACCAGCGGCAACCGGCCATCGATTTCGGCGCCATCACGCCGAGCGAGCCGGACGAGAGCGAAATGATCGCCAGAATCTTCTCGGACGATCCCGATCTGGTCATGCCACCTCCGGAAACCAAGAACAAACTTGGCGACGAGGAAAAGCAGAGTCTCAAGCAATGGATCGCCACGGGAGCCCAATACCAACCGCATTGGTCGTTCATCCCTCCTCAACGCCCCCAGCCCCCTGCGGTCAAAATGCAAGCCTGGGTGAAGACGCCGATCGACAGCTTCGTGTTGGCGAATCTGGAGAAAATGGGATTATCACCTGCGCCGGAGGCCGACGCTAGGACACTTTTCCGCCGGTTGCATCTCGACATCACAGGCCTGCCGCCTAATCGGGCGGAAGTGGCTGCATTTGTGAATGACTATGGCGACGGTAGCGAAGCGGCTCTTTCGGCCTGGATTGACAAGCTCATGGAATCGCCTGCATGGGGTGAACACCGGGCGCGGTATTGGTTGGATGCGGCGCGGTACGCCGATACACATGGTTTGCACTTTGACAATTACCGCGAGATGTGGCCTTATCGCGACTGGGTGATTCGCGCGTTCAATCGCAACCAACCGTTCGATCAATTTACGATCGAGCAAATCGCCGGCGATCTATTGCCGGGTGCGACCGATGATCAACGGATCGCGACCGGTTTCCAGCGTTGCAACATGACGACGAACGAAGGTGGCACGATCGACGAAGAGAATTTGGCGATCTACGCAGCCGACCGCGTGCAAACGTTGGGCTGGGTGTTTTTGGGACTGACCACGAATTGCGCCCAATGCCACGATCACAAGTTCGATCCCTTCACGATGAAGGACTATTACTCGATGGCCGCGTTTTTCCGTAACACGACGCAACCTGCCAAAGACGGTAACGTGAAGGATGGCCGGGGACCAGTGCTGACGGTGCCCTCGGAGCAGGACCAACCGCGTTGGCAGTCACTGCCGAGCGAAATCGCTGCAGCGACCGCAAAACGCGACGCGCGTAAGGCGGCCGCGCGAGGCGACTTTGAACAATGGCTGGCGTCGGCAACGCTCGAGACGCTGGACGCCGACCTCCCCGCTGACGGGCTCGTCGCTCACGTCCCGCTGAACGATGGTGCCGGCAACGAAGTGAACAACCTCTGCGAAATCCCCGACAAATTTCAGGCGACAGGTGAGGTTCGCTGGGTGCCCGACGGCAAGCTGGGGCCGGCGCCCGTGATGAGACTCGGCGGCACATTCGATCTCGGCGAACTTGGCGACTTCGACCAGGATCAAAAGTTCAGCTATGGCGGATGGATCAACGTCAGTCGCAGCGGCGTGTTTGGCGGCATCATTGCCAGGATGGACGAGAAGGACGCCTATCGCGGCTGGGATTTGTGGCAGAACGACCGTGCTTTGGCGGTGCACATCATTCAGTCGTGGCCTGACAACGGCATCAAAGTCGTTACCAGTGACAATCTGCTGAAGCCCGGTCAGTGGCAGCACGTGTTCGTGACTTATGACGGTTCGGGTAAACCGGATGGCATCAACATCTACCTCGATGGCCAGCAACAGAAGCTCAAGGTCGAAACGAACACGTTAAAACCAGATGCAACCATTCGCACCAAGACTTCACTGCGTATCGGTCAGCGAAGTGACACGCAGGTGTTTGAAGGTGGTTCGATTCAGGATGTTCGCGTTTATAGCCGCAAACTCGAACCGGCCGAGGTCAAGGCGATTGCCGATCTCGCTCCGTTGCGAACGATCCTCGCGACCATGGCCCAGCGGCGGACGCCGGAGCAACAAGCGTCGCTGTACGACCACTACCTGGTCACTCGCGACCCGCAATACCCTGCGCTGCGGCGGGCCGTTGAAGCTTTGGAATCGGAGCGAGAAGCGATCCGAACTCGCAGTCCGGTGACACATGTCCAACAAGAGAAAAGCGATTCACCAGCGATGGCGTCCATTCTGATGCGGGGCCAGTACGATCAACCGGGGGAACAAGTTACGGCGGCCACGCCCGCCTCGTTGCATCCCCTGCCACCTGGTGCGCCGAGTAATCGCCTCGGTCTGGCTCAGTGGCTTGTCGACCCGGCCAATCCGCTCACTTCGCGTGTGACCGTCAATCGGTTTTGGCAGCAATTGTTCGGTCAAGGCATCGTGCGGACGACGGAAGACTTTGGCGTGATGGGCGGTCTGCCGAGCGACCGTGAATTGATCGACTGGCTGGCGGTCGAGTTCCGCCAGAGCGGCTGGGACATCAAGCGGTTGTTCAAGCTGATCCTGATGAGTGCGACGTACCGTCAAGCGGCGATCACGACGCCGCAGAAGATGGAAGCGGATCATGACAACATTCTATATTCGCGCGGACCGCGTTTCCGGATGGACGCCGAGATGATTCGTGACGGTGCGTTGGCCAGTAGCGGACTGCTTTCATCGCGAATGTATGGCCCGGGAGTGAGACCCTACCAACCCGAAAACATCTGGGACATTGTGGGGTTGCCCAGTGGTGATACCCGCAACTATGTGCAGGACAGTGGCGAGAATCTGTACCGACGCACGTTGTACAACTTCTGGAAGCGGATGGCGCCACCGCCATCGTTGGAAGCCCTCAACGCCCCCAGCCGTGAAGTTTGCGTTGTGCGTCGCGAACGCACCAACACGCCGCTGCAGGCGCTGGTCACATTGAATGGCCCGTTGTATGTCGAGGCTGCCCGGTCGCTCGCTCAGCTTGCCCTTGCCGCCAGTGGTAACGATGACGCAAGAACAATCGAGATCATCAGTCAGCGGGTGCTCTGCCGATCGATGAGTGATCGAGAGCAGCGGCTCGTTCTGGCCAGCAAATCTGAACTGCTGGCGTACTATCAATCGAAGCCGGATGACGCCGAGGCGCTGATCCATGTCGGTGAATCAATGCCGGACCAGCAACTCGACGTTTCGACACTGGCCGCCTGGACGATGGTCTGCAATCAGATCATGAACCTCGATGAGGCGTTGAACAAGTAATTTGAACGAACGGTGGGAAATCATGAGTGGATTTGAATCAAACCAACTGCAAACTCGTCGCCAGTTCTTCACGCGCGGCAGAAACCTGCTCGGTAGTGCGGCGTTAACATCGTTGCTTGGTGAAGCGATTGCCAGCGCCTCGAACGTTCCTGCCGCTGGACCACAGTTTCCACCCCAGGCAGAGCGTGTGATCTATCTACACATGGTAGGTGGCCCATCGCAGATGGACTTGTTCGATTACAAGCCTTTGATGAACGATTGGTATGACAAAGACTTGCCTGACAGCATTCGCAAGGGTCAGCGGTTGACCACCATGACTAGCGGTCAAGCACGATTTCCGATCGCTCCGTCGAAATTCGCTTTCAGCCAGGTCGGCGAGTGCGGGATGTGGATGAACACGCAGCTGCTGCCATCAATCGCAAAGAAGGTGGACGAAATCTGTTGGATGCGCAGCCTGAATACCGAAGCGATCAATCACGAACCGGCGATCGCTGCGATGCAAACCGGCAACCAGGTCACGGGCCGGCCCTGTTTGGGTTCCTGGGCTTCCTATGGTTTGGGAACCATGAACGAGAACTTGCCCACCTTCGTGGTGCTGGTCGCGATTCCCAAAAACCGCGAGCAAGAACAGGCCATTTCGGCACGATTGTGGAGCAGCGGTTATCTTCCGGGCCAACACGCGGGCGTCTCGTTTCGCAGCAAAGGCGATCCGATTCTGTACATCAACAATCCGCCCGGAGTTCCCGACTTGATCCGTCGACGCACCATTGATGGAATCAATGCGCTGAACGAGATCAATTATCACGCGCTCGGCGATCCGGAAACAGAAACTCGTATTCACCAATACGAAATGGCTTTTCGCATGCAGGCCAGCGTGCCCGAACTGACCGATCTGGCCAGCGAACCGGAATACATCTTCAAGCTCTACGGCGATGATTCCAAGACGCCCGGCACCTTTGCCAATACGGCGCTGATGGCCCGCCGGTTGGCCGAACGCGGTGTCCGCTTCATCCAGGTCTACCACAACAATTGGGACCATCATTCCAATGTCGGCGGACGCATGCCCAGCCAGTGCAAAGATGTGGACCAGCCCTGTTATGCCCTGCTGGAAGATCTCAAACAACGCGGGATGCTGGACAATACGCTGGTCATCTGGGGCGGCGAGTTTGGTCGCACGATCTACTCCCAGGGCAAGCTCACCAAAGAAAACTATGGCCGCGACCATCACCCGCGATGTTTCAGTATGTGGATGGCCGGCGGTGGTGCCAAAGGGGGCGTGATCTACGGCGAAACCGACGACTTCTCCTACAACATCGTCCGCGATCCCATTTCGATTCGCGACTTTCATGCCACCCTACTGCACCTGCTGGGGTTCGATCACGAGCGGCTCACGTACAAGTATCAAGGTCTGGATCAAAAATTGACCGGAGTCCTGCCGGCGCGAGTGATCCCAGAACTTGTGGCTTGAGAATCGCGCTTTGTCGGCCCGGTATTCCCCCAATTGCGGCTGGTCCCCGCTGCGAAAAGGGTGCCCGATGATCGCTCTTGGCCGAATCGGGCTGCGCCGATTTCGTTGCTAGCATTCTGCCTCGATCACAATGCATTTTGGCGCGCAGGCACTGGCAATTAGTTCACTCATTGTTCTGGAAATATGGAGTTTTTTTTGCGGATTGCAAAAGGTATTCCGAATGCGCGTCCGATACCGACTGTACCAATTCGTATGTTTTCGCCGAATGGAGTTCCGGCATGGTTCGATCGCAACGCGGCCTCTTGCTATTGGGGATCATGGTCACGCTGGGAAGTCTGGTCTTCTCGCGACCAGTCGCTGCGCAGATCTATTTCCCGACCGCGCCAAAGCGTCCCGACACCCGATATACACCGAAACTGTCCCCCTACTTGGACTTGATGCGAGCTGACAACAGCGTGCTGCCTCCATATTACTCATTTGTCGTGCCGCGACGCGAACTTCATCAGCAACAGTTGCGGCAGGCGGTGGAGATCAATCGTCTTCAGCAGGCGACGTCGCAGAATGTTCAGCCGAACGCCAGTGGCGATTCGTCGCGACTGCCAACCGGTCGTGGCGGGCGGTTTCAAACTTACCTGCACTTTTATGGACGGAGCGGTCGGCCCTAAAGGTGGAACGGGAACGAGCGTCCCACATCAATCAATCCTGGTCTAACAGAAGACCTCTATGAATTCATTCACAATCATTCACCGAACCGCGACATTGATTGGGCTGGCGTTCTGCCTGCTCGTCAATAGCGGCTGCCAGGTATTGCGGCCGCACGGGGCGTTAACGCCGGAACCCGGCTGCTCGGATATTGCCGCAAAGCCGTGGGTTCCTCGCGAGCTGGATAAAGTGACGGTGCCGATGTACCGCGTCGAGCCGCCCGACATCCTAACGATTGATGTCGTGCAACAGGTTGCCCAGTCCTCGTACCCGCTGCAAATGGGCGACACCGTTCTGCTGACCGTGACAGGCGCCTTTCCCGATGAACCGATTTCGGGTGAGTATCCAATCGAAGCGGGAGGTGTCATTGAGCTTGGTTATTCCTATGGTGCGGTGGAGGTTGCCGGCAAGACCGTTGACGAGGCGATCGCCTTGATTCAGACGCACCTTCAAGCTCAGCTTCGTGATCCCCAAGTTTCCATATCGTTGCGCAATGTATCGCACATTCAGCAAATTTCTGGCGAGCACATGGTTGGTCCCGATGGGACGGTCACGCTGGGACAATATGGTAGCGTCAGCGTTGTCGGACAAACGCTCGACGAAGTCCGCATGACGATCGCGGAACATCTTTCCGCGTTCTTTGCCAATCCACAAGTGTCGGTTTCGGTTTATGCATTCAACAGCAAGGTTTACTACATCATCACCCAGGGCGGTGGGACCGGTGACGGTTTGGTGCGACTGCCGTACACGGGCAACGAGACTGTGATGGATGCGTTGAGTCAGATCAACGGCTTGAGTTACGTCTCTTCGAATCAGATGTGGATCGCTCGTCCGGACCGCATCACGGGCACCAGCCAAATCTTACCGGTCGATTGGCAGGCAATGACGCAACGCGCCGAAGTCGAAACGAACTACCAACTGCTACCGGGGGACCGGTTGTACATCGCCCACGACCGGCTGATCGCCGCTGACGGTGCGATCGCCAAGCTGACATCGCCGTTTGAACGCATCTTCGGGTTCACTCTGTTGGGAACGGTCACAGCTTCGCGACTTTCTGGAAAAGTTCTCAGCAACAATCGTCGATTCAACGTCCCCGTGAACTAGCCGCCTCGCGGATGAGAACGGATAGCTAACCATGCGAATTACATGCAAAATATTGAATCGACGAGCACTCACTGGGTGTGTGTTGATCGCCATCTCATTGTTGTCGGCAGGATGTCACGGGCCTACCGGGCACGGGTTCACCAGTCGTTGTTTTCGATGCCTTGTGGATCCGCCGGTCTGTCCGACTTGTCATGCAAAGACGATCGACCAATGTCAATGTTTTGCCGCCGCCGAGAACGCAGGATACTGTGAAACGACATGGGCGCCGCTCGAAGCGATGATGTACGACGCACCGATCGTGCCGACCTACTCCGAACACGATCCGCAGATTCCGCTGCCAACGGTACCGGTTTCTGCAACGGTAGATCAGGTGCCTGTTAGCGACTCAGGTTTTTCGAGTCTGACCGACGTCGCGCCGACCGATCGGCAATGGCAGTACCAGAATCCTACCGCACTCGATCGCAGCCCTGCGGTCTCTGTTCACGTTGTCGACGGGGACGATGCACAGTCCGATTATTATCGAACACATCCCCAATAGCAGCTTAGTTTGCAAGGAAGCAGGCTCGTTCTCATGGCAACCGCTGCCTATCAGGGTCCCGATACCGCCACTCGCCTCAGCGTGCCGTCGGATGACAGGCACGGTTGGGGGTTTGCGCTGTTGTTAGCGGTCGTTGCAACATTGTGTTTGCGGCCAGCCGACCTGATACCGGCACTCGACGATTGGCCGGTCTACCAGTACCTGATTGTCGGTTGTTTGCTGGTCTCTTCCCGCGCCACGTTACGACAACTGGCCCAGCATCGGCTCGCCGAGCAACCTGTGACAGCTTGTCTTCTTGTGTTGTTGTTGGCCGTCGGCGTGTCGCACCTGGCGCATGGATTCTTTTGGGGTGCCCGCATGTCGATGTACGACGTCAGCAAGTTGCTGGCGCTCTATCTATTGATCGTGGGGTTGGTCAATACGCCGCGACGATTGACGCAATTCGTGCAGTGGCTGACTCTCTCGATCACGACGATCGCCGCACTGGCATTGCTGGACCGCGTCGGGATCATTTCCATTGCTGCGTTGGAATCGGTCGAGAGCCATGATGCAAGCGAGGCTGGTCAAGCGATTTATGTGGAGCGAATTCGTGGAACAGGGATCTTTCAAGACCCCAATGATTTTGGGCTGATTCTGGTTACTGGCCTGGTGCTCGGTGCATCCTCGCTTTTTCGACCGCATGCTGGATTGATCGCGTTACCTGTGGCTGATTCCGGGATCGGTGTTGCTAACCACGCTCGCGATGACGCATTCACGAGGTGCGTTGCTTGCATTGGTCTGTGCGTTCCCCGCCGCTCTGGCGTACGCTCGCAATTGGCGGCTTGCCGCATTGTCAACGGCGGGTCTGCCGTTGTTGGCGATCGTGTTCTCTAGCCGGATGACAGATGTCAATTCGATGATGGAGGGGACCGGGTCAAACTCGAATTCAGATTTGGTCCGACAGTCTGACCGTTTGGCGGGAATACCCTGTGTTCGGTTTGGGAGAGGGTTTGTTAGTCGACGAGATTGGGATGGTCGTGGCGCACAACTCTTTCTTGCACTGCTATGCAGAGCTAGGAGTCCTGGGCGGCACAGCCTTTTTGTCCTGTTTCCTCGCTGCTGCTCTTGGTCTGTGGTCATTGCGAGCAGAAGGCAAGAACCTCGATCGGGTTCCCTCGCGAGTTGCGTGATCTCGCACATCTGAGAGTGTTCGTGTTTGCCGCACTCATGGCCTACGCGGCGGGGATGCTCACGATCTCGCGTCAGTTCGTGATGCCCACGTATTTGATCCTTGGCTTGGCGACGGCCACACAATCGCTGCGATCGTTCGACGGCGATCGGTGGCGAGTCGGAAACCGATTTTTCCTGGTCGCAATCCTGGCCAGTGCCGGCGCGTTGCTGACGTTTTATATTGCCGTTCGCATCTTTGTTCGTTGGTAATGACAGACTTTTCCCATGACCGCTGATCTTCAAGAACGAGTACTCGATCCCACGGATGCCTGCGTCGCTTGCGACGGTCAGTTACTGGTCGCACGTAGACGGCCGGAACAGATCATTTTGACCACGCTGATTCAACCATCTGCTGGCTGGCAGTTGATCAACATTCGCGAGTTGTGGAAATTCCGTGAATTGCTTGCTTTTCTCGTCTGGCGTGATGTCAAAGTCCGTTACAAGCAAACGCTCCTGGGCGCCGCTTGGGCCATCCTGCAGCCAGCAATGATGATGGTCGTGTTCACGATCTTCTTCGGCCGTATGGCCAAGGTTTCCTCGGGCGACCTGCCCTATCCCATTTTCGTATACGCCGGGCTGCTTTCCTGGACCTTCTTTGCCACCAGCATCGCCAATGCGGCCAATAGCGTTGTCGGCAGCGAGCGGCTGATCACCAAGATCTACTTCCCCCGTCTCGCGATCCCCTTCGCTTCGGTCGGCGCGGCGGTGGTTGATTTTGCAATCGCTTTCAGTCTGCTGTTGGTCATGATGCTCTGGTACGGCATCACGCCAGGTATGGGTATCCTGCTGGTTCCTTTACTGTGCATTCTCCTCGCGCTCGCCGCGACAGGGGTCGGCACGTTACTTGCCGCCCTGAATGTTGCCTACCGCGACTTCCGCTATGTCGTTCCATTTTTGCTGCAACTCTGGATGTTCGCGACGCCGACGATCTACATGGACCCGTCGGTCAGCGGTACCAATCAGCTCGACTATGTGCTGGTCGTCAATCCCTTGGTGGCGATCATCGCCGCCTTCCGCTCATGCGTCTTGGGGGGAGAGATTGCCTGGCCGCCCTTGGCGATCAGCGTTGGCCTCTGCGGGATCATGTTCGTTGTGGGTTGCCTGTATTTCCGCCGCGTGGAGGACACGTTTTCCGACATCATTTGAAATTGGTCGTTTATTGGACATTGTTCACTCGTTGTGGAATCCGTCGACCAGTCCAGCCTTGAACTCTGCCACCGAACCCTGGCCTCCCAAGCTCGATTGAGCTGTCATGCCCATGCCCGCGATCCGCATCGAAAACCTCGGCAAGCGATACCTCATCAGTCACGAGAGTCGCGCGGCCGCAGTGAATACAACACTCTCCGCGAGAGTCTGACGAACGTTGCCAAGCGCCGTTCCGTCATATGCGTGGCGAGCGGCGAGCACCGCGAGGAGTTCTGGCACTCAAGGACGTCAGCTTCGAGGTCCAACCAGGTGAAGTCGTGGGCATCGTTGGACGCAATGGTGCTGGCAAGAGTACGCTGCTGAAGGTCCTCAGTCAGATCACCAAACCGACGACCGGCCGGGCCGAGGTGCATGGCCGGGTCGGGAGCCTGCTGGAAGTGGGGACTGGTTTTCACCCCGAATTGACCGGTCGCGAAAACATCTACCTCAACGGCAGCATCCTGGGGATGCGGAAGCCGAGATCCACCGCAAATTCGCCGAGATCGTGGCTTTGCCGAGATCGAGCAAATTCTCGACACGCCGGTGAAACGATACTCCAGCGGGATGTATGTCCGACTGGCCTTTGCCGTGGCCGCCCACCTGGAACCGGAAATTCTGATTGTCGATGAAGTCCTAGCGGTCGGGAGACGCCGAATTTCAGCAGCGGTGCTTGGATCGCATGCGCGAGTGTGCGTCCGACGGTCGAACCGTGCTTCTGGTCAGCCATCAGATGAATAGCGTGCGTGACTTGTGCCAGCACGTTGTGTGGCTCGACAAAGGATCCGTCCGGCAGACCGGCGAGACATCCCAAATGCTGGGCGTTTATCTGGCGGAGGTTGCGGAGCGGACACAACCTGGCAACTGGGTTTCGCTACGGGACGTTCCGCGGTCGGGAACGGGAGATGCGAGAATCGTCGCGGCAAGGTTTTACGGACGCTCGCCGCATCGACCACCGGAACGGACGGCCCAATGCATGTTGCAGTTCAAATTGAGGCGAAAGCCGCCGCAATGGATTCGCCGGTCATGCAAATCGTTGATCGTTACCGCAACAAGCTGGTCGTCATGAACACGATCGAGCTCGCTCAGCCAATCGACGTTGCGGGTGGTGCCACTGAACTGACCTTCGCGGTCGATGCATTTCACCTTGCTGCCGGAAGCTACTCTGTCAATGTCCTGATGGGGAACACAAGTGAACTTTACGACAATGTCAGCGAAGCATTTATGCTCGAGGCTGCACAAGAGAGAATTGCAAAACGGAGTTTCCCGGTTGCCATTCGTTGGTGACTCGTGCTTTCCACGTCAACGCAGTGGCTTCCGCCGCTCACTTCTAACAGGTTAACCATCTACTTCGATGATCTCCTATGCTGATGACTTTGAAGAGCGCTCCTGCGAAGGATGTTTGAGGATTGCGATCAGGGATTCTTCGTCGACATTGGCACAATTCACTCTGTGGTCGAATCCGTGACGAAGCTTTTTTCTGACCTCCGGTGGCAAGGAGTCAATGTCGAGCCGATTCCGAATCGTACCGAGCTGTTTGCTGCTCACCGGCCTAACAACATCAACCAACTAACGCAGAGGCACGCAATCCAATGGCCACGCTGACGATCCCGGACGCATATCAGCGACGCTATCGGTATTGATTCATCAATCCTTTGGCAAATGGAACCGGGAGAACAAACGGCGATTGTTGCCATGCTGGCCGGATTGCGGCCGACAGAGTAGCCGTTGAGATCGGCTCACGCGATGGTGGAAGCGTGCAGGTGCTCGCCCGCTATGCCGAACGAGTGATTTCGCTCGACATCGACGCGACGTGTCGCAACCGGCTCGGACCGATGTTTCCAAATGCCGAATTTGTCACAGGCGATTCGGCACAGACGTTCGGTCCCTTGCTGGAGAAGCTCGCCCGTGAAAAAACGGCACTCGGTTTCGTGCTAATCGACGGCGATCATTCGGCCCGTGGAGTGAAGTGCGATATCGAGTCGCTGCTCGGCTATCGCCCGGTTTGCCCACTGTTTGTGGTCATGCATGACAGCTTCAATCCAGCGGTACGAAGCGGAATTTGCACAGCAAGTTGGAGCGAGAATCAGTATGTCCACTCGGTCGAGCTTGACTATCTTCCCGGCATCATTGCACGGGGCGGCGAAGAGAATCGCGAGATGTGGGGAGGTTTCGCTTTGGCGATTCTGCTTCCTCAACCGCGAACTGGTCCATTAGTTGTCACGGCTCGAATGCAGCACATGTTTGACGCGGTATTTCGCCATTCGGTTCACTGGTTCTTCGATCCGCCGACATTGGCTCGCCGTTGTCTTGGAAAAGTGCAACGTGTTCTTCGCACCAATCACCGCGTCCACGCACTTGAACCCGCGCTGGCGCCCGCATTGACTGTGATAGTGTCAAAAGGATGGATCCCATGACAACCACTCAAGATCTGGGCATTGGGTTATTCACCCCCAATTATCCCGGTGTATCGCAGGATGGCGGAATCGGTACGCACATTCAAACCCTGGGACATGGCCTCACGTCACTCGGACACCGGGTGTCCGTCGTGACTCCTGGTTCGGGAACAGAAATCTGTGATGACCCGCTCGATCTTGTCCAAGTTTCCACGCGGCACCTGCCAATCGCCGATCGCATTCTACCCGGATTCGGAGCTTGCTCGCGAGTTGCTCGAGGAATGATGCGGTTGGTTCGAGAGCGACGGTTGGATCTGGTGGAGTTTCCCAATTGGGAGGGACTCGGCATTTATTTTTCGACACCTCTCTCGCGTACCCATCATCGTGCGGCTGTACACGTCGTCGTTGGAATCACAGGTCATTGATGGCTTCGCGCGAGAACACGAGCAAGACGTTGGGATGTTCGCCGGGAACGATGGCAATCGCACTGGGCGGATGTCGTCGTGACCCATTCGCATGCACATCGACAAGCAATGGCGGAAGAGAGTGGGCTGTCACCGGAGCAAGTTCGAAATCATTCCGCTCGGCATTCCCGTGTTCCCCGACTTCGTCGAACGCCATCGGGTTCAAACTCGCCGACCGTCGTCTATCTCGGCAGACTGGAGAACCGAAAGGGAACCATTGATCTGCTAAAAGCCATACCACTCGTGCTTCGCCGCGTTCCGGATGCCCGGTTCGTGCTCATTGGCAGCGATCGACCGCATTGTCCGGGCGGGCGGACCCATGCTCAATTTCTGGATGACGAGTTTCCCGCCGAAGTGCGACGTCGGGTACAGATGCTCGGTCGCTTGCCGCAACCCGAGGTCGACCGCTGGCTCCAGACCGCCGACGTCTTCGTCGCTCCGTCGATTTATGAATCGTTCGGGCTGATATTCCCAGAAGCGATGCGGTGGGGAACACCCGTGATTGGCACCCGGGTTGGTGGAATTCCTGAGATCGTCACCGATGGCGAAACGGGTCTCTTGGTCGAGCCGCAACAACCCCATGATTTGTCCCAGGCCATTGTCCGTCTGCTGTCCGATCGCGACCTCCGCGAGCGGTTGGGCATGCGGGCCGCAAGCACGTGGAGACGCATTTCACCGTCGAGCAATTGGCACGAGCGACTGCTCAGCTATATGCCGATGTGGTTGGTGGTTTTCACCAACGGCAGAAGGCATTGCATCGATGACAGTGTGCACCCGAGCTCAATCTTTGGCGAATGAATGCGAGGAAACGGGATCACCATTGAGACGATGACTCAAAAAGACACACAGAACCCAGCATCACGCATCATTGAACTCGATGCCCTGCGGGGAATCGCCGCCGTCGCCGTACTCGTTTGCCATTTACCCAGAGGTTTTTGGTTTGGTGAGACGGGCGTGGACTTGTTCTTCGTGCTCTCCGGATTCTTGATCACAGGCATCATTCTGCGTAATCTCGACCAGCCCGCGTTCCTTCGCACGTTTTATTGGCGAAGAATTTTGCGGATATTTCCCATTTACTATTTGGCGTTACTCGCCGTTTATAGCGTTAACGCATTCCGGTCCAACCCGGAGGATACGACGGGGTTTCCCTTTTACTTAGCCTATCTGCAGCGATTGCATGGGTACTGGGGCGGGAACTTTCCCGTGATTCCTTCATTGGCGCATACGTGGACACTAGCCATTGAAGAACAGTTTTATATTTTTTGGCCGTTCGCACTGGTCCTATCAAGAAGGCGACTAGCGCTTGGCTTGCCGGGCTGTTCATCCTCTTGCCGTTTGCCTTACGCTACCTGGGACTATCACGGTCGGTCTTGTTCGGACACACCGATGGCTTGGCGTTGGGCGCAATGTTGGCATGGATCATGCTCAAGACCGAGGGAACGAGCAAGGAGAGGAAAGGGGCATGGTACGCTGGAATCGCCATAGCTAGCTTCATCGGTTATTGGGTGCTTTTTTGGAATCTAAGTTCCGGAACGTTGATTTCACAGGAAAGGATTTCATCGCTTTCAATCCCGCAATTAGCATCATTAGTATCGCGTATTTCGGGTTGATTGGTTTTGTTGTCTGCATGTCTGGATATCCATGGTTGGCGGTGCTCCGAAATAAACACTTAGTAAGCATTGGGACGATTAGCTACGGCCTGTATCTATACCATTGGATTATTTACAATCACATCGATACCGTGATCAAGTTCGGCTGGCAAATGGGCGATCCTTGGTGGTTGGATGTGACAAAACTCGGGGTGTCGTTCGTGGCTGCTGTCATTTCTTGGCGCGCATCGAGCGACCGATTTGTGTCTGAAAGATCGTTTCAACTACAGCCGCGAAAGCACTGACTTCAATCAGACTGCGGGTCCGGCACCCATTTTGGAAGGCGTCGTGCTTCTTGCCGCTGATGGATATGTGAATGCAACCGAGCGATTAGAAAACGCAGACCGCCCCGCGATCAGGAGTGCCGGTTAAGATGCCATCGCGATACACGCCGGCTGACATGGAACAGCCGCTGGTTAGCGTCATCATCCCCACGTTCAACTACGGACGCCTCGTTGGTGAGGCGGTCGACAGCGTCCTGGGGCAAGAACCTACCCCAATGTGGAAATCGTCGTGGTCGATGACGGCAGCACCGACGATACGAAACAGCGTCTGGGAAAGTATGGCGACCGAATCGCTTACCACTACCAACCAAACGCGGGCCTGTCAGCGGCGGGAACCATGGGATTACATTGGCGAAGGGGGAGCTGATTGCACTGTTGGATTCGGACGACGCATTTCATCCCGAGAAGTTGTCGTTGCAGGTGGCATTCCTGATCACCCACGCTGACATAGGACTCGTGGGGACGGACTCGTTCAGCGGTGAACCAATCCAATGGCCGAAATTGCCACCGGGCGACCTGGATCAATTCATCCAGAGCGTGACGCTCGATCAAGTCGTGATGAAGTCACGATTTGCCCCCAGCAGCATCCTCGCCAGACGGGAGTGCCTGGAACGGGCCGGGCCGTTCGACCCGACACTCAAGTCGGTCGAAGATCGGGACATGTGGATTCGGGTGGCCGCCCGCCAGCGGATGGCTACGATCCATCTGCCCTTGACTTGGTATCGGCAGAACCCAGGCGGCATGTCGAAAGACGCGGCCAAGATGGAGCATTTTGAGCAGGTTGTGCTCGATCAAGCGTTTGCGATGCCTGAGCTTCGGGGACGTTGGGTCTTGCGAAAGAAGGCTCTCGGGCTGGCGGCGTATTCAGCGGCGTTCATGCATCTAGCCGGTGGCGAACCTCGTCTGGCTTGGCGACGCATGGTTTTGTCGTTCCTGCAGTGGCCGTTACCCATTGGTGTTCCTGACGTTCGACAACCCTTTGGCCGGACGCGACTTTTGGCGCGATCATCGCTGGCGGGGTTTCTCGGCAAATGAGTCTACGGACGGAGTCAAAATCGCATGCCCCCTCGCTTCGTGATTACGAAAACGCGCAACTTCGAAACTGGCGATTCGGGTTTTAAAAACGGGACACTTCCAGACGCGTGCTTCGGGCGAGTGTTTTATGCCGTTTCTTTCAGAACCCAACGTTGTCCCATTCAAACGCGACGTTTTGCTGGCATAACAGACACGAAGTCAAATTTTTCGGTCGGATCACAAATCGGCGTTCTGCAAAGGTATCGTTTTTGACGATTAGGAGGACAGGTCGTGCCTGGCCGTTGCAGTATTTTTGCAGCCGGCTGGTTCCATTGGTTGGCGTGCCAGCGATGCAATCTCGGGGTCGTTCAAACAGGTTGGCCTGATCACTTACGCAGCTGACGAGCAGCATTCGGCCGATAAATGCGAGGAGGGAGACTCCATGAGCACCACCGCTTTAAGATCGCAAGAACGCGTTGGCATGGATCATGCGAAAGGGATCGTGAGGAAACTGCTGCAGTGGCATTTGCCGGTGGGATACCTCAATCGTCCGCTGTTTGGTGCACTTTACCAGTTACACGTCGCGTTGCGGGCCGCCGCAGGTTGGTCGATTCGATTCTTGTGGTATGAGCCGCTGTTCCGCAGTCAATGCCGAACAATCGGCGAGCGTTTTTGGATGGAACAGCTTCCGTACATGACCGGACGCGGAGAGATCGTGATCGGCAACGATGTCCGATTCTCCGGAAAGCCCTCCTTCGCATTCAGTTCGCGATACTCGCCCAGGCCAAAGCTCTCGATCGGGCATGGCTCGTTCTTGGGGCACAATTGCGCTGACGATCGCGAAACAAGTGACCCTCGGGAACCATTGCCTGATCGCTGGCGGTGTGCGAATCACAGATTTTGATGGCCACCCGCTCGGCACCGACGAGCCCGATCCGGTGCGACGTTCACGGAAAATACCGTGCTGCCGGTGACCATTGGTGACGATGTCTGGATCGGACACGGAGCCATCATCCTGAAAGGGGTGAGGATTGGCGATCGATCTGTGGTCGGCCCCGCGGGTCGTAACCCGTGACGTACCTGCGGACACCGTGGTCGCCGGCAATCCGGCTCGAATCATCAAGAGCCTGCTTCAAGAGTTACCGCAGTCTGCGTGAGGAATCGATTTCGACATGCACGACCAGACCTCAACCGCAACTGCCCTGCAGTCGACGATCGACACACCCGTTGTCGCGGTCGGCAACCTCGCGGCGACCACGCCGGTGGCTTCGCTTGTCCATTCCCACAGGACTCGTGTCGTACACGTGTCGCTGGGCACAAATGTCGGTGGCATGGAAAAGCTGCTGGTGGAGTTTGCCAGGTTCACCGACCGCGAGCGATTCGATCTGGCGTTCGTGTCACTGCAAGAGCGAGGAAAGCTGGCGGAAGAAATCGAAAATTTGCAGTGGCCAGTTTATGCGTTGGACAAAACGTCTGGACTCAAGCCTGCGATGGTATGGCGACTTTCGAGACAATTGCGAAAGTTGCGTCCGAGCATCGTCCACACCCACAATACGGCTGCCTTTTTTTATGGCGTGGCGGCAGCTTCTCTCGCTCGTGTTCCGCGAATCATTCACACGCGGCATGGGCAACGATTCGAGGCTTCAAGCCGTGAGACATTGATCTTTAGAGCTCTTTCCAAGTTAGCTGATCGCGTGGTCAGCGTATCGGAGGATGGTCGACAGTTGACTGTTGCCCGAGGGAATCGACGCCGCTCGCACCTGCCTGATTCGCAACGGGGTCGACCTGGCAAGGTTCCCCTATGCCGGCCCCACCGCCACGGGACCAGCGGTCCTGGTTGCCAGACTGAGTCCGGAAAAGGACGTTGCCACACTGATCTATGCCGTGAAAGTTATCTTGCACCATCTGGCACCCAAAGATCCTGCGTTCGCTTTAGAGATCGCCGGCGATGGAGCAACTCGCTCGCAGTTGGAAACGTTGTCGCAGTCGCTCGGACTTGGCGACACGGTGCGATTCCTTGGTGAACGAAACGATATTCCCACACTGCTTGCCAATGCGTCGATGTTCATCCTGCCGTCGCTGACCGAGGGAATTTCCCTGACGCTGTTGGAGGCGATGGCGCGAGGTCTTCCGGTGGTGGCCACTCGCGTCGGTGGCAATCCGGAAGTTGTTGTTGATGGCAATACCGGTTTCTTGGTTCCCGCCCAGGATCCTGAGGCTCTCGCCGAGGCAATGCTTCATATTCATCAGCATCCCAAGCTGGGGAGGCAGATGGGCTTGCGCGGGCGCCAACGTGTCGAGCAAGAGTTTTCCGTTCAGGGAATGATCCGTGACTACGAACAGCAGTACGTTGAGGAGGTCAAACCGTGATCGAGAACGCCTATCGACGGTTTATCATCCCAGGCTTTGAAACCGCTGTGAAACGGCGAGGAGACTTTCGATCTGGAGCGAGCTGGAAGCGAGCCAATGGTGGTCGCCGGAACAACTGGAAGCGTTGCAGTGGAAGCGGCTCAAGAAGTACTGGAATACTGCTTCAAACATTCACCCTATTACCGTCAGTTATGGACGTCGCTCGGCGTCGACCCTCGAGACTGGCAATCTTTGTCCGAGTTACATCAATTGCCCATCACTTCACGAGAAATGATGCGCAACCATGCCGATCAGATCCGTTCGACCGTGGTGGGCCTCGAGACCGTATCCAAATCCACCGGGGGTTCGAGCGGCACTCCGTTGCATTTTGTCATTGATTGCGAAGCAAACGATCGCCGGACGGCGGCCGCTTTCGTGGCTACGCCTGGGCGGGCAGCGGCTCCCGGTACCAAACAAACACACCTTTGGGGCGTCGCACTGGGGAAACACACACGGTTACAAGACTGGAAGGAATATCTCCATTCGCGATTTCTCTATCGCCGACAGATGCTCAATAGCTTTGACTTGAGCGATGACTCGATTCCCCTATTTCTCGATCGCATTTACCGATTTCAACCCGAAGTGTTCGTGGCCTACACCAATCCGCTTTATTGGTTCGCCCGGGCCATCGAGCAGCGAGGGCTGGAAGCCTATCGACCCAAGGCGATGATCGTCGGGGCGGAAAAACTTCACGACTTCCAACGGGATGCACTGGAAAGCGTTTTTTGCGCACCGGTGTTCGAGACCTACGGTTCTCGTGAGTTCTCGCTGATCGGAGCAGAGTGCCCGCGGCATTCGGGGCTGCACTTGACGATGGAGAACCTGCTGGTGGAAGTGGTGGATGAGGAGGGTCGCCCAACGCCGGCGGGTGAAGAAGGCAATATTGTCATTACCGACCTGTTCAACATCGCGATGCCGTTCGTTCGATACGCGATTGGCGATCGCGCGATCTCGGGCTTTGGGACGTGCCCTTGTGGTCGCGGCTTACCACTTCTAAAAAAGGTAGTTGGGCGACATTTGGATATCCTTGTCACCGCTGATGGCCATCGCCTGGCCGGAGAATTCTTTCCGCATTTGTTAAAAAACTACAGCCCATACGCCAGTTCCAAGTGGTGCAAAGCGAACCCGATCTCATTGAAGTGAAACTGGTCGTCGATGACCGCTGGGGCCAGGACGCACGCGACTCACTCCGGCGAGAAGTTCGACAATCGGTGGGAGGTTCGACCCGCTTGTTGATCAACGAGGTGGACGAGATTCCGCTCACGGCGATGGGAAAGTTGCGCGTTGTGATTGGACATGCGGACCCCGTTGGTGCAAAGCGTCGTGAGCATCGACAACAGGGAAGCTCTCCATGAACTTATGCTATTCAATCGCTGATCGGGTCCATCGATACCGATGCGGCATGAGTCGCGACCATCGCACCAAGGGATGAGAGACGCAAGGATGACGGTGCATATTGGACTTGGCAGCGAGAGTCGTCGCGAAACTACTTCGCAAATTCTTGGATCTCCAGAGTCGCCTCGACAATGCCAAGCGTGATCGACATCGGCTGTGGTTTGGGTGGACGGACCTGCTATCTGGCGGCGCAAGGCGTGCGTCAAATTGTTGGAACGGACACCAATCATGCAGAGATTGACTGTGCAGAGCAACTCGCCCGTCAACTCGGCGGTGAAGCGATTCGCGACAAGGTATCCTTCAAAAAAGTATCTGAGAATGAAGAAACTCCTAGTGACATGAAATTTGATGTCGCATTGCTGTGCGATTCGCTGGAGCACGTTCGCGATCCAGTCGCGATGTTGAATTTCGCATATTCGTTGCTCAAGCCGGGCGGCGTCTGTTACTTCAGTACGTGGGGCTGGTACCACCATCAAGCATCTCATCTGAGCTCGATCGTGCCGATACCGTTCGCGACACTGCTGTTTTCGGATCGACAGATCCTCGATGCCGTCCGAAGAATTGTCGACCAACCCTATTATCAGCGATCCACCTGGGATTCCGAACCGCCATCCCTTCGGTGGAACGGTTGTGACTCGCTGCACGATCGCCCCGGTGAGCACCTGAACAAATATACGATCGCCGATTTCCGGAATTCGATGCGAGAGAGTCAATTCACTGAGTGGCAGTTAAGGGTGCAAGGATTCTCGAAGTCTCGATATCCCGTCTTAGCCGCGTTCAACGTGCTTACAAAGATTCCTATCATCCAAGAAGTTTACCACTCCGCCATTTTTGGCAAGCTGATCAAGCAGGATTCAAGTTCCCTGCCCGACGCTGCAAACAGGGACACTGCAAACAGGGACGCTGCAAACAGGGACACCACTGCAAACAGGGACACGGCCAGTTCATCGAAAGTTGCAGCATGAGAAGTGCGATTCGGAATTCGGTTCGTAACGTCGCGATTCTCTATTTGATCGCGCTGTTGGTCATTTGCGGTTTCATGCACTTTGACAACGGGGCACGTTGGCCAGTGACGCTGTTCCTGTTTTCGCCGCGCTGGGCCGTTGCCGTTCCGCTGATCGCGCTCGTTCCACTGACATTGATCACCCGGCTGCGACTGACAAGCATCTATTTCCTGCACGGCGCGTTGATCGTGTTTCCGATTCTGGGATGCCAAATCTCTTGGACAGATTCTTTGCCGTCGACGGAGCAACAGACGCTTCAAATCCTGACCTGCAACCTCGGCGGAGGGACGATCCGCACCAATCAACTGGCTGCCCTGGTGAGGGAATACGATATCGATGCACTGGTGCTGCAAGAATGCTCATCCTCGACCTCCCGGATCCTATTCCGGCAGCTCGGTTGGGGATATCAACAACAGGGCAACATCGCCATCGGCAGTCCGCTCGAACTGGGAGAAATGCAGGTCCTGGCGCGGCAGTCACCCGCGCGGTATCACGCCGTGGTCGCTGTGTCCTGCCAGATCCATCTGCCGATGAGCGATCGGTCTGCCGATCCGAATTCATACCGCTCGAAATCATCAGGCACGGCCTATCTGGTGGGCGTTCACTTACCCACCTTTCGACCGGCTCTGGAAAAGATGTATCGGTTCGATTTGGACGCCGGCACTGCCATCAACGATCTTGGCATCGACTACCGTGACCTTGCCCAGCAGATTCGACGACACGTCAACGGAATCGAAATCCCTACCGTGATTGCAGGCGATTTCAATACGCCGGTCGAGAGCGTGTACTTTCGCGAACCTTGGAGCGACTACCAAAATGCGTTCTCGGAAGTCGGCAAGGGACTGGGATACACCAAGTACACGCGATTCCACGGGATTCGGATTGATCATGTCCTGGCGGATCACCATTGGCGTGTCGATGCCGCGACTGTCGGGCCCGATTTGGGTGGCGATCATCGCCCCGTGATCGTGACATTATCGTTGGCCGGGTAGGACAAGATCGAACAACGCTGCGCAGGATATTTGTGGCAAACGATGACGGCAGGAAGCTGATGAAAATCTTATTGATCACGACGACCTATCCAACGCCACGGCGCCCTCGGCAGGGAGCGTTCAATCGGGTGATGGTGGAGGCAATTTCGGCGCGGCACGATGTCCGTGTCATTGCCCCCGTTGCGTGGACGCAAGTTCCGTGGACAAGATCCCCTTTCAGCAAACCTAGTGGATCGGGTGGTAAGGATCCACTGCACCCAATCTTTTTTTACCCGCCCAAGATACTGCGAGAGCAATACCACCATTTCTATTGGCTATCGATTCGCGCGTCGCTGTGGCGGTTGGAACAGCAATTTACGCCGGACTTAGTCTTGGGATATTGGCTGCACCCCGACGGGGATGCCGCAGTTCGCGCCGCGGCGAGGTATGGCGTACCCGCCATCGTCATGTCCGGAGGTACCGACTTGCGACTGCTGCCACGGCAACCACGACGATGCGGCGCCATCAAACGAGTTCTTGTCAACGCAGACCGGTTGATCGTCTTCGGTCGTGAACTGGCCGCCCAAGCGCATCAATTAGGCGTCCCGGCGAACAAGGTCGACATCATCTATCGCGGCGTGAATCGGGAATGCTTTTACTCGATGGACCAAACCGAGACGCGAAAAACTTGCCGACTGGCAAGCGATTCCGTCGTGATCTTCTGGGCGGGCCGATTCGAGCAGATCAAGAATCCGACGCTACTCTTGCAGGCGGCGGTACGTTGGAAGCATCAATGGGGTGATCGGTTGCGAGTAATCATGGCTGGTGACGGGCCATTGCGAGGTCACCTCCACCAGCTCCGCAGACAACTCGACCTGGAACAGTCGGTCCAGTTTGCTGGCAATCTGAAACAAAGCGAATTGGCACTGCGGTACAACGCCGCGGATGTCACCGTTCTGACCAGTCACAGTGAAGGTGTTCCCAATGTATTGTTGGAATCCATCGCTTGCGGAACACCATTTGTGGCGACCGATGTGGGCGGTGTTTCCGAGATCGCTGATCGGCAACTCGATCGTCTCGTTTCACCGGCGGACGTGAATGAATTGGCCGGCGCTGTCATCGACAGCATCCACCATCGATCATTGGCCCGAAGAGCGTTCGTTCCCTCGGATCTGGCAGAGATGGCGGATCGGTTCGACGCTGCCATCGGCGCGCAACCGGAACGGTGTTGCCACCGGCGCCGCACGCCGCACGCAGCCTGACGCTGATGCCCAATATCCCGACTGTCGAAAAAAGTTTCCACGAGGTGACTCGTCGATGAATGCCAGCGGAACATCACTAACGGATCATTTTCCAAGTACCTTTGCGCCGGTTACATCCGACCAGCCGCGCTTCGGCAGCCCTGTCGATCGCCGGCAGCGTGACGCCGAGCGACGTGTGTTGTTTATCAGTTATGCGTTTCCGCCGACGGGCGGAGGTGGCGTGCAGCGAGCAGTTAAGTTTGCGAAGTACCTACCGAGCAATCGCTGGCGACCAACCATCCTCACCGTCGCCAACCCATCCGTCCCCGTCCTGGATCATGATTTCGCAGCCGACCTTGATCCGGACACGAATATTGTCCGAGCGAGAACTTGGGAGCCCGGTTACGGGGTCAAGAGGCAATTGGCCGGACGTGACGGCAGTGGGCGAGCCACCGTGCGCAGCTTGCTACGAAAGCTTGTGATGCAATGGTTACAGCCTGATCCGCAAATTCTATGGAATCCGTCTGCTTATCGTCAGGCGGTGTGCGCACTACGCGCACAATCTCACGAGGCAATTTTTGTCACCGGGCCGCCGTTCTCTTCGTTCCTGCTCGGTTGCCGCTTGAAGAAGCAATTTGGCATTCCACTTGTCCTCGACTTTCGAGACGAATGGATGCTTGTCGGTCAATACATGGAGAATCACCAACTTGGTGGCCTCGCTTATCGGCGTCAGCAGGCGATGATGCAAAAGGCCCTTCGAGCCGCCGATGCAGTGATCACAACGACGAAGGCCAGCGCTGCTGAGCTCACAGGTTGTTGTGTTCAGGCCAACAGCAAGGCAGCGGTTTACTGCATCTATAACGGATTCGATCCCGATGACCTGATCGGTCTGTCCAACACGCCGCACGCATCTGCCAAACTGCGAATTGTTTACACGGGGACATTATGGAAATTGACCGATATCAGCCCATTCGTATTGGCACTCGAATCTCTTGCGAAGGTTTCCTGTGGCCGAGCTGGCGGGGTCGAACTGATCATTGCCGGACGATGCACTCCGCTGCAGGACACGGTTCTTCAACGACTCCATGGCACCGGGGTGTCGGTGGTGCGACATGATTATTTACCACACAGTCAGTCACTGAGCCTGGCAGCAACTGCCGATCATCTGCTGCTGTTGTTGGCGGACGAGCCAGGAGCAGAAAGAGTCGTACCAGCGAAATTGTTTGAATACATGGCCTTGCAAAAGCCGATCTTGGCAATCAGTCCCGAAGGTGAAACGAGCGAACTGCTTCGCCGCTATCCGCGCCGATCTCTTCGCGCCGCAGAGACTGCGCGAATCACGACTTGGTTGGACGCTCAACTCGGGAAGTCACCTGAACGCAACGGTTTTCCGTCGAAGACCGTCGGCACAGCGACTTGGCGAAGCGACCTCAATTCATTTTCTCGCCCTAGTCTGACGAAAGAACTAGCTGGCGTGCTTCAACGATGTGTTCCAGGTCGGGTGGGTTAAGCGGCTCATTGGCCTCATAGACCCACCCGCCAATTCTGTCACGCGAAGTCAACAGCCCGTTGCGATCGCTTCATTCCGCGAGCACCGTCTCGAGATGGGCTTGTCTGGACAACCATTAAATCCGGACCTCGGCCCCGCGATTCTCAAGAGTCCAGGGAATCGATTTGTCGAATTCGATCCCTGCCCGCCGATCCCAACCCAATCGGTTGTTTTTTTCATGCCGTTGAGCCCGATATAACCGCTCGTTCTTGCCTGGCGGGCATTGTTGGCTCAAGTTACTTGGGGCCCGCGGTGCAGACAACATTCATTATCTTGTTCTGGTCATCGCTGATCAGTCTTTGCTTCAGCTATCTGGGCTACCCGTCACTTGTATTCCTGGCCTCCCGTTGCCGGCCGACGAACCGTCGCGTGCCGGCAAAGCACGCCGACGAAGACCTGCCAGACGTGACGGTCTTGATCGCGGCGTACAATGCCGAGCAGCATATCGGCGAGCGAATCGACAACCTACTGGCCTGCGATTATCCGCAAGCTCGACTGCGAATCGTGGTCGCCTCGGACGGCAGCACCGACTCCACGACACAAGTGGTCAGGAGTTTCAGCCACCCTCATATCCGGGTGATCCCCTTTGCACAGCGACGCGGTAAGGCAAGAACTCTCGTCGACGCGGTCCGTCAACTACACACCGAAGTGATCGTGTTTACCGACGCTTCAACCGTTTTCGACCGCGACTCCGTACGGCAACTTGCTCGTCATTTTGTCGATCCACAGGTTGGCTTGGCGACCGGAAAAGTGGCGATGGTTGACGAGCACGGACGCCCATCGGAGTCGCTGTATTGGCGAAGCGAGATGATGGTGCGCCGCTCGGAAGCGGAGCTCGGTATCATGCTCGGTGCCAGCGGGGCGATCTACGCGATTCGGCGGCGGTTATTTGTGGAACCGCTGCGACCGGTGATCAATGACGATTTGGTCCTGCCGATGTTGGCTCACCTGCGACACGGTTGCGAGTTCGTCTTTGACGAAACGGCAAAAGCGTATGCGCTCAGCAGTGGGGGACTTGCCGGCGAGTTCCGTCGTCGTTGCCGGATTGGCGCAGGCGCCTTTCAGTGTCTGCCGGTGTTGCGAGAATTGGTTCAACGACGGCATATGAAAAAGGCCTTCGCGTTTGGATCACACAAGCTGTTGCGCTGGATTTGTCCCTTTCTGTTAGTCACGTTGATCGTCACCAATCTGGCTTTGATCTCCGACCCCAGTTACCGATTGTTCATTTGGATTCAAGCAACTGCCTACCTGTTGGCGATCGCTGGATTCTTTGTACCTGGGCGTGGATACATCGCGCGTATCGCACGTACTGCTTCGTCATTCCTGGTCATGAATCTTGCGATTCTGACCGGATTCTTTCGTTGGGCCTTCGATCCTCAGAATGTCGTTTGGAGTCCTACGCCGAGGCCGGTTCTTGCGACAACTTCCATCACCGAAGGGACGCCGTTCAACGACGCGATCGTGGGAGACGAACTTGCCGCATAGTGCGTTCCTTGGTTTCTACCAGCAGCGTGGGCGTGGGACTGCGACTTGCCGTTCAACAACTCAATCCATTGACAACGATTGTGAAGGTTGTGACGGTCAATCCGGTAGCAGCGATTGGGTGGAATGCTCACGACCCCGTCCGGCAGAATACCGCACTTCGCAGAAATCCGGTCCAGCTCGGTGTCGGACGCGTTCGATCGTAGATGTGGGTAGTCGTTGAACGTTGCCGGCTGAGGACAAGATAAATGCATTCCAATACGATTGACGCGGGGCGGAATCCTCGTCTAACGGCGAGGCACGCCGATCGTCCTCACGCAGACCAGCACCGACATCAACGGTTGCCCGAAAGGAAGGCCGCTGGCGATGACCAACTGACCCTGAACCAGGATCAACTGTCCCTGAACCAGGATGATGTACCGCAAGGTGCCGCCGAGAGCCGCTCGCTTGCCGTTTCGCGATTCAAGGCCCAACTGAGAATCCGTCAGACGGATGATGGCGCGACCGAACTCAAGCTCAAATCGCAGCTGAAATTCTCCTACGAGTTTCAATCCGACGATGGGACGACGATCAAGCTCTCGGCAAAGGTCAAGTCCAACATCTCCTACAAGCAGACGGGCGAAGATTCATTTGAACTCAAATCCCGTGTGAAGATTCAACTTTCTGCCGTCCAAAAAACCGTCCAGTCGGGACTTGCCCCCGTCTTGGCTTCGGACCAGGTCGGCGACCAACAGAGCTCCGCCATTTCGGCAGCACTGCAGGATTTTGGCGATCTGGTCGATCGCGTGACCAGCCAGTTTCTCGACAACTCGCTATTCGGCGATGATCTGATCGCGGGCATCGTCAACGCTTTCAACGATCTTTCCCAAGCTGTGCAATCCGAGTTGCCTGCCGACGCTGCACCATCGGTCGCTCCGGCCGAGCAACCGGCGCTCGAACAATCGACGGAAGTGGTGGATGCTGCGACGCCGCAAGTCGCCGTGGCGGACCAGAATGCCCCCGTCGCGGAAGAAGTCGTTGCCAATGCCGAGCAGCCGATCGAGCAGCCCGTCGGCGACGTTGCCGAGCCCAGCGATGGACAGGCGGCGACCAGGCGACACCGATGATCCGCCAAATGTCGTTGACAATTCGTCCGAAGCAGGAGTCCCCACGACGACCGATGCCACCTCTCGTCGCTCGGTACTTGTCGATCTAAGGATACGGTTCGTCCAATCCATCTCGAAGGTGGTTTCGGCCTTCGACGGGTCACCGACAGATCAGGATTCCGCTGTCATCAACTCAAGAACCTGGGAACGCAGCAGGCTCGATATCCGGCTGACCGCGTACAGCCAGGCGGAAGCGTTGGGCGAGAATCTGCGCGGGACCAGCGTCAACGCCGACGCGTGAATGCCGCCTTTCCGGATTCAACCATTTCGTGGTCGATTGCTCCCTTTTCCGACGAAGCCCGCTACACTCGTTTGTAGTGGTGGCAAATCAATCGTCGAGATACAAGAGGAACACATTGTGGCTGATCTGGAACCCGAGTCCGTACCCGAGCCCCCGTCGAAAGAGGAACTCCGGCTGGCAATGAAGGCGTTCCGCAAACGCCTCAAGCTCACTCGTCTTGATGACGAATCCCAATTGGGTTACGGCCCCATGTCCTCCGGCCAACAATCGGGCATCGTGGCGATCACACCGCCGGACCAATTCCCCAAGGCTGTCTGGCAGGAGCTCGCGCGACAGGGGAAAATCAAACACGATCGGGGCGGACTGTATTCGCTCACGGAATCGTAGAACGCGATTACCCCATCTCGCCCCCCCCGGTGGCAATCGTATCTGGTAGCCTGTAGAGACTCGATTTGCTGCGTCCCAGCAGGGGGTTACGTGGTACGTGTTCACGAACGAAGGGTCCGGGGAGGAAGGTCGATGAAAATCCGCTGTTTCGCGTGCGTAGCATTCTGTTTTCTCACGGTGGCCAGTTCGATCACGGTGGCCCGGGCCCAGGATTCCGAGCACGACGCGTCCGAACAGCTGCGTGATCGAATTGAAACGCTCATTGAACAACTCGATGGCAAGCGGTTTGCCGAACGACAGGCCAGCGAACAGGAATTACTACGACTGGGGAAGTCGGCGTCGCCGCAAATGCGGAACGCGATCGAAAATGCGCAGGGCGAAACCAAGATACGGCTGCAACGAATGCTCACCGAGCTCGATCGCAGTATTCGCCTGGTTGAAAAAGTGGCATCGCCATTGTTGGAAAGCATTACCAGCGTCACGCTCAGCGCGGATGGGCGTTTTCTTTATGCGGCCGCATTTGGATCGAAGACGGTGTCCGTATTCGCAGTGGATCGAGAGACAGGAAAACTCAGCAACTTTCAATCCATCACCGACGAGGATGAGTTGAAGGGATGCGTCTCGGTCCGATTGGGTGCCGGCGACGCGCTGGCGGTAGCAGCTTCGTTTTCGGCAAAGACCGTGACTTTGTTTTCTCGCGATTCAGCGACGGGAAAACTGGACAAGATCGATATTTATCGGGGCGATGCAAAGAACCCCAAGCCCAGCTTTCCGATCGAAGCTGTGTTCTCGCCCAACGGCAAATTCGTGTACGTGCTGGATGCCTATTCCAGCGACGGTCGCAATCGCGGCAGCGTGATGATATTCCGTGTCAGCGACGAGCGGAAGCTGGAATGGATCGACACCTGTTCGGGGCAGCAGAGCTGTTTTTCGGACGTTCGGGGAATCGCGTTTCATCCGAGTAAAAACGAAATGTATCTTAGCGCGTCCCAAGCCGGGACGCTGACCCGCGCCAGCTTCGATCCCGACTCGGGGGCTGTCGAGGTCAAGCAAGTGCTGCGTGATAACAACAACGGGATCCAAGGTTTGTCGGGGGTGTTTGCGGTCGATGTCAGCAGCGACGGGAAGTTTGTCTACACTTCGTCGGGGCGATTCCAGGGGGATAGCGCCGTCGGTGCATTTACATTTGACGATGATGGCAACCTGAAGGTCGTTCAAGAATTGATCAGTGGGCGTGACAAGCTCGGCAATTTTTTGGGCGGCAACGAACTTGTGATCTCTGGCGACGGACGGAACGTTTACGTGACCGGATCTCGATCTTCGACGTTGGCCGGATTCTCGCGAGACGAAAAAACGGGCAAACTGAATTTCATCGAGGTAGTCCCTTTCGGAGCGAAAAACCTTGGTCCCGCTGGGATCGCGATCAGCCCCGATGGCGGTTACGTGTACGCGGCTGTCGAAGGCGAATCGACCATTGCCGTCTTTCGCCGAGATCAATAGTCACGCCTTTGAAATGGACGGAATCACCAATCACATGATGCGATTGCGGGGAATGGATCCGGGGACATTTGCACGCGCTGTCATGGCGGGTTGGCGAGCTGTTCCCTGCCCCACGCATGTGTTTGTCTGTGTCGCGGACCACTTCGAGCCCGATTTGCATTCGGCGTCCGATACCAAGCAGACCGAACGTGTTGCCCGGTGGGTCAACGACTACCGATGGACCGTGGACCGCTACAGCGATTCGCGCGGTCGCCCCCCCCAACACACCTTCTTCTCGCCGATCGAATGTTATCGCGCTGAACTGATGGATCAGCTATCGCAGCTCGTGCGAGCCGGATATGGAGACATCGAAGTCCATCTGCACCATGATGACGACAACGCTGAAAGACTCCGGGAATTTCTGCTGATGTCGATCGAGCGGCTGCACAGCCGCCATGGTTTGTTGAGCACCGATGACCGCGGACAAATTCGATATGGATTCATTCATGGAAACTGGGCACTGGACAACTCGGATCCCGATGGCCGTTGGTGTGGCGTCAACAATGAGCTGACGATCTTGCGTGAGACAGGCTGTTACGCAGACTTCACGATGCCGGCTGCGCCCATGGCGCACAGACTCGAACCATCAACAGCATTTACTACGCGGTCGATGATCCCCTGCGTCCCAAGTCTCATGACACAGGAATCCCGGCTGCGGTGGGGGCCGCACCGGTGTCCGACGGATTGCTGATGATTCAAGGCCCGTTGCTCGTAACCCAGTCACGGCCATGGAAGAAACCGCGTCTCGAAAATGGCAATCTCGCCGGCTCACAACCACCCTCGGCAGAGCGTCTGTCGGATTGGTTACGAGCCGGTGTGAAGGTGCAGGGCCAAGATCAATGGCTGTTTATCAAACTGCACACCCATGGCGCGAAGGAACAAAACACGGCTGTCCTTTTGGGACCGGCCATGAGCCGGTTTCACCAAGCCCTGAAAGAGTTGTCGGCGGACCGCGAGTTTCAATTCTTTTACGTGACCGCTCGTGAGATGGCGCAACTGGTTGCCCAAGCAGAAAGGAAACTTTCTGTGCCCGATTTTAGTTGCTTGAGCTGGGGCTGAATTCTCAACACGTTCGACGACCCTTTGCCGTCAGCGATCGCAACTACGCTTCGACGTTTCCATGCCCAATGCTCGGGTTACCCATCGTGAACAACACACCGCTGGGCTGTGCCCCATAAGGATTGGGGTTGGAACCCGTTGCAATGCTCGGAAATCGAGGTGCATGTGGCTCAACGGAACTTTCTGTGTCGGGTTGATCAACTCGTGTTGAAACCTCGATTTCGGAAGGGCCGATCGCGAGTCCGTTTTTCCCGTCGCTGGTACCCGCGGGGTCGGCGATTAACTTTTTAAACAATTTCCGAGCAATGTAGGGAATCGTCGCCAGCAAAATCATTGCATCGCGACGGAAATTTGTGGTTCGTATGTATTCCAGATCGAGCAAAACTTTGCTCTGCACGTCATCAATCGACTGATCATATTCCAAATTCAGCTGCGCCAATCCCGTGATCCCAGGTCGTACGTTCAGTCGGTCCAGGTAATAGGGTAATTCGACAGCCAATTCGCGAACAAACTCGGGTCGCTCAGGACGAGGACCAATCAGGTTCATATCACCGACCAAGACGTTGAGGAATTGCGGGAGCTCGTCGAGGTGCGAGACTCTGAGCCAACGTCCGATCGGCGTGACTCGTGGATCGGATGAGTGGCTCCAAACGGCTCCTGTTGCCTGTTCGGCGTAGTGGCACATCGTGCGAAATTTCCATATCCGAAACGGATGACCGTTCTTTCCCACTCGAGTTTGGCGGTAAAAAACCGGTCGACCCTCCAGTACCAGGATCGCCAGACTCACGACCAGCATGATCGGAAGTGCGACGACCATCAGGCCGGCGGTGATCATTCGATCAACCGCGAACTTCACTGCAAAGTAACTTGATCGTTGATTGAGATTCATCGGCTCGCAATCATTAACCTGGGTCTTGACTTCTGGATTCCCAGGTACAGTCGATGCGTGTCGATAGAATGGTGGGGACGGTGTCGTGACCGAGTGCGGCACGGACGGACCGGGAGCGTCGCACGATTGGCTCATGACGTGATTTCCCTGTTGGAGGCGGGCTCGAGTTGCAACTCGGTCTTGTCAGACGCGGTTTGGCGCAAGTCTCGTTGGATGGAGGCAATGTCCTGTTGCAAACTTTCTTCGGTCGTCGCGTCTGTTCGCATGGATCGCTGCGACGTTCCTCGAGGTTCAAGCTCTCTGAGTTCATGTCCCCGGGTTCTCCTCGGAGTTCATGTCTCAAATTCAGAACTGCGGAGCGTTTTCCCGAGTGCAACACCGACCCGAAGATGGCGATACCTGCCTGTCTGGCAACTTGTTCGCTTTCAACGAGTTGATTCCAGCGACTGCTCCCTTTGAATACCGCAAGCAATGTCTGTTCGACTTGCGATGCCAATAACAGACATTCCGCGGACGACATCATGGCCGGGCCGTTCACGACAATGACGTCATAGTTGGCCCGCAGGGACTTCAACAGCGATGGAAAATGACTGGGATCGATCCATGACTCATCATCCTGGCCGCGACCCAACGGCAGGAAATCAAGCCCGTCCTCGGAACTGGGAATGATGGTTTGACCAGGGTTTGTCCCGTCCCGGCAGACTTGGATCACACCGGGCAGATGATCGGCCGCGGCCTGTTGGCTCAACAGGGGTCCGCTGGTATCACAGTCGATCAGCAATGTTCGCCGCCGAAACGATCGAAAAGCTCGGGCCAAGTCCAAGGCGACCAAATGGCGAGGTTCTCCAGCCGATGCACTCGTGATCATGATCGTTGGAATGGGATCGCCATTCTGGTTGGCCAACATCAATCTTGCCGCCGCCTCCGAAGCGCCACTGCAGCGATCAGCGTTTCGCGTTCGAGCAAGATTTTTTGAACTCGGATTCGCGCCGAAAACCGGGTACGCGGAATGAGATTTCAGATCATCGACATCTCTCACATGGCAACCTTGCCATTCGAGGAATCCGATTCCAAGAATCACGATCATCCAGCCGACGGCGGCAGCGCCGGCAGCCGCCTTCAGTTGACGCCCGTGATTCGCATTCAGCGGAAGCGGTGCAAGTTCCGTCAGTGCTACGCGTGGCTGAGACTGACTCTCGATCTTCAACTCCTCGAGCGATCGCCACAGGCTGTCGGCGAGGTGCGTCTGGCGATCGACCGCGTGGCGCGACATTTCCAGTCGCACGCCGCTCGTTTTATCTGCCCGTACGATGTCCGTATCGATCTCTGCCATTCTGCTATGCAGGAATTCTTTTTCCGCCTGATTGACCTCAATTTGCTTCCGCAATTGGACCAGATTGTTTTCCAGATTGATTCGGTTTTGCTCATCTATCTTTGGCCGCAGTTCGCTCTTGAGTCGTACCAGAGCTGCTTGCAGATATTCACGATCCTCGTAGAGTCGTTTGAGCCGTGGGGAATCATCCTGAGCAACGACTGCCAACGTTTGCTGGATCTGCGAATCGGTCTGAGCGATCTGGTTACGAGCGACCACGATATCGGGGTGATCATTCAACATCGCATCGGTCGCGTTCTCGATTGCGTTTTCATCAACCGCCGTTCTCATCTGCTCTTCTGTAAGCATGCTCTGCAGTGCGTTGCCCCGCAATTGTGCTGCACGTAACTGCTGCGCGTAATCACGATAGGCCTGAAGGCGAATCTCATCGCGAATCGTCAACGACTGCGAATTGTCAGAGCCAACCTGGTTGGCGACGCTATTTAGCTTCGCCCATAACTCGTCCAAGCGAGCATCCGCATTTCGAGCCGCCCGCTGCAGTTCCTCCGTCCTTCGTTGCAGGTCTGTTGCCAATCGGTTACTGACTTCTTTCAAGTAGGCATGTGTGACAGCAACACTGAGGACTTGAGCAACTTGTGGTGAAGGATGGATCGCAGAAATGCTCATGCATTCGGCGCCTGGCTGCACATTGACTCGCAGTCGTTTCTTCAGCCATTCGCTGGCGTCATTAGCCGGGATCAGGTGCGCGAGAGGTTTGACTTGTTCGCCACGAAGCGCCGCACCAAGCACCTGCGGAGAAAGCACCAACTGCTCTTGGGCACGAACAAACGCCGCATCATCGGATCGTGAAGTTTGTGGAGTAAAGACGACGTCCTGATGCTGACGCACCCGCACCAGACTCTCGGCTTCGTAGTTGGCGCCTATCAACCACCATGCGAGTGCGATCAGCCCCGATGAAACGACGACGCCGAGTGACGCGGTAATCAGCAGATGATGCCGACAAGCGAGCACCAATTCGCTGAGCTCCGGGAAACCACGTGACGTCGAGAGTCGCTCGGTTGCAACTGAAGTATTCGCGGGTTTCGCCGTCGCGCCGTCGGCGTGCGAATCTTGTCCTGCATTCTTAGGGCCGTGAACGTCCATTGCCTGTCGCTTTGTGCGGGTTATGAGGGCATCGCCGGTTAGCGAATTCGCGCCTATCCATCAAACATGCCGACGAAGGATCGATCGTTCCTCTTCGCATTTCCATCTTCGTCGCCACTTTTCATAAATTTGAGCAAGACTGTTGGATTCACGATAAGCCGAACGACCCGCACAACTGGTACCGAGTTGCCCGCCGGGGGGAATTCCGGGAAAAGCGGTGGGGCACACGCAGAACGGACGAAAGCCGTCGAGGGCAAGCATCGATCCGCCCGGCAGATGCCCCCCTGGGCATTGCCATCTCTGCGCATTTTCCCGCTCGGCAGCCCCACTTCGCCGGTCGGCGTTCCACCAACCATGCGGTGCCCGAATCGTCTATAATGCCGCTTGCTTCCAGGCGTCCTCGGCGTGCAGATGGCATTGCGATTTGCGCACGGCGTCGGCCTGAGCGAGCTTCCCAATGAAATCTCCCCAGCAACAACGGAGCAACCATGAAAACAAAAATCTTGTTCGCAACCCTTCTATCAGGAGCGATGTGTCTGATGACCGGATCAGCCCAGGCCGAAGTTGGCGTCGGTGACGACGCGCCGGAATTCAAGTTGGTCGGCAGCGACGGCAAAACCTACTCCAGCGCCGACTTCAAAGGAAAGCAAGCGGTGGTGATCGCTTGGTATCCGAAAGCGTTCACCGGTGGCTGAACAGCCGAATGCAAGTCGCTCCGTGAGAGTGGCAAAGCGATCCGTGAATTCGACGTGGCTTACTTCACCGCCAGCGTCGATCCCGTCGACAAGAATACCGATTTTGCCAAAAGCCTGGATTTGGACTATCCGATCTTGAGCGATCCGAGCAAGGAGTTTGCAAAATCGCTCGGGTGCCTCAATGACCGCGGGATGTCCAATCGCTGGACCTATTACATCGGCAAGGATGGCAAGATCCTGTACATCGACAAGTCGGTCAAGACGGGCGTTCACGGCAAAGCGATCGCCGACAAGCTGGCCGAACTGGGAGTCGCAAAAAAGGCCAAAGAGTAATCCCGTGGGATTGAATCACTTTCCCCGTCGTCAACAGCGCTGGCCCAGGCCATGGCGAGTTCGTTGCCTCGAGCGGCTCGAACCTCGAACTCTCCTGGCGGCGGGAATCATCGAACTGGGACCGTCGGACAACATTGCGTTGGACCAGCCGCGCGTCGCGGTCGAGTTCGCTGCCGACACCGACCCGGGGCCGGGCGTACAGTGGGAAAGTATCGGTCCGGGGCTGTTTAACACGTTTCTGCTCGATACGGGAGCCAGCAGCGTCTTGGCGATGGCGACCGCGATCGCGGACATCGAACAGTCCCGCCTCGGTTACGATGTCCAGGGCGCATTGCTGGAACAGGGCGTTGCCGGTGACCATTTGCTTGATGTCTCCGTTCCCTACCGTTTCGACTTTGCCGGCAGCAGCGGCATCCGCCATACGATTCCCGACGCGCGAATCATGTCGGATGCCAACAACGACTTCAGCAGTTTCGGCCCTTGGGGACTGGCAGGCATGCCGGCGATGGTCAACCGTGTGACTTCATTGGACTTCACCGGATGGTCGGGAGGCGGGCTGGACCTCGATAGCATCTACATGGACACCGAGTTCCGTGATGACGTGCCGGCGGACGCCGGCCATCGCTACACGATTTCGCTTGACAATCGGCTGGCGTTCGATCCGGTCGACCAAATGGTCTCGGGACAACCACCGATTTGGGGCGACGTGCCTTTCGTTACGGCCACGCCCGAACATAACGGCATTGCCCAAGAGGGTAATTTTCTGTTTGACACGGGGGCGCAAATCAGTGTGCTCTCCAAACGGTTGGCCCTGGGTATCGGATTGGACAGCAACGGTGATGGGGAACTGGACCAGAACGACGACAACTACGTGACGAGCCAAGTCGTCGGGGGCGTTGGTGGCCAAGTCAGTGTTCCCGTCTTTGGCTTCGATGAATTCCATCTTCCCACCGACTCAGGCGAAGACCTGGTGTGGACGAATCTGGAGTGGCTGGTGTTGGACATCGCCACCCCCGATCAGACGACGAGCCTGGACGGCGTGTTCGGATCGGACCTGCTCACCAGCGGTTGGTTTCACGCCTTCTTCAGTCCCGGTCAGCCCGACGGTTACATCAACCAATTGCACATGGATTTCCGCGAAATGGAAACCAACGGGACCGCAAAGATTCATTTCGACCTCAATCCCGATATCGACAACGTTATCCTTCCCGGGCCGGGCATCATCACGCGTCAATCGTTCCGCACGACCGACGTCGGTGAAGGCGGCGAAACGGATTCCTACAACATTGTCTTGACCGGGGCGCCGACAGCGGACGTGACGATCACGTTGGGAAATACGGATGGTCAAGTGATCGCCGAAAACGCCGCCGACGGCAGCAACACCCTGGTGTTCACTCCCGATAACTGGGAAACCGTTCAAACGGTCCTGGTCACCGCGGTCGACGACGTCGCGGCCGAAGGCAATCACACCGGATTGATCACACACACGGTCAGCAGCGCCGACAGCGGATACGACAATCGGACCATCCCCGACGTCACGGTGCGAGTCACCGACGACGATCTGAATTTGCTGCAAATCACCAGCGACCAAGCGGGTCTGAATTTGATCCGTTCGGTCGATGCCGTTGAAGCAGGTGGCACCGTCTATTATTGGGTCGCACTGAGCGAGCAACCGGCCGGTGAGATGTGGGTTTTGGTCGAAGATACCAAAGGACAGGCCGAAGCTGTCAAAGCGGACAATCCGCAATTGGGGCTGGAAAACGTCTTGATGTTCAACAGCGGCAACTGGAACACGCCGCAACGAGTTGCACTGACGGCGGTCGATGACACCCTCAAGGAAGGTCCCCATCAAGCCAAAATGGTCCACACGGTCCTGGATGTTGTCAACTTTTCGGACCCCATCATCGGGCAAACCCCGTTGACCGTGAATATCACCGATGACGATCTCGCTGAGGTGGTGATTTCTCCCAGCGGCGGAAGCACCGATATCAGCGAAGCGGGGACGACCGATAGCTACCAAATCGCGCTAAACATGGTGCCCAGCGGCAGCGTCGAGATCTTGCTGCAAGCGGATGCCCAGACACGGATCAGTTCCGATGGCGGGCTGACCTTCGCGTCCACGCAATTATTGAGTTTTACCGACACCACGCCGCAAACGATCACCGTCCAGGCGATCGACGATGCCGTGGTCGAGACCACACACACCGGCATCATCAGGCATACGATCTCCGGCACGGTCAACGACCCGAGATTCTCTGCGACGCTATCGATCGACACTGTTTTGGCAACGATTACCGATAATGACACGGCCGGCCTTACGATCACTTCTCAATCACCCCCCAGCAGTGCATTCGCCGCTGAGGGTTTGGCGGCAGCCGGTTTGGCCGCCGATACGTCGATTGACCTTTCCGAGGCCGGTGACGACGCGACGTATTGGGTCGTTCTGAACAGCCAACCTCAGGCGGATGTGACCGTGTTCCTGAGCAACAACGACCAACAGGCGACCGCGGTGGATGCCAACAATCCGTTGCACGCCTACCTGAGCTTCAACTCGCTGAATTGGAATACGCCCCAAGCGGTCCTTGCCAAAGCGGTCAATGACGCCGCGGTGGAAGGTCTTCATACGGCGCAGATCACGCACAACACACTCAGCGCCGACACCAATTACCGAGGCAGCGTCGTGTTGCGAGTGAACATCACCGACGATGATCTGGCCGGCGTGACGGTTACCAAAACCGCAACGCACGTCAGCGAAGATGGATCGACAACCGATTCATTTGCAGTGGCCTTGACCGCTCAGCCGCTATCGGACGTTGTGTTCACAGTCACCATCAGCGATCCCAGCGAAGTCGCGATTGATCGGACAACGCTCACCTTCACGCCATCGAACTGGAGCGAACTGCAGACGATCAACCTGAGCGGAGTTGCCGACGGATTGATCGACGGAGATCAGTTGTCGACGATCCGGATCAACATCGACGCTCAAGCATCCTATGACCCGTTTGATCTTCTTCCTGAGCAACTCGTCGACGTCACCACTCTCGACGTCGATCAAACTCCACTGGACTTTGGCGATGCGCCAACCGCAAACCAATCCGGTTTCGCCAACGATTATCCGGTAACCTTGCTGCAAGATGGAGCCCGGCACCGAACAGGCCCTCTATTCCTGGGGACCTCGGTGGATGCGGAACCCGATGGGCAACCAGATGCCAGGGCGGGTCAAAATGATTCTGGGGGCGATGACAACAATGGTGACGCTGACGAGGACGGTGTGTTTGTATCCACCATGGTCGCCACGGCAGAATCGGCGACGAACTCCAGCTTGATCATCATCGCCTCGGGCAGCGGAAAGCTGGACGCCTGGATCGATTTCAATCAAGACGGTGATTGGAACGACGATGGCGAACAGGTCGCGGTCAGTATCGATGTTGTCACAGGACGGAACCTCATCGGGTTCACGGTCCCAGTCGGTGCCAGTGTCGGTGATACGGCGGCACGATTCCGGATTTCATCGGCAGGCGGACTGACGCCGACGGGAGAGGCGTTTGACGGCGAGGTCGAGGACCACCTGTTCACGATCGTCGATGGCGAGAATTCGCCGGACGTTTCCATCGAGATGTTCCATGATTCGGTCATGCTAGCCGTTGAGTCGGGCCGAATCGTCGTTCGCTCGGGAGCGGTCGAATTGTTTGCTGCTCCATTGGACCATGTCGGTTCGCTGACCATCGAAGGAACCTCCCGTGACGAGGCGGTGACGATCGACGTTGGCGGCGGCTTTTCGATCCCCGGCGGTGGCTTGAAACTGCGCGGTGCTGGAGGCAACAACACACTCTTGATCAGCGGTCATGGCGGTACGTTCGACTTGACCAATCCGCTGGTCATGGTGAACGATTTCAGCAACTTGGATCTTTCTGGTGCTGATGCCACCACGGTCACGATTGACGCCACGGTCGCGGCACGCCTCGCTCCAACGACCCGGCGACTCACCGTCGTTGGCGGTCAAGACGACAGAATCATGTTCACAGACGTCGACGCCTGGCGGCTGTCCGATCCGATCACCCAAGACGGTGAATTCCTGCTCACCGCCCGCAACATTGCCGGCGGTAACGAATCGCTGGAAGCTGGATTCGCCCATCCCTGGCAAAATTTTCTGCGATCTGGCGATGTCAACAACGATGGTTCGGTCAGCGCTTCGGACGCACTTCGCATCATCAATGAGTTGGGGCGGCGTCAGTTTTCTGACCAAGGCACCCAGAGTCTGCAGGACCCGTTATCAATCGCGAATTGGCCAGGTGTCTACTTTGATCACAATGGCGATGACCGTGCCACCTCGCTCGATGCGTTGCGAGTGATTAATGATTTGGCGCGAGCAGGAATCAGTGGTGGATCGAGTGAAGGCGAGGCCATCATGGCTGGCTTGATCGAACCCCTGCACCGGGAGATTTTACAATCAAGTCGCACGACCGATCCTACCGTTCCAGCAATACGTCAATTGCGCAAGGATCACCCCAACATTGACCTGATCGGGGCAACTGCGATCACGACACCGTCGATGCAGATACGAGCAGACGAAGATCCCGACATTGCGCAGTCGACGCGCGCGGTCGATCAACTATTGGCAGATGATTCATTCGTCGCTCGATTGCTGATCGCAAGCGAATAGGTTCGGTGTGGTACAATCCTTGGCCTCTGCCCTAATACCTTCCCAAATTTGGAGTCGTCGCGATGAGTCTCTCGCGTCGTCGTTTCTTGCTGACGGGTTCCGGTTTTGTCGCCAGTGGTCTCGCGTCGGTCGACCACGTCGCAAGGGCAGCGCCCAGCGACCGTGTTCGCGTTGGCGTGATGGGGGCGGGTGGACGGGGACTGTCGCTGATCGCCTCGTTCGCGGGAAATCGCGAAGTGGAGGTGGTCGCAATCGCCGACTTGGACGCCAATCGGTTGCCCAAAGGCTTGGAAACGGCAAACAAGTTACAAGGTCGATCGGTTCGCGGCGAAAGCGATTTTCGTCGGCTCATCGACGATCCGTCGATTGATGCGCTGGTGATCGGCACGCCAGATCATTGGCACGCGATTCCGACAATCTTGGCCTGCCAAGCGGGAAAAGACGTGTATGTCGAGAAACCTGATGCGCACAATCTGGTCGAAGGGATGCAAATGGTCGCGGCGATGCGAAAGCACCGCTGCGTGGTGCAGATGGGTTCCCAACATCGATCGACCCAGCGTCTGCAATCGGCGATCGAATTCGTGGGCAGTGGCAAACTAGGTCGATGCATCGTTGCCAAAGCGTGGGAAAGCGCGCGACAGGG
This sequence comes from Pirellulaceae bacterium, assembly GCA_963734865.1. GTDB lineage: Bacteria > Planctomycetota > Planctomycetia > Pirellulales > Pirellulaceae > CBDCUW01. The sequence continues at coordinate 815,257 of CAVTIV010000019.1, forward strand.
TTCAATCGGTTTTCCCGCTGATGAACCAGTTCCCGCCGGTGTTGACTATGACATGTGGCAGGGCCCGGCACCCGCGCGTCCATTCAATCGCAATCGCTTTCACGGACGCTGGCGCTGGTTCTACGATTATGGCACCGGTGATTTGGGAAACGACGGCGTCCATCGCTTGGACATGGCAGTCGCATTGTTGAATGCGGCATGCAAAGCCCAGGGGGACGATCCGATCGGCTTGCCACGAACAGTCTTTGCCAACGGCGGCAAGTGGTACTTCGACGATGCGCAAGAGTTTCCCGATACACTGCAGGCCAACTATGAGTTCGGCGAGCAGAGTTCACGCAAGTTGCTGACGTACGAGATGCGGATCTGGGCTCCCTACCCCTACCTCGGCCAATCGGAGGGTTCCGCTGTGTTCGGCGACAAAGGATACATCGTGGTCGGTAACTCGCAATGGACCGCCTACGGCAATCGCGGTGAGGAACTGGCTCGCGGTGCAGGTGACAGCAGCGAGGTTCCTCATGTGCAGAATTTTATCGACTGCGTGAAGTCACGGAACAAGCCGTATTGTGATTTAGAGACCGTTGGCCACGCAGCATCCGTGCTCTGCCACACAGGAAACATCGCCGCGCGAATCGGTCGCAAGCTGACGCTCGACCCGGTGACCGAAACTTTCGTCAACGATCACGAGGCGAATCGGCTACGAACCCGCCCGCAGTACCGAAAGCCGTGGGTGTTGCCCGATGTTTGAGCATTGTCCCGTTAAACAATGATCTCTTCCGCGACACGACCGAAGACATCGGTCAACCGGAAATCGCGGCCCGCGTAACGGTAGGTGAGCTTGGTGTGGTCGATGCCCAACAGGTGCAGCGTTGTTGCATGAAGATCATGGACGTGCATCTTGTTTTCCACGGCCGCGATGCCGAAATCGTCGGTCGATCCGTAACGCATTCCACCTTTGATGCCGCCTCCGCACATCCAAACGGTAAACCCCGTGGAATTATGATCGCGTCCATCATCGCGTTTCACTGCTGGCGTGCGTCCAAACTCGCCACTCCAGATGATCAACGTGTCCTTCAGCATATCGCGACTTTTCAGATCGCTGATCAAAGCTGCGATTGGCTTGTCAGTTGCCGCGCAGTTTGAGGACAAGCGATCCTTGAGGTTGTTGTGCTGGTCCCAGCCTTCGTGCGTCAACTCGATGAAACGTACACCCGCTTCGGCAAATCGGCGGGCCATCAAACACTGTCTGCCAAATTCTTCGGTTTTGGACTGGCCGATTCCATACTGCGTCAAGGTCTCGGGGGACTCGCTTGCCAGGTCCATCACCGCTGGCACGGCCGACTGCATTCGGTAGCCGAGTTCATATGATTCGATCACACCTTCCAGCTGCGAATTTGCCGGATTCTTATCCGCCGCATTGCGATTCATGGACTGTAACAAGTCCATTTGCATTCGTTGCAACGTTCCTTGAAATTGTGGGTTGCTGATATTTCCGATCGCCGTGGTCGATTGAACGTCGTTGATCGGAGTGCCCTGATAAACGGCTGGCAGAAAGGCGCTGCCATAATTCTGCGAACCGCCGAGCCGCGCGGGCGGTTTGATGGTGATGAATCCCGGCAGATCTTGGCTTTCGGTGCCGAGGCCGTACAGCACCCAAGCCCCCATTGACGGACGAACGAACTGAAAATTACCCGTATGCAATTGCACGAGAGCTTGCGGGTGGTTCGGGATATCGGTGTGAGAACCGTTCAGCAAGCAGAGGTCATCGGCATGCCGCGACAAATGCGGATAGAGGTCTGAGATCGGCAGGCCGCTTTCACCGTGCTGGTTGAATTGCCATGGCGACTTCATCAGCTTTCGGCCTTTTTGAACATTCAACCCTTCGGCCCCCGCCGGGGGACTCTGGCCATCGAACTTCGCGAGTTCGGGTTTGTAGTCGAACGTGTCGACATGCGACGGACCACCTCGCATGCACAGGAAAATCACACGTTTGGCCCGCGGTGCAAAATGCGTCTCTTTCGGCCGCAGCGGGTTGGCATACTCACGATTCGCCGCTTCGGTTGCCAATGCCGAAAAGGCAAGGTACCCGAAGCCACAACCTGTCGTTTTCAATGCGTTACGCCGAGAGATCATGATCGTGCCTCGTGGGTCTTTGTGCTGGTGACTAATTGATGTATCGGAATTCAGAGGTGGCAAACAGCGACTGGCAGAAACCGGCCCAGGCAATCGATTCGACTTGCTTCGCTTGGTGATTGCCTTGCTCGGTCAACACCGCTTGCGTTTCGCTGACGAATTGCAATGCACGATCGATTTCCGATTCACTCGGCTGGCGCGAAACCGTCAGCCGATAAGCCTCGCGAACCCGCTGTCTTTGGTCGTCGCTCAGTTGGCTGAGTCGCTCGGCAAGCTTGGACGCGCAGTCCAACACCAGCGGATTGTTCAACATAAACAACGCTTGCGTCGGCACGGTGGTGACATCGCGAACGCCGCCTATGATGCTGGGCTCGGGAAAGTCAAACAGACTCAGCATCTCGGGCACCGCACCACGAACGATGGGCAAATAGATGCTTCTTGCGTGATGCTTGTCGGCGAGCCCAGTCGAATTGATATTGCGGCCAATGATCCCCTCGCCAATCTTTTCGACCGGCGATCCTGCCTGTGGTTCAAGATCCAGGCTGCCGCTGGCCAACAACATCGCATCCCGAATCGCTTCGGCTTCCAGTCGCCGCTGATTCATCCGCCAATACAAATCATTACCCGGGTCGATTGCCAGGGCAGTCGCATCGTCGTCACAAGAAAGTCGATAGACACGGCTCAACATGATCCGTCGTATCAACCGTTTGACCGACCAACCGTCTTGCACAAAGGTTGTCGCCAAATGATCCAACAGCAAGGGATGCGTGGGACGATCACCATTAGCGCCAAAGTTGTTCACCGTTGTCACGATGCCACGCCCAAACAAGTGTTGCCAAACACGGTTCGCCATGACACGTGCGGTGAGCGGATTGCTCTGGCGAGTGATCCAATCGCTGAGCTCGATACGGCCGCTGCCGGCTTGGCTCAGCTTTGGGTTCTGCTCGAGAGATGCGATGGTCAGGAATCCTCGGGGTATCTCTTGACCGTGCTCGTCCGGCTCGCCACGAATTCGCAGTTTCGTGTCGGCAATCTCGCCCGCCTCACGGACTGCCATCACCAACATGGCTTCTTCGGAAACGGTTTGCTGCGGCTGAGTAGCCTGCTTCAATCGAGCCTTCGCGCGTCGGATGTCGTCATTTGTGTCGTCGATACGCTTCTTCGCAGCCTGTTTCGCCGTGTCGTTCTTCGCATTGTCGAACTGTTTCTCGAAGCCAACCAGTTTGCCGCGCGAGCCCCTTGAGCTGGTTGCGATACTTTTTCTCTTCGCCCGCCCCGGCGGCTCCGCCACCAACGGCGGCGGGCATCACTTTGTCTCCGGCGATCGCCAGCAAACGCCCCGGATTTCGATTGCCGTTCGTCTTGGCGGTGCCATACAACGTCTCGGTGCTGGTGAAGATGCCAGCCAACGAGTAGTACTCGTTTTGCGGGATCGGGTCAAACTTGTGATCATGGCATCGAACGCAGCTGGCGGTGAGTCCAAGAAACGCACGCGAGACGACGTCGATCTGCTCATCGACGACATCCATCTGAAACTTCTCTTTCTGCGGCTCGTTCAACGATTTGGGGCCCAGCGCAAGCATGCCGGTGGCGATCAGTTGACGGTCCCGCTGCGGATGCGATTCGAACGGCAGCAGGTCGCCAGCAATCTGTTGCCGAATGAACTGGTCATATGGCGTGTCGCTATTGAATGCGTCAATCACATAGTCGCGATAATGCCAAGCACGAGTGAACGTGCCATTACGTTCCATGCCCGTCGATTCCGCATATCGCACGACATCCAGCCAATGCCGCCCCCAACGTTCACCAAAGTGGCGGCTGCCGAGCAGCGAATCAACCAGAGTTTCGATCGCCTGGTCAGCATTCTGTGCCATCGCAGCTGCGAAATCGTCGAGCTGCTGAGGCGATGGTGGCATGCCGATCAGGTCGAAATAGATCCTTCTTGCCAGGTCATGGCTTGTTGCATCGTCTACCGGTTTGATGTTCTTGGATTCAAGAGGTGACAGGACAAAGGCGTCGATGTCACTCTTCAGCCAATCGGCGTCCTCGACCATGGGAACCGACGGCTTGGAAATCGGTTGGAATGACCAGAACTGCCGAGCTCGGTCGAAGTCGATGTCGCGACGGATCATCGCACTCTTGCCATCACGCGGATCATGTGCCCCCATCCGAATCCATCTCTCGAAATCAGCGATCACGCTGTCCGGTAACTTTTCCTCCGGTGGCATCTCGAAGTCTTCGTACCGCATCGCACTCAAGATCAAACTGTCTTCAAGTTCACCGGGGACAACCGCATGGCCAGTTTCGCCTCCCAGACGAATGCCTTCGCGCGTGTCGAGCAACAGCCCACCCTTGGGCTCCTTGGACGATGCCGAATGGCACTCGTAACAATGTTCGACGAGCACCGGACGGATCTTCGTCTCGAAGAACGCTTCCTGCTCGCGAGTGTCCACGGCCAGGGCTTGTGAAGCCGCGGTTTGCCCGACGAGGCAACCGAGGGCCAGAGAGACAATGAATTTGGTTCGCATGGCGGGGAAAACCTGTGATCGAGTCTACACTCGAGGCGTGGGTGGACCAGGTTGTGGCTGGGCCTGACTTGTGGGTGGGCCTGCTGGTTGGAAGGAGTCGCACCACCGTGGGCTGATTCGACACCAGCATCGCTTGCAATCCGCATCCACTATCAACCGAAACGTGGATGTTGACCATCGGCCAGTCTACCAGATTCAATGAGCGGCCCGCCAAGGGCAAAATCGCGAAATAGTCTTCTTCCGTCTCAACCGGTTCGGTGAGCCAATCGGCCCAGGTTCCGGTCGCACCAGGGGGCAATACGGGCTGCCAAGATCGAAGCGTAGCGAGCAGCCACAGCCCCCGTGAATACATCCATCGTGTAATGCGCTCGCAAAACCAGCACCGTCAACGCCTCGAACATGGCAATTCCGATCCCCAGGTACAGCCAACGGCGTCCTCCGATCCGAGACAACTCCACCGCGCCCAACACAGCCAACCCTGTGTGTCCGGAGAAAAAGAAATCGGTCGTGACATCGTAGGTCACCAACAAACTAGGAACACCCGGGTTATGCCACAGCATTCCCGGCGGTGGCTCCAGTGCGCACAACGACTGGCATACCTGCCGCATGGCGAACAGCAGCAGCAACCCGATGAACGGGCGGACGGTCGACCCGAAGATCGATTGCCACAGTAAGAACAGACCAACCAGGTCAATGACGGCTGAACTGACAATCAATAATGTGTCTGCCGCAGTGGGATGCATGTGCAAAAAGTGATTGGGTGCGGCAAGCCACTGGTGGACGCCGTCGCCAATTTCGCCCGGTTCCCACTCGCGAGTTCCGATCAGCGACTGGGTCCAGAACCAAGCAGCGAGTGCAACCACCACGAACGATACGCGAATCCAACGAGGTGCGCCGCGATCGTCCGTCATGCAAATCATCCATTTTGTGACCCAATAGCTGCTCCTCGATACGGAACAGAGAGCAAGTAAGCGAGGGCCGCCCCGACGGCGAGCGTCCACGGGGGGTCGGTATTGTTGACAATGTCAGCGGCCAAGTAAAGGAACCAATCGGATTCCGACTTCACCGAATGAAGGCTGACGGGCACCCAACGGCGTTCATGTTCTGTCCGAGCTTGCCTGGGCCAGCATGTCGTTCACGCATTGCAGGCTCGGAATCGATGATCGACCGCCCCGCAATCGCACCGACAGCGCCGCGGCCATCGATGCGAATCGTAACGTCTCCCATAACGGCATCGATCGACCGATGCCGAAAGCCAATGCACCATGAAAGATATCGCCTGCCGCGGTCGAATCGATCGTCTCGGCGGGAAACGCAGCCAGATGCCGAAAACCGCTGCCGTCATCGGTGATCAATCCACTTTCGCCGAGCGTGACAATCACCTTTGTCGCAAAACGTGTCCGCAGTTGCTGCAGGCAAGATTGGCGGTGCCGCAGGCTTCGTAGATCGGCAAGGCCCGTCGCTTGCAAGGCAAACCTCTCCGAGGCGGCGAGGTAATCGACCTTGCCGGCAAGCGACGAGGTGCCCTCTCGCCATGATCCGGCGTCCAATATCGAGACGGCTTCTGGAAAGGCATTCAAGGCAGCCAGCGATGCCTCCAACTGGTGCCCGTCGAACAGAACCACCTTTGGCGACAAACCGGCAATCTGTTTCGCAGTTAGCTGTAGCGTCGCGTCTCTGCGAGTGCGATTGACGATCGTGCGACTGCCGTTGCGTCGGTTGATCAGGATCATCGAGACAGGGGTGACGTGCCCCGGCCGCAGCTCGAGCAGCGAGACGTCAGTGCCCACTAGCCGTAGGTCATCGCGGATTCGCTGCCCATACAGGTCGTCGCCAACCAAACCCGCAAAAGCACAGCGTCCACCCCACTGAGACAGCAGACAAGCGGCATTCGCAGCCGGTCCGCCGCACATCTCCAGCAGCAAGTCCGTTTCACACTTGCTATTCTCCTTCGGATACTCATCGACAAACATGCTGATGTCGTAAGCGGCGTGGCCGACACATAAAAAATCAATCGTCATCGGCGACCGCCGTAAAGAAGAATGGGTTGGCAAGTGCTCGATGACTCTTGCTCACGGATTGAATCTTACTCTTCTATCTTACTCTTCCTTCGAATCTTCCTCGTCCTCCTCGCGGCGTCGGATCACGATGCGATCGCTCGATCCGCGTCGATAGGGCCCGATGCATTCTTGGACTCCTGGCAAAACTCGAATGCTTTAGGCCGGTACGTACCTGGATGATGAAGACGAAGATTAAGCTTAAGATGAACAGTTAGATTGACTCCCTCCCCCCATGCCCTATGAAAAGCACGATGAATCGATTCTTGACTCCAGCGATGACCCTTTCCCACGCCGGCATGATCTTGGCCTTCACGTGCGTCTGTTCTGCCGCTGACCCACAGTCGATCCCGCTGTGGCCATCGGGCGCGGTCGGATCCGAAGACCGGATGAATGAGCCGGAGCAGGTTGACGAAGGCCCCGGCAAGTGCAACGTCACCAACATTCATCATCCCTCCATCACCCCCTATTTTCCGGCCGCGGACGTCGCCACGGGAACTGCCATCATCATTGCTCCCGGTGGGGGGCATCGGATGCTGTGTCTTGGACATGAAGGAGACGCGCTGGCACAGTGGTTTGCCGAGCAAGGGATTGCAGCGTTCGTCCTGAAGTACCGATTGGCTCGTGAAAAGGGCTCGACTTACACGGTCGACGATCATGCGATGGCCGACACACGGCGCGCGATTCGGATGGTCCGCCAGGAAGCCAAACAATGGCAAATCAATCCCCAGCGAATCGGTATCCTCGGTTTCTCGGCCGGTGGCGAACTGGCGGCCTTATCCGCGATGGATTCCGACAACGGAAAAGCCGATGCTGCCGACCCGATCGATCGCGTGAGTTGTCGCCCCGATTTCCAGGTCTTGATTTACCCAGGAAGTTCCGATCGATTCACGGTGAAGCCCGGAATGCCGCCCGCCTTCATCGCCTTAGGAGCGAAAGATCGACCCGACATTTCGCTGGGGATGGCAAGGTTGTACTTGCAGTACAAAGAGGCGGATGTCCCCTGTGAATTGCACATTTACTCCAATGCCGGGCACGGTTTCGGATATCGACCGAACAGCGACACGGCCGCGGGCGATTGGCCGATCAGGCTGCGTGAGTGGTTGGTCGATAGCAGGCTGATCGGCTCCTAGTTCAACAGCGCCGGTTTTCTTGACGGAGGTCAAAAGTTGCTCAGTCCCTAAGGAACTGATCGCGATGAACGTCGAAAGTAAGGTCAAACCGGACCAGGACAAACCGTCACAAAACTGGCGAACGTGGCCCAATGTGATCACAGCGGCTCGCATTCTCGGTTCGCCCAGTTTGATTCTGCTGGCGAGTGCCGGGCAGACTCTTTGGCTCATTGCCGTAGCTGTCTTTTTAGTTTTCACCGAGTGGCTTGACGGCTTTCTCGCCCGGCGGCTGCGGATCACTTCGGCGATCGGTGCCAGGCTCGACACGGTCGCCGACGCGGTCTTTTATTCTTCGTTGCTGTTCGCTTTGGTCATCCTCCGCCCCGAATTGATCGGTCGCGAGAAGTTCTGGATGATCGCTGCGGTGGCGAGCTACTTTTTCAGTTGGCTGGCCAGTTACATCAAGTTCGGCTGCCTGCCGAGCTACCATACATGGGCCGCTAAGGGAGTCTGGTTCGTTATCGGCGCCGGCACGCTCTGCCTGCTTGCCGACATCAGCCCCTGGCCTCTTCGGTTCGCCATGGTGTGTGTTGTCATCACCAATTTGGAAGCGAGTTGTATCACTTGGACATTGCCCCAATGCAAGGTTGACGTGCCCTCGCTTTGGCACGCGTGGCAGCAGCGGATTCGTCGGCCTGATTGAGTCTTCACTGTCGTCTTCCACGTCGACGCCAGTCCCCGGTGGTTCGACTTATCTTTGGTAGGAAAATGGAGGATATTGCCAGACGATGCGAGATAAAGTGCCCAATGACACCGAATTTCTACGGAACTCGACAATGGCCAACGATCGCTCGAATGACCGCTCCCAAGGACTGAACAAGTATCTCAAACGGCAGTTGGACTGGAGAACCATTGGACTGCGGCTGCTGATTGGCTTGTGTGTGCTGTCCGCTGTCGTCTGGTTTGGGCGAGATGCTGGTCACGAGATCGAGACGATGGATCGTTGGATTGCCGACCACGGAGTGTGGGGATGGGTCGTCTTTGTCGGCATGATGATCGTGCTCACCTCCATCTTCGTACCCGACACATTGCTGGCGATTGCAGCGGGAGCACTGTTTGGACTCACGCGAGGCACGGTGTTGACTGTCCTTGCCGCAATCATCACGGCCGCGTTCAATTTTGTAGCCGCACGAACTTTGCTCCGTCCGCGGATCGAGAAAATGCTCGATCAGCACCCCAAACTGCGAGCGATTCAGCGCAGGCCAATCGCGAAGGACTTCGACTGCAACTGCTGCTGCGATTGGCCCCCCTCAACCCGGTGTCGGTCAGCTATGTTCTGGGAGCATCGGGCGTGCGTTTCTCGACCTTCCTGATCGCGACGATCGGACTGATCCCAGGGTTGTTCGTGGAAGTTTACTTCGGCTACATGGCCAGCCATGTCACGAAGGTCGCCGCAAACGTCAGCGAGCACTCGACACTCCGCACTGTCGTGACGGTCGTCGGCTTCGTTGTCTGTATCGTGCTGGTGGTCTTTATCTCCCGAATCGCCTCCAAAGCGATTGCCCAGGAGAACGATGAGCCGGCAGTCGACTAGCGTCATCATCGACAACTGAAACCCTCAGCAACGTCATTGAATCGACCGCTTGGCCAGCGAGCGGGTGTTGTTTAAAGTTGAAGCCGGAGACGGTCCTGGCGAAAATCCAACAGACCGTTTCGCCTCACGAAAGTGGTTGACAATCACCACGCTGCAATCTCAGGTTTTACACGCGAACAAGGATTGAATCGATGGCAATCGAGCTAAATGAGAACCCCGATGCGAAGCTACTGGAAGTCAAAGCGAGCGGAAAACTCTGCAAGGAGGATTACGCGAACTTCGAGCCTGCGGTCGCAGGACTGATCGATTCGGTTGGAAAGATCGATGTCCTGTTCATCATGCATGACTTTCACGGCTGGGAGATGGGCGCGGCCTGGGAAGACATCAAATTTGCGACCAAGCATTGCCGCGATATCAATAAAATCGCGATGGTGGGAGAGACCGACTGGGAGAAGTGGATGTCGGCAATCTGCAAACCGTTCACCATGTCGTCGATCAAGTACTTCGACGCCGGGCAGGAACAACAGGCGCGCGAGTGGCTGGCCGCGGCAAGTTGACACCTGTCTCTTAAACGGCAACATCGTGCCGGAGTGATGCATATGCCCGACGTTTTCACGCTCCAACGCCAAGGCAGCGAAGATCAAACGGAGACGATCACTTGGGTCGACCTGGATGGCCACGCCGACAATGCTGCGACATGGCTTCGCAACCAATCAGGCTTGCCCGAGCAAGTCGTCGCTCGTCTACTTCAGCAGAGTACGTTGAATCAGCACGAGAGTTTCGACGGTGGTCTGGTTCTCCGATTTCACACCCGCAAAATCGTGCCATCGACGAGCGAGACTGATTCGACTTCGGTTCGATTGTGGATCGAAAATGATCGTGTAATCAGCATCTGTTCAGACACCGTACCGGCGCTGGAGACGTTGAAGGCCAAGGCCTCACAGCAGCAGGGTCGTTGGTCCCGTTTTGAGATACTGACCTGTCTGATCAACAGTCAAATCAGCGATCTGGAAAACGTGATTGTCGTGGTGTCCGGCGAAACGGACGAACTGGAAGAACAAATCTTTGAATCGGATGAGCAGACCAACACGGAGGATCTGGATAACGTTCGGCGAAAGACGATCCGCACACGCCGCCAGTTGGTGGCATTGCGCAACCTACTCGTGTTCATCCTCTCGGATCAATCGCTGGCGATCAGCGGCGATGAGCGTCGGGCGATCGAGTCAGTGACCGACCGCGCACGAAGCTATCTCGAAATTCTGGAAGACTGCCATGAACGAGCCCATCTGTTGCGAGATCAGATACAGGCGCAGATGGATGCCAGACTGAATCGCATCACTTACAACCTGACGATTGTTGCCACCGTCTTTTTGCCGATGAGTTTCTTAACCGGTCTGCTGGGAATGAACGTCGCGGGTATTCCCGACGAACACAATCCACTGGGGTTCGTGATCGTCTGCACGGCCATGGTATTGATCGCGGTTGGGTCATGGATATTTTTGCGATGGCGAAAGTGGATTTGAAGCGAGCGAGAAGGCAGTGATCTTCACCAGGCATCACAACGAACGAGGCGGCTGGACACAGGCGTGATGATGAAATTAGCGAAGTTGATCAGCGCAGTTGAACATTCCGCAGCGCCGGATGATGCGAAAACCGAGGATGGCTGGAACACGCGACTCTGTATCCTGGACACGATGCTGGTTCTGACGTTGGTCGGTATCGGTTTGACCCAAGCATCGGAGAGTGGAACTTGGGAATGCTAATTATTTGTCATCGTGTTCGATGCCGCACTCGGTCTGTGTGTCGTTCTGTTCGATCCGTGCCCTCTCTATCGGCGGCTTTTCCATGTCCAGCGATTCATCGTCCAGCGATTCATCAAATCGGCCTGTCGAGTCGTGCCGATCACTGGCTCAGCAGAATTGGTGGCAGAAACCCCTGATTTGGGCCGGCTTTCTGCTGCTGCTCTATTTGTTGCGTGAATTCTTTCTGATCGGCTTTCTAACGTTTCTGTTTTGCTTCATTGTCCGCAGTTCAGTCGGAGTATTGAATCGCCGCATTGCACCCGGCCGTGACAGTCGCGGTCTCGATCTGTTGCTGACGATTTGCGTCTTCTCGTTCATCTGTCTGGCACTGTACGGGCTCGGACGCTTCTTTGTGCCGGAAGTGTTTCGCCAAGGTAAGAGCCTCGTGACGCAGATGAAGAGTTTGAGTGCCGAGCAAGTGCAGAACACCTTGTTGGCCAATACCATCGGTTCCTGGGAATTCAACCGACAGTTTGGCACCCCGAAAGATCCTCGATACCGAAAAGAGTTGAGTGAATTTCAGGCAACCGGTCGCAACGGCGAGGGTTTGTACCGGGCGTTTCCGAATCTTCACTCGAGACTTCAAGCGGAATTCGAGGCCAACTACGAAGCGGCTCGGCTAGTGCATTTGCAGTCGCAGCAAGCCCAGGGGGCCGCGGTGATCGGGCCGTTGGAACAGTGGTTTTTGAAGACGAAGGCACCTCAGTTATTCCATGACAAAAGTGCTTACTACCTTGCCCGTTGGGAAGCGGAAAACTCGTCACCGGAAAAGTCCGATGAAGTAGCAAAGCTTCGGCGGCAACCCGATTTCGAATCCCGGCGCGACGAACAGATCCGCCGCCGAATATGGACCGACGTCGAGTCCGATCCCGTGCTGTTTTCACAACTGAAAACGGAATGGGCTCGCACCGCGTCCATTCAAGCATGGGATAAATTTCGAGAAACACCCGAGTATCAAGCTCAGTTCAAGGCGTTCTACGAGACGCAGGCCAAGGCAGCACGCAACAACCTACCGATCGATTATTCCTTGTACCAAACGCTTGCCGCCGCGTATCCCAACGGGAAGCAAGCGTTTCTGGAAGCGGTCCGCCAGTATGATCAGCAGCAACAGGCATCACCGTCGCACCAGCAATTCGATTTTGAATCGGCGAAAAAACTGGAACTCGGCCAGCAGTGGTGGGCCACCAGTCATGTGGCCGACTGGGTTCGCGATCATGCGACAGAAGATGGCCCCAAAATACTGGCGGGCGTGGTTGGCTGGCTTGACAAAGGTCTCGGCGATTTGGTGCGAGTCCCCATCCAGATCGGTACGGCTTTGCTGTTGGCGGTTTTCATGTTGATTGAATGGCACGGTGTGAAAAGCGGCGTGACCGATCTTCGTGGCGACCAGGTTGCAACCGATCTATGATGAAATTGCGCCCGGCGTCGCTGCGCTCGGCAAACTGATGGGCAAGTCATTCCAGGCTCAAGTGGTCATTGCGTTCATCAATGCCTGTTTGACTTTGCTCGCCCTGTGGTTGATCGGCGTCGAGTACAAGTTCGTTCTGGCGCTGATGGTGTTTGTATTCAGTTTTATTCCCGTCGTCGGCGTGATTCTCTCGGGTGGTCCAATTTGTGCGATTGCCCTCCTTCAACCTGGTGGCTCATCATGGATTGTGTTGCAGGTGATTCTGGCGATCGCAATCATACATTTGATCGAGGGGATGGTCTTGTCACCACGGATCATCGGCAGGATCGGTCATCTGCACCCGGTTCTGGTGATCACGATCTTACTGGTCGCCGAAAAGTTCTTCGGAATGTGGGGACTGGTCCTCGGTGTGCCGGTGGCCATCTACATCATTCGAGTGGTGATTCTCAATTCACCGATTCCCGGGATCTACGAACCTGGCGGAGCGGTTGAGTAAAGCAGAGGGAATCTCAGCGGACGGTACACAGACAAGTCGTCGCCTATAACGCGAGGTTGAATGATAAGAGTTCACGAACTCACTGAATCGACCGACCGCGTTGCTTTTTTTCGGCCAATCAAGACGGCCAACCCGGGATGAACCGGCTACGAAGACGCACTGTCCGACGGCATGGCCCCCCCCATGTCGACGCAACCCGTATCGTTTCCCAAATCGGATCATGCCGCACTCGGCTGCGCATTTTGCGGATTTTGACGGTTATTGCCGATGAACGAAGAGTCGGGTTTCTTCCAACTCTGTCGGCAGGTCCAGTTTTGCGTTTTCTCGCTGCCATCACGGTCAATCTCGGACTCGCCCTGTGGTTTGTGCAGTGCTGCGCGAACGCACAAGAAGGTTTGACAGATGGCGGTTCGATGACGCCGATCAGCCACGACGATCTGCCCTGGCAGGACGGTGCTGGTGGCGGGTGCAACGGCAGTGACAGTGTCTCGGTGCCAGACGTCCGCATTGATGTTTGCGAGGCTTGTCGCTCACCGGCCTACGACGACCTTTCCTGGCTGAACAGCGTCAAAGTCGGCTACGACAAAGGCTTTGTGATCGCCAGCCGACGGGAGGGTGACCTGAAATCGTCAAACTTTCCTTTCCGTCTGCAAATGAACGGATGGGGCCAACTCCGCTACACCGCGACAGATGTTGCGCCGCCCAACAGTGATCTCAATCAGTTTCAACTCAAACGCGCACGACTCATCTTTTCAGGTCATGCTTTCAATCCAGACTTCTCGTACTTTGTGCAGTTGGATGGTCGCAGTAGCAGTGGTGACAACATGCGGTTATTGGATTACTACCTGAGCTATGATGTCGGCCACGATCAATTTGGCATGAAAAAAGGAACGATTGGCTTCCGAACTGGGAAGTTCAAGATGCCGTTCACGATGGCTCGCTGGCTCTCGGGAAGAGAGTTTGAATTCACGGATCGCTCCCTCGCGAGTACTTACTTCGACGTCAACCGCAGTCTGGCATGGGGACTCTATGGCCAAACGCAACGCTTTCGCGTTCCCATCTCGTGGGAAACAACGATCTTCAATGGGTTCGTCACCGGCGGAGCCGAAACGGGCAGCAGCGGTGACCTCGATGAAAACTTTGCCTACGCCGTTCGTGGTTCTGCATATCCGATTGGACAGTGGGGCACCGGGGAACTTGCGGACTTTGAGTATCATGACCGACTCGCCATGCGAGTCGGCTGTGCATTTGCCGCCACGACCGTCAGCCGCGCGGGCACAACAGAGTTTGATACACTTCGCGTGGTTGACTCGGGGAGCCACACTCGCGACGATCTTGCCTGTCGCAGTCGGCAGCTACAGCGTCTCGCAGTTTGCGGTCGACGCATCGTTCAAACTGCACGGTTGGTCCTCGACCCTGGAGTACTACTTTCGCAACGTGAATGACTTTGAGGGCGTTTCACTTCCTGATCTGTTTGACCACGGTTTCTGGTTTCAGCTGGGTCACTTCATCCTCCCGAACAAACTGCAGTTGCTAACTCGCTGGTCGCGAGTGGCCGGCGACTCGGGAACTTTGGGTGTGACCAAACAGAGCACCGACGAGTTAGCCGCTGGTTTCGCCTGGTACTTTCGCGGCAATCGAGCAAAGCTCGTTGGTGACCTTACTCACCTTGATGGCGCTGCCGTCAATTCGTCATCGCTCGATATGAATCCCGGCGATCGGGGTTGGCTTTATCGCACCCAGATTCAATTCAGTTTTTGAACACGCCAGAACACTGCTTTGCAGAAATCAGGACGAAGCACCAGTTGCCGTGACGTCGATCGGTTCCAACCCCAGTCGCTTGCGGCATTCATCGAGCATGTCCTTCGTACGACTGGCTCCGCAACGGCTGACTCCAAGCTCACGAACCGCGACCAATCCATCGAAATCTCGAACCCCGCCGGCAGCTTTGACCTGCACATTCGGGGCCGAGTGTTGCCGCATCAGCTTCAAGTCCTCATGCGTCGCTCCGCCGGTACCATAACCGGTCGAGGTCTTGACCCAATCGGCACTCAGCTCGCTGCAGATTTCGCAGAGCCGAATCTTTTGCTCATCGTTCAGGTAGCAGTTCTCGAAGATGACCTTGACCTTTTGACCTGCGGCGTGTGCTACTTCGATGACCGCCTTGATATCGTCGCGGACATAATCCCAATCACCGCTGAGGACCTTGGAAATATTGACGACCATATCGAGTTCTTGACAGCCATCAGCGATCGCTTGCTCCGCTTCGGCTTGCTTGATCGCCGTGGTATTGCTGCCATGCGGGAAACCGATTGTTGTCGACGCTTTCACCGTCGTACCTTTGAGCAACTCGGCACAGCGTTTCAAGTAATAGGGCATGATGCAGACGCTGGCCACGTCGTAGGCGACCGCCAGCGAAATTCCCGATTCGAGATCGTCGACGTGGAGCGTCGGGTTGAGTAAAGAGTGATCGATCATTTTGGACATATCGGAGTAGCTGTAACTCATCGATTCTCCTGAAGTTGCAGGTTCAATTGGTCGTCGAAAAATATCTTGCAGACACTTCGATTGACAATCGAAGATTGAGCAGTTGGCTCATGACGCCGTTTCCGGAATGTCGACCCAGCGGCGTTCGCGATGGCTTTGCAGAATCGCTTCGCAGAGCAGAGTTTCTCGATGACCATCGGCAAAAGTGGGAAACGGCGGCGGCGCATGGAGGTCAGCTGCGGCGATGAAGCCGTAGAAGCGGCGAAAAAGTTGTTTGAACGTGTCGGGAAAACCTTCGTTGTGTCCACCAGGATAGCTGCTCACGCGGCTCGCCGATTCGTCCATCAACGTTGGGTCGCGGATCAGAGATTCGTTCGCCTTGTCCCGATGACCGATCCACAGCGAATTTGGTGTTTCGCTGTTCCATGCCAGCGACTGTTGTGAGCCGGCAAGCTCGAAAAACAAACGGTTCTTGCGTCCCGCTGTCGTTTGTGAAACCCACAGGCAACCGTTTGCTCCGCTGTTCATTCGCAGCATGACCGAGCCACAGTCTTCGCTGCCGATATCGACCGTTTCGGTTTCAGTTGATACCACCGCTTTCCCGGCGAATGTTTCCACACTGCCTCGAGGCATCCGGCGTTGTCGATGGATGGTTTTCAAATCGGCGCAGACGGAGACTACCTGTTGACCGGAAATGAACTGCACGAGGTCCAACCAATGTGTTCCGATGTCGGCGACCGCGCGCAGCTCACCACCGGCGGCCATCACGCGCCAGTTGAAGTCGCTGTCATACAATAGCCAGTCCTGGACATACGAACCATGAATGTGCAACATCTCACCGAGCGATCCATTCCTCACCCGCGCGGCCGCCTCGTGGCACAAGGGATAAAATCGAACGTTGTATGCGACGCCAGCCACGCGCCCGCTGTCGGACGAGATTCGAACAAGTTCGGCTGATTCACGCGAGTTCATTGCCAGCGGCTTCTCGCACAGCACATGTTTTCCGGCCCGCAATACGGCCACGGCCTGCGGGTAGTGGTAACGATTGGGCGTCGTCAGGTGTACTGCATCGATCGTCGCATCGTCCAGCACTTCATCGAGCGTTCGATACGCAGACGGCAAGCCGAGACGTATGGCGGCAGCACTGGACTTCTCGGGCGATGAACCGACGATACCGGCCACCTGGACACCGGCCCTTCGCAGCCCTTCCACATGTACCGGGCCAATGAATCCGGTTCCGATCACGACTGTCTTGAATTGCTGCATATTGACGATTCCGTAGCGGTTCGATCGAACCGTACGATGGGCGAGCCACGGTGTCAATTGGGCCAAGTCGCGAGAGCCGACGTCGATGGTCGCGGAAGACTCACTTCAGATGGCTCACTGGTCTTCGACTTTCAAGACTCCGAGTGTGGTCTTCAGAACCGCATCGGGCGTCAGTGAGATGCTATCGATCCCCTCATGCACCAAGAACGCGGCGAATTCTGGGTAGTCGCTTGGTGCCTGTCCACAGATCCCGATTTTTACTCCTTTCGCCTTGGCAGTCTTGATCACCGATTGGATTGCCCGTTTGACAGCCTCATTGCGTTCGTCGAACACATGGGCCACGATCGCCGAATCGCGGTCGACACCGAGGATCAGCTGAGTCAGATCATTGGAACCGATCGAAAATCCATCGAAGATCTCGGCAAACTGATCAGCTAACAACACGTTGCTTGGCAACTCGCACATCACGTAAACTTCCAATTCATCTTGGCCACGGACCAGCCCATGCAGCGCCATCTGCTCTTGAACCTTCTGGCCTTCTTCGATCGTTCGACAGAACGGTACCATCACCTTCAGATTCCGCAGACCCATCACCTCGCGCACCTTATGCACCGCTTGGCATTCCAAACCAAACGCCGCTTGGAAACTGGGATGATAATAGCGCGACGCGCCGCGGAAACCGATCATTGGGTTCTCTTCTTTCGGCTCGTAAGCCGTTCCACCGATGAGGTTCGCGTATTCATTGGTCTTGAAATCGCTGAACCGCATGATGACCGCTTTGGGATAAAATGCTGCCGCGATCATCGCGATGCCTTCGGCCAAGCGATCGACGAAGAACTGCGGTTTATCCTCATAGCCAACGGTTGCTTGGTCCACTTGTTCCCGAGTCGCATTATCCAGCTGATCGTATTCCAGCAGCGCTTGCGGGTGAACCTTGACGAAGTTTGTGATGATGAACTCTTCGCGTGCCAGTCCGACGCCATCGTTGGGAATCGCCGATAGAGTAAACGCCTCATCCGGTGATCCGACATTCATCATGATCTTGGTGCGCGGTCGGCGAAGATTTGTCAATTCAATCGTTTCGACATCAAAGGAAAGTTCACCATCGTAGACGACTCCCACGTCACCCTCGGCACAGCTGATCGTGACCGCTTGGCCGTCGTGGAGTACTTCGGTTGCATTCTGCGTTCCGACGATCGCCGGCAAGCCGAGTTCGCGACTGACAATCGCCGCGTGACAAGTTCGCCCACCACGGTTGGTAATGATTCCGCCAGCCCGCTTCATCACAGGTTCCCAATCCGGGTCCGTTTTGTCGGTCACCAAGATTTCGCCTTCGCCAAGCTGTGCCATTTCATGAACGTCGCGTATCAACCGCACCCGACCGGCGGCGATTTTTTCGCCCACCGAGTGCCCCGTCAACAGCCTCGCTGAAGTCCCTTTCAGGTGATAGCGATACAATTGCGTCGTTGACCGCTGTGATTGAACCGTCTCAGGTCTCGCTTGGACGATGAACAGTTCGCCGGTGCGACCATCCTTGGCCCATTCCATATCCATCGGGCAGAACCGGCCATGCAACTGACTGTAGTGATCCTCGATCTCGCAGGCCCAACGGGCGAGTTGCAAGATGTCGTCCTCCTCCAATGCGAAGCGATTCGCTTGATCGGGTGCAACGGGCACATTCTTGGTCATCTTGCTGCCACCGACGTCGTAGATCAGTTTCATCGCCTTCGATCCGAGCGTTCTCTTTAGAATCGGGCGGAATCCCTTCTTCAATGTCGGTTTGAAGACGTAGTACTCGTCCGGATTCACAGAACCCTGAACAACGTTTTCTCCCAAGCCATAGGCAGCATTGATCAGGACCGCATCAGCGAAACCCGATTCGGTATCGATCGAGAAAATCACCCCGGCGCTGGCCAGATCCGATCGGACCATCAGTTGCACGCCGATCGAAAGTGCGACTTGCATGTGGTCGTATCCGTGGTGGATTCGATAACTCATCGCTCGATCGGTGAACAGCGAGGCGAAGCAGCGTCGACAAGACTCCAATAACGGAGCCTGACCGCGGACGTTCAGATAGGTTTCTTGTTGGCCCGCAAAACTAGCGTCCGGCAAGTCTTCCGCGGTCGCGCTGCTGCGCACAGCAACATCCGCCAAGTCACCAGGAACTTTGCAGAGATGGTGGTAGGCTTCAACGATCGCGTGCGACAGCGCATCGGGAAGAGGTGTTTCCAGAATCATGTGGCGAATGATCGCCCCATGGTGTTGCAGGCTGCCAATATCGCCCACGTTCATGCCGCTAAGTACCTGGACAATCTTGGCATCGAGTCCCGTCTCGGAAAGAAACGTTCGATAAGCCGCGGCGGTGGTCGCGAAACCGTTCGGGATGCGAATCCCACGTGGTGCAAGTTCGCGATACATTTCACCGAGGGACGCATTCTTGCCGCCAACATCGCGGACATCCTCCATGCTGATTTGGTCGAACCAGCGAATGAGGTCGGTCGAAGTCTCAGTGGCGGTACTCATCATTTTGCTCCCCTTGCCATCAGTTCAAAAACGTCATGGAGTCAAGTGAACGCAAGGTTCGTGCCGTCGCGGAGAACCACGCAGATCTTCGTAGGACGAGCGAGCGGCCAACCCGAGGTGGGCGAACTCGCACACTCTCGCGTCACAGGAGCACATTTGCCCGATCGACGAAGAGTTTTTGCCGAAGAAACCCAAGCAGGGTGAAAGGAGCCGCGGCCGCGAGTTCGGGCAAACACTTCGCATCAGGCTGGCTCGCTCCGCAGGCCGGAACGAGCTGGACAGTGCAACTTTTTTCATGAATTGCCAGGTTTTACCGATTCCGAAGCGTGAGCGAGGGGCACGTACCTAAACCGGTCCCTCGCTGACGCTTCGGGTTGTCAAAGCAAACCGAAAGTGCCGCTGTTGAACTTGAGGAAGCACTCTCAACCTCATCGCCCAAGTGACGACCCTTGCCAAGCGGTCGCGATATGACTTACCGTGGACTCCGCAACTTGCACCATCCACCTGATCGAAAAGAGTAATTCATGACCGGCATCCTTCGATCTTCGTTTTGTACTCCATTTTCATCGATCTTGTCTGCCTGTTTGCTTGCTTCGATTCCAACGAGTGCGGTTTCCCAGACGCCGCACGCCGCGGCGACTTTTCGGGACGTCGCCTACAACGACAAAGATCCGGCTCAGAAATTGGATGTTTACCTTGCCAAGTCGGATCAGCCGACAGCGGCAATGATCTTCATTCATGGCGGCGGATGGAGAGCGGGATCGAAGAACAATGTTCCGTCCTGGCTGAGGCAAGCGGTTCAAGACGGATGGCTTTCGGTGCTGTCGGTCGAGTATCGGTTCACGGATGTCGCTCCTCATCCGACCCAGACGGACGATTGCCTGCGCGCGATTCAGTTTGTTCGAGACAACGCGGCGAAGTGGAATATCGACCCGAAACGCATCGGCGTCACCGGCGGTTCGGCTGGCGGCCATTTGTCGTTGTGGGTTGCCCTGCACGACGATATCGCCAATCCAAATTCCGAAGATCCCGTCGAACGGCAATCGTCGCGAGTGGCCTGCGCCGTGAGTTTCGCCGGACCAACGGATTGGTCGCTGCTGGGTAAGATCGAGCACAAGCATCCCGCGTATCGACAACTGCTCGGCTACGAACCGGGAACACCTACCGACGAGATGAAAGCCGCAGCGATGACAGATGTTTCGCCGATCAGCCACGCCAGCGATGACGATCCGCCGATCATGCAGATCCATGGCGACGCGGACAATATTGTTCCCGATCGAACATGCTCGCAAGATGGATCGTCGGCTCAAGGAGGTCGGCGTGAAATCCTTGCTGGTTGATCATCTCAGGAGGCGATCATGGCGTCGCTGGTGCCGCACCGCAGGTTTCCCAGCAGGCCTCGGAGTTCGTGCGAGAACAATTGGCGGTCGCGCGCTGAGCGTCTTCCGGAATTGCCGGAACGTTTTTGACGAACGGTCGGACGATTCGATAGCCGGCGAGGACGACGTACAACGCCAGGATCGAGACACCCACGACTCCGCCGGCGATACCGATCAATCCGGCCATGCCGATCAGCGGATTGAACCTCAGCGGACATCGCTGCCGTCGGCGGGCCAGCTGTGCAGGACTCTTCCAGTCGCATCGGTGAGTCGTAGCGACCGAACTCGAACAACACCAGGCGCACTGCAGGGATCGAAACGGATTGCATGAATTCGCTCGGCCGTTTCCAACTTCAAGCTGTGCTCGTGCCACTGGTTGTCGTGCACGACCGGAAACTCGAGATGCGTGCCACGTGGCAGCGTCGTTTTGGCATCGGTGGTGAAGAACACCTCGCCGCCGCCATCGGCCTGGCTGTTCAGTTGAAACTGTAGCAGAAAGGGCCCCCTGGTGTCATCGGGCAGCACGATACGATCGATCGCGATCCCCGAATCGGTGCCGCTGCAATGCAGCACCAATTGATTGCCCTCGATGACCAGCTTCGTATCGATCCGGGCGCGAATGGCGTTGGCGGGTTTCGGTTTTCCTCGCTGGGGTTTGCTCTCGCTGGCACCAGGTTCTTTGCGAAAGTCGGTCCATTCGGGATGAACTTTTTCAGTCGTTTCTGTCACCGCCCGACGCGCCGCGGCAGGGACGTGCAGCACGTTCTCGGCCATCTCATGCCACATCCTGACCATCCGGTCGCGGACGTCCGGATACTGTGCGGCGACGTTGTTTCGTTCGGCGCGGTCGGTGGCCAGGTGATAAAGTTCCCAGGCTGTGCTGCGGAAACTGACCAGCTTCCATTCGCCGTCGCGCAATCCCCGATCGCTGGCGAACAGCAAGTGAATCGGTGGTCGTGGCCCCAGAGGCTTTCCTGCCCCAAACGGTGCCCCAAACGGGGTCTGCCAAACCCAAACGGGGTCAGTGCCTTTCCCAAAAACACCAAACAACACCAAACGGGGTCAGAACACCAAACGGAACACCAAACGGGGTCAACACCAAACGGGGTCAGTGCCTTTCCCACGCGGCATTCGGGTCAGCCCAAAGACAAACGGGGTCAGTGCCTTTCCGGTGGACGACAGGTCGCACGGCCGCGGACGAAATCCGAGGACTCGGTGAAGTCACGGAAACAAAACACTTGACCCACCCGCTCAGAAGTGTACATTTGGCCATGTCCCCGACCCCCTGGGAGATCTGGCCATGACCCGAACGCGACGTTGCGATGTCTTCGATCCCGATACAATCGGCCTCTACCACTGTTTCAATCGAGTCGTCCGGCGAAGCTTTCTCTGTGGCTTCGATCCCGTGAGCAACCACGACTATTCGCATCGCCGGCAATGGCTCCTGCAGCGACTGAAGTATCTCGCCAAACACTTTGCCGTCGATGTGCTCGGCTACGCGATCCTTTCCAATCACTATCACCTGGTCCTTCGCAATCGGCCCGACCAAGTGCGGGCGATGAGCGATGAGCAGGTCGTCCGGGCTTGGTTGAGGATCTGCCCGAACTCCCAACGGCGCCCCGATGGCACCGCCGGTGAACCGACCCCGGCGGAGGTTCGACGGCAGCGGCAGCGGCCCGGACAAGTCCAGGAACTTCGCAAACGACTCTCCAACCCCTCCTGGCTGATCCGACAACTTGCCCAGTACATGGGGATTCGATGCAACGCCGAAGACCAAATCGCCGGCCACTTTTGGGAGTCACGTTTCGGCATGCGCCGATTGCTGGATGATTCGGCAGTGCTGGCCTGCCTGGCCTACGTGGATCTCAATCCCATCCGCGCCGGGATGGCCGATTCTTTGGAAGGTTATCCGCATGTGTCGATCGGCGAGCGGTTGCGGACGCTGGATGATCGAGCGGTTGACTCTTCGGATTGGCTGGCACCGCTGGAACTTGCCAGCCAGAGTGATGGCCAATCGGTCACGGTGGTCAATCGCTTGTCGCGGCGCGAGTTGGAGGAGCACTTGGCGGCCCAACAGCAACAACCCCTTGGCTGCCTGCCGATGACCCTGGAAGACTACGCGAATCTGTTGTCTTGGCTATCGGGCAAACCGAGGAATCGTGCGGGCACGGCTCCCAAGGTGGATGGCGCCTCGATCTTAGCAAGGCTCCGTCTCGATCCGGTTGAGTTCGCCGAATTGGTGAGTTGCTTCAGCGAGCGTTTCTTTACGGCGGTGGGTTGCCCGGCATCGCTGGATGCCGAAGCGAAACGTCGCGGTCGTCGCCGGCTCAACGCCCCTGGCAAGCGATCGCTCAAGCCGTGTGGCGGCGGCTAGATCGACTGGCGACCACCTCTCTCTGTGGAATGATTCAAGCTTTTCTCCGTCGACTTTGCGGGCAACCTCTGCCCCTGCTGGCTGAACGTCGCTTCGTTCACGCTCGGAAGCTGCCGCCAGCCGACGATCAAGCATGACCTCTCCGCGATCACCGCGACCGAGTCGGTCATCCAAGCCAAGAATCCGGGATCCCCGATCGAAGTTCACTCCGTGAAAAAGCACCGTGAAAAAGCACTGACCCCTGCCCGATCGAAGCACGCTCCTTGAAAAAGCACTGACCCCTTCCGCCCTTTCCGCCCTTCTTGAAAAAGCACTGACCCCTTCCGCCCTTTCCGCCCTTCTTGAAAAAGCACTGACCCCTTCCGCCCTTGCCTCGAAAAAGCACTGATCCCTTCCGCCGGACCCTGGCTGAACGTCGCTTCGTTCACGCTCGGAAGCTGCCGCTAGCCGACGATCAAGCATGGCCTCTCTCGCGCTCGCCGCGACCGAGTCGGTCATCCAAGCCAAGAATCCGGGATCCCCGATCGAAGTTCACTCCGTGAAAAAGCACTGACCCCTTCCGCCCGGCCCCTCCCGCTTCCGCCCCCCCTTCCGCCGCCTCGAAAAAGCACTGACCCCTGCCCCTCGAAAAAGCACTGACCCCCTTCCGCCGTGGCCCGACCCCTTCCGCCCCCCTCCTTCCGCCCCCCTCCTTCCGCCCCTCCTCTCCTCTTCCGCCCCTCCTTCCGCCCGGCTGCTGGATGCGTGCCGGCTAGAAACAGCAGCCAATCGCTGCGAAGATCGCTAGAGCCAATAGACCAACGCCCAGGCATCCTCCCGCACCCGATCCCTTCTGGAACTCCTCGGGTGTTCGCGATCTTAATTCTTCCGTCAATTGTTCAACGAATTCTTTGGCCTCTTTGAGACTCGTTCCCCGCAGCTGGCGATAGGATTTCACCGCGGCGATCTTCTGGCCCGAATAAATATGGTTGATGACTTCCTGCATCTGGTCGTCCGAGAGATCATGCATTCGATTGCCTCTGAAGCATCCAGTGTAATGACGGGTTGATCCAATGTAGGTGAACCTAGTCAGCCTGTCTTTGCCGGCGTCTCGGGTTGTGGACATGTTAGGCCACGGGCGGATTTGACCGCGACGGGGAGATGAATCTCTTGATTCGGATAGCGGCGCACGCCGAAAACAAGCGTCGCGAGCATTGAATTGTCGATCATTGATCGCAAGAAGATGGTGGTGTTTTCAGTCTTTGATCGCAAGCAGGTCGTCGATCGGTCCACTGGAATCGGCAAAGCTGGTTTCCTTTGTGCCTGCGGCTTGCAACATGGTTAGCAACAAGTTGCTCATCGGGCTATCACTGGACAAGCGGATGTGTTGTCCGGAAGCGATTCGCCCTCCCGCATTTCCAGCCAACAAGAGGGGCAGATCGTGAGGTCTGTGCTTGTTGCCGTCGCGTAGTGCCGACCCGCACAAGATGACGCTGTTGGCGAGCACGTTGGAGTCGTCTTCGGGAATCGACTTCAGTTTTTCCAGCAGGTACGCGTACTGGGCGATGTGCCAGGCGCTAATCTTTTCGTACTGGTCGAGTTTTTCTGGTTTGTTCTGGTGATGTGACGTTTCGTGATGTGAATCATTCACCCCATCGAGGAATGAAAAGTTCACCGTGCTGACGGAGTTACCAAACATGAACGTGACCACCCGGGTCACGTCCGACTCGAACGCCAAGGCCATCATGTCCAACATCAAACGCACGCGATCCGCATGCTCTTTTGGGTCATCCACGGGAGCTTCGCGGCGGGAAAAGTCAACGTGTGATTTCCAAGGCGACGTCGAGGGAGACTCGGCGCGCTCGAGCCGCTGTTCGAGCGAGCGAACGGAATCGAGGTATTGATCCATGCGATGGCGATCGCGGGCACCCAATTGTGTTTTCAATCTGGCTGCGTCTTCGCCAACCAGATCCAACAGTGGGCGATCGGATCGACCCGCGGGTCGACCACCGGCAATGCGAGTCATACGATCGAATACCAGACGAGGATTGATTTCCTTCGCCAATGGTTGCGTCGGCGTGCGCCAGGCGATGTGGGCACCATAGACACGCGTATAACCGACGACGCCATCAACACCCGATTGCACCGGTTGGATCCCCAACTCCAGCGATGGCAAGGGAGTGAATCGACCCAACGTGCGAGCGGCGATTTGATCCATTGAGACACCGCCGCTGTTCAGATTCACGCCGGTGGTCTTCGTGATGGTTGTTCCGGTCAGCCAAGCGGCATCCTTCACATAATGTCCATCGCCCGTATCGGTTGCCTCGTGCCACAGTCCGCTCAACACCGAGACATCTCGTTTCAGATCACCCAGCGGTTGTAGTTGAGAAGTCGGTTCCCAGTCGGTGCCCGTACCTTCGGGAGTCCAGCGATCTTCTCGGACGCCGTTGGGGAAAAACATCGCAGCTACGCGGATGGGGCGCTCGGCGGCAGTTTCCGAAGCGAGTATCGAATTCGCACGCATCACTTCGAGCCAGGGGAGTGCGAGCGCGGCTCCGGTTCCTCGAAGCACGGTACGACGGGAAATGTTCATGCGTTTCATTCGGACAAACTCGCGGAAATCATTTTCTTGCGAAACGGTTCGCTCATCACGATACCGAGTACCAATTCATGAGATTTGTACTCGTTGTTGCGAAGCCGTTGTGAGATCAATTCTACCGTGCACAGATCCTCGGGTCGAAGGCTTCGCCCCAACGCGTAGCCGAGCATCTTTCTGGTCAGGTTTCGCGTAAAAACGTCTTTGTGTTGTAAAAGGTAATTTTTCAGGCCCGTGACACCATCGATTACCGTCCCGTCTGCCATCGAGGCGACGGCATTGATCGCGCCACCATCGTCATTTTCACGCCAGTGGCCGATTTCGTCAAAATTCTCCAGGGCAAATCCGATCGGGTCGATTCGATCGTGGCACGTTGCACAGGTGGCGTTCTCGCGATGCTGCTCCAACCGCTCGCGAAGCGTCTTGGCCGTGACGACCTCCTGGGATTGATCCAACGACGGAATGTTTGGCGGCGGCGGCGGTAGTTCGGTACCAAGCATCTTCTCCAACACCCACGCACCCCTCAAAACCGGACTGCTACGTCGCGGGTAAGAACTGACCGCATGGACGCCTCCCATCCCGACCAATCCTCCCCGATACCGATATTCGTCTGGCAAGTTCACTTTCACCAAACGTTGTACAAATTTTTCTTTGATCTTGTCGCGATCAATCCCATAGACGCGAACCAATTCGTTATTCATGAAGGACCATGGCGCATCGATCAGGCTGATGACACTTTCGTTTTCTTGCAGAATGGATTCCATCGCATAGATCGGTTGATTCCGAAGAGCGGCGATATGCGGATCCTCTAGCCACGGATGTCGCTCGCGATCGACCTTCTTTGACTTGCCAAGATCCGCGGTGCCGAGCCATTGTCCGACGAACGATTCCATCGAATCCTGCAGATGCGTCCCCCGCTGCTTGATTAACCTCAGGGTTTGTTTGGTCAGTTCCTCGTCGTTGGCAAGCGTGCCGGAATCGGCCGATCGAAGCAACTCTTCATCGGGCATCGAAGCCCACAGGAAATAGCTCAATCGTGTTGCCAGCTCATGATTCGAAAGCGGTTGCGTCTCGCCAATCTTGTCTGGCGGTGCTTCGGCGATAAACAGAAAATAGGGCGAGATCAAAATGCCTCGCATCGCGTAGAGCACCGATGCGTCAAAGGGAATATCTTCCGACCGGGCGTCACGATAGACAGCCACGTATCGATCGACGTCTTTATCGCTGACGGGTCGCCGAAAAGCACGCGCGGCGAATTTACGAAGGTTGTTTTGGGCCGCGGTGTCCTCGTCCTCGGACTCGCCCGGTCGATGCGCCAGCAGCAACGCTCTCGCTTTTGCGTCGCGCGACGCGTAGTCCAACGCATCGGTCGCTGCCTGCAAATACTTCTCCGCATGGATCGGCGAGATCATCAGCGTTTCGGCGGCGTTGTTGAACCCCTCGCCGCCAGCGGCATCTTCGGGCAAGCCATGGCCGGCGTCGAAATGAATGCCCAGCAAATCTCGCATCGTATTGGAGTATTCATGACGTGCAAGTCGCCTCAATAACGGCGGCCCGGCGAACGGCCCGCCATCACAAATCGCTTTGGTCGCTGCCGTGTCGATCCAGTCCGCAAGTGCCTCGCGCACGTCATCGTCCAAAGGCTCGGCATCCTTCGGGGGCATCGAGCGATCCAAGACTCGCTGACGTATTTTCTGCCAACGCGCAAAGTCGTCGCGGAGTGAAGAAGGCCGATCGAGTTGCGCAACGGCAAACTCCCCTTCGGCTGCACTTTCATCATGGCAATCGATACACGATTGCCGCAAGACTTCCCAGGCGCTGTCGAATCCGAACTCGGGCTCGTCCGAAAAGCCAATGGACAAGTTCACCCATCCCGCAAACAGGGCTGTCAGCAGGGCACCGGTCGTAACTCGCCGGGTCCGGTATGCAACCGAAAAAAGGATGTGCATCGAGAGAAAATTGGGAGGCAGGATGGAGGAACAAACCGGCCTATTCTACCACGACATCAAGTCGTAGCCGATGTACATGATGCCGCAATCGACCAGCAAGTGGCTGACCCAGGGGCCGTATAGCGATCGATATCGCCAATAAAGCCACGCCCACAAGAACCCGCCAAAGCCGACGCAAAACGAAAAAAACAGTGTTATCGTCCAGCCTTGCTGCAAGAACTGGTGAATCACGATCACGTGATGGGACATGAAGCCAACGCTCGACAGCAACATCGCCGCGGCCAATGGGGCCACCTGCCGGAGCTGCCCAAACGCGAACCACCGCCAATAGTATTCCTCCAGCAACGAGTGCGGTATCGCCAGAAACAGGGCGAACGCGATGTACATCGTCGGCCCGGTGATCCCCATGTCGGCGACCTTTTCGCTGATCAGCCGGGGAGCGTTTTCCAGATACGGGCTGGTCTTCAGGTACGCAAAGTAGGCCCCCAGCCCCACCGCGACGATCAAAACACCCATCACTATCCCGGGCAGGATGCTCTGCCGATCCGGAAGCGTCAACTGAATCCTTCTTCGCTGCACCGCCAACACCCACAGCAGTGGAAATGCGAATTGCACGACCTTGCTGCCGAAGTAGACACCTTTCATCCAGGGACTCCCCGAAAGCACGACAAAATACAACAGCGTCGCAACCGTCGGCAGCACCATCACGAACGTGATCGCCGCGATTTGCAGCGACCAAGAAGTCTGCAACGGCTGTTGCTGTGGTTTGCTGTGGCCGATCATCGGATTCAGCCCTTCCTGCGCGGTTCGACTTGACGCCCGGACAGGCGAGAGATCGAAGGCGAAGCGATCATTTCCATGCGTTTCTCGTGGATTTCCAAGCGTTCTACGGGTGAGCGTACCGTGAATTCAGTTGCCGCACAAACGCCACGGAGCCGGCCAGTCTTTGTGATGTGCGCGAGTCACCGTCGGTCTCTGAGTTCATTCCTGACCCGTCCCGAAACACATCCGGCATTTCATCGTGCAGGTCGACATGAATCGACTTCAGGATCAACGATGGTGCAGGCATCACGTCAATGTTCTCCAGCAGCCGCGCAGTACTCTGATGATAGACCGCCAATTGGTCGCCGGGCCGAAGGAATTCCTGCCATCGTTCACGGAACGCGTTGATGGACACCGGGCTGCCAATGTGCTCGGGTGTCAGCCGTAAGTGCCGCAGGAATTCGCAGTCTTCCAACGACCGCGAATCGATCGCACACTGAAACGTTTCGCCGCTGATGAGTCGCTGGGCAATCCAGTAGATCGGCATCGGCTTTCGTCGGTCGAGTCGATGACACTTGTGTCGGTTACCTTGTTCTTGCTCTCCATACGCAACCACGACATTGTTCAGGTCACCGGTCAGGACACGCGGCACATTGGGTGCGCCACGCCGCCTGCGCTGATTCTGACGCCAGTTCGACTTGCTGCGAGTGAGCTGGTCGTCGATCATCTGATCGAACACATTCAACAATCGATCCAGTCCAGCCGTTTCCGGCTCGATCATGCTCAAGGCGGCAACGGTCGCTTCGAGCGTCGATAGCGCGTGCGGATTTGGCTCGCGACGAATGCGATACCTACCCGGCGACGAAGGTGCCAGCCGGTATCGTGGTAGTGACCGCAATCGCGGGATATCACGCATCAATGTTTTTGCGTGATGCCACGTGCCATCGACGATCACAAGCTGGTCGGGACACTCGCTCGGTGTTAACTGCGTCAGCAAACGAGCTTCGTCGCCGGGGTACAATAGCCCCACGTTGTCGGAAAGCTGCATCGAACCGAACCGATCGACCAAATCGGCGTTGTGCTCGGCCAGCAACTGGCAACGATCAAGCGATTGGTTCACCACTCGCGCCGTATTGAACGGATGAAACCGCTCTCGCCGATGCTGCAGAATCAGAACGGGCGTGCGGTTGTTGACCTGCGGGATCGCCTCGCAAAAGCAAAGATGACAGGGACGAAAGCAGCGATAACAACGCGTCGACGATAGAGGTTCGGATCTCGGCATTGTTCACAGTGGGTCGAATCGCTTGGCTGTTCGGAAATGGATCGAAGGTCATGGTTTGCGTCGTGTCATGTTGTATGGCGAAAATCCGACGACGAATATCCCCGGCGAACCCGGCCAACGGTGCCGGCGCCCTTATCGGCAACGCCGGCAATCTCAGCAGCGATGAAGAATGAACACTTCGGACGATCTCCCCCTGCTCAGTTCACTGCATCGGCCGCGAAGCCCGACCGCGAATCCCGGCCGCGGCGATCGGATCACGCCTGAGGAACCAATCGCAGTGCGACCAGCACTTGAAACGCGGATTCTTCAATCGTCATTCCTGTCACATCAACGATCGGAAATCGATTCTTGCGGTACAGCGAGTCGGCGTCCATGACCTCACGCGTCACGTCTCGAGGATTGACGTAGTTCAGATTCGAATCGCCTTTTTCAGCCAGCTTTGATGCAAATCCATTGATCTCAAAACGTCGTTGTCGGACTTGCCGAAGGACATGAGGCTGCATCGTCAAGGCAACGACCCGTCCCTTGCATTGGTTGAGTTCTGGTGGCAAACCAAATGCCGGCACCACGGACACATTCGCTGTGCGATACCCCAAAGACCCGAGGAAGGTTGACGTCGGACTCTTGCTGACGCGACTGATCCCAAGCAGAACGATCTCGGCCTGGTCGATGGAATCAAGCCGGCGACTATCATCGTGCTGCAGAGTGAACTCCATTGCATCGATTCGCTTGAAGTAGTCGTCGTCGATCTTGAACAACTCGTCGGCTTCATCGAGCGGCGACACCCCCAGGTTTTGCTCAAAGAAGTCACGGATCGGGCCGATCAAATCCATGCACCCGATGCCCTTTTGCTGGCAATGTTGCCGGATCATCCCGGCGTGTGTGGGGGACACGACCGCGTAAAAAACAAGATCCGATTTCGAGCGAATGCTGTGGAGCGTCTTGGCAATCTTTTTCTCATCGTCGCGAAAAAGGTGAAACACTTTTTCGACGTCTGCTCCGGGGAACTGCGTCAGCGCGCTGGACACAATATGGTTGGCAAGGTTTCCCGTAAAGAATGAGATCAAATGAAGTTTGCGTTTTTTTGGCGGCTTGCTGCTGGTCGGAGAAATCTCTTTTCGCGGCGTTTTTTTGTTGGCAGGTTTGCGAAGGGAACTACCGGGCTTGGGCCCCTTCTTCTTGGGCCCCTTTTTCTGGGCCCCTTTTTCTTGCCAGAGGTCGCCTTTTTCTTGACAGAGCTTGCGCGGGCGTCGTCGGAGCGTTTACCTGGCATTCTGTTCGTCCCGCCTCCCTTTGACTTCAGTTGGATGACTTGGCCAACACTGCGGTGACCGGCATCGTCCAAATACTAAGACGTTGCTCCTGCTGGATCGTGAAGCCCGATTCGGCGAGCAGGCTGACGACGTCGATTGGCCGGCAGTCCACGATGTGTGGAAAATGGCGATGCATCCACTTGTAAGATTTTTCCAATACACTCTCTCGTTCGTCATCGGCAACCGTCGCCATGCTGACCACGGCCAAACGACCGCCGGGCCTCAACACGCGGCGCACCTCGCTCAGCACGCGAGGCACGTCCTGCTCGGAAAACAACTCTAACGTGAAGCTCAGAAACGCCGCATCAAATTCTCCGTCCGACCAGGGCACCGCCACGGCGTCGCCGATTTTCAATTCGACAATTTCCCCTAATCCCGCTTCTTCGATCTTCTGTTCGGCCACGGCCAGCATGCCGCTCGACACATCAACCCCGCACGCCTTGCCTGCATCGCCGACCATTCGTGCAAAGTGCAATAGTGAGTTGCCGGTTCCAAATCCGATCTCCAGTACTCGCTCGCCAGTTTGGACGTCCAGCATTTTCTCGCCGATCTCACGAGCCGCATGCTCGTTGTCGTCTGCGATGGCATCATAAGCATGGCTGATGCGATCATAAAAATGCTTGTTGGAAACATGCGTTTGTTCGGGGGCAGCGGGCATCTCTTGATTCTCCACGAGTGATTTCGTTCGCTCGGCAAACCGAACGCAGTGATGAATCAGCAATCCTGTGGCAGCGGCCCATGCCAGGCGGCGAGATCCGCTTGCAATCGTTCCGGTTGCGATCTTCGCGATCGTAGCGACTGCCCTTCGTAACCGGAAGTAGCGGGGGGCGAATGCTCGCAACCGCGATACACGCTAAGCTTGAAGCTTCGGTGGATGAACAAGAAGGTCAACCGACCGTCGTTAGGATGCTGCAGTTGCGGCGACGTGACGGCCCGATTCCCAATATCACCGCTGCCTTGGTTGATGACATGGGCTGGCAAGCTTTGCCCTGCGTCGGCGGCCAGAAGCCGAAACATCACGACTCGGACCGCGTGAGTCCGGGGAGCGGGGGTTTGGCGAAATCGTCGGCTGTGGGGACCGGCCAAAATCGGCGAGTTCTGACGAATCCGGCCGGGAACGCGTGGGCGAAGCGGAGGGTCACCGAAAACACCTTGGGAATAACCACGGAAAAGAACATTTGACATATCGAAAGCTGACGACATGTTGACATGATGAGACAGAGAAACCTGGCCGGTTGCCGCTACCGACGACGACCGGGATGAATTTTGGTTGCCAAACCCATATCGAAAAATCACGATATTACCAGGCACTTGCATGCCAGAGGTCACAATCGTTTCCGTCAACCGACTGGCGGAATTGGATCGGTAATGCTGCGTCGATCTGATCGACGTCCGCACGCCGGCGGAGTTTCGGGAGCTGCGTCCCACGATCGCGCGGAACGTGCCCCTTGAATCCCTGGATCCGAACGCCGTGATGAGGGACCGCCACGGGACGGCAGATCGCCCGCTGTACGTGATCTGTGACAGTGGAAACCGATCCGCCAATGCGTGTGACAAGTTCATCTATGGGATCCTGACTCATTTCCATGCCGACTTTGTAGCCGGTCACATTGAGCTTCGCGATCTCGTTGGCGGCTACAAAGCGTGGCTAAAGTCAGGACGAGCATCGACAGTATCGGCAACCGTTTGATAGCGAAATTGCAAGTCCGATTGCGGCGGCAATCGGGCGGATCGGAGCATGAATCAGGGTGGCCGATGGTCGCGTCCAAATTCCCAGAAAAGTCGCTCGGAAATTGGCACGCTCGTTGCAGGTGAATCTGCGAAGACTGGCGAGTGTGCCAACTTGAACAAGATGACGACGTTTCAATCTCGATACCTGATCAGACCCCGAAGGAGGCTCCAACCATGTTGAGTTCACAATGGCAACCGATGCAGGAAATGAATCGACTTCGCCATGAAATGGACCGATTATTCGGAAACTATGGCGGTGAGCGGCCGCGAGACCGCGGTGCGAGTGTCTTTCCAGCCCTGAACGTTTGGGAAGATGATGACAACTATTTTGTCGAGGCCGAATTGCCCGGCTTTGGTTTGGAGGAACTGGAAATCTATGTCACCGGCGGGAACGAACTTTCAATTTCGGGGGAACGGAAACCGCTTGAACTGGAGGGCGGCGCATGGCATCGGCAAGAACGTGGCTTCGGCAAGTTTCGACGAACGCTGGACCTGCCGGGTGAAGTCAAAAGTGACGGCGTGTCCGCGACTTTGAAATACGGCGTGCTGACGATCTCGCTGCCCAAGAGCGAAGAGGTGAAGCCACGGCGGATCAAGGTCACAGCCAACTGATGGCCGTCTGACGTGAGAGGGCGGCGATTTGACCAGGCCATGCCGGTAAGGCATTGAGTTCTTGGAAGTAACGCAATTCATCAATACAGGAGAAAGACCTATGTCATCGACGATGACCCCTTCGGAAAAGCAGCCGGGTGACATCAGCAACCCGCAAAACACGCATCAATCAACCTATGTTCCCCGGTTCGACATCTGGGAAGGAGAAGACGAGCTGTTGCTCTACGGCGATTTGCCTGGCGTGGCGGTTGAGGATTTGGACATCCGATTCGAGAATCAAGAATTGACAATCCACGGCAGGGTGGCGCCCCGTCATGAAGGCGTTTATCTGTATGGCGAATACGGTATCGGCAGTTTCCATCGGACCTTCACGGTGGGTGAATCGATCGACGTCGACAAGATCACCGCCGAGATGCGCAATGGTGTGCTGACGCTGCATCTGCCGAAGTCGGAAAAGTTAAAGCCCCGTCGAATCGAGGTGAATGCCAGCTGAGGCTGAGCGTGTTCGGCTTTTCATCTAGGCCGGCAACACGAAATGTTCGCGACGCGATGCCGGAAGCATGCATCGCGTCGCTACCGGGAGCGTCGGAACGAGACAAAGCTTGTTCCCGATTGCGAATGGGAGGGGGTGTTAAATCCGTCTTGCCGCTCGCTTGCACAGGACCTCGCTCGCACAGGACATCGTCCAGGTGATCAATCATCGAACGACCATAAGTGAATCTTCCCGTCGTAGGATCCCGAAGCAAGGCGTTTTCCGTCGGGCGAAAACGTAACTGCGAGCACTGTTTCTTGCGGCCCATATTGTTCACCGACAAGCTGCAAGTCCGGCATCTTCCAAATCCGAATCACTCGCTCACGACCGCCAGTGACAAGTTGCGTCCCATCGGGAGAAAATGCGGTCGCAAATAGCGCGCTTTGATCGGCTGTCACCACTTGTCGCAGCTGCCGTCTTGCCAGATCCCAAATTGCAAGTGTTCCATCACTGTTGGCGGACGCCAGCCACTTTCCGTCGGGCGAAATGTCGAGTTGGTAAACCATACCTGCCTCGGTAACCAAGTTGCCTGCTGCCCGGCCATCGGAAACATCGAAAATACGAATCAGGTCATTCTTGCCACAGACCAAGAGCTTATGGTCTCGTGAAAACGTGAGCGAAAAGAAAGACTGCGTGTGCGGCAGCGACCATACTCGATGGCCTCGTTTCCAAAGTTGGATATGGGAACCGGCGGTGGCCACCAAATTTCCGTCGCTGGAGTAGTCGACGTCGACCACTGGATCGCCGTGCGCCGCCAGAATCATTCGTTGTTGTTGAGTCGCGACGTCCCAAATGATGACCGTGCCATCACCGCTGCAGGACGCCAAAGACTCGCCATCGGGGGAATAATCGATCCGAAACACCTGGTCTTTGTGACCCTGAAGCGTGGCTAGTAAGCTGTTATCGCTCAGGTCCCAAAGTCGCACGGTCTTGTCGTAGCTGCCGGAGGCCAACACGCGACCGTCAGGAGAAAAGGCAAGGCCATAAACAGCGTCAGCATGGCCGACCAGTTCGACCGCCTCCTCCGCTTTGATACTGGCAGCGACCGCCGCCAACAGCACACACAGCATCAAACTCAGCAAATACGGTTGGATCGCTCGTATCTTCACCACCACTCCTCCGCTGCAAAGCAGGAGCATTTTGCGTGCCAACACGAGCGGGAGAACATCGTCATTCCCCATCGTCATTCCCCGTTGTCGAAATCGTCTCAACGGGAAGGCTTATGGTTGGTAAAGCCGACGGTGCAACTCAGCAAGTTCGTCAGCGGGAATCTTGATCGCCTTACGGTCGTAGCTCATCAAGCCGTTGATCTCACCTTCCACGTCGGTCGTTTGGGTGTACACACCGGCGGCAATGCCCTGTTGCCTTAGCTTGTTTAACTTTTCAAGCGACGTGATGTACCGTTGACGGTACTCTTCTTTGGTTTTTGGCAGACCCCCGTATCCCCAGTTTTCTCGGTCGGCATCCCACAGATGGCCTTTGACCGGATAACCATGACCGCCGAACTCGCCGACAACTTTGATGAAGTCGTTGTAGCGGTCCGCGTTGAATGGAAAATCGGGATCGGGATAACTGTGATGGTCCACGATGTCGCCGACGGGCCAAAAGTTTCCGCCGCTGGCGATGTTCACCAACCGCGTCGGATCACGCTTCACCGTCCATTTACCGACTTCGACCGTCAGGTGTTGGCCCCACGCTTCGTTGAACGGCACCCACACAACGATTGACGGATGGCTTTCCAATTCGTCGATCATTCGTTCCAGTTCGAGCATGAATTGTTCGTGATGTTCGTTTGGCCAGTCCGCATCTTTGGGGTTCGGCTTGAGTCGTGTCCATGGCGGGTTGTGTCCGGCACTGACCTGATCCTGCCAAACCATGATCCCCAACCGATCGCAGTGGTAGTAATAACGGCGAGGTTCGACCTTAATATGTTTGCGAATCATGTTGAAGCCCGCCGACTTCAGGTATTCGATGTCAAACAACATCGCTTCGTCCGATGGGGGCGTCAGCAATCCGTCGGGCCACCATCCTTGATCGAGCGGTCCAAAATGAAACAGGATCTCGCCGTTGAGCGTCATCCGTAAATGGCCGTCGGCGTCGCGAGTTTTTCCGACCGATCGAATGCCGGCATAGGAAGCGACCCGGTCGAGCAAATTGCCGCCGGAATCCAACAGCGAGATGTCAAGATCGTACAACTGCGGTGATGTCGGTGACCAAAGCTTGGCATCCTTGATATCGACCCGCAAATCTTCGTCGCTGTCGGCGCTGAGTTCTGCAACCTGCCGGTCACCATCCTTGACGATCAGTCGGATCGAAGCGACGCCTTGTTTTCCGGCGATCGCCGGTCGGACGGTGATCGCGCCCGCGCTTGCGTCGCTGTGAATTGTCAAATCGACAACGTGGCTAACGCCGACTTGCTCTAACCAGACCGTCTGCCATATTCCGGACATCCGCGTGTACCAGATGCCGCGGGGGTTGAGCACTTGTTTGCCGTGAAGCTGCCAGCCCTCCGTTTCATCTTCGACGCGGACGACCAGCACATTATCGCCATCATGCAACGCATCGGTCACGTCCAAGGAAAACGCCGTGTTGCCACCTTGGTGCTTTCCGACCGGCACGTCATTGACAAAAACTTCGCACCGATAATCCACCGCTTCGAAGTTCAACAGCGTGCGACGACCCACGGCAGCTGAAGCCTGAAAGCTACGGCGATACCACAACGCTTGCGAAGCTTCGAGCAACCGCTGCACTCCACCGAGTTTCGATTCCAGCGAAAACGGAACCAGTATCTTACCGGCCCACTCGCCCGGCAGCTCACGTTGCTCCACGGTTGTGATCGCGTAGTCCCAGTTGCCATTGAGATTTTGCCATTGCTCACGCATCAGTTGCGGTCGCGGGTACTGTGTCCAAGCGTTTTCGGCATTGACGGCGGCGCCCCACTCGGTGATCAATTCCGATCGAAAAGGCTTTGCCGGAGGCAGTGCGGGTGGATTCTCTGCGTCGACAAAATGCACATCGATAAACTGGCCGCCGCTGGTCTGTCGACAATGCACCGCCATCAAGTTTTCGCCGGGCCGAAGTGCCGATCGATATTCCACGTCAATCGGCACCAGTTCATAGTCGGTCGACCAACCCCTTATTGCTTTGACTTGCTTGCCATTGATGAATACTTCAACGTCCTCATCATGGTGCATCAGCAATGCCGGCTTGTCGGGAACGGAATCGATGTTGAACGATCGGCGAAGCCAGATATCATTCGACTTCCACACCGTTCCGACACGTGCACCGGGGGTATCACGCGTACCGAATCCTCCGGAACCGCGTTTCCAACCGCCGTCATCAAATTCCGCTTGCTGCCATCTTTCCGCAGGCTTGTCCAGAGTGTACCGCCACTCGTCCTGCCGTTGATCTGCGGCGTGGGAAAAGTGAGTTACGAACAAGATAAGTGTCGTCGTGGATAGAAATCTTGCAAACATTCGTGACCTGTGGAGGCTGCGTCGGCTTGAGTTTTTTAGAATGCTCCCAGCGAGAATCGCCGGTGCGGAAGAAGCATTGTACCTCGGGCGAATTGTGCAAGGTGGGTCCAGGTCTGCGGAAATCTCCGTGACATTCCCTGTCAGCGAACCGGGCTCGAGTGAGCCGTTGATTTCTTCCATGGAGGCCGCTCGTTTCGATTCAGCTGTGACTGAGCAGGTAGATGCCCAGCAGAATGGCGATGATGCAGGGTGCTTTTGCTCGCCAGTTCTGCTCCTTCAGACGCATGATGCCGAACAGAAACGAAATGATGATTGATGCCCGGCGTAATGGTGAAATCACGGAGATCAGTGCCCCGCTACTTGCGACCGCGGTGAAGTACGCGAAATCGGCAACCAGCAAGAACAGGGCAATCAGGGGGATCGACCAGCGCCATTGAAAGGGATTTTCCAACCGTTCACTGCGAAACCAACGAATCGCCAGCGGCAGCATCACCGGCACCAGGTAGATCGAGAACCAAGCCTGGACGACGGCAGGCGAGAGCGATTCGGTCTGCAAAAGATATTTGTCGTACAGGGTGCTCGTGGCACCAAGCAGCGTCGCAATGACCATCAGCGTGACAGACCGGTCGCGATGGAAATGTATGCCTTCGCGCGCACCGACTCGCGAGAAAACAATGAACGCCACCAGCACGAACGCGATCCCGAGCCATTGCCAGAGGCCTGGCCGTTCACCCATCGCCGCGACCGCAAACAAAATGGTCCATAGCGGGCTGGTGGCACGAATCGGCGTTGCGATGGAGATCGGCAACTGCTTAAGGGCGAAGAACGCGAACGACCATGATGTGCCGACCAACACCGATTTGCAAAGCAACAGGCCGTGTTGTCTCACGCTGAGATTGCTGAGTTCCGGCATCCAAGCACTCGACGGGGAAGTCGTCGCGAACGACACACAGACCGGAAAAAGCCAAATGAGTGCAGCGGTCAATACGTTTAGCAGTAAAACCGGCGGCACGGCGTTTTCATGGACCGCTGCCTTCTTTGCAATGTCGTAGAGTCCCAGAAAGATTGCCGACAGCAAGCTGAGCGATATCCAAACAACCAAGGGAGAATCTTTGCTAAACGCATGAGAGTCAGTGGCTGGGCCAAGCCAACCGCGGCATTTCCGCAATGGCGCCATCTTAGGAACGATCGCCCACATGGCAAAGCGGCTTGAATCCAGCTGCTTCCCCCCGCGATCTCTCACGATCCTCGCCAGCGATCTCTTTCCTCATAGGCATTTTCCGAGGAGCGACCGGCATCGATTCATCCCGCAGAGATTTTCAAAGAGCCGAAGTCGTTTTATCCCGAAGGGATTTTCAGAGAGTAGCCGGCAGTCGCGCAGCGCACTGCCGGATCGGAAGACGCGTCGTCCATTCGCCGACCCTGAAAGGGCCGCAGAGGTCTGCGATCCCTTCGGGATCGATCGCTGCGGATGATCGCTACGCACCCGGTGGTGGCGCTGCTCTACCACCGGCTACTCTCTTGGATGCCTCCGGCATCGATTCATCCTGCAGAGGTTTTCCGAGAGCCGAAGTCGTTTTATCCCGAAGGGATTCTCCTGCGACGAAAATCCGCCTAACATGGTTACACAATCGACTTCCCGCATTTCCATTGACATATTGGGGCAATCAGATGTCAACGTTTTCGTGTTTGCGTTATCACTTGGTGTTCTCGACAAAATACCGCACGCCGTGGATCAAGGAATCGTGGCGGCAGCGTCTCCACGCCTATCTCGGTGGAACACTCAACGCATTGGATGCCACTCCGCTGGATATCGGCGGTGTGGACGACCATGTTCATTTGTTGCTCGGGCTTCATACGACCGATCAGATCTCCGATCTTGTACGCGAATTGAAGAAATCAGCGTCCAAATGGATTCATGAGGAAATCGCATGTGCAGCTTTCCGCTGGCAGGAGGGCTATGCGATATTCTCGGTCAGCCCAACAGCATGTGATCAGGTGTCAGCCTACATCAGCAATCGAGCACACCATCATCGTAAGAAGCCATTCCATGAGGAATTGCGTGAAATGCTTGACGCGGCGGGGGTGCAATACGATCCGCGATACCTGGATTGAATTATCCCGAAGGGATTTTCAGAGAGTAGCCGGCAGTCGCACAGCGCACTGCCGGATCGGAAGATGCGTCGTCCATTCGCCGACCCTGAAAGGGTCGCACGACGGACCGATTCCCTGACTTGCTGGAACGCCTCCCGGCGGTCGACTACACTTGGCC
Source organism: Pirellulaceae bacterium (assembly GCA_963734865.1). GTDB lineage: Bacteria > Planctomycetota > Planctomycetia > Pirellulales > Pirellulaceae > CBDCUW01. Next base: position 854,917 of record CAVTIV010000019.1, read on the forward strand.
GTGACTGTCCAAACACTCCGGGCGGGCCGATGAGCGACTTGCCGTGACCACATGAATCAATTCTTTGCCAAGCCGCAGGCCGATTGCCGACGGTCATTCGCGCCTCATATCCGCCCCAGAATGACAACCGTCGTCATCTCAGCATGCACCGCAGTGTTTCTGCAAATCAGTTACCTGCGGCCAGTTGAAGCCCAGTCACGCGATCGACCCAACGTGATCGTGATTTTCACCGACGACCAGGGCTACCACGACCTCGGCTGCTTCGGCAGCCAGACAATCAAGACGCCCCAGCTAGACCGGATGGCGGCCGAGGGTCTGAGGCTGACCAACTTCTACGCTCAACCGGTGTGCGGTGTTTCTCGTGCGGCATTGATGACCGGGTGCTATCCAATTCGGGTTGCCGAACCGGGTAATCTCAAGCGACTCCATACCGTGCCTCATCCCGACGAGTGGACGATGGCCGAGATGTTGAAACAGGCGGGTTACGCGACAGCACTGATCGGCAAATGGCACTTGGGCGAGAACGATGCCACGCATCCGACTGGATTCGATCAGGCGACCATGCCCAACGCACAGGGATTCGATTACTTTTATGGCACGCCCGCGTTCAATGGGTTTACCACTTATGTCCAAGACGCTCCGTTTCGCAGTCCGATTCTGCGAAACGACCAGGTCGTCACGAAGGCTGTGCAGGATTGGAATTCGATCACGGCCGACTACACCGATCAGGCGCTGCGGTGGATCGAACAGCATCGCGACCGGCCATTCTTTCTTTATCTCGCCCACAACATGCCGCACGTCCCACTCGGTGCGTCACAGGATTTCAAGGACGGGTCGGACTATGGACCCTATGGCGACACGATCGAAGAGATTGACTGGTCGTGCGGCCAAGTGCTGCGGAAGCTCAAGTCGCTTGGCTTGGACGAGAAGACGCTGATCGTTTTCACGTCGGACAATGGCCCCTGGATTGAAACCACACGAGCGATGAAGCCTGGCGGTGCGAAGTTCATTCCTCGCGACCATTCGGGATCGGCCGATCCGCTTCGTGGCTGGAAGATGTCGGCCTGGGAAGGTGGTTCGCGAGTTCCCTGCATTGTCCGGTGGCCCGAAACGATTCCCGCTGGACGGGTGAGCGATGAGATCCTGACCACGATGGATTTGATGCCGACGTTCGCGGCGATTGCGAATACCGAACTCCCGTCGACGCTTGTTGTCGATGGCCTGGACGCGACCGACTTTTTGCTTGGCCGCACCGACGAGTCTCCACGTGAGGAATACCTCTATTACGCCGGCTGCCTGTTGACCGGTGTGCGAGTGGGAGCTTGGAAGCTCGTGCTGCCTCGCACGGCGAGTCCACCGGGGACCGGATGGTGGGGACGCATGATCGACGCGGTGCCGCAAACGCAACTGTTCAATTTGGTTGATGATCCGGGAGAGAGAGTCGACATTGCTGACCAGCATCCTGACGTCGTGGCCACATTGATGAAACGAATTGAGTTGGCACGCGAACAACTCGGCGATATCGACCGCAACGGGACGGGGGCACGATTTTTTGATCAAGGACCGCGACGTTTGGAATCACGCGGCAAGGATCCGCAAGACGAGTCGTCGGCGACCAAGTACGACAACGCCGTACCGCTGGGTAATCTGCGATTCACTTTTGAACAGGGCGATTGGCAGGGTTGGCGGGTGATCGAAGGTTCACTTCCGGACGCGGTGACAAATCGAATCGCTCTTCCCAATCACAAAACGCGGCCATTCAATAAGCAGGGTGACTGGTTCGTCTTCACCGGTCAACGCAAGGGGCGTCTTGCCGGCGATGACGGGCTGACCGGAGTGCTTGAGTCACCGATTTTTACGCTGCGTGGGGACCGGATCAGCTTTCTTGTCGGGGGTGGTGCCGGCGAGTCAACGTACGCCGCCTTGTGCACAGCCGATGGGAACGAACTACGACAAGCTCGCGGCACCAACAGCCCCGTGATGCATCGTGTGAATTGGGACGTTGGCGACCAGGTGGGAAAGAAAGTCAAAATCCGCATCGTTGACGAAAGCACGGCAGGCTGGGGCCATGTCAGCTTTGATGACTTTTCCTGTCAAGGCCAACCGGCAGCGGCAAGTCGCCAGTAGCGAGTGCTAGAATGGCAGGGGTTGTAGTAACGCAAGATGCTGCCATACGGGCGCTGTCCCAACTCACCGCCGGTTTCCGCCAGATACAGAAAGTAGACGTAATATCCGACTGCCACGCTCAACATCGCCCCGTTGATGCCTTGCCAAAAACGCCAAGCCCACGACGTCGTCACGCGGCCTCGTTGCGTTGAGCGATGATAGACCCATCCCAAGAGGATGCGAGCCGGAACGACCGTCACCAGGAACACGGCCATCAAGTCCCAACGTACCTGGTGTGGCGGAAGCTGGTTCTTGACGAGCGCCTCGTACAACAACGGCAACGTCGAACAAGCCAGCAGGATCGCCGTAGCGATCGCCCAGCGGAAGGGAACATTCCCGGCCAACCGAAGAACCGTCGGCAGCTCCAAAATCGCTGCGAAGCGGTTTTCTGCGGCCACGTGAACAAGCAGCATTGGCAGCCACAGCAAGGTCAATGTCAACGTGACGCAACCGACACCAAAACCGAACAACTGCCAGCGGACCGTTGTATCGTCAACCATCGTGAACAGCAGGGTCGGCAAAAGCAGCCAAAGGTAGGTGGCGCCGTAGCCAAGCAGGCCCAGCCGAAACAATCGCGACAAATGGCAATTGTTCAGAAACTCAATGATCGCCTGATTCGATCGTGACCAGTAACCTCCGGCGCACGCGAGCGGACAGGCAACGAACGTTACGAACAGGACGCAAGAAACGCGATACGCTTCCGCCACACCCGATTGCCAGTAGTAAATGAGTCGCGATCAACAGGCTGGATGTGACCAACAAGACAACCAACAACCAGGCAGTTTTACTGCCCGGCGAGAGCAGCCAACTGTCGTGCGCGATTCCCGACAGGTACCGAATCGGTAACAGCCACAGCCAGATGGCCAATAAGATGATACCGGTCCGCCGGGCCTGTGGCAGGATCGAGGACGTCGACCGCAACCGTCCCGTTCGTGCCACGCGACCGCTGACCTCCATCAGATATCCCAGTACCAACACGTTGAGGCCGGGGATCGTGGCGGCAAGGACCAGCAGGACAAACAGAAAGAAGAGCCCCACGCCCACTTGAACAAAACGCCCCGCCATCTGGAATCGATGACGCCACGTAGGGGTCAACGGCGGCGACTCGACAAGATCGTGACCTGAAGCAATGGCTGGCTGACCGCTCATGACCGACAAATCCAGTTGCGACAGCCCCAACGACGTTGCAGACTTCTGCAACGCACTTAACTTGGACCGAAAATCCCGGCAATTTGCGGAACCCTATCCTTCGCGGTTAGTTTAGCATGAATAGTCGCGAGCACGACCAAACTGCGTCCGATTGCCCGCACGATTCGATTCCAGTGAAAACCTCCGCATGAACACACAGACGCATCTGCCGCTGCCCGGGATGGTGGCGTTATCGGTGCTGTCTGTCGTTGCTTGGGCGGCGATCCGACCGTCGACGATGTCGTATCCCGAGGCGAAAACTGCTGCTGGGCAGGACGTGGTGCTGACGGCTGACTCTGTCGACACACTGCTGCGATCACGTTGGGATGCCGAATCCATCCGATCGGCCCAACGGGCGGAAGACTTGCAAGTGTTTCGACGACTGACGCTCGCACTCGTAGGGACTGTCCCATCACTCGAAGAGATTCGACAATTCGAGGATGAACCTTCGGCCGATCGGCTGCAACGATGGACCACCCGACTGATTGCCGATTCTCGGTTTATCGAGTACTTCGCGGCGCGACTGGCAGACGTCTACGTGGATCCGGCGGCGGAGAATCTAAAGCCTCACCAACGCGAACGTTTTGTTCATTGGCTCGGCAGCGCAATCCAACGTGGTGATTCTTATGGCGATATCGTTCGCCAATTGATCGCCGATCGCGGCGTTTATGCCGATCATCCCGCCGCGACGTTCGTGGCAGTCGAATTGTCACTCGGCGATCAGGCAGCCGAGCGGTTGGCCGCACGCACCGCGCGGTCGTTCCTCGGCCAGCGGATCGATTGCGCCCAATGTCATGATCATCCATTCGCCCAATGGACTCAGCCGCAGTTCGAAGCTTTGGCGGCCTATTACGGTCAAGTCCAGTTTCGTTCAGCCCGTGTTCAGGACACGCGACCGCGTCCCTTCGTGATTACAGACGAACGGAGGCAACAAGAACGCACCGTGGCGCCCGATGTGCCATTCGATTCGCAGTGGGCGTCTGACAACAGGCATCTGCGAACTGAGCTGGCCGCTTGGTTGACGCATGCTCAGAACCGTCGTTTTCGGCGAGCGATTGCCAATCGTGTTTGGGGCCTGATGTTCGGTCGGCCCTACGTATCACCGGTTGATGATCTGCCCGATCCCCCGTTGCCGCAGGATTCTGACCTTCTCGACCGACTGGCCGACGATCTACTTGATCACGACGACGACCTACGACGCCTGATCCACGTGATTGTCGCGACCCTCCCATTCCATTTAGCATCGACCCATGATGGACTCGACAACGAGTCATTCGCGGAGCATCTGGAAGATAGCTGGGCAGTCTTTCCGCTCGATGAATTGGGTTCCCAACAGATGGTCCGCTCCATGCAACAGGCTGCCTCTGTGGCCACACTTCGTGCCGAGAGCTCGAACCCTTACTCGTCGATTCGACGTTACGAACGACAGGACCGATTCGTGCAAGACTATGGCGTTGCCGGAGACAGCGAAAGCGGCCAAGCCAGCACGATTCCTCATACGGTGCAGAGGCTGAGCGGCAACTACACACGCGGATTCAGCCGCGCGTCATTGTTGACCGCCCCGGGACGAATTGCCGCAATCAGCGCCGATCCGGCAAGCTGTCTGGAGAACTGCTACCTTGCCTGTTTGACGCGACGCCCGACCCCTGACGAGCAGGCACACTTTCTTCCGCAGTTTGAGGGACAACTCAAACGTCGTGTGACCGCTGTGGAAGATACGTATTGGACAATGTTTAACTCCGCAGAATTTTGCTGGAATCATTAGCCCATGTCACACGCCGATCTCGATCGTCGCCGTCTCTTGCAGGCACTCGGATTGGGAATGTCGTTTTCGCTCCCGGCGATGGAGTTGATCGCTGCCCAGCGCCGTGGAGCCGAACGTCCTCGTTCACTGATCACAATCTGGCTATCGGGCGGCCCCAGTCAATTAGAGACATGGGATCCACATCCGGGAACGAAAATCGGTGGACCGACGAAGTCGATCGTGACGACGATTCCCGGTGTCGAAATCGCCAGCTCGTTTCCGATGTTGGCCGAACAGATGCATCATCTTGCTGTGATTCGGTCGCTCGTTTCCAAGGAGGGTGATCATGATCGTGCGACCTATTTGGTCAAGACGGGATTTCGTTTGGACCCCACGTTGCGTCATCCATCGGTTGGGGCGATCGTGGCCCATGCGTTGCCAAATGAAGATCTGGCGATACCGCCGGTCATTTCGCTGGGGTACGACAACCATCTCTCTCGTGGTGGCTATTTGGGCGGACGCTTCGACGCGTTACGCGTTCGCGAGCCCGGTTCTTCCGGTGAGGACTTGAATGCCTGGCTCGCCGATCCGCGGCAACAACGCCGGCTGACAAACTTGGATGTCGTGGCCCAAGCATTCTCTCGTGGAAGGAAGCTGTTGGTTGATCGCACGCTGCACTCGCAAAATGTCGACGCGGCGTTGAAGATGATGACCTCGGATCAGCTGAAATCGCTACAACTCGAAGACGAACCACAGTCGGTTCGGGATACTTATGGCGACTCGAACTTTGGACGCGGTTGCCTGGTGGCGCGACGACTGGTCGAAAGCGGCGTCCGCGCGGTCGAGGTCACCCTGCAAAACTTTGACACGCACAACCAGAACTTCAGTCAACATCGCGAGTTGTCGGCGATCCTTGACCCGGCATTCGCATCGTTGTTGAAGGATCTATCGGACCGTGACCTATTGGCTTCGACGGTGGTGCTGTGCCTCGGCGAATTTGGTCGCACACCCCAGATCAACGCTGCCGATGGACGTGATCACTGGCCACACGGATTCTCTTGCCTGCTGGGCGGAGGCGACTTGCGCAGCGGCGTACGGTTGGGTGCGACCGACCCGTCGGGCAACCGCAAGATGCCCGACGATCCGATCCCCGTCCCCGACCTGTACGCGACCGTGTTGAAAGCACTCGGCATCGACCCGACACATCAACTCGACACCCCGGTGGGCCGGCCGATGCGGTACAGCGACGGCACCGTCGTCGACCGTCTTCTGGTGTGAGCGAGGTTGGTAGTTCAGGTTCCTATCGCTCGTTGAAGAAGATCACCAGATTTTTGGTTTGCCGCGCGGCGGCGACGATGTCCACTTTGCCGTCGCCGTTCAGGTCAGCTGCCTTGATATCTTCCACGGCTACTTCCTCGGCCGAAATTCTGGTTTCCCGCCACTGAGTTCCGTCATCGTCGAGCGGCGTGAACATTTTGATGCCTGGGACTCCCGGCTCGTTCATGGCTCGCCAGCCGACCACAATTTGATCGGAACCGACTCCAAGGTAGTCCGCGCAGGCTAGCGCATGGCCGTCCTTGAGCGTTTCATCGAGGACCTTGACCAGCGGCCACGGTTCGTCCTTTGTTGCCGGTTCACGGTAGACAGCGGATGTCGATCCATGCATCGGCTCAATGGTCACGATAAACCGTTTACCACCGGGTAGCTTCCCATCGCGAATCTCGCCGGCGAAATTGTTTGTCAATTGCTTGGCTGACCATTGGCCGTTCTGTCGATCCAAGTGCCAGACGCCTTCTTGACCGGCGATGATCATCTCTTCCTCCGGATCATCGTCCCAGTTGACGACGTGAAAGTTGTGCGACAAGTGCATGAAGTCACAGACAACATCGTATTTCCACTCATCCCTCGGATCCCTCGGCAGGGAATATTCCAGGACTCGGATGCCGGGTCCCTCGCCATGAACGCTGCCACGACCACGGAGTGGTTTCACGACAAGCTGAAACTGATCCGCCGCGCCGCGGACCCAGTGCATCCGATGCACACTCGGCTCATGATGCAATTCGACCGGTGTCCAAGGTTCCGTCCGGTTTTGCGGAGCCATGAGATAGAACACCGCACCATCCTTGATGCTCTCGGCATAGTTCCATTGTCCGCCGACCGCGATTTCACATTTGCCGTCGCCGTCGATATCTCTGGCCGCGACGCAGACATTGTCTCGCCGGGTCAGATTTTTAGCGATCAGATGTTTGGTCCACTGCGGATTTTCGTACCACTGGATCGAACTTTTGTCGGCAAGAACGATGTCCGTCTTTCCATCGCCGTTCACGTCGGTCAACTGCAGACCATAACCGATCTCAATGGTGTCAATTTCGACCGCCCGCCACTTGAATTCGGGAATCGGATCGGCCGCGGCCGGGCCCACCCAAGTGGCAATGAAAAGGAGAGCCGTTGAGGCTTTCCAACCAGTCATCTCAACCAACGCTGCCATTGTTAATGTTCTCATGTTGATTCCCACTCCTGTTGTGGCCTCGACAAGGTTTTCGCGATCGATCGATGGGGCACGAGGTCTCGAGGGCACGGCGTCTCGGAAGCACGGTGTCTCGGAAGCACGGTGTCTCGGGCGCACGGTGTCTCGACTCGTCGGCACAAGATCTCGTGGCGTCAGTTTACACTTGTTGGAGTCGCATTTATCAAGATTCCATAAAGAGGCAAAAATGGCCGATGGGATGGCATTGATTCTGCTCTCCCTCTGTGAAGCCAACGTCCACGCGACGCTGAATTCGGTCATCGAGGTCCTTTGTCGCCTGTCTGGTCAACCGCAGAGCGATGCGCCGGCGGAGGTGTCGTTCGGGCGGCGTCGCGAATTCTCAAGCGATAATCTCGTGAATGACTTCGCCTTCGACGTCGGTCAAGCGGAAGTCGCGGCCGTTGTGGCGGTAGGTCAGTTGCTTGTGTTCCATTCCCAGCAGATGCAAGATTGTGGCGTGCAGATCATGCAGGTTGACGCGATCATCGACCGCCTTGTGCCCCAGTTCGTCGGTGGCGCCGTACGATGTCCCCCCTTTGGCACCGCCGCCGGCGAACCAATACGTCATCGCATGGGGATTGTGATCGCGCCCCGGCTTGGCCGACTTCTGCGCCACGGGCAAGCGACCGAACTCACCACCCCAGATCACAAGTGTCGAATCGAGTAAGCCGCGCTGCGCCAAATCGCCGAGCAAGGCAGCGACGGGCTTGTCCGTTTCCCCGGCGAACTGGGAATGGTTTCCTTGGATGTCGTTGTGGCCATCCCACGAACGCTGGTTTTCCATGCCGCCAGAATAGATCTGCACAAAGCGTACACCACGTTCGACCATCCGTCGCGCGATCAGACACTGTTTTCCAAAGTGGGCACATCGATCATCATCGAGCCCATAGAGTTTGTGAATGGATTGCGGCTCACGGTCGACATCCAACGCCTCGGGCGCCGCAGACTGCATTCGGTAAGCAAGCTCGAAGCTTTCGATCCGAGCGGCGAGTTCCTTCTCGGCCGGATTCTCATGAAAATGACCTTTGTTCAGGCGCGATAGCAGATCGAGTTGCGCTCGCTGACGCGAGTCATTCAATTCCGGTGGCCGTTGTAAGTTGTCGATCGGGTCGCCGCTCGGCTTGAGCCACGTCCCCTGGTAGACACTGGGCAAAAAGCCGGCTCCCCAGTTCAATGAATAACCCTTCGGCAGACCTCGGCCCTTGGGATCCGACATCACCACAAACGCGGGAAGGTCACGGCTCTCGCTGCCAAGTCCGTACGTGGCCCAGGAACCGACACAGGGATAACCCATTTGTGTGAAACCGGTGTTGGCCATGAACAGCGCTGGGCTATGGTTGTTAGATTTGGCGTACGCCGAGTGGACAAACGCCATCTTGTCGACGTGCTGAGACAAATACGGAAAGATTTCCGAGACCCATTTTCCGCACTCGCCATGTTGAGCAAATTGAAACGGCGACTTCATCAGCGGCCCCACCGAACCGGAGAAGAAACCGGTGAACTTGTCAAATCCTTCGAGTTCCTTGCCGTCGCTGTGTTCCAGTTCCGGCTTGTAGTCCCAGGTATCGACATGACTTGGACCGCCGTTGATGAACAACCAAATCACGGCCTTGGCTCGGGGCTCAAAGTGCGGTTGCCGCGGCGCCAGCGGATCCAGCGATGCGATGTCACTCTCTGCAGATAGCATCTGTTCGCTTGCCAGCAGCGTGGTCAGCCCCAGTAGCCCCGCACCGGCACCCGACCGTGCCAGAATTTGTCGGCGATTGTATGTCATCTGATTCACTCGATTCCGTTAATCCAAATAGACGAACTCACTCAAACTCATCAACACCTGGCAAACATCTGTAAGTGCCAGTAGCCGGGCGTTGGCGACCGACTCGCCTTGGTACGATGCCATCTGTTGCTCGACAAACGATATCGAGGCGGCGAGTTCCTCGGCCGACGGTTGTCGTGCAATCGCTGTCAAATATGATCGACGCAGGCATGCATCGATCGTTTTGTGTTCGTCATCGGCCATCCGCTCGGCAAACGACTTGGCATACTGACGGACCTGCGGATTGTTCATGAAGATCAATGCTTGTGGCGCGATCGTGGTACTGGGACGCTGACCAACGCTGGCCAGCGGCTCAGGTGTGTCGAAGACCTGCAGGAAAGGGATCAGCTTGCTGCGTTTGATCATGAAATAGATGCTGCGTCGACGCATGGTCTCGTCGAGCGTACCCGGACCAAACTGTGCCTCATCGAGCTGCCCGCTGACGGTGAGCATCGAATCGCGAATGATTTCGGCATCCAATCTTCGCGGTGTGAATCGCCACAACAACCGATTGTTCGGATCGATGCTGGCACTGGACTCGCGGTACTGCGAGTCCTGCCGATAGACAGCACTCGTCATGATCAGTTTGCGAATCGGTTTCAACCGCCACTGATTGCGGATCAATTCGCTCGCGAGCCAATCCAATAGTTCGGGATGCGTCGGACGTTCGCCTTGGAATCCGAAATCGTTCGCTGTTGCGACGATGCCCCGCCCCAAGTGTTGTTGCCACAGCCGATTGACAATCACCCGTGCGAGCAGCGGGCCCGCACCGTGCTGGGTATCCGTGATCCAGTCGGCGACCGCGCGGCGACGGTACGACGTGGGACAACCCTCGGGTGGTGATTGTTTCCAGGCTGACGTCGGATCGCCTTCCGCTGGCGAGTCGGTACGCATCAGCACCTGCAGGAACCCGGCGTTCGCGATGCCTTGCTTTTGATTCACATCCCCGCGATGAAGGAAAAAGGAATCCTGGTAGAAATGGGGAAAACCACGGTCATCGCCGTGATTCGGGATCGGCTTGACCCCTTCGCTGCTGACCATGACGGGGGTCAGGTTGGGCTTTGGTTTGACGGAAAGATGCTGTTGCAGCGGGTCATTGAGCAATCGCCAAGCCTCATCCGTCTTCTTGTAAGCATCGATCAGCACGTTGCGCCGCGCCGGCGAGTTCCTCACCTGGCGGAATTCGCAGTTGTTGCAGCTCGGCATCTCTCTGCATGATTGCGGGGGCATCCAATTCGGGCCGCTCCATCGCCGAACTGATCGCCAAACGCAAGCGGCCGATGCTGTGCTTGTTGTTGACGTCGAACTCAAGACGAATCGCCAGACGTGTTCCCTGCGGATAACCGACCGCCTGTTCGAGACGAAACGTGGCGGCATGATCAACGCCGAATTTTGGATCGACGGCCCAGCCAGTCTTGGGGTTGTCGTCCAGCGAGCCGGCGATCAACAGATTCGAATCGTTTTGCTGGAAAGTTGCTTGCGGGTCCCGCAGCTTCACGTCCAGCGGGTCGTCGGTTTCGCCCAGCGGCTGAACCGTCATTTTGATTCGGCTCAATGCGAAATTGCCGTTATCGGCGCGGCCAGGTCCGCCTTTTGCCATCGAATCGTCAGTGAGAGCTTCGAGCCGCAACGCGGTGATCCCCTGTAGGTTCGTTTCCGTTTCGAACGTGTAAACATCGAATTCGGGATTGGTGCCGCTCGCCAGGTACGATCCATCGGCCTGCTCTTGAAAGGTTGCTCCGCCCTGGGAGCGCAAGCTCGACGCGGCAAGCGTGACCCAGGGAGCCTGCTTGGCCGCCGCCTGATCATCGCCTACCGTTCGTGCCCGAACGGTTGCCAGAAATCTCTCAAATCGGTCGGGCAGTTCGTTTTGCTCGAAAGCGTCCAAAGCTTGTTGCAGCGGGACACGCGCGATTTCCCATTTCGCCATCGCCGCCTTGGTCCTGGCCGGATCGAGATCGATCTCGACGTTACTGCGAATGGTTGTCCGAAACGCCGAGACGAGTTGATAATAGTCGCGTGCCGGAATCGGATCGAATTTGTGGTCGTGGCATCGGGCACAACCGATCGTGATCCCCAGCATCGCGGTTCCCATTGTCGCGACCATATCGTCCAGCTCATCGTAGCGAGACGACTCAAACTCCTTTTCCGTCAGCTGCGTCGGAAAGACACCCGCACCGAGGAAACCGGTGGCCATCATCGCCAATGGAACACCCGGTGCGATCTCGTCACCGGCGAGCTGCCAACGGACGAATTGATCGAACGGCATGTCCGCGTTGAACGCTTGGATCACAAAGTCGCGATAGTGATAAGCATATGGCCGGTCGTAGTCTTGCTCAAAACCATAGCTTTCTGCAAACCTCGCGACATCGAGCCAATGACGGCCAACTCGTTCACCATGATGTTTGTTGGCCAATAGACGATCGAGCAATTTCTCGTACGCTTGGGGATCATCGTCATCGACAAACGCCTCGACTTCTTCGGCCGATGGCGGCAGACCGATAAGGTCAAAGTAGGCTCGTCGAATGAGTGACCGCCGCGACGCGGTCACGTTGGGGGTGATCCCGGATTCGCTGAGCTTGGCCAGAATGAAGCGATCGATATCCGTTCGCCCCCAAGAGTCGTCGTCTCGACTCGGCGGCTCGACAAGATGCAATGGCTGAAACGACCAAAAGTCGCGGGCCGATTCGTCAATCGTCCGCCTTGTCCAAGCGGTCGGATCGTCATCGGCCGCAGCAAGCAGCGGCTTGTCGTAGGGTGCACCGAGGTCGATCCACTGAGCGATCACATCGATCTGCCGCTGATCGAGCTTCGCGCCGTCTTCCGGCATGACCGGCTCCCGCTCATGTGTGATCAAGTGCATGAGCAGACTGGCCGACGAGTTCCCCAATTCGATCGCACTGCCGCTCGATCCCCCTTGCAAGAGTTCGTCACGCGTTGCCAGACTGAATTCAGCTTCGGTCTTGTCGCCGCCGTGACACTTCAGACAACGGCCAGCCAACAGGGGGCGTACTTCGCGTTGGAACAAATCGCGGCCAATCGCGGATTTCCGAGCGTGCTCGGGATCAAGCGGTTCCTGCTGACCGAAAAGGTTTGCGCCGATGAGCGAAAGCCCGATGACAACCATCACACAAATGGACAGAGATCTTCGGGGCATGGATGAATCCAAATCACGAGTCGGCGAATATTGTTGAAACAGCCTGCCATTGTACGCTAAAAGCAATACGTCGAGCATCATCTTCGTGTGCACGCGAACGTCCTGCGACAGTGCCTCGTGTGGCCGATCGAGTTCTTGGCGTCATTGGGTGTGCTGGCATTGGATGGTTGGACATTACCCGATTCGCGGAATCGACCAGCAAGGGATGGAACTGGACGCACCGTCAGGTCGAATTCGAGTCGCCTTCCCGCACCAAGAGCTACAACAGGAACTCGTCGCCTGAGTCGCCGGCATATTGGCGTAGCGATTCATCGATGCGACTCTGCAGGTCGGCGGATCGTGACACGAGTTCTGGATGCTTCGCGGCGATCTGTTCCAGGCTGGTCTTCAATCGCTCACCCGATACCCGCTGCGACTGAGCGTCGGATCTTCGATAATCCGAAAATCGTTCGTTCAGATCGACAATCTCTTCCCTCGCCCCGCCAAAAGATTCGAGCATCGCGACGACTTCTGCCAACAAGAAGGCGAGTTTCAAATTCCCATTCGCATCACACGGGATCAGGTCGTCGGAAACAAGACCCGACCAGACGGATGCGTATTCCTGGGGTTCCGCATCGCCGTCGGCACTCTGGGCCTCTTTTCGATCCAATTCGGCGGCGAACGCTCGAAATTCACGTTGCTCTAATTCCCATTCTTGGTGCGTTTCCCATAACGAAAACGCAAACTCGTTGTCCAATTCCAAATGATGACCGTCGATCGCCGTGAATCCGACTCCAAACAGTCCATCGGCCATCATCTCGCAAATCGGACAATCGCAATCAAGCTCGTGTTGTTCGCTCTCGCGTTCCGTCATCCCGACAATCTCCACGCCGGCACCGCGAGGCACACGTCGTCGACTGCATTCCAGGATGAATCGCGGCGGACTGCCTTCTTCAAAAGGTTCTCGCAACCAATTCGCTTGGACATCCGCGAGATACTCAGCGAGTGTCATTTGTTGCACGTCTCTGTTTCGCTGCGCCACGGTGGCTCGACCGTCTTTGGCATCGCAAGCCCAAAACCAACCGGCACTGATCAGTTCACGACAAAGATCGAAGTAGACGCAAATCTCTTCCCGTCCCATCGGTACGTCGTCAAAACCGGTCAGCTGGTCGGAAACGGCGACGATCGGTCCACCGTCTTCGAAACGGATTCGCTGGGCCCATGAAAGATGTTCGATCCAACCGGTCGCGCCGTGAAGCATTCCTCGCGGCGACTTGCCACCCAGATCATCTCTTGGCGTCATCAACCAATCGCGATGCACCATCAAGGTAAATTCGTATCGCCGCCGCTCGTCGATGGGCGCATCACTCGATCGCCAGCGATCGCTATCAACGACATCCAAGACCCGACCTGCCAAATCGTGGACCAGGGCGTCACCGTACAATACGGTACGATTGGGCCGCGGCACTTCGATCGGTCGCTCCCGGTCGCGATCAACCAGTTCGGCGCTGACCTGCTCGTGCAATTCCCACCACGGCGGCAGATGAATACTTAGCGGCCAATGTTGACTGCCATCGTCGTCCACTTTCATCACGAAAGCCTGATCTCGTCCGACCTCGAGAAAGTCTCGACCGCTGACGATTCGTTTGCGAGGCAAGTCAATCACCAGCCACCGATCCGTTTCGGTGATCGCCTGCTGAATGGTTTTCTGATCCGATGCGTGCAGAGACAAACCGCTGGCGAACTCGGGCACCACAGGGGTTCGATACCTTGGCCATAACAGCGCAATATCGTCCCAGGTCGACGGATCTTCGGATGCAACGGCAAACAGCGTTAACGCGGTGTCCTCGTCCATCGCGGCAGAATACCAGCAGCGATTCGCTTCGATGATCGCGACCGCCGCAACGTCACCATTTTCCTGCCCATTGTTCTGGTCCATCTGTTGCCCCTTGTTGCCCTGAGTTCCGATGCCGACGCATTCGACGGCGCACTCAGTCTACCGTTTTCACGCCGCGCGTCAAAAAAAACGGCGTACAGGCACACCGGATCCCATCGTGTGATGGCCGCCGGGTTGGCGATCACCTGGAAGGGGAGGCTGGGACTCGCATCCGCAGGAGCAGGGTCGGATCGCTCATTGCTCGGTTGTCTCGGATACCACCCCGAAGTTCTCTGCCAACTCGAGCAACAGCCGCTCCGGCACGCTCAGCTGGGATCGCTGCTGAAGCACGTTCCTCGCCACCGCGGGCCGATCCGTGATCAGACCATCGACACCGCGGCCGATCATCGCCGACATGGCTGTAGCGTCATTGACAGTCCACACATAGAGTTCTTTTCCACTGGCGTGCACCGAGCGGACAAGACTGCGACCGACGAAATCGGCATTGACAGCCAGGAAGTCGGCGTCGATCTTCGCCAAATCGCCGGCCGCGACGGACATCAGCAGCCCCGCCTTCCAGTCCGGCCGAATGGACTTCATCTTTCTTACCGCGTCGATTTTCAGCGACATGGTGATGATGCTGTCCGCCATCCCATGCGCCTCGACAATCTCCACGACACGCTGCTCGAGTTGCTGGTCGTGACCATAGTACTTCAATTCAATGTTCACGCCGATCTTTCCCTTGCATCGGTCAAGGACTTGCCCCAACGTGGGTACTCGCTCGTCTTTGAACTCGGCAGCAAAGCGACTTCCAATGTCGATGTCTTTCAAGTCGGCCACGGTGGCATCCCAGATCTTCAGGTCCACACCGGCCAACTTCATAAAGTCACTGTCATGGAAGACGACAACCTCTCCGTCCGCGGTTTCCTGAACATCAATTTCAACCCAATCGGCCTGGTCTTCGATGGCCTTGTTGACCGCGGCGATCGTGTTTTCCGGCGCCGCTTTCGAAGACCCACGGTGTGCCATGATCACGACATCGTCGTCCAAACGAACGCTACGCAAGGCGGCACCGCCAATGGCCGAGGCGGCAAGGATTCCCACCATGACGGCGATGACCAAGCGTGTTTGCGTGACGCGAAAACGACTCTGCCTCGCTGCTCGCTCCACAATCGCTAGCGGCGACAAATCAATCGGTCCGCCACAGCCCAGATGCCGATAGAGGTTGATGTGGAGGGCAGCGAAGCTCGTCATGCTGAGCAGATTCACGACCAGTCCCACGACGGCCCATAGCAGCAAGCTCAAACCCACCACGATCGCTAAAACTCCCAAAGATCCGGTCACCTGGGGAACGAAGAAACACCCAACCTGGATGACGGCAGCCGTTGCCAGCGCCGACAATGCGAGCGTTGCCAGAAACCAACCGAGAATCCAAACCGCCAACCGGCCACGATGGCCGCTCGCCCGTTCACGACTGACTCGCAAAACCTTCGACGGACTGACATCCTCGAACAACACGATCGGCAGTGCGAACAACCATCCCGTGAATAAGCGAAGCAGCACCGCAAAAAGGATCACGACCAGGACAGCACCGATGCCCACGGCAACGAGAAACGCGGGTGGTTTCTCCTTCAAGTAATAATTGATGTCGAATTCGCTGAGCAGTGCGAAGTAAACCACGCCCGCAATCACCAGAAATGGAGCAGCCGTCAACAACGTGAAAGCTACCATCCGCGCGGTGACCTGGCTCACCCGCCAGGCGTTTGCCGAGGCATATCGAAACGCTTCCGACAGATGGATGGGCTGTTCTGAGCTCGTCACCAAAACCGCCATCAGCGTCGCAAGCTCGATCGCGACGATGCCGATCCATAGCGAGCCGACCGTGATCAGGCAAAACCAACCGACGGGCGCCAGAAAGAACAGCAAAATATCCTGGTCGGCGAGCACTGCGCCGCCGGATGTCGCGATCAACATGCGAAACAAGGTTGCCACCAGCGGTGTCAACAGAATGAAAGCGATAGCCTTGTAAATCAGGTCGCCCAGGAACAACTGTTTCCAGTTGCAGCGGAAATCTCGAACGGTATCGCCCAACACGGTGCTCATGCTCGTTCGCGACGACCGTTCATGTGCCGGCCTCGTCGACCAGATTCTTTAGCCGACGAACGGTGGTTGCCACGACAAGCATCGAAATCCCCGTGATCAACATGTTGATTCCAACCAACAGACCGATCACCCACAGGGCGGAAGATGGCCACTGGATCCAGATCAGGCCGCCGAGAACCAGTGTCACGATGCCGCTGGCGAAAAATGCCAGCCATCCCGAGGCAGGCCGGTAGCTGAACGCCGTGACAATCTTCCAAATTCCTTCCACCACAAAAAATATCGCCAACAACAAGGTGATCGACACCATTCCGATCCATGGTTGGCCCAACAGCCCCAGTCCGCAAAAGGAAGTGATCACGCCCAGGATCAGCGGTGGCAACTTTCTGGTCCAACCTTCCGATCGCAATCCCGATACGATTTGAATGACTCCGGCCAATAGCAACATGATGCCAAGCACCATCACCACCATCTCGCCCGCCACCGCCGGCACAGCAATGGCGAGCACTCCCAATACAACCAAAACGATTCCACCGAGCGTCAACGGGGTCGTGTTGGGAATGCCGGTTTTCGTCATGATTGCTTACTCTGAACGCTCGGGAATTCGACAAATCCGTTGTTCGGATCGATGCAGCAATGAACCCATCGCTGCTTTCGCTCCGTTGCTTTGGCTGCCCAGTTACTTTGGCTGCCAGTATGCTGCCCAGTTACTGTGCCTGCCCAGTATCCTTCGGTTCGTCCAACCGGACCATTGTCCACTGTTGGGTCTGACCATCGGCAAAATGGAGTAACGCGGCGGACTCATTCTCGCTGAGGTTGTAAATGCCCGTTTCCATGATCGGCCAATCCTTGCCCACCGGTCCCCAAGCGGCGCGTTGACTGTCGCGGTCGATTGTCCCCTGGACCTCAAACGATGTATCGGTCGCGGTGTTCTGAAACGTTCCTGCGATGATGCCTTCTTTGCTGATCGCGAGCTGAAGGAAGAGAGTTGAATCTTCAACCGATCCATCCTTCTGCGCCAGAGCAAAAACTCCGAGGGGTAGCCACTCGACCGTGGTCGGATCGACATCAGGAACGGCCTCCGCGATCGACTGCGCTTGTTCGGCGTACTGCTGCGATGTCGCTACGACTTCGTTGTTGTAGTAGACGTTGTTCCCTTCATAGTACAAGTTACTGCCATAGTTGTAGTAAACAGGCGTTCCGCTGATGCCGTTAATCAGCCAACCGGTGACCGCGCCCGCGGTCGCCCATGCCCACCAGTTGTTGTTGTAGTTTTGCCATCCCCAGCGATAATTCGGATAACGTCCCCAATAGCCCCCGCCGTAATGCGGCAAGTGACCGGGGTAGGGGGGGCGATAACCGGGCGGGCGATAGCCGGGAGGTCGCTGTCCGGGCGGTCGCCATCCCGGTGGCCGCGAGCCTGGTGGCCTTTGACCAGGTCGATTCCCGGCCAACGGTGGAGACGTTCCGGGACGGCCGAGATCGGGTAACTGAGTCGGTCGATCACCGGAACCCGGGGGACGAACGCCGGGGGGATTTCCCGCTCCCGGTCGATCACCCGGAAGGGTGCCTGGTCGCGTTCCAGGCGCGGGCAGTGTCGAGGGTCGATTCTGCAGGAAGTCGCCAGCTGCGCCACCGGCACCCGGTCGCGTTGCCGGAAGGGTAGACGGTCGATCGAGATTCAAGAAGTCATTGAGTTGACCTTGGGATGGTCTGCCTGTGGATGGTCGTCCGGTCGAGGGTCGCGAGGGAAGTCCGGCCGATGGTCGCGAGGGCAAACCAGTCGATGGTCGCGAGGGCAAACCGGTCGATGGTCGCGAGGGCAAGCCGGTCGAAGGTCGCGAGGGCAAACCGGTGGAAGGTCGACTGGGCAAACCGGTCGACGGTCGACTCGGGTGCGGGTGCAGGACGACTTGGTGCGGGTCGGCTTGGTGCGGGTCGGCTTGGTGCAGGTCGGCTCATCGACGGTGAACGTGAGACCGATGGCCGGCTCATGCCACCACCGCCTCCGCGACTGATTCCTCCGCCTCCGCCTCCGCGACCGCCGCCTCGTCCATAGGACTCCTCGCAGACCCACAGGCCGGTGCTGATCAAAGCAACCAAGCAAAAACTAATCTTGTTGATGCGTTTCATTTTCATACTCAAGCGACGTTGGATTGTGTGCGGCAGCAGACTCTATTTTCGTTGCACGAGGATTTCATCAACGTTCGGCAGGATCGTCCCCTCCACGACTTGGTTGATCTTTTGCCAAGTGTAGTTGCCATCCGCGGTCAATCGGAAAATGCTCGTGAACGAGCCGCTTCCCCCGTCCGCCAGAGTCGCAACGGATTGAACGATCCATCGATCGTCCCGTTTGGTCCATGTTCCCTCGACGAAGCCACCATCGGAATCAAACAACCAGCTACGGATTTCTTTCCGTTTGGGATCCCAGCCGATGATCTGCAGACCAGACGACTCGACGCCTTGCTGATCGGAAACACGGTAGGTGCGGCTGATGTAGTTTTGGTTCTTGGTCCAGCGGCAGGTCATCTCAATCGTGACGCCTTCACCCGAGTCAATCCAATCTCCCACCAGCCATTCCAAATCTTTCAATTGCTCGTAGTTGGAGGGCGGCAGGATGACCTCGTCTTCGGTAATGCGATCGATCAGCCACGCTCCATCTCGCCTGACATAGACAGCACTGTAATTCGTCTCGACCACGTCGTCGGCGGCTCGCGTGACGGACGCTGTCCCTCGTTCAAGTGCGACATTGGGCGAAATGAAGTCGATCGACTCCGTCGTTGCCGTCAACTTGGGCGCGTTCTCACTTGTCAGAATCGCGCTGAATTCTTCGGTCATCGCGTCGCGGCCGATCACCTGTTCGCCACTGGTGCGGCTGATGTAAACACCATCGGGTGACCAATATGAAACAAGCTTGTCAACGTCCCGCGCGTTGTACGCTGCGACATAGGATTGCACGGCCGCCCTGATCCCAGCGGTTGCGTCATCGGGTTCGCTGGCCGGATCTTGTCCAATGGCTGTGAGGCTCAACGCGGCCAGCTCAACGCGGCCATCCAAATGAGGACGCAACCGCGGCAAATGAGATGCTTCATCAATGTTCTCGCTGGTAACTCGGCGTTCCAAGGAAACATCTTTATTGTACGGTCGGATCAACCCGTCCGAACCCCCGTCCACCGCCGGGCCCCGTGAATCTTGACCGAAGCGATATCATTTACCCCCGGGCGGTGATTGATCGATCAAGCGATTGATCGATCAAAAAGTCGCTCTGGACCTGCCAGGGAGCATCTTGGGCAGGGCCGATTCCTCAGCGAGGCAGTATCTCGCCGCCGGTCGGCGGCGGAGGTAATTGAAGTGCCGACGAGGGAGCCGTGAACGACTGCTGGTAGTGTTTGAGAATTCCATAAACGGATTGAAACTCTGGACGCGCGGCCAGCTGTCGGAATCGAGGGTCGGTTGCAACCACGTCGAAGTGCGCAGCGACCCTCTGAAGTTCGATCGGGCCCGGATGCTCTCCTTCCAAGAACAGCGACGCTGGCAAAGCTAAGTAGGCTCGCCACGGATCGTCCAATAATTCGAACAGCTCGGGAGCGATCTGGGCCAACTGACCACGCAACACATCGGCATCGCTGGCTCCGTGCTGTTGAGCGAAGACAGGGCTTTCTTGCGGCATCGTCGCAGGCGCCGAGTTGCCCGCATAAGCGGCAATCGTTTGAGTGAGTGCCTGAGCCGACGGCGGCACAATCGCCGGCTGACCGGGACCCGCACTGCGGTAATAGGCGCCAGTCGCCAGCCGATCAATCTTCACGACCGAACCATCGATCGACACACCAGCAAATAACCCGCGACTACGTGAGTAAGAATAAATCTCTGCCCGCAACTGGCTGTCGGTGGCAATCGCCCCCTGACGACCCAGGGGACCAGCGGCGGCGGCGGCGTCTGCACCGATCGTCAACTTGCCCGACAATATCCCTTGAACGCTGTTGCGGGTCTTGAGCACCAAGATGATGTCGGAAGACTGAACCCCCAATTGCCAGCCGATATTGCCGCCGGTCAGTGTGATAAAAACGGGAGCATGCCAAATGCCATCAGCCTCACGGACAAACAACACGCCGCGTCCGTGGCGGGCTCCGACAACAAAGCTGCCTTTGATGACATTGGGGATGATTGCCACGCCGTGTGCGTCTGCTAGCATCGCTTGAGGAATGCGACTGAGCGGCGTCGCCATGGTTTCATTGAGCACGGCAGCTGCCGATTGCACGGTCCCTTCCTCGAGAAACTGAGCCGAAACGCGGCGAGCAGGCACGAGGAGGGTCAATACGAACAGGCAAGCGGACAGATGAGCGATCCGAAGCATGGTCCAGGAATCCTTCCAGGGCAGCGATGGGTAGACAAGGTCGCCGGCTAGTGTAGTGAAATTCGACGAAAACCAAAACACGAAACCTACTGGCAGTTGGTAATGGTCGAATCGGGGCCATGGCGAGTCAGTGAGTGGTTCATCGAGACCGCCCACAGCCAAATGTGCAGCTCCAAAAATCGCCAGCGAGGGCCGGCACGAAAGCCATCTCTATTTCGGTTGTTGCGCGGCGGGACCGCTCGAATGAAGTTCCCAGTCGCGATTCAAGTTGTCGGACCTTAAATCGTCGGATGGGGGAATGTTTCCCGGCCCGGGTCGAGTGGAGGACGGTAGCGAGGACACCATCATCGCCTGGTCCAGGGGATCCAGTCCCAAGGCGATCTGCATTTCGGCCAGCGCCGCAAACCAGCCACGTTGCGCTTCGACGAGCTTGATTTCCGTTTCGTTCGCTTTGGACTCCAACAGATTCAGATAAATCAAGTCGATCTTGCCCCGATCAAAGGCAAATCGATATCGCTGCAGAGACTCGAACGCCGCCCGCAACGACAACTCGGCTTGCTCGACCACTTGCGCCGAGAGGATCATCGCATTGTGGGCGGTCTGCAACTCGGCCCCGATCTTATCCCGTTGCAAACGAAGCTTTTCGTTGATCTGCGAGATTTTTGCGGACGTCGATTGAATCTTGCCTCGCGCCTTGCGCCGCTGGATTGGCACTTCGCCTTGCACGCCCAGAAGCAGTACGAGTTCGCCTTTGTCATCCGCTTTGGACGCCGGCTGACCCACATCCTGGGACGCTTCGGCGATCAAATCGAACCGAGGTAGCAAACGGTTGCATGCTTCACGTTGTTGGAGTTCGACTTGTCGGAGCTCGTATTGAAGGATGCGCGGTTCGGGCCTTCGGGACAGCGCCGCGGCAAGGTCATGTTGGAATTCGCGTGCAGGCGGCGGCTGGATGATCGGAAACTGCGCCGGTAACCAATCATCGCGGGGTATCATCGGCCGGCCCGCATCATCTCGTAAATAGAGCGAAAGTTTGAACGCGTTCGCACGATACTTCTGCTCAATTTCCAGAACCTTCGCCCGCCGTTCGGCGATCAATTGCTGGTTCAAAATCACATCAATCTCGGCAAACTTTCCCGCTTTCAGTCCAGCCTCGTACTGCTCCCCTCGCGTTTGGGCAAGCGTCAGCAGTTCGCGTTGTGCTTCCAGAACAGCCCCGGCTGCCACCCATTGCCAGTACACGCCAGAAGCGTCACGGGAGGTCTCCAGAATGGCTTGCTGGACGATCGGCTCGGCGGCTTGTCGCTCGAGAGACGCCTGGAACACCGCCAGGCGTTGGGCATCGATGGCACGACCTTGCAGCAGCGGTTGTGCGAGGGCGAGTTTGAATTCGCCTCCTTTCTCGGTCACTCGCTCCTGATACCACGGTTGAAAGTCACCACGGCCGATTCGATATCCAGCCGCCACATAGCCACCCCACCAAGTTTGTCGGGCGACTCCGATTCCGTTCCGATAGTTCTTATAGAAGCCCGTCGGTTCCGAAAGCGTGTAACCGTTCAGTTTGGTGTCGT
Organism: Pirellulaceae bacterium; assembly: GCA_963734865.1. Taxonomy (GTDB): domain Bacteria; phylum Planctomycetota; class Planctomycetia; order Pirellulales; family Pirellulaceae; genus CBDCUW01. The sequence continues at coordinate 877,392 of CAVTIV010000019.1, forward strand.
AGCTTCCGTAAGCCTCGAGCAGAGCTCCTCCTGCTCGCCGCGCTTCCTGGCGAGCTCGCGAAATATCGGGGTAAGACCGATACAGGCTGGCGATCACATCGGCCAGCGTGAGTTCACTCTCTGGGGCAACGGTAGCGCTGACCTCCAGATCGGATTCTGGCTCGCCGTCGACCGATCGGTCGGCATCCGTTTGCGCGGTCTCGAGCGATGTTGCGATCGTCTGCCGATTCTTTGGACTCCTCCTGAAGCATGACGAAGAGTTCGGCAAACGAAATCGGCTCGGCCACCTCCACCACCGTTTGCCCATAGCTCGTGGTATTGTGACACAGGGCCATCTGGAAAATGGCCAGGCAGAAGTTCGCAACACAGACAACGGACTTCAGGTTGACCGTAGCTACAGTTTCGGCAGTTTGACCTTGCCACCTTTCGGTTTGGCATTGGCCGGTTCCTCGTCGGCAACGACGGGAGGAAAGCCGTTTAACTGACGCCATATCTCGTATCCGAGCGGAACTTGCTTCAGAAGCACCCAACCATTCGCACGCACTCCCTGACGAAGATATCGGTCATCCGGCCAATCCCTCTCCCCCCTAATATCTTCATCGGGTGTGACGACGACACGGAAGTTGCCCATGCCATCATCGGTTGGGAAGACTCGGTTGACTTTACCGCCGAAGGTCCCAATGGCGACCGACGGCCAGCCGACGAACTGAACTGCCGGCCAACCCTCGAATTGCAGCCGCACACGATCCCCCTCGTGAATCAGAGGCATGTCATTCCCACTGATTTTCATCTCAACGGCCAGTTCGGTCGTGTCGGGAACGAGCACAAAGAGTTGGTCTCCTTCCTTGACGGTATCGCTCCCCTCCAGCCCATACCACTGCTGGATGTGACCAGCACGAGGCGCCCGGACGTCCAGCCGATCGTACTCGTCCCGCTTGTTCTGCAGGTCGATCACTTCCTTTTCGATCGTACGGAGCTTCTGGATTTCCTCGAGCACCTTCTGATTGGCGGTGCGATTCTTGATGTCAATTTCTCGTTTTTTTGACTCGATCTCGTCCTCCTTCGACATCAGCGACGCGTAAGCCTCCTCGACGGCGCTCTCCGCTTTCAAGACCTTGGCTCGCTGAACCTCGGCGGACTGACGCTTCGAGAACAGCTCCTCGCGTGAAATGAGCCCCTTGACGGCGACCTCTTCGGCAATCCGAAGCTGATTGCGTTTGTCCTCCAGGTCGGCCTGCAAGGCAATGACCTCGTTCTTTGCCTGCTCCCACTTTTGATTCGCGGCTCGGTAATCTGCGTTCAACGACTGGGTCAAACTTTGGCCGCCGCTCTCTTGCAGCAGGGCCGACTGTTCCGCGACCGCCAGACTCGACTCGGCTGCTGACTTTTTCGATTCAATCGCAAGGATTTGAGTGTCGATCTGAAGGATGCCTCCCTCTGCGAACGGCGCCAGTCGTAGCAGCAGTTCGTCTTTCTCGACGTAGCTGCCCTCTCGCAGTCCTGGTTTGACATAACTGATCACTCCCTTGGCCGGACTGACGAAGGGCTGCGGACGGTCTTGTGGATTCAATGCCACCACCACGCCTATCCCGCGCTGTCTGTCGCCATGGGGCAAAGATCATCGCCAGCAATGAGCAGACCAGCACGAGAAAAGTCAGCTTGCCAAAGAAACGAATGAAACGTCCCGTTCGGACAAGTTGCAGTACAGGGAATTCGTCATGGAGTTCACTTTTCTGCTTCATCGATTCGCCGTTGTTTGTCGTCGCCAATCTTCCGTCATCCGCATGCCGGCGCGGATCGGTCAACTCACTGTGACGGCGAGTTGATGATCACAACTGGCCGCGATTTCTTTTCGGTTGGTCACGATGATCAGTGTCCAGGGGGCTTCGGGCGAGGCCAGCGTATGCCACAACCGATCGACGGTTTCGTCACTCAGTTGATCCAGCAGCCCATTGACGACCAGTAGCCGCGGACTGCCCGCGATCGTACGGGCGATCATCAACTGTACCACTTGGGACACCGCCAGCGGGTACCCGTCGGTTTGAAGCAACGTTTGCATCCCTTCTGGCAAACGAATGATACAGTCCCATAGTCCCACCTGTTGCAACACTTCGCGGACCCGGTTTTGTCCGATCCCGCTTCGGCCCAAAGCAACATTGTCTCGCACCGTTGAATGAAAGATCTCCGGGGGGCCGGCGTAGGCGACCACGCGGCCACCGCCGGCCAACGCGGCGTGCTGAGCTTCAAAACCGGCGACTTCCACCAAGCCGTCCTGCGGCTCGCTCAGCCCGGCCAGCGCCTCGGCAAGCCGTGTCTTGCCGGGCGTGTCGTTACCCACGATCGCCACGCGGGAACCGGCTTTGATGGTCGCCGCGGGAATTCGACTCGTCGAGCTCGCATCTTGAAACCTAAGCTCATCCCAGCGGACTTCGACCGCACCGTCGGGTAGCTTGCCGAGCTCGTATCGAGGGTCTACCGAGATGTCCAACAAATGCCCGATCTTGTCGATGCCCGCCATCAGGTCGTAGAATTTTTCAAGCGACTTGCCAGCTTTGGCGAACGCGCCAACGACGACGGTGACCACCAATTCACTGGCAACGAGTTGTCCCAGCGTCAGCTGACTTTGAATGACCAACCAGCCACCAAGTCCAAGCACGGCCGTCGAGGCCACGATTTGCAATCCGATCGCAAAAGTCGATTGCCGCAGAACCACACGGAATTGGCTGCGCCGAGCGTCAATGTACTCAGCGGCCAGTCGGTTTGCCCGATCGATCGCCAACCCCTCGCCGCCGTTGACTTTGAATGTCGCTGGCGACGCAATCACATCTTGAAGCCAATGGGCCACCTTGTACTTGACGATCGATTCGTCGATCGCGGTACGAACACCACCGCGCCCGAGCACCCATGTGATGGTTGTCATGCTGATCAACAAGACGACGTCAAAACCGAGCAAAAACGGGTGATAGAACGCGAGCAACAGCAAACCCAACGCCGTCGTTAACACGATCGATACGCCATCCAACAGCAGAACCGCCGTCGCTTTCTGAATGGTCATCACGTCGAATACTCGATTCGCCAACTCGCGAGGATACTCCCCCTGGAGCGCCAACTGGTTCGCTCGTGGAAAGCGGTGAGCCAAGTCGCCAACAATCCGCACGAACTGTCGCCGCTGGATGATCTCCACGACCACCGTCTGCAAGATCTTCAATACCCCCGCCAGACCCAAGCACGTCAACAACATCACCGCGATCACCACAAGTGGCTGCAGGTAAGTTCCCCAACTGACGACATTGACCAGCGACTCGACAGCCAGCGGTGTCGCCAAAGTAAGGATTCCTGCAACCAGAGCGAATAGGATCACCGTCCAAACGTCACGCATGTCCAATCGCAACAATCCGATGAACCGCCGCAGTGGAGAGAGATGACCGTGGTCATGGCCGGATTCATGATCTGACGCGGCCGACAACGAGTTGCATTCGAGTTCCCGCTTGGCAACGAAAATGCGCCCACGGGGTAGATTCGACAGCAACGCATTCACCTGACCCCGCTTGAAGGCCGAAGAGGTGATCGAATCACCGATCGAACAGACTTCGATCCGCCTTCCCGAAACGCTCTCGAAGACCCTGTACGAGCCGCTGGGCTCGGCCAAGATCAGCGGATATCCTTCCCCCACAAGATCAAAGATTTCGGTAACATCCGCAAGCGTCGCTTCTTTGAGCGAGATCCCAAGTTGCTTGGCCCCCGAAATCAGTAGCGCCGTCTCGTCCGCGTCGCGGTGATCCGACGACACGTCACCAAAATCGATACTCGTGCGGTCCATCGAAATCTTCAGACGGGCGGCCACACGAGAGAGCGTCGTGAAAATTTTCTCCTCACACAACGCTTCCGATTGTGAGCGGCCGAAACGTCCCCGGAAAGTGTCATCCATCGATTCGACTTCAGTCATCGTTGTCAACTTCAGGCACAGGAGTTGTGAATATGCAGAATCTCGAACTTTGTCCCTGCGCAGTCAGACAGGGTCAATCGAGTACGTCGACCGCCGGACCAGAATCGATTCGAGCCCCGTCCCACGGTCGGCGCGTCCGATCTGAATCAAAACATAGACCGACATCGCAATGTTACCTAGAGCCATGATCAACACGAACCAGATCAACTTCCGAGAAAATCTCGGTTCCTTGTAGGCGACCCAGACAAAGAAGGTAAGAAAACCAAAGTAGGCGTCGGCGAGCGTGGCATGGAACCAGGGATCCGAAGTCAGGGCAGGCCCGACGCGAAAGATGCTGCGGTCCAACGACGCGTATGTCGTGACGGCAAGCATCGCGACAAGGATCGTTCCGAACAACAGAACGAGAATCGTACGAGACATCTTTCGCTCCCCCCCCCTCAGCTCGCCACAAACTCCGCTATTCAAAGTCGAAATGCTTTTGTTGGCCGTCGGCGGCGTATTGCTGGAGATACTGTTTTACCTTCACCTTGCGAGCCGTATTGTCACTGCTCATGTAACGGATCTTTCCATAGATCGGCCGCTCGGGACCCCAGGCACGATCATAACGGCCAAGCACCCAAAAGATTCCGCTGTACGAATTCGGGTCGCGGCCGTCGACGGCATATTTGTTGTTCAATTCGATCATCACGCGCAACGCCTCACGAGGTGCCGCCGACCACTCGAGAATCTTCTTGCCCCACAACATTCGCAGGTAATTGTGGATGAGTCCCTCACGCACGAGTTGCCGCTGGGCGGCATTCCATAAATCGTCGTGTGTCTGGGCCGCCTCGAACTGCTGCAGTGTGTAGACCGAGGGTCGGGGATCGTCGGCATGTTCGGCCAGGGTCTGCTGCGCCCAATCGGGAAGCGACTCGTATTGATCGTAATCATCGCGCTGCCAACACATGTTGTAGCCAAGTTCGCGCCAAGTGATCAGTTCGTCGAGGAACGATTCGACTTCCGCCCTGGCACCCCACCAGCCGGCACGACTGCCCGTTGCTTTGGACGCGACGTTACCTGGCGTCCAGTCGTCCAGATGCATGAGATCTTCAAAGACCTGATGAGCCGAGATGTGGCCAAAGTGCAAATACGCAGATAAGCCACTTGTCGCTTGTCGCTCCGGCTGGTTGCGATCGGAATCGTACCGTGAGAGCCGATCGTTTAAGAATGTGCTCAGCTGCCTTTGCGCTGCTTGCGATCCACCTCGCCAAGATACGGGCCCAACCGAATGATCGATCGGGAACGATTTCAGCCCGCTCTCGGATTCAAGCAGCTTGCCCGGCTCTGCCCTGGGCCAACGCTTGCTGATCTTGCCCGGTAACTCGTCGAACAACGGCAACTTGACCCGCGACAAGGGATCCCGTTTGGGGATTTCGGCCAGATGATCGAGCAAGTTTCTCTGCAAAAATCTCCGAAAATCGTACGCCCGTGCAAACACCTTGTCGGTCGCTCGCATCGGCAGCAATCCGTTCGAATCGATGACCTCGAATCGAACCGGGATCTGGGTCGCTGCCAAGCGAATCATCCGCGGCAGGAAGAACGCAGGATAGTCGTCGCTAACGACCACGCACGCGCGACTCGCCAGCTCCTTTAAAAAACCTTTTTCATCGCCTCGCTTCGGTTCGACGTAGGGGTAGTACAGCACGTCTTTCTTTGCGAACTGCTCGACGTTGTCTACCATTCCCTCGATCACGAATCGATGAAGACGGTCGCTGGCCCAGGGGTAGGCAGACCGCAGAGCCTCGACGATCACCAGCGGCTTGTTCAGCTGCCGCGCCCAGTGCACAGCCCGTTGCAAAGAAAAGTTGTACTGCGATCGGCGAAACGCGACCATCCAATACAGCACGTAATCACCGTTTGCCGAAACTTCGCCATCATGGACCACGCGAATTCGCGACGTCGGCACACTACTCATGGCTGATCTCTCCTGGTACCGATTCAACCGACATGATGCAGGTGTCGGTTACTCGGCGCCGCTGCGTTTGACGTGTTGTTCGTCATCCGATAGTGCGCCACGAACCACTCATCACCCCCGTGATAGCGGAACAGCTCGCCGCAAGCCATGAAAAAGATACGCCATCGTTGCAGGCTCTTGCGGGCATCGCCAGCGGACATGTCTTGGCGGAAACGGGCCAGAATCGACGCCCGATTTTGATCCAGATTTTCCAGCCAAGCCTCACACGTCCGCCAGTAGTGCAGTCCGCTGACTCGCCATTGCTGCTGGATCGACAGGGCATCAGGAAAATGGCTGAATAAATCCTCCGACGGCATCATGCCGCCGGTAAAAAAGTGACGACCCATCCAATTCGCGGCGCCTTCGGTGTCGAACAGGTAGGGCGAATTGCGGTGACAGAAAATATGAACGAAGGCCTTGCCTTCGGGGGTCAACCAACTGGCAACACGGCGAAACAGCAACTCGTAGTTCCGCATGTGCTCGAACATCTCGACCGAGACGACTCGATCGTATCTTCGCTCGGCGTTGAACTCCCGCATGTCAGCCGTGATCACCTGAACATTTGCCAACTGCCGCTCGGCAGCAAGACTCTGTATGAATTCTCGCTGGCTTGCCGAGTTCGATACCGCCGCGATCTGACAACGCGGATATTTTTGGGCGATCCAAATCGTTAGCGAACCCCAGCCACAGCCGAGTTCCAACACCCGCATCCCGTCCTCGATCTCCGCCCGCTGGCAAGTTTGCTGCAACATCGCCTCCTCCGCCTGCCCGAGCGATGCTTGCGGCGTGGCGAAATAACAACAACTGTATTTCAGACGCGGCCCCAACACGCGGGCGAAGAATTCCGCGGGCATTTCGTAATGCTGCTCGTTCGCAGCGTCCGTCGCAACCGCCAGCGGACTGCTGCGAAGCCGATTGACAAAGCTCGATAAGGCATCTGCCGAATCGGGACGCTGGGCAACGGAATTGGACCGTAATCGGCTAGCGAGCAGTCGTCGGATGCCGATCCGAATGATCGCATCGGGTACCAATCCTGTTTCGGCAAAGTCAATTGGGCTCATCAAAATCTTCCGGCGAAAAAAGCTTGGGGTTCTCTCAATCGTACAATGCTACGACTTTGATAACCCCCAACCCCGTTCCGCGAAGCTTCCATGGCACTTGAGCATCCGTTGCTCTTCAACCTCGGGGCGATCGCGATCGTCATGCTCGTCGTTTGGCTAATCAGCGTGATTCGCCGAGACGCGAGCGTCGTCGACATCTGTTGGGGCCTTGGATTCGTGCTGATCGCCTGGCTGACCTTGTGTCGCGGGGAACAGATTCGCTCCAGATCGCTGCTGCTGACGCTGTTGGTCAGCATCTGGGGCTTGCGTTTGTCGGGCTATTTGGCCTGGAGAAACTGGGGGAAATCCGAAGATCACCGCTACGCGGCGATGCGGCAGCGGCACGGCAACCGATTTCCACTGATCAGCCTGTTCACGGTATTCGGACTTCAAGGACTGTTGATGTGGATCATCTCCCTGCCGATCCAAGTGGGGATCGTCCGAGCCCAACCGTGGCATCCGGTCGTCGCGATCGGCGTCGGTTTATGGCTGGTGGGACTGTTTTTTGAAGCGCTGGGTGACTGGCAACTCGCGCGGTTCAAAGCCGATCCGGACAACCGTGGTCGAGTGATGAACCAAGGGTTGTGGCGTTACACGCGGCACCCCAATTACTTTGGTGACTTTCTCGTCTGGTGGGGTTTCTATCTGGTTGCGGTCGAATCGAGTTCCTGGTGGTGGACGATTGTCGGCCCGTTGCTGATGTCGTTTCTTCTGATCCGCGTCTCGGGGGTCCGCCTGCTCGAAAGTTCGCTGCGAAATCGAGTGGCGGGCTATGACTCGTATCTACAAAGCACCAGCGAATTTTTCCCCTATCCCCCAAAACAACCTGACTCCTCCAAGCAACCCGCGCAGCGAGATTCCAGAGCCGACTGATATTTGCTCGTTTGGGCCTTGTCAAATAGCCAATTCGCGCTATCAAGATTTCAACCACTTCGATGTCATCGTCGACACCACCTGCGGCGATATCGTTTCGATACCGTTTTGTGCGACCCCCGCCCCAATCGTTCGCTTGCCCAGGAAGATTCCGCAACGATGCAGATCGCGATCATCGGGACGGGGATCAGCGGTAGTCTCGCCGCTCGGTTGCTTTCGACGCGGCATGATGTGACCGTCTTTGAAGCAAACCATTACGCCGGTGGACATGCCAACACCGTCGATATCTCTGTCGGAGGCAAAGCTTTTCAGGTTGATACCGGATTCATGGTTTTCAATCGGCGAACCTATCCCAATTTTTGCCGGTTGCTGGAGTACTTAGAGATTTCCTCTCAGCCGAGCGACATGAGTTTCAGCGTCCGCTGCTCGCGGACAGGTCTGCAGTATCAAGGCAGTTCTCTGAATGGGCTGTTCGCCCAACGGTTCAATCTCTTGCGACCCTCTTTCCTGCGAATGCTTCAAGACATTGGTCGGTTCAATCGGCTCGGCAACGCCGCCGCCGCCAGTGGAGAGCTACAGGATGGGCGAACGGTCGCCGAATTCCTTCGTGAGTGCGGAGTCGGCGAGCGATTTGTCGAACATTACCTGGTACCAATGGCGGCCGCGATTTGGTCCAGCAAGCCAAGTGCGATTCTGGACTTTCCCGCCGAATTCATGATCGGTTTCTTCGCCAATCATGGACTCATGCAACTTCGTGATCGGCCGCAGTGGCGAACAATCGTTCATGGTTCAAGAAAGTACATCGAGGCGCTTCTGGAGCCGATCTGGGATCGCATCCAATTCGGCTGCCCGGTGACTTCGGTCGCCCGCCACACAAACGACGTCCTGGTCACGCCTGTGGTCGGGCCACCGCAACGATTCGATCAAATCGTCTTCGCGTCGCATGCCGACCAGACGTTGGCGATGCTGGAAGACGCGACGCCCCAGGAACGTCAGGTTCTGGCCGCGTTCCCCTACCAGCCCAACGAAGCCGTTCTGCACACCGACACTCGCGTCATGCCGAGTCGACGGCGAAGCTGGGCGAGCTGGAATTACCACGTTCCGCCAGGGAAGGAACAAGTTGCATCGGTCACGTACGACCTGAGCCGTTTGCAAAATCTTGACTCTGCCAGCCCCATTCTGCTCACGCTGAACGAGACCTCCAATATCGATCCGGCGAAGATCTTACGGAAATTTGTTTACCAGCACCCCTGTTACTCTCGTGAATCGATTGCCGCTCAACGGAGATTCAAGGAAATCAACGGCCGACGTGGGGCGCATTTTTGCGGAGCCTATTGGGGCCATGGCTTCCACGAAGACGGAGTCAATAGTGCTCTCGCGGTCGCTCGTCACTTTGGAATTGATTTCGAATCATGCACAGCTGCATCTACGAAGGAACCGTCTCGCATCGCCGCCACCAGCCTGTGACTCATCAGTTCCGGTACCGACTGTTCATGGTCTACCTGGATCTCGATGAGTTGCCCTCGCTGGTTGGTCGCGGTGGCCTGATTTCGGACAGCAAGTATGCCAGCCGTTCGTATCTCCGCAGCGACCATCTGTTCGACAACACAAAATCGCTGGACAGCGAATTGCGAGAAATCGTTTTACGGCGAACCGGAACGCGGCCGGGCGGACCGATTCGATTGCTGACCCAGTTGCGGTACTTTGGATACTACTTCAGCCCGATCAACGTTTACTACGTGCACAATGATCAAGACTCACGCGTCGAGTCGATTGTCGCGGAGGTGAACAACACGCCTTGGAACGAACGTCATTGTTATGTGTTGTGGGATGGAAACCGAACCGGCGATGCGGACTCGTTGCAGTTCTCGCACACCAAGGACTTTCATGTCTCGCCGTTCATGGGCATGGACATGCAGTACCGCTGGTCACTCAACGAACCTGGCACGCATTCGAACATCCAACTGGCCAACTTCGAGAACTCGCGGCAGGTATTTGACGCGGACTTGACATTGCATCGCCGTGAGCTAAACCGCACACAACTTCGTCGCATGACATTGTGCTACCCGTTCATGACCGCAAAAATCGGTGCCGCGGTTTACTTTCAAGCATTGAGACTCTGGTGGAAGAAATGTCCCTTCTATACACACCCGAAAAAACAGAACAACGTGTCTTCCCCGGCGTCAGCGAATCGGCTACCGACGGCTCGAAAAAAATTCGTTCGCTAGCCAGCCAAGGGCAGCGGCGGGCCGATGCCAGCTGCTTGTTCCGTGATGCTGTCCTGAACCGGTTGGCGAAATTGGAATCGGATCAGCTGACCGTGGTCGATCGCAGCGGGGCGTATGAGTTCGGTCGCATTGGCGCCGCAGGCATGGCAGCCACGATCACCGTTCATGACCATCGTTTCTACCGTGCGGTGGTCCTCGGCGGCGGAATCGGGGCCGCCGAGGCATACATCCGTGGTGATTGGGACTCCTCCGACCTGACCGCAGCGATGCGCGTGCTGGCACGAAACAGCGACGCGAAGGCCGCCATCGAGAAAGGAGCGGCTCGACTGCTCAAGCCTGTTCGCTCGGCAGCAAATTGGTTTCGTCGTAATACTCGCGCCGGCAGCAAACGCAACATCGCGGCACATTACGATCTGAGCAACGAGTTTTTTGCGCTGATGCTTGACCCGACGATGACTTACTCGAGCGGAGTTTTTCCCTCGCCCGACGCGACGCTCGAAGCGGCGTCGCTCGAAAAGTACGATCGTATCTGCCGAAAAATGCGATTGACGCCACAAGATCAGTTACTGGAAATCGGAACCGGTTGGGGAGGATTCGCAGAACATGCGGTCAGGCAGTATGGATGTCATGTCACGACGACAACCATCTCGGACCAGCAGCACGCCTACGCGGCACGTCGCTTTGGCGATGCCGGATTGCAAGATCGCATCACCCTGCTGCAGGACGACTATCGTGACCTCCGTGGGACGTTTGACAAGATCGTCTCGATCGAGATGATCGAAGCTGTTGGTGAAAAGTTCCTGCCAAGCTATTTCAAGGCCTGCTCGAATCTGCTCAAACCCAGCGGATTGATGTGTCTGCAAGCGATCACCATTCCGGATCATCGCTATGACGCCTATCGCAAGTCAGTTGACTTCATTCAACGGTACGTTTTTCCGGGTGGTTTCCTGCCCAGCATCGGCGCGATCACGAGTTGTCTGGGACGCTGCACCGACTTCCGTTTTTCTCACGCCGAAGATTTCGGATCGCACTACGCCGCAACACTCGCCCATTGGAATCGCAACTTTCGGCGGAATATCGATGCGGTGAAGTCGCTAGGGTTCGATCAGCGATTCATTCGCACCTGGCAATACTACCTGTGCTATTGCGAAGCCGGCTTCCATGAGCGCCAGATCGGCGTTTCGCAAATTCTGCTCGCCAAGCCCGAGTGCCGGCGAACCCCGATCCTGATGGGAGTCGACGAGTGAAGTATCCGCAACACCGTCGAACGAAGGACGAACACCGAAACGATCGATCGTGATGTTCGATGAGGCACAAAACGTGCCCGATCGCCAACGGCTGCATTGACACGCGAAGCGTCGCGGTCGCTTCTCCCTACGGCCTACATTCTCACTTTCCAATCAAGCCGTGCAGCGTCTGCGCGAAGCCCTCTAAGTGTTGCATGTTGTCGCAATGCGCGGCGTATTTCATCTGCTGGCGAATCGACTCGCTCAGCGCATAACCACCGACGACGAATGCAACATCGACCCCGAATTCATCATACAGCCGAGTGTAACCGGAAAGGAATTCGGCCTCGTCTGCCATGTGGGAACAGCTCAGCCAGAACAGCTTGGGTTGGTATTCGCGTATCGCGGCGCCGACCGTTTCAAAGGGCAGATTGTCGCCCAGCGAAGTGGCGTTCCACTTCATGTCACGCAACACTAATTCGGCCATCGTGGTACCGAGGCAGTATTGGTCGCCCGATGCCGCTCCGCCAATCGCAATGGGAGCATCCGTCGGCGCGGGCGGAAGGAGGGCCCGCATTTCATGAAGCAGGCGAAGCGAAATTTCACATCCCCTCCGCTCCTGATAAATCTGGGCCGTTCCACAGGCCCAACGGTCACCGATCTCTCGGAAGGCCGCCGCGATGACGTCATCGCAGATCACGGCGAGACTGTGTTCGGCCAAGTACAAATCGATCGCGATCTGGCGACAACGCGGATCGTCGCCAGAGATCAGAGCCGCCGTCATCTGATCGCGAGCCCGTTCGATCACCCGCTCGGTCTGACCGCTGGTCGGCGGTAGACCCAAAGCCTCGGGGCGAACCAAGTGTGATTTGCCCTCCCGCAGGAATTGAAGCAGCCCAGGGAGCGTGATTCGACGGTGTCCGCCGGAAGTGTACTGCGTTGGGATCTCCCCTTTGTCACACCAACGCTTGATCGACGATTCACTCACTTGCAGCGCCCGAGCGACCTGTTTGGGGGTAAGAAGGTCACGCATCAGGACTTTCCAATCGAACGTTATGAATGAATTCGTGCTTGCATTTTCGACGTTTGTGTCAGCACTCTACAGTCGAAACCTGTTCTGCAAAGCCGGTTCTTTTCCAGAAATCGCCCACAAACCGGCGATTTCCACGATTCTTTCTAAAATGCACGATTTGAACGTTTTTATGGTTGCCGAAGGGGGATGCGGCCGGTACAACTTGTCTGCGTGAACGATTTGAACGAATTTATTGGAGCGATAAACATGGCTGCCCAGGCCTCCGACCGAACCCGACGCAACGCACCGCCAGCGACAAAACTTGCTCACCGGGACACCGAATTCCGACGTCGCGTGCAGCGGTTGCAGCGGACCGACATCAGTTTCATCTGCAGCCCCGACTTCGCGGCCGAGGATGTCGGCCAAGACCACGTGGTCGACGCGGCGTTGTTCGACGCGGACGAGCAGAAGAAGGTGCCGGCCGATCTGCCGACCCACCTACGCCGGATGTGCGAGACCGATCTCCTGACGCACGCGCAGGAAACCGCCCTGTTTCGCGAGATGAACCATCTCAAATTTCGGGCCAACGTCCTCCGTTCCAGGCTGGACCCGAACCATCTCGATTTGCCGATCGCAGACGAAATCGAATCACTTTTGAACAGGGCCGAAGCCATCCGCAATCACATCATCAAAGCGAACATGCGACTGGTCGTGTCGATCTCGAAGAAATTCGTCACACCAACGCAACCATTTGACGAACTGCTTAGCGATGGCACCATCACGCTGATGCAGGCAGTCGAAAAGTTCGACTACACACGTGGCTTCCGATTCAGCACCTACGCCTATCGTTCGATCGTTCGGAACACCTATCGTTCGGTGACCGAGACACGTAGTGAACAGTCACGTTTTGTACGCGATGCCGAGCAATGGGCCTTTGAGCAAGCGGAAGACAATGTCTCCTCGTCGATCAGCGATCAGGTGTGGGACAACCTTCGTTCTCTCGCCGCCTCGATGTTGAACGAGCTGGATCGGCGGGAACGGTTTATCATCCGCAGTCGGTATGCGTTGGGCGTTCACCGCAAGGTCCGCACGCTGCAATCTCTTGCTGACAAGCTCGGTATCTCGAAAGAGCGTGTTCGACAACTCGAGCAACGAGCGTTGCTCAAACTGAACACGATGGCTGCGGATCTCGAGCCCGATGAACTGTTTGGCGCCGCGATGGTGTGATCACAACACTATGCCATCAGCGACCGAACCACCTGGCCACCTTCGGGGCCGGTAATCCGGTGCTGGCGTCCTCCGTGGTAGAAGCGAAGTTGATCGTGGCGGAGGCCAAGCAGTTCAAGGATCGTGGCGTGCAAGTCACGGAAGTGAACGCCTCCCTCAATCGCTCGGCGCCGGTGTCGTCGGTACGTCCATGGACATGTCCCCCTTTCACGCCGCCGCCGGCCAGCCAGAACGTGAAGCCTCGTGCGTTGTGTCCTGTTTCGTCTTTGCCGTCATCCGGCGTCAAACCGGGGCGACCGAATTCGCCTCCCCAGACCACGAGCGTGTCATCCAATAGTCCGCGCGCCGCCAGGTCGTGCAGCAAAGCGGCAATTGGCGCGTCGACCGTTTCGCAGTTCGCCGCAGATCCCGGCGATGATTCTTGTGCTGGTCCCAGCCACCGTGATTCAGTTCAATAAAACGGACGCCCGCCTCGGCAAACCGACGAGCCAACAAGCACTGCCGTCCGAAGTCGGTGGGGCGACAGGTACCCACTGAAAGCTTCCTGCCAACTCGGTATCGTTCTAGCGTCCGTTGTGATTCGTTGGACAAATCCAGCAACTCCGGTGCGGTCGCCTGCATCCGGAATGCCAGCTCCATCGATTCGATCACGCCATCCAGTCTTTCGTCGTTCGCTCGCTGGGTCAAATGCGCGCGGTTCATCGCTTGCAGAAAATCAACCTGCTGTCGCTTGGCCGCGAGCGGCAGGTGATCCGAAACGACATTGCTGATCGTCGCCTTGGACATGTCTTCGCCATTGATACCGATCGGTGTTCCGGAGCAGGACGACGGCAAGAACGCGCTTGAGTAAACCGACGGCTTGGACGCATTCAAACTGATGAACGCCGGCAGGTCTTCGTTTTCGGTCCCCAGCCCATAGGTAATCCAAGAACCCAGACTCGGTCGCTGGCGCAGTCGTTCACCGGTGTGTAATTGCAGGAAAGATTGGGCATGATTGCCGGTGTCGGCGTGCATCGAGTTGATCAGGCAAAGTCGATCGGCGTGTCTGGCGGTCTCGGGCATCAGTTCGGAAATCCACAGGCCGCTCTCACCATGTTGCTGGAACTCAAAGACCGACCCAGGGTGTTTTTTGTTTCCCCTTTGCGGCTTGTAATCAAAGGTATCCAGCTGCGCCGGGCCACCACTCATGCACAGAAAAATCACTCGTTTGGCTCGCCGCGGAAGCGAGATCGCAGCACCCTCGACGGATTGCTGCGCAGCAACTGCCTGCAGCGCAAGGTAACCGAAGCCACAGGATGCAGACTGAAGCATTTGCCGTCGTGTTTGATTCATCGCCTTACTTTCGATTGGCCAGCGGTTGATCGTCGCCGCGAGACCAGAGCGTTGCCCGTTGGTTCGTTCCCCGGGACGGACCGCGGCGAATGTTTCGCCGCATCCCCCTCCCCAAGCATGCTAACAGGATTCCGCTGGCGGCCGTGACTCGGTTTGTTGTGACTCGGTTTGTTGTGACTCGGTTTGTTGTGACTCGGTTTATTGTGACTCGGTTTGTTGTGGATCGGTTTGTTGTGACTCGGACGCTTCGACCAGTCGAACCTGTTTGGCGGCCTTTTTCGCCGCTCTCTTGGCCATCTGTTCGGCCGCCATCTGTTCGATCGATCGAACCGTCTCGGGACACCTTTGACCGAAGCTCTTTTCGTACAGCGACTCTATGAATTCGGGTAGCGGCAACTTCCACGGCTGCTGTTCATGATTGGCGTAGCTGCCAAATCGCTTGGGATTCATTCCCAGTTCTCGCGCCATCTGGATATGGGCGTGCGACAAACGATATTTCTTGCGGGCATCGATCCAGGGCAAGTATTTGTGAGGTATCCGCGTTTTCTTCATAGCACTCGGCTCAGTCGATGTAGCGAAACTCGTTGGTGGCAAACAGTGCTTGGCAAAGGCTCGCCCATGACTGGATACGTCGTCGTTGCGAGTCTGTCACGCTTCCCTCAAGCGACGATGCGATCGACTTGACGTGTTCAAGGGATCGGCGGACTTCCGATTCGCTCGGATTCCGTTGCAGAATTCGTCGAAAGATTGCACGAACGCTACTGGAATCATTTCGCTGATGCAATTCCAGCACACCGGTCGCCAGCGCGACGGAGTTTTCCACGATGAAACGGCTATTCAGCAGGAACAACGATTGTGTGGGCAATGTGCTGTCTTCGCGCGCGCCGACGACACCAACGCCGTCGGGTAAATTGAAAGCCGCCAGCTCAGGCGGAGGCGCATGACGGAGCATGCACAAGTAAACACTGCGATGATTGCTGGCTTGATGTAGATTTGTTGATTCGCCGGGCGGCCAGTTGATCAGCGCATCAATCTGTTCGATCGGCGATCCTGTCGGCCGGTTCAATTCAAGCCGGCCACTCGATCGCAGGATGCTATCACGGAGCGATTCGGCATCGAGGCGGCGACGATCGTGATACGCAAAAAGAGTGTTCTCCGAGTCACGATCGGATTCAACGACTGTTTCCTGATTCCGACTATCAAGCTGGTAGGTGTGACTTAGTACAATGCAACGAATCAGTCGCTTGATCGACCAGCCGCCGCAAATCAGTCGCTCGGCCAAATGATCCAACAATTCTGGATTGCTGGGCCGAGCACCATAGACACCGAAATCATCTGGTGTGGCCACAATGGCTTGGCCGAACAAGTGCAACCAAATGCGATTGGCCATCACTCGCGCCGTTTGCGGGTGGTCGGGATGGGTCAACCAGGCCGCGAGTTGACGACGCCCGCTCTGTGTTGAATCGACTGTGAAGTCCGCCCCGTCAAACCTGGTTTCGCCGCTGGACAGCAGTTCGGCATGCGCGGTCAGAAAGCCACGCGGAACCATCATCCCCAGCTTGCCCGTCTCTCCGCCGACATGGATCTTGCAGTCCGCTGGCTTCGCCTTCTCGCGAACGCCCATCGCCAACCCAAGCGTGGTTTGGCCGCGCGGCTGACCCGATTCGGAATGCAACGTGTCTGCTTCGTCGTCTGTCAACGCACGCTCGAAAATCGCAAACTCGGCAAGGTTCCCCACCAGCGGCGCGA
Organism: Pirellulaceae bacterium; assembly: GCA_963734865.1. GTDB lineage: Bacteria > Planctomycetota > Planctomycetia > Pirellulales > Pirellulaceae > CBDCUW01. Next base: position 894,078 of record CAVTIV010000019.1, read on the forward strand.
ACTTGTCACTTCGATTTGCCAAACAGTAGTCGGGCGAATCAGCGAACGTAGCGGGCAGAGCAGCATCGATCTCGAGGTTGCCGTTTAGAAACACTCGGACCCGATTGCGGTCACGTACCAGCACCACGTGGTTCCAAGTGCCCTCGGGAATGACGGTCGCTCCAGCGATCGTATCCTTGGCAACGTTACCGTTAAAAACAAACAGCTTGCCGGTTTGCGACGGATCATGATTTCCGCCGATGCCCAGATGGTCACCGGGTAAATCCGCATTGCCGAGTTGGCCGCGCGAAAACAAATAGGCGGTGATTGGGCGTGCCTCGTTGGCAGTGTCATTCTTGAACCAAAACGCCACGGAATAGGAATTACCCGAGACGGGAAGTCGGCCGTAGATATTGGCCGTTTCCAGTTGAGCAAAGCTCGCTTGCGAAAAATGAACGGGCGACTCGACGGTCAGACCTTTGGGCGCAACGTCCATCCTGACGTGCAATCGCGGGCCCAATTGGTCAATCGCCGCCGCATACGTCGCGGGAAATTCTGGCGTGGCTTGCGAGGCCGCGATTGCTGACGTCTGTTTGTTCCAAATCGACGTGAGTGTATGCAACGGAGTCGGTGGTGCCGTCAGTCCTTCGTTTGCAGCCAGGCCATAGAGTGTCTCGGTACTGGAAAAGATGCCTGCCATCGCGTAATAGTCGCGCGTCGGGATCGGGTCGTGCTTGTGATCGTGACAACGCGCACAAGAAACACTCAGCCCCATCACCGCAGTGCTGACCACATTGATTTGGTCGTCGACAATATCCATCGCGAAGTTGTCGTTCATCGCCTTGGCCGGTTTCGACCCGATTGCCAGGAATCCGGTTGCGACGAGCTGCCGATTCCGCTGCTCCGCCGATTCGGCGGGCAGTAAGTCGCCGGCAATTTGCTCGGTCAAAAACCGATCGTACGGCAGGTCGTTGTTGAATGCATCAATGACGTAGTCTCGGTAACGCCAGGCATGAGGAAAGGTTGCGTTTCGCCCCAGGCCGTCGTCACCATTGGATTCGCCGAATCGGGCAACGTCCAACCAATGTCGGCCCCAACGCTCGCCAAATTGTGGTTGCTGCATTAGCGAATCCACAAGTCGGCGAGTGGCCCCGACGCGATCGCGGTGATGCTCGGCAACGAAAGTTTCCACTTCCTCGGCAGTCGGCCGCAAACCGACAAGATCGTAATACAAGCGACGAACAAGCGTTGCCGCAGGCGCGTCACGAGTCGGCGCCAGCTGGGCGGATTCGATACGAGCCAACACAAATCGATCCAGCGGATCGTAAGCCCAGTTGCGATCGCGATTCTCTGGTACCGACGCCGCTCGCCTCGGCAGGAAAGACCAAATGGCATCGCGATCGACCGCCGCCACGCCCTCGCTTGCCACCGCTGATGGGGCGTCACCGGCCGCTTCCATCACACGAGGGTCGGCCGCACCATGACGAATCCACACCGCAAAGTCGTTGACGACACTTTCCGGCAAGGGTCGCTCGGGCGGCATTTCGAGATCGTCATAGCAAAGTGCCTGGAGGATCAAGCTCTGTTCTGGATGGCCCACGACCAGTGCCGGCCCCGATTGACCTCCTTTCAAAACTCCATCGCGGCTATCCAACAACAGCTTGCCGCCAACATCTTTCGCCTCTGTCGAATGACACTCGTAGCAATAGTTGACCAGTACCGGGCGAATTCGATTCTCGAAAAATGCCCGGTCATTGCCCGACAGAGTCTTGGCGTGTCCCGACGGAGTTTCGGCTTCAACGTGGCTCGCGGCGCCGATCGTGATCACAGTCAACGACAATCGAATCGTCAATGCAAACTTGTGCACGGCGCGCCTGCGCGGGATGGGGGGTGAGGAGAGGGGAATTGGGGGTGGGCGATGTCGATTATCACCAGTTTTTCCCGATCATGCAAAGCGCGGTGAAATCACAGGCCGGAATTTCAGACGGTTTTCGGCCAGGAACCCACCCGATGGCAAACGAAAAAACGCCTGAGCGAACTCGCTCAGGCGTCGACTTGGGCACCGATGGACTCGTTGCTGGATTATTGCATGGCAACCTTGTCCTGCGATTTCAGATTCCGAACGACGACGAGCAGTTGTTGCGTCACCGGTTCGTTCGGTTGGATCGTCAACACTTTCTGCAACTCCGTTTCGCCATGCTCGAGGTGGCCGAGCATCAGGTGGTGGTAAGCCAGCAGAAAGTGCTTGGACATTGAACCCTGATCTTCGTTTGCCGCACGCGACAGCAGTCGGTATTGATTCGTATAGGTGTATTGGTTGCCGTACAACGGATAAACCGTTTTCCAATTCCACAGGGTTCCGCGAAGCAGCGTCTCGTAAACGTCCGCAGCCGCTTCGTCATAATTGCTTTGGGCGAAGTGGGTCAGGGCGCGAAATTGGTACGCCGACGCGCTGTCGGGGGTAATCTTGAGCACTCGATCCATTGTCTCGGTCGCCAATGGGTAGTTCTGCTCGGCGAATGCCGCTTGAGCTTCATAGGTCAGCTCGAGGGCCAGATCGGTTTCGCTACCCCCTGCCGGCGGCTGCGTCACGACCGGCTCGGGACTCGGGTACACGGGTACCGGTTCAATGACCGGGGCGGGCGTCGAACAATGCTTCGGATCGACATGGCGGTAACCGCGATCGGCACCGTGGGATCTGCCCAGGATAATCGGTGAAGCCATCGCAGTGGCTTTGCGAAGCAATGAGCTCGTGTGGCCTTGCTGAGAGAAATTTTGCAGATCGCTGCGACGCAAATCGGTGAACGGGCGAACAGAATTTCGGTTCGATGATTGCACGGCAGATTGAACCGTCCTGCCGATCAAACCGGATGTACTTTTCTTCGATCCGCCGAATGAAATGCCGGCACCACCGAAGCTGAACTGGGCGTTGGCAGTAGAGGCGATCGCCAGTGTCGCGACCATCGTGATGCTCAAGAAAGTGATCTGCATTTTGCGTGTCATGATTTCGTCCCTTGTCGGTTTCCGTGATTCTTGTCCGTTTCGGTGATGTTCGTGCCGTCTGTCGCGGCTTCGACATCTCATACGGGCATCTCGGGGTCTGTTACAGGAAAACGGGAAAAAGAAATCCAGGAATCACGTAACGACTTGATGCAATTGCAGTTGCGCATTCTCGTGAGGGTCGGGGAATTCCCGCCTGGAACCCCGACTTCCGCCGCAGAAAACGAAAAAAGACCCGCGACGCATGACGTCGCGGGTCTTTTGATCGGTGGGGCCTCCGGTTGGCTTACTTGCGGAACGGATTTCCGATGATGGTCGCATTCACGTTGGGCGTGCGAAATTGACCAGGGTTGGCCCGGACATTCCCGGTCTGGTCGGCCAGAGCAACCGCACTGCGACCCTGGAAAGCGGTCGAAGTGGCATTGCCACCGTTGACGCCCATCGCGAGAGAGTTGGTGAAGGGATTGACGGCTCCGGCGAATGCGGTCGAGCCATTCATGCCAACGCTTTGCGAAGTCGCACCATCTTTGGCGACGGCGACGCCCGAGCCACCAAATCCGCCATAGGTCTGGGCCGCAGCTCCTTGGCTGGCATCTGCCAGGCCCAAACCACCTTCTTCGGCCGAGGCTTCTGCGAAGCTGCCATCAGTCGCGGTGGCTTGAGCGACACTATAGCCGTCGGCTCGGGCTACGGCTTGGCTATTGCGTCGAGCGTTGGCAAGGGCGATTCCGCCGTTGGTCGCAGCTGCACCTGCCACGCTATTGTCGATCGCGATCGCTCGAGCGAAACCGCCATCGACGCCGATCGCTGCTGCCTGGCTGTAATTCCCGGCGAAGGCTTGGGCCACACCATCCTCGCTGATTGCCGCCGCTTGACTGTGATTGATCGCCGTGGCACTGCTTCGTCCGTAGTAAGAGGCGTCGGCAATGGCTTGGCTGTTGTTCAACGCTCGAGCGTTGGCCTGGGAACCGAAAGCGGCATTTGCCTCGGCTAGGCTGCCGTTGCGGGCCGATGCGTTGGCCCTGCTGCCCCAAGAGGCGTTGGCGGTGGCCGAGCTGCCGTTGCGGGCCGAGGCGTTGGCCCGGCTGCCCCAAGAGGCGTTGGCGGTGGCCGAGCTGCCGTTGCGGGCCGAGGCGTTGGCCCGGCTGCCCCAAGAGGCGTTGGCGGTGGCCGAACTGCCGTTGCGGGCTGAGGCGTTGGCGCTGCTGCCCCAAGAGGCATTGGCGGTGGCCGAACTGCCGTTGCGAGCGTCCGCCCGAGCGAGACTGCCGCCGCTGGCGTTCGCTTCGGCTTGACTGCCATTTTTCGCGTTGGCGATCGCCAAACTGCCGCCCGATGCGTTTGCGGTCGCTTGGCTGTTTCGGTCCGCGATCGCGATTCCAAGGCTATCACGCCCCCCGGTCGCCTGGGCTCCACCCGAGCGGGTGCTTCCGGAGGCCCCTCCGACACCGACGGCGATCTGTTTTCCCCGTTTGGTCTCGACACCCAGACCGAACCCGCCAGCGGGATTGATCGAGACGTTGGTTCGCCCCGAACCGAGGTTCACTTGACCATTCTGGTCCAGCTGAACCGAGCCACCACTGCGGTTCCCGCCAGCCTGCCAGTTTGGTTGGACGGCCGGTTTGAAAGTGGGTTGAACGGTCGATTTGTACTGTGGTTGCGTGTTGGACGAGAATGATGGGCGTCCCTGCATCAGACGGTCAAGATTGAACTGTGCGTCGGCCGAAGAGTTGCCGACGAGTGTTGCGGTCAGGGCCAGGGCAGCTACTTTGAGTGTGCGTTTCATTTTGGAATCTCGAAGTTTGAGGCGTTGAATTTGTCAGCCTTTCGTCGTGGCTTCGACATCTCATACGAGCGGATTCGCCCCTGTTACAAGAAAACCGCGGAAAACATCCACGCATCGTAAGTCGTTGTTCGGCATGAGCTTGCGGACGCATTAGGGGCCACCAGTGAGAGGAATTCCCATGGACCACGATTCCCGACTCAGCCGCATCGAAACGCTTTGGTCGGTCGTTCAGCGTGCCCATGACGATGATCGGTCGGCAGCGCAGGCGGCTCAGCAGCAGTTGCTCGACCGCTACGAACCCGCCGTGATGCGGTATCTGCTCGGCGCCCTGCGACACCCCGACGCGGCCGACGAGGTGTTCCAGGAGTTTGCTTTAAGATTTGTCCGAGGCGACTTCCAGAAGGCGAGCCCCGAGCGAGGCCGCTTCCGAAGTTTCGTCAAAACCGCGATCTATCACTTGATCGTGGACTATCAGCGTCGCTCGAAACGGGAACGTAGGAACCAAGACCTGCCGTTTGATCACGCCGCCCCACTTCCATCGATCGAACAGATGGACGCGGAGTTCACCTCCAGTTGGCGAATTGAGCTGTTGGCTCAAACTTGGTTGGATCTTCATGATCGCGAGGAGGAGACGGGAAAGCCATATTACACGGTGCTGCGATTTCGGGCGGACCATTCGGATTTACGATCGCCTGAACTGGCGGCCGAACTCACCAAACAGTTGAATCGACCGATCAACGCCGGCAACGTCCGCGTGTTGGTCCATCGCGCCAGGGAATTATTCGCCGACCTGCTCGTTGCCAACGTCGAGATGTCACTTGAGAATCCGACGCGTGAGGAGTTGGAGAACGAACTAATCGCTTTGGATCTTTTGTCTTATTGCAAGCCAACACTGGCACGACGAAACGAAAGCGGCAAGGACTAAATGTCAGCGACCGATCCCAATCGCGAGTCGCGCGGCGGGCGCAAACAGGATTCCCTGCGGATGAGCGACTTGGAACCCGGGCCGAGCGACGCCGGCCAATGGGACAGTCAGATCTCGATGACGGGTTTCGCTCCCACATTTGCCAGCCCAGTTGCCCCCGGTTCACGGCCCCCCGCTGCCGAGCCGATCGAGATCCTGGACCGGGGAACGCGAATCGATGATTTCGAGATCGAAGCGGTCTTGGGAAAAGGTGCTTTCGGAGTCGTGTATCGGGCGCAACAGATCTCACTCAATCGGTCCGTCGCTTTGAAGGTCTCTTTGAATCAGGGACACGAAGGCCGCACGATGGCTCAATTGGAGCACGAAAACATTGTCCAGGTCTTTTCCGAAAGCCTTTCGGAGGACGGCAAGCGTCGACTGCTCTGCATGCAGTACATTCCCGGTACGACTCTGGAGGCGGTCATTCGCAGCATGCACGGTGAGAAGTCGCGATCGTGGAGCGGAGACTCGATCTTGCAGCTGATCGATCAACTGAACCCGGACCCACCTCCCTTTCATCCCACGGCATTGCGTGAACGGCAGGAGTTGGGTCGTGCCGACTCGATCGAAGCGGTGTGCTGGATCGGTGCGAGTCTGGCCGAGGCATTGGCGTGTGCTCACCAGCGGGGTGTTCTGCACCGAGACATCAAGCCGGCCAATATCCTTCAGACTCGTTACGGGCGACCAATGCTCGCCGACTTCAATCTGGCATTTCAGCCGATCGACGTGAATTGTGGCGGCAAATCTCTGTTCGGTGGAACGCTAGCGTACATGTCGCCGGAACATTTGGATGCCTTTCATCCGGGACGAGAGACGAATCAGGAATCGGTCGATGAACGTTCCGATATCTTCTCGTTAGGCGTTGTGTTGTACGAATTGGCCAGCGGCGAAGTCGCATTGCCGCCGTCGACGAAGCAACTGGATAACTATCAGAAGCTCGAACAGATCGCCGCCGCACGGCAATCGCGGCCTCCACCGATCCGAAAATCGTCGTCCACTTCCGGGATTTTGTTCGACCGCACCATTCGCAAATGCATGGAACCGGATCCCACGCGTCGTTACCAGCGTGCAGCAGACTTGGCGGTGTCGCTAACCGGATGCAAGACACTTCGTGAAGTGGAAAAGGATCTACCACCCGCCGGCCCGGTCACGCGTTCTGCTCTCCGCCATCCATTCGTTTGGCTGGTTTTGTTTGCCATCCTGCCGCACCTGCCAATCGGCAGTACCGTCAACATTGCTTACAATGGCTTTCGAATTGTCGATCACTTATCGCCGTCGCAAAAATCTGCATTCAATGAATTGGTCGTGGTCTATAACGCGGTTCTGTATCCCATCTGCTTTGTCATGTTGGCCTACTTGGTGCGACCCGTTTATGTAGTTTGGCGGACATTCCGCTGCGACGATGTCGTCGACGTAAAACGGGTCGACTGGGCACGCAAGTTCATCTCGCGGTGGCCCAAGTGGGCGGTGATCTTGGGATGTCTCGGTTGGATTCCGGGCGGTATTTTTTTTCCGCTAGCTCTGCACTTAAGGGCGGGTCCCATCGAGTCATGGGTTTTCGTGCACTTCATGGTCTCTTGCACGCTGTCCGGTTTGATCGCGATGACATATTCATACTTTGGGATTCAGTATCTGGTGACCCGCGTTTTCTACCCGAATCTGTGGGGCGAAGTTCGTGATCTGCGGACGACGGCGACGGAAGAACTGAAGGGTCTGAATCACTATCTTCGCTACTTTCAGACGCTGGCCGGGATCGTCCCCCTGGCCGGGGCGATCCTGGTTGTGGCACTGGGACCCGAGAATGATTCGAACTACCGTGCTTTTCAGTTTCTCGTGACCACCTTGATCGTGCTCGGTTTCTGTGGCTTCCAATTAGCCAACCACAGCAGTGCGTTGATCAATCAAACGATCAACGCCATGACAAAGAGACGCCGAACGGCGCACGGCGTGACCGATTGATCCGCTGTGCGCCCGGGGCTGATCCGCGCTGGCAAAATCTGCCAGCTACAGATCGGCGAGTTCGCCGTTGCTGTCACCGAAGCTTTCCAACTCGACACCGTTGCGGCGAAGCATCGACAGATAAAGGTTGCACAGTGGCACTTGGCCCTCGGCGGCAAGGTGTTGGCCCGGGTGGAGCGATCCGCCACCACGTCCGGCCAGCAGGATCGGTAAGTTATCGGGATCATGTCGATTGCCGTCGGAGAAACTCGAACCAAACATGATCATGCTGTTGTCCAGCAGAGTTCGTTCGCCCTCTCGGACCGCCTGCATCTTCTTGAGCATGCGAGCAAATTGCTCGACGTGCCAGCGATTGATTCGCTGGTACTGGCCGATTTTCTGCTCTTTGTTTTCGTGGTGAGACAACTCGTGGTGTCCCCCGTTCACACCATCCAAAAACGAGAAATTGCGACCGGAGACATCGTTCGCGAACATAAACGAGCAGACTCGCGTCGAATCCGATTGGAACGCCAACACGATCAAGTCCAACATCACATCAATGTGCTCGCGAAAGTCACTCGGTACGCCGGGCTTCTGACGGGCGATCTCCGCCGGATCAAGCGGCGGTTGCCAAGATCTTGGCTTGCTTCGCGTCGCGAATTCGATTCGCTGCTCCACCGCGCGTACGGCATCAAGGTACTCATCCATCTTGAACTGATCGTCACGGCCAAGTTTGCGACGAACGCGGCGGGCGTCGTCGAGCACATAGTCCAACAGGTTCTGATAAGACGCCGCTTCTGCCGTGTCACCACCGAGCGGTTTGCCAAATAACTGCTCGTAAACCATGCGTGGATTGATCTCTTTGGCGACCGGACGGGTCGCGGTTTGCCACGAGATATGCGAGCCGTACAAGCGGGTGTAGCCGACATTGCTGTCGATACCGCTGATCACCGGTTCGGTTCCCAATTCCAGCGACGGCAGCGGCGTCTGGTCGCCGATCTGCCCGGCGATCAGTTGGTCGACCGAAATTCCACCACTGCTGATGTCTTTGCCGGTCGTTTTGGTGACCGGCATTCCGGTCAAAAAGTTTGCGGTCTTTGCGTAATGGCCGTCGCCGCCATGGCTGTTTTTCTTGTCCAACCCTGACAGCACCGTCACCTCGCTGCGCAACTCGGCCAGCGGTTCAAGCGATGGTGATAGGTCGAAGTCACGGCCCGTCTTCGCGGGAACCCAATCTTTCTCCCAGACACCATTGGGGAAGTACAAGAACGCGGTGCGGATCGGCGCGTCGCCATCGCCGGCAGCCTCTGCCGCAGCTCGCGCCAGGGAGGGGAAAAATGGCATCCCGATCAATACCCCGCTGCCACGCAAAAAATGACGCCGCGAAAGCAACGCGGTGCCGCCGTTAGGATTCCCTTGACGATCGGCGCGATGAAACATGAACTCGAACTCCTGAATTTCGCTTGTTAGGTACCAGCCGACGCCGCTTTGAAGTATCGATGTTGAAATGGAAAGCTGGTGACAATCGTTTCAATGATCACCGCTGCGCGATGATCGTTGGCCCGTAACTGCTCGAGGCAATCTTCGATGACACAATCATCGAATTTAGTCAGTGCCCGGCCCAGTGCGAATCCAATCATCTTCTTCACCAAGTGCCGCTCGAATTCGTCGGATCGCCTGAGCAACAACTGCTTCAATTCCTGAGGGCCCTGAAATTGTTCGCCGGACGGCAATTTGCCGCTCGCATCGATCGCCAAACCTCGATCGCTGTCCCGCCAACGCCCCAGACCATCAAAATTCTCGAGCCCAAACCCCAGCGGGTCCATGCGGTTGTGACAGGCAGCGCATTCGGGATTTTGGCGATGAACTTCCAATCGCTGGCGGAACGTCATCGGTTCATCCGACTCCGTTTCATCCAACGCCGGAACGTTCGGCGGTGGCGGCGGCACACTGCCACCCAAGACTTCCTCCAGCACCCAGCGTCCACGCAGAACGGGACTGGTGCGCCGCGGATACGAGGCGGTCATCAGCACCGCCCCCAGAGTGATCACGCCACCGCGTCGCCGGTCGCTCGTTTCGACTCGCTGCCAGTCCGCGTGTTGGGGTAACTCCAAACCGTAATGCTTGGCCAGGTTCCCATTGACCAGAACGTGGTTCGCATCGATCAGTTCCAGCAGCGATCGGTCTTCGCAAAACACTCCGCTGACCAATCGGACCGCTTCCTCGTACATGTCGGCGGCAAGCTGTTCATTGTAAGCCGGATAGACCGTTCGATCGGGACGGACGCTCGATAAATATTGCGTCAAGCCAAGCCACTGCATCCCAAAGTTTTCGCCAATCGCGCGAGCCTTCGGGTCCGACAGCAGGCGTCGCGTCTGGGCAAGCACTTGCTCGTCCGTATCCAGCTTCCCTTCATCCGCTTGCCGCAACAACTCTTCATCCGGCACCGACGACCAGATAAACAACGCCAATCGCGTCGCAAGTTGATGTTGCGTCAATCGCTGCACGCCACCCTCGGGCGCTTCCGATTCGACCACAAACAGAAAATTTGGTGAGATCAAAATCGCCTTGAGCGGTTCCCGAACCGCAACGGCGAAACTTGCCCCGCGCTGCAGAGCAGCGTCGAACAATGGGATCAGCCGATTGACTTCGTCGTCGGTGACCGGTCGCCTCCACGCCTTGTGGGCAAAACTGGCAATGATCGCCTGGGCGGCTTCTCGCTGCGATACTTGATCGCTGGGAAGTTGGACCAGCAGTCGCTCGCGGACCGTGCCAGCAAGCCGGGAAGATTCATCGTCACCAGAGAACGCCGACGAAGGGATCGCCGCGTCGATCATCTGGGAGGCAACCGCCAGATATCGTTCGACGTGAATCGCGGACGTAAACAGCGAATCGCCGGCGGTGTCGAAACCTTCACCACCGGAACCATCCGATGGGATATCAAATTGTGGATCGACCGGCAGCCCCACCAGATCGCTGATCGCATGGAGGTATTCGGTTCGGGTCAGCCGACGACTCATCACATGGCCTCGATACCATGCTTGCGTTTCGTCCGTGGCAAGCTCCGCACAAAGATTCTGCTGCGGCCGAGAATCGAGCCAGCGATGAATGACCGACTTCTGCTTGTCATTGAGTCCAGGACTTCCCTCGGGGGGCATCTCTTTCAATCGCAGTCGTTTGCCAACTTGATCCCAAAGATCGGGCTTCTCTAGGACCTGTTGCCCGGAAGAGAATTGAGCAATGTCGAAGTCTCCGTCGGGATCACCGCCGCTGTGACACTCGACACAACGTTCACGCAAGATCGGAAGTATCTCTTGATCGTACGTCGATTCCCACTTCTGAATTTCTTCGCTCGCTTTCTCGTCGCCAACCAGCACACTGGGCAAAGCCAGCGGAGCAAGCGGCAAGACGACGATAAAAAACGTCGCACGCGAAAGGAAACGCATGGAAAACACAGGCGGGTCGCGGTGCATGAGGTGGGATAAAGCGGGACTTTCATGATAAGCCAATCCATCAATCGCGTCCATCGCAACCTGACTCCCCGATTGGGTGGCAACGACTTCCAGCAGCGTCAATCATGGTCGATTCCGGTGCATTTTTGGTTCATGGCATCCATTTTTGGTTCATGGCATCAGGAAGACGCAGAGGACGATCAAGATCAGTGCACCCACTGCCATCGTCACGAGTCCTTTCAGGCGTTTGCGTCTTAGCCATAGGATGAGCATCAAACCGGTTGCCGAGATCAACGTCAGCAGTAGCGCCGAAATATCAATGATCAGGGACTGAAATTCATCGGCGGTGAAATCCTTCACCGACCCGCTGACCTGATGATCCGCTCGCAGTTGTTCGACAATTTGCAACCGCGCAGTGGTCGATTTGGGGTTTCTCAGGTCATTCAACAAGGCATCATCGATTTCGCCATCCAACGTGATCACCGATTCGCCAGCGAACCAGTCCGGATGATTCAGCGTGATCCCGGTCAGGCTGAAGAACAGTGTCAACGCCAACCCAAACATTGAAACGTAGATCTGAACCCAGCGTGCAAATGCAGCCAGCCGCGTACCGTTGGTTTTCTTTTTCTTGTTGGGCCTGCTGGCCGATGACCGCGGTGCGGGAAAATCGGAGGCTTTCGCAAACGGTCTGATCCGTTTGCTGGTGATCGCTTCTTTGGTCGTCAACGCTCCTGCCCCCGATCAACCGGATTGTCCCACGCGGAAATCAAGACTCACCGATTTGATCTCGACATTGCCCGGCAATGTCTTCGATCAAGCGTTGGGCCACGAACTGCGACTCCGGTTCGGGAAAATAGAATGCGGTTTGACGAACGACCGACCGCTCGTGCCAAGTCCGACTTGAACCCCGACGATGTTCACGAGTTTCGCAGGTCTCGCGGTCCGTCATCCTCATCGGTTGGGATTGGCGATCGCGAACAGGACTCGGCTGCCCAGAGGGAGAAGCCAGATTGGCCGTTGGCGGCAGCGAATACTCGACCCCTATTGGGCACAACGAAACGGTACAATGTTCGGTCGCCCGCCTGTCACCATCTTACCTGAGAGACCTTCCGTGCGTATTTCCTTCGTGATCACCATGGTGCTTGGATTGTTAACCGCGACGCCAATTCTCGGTCAAGACGTTCCGCAACCGAACCGGGCCCAGCGGGCCGCAGCGTTACCGTCTATCCGTGCCCAGGGAAATCGCGCTGAACAACGAAGAATTTCGCCATCGCAGTCGGATCTGAAATACGGACCCCATCGCCGCAACGTCATGGACCTCTGGTTGGCCGATTCGGACGAGCCGACACCGGTATTGGTCTCGATTCATGGTGGCGGTTTTCGCGGTGGCAACAAAAGTGTTGAACCGGGGCTGCTGCGAGCATGTTTGGATGCCGGTATCTCCGTCGTTGCGATCACCTACCGTCTATCCGACGAAGCGATCGCGCCGGCGCCGTTTTTGGACTCGGCGCGTGCCGTGCAGTTCATTCGCCACAACGCCAAAGCGTGGAATCTGGATCCCACGCGAATCGCGGCGACCGGAAGTTCGGCGGGGGCCGGGATATCACTGTGGTTGGGATTCCATCATGACCTGGCCGATCCCAGCAACGACGATCCGGTGCTGCGTGAATCGACGCGTTTGACCTGCGTGGCTGTCTACAACGGTCAAACCTCTTATGATCCTCGATTCATCCGCGATCTGTTTCCAGAACATGACACCTACCGAAATCCTGCGCTGTCGCAATTGTTTGGCATCGATTTCGATGAATTGGATCAACTGCCTGAGGAAAAGTATCGTCTGTTCAGGGAAGTGTCAGCGATCCCGCATCTGAGCAAAGATGACGTGCCGGTATTGCTGACTTATGCCTCGGACTTCGACACCAAAATCACGAACCAAAGCATCGGCATTCATCATCCGCGGTTTGGAAAAGTGTTGAAAGAGAAGATGGATCAACTGGGAATCGATTGCACGATCGAGACCGGGGTTGAACGCGGAAGCAAGCGAAACACGCAGTTGGTCATGGCTTTCCTCAACAAATATTTCGCTCGCCCCAGCGCCCAATAGGCCGGCCGAAAGAAAACAACGACGGTTCAACGGCCTGCTCGAACACGGGCCGTCCGATTGATGCTAAAGTTCGGGTCCCGCCTCTCCGTCCCAAAGTCGAACCGCCATGCTCGTTTTTGACGCCCACCTTGATCTCAGCTTGAACGCGTTGGAATACAACCGCGACCTGCGAATGACGGTCGATCAGATTCGGCAGGACGAACAGGGGATGGACGATCTCAAAGGACGATCACGGGGGACGGTGACCTTCCCCGAAATGCGAAAAGCGGGAATCGGAATTTGTGTGGCGACTCAGTTGGCCGGATGCATGAAACCAGCCGCGCCGGTGGGTGCGTGGAACTCCCCGCGCAAGCCTGGGCCATGACCCAGGGACAGTTGGCTTGGTACCGCGCGATGGAAGACGCCGGCGAGTTGCGACAGATCTATTCGTGGCGTCAGTTGCAGAACCATCTCGAGCAATGGCTGGCCGACCCTAAAAATACACCCATCGGCTACATCTTGAGCCTTGAGGGCGCCGATTCGATCCGTGACCTCAACGACCTGCACCGATCGTTTGAACAGGGGTTGCGCACTTGGCCCTGCGCATTATGGAATCGGACGGTACGCGCTGGGTCATGACCAGGATGGCCACCTCTCGACCATGGGACGTGAACTGTTGAAAGAGATGGATGAACTGGGAATCATTCTTGACGTCACGCATCTGTGCGAGAAAACTTTCTGGGATGCGTTGGATGCGTATCAAGGACCTATTTGGGCGAGCCATCACAATTGTCGTGCGGTGGTCGATGATCCACGCCAACTTTCCGACGATCAGATCAAAGCGCTCGCCCTGCGTGGTGCCGTCATTGGTATCTCATTGGACGTCTGGATGATCGTGCCCAACTGGCACCGTGGTGTCACGAAACATCCTGACCTTCCCGATGCAAACTTGAACAAACTGGCAGACCACGTCGACCATGTTTGCCAACTACTAGGTACCGCGAATCACACCGGTATCGGCAGCGATCTTGATGGTGGGTATGGTAACGAACAAACTCCCTCGGATTTGGACACCATCGCCGACCTCCATCAATTCACCGCGATCCTGCGGCGACGGGGCTACGGTGACGCCGATCTCGAGCGAATCTGCCACGGCAACTTCATCGGCTTCCTTGAACGAGCATGGTCGCAAGACTGATCCGCAAATACGAAATGAACTGGTTCCAGCTACATAATCCTGCTGCGGTTGCCTCGCCGGGACTGTTGGTCGATCCCGATCGTGTGGCCAACAATATTCAACAGATGATTGCGATGGTCGGCGGTGCAGAACAGGTCGCCCGCCTGCGCCCTCACGTGAAAACGCACAAGATGCCGCACGTGATTCGAATGCAGTTGGATGCCGGTATCCAGCGATTCAAAACGGCAACGATCTCGGAAGCGGAAATGGTCGCCCGCGTCGGTGCGCCCGATGTGTTATTGGCCTACCAACCGGTCGGGCCGAATGTCCAGAGGCTCGCCAATCTGGTGCTGCGCTACCCGCACACTTCCTTTGCCACGGTTACCGACGACCACAGTGCCGCCCAAATGATCGCCAAACGACTGGGCAACCGCCGGCGACCGTTTCGATTATTCATCGATGTCGACTGCGGGATGCATCGCACCGGAATACCGCTGGGTCCAAAGATGGATCAACTTCGCGACTCCATCGAATCGCTCGATGGAATCCAGTTCGCAGGTCTCCATGTTTATGACGGACATATCCACGACCCTGCCCTGGAAACTCGACAAGCGACCGCCAAAGCAATCATCGGCCAGGTTCGTGATTACGATCTGGCGAGACCATCGCCGGCGATCGTCGGCGGCGGATCCCCGACATTCGCTATTTGGGCAGCCGACACGACTTGGCAATGCAGTCCCGGCACCCCGGTGTTTTGGGACGTCGGCTACGGCACCGCCCATCCCGAACTCCCATTCTCGGTCGCCGTCGCGATTCTGACTCGCGTCATTAGCAAACCGGGCGAAAACCGGATTTGCCTGGACCTCGGTTACAAGTCGGTCGCCTCCGAAATGCCATTGCCGCGACGCGTCTACTTGCCGGCACTACCCGACGCGAAGTTCGTCGGTCACAGTGAAGAGCATCTGGTGATCGAGACTCCCCAGGCCGCCAAAATCTCACTGGGCGACCCCTTTCTGGCATACCCGATCCATATCTGCCCAACCGTCGCATTGCATGCCTTCGCGTCGGTTGTCCGCAATGGACAAGCGACCGGCGAAACATGGCGCGTGACCGCCCGCGATCGCTAGCGAATCCCCGTTTCGACAATCATGGAATCATTCGAGACTTCTTACACGACGAGGAAAACATCATGTCCGCCCAACAAAAAGCGATGGCGCTTGGTATCGATTTGACAGCCCAGCAACCCGGCTATCTGAATCTTTGTATTCGCAGCGGAAATCAATTGATCACCTCGGGTCACGTTAGCGACATGAAAGGCGTTCTGGGGAAAGATCTGACGGTCGATCAAGGCTATGAAGCGGCAAAAGATTGTGCAGCGAAGATCCTCCGCTCGGTACATAACACCCATGGAACACTGGATCGGCTGAAGGTGATCAAGCTCTTGGGCTGCGTCTACTCGGCACCCGATTTCACCGATCAACACTTGGTGATCAATGGCGCGTCTGATTTGTTCCACGAAATCTTCGGCAAGGATGGTGATGGCTATCACGCCCGCAGTGCGTTGGGTTTTGCCGCGCTGCCGACCGGCGTGGCGGTCGAAGTCGAAGCGATTTTCGAGATTCGATAAGATGATGCCGCCAGATGATCCCGACTTGGAACTCGATTCTCTTTTTGTCAGCTCACTGCGTGAGTCGAAATGGATCATCGTTGCCTGGGTGGTGAATTTCACGTGGGTCGTCGGCTACTGTGTGCTGCGTGGCTACAGGATCGATGACGCCGAAAAGCTGATCACGATCTTGGGAATGCCCAACTGGGTATTTTGGGGCGTGTTCCTTCCCTGGATCATCACCACCTTGTTTACCGCCTGGTTCGCGCTGACGCAGATGGCCGATCATCCACTGGACGATGCCGGCCCACAGGAGAACTCGGATGGGTGACGGCTCGAACGCGGCGCTGATCACGTTTGGCGTCTATACGATTGCCGTCCTTGCTCTTGCCGTGCTATCCAATCGGTCAACCAAGAAAAAGGAGTTCGTTGGCGAGTATTATCTGGGCAGCCGTAGTTTTGGCGTTTGGGCGTTCGCATTGACCTTCGCGGCAACCAATTCATCCGGTGGCAGTTTCATGGGCTTCCCGGCTCTGATCTATACCCACGGCTGGACACTCGCGCTATGGATCTCGGCATTCATGATCGGGCCATTGGTGGCCATGGCGTTGCTCGGCAAACGTTTGAATCAGATCGCGCGAAAGTGCGATGCATTGACGATTCCCGAAGTGTTGCGGAGACGTTTCGAGAGCTCGGGCGTGGGTTTGACCGCCACGGTGCTGCTGGTGTTCTTCATGTTCTTTTACCTGCTGGCACAATTCAAAGCGGGGGGCAAGATTTTGAGCACACTGTTGGCAGACGAACCAGCCTTTCAGTGGGCGGTCACGTTCACGGCCCAGGCGACGGCGAACATCCCCTGGCTCAATCAGGCCGAGCCCGACTACCTGGTCTGCCTGATTGTTTTTTCGGCGGCCGTGATCGTGTATGTGGTTTACGGCGGGTTCCGAGCCGTCGTCTGGACAGACGTGATGCAGGGCATCGTGATGTTTGTGGGCGTTGTGTTGATGCTGGTGCTGGCACTCGACCAGGTCGGCGGACTTGAAAACGCGACCCGACAGATGGCCAAGATGACGCCGCCCGAATATGGCCGGGGAGTGCTTCGGCTGGCGTCGGTTGACGACGCGGACCTTTCGATTCCCAAGGGAACTTGGATCAAACAAGATGGCCAGGCATTTCGGCTAGCCGAGTTGGCGATCATTCCCGCCGGAGAACAATTGAGCGAGCCGACCGCGATCCTGAAAATCACAACACCCTTCGAAATTGAAAGAATTCGCTCCGATCAGTTAGCCGCCGGTGTGTCGTTGCAAGTGACCGAACTGACGCCCTACCGCTCTGGTGCCGCGAAGCCGGGCGTTTATGTGACCAACCCCGGTCCCAGCGCATCCAGCGATTTCGGTTTCTTGGCCCTGGGCACCGCGATCAGCTTTTTTATCTTTTGGCCCTTCGCCGGCAGCGGACAACCAAGCAATATGGTCCGACTGATGGCGTTCAAAGACACCAAAACGCTCCGCTACTCCATCGTCACGGTGGCCATTTATTATTCGATCATCTACTTTTCGCTGGTGGTGATTTTCTGCTGCGGTCGAGTGCTGATGTCGGGGATGGAGATCGATCCCGATCGAACGATGCCCGACCTGGCGGCGCGACTGACACAGAACGCCGGTCTGCCTTGGCTGGCCGGCCTGTTGGTGGCGGCCCCCTTCGCAGCCGTGATGTCCAGCGTCGACAGTTTTCTGCTAATGGTCTCGTCCGCCGTGGTCCGCGACGTTTACCAGGGGCACATCGACCCCGATGCGTCTGAGTGGCGCATGAAGTGGCTCAGCTACTTGGTCACGGTGGTGATCGGCATTTTGGCCGTTCTGTTTGTATTGAACCCACCGACGTATCTACAGGACCTGATCATCTTTGCTAGCGGAGGATTGGCGGCTTGCTTCTTGATCCCGATGGTGTTGGCGCTGTACTGGCGCGGGATGACGGCCGACGGGGCGATTGCCGGCATGGTCGGCGGAACACTCATGCATCTCGGCTTGACCTGCTGGGGTTACTACGAGCAGGACAAGTTCCAAGCCTACGAATTTCTCGGACTGAACCCATTCATCTGGGATCTTGTTGGTTCGGCCGCGGCGGTCCTGCTGGCCGTGAAGCTCGGCCGCGCACCCGATCCGCGGCTGATCCGAAAGTTTTTTTATCGCCCAGGTTCGTGACCACCGTGCCAGGTTCTGCGGCGAAGCGTTAGTGAATGCCGTAGCGGCTCATCTTATAGTGCAGCGTCCTGACGCTGACACCGATGCCTTGGCGGTCTTGTCGCGATGGAACTGATAGGCTGCCAGGGTTGCATTGATCAGTTCTTTCTCCGCTTCCTCCGAGGCTTCGGCGAGCGTCTTCGTTGGCGAAGTGATCGCGCGCGGCTGTGAAGTCAATTCGCTGGGCAGATCCTTGATCTCGATTGTCGATGCCGACGTGGTAACGACGAGTCGTTCGACCACGTTCCGCAATTGGCGAACGTTTCCGGGCCATGGGGCTGCGACAAGTACTTGGATGGCATCCGAGGCAACTTGTTTCGGATCGCGACCGTGGCGAGTGCAGAATTGTTGAAG
The DNA here is from genome assembly GCA_963734865.1 of Pirellulaceae bacterium. Classification (GTDB taxonomy): domain Bacteria; phylum Planctomycetota; class Planctomycetia; order Pirellulales; family Pirellulaceae; genus CBDCUW01. The sequence goes on from CAVTIV010000019.1 coordinate 912,660, forward strand.
AAAATGCTCGATCAGAAGTGGAATGTCGTGCGCGCTGTTCACGCAACGCCGGAATCTCGATGGGCACGACGTTCAGACGATAAAACAGGTCGTCCCGAAAAGTTCCCTCGGCGACCATTGCCAGAGGGTCTTGGTTCGTCGCCGACACGATCCTGGCCTGGGAAGTCAGCTGTTGTTCTCCACCGACTCTCGTGAAAGTGCCCGACTCCAGCACTCTTAGCAAATCGACTTGGCTCTTCGCCGACATCTCCGTCACTTCATCGAGAAAAAGCGTTCCGCGACATGCCTGCTCGAAACAGCCGGGCTTCTGGCGAGTCGCTCCACTGAACGAACCCTTCTCGTGGCCGAACAGTTCGCTTTCCAGTAACGTCTCCGGCAATGCTCCCAGGTTGATGGCCACAAATGGTTGGTCACAACGGCGACTCAAATCATGAAGAGCACGAGCAACCAGTTCCTTACCCGTCCCGCTTTCCCCTTGAATCATCACCGTCGCATCGGTGTCAGCGACTTGGCGGATCTGGCGAAAAACGTCTTGAATTGCAGTGCAATTGCCGATGATGCCAGAGATTTCGCCGGTACCAGCCAGACGTTCTCGCAATTCTCGATTCTCATCCTGCAGCCGGTGGTGGCGAAGTGCTTTGCCAACCTGCTGTCGAATCAGATTCAGATCGACCGGTTTGGTGATGAAGTCGAATGCCCCTCGGCGCATCGCGTCGACGGCCGTTTCGACGGTGCCGTGAGCCGTGATAACGATGACCGTTGTTCGCGGGCGGTGCTCCAAAATTTGCGAGACCAGTTCCAGCCCATCCATCTCACCCGGCAGCCGGACATCGGCGATCACGAGCTGAAATTCATCATCAAGGAATAGACGCAACGCCTCGGCAGCGGTCCCCGCGGTGGCGATCTTGTCAGCCTCCGCTTTGAGTCCCTTCGATAACCCGGCGCGGATATTTGGCTCATCATCGACGATCAGTATATTGAATCCATCGCTCATGCTTGACCCGTTGGCAGTGTGATGACAAAGTGCGTTCCATGACGGATCGGCAGTTGGTCTAGCGACCCATGGTGCTGTCGAATGACCGAGTCACGACAAACGAGGCCAATCCCGTACCACCGCTGTTGGTCGTGAACGTTGCACACCGCCCGCACGCAGAATGTCGATTGTAGCCGGTGATCGGAGACTCGCCATGAGGCCGAAATCAGGCGGCGCGATCAACCTCAGAAAAAGTTCTCTGGAACGTCTCGCCAGAGGGTACGGGTGAGAAACCGGCTGTTGGGTCAAAGACCCTGCCAAGCGGGCCGATCAGGATCCCCGGTAAAACGACCAGGTCGCCCACGAGGGCTGCCGCGAGAAGCGTGACCATCATCCAAGCGAATCGGGCGGTCGGAACGAAGTCGCTGAAGATAAAGATCGCCAAGCCCGCACCACAAATCAGCGTCGTCTGAATCATTGCTCGGCCGCAGTGCGTGTACGCCGCAAGCACTGCTTCCTTGCGGCTGATACCGGTATCCATCGCACGCTGGAAGAATGTCAGGAAGTGAAGTGTGTCATCAACTGCGATCCCCATTGCCACACTCGCTGTCATGATCGAGCCGATGTCGATCGGATGGCCAACCCATCCCAAGATTCCAAACAGCGTGAGCGCGGGGAATACATTCGGGATCATGGACAACAGACCAGCCCACAAGCCGGCCTGAACGATGGTCATCACCACGGCAATCAAAGCGAACGCCGTCAAGAAACTGACAAACAGATCCTGAAGCAGTTGTTGTTGAATCTCATGAACCAGAGGCATCAGGCCGGAAAGCTCAAGCGAGACGCTGCCCCGCTGGTCGTATTGATGCAGCTCCGCCTGCAGCGTCATCGTCAAATCGCTCAACACCTGACCATAGTCGGTGTCTCCCAGCGCACTCAGGTGCGCGGTCGTTCGCCACTGCTCGCCGCCGTCATCGGTCCGTCGGCAATAATTCATTTGGCCGGCCAGCGATCGGCCTTGATCGAGCAACCGCCTGGCAGTATCGCCCCCGATCGGCGATTGCGATCGAGGCAGAAAGCTCAAACCAGAAGTGACGGCATCGACCCGCGAGTTTCCTTTCACTTGCTCGGCAATCCCTTGCAAGAAGTCGATCCGCTGGCCCGGCGTCAAATCACAGTGCGCACCAAATTTCGTGACCACTTCGATCGGAACGAGCGATCCGACATGTTGTTCCAGCCAAGCATAATCGTTGATCAATCGACTGCCGTTTCCAAACAGCGTCTCAATTCGAACCGATGCTTGCAGTCGCGCGACACCAAATCCCAAGCTCACCATCAACGCGCCGGCAGCGATGCTGGCCCAAATGCCGAAACGTTGTTGCCAATCGGTGATCCGTTGCCAACACAACGATTCTCTTCGACGAATGCACGACGGGGGGACACCGAGCTGGAAAATGGCAATACCGCCCGGCAAGAAAACGAGCAGGATCGCGACCGAAGCGATCACCCCGGCAGCCGCGAACGCGCCAAACTCGCGTACGGCAACCAGGCCGCTCACCAGCAGGGATCCGAGTCCGATCGCCGTCGTCGCTGACGACAAGACGCATGGCAACCAACCCACACGCACCGCCTCCGCGATGGCATTGTCCTGGCCTGCACTGGCAACCGCCGAAAAGTAGTAATTGACAAGATGGATTCCACCGGCGATCGCCAACACCTGCACCAGTGGCGGCAAGACGATCAAAAGTGCGGTCATTGTCCCGCCACTGTAGTGCAGAATCGCCAACGTGATCGCTTGGCACAACAGCGACACCCCAAACACCAACAGGCTGGCCGTCAGCGAGTCCAGACAGAGCAAACAGACACAAAGAACGATGATTGAGGAGAGCGGTGCAAACCGTTTCATCGCGATCTGGCTGGCCTGGTCCACCGAATATCCATCCATCACCGGACCTGCGAGGTGTTGCGACGCGTAGACCGCATCGCAATAGCGTTCTGCCGCGGCACGGATCAACGGGATCAATTGTCCCCGCCGTTTCAGTCCGGCCTGATTGAAGCCGATCATCACGCAAGTCGTTTGACCGTCGGGCCCGATCAGCGAACCCGACAATCGCCCCGCCGCTTCGTCTTGGCCGATGGAAAGCGGCGGATGAGTCATCACCAAGACCGCCTCGCGTCCCGAGGTCACGCGGTGAAATAGCCATTGGCCATCGTCATAGAATACCGCGGAGTTTCGTAGCGCTGCCGCGAACCGGTCCAGGCGACTGTCGTTCACCACGCAGCCAGGCCAACTGATGACAACCACATCCCCAGCGCCGAACTGGCTGCTAAACCGATCGTACTGTTGACGTGGGGCGAAATTGCTGTCGACCCAGTCAAGCGGCGAATTGGCGTTGGTCTTTAGCGCTCCCGCTACCCCGGTTACGATCCACGGCGAAAGCAGCAGCGCGTACATCAAGATCAAGAAGAAACGTCTTCGATTATTCGACGGAATCACCCTCTCGTCCGCTGCCATGTTTGCACCATTCAAGCCGCGTTTCGAGGCGTTGAATGCATCGAGTCGTTGGTCGCTCGATGAGCCAACGTGGTGCGACGATCCGAGTCCTCGAAACGAGCGCGTCGCGCAAGAGGCCCGAACGGAATCAGCGGGAATCCGGGAATCTTCGATTCATAATCTTTGTAGGGCTCGCCAATGAAACGCTCCAAACGGCGGTCCTTCAAGAAACTGCCATAAAAGATGTATCCGGTCCAGATCGCCGTCAATACCGCGTGATCCAACGTCATTCGCGGTGTCAACCAAACCAATCCCAGAAAGCTCATGTACACCGGATGCCGAATCAACTTGTAGGCACCGCGTGGTCTGAATTCACGTCGCGGCGGTTTTCGACCGCGGAGCCAATGATAAAACGGCGTCCAGCCGTTCTGGTATCCCAGTCCGGTGAGCGAGAGCGAATACAACAGTGCGGCCCAGCAGCCATAGAACCCGCCACGCACCAGTCCCTCCATCGCACCCCGCGCCTGCCATAACGTTGCCTCACTCGTTCGCCACCCGAAAAACAGTAGCAACAAACTCAGACACGTCACGACGCAAAACACGCTGTCGTAAAATGCCGCCGGAATCCATCGTGTCAGTCTCTTACGTGAAGCGGGAACCAGCATCGCGCTGTGGGAAACCGCAAACAGCATCGCCAGACCACAGTCTCGAATGACCCAGTTGCCATGCTGATCATTGATCGCCCCGTCACGGAGAAACCAAAACAGGTACCATACCGTGGTCAAAAAAAGGATTTGATTCCCAAACCCAAACACGATACCGGCGGTGCGGCGAACCGTTGACGGATGTGCCAATGCAGGCAAATTTGCTTCCATGCGATTGCTCCTGGTACCTCGTCAAAGCAGATCGGTTGAATCGGGTTGTACCCACCGAACCTGGCAAGCACGGATCGGATACGAGCCATTCGCTTTCTCAGACATTCGGTTTCTCGGCAACAATCGCGCCGTACTGCATCGCGCCGCTGCGATAGGCAGCCAACAGCGTGTCAAATCCATCCAGAAACGCTACTTGATCCTTGTCCATCAGACGGGCCAAGTGCCGGACTCCGGTTCGGGAAACCCGCTGCTTACAGATTTCCCAGGTCCTGGACGCTCGATCCGTCCAATCGACATTGTCCGTTACCGTCAACCCTGCCGCAGAGATCCAACCGGCGTAATCTTCGCGGGTGGCCAGGGACGGACAAACGAATCGATGGCAAACCTCTTCGACCTGCTGTCGATGCCCGGGGCGCGTCGTGTCCTCGCCCTCAAACCAAACACAAATCGCAAGCCTTCCGCCCGGTCGCAGCCAGTCGCAGGCACGTTTGAAAAATGCCGGTTTGTCGAACAGGTGTTCGGTACACTCGACGCTCCAGACAACATCAAATGCCGCATCAGCGAATTCAACCTGCTCAGCGTCTTCGGCCAAAAACCGCGTCTGACGATGGCTTCGTTTCAACCTTGCCGTGACAGTTGCCCAGTGACGCTGCACCGGACTCAATGTCACGCCAGTCACATCACAGCCGCGCAGCGTTGCCAGGCGAATCGCCGAACCGCCCATGCCGCAGCCAATATCGACGACACGGTCGTTCGCGTCGATCTTCGCCATGTCTGCGAGCGTATCGGTCAATCGGCACTGCGCCACCAATGCTGACTCATCACCAACCCACAATCCATGATGAATGTGTGGTCCCCAAAGCAAACGATAAAACAACGTTCCCAATTGGTAGTGGCTTCGAATCGTTGATTTTTGCACGCCCTCGACAGCAATCATTCTCGACTCCGGTTTTCGACAGGTGGTATCGTACGATTGCCTCAAGCAGCGGCACGTCGGGATTTGAATCTTGAATGTCTTCGTCGCGTTGCCCAGCTAGTCGCGTTGCCCAGCTAGTCGCGTTGCCCAGTTACTTGCGTTGCCCAATTACTTGCGTTGCCCAATTACTTGCGTTGCCCAGCTACTTGCGCTCAGGAATCTGTTCCATCGAAACACGTGTGTTGGGTGCCACCCACAGGTCGCCGTGGATTCGCAAAGAATCGGCAACTCCAATCGCTCCGAATGCCTTGGAATAGGGCGTGATGCCAAAAGACGTTTGCGCGATGACGAAGTTGCCACGAACATGCAGCCAACCACGCGCCTGTTCCACCTCCGTCAAAACGCTGATCGGTTTCTTCACTCCATGAAGTGTGAAATCTCCGGTCAACTGATAGGTCGGCAATCCTCGCTTGCTGGTTTGTCCGGTCGGTATTGCCGATACGATCTCAAAAGTCGCCGTCGCGTGCCGCGCCACATCCAATACCTGATTGCCTTTCATATTCGCGTTGACTTGGGCACGAGTCGATTCGCCCGTCGTTCCCTCGAGTCCAAGGTACCGTCGCGCCGCCGCAGTGTCCGCGTCAAACGACCGCATGTCAAATACCAACTGGCCGGCCGACGATTCCAACCCCAACATCAGATTTCCCGATGACAACTTGCCTTCGATGGCATGCTGATGCCCCAGGCCCGTCTTGTCAACGAACGTGTAGACCCGGCTGACGCCGAGATTCACGTCACCGGGAGCAACGGATTCCTGGGCCTGATTGGTGTCCGGGGCCTGATTGGCGTCCTGGGCCTGATTGGTGTCCGGGGCCTGATTGGCGTCCTGGGCCCGCAAGGCAGGGACCGAACTTGCCAAAAACCAAGCCAATACGACAAAAGCCAGTTTCCGCGATGAGCGGTCGCCTGTTACTGCCACGAGAATCCTTTCATCCTGGGAACCAAGTTTCGTCCTGCTACTAAAGCATTAATACTAAAGCACAAATGCCTCAACAAGACCGAATCCCAACGCGGCAGGCGGCTCGGGTGCTCCCCCACGACACCCCCCCACCAAGCATCAGTCTTGCCGCGGAGTTGCTTGCGTGTCAGCCGATTCAAAGGATGATTCGACTTGCCGGTAATTCTCCAGCAAGGCTTCCAACTGCGACTTGAGTCGTTCCAGATCCCGCCCATTGTCGATCGATTCGCTGAGGATCGGTCGCAGCCATTCCTGCATCAAGTGAAACTGTCCCTTCACCATATCGGCCAGCACGCGTGGTATTTTGTGCTGCACAAAGACCCTTTGCTCGGGCGGCTCGAGGGCCTGCTGCTCGCTGATTTTCTCAAGCTGTTTGCTGGTCGCCTGCAGTGTCTGGGCGAGCTGTGCGCCCGACGCGGTAAGTGAGTGCCGGAGCGAATCGACTCGCGCGTCCATGCGTTCTTCGGCACCGTCACCGGCGGCAGCAATCGCTCGCGAGATGACTTGACGGATCGATTCCAATCCGTCGCGCATGGACGCCAACTGCCGCATCAATTGACCCGCCTGATCGTCACTGTCCAATCCCGACATCCGCACGCTTTCGACAAACGCGTACTTGATCGCGTCCCATCGTTCCTTGTCCTGGGCAGTCAGAATCCCCATGATCTCCTTGAACTTCAAAACGTTCGCTTCGTTGTCGGTCGTCAACGTTTGCGCGTCTTGTTCGTAGTTGCTGACGATCAACGTCTGCAATTCGCTCTCATTCATCACCCCGGCCACGCGCTCGGCGATGCGATTCATGTTTCGATAACTGCCCTGCAATTTGAAGGGCGGTTCGGTGCGATAGGCATCGGCCTGGGCGGCACTTCGAATGTAAGCCCGATTGACACGCAATACGACGTCGCGAACACGCAACAGCTTCCTGATCACCTCGAACATCTCACGCACTTGATCCATCGACAGGTTGCTTTGCAGTTCGATTCCTTCCAGCGAATCGCGTCCGGCGGCGACGATGATCGCTCGCGCGTCTTCGGGCGGGGCAGTGGACAGCGGCGCCAATGTGGGATTGCTGGTCAGACAATTCTCGAGGTAACTCATCTCGAAGGCATCTTCCGAGTCGCCGATGATCTCACCCAAGTTGTAAACATCCGCCCGGTTGGAAAGCATGTCCGGTATCTGGAAACGATCGCCGCTTTCGGTATAGGGATTGCCCGCCATCACGACCGCGACGCGACGTCCGCGCAAGTCGTACGTCCGTGTTCGTCCGTTGCGGACCCCTTCGATTTTTCGGGTCGCATCGCACAACGAGATGAACTTCTGCAGCAGTTCGGGATGGGTGTGTTGAATGTCATCCAGATACAGCATCACGTTGTCGCCCATTTCCAGCGCCAGATTGAGTCGCTCGATCTCCTCTCGGGCAGCCGCATTGGGGGCTTCGGACGGATCCAACGACGTGACACCATGACCGATTGCCGGGCCGTTGATCTTCATGAACACGATGCCCAGCCGGTTGGCGACGTACTCCATCAAAGTCGTCTTCCCGTATCCGGGCGGCGAGATCAGCAGTAGCAAGCCCATCCGGTCGGTCCGTTTGTTCTCACCGGCCGTGCCCATCTGCTTGGCAAGATTATCTCCGATCAAGGGCAGGTAAACTTCATCGAGCAGTCGATTACGGACAAAGCTGGTCAAGACTCGTGGTTTGAATTCTTCCAATCGCATCACTTCACGGGCTTCGTCGACGAGCCGTTTTTTCGTCGCGTGCAAGGCACGGAAACGGGGAACCACCTGTTCACGATATCGGCGAACACGACGCAGCAACTCGTGATAGTGAACGGCTGCCACTCCACGGTGGATCCGGGCGTGACTGCCGGCCAGATTTTCCAGTTTTTCAGCCACCGACGCATCGACCACTCGCAGCGCCGACACACCGCCGATCAAGACAAGCCAAGCCAATTCGTCCAAATACTCGATCGCCGGATCAACGTCACTCGGCTCCGCGTGCATCTGCACGAACGCGTCGGCCCAGTTTCGGGCCAGGATGAACGCGCGGATCGGATCGGACTCGGTGGTCCGCAACGCGGCGATCAACAACTTTTCTCGTTCGGCATCGGGCACCGCCGCGGTAAACTCTTTGTACAACGCCGCCGCTCGTCCACTGACCACCGGTTTCTTTGGGGGCATGTGTCAGTTCATCGAACAAATAGTCGGCGATTCTCTCCGCTGAGACGTCGTGCTCGAACAGCGGTCCCCACAACTCCTGGTCGCTCGCCGCCAGCGCCGCGAGCCGCTGCCGGAACTCAACGGCCGGTCGAGCCCCCGAATACGCCTTGGCCAGCTTTGCAAATCCGCCAATCCACTCCGTCATCGCCTTGCGGATCTTGGCATCCAGCAGTTTGTTGAACCACAGCAATGACGCCGCGCGAACGCTGGGTGCGTGACGCAGCAGTCCGATCGCTCCATCCAAACGTACCAGTGCCTTCAAAATCTGCGATGCGTCATGGTCATGAACCCCTTTGGCATAGCCTTCATCAAATCGACCGCCGATTTGTTCCTGTACCCAGGCGATATCGAGCGCGGCGGGGTCGAGCGTTTGGCCGTCGACTCGGGCCCGCTCAAAAAGGTCAACGGACAGGTACTCGGCCCGATACACATCCCCGTTCTCGCTCACCAATTCCTGGTTCCACAGGTCTCGAGCGGTGACCAGTGCTTGATCATCAAGCCGCTCGAAGAATTGGGTACCCGTCAAATGCAGACAGAGTTCGCCACCGCGAAGCACTGTCGTCAAATCCAACGGCTGTGTGTTGACGGCAAACCGCTGAGTTCCCAAACGGATCACATCGCCGCCATCCTCGTAAAGATCCTGACGATCTTTCAGCTGCCGTATCGCGTCCTCACGAATCGTCTTCAATCGACTCTGCAAATCTTGGACACGAACGGCATCATCAAGATTGCCCAGCTGATCGATGATGTCGCGGACCTTGTCGACCAACAGGTCACCGGCAAAGTAGGCCGCGATCGCGTCGGTCGATGCCATCTTGCCGACCCGCGAATCAATGCCCTTCAAGATCCGGTCGGCCGCGGCAGCGAGTGACTCGGCACGACGATTGCGTTTCTCGATGAGCTGGACTTTTCGCGACTCGAAAGCGGTATAAACGTCCTCTCGTCGCTGGGCCAATTGGATCACAAACTCATCAAACTCCGCGAATCGCCCTTCCAGTTCCTCCAATTGGACCATCACTTTGGTCAGGTACTCGTCGCACTTCTCCGGCGAATCACAAACATCCAAGTATCCGGCCGTGGTCTGTTCAAGCAGCTTCAATTGAGAGGCAAATTCAGCCTTTCCTTCGACACTGACCAGCTCGCTGACACGGGCCCTGAGCGAACTACGTACCCGGTTCAGCGAGGCAAACACATCACCAATGGCGTCGATGATTTCCGTTCGTTTCGTCGCATCATCAATTCGCAGGTTGCTGACCGTCTCAGTCAACAACTCCAGCTGCGACGCAGCTTGATCAATTTCCTGCTCCAACTTTTTCGCTTCGGCAACCGTCGTAACCGCGGCAACCTGGTCGGCTGCCTTGTCAACACGCTGGACATAGGGATCCAGCGAGCCGGGTGTCAGCAGAAAATCGACACAACGACGACTCAAACGCTGGCTACGTTCGGCGGTGGTCGCTTCCAACTGCTCGACGATCGCCATGTCAACATAGCGTAACTCTTTTAGCCCCAGCGCGTGTCCGCGTTGTTCTCGCAATTGGGCCAACGATGAAACGTAGTCGTCGATCGACTCGAAGCGGCCTCGTTCGATCGATTTGATCAACGACTCGACGGCCTGCTGAACTTGTTGGCTACGTTCGGCGGTATCGCGGCGAACACGGACAACCTTGTCAAACTCTTCGACGGCCGCGCTCGCCGCTTGGCGAATCTTCGCGAGCGGTTCGGCCAGGTTTTCCGTTTCCGGCTTGTTGATCCAAAAATGGCTGTCCAGCACGTCCGTCGACTTCTTGACCAGGTCAACGTACAAGCCTTCGTAGCTATCGTCTTTGTCGATCAGCTGCAGCAACTCGCTGCACTCGGCCATGCCACGGACGATCTCCTTGTTGCCGATTTTGAACAACAACGAATCGGTCTGGTTGTCGGGAACATAGTTGGCGCCCGTGAACGGCGTCTGCCAAATCTGAATCGCGTGGTGCTTTTGCGGTTCATCCTGGGCCCGAAAGCAAACCATTTCACCGCGTTCAAACAGTGTTTGCCCATGACAGACGAGCGGCGTTTCGACCGATTGGCGAATCAGGTTGTAACGCAGTTGGACGTAGGTTCCCGATTCTGGATTGTAGAACAGATACAGATAGTCTTCGCCGTTGGGCGACGCGATCGTACGTTGATATCGCATATCGCTGAGCCCATGATCGAATCTCTTGAACTCGCCGGTTTGCAGGTAGTAACCGCCCGGAAAGATCAGCCCATGGTCTCCCGGCAGCATCACGCAGGAATGCTCAATTTCATCCAGACGCATCGCCTGTTCGATCTTGCCGTTAAAGACCAGGTAACGAAAACGGTCTTCCTGATAGGGGCGAATCTTCAGCAGCACCAGATTGCCGATGATCGCGTAATGAATCTCGGCATCATCGAGTGTTTGGTCGGCGTGCTCGACCGGTTCGCTGTAAATCCCCTCGCCCGAGTCGGTATTGTTCTCGACCTTGATCGTCAGGTCGCCGCCAACGGTTTCTACGAAGACACGATCCTCGATCGAAATATGCGGATGAGCCCCATATTGATGTTGGTCGCGGGTCGTTCGTTTCCACCGGAATTCGTGCTGTGGCGGGTCACGAACTTCATGGTCACTGCGGTTGTCCAGGTACTCGATCGTATCGGTTGTGACTCGCCATTTGAACGACTTGATGTCGCGGGTCGTCTTCCCAACCTGAAACACCATGTGCAGCATCGGTCCGTCGCGGAAGAACCGAGAGAATGTCGTGTCTTTGTAGAACCGATACAGTTCGTGAAAATCATTCGCGAATCGGTTGTCGCCGATCAGTTCCAGAGATGCTTCATGAAACTGAAGATCGCTGAACCGGTAGACGGAGAACACGTCACTCAGATCGATCTCGGTCTTCAAGCCGAACTGAACGTTGTACCCGAACAAGAACTTGTCGCCGACCGAGATCAAATCACGTGGCACGCAATTGTGCGCGGTCGTCACGCGTTCGGTTGCGATCAACGCGGTTTCGATATTGCCGAAAACTTCCGCCCGTGCTTCATTCAGCTTCCCCAATCGGCCGCGCAGGTCCGACGAGGCATCCCGCAAACGGTTGCGGAGAACTTCGTACGTGCCGGCAGCAAGTTGGGATTCGGTCATGATGCAACTATTCTCGGAATCTTCTCGCTAACCCTTCTTGCCGTTGCTCGCGGCCGACGCCGACGCGGCCAACAGTCGTCCCGCCTTCTGGTCGGCGATATTCGCGGTCCCGGCCATTCCCAGCAGACTGGTCAACTGGGAACGGACATCATCGGTACTGGCGAGCCCCAACATTTTGGCGATCAGAGCGGCGATCGAAAGGTCTTTGACACCGTCGGTATCGAGGTTGAACTGTTTGATCAAATTGCTCAGCTGATCACGGAAATACTCGGCGTTGCCGTCAAAGAATGTATCTTTGATGTCGGTGGCCACCTTGCTGTTGTAAACGAACCGGTCGATCGCCTTTCCACCTTTGACCGCCGACGTGATCTGTTCGAAGAACTCTCCATCGCCTCCAACAATGTCGATTCGTGCGGATTGCAAAGCATCGCCGACCACACCCGCTTGGCTTTCGGCGATACCACGTTGTGCATTGATCGCCGCGATTTCGACATCCTTTTCCTTGTCGAGTTTCAACTTGAACTCTTCGTGCTCCTTGCCGACGCTGTCGAGTTGCTTCATCGCTTCGGCCTTCTCGGTGATACCGGTCGCCTCGCTGTGGTACTTCTCGCAGTGAGACGTTGGCTTCGGCCAGGCCTTGTTTTTCAATTGCGTCCGCTTTCGCTTCGATGCCCTTGGCCTCGGCGACCGCTTTCTTTTGCAACACACTTGCCTCAGCCGAACCCTCTTTCTCCAAGCTAGCTGCCTTGGCTTCTTGCACGGTCGCTTCGGCCAGCCCCGTTGCGGCAGCCTGAGCAGCTTCGGCTTCGGCCAACATTTTCATTGCCGCCGTTTCTTTCTCGGCAGCGTCCTTTCTGGCGTCCGCTTCGATGCGGATCTTTTCGGCCAACAATTCGCTGGAATCCTTTTCCGCCTGGGCTTGCTGCGTTTGACGAATCAGCTCTTCCTGGGCCCTCATCTCGGCCGCTGTGACTTGCACCTTCTTGGTTCGTTCGGCCTTGGCGATTTCTTCGGTATCTTTGATGCGTTCCTGCTCTTCGACCACCGCTCGTTCGACCGCAACTCGCTCGCGAATCACTTCCTGGATATTGCGCTTTTCAACTTCGATCGCCTTTTCTTTCTCCACTTCGGCAACGCCAACGACGCGAAGTCGTTCGGTCATCTCCAGGTCACGATCACGCGTGACGCGTTCCAGTTCGACCGCATCCGTTCTTTCCTTGTTCCGTTGGGCAACCAATACCTGTCGTGATTTGTTCTCTTCCGCAATGCCGATTTCTTCTTCCGTCTGAATCCTGGCACGTTCCGATTCCAGTCGTTGTTCCTCTCGAACTTTCGCTGCCGACGCGTTTTCACGCGAAGTGATTTCGGCAATTTCACGCTTCTGTTTTTCCACAGCCTCGACACGTTGACGTTCCAGAGCCAGGATCGTTTCCTCGGCCTCGACGTCCTGCTTTTTCAGCGTTTTTTCTTTATTGCGAGTGAACTGGTTTTCTTTGACCTTTTCCGACGCGGTCAACTCGGTGATCTTCTTGATCCCCTCGGCGTCCAGAATGTTGTTCGGGCTGAGCAATTCCAGAGGCGTCTGCTCGAGATAGTCGATCGCGGCATCATCCAAGCGATAACCGTTCAAATCCGTGCCGATGACCTTCAGGATTTCGTCTTTGAACTTGTCTCGTTGATCGTACAGATCGACAAAGTCAAACTGTTTTCCGACAGTCTTCAATGCTTCGCTAAACTTGGCGTCAAATAATTCACGGAGCGTTTCCAGTTCACTACAACGGCGTGCACCGATCGACTGGGCCACTTCCTTCATCTCTTCATCGGTATTGTCGACGCGAATGAAGAATGCCACTTTGATGTCGGCACGGATGTTATCGCAACAAATCAATCCCTCACTTCCCTGGCGACTGATCTCGAAGCTCTTGAGCGTCAAATCCATGAACTCGTAGCGGTGCAACATCGGCACGATGAACTTTCCACCAGCCGTCTTCACATCCAGCCCGCCAAGACCCGATTTGACGATCGCCGTGTCCGGACCGACCACGATGTAGTACTTCTTGAAAGTGACGAGCACCGCCACCACCAGGAAGATGCAAAAATAGACAAACAGCGCCAATCCGCCGGTCGGGTCGGGAAGGGCAGCGATGAGCAATGCAGATGTCACGAATGCGTCTCCGGTTGAAGATGAGTGACTTTGTAAATTCGTTTTTCTTTGTCAAAACCGATGATACGAACCTCGGTCCCTTTGGCGATGTGCGGCCCGTCGGTGCGGACGTTCAACAGCAACGGCGAGGCGTTCGTGCGAAACTTGGCTTGGCCAAACTCGGGCGTCGCCTCCGTCGTGCAAATCTCACATGTCGCACCCACCAGCTTTCGTTGGTCGTACGACGGTGGATCGACAAACTGCCCAAGCATCGGTTGCGTGATCCCTTTGGTGATGCCGGTGGCAATCACCAAATTGCGAATCGAGAGCAGCACACTGGGCAGCAAATCGGCAGAGTACTTCTGTGAGTCAAAGGTATGCCACAGGTAGTACGACACGCTCCAAAATGCGACTGAAAAGATGCCACCCCAGAGGACGATCGGGACCCGGCCGAAGTTGGTACAACGCACCGTGACTCCGCCAAGCCCTTCCAAAAAGTCTGCGTTGACCTGCGTACCGCCGCTGAGATCGGGAACGTCGGTGGCCATATCGACGCCGGCATCCAAACCAGGGTCGACATCCAGATCAACGTTGGGAACGTCAAAACCGAAGTCGACCAAACCAATCAAGGCAAGCAGCGTGTAAACGACAAGCATGCAGACAAGGATCGATGCTGGCCACAGTGGCCCGACAAACATTCGTTCGGCAATTTGAAGCAGCGATTCTGACACCGGTCCGATGGCCCTGATTGAGGGGGGAGCAAATACAGCCTAATAGCATGGCGTCAGTTGCTCTCCTCGGGGGCGCCTTGCGACGCCTCAAATCCGCTTTTTTTGGTAAGGTCAACCCGGCCTAGGCAATCTTCGCTCAGCTTTTACGCTTGGGCGACCGTTTGCGACTGGGAATTGCCGGGCAATCGGGAGGACGGGTCTAACTGACCGCGTCAAACCGATCATCCGGAATGCTCGTGCCGGCAACAACCCGCTGCAACGGTCCCCGCAAGAGCATCGAATTGAGATCCAAAATCCCGGCCAGACGCCCCTCTCGGTCCACAACGGCCACTTGGCGGCCCCGATTTCCGATCCGCAAAATGACCGACTCCAAGTCCTCGTCGATCCCCACCGATGCGTTTGACGTTTCGTGGTCGATCAACTGGCCGGCGGTGATCGTGTCCGGTTTGCCACTCTTCAAAGCGGCGCTGACCGCTTCCAAACGGATCATTCCCAGAACGATCCCGCCAGGCGAGAGGATCGGCAGCGCGGTGGCCCTGGTCGATTGCCAAAACCGGGCGAGCTCTGAAAGTGGCATCTCCATCGGAACTGCATTTTGAGCCCTGATCATGACTTGACGCACCGTCAGGCCGCGTACCGACTCCATCACGTCCACCTGCCGTGCCTCGGCCATTCCGGCAAAGGCGATAAACACGGCGATCAGCAGGGGGATCGGGTTCAATTGATCGCCGGTCAACGCCAATAGGGCCATGATTCCCGCACAAACCAGTCCGATCCGTGAAGCCACCACCGTGGCGCGTCGATAATCCATCATCATCGCCATCACGCTGCGAAGCACTCGACCGCCGTCCATCGGAAACGCCGGAATCATGTTGAAAACAACCAGCGTGACGTTGACCACCATCATGTAAAACGCAAACTGCGTCAGCGATGCGTCGCCGAACATCAAGTTTCCTTCGGTCGCCGCTTGGGTTTCGATCGTCTCGCCAAAAAACGCGTTCAATCCGCCCACGACGGCAAACCCAATTGCCAACAGCGACGCAATGACAACATTCACAGCCGGGCCAGCGACCGCCACCACCAATTCCTGCCAGGGGATTCGCGGCATTCGTTGCAGCCGCGCTACACCACCAATCGGAAGCAGTGTGATATCGATCGTCGGAATCCCGAATTGTCTGGCGGCCAACGCATGTCCATACTCGTGCAGGGTTACGCAAAAGAAGACACCCAGCACGATCGCAATGCTGAACAACACCGCAACGATTCCCTGGCCACTCGCCTGATAGGCGAAGAAACCGATCAGCAGCGCGAAAGTCCAGTGGACATACAATCCGATGCCCCAAAACGTTCCCAGTTTCAACCGACGATCTAGCATCTGGTTCCCCGAAAGCCAGCTCCGTGGCTTCCCCGTAAAAAATGTCGTTTCTCGGAAAGCCCGCTTCGTGGCTTCCTCGCAAGAATCTGTCACAATGCGTTTGCAACGGTTCGCTTGAACCCGCATCCTATCGAAATCTTCGATCCTGTACCGCGCCCCTAGCCCCCACGAGAATTTTTCGCATGCTGCGACACAAACTCATTCACCCACAGATCAGTGCCGTGTTGGCCGCCGCCGGACACCACAGCACCGTATTGATCGCGGACGGAAACTACCCGGCAGCCAGCAAACGCGGGCCGCGGGCCGAGTTGATCAGCCTGAATCTGATGCCCGGAATTCCTACCTGCAATCAAGTTCTTGAGGCAGTGCTTTCGGCCGTTCCGATCGAGTCCATCCAAACCATGAAAACCGAAACCAGTGGCCCCTACGCGCTCGATGGCGACCCACCCGTGTGGGACGACTATCGACAAACCATCCTCGACGCGAATCTCGATCTGACTCTGCAGCCAATCGACAAATGGGCCTTTTACGACGCGGTCAGCACCAATGACCACGTGTTGACCATCCAGACCGCCGACCAGCAACGTTACGCGAATATCTTGTTGTCCGTCGGGGTTCGCATGGACTGATCCATCCCGGTTGTTCGATGGCGATCGTCAAGATCGAGGGGCAATCGGCCGTTGCCAGTTTCATGACCACCGGCGACGCCTTTCGCGTGATCGTTCTCAATCCTGGTTTTTCAAGGACGCACAGACGAGTTGATCGTCGTTGCGAATGTAGATGTACCCGTTGGCAATCGCCGGGTGCGCCCAACTGACGCCGTCGCGACGTGGCAGTTGCAATCGAGTTGGTGCAATCAATCGACAACGTGAATGCTCTTGGTACCCTTGCGGAGAAAGCGTCGCATAGATCAGGTCACCTTGTTCGTTGAACATGATTTCACGGTTCCCATGTCGCAGGATATGAATGGTTGCCCAACGATTCCTATGGACTGCGGTATCGTCTTGCCAGACGCGATCACCCGTTTTCATATCCAAACACCGCAACTCACCGTAACTGTCGACGCCGTAGATGTAATCACCCTTGAGAATCGGCGTGCTGATCATGCAGTGCAGCGCATCGGTATTCTTTTCGTCGATCCCCACCCGTCGCCAAAGTTGTTCGGCAGCCGGTTTGTCGGGGTCGATACGAATCAGCATCGATCCGTCATAAAACGACGAGACAAACAGCTTGTCGCCTTGAACGACCGGTGTGGCAACGCCAATCGGCATATTGCGAGGCCTCATCGGAATGCTCCAGAAAACCTTGCCCGACTTGGGGTCGAGACCGCTGACGCTGTCACCCGTCCAGCAAACGACGACATCCTGAATGCCCTGACGAATCAGGATCGGCGCGCTATAACCGGCACGTTCGTCCAGTGCGTGCCAGCGTTCTTTGCCAGTCGCCAGGTCAAACGCCACGACACATGAATCGTTTTTTCCGGCGGTGATCTGGATCACCAGATCGTCGTACACCAACGGCGAGGCAGCGATACCCCAGTTTGGCATTCGCACGTCGTATTCGACAGCAAGGTCGTGTTCCCATTGAATGTCTCCGCTGGTGGCATCAAAACACTTGAAGTGTCCCATCGCCCCGACCGACAACGCTTGGCCATCGTGAACGGTGACCGATGCACGGGGGCCGGCACGATAACCGACCGAGTAGGGTGCGGCATAACTGTGCTGCCAAAGCGGTTTGCCGGTGCGCGCGTCAAAACACAAGACTCGTTCGATTTCGCCCGCTGATTCATCGCTAACCCGGTCGGTCACGTAGACGCGACCGTCCGCAACCGTCGGACCGCTGTAACCCGATCCGATTTCTACCGTCCAACGCCTGGGAAGCGTTCCTTTGGGCAACGATTCCAGCAAGCCGCTTTCACTCACGACGGCGTCTCGGTTGTTGCCACGCCACTGAGGCCAGTCTTCGGCCCCGGCCGGGACAAGGCCAACGATTGCAAAGGCTGCGAAAAAAGATCTTCGAATGAGATTCAAAGGATGTCTCCGTGTCTGGTCGATCACGATTCGGATGGGTGTATGTACGGTTTTCGATAGGGACGCTTCAACAACTTCGTCGCCTCGTCATCCCCAGCAATGGTGTGCGTGGGAGGATCAAATTCAAGCGTTCGCCCGAGCGTCATCGCGTTGTTGGCCATGATGCACGAGGCGCTGACTGATATGTCCCTGTTCAATATCGGCGACCGGCTTGCCACGGCTATCAATGGCATTCAAAAAGTCTCGCATGTGTCCGCGAATCGCCGATGCAACTGGCAACTCCAGATTCCAGTTTTTTGTGTCGCTGGTGTCGCTGGGATACTTGTCCTGTTCGATCACCGCTTCGCCTTGCAGCCGGTTGCCGCCCCCTTGCGGGATGAATTGATACTTTTGGACGCTCAGCTTGAGCGTTCCCTTGTCGCCATAGATCACAGCGGCCCAGGGATACTCGGGATCCGGCGCCGCGCCCCAACTGCGATGCGTCCAAACGACGTCCAAGTCATCGAAATCGAATGTCGCGGTTTGCGTGTCGGTAATGTTCGCCTTTGACTCGTGATCGACCATGATGCCGCCCACGCTGCTGATCCGGTTCGGCCAACCGAGTCCCAGCTGCCAGCGAACCATGTCCAACATATGAACACACATGTCGCCAACGATTCCGTTGCCATATTCCATGAATGCTCGCCACGACCGCGGGTGCACCAGCTCATTGTAGGGTCGCATCGGGGCCGGCCCGGTCCAGGCTTCGTAATCGAGGTTTGCCGGCGGACTGGTGTCCGGCGGATTCTTCCGTGTCCGCATGTGGTAGTAACAACAGACCTCTGCAAAGGCGATGTCCCCCAACAATCCGGCATCCACCACACGCTGCTTCGCTTCGATCAAGTGCGGCGTGCTGCGACGTTGTGTGCCGACCTGCACCACACGGCCGGTTCGTCGCGCGGCATCGAGCATCGCTTTGCTTTCCAATACGTCAACGCCAGTCGGTTTCTGCACGTAGACATCGGCTCCCGATTCGACCGCCGCGATCATCGGCAACGCATGCCAGTGATCGGGCGTGTCGACCAGGACAATGTCCAAGTCCTTTTCGGCGAGCATGTCCAAATAGTTGTCATAGGTCCTCGGCCGCCGCCGGGATTTTTGTCGTGATCCGATCAGGTCCGCAGCCTCTGCCAACATGTTCGCATCGACATCGCAGAGCGAAACCACCTCGACCGGCTCGATGTTGATCAATTGAAGTAAATCACACTTGCCATACCACCCGCAGCCGATCAATCCGACGCGGCGAGGTCGAGCGGCGTCAGCCGCGTAAGCACGCGAGTGAACCGACGCGGCAACCGAAGCGGCGGCAACGGAATTGCGAATGAAGTTTCTTCGATCCATGGTGATAACTCTTTTTGCGGAAAGGTTACTGTTTGGCGATCGAGATTCGCACAGGACGGTCCAACCAATCGTAAAGCTGTTTCGCGTTCTCGCGGGCGAGATGAATGTTGCCAGCGGTCGGGCCATCATTGTCTTTCAAGTTATCCGCGCCGGCGTGTATGAACAGCCCAAACTCCCATCCCAACAAGATCGCCTGCTCGATATTCGCGTCCAACTCGTTGCTGTACAGCTCGGGAAACTTTTCCGCACCCTCGCTGCCACCATTGATCACATTGGCCGGATAGAGTGTTTCGCTGTTTCCCAAACAGGGAAACTCGCCGAGATCGTCACAGGACAAAGTGCCTTCACCGCTAACATGGAGAACGATCTTGATTTGCCGCGTCGTCATCAAAATTCCCTGTGCCGAGAAAATTTCGTTTTCGCCCAGATGATAGCCCTCGGCGGCATTGCGGATCGATCCCACACGGAGTTTCGGGCGAATTTAGAGGAAAGGTCATGCGAAATCCCGCGAAAAACCTTGCGTTTTCGCTCGCGATTTTCCGTAACATGATGTTAACAACGCCATCGATCGAGCGCGTGCCGGGCGAGGAGTCGGAGGAGCGATTGAGATGAGAAACGCGAACTTGCTGATCTGGTTGGCCGCACTGGTGGCCTTGTCGCGTACAACCTTGGGGGCTGACGGGAATCCCCCCGGGGCTACCGATTTGGGCGATCCGGTTCGCCTGACCGCCCTCGATCAACCGATTGATGTGCCAGGCTTTGCGGCGCCTTTTTTCGGCGACTTTGATGGTGACGGAAAGGATGACTTGCTGGTCGGCCAACTCGACCACGGCAGACTGCGCCATCTATCTCAACGTCGGAACGCGCCAGCAACCCCGTTTCGGAGCGTTCCGATGGCTCGAAGCTGCTGGCCACATCGCCAGTGTCCCGACCGGATGTGCGGTCGGCTTCACTCCCCAGCTTGTCGACTTTGATAACGACGGCGACCAGGACATTCTCACCGGTTCCTTTCTCGGCGGCGCATTGTTTGTTTTTCGACGTCAAGCGGACGGCTCTTTCGCAGACGCCGAAGTGATCGTCAACCGTGAAGGGAACGTCAAAATAACTCCCCGCAATTACAATACGACGGTGTTTGCCTACGACCTGGACGAAGATGGAGATCGCGATTTGTTGGTTGGCCGGTCGCCCCCCTATCTCGTCTTGAACGAAAGCGATGGTGACAATCGGTACTTTGGCGCCGTGTCGAAGATCAAGATCGACGAACAGCCAATGTCGAGCGGCTTGGTATCAGCCGTGATTGCCGACTGGGATTCCGATCGACGGTATGATTTGATCGCGGGCAAAGGCCGTGACATTGTCTGGTACCGCAACGTCGGCGCGTCGGGTTCGCCAAGCTTCGAATCGTCCCGTGTTTTGGTCGCCGCAACCAGCTTCGGGCCCTCTGCAGACGACGGACCGGATGAGTTGCGATCGCGGCCGACCGGCACACCCTACGCGATTTGTGTTGCCGACTATGATGCCGATGGCCGAATGGATTTGTTGTTGGGTGATCACTACTACGTGCAACGAACACTCAGTGCCGAGCAGCGTGATGCTTACGCCAACGCGTCGCGGCTACGGTCTGCGTTCTGGCGGGACTACGGCAAGCTAATCGATCAATCTTCCAGTGAATCAAAACCGGATCTCGTCAATGACGTCCGGGTCGCCTTGCGGAATTGGGACAAGATCACAAACACATTATTCGACGGTCCACAGGCTGCCGGCCAAAACATGGAACGACATGGGGGTGTCTGGCTCTATCGAAGATCTTCGCCAACCGAGTGATGCAAAGGATCGGGACAGCAAGTAGATTTGTTGCTTGATCATCGTCGCAACGAGACTCGCACCACACGTCCCCGCGGCCTGCCTCGATGACAGATATCCACCTCAACCCCAAAGGCACCCCCCGTGGTTCGATTCTGCACTTTGCTACTGACGGTCGTGATTGCTGCATTGTTGGCGGTCGACGCCCGGAGTCTCGCGGCAGCGAATGAACCGCAGGAAATCACGATCTGGCCGAGCGGTTTACCGGCGGGCTCCGTCAAGCTTGACGAGGCAACCATCGCCAAGCTGAAATCGCAACCGACGGAGGAACGAATTCATTATGTCGACGTTCCCAGCTTGACGGTTTTCCAGGCTCCCCAAGAAACGGCCAATGGCTGTGCCGTCGTGATCTGCCCGGGTGGCGGCTACAATATTTTGGCCTGGCCCAAAGAAGGCACGGAAGTCGCCGAGTGGTTCAACACGATTGGTGTGACCGCCTTTGTCTTGAAGTATCGTGTGCCGCGGCGCGGTGACAAGATTCACTGGGAACCGATGCAAGATGTCCAGCGAGCCGTTCGGGTCGTTCGGCACCAGGCCGAGCAATGGAACATCGACCCCAACCGCATTGGCACGCTCGGTTTTTCGGCCGGTGGTCATCTGACGGTCATGTCCGGCGTGCAGTACGACACGAAAAGTTATGATCGTGTGGACCAGGCCGATGATCTCAGTTGCCGACCCGACTTCATCTGCCCGATTTACGCTGCGTACTTGGCCGATGATTACAAGGACAACGTTGCCCAGCTCGGCTCGCTCGTGAATGTGACAGCAAACACTCCACCGACTTTCATGGCCGTCTCTTGGGACGACACGATGCGCGGAGCCCAATCGGCGTTGTTGTTTGTGCGACTGAAACAAAATGGCGTGCCGGCGGAGTTGCACATCTACGCCAAAGGAGGCCATGGCTACGGGATTCGTCCCTCGGACAAACCGGTATCGTCCTGGAAGGACCGACTCGAAGCTTGGCTCGAATCTTCGGGACTCCTTGCCAAACGTTCAAGTTGACGGCGGCGCGGCCGTTTTGATGGTGATGGCCGTTCACTCACGATCGCACCTCTGCGGGTCAATGTTCTCTGCGGGCCAATGTTCTCTGTGGGCCAATGTTCTCTGCGGGCCAATGTTCTCTGCGGGCCAATGTTCGCAGACCGCTAACCAATCGCTTCGATTTCCCAACCCTTGCGATACACCTCGCGGATCCGTGATTGGGCATCGGCATTTCCGCCGGTCTTTAACGCCGTGGAATTCCAGTCGAAACCGCCTGCCCGGTAGGCGACGTTGCCAAGCAACACCGTTTCGGCCATCGGCCCGGAATAGTCAAAGTTGCACGTCGCCGCTGGACCACCCTTGCAGGCCGCGATCCATTCTTTGTGGAAACCCGGCGAATCGGGAATGAATGGTGCCGGAGGCTGGAAGTCAACGAATCGATCTTCGGGAAGCAATTTTCGCTGGCTAAATCCACACAACAGCATCCCCTTGTCGCCAATGAATAGCGTGTTGTTTCCTTTTTCCGTCAAACCCTTTTCTTCGAGCACTCCGGGTGTGCCGTGATACCAATGTAAATCAATCGGCCCTCGCTTCCCGATCGCGGGAAACTTGTAAGTCGCGTGCATCGACTTGGGCGTGCGATCGGGATCGACATCGGGTCCCGACGCATCGACACGTGTCGGATACCGCAATCCGAGCGACCAGAACGGGATATCGAGAATGTGGCATCCCCAGTTACCCATTTCGCCGGTACCAAAGTCCCACCAAAATCTCCAACCATAGGGACAGAACGACGGATGGTAGGGCCGATACGAGGCCGGCCCTACCCACAGGTCATAATCCAACGATTTTGGAACCGGAGGCCGGTCGGTTGGTACCTCGGGCATCCCACGACTGCCGCCAATCCAGCTGTGCACCTCCGTGACCGTACCAATCGCACCCGATTGAATCAGCTCGACAACACGGTGCATGTTTTCCATCGCATGTCGCTGTGCCCCGAGTTGCGTGGCAAGGTTGTTCTTTCTGGCAAGGTCGGTCAACGTGCGAGTTTCCCAGACATTATGTGCCAGTGGTTTTTCGAGATAGACATGCAGACCGAGCTGCATCGCGGCATAGGCCGGATGGAAATGCGAGTGATCGGGTGTACTGATCACGATCGCATCCAGATCCTTGCCCAACGTGTCCAACAGCTTTCGATAGTCTTTGAAACGTTTTGTGTTGGGATGGTCCTGGAAAGCTTTCCCCGCTCGCGCATCGTCGACGTCCGCAAAAGCAACCAGGTTCTGGCTCTTGACGCCACCAACGTTCGCCGATCCGCGCCCGCCGACACCGACGCAGGCAATGTTCAATTTCTCATTGGGACTTTCGGCGGCCGAGATCCGTCGGCTGGCGCCGCCGTGATAGAAAGCGAGGCCCGTGGCGACCGTGCTTTGCATGGCACCGCGTCGAGTGATTCGTCGGGTCATTGGTATCGTCTCGGCCGAAGGATGGATGGTCGCCACGATCGGTCGCGGAAACCGAACAGGGGCAAACGCAATGGAGGCCATTGTAGGATACTCTCAAACGGTTCGCCAAATGACGGCCGCATTCACTCAGCGGTGGCATTTTCTCGCCGAGGGCGGGTCGTTTTCAAAGGCCTCGCGACGAAAAAACCGCACAGAACAAAGCCCCATTCACGAATGTGATTGGGGCTTTCGAGGTTTCGTGGCAAGCGAGCCGACTACTGATTCAGCTGGACTGCAGTCAATTCTTTGGATGACTTGGTGCCAAGTGCGCCCCACAAACCGTACGGGCTCATCCTGCCGGCATCCGCACTGCCGTTTGCGCCCTGGCCGTAGGGGACCACGTTCTGGTCACCCGCCTCAATGGAATCGGTGATGAACACCACCGCACCATCTGCCATCAGGATATGTGCACCACCTTGGTGACGGCTGGACGCCGAGCCATAACCAAAGTCACCGTGGTTACGGAAAACGCTGTAGCTGTTCGGGGGACGAATGGTATGGAACTGCGAGAACTGGGGACGACCATCGGACCAACGTCGACCGCGACCATGATTGGGGGGATCGTCCAGACCGGGGGTCGCATTGCCCGGGATCGTCGACAGCCAGAACTGAGGACGTTGCGGGTCGCGGTATTGCTCCCAGGTGTTGGGCGGCAACGCCATGTTGCTGGTGTTGTCGCGGTAGGGCGTGGTGGCAACCGCGCGATCGAGGTTATCGACAGCGTTTTCGCCCGCGGCGATCGTGTTGGACAAGCCGTCCAAGATGTCGCGGAATTTCGTGAAGTGGCGATTTCGGAAAACTCCACGCGCCCAACTTGATCCGGCCCCATCACCCCAGGTTCCGTTGGTGCTGGAACGACCCTGATCGTCGATTCCGGAATGGTGTTGCTCAAAGTAAGCGTCACCGGCGCAGGCCGCGTAATTGCTGAAGGCCACTCGATTGATGGCGCTTTCCGGTGGATCACTGGGACAGCGGTAACCGGGAACCTGCGTCAACCAAGGCTGGTAGTTTTCGTTCCACGGGTTAGGTCCCATCGCGGGAAAGGGAGGATTTTTGGTCGTACCGTCGCGGTTGAACGCGAAGGGGTTATTGATTTGCTCCCACAACGCCTGCTGCTCGATGAACGGCGTGATACCCACCAACCAGCTGATGCTGTTGTAGTTGGAGAAATCACCACCCAAGCTCGGGATGCTGTCATACGTACCGCCACGATTCTTGGGCAGGTTTTTGTAGGCCGAATGATAGTTGTGCAACGCCAAGCCAATTTGCTTGAGGTTGTTGCTACAACTCATCCGGCGTGCCGCTTCCCGCGCAGCTTGGACGGCCGGCAGCAGCAGTCCAACGAGCACGCCGATAATCGCGATCACCACCAGCAGCTCAACAAGAGTAAAGCCGCTTCGCTGTGAAGAAACGCTCAGACGTCTCATGACGAATTCCCCAAAAAAATGGTCTACTCCCCCCAGCGGGTGGGATCTAGATATTTCGTCACGGACTCTCCATCAATGACCCTTCTCTGACGATAACTTGGCGAAAACACCGGTCAATCGCGCAAAGCACGGCGACACGCCGATTGATGCAAAAACGAAGCCGCCGGGGGGTGATAGACCCACCACGATCCTCTGTTGCACTGAACCGACGACCTCGTCGGGTGGCAGACGAATTGACTTCGCCCTTCCCTGCTTACTTGCCGTATTCCTCTTTCTGTTGCTGTTGCATTTGCTGCATGTAATCATCCGCTGCTTGGACGTCTTCGGGCGTTTGGCCCGTGGAGGGAGTGAATTCAGCTTCACCTCCGCCGCTGCCGCAACCGGGCAAGCAACAGAGGCAGGCAAGGATGGCCAATGAGGAGAGGAAATAACGGATCATGAGTTTGGGCTCGCAGGAATGGTAAGGACAGAAACGCCACTGATGACCAATAGAATCTCAGCGTTCGAATCCGAAAAGCCGAGTTTGCTCGCCCGGGATCACGGCGTCAAGGTACTTGGCTCCTCCGGCTTGCTCTCTTCTGGCGCGGCGAGTCGTTTGGCTGCGCCGGAGGCCTTCGCCTGTTCGCGTCGATGGACGTGCCACAGCTTGATCATCAACCAGAAAGCGGCAAAGGTACCCGCGAACGCCATCAATGCTAGAAAAAGGGGCCGCAGGTATTCCTGGGATAGGGCGCGGCCCCCTGGCCACCCGCTTCCATGGTGCGACCGACAACTCCCAACTTGCTAACAACGATCGGATTTCCATCGGCATCAAAGACAACCTCATCTCCGCCGAGGATCCGCTCGGGTTGAGCGAGGATGACGGTGGTGGTCGCCACCGTGAATAGACTCTTTCCCGGATTCGCCTCGACGAATCGACCCACAAACGCGACCATCCGATCGGTATCGCTTTTGAGCATTCCCAGGATGCCGGCACGCTGTGCGTCGGGCAACTTTGCCAGATCATCGGCATGCCGAGCCACGGCGATCGCCTGGTCGCCGGAAAGTCGCGTCGCCAAGTCGGCTCCCTCGTCACCGAGGCTGCGGACCAGGATCATCCCAACACCTGGATGTTTCAACTCGCTGCGCAGCGCGACGGCGCCGAACCGCGAGATCGTTTCGGCAAGCTCTCTTCCCGACTCGCCCGCGGCCAACTTTGCCAGCGCGAATCGAACTTGTGACTCGGGGATCTCCTCCAGCGCGGTGATCACCGGCATGATCGAGGGCGAATTGTCCAGAGCGGCAAGTGCTTCGGGGCCGTGCTTGCCGGCAAGCTTGGCAACGTTCTCGACCGCGCCATCGCCGCCCTGCTTGGCCGCGTTGGATGCAACCCGCTCCAGGATTTCCTGGCCACCCTTGCGGCCCAAGTATTCACTCGCCTGTTCGGTCCCTTCCTTGCCGAAATACTTCAGGATCGCCTTTCCAATCGACGATGCGACTCCGGGAATGGGAACGGCATTCGATTGCCGAGCGCCGCTGAGAACGATGCAAGTGACCACCAACGGCACAACAAAACGTCTCATATCGCAGGCTCTCCCGTTACGATCTGTTCGTAAAAGCGTTCGCGGTAGGCAGCCACCAGAGCGTCACACAACGCGGGCAATGCGTCGACAAGCCCGCGTTGGGGGAGACTCTGTCCGCTGGATGGATCGACCGGCGCCGACACGTCCGATCGACGCAACGTATCCGATGGACGTACCGGTCCTTGTAAAATCGCATTTTCGAGCGAGTCGAGGTAAGCGGACATTTGCTCGACCATCTCCGCTTCAAACCTGTCGGTCATCCACCAATCGATGATCAGGCCGACCGCCAGACCGACTCCTAGCCCTACCACCGTTCCGACGGGACCGACGAGGCTACCACCACCGGCTCCGGTTGCCGTTGCACCGGCAGTCGCCCCCAGCCCTGCGGCAGCCGAAACCGCCGCGGCCGATCCGAATCGTGCCAACAATCCGGCAACGACAGAAATCGCGGCATAGCTCCCCGCTTCGCTGATGATCAAAACGGTCAACGCGTTGTAAACACTGGTCGTCCCCTGCTGTGCCGAGTAGCCACGCAATCGTCTTGCCACCGCCTCAAAAAAGGGTTGGTACTCGTCGATGAGAACCTCCGGTAGATCGGCCGTATCAAGCGAGGCCCGCACGCTGATCAGCAAGCGTTTCTGATTCGCGTCCACTTCCTGTCGAAAGTCCTCCAGCACTTCCGAAACGTCACGCAACAAGTCAACTTCGCTGAACAGGTGCCGCTGAAATTTCTGTTGCACGTAGGCTTCGATACGTTTGTCACCCTGCCACCAGTTTCCGGGCATCCGGCGAACGATCCCCAATCGTGTCGAGATGCTGGTCAGATCCTCGACAAACGGTTCAATGCCGTCGTGATAGCCGCGTAAGAGTTGATGCAATCGCTCGATGCAGCGGTCGGCAGCCTGGCGGTTCCGACGATCGGTTTCGTCGATCCGAGGCTCCACCTGCGTATCGAAAAACAGGGCTCGCTGGACGTCACGGGCAACACTGACAGCGACCGGAACGGGTGTCGGCGTGGGAATCTCCGGCAGCGGGCCGCGAGTTTGCTGCGACGAGACCACAAAGACCAGCAGGGCAACGAGGGTTGCTCCCCAAGCCGCAGCGCCAACCGGATGTGCGGGCCCATCCCCCCCTGCGGCTCGCAGCGAGCGAACAAGATCGACGTTCACGTCGGTCGAGGATTGCTTCAGATCATGCACGGTTACTGGTACCGAAAGCGGTTGGCACACGAATGGGATGTGGATCGCGCAGTGTCTCCCTGGGCAGGCGTCCAAAAGATTATAGGGATTCAATCAGCCGTGTGATTCGATTCAGTCGCGATGCCAATGGACCTTTTGCCCGACAGGTGCCCGCGTACTTGTTGGCCAATCGGCCGCGGGATAGCCGAGATAGAACAGCCCTAGCGCGCGATCCTTGGCGGAAAGCCCCGTAAAGTCACGCATCTGTTCACTGGTCGCGGCCACGTTGGTTGACCAGAATCCACCCAATCCGTAGGCGGCGGCGGTCAGATGCATGTTCTGCACCGCGCAGGCAACCGCCTGAATCTCGTCCAACTCCGGGATCTTCTCGATCTCTTGACGCTTCATGCCGATCGCGATCACAACCGGCGCAAGCATCGCGTTGATGCTCATCCCCTCGTACTTGTTCGGTTTGAAATCTTCGGGCGACGTGATTTCCTTGTAAGTCGCCGCGAGAAACTCCGCCAAACGACGACGTGATTCACCGCTGAACACGCTAAACCGCCAGGGCTCGGTCATCCCGTGGGTGGGCGCCAATTCGCGTTCTCCAACAGCTCGGCAACGATCGATTCGTCGACCTCACGCGGCGAGAATTGCTTCGGCTTGACGGTCCGTCGATGCCGAATCACATCCGAGATTCGTTTCGCATCGTTCAACCTGTCGTCGTCACTGTTTGAATGATTCAAGCGTCACCGTTTTCCGTTTTCTGGCCTCATTCACTGGAAATGATCTTTCACAACGATGATCTTTCACAACGATGGACCGTTTGTCTGGCCAAAGAAGTCACAGATGAAACGCAACACATCGGTGGTTGTAAAGATCCCCACGACGAAGCCGCCATCCATGACGACGGCATTGTCTGCATCGCGCTGCAGCAATTCTCGGGCGACCTCGTCGATCGATGTGACGGGACTCACTTTCAATACGTCGGCTTGGCAGATCTCGTCGAGCCGTACGTTGTCGCCTCGATCGGGCCACCGGGCACGGGCCGAGAGAATATCTGGCATCGAAACGACACCCTTGATGTGCGACCCGTTCATCACCGGAATGTGATCAATTTGGTTGGATTCCATCATCGCGATTGCGTCGGCGACCGTTTCGCACCGCTCGGCTTCGACGGGCAGACGGGTCATGTATTCTCGGACGTCGGGTGCGTGTCGTTTCATCAAGCGTACTCCGCGCGTCAAATGGACGAAGGAATTCCAATCATCCACAACCAGATTGCATTACCATGATGCTAACGTGCCCTTCGATCAGGGTCGAGTGTTTCGCCTGCAGCCCGGGATTCGCGTCATGACCTTCCTGTCCAACCTTCGCAGCGCCGTGATTGTCCTCCTCGTGTGTCTCGTATGCACGGATGCCTGCGGCCAACTCCGTGCCGGCGCGGCCAAAGTCGACATCACTCCCGAGATGGGTGTCTCACTGGATGGCTCGATCAGCAAGAACGGGCCAGCAACGTCGGTGCATGATCCGTTGCACGCCCGTGCCCTGGTCCTGGACGATGGAGAGCAACGTGTCGCAATCGTTGTGGTCGACCAATGCATGACCGCGCGCGAAGTGTTTGATGCGGCGAAGCAGTTGGTTCATGCAGCAACAGGTTTGCCAACCGATCACATGTTGATGGCGGCGACCCATACACATGCCGCTCCGCGAACCATTCACATCGGCCGTGAGGCGGTCGATGATCGGTACCACGAGCAACTTTCCAAGTCGATCGCCACCGCGGTGATCCAGGCTGAACAAAATCTCGCGGCGGCAAAGATTGGCTATGCGTCGTTTGACCGCCCCGACCTGATTGCCTGCCGACGGTCTTTGTGCGAGCAAGGTAGCGTCGCGAAAAACCCGTTTGGTGAACTGGGAGAACAGATCAAGTCGGTCGCCGGCAGTTCCAGCAAGGTGATCGAACCGGCCGGCCCGGTCGATCCACAGTTCTCGGTATTATCGGTTCAGCATGCCGACGGCAGGCCGTTGTGCCTGTTGGGTAACTTCAGCGTTCATTACTGCGGCGGTTATCAACCGGGCGCCGTCAGCGCCGATTATTTCGGTCACTTTTCCAACGCGGTCGAATCCGCATTGGCTGTCGATGCGTCGCAGCCCGCGGTGGTCGGCATCATGTCCAACGGCACCAGTGGCGATACCGGGGCATTCCAAAGAAATTCGATCGAAAAGTTCGCACCGTTTGAAGGGATGAAGTTCTATGGACGGATGTTGGCCGAGCAGGCGATCGACGCGGCCAAACAAATCCGCTATCGCAGTGATGTTCCCATCAAAATGATCGAGAGCGAAATCGAACTCCAGATTCGGCGACCCGACCCACAACGACAACAGTGGGCCGAACAAGTGTTGGCCGATCCCGACACACCTCAGCCGCATCGCTGGTCGAAAATCTACGCCATGGAGACACAGCTGCTGGCCGAATATCCCCTCAGCGAACAGCTGAAACTGCAAGCGATCCGAATCGGCGACATCGGAATCGCAGCGGCGCCTTGCGAAGTATTTGCCGAAACGGGTTTGGCGATCAAACGTGACAGCCCGATCAAACAGACCTTCAACATGGAACTTGCCAACGGATACGGAGGCTATCTGCCCACCCGGCGGCAGCACGAACTGGGCGGTTACGAGACCTGGCCGGCACGATCGAGCAAGCTGGAGGTGGCTGCCGAAGAGAAAATCCGCGCCGAGTTGTCACGACTGTTGCACGCGGTCGCACCCTAAGCACCTGTCTCCTACGAAAGCCAACGCTGGATGTTCGCCGCCACATATTGGTCATCGTTGAGATCTTGGTGCATCCGACAAACGCGATCCAGTTCGCTGGCTTGACCGGGTGAGAGCAGCTCGGCGGGATCAAGACATCGGTGGGAAGGCGCCAGCCCATTGCGGCGAAGGATTTCGTTCACTCCCGGGATACAACCTGCAAATCCGTTGGCGGCATCGAAGATCGCTGCGTTGGCATCGGTCAATGCCGCATTGGCTGTTAACCATCGCGAGGGAATCAGATCGTTGTTGCGGATCGTTTTGATTTCGCCGAGCATCTCCACCGCGCGCTTCGTCCACACGGCCCATTGGCCCAACAATCCGCCTGCGAAGTATCGCTTGCTGCCGTCAAAGCAATACGGCGTCAGCAAATCGGCAATAATGTTGTCGTCATTGCCCGTATACAACGTGATGTCTTGCCGACCCGAATCGATCAGGGCGCGAATCACATCGAGAGTTTGATAGCGATTGAAAGCCGCGATCTTGATCGCGACGACGTTTTCGGTTTCCACGAACTCGCGCCAGTAACGGTACGAATAGGTACGGCCACCAGCAGCGGCATGAAGATAGAAACCGAAGACGGGAATGACACTGGCCACGCGGCGACAATGCTTCAAAATTTCGGCTTCGGATTTATCGCGGACGGCATTCGTGGTCAACAGGCCCGCGTGATAGCCGATCGAACCGGCAAGCTCTGCCTCGCGAACCGCTTGTTCGGTGTCGCCGCAGATTCCGGCGACTCGAACAAAGGGCCGGCCCCTATCCGACAGTTCTCGATCAACGGTTTCGGCGACCAGCTTCAGGATCGGCTCGTACAGCCCGTACCGTGAATCACGGATCGCAAACTGAGTCGTGTGCACACCCACTGCGATGCCGCCGGCGCCGGCGTCAAGGTAGTAGCGCAGCAGTGCACGTTGATGACGCTGCGACCAACTGCCATCCTCGGCCAGCGTTAGCGGGCAGGCCGGAATGACTTGCCCAGCTGCCAGGTGCACTCGCCAGTTGTCGTTCATCAGTAAGCCCCGTCGCGGTTTTGGAAATGGGTCGGCTTATCGAGTGTCGCTCCACCACGCTGCAACCAATCGGCGATCCACGAAGTCATTTCATCCATGCTGACGTCAGGTTCGCCGAACATCTGGCGCGAAAGCGAGCTGTTACTGAGCCACGCCGTGGGCGCTTCTTGTCCGCGAAACGACACCTCGCAATCCAAAAGCTGCGAGAATCGATTGGCAATGGCTCGGACCGCCAACGTTTCGGCTCCGGTCACGTTCAAGATCAACGGTGGCGATGTTGCCCGTGGCAAACATTGCAGAATATGGGCCACCGCGTCCCCCTGCCAGATCACGTTGACATAGCCCATATCGACATCGACGCAGTGCCCGGCCAAGACGCTCTTGGCGATGTCAACCAGCACGCCGTAGGTCAAATCGACCGAATAATTCAGTCGCACCAGAGCGCAGCGCGTGCCGTGAGTCTGCGAACCGTCGATAAATGCTCGCTCGCGGCCGAGACATGATCGCGCGTAGGCTCCCGGCGGATCTGTTTCGCCCCCTTCGGTCGAACCGCCCGATTCGGGAGTGCTGAACGAATAGACGCAGCCGGTCGATAACGCGACGATCCGCGAGTCACGGTATCGGTCGGCCACCAACTGAGGCATCCGCACGTTCATCCGCTCAAGCAAGTCGGGGCTGGACGTTGAGCCAAACTTCACGCCGGCCAGATAGATCACGTTTTCCGCCAGCGGCAAGCGGGCAACGGCCTGTGGGTCGCTGATGTCGGCCGCGACGACGCGAAAACCACTTTGAGCGAATCGATGTCGGGTCGCCGGCGATGAAAACCGCGAAATCGTTGTGACGGTGGCTTCGCATCCGGCCAGCTCCACCGCTCGCTTCAGCATTCCGCTGACGTGGAATCCCATCTTCCCGCCGGCGCCCAGCACGACGAAGTCTCCCCGGCAGGCGGAGATCGCGGCAACCACCGATTCGGGTGGCTGGGTGACGAAGCTATCGAGTTGGTGGACCGATTCTGGAGCCGGGCGCATTGGAATGGGCAAAGATGAGCGATTCTGGGATGTCAATCTGACTGCGGCTGCAGATTCAGATCCTGGCAGCGTATCCCGCCTCCACCCGCAGTTCCAGGTCGCTAAAACCCGTTTCACGGCGGGAAAGCTTGCCCTGGGCGGGTTGATTGGGGTAGGATGACCTCTCACAGCCGTCGAACGAGCTTGGGTTTGCTCATTTCGGTTTGCGGTTGTGCCCCCGCCCCACCTTCCTTCCTCTCCTTCGGCGATAGTTATCATGTTGTCGATCCTTGGCCAAAAGAGCCGTTATTGCGACGGAGTTTCGCGACGCGGCTTTTTAAAAATTGGTGGCTTCTCATTCGGAGTCGGTGGATTCACACTTGCCGATCTTTTGCGTGCCGAGGCTTCCAACCCCAATCCCAAGCCTCACAAGTCGCTGATCAACATTTTCTTGGCTGGCGGTCCGCCACACCAGGACATGTGGGAGATCAAATCCGAAGCTCCCAGTGAGGTGCGTGGCGAATTCACGCCGATCAAGACGAACGTACCGGGAATCGAGATCTGCGAAGTCTTTCCGCAGTTAGCCGGTTTGATGGACAAGGCGGCGGTGATCCGCAGTGTGGTCGGCTGCAGTGGCGGACATGACTCGTTTCAATGTTTGTCGGGCTGGAACCCGAACGACCTGAAGAGCATTGGCGGCCGCCCAGCGATCGGCAGTGCCGTCGCCAAGTTGTACGGACCGGTCGACCCATCGGTGCCGCCCTACGTCGGTCTTGCCGACCCGACCAAGCACAGGCAGTGGTCCGATTCGGGCGATCCCGGATTCCTCGGTTCGGCGTACGCGCCATTCAAACCGGATGGACCGGGGATGAAGAACATGACGCTCAACGGCATCACGTTGCAGCGTTTGGCAGATCGCCGCCGGCTACTCGGTCAAATTGACTCGATGCGACGTGACATCGATATCACCGGGACGATGGAGGGCATGGACGCGTTCGGACAGCGAGCGCTCGATGTGCTGACCAGCAGCAAGCTGATCGATGCCTTGGATCTTTCCAAGGAAGATCCCAGGATTGTCGAGCGTTATGGCGACGGCAAGCCATACAACTATCAATACGATGGCGCGCCAACTTGCAACGAGCATTTGTTGATCGCGCGAAGGCTGATCGAAGCAGGATCACGAGTTGTCAGTTTGAGCTTTGGTCGCTGGGACAGTCATGGCAAGAACTTTGATTTGGTCCGAGACCATGGCGGCAAGCTGGACCAATGTTTGAGCGCATTGATCGAGGATCTCGATCAACGTGGAATGCTGGACGACGTCACGATTGTCGTTTGGGGTGAATTCGGGCGAACCCCCAAGATCAACCCGGGTGCCGGTCGCGATCACTGGACGAAAGTCAGTTGTGCCTACCTTGCCGGCGGAGGCATGCAGACCGGACAAGCGATTGGATCAACCAATCGGCTTGGCGAAGAACCGGCCAACCGACCGGTGCACATGCAAGAGATCGTCGCGACGCTGTACCACAACCTGGGCATCGATACGGCGAGCGTCGCCATCCCCGACCCCACGGGTCGACCGCAATACCTGGTCGATCACGCCCCCGTGAGCGAGTTGATTTAGTGAATTGTCACCACACGCGGCCAGCGTGTCGCGTCGCCCGAACGCTGGCAATCATCGTTAGCCTGTTTGTCTTGCACGTCGGGCCCTCTGGTTCGTCGGCGGACGAACCGATCGCGATTCGCATCGAAAACGGTCAGCCGGGGGCCACCACCAAATTGGTCGGCCGCGACGCAAGGTTGCAGTTGATCGTGTCCGCCGATTTTGGCGACGGCGACCAGCGCGACTGGACACGCGCGGTGACGTTCAAGACCGAGCCGGCGGATGTGATCCGTATCGACGATGCGTTGGTGACGCCCCTGGCCAATGGTTCGGTCAAGCTGATCGCAAGCGATCCATCAGGACAACTTGCCGAGACGATGATCGAAGTCAGCGGTGTCGACGATCACATTCCCACCAGCTTTCCCGGCCAGGTGGTTCCGATTTTCACCAAGTTGGGATGCAACAGTGGTGGCTGCCATGGCAAGGCGGCCGGCCAAAACGGGTTCCGGCTATCGTTGCTCGGCTTCGAGCCCCGCGAAGATTACGAACATCTCGTCAAAGAGTCGCGTGGACGACGAGTCTCACCTGCTGCACCCGACCGCAGTCTGCTGCTACTCAAGGCGATCAACGCCTCGCCGCACGGCGGCGGACAACGGTTGGCTGAGGATACGCACGAGTATCGTCTGCTCCGCCGCTGGATCGCCCAAGGCTTGCCCTATGGCAGTGGCGACGAACCGAGCGTCACGTCGATCGACATTTTCCCCAAGCAGCGGCGATTGCCCAGCAGCGCCAGCCAACAGCTATCGGTCGTCGCAAACTTCTCCGATGGGTCAAGCGAAGATGTGACCCGCGCGGCGTTGTATGAATCGAACGACTCGGAAATGGCCGATGTCACAACCACCGGCCTGGTCAAGCTTGGTGATTTGGCCGGCGACGTCGCCATCATGGCGCGATACCAAGGTCATGTGACCGTGTTTCGCGCAGACATTCCGATGCAGGCCGCCGCAGACGCTTGGGACAGCGATCGTGCGCCCCAGCCTCGAAACGTTGTCGATACATTTGTCTTCAAAAAGCTTCGATCGCTTGGCATTCCGCCATCGGCTCCCTGTGACGATGCGACGTTCCTGAGACGAGCCACGTTGGATATCACCGGACGAATACCGACGCTGGAAGAAACGGCTGATTTCCTCGCCGACACCAGTCCCGAAAAGCGAGATGCGCTCATCGATCGTCTGTTGGACAGTGACGAGTATTCCGAGTTTTTTGCCGGCAAGTGGAATACGATTTTGCGGAACCGTCGCAGTGGTGGGGGGCTTCAATTTGCCACGCTTGCGTTTCATGACTGGATCCGCGAAAGCCTGCGGCAAAACAAACCGTACAACGAGTTTGTGCGAGAAATCATCACTGCCTCGGGAACAGTCGCCAGCAATCCGCCGGTAGTATGGTTTCGCCAGGTTCCCGATATCAACCAGCGGATCGAAGATGCGGCCCAACTCTTCTTGGGCCAGCGAATTCAATGCGCACGCTGTCACCATCACCCCTACGAGAAGTGGAGTCAGGGTGACTATGCACAAATGTCTGCCTTCTTCTCGACCGTTGCCAAGAAGAATGGCCGTGACCCGAGTGAGCCAGTGTTCTTTGCCCGCGTCGGTGGCGCCTCGGCGCAACACCCCAAAACCGGACAATCACTGGCACCGGCCGGCTTGGACAGCGAGACAATGTCCATCGATGGCAGCGACGATCCACGTTCGGCGCTGGCCGATTGGATGGTTGATCCGGCAAATCCGTTCTTTGCCCGAGCGCTGGCCAATCGGTACTGGAAGCATTTCATGGGCCGGGGTCTGGTCGAACCCGAGGACGATCTTCGCGTCACCAATCCGCCATCCAATCCGGAACTGCTCGACGGACTTGCTCAATCGTTTGTTGATTCGCAGTACGACCTGAAGGCGCTCGTTCGTTTGATCGTTCAATCGAAGACCTATTCCTTTGGCAGTGACGCGTTGGAGGACAATCTAGGTGATCGACGCAGCTATGCTCGCTACTATCCGCAACGTCTTGGCGCCGAGGTCTTGCTTGACGCGGTAGACCATGTCACCGGTACGCCAACGCGGTTCGAGGGAATGCCACCGGGAACACGGGCGATCGCCTTGCCCGATACCGGGTTTGCGTCCTACTTTTTGGATGTCTTCGGACAACCCGACTCGTCCACCGCCTGCGAGTGTGAGCGGTCCCAAGAGGCAAACTTGGCGCAGAGCTTGCACCTGTTGAACTCCGAAGAGATTCAAAAGAAGTTGTCCAGCGATAGCGGTCGTGCGGCGACGATGGCCGCCGACGACGCGCGGAGCGATGAAGCCAAGGTTCGCGAACTGTATCTGATCGCTCTCAGCCGTCCGCCCAACGACGAAGAATTGAAAGACACGCTGACCTATTTGGCGGGCAAAACAAATCGCAGAGAAGCATATGAGGACGTCGTTTGGACTTTGATCAACTCCAAAGAGTTTGTGTTCAACCATTGAGTAGCACCACCGGATCGCAGGCGCTACGTAGAACGATGGTGACGGCCATCCTGGTCGTGTTGGTCGCTTCACCAGCGGCGGCCCAATTCAACGCGATCGAGCTCAATGCGCTCTCGCGAAGCGGCGGTCAATCGGGTACCGAGTTTGACCTGCGGACCGTTTCCGGAAACCGCCTCGACGAAGTCGATCAGCTGCGATTTTCGGATCCACGGATCACGGCGCAGTTGGTCACCACCGATCCGTTGCCGTTGAGCGAAGATCGCGTTGCCAATTACGGAAACTTCCAAGTCAAGATCGCCCCGGATACGCCTACGGGCAGGTACGAGGTCAGGGCCGTCGGTCGTCACGGGGTATCGAACCCGCCGCCTTTCTGGTTAGCCAATTGACCAATGTGATGCCGGCGAGCATCAGTCATCTCGCCAGCTCGCCCACGCCAATTGCCTTGAATCAGCTCGTTCATGCGACCTCGACCGGCGCCGAAATCGATTACTTCTCCCTGCCCCTTGAGTCGGGACAATCGGTGCGCGTTGAGCTGGTGGCGCAGCAGATCGACTCTTGGATGATCGGTCAGCTGGAAGTGGTCGATCCGCGAGGAAAAATCGTCGTCACGGCCCGAGGAAGCGACGGTTTCGATCCGAGCCTCGAATTCAACGCCGAACAAGCGGGGAACTATCGGCTCGCCGTCCATGACTTCTTGTATCGCGGCGGTGGCGAGTTTTTCTATCAGCTCACTGCCAGAGTAGGCGAACAGGCCGCGGTGGACTTGATCGGAAGCGGGAATTTGCCTCGCTGGACAAGCCCACCCAGCGTGACACTTCCTAAGCTTGAACCCGGTGGCGTCGTAAGCGACTCCGGCGTTCAACCGATCACGCCCCCTTGTGTCATCCGAGCCCTGTTCGACACTCGCGATGATGAAGATGTATACGAATTCACCGCGACCGAAGGTGACCAATATGCCATCGAGCTGCTATCGCACCGCATCGGCCAACCGACCGATCCGCGATTGGCGGTGCTTCGCGGACAACCTCAGCCCTCGGGCGATCCTACTTTTCAGCAACTGCTGATGGAGGACGATAGTCAGAATGTTGGCGGATCGGATTTGTCGCTGCTCTCGAAGGATCCGGTGGCAATGTTCAAGGCACCCGCCACAGGCAGCTATCGAATCGTCGTTCGTGATCTTGATAACGGCGAGACACTGGGCCAGACACAGCAATACGTGCTGGTCATCCGCACTCCGATGCCGCGATTCGATTTGCTTGCCTACAGGCCGTTTCCCGATAAGGACACGAATCAATCACGAAACTTTGGATCCAAGCTGTTTCGTGGCGGTAGCGAAGCGATCCGTATTCTGGCGGTCCGTCACGACGGTTGGTCGGGCCCGATCGAGATCTCCGTCAACGGACTTCCCGCTGGCGTCCGTTGTCCGCCGGCGACCATCGCCGCCAATCAAAAAGAAACGCAAGTCAGCTTGGTTGCCTCGGATGATGCTGCAGCCTGGAGCGGTGCCGTTGAGGTCACCGGAAAGGCAGTCGTCAACGGGCAAGAGATGGTGCGTACGGCGACACCCGCTGTGATTTCGGGGGGTCGTGCCCACTCGCGCGATTTCGTCCACTCGCGGCTGTCATTCGACCTGCTGATATCGGTTTCCGATGCCGACGTCGCCCCTGTCTCAACGCAGGTTGGTGATCAAAACCCGCTGGAAGTAAAAAAAGGTGCCTCGCTGCAGCTGCCGATCAAGTTGACGCGGCGCGACGGTGGAAAGGCGGCCTGCGTGCTGCGACCCCGTGATTTGCCGCCCGGCGTGACCGCTGGCGACGTGACGATCGCGGCCGACAAGGCCGAAGGCACACTGGAATTGAAGGTCGCTGCCAATGCCGCCGTCGGAATCTATTCGCTGTGGCTGCAAGCGGAAACTAAAATCAAGGTCAAGCCAAACCCGCAAGCTCTCCAGCGTGCCGAGCAATACCGGTCCCACCTGCAACAACTGAAAGACGATCCAACTCAAGCAGCCAACCTGGAATCGATCACAGCGGCCATCACCTTGGCCGATGGTCGCGTCGAGGCGGCCAAGGCCGCTGCCAAGGAACAAGAGTTGACCGTCTACATTCCCTCCCCCCACGTGACCATCCGAGTCGTTGACCCATGATCATGTCCTCTCCTATCACCAGCAAATTCTTGCCGCTGGTCGCATTCATGCTGCTGATGACCATTCCTGCCAAGGCCCAAGAACTGCCTTTGCCAGTCTCGGAAATCAGTCGCAGTGAACCGGTCGATTTTGACAAAGAGATCGTTCCGCTGCTGAAACAGAACTGTTTGGCATGCCACCATGCGAAGGAACCCGAAGGCGGGCTGAATCTCGAGACGCACGAGGGGATCTTGAAAGGGGGTGACTCGGGTAAAGGCGTCACGCCAAAAGATGTCGCGGCAAGCTTGCTGATGACGCGAGCGACCGGCGCCGAAGAGCCTTTGATGCCGCCGGACGACAATAGCGTCGGCGCAAAACCGTTCACGCCCGAAGAACTCGGTTTGATCCAGCTGTGGATCCAGCAGGGTGCCGTCGGCGGCCAGGCAATGACAGCCCAGCCCATCGATTGGCAACCGATCCCGGAAACGATCCGGACGATCTATGCGATGGATATATCGGCCGACGGTCGATTCGTTGCAGCGGGTCGAGGAAATCGGGTTGAGGTTTTCGACCTGCAGGCGCAAACCGAGGTGGCACAACTTGTCGACCCAAATCTGACGGAAAGGGCCGCTGGTGAAGTCGCGGACATCGATTTGATCCAATCGATCGCATTTGCCCCCGATGGCAATCGAATCGCAACCGGTGGCTATCGAACGGTCAAGCTTTGGCGAAAAGCACATGATCGAATTCCCTTGAACGGGACACCGCTGTCGGCTGCGGCAGGTCGCATCGCCGCCAACGCCGACCGCACGGCGTTGGCAATGGTCAACGCGATCGGAGACGTTGAATTGCGGACCGTCGACGGTGCTGAGCTGTTGCAGACGCTGACCAGCGACGCCGATCGCGTCACCGGATTGGCTTGGGCTGGCGATCGAATCTTCACCTGTGACGAAGGTGGCCGGGTCGTGATCTGGCAGGCATCGACCGGCACCAAGCTGGCGACCGCCCAATCCAACGCACCGCTGCACGAACTCTCGTCGACCCAGGACGGCAATGCGTTGGTGGCAATCAACGGCCAGCGACAAGTGGCCCTGTGGCGAGTCAAGACGGCAGAAGAATCGAAATCGGTTTTGGAATCGTTCCAGTTGGAAGCCGCCAAATCGCTGAGCGACGTAACCGCCGCCTTGGTCGTCTCGGCTCCATCCCCGCTGTTGATCGTTGCCAGCGAGTCCGGCGGCGTCCTGCTGATCAATTTATCCGACGGAAAACTGGTACGCAAAATCGATCACGGTGCAGCCGTTGATGCGTTGGCCGTCAACAGCGATGCCAGCCAACTGGCAACCGGCGGCCGAGACGGCAAGACGCGCACCTGGTCGGTCGCCGACGGCAAGCCGATTGGCACCTTTGAAGGGGGACCGCGCGAGCGAATCCGATTGGCCCACGCGCTGGCCGATGCCAACCGCCAACAAGGGACCCTCACTCGCTTGACCGCCAAAACAGCCGAATTGGAGAAAGTGGTTGCTGCGGAAAACGAATCGCTCAAAAAAGTGACCGAAGAACGTAACAAGGCAACGGAAGCATTGACGGCCGAAGAAAAGAAACGCAGTGATGCCGTGGCAATCGTTCACACGACCGAAACCGTCATCGCCAAGGCCAAGGTCGATAGTGAGCAAGCTGCTAAAACGATGGAGGCCGCTAAGAAGACACTGGCTGCTGCGCAGGCTGTGTCCGAAAAAATGGCGACCGAGATGCAGGCGCAAATCGCCGCGCTGACCAGTGCCAACGAAGCGGCTGCCAAGGCTCAACAAGCCATCGATGCGGCAACGAAGCAATTGACTGCCGCCAAGGCCGATGCCGAAAAATTGGCTCAGGAAGTTGCCAATCGCAAGGCCGCGATCGCCAAAGCCAACGAGGATGCCACAAAAGCTCAGCAACAAATCGATGCCGCCAACAAATCGATAGCGGATGCCAAGCTGGTCTCTGAAAAATCGGCGAAGGAGTTGGAGGAGCAGAAGAAAGCGGTTGCTGCTGCGGAAGAAGCGAAAAAGAAAAGCGAAGCTGAATTGGCAAAACGGCAACAAGCATTCGACACGGCAACCTTGGCACAACAGCGCGCGGTCGCGGCGATC
The DNA here is from genome assembly GCA_963734865.1 of Pirellulaceae bacterium. Taxonomy (GTDB): domain Bacteria; phylum Planctomycetota; class Planctomycetia; order Pirellulales; family Pirellulaceae; genus CBDCUW01. The sequence continues at coordinate 953,677 of CAVTIV010000019.1, forward strand.
CCCGAGCATCAAGCGTTCATCGAAGTAGAAAATCGACGCAAGATTGTTCTCGACCAACAACTCGCCAGCATCCAGCAACGGGCGGCCGATCCGGACAACGCCGTCGTCGCAGTCGCCTTCAACAATGACAGCCAGCAGATCGCAACGGTGCATTACGATGCGACGGTTCGCGTCTATCGAACTTCCGATGGCATTCCAACGTTTGCTTTTCCAGCTTCGGACAATGGCTTTCCGCTGTCGGCGGTCATGTTCCAACCGGACCAGACACTTTGTGCATATCGTCAATCCGGAGCACCGTCGCTTTGGCCGCTGCAGTCGCGATGGCAGCTGGAACGCACGATCGGTTCAACAGACGACTCGCCGATCAGTGACCGTGTGACCGCGTTAGATTTCCATCCCGATGGACTGGCGATCGCGGTCGGCAGCGGCCCACCAAGTCGATCGGGAGAAGTTCAAATTTTCTCGACCAGCAGTGGCCAATTGGTTCGTGACTTTGGCGAGATCCATAGTGACACCGTGTTGGCTGTCAAGTTTTCGCCCGATGGTCGATCGCTCGCCTCCTCGGCGGCCGACAAAACCGTTCGTTTGCTGGACGTTGCCAGTGGCCAAGTGATCCGTTCGCTCGAGGGTCATACGCATCACGTCCTGTCAATTGCCTGGCAGGATGATGGGCAAACGATTGCCTCGGCCAGCGCCGATCAAAACGTCAAGGTTTGGAATGTCGAAACGGGCGAACAACGCCGTACAATCGGGGGATTCCCGAAAGAAATTAACGCAATCGCCTTCGTCGAAACGACCAACCAAATCATCACGGCGTGTGCCGACGGACAGGTCCGGCTGCACAACAGCGGTGATGGTAAGTCATTGAGATCGTACAACGCCGGGGGCGATTTTCTGTTTGCTCTCGCCGTGACCCCCGATGGCAAGACCCTCGTCGCCGGTGGCCAGAGCGGCACGATTCGCGTTTGGACAATCGCCGATGGAAAATTGATTCACGAGTGGAAGTAGAGTTTTTTCCTGTCAATCATTGACCCCGCACGACAATCGGGTTCGCGTCGATTGCTCCGGCGGTCGGCAGGATCGCCCGGATTTGGTAGAATCGTGACCGGCCCTTTGGTGCTTTGCCTACGAATCGACATTGACAAGGTACTTCTTTTGCTCGTGGACCATTTTGCTCGGGAGACGATCGATGATCCGCTCTGGTGCTGGCTCGGTTTGCTGTTTGATTGTGCTTGCTGTGGCGACGACGGCTGATGCGCAACTGGTGCGGATCGGCCGATTTGGGGGCGGTGTCCATGTTCGCGCCCTATTCGTTTCCGTAGATGTTTTGCCCTGGGGTGGTGGTACCCGCGTCCGCGCACCATTCACTTCGGTCAACACCGGTGTCTACGGCTCCTATCGTTATGGCTACCCGTCTGCCTATTACAGCTATCGCGGCTACTACGTACCTGGTTCTGTCATTTACGATCCAGTCCCCGTCTATCCACCGGCCACGGTCTACCCGCCGGTCACGGTTTACCAACCAGTGCCCGCGTATCCGGCACAGGGAGCCGCTGCCCCGGCGACGAGAGCCGAATCTTTTCGGGTCACCGCCGCAGAGCTGAACGAACGACTCCGCACCTCCGCGATGCGTCTGAGCGAGAGCTTGTCACGCCGGCGAGATGATGGCGACATTTGGATGAACTACCTGGCCCCCAATCGAATCGTCGATGCGATCGACCATAACGCGGACCCGGGAACCGTCCGCGACCTGGTTGCCAATTACGACGGCGTGTCGGCCAACCCGCAATTGGGTTCGATCAGCACGGCAAGTGGCTTCGCAGAAACGAGAGCCCTGCTGCGGCAATTCGTATCTGTCCCCGTCACCACGGTGCCGGCGGCGCGGATCGCCCCGCCTGTGGATCCATCCACACCGATTGACGAGCTGCCACCGATTCCTCCCCAGCCCGATACAAAGACGGATTCGTCGGCACCTGCCGAGCCGCCAGTCCCCCAGCCGCCGAGGGATGACCGAAAGGCCGGTTTGCCCGCCGAGGCACCGACGCCTCTCTGATCCGCAGCGAACGTCGCAACATGGCAGGATGGACAATCAGCAGGAAAAGGATTTGACCAAGAATACGACGGCCAGATCATGCAACGCCGACGTTCGCGGGTTCCGCTGTCGCATCACAACGATTGACTTGCCTGGGCGACGGAGGAGTGGGGTCGCTGTTTGCCAACATCGTCAATCCGAAGTTGGAATCCCGGTAGCGTGTCGCAAAGAATCTCGCGTATCGCCTTGCGGTCCTGATCGCCGAGAAAGTCGAATTCGGCTGATTCATCGCGACCGGTCAGAATCAGTGCCAATTGATTTTCGACATATTCACGAACCTCCACCGGCAGTCCAGCATAGGACGTGGAATGGATCAGGAAGCTGCATGGGTATTTGAACAGTCGTGTCTGCAAGTCGAATTGCCTCAGCGATCTGCCGCGGCTGTCTTGGATTCCCTGTTGCTCGAAATTGCGCCGGAAGGATGATGTGCCGGCAATCGGCGATGTGAATCGCAATTCGTCTTCAAAAAGCATGTATTTGAGCAGTTTGTCACCGGCTGATTTCGTGCGACGCTTGGCCGAGTCGCTGACGTAATCCTCTGGACGGTCAAGCAGTTTGCTCATGATTTGATCTTGATACGCCGCTCGCCTCGCCTCGTAATTGGCCCGCGTGATCAGGTTGTGCATCTGCGACTGATGCTCCAGCACCATCAAGGCAACGATGTCACTGGAATCTGCCAAATAGGGGCTGGTGTCGATCAGGCCATCAAGCTTGGTCAGATTCGCGCCCGGCTCAACATCGATTGGCGATCGGGAATCTTCTTTGGCGATCGCGTTTCCGAGATGGCGCATCGAGCCATGTGTGCCGGTGACATACCAGCCACCATATCGCTTGGACAGTTCGGTCGAATGGTCGGTGGTGGTTGTCCCGAGTCCGTAATGCGGAGTCCCATTGATACTGGGGAACACACTGCGGACAAGATAACCAGGCACATTCTGGGTCCGTGAAGATGCATGACAAACAATGCACTGGCCGCGATCTCTGGTGATCACCGGCTTGGCATCCTGATTTTGCTTGATCGAATAAAAGATCGGACCCTGCTTGGGATCGACCGCGGACAACTCGACGACGTCTCCCTCTTGAACCCATCCAACGTAGACGTCGTCATTGAAGTACAGGGCCCGAGGACGCTGCGGTGTGATCCGTGAAATCTGCAAACTGGTTTTCGAGAATACCAGCGTCTGGGATGAAACAGGAACATCCAGCTTTTCAAGCAAAGACGAAAGCCATCCGTTCTTGTCGTCCCATTGAAGCTGTTGGTCATCCGATTCGATCGCCTGGCGAAGTCGCTCGATCGCGTCATCGACAGGGGCGGTATGGTACTCGATCGGGGGTTGCTCGAAGTCCGATTGGCCGATGGATGCGCGAGGCAAAACCAGCGCAACCAAAACCAGCAAACAACGCGACCCGTTCATCAGAATCTCCCCTCGATCCGTTGCCACATGAAGCTCAACAACGCGACTCGCGAACCACTTACTCGATCTTGATCTTGTAAGTCAGCGCGCCGATTGCCTGGCCCGCCGGCACCCCTTCGTAGTTGTCGTGACACATGATGCACTTCTCGAACACGACCGGAATGGGCGTCGCGACACGAAGCGTGCGTTTGCCGTCGACCGTATCGATCTGCTCGAACCACTTTGACTTACCGGAAACCAAAGCGGGCAGAGCCTCCTTCTCGAACGCGTCGATCGGAGCGTTCTCGTCATTGAGCGGTTCACCGAGACCGTCGACCAACCGCACCGTGTGCCAACCATTCTTTTCGGCCGATTTGAAGACTTCTTTGAAAGCCGTCCCCGCCGGGATCGTGTCCTTGTCGTTCACGTAATTTTGCGTGATCGCAACAATCCCGCCCTTGTAGATGTCATCGAGCATGCGAACCGTTTTCCGGGTGCGTTCCAGCGGTCGATCTTTTTTCTTCGGATCGGCGGCCCGCGAACTCGGGGTGGCCAGCAATGCGATCAGGGCGACGGCGGACATCAGGATCAGTGATTGTGCGATTCGGGTCACGACAGGTATCTCCGGTGAAAGCGTTTTTTGGGGCTGCGGAAGAACCGGCTAGCTGTAATAATGGATATCGTTGTCCGATTTAAAAGACAGCACAAGGCCATTTCGGATATTTTTGTCGTCTTTATCCCTCCTGGTCGCAGATCTCCAGTCTCATTTCGCCCAAACCGGGCCCAGCCGAGGTGGCCGGCGCCGCCTAGCCGGCCAGACCGACGGAGGATTTCGGATGTTTTCACAGACCGTCGAATACGCGCTTCGTGCCGTCGTGTACCTCGCTCAGCATCAGCAGCAGGGTCCGATTGGGAATCGCTTGATCGCCGATGCGACTCAGGTGCCGAGCAGTTATTTATCGAAAATCCTGCATGATTTGGCCGGATCGGAGATTCTCCGTTCCCGCCGCGGCGTGGGAGGAGGCTTTCAATTGGTGCCATCTCCGCAAGATCTTTCCGTATTGGACGTGGTCAACGCCGTCGACCCGCTGCAGCGGATCACCGGATGCCCGCTATCGCTCGCTTCCCATTGTCAGCAACTTTGCCCCATGCATGCTCGGCTCGATCAGTCATTGGCGTTGGTTGAGGAGACGCTGGGAAATTCGACGATCGCAGAAATGATGTTCGAGCCGTCTCGGCCGAGACCGCTGTGCGAAAGCTAGCCCGCGCCGATTGGTCCGATTGGAAACACACTCCAGGGGGTCAGCAAGTACAATTGTCAAGAAGAACGGAGGTACGGCGTCCGATCTCACCGGTCACCGCCGACCCAAACATTTACTCTTGGCGCCAGATTGAAGATACCAATGCGTTTCGCATGCCTGATCACAACTGTTTTTGTTGCGTCTGTTTCCGCACTGGCGCAAACACCCACCAGTATCGGCCGGCTTGAGAGTCTGGACCCGGCTTTCGACGAACGGGTTGCCCCTGAGACGAAGCTCGAAGTTCTCGCCGGCGGTTTCACCTGGACTGAGGGTCCTGTCTGGGTCAAGGACGAAGCGGGCGGACACCTGTTGTTTTCGGACATTCCACGCAACAGCATTTTTCGCTGGACCGAAGCTCGTGGCATTGAGTTGTTCATGACTCCGAGTGGCTACACGGGAGTCAGCTATTACGGACTGGAACCGGGGTCGAATGGATTGGCACTCGACCCGATCGGTCGCCTGACTGCTTGTGAGCACGGAGACCGGCGTGTGTCGGTACTGACACGTGGCGGAGGAAAACGCACCTTGGCGGACAGTTTCGAGGGTCGTCGCTTGAACAGCCCCAACGATCTTGTATTCGATTCCGACGGTTCGATCTATTTCACCGATCCGCCCTACGGACTTCCCGAGCGGGCCGCCGATCCGCGACGCGAGCTCGATTTCTGTGGCGTCTATCGCCTCGACAGCAACGGTAAGTTGACGCTGTTGACCAAACAATTGGCGCGGCCAAATGGCATCGGGCTGTCACCCGATCAAAAGACACTTTATGTCGCTCAGAGCGATCCCGAAAATCCGCTCTGGATGTCATTCCCGATCAAGGACGACAAAACGCTGGGCGAAGGAAAAGTGATCTTCAAATGCGACAAGCAGATCGATGAGTTTCCCGGTTTGCCGGACGGTATGACGGTCGCTTCGGATGGCATCATCTATGGCAGCGGTCCTGGCGGCATCTATGTATTGACTCCCGAAGGCAAGTTGCTGGGGCGAATGATCACCGCTGAACGAACAAGCAACTGCACGTTCAGTGAAGACGGCAAGACGCTTTACATCACCGCCGACAGCTATCTTTGCCGGGTCAAAATGAAGTGAACGGGCGGCTTCAGAGGATCGCGGCTCCCTGAATACTTTGGAGAGGTGTTGGCGTGGAACCGGCCGAAAACCGATGGTTTCCATGTCAACGTCAGCCGGCACCGTGAATCCGACCTAGGACTAGGCGTGAAAAAGTTCTCCCCGGAGATAGGCGCGGCGCACGTTCAGTTGCCGGCTCAGGATCAACAAATCTGCGTCCTTGCCCTTGGTCAAGCTGCCGACACGATCGTCGATGCCCACTCGCTCGGCAGGCGTCAGACTGGCCATTCGCACGACGTCTTCCAACGGGATCCTCGCAACGCGATGCATCGTCTTGACCATTTGGTCCATTCCCATGACGCTGCTGGCGAGCGAGTCGTTGGATGCCCAGCCGACCTTGCCGTCACTGGTGAACCACGATCCGTCTTGCTTGGGACCGAATCGATATCTTCCCGGCGGCATGTCCAACGCTCGGTTGCAGTCGGTGACCAGACATAAACGTCGCGGCGATTTCATTTGCCATGCGAACCGCAATAGTTCGGGTGCCAAATGCATTCCGTCGGCAATCACTTCGGTACTCATCTCGGAATTGCCCAGGACGAACTCCAGCATGCTGCCTTGCATCGGCACACCGAGCCGATGGCGGATCGACGAGACGTTGCTCATCGCACACCAGAAATGGTCGACGTGCCGCATTCCGGCGTCGAATGCCGCCTGCATTTCGTGCCAGCTGCTATTGGAGTGCCCGCAGGTAACCAGACAGCCCTTGCGTCGGGCTTGACGATAGAACTCGATTGCTCCGGGAAGTTCGGCGGCGCAGGTCGCGATCTTGACCACACCCGTTTTGAAGTATCGTTGGAATTCGCCGCGGGTCGGATTTCGGCATTGCGATTGATTGTGACATCCCACCTTATCCGGGGCAAAGTAGGGCCCATACAGATGCACACCGCCAATCCGAGCACCGCCGCTGACATCCCACGATCGTTGGGCCTGATGGCAACTGTTTAACATCTCGTGGATTTGCTGATCGCTACCGGTGCTGGTCGTCGGAAAGATGGTGGTCGTTCCATGTCGAGCGTGGGCGGTGCAAACGGTGCGGACCGCCTCGGTCGTCCCGTCCATCACGTCGGCACCCCCGCCACCATGCACATGAATGTCAACGAATCCGGGCGTGACGTATCCTCCTCTCGCTTTGATCACTTCTGCCCCGGCCGGTATCTTGCTGTGGTTTTTTCCCACATAGCGAATCTTGCCGCCGCGGCAGATGACGACCGCATCCTGCAGCAATCGGTCCGGCAACACCGCGATTCCGCCGACGATTGCCAATCCATCGCGGGTCAACTTTTGCTGTTCGGTCATCCTCTCACCTGGCGGGGGATCGTCCAACACGAGGGGTGTTTGCCCATTCCGATATGCCCGTAATAGTCGGCGGCGGCCGGTGCGGCTAACAGGATCAGAGTCGTGTTTGAACCGGCGGTCAAGTGAGTTCGGCGAACCAATTCTTTACCGATCCCTTGACGCTGGAACTGTGCGTCCACCGCGAGATCCGAAAGATAGGTGCAGTATGCCCAATCGGTAATGGCCCTCGAGACGCCAACCAATATCGTGCCGGCCCGCGCCGTGATCACGACGCTCGCACCCCGCAGCATGGACTCAATCGTTTCGGGCTCGTTGATCGGTCTCCGCTGGGCCAACGTGCTACGGATCAAGACACTGACGAATTCATCGGGCGAGAGATTGTCTTCTCGCTGGTATTGGATATCCATGTTTCGCGATTCGGGTGGGTGGGTCAATCGAAGGATGTTTTATCGTATCTGGCTCCGCCCGAGTTCCGTCGGTTGGCCTGGAAAGAGGTTGCGGCGCAATGATCGGAAGAGGGAAATCCGCGAATCGGTCCGTTTCCAGCGATGAACCATGACGGCTTCGAAGTTGGAAACCGTCCGCGAACCCGTTCGCCGAGACAGGGGTCAATTCATTCGGGATTGACGTTTTGGTGGCGTTCCCATCATCCTTTAAGTGGAAAGACGCGTTCCTCGTACGTGCGCGTCGACAGCAATGCTTCCGGGTTCCCGCGGGGAACGTTCTCGCGATGGGAACAGGACCTCCGGCGGGAACAGGGAGTTCACCAACATTCGAATCGATTTGTACCGTTATGAGTACCGCTTCTGCCGCATCCGTCCGAATTCAGCTGCCCGATGGTACCGTCGCCGAGCATCCTGGTCACTCGACCGCAATGGATGTGGCGATGGGCATTAGCGAAGGTTTGGCCCGGAGCGTGATCGCTGCGGAGGTATCCGGCAAGATCGTCGATGCCGATCGGCCGCTGGGAGAATTGGCCGAGGGTGACCAGCCGCTGTCGTTGAAGCTGCTGACCAGCCGAGATCGGGAATCGCTCGATGTGCTTCGCCATTCCGCGGCTCACGTGATGGCCCGCGCCGTGATGCGGCTCTACAAAGGCGTCTCGCTAGCCTTCGGCCCGACCACCGAGGGGGGCTTCTATTACGACTTTGATATTCCGGAAAAGATCAGCGAAGACGATTTCCCGAAGATCGAACAGGAAATAAAAAAGATCATCGACGATAAGGAACCGTTTGAGCGGTTCATTCTCGATCGCGATCAAGCTCGCAAGTTATGTGAGGACTTGGATCAAGATTTGAAAGTCGAGCACATCGATACCGGATTAGCGGATCAGCCGACGGTCAGCTTTTATCGACAAGGTGAGTTCGTCGATCTTTGCCGTGGTCCGCACATCCCAGACGCCGGCAAGATCAAGGCGATCAAATTGATGAGCATCGCCGGTTCGCATTGGAAAGGTGACGTGTCGGGAAGACCTCTGCAGCGATTGTATGGCACCGCCTTCTTTGACAAGAAAGAGCTGAAAGCATACCTGGAACAGATCGAAGAGGCGAAACGTCGTGACCATCGCGTGCTCGGCAAGCAACACGGCTTGTTCGCGATCAACAACGAGGTGGGTCCAGGATTGTGTTTGTGGCTGCCCAAAGGGGCGCGTGTCCGAGTGACCTTGGAAGACTTCTTGCGAAAGGAACTCTTGTCACGAGGATATGATCCCGTTTTCAGCCCGCATATTGGGCGGGTGGAACTGTATGAAACCAGCGGCCACTTTCCATACTACCGGGACAGCCAATTCAGCCCGCTATTTGGCAGCGAAGTGGGCGGGCTGCTGGATGCCTGGAGCCAACGGTTGGAAGCCGGCACGATCGACGCCGATGGCGAAGAAAAATTGATGGCGGCGGTCGAAGTGTTCGGTGTTGAATTGCCCGACTACAAACTCTCTTCATCCGTTGATGCAAAACGCGACGTGATCCACCGCTGGCAATCCGCTCACGAGCGGTATCTGCTCAAGCCGATGAACTGTCCGCATCATTGCCATATCTTCAAAGCGCAACCTCGCAGCTATCGTCAATTGCCGCTGCGGTTGTTCGAGTTCGGTACCGTGTATCGGCACGAACAAACCGGCGAACTCAATGGGATGCTCCGTGTTCGTGGCTTGACCCAAGATGATGCCCATATCTTCTGTACCGCCGATCAGGTCGAAGAGGAATTTCGGGCGACCATCAACCTGACCAAGTTCGTTTTGGAATCGGTCGGGTTGGACGACTATCGAGTGCAGTTGTCGCTACGAGATCCGAACAGCGAAAAATATGTTGGCAGCGAAGCGAATTGGAATCAGGCCGAAGCCGCGCTTTGCGGCGTACTGGAACACTCGGGGCTGGAATTCAACGAAGAGCCTGGCGAAGCGGCTTTTTACGGGCCCAAAGCCGATTTCATGGTACGCGATTGCATCGGACGGTCGTGGCAACTGGGGACGGTCCAACTGGATTACAACCTGCCCGAGCGATTCCGGTTGGAGTACAACGGCAGTGACAACACGACCCACCGACCGGTGATGATCCACCGCGCCCCGTTTGGCTCGCTGGAACGCTTCACCGGGATGTTGATCGAGCACTTCGCCGGCGCCTTCCCGCTGTGGCTCTCGCCCGAGCAGATCCGGGTGTTGCCGCTCAGTGACAAATCGCTCGACTATGCCGTCCAGGTGGCCAAGCAACTCGACGAGGCGGGATTGAAGGTTACCGTCGATTCGACGCGGCGGCAAGGTGCAAGCGAAGATCCGAAATGCCCAGCTGGACCTGGTCAACTACATGGCTGTGGTCGGCCCCAAAGAAGCCGAGACCGGGCAGATCTCACTGCGCGACCGAATTGACGGCGATCTTGGTTCGATGCCCACCGCCGAAGTGATCGCGCGGCTGAGCGAAGAAATTGCCAGTCGTCAGGTTCGTCAGGTGGTCAAGAGTTCTTTCACCGCCGCAGCGGTCGATTCGGACGCAACCGGAAATGAATACTAGGCTTCGTCGCGCAATCCGACCTGTCGCATCAGTTTGTCCGTTGCCTGGTACGCTTCCTCGACCCACTGGACAATCCTTGACGGGTCGGGGGAGTACTCGAGTTCGATCGAGACGGCACCGTCGAAGTCAAGATCTTTGATCGCTTGCAGGTAGGGGGCAAACTTGACCACCCCGCGTCCGGGCGGCAGATCACCATGGACTTTTCCGTCACAGTCACTGATGTGAACATGAGCCGCTTTGCCACGTAGTTTTTCCAGCTGTTGCGGGGACGTGTCGGCGAGAACCAGATGGCTGATGTCGATATTGGCTTTGACGTTCGGCAAACCGCAATCATCGATGAACCGCACCATTTCGGGGACGCTATTGAGCAAGCTCAAACGAAAGGGTTCGAGTTCCAAGGCGATTTCCAGATCACGCTCGCCGGCGTAATGCCCCAGTTCGCGGACGCACTCGACGCCCCATTCCCATTGCGCCTCGGGCGGAATCACTTCCCGCTGCCAGATGTATTCGCCGATCACCAGCAGCAGATTCTTGGATTCGAGCGTCCGTGCCAAATCCAGAAACTTTTTGGTCCGCTGGAGGTGAAAGTCGCGCACGGGCTCGTTGAAATCGATCAATCCGGCCGAGACGACAACGGTCGAGATGATCGGCAAGGCATTGGCCTGGCAGGTGTCGCGGATCACGGCAATCTGGGCATCGTCGATGGTCATCGCCTCGGTGAAGATGTCGACGCAATCGAATCCGATCCGAGCGATGTGCTGCAGTCCGGTCTTCGTGTCGACGCCGGCCTGATCGAATGCGCTGTTGATGATGCCAAGTTTCATGTCGAATCTGCACGGAGGAGTCTATTTCCCGGGACGAACGTTCCCGACGCTAGCTGTGACAAACCGCTAGGAGTCGGCCAGACTTTTCGCACTGCGGTCTCTGTTGACGAGATCTGCGAATTCCACAATTGCCCGATGGGCATCGTTTCGACCGACCAATAACACTTGATCATCATTCACGATGTTCAGCGGAGTGTAGCTTGGGTGATGCGATTCTTTGAACGGATTGTTATGCCGAGCGTTGTAGCAACAAATCAACGCCCACCTTGCGTGATCGGACAGGTTCGCGGCCGAACAATGCAGCAGATTGGAATGAAAGAACAACGCATCGCCGGCCTTCATCTCGCAATGCACCAGCTCCATCACTTTTTTTGCCTCCTCGACGCGCTGCAGATCAGCGCCGGCCTGATCACCCGAGAGCACGTGGTTGACTCGACCCATCCGCTGGGATCCTCGCAGCACTTGCAAGCAGCCATTCTGCCGCGTCGCGTCATCGACCGCGATCATCACGCTGCACAGATCGGGGAACAGCAAACCGTTTTGGTACCAATAGCCGTAGTCCTGGTGCCACGCCCAAGCCCCGCCCACTCGGGCGTCCTTTTGAATCATCTTCGAGTGGTAGTGATACACCTCATCTTCGAGGATCTGCTGGACACGATCGACCACACGCCGGCAACGGGCAAACATTCCGTAGATGCCATCACCCGGATGATTCCATAGCGACAAACGGACATCGTTCCCTTGGCCGTCATCCATCGATGCGGCCGCCTTGTCCATGGCGTGATCGCTGCGAGCCGTCTCGCCCAACAAGCCGATCTCTTCGGCCGAGAACAGTTCCCGGACAAACAGATATCCATCGCTTTGATAGTCGGCGATCTGTTGTTCATCAAGGATGTTCATACCGAAGTAGCCTGTTGGAGAGCCAAACGAATCTGCCTTGATGTTAGCGAATTCCGCTACGACGCGGCATCGCGGCTGATTCCCGATATCCAAAAACCTCGCTAAGGGAGGCCAATCTCGTTCAAGAATTATTTCCGTGACCTGCGCGGCAAGCAACGGGTGTCCCGCAGCAGAGGTACGATCGTCGCTCGGAAGCAATCGCGGCTCGGCGTCGCGACCGTGGTCGTCGGGAAGCGGACGTGTTGGAAGCTCCTTGATGACCGTCATCGCGATGACGATTCCGATCAAAGCCGACCAAGGATTTCGATCAACTGGTGAGTGGTTGCTTCAACCGTATAGTTTTGCCGCAAGAATTCCGTGGCGGTGCTTGGATCACGTTCGTCCGGCCGGTTCCAATACCGTCGAATCGCCTCGGCCGCTCGCCGAAGATCGTTTCCGCAAACAATGCCGGAATCGCTCTGGCTAATAAAACCATCGAAGTCATCGAGAGAAACGATCGGCTTCTCGGCCGCGACCGCTTGCAGAAGGACGGTAGGGAATCCCTCGTAGTCCGCGTTGCCGGTTGACAGGAATATCCTCGCCGCGCCGAAAACGGCCGCCATCTCGTTGGCTGGAACGTAATCAACCAGTCGCACATTTTCGGGATGGTTCGCTTGAATCTCACGCCGCACTTGATCATCGGATTCATTGACCACCATCTGAAATGGTATTTCGGGACAGAGTCGTGCGATCTCGACTGACAGCTGTGGGCGTTTGTGAAATTTGTCGTATCTTCCGATCCACAGAACGTAATCACCGGGCTTCCTCGCTGCCGCTCTCCATGGCTCAGGGTCAATCGCATTGCGTAGCAAAATTCCATCGCGGTCGAAATGTTGCCGTAACAGACGTTGTTGCGTTACGGTTTGACAAATGACATGACTCGCGTTTTCAACCGCAAAACGACAGTGGTCTGCGAGCTCTCCATAGGCACTTCGGAAGTCCGGCTGACTCACGTAACGTGGATCGAGGTCCGCGTTGGACTGGATCAACAACAACGAGGGCTTTTTCTGTTCGATCGCGGTGGCCATCACAGCGGCGCTTTCGCGGCTCGCTCCCAGGGCAATCCAAACGTCGGGCGTATACGACCGCAATCGCGGATCGGGCTTCATCGGCGGTGGATCCTTTTGCCGCCAGGGCCATGTCACTGCCAAATAGGGGATCTGCCAAAGCAATTTTGGCGAGATTCGGTGCAGACGAAGACGATCACCCCACTCGACACAGGAAGCAAACTCACGGCGCACGTATTCTCGCGGTTCAGGATGAGGCGTGACCCGCACGCCATCGATCACCACCTCCGAGGCGACCGACGGTGAGCGGACGATGATCTGTGGGCTGCCAACGCCTTGCGCGGCCAAAGTCTTTGCCAGCCGCCACGCCGCGGTCTCCAAACCACCAACGTTTCTACCCACCTCCGGAATAATCGCCGGTAGGGCTTGCCAAGCGACGATCGCGACGGCAAGCCTCGGTGCAGGCAAACGCGGAGTATTCAAATCAACCAATTTGGACGGTACCTTTCGTGTGGCAGGAGGACCAACGCAGGATAACATCTCACTGCGCTGGCGCGTGCCTGCCCAGGCAGAGCCTCACGCAAGCCGTTCACCAACGTTGCGGGCCGTCATCGGTTAAGCTTTGGCCAGCCGTTGACGACCATTCCATTCATCCGTCGGTTTTCGCTGCTCATGAGTGTCGTTTTTATCGTTGGCTCGGAGGACCAACTCCGTAGCGGAATCCCCTGGTGCCGAACGATTGCGGAAACTTCCGGGGCAGCGATCCATGGCGCTGTGATCGGTACCGATCGAAAGGTCCTGCTGGAGCACACGAGACGAAAATTGGCCGGCGGCGCTCGATCAGCCGATCAAACAACTGTCGGTCCAAGCGGTCGAGGCCGACGTCGAATCGATGCTGGCACACCTCCGCTCGATCCGCTGCAGCACGCTGGTGATGGTCTATGGCTCGGATGAAAATGAGTTTCAGCGGACGTTGTTCGAACGTTGTTCGGCACCGGCATTCTGGCTGCAAGCGAGCGGACCTCCGCCGCAGGCGGCGACAAGAATGTTCACCGCCATGTTCGGATCGAGCCGAGTCACAGCCGCGGCGTCGGAAAAACTGTTTGGCTTCGCGCCCGCAGCCGTCCTTCCGGATCCGTTCCAGCAGCCCGACGATCCTGTCGGCGAAGTGGTTGACCGGGTGTTGGCAGAGATCAACGCCACGGCGCAACGGGTTGGCGACCTGGTGTTGGTTGGCGTTGACGAACCGGCTCGCGACAATCCCATTTACACCGTTGGTCTGAAACTGCTGGAGAATACCTGCCCCACGTCGCTGGCTTTGGTTCACGACGGCGAGTCGCTGAAGGAATCTCTGGGATCAAAGATTCAAGACTGGTTCGCATCGGTGGCACCACCGATGGACCGAGACGAGCGTCTGGAGTTGGCCAGAGAACTCGAGCAGGGATCGAAGCCAAACCTGGAGTTTCTCGGGTTGATATCGGCCGCGGCCATGCTCGCCGCCTTCGGCCTTGTACAGAACTCCGCGGCCGTGATCATCGGGGCGATGTTGATCGCGCCGCTGATGACACCGATCGTCGGAGCCGGGCTGGCACTGACCCACGGGAATCGGCCGCTGTTTCGTTCGGCGCTGGGCACGATCGCATTGGGCTTCGTTAGTGCTCTGACCGCTAGCGTGCTGTTCGGTTTGCTGGTCCGCTTGGTGCTGGCTGAGGATCAGACGACGCCGGAGATGCTGGCCCGCTGTGGCCCCTCGGCGTTGGACTTTTGCGTCGGAATGGTGGGCGGGATCGCGGCGTCCTATGCCAGAACCCGACGACACTTATCATCGGCGCTGGCCGGGGCCGCAATCGCCGCGGCCCTGGTGCCACCGATTTCAACCGCCGGGCTGCACATCGCATTTGGCCGCTGGTCGGGACTTGGGGCTGGCAAGTCGCCGGTCGGCGGACCATTGCTGTTGGTTTCGGTCAATGTGTTGACGATCATGATCGGATCATCGTTCATCCTCTGGGCACGCGGCATGCGGCCCGATCGAAAGTTGGCGGCGAAATCTCGTTGGGCGCCACGGATGATCGCGTTGTTGTTGCTGCTGACACTGCTGGTGCTGGTTTCGGTTCTGCACTAGCACAAGGGACCAGCTTGCGATTGCCGCTGCTTTGGTGCTAACGACGCGAGTATTTCAGCTTGTACTTTTCGTACAGCGTTTTGTGCCGGCTGCCCAAGTCAACGACGCGACCTTCGATGAATGCTGCAGTGACATTGGTTTCGGTTTCCAGGATGTCACCATCGGCGATGATCAGCGTCGCGTCCTTGCCCACCGTGATCGATCCGATGCGATCGGCCACACCCAGGATTTCGGCCGCCGACAGCGTGATCGCCCGAATCGCCTCGTCATGAGGCAATCCGTAGGCGACGGCGTTGGCGGCGTGATAAGGCAAATTTCGGGCGTTGGCGGCACCACCGGGCGAGCCGGCGCCCTCGCCAGCGATCGCGAAATGCACACCCGCATTGCGCAATCGAAGTGGCAATGTGTACGACGCGTCATAGGCATCGTCACGCCGCTTGGGCAACCGGTAGGTGGAACCGATGATCACCGGAATCTGATACTCTTTCAGCAGATCGGCGCAGGCCTCGGCGTCGTAACCACCTTGGATGATGACTCGCAGTTTTTGGCTTTGGGCATACGTGATCGCCGATTCGATCGTTGCTTGCCGGTCCGCCTCGGCGATCAGCGGACGTTCGCCAGCGATGACCGGGAGCAGGCTTTCCAGACGCACGTCAGTGGGTGTCGTATCGGGTCGCAAGTGCCGGGCCTCGCCGTAGCGTCGTGCCTCGTCCAACAGGCTGTCGAGTTCCTGCATCTTTTGTTCACGCTTTTCGGCGAGTTTCTTTTCGTCGTTGTCGGTTGGCTCCATCGCACTCCAGTCAACGTACAACCCGGCGGGAGCCAGTAGCACCATGTCGGCTGCTGTCCAACCGTCCAATTGCAATACCGCCGATTGCCCGCGAAGCCAACGGCCCCGTGGGGCCGTCATCGCCACCAACACGCCTCCGGCCCGGGCGACAGGAATCAGCTCGCTATCGGGATTGACGGCGATCCATGACCGCACGTTCGGATTTTGATCGCCCCGTTCCGTTCGATCATCGGTCTCCTCGACCGCACTGATTTCGCGCAGTCCGATGTCCGAGAGTGACTCAATCAGGCCGGGGTAGACATGCTTGCCGCTGGCTTCGATCTCGATCGCCTGATCAGCAACGGCGACCTGTTTGCCGACGGCAGTGATCTTGCCACCAGCGAATACCAGCGACCCGCTCTCGATCGCCGGTCCGTCGATCACGTGAATCGTGGCGTTCTTGATCACGATCGGACGCGTTTGCGGGGCACCGGGAATCTGGTCATGGGCCAATACACTCGGCAATCGAGCTAGCGACACGACAGCCAGGGCGATCGCCCATTTCAACGCCAGGCAATTCATACAAGTCGCCGGCATCCGTTGTTGCATCTTCTTCATTGGTTTCGCATCTGCCCCGTGTGATCGTATTGGACGCTGCCGTGCGCCGAACAATAGATATCGTGCCGTTGCCAACGGTCTTCCTCGGCAACGTCTTCCTTGCCGGCTGTTGATGAGTCGCCGCTGCTGAGTGCCTTACGAATCAATTGCGCCCGCAGGCCGGCATCACGTGTCCGCATCGCTTTGTCCGTTTGCAAATCAAAATAGCGTCGGCCATCGATCCAGGTTTGTTCGCAGCGGCTTAGCGTTGACAGCGGGCGACCACTCCAGACAACCAGATCGGCATGCTTCCCCGCAGTGAGCGAGCCGACATATTGATCGATTCTCAGTTGTTTTGCCGGATTGAGCGTGACGAACTTCAACGCTTCTTGCTCCGGTACGCCGCCGTACTTCGTTGCCTTGGCCGCTTCGGTATTGAGATGACGGGCGAGTTCGCGATCGTCGCTGTTGAATGACACGACGACGCCACGATCATGCATCAGTGCCCCGTTGTACGGAATCGCGTCGAAGACCTCGAATTTGTAGGCCCACCAATCCGAAAAAGACGATCCCATCGCGCCGTGTTGTACCATCCGGTCGGCTACCTTGTAGCCTTCCAAGATGTGTTGCAGCGTTCCGATCTGAATGCCGAACTCTTCCAACACATCCAGCGTCGCAACGATTTCGTCTTGTCGATAACTGTGGCAGTGAATCCAACGCTGGCCGCGCTGGATTTCGGCCATCGCCTCAAGCTGCAAATCTTTGCGCGGTGGCAGACCGTCGTGTTCGCCGGCCCGCCAACGTCGCCAATCGGCATCGTACTGACGAGCCGCCAGCAACTGATCACGCAGAATCTGTTCGACCCCCATCCGCGTGTTGGGGTAACGCGATTGATTGCGTTTGACGTTTTCGCCCAACGCGAATTTGATACCCGCCGGGGCCTCCGTCATTCGCAGCCCGTCCATCGAATCGCCCCAACGCAATTTGATTACCTGGTTTTGCCCTCCGATCGGATTGGCCGAACCGTGCAAGATGTTCGACGTCGTCAGGCCACCGGCAAGTTGGCGATAGATCGTGATGTCGCTGTTATCGATAAAGTCGCCAATGCGAACATCGGCAGTGACCGCTTGCCCCGATTCGTTGACGCCACCATCGGTTCCCATGTGCGAGTGACAATCGATCAGGCCGGGCGTGATGTGTTTGCCGCGTAGCATCCATGACCTGGCAACCGGCGGGCACGGAAAGTTCGGTGCCGACCGAAATGATCCGACCCTCGTTGACCAGCAAATCGCCATTCTCGATCTTCCCCGCCTCGTCACAGGTCCAAATGGTCGCGCCGCGAAACAGCACGTGTTCCCCGTTGCGAATCGGTTCGGACAGACCATAAGCCCCCAATGGGAACAAGACGGGCGTTGACTGTGACTGTGTTGGCTCAGACTCTGCAAGATTCTCGCCCGAGGGTCGGTCGACATCGGCCGGGTCATCGTTGGACTCGTCATCGGCAGGCTTCTCATCCGCAGCCTTCTCGGCCGCGACTTTGTCACCGCTATCCTCACTCTTGCGAACGTCCTCGATCCATCCGAGTTGAACTTTTTGGGACTCACCGGTTGGCAAGTCAATCGATCCGAATACGGTGAGGCGATGATCCTGGTCGACAATCGTCACCAGGCTCAACCGCGAGAGACCTTGGGGTAGCGACGAATCGACTTGGTCCAGTCGCACCGAGGCGGTCATTCGATCCCGCTGTCGAACGATATCGCTCAGCTTGGCCGTCGATTCCTTGTCACTGTTCGTCGATTCGCTTGTCACTGTTGGGCGAGTCGTCAGCGGATTTCTTCCCGCCGGAAAAGGCAACCGGATCGCTCAGCGCACCGGTCAGTTTGTCGCCGCTTCGTTTGAGTTCGAGTCGAAGGGTGACGTTGGTCTTTCCGGAACGAAACCGCATCGACCAATGACCGGTCAATTCATCGACTCCGATGTCTTTTGCCGGTGTGACGATAAACCGATCTCCGGCAACCCAGGTCTCCAGCACTTTCGTTTCTTCGGCGAACAGATCACCGTCCGTGATCACCAGGTTGGCCAGCATTCCCACCTGCACGCGACCGACAACGTCATCGATCCGAAGCAGCCGGGCGGGCTCGGTCGTCAGTGCCGCCAGCGCCGCTGCGGGTGAAAGTCCACGATCAATCGCGGTGCGGACTTGTCGCAGGAATTTGGCCTCGTCCTTCAGGCCATCGGTGGTCAAACAAATCGGTATTCCGGCTGCGACAAGCCGTCCCGGGTTCTCGGGCGCGAGATCCCAGTGCATCAACTCTTGTAGCGTCGTTTCACGTGCCGAGCGAGCCGTTTTGACCTCGGGAGTTGCGGGAAAGTCGACAGGTACCAGTATGGGGCGATTCGATTGGGCAATTTCATCCAATTGGCGATACTCGCGGCCAGACCCCCGAAGGATCACCTGCAGCGAAAATTCTTTCGCGATTTTATCGGCACGAATCGACATCCGCTCGTTCGGGGCATCGATCACAAACGTGTCGTGATCAATCGACTCGGCCAAAGCATCGAGAGCAAGATTGGTTTCCGGACGAGGAAGATTGGTACGAGCGCTGTAGGTTTTCCAAACATCGCGGTACCAGTTCGCGTCATACATCGCTTGACGAAGCAGTGCGACCGCGCCCATCGGCGAATTCGGATAGCCTGATCCCGATCCACGCGGGACCGTCAATTGCAAGTGCTGCCAGGCGTGCTCTTTGAGTAGCACACGGCCGGCCTTGGTCTCGCCCAACAGAACGACGCTACTTGATCCCTTGACGATCCCGCCTTGGGGTGCGACCAAGCGAACGGTAATCCCTTGGGATCGCAGCTTCGATGCATTTGCGACCGCCTTGGGGGCAATCGCCCGTGCAGACCTTTGGGGCGTGATGTTGCGATTCCAGTGACCCGCTTCGGACTGGGCCTGGGGCACCTCGGCTTCACCCCAAGCGTCGATCAATCCGGGGTAGATCGTTCGCCCGCTGCAATCGATCGTCATCCAGCCGGCTGGAACTTGGACGTCGCTTCCGACGGCAGTGATCGAAGTACCTTGGATCAGAACGGTCGCACCCTCGCTGAGCGTTCCCGGCGCGATGACGACGCGGGCATTGGTCAACGCGTAGTCCCGCGGTCGATTCTCGCGCAATCCGACGATCGGTTCCGCAGCAACCTGACTCTGCGCCAACACATCCGAGGAACAATGGATTGCCAATAGCCCCATCGCGACCAGAAACCGCATGCCTCTCATCCCCAATGCCGTATCCCCCGATCAGCGTCTCGAAACCGGGTACTCCGGAATCGGTCTTTCGTAAAGGGACTAGCATAATCGCTACAACCTGACTCTGCTGTCACCCGAACTCAAAGGGACAGAGCTAAATCGGATGGTTACATGCCTTCGCCGAGCGAGAACAGGCTGGATTCCGATACCAACCCCAGGCTGCAACCGGCTCCGCTATCCGGCAATCTGCCGCCAATAGGTCAGCGCGATCGCCGTCATGGTGATCGCTGCGACAATCTGCCCAAGCGAGATCTGAAAGGGACGCCGCGGGCAGGATCGGTCGATCAAATCATGCCGGGCGCGGATGAACCAGGTCCAAGACGCGATCATCATCCATAGCAACGATCCGATCGAGAACCAGCCACCAATAAGCATCCTGCTGACGGGTGGAAACCAGAACCAACGCAGCGAAAAAATCGCCAAGACGCACAGAAACCCCTGCCCCCAAGCCGCCGCCGCGGTAATCTCGTCGGCACGAGCAAGCCACAGCATGCGGAACGCGACCAACGTTCCCAGCGGCGCGATCATCGCTGCGATCACCATCGCGATTCGGCTTTCATCGGCTTCGCTAAACAATACGATTCCCCAGCCGATGGTCAGCGCGATCGCGAAACCGACTGGAAGCATCAGCAGCGCCCGAGCGATCCAGACCGGTCGCACGAGGGCCAGCATGATGAAAGCCGCACATGTGTACAACGCAAACCCGTATGGCCACAGGCAAAGCAGCGCGACAATATTCGTATCGAAAGGTGTGCTGATCGCAATCGTGACGGGACGATGCTGTGAATGATCGCAGCCCACCGAATGCGGCAAAAAGAAACCGACCAACACGGCCAGCGAGGCCAGCATGTTGCACAGCGCGGTGGGCGAACAGGCGGCCGATGGGATGCTTGGTCGAGCCTCGGGCATCGCGACGAGCCTTATTTTGGCTCGATCAGTTCGAGCGCTATAATGCTGACATCATCCTTTGGACCGTTGATGCGGCACCAATCGTCAACGGCTTCTTTGAGGTGGCCGACAGCCTCGTCGATCGTCATGCCGCGAGTCTCTGAGATCAGTTTGAGCATTCGTGGATCACCGAATTCTTCCAGATTCTCGTTCATCGCTTCGGGAACGCCGTCGGAAAAGACGAACAGTCGGTCGCCTACATTGAGCGAGACCGTTTCCTCATCGGCTTCCAAATCCTCCATCCAGCCGATCGCGAATCCCTCCGCCGGCAGCACTTCGGGATCGCCCTTTTCCGCAGGCAGCCGAACAGGCGGAACGTGACCAGACGAGACGTAGCGCAAATGACCGGTGAGCGTGTCAAGGATCCCGTAAAACATGGTGAAGTACAAATTGCCCTGATCTTCCATCGGGAATCGGCTATTGAGTTCGCTGGCAACGACGGTCGGAGGTGAGATCATCAGCTGGCCATTCTCACCATGGCGGGCCAGGATACTGGAGTTGGTTACCTGGGCAGTGAGCGATCGAGCAACGGTCACACTCAGCAACGAAGAGGAAACCCCATGACCACTGACGTCGACGATGTACAAGGCCATATGACGATCATCCAACGGAAAGAAGTTCAGGAAATCGCCGGCCAATTCGTCACACGGAATGTAACGCCAAGCGACTTGAACGTTTTGGATCTCAATGTCGCCCGCCGGCAGCAGGGAATGTTGAATTCGCGCCGCGGCGTCCAAATCACGACACATTCGCTGATTGTTGGCTTCCAGTTGGGCATTCAGATCTTGCAGCACATCATTTTGCCTGGCCAACTTATCCTTACTGCTGGACAGTTCCTGATTGACGCGGATCAGTTCGGTATTCTTTTCGACCGCATTTTCAAACGTGCTGATCAGCAGGTTCAGGACTTGCTGGCGACCCGATTTGACCGTGTATCGTTTGCCCCGCAAAGTCACTTCTAACACTTGCGAATCGTCGTCCAAATCGGTCTCGGCGATCGGCGTTTGCAGCAGCGATTGGATGCGTGAAAGCAGGTACTCCGTTTCGTACGGTTTGGTGACGTAGTTGTCGGCCCCCGCCTGCAGACCTTCGATGATGTCTTGCGGATCCGCCAGCGTGCTGAGCAGCATCAGCGGGATTCGCCGCAGTTTCGCGTCTTGCTTCACATTGCGGCAAAGTTCGTAGCCGTTCATGTTCGGCATTTCGATGTCGCTGATGATCAGGTCGGGGGGATCTGTACGGATCAATTCCAGCGCGAGCCTGCCGTCCGCCCCATGGCGAACATCATATCCCGCCTTTGTCAATCGCTTGTGAAGCATTTTCGCCTGGATACGGCTATCTTCGGCGATCACGATTCGAGTCACAGCTTTTGATTCCACAGTACGCTTCTTCTTCCTGGCGCAGGGTCCACCACATGCAACACCGTGATCTCCCTTGGGAAGATCCCGCCGTCAGTGGCAACAGTTAAACAGTCTGCCCTCTATCATAGCCGCCAAGCGATTTCTTGAGTGGCGATGACGGACAGTTTATTGTTTCGCTGTTGAAAGGCACGGCCTCTACGATTCCTCACCTGATGCCGCGGTCGAGGGCCGGTACAATGTCACGGGTCCGCCGACGATTGCGGTTGACAATGATTGGAAACAAAGGCTTCCGGAACCATGTGGAAAGCACCGATGCGACTGAAACCTCGTGCGATAGCCCTGTATCTGATCGCATTGATACTCACGACGCCCGAGGCGACCGCCCAGCCGACTCGCCAGGACGCCGTTTCGACGATGCATCGGGCCGTCAGCTTCTTTCGCCAACACGCCTCGGCGAGTGGCGGCTATGTCTATCAATGGAGTGCCGATCTTTCCAAACGCGAGGGTGAGGGACAGGTCGGTATGACGACTGCCTGGATCCAACCTCCGGGGACACCCAGCGTGGCAATGGCGTATTTACACGCGTATCGACTCACTCGTGATCCGCTGCTTTTGGATGCGGCTCGAGAAACTGCCGCGGCATTGTTGCTCGGCCAGCTGCAATCGGGCGGTTGGGACAACAAAATTGAGTTCGCAGATCAGGAACGAAAAAAATATGCCTATCGGATCGATGGCGGGATCGGAAAGAAACTTCGCAACGTAACGACGTTTGATGATAACAAGTCGCAATCGGTGATCCGATTCTTGATGCAGCTCGATCAGGAACTTGAATTCAACAACGAACCGATCCACGAGGCGGTGATGTACGCGCTCGATGGCGTGTTGAGATCCCAGGACCCGGGTGGCGCATGGCCTCAGCGGTACAGCGAATTTGCGGACCCCAATACCAAGGTCATCCAACAGGCAACTTTTCCGGAAACTTGGTCACGGACATTTCCGGGCATCGACTACTCGGGATACTTCACGCTCAACGATAACACCATGAGCGACTTGATCCAAACGACACTCGATGCATGGCAGATCTACGGTGACCAGCGGTACCTTGCCGCAGCGGAAAAAGGGGGTGACTTTTTTTTGCGAGCACAGTTACCCGAACCACAACCCGGTTGGGCACAGCAGTACGATCGCGAGATGCATCCTGCATGGGCCCGCAAGTTCGAGCCGCCCGCCATCACAGGTGGCGAGTCTCAGGGAGTGATGCAGACGCTGATTCTGCTGTACCGACGGACGGCGGCGACATCGAAAAACGCCGACCGCTTCCTGCAGCCACTCGATCGTGCGATTCCCTATTATCGACGATCCCTGCTCGAGGATGGTCGTTTGGCCCGATTCTACGAACTGCGAACAAACCGGCCGTTGTTTTTCACCAAGGATTACCAGCTGACCTATTCGGCCGAGGATCTGCCAACGCACTACAGCTTCATTGTCCCCTCAAAGCTCGACCGAATCGAAACCCAGCTCCAAGAGGTGCGGCGAACGCCAATCGATCAACTGTTCAGCCCGCCGTTGCTGCACCCACCCAAAGCAACGCGAAGCCTGGCGGAGAACGCCCAGCGGGTGATCGATTCACTCGATTCCCGCGGCGCATGGGTGGAAGCGGGGCGTCTCAAGTATTACGGCCAGGACGATCCGACACGTCAGGTGATTCGCAGCGAAACGTTCATCCAGCATCTTGGCACGTTGGCCGACTGGATTGCCGCCAACCCATAACGCCATGGCACACAAACGCTGGCACACAACTCCACCTCCCCAATCGCTGGCACTAGGGGGCCATCGTGAGTGAGTCGATTTGCTGCTGGATTTTGAGATGCCGCTGCTGCAACTGTTGTTCGAGTTGCAAGTTGCTCTTGTACAATCGCACCATCTCGTCCCGGGTCGCTTGGACCTTGTCGGCAATTCCAGCTCGGTATTTTTCGATCGCCTGTTGCTCGAGTTGTACTTGGGCCAGATCCTGCTCGAGCTTCAACTTTGCCTCTTGATTGACCGCAAGCATCTTGACGGTCTTGTCGATTGCTTCATCAAGCACTTGCTTTTCAAACGCCAGTTCCTCTTTGCGATTCGCTAACTCGTCCAATCGCAACCGAATCCGACGAAGAACAAAGCGATAGTCGTTCATTGGACGCAGGTAGTATTGGTCGATCAGGCGTGCGACGCCCTCGTCCCGAAGCAGGTCGGCTGCCTCTTCCTTGACCAGGATTTGGTCACCCGCCTTGAACGTGATATCCTCGCCGCGTTGAAGACGACTATCGACGGCGCGGCCATTGCCGTCAAAAAAACCGCCATCCAACGCACCACGCTGTTCCGGACTATCGACCTCAATTTTGTAGTTTTTGGTGAACTCAACTTTGACCCAACGGCTCAGTGGTGGATCATCCTGCGTCGCGCGGCTGCCGTCACGGAGGTACTTCTGGATGGTTGCTTCGGTGACACCACGGCCGAGCAGTCGACGAACCAGATCTTCATCGACTCGACCAAAGTAGTTGTCATCGCTGGGGACACTTCCCTCGGCGATGAATGGCTGGTGACCGTCCAAAGGCAACATCTCGTACAGCGACCAACTTTGCGCCCGTTGCAACAGGGCGGGATCGAGCGGTCCGGTAGGCGTCAGTGTGACTTGAGTCGGTGTGCTAGCGGTGACACTAAACTCACCCAAATAAGATGTGGGGATCATCATCTGTGTCGCCGGATCCTGAGATTCGGCAAAGCCATAGACAACCAGGCTCTCGGGGATCAGTGGCTCTGCGGGGGCAGCAGCTGCAGCGGCATCCGCGGGCGGCACACCCGGGATCCCCGCGACCGGTTGTTGTCGCACCAAGGTGATGCTGTTTCCGGCAACGTTGGACTTCACCAAGTTTCGCCAGCGTCGGCCCGCTTCAACGCTCAGCTCGGACAACCGTTGCGTGAGCTGGACAATTCCTTCCGACGCGGCATCCGCCGGATCGCCATACTTGAGTTCTTTTTGGTCGACACGGATCTTTGCGACGCGTTCTTCGAGTTCTTCTTTTTTCTGGTGCCAAGCGCTGCGACTGGCGAGCACGCCAGCGGTTGGAAATATCAGCGTGACCGCCAGCAGCATCGTGACACAGACGGCGACGATTTGGTACCACCGCCAATTACCTGCGGCTTTCCAAACGAGCACGAAGAAGCTGATGACAAGAACGACCAGCAGACCGAGTATTGCAAACTTCATGATCGCTCTGTGTTCACCATCGCGGCGGAGGAAACGCCCTCCAGTTGCGGTGCCCGCAACGAACCGGGATCGCGTTGGGGCGACAGACAAGAGGTAAAACTACCCGTCTGAATTTTAAGTTGGGCGGTTTGTAGCGTCAAGCTTTTCTCGGGGTTCGCGGGCAAACAGGCATCATTCGGCCTCGCTGCACCCCCCGCCGGCGAAGCATCGGTCCAGCCGCCATCGGCGTCAAGACTGACACAATCCTCACCAGCAACACCCCGATTGTCACAACCAACCCCTGCGACCGGTGATACCAGTCAAGCAAGGGACGCGATTGCACCGAAGTCGATAGCGATGGAATCGGCCATACCTCCTCTGCCGGTTCTCTCCACTGCAGCGATTTCAACATTCCCGACGATTGACGTGACAATGACCCGCCAAACGCAACTTCTGCTCGTATTTGTCGTGCTCGCCGTGGTTATCACCGGCTGTCATCGCCAGTACTACCGCAAGCAGGCCGACAACGAGGCCAATATGCTGCTCGCCGAAAAAGCACGCGATCTGGCCCGGCCCCCGAGTGCCCCGATCCAAATCAAAGTCGATCGGCGAAGTCGAATGTTCAATCCGTTCGACTTGGATTTCCAACCGATGCCGTTGGATGATCCTGCGTCCCATCGATACATGCAGTGCGTGGACGGTCGTCGCGGCTATCCGATGTGGGAAGCCGCTGGACTGACCAACGCCACCGAAAGCCCCGATTGGTGGCAGTTCCTGCCGCTCGATGACGATGGCGTCCTGGTGCTGAACTCCGAGAATGCGGTCCGAATCGCTCTGCTGCAATCGCCCGACTACCAATTCCAAGTCGAGCAGCTGTATCTGGCGGCACTCGATGTCAGCAGCGAGCGATTTCAGTTTGATACGCAGATCTTTGGCGGTCTCGGTGCCTCGGACTTTGTCAGCAGTGGTAAGGGACCCCATATACACCTTCGGTTCCAGCGATCTGTCGCTCAAGCGGAACCTGGCTTGGGGGGGTAGCCTGGTCGCCGGCGTCGCCAATAGCATCGTTTGGGACTTGAGTGGTTCGAATTCGCGAACCGGTACCACCCTGTTCGACTTCACGTTGCTGCAACCCTTGCTTCGCAATGCCGGGCGCGATTTGATCCTGGAACGGTTGACGCAGTCCGAGCGTAACCTGCTAGCCAACGTCCGAGCGTTCGAGCGATTTCGACGAACCTTCTACTTGAGAATCACCATCGGCCGCGGGACGGAAACTCTCGCCGTCAACAACATCTCTCTCAATTCCAATTTGCAAGGGGGCGCTGGCGGCTATCTCGGCCTGTTGCAAGCACAGTTGGTGATTCGCAACCAGCAAGAGAACATTGCCCGACAAACCGAGAACTTGCTGATCCTCAATGACACGCTGATCGAAATGTTGACCACGATCCCCGATAACGCCGAGACAATCGTTCGCCAGCATCTGCAGGTCGCCCAGAACCAGCAAAATGTGATTTCTGCGCAAAGCTCGCTGGTTACACAGCAGGCCAACTATCAACGCTCGGTCGATCAATTCATGCGTGACATGGGATTGCCACCCTATATCTGCGCCAAATTGGATGATCCGATTCTGGAGCAGTTCGAGCTGATCGACAGCGAGCTGTTGACCCGCCGCAAAGACTTGGGAGTCCTCCGATCGAATGTTGGAAATCTCAACGTAGCGATCCTTAAACGTGGCGAACCCATCGTCGACCCAGCGACAGACTTGCCGCGGACTCAAATCCAATGGACGCCGGAACTCGCGCAGCTCCTGAAGTCGCTGCAACAAGAGTTGCAGCCACTGGCCGAGTTCAATCGCGAGCTCATTGAAACCGACTTACCGAGTGTCGCAGAAGACATCAACGCCTTCGAGCGGATCTTGCCCCGCCGACAACGCCAAAATGAAAGCCTGAAAAGTCTTTACCGAACGGAGCAGGAAAGCATCTGCGCACTCGTCGGCGTGAGCAACATCGATGAGTCGATCTTTGAGCTGAAGGAACTGGACGACTTGAGCACCAAATTGCGTGAATCCTTTACGAAGCTGGAAGAACGGCTCCGCTCCTATCAGAGTCGAATCGAGGCCCTGGAAAAAACGATGTCCGGCTTCGCGAGTGGTCGTCCGCAGGAAATCGACCCCGTAAAGCTCACCGACCTGTTGCGGGACGATGTGATTCTTGCTTCACAGAAATTGCTGGCCGAACTGGGTGACGATGTACTCGCCTTGCAGCTGATCCAAGCCCGTGCCAGAACCGAGAGCGTATTGTTGCCAGAAGTCGATATCGATCCGCCGGCGGCCTTTGAGATCGCGAGAAAAAACCGCCGGGACTGGGCCAACGTGCGTGCCGCATTGGTCGACTCTTGGCGACAAATTGAAGTCGTCGCCGATCAATTGGAGAGCACACTTGACGTCGAACTCAGCGGGGATGTGCGAACCGTTAGCGAGAGCCCAGTCAACCTCAGCGGTAACAGCAGCTCGTTGCGAGCGGGTTTGCGATGGGACGCCCCAATCACGCGACTGCAAGAACGCAATGACTATGCCGCCGCCTTGATTCGCTTCGACCGGAACCGACGAAATTACTATACCTATGAGGACGGAATCTGGCAGCTTCTGCGGGCCGAGATCCGACAGTTGCGGGCCAACCGATTCAATTTTGAACTGGGCCGACAAGCCGTTCGAATTGCTGCCTCGCAAATCGATTTGAACGCCGACATTCGCACACTCAATGAGGCCCGCGGGACGAGCGTCGGTCCGACCGCGGCTCGTGACGCAATTGGCGCATTGAACGACTTGCTGAATGCGCAAAACGGATTGCTCTCTATCTTCGTCAACTACGAAGTCGTTCGGCGTGGCTTGGAACTCGATCTGGGAACCATGGAACTGACACCCGAAGGAATGTGGCTCGATCCGGGCGCAATCGTGCCACAAGAGTTGCTATCCCTGCCCGGCACGACCGTCGACGGACTGATCGAATTCGGCTGCAATGATTGCGGCTTACGTTACAACCCATTGCCACCCGAGCCGGTGTTCGGAGATTTCATGCATCACAGCGAACACGCCCCATCACACGCCGACGGACCGCGAATGAGCGATGGTCCACTGCAACCATTCGACGAATTACCGCCGCCCGTTGAACAGCAAGAACTGCCGCCGCCCGTTGAACAGCAAGAACTGCCACCGCCCGTTGAACAGCAAGATCTGCCACCGCCCGTTGAACAGCAAACACTGCCACCGCCCGTCGCGAACCAACCGCTCCCCGCACCCAACCTGGCTCCGCCCAATCTGACGCCGCCCAATGGGATCTCGCCGCCCGAAGATCCGCTGCTACCACTGCCTGAGGGCGATCATCGATTACCGCAGCCCCAACCGCTGTAACAGCGATTGGGTCGAATCCGACGGGGCAACGTCATGGCTATCTACAAGCAGGTGCTTACCAGCACGCTTCCGATCGGTGCGGTGCTTCGGACACCGATCGTCGACCCCCAAAACCGCAGCGTACGGCTACTCGCCGACGGGATCGCGATCACTCAAGCGTTCCTCGACAAACTGAGTGCCCGAGGGATCACGTCGGTCTCCGTCAGTCAGCGCGACCTGGCCATCATGAATGCGTTCAAACCGCAGGGCCGGCGGTCGAAAGTTCCACCATCTCATCACTACGTCCAGTCATTGTGCATCAATGACCACACCAAACAGATCGACGAACTTGTGCATGGCGACCAGCCGCTCTCAATCGAGATCACCGAACAGCCACTCTCGGCAGCCATCGACCGACCGACCGACTGCCCCTACCCCGATGGCCTGGCGGCACAATGGGCCGCCGATAACGATCGACTGATTGAAACACTCGGCGACTTCTTCCAGGACGCGATCCGAGGCAACCAAGCGGAAATCGGACCACTCCTTCTGCATTGCATCGATATCCTCGATCAGCTGACCGAAGACCCCGATGCGTTGGTCTGTTTGGCCGGGGCGCCTTACGAATCCGAGTATCCATCCCGACACGGAATTCATCTGGCCAGCATGGCAATGGCGATCGGCGTCGAGATGGGATTGGACAAACCGAATCTGATCGATCTGGGTATCGGCTGCATGATTCACGATGTCGGAATGGAAAAGATCGGCGTACGCAATTTCCAGAACAAGTCGATGATCTCGGCGAATCGTCTTCGGCAACTTGCCGACCACCCCGTGCATGCCGTCGCAGTCGCCGGCCAATTCGGCAATCAGGTCTCCCTGCGGTCCAGAATCGTCGCCTATCAGATTCACGAGCGGCTGGACGGCAGCGGCTATCCGCGAGGCCGGTCGGCTGACCAGATCCACCCGCTGGCCAGAATCGCCTCCGTTGCCGACGCGTTTGTCGGTATGCTGGCGCCGCGGCCGCACCGACTTGCCATCCAAGGCTACTTCGCTATCAAGCAATTGCTCGAGGAGACAAAATCGGGGAAGTTTGACCCACAAGTCATCCGCGGCTTGCTGCGCGCGACATCGCTGTACCCGATCGGCAGCTTTGTTGACCTGAGCAATGATCACGTCGGTCGCGTCATCCGCACCGGCGGCGCCGATTACGATAAGCCTACCATTGAAATGTGGCCCGCCAACGATTTGAAGTCGGCTCCGGCCATCGTCAACCTGAAGAACGAGCCCACCGTCCAAATCAAGGGATCGATCCCCTTCTTTGACGCCGCATGATTGGCGACATTACGCCTGCGCCGTCGCACAAAACTCGCCATCGCAACGCTGTCGCCCCGGTTCTCCGCTGCGCCCCACATCTCGGCGGCTCAGATCAAGGTTCATCACGTGCGCGACAATCAGCACCGCACCGCCGAGTGGTGTCAGGTAAGGTTGCAATAACAGGATCGGCTGCGATAACCCGCTCCCCAGCCAATGATGCAACTGAGTCACACTCAGCAGTGGCAGCCCGAACCAACCGCAGATCGAAGTCGGTTCACAGCATGGATCGGGCAATAGGAATGCCGATACCATCAACAAGCCAATCCCCACCGCGGCACAACTGAGCACCCAACAATCGCGATGTTGACGCCATCCCGGGATGATCGCCTTGACCACAATCAGGCAACACAGGATCGCCACCAGTTGATGTACCAGCGACCCGCCCAGCCATTCCAAACCAATCGTCGGCGCAATCGCAACCACCACCGGCAATGACGCACAGTGCACCGCACAACCGGCGGAACAGGCGATGCCAAGCAGGTCGGCTCGCGGACGGGAAGACGATTGGGACATCGATCCGGGGGCGTTGGTGAATCACGAAACAGGAACCATCGGCTCCGCGGCGGCCCGCTGGCAACCGCCAGCGGTAGCTTATGAGATTCCAGCTGTAGATGCAACTCGACTGCATTCACAGCCGTCGTTCAGATCGGAACGTTGGACCGCCGGCGCCCCTTTTTTGTCGCTGAATTCGCCAAATATCAGCAAAACAGGCATTCTTATTGGCAACGTGGGTAGGAAACGGACACCACGGTGGCGGCCGCGTCGGTCAAGACGACAGACAATCGTTGCAGTGGCCCTTGAGCAAGATTTCTGTGACCTTGCCCTTCGATTTCGACTTTTTCGTGCTCGCAGCAGTCAATTTCAAGTCGCCCATGCACTGGACACTGCCGCAATCGATACACAAAAAGTGCGGGTGCGGCTCCGAGGACTCATCGGGGTCGAGCGACTCGTAACGCCACAATCGGTCGCCTAATTCTGCACGACGCGCCAATCCCGCGTTCACCAAATCGGTCAGGTTCCGCAGCACGGTGACCTTATCAATCCCCAGCGAATCGAGCTGTTCGGCGACGTCCGCGTGCGTCAAGGGTGAACTCGACTCGCGGAGAATCTGCAGCGTCGCGATCCGCGCCGGCGTCCCCCGCATGCCGGCATCTCTAAGCACCTGACGCATCGCCGGTGTGGAGTTGGGATCGGTCGGGGGAGACCCTGGATTCTGGTTCATCGGAAGTCAAATGGGATGCCGCGGCAGAGATACCATCAGGATACGTCACCAGCCCCCGCGATCCAAGCTCGTTCGCGTCCTCAGCGCAACGGGAACTCGGCCTCCGATGCGACCGCTCAAACGCGAAACCAGCGGCCTGCCATGAGCCGACCCCAGCCCACCACAATCGCAGCGGCCAGAATCAAAAATGCGGCCAGCAGGGCCAATGGCACCGCGTGCGCCGGTTCGGTGACGTAGTGAGCCGGTCCGGTGTCGCCAGGACCGTGACCGGGGTGGGCCCAAACCATCAACGGGTTCAACCACACAGCGATGCAAAACAGACTAGAGCGGAGGAACTGGCTCACTGACGGTATCCGGTCGCTTGAGGGAATCTCGGGTTCCGATAACTTCTAAGCGCCGTGGCGACTCTTGTCGAGCCTAGACCGCCAGAATAACCACCTGTGCCGGGCCGCGGTTTCCATGCCACCCACGCGGAGCCACCTGGACGATTCGGTTTCCGCGATGTGGAATGTGTGTTTTGCCGGTGCAGCGTCAGGCACTCCATTTTGATCATCCGCCGAGACGATTCGCGGTGTCGGTGCAACGCATGCCACAAGGGAAGGCCATCCCAATGACCCAGAAATACCGAGGGATCATCCCGCCCATCGTGACTCCCCTGGCCGATCGTGACAGGCTGGATGTGGACGGTTTCGGGCGACTGATCGAGCACGTGTTGGCGGGCGGCGTCCATGGAATTTTCGTGCTCGGAACGACCGGCGAAGGACCATCGCTGAGTCACCACTTGCAGCGTGAGGTCGTCTCCAGGGCATGTGATTTTGTCGCCGGTCGCGTACCAGTGCTGATCGGAATCACCGATCCCTCGTTTTTCGAGTCGATCAGTCTGGCCACGCACGCCTGCGACGCCGGCGCGACGGCGGTCGTGCTGGCCCCTCCCTATTATTTCCCGGCCGGCCAGGAAGAATTGCTGGAGTATTTGCAGGAGCTGATCCCGGGACTTCCCTTGCCCGTGATGCTCTACAACATGCCGGCAATGACGAAACTGTCCTACGCGCCCGACACCGTTCGACTGCTCGCCGATTGGCCACAAGTGGTGGGGCTCAAAGACAGCAGCGGTGACATCGACTACTTCGCCCAGGTTCGCCAGCTGACCCGAGACGTGAATGACTTCGCGATGTTGGTGGGGCCCGAGCTTTTGCTGCCCGAAGCGATTCGTCTGGGGGGCGATGGCGGTGTCTCGGGAGGCGCGAACGTCCGCCCCGAGCTGTACGTACAACTCTATCAGGCGGCCGTCGCGGGTGCCGACACTGGGCCGCTACTCGACCAAGTGCGCTCGCTTGGCCGGCTGTACAGCATCGGAAACAACCCGGCGTCGGCGATCGTCAAAGGGATCAAATGTGCACTCGCCCTGATGGGCATTTGCAACGGACGAATGGCCGAACCGTTTCGAGAATTCGAGCCGGCCGACGTGGCCAGAATCCAGCAACTACTTTCCGAGATCCTGCCTCGGACAAACGGGGTTAGCCCTGATTCGCGTCAACGACGATGTTGAACTGGACCACCTCAACGTCGGTGCCGATCTGCCTGAGGCGGGATTGCCGGTTGCGATCACCTGGATGCGCGATGGTGAGCACCCCACCGTCAACGCGGCGATGATCGCCAGCGGGCCGACGACCTTGGCCGCGAGACAAGGATTCACACAGCAGATCGATGCCAACCCGCCAACACAAGCGATTGGCGCCCCGATTGTCGACGCGAGCGGAACGCTCGTCGGTGTCGTGACGGCATCCCACCAGGGTGACTATCTATCACTGCCAACCGTTCACGTCCGTCGTCTGATTGCGGCCGCTTCGGGCCAGGACCCGTCTGACATCGAACGCGGCAACTTTGGCGTGGTCCTGGGTTCAGGGGAAACCGCGGTCATCAGCGGAGTGTCAAACGGTTCCCCCGCGCAGCAAACCGAGATCGAGCAAGGCGATCGCATCATCAAGGTTGGCCAATACGATGTGAAATCGGCACTCGATGTGGTAGCGGCCGTGGCGATGGCCCGCGCCGGTGACCGGCTCAGGGTCGTCGTGCGACGCGGTGACGAAACGATTGAGAACACCGTCACCTTGAAGGCACAGCCTGGTGGACAGCCATTGGCTTCGAACGCCGGGCCGACGATACCCGGTACGAACCAACAGACGCTGGAAAAATTGGAGGCCAGAAGGAATGCTCAGGAAGAACCGCTCAAGCAGTTCAGCGAGTTAAAAAACAACCAATAGCCCGTTGCTCGTAGGATGTCAGTTGCCGGGGAAATCGAACGCCCCGCTAGGCCGTCCGACGGAAGTTTCCGCCGCACAGGCTTTGATAGAACCGGTTGCGTAAGATCAACTCTTCATGCCGGCCGCTATCGGCAATCCGTCCCCCTTCGATGACGATCACCCGATCTGCCATCGCCAGGCTGGTTGGTCGATGGGTGATCATCACGCCCGTTCGATCGACCAAGAATTTCTCGAGCGCTTGATGAATCAGGCGTTCACTTTCGAGGTCGATCTGGCTGGTCGCCTCGTCAAGAATCAAAATATCCGGGTTCCGCAAAAAGGCTCTGGCCAGCGCAATCCGCTGCATCTGACCGCCGGACAATCGCATGCCACCACTGCCGAGGATGGTTTGGTAGCTGTCCGGCGTTTTGCGGCGGATGAATTCGTCGGCAAAGGCGAGTTTCGCCGCACGTACAACCGCATGCGAATCGGCACCAGGCGAGCCGTAGCGAATGTTGTTCTCGATCGTGTCGTCAAACAGAACGGTGCGCTGTGCGACGAGCGAGATTCGCCGCCGCAGGTCCCGGATCCGTAACTGATCGACCGCTGTATCGTCCAAGCAAATGCTGCCGCTTTGAGGATCATCAAACCGGCAAAGCAGGCTCACCAGTGTGCTCTTACCGCAACCATTGGGCCCAACCACCGCGATCGTCTCGCCATGGTCAATCGTCAGCTCGACGCCACGCAACACCTGCGGTCCCGATGCGTATTGATAGGAAACATTCTTGAACTGAATTTGACGGTGCGGTCGTGGCGTTGATTGCGGGTTTTGGGGATCGCGAACGCGGACGGGCTGGTCAATGATCTCGTAGACGCGAGAGGTGGCGGCAATCCCCTGCTGCAACCCGCTCCAAACGTCGCTCAATTTCCTGGCCGGATCCGAGGCGCCAATCAGAAACCCAAAGAACATCAATACCTGTCCGACGTTCAATGGCTGAGCGCTCATTCGGATCCCCAGCAGATGGGTTTGTGCATTGACGACCATGTAGCCACCCGCCAGGATTGCCAGTCCCACCGTTGTCATGCCCAGCATTTCACTGCTACTGCGAGCAAGTGTGTTGTAAAACGCCATCTTCATCGATTTGCGGTAGTAAGCCTGAATGCCGCGATTGAACTTCGCTCGCTCGAACGCCTGAGTATTGAATGCCTTGACGACCCGGATGCCGGCGAACGAATCGTTCAGCATGCCATACAGTTGACTCATCTCTTCCATGGCACGACGGCTGGCACGACGGATCGCACGGCTGAGGTGATGCATCACGAACGCAACCAGTGGTGTGACGACCAGCACCAGCAACAACAATCGCGGGCAAACATAGAGTGCGCCGCCCAGGCAAACAGCCATCTTCAATGGTTCGCGAACCAGCCGGCCCAGTAAGACCGTCACGCCGGCCGAGACATTTGCAATGTCATTGGTCAATCGCGCGGTCAATGTGGCGGAACCGTTCTCACCAAAGGAGTCCAAGTCGAGGTACAGCGCTTTGCGAAAAAAGATAGACCGCAAATCGACAGAGGTTTTCTCGGCAACGTATTGCACCAACAACAAATTGATCGTCAGCGCCACCAACTTGATTGCTGTCCCGCCAATCAATATCCCGACGATCAGCAATAACGTTCCATAGGCGCCGCGCGGCGCGTAACGATCGATCGTCGGCTTGGCGATCGCCAGGTAGTGGACCGAATCGACCACAACTTGCCGAGTAGCCTCGTCCGCCTCCATTTTCAGCTTCAGCATTCGCTTCGCTTCGCCATCAGCGTTCTGCAGCTGCGCGGTCAAGGCGACGATTTCTTGATCCAGGGCAGCGACCTTTTCGTCCGCTTCGGAAATTTTCCTGGCCGCGTGGTCTGGCAGGCTATCACCCTTGAAGACGACTTCGACCAACGGGTAAAGCGTGCCGATGTTGGCGCCCCAAAGAACGAGCGATCAACATCGAAGTGATCAGGATTCCGGCCAATGACAAACGGCTGCCGTGCGGCCAATTTCAATACGCGAGAAAAGTTTTTCATCTGCAGGGTGTCATCCTTGACGCATCGCCTGTGCTTCTGACATTCCGCGACCGTTCCCCATCCATCGAGGATTCACGGCGTGGATGACTTGTAGCGAACTTGAGCGTGGCAATCCACCCGAGTTCGTTGCTAGCAACTCGGCCAGTCCGCTCCCGCGCAACCGGGGCTTCCACACAGCGTCGCCAAGGTGATACGTCGTGCCGAATGGGCTGAATATTCCAGCGATGACTTGTTTTCCCGCAGGATAGAGACCCCAATGCATCACGCTCGCCGGGATGGATGCCCTACAGTTCCTCGGGGCCTCGCATGGGGTCTCGGTGGTATCGACAGCACGGGGCGGTCGCGACCGTCGATGCTGGATCGGGAAACAGTGGGCGATGACCGCAAAAATGAGTTTATCCAAAAGCCCGTCCGCCAGCAGATCGAAGCAGAGGCTGCAAAAAGGCTTGGGCTTCTTCCTGATGACCTGTCTGGTCGCCACGGCGGGTTACATGTTCGCCGGCTGGAGCTGGATCGATGCGATCTACATGGTCACGATCACAATCTTTGGCGTCGGCTATGGCGAGGTTCATCCGCTCGAACCGGCATGGCTCAAACTGTTTACGATCGGCGTTATCCTCGCCGGATGTTCCTCTTTGCTGTATGTGATCGGAGGCATCATTCAGATGTTGACCGAAGGAGAAATCGAACGAATGATGGGAAAACGTAACAGGTCGCGTGAAATCGAATCGCTTTGCGATCACACGATCATCTGCGGTTATGGCCGAATCGGGCAGATGTTAGCTGCCGAGTTGCATGAACTGGGCGATTCGTTTGTCGTCGTGGACCTCGATCCCGCCCGCGTTGCCAATGCAATCGAAGACGGGTTCCTTGCCTTCGAGGGCGACTGCGCCGAAGACGACACACTGCAGCATGCCGGAATCTTTCGCGCCCGTGTGTTGGCAACGGTGCTGCCCGATGATGCGATGAACGTCTTCATCACACTGACCGCACGGGGGATGCGTGAGGCGATTCGAATCATTGCGCGAGCCGAATCTCCGTTCACCGAAAGCAAGCTCATTCGCAGCGGTGCAACGCATGTCGTAATGCCCGCCGCGATCGGAGCGATGCGTGTGGCACAACTTGCCTCCCGAGACGCCAACGAGGCGGTCACATTGCCCGAGAACCGTTACCGAATGCTGAAAACCGAAATCCGTAGTGAACGTCCCAAAATAGGTAACATCCTCATCGACCAGGCACTTCAATCTGACGTCGCCGAACTTGCCGAAATGGCCTCGGATCTGACACGAACGGTCGTCAGTCGTGGCGTCGATCAGATTATCCAGCATGAGCAGGCCGCCGATTAACGGTCGATCCTGCTTGCAGCACTACCACCCGAAAGTGATAATGAGTCGCAGTCCCACCAGGAGAGATAAATGCGTCTCACTCAGCTTCACCTTGCGGTTTGCTTGTTGGCGGTTACCACCTCGTGTCAGCAAACCACGGCAGTTTCAGATCAAGTCTCGACCGGCGTTGAACCTCAACACTCGCCCACCTCTACCGAGACACAGACCAGTGAAACGCAAACGGGCGATCAGGTCGAAAGCGTTCCGGCCCAGGCAAGCGAAACCGATAGCCCTGCACTGACTGTTTTCCAGAAGCGGATCCTACCCATTTTTCAGGCGAGCAAACCGTCGAGTTGCACGGAGTGTCATCTGAGCGGTGTCGATCTCAAAGACTACATCCAACCGAGTCAAGAAAAGACGTTCGCATCGTTGGTGCATGCGGGATTGATCGACGTTCATCATCCGGATGACTCCAAGATCCTCCGGTTCATCAATCGCCGGCCGGATCAGCCCGATCTGATCACCGACAAAATGCGTCGGCAGGAATACGATGCGTTTCAAGCTTGGGTGCGAGCGGCGGTCAAAGACTCGCATCTGTTGGCGGCGAAGTCGACCGAATCAATCGGACCAACGGTGCCGGATGAAGTCATTCGCCACGCCAGGAAGGATCGAGTCTTGAACTCGTTTATCGAGAATGTCTGGACCGAAGTGGGCCGCTGCGCCGGCTGTCATTCGCCGGACCAGAATCAGAAGCAGGTCAAAGAACATGGCGACCGAGTGTCGTGGATCAAGTTGGGTGATCCCGAAGCCACACTCCAACAGATGATCGAATCTGGTGCGATCGAACCCGATGCACCACTGGAAAGCATGCTGCTGACCAAGCCAACTATGCAGGTCGAACACGGCGGCGGGCAGAAGATGGTCGTCGGCGATCGCAGCTACAAGCAGTTCCGACGCTTCATCGACGACTATGCCAGCATGTTCAGCGGCAGCTACACCACCAGCGAATCATTGCCGAAAGAAAACGATGAGCTGTCCCTGGTCACCGACATCTGGCTCAAGCTGACCGACGTACCGGAACAATATGATCAAATGTTGCTGCAAGCGGATCTCTACCGGCGGATCGGCGACGAGTGGTCCGCGCATCGGGTCGCCTCCTCGGATCGGCTGGTCTTCGGAAAAGGCAAACTCTGGCAGCACTCGTTGAGCCTGACGGCCCCGCGCGGTTCCGACTGGGCCGATCAGATGAAATCGAAACAACTTCCCCCAGATATCTATCTCGTCAAGCTGTACATCGACCAAACGGGAAAGCTGCAGAAAAACTTTCGAGCCGAATTGGGCGACGCGGATTTCGTCGGCCAGGTGGAAGTGAACAGTCGTTGGCCGGCTGGATATGGCCGGATGACGGTCGTGCAATTCCCACTCGACTGAATCGAATCACAATCGCGAGGAATTCTAGCCAGCCGTCGGTTCTGACGCGTCGTTGATTGGCACCGGCCGACGTGTTTCGCCAGTCAACACAACCGCGACATAGCTGACCTCCGCCTCCGTCAGCTTCTCGGGTTGACCACCACGCTCGGCTTCCACATCGACGTGAATGGTGATCGAAGTGGTGCCCACCCGAACCAACGTTGTCCAAAAACTCAACACGTCGCCGACAAATACAGGGCGGTGGAATTCGACACTCTTCATTCCCACGGTCACAATCGACTTTTGGCCATAGCCAGATCGCCGAATTTCGTGATACGCGCCGACGGCTCCCGCTTGATCAATGTAGCTCAACAACACGCCGCCGAAGATCGTCCCATGCGGATTGGTATCTCTGGGCATCATGACGACCTTGATCGCCAAGTGTCGGTCATCGGTCATCGACCGGTTCCTCATCGGGAGAATAACCGCACCAACCAAACCACGACGGTAAGCAGTGCGCTGATCAGAATGCAAGTGACAATTGGAAAGTAAACGCGGACGTTCCCTCGCTCCAACCGGATGTCACCGGGAAGATTCCCCAGCCAAGGAACTGAGGGAAACAGGATCCAAAGGACACCGACGATTGCAATCAGCAGGCCGAGGATAATGAGTAGTGATCCCGGATGCTGCATCATTTCTTCTTGCCGGTCGGCTTCTTCACCGGCGTCTTCTGTTTCTGCAACTTCTTTTGCAACTGGGCGTACTTCGTTGCCGGTTTTCTCGACGTTCGCTGACGACTCTTGGTCATGATCCTCTCCTCCGGTTCATTCTATCGTTGTCAGATTGCGGCGGCTAGAATTGCAGGCCGAAAGAAACCAGTGATGTCCAAGACACACCACCGATACGCTGGATGTGGCAAAGAAGATTTGGACATTCCCAATCTTTTGCCGGCAATGGCGGCAGCCCTCCGAGATCATGATATTCATGAACTTACGAGAGCGCCGAAGGCGAAGCTGCGGGCCGAAATCGACGAATGACTCCAAAAAAACGACGAGCATTCCTCCAGGCGGATCGATTGCGTGCTGCAGGCAGGTCCGCACGCAGGTAGAATCGAGACATCGGAGTTTCGGGGACGCTGTCAACTGAATCGCATTTCAACTGAATTGCACCTGAGTAATACCGACGGTGGATCATTCGCCGCGAGCGCCCTGCGGCCCCGATCGGCCAAGTTTTCATCATCTCGGTGCGGTCCCCAGCACCCAACAAGCGGAGAAACCAGCATGTCGATGTTACGCAGTTCCCTTTTTGTGTTCGCAATGATCACCACCGCTACCCTGGTCTGGGCTTCGGAGTCCGATGAACTGCGGGAAAAGGCCCAGGCGATGCAGCGGGAAGCTGCCCAGCTCGCCGAGCATGGGCAACAAAAGGAGGCGGCGAACCTGAAACGCGAAGCGATGACCATGCTGAAAGAGGCCGACCGTCTCCAACAGCGACACCCCAATGGTCAGAAAGCGGAGGTCATGGAACTGAAGCGGTTCGTCGAGAGACTTCGTCACGAAGAACGAGAACTTGCAGAGATCGACGGCAAAGAAGCGCAGCGGGAGGATGTCCGTCGCGAGGCGGAACGGGTCGAAATGGAACTGCGAAGGATTTCCGAGCGACCAGACCCGCGGACCACCGCCGACCAGCGACCTGCTCCAGGGGATGACATTGGCCGCCGCCTGGAACACATGCGCATCGCCGTCGATCACTTGAATCAAGCCGGCTTGCACGACGTCGCCGAACATGTTGCCCAAAGAGCGGAGGCGACGGAACGGGAATTGCACGTTGGCCACGAGAACCACGGCGGCGATGCGATGCACGAAATCATCAAGCAACTCGATGAACTGCGACATGAAATGGGCCGATTGCGTGACGAAGTGAATGTGCTTCGAGAGCAACGATAAATGCCGCACGATGCGGCGTCTGGCCCCGGCGCACAGCGACGTCGGGGCCTCGACCTGTCTTTGCCTCGCTGCCTTTCGTGACTTTGACCTCCCGGATTTTCGAACAGCCCTGCGCCAATACGCGATAGAATCACGGCGATTCGCTCGACCTATCATCTCACCCTAGGATGTAAAAATGTCAACCTTCATCACCACCATCAAGTTCACGCAACAGGGTATCAAGAACATTGATGAAACGACAAAACGTGCGGCGGCACTGAAGGCAGCTGCGAAGAAGATGAATGTCAAGGTCACCGATATCTACTGGACCTTGGGCGATCACGATGGCGTGCTAATCATGGACGCCCCGGATGACGAGACGGCCACCGCCGTGCTGCTGCATTTGGGAGCCGCTGGCAACGTTCACACAACAACCGTGCGGGCATTCACCGCTGCCGAGATGGACAAAGTTTTGACCAAGATGCATGGTAGCTAAGATCCGTAGGCGGTGCAGCCACTGCTTTCACAACCCACGCCACACTTGAATGCTTTCTTTTGCGAGGCCTAACATGAGACGTTCACTTTTTGGTCTGCTGGTTGTCGGAACCTTTTTGACAGCGATCGCTTCAGCCGACGACGCAAGCGACGAAGCGATCAACAAGGACCGCAAGCGGATATCGGGCAGATGGCAAATCGTCGCCCTTGAAATCAACGGCAACAAGACGAGCGAGAAGGATGCCAAGAAACTCGCTGTGGTCAACGGTTCTGACGGCACGTGGAGCATTCATTCCGACGGCAAGGAGATCAGCCGGGGGACCAGCATCATCGACCCCACGAGCAAACCCAAGACCATTGATTTCACGCCGACCAATGGGGGAGGGAAAGGAAATACGTATCTGGGGATTTATGAACTCGGTGGCAACAAACGAAAGCTATGTTTTGCGCCTCCGGGAAGTGAACGCCCAAAGACGTTTTCCTCCGAGTCCGGTAGCCAGAACATTCTCGTGGCCTTCCAGCGGGTGAAAACCGATTAGCATGCCAGCCCGAACGGCGCCCGGACGAAAGGAGTGGTCCTCACCTTTCCTGCGCGTTCGAAAATGCACTGACCCCGTTCGCTTTGTCGGACTGCCAAGAAAAAGGAAAGCCGCGAAGCGGTGGCAGGTGATAGCCTGGGGTGAACCAACGAGCGTTAGCGAGGCTGGTGGAACCCCAGGAAAACGATACGCATTCAACAAACCTTCCCGGCGGCGATTTGGCGGCCAAGCCGCCAAATCGCCGCCGGGAATTTCCGGTTTCGCTTGACGGTCCTGGGGCTGCGAAATGCTCGCTGAGACGAGCATTTCTTGCCCCAGGCTATCACATGCCACTGCTTCGCAGTTATCAGGCAGTCACGGGGTCCAGCGCCGAACAGGGTCAGCGGAGGGGAGAGCGCCGAACAGGGTCAGAGCATTTTCAGCGAGGTAAGATGGGAGAGGCGGGGCGTGGTAGGTTGAGAGCGTCCTCGATGTACGCAAATCGCCCCCACCGCCAGCTTGCTGTGACGGCACGATCTTCTCTCCTTTCCGTGCTCGCCCTGTCTTGCCTAGAACCGTCGTTGTACCTGTCCTGCGCGTTCGAAAATGCACTGACCCCGTTCGGACCTGACCCCGTTCGGACCCGACTGCCAAGAAAAAGGAAAGCCGCGAAGCGGTGGCAGGTGATAGCCTGGGGTGAACCAACGAGCGTTAGCGAGGCTGGTGGAACCCCAGGAAAACGATACGCATTCAACAAACCTTCCCGGCGGCGATTTGGCGGCCAAGCCGCCAAATCGCCGCCGGGAATTTCCGGTTTCGCTTGACGGTCCTGGGGCTGCGAAATGCTCGCTGAGACGAGCATTGCTTGCCCCAGGCTATCACCTGCCACTGCTTCGCAGTTTTCAGGCAGTCACGGGGTCCAGCGCCGAACAGGGTCCGCGGAGAACGCGCGGAGAACCGGAGAACGGGGTCAGTGCTTTTCCAACCCTTCCGACTTCGGCGTTCCTTGTTCGACATTCGATATTCTCCGCGCGCATCGCGGAGTGATGGGTCGTGATGGGGTCGGTCGTGATGGGGGTCAGTGCATTTTCAGCGCGGTAAGATGGGAGAGGCTGGGCGTGGTAGGTTGAGAACGCCCTCGACGTACGCAAATCGCCCCCACCGCCAGCTTGCTGTGACGGCACGATCTTCGCTCCTTCCGGTGCTCGCCCTGTCTTGCCTAGAACCGTCGTTGTACCTGTCCTGCGCGTTCGAAAATGCACTGACCCCGTTCGCTTTCGACCCCGTTCGCTTTCTGTTCGCTTTCCGCAGCGTCTGCTTATTCCATGGCCACGTGACCCGACTCCTCTGACTATTTCCAACGCAAGTCGACGACGTGTGAGCCGACCGCCTCGACGGGCGGGTCGACAAGGGAAATGGGCATTTTGTCGAGTTCTTCGACAACGCAGCGAGCTTTACGACGGGCGCGGGCTTCAGTGATCGTTGCCGGCAAACCGGGATAGGCCGCGCCGGTCGGGTCCCACGGGTGTACGTTGATCCGCCACGAACCGTCTGTTGGGTGTGAAAGAGAAAAAGAGAAGGGCGACTGCGCACCGAGCGTTGGATGCAAGCCGCGCTGGGGTACAAAACTTCGATAGCGCAGGCCGATGACGCGCGCCAAACCCGCCGCATCCTTCGCATCACAGAGGGGAATCGCCCAGTCATCGACGGAAAGCATCCAGTTGTTCAATGCACAATCGTCGCTGATGGGCCGTAAACGGATTTCGATGCGCGACGTGCTTGCGTCGATCAGCCGGGAACCGCCACGCTCCTGCGTCGCGACGTCGCCGACAAGCGGCCAAAATTCTATCGCTCGGCGTATTTCCAGTTGCATCTCTCCGAGCTTGCACGTTGTCAACACGAGATCCTGGTCGCGAAGCAGGTGTTCCACCAACGGTGGGCCGAGCCCGAGCCCGACCTTGTCCAGATCGGCGAGAACTTCTTCCATATCGCGGTGCAGGTAATAAGGCAAGGAGAATCGTTGATGAAGCTCGTCTCTCCATTCGATCAACGGATCATGACAGGGATGCTCCGCAAGCATCGCGGCAACAGAACGCAACAATGCGGCGAGTGACGCGGTCGTTTCAGCCGAGGGCCCCATCCGCAGGGCGCGGAACTCGACCAGTCCCTGCCGTCCGCGTGTACCAAGAAATGGATTCCATAGCTTCTCGATATTGATCTCGGACCGGTGGGTATTGCCCGAAGGGTCGGCGAGAAACGGTGCGAGCGTGCCCCAAATGATTTCGGGTGTCGGATCGTCAACACGTTGAAGAAGTTCGAGTGCCAGGGATAGTTCCGACAGCGTGCCGCACACACCCTCGTCGACGCGAGGTGCCTGACTGGCCGGACCCACTGACTCAAATGCGTGCAGATACGACAGTGACGGATGCCGATTGAAATAGTGAACCACGCCGGGCAGCAGACTAGGCTTCGTCAAGAACGGGCTGGACTCAGCGCGCGGGCCGCCCAGCGTGATTTGCCCGCCTCCGCCAGAGTCACTTTCCTCGCCGTTGTACTGCAGGCGATAGGAGGCAAGACCTTCTGCAACGGTTACAGAATCGAGTTGACGCAGATCCCGCAGAAGATCCGCGGCGCGTGGGACGGGGGCCATATTGATCTCGATGACTGCCGGATCCGCAGTCACAGTCATCCAGGAAATGTGCTCATCCACAGGAGTTGGATAGCCAGCCAGGATTAATGCCGGCGCATCGATCGAAAGCGCAGCGGTAGATAACGCATCGAGCAAACGCTCGAACAACGCAACCTCCTTGATCCCGGGCAGCTCGCGCGCAGCATACCGTCTTCAACATCAAAACAAACAAGGTAATTACCGACTTCGGCGAGCGAATCGACGACTTCCGCATCCTCGACACGTTTGCGATGCACCGATGGGCGAGCCAGCAGCGGTTCCTTTTCGACACAGGTCGGCGGGGTCGCGCCGTCGGCCCGAAATACAACGCGACGGTGCAACGGAGCGTCCAGGGTTGCCGCAGACAGACCCGCCGAATTCAGGATCCCCGTCAGTGCGCCGGCAAGTGTTTCGG
The DNA here is from genome assembly GCA_963734865.1 of Pirellulaceae bacterium. Lineage (GTDB taxonomy): Bacteria > Planctomycetota > Planctomycetia > Pirellulales > Pirellulaceae > CBDCUW01. The sequence continues at coordinate 998,052 of CAVTIV010000019.1, forward strand.
GAGGCGGTGATGAAGCCGGTTCGGCGAGCAATGGATCGGGCGGGCCATTCCAGACCGGCTTGCCGTCTCGACGCGTATACAAACCAAGACTCCAACGCGGCAGCGATTCGCCGCCGTATTGTCGCCCCACACTACGCACCACGGCAGCACCGATTTCGCTGCGTGCCAGCCTCGCAAGTATTCGATCCGCGCGTTTCCGTTTATCGTCACCCAAAGCGTCAAACAGCCACTCCGGATGCTCAGACATTCGGTCGGTGTAAGTCGGTTCCGCTCCAACCCAAATGCATTGACCACATCGATCCAACTCTTCATCGTGCCGCCTCAAGGCGCGCATCACGTCGTCATCAACGGTCATTGCGAATTCGCTTCACCATCAAGGGTCGTTCAAGAAGCCCCCGTCGCCCGATAAACTTTCGGGATGCGTCAACTCAAAATAATGCACACTACGCGTTACCGGTATCCCCACCCGGTTAAGCTTCATGCACACAAGCTGTTGCTGCGCCCGCGTGAAGGCCACGACATTCGCATCGCCTCGCCTGGGGACTCGTCCCCGTAACAAGGTTTTCTGACACCGCGACGTTCATGGAAATTCGATCGCAGGTGATGATTCGTCGCACCACTACCCCTGATTCGCAATCGCAGCCTTCGTCAAATCCAACGAGTAGGGAAACCGTCGATCAACACGTTGTTTCGGCGAAGCAACCGGCCGTACACCGCTACCGGTTCCCGCAAATCTTCCAGCGACGGTGGTGGCGGCGAGCGTCATGGGGGGTGGTGGCGTGGCCGGCTGACGACCGCTGCGATCGGGAATCGTGGGTGTGCCGGTGACACCGACCGCCCAGGTGCGCGGCGGCGCGGGGTGATAGGTGCAGCCGCCAATGGCCCGACCGGTCCAGGTATCGATCAAATCAAACACGAGCGCGGTGATGGGCGCGACGGTGGGGTGCAACGTCGACGGCGGCTGAAACACTTTGTAACGCACGCCGGCGACATAGTCACCTTGGATCTCGCCGCGATGCAGCGGTACCGATTCTTGATTGCAGGCCAATACGTAACGATCGGGCGCCATGCCACTCACGCGGACTTGGATTCTTTCGTTGGCGACGTCGATGAACCGAGCCATTCCGCCGCCCGTTACCTCTTCGGCCAATAGCGGCCAAGGTTCATGCGCTCGGCGCAATTCCAGCGTGATGTCGTCAATTTGCACACTTCCCAAGTTCGGAAAATTCATCTCCAGCAGCGGCGCGAACCAATCGTGTTGCAGTGGGAATCCAGACTCGCCAAGTTCGCTGATGATCGTACCTAAGTCGTCCCACAGCACTTGCGGCAACATGAAACGATCATGCAAAGCATTCTGCCACGCCACTAACGGTTTCGTGTAGGATTGGCGACTGAAGTGGGCGATCAACGCACGCACCAGCAATGCTTGCAGCGAGGCGAGGCGATGATGCGACGGCATGTCGAAACTGCGCAACATGATTTGCCCCCGCCGCCGGCTTTGTCGTTCCGGAGCGTAGAGTTGATCGACACGAGTCTCGGCGCAATGCATGTTCCCCGAGGCGTCCGCTAGAAGGTGCCGCAGCAATCGATCGGGGATCCACGGAAGGGAGGAACCAAGTGGAAAGCGTGCGAGCGCGATGCCGAGTTCGTACAACGCATCGTCGCGGCCTTCATCCGGACGCGGCGCGTTACCGCTGGGCCCGACGAGCGTGCCTGAAAAGAAATAGGACAAACTCGGATGGTTCTGCCAGTAAGCAATCAACGATCGCAAAATCTGCGGTTGATTCAAGAACGGGCTCTCGGATGGTGTCGGTCCGCCAAGTTTCAATGTCGTGTAACTGTTAGGACGTTGACGTTCGTCGTCGCGCCTGCCCCCGTGTTCGCAGTCAAGACCAACGACATCGGCTTCGGCATAGGCGGTCTTGTAAATTTCGGATTGTTCTTGCCAGCTTGATGCCGGGGGTAGAAACAGACGGAGCAAACCGTTGTCCGGTTCAACCACGATGCTTTTCAACCGCGGATCCTGCGGCGGTTCGTAGCCTTCCAACACGACAGGTAGGCCGTGGGATTCCGCCGCCGATTCGATTGCAACGATCAAATCAACGTAATGTTCGACATAATGAATCGGCGGTAAAAAGACATGCAGTACGCCATCTCGAGATTCGACACAGATTGCGGTGCGTGGCGCTCGCCCGTGATGGTCGGCAAATGCGGTCCCCTCAAGCGATGGACCGATGTTGATTTGCCTCGCGCTCACCTCGCCGTGGACCTCGGGTAACAACGGCTTCTCTTCAAAGGGGCTTGGCTCGGTCGCAATGTCATCGGGTTCGGTCGCGTTCTTCGCCAAACTATGCAGCGGCAACCGGAAGCCAAGCGAGAAATCGCCGGGCAGCAGATACAATCCCTCACGACGAAATCTCCACACCCCGCTCGTCCAACCTTCCGCACGAGAATCCCAACGCAGAGGCAACACATAACCGGCCGGAGCGGTCTGTGGGGCGGAAAGTTGATTCGCCAGGTGTTGCCGCTGGAGCGGATCGCTCAGTTCATCGCCGCGGGGAGAGTAGTTCAACAGCATGGGATCGTTTGACAACTGGTGTAGCCGGTCTTCGTGCGCTGGGACGACGAATTCCGCACTTAGCCCCAAGTTTTCGGCGAGCGTCTCAGCGAACTGTTTCGCATCGCCGGAGCTCGCGCAGCGGGCCGAGTTCTGATCGCATGCCAACAGTTCACCGTTTCGCCAAAGCGGTCGGCCGTCGCTACGGTAACAGCAGCTCAGTCGCCAGCGCGCTGTAACTTCGCCTTGGATATGTTCGCCTTGGCTAAAATGCACCGCACCGCCCGGTGCCCATTTTGTTTTCAAACGGTTCAATAATGCGTGTGCCGCGCAGAGTTTATCGTCGCCCAGCGTCTGGTTGGTCCACTCTGGGGCGCCAGCGTTGACGGCTGAAACAAAATTCACTTCAGCACTGCTGCACAGGCTGATCTGTTCTGCGTTCAACGACGCATCAATAAAGCGGCCGGTTGCCGCGATGTCGCGCCAGTGCGTCTCGCTGAGAGGCATGCTTGGCGAAATTGGTTTCAATCTTCGTAGCCGAACTTCGTTCTGATAGCTTTCGACGCGCCGCTGATCAATGCCGACCAGCGGTACCGTGCGAAACGGGTCAGGCGCACTGGCCAACGGCACGTGGTTCTCCGCCGTGAAGGTTCCCAGGCTGGGGTCGAGTCCGATCCAACCGGCACCAGGCACAAACACTTCGCTCCAGGCATGCATGCGGGCGCTGTCGCGCGTGTCGCCCTCGCTGTTGTCACCGTTGTCACCGTTGTCATCGTCACCGTTGTCACCGTTGTCATCGGTGGCAAGCGAGATCAGGTACCCGGATGTGAATCGTGCGGCTAATCCGACGGCGCGCAGACTCTGCGTCAATGCCCAGGCCAGATCCCGCGATGAACCGCCGCCTTGCTGGATGACAGCATCCAGATCAATCCGTGTTGCCTCCCCTGGCGACTGCAGACTCAACTTTTCGCAAACATAATCTTTCATACGCGTCAAGAATTCGACGAGATAACGCGGTGATCGATCGAGCTGCACCAGCCAATCGGTAAAGGCCGGGCCGCATGGTTCCCGATGTAGATAGGGCGCCAATTCCTTTCGCAATTGATCGGGATATTCAAACGGAAAGTCGTTGGCGAACGGTTCGACAAAAAAATCAAAGGGATTGACTGGATCCAGATCCGCGATGAAATCGACGTCGAAGCCGATGCGGTTGAACGGTTCCGGCAGATCGAGCCGTCCAAGATGATTCTCGAACGGATCTCGCACCCACGTCAGCCATGATTGCTCGACGTGAACTTTGATCGAATACGCCTCTAGCTTCGCGGCGGTATGCGGCGCAGGACGTAAACGCAACCACAGCGTCGCTGGGTCCATCTGGCGGTCAAAGACGTAGCCAACATAGTGGCTGAGGGCAACACGCGTGGTCATGATTTACTTTGGCGGCGCAAGTCTAAGGTGTGCGGGAAATCGGGATTGTGCTCGGCTACCGGATCACGCTGTACCGGCGGAGGCAATTGTGCGTAATAGTCTTTTAGCTCGGTTACCCAATTGGGTAATGGCGGATCGCTCGCGCTGTGCCCCCAAGACCAAAAGCGAGACATTCGGCGTGCTTCCGCTTCGAACGCGTTCACCGGAAAGGTTTCGTAGCCGAGCCCACCAGGATGACTCACGTGATAAACACATCCGCCAATCGATCGGCCCAACTGAACGTCAAAAACGTCGAACACCAAAGGTGCGTGCATTTCGATGGTGGGGTGTAAACCGAAGGCGGCTTTCCATGCCTTGAAACGAACACCGGCGACGTACTCCTGTGCAACGCCCGTTTCATGCAACGGCAAGGCGCGACGATTACAAGTCACGCGATAACGCTGTGGATCGAGGCCTCGACAAATGATCTCGAGTCGTTCTACGGCCGAGTCGACCACGCGTGCTTGACGTTGGGCAGCGGTTTCTTCGCCCAACACCAACCAGGGCTCAAGCGCCATTCGCAGCTCCAGTTCAACTCCGCCATAAGTCACGCGGCCATAAACAGGAAAACGAAATTCGAAAAACGGCTCGTACCACCCAAGTGCAAACGGGTAACCGTCATCGGCGAGTTCCTGCATCACGGACTTGAAATCGCTCCGCACGTAGTGGGGCAACATGAAGCGGTCGTGCAGTTCGGTCCCCCAGCGGACCAATCGGTGGCGATAAGGTTTCCGCCAAAACTTCGCAATCAAAGCCCGCAGCAAGAGCATTTGGGCCAGACTCATCCTCGAATGTGGCGGCATTTCAAATGCACGGAACTCAACCAATCCCAATCGCCCTTTGGGCCGGTCGGCGGGATAGAGTTTGTCGATACAGAATTCGGCCCGGTGGGTATTGCCGGTCAAATCGGCGAGAAAACTACGTAGACAGTGATCCAACTCGATCGGCGAAACCCCTGACTCAATTTCTTCAAGGCTCAATTCCAATTCATCGAGCAGATGATTGCCGCGTTCATCAATCCGCGGTGCTTGCGAGGTCGGACCGATGAACAAACCGGAAAACAAGTACGACAGCGAGGGATGATGTTGCCAGTAAGTTATCAACGATCGCAATAGATCAGGGCGGCGCAAGAACGGGCTGTCACTCGGATGGACCGCGCCGAGCGTCACATGGTTGCCGCCGCCGGTGCCCGTATGCCGGCCGTCCAGCATGAATTTCTCTGTTGCCAACCGTGTTAGACGCGATTGTTCATACAAGGCGACGGTGTTCCGTTCCAGATCGTCCCAGTTGTCGGTGGGATGAATGTTGACCTCAATCACACCCGGGTCGGGAGTGACCTTCAGCGAATCCAGTTGTGCCGCCGATGGTGGTTCGTAGCCTTCGATCAGCACCGGTATGCCCAGCTCTGCCGCCGTATCCTCAATCACAGTGAGCAAGGCCGCGTAGTGATCAAAGTTTTCCAGTCGCGGCATGAAAACATACAGATGTCCCCGACGCGGTTCGATACACAATGCGGTATACGGAACTTCAACGAATTGTTTGAAATAGGCGCGGACGGTTTCGCTCTGGGCATCGGCGGCCGGCGGTTCGGCACTCTCCACGAATCCAGATGAGCCGACCTGCGGTTGCTGCACGGATGGTGGAATGTAGTCGTACTCAAAGAGCTCCTCGATCGCCCAAGGCAGTTGCCCTAGCGGCAGCCGCAGACCCATGGGTGAACCGCCGGGCATCAGAAACATCTCGCCGCGGGGGAAGTCCCAGGTGCCCGATCGCCAATGGTTGATGCCCCAATCCCAACGTAGCGGCAAGGCGTAACCAATCGCTCTGTCCAAGCCTCGCGCCAGAGCCAGACTTAGGTCGTCGCGATACTGCGGCGCCCAGGGAATCGCGATGTTGTCAACGCCGGCCGGCTGCTGGCTTTCGCGCCACAGGTAGTAAAGCCAGTCCTCGCGCGCGGCACGAGGAATTTCGACTCAACGCCCAGTTTGCTCGACAAGACTTGGCCGAAACGCTCGGCGTCCTCGGCAGTGACACGGGAGCGTTTTGTTTCGTCGGCGATCAGGTTTTCGTCGCGCCACAGGGGGATGCCGTCGGTCCGCCAGAAACAGCCCAGCGCCCAACGCGGCAGCGGTTCGCCCGGGTACCATTTGCCCTCGCCATAGTGCAGCAACGCACCTGACGCGAACGTGCTCTGCAATCGCTTCAGCAAAACGCCGGCTCGCTCGCGTTTGTGAACACCGAGCGCTTCGGTGTTCCACTGCGCGCCGTCCATATCGTCGATCGAGACAAACGTCGGTTCGCCTCCCATCGTTAGTCGGACGTCGAGGTCTTGAAGATCGCTATCCAGCCGCCGTCCGAGTTTGCGAATCGATTCCCATTGCTCGTCGGTATACGGCTTTGTAACCCGCGGATCTTCGTGGATACGTTTGACCACGTTGCGAAAGTCGAATTCAACTTCGCATTTCTCCGATGATCCGGTGACCGGCGCCGCACTGACCGGATCGGGCGTGCAAGCCAACGGAATGTGACCTTCGCCGGCAAACAGCCCCGACGTTGGATCCAAACCAATCCAGCCTGCACCTGGAATGTAAACCTCCGCCCAAGCGTGTAGATCGGTAAAGTCGTGGTCAGTCCCAGAGGGCCCGTCAAGTGATTCTTCATCGGGCTTGAGTTGCACCAGGTAACCAGAAACAAACCGTGCGGCAAGTCCGATGTGACGGAGGATTTGCACCAGCAGCCAGGCGGTATCGCGGCATGAACCCTTTCGCAATTCCAGTGTCTCGTCGCAAGTTTGGATGCCGACGGCTAACCGAATGTTGTAGCCGATGTCATGCTGCAACTTGTGATTGATGTAGACAAGAAAGTCGACGCAGCGGCGCGGCGTGTGGTCGACGCCCTTGAGCCAATCGGCCAACAGCGGGCCGTCTTCCGTAATCTCGAAATACGGCTCCAGTTCATGCCGCAGCAACGCGTCATATTCGAACGGATACGTTTCCGCATATTCTTCCACGAAAAAATCAAACGGATTGATCACCGTCATTTCGGCGTCGAGCCGCACATCGACAACAAACTCCGTCACCGGCTCAGGGAAAATCACTGCGCGATATGATTGCCAAACGCATCTTGTTGCCAGTGCAGATGGTGACCGGCGGGCTCGATGTGGAGATGATAGTGGTGAATCGGTGTCCGCGAATGCGGTGCCGGCCTTAACCGGATGACATGCGGCGACATCCGGATCGGCCGGTCATAGATGTAACGCGTGTAATGTTCAATTCCAACGTATATGGCCAAGTTTGCATCGACTCCGTTGGTTCAATCCAACGCGCCACTCTGGGCGCATCTCGAAAACCGGTAGTGAGTTTCAATTCGTCTGGTGAGATCCGCCGAGTTGAGTTTAATCAAAGGGCTGCGGGTTTGTCAGTGAATCTAACGATGACGAGACGCGTCCCCAAGATGTCGCCCTCCTGACGAGGAATTGAAGTTTTGCACGAGTATGGAGGCCTTTTCTCCCTAGCGTTCCGCTTGTCTTTGGGTGAACGTCCCGTTTTGTCGCCGGTGCAGGCGATCAGCGCGCCCCTGTCGGAAAGCGTGGCACCTTTCTCGTATCGCAACGAATCCTGATAAAGCGTCGCTGGGGAAGCGTTGCGAAGTACGGTTTTGACATCAAGTGCGTATTCAGTTAGTTCAAACATGACCCTGTCCCTCCGGATCGAAATTCCTCAAGAATCATAATGTTTTTCGATAAAGTCAAACACGCGTCGCGGACTCACGATCCCGAGTAGAGTATTGCCGACTCCCAGCACGGCGACATGACGATGTCCCGCGAGAGCGATCGACGCTAACGCTACTGCGGTTGGGTCGGTTTCATAGACGACCGCATTACGGAGTGGCAGTGAACTCGTCGGTTTTTGTTCGAAGTGTTCTCGAAAGCCCATGATGACAAGCTCCTTGGTTTGAATAGGGCACTTGGCGGGCACATCACGCACCAAGTTTGAACCTAGGTTTGGTGCGACACAGATCAGTCCCTCAAGGATGTCTAAAGGCAACACGAGCGACGAAAGGTCGTTCGGCGTTCACGATTGAGCTGCGACCGGGTGGCCCGCAGTCTGGCAAAACGTGCCAATGATGTGCGCCTGTGCGACATGCCACACGCTTCTGTTCGCTGCGTTGAGCTTTCCGTCGGAGAGAGCACGTCCAATCCTGCCACTGATTCAGAACCATCAGAGCAAACGAAGCGCGTCGAATTCAATTGCGGCTGATTTGCTGGCATCACGGTGGGCGGAGCGGGACCCTACCTCGAAATTGGGGGCTTCGGTAAACTTCCGCCCAGGATTGCCGTTCATTCTTCAATGGAGGTTGTATCGAATGTCAAAATCGAAGCAGAATCGAAAAGGAAAGGCAAAGCGACGAGCCGGATCACCGAAGCGGCGGAGAAGCGTTTCTGGCGGGAGGCGGTTCGATCAGGCACTTCACCGTTTCCGTGAGGGTGACGAGGAGGACGCCAAAAGATTGCTCTTGGAATGGGAGCAAGAGTCCGCATTGCCGACGAACGCGTTAAGCCTGTTGATGGAAGTCTGTTATCGCGAACATGACTTGACGACTTATGCACGGGCTGCTCTTGCGTGTCGAATCGGCAGCCCGAAGAGGCCAAGGCGCACCTTTGTGCTGCCGGGGGATGCTACTCAACACGAATGCCGGCGTCGGCGCTGCTGCATTTCAAGGAGTTCATTCGATTGGCTCCCCAACACGCGATGGCGGGCGAAGTGTGTGGTGAGATTGAAAAACTGCGCACGGCACTTGCTGAAATTTGTCCTGGCGAAAATGTCGATGATGCGGATAACTTGCGACGGTTAGCGTGGACCGAGCAATCGTTGATGCTGTTGGGCGGCGGGCACCTTCGCGAAGTCGTGCGATTGACGACAAAGCACCTTGCTGACTTTCCCAGCGACACTCGGGCGATGAACAACCAGTCGGAGGCCCTCTATCAGTCCGGCCGTTGGGAAGAGGCATTGAAGTCGCTTGATCGTTCGATTGCGCTGGACGATACCAATTACTATGCCCATGCCAATCGCTGCCGGATTCGATTCTTGCGTGGACTGACCGAACTGTCCGACCGGGATGCCGATCTGCTGGGACAATTACAGCCGCGACGAGCATCCGACTTGACAAAGGCCGCCGAAGCATTTGCCTTTCGCGGTGAAGACGACCGCGTCCTTGCCGCCTTTGAACGATTGCACACAGAAGGTTGGCAAGATGATTCGCCAACGGATTCGGCGCTCTTGTATCACTTCGCCGCGGTTGTCCACTGCCGTGGAGGCGATGACCGCCAAGCCAAGAAACTCTGGAAACGGTCGATCAACCACAGTGATTCGATTTCATTCGCCAAAGACAATCTGAAAGACTTACGAAATCCAGTTGGCGAGCGGAGTGGCCCCTTCTACTTTTCGCTTGAGTATTGGATCTCCGGAGATGTCTTCGACGATCTTTCCAATTTTCGCGAGGCGTTTACCAACGATGACTCTGGTGGATCCAGCGAGAACGTGGACCGAGCATTCAAGCAACTGACGGGCCGTCATCCTCATTTGCAAGGGCTCGTACCGGCCTTGCTCAACCGCGGCGATCGACTGAGTCAGCTGATCGCGACGGAGTTAGCTGCGCAATTTCCGACGCGAGAGACAACCGAAGCGCTAGTCAGCTTCATTCAATCATCGCGTGGAACGGATTCGATTCGTTACCAAACGGCACTGGATTTGAAGCAGCGAGATCTTTTACACGACAGTGAACTGGAAATGTTTGTCGGCGGCAAAGTCAGCCGGGTCGCGCTGCTGGATTTTAGGGTTACCGACGAACCCAATATTCCGCCAAGCCGCATCCCGGAAGTCGAGCCCTCGCCAAATCAGCTTACGAGGCGCTACAGCGAGGCAATGCTCTGGCCGCCGAAGAGCAATTGCGCCGCGCGGTCGAGTTGGACTGTGATGCGCCGGACTTGTGGAACAATTTGGCAATGTCTTTGCTGTTGCAGGACCGTGACAGGGAGGCAAACGAAATTCTGGTCACGGTTGCCGGCCGCTGGCCGGAGTATTTCTTTGGACAACTTGCTCTCGCCAATCAATTGATTGCGGAAAAAAAATCGACGAGGCGTTGGAGGTACTTGACATGCTCCAGCATCAGGGCGAGTTTCATCGCACCGAATTCAGTGGACTTTGCAAGACGTTTATCAAATACCACCTTGCACGAAAGGAAACTCGGGGCGCATCGCGGTGGCTGGAAATGCTTGAGCGTTGCACGCCCGATGACATCAACATCCCGACCCTGCGGCGGACAATTGAGTCCCAACCAAGACTGCGAGATGTTTCTGGTGCAGGCACGAGTGGTTGGTAGCTCGGAAAGTTCTTTAAGAGATACTTTCCAGGCCATCGTTCCGGGCAAGTAACGGAATGCAATTTCGATTGTATTCACGTCTCGTGTGTCTGTGATCCATGCGAAGCGGTCGCCAAACAAGACGCCTCGCAAGTCGGGCAGAGCAGCGGTTCCGGAGGCGGCTGGAACGGGTACAGGCACCATCCACAACCCGCTCGCAAGTGCGCCGATCGAAGTCGTACTTGCTGAGGAGAGTCTTCGTTGGCCCGAGATCACCGCCCTGCCCAAGCTCCAAGCGGATCCCGCTCAAAATCTTTTTCTGCCGGGTTTGAGACAGTGAACCGGCCCTGGCACGCAGATCGCTGTGCCCGATCCATTGAAAGAGTACCCGTCGATTTGCCATCGTGCCATCTCGTTGTCGGTGCTTGCCGTGGGCGAGTGTTGTCGCGGATTTGGTGCAGTGCCGGAAAGCCTAACTGGACAGCGCCACTTTTGTTGTAGTCCTGCCACTCCGCTGGCAGGGCATGCCGCGATTCGCGGCAAATGACCTGCCAGCGGAGTCGCGGGACTACTTGGTTTGCATCGATATTATATTATGAACCGGCAACTAGGCTCATTCCAATTTCTTTGCCCGTCTCCGCTGCGCCCAGCAACCAAGCCAACGGTGCCAATTCAACCGAAGATGCCGACGCTTGCCGACTTGGGGATGCACTTGCCACGAACCATCTTCTTGATCCTTCGTAGAAACAGACAATGACGGTTGGCGGTCAGCAATGGGGCGGGCATCTTTTCACTGATGCCCACTGGTGGCGGAATTGGTACCAACGATGGCAGTAGACTCCGATACGAACGCGGAAGCAGCGTCGGTTGAGGCCGAGCGGAACAAAAAGACGCTGCAATTTCGGCTTTCAACGATCTTCGTGTTAACCTTGGTTGCCACCGTTTTGGCAGCTTTCTTGAGTCCTCGCGGCAACGACTTGTTGCTCTCTGGCATGCTGACGGCTGTTGGCGCCGCGACGTTCGCTCTCGCAGTGGGTTACTTTTGGCCGCCGTTGGTCGATCGCGTTTTTTGGGCGATCGTTGTCACGGCGATGATGCAAGCGGTCTGTGCCGAAGTCGACCTGTTGGCTCGATTGGAAATCTTTGCCTGGCCCGCGACGGCAGGTGTGGCGGCCGCGATGGCAGTGGGACATCGAAATCTATACATTCGCATGGTGATGTCGGGCCTCGCAGCGGGACTGTGCTTTGCCGCGTTCGCCACACAAATCGACGCACGACTGGCTGACTTGGTGATGAACATTGTCTGCGCAACGATTGGCGGTGCTTTGCTCGCCGTTTTGATCTCGGTGATTCAATGGCTGGAAGAAAAGTATCGCCTGCCGCAACCCGCTATCGGCTTGGTGATGGTGCTCGCCGCAATCGTCTTCGCCGTGCTCGCGCCAAGAATGATTCCGGGATGGTAACGCTATCTGCGAGTGACTTTTGCATCCGCATATGCCTTCCCCCTCGCGCAATGACTGGGCAGCAGCAGAGCGGCGTTGTTGCCGGAAGCCTGAAGCAGGCGCGTCATGACGGATTCGATTACCCTGGAAATCTTCTCCGACGACATCTGGCCATGGTGTTTCACCGTTGTGACACAAGAGTTCCGTGCAACGAAAAAAGGACTCGGGGCCAATGGCCCTAAGTCCTTTACTCGCAACAAGTACCGAAGGTGGGACTTGAACCCACATGATCTTGCGATCACCGGATTTTGAATTCGCGACTTTGCGTTGGACTTAGCTTGGCAAACCAACGTAACCACAATGTTGGCAACGACCTACATCAAACTCACGTTGTGCCTGAATTGTAGGTGCGTGGTGTTTGAGTGTCCAACCCTGCCACTGATTTGCCACTGACGCAAACAGGCAATGAGGTACATCGCAATGCCTAGTTCATTGCGATCGCGACGAAGCGGTACTGTCTCTGGCGTTTGGGGTGATGGCGACTTTCCATGTGCAACATACTCAATTTGACGAAATAATGCCGCCCTTTTGCGCGAAACCTACAAGCACAATTTTATGGTTTATAGTCTATAGACGATGGTAAATCGAAGCTTCCTTATCGCGGCGACGCTTGGCTACCTGCTTATTCCCTATGGCATCGTGTTCGGCGCCGCGCCGGTTGACTTTCAGGCGGATGTTGCGCCGATTTTTGTGCGGCGGTGCCTAATTTGTCACAACGACGGCGATCGTCGGGGCGGGTTGTCGCTTCAGTCGGCGTCTGTGGCAGGCACCGGCGGCGAGAGTGGAAAAGTTATCGAGCCTGGAGATACCGCGTCGAGCTATTTGTTGGACCTTCTGATTCCGACTGATGGCGTGGCTGAGATGCCCAAATCCGAGGCGCCGCTTGCCGCCACGGAGATTGACATCATCCGACGGTGGATTGCGGAGGGCGCGGTGTGGCCCACTGACGTTGTGCTCAAGCCGCCGTTGTTGTGGTCACTGAAGCCGATTGTCCGTCCGGCGATTCCGCATATCGATGTCGCGACGGATCGGTTTCCGATTCGCAATCCAATCGATGCATTCATTGCGGCCAGGCATCGCGAAGCCGGACTGAAGGCGTCGCCTCAGGCCGATCGCAGAACACTTATTCGGCGTTTGTATTTGGACATCACGGGACTGCTACCAACGCCGGCTGCAGTAGACTCGTTTGTTTCGGATTCGGAGCCAAAGGCTTATGAACGACTTGTCGATGGCTTATTGAATTCTCCGCATTACGGAGAGCAGTGGGGGCGGCACTGGCTTGACCTCGCGCGTTATGCCGACAGCGATGGCTATCTCGGCGACGACTTGCGCCCTGGGCCTGGGTCTATCGGGATTGGGTGATCGAGGCGATCAATCGGGACCAACCCTTCGACCAGTTTTCGATCGAACAGCTTGCCGGCGATCTCCTGCCCCGCGCCTCACAAAGCCAGAAGATCGCAACCGGGTTTCATCGCAACAACCTCAAGAACACGGAGGCCGGCGCCGATCGCGAGCTCAATCGGACGAAGCAGGTTGTCGACCGCGTCGCGACGACTGGATCGGTATGGCTGGGTCTAACCGTTGGCTGTGCGGAGTGCCACGATCACAAACACGATCCGATTTCGCAGCGCGAATTTTATCAACTCTACGCGTTTTTCAACAACACAAATGACGCCGATATCTCGGTGCGATTGGAAAACGAATGGCAGGAATATGAGCAGCGAAAAAAGCGATGGGAAACTCTGCTTGCGCAGCTGGAGAAGCAACTTGCAGTTTATCAAAGCCAAAAAATTGGGTCCGGCTCGATTAGCCGCACGGCGCGTAGCTGCGGTTTCTTCGGGAGAACCGGGGCTAGCGCCCAAACGGCTAATTCCAAAATCAGAAGAGACTACGCACTGGACGTTGCTAAGGCCTGACAGCGTCACTGCGGCGGGTACGGATCTTGAGGTCCAAAAGGATGGATCGGTCCTCGCCAGCGGCAAGGTTCCCTCGACCGTTTCTTACTTTGTTGAGACGCCGATTGCGGAGGCGACCACGATTACAGGTTTCCGTTTGGAAGCGCTGGCCGAGTTTGGAATCGGACACGAAATGGGCAAGACGGTCGGTCGGGCAGCGGATGGCGAATTCGTTGTTTCAATTTTTATTGCGGATTTGATCGAAGACGGAAAAGCCAAACGGTTGCCGATTCAATCTGCCAGCTCGGATCACTTCGATGGACAGGAAGCGGCCAAGTCGCTCGACTATCAGGTGACCGAGGGTTGGCGGGTCTCGACCCTAACGTATCAACCACACACAGCCGTTTTTCAGTTGGCGGAGCCGGCTGAGATTCCCGCGGGAAGTCGCATCAAGTTCTCGATCGGACAGAAACACGGCACGGGAAATTCGCTCCGGCATTTCCGGTTATCAGTGACCTCCGATACCGGGCCCTTGGAGCCTTCGGCTCCGCCAATGGATCCAGAGTTTGCTCGACTGCGATTGCCGATCGAGAAGCATCTCGCGAACGAACCAACACCTCCGAAGTCGAAAGCGCAGACGTTCATCCAGCGCGGAACATCCGACCGCCGCGCGAGCTTTGTCCACGTTCGCGGTAACTACGCAGTTCAGGGCGAGCCGGTCACACCTGCGACGCCTGCATCGCTTCATCCGCTCCGCGTCACCGAGAATCCTAATCGGCTCGCGCTGGCCAACTGGCTTTTTGACGAGCGAAATCCAATCACCGCGCGCGTTGCGGCGAACCGAATCTGGCAGTGGTTGCTGGGCGTCGGAATCGTGGCTACACCGGACGACTTCGGAACGCAAGGAGCACGGCCAACGCATCCAATGCTTCTCGATTGGCTCGCGACGCAGTATCGCGACCTTGGCTGGAGCCGCAAAGAATTGATCCGAACCATCGTGTTGTCCTCGACCTACCGACAATCCTCGGTGAACTCGAATCCCGAGCTGCCGAACGAACTACTGTGGCGTCAGAACAGCTTTCGCGTCAGCGCGGAATCCGTGCCGCGATGTGCACCTCGTCGCCAGCGGATTGTTCGAGCCGAAGATCGGCGGGCCGGGCATCCGTCCGGCGCTCCGAAGTTCGTCACGTCGGTCGGGCGCAGTCGTACAATGGCCCCTGAGTGAGAGCCCCGATCGCTATCGCCGCGGGATCTACATTTTGCTCAAACGTACGGTTCTGTATCCGATGCTGACCACTTTCGACGCGCCCGACACCAGCTTGTCGTGCAGTCGCCGTGAACGCACCGACACACCGATGCAGGCGTTGACACTGTTAAACGATCCAGTCTTCTTGGAATGCGAGGAATCGCTTGGGCGTGACCTGCACGCCACGCACGGCGACGACATTGACGGGGCGATTGGTGATTTGGTCCGTCGCTGCTTGAGTCGCGAGCTGGCAAGTGAGGAACTCGAAACCTTGAAGACCGCCCATCGCGATTTCATGGAGTTGGCGGAGGGCCCGGAGTTGGCCATGATCGCGACCGCTCGGGTCGTGATGAACCTTAACGAGTTTGTAACCCGTGATTGATTCACCAGTAGAACAGCCGTTAGCAACGCGCCGCCGATTCCTCGGCAGCGGGATCGGATCATTGGCGTTAGCGTCGCTGCTGCGCAAAGACGGTTTGCTGGCCTCCGAGGCGACGCGCTCGCCGCACTTCGCGCCCAGGGCCAAACGATGCATCTACCTTTTCATGGAGGGCGGTCCGAGCCAGATGGATCTGCTGGATCCCAAGCCGAAGCTGAACGAGCTGGACGGTCGGCCGATGCCCGATTCGCTTTTGAAAGACGTCAAGTTCGCTTTCACGCAGAAAGAAAGCGCCCGGCTGATGGGCAGCCCACGCACCTTTCAAAAGTACGGCGAGTGTGGAATGGACATGTCCGACTTGCTCCCACACCTCAGCCAACATGCCGACGACATCGCGCTGGTCCGCTCGATGCACTGCGATCAATTCAATCATCTGCCTGGGCAGTTGCTGATGCTGAGCGGGACGCCGTTCCGCGGTTGGCCGACGCTTGGCTCTTGGTTGAACTACGGGCTCGGCAGCGAATCGCGAGATCTTCCCGGTTATGTGGTGATGACCACGTTGGGACGCGGCTTGCCCGGCGGCGCCGCGAGTTGGTCAAGCGGGTTTCTCCCCTCGAATTACTCAGGGGCGCTGTTTCGCAACGAAGGCAGCCCGGTCCTGAATCTGGAGAATCCAAGCGGGATCACGCCGGAAATACAGGAGCGAACTCTACGCGCCGTCAACGATCTGAATCGTCAACGTCTGAGTACTGTGGGCGATCCCGAGATCGCCGCACGTATCGAGAACTACGAGTTGGCGTTCCGAATGCAGTCCGCCGCGCCCGAACTGATCGACCTCTCGGACGAATCGAAATCGACTCTTGAGGCCTACGGTGTTAGCCGCGCAGACAAGACCGGGTTTCAGGCATCGTACGCGCGCAACTGCCTCCTCGCACGCCGCTTGATTGAGCGCGGCACGCGATTCGTGACTTTGTTCTTGTCAACCTGGGATCAACACAGCAGCCTCGATTCGCAGCTGGCAACCAACACGAAAATCTCAGATCAACCCGTGGCCGCCTTAATTCAGGACCTGAAAGAACGCGGGCTGTTGGATGAAACGTTGGTCGTCTGGGGGGGCGAGTTCGGCCGCACTCCACTTGGCGAAAACCGGAAGGGATTCGCGAAAGTCACCGGCCGCGATCACCATCCCTATTCGTTCAGCCTCTGGATGGCCGGCGGCGGTGTGAAAGGTGGGCAGACGATTGGAACAACCGACGAGATCGGCTGGGGCGTCGAGGATGAACCAGTTCATGTGCATGATCTGCACGCGACGATCCTTCATCTGTTCGGCTTCGATCACGAAGAATTGACCTACCGATTTCAAGGCCGCGATTTTCGACTGACGGACGTGCATGGCAACGTTGTCAGAAAACTGTTGGCTTAGACAAGTTCAGCTAATTGGAACCGCATCAATCGTGGTCGCCTTCCCTGTCTCGGCCGCCGAGTAGATCCCGAAGACGGTCCGCAATGCGTTCAACGATTCCTGTGTCGTCACGGGCGGGTCTGTGTCCCGCACAATCGCCGAAACGACTTTTGCCACAAACGGAGAGTATCCGCGCGGCTCGGTCGGTCCTTGGAACGTCTGAATCTGCTTCGCCTGTGGGCCTTCGTTTTCATACCACGTCAATTTCGGATCGCCGATGGAGTCGACGTTCATCCATCCCTTCGACCCCCAAATGCGAATCTGCGTGTGGTAGCTGGTGTCGAGGTAATAACCTGAGTTGATCGTGCCGAGCATGCCGTTGCTGAAACGAAGCGTCGCGACCGCAGAATCCTCTGCGTTGACAGGTTGTCCTCCGATATTGACGACCGCCCCGGTCACCTGAGTGACCGGGATGTTGGTCAAGTGCATCGCCAGGTCGAGCCAGTGAATGCCGAGCCAGATCAGGTGCCCGCCGCCAGCACGACTTTTGTCGGCGTACCAGGTTTTGTGGTAAGCCGGTCGAGTCAACCGCGTCTGATCGGCCACAATGTGCATGTCGATGCTATAAATGTCACCGATGCGTCCCTGGCGAATCAGCTTTCGAGCAGCCAGCGATTCGGGATTGGTGCGATTGGCAAACGCCAGCATCAAGTGCAGATGCTTGGAGTCGGCCATGGTCGCGAGCTTTTCAAACTGAGCGAGCGCCACACAGCCGGGCTTCTCCGAGAAAACATGCGAACCGTAATCGAGAGCCGCCTCAATCACCGGCGGAGCCTGTTTCGCTTCCATTGAAACCATGCAGAGTTTCGGCGATTCCTTTTTCAACAACTTGACATAGTCGCCGTACGTCCGAGTTAATTTGTCGCCGAGCGCATTTTTTGCATCGTCCGCCCATCGGTTGTCGGGATCTGCCAGCACGACTTCATCACAATCCTTCGCCGCCGCAAGCGCCGAAAAATAGGCACTCATATGAGCCCCTTCGGAGTGTGTCAGAAATGCAACCTTCATGATGTCCCTGAGGAGGCGGTTTTTGAATCTACGTCACTTTCACTTCCGGTTGTCAGCCGATGGCCGTTGCGGTGATTTACCGGCGCGGGTCTTTTCGTCCTGCTCGCGTTGTTTCACGTCTTTGGGATGTTTCGAGAACGATTCAAAGACATCACCAACTACGCGATCCGCCAGCATGCCAAGTTCAGTCAGAATGATGGACTCGGCTTCCGGTGCCAGTTTGGAGGTGTTCGGTTCGTAGCCGCCGACACTGTAGGAATCGGATGTCGCGATGTAGCCGACGTGTCCGTTGGCGTACCCGACAATGATCGGTATCGCGCGATCCGCAATAGCTTCCTCGAGCCTGAAGCCATATTCGACCATCGGTTCGCCGGGCATTGTCAGCAACAGATAGGGACCGATCTTCATCGCCTGAAGTTCCGCGTCGATTCGTCCCTGTTTGCCCGGCAATGAAACAACCGAGTTGGCGACGCGGATCGGATAGTACTCAGCGCGTTCGCTCAACTCTTCGCGCGTCACGCTGCGAGCCAGTGTCCGAACGACCGCGCCCCCCAGGTCCCGTCCCGCCCACTGAATATCAGCTTCGTCGGCACAGCGGTACGGATATCCAGGCAGATTCGGACGAATGTCGCCGGCACAGCCCTGTAGAAACAGCGAACTTGTCTGCTGCCCGTAGCACATTTCCACAAACGACTGCGCTTCGCCGGGAAAGTCGGCACTCATCTTCGGATAGCCGCTGGGATACGGTGTCGACCCCTTGTCGCCCCACGTAAAGAAACAGGGATGACAGACGGCGTGCATGACCACGGCTAGGGGTGTCAGTGATTCTCCATCGTCAAAACGCAGCACCTTCACGCGAGGATCATTGGGCCCGTCCTCATTAAGCCGTACAACAGCCCGACCGTTGATCACTTTGCGACGATTGATGCTGAACCCGATCTGGTCCTCGCCATAGCCGACTGTCACGGGCTTCATTGCTGACGCAGCCTGCTTTGCCGCGGCGCCCAGTTTGGCAATCAGTTCCCGGCCCCACTCTGAGTCGGCCTCGAATCCCGGCCCAGAATGGTTGTGCGACGCGGCGATCAGAATGTTGGCCGCGGGGACGCCGCTTTCCTTTTCGACCTGCCGACGAGCCAGCGTCACCATCTCGTCCCAGGCGCTGATCGTATCGAGAGTCACGATGGCTGCCTTTGTCTGGCCGTCATCAAGAATCAGAACGCCGGCCCGCAACGGGTCGCGGACTCCGGTGACCAGCCGGCGATGACCGACGACTTCCAGCTGATTCACGTCGGCGGGTGTGATGTCCACCTTGGCAACTCCGGCACGCAGGTTCGACCTGACAGGAAACCGCCCGTCAGCAGCACTCGTCACACTGGAAGCAAAGACGACGGACAGCAGGGGAAAGAAAAAATGGGTCCTTCGAGGTTTCACGTGGGTAGCGGCAGATTCCTGTAGGCCAGGACCTGGAGACCGTCCGGCTTAGGGGTTGGAAATGATTGCAAAAAAAAGGCCTGGCCAAGGTTCGCGGTTTCACGCTACGAGCATGAAATTGTGTGTCACCAACCCGGCAGGCCGACGGCAAGGATAGCCATGAACCGCGTTCATAAAAACCTCATTTCGCCAGCCCCCGCTCGCGTCGGGCTCACCCGAGCTTGAGAAACTCCGCGAGCAGGTCGGGCACCTCAATCATGTGCAGGCGGTCTCGCAGACGATCGAAAGTATCGATTTGAAGCCCCTTTACGCTACTTTTCGAGGCACCGGATCGAAGCCCTATCGCCCCGAATTGATGCTTGCCATCGCGCTGTTCGAGATTCTCAATCGGGTCTCCTCGCCGGCCAAGTGGTGCCGCGATGCCAAGACGCGAGACCAATGTAAATTTCTCGGACAAGGAATCACACCTGCTCGCTCGGTTTGGTACAGCTTCCGAGACCGGTGCGCAAAATTCATTGATCAAGTGCATCAGCAGATGATCCAAATGGCTTGCCAGCAGGAAGTGGTTGATCCCAGTGAATGCTGCCTCGACGGCACGTTCACTCGCGCCGCCGCCTCGCGGCACCAGCGATTTAATCTCAAACGCATCAGTCGACGTATTGGCAAATTAAAAAAGGCCATTCGCCTGCTCGATCATCGCGAACAAGATCAACGCAATCACGCGATTGCGGGCTGGGTCGCCTCGACGCGGCAGGGAAGACAAGAGCAGCTGGATCGATATCGAGCCGCCAAAGGCAGGCTGCTCGATCAAATCGCTCAAAACAGGGAAAAACCAAAGAAATACAGACGCGATGAAGACAACATCCTGATCAGTCCGACGGATATCGATGCGGTCTTCGGGAGAGACAAAGAGAAGGTTCTCTGCCCGCTCTATAACACGCAGTACATGGTTGCCTGCGGCAGTGGGGTGATCGTGAGATACGACGTCTTTGCAAAAACCAATGACAGCGGAACGTTGGTTCCGATGATTGAACTGACTCAACGAATCGTTTCCGGTCGGCTTCGCACCATCCATGCCGACAAGGGCTACTGTTCGCTTTTGGAGCTGCAGGACTGCCGGAAGCTTGGTGTCGAGTTGTACTCTCCGGTCCAGGACCATTCTCGCGGCAACGGCAGCACGTCGCTGGACGGTCAGCCGCTGTTTTCGCAGAAGGATTTTGTATTCTCCCGGGAAGATGGAAGTTGCCATTGCCCGGCCGGTCACCCCATGCCAAAGCGTGCTCGAGGAATCAAGACGCGGGCCGATGATCGCAGTGTGGTGGAGGTGCGTTACGAACAGTCTGTCGAGCGGTGCGTTGGTTGCCCACTTGCGTCGCGTTGCATCAAACCAGGGAGCGCTCGCCGGACCGTCACACGTCTGGAGGGTCAGGACTTGCTAGACACCCAGCAAACGAAGATGGAAACGGATGCCGGCAAACGCAGCGCGGGTCTTCGCGGCCAAACGGTGGAGCGAGCCTTTGGGGATGGCAAGCTTCACCGCAATCAGAACGAGCAAAATGGCCGGGGTCTGATCCGCGTCAAGGCGGAAGTTGGGCTACTTGTAGTCGCTCAAAACTCACTCCGGCTCTACAATCTCAGAAAACGTCAATCAACAGCGGTGCCCTAAGCCGGACGGTCTCCCTGTCCTGGCACTGCGATCGAAACCAATTCTCGCCAGGACGGGTCCTGGCCTACGAAAAACGCCCACACAGAATCGTGATGGACCAAAAAGACGTCGGTAGAGCGAGTCCATGGCAGGTTCCATTTTCTTTGCGGTCGAAGTTGTCGGAAATTCAAGGCCAACGATCCGGATTCCCGGCCCATCATTTAGAATCCGGGTCCGGCGAACGTATTTGTCCTGGAAGGATCCTACAATCGTGTCGCCCGGAAGTGCCTTGTCGCGATTTTACCTGCTTCAGCCACGTTGTGTTTTACAGCCGCCTCGACAACGACGAATTCAATCGCGTTGGGCAACGCACCTACCCGCCTCGAACCATGGGTTCCATCAGTCATGACCATCTCCGACGACCAATCGCGACGTGACTATTGGGCCCAGCAAATGGAGTTGGGCCAAGATTTGATCCAGCAAGTCTTGCCGTTCGAGGTGCGCGAGTGCGGAGAAGGCTTTGCATCGATTCCTGAGGCAGCGAAAGCGGCCGAAGTCGAGATGCTGTTCTCCGATTCCAAGATCGCTGGTGAACTCGTTCGTGTATTCTTCGTCCGCGACGGTTTGGTCAACAGCCTCATGGCGATCGGTCGCGCTATGAACGATCGTGGATGGATCTTGAAGATCGAAGATGGTTATCGTTCAACGGAGATGCAGAGCCAACTGGTGCGGAAGCCAGAACTGTTTGATGCCATCCTCCGCAAGTGCATTTGGGAGAATGGTGGCGAGCTTCCAGCAACCGAATTGGTGTTTCGTCGCGCGACCGTGCTGATCGCGAACATTCCCAAGATCGGTACGCACATGTCGGGATCGGCGGTCGATATTTCCGTGTTTCGCCGCGACGATGGCAGCGAGGTGTGGCGCGGAAATTCGTACCTTGAAATGAGCGAGCGAACTCCGATGCGATCGCCATTTATCGATCCCGACGACCTGCACAATCGTTTGCAGATTACGTCCCTGATGGAAGCTCATGGTTTCATTCACTTTCCTTGCGAGTTCTGGCATTACAACCAGGGTGACGCAATGGGACACATCCTCAGCGGACAACCTGCGCCGGCCCGCTACGGGCCTGTGCATTGGGACCCTCGGACAAACGCGGTCACGCCCTACGCCGATGCGCTCAGTCCGCTTAATCCACTTGATGTAATCGATCGGGAAATCGCGGCGGCAATCCAACGTGCTGACGCCATCGTTCAAGACACTATTATTTAAGGAACGTTCGGAAACAACGTCGTCAATTCGCTCTCCCACTTGCGGGAGGATGAAGTGAAAGCAAATAGCGAACTTGTTTCTGGACGTTTCCCAAGACACGAGCTAACTCGGAATCTTCACATGCTGCCACATCTCATTCGCATGGTAATGGTCCGCGGCATGGCGTTTGTCGTGGCGACCGGGATTTCCTTTGTCGCTGTCGCTCAACCGCCGCAGGCGGGCGACTATTCTCCAGCGAGCTATGAAGTCGTCGAGGAAATGGACGGCGAAGCATCAATGCGAGACGGCGTCAATTTAAAGATAGACATTTTCCGCCCCCAAGCGGTTGGTCGCTTTCCAGCGGTATTGCAGCAAACGCCCTACAACAAGAGCGGGCAGGCGGCGCCGCGAGGAACTTTGCGGCGCGAGGCTACGTCGTCATCAACGTTGACTCGCGCGGCCGTTTTGAATCGGGCGGCGATTGGGATCCGTTTTCAGCCAAGCACAAAACCGATGGCTACGACCTGGTCCAGTGGATTGCCGAGCAGGAGTGGTGCAATGGCAATGTGGGCACATACGGACTCAGGGTGGAGCGAATTCATCGACCGGCGACGGCAAGCTCGACAACGAGTCGCCGCAGGCTGAGTCACCGGACCAATATGTCTATGACCCCCATGGCCCAACGCCTTCGGCCGGATTCACCAACGGCCACATCGACGGCCCTCGCGATATCAGCAAGTCGGCCGGTCGCCGCGATGTGCTGGTCTACGACACGGAGGTGTTGACCGAGGATGTCGAAGTCATCGGCCCCATCAGTGCCAAACTTTTCGCCACCTCCAGCCGTCGCGATACCGACTGGATGATTCGCCTTTCGGACGTCCATCCGGACGGTCGAGCGTTGTTTCTGGGCGAAGGCGTTATGCGTGCCCGCCACCGCGATCCAGAGCGCAGCGGTGCCTTCAACGCGCACCCGAGTCTTTGAATGCCGGTCGAAAACCGCTCTTCTTTGTGAAATGCAATGCTCCTCCGAACCGCCCGGCGTCGGGGGCAAGTTTTGCATCTTCATTCGCTTTGGCGTGAAGCAACTGTTTTCCCTTGTTCACGTAGCTCGTTCGGTCGCCGCGAGAGAAGTCGGCGTCAAGGCCCTTGTCGAAGGAAGCATGCAGCGACAGAGCTGCCGATAGACCTGATTTCTCGGAGCCCCTGGTCAGAATATCCTTCGCCTCATCTTCACCGATGTCTCGCACAAAAATATTCCGCCAGCGGATCTCGCCGCCGTGGGTTTGCAGCATGATCGGTCCCTTACCAGGCAGCGGCTGTTTGCGGTCCCAGAAATTCTCCATCACCGCGTCGTCAACAACGAGCTTCTGGTTGAGCCAGACCCAGGTCCGTCGCCGAATCTGGCGGATCCGAAACCGATTCCACTGGCCCAGCGGTTTGTCCGCCAACACCATCGGGTCACGACCGGCCCGGCCCGGCGTATTGTTGAACAGGCCACCGGACCCAAGGTGCGGTTTTCGGGTCGGTCGATTCGGGTCAAAGACCTGATGCCAGTCCCAGATCTGAACCTGCGGCGTGCCTCTCAAATAGATTCCACTGTCGGCCTTCTCGACCGTCTTGTATTCGAGCAGGAATTCGATGTCTCCAAACTCCTCGGTGGTCGTCGCGTAGGGACCATGGCCATCGTTGACCAGTTCACCGTTCTCGACACGCCAGTGCTGCGGAAATTCGTCGCGCTGTTTTTCAAGGTTGGCGTCCTTCTTTTCGCCCGTCAGTTTCGCCGCGCTGTGCGGATTCAATCCATACCATCCATCCAGGTCATTGCCATTGAACAGGGCGCGAAAACCTTCTGGCGGAGTGGGTTCGACGGCGTCAACACCGGCCGCTGTTACCACTGTGGCGACGGCGGCTAGCAAAAAGAGGATATATGTTCTGGTCATGTGTCTATTCCTGGGCAGTTTCTGGGACATTGTTGCTGATGACCATCGCCAAACGGTCCGCGGTCGTTCGAGATTCTGAAATATCTCATATTTGTGATTCTGCGGGCAGAGTTTCCTTATCAGTCGGATTTCGTGGATACGAAGCTTGCCGTGGAAATACCGCTGGTGTACGAAATCACGAACAGACCGTTTGTCGTTGGATAACGAACGTCTTCTCGGCGGTCAAAGTCAGTCGGTCCAAGTCGACGGAGCGCGTTGGGACTGTCTGATTTGAGGTATTTTCCGGCCACTTGAAGAACGATCTTTGTGCGGTTGCCCAAGGGGTGCCCGGTACTCGTGAAGACGCTGCCGTCAAGGATTTCTTTGCCGATGAAGTGTGGCTCGACGTCCAAAATTGTTTGGCAAGCGTATTCGGGTTTGCCGTGCCGTCACAGTCTTCGCCACCCCAGTTGTGCAGCGTCAGCATGATTCCGGTTTGCTGGGCCACACTGGTCAACTGCCCGCCTGGATAGTGGAGAGAAACGCGCAGCGCTGCGCGGCCCGGGGCGGTGAGGACATGATTCAGTGGGAATCAGAACACTGTCGTTCTTCGTTGGAAGAATGTTTCGAGCTCCCTGCCACGTCCGTTTCTGAGCTGTGATCCAGGACGACACGACCTCGGCTACTGTCCGATGATCGTCTTCGGCACGCTCGATAAAGCCGACATCTTTGCCAAGCACAGATCTTCGAGCGTTCGCCAGATTTCGGTGTTGCGACTCTGTGGTGTCATCCGTCTCCAAAGGCATTACCGGGATCACATCCCATGGCCGACCGGCAAACTGAAAACTCCAGTTCAAAACCCATTCGTATTCGGCTATGAAAACCTCCTGCTGCGTGCTGAGTGATGGCAGCGGAACCGCTGGAATGACGAGCTGAGGTTTCATGCCTCGAATACGCGTCGCCCAGTCGGCCATTTCAGCAACGGTGCGATTTTCCGTCGGCCACACGATCACTTCAAACTCTGCGCCGGGGAAATGCCGCTTTAGTTCATCCGGTACAAGCTGATCATAGGGCGACATCGCGACCACCTTCACAACTTCATTTCGGTTCAAAGAATCGAACGTGTGGTGAAGAGCATCCAGCGGAGGGGGGAACATCATGAAGGGAAACTGCGCGACCACAAATTGACTCCGACATCAGCTCAGCAAGTCGTATGTGCCCGTTCATGTTGGGATGAATCTCGTCACTCATCAACAATGACCAGGCCACAGCATCCTGCCCTGGTGCCACTGCGATCAGGCAGATCAGAATCACCAACAAAGTCAGAACTCGTATCATCGCGTGGGTCGCAAAAGAGATGTTGGATTCGTTGGCACAAACGGCGGGATTCCCTGAAGTTCGACATAGTCGTTTTCCCTGGTCGCCGCAGTTGCTACGGGTGCCTGGACGAGATAGCATGATAACCGGATGAACGGTTCGGTTCTCGGTGCGAGTTGCCGTCCACGTCCCCCGGCCAACACCCTCCACCTATGCGACCGCGCGTGCCCGACCGCGCGTGCCACTGTGATCTGCGACGAAGACGCGCGATCAAGGCCTGCCTCCAAAGCATTTTGATCGACCAGTCAAGTGGTCCGAGCAACTGCGCCTCCTACCAGAGCATCAAACCATGAGTTCGTCCTTTCGAATGCGACTTGCCGCTGCAGTCGTTTGTTCACTGGTGATCCTGGTCGGCAGAGATTCCGCCGCCGACGCGCCGACAAAGGTATTTCGCGCTGGTGCGTTCGCAATTGACATTACTCCGACCAAGTTTCCGGTCAGCTCGTCCGGCAGCATGACGCACCGCACCGCCGATAAAGCTTACGATCCGCTGCATGCCCGCTGCCTCGTGCTGGACAACGGCGAAACGAAGATCGCGCTGGTCACTTGCGACAGCTGCATGATCCCACGTGAGATCTACGACGCCGCCAAAGCACAGGCTTCTCAGGCGACCGGCATCTCGACGGATCACATCCTTTGCTCCGCAACGCACACGCACACGGCGGTCACGGCGGGACCAACTTTTCAAAGCCTGGTCGAAGAGAAATACCTCGGCTTTCTCTCGCAGCGAATTGCCGAGGGCATCATCCAAGCCCACTCGCAACTGGAGTCGGCGCGTATTGGTTGGGCGATCGGAAACAATCCACGCCAGGTGTTCAACCGCCGCTGGTTCTTGCGCCCCGGCACTCCGCTCACGGATCCATTCGATCGCGGCACAGATAAGGTCCGAATGAATCCCGGCGCAAACAGCAAGAGCCTGCTCCAGCCCGCCGGTCCGGTTGACCCACAAGTTCCCGTGCTCGCGGTCCAGGCCGTAGACGGTCGTCCGATCGCGATGTGGGCGAACTACTCGTTGCACTACGTCGGCGGCGTACCGGCCAAGTCGTTGTCGGCGGATTACTTCGGCGAGTTCGCTCGACAATTTGCCGGATTGATCGATGCGAGCAAAACTGATCCGGCATTTGTGGCCGCGATGACCAACGGGACGAGCGGTGACATCAACAACATCAACTTTTTTGAAGGCAGCGCTCGTCAGCAACCCTTCGAGCAGATTCGTCTTGTGGCTGCCGATGTCGCGGCGTCAGCACACGTGGCCTATCAGCGCATCGAATACCAGGATTGGGTGCCGCTGAAAATGCACGAGACCGAGATTGAACTCGGCGTCCGCCGACCCGACGACGAAGAATTGGCTCGCGCAAAAAAGCTGATCGAGGAAGCGGGCGCAGGCCCTTGGACAGACCGCCGCGTGATCTATGCAAACGAGTCGCTGGACATGGCAAAGTATCCCGCCACGGTCAATGTCAAACTGCAAGCGATCCGCATAGGCGGACTTGGAATCGTCAGCAGTCCTTGCGAAACGTTTGTCGAGACCGGACTGGCGATCAAGAAGCGAAGTCCATTGAAGCCAACTTTCACCATCGAGCTGGCCAATGGGTACAACGGCTACCTGCCAACGCCCGAGCAGCACGCACTCGGCGGCTATGAAACTTGGCGTGCCAAGTCAAGCTATCTGGCAGTCGATGCGGAACCCAAAATCCGACAAACGTTGCTGAAATTACTCGATCAGGCAGCTCGGTAAACATTGGTTCGAATCAGCTCTATCTCCAACACGACCACAAACCCATAACGGACAAATACGATGTCCAGACGACCTAGCCGCCGCTCGTTCCTGCAGTTGGCCACGATAGCCGGCGCAGCGATTAGCCTGAACGCTGTTTCGTACTCGCGAGTTTATGGAGCCAACAGCCGCTTCTCAATCGCCAGTATCGGAACGGGTGGCAAAGGCTGGAGCGACTTGAACGGTGTGGCGGCAAGCTCCAAAGTTCAAGTCAACGCGTTGTGCGACATCGATCGTTCGGCGAAGCATCTTGGGCAGGCAGCGGAGAAGTACGGTTCGGCACGACAATATGACGACTGGCGAAAGCTGCTTGATGAGTCGAAGGACATCCAGGGTGTGTTGGTATCGACGCCGGACTTCATGCACGCACCGATTTCATTGGCGGCCATGCACTTGGGCAAACATGTGTTCTGCCAAAAGCCACTCACGCACACCGTTTACGAAGCGCGGCAAATGCGATTGGCCGCCGCGAAATTCAAATCGGTGACTCAGATGTGCAATCAGATTCAATCGCATTCGGCCTACCGCACCGCAGTGCATATGGTTCATGCCGGCATGATCGGAAAGGTCAAAGAGGTCCATTCGTGGCAAGGGGGAAAACCATCCTGGCCAAGACACATACCGCGACCGCAAGGCAGCGATCCCGTCCCCGTCCATGTGCGTTGGGATCTTTGGCAAGGCGTGGCGCCGGAGCGGCCGTACAAGATTGGCATGTACCATCCGTTCAATTGGCGCGGCTGGCAAGCATACGGCACCGGACAACTTGGCGATTTCGGATGCCACATTTTGGATCCCGTTTTCAAATCGCTTAATCTCGGTTCGCCGACGAAACTCACGGTGGAAGCGCCAACATTGCTTCCAGAGTCCTGGACCGATCGCGCTACGGTGAATTATGAGTTTCCGGGAACCGAGTATACGTCGGGATCGACCCTGCGCGTCACTTGGTATGACGCCGTTGGTGCGTCACCGCCGCGAGAGAAGCTGGGGGACGTTCCCGAGAATCATAAGCTGCCTAATGCTGGCTCAGTTCTCGTCGGCGAAAAAGGTTCGTTGGTCATTCCACACGTGGCGATGCCGAAGCTTTTCCCGGAGGAGAGATTCCCCGCCGACGAACTGCCAGTAATCGAAGGCGTCGACCACTATACGCAATGGGCTGATGCTTGCCTGGGCGAGGGGAAAACGACATCGCACTTCGATTACGCCGGACCGCTGACTGAGGCCGTGTTGTTGGGAACGATCGGAATTCGATTCCCTGAGCAAGAACTTGCTTGGGACGCCAAGGCTCTCAAGATCACCAACCATGCGGAGGCGCAGGAGTGGGTCACCAAGCCTTATGGAAAAGGTTGGGAACCAACGTGGATCTGAGCTGACCCCATGGCACTCTTGAACAAATCGTTGCATAGAGAAAGTAACCCGCATGATCAAGAGAACAACGATTTCCATCGTCCTCGTCTTCCTTGTTGTCGCAACACTGTCTGCCAGGGCCGAAGACGACCCAGCCGAGCAGGCTCCGCACTGGAGGGTCGGGGTTGCTGCCGCGAAGATCACGCCCGAGCGAAGGTTACACATGGCGGGTTATGCCGGCGCAAAGAGCCGGCCGAAGGGACCGAACAGGATTTGTTCGGCAAAGCGATCGCCATCGAGGATCGCGACGGCAACCGAGTCGTTTTTGTGACACTCGACTTGATCGGAGTTCTCGACAAACTCCGCACCGACGTTGCCACGCAAGTCCAAGAGAAATACGAGCTGCCGCCGCGCGCATTACTGATGAACGCGTCGCACACACACTGCGGCCCGGCCTACGGACGTGAAGACGCCAAGGACTATTTCGATTCGCTCGCGACGACGCTGGTCGATCTGGTTGGCCAGTCGCTAGAGCAACTTCAGCCGGCGAAGCTTTCATACAGCTTTGCGCGAGTTGCAGCGTGGCCATGAATCGCCGTACGCCGTCGGACGAAGGATTTCGCAATCATCCCAATCCGGGCGGGCCCGTGGATCACACGGTACCTGTGTTGAGTGTCCGTAACGCTGACGACGACGAATTGCGTGCGGTCGTGTTTGGTTATGCCTGCCACAACACGACGATGGGATTTCTCCGGTGGCTGGGCGATTACGCTGGATACGCGCAGGAATACTTCGAGCAAGACCATCCCGACGTCACAGCGCTGTTCATGATGGGCTGCGGCGGCGACCAGAATCCCTATCCGCGCAGCGAACTGAAATACGCGCAAATGCATGGCCGCTCGCTGGCCACCGCAGTCGAAGCGGCGTTGGAGGTCAACCAAGGCACGCTGCGTCATCAACGCCCAATTCAAGGTCCGTTGAGCAGTGTTTTGGAAACGGTCGATCTGGAGTTTGCCACGCCCGATCGCGCAGGACTTTTCCTACCCAGTGCAGGTCATTCGATTTGGTGATGATTTATTGCTCGTCGCGTTGGGTAGTGAAGTCGTCGTCGATTACGCCTTGCGATTGAAGCGTGAACTGACGAAGCCGGAGGGTCCGGCGATCTGGGTTGCGGGTTACTCGAACGTCTACTCCGGTTACATCCCCAGCCGACGCGTCTTGTTGGAAGGCGGCTACGAAGCGCGTAGCCGACCGTGGAAACCAACCCTTGAAGAGCGGATTGTAGGTAAGGTCCATGAACTCGTTAAACCATTGCCGTAGGCAGCCGCGGGACAACCCATCTCATGAAGCACCAAATCAAACTACTGCTGCCGATACTGGTTGCCGCCGCCTTCATGAAGCATCACCGGGGCACTCTTGCGTGACCGCGTCCGTGACGCGACCGTAACGTGAGGGACTGGGACTGGAACGCGTTGCGGTTTTCTGGCGTAACGTCGATGCGTGTTCGAGTCGCCATTCTACGCCTCGTGTGCCACACCCATCGCGCTCTCGTTACAGCGATCCAAACGCGCCTTTTGCTGTCATCCATCCTGCCGAAGTCGGTGTGGAATCAACGCCGAGACGCGCCGGATTAGTTGTCCAATGGAAGGACACGAAACGTTGAGGTTGCATCGCATTCGCGTTGGGCCTGGAGTGTTTCCGGACGACGCAACGCCAACCCAAAACCAACAGTCTGCCACTGATTCGAAATCCAGTCCGTAGAATCCAAAGAAAAAGGACTCGGGGCCAATGACCCTAAGTCCTTTTCTCGTAAAGAGTACCGAAGGTGGGACTTGAACCCACATGGTGTTGCCACTCACCGGATTTTGAATCCGGCGCGTCTGCCAATTCCGCCACTTCGGCCCGCCGCCCGTTCGACCGCGAACGAACTGCGATCATAGATAGCTCATTTGCTGCGCCGTTGAAACCCCCGGTCGCTTCACCAGGACCCCCGATCGATAAGACCGCCGAATCGGATGCCAAAATGCGTCTGCCCAGACCGACGCTGCCGACCGCTACGCCGACCAACGACCGGATCCGACCGGTGATCCACTACCAGACACCCGCTATTTTCAGAATCGCATCGAATTCCTTTTTCTTGACCGGCTGGACGCTGAGCCGGCTTCCCTTTTGCAGCAGCACCATCCCCTTCAGGACGGATTGCTTTCGCAACTCGGTAAGCGTGACTGGCCGCGCAAATTTCTTGTCCAGCTTGATGTCGACCATGAACCATCGCGGGTCATCGGGATCGCTTTTTTCATCAAAGTATTGACTGCGAGGATCAAACGCATCACTGTCGGGATACCCGCCGCGGGCAACGACCGCGGTCCCGACCACCGCCGGTTCCTTGCATGCCGAGTGGTAGAACAGAACTCGATCTCCCTTGTGAATCTCATCGCGAAGCAGGTTGCGTGCCTGGTAATTGCGAACACCCTCCCAGCAAGTCGTCTGGGACGACTCGGTCGCCAAGTCGTCAATCGAATAGGTCGTGGGTTCCGTCTTCATCAACCAATATTGAACGGCCATGGAATCGGTATTTGCGAGGGGGCGGGCGGAAAAAGTGCCTGTGAATCTATGGCGACTGGGGTAATTATGCGTTACCACCAATTTCTTCCAAGGCCCGGCGTCGAAAGTGCCGATAACAACGGAGCGCCGGGATAGGCGCATCTTTCAACGACCGCTGTTTAGCGACTCGGGCCATGGAACGGGCCAAGCACACCCGTTCCACCTCTCACGTGAGGCCCGAATCATGAATGTTGACGCGATTCACACCGCTCTTGGACTCGCATTCACCGCCGTTTGGCTACTGGTCGGTCAGATCATCGTTGGCAGCCGTTGATCAAGGAGTCGAAAGTCCTTGTCAAATATCGCAGGGGAAACAGACAAAACGGGTGTTCGCGACTCGACAATACGGCTTCCGACGCCGCATCGCGTCGGGCGCCGGCGAGTTCGTGCAACAATGAACTGCGATAGTCCCGAAGCGATCGGGAAAGCGCCGTATTGATGCGGACGATCTCTTCCTGCCATTGCTTTCGCTGACCCCGCGGCGGAATCGACTTCAGCAATTCTTGCTTGGAAAGCAATAAAGCTGGATCCAGGGCGACCCGATCGACGAATCGTTCACCCTGAAATTCCGTATCTCGAATCTGACGGCAAATCCGGTCAAGGTCGCCAGAGTGATCTCTTGATTCGATGCCGGGTAGCTTGATCGTCGCCGAGACAACCATGAACTGCGGCGGCGCGACCGAGAAAAACGACCGCGTGATCATGTCGCCGAGCTGATCATATTTCGCGCCCCCAATCCCATGCAAGAACAGGTCGCTCAACACCAATCTGGCGTACATCGTGGTCAGCAACGCTCGCGGGCGAAGCTTGAAATTGGCGGAAGCAGCGGCTGCCAACTGCTCAGCAGCAAGCTTGGGATGCCCTAAATCGATACGGACCTCCTTTCCGATCGGCTCCGGCTTACCGGTCTGCTTCGGACGAACGCCGTCACGGGAACGCTGATTCGACCCGCCACGGTCGCTGATGACCAATTGATCGTTCGATAACCGAACCCAGGCGGCCCTGCGTACCGGCGAGTCGTTGCCATAGATCCAAAGCGGTGCCTCCAGCCACTGGTCATCCTCAGCAAGGTTCGGCACCGGGTGGGCGGAACTGCGTATGCCGTGCGCCCGCCGATAGTAGTCGGCCGCATCGTTGTAACAGCGGCGAAAGCGAGGCAGTTCGCAGAGAATCGCCAGAACGAATTCAGCAAAGGCCGATCCGCGACAAACAACACCCAACGGCACCTCAAGCGTCTTGAGTCCGATTTCACCTTCCAAACCGTGACGGGCTTGAGCCAACGCGCAGCCGGCCACACCGCAGCGTTCCACGGCGGCACGAGCGTGCGTCCACAGTCGGTCGACGCAGGGATCCTCGACAATCGGCCGTATCGCCTCACCAACCCGTTGGTCGAAGTGATCGAAGGTGGCTCGATCCTGGATCGTTGTCTGCTCGTACGGCACGCCACCGCCAGCCTCGTCGTAGCCGATCGAGACATATCGCGCCAGCTTGGTGGTCGGGTCGATCGTGGGAACGCGAATCGAACTGCCCGAGGCGACGTCATTATCAACGACCAGGTTGATCGCCAGCGACTGGGTCTGCGAGGCCAAATGGCTGAGCGCGAAGTTTTTGAACCATACTCCCGGATGAAACAAGGCTGGTTGATGCCCGGCCATGATGATCGGCGCGGTTTTCGATGGCTCGACCCAGCTGACATCACGGTAAACGCTGGTATAGTCGATCGCGTCGAGGATCAATTGCCGACGCGCACGCCGGCGAAGATCAGCCAGAAATGGGCCATCGCTGGCCGACGATGCCATGTTTTCATGAAGCATGCCGGCGGCGTCCGCAAAACCGGGCTCGACCAACGCGACACCATGTTTGCTCGGTGCCCGATAGTCGCGAAACTCCGCCACGGGCCCCAAATCCGAACCGGGCCCCAAATCCGAACCGGGCCCCAAATCCGAACCGCGACCGAGGCCCGGGCCGGAGGGGGGACACCTCGATTGAGATTCTCTGGTCGATTCGGATTCAATGGGCGGATGCACGGCGGCTCGAACTTGACTGGAAAATCGGACCATCAAAGCAAACGTAATTCCCTTGACCTGCGGGCTGGCTATCCAATGCCCCGATTGCACGTCAACGATCGAGAACGACGCGATCGACCGCTGTGGTCCGTTCGTGCGATCGCATCCTCCAAGACGCGATTGTAGTAGCGGAGCCGCGTCTCAGCATGATCCAACGATCCGCCAAAGGAACGGCTGAGGTCCAGGTAGATCAGTGGCACCGGTATTTCGATCACGCGTAATCCAGCTGCCGCCGCTTCGACCCACAGTTGCAGCGGCATCGCGTATCCGTCATCGGTGATCCGCAGCTGGCGGATTGCCGACGTCCGATACGCTTTGAAACCACAAAATGCGTCGGTCAGATTCAATCCCAACCGTTGATTCAGCTCCGATGTGATCTTGCGGTTGATAAACAACCGTTCCGCGGGTGGTGAATCATCTCCCTCGTATTGCTTCAGATACCGGCTACCCGAGACAATGTCGGCCGCCGCCGCTGCCTCGATAAATCGCGGGATCCGCATCGGTTGATGCTGGCCGTCGCAATCGAGCGTCACGAGCCCGTCAAAGCCCTCTTCGATTGCATACTCGAACGCGGTCCGAAGTGCCGCACCATACCCACGGTTTTCGCGGTGGCGAATCACGTGAATGTCGTTTCGATTGGCCAACACATCGGAAGTCCCATCATTCGATCCGTCGTCGACCACCAAGATGTCCGATGCATAATCACGCACCTCGTCCAGCACACCATCGACGAAGTCGACCTCGTTGAAGACGGGCAACGCCGCCAACCATCGCTCTTTTTTTACCATCATGACCTACGTTTCGTGGAACCTCGATGATCCGGATGCGAACGTACCCGGCAAACAACGTCGCGATTGGAAAAATCGAGCAACAGACGTGCCGCGCTCGCGAAAACTGCGTTTTTTTGCCGCGATGGCCGCCAAAACGAGGCGTCACCAAACCAGCGTCATCACCCGAGTCGCGTCTGGCATTCTATGGATATATAGATGATGGTCAATGTTTCGCCGGCTCCGCCAGCCCCATTGTCCGCGCCCGAAACGACAAAACAGGTGTGATTCTCCGTCAACAAGAGGTCCGACGCAACTCAGGCGATTACCGTCACGATTGGATCGTGTTCGCTGGTGCTGGGCCAAACTGTCAAGTTGGGAAAGAAAATGGACAGCTGATCGGCAAGCCTCTCCATCGCAAACCTCTCGCTGCAATAGTGCCCCAACAGCCCCAAGCCAATATCCAAAGACTCGGCCTCCAGGCAAGTGTGAAAGGTCGCCTCCCCCGTGATCATTGCCTCACATCCCCTCCGTCGCGCTGCCGAGAGAAAGCTTCCGCCACTTCCGCAAGCCAGGGCAATTTTGGAAACCGGCCGGTCAGCGGCACCGACGCGTCTCGGTGTGGCCGCACCCACGACCCCCGCCGCTTGTCGAACGAGTTGGTCCAGCGAGATCGATTCGGGCAGTCTGCCGACTCGTCCGGCGCCGACGACCGAATCATCCGTCGGCAGATCGGAGGCATCGACAAGTGGTTCGATCGACGTCAGCGACAGCGCGTCCGCCCACATCTGATTGATCCCGGCTGCCGCGGAATCGAACGCGGTGTGGGCGCTGTAGACGGCCGTTTCACCCTGAATCAGTTTCAACAGCATCGATCCGGCCACCGAATCGCTCGTGATCTTCTGCAGTGCTTTGAAGGGAAGCGGATGATGGGCAATGATCAGGTCAACGTTTTTTTCGATCGACTCGTCGACGATCACGGGCGAAATCGTCAAGCAAGTCATCACGCGTTTGACCAGTCGCTGGCGCTGGCCGACCAGCAGACCGACATTGTCCCACGGTTCAGCCAGACCTAGCGGCGCGATCTCGGCCAGGGCGGTACAAACCGATTCCAACGTTATCGCGGATGACGTGTTCAACGGCTCTACTTCGGCGCGATCATGCAAATCATGCGACGACCATGTTGCTGCGGCGTCGTCTCGACTTTGCCGACCGTACTCAGCGTCTCGATCACCATTTCCATGACCTTGCGGCCTTCTTCGATGTGAGCCATTTCGCGTCCTCGAAACAGAACACTCACTTGAACCTTGTCTTTGTGTTCAAGAAACTTTTCGGCTTGGCGAATCTTGGTCCGGATGTCCTCTTCGCCAGTCTTCGGTCTCAATCGAATCTCTTTGGTCTTGGTATGCGCCTGACCGGTGTTCTTCTTCTTGTTCTTGTCGTACTTGTACTTGCCGTAATCCATGATTCGGCAGACCGGAGGACGCTCGTTGGGCGCCACTTCGACAAGATCCAATCCCGCATCGCGAGCTCGTTGCAGAGCGTCGTCGGTGGGAATGATTCCCAACTGCTCGCCTTCTTCGCTTACGACCCGAATGGGCGAAATGCGTATGTTGTTGTTGATGCGTACCGTATCGCGGGATTCTTGCTGAAAGGTTCTACGTGCCAATGCCACCAAAAACTTCATCTCCGGCCGGTGGGCGTTCCGGCTCAAATAGGAATATCAATGATCGACACCGGTAACGCACAGGCGTCGAACAGGGTGAACAGAATTTTCCCCAGTGGGGAATGTCTCCATCACCGAGCCGCTCGGGCTCTCAACAGGTTTAGCTTACCGAATCGGATGATGCATCGCAGCCTTCCCAATCCGGTCAATACCAAACGCCAAAGTATCCGGGGGTGGAGTGGTGACCGTCAACAGCGAAATTGCCGAAAACACGAGTTTTGGAACTTCTGGCCCGTTCCGTCGACGACCCCAGGCGGTCGGCGGTGCGGCCAGAGTTGGGCCAACGGCAAGGTCACTCGCCCCGCACTCTTGACGAAGCGTCAGGACCGGCACAGACTACCGAACCGGTCCATCGCGGTCATTGTCTCAGCTGGCAAGAGAATCCTGTCGATTTCGTCTGTGACGGCGATTTCGTCGGTGACCGAGATGTGATCCTATTCGGGCGGTTAGCTCAGTTGGTTAAGAGCGCCACGTTGACATCGTGGAGGTCGGAGATTCGAGTTCTCTACCGCCCATTTGCCGTAACGCAAATCACCGCAAGGGGTTACGCAAATTGGTGCGCAATCCCTTTGTTCGTTTCAGGGCTTGGTGATACCTTTAGTCAATCAAACGGTACATCAGTCGGTAAAGATGTCGAACAGCTCATTGCGGCGGCAGATGATCTACCTTGACAGCAGTCCAAGGCCGTCGGGGAAGGCGAGGAATATCGCGCTGAGTCGGACCGTGGTGACCACGCGCCGGCACTATCCTTTGGACAAACCGTTGTTCATGGGAGTGTTTTAGCGGGCAACTGATTCCTTGCGATGACGCTTCGCGTGTCTGGCATGTGCATGATCCTGGCAAGCCTGTTCGCTGCTAAATATTCGCAACCAACGCGTCATTCTACGTGGACCGCCGCGACCTAGATTTTGGGAAGCGGCATTTTGCACCTAGCAGCCCCGCCGACCGCCCTTTCCGGCCGATTGCTGGGCTTTTTGATGCGTCCTCACCAGTCCGGCGCCGGTGATGCCATTCGGCGCCGAAGCCTTTCACCGGCAGCGAGTGCCAGCAGGCAAGTGAGTTCATCGAACGATCGCTTGGCGTT
Source organism: Pirellulaceae bacterium (assembly GCA_963734865.1). Classification (GTDB taxonomy): domain Bacteria; phylum Planctomycetota; class Planctomycetia; order Pirellulales; family Pirellulaceae; genus CBDCUW01. Next base: position 1,034,919 of record CAVTIV010000019.1, read on the forward strand.
GTGCCAACACTGCAGCCAGCCATCTGCTTGGCGACTTCACATTGGTTGTCGTGGGTGAGTTGTGGACAGTGGATCATTCGGAAAAGGCTAGAATCTCTGAGAACTCCGAGAGTTTTTGAAATTGTTCTTTATGTCGGGGGATTCCTTTCGACCACTTCCTGGACAGCAAGTACCTCGAAAGGAGAAACCCCATGCCACAGGACGATGAACCTGATCCAGTGACATCTTCGGATAAGGATTCGCTGCCTGATTGGGACCAAATAGTCGAGCGGTACGCCGAGCGGGTCGCACGAATCGCCCTGCGGATTCTCGGCAGTCTTCATGACGCCGAAGATGTTTCGCAGGAGGTTTTCAAAGAAGCGATGTTGCTACACCGCCGCGGACCAGTTCGTAGTTGGACCGGACTGATGGTGCGACTGGCCACGTTGCGGTCGTTGGATCGGCGGCGAACCCGCAAGCCGCAGATCGAGATCGAGGATTCCGATGCAGTGTCAAATGCAGGTCCCGAGGATCGTCTTGTCGCCAGCGAACTTGCCAACTGGCTTCGACGGGAAGTTGATCGACTGCCCGATCGACAAGCGGCTGTCTTCACGCTAATCCACTTTGAGCAGTTTGATCGCAATGAGGCGGCGGCAACCCTCGAAATTTCGCCTGAAACCGTCTCGACCACGCTCAGCCAGGCACGGCGGCGACTCTCCGAATCCTTTCGCGTTTTTCAAGGAGACCACTCATGAACACTCAAAATGACAATCAGAAGATTGACGACGACTCGGACGCATTTGAATCGGCAGTTTGGGCCGTGGTGATGGAGACGGTTCCACCGGATTCGTTGCAGCGGATCAAGGAACGGGCCAAGTCGCTCCAGGGTGCGTCCATTGAGGAAGACGAAAGTTCTTCGCTCATGACGATCGACCTGGCCAATGGTGTTGGGAATCGAGCCGATAGTCCATCGCCTGCCCCAAAGAGCAAATTCGCCTGGTTGCGAGTCGCTGGCCTCATCGCGCTCGCCGCATCCTTGCTTGTGATCGTTGCCGTTAGCGTCCTGAATCCAACAGTCTCGCTGGCGCAAGTGATCAGCCGCACGTTTTCGCGACCTTGGGTACATACGACAACCGTTCAAATTCATGACGATGGAACCACCGACGATCAACCGTTGTACGAAACTTGGACGAATGTCGAGCGTGGAATCAAAGCTTTCAATTCGTCTTCGTTCGTGTTCTTTGAAGACCGCGGCGAAGACCGTTCCATCAGGTACGAACGAGGCGATGAAACGGCAACAGAAACCTTGCCAACCCCGCCCGACATGATCGACCTCGATACGACGCAAACCACGCTGGAACAATTGATTGCGATCGAAGGAAAATCGAATCGATTGGGACTGATGGTCAGCAACGTCAACAAAACTGAATCGGATCAATCCAACCAAATGCAAATTGATTTTGACCTGCGACAGCCTGGCAACCCGTTGAATGATCGGCACTTCATTCTTTTGGTTGATCATGAAACCAAGCTTGCGATTTCCATGACCGAATCACGTGCTGCGGGGAAGGCGCTGTTAACAACTTTCGACTATCCCGACACTGGACCGGTAACCGCGGTGCAGGCTGGGGTTCCTGAAGACATTGCCATCGACGATCGACGCGCTTCGACGGACGTTCGGCAAGTCGCTGGGGTGTGGTCTAAGTCAAGGAATGGTTTTGACGCGTATGATTCGGTCTACGTGCAAACGCCAAAGGATCTACGTTCGTCAGTTTTCACCGGCTTGAACGCCGACATCAAACGCGTGCGACAGATGGGAGACCACTACCGAGTCGATGCGTTGCTTAAACCGATGCCAGGCATTGAACCGCCGGCGGAGGAGACAGACATGAACGCTTGGTGGATTGAAAACCGAGACAGCTACTACTCCTATCCGATGTTGGTTTGCGACGGAACGACCGTGACGTATTTTGAACCCGTCGAAAAGAATTTGCGAGTTGGCTCGATCGAGTCAAACCCAGCGATTCAACAGCGAAATGTGCATCCTATTCGCCAACATACGGTCTGGGGGCACCTGATGCCTGAACAGACATGCCGACCGAGTTTGTTTTTGACGGATGACAATCGTCGCTTCGAGTATTCGCCAACACCAGATGACGGGCCTGCTGACTCGGTTCGCTTGACATCGACAAACATGAGCCGATCGCCGGCGTCACGTTCGACGTACTGGCTCGATCCTTCCAAAGGATTCGCCGTGAAGGAGACACGCCAGCCGGTTTATGACAAGGATCAGATCGCGTTCGTGGACACGGAGAAGTTCTTCGACTTCCAACAGTCACCTTCCAAGATCTGGTATCCGGCTCGCGGAACGCTCGACAAGCGATTTACCAGGGAACGTTCAAGTCAGACGTTTCTATGTGGACTTCAATGTCGAACTTACGGATGAGCTGTTTGAGATCCCCAGCTTGAACTAAGCACGGGACTGATACCGAGTGTCCAAAACGCTGCGGAAAGAAGCAATTCCGCGGCGTTTGTCTCTTTGGATTGTGTCCCTCATAGGGATCAATTACGCGGACACCGTCACGACCTCGCCATCATAGGAACCAGCTGCTCGATGAAGTTATAGTTGATCAACGGATTGAGCCAGCCGTCCGGTCCCGGTCCTGCCATCGAGTAGTAGAACTTCCAGTTCTTGTACCGCACGGCAGAAAGCGTCGCACCCGAGTAGTAGATGAAGACCTCGCGGGCGGACTTGTCGGTCTTGCCCGTGAGGTAATCGATCTGGTTCACCCCCGCGAGCTTTGTCTTCACGAAGTTCGGATACTTGCCAGTTTAGATTCCCCTGGTTCAGCAACGCTATTGGTCGGTTGAACCGGGCTCTTTGCCGATCATGAACATAATCGGCTGTGGCGACTGGGCTCGGTTGTAGGTGTAACCGGCCTCCAGCGCTCGCTCGATGCGTTCCTTGGATTCGGACAAGTGGGCCCTCGTGTAGGAATCCATCTTCCCGCCACACTTCTCGAGGCTCGCCCCGATCCGCTCGGACAACGTGCGAAGTTCCATTCTCGCCAAGTTGCTGATCGGTTTGTAGGCCGCCGTATCGTCGGAACTCTGCAGCACCAGATCAAGCAACCGTTGCATGTGCTCACGCTGCAGGTTGCGGCGAAGGGAACTGATCATCGGCTTACGATCGTTGCGGTCCTCCGGACATTCCGCGTCGATCTCGTTCCAAACCGCAGCATTGATCGTGCTCAGCAATTCCGGCAACGTCAGTGCATCTTCGTCCTCGGGCAAACGCAATTCGTTGTCGTACACGCGACGCAGTGTGGTCGGATTCATCAACCAGGTCAGCGCCGAGGCTTGCATACCGAGAATTCGATCGTGGATCGGCCAAGCCGCTTCGCTGGACATCGAAGAGTGGGATCCACCATCGAGCCATTTATCCACGCTCATTCGTTCCAGCAGTTTGGGCGTTAATCCGTAGGCATCATCATTGAACGTGTTCTCGATCACGAAGTTCAACGCCTTGCGTTGCTGTTCGGCCGGCACGACTTCAACGGGAGGTCGGTCACCGGGATCGCCCTTCTTGTCACGATTGACGAACGCACCGCCGATCCAGTTGGCCATCATATTGGCACTTCGCGTCTGCAAGCCGAGAGTCAATTCGTAGCCCCGCCGAGCTTTGGCCCAACTGTCGCCATCTTTGACAAACTTGTCCAGAATTCGTTCGCGATAGAGCTTTACCAACTTCATCTGCTCTTGAGCATAATCGAGCGGATCGCCGGTAAAGTCATAGCGACGTGCCAACGGATCGGGACCGCTGGTGTCCTCATCGGTCGCATACTGCAACTCGGGTTCGCTGCACCGCTTCAAAATCTCGGGCAACTTTTTGTCGTCGAACGTGTAGCCGTATTCGATCGCCCAATTGTCGTAGGGACCAATGTCGATCATCGCATAGTCACCCTGAATCTCACCCGACTCGTAACGATAGTTGATCGGCATGTAGTCCATCACCGAGGCGGCGAACGTCTTGTTGCCCTTGACTTCCTTGCTGTTGATCTCATCCAGTTTCATCAGTGCCGAAGCTTTGAAATTGTGACGCAGACCGAGGGTGTGCCCCACTTCGTGAGCCACCAAGTCGGCAAGCAGTGGGCCGACAAACCATTCCGGCATGCCATCCAACAACTCGGCATCGTCGGCTGGCTTTTCGGCGACTTTCTGGTCCTCGCCATCCTTACTTTCAGCTGCTTTGTCGTCAGCTTCTTTGCCGTCGGAATCTGCCTTGCTCTCGGCGACTTTCTTGTCGCCGTCTTGGTCCTTGTCGGCACCGGCCTGAGCTTCCGCAACCGCTGCTTGCTCCTTCTCTTTCTTCTTCTTTTCTTTGTCTTTCTTGGCCTCTTGGTCGGCCAACAGGGTCAACGCCCAATCCATTCGGGTCAACGCAAGATCGAGACTCAAGCCGCTGGCGGCCATGCACAGACCGTTCTTTTGGCTGACCTGGCCGTACAGACCATCGAATTCGTCGTCACCGATCAACGCCGCATCGGCTTGTGCCATGGAATAACCAGCCATCGGCTGTTGCGACTGCTGGGCGAATCGCTGGCGCAGATGATTGGCCTGCTCCGGCGGCGCCATCCGAACACGCGGATCCCATCGCGGATTCTTGCCCAACCAAGCGAGTGTCTCGGGGCTGGCGCCCTCCATCGCCAGTTTTGGCATCAGGTCTTGGTAGTTGAAATTGAAGTGCCGAATCCAACCGTCCGTCAGGATGATGTCGGCGTCCAGGATTTCCCCGGTCGACGGATGAACGCGACTGGGACCGATCGCGGTTCCCACGTCATTGTTCAACCAACGAATGAAGTTGTAACGCACATCTTCGGGATCCTTTTCCATGTGCACGCCCGACTCGGCGTCCTGATACTCGACCACGATCGCGTCCACCAACCCGACTTGCTCGAACGCTTTGTTCCAATACTCGATCCCTTGCTTGATCCAACGTCGATAACGAACCGGAGCGGTATGTTCGACATAGAATCGGATCGGTTCTTTGGGCGGGCTGAGCTTCAACTTGGAATCGCGTTTTTCCAAATTCCAGCGATTGATATAGCGAACGCGAGTCTCGTCATCTTCGTATTTGCTGAGATCCGAAAAAGTCGTCGTGAAGTATCCCACTCGTTCATCCGCCTTCCGCGGCTTGAATCCTGACGTGGTCCCAGGCACCTCGCTGAAAGAATAGTGCAGCGTCTGGAGTTTTCCTCCCGAGCCAACAATCTCGAACGCCACTTCAACATTCTTGGGAAACACCTTGGCCGACTGAATCGAGGTGATCTTGGAGTTGGTGACCCGCACCGAGGAGCCAAAGAACTTGCTGGCGTTGCCGATCAACAGCGCATCGATGTCGATCACCGGACCACCACCGGGACCCATCGCCACGATCGGAACATCCAACAACACCTCGTCGGTAAACAGACGTTTGACCGACGCCTTCGATTCGGCGTCCCCGGTAGCACGGATGGTCAGATTCGGCGCAATCAATGCCAGTCGTTCATCGTAACGCCGCCACTGAACCACCCAGTCACCCGACTGCAGGCCCGCGTAACGGTCGCCGCTGCTAACCGTTAGCGCAATGAAGTAGCTCTTTCCGGTGAAGTTCTTGGGCAATTCCCCGAGAATCTGGGCATCCTTGTCTCGGGTCCAAAGGCTGAACAATCCCTTCGGATTCTGCTGATCCGAGACATTGACCGCAGTGTAACCCTCGGACACTTTGTCAAACGCGGGCAAATCGGCCGAAACGACCGATGCGACCGGGACCGACGCGAGGGCGATGATGACAGCAACAAACGGGTGGGTGTATTTCATTCCGAACACTCGGTGATTCAAGGAGTGGATCCTTCAAAGGTAGGTCACAGGGACCTGGCTACGCGGACCAAAAAGGGTGAAATCCGACCGGGAACGGCCGTGGGGGCGGGCAAGGAATTCAACGTGCACCAGTTCGGCACGCATCAGTTCAACGCGCCAAACGGCGAGAAGTTCGCCGCTTTCTATCGTTTTATCCGATAATTCCAATGATATCCAAACAATCCTGAGATATTCCCGTGGTTTGCCCAGTTGCCGGTGATCGTGGCAAGCTGCCCCCCGGCTGCCCCCTTGGTGGCGCTACATTGACGGTTTTTGAGCTCCGGTCGACAATACGGTCGAATCGTTCCTCCGTTGGCGGTTCTTTACGAGCGATCGATGAGGGATGTTCGCGCTCGGCCCGCCGCTTAGTTTGCTTCAACGTTGCTTCCCTTTGACCACGAAATTTCGCACATGAGCCCGCTGCAACAACAAGACCCCCAGATTTGGGAAGCGATCGAAGCTGAAGCCCTCCGCCAGCAAGAGGGCTTGGAAATGATCGCCAGCGAGAACTACACCAGCCTGGCCGTGATGCAAGCCGGGGGCAGCGTGCTGACCAATAAGTACGCCGAAGGCTATCCGGGGCGACGCTATTACGGCGGCTGCCAATATGTCGATGTGGTCGAAAACCTGGCCATCGACCGAGCCAAAGAGCTGTTCGGGGCCGAGGCGGCCAACGTCCAGCCGCACAGCGGATCGCAGGCCAACACCGCGGTATACCTGGCGTGTCTGGAGGTCGGCGATCACGTCCTCGGCTTGGACCTCGCCCAGGGTGGTCACCTGACCCACGGGATGAAACTGAATATCAGCGGCAAGCTCTACCATTTCCATAGCTACGGCGTCGATCGGCAAACTCACCGCTTGGATTTTGACCAAATCGCGTCGTTGGCGCGAGCACAAACCGAAGCTGATCGTCGCCGGCGCCAGTGCTTATCCCCGTGAGATCCCGCACGATAAATTTGCCGAAATCGCGAACGAGGTCGGCGCGCTGCTGATGGTTGACATGGCCCACTATGCCGGGCTCGTCGCGACGAACATGCACAACAGTCCGGTACCCTATGCCGATTTTGTTACCTCCACGACCCATAAGACCCTCCGCGGACCACGTAGCGGTCTGGTGCTGTGCAAACAGGAACACCTCAAAGCGGTCAATCGCGCCGTGTTCCCGGGGACTCAGGGGGGACCGTTGATGCACATGGTGGCGGCCAAGGCCGTTTGCTTTGCCGAAGCGATGACTCCGGAGTACAAAGTTTACGGAAGGTCGGTCGTCGAGAATGCCAAGGTGCTCGCCGGAACTCTGATGACAGCCGGCTTGCCGTTGGTCAGCGGTGGGACCGACAATCACTTGATGTTGGTCGATGTGACCGCCGTTGGCCTGGGCGGGAAGAAGGCCGAAGCCGTATTGGACCAATGCGGGATCACCGTCAACATGAACATGATTCCCTTTGACAAACGAAAACCAATGGATCCTTCAGGGATTCGCATCGGCACCCCAGCGTTGACCACACGCGGGATGGGCAGCGACGAAATGATCCGCATCGGTCAATGGATTCATCAAGCACTTTCCAATGGCGACGATCCGTCGCTGCACCAGTCGATCCGTGCCGAAGTCCGTGAGATGTGCGAGAGTTTTCCGGTACCTGCCGGACGAACCGCGGCAATCGAACCGCTGGCCTAACGGCCCCCGTCTCTTGCCGCGTTCCAACTCCAATCTCCGTCCAATCGTCGCTAATTCCAATCGCCACTGAGCACGATTCCAAAGTCGCTTCTATGCACCGAATCTTGATCGCCGACGACAATGACGCAAACCGCGAACTTTTGGAGGCGTATTTGGATAGCGTGGATTGCGAAATTGAATCCTCGGTCGACGGCCAAGATACGCTGAACAAAGTCGCATCGTTCAAACCCGATTTGGTGCTGCTCGATGTGATGATGCCCAAGCTCAGCGGTTTCGAGGTCTGCAAACAACTCAAGGACGACCCGCAAACCTCACGGGTGATGGTATTGATGGTCACCGCACTGAACGAACTGGGCGATATCGAGCGTGCCGTCAACGCCGGCACCGACGACTTCCTCAGCAAGCCAGTGAACAAGGTGACGCTGCTCAAACGGGTCAGCAACATGCTCAAGTTCAAGGGGACCGAAGACGAATTGGAACGACTTCGTCGCTACATCCAAGAGATGGAAGACGATCGCGATGAGCAGGAGGAAAAAGACGCCGAGTCGTAGCCGTTCGCTGACCCCCTGGATGCTGGACGGTCACACGCAGCACCGCGCCGGGAGCCTGTTGGTGCACCGCGCCGGGAGCCTGTTGGCACATCAGGATCGCATCGTCGCGCAAGGCACATCGTCGCGCAAGGTGACGGTGATGCGACGAAGTCTGCCTTCTCTTTTCGCTCGCGGCAACCGGGCTCCGCGAAGATCGGCGGGGGGGCTTAGGTTCGACAAGTTCACCCTAAAAGCTTTGCATCGCGACTCTGTCCGCCATACATTAGAGCTTGATCTTTCGCTCGGTGGTTCGTGCCGGCCTGGGGGTCGGCCCACAAAGCCACCGACTTCTTTTCAAGGGAGTTTGTGTGATGGCACGTTCATCTACCTGCTGGAGGAATCTTGCAATCTGCGGCCACGCGTCGGCCGGCAAGACGACTCTCGTCGATCGCTTGCTGGCCGAATCGGGTGCCGTGCCCGGCACTCCCGACGTGACCCATCAGTCGAGTATTTGCGACTTTGACGATGAAGAGAAAGTTCACGGGCATACGATCGAGTCATCACTCGTTCATCTGAGCCACGGCGAGACGAATTTCAATTTGATCGATACCCCTGGATACACCGACTTTATCGGGGGAATGATCGGGGCACTGGCCGCCGTTGACTGCGCGGTTGTCTGTATCAACGCTCACGATGGCATTCAGCCCAACACCCGACGGGCGATGGATGAGGCGGAAAAGGCCGGTATTGCGAGGATGATCGTGATCACCAAGATGGATGATTCACAGGCCGACTTCAAATCGCTTGTCGAGCAGTGCCGCGAACTTTGGGGCAACTCGGTGGTGCCGCTCCAAGTTCCCATCGGCCAGGGCGACTCGTTCGCAAAAGTCGCTTCCACCGTTGAACTGCCCGGTGAAGCCCGCGGTGCCGTGATGAACCTCGCTCACGCCCACGAACAGCTCGTCGAAAAACTGGTCGAAACCGACGAGACGATGATGGAGCAATACTTTGATGGCGTGATGCCAGACCCGCCATCCTTGATCCGGCTGTTGAAACAGGGCACCGCCTGCGGAAATGTGATTCCCGTTCTATGCCTCTCGGCGACCACCGGCATCGGCCTCTCCGAATTGCTTGATCTGTGGGCGTCGTTCGCTCCGGCCCCGGCGGACATCCCAAGAACCGCGATCGATTCCGAGGGCAATCCCGTCCCGCTCGAGCAAACGGTCGACGCACCCCTCGCCGCCCGCGTGTTCAAAGTTCGAGTCGACCCGTTTGTCCAGAAACTCAGTTTCGTAAGGATCTTCAGCGGTTCGCTCAGCAAAGATCAATCGGTGCACGTCAGCGGCGTGCGAAAAGATGTCAAGCTGAATCCCTTGTTGATGGTTCAAGGGGAACACACCGAGCAAATCGAATCGGCCGTCGCGGGCCAAATCGTTGCGATCGCCAAGATGGACGATTTTCATATCGGCTCCTCTCTGGGTGAGTACGAAATGCCGCCAATCGAATTCCCCGATCCGATGGTCGGTTTGGCAATCTCGACCAGCAAGCGAGGTGACGAGAACAAGCTTGCCGTTGCCATTCACAAATTGACCGAAGAGGATCCGACGCTGAAGTTGACGCGTGATCCGCAGACCAGCGAAATCGTGATGACCGGAACCAGCGAATTGCATCTGCAAATCCTGCAAGAACGGTTGCTCCGACGGGATAAGATCGAGGTCGAAACCCATGATCCGCGGATCCCCTATCGGGAAACGATCACGCAGCCGACCGAGGGTTCTTATCGTCACAAAAAGCAAAGTGGCGGTCGTGGACAGTTTGGCGAAGTTCATGTCCGGATGATGCCGTTGCCCCGTGGCACCGATATCGAATCATTCGCGGTGAAGGCGCGTTTCCCGTCGATGAAGACGTTTCACTATCACCCCGAGCACAACTTTTTGTGGGTCGATTCGATTGTTGGCGGTGTGATCCCCGGTAACTTCATGCCCGCGATCGAAAAAGGATTCCTGGAGCGATTGGATCGCGGTGTGATCGCCGGCTACACAATCCAGGACGTCGCTGTCGAAGTGCATTTCGGTAAACATCACCCGGTCGACAGTAGCGAAGCGGCGTTCAAGATGGCCGCCAGCCTCTGTTTCCGCAATTTGTTCCTGCAGGCAAAGCCAGCGTTACTCGAGCCAATTGTGTTGATGCACATCACGACGCCCGAGAGCTTTGTCGGGGATATCTACAGCGACATGAGCGGCCGTGGCGGTCGTGTGCTCGGTAGCGACGCGATTGGGGGTGACTTGCATTCAATCGAATGCGAAGTGCCGCTTCGCGCCGTCGGCCATTACAACCGCACGCTATCGAGTGTTACCGGCGGTCAAGGAAGCTATACCTTGAGTTTCAGCCACTACGAAACGGTACCCGGTGATGTCCAGCACGCGCTGATGGAGGCTGCCAAGTCGGGCGTCGAGGAAGAAGTTTCGGCTTAACCGCAGCGATCGAAACAACGCCAGGCGAGCCATCGGCTCGCCTTGCTTGTTGTCAATGTTGCGCCGTTTGAGCGGACGGCGTTTCGTTGCTCTCACCCTTGGGTCTGGGCGGCGTTTTCTTGTTGATGTCCAGGATGGTTTTCACGACATCGATCAGCTGGTCCAGACGGAATGGCTTGAACAATACACACTTCGGATGCAAGCCGTTTTGTCGCGCCTTGACAATGGAATGCCCCGGGTCGTATCCGAATCCTGTCATCAACACCATCGGCACGCGGTCCATGATTTCGCCCAGACGCAACATCAATTGATAGCCGCTATAGTCCGGAAGACGGATGTCGCTGATGATCACATCGTAGCCGCTGGCGCCGCCGCTGCCGCGAACCATCAACACCGCCTCATCCCCCTTGTGCGCCGTCTCGACCACACAACCATATCGCTCCAGAAGTTCGTGGGCGTCTTCGCGAACTTGTTCGTCCGCGTCCACAACCAATATCCGTTTGCCTCGAAGTTGCGCGTGCTGCGGCGACTGGACGCCTGCCGGAACAGCCTCCAACGGCGTCATCTTCTGGCCGATCTGCTGGATCGTTTGCTTGATGTCGCGAGCGTTGTGCAAGATCCTGCGAATTCGATCGACCACTTCCGGGCTGTGTCCGATATAGCCCTCCATCACGTTCACGGCGTCGTTGAGGATCTCGTCCACGGGCATCGCCACCGCGCTGTGAATCGCATCACAACTCTGCTGCGCCGTGTTGGCCAACTGTGCGACCAGCAGCTCCAACGTATTGAGGGCAAACGCCACGTCCCTGGCGAAAATCTCCAGGAACTGCAGATCACTGTCGCCGAACGCGGCTGGTTCAGGACTTTCGACATTGATCGTGCCGAGCACCTGGTCGTGCAATATCAATGGCACCGTCAACGAGCTTCGAGAGTTGGCAACACCCGGAATGAACAGTGGATCATTGACGACATCCTGGCAAACGTAACTCATGCCGCTGGCGGCCACGTAACCGGTGATCCCATTGCCCTGCGGATGGGCAAACAGTTGACGGTCGGCCGCGTCTTGGTCAATCCCAACACTCAACAACGGTACCAAATTGCCGGTGGCGTGCTCCAGCAAACGAATCTCGATCACCTCGAAGTTCAACAGGTCACTGAGATAGTGGCGAATGTTTTCCTTGAGCAGGTCGATTCGCTCGTCGACCTCCATCATGAAAATCTCCGATGGTCGCAAGTCGGCCAGCTCTCGCCCCGCCTGGTGAATCGCGGCCAGCTTTTGCTGCTGCAATATCTCTTCGGTGATGTCGCCAACGGTCACGATCAGCTGCCGGCTATGGTCCGGATTCGTGATCGGTGCGGCATGCACCTGGTAGTAACGATTGTCCTCACTGACCAACGTGCTGTTGCTTTGCTCGCCCGCAGCCAACGCTGTGTGGAAAGGGCAAAAGTCGGGTCCCATGATCTCCGGGTTCGATAACAACTCGTAAAAGTTGATTCCAACAGGCGAACCCTCGGGACGATGTGCCCACTGCAACAGGCGACGGTTCGCCCACAGAACTCGGATGTCGGAATCGAGCAGGGCAACACCCTCGGGCATGTCACGCAGCATTACGCCGCTCTGTGCGACGCCCCGCAATTCATTCAACTGCGGCAATTGTTCGCGGGCGATCCAGACACCCGCCACCGAGGGCTCATTCAACTCGTCGACCACCGCAACCGAGGTGTCAACGACAACGACGTCCTCCATGGGAAAATCGGGAGGGAGCGAGCGAGGGTCGCCGACGCAAATGATCTTGCGCGGTGGCGGTGTCGGCGGGGATGGTTGCGGTGACCGATTCATCGATCTTCTCCCACGGCAACCCGCATGCCGACCCGTAATGCCATTGCCACAGACTTGTTCTGGGCGTCCTCGGCCTGGGGATTCTCACGTCGATTCACCGTGTCTGGACAGCGAATGGAATGACGCAAGGCACACACCGAGTCAAGATAGGAAAGACGCATTCTCCGGTACCGCACCGAGTACCCAGTCAATCAAAAAGTACCCAGCCAACCAGCGACCGGGAAAATTATTTCGCGCGAGCTGCCCCCTCACCCCTGGCATCATACGGAACCGACGACGGTTTGTCACAGCGTGATTGACAACGTTTTGACGAAGTTTCTTCGTTGCCTATCGGCTCCGTTACCCCGTCAACATTACTATCAGAACGCAATCTGCGGCGAATAGTTCCCAACCGAATGCACGGATCTGCAGCGCTGCTGCCGGTTGCCCGGCGCCCCCCAATGGCGATGAAGATCGATCCGCAACGGGATTCGCCCCGTCGGTGAACCACAAGGGAGTTGATTCCGCTGAAAGGACGATTCTTCGACGTCCCCAAAGAACTCGGCAACCGGTACGAAACCGTTGTGATACCCGACGCTGGGCCCACCCTCTGGCGGTGATCCTGTCCGGCCGGTGAGAAGACACGGCCCTAACCCACCACCACCGCCATGTCAAATCTGTCACGCCCCAGACACTTCCTTCGGTGTCCCTCTGGCACTTCCATCACGCCCCTCCTCGAGTCCTCGCTCGCGGTCGAAAAGGCCGAGATCCACAGACACTCTCGCAATCGCCAAACGAGCCGTTTACCTCCATCTGACGCAGCCTTTTTCACCAATGTGAATGGGCTGCTCGTTGACAACGTTGGGCGAGCGTCTAGATTGAACCATCATGGGGGCTCGGCTTGCCCATTTTACGCAGCCCGCAAAAACTTCCTTGTATTTTCTTCGTGTCTCACAGGCTGTGAGCGTTTTGGAGGGTTAGGTTAGATGAGATCTCAAGTGTTGAAGGTTTGCTTCGGGCTCTGCGTGGCGATGCTGCTCGCCGCCAATGTCCAGGCAGGAACAGGTTGCGGTGATTGCGGAGGCTGCCTGAGTGGCTCCGATTGCGTCACCGTAGCCCCCTGCGAACCGACTTACGAAACTCGTACGGTCATGTGTCCGCAGTATGTCACCGAAACGCGGATGGTCCCCACGACCACCTACCAACGAGAAACTCGCACACGGATGCGAAATGTCTGTCGCCGCGTTGCCCGGGTCGAAACGAAAACCGATACCTACACGGTCAATGTTCCGCAGACCAAGACCCGCACTGAGACCTACAACGTCAAGGTTTGCGTTCCCTACACCGAAGAAGTGCAATACAAGGTTTGCGTACCCGAAACGACACAGGTCGAAAAGAGTTACCAAGTCTGTGTGCCGTACACCGAGAACGTCGAACAGACCTACACGGTCTGCGTTCCGGTAACCGAGCAAGTGACGCAGACCTATACCGTTCGGGTACCGTACACGGAAGAACAAACCTACACGGTTTGTGTTCCCTACACCGAACAGGTCGAGCAGACCTACACCGTTTGCGTCCCGGTGACCAAGACACGTGAAGAGACCTATCAAGTCTCGGTTCCCTACACCGAACAGGTCGAGAAGTCCTATACCGTTCAGGTTCCCGTGACTTCGATGAAGACCGAAGAATACCAGGTCTGCGTTCCCTACACCGAGACAGTGACCCAAACTTACTCGGTTCAAGTTCCTTATACCGAAACGATGACTCGTAACTACATGGTCAACGTTCCGTACACCGAAACGGTCGAGCAACCCTATACGGTTTGCGTCCCTTATTGCGAGCAGGTCGAACAGAGCTATACCGTTCAAGTTCCTTACACCGAAGAGGTTGAACAGACCTATACGGTTCAGGTTCCGGTCACCGAGACCAAAACGGGCGTGCGAACAGTGACCAAATGCGTCCCCGTAACGACGATGCGAACGGTAACCTGCGACATGGGCTGCTATCAATGCCAAGCCGTGGAAGTTGGTTGCGGATCGGGTTCCGATGGTGCAATCGTTGGCGAAGGAGGCGATTGCTGTGGTCCCCAGGTCGTCTATCGCCGCGTCTACGTGCCGAACCTGGTTACCAAAGAGGTTCCGACGACGACCTATGAGCGTCAAACCACGGAAGTTCCTTACACTTACACGACGACACACTGCACAACCGAAACTCGCACCCGGATGGTTCCTGTGCAACGGTGCCGTACCGAGACTCGCACCCGGATGGTCAACGTGACCAAGTATCGCACCGAGCAACGGAGTCGTACTTGTCAGGTCCAGAAATGCCGTACCGAAGAGCGGACTTGTGAATATCAAGTCACCAAGTGCCGCACCGAACAGCGAACTCGCGAAGTCCCCGTGACGAAGACGAGACTGGAAACTCGCACCCACGAAGTTCCGGTCTGCACCATGACCACCGAGACCAAAACTTGTATGGTCCCGGTTACCAAGTGCCGTACCGAGGATCGCACTCGCACCGTTTGCTACACGGAAATGGCGACAGAGACTCGTACGCGAACCGTCTGCGTCCCCAAAACACGTCAAGAAGAACGGACTCGGACGGTCACCAAGTGCCGCACCGAACAGCGCACAAGAACTGTCCCGGTTTGCAAAATGACCACCGAGACTCGGACGCGAATGGTTCCCGTCTGCAAGACCCGGCTGGAAACACGCACTTGCATGGTTCCCCACACCACCATGAAGACCGAAACCCGCACCTGTACCGTGAATCGTCAACGGTACGAAACGGAACAGCGGACTCGCGAAGTTTGCTACACCGAGTGCGTGCCTGAGCAGCGTACCCGGACCTACAACGTGACCTGCTATGACACCGTTACCGAGCAAGTTCCGGAAGAATACAGCGTGTGCGTTCCGGTTCAAACCATGCGTGAAGTGAACGTCTGCGTTTGCAAGATGGTTCCGACCACGGTGACTGTCGCGGTCAGCGGCGGTTGCGTCAGCGAAGGCGCTGGTTGCACCAACTGTAATTGAAAATCGAACCTGTTCGATCGCCGTCCAAGGGCGCGATGCAACGATCAGGCCCCGGAGAAACTGCTTCTCCGGGGCTTTTTTCGTTCTCGGACATCCCCCCCAGCGTCCATGTCGTGACATAGCACTAGCTGCTAACCGCTCGATCCTTCATCATGACAGGTGTGATCCTTCTTTCCTGCCGGGACGGTAACCGTGCAACACGTTGACGTAAAAGTCCATCATCAAGTTGCCACGATCTTGATGGATCGGGGCGGGGTTCGAAACGCGCTCAGCCCGCAGATGGTCGAAGACCTTCAAACCGCGTTTTCGGACGTCCACCAAGAGAAACGAGTGACAGCCGTTGTGCTCACCGGCGCAGGAGAACATTTTTGCTCCGGCGTTGACCTGAAGGTGCTTGCCGCCATCGCGGAGATGCCACGCACCGCTGCGTTCTCGGAGTGGTCGACCATTTGGCGACACCAGGTCGAGTTGTTCGAGCAGATGTTGCGGTTCCCCAAACCGATCATCGCCGCTGTCGATGGCGCGGCGGTCGGCTCCGGCCTGGCGCTCGCGTTGGCAGCTGACCTGATCCTTCCCTCCACTCGTGCGTCGTTCTCCGCGACAGCCGTCCAGCGCGGCCTGGTGGCCGGATCAACCGCGGCACTGTTGTCGTTCCGATTTGGCGGTGCGATCGCGGCCAGGATGCTGTTGGGCGGAGAATCGATCGACGCCGAGGAAGCCTATCGGCTGGGACTCTCTCTGGCACCGGTTGCCCCGGAGCAAATCTGGGTCGCCGCCTGTGAACTGGCGACCCGTTGTGGATCGGCGCCCCGGGAAGCGGTCCAGGCGACCAAACGGCTGCTCAACGAGAGCATCGGTGAGACGCTGCTAACCCAACTCGCCGCCGGCGCGGCCCACAGCGCCACCGCCTGCACCACCGAGTCGGCCAGCGAAGGCATCCAGGCGTTTCTCCAACGCCGCGACCCAAACTGGCCATAACCCCAAGGGACACCCACAAAGAACTCAATAGGGACACCCGCAAAGGGTGGGCACCCGGACTCCGATCGGTTTGGTCACAATGGGACGTCGAAACTCCCATGAAAAAACGCGGGAAGCTAGGGGAGGCTCAGACTCGATTCTGCTCTAACAGGCAAAATCTTCCTCGCGATTCGTTGTGGCGGCGGGGCGGAATCGGTCCATTCCCGAACCGACGAGCGACGCCGACGAACCGACGAAATCGTGGCATCCGCGTCGCGAGGGGTGCTGTCGCTTCGAGTGCCCAGAAATCCTGGATCACAAAACCGAGAGATCTTCTGCCTAAACGGCGACCGCCAGAGGGTTGCCCGGTGCTTGCATCCACAATTGGCCTCGGCGGTTCGCCTCTTCGCAGAGACGTTCCTCGCTGCCGGCCGCGCGTTTGAACACGCGGCTGAATCGCGTCACGAGATCGCACCAAGTCGGCGGATCCAATCCGATCCGCGTCAGAATTGGGGCAAGGTGATCGGGTATCGATCCTCGCTTGTTGTCGCGAATCTCACGTCCAGTCCAATCGAGTAATTGCAAATAGTCCGGCAGAGAGATCGCCAAAAATCCCTTCCCACTGGCCCGTCGACCACTGTCGTCCAGGTCGGGACCGACCTCGTCACAACGCTCGTCGATTTCAATCGGACTCATCCAACCGCTCTTGCACCGTTCGCGACTCCGTTCCCAATCATGCATGCTCATCCGAACAAGTCCCCTCTGCTGCTTCAAATCGTCCAACCGATCTTTTGCACCCGTGTAGTCGCTTTGTTCGGGCGTTTCACAAAGCGCCGCGCGAATCGGATTCAAGTCAACATAAGCCGCACAGGCCAGCAGCGACGCTTCATCCAAGAGTAACTGGCACTTGAATCGGCCTTCCCAAAAACGGCCAGTGCACTCGTCCTCGGCGTTGGCCCGCCGAGCGATGTTTTCGGCCGTGCAACGCATCCACCAACTGACATCCGAAAGCCGCTTTCGACGCTCGGCCAACACCTTTTTCTGATTCACGATCATGTCGATCTCCGCCTGCGTCGGCTCGGCTGCAGAGCCATCCTTGTTTCTTCGCTTGGGAAACAGCCGCAACCAGCGTCGAGCGACCTCTTGATCGCTCCAGATCGCCACCACGTCGGGTCGACTGCGGAGGACTACATGCAGGTGGTCACTGAGCACCGTGTAGGTCAGGCAATCGATCCCAAAGATGGAAGCAAGAAACTCGAGTCTTGCCCGAATCCACTGCCTGCGATGTTCAAAGGACTGGCCTGAATATCGATCTTGGCCGCAGAGAAATGCCCGCCGCACGCAACGCTGGATACAGTGCAGCACCTGTACCTCGGAGGGGTCAATCACTTCATTTCGAGCCAACCGGACCATTTATCGATCTCCATGGAAGTGAAAAGGTGAACGCAAGTATACCTGTCGCGAAGGCGTTCGCAACAGATATCCGAGTGTTTCTCTTCAATTCCCTTGGGTGGCATTCAATAGATGGGTGTCCCTGTTGATGCTCCTGTTGATGCTAATACATGGGTGTCCCTGTTGATGGGGGGATGGTTTGGAGCGCGGCTTATTGCTTTGACAGGTAGTCGATTCGCCGTTGTAGCTCGCTGTTTTTTTTCGGCTGGAACAGGAAGTCGATCTTGTTGACGTCGATTTTCAAGCGACCATCGGTAAAGTCGTTCAGGAAGACCGCCGTGTTGAGCATCCTCAACGCCTCGGGCTCGTTCGTGGCTCGTTGGATCGATCGATACAGCGCCGGACGCGTATCAAGGTCGGTGACAATCGACAGGAATTCGACCGTGCGCATGACGACCAAAGGCTCTGGGTCGGCAAGCCGTTGTTGTGCCAACGGCACGAGCGACTTTGCTTGATCACGAAAACTGCTGCAGGCAACCAAGCCCCAGTATCGCTTCCACGGATTGTCGCTGCTAATCGCGGCGCGCAGTTTTCCTTCCGCTTGCGAAAATGGCTCGACCGCGAGGTTGACGGTATCGATCAACTCCCCAATCTCCTGTTTATTTTCGCTTCCGAATTCGACCGGGTTGGACATCGCTTCGTCGTACAGAATCGCTTCGGGGAAAAAGCTTAAATCGGGCATCGCCTTCAATCGCTCGGTGAGCCGAGTTCGCATCTTCAGCAATCGATCGGTGTGCTCGGCGTCACCGGCCAGATTATGAATCTCGTGCGGATCGGCTTGCAGATCATAAAGACCTTCGACCGCTTTGGGCTCAAAAAACTGGCTCTGAACTTTGTTGAGCTTTCCTTCGGCGTACAACTGTCGCCACTGCTCGTAGGCGAGCATGATGTAGCGATAGTTGTTCTGAAGTCCATCGGGAAGGAAGGGCTCGAAGTTACGAATGTATTTGTAGTCGCCCTGTCGCAACGATCGAACGAGATCGTATTTTTCATCAAACCGATCGGCATACCCAAATGCTTCATCGCGTGCGTCGACTTCGGCGGGATCGACTCCGTTACCCAGAAATGGCTTGCCGTCGATGCCCTGGGGCAGATCGACGCCGGCGAGCGTTAAGACCGTTGGCCCAAAATCAACAAACTCGACAAATCCGTTGCTACGCGTTGCCAACTCGCGAGCGGTGAGTTGCTGCCACTTGTCGGGCACGCGAACAACCAGTGGCACGTGCAAACCAGATTCATACAGATAGCCCTTGGAACGGGGAAGGACTCCGCCATGATCACCGAAGTAAAAGATGAAGGTGTTTTCCAGCTGCCCAGCCTGGTTCAATTCATCCACAATTTCGCCAACAACGGTGTCAATCGCCATGATCCGATCGTGATAGCGAGCCAGCGTATAGCGAAACGTCGGTGTGTCGGGAAAATAGGGTTGCAGTTGGACCGAATCGGGATCGGTCACCGTAGCCTCTTGCATGGCCGATGCTTTGAAATGGAGACTACTTTCGTGGGAGAGTGTCGAGGTCTGGACGTGGAAAAACGGAGTCGATTCGTTGGGTCGGTTTTTCCAGGACGCTTTCCGGGACGAGTCGTCCCAAACCTCCGAAGACTTCACGGCGTTGTAGTCTTCCTTGCTGTTATTGGTGGTGTAGTAACCAGCAGCCCGCAAGTAGGCGGGGAACATCTCCAGGCCTGGCGGCATTGCCGCCATCTTGCTGCGGCGATGAAACTGTGTCCCGATTCGGGGTCCGTAGCAGGAGGTGATCAGAGTCGTTCGGGCGACCGAGCAAACCGGCGAGCAAGAGAATGCGCGGTCGAATGTCACGCCGTGCTGTGCGAGCGCCTCGATATTCGGCGCCGCCGCACCGTGACGGTCAAAATGCCTCAGGTAGTGTTTTGAATTATCCTCGGACATGATCCAGACAATGTTGGGCCGTGGGTTTCCCGGCTCGTCAGCAGCACGGCAGGGGACCAGTGAAATGACGAACAAGACGGCCGGCAGGAACCGAAACGCACAGGACGTTGGCGATATTAAGAATGTCACAGCTGAAAACCCGCTGAAGGAACTCGAATGACCGACACACAGACCCACAATTGTAGTAGTTCCCAGCAGCCCGAAGTCCCGCGTCGGTCGGTTTCGGAACAGCATGCGACCGGTCGGTCGATCGCGATCCGGCGAATCCTGTTTGGCTCACTGATCGGGTTTCTGTGGTGCTTCCCTGGTTTTCCCATGGGTGCCGAGGAACCGGGTCGAGTCAAGCAGAACCGGCCACCCGAGTTGTCGCTCGAAACGCTCTTTCACCCGCAGCAGAAACATCGATTTGCCGACTCGGTGCCGACAACCCATTGGCTGGGTGAGAGTCCACCCGAACTGTTGCTGAAACGGGAAAAAGCATGGACTCGATTCGACCCGAATTCGGGTCAGGAAACCCCGTGGCCGATCTTCGAGCAATTGACACAGCGGCTGTCCGCATTAGAGGGGATCAAAGAGGGTCAGGCTCATTCGGCGGCGATGGGTTTGGTCGGCAAGATGAAGCAGTCGGGTGACAAGATTTTGGCAAGGATTGATGGTTCGCTGGCGGTCGTTTCCGCCGACTCACCGGCCCGTTGGCTGACTCGGGATGCGAACAAGTGGAACAATGCCGCGCTCGATCCGGCGGGGCGGCGAGTCGCGTACACGTACGAAGGCGATTTGTTCGTCGTTGACGTGGCAACGGGACGCTCGCTACGAGTGACTCGAGACGGGTCCGATACGTTGCGCAACGGCATCCTGGATTGGACGTACCAAGAAGAGATCTTTGGCCGCGGCAACTACAAAGGGTTTTGGTTCAGCCCCGATGGTGAATGGTTGGCCATGTTGCGGATCGATATCAGTGGCATTGAACCGTACACGCTGGCCTCCGCATCGAGTGATCGTGGCAAAGGAATCGTGCGCCGATATCCGAAGGCTGGCGACCCGATCCCGCAGGCGAGTTTGTGGTTGTGGGATTTGAGACAGTTTGATGAAGGGGTGCTGCCGCCGCCCCGGTCATTGGCCGAGTCGTCGCCCCAGCAGGAACGAATCATTACCGGAGTGTGGTGGCATGCACATCAACGCTCGCTGCTGTTTTGCCTGAGCGACCGCCGGCAAACGTGGCGAGAACTGCAGTATGTCAGCGAACCGTTCATGGCTTCGGACCAAGGCGAGCCAGTGGTACTGTTACGAGAAGAGAGTCCGGCCTGGGTCGAACCGCCGACGGTGCCTGGATGGTTGACCGATGGCAGCATTGTCTGGCGCAGCGAATTGCCAACCGGACACAATCGCCTGTACAGGATCTCGCCTGACGGCGCGATCGTGACACCGATCTCACCAGAGAATTTTGACGTTCACGATTTTCTGGTCCGCAGCGATGGGGCGTTCGCGATCGTGACCGGCGATGCCCAGGGGGGGACCGTCCAACGGCATGCCTACCGGATCGATATGAAGCATGCTGCGAGCGAGATTCCGCAGCTCGTTGCGGTCACCACCGAGCCGGGTTGGCACAGCACTCAAGTCAGCCCGGACGGCGAATTCGTCAGCGACAATTTCAGTAGCCCGCGCAGCCACCGAGTTTGCTGGTTCGATCGACGAGTCCAGACCGGACAAAGCCGAGTCGAATTGCCGACGCGGCGCTCCATTTACGTTCAAGTCTGATCACACCCGAATTGTTACGGATTGAGACAAAGGACGGAATCGAATTACCGGCACTGCTGATTCGTCCGACCGGCAGTTCGCAGGACCAGCCGGCTGCGGTTGTGGTCGAGGTCTACGGTGGCCCGCAGGCTCCGGTGGTTTCGACGCGGTGGTCCGAGACGCACACGCTCTATCGAGAACTACTGGCCCGGCGGGGCATCGGCACACTGGTTGTCGACAATCGTTCGAGCGCGGGCCGGGGGATCGCCGATACGTGGGGGGTGCGGGGTCGTTTGGGTGAAGTCGAGTTACAAGATCTGTTGACTGCCGTGACATGGCTGAAATCGCAGTCCTGG
The DNA here is from genome assembly GCA_963734865.1 of Pirellulaceae bacterium. Lineage (GTDB taxonomy): Bacteria > Planctomycetota > Planctomycetia > Pirellulales > Pirellulaceae > CBDCUW01. The sequence goes on from CAVTIV010000019.1 coordinate 1,056,737, forward strand.
GTCGATGCCGATCGGATCGCGATTCGCGGCTGGAGCTATGGCGGGTTCCTGACGTTGTACGCCATGACCCACAGCGAAGAATTTGCTGCCGGGATCGCGGGGGGTTCGGTGACCGACTGGCGCGAGTATGACGCGTTTTACACCGAGCGTTACATGGGCCTGCCCAGCGAGAATCCCGATGGCTACGCGGCGACTTCGGCTGTCGCGGCCGCGGCAAAGCTGCATGGCCGAGTGCTATTGATCCACGGCGAGGCGGACGACAATGTCCATCCCTCCGGAACGATGCGAATGGCCGGTGCGTTGCAGAAGGCGGGGAAAGCCTTTGACCTGATGATTTACCCGGGAGCCGCACATGGCATCCATGATCCTGCGCAGCTGTGGCATATGACTCAGATGACCGATCGATTTCTGCTGGAACAGCTCGGGCAGGGCAAAAAGGAGTGACGCCCGTCGGTTTTTCCCACACAATCGGTCCTCCGAAGGCCTGTGCGCCACCAACATCGGTCGCTAAACTACGCGGCTCGATCGAGAGAGTATCTGCAGAAAATTGTCACCAGAGAGCCATTCTTATGTACGCCATCATCGTTGACGGCGGTCGCCAATATCGCGTCCAACCTGGCATGGAAGTCGACGTCGATTACCGCGACGTTCCGAAAGAAGAAACCATCACTTTCGAGAAAGTCTTGGCGATCAGTGGCGACGAGGGCATGAAGCTCGGCGCGCCGACGGTCGAAGGAGCCAGCGTGACCGCTTCGGTCCTTGGCCCGAAGCAGGACAAGAAGGTTTACGTCCAGAAATTCCGGCGGCGGAAGCACCACAAATGTCGTACCGGGCACCGCCAATTGCACACACGTGTGCGGATCGAAACGATCACCGGCGTGTAGCGCCGCTTGTCGACGCCCAGCTGGCCGTAACCATCGATCGTCTATCGGGACCCACAGCCAGAAACCAGCGTCTATCATGGTGACGCCGGTTCACATCGAGGTCCAACATGCCAAAGTCTCGACTGTCCGACTATGAACTCGGCGATGTCTTGGGCGTTGGTACGGTGGGGACGATCTATGCGGCGAAGAAGCGTGAATCGGGCCAAACCGTCGCGATCAAGAAACTGCACCCTGGTGTCAGCCGGGATCCGCTGATCCGTGCCCGGTTCGAGCGTGAGATGATGATTTTGGAGCGATTACGGCATCCAAACATCATCGCTTACTACGGCGGCGGCGACGAAGACGGCCAGCTCTTTTACGTGATGGAGCTGGTCGAAGGCGGGACGGTCAAAGACCTGCTATCGAGCGGTGGCGCGTTGCCCTGGACGGTCGTCGTCGAGGTCGCCAGGCAGATTTGTTCGGCCTTGCAGTGCGCCCACAATCACGGGGTCATTCATCGCGATCTCAAACCGGGCAACTTGTTTTTGACGCGATCCGGGGAGGTCAAACTCGGCGATTTTGGCATCGCGCGGGACGTGACCAACAGCGATCTGACCGACACAGGATTGACTGTCGGAACGCATGCCTACATGGCTCCGGAGCAGATCACGGGAGATCAGATGATCTCGGGCAAAGCCGACCTGTACGCGCTGGGATGCTGTTTGTTCGAGATGTTGACGGGACGAAAGCCTTTTCTCGGCGACAACTTTGCTCAGCTGTTCGAGCAGCACCTGCGGGCCGAGCCGCCCCACGCCAAGGAGTTCGTTCCCGATTGTCCCGATGCCTTGGATGCCATCATCGGTCAGCTGCTCGCCAAGACGCCCGAGGAACGGCCATTCAACGCCCGACAGGTCCAGGCGGTGATGTTGAAGCTGTTGGACGAGCAAAACACCGCCACCGCCCAACCGGCCACGGATAACGGGGATGTCGCGGCAGATCGGGTCACCGAGTACGGGCGCCGTCTGCTCGAGACGCAGATTTTGGGGAGGACTCCTGTGACCCCACAATCGGAGGTCAGTTGGGGAAAATTCGCGGTGGTGATCGCTGCCTTGGCGGCGGTGATTGCCGTCGCTGCGGTGCTGGGAAAATGAGCCTCGATGCGTTTGGAATCCCTGCATTCGCCAGCTTTGCTGGCCGGATTCTTGCCACGGGGTCGTGGCGTTTCGCATTCCGGCTGCTATCCTGCTGGTTCGTCGCAATGGCATCGACGAATGATGAGCGGTGCCTTGCCGCCGCGGTTCCGACTTATCGGCCGCGCTCCCACCTCTTTGAGTTCGGTTGGGTGATTGGATGCTCAACGCGAACCATTAACTCAGGAACCCCCCATGTCCCTACGATTGATGTTTGTTGGCGCATTTTTCGTCGCCGGCTTTTCCCTCGACTCGCCGTTGCTCGTCGCGCAAGACGCGGCCAAGAAACCCGCTTCGGATAATGAAACGATTGGTTATTTTCTGGGCATTTCCGTGGGCCAGCAGATGAGCCAGAGCGGATTTCAGTTAACGGACCTTGATCTCGATGCATTGAAAGCTGGCTTCGCTGACGGCTTGGCTGGCAAAGAGCCCGCCCTCACCGCTGAGCAGCTCCGAGAAACGCAAGGAAAAATCCAGGCGTTGCTGGAAATGCGCCAACAGGAGATGCTCGCCCAGAAGAAAGAAGAGGGCCAAAAGTGGTTGGCTGAAAACGCGAAGAAGGAAGGTGTGAAAGCGTTAGAGCAGGGACTGCAATACAAGGTCCTTACTGCCGGGAAGGGAGCATCGCCCACCGCTGCCGATACGGTTCGAGTTCATTACACGGGCAAGTTGACCAACGGAGAGGTGTTCGACAGTTCGGTCGAGCGAGGCCAACCGGCCGAGTTCCGAGTGGGTCAAGTGATTCCCGGCTGGACGATGGCGCTGCAGAAGATGAAGGTCGGCGATAAATGGATGCTCTACATTCCTTCGGATCTCGCTTATGGCGAGCGTGGAAGCCAGCAGACGATCGGACCAAACGAAGTTCTGATCTTCGAGGTTGAACTGCTCGATATCCTGTAATCCTGTCGCGTCGAGCTCCCTACATTTCCGTTTCACGTGCGGTGGCTGTCGATGAAAGTGCTCCCTGTTTCGATTGTGGTTTTACTGGCGATTTATGCGTGGGGGCTTCGCAACATTTGGCGGATGGCTTTCGATCCCAAGACAGGCGATCGATGGGCCGCCGATGTTGGCCAAAACGAATGGGAAGACGTGAACATCATTCGGCGGGGCGGCAACGATGGATGGAGTCTGCGTGAATCCGCGCACCGATTCACGCTTGGTGGCGGATTTGATGGTGAAGTGCTGATGAGCACGATGATGGGCGGTGGCCGGATTTATCGCTTTGTGAAGCAATAGAAATTGGAATCGCGTGCGCCGTGAACGGTCAGTCAGCATCGCCCTGGATGCCCGATCCATCGACGGCGATCGATCGTGTCAGGGCGTCGACGGACGTCACCTTTCCCCAATTGATTTGTTGGACCACCTCCTCCAACGTGCCCGAATATTGAATCGCCATGATCGCTTCGCTGGCGGGTCGTGAGGCGACGAAACGTCTCGTTCCCAGGCGTTGCGTCAATTGTTTGACCAGCACACCTGGCCGAAGCATCGCGGCATTCGATACACGAATCACGACCACGTTTTCGGGTCCATGTTGGCCGACGAATTTTTGCACCTCCTGTTCGCGACGCTCGGTCGAGGAAACATTGGACGGGACGGAACCGTTCGGCTTGCGACGCGGGGAAGGAGCGGGAGGCCGCGGTGCATGTTGAGATTGTGGCTGGGCTTGTTGCTGCTGAACTCGCGTTTCCGACTCGCCTGGCAGTGTCGCGTTGGGCTCGTCCCGATCGTCCATCGCTATCGAATTGGCAGCATCGATACGAATCCCGCGGAGCTGCGATTGTGCGCTCTTCAGCGCCAGCAACGCGTCGCTGAGTTGCTGGTTTTCTCCATACTGTTGCCGCAGCTTGGTGAGCTTATCCTGGGTTTGAAAGTCAAACGCGAAAGCAAAGTCGTAATAGCGAGAAAGAATCGGGGCTGGGCTCGTCTGGGAATCGGCGACCTGCTTCTGCAGCGGGAAAAGATCTTGGTAGCGTTCTGCCGCCTCGAGTAACTCTCGATGGAGCGACTGGTATTCCTGTGGGGATGTGACCTTGGCAACAGCACGCCATAGATCACCCTTGATGTTGGCCTCGGCGTAGTCGCACTGTTCGTCAACGGTCGTTGGCTTTGGGATCTGCTTCCAACCGACATCCATTGCGGTCGCCACATCAGCGATTGCCGAGGAAACGGTCATGGTCGCCTCGAACAATGGATCCGAACCAAGATTCTGCCCTCGCACGCGACTTACGGCACTGGTCAATCGGCCCCGCAGCGGAATGACCTGCTGGTCGAATCGCTGGACCAGTGCGGCGCGTTCTTCGTTGGGCACCGTCCCCAAGCAAACGGCTCGCACTTGCAGCTCTTTGGCGCCTCGGCCAAGATGTCGAGGTTGTCAGCGGCAACATCTCGGCTCGATCGATCTTTGATCGACTCGATTTGGATAGCGGTTTGCGTGACGACGTTGTGCAAACCGTCGATCATGCTCGCTGGCGAGTCACCGATCGGATCTAGCTTGACAATCGTCTCAAGGGGCGGAGCTGCGTGCTTGAAGTAACGGATCGTCGAAACCAACCCGATCACCAATACCATGGCGAACGCGACCAGAATCGGCTTGGATTTACCGCACCGCGATCGCTCAGACCTTGAGGAAGGTTTCACTGCGGACGAGCGTGTTGACTGCAACAAGAGTTGACGCATGGACACACTTGTTCGATTCCGGCATTTCGATGGTCGCTGTTGACCGGGACGGATACCTGACACGAACCCACGCTACATCGGCAGCGGGCGAGAATCAAGCTGCCGCTTGTTGGTCACCCGAAACGGGAAGCCGGATGATGAACGCCGTACCACGACCAACCGTACTTTCGACCCGAATCCGTCCCTTGTGTCCGTCAATGATCTCTTTACAGGCGGCCAGTCCGAGTCCGGTTCCGCCTTTTCCCGAATCGTCGGGACCCTTTTTTGTGGAGTAAAAGGCGTCAAAGATTTGTGGCAGCGATTCTTGCGGGATGCCGCTGCCGGTGTCACGTACGACTAATTCGACAAATCCGTGCTCGCTCGAGGGCGCTAACCGAATCAGGATCGTGCCACCGCCATCCATCGATTGCCGCGCGTTGATCAGTAGATTCAGTAGGACACGTTGGATTTGATTGCCGCTTGCCATCGCCATCGGTGTCGCGGAATCGATCTCGGTTTCGACGGCGATTCGATACTTGCGCATCTCTCGTTCAAGCAGCATCAGCGAATCGCGAATGATTTGGCCTAGGTCGGTCGGCTCATAGGACTCGCTACGGTTTCGTGCTTGGGCCAGGATCGTGGTGGTAATCTTTGCGGCACGTTCGGATGCCGCGAGAATTTTCTCGAGCGCTTTGTCGCGACTGGCATCGTCGCGATTTCGGATCCCTAACTTGGCATAGTTGATGATTGTCATCAACACGTTGTTGAACTCGTGAGTCGCCGTACTGGTCAGTTCACCAAGCGCGGCAAGTGATTGCATCTTGCGCAATTCACACTTCAAGTACTGGATATGCATCTGCTCGTCGGTTGCCTGGGCGTTGGCGGATGGATGCGATTGCATGGTTCCTCGTTTTCTTGCCGATCTCGGAATTTCGGAATTCTTCGATGCGATAGACGGCGATGGTCTTCATCTGACTCGTGTGAGCCCTGGCAGCAACTGCGGACGCTGTCTTGCTACGAATGACCTATCGTCGAAACCGCTGCATCTGCTACAGGTGGTCCGGCGGTTCCCGCACAGATTGCCAGGGCATCTGGATGTGTGGACGACGATTAGGCAAACTTGTCCGACTGGTATGTATTTGAGATCGAATGATCGGGAAAACGGGCTGGGAGAATCGAGGATGGCGAACGCCAAATTCAATTTAAATTCGGATCTCGCGGCATCGGTTTCCGGCGAAAATGTCGTCCAGCGACTGCGACGCCGCATTCAAGACGCACAGCGGCTGGGGTTTCGGGTTCGCACCGAGTGGCTTGATGACCAGCAAGCGAGCTGGTGCGAGATCGGTGGCGTCAAGACACTTTTTGTCAATCTGTCACAGACGGCCGCCGAGCAGCTACAACAGCTCGAGGAATCGCTTGCCGCGTTTGTCAACCAAAGGAACGCCTCGCTGGCACGCGACGCGCAGGCCAGCGAAGAGGCGGCCCATCGAGCCGCCTGATTCGTTTGATCATCGAGCGATTCCATGGATCCTTTCGTGGAACCCAGTGGGAGCCCTATTCAGGCGGCCGCCGGAGAGATCACAATGACAGGGTCCACTTCGCCGTCAACGATTGATCGAGGCAGTTCTGAGCGTGTTTTCCCGGCAAATGAATCTAGCGACCGCCGCCAAGTTCTGTCATCGATTTGGTGTCGGGCTGAGAGCGGGTGCCGATTTGTTGAAATTGCTTGACAGCGAATCGGCCCTCGGGCCGGCTCGCCAACGTCAAGCGATGGCCAAGTTGAAAGAAGGTGCAAAACGAGGTGAATCGCTGAGCAAGATGATGGCGGAAGACAAATTCTTTCCGCCGCTGATGAGCGCGATGGTTCGTGTGGGCGAGGAAACCGGTAAACTGGAACACACCTTGCTGACTCTCAGCGAACACTACCAGCAACAGTTGACCACACGACGATGGTTCTTGTCATCGATCGCTTGGCCGGCACTTCAACTGGTTGCCGGAATCCTGGTGATTTCGCTGTTGATTTATATCATGGGAGTGCTGACTCCCTCCGGCGGCGGTGAGATGACCGACATCCTCGGGTTCGGACTGCGCGGTGGCAGTGGAGTGCTGTGGTTCTGGTTCTATTTGGCGATCTTCTTCGGAACACTGGCACTATTGGTCTGGGCGTTCTTCCGCAATTTGGCGGGCGTCCAGAATTTGATCCCGTTGTTGTACATGATTCCGCTGATCGGCCCAGCCATCCAGACGATCACCATTTCGCGATTCTGCTGGACGCTGTCGCTGGCTTTGGGAGCGGGACTCGACCCCATTCGATCAATCAAGCTCGCACTCGACAGCACCGATAGCGACTACTATCGAGGTGCTTCGGATGACGTTGAAAACGCGGTCCATCGCGGTGCGACTCTCGCCGGTACGCTGGAAGCAACCAACCTGTTTCCCGACGACTTTCTGCAACGGATCGAGATCGCGGAGCACTCCGGAACGGACTCCGAGTCGATCGACTACTTGACCAAGGAGTACGACGAGCGGGCGAAGCGGGCGATCAGGGTGATTGCGGGCACCGCGACGGTCCTGATTCGGGTCTCGGTGATGCTGATTCTGATCTTCTTGATTTTCCGAATCGCTGGGACGGTATTCGGCTTCTACCAAATACCCGACGAACCGATGAACCCGCATCGCCGGTTCTAGGTATTTTGTGATGATTAGCGATCATTTGTCGATACTTCGGTTGGTCACGATCGTGCATTAGATTGCCGTGTCGGATTGATACATTCGTCCCGTTCGCGCTATTTGGCTTATCTCGGTCCATCCGCTCGACCGATGTGTTCGATGCGAAGACGGATATCCCATCGGGGCGCCGCCTGCGCTGTGGAAAAACGTCTCCGACTCGTCATTCGCGAAGTCGAAGATTCACACCGCTCTGCCTGATGCGAGACGAAAGAGAGTACTCAGATGAACCGCGTCGACCCCGTCCGACAGCTCGCGATGACCGACCCGGCAGCCGTCGAAGACCGATCCAATCTTCCATCGGAAACCGAACCACATCCGCTCAGCCGCCAGCTAACTGCGATCATTTGGATCTTTTTGGCCTGGATGGCGGGAACGGTCGTGTTCGAGATTGCCGCCATTGGCGACGAACCGAAGTACGTCCGGAGCGAAGCTGAACTCGATTCACGTCTCGGCCTCTATCAAGCCGCTCCGATCACTCCGCGGCACAAGCAAGCTGTGCAAAAGGAACGATCCATCGTAGATTAACAGCGAACGGATTCGCCTGGACACAACGGATTGCCATCCATTCCCCAGCAATTCGATGGCGGCCCCCAGCAATTCGATGGCGGCCCCCAGCAATTCGATGGCGGCGCAGTAGGGCCGCTGCGAGACTCATTAGCCTTCGTCCATGCACCAATGCGACCACCACCATCATTCGGCCGATAACTTTGGACGCGCGTTCGCGGTTGGCATTTTCTTAAATATCGGCTTCGTCGCTGTCGAAGCGGGGTACGGATGGTGGGTCAATTCGCTGGCATTGCTAGCGGATGCGGGTCACAATCTCAGCGACGTTCTCGGGCTGTTGATGGCCTGGACCGGATACGCTCTGGCCAAGGTTGCCCCCAGTCCACAGCGAACGTACGGCTGGCGTGGATCGACCATTCTCGCCGCCCTCTTCAATTCGCTGCTGTTGCTCGTTGCTGTGGGGGGAATCGCCTGGGAAGCGATTCGACGGCTTTCCAACCCCAGTGAAGTGGCCGCGCCGGTCGTGATCGTCGTGGCACTTGTCGGTGTGCTGATCAATACCGTCACCGCCCTGCTATTCATGCGCGGGCGTGATGATGACATGAACATTCGCGGTGCCTACTTGCACATGGCTGCCGACGCGTTGCTGTCACTTGGCGTAGCCGTTGCCGGCGTCGTGATCATGTGGACCCATTGGCTGTGGATCGATCCATTGACCAGCCTGGTCATTGCCGCAGTGATTCTGTTTGCGACTTGGGGACTCCTGCGAGAGTCGATCGGGCTGGCGATGCAAGCGGTACCGTCCAAGATTGATATCAAACAGGTGGAACGGTTCCTCGCCAGCCTGCCGGGAGTGACCGAGGTCCACGATTTGCACGTGTGGGCGATGAGCACGACGGAGATCGCGTTGACCGCCCATCTGGTCCGACCTGACAGAAACAATGAGGACGCGTTGCTGCGGAAAGCGAGCGAAGAGCTTCATCACCAATTCAACATCAGCCACAGCACGATTCAGATCGAAACATCGATCGAGGATGCAAATTGCAGGCAGGCCGCGGAAGGAACGATTTAGGGTTCGACATTCGGCGTTGATGGAGATGGCAGTTGATGGAGGGGCCGGACCGATCAATCACCTGGAATTCTTTTGAGTTGACAAATCCCTGGGTCCAACGACTCAACCCTCACCCCCCCTCACGTCGCTCGGTCGAGCAGGTTCTTGGTCATCTGTGCGACCCGTTCATCGGGTCCGTGGGGGCGGGACCAGTGCGACCAGGGCAATTGGTGCCCCGGCGGACTGGACAACCCTTGTGACCACCAAATCGTCGATGCGTTGAATACGAAGTTCCCTTTGGGACCGGGGTAAATCGTCGACGTCCAACGTTGCGGGTTGACGCCTCCCTGCAGCGCCGTGCCCTCGGCGACGATTTCCAGACCGGGTAGATCGATCGCCGGATCGCCATGATATTCCCAGCCGATCAAACCCGCGATTCGATCACCTCGCTGCATGCCAGTATCGTGATACAGCCAATGATTCGGATTTGTGCAAATCCAATCGCCAGCTCCGTTGACCGGATCCACGTTTCTGGCGCCGATCAGGTAGCCCTCGTCGGGACCACGATGGGGGAACGGCCCGTGCTCGCGTTCTCGCAACGCTGCCCATTTGTACTTGCCCCCGTAGGGTCCACCGCGAAACAGAATTCGATTCGCAACGCCAGCGGTGCTTTCCCGAAGCGGGCTGACCCAACAAACCGCATTGCCCGAAAAGAACATCAGGTTCACTCCGGCGTCTCGCATCGCCACCGCGCTTTCGTATTGGCGAATGTCCCAATACTCATCGTGCCCAACGCTCAAAAACGCTTTGCATTTCAATCCCCGATCGGGCGTTAGCATGTCACGGTTGCTGCAATAGGTGACGTCGTATCCATGGCGTTCCAGCCAATAGGCCATCGGGAACTCGAAGCACAGCCACTCACCGGATCCGATCGTCTGCGGGTTCTGGAAGATTTGAGGATACATTCCGTAGGGTCGATCAAAGCTGACATCCGACCATGGCCCCTGATTGCCCTGGGGGTTGGTGTACAGCGAATCATGGTCCGGCCACTGGTTGTACGCTTGCCAGGTATTGTCCGAACATTGCACCAAAATGTCGGCGACGCGATTGTCGGTCACGATAAAGACGACATAGCTCTGCCAGTACCCGTAGCCGGTCGCATCGGACAGTGTGGTCAGACGCCCGATGTACACACCGCTGGGCCAATCATGGGGAATGGTCACGGTGGCTGCGGATTGCCACTGACACTCTCGCAGTCGCTTCTCACTCGATTCCGGTGTCGGTTGGGTTATTCCTTTGAGCGGCCCGATCTTGCTCATCAGTCTCGCTCCGCGTCCCCCGTAATAACCGGTGCGAAAAATCTCGATATTGAAATCAGCGGTCGGGTTCGTCGAAACATAAATGTCAATCGATTCTCCTGCCCCGACACTCTGCCGTGAACAATACCCTTCAATCAACGGGCAACGAATCCCGTCGCGACGATCCGTTTTGACGCGTGTCAATTGCCAATCGGTGGAACCGACCTTCGCGTTCTCAGTGGAAATGATATTCTTCCCACGGTCGCGCGCTACATCGGTTTGCTGTGCGGCGATCGACCCACCCCACAATATGCCAGCCGACGCGACAACCGATCCCTTGATCAAGTCGCGGCGGTTATTCTTCGCTGGCCGGTTCATGGTTGCTCCTGTGGCAAGCTTTGCAGGTAGGCGACAACGTCTGCCAGATCCGATTCACTGAGTGCTTCATCGAGCCCCGCGGGCATGACCGACACAACACTCGTTGCAATCTGATCGATGTTGTCGCGGATGATCGTGACTTTTTCGCCCGATGCCTGCTGGATCACATAACCATTGGCGTTTTCACTGACAAGCAGTCCGGTCAGCAAGCGGCCGTCGAGCGTCAAGACTTTGTAGGAATCGTAGTCACGAACAATGCTGGCCGAAGGAAAGACAATCGACTCTAGCAAATCATCGGTCGATCGGTTCGCACCGATGGTCGTCAAATCAGGTCCCACTCGCTGGCCTTGGTCACCGATCCGGTGACAGGTACTACATTTCGCTTTTTCGCTGATGAATACCTTTTGACCGCGAGTCGCATCACCCAGTCGCGCCTTTCTCTCGCAGGCTTTCCAATCTCAGTTTCTTTTTCTGTTGATGCGACTTGAGTCGATCCAATAGTTCGTTCGCCGTCGCTAGGGTTTGCTGCGGAAATCGTTTGACAACATCCGACAATTCGCTTTCAGCCAGTGTTAAAAATGCATCGGCAGAACCAACTGCAGCCAGGAATCCCTGAATGACCTGCTCGTTGCGTGTCCCAGCAAAACACTGCAACAACAATTTCAATTGGGAAGGCGTGGCATGATTCAACAAGTCCGCGACCGGCACGAGTTGTTCGTCGGCCAACTTGGATGTTGAGAGGATCTGAGCAGCTTGACCCGCGGCGATCGGCGAATCGGAACCGCGACACAAATCGACAAGCAGGGAGAAAGTTGGCTCATCCAACTTTCCAGATTGACCGGAGATTGCCGCCAATGCCTGCAGTCTTAAGTGCATCGAGCGATGCGGATCATTTGCCAGTTGCTTCAACTGTTGCGAAAACGCATCGCCTTGAACTCTGGCAACCGCGGCGATTGCGGAGCTGACCGTCGCTTCATCAGAATCGGCCAGCTGTTGTCCCAGTGGCCCAATCCAACTCGCCGGCAGCGGCACCGAGTTTGCCTTGGCAATCGCGCCCAAGATGGTTGGCCGGAGCGCTGTCGATTCGTGATTCTGCAATTGTTCGCCGATCCACTGGGCAATTCGTGGATCCTGCACGAACTTCGTCAACAGCGTTTCCAGCGTCGCGGCATTCATGGCGTGGGCTGATTGATTGCTTTGGTCACGAATCAACGCATCGACGTCGGCAGCCCATTCCGGATGGCGTTGAACGATATTCAGCGACGCACGTCGGTAGCTCGGATCATCGGAACCGAGTCCGGGGAAAACGTCATCCGCCGCGATTTGACTGCCGTCGATCTGGTCAATCGCAATCATCACAGCGCACGCCTGACGGGGGTTTGGTTGTTGTTCATTCGACGAGGCGATCCGAATCGCCTTGACATCGGCGATTTCGATCAATGCGTAGATGATCGCATGTTCTTCGGAACGATCGGTTTCTCGGCGCAGTGCGGCCAGAAGTGATGGAACGGCTTTCGCGTCACCGATTCTTCCCAACGTGGTCGCAGTCGTACGTCTGACCGCCGCGTCGTCATCGGCCAACAGCCGCATCAGCGGTGACAGATCGACCGATGCGACGCTCTCGGCCAGACCGCGACAGGCCGTTTGCCGGATTGTCGCGGATCGGTCGGTCAGCGCGGCCTGCAAAGCGGCGGCAGCGTCGGAGGCCAATTCTTGGTTTTGAACCATTTGAGTCAGCACCCAGACGCAATGGAGTCGGACACGAATGTCGCCTCGCACGACCAACGTCTCCAGCGTCGGCAGCGCCATGGCGCCTCGACCGGCGCACTGTGCGATCGCTTGCTGCCGAACGGCAAATCGCGTGTCGTTGAACAGTTTCGCCAGTGAAGTCACGGATTGGGCTGGCCAATCGATGCGAGATCCTCGGGGATCGACCAATGGCGTCATCCCGTCACGACGAACTCGATAAATACCACCGAGAATATCTGGTTTCGAGAATTGCGATGTCGGACAACCCCGATAGAACCAGCCCCCGGTGTCGATCACCAGCAAACTTCCATCGGCATCCTCCAGTACATCGGTGGGATGAAACTCTCGACGGGGTGACGATAAAAACTCGTGCTGGGTCACGGCAAAACTTGAACCTTGCGGCTCCGTTTCCAGTCGCACGACTTTCCCGCTGTTGAAAAACGTGACGAACAGGTTGTCAGCCCAGCGATGATCCATCGCCCCACTGCGATATCGGGTCATTCCCGAGACCGCCACGTGACCAAATCGATGAACCGGCCCCAACAGCTCGCCGGTGGTTTTGATTTCGTCCAGCACTCGTTGTCGATGTGGGTAGGCACCGCCATGCAACCAGTGCACCAGTGCATCGACTCGCGGCCGCGTGTACAGAATGTTGACGGTCCCCAGCATATCGCCAGCGTCGGTGAAGTCGATCTCCACGGGATTGTCCATCCCGCCGCCACAGTGGATCCGCGGATCAGAGCCATCGGGTCGGCATGAAAAAATGTACGAACCCTCGCGTTTGCTGGTGATGTTGCCATCATCGTCCTTGAATTCATGACCGTGATATCCATCGGTCCAATAGATTCGTCCGTCGGGTCCAGAGAAGCAACCATGAATGCTGGCTGCATTTCCGTTGTAGCCAAACTGGGTGACGATTGCGTCGCGTTGATCCGCCACACCGTCGTCGTCGGTATCGCGCAGTCGCCAAATATTCGGTGGTGAAGCGACATACAGTGCGCCGTCGTACCAGGCACCTCCCATCGGGAAGGTCATTTTATCTGCGAACACCGTGGCAGAATCGAACCTGCCGTCGTTGTCGGTGTCGCGAAGCATGCGAATCGAATTGGGAAGATTCTGCTCCAGTTCGTCGTTACTCATATTGAGGCCCGCGTTGTTGCAGACATACAGCCGACCTCGGTCATCAAAGCAGGCCATCGTCGGATGCGTGACCAACGGCGGCCCGGCCGCCAACTCGACCGTGAAACCGTCGGGCACCTTCAAGACGGCAGGTTCGAATCCCTCGGGCGTGGCCGGAGGTTCGACCGGCGCAAGTTGAGCAATCTCTTCATCAATCCCCAAATGCACGTGGACTTGCGATCTGCCTCCCTTCCACATGTCGTACTTTGGCAAGGCGTACTCGGCATAGAAATCGGTAAGTTGTTGGTGCAGATCATCACGAATCGATTGCTGCTGTGCATCATTGACCAGATTGACGAACTCATCCGGATCGTTTTCCAAATCGTACAATTCGTGCGGACCGTTCGGATGACGATGAACATACTTGTGTGTCGCGGTGCGAATACAACGCAGGTTCTCGAACTCATAGAACACCGCCTGCGGCGCGGTCTCGGCGGTTGCTTTCGCTTCGTTGCCGGTCAGGACATGCGAATAGTCGACACCGGGCGATCGCGGCGACTGGGGCATTTTGTCCCGCAAGTCTAAATAGCCGAGTAACGTCGGCATGAAGTCATAGTTGCTGATCATCCGATCCGATTTCACAGCGGGGGTGATCCCGCCTGGATGACGCCAGATCGTCGGAATCCGCATCATGCCATCGCGCGCGGTGAGCGGACGTGTGTGGTCGCCCATCCCAAAGAAACCGCCCTGTCCACCGACCCAACCCTGATCGGCAACGAAGATAACGATGGTGTTGTTGTCGATCCCATGCTCCTTGAGTGCCGACATCACCTCGCCCACTCCATCATCAACCCCACTGATTTCAGTCGCGACCCGGCGAATGGAGGTCGGATTATTGATGAAATCTCGGTTGTTCAACTGCCACGGATGAGGAGGCTGGCGAGGAAACGACGGGATCTCTTTGTCGGCGTAGTAGTCCGCATGTCGATTCCGTCCCTGGCGGAGTAGTAAACGGCCGAGCGCATAGGGACCGTTGTAGGCCAGAAACAAGAAGAACGGTCGGTCTTTTGCCGATTGCACGTCAATGAATTTCAGGGCGTGCTCGGTCCACAGATCCGTCAGGTACTTCGGTTCATTGTGAATCGCCCCGTTCTCAATCACCGGAGCGTCATAAAACGTGCTGGTTCCACCGTGCGGCATGGTGATCCAGTAGTCGTCCAACCCCTCCTGTGGCCGAAGGTTGTCGCCAAGATGCCATTTGCCCACCAAACCGCATGCATAACCGGATTCACGAAGCACTTCGGGCAGCGAAGTGATTTCATCCAGCGTGCAACGCGCGGCGGGGCCGACTTGCAAATTGCCGCCCGCAAGGAAACAGTGGACACCATGCTGGGACGGGATCAAACCGGTCAGGAACGTCGCTCGCGTTGGCGAACAGACTGGATTGGAAGCGAACGCACGCGTGAATAACGTCCCCTCCGCGGCCAACCGGTCAATGTTCGGCGTGCGAATGTCGCGGTTGCCGTAACAACCCAGCGTCCACGCGCCATGATTGTCGGTCATGATCAACACGACATTCGGCCGTTGATGTGTCGTTTGACAAAACGCTTTGTCTTGAACCGACGCGACAAGGATGATCGCCAGCAATGCTGTGCAACGGAGCAATGCTGTGCAACGAAGCAGTGCTGTGCAACGGAGGGACGTGTGATTCACGTGACATCTCACTCTTGCGGTTGATGTGCTCGGACTGAAGCTCCGATATTACCCTCCGCAGGAATGCCGTGCATGAATCGAAACGCCGATTTATCAGCTTTCCGTATCAATCAACGCCTGTAAGGTTCCCAACACCAAACCACTCGCCTCGATCTGCCGGCTCAAGCGGTCAACACTTTGCAGCTGGAATCGATGGGCATTGGTAAGGGATCCTCGAAGCCCCCGGGTTGCGGTGGCAATGAATACGACGCCGTCAAAACCGGCGGGTGCGTGGGGACCAAAGTGCCCAGTGATCGACGCGGCGAAGTGCGCTTTGGGCGTGCTGGCGAGAACGCCGGTTGCCATCTGCTCGGCAACCTGACTGCTGACGGCCGTATGACGTTCGATGTCCGCCTCCGCGACTCCCAGCCATTGCTTTTTGGTATCAACGCGGTAGGTCACCGCTGAACCACAAAACCAGTCCGATACGCCGGGAATCTTGGCCAACTCGGCTGACACCATCCCCCCGGTACAACTCTCTGCCAGCACGATTCGACGGCGACGATTGGCCAGCAATTGAACCAATGCTTTGGCGATATCCGAGATTTCCATGGCAATCTCATTTCGATTCGGTGACGGAGCGAATCGTCACTGGGGTAGCTTCATTCGCTCGATGGAGTCGACGTTCGGATGATGCGAATCGCATCCGGCAAGATCATCAAAGTGTCGCACCAACCTTGTTCATCGAAGTCGTATCGGATTTGGATCGCTTGAACGTGACCAGCGTCAAACAACTCTCTTGCTTGCTCGAGTGTGACGGCCATCTCGCTCGGACCATCGCCAGAAGAGTTTCGCACCTGCACGTGACGGACCTCCGCGCCGTGCTGAAGATCGTGAAAAAACCGGCAAACCTGCTGGCGATCCCAGGTCGCTTCCAGGATCTCCGGTTGCTCGGAGGCTTCGTTCGAGTCATTCATGGGACGAGGATCGGTCGCGTGCGGTGAAGAATTGAACAGGACGGTTAAGATGGAGCGACAGATGGACGTAGGAACGTTGGCATTAGCAGCACGGCATTCTCTGGTGCTGGACAAACATACCGACACACGCCACATCCGGTGCATTTCGTTTCGTTCACCGTTGGCTTGCCCTGTGTCACATCGATCGCACCTTCGACTGGGCATCGTTCACTGCAAACGGTGCAGGTCGTTCCGTGGTGCGCCACGCAAAGGTGTTCGGTAACCTTCGCCGTCCCCATCATCTTGGGAACCAGCCACGTCAGGACTTTCGGTTCACAGGCGGCGATGCACGGAAAGTCTTTGCACATCATGCAAGGCTGATGATCGGCGTCGATCATCGGCGTGCCGCCTGCCTCGCGCAAACGATCCGGGGCGTGAACGATTGCATCGTGGGGGCATGCTTGAATGCAGAGATCGCATCGCGTACAGCCCGACAAGAAACTCGGCTCGTCAATCGCCCCTGGTGGCCGCAGTACAGGGATCGTGCGACGACGAGCGTTGCTCGGCGGCAAGGGGGCGGCTTGCTGTGCGACAGATTCATGCGGATCGCTGGCCGCCACTTGGCGGAGGGACGTTGGGTAGCGCATCATCAATGGTCGCCAGCGGGGACGTTTCGCCGAGTCCGTGGCCGATGGGGCGTCGTCGACTGATGGATCGTCGTCGGCCGATGGATCGTCGTCGGCCGATGGATCGTCGCTGGATCCGATGCGTCGAAAGGCACGCCAAAAGCGCCCCTGGACGAAATCTCGACGTGTCATGCCGGATCTTCGAGTCCGCTTGCGTCGCCCGTTCATCGCGGGCCCTCACGAAATGCACCTGTTCGAGTTGCTCGACGATCAGCATCCATCTTCACGGTCATCGGCCACGCGGGTTTGCGGAATTGCCGGAGGTCGCCGCCGAAGCAGCGCTGTGGCCGGTTGCCAGCGGATCGTCTGGATCCGCGACGTCGACAAAGATGACGCCCGGAAGCGAAGAGAGCCAACACCAAAGGAGCTTGTCATCGCCCAAAGAGGCCGTATCCAGGACGATCGCCATCCGGTGCGATTGGACGACGCCGATTTCGATGCGTTTCTCGTTCCGAATTGCAGCGATCGTTTGTTCACGCAACTGCGGGTCACTCTTGAGGGAAACGACCAGTCCGCTGACGGGCATAACGACTCCTAAAAGGTGCAAGCGAGCGATTAAACTACCGGCCTGGGCGAATGAATCAAGAACAAAAGACCGATTTGTCTTGAATTATCGTGACGAACGGTTATTCTCTGTCGCGACGCCGCCGAGGGGAACGACCTGGCAGCGGGCGATCCTCTTCCAAACAAACCAATCTGATGGGACAAACAGGATTCCAATGGTCGACGGAAACTCGGATCGAATGTCAAGCTTGCCCTGGCTGCTGGGATCGCTGGCACTGATCTTGTTGACCGTCGCGACCGGCATTGGCGGTTTGCCGAGTGGGGCATTTCGCGAGGACGGGACGCCCGTGCCTGCTGACGCTTCGCCTCCAGGCAAACCGGAATCGGGCGCGATCTCGACCGACACGATCGGATCACGGGCCGGCGACGGGACTCGCTTTGTGACCACGATTCGCCGCCCATCTGGTCCTCCTTTGATTGAACTCTCGCAAGCAGATCGTCAAGGACACGTTGGCCGGGTGGCCTGTTCGACATGTCACAGCGTTCGCAGTCCGGATTACGCCAACCGCACGCCAGCCGACCTCGACCAGTTCCATCAGCAGTTGCCGCTGTCGCATGGCAATATTGCCTGTTATGGCTGCCACAACCCGAGCAATGCCGACACGCTACGGCTCGCCGACTCGACCACGGTTGAGTACTCCGACGTGATGACATTGTGTGGGCAGTGCCACGGTCCCCAGGCGCGCGACTACCAGCATGGCGCGCACGGCGGCATGAACGGTTATTGGGACTTGAGTCGCGGACCGCGAATTCGCAACAACTGTATCGATTGTCACGACCCACACGTCCCCAAGTTTCCTTCGATGCAGCCGACGTTCAAGCCACGGGATCGGTTTCTCGAACCGCCGAAGTCGCATGCTGGCACGCCGCAGGACCAGTTCTCCGTCAGTGAGGCCGATGGTGAGTGATCCGCAACCTACGAGCAAGAATTCTCATTCGCTGCCGGTGGTGTCGCGACGCACGGCGGTCAAGGGAGGATTTGCGACCTTGGGCGCCGCCGCGTTTGTCGCTGCGGTTTCGCCGCTTCGCAGGGCGGCCGAGGAAACATCGGCAGCAGAATTCTTGCAACAGCATTACCAGGAATTGTCGGACGAAGACAAACGCGAGGTGATCGCGAGACTCGAGGCCGAAACAAAAACGGAATACGGCGCCGAGGTCACGATCGCGGATGACCGACCAATCCCGGGAACGAAATTCGTGTATGCGATCAACCTGAGCCTCTGCAACGGCAATGGCAAATGCGTGGAGGCTTGCAACAGGGAGAACAATCACGACCGCCCGACCAAACAGTCCTATATCCGTGTGCTGGAGATGCCCATCGGCACGATGGACATGGAGCACGGCAATATGACCTACACGCACGCGGTTCCTGAAGAGGGCAAGTTCTACCTGCCGGTGCAATGCCAGCAGTGCGACGAACCGCCATGTGTCGATGTTTGTCCGGTTCAGGCGACTTGGAAAGAGGAAGATGGCATCGTCGTGGTCGACTACAACTGGTGCATCGGATGCCGTTATTGCGAAGCGGCCTGCCCCTATCACGCACGTCGTTTCAACTGGAAGAAGCCCGAAGTGCCGGCCGATGAGGTGAATCCCGACCAGAGCTATTTGAGCAATCGAATTCGCCCCCAGGGCGTTGTCGAAAAATGCACGTATTGTCTGCAGCGCACACGACGCGGCCGATTGCCGGCCTGCCTGGAAGCGTGTCCGACGGGGGCTCGTGTGTTCGGAAATATCCTCGATCCGGAATCGGAGATTCGCTGGCTACTGGAAAACAAGCGAGTTTACGTGTTGAAGGAAGAGTTAGGCACGAAACCCGCGTTCTTTTATTTCTTTGACAAGTGATTGATGGCTGCACGTAACCGGACCGACACGATGCCTGCTGACGCGGGTACAGGATCGAATCGATGAACGACGCGTCAGTGGCAACAAAAATCCCGCGGACCTCGTCCGCGGTGATCAGCTATCCCGGGTTTCTGCGCCGATCCCTGTTGATGGCAACCGATGGTTCACTGGGCTTCTATGCCTGGATGACGATGTTAACGGCGATCTCGCTGGTTGGGGCCAACGCTTGGGCAAATCAAGTGGCCGAGGGAATGATCCTGACCAACATGACCGATTTTGTCAGTTGGGGATTGTACATCGCCAACTTCACGTTTTGCGTGGGACTTGCCGCCGGCGGCGTGATGATGGTGATTCCCGCCTATCTGTACGACGACGAAGAAATGCACAAGGTCGTGATCATCGGCGAAGCGGTAGCGATCGCGGCGATCGTGATGTGCATGCTGAGCGTGTTGGTCGACCTCGGCCGACCCGATCGATTCTGGCACATGATTCCGGGCATCGGCCGGTTCAATTGGCCGATGTCGATGCTGACCTGGGACATCATCGTCCTGAACGGCTACCTGTTGCTCAATCTGCACATCGTCGGTTACTTGTTGTACATGCGTTATCTGGGACGACGCCCCAATCCGAAAGTGGTATGTACCGTTTGTGTTCCTGTCGATCGTGTGGGCGATCAGCATTCACACGGTCACCGCGTTTCTGTATTGCGGGCTAGGCGGTCGTCCGTTTTGGAACACCGCGTTGTTGGCACCGCGTTTTCTCGCCTCGGCGTTTGTCAGCGGGCCGGCGTTCATCATTCTGGTGATGCGGATCCTCCGCATCACGACCCACTACACCGCTCCGACCGGGCCCGCCAGAACGCTGATCCAGATCATTCGCGTTTCGATGGTCGTCAACCTGTTGATGTTGGCCAGCGAGATCTTCACGCTGTTTTATACCGGTGGCGCGCACAGTGCATCGGCTCGCTATCTGTTCTTTGGTGCTCACGGTCACCACGGTTTGGTTCCCTGGATTTGGACATCCATTGCCTGCAACATCATCGGCGCCATTCTGTTCTTCATGCCTGCGGCGCTGGAGCGCGGTACCGTTCGCATTCTGGCCTGCCTGTTGTGCATCGTCGGGATCTGGATCGAAAAGGGGATGGGATTGATCATTCCCGGCTTCATCCCCTCGACGTTGCATCAGATTGTCGAGTATTCGCCAAGTCTCATCGAGTGGAAAGTCACCGCGGGCATTCTTGCATTCGGGTTATTGGTATTGACCTTGCTGCTCAAGCTGATCGTGACCGTCTTCACCGGGCAATTGAGTGTTCCGTCCGAGCATCTAACAACTGATTCTTCCTGATGACTCCATACGGAAGCGCGACACAGACTGCGATCGCCGCGCTCAGCCGCCTGGCTGAGGTCTACGATGAAGGTAAGACGCGTCTTTCGGCAACCGACATTGCCGAGTCTCGTGGACTGCAGCGTCCCTATGTGGCCAAAGTCCTTTCCACCCTATCGCATGTCGGAATCATCACCGGGTCTCGCGGCCCCGGAGGTGGCTTCACCTTCGCCAAACACCCCAAAGAGGTGAAGTTGTATGACGTCTACTGTCTGTTTGAACGGGAAGACAAAAGCAACGAATGCCCCTTTGGTGGTGGGATTTGCGGCGTCGGCGAGAAATGCCCGCTGCATGACAAGTTGGTCGAGGTGAAGAAAGTGATCGACAAGGTCTTGCACGATACCTCCTTTGATACTTTTCGATTAGCCTATCAACAGAACCACGGCCGAACCGCCTGGCGATTCGACCCGCACGTCGGCCCTCGAGAGTCGTATCGTGCTCCGAAACGATGACACACCTTGCAACTTCGCATTGACGAATCACTGATGCAAAACCGCGCTGGGTATCTGCTGTTCGTGACAGCCTTGGCGACCTTCGCGAGTGTGTCACAGGCACAGCAGATCGCACCTCCGAATGTTCTCAGCGACGATTGGAAGATCGAACTGATCGCATCCGAACCCGATTTGGTCACACCGATTGGCTGCGAATTCGATTCCGCCGGGCGATTGCTGGTGATCGAGTCTCACACGCATTTCCCGCCGGACGACTATTCCGGTCCCCCGAACGACCGCATTTACTCGTGGGACGTGTCAGGGGATGACGCTGCTCTCGATCGTAAACGCCTGTTTTACCAGGGGGGTGTGGCGACGATGGGACTGGCCACACTTTCCGACGGTTGGGTCGCCGTCGCCACACGCAGCAACGTGACGAAGATACGAGACGCAAACGGGGATGGCATCGCCGAAGAACGTGAATTGCTTCTGACGCTCGAAACCGATGCAACCTACCCGCACAATGGACTCGCCGGAATCACGCTCGGACCCGATGGCCTGCTGTACGTCGGGCAGGGAGAAAACTTGGGCGAGCGGTACACCTTGATCGCCGCCGATGGATCGAAGCAGGTGGGCGGAGGCGAAGGTGGCAACATCTTTCGACTGCGTGTCGATGGCAGCAAGCTGGAACGCCTCGCAACCGGGTTTTGGAATCCGTTTGGCTTGCAATTTGATTCGGCCGGTCGGCTATGGGCCGTTGGCAACGATCCCGATGCGATGCCCCCCTGTCGCTTGCTCAACGTGATTCAGGGAGGCGACTATGGCTTTCAATTTCGCTTCGGCCGTGCCGGAACACACCCACTGCAGTCATGGAACGGCGAGTTACCTGGAACTCTGCCGATGGCTTCGGGGACCGGTGAAGCGCCGTGTGCGGTCAGGCAACATGGACAATCGCTGTGGATCACCAGTTGGGGAAGCAATCGAATCGAACGTTATCATCTGCACCCAGCCGGTGCATCATGGACGGCAACCATGGAAATTGTGGTGCAGGGGGGACCGAACTTTCGTCCCGTCGGCATGGCTGTGGCCAGCGACGGTTCCATTTACGTGACCGATTGGGTCGACCGCAGCTACCCGGTACATGGCAAGGGCCGATTGTGGCGATTGCGCCGAACCGAGACACGAGACCCGGATGCAGCCTCGCAACCATTTCCCGCATTGACCGGGCCCGAAATGCGAGCGAAACGGTTGATCAACGACCACTCCCTTTCGGCCCAACAGCGAATGACAGCGCTTCTTGACGACGACCCCTTCATCCGACAATCCGCCACCACGGGCCTGGTGGCCAGCGGGCAGTTGCCGATGGTGCCGGATGAGTCCACGCAGTTCCCGCGGCAGCATGTTGGGCTATTGACCGCTTGGCGTTGGCAAGAACTCAGCCATCCCGATTCGGTATCGGCTGAGCAACGAGCTCAATGGATCCGCTGGGGACTCGCTGACGCCTCGCCCGAGGTTGCCCTGGCCGCGGTGAGGTGGGCGACCGAACGGAATGCGAAACAGGAGTTGCCCGCCATTGCCCGATTGCTCGAGCGCCCCGATATGACTGCCAAGTTGTTCGCCGCGACGATCGCTTCGATCGCCTATCTGGAAACGGGTTCTGCCGCACGTGGCGCCCATGACCCGGTGCAAGAAAAGCTGCTCTACAAATTCGCGTCGGACCGCAGGCAGCCACCGCGTCTCCGGTCCCTCGCCATCGAGATGTTGCCCGCCGATGCCCAGCGGCCCAGCTCGCAGGAGTTACGCGAATGGATCGCGGCAGAGACAGACCGTCAGTTTGGTGGCGAGATCGTACGGCTGCTGGCGCAGCGCGGCGGTCAGGGCGATTTTCAGTTGTTGGCCAGCGTGGCGGAGGATCCATCGATGCATGTCCAAGTACGAGCCGATGCAATCGCCGGTCTCTCGCGAAACGCAAGCGAGTTTTCAGCGCTGCTAAACCAGGCCTCGTTGCCACGCCAGCCGGAGGTGATTCGCAATGAAGCACGACGCGTCCTGAAACGCGTGCGGTCGCAAGGATCCACGGAGTATCCGTCCGCCAATGACACCGACGCGTGGAACCAATTGACGGCCGAAGGTGGTGATCGGCAAGCCGGCCGTCGCGTCTTCTTTCGGACAACCTGTGCGAATTGTCACGCACACTCACGACGAGGTTCGGGTGTTGGTCCCGATCTTACCAACGTGGCCGGACACATGACTCGCGCCCGGTTGGTGGAATCGATTCTGCAACCCAGCCGAGAAGTCGGTCCCTTGTTCGTCAATTGGAAAGTTCTGACGGTCGACGGACGGGTGTTGACCGGAATGAAGCTCGACGCAGCGGGAGTCGGCGGAAGGGCCAGGTTCCTTGGTGCCGAGGGAGGTATCTTTGACGTTGCCCTGAACGACATTGCCAGCCAAGCACCGATGGCTGCATCGATCATGCCCAGCGGATTGGAACAGACGATGTCGATCGAAGAGTTTCGCGACCTGGTCGCTTTCTTGCAGGATCCGATCTGGTAGCGATCCCGCCAAGCTCCGAATCCACTCGCTTTGGCACCGATTTTGCATCTCTCCTGGCACTCCACCGAGGTCTCCAGAGGTGGTGATGAATTCAACACAATTGCATGTGATCCCATGAAAATCCTATTGGCAACCGATGGTTCGGAATGTGCGCAGGAGGCCGCTTGGTTTCTGTCGCACTTACCCCACACGGGGAAGATCGATTTGACGGTGTTGACCGTCGTTCATTTGCCTCCGGTTCGGTTTTCGCAGCCGACGAAATCGTGGATGGCGGTCTGTGTGGGGAAGGAACGGACATTGGCGGCGGAGGCATTTGACAAGGTCGAAAGGATGTTTCGCGGTGCGAATGCCGAGACTCGCCATCTGATCTGTGAAGGGAATCCTGGCGAAACGATTGTCGAGCAGGCAAGAGAAATCGATGCCGATCTGGTCGTTCTCGGTGCGCGTGGCCATTCGGCGGTCGATCGAATGTTGCTCGGCAGCACCAGTGACTTTGTCGCCACGCACGCCGATCGATCGGTGTTGGTTGTCCGGCCGACCGGTCTCAGGAAAGAACCTGACCGCCCGCTTTACGTGGCTTTGGGCTATGACGATTCCGGGCCCTCACAAGCGGCGATCGAACAATTCAGCGAGTTCTCATGGGGCGAACAGACCAATTTGTACGTGATCGCGGTTGTCTCCTACGTATCGGCATTCTTGAACGAAGTGCTGATCGACTCCGACCAGGCCAAGGAGGCCGCCGAGGAATCTCTTCGATTGGCAGTCGAGCAGTTGCGGGAAGTGGCACCCAAAGCCCAGGGGCACTTGGTCGAAAGCGACCACATTGGCGAGGGCATCACCCAATTCGTCGAGGAACATCATTTCGACCTCGTCGTGATGGGAGACAGTTGCCGCAGTGCGTTGGGCCGATTGGTATTGGGCAGCGTCCCGCACTATGTGCTGCGTCATGCCCCCTGTTCGATCTGGATCGCCCGACAGCGCCAAGTCGAAGGTTCCAACAAAAACTCCGAACAAGCCGTCACTCACGCTCCTTCGTGACACACTGGCGTGGGCGGACTGGGCGACGGCGGCATTGCTAGAGGAATTCCTGTTACCTGGGGGCGATT
The DNA here is from genome assembly GCA_963734865.1 of Pirellulaceae bacterium. Classification (GTDB taxonomy): domain Bacteria; phylum Planctomycetota; class Planctomycetia; order Pirellulales; family Pirellulaceae; genus CBDCUW01. Next base: position 1,081,487 of record CAVTIV010000019.1, read on the forward strand.
CGGACTCCGTCACGGATGTTATCGCCGGGGTGAACAATGACACGGGTGTTCTCGGTGATCCCGCGGATCACTTCGGCTTGCAGGCCGTTGTTGTGGTCAATCTGGACGGATGTTTCTTTCGCGACACCGTCGCTGACGGTAAAGACGGTCCATTTTCCGGCGACTCGAAAGAGCGAGCTGGTGGGAATCTGAACAACATCTTCGCCTCGCCAGACGACGATCCGACAGTCGACTCGGAAGTTGTCACCAAGGTTCGGTCTCGCCTCGGGCGGATCCACCAGATCGATGATCACATTGACACGTTGTTCTTCGACACCGAGGGCCGACAACTTTGTGAATCCGGAGGGTTCGACCAACCGCACCCGCCCGGCCAACGGCTGGTCACCGCCCCAATGTTCTAACCGGACCGCGGCACCGGGATTGATTCGTACCGCGTCTCGTGACAGAACGTCGGCGACAATTTCCAGATCGGTGGGGTCACCGATTTCCATCAACGGGCTTCCCTCGGTGACGACGGTCGTGCTTTCTTGGTAGATACGCAGGATACGGCCATCAATTGGCGGCTTGATCGTTAGCACCATCTCCGAATTACCGGCCGCGTCGGGATCGGTCAGCAATAGAGCAGCTTTTTCGAGGTCCAATTCGTATTCGGCGATGTCAACGGCGAATCCTGCCGCACGCGCGTCTTCGGTTCGTTGTCGAAAATCAAGTACTCTTTGTGCGAACTCTTGTTCCGACGTTGCATTGACCACTTTGAGTTGTCGAACTCGCCCCATTTCCGCCTCGGCAAAATTGACCGCGGCGTCGGCCTTGGCCAGTTCGGCCAATGCAGTCGCATGCTTTCGCTCGGCAGCCCGGACACGCGCTTTCGCCTGGGCCAGTTCTCGAGGATCGAGTAATGTCGGGTCGGTCGCTTCCATTCTCGCCAAGATCGTCTGGTCGGCCGAGACATCATCGCCAACGTCAAACGTGATCCTTAGTAATCGGCCGGTCAGCGGAGTCGAAATGATGTAACGTTCTCGAATCCGTGTGGTCCCGTCTTCGTCGACCGTCACTTCCATCGGACCTCGGCTTGCGATCGCCGTGTCGACCAATACCGGAACCGGGCGGACAGCATAAATGATCGCTGCGATGATCACGGCCAATCCGATCATCCAGTACAAAACTCGGCGAAATCTCACAACGATGGTGTTCACTCTCGGCTCTTCAATACTTCGACCAGGTCAAGGCGGTCCAATCGATGACGTACCAACAGACCGCTCACAGCCGCGGCGGCGGCCACGATCAGTCCAGATTGAGCGTAACTGCTGGCATGGATGACCATCGGAATACGAAACAATTCGGATTCAAAACCGCGGACCATCGCGTAACAGAACCCGTAGCCCACCATCCAACCGACCGGTATAGCGACCAAAGTGATGATCGCCAACTCACCCAGCAGAATCGCGGAGACTTCGGCACGAGTGAATCCGATCACGCGCAGCGTCGCCAATTCGCGGCTGCGTTCATCCAACGAGATCCGCGCGGTATTGTAAACGACGCCAACGGCGATAATCGCGGCGAAGAATACGGTGAACGATTGCATCGTCAATTGGTTTTCGGCAACGGTCTCGCGAAACTGATCGACCGTTGCCGACTTGATCGAGACCGAAGCGACACGAGGTGTCTGTTTGAGTTGTTGGTACAGACCTTCGATGTGCTTGCTGTCGACCGACAAGAAAGCACCCGACAGCGCGTCCGTTTCTCGCATCAGTGTGTTCAGGACGCTGAGATCCATGTATGCATTGGCCCCGGCATATTCGGTTGCGATTCCCGACACGACGACCTGCAACACTGGCTCGGCACCTTCCAAGACTTCGACCGTTACCGCGTCGCCGGTTTGGACATGCAACAGATCGGCCAACTTGTCGCCCATCACGATACCCGATGGCGGCAAGCGAATGGGGATTCCATCGGTGTCGAGCAGTCGATAGAGGTCACGGCGATCTCCCAGACCGAGAATGCTGGACCGATAATTGTAGTGCTGGAACCGAAGTTTCACCGGTACCGCGCGAAACGGTTCCACCGCTTGAACACCAGGCAAATTCTTTAAATCGAACCGTACCGAGGGAGAAGTCACTTGATAAAAGTTGACCTGCACATCCTGTCGCTGCGCCGTCTCGAACTGAAACTCGATCAGGTAGTCGAGCGAGTCGGAGGCAAAGTTGCTGAGCAACAGGACCGAAACGGAGCATCCGATCCCCAACGAGGAAAACGCCGCATTGATCGGACGACGCTCGAAGCCGCGAAGAATCATTCGCAGCGCCAAGGGAAACCAGACAGTCAAACCGATCCGTTCCAGCAAACTCCGTCGGTAGGTTCGTGGTGCCGCTGGACGCATCGCCTCGGCGGGTGCCATTCGTGCCGCATGAAGAACGGCGCGATAGCGCCAACGGCCGCGGTGGCCAAGCTGATGCCGATCGCCGACAACACGACGCGGAAGTCGGGGTGATAGATGAACGTTGGGAATCGATAAAACTCGGAGTACAACTTCGCCAACCCACTTCCCAGCCACAGGCCACCAGCAGCGCCAATGATGGCTCCCATCAGGGCAATCAGCATCGCCGACTTCAAATAGTGCCAGGCGATTTCCGCATTGGCATATCCAAATGCTTTCAACGTGGCGATGATCTCACGCTGCGTTCCGATCCGTCGTGACAGAACAACGTTCAATAAGAATGCAGCGACACCGAGAAAAATAACAGGAGCGACAAATGCCGTGGCACGCAACTGTTTGATCTCGTCGCTGAGAAACTTGGCAGAAATCTGATCTTCGCGGCCGATCGCACCGATCGCACCGTATGGTTTCAATAGCCGGTCCAATTGCGCAATCACGTCTTCACTGTTTGCCCCACGCAGCAATCGCAACGAAACGTCATTGAACGCACCGTCCATATCAAAGGCGGCTTCCATTTGCCGACGCCGCAGCCAAAACACGCCGAATCGTCGATCATCCGGCAATATGTCTCCCGCACCCAACTGGAAAACGTATTCCGGTGAAAGGGCGATTCCCACCATCTTGAGTGATTGCAAACGACCATTCATCACCGCCTGGACCGAATCACCAATTTGCAACTCGTTGGCAACGGCGAAGGCCTCGCTGACCAGGCATTCGCGGGGCCGATCGATTTCGGGAAGACGTCCGCTGCGCAAATGGATCGCGTTCAACTTCGACGGACCCACATCGGGCAGCGAAATCAGCCGACCGACCGCGGGTTCGAGCAGGTTAGGAACGTCAAGCGTGACGTCGGATACGATTCGAGTCTGTATCGAAGCAACACCGGCGATCGCAGCGATCTGCTCGGATATCGGATTCGGAGCTCGACGGAGCGACGCAAAAACGTCGGCGAATCGATAGCGATCATAATAGGCGTCCCGTGTCGACCTCAGAAATCCCAGCGTCCCTAGCGCCATCACGAACACCGCGACACCCGAGGCGATGACCAAACCGATCGCCAGCGACTGGGCTTTGCTCTGGTTCAATTCGCGCCACAATTTTCGATCGAGTGTTCGCATCCCTACCACTGCAGCTGGGCAATGGGGATTTTGTGTTCGACACTCCGATCCTCGACGATCTTTCCGTCGCGTAGCGTCAACACGCGATCAGCCACCGCACCGATCGAGGCATTGTGGGTGATCACCACGGTGGTCGTTCCCAGTTGCTCATTGATCCGGCTGATCGCCTCCAAGACGATGATCCCCGTCTTTGCATCGAGCGCGCCGGTGGGTTCGTCACAGAGCAGGACATCCGGCCGTTTGGCAATCGCTCGAGCAATCGCAACGCGTTGCTGCTCGCCGCCGGACAACTGTGCCGGAAAGTGATCTTGTCGATCGGCCAAACCGACCAGACCGAGCGCCTCTTCGGCCGTCATCGGGTGTTGCGCGACTTCGGTCACGAGATTGACGTTCTCTCTCGCCGTCAAACTGGGAATCAAGTTGTAGAACTGAAACACGAATCCGACTGAATTTCGGCGAAAAAGTGTCCGCTGACGTTCCGTGGCGGTCGTCAAATCGGTGTCGCGATATCGCGCCGTTCCCGAGCTGGGCAAATCGAGTCCGCCGAGGATGTTCAACAACGTCGACTTACCACTGCCGCTAGCGCCTAGCAGCACCGTGAAGTCGCCGGCGTACAGATCGAGGTCAACGCCGCGTAAGGCGTGAACCTCGAGTTCACCCATCGGATAGACTTTTGTCACACCGCGGACGGAAAAGACGATTTCTCTCATGCGACGATTCTATCGTCTCGGACGCTACCACGAGAGTACATCGGCAGCGACCAGAGTACATCGGCAGCGACCAGAGTTCATCGGCAGCGACGGGCGTTCATCGGCAGCGACGGGCAACCGTCTGCGAGCCAGGGGGCACCTGATCGACCGTCAATCGATTGCAGATTTTGTGTCGAGGCGCGACGTGTCGAGACAGTTCTTGAGAGAGCTGTTTCAAGTAATACGATGAGACGTGACCGGTGATGATGACATGCTGGCCATCGACCGCGATTTCGACACCACGAAGTTCCGCATGGCCGGCTCGACGCAACGCGACACGGATGTCATGAACCAATCGAGCACGTGCAGAATCGGCCGATAAGCAAGCCGCGTGACCCAGGGCCGAGTGACCCAGGGCCGCGTGACCGGACGTTGTGTTGTTCGTTTGCAGCCTGCCATCGGCGAGAAGCATATCGTCACTTCCGGGTAACGGTCCATGAAAAATACGGTGCCCGATTTCCGTGCACTGCGATGGATGATTGGAGCACGCGAATCGTATGCCTTTGTCGGCAAAGGTCGGCTACCCATCGCACGCACTCAGTGTACAACTATCGATGAAGTTGAAGCGAACATTTTGCCTGTGGATCGTTTTTTTTTGCCCTCGATACCGCTGGCAGGTGTTCCAACATTTGCCCTGTCATTGCCGTATTGCCCTGTCATTTGCCCTGTCGATAGCCCTGTCGATTGTCGGCTGCGAAAGTAGCAGAGTTCCCAACTGGGCCCCGAGGGGGGGCATCGAATCTCGGTTTTCCCACTGACGAACCATTGTTCTGGAGTGATTGAGTCCGTGTTTACTGACGAACGTTTTTTTCATTCGATCGTCGAAGCTTCGCCGGCAGGGATGCTGATCGCCGACGAGCAAGGAAAGATTGTGTTAGCCAATGGCCAGGCCGAAAAAATATTCGGATATTCCCAATCGGAATTGATCGGCATGCCTGTCGAGCTGCTGATCCCCGAAAGCACACCACGGCGCACACGTGTCTCACCGTGCGCGCTACATGGCACACCCGGAACCGAGACCGATGGGGGAAGGTCGCGACCTCTTCGCCCGGCGAAAGGATGGTAGCGAGGTGGCGGTTGATATCAGCTTGCATCCGATCAACACCGCTGGGGGGATGTTTGTGTTGGCCAATATTTTGGACGCAACCGATCGGCGACGAGCCACTCGCCAGCGAGAGTCGCGGCAAGCCACCGAGCATCTGGCATTGATGGGTCAGTTGGTGGGTGGCGTCGCTCATGAAATTCGTACACCGCTGTGCGTGATTCGCAATGACGCGTACTACCTGCAAACAATGGCCGACCAGCTCAACCAAGAGGGTGTCGAGTGTATCCAAGAGATCAACGAGGCTGTGGGCAAAGCCGAACGCATTGTCAACGAGCTTTTGGACTACACACGTGAGCCGGTCGCAAGTCGCCTTGCGCCGACCTGCTTGGCCGACCTGATCGAATCCGCCGTGGGTGACGTCGTGATTGCTCGGACGATCGAATTGAGGTTGCCCGAGGTCGGCGCCGACCTGATCGTGGAAGTGGACCGCGAGCAGATCGAACGTATTCTGATCAATTTGATACGCAACGCCGTCCAAGCGTTGAACAACTCAGGTATCGTTGAAATCCGCGTCGGGCGAGCAGCCCAGAGCGTATGGATTGAGGTGGCCGACAATGGGCCCGGCATCCCCGCGAGCGAGAAGGAGCATGTATTCGATCCACTGTTTACAACCAAACCATCGGGAATCGGCTTGGGGTTGGCCGTTTCGCGGCGTTACGCCCGCGGCAACGGCGGTTCACTCACCGTCTCGGATAATCAAAATCGTGGCACCTGCTTTCGACTCTCTTTGCCGGATCTCCAGGCAGGCGATGCCGAGGAATGTTGATGAGCAATCTCGCAAAACATGTGTTGATCGTTGATGACGACGAAGGAATTCGTCGATCGCTGGCGCGGATCATGCGGCGCAGGGGATACAACGTCGAAACGGCAGGTGATGGCGATTCGGCGGTCGAATTGTCAAAGTCTGTTCGTCCCGATTTGTGGATCATTGATATCCGCATGCCCGGCATCGATGGGATTGAAATGTTCGTCAGAGTCCGCGCGAATGACCCCCAGGCCTCGGCGATCTTCATGACCGCCGATTCACCATCGAACCGTGTGAACGATGCGCTGGCGGTTGGTGCCCATGCGGTGTTCGCCAAACCGCTCGATATTGACGCACTGGTCTGTGAGATCGATCAACTCGAGAACGCGGATTCAAATTGAGCATCATGAGCACGACGGTCGATACACAGTCCGATCAGCCGCTTCGCGTGCTGGTAGTTGACGACGACGGTGCGATGCGAAAAAGCATTCGGCGGGTGTTGCTGCTGGATGGTTATCGGGTCGATTTGGCCGGCACCGTCGCTGAATTGCTTGCCAACGAAGGACTCGCCGAGTACTTCGCCATTCTTCTCGATCGTAAGCTGCCCGATGGAGATGCCAACGATTTGGTCGGGCAATTGCGGTCGATCGCACCTCATTCGGCGATCCTGATCGTCACCGGTCATGCCGACATCTACAGTACGATCGCCGCCATGCGGCAAGGCGTCGATGACTATTTGATCAAGCCGTTGGAACCCGAGACGCTAAGAAATCGGCTTGGTTCCTTAGCCGAACTGTATCGCGTTCGCGGCGAATTGCGGAAAAGCGAGAGCCGGATGCGAGTGCTGGTGGAGCATCTTCCCGCTGGCGCGGTGTATGTGGAACGTCAACGGCTATTTACCAACCGTGCGGTGGAGTCTTACACCGGTTATCGAAGCGACGAAATCGGGACGGTCGACGAGTGGTTTCAAGTCTTGTGCGGGGAGAGCGAACAGCAATGCCGCGAACACTATGAACAGGTGCGGCGTGACGACTTTCGCAGCACGTGCACGCTGCCGATTCGACGTAAGGACGGGGTTTGTCGCAGCCTGGAGATCGCTGGGTACCGTTATGATCATCACGAAATCTGGTTGGTAATCGATGCCACCGAACTGCAGGACGCGCAGCGCAAAGTCGTTCAATCCGAGCGACTGGCGGCGATCGGCCAGATGGTCACCGGTCTGGCACACGAGAGCCGAAACGCACTGCAGAGGGCGCACGGCTGTCTCGACCTACTGGAACTGGATCTGGAAGGACAGAGTGAACAGATCGATCTGATCAAGCGTATCCGTCGCTCACTTCATGACCTGCAACGCAATTACGACGAAGTCCGCAACTATGCCGCACCGATCAACCTGGAACGCAACGATGTGAACCTGGTCAATCTGGTCAAAAGGGTCTTTGACGATCTGCGGGTCGACTTCAATGGCGTCGACCATCGACTCCGGATCAATGCCGAGCCCGGCTTGGGTTCGATCAGGGCAGATGAGCATCGACTCAGCCAAACGCTGCGAAACATCCTCGAGAATTCGATCGCCGCCTCGAACCGAGCCGCCGAAATTCAAGTCACCGTCAAAAGCGACCGCCGAGATGCCAAGGCCTGCCAGGTGATCGAGATCACGGACGCCGGCGAAGGAATGGATGCCGAAACACTCGCCCGGATTTTTGAACCGTTTCACACCACCAAACAGTCGGGAACCGGACTGGGAATGGCAATTTGCAAACGAATCATTGACGCTCATCGGGGTCAGATCGAGGCTCGCAGTGAGCGGGGCAATGGGGCAACGATCTCCGTCATGCTACCAATCAAGTGACTGACAAAACCGCACATGCGTGCGAATCCGCTCAGCCAAGACCCCCCGACTGGCAACAGATTCTTTCCGGCTGCCTTCCCCGATCCTCTGACGCCTGTGCCGATGCCCTGTCGGCTTCTGCGATTGTGCGCCGCCAATGCCGGTCCGGCTCGGCGGGGCGAGACCATTTGCTGCTCCGGAACACCGTTTGCTTCCAGGTTTTTCCTGATTCGTGGAACCGAAGTGGCGCGATGATGAAAGATGTTTGGCAATCCCTTCGAGGGGCTTTATCCGATAGCCATCGTCGGCTTGCCGAAGGGTTGAACGGGATGATCGACGCATTTCAGGCGGACGACTACGAGACGATTGCCCATTTGGCGGAGGACCTCGACCGCAGCTGTGGACCGCAGGTTGAATTCGAGGAACGTTATCTCTTCCCGGAGGTGGAAGAGAAATGGGGAGAAGCGTACGCGGTGAAGCTCTACAAGGAACATGGCGAGGTGATTGGTACTTTGATGGAATTACAGCAACTCAATCTGCAATCGCCTCCATCGAGTGAGTTAAAGGAGCGATGGCTTGCGAGGCTACGGCAGGGCAGCGAACAAGTGACGACTTGGAATACCCTTCTCAATCAACTGAGCACGGTATCGCCCGAGCAAAAGTTGCAACTGTTGAATCGCCTGCAAACGCTTCGGAAGCGCGGGCATCGTTGGTCGCAATTGCATCCCTCGTCAGCCGAATCATGACCACAGAACCTGTTTCCGCGAGATCACAAGAGTCACTATCCGCGATCGATGCCGTTCGACGTAGCCAAAGCCGTTTCCAGAAACCGGAGCATCTTGCCGCCGTGAATAACAAGCCGATGTCATTGCTGATCGTTGAAGACGACGCCGATTTTCGCGATTCGAGCGCGCGGTGGATGGAGCGGAAGGGCCACAAAGTTGCCTCTGCAGCGAGTGGCGCCGAAGCGATCGGTCTCTGTGAGCGACAGGGATTTGAAGTTGGCATCTTCGACATGAACATGCCGGGCATGTCGGGTATCGAGCTTCTGCAACGTCTCCATGATTCCGACTCGGAGATGGAGGTGATCATCCTGACCGGCCAGGGAACGATTGAGTCGGCGGTTGCGGCAATGAAGATGGGTGCCTGCGATTACCTGACCAAGCCTTGCCCGCTTGGAGATCTCGAGCATCATTGCAAGCTCGCTCGCGAACGAGGTCGACTCCGCCGAGAGAACCAGCAACTCAAAGCGATCATATCCAGAAGCCACCGGCCCACCAAGCTGATTGGCGAGTCGGCGGCGATGCAGGAAGTCGTGAAAATGATCCACCGCGTCGCGCCGACCGATAAACCGGTTTTGATCACCGGCGAGAGTGGCACGGGCAAGGAGATCGTCGCGAAAGCCATTCAGGAGCAGAGCCAGTTGTCGAAACAGCCGTTTGTCACCATCAATTGCGCCGCGCTGCCGGAGCAGTTGGTCGAGAGCGAGTTGTTCGGGCACCAGAAGGGATCATTCACCGGTGCCACCGCGGAAAAGCCGGGGCTGTTTGAGGTCGCCGATGGTGGAACGCTGTTTATCGACGAATTGGGCGAACTGCCGCTTGCCTTGCAACCCAAACTTTTGCGTGTCCTGGAAGACGGATCGATGCGGCGGATCGGTTCCCACAAAGAACGGGTCGTGAATGTGCGGATCATTGCTGCCTCCAACCGTGACTTGGCAGACGAGGTCCGGGAGGGAAAGTTTCGCGAAGACCTCTTCTATCGCGTCAATGTCCTGCCAATCGACTTGCCTCCCCTGCGTGACCGGCCCGGGGACATTGACCTGTTGGTCGATCACTACCTGCCCGAATCATGGCATATCGACCCGCTGGTCCGACAGGCATTGAACCAACACCGCTGGCCCGGCAACGTTCGTGAGCTGATCAACGTCATGCAGCGGGCCACGATTTTAGCCGACAATCACGAAATCACATTGGACGACCTGCCACGTGAATTGACCGAATCGGCATCCCTGCATCAAGCTGACGTGGCGGTCGTCAACCATCACCCCCTCCGCGATCACGAGCCGCTTGGCGAGAAGCTCGACGACATCGCCAAGGCACATGTCCTGGAGGTGCTCGAGCGAGAGAGCGGAAACAAAGCCAAAGCGGCGCGGGTTCTCGGCATTCATCGCCGAAAACTCTATCGGCTGCTGGAACGTTTCGAGTCCTCGGAACACGCGAAATGAACATGTTAACGGATGGCTGAATAGGCGATATGATGGGCAGGACAAAACAATCGATAGCCGACGGAAGGAAGCGATGAAGCGATTCAAGAATATTTTGATGTATGTGCGAACCGACGATGACGCGTCGGCGGTTACCGCGCCGTCGATTTGGCAATCGAGAATGATGCGAGCCTGACTCTGATCGACGTCGTCAAGCCGATGCCCAGCGCGATCGGAATGATCACGGATGTCGCGACGCCAGAAGAACTGGAAAAACTGGTGATCGAGGAGCACCGCGAAAGGTTGCTTCAAATTGCAGCCGATTACTCCGATACCGGAGTCAAATTGAATGCCGTGGTGAGAATCGGCAAGCCGCCGGTGGAAATCGTACGTGAAGTTTTGGAACGCAAGCACGATCTGGTCGTGAAAACGGCAAGTGAAAACTCGGCACTGAACCGACTGTTCGGCAGCACCGGACAAACATTGATGCGAACCTGCCCCTGCCCCGTTTGGATGTTGAAACCGAGCGTGCATGGCCCGTTTGATCGCGTGTTGGTCGCGATCGACCTGGAGGCGCAGGACGCGAACCATGAGACGCTCAATCGCACGATGCTGGATATCGCGAATTCGATTGCGATTCGCGACCATGCGGCACTTCACATCGTGAGTGCCTGGGATATGTGGATGGAACAGTCTCTACGACGGCGTGCGGGCGACGCGGAAGTCGAGGCGCTCTCGCGGTCGCGTGAGCAGCGCGTTCACGGATTGCTGGATCAACTCCTCAAAGACCTGGCGATCGACATCCCGCAGGCCCAGAAGCACTTGCATCAGGGCACGGCCGACCGCGTCATCCTTCAAGTCGCCGAGCAGATGGAAGCCGACCTGTTGGTTCTCGGCACGGTCTGTCGCACGGGCGTCGCCGGATTCTTGATCGGAAATACAGCTGAACAAGTACTGGCCGATGCGACGTGCAGTGTGTTGACACTCAAACCCGAAGGCTTTGTCACTCCGATCCGACTGACTGACGAGGAGCCGAATGAAAATGTGCAACGGCCAGCGGATCTGCCGTTTGTCTAGTCCGCCACAAGAGATTGAATTCAGTGGTTCGCGTGATCCATCATTCGCCGCTGCTTCGGTTTCGATCGCAGGAAGGAATTTACCATGCGTCCTGAAATAATCGCCCGCTTCATGGGACTGAAACTGATGTCTCCCTTGATCGTCGGTGCATGTCCTCTGACGCGTTGCCCGGAGAGGGTTCGTGAATTTGCCATCGCCGGTGCCGGTGCCGTCGTGCTGCCGTCATTGTTCGAAGAGCAAATCGTCCACCAGAGAATCACCTTGGGTATCGAACCGTCTGACGACGAATCCATGGCCGAACAGATGGCATACGAGCCATGCGAGGACAACTACAACGGTGGCCCCACGGAGTACTTGAGAACGATCGTCGACCTGAAACACGTCACGTCGATTCCGATCATTGCCAGCCTCGACGGATTCACCGGCGGTCAGTGGCTCTCCTTTGCCCGAGATATCGAATCGAGCGGAGCCGATGCGATCGAATTGAATCTGCATACCGATTTTGCCAACCCAACCCTGAGCGCCGATGTCATCGAAGAATCGATGCTGGACTGCGTCAGGTCCGTCTGCGAGTGTGTCTCGATTCCGGTATCCGTCAAACTGTTGCCGTTCTACACGAGTCTGCCCAATCTGGCGTGGCGATTGACTCAAGCCGGTGTCGCAGGACTGGTAGTCTTTGGCCGCGAGCCCAACTGGATTGTCCAACCGGATAAGCTTCGCGGTCGACGCAATGGTCACTGACACCGGCGGGATGTATCTCGTCGACGATTTCAGGATTGATCCGAGTGCGTTGCGGTGGTCCAGCAATCTCGATCGCGGCCAGCGGAGGGATCAGCTCACCGGCCGATTTGTCGCAAGTGATTCTGGCCGGTGCCGACGTCGCAATGGTGGCCTCCGAAATCGAGCGTGAAGGGCCCGACGCCATCAGTCATATGGTCGAAGGTTTGATCAGCTTTCTGGAACGCAACGGATACGAATCGTTCGAGGCGTTCGCCAAGGCGCGACCAAAACCACAATTGGCGATTTCGCAGCGGTTGAATTACCTGCAGCCACTGACACATCCTTCCGATTACCAAGATCCGTCACCAAACACGCCTCCGAAAACAGGCGATCGTTGGGGACATCTCGATGACCAGACACGCCACCTTAGCCGCGACTAGCCTGTATGATTTGACCACGAGACCTCTATCCCCAGTGATTCTGACGATGCCCAATACCTCCCTTGCCACCGCCGCTGCCCTGGCCATGTTTCTGATCGCAACGACCGTCCATGGGCAGCAACCGGCCAACAAAACGGCCCCGCCCCTGCGTTCGGTGATGCAGTTGAAACTCGAGTACTCCAAACAGATACTGGAGGGTCTGGCGTTGGAAGACTACGACAAGATCACAAAGAACTCGCAAGCCTTGAGTTTGTTGAGCCTGGAAAGTGGGTGGAATATCCTGCAAACCGAGGAGTACGTGACGCAAAGCCGAGAGTTCCGGCGAACTGCGGACCTGATCACCGATGCATCCCGTGACAAAAACCTGGAACGCGCCGCGCTCGGTTACGTTGCGTTAACGGTGCGGTGCATCGAATGTCACGGATACCTGCGAAAAAAACATCCGAACCTCCGCTCCGTCGCCCCGACCGGCGAGACGCGACGGCAGAATTCGGATAACAAGAAGTGATCCCCCAGATCTGCCCGGTCGGTTCCAAGCCAACCAATCGAGGAGGGCGACGAATGCTCAACCAGGCCATCCGCTGCGGTCACTTTTCCCAAGCAGATCGAAAAATGATCCGCCGGCATATTCGTGTGGTCGCGATGGGCCAAGACCTGGACATTCCGCATCAAGCGATCTCTGAACGTGCCAGAAAGAAGAAAGAAAGAAAGAAAGACCGGGTGCGTGTTTGAAAGTGCCAGCGGCACGTCGGATGGCACGAGGATAGAAGTGACAAGGATATCGTTGAAAAGGAATCTACAAAATGAAACGTCACGTCGCGTATTTCGTGGGCTGCTTGCCGTTGATCGTGTTGCTCGTGGGAACCATGGTACTCCGTGCTGCCGATCCGCCCGCGTCCAAACAAGGGACGATCAACGAAACCAAAGTGCTGATGAGAGCAAAATTGAGCAGTTCACAAAAAGTGCTCGAGGGACTGCTGGCAGAAGACTTCACGTTGATCGCCCAGGGGGCACGAGAAATGATCAAGATTAGCGAAGCTGCCGAATGGCCTCGCGCGCGTGACGAAGTTTATGAACACTATTCCAGTGAACTGCGTCGTCAATGCAACAAACTTGAAGACTTGGCGCAAAAGACGAATCATGAGGGGGCATCTTTCACCTACCTGCATATCACGACGACCTGTATCAATTGTCATGACTATGTTCGCGATGCACTGCGGATCGCCGATCAACCTCACGGCGGCGTGCAGTTGATTCCCGCCCAGATACCGGAGGGCCGGTAGCAATGAGCACGAGTGATGGATCCGAAAAGTTATTTGAACGTCTCGGCGGTGCTGAGAGCGTCGCTGACATCGTTCGTGATATGTATGATCGCGTGTTGGCTGACCCGGAACTCGCTCCGTTCTTCAAGAACGTGTCGATGGACCGGTTGCATGGAATGCAATTCGAATTCATGGCATCCGCGTTGGATGGCCCGATCGTCTATACCGGGGCCGAATTGACCGCGATCCACCGGGGACGCGGGATCACTGGCCATCATTTTGCCAGGTTTTGTAGCCACTTTGCCGACGCCGCGGAAGCTCGTGAGGTGTCCAAGCAAGATGTCGACGCGGCCCTTGCCAGGCTAGCGATGTACAAAGACAAGATCACCGGCGATGTCAACATCGACGGCTAACGAGTCGAGGGGAATTGTCGCGATTGCGGCTGGGCAGCTGCTCGCCTTCGGTCACATCGACCGCGTGATCGAAGAGGTTCCTGTTGCGGGCGTCAGGCGGGAAACGACTTTCCCTCCAGCTGTTCGACTGCGGCACGAATGTGAGCCGGAATGGGAACGGGTTTTTGGCTGGCGTAATCGTACAACACCGCATCGCACCCCCCTTCGGCGACCGGCACCCCGGTCGGACCGTCCACAATTTGGAATGCCAGTGTCACGCTGCCGATCGAAATCCTCGTCACTCGGACAGCCGAAAAGACTTGTCCAGGAAAGCTCAACTGACGCATGTACTTGCAGGAAATCGCAGCCACAATCGCGCCAACACCGACTTGTCGTGGGGTGACGTCCACGCCCACCCGTGATGCGTAGACTGCGCGGGCGGCCTCGAACCACTTCAGGTAAACGACGTTGTTCACATGCCCATAAGCATCGAGGTCACCCCACAGGATTGGCAGCTCAATGACGACCGGAAACTCCTTTAACGCGGATGGTCGCGTGGAATTGTGCATCTTTCTCTTCGCCTGTTTCTTGATTAGCGCAATGAGTCACGATTTGGCACCAGGAAACTCAAATGGTGGGCGCAATGGGCCAACTGCAGCTTTCGATGCTCTTGCGGCGATAGCTCTCCAAAGACCGGCGAAGGATGAAATTTCCCGCTGTGGTTTTTGAATCGATCGATGGTGGCGGCCAACTGCTCGACTGCCGCCGCGTCGCTGATGCTATTGGCGGCATGCCGCGTTTGCGGCATTGTCGGTATTGAATCACGAAACCCGTTTTGCAACACGCTGTTCAATTGACGGCGTCCAACGGTAACTCTCATCAACCACAACATGGCTTGAATCGGCAATGGGGACGCCGGATAACCATCCATTGGGAATCGCATCCAATCGTGCAAATGAGCGCAAATTTGGGCGAGATCCCACTGACCGGTTGGGACATAGCCATCGGCCAGTAGCTTGGCCGAATCGTGTGCGACCTGATCCAGGTCATCGAAAACCAGTTGCCTTCGTTGTTTGTTCATTCTCAACACTCAAGGTCGAACTTTTGCGCGGACCGCACCCACCGCCCCTGACATCGCAGGCCTCGGTCACGACGGTGGTTGGTTTGGCGCGTCGACGTCGGCTGTTTGCCGGCCATCTGTTGATTGAGGGTGATCGTCGATCAACATTCGTATCGCGGGGCTTTCCAAATCGTCGAACTGCCCAGAGCGAATCGATCGGATGCATGCCCACATCGCTGTCGCGCCCAGGGCGATGGCGATTGGCAACGCGACGTACAAAACGCTCATTTCCGATGCTCGCTGAATGTCCGACGCGAAAGAGTCAATCCCAGTACCGAAATCGAACTGACAGGCATCAAGATGGCCGCCAACAAGGGAGTGATCGTTCCGGTCATCGCCAGGATCACGGCAACAAGATTATAGCCAATCGAGATGGCAAAGTTTTGATGAATACTGTGACGTGTCCGATTGGCAGCATCGGCGAGTAGCGTGATTTTTTCGAATCGACCGTCGCCAATCATCACCGGCGCGGCACTCATGCTGGCTGCAGCACCACCCCCAATCGCGATCCCAACATCCGCTGCCGCCAGCGCTGCGGCATCGTTCACGCCGTCACCGACCATCACAACGGGTCCATCTCCCGCGGCTCTTACGACCGCATCGAGTTTCTCACTCGGCAATAACTCACCCTTGGAGATTCCGCGATCCAATCCAAGTGACTCGCTGACATGATCGACCGTCTGTTGGTCATCACCCGACAGCATTCCAGCTCGCCAGCCATGCGACAAAAAATACTGGACGACCTCGGCCGCAGTGGCACGAATCGGGTCAGCCACACCAAACAGGGCCACAACCGAGTTGTCGCAGAGCACGACAATCGGACTGGCACCGCCACGGATGATTGCCTCGACACGATCCCGCCATGCTCCGCCGATGGCGACACCATTTTCGATTGCCACTCGAGGGCTGCCGATCAAATATCGTCGGCCCTGGACGGTTCCGGCAATGCCTCGTCCCACCGTCTGCTTGACTTCCAGGGCTGTCTCGACGTCAACTCCCTGCTGACTCGCGTAATCGCACAATGCCTTTGCGATCGGGTGGTTGATTCCCTGTTCGATGGCCGCAGCGGCTGACAAATCGCGTGAATCTCCATGCCAGTGGTTCACTCGCATCCGTCCTTCGGTCAGGGTACCTGTCTTGTCAAACAGGATTGTTCCGGGGCGAGTGATTCGTTCCAGGCAGTCGCCGTCTCGAATCAGCACACGCTGCCGAGCGAGTCTGCCGATGGCGACCGCGATTGCCAAAGGCGTGGCCAGCGCTGATGCGCAGGGGCAAGCGACGATCAGCAGGGCAACCACGCTCGAGGCCGCCCGTGAAGGTTCGACATACAGCCAGATGGCGGCTGTGACGGCGGCCAAGATTAGCACGACGATCACAAACCAACCGCCGATGCGATTGGCCAATTGGACGCTCGGAGTGCGTGATCGAGTTGCGTCCGCGACCGCCCGCGTCAGTGCGGCAAAACGAGTGTCCGTTGCCGCCGCCGTGGTTCGGACAATCAACACCGATTGCAGGTTTTCGGTGCCCGCCTCGATCTCGCTGCCTTGTTGGACGTCGATCGGGCGACTTTCGCCGGTCAACAACGACCGATCGATCGACGAGTCACCCGAGACGACAACTCCATCAACCGGAATATTCTCCCCCGGATTCACTCGCACCCAGTCACCAACGGCCAAAGTATCGACCGGCACACGCGTGAGAGTCCCGCCCGGTTCGACGCGACTGGCCACCGTTGGTGACATTTGAATCAGGTCGGCTACCGCTTCGCCGGCGCGACGTTGTTGTCGCATCTGAATCCAACGCCCGACCAACAAAAAAAAGACCAGGCAAGCGATGGAATCGAAGTAAACGTCACTGGAAAAATCAAACAATCCATACACGCTGGCGGAAAGGCCGGCCAACAGCCCCACCGCGACCGGCAGGTCCATGTGGGGTGTTCGCGTTTTCCATGACGCCCACGCGCTGCGAAAGAAAACACGACCAGGAAACACAACGGCAAGCGAACCTAACGCGACCCCCGCGATCCGCAGCAGATGTGCATGGCCGGTCGCCATCCCGCTCAATTCACCCGCATAGAGTGCGATCGCAACCCACATCGCATTGGCGGCACAGAATCCGGCGACAGCGATATCGATCAACATTCGCTGGCTCTCGTCCAAGCGATTCGCGGTGACCTGTTCCTGATGCAGGGGCGAGAGGCGATATCCGATGCGATTAAGAAACTGTCCAATTTGTGAAAGCCGAATCACCGTCGGGTCCAGCACGATGTCCACGGTACGATCGTGCATGTTCACCGCGGAAGAATGCCAACCTTGAACCCGCTCGCAAGCACGTTCGATCAACCAAACACAAGCGACGCAGTGCAACCCCGAGATCGACAATCGCGACTGGAAAAGTTTTCGCTCTGAACCCCTGTCGATCGGAAACGGAGCCGATCGTCCAAGCAGCGATGGTTCATCGAGATCCAAAAATGATTCGGGCGCACTCTCGTCGACGCGGTGATCGTTACTGGGGGCATCACGGAGGTCGTAGTACTCTTCCAGACCCCAGCCTCGGATCAATTCGTAGGCACCCTGGCAGCCCCGGCAGCAGAACGAAGGCTCGGATTCGGTCGAAGCTCGTGGCGCCGGCAATCCACAATGGGCGCAGCGCACACGCGTTGATCGAGGTTCGGGGTCGGCTGTCGCAGCGGACATCGGCTTGTAGAAAGAGAAGAAGGAAACCGGCTACGGGGAAGCGCCAGGTCGGGCTTCATCACAACATGGCAACGGGTGATCGGTCAAGTTGACAATCGACAACTCGCCCGACCGAGTCATCAACGGCTGTGGCGGCAACATCGAGGAAAGGTCCACCGAGGCCCTGCCGGTCGCCGTGTACAGTCCGGTAACGATCAACAGGACCCCCGCAGCAACCGGCACCCCAGCACGCATTCGCGGCATCAAGGAGCGTGCGCCAAGCACCAATCCCGTCAGCGCCGGTAATGTCCCAACCCAAAACGCCGTCATCACCCCCAACGCCGGAAAGACGCCACCGGTTCCCGCGGCGACCAACACAAACAGATACAGCCATCCGCAGGGTAACCAGGTCGTCAGCAAGCCGCCAAAATAGGCTCGCGAGCCAGGACCGCGGGTCGCGATCAGCGGTTTCGCCTGATGCAACAACCCCGCGATTCGTGACGGTTTGGCCGGCGCGACCGATTTGCTTTGAAAGAATGGGATCAATTGGAAGAGCCGCAGCAAGCCGAAGAAGATCAACAGACCGCCCACGATTCGAGCCGCCAGCGACTGTAGCCCGGCGACGTCGCCACCAATGGTGATCGCGCTACCAAGCACGCCGGCCGCCAGGCCAGCTGACAAATAGGTCGTCAGACGGCCGAGGTGGTAGGCAACCAGCGACGTTTTCCTGCTGCCGCCCCCTGTTGCCCATAGCGCCAGCGGCCCACACATGCCGACGCAATGCATGCTGCCCAACAGGCTGGCGATCAAAACGGCGATGGCGAGAGTGGTCATCTTCGCGGGCCCTGTTCACTGGGAGGCCCGTTCACTGCACCGTCTGCCGAGAGCACGACATTGATCTGTTGCGAGTCGACAAATCGATTTCCCTGGGCATCGGAGACATCCAATGCGACTTGCCACAACCCGCCGGCATCGAAACACGGATCCAGATCAATCGCGCCGACCGAGCCGCCAGGTATTTTGACACGGCGGACGTCGGCGGCCCGGATATGTCGATAGATCTCGATCTCGCCCGCTTCGATTTCGACCAATTGACCGCCCTGGTCTCTCAGCCGAATCCGCAATCCCGCGGCACCCCTGTGAAGATGCGTTGGATCCATCTGGGCGATCCATCCGAGCCTCGACGAGGCGGTGGCAATCGCAACCTGTTCGTCCCAATGCAATGCCTTCTGGTGATAATTGGGAACAATGGCAACCGACTCGTCACCGGTCGCCAGCAGAATCGCAAACACACCGCCAATCACCTGCAAGCTGAGCAGTCCGACGACAAACCCTCCCCACCGCAGCGCTGCCTTGCGGTTGGCGACCTGACGATCGGAATCGAGTCCAGCATTGATCATGAATTGGGTCCCAACAAGGTCATCGTTACGAATCGTTCATTGCCGATGTCGTCGGCGATTCGCAGTTGTCCAACACATTTTCCGCCGGGAATCAATCGATTCGCTGGTACTTCGATCACCACCGGGATCAGCGTGTTTTGATTCCCCGTCAATTCAATTCCATCGGCAGAATCGGTGAGAATCCGCGCGTCGCTCGGTTCGACGACGAACAGCTGATAGCTCCGCGGATCCTCGGTGCGATTGACCAACCGCAAGCGAAAGTTGTTGGTGATTCTGCCGCCGGCACTGCGATTGAAGGGGTTTCCGTTGCCACGAATCATTTTGGCGTCGAAAGCGTATTTGGTCGACAACACGGCAAGGAACCCGAGCGTCACCATCACCAACAACGTTGGATAAGCGACGGTTCGCCAGCGGAACATTTTGGGAGGCTTGCCGGCCAAGGCGTCTTGAGAACTGTATCGAATCAATCCGCGAGGCCGACCGACACGGTCCATCACGTTATCACAGGCGTCGATGCACTGGGTGCAGTTCACGCATTCCAACTGCAGCCCATCGCGAATATCGATTCCGGTCGGACAAACGACCACACACTGATGGCAATCGACGCAATCACCCAAGCCATCTCCCTCGTGACGACGCCCCTTCGCTCGCGGTTCGCCCCGGTTGGGGTCATAGGCGACGATCAGGCTCTGGCGATCGAGCATCACCGATTGAAACCTGCCATAGGGACAGGCGATTAAACAGAGCTGCTCGCGAAAGTACATGAAGTCAAAGAGCATCAAGCCGGTCGTCGCAGCCATCACAAAAAAGGCGGTCGGATGTTGCCAGGGCGAGCTTCGAATCCAAGTGCTCAGCTGATCGGTGCCGACGAAGTATGCCAGAAAGGTGTGCGCGAGCATCATGCACAACGCCAGGTAAACCACGAACCTCAGCACACTCATCGCTCCGCTGACGATTCGCTTCGGTTTTCCGCCTTTGCCAGAGGTTCCCTGGAACAAACGATCGATTGGTCGGAACAAGTACTCCATGTAGACCGTCTGCGGGCACCCCCAACCGCACCAGACACGACCGGCGAACGCGGTCGCCAGGACAATCGTCACGAACACGCCCAGCATCAACAGGGCCAACAGCAAGGTGTCGGTGGGCAAGAAAGTGTGCCCACCAAACACGAATTTGCGTCGAGTAATGTCCAGCAGAATGACTGGCTTGCCCCCCACGCGCAGGTGCGGCAGGGCCACGAAAAACACGATCAGGAAATAGGCCAGGATGCGGCGGCGTTTCCACCATCTCCCGGTCGCCAGACGGGGGAACAACCAGCGGCGCGAGCCATCACCCTCGAGCGTGCTGAGGACATGCTCGGGAGCGTCAAGGAGCGGCAGATTGACGGCAGACTCATCTTCGGATGCAGCGGCTGCAGGGGTGGGCAAATCGTTCGTTCCTGGTGGCTGGTTCATGACCAGATTGGCTCGTTGTTCTTAGGCGTCAGTTGAATCGGCGGCGCCATCGCCCTGGGCATCACCCCTTGAATTGGGTGCTTCCTTTGAACCGGCGTCGGGTGCTTCATCCGCTTCGGGTGCTTCAGAGGCATCGGGTGCTTCAGCCACACCGGGTGCTTCAGCCGCACCGGGTGCTTCAGCCGCACCCGCATCGGCCGGTTCCTTTTCGGGTGGTGGCGGTTCGGGCCATGGCCCAACGGGGTGGCCCTCGGGATCTTTGGGTTTGGCCGGCGTGGTGCCACGCAAGCTTGCCACATAGCTGGCAACCAACACCAATTCGTTGGGCGACAATCGTGTTTTCCAGGCCGGCATCGCGCCGCCGTTGGCTCCATTTTGAATCACGGTCAGGATATCGCCAATGTCTTTGACATTTTTGTAGTCGTTGTCGGTAAGATTTGGGCCGACCAAGCCGCCACCGTCGCCAGCGTGACAGGAAACGCAATTCGTCTTGAATACGGCCTTGCCGACCTTCAGCCAAGAGTCCTCGTACAAGTATTTCACCACCGATTCGCGAGTCAGCGGCAATTCGCCGATTTCTGCAAACTGCATCCGAATGTGTGCGGCAAACGCTTTGTCGTACTGGTCTTCAAGGGAACGACCTTCGACGCCACTGTGGTAAAACATGAAGTAGGGTGGCGCCACCAAAATCGATGCCACGAACAACCACTTCCACCAACCGGGAAGCGGGTTGTCATACTCTTGGATGCCATCGTAATTGTGCCCGGTAAGGGGGTCGTCCGGTGCACCTTCGGGTAGGGCGGGATCGTGGCTGCTCATGATCGTGGATCCTCCACGTTGTCGGACAGGGGAATGGAGGCGAATCGATCGGTGGCCTGGCGTGACAAACGAAACGTCGTCATCAACATCAAACCGAAGGCGATGAAAAACAGGGCCAATGCGATCTCGGCACAGTCGCTGTAGTCGATCGCGCGTATCACGTCTTTGAGCATGGCTGGTTCCTATTCACTTCCACTGTGGGTCGTTGTGTTCTCGGTCGCCGCATGGGCAGCATCGTCGGCCTCGGCCGGTCCGGCTGCTGCCGCGACCGGTGTCGGTGCCGGCTCGGGCGGCGCGGTGATGTCCGTTCCGATCCGCTGCAGGAATGCGATCAAGGCGACCGCTTGGGAATCGAGAGTCATCACGTTGCCTCGACTAACCGTACCGCCTTGGGTCACGATATCGGCGGCGATGCGTTCGGCTTGCTTTCGAGCCATCGCGGGTGCTTCGGTCAATTCGAAGTCATAGGGTGCGCCGAGCATGCGTGCAGCCCAAACTCGATCGGTCACCTTGTTGAAATCGATCGCGGTCTCCAACAGATGCTCATAGGACGGCATCACCGATTGTTCATTCAGCGATTGCGGATTCTCGAAGTGCCGCCAATGCCAAACACTGCTCTGCTTGCCACCTTCCCGGGCAAGGTCCGGGCCAATCCGACGACTGCCCCACTGAAACGGGTGGTCATAAATGAATTCGCCTGGCTTGCTGTAATCACCGTATCGTTTCGTTTCGGCAACCATCGGTCGAATCATTTGCGAATGACAGTTGTAACAGCCCTCGGAAACGAAGATGTCTCGCCCGGCAAGTTCCAGAGGCGTGTAGGGTCTGACCGTGGAAATCGTTGGGACGTTGCTGCGAATCAAAAAGGTCGGAATGATCTCAAACAGGCTGGCGATGATCACCGCCAACGTGGTCAGCACCGTGAATCGCACCGGCAGCCGTTCCCAACGACGATGCCAGCCCATTTTCGACCAAACATCCAGCTTCTTGGCCGCATTCAGAACAGGAGCGTCATTCAATGCACTCACAGGCGCCAACTGGTCGGCTGGCGGTGTATTGGAAAGCCGAGCGGCCTCATAGACCGGCACCTCGTACTTGGACGGGCGTGTGGACCACGTCATCACATAGTTGATCACCATCAACACGATCCCGCCGACGTACAAAGTTCCGCCGCCGACTCGTATCCACCACATCGTCGAGACGGCATCGATCGTCTCAATGAACTCGTAACTCAGGTTCCCGTTTTCGTCCATCGCACGCCACATCAACCCTTGGGTCAGTCCGGCGACGTAGATCGGCACAATGTACAGCAAGATGCCGATTGTCCCGATCCAGAAATGAAGCGACGCGGCTTTGACGCTCCAAAGCTTCGTTTGGAACAACCGAGGCGTCAGCCAATACAGCATTCCAAAGATCATCATGCCGTTCCATCCGAGCGCGCCGGAATGGACGTGGGCGATCGTCCAATCCGTATAGTGACTCAATGCGTTGACGCTCTTGATGCTTAACATCGGGCCTTCGAATGTCGACATTCCATAGAAGGTCACCCCGACGACAAAGAACTTCAATACCGGGTCGGTGGCCACTTTGTGCCAAGCACCACGGAGGGTTAGCAGACCGTTGATCATCCCGCCCCAGGACGGCATCCAGAGCATCAAGCTGAATAACATCCCCAGCGAGCATGCCCACTCCGGCAAGGCCGTGTAGTGCAAATGGTGCGGGCCGGCCCAGATGTAAATGAAAACGAGTGACCAAAAGTGAATGATCGAAAGCTTGTAACTGAACACCGGCCGGTTGGCTGCCTTGGGAAGAAAGTAGTACATCAACCCGAGGAACGGCGTGGTCAGGAAGAAGGCCACCGCATTGTGTCCATACCACCACTGCATGAACGCGTCTTGAACACCGGCATAGATTGGATAGCTCTTGCCCAATCCGATCGGTACCACCAGATTATTGAAAACGTGCAGGACGGTGACCGTCACGATCGTGGCGATGTAGAACCACAGCGCCACATACATGTGACGTTCACGGCGATGGATCAACGTCATCATGAAGTTGACGCCGAAAAAGCCGAGCCAGACGACGGCAATCGCCAAGTCGATCGGCCATTCCAATTCGGCGTACTCTTTGCTCTGCGTGATCCCCAGCGGCAACGTCACCGCGGCCGCCACAATGATCGCTTGCCAGCCCCAGAAATGGAGACGACTCAGCGTGTCACTCCACATCCGAGCCTTGCACAACCGTTGCGTGCTGTAGTAGATGGCGGCAAAAATGCCGTTGCCCGCAAAGGCAAATATCGCCGCGTTGGTGTGCAGCGGACGCAACCGCCCAAAGCTCAACCAGGGCGCTCCCGAAAACATCGTCGGCAGTACCAACAACAGGGCAATGATCAATCCCACAGTCGTGGCAACCAGCCCCCAGACAATCGTCGCCGTGGCAAACTTACGGACGACGTCGTCATCGTAAGAATAGGACTCCATCACCCCGCCGCTGGTGAACTCGGCTTGCACCCTATCAGAGCCGGAATCACTTTCCGACATCGCCGCTTCAGTTGCCACCCTGCATTCCTTCGGTCAAAGTTCATTTGCGATCGACACCCACCACCAACCGCCGCGAAGTGTATCTCAATGATGGTGCCAGTCGCCGCCAGGGGCGTGCGACAGTGTGTCGCGGAGCGGCGGTTTGGGCTGATATTTTGCCATATTTTTACCAACTGCGGTCCCAATGCCTTTGGCCAATCTCGATTTCCACCCGCCAGCACCTCCTCGGACCGTGCGTAGACGTCACACATTTTAGATCTGTGCGTATTTACACGCCCCCAAAACCGATACGATCCCTCCCTCCTGAACAAGCCGATCCTCGCCAAACCCACTGGCGAACGGTTTTGTCGGTTGCAACGAGCGGGCTTGTACCGCCACCGAAAGCCACCGATCGCGGTCGATCAACCATGGTGGATCGCGTTCCCAAACGTGTTTGCCAACAAATCATGTTCAGTGAACTCATCAGCAAATGATGTTCAGCAACGGAAGCCTGGAACAGAAAAGGAAGTCGGAATGAGAGGGTTCACACTTGCGATCACCGTCGGGATAGCATTGACATTCACAGCCTGCGAGTCGGTCTACGGATTGAATTTTTTGGCCGGATCCGATTGCGATGGTGCGAACCGGGGTTGCAACGCGTCCTGCTGTGACAGCGATGCCTGCGATCTGATGTCGGGGTGCAATTCATGCGGAGTGTGCGGCAGTTCGGCAGCCGGATGTGGCTGTTTGGGCCGAATGAAGCTGCTCGGTTGCATCAAGCCGAGCGAACGATGCTTTGACGACTTCATCAGCCCGATGATCAACTTTGTCTTCTTCGAGGACCCTCGCACGCTGAGTGAGATTCGCCCCATTTTCGTACACCACAGCTTGCCGAGCACCCTGGCGGGCGGTTCCGTTCAGTTGTACGCGATGCAATTTCGTATCGCATTGACCGATCGGCTCAGCCTGATCGCCGTCAAGGACGGATTCATCGTCAACAATTCGCATGGGCGCTCGATACCCTGCTTGATGATGGATGGGCAGACGTGTCGATCGGCCTGAAGTACAACTTTTTGCGAGACCCATGTTCGGGAACGCTCGCTTCGGCCGGATTCACCTACAATCTCCCGGTCGGTTCGACTTCCGCGTTGCAAGGAATTGGTGACGGAGAATTCCATCTCTTCATGACGGGTGGGCAACGTCTGTGGAACGGAAATGGGCACCTTCTGAGCAGCCTTGGTTATCGGATCCCGGTCGATGGCAGGGTACAATCGGAGTCGATTCATTGGTCCAACCACTTCGATTTGCGAGTGACCGACAGCGTGTATCTCGTGACGGAACTCGCTTGGTGGCACTGGACCGATTCGGCAGACACCGGCCTGGCCCTCGGCGTGGCGGGCCAGGATTTGTTCAACCTCTCAAGTACCAATGTTGCCGGGAATGATCTTGTCACTCAAAATGTGGGATTGAAAATCAAGCCGCGACGGAACGTGGAAGCGGGAATCGCCTACGAGTTCCCGTTGACGGGATTCAAGGACGTGATCCAAGATCGAATTCAGGTCGACTTGATCCTGCGATATTAGGCCAGGCGAGGCTCGTGAAACCGCTCAAGATGCAGCCGACGTTCTCGATCGACGTCCCGCTGACGGCCGATGAAATGATCGGCAGGATCCGGGCGGCGATAGTGTCGCCGGAGCTACGCGGCCATGCGGTTTCAGCCGGGCGGTGCGTTGAATTCATGATCGACCAGGGCGAACAACGATTCTGGTCACCGCATCTTTCGGTGCAGGTGCATGAATCGGAGTCGGGATCGGGAGCGCAGATCTACGGCCGATTCGCGCCGCGACCCGAGGTATGGACGATGTTCATGTTCGTTTATTTTCTCACTGCATTTGGCAGTTGTGCCGCGGCGGTCTACGGATATGTGCAATGGATCCTCGGTTCGCCACCCTGGGCGGCGCTGGCAATTCCGGTCGGACTGCTGACGATCGCGTCGATCCACCTGGCGAGCCTCGTCGGACAAGGCCTTAGCGCCGACCAAATGACACTGTTGCGACAGCGTTTCGATCGCGCGATCGAGATCGCCTTTGATGCCGACGACAGTTGAACGGTGGCAGTGGACGGCTGTGCGCCGACCGGCGGTGCGTCACGAGATCAGGCTCGATTTTTTTGTGACTCCCAACCGACATGACTTCGACCATCTCCAACGAACGCAAAGCGATGCTCCTGAACAAGCTCACGATGCGGTCGAAAAAGTGAGACGTTTCTCGAACTCTCACTCGGTGGTCGACGTCGCTGGTGGCAGCAACGGGTGGAACCGGGCTCGGTTGCCGACTATGTGGCACGCCATTCGCACGATCGGTGATCACTTCCCGAGCGACGATTGAAACCCTGCAGGGGGGATTCCATTCGCAGGACTTTTTCGGGAATTCCATTTTTGGGCCACTCCATGGGGGTTTGGAATGTCTGCTTCCATCCCAATCGATCCGCGTCGAGGACTCGTCACACTGCTTCGCGACCGGTCGGTCTATCCGGAGCCATTCGATTCGCCGGTGGACGTGCACGAAACGCACATCTCGTGGGTCTTTCTTGCCGGCGACTACGCCTACAAGGTCAAGAAGCCAATCAAAACCGACTTTCTGGACTATTCAACGCTGGAAAAGCGAGAAAGGCTGTGCCACGAAGAACTTCGCCTCGACCGTCGGTTCGCCGCAGATCTGTACCTGAAAGTCGTTCCGATCGTGCTGCAAGAGGGGAGGATATGGGTCGATGCGCCGAGGGCGGACGGCCAACGAGACGCGGCGGACGGCCAACGAGAAGTGATCGAATATGCGGTCAAGATGCAGCGTTTTCCGGAGGATGCATTGCTGAGTCACCGTCTCGCCGAAGGTCGCATAGCGACTCAAGACGTCGATCAGTTGGCCACCAACGTGGCCACGTTTCACTCAGCGGCGGAACGCGCCGCGTGTCGGCAGCACTGGGGTTCGTTCGAGCGGGTGCTCGGTGACGCGGTCGATAATCTGAGCCGTCTCGAAGCCGCCGATCTCCCCGAATTGTCCGCCGATCTGTTCAAGCTTCATCAGTGGACGACCGACTTCGCGGACGCTCACAAGACGCTCATCTCGCAGCGCGTGGTCAACGGTTTTGTTCGTGAGTGTCACGGTGACATGCACTTGGCCAATGTGATCCTGTGGCGAGGTCAGATGACACCGTTTGATGGAATTGAATTCAACGATCAATTCCGTTGGATCGACGTGCTCAGCGACGCCGCCTTTCTGGCGATGGACTTCGCCGCTCGTGGACGCCCTGATCTCGGTCACAGCTTCATCAACCGTTATCTCGAGATGACCGGCGATCACGCATCGCTTCCGATGCTGCGTTGGTATCTTACGTACCGCGCGCTCGTCCGCGCGAAGGTTGCGGTGATTCAGGCGTCCGACACGAGCCTGTCCGAAATCGATCGCGGGCATTTGATCCAGGATTGCCAGCACCACGTGGATCTGGCGTACCAATTCACGCTGCCTCCGGAACCGTGCATTTGGATCACGCATGGACTTTCCGGAAGTGGCAAGACGGTCGGCAGCGAGGCGGTCATCCAGCAATATGGCGCCATTCGATTTCGCAGCGACATCGAACGCAAACGTCACTACGGCTTCGACGCCGCTCATCGGCCCAACTCGCAGCAACGAATCCAGCTCTACTCCGAGGAGGCTTCGCGAGCCACCTATGGGCGTCTGCGGCGGCTCGCCCACACCGCGATCCATGACGGATTTTGTGTCGTCCTCGATGCCACGTTCACCAAGCGGACTGAACGCGACCTCGTCCGACAGCTTGCCGAATCGCTGGATGCCAGGTTCGCCATTCTCGATTTCCACGCAGACGAGTCGATCTTGCGAAAACGAGTGGCCCAGCGGCTGGCCAAAGGTATCGACGCGTCCGATGCGGATATCGCCGTGCTGGAAAGTCAGATGGCATCGGACGAACCACTCACGGATGACGAAATGGGTTACGTTATGGACGTTTCACCTACCGAGACAAGCATCGACGTCTGATCGAGTCGCATACCGACGTGGCTTGGCGAGGAGCAGGGGGCTGGCCCCATTGGTCGCCTCCGGCCCCATTGGTCGCCTCCGGGGAGTTCTCGCTAAAGAGTTGTTGCGCAACGAGTTGTGGTCGAATTCCGAGGCACGCTTGTGGTCTCGCAGAGGCGAACCCAAAATAGGCCTGCGAAGGTCGGACAACCCGCCGCGAGACAGGGCGTCACAGCAGTGGGCCGTACCGCACACCAGAAACGTCAACGGTGGAAACTTGCGATCATTGAGAGGTCGTGATTTGGCCACATCATCAGGGCAGAGGAACGAGAGATGAGTAAACCATCGGTCATGTGTGCGGTCGACTTCACAAGCGCCTGCGATGAAGCGTTGCGTGTGGCGGTCGAGGAGGTTCAGAGACGTGATGCGATATTGGACATCGTTCACGTTTGGTTTCCCAGCGACATGGTGGCGGTCGACATGTCGGGCATCGGTGCTGCGATCACAGACCCTGATTTGCCGGTGCATTTGCGGGAACAGCTCGATGCGTTGAAAGTACCGCTGCCGCCCGACAGGGTTCGCCGGCATTTGTTGCAGGGCAACGCGGCCGACCAGATCACTGCCAAGGCGACCGAGCTGCGATCGGTGCTGTTGGTCGTCGGCACCCACACACGAGGTGCGATTGCCCGCTGGTTCTTGGGCAGCGTCGTGACGGAATTGCTGCGAACCTCGCCCTGTCCGATACTCGTCTGTCGAACGCCACCCGGCGGATCCTCGCATACGGGTGACGATGAAGGGGACGAGTACGAGACGAAGATATCTTGAGCGGTCGATCGGCAGCAACGCATGCGGTATCGACCTCGCCGCGGGCCGACCACTCCGTGATTTGATTGGATGACACTTCCACAGGTAACCACTCGATGAAAATTGTTCTTGCCACCGATGGCTCGGCCGACGCCGAATACGCGGCCCAGTTTCTTAGCCGAATCCCGCATCACGAGCCAATGGAGTTGACGGTTGTCACGACCGTTTTCATCCCCGAGGTCGCCGCAAGCTCCGCGTCCGACTCCTGGTTGCCGGAATTCAAGCAGGAACAGCAGGACACGGTACTGGAGCACTTCGAACACATCAAAACGATGTTTGAAGGCGCCGATGTGGAGTTGCGTCATACGATCGCCACCGGTCATGTCGGCCACAGCATCACCGAAGCGGCCGAGGCCGCGGGTGCCGATCTGATCGTCTTGGGTGCCAAGGGGCATTCGGCTGTCAATCGGATTTTGCTGGGTAGCGTCAGCGACTTTGTGGCGACGCACGCGACCTGCAGCGTATTGGTCGTGCGACGCCAAGAGGGCGATACTGCCGAGAACATTCGCGTCACCATCGCCCACGACGGTTCAACCGCGTCCGACGCTGCGCTAGACCAGTTTGCGCTATTCAAGTGGGGAAGTTCCACCGCTGTCCACCTGCTGAACGTCGTACCGATCGTTCGAACGTTTCGGCAGGATCTATTTCCAGAGATGGTGTTGGAGCGGGCCAAGCAGCGCGAGCAGGCGCAGATATCGGCCGAGCGAGCGAGCGAGAGAGTCAAGCATGTGGCACCGAAAATTGAGCCCAACGTGATCGAGTCGGAGCATGTCGGCGAGTCCATTATCAACTTCGCCGAAGTCCAGGGCAGCAACCTGATTGTGATGGGCGAGCATCATCGCAATCCGCTAGCCCGGCTGATGTTGGGGAGCGTTTCCCGGTATGTGTTACGCCATGCCGGATGCAGTGTCTGGATTTCGCGTGAAAAAGAATAGTTAACGCACCCTATCTCTCAGTTCACTCGCCGGCGGCCTGTTTCTCTCCGCGCGGATCCCGAGCATGGAGGGCGACGATGTCGCGATGAGGTCACCACTGCAACGAATCCGATTGGGCGCGTGCGTGTTAACGCTTGTCTTTGCCCTGGCAGTCGCGGGATACCGTGTGATAGGTGACTATGACTGGGTCGAGGCCGTCTGGATGGTCGTGATCACCATTTCCACCGTCGGATATGGTGAACACAGCGGATTCACTCCTGCACTGCAGATCTTCACGATTTTCGTGATTTTGTTTGGCATGACGGCGGCGATGTATACCTTTGGCGGACTGTTTCAGATGATGCTGGAAGGCGAACTGGAACGAGTGATTGGCAGGCGACGAATGACACGAGAACTGGAACACCTCAACAACCACGTCATCATTTGCGGTTTCGGGCGCATGGGCCGAAATCTGATCGGTGACCTTCGCAAACATTCACGACAACTTGTGACCATTGACAACGACCCGCTGGTTGCCGAGGACGCCAACGCGGAAGCCGTGCTCTGCGTACAGGGTGACGCGACCCAAGAAAGTTTGCTCGAATTGGTGAACATCCAACAAGCGTCGGCATTGGTGACGACATTGCCGAGCGATGCGGACAATGTCTTCATCACGCTGACGGCGCGAAATCTGAACCCCTCGTTGCAAATCATTGCGCGTGCCGAACAAATCAGTACCGAAAAGAAGCTAAAACAAGCCGGTGCAAACAAAATTGTCATGCCGACGATCGTCGGCGCCCGCCAGATGGTCCGGATGATCACACGCCCGTCGACCGCCGATCTGATGGAATTGGTATCCGAAAGCAACGTCGCGGACTTGGAACTTGACGAGATGGTGATCAGCCAACAGAGCCGATTGGTCGGTGTCACCGTCCGTGAAACCGAAGCCCATCGTCGACACAAATTGCTTCTCGTGGCAATCAAACGAACCAATGGTGATTTGATCTTCAGTCCGGACGCGGACGAAAAATTCCAGGCTCACGATGTGATCATGTTGATGGGGCATTCCGAAGGCATTGAAAAGTTTCGACGCCAATTTGCCGACCAAGAGTAGCCGGGTGGGACTGACCGATCACGTAGGATCACCACCTGGCCGGTCATTCGCGATCACCGGCATTTCAATGGCCGAGCTTCTTCCGGTGCTTGGTACGAGCGATCCAAACGCTGCAATCCGCATGACGCAACACATAACGTGACACGCTGCCCAGCAACATCCGACTGATCCCACTCAAGCCGGTGTCACCGACCACCACCAGGTCGCTGCCACGCTCGTTGGCAAAGCTGACAATTGCCTCGCCGACGTGTTCCATTTCAATCACCGCGGATCCAACGTCGGCGCCCGAAGGGGCAATGCGTTGCGTTGCCTGGGCGGTCGCCTGGGCCGCGATTTCATGCTGCTCGGTGCGGCGAAGAAGTGTCTCGGGCAGCACGTCCTTGCCAAAGAACCGAACGATCGGAACGACAGTCAATACGTTGGCCCTGGTCGTTGGCCCCCAATTGAATTGACTGAATTGGTGCAACGCGGCTTCCGAGCGTTGGGAACCGTCATAGCCGATCGTCACGCAATACGGCTTCCCCTCGCTGTGTTCAGACCCCGCGCGCACGACCAGCACACTGCAAGCGGCGTGAGTCGCCACGTCATCACTGACACTGCCCAACAATATGCGACCAATCGCGGTGTGTCCCTTGGCACCCAGCACGATCAAATCGGCATCGCTGTCACCCGCTTCCTTCACGATCTGGTGAGCGGCGTGTCCAACGAGGATCTTTTGTGTCAGCGTGACGTCGGCGCCCTCGAACATCGGCGTAATCTGGTCGAGCGTTTCCTGGGCCGATCGATTCAGCTGGTCCCAATATTCCGACGGCCAACTGCCGCTGGTATCGGCCGGATGAAGTTCGGGATGAGCGATCACCGTGACCACGCTTAGCTCAAACGGCTCACCGTGAGGCAATCGGCTCAAGAATTTTGCCGCTTCCAAGGCATCCTTGGACCCATCGGTCGGTAGCAGAATCTTTAGCAACGGAATTCTCCCTCTGCGAACAATGTCGCGAAACGTTAAGCGAATCGTATGCCAAACAATCTCTTCGCGTGTCGCCGATCTGAACAATTCCACACAAATCGGAGCCCCCGAGAGCGGGGCGCCCTCGGGTCACCCCGATTCTTTTCCGAGTGAGTGTTGGGTATTAAACTTGCAGCGATGCACGTTTGCCGGTATCAAGCGATGCCGGGGGGATCGTTCCGATTGCCGTAAAGGATTCTCAGATGCGTGTTCTTTCGATACTAGGTTTTGTGTTCTTGATCGCGTGGAGCGCCGTGGCCGACGAGCCGAAAAAAGCACAAGTGGTGAGTAACGAAAAGGTCGTGAGCGACGAAAAAAGGCCGATCAGCTTCTGGATGGAGAAAAAGATGGAGTACTCCCAAGAGATGCTGAGAGGCTTGGCAACGGGAGACCTGGAGCTCGTGGCGACCAAGGCCGAACAAATGCGATTCCTCTCCAAGGTCGAGGGTTGGATACGCAAGAGCAAGCCAGGCTACAAGGCACAGCTGCAGGCCTTCGATTTTGCCAACGCGGAGATCGAACGTCACGCCAGGGCCAATAATCTTCAAGGTGCCGCGATGGCCTTTCAGCAGCTCACGACCAGTTGCGTCAGCTGCCACGAGATGCTGCGAAACCCTCACTGAGGGTGGGGCCGAATCGGATCGTCCGCGCCGCTCGGCTCGCGCCGCTCGGCTCTCGGCGTCGCGCCGCTCGGCTCTCGGCGTCGCGCCGCTCGGCTCTCGACGTCGCGCCGCTCGGCGGCGCACGAGGGGGGAGCGTCATTTGGGCGATGGACCCCAAAGTGTCGAGTTCTTTTTGGGTCGTCGTGACAGATCATTGTGGACCGGTCTCCGCCAAACCCTTGCTCGTCAAACGCCGCTGATCGCGTTTCTGGATATTTTCCCGCCGTTGCCGACGGAGTGGCGGAGCATAGAATTGCCCTGACGTTGGGATACCCCCAATACCCGCCTCCGACTACCCCCCGGTTGGCCCCTGAAAGCCGGCTGAGGCGGGACAGAGACCGCTCGAGTTGGATGACTTGAGATCTCTCCTTCTCTGTTCGTTGACCACCAAACATCGATTGCCAGCGAGACGCCTGCACAGGTTCGCAACCCGTCGACCCAGGGCGTGTTTCCGTTGGCATCGTCGCGGGATGAATAAATATGATTGCCATCAATGATCCTCCAAAAATCAAACCTTATCTCCGGTCGGAAGCGACTGCGGATCGCCCCAGCGGCGCTGCTCTGGATGACTCATTGCAGCTGTATCTCGGCCAAATGGGTGCCTACTCGCTGCTGTCGCGCGAGCAGGAACTTGCCTTGGCGCGAAAGATCGATTTGAATCGGCGGATCTTTCGCGTGTTGTTGTTGCGATGCGACAATGTGCTCCGGGATGCCGTCGAACTGCTGCAGCGGGTCCACGATCGCGAGCTGCCGTTTGATCGGACCGTGCAGGTTGCCGTCAGTGATCATCTTGAGAAACCACAGATTCTCGGCCGCATGCCACACAATCTGCAAACGGTGCGAGCAATCATGGAGTCGAATCGGAAAGAATTTGACATCGTTTCTGATGCCAGCAGGTCGGTCCGCGCGAAGCGGCAGGCTTGGCAGCGGATTCAGAGTCGTCGTCGTCGTGCCGGGCGACTCATTGAGGAGCTCGGGTTGCGAATCACCTTTCTGGAGCCCCACTTCCATGACTTGCTTGAAATCGACAACCGATTACGTTTTTTGAAAGGCAGTCTGCAGGGCCACGCCAAGTCGGCGAGGCCAGCAGCCGAGCGAGCGGAACTGCAGTGTGAATTCCAGCAGTTGATCAAGAAACTGCAACACACGCCGGCCAGTTTTGCCAGGCTGGTCGGTCGTCTTCAACGGGCGCACCGCCGATACACGGAAGCGAAACAGCAGCTTTCCGAGGGCAACTTGCGACTGGTCGTCGCGCTGGCCAAGAAGTACCAAAACCGCGGTCTGAGCATGATCGATCTGATCCAGGAAGGAAATGCTGGGTTGATGCGCGCGGTTGAGAAGTTCGAGCATCGCCGGGGATTCAAATTCAGCACCTATGCCACCTGGTGGATTCGCCAATCGATCACTCGCGCGATTTCCGAAAAGAGCCATATGATTCGTGTCCCCACACATATGAATTCCGAAATCACGCGAGTCCGCGGGATTTACGCCAGTTTGTTTCATGAGTTGGGCCGCAAACCGACGGGCGACGAAGTAGCACGAGCGGCCGGCACATCGCCTCAGGAAGCGCGGCGAGTGTTGAAGCTCAACCGCGCGACCACCAGTCTCGACCAACCCTCGGGCAGCGATGGCGACGTCGATTTGGCAGACCTGATTGGCGAGCAAAGTGAATTCGATCCGGTGGAGGGCATTGCACTGAAAGCACTCGGCAACCGTTTAGGGAATCTGTTAGAGACAAAACTCAGCTGGCGTGAAAGAGAGATCATCCGGCTGCGATTTGGACTCGGAGACGGACATTCCTACACACTTGCGGATGTCGCCCATATCTTTCACGTCACACGCGAACGGATTCGACAAATCGAAAGACGTGCGATCAACAAACTGCGGTCCCAGAGTTGCAGTGAAGAACTTCAGGAATTCGTCGACTAGGCTCTGTGTGGAAGCGATCCGACGGCGCTCGACTTGTCTGTGCCCAAGTTTTGGCAACGTGATTGCAACAAATCTCGGTCTCGAACGCTACGCCGAATCCTTTGTCATGCCAGGTTCCCACAAACGTACCATGAAACCAACCAAGTGATCGACCTTTCAGACGGAGCTATCGATTGATGTCCGCGTTTCACCCCCAGAAGATTGTCGTCCCGGTCGACTTTAGCGACTTTTCTTTTTCAGCGGTCGACCAGGCGTTAGAAATTGCTGGCGATCAGACCGAGGTTCATGTCATTCACGTGATGCTGCCGTTGAGTGTGATGGAACCGGGGGTATTGTATGGCGAGGTGACGGACGAATCGCGCACCGAGAATGTGGTGAAACACCTTCGTGAAAAGATTTCCGGCGAGAAGTATGCCAAAGTGCAGGTGCAGGCGATGATCGGTGACCCAGGACGCGAGATCACAGAATACGCCAGTCGCGTCGGTGCGGACCTGATCGTGCTACCGTCACGTGGACACGGTTTTCTGAAACATCTGTTGCTGGGTTCTGTTGCCGAACGCGTGGTCCGTTTGGCACACTGTCCCGTTTTGGTGCTCAAAATCGACTAGCGCAATTTCGCAAACGATTGGGGTAGCGGCAACCGTGGTCGGGTCATTGGGGTCGGCCGATTCGTCCGTCGATTTGCTGTCGTCCGTCGATTTGCTCGGTGCGAACCATGGATAGATCGCCGGGACGACCAGACTGGTCAGCAATGTGCTGGTGACCAGTCCGCCAATCACAACCGTTGCCAGCGGTCGTTGCAATTCGGCCCCATCACTTGTTGACAACGCCATCGGTACGAAACCAAGACTGGCGACCATCGCGGTCATCAACACCGGTCTCAAGCGGGAGAGCGCGGTTCGTTCGGTCACGTCTTTGATCGCAAGTCCCATCGCTCGCGAGTGCTCCGCGGCGCTGACCCATACCAGCCCATTCAGAACGGCCACACCAAACAGGGCGATGAAGCCGACGCCCGCGGAAATACTGAATGGCATGCCGCGGATCGCCAGAGCAAAGACTCCGCCACTGGCCGCCATCGGCACCGCCAGGAAGATCAGCAGCGCCAGCGACACACTGCGGAAGCTGGTGTGTAGCAGCAAGAAGATCAACAACAGCACGATCGGCGTGATCAGCAACAGGCGACGGCTGGCGGATTGGAGATTCTCAAAATCGCCACCCCAACGAATTTCATACCCCGGTGGCAGCTGGACTTTCTCGGCGATCATTTTTTTTGCATCACTGACAAAGCTGGCGACATCGCGGCCACGAACGTTGGCAGCGATAAACGTCCGGCGACGTACATTGTCATGCTCAACGCTCGGTGGCGTCTCTTCCAGTGACAGCTCTGCAAGTTCTCCCAACGGCACGATCCGACCTCCGGCTTCGTCAACGGGCAACTGTTCCAGCAGACTGATCTTCTCTCGCCATTGCTGTGGAATCCGTACACGGATTGGGTAGCGGGCACGGCCGTCGATCACAACGCCGACATTTCTTCCGCCCAGTGATTCGACGACGGCCAGCACTTTTGAGGCATCGATTCCGTATCGCGCCAGCGCGTCTCGCCGCGGACGAATGGACAGGGTTTGCAAGTTCGCCTGGTAGTCGGCTCGGACATCGGCCGCCCCGTCGACCGATTGCAATACGCTTTCAATTTCTTTTGATTTGATCGCCAGCTGTTCCAGGTCGTCACCGTACAGCAGCACTGCGACATCCGATTTGACACCGGCAACCAACTCGTCGACTCGCATTTCGATTGGCTGGGTAAATCCGAAGGCGACCCCGGCAATTCGGCTGCTAAGTTCGTCGTCCATCTCGGTGATCAAATCATCGCGCGTGATGTTTTCGCGCCAGTGCTGGCGTTCTTTCAACATCACCCACACATCGGTCTGGTGAACCCCCATCACATCGTTGGCGATTTCCGGACGACCGGTCTTGCAGAACACGGTTTTCACTTCCGGAAATTCAAGCAATGTTTTTTCGATTGCGGTACTCATCTCCGTCGCGTCCTCGATCGTCGCGCTGGGCAACCGGACCGCCTCGACCAGCAAATCGCCCTCTTCCAGACGGGGCATGAATTCCGCCCCCAGGTTCATCGCGATCGGAATGCTGAGCACAAAAACGGTCACGGCAAGCACAGTGGTCAAGACCGGACTGGCGATCGCGCGATGCACGATTGGTCGGTAGACGAATTTGATCATCCGAACAAACCAGACATCCTTGTCGGAAAGGTTTTTCGGTAGCGCCAGCGAGGCGAGTACTGGCATCAACGTCATTGACAAGACCAGAGATCCCAACAGGGCAAAGAGTACCGTTAACGCCATCGGTCGAAACAGTTTGCCTTCGGTGCCCTGCAGCATCAGCACCGGAATGTATACAACCGCGATGATCAACTCACCGAACATCGTCGGTTTGCGGACTTCGATGCAGGCGTCGCGGACGACCTCGATTCTCGATCGCACGCCTCGTGAGTCTTCGGAAAGTCGATGCATACAGTTTTCGACCATGATCACCGACGAATCGACGATCAAACCGAAGTCAATCGCACCGAGGCTCATCAGGCTTGCCGATATTGCCGTCGAGTACATCAGGTTCGATGCGAATAACATCGAAAGCGGGATCGCTAGCGCCACGATCAGACCAGCTCGGATGCTGCCCAGCATCAATAACAAAACAATGATTACCAGCGCCCCCCTTCGATCAGGTTCCTGACAACGGTGTGCAGAGTCCGCCCGATCAGTGCCGATCGATCGTAAGTGATCTCCAACGAGACGCCCCAGGGAAGCGTGGGCTGGATCTCGTCGATTCGATGTTTGACACGCTGTACCACTTCCCGTGAGTTCTCGCCGATCAGCATCATCACCAGACCGGTCACCGCCTCGCCGCGTCCATCACGGGTCACGGCCCCCTGCCGGATCATCGGAGCGGTTTCGACTTCGGCGATGTCCGAGAGCAAGATTGGCGTTCCCTGTTCGGTGCGTCGAATCACAACGTTTCGTATATCGTCGATGCTCTGCAGCAACGCATCGCCGCGAATGAATCGCTGTTCGTCATTGTGCACAACGTAGCCACCACCGGTTGACCCATTGTTTTCCTCGACACGCTGAAAAACATCATGGAGGGTGATGCCATTGCTGGCCAACCGGTCAGGGTCGGGACGTATTTCATAGGTTTTGTAAAATCCCCCATGCGTATTGATCTCCGTCACGCCATTGACCTCGCGTAATTTCGGAGCGATCTCCCATTCCAGCATCGTCCGTAGTTGCATCGGCGTGTAGTCAACACCGCGAACCTCGAATTGCAAAATTTCGCCCAAAGCCGTGGTTAACGGGCCGAGCTCGGGTGTGCCATATCCGGGAGGAATACTCGCTGCTGCCGCAGCCAGACGCTCGGTGACAACCTGACGGGCGAAGTAGATATGGGTCCCTTCATCAAAGACGATCGTGACCACGGAAATGCCGAACTTCGAGACACTTCGCACCTCTTCGACATTGGGCAAGCCACCCATGGTCGATTCGACCGGATAGGTGATGTACTGTTCCACTTCGATCGGTGACAACGATCCCGCGTCCGTGATGATCGTTACCTGCACATTGGTCATGTCGGGAACAGCGTCAATGGGCAGCACCAACGCACTGTGAATCCCGGCAGCTGCCATCAGTAGCGTAGCGGCGATCACAATGAACCGGTTAGCCAGACAGAACTCGATGAGTCGTTGAAGCATTCCTATTGCTCCTCGCGGGCAAGCAACAATTCACTCTTCAACTTGAAGACCCCCGTGACGGCGACTTGATCGCCGGGTTTCAATCCCGCCAAAATTTCGATCATGTCGTTCACCGTCTCTCCGACTTCGACATCGACGCGGCGGAAATCGACTTCGCTTTCCGGAACGAATACAAACGACCGCCCCTCGTGGACCACGACCGCCGGCTCCGGTACGCACAACGCCATGCGTTGGGGACCCGCCGGTACGATCATCCGAATGAACAAGCCCGGGCGAAGGCGCGCATCACTCGACTTGAGCGCCGCGATCAATGGTGCCGCTCCCGTAGCCGGGTCGACACGCCGGCCCACAATCAGAATTCGGCCGTTGTATACCTCTCCCGGTATCGCCGGCGTTGTCACCGCAACTTCTTGTCCAACGTCAACGTTGATTGCAGACCAGTCGCGTTCTCGGATGTCCGCCACCGCCCATAAATGCTCGGTGTCGGCAATCGTGAAAATCGACTCTCCCTCGTCCACTCGCTCGGTCGTTGACAGCAATCGCTCTTCCACCGTGCCATCGATGGGTGAGACAAGCTGCACCTCCGAGAGCGTATCGGGTTGATCTTTGCCAAGCTCCTCGACAGTGACCGGTTTGGCCGCCAGTCCCAGTAACATGTTCAGCTGTTGCAGGCTGACTTCCAGTTGCCGATTCTCGGTTGCCAGAGCGGCCTGGGCCTGTTGACACGATTGCCGAACCTCGAACATCGATTGTTCGATGACCGCGTCGGTTGCCGCGTCCGAGGCTTGTTGTTCCGTTTCTCGTTGTAGCTGAACGAGACCCGATATCGCGCCCCGCGAGGCGGCATCACGAGTATTCGCCGCGACCTGCATCGCCTGCCGACTCCGCGTGTACGCGCTGATCAGTTTTTGGCGATACTCACCCAACGATTGATCTTGAAGTCGTTTCTCGATTTCCTCGGGAGTCTTGCCATCGCGAACCAGACTCACCAGTTCCTCGACTCCGCTGCAGATTTTTTTTCGCCAATTCCATTCTGCTTCAGCAAGCCTGACCGCTGCCAGACGTGTGTGGACATTGGATCTCGCGATTCCCACGTCAGGACTGCTGATCACGCCCACCACTTCGCCCGAATGTACCTGATCACCAGGGCGAACACGCAGGTCGGTGATGATCCCCTTGCAAGCCGACTTGACGGCAACGTGCCGGTCTAAGTCATAGTCCAATCGACCGGCAATGGTCCGTGTGGGCTGAATCACCGACTCGCTGGCCGTCGCGATGCGAATGGCGGCCGCCTTCAATTTGCTCTCGGTGAGGGAAACAAGTGTCGCGTCGCGAGACGATTCCATGACGACATCCGTATCATCCGGCGGTGGATCATTGGGCCAAAAATGCCAGGTCAGATAACAGCCAATGACAACGATGCAAGCGATGGCACTCGCATAAAGAAGTCGGTTGAACATGACGAAGAACCGTCGGTGTATGGTCAGATGAAAGAACTCAAATGCGATCCGTTCCATGGCTGTTCCAGCAAACAGGATGAACTCCAATTGCAACGGATCGGCAACCGGAAAGCCGAGCAAGAGGCTCACATCAGCGCGTCGCTGAAGCCGCAGCCTGCCGCGAGCAGTCGTAGCGAGAGAGCCCCTCGCGCCGTGGAACAAATCAACGCAACGACACGCAGACAAGCGTGCCCAGAGGCACTCCGGAATAAGTTTGCAGGAAGCCGTAACAGACAAAGTCCGAACAGCCCCGGACTCCCATCGCTCGTTTCAGTGCGTTCGGTTTTAACGCGTTGCAGGTCAGTGCATTGCGGGCAATCCGATCACGAAGCCATCGAATCGACCCATGGTGACCGCACATCGCAGCGTCTATCCCACTCCGGCAAACTGCTGCCCTCGGCACCCCACAAACCGAGTGGCGACGAATGATGGGTCCGCTCGTCACCGTCAGTCGGTCCACCAGCCAACTCCCAAGGCATCATCAGGTGCCAATGCAGATGTCCAGTTTCGTCACGATCCAGGACGTGCTTGCTGGCGATATGCGCCGCCAATTGAGAATCATTCTCAGCAATGGCCGGATGGGCGTGGGCGATGGGAAGTGGAAACTGGCATAAGCAGATCCAAACCAACACCCCCAACGAGAAACGTCGGCGGCGACAGGCAGCAGTTCGGCCGAACCAGAGGTGGGAGGTGAATAGCGACATGGCTTTGCTCTTGCTAGGCATTGAGTCTACTCGTGCTGCCTGGGGAGTCAATGAATTGACGTTGTTTGCCGGCGGCGCCTTACCGACAAACACATTTTATCGCTCCGCCTCATTCCGGGACTCGCTTGGTGCGGTAATTTGTTAGCCTTTCCCATAGCAGGGCGTCGCCGAATGGTCGCGTTTGATCCAACGCAACCATTCCACCCGACGAGGCGGCTGTTCCCTAACCGGAGGTACGAGCATGAGAAGCCTGATCGAACGATATACCGGGAGTATGATCGGCATGAATGTGGTCAAGCCGCATCTGGTCGAGCCGGTGACGGTGGTCGCCGTTCATGACAATTACTTCACCGTCCAGCCTGACGGGACCGACGATGTGTATCACTTGCCGTATCTGAACATCGTCAAGGCGATCGAGAACGCCAACGGCATCACGGTCAAAGAGTTCTTTCACCGCAAGCACACTTACACCTTGGTCGTCAAGATCGGTCACATGGTCGAATACGTTCCGACATGATCGGCGTGCCCCGTATTGGGGCCATGGTTGGGGCGTGCCCCGTATTGGGGCGATGATTGGGGCCATGCCCCGCCGCGGCCAGCGGTCACTCTTTGATCGATTCCTTGTGTTCGATCACTCGCCTGTTGTAGGCCGCGATGATGTCCTTGCGGGCCAGGAATCCCGCGATAACTCGCGAGTTTTCATTGGCAAGTACCGGTAATTCTTCCAGATTGCGTTCGGTAATGCGTTTCAGCGCCGTGTTCAAATCGTCCTCGGGCGTCACGCTCAAATAGTCGGGTCGCATCACATCGCTGGCAACTGCCAATTTCCAAATATCATCCGCGTAAAGATAGGCTCGCACGTCATCATCACTAAAGACGCCAACCATCTTGCCCGTTTGATCGACCACCGGAAAATAGTGTTGCCTGGTTTTGGGTAACCGATGAACGATCTCATCGAGTGTCATCGATTCTGCGATCAACAGCTGGTCGGTAATAGGTTCATAGATCTCGGCGACTTTCAGTCCTTCCAGCACGTCGACGATGAAATCACCGCGATGTGCGGGAGAATCGATGCGGCTATCGACTTGCTTGCGATACAAGCGGGCGCGGCCGCAGGCGACGAAGGTCAGAGTCGACACCAACATGGTCGGAACCAGCAATTCGTAGCTTCCGGTCAAGGCACGGACCATGATGATGGTAGAGATCGGTGCGCGGGCGATACCGGCAAAAAAGCCAGCCATTCCCACCAGGGCGAAGGCTTCGGGATGAATCGTGATCATCGGAAACCAGTCGTAAATCCAAAAGCCGGTCGCGGCGCTCAAGCAACCGCCAATGACCATCGACGGACCGAACACGCCACCGCTGCCTCCGGAACTGATCGTCAGCGCCGTGGTGATGGCTTTGACGATCGCCACCAGGCTGAGCACAACGACTCCTACATCGCTGGCGTCGGTCAGCGCCTTTTGTAATCCACCATATCCGGTACTGAGCACGGCCAGCGCGTTGGGGTCTTCGCCCAAGGCATAGAACAAGCCGATACCGGTCAAACCGGCCATGG
Organism: Pirellulaceae bacterium; assembly: GCA_963734865.1. Taxonomy (GTDB): domain Bacteria; phylum Planctomycetota; class Planctomycetia; order Pirellulales; family Pirellulaceae; genus CBDCUW01. The sequence goes on from CAVTIV010000019.1 coordinate 1,123,597, forward strand.
CCGCCCCCAATGCCGGCCGGAAATGGGCCTTGATCGGCAGACGGCGAAACAGATGGTGGGTGGAGTGAAGCAGTTTGACGTAGATCGTCCCCGCGATCGCTAACACAACGGCAAGGATGATATAGGCGATCAGTTCTGTGGGCGCAGCCGTTCTTCTGATCCAGCCCCGCACCGAACAGTGGCGTGTATTGCAGATTCACCGGAAGGCTTTGAATGTACACGCTGTACGCCACAATCGACGCGGTGGTCGCGGGGACAAGCACGTCCGCCTCCAGGTCACCGTCACTGTACAGGATCTCGGCCGCAAAAATCGCTCCAGCCAGCGGAGCTCGAAAGATCGCACCCACACCGGCACCCATGCCGGCGGTCAGCATGATTCTTCGGTCTCGTGGCGACAGCGACAGATGCGCGCCAAGCCAGGATCCAAAGCCGGCTCCGATGAGGGCAATCGGACCTTCCCGTCCCGCTGACCCGCCGGTGCCCAGAGTGATGGCCGAGGCCAGCGTCTTGACGAAAGGAACTCGCGTGCGGATCTCACCGCGATGATTATGGAATGCATCGATCACGGCATCCGTCCCGGGGCCTTCCGCCTCGGGAGCAAACGTGTAGACCAGAAAGCCCGACAGCAGGCCGCCGACCGTCATCACGACAACAATGACCCACGGCGTGATCGTGCCCAGTGAAGCCTGATTGGCCGCCGTTTCGCCAACCGCATCGATCGGCGCGAAGTTGGCAAAATATTCAAGCGACCATCTTTCCACCCAAGAGGTCAGCATCTGAAATACGATGGCGCCAAGACCAGCGACCGCGCCCACCAGAGATGCCAGTACGACCCACCTGCCGGACGTGGGCATTCGGACGTTCATCAAGTTGCGAAGTGCAGGCATCACGGAATTGCTCAAGCTTGGGCGCCAGCGGACGCAATCGGAGCCGCTTACGAGCGTCTCCGCGTGGGCTGGTTATCGATCACCTCTCAGCCGCCGTCAAGCGAGCCCGTGGGCCAAACGCCAAGATCCATCGGAAGCCGCTATCGTCGCGACGCACAGCGTAAGCGGAAATACTCGCAGTTCGCCGCTCTCCAATCGGTTATGGTCCATGCTGCATCTTCGTGACGTTGAATACGATAGTTTTCATGATTGCCAAACAACAATGACAGGACTCGTTTGATGAACATGACAGGCATGTGATCTGCGACGGGTTCTTGCTCAGTACCGCAAACAGTAACCGGAAGTGCGGTGGCCGTAAAACGGAACAAGAACAAAGCGCCTTGCCGAGCCTGTGCATTCCGACGGGGAATCCTGGTGCTGTTGGCCCACGTCATTGGCGTCGTGACGACGGGCAACGTTGTTGAATCGCGAAGCCGATTGGCAGGGGGTAGCCCGGGGCTGAGGTTGGCGGGCCTCCAGCAAGCCAGCCGTAACCGCGGGTTGGATTGTGCCATCATATGGATTGCATTCCTCGCTGACATTTGGGTTATGATTTCGCGGAGAAATCACGACTTGCATCATTTCAAAAAGCGTTTGCGAGAAATACATGCCCCGCGACGATTCACACCAGCTGACCTCCGGCGGGCGGAATGGTGTTTTGCTGGTCGCGTTTCTGGGCTGGTTTTTTGGGGGCGTGCAGATCGGCATCACCGGCGTTGCGATGCGTGACGCGCCGCTGGAGTTGATGGATCGGGTCGGCACACTTGACCTGGCGACTTACAACCAGTTGCAAACGACGAATCGATCGGAGCTATCTGCAGAGGAAAGCGTTCGACTGGCCGATTGGAATGCATCGGCCGCAAGATGGTTCGCATGGTACCAATGTGCCTTCCTGTTCGGCGCCGCCGCCGGCGGGTTTATTTTTGGGCGGTTGGGTGACCGGATCGGCAGAACGAAGTCGCTCGCGGTCAGCATTCTTTGTTTCTCGGTGCTGACAGGGATCTCGTACTTTGCCCAATCACCGTCGCAATTGTTGGTGTTGCGATTTCTCGCCTGCGTCGGTCTTGGCGGAACCTGGCCCAATGGAGTGGCGTTGGTCTCCGAAGCTTGGTCCAACGCGGCGCGACCCCTTGTCGCCAGCAGCATCGGTATGGCAGGCAATTTGGGGATCTTCGCGATGTTCAGCCTGAGTGCCTGGCGGGCTGTGACACCGGAGGACTGGCGGTGGGTGATGGTCGTCGGGGCGAGCCCCGTCGTATTGGCGGTCATCATCTGGTTTTTTGTTCCTGAATCACCCACCTGGCTAAGACTCAAATCACAATCGCGGCCAAAGGACGAAGACCGCGTCGATCCTACGAGAGAAGGTCTTGGCACGCAATATCGTGGCACGATTTTGGTTGGCATCGCACTGGCCACGATTCCGCTGATCGGTGGCTGGGGCAGCGCAAACTGGATGATCCCCTGGGCCGGTGAGGCTGGTGCCGCGATCGGCGATGACTTCCTGAAGGCCAATGTCGGGCAAGCACGATCGATCACCAGCATTATCGGCAGTCTGTTTGCCGGTGTGATCGCCTGTACGATGGGACGCCGACTCACTTACGCTCTGACCAGCATTGGTGCGCTGCTGGTGGCCCAGTACGCGTTCTGGTTCACCACGCCAACCGACAGCAGCTTTCTAATCTGGGTCGCCGTGCTGGGATTCTTTAACGGGGTCTACTTTGGCTGGCTGCCTTTTTTCCTGCCGGAGATGTTCGAGGCACGGGTTCGATCGACCGGTACCGGAATCAGTTTCAATACGGGCCGTATTCTGACGGCGATCACCATTTTTGCGACCGGTACGATGAAGGATTGGTTTCACGGCGATTATGCGATGATTGGCCGCGTGACCAGTTGGGTATTCTTGCTTGGCGTGATCGCGATTTTGTTCGCACCCGATACCAGCAAGCGAGACATGGACCAATGAGTTCGAGGCTAAGTCTTGCGGTCGATTCATCGATGGAAGGGGGCGATCGCTACCGAGCGATGGCGGTGCGATTACCGGCGGTGGATGTGGTCCGTTCGACCGCTAAGTATTCTGCACTGGTAACCGACAACGTGAAATCGGCGTTGGATGCCCTAGCGGACGGCAAGCGGGTTCTGGTGGTCGATCCGCTTCATCTACTCAGCGCTGATCGAGTGCGGCTCGAAGCGTTGGGGCGATCGATGCCGGCACACGTCTCGCGATTTCAGCCCGCCATCTCGCAAGTCAAATTGGCTGTCGACGAACGCAAACTTGGCGAGCCAGGCTTGCTGCGAATCCACCGCTGGCAAGAACCATCACGATCAGCTGGCCACGCTCTCGCCTGCGAACTCGATCTGGCTCTTTGGATCTTTGACGACCGGCCAACGGTAGTCTACGGGATCGAGCGACCCGGATACATTCAGGCTCATCTTGGCTTCTCGCAGGGTGGCATGGCGATCATTGATGTCGACACCACGATTTCGCCTGGCAACTCGTACTATGCACTTTCGCTGATCGGGTCGTCCGGTGCCGCCTACGCCGACGATCATCACAACATGAATTTGCTGATCGGTGATCGAGGAATCCGTGCGTTGCTTTCGTCACAACGAGACATTGCTGTGCAGAACATGATTCGCGATTTCGTCCTTGCTATCCACGAAAACCGTGACTTTTTTCCGAACTGGTCGGACACCGATGCGGCACTTCGCCTTGCCGCCCAGGTTCGCACAGCAGCAACGAGCGAATGTGTGATAGCGGCGGGAGGAGGCGATGACTGAGAATAGACGATTTCGAACGATTGTGCTGAGCGTTGTCAAACATGCTTACGTTCCGCTGGCCGTTGCCAATCATCCACGTTTCGATTTGGTCGCGGTATCCGATGACCCGAGTGAACCGGATTGGGTTCACCAGCGGAACCAACAGTTTGCGGATCAGTTTCAGATTCCGTACGTGCGAGATTTTCAAAGTGCGGTCGATGAGCATGATCCCGACGTGGCAGTTGTAAGCTCACAGGCCGAACGTCATTGCGATCTTTCCGTGCGGGCTGCCAATGCCGGCTTGCATGTGATCGTCGACAAACCGTTGTCGACATCCGTCCATGAATGTGATCGCCTTGTCAACGCAGTCGAAGCGGCCGGCGTCCAATGTTTGGTCTGGAACCGGAACTTCCTTCCGGCGATCATGCAAGCGCAGGAAGTGCTCGACAGCGGTGCGATTGGGATCCTGCGATCCATTCACTGTGATTTTTACTTTGCCAAAGATGCCGGCCCACCCAAGGGAAGTCGCGGACCGGGCGAACCGCCGATCGATTGGCTGCAGCGACAGATCGAAGCGCACGCCGACGGTTCCGATGGCGGCGTCGGCGCTGAACCGATGGGCGAGTTGCAAATCGAAGGTATCTATCCGCTCGCCTACATCCGGATGCTGACCGGACGCAAAGTGCAGCGTGTTTTCGCGCGGACGACGGCCCACTTTCATCAGGCCCATGTGGATAACGATGTCGACGATCTGGCGACGGTCAGTTTGGAAATGGACGACGGATTGGTGGGGTCGATGTGTATCGGACGCATCGGTGCGGCCAGCCACCCCGACATCGGCGAAATCAAGCTGCATCTGCTGGGGACCAAGGGAGCCTTGGTCGTGAGCGAAGCGCGGCCCGAGATTTCAGTGCATTACCGCGGCCAGCCGCCGACCGAGTTTCGCAACATCCGCATCGCGGATGAAAACAATTTCTTGCTCGTCGAGAACTTTGCCGAAGCGATCGATCGCGGCGGAACAACGATCCTCGATGCCAAGGCGGGACGGGATATCTGCGCGATCATCGAAGCCTGCATCCGATCGGGCAGATCTGGACGGCTTGAACCTGTCGACAATCGCTGAGTTCGCGCGACGAGTCGCCGGCAAATTCAATGATGTTCGCAACCGTGGTGTCACGGATCTTCCAGCACGGCAACTTCCGTCGGCAGGGATTCGATTCACCGTTGTCGCATGATCAGACAGTTTTTCGACCGGTGGCGTCGATTCGCAGGATGCTGACAAGCGAAGAGGCGGCACATCATGCCTGAAAACAACGTGTTCCCGCTAACGATCTTCCGGCTCGCGTCGGCTGCGGAATCGCTCGAGAAGTTTGGGCAGTACCGGCTCCTTGAGAACGGGCACGTCTCGCTCAGATGCCCGCTTGAGCAAGCCGCCCAGGACATCCGTTACCGCGTCCTCGAGCGCATGGCCGGACGGATCATCGCCCTCGCCTGAGATCAAGCCTTCGATTCTCTGGATCCAATCCACACGACTGGGCAATCCGATCTCGGGTTCGTCGAGGGTGCCGCGAACCGCGATCACGATTGGATCGCTGGTCAACTTGTTGGCCAGCGCCGTTTTACCGAGCATTCCGGGGGGAAGTCGAATTGAGACTTGAAGATCGAGCGTTTCGTCCAGCCCAACCGATCCGCTGGAAACGATTTCGATCGATGATTCGCCATGTGGTAGTAACAACGCAAGCCCCTGATGGTGGACGCGTCCGTTGATCACTTGGAATCGAACATTCACTCCCTTGGCAACCATCATCTTCTCAGGCAGCGAATCACCGATCAGTTGGATGATCACCCGGGCCACGTTCTTGGCGATCGTATTCTTGATCGCGACGCTTGCCTGATGAAGCTCCAGTTCACCCTCGATTCGGATTGCTGACCTGTTCGAATCGTCGGTTCCGCCCAGGGGAATCTGAAACTCCTGAATCCTCAGCGAAAACTCCCCTTCGGCATCGATTTCATCCGCCAACAAGGGGGCAATGAGTTGCAGCCCGTGCCCACAAAGTTGTGGGCTCAATTGTTGATGGTCGAACAGGGTTGCCGGTTTGATTCGCAATACCGATTGATGCTGGTCGCGATCGAGCAGCAGCGTCAGGCGAATATTTTTGACGTCAATCGGTGGTTCACCGGAGACCGATGTGCGGACGACCACCGAACCATCGACGACCTCCGCCGTCAGCACCGGAAGCTTCATGAAATCGAGATTGCGGCCGACATCGTTGCTAAAATTTGCATCGACACGCCGGTCCATGCGAATCTCAACGCTGGGCCGATCAAAGACAAAGCTCCCGAGCTGCGGCCGGGCCCACAAAAGTCCTAGCCATGAATGCTCTGCGGCAATCCGCTCGACCTCGATCAACGACGATTGGTCAGCCGACTCGATTCTCAACCCGGACAGCGACAGGGGAGACAGGTATCCGAATGACGCATCCCGGCTTTGGACACGAACACCATCGCTGCCGACAATCGCGGTCAACAGCCGGTCTCGAATCGATGTCTTGGCAAGAATCGAGGGCATGGCGAGTAGGGCGAGTAGAACGGCCCCACAGCCCACAAGGATTCGCCGGCTCTTGCGTTTGGCGGTCGCTGGTGCTGGCGTGGAGGCTTGTGGCTTCATCCGATGATCACGTTCAGCGCCGTAGCAGACTGCACTGCCAGGGAAGGAAACTCAGTCGCCCAATGCGACTTCCTCGCGAGTGAGCGTGTTGTCTTTGTTTGTGTCCAACTGATCGAAGACCGGGATCAACGATCGTGGCGTGGCATCACGAGTGAGCTTGCCGTCTTTGTCTTGATCCAGTTGATCGAACTTCTGCAAACGAGCGGCATTACGGATCAGTGCTTCGGCGCGCTGCCGCAGGCTGAGGGCGGGCTGCCGCAGGCTGAGGGCGGGCTTCGAGTCGCCAATCGGAACAGCATAATGATAGTAGCCGATCATCATTTCGTCCCACGTTTGATCACCCCATTTGACGGTCGCAGTCGGATCGGGATTGTTCAGGTTTTTCTCGCTATTGTCGAACGTCGCGGTGCACAGGAATCGGCTTCCCTCGGGAACTTCGATCGGCTTCGCTAACGCGTAGGTCGTTTGCCAATTGAAATCGTAGGCGGGAATGTCGAGGATCGTTTCCTTTTCTCCGCCCGGCTTCTCAAGTTCATATCGAAACGACTTTCCTCGCACGTGCATGTGTGGACTCATGCTCAGTAGCGTCGCATCGGCGGGAAAGGTGGGGCTGTATGCGTAGGTCTCGTAGTTTGCCTCGCCCGGCGGAATCTGTAGCCGCGGTTGCACCGCACTGGTGGTGACGATCTCGTGAGTCACCGCATCGGGGTCAGCCACAACGATACCGAGTGAGCTTTGGTCTTCCTGTGCTGTTCCGATGGGCGTGTAGTGAACCTGAAAAACCAATTCGCTGCCCGCCGGGATTTTTTTGGCATAACCCTTGGGGGCGAGTTCCAACCGAGACCCGGGAACGTAACCGACCAGAAACCCACGTGCGCCGTCGAGGCCGCGACGTTTCCCCTTGGGAACGGCGAACGCCAAGATGTGGTGGACCACCTCGCGGTTACCTGGTTTCAATTCCGCCGCTTCGATCCAAACATCTTCCTCGAATTTGGGATCGACGACGAAGTACTTGTATCGCACCGTCCCGGTTGCCGGCACGACAATCGGTTCAGGGCTGATCGGGAACACGTGATCGGGATCGCGCGGCAGTTGCCAACCATCAATTTTCTTGGGCAACGCCGGCAGATTGCTCAGATCACCGGCCGGCGCGCCGGCATCGGCCCAGGCATAGAGCAGATCCTTTTCTTCTTCGGTCAAACTGCGGTCATTGGAAAACTTGGCGTGATCCGCGGTGGCGTGCCACGGCGGCATACGACCTTCACGAACGACTTCGGCAATCATGTCCGACCACCCTGCCACCTCCTCATATTCATGCAACGAGAATGGTGCGATCTCTCCATCGCGGTGGCACTCGACGCATCGCTTGTTCAGAATCTGGGCAACGTTGCCGCCGAATGTGACCTCGGCGTTCTGCTCTGACTTCTTGGTTCGTCCGATGATACATCCAACTGCCGCAGTTCGCGCCAGTGTCACGTCTCGCCCCGAAAGCAACTCGTCCAAGGCAATCCGAAGATCGCGGCGACGGGGTTCGTCGCGGACATACCCGATGCCATATTGGTCATCCACGCGACCGCGGTAACGAAGTTTTCGTGAGGCATCGAAGACAAACACTTCGGGCGTTCGCTCGGCGCCAATTCTGTCGGCAAATGCGTTGCCCGCATCCTTGAGAATGGGAAAATCAAGTTGCTGACGCGTTGCGAACGCGTTGATTTCTTCCAACGAATCTTGGCGATTGCTCATCACCGCGATCACACGAACCGATCGTGCCGCATACTCGCTGGCGATCTCGCCAAGACGCACCGAGTACAACTTGGCAAGTGGACACTGGGTCCCTAGGAACGCGACGACCAGTAACGAATCATCCTGGAAATCCTGCAGCCTCCAAGTTCGTCCGCGAAAATCGACCAGGTCGATCTTTTCCAGCGTCGCGGTCGCGGGTGGCGACTGGGCGTTCGCCAGCGGATCATTGACAGCAAACAAAAAAAACGTGCCGATCAGGATAGCCCAGCGATGCATGGAATGAAAAACCTCGAGCGGTAGGTGTGTTTGGTCAACGACTGACGTCAGGGTCGACTGGGAACCAGGGGCCGCAGGCATCCATTTGAGCACAACGGCCCCCAAATCAAGAGGGGGACGCCAGATCAACAGGCAGGGACTGCGAATCAACCGGGCCCGTCCCCCGTAACCCCGTCACACGGATTCCCTATCGTAACAACCGTCGTCGCCGGTTTCGAATCCATTTCGGAAGTCGACTCCATCCCTGGATACCCGCTCACGGCGATGCGGGTTTCACTGACTTGGCCGGTTTCCAAACGCCGGTCTCGGTGGCCCACCGGAACCAGTCTTTTTGCAGCGTCATCGCCAGTGCCGGTTGCTGCTCGGCCAGATTGATCGTTTCGGTTCGATCGACGCCGACGTCGTACAATGCCCAGCCTTTTTCAAGTTTGTCATAGACCAGTTTCTGAGTGCCGCGGCGAATGGCTCGATTCCCACTCCACTCCCAATACAGTGTTTCGTGCCGGTCGGCGGCGTCACCTTGAATCACGGGAAGCAATGACAGCCCTTCGGCTGGATGCACGTCATGATTGTCGTAACGCGTTGGCCAATCGGTCTGGGCGATATCGGCGCAGGTTGGAGCCAGGTCGATGACATGGCCGACGGCATGCGATTTCGTTCCGGCGGAGATCTTGTCCGGCCAGTGCAAGATCATCGGCGTGCTGATGCCCCCCTCGTTGACCCACTGTTTGTATCGTTTGAACGGCGTGTTCTGCGCCCAACCCCAGGCCGGTCCAACCGCCGTGTAATACTCCTTCACCCCTGGTAACCAATCCGGATTGCGTCCGCCAGGTTCTTCGGCGCAACCGCCGTTGTCGGCCAGGAAGATGATCAACGTGTTTTCAATCTGCCCGAGTGCCCGTAGCGTCTGCACCAGGCGGCCAATTTGATGATCCATTTCGTCGACCATGGCGGCATAGGTCGCCATCCTTCGATCCTCCCAAACCTGATTGGCCGAATCCCAATCATAAGCCCGACTATCGACCGGGGATAACCGGTACTGGACGGGGAACAATTTCATCGCTTGTTGACGCTGCCATCGCTCGCGACGCAATTCCAGCCAACCGCCACGGTATCGGCCGAGATATTTTTGAATTGTTTTCTCGGGGGCGTGCAGCGGGTAGTGCGGCGAGGTGTAGGTCAGATGAACGAAGAAAGGTTTTTCCTGCGCCGAAAACTGCTCGATGCTTTCGATTGCGTGATCGGTGAAGGCGGTCGTGGTGTAGAAGTCGCTCGGAAACTCGGTGATACGTCGATCATCCTGGCCGAAGACCCGCGTTCGTCCACCCTTGAATTTCGGGTCGGGAATCGAGGGATCGAAGTAGTTACAACATCCATCGAGCAATCCATAGAATCGATCGAAGCCTCGCTGGTACGGATGCGTCGATTCGCTGTGACCAAGGTGCCACTTGCCGCTCAAACTCGTTGCATAGCCGGCCTGACGCATCAGCTCCGCGATCGTCAGATCTTCGCGTTCCAGCAAACCGCGTTGTGGCCGCGGGTAGCGACCGGTTACCAATGCCGCGCGGGTCGTCGTGCATTTGGCACAGTTGTAGAACTGGGTCATTTGCATCCCATCGCGAGCGAGAGCATCGAGATTCGGCGTCTCGATCTCGCCGCCATAGCAACCCAGATCCGAAAAACCGAGATCGTCAGCCATGATCAGTACGATGTTGGGACGATCCTTTGACTCGGCGCGAAGTGATTGCGCATGAAAAAGCTGGACCACCAAGACGGCAAATACCAACGCCATGCCGGAAGTCATTCGCTGCAGCAAACGCCGAGGCAATACTTGGCGGCAAGCGGACTGTGTCTTGTCAGGAGATGAAAATCGACGATTGGAAATCATTCGGCTATCCGGTTCAGTTGTCGGCGGGTGGGAACGACGTCGGCAAGTGTCATGCTGCTAAGATACTCCTTCTGCACACGCTCTGCTTCCGCAAGGACGCCTTTTAATTTACAGAACGAGTGAATCATGCAGGTCGTGTCATTACCCACGCAGGCAAGCAAATGCAAATCGCCTTCCATCTTTTCGATCACTTCGCCGATCGGAATTTCTTCGGGCTGCTTGGCTAATTCGATTCCCCCGCCAATGCCTCGGACGCTGCGAATGTAGCCACCGCGCGCGAGCAGATTGACGACTTTTGCGACGTGGTTCACCGAGATCCCGAACAGCGACGCAACATCGGCGACATTGCTGCGAGACGACCTCGTCGCCAAAAACATCAGCGTCCGCAAAGCGTAATCCGTCTGCGTCGTGAGCTTCATGGCGTTACCAAAGACGGAAAGATGTAGGAAACATGCCGTTTTCAGTCAGCCCAAGACGATTCAACAGACTGGTCAATTGCCGCTATGGCGAGACGGTTAGCGGCATTGAAATCAACAGGCCTGCGGTTCGGTCTTCGGTGCTGGTGCGATTCTTGACATGACACTTCAAACACTGAGAGGCCAAGCGAACCGGACCGGCAAAACGATAGCGATCCCTTTCCACTGCCTCCCATTGCTGCTCGCCCGAGGCAAGTGCCTTCACGGCAGCCTTCTCGAACTCGTCTTCGGGTTGATGATCCACGTTGACGATGTCCGTGTTCACGATCAACCATTTCAAATCGACGTCGTAACTTCGGGACAACTCGCGAAAGACATCTTCCAACGAAGCCGATGGAATAGCGTGAGCGTTGTCTTCGTCAAAGAAGTCTCGATGAACGACTTGAAGCGTACCGCGGACAGTTTCATGCAATAGCCGGGCCCGAGACCGTGCTTCGACGACCGTGCTTGGCGGCGAGATGACGTCAGACCGAAGTTCGCTCGGCTGCTCCTCGGCTCGCAGCGTGAGCAACGAAACGGCAGAACCGATCAGCAACAGGGCAACCAGGGTTCTGTGTTTCATCTTTGTTCCGGGCAGCGATTTTCTTTGTTCCGGGCAGCGATTTACTTTGTCCGGGCAGCGGTGGTTGTAGCCGAAGCCGCCAACACCTGCGACATGTTGCGCCACGACACCAAGCTCTCTGCGAACTCCGCGACACAGTCGTGATCAGAATCTCAGTCGATCGATACGCGACAGCCGATCACTCCGGTTGGTCGATGGTTGACAAATTGCAACAAATCCCCAAAGCTGTATGCAACGTGCATGTTTTATAGATCCCGCGTGCTTCGCTGTCAACGACCAATCCACAGTGGCGCAAGTCGTCAAGACTTTCGCTGCTCCGCGCACGTATTTCGAGACTCTCGGCGAGTTCCGTTACGAAGATTTTCGCAACGCAATGGAAGCAGGAATACTTCGACGCGAACGCGAACTGAAGAGAAAAATGTTGTATCTGCCCGCCGCCCAACCGCACTCGCTGCAGGCCGTGGAGGACTCTTCGCTGCTGGTCACCATCCTGCTTCGCAAGAAATAGGTAGCGGCTCGACGAAAAGGGTTCGATCGGCGCCGAACTGGCGTGTATTTTAGTACGATCTTCGCACCGATGCACGGCGCACCTTTTCTCGTCCTCTTTCACTCGAACTCCTTCAATCGGATGCCTCTCAGCAAGTTGCTTGCCTGGTCTGCCAGCCTCCGGCGCCGGCAGTCCATCGCGCGTGCGAGTCAACGTAAGCGACGTGTGACGGTCGAGTCGCTGGAGCATCGCCGACTGCTCGCGTCGTTCGCTGTGGTGACCGCAGGCGACTTCGGTGAGGGCACGTGCACGTCGATTCAATGCACGCTCCGTGACGCCATCACCGCTGCCAATGGCACGACGGACGTCGATGAAATCCTATTTGACCCCGCCATCCGCGGAGCGATTCAGTTGAGTTCGGCCGCGGGCGCGCTGCAGATTTCCGGTCCCGTTTCGATCCTCGGCCCCGGTGCGAACCAATTGACGATTCAACCGGAGGCCGCGAGCGGCGATTTTCGTCTATTCAACGTCGCCGCCACCGCTGGCGACGTTTCGATCGCCGGGCTCACCATCACCGGGGGCCGTGTGCCGGCCGAGGAGGGCGGCGCGATTCGATTTCAGTCTGCGGGAACATTGTCGATCCGCAGCAGCATCATCTCGGGCAACGTCGCCGCCGCTGGCGGCGCGATCCACAGTTACCAAGGCAACATCGAAATCATCGATAGCACGATCTCGGGTAATGCAGCGACGTACGGTGCGGGCGGCGGCGTGAATAACGTCGATGGCAACATCACGGTCCGATCGAGCGTCATCGACAACAACACATCGGCCTATTCCGGCGGTGGTATGATCGCTCGATATGGCGGCAACATCACCATCACTGACAGCGAAGTGACCAATAACGAAGTGATGTACGCGGGATATTATGGCGGGGGTATCAGCAGCGGTGACGGTAGCGTGACCATCACTGGAAGCACCATCACTGGCAACGTCGCCGCCGGCTATGGCGGTGGCTTGTACAACTACAGCGGACTAGTCACGATCAGCAGCAGCACCGTCAGCGGGAACGATGCCGCCGAAATTGGCGGTGCCATCTTGAATGAAGCCGGCAGCGTTTCGTTAACGGACACCACGATCGCGAACAACCAGGCGCTGAATGGCTATGGTGGTGGAATCTCCACCGGCAGCGGAAACCTGACATTGACTCGCAGTACTGTCAGCGGTAACCAGTCGTTGACCGATGGCGGCGGCATCGCGACCAACCGCGGTGGAATCGTCCTGTTCGACAGTACGGTTTCGGGTAACACAGCGGGCGGCGCCGGTGGCGGCATCTCTTCGCTGGTCGGTTCACTCTCATTGACCAATGTGACGATTTCCGCAAATACTGCCGCCGCCGGCGGCGGCATTCAATCCACGAGTGCGCCGGTCCGTATCATCAACAGTACTGTGACAGGCAATCACGCTGAAGACACTGGGGGCGGTATCGCTTTGACGGCAAACAACGATGGTGAATCGCTGGTATTGAACAATTCGATCGTCGCTCAGAACACAGCGACCAGCAGTCCCGACTTCAATGCTCCCGCCGATCCACAGACCAACTTGGCGGTCGAATCTTCTTTGATCGGCGACAACGCCGGTACGTCGTTGAGCGAATCGGCGCTGATCGGTGGGGCTGCGCAGCCCGATACCAAAGGCAATTTGATCGGCGGCGGTGGTAGCCCCGCCATCGATCCATTGCTCGGGCCCTTGGCTGCCAATGGCGGCGCCACGACGACGCATGCGCTGCAACCGGAAAGCCCGGCGATCGATCGCGGCGATCGCCGACTCTTGCCAGCAGATACCTTTGACCTTGACGGCGACGGCGACACCGCCGAACCGCTGCCGACCGATCAGCGTGGAGCCGCTCGGGTGTCTGGCTCGGGTGTGGATATGGGTGCCTTTGAAATCGAAGTGATCGCGACGCTCGACTTCGGTGACGCGGCGGACCGATACCCGGTAACGCTCGCCAGCGATGGTGCACGGCACGTCGTCGGATCATTGCGGTTGGGCACCGACGTCGATCCCGATGCCGACGGTCAACCGAGTGATCTCGCCAACGGTGACGGGCAAGATGATGATGGCGTTTTCGTGATCGCCGATGCAGTCGCCGACGTGACAACCGATACAAAATCCAGCTTCCTGGTGATCGCCTCCTCGCCAGCCCTGCTGGACGCCTGGATCGATTTCAACACGGACGGGGATTGGGACGACGCGGGTGAGCAGATCGCAGCGAACGTTTCCGTATCGGCGGGCGCCAACGCGATCAGCTACACAATTGTGGCAGGTTCGATCCATGGAGAGACCGCGGCCCGATTCCGCTTGAGCTCGGCAGGGAACCTGGCGCCGACCGGGGCAGCCGCGGATGGCGAAGTCGAAGATTATCTCGTGGCAATTCTTGACGGATCGGCGATGCCCGATGTCGCCGTCACTCTGCCTTCGGTCGGCGGCGTCATTCACATGGACCCAGGGCAAGTGATTGTCAGTGATGGCACAATTGATCTCCTTCGTGTGCCAACGGTCGCACTCTCGCAGCTGGCTGTCGATGCCGGCGATGGCGACGACACGCTGATCATCGATTCCAGCAACGGCGATCCGCCACCGTCGGGTGGCCTGCGACTGGACGGTTCGCTGGGTGACAACACTTTGGCCTTGATCGGACAGTATCCAGATTTCGATTTCACTAGCAGTGGCCAGGTCATTGCCAACAACTTTGCCAACATTGATTTGTCCGACGGCAGCAGCAACGTCATCAAGATTGACGCCCTGGCCGTCAATCGTTTTTCTGCCACCGACCGCACGGTAATGGTCGTTGGCGGCGATGAGGATGCGATCATCTTTGCCGATGCGGGCGATTGGCGGATGACCGATCCGTTGATCGTCGACGGCAGATTCATTCGCACCGTCACCAATCTTGTTGGCGGACAGATCGTCCGAGTGGACCTGCCAAATCCTTGGCAAAATCCGATCAACCCATCGGACATTGGTAACGACGGCAGTGTGACGGCCGGTGATGCACTTCGTGTCATCAACGAACTCGGACGCCGCGCCTTCTCCGACGCGAGCACACAATACCTGGACGATGCGTTCACGACGACGCCGTGGCCGGGCGTTTACTATGACCAGAACGGCGACGGCCGAGCGACCGCGCTGGATGCCTTGCGGGTGATCAACCAATTGGCCAGGAATTCTGTTGGCGGGTCAGGCGAACAAGCATCCGTTCCCTTACCAGCCGAAACAAACGGTCTGGTCAACGCGCAATCGATTTCGGAATCACTGGACGAGCGAACCGCCGCGGTCGATCGGGTGCATCATTGGGTAGGGGCCGTGGCAGCGACGAGCAGACTCGATGTCGCCGATTCCTGGTGGCTCGCATCGAGCGAGCGACGGGATTGGCTCGAAAAGCAGGCCGAGCTGGTGGTTTCGCCGCGGTCGGTTGATCGGTTGCTCACCGACGAATCGTTTCTCGATCACCCCCTCGGTTGAAAAATCGAACGCCATAAGCCGAGCAACCAACAGGTTGACCGAACAGGCCCGATTCGATTTCGCCGATCCTTTCCTGCAGCCTCCAGGTTGAGCCGGACGGAGTTGCGGAGTTACGAATCAGCGCTTAAGCTGCATCCGGAGCTCGGATTGCCCCCTCCTTATGATACCTGAGTTACCTATGAAGCTCGAAGTTGACGACGCGGATACCTACAAAATTGTCCGTTACAGTGGGGTTGTGGATGGATCGGCGCGTGAACCGACCTACGACCTTGTGCACCCGATCATTGAACAGAATGGTTCCCGCGTTTTGGTCGATCTGTCGGGCGTGGAACGAATCAATTCAGAAGGAATTGGCGTTTTCGTTACGCTGGTCTCCCGGGCCAACCAAAAAGGAAGCCGCGTGGTATTTGTCCAGCCATCGCCGCTGGTCAAAGCGGTGTTCGACGTAACGAAAATCACGCAGTTTCTCACAACAGAAGACTCGATCGATCAGGGCATCGATCGTCTGTTGAAACCAAAACCGAAGGTCGACGGCTAATTTCGTCTGACAGCCGTTTCGTTTTGCCGCGAAGACCCGTGCCCTAGCCGAGCAATCATGAAGCTTTGGATCGACGGAGATGCGGCGCCCGTGGACGTCAAGGAAATCGTTTTTCGCGCCGCTCGCAGGTTGCAGCTGGAGACGATTCTGGTAGCCAACCAAAAAATCTGGACTCCGGGAAACGCGCCGACGGTGTCGTCGATCGTGGTACGAGATGGAGCGAATGTCGCCGATCGCTATATCGTGGCAATGTCCGAGCCGGGTGACTTGGCCGTGACGGCAGATATTCCGCTGGCGGCCGATCTGGTCGCAAAAGGCGTCGATGTGATTGATCCGCGCGGGCAGCAATACACCGCAGACAACATCAACGAGCGGTTGGCGATGCGTCATTTCATGGACGAGCTCCGCGGAGCGGGCGTCACGACCAGCGGATCGGCTCCTTACGATAATAAGGATAAACAGGCCTTTGCCGCTGCTCTCGACCGGACTCTTACCCGTCTGATCAAGCGGAATCGCTAATCGCAATTCCGACAGATTAGAATCAGCATTCAGCGGAACATCGTCGCCCGCTCGTAGGCCGAAACGAGTTCCTCGCAATTCGGCAAACACCGTTTTTTGCTCCGCATCGTGCCGGAACTTGCTCCGGACTCGACGAAAGGGAACGTGGTGAAGGGCAAGACACCTAACAAGGACCTGATGGCTCGTCATGCTCGCTCGTGACCGAATACGTCAAGCAGATCGCCGTTCCCGCCGCCGTACAGGTCGGCGTTTGTGGGTCGAGCCGCTCGAAGATCGACGGATGCTGGCCGTCTCCTTCGAGTTCAACTATGTCGGCGGCAACGGGCTCGGATTCAATGATCCGATCCGCGGCGTGGAGTTCAGGACGGCACTGGAAGACGCGTCCAGCCGACTGGGTGGATGGTTGCTTCACGACGCGACAATTCAGATTGACGTTGTTTCCAATTCGTTCAATGGCCAGTCGGTCGCGCAGGCCTCCTCTGCGGTACCCCCCTCTCCTCCACAGGGCGGGTTCGTGCACAACGTGGTTGCCGGCAAAGTCGTGGGGCAAGCCGACGCCAATGGAGCGACCGCCGATGGTGAATTGAGCGTTTTCTTTTTCGGGCCCGGCGATCCGTTTACTTACGTCACCGATCCGGCCGAGGTTGATGCCGACGACGAGCTCGACTTTCAGGCAATCATGATTCACGAATTGGCCCATACACTCGGATTCACGAGTGCGACCAACGCCGACGGCAGCGACGATTTCGGTGGTGGCATCAACACTCCGGGGACATGGCGACCGTACGATCAATTCCTGTCGGATGCATCCGGGCATCGTTTGATTGATGCCGACCCCCAGTCACCAACCGCTTTTCGAAATGAACACCGCGGCCAACGGTTGGTTGGTGCACAGCGTCGGCGGCAAAGGGCCGGATGCAGGTTTGTTCTTTGCTGGACCGATCGCGACCGCAGTGTACGGTTCGCCGGTGCCGCTCTATTCGCCTGCGACATTCAGTCTGGTTTCAAGTGTTGGGCATCTCGATAGCGAAGGCGCTCCCAACGACAACCCGATATTCTCACCGCTGACTCACTTGATGTCGCACGCGATCATTGATCGCGCCGTGCCCCAAGAGTTCACGCTTGTCGAGAAAGCGATCTTCGCGGACATTGGCATCCTGTTTCGGGAAGATACCCTCCCGAACATCACTGCTCCGCAAGACATCACACTCGAAGGGAACGCGCCGAACGGATTCACCGGAACCAACTCGACCCTCGAGGCATTTCTCTCGGCAGCCGTGGCAACGGACCTGTTCGATCAAAACGTGGTGGTGACCAGTGACGCGGCGGGTTTCCTTCCACTGGGCCAGAACACAATCTTGTTCACAGCAACCGATGCATCGGGCAACCAAACGACGGCGGCGGCCAACGTGACAGTGCAAGACACGACCCCGCCGGAATTCACGCTGCCAACGGCGCTGACCATTTCGCCCAACCTGCCGAGCGGAGCGGACCTGTCGAATTCCGAGTTGATCGATCTGTTCGGGTCGGCGGCCAGCGACATCGTCGACCCGACGCTCACGCTGACCGCGTCGCAGCAGACGTTTCCGGTGGGCATCACGGTGGTGACCTTTACCGCGACCGATGATAGCGGAAATGCGACCGATGCGGTCGTAACGTTGACCGTCGCCGAGCCCAACGTCACGCTCAACTGGGTTGATCCCGCCGACATCGTTTTCGGAACCGTACTGGGTGGGGATCAATTGAATGCTTCGGCAGACGTTGCTGGGACATTCTCGTACACTCCGCCCTCGGGTGTGTTGCTAATGGCGGGGCTCAATCAAACCTTGACCGTCAATTTCACGCCCGACGACACACTGCATTATTCGCCGATCAGCAAGACCGTCATGATCGACGTCCTCAAGGCGGACCCTGTGATCACCTGGGTTGCTCCCGGCGACATCGCCTTCGGCACGCCGTTGGGGACGACACAGCTCGATGCGACGACGGCCGAGTTGGGAACGTTCCTTTACGATCCGCCCGCTGGCACGGTACTCGATGTCGGAGCGGGACAGGTTCTCTCGGCAAGCTTCACGCCTGCATTCGCGGACAACTTCAATGCCGTAACGGTCACCGTCGCGATCAATGTGGTCGACGCCCAGGACTACGGGGATGCACCGAGCAATTATCCCGTCACGTTGGCCAACGATGGGGCTCGTCACGCCACCGGCGCCCTGCGGCTTGGTGTGGACATCGACACCGAACTGGATGGACAGCCATCGGATTTTGCCGATGGCGATGCCGCAGATGATGGTGTGTCATGGATCGCGAGCCTGGTCGCCAATTCCTCAGCCAGCACATCCGCAAGTGTGTCGATCCGGGCATCGGGATCAGGGATGTTGGATGGCTGGATCGATTTCAACCAGGACGGTGATTGGCAAGATGCGGGAGAGCAAATCATTGCCAGTGCGGATGTGACGGCCGGTGATAACTTGATTTCGTACACCATCCCCCATGGCGCGATTGCCGGGAACACGGCGGCTCGCTTTCGCCTCAGTACTTCCGGAGGCCTGGCACCAACGGGCGCAGCCGCGGACGGGGAGGTCGAAGACTATTGGTTGACGCTGCTTGACGGAGACGCGACGCCCGACGTTTCTGTTGACTTGGTCAACCGTGACATCGCGATCAGCGTCGAATCGGACAATCTGGTGGCCCGGTCGGGTGATGTCGACTTGTTTGCCTCGCCCGACGCGAGTGTCGGTGTCTTACACGTGGTTGGTACGTTCCTCGACGAAACTGTGACCTTGCAGGCGATCGGCCGGGCCCTTCGGTCGGGCGGATTGAATCTTCAGGGCGGCAACGGGAAGAACACCTTGGTGCTGGTCGGTGAGGGCGGATCGTTCGACCTCACCGCTCCATCCTTTGAGGCCGAGAATTTTGCCAATCTGGATCTTTCCGGCAGTGTTGGTGCTACGGTCACAGTGAACGCAACGTTGGTCACCAAGCTGTCACCGGTTGCAAAATCGATAAAGATCGTCGCTGGCCAACCGAACCAGATCGTGTTTGCCGACGCGCACGATTGGTTGATGAGCGATCCGTTGAATATCGATGGGCGATTCATCCGTACCGCGACCCACAATGGTACTGGCAATCCGGTTGTCCAAGTCAACGCGCCCAGTCCCTGGCAAAACTTTCTGCAACCTGGCGATGTCAATAATGATGGTTTCGTAACCGCTCGCGACGCACTCCGTGTGATCAACGAACTCGGTCGGCGTGAGTTTTCGGATAGCGGCGATCAAGTTCTCACGGACGCCGTCGCGGTCGCTGCCTGGCCTGGCGTCTACTTCGATCACAATGGCGACGGACGCGCAACCGCCGTGGACGCATTGAGGATCATCAACGACTTGGCCCGACAATCGAATGATCTCGGCACGGGCGAAGCTGAATTGCTTCAACCGGTTGCGATCGAAATCTCACCGGAAGGGTATGATGAACAGGCGACATCCGCGGCCGAGGCAATTAGACCGATCGCCAAGTCCGTTAGCATAATCAGCAGCGGTAGCCAGCGATCGACCACGACAACGCCCACCCCAAACAGGTTGCCGGGAAGTGAGCGCGTCGAGCCAACAGCGATATCGGTAGGCGTGGATCAGTTGCTCGCCGACAGATGCTTTTTGGACGAGCTGCTTCGTTGATGTGCATTGATCGTGCGTGGCATGTCTCCGTCAGCAATCCGGATAGCGTGATGCGTCATAAAAACGATATCCTTGCCTCTCAAGCGTCGCAATTGAAATCAAAGTCTGATCGCCCAACCACGGTACTCGATGTCCGAGTCTGAACGAAACGAGTCCAACGCTGAATCGGGTAATTCGCTCGAACCTCTGCGCAGCGTGCACACGTCGAATTTGCCCGAGATTTTTCAAGACTTTGGAATCTCGGTCATGGTGACGACTTACCAGGCTGGGCGTTTGGTTCTGCTGCGAGCCCAAGATGGTGTTTTGAATACACACTTTCGATCCTTCGACAAACCGATGGGTTTGGCAGTCGCCGGCAACCGGTTGGCAGTCGGTGGCGCGATCAGCATTTGGGAGTTTCACAATCTGCCTGCCGTTTGCCGGAAGCTTGATGCCAAAGGGGACGGGGAGCATCCGACGTCGGCACACGATGCCTGCTACTTGCCTCGCACGACGCACTGGACCGGTGACATCCAAATTCACGAAATGGCCTGGGTCGGGGCTGGCAGCGACGCCGAGTTGTGGTTCGTGAATACACTTTTTTCATGCCTTTGCCGTCGCAGTGACACCTATAATTTCCAACCCCTCTGGAGACCGCCGTTTATCCACAGCTATGTGCCGGGCGATTGTTGTCACCTCAACGGCCTTGGCCTGCGTGACGGTCAACCGCGTTACGTCACCGCGCTGGGAGCAACGAACCGACCTGCTGGTTGGCGTGAAAGCAAAACGGATGGTGGCATTCTGGTCGATATCCCGTCGGGCGAAACGATCCTCGGCGGACTGTCCATGCCGCACTCGCCACGTTGGTATCGCGATCGGCTGTGGCTGCTCGAATCGGGGAAAGGTAGTTTTGGTTACGTCGACGAAAAAGCGAGGAAATTTGTACCGGTCACGAACTTGCCAGGATTTACTCGCGGACTGTCATTTGTCGGCCCGCTGGCATTCGTCGGCTTATCGCAGGTCCGCGAATCCGCGATCTTTGGCGGCGTACCGATTGCCCAGCGAGCGGTTGAGGAACGGACTTGCGGTGTGTGGGTGATCCATATCGAATCTGGCGAGACGGTCGGTTTTGTGAAGTTCGAGGATGCGGTTCAAGAGATATTTTCGGTCGAAGTGCTGTCTGCTAGATATCCCGAATTGGTCAATGAAGATCGGGAGTTGTTGTCCGGGTCTTTCGAGCTGCCCGACGACGCGTTGGCCGATGTGCCATCGGAGTTGCGTGCCGATCCATGATTGTTTTTCGGGCAGATTCAAGCGGCAGATCGGGTCTGTCGTTTGCTACAACGGCTGGAAGTCCAAGTCTCACGTCCTTCATCATCACCCTTTGCCATGACACGACTTTTTGCCGGGACACCGTTTGATATTCCACCTCGCTGCGATCGTTGCGGCGAGCTTGAAGTGGACTGCCGGTGCGCAGCGGAGTCATCGGGATCCACGCCGTTTACCCCGATTTCGCCGGAAAAACAGACGGCCAAAGTACGAGTCGATCGGCGAAAACACAAACGGTTGGTGACGGTCGTTGGGGGATTGGACCCAGCGGGAAACGATCTTGCCGAGTTGCTTTCGACGTTGAAATCCGCCTGTGGCGCCGGTGGGTCGATTCAACACGGCCAAATCGAGATCCAGGGTAACCATGTCACACTCGTCAAACAGCGACTCGGGCAGATCGGATACCGTGTCAACTGATGCGGGCGTGGCAAGGAACGCTAGAATCGGTCGCCACACCCTTCACACGACACCCGACAAACTGAATCATGACCCAAATCGCGGATCCCTTTTTCGAGCCCTACGACCGCGACGATGTCGCCTATGGCGATCAGCCGTCTGCTGCCGTCGCCGCATTTTTGCAGCAGGTCGGCGGCGGAGGGAAAGCTCTCGATCTCGGCGCTGGTGCTGGCCGTGATACGATCGCCCTGGCGATGGCCGGTTATGACGTGACGGCGATCGACCTAAGCGAGCGAGGACTGGCACGGATCAGGCAACGCGCCGCCGATGCCGGCGTCAGCGATCGCGTACACACTCAGGCCGACGACGTTCGCGATGTCGAAATGCCCGACTCGCACTTTGCGGCGATTGTGGCGACCACGGTGCTCGATCACATCCCGATTGCCGATGCGATCCAAGTTTGGAAGCGAATGACTTCGGCAATATCCGATGCCGGATTCTTGTATGTCAATGTGCATACGACCGAAGACCCTGGTAGCGATCAGGAACCTGGGATTAGCAGCACCGCGCCGGTCAGCGAGACTGCGTCGGCCGTGATCAACTACTTTGCACCCAACCAGCTTGCCGCATGGGCCGCCGATCCCGAAGCACGACTGAGAATCCTCCGTTACGAAGAACGCCTCGAGTGGGATTACACCCATGGTCCGACGCATCTTCATGGCAAAGCGATCTTGCTGGCCGTGCGAAGAGGCAGCCATCCCGATTGGTACGGTCAGCCGGCCGCCTTCCCACAACGCGGCGAGTGCGGCGCGGCCGGCCGAAAGGTTGCCGATGGGTGGGCCGAGGGGCCTTCGTGACCTGAATTGCGGTTCACGCGGCAGGTCGAGTATGATGGAGATGAAGTGGGGAGTGAGTTGTTACTCGACTCGCGTGAGGCAGTCCTCGCCGGTGGCGAGACGGGACCGTCGATCGTCGCCGGCAAACCGCGAGACAGCCTGTTGATGCGTGCGATCGAGTATCGCGACCTGGAGATGCCGCCCGATGAGAAACTTCCCGATGCCGTGATCGACGATTTCCGTCGCTGGATCGCGTTGGGTGCCCCCGACCCGCGAGCGAAAGAGTCGCATACCGCGGAGCAACAGGTCGCCGTAGAACCGATCGATCTGTGGTCGCTAAGGCCGATTGAGAATCCGGCGCCGCCGACAATCGACTCCCATTGGCCACGCACGGACGCTGACCGGTTCGTGATCGCAGAACTGGCGCAGCAGGGACTGCGACCCAATGGTGACGCGCAGCCACACACGCTCCTACGTCGCGTCTATTTGGATCTGATCGGTCTGCCTCCGACACCCGAGGAGGTCGCCGCATTCGAGACCGATCCTTCGCAGCGTCACTTGCAGAGGATTGTCGACCGTTTGCTCGGTTCGTCGCAATTTGGTGAACGTTGGGGCAGGCATTGGTTAGACATTGCACGCTATGGCGAATCGGCCGGCAGCAGTCGTGACGTGCTGATGTTGTACGCTTGGCGATATCGCGATTATGTCATCGATGCGCTGAATGCGGACATTCCCTTCGATCGATTCGTCAGCGAACAGATCGCAGGCGATTTATTGTCGGCCGAAACGGAAACCGAGCGTCAGCGGTTGATGATCGCGACCGGTCTGTTGGCGATCGGCTCGAAATCGCTCAACGGTGGTAACTTGACCTATGACGTGATCGACGACCAAATCGATGTGATCAGCAAATCAGTGCTCGGTTTGACTGTCTCATGCGCTCGATGTCATGACCACAAGTTCGATCCGATACCGACCTCCGATTATTATTCACTTGCCGGAATCTTTCTCAGTACGGATACCCGCTATGGCGGAAGTACCAAGCGACCTCAAACCGCGAAGGAAAAATCGGCGGTCTAGCTGTCATTGGGGCCTGAAGCCGATTATGCACTTGGCGTGCAAGAGGCGAAGAAGATCACCGATGCCAAAGTGCTGCTGCGCGGAGAGAAAGAGCAGTTGGGAGACGTCGCGCCGCGTGGCTTCTTGACCGCCATCGACCGTTGTAGCAGTTCGACCTTTCGTGAAATGGGACCGATTGACGCGAGCGAAAGCGGTCGGCGGCATTTGGCGCAGTGGTTAGTCGATCCGGAGAATCCGTTGACGCCGCGTGTCGCCGTCAATCGCATTTGGCAACACTTGATGGGAACTGGAATTGTCCCCACAGTGGATAATTTTGGTGTCAGCGGTCTACCGCCATCGCATCCGCAATTGCTGGATTATCTAGCCCACCGTTTCGTTCATACGCACCGCTGGTCCACCAAGGCGATGATCCGCGAACTTGTGCTGTCACGAACCTATCGCTTGTCCAGCGAGATGAACGAGGATGCGTACCTGGCCGACCCCGACAACCGCTTGCGGTGGCGAATGCCCCGTCGCCGCTTGGAAGCCGAACCATTGCGCGACGCAATGCTGGCGGTCAGCGGATTGCTAAAGTCGGATCGTCCCGAAGGTTCCCTGGTGATGCAAATCGGCGAGGGCGAGGTCGGCCGGAATATCAATACAACGTTTATTTCACGCCGACAAATGCTGCACGCCGCTACCTGCGGCTTTGGTTCTTTGGCTCTGCTGGATATGCAACGCTCCGCTGCCGCGGAATCGCAACGATTGGCGGCGCCCGGTGCGGCGGCGGGTTCCTCCAACCCGCTGCGGCCGAAGCAGCCTCACCATCCGCCCACTGCCGACAGCATGATATTCCTGCACATGCGCGGTGGGCCTTCGGCGATGGAGTCGTTTGAACGCAAGCCGGAACTTGACAAGCGTGCGGAGGCGCCGAGCGAGAAAAAGGGGCGGCAACTGACGCCCTCGCATTGGGACTGGAAAAGACGCGGCGAAAGCGGATTATGGGTCTCCGATCTGTTCCCGCACACCGCCGGGCTAGCCGATGAACTGTGCATCCTTTCCGGAATGCACACGGACATCGGCAACCACACGCCCGCAATGCTGCAACTGCACACCGGTTCGTTCACCTTCACACGCCCGTCAATGGGTGCTTGGCTGTTGTACGGTCTGGGAACCGAGAACCAGAATCTCCCAGGCTTCGTCAGCATTAGCCCACCGGTGATCAATGGCGGTTCCAAGAACTACGGATCCGCGTTCTTGCCTGCGGTTTATCAAGGCACCGCGATTGGTGACATCAAAACGCCTGTACGAGATGCGGAAGTGGGCAATCTTGCCAACCCGATGCTGTCCCGAAAGGATCAGCGCCAACAACTCGGCCTGCTGCAACAATTGAACGCCGAATATGCGGCGGAGTCGTCCGATGTGGATGCTGCCGATATCGAGGCTGTGATCGACTCTTACGAACTCGGATTCCGAATGCAATCCGAGTTACCCAATGTCATGGATCTGTCGGGCGAATCGCAGGAAACGCTCGATCTTTATGGCATCGGGCAGGGACAAGCCTCGGATAATTTCGGGCGGCAATGCCTGCTTGCCCGCCGAATGGTGGAAACGGGCGTGCGTCACGTTGAACTCTGTGATGAGTTCTGGGACCAACACTCCGCGCTGGTCAAAGGGCACAACGCACGAGCCGCCGCGACCGACAAACCGATCGCCGGACTGTTAACGGACCTTCGCCGCCGCGGTTTACTTGACCGCACGCTGGTACTTTGGGGAGGCGAGTTTGGCCGCACGCCAGATACCGCCAAGAAGGATCTTGACGGACGCGACCACAATCCGAACGGATACACGATGTGGCTGGCCGGCGGTGGTGTTCGCCGCGGATTCCAACATGGCGCAACCGATGAATTAGGCTTCAAAGCGGTTGAGGGACGCGTTCACCTGCATGACCTGCACGCCACCGTGCTGCACCTGATGGGGCTCGATCACAAACGCCTGACCTACCGATACGCGGGCAGGGATTTTCGATTGACCGACGTTCACGGACGCGTCGTCGAAGAAATCCTCGCGTAGTCTAGCGCGTTGCGGATTCGTACCAGCTGATAAATTTTTTCACCGGCACGCGTTTGATCGCCTGCCCGATTACCTTCAACGGCACGTCATCTAACTTTTTGAATCGTACGCACGGTTTTCCCATGTCGAGTTTCTTGCCCGTTTTTTTCCAGGCGTCGCGAAACCAATTCGCCTGATCCTCGTCGCTGTAGATGCACATCAGGTAAATCGCCATGTGATTTTTTTGCGAAGCAAGACTTGCAAACGGAAGCGGTTGCGCCGGGTCACAGTGGTATTCATCCTCGCCATGGATGACGCAACGACTAACGACCGCCGCCCGGTTCCCACAGCATCAGACAAAGGATTGCGCCGCAGGCAAGAAATATCGCCGCGACGATCGATAGGATCATGACAATCGCGAAGTGCATGTTGACCTCCTCTGCTAGGAAAGCTTGCGCTCAAGGACTAGGCACGTTTGGGACTTCGTGATGGCGGTAAAAACGGCAGCGAATCACGCGATTCTGGCAATTTCCAGAGAACTGGGAACGATCGGTTTGCAGCCCCATCCGTCTGCCGCCTTGGTATAGTGGCTGATGCTGGCGTGCCTGTTGGCAAATGCGACCAGTGAATTCCCGTTTCCCACGGCCAGTGACCCCAGGCGATCCACAGCATGACAATCTCTCGACGAACGGTGTTGGCCAACATGGCTGTGATTTTAGGGGGTTCGATTGCCGGTCACCGCTGTCTGGCTGCCAGTCCGCGCGAGCGAAAATTCACGCTCGACTTGCGTTGTGGTTCGCTGGGTGTTAACGCGGATCAGCGTGAAGCCATTCGCTTGGCGGATCGTTACGGGTTCGAGTCGGTGACACCTGAGCCGAATTACCTGGCCAAGCTTTCCGGGGCGGAGCAGAACGAGCTACTGGCAGAGATGAAAGAAAAGCAGCTCGTTTGGGGAGCGGCTGGGCTGACCGTCGATTTTCGGAAGGACGAAGCGACGTTTCGCGACGGACTTAAAAACTTGCCCCAGCTCGCCGAGGCAATGCGGCGAGCCGGCGCGACCCGCGTCGGAACCTGGTTGAGTCCCCGTCACGACGATCTGACTTACGTTGCCAATTTTCGCCAGCACGCCAGCAGGCTGCGAGAATGCGCGCGAATCCTCGCTGATCACGGCCAGCGATTTGGTTTGGAATACGTCGGTCCCAAGACGCTGTGGGCCTCAGGCCGTTATAGCTTCGTACATTCCATGGCGGAAACCAAGGACCTGATTGCAGAGATCGGCGTGGACAACATGGGATTTGTGTTGGATAGTTGGCATTGGTACACCGCGCATGAGACCGTTGATGATTTGCGGTCATTGACCAACAAGGAGATCGTCGCCTGCGACTTGAACAATGCGCCCGCCGGGAAGGAGATTGACCAGCAAATCGACAATCAACGTGAATTACCAGCGTCGACGGGTGTGATTGACGTGGCGGCATTCTTGCGTGCACTCGTGACGATTCGGTACGACGGCCCCGTGCGCGCCGAGCCGTTCAATCGACCTTTGAATCAGATGGACAACGAGCCTGCCGTCGAGGCGACTGCCGCTGCGATGCGAAAGGCGTTCGAGCTGATCTAAATCACGAGATCCGTCCGAGGTGTCGGCTGTTTCGTTTCGCTGAGTGTCGTTTGCGAACGCCGCAGCGGAACCAGCAGGTCGGCCCGTTTTTGCTGCACCGCATGCTCCCTGTCCGCTCGGAATTGGCTTGCCCGGGCTTCCAAGGCGACCAGCGTATCAAACGTCTTTCCCGACATGACACGAGCCTGTTCGGGCAACAATTCGGGGTCGTAGGTTAACCCGGGATGATCTTGAGCGGCCGCGTATTTTTTGGTTCCAGGATCGCGCCGATGCAGGTCCGCTTCACGAGCACGCAATTGCTCGTCCGCGATTTTTCTCTCGATTCCTTGGGGAACCTTGTTTTTCGCTCCGCCAAAGGGGTTGTCCTCCTGTCCGCGAGAAGTCATCCGCTCCCACCAACCGGGCTGGCGTCCGAAGATACTGGTAACGATTCGGTCCGCTCGATTCAGCATGTGCGTCGAAACGGCGCGGCTTCGCTTGAAAACAGAGGTTGGAATCCACGGCGAGTCCCATGCCGATCGCGATCGCTTGGCCATGTAGCGGATATTCGAAATCAGCTCGTACAGTAGTTCCAAACTCGCCGCGTTCTCTTGCATTTGACGATAGGTGACTCCGTAATTGAGCGAGCGTTCGGCCAGATAGTTCAGTTTCGGTGTGAGTGCCCGGACGCCCGATGGTCCCCAGGTCTTGGATCGGCGAGCGACACCTTGCTCGTTAAAGATGTCGACCAGGATCGAGTCAACCAGCTCGTTACCAATCTCCTGGATTTCCTGGTCCGTTAACGGGCGGTCGATGTAGTTTTCGGCATAACGTGGAAACGTTCGCTCACTGACCAGGCGAATGAACCGATCCACCTTGTCCTCGAACTTCAACGCCAAAAAGATCCCATGTTTGTTCGCTTTGCTGGTAATGAAATGTTTGTCGATCGCGTCGATCTCGGCGACTTCATAAAGCACCGCCGATCCTTTGGTCGAATCGAGTGTGCGTCGGACTTCCAAGCTACCAACTTTTCGTTTGCGGAAAAAACCCCATGAAGTGTCGGTATCCCCGGTACCGTATCGATGGACGATCAACCAGCGGTGCAAGGGGTCGGTCTTTCGCAATTTCGCCTGCAGGTTTCGTGCGTGCTGTTCCAGCCAAACCTGTTTCGGTTGAAACAGAAACGTTCGTTTTTCAATCTCGAAATTGTGCACGGCGCCCAGCGACACGTCGGCGAAATCGCGGGCATCACCGGTGGCACCGCCAACGACCTCTTGGCTTCGCTCAATGAATTTTGTCCAGCGTTTCACTTCCCGCAAGAATTGCCTCTGGTTTTTCAAATCGCTCGGCGACTTGTCGTCGCTGACGGGGACCAATGCGTTCTGCAGCATTGCTTCGCCGCCCGTATGTGAGTCGCCAACCACGTAAAAGTTAATGTCATAATCGGCCGCCGCGGTCAAGAATTGTGACTTCGCCAGCTGTTCAAAGGCAACGGTCTTGCCGATCGGAGTTTCAAAGTAATTGTTGGGAATGATGATCGTCATTCCCTGCCATTGCTGAAGCAACGACTGGTCACGGTCGACCGCGCGGGCCAGGTCAAAGAATCCATAGTACGAGACGTCCCAGACGTCGAGGCTACTGCCGAAGTAGTCCGCCAGTTGCGTCCACTTCTCGATATCGTTGACCGTCGTTTTTTCGTTGGCGATCAGCAGGAAACGTGCGCCCTGCTGTCGCAGGTAACGTTCCGAGATACGAATGAAGCGTCTGCGAAAATCGACCCGACGATCGTGTTCGCTTTGATCGCTCGATCTCGGACGTTGCAGGTCCAAATCAATGCCCAGTCCAAAACCCTGGTAAGGCACGACTTCCGCCGTTTCTCTGACGCCGATTCGCGTTTCGATGATTCGCGTTTCACCCGGGGAAAGTTCTTGGATCGGCAGCTGAAACGATTTACCGAGGATGTCGTGCGGTTGGTCCAGATGATCAAAAAACACGATCTGCTGAACATCGATATCGCCCCCGAGTAATCCCAATTTGCATCTCAAGGCGCGGTACAGATATTTTTGGTCGAATGTCTCGCTGCCGGTGTTCGTGATTCCCCAAATCACACGCGTTGATTCCCCCGGTGCCAGACTGCCCAGCGCCGTGATTGCCATCAGTTCGACGGGGAATCGGACCTGGACCTGTTCACCATTGTCGAATTGGCGAAACGGGCGATGGATTCCGCTTTCCATCAGCGCTTGGGGATTGACAACATGCCTGAGCGTAAAGGGGCGTCTGCGAGGTGCATCGACGACAAAGTCGCCAATCCGGAATCGCAGTCCGTGATCGGCGAAGGTGTAAGTCTCTCCCGGCCGCAGTGACCGGTGCATCACCAGATCGACTTCGTCGGATTCCACCCAGCGATCCGATGCCAAATAGATTCGCACGGTGTAATTCTCAGGCGTGGGCATCCCGCCAATGTTGCGAACAACGATCCGATCGATAGAGACCAGGCTATCGGGCTCCAGGATTTCGTATTCGCTGGCAATATCGAACGTGACCAATTCCAAATCGTACGGTGACGGGTAGTCCGTTCGCGTTCCGTCTCGGTGGACAACCGTGATTCGAAACTGTCCTGGTTCGCCTGGGGATCCATCGCGGGCGCGATAAGCCGAGGGGGCACCGTCGCGTCCCGGGCGGCCGTTGCTGCCACCGGGGTTGGAGTGAGAAACGGTTCGCGTTTGATGTTTCCCTTGCGAATCGGTATAGCTCTCCGTTTCGGTCCAGTGATGACTGCTTCCGCCACGACCACCTTTTCCGCCCCGCCCGCCGCGGCCAGGTTCACCGGCAAATCCGATCTCGCCGCCAGCCAGGTTGCCCTTGATCAGCATCAGCAATCCTTGATCGCACTCGCCGACCGCTAGCGATACGCTGCCGCCTGGGCCGCCATCGGCACCGTCGGATGGATTGCCAGCATCGCCACCGTTGCCGCCCGGGCCACCGTTGCCACCACTTGAGTATCTTGTCGCATCGCTGCCGGCCGTACCCGTACTACCAGGTTGCCCATTGCCGCCCCGCCCTCCGTTACCGCCTTTGCCGCCGACCGCATGGATGAAAACGTATCCTTCTTGGCCGATTTCCGCTTCTTGCACAACCTGCGTTGCTCGCGATGCCGACGTCTCAGCCGGAGCGGACAGCAACAACATTCCCGATTCTCGCTGGCCACGACCATACGCGAGTTGGAGCGAGACATTTCCGCCAGTTTGGCCATCGATCGCCGGTGAAGCATCGCCACCGCGTCGCCCGTTGGTGCCTGCGGTACGAGGCGGTGAGTGATAGCATTGGCCGTCGATCCCATCTGGTCCCGGCAAACCTGCGGTGTCGATTCGGCCGAGTTGTTGCAGTTCAGCGTCGGACGCAAAGCAGCCCGCGTCGGCAACCTGTCGCCTGGGACGTTGGTGATTCAAGGGCCCGCTCAGGATCGAGAGTTTGGATTCGTACTTTTCCCGGTAGTCTAACCTGGGCAATGCCGGTTTCGCTCTACAGCATCGTTAATACCTGCGATGCGCTCTGCTGTCCATCAAACGCGATCATGATCACGGTATCGCCGGAATGGACGTCCACCAATCCCGCAAGGGGCACCGTCCCGTCAGCCAGGCTGCGAGTGCCGCGAATCGGGCGACCGTCAAGACGCAGGAAGCGGACATCGGCGTTGGGAAGCGTTCTGGTCAAAGGAAGCCGGCATGTCAACGGCCGTCCTGTTTCGGATGCGACCGTTTCCAACGCCCCGCCACCACGAGGTCGATCGGCGGGCGCATCGATCAGATTTCGCACTCGCAACGCGATGCTCGGGTTCGCCCCGGTCGTGTCAAAACGCATCTCGAGAAAATTCCAATAGAACGGGTCTCCGGGCTGATGCTCGGAAAGGTTCGGATCCGCATGCGTCTTGTGATATAGCGAGTGGATCTCGAGATCACGGCCGTCGATATCTTTCATCTTCGGCCCAAACCCGGGGATCACCGCACGGCCGCCGCTGCGCCCGATCGGTCCGAAGCTGCACTCGATCACTCGATGCTCCGCGTTTTTCATGATACAGCCGTTGTGGACATCGCCGTACACAGTAACGACTCCGTCACGCGATCCGAGCAATTCTAAAACACGGTCCGCGCCTGCCTTGACCCAACCGGCGTAGTCGGCCGTCACTCGGTCACGCTGGCTAAACTTCGTCGGGTCTGCCCCGCTCTCGAACTTGCCACCGCCACCGGCCCAAATCGTATGCATCCCGTTGATGCCGGTCAGACAGATCAATCGTGACGAATCGGTGCCCAGCAATTCGGCCAACCAAGCGAATTGTTCCTCGCCCAACAGGCTGCGGGTCGGGTCGGTCCGATCGTACAAACTCTTGAAGGCACCCCAACCTGAGTCGTCCCAGATATCTGTATCTTGACTGCTGCGCCAAAGTCGCGAATCAAGTACGACGAAGGTAAAGTCTCCGTCGGGCATCTTCCAGGCCCGCCATTTTTTCGGATTCGCCAGCGGGTCGACTTGTTCGGCCCCCGTGGTCAAGTGATGGACGATTTGAAAATTACGTCGCATGTAACTGACATCCTGACCCAGCCCCTGCACGCGCCGAATCACCAGTTGCTCGGGACCCTTGACATCGTCCATGCCATAATCATGATCACCCGGATTGATCACGTTCCAATGTCGCATCATTTGCCAGCGACTTGTCGGACCGCAAATCGATTGCGTCACGATCTTGTATGCGTCATCGGTGCTCGGCGGGTAGAGCACCAATTCCATGTACCAGACATCATCTTCCCAGACCATCACCTGAAAACCGTACTCTTCCAGGTATTGGTACGCTCCTTCGGTTGGTTGGTCACGAAATTGCCAATCATCGCCACCGCCAAGAATGCGATAACCCGTGGGCTGTTTGGTCTGCAAGCCGCTGGTGATCGCGTGGCAGGAAAGTCCGCACAGCTTGTAGGGCGGTTTCAACTGCGGCAACCGACCGACATATCGTCCGCTTGACGGCACATCACCCACCAATCCGGTGCCCGGGCCGGTCGCGTCGGATCCGACGCGGAGGTCGGCCGTCACATCAACACCGTCTTTCCATATGGTGTAATAGAGCGTGGCGGTCGCGGGATTGACCGGCAATTGTGCGTCGATCACCGACGTGTTTCGACGGAATTCGTTGCTGACAATCTTTGCCGTTCCGGCGACCGGAACGCGTTTCCAGCCCCCCTCGGGATCAGCCGAGTCGGCGATTCGTATTTCCGCGAGATCACCGTCGCTCGAAAACAGGCCGATGAACCGAACTTGCCACGATCCGTCGCTGGTCCGAGTCAACGTATCGCCCAATGGATAGCAAGCGAAACAGTCAATCGTGGCGACCTCCATCGGCTTGGCTTGCGACGCGTCAATCGTGATCGAGTTCACTTCAAAGTCGATCAGACCGCGGCCTGTGATTCCGACGAAACCCTCGGTCGCTTTGGTCGGCATCTGCTGTTTCAAGGTCGCCGTCTGTCCCTCTCGCTGCAGAGTCAATGTGACCTCAGCGGTATCGCCCTCAGGCACAACTTCCAATCGAAGCTTCACCTTGTCACCGGCCGAGAGCGCGGGGCAGCAGATCGCTTGGATCGCTTGGATCGCTTGTTTTGCGGTTTGCCGGCCGCGAGAAACTGCAAACTCGCGTCGTCCGCCCAAACAGCCTCAATGGCATGGCGAATCGTGTGATAGCTCTCGAACAGGGATTTGGCACCGAAAGCGATGCCCATCAGACCATGACCTTCGCGGTACATCGCCCAGCCCGGATCGTCACCATCGGTCGGTTGGTCACGATCGCCACGATAGGTGAAATCGGCGACGACAGTGAATGGTCCCGATAGTCTCTGATCGCGACGGTAGATGATCCCCGACGGCAGCGACGGATCATAATCCGTCGATAGGGTCTCGCCTTTGGACATCGCGTGAAAGGGAAACCCGGTACGCCGCGCGCGATCGCCGACGTTCTTTAGCCGACGCCGCAGCGCACCATTTTCGATCTTCCAATATCCCGGATTCAGCGATTCCCACGGTGCCGGGTGGACCAGGGAGTCGGGGCCAGCAAAATCGATCGCAAGGGGCCCCTTGACCCCATCGGCAACGGCCAGCTCCGCCGATGAAGCGAGTGTGCCTGCAACGACAGCCAATCCGGCCGATTGCTTCAAAAAGTCTCGTCGACGAATCCCGGTGGGGACCAATTCGGATGACGCGTTGACGCGGGAATCGCTGTGCATGATGCGGTTCTTCGATCGATAGATTGAATGGCTAACCAGCAGTCATTCTATCGTCAAACCGAAGCGTCGTGATTGTTCGCCGCCGTTCAGTATCCCTGCTGAAATGCGTCGATCGCCTCGGCAAGGCTGTCGGGATCGATTGCCGGCGGATCTGCCGCCACCTGGGTCACGATCGGATGGATGATCGGTTCTCGCTCTTGGCGCGGAGCCAGGGGTGGCGATCGCAACGATGCCAGGAAAACAACGATTTGCTTCCGCCTTTCTTGGGTCAATGAACGATACTCCGCTGCCGCATCGGACGCCTCGCCACTATGCCACCGAATCGCGGAGTCCAAATTCGCAGCGCGACCATCGTGAAGGTAGGGCGCCGAATCGGCGACACCCCACAATGGCGGCGTCCGCCACTCACGTTGAAGCAAATCCCAGGTCACTTGAGCGGGGTTCCGTGTTTCCAGGACGCTCGCGGGTACCTTGCCGCGAGGAAATCGTGGCTGCTCAGGCCTGGCAACCTGATAGGGTTCGGGTATCGTCGAAGAGGGGCTGCCGTAATAACCTCCAATCGGGCTGCCCGATCCAAACGGTTGCTGTCCAGGAGTGAATATTGGGATTCGCAATCGTGGCATGCTGGCCGTTAGCGCACCGGATGACGCGGGGGAAGGGGCTTGCAATAAATCGCCCATGTCGTGCAGCAAGAAATCGCTGTACACGCCTCTGGCTGGGTAGACGTTCTCGACATGACAGAGGGCACATCCGATCTTGCCGAACAACCGTTTGCCGTCTCGGACCGCTGCCGATTCCTCCGGCAACCGCGTCTCCTGCATCGGATAGGGCAGCGTGCGAACATAGTTGACTAACCTCGTGACGTCCGGCTCCTGCAAGTCGACGCCGAGGCTGATATAAGTCTCGTCGGCAACATCGGCCGGCTGCGGTGTGCGCGATACCTGCAATCCGAGCTCCCCGGCACAAGCGCCGCGAACGAACTGATCGAGTGTTGCCGTCTGGGCACGCCAGCCGAACTTGCCGGCACCCAGTCGACCGGTCACGCGTCCGCTGCTGCGTCGATCTTGCCCGCGAGCGATCCGTTGCAGTGTGGCCGATTCGATCTCGTCAACAAGGCCAAGTCCAAACAGCGGCGGCGAATTCCGTTGGCTCAAGTAGAAGTCAAGCCCACCGACCCGACCCGCCAGAACAGGTCGATCCGCAATCGCATCGGTCGTCCGCTGTTCGGAGACAAACCATGCCTGCGGCGCGCCGCCCGGAATATGGGCACCAATTTGTGTGCGAATCCAATCGTAAAATGGGCGCACCGACTTTTCGTGCACGACGACATCCAGCGACAAGGCACCCCGCGGCGACAATAGCCCCGGGTACAAATCGATCAACGCTTTGCGAGTGACATCGTTGGGAAGTGTCTTGCGATCGAGCGCCGGAGACCGCGGGTCGAGCGTCAGCAGCGTCACGTTTCGATCAACACCCGCACCACCACCTCCGGCATGACAGTCCTCGCAGGAGGTGGCATTGTACATCGGCCCCAAGCCATCACCGGCCAGTGCCATCAGCCGTCTCTCGAATTCCCGTCGCGACTCCTTCTCGCCCTGCTCCAGCAATTCGGGTGGCTCGTGTGTCCACTGACGCTCGAACAGTTCCCTGCCTTCATCGATCATCCGCGGGTCGGCGGCAATCAGGCCGGCGCACGAAAAGGCCAGCAGTCCGGCCATGATTCGAGTTGTATGCCGAACCAAAAAACCCCGATTACTGAATTGGAATCTGGTCATCGAACCGGCCCTGTGCAGAGAAGCGAAAAGACGAAGAGCTGCAGCGATATTGTAATGCACGACAACGTCGACCGACTCCCAGCGGACGATCAACGATCGGCCAAAAAAGTCTTTCGACGTCTGCGGACACACATTTGGTTCGTCGATGACTGCAAATCATCGAGCAAGTGACCAACACCCGTCGACGTTACCCAAAGTCTATCGAATGCGTCGGCCGGCGGCAAATTCTCATGCGACTCACCCCTCTTTCACCTCAATTTTGACAGCGAGATCCCAATCCGACGAGCAATTCCAGAGATACCGACGGATGTTGTCGGCCCAATGATCATCCACCAGCGTTGCCGCCGGTCTGGATCGGCCAACCGCGTTCCTTCGGTCGATTGATTTCACCAAAGAGAACGTCGCGGATGATCGACTTCATGATTCGAGATTCCTTGTTCGATATTCGGTGTTCGAGATTCGGTGTTCATCGTTCGGGATGCGCGGGGGAATATCGAATGTCGAACAAGGAACGCCGAAGGCTGAAGTACACGGACATCGCGGATCAGCGGAGACCGAGAGTTGACTTTGATTTCAGGATCGACTGCGCCGAGGTCTCCTGCGCATCCGATTGTTCGCAAGTCATCTTGGGGTGGAGACAACGCGTGTGACGAACCCATCAAGTTGATTTAAGTACGCTTCGGTGAGCCAGTTGTTGTGATCAGCATTTTCAATTGTAACGAATTGTTTTGGTTCGTTCGCCGCCCTGAAAATCTTTTCGCCCGACGAGATTGGAATCGTGCGATCCACGCTTCCGTGACTTTGGAACAATGGGCCACGATAACGGACAATCTGCGCCAGCGAGTCAAGTTTGTTCCGCGGAACTAGCCAAGACAGTTTCGGATAGTGGACGTCGGCAACATCGCGAAGAGATGAAAACGTGCTTTGCAGGATCAGGCCTCGTGGTGGTGAGTCGGCCGCCAATTGAACGGCGATAGCACCACCAAGTGATTCGCCCATCAGGAGCATTTCCGAATCTTTGACGGTCGCAAGTTCGCGTAATTTCGCCCGAGCGGCAGTCGCATCCTGAATGGCCCCTTCAACCGTCGGCGTGCCCTCGCTGCGTCCATATCCCCGGTAGTCGAATGCGAACACGGACAATCGTGCTTTGCTTTGCAAGTAACGTAGCCATGGCGCTCGTGACGCGATATGTCCGGCGTTTCCATGCGCCAGGAGAACAACGGCACGCGGGTTGTCGCACGGACAATACCATCCGTGTAGTTTCGTTTCGTCTTCAGCGGAAAAGAAGACGTCTTTGAATTGCAGGTTCCCAGGCTCCCAGTCTCCGCTTGGGAATTTGGACGGAAAGAACAACAAGAGTTCATCGATCGATTGCGGCTTGGGCTCGGTTTTTGAGTCGGGGCCCTTTGATTCCTGTGCGCGACAAGGCGCCGATATCAACGCGAGAAAGGTCACGAAAAGACTACCGATCCACCGGTTCATCATGAGACACCATCGGGGTTGGACCAACGGTTGCCGTAAAGCGACGGCCTGGTGACGCACGTTATCACGCCACAGTGGCGCCCTCAAGTGCTGCCTGTAATTGCTGAGTCTGAAACAATGTTGTATTGCGTGCGATTCAATCTCTTCCGCGTTTGATCGAGCTATTCTCTCGATCACGTGTGTTTGGGTAGCGTTTCATCGATTCCATGCCTATCTCAATCTGCCAACGCAGCAAAGACGTCACAGCCAACAACGATAGCGAACCGACGCCCAGACGACATCAGAGAAAGTTTTTGACAACCATGGATACACATGAATCGACAAGCGGGAAGGATCTGCATTGGTGTCGATTCGGTTGATTCGTGGTCAATATCGAGGTCGATCATCCGGTTTTGATCCGAAGTCCGTGGCTGCTGCGCGACCCACGGCTACTCTCTTTGCCCCTTCCAGGGACGCCGCGCTACGACGGCGAAGTCTGGCCCCTTCCAGGGACGCCGCACGACGACTACGAGGCAGTCACAGAGAGTAGCCGGCGGTGCGCAGCAACCGCCGGTCGGGCGGATCCCAATTGCCGATTGACCCCGAAGGGTGTCACAGACGGACTCTCCGTTGAGTTGACCGATCAGCCATGAACGGAGCGTCGATCCGTTTAAAACGCAGAACAACCGGGTTGACCGAGGCCGAGCAGACGAGCAACCACTGCCCAAGAGCCATCCGAGGCCTCCGCGTCCAACCCATGGTTCGTCGTGAACCGGTACTCGGCCAACGCGAAAGGATCGTAATTGGCATCAATTCGTTCCATGGTACAATCGAGAGAACGGACAGTCAGTGGGAAAGGAAGAACAGTGGCCGACCACCCAAACAAGCATATCCGAGACGCTGTCGCGTATGCGGAATCGCATGGATGGCGAGTGGTCAAGGCAAATGCGCGAGCCCACGTTTGGGGTCGGATCTACTGTCCGCTTCGGAATCGGGAGGGTTGTGCCAAGGCAGTCTATTCGACGCCCAGGAGCCCGAAAGACCACGCGAAAGACATTCGACGTGCCGTCGACCGTTGCCAGCATGGGTAGTACCGAACTCAGGAATACGAAATGAGCAAGTATGAATTCAGTCTGATCCTGAAGGGACCTTTAGAGCTGACGGAAGAAATCGCTGACAAGCTGTTCGAGTGCGGATGCAATGACGCGACCCCTGGGACGTGCAATGGGGTGTTCACAATCGACTTTCACCGTGAGGCAGAATCGTTGGAGGCGGCAATCAACTCGGCAATCCGGAACGTCCGCGATGCCGGACAGGAGGTCGAGCATGTGCAAATAGAAGCCAATGCGATGCCACAGTCCGCCTGATGTTCCGTCGACGAACAACCGGGTTCACTGGGGACGAGCGGTAGGGCAAACACTGCCCAGTCGCGTTTTCGAGTCCTCCGTGTGCAACCCATGGTTCGTCGTTGCCTTTGTTGCAAACAACTCGTCAACGCGTTTCCTGATGTCCGCGTGAATGTTTGCATCCCACTCGGCTGCGTTGTGTGCGCCCCAGTCAAGCTGTGACGCGTAGTTTGGATTCCCGTCGACGATGAAACCGTTCGCGGGGTCAGCCAAACAAATATTTTGAACACGCGGTTCGTCTTTCCACTCGCCCCAGCAGAAAGAATTGCGCGAATAGTAATTGACAAGATTCTCGATGTTCCTGGGCAAACGTTCCATTCGTCCGCCACGCGAAAACGAAGAAGCGTCGAGACCGACCGCCAGCCGAATATTGATTGCCGGCTCGCGACGCAACTGTTGAGCGATATCGAGCATTGTGTGGCCACCCCAGCTATGCCCAATGAGGATGAGATGGTCGAACTTGGATTGAGCGTGGGCGGAGCGTATCTTCTCGATGATCGCTTTCGAGCCCGGACCCTGTTGCACCGCGAATTGTCCGGCAGATGCACCATTCCAATTGAAGAACTCGACTTGGTACCCCGATTGTTCAAATTCGACCACTAGTTGGTAGATACCGCTATTCCCGGTTCCACGAGCAGCCGTTCGCGTAATTTGATCGGCGGAAGCATCTGATCTGAATCCCGATATCGCAACAACGAGCACAGACGGTTCCTGCGCAACAACCGAGCCCGGCGGTAGACCGACTGCGGTGGTCAACGCGATCGACAGGACGACTAGACGACACATAGCGAGAGAGACATTCCTTTCGACGAACGTTGGCCGTCAGCGGGCCCGGCCAATGTGGTATCGATCGACCAATCACCCTACGCCCGGCTCGGGGCGAGTAGTTCGGGGTCTTTCGAGTTTAGGATAGGGTTTGTGTTCACGGTTTGCCACGGATTTCTCCTTGTGATGTCACAATATTCTCTCGATGCCCAATTGTCATTGACATTGAAGTACTGAAAGTGACCTTGAATCTTACGCACCAGCGTCGGCCAAACGATTGAGATCGGTGTCGTGAGCTGAGTCCGAAACCAGTCTTTCAGCTCGCGCACCTTCGCACCAAACTTCTTTGCCGATGTTCTCCGTTTCAATTTGAACTTCGTCTTCTTCTCGGCCAACTCTAACGAGTACCGACCAAGACTTTTGGTCAACACTTCGCGAAAACGCTTGGCGTCCGTTTCTCGCTCGAACGTGCAGATAAATCCGGGCTCGGTAGGTAGTCCACAATTTGGGCAGTTGTACGCCTCGCTGCCATCACCTTGTCGCGCCACATCGCTGACGGTCCTTGGCGTAGCGTAGGGATTGGTGTCGCTCGTACCGGCGCAGAACTAAATAAGAAGCATTTATGTCGACGAACGGATGCAATCACCCTGCCGCGACGAGAAATTGTCCATTTTCAAGACGCCCGACTTCGCGGCTTGGGTGCATTGCTTTATCCGCGTCTCGACTCCGTCTCACTGGACTATGCCGACTCTTCGTTGCAGTGCATGGGAATCCGCCGGTTTGGAATCAGCGGTCAATTAGGGAGGCCGTATAGGAGCATAAGCAGGATGTACGGACCAGCAAAGAGAGCAAAAACAGAAGACGCAAACAAAACAATCGCGGGGCGGATTTTGCCGGACCGCCATTGAAGCGATGACCATCCAAACCCAAATGCACAGCATGCGACCAGCACCACAAGTAGCGGTATGTAGGTTGGAAGTGAGCCACCCATTTCCGCTATCGCGAGGTAGTTCTGGACGGCGACAAGAATCGCGGAGATAAAAGCGAAAGTCGCGAATACAGCCGAGAGCCAGAACATCGTGACGCACAGAATACGATAGCGTTGACGATTCGCGTCGTCTGTAGCAGCAGGCGGGTCGTAAGGGTTAGCGTTCACGTTTAACGGTGGCAGTCGTAGCGGAGAGATGTTCTAGCGTACTCGCCGTCAGATTTCAGTCGGATAACGAAATGAACGGCCAGGATCACCCAGCCCGAGGAGTTGGCGAACCCTTGCCCAAGAGAAGTTCGAGGGCTCGGCCGTGAGTAGCCCGAGGTCTTTTGGATTTAGGATAGGGCTTGTGTTCCCTGATTGCCACTCGTTTCCGATTCTGTGGTGTCACAATATTCTATCCCTGGCCAATTGACCCTCGGCCCCTCCCAGAACCGGACGTGCGCCGTTAACCGCATCCGGCTCCCAACCGACACCTCTCACTCAGCATCACTGCGCCCTCGACATCGCAATTCAGTCTTTGATCTGGCCAGGTTGCGGCAACGGGTAGCACTCTAAATACACTTGATAGTTGGCCCAGTTCAGATTCGCCCCTTTTCTGACTCCGCCGTCGCATCCAGCGCGGACCTAAACGCCGGGCCGCTTCGCGGAACTTCATCAGCGATTTCGACGTGAGACGTCTTCTACCCTGACTGTAACACTCGATACCGGGCCTGTGGCTAACAGTTACCCAGGCGGGATTCCCACCCGCTAGTTCTCAAACCATTTCCAGTCCGCACGTGCATTTTTTGGCTCGTCGTGATGCAGTGAATTCCGCTCTAACGGAGCAGACCGATCCTGTACGTCATATTGCGCGGCACAACCTCAAAGCGTACCATTGATTCGCCGCGGGTTTGCGCCACGCGTACAGCAATGGACTTGTCCTCCTCGTCCTTGACGGCGACGCGATCAGGCGGCCACGACTGTGGTATAGCGACTTCGATGGTCAGTGGCTGATCGTAGAATTCCGGATCAGTGAGGCTTGTCAGTCGGAACGAAAGCTGACGGTCGTCCGACTGCACCCGTGACAGCGCGGCTCCGATTCGCTCCGTCTGGTACTTGTAAATGTCGGCCATGCCGGCGATCCAAAGGGATGCCTCGCGCTTCCTGGCGATGTCCAGTGCGGCGCGAAAGTTCGCCTCGCTGCTACTGAGGCCTTCGCCGATATAATGGTAGTGGATCCGACACCAAAGCCCTCGCTGAATGTGCTGTTCCAGAAACCTGCGAAACGTGTCTACGCGGTTACCGTACGAATCATCCATGCCCAGGGAGTTTTGCGAAGCGTCGAACTGGTAGTATTTGTCGAGGTAATAGCGGAGCGTATGCGTTGTTTCCCAAAGTGTGCCTCCGCCGAGATTCAAGGCCGTGAGTTTGCTCTTGCCGGGCGACAGCTTCCAAATCGCCTTGGCGGCGTCACCAACCTCCGCCTCCATGTCGGCGTCACCGGTCGCCCCGCGATGGTGGGCCGAATGATTGGCAAACTCCTGGTCCCCGCGTTTCGCTACGGCTTCCCATTCGGCCCGGTGATCCTCAAAGGCTGAGCGCCGGCGGCTGTTGGGTTCCCGTCCGCCGGGATTGATCATGAAGGTGCCGCGAAAACCATACTCGCGCAGGATCGGAATCGCCTTTGACAGATGGCTCGGGTGGGAATCATCGAACCGGATGCTGAGGGCGGCCTGCCTGCCATCGTGCCAACGGGCAATGGTCAAGCTCAAGCCCGTCGTCTCGTCGGTCAAGGTCCGCTGCTTTTCGGCCGGAGACGTCGGGCGGCTTCCGGGCGGATCGACCACCTGCACAAAGTACGTGGCGTGTGCTGCCGGTATCGGAATGAGTAGCTTGTGCCACTCGATGCCGCTGCGTCGAACAGTGAGTGCCACGTTTCGGACGTCGCAGACTTCGACGTCCGCGAACGGCCATGCATTGCGTCCACTCGTCGGCAATTCGACACGGAGCGTAAGTGGTTCACGCGCTGTCTTAGGGTCTACACTTATCTTTACCTTGCGTGGCTCCACCAACTCGACGGCCACGGTCGCAGGGCCTTCGTAGTTCTCGAATCTCACCGTGACACCGGCATCCTCCGCCGCGCTCGCCCTGATAGCCAGCAGCGAGCAGAAGACTGGGGACATGAACCAATGAAAACGAACCGGAAACATAACGTTTTCTCTTGTTCTCTGTAGATGCTTCATTACTTTTTGAGCCGAGACATTTGCCGCAACGTTCTTTCAACGACGAACGGTTGAAATCACCGGGATCGCGCCATGGACCTTCCATCACCCAAGAGCAGTTCGGCGTATACCATCGCGACCATCGACGCGTACGTAATTGCCGCTGCAGTTGCACTCGCGTGAAGATGTCTGCACCAATAAGTCCTTCGTGAAGAAGATAGCCGTATACAATCAGCAATATGGCGGCACAGACCGCGGTAGTTCGAGGCCACATGCAGCCGAAGTAAACCGCAATCACCGCCGGACCAACCACCGGTAAAACACACCAGCGGAGTAAGAACGGCTGATGTTCCCACGAATTGAACAGGCGTTTCCAGTGTTGTTCTGCGATCAATGTGCGGCTGCCACAGATTGTTCCAATTCAGTCGGATAACGGCCCGCGTAAAGCGATCCGTTGGTTCGTCGGCTACGGTTTCCGACGCGCTCAATCGAAGAGATCGCGATTGACTCAAATGTCAATAATTTGCACGACGCACACGACACGGACTATGTGCTCATCATCAGGCACGAGGTGTTGTGAGTTCAGGATGTTGAAGCCGTCGGTGGTAATCCATACCCCAAACGAAGAGCAGAAAAGCGGCGGTAAAACAAAGACCACTAAATCCTTGATCGAATGGTCCCTCCGCAATTGAAATCGCACCCAATATCC
This sequence comes from Pirellulaceae bacterium, assembly GCA_963734865.1. Taxonomy (GTDB): domain Bacteria; phylum Planctomycetota; class Planctomycetia; order Pirellulales; family Pirellulaceae; genus CBDCUW01. The sequence goes on from CAVTIV010000019.1 coordinate 1,166,452, forward strand.
CGCACACAGAGGAAGCCCACCATGCGGCGCGGCGGGAACGTTTGTAATAGTGTGCCTCCTTGTCTTGAGATTTTCGGTTCATCGATTGTTCCTTCGGAGGTGCATTCAGGTACGAAAGCGATTCGGATGCGAGCTGCAATGATTGGCAGGAAAATGCGGTGCCAAGGGCGCCATTTCTTGAATATCTGCGATATACCCAATTCCCGCGAGCAAATGGCCGAGAATTGTCGTCCGACGAACGGCCCGCATCAGCGGGCGCGGGCGAACGACTTGCAACCAGACGAGAAAACGGACCACCCGTCTCCGTTGCAGTGGCTATCCGCCGTTGGCCGGACCGTTCGTGGGTGTCTCTAAGCCCTGCCCTGGAACCAGTGTAACCACGATTCCATCGTGCCGAAATACGAACGATTCATCAGTCACTTCCACGACTGGAAAGGTGGCAATCGCCAAGCCAGTTTCATGGGCCATGAAGCTACCGAGCACATTTGGGAAGTTCTTGACGGTGAACAGTGCGCCATCGCACGACCACTCAAAATCGCATTCGTGTAGGACGCCAGCGTGTAAATGACGCGAGTGCCCGGTTCCATCGTATCGCAGGTGCAGGACATCGCCGGTATCCGATATCCAATGGCCCGCTCCTGCAGATTGTGCAGCTGTGGCAGCGACGGTACGAGACAAGCCAGCCCGTCGATCGGCCCGTATCAGCAACGCAAACGCAAAGAAAGCGGCGAGACCGAGAAAGAGCAATCGCAGTTTAGTCATTTAGACACGAGCAGCGAGGGAACTGTTTCAATTCAGTCGGATAAACGACCCGTGTAAAGCGACGCGATGGTTATCCGCATTGGTGGGTGAATCATACCGTGAAATTAACTCTCGAGTCACTGGGCTTGGCAGCGCCTTCTACTTCAAACAGAATCGGATTCGGGAACTGAAGTAATGGCATTGAATTCATCCTCCGCCTTGTGCTCCGCTTGCCTGCTCAGAGACCGCTCCAGCTGATAACCCAGCCCACGGAGCGCGAGGCATACGCCCAACATGATCGCGCCCATTATTTGATGGCTGATGATCATTCCCGCAAACAGTTCTTCGGATTGGCCTCCTGGGCTCCCGAGCACTGCGATCAGCAGTCCAATTTCGACAATCGCCAACACCAAGCAGTAGACAACCCACAAGCCGATTCTCGATTTGATCTTCTCTGCTTTTTCTCCGAGCGAGATCCAAATACAGGGCAGCTTCACGAACAGACAGACAATCCCATAGATCGTAATCGCAATCAATGGCTCAGCGTCATGGAGGGCACTCGCATGCAGGGCGCGTGTGAAGCTAATGTCCTCATCCGGCAACATTGCGCACCCGATCCCCATTGATAATGCCAATAGCAGCGTTCCGAGCATGATGTCACGAATCGCGTAGCGAGAGTCTCGACCTGCGTTTTGATCGCCCGCAGAATCTTGGACGATCTGCCATCGAAAGCACATCGCAGCAATCTTCAAAGGCACAAAGCTGGTGACGAACCCAAACATCCAAAGCACACCCGTCCCGAGCATCGATTCGGTATCAGGTTTTCCATTCTCAATCGTGATCCCCCACGCAAAGGCGCACCAGGAAAGCACGAGTAGCAGCAAAGTCCACGGAAGTCGAATCCAAAACGTGCCGCGAACCAATGTCCCCCACACGCAGATGACGGTCAGCTGTGCTGTCACAACACCCAGAGCAAGCATCGCCGGAAACGCATCCTTGAAGCAGGTTGGCGTCGCCACGTCAGCGATGAAGAAGCCGACGCAACACACACCGATCAGGATGATCAGCCGTGTCCTTCGGTTGAAGTTCAAAGTTCTCGAAGGCACAGGTCCTTCGTCTGCGTTCGCGGGATCGTTCACGTTTACTTCTTATCGAAGGACGGCTCAAGGCGTACGCCAACTTGATTCAGACGCGCAATTCGATCTGCGACCGCCGCGGTGCGTTTGAGGGCAATGTCTCGCCGTATGTCATCATTTAACGCCACCGATCGCCGCTTGAAGCTTACGTGCGTTTGCGGGTGCCGATACGGCCTCGTTCTGCCGGATAACGGTTGCGTTCAGCCGGCACGAACGAACGACCGTGCCATCAAGCAAAGTGTTTTTGAGTGCGCGGTTGCAACGCGTGGTTTACACCCAAAGCCGGTCAACAAACCTTGATTTGGAGTTTAGCAATTTCGGCACAGAACACAAATGTGAAGACAAGGAGTATCGCCAAGCTGCTGACATTCTCCGATTCACACTCATCGAATTTGCACATATCTGGTCGCAATCTCTGAATCAGTTGACGTGTTTGCCGTAATTCTGACGAATCAATGTCCGTCTTTGTAAAGTCGTGTGCCATAGCATTTCGGATGTCCTTGATTTCATTTAATGCGGGCAAGAATCGGCGATAATCGTCAATTTCAAATTCTTCGTCTGCATCGCGGAAGGATTTGAGAAAGTCTTTGAATGAACGAAGTTTTCCGCCTAGCATTCGATCCTCAATGCCCGGATCAAATGATGCCAGTAATTGAACAAGCTTAGATTCGATCAAAAGCACGGCGCTGAAAAATCGACCAACAAGAGTGCATTGTTCATCGGTCCTCTTAGAAACGGAACGAAATCCTTCGGTCATCAATTCAAGAAGGCGTTTGCTATTCTGCTCAGGTGTTCCTGGCTCGTTGAATCGTATTGGATTGTACGTAGTCATTTGGTGTCGACGCGGAGAGTACACGATTGCCCATCAACGTGACACATGACACACGTCAGCCGACAAAGTTCGGGCTCACAGCGTGCTGCACTCAGTGGTGTAACGAAATGCGATCTATGGGGGCACGTCGCGTGCCGGCATCGATCGTGCGTTGAACTTTGTCGCTCGCTGGCGGGCGAGTTTCCAGATCGGAGCGATCCGGTCAGTACGATTCTACCAGCATGTCGCCGTCTGGGGACATGCCGGGAAGCGAAGGGATTGAGTCCAAAATCTCTGGCAACGGTCCATGTAGGCGGTCTGCCGGCGACAACTCCAACCGCCGAAATGGCGAACCTTCGTCAGCTGAAAGCTCTCCCGCAAGCTGGTCGCGTCGACCAGGTAGTGCCCGTCACTGTTGGCGACATCCGCGGGTGCTTCGGCTTGTTCCCAGCCGTCGGCGAAAGACTGGGACCGGCACCGGGCACCACGCGTGCACGTGCCAGTGCGATCCATTCCTGGTTCCAGGTGTGCAGCACCATAATCGCCGCCGGATCGTAGTCCTGCTGAGAGCGAATCGCTTTTTGCAAAGCTTTCCAGGCCGATGTGAACAACAACTCCGCCAGCTCGACCGATCGGCCAAGCCATCTCCGAAAGCCTCGGCAGCGTGAAGACGACTTGGTAGTACGTCACATCATCAAGGATCAACTGATCGGCACGGCTCGGCGAAGTCATAACGTTTCCTTCCGCTGCAAATCGGACAGTGCCGGTCGCCACAGGAATGATGAACCGTCGTGACCTCGCCACAGTCGTCACACTGATACGTCTTGCCGCCCAGTGCCGCGGTCCGGGACAGCGAAGTTTCGCCAGCGTGCTCCGCAACAACTCGAAGGCGACGACTGCTTGACGTAAGACGCCGCCGCGATGCGAAGGATCTGGGCGACGGTTAACTTTTCGGCGGTTTTTTCGCTGTGTTCGGATCGTTCTCTTTCGAGTTGTTCTCCTCGGGCGGCCTGTACGTCGATAACTACCGCACCGGGAGCGAATCCATCGAACTGGGCACATTGATCAAGTGTTCGCGGCGACAGTGCAGGTAGATCATCGTGGTGGTGAAGCTGGAGTGACCAAGAAGTTTGTCTGATCGTCAGCAAGTCGACTCCCGCTTCGAGTAGACCCGTCGCATAAGAATGTCTCAGAATGTGCGGATGGACATTCTTCTTGATCCGGCTAACTTGGCCGACTCCTTAATCGCCTTCTGGATCGACGTGTCGGCGTAAGGCTTGTCCGGTTGCTTGCCGGGAAACAGGAAGTCGGTCGGCTGGTACTGCTCCCAATACGTCCGAAGTTCCTGCAGCAGTCTCGGCGAGAGGGGTACGAGTCGCTCTTTGGCGCCCTTGCCGTGGGTGATTCGGATCTGCAACGGTCGAGTCGATATCGGGGATCTTCAAGTGGGCCGCTTCGGAGAGTCGCATCCCACAGCCATACAGGACCGAGAGAAACGTTCGGTGCTTGAGGTTCTTGGTGCATCGCAGCAGCTCGTGGACTTCTTGTCGGCTGAGTACCACTGGTAGCGTTTTGGGACGCTTGCCGAAGGGAACCATGGTGACCGGCCAGGGGACACGGATCGTGTGGGTGTACAGGAAACTATGGCACAACACAGCAACTGCGTGGAAGGATAAGAAACGCATTCTGCAACTGCTAATCAGCGACATCACGGTAAAGAAACCGGAGCGGCGTGTTGCTCTCTTGCAAGTGCGGTGGCAAGGAGGTGTGTGCGAAGAAATCAGCGTTGAGTTACCTCGGCCAGTAGCGGATCGCTGGCGACATGATGACAAGTTGATCGAACGTGTTAGAGAGTTGGCCAAGACGTTGGATGATGCTGAGATCGCTGCTCGGTTGAACGATGAAGGGCTCAAGACGAACAAGGGAAATGCCTTCACGATCAAAAGCATCAAGTGGATTCGCCACAAGCACAGCATCCCTCGTGTCGATGATAGGAAAGCAGGGGAATTCACAGTAAAGGAGCTTGCCAAGCAACTGGGAGTCAGCATTGGCGTAGTCTACTATTGGATCAACAAAGGCCTGGTCACCGGACGTCGCCACAACGCCGGTTCGCCCTACTTGCTGGAAATCTCAGCTGACATTGAGCAAGAGCTAGCAAAGCGAGTTGCTCAGTCGACTCGCATCAAACCCCAGTAATTCCGTTGTTTTCACAACTTCTATCCCTAAAGCCTATTGTAAAAGGTGCATTATGCGGCCACCGTCGCGATACCCAACGGCCGCGTTTTACCGTCGCCTTTGGGGATTTCTCGGCGTAAACTCGGCTGGGGACGATAGCTGCCCCGATGCAGTCGATCTTCGAGGTCTTGCAGGTTGTCCCGCAAGTTCTCTTCATAGTCTTCCACCGTGACACCGTCGACTCCCGGTGCCTTGTCTCGCTTGAGTCTTCGAAAGGCGTAGAACAGCAGCTCGGTATTCAACAGCGAGTACACGTTGTTGAACGTTGCCGCTGGGTCGCTTTCCGCTCTCGTGGTGATGCGATCCAGTCGATCATTCACCGGCGTTCCACTTCTGCGAGTGGCAGGTGGCCGGCTGGATTCGCGTGTCGGCCTGACCGCCTTCCCTCGACCGGCATTACCCGGCGTCAACGGTACTACGCAGTCATCCGACTCCCAAAGCGTCATTTGCCGTTGTTGCTTTTTCAGCTTCGCGGGCATACTCGATTCGTCGTGATTGGAAGTCATGATCGGATCAAGAACGTTTGGGCCTCACTGGTTGCCTTGAAGACGTGGTGTGTAGCGCGAGTGGATCTTCGACTCCGGGACTCTCGATGCCGCTCGCCAAAATGCGACGTCGAGTGTTGCCTTCCAGCATGCACACACCTTGGGCAGGATCCAACAGGAAACCATGTTTTCGGAGCTCAATCTCGTTCAGGGCTCGGCAGCCAGCCGATACCTTTCACCCTCACTACCTTTCGTGTTTACGCATCAACGCTGAACTTCGACTATCCGTCTTATATCAACGCAGCAAAACTCGATACTGGGCCTGTGGCTAGCAGTTACCCAGGCGGGATTCACACCCGCTCGTCTTCAAACCATTTCCAGTCCGCAACGTGCACGGCATGGTTATCCGTTCGTTTTCGTCGCAGCCACAATGTAGCGTTGCGTTCGTGTCGACGACAGCGCGTTTGTTGCTTCCATCGGTCCGACGGAGTCGATGCGAAAGCCTACTTGCTCGAGCAAGTAGGGAACTGTCGCAGTGGTTCTGCAAGCGGAAAGCGGAAGAGTGTCAACGATGCCATCCCAGCGACCAGACCAGGCGTCCCGATCGAAAAGCCCGTCCATCACAATGACAAAACCACCGGAACGGAGCCAAGAATACCAGTTACGGAAGGCGGCAAGTGGATCAAATAGGCAGTTGGCTAGTTGGCGTGAAGCGATCAGGTCGAACGAATTAGGCGAGAAATGCGAATGGTCATCCGCGTGGTCGCAAAACCCGCGAACGACCGAAACGCTGCTCAGTTCAGGCTTCGATTCGAGTAAACGACTCATCGCACGACAGGGTTCAAGTGCAGTGATGCGAAGACCGGGAATGCGAGCAAGAGCCAGAGAAAGTGCACCGGTACCGCTGCCAGCGTCTAGTACGGCCATCCGGTCGTAAAACGTAACACATCGACTCATGTCAACGACGCAAGCATCGTGATCTTCCGCAGTCATCGCGGTGACCCACGAGTCGTATTTCGACGCCTCTTCTGCGTCGTAGGTTGAGAGATAGCGATCGCGAGATTCTAGTTGGGAGACGCGAAAAGTCATGAGTGCATTTCAGTCGGATAACGAAATGCGATCTATGGGGGCACGTCGCGTGCCGGCATCGATCGTGCGTTGAACTTTGTCGCTCGCTGGCGGGCGAGTTTCCAGATCGGGGCGATCCGGTCAGTACGATTCTACCAGCATGTCGCCGTCGGGGGACAAGCCGGGAAGCGAAGGCGATCGACTCCAAAATCTCTTGGCAACGGTCCATGTAGGCGGTCTGCCGGCGACAACTCCAACCGCCGAAATGGCGAACCACTTGATCGGCCGAAGCATCCTCGCTCGGTGGCGGTTGGATGAAGCTGACCCATTCGACCGACTCCAGCCCCTCGCAGAACGCTTCCCAAGCATCATCGTTTTGCAAGTTCGTGAACTTGCCGCCCAGTTTCAGCTTTCCGTCCCGGCGAAGCCGACGCAAGTGGCGAACCGCAAACTTGCGAAAGCTCTCCCGCAAGCTGATCGCGTCGACCAAGTAGTGCCCGTCACTGTTGGCGACATCCGCGGGTGCTTCGGCTTGTTCCCAGCCGTCGTGCGAAAGACTGGGACCGGCTCCGGGCACCAACGCGTGTACGTGCCAGTGCGAATCCATTCGCTGGTTCCAAGTGTGCAGCACCATCATCGCCGCCGGATCGTAGTCCTGCTGAGAGCGAATCGCTTTTTGCAGAGCTTTCCAGGCCGACGTGAACAACAACTCCGCCAGCTCCGACCGATTGGCCAAGGCCATCTCCGAAAGCTCACTCGGCAGCGTGAAGACGACTTGGCTGGCGTGACCAAGAAGTTTGCTGATCGTCAGCAAGTCGACTCCCGCTTCGAGTATCGGGGATCTTCAAGTGGGCCGCTTCGGAGAGTCGCATCCCACAGCCATACAGGACCGAGAGAAACGTTCGGTGCTTGAGGTTCTTGGTGCATCGCAGCAGCTCGTGGACTTCTTGTCGGCTGAGTACCACTGGTAGCGTTTTGGGACGCTTGCCGAAGGGAACCATGGTGACCGGCCAGGGGACACGAATCACGGACTGGCATCTTCACAGTCTATCGAGCGCATCCGACCGCGTAAAATTCGTGTCCAAGTTCAGTGCCTCGAAAAGAGCCGTCAGCGGGAATCCCTCTTTGCGTCTTTTTGCGTTTTTTTGTGGCAATCATCGGTTCAACTGTGAACAACGAGAATGGTCGGCCGCAAGAAATGCAAGAAGGCGCAAAAATGGTCGCGAGCATTCGTTGGTGCCGTGCCACAAGTCAGCACCCGGAAACAAGTTTGCAATAGCGAAATAAACCCGCAAGGTAATCGATAACGTTGACAAACCGAATCACGCGGCATCAATCATCGGCAGCGCCCAAGAGCATGTGCCGCATTCATTTCGCTCGACGAACGGTTGCGATATGCGGGCGGCGGCGAGAGACTCAGCCATTGCAAGAACGGCGACCACCGCCGCTCCGTATCATCGCATGGTTATGGCATGTCTTCGATAGGTTTGCGCCGGGAATCCAGAGATTTCTGGGGTATATGCTTGCTTAGTGTACGTCGCTCCGATGGCACCACGTCGCCATTCATAAGCACAAAAACTTCAAGGAACGGATCATGGTCATTTGGCCCTGGCCATACCTTGGGGAACGCGGCGAAGTAAATCGACCAGCACCATTTGTCGTTCTTTGCGTCGAGTGGAAGCAGCGATACTGATTCGAGTCGCCAGTCATAGTCGGGGTCATCGTCGAGCATCTGCTTGCGATGTCGGTCTGCGATCGCAAGCTGCTTTTCGGGCACTAATCGGCGGGTTTGAATCGACGGGATGCCACCGAGGAGAAGCGGCCACAGCATCGTCGCCCAGTATCGCAAGGTAAGTCGCATCGGTAGCGTGGCTCTGCGCCGACGTACCAGCCGAGTCGCCAACATCGCCCAAATACGGTCGGGTGGCAAAATACGGACGAGCTACGAAGAAACCGATTCCGCACCAGGTGACAAGGAGAAGCAGGAGTGTGATGGTGAATCGCTTCATTTGCCATAACGGCCAGGATCACCCGGTCCGAGCGGTTGAGCAACCATTGCCCAAGAGACACTCGAGGACTCGGCGTGCATCCGTTGGTTCGCCGCTATTGAAGCGGGTACACGTATTGTAGCAAGGGGCACCCGGCATCAGTCTCTGCGGCGACCTGCGGATCAACTTGTTCTTCGAGCGGCAAGGGACGACCGCAGTGCTCATCAAGAATGTTAGAGCAAACGTCGAAATCGCCGCCGTCCGAGAATGCGTCATCGACTACGTCGTTGTCGGGAAAACAACGCACTTCCGAAGCATCAAATGCGTCTGCGATCGCCGCAAACGCATGAATATGGATCGTTCGGAGTGGTTGTATGCTTAGGAACCCTGCGCCAACGTCCACCGGTGCGAACGTGCACAGCCAAGGGATTGACCGAAATAAATAGCGGACCGGGCCCCGTGTACCGGTGGTAGTCTTTAGTCTCGGGAGGTGGAAACGGGGGCTCGGCTAACCAGTCGTCGTTGTCCGGCGAATCGTTAAGCACACCATCCGTCCAGTATGCCGCGAGTTGTTGAGCAGCGCTCAACGTTGGGGAAAGAACTCGCGCATCGTTTCATCGCGGTCCGACCAATCGTCGAGTTGGTGACGAAAGAGAATGTTGATGCGTGTTCCCATGTCGTCACGATCTTGGTCGGCGAACGGTGGAATTCACGGGGCAACGGCAATTGGGCAAGCACCGAAGGAAACGCGCCGCCCGTTGCTCCCGTGCAATTTTTGGTTCTGGCATTTTTTGCGGTGGTTGCCGACCCGGACAGTCTGGATCGTTGACACCAATCACCAGCATACCACCGGGACTTCGACCGCGCAACATCGACCGCACCTATTTGACCGCGCACCTTCGATCGCACCATTTCACCGCGCACCTTCGTCAAGCGCAACAATGAAATCGTGCTCGTACTCGTACTCAGCATCGCGGTACTCGTACTCGATTGAAGCTGGGGCGGATACGCTTTGCCGTCAGACGTCGACTCCATCGCACACGCCGTTCGTCACTGTCGCGCGGATTCGAGTACGAGTACGAGTACCGGCCTGCGGCCTGAGTACGAGTACGATTGGGATCAAAGAATCGAATGCCAGAACTTGTTATTCACCCACATGGTAGATCGGGGAAGGGTGATACCCGATCTTAGCCGGTTTGGGATGGGAGTTGGTTCCCCTTTTTTGATGGCTTCTTGACTCTTTTGGCAATGCGTTTGCTTCGTCGGGTATCGCCGTTACCCGAGGACGCCGGAACGGGTATTGGCCATTACCCGTTCCGGCGCTCCCTCGCTTCGTCGGGTAACAACTTCTTACCCGATCGGTAGCAACCAGGGAAAATGCGTGTTTTGCGGCGTCTGCGACCCGCTTCGAGACGTCGTCTGCACGAGCGCGGCGAAGCCGCGGCCACCGAGAAGTCAGCCTTGGGCGTCGAACCTTTTGAAAGCTCGTTGATGGAAGCAATCGTCGACGATTCGTCCGGCCCGTGGGGAGAGAACAAGAAAAGCTGCCCGCAGCTGTTCGCTGAGGCTTGACACGGATCAGTACATTTGCACACTGCCGGTCACCTGAGCTAAGAAAGTCCAGTTGCGAGCCGGTTTTCCAGCAAAATTAGCTGGGCACGGTGGATGTGATTCTCACTTTCGGGCGGGCAACGAAGTGCGATCCACAAGCAAGGGCGGGCACCCGCGGGGACGATCAGGACGGATTGAAGTGGCCCCGAATCTGGTTCCGCTCGCTTCCAACATCCTCGTCTGAACTCAATCGCGACCGAGAACCGGGCCCCATCGACGCACGCAACCGCGGATTTCACCGGCCGCAGTGTTCGTTCCAATTCTTTGACCCGGCGCTATCGAGAATCGGATCCGCGTCGTCTGGATGGTGGGAATCCATTCCCTGTGATTCTCGTTGCTGCTTGCCGCCAAGATCGTTTCGGAAATCGGACGCCGCGAAGTCGGATGCTTCCTGTTGACGCTGCCTGCGCTGCAATCGTGCGATCTTTCGCCTCAGATCCTTCGCCTCTTCCTCCATTTCCACAAGCCGCATTTGCATTCTCTTGATCGATCGTTCGGGGCCACCAGCGAGACGCTGAAACAACTCCAACAGAATCAGTGCCCGTAATGCTTTGACCGCTGTCCCGCGTAGACGGTAAATGCGAGCAAATCTCGTGATCTGAGAGACCTGAATTAGCCGGATCGCCCGCGAAGCCTTGAGCACCCGCAGTGTTCGCAGAAACGAGATGAACGGTAGCACGATGATCGCCAGATCAAGCCAGTGATTCTTGCAGTAATCCAATTTCTTGTCGGCAACGGCAACCATCAGGATAAATTCGGCGGCGAAGGCAAACCAAATCGCGCCGGTGCTGAAGTGCAACAGCAGTCGCAACCAACCGTACTGTGCCACTTGTGTCTTCATGAAGAATTCGACGATCAACACCGGCATGATCAACAGCGCGATCAGAATCATCGGAACACTAAACTGTCGTTCCAATCGGGTGCGCAGGCGTCGATTCACCTGCCGAAATCCCATTCCCGGTAACCAGATACGGTCACCGAGTTCGAGACTTCTTGCACACATCCGCAGCGACGGGCAGATACAAAACATCAACCCGAAAAGATGGTACTTGCCAGTCGCCTTGTCCCAGGGGCGTGAGATCCAATGAAAGCTCGACTCGAGTACCACGAACGGCCAAATCGCCAGCATCAAAAACAAGGTGGCCGATTGAAAACTTTCGCTGACCACCGGCTTTGCGAGCGACAATCGCAATTCGACTGCTTGCACGCTGTTGGGGTCGAGCTTGCCCATCGCATTCTCGACCAGCATCGGCACGTCGACCCACAATACGACCAGCACCGCCTGGCAGAGCAGGAAGATCAGCGAGAGCGAAAACATCAGCTTTGCCGTCCGCGCGGCGATCCGCTGTCGCATGTCAAGCTCGTGAAGTCTCATTGTCCTGTCGCCCTACCGGATGCAACGATCATTCACTCTCCCCCCCGGGCATGGATACCAGCACATCGTCCCATCGTAACGAACCTCCCCCAAGGGCAGGAGGAACAGGAGGAAGTTGTGTCGATATCGATCCCCTCCGGGAGAGTGGTTCAAAATAGGTTAAGCTAGTGATGATTGCTGAACACGAAAAACCGCACGACCTCCCCAGCCGGGGAAGACTCCCGAACCGGGGAAGAGTGGCCGATCCGGTCGATACAGGCTGGTTATTTGCCGCTCCGGGGCGCCCGCGACGAACCTTCGGGGGGTAGGCTGTGGTGGGTGACAACGCGGCAAGTGAAAACGTCGTGCACTCCGAATCTTTTGTCCCGCCGCGGACCTTTTTTGGTTGGCGGGGCAAGATGAACCGGGTTGTAACGAATCAATGCAAGGTCTGATTTTTTAATTCTGCCGGACGACGAAGAAACACCATGGACAAGCTGAAATCGATGGCCGGCGCGACGTTGCGATGGGGTTGGTTTGGCCTGCTGGTGTTGATCGCCTTTGGGTATTTGGCCTCGGGGTTGTCCAGTCCGCCCCAGCAACACCCGCAAGTCGTCGGCAACGTCGCTCCGGTCAACTTCGCACAGCAGCCACCGAGTTCACTTGACGAAGCCATTTCGCTGGTCGACCAGGGATGGGCCGAATCGCTCGCCCAGCAGGGGCTTGATCACGCAGCGATGGCCGATTGGATGACGGTCTGCCGTCGCATGTCCTTGGCAATGGTTGGCAACGGTCTGTCGCTGGAAGAAATCCGACGGTTGGAGCAGTTACCCGAATCCGATCGCCAACAGGCCCACTTGGACGCGTTATTGAATGATCCGCGGTTCCACCATTATTGGGCCGAACGATGGTCCCGTTTCTTGGTGGGCACCGATAACGGCCAGTTCATCGTCTATCGCCGACGGCGGTTCCGCATCTGGCTAGCCGACGCATTTGCGGCCAATCGGCCTTACGACCAGATTGTGCACGACTTGCTGACAGCCGAAGGTCTTTGGACCGATCGACCGGAGGTCAATTTTCTGACAGCCACCTTCGACAGCAACGATGGTCAGCCTGATCCTGTCCGCTTGGCGGCCCGAACTTCGCGAGCGTTCCTGGGGCTGAGGATCGATTGCCTTCAGTGTCACAATGACTTTCTGGGCAACGTCAATCTGGGCGATGTGGATGAACCACGAGAAGGTCTGCAAACCGATTTTCATCAGTTGGCAGCGTTTTTCACGAGTGCCAAGACGAATGGTTTGCAGGGCGTTCGCAGTGGCGAAGTTGACTACCACTACAAGTATTTGAATGCCAGCGAAGAGACAGTCGTTGAGCCCGCGGTACCCTTCTTGCCCGAATTGTTGCCACCCGATGGCGACCCGCGAGAACGGTTGGCGGCATGGATCACGCATCCGCAGAACAGGCAGGCGGCGCGTGCAGCGGTCAGCCACGTCTGGGCGCTGATGTGCGGTTGCGCTGCCAGCGAATCGGTGGACAACCTTCCGCTCGATGCACAGCCGTCGGCGATGATGGAAGCATTGGTCGATGACTTTATCGAAAACGGCCATGACTTGCGGCGATTGATCTCGCTGATCGCACGATCGTCGGCATTCCGTGTCGATAGCCGTGCCGATTTTGAAGTGACGGCCCAGCACGAGCAGGCGGGCGCCGTTTTTCCGCTGGTGCGGTTGCGCCCCGAGCAGGTCGCCGGTTCCATCATTCAGGCGGCCCGAATCAAGAAAACGGATCGACATTCGTCACTGTTTTTGCAACTCCAGACGCTCACCGGTACGAACGATTTCGTGAAGCAGTACGGTGATGTCGGCGAAGACGAATTCACTACCGATAGCGTCACGATCACTCAGCGGTTGCTGATGATGAACGGAAACCTGCTGGGCGAGTTGGTGAATTCCAATCCGGTCCTCAATGCAACCGCTCACATCGGAATGTTCGCCCAAGACAACGATTCGGCCGTCGAAACGGTGTACTTGTGCGCGTTGAACCGTTATCCCTCGGCCCAGGAACGAGAACATTTTGTCAAGCGTCTGGTGGATGCCGACAATCGGAATGACGCAATCGAGGATCTCTTTTGGGTCTTGCTAAACAGTAGCGAACTGGCGTGGAATCATTAGCGCATCGGTTTTTAAAAATGAACATGAATTGGCGAATGTCCCAGAATCTCTGTGACCGAAATGCGCACCTTTCTCGTCGCACGCTGCTGGGTGCCGGTGGCGGTGCGATCTTGATGTCGTCACTGGCACGTCAGCTGGCGTTGGCGGACGAACGGGGAACAACCGATTCGGCACGACCCAAGAGTGTCATTCTGCTGTGGTTGGAGGGAGGGCCGAGTCAATTGGAGACCTTCGACCCACATCCGGGCGGAAAGTTTGGGGGCGATGTGAAAGCGATCGCCAGTTCAGCGCCGGCGTTCAGATCTGTGACAATCTTCCGCAAACGGCCGAGCAGATGCACTTGGCAACGGTCGTGCGAAGCGTGACGAGCAAAGAGGGGGACCATGAGCGCGCGGTTTACAACATCAAGACCGGTTATCGTCCCGATCCCACGCTGACGCACCCTTCGATCGGCGCGGTGTTGTGTCAGGCCGATGACGCGGGTGGTGACATTCCTCGCCACATTTCAATCGTGCCGGGTGGATCGCCAGGGCGGGGCGGCTATCTGGGAGCCAAGTACGACGCCTTCAAGATCAATGACCCCGCCGGTCCGGTGCCTGATATCCGGCGACCGATCGATGAACAACGCTACAACCAGCGGATCGACGATCTGTACAACGTGGTCGAAAAGCAATTTCGGCGAGGGCGTTTGGTCGACATGGAACGCAATCGAACGCTGCACCAAACCGCAACGGACTCGGCACTGCGGATGATGTCCAGCGAACAGCTCGATGCATTCGACGTATCACAAGAGTCTCGGGAAACGCTGGATGCGTTTGGCGACAGCCCGTTCGGCAGGGGCTGTCTTGCCGCATCACGCTTGATCGAAGTGGGCACTCGATGTGTGGAAGTGACGTTGTCGGGTTGGGACTCCCACATCAACAACCATTCGCTGCAATCGTCGGCCTGCCAGACTCTCGATCCGGCCTTGGCGTCACTGCTGAAACGGCTGGAACAGCGTGATCTGCTCGATTCGACGCTGCTGGTTTGTGGTGGCGAGTTCGGTCGCACACCCACGATCAACCCGGCTGGCGGGCGAGATCACTGGCCGCATGGTTTTTCGACGCTATTGGCTGGATGTGGGATTCGTCGCGGGGCCGTGTATGGCGAAACATCGGCCGACCCAAAGCTCGATCGTGATCGGCCGCTGGCGGATCTGAGCGACCCGGTCACGGTGGCAGACCTTCATGCGACTGCGCTATCGGTGCTGGGTGTCCAGTACGACGAGGAACTTTCCACGCCGATTGGCCGACCGATCAAACGCAGTGAGGGACAACCGATCCGATCGATCATCGCCTAGCGAGTGCAGTATACCTCTGCGGATGGATCGTCCTGCGTTACAATGCACGCGGGCCGATTCAACGGGAAGACAACGGCATGTTTGCGAGTCGACAGAACTTGGTAGCGGCGGTTCGAGGGCGCAGGGGTGGTTATACGGCTTCCGGGGCGTGGACGGTATCGGTATTGGTGCACGGTCTGTTATTCGTATTGCTGGCCTGCTTTGTCCTGCCGAGTGTTGACATCACGGGATTGTTGAAACTGGAGGGCCAGCGAGGCGGTCCGATCGCGCCGTTGACTTTCGTGACGCCGTTACCGATCGCGTTTCAGCCTGAAGCGACTCCCAGTCCGGCGGACCCGTTATTGCCAGTCGAGCTGGCCGCTGCCGCCGATATCGAACCTCTACGCACCATCCTGGACGAAATGGCCCTGGAGGACGTGCCACCAATTGACCTGTTCACAGACAGTCCGCTGTCGAGCAAGCCGGTCTCACACATTCGAGGCGGGCGGGAAGTGCAATGGGACATGCGGGAGGCATCGACGCCGGATGCGATCACCAGTGTGCCAGGGGTCGAAGCCGCGATCGGAAAGATTGAAGAAGCGATTCGCGGCGAACTCGAACAGGGCGATACGCTGGTCGTCTGGCTGATGGATGCTTCCATCAGTTTGCAGCTCAATCGACAGTTGATGGCGAGCCGTCTTGCTCAGTTTCATCAATCGATAGGTCTGGCAACGCGAAAAGACGGACTCGAGAGTCGTAGCAACCCGCATCGTTTGTTCAGTTGCGTCGTCGCCTTTGGGAATTCTGCCAAGGAAGTTCAAGGTCCGACGCTGACCGGTTTGAAAGCGGTCCATGAGATCGCGAGTCTTCCGACGGACCCCAGCGGTATCGAGATGACGATGAGCGCGGTCAATCATGTGGTCAATTTCTATCGAGACCGCGAACATCGCCGCGAGAGAATGATCATCGTCCTGTTGACCGACGAATCTGGTGATGACGGATTGAAGATTGAAGAGACGATTTTTAATTGCCGTCGCGCCGGAGTGCCCGTTCATGTGATCGGTCCGACCGCCGTCATGGGGTTGCAGGAAGGTTCACAGCTTTGGACTGCCAGCGTAGGCGGACAGGTTTTTCCTTTTCTTCTGAAGGTAAACCGCGGCCCCGAGACTTGTCTGCCCGAGCGAGCGTTCTTGCCTTACTGGCACGAGAGACCGCTATCATCGTGGCGTCCGAATGTGCGGCCGGCCAACGCAGTTCCTTGGCATGGAGGCGAATACCGGGAAGGGGTGTTGTCGGGATTCGGACCTTACACGCTGACCCGCCTCGCTCTGCAGACCGGCGGAAGCTACCTGCTCTACGATGGAGGTGGGACGGATCGATACGACCTTGCAAAACTGCGGGAATACCTTCCCGAATACGGATCGCTGGCGGACTATCACGCTTCCATTGACGGACGTCCGCTCCGGAAGTTTGTGGTCGAGGCCGCCGCGATTACCATGCAAGAAAGCGAGAATCTTGCGCCGCTGCGGATGATGTTTTTCGGCTCACGGAGTCCGCAATATCCGTTCGCCCCGATCTCCGTTTACATGAATCCAAGCTCGTTTCGACGTCAATTCGAAGCCGCCGTCCGATTGGAAATGCGCAGGGCAAAACGGGCCGCCGAGCGAGTCGATTTGCTGATGAGTGCCTATCAAGAGAACGGACTGGAATACGAATATGCCAAGGAAGACTCAGCTCGGTGGCGGGCGTCCTTTGATTTGAGCTGGGGACGACTGCTGGCCGCGTCGGTCCGCTATGACGAGTACATCGCGACCTGTGAGTTGTTGTTGCAAACCAAGTTTGGTGCATTGGTCAACGAGGTGATGCTGGTACCCGGAAATCAATTTCGCGTGTCATCGTCGGCAAGCACGGCACAACGGGCGAGCAAGTTTCTCGAGCGTTGTCAGCTGGAACATCGCTCGACACCTTGGTCCGATCTGGCTGCTTGGGAATTGCAAACCGGTTTCGGAATCCAGGTACAAACGAAGGAGATACCGCCCCCACCACCTCCGTCGGCGACGATGGGTTTCCCGAGCAGTTCCATGGGTTTGAAGAGTCATTCGGGTGGCGGCGGTTCGTTCTCGTTTCCATCGTTATGATCCGGCACCTCGAACCAGGTCGAGCCCATTTCGGAAGATAAGAAGATAACCTGAACGGCGTCGACGACGTGCTTCCGCTCATTGCCCCAGCACTCGGTGGCCGTTTCAGGGGAGCACAGCGAGGCAGATCGGCAGCCACGCCATCGCGGTTCGTGAAACTCGATCGGCCGCGCACCGGATCGCCTGATCGCTGATCGCCTCGCTGATCGCTGATCGCCTGATCGCGGGTGCAGGGATTGATCTTGTCAGCCGCCCCGATCCCGGGCTATCTCAACCCGATGACGAGGGCCATTGGTTGCCCGAAATCGCCCCGTCACAATCGCGGGTGTGCATCAGGGAACTCGCGTTGTCCCGCCCAACGGCGACCAACCAGGCAAGCGAACGTGTTCGCGCAAGTGTTATCGATCTCAGTTCACAATGTCAAATCCTTCCCATTCTCGAAATCAGACGAACGCTGGCCTGGGAATGCTGTGTGCGCTGTCGTTAACAATGGCATTGGGCGGTTGTGGAACGACGAAAAACTACGCGGCGACGGAACAGCTGGTGATGAGCGATTCGGTCGATCGCAGCATCGCGAATCTTGATTTTCGCCCGCTGAGTGGTCGAAAGGTTTACCTGGACAGCAGTTACTTGCGCCACGTCAAGGGCGAAGCATTCGTCAACGCCGAGTACGTGATCAGTGCCCTACGGCAGCAGATCGTGGCCGCGGGATGCTTGATCCAAGACACCAATCCGGATGCGGAGATCATCATTGAGGCCAGAATCGGCGCGCTGGGGATGGATGATCATCGCGTGACATTTGGTATTCCTGAGAACAATGCCCTTGCATCGACGGCTTCCTTGATCCCCGGTGCACCCAACATCCCGTCAATCCCCGAGATTGCCGTGGCGCGACGCCAGGCTCGCGAAGCGGCAACCAAAGTTGCGGCGTTCGCGTACGATCGCGAAACACGGAGACCGATTTGGCAATCGGGTGTCAATCACTCGTTAGCTACCGCGCGTGACACCTGGATACTCGGTGTCGGTCCGTTCCAAGGCGGGACGATTCGCGACCAAACGAAGCTTGCCGGCAGTGGGATCAAGTTTGGTGCCAAGAGTGCCACCGGATCACCAGCACAGTTTTTCGATCGCCCACCGGTCGATTACACTGCGGAGACACGATTCCAGCAGGGTTGGCCCATCTTCGACGATGGAGGCGTCAGCATCGACATGATCGGTCAACCCGAGTCCGAGATAGCCGAGGAATCCAAGCCAGCGGAGCAAGGCACCGAGATTGCCGATGCCGCGGAAGAAAACCTCCAGCGTTGAGCCCCTCTGTTGTCTGACGATCGCTACCAGTTGATCGATTTCGGTGATGGTCGCAAATTGGAATCTGTTGCCGGTTATCTTGTCGATCGGCCATCCCCCGCGGCCAGCGGGATCGGCAAGCGAGAACGGAGTGCTTGGCGAAAAGTCGACTCCTATTTCGATCCGGCCACGAAGTCTTGGACCCACCACACCCCCTGGCCGACCGACTTGTCAGTCGATTGTGGTGAGTTTCGGATGCCACTGCGACCGGCCCCATCGGGCCACATTGGTCTGTTTCCGGAACAGTCGCCGAACTGGAGGTGGCTCGCCGCCGCGACCGCGACGAGCCCTGTTTCCGATGGATTGAATCTATTTGGTTACACCGGGGCCAGCACCCTGGCGATGGCGGCAGCCGGACTTCACGTCGTCCATGTCGATGCTGCCAAACCAAACGTCCAGGCAGCTCGGGCGGCGGCCGCTTTCAACCGCTGGGAAACGCGGCCGATTCGATACATCGTCGACGAAGCAGGGAAATTCGCCGCGCGGGAGGTTCGGCGAAATCGGCAGTATCACACAATCGTTTTGGACCCCCCCGCCTACGGGCATGGCGTCAAGCGAAAAAGCTGGCGGCTGCAGCGAGATCTGTGGCCGTTGCTGGAAAGTTGTTTGCAATTGTTGCATCCCGACACATTCCGGCTTCTGATCACGGGACATTCGCCTGAAGTCGACCAGTCCGACGTGTGTCGATTCCTGCAACAAAGCCGTTTTATTGGTCAGCAGGGTGATTCGTCCGGTTTGCGGACTGAATCAGGCCGGTCACAATTAACGGATCCATTTGGGCGATCACTGGACGCGGGTTTTTATGTCCGGGTGGAGAAGCCGTGATCATGATACGAAAGCCCCCCAAAATGCGTCCGGCAGTTGTCGCATGACGACCGGCTGTACCAGGTGAGCCTGAGGTCAGCAGCATGAGTTCAATCGATCCCGATGCCAACCGACTGATCGCGTTGATGCGCCAATTCGATCGTGTCGTGATTGCATTCTCTGGTGGTGTGGACAGCAGCGTCGTGGCGGCGGCGGCCGTTCGATCCCAGGTCGATCATGCCGTCGCGGTGACCGGTGACTCGCCCAGCGTGCCGCGGTGGCAGATCGAACTGGCCGAGCGGATCGCTGGTGAGATCGGGATCGAACACCAGATCGTCAAGACCGACGAGGGAGACCTCCGCGAGTACCGCCGCAATGACGTGCGTCGTTGTTTCCATTGCAAACAGACGCTGTATCGGACGCTGACCGAGATCGCAGACCGCTACACCGGTTCCACCATCGTTTCCGGAACGAATGCCGACGATCTGGGGGACTATCGACCGGGTCTCGAAGCGGGAAGGAACTTGCAGGTCAAAACGCCGCTGGCCGATCTCGGTTTTGGCAAGTTGCAGGTTCGAACCATCGCCAAATCGTTCGGCTTGTCGAATCAAGATTTACCCGCCTCCCCCTGTTTGGCCAGTCGGATCGCTTATGGTACCGAGGTCACGCCCGCGCGGCTGATGCGGATCGAACAGGCCGAAGCTTGGCTGCGACAACGCGGATTCATGCAGTTGCGGGTGCGGCTGCACGGCGATGAACTGGCGCGGATCGAAGTCCCCCGTGATCAGCTGGCGAAACTGCTGGAACTCGATCAATCTGGTGAACTAACCGGTGTGCTGCGGAGTCTCGGTTTCGCTTACGTCACGATCGATCTGCAAGGATTCGAATCGGGCAGCCTGAATCGTGTCGTCGTGTCATTGAATGCGAAATCTGTGCCTGCCGGCGCCAAAGGAGTGATGCATTGAGTGCACCTGAAGAATCGAATGCCAAAGATCGACAACGATCCGATTCCGATATGGCGGTTCCGACCGAGATGAACCGAGCCGCCGACGGGGACACGTCTGGCTCGGGCAACAACGATGCGACGGCAGTATCTGGCAGCAGTGGCAGCTTGATTGGGCGTCGGTTGGGTGATTTTCAGGTACTCCGCAAACTCGGTCGGGGCGGGATGGCCGACGTCTACGTGGCGCGGCAGTTGTCGCTTGGTCGAGACGTGGCCTTGAAAGTGCTGAAGAACGAATTTGCTCGTGACAAAGACTATGTCGAACGATTTCGTCGCGAAGCGCGGGCGGCGGCCAAACTGAATCACCCCAATATCGTCCAGGTTTACGACGTTGGCAGCGCTGATTCAATGCATTACATCGCCCAAGAACTGGTCGATGGTGAGAACCTTCGAGAGGTACTCGCGCGGGTCGGCACGCTGAAAGCCAACGAGGCGATTGAAGTGCTCGTCAGTGTGGCATCCGCTTTGGAAGTGGCATCCGAGGCTGGGATCACGCATCGGGACATCAAGCCCGAGAACATCATGCGATCCTCTCGTGGGATCGTGAAAGTCGCAGACTTTGGCCTGGCCCGCGTGGGTGCCGATGCGGGGAAGTCGCGTGCCGATCTGACCCAAGCGGGATTGACGCTGGGCACGCCACGTTACATGAGCCCCGAGCAGGTTCAGGGGCAGGTGGCCGATGTTCGATCGGATCTCTACTCGCTGGGCGTGTCGATGTACCACCTGTTGGCTGGCCGGCCACCGTTCGAGGCCGATGATCCGTTGGCTTTGGCGGTATTGCACTTGCATGAAACACCGATGCCTCTGGACCGCGCACGGGGGCGGCAGAGTGCTGACAAGCCAGATCTGCCGGAATGGCTGATCGCCGTTGTCAGCCGGCTGTTGAAAAAGCTGCCGAAGGATCGCTTTCAATCACCCAGTGAATTGCTGGACGCTGTTCGTAACGAGGCATCGGAGTCGGAACTGAACCGGTTTGGCACGGTTGGAACGGCTGCCGCCACGATTCGACTGCAGCGGGTGACCGACAACCTGCGGCGAAACCAACGTCGTCGTGTGATGCGGATCAGCGCCGCAGTCTTGCTGCCGTTGCTTTGCGTCGCGGTGACAACGACCGCTGCAATGCAACGTCCGGGAAAAAGTATCCAAACCGTTCTGCTGCCCGAAGAGGTTCCTCAGGCCGATACGGTCCAGGAGCAATACCTGATTGCCGTGACCCGCAATGACGAGGCGGGTTGGCGAGCGGTCGGCGAATATTTTTCGGCAAAGAGCACCACCAATGCGGCCTATCACGCCAAAGCGATGCTGCAGCTTGCGCTGTTGCTGACCGGCGAAAATCGCTGGCAAGACGCCGATCAGGTTTTGAACGAGTTGCTCACCGACCCCACGGTCGACCGGCTCTACCAGGCTGTTGCCTTGGCCCGTCGATGCCAGGTCCTGGAGCGGCTCGGAGGCGGAAAGCAGCTGACCGACGCTCGCCAGCGATTGAAGTCGTTTTACTTGGAGTTGCAGCGAAGCAATCCCCAAGTGTCCGAGATTTTCAACGATATCGTGCCGCAGGAAGAACGTCTGCGATTGGGCATTGGAACGACCAGTAACAGCACCTAGTGGTTTGTCAAAGCCAAGAATTGCGTCCACCGGGTGTCTTGACTATCGTCAATATCAGTCAATCGTCTTCGCCGAGCGGCGTTTCGTCATTCAGGTTTTGTACACCAATGCTCTACTTTATTCCTTGGGTCGTATTCCTGCTGGTGGTCATTCTCGCTGTGCCCGTCACGGCGATGATCGAGAAGCGAAAACTGCAATCGTCCTACGAGGGCGATGTCAGATGCCGTCGATGTCGATGCCGGCGAGGGCGACGACGAACCACTGGAACCGCTGAACGAAGCTGCCGAAGAGATCTTCGAGGAGGGTGCGGTGGAAGTCGGACAAGATCCCGACGATCCTTTTGCGACCGGCGCCCCGGATGACTTCTCGGCCTTTGAAGAAGAGTTCAAGTGACCCGCTGAGTTGTCAAATCTGCTCAGCGGAACTCGGCTGGTCGCTGCGCCCCGTCAGCCAGCCCCGTCAGCCAACCCGACGGGCCAGCGAGTTGATTCGTTCGACAAGTTCCTGCGGCAGAGGTCTGGCTGATGCCGTTTCTTGAATTTGATCGGGTCGTCGTGCACCCACCAGCGCCGCGGTCACGCCCGGTTGCGCCAGCACCCATCCGATCGAAAGTTGAGCGACTGTCAGACCGGTTTGACCGGCCAGCGACTGCAACCGATCGATCAGATCGTGGGCGTGTTGGCGTGCAGCCCCCTGAAACACTTGATAATTCGGGCGGCTATCGCCTGCCGCGAAGGTGTGATCACGCGAAATACGGCCAGCCAACAGTCCCTTCATCAGCCCCCAAAACACGTACACGTCACATTGCTCTGCGGCGCAACGGGGGATCAAGTTGTCCAGTGATTGCTGTTGCAGCAGATTGAGTGGACACTGAATCGCGTCACAAGCGACGGCCTCGGCAAACTCGCGAAGCTGACTGACGTCCACGTTGCAGACACCGACTTCACGACACAGACCGCGTCGCTGCATCTCCGCGATCGCGATCGCCGACCGTTCGATCGGAACATTGGGATCCGGCGAATGCAACATCAGCAGGTCGAACTGCTCGATTGCCAGCCGCCGTAGCGAGGTTTCGGCGTCCGAAGTGAGTGTTTGCGGAGATCCATCGATCACGCGATTCCTGTCGCCGTCCCAACGCTGACCGACTTTGCCGATCACCCGATAGCGATCACGATCACCACTGAGCATCGTTCCCAACAGTCGATCGCTCTGGCCATCGTAGCCGTAGCTGAAAGCGGTATCAAAACTTGTGATACCCGCTTCGATTGCCGACGCGATCGTTGCCCGGGCATCTTGCTCGCTGACACCGACCGTTGTGATTCCGGCAATGGGCCATAGTCCAAGGACGATCGACGAATCGGTTGACATGATGATTTGTCTCGAAGCGGAAGACTTTGTTGCGATATCGATTGTAAGCCATCCGCTGGCGAAAACGAAAAAAGCGTGGAGGAACTTTTTCCTCCACGCTGTTCGTTCAATCGAGCGGGCTGCAACGCAGTGTTCCGGACTGATGTGTCATCAGGACCGCTGTGAGATGATCAGCGACTTAGAAGTCAACGATCATACCGAGGTCGATACCTTGGACCCATAGGCTTGAGTCGTTGAAGTTGAACGCCGGGCGAGACCCAAACACTCCTGTGTTGAGCGTCGTCCCATCGATCGAGCGGTCGACGACATCACCGGTCAAGGCCACGTTATCAAAGTAGATAAAGCTATAGCCGACGCTCAGCAGCACGTTCTTTCGGCGCGAAAAGCGAGTTTGAAGTTCGCTTCCGGAGCGAAAGCAAACACATCCCGCTGGTAGCTGCCCTGATTCCCCATTGCCAACAAGCCGCCGGACGTGTTCGAGACAGCTGCCGGTGGAGTCTGGTCGGAACTGTTGCCATAGATGTCGATGTTCTGCCTCATATTTCCCATATGAACCTTGGTCAGCGAGCGGACCATCCAACGACCACGCGTCTTCATCATCTCGAATCCCACCTGACCTCCGTCAAACCGATTCTCCGTATCGAAGGCGTCGTTGTAGGTTCGAGTGCGGGCGGTGGCGTCGGTCACAGTCGTGCTGGTAATCCGCAATGAGTCGTCAATCTGAAAATGCGAATAACCGCCGATGAAGTCGAGCTGACAGTTGCTGGCACAGCCAAGACGCATCCGGGCGTATCCTTCGGCACCCCACAGATTGAGTTCGCTCTCTGCGGCCACCGAACCGGTGAATGTGCCATCGAGTGCGACTAGCAACGCGTCTTCGCCGGCTGTGTTGGTATTGAAGAATGGACGACCGATCGACATCGCGCTGCCATCCCCTTGGGCCGAATAGGAATCGTTGTTTTCAGCCAGAATCCAGAAGCGGCCGCCGATCCCAACGTTCTTGGTAATGTACTTTCCGACGTCACCCCGGAATCCGCCCGAGATTTCGCCGCGGATCGGATCGCCAAATGCAACCGCCACGTTGTCCGGGTTGGCGGCTCCAAAAGCCGGCAGGATGGGCAGAGTACCGGGATCGGATGTTGTCACCAGAGCCGGCATGTCACGGTTGGGTGTGAACCACATCAAAAACTCGGCCGTGGCCCAAGTGTCGCTGGCACATCCTTGCAACAGCGAACCGAATCGGCTGCGGCGACGACCGTATGCCGCGTCACAACCGGCATCACAACTGCCACAATCACACGCTGATGGGTGAGGGTAACCGCCGAAGTGATGTCCGACCTGCTGAAGATCGGAAGCCGCGATCGGAGCATAGGGGAGCGGCCCACTGGAAATGTACTGATGCGCCGGTGCGGATGGCTGAGCAGCGGTCGCGGGATGGGCGTGGTGGGCTGACTGCACGGGATTCGATGCGGCATACGCTGCTTCTTCTGCAAAGTATGCTTCTTCGCCATAACCGGGCAGGTCACCCACAACGGATGTCGCACCTTGATCGGCGAAGGTCATGTTGGAGGCGGACAGCAACAGTGCTGTCAACGTGAGGCCTCGAAATTTCGTTTTCATGGAGAGTCTCGTCCAGTCCGGGAACACTGATTGACTGGTATAAGACGATCGACTGAATTCATCGTTAGATGCAGAACTGCCGCTAATCCAGGAATAGTCGCTCCAATTTACCCAGCTTCGCCGCAGAAACCGCCGAAGATTTCCTATCATCCCCAATCGGGCGTTAGAATGGTGTTTCACGCCGCTTCGATTGTGTTTTCACGCCGAATTCCGTTCCAAGAAAATTCTAAAGTGTTGATTCATGTCCGCCGGTGACACAGGTTCCCAATCCAAAACCAACGAATTGCCGGCCGTCACATTGGCTGCTGGTGAAGACGTGGTATTGGACCAGCAACCGAACGAACAGCAGCCCGAGATGAGCTCGGGACCCGTTGATGAGCCGCCACTGCATCCCGAGGCCGATCCGGCTCCGGCGTCCCGACATTACGGCGACACGAGCCGCGCGCTGTCGCTGATGTCACGGCAGGGTTTTCGACCGCGGATGATCCGTTGGCGTCGCCAATTGGCGCAGATCAACGCCTTGGAATCGACGCTCCAAGGCGAGGATGACGCGACGCTGCGCAAACGGTCACTGGCCCTTCGCTACCGTGCCAAGGCAGGTGAAAAGCTACCAAGTCTGCTCCCGGAAGCTTACGCTCTGGTTCGCGAGTCGGGATGGCGGACACTCTCGATGCGTCATTACGACGTCCAGATGATCGGCGGAATCGCGTTGTTCGAGGGTTACGTCGCGGAGATGCAAACGGGCGAAGGAAAGACGCTCACCGCAACCCTGCCGCTCTACCTGCATTCGATGCTTGGCAAAGGGGCGCACCTGGCGACTGTCAACGACTACCTGGCCAAACGCGATGCCCAATGGATGCGACCGCTGTACGAATTGTTAGGTCTCAGCGTGGGGACGATCCAAACACCCGATGACCAGGGCAGCCGACGGAAGTCCTACGCGGCATCGGTCACTTACGGCACGGCCAAAGAATTCGGATTCGACTTCCTGCGTGATCGACTGCTGTTGCGAGCACAGAACCGATTGCAAACCGAAATGCTTGGCGAAAGTGGAGGCGGTTTCTCGGGCAGCGGCGACCAGCCGGTGATGCGAGGAATGCATTTTTGTCTGGTCGACGAGGCGGACAGCATTCTGATCGACGAGGCCCGCACCCCACTGATCATTGGCAGCATTGAGGATACCGTTCGAGACCAGATCGTAGAGACCTATCGCTGGGCCGCCGAACATGCCGAGTTCTACGAACTGGACGATCATTTCACGATCGATCCCGATACCAGGCAGTACGAATTGACCGCCCGTGGCCGGCAAAAAGTCCGCTCGCTACCACGACCCGATTTGGTGCGGACCATGGGCTTGGTCGATCTTTACGAATACACCGAACGTGCCGTGAAGGTCTATCGCGAATTCATTTTGGATCGCCAATATGTCGTCCGACCGGGCGACAAAGGGGTCGACGAAATCGTGATCGTTGACGAATTCACGGGCCGTCTTGCCGAAGGCCGCAAATGGCGTGACGGAATCCACCAAGCGATTGAAGCGAAAGAAAAGATCGAAATCAGCGTGCCAACGGGCCAGGCCGCGCGAATCACCATTCAAGACCTGTTCCTCCGCTATCCGTACTTGGCGGGAATGACCGGTACGGCGGCAACCAGTGCCAGCGAGCTTCGCAGGATCTATCGCACTCCCGTCATTCGAGTTCCCACCAATCGACCACCCCGGCGTGAAAGGCTCGCTGATCGCGTGTTCGGATCGATGCAGTCAAAGTTCGAGGCGATCGTCGAGGAAATCCAACAAATACACGCCCAAGGACGCCCCGTGTTGATCGGTACGCGTTCGATCGATAAGAGCGAAATCTTGTCACGCATGCTCAAAGATCTGAACATTTCGCATCAGGTGCTCAATGCCAACAACGTGGAGCAAGAAGCGGAGATCGTCGCCGCAGCGGGAGGTCGCGGCAAGGTGACCGTGGCCACCAACATGGCGGGACGCGGTACGGACATCAAGTTGACCGATGATGTCGAAGCGATCGGTGGCATGCATGTGATTTGTACCGAATTCCACGATGCCGCGCGAATCGACCGTCAGCTGATCGGTCGATGTGGTCGCCAAGGTGATAAAGGCTCGTATCGGCAATACCTTTCCCTCGACGACGACATCCTCAAGAGCGGACTGGGAATCAAACGGTCCGACAAGTTGAAGCAACAGGGCGAGTCGCTCGCGGGGTCGGCCGATCGCCAGGCGAAACTGTTCCGACGTGCCCAGCGAAAAGTGGAACGAAAACACTTTCGCGACCGGATGGTATTGATGCATCACGAAAAGGAACGCAAGAAGATGCAACGCGAGATCGGCCAAGATCCCTACCTCGATACGCCAGATTAACCAGTCGCCCAGGCATCGTTGTTGCTAGCGAATCGAGAATTCGGATAATTGTTGACCAACCGCTGTTGACACCGACTCTCGATACTCACTATTCCGATTTCAAACCCGGAAACTCCCGACGTCACACCCCTGTGGTGAACGCAACGAGTGCGCGATGGATCAGTGCATTGGTGATGTCCAAGAGTATCCCGGGCGAAACGAACAGGTTGGACGATCAAAATCCGGCCGTTCTTTATTGAAGTCTCACCGCGAAGAAGGAGAGTCGCGTTGAACCGCCTTGCAATCGCACACGGTCGCCGTGTGGTCAGTATCGCCGCAACATTGTGGGTGCTGACGACGTTGGACGTGTCAGCACAAATTCAGATGCCCGCCGCGAACACGCCGGCCACATCGCCTGCCACGCCCTCATTCGCGAGCGGCCAAAAGTTGGTCGGTGACGCGCGGCTGGCGCTTGCCAGAAAGGACTACCAAGGTGCAGTCCAAGCCTATCGCAAAGCGGCAACCATCGCCCCTCTGGTCCCCCAGATCACGGCAGACGTGACCACGTTGCGAAAGCAGCTGGAAATGGCCGGCATCGATGGGGCTCTGTTGGCCATGCCAGCGACGCAGCCCAGCGACGGGGAGATGCAGCGACTACCCAGTGTGTCCAACGCAACACCGATTTCGGCGGCAGCGATTGCATCGCGACCGGCTCCCACCGATCCGGTGGCACGAAAACGCGAGGCGATGCGATTGATCGCCATCGGACGTGCGGCGCTGGATCGCGGTGACGCGGCAACTGCATTAGCGGCGGCCAAACAGGCGCAATCATACAAAGTTCCCGAAAAAGATTTTGCTCCCGGCGAACCACGCGTCTGGCAGTTGCTGTTGGATGCCGAATCGGCTGCCCGACGCAGCGGCGTCGCGCTGACCTCCGGGCAACAACCCCTACCAGGGTTCGATCCCGTCCAGCAGGCAGTGGGAGGGAAATCCGACGACGTGAGCGTGATCGCGCAAATGCTATTCGCGGCCGAGGCCGGACAGGATGCAACGGGCGACCAGGGTGCGATCCGACAAGTCCAGAACGAACAGTCGCTACCCTTCGGTCGGCGCAACGAGTCTTGGACAACAGCACTATTACGAGGGTCTTGAAGCCTTGTCCCGCGGCGACAAGGAAACCGCACGAGGTCGATTTTTGGATGCCTGGAAACGCGAAGCCGAACTCGATCCGGCCACGCGCAACCAATTGAAGGACAAGCTGACGCTCCTGCAGCCTGTTCGAACACCTTCAACATCCGGAACATCCGCCGCCGAACTGACACCGATTCAAAAAGCGGAGCTGGAATCACAGGAAAAGAC
Source organism: Pirellulaceae bacterium (assembly GCA_963734865.1). Taxonomy (GTDB): domain Bacteria; phylum Planctomycetota; class Planctomycetia; order Pirellulales; family Pirellulaceae; genus CBDCUW01. The sequence continues at coordinate 1,194,973 of CAVTIV010000019.1, forward strand.
ACGCCGGTTGTATCGCGAAGTCACAGCGGAACTGGCAAACGCAAACGAAACCAAGATCAGCGAACCGCTCGATACGCTTGATCAGTTGGAAAGACTGCGTCGCCGTGTGGACGGTTCGGATATCGCCGAAAATTCCAAGCGAACAATCGCCCTGTTGGTGGATCGCGCGATCAGCGAGCAAAAGCAGTACAACGAAGCCAATCGTGCACAAATCAATCTCGATCTCCAGAACGAAGCCGTTCGCACCGAGATGGCGACCGATCTGGCTCGCAACGCGACCATCGACCAAGAGGTCGCGTCCCTGGTCGAAACATTCAACGAGTTGATGGCCGAGAAACGCTTTCAAGAAGCGGAAGTGGTAGCCAAGCAGGTATCGGAACTGAAACCGGGCGACTCGATCGCGATCAGCATGGCCCACAACGCTCGAACGGGTACCCGAATCCTGATGGACCAGGAAGTCCGTGACGCGGGGCAACTGGCGTTCCTGGACACGATGATTGGAGTGCAAAGCGCCGCCAATGACTTCGATCCCAACAATGAATACAGATTCGCGGATCCCGAGGATTGGGCCACGCGCTCTCGCGCCCGTCTCAATGACCGGGGCGGCGACTCGCGGTTGAGCGCGATGGAGCAAGTCATCGAACAGAAGATGTCAACGGAAGTCGATATCAACTATCGCAATCGTCCATTGGGCGAGGTGCTCGATGACCTGTCGGCCACCACCGGCATTCCGATCGTAATGGATGTGCGGTCACTCTCGGCCGTTCGAGTCACCTCGGATACGCCGATCACGCTTCAGCTACGAAAAGCGATCCCGTTGAAGAGTGCCCTCAACATCATGCTGGAGAATATCGAACTCACTCATGTGATCGAAAACGACGTGCTGTACGTCACCAGCATCGAGGCCAAACGGAGCAAGGTGTACCCGAGGACCTATCGCGTAACCGACCTGGTCACTCCGATCCCGAACTTCGTCAGTAGTTATGAAGACGGACTCGCCGGTGCACTTCGCGCGGCGTATCAGATGACCGCTCCCCAGACCGACGTGCACATCATGCCGGTCTCGATGACGGATCTGGGCAATGGCATGGCCAAGAAAATGTCGCCCGGCAGCATCAACCCAAATGTGTTGGGCCAGTATCACGGGATGGGCAGCCAGGGCGGCTTTGGCCCCAACAGTCCTCCCGGCGGGGCCGCGGGCGGTAGCTCGTTTGCCGATTTTCAATCGCTGATCGACCTGATCCAAACGACCGTGGTTCCTGACACTTGGGAAGCACTGGGCGGTCCGAGCACGATGGCCCCCTATCCGCAAAACCTTAGTCTGGTGATCAGCACCACCAGCGATGTCCATGACCAAATCGCGGACTTGTTGGATTCGCTGCGAGCTTTGCAGAATCTGCAGATCACGATCGAAGTACGCTTCATCACGCTCTCGGATTCATTCTTCGAGCAGATTGGGATCGACTTCAACGTGCAGTTCGATGACAACGTCACTCAACTGCCCACCGATGACGGAGGTCCAAGCGTCACCATCGGACTTGGTGCCGACGGATTGCCCACCCCCAACTTGGACATCCAGTTCAACAACGGAAGTTTCGGAACGACACCGCCGTTCGGCGGCTTCGACGCCGGTTCAGCCTCCACGCTCGGATTCGCCATCCTCAGCGATATCGAAGCGTTCTTCTTCCTGCAGGCGGCCCAGGGCGATAACCGAAACAATATCATGCAGGCACCCAAGGTGACGCTGTTTGACGGCCAAATCGCCACGATCCAAGACCAGACGCAGAAACCCTTCGTGACCAGTATCACACCGGTTGTTGGTGACTTCGCCGTTGCCCAACAGCCCGTCATCGTGGTCCTCAACGAAGGAACACAGCTGAACGTCCAAGGCATTGTCAGCGATGACAAACGCTTTGTACGCCTGACGCTGGTGCCGTTCTTCAGCCAAATTGGCGACGTCGATACGTTCACCTTTGAGGGCCGACGGACGAGCAGTTCGTCAAGCCGTGACCAAAACCAAGACACCAACGGTGACGGTGTCATCGACGACAAGGACGCAATCAGCGAAACGGGTAATACCGACGTGATCGAAGGGACGACGGTCCAACTGCCGACGTTCGCTTTCACCACGGTCAGCACCACGGTCAGCGTCCCCGATGGTGGAACCATCCTACTGGGCGGAATCAAGCGTCTTGCCGAAGGTCGTTCCGAACGAGGCGTCCCAATGCTCAGCAAGATTCCGTACATCAGCCGACTGTTCCGAAACGTGTCCGTCGGTCGCGATGCACGAAGCCTGATGCTGATGGTCACGCCGCGAATCATCATCCAAGAGGAAGAAGAACTCGCACAAACCGGTTTCGATCCGAAGCGATAATGCTCGCGAACCTGTGAGCAATCGGCAAACCGAACGCCGGCAAGGGATCTTGCCGGCGTTTTTTTTAGCCCCGCGACACCGCAGCGAAGGTGCTGCAAAAGGTTGACCAGGCGAGATTCGGGCTCTGCGGATTAGCCCGATGTCAATTGATCGACGATCAACGCGATCGCCGCCGAAGCCATCGGGGTGCTCATGCTGGCAAGTCGGCCGCCATCGCGGGCCACCTGGGCCGGGGACAGCGGAATGTGCACAAACGCGCATCGCGTCCGCAATGCGAACGACTGGACGTAGTGCTGGCTCAAGAACAACTCGGCATTGCACAGATAGGTGCCGGCATGATGCGACACCTCACTGGGAATCCCGGCAGAGGTCAGCGATCGGCAGCTGCGTTCCAAGGGCAGGGGCGACCGATAGGCCGCCGGCGCGTCGGCAATCAGCGGCGAACCGTCACTACGGACGTTCAACCCCACCGCTTCCAACTTGATCAGGGCCGCACCAGGGGCCTGGCCGAGATGCAGGGCGAAATCGTAATCATCTTGCAGATCCTTACGCAGCCGCTCGCTCATGCCGGTCAACGCGACAGGGTAGCGACGAGTCGTCAATTCCGCGGCGCCGTCATACCAACGCGTCAAATCCGCCAGCGCCAGCCAGCTCGAATTCTCCGGCCAACGGTCATAGGGTTCAAATGCGGTCAATAACACTCGCGTCACTGGTCATTACATCCGGTTGCTGGATTCCTCGTGCGATGATCGCCGATCAATCATACTTCGGATCGATTACCCTGGTGTCCGGCCTTGCCCCCTTTCCCCATTCCCTCTGTCGATCGCCCCATGAATCATTGCAACCGTCACTTTCTGTTGGCCGCTGCGGTCGGCAGCCTCGGATGTCTGGCCATTTTGATTGTCCGATCCCAGCCCGCGCAGGGACAGTCGCCCGGACCCCCAAAGAGAATTGGTTTGGGAAGACACCTTTGACGGTCCATCGCTCGACTATTCGAAGTGGGGTATCGAGCAGAATGCGTTTGGAGGCGTGAACCAAGAACTGCAGATCTATACCGACCGACCCGATAACGTACGCGTCTATCAGTGAGACTTGACGGCACTCAAGGAAGATCTTCTTTCTTGGCAATGATCATCGGCGGCAACTTCCCCCCCTTCTTGATGAACTTCATCGAGATGGAGTTCACGCAGTGTCGAGTGTCCTTGGCGGTCATCCCTTCACCCTCAAACACATGCCCAAGGTGCCCGCCGCAATTGCTGCAGACGATTTCAACGCGATAACCATCGGCATCACGGTGCCGTGTGACCGCGCCTTTGATCTCGTCATCGAAGCTCGGCCACCCACAATGACTCTCGAATTTGTCCTCGGCGCGATACAGTGGTGCATTGCATTGACGACAAATGTAGGTCCCTGGATCTTTCGTCATCGTGAATCCACCTTCCCCAGGTGGCTCGGTCCCTTTTCGCAGGATCACGTACGCCTCGGCGGCGTTGAGCGGGTTGTACGCTCCCACGACCGTCTCATATTTCAGTTCCTCGCGCTCGTCCGACGCCATTTTCTCTTGTCCTTTCACGGGCAATTTGTCTGTCTCCGGAGGTGTGTCGGTCGCTGGCAGTGTGTCGGTCGCTGGCAATGTGTCGGTCGCCGGCGGTGATGGTACCTCGGTTGCACCGGCATTGCCTGAATCTGCTGGTATTGCTGGCGTTGCGACTGCTGGCTCCCCCGAAACCATGGCCGGTGAATCACAGCCAACGAAGAATGCTCCGGAAAGCAATGCGGGAAGCAATAGGATTCTCAAGAGCGTCACCTGATCATTCGGTCGATGGGGGAGTGTTGTCAGCACGATAGCAACATTCTATTGAATTTTCGCTCGGCGGAGAAGCTTCCGACGCCCGAGGCGGTTAAGTTAGGCCTGCCAATGCGATCCCGACATCGTTTGTGTTGATGTAGGTTATCGCCGAGACAACGGTCCAATCGTCGTCACAGCCCTCCAAGAGCGAGCCACGATGCACAGTTTTGCTGTCAAACGTTCATGTCATTGGTCGAGTCTGATCGTCGCCGTTGCGCTGGCCGTGTCGGTTCGTGCCGACGAATCGAGCTGGCCCCAGTTTCTCGGGCCAGATCGCAACGGAATCTCCGTCGCGACAAATCTGCTCGACCAGTGGCCCGCCGATGGTCCTGTTGTGCTGTGGCGTGTCCCGGGAGGCGTCGGCATGTCCGCGGTTGCTGTTTCGGGCAACCGCGCCGTGACGATGTGGAACTCGGCAGAGGGGCAAGTGGTCGCGGCTCTTGATACCGAAGATGGCACCCTGATTTGGAAAACACCGATCGCACCCAATTACGAAAACGGCCAGGGTGATGGCCCCCGGGCGACCCCCACGATTGTCGGTGATCATGTCTTTGCCTACACCGGTCAAGGCATCTTGGCTTGCCTAAGATTGCAGAGTGGTCAACCGTTGTGGTCGAAGAATATCGTCGCCAACGCCGGCGTCCGATCGGCCGAATATGGAATGGCCTGCTCTCCCCTAGTCTCAGCGACCCGGTCGTCAGCGACCCGGTCGTCGGTGACCTGGTCATCGTCACTGCCGGTGGACGCGGCACCACGGTCGTCGCGGTCGATGCGGAAACCGGCAAGACAAGATGGACCGTGGGCAATGGCACACCTGGTTACTCATCACCGGCACTGCTCGATATCGCCGGTGAAAAGCAATTGATCGCGTTTACCGGTGCGGGTGTCATTGGCATCAGGCCCGCAGACGGCATTCTCCTGTGGGCGTATCCGTTCAAAACGGCTTACGATTGCAACACGGCTACTCCGATTGCGGTCGATGGAAACGTTTTCATTTCGGCTGGTGAAAACCATGGCTGTGTGATGTTGAACATTGACAAAAACGGCGACGACTATGCGGTATCCGAGGCATGGCAGTCGGTGGACGTGAAAAGTGTGATGCGAAATGAGTGGCAAACCGCCGCGCTGATCGATGGTCACCTGTATGGGTTTGACAATGTCGGCAGCGCCGGCCCGACGACGCATCTGACCTGCGTGAACGCCAAAACGGGAAAAACGATCTGGCGAGAAAACCGGTTCGGCAAGGGGAATCTTGTGGCGGCGGACGGACATCTTTGGATCACAACGATGAACGGGGAGTTGGTCGTTGCCAAAGCGTCGACCGAAGGATATCTCGAACTTGGCCGCAAAAAGCTGTTTGGCAAGACGCGTCAAACGCCATCGATTTCCGATGGCAAGGCATTCGTTCGCGATGATCAAGAAGTCATCTGCATCGATATCGGCCGGTGAGCCAGCGATGAGCTCGAGTTGGGAAAAGAAGGGGCTCGGGAAAAAAGGGGCTCGGGCCCAACAGTGCAAAGCAGGCTCAACAGTGCAAAGCAGGCCCAACATTGCAAAGCAGCCGAAGGACCATGCTGGCTTTTCGGACCCGGCCCCCTTTTTCCCAGCCTCCCACCGCAGCAGTTAGAATGGTGCCTGACATTTCCGATTCCACCATCATCACAAGAATTTTGGAGCTGCGTTCATGCTGAATGAGCCTTGCCCCCGCTTTGTTATCCTGCTGCTGGCATCGTTCGTCGGTACTTCGTTGTTGGCACAGCGACCACCTGCCAACCGAAACGTTCGCCAAGAGCAACAGCGGATGCAACAGCAAATCCGAGAGGTGGCCGAGAACCAACCGGAACTGCCTGCCGACCCACAACTTCTGAGTCTGCATCGCGAATTCATCTCGAAGGCAGAGAAACTGGCGACCGAATATGAGCGGAAGAAACAGTTTTCGCAGGCTCGCGAGGTCTATGAATCACTCGTGCGATTGGTGCCAAAATACGGTGTCGCGGAAGCCGGTCTACAGCGCGTACTCAACAGCCAATCGCTGCAAGACAAGAAGCTGATGGAGGTACACGCCAATCAGCAGTGGCAGGATTCGGGCGTTAGCCTGCGTGAGGGCATGCCGGTCCACGTCGATGTCAAAGGGACATGGAAGGTCGTCTACGAAACCGGGCCGAAGGGAATTGAGATACCCAACGAACTGAAGCCCCAGGACGGCCGCATCAAGCTTGGCACACTGATTGCCGTGATCGTCGGTTCCCCGGCGGAACTGGCCGATGCCAAACCGTTTGTTCTGCATGGCAGCGACGACTTCATCGCAAAAAAATCAGGACGACTGTACCTGCGGATGTTCGACGTCGACCCATCGGACAACGAAGGAAAATTGTACGTTCTGGTCCAAAGCACATTTTTTAAGTAACGCCCAATCGGTTCAATGCAATCAAGACTTCGTTTTGCCATCCCATTTTCTGCACGCCGTTGCTGTGTTGTCTGTTGGCGGCGGCCGGTGTTTGCGCCGTGCCGTTCAATGATCATCACCGGTATGTCCCAATGCAGCATCGGGACACACCACATGCGCTGCTACGCAACGCTTCCCGATTGGATGAAAGATACGACATAGAAAACGATAAGCACGAAATCGATAACCTGGCATTCGATCCCGCTTCCCGCGAAAAGCTGTTGGAGATGAGATCGGCGTTGGCTGATTGGCAGCAGGCTTTGAAGAATCAACCAAACAAGTACATTGTGCGGGTTGCCAATCGTGCGATCAATGAGTTGCTTGACACGAATCACAGCGTGCCATGACCGGCTCCGATCGACTGCCATTTTTTCAAAGCATCAACCGAGATCGATTCATGATTCAATCAACCAGCCGTTTCGGCGCGGGACTACTCGCTGGACTCGCTCTGCTTGCCGGCTCGTGTGCTTCGCGAGTGACCGGCGGACCGAACGTGATTGACGTGGACGCCCCAGCGGAGTTCACAGTAACCGATTCGGGTTTAAAATACCGAATTCTTCGCAAATCGGATGGTCCTAAACCCACCGCCGACGATCGCGTCACTGTTGACTATTCAGGATGGCTCGATAACGACACGATCTTTGATAGTTCCTATCAACGTCGTGAACCGAGTAGTTTTGTACTGTCAAAAGTCGTGCCGGGTTGGACCGAAGGTGTGCAACTGATTGGCGTCGGCGGGATGATCGAATTGGAGGTCCCGCCCGAACTGGGATATGGTGCCAGAGGAATGCCGGGCGTCATTCCCCCGAATTCGACATTGCATTTCAAGATTGAACTGCGCGAGATCGAGTGAACCACGTGAAACGAGAAGTCAAAACGATCCGATTGCTGCTGCTGCTGGTTTCCGTGATCCTGATCGGTTGTGGTGGCAGCGAACCGTCTATTTCGATCGCCGAAAAACCGCCGTCGGACGACACGGTCGCGCGATCGTCTGACACAACGAACCCGGCAGCCAATGCGGTTGTCGCAAAGCTGGAAAAAAGTGGATCGATTGTTTTTGCTTCCCATGACGGCCAGAGCACCGGCTCCGAAGGCGCGTTAACGCTCACGCTGTTGCCCGGCGGGATCGCCAAGGTCGATTACAACCCCGGCGAAGGCGAACCGACCTCGGGCAGCTATACGATGGAGGATTCCGGATTGCTGAAGCTTGATTTCGGAGCGGATGACCCTTGGCTGCCGATGCAGATTACCAGCCAGGACGGAACGCTCTTGGTCAATGCACCCGACAAGGAAGAGATCATTCGCACGGCATTCGAAGCCGGCATCCGACGCGACGAAATCACCGAGGAGGATATCAAAATGGCGTTCCAGGCATGGCCGTTACGGGAATTGATCACAGCAGACTGACCGCGTCATGATGTGGCAATTGAGAATGCATCCATTGCTCAATCACGCACAACGGGAATTCGCCAACGGACAAAAGTATTTGATGGCCTTGAAAAGACATCCTGTGGTGACAAACCGCCCAACCATTCCGATCGACTGCGAGACAACAACCGTATGAACTATCGAATCTCTATCTGCGTGATCGCATTGGCTGCTGCGATGATGATTCCACGTCTGTTTGCCGAAGCCGCCGACGGCGTGCCGGCCGCATTCGCAAAGGAAAACCTGGTCGCCTGGTGCATCGTGCCATTCGATGCAAAGCACCGTGGACCAGCCGAACGTGCTGAGATGATCAAACGTCTTGGGCTTCATCGCGTCGCTTACGATTGGCGGCAGGAACATGTGCCGACGTTCGAGCAGGAGATCCTGCAATACAAGAAGCACGGTATCGAGTACTTCGCCTTCTGGGGTTGGCACGAGGACATGGAACCTTTGATCCGAAAATATGGGATCAAGCCGCAAATCTGGATCACCTGTGCGGCACCGGACGCCGGCACGCAGGATGAAAAAATCAAAGCCGCAGCCGATGCGCTGCTGCCGTTGGTCGGCAAGACGAAAGAACTCGGCCTCCAACTTGGCCTGTACAACCACGGAGGCTGGGGCGGAGAACCGGCCAACATGGTCGCGGTCTGCGAATACCTGCGCGAACATCACGATGCCCGGCATGTCGGCATCGTCTACAACTTTCATCACGGACACTCGCACATCACCGATTTTGCCGAGTCGTTGCAAGAGATGAAACCATACTTGTTGTGTGTGAACATCAACGGAATGGCGGAGCCAATCGATGTCGAGCAGAACGCGGGCAAGAATAAAATTGTCCCGGTCGGTTCGGGAGTTCATGAGCAGAAAATGATCCAGACCGTGATCGACAGTGGCTACAGCGGACCGATCGGAGTATTGGGGCATCGCGCGGATATGGATGCCGAGGAGGCACTACGTCTGAACCTGAACGGGTTGTCGGCATTGCTCAAGCGGCTTCCATGATCACCCTCAGCTAATCCACACCCACCCATGTCAGAGAATCCGGAGATCATATCATGATGTTGACTCGTACTGCCCTCTGCCTGATCGCGATCTCATTTGCTTTGCCAGTCGTTGCCCAAGAACCCGAATCCACAGCCGCAGATCGGCTATCCGCACTTCGAAAGCGGTTCCCGGCGGCTGACGCGAACAACGACGGCGTTCTGACGCAGTCCGAAGCGCAGGCGTACCGTGAAAAGCTACGACCCGAAACCCAAGTAAGGTCCAAGCCGCAACGAAACGTCAAACCGACCGCCGCGGATGTGCCTTATGGTGACCACGTCCGCAATCGATTGGACTTCTATCGCCCCCAACAAATCAAGGACACCGCAAGGCCACTGCCTGTCTTCGTCTATTTCCACGGCGGCGGATTCGTGGCCGGTGACAAGGCTGGCTTTGACGCGGCGCCCTATCTGGATCGCGGCTATGCCGTTGTGTCGTGTAACTATCGGTTCGTTGATGGATCAACGACACTCTGCCCGGCACCGCTGCTCGATGCGGCACGAGCGATTCAATTCCTCAAGCACAAATCCAAGGAGTGGAATCTCGACCCCGACCGTATTGCGGTCAGCGGCAGTTCGGCCGGTGCCGTGATCTCACTATGGATTGCCTACCACGATGACCTTGCCGACTTGCACAGTTCGGATCCTATCGCCAGAGAGTCGACACGTGTGCGATGCGTCGTCCCAATCAACGGCCCGACCAATCTGGATCCTCGCTGGATCACGCCGAATATGGGCGGCCCCAAGCAGATTCATGGCAGCTTTCCAAAGATGTTCGGCGCGACCGTCGCCGCCAGCGACACGGCGGAGGTACGCGAGCGAATCATCGAGAGCTCGCCGATCGAACACGCCAGCAAAGACGATCCTCCAACATTGCTGATCTACACGGGAAAGAACGAAGGCATCCCATTGCCGGAATCCGCATCGACCGGCGTGCTGATTCACCACGCCCGCTTCGGCCAAGCGTTGTCCGAAAGGCTCGATCAGCTCGGTGTCGAATATAAGTTTCTGCCGGGAACCGATCCTCGCAAAGACTCGAACCAGGTGATTCTTGACTGGCTCGATGCGCACATGGACGTTGCCAAGCCTTGAATCCACGCTCCTTGGGAGCAGGGACCGGAGATCCATGAAAACAGCGACCACCGACTCCGAATGGATGAATCGCTTCACGGCCGATGGCTTCGTGGCAGTTCGACAATTTGTCGGCGGAAAGGAACTGACCGAACTGATCGCCCATGTCGATCGCTTCATCGAACAGATTGTTCCCGGAATTCCGCCAGAGCAAGTATTCTACGAAGACAAGAATGATCCGGCCACGCTCAAGCAAATCCAGCACATGGACGACCACGATGGGTGGTTTGCCGAGTTGGTCACAGCCAGTCGTTTTCGCGAGATAGCCGAAATGCTTCTGCACGGTCCCGTCGTGCCCAAGAACCTGCAGTTCTTTAACAAGCCGCCGGGCGTCGGTCAGCCGACTCCGCCGCATCAGGACGGGTATTACTTTATGATCGATCCCTGCGAAGCGGTGACAATGTGGCTCTCGTTGGACGACGTGGACGAGGAAAACGGCTGCGTTCGTTACGTGCCTGGTTCTCACACGCGCGGAATGCGAGAGCACGCGCGAACGCAGACGTTGGGTTTCAGCCAGGGCATCGTCGACTATCCGACCAAGATGGATCGAGATCACGAACTGGCCATTCCGGCACAGCCAGGCGATTTACTGGTTCACGATGCGATGACGATCCATCGCGCTGATGGAAACCGATCGGCCACTCGACCACGAAGGGCGTTGGGGTTGATCTATTTCAGCGACCGGTCGCGCGAAGATATTGAAGCACAAACGGCATACCAGCGCAAGTTGGCCGACGAAATGAAAGTGAAAGGTAAAATCTAGAAATGACTCGCCAGATGACTCATGTTGCGGTGCTGAATGCCATCATTGTTCTAACGGCGCCGCAGATCAACTTGCAAGCCGACGATCAAGGACTCACACAAACCGATGTCTTTCGGTCGGGCGAGGGCGGGTATCACAGCTATCGCATTCCATCGGTGATCGTGACAAAGCAGGGAACACTGCTGGCGTTTTGCGAAGGACGCAAGGAGAGTCGTTCCGACTCGGGCAACATCGATCTGCTAATGCGACGTTCCCATGACGGTGGCAAAACGTGGTCCGCGACCCAGGTTGTGTGGGACGACGATGCCAACACATGCGGCAATCCCTGCCCCGTTGTCGATCAGCAGACCGGCGTGATCTGGATGCTGTTGACCTGGAACTCCGGCAAGGTTCACGAGCGGGAAATCCAGCCGGGATTCGGCCAGGACTCCAGACGTGTATTCGTCACTCATTCCCAAGACGATGGCAAAACATGGGAGGAACCGCTGGAAATCACCTCGGACACCAAACAGAAAACTTGGAGCTGGTACGCGACGGGGCCGGGAGCCGGGATTCAGATCGTCGGCGGACAAAACCGCGGACGATTGGTCATTCCCTGCGACCATAAGATTCCCTCGGACGACGGCAGCCACTATGACTCGCACGTGGTTTATTCCGGACGATCACGGTACAACGTGGAAGCTCGGTGGTAGCGCTCCCAAAGACAACGTCAACGAATGCGAAGTGGTCGAACTGGCTGGCGGTCGTCTGATGCTCAATATGCGAAACTACGACAAAAGCATTCAGACGCGACAGATTTGTTTCAGCGACGATGGCGGTCTTCATTGGCGCGACCAGCGTCATGACCTGGCATTGATCGAACCGGTATGTCAGGCCAGCATCCGCCGCTACCGCTGGCCGAGTAAAGACCAATCGAGCGTGATTCTGTTTTCCAATCCGGCCAGCACCAAGGATCGCGAGAAACTGACCATCCGAGCCAGCTACGATGACGGTGACTCGTGGAAGGACTCGCGATTGTTGCACGAGGGCAGCAGCGCCTATTCCTGTTTGTGTGTGTTGGCCGACCAGTCCGTTGGCTGCCTGTATGAAAACGACGGTTACACGCGAATCACATTCGCGCGGTTTCCGCTGCGGTGGCTGGAGCAGTAACACACGACCAGCTCGGTATCAATCGCTTCACTTCGAGAATGAACATGTTTCTCAGCAACGTCCGGCGCACTGCCATCACCATTGCCATCGCGATTGCCTGCCTGGCGAACATGGTTCCGCTTGCGTTAGGGGAAATGGTTCAGACAGATTTGTTTGTCGCCGGCCAGGGCGGTTACAAGCTGTATCGGATTCCCGGCATTGTGGTCACGCGGCGGGGCACGGTGCTGGCGTACTGTGAGGCACGCCACAGTGACTCCGGGGACTGGGGTCCGATTGACGTACTGATGCGCCGCAGTACCGACGGTGGGCGGACTTGGATGCCACCACAGCAGCTTGTGCATCTAGAGGGTAATCTGCCGATCAATCCGGTTGCCGCCGCGCAAAACCTTGACAAGCCGGGCGACAATACAGTGAATAACCCCGTTGCGATCGTCGATCACGACACCGGCGCGGTCCATCTGCTGTATTGCCTGGAGTACATGCGATGCTTCTACATTCGCAGTGATGACGATGGCCTTAGCTGGACCCAGCCGGTCGAGATCACCGAAACTTTCCAGCGATTTCGGCCACAGTATGACTGGAAGGTCATCGCCACGGGTCCGGCTCACGGGATCCAACTGACGCGGGGCGGGCACAAGGGTCGGCTGGTTGTACCCGTATGGCTGTCGTTGGGAACCGGTGGGCACGCGCATCGTCCGTCGGTCACGGCGACGATCTATAGCGACGATCATGGCCAGACGTGGCTGCCAGGCGAGATCGCCGTCCCCGACACCGCAGAGTTTGTGTATCCCAATGAGACAGTCGTGGTCCAGCTCGCCGATGGTCGCGTGATGCTGAATACGCGCAGCGAGTCGAAACGGCATCGGCGGATCGTCACCACCAGTGCCGACGGCGCTAGCGGTTGGTCGAAGCCCCATTTCGACGAGGCGTTGCTGGAGCCAATCTGCATGGCCGGTATCGTGCGGGTCCGCGACGAGAACGATGGTCAACCAGGCGTACTCGCGTTCTCGAATCCGCATAACTTGTCACGTCGCGATGGTCAAGAAACGGCCGGCCGCAGTCGTGATCGGGTGAACGTGTCGATCAAGTTGAGCTATGACGAAGGAAAAACGTGGCCGGTCAATCGCACTCTGGAACAAGGATTCAGCGGCTATAGCGATCTGGCTGCCTTGGCCGATGGAACGATCCTGTGCCTCTACGAACGAGGCAGCACCGATGGCAACAGCAACTATCGCTCGGGCCGACTCACCATGGCAAGGTTGGACGAATCATGGGTTCGAGCAGCGAGCGAAGCGGACGTTTGTGTCTATGGAGGCACTTCCGGTGGCGTCGTGGCGGCAGTGCAGGCGGCAAGAATGGGGAAACAGGTCGTGCTGGTCGAACCCGGTCGCCATCTGGGCGGCATGACTTCGGGCGGACTCAGTGCCGTGGATGTTGGCGATCCTCGCAGCGTCGGCGGAGTCGCTCGCGAATACTTTACGCGTTTGGTGGCCAGTTACGGAAAAACGCTGAGCTGGGATCGACCTTTCCAGGGACACGGCGGACCCGCGACCGGCGGTGCGTACTCGATCGAGCCTCATGTCGCCGAACGCGTGTTTGATGAGATGACAGCCGAAGCGGGAGTGATCGTGCTCCGCGAGGCGAGATTGCAATCGGTACGGAAACAAGGTCGATGGATCTCTCAACTGCAGACCGATGATGGCCGGTCGGTGCGGGCGAAGATGTTCATCGATGCTACCTACGAAGGCGATTTGATGGCCGCGGCCGACGTCGGTTTTACGCTGAGGCGTGAGGGCAACGCAAAGTATGGCGAGACGTACAACGGCATTCACTATTCCGAAAAATACAAACCTCGGGTCAATCACCTGCAGCCCGGCGATAACGGCCGCGTGCCAGGTGGCCAGGGGGTCTGGGATCGTGACTTCCCTCTTGATCCCTTTCTCGTCAAGGGCGACCCAACCAGCGGATTGTTGCCGCTGATTGACGCCGGCGAACCGGGCGTTCCCGGCGAAGCGGCTCCAGGCGTGCAGGCCTATTGCTTTCGGCTCTGCCTGACCACCGACCAGGCGAACATGATTCCCATCACGCCGCCGAAGGATTATGACCCAAATCGCTACGAACTGGTTGCCCGGTTCATCGAGGCCTGCCTGGCCAATGGCGATTCGATGGACCTGCGGTGGTTCAGCAAACACGATCCCCTGCCCAACCATAAATGGGATTTCAACACGGCAACTTTCGGAGGCAACCTGCCGGGTGCCAGTTGGCAATGGCCGGAAGCCGGCTATCCGCAGCGGACTCAGATCGCCAGGGAAATCGAAAACTACCATCGCGGCCTGCTGCACTTTCTCTCTACCGATCCGCGGGTGCCCGAGAAGGTTCGAATCGACGTGCGACGTTTCGGCTTGCCCAAGGATGAATTCACCGACACCGGCGGTTGGCCGCATCAGGTTTATGTTCGCGAAGGTCGCCGCATGATCAGCGACTTTGTGATGACCGAACATCATACCTTTGGTCGTCAAGTCGCGCCGCATTCCATCGGACTCGGTTCCTATGGCACCGACGCACACGAAATTCGCCGGATCGTGAAAGATGGCGTTGTCACGCGTGAGGGCAAGATCGCGACAGGTCGTGGCGGCTTTGGGCCCTACGTCATCGGCTATGGTGCCATCGTGCCCAAGCCCAGTGAGTGCGAGAACCTGTTGGTCACCTTCGCACTTTCGGCCAGCCATACCGCGTTTGCGAGTATCCGCATGGAACCGGTGTTCATGGTCACCAGCCAGTCGGCGGCGACGGCGGCATGCCTGGCAATCGATGCCGGTGTCCCCGTGCAGCAAGTCGACCACGAGAAGCTAACATCACGGCTGATCGCCGACGGACAAGTGCTGCACTGGCCTCCGCCGAATGCCGAGCGGACCACTAGCCAGATCCAATGCCCAACCCTTCTGCCACAACAGTCTTTGATGTCAGTCGTCCAACATTGAAATGATCCGTGAGACGGCATCCGTCACATCCCAGTCTGTTTGCAGGTAGTGATCCGTTCCCCAGACAGGAATCACGAGGCCCGGCAATCGCAACAGATCTTCCAACATCACGACGCCATCGCTGGGTCCCTGAGATTGGAAACGTCGGTGCCACAGTCGCGACCGCCAGCACGACAAGTGTCGACGAAGTGGAAACGCAGCGACATGAATCAACGGAAACGGAACCTCGCGGAACGATGCGCCGAGCCGGTGCTCCGTTCCATGTCGCAAGTCGGCGACCGCTTGCTTGTCAACCTGGTGATACCACAGCATCCATTCCAAGATCGGCCGCAACCGCCAGCGATCCAGTAACCAATTTGCCATCTGCGTCCCGTGCACCAGGCCGCTTACACTGACCCACCCCCGCAGCGCATCGAACAGGTCTGGCCGCAAGGCACGCGCGACCAGTGCATCGGACGTGCCTTTGCTCAAAGAAACCAGGATCACCCGATGGCTGTGTATTTTCTGCTCCAAATAATCGTTAATCGCGGCAGCGTTCCGATCCAGTGTGCCAAGACTCTCGGCGGCAATTCGCTCGCACTCCCACGAGCGAGATTGGGACAATTCGATCAAATCACGCCCATCGGCCCCGATCTCGGGATGTTCCTTGTAAAAAGCGCCGGGAGCGATCGCGACCAACAGAGGGCCGCCGATTACCGGACGATCGGGATGTACCATCGAGGGTTCACGAGCCTGCTGTAACTTTGACTCGAAGTACAGGTACAGCACTGATGTCGCGATGTCGCTGCCAAAGCGTGCGTTGATCGCGCGTATCGCGCGACGGGTGACAATCGCACCGAACTCCTTGGCATGGATTTCTCGAGCACGGTCGAGAACCAGTCGATCAACGCCATCAATGGGAGCGAGCAGCTTGCAGAGAGAAGAATTCACAGATCGAGCGGGCCGTTGCATCGGGTTCTTCAGGCCTTCGCTGGCCGGCGACTGCTCGCTCGCCCAACCAACAAACCAATCACCAAGCCGATGATTCCGCAGATCAAACCGACCTTCGTCAGCCAGCTTTTGGCGACCGTGAGGATCGGATTGTCAAAAATATTCGCCGACACGTGAAAGCTGGCGACTTTCCACCCGTCACTCTGTTTCACCACCGTCGCGGTCCATTTGCTGTTCAAGGTAAAGTCGCTTCCATCGGTCAATACAAAGTGATCGGCAAGGGTTCCGCGAGCAACGGCCGTGTCGTCGCCGTAGAGGATCGAAGGACCATCCACCTCGAAGGTGCTGGAAATATCTTTGACGATCTTGCTGTCTCCGTTCATCATCTCGTTATAAAACCTGAGGAACTCTTCGTATCCCTCGTTCCGGTCAGCGTTTTGCCAAGTGATGACGACGTTCGGGGCCACATCTTTCAACAACGCGTCCATGTCTCGCTGTTCATAGGCCGCGAACATGCGATCGCGCAATTCGCGCAACTGTCTGTGAATCTCTGCCTTCGCATCATCACTGACTTGTCCTGCAGCGGCCCGGTTCGTGTCGGCGGCAACCGGCTCGTCGGTTCCCTGGCAAAATGAAGTTCCCCCGGTGAACATCAGACCTAGACAGAGAGCAAACTGACGCATGACCCGTCTCAACTTTCGGCATGAAGGCGGTGAAGCCCGTTCAGCCAATCAAAGTATTCGGAAAACTGATCGTCGATCTCGATCAAGGTATGGGGACTGTAGCGAGTTCCCGACAGCCGATGGACGTCGGACCGCAAAAACCTTCGAATCAACGATCGACGAATGCGTGCCCGCAACGGATCGATCATCTTGCGGCCAAGTGGTCCCTTGCTGGCATGCGCCATCACTGTCACATGAGCCATCGTGCGAGAGGGGCCGAGCGGCACCACCGACACGATTCCAAAAGTTTCCGTCTTGGCGAGTGTTGATCGTGCAAACAGCATTGTGCTTGACCAGTCGGTCACTTGCAGTCGAACCCTCTCGCCACCCCAGCGTTTCGTGATCCGATCGGCCAACGAATTACCGACCACCTGGAAGTGGCAAACCGTGCGATGCACGTGCGGATGCGGATGATCGACCTCAGGCCGACATTCCATTAGCCGATCATGCGCGATCGCGAAGTGCTGAGTATCCACAGCGTTCGCGCCAATCATGTACCAGGGACATTCGACGTACTCGATGAAAGGACTTGCCGCGACGAGTTGCTCCGACCCGAGCCCTTCAAAAAATGGCAGCGGATAAAGCGGCTTCGGGCCATTGAAGAAATAGACATTGCCGTAACGAACGACCGCCGGATAACTCGATTGCCGAGCGAATGATGGAATCTGTTCCGCGGCTGGGATCCCGGTGCAACCGCCTCGGGTATCGAACTGCCAATGGTGTAGCGAACACTGCAACGATTCGCCGATGACACAACCGCCACCAAGGTCCGAACCCATATGGACGCAGCGACTTTCCAGCACTCCTGGTTGACCGGACTTGGTGAGAAATCCAACCAACCGCTTGCCAAGGACGTTCTTGACGAGCGGTCGATGCCCGACTTCCTTGACACTGCCGAAGTAATACCAGGATGCCGGATAACAGAGATGCCCGACATCGCCACCGGGCGAACGGTCCGTCGTGACATCGCGGTGATCGAACAAAACGTCGTGCCCGATCACGGTTCTGGTTGCGTTTGCTTGCTGATCCATCGTCATTTGCGTTATTCTACCGTCCAGCAAAGCCCAATACTATTTTGATCGATGAATGTCTGCTGAAACGCGAACCGCACCGGCACGAGCTGACGAACGACAGTTTCCGATACCGGGCTCGTTGAACTTGTGCATTGCGGCGTTTCAAATCGCTTGTTTCACAGTAATCTTTTTCTTCGCTTCGCTGGCCAACCAATGGTGGCAATTATTCGCGTTGGCCGGTTTGTTTGCGATCCTTGGCAACTCGATCTACTCGATCATTCACGAAGCCGAACACGGGATCTTGCATCCCAATCCGAAAGTGAATGATTGGGCTGGCGTCGCGATGTCCCTGCTCTTTCCAGCTCCGTTTCACCTGATCCGTCAGGGTCATATCGGTCACCATCGACGTAATCGATCCGATGACGAAGCGTTCGACTTGTACTTTGCAGGAGATCATCCCTGGCTCAAGTGGCTGATCCTGTATGGCATTCTGACCGGATTTTATTGGCTGCTGGTCGTGATCAGTAATCTTGTCGTTGCGATCTATCCTGGGATTCTGGATCGCCGCAATTTCGAATTCGATCGACCCTCGGTCGCGCTGATGGATTCATTGAATCCCAAGTACACTGGATTGATTCGACTGGAGGGTCTTGCCGCCTGCGCGTTGCATCCGGCCATCGTTTGGTCACTAGGTATACCATTGTTTCACTATGCCGTCGTCTATATCGGGTTTGGGTTTTCCTGGTCCGCGATGCAATATGTTCATCACTTTGGAACCGAACGGCATGTGCTCAGGGGCGCCCGCAACTTATGGATCTTCGCGCCAATCGATCTCATTTGGCTCCATCACAACTGGCATTTGACCCATCACCAACAGCCAACGGTGCCCTGGATCTATCTGCCGAAGCTGAGCAAGAATCGACAACAAACCGATCGAGAGTTCTTATTGTGGCACTACCTGCGAATGTGGCGTGGCCCGAGAAAGACAGAGCAGCGCGTGGAGAATCGCTTTGCAGGGAGGGTCATCCATTGAGGCACACACGACGGAACCTGGATGGCTACCGATGGATGTTTACCCTTGCATTACTGCTAACGCCCCACACGATCCAGCGTATGAAATACACTTCCCTTGCAATCCTGGTCAGCCTGACGTTGTCTTGGTTCGCCGCACGAACTGCCAACGGTGACACGCCACAGGACAACAAGACGAACGTCGTTTTTTTTCTGATCGACGACCTGGGCTGGAGGGACCTTGGTTGCTACGGCAGTCGCTTTTACCAGACTCCGCAGATCGACCGTCTGGCCGCCGAAGGGATGCTGTTCAGCGATGGTTATGCCGCCTGCAATGTCTGCTCGCCCACACGAGCTGCGATCATGACTGGCAAGTACCCGGCGAGATTGTTGCTGACGCAATGGTTGCCGTCGGGCCGCTGGAGCCCCACGGCGAACAAACTGCGAGAAGGCCGTTACCTATCGAACCTGCCGCTCGAAGAGGTGACGATCGCCGAGACAATGCGCGCGGCCGGTTACCGTACCGCGTTCATGGGCAAGTGGCATCTGGGAACCGAAACGTACTACTACCCACAACATCAGGGATTCGATCTGAATATCGGCGGGCGTGACTACGGCGCGCCGGGCAGTTACTTCTATCCATTCAAAGGAAGCTGGAAGATCCCCACGACCGGACAAACACTTGAGAAGGATTCGCCGATCTCTGGAAAAAAGGGAGACTACCTGGTCGATCGGCTCGCCGAAGAAGCGGACAAATTCATTCGCGATAGCGCTACCATGCCGTTCTTTCTGATGCTGTCGCACTATGCCGTTCATGCGCCGCTGCAGGGCAAGCCCGACAAAGTCGCACGCTACGAGAAAGTTGCGATCGAGATGAGACAGGGACAACCAGCCTATGCCGCGATGGTCGAGAGCGTCGATGAAAGCATCGGCCGCATCATGCGGACCTTGCGTGAGTTGAACCTCGAGCAGCGGACGCTCGTCATCTTCACCAGCGACAACGGTGGCTTCGCCAGCGCGACCAATAACTCGCCACTACGGGCGAACAAGGGATCCAACTACGAAGGCGGGATACGTGTTCCTGTCATCATCAAATGGCCCGGCCACGTGAAGCCTGGATCCGTCTGCAACGAGCCCGTCATTAGCACCGATTTTTATCCGACAATCCTGGCCGCGACGGGCCAGAAATTGCGGCCATCTCAGCACATCGACGGCCAGAGTCTGGTGCCGGTATTGACCGGCCGCGGTGTCCTCGGTCGCGATGCGATCTATTGGCACTACCCACACTACAATCAACACCCCGAAAGCTTCCCCTCCGGCGTCATCCGCGCGGGCGACTGGAAATTGATCGAGGCACTGGAGACCGGCAATCTCTCGCTGTACAACCTGGCCAATGACATCGGTGAAACCAACGACCTGTCGCAACAGGAACCCGCAATCGCTTCACGGCTTCTCGGCAAGCTCCGCGCATGGCGCCGCGATGTCGGCGCCGACCCGATGAAGCCGAACCCGGAGTACGAAGCAGCACCCTGACCTCACGGCCGATCCTGACCTCACGGCCGATCCTGACCTCACGGCCGATCCTGACCTCACGGCCGATCGGGGGCGCGTTCGCGGCTCGACCGGCTCGTCGACGTTCGGCACAACGGTCCGCTCGGAAGGTGTCGCTTCTGTTAGAAGTTCTGTACAACCTTGCCGATGATCCGGGGGAAACCCGCGACGTTTCGCCGGACCACGCCGATCTGGCCAGGCGACTGACCGCTTCACTCGACGCCTGGTGCCAGGACGTGGAACGAGAGCGAAATCGCGGCAATTGAAATGAGAGTCTGCGTTTTTGGGGGCTCGCTGACATTCGACCAGCGGCCGCCCCCGCAGGCCGTCAATGTCAACCGTACTGCCCCCCGCGATCGTGGTACAGAGACTTGCTAGAATCGCGAGATCGCGTCGTGGCATTCGCGCCCGGAGCGACGACGTCCACAGCCAGCGAGCGCGTCTGGTGACGACGAAAACGACTCGATCTACTTGATTTGGAATGGACCAGCCTTGACGGACGTTTGGAAAGATGTGGCTTGTCCCGGATGCGGATGTGTCTGTGACGACGTGAGTTTGACCTTCCGCGACGATCGACTTGTTCGCTTCTCGCCAGCTTGTCCGATGGGCGAGCGATGGTTTTCGGCCCCTGAAGATCCGACTTCTTCGGCCAACGAAGTGGGCGGCCAGGCGGTGTCGTTGACGGAAGCGATCGAGCATGCTGCGAAGCTGTTACAGCGAGCCGACTATCCGTTGATCTATGGACTGTCGCGCAGCGCCACGCCGGGGCAAAGGGCAGCCGTCAAGCTGGGGGAATGCCTCGGGGCGGTCGTGGACACCACCGCGTCGTTATGTCACGGGCCGTCGATCATGGCGATTCAAGAGGTCGGTGAAGTCACCTGTACGTTGGGCGAGATTCGAAATCGAGCCGATTTGGTCGTCTTTTGGGGCTGCAATCCCGCCGAATCTCATCCGCGGCATGCCGAACGATACTCCGTCACTGCCCGAGGTCGGTGGCTGCCGGCCGGGCGGTCCGGCCGCAAGGTCGTGATGATCGGCAGCGATCGGCAAATCGATCGATGGCAAATCGATGCGACTGGCACGCCCGCCGACATCAGGATCGCCATCGAATCGGGAAAGGATTTTGAGGCGATTTCGCTGTTGCGTGCGATGCTAAAAAGCGAAACTCCGGTGGACGAGTTCGCCGTTGGCGCTCGCGACCAACTGCGTCAACTGATGGCGATGATGCGTCAGTGCAAATACGGTGTGGTGTTCTTTGGTCTCGGTTTGGCTGGTGAAAGCTCGTGGGCGGAATCCGAACCATCGCACGTTGGGCACGTGAATGTCGCGGCGCTGCTGCAGTTGGTTGCTGAACTCAATTCGGTCACGCGGTTCACGGCTCGCCGGATGCGTTTGCAGGGCGACGTTTCTGGAGCGGATAACGTACTCTGTTGGCAAACCGGATATCCCTTCGCCGTTGATTTTTCACGTGGGTATCCGCGTTACAACCCGGGTGAATATTCTGCCAATGAACTACTCGAGCGGCGTGACGTCGACGCATGTGTGCTGGTTGGCGCAGAAACCGTTTCCTATTTCTCACAACAAGCACTGGAGCATTTGCGGTCGATCCCCATCATCGTTCTGGACTACCCCAATGTCCCGTTCGCGTTGACGCCAGATGTTCGAATCACAACGGCGGTCTATGGGCTGCACGCGGCGGGAACGGTCTATCGAATGGACAACGTACCGATCCCACTGCGAGGCATGATTGCCTCTGGACTTCCCACGGATCAAGAAGTGCTCGAGAAGCTGCAAACGCGGTATCAGCAACTCATTGGTCACGAATGAGATATTTTCGGCTCAGCCCGAGCCATCGCAGCAGATCGCCATTCCCCCATTCCCCCATTCCCGCGATACCGCTCATTCCCGTAGTCCCGCGACTCCGCTCATTCCCGTAGTCCCGTGACACCGCTCGCGGCGCAAAGCGCCCCTGATCGGTTCGCGACGTTCTTCGCGGCGTCAGGTCGTGCGATGCAAGCTCCGGCTATTCGTAATCCCATTTCATGATCCACGGGTCGTCGGTCTCTTTTTGCATCGCTTTGAGTTTTGCCTTGTAAGCTTCCAGGATATCCTTGTGTCCCTCGCTTTCGGCCAGATTGGTCGTCTCATTGGGATCGGCCGCGATATCAAACAGCTCGAATTGCGGCCGATGCACGTAGCGGTCGACGGTCATGTTTCCATACGGCGCGTCTTTTCCCTTTGCCAATTGTGCTTGCCAACTGCTGGCCGCCCACAGATCCGACGCGAACGGGTAGGGCAGCGGATAGGCGATGTTCCAGATCAGTTTGTACTTCGTGTCACGAACAACTCGCATCGGATAGTACATTTGGATTTCGTGGAACGTGTGTGACGCAAAAATCATTTCGTGATGTGGTTGTCCGGGATTGGCCAGACAGTGCATCCACGACTTGCCGTGATAGGCTTCAAACGGTTTGTTGCCATTTCGGTTTTCATTCACGGCCTCGCCCCGTTGCTTCCAAAACTTGTCCGGATCCAGCGGATCCTTGGGCCCGTTGGTCTTGGGATCGAGCCCACCGGCAAAGTCCAGCAGCGTGGGTGTGATATCGACATGGCTGACCAGCGCATCGGATTGGACGCCCCTCAGCTTTTGATAGGGATCGCGGACGACCAACGGCACCCGCAATCCACCTTCGTAAACGGTGGTCTTGCCGCCGGCGAACGCCATCCCATGATCACTGGTGAAAACGATCAGTGTCTTGTCGTAGAGGTTCGCTTCTTGAAGGATCTGGACCAATCGGGCGACGCCGGAGTCGACACGTGAGCAAGATTGGTAGTACTGCGCCAACTCTTCTCGTGTTTCCGGCGTATCGGGCAAGAATGGCGGCACGGTGACCTTGGCCGGATCGAAAAAGACTTCTTCCACACCGTCGTGCGATCCGTCGTTCGGTTGGTTGCCGAACAGATCGGGCTTCAGCTCCAGGGATGATGTTTGATCCTTGCCGCCACCACGATGCGGATCGGCAGTCGCGAAGTATAGAAAGAATGGCCGATCATCCGACTCGTCGGTGATGAATTCGCGGCTCGCCTCGGCCATCGCAACGGCGTTGCGGCCGTTGCCCTTCAGATAGGTCTCAAAGTGATAGACCGGCTCGGGCGCGACGTGGTACTTGCCGATCTGGCCGGTCCGATACCCGGCACGATTCATCACGCGAGGTAGCGACAACGTGACAACATCGTGAAACGAGGCAAACTTGTGATAGTGATGTTGATGTCCGAATTGTCCGTTACGATGATTGTGCAAGCCGCTCAGCACGACGCTACGGCTTGCGCTGCAAGACGCGGTCGTTGCAAATGCATTGCGGAAGATCAATCCGTCGCGAGCGACCGCGTCGATCGCGGGTGTGACGGCTGCGGGATCGCCATAACAGCCCAGCGTGGGGCTCTCGTCATCGGTGATTATGAACAAAACGTTCTTCTCGGCGGCCGAAACGTCCCCGGACGCGAGAAAACCAGTCACAATAGTAACGCAGATCAGCTGAAACAGCCTTCGCATGGCAATGCCGTTGTGGTTAGATGGAAACGAAATCGATATTGATCATCCACAATACAAAATAGTCGCGAGAATAGTTTACTGGGATTGCCGGTATGATGCAGAACGTGGTTTCTTTGGCCTGGCCTCGATTTCAGGCCGCTTGTGCGGCAGTGGCGTTGGTTTTCTCGACCGCTGATGCCGCCGACCGCACCACCTGCTTTGTGCCTCAGGCCAGCGATGCGGCTGCTGCGACCGAACCATCGGGCGTGCTTGCCGACCAGTTGTATGGCGAAGGTGCGGGCGCGGGCTGGTCGTCGTACATCAGAATCTGGCGGGCACATCACGCCGATCCCTCGGACGCGAGCGTCAGACGTTTTTTGGGTTTACCGCTGGCCGGCGTCGTGGACGTACAACCTCGTCGCGGTCGCTCGGCACCAGCTTGGCTCCCCTGGCGAGCGGGCAGCTATCAACAGATCGATACACCCCACTTCACGATCCTGACGCGCGCGTCGGCGGACGCCAGCAAACGAGTTGCCGAGGACCTGGAGCGTTGTTATTGGGTTTGGACTCAGATGTTTTTCCCGCTCTGGGAAGCCGCCCCGCAGGTAACGACAACGTTGTCCGGGCTTTCGCCGGACGTTTCCGTCGCCAGCTACTTGACGCAAAACTCGTCACGGATCACGATTCGCCGAAAGCTTCGCGTCGTGCTGTTCCGCGACGCCAGCGAGTATCAGCAGACACTGGGCCGCGATATTCCTGGCATCGAACGCTCGACCGGCTTTTACAGTGATGAAAACCAAACGACCTTCCTTTACGACGCGAAGGTGGATGATCCGGCAACGCGCCGACACGAGATGGTGCATCAACTGTTTCGCGAGGCCACACGTTCCGCATTGGGGCGGAAAATGCCCGGCGAAGAATCGGGTTTTTGGTTGATCGAGGGGATCGCCGGTTACTTTGAATCGCTGGATGTTGGCAGCAGCCTAGCGACCGTTGGCGGTTGGGATTCGTCACGATTGCAGTTCGCCCGATATCGGATGTTGGTCGGCGGCGACGTCATGCCAATGGACGAACTGCAATGCGACGGTCGGGTCGCTGCGCAACAACGCCAAGATCTGGCACGCTGGTACGCCCATGCGATCGCCCAAACACACCGCTGCATGGACGGCGGCGACAACAACGCTCGGAGGTGGATTTACAGGGAACTGGCCAAACAATACCTGATCAAAGACGAATTGCCTCCGCCAGGTTTGACGCCACCATCGCAGCAACGGCTCGACCAGTTCTTGGCAGTTGATGACTTGCATTTGATCAACAATCCCGCTCGTAGCGATCTGGTACGGTTGTGCTTGGCCGGTTGCGAAGTGACGCCAGGCGGGCTGCAAACGATTCCACCATCCAAGTGTTTTTCCTGGCTCGATTTGTCTCGCCTTCCGATCGGTAACGATTCCGTATGCAGGTTGGCGCCGGCACCGCATTCGATCGAGCAATTGACACTCGAAGCGACTCGAGTGGATGCGAATTTGAAGGACTGGTTGGGTCAGGCGAAACAATTGCGGGAGCTCGATTTGAGCTGGACTCCAATGGACGACTCGGTCATCGAATCAATCGCGGACGCGACGGAAATGCAAACACTTTGGATGACTGGCACGAAGATTTCTGACGATTCGATCGATCCCATCTCGCGGATGCGAAAACTGGAGTCGGTTGATGTGCAGCGCACGGACATCAGCCAAGCGGGGCTGGCGCGGTTGCGAAAACTACGACCCGACCTGTCGATCAACCCCTTGGAGCTTCGCACAGAGTGACACAATCGCCTCTCCCCGAATTCTTTCGCGTTCGACAACGGTTCGCATCACACGCGTTGACTGATATTCGATCAGCAGTCCATGAGTCGCTGGATCGTTCGTCTTTGAAACGACGCATCCGCGATGGGCAGACGGTCGCAATCACAGCCGGCAGTCGCGGCATCGCGAATATCAGTGAAATTGTCGGCGAAGTCGTCCGCTATGTTTCGGTGATCGGCGGAAAACCGATCATCGTTCCGGCCATGGGCAGCCACGGCGGAGCGACCGGGAAAGGCCAGGCCGCCATGCTTGCCTCGTTCGGCATTGACGAAGCATCGATGAACTGCCCGATCGTGTCGTCGATGGAAACGGTGCTGGTCGCGACGACCCGCGACGACATTGACATCTACTTTGACAAGGTCTGCAGCGAAGCCGACCACGTGATCGTCGTCAATCGCATCAAACCGCATACGCGTTTGGTGGGAACGATTGAAAGCGGCATTGTAAAAATGTTGATGATCGGATTGGGGAAACACCGCAGCGCGCAAACCTACCATCAAACTTTTCCCGACTATGACTACACGCTCGATCGCTTGGCGCCGACGATCATCCCATTGATCGTCGAACGGATGCCGATCACGATGGGCCTGGCAATTGTCGAAGACGCGTTCGATCAAACCTCTTTGATCGAAGCGATTGAGCCTGGCGATCTGCTGATCGAAGAGCCCCGTTTGCTGAATCTGGCACGGCAGCGGATGCCGCAATTGCCATTCACGCAGGCCGACCTGTTGATCGTGGACCGTATCGGCAAAGAGATCAGCGGCACGGGAATGGACACCAACGTGATCGGACGCAAGAGCAACGACAAGTGTGCCGGCCCCGATGAATTCCCAAAGATTCGTGAGATCTATGTCCGATCATTGAGCGAAAAGTCGGCCGGAAATGGTACCGGGATCGGAATCGCCGAGTACTGTCACTCGCGATTTGTCCGGGCAATGAATGCCGAGATCATGCGAATCAATTGTGTGACGAGTGCCCATCCAACGGCAGGCGCCGTACCGATCAGTTTTGATTCGGATCGTGAAGTGCTCGATGCGATCATTTCCCAAGTTGGCCGCACCGCGCCATCGGATCTAAAATGGATGTGGATCAAAGACACGCTGCACATCAGCGAAGTTGCCTGCAGCGAGGGTTATTGGCGTGATGCCCTGCAGCGGGACGATTTGGAGATGCTCGGTGAGCCAAAGCCGCTCGAATTCGATTCAGCCGGTGACCTGATCGCTGCTTAGCTGGACAGGGCCAACTTTGGCCTGGCTTCCAACCACAGCGTTTTTTTTCTGTGTCTCCACTGCGACTGGAAGCCGTTTCATGACGCAAGCTCGTTTCCGTGGGTGCGCTGCGCGACCCATGGCTACCTTCTTTGATCCTTTCAGGATCAAAAACGCGGGTAACGGCAAGGATGAAAGTTTCGCGGAACGCCTCACCCTGTTCCGGGGCGCACGCCCAATGGCACTCGTTTTGAGCCAACGGCTCGGCAGGACGTGACGATACAACTCATTTCGCCGCGATCTCGGCCAATCGCTTTGCCAACTCGGGCCTGACTTCGGCCAAATCTTCTGTCTCGCTGGGATCGCGCCGGAGGTCAAACAACATCCCTGGCTCGCCGGGCGGTTGAACCCATTTCCAGTCGCCCTGTCGCACTGCCTGCCAGGATTGACGATCGAGCAACTTGTGGGCACCGGTTCGCCAAACCAACGTTCGCGACCGCTTGAAGATGCCACCTTTCAACACGGGCAAGATCGAGTGCCCATCGGATGAGTCTGTCGGCGACTCGATGTTTGCCACTTCCGCAAACGTATCGAACCAGTCGACCGCACAACCAACCTCGTCCGTGGTCACCCCTGAGGGGACGGTTCCGGGCCAGCGCACAATGCAGGGCACGCGAATCCCGCCCTCGAACAGTGTTGCCTTGCCGCCCCGTAGCGGTTTGTTGGATCCGCCATAATTCGGATCCCCACCGTGATCGGTCATGAACACAACCAACGTATTGTCGGTCATCGACAGATCATCGAGGGTATCGATCAGGCGTCCGATACTTTCGTCCAATCCGACAACTTTGGCCGCATACGATCGCCGCAGTGGATCCTGGATAGAGGCAACCTTTTGCAGATCGGCCGGTTTCGGTTGCATCACGTTCTCGGTCGTCGCCAGTTCGTCGTTCCATCGTTTCCCAAAATGGGGCGCGTTGTAGGACACGTGCAGGTACAGCGGATTTCCCGATCCCTTTGCCGATTGCATCACCGCGATCGCTTCATCGGTGATCACGTCGGTGGCGTAGCCATCGGTTGTTACCAATTGTCGCCCGCGGTACCAATCGGGCCGATTGCCATATCGCAAAGTGAAGAAATCGACACAGCCGCCGGTGTGTCCGAAGAACGTGTCGAACCCATGTCGTGTCGGCCAGAATCTTTCCTCGCCATGTCCCAGATGCCATTTGCCGACCAGCGCGGTTTGATAACCGGCTTGCTGCAGCATTGTCACATAGGTCGCTTCACCTGGTTCAAGACCGCGATGGGCATCCTCTTCGTCCAGAAACATCAACGCTCCCAGCAGGTTGTCTTGAGAGCGATGAGGATAACGACCGGTCAACAATCCGAATCGCGAGGGTGTACAAATGCTGCTCGCGGCATAGAACTGCGTAAATCGCATACCCTGTTCGGCGAGCCGGTCGATACGGGGCGTCGCAATCTCGCTGCCATAGCATCCGACGTCGTGGTATCCCTGATCATCGCTGAAGATGAACACGATATTCGGACGGCTCTGTGCGGCAAATAAGCGGGGGCCCAGGACGCAGCAGAGGACCCAAACGAAGATGGTCAGTGATAGTTTTTGCATGAATCGAGAACGCATTAGGTGTCAAGTTCACGGCCGTCGTCAGATTGCGTGACGGTCATCCAGTCCACACAATACCGTCGTGCCATCGGGAAGCATTTTTCAACGAGAAATCAACGTGTCGCAAAACCCGTATCAGGCGTCCGATCCGTTTGGCGGATTCCCAGACGGCCCGCTGCAACCGCAAAACGGACGGACCGAAAACCCGCTTCAGATTCCAGCGATCATCTTGATTGTCTTGTCATCACTATGGCTATTGTATGGAATCGGGAATCTGTTGTGGAGTTTCGCCGTGGGGCCACCGCAACCGCCGGCAAACCAGCCGCCGGCGTTTGCATTTGGCCAACAGGTTGGTTTCTACGCCACCGTGTTGACGATTCCGATCGTGAGCCTGGTGATTCTCGTCGGCGGCGTCTGCATGTTGCGGTTGAAGGGTTACGCGATGGCGCTCACGGGAGCGGTTGTCGGACTCGCGCCACTCTGCGGCCCGTGCCTGATCTTGGCGATTCCATTTTCGATTTGGGCGCTCGTGCTGTTGCTGAAGCCCGATATCCGGGCACGATTCGTGTAGGCGGAATCAACACCGTAAGCCCACAGGATCACAGGCGTGACGGACAAGCGATCAGCCGTAAGCGTGCGCCAATGCGCCAATCACCGAGGCATGGTCGCCGCATACCGAAAACGAAAATCCGGACATATTGCGAAAGCCGTCGAGGGCATGTTCGAAGTACGACTTTTCTGCGACTTCCAAGTATCGCTGTCGCAGTTTTTTGGCCAGATCGCAAACGCCTCCGCCGATGACCAGCACATCGTAGTCGCCGATATAGTTGATCATCAGCAGCGCGATTCCTAAAGCGCTGGCCTGGTCATCAAACAATTCTTGGGCCAGCCGGTCACCGTCGGCGGCTAGTTCACGGAGCCGTTTCGCCTTGTCACGTACGGAGCCCTGTGCATCGTGAAGCGGATGATCTCGCCATTGCTCCAACGTCAACCGATAGCCAAGTTGGTGCGTCAACGCAGTCAGCGATATCGCCGATTCCGCCGTACAACACGCGTTACCGACCTTCAGTTCACGGTCATGGTCATAGCGAAATGCATCGGTGGGCAACATCAGATGACCAGCGTGGCCGGCCCGTCCCTGGCTACCTCGCACCGCCCTTCCATCGCGAACTTCACCACCACCGAGTCCAGTGCCAACGGTGACCATGAACAGCGACTGCAATTCTTCACTCGTCGAGACGTTTCTTGCCGAATTGGCAATAGCACTCCAGGTCACCCGGCCACTGCGGACGGCAAACTCGCCGAGTGCGGCTGCTTGGCCGTCACCGATATACAATACTGGAATACCAGATCTGTCTTCTTCAACGGCGGCTTGCAGCCGCTCTCGAATTGGATACTGGTCCCACTGGGAGGCGGTCAGATTGGGCGAGGCCAACAACACGCCGTCCTTGGTCGCCGGGCCGGGAGTTGCTAACGAGACGACCGACACGTCTGCAAGCGAGCAATCGAGCGACTGGAGCTTGCCCCGGACCTGCTCCAGGATGTCCGAGATCGTCGCCTCCGGCCCCTCGGCCGAACGAGTGGGAAACTGTTCCGAAACCGTCAGTACCTCGCGCTGGCTGTTCGCGACTGCGATTGTGGACGTCGTCCCTCCAACATCAACACCAACAAAAAGCGACACGAGGCAATTCTCAATTGGAAGAAAAAATCGTCAATGACTCCATCGTATTCTCGCCCGACAGCGCTCGATTTGAAAAGACCCGACGCGGCCTTTGTCAAAGCTCGCCCATTTTGCCGAGAACGAACCTTCGATCGGCAGCCATTTCTGGCCCAATGCGCTCACCAACTCGGCGATCCAACGCAGTTCGGCTACTTTTGCAGCCCAGAATCGGCAATAGTATTGTCATGGATGGCTCGCCAACGCGATAGTCGACTGGTAGCTGGCCAGTGAAAAGATGCGTATGGTTGCGTCGCAGCAGATGCCTGCCGAGGTTGGAATTGACGTGTTGAAGAAAACGACGACCGCGGTGTTGGTAGACGTTCGGTGCCGGGGTGACCAGAATTACCTGGCCGAGAGCACGCCAGCGCAAAATCAGAATACGGCAAGGTAACGATGTTTGGTCTGCGGCGCAGTCAACACAAGCAAACAATCGATTGGTCCAGCTTGCTATCGCTGTTGGAAGATGATGACCGCCGCGCCGCGATGGAGCGGGTTTATCCAAGTGAAGGACGCGAGAGTTTCCTCAGCGCGCTGCGGCGCCTTGATCCACCGTCGTCGGCGCAAGTGCTTGCCGCCGGCCGGCGACTGCATACGGCCGAACGGCTGGTCGATTGGCCGACGGTGGCCGTGTCCGGCATGCTGAACAGCGGCAAGACAAGCTTGGTCGCCACGTTCCTCAGCGAATCGGGACGTGAGCGGACATTGCGCGGCACCAACAACGCCCAAGGAACCCATCGTTTCGTTTTGTGGTTACCCAGCGCATGGCAGAGTGACGCCGAACTGTGGGGTTTACTGATGAGCCGGATTGGCGATGCCCTGGGGCAGCCACCGGAGTTGCTCGATCCGGACCCTCTGCGGGCACATCTGCAGTACAACAATCGCGATGGCAATGAACATCTACTTTCCGTTCCACTGGTTGCGACGGACCCCGCATTGGATTTGACGGGGATTGGTCTGCTGGACTGCCCCGACATTGTCTCCGATCAAGCGATGGGCTTGGGATCGCCGCAGCAGCGACGTGAGTTGTTGGGGAAAGCGGCAACGCTTTGTTCTGCCTTTTTGGTCGTGACCGCTGCGGAATCTTCGCGGGATACCACACTCGGCGACTTGATGCGGATTGCCGCCGATCTGATGCCGGGCGTGCCGAGGATGTTGGCGGTCAACAAGATTCGCCCCCGGCAGACTCCCGATCAAGTTTATGACACCTTTGCGCCCCTGGCCCGAAAACATGGGATCGAGACGATCTACGCGGCCTATGACTTCGAAGTACCCTCAAGCCATCCTTACATCCCATCATCGCGAAACATCGTGGCCGCCGCGATGGCTGCGGACGCCGACCCGTTGCCCGTCTTCTTTTCACTCGCCGAGGACGCAGATGACAATCCGCCGGCCGCAATTTCCAAGGACCGGATGCTGGCGGCAATGCCGGATCGGTTGGATCGTGGGCAACTGTTTGAGAAGTTTCGGATCGCTCTGGAAGCCGGACTGCGAGACACGGTTTGGGAACAAGGATTTTCGTTGATCGATCGCGACGCTGACATTTCGATCGATGCGACGGCCAAGGCCCAGCAGTGTTTGTTGCGGACATCGCTCGATTTCTTCGCGCATCGTGAGATCGGGGGCGAAGTCAGCGAGTTGCGGTTGCACCAGAGCGAGCGAATCGTGCGGCAGCTTTCCGAATCGTTTGCCATGACAGCGCCCTGGTACGCGCGATGGGGCGTCCGACTGAATGCGAGAGTTCGTCACTTGTTTGGCGGTGCCGGCGATTTCGTTCGCCAGTTGGCACCTTCCGCTATCGCTCAAAGGACCGCTGGCGAAATCAAAGACAAATTTCGCAAGGGTGAATACGGTGGCTTGCTAACGCCTGATCGATTGACCGCGGCGATCGACCGTCAGCAAGGCTTGGTCGCACTTCCCCACTGGTCCCCGACCGCGGGGAATCCGTTTCAGGAAGGACAGCGGACGGTTGCCGACACTTCGCGCGGCGGCAACCCTCACGTTTCACAGACGATCGTGACTGACTCAAACAACAAGGTCATCGCCCGCTGGCAGGAAGCGGCCGAAGCGGCGATCACTCGGTTCGAGCGTGATGACTTCACGGCACTCGATCCGCGGCGACTGGACGACGCGGTACGGCAGATGTGGAGCGAAGTTCCGACGCACAAAAAGCTAACCGCCGGCCTGACCCCGCTGGCCGCGATGCTCGCGGCCTGCGCCGGTGTGCTGACAATCCCCATCGATTTTGGGGCGAACTTCGTGTTGCAGGCATCGATTTCGGAGCTGTTTGCTGCCGCCGGCTTCACCACCCTGGCAGCACTCTGGGCTGGCGGGCAAAACACTCGGAACGTTGGGCAACAAGCGGCGCGACAACAATTGGCCGACTTTCACGCCGTTCTATGCGATACGTTTGGCGTCGCGCGGATCGCCCAACCAGCCACGATTCGTGTGGGCGGAAGCGAGGAAACGCTACCGCTTTCGCAAATCGTTACCCGTGATGCGGTCGGTCCGACGTTACCGGTGTATCGCGTGCGCGACGAGTTTCGGCAAGAATTGCAGCGTCTCTTGCCTCGAAGCGGACCCGGACCCTCGTGACGAATCTAAGTGAATCTTTGCCTAACGAACCGACTTCTCTGGAGCACTCGATATCTCTGGGCGAACCCGGTCGCGAATTCCTGCAACGCGTCCGGCGGGCCGCCACCACGATCCTCGCCGATAGCCCGACCGGTCGTGAGGTCTTGGAGTTGTGTGACCAGCACGCCGACGCGCGAAAGATGATCTTGGAAGATCGCAGCAGCGGCGCCAGCGTGATCGCGGTTGTCGGTGCGACAGGGCAAGGGAAATCATGGATGATCCGGCAATTGGTCAAAGATGCATCGATCACAACATTGATCCCAAGCGGAAATAATGCCGACGAAGCGACACAAATGCTCACTTGGATCGGACCCTTCCCACCGGCCGATCTGGACTCGCGGCACGAGCGATACATTCATTGCGATGCAGCCAAAATGCAGTCGATCGGTGCGCCCTACCTGTTGGTTGACGCGCCGGGGGCGACGGACGATCGACGTGCGATTGCGGCGGTGGCCGCACGAGCTTTATCGTTGGCGTCGGTCTTGTTGTTGGTTGTCCGTCGTGACCAATTGCGGAGCGAAACCGTCAGCGTGTTGAGCGAGGCGAGCGAAGGCGCCGTCGTCATTCCAGTGGTCAATGCCGTCAGGACGCGAGACGATTCTTTGACTGCCGACGTGGAAGCCTTTGTGGCGAGAATGCGAAAAGCAGCGCCGACCAGCATGATCGTCTCGCCCGTAGTGATCGGTGACTTCGACGTCGATGATCGCAGCGAACAGGACGTAGGCCAGGAGGCAGCCGCATTGGTCGCAGGGCGTCTGCAATCGGAAATCGGAAACTCGTGGGAAGGTGACCGACGACGGAGCACGCGTTTGTCGGCTCTCGACGGACGTTTTCGCGCAGCGCTTCATGCGGTGCTCAGCGATCAGTTACCCGGATTGACCGCGGCCGTCCGTCGACTCAATGACGAAGCGACCAAGTTGCCCGCCGAAGTCGCCGAGACACTTGTTGGCAGCGGTGGACCGCTCCGCGCCGCCGTTCGATCAAGCCTGCGTCTTTCCCTGTTGACCGACACCGCGGCAATATGGTTTCCCTACCGATCACAGCTTGGATTGCTGAACCTGACGCATGGCGCTTGGGACCGAGTGTTCCTGTCGCTTTCCGGTTCGCTGCCATCACTGATCGGTGCCGTATGGAGCAGCACCAAGAACCTGGTCGCCCAGCACGGCGCCGAGCAAGACGTCCGCGAGGGACTTCAGCGCCGCAGCGCCGCAGCCGTCGCCGATCGATTGGGGCCGCTGGCGACAAGATTCCGCGATGAGATTGCCGAACTGCGACAGCAACGTCCGACCCGCCATTCGATCGGCAGCGACAATTCAAGATCTCAAGTTGCTTATTTGTCTGGAATTGACGCGTTGCAAGAAAGCTCCCAGCGAATCTTTCACGACGAAGTCGAACGGGTGGCCATGTCGAGGACCACGGCAATCGTCTGTGGCCTGATCGGAACCGCATCATTTTGGTTCCTGATGGCAGGTCCCGTGGTGGCACTGTATCGCGGATATTTCGACGCCAGCTTCACGACGCTTCGCGACATGGGCGGCGATTTGGAGCGGTTTCCACGACCCGACATGTCCATGATGCTGACCAGTTTGTTGTTGTCGCTGTTGCCCACGGCACTGTTCTCGATGTTCGTGCTATCGTTTGCACAGAGCAGGTCACGGGTGGACCGCGCCGAAACACGAATCCGCGAAATGCATCACGAGACGATCGCCCATTTGCAGCGCGACGGCGTGCTGCGACTCCGCTGGGATGATCCTTTGCTGGCCGATGCCGAATTCTTGTTGTCTGCCGGTACCGCCGAAGGGACGCAGTCATGATCAGTCCACTGAGTTACGCGACCAGCCTCCCCGAAGCGGATGCCTTCGTTTGCCCGCTGCTCGCCACGCTCCCGCGATCGGGCATCCCCGTTTGCTCGCTGGTTGCCGGTTTGTTGGCCCAAACTTCCGGCGATCCGCCGCAACCTGCCGCCGGGTTCTTCGATATCCTGCTCAGCGGCGGCGTTGTCGGATTGTTGATCCTGATCGTGCTGTTCGCGCTCAGTGTCGCGGCAGCCTATCTGGTGTTTGATCAAGTGATGACGCTTCGTCGTAGTGAAGTGCTTCCCGAAGGTGTCAGTGACGCGGTTCGACAAGCGCTGTTGACCGGACACCCTGCCGAGGCGGACGCGGCATGCCGCCGCCAGCCGAGTGTGCTGAGCGTCGTGCTACTTTCCGGCTTGTCCGAACTGGAGTATGGCTGGCGAGAAGTGGAAAAGGCTGTCGAAGATTCGCTCGCACAGCAAGCTGCACGCCTGATGCGGCGAATCGAGTATTTGTCGGTGATCGGAAATATCGCGCCAATGGTCGGTTTATTGGGAACCGTGACCGGGATGATCTTTGCATTTCAACAAGTGGCAGCGACTCGCGGATCCGCCGGCGCCGGTGATCTGGCCGAGGGCATCTATCAGGCGTTGGTGACCACGGTCGGCGGGCTGGTCGTGGCGATTCCGGCGCTGGCGGTCTATGCCGTTTGCCGCAATCGCGTCGATTCGCTGATTGCCGAGGTCGCCTACCAAGCTCAACACTCCTTGGCGCCGATCAAGCGGCGCCCGGGCACCGGGAACCGGACGCGCAATCCCGCACCGGCGCAGGCCGTCAAGCCGGTCGCCGGACAAACCGTCATTTCAAAGCGCCCACCCATTGCGGGCAACGACCCCTCCCCACCCAAAAAGATGTAGCATTGGCCTAGGCGGTTGGTTTTCACGCAGGCCAGAATGGGAATCGGAGGATCACTGTTGAAACCGATGCCACCAATCCGTTTCAATACGTCGACCACCCCCGCGGGCCAATCCACTCTGCTTTCTTCTCCGTTTTGAGGACATTCGATGTTTGCCATCACACGATGGAGCCTGCTGATCGCGATGATCGTTCTCTCAGGAATCCTTGCCGGTATCACCGCGGGGATCGCCCAGAGCCCGTCAACCGATCCCGAACCGCCGGAACTCAAAATGTTTCGCGAGGCGCTCGAAGGAAAGGGTCCGGTGGGCGAGACGGGTAACGGCATCATGGATGACCTATTGGATATCGCTGGCCAGCGGAAAAGCGTCCTGCACGGCAGCTCGCTCGATCCATCGGTTGTGGGCAAGCCCGATTCCGCGAATTCCGGCGAATCCCAGCGAGCGTTGGCGGCCGAATTGCTGCTGAGAACGTCGCGAACGCTCGAGCAGATCGGACCGGCCGACCGATCGCGGCAGGAATTGGTGAAGAAAATGCGGGGGGAAGCGGGCAGATTGTTGTCAGAATAGACTGTTGTCAGAATCGAGGTCCCTGATCCCGGACCGACATCTTCGTCTGCTGCCGCACTTTCCCCCTTTGCCGACCGATATCTCTTGGCCGACCCTGAACGATCCCCGTTAGCCCATCGCAAACGATTCATCTTGATTGCCGGCACGGTACTCTTTTTTCTGGCCGGAGGTGTGTTTGCCGACTACTGGTCGGCCAAGCCGGTCGGGTTGCAACCGGGC
Organism: Pirellulaceae bacterium; assembly: GCA_963734865.1. Lineage (GTDB taxonomy): Bacteria > Planctomycetota > Planctomycetia > Pirellulales > Pirellulaceae > CBDCUW01. The sequence goes on from CAVTIV010000019.1 coordinate 1,231,425, forward strand.
TATGTCGGTCGATCGTCATGCGTCGATTGCCACCAGGAACAAGCCCATGACTTTGCCGGATCCGATCACGACTTGGCCATGGATCTGGCGACCGACGCCACCGTGCTGGGCGATTTCAACGATGCAACGATCGAACACGACGGCATGGTCAGCCGGATGTATCGTGACGGTGAACGGTTCATGGTGCATACCGACGGCGAAACCGGAGAGATGGAGGACTTTGAGGTCAAGTATGTGTTCGGGTTCGACCCACTGCAGCAATACATGGTGGAATTCGGTCGCAGCGACGACATGCCCGCTGATGAGATCCCCAGGTTGCAAGTATTACGAATCAGCTGGGATACAAAGAACAAACAGTGGTTCTATCTTCGGCCACCCGACGTCGCCGAAAAACTAGAGGCGGATGATCCGCTGCATTGGACCGGCATCGCGCAGGCGCTGGCAAACGATGTGCGCCGATTGTCATTCCACCAATCTGAAACGTAACTTTGACCCCCAAACGACTCGCTACCACACAACGTTCTCCGAGATTGACGTGAGCTGTGAGGCGTGTCACGGGCCGGGAGAGTTGCATGTCGAATTGGCCGGCAGCAAATCATTGTTTTGGGATCGTCGTTACGGCTACGGCCTGGCCAAGCTCAAGGGTGCTGACGCCGAACCGCAGCTACAGACATGTGCCCCTTGCCATAGCCGCCGTGGGCTGCTGGCCGACAATTTCAAACCTGGCGATCTGTACAGCAATCATTACAGTTTGGAATTACTGCACGAGAACACTTACTATGACGACGGGCAGATCAAGGACGAAGTCTACGTTTACGGTTCGTTCCTCCAGAGTCGGATGTACCACAAAGGCATCCGTTGCACCGATTGCCATGACCCGCACAGTCTCAAGCTCAAGGCACCTGACAACCAGACTTGCACTTCGTGTCACCAACACGCCGCAGGCAAATACGATGTTCCATCACATCATCATCACACGCCCGGAACGCCCGGTGCGATGTGCGTCAATTGCCATATGCCAGCAAGAACCTACATGGATGTCGATCCACGACGCGACCACAGTTTGCGGATTCCTCGTCCCGACCTGTCTGTCGAGATCGGAACTCCGAATGCTTGCAGCGGTTGTCACGTTTCCGATCAACTGAAGTCGATGGATGACGCGACGCGTGGCTCGTTAAAAGAATATGCCCATTGGCTCGAGGCGGCAGAGCAGGGAAACCAGCGTGTCGCCGAAGTGATCAAGCAAACCGACCTGTGGTGCGACGAAGCCTGCCAGAAATGGTATGGCGAAGATCGAAAGAAACCGCATCATTTTGCTGAGACCCTGGCCGCGTTTCGAAGCGGCCAGCCCGGCGCCGTCGAACAGATGTTGCGGATGGCCCTCCAGAGTGATGAACTTACACCGGCTATCGCTCGGGCGACCGCGCTGAGCGAGTTGGGAACTGCGGGAATGGCGGAGGCCTATCCGACAGCAAAAAAGATTTTGGACAATACCGCCGAGCACCCGATCGTTCGTGCCGCGGCGATCAACGTGTTCCTGGCATTGCCGGATCTGAATCCCGAAAGCGGGCCCGGCCTGGTGACAAAATCGCTCTTGCCACACATCGATGATCCTTCACGGTTGGTTCGCACGGAAGCGACCCGTGTGATCGTTGCCTCGGGAGCCTATCAACAGCTCAGTGGAACCGATCGCATGAGAGTCGATCAGGCGTTGCGCGAAGTTCGTGACGCGTTGATGCTGGCATCCGATCGATCGGGCGCGCACATGGGTTGGGCAATCTTGTGTGAGGCACGTGGTCACATGGAAGAAGCGGTCGCGGCCTATCAAACGGCAATGCGGGTCGAACCCAACGTGACCGGTCCGCGCACCAACTTGGCGGCGTTACTGGAACGCCTTGCCGAAAACGCCAGTCCCGCGCTGGCACAAAAATACATCAACCGGGCCAGCGAACTGCGATCCGAAGAGTTGCCACTGCTGGAAAGGGATGCCGCATTGGCACCCGACAATGCCGACCTTCAATATCGATATGGTTTGGCCTTGTATCTCAACGGCGACCTGGAAGCTGCCATGAAACAGTTGCAACGAACCGTCGATCTCGCACCCGATGTCGAACTGTTTCGGACCGCTCGAGATAAATTGAAAGAATTGATCGAGCAATAGCGGCATCACAGACAACCTCGGCACGACCGAAACACCATCGGAAATCATTTACATGTCTACGATCAAAGCAGATTCCCAGACCACTTGATCGCTCCCATAAAGGAAAATTGATGCTTCATGCCGTGATCATGGCGGGCGGAAGCGGCACCCGGTTTTGGCCGGCCAGTCGCAAGTTACGCCCCAAACAATTGCTCGCCCTGGCCGGGAATCGCACGATGATTCAATCGACCGTCGATCGACTCGGCGACCTGGTACCGCCCGAGCGGCAATTGATCGTGACGAACGATATTCTTGTTGACGCGGTGCGACAACAATTGCCGGACCTGCCCCCAGAAAACGTGGTGGGCGAACCTTGCAAACGAGACACAGCGCCCTGTGTCGGCTTGGCCGCCGCGATGATTCACCGCATCGATCCCGAAGGAACGATGGTCGTGATGCCGTCCGATCATGTGATCGCCTCGCCGGAGGCTTTTCGATCCGCAATCGTGGCCGGTGAACAGCTGATTGAGGAAGACCCTAGCCGGATCGTCACGTTCGGGATCCGCCCCACCTATCCAGCCGAATCGTTCGGATACGTCCAGCGATCGGCCCCGATCACTGCTGACGGTACGGCATTCGGCGTGGAAACGTTTCGTGAAAAGCCCGATCGCGCGACTGCCCAACAGTACTTGTCGGCGGGAACGTTCTACTGGAACAGTGGGATATTCTTGTGGCGCGCGTTCGACCATTCTCGATGCGCTCGAAAGGAACGAACCGGCAATGCGCCAGCACATCGCTGCCATCGCCCAATCGATGGGAACCGATGCATTCGATGAAACACTCGAGCGAGAATTCACGGCGATCCAAGGAACATCGATCGACTACGCCGTGATGGAGAAGTATGACAACGTGGTGGTCATCGAGGCCCCGTTTCCATGGGATGACCTGGGCAGCTGGCAGGCATTGTCACGTCTTCATGATGCCGACCAGCATGGCAACACGGTGGTCGGATCTCATGTCGGCATCGACACCCACGGAACGATCATTCACAGCCAGGCGGGACACACGATTGTCACGATCGACATTGAAGATCTGATCATCGTGCAGACGCCCGACGCAACGCTCGTCGCGCCAAGCATGCCGAAGAGCGGATCCGTGAAGCCGTCAAAGCGCTCGAGCAGCGAAACCTGACCGACCTGCTTTGAGATGACTCGGGAACGACAAATTTGGTCAATGAGTCTGCCTGAACCAAATTGACGCGGGGAGGCCAAGGAGCAGTCATCGGTCATTCGGACCCGACGAAAGCAACAGAGGGCTTGGCATGAGGGATTTCGCTATCGCCCCGGTGGCCGCGACCGGCGGTGCGTACTCGATCGCGATTGCATGGCTGCGTAATTTTGTTTTGCGAAGGTGCGGAAGGGGTCAGTGCTTATTCAGTGCGGGTGCGGAAGGGGTCAGTGCTTATTCAGGATGTTGAGAAGCGAGGAATCGGTCAGAAAATCGCGGAAGCGGTAGGCGAGGAGGATGTTGGGGGTCAGGTGCACATTCTCATGGTCGCCGCGGCGGGTATTGCCTGCTGGGGACTGACGCTCGTAGTCAGTTCGGTCGATGTGACCGGTGGCGGAACATGCGTGAACTGCGAAGCAGTGGCAGATGATAGCCCAGGGTGAGGCACCGCGAGTTTCAACGAGCTTGCCGTAACCCTGGGTTGCGTTTCATCCAACACCCTTCTTCCGCCCGCGATTTTTGGACGGCTGGCCGCCCAAAAATCGCGGGCGGAAGCGAAACGCGGAAGGGGTCAGTGCTTTTTCAAGCGGATAGGGCTCCAGTCCTCTCTGGCAGGGCGCCATGCAGCCGCACCCGCAACTGCGCGAATCATTTCCATCCGCGGCTGGGACGAATGGCGAACCTCGTTGCGATAACGGATCAGCGATTCAACGATTTTCAAACGCTTGCCGGTGGGCATTCCCCGGTCGCGGCATGCCCGCAAGAACCCGATGACGTCCTGATCGGTGAAGGACCACAAATCGGGGTCACCGATCGCATGAAAGCTGGCCAAAGAGCGGAATCAGATTCGGGGCCACTTCAATCCGTCCTGATCGTCCCCGCGGGTGCCCGCCCTTGCTTGTGGATCGCACTTCGTTGCCCGCCCGAAAGTGAGAATCACATCCACCGTGCCCAGCTAATTTTGCTGGAAAACCGGCTCGTAACTGGACTTTCTTAGCTCAGGTGACCGGCAGTGTGCAAATGTACTGATCCGTGTCAAGCCTCAGCGAACAGCTGCGGGCAGCCCTTCTTGTTCTCTCGCCACGGGCCGGACGAATCGTCGACGATTGCTTCCATCAACGAGCTTTCAAAAGGTTCGACGCCCAAGGCTGACTTCTCGGTGGCCGCGGCTTCGCCGCGCTCGCGTGCAGACGACGTCTCGAAGCGAATCGCAGACGCCGCAAAACACGCATTTTCCCTGGTTGCTACCGATCGGGTAAGAAGTTGATACCCGACGAAGCAACGCTGACCAAAAGAGTCAAGAAGCCATCAAAAAAGGGGAACCAACTCCAATCCCAAACCGGCTAAGATCGGGTATCACCCATCCCCGATCTACCATGTGGGTGAATAACAAGTTCTGGCATTGAAAACATCGTGCTCGTACTCAGTCGCGCCGGTACTCGTACTCGTAATCGAATCAGCGCAACGGGAGTCATCGTTTGCGCCGGTCGTTCAACATCACTCCGTGGTTTCTCATGCTTCAACGCACACTCGATTACGATCACCGCTGCGCTGAGCACGAGCACGAGCGCGAACGGATCATGGCGCGCAATGAATGGTGCGCGGTCAATTGGTGTGCTCGAAGGTGCGCGGTGGAATCCCCGATGGTATGCTGGTGGCTGGTGCCAACCACCCGAACTCGCCTGATCGGTACCGCCGCGAGAAGCCAGAACCAACGGATGAACCGGACGACTCGAAAATCCGTTGGGCAGTGGTTACCGTTCCGCTCGTCCCCGTTTATGCCTGCCGTTCCCCGACTGAATGTAACTAAATCCGCTATGCCAAAGTCTCTCGCCGCTATCGTTTGTTTCGCAATGTCATGGTGTGTCCTTGCCGCGCAGACGCATGCCGATTCTCCGACGATAGACGACAATGCTACCGTTGAGGAGATTGTCGAAACGCTCATCAAGCGTCATGGTGGCAAAAACGCGTCCGACCATTGGAAATGTGGGACTGTTAGGTTCACGACGACTGCGGGAATTCTCCCGCCCGGCATGGGGACCGCAACGGTGACTGAGTCGTTCGCATTCCCCAGCTTTTTTCGACGTTCGATCGTTGCTGACTCACCGGACGGAGAGATTGATCTGACATTCATCATCAACAAAGACGGCGGTTGGATGACCTCGCCCGGCAGACCAACGATGGAGATGCCTCGTGCGTTTGCCGATCGTGAGCGACACACTTTCGCCGACATCGCGCAGTGGCCCATCTTCGAGACAACATTGAGAACTTGACAATTGTCAAGAAGCTCGACATCGACAGTAAGCCTGCGATTCAACTTCGGCTTGAATCAGAGGACCTGGGGACAGGGGACTTCTTTGTCGACTTACGGTCGGGATTGCTAGTAGGGACGTCCAAGCAAACTCTAGATCCAACAACCGGCACCCAAGCAATCATTTCAACTCGCCTTGGAAAGTACAAGGATTTCGAAGGTATTTCCGTGCCCATGGCGTTTGCTGCAACGTCCGACGGCAAGAAGATGCTCGACGTCACGATAGAAAAATTGGAATTTAAAGACTCCTTGCCGGATTCGACTTTCGCCAAACCCGAATAGTGGGGAACAATCACATGCACGCGAGGACGGCTTGCGGCGTTTCTCGCAATGGATAGTTCACGCTCCGTCCCCCGTGATGTCCGCCGTTCTGCCACGCAAATAGTGCATCTCCCAGCGATGCTTTCCTCCTTGGCTTCATCGTTTAGAATGGATTCATCATCCTGGGAGGAGTCTATGTCTACATCAGCCACACCTTCACCATCCGACAAGCAAGCCGCAGCCGATGTCGTTGCGAGGCAACCGGAAGACGCCACTTTTCAGTCGATTCTCCGCGAACTTGCATATGCTGAAATGGTGCGTCGTGGATTGGCCGATAGCGATGCCGGACGAACCATGCCTGACGATGAGTTCCGACGGCGGATCAGTTCATGGCAAACATAATATGGACACAAGAATCCGAAGAACGGCTGCGGTCGGTACACGATTATATCGCTATCGATAATCCCTCAGCTGCATTCCGTGTTGTCGTTCAGATTTACGAAAAAGTACAACTTCTCCGTGAGCACCCACGAATGGGACACCGATACGAGCCGATCAAGGATCGGGAAGTACGCGAGATCTTGTATGGACACTATCGCATACCTTCGCGCTAATCTCCGACGACGAAATTCGAAATCCTGGGTGTTTTTCATTCCGCAATGAATCTCGACCGCTACATCCAATAAGGCAGGAACTCCAGAAATCCACCCGAGTCCTCGAATATTCTTGGGCAATGGTTGCCGTAACGCTCGGACCGGGTGATTTCAACCGTTGAACTTAATCGAATTGCGTTTGACTTTTCGGTGCTCGGTTTGATGCGGATGAGCTGAGTTTCTTACTGCGGTCCTTGCAGGCTTGCTCGTTGGCTTCCCTGCCAACCCCCAATGCCGTCCCGCCGCTGTCTTCCCCTGGCAACTCGATGGGTGCCCGTTCTCCTCTCCTCAGGCAGGCAATGCTCGAGGGTCTTTCAAAGGTTGGGGATCGGCTGCGCCGGCGATCTTTTCTTCATTCTTTTTAAACGCTCACGCGTCAGGCAAGCCGTCAAACGACGTTCCCTTTCAGGGCCGGTTGTAGTGAACGTTTTGATAAAAAGGTCTTGCGCTTTTGCGTTTTGTAAGCACGCTGGAAAGTCAATCGTTCACTCCGGGTTGAGTGAATCGCGTCAGCTCCTCGTCAAGAATCAACGCCATGACCCCCTACTAAGACTCGAAGCGGGAGTCGACTTGCTGACGATCAGCAAACTTCTTGGTCACGCCAGCTTCACCACCACGATGATCTACCTGCACTGTCGCCGCGAACACTTGATCAATGTGCCCAGTCCGTTGGATTGGCTCCCGGTGCGGCAGTTACCGACGTACAGGCCGCCCGAGGAGAACAACTCGAAAGAGAACGATCCGAACAGAGCGAAAAAACCGCCGAAAAGTTAACCGTCGCCCAGATCCTTCGCATCGCGGCGGCGTCTTACGTCAAGCAGTCGTCGCCTTGCGAGTTGGTGCGGAGCACGCTGGCGAAACTGTCGCTGTGCCGGACCGCGGCACTGGGCGGCAAGACGTATCAGTGTGACGACTGTGGCGAGGTCACGACGGTTCATCATTCCTGTGGCGACCGGCACTGTCCGATTTGCAGTGGAAGGAAACGTTATGACTTCGCCGAGCGTGCCGAACGGTTGATCCTTGATGATGTGACGTACTACCAAGTCGTCTTCACGTTGCCGAGTGAACTCTCGGAGATGGCGCTGGCCAATCGCACGGAGCTGGCGGAGTTGTTGTTCACATCGGCCTGGAAAGCTTTGCAAAAAGCGATTCGCTCTCAGCAGGACTACGATCCGGCGGCGATGATGGTGCTGCACACTTGGAACCAGCGAATGGATTCGCACTGGCACGTGCACGCGCTGGTGCCCGGAGCCGGCCCGAGCCTTTCACACGATGGTTGGAAACGAGCCGAAGCACCGCAGGAGGTCGCCAACAGTGACGGGCACTACTTGGTCGACGCGACCAGCTTGCGGGAGAGCTTTTCAGCTGACGAAGGTTCGCCATTTCGGCGGTTGGAGTTGTCGCCGGCAGACCGCCTACATGGACCGTTGCCAAGAGATTTTGGAGTCGATCGCCTTCGATCCGGCGGCTTGGGAGCTGGACGATGCGGACGAGCCGATCGACGACTCGTGGCTTGGTGATTCCATCGACGACGAAGACCAGGATGCGATTCGCTGCCCGTCGTGCGATAGTGATCGACTGCGACTGATCAGCGAAATCCCCAAGCCGAGTTGGCTTCGTGTGTTGGATCACTTGGACGATCGCTGTCCCCGGTGGCACGCCGAGGCGGAGAAGGCCTCGCTGATCGAGTACCTGGAGCGTGAGTATGGTGTCGATTATGACACCTGGCTCCTGGAAACGCGGATAGAAAGTGCAAGAGGCTCGGTGAAGCGTGCCGCGGCGACTCAACCTTCGCTTCCCGGCTTGTCCCCAGACGGCGACATGCTGGTAGAATCGTACTGACCGGATCGCCCCGATCTGGAAACTCGCCCGCCAGCGAGCGACAAAGTTCAACGCACGATCGATGCCGGCACGCGACGTGCCCCCATCGATCGCATTTCGTTCCACGATCTAACGAATCGGTTGACGACTGGAAGACAACTGCCGACAGCAGCGGCGGGTGTGGCCGGCGGAGCGGAAAGGCCGTGGTCTGTCGTGGCAACCGACACGAGGTTGTGAGGCGATCAATGCACATAGCCGGCTTTGTTGTCCAAGTCCATGTCCGCACCGGATTAGTCTTGAATCCCACAAGGAATGACACCTGATGAAATCGCACTTGGTCTATATCGGTCTGCTGACAGCCCTGTTACAGGGATCGATCAGCCCCGCCGTGGCACAGCCGGACAATCGTCGCATCCGCTCGCCGCTCATTGCCACCGGCTGGGATTCGCCCAATCCTCGCCAGTTCCGCGAAGGCCTGACAACTTTTGAAGGCTGGGGTGTGTTCGACGGCACCACTCTCCGGGCGACACGCCAGACGGCCGACAATGCCGAGGCGGCGGCGATCAACGCCTTCTCCGACGAGACGTGGGCCTGGAGTGAATTTGCCGGGGCACTGGCGGACCTGCAGGCGGCAAAGCCGACGACCAGTCGCGATAACTACCTCATGCTGTACTCCAACCCCGGCGATGTGGACTGGTTCGACGACGCCGGCTGGCGAGCCATTGTCGAGCATTGGCGGCTGCTGGCGCGGCTGGCAAAGCAGGGCGGCCTGAGCGGCCTGCTGTTCGATGCCGAACCGTACACCAAGCCCCACTCGCAGTTTCTCTACCGCGCTCAGCCCGAGTGCGACCGACACACCTTTGCCGAGTACCGCGCCAAGGCCCGCCAGCGCGGCCGGGAGGTGATGACAGCTGTGGCTGCGGAGTTCCCCGACGTCAGCATCTTCAGCTATCGACTGTTCTCGGACATGCTGGGCCTGTTGGACAGTGGCAACCTTGAGCTGGCGCTGGAGCCGCACACCTACGGTCTGCTGCCGGCCTTCGTCGATGGCTGGCTCGACGTCATGCCGCCCACGGTGCGCATCATCGAGGGCACCGAGGATATCGGCTATCGCGCCAACTCACCGAGGCCTACAACGGTGCCTTCACCCGGCTCAAGCTGCGGCTGCCGGAGTTCGCCGCGCCGGAACACCGCGTCAAGGTGGAGCGTCAGTTCCGCGTCGGCCAGAGTCTGTATCTGGATGCCCACGTCAATCCACCCGACAACCCGTGGCACATCGACCGATTGGGCGGCACCCCCGCCAGCCGGCTCGCCGCCAACGTCACCTCGGCGCTGGCGGCCAGCGACGGGGTCGTGTGGCTCTACGGCGAGAAAGCTCGGTGGTGGCCGGCGGGCAACCCGGAGTACCCGATGTGGCCGGAGCGCCTGCCCGGCGCCATCAGCGCCATTCAGCGCGCCAGGGATCCCGTCGCTTTCGCCCGCGAACTGTTTCTCCGGGAAGAGGCCCCACCTAAACTGCTGCCCAACGGCGACTTTGCCGCTGCCACCGCTGCCGACGGACCACCCAAAGACTGGTGGCAATGGCAGGAGGAGGATTCCCACGGCCAGGTGCGCAGCGTCGATGGCCAAGTCGAACTGCGCGGGGTGCTCAACGGCGTCGTCGGTCACACCCCCCGGGTGGATCCGGGGCACTACTACGCCGTGCGTGTCCGCGCGAAATCCGAGGGACGCGGGCTCGCCAAACTCGGCATCGGCTGGAAGACGGCCGAGGGCGTCTGGACCGCTCATGCCCGGAACCGGCAGTTTGTCGGTGCCGGCCCGGCGAGCGCGGCAGGGCATGCATGAAATCGTCGGACTCGTGCAGGTTCCACCGGAGGCGGGGCAGATGGTGTTCATGCTGAGCGTCACCGGTCAACTCAGTGAAGCCGACCGGTGCTGGTTCGATGACGCGCAGGCCATCGACGCTGGGCCGTAACACGACTGCGCACTTATCTCGCTCTGGACGTTCATGCTGATTGATCTATGCGTGATCCTCTATTGCGTGGTGAAGCAGGTTTGGTTGCTGAAAGCTTGGCCAATGCAGGACAACTGGCTTTTGCCTCTCCGGTTCGATGCGTTGACATGAATCTAAACCCTTGTAGGAAATGCTATGCTTGCGACATCAGCGGCGGAAGATCGCGTCGGATTCCTTGTCGTGCATTAGGTTTGATTGGGACGAGACCTTAAGGGTCGATTCGCAGGGATCTGGGCCTCCGCCGCCGAACGTCCAAAGTCAGGCACTGGCTCGTGAGCCGGCGCGAGCTCTCCAAAAGATCACCGCGGAACAAATGGATGCACACCGAGCGACGGTGGCGTGCGGGTTAGTACATCTGGATCGACCGCCGTCGCCGGGTGATCCTCTTCGTTACGTCGGCGGGGGTGCTCGATTCGGCCGCGGCACATTGCTGCTCAATGGAACTGTTGGACCGCGAGTTGTCCGACTGGAATGCTTCGCTTCGGCCTCGGTCGACTTACGCTGAAATGGGTGCGCGGTCAATGATTCATTGGCTGATGGGCTGTCCGATCCATCTCTCGTCCGTTGGTCACGCTGCACTCGCGATTCGGTGCGCAGGTCGATTGAAACACGGAGGGCACGGAGGACACTGAGTCAAGACTGAGAGTTTTCTCTGTGCAACTCCCAATCTCTGTGTTTCAAACTTCTTCTCTGCCGCTCGCAAGTGCCCATCGAGGCACGGACGCTAGGCACGCCGACAATTGTTTGGGCGGACAGCTGCGTGCGAGATTTGCCTCGGCAGACTTTGGTCAGCTACAATCGGCGAACGGGCGACTCGCGTTGGCCTGCTTCACCGCTGCCGCGATGCGCCACGTAACAACGACGTGCACCGGCGTATGCGGCAGCGCGTTTACAAATGGAAAGTTGTCACCGCATACCCGGTGACGTCACCCGTTCTGCTGGAGAGCTAGCTTGCGATTGCTAACGTTGACTGCTGCTGTAGTGCTTCTGTTGTACGATCCAGTAGCGTTCGCGCAGGACATTGACCTTTCCTCGGTGGAAACACTTGACCTTATTGCGAACCCGCCTGTCGCAGTTACGGTTGACGCTCCCGTTGACACACTTGCGATTTGGGCGATCGTTCGAGGTTTCGACGATCCCACGACTGAACGCAGCGAATTGCTACGAAAGTCTCAAAAGTTTGTCGCGGATTTTCCTCAGTCGAAACACGTTGTGCGCACAAAGAATTCGTGTCAATTCTGACAAGAATGTCGACAGAAGAATTGCCGCCGAAGTTAAAACCAATTGAACGTTTGATCTTTCAGCTACGTGATCAAAACGGGGCTCAGGTTTGGCAACCTGGCAGTTGTGACATCCTGTTTGCCGATCGATTGAATGACGCGATTCGCGAGTCTGCACCTGAATTGGCGAACAAATATGAACCCAGCCCAGCTCGGAAACTAGTCGACATTGGCTTTGATGCAATTCCGCTGCTGATCGACCATGTTGATGATGACACTCTCACACGTAGCGTTGGCTTCCATCGTACCTTTCACTTTTCACATCACGTTCTTCGTGTCAGCGATTGTGTCTAAACAATACTACACGAAATCGCACCGACCGGCCGCATCTTTGAAATTGGCGACGATCCAGCTACAACAAAACGAGCAATGAAATCTCACTACGAGAGTATCGTTTATCAAATCGAAACAAAAGACAGCAGAACCACGAATTCGCACCAAAGGACGCGGCGCAGTTTTTCATCGGATCAAAGTCCACCGCGCGTCCTCGGTGAACACCACCGTTACCTGCAATGAACATCATGTCCAGAATTCACACTTGCACTCTCGTGATCCTCATCGGATTGGCAACTGAGCCTGCTTACGGAGGAGAACGCGGTCCCGGAAAGTATTGCGGAGTCGTATTTTTCGACCGCTGGGACTCCTGTATTTTGTATAGCGGTATCTATGTCATGCACGTTTCGGAAGACGTCAAGAACGGTCTTCGGGAGTACGCTGGGAAGTCCGTGCAAATTGATGCGACAAAGGTAATGCAACCAAGGAACCCAGGAGATGGTTTGATTACCGACTTCACATACGTTGGCCCGTCGCCGCCCACAAGGTTGACTTGGGTTCAAACAACGGGCGTCGAACTACGGTCAAAGGCAGAATTTGAGGCAGGACGATCTCCGACGCTCGTTATCGAAGTCAAGAATGCCGGCCTGAATGAAGTCACCATCGACAGCAGTCACCTCGCGCCGACATTATTGGCCAAGAAACCTAAACGTACCCATTTCGGTCCTTCCGATGGAGCGTCGTTCTGCATGATCACTCGTGAGTCATTCATGATTGGAAGCGATGAACCTCGGACTCACAGTTCCGGGCTTTCCGCCAACGATTCATTCGTATGGACAATCGACGAGCCACTGCCACGTCGATTTACTCTCTCACCCAAAGAAGTTCGTTCCATAAGATTGACGTTCAATCTGCCAGAGGGCGAATACGAGTTTTTGTCCGGCTACAGTGGCGATGTTCACGGCGGTCGGGGCCTTGCGAGCAATTCGGTCGCATTCGACGTAACACCGGATGCCGATGCAAGACTCATCAATATCCCCAGCAGGTAACCATCGCAATCGGGATAGCGGCCCGGTTTCCCGGGACCCCATACGCAACACCGAGTACTACAGCGCAATTGATCTTGGCCAATTCAGGCGCATTGGCGAGCCTAACTGCCTTACGCTTTCGAGGCAAGTTGGGGAGAACTCCGCATGGATGTGGATGCTATTGGCGACATGGCGACCAAAGTTAGGTCGCTTTTTGAAACGGTTTCACATTGCGGATGTGAGGAGGCGTGCGTGCACATCGGGAGTTACGTCGAAGGACAACTCACCGATTGGGAACGCAAAAACGTTGAGCAAATCGCGCTAAACGCGGGAGTTGCTCCGCGCACCTTGCAAGAGTTCTTGTCCAACTATGACTGAGATCACGCCATCATGCGTGATCAAGTTGCTCAGATCGTCGCCAGTGAGCATTCGGGAAATTGGAACATTGGAATCATCGCCGAAACAAGTTTCGTCAAGAAAGGAGACAAAACTCCAGGCGTTCAGCGGCAGCACTGCGGTGCCGTTGGAAAACATGAAAACTGCATTGTGACAGTGCATTTGAGTTTCGCATCGAAAGGCTTTCATTGCCTGCTCGACGGTGACTTGTTTCTACCGGAGAGTTGGTCGAAAGACCGCGGCGGTGTCTCGCGGCAAAGATTCCTGACGAAATTGTGTATCGACCGAAGACGAATATTGCATTGGAACTCTATCAGCGTGCTCTCGGCAATGGACTTCATTTCGATTGGCTCACGGTAGGCTCCTTGTTGAAGGGAAAGAGAAACATCAACAAGTCAGGATGCCCGGCAACGGTGGTTGGCCGCAACCAAAATCGGCTAAACTAAACCACCCCGCCGCGCCAGCGGCTTGCTTGAACCATGAATTGCAGGGGAGCAACGGGTGGCGAGTTTCGGTCGATGGTCACCCCGTCGCCGTTGCCCTGTGAATTCCACCGTTCGGGTGAAGAGAAATGAAGATCAGCAGAGGCAACGCGATTATCCTCGGAGTGTTCACTGCCTGGCCGTTCCTCTACATGTTCCTGTTTATGGGCACCATCTTTGCGACCGTCATGGGCGACTTCATGGGCCGCGAGCCGAGCGATGGGCGACGGATGATGTTCATGATCATTTTCCCTCTGCACCTTCTCACCATGCTCGAGATCTTTGCACTGCAGGTGATCTACATTGTGTACTTGTTCAAGACAGATAGGATTGCGCAAGACAAGAAAGCCCTCTGGGCTGTCGTGCTTTTCCTGGGCAACATGATCGCGATGCCGGTCTTCTGGTACCTTTACATTTGGTGCGCGCCGAAGAGGGGGCACCCGAACAAGCGGCTGGATCATGAGCTACAATGCCTGCGGCATTGTAGCCAGGTCAACCGCAGCGTTCGCCGAACAAAGTTGCAAACTGCGTCGCCTGACCGCTGATTCCAAACCGGCGGATCCCCATGTACTGCATAAGCGCGGAGTGTGCCGCAGGTGTAGCCAGCGCCAAAGAACCTCCGCTTGGTCACCATCATTTGGATTACCTAACAACGACTTTCACATTTTCCGATTTCGTAAAGTCGTTTGACAATTCGATGGTCAGGCTGCCCTTCATGCCGTCTTCCGTCGTTGCGTTTAGGTCGACGCTGAACCAGACAGGACGTATTGCAATCGAGGCTTGACCTTGTGTGTCCGAATAGAACGCCGGCATCCGGTACGGTTGCGGCCACCCGTGTGGAACAACGCGGAGCTCCGCAATGACCGGGGTACCGTCTTCCTGTTGAACGGTGATCTGCAGCGGCGGTACCGGCTGAAGCTCAAAGGTAACGCTCAGGTCTTGTTCACCTTGACTGATTCTTCTGACCCAATCATCGCGTTCTACCGTCGGTGTATATTCCTCGGAGTTTGTCGTAATGCGATTGTAAGGAGTTACAAAGCCGAATCGCCGCCCACCAACAAAGACATCAACGGCGCGTCTAGGAATCTCCAGCTTGGCGATGCCCTCCTTGTCGGTAACATGCATCCCAGGTTTGACCGTGACTTCATTGACATTGCTTTCCCAGCCGACGGTTACTCCCGAAACATTCCCGCCGTTCTCTGCGTTGATCACGCGAACGGTAACCGTGCGCGTTGGCAGTTGCTTCACAATTGACTGTTGCGACCCAACATTTCCCGCTGGGTTGTTGACCGTTCTCTCAGCGACAATCTCACAAGCCGGGTCGAGGTAAGGGTAGACCAACCCAGACCGCGGCGTTCCTTCAAAGCGGAGCGTCGTATGCATCGAAGATCAACGCAGAACTTCCGCAGGTCGCTAATTGGCAACGGAGTTACGTCGAGAGCTTCGACGGAAAACGAGTCGGATCTGATCGGAATGCCGAAATGAAAGCGATCAACGACCAAACCAGCCAGGAAAATATTTTCCACAATGCCACAATGCCCAACAAAATGGTTGACAGGTTACGCAACCACACATATCTTGATTCCGTGCGTGTGTCTCTTTCGTGCGTATTGATTGGGGGCAATCATGCAATGCTGGCTCGTTGCGTGATCCATTTAACAGCAGGCTGGCTGTTATGGATCATTTCTTTAGATTTGTGCCAGTCGTTCTTTTGTTGATTGGTTTGCAAAGTCTTACGACGGCGGATGATCTCGGCGGGATTACTTCGGAGCTTGTTGAGATTCCCCTTGACGAAAAGACTTCCATTCACTCGCTAGGCCTTTGCGTTCCGGGCAAGACACGAAACGTGACGTTCAAGCTAGTGAATAGCCTGGACGCGAAGGTTGAAATCGTCGGCGCCGAGCTTTCTTGTGGTTGCCTTAAAGTCAACGCGGGAAACAAAGAGGTCCTACCCTCTGGTAGTACCACACTTGCCGTTGCAGTTGCGGTATCACGTGAACCGTGGATTCGACCTCGACAGCCTAATTTTTCAACCAAATCTGTCTGATTGCGTTTTGAAGTTCGAGGACGCGGCCCCAGTTGGTTCAGAAACAAGCCGAAAAACCGTTACAGCAACCTTAAAGAGAATCGACGAAACAAGTCTCCCGCGACCCATCACCATTGAGATTGCCAAACAAATTCAGGCTGTGGACGAGTTTGCTTATCAAGCGAGGATCATGATTCTCAAATCTGCCTTTGTTGAACTAAGCCCGTCTTTGATTTACACGAAAGTGAATGGTGACGCGTTGGTTTATGCGAAATTCGCCGCCAGTCAAATCAATCAACCGGACGTAGAAGTGCAAGACGAATCGGGCAAGCAATTCGCCTCTACCGTTCGGCGCCTCTCGTCGAATCTGTTTGAGGTCAAAATCTCAGGCGTAGACCTTGCGGGAACCAACGATGCAACGCACCAGTTTACATTGAACGTTATTTGCGACATAACGCGAAGGACGGTTCCATTTCTTGTAGTAGCGTCACATGAATAGTAAATGGCAAATCATGATGTCTGTCAAATTCAAGCAAATTCGATTGGTGTCTTCAATTGTTATCGCGTTTGCAATTTGTTTCACGTTTGGTCCACGGGGCTATTCACAGACAGGAATCTTGGGCAAGAAGCCAACATTTGGTGCGATTATCTCAAATGCACTGGAATCGCGAGCCGGGCTTGTTTCGGGACAGTTTGACTACAAAATGTCAGCAATTGGCCCAGGCGATACGGGGGTGCTTTGGCTTCAGGAAGGATCCTATTTCTTTGACGATCGCTTGGAGAAGTCACTGCATGTGTACACAAGAACGATTAAAGAATCGGCTCGCAGCGACAGAAGGGTTGTTGGTGGAGGACTTTTTGCACGCGCTCCGCAACAGTCGTTCGTGATTCTGGAAAACGATTCTGTGGGACAGGCGGTGATTAGTGAATCCGACCGTTCTGTTAGCGTGTTTAAGCCATTTGAATTCCGAGCTTTTGGCTTCGCAATGTATGGAGACGTCGTAAGGAAGACCCCCTTTGACAAAGTGCTGCTCAATCACCTCGCCGTAGACGACTCAAACGTGAGCGACGTTACGGGTGACGACATATCTGAAGTAACCACGAGTGGTGAAGGCATCCTAGCATTCAACTTTGGAGGTAACGTCCTTGCCATTAACACGCTGCGAGACTGGTGGCCGGTAGATGCACGGTGGGACAGGCAGACTTACAAGAAACTGACCAATAATAGATGGGCAAAAGATCGCTTGGTACTTGAGAACAGTTGCGACATGGAATTAACCCAATCAAATGAAAAATGGGTTCCAAAGAAGGTCTTGTACGCATCACGATCTGGAAAATTTGATATCGAATTTCAGTGGTCGTCAGTGAATGCTGACGTTGCCCTAGCGGACGTTGACGATCTGAAATTGATTGAGGATGTAACAAATCGCAGAATTGCTGCGAGTTTAAGCACGTCACCATGAGTATTACCGCTTAATTCAGTTTTGCCAGTAACGACGGCATGATGATGGCTTTTCCTACTTGCGAGACACAGGCTGTGGCGCACTCCAACATGCTCGCGAAGTCGTCCCAGGCATCCCTCGGCATCCATTGATACTTTAGCTTCTTCCAGAAACGCTCGATCGGATTCAACTCCGGACTGTAACTCGGAAGCCGAAGGACTGTCATGCCTCGTGACTCCCAGGTTGGTAATTGCGATTCGAACTTCCCACTCGTATGCACCGAAGCGTTATCGAGTACCAACACGGTTCTTCCTTTGATCCGCTGTGAAAAATCATTGATCGCATCGATGACCGTTTGGGTGACCACCTTGCCGCTGTGGAAGTAGCAGTCAACAGTGTCGTCTTCAAGTTGAAAGCCAATCGCTTGGAGACTCGGATAAGATCCCCCGCTGACCGGCACGGGTAATCGCCGTCCTTCCGGCTGCCAGCCGTAGGGTACCACGCCCCGAAGCGTCAGCGCGGCTTCGTCAAAGTAGACCACATGGCATTTCGGGTCCTCGACCAACCGAGTAATTTCACGCTTCGCCCGGCGAAACGCCTTTTCGTCGCGACGATGCTTCAGACTTTTACGAAACCGTTTCCACCGCAATCCGAACCGATGGCAGTACCGACGAAGCGTCGACCGGCTAATCGAAACACCGGTCTCGCTTGCCAATTCGCTGATCACCTTGCGCGGCTGATTGGGGAACGTTTCAATCAAATCACGAAGGCTCTGCTGTTGATCATCGTTGAGCATCGGCGTGCCACCGGACCGAGGACGATCCTCCAATCCATCGATCCCATGCTCGTTGAATTGATCAATCCAAACACGAACCGACTCGGGGTGGGCTTCGATGATCTCAGCAATTTCCGCCGCCGCGTATTCCTGATCGCTCAGCAAGATCGCGTGGGCGCGTTGCCGGTGCGATGGCAGCCGATGAGTGCGAAGAAGGTGCCGTAGTTGGTCTCTTTGTTTTTTGCTGACCTTGGCGTATTTGGTTACCGGACGTGCCATAATTTGGATCCTCCCATGCAGGGTGCCTGGGAGAGCCCGGCTAATACTAGCAAAAGCCAATACGACTCCTTTGCACGTACGACGCAATCGCCGTACCAAAGTTACATCGAATGACTGATGAGGACGTGCTTAGCCCAGGCATTTATTGCGGCTCTGTGGCCTCGCTGTGTCCTTTCGGCAAGCGTGCCTGAGGTAAGCGCCCACCGGCACCATGAGCTTCCGAGGCTCGGGGGGAGTGGAGGGGTCAGCCTAGCGGCGGATTTTGCGGGCCATCCGGCGGCGGGCGGCGCGTAGCTGCTTGCGGTCCGCTTTGTCGCGGCGCTCCTCTTGCCGGGACACACGCACCGCCTCGGGATGACTCTCCTTCCAGCGATCTGGTAACAAGCTCGTGTAGTCCGTCGAACCGGCCAGCAGCTGCGTGAGGATGTGCTAGACTGTCGACAAGATCCTGACGCCGTCAAATCACGGCTTGCCTGACTCTGATGACAAGAGTTCGACGAACCATGTCGCGAATGGCTAATCCTTGGAGCAATACATGCGAACCGTTGCTTTGTTCACACTAGCGTTCGTCCTCCTCCTTGGGTCGGTCGTTCGCTCCGCCGATTCGGACCCGAAAACGCGAATCAAGCAGATCGTCACTGCCGCAAATGGGGAAGACAAACTGCTCAAGCTGTTTCGCATCAAAGAGCGTCTCAATGTCACTTCCGACCCGGAAAAGAAAGGCAACGAGCGCGTGTCCATCTTGGAGCCGCCGAAGTATTGGTGGATCGGAAAACGTGAACGAGGGCCAGAGCCAGCAAAGTTTTTGGCGTGGGCATGGACACTCGGCGCACTCACTGACCCAGCTTCCACAGTGGAGGCGATACCGGAGATTACCGAGTCGGGCAAGTCAGCGTACGGGCTGCGGGTGAGTGGGACCATCGATCCGCCAATGGACCTTTACGTTGAGTGGGCTTTGCTGTTCAACCGCTATGTAGTGCCAAATCTCCGCTAGGTCGTCCGATGCGGATGCGGTGAGTCGAATCCGCCCTATTTGCGACTCTGAGAATCTTCCCGTTGCTCGCGTCTCATTCGTTTGATGTCGTGTGGGTTCCACTCGATCACTTTACCAGCAAGCGATATCGTGATCGCCGGCAGCCAGTGCCACGCAGAACCATGCGACTGGCGACGTGATTTTCGGATCCTTACCATTTTCAATTGACCTTTCGGAGCGAGACCGGTTGCCGCCGGGAATTGACTTGTGAAATGCGCGAGAAGAGACTGTGGCTTGGGAACCGTTTTTCGGTTCCTTGCCGCCAAGGGATCGACATACGGTTTGCCGACCGTGGTCCCTTGGTTCTGTTATGAGCAAATTTAGTCGTCGATACCGGCGAAGCGCGAGGTCGAACCGATCGCCCCAGACCAATAGTCCCTGCGGCACCCGCCATCCCAAGAAGGGGATTCATCATGATTCAGTTCCTTGCCAAGTCGACGTGTGTTTCTGAAACGCCCGGTTGCCGCCGCTCATTCCCAAGTGATTTACGACACAGAATCACGACACTCGCCTTCGCGGCCTCTGCAGTCTTCGTCGCACAACTTCTTTCTACAACGCCACTGAAAGCCGAGTCAAACGATCGGCCGAACATTGTTTTTATCCTGGTCGATGACATGGGCTATGGAGACCCGCAATGTTACAACGCGCAGTCGAAGATCCCAACACCGTCGATTGATTCGCTGGCTCGCGACGGGATGCGATTCACTGATGCTCACGCGTCCGGGCCGCTTTGTCATCTGTCTCGGTACGGGTTGATGACCGGTTGCTACCCGTTTCGTACCGACGCGTCATTGTGGAGCAAACGGCCGCTGATCGAGTCAGGCCAAATGACGATCGCGTCGTTGCTCCAATCGTCTGGCTACCACACCGCGATGGTGGGTAAGTGGCATCTGGGGTTTGATGAGACAGACGGCTACGACCAGCCGTTGCCCGGTGGACCGATCGATTGTGGATTTGATTCCTTCTTTGGGATTCGTGCCTCGACCGATATCCCTCCCTATTTCTACATTCGCGATGACCGCGCGGTGCTGCCACCGACCCACCAAATTTCCGCAAATGCGTCGCAGGGATGGTCACCGATTCAAGGCGAATTCTGGCGTGCCGGGGGGATCGCGCCGATCTGGAACTCAAAGACGTGCTGCCTCGATTTACCGAGCAGGCGATCGGTGTGATCGAAGATCATGCCACCCACCGGTCGGGAAAACCACTGATGCTGTACCTGGCCTATCCGGCACCCCACACCCCATGGCTGCCGTCCCCGGAATTTCGAGGCAAGAGCGGCGCGAGCATGTATGGCGATTTCGTCGTGATGGTCGATAGCATGATCGGCCGCGTGTTGCGGGCGCTTGACGAGGCAAAGATGTCGGATGATACGCTGATCATCTTGTCATCGGATAACGGTCCCGTCTGGTACGAGAAAGATGTCAAGCGATTTGGCCACGACAGTTCCGGCGGACTGCGGGGCATGAAGGCAGACGCTTGGGAGTGTGGGCATCGGATGCCATTCATCGCTCGCTGGCCAGGGAAAGTCGAGGCAGGGGCGACATGCGACCAGACGATTTGCTTTACCGATATGTTGGCAACGTTTGCCGCGATCGTCGATGCTCCGCTGCCGCCCGATGCAGGACCCGATAGCTATAACGTGTTGCCGGCGTTCTTGGGTCAGGCCACGGCGCCGATTCGCCGCGAATTGGTGATGGCATCCGGCGACCAGACGATGACCGTTCGAATGGGCCGCTGGAAGCTGATCACAGGGTTGGGATCGGGCGGTTTTTCAGAGCCGCGTCGCGTGAAGCCCGCCGAGGGTGACCCGCCGGGGCAACTGTATGACCTGGTCGCTGATCTGGGTGAAACCAACAATCGCTATCTGGATGAACCGCAGATCGTCCAGCGATTGACCGCCACGCTGGCCCAGATTCGAGAGTCCGGTCACAGCCGCCCAGACCCGCTTGCGGCACGAGAATGATCGTCAAAACTCGACGAAGATCGGCGATTTCCAGCCGATCGCGACTATCTTAGAACCGTCTGGCTGCTGGCCCGATGGACCTTATTTACTGTTCGTTCCGCCCCCTAGCGGGCCGTTGATGTTTACGATCGGCATTTTCGTAGGCCGAAACAAGCGAAGCGATGTTCCGGCAAATGCAGCGATGGATGATTTTGGAGATGCCGGAATTCTGTCGCTGTCGCCCCTTGTTACCGGCCTCCGCAAATATCAACGATCTGCCAGGCGGTGGGTTATCTCGGCATCTTGTTCATGAATCCGCTCAATTTTTTTCGTCGCAGTCGCAACAACACTGCGCGGCGCCAGGCCCATATGACCTGGGCATCGCGCAGCGTGTCACATTCGGTAACCCGTGCCGGCTTGTTTTTGAAGAAACAATTGTGGATCTGGCCAATCATCGCCGTGGTGGTGCTGTCGGTCGCGGGATTCACGGTCAGGCACTCGATCGAATCGACGATCAAGGGAAATCTCACCGCGGGGCTGAAAACGCTCCTCACGGTCGAAGTCGCGATGCTGGAGAACTATTTCAAAGTCCAGGAATCCAACGCGGATTCGCTTGCCAAAGACATTCAAGTAAGAGATTTGATCTACAAGCTCATCGCTGAATCCGAGCAACCGAATTCTGACGAGGCTGGGACGCTCGATTCGGACACTCGCCGAAAGCTTGGCAGCGAATTGGCGCCGGCGATGTCCTCGCATCACTACGTCGGCTACTTCGTGACCGACAAGTCCAAGACGATCCTGGCCGCTTCCAGCGCCGCCATGATTGGTCAACAGGATGTTCCCGAGTATGACCACTTTCTCACCCGCACACTGGAAGGCGAAACGGTCGTTTGTCCGCCGTTCCCCAGTGTGGTGATGATCAAAACCGAGTCGGGAGATTCACGGATGGGACAACCGACGATGTACGTGAGTCGCCGCTGCGTGATGAATCGTTTCAAGTCATCGGCGTCCTCGCGCTGCAGATTCGTCCCGAGCGCGAATTCACTCGGATCCTGCAACTCGGCGAGATCGGAGAGTCGGGCGAGACCTACGCATTCAATTCGGACGGCGTGATGGTTTCAAAGAGCCGCTTCGACGAAGAATTGATCCTGCTCGGATTGTTGCCCGACATCGAGTATTCACACTCAATTCTCAATGTGATGGTGCGTGACCCGATGGGAGACATGACCGCAGGCTTTCGCCCGGCCGTGCGACGGGCAAAACTTCCCCTCACACGAATGGCAGAAGACGCCATCACAAGCAAACCCAGTTCCGAGCCGAACGTCGACGTCGAGGGTTACCGGGATTACCGCGGAGTCCCGGTCGTCGGTGCCTGGAAATGGATGCCCAAATACGACATCGGCGTGGCCACCGAGGTCGATGTGTCACAAGCATTTCGGCCGCTGGTGATCTTGAAACAAGTATTCTGGTCACTCTACGCGCTGCTGATCATCAGTTCGATCGCGATTTTTGCCTTTACCGTTGTTGTCGCTCGACTTCAACGTGAAGCACAAAAGGCCGCCGTCGAAGCACAGCAACTTGGACAATACACCTTGGAGGGAAAACTCGGTGCCGGCGCCATGGGTATTGTCTACAAGGGCCATCACGCCATGCTGCGACGGCCAACCGCGATCAAAATGCTCGACATTGATAAGGTCAACGATACCTCGATCGCTCGATTCGAACGGGAGGTCAAAATCACCTGCCAGCTGAACCATCCCAACACGATCGCGATTTACGACTACGGTCGTACTCCCGAAGGTGTTTTCTATTACGCGATGGAGTACATCGATGGCATCGATCTGCAGACACTGGTAACCGATTACGGTCCCCAGCCTGAAAACCGCGTCATTCATATCCTGTTGCAGATGTGCGGCTCGTTGTTCGAGGCTCACTCGCTGGGATTGGTCCATCGCGACATCAAGCCCGCCAACACGATGCTCAGTCGTCGTGGTTGTCAGCCCGACGTCGTCAAGGTGCTCGATTTTGGCCTCGTCAAAGCGATGGACGAAGGTCAGCAGTCGCTCGGTGGTGGAGGCGGATTGACTGGTACGCCGCTATACATGTCGCCCGAAGCAATTCAAGGCCCATGTCGGTCGATGCTTGCAGCGACCTTTACGCCGTCGGTGCGGTTGGTTACTTCCTGTTGACCGGCGAAACCGTGTTTGAAGCGGCAAGTATGGTCGAACTTTGCCAAAAACAAATCGATGAGGTGCCCATCTTGCCGTCCAAACGGGGCGGTGTCAAGGTTTCCCAACAACTCGAGGATGCGATCATGTCTTGCCTCGAAAAGTCACGCGCGAAGCGGCCACAGACCGCTCGAGATCTGGCACAGTTGCTGGAAAAATGTCCGGCGGCGCACACCTGGTCGATTGAAGATGGCGACGCCTGGTGGGGACGGCACGATCGAGGTGGAAGCGACACGCAATCCAAATCTTCCAAGGCCGATACCGCTGAGGTAACGCTCGATCGCACGATCGATCAAGACACGTCTCACTGAGTGATGCCACCGCAGGACTGTGCCGGATCGCCGAAAGCACAGCAGCCAACCGGACCCCGCCAAAATTCCCGTTACGCCGAGATCAAGCCACGACAGGGAATGGATCGCATCGCCAGCAGACGTTCAATCGCCCAAGTTCCTCGGCCAGCCAGCACCGCGTTGCGTAAGTCGCTCCTGCGGACGATTCCGACGACCGTCCCACGACTGGAAACCAAGAACTCGTCAATCGAATGGCTCGACAACCACCCAAGTGCCGACCGCGCACTCCACTGCGCACTGACGATCGGCAGCGAGCCGACCTCCGACAAACGTCGACCCGGTAGCACGCCCTCCGATGCGTCATATGGATCGCCAAAATCGATCGTTCCCATCGATTCGCGTCCGACCATGACAGCCTCGCTGCGAGCTGCCAGGAATACAAATCCGGCAACGAAGACCAGCATCAGATTGCCGCTCATCAGACCCAGCAGAGCCAGACCTGCGGCAACGGCTTGACCGACCGTGGCGGCGACCTGCGTTGCCCTCGCGTAAGGCAACACCAAAGCCATCAACGCTCGCAAAACGCGACCGCCATCCATCGGGAATGCGGGCAGCATGTTGAACAAGACCAAAACGACGTTGACCCACGCGAGTCGCGTCAGGAATGCAGCGATTCCGATGAGCGGCGGATGGGTGATCGCCAACATGCTGAATATCAACGCCGCAATCCCCACGTTCACCGCCGGACCAGCGATCGCGATCGCCAACTCTTGCCATGGGCTGCGCGGCATTCGCTGCAGGCTCGCGACCCCGCCGATTGGCAACAGGGTAATGTCTCGTGTCGGAATACCAAATTGACGAGCCGTCAAGGCATGCCCCAACTCGTGCATCACGACGCAGCCGAAAATTGCCAAAACAAAAAGGACTGCCACGGTGGCAGCAACGGCGCCGCTACCGGAAGCGAGGCTTGAAAAGTAAATCCAGATGGGCAACAGCAGAAAAGTCCAGTGAATCCGAACGTCAATGCCTGCCAACCTACCCAAATGCCATGAGCCGCTCATCATTCATTCCCCTTGGTGAATCGGAACGGAGGACTGGGCTGCATCATCCGTGCCAAAGGAACTTCGATATCCTCGCTGCGGACCCAGCCGATGTGGTTGCCGGCCGTGCGAACCTGTGTCCAATCGCCTCGTTCGGCCAGCACCTCGATCCGCTGGCCTTGTGCGGCGTTGATGGAAAACACCTTATCGAATTGCTCACCGTCGCCGGCATGCAGACCCACATTGTCTGCCACGATCACCCCATCCAACTTGTTCATGGTGTCAGTTTCGGTAAGAACCACCGAACCGAGCGAAACGATCAAGATCAACAGTGGTATGGCAGCAATTCGCCAGACGGGGAAACGAGGACCGGCAGTTCGAGCAATTAGCAGCCCCCAGAACGTTAACGATGCGATCGCCAGCGTCCAGGCCAACCATCGCATGCCGACGAACTGGACAACGGTGTCGTTCGCGGATCGCAATCGCTGTGCGAACGATCCTGTCGCAATATCGGTCACGGTCGACGGCTGGTCTTGGACTCGCGAGTTGGCGAATCGCAGATTTGCAAGTACCTGTTGGTTGCGCGGATTCAGTTGTCTTGCCCGTTCGTAGTTGGCGATCGCTCGGCCAAGTTCTCCGCTTTGCAAATACGCATTGCCGAGATTCGCATACAACTCACTGTTTTGAATCCCGCTGTCGACAAGCAGCTGATATTTGCCGGCAGCCGTTTCGAACAGTTCTTTCGCATCGGCGGAATTGGTCTCTTCCAGCGCGGTCGCTTGTACATACGTCTGGCTAGCCTCCTTGAGGATCGTTTCCTGTTGAGTGGTCGATAACGCGACCGCTTCCGAGGCCCCGACGCTAGGAGCAGACAGCGCGATCGCTACCGCCAACGGCAGTCCCAGCGACCGAGCGACCGTACCCCCGACTGACGCTTTCGCCGCGCGACCCTTCGCCAAACGCACACCTGATCGGTTCATCGCAGAGAACGACGATTCCAACTTTTCCGTCAGTGCAACCGCTTGCTGCTGATACGCAGTGAATTCGCGCCATCCCTCTTCTGCCGAACCGGGCGCGGAAATCCCTGGAACCGCTCGCTGCAAACGTTGTAAATACGATTCCGCTTCGTTGGCGACCTCGTACATGCCAGAAACTCGCAACACGCCGATTGCACTGCTCGTGGTTGCACACGGTTTACCGCTGCGGCGAGCAATGTATTGCCGAAGTGCTTCGGCGATCGACGCCGTGTCTGCCGCACTTTCGATCGCCACCAAGCAACGCCGCTGCGCGGACTTGAAACTGGGTAACCGATCGGAGATTGAGTTGCGATAGCGGACGAGCAGTGTGGCAAGCCAAACGAGCGGCGGAGCGATGACGAACATCCACCACCATTGGCGTTCCGCCATCGGCGGATGCGAAACGAGAACGCTCCGAGCGTCGCTGTTGCTGAAGTCTGGCGTTCGTCCGCCGCCGCCTGTTGATGCGGCGTCTTCTCGATCGCCGCTGGTTCTTGAATTGCCGACAATCGCATCAAGGGCGAGCGATTCGGATTTGTTGACCGTGATCGCGATCGGCCGACTGCTCACCGTTTTATAGGATTCCGTGTCGGGATCAAAAAAACTGAATCGGATCGCCGGAATCTCGGTGATCCCTTCGCGTCGGGGGCGAATCGTCGTCGAGAAGACTTTGGTTTCGTCCTTGACGAAGCCCGCCAGTGACTCGTCGGCGACCTTGAAATCGGCGGTCAGGGATGGCAATTCGGACAGCGGAGGCGCTTGCACCAACTCCATCGGTCCGTCACCGGCGATGCCGATGTTCAGCGTGATGGGGTCGCCCGCATCGACGGTTGTGGGCGTCGCTTGAGTGACGATTTCATAGCGACCGACCGCACCGCGATAGTCGGCCGGGCGGCCGGCCGTAGGTACCGGGACGACTTGCGTTGAATCAACGACCGCGTCGCCAACGATCGGGCGCGCGCGAGGAAACCGTCAAACGATTCCCGAATGGAGAAGCAAAGAAATCGTCGTCCAACATGCGCGATAGTGGTGAACGACCGCCGAATGGATCGCCGCCAAAAGAACGATCATCAAAGAAACTACCCATGGGCGATCGTGACTTGCGGATCGCCGTCGGATAGTTGACGACGATCTGGACGTCGTCCGCATCGATCGTGCCGGGACGTTTGGGATAGACCGTGGCGTTGATTTCGTACAGATAATAGCTCCGCTCGTTGCCATGGCCGTCGTCACGTAAGACTTCATGCCCAGCCGGTATCTGGTTATTCTTGGCGAGTTCGTTGATGCGATCTGCGAATCCGCCCCACGAGGTCTGATCGGATATCATTTGCCACATGTCACCTTCGGACAGCGTCAAATCGTGGTCTCGGTCACGATACGGCTTGAGCCAAATCTTTAATGTCAAATCGAGTGGTTGTCCGACAAACACTTTCTCCTTACCACCTTCGATTTCCACGAACAGCAAGTCACCCGTTTCGCTCTTGGTCACGACAAAACGGAGGGGCTCTGTGCTGACGGATCGACCATCGACATTCATCGTCAAGGAAGGAATCTGGAAACTGCCAGCGCGGCGAGGCATGATCTGATACTGCATCGTGACGGTGCGGCTTTCACTGCGGCGTCCATTGATGATCGTGATCTTCCTGCTCTGCGACGGTTTACCGACAGATCGAATATCGCAACCGTCAATTTCCGGGATCGCAGGTTGCCCATAGTCAACCGCATCCACGATCGAGATTTGCAAGATGATCGGCACTCCGACGTACGTCTCGCGACTCGACAGTCGAGCGTCGACGTTGGCCGCCCATGTGTTACTTCCCATTCCACAAACCAGGACGGCAAGTGCGCTCCATGCCAAATTCGCTTTTCGGGTTTTCATCGATTTTGCCTTGCTGGCTGATTTTCGTTGTGGTCGGGGTTCTTGCTCACCAGTCACGGTCGACTCTCACGTGACGACTCCGTTTCACTTCTTCTTGTTGCATCCGGCGGAGCATGTCGCGGTCGCGTACGGCCTGCAGCATTTTGAGTGCTTCTTCTCTGGTCATCAATTCTTCTTTGGCGTTCGTTTCAGCGATCGCCGCCGCAGCGTTTTCGTTGCCGTTTTCGTCTTGCTCGCCGACAGCGGATAACTCGCCCGAGGGAACGGTTTGTTGCTCGGTTTGGTCATCTTGGTCGCTCGATGCCTCGGGTTGCGATTGTTCCGGCTGCATTTCGCGACGATCCGCGCGGGGAGTTTTCGATTGCTGTTGATCTTGTTGCTGTTGATCTTGCTGTTGCTGGTCTTGCTGCTGCTGTTGATCTTGCTGCTGTTGATCTTGCTGCTGTTGATCTTGCTGCTGTTGATCTTGCTGCTGTTGATCTTGTCTGTTGTTGATCTTGCTGCTGTTGATCTTGCTGTTGCTGATCTTGCTGCTGCTGGTCTTGCTGCTGCTGGTCTTGCTGCTGTTGATCTTGCTGCTGTTGATCTTGCTGCTGTTGGTCTTGTTGCTGTTGGTCTTGTTGCTGTTGGTCTTGTTGCTGTTGGTCTTGTTGCTGTTGATCTTGTTGCTGTTGGTCTTGTTGCTGTTGGTCTTGTTGCTGTTGGTCTTGTTGCTGTTGGTCTTGTTGCTGTTGGTCTTGTTGCTGTTGGTCTTGTTGCTGTTGGTCTTGTTGCTGTTGGTCTTGTTGCTGGTGTCGTTGCTGTTGGTCTTGTTGCTGTTGGTCTTGTTGCTGTTGGTCTTGTTGCTGTTGATCTTGTTGCTGCTCGAGGTTTCTCAGCAGTTCCCCCGCCAATTCGATGTTCGCCCGCGCGTCGACATTGTTCGGGTTTCCCCGCAAGGAGCCACGGTAGTGCGAGATCGCTTCGCGCAGTGTCTGAATCGCCGCTGGCTTGTCCTGCTGGGCCACTTGCAGGGCTTCGGCATAGAGACAGTTGCCGAGGTTGTAGCGACTGTTTGAGGCCAACAACGAATCACTTGAAGCGGCAGCCTCGGTGAATCGCGCCTTGGCAGCCTCGATGTCACCCTTTCGGAATTGGGCGACGGCCAGGTTGTAATTCAACTCGTCGCGGTTGCTTTTCGTTGGTTGAATCTGCCGGTAGCCGTCAATGGCTTCGTCAAGTTTACCCTCACGCACCATCTCGTTGGCGATGTTGATACGGCTGGCCGATTCGATCTCGTTCGATGGCGATTGGGCCATCGCGGTTGCCGAATAGAAGCTGGCAATCAGGGATAAAACGAGCAGGGTTTGCGGATTGCGGTTCATGGTTTCTTTCCCTTACGCAGCTTGTTTTTCTGCGACGACCGTGCGTCTTGGTATCGGTGGTGATGCCACATTCTTGGTTGCGATGATTCGCTTAAGGTTCTGTCGGTTGGCCCTGGCAGGGCGCGTCGACAAATAGACTTCCAGCAGCAGCAGCGCCAAAGCGGGCACGGCAAACCATTGATATCTGGCGATATAGGCATTGATCTTGGCGGTCTCGAATTCCGTTTGTTCGACATTCGCGACGTAATTGTGGTAAACGTCGGCCATGTTCACCCGTCGAGTTCCGGCGGGAATGTAAGCGCCGTTGGTTTGCTCGGCGATTTGCTGAAGCACTGGACCATTCATCTTGGACCACACCTGTTGCCCTTGGTATTGCACGAAGCGACCACTTTGTGATCCGGTTTCGGGGATCCGTGCACCCTGGTCCATGTCACCCAGACCGACGGTGAAGATGCGGATACCTTGTTCGTCGTACAGCTTCTTTGCGACTTCGACTGGTTGGCTCTCCTGGTCCTCGCCGTCGGTGAACAGAACGATCGCTTTGTGTTGGTTGGTCTTGCTGAGGAAGCCGTTGGCCGCCGCCGCAATCGCGTCACCCAGTCGAGATCCGCCGCTGCGGACCGTATGGGGTCCGACAGCATCGAGCGTCTGTTTGAAGTCTTCGTAATGGCTGGTCAGCGGTACGGATTGCCGCGTACCGCCGGCAAACGCGACCAAGCCGACACGATCACCGGCCATCTCGTCGACCATGTCCTTGATCTGTTGTTTGGCGCGAGTCAAACGGTTTGGCGAAGCATCTTCGGCCAACATACTGCGTGAGACGTCCAGCACGAACATCACTTCGATTCCCTTTTGAGGCACTTCACGCCAAGTTTTTCCCCAGCGGATGTCGGTCAGCGCGATCGCTAGCAATCCGAGGCTGAGCGAAACAAGGATCGCCGACATCCAGTGACGTGTGTCCTCGCCCGCGGACACGATCTGTTTACGACGGTTCGCAGCGGCAAATCGGTGCGCGGCGCGTCGTCGCGCCACGACCGCCCATCCCGTCAAAAGCAACCCGACCGCAACAACGGCGAGTAGGTACAGGCTGTTTGGGTTTCCGACTTGAATATCCATGGGATGTTCCTTTGATTGTCTTCTTTCGCTCCGCGAAAAACTGTCTTTAGGTTCTCGCAACACACCTTCGCGGATCAAAAGGCAGCACTATGCCAATTGTCGCAGCCATGTTTGCTGAATCAACAGTCGTGCCGCGAGCAACACAAAGGCGATCAGCAACAATGGCGGGACGGTGATCCAAGGGGCCGTGTAAGGTTGCACCGCGAGTTCTCGATAGTCGACGAAATGCCGTGCTTCGACTTTGGTCTTTTCCAGTTGGTCGATCTCAGCGTAGATGTTGGCCAGCGAATCGGTGTCGGTCGCTCGGAAGTATTTGCCACCGGTGATCGACGCAACCTTTTCGAGTGTTGCTTCATCGATATTGACCGGCATCCACTCGAGCGATTGCCGACCGAACACATCGGTCACCGGCACCGGTGCCTGACCCTTGGTGCCGACGCCGATCGTGTAGATCTTGATACCCAACGTTTGAGCCAATTCGGCGGCTTGAGTCGGATTCAGTTCCCCTGCGTTATTCTCGCCATCGGTCAGCAAGATGATCACTTTGCTTTTCACCTTTTGCTTTTGCCTGGCGTCCAACGCATTGAGCTTTTCGACGGCCAGCGAGATCGCATCGCCGATCGCCGTGCCGTCCTCGCTGCGATTGCGGACGATTTGCTCACTATTCAATTGCGAGACCAGGAACGCATGGTCGAGCGTCGGCGGTGTCTCACCATCGGCATAACCGGCGAACGTGATCAGTCCCACCAGATCACTGAACCGGCCATCGAGATCTTTGTCGCCGGTGACGAAGTTACTCGCTACCTTCTTGATCGCCGTCAATCGATCGACCGGTTCTCCGCCGACCTGAAAGTCCATCGCCTGCATGCTGCCGCTGCGGTCGACGACCATTTCGATGGCGATCCCTTCGCTGTCGGCAATCGTTTGTTCGCGACCTTCGCGCGGACGAGCCACCGCGATGATCAAAAAGGCGATCGCGGCTAGTGTCAACGCGCCGGGCAACCAGGTCATTCGCTGTCGCAATGTGGGACGGATCTGTTTCGCCAATTTCACACTACTGAACCGCACGGCAGACCGGCGTCGTGGTGCAAACAATCGCCACGCCATCCAAGGCACCAACAACAACAATAGAAAATACCAGGGTGAATAGAACATCATTTGTTCTCCGTCGCGTCTGGTGTAGGTGTCTTCGCCTCGGTCTGGTCCGAGATCTGCTGGATCAACTCTCTTGAGTCACGGATCACACTTTGCAGTCCTGTTTGCGAGAGATCGAGGCCCGCAAACTTTGCCTTGTCAGCCAAATGGAACAACGCGTTGAGACTCATGGCGATTTGCGGACCGACCAGCTCACGCGACTCAATGACCTGCACCAGCTCCTGTGCCGTTCGTCCGGATTCTGCAATGGCAAACTGTAACAGCAGATATTCGCGGACGATCTTGGACAGTTCCATCGAGACCGCTTCACTGGTCGCGGGCGGCGAATCAGCCGATGGCGAATCAACCGCCTGGCCCAGTTGATCAAGTTGCTGGAAGGCCCATTCTTTTGGCGTGAGCCATTGGTTTCGCCGCGATACGAAAGCTCCGGCCGCCGTCAAGAATCCGATCCCGGCAACGCTGCCGAGCACCCACCACGCCCATGCGTTGGATCTTGTCTCGGGTACCGCCACGTCGACCACGGATTGGATATCACGGAACTGGGTCGGGTCGCTGCGGTCTTCCAACACGCTGACGACGCGAACAGGAATCGAATCGGATCGGATGACTTTTGATCCGCCGGCACCTGTTACCTGGATCTCGATCGGCGGGATGCTCAGATCACCGGTGACAATGCTTTCCAGCATCATTCGCCGCGTCCAGGTGCGTGCGTCGGATGTGCTGCCATCGGGAATGTCGAACAGGTCTTGGGTGTCAAGCACGTCGAACTGGCCGAGCTGTCCGTCCCAGGATGGAAAGACCACTTTCGCACCCGTCGGAGCCGTCACCGTGATTTCCAACGAGAACGGCTGGGCGACTTGCACCGACGACGTCGACACCCGGGCCACCACATCGGAGGCCTGTACGGCCGCCGCGGGAATGAAACTCACCAGCGCAATCGCCGCAACGAGCAAAAACCGGTTCGCCGATCGATTACGGAGAGGAATCGGGGTCATTGTCGGGTCTCGCGTTGATGAAAGTATCGGTGCAGCGGCTCGACAATGTCGCAACCGGTTTCTAAATGGATGGGGATCAGTCGTAATCGTCGGAACAAGGTGTCTCGGGCTTCCGCTTGTTGACGGAACAAGCGAGTGAACAGATCACGATTCCTGCGACTGGCTGTGTCCAGCGTGATCACTTCGCCAGTCTCTTCGTCCTGCAACCGCACCAGTCCCACGTTCGGCATCTCCGCTTCTCGCCGGTCCGTGATCACGACGGGAATGATGTCATGCTTTCGGCGAGCCACTTTCAGCGTCGCTTCGTAATCGCTGTCTTGGAAATCGCTGATCAAAAACACGACCGTACGACGCTTGGCAGTCCGGTTGAGATGTTCCAGCGCGCGCGCAAATTCGTGCCGGTCCCGATCGGTTGACAATACAATAGCTCGCGGATCAGTCGCAGCACGTGCCGCGATCCCTTCCGTGGTGGGATGCGTTTCTCGATGTCGTCGGTGAAAAGCGTCAATCCTACCCTGTCATTATTTTTGATCGCCGACATGGCCAGCATCGCACCGAGTTCCGCAACCAGTTCCCGTTTGGTTTGAACGGTCGTGCCGAGGTTCTGGGAACCACTAAGGTCGACCAGTAGATTGACGGCCAGTTCGCGTTCTTCGCGAAATAGTTTGACGTAGGGCTGGTCGCTGCGCGCGGTGACGTTCCAATCGATGGCTCGCACATCGTCGCCGACTTGATAAGGCCGCACCTCCTCGAACTCGATTCCACGCCCCTTGAACGCCGAATGCCAGTTGCCAGCAAGCAACTCGTCGACTTTGTGCGACGTGCGTATCTGGATGCGTCGAATTTTTCGGATGATTTCGCGTGGGATCATGGAATGGATTCTTTTGCGGTTATTTCATATTGCAACCGTCGCCGCGCCTGATCAACCGGTGAGTCACCGGTAACCCAGGCCAGGGAGTTGTCTTACGGTGTTGGAATGTGAGCCAGAATTTCGCTGACGATCGATGCACTGGTGCGATCCTCCGCTTCGGCCTCATAGGTAATCATCACGCGATGGCGAAGTACGTCCAGAGCGATCTCTTTGACGTCCTGCGGAGTCACGTAGCCGCGACCGGCAAGAAACGCGTTCGCCTTTGCGGCCAATGTCAAGTTGATCGTCGCTCGTGGCGAACCGCCGAATTGAATCAAATCGCCGACGTTCAACCCGTAAGCCTCCGGCGTTCTTGTTGCCATCACCAAGTCGACGACGTAGTTTTGGATCTTCGCGTCAACGTACACCTCGTCCACCAGATCACGAGCCGACAAAATTTCTGCCGGTGATGTCACGGCTTGAATGTCGAACTTCGCACTCGTCTTGCTCATCCTCTGCAGGATCCCCAGTTCTTCGTCGCGAGTGGGGTATTCAACGATCACCTTCAACATAAAGCGGTCGGTTTGAGCCTCGGGAAGCTGATACGTCCCCTCTTGCTCAATCGGGTTTTGAGTCGCCATCACGAGGAACGGTTGCTCCAGTGGAAACGTTTCCGAACCAATCGTGACCTGCCGCTCCTGCATCGCTTCCAGCAATGCGCTCTGCACCTTGGCCGGGGCACGGTTGATTTCGTCGGCCAAGATCAAGTTCGAGAAAATGGGACCTTTCTGGACCACAAAGGTTTGATCTTGGGGACGGTAGACGAGGGTGCCGATCAAGTCTGCCGGCAACAGGTCCGGCGTGAACTGCAGTCGTTGGAAACCGGTATTGATCGCTCTCGCCAGACTCGACACGGCCGTCGTCTTTGCCAATCCCGGCACGCCTTCGATCAGCAAGTGCCCATTGGCCAACAAACCGATCAGCATTCGGTGAATCAGTTTCTCTTGACCCACGAGAACATGGTTGACCTGTTCGACGATCCGCCGAAACGGTTCGCTGTGGTTCTTGATTTCTTCGGTAAGCTCGGTGATCCGTTGGCGAGTGGTCGATTGACTTAACATGGCTTGTCCTGGGAAGTGGCTGCCCACAAGTGGGTAGAAAGAAAGCGTGGCGATTTCAATGTCCGAATACCTACAGCAGTAAATGTGCCAAAGCTCTCCACGGCGCGAAACCCCGAATAAGTGTTGATCATTGCGAGAAAAACGGCCGGCGATTGCGGGGTAAATTGCCCGAGTGGGGAATTTTGCCCCGCCGTCTGCCCCCCCTGCAAGCCGCTCGCCGCAGACGCTTCAGCGAGTTGCTTTTTCACGGCGATTGCCGTTGTCAACACCCCCCCCTGGGCGTTGCCCCCTAGCAGCCGGTTGGTTGTTGATTGATGCCGATCGCTCCGCGATCGTCGCGTCCAAAAACGCAACATTTGCGCCGCAAACGGCGGCGATCCCAGCACGGAATCTTGAAGATCAACAGGCTGTCCCAGTCGTCGCCGGGAATTGACCTGAGAACTGACTGCGAAGACAATGAGCTTGAAAAAACGGAAGACGCATCATGGATCCATTCTTTGCCACGACAAATGCTCCTGGCCGCCGGTCGCGGCCACGCTCTCCCGTACCGACACTCGCGATCCTGGCCCGTTCGGCGGTCCTGATCGTTGCTCTGGCAATGATCGCTGCGACGGCTCCGATGGCTCGGGCAAGCGATCGGCCCAACGTCGTGATGATCTTGGTCGACGACCTCGGATACATGGATATCGGCGCGAACAATCCGCAGACCTTTTACGAGACACCGAACATCGATCGGCTCGCTGCTTCGGGCATCCGGTTCACCGACGGTTATGCCGCGAATCCCGTCTGTTCGCCAACGCGATACAGCATCATGACCGGTCGGTATCCGAGTCGTGTGGATGCCACGAATTTCTTTTCCGGCAAACGATCGGGGCGTTTTCTGCCAGCACCGCTGAACGATCGGATGCCGCTGGAAGAAGCCACGATCGCCGAAGCGTTGAAGGATGGTGGTTACACAACGTTCTTTGCCGGCAAATGGCACTTGGGGCCCGATGAAGATTTCTGGCCCGATAAACAGGGCTTCGATATCAACAAAGGAGGGTACAGCGCTGGCGGACCGTTCAAAGCGGGTAAGTACTTTTCTCCCTACGGGAATCCGCGACTGACCGATGGCCCGATTGGCGAGCATTTGACCGCCAGACTTGCCGAAGAAACGGCGACCTTCATTCGCCAACACAAAGACGGTCCATTCCTGGCTTATCTGGCATTCTACAGCGTTCACACGCCATTGATGGCCCCCAAGGATTTGGTAGCCAAATACGAGGCCAAGGCGAAACGACTCGGATTGGTCGACCGGGAGGCGTTCGCGGACGAGGAACAGGTTTGGGAAGAGGCGAAACCACGTCGTGTACGCCAACTGCAAGCACACGCGACGTACGCTGCGATGGTGGAATCGATGGACGCCGCGGTCGGTCGAGTCTTGAATACGTTGGACGAATTGCAGCTAACCGAGAACACGATCGTTTGTCTGACCAGCGACAACGGCGGTCTGAGTACGTCGGAAGGATCCCCGACAAGCAATTTGCCGCTTCGCGGCGGCAAGGGCTGGCTTTATGAAGGAGGAATCCGCGAAGCATTTTTGATTCGCGCGCCCGGGGTAACCAAGGCCGGAACGACTTGCGAAGTTCCGGTGGTCAGTACCGACTTTTATCCGACGTTGTTGGACTTGACCGGACTGCCCCCGCGGCCCCAGCAGCACCTCGATGGCAAGAGTTTGGTGCCCCTGCTTCGCGGCGGAAAAAGTCTCGATCGACCTTCGATCTACTGGCACTATCCACATTACAGCAATCAAGGCGGTTTCCCCGGGGGCGCCATTCGCAGCGGCGATTGGAAGCTCATTGAACGCTTCGAGGATGGCAGCACGCAACTGTATGACTTGGCATCCGATCTTGGCGAACAGACCGATGTTTCGGACCGGCAGCCC
Source organism: Pirellulaceae bacterium (assembly GCA_963734865.1). Taxonomy (GTDB): domain Bacteria; phylum Planctomycetota; class Planctomycetia; order Pirellulales; family Pirellulaceae; genus CBDCUW01. The sequence continues at coordinate 1,267,789 of CAVTIV010000019.1, forward strand.
GAGCTGGTCGCCGAAATGAAAAACGATCTGCACCGATGGTATCACGAGGTCGATGCGAAGTTGTTGCAGCCCAAACCAGGCGGTCCGCAGCCGTGGCGACTGTCGGGTCATTGAATCCGATCATCATGCTAGCAACTCGCGACCGGATTGGTACGGTCCGTATGCATGGCGGTTCGAGTGATGTACCGTTTGGGTTTTTCCCAATTTGGAGAAGGATCCATCATGAAGCGTGACTTCGACCTTGTGCGTAAACTCCTGTTGTTCATCGAAGAACGCGGCAGTCGTTTGTACAAGGGTTCCATTCCCATCGAAGGTTACGATCGAGACGCCGTCGTCCACCACCTGTTTCTGCTTGCCGACGCCGGTCTGATCGAACTCGGCTCCGAAACACTGGCCAACAAGGGGCCGTTGGTTTTGACTTGGAAAGGTTGCGATTATCTGGATGAATTGCGACGCTGAGTGCGGCGAATCGAAGCAAGTCGTGGTCCTGTCAGCCAGCTGATTTTCGCGCCGGACCGATCACCCCTTTCGACCAGCACAGCTGTTGCGATTTATTTGTGACTCGGGACATGATTGATCGTCCAATAAATCTCTTCCGAGAATTGGTCACCATCGATGTCCTTCAGATTCAACAGCAGGTGCACTTGATTGACCGGTTTGATGTCCGGGATGTTTAGCTTGACGCTCTTGCCATCGGCACCGAGCGAGACCGAGACGAGGTTCATCTTCTCGATTCCCGGCTTGTCCGTTGTTGGCGAATACATGTCGGAACCGTATTCGCGACGCCAGTGATAATTCCAATGGGTGAGGTCATAGGAAGCCAGATCGGTCGCCGAATCGGGATCGAGCGGAAAATTGAATTTCAGCCGCAGTCCGTCGGCTTCCACCTGGCAATCGCTGACCATCTTGTACGTCTTGCCGGTGTAACGGAGTCGCTGGACACCCCTGTCCAGCAATCCAAGTCTGCCGCCCCCGTTCCAACCCTGTAATCCCGTTGCATAGACCTGCCCATCGGCCGGGTTGACTCTCGCGCGCATGATTCCCGTGCTAAAGTCGAAAGGAAGTTTGACGATCGCCGCTTGAGAGATTTCCGGGAAGTCTTGGATCATCATGTAGAACATCCATCCCTTGCCAAAGCTGGTATGAAATAGTCGCCCGGCAAGGGGGCCGAATCGGGGATCGCCGACCCAAACCTGACCGCCCGATGAATTGTCAAACTCTTGCGGCATCCAAATGATTGGTTGATCGAAGGTTTTGGGTGGAACAACCTTGTCCAGGTCGATTGTACCACCACCGGGTGCCCACATTCCTGGAATTGAATAGTTGCCCACCCAGCCATAAAAACCGCCTGGCCGCAACACGCTGACTTTCGATGCCGGCGTCCATTGTCCTTGATTGTCACTAGCCGTGATACGACCATCGGGCAGACTGCCCATCCCGTTGGGCGTGCGAAACCCGGTGCAGTAGACCTCGCGATGCTCGCCGTCGGCAGAAACTTTGATCACCGATCCGGGGATATCCGAATCGGTTCCATGCCCGCTCTTGGAATAATAAAAATTTCCTTCGTTGTCGGTTTGCAAATCAAAATTGAAGGCATGGAAATTGACGGAGACATCGTTGTCCGCACTAAAACTTTCGTAGAAATCGGCCTCGCCGTTGCCGTCGACGTCATGCAGTTTGGTCAGTCGATCCTTGCAAGTGACATACACCTGATCGTCAACGATCTTCACACCGAACGGTTCGTACAACCCACCGGCGAACCGCTTCCATCGCAGATCCATCAGGTCATCGTCGATACCCGACACGATCCAGATATCGCCGCCATGGGTTGCCAATGCCATCCGGCCATCGGAGAAAAAATCGAGTGCCGACGTACGAAACCAGGTATTCCAGGGTGTGGAATCGGGAATCGTGATCGTGTCCAGCGCATAACCGCCTTGCTCGAGTCCGCGATAACCGATCGTGCTCAAGATGTCAGGCCACAGCAGGGGACCGCCGCCGGTGCGACGATCAAAGTCGAGATCAAAATCTTCCTGTTGACTGCTTGCGATCGAGTCTTTGAACGCCATCATTGCCTGATCGCCCCGCCCGGCAAGGCACACCACGTCGAGTTCACGCCGTTTGTCGTCCGCGGGGATGTTCAGCAGTAGACGGTGCTGATCATCGACGCTCCATGTCAAACCATCGATATCACCAACAACTCCGGCGGCGGTGAACTGGTCGAGCGACGGACCGCCCTGTTTGCCACTCAATGCGATTACGTCGGTCGCGTTTCCCGTTGTCGCCGAGGATTGATCGGCGTCAAACGGAATCACACCTCGCCTTTGGCCAGCTTCGTCGCTGGCACCGGCCGCGACGGCGAGAACGAGGTTCCTGCCCGGTTCGATCCGTAAGGAATGACGAATCGAATTCGCCGCATCACCCGACCGCGGCAACTCCAAAATCGGACGGCCATCAATCTCGTAGCGAAGGATCAGCTGATCACCGTAAAGGTAATGGCCGTGATAGTTCATCCACTCTTTTGGCATTGGCCCGCGCGGCAGCAATCCATCGCGTGAGTAATCAAGCGTACCGCCGTGTCCCCACTGCCAGCCCTGCAGACCAGCGATCAGAGATCCTCTCGGGTTCGCGGTTCCCTCACCACGACCGCGGACATGCTGGGTGTTGCTGAGATCGAGAAACCCGTCACGCCAAATGCTCGCTTGGTTCATCGTGTGCAGGTCATAAGAGATTGTCATCTCACCGATTTTGACGGTGATCACACTGCTGAACTTGCGTTCCAGCTGTGAAGCGAGGGCCGGCCCAAAATCTCGCTCGACGTCTGCGATCGCAGTGCCATCTTCGCTGCCTTTTGGCAGTTCCTGTAAATATTTATCGTCAATCCGAAAGTAATCCGGATTCGATGGTTCCATGAACTGCATGCGGATGTAGTGCACCGCTTGGTATCGCTCCAGCGGCGTTAGGTGTGACATCGGCGCCATCAAACCATTGCCGCGTGTCAGCGTCAGGAACATTCGATAGGGATCACTACCGAATTTAAGTTTCTGAGTGCCGAAAGCACGAGCCGTTGGCAGCGACGGTGTGTTCCCGTCGCTACCATGACAATTGAAGCAGTAGCCATTGAAGATTGCTTTGCCGGCATCAAAGTCACGCTGCTTGAGTTTTTTGATGATCCCGGCATGATCCAGATTGAGCGAGTCATCTTTGACAACCAACTGCTCGGGCGAAGGCTTCAGCCGGGCGGCACGACTCGGCCCGGCTTCGGCGACTTCCATGACATAGCAGGCCAGATCAAGAAAGTCTCGCTGGTCCGGCAGCGATGCGACCAGCCCCTCGGGCATCAGCGATTGGGAACTCGCTTTGATTTGCTCGACATCATCCCGCTGTACCGTCGTTTCATGGCTCAAGTCTGTCGCCAGGCGAAGCGTGATCGATTCTTCGTCTTGCTTGGCGATCAGCCCGACCAACACGTTTCCATCAGAGGTTAACACCGAGAAAGTCTGAAACCCGTCGCGAATGGACTTGGACGGATGCAACAGGGACTCGATCACGTGTTCATCGGAGATCTTTCCCAATTTTGCCAGGTCGGGTCCCAGCGGAGTGGCATTGTCGCCTGTGCCATGACAATTCACGCAAGCAGCCGCCGATTTGTAAAACACCAATGCCCCACGGCGCGAGTCGCCACGCCGGCGCGCCTCGGCGGCGAGAAACGAAGCATCGACCGTCTTCAATTGTTGTTCCAGGCTCGCCGGTTGCTGCAGCGTTTCGGACCAGGCAGGCATCAGGAGGCAATAGACGGCGACGATCGGAAGACACCGAATAGGATTGTTCATCAGGTCTCAATCGGGTGGCAGATTCTGGAGCAGGAATTGAGTCATCAATTGTCGCATGTGACGGGTCGTGTTTTTCCGCTCGCCAATCGAATGGGATCGATTCGGATAGGCCATCATGCTGAATGGCTTGTTGTGGGCGATCAGTTCGTCGATCAACATTTCGGTTGTCTGATAGTGACAATTATCATCGCCGGTGCCATGGATCAACAATAACTTGCCCTCGAGTTGATGTGCAAAATTGATTGGCGAACCCTGCCGGAATCCGTCGACGTTTAATTCCGGCAAACTCATGTAACGCTCTTGATAGATCGTGTCGTAATAACGCTGGTTCGGCACCGGCGCGACAGCGATGGCCGTCTTGTACAAATCGGGATACTTGAAGATCGCTTGCAGGCTGGAGGACCCGCCGCCACTCCAGCCCCAAATCCCGATGCGATTGGGGTCAAGGTAGGGTCGTTCTTTGAGCACAGCCTGTACCGCGGCCGCCTGGTCCTTGGGTGGCAGAATGCCGATCTGTTTGTAGATGCTCTTTCGCCAATCGCGACCCCGCGGCGCCTTCGTGCCGCGGTTGTCAAAGCTCATCACGACGTAGCCACGTTGCGCCAACATCAAGTGCCAAAGATAGGATTTGCCACCCCAGCGATCGGTGACCGTTGAGCCCGCCGGTTCACCATACACATAGACCAGCAACGGATATTCTCTTTCACGCGACTCGTCGATTCCCGGAGGTTTGATACACCAGCCGTCAAGCTCAACGCCGTCACCGACGTCGATGCGGAAGAACTCCGTGGGAACACGATCGAGTTTCGCGATTCGAGATGCCAGTTCCTCGTTGTCCTCGAGCGAGCGAACGACCGCGTGGTCGGGCAGTGAAATCAGATCCGTGACCGGGGGCTGATTCGCGGAGGAACGCGTGTGAATTGCCCACTTTCCGTTGGCACAGATCTGATAGCCGTGTGTTCCGACAAACCCCTCGGGTGTGACGCGTGCCAGATCGCTGCCGTCGAGTCGGACACGATACAAATACCGCTGCGACGCGGCGTCGGGCGAGGCAATGAAGTAAATGCAACCGCGATTTTCGTCGACCTTCAGCAGTTCAATGACATCAAATTGGCCGGGCGTCACCAAAAGCGGCTCGCCACCGTCAAGCGATGCAATGTAAATGTGTCGCCAGCCATCACGATCACTCAGCCAGGTGAATTGCTGGCCGCCGTTGATCCAATTCAATTCATCATGCACGTCGACCCATGCCTCGTCGGTTTCGGTCAGCACGACTGCCGCGGCGGCGCCGCGAAAATCTGCCATGTAAAGACGATTTGTGTTCTGCAGCCGATTCAGCTGCTGAATCAGCAATCGATCATCACCCGGCATGTTCAGATCCACGTCCGGCAGAAAGGTCATTCTGGGGATGTAGTGCTCGCGGGGGTCGCCGGGAAGATCGATCCAATGGGTTTCAGCCGTTTCGCAGTCGATCAACCCCACCCGACAACTCGGATTGCGTTGTCCCACTTTTGGATAGGCAAACCAGGTGACCTTGGGATACAGCGAATCGGTGTTATTGACGAGCGGAAACTTTTGCACGCCAGAGGTGTCGATCTGCCAATAGGCGATCGAATGCCCGTCGGGACTCCACAAAAATGCGTCACGCAAGCCAAATTCTTCTTCATAGACCCAATCCGTTGTGCCATTGATGACATCCTCGGTCGGCGCTTGGGTCAGACATCGGATGTGATGGTCGAACAGATCCTCGACGTAAATGTTCCGCTCGCGCACGTATGCAACCTGCCTGCCGGTGGGAGACAACTTGGCGAACATCATCGTGGCTGGCGGAGCATCGCCCCCCAGCTTTTGCAATTGCCGGCTACTTCGATCCAACAGCCAATAGTCGCCCCGCGTGTTCTGACGCCACACACGTTTGGAGTTGGTGTAAACCAGTAACAAATTGTGATCGTTGGACCATGAGTAGCCGTCGATCTTTAGCGGATCGGATTCACCCGGTGGAATCAGCTCGCTTGCCGCCACCATGATCGACGATTCACCGCTGGACGCCTGATTCCGAACGATGTCTCGCCCCCCTTGATGCGTCTCGGACGGCTGCAGTGTGGTGTAGGCAGCGTCCGAGCCGGGACGTTCTTCGAGCCACTTCGCGGCGAACGGCTTGCTGTTGAATTCGTCGTCCTGGTAAATGCGATCCACGGTCAGACGAGAGTCGTCCCGTTTGACGTCGCTGACGCGGTCGGTTTGATCGGTGTCGTGCGGCTCGTCGCCGAGAGCATTTCCGAGTAGGGAAAAAAAGATGATCGCGGACGTCGCAAGTGAACTCGCAATCGATCGTGGATGAATTGGCAACACAGTCGTTGATTTCCCGGCAAGATGGATGTTCAGTGTGCTGATCGAAGGGAAGGCAAGTATTTGCACCATCATGTTATTTCAGTGTCGTCAGGTAAGCGACCAGGTCGCGAACTTCGCGCGGCGACAGCACTTCGGTCATGTCCGGCATCAGCGACACATTTTGCAGTGAAACGGCCTCGATTTCGTCCGATCCGATTTTCAATTCTTTGCCTTCACTGTTGACAACAATCGTTTGCTCGTCGTCTTGTCGTGTGATGACACCTTTGACGACCTGTCCGGAGTCCAGCAGCAGCACCTGTGTCAAGTATTTTGGTTCGATGTCGGCACTTGGCAATGCGATCGAGCGAAGAAGGTAGTCGGCATCACGCTTACCGGCGATCTTCGTTAGCTCGGGACCAATTTCGCTTCCGCCTCGACCGATGCGGTGACAGCGACTGCATTGCGCCTGAACATGACTGCGAAACAAGACCTCTCCGGCCGCGGCGTCGCCGCCGTCTCGCGAAAATCGGAATTTTTTCAGCCCCGGATCTTCGGATGCTTCGACTGCGCCTTGTCGGACCAACAATTCGTGATGGTGCAGCAGCGTCGAATCGCGCTCACGCTCTCGCATCGCCTGTAAAACGTCCAATGCCAGCCTTGGATCGAGTGATTCGCCGACAACTTGATCGGCGAGTGTCTGCAGCAGGTGATCGGCCTGCGCCGTTTGCAATTCTGCCAGGCCGGCAATCGATACTTGCTTCACGAGCACCGGACTCGAGGAGCGTTTGTCTCGCGGCCCCGCAGCGATTTTCTCGCTCAAAATCGAGAAGGCAGACTCCGGGTAGTGTTGGACGATTAGCTGAATCGCTCGCGCGGCTAACTTTGCTTGATGGGAATCGGCGGCGGCTCGCAAAATTGATTCCCGCGAATCTGAACTCGTCTCTGCCAGTGTGTTCAGCGACTCGATTCGAAGATCGACCGGTGTGTTGCCAGCCTGAATCAAGGCGGTCAATGCCGTTGCAGAGAGTGGCAGCTCAAGGCTCCTCGCCGCCACGACGGCAGCGACCCGCAATTCAGCCGATCCGCGAATCGCAAGTTCCGCGAATGACGCTTGTAAAAAGTCGCGGTCGATTGACCTGGTGTCGACCGGCAAATCGCGTCGACGGCCTTCGACGCGATCCAATAGTGGCGGCCGATTCCACTGTGCCAATGCTTGGCAGGCGTCAACACGCAAAGCCGTGGGTTGTGATTCGTTCATCGCGAATTGCATCAGTCGCGTCGCAGCCTCGGCCGATCCGATCCGGAAGTTTGCGTTGATGGCGCGGCGGAGGAATGCCTCGCCGCGATCGGTTGCGACGCCACGATGGACAGCGTTTTCCAGACATTCGGCGAGCGCCCCAATCGCATCGGGAATCGATTGATCATCGTGAATCGCCCGCGCTGCCTCCGCCGCCACCCAAGAAGAATCGTCGTCCAAATATTCCGATACGCCCGGGTTCGCCTGGTGACGCAATGCCAGGACCGCACACAAGCGACGCATCACCGAGGGGTGGTCGCACTGTTCGACCAGCGCCATCGGATTGGCGGAAGCGGCCAGCGCCATGACCAGCGAGTGACGCAGATAGTGTTGATCGGGCTGTAAATCGTCGGCTTGTGAGAACAACGTTGGCAGGGCGCCGGGAAACCCGTGTCGCGCGATGGCCAGACCGGCGTGAACACGCACGTGCGGGTCCTCATCGGTAACAAGATCCAACAGATTCCCAGCGTCGGCATCGGCCAATTCGCCATAGGTCTTGGCAAACTGGCTGCGAAGAATCGGATCACGATCCTCAGCCAACCCGAGCAGCGATTCGCGAGCCACGTGATCGCCGCCGCGAGCGAGCTGTCCCAGCGCCCAAATGCCGTGCAGACGAGCGAGCCGGTCGGCAGTAGGGTCGTTGGCGATCTTGCTCGCCTGTTCGGTCTGATGCCGATCCACGAGCGCGAATTGAGCACCCAGTCGCACGCGTTGGTCGTCATGTGCCAGCAAGCCCACCAACTCGCTGACGCTGCGGTTGGCGAAGCCATCGGCGAGCATCCGTTTGACGGCCAGTCGCACAACTGACTTCGCTGCATCGGGAACATCGATTGACACGACCGATCCTTTTTGATCGAGCGGATATCCGCCGTCCCAATCGGCACCGTAGAGCGCACCGTCGGGTCCGAATGAAAGTCCAACGATTGCCACGCCAGAGCCAATCTTTCGTTCGTCCACCATTTGGAAGGCATCACCGACCGATTCGACCCGAAACGCATGCTGATTGCCGTTGGGGGCCCCAGTCAGAAAAAAGTAGTCCTTGTATTCGGGGCTCAAAGCCGTACCCGGGTTGAACTTGAATCCGGCGGGACCGTCGATGGAATAACCCAGCGGTGGAACGATGTAGGCCGGATGTTTGTCGGCGGGAAGCTGCCAGAGTTTTTCATCTGTCCACGGGTTATAGCTGCTGCCACGGTACTGATAGTTGCATCGCCAGCCGGCGTCCATTGCGTCGACGATCCAAACGAAACGCTCTTGCTCGTTCGGTAGATCGGCGTCATTGTCGACGCCAAACAGGTTGCCGTATTGGTCGAAGGCAATTTCCTGGACGTTGCGCAGTCCGTGTGCAAATACCTCAAAGTCGGTGCCGTCCCGATTGCATCGCATCACGCCGCCCTGATTCGGGTAACGGATGTTTCGGCCATCCACCGTGGTGACATTGATCCCTTTGTCACCGATCGACCAATAGACCTTGCCATCGGGGCCGATGGCCAATCCGTGCATGTCGTGACCGCCGTACGCGATATGCAGACCGAAGCCGGAAACGACCGGAATTCGCTGATCCGCCACGCCATCGTCGTCACTGTCGGTCAATCGCCATAGATCGGGGGCGATCGTGGCCCAGACATCATCCTGGTGCGCCAACACGCCGGCCGCGATACCGGTCACCTCGGTTTTGAAATCTTCGGCAAAGAACGTGATCTGGTCGGCGGTGCCATCGTCGTTCGAATCGACGAGTCGGTAAATGCATTCGCTGACAACCCTCAGGTCACGCCAATCGTAGAATCCATCGCCGTTGTGGTCGGCGACCTGCTTGCTTTGACGCTGCTGCGGACCGCCAATCGCCAGTTGCGCTCGCAGGAACGCCCGCTTCTCGGCAACACTTGTCAGACCCACATCGTCGGCAATCCATTCACGATGCTCTCGGATATCGAGATCCTGAATCTTACGGCGACGGGTCTGGGTAACAAAAACGCGTCCCTGAGAATCGACCGAAATCGCGACCGGATCAGGCACGTTGATCGAACCACTCCAACGATGGTACTGCAGCGTTGGCAACGGAGGCGACGTGCGATCGCTGTTGTCAACGCAACGGGCTGTGGTCTGCAAGCAGAGTATCGCAAGCAGCGATGCGAGAACACGAGTGGCGGTGGGCATGGACGCGGGGCGAAACTTGGAAAGCGATGCCGGTTCAACGGCGGTTAGGATGTTCTTCTATCCTAATAACTTTCCCAGATTGATTCTGATGGTTTGCCGCGTTCCATTACCTATTTACCAGGAATGAACAGGTGCAAATTCACAAAATCGTGGAAAATGTGATCGTGGTTGACACGAAACGCGTCGGACCCGGCCGACGTCGGCCGCACTCAGCCCACGATGTATCACTCCTTGCTGCTCAGGGTTCGCGACTCGGTCGAAGATTTGCTGCTTTGCGAATCGTCCGATTTCGCGACGAACTTCAGTGCCGCGCTATTCATGCAGTAGCGTTTTCCGGTCGGCTGGGGCCCATCATCGAAGACGTGCCCCAAATGGGCCTGGCAACGCGCACAATGAACTTCGGTTCGGGAATAGAACAGCTTCCAATCTTCTCGCAAACCGATGCGTTTCTCGCTCAGCGGCGCATAGAAACTGGGCCATCCGGTTCCCGACTTGTACTTCGTCGTGCTGCTGAACAGATCGGCGCCACAAACAAGGCACTTGTACGTGCCTTCATGTTTGTTGTTCCAATATTGGTTACGGAAAGCAGGCTCCGTCCCCTCGTTCTGCGTCACGTTGTACTGCATGGCCGTTAGCGAACGTCGCAACTCGGTCTTCGTCTTGGGCTTGTATGCATCGGCGGTGTCGACCACGGTCGAACCACTTTCTGGTTCGTCCGAGGGGGCCGTGTTGTCATCGGCGATCGCGACCCAGGAAACGGTCAGCAGCAAGATGGCCGCAAAAATGGTCAATCGATTGCAGAATGGCTTCATGATTTGTTCGCTCCCATCTGGTTGGAACTCAGGCTTCGGAATCTCGTTCTTGCGATTCCTGGTGGCACGGCTTCTTCCCTGCACCGACCGTGGCGAATTTGGTAATACTGGGTTTGTCAGGCCATCCGGGCTGGTTTGGCATAGGTAGCGGGTTTCGCATAGGTAGGTATTCAAATCCTTGCTCGGATCGTGAACCTAAAATGACCGTTCGAGCCGCGACTCCGCCCCGCTGGACGCGACTGGCCCGCCCGAGCCGATTTCCCTGGGCTCCGTTTCCCTGGGCTCCGTTTCCCTGGGCTCCGTTTCCCTGGGGGGACAGGGCTCCCTGTTCCCTGGCGGCAGGGCGTTCCCTGGGGGCAGGGCGGTTTTTCCACTGCTGCCCATTCTGATTCTAACATCCCCAAAAGTCACCCTGTCATTCTATGTCCGATGTCGAGCTTCGTGAAATCGAGCATTCTTTTGGGGCGTCACAGATCCTACGTGGCTTGAACCTAAGGGTCGAATCCGGCCAGTATGTTGTGATTTTGGGGGCGAGTGGATGCGGTAAGACGACCTGCCTGAGGGTGATCGCGGGGCTTCAGAAACCGACTCGGGGATCCGTTTTTATCGGCGGCCGATCGGTGGACACCACCTCCCCACGACACCGTGACGTCACGATGGTGTTTCAAAATGACGCACTTTATCCCCATCTGACGGTTCGCGAGTCGATGGCCTTTGCCTCGAAAGGCAACGTCGCGGCGGCCGAACTCTCGCGCCGGATCGATGAGGCGGCGGCATTGGCGGGTGTCAGTTCCATTCTTGACCGATACCCCGATCGGCTTAGCGGAGGTGAGTTGCGTCGCGCGGCGATCGCCAAGGCGATCGTGCCCCGGTCATCGGTCCGGTTGATGGACGAACCGCTTTCGGCGCTCGATGCGCCGCTACGTCACTCGTTGCAGGAGGACCTGCTGCGTTGGCATGGCTGCGTCGAAGGTACGACGTTGCATGTCACGCACGACGGGCAAGAGGCGATGCGGATGGCAGATAAGATCGCGGTGATGGAGGATGGGCGGATCGTCCAATGTGCAACACCGCTGGAGATCTACCGTCGACCACGAAGTCGGTCTGTGGCTCGCGCCATCGGATCACCCCCCATCAATTTGCTGCGAATCGGGATCGGCGACGATGCGATTTGTTTGCGTGGTGGTTACGGATTTGATTCCATCGACGCGATTGAAATCGGCGTGCGAGGTGAATCGCTGGACGTTTGGGATTCGAACCGGCACACCGATCAGCAAGGGATCACCGTAACCGGTCGCGTGGTTCGTGCGACGCGGATCGACGGCGCGTTGCACGTCCATGCCCAGGTTGCTGACTCGTCGGTGGTGGCCGTGTTGTCGGCCGGGTCAACGTTACAGGTTGGCCAGGAGTGCCGCTTTTTCGGCGCCGCCGATCAGTTGCATTTTTTCGATCGGCGCAGCGGCCAGCGAATCGTGGCTGATTCAGGCGACTAACGAATATCGCACGGTTCCGGTAGGATGCCCGTTATGGATTACATCATTTCGCAGCTACCGCTGGCAGTGATTCTATGCATTGGCATTTTTGTTCAATCGGCGGCGGGCTTTGCGGCGGGCTTGCTGATCGTTCCGGCACTTCTGTGGTGTGGGTACGGGATCCCCGAAGCTCAATGTTCGCTGCTGGTTGCTACGATTCCGCAAAACATGTGGGGTGTTTGGAATTTGCGCGACCTGATCGCGCCGAAAGAGATCGTTTGGCCTGGCACGGCGCGCGTCTTGTTTCTGCCGCTGGGGGCTGTGGCACTGCAAGTGCTTGAAACTCTGGATCCAACGACGTTACGCCAGATCGTCGGCGGCGTGGTGCTCGCGGCGACCATCGCAATCATGGTGTTCCGTCCTGCCCCGCAAAAGAAGTTGAATCCGATATGGACGGTGATTGCATTTCCGCTCTCGGGTTTTCTTCAGGGCTTGGTTGGCATGGGCGGCCCGGCGATGGTGTTTTGGGTGCAGGCACATGACTGGGGCACGCGGCGGATGCGAGCCTTTATGTTTTCGATGTACCTGGTCAGCATCGGGCCTGCGATGGGGGTCCTCTATTTTTTGTTTCGCGACCGCATCATCCAGCCTGGCATTGTCGCGGCGTTGCTGATCCCCCTGCTATTGTTGGTCACGTTGTTCGGCATACGATTCGGCACCTGGCTGGGCAGGATACGTCTGCGGCGTGTGTCGCTGGCCTTGCTGCTGTTGATGGGAATCGCCGGATTGGCGGCGCCCCTGATCACCCCAAGTTAGGCCCTGGCAAGGGTCGCTCGTTTCGGAGATTGCATTGATGTTGCTTGCCACTTCGGTCAGCCTCGCCGATAGTCCACTGCTGTCGGTCGAATCACTTATCGCAGTGCTGGCATTGACGGTGATGGAGATCATTCTGGGGATCGACAACATTGTCTTCATCGCGATCATCACGGGCCGGCTTCCCGCCGAGCATCGATCATTTGCGCGTCGGTTCGGGTTATTCCTGGCAATGGGAATGCGGATTCTATTGTTGTTGTTGATCGGGCAGCTGATGAAGCTGGAGCCGGCGCTGTTCCACGTTTCCGAGTTCATACCGATCGAGTCAATCGCCAGCAAGATCGCCGAAGATCCGGAAGTCGACGGCGTTTCCGGGCGAGATTTGATCTTGTTCTTCGGTGGGCTGTTCTTGCTTTACACGGCGGTCCGCGAGATCCACCACAAGATCGAAGGTGAAGAGGAAGAAGCTGCGATCGGCAATTTGCCCGGTGATGAGGGTGGCGCCGGCGACGGTATCACGCCCGTCAGCCAATCGACCAAGGGCATCACCGTCGGCGGCGTGTTGTTTCGGATCGCATTCATGGACGTCATCTTCTCCCTCGACTCGGTGATCACGGCGGTCGGGATGGCCGATTACATCGTGATCATGGTCACTGCGATCGTGATCTCGGTTGGCGTGATGATCATCTTTGCGAATCAAATCAGCGACTTTGTCCAGGAACATCCCACCGTCAAGATGCTGGCACTTTCCTTTTTGATCCTGATCGGTGTTGTGCTGGTGAGCGATGCGGCGGGGACGCCGATCAGCAAGGGATACGTCTACTTTGCAATGACGTTCTCCTTGGCGGTCGAGTTTCTGAATCTGAGAATGGGAATGAAACGAGTTCGCCCGAGTCGCGGTGAGGGGGAAACCGGTAGCATCCGAAATGCCAGCGAGGTCGTCACCGCAGACATCTGAGATGGACGCTGGCGGCGTGCCGCTCAAATCTCGATCATTTCGCGGACGAAGTTTGGCCGCGGCGTGCCCTTCCCCTGGCGATCGCATTGAAAAAACTCGCTGACGTAACGCATCGGCGTACTCTTTTCCGGCACCTTGAAGCGATCGCCTTTCTGCAACACCGGTCGGTATTCGTCCATCCGACCGAATTGCCGTGTGCCTGCGGCCTGACAAGGAAACCAAAACCCGTTCCCTTCCCCGTCTTGCAGGTAGAACTCTGGGTAACAGTGGTCGGGAATCCAAACCATCCGCGCCGGGATTCGAGCGTTTCGACAGAGGGCCACAAACAGGCTGGTCATTTCTTCGCAGTCGCCGTTGCCATCTTTCAGCGCATCGGAGGCGTTTTTTAGAGGGCCTTCGACATATTGCACCTTCTCGCGAACATAGTCATAGATCTGTTCGACTCGGTCCCAGTCGTTGGCCGCTTCGCGCGAGGCGAGCTCGCGCGAGGCGATTTTGATCCGTGCGTTGGATGCGTCAATGTTGGGGCTATTACCCATGTACAGTCGCAGATCGCGATCCGGTCGTGTCGGAATCACCAGGTCGTCGGTGATTTCGGGGGCCAATATCCGCGACCGTTCGATCTCAAAAGTGAACGTCGCCTCCACCGTCGAACCGGCCGGTACACGTCGCATTTGCATCACGACTTGCCTCACGCCAGCAGGCAAATCACGGGTTGTCCAAGCCGTGACCGCTGGGTTCACCGTCTGGCTGATCAATTTGACTTTCTGCTCAGGCCAATCCATTGGAATCGGAAAGGTCGCGATCACGTTGCTGCAGGAGACCGGCGTTTCGAGCACCAATCCGATCCGCCAGTGTTGAAGTTGCGGCGACTGATAAGCCAGTCGCGACGGAGCGATACTGTCCTGCGCGGATGTCCCGTCATTGGTCGCCGAGTCATTGGTCGCCGGGTCATCGGCTCGGGCCAGGGCCGGCAATAGGACGCTGGCCAGGGATGAAGCGAACAAGTGGCGACGCGAGAATTCGATTCGTTGCGGGTGAGGCGACATGTATGGTGGCCTGTGCAATGGCTGACAAACTGGAAGATTGGCAAATTGGAAACGGTCGGAGCAATCGCCGGCTTGAGGGCCAACCTTGCTCCGACCGTCGCTCGCTATCTTGAATCTCTAGTGTAATGACTGCTACCGCTGAAGTCTCGGAAAACTTCGCCGGCGATCGTCGTTGCCACCCTGGGTGGCCGCGAGTGCCTCTCTGGTCGGATGCCGGTTTTCAGCTTCATTGTCCGCTGCGCGGAGCAAAGTTGTCGGGCGAGACGGTTCCATTGCCGACCACTGTGCCATCGACCACTCCATAGTCGATGATTTGCCCTTCATATGGCATCGTTCCCATGTATTCGTTGGTCTGGTAGGGATCGGTCGCGTAACCACTGTTGATTCCGCCACATCCACATCCGCCGCTATAGGCCGATCCGTAGCCACCGTTTCCGATTTGGCCCGCGTACATGCCGCCGTTGTTACAACCACATCCGGCGTTTCCCGGCGCGGCGAAGTTTTGGTTCGCGGGCGCCTGCGGCCCATAGCTTCCACAGTCGGCCGCGGGCGCTGGGCCGGACGGTTGATTGCACATTCCGCAACGAGCGCCGCGTCCAAACAAAAAGTTTCTCATGCCACTGCAGCCGGACGTCAGCGTCAATAGCGTTACTGTCGCCACAACCGCGCAAATGCGAGTGTTCATTCTAATTTCCTTCATAAGCATAGCGAGCGTAATCGGTGATCTCGCCTACGAGACCTCACAAAATTAGGTCGCCACCGGTGTTGTGCAAATGCAACATTGGAATTTTTCTGCAACAGCTCGTTGATTCGGTGCAACACTTGAGTTATCTCTGAGAACACTTCTGCAGTCACTCTTAGTCTTACCTCCAATGCACAGCCCCACACGTACGATTACACACGTCGTCATCATCGCGACGATCTTTCTGCTGATTACGAATGCGGCATCGCATTCGATCGGGCAAACAATTCACCAACTTGTTGAGCCACAAAAAACATCTTTCGATTCAACGGATGTCGCACCGCTTGCTGATACGACATCCGAATTGGCGTCGCAGTCGGACAGCCAAAATTGTCAGGACCGTCTGTGGTTGATCAGTACGCGTTGCTTGACCAGCGACGCCTGTCGAGCCGACTTGGAGAATCCATCATTTGCGGTTTATCGATTGTCCCATTGCGGTCGCTGCGAAGTTTCGTCGATCGAAGACTATCTCAATACGGTCGGCCCGGATCGTCCGGTGGTGGTCTACGTACACGGCAATCGACTGAATTCGAGTGAAGCGATTTGTCGCGCGCTAATCATCTATCGCAACGTCGCGGCACGGCACTGCGATAATCCGATCGATTGGGTCGTGTTCAGTTGGCCGAGCGCTCAGACAGGGATCTTGATCCGCGACTTTCGAGAAAAAGCGGAGCGTTGCGATGCGCACGGTCTGTACCTCGCCTGGTTGCTCCGAAAGCACGCCGAGGCGTCTTTGCCGACGGCACTGATCGGGTACAGCTTTGGTGGACGGATCGTGACGGGCGCTCTGCACGCCATGGCCGGTGGCTCGCTTGGCCACCGCGCGTTGCCCGGTCCGGCAGTCACCGGTGCCCATTTCGAGGCCGGTCTGATCGCGCCGGCGATCGAAAGTAATTGGATGACTCCACGCGGTTACCACGGCCGATCCACCGAGAACCTGGATCGGTTAGTGTTGCTCTACAACCGCCGTGACGCTGTCCTGAAACGATATTGGTTACTGAACAAGGTGCGAGGTGCTGTCGCGCTCGGTTACACTGGTCCGCAAGCTTTCGGTCCACGCGCCGACGGCTCGAAACTTCCCGTTCGCGCACGTGATTGCTCGCGATTCATCGGTTTGAGGCACGACGAAGTCGATTACTATAACTCGACCTGTTTCGCGGGGTCCGAAATGGCATCCATGATTCATGACGTCCACATCAGCCAATGATCGTCAACCATCCCGTCCCGTTGGTCCACAAGTCGGCCTGCTCGCGGGCCGCTGGGCTGCTCATGATCAGCTTCGCGTGCCAGTCGATGATATCGGGTTTCGTCAGGGAGCGACCGCTGTCGAGCGGCTGAGGACTTACAACGGAAACGTCTTTCAGCTTGCTGCCCATTTGGATCGTTGGCAGCACACGATCGACGAGCTTGGCATCGATGGGCTGCCGTTGCCCAGGGCAACCGAAGTCCTAGTGGCAGAATTGATCGGCAGGAATCGAGCATTCGTTGATCTCGTCGGTGATTTTGGAATCACAATCTTCGCCACACCGGGGGTGCCCGGTACCGGTTCGCCGACGTTTGGAATGCATTTGAATGTGATCGATCATGCATTGATCCGGCGGCGCCGCGAACAAGGCCAACCGTTGGTCGTGACGAACGTTTCCCCGCCGCCACAAAGTTCTTGGCCACGGTCGATCAAGGTCCGGTCTCGCTTGCATTACTATCTCGCCGACCAGATCGCGGCCCAGCAGCAGAGTGGCGCGGTGGGAGTCCTGGTGGATCAAGACGGCGGCATCACGGAGACCAGTATCGCGAATGTGGCGATCGTCGAGGCCGGCAACATTGTCTCGCCAGTTCGCCACCGCGTCCTCGGTGGGATCACGCAACAGGTCGTCGAACAACTTGCCAAAGATTGCGCGTTCACCTGGTCCCAATCGACCATCCCGGTCGAGCGTTTGACCGCCGCGGATGAAGTCCTGTTGATGGGCACCGATGGCGGACTGTGGTTCGCCCCAAGTATCGGGGGCAAATCGATCGCCGCAGGCCAGAGAGGCGAAATCTACCGACGTCTGCTCGCCCGTTTTGATGACCTTACCGGTTGATGAAACTGGAGCGGCCGAAATCACGGCCGAGGGCGCGATTTGTGTTGTTTTAGCGCGATGGTCTTTCCCCTCGCAGGGCACGACCGGTTAGAATCATTAGTCGGTTGTTCTTCGGGACGGGCATCTTCGTAGGCCGAAACGAGCTTGCGACGCAGCAGCAATTGCCGATCCTGACCATTCGTCACCCGCTGCGTCGATGGAGGCCAAACACAATGAACAATGTTGACCGATTCCTACTGCTACCGTGCGCGTTGGCGATGGCGATCGTTGCTGGCTGCAACTCCTCGACTCCGTCCGCTTCGACGGGGTCAACCGCGGCGCCGAGCAAGCTACTGCGAATCGCAGTGATCCCCAAGGGAACCAGTCACGAGTTCTGGAAGTCTGTTCATTTTGGCGCCGAGCGGGCGGCTCAAGAATTAGGAAACGTCGAGATCATTTGGCGAGGGCCGGTCGTGGAAAGCGACACCGGCAGCCAGATCGAAGTGGTCAAGAATATGATCACGATGCAGGTCGACGGAATCGTCCTGGCCCCCAACCAAAAAGGAGGGTTGGTGGACGCCGTCGATGAATCGATTGCCGAAGGAATTCCGGTCGTGATTTTCGACAGCGGACTGGACAAAGGTCCCGAGATCGTCAGCTACATCGCGACCGATAACTACAAGGGTGGCCAGTTGGCTGCCGATCAAATGGCCAAGGCGATCGGCGATCAGGGAAATGTGATCTTGCTGCGGTACATGGCCGGCAGTGAGAGTACCGAGCGGCGCGAACAGGGTTTCTTGGATGGCCTGAAGAAGTATCCTGACATCACCGTCGTATCATCGGACCAACGTGGCGGCGACAACACAACGTCGTCCAAAGAAAAAGTGGATCAGCTACTTCAGCTTTATGGAAAAGACTTGGCAGGAATTTTCGCGGTCTGTGAGCCCAATGCCAATGGAACGCTCGAGGCACTGCGAAATGCCGGATTGAATAAGAAAGTGAAGCTGATCGCGTTTGATCCCAGCGACGCTTTGATCGAAGCGCTTGCCGACGGATCGTGCAGCGGAATCGTTTTGCAAGATCCCGTCGAAATGGGATATCAGTCGGTCAAAACCATTGTCCATGCGATCGGCGGCGGTACGGCCCCGGAATACACGTCGACTGGTGAGTACGTGGCGACGCCCGAAAACATGAACGAAGAAAAGTTCCAAAAGCTGCTCAAGCCGGAAATCATGGAGTAACCAGTTCGATCGCGGATGACCGATCAGCCAGAGAGCGAGCAGCACTGCCAAGCCGATTCGTCGCCTTCCTCCGTCGGACCAGGTCCTCACGTGGCCGAACCTGCGTTGTTGCAGATGCGAGGCATCTGCAAGCGGTTCGGACCGACTCGCGCGTTGCAGGATGTGTCACTCAGTGTCCGTGCCAGCGAAGTCCTCGCCCTGATCGGCGAAAATGGCGCCGGCAAGAGCACGCTGTTGAAAACGCTCAGCGGCGCTCATCGCGCCGATAGCGGAACGATGACGATCGGCGGTTGTCCGTTCCAGCCGCGAGGTCCGCACGACGCCCGAAGATCAGGCATCGCGATGATCTACCAAGAATTGAACCTCGCGCCCGATCTGAGCGTCGAGGACAACCTGCTGCTGGGGCAGTGTGGGACCGGGGGAGGTCTGTTGCTACGCAGCCGACAGCGTCAACGAGTGCGTCAATCGCTCGAGGCGGTCGGCCTGGGGGATCTGAATGACTCGGGCCATTGTTGGCGAGCAGTCGGTCGCGACGCAGCAGTTGATCGAAATCGCTCGAGCGTTGGTCAGCGATGCGAAAATAATCCTGTTCGATGAACCGACCAGTTCCCTGCCGCAAAAAGACGTTGCCCGGTTGTTCGAGATCGTGTTGAAGCTGAAGCGGTCTGGAATCGGACTTGTCTACATTAGCCATTTTCTTGAAGAGGTACGCGAGGTTGCCGATACCTACGCGGTGCTTCGCGACGGCCGGAATGTCGGATCGGGTCGAATCGCCGACGTCCGTGACGATCAAATTGTCTCCTTGATGGTTGGTCGTGACGTCGACGACCTGTTTCCCTCAGTGCCACACACACCGGGCGCCGAGTGGGTCAACGTCCAAAAGTTGCAAGGGAGTCCCTATCCGCACAACGTCAGTGTCTCGCTGAGACGCGGCGAGGTATTTGGGGTCGCCGGTCTGGTGGGTGCCGGCCGAACGGAGCTGTTGCGCAGCATCTTTGGACTTGATCACATCAACAGCGGTGTCGTTTCGGTGGATGGCCGAATCATTGGAAAATCGGTACGTCGCAGAATGAAGGCGGGCTTTGGATTGTTGTCGGAAGACCGCAAGAATGAAGGACTGGCACAAGACCTGTCGATTGTCGAGAACATCACTTTGGGCGGGTTGGAACGGTACACCAAGCTGGGGTTCATTAACTTGCGCCGCCGTCGCCGCCAGGCGACCCACTTGATGCGTGATATTGCCGTCAAGGCTCATTCCGGCTCGCAGCGAGTCTCGGAACTTTCCGGTGGCAATCAGCAAAAGGTTGCGATCGCGAGAATCCTGCATCAACACGCCGACATTCTGTTGATGGATGAACCCACCAAGGGGATCGACGTCGGCACCAAAGCAGAAATCTATCGAATGATGGGAGACTTGGCCGCGCAAGGAAAGACCGTCGTCTTTGTCAGCTCCTATTTGCCCGAGTTGCTTGCCGTTTGCGATCGAATCGGGGTGATGGCGCGGGGCGAGCTGCGGGAAATCCGAGACGCGAAGGACTGGACCGAGGAAGACGTGATGGCTTCGGCGATCGCCTTGGACGAAAACTTGAACACGAACGCATCACAACCGAGTCGCCGAGCCAGATGAACGCATCCTTTTCCAGCCTGATGAAACGATTGTTTCGAGCCCAGTTGGGACCGTTGTTTGCGCTACTGTTGATCATGATCTTGTTCTCCGTCGCGGACAAAGCGTGGGGCGAAGGATACTTCTTGTCCGCTCGGAACATGCGTGTGATGATGAATTCGGCGGCCTTGATTGCTGTACCGGCACTCGGCATGACGATCATCATTATCGCAGCAGGGATCGACCTTTCGGCCGGGACAGCGTTGACTCTCTGTGGCACGGTGCTCGCGCTGCAGCTCAAGCATGCCGATCTCACCGCCGCCGACCCGGGATTCTACTCGACGATGTCTTGGGCGTTGGCAATGACCGTTCTGACCGGTTGCCTGTGCGGGATGATCAACGGAACATTGATCAGTGCGACCAAGGTTGTGCCATTCATCGTGACGCTGGGCACCATGACTATTTTCTTGGGGATCGGCCAGATCATTGCCAGCGAATCGACGGTGTATGCACCGAAAGAGAACATTCCGCAGTGGCTGAAGTATCTCTGTTACACCGGATCGCAGTCAGAGAACTACCTGATCCCGTGGTTGAAAGTATCGACCAGCGTGATCATTGCCGCCGTTCTTGGTGTCGCCGTTGGGTTGGTCATGCGTTACACGGTATTTGGCCGAAATGTCTTTGCGCTCGGATCGAGCGAATCGACAGCCCGCCTGTGTGGGATCAATGTGCCGATGACCATCATTGCCGTGTACACGCTGGCCGGGTTCTTTGTGGCCGTGGGCGGTCTGCTTTACTTTGCCGATGTGAAGAATGGGAATCCGAGTGACGGGACCGGAAAAGAACTGGAGATCATCGCAGCGGTCGTGCTGGGTGGCGGCAGCCTCAGTGGCGGTCGCGGATCCATTCTCGGCACCATGGTCGGTGCGTTGATCATCACCGTCATCCGTAGTGGCTGTTCGCAACTGTCCATTCCAAACACGTACACCCATATTATCATCGGTTGCATCATCATCATCGCCGTGATCGTCGATCAGCTACGTCACGGATCGCCAGAATGGTTCTTTCGATTGTTGCCCAGTCGCGATGAATCTTGAAACTATTGCGCCACGGTGACATCGCATCTCCATTCGTTTTGCCTGACAGTTTTGCGACGATTTCGCGCCCCGTTTTGGTGCTAGGCTCGGCCTTTCCGTTTAGGACTCGAGGATGAGATCGGCGGGAGAGGTCCGGTGCCCGTCAGCGGTACAATGAAACACTGCAAATCTCTCCCGCGACAAGACCACCACAGAGTGAACGTCATGAAACGCAAGTTTCAACTTTGCCTTGGCATTCTTTTTTGGACGGGCGTCGTCGTTTACGTTTATGGTGCCGCACGTCCCACGAGCGAATCAGCCGCCGCGAGACATTCCTCGCTGGCACGCTATTTCGCCGGACCGGTCGAGGAACTTGCGGTTCGCGACAAGAGTCTCCGGTTGCGCAAGAATGATCCCGTCTTTTTTCAGTCACCTGGCGGCTCCTGGCGACAAATTGGATATGTCTGTCAAGGACATGCCGAAGCATCCGGCGAAATGATTCGCTTGGCGTGGTACGACGCAGACCTGTCACCTGGGCAGTGTCGGTTGATCCACTACCGGAACTCCGGTCGGCTGGAAGATGTGGTGGCGACGATGCTGCCGCCGGAAAAACGGTTACAGATCCAGAATCGCTTGGCCGAAGTGATGACCGCGCACGGCGACGAGTTGTCGGCCGCCTTTGAACCATTGGTACGGAAAACGTTGCAGCAGTCGCTTCCGATCATCGACGACGAGTTGCGGCGGTCGGTTGACCGACATCGAGCAGAGATCGATCAACTAGCGGATCAATGGAATGACGAAGTCGTCTTCAAACGGCTGATTCCGCTGGCCAGACGCGAGATCATGCCGATCGTTCGCAAACATGGCGAACCACCGGCGCAGGAAATCGGACGCGAACTGTGGGATCGCGCGTCGTTGTGGCGTTTTGGCTGGCGCGCACTCTATGACAAGACACCGCTGCCGCAAAGGAACCTGGTGCAGGGCGAGTGGGATCGATTTGCAGAACAGGAAGCGGTCCCCGTTTTCGAGGCACATATGGACGATATCGTGAATGCGGTTCAGCAAATCGTCGTGGACGTCGCAGAAAACCCCTCGGTACGTGCGGAGCTTGCCGATGTCGCAAATGGTCTGGCCTCGGACCCCGATACTCGGCAACTCGTTCGCAAGATTCTGCAAGAGACGCTGATCGACAACCAACGGCTTCGTGAAGCCTGGAGCGAAATCTGGACAAGTGATGAGGCACGCCTGCGCTGAATATCGCCGGCGACCGTTTGGAACCGGTCGTCCGAAAAATTGGCGACGATCTGTTCGGCACACAAGCATCGGGAATTGATCCCAATTTCGCACGCGTGCTGAGAAACCAAATTTTGGGAAAAGACCGCCAATGGATTGTGGCGACCATCGCCGACCCGGGCGACATCGAGACGATTCACGTTGCACGAGACTCGATGCCCTACCCGATCGTCTACCTGGCCGACAGGCTCGCCCCGTCCAATGGCGACGGAGGCCCATCTCTGTGAGGGATGCCACCGACTCTGGTCAGCCTTCTGGTCAGCCTCGACTGCGGCCGCTCCGATTGCTGGATCTGCATATCGAAGCGGCAGAGCAAGTCTTGCTGAGCGACACTTCGGTCACCATCGCAGCCGGAGAGATTACCGTGATTGTTGGCGGCAGCGGAGCCGGCAAATCGGTGTTGCTGAGAACCCTTGCCGGATTGGTGCCCCGCAGTGGCGACGCCCTTTCTTGCGCGGCACGATCGACTTGGGAGATTCCGATCAACGGCGAGGCAGGCCACGCGTTGGCATCGTCTTCCAGCAATTCGCGTTGTTTGACGAACTCTCGCCAACGGCCAACGTTCAGTTCGCGATCGATCATCGCAGCGATCGCTCCCTGCCGCCGGGACAAACGGCAAAGCAGTGGCTCGCTGAGTTGGGTGTTCCAGCGAAAACCGCCGTCGCAAACTTGAGCGGGGGCCAGAAACAGCGACTGGCAATTGCCCGAACGTTGGCAGCAAATCCCGACATTGTCCTGTACGACGAACCAACGTCGGGCCTTGATGCCGCCAGCGGACGCAAAGTTGCTCAGTTGATCCGGCAGACGCAGACAGCGCATCGCCGCACCAGCATTGTCGTCACGCATGACTATGAAACGCTGCTACCGATCGCGGACGAAGTTCTGCTCCTTGACTCGGCCGAAAAGCGATTGGTGGTCGTTCCCAAGAACGAGTGGAGCCAAGTCCCCAGTCGCATGAAGCCGGTGATGATGGAACCGTCGGCGGGAATTGGCGAACCGTCCGCGTCATTACCCGCAGTCATGACTCGATCCCTCGGCGATTTTCTGTCGGCGACAGGCTCGGCCGTGATCACGGCGATTCGCTTGCCTTTCGATGCCCTGCCCCGTTTTCCGCGTCCGCGTTGGGGGATTCGCTTCTTGCTGCATTACCTGCGGCTTGTAGGTGGGCCGTCCGCCTGGATCTACTTGATCCTGGCGGGATTGATTGTCGGCTTTACCACGACTTACTTTACGTTTCGGTTCTTGCCATTTCGACTTTACACACAGCCGCTATTGATCGACGAGTTGCTGTCGTCGATCGGATTTGCGCTGTACCGGATCCTGGTGCCGGTGCTGGCGACCGTGTTGATTGCTGCCAGGTGCGGCGCCGCTGTTGCCGCCGATGTCGGCGTGAAGAAATACGGCGGTCAAGTGGACGCCCTGCGAACGCTCGGTGTGAATCCGAAAGCCTATTTGCTTGTGCCGATCGTGATGGCCTTTGTGATCGCAACTCCGATGCTGGAGTGGCTTGCATTCACGGCTGCGCACTTGATCAGCCTGGTGACATTCAGCGAGACGCATGCAACGATTGGTCCCTATTTTTGGGAACAACATTTCTTTCGCAATCTGCATCGAGATGACTCGTTCGCCCTTGCCGGCTGGGGCTGGGTCACCGGGAAGAACGTCCTGTGCGGTGTCGGAACAGCGACGATCGGGTACTATCGGGGAATCGCCCGCAAGGATTCTGCCAGCGATGTCAGCAACGCAATCACATCGACGGTACTATGGACGACGCTGTATGTATTGGTGGTACACTTTGTCGTCGCGTTAATCGAGTTTTAGATGCCGGTGATACGAAAGAGAACCCCGTGGATAAGAAAGCAAAGAAACGCTTGGAAGTGATCAACAAGAAGTTGCAGACTCTGAGGCCTCGTTTAGCAGGCTCGAAACAGCAGGCGGACGACCCCAATGAACTCAAGCAACTGGAGGACGAGATTGGCAAGCTGGAAGCGGAAGCTGCCGAGATCAAGGCGGCGAAGTGATGCCTGCGGCGAACAATCATTGAGTCGCGTGGGGTCATCGGCCATCCCTGCCGATGCCCACGGCCCCCAGTGGACCAATGATGCGTTACGAGTTCCACGATGTCGCTCCCTGCGGCGAAACCTTCGAACAACGCATTGGCAGCAGCATAGTTGGGCCGGCCCCAAGATCCAAGCAAGAAAGTTGGCGAAAGAGCACGACCGCGCCGCCGTCCTTGGCTCGCCTGACGCGAATTGGCATCGGCGGCGAGTTTGTCACGCCCAGACCGGAGGAGTCCGTAAGGGAAACGGGCTCAGATGCGGCGCTTTTCAGCGAGAGCATGATCGATTTCGTCGTCGGCGAGCCGGCCGTCTTGGTCCAGCGGATTGTTCGCTTCGCCTGCGGCGCCGGATGCTCGTTCCTCCTGCAAATCGCCCGCTCGGAAGAGCTGATCGGTGATAAAAGAACTCATTCGTGAAACGGTCGGGTAATTCCAAGCGACCTCGGGCGTCAGTTGGACGCCCGACCAATCCTCGATCTCACCGCTCAATTCAACCGCCGTCATCGAATCGAGTCCATAATCGGCGAATGGTTTTCCCGGATCAATGTCCTCGGGATCGGCACCCGCGCGGACAATCAACCACTCGGCCATCCAACCCTCAATCGCCTCGTTCATCCTCTGGCGGTCGTCGCCGGTCGGATTCTTGGGCAATTGTGGGATCGGTATTGGTGTTTGTTCACTGCCGCTGGCGCGATCATAACGGTACTTCGTTTTGATTTCGTCCGAGTCAAACATTTCGCGACAGCGACTTCGTTGCACTTTTCCACTGCTGGTGATTGGAACGACAGCTTGCCGCACCAATCGGACATGCCGTGGATCGACTTCATGTACATCGATCACAGCCCGTCGAATCTCGCGGACCAGTTCCGGCAATGTTGACGCGTCAGCTCGCCGCGGAATCTCGGCCACGATCGCCAGCGCCTCGCCTCGCGCGGCATTCACTGCAAATGCGGCACATTGACCGGCTTGAGTTCCAATCGTCTCCCGCACGGTTGTCTCGATGTCTTGCGGAAACAGGTTTCTGCCGCGAAGAATGATGACATCCTTGCACCGACCCGTGATGAATAGCTTGCCATCATGTCTGAATCCGAGGTCGCCGGTACGAAAGTACCCCGACTCGCCACCAGCCAACTGTGCATTGAATCGACTTTCGTTTTCCTGCGGCCGATTCCAATACCCCCGACTGACGCTGTCCCCTCGCAACCAGATCTCGCCGACCACGCGATCCTGAACAGCCTTGCACGTTTCGGGGTCGACGACAACGATCTCGCTACCCCGCACGGCGACGCCGCAACTGACTAGCTTTTGATGTCTGCGTCCATCGCCGGTTTCAACAACCGTCGGGTGTCCAGCAGCAAGCGAATCTCGCTGCACAACAAGAATCTCGGGCTCGGCCGGACCAACACCGCCAGCGGCCATCAGCGTGGATTCGGCCAAGCCATAGCATGGGTAGAACGAAGACGACGAGAAACCACACGCGGCGAATCGATTGCCAAAATCTTGCAGCGTCCGGGGCAGAATAGGTTCGGCGCCGCTGAAGGCAATCTTCCAATGGCGGAGGTCAATGTGATCGGACTGCTCAGGCGATATTCGATCGACACAAAGTTGGTAGGCGAAATTCGGCGCACCGCTGATCGCCGCGCCGTAGTCGCTGATCGCTTGCAGCCACCGAATGGGACGTTGCAGGAATGATCGTGGGCTTATCAAGACCGTTCGAAAACCAATGTAAAGGGGCGCCAGGATTCCGCCGATCAGTCCCATGTCATGGAAAAATGGCAGCCAAAAGACGGAGCATTCCGGTTCGCCCACGTCACCTTGAAATTCGATATCGAAGCCGCGTCGAATCGCTTCTAGATTGGACATCATGTTACGATGACTGACCATCACCCCCTTGGGCTCGCTTGTGCTGCCGCTGGTGTACTGCAACAGCGCTAGCGAATCGGGGTCAATGGCGATCGAATCGGGATCGATAAAATCGATGCCCGCGACGGAGTCGATGTCGGTGGCAATTTGCGGCAGGGCGCCGGCGGCATCCGATAACTTGGTCGTCTCGATCCCATCGATCGTCAGCTGATCGGCGACAATCGCCGATGGCCCACAGTCGCTGGCTGCCGAATCGAGGCGGGGCATTTCACGCCCCAATTTCGGGTAACAAGTCGGCACCGGGATCCAACCGGCGATCTGACAACCGAGGAACCCGGCGACAAACTCGATTCCTGGACGAAATAACAACAGCGCACGGGGAGCCTGTTGGTCAACCGTTGGCAATCGTCCCGCCACCACACAGGCCCGCGACCAAAGCTCTTCGTACGTCCACGACTGCTCGCTGTGGTCGTCCGCGACGAAGGTCAATGCCACGTGTCGACCATGCCGACGCGCTCGTTGGCCGAGCCACTGTGGTAATGTGATCTCAGCAGGTGGAGCGGATGGTAGCATGCCGGGATTCCTACGGAGGAATTGTCAGCGGATGATTGGCCCTGGCCCTTCCCCCAAGAGAAACGCCTGACCAGCGACAATAATATTTATCGCATGATGCGACAAATGGCCATCCAAATCAACGTGACCCGAAAGATCCCAATAATCGGTCACGGAGCATCACTGGGCGCTCCGTCAATTCGCGAGGCAGCGGCAACGCGGTGCCGCGATAGTAGCGTCGACGGACCGAATTGCCGTAAAAATGGAGGGGTCGATAGGGCCTCGATTCGATCGACGTCGACCTGATTCGTTCGCCATACTCTCCTGTTGCGATGATTCGATAGGACCAACCGGGTTCCCCGCAACTCGCATTCTCGCAGCAATTCCAGGTAAACCCGCAACAAACCAACGCCAAAACTAGTTTTCGCATCTTCATCCCACGATATTCGGCAGACAGCTGTGAAAAAATCCAAAATGGGCGGCATCGCGGTCGTGTTACTGGTCGTCTCGTACGCCCTGGTGCAACCGATTCTGGTCGAAGAATTCGGCATCCGATTGCCCACGTTGCGGTCGGATTCCAGCGGAGAAACGGGCGCAGCCGACGTTGCTGCCAAGACGTTCCACTCTAGTAGCGAAAATCGATCTGGCAACTCGCAGAATAGTCGTGAGTGGGGGGCCACGATCACCAGTTCAGCGGACCGGTCGTAGCGGCAGTCACGGCGTTTTTGATGGCCAGATGGCCGGCGTGCTCCAGACCATCGACAAAGCGTATGACCGCGCGAAAAATGGCCAGCAGACGACCAAGAAGACCGATGGTGATCGAACCATCTGCACGGTCGACATGGGCCGACGGATCGGTTTCATCGGCAGTACCGACGGGGCGCGGAAGCGAAACCCGATGGCCCGGCGTGTTCGCATTGCGCTCGAGGGATCCCAGTTCATTAACGATACACACCCAACAGTCTCACCGTCGCCGCCGACCCACGGTAGATGACCTGATCACCGGGCTTCAGCTCGCGGATTCTTTCCCAACCACCGTTGATCGGCCACAAGTCTTTTTTTGGTTCATCCGGACGCACAATCACAAACCGACGGGTGCTGAGACAGATCATCACGGCATCGCACGTTTCAACGGTCGGCTCGGCCAAGATTGGCTCGTTTTTGGGGTCTGTATTGATCATGGCGGGATGATCCGCCAAGTTAGTGACACGTCTGGTCACAAGGGACGACACTTCATTCTTGCCACGATCGAACCAGCCCGTGCTGAAACCAATTCCCTTGCCCTCGACGATCGACCAGACGCCGTTGCCGCCAACCATCCGCCGCTGGATCCGTGACGCGTCCCAAAGGATCGAAACGTTTCAAGATCGGTGGGACCAGCCGCAAATCGAGCAATTTGTCGCGGCGGACTACGAACTGGTTTATCAATCACTCGATTGGACGCTGAACACCCAACCCATGTTGGGCCGACGTTTTTTGGAATGGGGCTGCGGATTTGCCGTGGTTAGCGCATTGGCTGCGAGCCTGGAACTTGACGCGATCGGGATCGAAGCTGAAATCGAACTCCTTCACCAGGGACGTCAGACAATTCGTGATTGGGAAGTTGACGTCGAATTGATTCACGGCAACTTCTTGCCGCCCGGCGCCGAGCGACTGGCCACGGACACGACGTTACCCAGCGTCGGGCACGAGATCGCAAGTGCCTACCCAAAAATCGGATTGGACCTGGATGACTTCGCGATCGTCTACGCGTACCCCTGGCCTGGCGAGGATGATTTTCACGAACTTGTCTTCGATCGATATGCCGCGGTGGGATCGCTGCTGATGCTTTTTTGCGGGCCGAATGATGTCAGGCTATGGCGAAAAATCGCGTGAACCGACCGAGGCGTCAATGGTCGACCTCGAAGATCGCCTCGATTTCAACCGCGATCCCCCCGGGCAAGGAATTCGTGCCGATCGCGCTCTGCGCCGCCACGCCGGCGTCCCCGCCAAATACATCACGAAACAGTTCACTGCATCCATTGATCACCGCCGGTTGTTGATCGAATCCGTCGGTGCTGCGCACCAAACCGAGCAACTTGATCAAGCGTTTGACCTTATTCAGGCTGCCCAAGTGGTTCTGTAGCGTCGCCAACAAGGCAAGCCCGGTCAGCCGCGCGGCGTCGTAGCCAGCTTCGACATCCATATCCAAGCCCAACCGGCCGGTGACCAACGACCCATTGGTCCGTAGCGGTCCGTGGCCTGACAGATAAGCGATGCCGCCGACGACGACAATCGGCTTGTAAACGCCCATCGGCTTGGGTGCGGCGGGCATTTCCAGTCCAAGTTCGGCAATACGTGCATCAGCAGTCATGTGTGTCTCTCGGTCGATGGTGATCGGGCGTACCCAAAACATGAAGGCAATCTGCCTCAGCGACAAGGGGCTCTGCCCGCCAAGTGCATCACCGTCCGCTGGGATGATTCGCCAGCGATCGGTTCGACGTAAGCTGCCATGCCCTATCGAGCGAGAGTTCTGCCGCTGGCTGAAGCTTTGCAGGAAGGGGGAAGGGAAAGGGGAGGGAAGGGGAAGGTGCCGATGATTAGCCCGTCGCGTCTCTCCTCGGTCTCCAATGAATCACGCGGTTGACCCTTCAAAAACCGCAGTTTCGGTCAACCTCACCAAATCCCCCGATTCGATCCTGACGCGCCGCCACAGCCGTTCATCGACGCAGAAGCCGGACTGTGCCAAATTTTGCCACAGAAATGGTAGCGGGGGAGACGATCATCTCTCTGACGACTGTCCACGCTGACGGACAAAAACCATCGTGGCCGCCTCGAACGCTGCCAAAATGCTATCCCCACGATATTCCCGCCATGTCATTCCATCCATCGGCCATCGCAGTCTCGCTTTTGTTGGTTTTTGCCGGTTGCGCTGGTCTGGTCGCGCAGGAGCCGAGCTCGCAACCTTGCTGTGACTCCCAGCTCTCCTGCGACTCTTGCGATGGCAAGACGCTGATGTCGTGTGAAACTCCGATCGAAAGTTATCGTGAAACTTTCTTTCAGGGTGCCGAAATCCTTGGCGGCTATCTGTTCGATATGGGCGACGGGGCTGACACGCTCGATCAAACTTTCGAGGAGGTACGGCTCAACTTTGGAATGCCATTGGGCAGCATGGACAACATTCTCGGATTTCGGCCCTACTTTCGTGCCGACCACCTGAACGGTCTCTCCACGATCGACGTCCCCGAGACGCTGTACAACACAGGCATCACGATCTTGAATCAAAAAAAGTGGAGCGACGCGTTTTCGTCAACTTTGGTGATTTCGCCGCAGGTGCGCAGTGACTTTACGACCAGTGACAATGCTTTTCGGTTATTCGCGCTGGCAATGATCAACTGGCAGGCGCGGAGCGACTTGAGTTTGTCGCTGGGCGCCGTTTATCTCGATCGTGCCGATCTTCCAGTGCTGCCGGTTGTCGGAGCGACATGGATCCCCTCGCCGCAATGGAAGGTGGACATCACGATGCCCCGTCCGCGGATCGCCCACCGACTGTGGAAGGACTGCGATCGAGCCGAAGGATGGGCTTACGTCGGCGGAACCATCGGGGGGAATACTTGGGCGGTGACGAACGGCAGTGGCCAGTCGGACGAACTGTCCATTCTGGATCTCCGTTTGCTGCTGGGATACGAAGTGATCCGTCGAGGCAATCGAGGCTTCTTTGTGGAAGGCGGATATGCATTCAATCGTAGCATCGAGTACCAACGCCAAAACGTGACGATTGACCTCGACGATGCGTTGTTGGTCGAAGCGGGCTGGAAGTTTTGACTTCCAAAAGCATCGCCTCATGAGCGGTGACGTAGATGGTGGCGAGTGGGAATCTTTTTGATCGACGGATGATGCGCTGGTTCGCTCACGTCCATCACGCGACGCGACAAGTTGCTCTCGCGTACCGCAACGCCTTGGCAGTCTTTGGCTGTGACTGCTTTTTTTAAATCGATCATTGACGCCCCGGTATAGTTCGTTACTCAACAGATGAGTATTCGCACAAAACATCCCTTTCGGAGTGACCCAATGATTCGACGTACATTTCTTGCAGCTTGCACCGCCGTGACCATGCTTGCGACCTCGGCAACGTATGCAGACGATGCCGCCAAAACGAAGGATATTGTTGATACCGCAGTCGCAGCAAAGTTCAACACGCTCGTGGCGGCAGTGAAGGCAGCCGATCTCGTGAAGACTTTGCAGGGTGATGGTCCGTTTACGGTATTCGCGCCCACCGACGCAGCCTTCGCCGCCCTTCCCGAAGGAACGCTGACCGAACTGCTGAAGCCGGAAAATAAGGCCAAGTTGCAGGCCATCCTGACATACCACGTCGTCGCCGGCAAAGTGACCGCGGCAGACGTCGTCAAGATTGACGAAGCGAAGACCGTGCAAGGCGGAGAGATCAGGATTGAGGTCAAAGACGGCAAGGTCATGATCAACAATGCGACCGTCGTCAAGGCAGACGTGATGTGCACCAATGGTGTGATTCACGTCATCGACAAAGTGTTGCTGCCCAAGAACTAGCTTCCACCTTTTTCCTGCTGGAAGACTGTCCAATCGAAAGCCGGCTTGCGGTCAACGCAAGCCGGCTTTCTTTGATGATGCTCGGTCCGGCGCACACAACAATTGCGTTGACCCGTGGGTGTCACCTATAGTCGTGGTCGCCCTTATGCTCGGCAGGCCGTTTTCGCTGATCGAGTCAAAGCAAAGGGTTGTCGTGGATTGGGAGCGAGACGACGATGGGTATTGACATCGATATCGGTGATTTCTTCGAGTGTCGATTGCCAACCATCGATGTCCGCTCGCCCGCTGAGTTTCAACAAGGTCACATCCCCGATGCCTTGAACGTTCCCCTATTCGATGATGGTGAGCGGGCAGAAATTGGCACGATTTACAAGCAGATCGGACGGCGCGAGGCGATCTCCAGAGGGTTGGATGTTGTCGCCGTCAAAGCGGGTCATCTGGTGGGTTCGGTTCGAACGCTGGTCCGCGAGGCAGATTTCGTTCTGCATTGCTGGCGCGGTGGCATGAGGAGTGAAGGTTTTGCCTGGCTGCTCGAGCAGAGCGGTTTTCGGCCGCGGATTCTGCAAGGAGGCTACAAAGTTTTTCGCCGCGCAGCCCATGCCTGTTTCGCCCAACCACATCGTATCATCCTCCTCAGTGGACACAGCGGCGCCGGAAAGACCCGCCTGCTCCATGACTTACGTGAGCAGGGGCAGCAGGTCATCGACCTGGAACACCTGGCGGGCCATCGCGGGTCGGTCTTTGGAGGGATCGGCCAACCACCACAACCGACGGTGGAACAGTTCGAGAACCAGCTGTTTCTTCAGTGGCGCGATTTGGATCCCACCCGACCCGTTTGGATTGAGGGTGAAAGCAGGGTGATCGGCAAAGTGTTCCTGCCAGAACCCGTCTGGAATCAAATGACAAATGCGCCAGCGATTGTTGTCGAAGTGGAACGCAAGCAACGAGTGGAGTTCCTGGTCGGGGAGTACGGTCATCTACCGGCCGATGAACTTGCGCGAGCGATCCAAGGAATCTCGAAACGGTTGGGTGGCGCACGCCTGCGAGCCGCCCTCGATGCACTTAATAGTGGAGACTTGCACACATTCGCCGATCATGCCCTGGAGTACTACGACAAGGCATACGCAGCCTCACTACAAAAGCGACCACACGATCTCGTGATCCGGGTGCCGCTGTCGAGTCCCGACCAACCAGACTCGGTGAGAATGTTGAGCCGCTTGGGAAATGAGCTGACAACACGTTTGCCGGCAGGGACCGACCCGCTCGTTCCCAGCCCGGCGGTTGTCCGATCACTAAGATAGATCGTAGCTCCGCTTTTTCTCGAGGTTTCAATGCAGATCGCTCCCAAACGCAAGCATTGTATGGAGTTGTCGGGTGGGCGTTTGACATACCAGGCGGATTATGAAATGCCGGGGCTCGCGATGCGAATCTCGAGTCGACAATCGGATCATTGCCTGCAGGGGGGTGGCGAAGTTCACTACGTTTCCTCTTGCGCATCAGGGCGAATCACGCGAATGATGCTAGCGGATATTAGTGGCTCGGAGGATGTGTTCCAACGACTCTCGTGCGAAATGCGAAATGGGTTGCTTCGGAACATCAATTCGATTTGGCAAGACCGGATGGTTTCGAGCATCAGCACGCAATTCCGCGAATTCGCTCGGCAAGGTGGTTTCGCGACGGCCTCGATCGCAACTTATTTTGCGCCGAGGAAAAGCTTCGTGATGTGCAACATCGGAAATCCGCCGCCACTGATCTTTCGCGCTCGTGAACGATCATGGCAGGTGCTGCACGGAGAAACCGACGAAGGCGCTGAGCGCGGTGAGTGCCCAGAAGGAGTCTTTGCTCTGCAAGAGTACCGACATATTAAGACGAATTTGGAGCTCGATGACATCGTCGTTCTGTACGGAAACGGTTTTGCACAGTCGGTCTTGCCGGATGGCGGCGCTGGTGGGCACAGAAGGCTGCTGGACGCGATCCAGGATCCGGAGCACCGCCATCCCAAATCGCATTTGAGTCATCTCATTCGGTTGATTCTTGAAAACAACCGACCCGAGGAAGACAGCACGGTCATCGTCTGTCAAGTCACCAACACCGGCGTTCGCTTACGCGACAATCTGCTCGCGCCGTTCCGCTTGTTCCGCCGCCCGCGCGACCAGACGCGAGTGATGTGAGCAGTTCGTAAGCCGTTAGCTACTCATCCCGGCGAGCCATGGAAACGCGGCGAATTGGTCGCCCGAAACGTCGCCGTCGGACGGCGAACCGTCGCTGGAGGTTTCTTCGTTGAGCATCAGATCGGCGATCGCTCGGTCATGAACTGCGGCAAGCCGGCCAAGTGAGTTCGCGGTCGGTGATGGAGCAGGAATCTTGGTCGGCAATCTCGAGTGATGCTCCAGCGCTTCCCTTTCCGCTTCGACATTCGCGGTGACAACGTCATCCGCTAGGACCAAAACGGTTGAGGTCGTCAAGCTGGCAACCGAAGCCTGCGCGGTGTCGCCCACCAGGACGATATCAAGACCGTTGATCGCGACCCAATAATTGCTGCCACCTAAGTCAAGCAGACCAAGATTTAGCTGCCCATCGCTGACGCTGGTGCGGTAGGTATTGGCGGCGAATTGCCAGCCGGCGGTGGTCACCGAGTCAACCTGATCACCCTCTAAAAATACGCCCATCTGATCGTGCGAGAGCAAGACTTCGCCCAGCGTCACGGTCACATCGTATTGGCCGTTGGGCAGATCGATCGCAAATGTTCCGTCATGGGTATAGTTGACATCTCGCGTCAACGCGTCGCCCCCACGGTTGATCGAATAGACCGTTCCGCTCTGCCAGCCATAACCGATCGATGCGCTATACCTGTCGGTATGGAAGATCGGTGTGTAGTCGGTCGCCACGGGTGAATCGGCAGTGCCGAAGTCAAAACGACCGACATAGATCGCGCCGGCCTCGAGCGTGAACGTGGTCGCGAACTGATCGTCGACCGGTTCCGCCACGAAACCGTCACCGTCCTGATCCATCAGATTCCCGGCCACGTCGGCGACGCCCGGTCCGAGCACGAGATGATAGAGACCGGACGTATTCTGCGGATCAAACGTGACTTCAAAGTCGCTGGAGGATAACGGATTGACTGCGGTCGCCGCGATCGCTCCGCCGGGGCCGTCCAGCACGGCAATGTCCTCCAGCGTGAAGCTGCCGGCCTGGATCGGCTCATTGAAGGAGACGAGGATTCGATCAATCGGTCCGGTCACGGTGCCAACCGCGTCGATCGAAGTCACGCGCGGGCCCGTCAGATCAGGACCTACATAGACGATATCGAGTGCATTGATCGCGACCCAATAATTGCCGCCACCCAGGTCAAGCAGACCCAGACTCAACTGCCCATCGCTAACGCTCGTGCGGTAGGTGTTGACCGCGAACTGACCACCAGCGGTGGTGATGGAGTCGACCTGACCGCCCTCCAGAAAGACTCCCATCTGATCGTGAGAAATGAGGACTTCGCCCAGCGTCACGGTCACGTCGTATTCGCCATTGGGCAGATCGACCGCAAACGTCGCGTCATGTGTGTAGTTCAAATCGCGAGTCAACGCGTCACCGCCGCGGTTGATCGAATAGACGGTGCCGGTCTGCCATCCATATCCGATCGATGCGCTATAGCTGTCGGTATGGACGATCGCTGTGTAGTCGGTCGCCACAGGCGAATCAGCGGTGCCGAAATCGAAACGACCGACAACTTGTGCGCCGGCTTCCAGCGTAAACATCGTCTCGAACTGATCTTCGCTCGTCTCGGCGGGGACTCCGTCACCGTCTTGATCCATCAGGTTCCCGCCAACGTCGGCAACATCCGGCCCCACTCGCAAACGGTAAACACCGGGCGTGTTCTGAGGTTCGAAGGTGACTTCAAACTCACCAGCGGCCAGCGGATTGACTGCGGTCGCGGTGATCGCCCCGTCGGGACCTTCCAGGATGGCAATGTCCTCGAGAGTAAAGCTGCCTGGTTGGATCGATTCATTGAAGGACAGCGTGATACGATCGATCGGTCCGGTGACGGTACCAACCGCATCGGTCGAAATGACGCTCGGACCGGTACGATCGGGACCGGCAAAGACCACATCGAGCCCGTTGATCATCACCCAAGAATCGCTGCCCCCCAAATCGGTCAGGCCAAGGCTCAGCTGACCGTCGCTGACGCTGGTGCGGTACGTGTTGACTGCGAATTGCCCGCCGGCGGTCGAGACCGAATCGAACGGAACGCCCTCCAAAAAGACTCCCATCTGATCGTGCGCGATCAGTACCTCACCCAAGGTAACGGTCACATCGTACTCGCCGTTGGGCAGATCCATCGCGAATGTCGCGTCCTTGGTGTAGTTCACGTCGCGAGTCAACGCATCACCGCCGCGGTTGATCGAATAGACCAATCCGGTCTGCCAGCCGTAGCCCGCCGCGGCGCTATAGCTGTCGTTATGGACAACTCGCGTGTATTCGGTTGCCACCGGAGAATCGGCGGTACCGAAGTCGAAACGGCCAACAAATTGTGGGCCGGCCTCGAGCGCAAACGTTGTCTCGAACTGATCTTCGCTCGTCTCCGCGGGGACTCCGTCACCGTCTTGATCCATCAGGTTCCCGCCAACATCGGAAACATTCGGTCCGACGACCAGACGATAAGTCTCCGGCGGTGTTCTGCGGCTCGAAGGTGACTTCAAACTCTCCCGGCGTCAGTTGATTGACCGCGGTGGCAGTGATCGTTCCCGCAGGACCCTCCAGTACGGCAACGTCCTCCAGGGTAAAACTGCCCTGTTCGATCGATTCGTTGAAAGTGAGCGTGATGCGATCGATCGGTCCGGTGACCGTGCCAACGGCATCGGTCGAAACGACGCTCGGCCCGGTAACATCTTCACCCACGAAGGCGATATCAAGTCCATTGATCATCACCCAAGAATCGCTGCCTCCCAAATCGGTCAAACCGAGATTGAGTTGGCCGTCGCTGACACTGGTGCGATAGGTGTTGACGGCGAATTGTCCGCCGGCGGTGGTCACCGAATCAACCTGCACGCCTTCGACAAAGACGCCCATCTGATCGTGCGCGATCAAGGCTTCGCCCAAGGTAACGGTCACGTCATATTCACCGTTGGGAAGGTCAACACCGAAGGTGGCGTCCTTGGTGTAGTTCACATCGCGTGTCAACGCGTCACCGCCGCGGTTGATCGAATAGACGGTGCCGGTCTGCCAGCCATAACCCGCCGCCGCGCTGTAACTGTCGTTGTGGACAACTCGCGTGTAGTCGGTTGCCACTGGAGAATCGGCCGTACCGAAGTCGAAGCGGCCAACATACTGTGGGCCGGCTTCGAGAGTGAATGTCGTCTCGAACTGATCCTCGGTTGTCTCTCCTCCGCTTCCATCACCGTCCTGGTCCATCAAGTTTCCGGCGACGTCGGCAATCTCGGGTCCGACCACCAATCGATAGACTCCAGAAACATCCTGAGCATCGAAGGTGATTTCAAACTCGCCAGGAGACAGAGGATTGACAGCGGTCGGCGTGATCGGTCCGTCGGGGCCCTCCAACGCGGCGACGTCGGCCAACGAAAAGCTGCCGTCCTGGATCGGTTCACTAAACGACAGCGTGATTCGATCGATCGGTCCGCTGACGATGCCATTCGCGTCGGTCGAAATCACGCGTGGAGCCGTAAGATCCGGACCGGCGAAGACGACATCGAGCCCGTTGATCATCACGTAGGAATCACTGCCGCCCAAGTCGACCAGGCCAAGATTCAGTTGCCCGTCGCTGACGCTGGTGCGATAAGTATTGGCGACGAACTGTGAGGCCGCAGTCGTGACCGAATCCAGCTGAACACTCTCCAGGAAGACTCCCATCTGATCATGAGCGATCAGATGCTCGCCGAGGGTCACGATCACGTCGTAATCGCCGTTGGGTAGATCGACTCCGAACGTGGCATTGGTGGTATAGTTGACGTCGGTTGTCAACGGATCACCCCCTCGACTGAGCGAATAGACCGAACCGGTCTGCCAGCCATAACCGGTCGATGCGTCATAGCTATCGGTATGGACGACTTGCGTATAGCCCGCCGCTACCGGTGAAAGCGCGGTGCCGAAGTCAAATCGGGCAACCGCGTCGGCCTTGACAAACGTGTGAGAAAATCCGTCGCCCGGGTACTCACCGCCGATACCATTGTCGTTCTGGTCCATCTCATTACCGAACCGATCAACGACGCTCGGCAATACGACCAATTCATACGACCCCGGATCGGACTGTGTTGGGAAGGTCAGATCGAATTGCCGGTTGTTCGATCCGGGGACCACGTTGAGCGAGGTGACGCTAATCGCCCCCTGGGGCCCGCTAAGATGATCGATATCTGCCAATGTGAATGTCGTGGCATCGATCGATTCATTGAACGAGATCCTGAGACTGCTGAACGGTTCCAAAATCAGTCCGCTCGGTTGGACATCGGCAATTTGGGGCCCGAATGTATCGGGTACCAGCGATGCAGCGACGTTCAGCCTTCCGCCGGTCACGGTGATCCCGTCCAATGAGTCGATCGGATCGGCCGAAAACAAGACTCGATCAATGATTTCCTGTGGTGACAGGGTGGGGTCGAAGTCTCGCACCAAGCTCAACGCGCCGGTGACATGCGGCGCCGCCATGGAAGTGCCGCTGGAAAGGCCGTAGCCACCGCCACGGGTCGTACTGAGAATGTCGACACCGGGCGCGCCAATGTCCACACTGGCACTGCCGTAATTCGAGAAGACAGCCGTTTGATCATTGCGGTCGGTTGCGGCGACGGCCACGATGTTCTCGAGGTCATAGCTGGCGGGGTAAAACGGTGTCGCGTCATTGTCGACGCCCAGTCCAATGAAATTGCCGTTTCCCGCAGCTGCTACAAAGATATGTCCCTCGTCACGGGCGTCGCGAATCGCGTCGTACATCGCTTGCGAATAGGGATCGCCACCCCAACTGTTGTTCGAGATCTGCGCGCCATTATCCACCGCGTAGCGAACGGCCGAGATTGCATCACTGGTGCTACCTGAACCGTCGGCGCCCAGGAATTTGACGGCCATGATTTGAACGCCCCAGTTGATGCCCGCAACGCCCGTGGCATTGTTACCCTCCGCACCAATCGTCCCGGCAACATGCGTTCCATGACCGTGGTCGTCGAGCGGGTCGCTATCATCATTGAAGAAGTCGTATCCATGAATGTCGTCGACGTAACCGTTGTTGTCGTTGTCGATCCCGTCACCGGGGATTTCGCCCGGATTCGTCCACAGATTGGGGGCCAGATCGGGGTGCAGATAATCAACGCCCGTGTCAATAACCGCGACGATTGTTGAGCCGGTGCCGGTCGACAAGTCCCAAGCATCGGGTGCGTCAATATCGGCGTCGACGGTTCCGCCGAGTTGCCCGGTGTTGTGCATGTCCCATTGGTCGGAAAACTGCGGATCGTCTGGAATGGTTGCGATCCGCACGCGGTAATCGGGCTCGGCGTACAGTACGTTGGCGTTGTTCCGATAGATCCCCAACATCGACTCGATCGAAACACCCGGCTTCAATTCCAGTTGGTGCAAACCGAAGCCAAGCGGCACGGTCTCCGCTGTGCGAGTCGGCCCGTAAAGATTGGTCCCCTCGTGAATCGCCGCTGTTTCTGAACGAAATCGTAAGATGATACTGGACGGATCATAGGAGGTCGGATCGATCTGCAGTTGCGAAAGATCAAGATCGAGCGTTGGGTTCGCGCTCAAGCATCGACGTTGTTCAAATTGCTCGACACGCAAGACACGCGCGACACCGATGCGATGGAAGGATGCGGCTTTGCGATGCCGGATTCGAGAGTTTTTGCTTCGCATGATGGATTGCCCCGCAGAGAATCGGTTACGCGGAATTGGAAAGAGTGACCCGTTGGGTTGGAATGATCGATCATTGGAATGAATTCCCCCACCGGGGTGGACCGCCTTGGGAGGGTTGCGCCGGTAAAAGGCTCCAGCGACGTCCGGTCGCATCGGTCACGGAAAGTGGGGGAGCGGCGCAAAGTGAAGGCACGGCTTCGAGTTTCCGGGATGCAATTCCAGCTACCAGATCCTTGCCTCAGCCGGCAGCGCACCGTGGCCATGACAGCGCTTTTGTAGTACCGCCGCCATGTTTTATCGCCAAGACGTGCTTGCGACACTCGCTGTCGATCCCCAAAGCGACCACGGCGGTCTGCTCGCTGCTGAGCCGAATGCCGTCAAGCATCAATGCACACCAAGTCGACGATTTCAAATCTTTGCTGCGCAGCTGCTCGACGAATTTGCTGCCAGCCTGGTAGTGATTGCTTTGCGAAGGGGCGTGCTTGGGGCCGCAAAACTCGGTGCCTTCCGCGGCCATGACTTCACAGATCATTTCGCGGACATGCCCTCGCAGGAAGTCGCAAAACAGGAAACGGGGGTCGAAACTGGGGTTCCGGAAACGGGGGTCAGTGCATTTCCACCCAGATAAGATGCGGGAGACGGGGCGCGGTAGGTTGAGAAAGCCCTCCGTTTACGAAAATCACCCACGCCAGTTTGCCGTTGCGGCACGATCTTCTCTCATTTTGTTGCTCGCCCTGCCTTTCCTAGGGCCGTCATTGTGCCTGCCCTGTGTGTTCGAAAATGCACTGACCCCGTTCGTCGCGGACCCCGTTCGTCGCGGGACCCCGTTCGTCGCGCTGGGTACAATGGAGGTTTACCCAATGGAGAGTGTGCAAATGATCAAAATCGTGGCGAAAGATGAGTTGCTCCGAGAGTTGGAGAACACTGACGAAGTGATTGAGTTTGTCGATGCCAACGGCAAGCGTCTCGGGACGCTCGTGCGTCCGCCCAGTGATGAGGACGTCCGAATTGCCAAAGAGCGTCTAGCAGGCGATGCAAAGCGATATACGACCGAACAAGTTGTCGACCACCTCCGTTCGTTGGAGGAGTCGTGAAATACGACGTTCGTCTGGGAGGATAACGCGAGGAGTGAAGTCGCGGCGGAGTTTGTTGGCGGTAAAGACAAGGTCGCAATCATTGACGCCTCATATCAAATCGATCGTGGCTCGAGTCCGATCCAATCGGCAATGGTGAGTCGTTAAGTGAGGGATTGTTCTACATCGATCGGCCACCACTGCGTGCGATTTATTCGATCGACTCCGGTGCGAATCGTGTTGATGTCGGCCGCATACGAAGGATTCCGTGACATCAGTCGGGGAACGCGAAGGATAACGGGGACCGAGGAGTCGATGTTGACTTCACGCAGGACTCTGATTTCAAAAACGGTACGGTCGGCCGCTCCGGTTGACGGCATTGTTATGGCCGGGATGTATCAAGGGTTGTCTCGGATAGGGATTACCTGGACGGTGACTCGGGGCACCGAATGTCTTTTTTGGGAAAAGTTACGGTGACCAGATCTCCACTTCGATCCCAATACGTGTCGCGGTAATTGAACAAGCATGAAAATCGGTCGTGATGTCGC
Organism: Pirellulaceae bacterium; assembly: GCA_963734865.1. Taxonomy (GTDB): domain Bacteria; phylum Planctomycetota; class Planctomycetia; order Pirellulales; family Pirellulaceae; genus CBDCUW01. The sequence goes on from CAVTIV010000019.1 coordinate 1,309,014, forward strand.
GAGTTCCACGCCAGAAATCCTGCCAGGACAGAGGTTGAAGCTCCGCGCGGCAGTGGAACGACTTGTAGTCCCCATTTGGAAAAAAGAAGCCGGGAAATCGCGATTCTGGATTTGAACACATCCGATCAGCAATTTCGAACCGGTCTGAGTTAATTGCTTGAACGTATCGATTCGCCCGGTATGTGGGAATTGTAAACCACCAACAACTCATGGCCAAAAGGCCGATAGCGAAGAAAAGGACTCGCAACGAAAACTGGATTCGTTTCTGCGACAATTCGGAAGCTCACTCAACGGCCAACAAAAGGCAATAACGGTGCCCGTCAGCGGGCCGGGAAGGTTGATTGTCCATTTGAAAAAAGCCGCAAGCCCGGCTCCGTTGCGACGGGATGGTTACGCGGGTTTGTCGGCGTCGCGATTGGGACGACATTCGCCCTTCGTAACAGTCTAGCGAATCGTGGATCAATGTTCCAATCAGGGATTGGTGTCGGGCGGTCCGTAGTCGCGATCAATTGCGAGTCGTATCGCATCCGAGCCTGCGTGCAGATAGTTGATCGTAGTATTCAGTATGAATCGTAGTTCTTCGATGGTCTCATTCGTTTTCCATCTGGTGATGTCAGACAAAATGACCAGACCGGAACTTGATGCGTCGATCGCAACGACGTCGTTTTCGCGCGCGACCGATTCAGGGAGCAAGTTCGACAACGACGGTGAAGGCGAAATTCGTGAGATCAAATCTGTAACGTCTGCGATCCTGCGACCGCAATCAGGACAAGGGATCTTGCGTCCACATCCCTGGTATTCGGAAAGAAATAATTTGCATTGAGAACATCGCGTTGGCGTATCGTCATCTAAACCGGTTGCAACCGACAGCTCTATTTGTGCCGTGAAGAGACTGTCCCGCTCGGGTAACGAAATGCGATCTATGGGGGCACGTCGCGTGCCGGCATCGATCGTGCGTTGAACTTTGTCGCTCGCTGGCGGGCGAGCTTCCAGATCGGGGCGATCGAGTCAGTACGATTCTACCAGCATGTCGCCGTCTGGGGACAAGCCGGGAAGCGAAGGTTGAGTCGCCGCGGCACACTTCACCGAGCCTCTTGCACTTTCTATCCGCGTTTCCAGCAGCCAGGTGTCATAATCGACACCATACTCACGCTTCAGGTACTCGATCAGCGAGGCCTTCTCCGCCTCGGCGTGCCACCGGGGACAGCGATCGTCCAAGTGATCCAACACACCGAGCCAACTCGGCTTGGGGGCTTCGCTGATCAGTCGCAGTCGATCACTATCGCACGACGGGCAGCGAATCGCGTCCTTGTCTTCGTCGTCGATGGAATCACCAAGCCACGAGTCGTCGATCGGCTCGTCCGCATCGTCCAGCTCCCAAGCCGCCGGATCGAAGGCGATCGACTCCAAAATCTCTTGGCAACGGTCCATGTATCGGGGATCTTCAAGTGGGCCGCTTCGGAGAGTCGCATCCCACAGGCATACAGGACCGAGAGAAACGTTCGGTGCTTGAGGTTCTTGGTGCATCGCAGCAGCTCGTCGACTTCTTGTCGGCTGAGCACCACTGGTAGCGTTTTGGGACGCTTGCCGAAGGGAACTATGGTGCCCGGCCAGGGGACACGGATCACGGACTGGCATCTTCACAGTCTATCGAGCGCATCCGACCGCGTAAAATTCGTGTCCAAGTCCAGTGCCTCGAAAAGAGCCGTCAGCGGGAATCCCTCTTTGCGTTTTTTTGTGGCAATCATCGGTTCAGTTGCGAACAACGAAAATGGCCGGCCGCAAGAAACGCAAGAAGGCGCAAAAATGGTCGCAAGCATTCCCCGTACCGTGCCCCAAGTCAGCACCCGGAAACAAATCTGCAATCGCGAAACAAACCCGCAAGGTAGCCGATAACGTTGACAAACCGAACCATGCGGCATCAATCATCGGCAGCGCCCAAGAGCATGTGCCGCATTCATTTGCGCACGACGAGCGTCCCGCGTAAAAACGGCATGGTTATGCGAATACTCTGTTTTTCCTCGGCATGTTCAATTCCGACATGGATACAAAGTTTCTCGTCGGACTCTTAGCGACCATTCCCGATTTCATCATTTCACGATTTCCAGCAACTCAATTTCGAACACGAGCACTGCGTGGGGGCCAACATTTGAGTAAATCGGGAACTCGCCGTAGGCGAGGTCTGAGGAGACGAACAGTTTCCATTTCCCGCCGACTTTCATCAACTGTAGAGCTTCGGTCCAGCCTTTGATGACAATCGGATCATTGGGATCTGTGACGCGGAGAGTGCGCGTTCCGGCGGAAGCGAACGGATTGCCGTCGGTCAACGTGCCGGAATAGCGGATTTTGACCGTGTCTGTGCTCGTGGGTGATTTCCCCGTACCGACATTAAGAATCTGGTATTGCAGGCCGCTTTTTGTGGTGACAACGCCTTTCTGAGTTTTGTTCTTGGCCAGCCAGGCGGCGCCGGCTTTCCTGATGTTTTCCATGCGGGCTTCCCAGTAGGCACTCATTGCTTCGCGGTATTCTTCAGCAGATAGCTTCGCCTCGGCCTGGTTTAACGCGTCGATAACACCCTTGACCAGCAGATCCACATTGAGTTCCACGCCATCGCGTTCTAGCGAGCGGCCGAAGTCCTGTCCCAATGCGTAACTGAACTTGTCCTTCATCGTCTTGAAGACCACGTCGGCCTCCTTATCCCGCTTCTGAGCCGAGTTCTTCTTTGCCGCCGGTTTGTTCTGCGCCTCGGTGACAGTTGTCACGACGCCAAGCAGGCAGATGGCCACTACAATGCGATTCATAAGACTTCCTCCTTTTCCGATGCCATCACGAATTCGCGGAACGACTCATCGAATTCTTCACCGTAAGATCGGACAAATAGTTTATGGCTTTATCCGGCTGCTGCGATTGCGATAGCATAACGAAATGCGATCTATGGGGGCACGTCGCGTGCCGGCCTAGATCGTGCGTTGAACTTTGTAACGAATTGTGGTCACCCGGTCCGAGCGGACGAGCCACCATCATGCAAAGCCTTTTCGAGGACTCGGGTGCACATGGTTCGTCGGCAGTTTTCCAGTTAAGAGCTTGCGTATCCGAATCGGCCCATCGGTACTATCGAGCGTAGCGTCAGGAATCCAGTTTACCATTTTAGGCCCGCGGTAAAGAAGCACGCCGTCATTGAATATCACTGCCTTTGAGAAAGCCGCCCATTTGAGATTGGTTTGCTCGATTTCCGATTCAGCGCGAAATCCGTCATTCGACAGGTGAATGATCTGCTGAGCATTACAGTGCGGTGATTTGCGAAAATTGCGTGTGGCAAGATAGTCGTCAATCTTGTGCGGAAAGAACGCAAATATTGCGAGAGCAACCATGAAAGCCGAGGCGAAGTATTGTGGAATGAATAGTCCGACAATTGCAACGAGCACGAAAATGAACGCAGCAACGAATCGAAACCAACGCCACAGCCGGCGTCCCGAATGTTGCGACCGGAATCGCGTTAGCGTGTCGACGAGGTGTTGTGATGTGAACGAGAATCGGGAGGTAATGGTGCCGATGGAACTCGGATCAACGTCGCCGATGTCGTGCGACTCAGCTAGCGGCGGATCGTAGGGATTCATGTTTTCCATGTTCGACGAACGATCAAGTTCACGCGGCGGGCGCGAGTGACGTTGATGATAAGACTGACGCTGCCGCCCGCTCGCGTGCAACGCCTTGTTCGTACTTTCCCGTTCTCACGGCAAGGAGCCTGTAGCAAAAAACAGCGGGGCTGACGCCGTGGAGCCTTCAAAAACGCCGAGATTCGAGTTGCCTGCCCGTTGCGCCACAGGCTGCTAGCGCGTCAGTTTTTCGATTTGGGCTTTCAACTGCTCGCCACGCAGATCGTGTGCGACAATACGACCATCCGGCCCGACCACATAGACCGTCGGAAACGACGTCACCGCCCACTTTGTCGCAAGTGGCCCCTTAGCTCCATCCCAGTGGACGTTCCACGACATCTTTCCTGAGTTGACCGCATCCACTGTGTCTGCACGCTTTTCGTCGGCCATGACACTGAGGATCGATAGCTGTCCTTCGTATTTCTCGGTAAGCGCACGCAGATCCACATACATCTCCTCACAGGGGCCGCAACCTTTGAATGAAAACTGAAGTACGGCCACCTTGCCGCGTTGCTCAGCAAGGGACCATTCGCCGCCAGCCACGAGCGCAAGTTTCAATTCTGGAGCCAGTGTGCCAACCCGCAGGTGCCGCTCCTTGAACAGCAACCCGGCGCCAAGCTCGCTCACCATGGGCATCGTCTGTGTTTTCTCGGGGTCGACCTGAATGATGTGCCAACGTTTGTCGACACCAGCAATACCGGGCTGGCGGACCGTAGATCTGGATTCTGCAAGCGATTCGAGAATCTCGATTGCTTCGAGCCGCAATTCAGCGATCTTTTCCGGTAAAAGCGAGTTGCCAAGTTCTTCCGTTAGATTCTCTTTTTCCTTTGGATACTGCAACGGAGATCCCTCCGCGATTTCTGCAAGGCGGCGCTCCAGGAATTCCCTCCCATCTCGCATCGCCAATGCCCAAGTGGCCAACATATACCGGGCAAACTGCCGGTTCTGATCTCGAATGTCAGGTGCGTTGATCAAATGCCGCAGAAGTCGTTCGGAAGTGGGTTCGACATTCCCACCATCCAGGTAGCGAATGATTTCAGGCAACACCGACGCGTTGGCGTAATCGGGCAAAACCATCAAAGCCCGCTGGCGGCCAACATCCCGAGGGTTGCCGTGTTCGCCTCCTCCTGCTCCGAGTAGCACCAATCGGCGTGCTGCCATCAATCCCGCATGAGTACCGTGATTGTCGCGTTCAAATTCCGTGAGCCTTGCAACATATCTCGCCGATGGGTCGTTATCAGCATAGTACTTCTCTCGCTCGGCATCGTCCTTCAACTCGTCAGCGCTGGTGTAGTACTTGTCAAATGCGGAGTACATCTCTTCGCAGATTTGAACAAGTTGTTCCTCGGGCTTCGACAGTTCGCGGACAATCGAGTCGACGGGCTGCGCATGAATTACTGCAATGGGAAAGATAAACGTCAGTACAAGGAAAAGCCAATTACGCATCGGGGCCTCCAAGTAGAAGTGCGAACGAAATGCGATCTATGGGGGCACGTCGCGTGCCGGCATCGATCGTGCGTTGAACTTTGTCGCTCGCTGGCGCCCCAGTGGCGGGCGAGTTTCCAGATCGGGGCGATCCGGTCAGTACGATTCTACCAGCATGTCGCCGTCTGGGGACACGCCGGGAAGCGAAGGTTGAGTCGCCGCGGCGCACTTCACCGAGCCTCTTGCACTTTCTATCCGCGTTTCCAGGAGCCAGGTGTCATAATCGACACCATACTCACGCTCCAAGTACTCGATCAGCGAGGCCTTCTCCGCCTCGGCGTGCCACCGGGGACAGCGATCGTCCAAGTGATCCAACACACGAAGCCAACTCGGCTTGGGGGTTTCACTGATCAGTCGCAGTCGATCACTATCGCACGACGGGCAGCGAATCGCAAGGAAGCCAACGAGCAAGCCTGCAAGGACTGCAGTAAGAAACTCAGCTCATCCGCATCAAACCGAGCACCGAAAAGTCAAACGCAATTCGATTAAGTTCAACGGCCAGGATCACCCGGCCCGAGGAGTTGACGGACCATTGCCCAAGAAAAGTTCGAGGGCTCGGCGTGCATCCGTTGGTTCGTCGTTCTTTGTAGTGCCGAACCAGCGACCATCACGGACTGGAATCATCACAGTATATCGAGCGCATCCGACCGCGTAAAATTCGTGTCCAAGTTCAGTGCCTCGAAAAGAGCCGTCAGCGGGAATCCCTCTTTGCGTCTTTTTGCGTTTTTTTGTGGCAATCATCGGTTCAGCTGTGAACAACGAGAATGGTCGGCCGCAAGAAACGCAAGAAGGCGCAAAAATGGTCGCGAGCATTCGTTGGTGCCGTGCCACAAGTCAGCACCGGGAAACAAGTTTGCAATAGCGAAATAAACCCGCAAGGTAATCGATAACGTTGACAAACCGAATCACGCGGCATCAATCATCGGCAGCGCCGAAGAGCATGTGCCGAATTCATTTGCGCTCGACGAACGGCGGCCGTCACCGGGCCGGGAAGGTTGATTGTCCATTTGAAGACGGCCGCAGGCCCGGCTCCGGTGCACGGCATGGTTCTGGCTCCTCCGCGCCATCGTACTCGTACTCGTACTCAGCCCCGCGGTACTCGTACTCGCTTCCAGATTCGGACACCGTGTCAGCCCGGGCGATCAACCGAGTCAGCATCGAGACGATCCGTTTGAGCATCGTCTTGAGTTCGCGATGACGACCATCATCCAAACCATCGATTGCCGCAAGCACGTCTTGAATCGCGGCACATTCGAGCGTTGACCCACGAGCGATGTCAAGAAAGCGGTTGCGATCCTTGAGGCTGCGTTTGCCGTTACCCTCGGCGATATTGAGCGGAATCGATTGGGCCGCGCGAAGCCACTGATCGCGCACATGACGGTGAACGCCGTCGAGCGACTTGGCGTCAGCGAAAGACGCGGAGACGTACTCTATGGCGAGGCGATAAACGTCGAGGCGGTCGTGGTCGAAGATGGGTTCAGTCACCGCAGTGTGAATTCGAGTAGGAGTACGAGTACCGGCCTACGCCCTGAGTAGGAGTACGATTAGTTGCCAGAACGAAATGCGATCTATGGGGGCACGTCGCGTGCCGGCATAGATCGTGCGTTGAACTTTGTCGCTCGCTGGCGGGCGAGTTTCCAGATCGGGGCGATCCGGTCAGTACGATTCTACCAGCATGTCGCCGTCTGGGGACAAGCCGGGAAGCGAAGGTTGAGTCGCCGCGGCGCACTTCACCGAGCCTCTTGCACTTTCTATCCGCGTTTCCAGGAGCCAGGTGTCATAATCGACACCATACTCACGCTCCAGGTACTCGATCAGCGAGGCCTTCTCCGCCTCGGCGTGCCACCGGGGACAGCGATCGTCCAAGTGATCCAACACACGAAGCCAACTCGGCTTGGGGATTTCGCTGATCAGTCGCAGTCGATCACTATCGCACGACGGGCAGCGAATCGCATCCTGGTCTTCGTCGTCGATGGAATCACCAAGCCACGAGTCGTCGATCGGCTCGTCCGCATCGTCCAGTTTCCAAGCCGCCGGATCGAAGGCGATCGACTCCAAAATCTCTTGGCAACGGTCCATGTAGGCGGTCTGCCGGCGACAACTCCAACCGCCGAAATGGCGAACCTTCGTCAGCTGATTCGGCTGGATGTGCAGGCACCAACGACGGGTGAAGTCATCGATCTGCATCGTCACCGGGACCTGCCGGCGGTCCCCGCCGACTCGCACGCCCTCGCGGGCCAGGATCGTCACCTCGCGGGCGTCCGCTGCAATGATCCGGCGGTCGCTGATTGGCCCGCCGGTCAAGTAACGTGTCAAATAGCGAACCACTTGATCGGCCGAAGCATCCTGGCTCGGTGGCGGTTGGATAAAGCTGACCCATTCGACCGACTCCAGCCCCTCGCAGAACGCTTCCCAAGCATCATCGTTTTGCAAGTTCGTGAACTTGCCGCCCAGTTTCAGTTTTCCGTCGCGGCGAAGCCGACGCAGGTGGCGAACGGCGAACTTGCGAAAGCTCTCCCGCAAGCTGGTCGCGTCGACCAGGTAGTGCCCGTCACTGTTGGCGACATCCGCGGGTGCTTCGGCTTGTTCCCAGCCGTCGTGCGAAAGACTGGGACCGGCTCCGGGCACCAACGCGTGCACGTGCCAGTGCGAATCCATTCGCTGGTTCCAAGTGTGCAGCACCATCATCGCCGCCGGATCGTAGTCCTGCTGAGAGCGAATCGCTTTTTGCAGAGCTTTCCAGGCCGACGTGAACAACAACTCCGCCAGCTCCGACCGATTGGCCAAGGCCATCTCCGAAAGCTCACTCGGCAGCGTGAAGACGACTTGGTAGTACGTCACATCATCAAGGATCAATGCCTCGGCCCTGGCTGCGAAGTCGTAGCGTTTTCTTCCGCTGCAGACCGGACAGTGCCGGTCGCCACAGGAATGATGAACCGTCGTGACCTCGCCGCAGTCGTCACACTGATACGTCTTGCCGCCCAGTGCCGCGGTCCGGCACAGCGACAGTTTCGCCAGCGTGCTCCGCACCAACTCGCAAGGCGACGACTGCTTGACGTAAGACGCCGCCGCGATGCGAAGGATCTGGGCGACGGTTAACTTTTCGGCGGTTTTTTCGGTGTGTTCGGATCGTTCTCTTTCGAGTTGTTCTCCTCGGGCGGCCTGTACGTCGGTAACTGCCGCACCGGGAGCCAATCCAACGGACTGGGCACATTGATCAAGTGTTCGCGGCGACAGTGCAGGTAGATCATCGTGGTGGTGAAGCTGGCGTGACCAAGAAGTTTGCTGATCGTCAGCAAGTCGACTCCCGCTTCGAGTAGACCCGTCGCATAAGAATGTCTCAGAATGTGCGGATGGACATTCTTCTTGATGCCGGCCAACTTGGCCGACTGCTTGATCGCCTTCTGGATCGACGTGTCGGCGTAAGGCTTGTCCGGTCGCTTGCCGGGAAACAGGAAGTCGGTCGGCCGGTACTGCTCCCAATACGTCCGAAGTTCCTGCAGCAGTCTCGGCGAGAGGGGTACCAGTCGCTCTTTGGCCCCCTTGCCGTGGGTGATTCGGATCTGCATCCGTTGCGAGTCGATATCGGGGATCTTCAAGTGGGCCGCTTCGGAGAGTCTCATCCCACAGGCATACAGGACCGAGAGAAACGTTCGGTGCTTGAGGTTCTTGGTGCATCGCAGCAGCTCGTCGACTTCTTGTCGGCTGAGCACCACTGGTAGCGTTTTGGGACGCTTGCCGAAGGGAACCATGGTGACCGGCCAGGGGACACGGATCGTGTGGGTGTACAGGAACCGTAAAGCACAGACGGCTTGATTGAACGTGCTGTAGGCCACTTTCTTGGTTTGGATCAGATAAAGTTGGAAGGTCCTAACGTCTTCGACGGTCGCTCTATCAAGCGGTTTTTCGATAAAGTCGGCAAACCTTCGCACGTGGTAGGTGTAGGCATCGATGGTCGAGTCGGCGAGATTGCGAATCATCATGTCTTCGGCGAGGCGACGAGTGAGTTCGCACTTACGGTTTTTGTAGGGGGTCATGGCGTTGATTCTTGACGAGGAGCTGACGCGATTCACTCAACCAGGAGTGAACGATTGACTTTCCAGCGTGCTTACAAAACGCAAAAGCGCAAGACCTTTTTATCAAAACGATCGCTACAACCGGCCCTGAGAGGGAACGTCGCTTGACGGCTTGCCTGACGCGTGAGCGTTTAAAAAGAATGAAGAAAAGATCGCCGGCGCAGCCGATCCCCAACCTTTGAAAGACCCTCGAGCATTGCCTGACTGAGGAGAGGAGAACGGGCACCCATCGAGTTGCCAGGGGAAGATACCGGCGGGACGGCATTGGGGGTTGGCAAGGAAGCCAACGAGCAAGCCTGCAAGGACCGCAGTAAGAAACTCAGCTCATCCGCATCAAACCGAGCACCGAAAAGTCAAACGCAATTCGATTAAGTTCAACGGCGGCCGATCACCGGGCCGGGAAGGTTGATTGTCCATTTGAAGACGGCCGCAGGCCCGGCTCCGGTGCACGGCATGGTTCTGGCTCCTCCGCGCCATCGTACTCGTACTCGTACTCAGCCCCGCGGTACTCGTACTCGCTTCCAGATTCGGACACCGTGTCAGCCCGGGCGATCAACCGAGTCAGCATCGAGACGATCCGTTTGAGCATCGTCTTGAGTTCGCGATGACGACCATCATCCAAACCATCGATTGCCGCAAGCACGTCTTGAATCGCGGCACATTCGAGCGTTGACCCACGAGCGATGTCAAGAAAGCGGTTGCGATCCTTGAGGCTGCGTTTGCCGTTACCCTCGGCGATATTGAGCGGAATCGATTGGGCCGCGCGAAGCCACTGATCGCGGCGCATGACGGTGAACGCCGTCGAGCGACTTGGCGTCAGCGAAAGACGCGGAGACGTACTCTATGGCGAGGCGATAAACGTCGAGGCGGTCGTGGTCGAAGATGGGTTCAGTCACCGCAGTGTGAATTCGAGTAGGAGTACGAGTACCGGGCTGCGCCCTAAGTAGGAGTACGATTCGTTGCCAGAACGGTCAGCCGTAACCGGGCGGCGACGAGAGATTGTCCATTTCAAAACGCCAGACTTCGCCGCTCCGGTTCACGGCATTGTTCGTTGCGATTGCGAGCGACCGGTCAGCATGGCATCACGTCGGAAGTATGACGTCGGTTTTATTGTACCAATGGCAGCATCACCCACAATTGGAAGATCGAAAGCATCACGTCGGAAAGCACAATCGAAGTTCGAAACGCACGCGACCGATCCGTCAGTTTTGCTGCTGCGTAGGCCATCATTGCTGGAAACAACATCCACGTGAACGCCAGAGGCAACTGAACAATCCGAACATAGAAGAGAGCTTCAAGTGGACGCGGTACGCTGATCAGTCCAGTATCGGACAAAGTGAAGGCGGCCCAGAAGCATACGACGGCAAGATGCAGGTAAAACAACGTGCGTACGATTCGCAGTCGCGAAGACGCGACTAGCGGCGGCTGCTTGCCCTGCGATTTTGGACTTGAGTACGGATTTAGTTCACTCAGCCTAGCAACTCCCTTCTGAAGCAACGAACGGCCAGGATCACCCGGCCCGAGGAGTTGACGAACCATTGCCCAAGAGACGTTCGAGGGCTCGGTGTGCATCCGTTTGTTCTGGCTCCGGTAGCGGGTACCGACGCGGCCAACCCAAGTCAGTTCCGTCTCCGATCAGGATACCATCGCAACGTCGACCACGCAAAATCGAGCCCCCGGACGCACCATTTCACCGCGCATCTGTCATCGAGCGCACCGTCGTACTCGTACTCAGCGAAGCGGTACTCGTACTCGATTATGGACCGGAGCGGGCGAATGCAATGGGGTCAAAGGTCGACTCTGCGGCACGTCCCGACCGCTCTCTGCCGATTCGAGTACGAGAACGAGTACGAGTACCGGCCTGCGGCCTGAGTACGAGCACGATTGAGCGCAAAGATCGAATGCCAGAACGGCCAGGATCACCCGGCCCGAGGAGTTGACGGACCATTGCCCAAGAAAAGTTCGAGGGCTCGGCGTGCATCCGTTGGTTCGTCGTTCTTTGTAGTGCCGAACCAGCGACCATCACGGACTGGAATCATCACAGTATATCGAGCGCATCCGACCGCGTAAAATTCGTGTCCAAGTTCAGTGCCTCGAAAAGAGCCGTCAGCGGGAATCCCTCTTTGCGTCTTTTTGCGTTTTTTTGTGGCAATCATCGGTTCAGCTGTGAACAACGAGAATGGTCGGCCGCAAGAAACGCAAGAAGGCGCAAAAATGGTCGCGAGCATTCGTTGGTGCCGTGCCACAAGTCAGCACCGGGAAACAAGTTTGCAATAGCGAAATAAACCCGCAAGGTAATCGATAACGGTGACAAACCGAATCACGCGGCATCAATCATCGGCAGCGCCCAAGAGCATGTGCCGAATTCATTTGCGTCGACGAACGTCCGCGATAACGGGGGGCGAGAGCAGGAGCTTGACTTCAGGAACGACTGCGCCGAGCCCTCCCGTTCATCGCATAGTTCGTCTCGTTTTAGTTATCCGTTCGAGAGTTTACCGCACTGATGCTCATACCACCACCATGTCGGTGAGATGTGAATGCATCCACGGTCAGTTGTCATCATCTGTACTGTAAAGTGATGAAGCCGTTCGTCAATCGCAAAATGGGAAGCGGTCGCAAGCACCATAAGAATTGCGACCACGATGGGCGACCTTTTAGTTCTTGTGAAATAAACGATCGACGTAAAGTAGATCAAAGCAAAGATCAACGCCGAAGCGCATCGCGAAGGTAGTAACCATAATTGAAACGATCGATGCCGAACGCTCGAATCCAAGAAGCCCAAATTAGACAAGCGATTCCGTAATGCCCAAGGCCCACAATGAGCACTCCAACGGCGAGATGCCGTATTTTAGGCAACGGTGTCTTGCAGATCGAGTCGTGATTCGATGTCACATGCCAGCCTTTCAAGGTTGGGCACTGGCGATTGAGAGACGAACGGCCAGGATCACCCGGCCCGAGGAGTTGACGAACCATTGCCCAAGAGACGTCGAGGGCGCGGTGTGCATCCGTTTGTTCTGGCTCCGGTAGCGGGTACCGACGCGGCCAACCCAAGTCAGTTCCGTCTCCGATCAGGATACCATCGCAACGTCGACCACGCAAAATCGAGCCCCCCGGACGCACCATTTCACCGCGCATCTGTCATCGAGCGCACCGTCGTACTCGTACTCAGCGAAGCGGTACTCGTACTCGATTATGGACCGGAGCGGGCGAATGCAATGGGGTCAAAGGTCGACTCTGCGGCACGTCCCGACCGCTCTCTGCCGATTCGAGTACGAGAACGAGTACGAGTACCGGCCTGCGGCCTGAGTACGAGCACGATTGAGCGCAAAGATCGAATGCCAGAACGTCGGGGATCACCGAGGCCGCGCAAACGACTCAGACCAAACCAATTGACCTGACTCGCGGCCTTCGTGTGCATCCCATTGTTCCACATTTTACTCATCGGAGGGAACGATGCGCGTGTCAGCCTTCACGGGAACCAGCAAGAACGATCAAACGTGTTGAGAACTGAATCCGCTCGAGCTCCCCGACCTTCGGGAGGATGTCCATGATGGGAAGGCCGCTAAATTCGCCAGTTTCATAGCCGATTATTTCTATGGGTGAGCCGACATAGCCTCGTTCCAATTCCTCCGTCTGGTTTTCGTCCAACGTTCTCGCTTCCCGACCCGTTTTGAATATGTGAAGCTGGAAATTATCTCCAGGAAGGTCGAGACGTGCTTGAGAAGCAACCTGGAAAGGAAAATCCGCTGGTGCGACAAGCGACACACCGTTAACGGCGCTCACTCTTACGACGTAATAGCCAGTTGGAAAAGGACTTCGTTCGATTGTCGCTGTGAAATTGCAGATCTCTCCGAGTCGATGCCCGGTTCTACCGATGACGCCAATCTCATTTAGGTATGCGACGTCTACACGTGCAGTTTGATCGGTGACAGCTGTTTCGTTCGGGTTTTCGACGTCGAATCGTTCAGGTATCGATTGTGTTTGCTCGCCGTTCGGCTGTGACACTCGTCGGCCTAGCTGTCTCCTGGCAGCCCGCCAAAGCAAGACACGAGACAGAAAACGCTATCGATTTCATGGCAATTGGAATATTCAATCGTGGACCGAGCCTGACGGCAAAAGATATGGGTTGCCACAACTAAAGAGGATCAAACGGATCGCTTGTGGAACTTGTTATTCACCCACATGGTAGATCGGGGATGGGCGTTACCCGATTCTAGCCGGTTTGGGATTGGGATTGGTTGCTCTTTTTGATGGTTTTTTTGCTCGATTGGTAAGCGTTCGCTTCGTCGGGTATCGGCGTTACCCGATCAGCGCGGAACGGGTATTGGCCATTACCCGTTCCGCGCTCCTCGCTTCGTCGGGTAACAACTTCTTACCCGATCGGTAGCAACCAGGGGAACTGCGTGTTTTGCGGCGTCTGCGACCCGCTTCGAGACGTCGTCTGCAAGAGTGGCGAAGCCGCAGGCCACCGAGAAGTCAGCCTTGGGCGTCGAACCTTTTGAATGCTCGTTGATGGAAGCATCGTCGACGATTCGTCCGGCCCGTGGCGAGAGAACAAGCTAGAGCAGTTCATGTGTGGGCGCGGATCTCGTGTTTGAACGACTTTGCGCGGGTTGGTACGCGGGACGTGGAGGCTTATTTGACTGATTTGGCGGTCGATGGCGATGTGGCCGCATCGACTCAGAACCAGGCATTCCATGCAGTGTTGAAGTTTTTCGAGTTGGTTCTGAAGCGTGACGTCGGCACGGTCAACGCGTTGCGATCGACGAAGGGTCCTCGTTTGCCATCGGTCCTGTCTGAGAAGGAGGTTCGCGCCGTGCTGGACGAGCTGACGGGGATTCATCTCTTGATCGGCCAGCTGTTGTACGGCTGCGGCATGCGGATCAAGGAGTGTCTGCGGCTGCGGGTCAAGGATATCAATTTCGAGCAGGGATGGATCGAGGTGCATCGCAGCAAAGGGGACAAGAGCCGGTTTGTTCCGCTGCCCCAAAGCGTCAGGGGGGAATTGAAACGTGTGTTGGATCAGCGTGCCAAACTGCACGAGAAGGACGTGGAGCGAGGGACGGCATCGGTATGGTTACCCCATGCGCTATCGAAGAAATATCCCCATGCGGATCGGCAGCTGAAGTGGCAATTCATCTTTGCTTCGGCGCGTTATTCGCGCGATCCGCGGAGCGGTCGCTGGCACCGCCATCATCTCCATCCCGATACGTTCGGACGGCATTTGCGAATCGCGGTAGACGCCGTGGGGATTGAACGCTACATCACATCACACACATTTCGACACAGTTTCGCGACGCATTTGTTACGCTCGGGGACTGACATCCGCGAAATCCAGGAGCTGTTGGGGCACGCCGACTTGAAGACGACCATGATCTACACGCACGTGCTGGCCAGGCCGGATCAGGCGGTGGTCAGTCCGCTGGATCGTTTGATGTCGGAGGAGTCGGCGCAAGAAAGGCTGTCGGCCAAGTCAACGACGGATGATTCGCTCATGCTGGAATGCAAAACGGCGATCGCCGAGAACTTGGAGATGGGCGTGGAACCGGTCGAGGTATCGGTACCAGGACGCTCTGCCGACAGGATTCGTGGGACGAGAAAAGTGTGGGGAACGCTTCGCGCGGCGTTGAGTCATATCTGGACCAATCCCTTTCAGTCACAGATGGCGAACCGATCACTGCCCCGACGATCCGGGCTGGAGTGTCCTTATTGATGCGCGGGGGTCCAGAGAGTGAGCCCGATGCTTCACGCGAAGACGTCGTATTGCCGACTGCGACGACCGATAAGCTGGACAGCGACACTTTTTAGCGAAGACCTCGTGTTTTACCGGGCGATGCAATCCAAGTCGTCCCGCGACTCCGCTGGCGGGTCATTTGCCGCAAATCGCGGCATGCCCTGCCAGCGGAGTGGCAGGACTACAACAAAAGTGGCGCTGTCCAGTTAGCCCGCTTTATCGTCCGTCGTGCTCCGCAAGGAACTGATGGAGAAACTGGTACATGAACTTCTCGCGTTCTTTCGCCATCCGCCGACCCGGTTGGGTATTCATTTGATCACGAAGCTTGAACAGCTTTTCATGAAAGTGACCGACACCGGTTTTCGTCTTTCCGCCTTGATCTTCGCGAAGATAAAAAGGCTGACCCAACGCCGCACCGTACTCGATCGTTCGCACGATCCCGATCGCTCCCAAGGCGTCCAACCGATCAGCGTCCTGCACGATTTGACCCTCCAGCGACAGTTGCTGGCGATCAACACCTTTGCGGAATGAGATGTTGTCGACGATTTGCGCGACATGCTCGATCAACTCGGGGGCGGCCCCCAACTCGCTCAGGATCTGGCACGCAAACTCGGCACTGCGTTCGGCGCCGTCGTGAAATTTGGCATCGCCGAGGTCGTGCAAAATTGCCGCCAATTCGACTACCAACCGGTTGCCGCCCACTTCGGCGCGGATGACTCGCGCTGCTTGAAGCACTCGCAAAACATGGTCCATGCCATGCCCTGCGGCCTGGCCGGCCATTCGCTGGGTGACGATTTCAAGCGTCATCGCAACCAGCGTTCGTTCGTCCGTGTCCGCGGTCTCACCCACCGTACAGTACTCGTTTTTCTGTGTAGATTTCGCTTTCTGTGACGGAAACGATTCGGTCTACCAACCGATACGGATGCCGATGGTGACGAGAGTCTTCAACAGTTGCAAAATCGTGTTTGTCATACTTGATGACGGCGATAGAAACTTCGTCTCATCTCACGTCCACACATACCAGAGTTCCGTCGGCAGCGCGACAATAGATCCGTCCGCCCGAAAGCACCGGTGTGGTCCAGCATTTTCCATCAAGCACCGAGTATCGCGATGTCACTTCGAAACCCGCCGGAGACGCCGGAGCCACGACCAATTCGCCCGAATCGCCAAGGATGATCAGCCGATCGCCGGCCGCGGTCAGTCCACCCGGAGCCACCGTGTCGCTGGTCCACTTGACTTCGCCGCTGGCCCATTCGATGCATCGCAACTGGGCGCCCGAGGCAACGTCTCCGTGAATCCCATACAGGCAACCGTCGATCAACAGGCTGCTGCTGATCTGGTTTTGCATTTCCTTGTTCTTCCAAACGATCGTCGGTTCGTCGCCCAGGATCCTCAACAGTGCGCTGCCGCGATTGTAACCGGACGAAAGAAACACGTTGTCGCCCGAAACGATCGCATCGGCCGCGTTGCAACCGAAGGTCGTCAACCATTTTTGTCGCCACCGTTCAAGACCCGATTCGACATCGACGCAGACGTACGACCGAGCCGAGCCGATCACGACCCGTCGTGGATCGGATCCCGGCATCGGGACGGGCGAAGAATATCCCGCGTCCTTGTCGGCCGAGGCCCAGACCAATTCACCGGTCTGTTTGTCAACACCCATTCCGGCATCCCCAACGTTAACAATCAACCGCTCATCGCACACCAATGGTGAGCCGGCGAATCCCCAGGCGGGAACACGTACGCCTGCTTTGTCGGCGACATTCAGCGACCAACGCACTTCGCCCGACGCTTTGTCCAGGCAAAACAAATCGCCGCGCCGGCCGAGCGTGTAGACCTGATCACCGTCCACGGTCGGCGTTGATGTCGGTCCGCCTTCGAACTCGTTGGGGTCGGTGGGGCTGCTGTAGGAGTGTTTCCAAATCTCGGTTCCGTTGGCCGCATCGAGACAATACACCGTGTCGACGTTGCCTTCGTTGCCGATCGTGTACAGTCGCCCGGCACTGACCGAAACGGACGAGAAGCCGGTCCCGACCGAAGCGGTCCAGGCGATCTTGGGACCGCCATCGGGCCAATCATCCGTCCACGCCGTCTCGCTGGAGACGCCGTCGAGCCTGGGTCCGCGAAATCGATACCAATCCTCGGCAGCACCGAAACGACAGGAAAAGAGAGCGCACGTGATTGCGATACAGAAGGCGAAACGGTTCATGAAAAGGTCGATAGCCGAATGTCGTGAGCGGGAGCAACGACGACATTCTAGCTCGAATGGCTGAAGGGCACTGCACCTCTACGCTGATTCGTCGGTAGACGTTTCATGGAATCCCGACGCTACCGGCGGAATCGGCAAGCCAAATTCTTCACATGCTTTAACAACCACTTCACGCAACTGGGCGACGTAGTCGGCGGACTCCGCGTCGGCAAGCCGCGCGAACGTTTTCGCCAGCGCTGAATAGCCTTCCCGTTCCAGCAGTACCTCGTGCTTTCTCAGTTGCAGATGGGTGTGAAGTTCGTCATCGATTTCCTGGGCATTGATGCGGCAAGTCACATTCATCTCGCCGCGCTCCGCCTCCGAGCAATTGACTAGCCGCTGCAAGACTTCACGATAGCCAGCCAAATTTTGAACATCCCAGTCTTCGGCAAGTAGATCGTTTCCGACCAATAACTCGTGCATTCTTTCTAAGAACAACCCGACCAAATCGCCCGTGATCACGTGCCCATGTTGGGGCGCGATGATCTCGACTTTGGGTCGAAGATTGAGGATTTGGCGAACGGCATAGCGAAGAACTTCTCGCGAGGGCATGTAGATCTGGTGGAACTGCGCAACTCCGGTCCAGTCATCCTCGGTTGCCTGCAAATGGACTCTGCCGAGCCGATTGAGTCCACCGAACAGATCTCCACTGTACAAGATCCGGTGCTCCGGGTCATACAACGCCATCGCTCCCCGAAAGTGACAGAACGGCGTCGGGACAAACTGAAAGGGTTGTTGTGTGGTGATCGACTGTGTGCCATGAGAAAATCGCAGCTTGCCCGGTTTGAGCATCGTGTGCTGAAGCAATCGCCACACTTCTTCGGTGACAATCATCTCCAACTTCGGATTGGCATCGCAAAACTGCGGCGCATTTCCGGCCACATCGGGATCTTGATGATTGATCGTCATGGCGTGGATCTCGCTCATGTCGCCAACCAATTGCAGCACATTGTTTTCGACCACCGGGTAGTCGAACTGCGATCCCGGATCGATGCACACATTTCTCGTGCTGCCGAACTGTGTGAACTTGCGGATGTAGGTATTGCACTGCAGCATCGACTCTGGATTTCGATGCCCGACCATCCAACTTCCCTCGACCACCTTCAATGGGCCGTGCGGCGTTTTGGGAAGTGCGCTGGCCGATCGATGGTTCTCGCTCGATGACATGTTTGCCTTCTCTGGTTCTCGTTTCGGTGCTTGGTTCGCTGCTTGGTTCGCTGCTTGGTTCGCTGCCATGGGGCGATCGACGTCGGGCAGTGGGCGACATTGACACGGTCGACTCACGCACATCGGCGCCCAGCCAATCAGTCTATCCTCGGCTGCGCCGCCATTGGGCACGGAAGTCGACACAAGTGGGGGTGCAGGATCTGGGCCGCAGCCGCGACCATCGTCGACGATCGACATCGATCCCTGCGAGTTTGTGAGCTTTTGGCTTCTTTCCGCAAGTCTGGCCGAAGCGAGCTCCGCGACGTTGTGGCAAGCCGGGTGTTCCGCACAGCCATCGCTCGGAGCGTGCATTTTCGCACACACGCGATGTGCTCGACAAAATCGCACATCGTGACATGCTCAGAGATTCGTGGATTGGTTACCGTCCCACCACGATTCGCCACGGTGCCATTCATCATCGGAGATCGAATCGGGCCGCGGATCATGGAGGTCATCGGCCCACTGGTCCTTGGAGATGCTGGCCAGGGCATCCTCCATTTCGTCCAGACGAGCAGCCGGTTCGCGTTCGAACCAGGCCCAGCCAATTGCGGGGGATGGATCGACCGATTCGATCGGCTCCTGTGGTGGGGCGAAATGTGGCTCGATCGGCGTGGGTTGCCGAGGCGGCGGTGTTTTTTTCTGGGTGATGGTTTTCTCGCGAGGCTTCTCGACGTAGATGATTTTCGGTTCGGGTTGGGCTTGGGGGAGTTCGGGTGCCGGATCGGGTTCGGGTGGGGCGATCGCGACCGGTTCAGGTTGGGGTTCCGGCAAGACCGGTTCTTCGATGACATCGATTTCAGGGGCGGGTTGTTCCATTTTGACTGTCTCGATCCGCTGCTCGAATTCTTCCTCTTCCTCGGGCTGCAGGACAGTGGCTCGCCCGGGCTCTCCCTGCGTGGGCAGCAAGCGGACTTCGACATCGATGTCATGGAAGATATCGACGATGTGGTCGTGGCAGGTGAACATCAGGACCTGATGGCCGAGTTCGGCAAAGTTCTTGAGTGTTCGTGCCGCGGAGACGGCACGGTCATGGTCGAAGTTCACCAACACATCATCAAGGACCAGTGGCAGCATCACGCCGCGTCGTGCGTAAGCGGCGGCCAATGAAAGACGCAATGCGATAAAGACCGCTTCACGGGTACCGCGGCTGAGCACTTCCAAGGCCAGCGACTTACCGTCGCGATCATCAATTTTCAATTGATTGGTGCCCAGTGGTGTCCAGACTCGAATGTACTTTCCGTCGGTCAGCTGATTCAAGAACGACGAGGCTTCACGCAACGTTTCCGGTTGGCGTTCACGCTCGAATGTCCCGCACACATCTTCCAGCAAGCAACTCGCCATTGCCAGCGTCTGCCAGCGCCGTGAGACCGATTCGATTTGACGTTCGACGCATCCCAATTCGAGCTGTGCGACGGTCAGTCGATTGTCATCGGCGAGATGCTTCATTTCTTGCGCGAGTTCACCCTGTTGAGTGCGCAGCAGGGCCACGCGGCCCTCGGTTTCGGTCATCCGCGTCGTCAGCGATTCCCAGCGTCTTTCCAAGTCGGCAGCGGCTGCCTCCCCGATCTCTTTGGCGACCTGGTCGTATTGAACATGCGTCCCAATGATGGAGCGGACTTTTTTGTCCAGATCTTCGTATTGATCGCGCAGATCCGCCAGACTCGCTTTGGCATCCACCATTGAGTAAAACTGTTCCGAAGTCGCCACGCCGCACTTCGCCCACAGGGCGCGGCGTTGCTGTTCACCACGTTCAATTGCGCGATGGTGGACGCTCTGTTGCCGCCGAAGTCCCAAGTCTTGTTCTTTTAGCTCGCGTCGTCGTTTGATCCAGTGTTGTTGTCGCGAAAGTTCTTCGTGCAGATGATTGAGTTGGTCCAGTGGACCGGTTCGGGGCTTGAACCGCGAAGCGCGGACGTCCGCTTCGATTTCGTCGTCATTTTGTGCGCTGCGTGCCGCATCCTCGTTGACTTCCAACGCCTCCAGATAGAGGGTTTCAATGCGTTTGGCGATTGTCTGACGTTCACGTCGTCGTTGCTCTTTTTCGGCTTGCAGTTCGTGCAGTCTGCGGCGGCTCGCTTGCACCGTTTCGTATCCATCGCTCAGTTTGCGGACGCTTGAGGGCGTCAGCGATTCGCTGAGTCCCAAGCGATCGAGGGTTGCGGCCCACATACGCCGCGCTTCCTTGCCACCTTCGGCGGCAGCGGTCGCGCGGTCGCGGGCGGCTTTGTAAGCTTGCAGTGCCGCCTGGTGGTTGTGGTAGGTGGGCAGAGACGCTTCCAGGTCGCTGAGCAATCGCTCGGATTCACGGATCCGAACCTCTAGCGATTCGTTACTGGTTGGTAATGTCGAATCGACGTCATTTCGCTCGGCTTCGACTTCGCGGATTTGACGGCGTAATGTGTCGATTTGGCGGTCACAATCCTCGCGGTCCAGGGACGTGGACCGTGTGCCGTTCTCGCGACCGAAATAATAGGTCAGCAGACTCATGAAACCGAACAGGATGCACAACATGCCCCATGTCGGATCGGGGTTGCTGACAAACCAAGTGATGCCAAAAACGTTGGAGACCCCGTAGATCAGGGCCATCCCGCCGACGATGAACGGCACTGCCAACAGGATGACTCGATCGATTGGCAGCGCTTCGGAGGTTGTCAGCTCGATCGTTTCTTTTTCCAGATCACGGTAATGTCGTTTGAGCTTGTCGAGGTGTTCACCCAGTTGTGTCCGATGTCGCAACGTGGTGATGGTTTCGTTTTCCTGTCGAATTGCCTGTTGCAGGTTGGACGCCCGTGCGCGATGCAGCGTCTCCTTCAGTTGCTCACCTAGCTTGTCGGCACGCTCCTTGTGCTGGATCCCCTCGGCCCGTGCCTGCTTGAGCAGAAACGCGTTCTCTTTCACCTGCTTGGCCGGTCCCGAGAGTGCCGCGAGCGTTTGTCGAGAGAGATCGGGAAGCTTGGAAGAGTCGCCTTCGACCAGGATGAGACGTTCGGTTTCGTCCATTCCCAGACGCTCGGCGTCGGCTTCGAGTTGCTTTTGGGCCTTGTCAATTTGGACATCCAGGCGGGCGATCTGCTCTTCCAACGCTTCGACCCAGGTCGCCTGTTCTGACGCCGCCTCGATCCGTCCTTGCAGTTCCAGCATCCGGCGACTGACGGGAAGTTGCTCCGCTTTGTCGCGAATCGCGCGTCGCTTCTTTTTGACCTCATCCAGTTTTTCTCGCCGGTCTTGCATCATCGCATCGATTTGGACCAGTTGGCCTGGCGCGTCATCGGGCAGATGGACCTCGGATTCGGTCTCGCCGATCAACTCTGCCACGGCGTTTCGTTCGGCCCAGGTTTCAAAGACGCCGGTCGCAATCTCGACGCAACGTGCTTCGCGTTCCCAAGCCGACATCCGCTCGGTCAGTTGCTGGATCTCCTGCTGCTGGGCCCGTCGCTGAGTTGCCAATTCGCTCCATCGACGTCCGCCGCGAGTGAGCTGTTGGACTTCGTCGCGGAGTTTCTCGCGTTTGGAGATCAGAGCGGAAAGCTTGGATGCCTGCGATTCGTCTTCCAGGTTGGCTCGTCCGATCAAGTCCTTGCGGCCGCCCCGGAGCGATCGCATCACATCGACCAGCGATACGCGATCCAGACCGCTGGACAACTTGTACAATTCGTCGGCAGCGGAGGTGTCATCGAGCGTGCTCAGCTCTTGCAGTTCGCGCATCCCAATGGCGAACACATTGGTAAAGATTGGCTCGTCAATTTGACCAAGCAGCATGCCCAGTCGGTGCTGTCCCTGGCTCAGTCCGTCCTGGCCGGTGACAGACAGTTGGCCGCTCGTGCCGGTATCGGTCAGTTGGCTATGCCGCCGGATTTGATAGCCGCCGCCAGGCCCGGTCACTCGGATCGCACCGCCGGGAGTGCCGCCGTGAACCGGAGGCAGATACTTGTCGCGGCGATCTTCGGTAAACCCGTACAACATCGCGCGCATGAATTGCATCACGGTCGTTTTGCCAGCCTCATTGGGGCCGTAAAACAGCGTCATCTGTTCGGGCAATGAATCGACGGACAAGCCGGTCCACACACCGAATCCGTCGATTTGGATGTCTTTGACTCTCATGATTTTGTCACCAAGTTCGGCTTTCCGCCACGGAGCAGTTCGACGCCCAGCAGCGTTGCTGAATCGAGTATCTCCGTTTGGTTTGAGACCGGCACGTCCGCCAACAGCGTGGCCATTGTGCCGGTGATGTCCGTCTGTTCTTCGGTAAACGGCAACAGGTTCAGATTTCTCGCCTCCGCCTTGCGGTGTTTTTCGGCGGCTCGAAGAAAGTCACCCAAGATCGTGTCTTCGTCGTGCCATGTCTTCGGATATTGGCGGGGCGGACGAACCGCAAGTCGTGCCGTCCATGCCGATGGGCGCCATGTCCATATTCGCGGCGAAGCCATTGCAGCAAGTCTGCCGCGTCGCCGATCGCCTGTAGCGTCTCGCCACTGCTGACCGAGATGTCCCAGCCGATCAGCAGATGACGACCGCCGTTTTCGTGCTGCAAGCGAGCGATTCGTTCGCCCAACAGATTGCGAATCCCGCCGACCGCAGCGATTTCGGCCGCGTCGATCTGAATGCTGCAATATCGAAACGCATCACATTCGATGCTGTGAATCCGAGTCGTATGATCGGCGTCAACATCGACGATGGAGTAACCGTGGGCTCCCGCTTCGCTCAAATCGCGTCCTTGAGGCGATCCGCAGTAGACCGCACCCGCCTCGCCCCCACCGTCGATTTCGGACCGGTTGTGCCGACCCCCCAACGCCCAATAGTCAAACCGGCCTTCGGCCAATGCGTCGGCATCCGCGTTTCCATAACCGAGTGCGACGGTGTAATCGTCGGTTGGTTCGATCCGATAGCTGGGAACGTGCAGCACACTGCGACCGTCACTGCTTCGTCCCACGATCGTGCAGATCGTTCGACCGGCACGCTGGACCGGAACTGCAACCGTTCGATTCTTGGGAAACAACGTCACATTGGATGGCAGCGGCGCGGCCTCGGGCCATTTTTGCGGATCATCGACCTGTCCGGCTGCCCAAAAAATGGGCGTCTGCTTCGCTTCTAACCTTTCAAAGTTCTCCAACAGCATCGCCATGCCATGCGGGCCCGCGGCCTGTGGGCTGAGCAAATCGCCGGACAGAACCAGGAAATCGATGTTGTCAACCAGAGCCGCCTCGAACACCGCCTTGGCAGCCCGCCACGGCGCATCGGCGATCGCTTCCCGCAGATGTGGCGGAAGCGAATCGAGATCACCTAATGGCGTTTCAAGATGAAAGTCGCTGGCATGAATGAAACGGAACGACTCACCCGACATTGGATCCCTCCCTGCGGCTCGAAACCGCTTGCTATCGCCACATCGTGTGGCTTGCTGATCGCGCACGTCGCCGGCGTCGTCGGCTGCGTGGGCTCGGGAGTTTAACGAAGTTTGCGAATTCAGGCCAAGTCAGTTTTTGACATCGTTGTTCGCTAGCAATTGCAGCGGATGGCTAGCCGCCCAAAGCACTTCGGTGGGGATGGCTGTCGCTCGGCCCCCGGGTCGCAGAAACGATCGCAAAATCCGCGTGATCCGATCGATCGGCCTAGTCGGTATCGACAGGCTGTTGCTGTTGGACTCCCAGGCACGATTCTCCGGACAAGGCATCCCCTTGCGTTTGGCCACGAGCTAAATTCCCAAAGATCGTGAAGCGGTGAATGCTGGCGCGACACAAACGCCTCGGTCCGAGACCCAGAAGATTATCCGCAGTCAATCGAAGTACGCCGGAGACCGTCAGGCCATGGCTCAATCAATCGCCATCCCACGGACTCTTGTCCGCCAAGCATTCTCGCGGATTGAGATTCTTCCGGTCGTCATCTTTGTCGGCATCTTGACTGCTGCGGTCGGCACTTCGTACTCGTTGCGGAGTCTTGAACGCGGCAAAGCATCGCAAGCATTCGAATTCTTGCACTGTGTTCATCACGCACAACGGGATTTTTTTGCCAGTCACGGCAGATATGCCGACGAGATCGGCAAGTTGGACCTGGAACAGCATGATCCGGCCTATTTTTCGGTCGGTGAAATCACATCGGCCCGATGCGGAAGTTTCAATGACTCGTGGTCACTGACGCTGACCAGACGAGGCGGCATGACTAGCGGTTACGGTGCTTACAGAATCACGTTCACCGACAACGGTTACGACATTGTCAACAGCGACATTCACCCGGACATTGCTCCCTAACCGGACATTGCTCCCTAGCCGGACGGGGCCGCGCCAATCACTCGTCAATCGGGTGAACAGATGGCTGGATTCGGGTTCAGCTACAGCAAAATCTTTTCTACCGCGTGGGCCGGTTCGACGCCGGTTAGCTTCATGTCCAACCCCTGGAATCGAACAGAAAACTGATGGTGGTCGATCCCCAGCAGGTGCAGCATGGTCGCGTGCAAATCGCGCACGTGGACCACATCCTCGACCGCGTTGTAGCCTAACTCGTCGGTCGCACCGTGACTGTGGCCGGGCTTGATTCCGCCACCGGCCAACCACATCGAGAAACCTTTGATGTGGTGATCGCGACCGGCGCCTCCTTTGCCTTGGAACATCGGCGTGCGTCCGAACTCGCCACCCCAAATGATCAAGGTATCGTTCAACATATCCCGCTGCTTGAGGTCATTGAGCAATGCCCAAGTCGGCTTGTCGGTCAAGCCGCAACAGATATTCATGTACCTTTCGAGTCCACCATGATGATCCCAGCCGCGGTGGTACAAGTGAATGAAACGCACGCCGCGTTCGGCCAACCGTCGCGCCAGCAAGCAATTCGACGCATACGATCCGTCGCCCGGTTTGGCACCATACATATCCAAAATGTGTTGTGGTTCATCGGAAACGTCGGCCAGGTCGGGGACGGATGTTTGCATGCGAAAGGCCATTTCATAGGTGGCAAGTCGCGTCTCGATTTCCGGATCGGCCGTCGTCTGCAGTCGATGACGATTCAGGTCGGCAACTGTCTCGATCAATCGTCGCTGTTGTTTCTGAGAGATGCCGGGTGGCAGTTGAACGTAATTGACCGGTTGGCCACTGCTATTGAACTCGACGCCCTGATAACGACTGGGCAAAAAACCTGCGGCCCACTGGCGTGACGCAATCGGCTGCGGGTTCCTTCCACCGACGCTGGTCAGCACGACAAACCCGGGCAGGTCTTCACTCTCGCTGCCCAGTCCGTAGGTGACCCAAGAGCCCATCGACGGGCGACCACTGATCGCCGTCCCGGTATTCATGAACGTGTGGGCCGGGTCGTGATTGATCTGTTCGGTGACCATCGATCGAACGATGCAAATGTCGTCCGCCATCTTCTGGTGCCAGGGCAGGAAATCGCTGATCGTCTGGCCGCTTTCGCCATACTGTCCAAATTTGGTCAGCGGGCCGAGACAGTTCAATGCCTGACCTTGCAATTGGGCGATCGGTTGGCCGGCCGTGTACGATTCGGGCATCGGCTGACCATCGAGCTTGGCCAATGCCGGCTTTTCGTCGAACGTTTCCAAATGCGACGGTCCGCCCGCCATGCACAGAAAGATCACGCGTTTGATCCGTGGCGGATGATCTGGCAAACCGGTTCGGCCCGGCGGATTGGCGGAACTTGCCGCGGCGGCTTCGCCAGCCAGCAGGGATGACAGTGCGGCGCTACCGATCCCCAAACCGCTACGTGAGAGGAAGGCACGTCGATTGGCAATATTCGCGTTCAACATCATCAGTTCCGGGTCACGGTTTCGTACATGTTCAAGATCGCCCGACAGACGCCCGTCCAGGCGGCCAGCTCGATCGTGTTGACGGCATCCAAGTCGGCGATTTCGCCGGCCGAATCGATCAACTCACTGGCGTCGCTGGGGTTTGCTTGATAGTGAGCTCGTTCGGATTCCAACAAACTCGAAAGTGTCTGAAGCTCTTGCTGATCGGGACGGCGCGCTGTTGCAAGTTGAAATGCATGTGCCAGTCTCGCCGGCGATGACGTTTCCGCGTCGGACAGCACTCGCGATGCCATCGCCAAGGCTGCTTCCACCATCGTTGGATCGTTCAGCAACACGAGCACTTCGAGCGGCGTATTGGATCGTGGACGCTCCGCGGTGCACTCTTCACGGCTGGGCGCATCCATCGCCTTGAGCATCGGATGAAGATACTGACGCTGCCAGTGAACATAAACTCCACGTCGCCATTGGCGCGAGTCTCGATCGGGAACGTACAACCGCGTCGGGAAATTCAAGTGTCGATAATATCCAACGGGTTGATAAGGTTTGACACTTGCCCCACCCACCTGCCGGACCAGCAGGCCGCTGATCGCGAGGGCGTTGTCGCGGACCATTTCGGCAGGCATCCGGTAGCGTGACTGTCGGGCAAACCACTGGTTGTAGGGATCCGTTTGCAAAGCGTCCTCGCTGGCGACCGATGATTGCTGGTAGGTACGCGAGAGAACCAGACGTCGGATCATTTTTTTGACATTCCATTGGTCGGCGACAAAGTCGATCGCCAATTGATCCAACAGTTCGGGGTGCGTTGGCGGTTGACCTTGGCCGCCAAAGTCGGCCAGCGATGACGAGATCCCACGGCCGAACATCAAATACCAAAACCGATTGACGAACACGCGAGCTGTCAGCCCGCCGGCGCCGGTTTCGGCGTCTGTCAGCCAATTCGCCAAGTCCAAGCGGTTCGCCCGACGATTGCCGGTCACGATCGCATTCATGAACGCCGGCACACGCGGTTGCACAACCGGGCCGCTGTCGTCGAGCCAATTGCCGCGCGGCAATACGCGAATCGGACGCGGCGGGATCGCCTGGGAGATCATCGTCAACCGCTGCGAATCTTTGATCTGTTGTTGGTCGGCATGCAACTGTTCAAGTTCTTGATGCAGCGCGTCATGTGCAACATCTTCGCTGTCCAGCTTCGATTCAATCTCCGCCATCCGCTGCTCGATCGTGGCCAACACTTCACGTTGCCAACGAGGGAGCACAGGAATTTCGGGCGGCCGCTTGGTGGGCAGCGAGTTGGTCCCCACGGTGAAATGCTGCGCCTCGTCGATGTCGGCAAAGAAGGCGACCAGGGAATAAAAATCCTCGGATGTGTAGGGGTCGTATTTGTGGTCGTGACACTGTGCACAACCGACGGTGGCCCCCATCCAGACCGCCGAAAAATTACGAATTC
Source organism: Pirellulaceae bacterium (assembly GCA_963734865.1). Lineage (GTDB taxonomy): Bacteria > Planctomycetota > Planctomycetia > Pirellulales > Pirellulaceae > CBDCUW01. The sequence continues at coordinate 1,336,610 of CAVTIV010000019.1, forward strand.
GGTCAGCAGCGTAAATCGCCAGGTATTCCTTCGGTTGAACTCCCCCTTCGTGCGACGTCTGCAGCAGTCGGTTGTACCCGCTGGCAATCAGTTGGTCAGTCGTCGGATCGGGAAACAAATCACCCGCCAATTGTTCACGCGTGAATTGATCCAAAGGCAGGTTGTCGTTGAAGGCGTCGATCACGTAGTCGCGATAGGGCGAAATATTGTGATCCTGGTCACCGTGGTAACCGACGGTATCGGCGAATCGCACCAGGTCCAGCCAATAGACCGCCATCCGTTCACCAAACGCGGGTGATGCCAACAGCTGATCCACCAACCGCACGTAGTTGGCTCGACTGGGATCGGACACGAATCGCTGCACCTGACGAGACGTCGGTGGCAGACCGGTCAGGTCAAACGAGACGCGTCGAATCAGCGCCGCCGGATCGGCGTCCGGTGACGGATGCATGCCGACCGAGTTCATTGCCGAGAGGATGAATCGATCGACCGGATCGCGCGGCCATGACGGCAGTTCCACATTGGGTACGGCATGCGGCTTCGGATGCGCGTAAGCCCAATACGGTTCGTAGGGGCGCCCTCGGAGATCCATTGTCCCAACGATGCGATCTGCTGCGCGGTCAGCTTCTTGCCCGAGTCCGCTGGCGGCATCAACAGGTCGGGATCATCGGACGTGATCCGGGCGACCAGTTCGCTCTCTGAAGCGTCGCCGGGAACGATCGCAATTTCTTTGGCATCGTCCTCCAGGTCCAATCGCAAGTCGGCTTCGCGGTGGGCCGGGTCTGGCCCATGACAGAAAAAACACTTGTCCGAAAGGATGGGCCGAATATCACGGTTGAACGACAGTTCCTGGGCTGCGGCGGCAACTGCGATCAACGAAAACAGCGAGATGAAAGTGAAACGGATGGGAAACATCCTCGGGCGGGGGCTGGAGAGGGGGGCTGGAGAGGCGGATTTCAGGCGGTCATTCAGTATAAACAAGTGTCTGGTTTTCGTGTTTGGCTCTGCCCCTCGCTGAGGGTTCGGGGCGTGATTTGGCTGAGAAATGACCGTTGACGCCACTCGCAAGCGAACGCTTGGGGTGATGAAAACAACCGCATGTGGCGCTGTCCAGCTAGGCGATCAATTCTTCAATCACCTTGCCACCGAATTGGCTGAGTTGTTTGAACCGACCGGCGTGATAATAGGTCAATTTGTTGTCGTCGAGTCCAAGCAGCCTGAGCAGGGTGACGTGAAAGTCTCGGACGTGACGAACGTTTTCGACTGCCGAACCGCCGATCTCATCGGTGGCACCGATGGTGTGACCTGCGTTACAGCCTCCACCTGCCATCCAAATCGTCATCGCGTTGGGATTGTGATCGCGACCGTAGGCAAGACCCCCGCCACGTATCCCATTGTCGGGCGTGCGTCCGAATTCACCCATCCACACGATCAGCGTTTCGTCGAGCAGCCCTCGGTCGCGCAAATCGGCGATCAGTGCCGCGATCGGCCTGTCGACTCGGGGGATCAACGCACCATGGGCTTTGGCAATGTAGTCGTGCGAGTCCCAGGTGCTTACGTAGACCTGGACGAAGCGAACACCCTTCTCGACCAATTTGCGGGCCAGCAAGCAGCGGCGGGCGACGTTGTCGGTCGGCTCCACGCCCACGCCATAGTTGTCCAGCGTGGTTTGTGATTCGTCTTCGATGCTCAGCGTCTCGGGGACTTCCATCTGCATACGAAACGCGAGTTCGTAGTTCTGCATTCGCGCCGCCAGCTGTTCGTGGTGCGGGTGGCGAGCGGCGTGACGGCGGTTCAATGTTTCCAGGAAATCAAGATTCATGCGTTGATGTTCGCGCGTCGTTCCCTCGGGTGGTTGAATGTCCAGGATCGGAGACCCCTTCGACCGCAGTGGCGTGCCCTGCAAAGCGGTTGGCAGAAATCCATTGGACCAATTCGCCGCACCGCCCTGGGGATAGGCGAGTTCCGGCAGCACGATGTAACCGGGCAGATCTTCGTTCTCGCTGCCGAGTCCATAGTTGACCCAGGCTCCGAGAGATGGATCGCCGCCGAATCGGTTCCCCGTGTTGATGTGATAGTTCGCCGTCGGATGGTTCACCGATTCGACTTGGCAGCCACGATAGAAACAGAGTTCATCGGCGACACCGGCCAATTGATCCCACAACTCACACATGTCGGCGCCGCTTTGGCCGGCTTTGCGAAACTGGAATGGGCTTTCGACGTAATAGCGTTTGCCGCTGCTCATCGCCGATTGTTTTTCGCCCCCGCGCTGAAATTCCTGCAGATGCAGTTTTTTCAACTCCGGTTTCGGATCGAATGTATCGATGTGCGACGGGCCTCCCTCCATGTACAAGAAAATGCAATGCTTCGCCTTTGCCTCTGGAAAGTGCGGGCCGAGCGGAGCAGGTTTTTCGGCTGCCTCGGCAAGCATCGATGTGAAGGCAACGGCGCCCAAGCTCGAGCCAAGGCCGTACAAAAAATCACGACGGAACATCACGGGCTTCCCTCTGTCGACCGGATACCGGTCGACCGATTAATAAAGGTAGATGAATTCATTGCTATTGAGCAGAACGAGGCAGACATCGGCCAGGCCTCTTGTCCTGGCATCGACCTGGTGCGGCCCAAGATCGGGCAGGTAATCTTCGTAGGCGACAAGTTTTTCGGTGAACTTGAATGGTTTTCCGGTGTTCTCATCGATGGCTTCGCGGACCACTTCCAGCGGCGGCTGGTTTGGTGTGGGCTTCCAGTGGGACTGAACTTTCGTCATCTGCCGCCAATGCGAAACAGTATCGGCTCGCTCGTCCACGCTCGGTTTCCGTCCGAATGCTAACTCGAACAATCGATCGACCACGGCGTCATCACCGTCAACTTCGTTCAACGCCCTGGCCGCAAATGCCAGCGCGCGGTCATTGGACTCCTGCGAATTCATCAGCGTAAAGACCTGAGGCGTGATGTTTGATTGGTCTCGCAATTCACAAGACTTTTCGCTGCCCGGCTGGTTGAACGTTTCCATGAACGGCAATCGATGACCACGCAATTGATGGATATAGATCGAACGACGGTTGCGATCCTTGGGTAACGGGTTTGGCACATAACTTGGCGCGAATGTCCCCATGATCATCCTCGGCTGCAAAGCGGCTTCCAGGTTCATGTCGGGGTGAATCGGTATTCCGCCAAGTTCAAGATTCAGCTCGCCCGAAACCATCAGCATCGCGTCGCGAAGTTCCTCCGCTTCCAATCGTCGGGGACGAAACTGGGCGTAGGAATCGCCATTGGGATCGGCAGCGTGCAGTGTTTCGGGCGACGGGTGTGCGGTCGACCGCCGATACGCGTCGCTATTCATGATCAAACGATGCACATGCTTGATCGACCAACCAGCTTGGACCAACTCGATTGCCAGCGCATCAAGCAATTCGGGGTGTGTCGGTTTTTTGCCGGTGGCGCCGAAGTTATTCGGATTGCCGGCGATGCCACGACCAAAGTGAAAGGTCCACAGGCGATTGACGAGCACTCGCGCGGTCAACGAGTTTTCGGGACTCGTGATCCAACGAGCCAGTGCGGTCCTGCGCCCGTCGACGCCGGTCGGCAATCGGACTTTCATCGCCCCGGGCACCGCGCTGAGCACGCCAGGCGTGACAACTTGGCCGGGTGAAAAAGGGTCGCCGCCGGTCAAGATCGCTGTCTCTTCCAGCACCCCCTTGCCGATCGGGTCTGCCGGCTTGGATATCCGCTCGGATTGGTTTTTTGCCGGTGGCGTTTTGCCGTTGTAGACAGTCATCGCGATGGGTTTGTAGCGATCCGATTCCCATGAAAACCGTGTTTGCCACTTTCGCCCAATGCGTTCTTTCCCAAACTCTTCGGGCTCCTGCAATAATCGGCCCGCTGGTAGTTCGTCGCCTTTGGCTCCCGCTTTTTTTGCTTCGGCGCGAGTCTTGTAGGGGAGTCCTCGCTCTCGGAACCATTGTTCCTCGTACTGTGCTTCGAGCTTGTCAAGCTCCGCCAACATTTGTTGATTCGCCTTGTACCGACGATCGTGATACTGCTGGTCCTGTGTCATCCCGCCGCGATTCTCGCTGGGTAACCATGTCGTATCCACGTCGGCGAATTGGGTTGTCGCGAAGGCAGCTTGAAACGAGTAGTAGTCGCGAGTCGGAATGGGATCGAATTTGTGGTCGTGACAACGGCAACATTGCAACGCCTGACCAAGAAACACTTGGCCAACCGAATCGGTAATGTCATCCAAGAAAAGCTGGCGGGTGACTTTTGCGACGCTCATCCCGGTGTGTTCCCAGGGACCCATTCGCAGAAAACTGGCGGCGATCAACTTTTCCGTTCGCTCAACTTCGCTGAGGGGCACACCCTGCTGCTCTGCCTGAGAGACCAATTCATCACCGGCGATCTGTTCGAGGACAAACTGGTCGAACGGTTTATCATCATTGAAGGCACGAACCACATAGTCCCGATAACGCCATGCATTGGGGCGCTCCCAATCATTGGCAAAGCCGGAACTGTCCGAGTAGCGGACCACATCCAGCCAATGTCGCGCCCACTGCTCGCCGTAGTGATCGCTGGCGAGCAACCGATCGACGAGCGCTGCGAACGCCTGTTCATCGTTGCGAGAATCGTTCACGAATGCTTCGACTTGCTGGGGTGTCGGGGGCAGGCCGATCAGGTCATACGTTGCCCGTCGAATGAGCGTCGCGCGGTCGGCGGGGGCGCTGCTTCGATTCCGCGTTGCCGCAGGCGATTGTCGATAAACATGTCGACCAGATTGACATGTTCGCGTTCATCGAGATTCGCAGTGAACGAGGTACGTATCGGCTGGAACGCCCACAAGTCTTCCGGCTTGTATTTCCGCTTGGTCCACTGCGCGTCAAGACCGCCGCTGGTCGTGACCGTCACGCCTTCGGCAAAGCCGTCGTAGATTTCCCCAACCCGTTGGTCGTTGGGCCAGGGTGCCCCGGCGTCGATCCAATCACGGATCGCCCAAACCTGTTCTTGCGTCAGTTGCTCGGCCTGTTTGGGTGGCATGGCATAGTCGACTTCTTCACGCGCGACCATTGCCAACATTGCGCTCGATTGTGAATCACCGACCGTGACGACCGAGTCGCCGAACGCATCGCCGCCTGCGAGCATTGATTGTCGCGAACGCAGGTCGAAACCACCCTCCAACTCGTCCGCTTCATCGCCGTGACAACCGTAGCATTTCTCGCGCAGAATCGGTCGCACCTTCAGTGCGAAAAGCTTCTCGCCTGCGGACGGTTCCTCGGCAGCCGCGGACAACGAATTCGAGACCAACGCCAATGCCAGAGCGATCAGCAGGCCAAGACTGCGGTAGGAGTTTTGCGGCAACGGGCTCAACGTAATGATTCCCTGGAGTGGCGAAAGGATGACGATCACAACGACGACTTTGCCCCGACCGGTTGGCGGGCATCGACCGATACGTCCCAATGGTGCGCTTCATTCTACCATCTTGCCGCCAATTGGCTCGCATATCCCGGTACATGAATGTCACCCGGAGCCCGGCGTCGCTCGAAGTCTGGCAAATCGGGCCGCCAATCGGGCGGTGTCCAATTCTAGGTGTCCAAACTTCGTTTGGGCAGTGATTCGGGCAGATCGGGAGCTGGCATCCACAAGTCTTCGACTTCCTGGCCGCCGGCATCGAATCGGAGCAACAAATAGACGCCACCGACTAAACTCCAAAAAAGGGTCAGCGTCACGACGAACGGGAAGAATCTCAACACGTCCGTCACTCTCTCGGACAGCGTTTCGGTCGCTCCGGCCAATCGCAGGAACGCGATCGACGTCACCGCGGCGGAACCGCTGATTGCGGTCGCAAGAGCGGCGATGATGCTCAGCATGATCAGCGAGACCAGCGCGTAGAGCGCTAGTTGCAGGGGGCGTCGCAACAGATACTCGTAACCGCGGCTCAGTGAATCGAGGGCGTCTGGATCACGCTCATTGGCGACGGCGGCCCATCCCAACGGCACGGCGATGTTCGCCCCAAAGGCGAGGATCCCGCAGGGAATCGCGGCAATGACGACGAGCAACGTGAGCGGCAATTCGATCCACGTCGTGTCTCCGACAAGTCCAGAGATCCAGCCGCTGAACAGGATTGCCAATGACAATGCCAACACGCAGGCGAGTGGAACGGAGGCGATCAACCAAGCGACTGGGGTCTGATGCAGCCCGGTCACGAATCCTGTGCGAAGTCCGACCATTGGGCGGCCGGCGGTGAGCAGAGCGCCTTGACGAACCAACAACAACACCGTTGGCGACCAGAGCAGCAAGGACCAGGCAATCGCCGCGAGTCCACGCCACCATTTCCCATCGGCATCGCGTCGCGCCAGCAGATCCAACACCGAGGACGGTATCATTTGCTGCACCTGGCTGGCGAGCGTGTTGGACGTCGCGAGCGGCTGCAAGCGGACCGCGTTTGCAGGACTGGATGAGTACGGATCTGCAGCTTCGGTGGACGCAGCGGCGACGCCGATGATGGCGACGGAAACGGGCCGCCAGGCGGCAAAAGTCACCGCCACCAACAGAATCAAAGAGGGCGAACCGGCGACTCGGAGCGTGCGGATCAAACGGAGCCAGGGGAGCACGTCAGTCCACTCTCGGCGCGGGCAATGATCCCGGTTTCCAAATCATGGCCGGCATAAGAACGGTCGTCGTCGCAATGGAGTCGGTTCATCAGAGTCGGAATGCCTTGCTGGCTCGATTAGCGAAAAACGACTCGCAGCCAATCCCCAGCGTCGGGCATCGCTTGCCACGGCGTGACGATGCCGGCCGGCAACAACTCGGCCGATACGAACCAACTTTGACCGGCGTGAATGGGCAACTCGATCACGTCTCGACGCAGGATTGCCATTTCGACATCGACGAATTGCTCGCCTCGGTGTGAATCGACATACCAGGTCGGTTGCCAGGCGTCATATCCATCAATGGCGTCGTGCGTACGGCCGGCGTCGGAAATTTGCAACTGCATCGACGTCAATAAGTCCTGATCCGTGTCAATGCAAAGCCGCAATCGATCGACATTGGAAAGGTCGTGGTCACGTGGTTTCTGACGTTGGTCGACGCTGATCGTATCGGCGTGAAATCGATCGGCTCGAGTGCGGATGGCGACATAGAGGAACTGATCGTCATAGGCGATTCGAATCGCGACCGTTTGACCCGCCTGTGACAATGCGGACGTCCAACAGGCGTCATCGAATTTTCCGTCCAATCGGGGCGGCGATTCGGCTCTCCGGGCGACGACGACACTGGGGCTGTCCGAACGCAACAGTCGTGCCCAGGGCTCCAGAACCGTGCCTGGTCCGATATCAAAGGTCGAAGTCAGCCGATTCAGATTGGCCGATCCGTTGTCTGCCAATTGCAGTTGATCATCATCGCCACGGTTTCGAGCTGCTTCGCGAGCGATCAGCACCAGCGGATGAAATTCCCAAGGCAAATCCACCTGCGATGGCTTGTTGGTTTTCGTTCTCACACCGATCGCTTCTGGCTCCGGAACGACCAACGGGGCCACAGCCGAGACTTGTCGAACGCCGCTGGGCGGAATCTGAAAGGGGGACACCGGAACAACTTGAATGGCATCAACGGTTGGCCGATGTGCGGCGAGGACGTCCGCGACAGTTGATCGCAGATGGCGCCATTCGAGGCTGTGCTGCATCGCATCGCGGCGAAGCCCGGCCCACTTACCAGCGGAAGTATCGTCGAAACGCTGGGCAATTTCTTCAAGCACGGATTGTTGCTGTCCGACGGCATCGGACGCCGGCAGTTGACTGGCACGCATCACACTTTGCAAAACAGACCAGGCCAGGCGAAATTGATCATCCTTGGATGTTTGGTCGAGCATCGAACCGAGAGTCTTTGAAAAGTCGGCTGCGGTTCGACTGGTACGAATTAGCTCGGCAATCTGTTTTGGCTGGCTCATTCTCGCTTGGACAATTTGCAGTTGCCGGCGCGGAGCGGGTTCGATGGATGCGGTGAGTTTGCAACCGGCTGCGATCGGCAGCCCCGAGGTGACCGAATCGCCCTGCAATGGCGCTCCCACCGAATCGTAGATTCGGCGAATGGCCAGAGAATTGGGTAGGGACTGATTGGGGGCGACCAATTGCAACGCGTCTTCCCACAGGTCGCCCACCAAAACGCCGCGACGCGGCAAGAGGGCACCGCGATGAAGCATCGTGTCGCCGCGCGAGTTGAAGGAGTACGACGCGATGCGCAGGACTCCCGCGGCAATGGCAGCGTCGGTCAACGCGGATCGTGTCACCTCGGGCAAGTCTTGGTCCAGGACCAGCACGAGTGGTTGATGAATCGCGATCCAATCAGTGGCCGATTCCACGATACTCGATTCGCTGGCCATCCCATCGGCACCAGCGCCGCCGAGCATTGCGGTGACTTGGCCCAACAGGTCGAGATCGATTTGATTCAGTTTTGGATCATCGATCAGAACCGCGACGCGGTTTCTCATTTCGATCGATTCGTTTGCGACCAACGGCCAAGCGACGCTGGACTTGGATGCGGACACGACCAACACGGCCAACCGCCGTCCCTGACCGCGAACGGTGCGCCATGACCGGCCCGTGTCCGCGCTGTGCAGGATCACGCCGTGGTCACCGACGGCCCACAGGTCTGACTTGCCGACGCGACAGGCATCGCGAATCGCAATCGGTGTTCCGGTCGCCTCGGTCCATGCGCGTCGTTCCTTCGAACTGGGCAGGCGATGGGACGATGAAGGCCGAATGCTGCCCTCGCCCGTGCCTTGCCAGGTTCGCCCGCCATCGGAACTCTCAAATTCTCGCGACAATGCGACGTGGGAAAAGTCACCCACGGCGAGGATCACATCCGCTTCGGATGACCGAGCGAACGATCTCAGCCGCGGAAGCTCTTGGTCGGCGGCGCGTTGCCAGCGCCGGCCGCCATCGCTGCTCCACAGAACCACACCGCGGCTGATCCGAGTGATCCGGTCATAACCGCCGCCGATGACAACGACCCGCTGATCATCGATCCAATGCACTGCCTGCAAGCGACACGTGACACCGCTTGGTTGCAAATGCCAGGTGGTCCCGCGATCGAAAGTTCGAAGAATCGTTCCGCGGTCGCCCACGGCCAACCCCAGCGATTCGTTGCCAAAAGCGACCGCGTGCAGTGAAGAATCTTCGCCCAGCAGACGGGACTCGGAGTAATGGGGAAGTGGTTCGGGGAGTTGACCGGATGCCGCCGGGGAGACGACCAGGACAAATAGGCTGGCCACCCAGAACCCAATCCGATGTGTCCCCGGCCGGGCCCGCATCCGAGGCCGACCGAGGTGGTCGGTCGGAAGCTTGGTGCTCGCCGTTTTTTTGCTCATGTCCATCCTTTGACGAGTGCGGCACCGGCAACAAGAGCTGCCCAACCGAAGAACAGATTGGCGGCGACGTAGAGCCCCACGCCACCCCAGCGACCGGTGCCGGCCAGCGAGGCCGATTCCGCCGCGAATGTCGAAAAAGTTGTAAAACCACCCAGCAAGCCGACCCGAATCGCCAGCTTCAGCCGCTCCGGGATCGCTCCGTCGACAAGGCTATACTCGCCCAATGCCCCGATCGCGGCGCAGCCAAGGATATTGACGATCGTCGTGCCCAGCATCGACGAACCGCCGGGGATGGCATCAGCGAGGCGCGTGACCAGGTATCGGGAGACCGATCCGATCGCTCCCCCGACCGCGATAACTGCCAAATTGAGCCAAGTTGACATCACCACCGTCTTGCCAATCGAACGAAGAAAATGACCACAGAAATGACCACCGATTAGGATTGGCCGACCGGTAGGGCCGTTTTAACCATTGCCTAAGTTTCGGGACGAACTTACGTTAGCGAGTAGGTTCGGTGTTTCTTGCGACGGCGTAAATGTCAGTTTTTGTCGATCGCGAGACGGCTTCAAGGCAACCTCCCTGAAGGGTGAACCTCTGTCCGCTGCAGAGAGTCTGTGGGGGATTGATTGGGATGTCACCCCGGAATGGGGTGACTCTCGCGATCCGGACTCGCTTTTTTCGGTACATTTCCAGAGGATTTGTACCAAAGGTCGGTCCCTTCGCGTCGTTCGTATTTCCGTTCCTGTTCCCCCGTTCCCAACCGTTTCGAGCAAATGAGTACTGCCAAAGCCCCGCCTGCCACTGATTCCCGTTTGATGAGCGGTGCCGACATTCTGGTCAAATCTCTGGTCGATCACGGCGTCGAAGTACTGTTCGCCTATCCGGGGGGTTGCAGCATGCCGATGCACCAGGCGCTGACCCGATTCGGAGACTCGATTCGCACGATCTTGCCGCGGCACGAGCAGGGGGGCGGTTTTGCGGCTCAGGGTTACGCTCGCAGCACCGGCAAAGTTGGTGTGGTGATGGCGACCAGTGGCCCGGGTGCGACGAACCTGGTGACGGCCATCGCCGACGCAAAGCTCGACAGTGTTCCGTTGGTGTGCATTACCGGACAGGTACCGACCAAGGCGATTGGTAGCGACGCGTTCCAGGAAACACCAATGGTCGAAGTTTGTCGCGGCATCACCAAGCACCATTACCTCGTCACCGATATCGCCGACCTGCCGCGAATCATGAAGGAAGCGTTCCATATTGCGGCCAGCGGCCGACCCGGTCCGGTGTTGATCGACATGCCCAAGGACGTCCAACTCAGCACCCTCGAGGTCGACACGGACCCGCCGATGGATTTGCCGGGCTACGACCCGGCGGCACCAGTCGTGCCGGGCGAAACGATTCGCCAGATCGCCGCGGCGATCAAGTTGGCGCGTCGTCCGGTGATCTATGCAGGGGGCGGAATCATCCTGGGCAGCGCCAGCGAAGAGCTGCGCCAATTGACGGCCAAAACCGGCATTCCCACGACCACGACGGTGATGGGATTGGGGGCCTATCCGGCCGACGGCGAACATTCGTTGAACATGCTCGGCATGCACGGATCGGCCTACGCCAATTATGCGGTTCGTGATTGTGACCTGCTGATCGCATTGGGAGTTCGCTTTGACGATCGGGTGACCGGCAAGGTCGAATCGTTCGCCAAGGGCGCCAAGATCATTCATGTCGATATCGACGCATCGGAACTGAATAAAAACAAGCAAGCGCATATTCCGGTACGCGGCGACGTCAAACAAGTGCTGACCGAGTTGAACAAGATCGTTCAGAAACCCGATATCGAGGAATGGCAGAAGCACTGCGCCGAGTTGAAGAAGACTCATCCTTTTCACTACGACCAGAAGTTCGACGGCATTCTGCAGCAACACGCCATCAAGACGCTCAGCGAGATGACGGCCGAGATGGACACCTACATCACCGTGGGTGTCGGCCAACATCAGATGTGGGCGGCTCAGTTTTATAAATTCAATCGGCCACGAACGTGGCTCAGCAGCAGCGGACTGGGCACGATGGGATTCGGCTTGCCCGCAGCGATGGGCGTGCAAGCGGCCCACCCCAATTCGTTGGTGATCGATATTGACGGCGATGGCAGCTTTCAGATGAACATTCAAGAACTGGCGACTTGCTTTTGCGAGGAGTTGCCAGTGAAGGTGTTGCTGCTGAACAACCAGCATCTTGGGATGGTGGTTCAGTGGGAAGATCGGTTCATGGAGCGCAACCGAGCACACACGTACCTCGGCCCGATTCATCACGACGAAGCGGCGGGCAAAAGCAACGCCGATCGCTTCACCTATGCCGATGACCGCTATCCCGACTTTGTGATGATTGCCAAGGGCTACGGCTGTGGCGCCGCGACGATCAAGGATAAGGTCGACCTGGAACCGGCGATCCGCGAGATGATCGCTTACAAAGGCCCCTATTTGCTCGACATTCAGGTGCCCTATCAAGAGCATGTGTTGCCGATGATTCCCGGCGGCATGACGGTCGACGACATGATCCTGGAATGAGCTTGTCGGTCGCGCGGCTTTGTCACGATTCGTTCGCCGGCAGTCAACGAGCGTCGCGAGAGTTATCGATCGGGTTCGCCGATCGGCGGTACGAACGACCCGGTACTACCGATCAGCGGGCAACTGCTGCTTGTTCGGCTTGTCCGCCAGAACTTCCTGAAAGAATTCCAGCATCTTGATGCCGGTCTCGGGATTCAGGAAAGTGACCATGTGCCCCTGTTTTGGTATCCGTTCGAATCGGCTGTCGATCCCCGCCGCCTGCTGTGCTTTGTGCAGCTGTTCACTGCCCACGATCGGAACCAGCAGATCGCCTTCGCCATGAATGATCTGCGTCGCCGGATCGGAGGAGGAGACGTGCGCGGCGGGTGATGCAGCGACGTAGACCTCGGGGACTTCACGTCGCGAACCGCCCAAGAAGTACGCCAAGGCCGAATTATCGATCGGTAGCGATCGAAAATCACATGGTGGGCCTCCGGCGAAAACCGCACCGATCGCCGGCAAACGATTCCATCGCGAGTCCGTGATCGGCCAACTGCTAGCCGCTGCACGAACCGTCAATGGTTCGTCGCCTAGGGCGGCGACGAGCGCCGAAAGATGTCCGCCGGCGGAGTAACCGAATAGACCCAGTCGATTCAGGTCAATCGAATATTTCTCGGCGTTTTCCGACGTCCACAGCAATGCTTCGCGGACATCATCGACTTGGGCCGGAAACTTGTATTTCGGCGCCAAGCGATAGTTGATCGTGATCGCCACAAATCCATTTCGAGCCAACAACCGCGAATACCCCTCGACCGTCCATTTGTCGCCACTGATCCAACCACCACCATGAATCACGATCACGACCGGGTAACCGTGGGGCGGAGCTGCGGTCAGCGGAGAATAAACGTCGCACAGACCCGCCCGGCCGTCGGCTTGGCTGAATCGTTGGTTGGCGAACACTTCGACTTCGATGGACTTGTCCGTCTGTTTTTTCCCAGCAGGTGCCACGGCCGAAGGTGCTATCGGATTCTCCTCCGACCCGGCGACCGAGCAGGCCAAGATCACCAGCGTCACAGCGATCCAACGATGTGGAACGGATTCAAAGGTCATGTCCATTGGTCATTGACGGGGGTTTGATGAGCAAGCCTTTCCCTCTTTCGCATCGATTCATCATAGCGGAGGGCAAAGATCGCCCAGCGAGATTCTGAGTTTTTGGCATCGGAATTACGGGTTCGGCAGGGACCCCGAAGGTGGCAGGAACTCGGGCGGTGGCAGGAACTCGGGCGGTGGGAGGAATTCGCTGTCGCCGTATAATGATCCAGTCGAATGGGGCCGCAGCATGCCAAGATCAGGCGGCAGGTCGTGTTCACAACCTTGAAAGAAGTTATGTCCGTCGAGCTGAATTCGGTACCCGAAGCGGTGGAAGCAATCCGCCGCGGCGAAATCGTCATCGTGATTGACGCCGAGGATCGTGAGAACGAAGGCGATTTCATCATCGCTGCCGAGAAGGCGACGCCGGAAAAGATCAATTTCATGTTGAGCGGTCGGGGGCAACTTTGCGTCTCGATCCTACCGGATGTCTGCAAGCGTTTGGAGTTGTCGCCTGTGGTGGCTCAGAACCAGGCGCCGTTGCAGACCGCGTTTCTGACACCGATCGATTCGCGAACCGCAAAAACGGGAATCACGGCCGCGGAACGGAGCGAAACGATTTGCCGACTCGCGTCGGCCGATAGTGACGCGGATGATTTTGTTCGGCCCGGTCACGTCTTTCCGTTGCTGGCCAAACAGGGCGGTGTGCTTCGTCGCGCCGGCCACACCGAGGCTGCCGTTGATCTGCCCAGGATGGCGGGATTGCGACCGGCCGGTGCACTTTGCGAAGTGCTTGACGAGACCGGTGACCGCGCCTCCCGGGACTCTCTGGTGGCCATTGCCAGACGCCATGATTTAAAGATCATCAGCATCGAGCAGTTGATCGCTCACCGACGCGTCAGCGAGAAGCTGATTTCGCGTGCAGCCGAATCAGAATTACCGACGAAGTATGGCGACTTTCAGATCATCGTTTACGCCGTGGAATACGAACCGCAAGAACCGATCGCGTTGGTGTTTGGCGATCTGTCCGCACCAGGCCTGCCTCCCCTGGTCCGCATGCACAGCAGTTGTTTCACCGGCGACTTGATCGCTTCGCTACGCTGTGACTGTGGTGACCAGTTGCAGATGGCGTTGGAAATGATTGGTCACGAGGGTCGCGGTGCGCTGGTTTATTTGCCGCAGGAAGGGCGAGGCATCGGCTTGGCGCAAAAAATTCGCGCCTATTCGCTACAGGATGGCGGACTCGATACCGTCGAAGCCAACCATGCCCTGGGATTCAAAGCCGACATGAGAGACTATGGCATCGGGCTGCAAATCCTGAAGGATCTCGGTTTGAGCGAAGTACGATTGCTGACCAACAATCCAAAAAAGACCGAAGCGTTCAATCTGCGCGGTTTTGATCTGCGTGTCGTCGATCAGGTGCCGATCGTGCCGCCATCCAATGCGCACAACCAAAGGTATCTGGAGACCAAACGCGCGAAGATGGGGCACCAGTTGCCGGAACTGTGAAAGCGTAGGCCGGTTGGACTCGTGCACCTCTTTTTTGAAGATCCCATCGTTTGGCGGCAAGCGGACGCGACCTTGTGGAACCTTTGACGTTCGCTGTCTTGACCGGCCAAGGAAACCAACACACACTCGACTTTTGCTCTCGGTATGCAACCTCTCCCCCCTCACTGGCCGCACCGCGTCGCAATCTTGGGCGTCGGACTTCTCGGCGGAAGCTTGGCGCTGGCGCTTCGTCGCCGACGGCCTCAGATCGAGCTGATCGGAACATCGCGGAGCCATGCGAATCGCGAATTAGCGATTCTTCGAGGGGTTGTCGACCAGACGGTTGAATCGCTTGAGCAGGCTTGTCAGGGGTGTGATGTGGTCGTGGTCGCGGCACCGGTGGACTCGATCGCGGCGATGGTCGTCGAAGCGGCCGCGGCATCGCCCCAGCATTGCCTGATCACGGACGTCGGCAGCACCAAAGCCGGCATTGTCGAAACGGTTTCACGCGACCCCCGAGCGCTGGCAAAGTTTGTGGCCGCCCATCCGATCGCCGGATCCGAGAAAACGGGTGTCGAGCATGCCAGTGAGACGCTGTTTGACGAAAAGGTCATTGTCATCACCCCGGATGCGAATACCGATCCGCTGCTGAGCGAGCGGGCAGAACATTTTTGGCAGCTGACCGGTGGCCGGACGACTCGGATGAGCGCTTCCCAGCACGACGCCCACTTGGCATCGGTCAGCCACGTGCCACACTTGGTGTCTGCGCTGGTGGCCAGGATGGCTGACCCTCAGGCTCGCGAATTGGTCGGTAGCGGCTGGCGAGACATCACCCGCGTCGCGGCGGGTGATCCGGCCCTGTGGACAGCGATCTGCCAGCAGAATCGGACCGCCATTTCTGCTGAACTGCAGCGGTTGGCGGGCTCCTTGGATCAATTGAAACGGATGATTGACGGAGCCAATGACGACGAATTGTTCCGCTGGCTGGCCGACGCAAAGCGATGCAAAGAACAGACCTGACAACCTGGAACGACACGTAGGGAAACAAATCATGCCACTCTGGCAAATCGACATTTATCCGGCTGACGGCCAGATCGATCGCGAAGGTATTCGAACGAGTGAAGAGATCGGCGAACTGGGGTTGGGTGAAAACGTCTCGGTCGCGTTTGCTCGTAGCTTTTTGGTTCAAGGGAGCTTCGCGCGTGCCGAAGCGATTCGGTTAGCAGAATCGTTGTTGTCCGACGCGGTGATCGAGCGAACGGTCGTGGCGATCGCCGGCCAGGACGTTTTGAACCAGCCACCGGGTGAACAGACGACTCAGGTCAACGTGCTGCCGAAACCGGGAGTGATGGATCCGGTCGCGGCCAGCACGGCCGGGGCGGCGCAAGACGCGGGCATCGAAGTCGAAGCGGTTCGCACGCTGCGCAAATACTGGCTCGGCGGCGTTGACGACGATGCGCTCGATGCGATCTGTCGCCGTGCGCTTTCCAACGACGCGATCGAACAGGTGGTTGTCGGCCCACTGGAAATGGACGAGTTGGACGTCGGATCTCCCTACGCCTTTGATCTGGTGACCGTGCCGATTCGCAAGCTCGATGGCGAAGGACTGGCAAGACTTTCGGCCGACGGCCAACTCTATCTGACGGTCGTCGAAATGCAGACGATCCGCGATCACTTTGTGTCGATCGGTCGCGATCCGACGGATATCGAGTTGGAGTCGATCGCCCAGACTTGGTCGGAACACTGCAGTCACAAGACACTTGCCGGCCGCATTCGATATCGCGGCCCGGGAACCGATGGTCAGGCCGAGGCGGACCAGCGGCAATTCGATAACATGCTCAAGGAAACGATCTTCGCTGCGACTCAGACGATCCGAAAGTCGCTGGGCGAACAGGACTGGTGTGTCAGCGTGTTCAAGGACAACGCCGGGGTCGTGACGTTCGACGATCGGTACCACGTGTGCTTCAAAGTCGAGACGCACAATCACCCCTCCGCATTGGAGCCCTATGGCGGCGCGAACACCGGACTCGGAGGTGTGATTCGCGACCCGATGGGAACCGGAATGGGTGCCAAACCGGTCTGCAATACGGATGTCTTTTGCTTTGCACCACCCGATACGCCCGCCGATTCGCTGCCACCGGGAGTGTTGCACCCGCGGCGGGTGATCAAAGGCGTGGTTGCCGGTGTTCGTGACTACGGCAACCGGATGGGAATTCCGACGGTCAACGGCGCGGTCTACTTTGATCCGCGTTACCTCGGCAATCCGCTGGTGTATTGCGGGAACGTCGGGATGATTCCCGTCGGGATGGAAGACAAACGGGTCGTTGCCGATGACTTGATCGTGGCCATCGGCGGCCGCACCGGGCGTGATGGTATTCATGGAGCAACGTTCAGTTCAGCCGAACTGACCAGCGAGTCGGAATCGCTTTCCGGCGGTGCCGTCCAGATCGGCAATGCGATCACAGAAAAAATGGTGCTCGATGTTTTGCTGCAGGCGCGCGACCGCGGTCTGTACAACGCTGTGACCGATTGCGGAGCCGGCGGATTCTCCAGCGCCGTGGGCGAGATGGGCGAAGATCTCGGCGCGGAAGTCTGGTTGGAGAGAGCACCGCTGAAGTACGACGGACTGACCTATACCGAAATATGGATCTCGGAGGCTCAGGAACGAATGGTGTTGGCCGTTCCACAAGAGTCGTGGGATGAGCTCCACGACCTGTGCCAAAGTGAGGGCGTCGAAGCTGCCGTGATCGGACGATTCGCGCCGACAGGACGTTTGCTGTTGAGCTATCACGGACAAACCGTTGGCGATCTGTCGATGCAGTTTCTTCACCAGGGGCGACCACCGGTGATCCGCGACGCGGTGTACCATCCGGCCGCTACGGTGCCCATCGATGTGCCGCCGATGTCCCGGGACGAACATCTCGCGGTACTACTTGAACTGATCAGTAGCCTGAATGTGGCCAGCAAGCATTGGGTCATTCGCCAATACGATCACGAGGTTCAAGGTGGCAGCGTCGTCAAACCGTTGGTCGGACCAGCCTGTGACGGTCCCGGGGACGCTGCCGTGATTCGTCCACGAATGGAAAGTCGACGCGGACTCGTGCTCTCTTGCGGGATGAATCCCCACTTCGGTGACTTTGATACCTATCACATGGCCGCATCTGCGATCGATGAAGCGATTCGAAACGCCGTCGCGGTGGGCGCCGATCCGGCCAAGATTGCGATCTTGGACAACTTCTGTTGGGGCTACACCGATCGCGCCGAAACACTCGGTTCGTTGGTGCGAGCGGCAATCGCCTGCCAAGACATAGCGATCACACTCGGGACACCTTTCGTTAGCGGCAAGGACAGCCTGAACAACGAATTCAGCTACCGCGACGCGGAGGGAAATCGACAAACAATTGCCATCCCGCCGAGTTTGTTGATCAGCGCGATCGGTCAGATCGAAGACGTTTCATTCGCAGTCACGATGGATGCCAAGGAAGCCGGCAACGCAGTCTTCTTGGTGGGTGAAACCAAGTCGGAACTTGGCGGATCCCACTTGGCACTCGTTCGCGGGTGGACCGGTGGCCAAGTGCCCACGGTCGATGCGGTGCGTGCCAAGGAAACGTTCGCATCGCTACATCAGTCGATCCGCCGACGGTTGGTTCGTGCCTGTCACGATTTGAGCGAAGGGGGGTTGGCCGTGGCGGCCACGGAAATGGCAATGGCGGGCGGCCTGGGAATGAAGATCGACATTGAACAGGTGTGCCAGGCCCCGTTGTCCGCCACAGAGGTCCTGTTCAGCGAATCGAATACGAGATTCCTGGTGGAAGTGAGCGGCGAAAATGCGGACGAATTTCAGGCAATGCTTCGTGACTGCCATGTGCCGGTGATGCGGCTAGGTACAATCGAGTCGAGCGATCAGTTGGTCGTCACCTGTGGCGCCGAGGAGGTCGTGCTGGTGGCGAGCCTATCGGAGACGAAAGCGGCTTGGAAGCGTCCGTTGGACTGGTAGGATCGGTCGGTGGCGTGCCCGGCCCCCTTTTCCTCGCAACCCTCCACTCAAGTTGTGACAAGGTACCGGCAACCCCGATCGTCGATTTTAGCAAACACCTTCCCTGCGTCTTTTTTCGCCCAAGAGACGTCTTTTTTCGCCCCAGAGATACGAGACTTTCACTCCGATGATTTCTGCGACACACGAAGCAACCTGGACCGTCGTGATCTCGAAAGGGCAATCACGCAATCCTCAGAAGCGCGAGCTCGAGCAGAAAATTGCCGACTTTGTCAAACAACTCGCCGGCGTCGATGTTCTGGTCATCCCCCATCTTTATGATTTGTCGCGAGGCAGTGAATCTTACAAACGGTTGGCGGCGATCGAAGGTGATCTGGTCGTCGTCTCGTGGATTTTTTCGCGCGCCGCCCATTGGGTGCTCGATCGAAACGGAGTCCAGGGTCAATGCGGTCTGACCCTGATCGGCGATCAGGATGATCGGGATGATCCGCCACCGACCGAGAGTGACGAGGCTCTGGAGGCGGTCGACCGTGTCACCGACATCTATCCCCGTCCAAATCGCAACATTCATTGCATCGATCTGAAGCTGTTCGAGACGGCCGAGCCGTTCATCGACGAGATTCGCCGCATCGTCGATGCCCCGGATCCCAAGTCCAACGGCTCAAGCGGTCTGCCGATCGTCGGTGGCAAGTTGGTTCAGGTTGATGAGCAAGCGGCGCGACGATGGTACCCGGTGATCGACTACAGCCGTTGTACCAACTGCATGGAATGCGTTGATTTCTGTCTGTTCGGAGTTTATGGGGTGGATGGCGGAGAGAACATTCTGGTCGAACAACCCGACAATTGTCGCAAGGGTTGCCCGGCCTGCAGTCGCGTCTGTCCCGAGAATGCGATCATCTTTCCCCAACACAAAGCACCCGCCATCGCCGGAGCGCATGTGGAGGGAGATGAAGGATTCAAGATTGATCTCTCCCAGTTGTTCGGCGCACCTGCCGGTGGCGACGATCCGATTGCCACCGCGGCTCGCGAACGAGACGAACAGCTTTTGCTAGCGGGACGCGATGCCGTCGGCATCGACGATCAGTTGAAAAAGCGTCAGGCCGATCGAACCGCGGTCCCCAAGGATCAGCTCGATCACTTGCTGGACTCGTTGGAAGAGTTTGATCTGTAGCTCTTTGGCCCAATGTGCCCACTTTCTCTAACCTGCGGTTTTATGCACCTGCCGATCGAGCGGAAGTTTCCGGCTTAATTTCGCGCCGCAGAAGTCCGATAGGTGAACTAGATCTATGTCAAAGAGATGAGTTTGGGTTAGTGTTTGGTCGCGAAAAGGGGCGTTCGCGGAAAAGAGGGCAGGACTCAACGGTGCAATGCACCCGCTGGTGCCATTTGGAGATTGAGTTCTGCCCTCTTTTCTGTTTCTGAAACCCAAATCAAGCGTTGACGAGGCACGAAATCATTGTTTTCTGCTGCGGAGCTAACTGTGCTGCAACGTCGCTCAATTTCCACTCGGCGTCGACACATATTCACGATGTTGCTGGCCGCCTGGTGCCTGGAATCCGCGTGCCTGGAATCCGCCGCGAATGGCCAGACACCATCGGCCGAGTTACAACTGAATCCGGCCGCCAACGCAACCGCCGAGCCAATCAAGTCGACGATCGAGCTGCGCGTCGCGCGAAGACCCTGGCTATTTGAGCGGCTGAGCAAACCGGAAAAAGCCCCGTCGACCAAGATGCAGCCGCCCCGACCGCCGGCACAGGCCCTCGATCCGCAGGCACAGGCCCTCGATCCGCAGACACAGGCCCTCGGTCCGCCGGCACAGGCCCTCGGTCCGCCGGCAATCTCGGAACCGGCCAATCTGCTGCCAATGACGGATCCGTCCGACGAATTCCAGCCGCTTCAGCAGCCCGACGGTTGGGTTGCCCGGGAGCATACGGATTCCACTTCCGATCGGCTTGGGAGCCGGCAACCACCATCGCTGACCGAGAGCGATTCGGCGATCCAATTGGCGCCCCCGATGGAGCGCATCGAATTGGATCGGTCGCCCGTCATCGCACCGACCGATGATCTGCCCGCAATTGTCGTGGACAGCCATCCGCCGTTCACCGAACAACCCGAGTCGAGCGAGCCTGACATCGAGGCGATTGAAATCGAGTCGGAGCCGGTGCCTCAGACAGGCCTGCCGATGACCAGTACTGTGGATCGGCAACCGGCGGCGGACGTCCATGAACCGACAGCGAGTATCGGTAGTGAAATGGATGACGTCGGCGGCACCGCGGAGGATGCCCAGCGGCAGTCGGACACTTCGGTCGCTTCGCAATCACCAGCGGTGGCGAGAACGACTCAACGCCGAGGGGTCGAGGTTCGTGAGCTGCGGATTGATCCCGATGGTTCGATTCGCGAACCCCATCCTGACACGGCGCCAGAAGGGAACGATTCGTCCGAGCAACAGTCAACCCGGCCAGCACCAACAAAGTCGATTGCCACCGAACCGGTCACGATCGGCGACCAACGCGATGCGATGGAGATGAAACGCATCACGATCGATGAGCAACGTGACATGACGGACGACCAGCGTGACGCGGTCGACGCGGCGCCCGCCCGCGAATTGGACTATGCCGGCTATCCTCTTGAGTCGCTTCCTTTGAACAACACCGTCCGCGGCATGCAACGCGCGATGCGTTCATGCCTGCAACACTACTATGCCCGCCCCGAGGTTGCCGACGAACGCAGCAATTGGGGGATGATGCATTCGATGATGGTTTACGGCATCGACACTCGGGTCATCGTCGGTCGCAATACGTACAGCACGATCGCCTGGATTGCCGGCAACAATCTGTGTCGTGGCCAACGGCTATTGACCGCAGGTCCACGGGGCATTGAGGCCAAGAGCGGAGTTGGTCTTCAAGGGCATCAGGGGCAAATGCTGGCAGTGTTTGCGATGTGCAATGTACCGGAGGATTATCCGCTCTATGCCGGAAACCAGAAATTTTCGGTCGCCGACATCATCGACGCAGAAATGGCGACCTGTAAGAGCGGAGAGGAGTTGACGTTTGCCTTGATAGGACTGTCGCACTACTTGGACACCGACGAGGTGTGGACGGCCGATGACGGCCAGCATTGGGATTTCGAGCGTTTGATCCGCGAGGAATTGTCTCAGCCAATCGTGGGCGCCGCCTGCGGCGGGACGCACCGATTGATGGGATTTGCTCACGCTCTGCGGAAACGTCGCGCCGAGGGCAAACCGATCGAGGGCCAATGGAAGCGTGCAGAGAAATTCACGCAAGACTTCGAGTCCTACTGCTACAGGTTGCAGAATCGAGATGGTTCGATGAGCACGATCTGGTTCGAGGGACGAGAAGACAACGGCAATCTCGATCGAAAGATCCAGACGACCGGTCATATGGTCGAGTGGCTGCTGACGATCACACCGGATTCGCAGTTGCAGAATCCGCGGTTGGTGCAGGCCGTGCGATTCTTGTTGGCATCGATGTACAACGAACGAGATCGAGAATGGAAAATTGGTCCCAAGGGCCACGCCCTGCGATCGATCGCGATGTACTATGAACGGGTCTACCGCAGCGGACCGGCTTGGCGATCGACCTCGATGGCTCATGCGGCCAATTCTTCACGAAGATAATCGGCGACCTGCCTCCTCCGTTGGCTGTCCGTCATCACGACGATCCGTTACAACTTGTCAAAGTACCCGTGGTTTGTCACGGCCAGGGATGGTGGTTGTGTCAACACACTCGCTCGATTCTCACTCTCGGACATCCGTGTGCGCCCATGGCGACGCAACGACTCACCAAACACAACGCAGCGATGGTCGCCGCCGCGGTCGCGCTTTTGCAAGATCGCGGTGCGGATGCGTTGCTGGTGTTGCTGGACGGTTCGACCGATTGGAAACGAATCGCGGAGATGGCCAATGTGAGCGACAAACCGGTCATTGTCGCCGTTGATTCTCCGGAGGATCTGGAGGGTGCCGCCGAAGCGGGGCTCAAGCCACTGGCGCTGAACAAAGAAAAAGCTCCGCTGTTGGAGCGACTTCAGCACGCGTTGCTCGAGGCGGCTGCCGACGAACTGATTCGCACCAATGGCGAGGTGGTCGCCGTCTACAGCGGTTTTCAGCAGGGCCGGCTCGACTCGATCAGCCACCTGCAATTGGACGAGCGGATGAGGCGGCTGACCGTTCGTGATCTGCAGATGCTGGAAAGCCGGGTACCGTTAAAGACGATCAAAACGGTGGTGGACCTGGCGGCACAGATCGGTCGCGAAGGGCGCGAGGGCAAGCCGGTGGGCACCTTGTTTGTCGTCGGCGATACGCGCAAGGTTCTCGAACATTCCAATGACAGCGGCGTCGATCCCTTTCGCGGTTATAACCGAAAACACCGCAACCTGATGGACGCCAAAGTCCAAGATGATGCCAAAGAAGTTGCCCAGCTGGATGGAGCGTTCATTGTCAATAGCGATGGAGTGATCGAGCGAAGTCGTCAGATGCTGGAAGTGTCCCATGAGGATCTGACAATGACCAAGGGTCTCGGTGCACGACACTGGGCCGCAGCCGCGATCACGCGAAAAACCAAGTCGATCTCGGTCGTCGTCAGCCAATCGACCGGTACGGTACGGCTGTATCAAGATGGTCACTTGGTGATGCGCATTGAACCGATGGACAAATCGGTCAAATGGCAGGAATTCGCCTTCGAACCGCCCTCGGCGCCGCCAGAGAACTGAAGGCGTATTCCACGGAGCCCAACTGCGAGCAGACCGTTGATATGGGTGTGCCGGACGGCCGTTTTCATTGAACGGCAAACCGAAGGCATCGGTGCTTCGGTTAACAGTCTCCTGCCGCTTGTTGCGTCCCCCTTGGCTGAAACCGAACAGGCGGACAGGCCGGCTTCCCAACCGAGACACCCGGCAACGCGTCTCAGTTCGACGAGTCGCCCAGCAACTGACGAGTCGCGGCCGCGATATCGTCCTGACGCATCAGGGATTCGCCGACCAAGACCGCTTTGACACCGCCGTTTTTTAGCAGCACCAGGTCCGCATGCTCGCGGATGCCGCTTTCACCCACCACCAAACGATCCTCGGGAATCTGCGGTCGCAGCGAGAGCGTATGTTGCAGCGATGTTTCAAACGTTCTCAAATCGCGGTTGTTGATGCCGACCAGCTTCGTTCCGGTATCCAACACCGCATCCAGATTTGTTGGCTCGTACAATTCGATCAGCGTCTGGAGGCCGATCCCAAGGGCCTCGGCGTGCAGACGACGCAGTTGTTCACGGGAGAGACACTCGGCGATCAGCAGGACGCAATCGGCACCTGCCTCGCGAGCTTGCAGCAATTGGTATCGGTCGACAATGAAGTCTTTTCGCAACAGCGGCAAATCGACGACCGACCGCACCGACCGCAAGTAGTCCAGCGAGCCTTGAAAAAACGGTTCGTCTGTCAATACGCTGATGCACGCGGCGCCGCCGAGACGATAGGCCTGGGCGATGGCCAGCGGATCGAAGTGTTCGCGAATCACACCTGCCGAGGGGCTGGCGCGTTTGACCTCAGCGATTAGCTGAACCGCATCACCCTCGGCCAAGGCGCCGTGAAAGTCGCGGCAAGGGGGACAATTTGCGATCGCCGCTTCCAGTTCCCGGGCTGGGCGTGAGCTGCGATCCGCATCGATCTTGGCTCGCGTTTGAACGAGGATTTTGTCGAGGATCGTCATCAGTGCTTATCGTCATCAGTGCTTGAAGTGTCGGCGGCCCGTGAGCACGAGCGGCAAATGATGTTTGTTGCAAGCATCGATCACCTCTTGGTCCCGCCTCGATCCGCCCGGTTGAACGACCGCAACGACACCCGCTTCGGCCGCCGCTTCGATGGAGTCGGGGAACGGAAAGAACGCATCCGAGGCGAGCACCGAACCGGCGGCTCGATCCCCCGCCTTTTCGATGGCGATTTCGACACTATCCACACGACTCATTTGACCGGCACCGACGCCAATCAGCGATGTGTCCTTGGCCAACACGATCGCGTTGCTCTTGACGTGTCGAACCATTTCCCAGCCGAACGCGACATCGTCCCACAATTCATCGGCGACCTTGGTCTCGGTAACCGTTTTCCACTGCAACGGGCGACTCGGTAGCCGGTCGGCATCTTGAACCAACATCCCACCGCTGATGAATCGTCGCTGGATCGCAGGCGGCGGGTCATCCAGAATTCCGACTTGCATCAATCGGACGTTCTCGCTCCAACGGGGCCGAGTTGTTAGCAGTCCCACGGCTCCGGCCTCGAAATCGGGCGCCACGATCGCTTCGATAAATAGCCCCGGTTCACACAACAATTCCGCCGTTTCGATATCGACGGTTCGATTGAATCCCAGCACCGAACCGAAAGCGCTGAAGCGGGTCACCGGCCAGCGCTTTTCGACAGGCACGCAAAAGTTTGGCATCGGTCGACGCGCCACAGGGATTGTTGTGTTTGATCACCGAAACGGCCGGTCCGCCGAATCCGCGAACGATATCGAGCGCCGCATCCAAGTCCAGCAGGTTGTTGTACGACAACTCCTTGCCGCTGATCTGCCGGGCCGACACCAGATTCGCCGTGCGTTCTGTCGGATCGCTGTACAGTGCGGCACGTTGATGTGGGTTCTCTCCGTAACGAAGCTGGGCTTTGCGACGAAGCGAAAAATGGAGACTGGCAGGAAACTCGTTGGTAACGATTTCACCACGCATGAAATCGGCGATCGCGCGATCGTAGGCGGCGGTGTGGTCGAAAGCATCGCTTGCCAGCTGCTTACGCAGTTCGATGGTGGTTCCGCCCAGCGATTCAAGTTGGGCAAGGATCTTTCCGTACTGCTCGGGGCTGGTCGCGACGGCAACGTCCGCATGGTTCTTGGCTGCTGCCCGAACCAAACTGGGGCCACCAATGTCGATCTGCTCGACGCACTGCTCGCGCGTCGCCTCGGCCCGCGCCGCCGTCGCCTCGAAGGGGTACAGATTGACCACCACCAGATCGAACAGCACGATGCCGTGCTCGGCAATGGCGTCCAGATGGTCACCACGCTGGCGGATGGCCAGAATCCCGCCAAACACTTTGGGGTGCAGGGTTTTGACGCGGCCATCGAGCATTTCGGGAAATCCGGTGTAATCAGCCACGTCCCGCACTTCGATCCCCGATTGCTCGAGATGGCGGCGGGTTCCGCCGGTGCTGTAGATCGTGACACCGGCGCGACAGAGACCGGCGGCAAAATCGGCCAAGCCTAACTTGTCACTCACGCTGATCAGGGCATTGCTGACCGGGACGGCTTTCGACACGGCGATGAAAACTTCCAAAAAGGGGGTAAACGGGGTATCGGCGGCGCGTGAATGGGGGAGGTCGGATGGAGGGACACGGCCGGCAATCGAGACGCTTCATTGGTGTAATCCCCCGCCCGCCCAAAGGTCAACCGGGCAGCATCTGCGAGAAGGCAACTTCCGTCATGTCGGCCAGCCGACTGGGGCGTTATTTCGGGTCCCGGGCATCTTTCGCTCCGCGCATTGGTCTCGACACGATTCGGCATGCCCAACGAGATCATGTTTGCTCGGGCGTGGCGGCGCTTGGCCGGAAGGGCCCGCAGAAAAACAAGCCAACGAACACATCCGGCGAACGTAACATAGAATGGCGAGTGAGTTTGATCGCGGCGCAGGTGGCCCCGGCAGAAACCGACCAGCGAGAAACGGCTATCGACTCTCATGCCGTTCTCATCGTTCAAGGAGCAAAAATTGAGTCGTGCCAAGATCATCGCCCTTGCGGTCGTGGCATTCATTGCGATCGGTTGGATCGTGACCATCATCGGCCAACCACCGTCGGCGACACCATCAACGACGCACATCTCGGAAATTCAAAAAACCTCCGCGTCGCCAGAAAGGATCGGCGAACCGACCCTCGTCGGACGAAACGTCTGTGGGGAATGTCACGCCGAAAACCATCAACTTCACGCGCAATCGGGGCACGCATCGACGTTTGCGCGTTCGCAAGATTCTCTGCTCGCGAAGAAGTTTGTTGGCAAGACAGTCAATGCCGGTGAGCCGTACGGATCGTTTACCTATTTCTTCGATGACGATGGGCTTCACACGCGCCGCTTGAGCGAATCGACGCCTCTGTCCTTTCCGCTCGAGTACGTACTGGGCTCCGGTCACAATGCGATCACACTCTTTTCACTGATGCCCGATGACAAAGATGGGACGGTCGGGATCGAACATCACGTTTCCTGGTTCACGGCCAATGAGGAATTTGGGCTCACCCCGAGCCATGCCTACCAACCTCCCAAAACCGCAATGGAATACTTTGGAAATACACATCGCGGCCAAAGGATGCGCGGCTGTGTGTCGTGTCACACAACATCGGGAAAAATCATCGACCAGAAAATCGTTGACCTTGTCCCGAACGTGAACTGCGAAAAATGCCACGGCCCCGGCAGCGAACATGTGCGTCAAGCACGCGCGTCATCCAACCCACCACCATTCTCGGTGGGTGCGCCGAGTGGAATGCGGAATCGGAATTGCAGCTTTGCGGAAGCTGCCATCGGATGCCAAAAGACATCTCGCCAAAAGAGTTACGGGAATACCCGAATTTGCTGGCGCGCTTTCAACCCGTTGGGCTGCTGCGCAGTGAATGCTATTTGGAATCGGAGGGCCAGCTTCGCTGTACCACCTGCCACAATCCGCACATGGCGTTCACCGCGAAACCGAAGACGGAATATGTGCAGGACTGCGTCAACTGCCACGTCGAAGACTCCGAAGGCCACATTGCCTGTCCCGTATCACCGACCGAGGGCTGCATCGAATGTCACATGCCGGCATTGGAATTCGAACAGGGGATGATCTTTCACGACCACTGGATCCGTGTTCGCGAATAACGATTCGCGTGGGACGAGTGGCTGTTAGGCCCGCGAAACTTGCGGATTCATGAAAGTCGTCGTTCGCTCGGCGAACGTATCCTGGCGAACCGTCTGCAGTGCGAACGACGACTTTAAATGTTTCCCCGCATCGATTTGTTCACTTGCAAGTGCTCGTCACACAAAAGAACCTCGCCCAGTTGCCTGGACGAGGTTCGCGTTTCAATGGCAGAGCATCGATCCTACTGGTTCAACTGTTCCTCGATCGTCTCTCTGGCCCCCCTGGTTCCCAAGGCTCCCCACAAACCGAAAGGACTCTTCCCACCTGGTCGGTTTGTGTAGTCAATGATATGCGCTGACTGGTTACCCGATTCAATCGAATCGGTGATGAAAACGACCGCACCGTCGGCCATCAACACGTGAGCCCCGCCTTGATGACGACTGCTGGCCGAGAAGTTGCCGGCATGATCGGCCCACGCACCAATGCACAGTTCGCTATTGGGAGGTCGCACCGTGTAAACGTGGCTGACCGACGACCGGTACGCAGCGGCCCAATCCATCCCACGAGTCATGTAATTGTTGGACCGGACGAGCGGTGCTGGCGTGCAGTTGGTGCTTTGGCTATCGCACCAGAACTGTGGTCTCGCCGGATCAATGTAACCCTTGTTCTTGCAGTACAACGGATCAATGATCACGAAGTCATTCGCGGAGCCGCTGCCATGGTCGGCCAGGGCGCTGCGGACATCCTTATCGCCCAGGTCCGAGATGATCTCGCCCATTGCGATCGTGTTGGACAATCCGTCAAGGATGTCACGGAACTTTGACCCACTGTACGGGATGAACACTCCGCGATGTGCTGCCTTGGCTCTCGTCGCATTCGTGTCGCTTTGTGTCGGTATCATTTTGGTCAAGTCGTAATGGCTCTGCGCGAAGCGAGAGTACGAGTCACCCATGCAAGGACCATAGTTGGTTCGTCCCAGTGCCGGGAGCCCTACTCCCGGATCGCTCGGACAGCGGAGCGTCGGAATCTCGGTTGACCAGGGTATGTAACCGGGGCTTCTCGAGTAGGCCTTCGGGCTCGGTCCCATCGGTTGCCAAACCCCAAGCGGTCCCGGAGGCGCCGCACCAGTCACGGTCTGGATGCTCGGATTAACGATCAGCTCCCACAGTGCCTGCTGTTCAAAGAACGGGGTCATGCCAACCATCGCGCTCAAGTTCAAGCGGTTGGAAGTGTTGGATTGTTGCCACCAAGCACCAGTCTCGACGCCCTGGCCCGTACCTGCTCCCTGAATGGGCAATTGCTTGTAGGCGGAATGGTAGTTGTGGATCGCCAAACCGAGTTGCTTGAAATTATTGCTGCAACTCATTCTTCGCGCGGCCTCTCGAGCCGCTTGCACGGCCGGCAACAGCAGGCCAACCAGCACGCCGATGATGGCGATGACGACCAGCAGTTCCACCAAGGTGAAACCGCTGTTCATAGACTTTCTTCGCAACATTTAACTTCTCCTGAAGACAAAAACAGAAATGGATGACGAAATGAAAAGAATGGATCTTGCTCGTCAACGAAGAACCCTGACTCGAAGACAATTCGAGACAGCAGCGTCCGATTATCCGACACGCCGGCCCGATAACGCTATGTATTCTCCCCCCAAATTCCGAAATATCAGGACAATTTTCCACCACAAGGGGCCTCATGAAAGCCACCCACATGGGTGTAGATTTAGAGCCACGGCGCGGCTCTGCGGCCCAAGCTCGCCCTCCCCGGATCGGTACCGGAATCGGTGGTGAGCCCACTGGACCGCTGCGAGTCGGCGGTTTTTCGTCGAAGCCAAGCCGAGTGGAGCGAGATTCGGCCTGATGTATTCCCTCACAAACAAAAAAAACCCTCGCCCAGTTGCCTGGACGAGGTTCGCGTTTCAATGGTGAGGACTGGTGCCTACTGGTTCAGTTGTTCCTCGATCGTTTCGGATGCCGCCTTGGTTCCCAATGCTCCCCACAGACCGAATGGGCTCTTCGCGCCTGGTCGGTTGTTGATGTCCACAATATGCGCCGACTGGTTACCCGCTTCAATCGAATCGGTGATGAACACCACCGCGCCATCGGCCATCAACACATGAGCACCGCCTTGGTGACGGCTGCTGGCGGAAAAGTTGCCGGCGTGGTCGGCCCAGGCGCCGATGCACAGTTCGCTATTGGGCGGTCGCACGGTGTAGACGTGACTAACGGAGGATCGGTAGGCGGCGGCCCAGTCCATCCCCCGAGTCATGTAATTGTGAGACCGGATCTTTGGCGCGATGGTACAGCCAGTACTTTGGTTGTCGCACCAAAACCGTGGTCTTGCCGGATCAATGTAACCCTTATTCTTGCAGTACAACGGATCATTGATCACGAAGTCGTTCGCAGACCCAGAGGCATGGTCGGCAAGGGCGCTGCGGACATCGTTGTCACCGAGGTCCGAAATGATCTCGCCCATCGCGATCGTGTTGGACAATCCGTCAAGGACATCGCGAAACTTTGATGCGCTGTAGGGGATGAAGACCCCGCGATGAGCTGCCTTGGCTCTTCTCGCGTTCGTCTCGTTTCTCGACGGTACCATTTGGTTGAGGTCGTAATGGCTTTGCGCGAAGCGAGAGTAAGAATCACCCATGCAAGGACCATAGTTCGTACGGCCCAGCGCCGGTATTCCGGTTCCCGGATCGCTTGGGCATCGCAGTGTCGGGATCTCGGTAGCCCAGGGAATGTAACCTGGGTTTCGCGAGTAGGCCTTCGGACTCGGGCCCATTGGTTGCCACTTCGGTGTACCACCCGGGTTTGCGTTTGCAGGTGGCGCGGCACCGGTCACGGTCTGTACACTCGGATTGACGATCAGCTCCCATAGTGCTTGCTGTTCAAAGAACGGCGTCATGCCAACCATCGCACTCAGGTTCAAGCGGTTTGCGCTGTTAGATGCCCGCCACCAAGCGAGTGCTTGGACGGGGCTGCCCGCGCCCGTGCCTGCTCCTTGAGTGGGCAACTGCTTGTAGGCAGAGTGATAGTTGTGGATCGCCAAACCAAGTTGTTTGAAATTATTACTGCAACTCATTCTTCGTGCGGCTTCTCGAGCCGCTTGCACCGCCGGCAACAGCAGCCCAACAAGAACGCCAATGATGGCGATCACCACCAGCAGTTCCACCAACGTAAAACCGTTGCTCCTAGTCTTTCGACCCAACATGCAAATTCTCCTAAGTTCAAAAACAGATACGGATGAGGGAATGAAACGTACGAATCTTGCTCAATAACCGCCCCTCAAAGGAAATGCGCGACAACGGGAAGTGATTATCCGGGACCGCGGATCGCTGATGCTACAAGTTTCCCGCCCGAATTCCAAAATAATGGACGGATTTTCGCCAGAACCGTGAGTCGAACCACCCATCAGGGCTGCATTTGGGCCGTTTCTTGAGTGAACTCGGCGACCCGCGATTACCATGCGACCCGCGGCTGCAAGGACCATCGTTCGTACGACCCAGCGCCGGCATTCCGGTTCCCGGATCGCTTGGGCATCGCAGTGTCGGGATCTCGGTTGCCCAGGGAACGTGACCAGGATTTCTCGAGACTGGGCGATGAACTGGAAGGGTCTGCAGAAGACCGAAGAGACGGAACTGGCAATGTGCGAGGAACTTCCGGGGGCAAAAAAAAAACCTCGCCACCGATGGGTGGACGAGGTTGTCATTCGAATCGAGTGTCGATCGCCTACTCTGTCATCGACTTTTCCAATTCCTTTGCGTACGCCTCTTCTTCTTCCGGGGTCATCTCTGGCGCTTCTTCCGGCGGAGCCTGGATGACGGTCGTATCTGTCCCAGGGCCACAACCGGTCACGCCAAAGGCGGAAAAACTGCACAGAGCGACCAATGCGAAGGCAAACTTTTTCATCTCAGATCCTCGTAAAGAAACAATTTCGACCGTCATACGTTCACGTGTATCAAAACTCAGTGCTGTGCGTTGCTCGAATCGTTGGGCAATCACACGGCGATATCAGTCTATCTTCCAGGGGGGCTCGTGCCTACACGCTACAAACGAACGGTGATTCCGGCCTCACGCATCACTTGCTTTGTTTCGGCAATCGTAAACTGGCCAAAATGAAAAATGCTCGCGGCCAAGGCCGCGTCGGCTTTTCCTTGGATGATCGCGTCGGCCAAGTGACTAGGTTTGCCCGCACCGCCGCTGGCGACGACGGGAATCGAAACCGCTTCACTGACGGCCGCCGTGACCGGCAGGTCGTATCCATCACAGGTTCCATCACAATCCATGCTGGTCAACACGATCTCGCCGGCACTAGTCGCTGCACTTCCACGGCCCAGGCAACGGCCATCAATCCGGTCGGAGTGCGACCGCCATGGATATGAACCTCCCAGACCTCCCCGCTTTCCTTTTGGACACGTTTGGGGTCGATGTTGACGACGATGCATTGGCTGCCAAATCGATCGGCCGCCCGCCGGATGAAGTCGGGATCTTTGCAGGCAGCCGAATTGATCGAGACTTTGTCGCAACCTGCCGACGGTCAGCGCCCGAACATCCTCAATCGTTCGCACGCCACCACCGACCGTCAGCGGCATGAAAACCTGTTCGGCTGTACGTCGAACGACATCCAAAATGATGTCACGCTGTTCGTGACTGGCGGTGATATCCAATAACACCAGTTCGTCGGCCCCCTCGGCCTCGTACCGACGCGCCACCTCCACCGGGTCACCCGCATCGCGAAGGTTGACAAAGTTCGTTCCCTTGACGACACGTCCACCATGGACGTCCAAGCAAGGGATGACACGTGCAGCGAGCATAGCAGTCGATTCTTTGCAAGTTTGCCGGCCTGTGCGCCGGGGGTGAAAGGGAACTAGCAGCGAAGGATCTCCGCCGCAACCGATTGACATTGACCGAGGTAGCCTCGGCCGAACAGGTTCAAATGGTTCAGCAGATGATAAAGAACATAAACCCTTACCCGCCGTTGCCAACCGTCTGGCAAGGGAAATGCATCGTGGTAGGCCTCAAAAAACTCACTCGGGCACGACCCGAACAGTCGCAGCATTCCGAATTCGGCTTCCCGGCATCCGTAGTGGATCGCCGGATCGATTATCACCGGTTGGCCCTCGGCGTCGCTTAAATAGTTGCCACTCCACAGATCGCCGTGAAGCAGCGATGTGCGGTCCTCACGCCCCTCGAGCAACGAATCGATCGCATCGATGATTCGCTGGCAGTCGTCGGCCAGCGGATCGCTTACCAATCCTTGATCCTTCGCCCAACGAAGCTGAAACCCGATTCGATTCTCGGCGACAAACGCCGGCCAACGATCTTTCGCCGAGTTGCATTGCCTCGCCGATCCGAGATAGTTATCTCGGTCCAGCCCAATTCGCTGGCCCAGCGTACGGCGGTGCAATTCGGCGAGGTGCCGGCCAAAGCTGGCAAAGAAATCGACGCGGCGCGCACCCGGATCAATCCACTCGGTGACAAGCCATGCCGACCCTTGGGCCGCTCCCACGGCGATCGGCTGGGGGACAGCGATGGCAGCGGGTTCCCGCAACCGGACCAAGCCATCCATTTCACAGCGAAAATTATCCAGAAATGATTCGTCATTGCGTTTGACGAAAAGCAGTTTGGTGCCGCCCCGGGCAGCACCAACCGCAACGCGGTTGGCGTCGCTAATGCATCCACCGCTGACGGCACGGACCTCGGCCAGCTGACCCATGCCTGGGACGAGCAGGTCCAGCATTTTTTTCAGTGCAACGTGCGACGATTGCATCCGTTTTCGCTCCTTGCTGCCCGACGACACGACTGTGGGATCCACCGCCGAAGCTGTTCGCTGGTATTGGACGCGACAGAACATGGATGGGAAATGAAATCCCGAATGTTTCTCTCCCTCCCCACCGCGTGGGGAGGAAAAAAAATGGCGCAACTTCACAACATCCGCTCGGCATGGAAGGGTCTCAACGCACTGTACAGTGCGCACTGAAAATGCGCACTGTACTACAATGCGCACTGTACAATGCATCGTTGCTCCGCAGCGAGAAAGTCTAGGAAAATCGGCAAAGCCTGACATTGGTACAAGAAGGCATGCGAGTGGGCAAACGACCGGAAGCGTCCAGGCGGAAGACTCCTACATCTGGCGCACGGGGCTTCATTTGGGGTGCGCTGCTGCTCTACCTGGTTTTCCTGGCTGCCACCGCGATCTGGAGCTCACGTTCGAGTTCCGCGTGGGATCCGCTGACGTGGAAACCGGATACGTCGAATTGGATCTTACAAACGGCCGGCCAGCTATCGGTCGTCGCACTGCGCGACGTCGCTCTGTTCGGTCCGCTGGCATTTCTGTGCGCGGCGGCCTGGTCGCGGCCCGATCGCACTCATCGCTGGCTCGATGTGCTGATCTCGCTGGCTGCAGGGTTTGCCATCTCGCTGGCACTCGCTTTCGTTCTCAAAGCGGTCATGAACGGGCAGCCTCTGCATGCCCCCAACATTGTTGTGATCGTGTTTTTGGCGATCGTTTGTCTGGGCGGCAGCTGGGCTGGCGCCACTTGGAGTCGAACCCACAACATCGGTCGATGGCTGTTCGGCCAGCTGGTATCGATCCCCCTGATCATTGCCGCCGTCGGATTCTCATTGGCCTGGTTTGGATTGGAGACGCAGCCGCTGGAAATCGTCGGGACGCCGATCGGCGGCGAGGATCGCGTTCGCTTGGTCAAGGTGATGCGCGGTCACGATCCACGCGACGTGGACGTCGGCGAAACGACGAAGCTGACATTCAACCAGCGTGATTTGAATCAGTTGCTAACCTGGGGATTATCGCTGCTGTCGGGAAACCAAATCGCGGTGATCGATCTGCAAGCGGACCGTGTCTCCCTTTCATTGACGGGCGAACTACCACCGATCCCCGTCTTTCATCGCCGCGTGAACATCATCACGGCGGGAAAGCCGATCACCGAAAATGGCGAATTGGGATTTGCGCCGCGTGAACTGCGTATCGGGCGAATCCACGTGCCGGACTGGCTGTTAGAGTTCAGCGGACCCCTGATGATCGAAAAGGACTGGTGCAACGATAACACCCGACCTTTCTTCAGCTCGCTGCAACAGGTTTCGGTCGATGACGGACAAGTCACGTTGGCTTACGGACATTTTGAGCTGCCGGCTGGTTTTGTGCGTGACGCGATGGTGGGAATCGGCGTGATGAAAGACGTGGCACCTACGGTGCAGGCGCGGACACCGAACAGCTGTTGCCGTTGGCGGTTTCTGCGACCACGAGCGAACAAGCCGCCCGAGCGAACAAGCCGCCCGGGCGATTCAATCGCCGTTGGCAGATGACTTCGCTGTTGGTGCTACCGTGCCGCCACCGTCTTGTTGTAGATCGGATGGGTCGCGTTACCGCCGGCGCGAAGGTAGGCAACCAAGTCGGCGATCTCATCTTTGTTGAACGTATCCAACAATCCGCGGGGCATCATGCTGGTCTTTGAGGGCCTGGTCTCCTCGACCGTGTTCCGCTGGACATCGACCAACGCCGAGGGATCAAGCATGTTGGTCATCACCCGCAGTTGGTTGCCGTTCATGTTGACGATCCGGCCAACGACGACACGGCCATCGTCGGTCAAGAATTGCGTGGCGCCGTATTGGTCGCTGATCACCAGATCGGGATCGATGATCGACGTCAGCAAATCTTTGGGGCTGAATCGGCCCCCGGCACCCGTCAAATCGGGGCCAAGGATTCCGCCTTGCAAACCGATGCGATGGCACTTGTAGCACTGCCCCGCCGCGAAGACCTGTTTTCCCTGCTCGAAGTTTGGCACGTGATCATCGTCGCTGGCGACGTCCATCAAGTCGGTCACGGTCCATTGCTGCACGACCGGTCGCGGCTTCGCTTCCAGTTCCGTCGATTCTTGCCGTGGCGGGTTGATGACCTTGGCAAGTTTCTTTTTCGTCTGGTCATCCACATGTTCCAACGCGGCTTTCTTGATGTTCTCGATGAAGCCGCCAAACGACATCCCGCCACGCGACGATTGAATATCGCTGAACCAGGAAAAGTACTGACGATACAGTTTTTCGTTCCAGCCGTGCGTCGCACCACGAAGCGTCATTGCGTAGTGGATCTGGCTCTCTTGGCTTGGTGAGGTCCGCATTTCGCGAACGATCTTGCCAACCGCGCCCGGTGCGTCCAGATAGACCAGCAGTTGTGCGAGTTCCCGATCGACCGGATAGTCGCCGGTGGGAAACGCACCCCCAATTTGCGCCAGGATGGGTCCCGCCTGATCCGCACCGATCTTGCCCAGGCGAATGGCGATCAATCCGTAGGCACGCAGCAAATCCGTTCGCTCGGTCGATGAAAGCTGCGACCAGTCCAATGATGTCAACGCACCGATCGCAGCAGCTTGGTCACTCTTGTCGCCATTTCTGGCGAGTGCCACGATGCCAAGAATCCGTGCCTGAGCGTTATCCAGCTTGATGACCTGATCACGCCAGGCATCGACCGGTTGATGCTCCAACGCGATGCGGGCGGCGAAACGGATCGCGCGATCCGGATGGGATAGATACTCCAGGGCCATCGGAATCACATCGGCGCCGTCCCCGCCAACATGCTTGTCTTCCAGCACATGGCGGACGGCACGTAGCGCGATCGCCTGTTGCGGATCTGCGACCGGCTTTTCCTCGGACAGCTTTCCGGTGTATCGGATCCGATAGAGTCCGCTTTGCGTCTTTCGTCCTCCGATCGTGAAGTACAACGCGCCGTCCGGGTGCACGGCAATGTCGGTCACGGGCAACGGTGCCGCGGTGGCGAATGTTTCATAGGTGCCGGTGTAACTGCTGCCCTCGGGTGACAAGTGGACGGCGTGAATATTGCCATAGCTCCAATCACAGATGAACAACGCATCTTGGTATTTCTGAGGAAACTTGGTGCCATACCCGAAACAGATGCCGGTCGGCGAACCGGGACCAATGTCGACCGCTGCGCCGAACGAGTCGGGATAATACGCCGGCCATTTGCCAGTCCCATTGCGCCAACCGAATTCGGCGCCGCTAATCACGTGATTGATACGCGTTGGGCGGTACCATGGTGTGCCAACATCCCATTCCATATCGGCGTCGTAGGTGAACAATTCTCCCACGCGGTTGAGTCCGATGTCGTAGGGGTTTCGAAATCCGGTCGCAATCAGTTCGATATCGGTGCCATCGGGTTTCAGCGACAAAATGAAGCCTCCCGGTCCCAGTCGGTTCGCATTGTGTCCCCGCGCATCGGGCATCCGGCCGAGTAGGTGGTCTTCGCCCCAGTTCCGCGGCACGCGGCTTCGTGCGATATTCTGCGGCAGATCGGTATTGTTGCCGGCACAGGTGATGATTCGCTTTCCATCGGGCGTCAGGATCATCGCATGCGGGCCATGTTCGCTGCCACCGTTGAGTGGCAAAATGTGTTCCTTCTTGTCGTACTGATCGTCACCATCGGTATCGGTCAACCGCCAGATCCCGCAACCGTATTGCCGTGAATTCACATTGGCATACAACGAGCCGAAGGCACACAACAAACCCTGTGCGCCAACCAGATCGATCGTCAACTTCTCGACCTTGGCTTGGTCACCCGAGACATCGATTCGATAGAGTCCGCCATCCTGGTCGCAGGTGATCAAACGACCTTGGGGGTCGACGGTCAGGCTGACCCACGAGCCCTGTTGATCACTGGGCACGTCGTACAGCAATTCGACTTCGAATCCTTCCAGGGTGCTGAACTGATCGGCCGCAGTGACACCCAGCCCGGCCGCGACAAGCGGGTGTGCCGATGGAGATACGACTGCCAGGCAAAGACCGAGCAACGGTAAGAAATTTCGCATAGAACGTGTTTCCTTGGGCGAACTCATCGCAACAGACATTCGCTGCTGAGTTCGACGAAGTGGCGGGGAAGGGTGATCGTGGCAGTTGTCCCACTCGGTTGCGGACAGCGACGACCTTTCTGCTGTCCAGCGACAACGACCAATCTGCTGTCTGGTGAGGAAAAAGGTGGGGCATCGTCACGAGTTTTGGTTGACGGAGCCGCCCATGATAACCGGACAATGGCAAATGCTCCAACGCTGGGCATTTTAACAGGGGATTGACGGAAGTTTACAGTCAATTTGGTATGTTGAGTACGCGGAAAGGGCCGTTACGGATCACCGAAAAACACCGGGCCACGTAAAAACACCGGGCCACGTAAAAACGCCGGGCCACCTGATCGAGGAACCTTCATTCATGTCGCTGCACCAAGAATCTTCGCCTCTTCAGCGCTCCCTTGGCTGGGATCGAATCATCGCCACCGATCCGATCCAGCGCGGTCACATGCGCAGTTACATCGCGCTACAATTGGCTTCGGCCGGCTTGCAGCCGCCGGATGAGGAAACCAGTGCCGATTCGATGTCCGCATTTTCATCCGGAATCCTGGAAAGTCTGCGTGAGCGAAATTCGCTGTTAGCCGAATATCGGGCGCCGGTCGATTCGCGAATCGAAAGTTTTCTGAATCATTACCTCGCCGACGAGGTTGGTGACGAGCCGCTGCGTCTGCCCGGACGCTCGCTGACGCTCGATCGACACGGCATGGCTCGCGAGTTGAGCCTGCCGGTGAATGGTTATCGGTTCGAGACCGATTTGGTTCGTTCCTACCGCTGCCTCAATGGCGTTTTGAACAACCCCCGCGCTGATCGCCGCACAACTGCTGGCACTTTCCATGTGGTCGCTGGCGGTTTGCCGATTCCCGGTGACAAGCGGGTGGTGCCCAAAGCTGTCTTCGCCAACCTGTTTCGCGCCGCGATGAACCCGCCCCAAGAGCTGATGTCGTTGCCCTACATGTCTCATTCGAACAGTCCGGCGCACACTTGGGTGTCATTACTACTGCGACCGCAGGTGCGACCCGAGGTGCCCGGTTATTGCGGCGAGAAATCACTCGAAACTCGATTTTTTGCCCCCGGTTCGCTGGTCAGCAATCTCGATTTTGTGGAGTCGATTTTCGGAAACGCGGGTGATCCTCTGATCGCGGCCAATGACGCAGGTTTGGATGTGCGCGGGTGGAGCGGACACACTGGCTGCGTGATCCTGGCGACTCACCTGGTGACGTTGACCAAAAAGGATCTTGGGCTGCCGCACTGGGACGACGCAACGCTCCGGCAGCGCGACGATTCGATGTGTTGGAAAGACGAGTCGGAACGGTACAACGACGGCGGTGCATTCAAGGTGACCTGCCGTGATGCGTCCGGCGTGATGGTCACGATCATTGCCGACAACTATTACGGATACTGCAAGAAAGAGGTCAAAACTCAAATCAGTTTTGCCGCCAACTTGATGGGTGGTGTGGAAGAAGAACACGCCGGTGGCGCGTTGGCTTTCGCGTCGTATTCACTGGGCGATGAATTTCAGGTTGACAGTCGCCGCTATAACGGCCGAACCTTCCAGGACGTCGCTCGCGATTACGAATCGTTCATCGATATCCGACCGGAGGGCTATGGTATCGACCGCAGCGATCCGACCGTGATCTACATTCCCGAAAACGCCAAAGCGACGCTCGTCGAGCGGTGCATCAAGTGGGTTGCCTGCGGCACCGAACAGCGGATCCCGTTGTCACCCGACAACGTGTACATCGCGCCGAGCGGTTACAAGATCCGTCTGGAAAAGCACCCTGCCGCTCCATCGTGGCGTTTGGTGGGCACCGTCGGTGAAGGCATCCTATGTCATAAGCCGTGCACCGTCAGCGGCGGCGGAAAGAGCGAGATCAGCAAGAGCCTGCGAGACTACATGTTGTACGGCCCGATCTTCATCGGCGATCGCGACAAAGACTTCGAAAAGCTCGATGAGATTTTTGCCAGGAGCT
Source organism: Pirellulaceae bacterium (assembly GCA_963734865.1). Taxonomy (GTDB): domain Bacteria; phylum Planctomycetota; class Planctomycetia; order Pirellulales; family Pirellulaceae; genus CBDCUW01. The sequence goes on from CAVTIV010000019.1 coordinate 1,375,763, forward strand.
ATCACGACCGTTGGTCGGAAAGCTATACCGGCAGAACCGACTACAGCGAGCGACCCAGCCGCAGCGTGCTTGATCCCCGTCGCAGTCTCGGCAGCGTGATTCAGTTGCTGACGCCATCGCCCGACTATCGGGACGAATACAACAAGTGGCTTGCGGGGATACCCGAGCACGTCTACTCGATGGCGTTGATCATCAAACGATTCACGCGTCCGGGAATGGAACAGGATTGGCGACAGTATTTTGGCGTCGATATCGTCAATGGTTCACCCGGTCACGAGTTGAAGATGGGCGAGCGGAGCTTGGTCGGCACCTACCTGCGAGTCGGCTTGGACGAATCACGCTGGCGGACCTTCAAGTTGCGTCAGGATTTCATTGCCTCGGCCAAGGTCCAACGCGAAGACGACATCAGTTGCAGCGTGGTCGTGCCCGCTGCCGCCGTGCCCAATCCGGGACCCGCATTGCTGGCAGCGGACAGCTACAAGTTCGTCGAAAACTGTGAATATCGATTGTTCCAACGTCCCGATGACGCGGTCCATCGAGGGCTCGACAAGCAAACCGAATGGGATCTGTCTCAACCGGGAAGCTTTATCAGCAACTTCGAACCGCTGGCCACCGAAGGGGCAAGAAAAATCGTCGAGGATGCGATCGAGTTCGATAAGTTTACCGGTCCGATGGCGGAACTGCTAAAGAAGGCTGCCAAGCAGTCCGAAGGCTATGTGGTCAGTACCGCCGATCCACGGATCGTCGATGACGGCACCCGGAGCAAGAATCCACGGTACCTGCAAGATCGTCCCGATATGGTGAATTCTCGGGAGACCTACGTCGCGATGCGGGGCATGCAATTGCAACGACGACTTCCCGCCGATGCTCCCGTGCACTCGCCCGTGGGCGCAATCTTGAGCGGACGGCGGAACAATCCACCCGATCCCGTTGCCGGTTTCCGATCGCTCGCGGTCTATTCGCCGCTGCACTATCAGGAATTGCCGGAATTGATCATGGACTACGTCTGTTCATTGACCGGAAAGAGTCCCAGCACAACGGGCGCCGGGAGCGAGGGAGCACTGACCAAAGGGCCATTCAATGCGTTGATGCCGGCGATCGATGTCAATGCGATCATGGTATCGATGGTCCTGACTGGCTTGGGTGGCTTTAGTACACCGGCCGGCCACATCGGTCCGCGGTTCGAGGTCGGGCACGACATTTCTTTGCTGATCCCGGAGGTCTGGTGCCGCATGGGCCCGGAAGAACGGGATCCCAAAAACTTGATCGCTGCTGGCATGCTCGAAAAAGTTCAAGATTTCCAGGTCGATGGTATCGATGTGCCGGCCAGCCGGCTCGGTTATCGGATCACCAAAAAATTCGTGCGGACTTACTTGGCGCGTGTTTTTGACAATCCGTCCAAGGTGTTCAGCGATGAAATCTTGCGACCCGAGTTGCAAGATCCCGTTTCGTTTGCCGATGGAATCCTGCAGATCGCCGAAGCACAACAGAAAGTCGCTGAGCGATACCTCAGCGACGGTGGCTACGAATTGGCCTGCCCGCCGCTTCGCGCGGCGCTCAGCATCATGGCTCATGGCGATTACGAAGGGAAACCGATTACCGATCCCCAAGTGCGTGGTTTGTTTACACGCGAATCGCTGCTCTCGAGCGACTGGTATCATCGACGTCTGGCCGCTAAGAAACACAAGGACATCGAACATTGGCGGCTGTTTGAGGAGCGACTGAAGGATTTCATCAGCAAAAGATCCGAAATCGCCAACGAACTCGATTTGCGTGGCCGACTGGAGTACGCGGAACAGCAAAGGTCCAACGCGGAATCGGACAGCTACGAATCGCAACTCGCCGGAACCCTCGGCGTCGACCCGATGCAGCCATCCATGAAAGACGCGACGTTGGTTGATCGTCTGGCCGGCGTTTGACTCACGACGTCAACGTCAAACGACTCGCAGCTGAGGCGTCCAACACGAATGTGACGTGGGGATGCATTTGCAGCAGAGACGCGGGATGACTAGGGTCTGCGGCACCTTCGATCGCGCGGCGAACCGCTTCGGCTTTCGCCTGGCCGGTGGCCAACATCACGATCTGCTTTGCCTCTAGGATGGTTCCGATCCCCATCGTCACCGCCGTCCGTGGCACCTCGTCGATCGAGTCGAAAAAGCGAGAGTTCTTGTCGATCGTTTGGTCGGCTAACGGAACGACTCGTGTGCGGCTCTCGGGCGCGGCGCCTGGCTCGTTGAACGCAATGTGCCCGTTGTGTCCGATGCCAAGCAGTTGCAGATCGATGCCGCCCGCGTCGGCGATTTGCTGTTCATAGATCCGAGCCAGTTTCTGCAAATCGCTGGCCAGCCCGTCGGGAACATGAGTTCGTGTTGGATCGACGTTGACATGGTCCAGCAGATGCTGCTGCATGAAATGCCGATAGCTCTGCGGGTGTGTGGGCGAAAGACCTACGTACTCATCCAGGTTAAACGTCGTCACTCCCGAAAAATCCAAGCCTTCCTGGTGGTGCATCCGGATCAGTTCCCGGTACGTTTCGATCGGCGTTCCGCCCGTTGCCAGTCCGAGCACACAATGGGGCGACGAGCGAATCGTCTGGGCCAATTGATCAGCGACGAACTTGGATGCCGCCATCGCATCGGGCCGTATCACAACCGTCGGCGTATGGATCGGTACGTGTGGTGACATCATGCCAGTTCACTTTCAAGCAAATCGATCGATTCTAAAACTTCTGCATCCCAATCGGTAATCGTCTGACGCAGAGTGTCACGAATTTCATCTCGCACGAAAACCCTGACCCGCTTGACCTGGTCGTCGAACTGTCGGTGTGCCAGCACCGACGCGACGGGCGACACGTCACCCAAGGTGCGAACACCGCCGCCCGGTCCGACGACGTCGATATTGATGTCCACTTCCAGTTTGACCGGAAGCGCGTTGATCAGAATATCCGCCGCGTGCACGCTGCTCCCGCTGCGATCTGCGATCCGGGATGCCAATCGCTCGGCGCAGGCGACCAACCACCAGTAGGGACGTCGTGCCAACCGGCGATGTACCTGCAGGCCACCGATCACGTTGAACTCGGCAACTCGTTTGTACAGCCGTCGATGTGGGCCAAAAATCCCTTCGACCAGCGGTTCCGCGACGCTGCCCTGAGCCGTCCGGCGGATCATCGCAATCCATTGCCCGTCATCCAACCGAACCGCGCTATCCATGTCGATGCGATGTTGCAGCAGGAACACGGCTCTTTGCAACATGGCCGTCGCAGATCGAACGGTGTGATGCCAATAAACTTCGCTGAACATCACGTAACGGGCGAAGACCATCATCTCGGCGGCAGTTCGTCCCTTCTCGCCCACTGCCAACCGGGGATGATCGGGGTGGACACAGATCGAACGGATCAATCGTCCGACATCGAAATTGCGACCATAGGGGACCCCCGCATGCAGGCTGTCCCGTTGCAAGTAATCCAATTTGTCGACATCGATCGGGCCGCTCAGACAGCTGGTCAAAAATTGGTTGGCGGCCACCTTCGACGGATCGGAGGGACCATCGTTAACGGGATCCAATAGGGACAGCACGTCGTCGATCCCGCAGTTCCAGTCCCGATCGATGCAGTCGGCGACTTCGGGCATCCGCAACCAGTGGGCAACGCGTGATTCATGTTCGCCCAGATTCGGCAGACGCATGTCCTCGATCGGATGGCAAAACGGCCAGTGGCCGATGTCGTGAACCAGCGTGGCCAACAGGAACGCCTCGGCCATTGTCCGATTCACCAGCGAGTTGAAGGCGGGATCGTCGCTGAAACGATCCAGCAGTCGCAGCGCGTTGTGGTAGACACCAAGCGTATGTTCGAACCGCGTGTGCGTCGCGCCTGGATAAACAAGCGAGACCATTCCCAATTGGCTGATCGAACCGAGTCGCCGCATCGGCGCGGTGTCGATCAGACGTTTGGCCCGATTGGATAGCGGCACATCCTGCGACGGCGGGATGCGTACCAAGCACTCAGGACGATGAAGAGCAGCAACTTCCGGCAGCATGAATGACTCGCAGGTTCGAACCCCCGCCCCCGCTTGTTACCCGGCAGCCGAGGCTAATGAGATCCCGCTGATCAGGGCCAGCGCCATTGTGGCGATCAGATAAAGTCCCGCATGCGCGAGACCGCTCGAGAATTCCAACTCGAAGGTGGCCGCCGATCCGAGTGCACCGACAACCAGCATGATGGCAAACGTGATCCCAAAGGCCATGAATGACATTTCATGGGCGGAGTCCAATTCCAGAACGTAGCTGGGGGCAAAGGCATAGATGATCAGCCACAAAGCGGCAAAAATTGCCGATAGGATCAACACACGATTGCGAAGTTCCGGTCCCACGTAGGGCTCGAGCTCCTGTTCGCGGACGAACGTGTAGCCTGCCCACACCAGCGGCGGAGCCAACAGGATCGTGCCGAGGATCTGGGCGATCAGTGGTGTTCCGCCGGCGACACGCATCCCAATGGCCGCAGCCAATGCGGCAAGAATCGCGCCGGCGGTGATGAACAACCCCTTCCGCGTGATGTCCGTTTCAGTACGCTTCAGTGGCTTCAGAACGCTCTGTCCACTGCGATCTTTGGGGGCACCATCGTCGGGCGCGTGAATGACGACTTGTTCAGAAGCGTCAGGCACCTTGATCGGTTTCTTGCAATTCGGACAGGCGCCCGACTTGCCAGCAAACTTGTCGCTAACTTGAAACCGCTTCAAACAGTTCGGACAAGTGACTTGAATCGGCATGAAAAGTCGTCAAAACACAGGGAGTACGAGTCGTGGTTGCTCAAGTTCGGGGCTGCGGATGACCCCAGCTTATCGATCGCGACAGTGTGTCACGCTTTACCGGACCGCCGCAACCCACCGCCGCTGATCGGCCGGCTTTGACCGCTAGCCATGTCTGACCCAATCGAGCTCAATGATACCCTGGCGCCGACCGCCCACGTGGTGCTGTACCAGCCCGAGATCCCGCAAAACACAGGAAATATCGGCAGGACATGCGTCGCCGTTGGGGCCAAATTGTGGATCGTTCGCCCGGCGGCATTTCGCATCGATGACGCGCGATTGCGGCGAGCCGGCCTCGATTATTGGCAGCACCTGCAGCTCGGCGATGCGGTCAACTGGGACGACCTGACGGCGAAGTTGAGCGGGCGTCGATTCTTTTTCCTGTCACGATTCGCCACCAAAACGATTTGGGATGCCGATTTCCGTACCGACGATGTGTTCGTCTTTGGTCGTGAAACTGCCGGCCTGCCCGATTCGATTCTCGATCCAACCGACCCCCACGCCCTGGCACTGCCGATGACCAAGCACGTTCGGAGTCTGAATCTGGCCACCACGGTTGGTATCGTCCTGTACGAACATCAACGACAGTTGTCGCATCCGAGGGCCGGAGCGTCCTGACCGGCGATCCATGCCAGCGGTAACTGCCAGCGGTAACTGCCATCACCCCCTGCCAGCCATGGCGGCTGTTGGCCTATCGGGGCAACGCAAGTGAAGTTCCTGTTTGCCGGCCTGCCTCTGGCCGTCTGCGGAAACCAACCGCCGGCAAGCCCTTTTCTCCCTTGCTTCACTCGTCAAGGGTGACCTAAAACCCCCATTCGGTTGACTCCTCTTGTTCGTCAATGGGCACATCGGATGCGACAGTTTGTAGCGGGAATGATTTGCGGTGGTGGCCTGCTGTTCGGATCCATGCACTATCATCTGGTTCGCGGCAAAGAGGGCGTTTCGCTGGTTCCCAAAATCAGCAACAATCTTTCGGATATCTACGTGGATGTCCGCGAATTCGGACTGAGTGACTGGCAGGATCACAAACCGCTGGCGGCCGCGATCCTGCAGAGCAACCAATCCCATCTGCTCGAAGATTCCTCGCTCCATTCGTTTCGCGAGTCGGTCCGCGGTTTCGTCGACGGTCTGTTCAAAACCTAACCGGCCCAAGCTTGGTATCCACCGTTGGCGATCACCCCTGCGGCGGGCCGGCCAGGATCGATCGTCGACACGCAGATCGCTACGAGAAAGCAACGATGAAAACATGATTCCAACCACCATGTTGGGCCGGACCGGCCTGGAAGTGAGCCGGCTTGGTTATGGCAGTATGGGTTTGCGTGGACCGCGGACGTGGGGTGTTCGCGTCGTGGGCGAACAAGATGCCGAGCGACTTCTTCACGCGGTGCTCGATGCCGGAATCAACTTCATTGACACCGCTCCCGATTACGGCATCAGCGAACAACGCATTGGCCAGTACATCGGTTCGCGGCGAAGCGAGTTTTATCTGGCCACCAAATGCGGTTGTGTGTACACCCAGCAACAAGATCACCTGGCCATCAATCACGTTTGGGAGCGAGACGTTGTCCGGCGAAATATCGAGACGAGTCTGCGGCGATTACAAACCGACCATGTTGATATTTTGCAGTTTCACGGCGGCGATGCGGATACTCTGCAGCGAAACGGACTGATCGATTTGTTGGTCGAGTTTCGCGAGTCCGGTATGATTCGTTTCATCGGTGTCTCGAGCAAGTTGCCCGAGCTCAAGGGACTGATCGACCTGGGGGTATTTGACACCTTTCAAATTCCTTATTCGTGTTTGGCGGCAGAACACCATCAGCTGATCACGAGAGCGGCCGAGACGGGCGCGGGCGTCATCGTTCGGGGCGGGATCGCACAGGGTGGTCCCGATGCCGAAATCCAACGACCGGCGCTCAACGACCTTTGGTCTCGAGCAAATCTGGACGAACTGTTGCCCGCCGGGATGCAGCGTGCCGAGTTGATTCTGCGGTACACGCTTTCCCATCCACACGTCCACACCACGATCGTCGGAACTTGCAATCCCGATCACCTGGGCGAGAATCTTTCGGCTGCCGAAAAAGGTCCATTACCAAAACGACTTTATCAGCAGGTCGCCGATCGCGTGGCGGCCCTCGAAGATTGACGTCGCAGACGAATCGCGGATCCATGGTCCGCGATGGATTCACACCGAGCGAGGTTTGGCCATTATCCAGAAAGCGGCAATGATCCCGCTGGCGGTCGCGATCGATAGCGCCGTGGTCGCCACAGCCGGCAATCCAAAGTCCAACGTCGCGACGCCCAGCGCGGCCAAGCCGGCAACTGCGACGGCGGTCAACGCTTCGCCCGCGATCACCCCCGAAGAAAACAGAATGCCACGGTGTAACAGCCGATCATGTTGCACCGGCGCGACACCGCGGGTGCAGAAGTGGGCAATCAGCCCACCGATCAAAATCGGAGTTGCCACGCCGAACGGCAGGTACATTCCGACGGCAATCGGCATCAGGTGAGCACGATGTTTCGATCCGCGTTTTTGCAAGACGCCATCGATCACCAGGATCACTGCACCGATCGCCGCACCGACGCCGATCAGTCGCCACGGAAGCTCGCCTTGGCCAGCAAATCCCTTCGCCAGACTTGCAAACAGGCTGGCTTGGGGTGCCGAGAGTTTTTCGCCGCCGATTCCTCCCGGTGTGTTCTCGTGCAACAGCGTTAGGATCGGCGCCATCACAAATGAGGCCACGAAAACACCGCCAATCTGCATCATCTGTTGCCGGAACGGCGCCGCGCCGACCAGCGACCCCGTTTTGAGGTCGTTGCAGACATCGCCACTGGTGCAAGCGACGCAGCAAACGATGGCCGCTATTCCCAGCGTTGCAACCATCCCTTGGTCTCCCGCATAGTTGAACAACCAAAGTAATCCGCCCGCCGCGAGGACGGCCGTGATCGTCATGCCCGATACCGGGCTGTTCGAATTGCCAACGAGCCCAACGATGTAACTGGCCACCGCCGAGAAAAAGAAACCCAGCACCAGCATCACGATTGTCGACAACACAGTGATGCCAATGCTGTTGGTGAATCGGTAGTTCACAAAGGCCAGCATGACCGTGCAGAGGGTCCCCAGCAGGAGGATCAATCCGGATGGAATGTCACGGTCATGGTCGGCGTGATCACGATGCTTTCCTTGCACGCCACCGGCCAGCTCGCGAACGGCCGCGATCAGTCCGCCACGCACCGCAACGAGTGAACTGATTCCGCCGACAACCATCGCACCGACGCCGACGTATCGAATCTCGCTGCTCCAAATCTGCCGAGCCGCTTTGATCGGATCACTGTCAGGATCGACTCCGTCAAATAAGGGGATGCCGATCAGCCAACCCATGGCACCGCCAATGAAGATCAGCACCGCGACGTTCAAACGAACGATGAAGCCAACGGCAACGAGCATCGGCGATAGGTCGCCGCCAACATAAAAGACTCGACCGCCGACAACTCTTGCCGCCTCCAGCGTGTCAAGGACGACCAACAAAAATCCGGCCGCGATCTTGAAGATCGAGCCAATCACGCCGCCAATGATCAGGCTTTTGGCGGCGCTATCATGCTCGTGGCCACTCTCGCCCGCTTCCAACACGGCGGCACAGGCGACCGCCTCGGGATAGGGCAAGTCGTCGTTGTTGGCAATGAATACACGTCGCATCGGGATCATGAACAGAATGCCGAGCAACCCGCCTGTGAGCGCGACGATCGTCACGGTCCAAAAGTCAAACGAATTCCAATAGCCGATCAGGATCAATGCGGGCATCGTGAAGATGATCCCCGCCGCCAGCGACTCCCCCGCCGACGCGCAGGTCTGGACCTGGTTCGCCTCCAGGATGCTCGATCGCCGAAAAAACAGACGAAACAACAGCATCGCCATCACGGCGGCCGGGATCGACGCCGATACGGTCATTCCCGCTTTCAGGCCGACATAGACGTTGGCGGCCCCCATGACCACCGACAGCACCAGACCGAGAACGATTGCCCGAAACGTTAACTCCCTAACCGCGGTCGGCTGCGATGGTGTGGGATCACTCATTGGCTCGCTTCTTGGCCGACGCCTTCTTTCCCTTTGGTTCCGTACTGCCGCCGAACGACCAAAATTCGGAGGGAGTGTGTGCTTGCTGGAAGAACTGTTTCGCCTTTTCGATCAACTCCGCATGCTCCTGGGCAACGTCTGTCGTTTCCCCAATGTCGGTCGCCAGGTTGTACAACTCAATCGCGGCGTGCGGGTCTTTGTTGACATTCAACTGGACCGCTTTCCAGTCACCGAATCGGACTGCCCGCTTGCCGCCTCGCTCATAAAACTCCCAATACAAGTATTGATGTTCACGTTGGCGACCATTCCCGGTCAGCGTAGCGACCATCGAGATGCCATCGATTCCCGCTGGTATCGGGGCGCCGGCGAGTTCGCAAAAAGTCGGCAACATGTCCCAATGCGCTGAGACAAGGTTGCTGGTCGAATGGGGCTTGATCTTGCCGGGCCAACGGGCAAGCAACGGCGCCCGAATGCCTCCTTCGTACAAGTCACGCTTGTGACCTCGCAGTGGTCCATTGCTGTTGAAAAACTCTGGATCGTGACCACCTTCCTGATGCGGGCCATTGTCACTGCTCAACATCACCAATGTATCTTGATCGAGATCCAATTCTTTCAACAGATCAAGAATCTCGCCAACCTGATCATCAACCAGCGTCATCATTCCCGCGAAAGCTGCGATCGGGTTTTTGACTTGTGGCCCGCTATACTTGCCGACCGTATTCTCGAACTGCGGAAACTTCTTGCGAAAGGGGGCGACATAAGATTCCGGTGCGTGCATCGCCGCGTGGGGGATCGTAACCGGCAAAAAGGCAAAGAACGGTTTGTCTTTGTTGTCGCGAATGAAATCGATCGCTGCGTTACCAATCATCGTCGCACTATAGGTCTCGCCATCGAGTTCAATTCGCTGGAAATTCTTCCAAAGGTGAGTCGGATAGTAATTGTGGGCTTGTCGCTGGCAGTTGTAGCCAAAGAATGAATCGAAATGCTCCGCCGGATCACTCGCCGATCCCGCGCACCGAGCCCCCATTTCCCGAAGGCACCGGTCGTGTAACCCGCGTCATGCAGCAAGCGAGGAATCGTCACGATGCTTGCCGGCATCGCTGCCTGGCCTTCAGGTTGCACCTCGCGATTGCCTCGGACATAAGAGTGACCCGTATGCACACCGGTCATCAAACAACACCGCGTCGGCGCACAAACGGTGCTGCCGGAATAATGATCGGTGAACTTCATCCCTTCGGCCGCCAGTCGGTCGATGTTCGGTGTCGCAAACAACTTCTGGCCATAGCAGGAAAGGTCACCGTAACCGGCATCATCCAACAAAATGTAAACGATATTTGGCTGGCGACCCTCGGCGGCATCGAGCCGGCGAGCAACATACAGCGGGGTGGCGAAGAGGATCAAAACCAATAGACGGTTCATGGCGAATTCAACATCGTGGGTTGCGGAGGTGGAGAGATGCGACGGACCAGCATTTACTTTAGACGAACGTCCGCGACCGTGCCCCTGGCCAAGCGAGCTCTGGCGGCGCTTTGATCACGAGAACCGGCGTCCCGCGACGGGGTAAATGACGGGGCAAATGACACAAACGGCGCAGAACGTTGACGGCAGCGGCGTCCTGCACGGAAGTCCGAAACAAATATCGATCCGTCGGGTTCAATCATCCCCTAGACGGCTAGAATATCGTGGCCTGCCGATCCTCCGAGTCCCCCCGATTTCAATCCGAGTCCAGCGGTGATGAAACGATCGATTCTTGCGTTGCTAGTTGTTTTTGTCGCTTCGCACAGTTTTGCGGCAGATTTTTTTCTGACCATTGGCGGTGGCTATGCCCGCGAAGGCAATCAGGCTTCGTTGGAGGCAAACGTCCAGTTTCTGCAGGACATCCTCCGAGAAGAGTATGCCGATCCGCCCACTCACACGATCTTCTTTTCCGATGGAGATGACCGGGGCGCCGATCTGCAGGTCGCCGCGGACGCACCAGAGCTCACGGCCGAGCAGTTGATCGCCAGCCTTCATTCTCGATCGCGTGGTCGCGTCGGTACGCCTGTCCGCTATCGTAATCACAACGTCTCGGGTGTCGCGGGATCGACGATACCGGAAAACATCAAAGCGGGCCTGCAAAGAATTGCCGAGAGCCTGGTCAGCGGCGATCGATTATTCGTTTTTGTCACGGCACATGGCAGTGCCGCGAAAGGCGAGAATGAATTCGATACGACGATTGACTGCTGGGGTCGCAAGTCGATCAGCGCCGGAGAGTTGTCCCGATGGCTCGATGATGTTCCTGCCGATGTCCCGGTGATTCTTGTCATGGCGCAGTGTTTTTGCGGTGGATTTGCGCACGCGGTATTCGACGGGGCCGATAGCTCCGCGGGTATTTCGGATCATTTGCGCACCGGTTTCTTCGCCCAACAGCACAATCTCGCCGCCGCGGGTTGTCGGCCCGACATTGATAATGACGAAGAGTACAGCAGCTTTTTTTGGGGAGCGCTCGTTGGCCGAAGTCGAACCGGCAAGCCGATCGACAATGTGGACCTCAACGATGACGGCGTCATTTCGTTCGCCGAAGCGCATGCCCATGCGGTGCTGGCGAGCAATACGATTGACATTCCCCTGCGAGCAAGCGAATCGCTGCTGCGAGAATTGAGCCGGAAGAAAATCGCGGGGATTGCCAATCTCGATCGACAGACCAGCGAAGGTAAGGACGATCGCGAATCGAATGATGCCTCAAGCGAGCAGCCATCGGACGACCTGGTTGATCAACTGCGGAATACCGCTGGCTCTCTTCTGGATCTGACCGCCCAAGCTCGGCCCGACGTACGTGGGTTGGTGGCAGGCTTGGTGTCTCAACTGGGAATGCGGATGGAAGATCAAATTGCTGACGTGATTGACGCTTGGGAAGAGAGAAAACAAGAGTTTCGCTCGGCAAGACGTTCGACATTTCGCGGCGGGTCCCAGCGTGGCAGCGGACGAAACGAATTGAGAGAAGAGATTTTCTTTGTCTGGCCTGAGTTGGCGGATGGCGAAACGTGGCGTGAATCGGATCTGCTGAACAAGAAAAACCGGGAAGGCTTGCTCGCCGAGATCAAGCTGCTGCCAAGCTATTCGCTTTACCAGCAGGCCCAGCAGGAAAGGAAACAAGCGTCCGCCGTCGCGGAGAATGCTGAGTTGGCACAAATCAAATTCCGACGGTTGGTCGAAACGCTGGTCTCGGTTGCCCTGGCAAGAAACCTCGCGGAGATTGCCAGCGACGAGGTCATCGACCGCTACCAAAAGATGCTGGCAATCGAAGAATCGGCTTTGAGACACTGATCGGTGCCGCTAACGCGACTCGGCCGCCGTTAGCAGAACTTTGGCGTTTTGAAGATGCCCGTTGGCTCGAACAAGGCTTGCCGCGATCTCGTCAACATAGCCATCCGCGGCCGCCGACCAGGATCGATTGACATATCGCTCGGCCGCTGCAAATTCGGTCATCACGTCCGCGTATACCTTGAGTCCAAATCGCTTGACTAACGCCTGACGTGCTTCGGCGAATTCAGCCAGCGGCAAGCGCACTCGTCATCAATGCAGCGAAGCACTTTCGACGGGACATGCGTCGATTGCTTGCTGAGCCTTTCCACGATCGATGTGACCTTGGCCAGGCTCTGCTGGATCACCGTGTACTCGGCATCCGTTCGCGCATCATCGGCGTCATCATGACGACCGGCGCGTCGCAGCAGGAAAATGCCGATGATGCCAACGGCCATTGCGACGGCATACCAACCCCAGGGGATCGTTGACCATTTGTTGTGGGCCTGTTCGAGTCGACAAACCGACGCAAATGCCGCCGCCAAGAAACCGGTCCATAGTAATGCATGTCCGAGTGGTCGCATTTGCTGTCCTCACATCCAGATCGATAGTTGGTCGCAACTCATCGTGCCGACCTTCAACGCTGTCTCAGTCATCTCGGGCTGCGATAAAAAGACTTTGATCAGCGCATTGCCGACCCCAACCAACGCTTCGCCGACAATCAAACCCGCCGCGATTGGGATTCCGTACTCATGACTCCATCGCGTCCCGAGAGTTTTGTCGGAAGAAATCCTCAAGATGTTCCCGATCGTATAGGTCAGCGCAATTTGAAAAGGCATATAGAAGCCGAGCGCGATCAGAACCCCGATGCCCCCGAGTCCGCTCAGCGCCAACAGCAACCCCAGTCCTGCCCCAGCCGAATAGCGATAGGCGGGAACATCGTTGTTCAGGATTCCTTCGGTCACCGATGCGAGTGCCTGCGCCTGCGGCGCGGGAAGTTTATCGGAACCTATCTTGTACTGGTCGTTCAGAAGGATCATTAAAAAGATCACGATGATTGGACCGATCCAGGCGCCGATGAATTGGGCATACTGTTGACGACGCGGAATCGCACCGACCAAATATCCCGATTTCAGATCCAACATCATGTCGCTGGCTTGCGAAATCGCCAGGCAAATCGCGGCGCCAACGAGCATCGAGCTGGTGATCGTCCCCGGATCGTCGAGGCCGCCCTTGGCGACCAAGATCAAAATGGTGATCGCAATCAAGGTCATTCCGGATAGTGGCGACCAATTTGTTCGTCCAACGCACTCGGACACGACGACACCTGCGATCCAAACCCACAAAGTTCCCAGCAGCGCCATCGCGACCGCCCGCCCGAGCGTCATCTGCGCGACCGAACTGAACGCGATCCAGATCATCGCCAACGCTCCAATCCCGATCGCCGCATACAGAAAACGGATCGGCATCTCGTCGTTCTGTGCACTGATTCCGCTGTCCTGCTGCTTGCTCGCCGAGTGCATCGACTTCATCGCACTGACAATCAACGGAAAGGCCGAAACGATTCCTCCCACGGCCGCACCCACCAACATCCCGATGCCCAGCGGTTTGTACAGGATTCCACGCATCTGCGACGGTTCGGAAACCATGCCCGCGACTTCGTTGCCGGCAAATTGGCTCAGCAGAGGCGACAGCAAGAAGTAACAGAGAAAGCCACCGGCGCCGAACCAAAAACCGCCCCTGCCGGAAAGGAAGCCGACGCCGACGGTCATCACCGAAAGATACAAACTGATGTTCAGCATCGCGGGAAGACCGAGTTGCGCTCCCGCATGCCAATCGGCATCATCGCCGAGGAAGGACAACACCAGCAGATGAGTGATTCCGGAAATCAAGGCGCCGCCAAGGAGCAAGACGGCCTTTCGAACACCGGCCCCGGGCGACTTGAGGATGGTGGCCACCGCGATACCGCCCGGATACGCGAGCCGATCAAAATCGATCATCTGCTTGCGCAATGGGATCACGAATGCCAATCCGAGCACACATCCGGTGATGCAGGCAAAGATCATCAACGGTATGTTGAAATCGGCAACCGACTCGAACCCCTCCGTTCTGCTAAGGATAAACAGAGCCGGGACGGAGAACATGATGCCCGAGGAAGCACCGTTGACCGCCGAGGCGATCGTCTGGTTGATATTGTTTTCAACAATGCTGGTTCGCCGCATCACGCCGCGCAACACACCCCACCCCAGGATGGCGGCAAGTTCCGATCCCTCAATCGCGAATCCGAGAATCAGGGCCGCGTAACCGATCGAAATTGCGATCAAGATGCCGATCGCCCAGCCGACGAGGACCGCGACCCATGTGAACTCGGGATAGGGGCCATGCCGAATCGGTATCGAATCGGGTCCTGGCTCCGAAAGCACAGGTTCGCGAGGCTCAGCGTCCGACATCAATCCTTTGAACTCCTGCATCGAAGAAGCGTTGCGACAGCGTATGGCATCGGCGCCCTCGTCGCAAGTTAACAATCCATCGGTCTCACAGCCATCTGTCCCGTCCGCTTGCTTCGTCTTCAAGTTTCACCAGGTAGCGATCCTGCAGCCGCTTTGGCGCATCGGACCATCAAGCCGGCTCCGCCACGTCGCCACGATTTCCAGCAGTGCCAGGTTCACGCCGGTGACGCGTCACCGGACAAAAGAAAAGGAAAGCACCAGCAGCAGTCCAACGGCCGACACCGTGCGACCATTTGCGATTCGCCGAACGCATCGGCGCTCGAACAACAGAATTCTCGCGATTGACATCGACCTCTCTGCCCTCGCGTTGCTATAGCCAATCACCGGAAATCCCGACCGACTTTGTAATCCCGCTGTTCTCGAGATCGGTGTTCAAGCGACATGTTGCACGTGCCTTCATCCCAACGACTCTCCTTGCGTTTTGTCGGGTCCGCCGCGCTCGCTTCCCTGCTCATCCTCGGTGGGTGCGGACGCGCCGGCGGCAATCGCCACGCCGAGCGTGGCCAAAACCAAGCCGAGCAAGACGTTTCCAGCGGACAAGATCGTCTGGGGACCGGAGAGACCGATACGACGGGCGATCCGACGGGCGATCCGAGGCCTCAAGTTGCGGCCCAGGCTCCCGAACGGTTGACGCCAAGGCCCGAATCGACCGCACCGGTACCACGTGCGGTGACGCGGGTGCCTCAAGTCGCTTCGCAGGCTGCCCAAATTGCCAGTGCATCGCCCTCAAGCTCCCAGGCCTTGTCGATCGAATCGTCAGTCGCACCACCATCGACCGCGCGACTATCACGGCGACCGACGAGAGCCACAACCATCGAGACGCGTTCGGTCGAGCGTATCCCGATGGTCGCAGAAGCGCAGATTGCGGCTGCGGATCCATTGCCCAGCGTCGAAGTTTCGGCGCTCGAATCGAGCGACATGGCGGTCGCCGATGGACCGCTGCCGGGCGAACATCTTTCGCAATTGCCTGCCGGTTCCCAACGCAACAGCGAACAAGGATTCGCGACCATCCAAGTCTATTATGCGACCGATCGACTGCGTGGCGCCGTGCCATTGTCGGCATACGAAGTGACGGGGCAAAAGCAAACATTCACACTGTTTAGCGGATGTGCATTGCTGCTGATCGTATTTGCCGGATTCAGCGCGCTGCGGGGCCGCACCCACACCGCCGCCGTATCCACCTTTCTGGGAGGAGCCTCGGGATGCATGGCGGCGGCGATCGTCGTACTGGGGCAGGCCAATATCGAAAAGCACGGTGTCACTTATTCGGGTGAGCGAGGTGATCTGACGCGAGGCATTTGTGAGGTTACTGTGCCGGACATTCATCGTCGGGGTCTGGTCGAGCGACCGAGTCTGTTGCGGTTCGAGGTGCGTGAGAACCAACAACAACACATCGTGTTGACCAGCGCTGTCGAATTGTCCGCTGGCGACTTTCAAACGCGATTGGCCGAAACGATTCAAGGTTCACCCGATCATGATCTGTTGGTCTTTGTCCACGGCTACAACGTCGATTTCGAATCGGCGGTCCGGCGAACGGCACAGATCGCCGTTGACTTGCCGTTCGAGGGTGTGCCTGTGTGTTACAGTTGGCCCAGCCAGGGATCGCTGATCGGATACTCGATTGACGAAAACAATTCCGAGTGGACCGTGACGCACTTGAAAGAGTTTTTGTTGGAACTGGCCAACGAGAGCGGCGCCAAATCGATCAACGTTGTGGCCCACAGCATGGGCAACCGGGCGCTGACTGCGGCCATGCAACAAATCAGCTGGCAGGTCGAGAGCGAGGCGGAAGCTCCGTTTGATCGCATCGTTTTGGCGGCGCCAGACGTCGACGCGGATCGCTTTCGACGAGATTTCGCCCCTTCATTGCTGCGTGTCGCCAATCAGGTGACGCTGTACGCGTCGTCCGATGACCAAGCCCTGTTCGCCTCCAAACAAGTCCATGGCTATCCCCGCGCCGGTGAAAGCGGCGACAGCATCGTGGTGGTTCCCGGCATCGAAACGATCGATGTCAGCGGTATTGACTTGAGCTTGTTGGGACACAGCTACTATGGGGACAACGAATCGATGCTGCGCGATCTCTACGAGGTGGTTCGCGCACGTTTGCCGGCCCCGCAGCGAGACCTGCTGATCACGCGAAGCATCGGACCGTTGGTCTATTGGGAGCTTGCACAACGCCCCACCGAGCCACAGCCACCGACGTTCCGCTAGCCTGAGTATTGCGGTGGCGCAGGAACCGGAACCCCAGGCGATCCAGTGGCACGGCTCTGCGGTTCAAACTCGACACTTCAGAAATCGTACGCGAGAGACGGGCGTTCCACGTGCGTCCCTGGTTCACGCGTCGGGTTACGAAAACCCGCTGCGGAGCAAAGCGGCGGTGCCGTCCAGCGAGCCCAGAAGTCGGCAAGTTCTCGGTGATGGAGTACAATCCAGTTGCACGCAGGCCCGAAGCCAAGGTCGGCGGTGCCGCTGAATTCCCAGCCGCCTTGCGACTCGCAATGACGAGAACCAACTTCATGCCAAACATTGCCCGACGATCATTTCTCCGCGGAGTGGGCGGCGGCGTGTTAACGTTGCCGTGGCTGGAGAGTCTCTCAGCGGCGGTCGCACCGGCCGGGGCGCCAGTTCAGCGTCTGGCATTTTTCTATGTACCGATTGGTGTCGTTCGTCGCGGTTTTTTCCCAGGCGAACGGAGTGCTGCGCTGCCGGCGTTCAACGGCGGCGACATGAAAGAGATCCCGCGTCCGAAAATTCCGGTAGGACTTCAGCCACTTCAGTGGACTCCCACACTTGAACCGCTGCAGAAGATCAAAGACAAGGTAACGCTGGTCACGGGGCTGGACCGGACCTTTCAAAATGGCACCGATGTCCACGCGCAGTGCGCCTCCTGTTTTTTGAGCAGTGCGGCGCCTTATTCCGTGAAATCGTCCGCCTGGCCGCTGGACCGCACGCTCGACCAGATCGTTGCCGACGAAATTGGCCAGGCAACTCCGTTTCCCACCCTTGAGTTGAGTTGCAACAGCCACCGCGACAATCTGGAGTCGATCTACTTTGACAATGTGTCTTGGTATGGGACCGGCCACGTCGCGCCATCGATTCGCGATCCGCGCAAGGTTTATCGAAGGTTGTTCGGTGTCCAAGAGCTGCAACTGTATCGGAACATTACCGACTTGGTGCTCGACGACGCGCGAGACATGCAGCGAGAACTCGGTCGCGCGGACCGTCGGAAGTTCAGCGAGTATTTTGACTCCATCCGGACCATTGAAAAACAAATGGACAAATTGGAGCAGATGAAAGGTGAACTGCAAGAAGTCTCGCTGACGGAGCCGGCCGAGGCGCACCTGCCGCGCGGTGAATACATCCGTCTGATGGGCGACCTGATGGTGGTCGCGCTGCAAACCGGACTGACACGGGTCGCCACCTTCATGGTTGGCCCCGAACGGTGGAACACACCGTTTATGTACGAAGGCTTGTTCGACAAGCCGATGAGCCACCATCAAATGTCACACAACCAGAAACAGTACGCCGAGGAACTGCTGAAGGTTGACCGGTTCCATATGGAACAATTCGTCTATCTGGCCGAAAAGATGGACGGCATCGAGGAGGCCGATGGCACGACGCTGTTGGACAACACGGTGTTCACCTATGGATCGGGTTTGGGCGACGGCGCGACGCATCAGTACAGCGATCTTCCGATCGTCGTCGCTGGCACTGGTGGTGCGAGATTGAAGGCTGGCCGGCATTTGAATTGTGCCGATGGGACTCCGCTGGCAAACCTCTGGCTCACTCAAGCGCAGCTCATGGGTGTCAACAATGATCGCTTCGCCGACAGCACCGGCACGATCCCCGAATTGCTCGCATAGCGCCAAGCCGCAGGCCGAATCGAGCGGAAGCGAAGTTGCGGCGGGGGCAAAACGGACGCGATGATCGCAGGCGACAGTTCGGCGGGAGCAGTGCCATTGTCGCTCCTCGTTCCGGCCTACAATGGTCTACATTGTCATTCGACAATCATCGACCTCTCGCCACACCCTCCAGGAATTCCCCACTGTGATCCGCACCTTCCTGATTCCCCTTGCCTGCATCCTGACCACGTGCTCGCTGTTCGCCGGCGACTCCCAGCCCAATGTCGTGTTGATTTACACCGACGACCAGGGAAGCCTGGACCTGAATTGCTATGGCTCGCACGACTTGCACACGCCGCACTTGGACCGCTTGGCGAGCGAGGGTGTGCGGTTCACTCAGATGTATTCACCCTCGGCGATTTGTTCGGCATCACGAGCTGGCTTGATGACCGGTCGCTTTCCGGCTCGAGCTGGCGTGCCCGGCAACGTCTCGTCGATGGAGGGTGAAGCGGGGATGCCGACCAGCGAGATCACGATTGCCGAGCTCTTGAAATCGGCGGGCTATACGACCGGACATGTTGGCAAGTGGCATCTCGGCTACACACCAGAGACGATGCCGGGTGGCCAGGGGTTCGACAGCACGTTCGGCCACATGGGCGGCTGCATCGATAACTACTCGCACTTTTTCTATTGGAACGGCCCCAATCGTCATGATCTGTGGCGAAACGGCAAAGAGGTTCACATGGACGGTCAATTCTTTCTGGACTTGATGGTCGCCGAGGGTAACCAGTTCATCGAAACCAATCGCGATGCACCCTTCTTTTTGTACTGGGCCATCAATGCGCCCCACTATCCGATGCAGGGCACAGCCAAGTGGCGGGCGCATTACAAAGACTTGCCGTCACCACGCCGTCAGTACGCGGAATTCGTCTCAACGGTGGACGAAAAAGTGGGTGAGTTGATCGCGACGCTCAATCGTTTGGGGCTGCGAGACAAGACACTGATCGTCGTTCAATCCGATCATGGTCACTCGACGGAAGAACGAGCATTCTGGGGTGGCGGGAATGCGGGACCCTATCGCGGAGCGAAGGCCTGTTTATTTGAAGGTGGCATCCGAATTCCATCGATCGCCTCGATGCCGGGAACGATCCCAGAGGGCGAAGTTCGTGAGCAAATGGTGACCGGTTGCGATTGGTTTCCGACGATCGCCGAATTGTGCAAAGTCGATCTTCCCGATCGACAATATGACGGCAAGAGCGTGTGGCCGGTGCTCAAGTCGGCTGATGCGAACAGCCCACACGATCACTTTTTCTGGCTTCTGGGTCAGGGCAAAAACGCCCAGTGGGCCGTCCACAAAGGCGACTGGAAACTACTGGGTAACGCAACCGACAAGACCGATCGGCAGCATGAACCGCGAGTCGACAAGTTGTTTCTGGCAAACTTGAAGACCGACATTGGCGAGCAGACCAACGTCGCCAAAGAGCATCCGCAAGTTGTGGCAGAACTGCACAAGCTGATGCAGGCCCATTACCGCAGTATCGAGGATGGCAACTGACGATCACTCAATCGATACCGACATCGCCGGCACGACCGGCGGCCCAGCGGCGGAGTCCGGCAAGCCGCTGTTTGCCTCGCGCGTAGTATTCTTCGCCCAGCGTCCCGAGATGTTCGGCGACCAACGTTTGATAGTTCTGCTCGGCCGCATCGACGGGAACGAACCAATCCAGCGATTCGATCGCAGCGGCAATCTGGGCGGCAAGAATCTGATGGCCCACGATGGTCGGATGCACGTGGTCGACGAACAGCTCCGGGTCGACCATGCCATCGGGAATCTTTGCTCCGGTCCAATCACGTCGATCCAGCAGGGCATTTGAATCGATCAAGGGCAGTTGTCTTTCGTCCGCGATCTGCAAGACAGCATCGACGATGGCCGACGTCGCCCGTAGCGGACAGACGTCGTCATCTCGTGCGGCGACAAGATGGGTGATCGCCGACTTCGTGTGCCCATGTTGGTACAGCAGGCGGCCCGCCACGTAATGCGCGCCGGCGTGCTCGGCGTCAATCGAAAGACACTCCCCGCAAGCCTGCAAACGGACATCGTCATCCAGCGAGTTGTCCGTCGCACGCTGCCATGCGGCATCGAAGCTGGTCGACTGCCAGCGGCTAAGTCCGGGAAGACGAGCGATCTTGATCGGCGGAGTGTTGACCAGGTCGCTGGCCGGCACGCAAAGGACCAGCGGGACAGCGGCGTGCTGTGTACGATTCACCATCCTGCGAAGCGTTGCGGCAAAGTGTTCTTCGACTCCGTGTCGCCAAGCGGGGTCTCGCCGGTAGCTGCTCAATCCGCCCGCATGATCCAACTTGGCATCGACTTCCTCCGCCAACTCGGTCGGTCGAGTCGCAGGATCGGCAAATTGTTGACGCAGCCATCGCACGGTCCGCAGTTGGGAACCGACTCGCGACGCCCATCGCCGAGGTGTGCTCATCGATCGTGTTTGGGCATACGTGCGATCCTCCAGGAATTCGTTGTGCCCGGTGTACAACACGATCGCGTCAGGCTGGTGTTCAAGGACTTCCTCCAGAATTCGTGCCACACGGTAGCTGGCATACGACACGCCGCCGCAATTGATCACCTGGAAGGAAGTTTGCGGACTGGCGGCTTGCAAGCGAAGCTGTAACCAGGTTGAAAATGCGGTCTCGGTTGCATAGGGCCGCCCTTGCACGGTCGACCCGCCAATCACAAAGATCCGTTTGGTCCCCTTCGACTTGGTCGCTGGAAACGAGGCCGGTCGAAAGAAGTTCATCCGCTCAGGTGGAATGATCCAGCGCTGGGTCGCACGGTCGAGCACAAACAGCGGGCGTAATTGTTCCAGATTGACCAGTGGATCGAGGTCGACCCCTTCGACCACCTGTTCGTCGCCGATGCGCAACCCGAGTTCCAACAAAACCAACGGCATCAGGCCTAGCGATAAGGCCAAAAACCGCATCAACCACCGCTTGTGCGGTCGCCGTTGGCCGTCCGGATCGTTGCTCGGTCGCTTGCCGCCACTCAACGCTATGCTACTCTCGCTTCAAGGGTTTGCTGCTCTGCTGATTCAAATCGAGATGATCTCGTGTCTCAACATATTTATTTGACTGGTTATCGCGGAACGGGAAAGACCTCGGTTGGGGCCATTGTCGCACAGACGCTCGGTCGTCCCCTGATCGATCTCGACCAGGTGATCGAGCAGGATGCGGGGATGTCCATTCGGGAGATTTTTGAGGAGGGTGGGGAATCGATGTTCCGTGACCTGGAATCAAAGTCACTGTTTGCAGTGCCGCCGACGCCTCCGGTCGTCGTATCGCTCGGTGGCGGAGCGATCCTGCGCAAAGAGAACCGGCAGTGGATCCGAGCCAACGGGTTTTGCGTGTGGTTGGATGCCGCACCGGCCACCCTGGCCGAACGGATTGCTCAGGATGCTTCCACCGGGACGCGGCGGCCAGCCCTGACCGATCTGGACGGTTTGCAGGAAATCCGGCAGTTGCTGAGCCAGCGAAGACCATTTTATCAGGAACTGGCCGATTGCCGCATCGAAACCGACGCGAAAACGATTCAGGAGGTGGCCCGGCAAGTGCTCGTCCATTTTCCTTGTCGGCCATCCGAATGATCGAACTGCGGCAGCAAGCGATTCGGGGGGGCCGGGATTACAAGCGGGGTTTTGCCGCACAGTCCTATCGCGTTAAGCTGTGCGCCATTATCAAGACCGTGATCTTAAGTGGTTGCAGAAGGAAAGGAAGCAAACGTGTTTGTTGCAGCTTCAACTGAATGTTTTCCGGGCGCGGAGTTGCAGGAAGCGATTGAGATCCTGCAGGATCTCGAATTCACCTCGGTCGAAATCGCGATGCACGAATCGGCCCCCCACCTCAAACCGAGCGAATTGCTGAGCGATCAAGACCGGGCAATTCAATTGCTCCGTCATACGCATCGTCTGGACATCTCCGGTTACAGTGTGGAACTGTCGTCGACCGGCGAGCAGCACTACAGCGATTTCAAAGACATTTGCCGCATCGCCAAGGCCACCAAGGTGGTCAACCTGACCGTTCCGTCGGCCGAACTGGGGACACCATTCAACGAGGAGGTCGAGCACTTACAAAAGTTGGTCGATGTTGCCGAGTCCGAAGGCGTCCGTGTGTCCGTGCGGAGCCAATTGGGCTGTTTGAGCGAAGATCCCGACACACTGATGGTGTTGTGCAACAATGTGGACGGGTTGGGAATCACCCTGGACCCCAGCGTCTATATCGCGGGTCCAGCCAAAGGAAAGAATCTAGACAAGATCCTGAAGTTTGTCTGCAACGTGCATCTGCGTGACTCGCGGCCCGACGCTTTCCAGGTCAGTGTGGGCCAAGGTGAGATTGATTACGGAAAGCTGGTGACGCAGCTCGAAAGAGACAAATACGATCGAGCTTTAACGGTCCACATGACGCCAATGGAAGGCCTGGACCATCGTGTCGAGTTGCGAAAGCTGCGTCGATTACTGGAAACGCTGTTTTAGAGATCGACCACAGCGGAATGCCAGACGATTTGCAACGCCATGTCGCAGTACGCTAGTCCCGGCGAAATCCTTCGGCGGCGGTTGTCCGAGCCAAGGCCGCGTCGCAGCCGAGATCTGGCACCGGCACTCGCATATGGCCGCCATCGTGGACCGGCCGCCGTGACCTCTCGGTTGGCGGCGGTGGCGGTCGCGATTTACCAGGACCACGGTCAGTGGACGATCCCCCTCACGCTTCGTCCCACCTCGCTGAGTCATCACGGCGGGCAGGTTTGTTTACCCGGTGGCCGAGTGGAGCCGGGAGAGCTGGTTCAAGACGCCGCGGTGCGTGAATTCGAGGAAGAACTCGGGGTGCGAGCCGAAATCACCGCACATCATGGCGAGCTGTCGACGCAATATGTCTACGCCAGCGACAATCTGGTCCATCCGGTGGTATTCACCATGGAACGGCCGATGATGCCGTGGCAGCCCGATCCGGTGGAGGTCGCTGAGGTGATTCCGGTTCCCCTGAGCGTGCTGGCCGATCCGTCACGACGAATCGTGATCAACAGGTCTCAAAGCGTTCGCCGCGATGGTGCGGAGGTGGGGAAGTTGAGATTCCGAGCGCAGTCGATTGGCCATCAAGGCCACCCCATCTGGGGAGCGACCGCCTTGATTTTGGAAGAATTGGCCCAAATGTTGCATGGGATGCAATGATTCGTTGCTGGACTGCCAACAAGGTTCGTTGCTTGGCGTGCAGCGCAATGGCAGCGAGAAAGCGATCCGGATGTGTTTTGCCCAGGCTTGGGATGGCGACTTTTGGCTTGGACAACCGGCTGCTAATGGTTTTGCGACCGCAAATTGACACACCGGATCACGGTTCTACAATTTCCCCACTGGATGGTGATTTTTTTGCGCAATTGCGGATCGATGAGCCGGTCGACCATTGAACAACGAGCATTCAACAGCGACAGTCCCAGGAAAACGATTCACTCCACCTCGAGAAGGAAATACCGATGGCTTCCGATGCCGTAAAAGAATTCAATGATGACAACTTTGACGCCGAAGTCCTGAAAGCCGAAGGAGCGGTCTTGGTGGACTTTTGGGCGCCATGGTGCGGACCGTGCCGCCAGATCGCCCCGATGATCGACGAACTGGCCAGCGAGAATCCCTCGGTCAAGATCGGCAAGGTCAACATCGATGACAACCCCGGCGTTGCACAGCGATTTGGAATCAACAGCATTCCGACGCTGCTGATGTTCAAGGGTGGTGAGATCGCCGAGAGCTTCGTCGGTGTTCGCCCGAAGACTGCTTTGCAGGAAGCACTCGATCAAGCGATTGCCTAACCGCTTCGGATCGCAGCCTGCTGATTTTCAAAATCCAGTGTCCGGATCGTCACCGTTTGCTATGCAGACGTTGCGTTTTTGGACGCGACGATCGCGGAGCGATCGTCAACAATCACGCACCAAGAATCAACAGGCAGTTAGGCCGCGACTTTTGCCCCGGCGGAGTAATATTGGGCGATCGTGTCGATGACCCGATGTTGTTCCGCCTCGGTCAAGCTCGGGAAGATCGGCAGGTTCAGCACTTCGGCGCTGGCGCGTTCGGTTTCGACCAGTGCGTCGCGATCGAACTGCAGGTCTGTGAAACACTCCTGCAGGTGCATCGGTACCGGATAGTAGATTTCGCTGCCGACGCCACGCTCAGCCAGATGCGAGCGTAACGCATCGCGTCGTCCCCCGCCGACTCGGATCGCATATTGATTCCAGACATGCAGCGCATTGGGATCTTGGGTGGGCAGCGTGATCTGACCCTGGCCAACCAATCCTGCGTCGTTGATCAAGCGATTGTACCTCGCCGCGATTTGCGCTCGCGATTCGATCGCTTCGCCCAAGTGACGAAGTTTGACGCGAAGCACGGCGGCTTGGAACGTATCCAAGCGACTATTGATCCCGACGACCTTGTGGTAGTAGCGCGGCCGCATGCCGTGTCCGGCGAACAGTCTTAGCCGATCGGCGGTCGATGCATCGCCTGAGGTCATCATTCCGCCATCGCCCATCCCGCCCAGGTTTTTCGTGGGATAGAAGCTGAAGCATCCAACCAGTCCCCAACTGCCGGCGGGGCGAGAGTGATAGGCTGCGCCAATCGATTGCGCCGCATCTTCGATGACCGGGATGTCTCGATCGCCAGCGATCTGGCAGATCCGATCGATTTCGACGCACTGGCCAAACAGATGAACCGGAATGATCGCCTTGGTATTGGCGGTGATCACGTCGGCGATCTTGCTGGCGTCGATGTTGAAAGTATCGGGTCGGATGTCGACAAAGACGGGTGTGGCACCGAGTCGGGTGATACAGCTGACCGAGGCGAAGAACGTGAAGCTGGGAACGATCACTTCGTCACCCGGTCCGATGCCCAGGGCCATCAGTGCTAGCAACAGCGCATCACTTCCTGAGGCGCATCCCACGGCGTTTTCGACTTGGCTATAGGCGGCGACTTCGCGTTCCAGTTCAACCACATCGGGACCGAACAGGAAGCGTCCGCTGTCGAGGACGGCAGTCAGGGCTTCGATGAATTCTTCGCGGTGGGGGCGATTGTCGCGATTGATGTCTAATAAGGGGACGTTTTCACTAGAGGCGGTCATCCGGCAACCTTCCGTGGTTGGACTCGTTATGTTGGAACGGCAAGGAAATTCTTGCTGGCATCTTGCAGCATTGAAATAGCTCGTCAGTGAGTTTCGCGTCAACACCCAAAAAGCGGGTCGGTGGCAAATAAGGGTGAATTCAAGATTCTTGAAATTCGGCACTAACAAAGGTTCGCATCCCTCGTTGTCGTCGGTGAACCGCGTTTATCTCCTCTGCTCTATCTGTTGATGACCAAAAACGCCTCCGAGTGGTCGGCCGAAGCCGTCAATCGCCTCGTGGATCGCTACGAGCGACCGTTGATGGCCTATGCCAGCCGGATGCTCGGTGGCGACTGGCAGGGAGCCCAAGATGCGGTGCAGGAAACGTTTCTGCGGCTGTGCCGCGAGAATCGGTCGAAGATCGAAACTCGCGTCGCGGCTTGGCTATTTTCCGTCTGCCGCAGCCGGGTAATCGACATGCAACGAACCAATCACACGACCCCGATGGACGCCTCGCAGGTCACTTTGGCGGACCCTGCGCCGATCCGGCCCAGGTCGCCAGCGATGCCGAGGACAAGATCCATTTGAATCAATTGGTCGGCAATCTATCTCCGCGTCAGCAGGAAGTGCTGCGGTTGAGAATGCAGGCCGGACTGAGTTACCGCGAGATCGCCGAGGTCACGGGGCTGACCATCGGCAACGTCGGTTTTCATCTGCACGAGGCGGTCCGCAACCTCCGTGACTCGCTGGCCATCAACTAGTCATCCAGCCACTGCCTACGTGGTTCCCCACGCATCGACCAAAACAAAACAAGAACACGAGCTGTTGAGATGTCCGAATCTATCTGGAACGACCCGCGAATCACCGCCTACGTGCTAGACGAGTTGTCGGCCGAAGACCGTGATGCGTTTGAGACCGAATTGGAATCGAGCGACGAGTTGGCGGCAGCCGTCGAACAGGCTCGCGGTGTGACCGAGCAGCTTGCTGGACTTTACGCCGCAGAGCAAACACCGCCACTGGATCGTGCGCGTCGCGAGTCGATTCTGGCGTCTGATCGCAAAACCGTCACTCTGGCGGACAACAAAGACCACGAGAATCGATCGTGGAGAATTCCATTGATCGTGTTGACTACCGCCGCCACGCTGTTGTTGCTGGTCGGGATCGCCCCTTGGCTGAATCAACACGAAACCGATTTGTCGGTCACGCAGTTGCCGCCGTCGCCGACGGTTGCGACGACGGAATCTGCTCAGACGAGTGACGCGGACGCCGCAGCGACGGTACTGGAAACGAAGGCGACCGATCGGTCCGAGCTCCTGTTGAGGGACTTGTCGCGAAGGGACTCGTCTGGATCGGATGCGGACTTCGACGGTGTGGCGGATCCAGCCGTTGCCATCTCGGCCAGACCGATGTTGGCCGAGCAATTTGGCAATCAAGTTGCTCAAAACAACGCTACGGAATCCGAACAACGCGATCGTGCCAGTTCGGTTGCAGAACGATTGCGGCAACGGGCGATCGATGGTGATGACCAGGTCGCCGGCGCGTCCGCCCAGGCAGGCGTTGCGATCGCAGATGCTGAGACGCTCTGGCCATACCGCGGAAAGGCGGGCGTGTCTCGATTCAACATGACTGCCGAGCCGAGCATCGGCTCTCCTCAGCCGAGCGCGGGCTCTCCTCAGCCGAGCATGGGCGATTCCGCCCCCCTGGATGTTCGCGGATCGGCAAGCCCCCAACACACGACGAGGTCAATGCCCGCAAACATTCCAATGTCCGCCGGCGAGGCGAGCCCCCTCAGCAGTGCGGCAGCGGAAGGGGCCAACGATCCCTACGGTGTCGCGTCGCGACCAAGTCTGCCGGGCGGCGCATCACGCGTCTACCGTTACGTTCCGGGCAACGAGCAGGCAACGCCGGCTCCAGCGCCCGTCCGCGGTAACGGCATCGTGGCGGGCGAAAGTGGTCAAGCCGGCGCGATTGGTGACACTCCGCTCAAATTCGTACCGGAGCTCGGCTCGTTCGTGATGCCCGCAGACAAGCATGTCCTCAAGCCCATCGCGCAGGGGGTCGAGGAGATGGACGAGGCGGAGACTTCTGGCCGCGGGACGGTCTTCTCTCTGGGCGGGGAAGGTTTACCCACGCCCAAGCTGGCATTGAAAAACCCCGTTGGAAACGCAGCGGCATATCCTGGTGCGGCGTCCCCAGCCGGTGCTCAGCCAACGACGTCGAAAGCGCTCGGTCGCGGGTCGACCGCGGCTGCCGGTGGCGCGATCGGGGGTCGTGGCTTCGGACGATCGCCAGCTCCGATCGGCGATTTTTTCGAGAGGACGCCTGACTTCGCTCTGCCGATGGATGAAGGTCGCGGGCCGGGCATAGCGGGGGACCAGTTCGAGCCGATCACCGACAATCCGTTCAAGCGAGTGTCGGGGGATGATGCGTTGAGTACGTTTTCCGTGGATGTCGACACAGCCAGCTACAGCAAGGTGCGTGATTTTCTGATGCGTGCCAACGAGCTTCCCCGGCCCGACTCGGTTCGGATCGAGGAGATGGTGAATTACTTCGCGTACGACTACCCGCCACCGCCGGCTGATGCCGAGCATCCCTTCGCCGCGCGTGCCTCGATCACCTCTTGTCCTTGGAACCCGAAGCATCGGTTGGCACGGATTTCATTGCAGGGCAAGACGATGGACAAGGGCCAGCGTCCCCCCTGCAATCTGGTCTTCTTGCTGGATACTAGCGGATCGATGAACGCGCCCAACAAGTTGCCGTTGGTGATCCAAGGGATGCAGATGTTGGTGAAAGAGCTGCGGCCGCAGGATCAAGTCGCGATCACCGTGTACGCAGACGCGGCCGGTTTGGTGCTCGATTCGACCTCTGCCAAGAAAGAAAAGAAGATTCGCAAGGCTTTGACGCAATTGTCCGCGGGCGGCAGTACCAATGGCGGAGCCGGTATCGCGTTGGCCTACCAGACGGCTCGCGACCACTTCATCGCGGGCGGTGTCAATCGTGTGATCCTTTGCACCGATGGTGATTTCAATGTCGGAACGACCGGAACGGATGAACTGGTTCGGATGGTCGAACAAGAGGCCAAGGGGGGGATCTATTTGTCGGTCCTTGGCTTCGGCATGGGCAATCACAATGATGCCATGCTGGAAAAGATCAGTGGTCAAGGGAATGGCAACTACGCGTTCATCGACACCCAAAACGAAGCTCGCAAAGTATTGGTGGATCAGACGAGCGGCACGTTGGTAACGATCGCCAAGAACGTCAAGATGCAGGTCGAGTTCAATCCGGCACACGTGTCATCCTATCGTCTGATCGGTTACGAGAACCGACTCTTGGCGAAAGAGGATTTCAATGACGATACAAAAGACGCTGGCGAGATCGGTGCCGGTCACTCCGTCACGGCGCTCTATGAACTCATCCCCGCGGGCGCGGAGGCCGATGCCAGCGCTCCGCTGGTGGATGACCTGAAGTATCAATCCAAGCCGCAGCCGACCGAGGCGGCCGGCAGTGACGAGTCGCTGACGTTGAAGCTCAGGTACTTAGCACCCGATGCCGTCATTGACAGCGATGACGAAAGCACGCTGATCGAGATTCCGGTCGAGGACGAAGGGGGCGAGTTCGAAGATGCCGATTCCGAATTTCGGTTTGCCGCCGCGGTCGCAGGATTTGGGATGCAACTGCGTCATAGCCCGTATGCCGGCAGTTGGACGCTTGGCGACGTATTGAAGGTTGCCGAATCCGCGGGCGGTAAGGACAAGTACGAACTGCGCGCCGAATTTGTCGACCTCGTCCGCAAAGCGAGCGAGTTGATGGGCGAACAGTGAGACGTCAGTAAGTGGGAATGATTTTGGTGGTCGCGAATCTTTGGATTGGGGGCAGGATTACGTTCCGCTTTGCCGCCTCGTACCGCATCGCCCGCTCGAAAAACGGGAAAGGGAAGTATCGATTCCGTGCGATCGCCTTCTGTTCGATCGCGACCACCAATTTGGTATCAAGCTTTTCATCGCGAATCTGCTTGACGACGAACTTGATATAGGCCTTTTGCTGGTCGCTGGTGGCCCGCAACCGATTCGTGAGTCGATCTTCCAGCGTCGCCGTGCGATCGGGGACCGCCGATAGCTTGGTCGGTACGGTGATCTGGGCGTCGGCCGATCGCATCAACGGCCCAGTGGCGATCAAGACAATGACGATCGGGGTCAGCTTGCGAAGCATATGTGACCTTCCCTTCGGAGCGGAAACTCAGTGGTTCGATTCAGGTGATCGATTCATGGATCGATTACCAATCGGCGGCGGCATGATGCAAGGCGAGAGCTGATAAATCTCTCGCCAGGGGCTGAGACACCCGATGTGAAACACGTCCGCTGTAAAAATGGGATACCTGCGTTGTTGGTATCACCGCGATTCTATTCAGTCTGTCACGGTCGCACTGATTGTGTGCATCGCCGCCGCGCGGTGACCGAAAAGATGTATGTCGGCGAGTCGCCCGGATGGCACTCAACGAAGCATGCGACCGCCAACCTGGCTCGCACACACAAATCATTCACATACGCTGCAGTAGCGGCGTGACGCTCGGAAGGATTCGGCGATGAATCGTTGGCTATTGATCGGGTCGTTGGCAGGTCTGTTGATCGGGTCAACGGGTTGTCTCCATCACAACACTCGTGGCGGGTGTAACTCCGGACACTGTCCATCTGGTGGATGCCAGTCGGGAGCATGTCAAGGCAACTGCGGCCACAGTGGCGGGTGCCAGAATGGCTCGTGCGGCAAGTGCAGTGGGATCCTGGGACACATCGGCGGCCTCTGTGGACTTTGTGGCGCCTGTAGTCACAGCGGATGCCGAACCGGTTGCGTCGCTGGCCCGCTGGGGTGGCAGCAGGGTGGGCTCGATTACAGCTCGCACCTGCAACCCGGATTGTTGGGGCACAACGCGGCCCGCAATTTGAACAACCGCCCGTTCACACCTGGCCCACCGAGCGCCCAAGTCGGATACCCGTATTACACGGTCCGCGGACCCCGTGACTTCCTGGTCGATAACCCGCCGACGATCGGACAATGATCGCCTGGGCCGGCCGCTGATGACCAAAAGAAGAATGACCAACGGGGAGAGTTCCTCGTTGGTCATTGTCGTTTTCGGTCTCGGTCTCGGTCTCGCCGGTCTGGTGACCCGAGAGACTTCGGTCACTTTTCAGCGAACCGCTGAGCCGTGAGAATACTCTGATTGTCTATCCAGCTATTACCGGGGAGCATTTCTGTGGCATCCGACCTTCGCCTGAAAGAGCAACTGCCGGAGTTGACCGAGGCCATCGTTGCAACCTACACGCCCAATGACGCGATCAATCACCTCGGCCATTGTGCGCTTCCCAGTTACACGATTGTGACCGAGATTCTGCTGGAGTTGAAGGACATCCTTTATCCCGGCTATCGCCGCAAAGTCGGTCTTCATGCGGGGAACATTCGTTACCACGTGGGCGGCTTGATCGATTCCCTGCACGATAACTTGACGACGCAGATCGCGCGGGCTCTGAGACACGAGAACCGTGTGCAGCAAAAGCACGAAGATTGCGAGAGCGACATTGACTTCGAGGCCAAAGGGCAAGTGATGGCGATCGAAGTGTTGAAGCGAATCCCTGAGTTGCGGCGAGTGTTGGCCACCGACGTCCAAGCCGCATACGAAGGGGATCCTGCATGCCAGACGACTGATGAGGTCGTTTTCTGCTATCCCGGGTTTGAGGCGGTCACGGTCTACCGGATCGCGCATGAGTTGGTGCGGCTGAACATTCCCTTTATTCCGCGGATGATGTGCGAGTGGGCTCACAAGCAAACCGGAATCGATATTCATCCGGGCGCGACAATCGGTGAGCACTTTTTCATCGACCATGGAACCGGTGTCGTGATCGGTGAAACATGCCAGATCGGTGAACATGTCAAGCTCTACCAGGGCGTAACGCTCGGCGCGCTCAGCTTCGCCACGGATGCCGATGGACACTTGATTCGTGGCAAAAAACGGCATCCCACGATCGAAGATCGTGTGGTGGTCTACGCCAACGCGACGATTCTTGGTGGCCGCACTGTGGTCGGTCACGACTCGGTGATCGGATCAAGTGTCTGGATCACCAAGAGTGTTTCGCCCAACACGACCGTATTGCTGGAAAAACCGCAATTGCGAGTTCGTGGAGGGGGAAACGATTCCGACCTGCTCGCACACGACCTGAATTTTCAGATTTAGTGGTTTGCCACCCTTCACAATGGGCAGCTGGCTGATCGGTCGTTTGGGGGCGGCTGACGCACGACCTCCAGCCACCCCGACCGTTCGTGGGCGATGTCCGATTCCCCCAAAGCCTAGCCATCCGCTCGACGGATCTCTAAGTTGTAGTGTCGTTGATGGCAGGGCCGTTTTGCGAAGCGGCCAGTGATGGTCCATTTTCCCGCCAGGCGATTGGTACCACCGCTGACGCGTGAACGCGTCGGCCATCCGATGTTTGTTTGACGATCAGAACGCTCGAGTGTTTGCTCTCCGCCAAATCTTCGATTTCGGCTCCTACCCACCTATCGTGTAAATATGCAGCCTTTTGACACGCAAAGCCGAACTCGATTCATTTTTGGTGAAGGATCGGTCCAACGGCTCGGTCAGCTTGCCGCGGATTTTCGTCCACGTTGTGTGTTGGTCGTCAGTGACCCAGGGATCATTGACGTCGGCCACGACGCGGTGGCTGTTGAATCACTGAGAAGCAGTGGACTGCGGGTCGAATCGTTTCATGATTTTGGCGAGAACCCAACGTCCGCGATGGTCGATGCCGGCGTCGAGAAGGCTGCGGCCGTGCAGCCCGATTTGCTGATCGGAATTGGCGGCGGCAGTAGCATGGATTGCTGCAAAGGGATCAACTTTGTCTATTCGTGCGGGGGAACGATCCATGATTATCAAGGAGTCGGCAGGGCTACCGCGGACATGCTTCCGATGATCGCCGTGCCAACCACTTCGGGTACCGGTAGCGAGGCACAGTCGTTTGCCCTGATCAGCGACGCCCAAACCCATACCAAGATGCCATGTGGTGATCCGCGGGCCGCATTTCGGATCGCGCTGTTGGATCCACAGCTAACCGTCACACAACCGTCTCGAGTGACCGCGCTGACTGGCATCGACGCGGTCTCGCACGCAATCGAAACGTACGTCACCAAACGCCGCAATCCGATGTCGACCACCTATAGCCGCCGAGCTTTTGGGTTGCTTGCCGAGGGCTTCTCGAAAGTGCTGCACGAACCTGAAAACATGGAAGCAAGAGCGCAGATGCAAGTGGGGGCCTGTTTTGCCGGAATGGCAATCGAAACGTCGATGCTAGGTGCCGCACATGCGACAGCGAATCCCTTGACGGCACGTTACGACATCACACACGGCCAAGCGGTTGGTCTGATGTTACCGGCGGTGATTCGGATGAACGGTGCGGCGCACTCCGATTGGTATGCCGAGTTATTGCGCGAAGTGGAGCCGACGGTTGCCGCGTCGGATGCCCCCGAGCGATTGGCTGAAATGGTCACCCAATGGCTTCGTGAGGCAGGATTGGCAACGTCGTTCGACGAGTTGTCGATTCCCCTTTCGGGAATTGACGCGTTTGTCGAAGAAGCGTTGAAACAATGGACCGGCACGTTCAATCCGATCCCCCTGGATGCCGATCGCACACGCCAGTTGTACCGCTCCGTGGCGTGAAGCGGGCAAAACAGCTCGGTGACGCGTTTTCGTGGTAAAAGACACCGGAATCGGCGGCCGAATCGTTTGCCCCTTCGGCGACGGTCGTTCACAATGGACAGCCTGATCCACCAGCGACAGCTTTCCTGAGTTTCCCCTTGCCCACGCAACCCATGCCATCAGCCGACAACAAGCATCATCCGGCGGCTGCCGAAACGGCCTCTGGCGGCGAGACAGACTCCGAAAGCAACCCCATGGAAGGTGGTCGCTGGCGCCCGGTTCGACCGGAAGAGTTGCTGCGGAAAAACCAGCCGACGAAGGAGAATCCGCCCGACCAAGATCCGCCCAAGGTCCGTTTGGAGCGCCGTCAGGAACTCGAACAGCACCTCCGAGCCAGCCCCACGGACCTCGACGGATACATGGAGTTGGCGGCGATCTATCGCGCCGAAGAGCGGCCGATTGAGGCCCGCCGGATTCTGCAACAAGCGATGCAAATCTTCCCGGAAGAAATGGATTTGTTGTGGGAATTCGAGGAAGCGACGCTGGCCCGGTCCCGACAACAGCTTCGCGAGGTGACCGAGCTGGCGCAGCGACTGGACACCCTGGAAACCGAACGAGAGCTCAAGCGAAGCCGCAACGATTGGGCTTGTCGTCGGATGGACGTTTGTCATGCCCGGCTAAAACGTGATCCTTCATTGCTGCACTTGAACGTTGTGCTTGCCGAAGCGATGTATGATGCCGAACTGTACGAGCCGGCGATTGATCAGCTTGATGACGTCCTGAATAACGACGAGCTTTCACCACACGCATACCTTGTCCGCGGACGTTGCTTGCTGGCGCTGGGACAGGACCTCGAAGCAATGGCGTCGTTGCGGGCCGCGTCGATCCGTCGGGCCGTCGTCGCCCCGCTGAAAATAAGAATCGCGGCGCTGCGTTTGTTATGCGAAACAGCCGAACGATTGGGTGTGGAATTGACCCTGAAGAATTACCGCCAATACCTGCTGCGTGCCGAAAAGGAATTGGCCGCTTCGTCGCCAACCGCGTCATCCAGCCCCGTCGTCGACAGTTGATCCAACCCCGTCGTCGACAGTGGATCCAGCCCCGTCGTCGACTCGCGATCGATACCTTCAACGCACCACCATCGCCGTTTTTTTCGCGCGGAGCCGATCATGAATCAAGCCGTCGTTGATCCCGAACAGCTGCGTCAGTTCGCGGGGCATTTACACCGATTTGCCGAAGAGATGAAACAGAGGTCTGCCGCTCTGGGCGCCCAAATGAATCAATTGGAACAGACCTGGCGTGATGAGCAGCAACGAAAATTTGCCGAAGAATTCACCGTCCAGATGCGACAGTTGACTCGCTTGATTCAGACCACCGAGCAACATGTCCCCTATTTGATGCGAAAAGCCGAACAGATTGACGCTTACTTGGGGCGCTGAGCATGACCAGCAGCAACGTCCGCGACATCGAATCGCTGGAATCGTTTCACGGCGGTCTGGTCCGGCTGGCCGGTGAATGGGACAAGACGATGCAAGAATTCCGGATCATGATCCAGCGGGCCGAAACTTACTTTGCCCACGATCGCCCCGCCTATTGGCGCAAGCAAACTGAACTTGCCGAGCGCGAGCTGGCCGAATGCAAAGAAACCTTGTCACAGAAGCAAGCCGCCACGCGACCGGGCGATCGGGCCCCCGCCACGGAGGCTTCCCAACGAGTCAAAAAAGCCGAACGGAGGCTACGAGAATGCGAAGCGAAGCAGCGTGAAGCAAAAAAATGGGCCATCGAAATGTCCCAGCAATGTGACCAGATCCTCGGTCCGCTGGCCGACGTGGTCGAGCATTCCGAGGTGCTCCTGCCAACGGCGGCCCGAGAGCTTCGTACCTTGATTGACCAGCTTCGCAGCTATGCCGAACAAGCCGGCGGCGACGCGGGATAGCCGTGGGCAACGAGACCGTGTTGGCATCCGCCGGGCGACACGCTCGCCAGAG
Source organism: Pirellulaceae bacterium (assembly GCA_963734865.1). Lineage (GTDB taxonomy): Bacteria > Planctomycetota > Planctomycetia > Pirellulales > Pirellulaceae > CBDCUW01. Next base: position 1,411,068 of record CAVTIV010000019.1, read on the forward strand.
CCGGCGAATCCCTTTAAGCTTGAACAGGTACACCACCTGGCACCTCCCTTTCTGCCCGCTACCCGAAACGAATCCTTCATGACGACGACTGATACTGAGATCTTCGCAGAATTGGCACAAAAACGTGACCAACCCTCGGCAATGCTCGATCGGATGGTTGAGCATTTTCGCCACACGCGTCAGCCGATGGAGCTGTTCGAGGCCCTGAAGATGCGGATCCGCAACCAATTGGGGTTGTCGCTGGTCACGGGTGAAAACGAGCCCGCTCGGCCCGAAGAAGTGGAGCGTCAGCTGGAAATCGGGTTGCTCGATGCCTGTCGCGAAGCGGGAACGATGCTGATCGAAGATGGCCGAGTGGGCGAAGGATGGATGTATCTGCGACCCACCGGAGATACCCAACTGGCACGACAATTGATTAGCGCCGTGGACATCAGCGACGATAACTACGACGAAATGATTCAGGTCCTGCTTCACGAGGGCGTCGACGTGGCTCGCGGGTTTCAGGCCATCATCGACCACCAGGGGACCTGCAACAGCATCACAACCTACGAACAGACGGTTCTCGGCCGCAGTAAAGCCGATCGCAAAGCTGCTGCATCCTGTTTATTGAATCATCTGTATGACGAATTGACCGCATTGGTCCGCAGTGACATTGCCCAACGAGAGTCACCCGCTGGGGACGATGAAACCCTGGCCGAGATGATCGATCAGCGCCGTTGGATACTTGACGAAGGCGGCTATCACATCGACACGACCCACTTATCGGCCACGGTCCGCATCGCATCGCTGCTGGACGATCCGGCTCAGCTACGCAAGGCCTGGGAATTGGCCCAGTATGGACGCCGGCTGCATCATCAATTCCAGTACCCAGGTGATGAACCGTTTGTCGATTTCTACCCTGCCTACTCGACTTATTACTCGATCTTGCTTGGTGAAAACGTCGATGCGGGGCTGAAGGTCTTTGAACGCAAGGCGAGGTCCATCGATGCGGCGGAGCATGGAACCGCGGCGATTGAAACCTACATTGACCTGCTCGATCGTGTGGGTCGACCGAGGGAAGCGGTGGAAGCCGCGATCGAACTGGTGCCCGATGACCTGCCGCCACAGAGGGTCGTCGCGCTGTTGATCGACATCGCCCACCGCGCACAGGATGCCGGGGATCGATCGGCATTCGATTCGATTCTTCACTATTGCCAAAAACATGATGACATCTTGGGATATGCCGCCGTCCTGCACGCCGCCGGTCAACCGTCCTAATACGCCAGCCCTACAGGTACATACCGACAAATCCCTCGGTCGCATCGATATCCTGTTGAATCGCTTTGATCCGTTCCTCGGTCTTCTTCAAATCACCCGCCGCGATGTACCGATCAAATTCGACGAGTACGGCGTGCTGGACGCTCTCGGACAAAAAGCCGACGAATGGCTCGCGGAGCCAATTGCATGTTTCACCCTCTAGCTTGACGGCGATCTCGATCGCTTTGGTGTGAAGGTCGTCGGTGTCGGTCATCGCCGTCCCCTCAAACGTGAACGATACGGCACCCTGCTTCGGATCGTTTGTCAGATGGAACATGCATTTGCCCCGATGCAGATAGTAAGTGTTGTGCGTACCGTGGCGTGCCATTGCTTGTTTGACGCGTAGCACAAACTGCTCGTAAACCGGCGAGGCGTCGACCGGAACATCAAGCCGAGTCACGCTTCGCAGTGGTAGGCAATCGAACGATATTTCCACCCACTGTCCCATCATGGCACGATCATCCTTTGTCTTGTGAAAGTTTGCACAACTAGATCCGGCAAAAGGCTGTTCACCACCGTAACCTGATCGACCAGATCTGACGAGTCCGGGATTCGATCACCGTTCATGCGAAACCGTCAGATTTTTCTTGACTGCGGTGGTCGCCGCCCCCGACGATGGTAACCGGTTTGCCATCAGATGTGGTCTCCTGCGATCCGTCGGAAGCGAGGCGGACCGTTCTTGTCGACATTTCTTCTACGCTGCGAGACGCCTGATGATGCCAACCATTACCGCCCGTGAAATGATGGTATCCAATCTGATCACGCTCTCGCCCGAGATGGACGTCTTGGATGCAATCGACTTGCTGTTGCGGCATCGCATTTCTGGAGCTCCGGTGGTCGATCGTGACGACCGGTTTTTAGGGATCTTTTCCGAAAAATCATGCATGCTTTTCGTGGTCAATGCGGCCTATGAGGAGTTGCCATCGAACACCTTGATGTCGTTCGTGGATGCGACCCCGCCCATCATTAACGAAGACACCGATCTGTTGACGATCGCGCAAACATTTCTCGATGCTGCCTGCCGCCGATTGCCCGTGCTGGACGAGAAGGGGCGACTGTGTGGCCAGATTTCCCGTCGCGACATCATGCGAGCGGTACGTCAGCACATCCGGATGGTCGATCCAACGCCCGTCGGCGCGGGTTTGTACCTGAGTGCGATTTTTGAAAGTGGTCATCGTCCGATCTAGCGTGCCCGTGGACCTTTCTGTGGGCCGGCAACACCTTCTGATTTGCCGGCAACTGCATCGATTGGCTATGTTAGGCTGAGATTCGCGAATTCTGGCGAATCCGGCTACGATGATAAGATGATGATGCCTCGAACTTGCTCGATGTTGCTCGCCCTGGTCGCAAGCGTGGCGGCTGCCTCGGCCGACGACGCGATCGTGAAATCGCTCGAGCGCCAATACGAGCAGCAGATCACACCGCTGATCCAAACCCATTGCCAATCATGTCATGATGCCAAGACGCACGAAGCCGATCTGGACCTGACGATCTTTCGCCGCCTGCAAGACGTCAGCGGTTCCCATCTCGTCTGGCAGAAGATCCTGGAGCGGGTGCAAGCGGGTGAGATGCCGCCGGCCGATGCGACCAACCAACTGAGTGACAAAGACCGACGCGTTGTCGTGCAATGGATTCGTGCTCTCCGACAATTCGATGCCGCCAGCAATGCGGGCGATCCCGGAAATGTGTTGGTCCGCCGGTTGAGCAATTCGGAATACGATTACAGCATCCGTGATCTGACCGGAATCGACATCCGGCCGACCAAAACATTTCCGATCGATCCGGCAAACGAAGCCGGTTTCGATAACTCGGGCGAGTCATTGATGATGTCGTCGGCGTTGATCAGCAAGTATCTGCAGGCGGCTCGAACCGTGGTCGATCATCTGGTGCTCACGCCTCGCGGGATCCGCTTTGCGCCCCACCCGGTGGTGACCGACACCGATCGTGACAAGTACTGTGTCAAACGGATTGTGGCGTTCTATCAGCGTCAACCAACCAACTACACCGACTACTTCTATGCGGCCTGGATTTATCGGCATCGCCAGGCGTTTGGCATGACCGACGCGTCGCTGGACGAGGTGGCGATCGGGCAGTCGGTCAGCCCGAAATATTTGGCCACTCTTTGGCATGCGCTCAGCGAACAGACGGTCGAGATTGGCCCGCTGGCAACGCTTCAGGAAATGTGGAGACATCTTCCTGCCCTCCCACATTGCTCCCTGGCGCGTCATGGGTGCACCGTCATGAGCGACTATGTCGTCAGCGAGAGAAAGCGATTCGAGCCGACGTTCGAGAATTTGTCGATCGAAGGTATTCACAAGGGTTCGCAAGCGTTTGTGCTGTGGAAGAACAAGCAGTACGCCGCGCACCGACGCTTGGCCGATTTCGCCTTTCTTGATCAACCGCAAGGGCAGGCGGAAGTCGCATCGCCCGATGACTGCGCTCGGGACCGACCTCTCGGATCCGGCGAAGCGAGATCGTTACATCACCGCTTGCCAACAGTTCTGCGCGATCTTTCCCGATGCGTTTTACATCTCCGAACGAGGCCGCGACTACCTGGGCACGCCCAAGGATGAACAGGAAAAAGGTCGTCTGCTGAGTGCGGGCTTTCACAGCATGATGGGCTACTTCCGTGACGATCAGCCGTTACAGGATTTGATTCTTGACGACCGTGGCCGTCGCGAGTTGGATGAATTGTGGCAGGAATTGGATTTCTTCGCCGCGGCCCCGCAGCGACAATACCAAGGTTTTCTCTGGTTTGACCGGACCGATTCACGCTTCATGCGTGATCCCGAATTTGATTTCGCTCGACCCGAAGACAAGGCAGCCCTCAGCCAGCCGATGATCGAGCGGTTAGCCCAGGTGTATCTGGACAAGGCCAGGGCCAATGGCGGACAAGAAGTTCCGCTGCAAGCCATTGCCGACTACTTTCATGAGATCAACCAGCAGATTCGCTGGGTCGAGCGCACTCGCATCGCGGCCCAACCGCTTCATCTGGACGCCGTGATCTCGCTTGCGGAAAAAGCATACCGACGTCCGCTGACGTCGACCGACGAGAGGCAGCTGCGGGAATTCTATCGATTGCTACGAGAGCATGATGAACTGAGTCACGAAGAGGCGATTGCCGACATGATCGTCTCGATATTGATGTCCCCACGGTTCTGCTATCGCCTCGATCTGCTCCGCGATAGTGATCAGCCGAGACCGCTGGATGACTTTGAACTGGCTAGCCGGCTGAGTTATTTTTTGTGGTCGAGTCTCCCCGATGCCGAGTTGCTTCAGCATGCGGCGGCGAACGATTTGCATGATCACAAAGTGTTACTGCAGCAAGCGCATCGGATGCTGGGGGATGATCGCGTTCGCGGTCTGGCGATGGAGTTTGCCGGCAATTGGCTCGACTTTCGCCATTTCGAACAGCACAACAGTGTCGACCGGGTGCGGTTTCCGGAGTTCGATGACGAACTTCGCTCGGCGATGTTCGAGGAGCCGATTCGCTTTTTTGTCGACCTCGTCCAACACGATCGATCGATGTTGGACTTTCTGTATGCCGATCGAACGTTCGTGAATGCTCCGCTGGCCAAGCATTATGGAATACATGATCTCTCCTTGGCCGATGGCCAGTGGCACGAGATCCATGGCGCCGGTCAATACGGTCGTGGCGGGTTGCTTCCGATGGCTGTCTTCTTGACCAAGAACTCTCCCGGTCTGCGGACCAGTCCGGTCAAGCGAGGTTATTGGGTCGTGCGTCGATTGCTCGGGGAACGCATCCCTCCGCCACCACCCAACGTTCCCGAACTTCCCAGCGACGAATCACAACTCGGCGAATTGACACTTCGGGAAACGCTGGCCAAGCACCGCGATCACCCGAGTTGTGCAGGCTGTCACAATCGTTTCGACGCAATCGGCTTGGTGTTTGAAAACTATGGGCCGATTGGCGAGCGGCGGCAAAAGGATCTCGGCGGCCGATCGATCGATACGGTGGCAGTATTCCCCGATGGCAGCCAGCGAGAATCCGTGGATCAGCTCCGCAGCTATTTGCGGCAGCGGCGCGAGGCCGAGTTTGTGGACAACCTGTGCCGCAAACTATTATCCTATGGGTTGGGACGAACACTGCTTTTGACTGACGAAAGTTTGCTGCAGAAAATGCAACAAGACTCGCGAGCCGATGGACATTGTTTCGGCAAGCTGGTTGATGGAATTGTTAGCAGCCCACAGTTTTTGAACAAACGCGGTCGTACCGCTTCGCCAGCCGATACACATATGGATGAAGGGGATTTGTGATGAACGACAAGACCGCAGCCCAACCGACTCGCGTTTCACGTCGCCGAGTATTGCAGGGGACTGGAGTGGTGATGGCCTTGCCGTGGTTAGAGTCGCTGTCGGTTTGGGGGATCGAACCGGTGGCGGGTAGCCAACTGCCGCAGCTGCCAAAGCGATTCGCGGTCCAGTTCATGGCCTGTGGTGTCAACGCCCACCATTGGTGGGCGAAGGGCTCTGGCAAGCAGATGGAACTGGGCAAGAGTCTGCAGCCGCTGGAACCGCTCAAGAAGAAGATGAACTATGTTTCGGGACTGTTCAACAAGTCGGCGGTCGGTGTCGGCATCCACCCCGGCCAGACGGGCAATGTGCTCTCGGGTGCATCGCTGCAAAAAGGCGCGGAACTGCGCGGCGGAATCAGCGTTGATCAAGTGTTAGCCAAAACCATTGGGCTAGAAACGGTTCAACCAAGTTTGGTTTTGGGCTGCGAGCAACCGGTCACCGGCTATCACGAAACGAATTTTTCGATGGCGTACAGTTCACACATCTCGTGGCAGAACGCAACGTCCCCGGTGCCGATGGAGGTTTATCCTTCGCTTGCTTTTGACAGCCTGTTCGACAACCGTGGCAATCGGCGTAACCAAAGCGTACTCGATCGCGTGAAAGAGCATGCCGAGAGTCTGAGCCGTCACGTCAGTGCGGGCGACAAAGCGAAATTGGATGAGTATCTGTCCAGTGTTCGCGAGGTAGAAAAACGCATGCAGCGGATGCGGGATGACCAGCTCAAGGCGGCCGATCGGGCGGCCACTCGCGGGACTCCGCTGGCGACGATGTCGCGGCCCGAGAACGGGTTGCCCGAGGACATTCGCGAGCACATGCGTTTGATGTGCGACATCATCGCTTTGGCATTTCAGACCGACAAGACACGTGTCGCGACGCTGCTGTTATGTCGTGACATTTCGGGATTGTTCTATCCTTTCCTGGACGTTCGAAACGCGCACCACTCGGCATCGCACCGGGATCTGACCGACGATTACGAACGAGTGACGCGGTACTATGTCAGCCAATTCGCCTACCTCGCCTCGCGACTCGACCAGATGCCCGAGGCTGATCGCACGGTGCTGGACAACTCGTGCTTGTTGTTCATCAATAACATGTGGTCCGGCAGCACGCATGATTCGACCAAGGTGCCGCTGCTGATGGCCGGCGGGCTGGGGGGCGCGATCGAAACCGGGCGGGTACTTGATTACCAGAACGAGTCGGACGACGACCGTAAGCTATGTGGCCTCTACCTTCGCATCCTGCAGCAGATGGGCGTTCCGGGTCGCAAATTTGGCGACGCCCAGAGGCCGCTTGCCGGAGTTTGATTCAGACCGTCCCAGCGAGAGCCAAGGCCAACACGACGGTGACTTCCTTGGGATCGGCCATGATTCGCACTCCAAGGACTGGGATCCGGCGGATGGGAAGTGTCTGACCGACATCAATCCGATGGTTGATGCAACGGTTGTCGCTTGATTCGCAATCGATTGGCGCATTCAGGACAGACGGTGTAACGCAATTCGGGAACCGTTTGCTGTTCGTACATTCGCAATTTGAGCGCAATGTTCTCCATCTCCAGCCAACCCGATGGCTCGATCAACGAGCGTTTGCAGAAACTGCACATCGTCAAGAAAGCATCGGACCGCTTTTGCCGGGAGTCCAGCATCGACAAGTGGTGCTGGGGCGTTACACGAATCAACACGCTCTCGTACAGCAGTTCCCGATCCGGCTGTTGGCTGATCGTCAATTGCATCGAACGCCGTAATGTCGGTGAATCACAACGAAATGGCACCACGATCGGATTCCCGGTCGAACGGACGCGATCGTGGATTTCCTGGTACAACTTTTGTGTCGGCTCGTCGGCGATGAATTCCCAAATCCGATGTCCGACAACCGCCTGTTCGTTGAGTGCGACGGCGTTGTTCTCTCTGGCAAAAGCGAGCCACCAACGGTCGACGTAATCAATCACATTCGCTTCGTTCAAGCGATATCGATAAACGGGATGGACTGGCTCGACCATAACGTTCGTTCTTGCAAAAATGCGAGGGTCTTTGACCCGGCGAATATCCTGATCTTAGCAGGTTTGTTCGGAGAATGTCGTCGCAGGCGAGGCGATTGTATCCCGGGACCGATCAATATCTTTTGTCGACCTTGCTCGTCCTGAAGTAAAGCCGGGTAACCGCCAACGCATGGTTGGTCTCGCCGATGCGCGTTCCGCTGGGAGGTTTTGAAATCACTTGGATACCTTATGCTATGCCGCCATGAGTGATCACCCACCAATATCGGAACCGGCTCCTGACAATCCCCCGGACCGGGTTGCGTTCCAATTGACGGCAACGGCCTATCATGAAGCGGGGCACGCGGTGATGGCGTTATTTTTGGGGCGGCCGATTCAAAAAGTGACCGTCCTGGCCGGCAGGTCGCAACTGGGCGATGTTCGACTCGGCGTTTGCGAAATCCAGAAAGGACGATTCAAAGCTTCCAAGAATGTGCTGGAAGATGAAGTCCTGATTCTATTTGCAGGCATGGTCGCCGAAGCTCGCTTTACCGGACAATATTGCCAACAAGGAGCGACGCAAGACCTCCGCGCCATTCGGCGCTTGCTTGACCATCGCGCTGGCAGCGAGAGTCAGTTCGAGCGACTGGCACGCCGCTTACGAGACAAGACCGAGCACCTGCTTGGCCACGAAGGCCAGGCGAAGGCCGTTGAATTGATTGCCGGGGAACTGGTAGAAAAAAGGACGATCAGCGGACGCGCTGTTCGGCATCTCTTCGAACACGCAATGAAGCAATTTTCCTGAGAGAATCATGGCACCCACGACGCAGCACCCATGCGATTTCGAAGCAGCCATCCACGCGATCTCCTCGGAACTCTCTCTGCCGCTCCGCAAAGTGCGTTCCGCTGTCGAGCTTCTGAACGCTGGCAACACCATCCCGTTCATCGCCAGGTATCGCAAGGAAGCGACCGAGGGACTCGATGAAGTCGCTCTGCGAGCCATCGAAGATGCCTTGGAAAAGGCAATCACGTTGGCCACTCGCAAAGTCACCGTGTTGAAAACGATCGACGAGCAAGGTCGACTCACTGACGAACTTCGTCGGCAAATCGAAAACTGTACGGACATGCGGACGCTGGAGGCAATCTACCTGCCGTTCAAGCCCAAGCGGCGGACCCGCGCCACTGTCGCTCGCGAGCGAGGACTCCAGCCGCTTGCGGATTTGCTGCTGCGACAACAGACCCTCGAACACTCGAAACAACAAACACTCCGGAATTTCGTCAACCCTGGGCAACAGGTTCCCGACTGCAATACTGCCCTGCAAGGTGCGCTCGATATCATCGCCGAGCAATGGTCCGAAGATCTGGAGACACGAAATTGGATGACCGAGCAGGCGTTTGCAGGCGGCAGCGTCTGCTCGCAAGTCAAGCGTGGCAAGAAGCAGGAGGCGAGCAAGTACGAACTGTACATGGATCATCAAGAGCCGGTGGGCAAGATTCCCTCTCATCGGCTGTTGGCGATGCTGCGTGGGGAAACCGAAGGCGTCCTGAAGGTTACCGTGGCGCTCGATGACTCGCAGGTTGTACCTCATCTCAAGCCGCGGTTTGTCCACAACCGCCAATTCGAGTTCCACAACGAGTTGCTGGCCACGGTAGAGGATTGCTATCGACGTTTGCTGATGCCGGCAGCTCAATCAACGGTCCTGCAATCACTCAAAGAAAGAGCGGATGAAGAAGCGATCGTCGTATTTGGCAAGAACCTCCACGAGCTTCTGATGGCAGCTGCCGGCTGGACCGCGAGTGACAATCGGCATCGATCCGGGCTTTCGAACCGGCTGCAAAGTAGCGGTGGTCGACGGAACCGGAAAGTTTCTGGCCAATACGACGATCTACCCGACTCCACCCCGGAGCGATACCGAGTCGGCTGCGCAAACGCTGCTCACGCTGATCAACAGGCACAACGTCGAACTGATCGCCATCGGCAACGGAACCGCATCACGCGAAACCGACGCATTTGTCGGACAGCTGATCCGCCAACAGCAATTGCAAGTGACGAAAGTCATGGTCAGCGAGTCGGGCGCATCGATCTATTCGGCCAGCGAGCTCGCGGGGAAGGAATTCCCCAACTTAGACATCACGGTCCGTGGCGCGATCAGCATCGCGCGGCGGCTCCAAGACCCATTGGCGGAGTTGGTCAAAACCGATCCCAAGTCGATCGGCGTGGGGCAATATCAGCACGACGTCAACCAAACGCAACTCCGCAAATGCCTCGATCGCGTCGTCGAGTCTTGCGTCAATCATGTTGGCGTCGACCTGAACATGGCCAGCATCCCACTGCTATCGCATGTCGCGGGAATTGGTCCAAAGTTAGCCGAAAACATTGTCGATTATCGCAACAGCAACGGTCGGTTTACGAATCGCAACCAACTGACGAAAGTCCCGAAACTGGGTAAGAAGGCGTTTGAGCAAGCCGCAGGGTTCCTGCGTATTCGAGGCGGCGACTCGCCGTTGGACAACTCTGCCGTTCATCCGGAAAGCTACGCGATTGTCAGCCGAATGGCGAACAAGTTGGGGACGGACTCCAAGTCGCTGGTCGGCAATGCGACGCTCAGTCATCAACTCAAGGCCGAAGATTTCGTTGACGACAAGTTTGGCATTCCGACGATCGTCGACATCATTGCCGAACTCGGTAAGCCGGGACGCGATCCGCGTAGCGAGTTCCGCGTCGTCAAATTCGACGACGCGGTCAATAGCATGCAGGACTTGACGCCTGGCATGGTCCTCGAAGGCGTGATCACCAACGTCACGCATTTTGGTGCCTTCATTGATGTCGGCGTGCACCAAGACGCATTGATCCACATCTCTCAATTGGCCAACACCTTTGTCAAGGACCCGAGCGAAGTGGTCTCGGTCGGCGATGTGGTAAAAGTCAAGGTGCTCGAAATCGATCTCCCGCGAAAGCGGATCTCGGTCACGCGAAAATTCTAAATTCCCCCTGCTGCCAACACGTTCAGCGCCGAACAGGCTCAGTGCGCGCCGAACCGCCGAACAGGGTCAGTGCATTTTCAGCGAGGTAAGATGGGAAAGGCTGGGCGTGGTAGGTTGAGAAAGCCCTCTGCTTACGCAAATCGCCCGCCTGCGCCAGCTTACTGCTACGGCACGACCTTCTCTCTTTCCCTCATTCTCCCTGTCTTGCCTAGAACCGTCGTTCTACCTGCCCTACGTGTTCGAAAATGCCACTGACCCCGTTCGCCTGGTGACCCGTTCGCCTGGAAAATGCACTGACCCCGTTCGCCTGGAAAATGCACTGACCCCGTTCGCCTGCGTTCGCCTTGTTCGTTCGCCGTTGCCGGTTCGCCGTTGGTTTGTTCTCTCACTGCGCGGCCCGGGTGCGCGATGCTGACCACCAGTGGTCGATTCCGCACATCGACAATGGCTTCATGGAACCGTACTCACGAGTCGCCGCGAGAAGTATTTGGCCATTCTCTGGTCGCTTGATTGGTATGAAGATTGCTCAAGCTGGGGTCAAAGTGGGGTCCTTGGGTAGCACCGAAACCAATCATTCGTTCATCGCACCGCAGTTGTGTTGCGCGCGAAATCTGCCATGAGTCTAACGATTACCAGTCCCGAGCTGATCGATGGAAAAATGATTCCGAAACGGTTCACCGTCGATGGCGATGATGTGTCTCCGCCACTCGCTTGGCATCAGGTTCCGAAGGGAACCAAGGAATTGGCGATTGTCTGCGATGACCCGGACGCCCCAACCGCACAACCGTGGGTGCACTGGTTGATCTACCAGATTCCGCCGTCGGTCACCGAACTGCCGGAAGGGTTGCCGCTACAAGCCGTTCTGGAATCTCCGGTCGCTGCGTTGCAGGGGTGCAATTCGTGGTCATCAGGCCGGACGATTGGCTATCGAGGACCGGCGCCGCCGCGTGGTGATGGGCTGCATCACTATCACATCCGACTCCATGCGATTGACACGGAGCTCGATCTTGGGCCAGGTATCGAGAAGGAACAACTGATGGAGGCAATGGCCGGGCACATCTTGGAACAAGCGGAGATTATCGGTACTTACCAGCGTTGAAGGCGTTCGCCAACGATCCCAAGAGGTGGGTGATTGACCAGCACAAGCCATCCTCTATCTGGCTGTGTCTTTTTCAACCCTTGATAACTCCGAGCGGACGCAAACGGGCGACTTTCTTTGCCAGCCCAGCTTGGTGGACGATATCGACAACCACGTCGACGTCCTTGTAAGCGTCAGGCTGCTCTTCGGCCAGCCCTTTCCAGCTTCGCGCTTTCGCGACGACTCCCTGCTGGCGCAGTTCCTGATCGATGCGTCGTCCCTTTGCCCGACGCACGGCGGCGTGACGACTCATCACACGACCCGCACCGTGACAGGCACTTCCAAACGTTTTTTCCATTGCGCCTTGTTGACCGACCAATACCCAGCTGGCTCGGCCCATGTCCCCGGGAATCAATACCGGCTGACCGATCGCCATGTAACCAGGCGGCAATTCGGGATGAAAGGGGGGAAAGGCGCGTGTCGCTCCTTTGCGATGCACCCATAGAAGCTTCGATTTGCCGTCGACAATGTGATTTTCCGGCTTTGCAATGTTGTGCGCCACGTCGTAAATCAATTCCATGCCCAAGTCTTGCCAGCTTTTGCCAAACACGTCCGCGAAAACCTCGCGAGCTTGCCACATCAGCAACTGGCGATTGCACCACGCGAAGTTTGCGGCGGATCTCATCGCACCCAAGTACTCGCGACCGGCAGGGCTTTCGATCGGAGCGCACACCAACTGCCGATCGGGCAACTCAATTCCGTACTCTTTGGGAGCATCACGAAGACTTCGCAACGCGTCGTCACAAACCTGGTAGCCAAGTCCACGCGACCCAGAGTGAATCATCACACAGACCAGTTGTTGGCTGAGTCCCAACGTCTCGGCCGCCCGATGGTCAAAGATCTTCTCAATTGCTTGCACTTCCAGGAAATGGTTACCGGCGCCGAGGCTGCCGCATTGATCAAAGCCCCGCAAGGTCGCTCGCTTGCTGACAAGATCGGGCCTTGCGTCCTCCAATCGGCCGTGGGCTTCGGTGTATTCGATGTCCCGCTGTGTCGCCAATCCCCGGGGGATCAAGCCCTTTGGCCCGCTCTCCATCAACTGCTGCAGTTCATCAGGTGAAAACTTGTATTTCCCCCCGCGACCAACACCGGTGGGGATGTTCTCAAAGAGCTGATCAACCAAGACATCTAAGTGGGGCAACACGTCGCTGATTGACAGGTTCGTGCGAACCAGACGTACGCCGCAATTGATGTCATAACCGACACCGCCGGGCGAAATCACACCCTGGTCAAGCGGATCGGTTGCACAGACACCGCCAATCGGAAATCCATAGCCCCAGTGAATGTCAGGCATTGCCAGGCTTGCGCCTTGAATGCCTGGCAGAAATGCGACGTTGGCCACTTGCTCCGGGGCAGGGTCGTCGCGGATCGTTTCGATCAACTTCTCGTTGGCAAAGATAAGTCCGTCAACACGCATCCCCGGTTTGTAGCTCTTGGGGATCCGCCAGCAGTAATCGCTGACTTTCTGCAAAGGTCCTTCGTATCGTCGCATTTCCATGATCAATTCCTATTCCGAACCAGTTCGACTTAGATGTCAATGATCACTTCTGCAGTCCATTGATGGCTGTCTTGGACGACCTTCAAGCCGTGATAGGTGATGGCTTTGACTTCGTGCGCCAGTTGGTGGCGTTCGGTGTTGAATCGCTCACCCATCGCGATGGCCGCGAGTCCTTTGGCGTCCACAGAAACGTCGAACTCCACTAGCAAAAGATGCTCGGTATCGAACGTGAACAACAACTCGTGCAACCAGTCCAGTAGCAAGTATTCGATATCATTCCCGCGGATCGTGAATTCCTTGCGTACATGCGGTCGGACCGCATCAATTTTCGTGACAATCAATGAGAACAAGCCAACACCGGCCTCTTCGAACAACGAGCTCAGACTATTCGCGTGAACTCGTAACCCTACATCTGCCGTGTGAGGAAAAACTTGATACATCTATCAAATCTCTTGGTTCACCCATGCACCCAGCCCACAGCGAGCAAATGGAGTGCCAGTTGAGCCGAACGGATCATGCCGTCGCTTCGCGAACCGATGGAGCACCCCAGAGGCCGTACGCGAGCCGAATCGATTGAGCAAAATGGTCCCCGGACAATCCCTTGATCGAGAGCCGGAGGGATCCGACGCGGGCAGGCATTTGGTCGCTGCGAACAGGGTGGCCGGTCGGATCTGAACCGTCAAATGCGGGCCGGCGGGCACAAACTTTTTCAGTGGCATCGCGTAGAATAGGGAGCAAGTCATTGGGATCCTAAAACTAGGTGCGAGTGATGCAGATTCTAACAGGTCAACCCGTATCGCCCGGGTATGCACAGGGAATTGCTGTGGTTTACGACAACGGCGAAATCATCGAGATTCCCAAATACCAAATCGGACAGCAGGATGTCGACGCGGAGCTCAGCCGTTTTCATCAGGCGCTCGCAGCGTCGTGTAGTGAATTGAAGCAACTGGAGCATCGGGTTCTTTCGGAACTTGGCGTTTCGTATTCATCGATCTTCTCATCGCACTTGTCCTTTTTGAACGACCGCCACTTCGCCGAACAGGTGCGGCGGCGCGTTCGACAGGACCTGATCAATGCGGAACATGCGATTGATGTGCAGGTGCTGGACTTGATGCGAATGCTCGGGTCGCTTGAAAACGAGTACCTGCGAGAACGAGCACGAGATGTTCGCGACCTGGGCCATCGCTTGATGCGGCAACTTGTTCGCGGGGAAACCCGCCGCTATGTGCAGCTTGCCCCACGAAGCGTCATTGTTGCTCACGATCTGCTTCCATCCGAAACGATTGACCTGGACCGCCAGCATGTCGTTGGGATTTTGACCGAAGAAGGTGGTTTGAATAGCCACTCGGCAATACTCGCTCGCGCGCTGGGCATCCCGGCTGTGACGGGAGTATTGGACGCGACGAGGCGAATTGAGTCGGGATCGAATCTGTTGATCGATGGCAATACGGGTCGAATCACACTCAATCCGACCGACGACGCGTTTTCCAACATGGTTTCTTTGAAACAAGACTATGACGACGCCACAACCGCTGCCGTAGGTGCCGAAGGAATGGAGTGTGTTACGCTTGATGGTGTCAAGGTATCGTTACAGGCGAATCTCAATCGACTTGAAGAATGGAGGCTTGTTGATTTGCATCAACTCGATGGCGTTGGTCTGTTCCGTACCGAATTCCTATACATGGATTCGCCGATCGCCCCTTCGTTCGAGCGACAACTCGATGTGTACCGGAGCTTGCTCGTGGATCTCAGCGGACGCAAACTTGTCGTTCGAACGCTTGATCTTGGTGGTGACAAGGTTCCACTTTTCTTGCACTCGCATCACGAGGCGAGTCCAAATCTCGCGCGCGAGGTCTGCGATTCTCACTCGCGGAAAGAGATCTGTTTACGACGCAGATTCGGGCATTGTTGGCGGCTGCCTCATGGGGTGATCTTCGCATCCTCTTCCCGATGGTACTCGGCCAAAGCGATCTGACCGAGGCGTGTCGGCAGGTTGAGCGTCTGAGTGAAGACTTTGACCTGTCCGGTCCGCCATGTCTGGGGGCGATGATCGAGACGCCCGCCTCCCTCTTTTCACTCAAGGAAATCCTGCAGCAGGTGGATTTCATAAGCATCGGAACCAATGACCTGACCCAATTCATGCTGGCAGCTGACCGTGATGCGGCCGACAGATTTGATGACTACTCCCTCCTGCACCCCTCTGTCCTGCGGGCGATCCGCCACGTCGTCGAAGCGTGTGGTGAGGCGGACCGTCAGTTGAGTGTCTGCGGTGAAGCGGCAGGTGACGTGGGAACTGCTTGTCTGCTGGTCGGATTGGGTGTTCGACAATTGAGCATGAGTCCGGTGTGCGCCGCACGGGTCCGGTTTGGGATTCGCAACGTCCAGGCAAGTGACCTCGCCGACTTGGCGGACCAGGCGCTTCGCGCTGACAGTGTCTCGGCGGTCCAGAAGCTGATCAAAGGAATCCATTCGGATTCGATCGCTCCTCTGGAATCGGTCGAGTAGGCTCGCAAACGCCGTCGTCGGTGGATCGTCGGCACAGTCGCTGGCGGTGCATGCGAATGCGATCGCCGAATGCCAAGCGACACAGTAGACTGATGAAATGGGATCCTTTATGGTAATGCGATGAACGACCTCAACTCCACGGAGGAATCCCGGTGTGCTGTCTATTTGAAAGCGTTGGCTGATCCGCTGCGACTGCAGATCATTCGGGCATTGCAAAACGGCCCATTGAGTGTTTCGGATCTCTCGCTCTCTTTGGAGCAAGAAATCGGCACCATTTCTCACCACCTTCGCGTGCTCTACCACGCCGGCTTGGTCAGCACCGAGCGAGATGGCAAGTTCATCTACTACTCACTTTGCGAAAGTGCTCTCGGACGCCGATCCCAGACACGACGTGGTGCGCTCGACTTTGGCTGCTGCAAACTTGACATCGGGCCGTTGTCCAGGCCATAAGCAGGGTTCCTCGGATTGACAAACGTTCTGACATTGCTAAGAATATCCGCTTGTTGAGATGCGGGTTTCGTGGCCACCAGGCACAGCCATTCGCGGACGAACTTTCTCTGACCCATCGATACCGGCGGCCGTTTTTTGGCGTCAATGGTTGCAACGCGAGGGCGATGACGAACCTCTCGAGCCACCTTCCCCAGGCACCCTTTTTTTCCTGACAAGCGACCCAATCCATGCCTGCGTCCATTCGTTTTATTATGATCGGTGGTTTCCTGGGTGCCGGTAAGACGACGCTGATCGGCCAGTTGGCCAGGCGTTTCCAAGCCGCTGGCAAACATGTTTGCGTGGTGACCAATGACCAAGCGGCGGGGCTCGTCGATACGGAACTACTCAAAAGCCAGGGGCTCGAAGTGAACGAGGTCGCTGGATCGTGCTTCTGTTGCAACTTCGACGGATTGACCGACGCGATGGACGAGTTTGAATCGCGGCGACGGCCGGATGTGATTTTGGCCGAGCCTGTCGGAAGCTGTACCGATCTGATCGCCACGATCGCGATTCCGATGATGGAACAACTCGGCGAAAAGTTTGTCCATAGCCCCTATGCTGTGGTGCTGAAACCGAATCACGGTTTGAAGATATTGTCGGGATCGGGTGGTGGTTTTTCTGCGAAAGCGGAATACATTTTTCGCAAACAATTGGAGGAGTCGGAACTCATTCTTCTCAACCGGATTGATGAACTGTCGCCGACCGACCTGGAAGAACTCAAGGCTCGTGTTTGCGAACAATATCCCGGCCGGGAAGTGATTTGCTTGTCCGCGAGAACGGGCGAAAACCTGGATTCGCTGTACCATGTCCTCCAGCGGTCTGCGTCGCCGCGAGACTCGACGATGGATGTTGACTACGACGTTTATGCTGATGGCGAAGCCGAACTCGGTTGGCTGAACGCGACGGCGGTATTTCGTAGCGCGACCGCCATTCCGCTCGACCAGCTGGCAACGGTCCTCGTTGAACACTTGCGTCAAAGCTTTCAGGAAATCAATGCCGAACCGGGGCACCTCAAAGTGCTCTGCAGTGGCGATGGCGCGGTCAGCGTTGCCAATTTGATTGACAGTGACTCGGGCACCACGTTATCGGTTGCCAGCGAATCGAGTGCTGCGGAAGTCACGGCCATCATCAACGCCCGTGTGCGGTTGGCCCCCGATGAGCTCCAAAGGCTGGTCGGCGAAGCCGTCAGCGTCAGCTCCAATCAATTGGCGGCATCGGCCGCGATCGAACAATTGGAGAGTTTCCGTCCCGGCAGGCCAATCCCAACCCATCGCACGCAGCGGTAGTCAAGTGCGGGCACTCGCGGTCGGAAAAGCGGTTGCTGCCAGCCTGGTGATTGTCCGATAGGCCGGCAACGCCGAGCAACAGTGAAGCAGTTCCGGCATTTCCAAAAGCATCATTCGCGGTGATTGCCGCTGCCTTGCGATGCTTGTCTCGGCCCATGTCGATACGGATCGGAATACGAAACTGTCGGCCAATTCGACCCAACGGAGCGTCATCGAGTGTGGCTCGGGAAAAAATGTACCGACAAGCGTATACTTACGTTGGCAGGTAAAGCCTGGCACGATCCATTTCAAAGGAGAATCACTGGTGAGAGTCAATCCCACCGTCGCACTCGATCCTGTTTGTGGGATGGACGTCTCACCGGAGAGTTCCCGGCATAGCGAATACCAGGGGGATACCTATTACTTTTGCAGCGACAGTTGCCAACGAAAATTTGAGGGTGATCCGGCCGGTGTGCTGGCAGCGAGGGCAGCAAAAGAGGCTGAGAAAGCGACGCAGACTGATTCAGGCGGACCCAGCTGTTGTCATGATGAACCTTCGGATGGCGGCCAATCGACCAAGATGGATGTGGATCATGCCCCCGAGGGGGCGATCTATACCTGTCCGATGCATCCGGAGGTGGAACAAATCGGACCGGGTGCGTGTCCGATTTGTGGCATGGATTTGGAGCCCAAGTTTGTTGATGCGGCTGATGATTCGGAGGATCATCAATACCGCGACATGAAGCGGCGATTTTGGGTCGGCGTGGTGTTGTCGGTGCCCCTGCTGATCCTGGCGATGGGACCGATGGTTGGTTTGCGATTGGCCGATCTGATGACGGATCGTATCTTCGGCTGGCTGCAGCTTGCCTTGGCGACACCGGTCGTATTCTGGTGCGGCTGGCCACTGCTTGTTCGCGGTGCAAAATCGTTTCGGACGATGAACTTGAATATGTTCTCGTTGATCGCGGTTGGGACGCTCGCCGCGTTCCTATTCAGTCTGTTTGTCGTTCTGTTCCCGCGTTTGATTCCCGTCGCTTTCTTTGAACAGGGAAAACCGCCGCTGTACTTCGAAGCTTCCGCCGTGATCATCACGCTGGTGTTACTGGGACAAGTCCTGGAGTTACGAGCACGCCAGCGGACCGGGAGTGCGATCCGCGAGCTGATGCAATTGGCGCCGGAGATTGCTCATCGCATCACCGAGGATGGCGAGGAAGATGTCGCATTGGACTCCGTTCGCAAGGGCGACCGCGTGCGAGTTCGTCCCGGCGAAAAAGTTCCCGTCGATGGACGTGTGCTGAGCGGGTCGAGCAACGTGGATGAATCGATGCTGACGGGTGAACCGCTACCGGTCAGCAAGAGTGAAGGTGATGAGGTAACCGGGGGAACTCTCAATCAAACCGGAGCGTTGGTCATGGAAGCGGTCAGTGTTGGCAACGACTCGGTGCTTAGCCGCATTGTGCAGATGGTGGCCGAGGCACAGCGGAGTCGGGCGCCAATCCAGAAGCTGGCCGATGTCGTCGCGCGTTACTTCGTACCGACCGTCATGGCTTGTTCGATTCTCGCTTTTATCGGTTGGGCCCTCTTTGGACCCGAACCGAGACTTGCCCATGCTTTCGTAGCTGCTGTCGCCGTTTTGATCATTGCCTGCCCCTGTGCCCTGGGGCTCGCTACACCGATGTCGGTGATGGTCGGCGTTGGACGCGGTGCGAAGGAAGGTGTTTTGATAAAAAATGCTGAAGTCCTCGAGATCATGGAAACCGTCGACACGATTGTGGTGGACAAGACGGGAACGCTGACGGAGGGCCGTCCGGAACTGACCGTTATCGAATCGACGGGTGATTGGAAGGACGAGGATGTGTTGGCGTTGGCGGCGGCTGTGGAAGCGCAAAGCGAACATCCGCTTGCCCAGGCAGTGATTCGACGTGCCAAGGCGGAGCAATTGTCGATCGTTGACGCGGTGGATTTCGAGAGCATGACCGGTGGTGGCGTGCGAGCAACGGTTGATGGACGAAGCGTGTTGATTGGCAAGGCCGATTTGCTTGCCGAACAAGGCATGGCTGGGGTTGCGAATGCACGCCAGCAGGCCATCAAGCATCAGCAGTCCGGTAGCACGGCCATCTTTGTTGCAATTGATGACCGTGTCGCGGCGGTGATGGCGATCTCCGATCCGATCAAGCAGAGTACACCCGCGGCGCTCCATACATTGCACGCGTTAGGTCTGAAAGTTGTGATGCTTACCGGCGACGCGGAACCGACCGCTCGCGCGGTTGCAGATCAGCTTGGGATCGACGAGTTTCATGCCGGTGTCTCACCGCAGGACAAGCACGACTTCGTCGCCAAGTTGCGAAACGAAGGGCAGATTGTTGCGATGGCGGGCGATGGGATCAATGATGCTCCGGCGCTTGCCGAGGCCGATGTCGGAATCGCGATGGGTACAGGCACGGGCGTCGCGATTGAATCGGCGGGTGTGACGCTCGTGGGCGGTGACCTGCGCGGTGTGGCGGCGGCGGTCAATCTGAGCAAAAAGACGATGCAAAACATTCGTCAAAACCTGTTCTTTGCCTTTGTCTACAACGCGCTCGGGATACCCATAGCTGCAGGGATGCTGTATCCGTTTTTCGACCTGCTGCTTAGCCCGATGATTGCCGCAGCGGCGATGAGTTTTAGCAGCGTTTCGGTCATCGCAAATGCATTAAGATTGCGATCGACAAAACTCAGCTAGGGCGACCTGATGATTCTCGGAATGGGTGTCGAGCGCAAAGCAGAATACCTCAACCTTCAACTTTCTCACCGCAGTACCGGCGCGTTGACTCCTTGTTTGGCGAGAATACCCAAGTACTTTTGCGGCTCCGCGGCAATTTTCTTTGCGCATCCCGGACAGCAAATGTAGATCGCTTTTCCGGCAGCGTTTACCTTGTACGGACCACCCATCGTGTCGAGTGGCTCGTCCATCACCGGGCATCGTTTCTGTGCAGCGATGAATGGAGCATCGGCGACCGTGACTTTGAACACACCAGCACGAACTTGTTCAGTACCAATGGCGACAGTGGCCTGTGATGAAGCGGTAATTTGCGCCGGATTGCCGTAGACCATCGCCAAATATTTCGCCGGTTCGGCTTGGATTTTTTTGATGCAACCCTTGCAGCACAAGAAGATCGGTTTGTCGCCAACCATCACTTTGATCGGCTGTCCCATGCTGCCGAGCGGTTCATCCATGACCGGACATTTGGCTTGTCGCTTGATCAATTCGGCGTCGGCTTCCGTCGCGGATGTGACCACGATTGCAGGGCGACCGGCCGCGTATTTGGCGGGATCTGCTTTCACGGCTCCGACACAGCCAGCACAGCAGACGTAAACTCGTTCGCCGTTCACATCGACCGCGACCGGATCGCCCATGCTGCCCAGTGGTTTGCCGCTCACGGGACAAATCTTTTGTCTGGCAATTGCCGCGGCAGCGAGCTGCGTCTCACTGGCCGGAACACTGGCGACTTCTTGAAACGCGACACGACTGGCTCCGGCGATGCCAACCAATTGAACGTCGAGTTCGATTTGCCGGCCGGAAATTTTGGAAAGGTTAACGGGCGCCGTTAAGCCCCCTTTTCCATCGGGCAGCAGGTCGTAGCGATATCGTTTCGCGTTGCCTTCAACACGAAGCGACGCGACTCCTCGACTTTGATCGACCGAAACCGGCTGTCCCGCGCGATCATAGACGAACATCCCGATACCGCCCTGCGTGACGATGGTTTCCAGCTGGAGCCCATTTGTTTGGCGCAGCGATCCGCCATGCGGACCACTCGCGGAGACCGTCGCGGCATTTGACGGCATGCCCTGACCATGGTCCTGGTCATTCGTTTGCGCGATCGCGGAAAACGACGGAATCACCGCCATCAGCGCCGTGACTGCCAAAGCATTTTTCAATCTCAGATTCATCCTTGCTCTTTCGATTCTGGGGGGTGCGGTCTCCAAGATGCCTCATTCACAACGAAACCTCTTGGATTTTGGAAATGTTGGTACTTCACGAATGGTCAAAACAGAATTAAGCAGCTCTCATCAGGTCCTCCTCGGGCATTGGTTCGGTGCCCTGCGACAACGAATCTTTGAAACCGAAACGCAGTTTTGATTCCAGATAGGCGCTGTACAGCGTGGGAACGATGAACGAAGTGAACGGCTCGGCTAGCATGCCGCCAAATACGGGAATCGCCATCGCGCGTGCGACGTCGGCACCTCGGCCGCTGGCCAGCAGAACTGGTATCAACGCCGCAAGCGTGGTAACGGTCGTCATCATACAGGGACGAATTCGTTTCAATCCCGCTTCGTAAACGATGTTGCGAATGTCTTCGACGCTCGTCACTCGCCGCCGCTGCAACAGCTGGTGGATGTACGTTGCCATCACAACACCGTCGTCGACGGCGAGGCCGAATAATGCGATGAACCCGACCCAAACAGCGGTGTTGAGTTCCACTTCCATCCAACCCACTAACACCATCCCGCCGGCGAACGCAACAGGGATACCGCTGAACACAGCCAACGAGATCGGGAAGGCTTCGGAACTCAACGTAAATCAACAGCAGGTTGATGAGCATCACCATCGGAATGATCCACATCAAACGCCGGTTCGCTTCGATCTGGTTGCGGAAGCTACCGACCGATTCGAGCGAGTAGCCCGGTGGCAAGGAAAGGTGGTTTGGATTGGATGGCGGCAACGCTTGAGCATCACGCAACTGCTGTTCGATCGCAGATACCGATTCCAAGTCACCAGCCGCACCGTTGGTCATGAAAGATACGTGCGCGACCAAGCGTGCATTCTCGCTGTTGATCGCGCCCGGTCCCCAGGTGGTTTCCAAAGTTGCCAGTTCTGCCAGCGGCACGACCGCGCCGCTGTGCGTAACCACAGGCAGCCGGCTCATTTGGTCAATTCGTTCCCGCAAGTCGCGGTTGTAGCGCAGTCGAACTGGGTACCGCTCTCGGCCTTCGACGGTTTTGATCAGGTTCATGCCTCCCAGTGCTGTCTCGATCACTTGATTGACCATCGACGCGGTCATACCGTACCGCGATGCCGCATCACGATCGACCGTGAATTCCACGTATGGTTTTCCAAGCACGATATCCGGATTGACCGTTTCACCGTTGACGTAAGCTGACTCTTTCAATTGGCGTGACACTGCCATTGCGGCGTCTGCCAGTTGTTGTAGATCGTCACCGTAAACACGAATCGCCATCGGGGCCTTGATGCCACTTTGCAACATCACGACACGACCTTCGATCGGCTGCAGCGCCGATGCGGGCGTGACTCCCGGGAGCGTGGCAACCCGGTTGATCTCATCCCAAACATCGCGTGCCGTGACGCCCTCGCGCCACTCGCTTTCCGGTCTCAGCATGACATACGTTTCGATCATTGCGGCGGGGGCCGGGTCGAGTGCCGATTCGACACGACCGATCTTGCCCAGCACGTCTTTGACTTCCGGAATCTGGCCGATCAGCACATCTTGGGTCTGCAGCACTTGCATCGCCTGTGAGAAGCTGGCCGCCGGATAGAGCGTTGGCATGTAGAACCAACTTCCTTCATCGAGCGCGATCCAGTCATCACTTTGCAGTCCCGTGAACACGTGCTTTGCATCGACATAGCCCGGCAACTCGTTCAAGTCTGCGCCAAAGAAATTCGCTGTCTTTTCGACAGGCTGTAAAACGGTGGGCATACCGACGTAGGCACCGACGCCGAATAGCAGCAGAATCGCTGGGAACGACAACGCAACGGCTTTGTGATTCAGCGCGTAGCGAAGACGCGCTGCATAGATCCAACGAACGAAACGGCTGGACGGAATCTCCTCGATCGGACGGATCCGTTCCCGCATCAGTTGCCATCCGGCGATCAAGGCAAACGCGGCTGCCATGACTGTGACGATTCCATGAGGAACCGCGAGAAATTCGGCCAGACGCGAGCCCCAGAGAAAATGGGATGTCGCCGATATGAGTGTGGCAAATGCAACAGCAGCGATCAGCGCAGTCCGTTTGCGATAGTTCGCGCTGCGCAGCATCAAGCGACTGAGCGCCGGCACGATCGTCACCGCGGTCATCATTGCTGCGGCGATCGCGAACGTCTTGGTGAAGGCGAGCGGTGAGAAGAGACGGTAGTCGCGGCCTGTCAAAAAGAAGACGGGCAGAAAGCTGACGATCGTGGTTGCAACCGCCGTGACGACCGCCGGTGCCACTTCGATCGTGGCCTGATACACGACATCGGCCCGCGACTTCCGGTTAGCATCTGCCGGATTCATTCCCACTTCCCGCCCTGCCAGATTCCCAATCGGCCAAGTGCTGATAAATGTTCTCTGACACGATGATTCCCATGTCGACCATCGTTCCGATCGCGATCGCGATTCCGGCCAACGACATGATATTGGCTCCGACGCCAACAAAATGCATCGCTATGAACGAAATCAGTACGGCCGCGGGCAAGCAGATCGCAACGACAAAACTGCTGCGAATGTGCATCAGGAACAGCAGGATGATAACTGCTGTAATCAGGATTTCGTCACGCAATGCATTCGTCAGCGTGGCAATGGTTTCGTCGATCAGCCCGCTGCGATCATAGACACCATGAATCTTGACTCCTCTGAGTGCCGGTTCGATCGCCGCGATCTTTTCTTTGACTCGGTCGATCACCACTCGCGGGTTCTCGCCGTAACGCATCACAACCACACCGCCAACTGCTTCGGCGCCGTTGTAGTCAAGAGCACCACGGCGAAAGTCCGGGCCGAACTGGACACTGGCAATGTCACGAGACACGAACGGGCACGCCATCACGTTGCAGGATGACGGTTTCTTCAATGTCGCGGATCGCTTTCTCCTGGTCACCATCGCTACCCAGGAATCCCTTACTTCGGACGATGAATTCCATCCCGGTGGATTCAACGGTCTTGGCACCGACATCCAAATTCGACCCTTTGATCGCCATCACCAACGTGTCGAGCGTGATGTCGTGAAAGCGGAGCTTGTCGGGATCGACTTCGATCTGATATTGACGCACGTATCCGCCGATGGACGCGACTTCGCTGACACCTTCCACCGCCTGCAGTTCGTACTTCACGACGAAGTCCTGCATGCTTCGCAGTTCGGCCAAACCCATTCCTTGTTTGGGTGGCTGCAGCGTGTAGTAGTAGATCTGGCCCAGCCCGGTGGCGTCGGGGCCCAGTTGTGGAGTGACACCACTCGGCAATTGTGAAGCTGCGGCCCCAAGTTGTTCCGAAACGCGACTGCGTGCCCAATAAAAGTCGATCTCGTCCTTGAACGTGACTTGGACAAAGCTGTAGCCGAACATGCTCTTGCCACGCACCGATTCGGCACCGGGAACGGCCAACAACGAAACGCTCAGCGGATAGGTGACTTGGTCTTCGATGTCCTTCGGGGACCGACCGGGCCAAGGCGTCAGCACAATGACTTGGTTCTCGCCGACATTGGGAATTGCATCGATCGGCACTGACCGATAGCTGAACCAACCACCGATGCTCAGAGCGATCGCCAACAGTGCGACAAGCCAAGGTTCATTGACGCAAAAGCGAATGATGATTCTGAGCATCTCAGGTCTCCTACTGATTCGCATTCGCGATGGACGGCACTTTGGCCTGTACGGCCAGGTCGCGAACGACTTCCCCGCAGTGAAGCATTTCGCTGCCCCAATAGGGGTTGATCAGTTCTCCGCCCGACTGCATCCAATCACCGCCGTTACCGGGCACCATCGGGCAGTAGTAATGGGCCAGTGCTTCGGCGGTCTTGGGTCCTCGTGCGACCACCGCCGCTCGAAGCAATGCTTGACTGAGGCTACGAAACGCTTCGCGCGCAGTATGCAGCGAACCGTCCATTTGGCGAATGCTTTGGCGTGCAAGACCGATCTGCAGTTGCGCCTGATCCGGCACGTCGCCCGATAACTCCAACTGAGTCAATCCATCTAGCAGCGTGTTCAGCGCAACCGGTGGTGGAGACGTATCAGCCGCCATCGCTCGGTGAATCTGGAAATAGGCGTTATAGGCCCGATCAAAGTGAGTCCCCGATTCACCGGCCAGCATGACCGGATGGTTATCGTGTAAGTCAATCGGACCGGGAGCGAAACTGGGCGCTCGGCTGGGATCCATCAAAGACGGATTGCCCGCCAATTGCATTTGCGAGTCAATCAGAAAGTTTCCGCCCGTTGCAACCGTCTCGCCCGCAGCAAGCCCCTCGATGATGACTGCTTCCCTGTCGGTCATCGGACCAACCGACACACGACGGATTTCAAATCGTCCCGGATTCGTTTCGACATAGATGACACCATTGTCTCCCGCCATCAGAACGGCATCCCGCGGAACGGTCACCACCTCTTGACCGGGCAGCGGCTCACTCGCGAATCCGAGTTCGGACGTTGGCACAAGATCCATTCCGCACAATGGGCACAATCCCGGGTCATCACGGATAACTTGCGGATGCATGGGGCTGATGTATTTGCCGGCCAGCGCCGGATCGAAGACACGATCAGCGGGAATCGCGGGCACCGTGATCCGCGCCGTGGCGTAGTCACCCGGTCGCAGCTTGCCGTCGAAGTTCATCACTTCGACTCGAACACGAACCGTACGCGTCTTGGGATTCACGATTGGATCGATGAAAGCCACACGACCGGTGAACACTTCTCCTTGCATCGACTGGATTTCCGCCTCGACTTGTTGACCGAAGCGGACCGCCGATGCATCATCGGGAAACATGTCTAACATCAGCCAAACGGAGCTCAGATCGGCAATCCGAAACAGTTTTTGCCCTGTTTTGACGTAATCTCCTTCGACCGCCGTCTTCTCGATGACCGTTCCACTTTGCGGAGATTTGATTCGGCTTCGTGACTGAGGTTTTCGCGACTGGCGAAGGATCTCAATTTGCTCATCGGTCATTCCGAGCTCACTAAGATTTTCACGAGCCATCGCACCAAGATCGCTGTCGCCAATATCGAATCGGCGAACACTGCCACCATCCAAACTGGTCACGAATTCCGTTTGTGCAGAATAGAGTTGCGGGCTGTAAATCAAGGCCAGGTCGTCCCCTTCCGAGACACGAATGCCAACATAGTCGGCGTACATCTTTTCCAGTCGACCATCGATGTACGCAGAGATCGTTGACAGGCGACTTTCATCAAAGTCAATCGACCCAATCGTGCGAATCGTGCGAGACACGTGTCCCATTTTCGAGATCGCGGTCTGGATGCCTATCAACCGCCTTGCCGACGCTTCGATAATGACCGATTTTCCATCGCCGCCACCGCCATTGGTTGCCTCAACCAGTTTCATCGCACAAACAGGACAACGTCCGGGCGCGGTCGACGGCGGCGTGCACATCATCGGACAGATGTAACGTTTGGGTTCGCCCTGTGCGGATGGATCACTCGATTGGGTCTGGCCGAGCGAGAAGCCATCGGCGGTGATCCATCTGGTTTTCTGAGCGAGACCAATGAGAAACAACAGCGATGCTGCTGTCGTCAGGACCGCTGCGGAATTGACGCCAACTCGCACCAGCCAGTTCCAGCCGCTAAGTCTGGATACCGGGTCGTTTTGTTTCTGTGTCGGTGTCGCCGAAATCTCGCTGCTGGCCGAAAGATCGCTGCATTCCGATGTCCCTTCGATTGATTCATCTCCAGTCACGCCACTCACCTTCGTGTTGGATGTCGCGCACGCTGGCGCGGTTAATGTCTGCCTGCATCAGCGACGGGTCGCACGTCATCCGGCGTCGCCCGGCTATCTGCGGAATTCACCATTGCCTTCAACCCTCAAGTGTTCGCATGATTTGCGCTTTCGCCGAACACGAAGCACGACTTAAAAATCGCAAAATGGTCAGACGGAGCCAGCAAGAATCGCCACAGCCAGGCCACGACTGATGTAGGGCCTGTCAAACGCGGAGCCTGTTAATCACGGGGCAGAGCAGCCTGTCACGTGTGGCCGCCTCGTTCAGCAACGAGCGCGCGCAGCTCCATCGAGCAAGGATGCTAAAGTCGCCAGATACAAAGCACGACTTGCGAGAAACGTTCAGGGACAGGCAGATCAGCGAAGTACTGCGTCGCGGCGAGTAGCCGCCCACGGTTCCATACGCCCTGGTCAAGATCCGTCGACCCCAGTGCAATGCGGTCTCGATTGTCGCGAGCGGGGCGGCGCGGTGACGAATCACCGAGGGGGTGATCGGCCGGCGAACATAAGCAGATCGATCGCACCCCACCATCCTCTGGAACGATCGTTGTTGCGACTGCGGAGTCCAAATACTCATCCCACGGTTCACTGTCCGTGAAAGCTTCATGCTTCCTACTGCAACAACTCGCTTCAGCCTTCTCTTGCGTCTTCACTTCGATGGGGCCGCTGCAGCAACAGCAGCGATCAGCGGCACGCTGTACTTCGCAACATCCGCACCCTTGGCAAGTGAAGGAACTCGTGCTGGCGCATCCCGAAGCACGATCCACCTTCGCCATGCATACGGCCCACGGCTGAATCGCCAATACGACGATCAGCAAGAAATGGACGGCAATTGCAGTGGGGTGAATTTTTCGCATCGGGCGGTTTCGAGAAAGATTCCCTCTATCGGTATCCCACCTATATCGGAGATTCGCCGCAAAAGTTCAACCCGAATAATCCGATCAGGCAAATGTGCGAACGCATCTCGTCCTTCGCAATGGCCTCTCCGGGCGAGGGGGCGGATTCCAAGATGCGTGTGAAACAGCGAAAATGCAAGCTTTTTGTCGTCGCTTTGATGTGAATTTCCGTACAGCGGTGCTCAAATCTCAATTCTCAACCCAACCGAGCATCATCAATTGATCGCGAAGCTCTTTCCTCGCACGATTGAGACGCGAGCCGACGGTCCCTTCTGGAATCCCCACCGCATCGGCGATCTCGCGATAGGAAAGGCGCTGTTCCTCTTTCAGTGAAAGGATCGCGCGCAGTTCCGGGGCAATTCTCGAAAGCGCGATTTGAAGTAACTGGACGTTCTCTGATTCCAGCATACGATTCGGGTCGTTGGCGGAGGGTTCGACGGTGAGCGGTTGCACGGATTGACGCTTCTTTCGGCGCAGGTGCTGCAACGCCTCGTTGGTTGCCAGCCGGTAGAGCCAGGTCTCCAGTTTCGCCCCGCCGCTGAATTGATCTAACTTGCCGAACATCTGAAGGAAGACTTGTTGAGTCAGGTCGTCGGCATCCTGTCGCCCAACGATCCGCACCATCAGCGCGTACACGCGATCGCTGCAGTGCTCGTAGATCTGTTGCATCGCATCGCGATCACCGGCCAGGCACGCATTGACCAGCCGATCCAACGTAGCGAATTTGCTCGCGTCGTGCTTACGTCTCGGGGTCATTGCGTTATCTAAGCTCGATTCAGTCAAGGCAATCCACCTCCGACATCCGCTTCGGATTTTGGTTGTCAGTTGCGGCCAAGGGGCGATCTGCCCGTTGGGGGCATTTGGCATAGCGTACACCACCCCATCGACTTGCACTCGTCGGCTTCATCAAGAACATTGCGATTCCACCGGCCGACAGAAACGGCTGAGCCATCTTGACGTAGGAGTAGGCGCTGAATGCTGCCACCCAAGCAGCACTGGGAAACGCGAGGGGGAGACACTCCACCGGCTTGCTCGGCGACCTGGCTGGTGAGAGCAAAAATACCGGCTCCGATCATCGCGCCGGTAGGCATCGCGACCGATCTGATTCGTCAACCCTCAACCCTGTTACCGCCCTAGACTCTCAACCTTATCCGCACACTTCAACATCGAGGCTCCGTAATACGGATTCCGGATCGCGGAATCGGCTTGAATCCAAGTCGCACCGCGACCTTCAAACGCCATTGGACAATGAAGCTCGAAAAGTTTCTCACTGTTTTGAATTCCGAACGTCCACTGCAGAGCGAGCAGTTCGTCGGACAGGAGTGCGAACGCGGATCGCAGCGCAGCGATGTCATTGGCCTTGGTGAGTCTGCCCACAATCGCGTTGAGGCTACCCCATTCGACTTGCCAACGATCAGCTGCTGTTCCATCGAGTGATTGCGCATCGATGGCAAGGATGGCTTGATGGAATTGATTGACCGCGTTCGCGGCGGCGCCGACGTCATCACCGGCCAGCGCTGCACCGATCGACAGGTATGCCGGAACGATTTGGGCAAGTTGCGATCGAAATTCCTGCGAAACGTTGAGACTCTGTTCCGCCATCGCGTCTCCCGCAGGCGACAACCCGAACATCTCTTGCAATCGTTCGACATGACGCTTGGTAACGAGAAAGACTCGATCCGCGTTCTGCAACGTCTTCACTTCCTTGCCCTCGACCGCGTCGTTGCCAAGTAGCATCGCAAACTCTCGCCACTGCATCTTCATGTCCGCGGTCAATTGCCCGGCATCGACCATGGCGACGTGCTGCCCGAGTCGTTCAAAAGCCTCCCGAATCTTCTGCAACTCAGCCGACTCGATTGCCAGACCGATTTCCGCGACCGATTCGGTGGTCTGGTGCAACTGGGTCGTTAGCTGTTGCGGCAGCGACATCGACATTGGCTTGTCGCCTGCTCCGATCATCGGCTCGCCACCGTGGTGGTGTCCACCGCCTCCAGCACCCCCCTCGGGCGTCATCATCGATGGCTTGGCTGAAATCTGAAGCGCACTGTCAAGTTTGAAATTGCCATTGATCACCACCAGTTCGCCCTCTTGCAGACCAGAGCGAACGAGGTAGTAATCGCCTGCACGTGGACCTAGAACGATTTCACGTCCCTCGTAGGTTGGTTCTTCGGCAGCGGGAATCTGAACATAGACAATCGCCCGGGTTCCCGTGATCAGCGCGGCGGACACGGGGATTACCAGCGGTTTCGCCGAATCTGCAGGTTCGGCCGTGACGTAGCCAAGCGTCTCGGCTCGTACCAGTGGCATCCCGCACACGTCGCAGATTCCGGGTTCATCTTTGACGATCTCGGGGTGCATCGGACTGATCCATTTGCCCGCCAGGGATGCATCGAGCACGCGTCCTCCCGCTGCAATATTGGCGCGGACCGTGGCGCTTACGAACATCTCCGGCTTCAATCGCCCGTCTTCGTTGGACACGTTCACCCGAACCTTGACTGTTCGCGTGTTCTCGTTGAGGACGGGATCAATAAAAGAAACCCGGCCTGTGAACACTTCACCGGGATACGCTTCGGTCGAGAATTCGACTGCCTGTCCATAACGAAGCCATGCCAGATCCGATTCGTACGCATCCAGCATCACCCACAACTGTCGAAGGTTCGCGACCGTGTAGATTCGATCGCCGGTGCGAACGCGGTCGCCTTCCTGCTTGACCTTGTCAATCACGATCCCAGCCACGGGCGAGTAGATTGTCATGTGATCATTTGGCTTGCGACGTTGTTCGATTTCCTGGATCTGTTCTTTCGTCAAGCCGAGCAGAAGCAGTTTTTCACGGGACGATTCGACGAGATTAAATGGTTCGACGAACCGAGATGACGCGCGATCCACTTTCGACTCGACGGCAGAGATCAATTCCTGTTGTGCGGTGTAGAGTTCCTCACTGTAGATCGATACCAGATGGTCCCCCTTTTTGACTTCCACGCCGGTGTAGTCGACGTACAGGCGATCCAAGCGACCCGAGACCCAAGCGGTGATGTGAGCAAGACGCGTCTCGTCGTAGTCGATTTTGCCGACCATTCGCACGTTCGCCGTGACGTAACGTCGCTGAACCGGAACCGTCTGGACATTCATCAGGCTCTGCACGGCAGGGCTGATCGAAATAGTACGAACACCACCGACTGACTTCTTTACCTGGACCAATTCCATCGCGCAGATGGGACACTTACCCGGGCCATCACGCCGAATCTGCGGATGCATCGAGCAGGTCCAGATCGACGGAGCATCGGATACGATTGCTTGCTGTCCAGGATCTGTGCCAGTCGGGCCCGTATCGCGAGTCATCGAGTGACCGCCGAGCGAGATTCCGACGAGGCCGCCGATTGCCAGCAGCACGAATGCCTGTGCGAGCCAGATCTTGCCACGATGTTGCTGATAGAATCCCGAGATTCGATCGCCTGACGATACGTTGTTCATGTGCCCAGACTCCTAGAGTGGCGTCGACTCGGAATTGTGTTTGTTCTCGAGCCAAGTGACAAGTTCGCCGACTTCAGCGGTATCGCGGACACCCACCGCGGTGACCCACCGCGGACCGCGTTTCCAGGTCGCCGCAATGCTCGCATCCAGGTCAACGAGACAGCATTCATGTTCGCCACAAGTCGCCGTGCTGGATGGGCGACCACCAAACCACTCGGCCGCCTCGTCGTCATGTTCAAACAACACCAATGTGGAACCGTCCCGGCGTTTGCAGACTGCTTTGACACAGGTGCAGCACGGCATCTTTACGATGCTTGTGGACGCAAGCATGTAGTCGTCGGGCAGGCCCGATGCGACTGCCGGTCGGTAACCGACAAGCCGGACCGCGTCTTGGGGATCAACGATTTGCCCGTCGTACTTGTTCAACAGGAACCGCTCGGCCTGATCCGGATCGCTCGCCAGTGTCTTGAGGTACCGGTCCATCGTCATCGCAAACTCGTCATGATGCGATTCCGAGTGATTGGAATTGCGAGCCATCCAGAACCCCAGCCCAAGCACCAACATCACCGACGCTGCCACGGCTAACCTGCCGATGGTCAACCACGATCGACGATTCGTGCGTTGTCCAGGCTTCGCCCGGAGGGCAGCGTTTGGCGAACTTTCCACCGATGGTTCGACTGTGTCACGCTCGAGCTCTCTGGCGATTCCGGCCCAGATCGCTGGCGGCACATCTGGCTGCGGAAGCTGGTTGAACAAGTGGGTGTAGCTCTCAAACTCGGCGAACTGCGATGCGCACGCCTCGCAATTGGCAACGTGCGCCGCTACAGCTTCTCGCATGTCGTTGGTCAACTCATCGTCATGAAACGCAGAGAGTTGTTCCTGGATTTCTGAGCAATTCATGCCAATTTCATCCACCTCTCAATTTTACCGCTGGTTCGCGCGACGGTTCGCCTCATCTGGACGCCACCGTCTGCACTCATTTGGATGCTTCCAATCGCAATTTCTTCAGAGATTACGGCAAAAGGGATTCGCCAGAAACGCCATCCAAGAGACCGTTTTTCACGATTCCCAAAAATCCCGCGAAGAAAGCCACCCCTGGATCATCAAAAACGGTCGGTTGAGCAGATGGTCTTGTTCGATCTTCTCCTACACGAGTCCGCGAGGAAACTGATGACAAAAAACCTTTCTGTGCTCATTCCTTTCGTTGTGCTGCTGCTCGGCGTTTACGGCTGCAATTCACCAGATTCCGAAACTCCCGCGACAGCCACTCCCGCATCGACAACACCAGTTCCTGGCGAGGATATGCATGACGAACCTATGCACTCCGGTGACGAGCACGCTGAGCATGAACATGGCGACGACCAAGGTGCCCCGCAGGCCGCGATGGAAAAAATGACCGAGCAGCTGGCGAGTTTCTCGTCCGAAGATCGCGAATCGGCGATGAAACAGCACTTCTGTCCCGTCAGCGGCGAAATGCTCGGGACGATGGGAGCACCCGAAAAAGTCGAGGTCAACGGCCAATCGGTGTGGATCTGCTGTGACGGCTGCAAGGACAAGCTGGTTGCGGATCCCGACAAGTACTTGGCCAAACTGCAGGAATAGCATCTTTGGACAGGGAATTGCATTCGAATCACCTAAATATCCGTATTTTGGGGGTCTGCGTTTGACGTGGAGCAAGATTCGTGCTGATAATTGAAGGACTCGAATCTCGCATCCTCATCATCCGATTGCCCTGTGTTGCGTCTCTCCCTCAATGTTGTCCTCTGTTGCATCGTGCTGGCCTGTCCGGCGACGGGCGGGATGTGCTGCGGCCGAGAACCAGGGTTGGCAGAGTCGTCGGAGATCGAGTCGAACGCCGGTTGCGATTGCTGCTGCGATTGCGAACATGCTGATGATTCGGACGTACCCCGGCAGTCGCACGATCATTGCCAGACATGCCTGTGCGGAGGTGCGCCACCTGCCGGATCGACCGCGACCGACATCATTCCTGATTCGTTGGGGATAGTTGAATTCGTACCGTTGAAACTCGCGGACACGAAGACTTCTGCGGCTTTTCGGTCACTTGAAAGGCAGATTGATAACGTTCCACCCTACGGGCGGTTGATGTTGTCGCTGCACTGTGCGCTGCTACTGTAGCGATTGCTTCTCGTCGCTGCCTGGTTTGCGGAGATAGGACTGTTTGTGGGTTGTCCTGCGCAGCGTCTTCCGCAGCTGTGATTTTGGCAAGCGATTGTGATTCGTTTGACGTATTCATTTTTTTGAGAAGCAATTCCATGTCGCACTTACTTGACTCGGCAGATGCCGTTCCTGGGCCGGGACCGGAACCGAACACGGATTCGCACGTATCCCTTGCCCCGTCGGATGTTCATGAAGGAGCCGCTGGCAGAAAATCTGGACATTTGCTGCGGGCCGGATTGTCTTGGTTGCCGTCGTTGATGGTCGTCGCCGCGTTGGTCACGATCGCTTGGTATGGACACCAGAACCATTGGAAACCACCGACGGGATTTACGACGGTCACCTCCACGATTGCAGCGGATACCGCTTGGTGCACCAGTCATGGTGTTGCCGAGGAGGATTGCATTGTTTGCCTGCCGGGCTTGATTGAAGACCCACCCGAACTCTCCTTTTGCAAGCGGCACGGTGTGTACGGTTGCGTGCTGTGCAATCCCTCGCTGGCCGAAACGGATCGGCCCGTGGAGCCGACGGCGAGCGATCTGCAGCGAGCCGATCGCGCGTTGGCATTGCGTCCGCGGCCTGAGAATCTAGCGATCGGCGGTTCGCCAGGTGCTCGGATTCAGTTTGCTTCGATCGCAGCGATGAGGAAAGCGGGCATCGATGTTGAACCGGTTCAGCGCCGCCACATCGTCGAGACAGTTGCGGCAGCCAGTGAGATTCGCTACGACGCGACGAAGACCGCGAAAGTCTCTTCGCAAGCCGACGGAATCATCCGCAGTGTCTTGGTCGAGATTGGCACATGGGTTCAGGCCGGACAAGTATTGGCCATCATCGACTCAACGGAAGCGGGCCGATTGAAGACAGAACTGTTGGCGGCACTTGCGGATGAGCAATTGCGGCAGGCGAATGTGACGCGACTGCGTCCGCTCGCCGGTCACGCGGTCGCCGGTAAACGGTTGCTGGAAAGCGAGAACGATCTGCAACAGGCAACTGCGGTACTGGATCGTGCAGCCGCGGCGCTCGGCAACCTCGGCATTGAGGTCGATCTGACACATCTGCGGCAATTGGATGCCAGCCAGGTCGAACCCTACATTCGTCGATTGGGGCGGAGCGGTGTTTCGATCGAGGCGTTATCGCTGGACGATAACAGCAGAAATCTGATCGCCGTGATCGCTCCATTGGACGGCCAGATCGTTCAACGGGCGGCGACACTTGGCGAGGTGGTCGATCGTGGAATCGAACTGTTTCGAGTGGTTGACACCCGCAATGTATGGTTGGACTTGCGAGTTGCAGCGGAGGAGGCTGCCCTGGTCAAGCTGGGACAAACCGTCCATTTCTGGCCGGACGGTCAACCTCACCGACACACAGGAAATGTCACTTGGATCAGCAGCGATGTTGACCCGCAAACCCGTTCGGTTCGCGTTCGAGCGGAACTAGCCAACCCCGATCAGAACTTGCGCAATGAATCGTTTGGACGAGGACAGATCGTCCTTCGTGACGAGCAGCAGGCGATCGTCGTTCCCGAGTCGGCACTTCAGTGGGACGGTACCGGGCAAATCGTGTTCGTGCGCGACGCGATGTTCTTCGAGAAAGGACGCCCCAAATTCTTTATCTCCCGTTCGGTGCGGACCGCTGTCAAGCAAGACGGATTCGTCGAAATCATCGCCGGCGTGTTACCCGGTGAAGTCGTTGCCAGCAGCGGCAGCGACGTGCTGCGAGCACAATTGCTGCGAAGCAATCTGGGTGCCGGCTGTACCTGCGGCCACTGAGCACACGGACAGGACTTCCCATGCTAGAACGAATCATCGAACTATCACTGCAGCATCGATTTGCGGTCTTGCTTTCGGTGCTGTTGCTGATCGCAGGTGGTGGATACGCGCTGGCTCAGTTGGATATCGATGCCTTTCCCGATACAACACCAATCATGGTGCAGGTCAACACCACGGCACCATCGTTGGCTCCGGAAGAGATTGAACGCCAGATCACGTATCCGATCGAGCAATCGCTGAGTGGGTTGCCGGCACTTGAAAACATCCGCTCGGTCTCGAAGTTCGGGTTCTCGCAAGTCGTCGTGACTTTCGATGACGGCACCGATATCTACTTCGCTCGGCAAGTTGTCGGCGAGCGTTTGGCAACGGTCGAGTTGCCGCAAGGTGTCGGACGTCCAAGGATGGGTCCGGTCGCTACCGGGTTGGGTGAGGTCTTTCATTACGTGCTGACCTATCCGGGAATCGATTTCCGAAAATTGCCGGAAGACGAACGACTGCGTCTGCTGACGGAACTGCGAACCACGCAGGATTGGGTGGTCAAACCGCAATTACGAACGGTCGCCGGCACAGCCGAGATCAACAGTTGGGGCGGCTACGAGAAACAGTTTCAGGTCCGTATGGATCCCTCTGGACTTGTCTCTCGCGGGTTGACGTTCCGTGAGGTCATCTCGGCACTTCAGGAAAACAACCGCAATGTGGGTGGCGGCAACATCGATCGGCTCGGCCAAATGTTGTTGGTACAGGGAATCGGGCGAACAACCGATGTGGCGCAAATCGGGGACATCGTCATCAAGGCGGTCGATGGCGTGCCGGTTCGCGTTCGTGACGTCGCCACGGTCGAGATCGGGCACGAGATTCGTCGTGGTGCGGTGACGGCGGATGGTCGCGGCGAAGCAGTGATGGGGCTCGGCTTCATGCTGATGGGCGAGAACACGCATCGCTACACGCAAGCGTTGAAGGAAAAGATTGAACAGATCAAAGCCAATCTGCCCCGTGGAATGGCATTGGTCACGATGTATGACCGCACCGAGTTGGTCGATTCGGTGATTGATACGGTGCGAAAGAACCTGTTCGAAGGCGGTCTGCTGGTGATCGCCGTGTTGTTCTGTTTTCTGGGCAACCTACGAGCGGGGTTGATCGTCGCCCTGGCGATCCCACTTTCGATGTTGTTTGCATTCACCGGGATGTGGCGGTTTGGGATTGCCGCCAGTTTGCTCAGCCTGGGTGCGATCGATTTTGGCTTGGTGGTCGATAGCTCGGTGGTGATGGTTGAAAACTGCGTGCGTCATCTGTCGCAGGCTAACCCGCTAAATCGCAGTCGCCTGGAGATCGTTCGTGATGCGGCCGTGGAAGTTCGCGGACCGACGATGTTCGGTGAACTGATCATCATGATCGTCTACCTGCCGATTTTGACGTTGGAGGGCGTCGAGGGAAAGATGTTTCGTCCGATGGCGATGACCGTCATCTTTGCCTTGGCCGGCTCGATGCTGATGTCGATGACGTTGATGCCAGTGTTGGCCAGTCTGCTGCTGCCCAAAAAGTTGACCGAGCGCGAGCCAATCTTGGTTCGCATGCTGAAAGCTTTCTATCGGCCAGTCCTGCAATTCACGATGCATCAAAGATTTGCCGTGATCGGCTTCGCACTCTGCATACTGGTGATCGCATTTGGCATGATCGCTCCCAACTTGGGAACCGAGTTCATGCCGCAGTTATCGGAAGGCGCCGTGGCGATCAACGTCGTGCGTCTGGCGGGAACGGAACTCAGCGAGTCCATGCGATTCAACTCGCAAATGGAGCAGGTGATCTTGGACGAGTTTCCCAAGGAGGTGAGCCATGTTTGGAGCCGAATCGGTTCAGCAGAAATCGCGACCGACCCGATGGGATTAGAACTGACGGACGTGTTTGTGACTTTACGCCCTCGCAGCGAATGGGAAAGGGCAACCACGCAGACCCAGCTGACACGTTTGATTGAGCAGACGCTGCGCGACTTGCCTGGGCAGCGACTCGCTTACACGCAACCGATCAAATTAAGGATGGACGAACTGGGTACGGGCAGTCGTAGCGATATCGCGGTGAAACTTTATGGCGATGATCTCGATACGCTGGCCGACATATCGCGTGAAATCGAACGGGTACTGCTCGATGTGCCGGGTTCAGCCGATGTCGGTGCGACGCAGTTGACCGGACAGCCGATGCTGCAGATCAGCATTCGCCAGGACGAAATCGCCAGATATGGGATCCCAGCAGCAACGGTATTGGATATGATCGAGGCGATCGGCAATCGACCGGTCGGTGACGTCTTTCAAGGTCAACTACGATTCCCGCTGACGGTGCGTTTGCCGGATGTATATCGACACGATCCCGAATCAATTGCCGCGATTCCGATTACCACACCGCGCGGCGAACAGATACCGCTAGGGCGACTGGCGGATGTCAAAGTCACCAGCGGTCCATCCCAGATCGCCAGAGAATGGGGACAACGTCGTGTCACCGTATCGGTCAACGTACGTGGCAGAGATATCGGCAGCTTTGTCGCAGAAGCTGAGGAACAGATTCGCGACCGGGTTGTGATGCCATCGGCGCGTTACTACGTCGAGTTCGGCGGCCAGTTCGAGCATCTGATTCGCGCGCGTCAGCGATTGATGATTGTCGTGCCGGTCGCGCTCGTGATGATCTTTGCGCTGTTGTACATGACTTACGGAAATTTGATCGATACGCTCCGCGTGTTCACAGGAATTCCGTTTGCATGGACCGGTGGAATCATCGCGTTGTGGCTGCGGGACATGCCGTTTTCGATTTCCGCAGCGGTCGGCTTCGTCGCTTTGTCAGGCGTTGCGGTTCTGGATGACATGTTGTTGGTGTCTTGCATCCGCCAACTGCGTGGTCGAGGAATCGGTTTGGAAAAGGCGGTCGAGCAAGCGGCACTGACTCGATTGCGTCCCGTGCTGATGACAACACTCGTTGCGGCGCTTGGCTTCGTGCCGATGGCAATCAGTACGGGAATGGGCGCCGAAGTGCAACGGCCGTTGGCCACGGTCGTGATTGGCGGCGTGATCAGTGCGATGGTGATGTCGCTGCTGGTCCTTCGCGTGCTGTACATGGTTTTTCAAGGCCCCCGTGAAAGCGGTTCCGAACAAGACAATCCGGTGCCATCGAATTCCGATGCGATGGCGCAACACCACCAACCACCCAACGGACGTTCCACGAAATGGCAACAGAGTCGTTCTGGTGCCGACGTTCGTTGATAACTTAGGGAGATCTGGAAATGCGAATGATCTATTCAAGCTTGTTGATTGCCGGACTGGGAATCGTGTGCCTGACCGGCTGCGGATCAAACAGCGAGACTGCCGCTCCGCCACCGCTCGCCGATCAGCAGGACGGTCACGACCACGACGCTCATGCCGACGCGGACCACGATCATGGCGGATGGTGGTGCGCCGAGCACGGCGTACCGGAGGCAGAATGCGCCTTGTGTGATCCTACTTTGATTGCGGCCTTCAAGGCACAGGACGACTGGTGCGACGAACACAATCGACCCAATTCCCAGTGCTTCGAATGCAGTCCACAGCTGTTCCAGAATTTCGCGGCGCGATATGAAGCCAAGTTTGGCGAGCAACCACCGAAACCGACCCAGTAGCCGCCTTTTTTAACTGCTCTCATTGCATTGCATTTCCCAAATATGAACGACCAATGAAGGGCTAGTTACCTTGACAGCCAATAATAGTATGATATTTCGCCGGCGATGATGGCGTCGCTCATCGGCGCCGATGTGAACTGGGTTTACCATGACAACCTATCGGCGGAGACCGGATTGCTTACGCATGGCTGCGATCATTGAACACTAACTGCACTCTGGAACGCACCATGAAACCGGTTATGATCTTTGCCCTACTGATTACCATGGCCGCGCGTCTGGGATTGGCACAAGCTCCTCCCGCGAGTCCGCCTGAACAAGTGAAGTCAACGGAGCCTCAAGAAACGTCCCCAGAACTCGCCGCCATCCGTGCGGGTTCGCAAGCGTTCATGGATGCGTTCAACAAGCAAGACGCCAAGGCGATAGCGGCGTTGTGGACCGAGGACGCCGAGTACATCGACGACGCTGGGCAAAGGTACGTCGGTCGCGATGCGATCGAGCAAGTCTACGCCGATCTGTTTGCCGCGAGCCCCAACATCCAGATCCAGATCGTGATCGACTCGTTGCGGTTATTGAGCGATGACGTCGCGATCGAAGACGGACGGGCCGTCGTTGAACCGCCGCCTCCGGGTGCTCCCGGATTCAGCAAGTACACCGTCGTGCATGTGAAGGTTGACGGTAAGTGGCGAATGGCGTCGGTCCGCGATACGTGGATCGAAATCCCAGTCACTCGCCAAAGCATTGCCGATCTCGGGTGGCTGATCGGTACCTGGGTCGCCGAAGAGCAGGGAAACCGTTCCGAATCGGTCTGCCGCTGGGTGGCCAACGAGAGCTTTGTCGAACGAACCTACACCACGACACATGTCGATGGTACGAAAACATCCGGCGTGCAATTGATCGGCTGGAATCCGCTGGCAGGTCATGTGCAGTCATGGAACTTTAGCCCCGATGGCGGACACGCGATCGGCGTCTGGTCACCGAATCAAGGTGGTTGGACTGCTGAGATGATGGGCGTCAGCGGCGACGGAACACCCACGACGTCGATCAACCGACTCACGAGGCTCGATGACAACGCATACGTCTGGCAATCGAGCCAGCGAAGTGTGGGCGGCGTCTCGCTGCCCGATACCGACGAGGTCGTGATCAAACGCCAACCGACCGAGCCATCAAGCCAATCGACCGAGCGTTAAAAATCACAAAATCGCGCCGATCTTGAACACACCTCCATTCATTACAGAGATCCCCATGTACCGAAAACCGCTGCTGACCGTGTTGACCATCAGTTTGATATGTTCCCTGCCCCTGGATGACTGCTGGGGTCGCGGACGAGGTGGTGGCGGTGGTGGACGTAGCATGGGCGGTGGTGGATTCGGCGGCGGCGGTGGTGGACGTAGCATGGGCGGTGGTGGATTCGGCGGCGGTGGCTGGTGGACGTAGCATGGGCGGTGGTGGATTCGGCGGCGGTGGTGGATTTGGAGCAGGAGGAGCTGGCGGGTTTGGTGGCGGCGGTGAAGCCGGACGGAGCTCGGGCGGATTTGGCGGTGGCGGCGGATTTGGAGGAGGAGCTGGACGGAGTCCGGGCGGCTTTGGTGGTGGAGCTGGTCAGAGTCCGGGCGGCTTCGGCGGCGGGGGCTTTGGCGGTAGTGGTGATGCTAGTCGCAGTCCAGGCGGTTTCGGCGGTCAGCGTAGCAGTGCCGGACTGGCAGGTGCGGGAGAAGCTGGCGCGGGTGGACCTGGTGGCAGAGGGGCGGGAGCGGATGCCGGTTTCGGTGGGGAACGTGGCGGCTCAGCGGCGGGCGGATTTGGTCAAGCGGGCGCCGCTGGTGCGAACCGCTCACAACTCAACAGTTTTCTAGGGTTACCCTCGGACGATGGGCTGGGCAGCCTCAGCTCACGCGGCGCCAACAACGCGTCGGGCAGTGCCGCGGCCGGGGCCGCCGCCGCCAACCGTAACTCGCCGCAGTATTCGGGCGGTCAAGGTGCCGCGGCAGGGGCTGCGGCCGCCAACCGTAATTCGCCGCAGTATTCGGGCGCGGCAGAGGCGCCGCGGCGGGGGCTGCCGCCGCCAACCGTAATTCGCCGCAGTATTCGGGCGCAAGGTGCGGCGGCAGGTGCTGCCGTCGCCAACCGTAATTCACCGCAGTTCTCTGGCGCACAAGGCGCCGCGGCAGGTGCTGCCGTCGCCAACCGCGATGTGGGGGGATTCGGACGGGTCACGCCGTCGTACCGCTACGGCAACGCTTCAGCTGTCCGCAGTCACTTCAATGATTGGGGTGTTTACGGTGACAGTTGGCGAACCAACCATCCCGGCGCCTGGTACGCGGCCGGCTGGGGGACTGGCGCGGCGTGGCACGCGGCTACGTGGAATTCGGTCGGCGCTTGGATGAACTATTCGACGACGACACCGATCTATTACGACTACGGCAACAACATTACCTACCAAGACAACAGCGTGTATGTGAATGGCCAAGACGCCGGCACGACGCAGCAGTACTACGAACAGGCCAGCACTTTGGCGGCTTCCGGGCGCAGGCCGCCGCTCCGGCCGATGGCGACTGGTTGCCCCTGGGGGTGTTCGCCCTGACCAAAACTGGCGACACCAATTCGGTCGTCACGATCGAGCTTGCGGTCAATAAGCAAGGTGTCATCCGCGGGAACTACACCGACACGAAGACGGATAAGACACAGCTCATTCAAGGTTCCGTGGACAAGCAGACGCAACGGGTTGCATTCACCGTCGGTGATAACAAATCCAATCTCATCGAAACTGGCCTCTACAACTTAACCAAAGACGAAGCCCCGGCATTGATTCATGTTGGCGCCGATCAAACGGAACAATGGTTACTGGTGCGGCTGAAGCAAAGTCAAGATGCGACAGGGCAGCAAACACAGTGATTTGAAAGATACGACCAACTTGATGATTGAACAATCGACTTTTTTTCAAATGATTCAGGGATACAAATGAAACCAATCGCGGCAACACGGCAGATCCTGATTTTGGCGGCTGCTTTTTTACCGATCTCGCTCTGCGCTCAAGCACCGCAGCAAACAACGGGCGAGGTTGGTTCACCGAGCGCCACGACGACCATCGATGGCAAGCAACTCCCCGCGCCCGACCCGAAATTCGGCGGCGTGATCAAGAACGATGCGCTGCAATCGAAACCGTGGTGGGCGCCGCGCATCGTGCCGCCCAAGGAGGCGCCCAACGTGCTGCTGATCATCACCGATGACGCCGGGTTCGGCGTGCCGAGCACTTTCGGAGGCGTCATCCCGACGCCCACGATGGATCGCGTCGCAAAGAACGGTCTGCGCTACAACAACATCCACTCGACCGCCCTCTGCTCGCCGACGCGGGCGGCGCTGATCACTGGGCGAAACCATCACTCCGTGGGCTTCGGCGTCATTTCCGAGCAGTCCACCGGCTTCCCCGGCTACAACAGCATCATTGCCGAGGATAAGGCGACGATTGGCCGCATCCTGCTAGACAACGGTTATGCCACCTCGTGGTTCGGCAAGGATCACAACACGCCGGCGTTTGCCGCCAGCCAGGTCGGGCCGTTTGACCAATGGCCGACCGGCATGGGCTTCGAGTATTTCTACGGATTCGTGGGTGGGGATGCGAACCAATGGCAACCCAACCTGTTCCGCAACACGACCCAGATCTATCCCTTCCAGGGCGATCCGCAGTGGAACCTGATCACCGGAATGGCCGACGACGCGATCGGTTACCTGAATCGCATCAACCAAACGATGCCCAGCAAACCGTTCTTCGTCAAATATGCTCCCGGTGCCACACACGCGCCGCATCATCCAACGAAGGAATGGGTGGAGAAGATCAGCGCCATGCACCTGTTCGACGAGGGCTGGAACAAGCTTCGCGAGCAGATTTTCGAAAACCAGAAGCGTCTCGGCGTGATCCCGCAGGACACCCAGTTGGAGCCCTGGCCGACGGATGTCATCAAGAACTGGGATGACTGCACGCCCGAGGAGAAGAAGCTCTACATCAAGCAGGTGGAGATCTTCGCAGCGTATGCGGCCTACAACGATCACGAGATCGGGCGCGTCATTCAAACCGTCGAAGAGATGGGTAAACTCGACAACACGCTCATCTTCTACATCAACGGCGACAACGGCACCAGTGCCGAAGGCGGCCCGCTCGGCACGCCCAACGAGGTCGCGTTCTTCAACGGCGTTAACATGATGCCGATTGACACACAAATGAAGTGGTATGACGTTTGGGGCACCGAGGAAACCTACAATCACATGTCGGCGGGCTGGTCCTGGGCCTTCGACACTCCCTTCACCTGGTTCAAGCAAAACGCCTCCAAGCTCGGTGGCATCCGTCAGAACATGGCCGTCAGCTGGCCGGCGCGCATCAAGGATAAGGGCGGCCTGCGCGAGCAGTTCTGTCACGTGATCGACATCGTGCCCACCATCCTCGAAGCCGGCGGTATCCAGCCGCCCGAATACGTCGACGGTATCAAGCAAAGCCCGATCGAAGGGACGAGCCTGGCCTACACGTT
Source organism: Pirellulaceae bacterium (assembly GCA_963734865.1). Lineage (GTDB taxonomy): Bacteria > Planctomycetota > Planctomycetia > Pirellulales > Pirellulaceae > CBDCUW01. The sequence continues at coordinate 1,454,693 of CAVTIV010000019.1, forward strand.
TGACACGAAGAACGCCCAAGAACCGTCACATCACAAAATCCAGTATTTCGAGATGATGGGCCAGTGGGCGCTCTACAACGAAGGCTGGCTGCTCAGCACCAAGGTGAACCGTGCGCGGTGGGAAGCCTTCGGCGCCGCCAATCCTGACCCGCTCAACAACCAGGTCCTCGAACTCTACGACCTCAATACAGATTTCAGCCAATCCAATAACATCGCCGACCAAAATCCTAACAGGGTCAAGGAGATGAAGGAGCTATTCATCGCCGAGGCGAAGAAGTATCAGGTCTTCCCGTTGGACGCCTCGGTGGCCGCCCGTATCGTCGCCCCGCGCCCGAACATCACCGCCGGCCGCAGCGAGTTCGTTTACACTCTGCCGATGGTCGGACTGCCACAGGGAGATTCCCCAGACATCCTGAACAGCTCTTACACCATCACCGCCGAAATCACCGTTCCCGAGGGAGGTGCCGAGGGTATGATCCTGACATCCGGCGGACGTTTCGCAGGCTACGGCTTCTACCTGCTCAAGGGCAAGCCGGTGTTCTTGTGGAACCTCATTGACCTCAAGCGAGTCAAGTGGCAGGGCCCGGACGTGCTCGCACCCGGCAATCATACGCTGGAGTTTGACTTCAAGTATGAAGGCCTCGGCGTCGGCACGCTCGCCTTCAACAACATGAGCGGTCTCGGTCGACCCGGTACCGGCACGCTCAAGGTGGATGGCAAGGAAGTCGACACACAGACGATGGATAAGACGTTGCCGATGATTTTGCAATGGGACGAGAGCTTCGATATCGGCTCCGACACGTTGACCGGGGTGAACGACGCGGACTACCAGCCGCCATTCACGTTCACAGGAAAACTCAACAAGCTGACGCTCAAGGTGGACCGGCCGCAATTGTCTCCCGCGGACATCAAGAAACTCCAAGAGGGCATGAAGAAAGCCGCCGCCGGACGCGAGTAGGTTCGCCAACCAGCACGGTGGTGAAACTCCAGATGGTGAAGTGAGTCATTCGTGCCGCTCTGTTCAAGACCCCACACACCATCTGTTTGGAGCGGATGTACCGCCGCATGCGCCTCGACCGAAGCGCCAGGTCAAGCCTAGACCGATCCAGTAGCTTTCGATCGACGTGGTCGTGAAGTTGCCGAGTTGCTCGGTGTCGCGGAACATCCCTCCGGCCATGAAGTCGAAGTCAACTCCCGGCAACACATCGGCCACGCCGACACCGAAAGAAATTCGGTGTTGGCTGGTAATCGCCAGCAGGCCTTGCGTGTAGCGTACCGCGGCAAAGTCGGGCTGGACGACGCCGCCGACATTCAGCCCGAGTGCGTTATCAATTGGGTTTTCTGCCCACACATAACCGGCCCGTAATCGATACCGGCCCCGCGTGTATTGAGTCCCAAACTGCACCACCCATTGGTTGTCATAAATTGCCTTGTACAACGATGCTTCGTCCCAGAGCTTGTAGACCACGTCCATCCCCACCAGCAGACGCCCGTTCATCAGACCGCCGTTGGCCACGCCGAAGCCGATGTTCTGCGGAAGGTCCATCTTCACGTCAAACGCCGTCTGGCCGAGACCAGGATTGAGTAGCACGGCATTGTCGAACGTGTATGATTGCTTGGTCTGGTAGTAGCCACCCACGGTTAGCGAGTCGGTCAGCAGGTAATTCGCTCCGATTGTCCCTCGCAGTGCGTAGTCCGGTGTCATCCCACCGACTCCCACGAACGGACCATCAAAAAACGCGATCCCTAGCGACATGCTCGCGCCTACCGACAGACGATCGGTCAGGTCGACGCCCAATGACACCGGCATGTTAAAAATCGTCTGCCCTGTGTTCGTCCCATGGCTCGCGGGTATCTGACGAAAATCGACGAAGCCCCCGGCCGTTGTGATGAACCCGAATCCTAACGTGGCGGGCAAGCCCAACTCGCTCAGGTCTTGTGTCACTCCGATGTTCCCCACCGGAGTTCCGGGTGCAGTCGATTTGGCAGAAAACGGCTCAATCAACGGCGCACCGATGACGGGAATGTTGTTGGTCTGGGTCAGATTGAAGGTGGGTTCGGCCCAACCGCCTCCAAACATCACCTGCGTGCCCCGGAATTGAGTTAGCGCCGCCGGATTGGCATTCATCGCGCTGGTTAAATCCTGGGGACGAGCGATACTCACGCCACCCATTCCGCCTGACGCCGGCATCATCGTGTTGTGCAGCTCGACGCCGAATGACTGGCCCGGCGCCCGATTGGTCGATGCGACACAACCAACCACAGCCATCAAACAAAATGCAAATCGACGCATGACAGGAATCCATTCCTCGAGTCGTGAAAGTCCAATCGGCGAAACACCTCGGCCGATTTGACTGCGTTCCTTCTACTAGTTCGGGACGAAATGATTGTGACATCCGCTTGTTTCATGGAGACAGTAAAGTCATCGCAATCGTCGACATTCCTTGCGAATCGGCCATCTCGGCCGGATCATCGCATCCTGTCAGGGGCCATCCCGTCAGGGGCCATCCCGTCAGGGGCCACGACATTTCCGATTGAATCAATTCTGCGGCGCTCGAACGACGATGACAAGAAACGGTGCGCACCGTTCATCGTTTCCTCCGCCTCATGCCCTCCACGGCAGAAGTGCATGCAGACTTCACCGTTTCCATGCGGGATATGGAGTGGACGACCCCAACGACAAAGACAGCTTGCTTGGACGAAGCTTCAACCAATTCATCTTCGCCAACCTCGTCTACGACATCACCCAACGATTCACCACCGGGTTGGAAGTCACCTACTGGAAAACGCTTTATTACGAGACGCGAACGGGTCTGATCCCAGCGGATCAACTCGCCCCGACGCAGCCAGGCGAGGCCGTCACGATCGACTGGATGGTGAAGTATGAGTTTTAGGCTCTCTGACCGACCCTACTCTTCTTTTTCACGTCGCTGTCGCTTGTTAGCGGTCTATGCGTGAGCCGGCGTTGTCGATTGCATCGGGCGTGCCACGCACCTTCACGAATCCTGAAATGCAAACGATCGTCGCGGCGAGTAGCACTAAAATCCTCAGCCATTTGCTCCGTTTATCGCGAATCCACTGAAGCTTTTCGCTTCGACCCACCAGTGCGGCGGCGATAAAAAAGACGACCAAAGCAAGCAATATCTTCGTGCCGATCAAACCGTGGTACAGTCCATCCCCCTCGTGATTGGGGATCGCACGGTAATAGTTGTAGAATCCGCTGACCAAAAACAGTAGCACGCCGATGTGAACGAAGCGTTTCCATCGCGAGGTAATGGCGGTGGCGAGTTGTTGGTGCGGCTGGTCGCTCAGGTCCCTTGCCGATGGCATCAGCACGAACGCCGTGAACACGCTGCCACCGACAAGCGTGATCGCGGTTCCGATATGAACGATTCGCGATAAGACGTCGAGCAGCAACATGGTTTTCAATTCGCAGGGGAAGGTCGGTTTGGTCTTTCGTCCGTAAGGATACCGCCTCTTTGGCCGCTCCGTCACCGGAGTGGCAACCGTCGGTCGAAACAAGCCCTGCTCCACTCCGGCAGGGGGAAAAGCAAGTTCCACTTTTGCCGGAACTGCATCGCTGTGGCTGTGGGTCTGCCGCCTTCGCGAATATCTTCCCAGCGGCGGGCTGGAAGTTGCCCTGCGGCGTGGTCGGTGTTGTACGATGGGAGTCGAAAAACGTGCCTTTCCTTCCTTAGGTGATTTCGATGCGAGCTTGTTGCCTGTTGATACTTGCCGGTTTTTTGTGTTCGATGTTGGCTCAGCCGCAGGCGACGACGGCTGATGAATTGGACATCGTCTTCGACGTCGATCGTCAGCCGCTGGTTGCGGCCACGTCGAGATTGAACGAAGCGCTTCAGTATTCCGGGTCGCCGCTGAGCGATGAAACGCTTCAGAAACTGAAGGAAGCTGCCGCGATGCAGCGCGACGTCGACGCGGTCAAGGCAATACAAGCGGTGTTGGATCCTTTGTGTCTGGTCGAGGTGCACATCAATGCCGAGAGCCGTGTGAAAGTGAAAGAGGGCCCAGTCAAGAAAGAATTGCTTCAGGAAAGCTTCCGCGCGTTTCTGGTCAAAGTGCACAACGAGGCCGGAATCAATCCGGAGTTGGTGGTCGAAAGTCCCAACTCGGCGCCGGTGTATCAACGCGGCAAAGGTGCACGGCAGCAGCCTCGCTCGGACGAGCAACTCGTTGACCCGGACGAGGTGTCGAATCGATGGCTGGACGTCTCGTTGATGCGTCGGGAACCGATGAAGCCAAAACTCTCGGGACTCGCGGTGGAATACAAGATAATCCTGCTGAACAGTCGCGACGCGGGTAAACGCGAGGCGTCGCTGGCCTTCAATATCGGCCAGGGAACACAGGACATTGGTTTTCGTAACGCCGCGGCGATTCTGTTCGACTGCCAACCGGCGGTTCGAGTGACGCTGAATGTCAAAGACGTCGATGGCAGCGGAACGACGGCGGCCTTTGTGATCAAGAACGGTGAAGGCAGCGTGTTTCCCAATCCCGCTCGTCGGCTCGCACCGGACTTTTTCTTCCATCACCAGATCTATCGAGCTGACGGAGAAACCGTGTCGCTGCCGCCGGACGACTACACGATCACTGTCACCCGAGGGCCCGAGTATCTGCCGATCAAGTTGGACGTGACGGTCCCCGACACCAAGCAATATGCGGTCGATGTGCAATTGAAGCGATGGATTCATATCGCCCAGCGGCATTGGTATTCCGGTGATCATCATGTTCATGCGGCCGGCTGCGCGCATTACGACAGCCCGACCGAAGGTGTCGGACCGGAAGACATGATGCGTCATATCCTGGGAGAAGACCTGAACGTCGGATGTGTGCTCAGTTGGGGGCCCTGTTGGTACACGCAAAAACAATTCTTTGAGGGCCGTGCGTCCAAGCTGTCCACGCCCGAATACCTGATGCGTTATGACGTCGAAGTCAGTGGGTTTCCATCGTCGCACGCCGGCCATCTGTGCCTGCTGAAACTCAGTGAAGATGACTACCCCGGCACCGAGACGATCGAGCAGTGGCCCAGTTGGACGATGCCGGTTTTGCAATGGGGCCAACAGCAAGGTGGAATCGTCGGTTACAGCCATAGCGGCTGGGGGTTGGCGCTGCCGGACATCATGCCCGATGGCAGTCGCAAGTTCATCGGCCGACCATGGGGAGGTGCACCGCAACAGTGGGCAGGAAAAGCGGCCAGCAAATTGCCTGACTACGCGATGCCGCCGTTTGATGGGATTGGTGCCAACGAGTACATCGTGACGACAGCACATGGCGTCTGTGACTTCATTTCGACGGTCGACACGCCGGCCATTTGGGAGCTGAATATCTGGTATCACACTTTGAATTGTGGAATGACCTCACGAATCAGCGGTGAAACCGACTTTCCCTGCATTTACGGTGATCGTGTCGGGCTCGGCCGGATCTACGTTCAGTTGGATGACGAACAAGAGTTGAACTATGACAACTGGGTCGAGGGACTGAAGCAGGGCCGCAGCTACTGTGGCGACGGCCTCAGTCATATCCTGGACTTTGCCGTCAACGGATTGGGGGTCGGGCAGAAGTCTTCACCATCATCGGACGCGAGTCGATTGGATCTCGATGGGCCGCAGAAAATCGAGGTGACCTTCGACGCCGCGGCACTTCTGGAGCCTTCACCGACAGCCGAAACCGAGCGGATTCGGGGTTTGCGGCTGGACGAAAAGCCGTATTGGCACATCGAGCGCAGCAGAATCGCTGACACACGAGAGGTGCCTGTAGAATTGATCGTCAATGGCGAGGTCGTTGCGACTCGATCGCTGACGGCCGATGGCAGCGTGAAATCGTTCAGTATTCCCGTTGAGATCGAAAAGTCATCGTGGGTCGCCGTTCGCATCCTGCCCTCGGTTCACACCAACCCGATCTTTGTCCACATCGATGATCAGCCGATTCGAGCGAACGCCAGGAGTGCAAAATGGTGCATCGACGCGGTGCAAACTTGTTGGCAGGCAAAGCGGGGGAATATTCACGAATCGGAACGTGCCGATGCCAAGAAAGCGTATGACCAGGCGGAAGCGATTTACCGCCGGATTTTGGACGAGGCGCAAGCGGTACAGTGAGTTTCGGTTAGACTCAGTTGTCAGTCCAACCATCCGTCCAACCATCCATCCTTCTGTGATGAGTCGATCATGCGTTTTGTAAGCTCGTTGTTGATGACCGCTGTGGCCGTCGCCGTTTACGCCGCGGACAAGCCGAACATCATTTACATCATGTCCGACGACATGGGATTTTCCGATATCGGTTGTTATGGAAGCGAAATCGAAACGCCTCATCTGGATGAACTTGCCGCCGGCGGTTTGCGATTCACGCAGTTTTATAACACCGCGCGGTGCTGTCCAACACGGGCAAGTCTGATGTCGGGTCTGTACCCGCACCAGGCGGGTGTCGGGCACATGATGAACGATCGTGGTTATGACGGATACCGTGGCGACTTGAATCGACAATGCGTCACCATTCCCGAGGTCTTGAAGACGGCCGGCTATCGTACCTACATGGTGGGCAAGTGGCATGTGACAAAGGAAATCAAGCCAAAAAGTGAAGCCGACAAACACAATTGGCCTCGGCAGCGAGGCTTTGATCGTTTTTATGGAACGATCCATGGAGCGGGCAGCTTTTTTGATCCCAACACACTGACCCGCGACAACGAATACATCTCGCCGCTGGCGGATGAACAGTATGGGCCCGATCAGATGGCCAATGGAGAGTTTTATTACACCGACGCGATCGCTGATCATGCGGTGCGGTATATCTCGGAGCACCACCATCAATCGGATGACCAACCTTTTTTCTTATACGTCAGCTTTACCGCGGCGCACTGGCCAATGCACGCACTGGAAAAGGACATCGCCAAGTACAAAGGGAAGTACGACTCGGGCTACGACGCGATTCGCAGCGCTCGATACAAGAAGATGGTCAAGTTGGGGCTGATCGACGAAGCGAACACCGTGAATTGGCCCATTCCAGACGAGTGGAAAGAAAACGAGTACTGGGAGTGGGACAAACGCAACATGGAAGTCTATGCGGCGATGATCGACAGCATGGACCAGGGAATCGGTCGCATCGTTGAATCGCTGAAAGATACGGGACAGTTCGAGAACACCTTGATCTGTTTCTTCCAAGACAACGGTGGGTGTGCGGAGAACTATGGACGTGGCGGAATCGGTAAACCGCGACGCACCGGGCCGACGTTGCCGGTCTTGCCAGCCGATTACCTGCAGCCCGACATGACACCCAAACAGACCCGCGACGGTTTTCCGATTCGCACCGGCAAAGGCGCCATGGCGGGACCGGCCGACACCGCAATCGGTTATGGTCGCGGTTGGGCAACGGTGTCCAATACACCGTTTCGCGAGTACAAACACTGGACGCACGAAGGGGGCATTTCAACTCCGCTGATCGCTCATTGGCCCGATACGATCAAACGCCATGGCGAACTGGAATCGACGCCGGGGCATTTGATCGATTTGATGGCCACGGCGGTCGCGGTTGCGGACGCAAACTATCCTAAAACTTTTCATCACGGTGAAACAATCAAGCCGATGGAGGGCAAGAGCCTCGTGCCCGCGTTTTTGGGCCAGGGGATCGAGCGGGAAGCGATCTACTGGGAGCATGAAGGAAATCGTGCGATCCGCCGCGGCGATTACAAACTGGTCGCCAAAGGCGCTCGTGGCCCATGGGAGTTGTACAACATTGCCAACGACCGCAGCGAACAAAATGATTTGAGCCGAGAGCAACCCGATCTGGCGAAGGAGTTGGCTGACATGTGGCAGGTGTACGCCGAACGAGCCAACGTGTTGCCGATGAATCCAAATTCCAACAACGACAAGAAGACGGGTTTCAACCGAAAACAAAAGCGATTCGTGCTGAACCAGGGTGACGATCTGCCTCGCGAGGAGGCACCTTTCGTTCAAGGACGGGCGTTTTCAGTGCTGGCAGATGCGCATCTCGAAGGTGATGGGGTGATCGTTGCCCAAGGTGGCGTGACTCACGGATGGGCTCTCTATTTCCAGGACAGCGTGTTGCATTTCGCGGCCACCGACGACGGTCACCGAACGGTCATCACGGGAGGACCGGCGTTGCAAGGCGATGTCGAGGTTGGCGCGGCTATCGACAACGCGGGCGCCGTGTCGATTCGTGTCGGTGACGAAATTGTGGCGACAGGCATGTTGTCTGGTTTGTTGAGTCAGCAACCGCTCGACGGGCTGCAGGTCGGTAGTGACTTCGATGGGAACGTCGGAAACTACAAGACGCCATTCAAGATCGACGGAAACGTCACGAGGGTGATTGTCGAGATCACCAGGTAGCTGTTCTTGGCGAGCGACTGGTTGTCAGATAGGCTTCCTGGGTATTCACTCGGTTTTGGGAATCTATCAGCGAAAGTCAGCTCATGTCCGATTCATCCCGCCCCGTTGCTTTGGTTACCGGTTCGGCTACCGGTGTTGGCCGCGCCTGCATTCTTCAATTCGCTCGTCGTGGTTACGACGTCGTTGTGAATTACTCACGAAGTGAGTCCGATGCCAGGCAAACCGCCGCGGCCGCTGAAGAGATCGGCGTCAAGGCATTGCTGATCCGCTGCGATGTGGCTGATAACACCGGAGTTCGCCAAATGATCACGGAGGTCAACGACGTGTTTGGTCGATTGGACACGCTGGTCAACAATGCCGCGACAACCTCATTTATCGAGCACGGCAACCTGGATGCCTTGACCGAGGAGATGTGGGATCGAATGTTGGCAGTGAATTTGAAAGGCGCCTTTTTCGTGACCCGAGCCGCGGCCGACTTGCTTCGCGCCAGCGGCGCCGGCAGCGTCGTGAATATCAGCTCCGTTGCGGCGATGACGGGAAGCGGTTCTTCGATCGCCTACTGCGCCACCAAGGCGGGGCTGAACACGATGACCAAGTCGCTCGCTCGCGTTCTGGCACCCGAAGTGCGAGTCAACGCGGTTTGTCCGGGACCGATCAACAGTCGCTGGATCAAAGAGGGGAATCCGGACTGGGATATCGCCGAAATGGTCGCCAACTATCCGATCCCCAGAGCATCTGAGCCGGACGACATTGCCGACGCAGTGCTATTCTTTTCGACTGGAACGACCATGGCAACAGGACAGGTGCTGAGTATTGACGGTGGTCAAACGTTGTAGATCGGGTGGTCAGTCGACATAGATGAATTCGTTGCTGTTCAGCAGCGCTCTGCACAAGTCGGTCAGCGCGAGGAATTCGACATTTTCGCGACCCTCTCTTTCCAACAAGGCCGACTGGTCACGCAGGAACGCGACACAGTTGGACAATTCAATTTCGTCGGGGGCATGTGAAAACAGGCGGCGATAGATCTCATCGCACTGCTGTGCGGGACTGTCCGGTGCGACCCGATCGGTCTCTTGGGCCAACCGCTCTGCCGCCGCCATCGTGGTATTGGAGTTGAACAGCAACAGTGATTGCACCGCCGTCGTGGAAGGCAGGCGAGCGGCACAGCTGGCATTGGCGGCGGGACGGTCGAAGGTGGCGAACAACGGATAACGCAGGTTGCGTCGCGCAAAGATGTAGATACTGCGCCGGTAGTGATCTGCTGTCCTGGGGCTCGTTTTCCACTGACCCGAAAGCAGCGTATTGATCATCTCGGGTGGAAGTGGGGGGCAAACGCCGGGACCGCCCGCTTCGTGATTCAACGTACCACTGACCGCATACATCGCGTCGCGAAGCGACTCGGCATCGAGTCGTCGACGAGGAAACCGGCTGAGCAGCCGATGGTTCGGGTCGACTTCGATCGACGCCAGCCAGCGCCACCAATTCCGAGGGTTCGGTCGGCCGAGTGCTCCGCATCTGATAGACACTCGACAACACGATTTCTCGGTGCAGGCTTTTTAGACTCCAATCGTGATCAACCAATCGTTTGGCGAGAAAGTCCAGCAGTTCCGGATGGCTCGGCTCATCGCCCATCACTCCAAAATCACTGGGTGTTGTCGACAGGCCACGGCCAAAGTGATGCTGCCAAACTCGATTGACAATGGTTCGAGCGGTCAGCGGATGATCGGGGTCGGTTAGCCATTGGGCGAGTTGCGCACGGCGTTGACCGGGATCCGTCGCCGTGACGTGCGATTGACTCGGGTTTGCGATCGCTGGAAAGGCGGCGGGAAGCTCGGGCCCTTTGCGACGCCAATCTCCACGAATCATTAGATGGCTAGCTGCGGTTTTGTCCGCAGCTGGCTCGAGAGTCGTCACGGACTTGTTCTTCTGCAGCAGAACGGAGGCATCAAAGAATGCTCGCAGCCGATAAAAATCGGCCTGGCTGATGTCATCGTACATGTGGTCGTGACATTGGGCACATCCGACCTGCAGACTGAAGAAGACCGCTCCAACGGTCGACGTGATTTCATTCATCAAAACATGTTTGCGTTCTTCCTGCGAATTAATGTCAGGCATGTCAGGACCTGATAAGCAGAACGCGGTTGCGATGATCCCACTCTGTGCCTGGTCCCCCGATGCCAACACATCGCCGGCGATTTGCCAGCGTACAAATTGGTCGTACGACATGTCGCTGTTCAGTGCGTTGATCACCCAGTCGCGGTACTGCCACGCTGTTGGTCGGATCTTGTCGTGCTCGTATCCATCCGTTTCGGCAAACCGTGCCAAGTCCAACCAGTATTGCGCCCATCGTCGCCCGTATTCGGGAGAGGCCAGGAGCGAATCGACCAGTCGTGCGTAGCTACTGGGCCGATCGTCATGAACGAACGCCTCGACCTGATCGGGCGTGGGAGGAATTCCAATCAAGTCGAAGGACAGTCGCCGGATCAAGGTGGCGCGATCGGCAGCGGAGGCTGGCCGCAGCGACTGTTCTTCGAGCCGTGATAAAACGAAATTGTCGATCGACGTTCGGGACCACCCTTTCAGATTCACGCCTGGCGTCGCCGGGTCTTCGATCGGCCGAAACGACCAGTGATCACGATCAACATCATCGCTTGGGGGCGGGTCGATCTCATTGCCGGCGGTGTTGCCGATGTTGGTTTCGCTGACGGGCGACTCATCAGCCATGGTGGGCGTTTCGGGTGCCGTGATGAAGAACAGCACGAGGATCGTCAGGGCATGCTTCACGACAACAGTTCCTCGACAACGTCGACGTCTTGCGGCCCCGTCAAACGCTCGTCCAAGCCGTTGTGCAGATAGCTCAGATTTTGGTGATCGAGACCCATCAGGTGCAACAGCGTGGCATGGAATTGGTTGATGTGGACGGGGTCCTCGGCAGCGCGAAGGCCGATCGGATCGGTGGCGCCGTGGGCCCTTCCGCCGCGAATTCCCGCGCCTGCGATCCAGCCACAGTAACCCCAGGGATTGTGGTCGCGACCCTTGCCCTGCTCGCTCATTGGCATTCGACCGAATTCACCACACCACACCACCAACGTATCGTCAAGCAAGCCGCTGCGTTTGAGGTCTTTGATCAGTCCGGCGATTGGCTGATCGGTCTTTTCGCAGTATTCGCCATGGTTCTTCGCGACATCGCTGTGGGCATCCCAGCCGTTCGTGTCACCGGAATAAACTTGCACAAAGCGCACTCCGCGCTCGATCATCCGACGGGCCAGCAAACAGCGTTCACCAAAATCACGCGTGGCTGGTTGATCGATTCCGTACAACGACAGGGTTTCATTCGTTTCGGATGAGAAATCGACGACTTCTGGTGCGGCCGTTTGCATTCGAAAGGCCAATTCGTAAGCCTCGATTCTGGCCGTCAATTCGTCATCTGCATCGCGCTGCTCGAGGTGACGCTTGTTCACTCGCTGCACAAAGTCCAGCGTCGAGCGTTGTTGGGCATCCGAGGTACCCGCTGGTGGTTGCAGGTTCAAGATTGGTGTTTTCCCAGGACGCATGGTGGTGCCCTGGTAGGTGGCCGGCAGAAAACCGCTGCCCCAAGCCGCCGGGCCGCCTTTGAGTCCACCCCCGGGATCGGGCAAGACGATGAATGCCGGCATGTTCGCGTTTTCCGAACCGAGGCCATAGGCCAACCAACTGCCAAAGCTGGGATGCCCCATCAGGATGCTGCCGGTATTCATCTGATAGACCGATTGAGGGTGATTCACGCTATCACCATGCAGTGAACGAATCACGCAAAGGTCGTCGGCAAGCTCCGCGGTCTGGGGAAGAAAGTCTGAAATGAGGAGTCCGGACTGGCCACGCGGCCGGAAGGGCTTGATCGGGGCGAGCAGAGGATTCATTGCCACTGGGCGGCGCGTCATCACCTCGCCAAAGCTTTCCGGGATCGGTTGCCCGGCAAAACGTATCAGCTCCGGTTTGGGATCAAACAGGTCGACGTGACTCGGGCCACCGTGCATGAACAGCCAAATGATTCGTTTGGCCCGCGGCGGAAAATGGGGCGATTTTACGGTGCCAAGTGTGGGGCGGGCCCGGGCCAGCGATCGGCCATCTCCGAGCATCAGTGATTGCAGCGCCATCATGCCGATGCCGCCGCCAGCGGTCCGCAGAAATTCTCGTCGGGATGGAATGCCGGTCATTAGCGTGGTCGCGAATCGAGCCGTGGACAATCTACGAATTGTACACAGATGTGACCGAGGATGGGCGTTTTTCGCTCAGGCCCCGCAGTGGCTCAAAGTCTGGTTCAATTCCACGTAGGTTTCCGGCAAACGAACCTCGTTGATCTCCGGTGAAGTGATGGGCCGAGTCACAAACAAGTCACAAAACTTCAGGTTGATCAACCGACTCGGTTGTGACAGGGTTTCGACAATCGGGTAGCCGTAATCATTGCCGTTGGCCCGAATCACACGGACCTTTGTCGTGTCGCTGAGTTCAACGATACTGCCGAGGGGGTACAACGTGACCGCTTTGAGGAGACCCGTCACTGCGGCGGCAGAGTATTTGCGCTGCGACGCTGCCGAGATCAGATAGGCGATGGCGTCGCAAGGAACGATACGCGCGCAATCTCGTGGCGGGCAGGTCATGGTCAAATAGGCGTCGGCAACCGAAAGGACTCGCGAAGACAAAGGAATATCGTCGGCACTCAAGCCGTTTGGGAACCCGGTTCCATCGAGCAGTTCGTGAACCTGTGCGACCATTGATTTCACTGCCGGCGTCACACCCTCCACGCATTCCAGCATCCTGACGGCGATCAGTGGGTGGCGAATGTAGGTTACTCTCGTTTCCTGGTCCGAGATCTGGTGTGGAAAACGAGACTCTGGTGGAAGGTCGAACAATCCCCAATCGTGAATCATGGCAGCCGATCCGATATCACGCATCTCTTGCAGCGGCAGTCCCATCTGGTGAGCGATCGCGAGGCTGAGGATCGCAAATTGGACACATCGATGAGCGAGTTCCAAATCGGCTTCGTATTTCAGTGCATTGGCGATGATCGGATCGGGGTCGTCACAAAGCTCGTTGATGAAGTTGTCAACATGTGGCTCCGTCTTCCGAAGATCCGTCACGCCGTTCCGTTTGAAGGCTTCGGTCAGCTGAACCACGGCTTGTTCTCCGGCGGCAAACTGCCTGCGGATTCGTTGGACCCTGGCTGGTTCGTACGAATTGGAGATCGCGACCGTCGTCGTTGAACCCTTGCGAGTTCTGCGATCGCTTCGTTTCCCCGAGAACGATTGATCTTTCCTGCGCCAGGCTCGGCCGGTCGCCCATGCAACGCGGTGATACCGCGGGAGCGAAGCTTGTCGACGAGGGAAGTCGTGATGATGACGCCGCTGGCAATCAGTAGCAGACCGTCTTCGTCGTACAGATCACTGAGACAAGTCGTGCCAACGGCCAGATCGTCGACGGAAAAAGATTCACGGCCGCCGATATGCATTGGTTTACGCCCCCCGAAAGAATAGCCCGTGATGGTTTTGGACTGGTGAATGCCTGGGGGCAGGGCATTGACAGCAAAGCATTGATCTTAGGTGGATCCCTCGCCGAGAATTCGTGACCGGATTGCGAAAACAATGTGGCCGTCAGGTACGAATGCACCGATCACAACCATTTGGCCGCCAGCGACCGCCGTCGCCGGAGGTGTGGTTCACAACAATCGACACCCGCATCTGCCCAATGGCGCAAAAAAAAGCCAATCGGTTTTACTGTCGGTCATACTTCCTGCGACATTCTTTGTTCGATATTCTGGGGTTCACTTCGCGAAAGACGTGAATGTCGAATGTGGAGCAGGCGGTGTTTCGATCGCGATCCACGAGAATCCGTGGCGAATCAAAAAAAGGTCGGCCAAGGATTCTTGGCCGACCTTTTCAAAACGTCAATGTTCGTGTCTGCGGATCACTGGCAGGCCGCGTTGGCATTTTTGCTCGCAGCATCCTGTCCGTCTGCCTATTCTTTGCTGGCAGCATCCACGGCCGCGGCATCACCGACGGACTCTTCCTGCTTGGCCGGCGGGGTCTCGATCGCTTGTTGCTCACGCTGACGACGTTCCTCGTCGCGATCTTTCTTTTCCTGTTTCAGCGATTGATTTGCTTGATTCAAATCTTTTTTGGCCTTTTGCAGTTGCTGTTTCAACTTGGCATTTTGAGTTTTCTGGTCGGCCGCATCCTTGGTCGCTTTGGCTGCTGCCTTTTTCGCCTGCGTGGTCGCCGCCTGGGCAGCTTGTTTGGTCTTGGCGATTTCGTCACGTGCCGCCGCTAACGCCTGTTCCGCGTCGTTGGCTCGCTTGGTTTCGCTGGCCAGTTCTTGCGATTGGACGTCGGCCTGCTCGCGTTGCGTGTTGACCAACTGATTGAGTTCCTTGAGCTCTTCGTCTTGGGCGGCCGCAGCGACCTTCATTTCCTCCAACTGCTCTCGCAGCGCCACCAATTCGGTGGTCAGCATGACATTGAGGGAGCTCGGCTGGTTGCAGTTCATGGCGGACCGCGCCGGGGCACAAGACGTGCGGGCGCTAACGCTTTGCAGGACGCGTCGGAACGGATGGCAATGATTGTCCGCGGCGCAATCGGTCACGATCGCCAGCGCGAGCAGTACGGCAGTGGTGAATCGAGTTTTCATACTTCTTGTTGTTCATCGAGTGGAGATCGCGTTTTCGCTGGCGCGGCGGAGGATCGCCGCGCCGATGGGCTACTATTCTAGTCTGTCGGGTTCGCGGCAAAACCGCCATTTCGAGAAAACGCGAAGATCACTGGGTGGGCGATTCTGTGGCAAACTGGGATTTTATCGTGTTGGGCCTGGGCGGGGTTGGCAGCGCCGCGGCGTATCACTTGGCATCGTCGCGGTACCGGGTCCTGGGACTCGATCAATATCCGCCAGCGCACGATCAGGGCAGTTCTCATGGAAAAACTCGCATCATTCGCCAGGCGTACTTCGAGCATCCCAGCTACGTGCCGCTGCTGCGTCGGGCCTACGAATTGTGGAGGGAGCTGGAGCTAGATTCGGGTGAAACCCTTTTTCACCAAACAGGGCTGGTCGAAATCGGACCACCCGACGGCGTGGTGATTCGCGGTGTGAAGCAAAGTGCTGCCGAGCACGGTCTGGCGATTTCCGAGCTGATGATGTCCGACGTCACGGCAAATTGGCCGGGATTGGTTGGCCACGATGGTTGGCACGCGGTGCTTGAGACCAACGCCGGATTTCTGAAAGTCGAGGACTGCGTAGCCGCGCACCTTCGACTTGCTGTCCGAGCCGGCGCGGTATGCCGACATCGGCAAACCGTGCAGGGCTGGAGTGTCACGGGGGCGGGCGTGCGGATCGACACCGACGATGGTGTCGAGACGGCCGATCGTCTGGTGATCGCGGCGGGACCATGGATCGGATCCCTCGTCAGCGGATTGGGCGTCGAACTATCGGTACGGAGGAAGCACCAGTATTGGCTCGCGGCCGAGCAGCCAGGATATGAACTGTCGGATGGGTTTCCCTGTTTCTTCTACGAAACACCGCACGGGTACTTTTACGGGTTTCCATCGATCACGGGATCTGGCGTGAAGGTGGCCAGGCATAGCGGAGGCCAGAGGGTCGCGGCCCCCGGCGGGACTCATCCGGTGGACCATTCCGATCGACAGTCGGTCAGCCGTTTCGTGGGCCAATGTTTGCCGGGTGTTTCGGACCAGATGATCGCGCACGCGGGCTGTTACTACACGATGACTCCCGACGAGCATTTCATCGTCGATGCACTTCCTGGGCATGATCAAGTCATCGTGATTGCAGGACTTTCGGGACACGGTTTCAAATTCACCAGCGTGCTGGGCGAAATTGCAGGTCAACTCGCGATCGGCGACAAGCCAGTCCACGACACAACGCTGTTTCAATTGCGACGATTCCAGAGCAGCTAGAACAAACGGCGTGCGACCGCTGTAACGCGTGCAATCGGTCCCGCAGTGCCCAAAATCAACCCCCTGAATGCGAGGGTTGCAGGGAACCATCGTTTTTCGGCCTACGATTCCTTGGCGTCTGTCACTTGGCACTGTGTCGCGGATCAACAAATGAAAATAGGCTCGATACTCGCTATGTTGTTCATTGCCGCAGTGATCTATTACGTAACCGGTGGCGGAGCCTTGCTTGGTTTTGGCAGTCCGACGACGCTTCCCGATACGATGACGCCCCCCAATGCGACGTTCATGGGTGACGAACAGCGGAACCCGTTTGTGCGTTAATCGCCGGTTTGCTGGGCGGTTTGTTGGTACAATCAGGGTCTTCCCCCCCCCTCCCAACGTCGGCATCCCACGGGGTGCTGCCCCTCCCTGATCGCAGGTTTCCGTGGCGTTCATGTTCAGCAAGTCACCACGCTGTCAGATCGTGCCGCTGCCGGGTAAACAACTGGCCTTTGGCGTCGATCGGCGCGAGCGATTGCGTTGGTATGCGGGCGATGATGTGCCAAGGCCGTTTCTGTTTCCGCTGATCGGGCCGTCCGGTTTGCCGCTCACGCGGATGGGCCATCCCGGGGCGCCCAATCATGATCATCATCGTTCGATTTGGTTTGCCCATGCGAAAGTATTGGGGATCGATTTTTGGTCCGACAACACGCAGGCGGTGATTCGCCAAGAACAATGGCTTGCTTATCAAGACGGCGAATCCGATGCGCAGATGGCGGCGTTGCTGCGATGGTATGACGGGCATGACCCACAGGCATTGATCGAGCAGCAGCTCATCATTTCGGTTGCCCCCGCCGAGGGTAGCGGTCTGTTGGTCGAGATCCAGACATCACTCACGTCGGTCGCCGAATCGCTGGAGCTCGGCCAGACGAATTTCGGTTTGCTTGCCGTACGAGTGGCGAAGTCAATTTCCGCCGTATTTGGGGATGGAATCTTGACCGCTGCCGGCGGTCGACAAACGGAACGGGAACTGTTTGGCAAATCTTCGACGTGGATCGACTACAGTGGGTCGATCGACGTCGGCGTTGTGGAGGGGATCACGTACTTTGATCACTCGAGCAACGGCAGCTATCCGAGTAAATGGCACGTTCGCGACGACGGATGGATGGGGGCCTCGGTTTGCCGAGATGCGCCGGTGATGCTTGCTCGTGAGCGACCGACGACATGGCGATACCTGTTGCATGCTCATGGCGGACATCTCGATGCCCAGGTGGCCGAAGGAATCGCCGGACGGTTCAATTCCACGCCTGAATTTGTGGTTGGCAACAGTGATCAGCCGCACCATCATGCACAGATCACACGAAAGTCCTGAATCAACGTACAGGCTGACTGACAATCATTGACTCTTACCCCCTTTCGACCCATGAACCATGAACATGATCGACGTTTGTTTCTGAAGAGCGGTGTGTCGGCCGCGGCGTTGGCCGCGACCGCGCTGCACACCCCGCTGGCGCAATCGGCTGAGACGGAGGCGGAATCGGCAAACGAAAAGGTGGTGATGGGCATCATGGGTGTCAATGGCCGCGGATCGGCGATCGCACGTGGCATGATGGCGGCTGCGAATACGGAGATCGCGTATATCTGCGACGTCGACGAAAGGGCCTCGGGACGTGTCGCCGAGTCGGTCGCCGCGGGTCAGGGCCACAAACCAAAAGTCGTGTCCGACTTTCGCCGAATCTTGGATGACAACGATATCGACGTACTCGTGATCGCCGCCCCCAATCACTGGCACGCACCGGCTACCATTCTCGGGTGTCATGCCGGCAAGCACGTTTATGTCGAGAAACCTTGCAGCTACACCCCTGCCGAAGGTGAGTGGGCGATTCAGGCGGCTCGCAAAAACAACCGTATCGTGCAAATGGGGACGCAGCGCCGAACCTGGCCCGCGATCGTTGAGGCAATCGAAAAGATTCACGCCGGCGAGATCGGCAAGGTTTTGTATGCGCGCACCTGGTACAACAACCGCCGCGCATCGATTGGCAAGGGCAAGCAGGTCGACGTGCCCGCCTGGTTGGATTGGAAAATGTGGCAGGGGCCGGCACCGGAGCGACCATTCAAGGACAACATCGTTCACTACAACTGGCATTGGCATTGGCATTGGGGCAATGGCGAACTCGGTAACAACGGCGTGCACGGTCTCGATGTTGCTCGCTGGGGATTGGATGTGCCCTTTCCGATTCGTGTCACCGCCGGTGGCGGAAAGTACCGTTACGATGACGATCAGGAGACGCCGGACACGATGATGGTCACGTACGATTTTCCAGGCAGCAAGACGATCACCTGGGAGGGACTGAGTTGGTCGCCACTGGGGCCGCATGATTCCGGTTTCGGGATCAGCTTCCACGGTACCGACGGTTCCTTGATCGTTCGCGACGCCGGATACACGATCTACGACATTCGCAACAAACAGACTGCCGCCGGCAGTGGACCGGGCGGTGACAAGGATCACTTCGCCGACTTCCTGGATGCGGTTCGGACGGGCCGCCGACCGAACGCCGATATTGAAAAGGCCCATCGCAGTACGCTGCTTTGTCATCTCGGGAACATCGCCTACCGGACCTCCAGTGTTTTGCAGACCGATGCCAACAACGGACACATCATTGGCAATGAAGCGGCACAGCAACTATGGAGCCGCGAATACGCCAAGGGTTGGGAGCCGGTGATCTAATTTTTTCCGTTTCGCCCACGATTGACGAATGACGGTTGGCTGGTGAAAACGTTGGGCAATGGAATTGTCCGAAGAATCACAGAAATCGATGGGCTTGCTCGGCGCGACCGGCGTCGGTGTCGGGGCGATTGTCGGTGGTGGGATTCTGGCCTTGGCGGGCGTGGCATTTGCGACGACGGGTCCCGGCACGATCATTGCCTTTGGGCTCAACGGGATCATTGCTCTGTTGACAGCTCTCAGCTTCGCGGAGATGTCTTCCAAGTTCCCGGAGTCTGGCGGCACGTACACGTTTAGCCGAAAGGTGTTGTCGGTTGAGGCCGCCTTCACCGTTGGTTGGGTCGTGTGGTTCGCTTCAATTGTGGCGGCCGTCTTGTACGCACTGGGATTCGCCCACTTTGCGATGGTGATGGTCGAACAGCTGTGCGCGGTCACGGGAGCTGAGATTCCCGCGTGGCTGGCGAATGGGCGAGCTGTTCCCGGTGTCGCCCTGGCGACAACCGTCCTGTTGGCAGTGGGCTTGATGTTGACAACGGCCGGAGGTGGGCATTGGGCCAATGTCGCCAAGATCGTGGTCTTTGCCGTGCTGATTCTCTCAGGCATCTGGGCGATATCGCAACAGTCTGTTGGCGACACCGGTGCGGCCCTGCGCCCCTTTTTCACCTCTGGGCTTGGCGGTCTCGTCCAAGCGATGGGATACAGCTTCATCGCGTTGCAGGGATTCGACTTGATCGCTGCGGTCGGTGGTGAAGTGCGGGACGCAAAGAAGACGGTTCCCCGAGCGATGTTGTTGTCGCTGGCGATCGCGATGGCGATCTATCTGCCGCTGTTGTTCGTGATCGCGACGGTCGGCGTTCCTGCCGGCGAATCGATCCGGGCGGCCGCAGAAAAGGATCCGGAAGGAATTGTCGCGATCGCTGCTCGAAATTTTCTTGGTCCCACAGGTTATTGGCTGGTCATCATCGCCGCGGTGTTGTCAATGTTCACGGCACTTCAGGCCAACCTCTACGCCGCATCGCGAATCGCATATGCGATGGCGAAAGATCACACGTTGCCGTCGGCACTGGGCAAACTGAGTGCGAACCGCGGCACGCCGACCTCGGCCATCGTCGTGACATCGGTATTGGTTTGCGCGATTGTCGCTGTCCTACCAGACGTCGCCGCCGCGGGTGCGGCCTCGAGTCTGATCTTTCTGGTGACATTCGCGATCGCCCATTGGTTGTCGATGTTGGTGCGTCTGCGGAGCTCACGCCGTCCTCCACCGTTTCGCTCGCCACTGTTTCCGTTGGTGCCGATCATCGGTGGATTGTCTTGCGTTTCGCTGGCTGTGTTTCAGGGGGTCGCGGTTCCTACGGCGGGTGCGATCGCGGTTGTCTGGCTCAGCGTCGGAGGCGTCTTGTTTCTTTCGCTGTTCGCGAGAAGAGCCAGATTGATGGACGTCGGCACCGTCGCAGCAGATCCTGAACTGATGACCCTCCGTGGTCACACGCCATTGGTTCTGGTGCCAATTGCCAATCCACAAAACGCGTTGGCGATGATCGCGCTGGCGGATGTCTTGGTCCCAGCCGAGGTCGGGCGGGTATTGATCCAGTCGGTGGTCGTGGCCCCGCCCGGTTGGCAACCCGATCTGGATCCGGCCCCGATCGAGAAGTCTCAAGAGGTTTTGCGTGAGTTGCTCAGTGCCTCGGCGCGAGTCGGAATACTGGCCGAGGCATTGACGACGGTTGCCGCCCATCCGATGGAAGAGATCGCCCGTGTCGCCCAGTTGCATCGCTGCGAATCGGTGCTGCTAGGTCTCAGTGATGTCAGCGATGGGCATGACGGCATGCCGTTGGAACAGCTATTGGGCCAGCTCGAGACTGACGTCGTCGTGATGCGGGCACCCAGGAATTGGCAGCTCTCTGACGCACAGAATATTTTGGTTCCCGTAGCGGGACGCGGTGGACACGATCGCCTGCTGGCCAGACTGTTGGGCAGTCTATCGCGCGAACAGAAACGCGAAGTCACGTTCCTGCGGGTGGTTCCGTCGAATGCGTCGGCGAAAGATCTCCATCGCTTCCAACGCGACCTGGCCAGGCTTTCGCGCGATAATATCCGCGGCAAGTGCGAGAAATCGGTGATTCGCAGTGATGATCCGATCGCCACCATTGCCCAGCAAACGGAGCAGTGCGGGCTGTTGATCCTGGGGATTCAGCGGATCGGCCCACGTGAAAAGCTGTTTGGCAGCTTCACTCGCGAGCTTGTCAAACGGACAACCTGTCCGATCATCATTCTCAGCCGACGTGGCTAGAGATTGGCGGACGCCAGTCCGATTTGTTTCACTCCAGACGTTACTGCTCGCCTCTGGGCGGCTAGAATAAGGATTCTGCCCACCCCCGCCCTTTGCGTCAATCGACGCTGAGCGATCGTGCCAACGATGACGCCTGTGCGAATGTCAATGTATCGCTGTATCCCTTCCGTCCTGCTTTTGGTCAGCGTTTGTCTGGCGTCACGCGTTGATGCCGATGAAGTTGTCTTCAATCGCGACATTCGCCCGATTCTTTCCCAGACATGTTTTCACTGTCACGGGCCCGATGCGGCGACGCGTGAAGCGGATCTGCGGCTCGATTTGGCCAGCTCGGCGGCGACAGTGATTGTGCCAGGCGATGTCGAGGCCAGCGAGTTGATCGATCGGATCACGTCGACCGATCCAGATCATCGAATGCCGCCGCCGGAGTCTGCCAAGCAGCTCTCCGATCCGCAGCGTGAACTGTTGACTCGCTGGGTTCGTTCGGGCGGTGAATATCAGGGACACTGGGCATTCATTCGACCGGTTGTCTCAGCACCCAATGTTTCCGGCGCGGGCGGTTGGTCGAACGGAAAGATTGATGACTATGTGTGGGATCGACTGCGTCGTGAGGGGTTGAAGCCCTCGCCCAGAGCGGCGCCGGAAACGTTGATCCGGCGCATCACGATCGACCTTACCGGGATTCCTCCAACAGCTGCGGAGATCGACAGATTTCTCGCCGATCATTCGCCGAATTCCCTGGAGCGGCTGATTGACCGACTCATGTGCTCGCCGCGTTATGGCGAGCAGATGGCCTTACCGTGGCTCGAAGCCTCACGCTATGCGGATACCGACGGATATCAAAATGATCGGTATCGCTACCAGCACGTTTGGCGTGACTGGGTGATCGCCGCTTTCAATTCCAACATGCCATACGACCAATTTGTGACCGAACAGCTTGCCGGTGACATGTTGCCGGATGCGACATTGAAACAACAAATCGCGACAGGGTTTGGTCGGAATCATCGAATCAACTCCGAAGATGGTTCGATTCCTGAAGAATGGCGTACCGAAAATGTGGTTGATCGCGTCGATACCTTCGGCACTCTGTTCTTGGGTTTGACGATTGGTTGTGCGCGTTGCCACGATCACAAGTATGATCCGATTTCACAACGAGAGTACTATCAGCTATTCGCGTACTTCAACAACATCGCCGAGTGGGGTGTCGGCCCGAACAACGGGAACAGTCCTCCGTTCATCGAAGTGCCCGACAGTTGGCCCGACTTGTCGGCAGACGAGGATCACCGGATCCTTCCCGACCCGGTGGAGTTGCATGACGCCAGGAAGGAAGCGGGCAACGGGCTAAAGCGACCACAGGCGGGATCTCCTTCGACCGTGATGGTGATGCACGAGCTTCGCGAGCCACGTGAAACGTATCTCTTGCTTCGCGGCCAGTACAACATGCCCGACAAGTCACAGCGACTTTTCCCGGCAGTCCCCGCCGTTTTGGATATTGCCCCGAGCGATGACGATTCTTCCGCCGACCGATTGGAACTTGCCAGATGGTTGGTCAGCCCCGAGAACCCGCTGACCGCCCGCGTCGCGGTCAATCGGATCTGGCAGCAGTTGTTCGGCGTTGGCCTGGTGGAAACGAGCGAGAATTTTGGCTCCCAGGGCTCGCTGCCGTCGCATCCCGCTCTGCTGGATTACCTGGCGACCGAGCTGATTCGCAATCAATGGGACCTGCGTGCGATCCAGAAAAAAGTACTGTTGAGTGAGACCTACCAGCAGTCTTCGGTCGTGTCGCCGGAATTGCAAGAGCTTGATCCGATGAATCGGCTTCTTGCCCGTGGTCCACGTGTTCGTTTGCCAGCGTTCACGTTGCGTGATCAGGCGCTGCAGGCGAGCGGCTTGTTGGTGGAGGTGATCGGCGGTCCGTCGGCAAAACCTTACATGCCGCCAAAGATCTGGAGTTCGATCTCGAACAATACGTACGAACAGGACAAGGGCGCCAACCTTTTTCGCCGTAGCCTATACACTTATTGGCGACGGACGATCCCACCACCGGTGATGATGAACTTCAATGCCGCGGCACGCGAAGTCTGTATCGTTCGCACCGAATCGACCAACACGCCGCTACAAGCTTTGACATTGATGAACAACACGGTGTTTGTCGAGTCGGCAAGATTCATGGCTCAACGGATATTGCAGGAATCACCACCACAACCCAGGAAGCAGATTGAGTACGGGTTTCGTTTGCTGTGCGGAAGATTCCCAAACGAACAGGAATTGACAGTGCTGCTGAATGCTCATCGCGGCTTCCTGAATCGATACAAGGCTGATCGGGCGGCCGCGTTGAAACTGTTATCGGTCGGCGACACGCCGCGGGACGACTCGCTGCCGCCGGCAGAACACGCAGCGATGGCGATGACGGCGTCGCTGATTTTGAACCTCGATGAAACGATTACCAAAGAATAGGCGACGTACTTTGTTACCGATCGACATGGGATCCCCACAATACGCTGGAAATGGCGACACGATCGCTGCATCCAAAGCGTCGCGCCGTTCATTACTGCTCGGATCGCTTGGATTTGCCGCATTGCTCAGCCGTGACTCGCAGGCCGCGACTTCAGCGCAAACTTCGCGAGGCTTGTCCGGTTTGCCGCACTTTCCGGCAAAAATCAAACGCGTGATTTACCTGTTTCAGTCAGGCGGTCCGGCACAAATGGACCTGTTCGACTACAAGCCGGGACTGAAAGACAAGTTTGGCCAAGAAGTTCCCAGAAGCGTCTATCCGGACGCGCGAAAAACAACAATGAGCTCGGCCCAGGCGTCGTTTCCGGTCGCACCGTCGCAATTTGAGTTTTCCAGGCATGGCCAGGCCGGGTCATGGATCAGCGAAGTCCTGCCGCAGATCGCCAAGATGGCCGACGAGATGTGCATCATTCGTTCGATGCATACCGACGCGATCAATCATGACCCTGCGATCACGTTCCAGCAGACCGGTTCGCAAATCCCTGGCCGACCGAGCATTGGGTCGTGGCTCGGTTATGGACTCGGCAGCGAGAATGATGATCTGCCGGCCTTCGTCGCAATGAGCAGCAAGGGTACCGGCAAAGGGGGACAGCCCCTCTATGACCGACTGTGGGGCAGTGGTTTTCTGCCATCGAAATATCAGGGTGTCAAGTTTCGCAACCAGGGCGATCCGGTACTCGATATCTCCGATCCGCTGGGCGTATCGCGAGACATTCGGCGAACCATGCTCGATTCTTTGGCTCAATTGAATCACTTGAAATACGACGCGGTCGGTGACCCAGAGATTCAGTCTCGCATCGCCCAGTACGAGTTAGCGTTCCGAATGCAGATGTCTGTTCCCGATCTGCTCGATTTTTCGGATGAGCCAAAACATGTACTCGATCTATACGGCCCCGAGGTGACGACTCAGGGGAAGTATGCCTACAACTGTTTGATCGCACGCCGATTGGCTGAACGGGGTGTAAGATTCATCCAGCTGTTTCATCAGGGTTGGGACCAACACAATAACTTGCCGACGCAGATTCGTAAGCAGTGCCAGGATACCGATCAGGCAACGGCCGCGTTGATCGGAGATTTGCGACAACGCGGAATGCTCGATGAAACCCTGATCGTTTGGGGAGGCGAGTTTGGACGGACGATCTATTCGCAAGGTAAACTGACCGACAAGGTGTACGGTCGCGACCATCATCCGAGTTGCTTCACGATGTGGCTGGCAGGTGGTGGTATCAAGGGAGGCACGAATTACGGCAGCACCGACGATTATAGTGTCAACGTTGCCGAGGATGGCGTGAGTGTTCATGATCTTCACGCCACGATTCTGCACCTGCTGGGCATCGATCATCGGCGTCTGACCTTCAAATTCCAGGGTCGCGACTTTCGATTGACCGACGTTCACGGCGAAGTCGTGGAATCGCTGCTGGCCTGATACCTTCCCTCTCGGACGATCACCATTGCCCGCGCGAGGGCCTGATTGGCCGTGGAAACGAAAGAGGATTTGATGCGATTTGTGGCCCTTCTGATCTGCCTTGCCTGCCATCCGGCACTGGCCGATTTTCCGAAACTGTTCAACACCGAACCGGACACCGAAACGCCGCGAATGCCGGCCGAGCAAGCGGCAGCCGAAATGATATTGCCACCCGGATTCAAGGCATCCGCCTTTGCCGCAGAACCGGATGTGCAGAATCCGATTGCCATGTCATGGGACACTCGCGGCCGATTGTGGGTCGCCGAAAATTACACGTACGCCGAGCGGAGCCAGCGGTTTCAACTCGATCTTCGCGATCGGGTGGTGATTTTCGACAATACAACCGGTGACAAGTTCAACAAGCGGACGGTATTCACCGACAACGTGCAAATGTTGACGGGATTAGAAGTCGGGCAAGATGGCGTTTGGCTGATGTGTCCGCCCAAGTTGATTTTCATCCCTGATCGAGATCACGACGACGTACCGGACAATCCTGGTGAGATTGTGTTGGATGGTTTCACGGTCGCCGCGCAGAACTATCACAACTTTGCCAATGGCCTTCGTTTTGGACCCGACGGATGGTTGTACGGGCGATGCGGCGGTTCCTGCCCCGGACGAATCGGTCTGCCCGGGACGCCTGATGACAGGCGGCTTGCCCTTGAAGGGGGCATCTGGCGATATCATCCGGTCCGTCAAACCGTCGAAGTGTTGACGACTGGAACCACGAACCCGTGGGGACATGACTGGAACGAAGTGGGGGAAATGTTCTATGTCAATACGGTCAACGGACATCTTTGGCAGATGATTCCCGGCGCGCACTTCACACGTCCATTCACGCTCGATCCGAATCGTCGGACTTATGAATTGATCGACTTTCACGCCGATCATTGGCACTTCGATACGGGCGAGAGTTGGACCAAGTCACGTGACGGCGCAGCCAATTCTTATGGCGGAGGCCATGCTCATTCGGGAACGATGATCTATCAAGGTCTCAACTGGCCCGAACAGTATCGCGGCAACTTGTTCACGCTTAATTTTCATGGTCGCCGCGCCAACCAAGAGATTCTCAAACGACAAGGTGGTGGCTACGTTGCCAGTCATGGGGACGATTTTTTTCTAGCCGCCGATCCCTGGTTTCGGGGTATGGAACTGAGCACCGGGCCTGACGGCGGCGTTTTTGTGCTCGATTGGAGCGACACGGGAGAGTGCCATGAACACACCGGTGTGCATCGGACGAGTGGCCGGATCTTTAAGATCGCCTACCAGGGAACCGACAAGTCGCCAGCGGATATCAACGATTGGACGCTACAACAATTGGCGCAATCCCATAGCCAAAAGAGCGATTGGCACGTTCGTCAAGCACGTTTGCTGCTAATTCAGCAATCTCGCAACGGACAAGACATTACCGCAGCGACCGACAAGCTGAAACAGCTTTATCGTGATTCCGGCAATGACTCGCGACAATCGGTCCAGACGCTGTTGACGCTCTACGCGATCGGCGAAATCGACGACACGTTTCTTCGCCAGCAGCTTCGCCACGGCGACGAATACGTTCGCTCTTGGGCGATCCGTCTGCTGACCGATGCCTGGCAGATCGATGACGCGATGGGACCGAGTTGGCGATCCGACGATCAGGCAAGCCGCCTGCGGAAGGAATCGATGCGTTTGTTGCCCGAGTTGCAGCGTCTTGCACGCGACGACTCCTCCGCGCTCGTTCGACTGACTTTGGCATCGACGTTGCAGCGGCTACCGGTCGAATTCAGGCCGGCATTGGCGGAACTTTTGGTGGCTCATCAGGAGGATGCCGACGACCACAATCTGCCGCTGATGATCTGGTATGGTTTGATTCCGACGGTAGAAAAGAATGCCGATCAGCTGGTCAGCGTTGCAAAAGCATGTCGGTTGCCGACGACACTTCGATTGATCGTGCGCTGTCTGAGCGAGGAAATTGAGAGGCAACCAAAGGCGATCAACGAGCTCCTCTCGTTCACGGCGGGTTGTCACGATGCGGCGTATCAAGAATCGGTGATCAGCGGCGTAAGTGAAGGCTTGAAAGGGTGGCAACGGGCACCTCAGCCGCAATCGTGGGATTTGGTGGTGAAAATACGATCACCCCAAGTCGCCGCACGGGTACAGGAGTTGAGCGCGGTGTTTGGCGACGGCCGGGCGTTGGGTGAACTGAAGCGAATCGCCATGGGAGACGAGGAAGCCACACCGGCGGCGCGGATCGCCGCATTGGAAACGTTGATTCAAAGCGACCCCGATGATCTCCGCGAGATCTGCGAGGCACTGCTCAATGACGGGCGAATGAACGTCATCGCGGCACGTGGATTGTCCAAGTTTGATGATCCTGCAATCGGCAGGGTGCTGGTCTCGCGGTACAACAGTTTTCGCGGCAACTACCGGCCACAAATCCTTTCCATCCTTTCCTCCAGACGATCCTTTGCCAGAGAATTGCTGGCGGGGATCGGAGCCGGAAAGATTCCTCGCGCCGATTTGTCAGCCTATCAAGTGCGTCAGATCCACAGCCTCGAGGATCCGGAAATCAGTCGGCTGGTCGGCGAAGTTTGGGGTGAACTTCGCGAGACACCGGAGCAAAAGAAGCTGGCCATCGCAGAGCTGAAGAAATCGCTGACTGCTCAAGTGCTGGAAGCAGCAGACAAATCCAATGGACGTCGTCTATTTGCCAAAAACTGCCAGAATTGCCATCGCTTGTACGGTGAGGGAGAAAAGATCGGTCCCGATCTGACGGGAGCCGATCGCGGCAACATCGATTACTTGCTCGGTAACGTCGTCGACCCCAGCGGAATTGTGGATAAAGACTATCGTATGACGATCCTGCTATTGGATGACGACCGCGTGATCAATGGGCTCGTTGTCACCGAGACCGACAGGACGGTCAGTTTGCAAACGGCAACCGAACTTCTGACTCTGGATAAGCGATTGATTCAAGGTCGAAAGATCACCGAAAAATCGCCGATGCCTGATGGATTGCTCGACACGCTGTCGCGCGAACAGGTTCGAGATCTCGTTGGCTATCTTCAACATCCCAGTCAAGTGTCTTTGCCTTGATCGTCGAATTGCCGCAAGGCCATTCCGTACTCCACTTTGTTGACGAAATGTGCCACAAAATTTCCAGTTCGTTTGTGACCGCATCCATCGAAATGAAGCGGACAAACAATTTCGCAGCGATTGCTGGCAGGGACACCTGAATGAGTCGGGATCCCGTCGGGATCAACGGCGCCAATGGTCAAATCAGCTAAAGAAAACCGGTCGACTTGACCCACGGCGGCGAGTTGACGTCTGGATGGAAAGAGCGCGTCGTCGGGATCAAAAAAAACGCACGGATGAACCATGATTGTCTGGCCAGATCACTAGTTGAATCTCAAATGCCGGTACGTTAGCTGGACAGCGCCACTTTTTAACGAAGACCTCGGTTTTACCGGGCGATGCAATCCAAGTCGTCCCGCGACTCCGCTGGCGGGTCATTTGCCGCAAATCGCGGCATGCCCTGCCAGCGGAGTGGCAAGACTACAACAAAAGTGGCGCTGTCCAGTTAGCCTTGGTCTCCACGACTTTCCCTCCTTGAATGAAGCTCTATCAACGGATTACGCCCAATCAATTCGGTTCAATGATGGACCGCCTGTTGGGAGTGCTGAAACGCGGCGGCCCCGAGAAGCTGCTTTCCGTGGCGGTGCCTGCCGTCCCGCCCGAACTACGAGAGACGGCATTTGCCAACGCTGTCGATATCGTGCTGGCTGATGGCGTCGTTGACCCCGAAGAAAAGACGTTCATCGATTCCCTTTCGGGTCAGCTGGAAATGGATGAGAAACGAGCAATGGCGATTATCAAAGTGATGGTGTTCAAGAACAAGGGTTAAGCCACACCGGTGCAACACGCGGCCCAGGATAACGCCCAGGCCGCCCGCGCAGCGGGGAACCATCCTCCCCCCGAGCATCAGCCAGCCAGCAATCTCGCCGGATTGTCCACGGTCCAGCATTTGATTTGTGCGGCGGTTGCCCGGATGTCCCGTTTCAGGATTTCCACCATTTCGGGCATCGTCGTGGCACACCCGGCAAAGTGGGTCCGGCAGGCTGCCCAGGCCGCTCCGTTCTCATCGACCTCAACAATCTGGTCGGACAGCTCGTACCGGCCGGGCCCCAATCCGGCAGCGCTAATCGCATCGGTCACGATCACGATGTTCCGGTCCGCGACGCAACGCAAATAATTGCCGAGCGCATGCATTGGAACGTGATGCCCGTCGGCGATGAAAGAGATCATCAGGGAGTCACCCAGGCTCAACACGCGCTGCACGATATTGTCATGCCGGTGCAGCATGCCCGGACATCCGTTTCCCAGGTGTGTGAACAGCCTCAATCCAGCACCAAGCGACTCTTTCAGCTGATCGAGTGAGGCGTCACAGTGCCCGGCGGCGACCACGATCCCCTGCGCCGAAAGGGCTCTGGTGACGGTTGCCCGATCGTCCATCTCTGGTGCCAGCGTCATCAGGCGAACGTGTCCGCGCCCGGCATCAACGAGCCGGTTGGCGTCAATCAAGTTGGCCGGTACCACAGAGCTGGGCGGATGTGCACCGACAAATCCGTCGGCCGGATTGATGAAGGGCCCTTCGACGTGAATTCCGGCAATCCGTTTTGCGACTTCCGGGATCTGGTCAATCAACTCGGCGAGTCGGCCGATTCTGGCGACCATCGTATCGATCGGGGCGGTGATGATCGTGGCCAAGATCCGGTCGACGCCGTCACTTTCCAGACGCCGGCAAACGCCGACCGCTTGCTCGTCCGTCAGCGTCGCCGCAGAGTTAAAGTCGATGCCTGCGTATCCGTTGACTTGCAGGTCGATGAATCCGCTCATCCGACCTGTTCCGCCATGTTGCGAGTCGAATCGGATAATTCGCTTGCTGCCGCGGCGTCGATGATCAACGTTGCCGCAGGATGCTGTCGCAAAATGCTGGCAGGAATTTGTGGGCTGATCACTTCTTCCAATGTCGCCCGGACAGCCGCGGCTTTGCGATCGTCGGGGACGCTGCAGTAGATCTTGGCCGCGCGAAGGATTTGGCGCACCGACATGCTGATCGCATGCGTTGGCACATCGGCAAGCGACTTGAACCATCCCTCCCCCACCTGTTGCTGTCGGCACGGCTCGTCGAGTTCCACAAGCAAATAGGGCTGTTCGGTCTCAAAATCGGCCGGTGGGTCGTTGAAGGCAAGATGCCCGTTTTCGCCGATTCCCACCAATGCCAAATCGATCGTGCAGCTGCTGATCCGCTTGCCCACCCGCTCGATGGTCGCTTGCGGGTCTTGGTCGCCATGTAGGTACTCGAATCCCGCTAGCGGTACATGATCGACGAATCGCTCTTTCAAATACTTACAAAACGAGGCGGGATGATCCGATGCGATTCCGACGTACTCGTCCAGATGGAATCCGTGCACGCGGGTCCAGTCGACATCGGGCTGCTTGACCAATTCGCCGAGCACCTCAAATTGGGACGAGCCGGTTGCCACGACAATGTTCGCCTTTCCCTTGGATTCGATGGCCTGACGAAGGTCGGCCGCGGCGGCTTCGGCGACCCAGCGCCCCATGGCAGCTCGGTCTGCGGTTAAGATGATATGCATGAGTTTGGTTGTATTCGCGTTGATGAATCGGTAGTTCAAACCGACATTGTTGACGTTGCGGACGTCCGATGCGAGTAGAGGTAGATCCGATCCATGCGGAACATGTTGCCGAACTTTGTTGCAATCCCTGTGCTGTGAGGTGCCCCGTGCGTCAGTGGTTTGGTTTGTTGGTGACTTTGGGCTGCTGTGCCTTGGCGGGTGCGGCTTCTCCCCGTGTGTTCGAGCCGGGCAAGTTGCCCAATGATGTTCGCCTCGGCGAATTGAAAACGCTCAATGGTCACTTTCCATTCGTGGTACCCGAGAACCCTGCGCAGTGGCACGCGCGTGCCGAGTCGCTACGACGTCGCGTGCTCGTGGCCAACGGTCTCTGGCCAATGCCCGAGAAGACTCCGTTGCAACCGGTGATCTTCGGGAAAATCGAGCGTAAGGGTTTCACGGTCCAGCGGGTCTATTTCCAGAGTCTGCCGGGTCACTACGTCACCGGACTGTTGTTCCGACCCGCTGGTCCGGTGATCTCACCGGCGGCGGGAGTCCTTTGTCCGCACGGACATGGCGGACGCTTGCAGCGTTACAGCGACGCCGAAATTGCCAACCAAATTTCGATCGGTGCCGAGCATTTCGAGCGTTCTGGACGGACGCCAAAACTGGCCCGTTGCGCCCAACTCGCGAGAATGGGGTGCGTGACATTCATCTTCGATATGCTCGGCTATGCCGACTCGATTCAAATCGCGTATGAGGTCGCACACCGTCACAAAGATCCTCGCCAAGAAGAACTGACGCCGACCGAAGACGGCTGGGTGATGTTCAGTCCCCAGGCGGATCTGCGGCTGCAATCAATCATGGGTCTACAGACCTGGAACGCGATCCGCGCGCTCGATTTTCTGGCCTCGCTTCCGGATGTCGATCCACAACGGCTGGCCGTTACCGGTGGCAGCGGCGGCGGTACACAATCGATCGTGCTCGGCGCCATTGACGATCGCATCAAGGTGTCGTTTCCCAACGGTATGGTTTCCACTTCGATGCAAGGTGGATGCTACTGCGAGAATTGCAACCTGCTGCGTGTCGGTACCGGCAATGTGGAGCTTGCCGCCCTATTTGCACCCAGACCCCAGGCGATGACTGCTGCGGATGACTGGACCAAAGACATGATGCACGATGGTTATCCGGAATTGCAGTGGCTGTACGCCATGCTCGGCAACGAGTCGGATGTTTACTGCCGACCGATGCTTCATTTCAAACACAATTAC
Source organism: Pirellulaceae bacterium (assembly GCA_963734865.1). Taxonomy (GTDB): domain Bacteria; phylum Planctomycetota; class Planctomycetia; order Pirellulales; family Pirellulaceae; genus CBDCUW01. The sequence continues at coordinate 1,486,837 of CAVTIV010000019.1, forward strand.
AACTACGTCACTCGTGCGACCATGTACCAATGGATGAATCACCATTTGGATCTCGGTTTGGATGAGCCGGTCATCGAAGACGACTTCGAGCCGCTGACCGAAGACGAAACCAAAGTCTGGAACGACGAACATCCGGCACCGACGCAAGTCGGCGTCGCACACGAGCGGGCCGTCTGTCGCTGGTTCGACCAGCAGGCGGCGAAACAGATCGAATCGCTGACCCCCCACGATGCCGATTCGCTAAAAGAGTTCCGGCGCAAGATGGGTGGTGCCTGGCGCGTGATTTTTGACCTGGGTTTACCGGCCGCCGACGATGTGCAATACGAACCACTTGGCGAATCCAGCGTCGGGTCATTAACGATCCACCGGGGAGTCCTTCGTGACAAAACACGGAACAATGAATTGCCACTGCTGACAATCCGTAGCGCGAAAGCGAAGGACAGTCATGCCATGGTTGTTTGGAGCGATGGGCGTGGCAAGGACGCAGCGTTCAAGGATGATGGCCGTCCCAGCGACCTTTTGAATCGGCTGACCGACCGCGGTGCCACCGTGCTCGTGCCTGATTTGCTCGGCCAGGGAGAGTTCAACGCGACCGATCAGGTCTTGACCGTGCAACGATTGATCGACGATCCTCGGAATTATTCTGCATTCACGTTCGGGTACAACCGTACATTGGCCGCTGAGCGGTGTGGGGATCTGCTGACCGTCGTCGCCCATGCGCTTCAGCAAGGGGCCGATGCGCCGCAGCAAGACAATCGAATCGTTCGGTTACTTGGAACCGGCGGCGCGTCACCTTGGGTCGCACCCGCGGCCGCGTTGGCGGGGGACAGAGTGGCCAGGGTTGCGGTCGACACCAATGGGTACCGGTTCGCTCAAGTCGATTCGTACCGCGATGCCAATTTCCTGCCCGGTGCAGTCAAGTACGGAGATTTGCCGGCGTTGTTGGCTCTACGGGTTCCGCATTTGCTGATGGTCGCTGGCGAACCCGAGTTGCCGGAGGTTGTCACCGCAGCCTATGCCGCCGCGCAGGCGCCCTCGCATGTCGTCCGCTGTGGTTCGCCGGAGATTGATTCGACGGCGATTGATTGGTTGTTGCAGTAGCGAGTCGCTACTGACGAGGCCAATCGTCGAGTTCGAATTTTTTCTTCACGTTGGCGGTGTGCTCGCTGTAATGGCGTTCCATTTGGCGCAGCAGAGCGGCAGGCGTCCAGCTGCTGCCTGGTGCCTTGTTGCCCAACGGAAGGTCTTTGATCAGGTAAGCGAACCGCCTCGTGAAAGCCGAAACTGCGCTCCATCTGCCTGGCTTCCTCTTCGCCCGTCCAGTCCGCGTGACGGGCGACATAGTCGGGCGGCATCTGTTTGGGGTTCAGATCCATCACAGGGATGGCCGGATCCTGTTTGGCAAAGATCTGCGAGAAAAAAAGCAGCTCACGTCCCATCATGTGCTCGGCATTCCATCGCGGAGTGTGCGTTCCATTGCTGGGACGAAAATTCAACTGTTTGACCGACAACGTGGCAAAGACCTTCTGCGACGCCTCGCAGGCGGCTTCTTTTTTTTGCATCAATGACGCCAGTTGAACAGGCAACTCCGTCGGTTCGCGGTTCAGGACGATCGTTCGACGACTTTTTGTATCGCTCGACAATGACGACCGAATCGCCAATGTGTTGTTGACATCTGTCCGATTCGAGGAATCTGTTGCCAGCAGCAAAAATCGCGGTGCGACTTGTTTGCCGAGTCGTTCGATCGCTGCCCCAGCGTCGGCCGTGCCGGCTGCCACGATCAATACGTCGCAGCCGGATATCGCGTCCATGGTATCTGTGTCGATTCTAGAACTCGGGTCCTGTGCATAGGTCACCCGGACGCCATCGACATCAACGATCACGACCGATGATCGGGGAAACGTTCGCACGCGGATCGCGTTGCCGGTCGGTTTTGATACGTCCACCCGCGGGACAAACGTCGCCTGGGGCAGATTGGCGGGTCGATCGAGCAGGTGGTCGATCCCGGCTTTGCCTTGCGGCCGGACATGCTCGAGAAACCGTCGACGCGGTTCGTTCGATTCAGCTTTCTCGGTCGCAAACAACAGATCGACTCCCTGCAATTCGCTCCTCTCGGGGACGGAATCGCTGGCGACCACCACCGACAAATTCCACATCGACTCGATCGCGTAATCGCCCTTTGGCAAACGCCGGATCGCGACCGGATCGCCTGGATCGGCGAACGATGGCGCGTAGCAGCCGGCCCAGAGGACGGCGATGGACGCAAACAACGGTATTGGAAGCGATGTCTTCATCGGATTCATTCCGGCTGAGCCGAGAGGCGAAGAGGTAACGGTTGTGAAACAGAAGTTATATCGAAAAACGGGCAAGCTTTCTGGAAATGGGGCGATCCACCTCCGTTTTGCCGGTCCCACGCTTTTCGGGCTAATGAATCGGCTGGTCGATCGTTAACCATGATGTGCCGGCAGTCGCAGTATCGACAGGTTTTCGCTCGCAATGGGACGTCGCTGCCAAGGCGAAAAGCCGCGTTGGAAACCGCCGGTTGGATTGGAGGTTGCAATTTCCGTACGATCCCTTCACCCTAAACTAGTGGTTAGCGGCCCGAGGCCGTGGCAGTGGGTCGTGCGGATCGACAATTCAGTTCTATTTCTCTTCTGCAGGTCATTCCGGTGTCTCATCGACGAACCGTCATTACGGGTGCATTTGCTGTCGTAGCAGTCACCATCTTGCTTGCCGCCGGCCCACGCGAGGCGGATTGGAAAGAAGTGGACGAGGCGATGGCGAAAGGGCTTCCGAAAACCGCGATCGAAAAACTCGATCCCATTATCCGGCAAGCGATGGACGAAAAGAAATATGCCGAGGCGATCAAAGCGATCACGATGAAGATCAGTCTCGAGGGGAATATCGAGGGAAACAAACCCGAAGAGAAGATCACTCGGATGAGGGCCGAGATCGCGAAGGCGCCCGTCGAGATGAAACCGGTGATGGAGACCCTGCTCGCCAATTGGTTCTGGCATTACTTTCAACAAAACCGTTGGCGGTTCATGCAGCGAACGCAAACCGCCGCTCCGCCGAGTGACGATTTCACAACATGGGACTTGCCACGGATCCTTCAAGAGATTGACCAACAATTCACAAAAGCGTTGGCTGACTCCCAGAGGCTGAAGAGCGTTCCGGTGTCCGACTATGACGATTTGCTGGAAAAAGGGACCGCTCCGGATTCATACCGGCCGACGCTGTACGACGTTCTGGCGAACAATGCGTTGGAGTTCTATTCATCGGGAGAGCAGGCGGCCAGTCGTGCTCAAGACGCTTTCGAGTTATCCGCAGACAGCCCGATTTTTTCATCGCCAAGCGATTTTCTTGACTGGACCCCTGAAACGACAGACCAAGACTCGATCACACGAAAGGCGATCGAGTTGTATCAGGATTTGATCCGTTTTCACCGCGACGATGATGATCGATCCGCATTTCTTGACGCCGATTTGCGGCGATTGAACTTTGGCAATGATCGGGCATTTGGTGAAGAAAAGTCGGCACGATACAAGGCGGCGTTACAGCGATTCGCCGACAATCAATCCGAGCAACCGATCTCCTCGCGCGCCTTGCACCAACTTGCCTCCGTCGTACACGACGAAGGTGACTGGGTCAAAGCACGCGAAATCGCGGAACAGGGCTTGAACCGTTTCCCCGATAGCGTCGGAGGCAGCCGGTGCTTTAATCTCATTCAGCAAATCGAAGCACGTGCCTCGCGCCGATGACCGAAAGGGTCTGGAACGATCCCCGACCAACAATCGATGTCTATTATCGAAATGTGACCCGCATCCATTTTCGGTTGGTCAAGTTTGATTTCGAGCAGTACCTGCAATCGGCGCACTGGCAACCCGAACAGCTCGACCAAAACCAACAACAGGCGATTCTGAAACAGCCGCCTGTCAAAGCATGGTCGGCGGACTTGCCCGCGACCGTGGATTATCAAGAAAGACTTGAGCAACTGAAAACGCCCGCTGATGTGGCTGCCGGCTCGTACTTCCTGATTGCCAGCCACAACACGACGTTCGATCCGACAGACAATCAGATCTCGTTTTGCGAGGTCTGGGTTAGCGAATTGGCGATCGTGACTCGCAACCACCAGGGCGACGGCGTGATCGAAGGATTCGTTCTCAACGCGATCACAGGCGATCCGATTTCCGGTGCACGCGTCCGCGGCTGGAATCGCGACAACCGCAACCAATTTGTCGCGATGGCGCCCGTTCGTACCGACAAAAACGGTCTGTTCCGATTTCACGGTAACGATCGCAGTCCAATGTTGATCCATGCCGTTGATCAGGGCCAGGCTCTCTCGACCGCGAATTATCTTCGCAGCTACACCGATCGCCGCGGACGTCCAAATCAGGAGCAGACTCAGCTGTTTACGGACCGATCTTTGTACCGACCCGGCCAAACCATCCACTACAAAGGCATCTGTATTTCGGTCGATCAGCAGCGAGACAATTACAAGACGATTGCCAATCGCAACCTGACGATCGTGTTCGCCGATGTCAACGGCAAGGAAATCGAACGACTGAACCATCGCAGCAACGCCTATGGCAGTTTTAGCGGCAGCGTGACCGCGCCGCGCGACCGATTGGCCGGACGGATGACGATTCGTGTCGACGGCGATCCGCCCGGGCAAACTCAAATCAGTGTCGAAGAATACAAACGTCCGAAATTTCAAGTGTCACTCGAGCCGCCAAAGGAGGCGGCAAAACTTGGTGGCACCGTCAAACTGCAGGGCAAGGCAACTGCCTACACCGGCGCGGCGATCAATGACGCGAAAGTAGCCTGGCGAGTCGTTCGTGAAGTGCAGTACCCAATATGGTGGTATTGGCGATGTTGGTGGATGCCACCTCAACAGGGAGGCAGCCAAGAGATCGCCCACGGCACGATGCTGACGGCGGCCAATGGATCGTTCGACATCGAGTTCACAGCCAGGCCGGACACGTCCGTTCCGCAAGAATCTGAACCGACGTTTCGCTACACCATCTACGCAGACGTAACCGATACAACGGGTGAGACACGCTCGGACCAACTTGGCGTGAACGTTGGCTACACGTCGCTATCGGCCACAATGACGGCCGCCAGCTGGCTGACCGACAACGAAGCGATCGAAATCAATATTCGCACCGTGACCTTGGACGGACAGGCGCAATCAGCCAGCGGTGTCGTCAAGATTCATTCGCTGAAACAACCGGCACAGGTCGCCCGCGCGTCACTGGCGGGTCCCTATCGTTACTGGAACGGTCGTGGCGACGCGAATCGCAAACCCGATCCCGCGAATCCAAATTCGTGGGACCTTGATGAAGTGGTTTTCGAGTCCGAATTCGAAACGGGGGCCGGCGGCGGCGCGAAGGTGTCGACCGAACTGCCGGCGGGAATCTACCGTGCCACCTTGCAGACGACTGATCGATTCGGAAAGTCGGTCACCGCCGAATTACCACTTCAAGTTCTCAATCCGGAAGCGAACCGACTGAATTTGAAGATTCCTAATCTGGTGGCCGCACCAACATGGTCTCTGCAGCCGGGCGAAGAGTTCATGGCGATCTGGGGAAGCGGATACGATTCGGCGAGGGCGTTCATCGAAATCGAACATCGTGGCAAGTTGTTGCAGAGCTATTGGACCACACCTGGCACCACGCAGATTGCGATCAAGCAAGCAATCAGCGAATCGATGCGCGGCGGATTCACGCTACGAACCACGATGGTGCGAGAGAACCGTGCCTACCTGCACGCGCAGCAAGTCAGCGTGCCATGGAGCAACAAAGAATTGAAGCTCTCATGGGAACACTTTGTCTCGAAATTGGAACCGGCCGAGCATGAGACCTGGACCGCCGTGATTCGTGGTCCCGATGCAGAAGTGAAAATCGCTGAGATGGTCGCGACGCTCTATGACGCCTCTTTGGACGCGTATCTGCCGCATCATTGGCAAAGTGGGTTCGGCGTTTTTCGGCAAGACTATTCCCGCGTCAGTTCGCAGTTTGAAAACCAGCTCAAGAATTTGCAACAAATCTTTGATCACTGGCATGTTCCCAGCCGCGACGGGTCACTGACCTATCGACACTTCCCGCCCCAGATCATCCAGAGTTTCTATGGCTACCAATTTTTTGGTAATAACCGGATGCGCGGCGGGTACGGACTTCCCATGGACGCTGCTGCCGCCAGCGCGGAGTCAATGGACATGATGCAGACGGGGTTGGCAATGTCAGCCGACGGTCTCGGGCTGGCGGATGCGGACAAAAAGCTGGCGGTTCGCCGAACGGACCAGGGCACGCCCGCACCGAGTCCTGACCTGGTCAACGTGTCGCGCGCAAGAATCTCAACGAAACCGCGTTCTTCTTTCCCCACTTGATCTGCGACGAAAACGGAGTTGTGAAACTTGAATTTACGATGCCCGAGGCGCTTACCGAGTGGAAATTCTTGGGATTTGCCCACGACAATGAACTTCAAGCCGGGTTGCTGACAGGAACGACAGTCACCGCCAAGGAGTTGATGGTCCAGCCCAATCCGCCACGTTTCCTGCGCGAAGGAGACGTGATCGAGTTTACCGTGAAGGTCAGCAATCAGTCGCCCACACAACAAACAGGCAAAGTTCGCTTGACGTTTGCCGATGCGCCACGGGCGACGCGGTGGACGATGCGCTGGGCAACGCGGATCGTGATCGAATATTCGAGATTCCCTCGGGTGAGTCGAAGTCACTTTCCTGGCGACTGGTCGTTCCCGATGGTCTTGGATTCCTAACCTACAAAGCGGTCGGTTCCACGGGCCGTCTTTCCGACGGCGAAGAGGGGTTCCTGCCGGTTCTTTCCCGTCGGATTCTGGTGACCGAATCGCTGCCACTTCCTATCCGAGGCAAGCAAACCAAACGGTTTGACTTCGAGAAACTTCGCCAGTCGGCAGGTTCGGACTCGCTGCAAAACAAGACGCTCACCATCCAAATGGTTTCCAACCCATCATGGTACGCCGTGATGGCGCTTCCTTACTTGATGGAGTACCCATACGAGTGCACCGAACAGACGTTCAACCGTTTGTACGCCAATTCGATCGCTCGTCACATTGCCGGATCCGATCCCAAAATCCATCGCGTGTTCGATCAATGGCGAGCGACGCCCGCACTCGACAGCTCGCTGGAAAAGAACCAGGATCTCAAAGCGGTGATGATCCAGGAGACTCCCTGGTATCGACAAGCCAAGAGTGAGAGCCAAGCACGGCGCAACGTCGGCATTTTATTTGACGACAACCGGCTCGACGCAGAGACGACGCGGATCATGCGCAAGCTCACTGAACTGCAGTTGCCCGACGGTGCATGGCCTTGGTTTCCCGGCGGACCGGCCAATGACTACATCACGCTCTACATCACCACCGGTTTCGGACGGATGCGGCACTTGGGGATTGATGTCGATACGACGGCTGCCGTGAAGTCGCTGGCACGATTGGACAGCTGGGCGAATGAAACGTATCGGCAGATCAAGCCTGCGGATCGGCATCTGAATCATCTCTCCACGACGATCGCGTTCTACCTGTACGGCCGCAGTTTCTTCTTGCCGGACCAGGCGGTCGCGGATCAGCACAGCGAAGCGGTGGACTATTGGCTGGGTCAGGCAAAAAAATACTGGCTGGAACTAGCCAATCGTCAATCTCAAGCTCACATGGCCGTCGCCTTGAAACGATTCGGTGACTTGAACACGGCAAAAGGGATCATGGCCTCGATCAAAGAACGATCGGTCAGCGATCAAGAGATGGGTATGTTCTGGCGAGAACTGGAACACTCGTGGTGGTGGTACCGGGCGCCCATCGAAACCCAAGCGATGATGATCGAAGCGTTTGACGAAGTGATGAATGACCAGACAGCCGTCGAGGATTGCAAGGTCTGGCTGCTGAAACAGAAACAGACCCAAGATTGGAAAACGACGAAAGCCACCGCCGATGCGATCTACGCACTGCTGCTGCGTGGCAGTGACTTGTTGGCCTCCGATGAGTTGGTGGAAGTTTCCCTGGGCGGCGCAAGCATCCAACCGGAAGAGGTGGAAGCGGGAACCGGTTTTTACGAGCAGAGATTCACGGGGGCCGAAATCAAGCCTTCCCTGAGCGAAATCACGGTGACCAAGATCGACGATGGTGTCGCCTGGGGTAGCGTGCATTGGCAATACTTGGCAGACATTGCCAAGGTCACGCCGTACGAAGGCACCCCGCTGACGCTATCCAAACAACTGCACGTTAAGAAAAACACCGCCAAGGGACCGACGTTGGTGCCGGTAAAAGGCGCCATCGCCGTCGGTGACGAATTGGTCGTACGTATCGTGTTGCGTAGCGACCGCGACATGGAATACCTGCACCTCAAAGACTATCGCGGCAGCGGCACCGAGCCGGTGAATGTCCTGTCACGATACAAGTACCAGGATGGACTAGCCTATTACGAATCGACGGGCGACACGGCGAGTCACTTTTTTATCGACTATCTGCCCAAGGGAACCTACGTCTTTGAATACTCGACCCGTGTGCAGTTGCGGGGTGAGTATCAAACGGGTGTGGCCAGCATCCAGTGCATGTACGCCCCCGAGTTCAATAGCCACTCCGAGAGTCTGCCGTTGGAGGTCCGGTAGCAGCCGATCTCTTTTTTGTTGCCGGCCCAACGACGACCCGCTCACGCCACAATGTCGTCAATCACGTGCCCAAAGTCTTGTTCCAGTCTCTTCTGGCCGGGGATATGCATGCGGTGCGAATACAGCCCGAGTTGGTGCAACAGGGTCGCGTGAACGTCGGTGACGTAGTGGGGATTCTCGCTGGCATGGAAGCCGATTTCATCGGTCGCCCCGTGTGCAATTCCACCCTTGATACCGCCGCCCGCCATCCAAACGCTGAAGCCGTGGGGGTGATGGTCACGCCCGTCCGATCCCTGGGATCCCGGAGTCCGTCCAAACTCTGTCGCGAACACGATCAGGGTCTCGTCGAACATGCCACGTTGCTTCAAGTCCTTGATCAAGCCTGCGATGGGGCGATCGACCTGCATCGCGAGTTCGGAATGTTTCGCCTTGAGCGCCGAATGCTGGTCCCACGCTCCGGCTGCTCCGCTGCCATGCATGATCTGGATGAACCGCACGCCTTGCTGTACAAACCGGCGAGCAGTCAGCAGTTGTTCGCCGAACGGTTTGGTTTCTTTCTGGTCGAGTCCGTACATTTTCTGGGTCGCTTCGGTTTCGCTGTCAAAGCGAATCACGTCGGGTACCGACGTCTGCATCCGGAAGGCGAGTTCGTACGATCGGATTCTCGCGTCAAGCACCGCGTCGCTGGGGTATTGTTGCTCGCTGAGTTTGTTCAAGCGGTTCACGAGACTAAACCCCAGACGTTGTTCGTCGAACGTCACATCGCCTTCGGGCTTGGCATAGTCGAGCGGATTTTTCGGGTCGACTTTCAAGGCGATCGAATCGTACGCCGGTCCCAGGTAATGACCATCACGCCGATCAAAAAATCGCGGGCCCATGCTGATGAATTGCGGCAAGTTTTCATTGAGCGAACCGAGCCCATAATTGACCCATGCGCCGATTGTCGGGACACGGGGGTCGAGCATGTGACGTCCCGAATGAAATTGAACTTGTGCTCCATGATTGTCATCGGTCGTCCACATCGACCGGATCACCGCGATGTCATCGATGCACGAACCGATGTGTGGAAACCAGTCGCTGACTTCGATGCCACTTTGTCCATACTTCTTGTATCCGACCTGCAGCGGATAGATCTTGTTACGCTGTTGACCGTTGGCGTCGTTGACAACAACGACCCGGACCTTCTTCAGCTTTTCCGGGTCTTGGACGTCCGCGAATGGAGTTTCCGAGATCGCTTGGCCGGCGTATTGATTCAACGCCGGTTTGGGATCAAAGCTCTCCATGTGGCTGAGCCCGCCACGCATGAACAGCCAGATCACACTTTTGGCTTGCGGTGCGAAATGAGGCAGGCCGTCGGGTGCCGACCATCGGTCCGCAGTGTTTGCCAGACCGTCTCGCTGCAGCATGGCATTGAGCGCCAGGCTACCGAATCCAAGCCCGGCCGTCAGGAAACGGCGACGTCGAATCGATGAATGTTGGATGTTCATGAGCGTTGGTCATCGAATGGAGATGAAGTCATTGTGATTGAGTATCGCTTGGACGAAACGCGCACGGATTCTGTGGTCAGGTTGCTGTGCATTTTGCGATTCAAGCAGCGCCGCCATTTGATCATGGAACGCTTGACATTCGGTTCGTTCGGAATCGCTGGGCAATCGACCCAGCAACGTTTCAAACGTTAGCGCAATGAAACCGTCGCGATCATCGTTCGAGAGCGAAGCGAACAGTCTTTCGGCAATCTTGTCAGCCATTTCGATTGACAATTTGCTGTTGGACAGGGCAAGTGCCTGCTGCGGGACAATACTCTCGCTGCGACGATAGCACTGCAACAAATCAGCGTCGTCAAACATATTCAGAAAAGTGTCTTGCTGGTCGCGTGAATGCTTGAAATAAATGCTCCGCCGCGTTCCGCCTTCGCTGGGATCAATCGACGGGCCGCCAATCTTCGGGTCAAGTACACCTGCGAGTTGCAGCAAGCTGTCGCGAACGACCTGCGATTCCATGCGTCTTGAATTCATCCGCCAATAAAACTGGTTCGTCGGATCGGCCGCGATTGTTGCCGCATCCGCCTGGGCAGTCGATGACGACAGACGATAGGCTTGGGAGGTCACGATCAGCCGATGCAAGTGCCGAAAACTCCAACCCGATTCGATGAACTCGTAGGCCAGTAAATCGAGCACGTCGGCGTGCAGGGGCCGTTTCGCGCGAAGCCCGAAATCAAATACCGATTCGACCAAAGGCTCGCCGAAGTGGCGCATCCAAACATGGTTCACGGCCACCCGCGCGGTGAGCGGATTCTCAGCTGAAGTGATCCATTTTGCCAGCGCCAATCGCCGGCCGGTGCTGGTTGCGGAATAAGTGGCTGGGTAGTCACTTTCCTTTTCAGCGGGTGATTCCAGAGCCTTCTTGGAGCCGCGAATCGATTCGTAGCCGGTCTCGCCCTGTTCGATTGCGACCAGTCGTTGCTCGGTGGCCTGGAGTCGATTCTGTGCCGCCTTGAGCTTGGCGGCATCGGTTTCGGCAAGCAGATCGTACTGCGCCGCTTGCTTGGACGCTTGGGCCTGCAGTCGCGCCGCGTCCTTGGCCAGCGGATCACAAACATCCTCCGACATTCGGTCGCGAAATCTTGCGTTGTCGGCGGCAATCGTCGCCTCGACCGCTGCCAACGCTGCCCTGGCCGCAGCCAACTTGGCCTCGGCCCGTTTCACCGCTGCCTGGGCGTCTGGCATCGAAGCGGCCGTTTTGTTGTTCGCTTCGGTCAGCGGAACGTCCTCGGCCAGCGATCGAATCGTGATCGAATCGAAAGCTGCTGTCGCATCAAAGGCAGAGAGACTGAAAAAACCGCCCGGCTTGCGATCGGGCAAGCGGTAGGCAATGACAAATTCATCATCAAGCCAAACGTTGACCAATCGACCGCGAACGGCCAGTCGCAGCTGATAGGGTTGGCCAACTGCGATTTTTTTGCCGGCACGTCCTTCGGCGGGGTATGAGTTATTGCCATCGCGCGCGTACGCCACCTGCACTTTTGGTCCCGCTTCGTGGGCGCTGGTGTATACAAAATTCGAATACCGATCATCGTCGCTCTGATCAAAGCGGAAGGTGATCGATTTGTATGTCGTTCCTCCGGTCGTTGTGTATCGGCAGCTCAGTTCAAAGTCGTCTGGGATCGGTTGAACCGCACGTACCATGTACGGCTGGCGGGTCGATGATGTTTGCTGCAGCGAGCCATCACGATATTGCCACCCGTCGCCGACGAGTTTCCAAAGACTCGGATTCGGCTCGTCAAAATCATCGGTCAGCTCAAACGGCGAGTGCTTGGTGTCCGGTTTGGTGTCCGGTTTGGTTTTTTTCGGTGGCGTTTCCGCAAGCCTCCGATTGGCTGCGGCGAGTTCCTCTTCGGCTTTCCCGACTCGCTGACGAGCGTCTCGCAAATGATCCTGTTGGACATAATCTCTGGCCCCTGGCGCTCGCGCCATAGGGGAGCTTCACCGGCTGGATCTCCGTTGCAAAGCTGGCCAGGATCGCCGGGACCCCCGGCGTGATGATCGTATCCGGATCGGGATTCTTGGGATCACCCTTGAGATGGAGGTAGGTTTGCAGATCGATGTGATCGTCGAACACGCGTGGCAGGCCGTCCTGTTCAAAATCGGTCACGCCGGGAACCGGATCCAGACGCACTTGGTGCGGCTCGAAGATGGCGCGAAAGCGGTAGTAGTCGAGGTGCGTGATTGGATCGTACTTGTGATCATGGCACTTCGCGCAGTTCAACGTCAGTCCGAGAAAGGCTTTCCCGGTGTGTTCGATCGTATTGTCCAACCATGTGGTACGGTTGAAGAGGTAGTAGTTGCGAGCAAGATATCCGGTGCCGGCAATCGCTTCGGGATCGTCGGGCGCAGCTCATCGCCAGCCAACATTTCCATGACCATGCGGTCGTAGCCCTTGTCGTCGTTGATCGACTCGATGATCCAATCGCGCCAATGCCAAAGGTGCTTTTGGCTGTACCTCAGTTGTGCGCCCAAGCCATACCAATCGGAGTAACGCCAAACGTCCATCCAGTGCCGCGCCCAACGTTCGCCATGGTGCGGGCTGCTCAAGAGTTCATCAACGATTTGCTGCCAAGGCCGCTGATCGTGCAGCTGCTGACGCGTCGGTGGCAAACCGATCAGGTCGAGATACAGACGTCGAATCGCGATTGACCGTGTTGCCTGTGGCTGCGTTTTGAGCGACCTTTGGGCGCGTTTCGCTTCCAACAATGCGTCGATCGGATTTGCGAACGTCGACTGCGGAATCTCGGGACGCGCAATCCGTTGAAAAGCCCAATGGTCGCTGGGGCCCAACGGGATCGCTTCATCCGGCGCCGCGGCACCTTGGCGAACCCATTCCCGAATCAACGCGATCTCGTCCGGCTTCAAAGCCGCACCGTCATGCGGTGGTGGCATGCGGTCGCCATCGATCGCCGAGACCCGCTGGATCAATAGGCTCTGTTCAGGATTCTTCGGAACGATCGCTTCGCCGCTGTCACCACCTGTGAGCATCAGTGATCGCGTTTCCAATCGCAATTCCGATTCCTGTTTCAGCGCACCGTGACAGGAATAGCATTTTTCGCTCAAGATCGGTTTGACCTGCGTCAAATAGTCGATCGGCTGGTCCGCAAACGACCCACGGCATGCTGTCAGCGCGAAGACAAGGACCACGGCGGCCGCCGGGCGACGGTGCATCCAACTGGCGAGAGTACGATGTACTGACAAGCGAACACCGTGTAATGATGGAAGGGGGGGCGGGATTGCTGAAACAGGGCGTCTGCTTTTTGACACGCGGTGGTCAAAAAACCATGAATCAGAAACAGGAACTCGTCATCCGGGGACTCCTGTGGGGCTGTTCATTCTATCTGATTCGCTGCTGCCTCGGTAGCATTTTGGCAAGTTTGCCACAACGCTGCGTCGATCAGCCTTTTTCCGGCTGGTTGGGGATGTACTTGTTCATCAATTCGACATAGTCCTCGCGGATCGGGCTGAACACATCGAGCACGATTGCGGGCCCGTCAATCGCCACGACCTTGTGGGGAACACCCGGTGGGATGATGAACATCGACCCCGCATCGACGATGCGGGTCTCGTCGCCAAGGGTGAACTTCAGCCTTCCCTGCAGCAGCATCCCCCCTTGTTCGTGGGGATGATCGTGCAACGGAATGACGGCTCCCTCGTCCATCTCCAGATAGGAGAGCATCAGATTCTCGCCGTACGGTGTTCGCAACCGACAACCGGGACAGACTTCTTGCGAGGGAATCGACTTGATATCAATGAAAGGCATGTTGCAAGTCAATGTATCAGCTCGCGGCACCGCCCTGTTGGTCGGTCCCGGGAACGAAACCGAATCGGAAGGCATCACCGAGTTGGATTCGCACCAGGTGCGTGATCTCTCGAGCGTGGACTCCGTTATGCTAGGTGGTTTGGTCACCGATCTGAATCCATTCCCGCGAGGTTCAACATGATACGATTCTTTGCCAGAACCATTCCAGGGCTCGTGTGTTTGTTTGCCGCGTTGGGATCAGCACACGCAGCCGATCCGCCTCCGAACGTTCTGTTTTGTATCGCCGACGATTGGGGATGGCCCAACGCGGGCGCCTACGGTGATCCTGTGATCAAGACACCGGCGTTCGATCGATTGGCGGCCGAGGGTGTGTTATTCGAGAACGCTTTTGTGACCGCCCCATCGTGCACGCCGTGTCGCAATTCGATTTTGACAGGGCAATACCCTTGGCGACTCGAAGATGGCGGGAATCTGTGGAGCACGCTGCACCCGAAGTTTCCGGTGTACCCGGAACTGCTTCAGCAAGCGGGTTATTCAACTGGCCATTGGCGGAAAGCTTGGGGACCGGGGAATTGGAAGTTCCTCGGGCGTGAAACCGACCCTGCTGGGCCAACGTTTCGAGGGTTCGCCGAGTTTCTCAAGGCACGTCCCGCCGATAAGCCATTCTGCTTTTGGCTTGGCGCGAGTGATCCGCATCGCCCCTATCAATGGCAAAGTGGTGCCAAGAGTGGGATCGACATCGACAAGATTGTGCCGCCGGCCGATCTGCCAAATGAAGAGACGATTCGTCACGACGTCGCCGACTACTACTTCGAGGTTCAGCGATTTGACAACGATGTTGCCGAAGCGATCAAGCTGCTTGAACAGTCGGGCGAACTCGACAATACGATCATCGTGATGACGGGCGATCACGGCATGCCGTTTCCTCGCCACAAATGCAATCTGTACGACTCGGGTACGCGTGTCTGTTTGGCGGTGCGCTGGGGCGACAAGGTCAAAGGCGGACGGCGAGTGACCGACTTTGTCTCGCTGGCGGATCTGGCGCCCACGTTTCTGGATTTGCGCGGCTCGACATTCCCGATCCGATGACGGGACGGTCTTTGCGGAACATCCTGCTTTCGGATGAATCGGGGCGAGTCGATTCGACGCGAGATCACGTGTTGACGGGCCGGGAGCGTCATACCGTCGCTCAGGAACCTCCCAGCACCGGCGGCTATCCGATGCGTGCGATTCGCACCGACGATTTTCTGTACATCCGCAACTTTTTGCCCCAGCGTTGGCCCGCCGGTGCGCCCGATGAATACCGAGATATCGACGGCGGCCCATCCAAGACCTTTCTGATCGAACATCGCGACGACCCCGCGATCAAGCCTTTCTTCGATTTGGCGGTGAGCAAGCGACCGGGCGAAGAGCTGTATGACTTAAAGGCCGATCCGAACCAATTGAGCAATGTTGCCGACCAGGCTCGCTATGCCGAAATCAAGCACAGGCTCTCGGACCAATTGGTGCGCGAGCTACGTGAATCGGCGGACCCACGCGTGATTGGTGGCGGCGAGCGGTTTGATGAATACCCCTACAATCCGGGAGGCAAACGATCGAGAGGATCGCAGTAGAACCTTTGCTAGGTTGCTCAGCGAGTGGGGCCTGCTCAGAGAGTGGGGGCCAGTGATGGACAACCTGCTTGCTGCTCGCAACGTCCGTTGCAGCGAGCGGCTGAACTGCGGCTCGCCCCACAGGGTTCCTGTGCATCGATTTCCACGAAACGTTATTTTTTTAACGCGATGGCTATTGTCGGCGTGCCGTGTAGCGTTAATAATTTAACGACAGGGCGGATGATTCGTGGTCATCGCCGAATTTGAATTCTGTGTCTGCTGGAGCTGACGATGCCCAAGCCCTCCGAACTCAGTCGACGCGAACGACAGATCATGGATGCTGTCTTTGTGCTGGGGGAGGCGACTGTGAACAAGGTCGTCGAAACCATACCCTCACCACCGACAGCGATGGCGGTGCGCAGGATGATGCACATCCTGGAAGAAAAGGGGCACCTGAAGACGGCGGCAGAGCGGCCGGGAGGTGATCTATGTTCCTCGCCAGTCCAAGGGCAAAGCGGGCCGCAGTGCGTTCGCGAGAAGTGCTGGAGACATTCTTCGGCGGGTCACTGGAAGAAGCACTCGCGGCGCATCTGCATTCGCGGAAAGACGGAGTGAGCGGCCGCACGAACGTGAGCGGCTGATTGCGTTGATCGAGCAGGCAAAGCAGGAGGGCCGTTGAGATGAATCGGACATTCACTTCCCCTTGCCGTCGTGTTCGGTACGTCGAGTCTGCTGCTGATCGATTCCGCCATCAAAGGCGGCGTGATTCTGGTGCTGGCGGCTTGTGTGGCCATGATGCTGAGGCGTGATTCGGCAGCGATGCCGCCACCTGGTGTGGCTGGTGGCGATCGTCGCGTTGCTGGTTGTCCCGGTGTTTTCGGCGATGTTGCCACAGTGGCAAGTATTGCCGGGGTGGGCGGCGATCTCGCACGAATCAGCGGCGGTAGCATCGATGTCGCCCACCGTTGGGATTCTCGAGCAATCGCATGTTCAAATTCCTTGGCAGGTGAGTCCGGTCGAACGCGAGCTGCCATCGACAACGGGCGATCCTCCTCTGGCTGAAGCCTCGATTGCGCAGCCTGCGATTGCAGCGACGGTGGTCACCGCCGGACGCACCGCACCGAACTGGGACTGGGTCAACGCGTTGCCACTCTTCTGGGCCATCGGGTTTTGTTTGCTGATGATGCGGCTGATGGCTGCTCGATTGATGCTGTGGCGTGCCCAACGTCGAGGGACCGTGATCGGCCGGTCGAGGCTGCCGAACGATGGACGTACTGCCGATGAGGATGGGTCTGACGGAGCCATCGTGGCGGCGTTTGAAGCCGCGCGCCGACAGCTCGGAGTCCGTCCGCATGTCCATCTGCTGATTCACTCGGAGCGAAAGATTCCCGCCGTCTGGGGCGTCGTTCGGTTTCGATTATTGCTGCCGGAGGTGGCTCGACAATGGAGCGCCGAGCAACTGCGATCGGTACTGCTGCACGAGCTCGCTCACATCCAACGCCGTGACACCGTCGTGCAACTTCTGGCACAGCTCGGCATGTGCTCTGCATTGGTTCAATCCACTCATCTGGTTCGCCGCCTGGCGTCTGCATGTGGAACGTGAACGAGCCTGTGACGATCTCGTACTCGCCAATGGCGTGCGAGCGTCGGCTTATGCCGAGCATTTGCTCAACGTCGCGACGATGCTTTCACCCCCACGCTGGACGTCCGCTTGCGGCTTGACCATGGCGCGCAGCTCTTCACTCGAAGGCCGCCTCCACGCCATTCTCAGTGATCGGTTGAGCCGACGCAAAGTGTCGGCGACCATCGGAGCCAGCGCGCTGATACTCGGAGCAAGCATCGCCATCCCGGTCGCCATGTTGCGCCGCCGCGGGAGATGAGAACTCCCAGAACGATGCGCCCGTCCACGACGCTGCGGAGGCGTCACAGGACGAACTGCCAGGCGATCTGACTGCGGGTGTCTTGTTGAAGCGCTGGCAGGATCTCGAGGAACGGACGACGCCCTTGGCCGAGGCCTCCCTTGCGCGGCTCCGGCTGGCGATCGACAATTGGGTAACGCAGCCCCCGATCAAAGCCGACGCCGGCGCCGTGCTGGCGCTGCGGGACTGGCAACTCGGGCGCGCCGAACATCCGGTTTCGGAGGTGGCGGAGTGGCTCGATCACATCGCGGCGATCGCACACGGGCCGCTGGAATTCGCGATCAGCGGGGAGACGCATGTCGGGGCGACTTTGGATGCGGCCCGGCAGTCGGCTCTCCAATTTGGCCCCGCTGCAGAGACCGGACTGCGAGCAGCATGGAGCCGCTATCCGGTACGGGAAACCTACGTGGTCGGCGATGTGGTTCATTCCAGCCTCGTGATCCAGAATGCTTCGAAACAGACCATCGAGTTCCACTGTCCGTATTCACTCGACGACATCGTTTCGTGGAATGCGACGGCAGATGGCGGGCGGAAGATCACGACCAAAAGGGTGAGCTACCGCGGTGCAGTCCCTATCCTTACCTGGCGGCTGAAGCCCGGCGAAGTCGCCGAGATAGGCGGGGGTAGCGCCGCGATCGGCGAAGGCGAGCGTCGCGAGGAAGTGCATGTCGCGAGTTCCACCGTGCTCCTCGCAAAACGCGGCGAGCAGGTGATCGTCGAGTGGAACGTGCGCGAGCCGGTGGCGATGACGACCGGCGCTGTAACGTTCAAAGTCGTCGGGCTCGAAGATGTGTCCGTGTGGTCCACATCGCAGGCTGGGCGATGGACGATGCCCGGCGGTGTGACAATGGAAGTGAAGCAGGAACTCGTGCATGCCACAGATGTCATGTCCACGGCGATTCTGACGTGGCCGATCGACAAGAGTGGCGGCACGGCGCGGCATCGGATCTGGCTCGGCGGCGATGCCTTCGCTGCCCGCGAGCCGTGGATGCTCGCATGGGAGCGAGGCCAGAGGGTGCTGTGGACCATGAGCGGCCAGATGCAGTCGTCGCAAGATTTTCATAAGGTCACACCGACGCCGCGCACATTCAGACGCATCGACTTTTCCAACCCGGAGAAGATCACGGAGACTTCCTGGAGTGGTGTCCCCGACTTCGTCCCGGATGCGATCCGCGCCGAGTTCGCAAAAGGTTTTCGCCCTTACGCGGCGACACCGGGAAAGTTGGCGAGCACGAATCCATCGGTCCAGGAATCTCGCGCCGAAGATGTGCGTCCGGTGAGCGAATTATTGCGAGGCGATTGGAAGAGCATGAAGGGATACATGGATGTGCGGATCACGTTCCCACAGCGAGCCACGGATCAGGTGAAATGGACGATGACGTTTGAACGTCCGCAGGGCAACGCCACGGTCAGTGACAGCCTCACTCTCGCGGACGAATCGCAAGATGGTTCGGTCCGTCTGATCAAGAATTACACGTCAGCCGAAAGGATCCAGTCACGGGCATTGCTCGGGCGGCTGAAACGCGGAATCGGCGATACGCTGTTGCTCGATACGATGGCGCACGTCGATTTTCCGGAGTATCAAGACACATTCGGGATCGTGTTGGTGCGGGCTGCCGCGACGGATGCAGGCCAGCAGCCGATCGCGGCGGAGCCGAAGCAGGGTGCGAAGCTCCAGCCCGGCACGGAGCAGAGACTGCAGTGGGGTGAGCCGGTGAACGGGCTACGGATGGCGCTGATCAGACCGCCGGCGGTGGGTGAACCGGAGACGCACGAGGTTTTCGATTTCAGGCTCGTCGTCCAGAATGTGTCGGATGCCCCCGTGCGTTTCAGCACGGCGGCGGCGGCGGAGAAGATGCCCTCTTTGAAAGTGCGAAAGGACGGGCGAACCCTGGCGGCATTCTCCGACTCGAAGCCGGCCCCCACGGACTACCTGCTCCAGCCGCGCGAAGTCGCGGTGCTGCGGCTGTTCTCGAAGCGGATCGAGGGAACATCGATAACGGCGGACGACCCGGCGCTGACGTTTGTTGTGGAGCTGGAGACTGCCGCGGCGGACGACGCGTGGAGCGGCAAGCTGGTATCCGCCGACACTGCAAGCATGCTCTCGGCGTACGGCCTGTTGCCGAAGAACAAGGTCGCCCAGACACTTTTCAGTACGTGGACCAACGCCGCCCGCGCGGACGGAAAGATCCCCGGCGCGTGCATCGGGCCGCTGGCCGACAGCGTGACGACCTTTACGGAATACAACCCGACGTGGGGGACGACGCCGAAGCTCTTGCAGATGCTTCCCCGTTTCGATGAGACACGGGACTGGAGCGGGCCGGATGCGCTGGCACTGCTCGATGAACTCGCAGAATTGCAGGACACGCCGATCAAGATGGCGGTGGACGAAGAATACGAGCGCACCATCCAAACCGGCGTTCCCCTGCCGCCGGAGCTGGCCAATTCGCCGTGGGGCGAGACATTGCCGAACGGCTTGCGGATGGCTTGGCGACTGGAGCCGCAGGCGGCGGAGCACCGGCTCGGCACGCCGCTGAAGTCTCGCATTCTTATTCACAATGCGGGGAAAGATTCAGTTGTCTTCCGCACGCGGACATGGCATCAGTCGGCCGCGCACAAGGCGCGCGACGCGAACGGGGCGGACATCAACATTTCCTCGACGGACTGGACGACGCGCGGCCGGCTTGTACCGTTCCGGCTTGCGCCCGGCGAGTTCGTCGAAGTGGTTGGCGCGGGCATCGGCGTCGGCCCGATGGGGAACAGTGAAGACTGGCAAAACACGCGAGTCGGGTCGTGGATGGAGGCAAAGGCGGGCGATGAGGTGACGTTCACGCCAGCGGCGGTTCCCCTGAATGACTGGAACGAAACAGTGGAACGTCCCGGGGTCAGCGCGGAACGTCCCGGGGTCAGCGCGTGGGCCGGTCCCCTGACTTCCGGCCCGACGACGTTCCGCGTCCTTCCAGCCGACCCCGACGCGGCGAAGCGGCCGCGCACCGCCACTGGCCCCGGACGCTACACGCTCCGAGAAAACGTACGCCTTGAGGTCACGCGTCGCCCGGTCGGCGAGCGGCTCGTGAACGAAGCTCACATTTCCTTGTCCGCGGCCAGCAAGCAGTACGAAATCAAGCTGCCCAACGGATACGACACCTGGGTCGCCGCCTGGGTGCGAGGCGGATCGGTGCTCTGGGTGCGGCAGAAGGACGGCGTCCGCCGCTACGATTTCACGAACCCCGCGCAGTTGACCGAGGAAGCGGCCGACCCCGGTCGACTGCCTAAAGAAATCCGTGAAGCGATTGGTGCTGCGCTCGATCAGCCGGGTTCGCGACAGAGAGCACGGACAAACCGACGGAAGGTGCCGCTGCAGAGCTAACCGATCGTGAATAGTAACCTGCCGCCAATCGCACAGCGAAGTGCAAACTTTGCTCCCCGACATCGCCACATCGCCGAGCAGTCGCGACTGATGCCGCTCCGTTCATCGACCACAAATCAACGATCCAATCGGCCATCACGACGAATCACGAAGCGGACGATGTTTGAGCGGAAATTCGCCGTCGTCATTTCCTCTCACGTAAATGCCAGATTCGAGTGACGGATGATTTCATCGTTTACTCGCCATCAAAAAGAACACTCTTTGCCCTACAATAAGAAAGCCCTTCGACGTACTCGCCGAAGGGCCTCTTGTTCCAGACAGTGGAGGATCGAGGACACCAGTAGAACTTTTCTCTGCAAGTGTTGAAGCGTGGGGCCATACGGAAATCGCAGTTTTTACCGGCATTTTGGCGGCGAACGCTTCGTCATGAAGCGTTTATTGACGTCCGATGCGGCCTGAGTGGGGGTAAGGCGATAGGGGTGCTCTGCTGACGTCCGGATGCATGGAGCAACTGCATCCAACTGACTCCACTTGAACTTCACGTAGCTCCCCGTTGGCCTCGTGCGAGGTCAAATTGAACAAAACCAGTTCACGCTTCATGACCCAAGTGGGCATGTTCTTAGTCGCCACGTTGGAGTGACATCTGACGGTTCTCATGGGTCACTTACGGTCGCACGGCAAAGCCAATTCGATTGCAAAGACTGTTAATCGAATCCTCCTTGGTTCGAGTCCGACCGCGGTCCCCATACACACCGCGGATTCGTCGAGCTAGGTGCCTTTGGTACCAACACGTTACGTCAAACGCGTGAAATCGTTTTCTATCCATGGAACACGGTTTCCGCCATTCCGAAGCCATCAAAGCCGCCACAGAAACAACGTCGTGATCCGATGAGACTGGCTCGCTATTACCAGTCGCTGCTGGACTCCGGCAAGTTTGAAAGCCGAGCCGCCCTCGCTCGCCACTTGGGTGTCAGCCGCGTTCGCGTCACGCAAGTCCTGAACCGGCTCAAGCAGGGCAATGGCGACCGTGCGACCGCGTAAATCGCGGGACTGACTGCATCCATTGGGCGGAGTGTAAGAAATACAGCCTGGGCTGCATGAGGTGTGCCCAACCTCAGCGTCCGAGCCAATTCTCTAAATCGCGCGGGTTGGTCCAACCGATGCAACTTAGCCAGATCGCAAAGCCGCGTCGGTCTAACCGCCGCCGTCAGTTCGAAACCAGATATTGGCTGCACCACAATACTATTGTGGCCCAGCGTAGTGCGTGAGATCTTGCCCTTCGTCATCCTTTCTGATGAGAGGATGAGACCTCTAAGTCCCGAATCTAATCGGGAATTTGTTGTAACTCGTTTCCACTCTTTTCTTGCGTTTGCTCATCGCGAAAAAGGACAGAGTTCCGGGTGTACTGTGCGGCCGACCGGTTCAAAACACGGGAAAGCCATGAAGCAGCTTCAACCGTTCTTCCGCGAATCCAAGAATGGCTGGTACCTGCAATTGGGACGACGCCAGGTTAGTCTCGGCAAAGATAAGAAGAAAGCTTGGAAGCGTTACCATGAAATCATGGCGGCCAACAAACCGCTCGGCCGAGAAACAACAACCATTGAAGAACTCTTTGAGCGGGACCTCGAACCGAATCAGAACGAAGCTTTGACTGCGGCTCTGAAACTTACATCCATTCTCATCTGACTCGCACCTGTATTTCGCGAGTGTCAGAGAAGGCTCGCTTCGGCGGATGGGCGTTCACGTTCCTCGTCAGACGGTGAAAAACGTGATCGTGGCGGCGGGCTTCGCTTCGACGTTGGGCGACCACCAGGACACATAGCACAAGTTCATCAGACGCGACGCCGATACGCTTAGGCAATGCGACTTTGCGTGCAAGAAGAAGTGGACGCTGAAAGGGCTGGTCGATGTCTACTTCATGGTCTTCATTCACATTGGGACTCTGCAGATTTGGAATTCACCGTGTAGCGAGAATCCGTCTGGCGAATGGACGACGAAGCTGGGACGCAATTTTAAAATGCATCTCGACGACAACGAATTGAAGTACGGGATCGTGACACGAAATACGTAGATTCGTTTAACGAGGTCGTTCGTTCGGCCGGCGGCAAGATCAAGCTGACGCCGATCCGATCTACATATTTACAGGCTATCTACAAATTTGCAGGCTGACGTCGAGCGGGTGATTCAAGCAGTTAAGCATGAAGTGCTGAACGCTCTTTGCATCGTGACGAACGAGCACCTCGACGGCATCTTGCGTACGACGCAGCGTTGGTACAACGAGCGGAGAGTTCACTCCTCCCGCAATCAATTGCCGCCAATCCGAGACGAAAAGGCAACGCTACCGATAAAATTCTCGAAGAGACAAGTCGTGTGGGATTCACAAATCGGTGGGCATCTACGCAGCTATCTAAGTACGTCTTGAACGGCCACATTCTGCTGTGGGCCAACGGTTGCCGCTTCAATTATTCGGGTTGCTTTGCACTTTTGGGCTAGTTGGTATCGGCAGATCCGGTACGTCTGCCTTACTGGTCGATTGACGGCAAAGCGTTTACGATACTCCTGGCTGTCGCCTTGGTGGAACGACACCAAGCCGAGGCTTTGCTGTCAGGTTAGGTAACCGTTTGTTCGAAACGTCTGTGTTTTCAATATTGCGACAAAACAAAAGCGTGGGCCGTCAGCTATCCTACTCAGCGCCGGATCTCTTGTGCTGGTGGAATTTGCGAACGCACGGAGTGGTTAACCAACGGCAAGTTTGACTGCTGCCCTACTTGATCCGCCGATGGATGACCGCCGGGTGAAGCGGAGGCGTTCTCAAACAATCGCAATTGCTTTGAGCACTGGGCCGAATTCAAATATTAGTGGCATGAAGATGGAGAATGAGAAACCGCTGCATGAGAACATCATCCGGGATGGGCCGCTGAGCTCAGAGTCGACACGATTCATTGCATGTCCCGTACCGTCGATGCAATTGGGATCGGAACCGCTTGGAGCGAATCAGTGCGAAGCGTTGGGTACCGCAGGTTGTCCACTAGCCGCGTCCATACGAGAGCGTTTGGCTTTTGAGGCGTTGCTGGCGGAATTGTCGACCAAGTTTGTGAATGTTTCACCCAGTCGGGTCGATTCCCAAATCGAGGAGGGCCTGATGCGAATCGTCGAACTCTTCGGTATCGACCGGGCTGGGCTTGGTGAAGTGTCGGCGGACGAGAAACAATTGGTGGTGACCCACTCATATCAACTACCCGGAATTCCGCCGTCAGCCGGGCTGATGCTGGATTCCCGGTTTCCGACGTACGCCAGGATGGTGCACCACGGAATGGTGATTCGATTACCGGACGACGTCCCGAACGACGCGTCACCAGAGCGAGAGTACTGTCGCTCGACCGGCCTAAAGTCCAATCTGACGATACCGCTAATCGTGATGGGTACGGTGGTGGGTGGGATCGGTTTTTCCTGTTATCGATCTCAACGGATTCTCCCCGACGAATTGATTCCGCGTCTGCGTCTTGTTGGTGATATTTTTACCAACGCATTGGCACGCAAACGTTCCGACGAGGCGATTCGCGGCAAAGAACAATTGTTACACAAAGCCAAAGAGAGGTTGCAGCAACTCTCAAGCAATCTGCTGATTTCGCTCGAGGACGAGCGTGCTCGAATCGCTCGTGAGATGCACGACGATTGGACACAAAGACTTGCGGTGTTGGGAATTGATGCGGCAAGCTTGGAAGTGCAAATTGACGATCCCAAAACGGCTTTGCCGCTCGTGCAAGCCATGCGTCAGCAACTTGTCAGTTTGGCGGACGATGTTCACGCACTCTCGCGGCAACTTCACCCTTCGATCATTGACGACCTGGGCCTAGAAGAAGCGTTGCGATCGGAGTGTGCTAGTTTCACCCACCGCGAAACGATCACGGTGAATTACAAGGCTGACAAAGTGCCTGCGTTCATACCGAACGATATCGCCTTGTGCCTGTACCGTGTGGCCCAAGAGAGTTTGCGTAACCTTGCCAAGCACGCGGCGGTTAGCGAAGCGACGATGGATTTGGTTGGCATTGGAAACGAGGTGGTGTTACGAATCCGTGATCAAGGTGTTGGCTTCGATTTAAAGTCCCCGCACGAGGAGCCAGGTATTGGACTATCCAGTATCGCTGAACGCGTTCATCTTGTTCACGGCAAGTTGACAATCGACTCTGCTCCTGGCTTCGGGACAACGATTGAAGTCCAGGTATCACTGGAAGGGGCATCGACATGAGTCGAACGCGTGTTCTGATCGCCGACGATCATCAAATTCTTGCCGAGGGTGTGCGCAGTCTTCTCGAACCCGAATTCGAAGTGGTCGATGTCGTTTCGAACGGCCATGAACTTGTTGAAAGCGCAAAGACTCATCTTCCGGACATCATCGTGGCGGATGTCACCATGCCGTCGCTCAACGGCATCGATGCAGCCATTCTGATACGTGAGGCTGGCGTTAAATCGAAAATCGTCTTTTTGACGATGCATCGAGATGTCGCGTACGCGCGACGGGCTATCGAGTCGGGTGCAGCAGGTTATGTGCTAAAGCACTCGGTTTCGACGGAATTGGTGACTGCCATTGCCGATGCCATCGATGGAAAGACGTACATTTCACCTCTCATCACCGGAGAACTCATTCAGTCCTATCGTGCGGATGACAACTCAGCCCAAGAATTGACGACGCGGCAGATGGAAGTCCTGCGACTGATCGCCGATGGTGGTTCTGCGAAAGATGTTGCAAAAATACTGAAAATTTCGATTCGAACCGCCGAAGCCCACAGGGCCAACATTCTGGAAAGGCTTGGCATGCAAAGCACGGCAGAATTGGTTCAATACGCCATCCGCCACGGCATTATCTCTATCCATTAAGGCGGCAAGGTTTCGTTCGATGGGCTCCGAAGCCGTTGGATTCTGCATTCCTTCTCCCCGCGTCGCGCCGAAGACTGACTGCGCATTGCGCAGCTCGGGAATCGTACTTTTGCGAATCGACCTCCACGTCTGATCGTGAGATGCTTGTTCATGAATGAATGATTGTTAAGCAAAACACGGAGATCGATTTATGAAAGTCATCATTGTTGGTGGGGTGGCTGGTGGTGCATCGTGTGCGGCGCGGTTACGTCGATTGGACGAGAAGGCTGAGATTCTAATGGTCGAGCGTGGGCCCTACGTCTCCTACGCAAACTGCGGACTACCCTATCACGTCGGCGATGTGATTGAGAAAGAAGCGAGCCTTTTGGTCGCGAACGAAAGGTTGTTCCGCGAACAATTCGCGATCGACGTGCGCACGAATTGTGAGGCGATCTCGATTTCGCCGCGGGACCAGACCGTGCAGTTGAGAGATGTCAAGTCGGGCGAGGTCAGCACCGAGCCCTACGATAAACTCGTGCTGTCGCCCGGTGCTCCGTCGATACGTCCGCAGTTGCCCGGCATTGATCTCCCTGGCATCTTCCACGTTCGCACCGTTCCGGACGCCCGGACCATCCGAGAATGGATTTCTGGTGGAACGTCTTACCTTACCGGGATGTACCATTACACCGGGATTCAGATGGTCAAGCCGATCCGTCGTGCCGTTGTGGTGGGTGGCGGATTCATCGGACTTGAAATGGCAGAAAACTTGACCCACCAAGGGTTTCAAGTGACGGTCATTCAAAAACCTAATCAGGTTCTGGGGCCGCTCGATCCTGAGATGGCGCTAGTCGTTGGCGACCATCTTGAAAGGCACGGCGTTCACCTTGCGCTGAATGATGCCGCTGCTGGCTTCGAGAAATCGGACAACGGCTCGCTCGAAGTCCGAACCGCCGCGGGCAAGACGTACCCGGCCGATCTTGTGATCTTCGCGATCGGAGTGCGGCCGGACACGACTCTGGCAAAGACAGCCGGGCTCAAAATCGGTGAACGCAGTGGGATTCGCGTCGACGAGCAGATGCGAACCAGTGACCCAAACATCTTTGCAGTCGGGGATGCGATCGAAGTCAAAGACTTTGGGACAGGACAGTGGAGTCTGGTGGCTCTCGCCGGGCCTGCCAACCGACAAGGACGCATCGCGGCGGACGTGATTGCCGGGCGGGATTCCAAATATCGCGGCACGCAGGGGACGTCGATCATTGGTTTGTTCGGCGGCGCTGCCGCTTGGACCGGCGTTAGCGAAAAGACTCTCAAGCGGCTGGGCGATGAAGACTATGAGAAGATCTATCTCTATCCGAACTCGCATGCCGGATACTATCCCGGTGCCAAAATGCTCGGCATCAAGTTTCTGTTCCGCAAATCGAACGGCTTGGTGCTTGGTGCGCAGGCGATCGGTGAAGATGGGCCAGCAGTCGACAAACGGATCAGCGCGTTGGCGGTAGCCATCCAACTGGGGGCGACGATCTACGATCTAGAAGAGGCGGAACTGTGTTATGCGCCCCAGTTCGGTAGCCGCCAAAGATCCGCTCAACTTTGCGGGCATGGTCGCCGCAAATGTGCTGCGCGGCGACTTGCCGTTAAGCCACTGGGAGTCGGTGGAAAATGCATTCTTGCTAGACGTGCGAGAGCCGGTTGAACTGGCAGTGGAGCAGGTGCCCGGTGCGATCAACATCCCGCTCGGTCAGATTCGTTCACGTTTGGACGAACTGCCGCGAGAACGCGAGATTCATGTCATCTGCCGTTCAGCTCAAAGGGCATATTATGCCACATGCATTCTGAGGAATCACGGCCTAAATGCCCGCACGATCTCCGGCGGGATGTTGTCTCGCGCATGCCGTCAACGGTACGAATGGATCGCGAGGGTGATCATGGACCTCCACAACTCGGTGATCTGTTTACGTACTAGATGATTCCGAACAACCAGTTCTGAAGCGAGAGCAAAACACATCGCGGAAACATAACAAACTATGGATACAATCCTTGAAATGTTATCTCGAGCGGAATCGAACAGCTTCGAGGACGAGCCAGCGATCCGCTGCACTTGCGTCTGGTGATGATGCCGACGGTCGTGACAATCATTGCTATCCGCGCCGGTATGAGAGACGCCCGCGACGGGCAGCCGGCTTTTCTCTGGGGACTGATCACACGGCCAGCCCAACGGAAAGAACGCCTGTTGTCGGCGCGTAGCCACATTTCCAGGATTTTCATCGTGGCATGTGTCCTGGATACCATCTACCAAGTAGCGTTCCTGCGAGCTTTCTACCCCATCCAAGTTTTCATTGTTGCCATCGTTTGCGCCATCTTGCCCTACGTACTGATCCGTGGGCCAACGAATCGAATTGCGCGTTGCTTTTCCATGGGAGATAGGCCAAGCCAGCCATCGGAACCGAAGAAGTCTGAGGGTGAACGAAGCGACGATTAAAGGCTGGGCGGATCGATTCGTGATGCAACTTCCCCGTAACCCGACTGCTTACTTGACGCAAAATGACAACCGAACACCAACGACTACAGGCTGCCAGAGAGCAGAATATTCCTTGGAAGAAATGGGGCCCTTACCTCAGCGAGCGTCAATGGGGAACGGTGCGCGAGGACTATAGCGAGAATGGTGATGCGTGGAATTTTTTTACCCACGATCATGCCCGGTCGCGCGCCTATCGCTGGGGCGAAGACGGTCTGGCAGGCATCTCCGATGACCAGCAGCACCTCTGCTTTGCTCTGGCACTATGGAATGGAAAAGACGCCATCCTCAAAGAGCGGCTGTTTGGATTGACGAACTCGCGAAGGCAACCACGGCGAGGACGTCAAAGAGTTTACTTTTACCTCGACAGCACGCCGACCCACTCGTACATGAAGTACCTGTACAAGTATCCGCAAGCGGCCTTTCCCTACGCCAACCTAGTCGAGACGAATCGCCGGCGCAACCGTAGCGAGATGGAGTATGAACTGCTCGACACGGGGGTCTTCCAGGATGACCGATATTTTGACGTCTTCGTGGAATACGCCAAAGCCGAGTCCGGAAGACATTCTGGTGCGAATTACCGCAGTCAACCGAGGCCCTCGATCCCGCCGAACTACATTTGCTGCCAACGCTCTGGTTCCGCAACGACTGGTCCAAGTGGATCGCCGAATCGAACCGAGCCAGCGTAAAACCAACGCTCAAGCAGATCGACACATCGTCTGGCACGAGTGCTGTTGCCGCATCGCACCAGGCGATCGGTGAAATGACGCTTTACTGCGAAGGACGAAACGCCGTTGCTTTTCACCGAAAATGAAACCAACCACCAACGCCTGTTCCCTGGGCAGAAGAATGAGAGCCCGTACGCCAAGGACGGCATCAACGACTGCGTTGTCCAAGGCAATCAGAACTCGGTGAATCCAGCGAAGCATGGCACCAAGGTCGCGGCCCATTACCATGTCAACATCGGCGCCGGGCAATCGACTGAAATTCGTCTCAGACTCTGCAAGAACTGCCCCAGGGCCAAAGGAAAATCCGCTGGGCAAGCCATTTGACGAGATCTTTGCTGACAGGCTTCGCGAAGCCGATGAGTTTTACAAGTCGGTCACGCCGCAATCGGTAAGCGCCGACGCGGCCAACGTGATGCGTCAATCGCTAGCCGGCATGCTCTGGAGCAAGCAGTTCTTCTTCTTCGATGGCGACAACTGGCTCGATGAGCACAACTCAAATCCGCTTCATTCGGGATATCATCACTCGCGGAACTCGGAGTGGTTCCACATGCTGAACAAGGACATCATCTCGATGCCCGACAAGTGGGAGTACCCCTGGTACGCGGCTTGGGATTTGGCCTTTCACACACTTCCGCTGGCGATCGTCGATCCCGATTTCGCCAAAGAACAAATGAAACTGATGCTCAAGGCAGACTACTTGCATCCCAGCGGTCAGTTGCCGGCATACGAGTGGAATTACAGCGACGTGAATCCGCCAGTCCATGCGTGGGCGACGCTCTTTCTGCATCGCAGCGAGCAGGCACTGGGGGGCGAAGTGGACTTCGAATTCATCAAGGCGGCATTTAACAAATTGGTGATCAACTTCACTTGGTGGGTGAATCGGAAGGATCGCTTTGGAAAGAATGTTTTCGAAGGAGGCTTTCTCGGTTTGGATAACATCGGCGTGTTCGATCGCAGCGCCCCATTGCCCACCGGCGGTCACTTGGAACAGGCAGACGGTACGGCATGGATGGCTCTGTTCGCACAGAACATGTTGGAATTGGCGATCGATCTTGCCGGAGTGGATCCAGACCTACGAAGACATGGCCGTCAAGTTCGCGGAGCACTTCTACTACATTGCTCGGGCGATGAACCAGCCCGGAGCAGGACGGCATGTGGGATGAGGAAGATGGCTTCTACTACGACCTGCTGCGGTTTCCCGATGGCACGGCGACGCGGCTCAAGGTGCGCTCGATGGTCGGACTGCTGCCCCTCTGCGCCACCACCGTGACCGAACCATGGCAACGAGAACTCGCTCCAGGTGTAACGGCCGAGCTGCACAAACGCTTGCAGCGGATGCCCGAACTCCGGGATTCGATGCATCCCATGGGGCCCGGCCATTTCGGCGTGGCCGGACGAGGTCTGTTTGCCCTCGTCAACCCAGATCGGCTCCGTCGCATTCTCGCGAAGATGCTCGACGAAGATGAATTCCTAAGTCCCTTCGGCATCCGCTCGCTCTCAAAGTTTCACGAGCAGCATCCCTATGTGTTCAACGTACAGGGTCAGGAATACCGCGTGGATTACCTGCCGGCCGAGTCGAACACGGGGATGTTTGGAGGCAATTCCAACTGGCGGGGACCCATCTGGATGCCGGTGAACGCGATCATCATTCGAGCCCTCCTCAACTTCTACCTCTACTACGGTGACGACTTTCAGGTCGAATGCCCGACGGGGTCCGGCAAGATGATGAATCTATTCGAGGTGAGCCAAGAGATTTCCAATCGGCTCACTCGGATCTTCCTGCGCGATGAACAGGGACGGCGTCCGGTCTATGGAGGCACCGACAGATTTCAATGCGATCCGCATTGGCGGGATCACATCCTTTTCTTCGAATACTTCCACGGCGATAACGGTGCTGGGTTGGGAGCCAGTCATCAGACCGGCTGGACTGGACTTGTGGCCAAGTTCATCCAACTCTTTGGCGTTCTGGATGCGGACAAGTTTCTGGAAGGTGGCAAACACACGCCCCATCGCCCAACGAGCGGAGGTCAACATGAGTCCTGACACTGCATCTTCGGTCGCCCATCATACATTCGCTCGACGTATCGCAAGCCGAGGTAGGGTTTGTCGCCGGTATCGCTCGCATTTTTCGCGGCGATTATTGTGCGTTTGGGACGCAAGTGATTAACTCTGTTAGACGTGAGGTTTTCAAGGTTAGGTAGTTCGGTTAGTATGGACTGTTGGAATATTGGGAGTAGGTGGTATGGGAGATGTTTATAAGGTGGAGTATGTTTTGCTAAAGTGATAGTGTGTGATTAAGCTAATCAAATGTTTAGAATGAGGTGGATGTGGCAGTTATGTAGCAATTTGAAAAAGAAGTGAAAGTGACTGTTAAGCTGTCTCATTGGAACACGGTTGAGATTTTTGACTTTGGTTGCATGGATGATGGCATTTTTTACTATGTGATGGAATTGCTGTTGGGGCTCAGTCTCGAAGAGATTGTGGAAAGGTATGGTTTTATGTCACGGGGAAGTGTTGTGTATCTGTTGCGACAGATCTGTGGGGTGTTACAGGAATTTAACGAAGTGGGTTTGATGTATGGTGACATGAAGCGTGCGAATATCTTTGCGGTTAAGCGGGGCGGGGTTTAGGACGTGGCTAAATTGCTCGACTTTGGACTTGTTAAAGAGCGGGCAGACAGATCGAAAGATAACGCGGAACGGGCCGGAGCTTTCAGTGGAACGCCGTTGTATATGTCGCCGGAACAAGCGACTTGGTACGAAGCCGTGGACGGACGAGCTGACATCTACTCCTTGGGAGCAGTCGCCTATTATCGACTAACTTGTCAGCCTGCGTTTGTCAGCGGCAATGTCATCGAACTGATCCGGGCACAAGCGAGCACGGAGGTGTCTGCGCCTTCGCGATTGAATGCAGATATTCCTGCGGACGTTGAGCAAATCATTCTACATTGCTTGGCGAAGACGCCCACTACTCTGTATCAGGCTGTGTTTAGACTGAGAACGCACTCGCTCAGTATTCGGTGGCGAACGATTGGGGACCAGAGCAAGCAAACGCGTGGTGGAAAAAGCGCACACGGAACAATCCCCGGATCCACTCACATCGGCTCCTATAAACGCGACAATGGATTGCCAAATCTCGATGCCCACTCTCGACGCCGAGGAGAACGAAATGGGAAGACCGACGTCCGACTGAAAAAGTCCGGAACTTTGCGTCGAATCCCGTTCGAAGATGTTGGGGCCAACCAGCGAATCGATACCCGATTGTTG
Source organism: Pirellulaceae bacterium (assembly GCA_963734865.1). GTDB lineage: Bacteria > Planctomycetota > Planctomycetia > Pirellulales > Pirellulaceae > CBDCUW01. Next base: position 1,519,030 of record CAVTIV010000019.1, read on the forward strand.
GCAAGAAAGTCATTTGACTCGATCCATCGAGAGACTGCGCAAAGCGCATTGTCTCGGTCGTACTTTTGCGAATAGCTGGCTCCGAAATGTACTGGGATAATCAGAATTCCAAGCTGTGACTTTCATTCGTTCTCTGGACCGAATGCGTCGCGGTTGGAACCTCGCCATTCGCGTTGTAAGCATTGGTTTGCAATCAGGATCGAGAGCGTGGTTGGAGGCGTTTCATTGGACGCCCTCCGTTACTGAGATCGAGCATTTGGCCCCCGAAGGAAAAGAGAAGATGAATAGCACGACATCAACGCAGACTCGCAACACGAGAACTGCGAACGCGGACTCTGAACGCTTCTACAGCACGGGTCACGGCAGATAAGGCTCGGATCGATCGGCTTAAAGAGCGCAACAGAAGTACACCTCAGGAGCTTGATTTCGAGCGGATCAGGATCATGAAAGAGGTGTATGAAGCGACGCCCGGTGACGTACAGATCCTGCGGCGTGCCAAGTTCCTGGCGGCTCTGTTGGAACGCAAAAAGCTTTTCATTGATGACAACCTCTTCGTGGGTGCCATGGCAGGAAGCTACAAGGCTATCTACCCCAATCCCGAGTGGAACGTCCTGTGGATGAAGGAAGAGAAAACCGTTGAAAAATCGAAAACCAAGGAAGACAAGGAAGCCAATGCATGGGCGCTCGAGTACTGGGACGAGCGTGGGCTGAAGAGCCGGACGGAATCCATATTCCAACAGCGATATGGTTTCGATCCGGCCTCGTGCTACGAATCTGGTCTCGTTGTTCCGTTCCATGACTGGCCGGGTGGCGGCGGCAATCTCAACTACCCGATGGTTTACCAGCAGGGTCTTGCCAGTGTCATCAAGGATGTCGAAGAGCGGATGATGTCCCTGGAAATGCGTCTGGAGAACACAGACAAACTTTACTTCTACCAGGCCAGTCTCATTGTGATGAAAGCGATGATCCGCTGGGCGAACCGTTATGCCGAGTTGGCTCGCGAAATGGCTGCTAAGGAGAAAGACGAAGTCCGCAAAGCGGAGTTGGTCTCCCTCGCGGAGACCTGCGAGCGTGTGCCCGAGCACCCGGCCCGCAACCTGCGGGAGGTCATGCAGTGCCATTTCTTCTGTCACCTGGCCGCAGAACTTGAGCAGGTCGGCTGCGGATATTCAGAGGCCTACCTGGGCCAGAACCTGCAGCCCTACTACCAAGCCGACAAGGATGCCGGGCTGATTGACTATGACGACGCCGTCTTTATGTTCCAGAACCTCGTTGTCAGGTTGAATGAGATTAACTATTACTACGGCGAGAAAGTTGCCCTGCAGAACTCTGCCGACCTGGGTCAAAGTATTACCCTTGCGGGCTATACCGAAGAGGGGGGAGATGCCACGGCGGAGATGGACTACGTGATCCTCGATGCCTGCACCTATCTGTCTTTCCCCCAGCCACCATTGTCCTGTGCACTCACCCCTAAAACGCCGGGCAAATTCCTCGAAAAAGTGCTCGATTGTATCGGTACCGGGGTCGGCATGCCCCAGTTCGTTAATGCCGACGTGATGGTAGAGCGGGCACTGTACCTGTGGGGGAACACGGAGAGAAATGGCGCTCTTCCCCTAGGTAAGGCCAGGCGGACCTGTGTCGGGGCGTGCGTGGGGAGTTACATCCCCTATGAAACAGGTCATCCGGTGGAGGGACAGCCTAATCTCGGCAAGGTGCTCGAGCTAACCCTGAACAACGGCTTCGATCCTCGCACCAAAACGCAGGTCGGGCCCAAGACAGGCGATCCAGAGACCTTCAAGGACTTTGAGGAGCTGTATGCGGCATTTGAAGGGCAGCTTCAATTCGCTGAAGATGTTCTCCGCCGGGGAGCCTGGATTGCGAGCATGCTGAATGCCGACTTCCTGCCCTGTACCTGGCGATCCATCCTGACCAAGGGCTGCATTGAAACCGGCCTCGAAACCTGGAAAGGCGGCGCCAACTATTACACGGTCGCCCAGATCTCTGTCGGAGCAGTGGATGCGGGGAATGGACTGATGGCCATCAAGGATCTCGTATTCGACAAGAAGAAGCTGACCATGGCTGAACTCAAGAAAGCCCTGGCGGCCAATTTCGAAGGGGAATACGAAAAGGTCCATAAGATGTGCTACGAGGATGTACCCAAATACGGCAACGATATCGATGAAGTGGACTTCATGGTTCGCAGGGTGAATGACAGCGTATTGCGTGCATTTGAAAGTGTAGACGGCGGTGGCAACTACATCAGCAAGGACATCAAGACCTCGATGGACCAGTACACCAAGAGCGTGCACAACCTGATGGGCTTGGTGACCGGCGCATTGCCCACCGGCAAGAGAGCCGGTGTGGCGCTCACCGATGGAAGTTTGTCTGCCATGCCGGGGACCGACACCCACGGCGCTACCGCGCTGATAATGTCTGCAACCAAGGGTAACGATCCCGTCAAGTGGTGTGCAACGCATATGAACCTGAAGCTCCCGCCAGATCAATTGAAGACGCGCAAAGGCCGGGACAGCGTGCTGAACCTGGTCAGAACCTTGTTCCAAAACGGTGGCTATCACGCTCAGTTCAATGTGCTGGATACGGAGATGCTGAGAGATGCACAGAAACATCCGGAAAACTATCGTGACCTCGTGGTTCGTGTTGCAGGATTCAGCGCGTTTTTTACCCAACTCCATGTGGGCGTGCAGAACGAAGTGATCGAACGCACTTTGCAGCGTTGCTAGTGACGTTTAACGGGACTGGTACGGCGTGTCGCTACGCCACGCCGTACCGGATCGTCCATTATCATTAAAACACAGGTCACGACAATGAATAGGGAAAAGAGACGAATTGCGATCAACGTGGGGGCTGGCTTCGTGCCGGGACTGAACGCGGTGATCAAGGGCGCGGCGCTGGCGGCAACGAGACTGGGGTGGGAGCTTGTCGGAATCCGCGACGGGTTTAGCGGAGTCTTGAACCCGGATCAATACGACGAGGGTGGGATACTGCCACTGAGTCCGGCACTGATCGACAACCTCGATCCCTCCGGAAGCCGCCTGCTGGGCATGTCCCGCCGCGTCGATCCATTTCACGTGAGGTGCGAAGATGAATACGGCATGCTGGAGGAACGCGACATGTCGGATCAACTGCTGGCCACGCTCAAGCAGGAAGGCATCGATGCGGTGATTTCTGTCGTGGGCATGCAGGGATTGAGTATTCTCTTTAAGCTGAATCAGAAAGGCCTGAATACGATCTGCGTGCCGCGATCGATCGAGAACGACATTGCATCAACGATGGTCTCCTTTGGTTTCAACAGCACGCTGAGCTTCACCATCGAAATGCTCGATCGTGCACGACAGGCGGCACAAGCATCGCAGCAGGTCTTCGTTGTCGAAGTGCTCGGCGAGCAAGCTGGCTGGCTCGCTTTGCAGTCCGGTATCGCCGCCGGTGCCGATGCAGTGGTGATCCCCGAAATTCCGTGCAAGCTCGATGAACTGGCAGCCGAACTGCAATCGCGCGTCAACGCCCAGCGTCCCTTCGGTCTGGTCGTCGTTGCCCAAGGCGCCCGATTCGTGGAGGACGCGAAAACGGCCGACTCCGAACCGGCCGTCAATTCACTGAAGGCGTCTCTGTCACCCATGGCCACCGAACCGAGTGGGGCGCACGCCATCAACCGCTCAGGATTTGCTGCAGAGACGGTTGTCAATGGACTTCAACAGCGCACGGCTTTGGCTGCCAAGCCAATGGTCCTAGGCCCTTGGGTCCGTGGTGGTGCTTCCACGGCCGTGGACCGTCAGTTGGGCTTGGCGTATGGCGCCGCGGCAATCCAGGCCCTCGATGCCGGCAAGGATGGTGTCGATGGTCGCCTTTGTTCCGCCTGACATCAAGTTCGTTCCTTTGGAGGAAGCGATTAACAAAGTCAGAACGGTGTCCGAGAACAACGAATTCATTCAGATCGCCCGTTCCCTCGGAATCTTTTTTGGAGGGAAACAATCATGAGCCCAACGACCAAAATCTCCCGCTATAACCGGCCGAGTCCTGAACATTCAGCGTTACTGCAGCCATGACGGCCCCGGCACTCGCACCAACGTTTTCCTCAAAGGCTGCTCGCTACGATGCAAGTGGTGCAGCAATCCGGAAAGCATTCGCCCCAAGCCTGAACTTGGCTATGACCCCAAGCAATGCGTTGGCAAAAAGGAATGTGGTGCGTGTCTGAAGGATCCGTTCCCTCAGGGTGCTTTCTACACGCTCGATGGGCCGGATGACAAAGTGCATGTGAACTGGGATCTGGCCAGTGGCTGCACGGCGGAACACACCGCGCTGTGTCCAACGGGCGCTTTGTACATGTTCGGCGAAGAGATGACTGTCGACCAAGTATTAAACGAAGTGGAGAAAGACGCCTCCTTCTACCACAACACCGGCGGGGGCATGACGCTTAGCGGCGGGGAATGCATGTTGCAACCCGATTTCAGTGCCGCGTTACTCAAAGAAGCCCACAGTCGTGGCATCAACACGGCGATCGAAACGGCATGCAATGTTCCCTGGGAGTTCGTCGAGAAGGTGCTGCCCCACGTCGACACGATGTTGCATGACCACAAGCTGACGATCCCGGAGCGGCACAAGAAGTGGATGCGGCGTGGACAACAAGCGCATCCTCGCCAACTTCAAGCGAGCCTACGAAACCTTCCCCGATATCGACTTCATCGCGCGGACGCCGCTGATCCCAGGCGTGAACGCTGATGAAGAGCACATTCGGGCGGTGCTGGCGTTCATTCGCCCCCACAAGAACGTGATCGATTACGAGTTGTTGCCGTATCACCGATTTGGTTTGGGCAAGTACGACTTCCTCGGCAAGGTTTACGAACTGGCGGACTTTCAGTCGCCTTCGACCGAATTGGTGGCGCGTTTACAAGCCATCATCGACGAGGCCTTTGGCCGCAAAAAAGAGAATTGACCGATGACCGAAACCGGGGGATACGAAGCACGGTCACCGTTGGTTGAGACGAACTGGTTGGGAGAGCGTCTGGGCAACCCCGATTTGCGAATTCTGGATTGCTCTGTGATCATGCACATCACCGAGAATGGCGATCACAAATACTCCAGCGGGAGAGTGGACTGGGATGCCGCCCACATTCCCGGCAGTGGATTCGTCGACATCCTGACTGATCTTGGTCCCAGGTACTCTCCGACGGTGCCCTTGATGGCCCCGTTGGCCGATTTCGCAGCAGCGATGGAATCCTGCGGCATCGGTGATGGCAACCAAGTCGTCCTTTACGACCGTTCCAACCACGCGTGGGCAGCGTGCATCTGGTGGATGCTACGGGTCTGCGGTTTCGACGCCATGGTCTTGCACGGCGGATGGCAGAAATGGAAGGCTGAAAAGCGACGCGAGTCCACGCAGCCAACCGTCTTTCCGCGTGGCAGTTTGACTGTCAAACCACGCCCGGATTTGATGGCGACCAAAGAGAGGGTTCTGGCGGCGGTATCGGACGAAAAGACGTCGATCATCAACGGATTATCTGCGGATGAACATAGTGGCAGGGTGATCCGATTTCCGAGAGCGGGCAGGATCAAGGGCAGCGTCAATGTCGATTGTGAACTGCTGGTCGACCCCGACACCCATACCATGCTGCCAGACGACCAACTGCGTAAGGTTTTCGAGTCCGCCGGTGCTTTGAAAACGGATCGTGCGATCACGTATTGTGGTGGAGGCGTTGCCGCGAGCCTCGATGCGCTGGCACTGACAATACTGGGTGTGCCCCATGTCGCTGTTTATCACGGGTCCATGGCAGAATGGACCGCTGATCCCGCGCTGCCGATGGAAACAGACTGACCGATGACTATCGAACCAGGACGACCACGATGCTGAGTGCCTTCTTTTGGGGCCTGATCGCGACGTCATCGCTTGTCGTGGGCGGGATCATTGCAACCCAATTCTCGATCAGCAAGAAACTGATCGGGATCATCATGGCCTTCGGCGCAGGGACACTGCTCTCGGCCGTCTCCTACGAATTAATCTTTGACGCCGTGCAGCTCGCTCGATTGACAGGCTTTCCGGCACTGGGACTCTTTGCTGGAGCGACCGCCTTTTTTTGCAGCGATGCCTTGATCGCAAAGTTTGGTCACGGAAATAACGCTCGCCCGGGAGTCTCGGCACAAGCCAAGCTGGCGGTCCCAATGGTGTTGGCCATCATCCTGGATGGGATTCCGGAATCGATCGTGATCGGCTTGGGAATGCTCGAAGGAGGAACGGTTAGCCTTGCCATGCTGGCTGCGATTTTCGTTTCCAATCTTCCAGAGGCGATCGCGGGGTCGGTCGGCATGAAAGCGGGCGGCACCAGCCGCGGCAAGATTCTTTTGCTGTGGTGCATCATCGCCTTGGTGTGCGCAATCGCGTCCGCTGCTGGCTTCGTTCTTTTCGGTGACGTCCCCGCACGCTGGATTGCATTCGTGCAGGCCTTTGCGGGAGGCGCCATCCTGATGATGCTTGCGAATTCGATGATCCCTGAAGCCTATGAGCACGGCGGAAAGTTTGCCGGCGTATTCACGGTACTGGGATTCTTCGCTTCGGTAGGTGTCATCATATTAGAGCACTCACGATAACACGGGGTGACTGAACGGTACCCTTGGAGCAATCAATTGTCTGATGAAAAACTTCTTCTATTCAAGTTACATCCCTGTTCACGCGGTTTAACCGACCAAGAGGCACAGGAGATTGCGGACGCATCGGAACTGGTTCGCTGCGAGCGCGGTGACGTGATTTGTCGCGCTGACGAACCGGTGCACTTCATGTTTCTGATTGTGCATGGACGAGTTCGTCTGGAGTTGCTGGACGTCCATGGCAAGCTCGTGATGCAACGATTTCAAACGGCGGGCGGACAATTCGGTGCCATGGCCGCGTCCCTCGCCGAGCCCACTCCGGTCAACGGTACCGCCGAGGATCCTTCGGTCTTGCTGCGGATCGGCTACGACAAGGCACTTGAGCTTTCGAAGAAATACGATGCCTTTCGTGCCAACTACATGCGGATGATTTCCGACTCGGTCAAGCAATCGCTTTTCAATGACAAAACTGCGGTGCGGCCAGCTGTTACAGTATTCATTCATCAATCGGACGAAACTCGCGTGGTGAGCAAAAAGCTTACCGAACGTCTTGTCGGTCTGGGTGAGACCCCGGGACTTTTCTGTGATCGAGCAATGGACGTCACAGGAATCCAGGTCATCCGCATTTTCGGCGAGGAAGGGGAAGCCAGCCCCGAACAGATCAAGCGTCTGGCCGCGGAGAGCTTGCAGTCGGGTCGTGTCATCTTCGACGTCGATGCCACGCTCGACCTGCAACGAGCCTCTCAGGGATTTGAGGCGGCCGAACAAGTCTTCTGGTGCGTCACACCTGGGAACTGGGAAGCTTCACTGAGCCGATTGCAAGCGATCGAAGCTCGTGCGCAAGCTGGCGCGAAAAGATCAGCATCGTTTGGTTGCTGCAACCGGCGGAAAAGGCACCCGTGGCGAGGCAACTCCGCGAACTCGCGCAGCGAGATTTTAAAGTAGGCTTCGGTGACAGCGAACTGCGTCGAGGAGACGTCGAGTTTAGCGGGCTTGAGCGATTGGTGCATTTCATGCGGGGCATCCAAATCGGCTTGGCACTCGGTGGCGGCGCAGCCCGCGGCATGGCTCACCTGGGAGTGCTGAAGACACTTGAAGAGAGCGGAATCACAATCGATCAGGTGGCGGGTACCAGTGCCGGTGCAATGACCGGTACGCTTTACGCATCCGGCTTGGATCCTGATTATTTGGTGGGCCGGTTCGTAGAGGATTTAACACCGTCATGGTTCTTTCGCTGCCTGCCTGGCGGGGATCAATGGTACTTGCTCTACAAATATCGGCGGAAACACTTTGACCCGATGTTGCGAAAGTATCTGGGCGATTTACGTCTGGAGCAATTGCCGCTGCCGATGCATACCATCACCGTCGATCTGATCGGTGGACGCGCGGTGGTCAGGGAATCGGGAGACGCCGTGCATGCGATCACCGAAAGCATCAACCTTCCGATCCTATCCAAACCGATCTTTCGAGATGGCCAAGCATTAGTGGACGGCGGACTGATCGACAATGTGCCTGCCGACGTGCTGACGAGGAAGGGCTGCAATTTTGTCATCGCTGTGAGCGTCACCGCCAAGATGGAGCTTGAGTTTGCCAACAACAGGCCCGATACACCCATCCACGAAACTCGCCCGCCATCCGCCATGGAAACGCTGCTGCGCAGCTATCTGGTACAGAATCACAGTGTCAATTCCTTGGGGGTCCAGGACGCCGACTTTGTCATCGAACCCGACGTGACCCAATTTGACCTCACCGCATTCACTCGCACCGATGAGATGGCCGCGGTGGGAGAGCAGACGACTTTGGAAGCGCTTTCAGAGATTCGCGGACGGCTTCACCGTTTGGACCCCGATTTGTTTCCGCTTGTACAAAGTTAACCGAGATTCATCAGCCAAATGAAAATAACACATTTCGCCCTTAGCATCGCCCTTGCATGGTTGGTCATGCCGTCGCCTGTCACGCTGGCTCAGGATGAGACCGCACCGAGGAAGGATGAGGCGGCGGTGGTGCAGGGGCAGATCTGCGCGGCAGCGTCTCACACCTGCCGACACATCGAGTTTTCGTGCAACATTGCACAGCTTTATCGATGCCTGCAATGAAGTCTACGATTTGGCGGCGTCGACCACCTCCGGCACCGATATCACGGTGCAGCTACTTCCCGCGTTCGATCGAATCAGGGATTGTCTGGACCTAGTCGCCTTGACGGGTGACGTTCGCGACTCGATGGGGATTGAGTCGGCCGTCAGTTTGAAGGAGGTGCTTGATCGAATCCCGTTGCCTACCGATAACGAGATCCCGGAAGCTCCGCCCGCGGACGGCGCGTCCGTCCAACGCTGGCGCATTCCGGGGACTCGGATCACCATTGAACGCGTCGAAGATGGCTCGCCGAACGAGAGCTTTCGGTTCTCGGCGGATACGGTCAGGCGGGCCTCAACAATTTACGGAGTTGTGAAGGAACTGCCTTATCGCAGCGAAGGGCCGAAGACGTCGCCTGGACTGCGCGATCGTTATCTGGCTCTGACCAAACGACAGCCCACTCTGTCGGCCGACACGTTCAGTCCGCGCGGGACGCTGACGTTGTTTATGGACAGCACACAGGAGATCTACGAGATCGCCCGATCCGTTAAGTATGTGGATCGAAATGATCCAAAGTATCTTCCTCTGATTTCGCAGATTTTCAGTTGTCTTGACCTCAGTGAACTACCTGAATACGCAAGGGAGAACTATGCAAGTGAGGCTGCTGTTTGCCTGAAGGAGGTTTTAGATCGGACCACACTACCGCCGATTGAAGCGATTCCCGGTCCGGAGAACATTCAGGCGTCCGACGGAAGTGATCCTCTGATGCGATGGCAGATCCCGGGCACGCGGATCTCCATTGCTCGTGTTTTGGAGGGGCCCCAGCAGGGCCAGTATCTGTTCACGGCAGAATCCGTTGCCGAGGTTGTGGAGATGTTCGAACGTACCCGTGGGCAGCCCTATCGAACAAGCGGCTTTGCAGTCTCACCGGATCTCTACGAATGGTATCTGTCATCGCCTAGCGAACCCAAGGTCGCGGCGTTGGTTGAATCACTTCCCCGTTTCTTCAAGTATCGCCAGTTTGGGCTGGCGATTTGGCAAATGGTGGGACTGATCCTGGTGACCGTGGTCGGCCTCGGAATCATGGTGGGTTTGTACCGTGTCGCCGCACGTCGAAGCGAAGCGAATTTCAACGTGAGTCTGTTTCGCTACTGGTTTGGCCTAGTGTTTACTTTGGTGGCACTTCTTGTCCCGCTGCTGTTTAAAAGCGTCATCTGGACCTATTTGTCGGTCAGAGGATCACCGCTGTACGTCGTGGATTTTGCAGCGGACATCGTTTTCCTGCTGGCTGCGATCATCGCGATTTTGGCTTTGACCAACCGACTGGCGAATTCGGTGCTGGCATTGCCAGGAGTTCGATCCCGTGAAGTCGACGCGACGCTGATTCGTCTGTTGTTTCGCGTATTGGGAATTGTCGCGGCGGTCATCGTATTTCTTGAAGGCGGCCGATACCTTGGCTTTCCAGTGACCACGCTGCTGGCCAGTGCGGGGATCGGTGGATTAGCGATCGCATTGTCTGCTCAAGGGACGGTGAAGGGATTGTTCGGAACGATCGCTGTTCTGCTGGATCGTCCCTACCGTGTAGGCGATCGTATCCTTGCCAAAGGTCATGATGGAGTCGTGGAAGAGATCGGCCTGCGTTCGACGAAGGTTCGCGAGTTCCTGACCAACCATCTGATCTCGCTGCCGAATGATCAGATGGCCGATGCGGATATCGTGAATATCGGGGCGAGAAACAACATCTATCGACTCTGTGACCTGCACATCCCCATCGACACCTCACGGGAAAAAGTGGAACAGGCACTGGCCGCGATCCGCGATGTCCTTTCAAAGCAGGAAGACATGGATCCGGAGTCTCCACCACGGGCGTTCTTCAACGAATACAATCCTGATTCGTTCAACATTCGCATCATCTATTGGCATGTCCCGCCCGACCTTTGGAGCTATTACGAGTCGTGCGAACGGGTGAATCTTGCGATCTTCAAAGCGTTTGAGAAACTTGGAATCCAGCTCTCGCTTCCGATACGCCACAGCTATTGGAAAACCGACGACGCACAAGGACCGCTCGAGGTTACTTTGAGCGAACGCCCGAGCGGTTAACCTCGCCTACCAATCTTTGAATCTTTCATTATCTCGGACTGAAGTTCTCATGGTGGGATTTTATATCTTCATCGTCGTTATGCTGATCATCATCGTTCTTGGATCAGCCGGCACACCGATCGGCAGAGCGATGCTCCCGCGAAGCGTTACGGATGCCGTATCAAAGTTATTGCCGCGCGTTCTTATCCTCGACGCGACCGCGAATGCTGACGGCGAAACAATCGTGATCGTCGGCGACCAATCGAATCCGAAGAACGTCCACGTTCGCCGCGGCGACGGGAGGACCATTGCCTGGACGTATGACGCTGCCACTCAATTTCCTCGCAGCGGGACGTTCGCCTTCACAAGTTTCCGGCACAATCTCAAGCCCGGCTCGACGGTCGTTCCTGAGAACGTCAAGGCACACGTCGAAAACGCTCTCACCGATGTGCTTGCACCGAAACAGTTTCTACCCGCCGAACGAGACGTCGCGGATGTTTGGATCAGGGTGTTTGCGCGCTGGAAGATGAAGTCGAACTCCGGACGCTCGGTGAAGCCTTCAATCAGCCCGATGGGTATGAGTGGGGCACGGCAATAAGAACCGCACTCCAACATGACAACGTCGGTGAAACCGCTACATTCGCCAGAGGTTCACTGATATTGGAGTTGGTCGATTCACGAACAAGACGATTGCTTTGGGAGGCCGTCGCGATGGCGGACGTTGTTGTCGATGTCAGTGAAGCGGAGCGTGACCGGAGAACTCGCCAGGCGATCTTCGAGTTATTCGCAAAGTTCCCTCCGGCAAAACGGATCCATGGCGTTTAGACAGATACGGCGTGAGCGCTCAATCGCACGGAGTATGTGACGATCCAGAATCAACTTTCGCGACAATGGGAACGAGTCGGGCCATCTTCTCGGCTCGATCCAAATCAAGCCCAGCCAGCATGAACATCGGTGGCATTGCGCATTGCGCAGTCCCGGCTTAGTACTATTGCGAATATTACGCTCCCTAGCCGACTGATACTTTGAAATGTGTTCGAGGCGATTTGATTTCGTCACGCAGGTTCAGCTAACAAAGACTCGCGTTGCGGGCGGTACTTGGTAATTTTTACGGCACAACGTGTTCATCACTGGTCAAGTGTGGACGATAAAAAACGGAGCGAAATTCATCATGTCGAAAGCCAACGAAATCAAAGCGACAACGTTTGAGAACACAAAACTGAATACAGTCAAGCTGGATTGGAAAGAGGTCTATTACACGAACTGTCCGCTCGTCTCGGCGTCAAATGTCGACGAAGGCGTTGGCTTGACCAAGAAGGAGTTCAAAAAGATCGGGGTGAACTATCGCTACCTGCGTTCCACTCCCGAAAACGACTGGTATCCGCACTACATCCACAACCTGGACAACCTGATCCGCTTCGGCGGACTGTTCCCGGCCATCGACGTCCACGCAGACTTCCGCCGGACCTGCCTTCTGGGAGTCACGCAGATGCCGGCCGAAGGCGGTGTGATGATGGTGCGTGCTGGCGACGACATCTACCGGATGTCCGATTTGAAGGGCAAGAAGATCGGGCTCTCCAAGAGCATGAACCAGATCAAGAACGATTGGTGGCGCATCCAGGAGCACCAGGGGATCGAACTCATGCTCCGGATGAACGGCATGACCATGGACGACATCGAGCTCGTCGAGTTTCCCTATGCCGACGACTGGTACAACGATCCGAAGATGGTGGGACCTGAAATGGAACTCTCCATCGATCTGTGGCTGAAGCGCGACCACAAGCACGATCTTGCCTTCCGCCCGCTGGAAAGCGCACTGGAAAAAGGAGTCATCGACGCAATGTATACGCAGACCAAGCCGCTCCAGCAGCTCTCCGAGGATACAGGCAAGTTCGCGGCGATCGAGGACCTCTCCCGCTATCCGGACTGGCGCCTGCAGGTGGCCAACATTCCCGCCGCCATCACCTGCACCAAGGTCATGGCCGAGGAGCACCCCGAACTCGCCGTCACCTTCATGAAAGGCATGATCCGGGCCGGGCGCTGGGCCAACGAGAACAAACGCGCCGCAGCGGAGATTCTCGACCAGCAAACCTTCTACCGCGACGTCGAGCACACCTGGCAGGGGATCCGGGACGTGGACCTCGTGCCGAACCTGTCCCTCCTGAACCTGGCCTCCGTCAACATCGGCAAGGAGTTCATGGTCAGCCACGGCTACATCAAGAACGACTTCGATGTGAACGAATGGGCCGCGCCGGAGTTCCTGGAACAGGCCGCCCGGGAACTGCTGGAGGAGGAATGGAAGAAGCGAAGCACCGCCAAGCTTCCCGAAGCTGCGGACCCACTGGCAGGCGGAGGAAAGCTCGGCTAGTCCTTCAACACAAGGCGACCGGGCCTAATTCATGAAACAATCGCCATCACCGCCGGCCCGGTGCAAGGGCAATGAATCAACCGAAAGCCACAACGATGTCTGACGAAACAGACAAAAGCGGAGCACCCGACAGCAAGTTCTGCCCGGCGAAAGTGTGGAGAATGTTATGACTGACCACAATACCACGCGGATGCAGCGACTCGGTTATCGCAAGCCGGCCGACGTCGCGGAGCCCGATGAACTCGTCCTGGTCGAGTTCGTCTCTGATGGGCGCGTGGCGATCATCACCCTCAATCGGCCGCATGCCGATAACGCGATCACAACGGAACTGGCCGCGCAACTGATCGAGGTCCTCGAGACGATCGCAGCCCGTTCCTCCGTGCGTGTCGCCATCCTAACGGGTGCGGGTGACCGGGCCTTCTCCGTCGGCGGCGATCTTTACCAGCGTAAGAGATGACCAGAGAACAATGGCTGCGGCAGCGCCAGGTCTTCGATCGCGTGCTCTACACGCTGCGCCAGTTGCGTCGGCCCATTATCGCTGCCGTCCACGGGATGGCATACGGCGGCGGCTGCGAGATGGCCATCAGCACAGACTTCATCATCGCCTCCGATGATGCCGTCTTTGGCCAACCCGAGGCGATGGTGGGCCTGTCGGCCGGCGGCGGCTCGCCAGTGCTGCTTCCCCGCGTGCTCCCCCCGGGCAGGGCCATGCAGATGCTTATGACCGGCGATCCGATCACGGCTCAGGAGGCGCACCGGTTGGGCATGGTTAACGAACTCCACCCCAGCGACAAACTCATGGAGTCGGTGCTCCGCATCGCGGAACGGATTGCCGACAACTCACCGACAGCCGTGCAGGCGGTCAAGCGTGCCGTTCAAATGGGACAGGGTGAGCCAGTGGAGCAGGCGGTCGCGATCATGATGGATGAGCACTGGCGTTCGGTGGTTCATCCCGACCGCGTCGAGGGCATTCGGGCCTTCACCGAAGGCCGGGAGCCGACGTTTCCGGATCCAGATTTTTGAGGAATGAATCGTCGGACTCAACGAATCACCCAACCAAGAGCAACGAGAGTATGAGCAACGCCTACACGATGGATACGATCATCAAGGTTGCAGAGGATCTCTGCATTACCTGCGGCAATTGCATCCGCACCTGCCCGGCTGGTTTGATCACGAAGAAGGAGTTCCCCCTTCCCATCGACAACGCGTGGGATCTTTGTATTGACTGTGGCCATTGCGTGGCCGTCTGCCCCACCGGAGCCCTGCATCAACGCGCGATGGGGCCGGAGGATTGCGATCCGATCGATATTCACCTGATTCCCAGATGGGAGGAAGCACGACAGTTTCTGGTCTCGAGGCGTTCGACACGCGTCTACGTCAACAGGCCCGTCGAAAAGGAGAAAATTCTGCAGGTGCTGGACGTCGCCCGCTTTGCCCCATGGGGAGGCAACCGGCAAGCGGACAATTTGCATGGGTCGTCATCAGCGACCCCGCCCAAGTTCATCGTGTGGCTCAAATGTCCATCGACTGGATGAAGAGCGTCGGGGAGTCGAACCCGGCGATGTACAAGGAGGCCAAACTCGAGGCTTTCACCAGCGCGTGGGACGAAGGTGAGGATCAGATTTCCCGAGGGGCGCCCTGCTTCATCCAGGCATGGGCACCCAAGGACGAACGCACCGCGCGCCAAGGCGCGACAATCGCCTTGGCCTATGCGCAACTGGCCGCGCATGCTCTCGGCCTCGGCAGCAGTTGGAGCGGCGGCATCAACACCGCCGCGCAGGCATACCCTCCGTTAATTGAACTCCTGGGGCTGCCGGAGGGGACCGTCTCTTACGGAACGATTTTGCTCGGATACCCCGCCGAGCCGTTCCTGAAGATTCCCGCGAGGAAGCCCCTCAATGTGACTTGGCACTGAGATCATGGCTTGTCGCCAGTCCGTCTTGAAATCAATCCTTGCTACCAGAACCACACCCCAAAGGAGTCCGTGATGCAACCGATCAAATATCCAGGGATCCGCAGAGGCGGTAAGGCCTTTGGCATTTTGCTGGTCGGGCTCGCCTACAGCTATGTCCTTTTCGCAGCACCCCGTGCATCGGGACAGGAAACAAAAATGGAACTTCCCAAAGAGAAACAGACGACGCTCGGTCTGTATCTGACTGCCGCAGAGGCGTATGAAAAATGGAAGGCGGCTCCTGACAGCGTGAAGGTGATCGATGTGAGAACGCCCGAGGAGTATGCGTTTGTCGGCCATGCGGAGATGGCTTGGAACATTCCTGTGGCCTTTGTGACCTATCAACGAAAAGACGGAAAAACCGAATACGGTGCGCGGCCGAATCCTGATTTTGTCGCTGAAGTTAAAAAGCTGAACCCAGCCGACCGATACGTTGTTGCTGATGTGCCGTTCGGGTGGTCGTTCCGCGATGGCCGTCAACCAGCTTGCAGCCGCCGGATTCAAGAACGTCTATAACATCACCGATGGATTCGAAGGCGACAAAGTTGACGATCCTGGCAGCGTCTTTGTTGGGAAACGGATGAGGAATGGTTGGAAAAACTCGGTTCCTTGGACCTACGGCATCGACCCGGAAAAGCTCATCCTCACCGAAGGTTCATCCAAGCAGACCGCTGCTGACAATC
>CAVTIV010000020.1:0-328326 GCA_963734865.1 Pirellulaceae bacterium
GCTTTGACATCGCGAGGAACGAGCCAATGTCAGGCCTCTGTTCGAGAACCCCGGCTCATCCTCGGACGCACTCATGGGTAACGCTTCTTGTTACCTGTGTCGTCGTGATGACATTGCCGGAGATTGGCAGCCGAGTGATGACGCTGCTGGCTGTCTCGCGCGCCCGTCTGGATCAGGTCGGCATCAATGGAGCGTTGTCGCCGACATGAATCGCGCGTGACTACACGCTGTGCGCGGACGCTCCTTGTTCGCCTTCCCGGTGACGTTTCGACTTTTCCGATTGAATCCTCTCTCATGACACTCATCCGCTGTCCAGATACGCCAATGCGTGTTCGCTGAGCACATTGGTCGGCTCGAAAGTGATGTCGACCACGCGCATCTCGCCGCCGCACTCGGCACAACGTAGCTGAGGCTTGGTGACAGACTTTTGCTGCGGCGCATGACCGCTGGCCAGCCAAAACGTCCAGCCCAGGAACAGCCAGACCAGCCACTTCACTTCGTCAAGGCTGACTTTGGAGTTCGAGCTCATCCAGCCATAGTGGCGGATCTTTTGGAATCTCGGTGGCAGCGTGTGCTGCACGAATCCACGGACAAATTCGGTTCCAGGGACGTTGCGTTCTTGATAAGTCTTTGCCCCCGAAGGCTTGTAACGAAACGTCACGGAAGTCTCGTCGCAGGCGACGATCCGGCTATCGCTGATCGCGACCCGGTGGACGTACGGTGCCAGATACTTCAAAACCGCATGACCATCACCAACCGGCTCGATATCGACGACGAAGGTCTTGGTCCACGCCTCGGCGGGAACCGCATCGTACAGACCGCAGCGACGCAACTCATCGGCCAACTTGGCTTTGTAAACGTTCACCAACGTGCCGTGGTGAAACAGAAAGTTCTTGGCTGTCGCCTGCCAACAGGTCGGCCCGTTTGATCATCGACCTTCACTCCGCCGCCGGGGACGACGAAGTGAACGTGAGGATGATAGACCATCGGGTCGCGACCCCAGGTATGCAACACACCAAAGAACCCGAGTTGGCAGCCTTGCAGCGACCTTGTCGCCGAGCCCACGTCGCGGATCGACTGGGCACCGGCATCGAACAAGGCGCGATAGCCGTCGGCTTGTGAACCGCGCAGCACCGACCTCAGCTCCTTGGGAACTGTGAACGTGACGAGAAAATGGTGCAACGGCATCAGACGTGTGGTCTGTTTCTCAAGCCAAGCGTAGGTCTTCTCTTTGTCGCAATTGGGACAGTGTCGATTGCCACAAGACCGTCCCACCCAGTGCTCTCGGCCACATCGCTTGCATTCATAGTGGACGTGCCCGAGGTCACCGGTTCGGCAGCGGGTGATCGAGCTGATCACTTTGCGGTGGCCGATCGGAACGTCATCACCAAATTGCTTGAGGTAAGCCGGTGCGTGCTGCCGAAGGCAGTCCGCGACCGAGGGCATCGGTTACTTCCGCCGAAACAGCCTCTCAATCGCCTGACGAGCTTTGGCTTCTGCGGTGTCGGTCAGATGCAAGTAGACCATCGTGGTCTGCAGGCTGCTGTGCCCCATGTACTGTTGGATGGTGCAAGGAAACACCGGCCTCCAAAAGATGGGTCCCGTAAGAATGGCGCAACGTGTGGGTCGAGATCTTCTTGCCGAAATTGATCTGCCGAGTGATCTTCTTGATCGCGCCCTGGACGGCGGTGGGACTCGCGGGCGTCTTGGTGTGTGGTCCGGCGTTGTGATCACGTCCCTCGGCGGGGAACAGGAATCGTGGGTGCCGATGAGTGGCCCAGTACCTGCGCAGAGCGCGAAGGGTCGACGTTGGCAGGGGAACGTACCGGTCTTTGGCCCCCTTGCCACGGTGGACGTGAACCATGCCGCGCTGCGCGTCGATGTCACCCACCTGGAGATTGAGTCCTTCCTGCATGCGAAGCCCCAGCGAGTAAACGGTCCAGAAGTAGGTGGCCATCCTTTCGGTGGTGCAGGCGTCGATGATCTGGTGGACCTGGGCAATCGTCAGTACTTCTGGCAGGGTCTTGGCGTGCTGGAGTTTCATCGTGGCCAGGGTCTCCCAGGATCGCTTGCAGGTCCGGGTGTAAAAGAACTTGATTCCGGAGAAAGCAACGCGGATCGACCCATAGGCGAGTTGGCGTTCATTCTTCAGGTGCAGAAAGAAACGTCGCAACTGATTCTCGGTAACCTTGTCAGGAGTGGTCTGGCAGAAATCAGCGAGTTGACGAACGGTGCGCAAGTAGCCGTGAACGGTCCTCTGGCTCATTCCGGCCAGATGGAGATCGTCGTTCATGCGCGCATAGAGCTTGCCGGTGAAGAACTTGCTGTTGGCCGGGAGTGAATAGTTGGGCATCGAGAAAGTCTCCTTGCTGAGGGAAAGAAAGATCAACAAGAAACCATTCCCGATGGAATTGGCTCTGGACGAATCGAGCCGCTACACTGAACCCAACCGATCCAACCCGCCGCGCCAGCGGCTTACTTGAACCAAGTGGTGCACCGGAGCGACCGCGCCGTCTTCCCTGAATTCACATTTTCTCGTGGTCGCCCGGTGACCACGACCGACTATGAAGTCCGAAGTTGTGATCGACCTGGAATCGCAATGACAATCTCTTCTCGAACACCCGAAGGCGAACCCGCGCGTTGCCCATTGTGCAGCGCCGATATCGTGATTGAACCGTCTGTCTTCTTTGCCGATGGGTGTTGCCCAAATTGTGGACAACTGATCTGGTTCATTCGCGCGGCGGATGAAACACGGTCGTTCTCGATCCACGGGAACGAAGATCTTCGTGACCGTGTGCTCAACACTATCGCAGAACAACTTGGCGTTCCTCGCGAAAAGGTCGTCAACAACCCGTCATTCCTTGATGAGATCGGCGCGGACTCATTGGACACAGTAGAACTCGTGATGGAGCTCGAAGAAGAGTTCAATGTTTTCGACGACTGACGCGGCGTATGTTACGATTGGGCATGCGGTTTGAGTGGTGGTCGCTCTTTCGCGGCATCAACTGCCGACGAACCATCGCATCGCACGGAGACCCGGTGGTTTGTTTGCGCAAATGGTAAATCAACTCCCGGGTCCCCGTGATGCGGGCCGTTCGCCGACTGAGTCACACTTGCTTGACGTTGACAATTTCGACCGACATCTCATCAACGTCAATCGTGAAGAACCCGCGCAGTGGTTCGCGGTCAATGAAATACAGACCCTCACTCAGATGGTCACCGGCAGCGGCGGGATCAGACCGCAGCGCCTCTTGAATTTGCCTCAACGCCTTAACAACTTCCGATTTTGAGCCGCTTGCCATGGTAATGCGCAATACATCCTCCACTGCATCCATCGACAAGACGACATCGTGATTCACAACCCCTCTACCTTCGCAATTAGTTCATCGACCGTGAGCTTTGCCCCCTTGCTACCCACGCGTGATTTCGCGTATTCGATTTCTTCTTCGGTTGGCGGGCGACGCACTACCCCAACGCGATTGCCTTGGTCATCGACCAACTCGATTTGACCATCGGAACGGCGAATCTGGTCGGCAACATCAGCTTGTACTACGATTCGGATCATTTTCGATCTCCTTATGTAACTGTTCATATTGTAACATGGGCGGTGATCGGCGAAATCCTGATGCAAAAGCGGCGAACCATCGATGAACGTGCGGAGCGACCGATCGTGTTTTTTTGGTAGTTAGAGACTGGATTGCGGTCGCCCGGTTATGCCCGCCGTTGAACTTAATCGAATTGCGCTTGACTTTTCGGTGCTTGGTTTGATGCGGATGAGCTGAGTTTCTTACTGCGGTCCTTGCAGGCTTGCTCGTTGGCTTCCTTGCCAACCCCCAATGCCGTCCCGCCGCTGTCTTCCCCTGGCAACTCGATGGGTGCCCGTTCTCCTCTCCTGGGTCAGGCATTGCTCGAGGGTCTTTCAAAGGTTGGGGATCGGCTGCGCCGGCGATCTTTTTTTATTCTTTTTAAACGCTCACGCGTCAGGCAAGCCGTCAAGCGACGTTCCCTTTCAGGGCCGGTTGTAGCGAACGTTTTGATAAAAAGGTCTTGCGCTTTTGCGTTTTGTAAGCACGCTGGAAAGTCAATCGTTCACTCCTGGTTGAGTGAATCGCGTCAGCTCCTCGTCAAGAATCAACGCCATCACCCTACAAAGACTCGAAGCAGAAGTCGACTTGCTGACGATCAGCAAACTTCTTGGTCACGCCAGCTTCACCACCACGATGATCGACCTGCACTGTCGCCGCGAACACTTGATCAATGTGCCCAGTCCGTTGGATTGGCTCCCGGTGCGGCAGTTACCGACGTACAGGCCGCCCGAGGAGAACAACTCGAAAGAGAACGATCCGAACACAGCGAAAAGTTAAGCCGAGTTGGCTTCGTGTGTTGGATCACTTGGACGATCGCTGTCCCCGGTGGCACGCCGAGGCGGAGAAGGCTTCGCTGATCGAGTACCTGGAGCGTGAGTTTGGTGTCGATTATGACACCTGGCTGCTGGAAACGCGGATAGAAAGAGCAAGAGGCTCGGTGAAGTGTGCCGCGGCGACTCAACCTTCGCTTCTCGGCTTGTCCCCAGACGGCGACATGCAGGTAGAATCGTACTGACCGGATCGCCCCGATCTGGAAACTCGCCCGCCAGCGAGCGACAAAGTTCAACGCACGATCTATGCCGGCACGCGACGTGCCCCCATAGATCGCATTTCGTTCTGCCAATACCTGGACCTTGCTCTCAAACGCGACGGAGTGGCTTCATGAGACCCAGATACAGTCTTTGCAATCTCCTTCTTGCGACACTGATTTGCGCGCTCGGCATTTTGGGTTATCGGCAAGCAAGCCGAATCAAGAGACTGGAGCTAGAGGTTGCGATTCACAAAGAGCTGCAAATTCAGACAGAACACGTACTTCAGAAAGAGACGAAGCTGCGACTCTCAATTGAGGAAGCGATACGAAACCAAGATGCACCGTTGGCGACTGACTTTCACTACACGAATGTGCCAGTTGCGTTCATTCGGCGAACACGTCACAACGCACGGCCCGCTGATGAGCCACAGGTCCGAAAAGCAAACCTACAGTTGATGCGTCAACGCGCATTACGTGGCGATGTCGAAAAAATACTCCGTAAGCAACTCGAGGAGTATTAGACCTTTACATAGGCTTGTTAGTCTATCGAAAATGGGCAGAACCATGACATCCACCGAAGGACGCGAGCCGAGCGGTTTGGCAATGGCAGAGTCTTTCGCGCGTCCTCGGTGATCCTAGCCGTTCTGGCATTCGATTCTTTGATCCCAATCGTGCTCGTACTCAGGCCGTAGGCCGGTACTCGTACTCGTACTCGTACTCGAATCCGCGCGACAGTAGTGAACGCGACGCGACGCAGAGACGATCGTTGATTGCAAAAGGTTCGCCCAGATCCACGCCGAATCGAGTACGAGTACCGCTTCGCTGAGTACGAGTACGAGCACGACGATGCGCTCGACGAAAAGTGCGCGTCCGAGCCAACACGCGTTCCAGAATCGAGCAGCGTCCGTCCACCGAGACGGACTAGCGTTGCTAACTCGACGGGCCCGCATCATCGCCCCGCGCGGTGACAGGTGTTGGTGGGGAGCCGGATGCGGTTAACGGCGCACGTCCGGTTCTGGGAGGGGCCGAGGGTCAATTGGCCAGGGATAGAATATTGTGACACCACAGATATCGGAAACGAGTGGCAAACAGGGAAAACAAACCCTATCCTAAATCCGAAAGACCTCGGTCTACTCACGGCCGAGCTCTCAAAAGGATCTCGGGTCGGTAGTGACCGTTCCGTTCGAGCCGGGTGTACACCACCGTTGGGCGAACGGATCAACAAACCATTCAAACGGAGAATACGATTGAAAGGTGCTAATGTCTCACTAACGCGTTGCCTTGGTCTGACGTTCTTTTTGATCCTGCCCGGAACTGTTGTCGCCCAGGAGACGCAGCAATCGGACAAGTACCAGGAGCGAATCGAACAACTGGAGAGGGAAACGCAACGGCTGGACTCCGAAATCCTAAACGTTCGCAGCCATTTCTCTAGGTATGCCGACGACGGTGGTCTGGTATTCCTCCTAGCCGGCGCATTCTGTGCCCTTTGGGCCAAAGGCTCCGGACGGAACCCGTGGCTATGGTTCTTCATGGGCGCGATTTTTGTACCAATCACTGTTCTCGTTTTGCTATACAAGAATGCCCAAGACGTTGATGGGACAGCGCCCACCTAGTCGCTATCTCAGCCAGCGCACAATGCCGCCGGACAAACCGTTGCACACGGAGTCGCGGGTCGCGCGATTTAGCTAGATCAATGTCGTTCGCCGCGACCCGGTAAACGCATTTCGTTATGGCAATGGACCAAAGCCCATGTCTTACATCTCGACGAAAGCAATCACCACTTTCTGCGCCGCTGTGGGCATCGCTCTTGTCGGATGTGGGGATGTACCGCGGTCGCAGAACTCTACGCAAGTATCGACGGGAAATGAAGCTCCCAGGGCAGAAAGCCCTGAAGGCGAGAAGAAACTCGCACTGACCTACGTTACATGCCGTGCGAGGTTTACCAGCCTTGTCAGGGACCATCCATGGTTTGATGACAGCGATGCCGGCCACGACGATGGAAAGGCTCCCTTGGCTTCGTTTGTACTCGTGGAACCTGCGGCGTACGCGAACCGTGCCATTGGCATCCTGTTCAAGTCTGCGAATGCTGGCACGACATCCTCTCCAGATCAAGCAGACATCGGTAGCCAATTTACCTTTCAGATTCCCGCGGATTTCTTTTCGGGAAATCACACGACCATCGACGCCATCGATGTCAGGCGCTTTCGCACAGCCGAGCCATAACCAAGCGATCCGCCCGAGTCCTCGAACAACTCTTGGGCAGTGGTTGCCGAACTCCTCGGACCGGGCGATCCGGGCCGTTCTGCTTGAAAGGGATGCTTTCATTCCGATTCATCGTTTGCTGTTTTGCTCGCCGTCGCTAAACTGTAATAGGGAGGCTGCTCAATGCTCAACCCAAACCAGACCGACGTCAAATCGTCCGCGCGTGAGGCGATTGAACAGCTTCCCGAGGACGCAACCTGGGACGACGTCATGTATCGTATTTCCGTCGCGGACACACGAAGAGCAGATAGTTGTCGTTGCCGCGTATGATTCGATCATCAGTTCCGTTATCCACTGTCCAAGTAGGCCACAGAGTGTTCCACCAGCGCGCAGCAGCTTGCAAGCCGTTCGCCCGTCCCCGCTGATCACTAACGTTGATTGGCTTCTCGGCGCAAAACGCTCGTGACCCTTTCGTATGCGGTTACGAACATTCGCGATGCAGTCGTGCGTTCTCTGCTCGAACTTGTTTGGCCCTATTTCCCACGCTACACTGACCTTTGGATCTATTGCTTGACGAACGATTGCTTGTTCATCCATGTTCGATCCAATGTTCGATCCAAACGGCGGGTAACCATCGCGTCGCTTTACGCGGGCCGTTTGCCGACTGAATCGAGCGCAGTTGTAAAGGGATTGACCGTCCGCGATGTTTACCTACCGTGAACGCTTCGTGGCCAGTGAAATCTGGATGCGTCTTTGGTTTATCGCAACGTTCTGCCTTGCGCTGTACTGCCTATTCAAGTCACTCGACATATCGCTTGCCGCACTACGGTCGCCAAGCTTTTTGCTACTCACTCTGTTTGCGATTCCTGCTACGCTCCTTCTGACGCTAATCGTATCGCCCGTTTTGGCCTACGGTGTTTTTTCCGGAATGACTGAGAAACAAGCCCGGCTTAATGGTGGGCCGTTCTCCGTCGGCGATCGCGCTATCGTCATTTCTGGACGTAACGCCGGTGCTTCTGGTACCATCACTTCATACGGTCAATGCCAGACGCTCCGCATCACATTCGATGGCGATGAATCTGAACAGGGGCCGTACTCACACTACCACCTGAAACGCTGCGGCGAACCATGTTGTGAAACGGAGTGACCGGCAGCGCGTTTACAAATGGAAAGTCTTGGGCGGTCGCCCGGTTATGCCGACCGTTTTTCATTTCGTTCTGGCTACGACCCGTTGCTCTGACCCAGGGTGCGCGATGCATATGATTAACCCGTACGTCGCTCCAAATTCTGCGCCGATCATCTGTCACCGCCAGCATTGCGTGGCAGCGCGATCGCATTCTTGATCGTGCTCTCGGTTGCCGTCGGCGGTGGGGCAATCGCGCCGTCCGTCGCACACATTGCAGGGGCACCAAGCGAGTTCACTACCGAACTGCTACGGATCTCGATGATGGCGTGTATTCCCTTCGGCATCATCGTCGCGTATGCCACGAGTCGTTGTGTGCGGTACCATTCTCGCATATCACGTCTTTGCTGGTTCTTTGCCATATTGCTTGTCGTGATTCCGCTCGCGATGTATCCCACGACTGCGGGTCCGCTGCTTGGGTATACTGGATTCGCGCTCGTGCTGACAATCATCGTGGCTTTGGTTGTGTCGGTTGTGATGCAGCGGTTTGCACGCCCGGCGCGACATAGGTGAACGAAATGCGATCTATGGAGGCACGTCGCGTGCTGGCATCGATCGCATTTCGTTTATGCCGCAGATCTAAATAGGTCCTTCTTCCTTCCTGTTTTTTGCGTATGGAGACACTCAATGACGGACCGCCACCCATCGCGTTATGGAAAGAGGATCTTGGGATTAGCCGCTATCGCAGTGACGATGTGGCTGATTGCCATTTCCGCAAACTTCCCGCGTGGTAAGCCAGACTCATCCGCTGCGCGGCTGCGAGACAAGTTTCCTGACTTGATTGTATATGCGAACCCGCTTTCCGAATTCGTCGCGACGCCCAGCGAAGACGGCATAATCGGTGAACGGGAGGGCTCGGCGCAGTCCAGCTTGAAGTCAAGCTCCTCTCCTCGCCCCCCGTTACCTTGACGTTATTTACCTACGGATAATCAACATGAGTACACGTCGAGAGCGTGGACACGAACACCGAACGGAAACAACTTGGCTTTTTCCGCGACGTTCAACATTTCGGAAGTTCCTGAGCCAGCTTCGTGGTTGATGTATGCGACTGGATTGAGCTCCGAAAACATGGTTTGCTGTCGGATCCTGCCCAGGGTCTGTTCACGCTGGAAGACGAACGTCACGACACGAGCGAAGGCGTAGCACAAGGTTCGGTTCTTTCCCCACTGCTGGCCAATGTGTACTTGCACTATGTGCTGGATGAGTGCGTAAGCTTCAAGGTCACTTTCAGTACTTCAATGTCAATGACAATTGGGCAAGGAGAGAATATTGTGACCGCACAAGGAGAAATCCGTGGCAAACCGTGAACACAAACCCTATCCTAAACTCGAAAGACCCCGAACTACTCGCCCCGAGTACGAATCGCATCCCTCGGGTAGCAACGCCAATCGCTCGTGCCCGATGATCGCAATTCGTTATGTGCCTCACCTAAACTATGAGTTCAAAGATGACGCAATCTTCTTTGTTCGGGACCAGCAAGCGAATCCAGTCTTGGGTTGCTGGGATCCTATGTGTTCAAGTCGTATTGGGTACATCCGGATGTGGGGACTCGGCTCCCAAGTCGTTAAGCGTGGCGGCCGATCATCTCACCTCGCTCGATCCGCACGTGCGGTACTTACTGCCCGCAAATACGAAGCTCGAAGCAATGAACAAGTGCGTCGTTTCCTTTCCCGGCGCAGATTTGTTCGAAGAGGGTGACGTGATCGGGGAGGTCGTCGTCATTGACAATGATGCTCTGATCTATCTGGCGCCAAATAATGAGACAATCACGGTGACACTTGAACGTGGACAGTCGATGGCAATAACGAAACCGCGCACCATTACGGTCGACGAAACGGACGCAGCCGCTTGTCGCTTCAAGGTAACGCGTCCAGCCGGCACATAACGATGTCGTGAACCGGCGCAACCGGCAGCGCGTTTAGAAATGGAAAATCTTGTTCGGTCGCCCGGTTACGACGACCCTTCATCGACTCAACAACTCCGCTTCTCTTCACACTTTTCCAAAGGACGTTGACCATGACACTCCGAATGCTTGCTTTGTCAATCTTGGTTGCAACCACGGCGACAGCGGCCCCCAGCGCATCAACCGAACAGAAGCACGATTGGGATGTTGCGCAATTGGCCGAGCGTTTCCTCGTTGATGTGACTTGCGAGAAACGCCCGTTCGACGGTTCCGTGATCGTGAACTTGCGGACAATTGGCCCATCGCATGACTGCGACGCGCGCACAGAGTTTCCTCGCAACGATATTTGACGACAATCCAACGGTCGGCATCGTTACGTTTCAATCACTATTCAAGAAGTGAGGACGCGACGAACCAAGGGATGCAACTGAGCGGCGGTGGTGCCGTTTCTCGTGAGATCAATGCCAACTCCCGCCGTCCGCTGATCCCAGTCGTTCTGCCGCTCGGAATTTCGCGTGACATCTGAACTCGAAACGTGGGAACGAATGCACTACGTCGCTGGTGGCGGCGACCCGTTCCTGTTCTACGTCGTCTACGGTGAAATCGACGCCTCGGCTCCATTGTCGCGTAGCATCTATCGGTCCAATGGCTTTCCCGAGGGCATCGACGTCATGTCGTACGGCCCCAAGAAA
Organism: Pirellulaceae bacterium; assembly: GCA_963734865.1. Classification (GTDB taxonomy): domain Bacteria; phylum Planctomycetota; class Planctomycetia; order Pirellulales; family Pirellulaceae; genus CBDCUW01. Next base: position 10,598 of record CAVTIV010000020.1, read on the forward strand.
CATCCAGACGTTCCCGGTAGTTTTCGCGATGGCTATGTCTGGGACGAATTCGTTGCAGACGATCCAGAACTATCGGCCACGGTCGCGCAATGTCAGCATTGCATGATCTTGCGTGGGACACCAACCGACTCGGCAACCCTCGACTATTTACGAGACACCGTGGGCCTAATCACGTACTTTGTGGATCACGGCGGCTGCGCGGTCTACGATCCGTTGATGTTCTGCTGGTGGCAACCGTCGAAATGGAAACAACAGATATTCGACCCTGCTGCGTCGGTCCCACGCCATCACACCGTGATCCTCGTGTCCGAAGAAGATGTTCCTTCGTTGAAATGGTTTCACACTCGCGGCATGCGAAAATTCGGCCGGCCGGATATCAGCGTTCACAACGTCCGAGCGGAACTCGAAGATGGTGTGATTGACTTATGCAATCGACTGATCGAACATCAGGCGTTCGGTCACGTTGTCCCCGACGGCCAAGAGATTAGGATGGCGTCTTTACCGCCAGGTGGTGTCATCCGGCATGCTGGCGACTTGGATGATCCCGATTTCAACAACGTGCACCTTGATGTGTGTTGGCCCAATTCGGCAGAACAAACGGATGAACGCGATCCGGAATAGGCCGGTCGGTTCGCTTCGCTCGGTAACGTCAACTCCCGGCCGCGTTATCCGAAACGTTCGCTAACACAATCAGCCTTGCGTGTAATCTGCAATCGCAATGAATCGACTAACTCACAATCACAAACCATCCGGATTGCGGATTCTGTTGTGCGGTCTCCTATTCGCGGCAATTGGTTACCTATCTGTGGAAGAGGAAGGGGACGGGTTTTTATCGATCGTGGTTGAGAATGGTATCGTCACTGGCGTTGAATATGCGGAAATGTGCAGGTGACGCTTAGTGGAGTGATCAATCGGTCGGATCGGATTCTCGAAGATGCGCGGTTGAATCCCATGCTCGAACGTGCGCAGGTTGATTGTTGCGCGGTCGCCGATGCTCTAAAATGCGCGGATCGGATGCCGTCTCCTGGTCGTCAACGGGTCGCCACTGCATCCGATAACCACGCCATGCAATCGAGCACTCAAAAGCATCTTGCGTCGACGGTGACTGATTCGTTCGTGCCGGCTGATGGCAACCGTTATCCGACCTCGAATCTGCGCCAGAGATCGGGTTTGGAAGGAAAAGCTACTTCACTATCAACTCGGGGAACTGACAAATGCCAACTTTCAAGTTCGTACAAAGTGTCATTTGCGCTGTTGCTATTCTGTGTGTCGCATCGTGCTTCACTATGCGTTTTCCAGTGTTCGGGCAAGACACCAATTCCACCCGAACAAGGTTGACTTCCTTGCTTGAAGAGCGTCGAGATGTACTGAAAACACGTGTCGAGGCGCTTGAAGCATTGTTTAAGATTGCAAGGAGTCCCCGTGAGGCAGTAACGTCCGCTCGTAATGATCTCCTAGATGCGGAGTACGAATTGGCCACCAACAGAGCTCAACGAATCGACGTATTGCAGCAGAAGCTTGCTAACGCCAAAGAATACGAGTCACTAATGGAACAACAAAACAGAGATGCTAGGGTCACTCAGGCAGACGTGCTCATGGCGACCGCACGTCGCCTTGGCGTTGAAATAGAACTGTTGCGAGAGCAAGAGTAGCCCGACGAATTGCACTGGCGAGCATCCAAGCCTAAACGGACGGATAACCATTGGGTTGGACGTGGAGGCCTCGAAAGCGCGTTTTGGTGATGGTCACCTTACCGCTCAGCCCCGGTGATCCTCGCCGACCTCGACACTACCTTGCAAATACGGACCTTCCACATGCGCGGGATCCTCAAGCGATTACCTTTCATCGTTTTCATGGTTGTATTGTCGGACCACGCGGACGTGTATGCCGATGGCAAGCCTGACGGCAAGAAGAGCCTTGGTGGCTCAGGAGAAATGATTCAACTGGAGCTTTCTCCGGAAAACCGAATGCTGGCAGGCATTGAGGTGCATGGGTCCCGATATGGAACGTCTGATCCACCGAATGAACAATTCCTGATTTACATCCTTAACGCCGACCAATCCGAAGTAATGGCGACCAAGATGGCACCGTACTCGCTCTTCGAGCGTGGTGATGAGAAATGGGTCTCGATCAAGTTTGACAGACCGACTGAATTACCTGCTGACGGATGGGTCGTTCTCGATTTTCGTGCGGGTAGAACCAAGGGCGTTTACGTGAGCTATGATGCGGAAAGTAGCGGTGAAAGATCTCGCACTGGTCTTCCCGGCATCGAAGCGAAAAAGGTTGATTTCGTTGGCGGTTGGATGATCCGCCCAATTGTCGCGAATTGACGGATCGGCGAAAAAAGCGATGCACGGGAGACCTCGGCCCTATCGGTTCTGAAATCACAATCCACTCCTCGGTCGCCGTGATCGCGGCCGTTCTGTCGCGGAGTCGAACTGCTAACGACTTGCCAATGTTTACCTTGTTCGATCTGATACGGTTGCTTGCGATGGCCGCTGGTGCTGTCGTTCTTGGCAGCTCCGGGTGGCACAGACTCGGTATCGTTGGCACACTACTCGGTGTTCCAATTGGCTTGCTTCTTGGCGCAATGCTCGGCCAGTTGCCGCTGATTGTTGGACTCAAGTGGATGTCCCGCCGTTTCGATCGCATGACCGATGATGAGCTACTTACTGAACTTCACGAGAAATGCTCCACGCCGAACCTACATCTACTTGAATTGCATCGACGCGGTTATGATATCGGGCGTGAGCTGCCACACGTCCACTCGTTGCTCGCGTCACCTGAAATGCACAGACGAACAGCAGGTTGGGCAGCCTTGACTTCCGCGTTTCCCGATTTGGTTGATATGATTCCCGGATACAATCCAACCGCGTCAGCATCAGAATGCCAAACGAAGTGTAGACCGCTACTGGACGCGACAGAACAAAGCGTTGCACGCCCAGCGGCGGACAACACGGTTTCAGATGGATAGCATGCTGGCCGCCGCCCGGTCAACGCGGACGTTCGCCGACAGAAATTGATACCTCGTGCTTGAACTGCTCGACCTTTACGCAAAGCACAAACGCGGGAAGACAGAACTCGCCGGTTACCGCGCGACGACTGAATCCTGGGGCGGTGAAGTGCTCGAATACCGCCAAATAAGCCGCCTCGCGAATTCACCATTTACCGGTCTTCGAATCTTTCCGAACAGTCTACGAATTCCGCACGAACCACAACTCGCGCCGCGGATTTTGGATCGTCCGAACGTCTGCGGATGGTGCTTCGTCTGACTGGGCGTGGCTGGACCTTAGGGGACGTACTGCCAGAGGCCCGACTGGACTGACCGACGAGCACTGGACATCGCGATAGCCTGTGGTCGATGATCCGCTCGTGCCCGGTATCTTGAAAGCCACATCGGTTACCGGACAATTGGATGCACTGGATCCGGCGGCCGGGTCGGATTCCAATGAAGAACGACCACCGCCGGCCCTGTGACGCGCGACGTCACGCAGGTGAATCCACCACATCCGTATGTCCTGTCACTTCCTTGAGCAATACGCCGAACCCATACGAATCGCCAGCAGCGGTTGACGAACATGAATCCTGGTGGACGAAACTGCGCAAAGGGTTTCAAGCCACGCCAACCATGCGCGTCCCCGTTTTTGCGAACGGCGACGCGATCATCTGCGATGGCGTGGCGTTCTTTATTGACCCCGAAGATCCTTCCGTCGCATACGCCGCATCGCCGTCGGCCGAGCACAGTGAACGACGCATGAACCTGATTGTTGCGGAAGTGATTCGTGTCTTGCCGGCCTTTCTAACGGAGTATCCTGAGCTGCGACCGCAATTGGCTGGCCGTAAACTATCGATCCGAATGATCGACAACTACACCGACACGCAAGCTGTCTTCCGTCGCGAACTTGCGTTGGAGTGGGATATTTTGAACGCGGTACTGTCTGATCGCCCCGATGACGAACCCGATGACTTCGCCTAGCCTGGCCCGAGGCCTTCTGATTCGGTGATCAGAAATTCAGTAAATTTGCCTGAAGAGGCGACGGTGGGATTCGAACCCACGAATAATGGATTTGCAATCCATCGCCTTAGCCGCTTGGCCACGTCGCCTTTTGTTTGCGCAACCTAGGAAAAGGTTGGCGAACAGTCAAGATCGGCAGTTTTCGGTCGATCGTCCCTCTCTGCCGGTTACTCCGGTAGTATCGGCGTGCCAGCGGTTCCACTTGACCGGACGTTGGCAGAAAAGAGGAGGTTCGGGGTTTTCCCGCCGACCCGCCTTGGTGGTTGCTCGCCACACGAATAAGGTTTCCCGCCGACCCGTTTTCGCGTGGGGCTAGAACGTGCCCAGCGGTCGGCGGTCGACGCCCGCGAGCAGTTGCAGCAGTGCGGCACGCAATTCGCGAACCTTCAGCGGTAGGGCCAGGAGTTTGCGGTTGGGTCCCCGGCGGGCCTGAGCGATGATTTTGGTCTGTCGACTGTCGGCCATCAGGATCGCCGGAATCTCGCAAGTGTGTTCGTCGTTGGCGAATTTGTTGAATGCTTCCAAAGCGAGATTTCCCAATTCTGCGGCTCCGAAGATCACGCAGTCGGCAGGAGTGCCGCCTTCGTCGTTGAATCGGCTGAGGGCTCGATTGGGGTCGGAGATCACGAGCACGCGGTATCCGCGAGACTTCAGCCGCTCACGGACGGCATTCTGCAACGCAGCTTTCGATTCGACCAGCATCACGATGTATCCCTCACCTTCATTGGTCGGAATATCGTCATCTTCGGGTTGCTCGGTCGTGTTGTTGCCGGAGTCGAAATCTCGTCGCAATCGGTGTCCACCCTCGAGAATCTCGATTGCTTTCTTGACTTCGGCCTGAAGTGCGGCGGCTGATTGGATTCTCTTGTCGGGATTGAATTCCATGCACCGTTGAACGATCTGATTGGCGACACTTGGTACATCGGGGACTCGTTCATGCAGCGGAACGACCTCTTGAAAACGGGATACATTCAATCGCTGCAGCCGGTCACGCGTTTCCGTCAGTGCGGGTTCACCGGCGAGCATGTGATAGAGCATATTACCGGCAAAATAAATGTCGCTCCGTGGATCGTCTTTGCGAACCCCTGTGCCGCGTTCCAGCGCGGCATAGTCGATTGCACGAGCGTTGGGGCAGTCGGCCATCTTTTCGGGGTTGTTGCGATCGGTCAGTGCCGCCAAACCGAAGTCAACGAGCTTGGCTTTCCCTTCGGATGAAATCAATACGTTGGAAAGCTTCAAGTCACGATGCGCGATACCAAAGGATGATGCATACGCCAAGCCGGATGAGACTTCGTACATCAGACGAAGTGCCAGGTCGGCGGGCAATCGGCCGCGGACACGCACCAGTTCGCGAAGCGTTTGGCCTTCGACGAACTCCATCGCCAAGAACGGATTTCGGACATCCGGAACCACTTCGATGATGCTGACGATGTGTGGATGCCGGAGCTTGAGACCCATTCGACCTTCACGAAGGAACTGCTCCAACTCCCTCACTTCGTCGCGAAATCGCTTTCGCAAAACCTTGACGGCAAAAACCTGGCCATCTTTTTCGGCGCGGTAGACTCGCGCGAACGTACCGGCGCCGATCACATACAAAACTTTATAGTCGCCGTAGAAATACCCCTGTCGATCTCCTTTGAGAATTTTTTCGGTTTGCAGGGTCGTGACGATGCCGCGGCGCTGCATGACGGCGATCACATCGTCCAGCCCAGCCTCTGCTCCACCCAACTCGCCCATCGCCTGATCGACAACTCGGTGGTCGGCAAGCCCGAGGTCCGATATTCGCTGCGCGAATTGATCCGGAGTCAGCGTTTCCATCAGTGAATCAAAGTGCGAAAAGAGGAATCGAGAGGAGTTGGGACACAACAATTCGGCCGCCGGTGACCTACCTGCACACCCGTCTCGGGGATCAGGGAACTCTGCCATCAGCGAGATCCATTGTCGCTCATTCTACACGCGTGCACCAGAAGCGACTGCCGAACCTTGCAAGGAGGGCCGGAAACGGGCGGCTAGCCGGAAACCGCAGATCCTAAAACCGTTGCAAATGGCCTGACGCCTAGGCACGGTCTGGGAAATCCGGCGGCACAGCTGGGCAGTGCCGGTTTTCGCGAAGCCGTCAGTTCAGCAGCTTTTCCAGAGCGGAAAGGGCGTTTCGGGTTTCGCCGAACCCGCCCATTTCGTTCACGATCCGTTTGACCTTCAGCAACGAATCGATGGAGTACTCAAGCGAAGCGGCCGGGGAAGAGTCACCGCGACCGGCGGGACGACCGCGTCGCACCGTTTTCGTGCCTGGCGGGCGGCCAGGTTTGCCAACGGTCGCATTCTCTTTCGATTTGGAGCGAATGGTGCTGACGAAGCCAGCTGATACGGTGATTCGCTTTTTCTGTAACGCGGCAACGACTTGCTTTGGCTTGGCGTCCGGATGGGCAGCGTAATAATCGCGAATCGCTTCTGATTTGTTGGGGGCACCAGACTTCTTTCTTGCCATCGAAAATACCTTTCCTGGTGATGGAACTTGCAACCGAAATGACAAACTCTGAAGCAAATTCGATGACGACGCTGATCGAGCCGTCTGTGAATCTGCGATCCGCGATTGTTGTCAATCATATCGAACGTTTGCGATGGTGTTCGGGCAGGATGACCCACATTTACATTCTGGGAACCACTGCGATTCCTAATAGAGAGAGTCCCAATCGCAATACCCGTCCGCAGAGGGTGACGAGCACCAATCGTGTCGTCCGGATGGCTTCGGACTCCGCGCGAAGGACGTGGCAATTCTCATTGAATATCGAATAGATTTTTGCCGTTTCCAACAGGTAGTCGACCAGTTGGTTGGGTGCATAGTCTTGATGAACCGCTTTCAATGCCTCTTCCAAGCGAAGCAACATCAGGGCCAGTGCTCGCTCGGCTGGGTGGGTCAATTGAATCGGGAATTCTCCGGCCGATGCGATCACTTCGGCTTCGGTCGTTCCCGCCTTTTGAAGAATCCCCTGCGTTCGGGTATAGGAATACTGGACGTAGGCGGATGTATTTCCATCCAACGCGACCATTTTTTTCAGGTTGAATTGATAGTCGCTCGTTCGATGGTGGGACAGATCGGCAAATTTGATGGCCCCGATTCCAACAACCTCGGCAATTCGCTGTTGTTCGGATTGCTCCATCGGCGGATCAAAATTCGCGAGCCGCTCGGGGACACAAACGACCTGCTGGGCCCTTTCCACCGCGTCATCCAACAAGCTCTCCAAACCGATCAGCGAACCACTTCGCGTTTTCATCGGTCGACCATCCTCACCGAGCACGGTACCAAAATTCACATGAACCAGTTTGACCTTTCCCAGGCCGAATCGATCCGCCACCGCAAACAGTTTTTCAAAGTGCTCGCTTTGTCGGGTATCAACGACATATAAGATTTCGGCCGGATCGAACTCGCTGAGTCGGTATTTCAGCGTTGCCAGATCGGTGGTCGCATAGAGATAAGCACCATCCTGCTTGCGGACGATCATGGGGGCATCAAAGCCGGCCAGGAACACACAGATCGCACCGTCGCTCTCGCTGGCCAATCCGAGTTTTTCCAAGTCCGAGACCACATCTGCCAGCATCGGGTGATAAAAACTCTCGCCCAAAGTATGGTCAAACTGAACATTCAATCGCCGGTAGATTCGGTCGATCTCATCCTTGCAATGAGGCATAAACTTTTGCCACAGGGCGACGTTTTCCCGGTCACCCTGATGAAGCTTGACCGTTTCGTTGAGCACGTCCGAATCGATCGTCGGATGGGCGAGCGCCTTCTGGTACAAACCGGGATCCGACTGGACATCGTGGATCTTCTGCCGGCAAGAATCGAGTTGGGCATCAAGTGCTGTCAGCTTGCGTTGGGCAGCGGTGACGGCCTTTTTCTTCTTTTTTGCATCTTTGGGATCGGCTGCGTCCGCTTCCGCCGTTGCCAGGTCGAGCGATTCTTGGGCCTCGGAAACCTTCTGTTCGATCGATGGAATGTCGGCGATCGCCTTGCGGTATTCGACCAGCTGTGTGACCAATCGATACAGTTTGGTCAACTCGGGCACCGGATCGGATTCGACCACAGCGGGATCGCCGAAATGTTTGTAGCCATAAATGATGGTCCCAAACTGAGTGCCCCAGTCACCGAGATGGTTATCGGTGATCGTCTTGTATCCGAGAAACTTTAGCGTGCGAGCCAGCGCGTCACCGATCACGGTGCTTCGGATATGCCCGACATGCATCGGTTTGGCCACGTTGGGCGAAGAATAGTCGATAACAATCGTTTTTTCGTTATCGATGCGGCTGACCAAACAACGTTCATCGCCGAGCATCTGCAGCAAGCACTCGGTGATGAAGGATTCACGGAGAGTCAGGTTGATGAAGCCATTGACGATTTCAGGTGGCTTACAGATGTCACCCACTTTCAAGCGGTCAACGATCTGCGCGGCAACTGCGGCGGCGTCTTTGGATCCGAGCTGCTTCGACAGCGGCATCGCGCAGTTGGCCTGGTAGTCACCATGAGCAGGATTCGACGTCGGGCGGATCATCCGAGCAAGACGCGTGGGGTCATCCGATAGCTCCGCCAGGGCGACCTCGAATCGTTCTTGCAGCAAGTTTGGAATGTGCATCGTGCCAGCAGCTAAGCGTCGATACCGAGTTCGGAAAGCGGTACCCGAGTGCCGTCAGCCCAAAGTGATTCCAAATCGTAGAATTCGCGAGTTTCCTCGTCGAACAAATGGATCACGACGCTGCCGTAGTCCAAAACGATCCAGCGACTCTCTTCGTAGCCCTCGATTCCCATTCGGTGATCACCGAGCTCCTTTTCTAGCCGGTCATCGATTTGTTCGCTAATGGCGTGCAGCTGACGCCGGCTGGTCCCGGTGGCCAGGACAAAGAAGTCGAATTCTGCCGATTGACCGCTGACGTCCAGCACGATCACGTTGGTGCCGTTGTTGTCCAACGCGACCCGCGCCGCCGCCGCCGCCAATTTGCGGCCATCTTCCATTCCATAGGGACGAATCGCGCGGGAGGGCGCGACCATCGGATTGGTCGCGAAGGTCGGATTGGGGGGGGCGGCTGCATCGGGCAGAGCGGCGGCGTCGGCCTCCACAGTTGACGTTTCCACTTCAGTTTCGTTGGGTTCGGAGAGGGATTCGGATTCTTCGCTCATGCGTGAGAGTCTAATGTTTTTGCCCGACTTGTCACACGTGGCTGTCGACGGGCCCGTTTTTGCCGTGCGGCGAGGTTGCCGCTGGATATCCTGATTCCGCAGACCGGCAGACCGGGCAGGGCCCGCCCGAGATGACAAGGTTGGAGCGTCCCGAGTTCACCGGCTCGGGGAACATCGCTGTGGAAGGATCTACTTTTTCTTTTTCCCGTTCGGCCGGCGACGCTTGTTGGGCCGCTCGGCGGGGTCTTCCACTTTGCTGACCTGTTGACGAATTCGGTCTGCCAGGGAGAGGTTTTTCTTCGCCGTGGGTGTTGCCGTGCCTTCAAGCACCGCGGCATCGAAATGCGGCTTGTTGGGCAGCGTTTTCTTGACCAATATCCGCTCGCAAATCCCCCACAAACTGCTGGTGATGAAGTAGATGCACAAACCGGCCGGAACACGGAAAAAGAACAAACCCATCATCAGCGTCATGACGCTCATCATCTTCTGGGTCATCGCCGTTTGCTCGTCGGTCGCCGGCGGCATGAACATCTTCTGCTGCGCCAAAAACAGGGCGACCACGATCACCGGCAGGATGTTGAAGTAGGGACCGAGCCATCCGGTGCCACGGCCCGAGAGATAGTCCCAGAGCCAATCGCCCCAATAGTAAAGCATATCGGGGCCAGCCAAATTGGAGGCCCAGCTGGTCCAGGAGAAGACCGCTTTCTGGCGAAGTTCGATATCAACCGACAACGCCCGATAGAGTCCGATGAAAATTGGCAGCTGCAAGAACATCGGTAAACAACCGGCCAGCGGGTTAAAGCCGACCCGCTGTTGGAGTTCGCGCTGAGCCTTCAGCCGCGCTTCCATGTCGTCCTTGTACTGTTCGGCAATCTTTTTCAACTCGGGCGCGAGTTCCTGCATCCGTTGCGCATTGACGGCTGCCTTGCGAGACAGCGGGAACATGCAACCGCGAACGATCACCGTCAAGATAATGATCGCCAGCGCGTAACTTCCGATTCCCGCGAGAACGTGCAACAGGCTCGCGAGGAATTTTGCAAATAGGGAAAACCAACCATAATAAATGCAGTCGCCGAGCCCGTACTGGGCAAGCAATTCGGGCTGTTTGGGACCGGCAAAGAACCGCAATTCTGTACGCAGCGATTTTCCTGGTGCGATTTCCGCGATGGCGCTATCGAGAAAGAACGTGCAGTTCACGGCACGTTCCTGATGGCGTTTGATGGCGTTGGGATCGGCGACCAGGCCTGCCGAAGCGCGGCGAAACGTGGTCAGCGAAGTCGCGCCGAGCGGCGGCACGTAGCCGACGGTGAAGTATTGAGCGTCGACGCAGATGTAGTTCAAGTTTCGAGATGCGTCGTCGCCGTCGGGGGCGAAAATGGTCTGGTGCGGCGTTTTGGGTTCATTCTTTGCCCGTTTCAAAAGCTCGTATCCGCTGATCAGCTCGTGATCATCGGCAGCCGTGCTGTAGACCACGTCGCGCACTGGCGCCGCTAAAATTGGGGCTGATCTTGTTGCTGTACCACCATCCTTCCAGGGTCAGACCGTTCGCACCTTCCAACCGATAAGCCAAATCCTGGGGCTTGTCCGAGAGGTTTTCCACCTCGACGACCATGTCGATGGCATAGCTCGATTTTTCCAGCGAATAGCTGCGGTGCAAGCGAACGGCTTGGCCGCCGATTGCGGCCATTTCTTGGGCCGATAGCTCCACCGAAAAGTCCGCCCTCTGAATCTCGGCGTCGCTCTTGTTCTCGAACGACCAAATCATCTCGGCCGGATTTTTGATTCCGGAGATCGCATCATTGCCGGCCGCGATCCCCTTGCGATTGACTTGTCCCAGCGTCATCAAACACGACAGCCGTGAAAGGTTGCCGACAATCTGGTCATCACCGCCATCACGAGCCAATCGAACCAAATCGAGGGGATGTTGGGTCAGCTTCGCCGTCAGCACGATCGGCGGACCGGGGGGCGGCTGCGGCTGCGGATCTTGATTTTCAGGAGGCGTCTTGCTGGCGGTGCCCCGCAACACCTCGATGCTGATCTCGTCGCCCGGTTGGGTGTTCAATAGCGCCTGGTCGAGACCCTTGCGATCAACGACCACCTTGCCGGCAATCGCGACAATGATGTCGCCAACTTGAATGCCGGCAACATCCGCCGGGGTGCCTGGTCCGACAACATTGACCTTCACGCCGTCAACCTGTTCGGCCGGTTCGCTCGCAAAGTAGCCAAGGTAACCATCGCGGACATCGACCCGCCGGTACTTGAGCGACCCATCGTTTTCTCGCTCGGTCAACTCGATACGTTCGACTCCGCCACCCAAGGTGCTGAGCGTCACGAGCATGAAGTGGCCCGATTCCTGATCCATCGAACCGAGCGTTCGCCACTCCGCTTGGCCGGGCCTCTCGACGGCCAATGGCGGCTTGGCCGGTTGATCGGCAGATGGCGGTGGTGGCTCGCCGTCGCCCTCTGCCGGCTCGCCGCCATCGACCAGATCATCGCCGGCATCAGCGACCTCGCCAGCTGCCGGTTTGGCCGCTGGTAGCTGCGGCGGCGGAACGAACATGATCCGCAGCGCCATGTAAACGAAGAAGAACGCCGTCGAAGCGACGATGAACGTGAGCAGACGACGTTCCACGACCAACCCGTGATTTGAGATGAAATGGGCGATTACCCAAACGATTGGGCAGATCAACGCGCGAAAAACGGCGCACAACAACCCGCACTGTCAGAGCCAATAGTGGAGTATTCTGCCGACCAATTCAAATCTTGGGAAGGCGAAGGACAATCTACGGTCGTGCGGCGACCTCCAATGGTGGCAAGACGCCCATGTATGCCATCAGGTCACTGATTTCCTGGAGTGTCAGGTCATCCAACAAGCCACTGGGCATGATACTGCTGTTGCTGGGCAGGATTTGGTCGACGTTGGACTCCGCGATCTCCGTAATGCGATTGTTCGCATCCCGAACCTCGATGGTCCGGTCGGCTCGTTCGCTGACCATCCCAATGAGTACATTTCCATCAAGCGTGAGCACTTTCTTGCTGGCGTATTGGTTGCTGACGACGTGTGCGGGATAGAGGATCGATTCCAGGATTTCCCGCTTGGCGTATCTCCTGGAGATTCCCGAGAGTGTCGGACCGATCGATTCCCCGTAGTTACCAAATTGATGGCACTGGGCGCATTTTGCCTTGGTAAAGGTGGTGCGGCCATGGACCGGATCGCCGAATTTCCCGGCGTCGCTGTCGAGATAGTCGACCAATTGGTTGAAGTCCCAGCGCGATTCATCCGCCTTCGGGGGTACTGCCGGCGGTCGGTCAGGGTACATCTTGGCATACCATTTCTGCCATGGTTTCATCGATTTTGCGCCCCCCTCGGGGCGTTGCATGCCGGTCCAATGTTCCAGCAGTTTTTCGACGTCCTCGAAGCTGCGGCTCTGTTGTTCGGCGCGGTCTCCCAGCAGAATCAGCTGACGGATGGCCATCGGGTCGTCGGTTGCGACGGGCACCCTCTGGAGTGCCTTGACGACTTCGTCGGCCGCTTGATCTTCCAAGATATTCAGGCTGCGAACCAGATAATCCCAGTTTTCACCATCGGGGTCTTGGGCCAGGGCCATTGCCACCACCGCGCGCCGCTCGGGTTCGGTTCGCCACAATTGTCTCAGGTAGCCGGCCGACTGTTCGTCTTTGGCACTGGCCAGCATGGCGATGATGCCGGTGCGTAGCCGGCGTTCGACGTCACTTGGATGCGGCTGATCAATCAGCTTGCCATCCAGTTCTCGGAGCAACGCTGCGGTCGAGTCGTCGATCGGACGGGGCAGTTTATAGATCGCCGCAAGTGCCGCATTGCGCCAGACGGCACCCTGTTCAAGAATCGCCATCACATCCTCGTCCGAAAGAGATTTGGCGAAATCGCGAGTCACCGCCATCATGTACATCGACAGCGAACCTTTGGTCGCGGCGTTGGCAGTGTTCTCGTAGTATTTGAGAATCTTGAAGCGTTGTTCGGCGGTCCAATCATGCGACAGGAATTGCAGGCACATCGCCACGAGCGTCCGATCCGCGTCGGCGGCATCGGAACTGATGTAGTCGAGTGCACGATCGGCGACCGCGTCGGCTTGCAAGTAGGCCGCCAATCGAATCAATTCGTGATTCATCCGGTAGTCACCCGCCGGAAATTCCTCGGCGATCTGGTCCCGCAGGGGGGTCACTTTCGCCGGATCGATTTTGCCTCGATGCAACGCGACTTCGCAGAGCCGCAACGTGTCGACAAAGTCGGCGTCGCTCAGGAATTGGGTCATCAGCTGGCTGGATCGTTCCAGCACTTGCATGCAAGTCGCTTCGCTGGGATCGGCATTCACCAGCGCCAGCATCCCCACGATCGCCACGCGATGGTCCTCGGAGGAAAGGATCTGATCCCGCCATTTCTGCACCGGCATACGTTCCAGTACTCGCCGCGCGACGAATGACAGGATGCGGTCCTCGTCAGCGATCAGCGGCAGCAGTTCTTCGGTTGTCTCGGGTAACTTGCCGCTACGCAGGATCGCTTCGCAGGCAGCGCGACGAACCCGGGCATCGCGATCGGTCAACATCGACACCAACCTTCGCGAGCTGCGTTCGTCTGGATGCAGTCCCATCAGCTTGGCCGCTCGCATCCGAACGTTCTCGTTCTCTGCTTGGCTAAGTTCCAGTACCAGTTCTTCACTCGGCACCGGCCCGAATAGCTGCATCAAATCCATCGCGCGGGTGCGATAGTGTGATGGGTTGTCACTGCTGTAGGCGACACCGGCGACCAATTGGCCCCATTGGTCGCCAAGTTCACGTTTGATCGATGCGATTTCTTGTCGGGCCCAAGCTGATTCGAGTTGCGGTTGTCGAATCGCAGCGGCGATGCCGGAGCCGAGTTGTTTCATGCGGTCGGGAATGTCTCCCTTATAGATCACTCGATAAACGCCTCCGGATGTTCCCCGACCTCCGGTGCAAAAGTACATCGCACCATCGGGACCGACCTCGATATCGGTCACGTTGAGAGGTTGTCCTTTGAGAAACACTTCGCTATCGGCGATGTAACCGGCACCGCGCGGTTTCAGGCGGACATTCAAAATGCGCCCCTCGGACCAATCGGCGAGGAACAACGAGTTGTGATAGCGAACCGGGAACATGTAATGCTCGTAGCAAATGGCGCCGGTCGGGCTGCCGCGACCGGTGTCCAACAGATTTGGCAGACGATCAAAGTAATATTCCGGCCATTTGGCCCAACCGGTCCGCCAGCCAAATTCGCCCCCTTCGGTCACGTCAAACAGAGCGGTCGGTCGGTACCAGGCCGTATCGACATCGGCTTCCATGTCGGCGTCGTGTACGAACATCCCACCGCTCGGATCGAAGACCAGGTCATAGGCATTGCGAAGTCCGCCAGCGACTCGTTCCACCACGGTGCCGTCGGCGTTGGTGCGAATGATTGTTCCGCCGGGCGCTTTGATGCCCAGCCCGTGACCAGCCGGATCCGAGTAGCGGGGTAGCAAGTCACCTTCGTAGCTGTCACGCAACGTTTCCCCGTCGCCTTTTTTGCCGATCGCTTGGACGTGACTGCCCAGAGTCACATAAATCATTCCGTCGGGACCCAGCCGCAAGCCATGCGGCCCATGTTCGCCGGGGTTCCCTTTGAACTTCACGATCGCGCGGACCTTCTCCAGTGTGCCATTGCGGTCGGTATCGGTTAATCGATACAGCGCGGTTCCCTCGGGGCCGTCACCGGTCACGAATACCTCGCCATTAAGAGCCAGGATGCCCTGGCATGATTTCACTTGGTCGCAATAGGTACGGACATGCTCCGGCACACCGTCCTCGTCACGGTCAAAGACCAGCAACAACGGTCCATTTTCTTGCGAGACGATGATATGGCCAAATTCGTTGAACGTCATGGCGATGACCGACCCGACTTGATCGTCACCGAGTACTCGTTGGACGCCGAATCCCTTTTGAATCTGAAACCGTTCGCGTTGCTCTGCCTGCTTTTCGGCGACGACGTCTTCATCACGATCCCAGGGAACCGTATCGCCTAGATTCCCGTACACACTGGCCGATCCCCAGAGCCGATCGTTGAACACGACCGTTTGCCACATCGGTGATGGTTCGCGGCTGGTTTTCCACGAGGCATCACTGCTAAAGGTGAACCATTTGTCTTGGTTGAGCGGTCGAATCGAAACCCGGGCCGCGAGTGCGGCGGTGTTGCCATGGGTATTGACGACGCGCACGGCGACGACATTGCGACCGATCTCCAGGAAATCGGTAATATCAATCTCTTGCATCTCACGCGACGAAGTTCCTCGGCCAACCGACTTGCCATTGAGAAACAGTTCGTAGCGATCATCGGCGGCAATCTCGATCCGTCCTTCGGCTGCGACGCGTAGGTTGATCGGTTTGCGGAAATGACACGTTTCGCCCGCAGCGATCGGGGTCTCGGGCGAGTGGCCGGAGGCCCATATCCATTGGGCTTCGTCGCCGCGTGCGGCTTTCGAGCCGATGAACAGGAGTGAAAACGCGAAGATGAGTGGTCGCGCGAGACGGAACAGGGTGCGTGGGTGGCCTTCCATGGCTTTTCATCGATTCGGGGAGCGGGTTCGAGTCCGAAGATCGCTGGGAAGATTAGGCCGACCCCCACTTCCGACGCAAGGCTGATCTGCGACGACCTTGGAGTGAGCTGCAGTGAGCGGCAGTTGAGGGAGTGGCCATCGATGAAAATCAATCGAGCAGTGGTGGTCAAAGATTTGACCGGCTCATACAAAGAACAGAGGTCGGCAAACGAAATGCCACCCCAGCGGTGACTTCTTTTCTCTTTCTCTGCGGAGTGTGCGAGATGCGGTGGCGCGGTCGTCGGCAAAGTGAAAATGTGGAAGATCGGCGGGGAACGAGCGGTGGCACGGTTGCCGTCGGCGGCGGATTGGGATTGATCGTGTTGGTTGTGATCGTCCTTCTGTTGGGGGGTGATCCGCGTGGTCTGCTGCAGCAAGCCGCACAGCAGCAGGCGCAGGTCGGTCCCGCCGGAGCTGGCGAAGTACAACTTTCGCCCGAAGAAAAAGAGTTGGGCGAGTTCGTCAGCGTGGTGCTTGCCGACAGCGAAGACGTATGGCATCAGCTGTTCCCGTTGATGTCCGGTGGTCAGCCGTACCAGGAACCGAAGTTGGAGCTGTTCACGGCCCAAACGATGTCGGGGTGCGGCCCGGCAACGGCCGCCGCCGGCCCGTTTTACTGTCCGACCGACCGTAAGGTCTACTTGGACACCGCCTTCTTTTACCAACTGGCTCGGCAACTGAATGCTCCCGGCGACTTTGCCCAAGCCTATGTGATCGCCCATGAAGTCGGTCATCACGTGCAAAACTTGCTCGGCACGACAGGCGAACTGGACCGCATTCGGCGAACTGTCAGTGAGGTTGAGTACAACAAGTATTCGGTCCGGCTGGAACTACAAGCCGACTTTTATGCCGGCGTGATGTTTCACCACGCCCAGCGGAACAAGAGGATTCTGGAGAGTGGCGACATCGAAGAAGGGCTGCGAGCGGCGTCGGCGATCGGTGATGACACGCTGCAGGAACGTGCCCAGGGTCATGCCAACCAGGAAACGTTCACGCACGGCACCAGCGAGCAGCGTGTTCGCTGGTTCACCAAGGGATTGCAAACAGGCGACCCGGCCCAGGGGGACACGTTTGCGGCCGAGCGATTGTAGGTCGCCCGCCTGATCATAGCTCCACCGCGAAACAGACTTCACATTTGTTTCGTGCCAATTGGCGAACGCGAATCTGTTTGGGGTTCCAAGATCGGATCGTGGTTGTCCAGCGGTCGATCAATTCGGCCGATTCGTAGTCGCCGATCTTGAGCGTGATCAGCAGCCCGCGGAAATCGCATTGGCGGTTGGTGACGATGTGCCCAACGGTCACGAGCGTTTTGTCGGGTTTGACGTTGGAATCGACCAACAACCACTTGGCGCCGCGGTATTCCCGTCGCGGCAGGTCGCCGGCGCGAGCGCGGATGTGTCGAAAGTGGGGGTGTCCGGCGATCCGCGAATCCATCTCGGCAGGATCAATGCCGATCACTCGCATCCCCAGTTCCAGCAATCGTCCGCAAGCACCGCCGGGCGCGCTGCCCACTTCCACGCACAAGTCGCCTGGCTGAAGATTGAATCCGCTCCAGGTGATCGCTTCGGCGGCTTTGTAATAAGCCCGCGACACGGGCTCGTCCTTCGGTTGAACTGGCTGGACCCCGCCCGGCCAGCGTGTGGGCCACAGATCGGCGATGTGAGTACCAAAAAACCAGTGAGCCGGCTCGACCAAGACGACATCCAGCACCGATTCGCTGGGCTGAGCGATTCGGTTCGCGGCGTCACAGCGAAGCCATTCTTTTCCCATCGCATCAAAGATCTCCTCGGCAACGGCCCGCGAGACCTCGTCAATGCCAGGCTCGAACCCGAATCGGCCGATCGGGGCGCGGTCCTTGGGCCAGACATGAAGCTGATCAAAATTTCGTCCGGCCAGCGGCGATTGATTCAATTGACGAATCAATTCGGCGATCTGAACCGACGCGTTTTCGCTGCGAGTCTGTCCGATCGATCGGGAACTGGTGCGAATGAACACGCCGCTGGGCGGATTGATCGGTTGGTCGTGTTTGGCCGTCACAAACCCCGGACGCGAGAACGCCAGTCGCCAGCCCTCTTTCGAGATCGAGCGTTTGACGACTTGTTCGGCGCCGTGGGCGCAGGTCAGCATGGCGAAGGTCGGATCACTCATTCACCGCTACCAGTGTCGAAATCTTGGGTCGCCGTGTCCCGGTGATCCTGTTGCGAATTCAGGCGTTGCTGATAGGCCTGCAAACGCTCGGCAACGCCCGGGATCAGTCTGGCGGCGTTTTCGTGATAGAGCTTGGCGAGTACGTCGTCCGGCAGGTCGACGCCGTAAATCCGCCACATTCCCTGTGGCGGCGGAACCTTTTCGCTGTAGGGGAATGATTCGTCGCGAGTTTCGAAGAACCGCCAATACAACCGCAGACGGTACTCGGGCCACGGTCCGTCGGTGCCAAAGAGCAATCGATCGGCATATCGAATCAAAAAGTCGCGAGCCGTGAAGGGTTGTCGGCCCAGTTCGGCAATTCGCGAAGCGGGTTCGATCCACAGGTTGGGGTAACGATCCAACCATTCGCCGACCACCTTCAAGTCCTCGGCATTGTTGGCAATGTGCGCGCCGATGAATTCGGTCTTTGGGTGCCGTGCGATCACCCGGTTGCGAGCCTGCAGCAGTTCGTCACGCGAGGGCAGCCCTTTGCCATAAAAACTCCAATCGGGATGTCGGCTCAATTCCTCCCAGCGTTCGTTGGTTTCGTCAACCGGATCAAAGAAAGCCGCCGGATCGGCGGTGTGAATGATCACGGGGACACCGAGTTGGCCACAGGCCTGCCAAATGGGATCCCAGCGATGGTCATCAATCTTGATCAAGCTGCCATCGGGGTTGCGGTAATCGAGCCCAAACCGTTTGAACACCTTCAAGCCGCTGACACCTCGCTCAACCGCCTTGGACAACTCACGTGCCGTCCGCTCGGCAAATCCGCTACGGTGACAAGCCCAGGTGGCAGGATCATCGGTTGCTCCGTCACCTTTCCAGTCGACGTTCGCAAAGATGGCAAAGCGGTCTTTGTATTTGGTCCACAGGAAGTCGATGTGACGATCAAGCTGGCTGCCGAGTTTTCCATCGAGCGAAACGCAGACAGCGATCTCGTTGCGGTCCATCAGTTCGACGAAGTCATCCAGCGTCTGTGTGCTGTCGCGGAGCTTGTAGTGAAAATGAGTATGGACGTCGATGACGGGATACTTGGCGTGCGTTTTCGGGTGCTGGGCGACGCGAAGCTTGCTTTGGGGGCGAAAGTTTCTCAGCAACAATTCGCGACCCTCACGTCCATCGAGTATTGCCGGGGCCTCGCTGGGGGCTGTGGTATCCTGCGCCGACGCAGGATCTCCGGTCACGGCCAGCAGCCAGCCGCAAGCGACCACGACGGCGATCTGACGAAAGTGGGGTACAATTTGTGAAAGTAACGGCATATTTTCGAAGGTTGATGGATTCAGGTAACACGCTGTGAGCGAAGATCGCACGCAATACCAGACGGTCGGAGGTCAATCGGCGAGCAAAAAGCTTTCGATCGAGGCCACCACTCCGCCGGCGGAAGTCCCCGGTTACCGACTGCAGCGGTATCTTGGTGCCGGCGCGTTTGGCCAAGTTTGGGTCGGTCGTGATTTGAACACCGGTCGTGGCGTTGCTGTCAAGTTCTACCTTCATCGCGGCGGCGTCAATTGGTCGTTGCTCTCCCGCGAGGTAAAAAACCTGGTCCAACTGTCGGCCGATCGGCATGTCGTCCAGGTGCTCGAAGTCGGCTGGGACGCCGATCCACCCTACTACGTGATGGAATTGCTCGAGGGTGGCTCGCTGGAAGATTTGTTGCAGGCACGGGAACAACTGCCGTCCGGTGAAGCGGTGGAAATGTTTCGTAAAATCTGCATCGGCTTGAATCATTGCCATGGAAAAGGGGTGCTGCACTGCGACCTCAAGCCCGCCAACATCCTGTTGGGGGAAGACAATGAACCGCGGCTGGCCGACTTTGGGCAGAGCCGCATGTCGGATGATCAGAGCCCGGCGTTGGGGACGTTGTTCTACATGTCACCCGAACAAGCCGACCTGCAGTCCACACCCGATGCCGGCTGGGACGTCTATGCCGCAGGAGCGATCTTGTTTCGGATGCTGACCGGCCAGCCGCCCTATCGCAATGATTCGGTCGTCCAGCAACTCGACTCGGCCGGCTCGCTGCCCAAACGGCTGGAAAGATATCGCTTGGCCATCGAGCGGAGTCCCGTACCAGATCAACATTTCGCCCGAGCCGACGTGGACCGCGCCTTGGGGCGCATCGTCAGTCGCTGTCTGGCACCCAATCCACAGGAGCGTTACGCCAATGTCCAGCAGATCCTTCAGGATCTGAATCGGCGTGATTCCGCTCGACTTCGGCGACCCTTGATGCTGCTTGGCATTGTTGGCCCGATTCTGGTTTTGATCGCTACCTGTGTCTTTGGTGCACGCAGTATCCGGCACGCCAGCCAAACGACGATGACGGCGCTCCGTCGGGAAGCATTTGGCAGCAATCAGCTGGCTGCCACGTTTGCGGCACGAACGCTGGAAAGCGAAGTTGAACGATACTTTCAATTGGCACGCGATGAAGCGGCTGTGCCCGAGTTCGTCGCGCAGCTGAAGGAATCGCTGCAGACAGAGGCGGTCGTCCAGTCGCTCGACGAAATTGCCGCGTTGAAAATCCCAGCGGCAACTCACGAGTTGACCGATGCCCGCGAGCGTTTGCTCGATGTCCACACCAGGATGGAGCTCGACGCGGTTCTTTCGCGCCGTTTGAAACGCTACAAGGATGCACCGCAAGGATCCAGGAAGCTGCGACTGGCATCGATGTTTGTCACCGATGCCCGTGGCACGATCATCAGTGTTGCCTTTCACGAACCGGTTGAACGATCGGATAACACGGCGGGCAAGAACTTTTGCTATCGCACTTATTTTCACGGCGGCCAACGGGAATTGCCGAAGGAAGATCCGCTGATCGGTGAGGTCGCCCCGCTGAAGGCCACGCATTTGTCGGCCGCGTTCCAGAGCCTCGCGACGGGACTTTGGAAAGTTGCCGTCAGTACGCCGATTTACTTCAGCGACGATCACTCCACGCCGGATGCACTGTTTGTGATCACGATCGATCTCGGTGATTTTCGACTCTTGCAGAGTAAACAGGGTGCCAATCAAGTCGCCGTTCTGGTTCAAGCGAGAGAGGGCCTGGAGCGAGGAACGATCCTGCAGCACCCGTTGATGGATTATCGTCGCAGCGTCGGGCAAACGCTTGCCGACGAAAAGTATCAACTGCCCTCGGATCTGCTCGATCGGCTGCTGGAAGGGGGCGATGTCAACTACCGCGACCCGATGGCCAATGCCGAAGACGGCGCGACATACGACGGCCCCTGGATCGCGGCGATGCAACCGGTCGCGGTACCGTACGAAAGCACCGACGGCGACCAGCCCTCGGCGGCTGCCAAGACAGACTTGTTGGTGTTGGTGCAGTATCGACTGGACAAAGTCATGGCGCCGGTGACAGAGATGCGGACGGCATTGTTGTGGGAAGGAGCCGCCGCCATCGTTTCGATCCTGATCGTCACGGTGACGCTGTGGTTCTTCGTGCGGAGGGTGGCCAGCAGCAGAAAAGTCACACCGAAGCTTCCACCATCAAAGCCCAGCGGGATGACCGAAACGATACCCGCCACCTGATGTCTACCCGATGGCAGCGAGAAAATGAACTTGAACCGGGGGAGGCAAGGGTGAACCGGGAGGCAAAGGTGAACCGGGAGGCAAAGGTGAACCGGGAGGCAAAGGTGAACCGGGAGGCAAAGGTGCCGTGCTAACGGTCTTACTGGCCATCGTGCTGTTGGTGAACGCTTGTGTCGTGATCCACTAGAACGCGTTGTCGGCGATCACCGGTATCCGCCGCGCCGGCGAGATGATCCATCGCCGCTGGATCGTCCTGTTGGTGCTGGGCGCACTGCTCGCGCACATCATCGAAGTTTCGGTGTTCGCCGGCGGATACTATCTGCTGGACAAATTTGAATCGTGTGGCGGATTGCTCGATTCTGGTGGAAATGAATCGACCGATTACTGGTACTTCTCGTTCGTCGTTTACACATCGCTCGGTTTCGGCGAGAACCACGAATCGACGCGAAAGATAACAGTTTCCCACGTCCAAGCCGAGAATCCGAAAATGGGCCCTTTCAACCCTGCAGTCGGGCGTACGCAAGGAAACTTTGTTTAAGATAGGGTCCTTCGTCCGCCCAGGAAGACTGATGTCGTACAGGTCAAATACCGCTGTCCCACTCCGCACCTGCTGCCTGGCCGCAGCATTATTGATCGTGGCAGCTCAGGCCATCGCCCAAAACCCAGCTTCGATCGATCGGCCGCAACTGCTCTCCGGCGAGGGTGGTGTGATTCCGGTCCGGGTCGTCGATGGAAGAATTGTCGTTTCCTGTGACATCTCGGGGACTCAGCTGCGGGTCCCGGTGAACCTGTGGCTCGATTTTGACGGGCCGTTCGGATTTCAACTTCACAATCAGGCGGCGGCGCCGTTACCGGCCGAGACGCAAAGCGGGCGACCGAGTCCGCTGACGCTGCACTTTCCCGATTTCAACCTCACAATTCCTCGCCGCGAACAGGGGCCCGAAGAACAGTTCGAGGCGTTCACGAAATACCACTCCCAAGAGATTGGCGAGAACGCGTTGGTCGGCGCGATCGGGGCTCGACTGTTGAAACACTTTGACGTGATCTTTGATCTGCCGCGTGGCCAGATCAGTCTGTTGCCGATCGGTGGGCTGGCCAGTTACCAGAGTGATCCGTCGACGGGCATCGTTGTGACGCCGGTCACGTTGCAAAACGATCGGGTTTGGCTACCGGTCACGTTGGAATCGGTCAACGGGCAGCTGCAGCGAGCGATGGCGATCGGATCGTCTCGCTATGACAGCATCATCAGTCGTCGATTGTGCAACACGCTCGGTCGACCGGCCGGCGATGTTGGACCGGTTCGTTGTGAGTCGATCGACTTCGCACCTTACGTCGCCTTTCGACCGGTCGATTCGGTGCCTTCCCATCCCGAGCAAGGGGCGGGCGTGTTGGGAATCAACGTACTCGAAAACTTTCGCGTTCATGTTGACCGTCAATCATTGTTGGTGACCCTGCAGAGTGCTCGTTCGCCATCCTTTCCCCAGGAAGAGCTGGAATGGTTTCAGGCGATGGTTGCCGGAGACGTTTCGCTGGTCCAGGACTGGCTACAGCAGTACAGCCAGACGCGATTGGGTCGCGAGGCCGCCGAGTTCTTGCTCACTTTGCTACTGGACAAACAGGCCGACGAACAGCAACTGCTGCAAGCGATTCAATGGGTCAACGACACGATGCCCAAAGACCTGAGGGCAACTCGGCTGTTTGAATTGATGGAAGAGTTGGTCAACGCGGGTCAGCAGCAGCTGGGAATCGCGGCTGGGAGCCTGGGCGTCAAGAGCAGCTCGCGCGGACCGTTATCCAGATTCAAATTACAAGCTGCATGGCCGGCTGGGCGAACTGTTGCTGCCGACCGACAACCGCGAGGCCTGGCGACACCTCTTGTCGGCCGCGTTCGGGTTGCCCGAGGACGGAATGATCAATCTGAATCTCGGTCGCTGTTATGAGGCCGATGGCAAACAGAAGCGAGCCTTCAGCCGATACATTCAGGCGCTGGTGAAGGAAGAGAGTTCGGAGCTAGCGATGCGGGCGCTGACGCGGTTGGATGCCACATTACCAGCAGAGCAACGGATGACGATCGAGACGATCGACCGGATGATTTCGGGCCGTGTTCGTAACTATTCGGCACCCACCGCATTCGAGGTGGATCCCAACACTCGAACCAATCGCACCTGCCTGGTCGAGTTCTTTACGAATGCCTACGTTGGCACCGAACAGCGCGGTGGCGCCGATCGGCGGCGCGCTGGGAAACCAAGGCGTGATCTCTCACTTTGGTAATCAGGAATGTGTGTTCCTTTCGTACCATTTGCCGGAGCCGCGATTGGAGCCGTTGGTCACGCCGCTTGCCCAGCACATGGCCCGCTGGCTGCTCGTTTCCGGACCCGCCATGCAGTTGGTTGACGGGGTCATTCCGGCACCGGGTGCGGGCAAGCATCGGCAGGCCGAAGAAATCTACGAGGAGACGCGCGACGCGGTCGTCAGCCGTTTGCAGATGTGGACACCTTTCGATATCCGCACGACGGCAGAATTGAACGGCAATGCGCTTCGCGGTCACGTGGTGATTGATGGTCCCAATGTCGACCCGCTCAGTGGCGAGTTCGTCGTTCAGGTGATCATTGCTCAGCGCGGCGTGGTCTTTCACGGTTCCAGCGGGGTAGTGATCCACCGCATGTTGGCGCGTGGGATCGCCACCCCGGGATCGCTCAATGGGGTCGAATACCAGCCCGATCAACAGGGCAGGTTTGAATTCGATTTTGCTCGAGATCTGGCAGAACTGGAGGGAGAGAATGCGGCGTACCTGGATTCGCTGCGGGCCGGACGCACTGCCGGCTCGTCGCAAATGGGGTTGCGTATCGACCCCCACAGCGTCGAGCTGATCGTGCTCGTTCGTGATGCCTCCAGCGGTGAAGTCGCGCAGGCGCATCAATGCCAGCTTGATCGCGAGGAGGGGCCTGGGCTGTGAGTTCTGAACTTCGCCGCACCATCAATCGTGTCGTTGAAAACGCATCCGGCCAGATCGAGGCTGCCCAGCGTGAACGATTCATGCGATCACAAATCGGTACCGCGGTCGCGATGCTCGTTGTGGTACCGATGACTGCGGTGACCGCTGAATTGCTGCGTCTGCTGATTGGCTTTCCCTTCCAATGGAGGCCGTCGCTGAACTGGATGATCGGACTTACGATCGCCGTTCCCCTGGTTTGGTTACTGACCCGAACTTTGCTCCATCGAATCGACGTCACGCGGCAGCGAGCGCTGGGCGCCATGGATGGACAACTTGGCGCCAGTGAGCGATTGGTCACTGCGGATCAATTCTTGAACCAGCCGACGCGAGATGCATTCCAGCAGGCGGCGGTGGAGGACGCGTCGGATTGGGCACAGCGAGCCCGGCGTGAGAGTCTGGTCTCGGGTCCGCGCACCCGAATCAACGGTGGCGTGTCACTGCTTGCGATTCCGATCGCGGCCCTCGCGTTATGGTGTTCGACGTGGCTGGCCGGCCGAACCGCAGACGGGGTTGTCGAAATCGACTCAGCGCCAGCGATCACCATTGGGCAACAACCTTTACGTCTGACCGAACTTGAAAAAAAGAAGCCACCGGAGCAGGTGGTCGATGAACGGAAAGAAACCCCACTGCCCGAGCGAATGTCCGATCGCCGCCCCGAACGTCGCTCCCACCCCAAGGCATCGGCAACGGATGTTACCCCCGACAGTGCGGAAGAGTCGCGGGGCCAATTGGCCGATGGCGAGACCAGTGAAAGCCAGCAATCGTCGAATCCGTCCAGTGCTCGCGGCGAACCTTCTTCCTCGGGTCAACCGTCGAAATCCGAGACGCCCACGTCGCGCAAGCCAAAGCAGCAACCGCAACGCCCTGACGACAAGGACCGCCCCGAACGAGAACGAAAGGAACAAGACGAACCATCCGGTTCCACTGCCGGCCAAGGTTCTTCGCGCGGGTCCAACAACAACGCGGCGGCAAGTGACTGGTCGAGCAAGAGTCAGATGGCCACACCCGATGACGAGAACATCGAGGATGAGGACGATGTTGATGATGATGACGAAGAACAAAAGTCACGCGGCGGCGTCCAGCCGAATATGCGTGATCGTCGCACTCCAGCGAACCGCGACTTGCAGATCGGATTTGGTAGTAACCGACCCAACCCAGACGCGAACGGACGCGGTGGCCCCAGTGGGCAAAAGAAATCCCGCGGCGTCGCCGCACTTGTGCTCGGCGTTCCCATTCCCGACCGAATTACCGGACAACCCAATAAAGGCCGAATTCGAATCACGCAGCAGCGGATTACGCCCGAGGCCGAGCAGAGCGATCTTGTGCTGGCCGAAGATCGCGGCCAGCGCAACGCCGCGGTGGGTCCGATCCACCATCCAGATTACGCTCCCTGGATTCAAGATTTCGTGCGGCAATATTTTCTCGATCGGCGAAACTCGCCGCCGACCGATCCATCCACCGACAAACAAGGATCCGGCAATCGATAAACCTTCGGCGTGTGCTGGGCTTTGCCATTGGTTTACCGGACCCCATTTCCATTCCACATTGAAAACTCGTTCCGCAAAAAGTGACGACAAGAGATCATGGTTTCCACAACGACGATTGAAGATCCAGCCGCCGCGCGAGAGGCGGCGGCTGAATTCCGACGAGTTCATCAAGACATTCGTGACGAAGTCTCGCGGATGATGGTCGGACAGGAAGCGGTCGTCGACGGCGTCTTGGCTGCACTGTTTGCCGCCGGTCACGTGTTGCTTGAGGGTGTGCCGGGATTGGGGAAAACATTGCTCGTCAGCTCGCTGGGCAAAGCGATTCACCTGAGCTTTAGCCGGATTCAGTTCACGCCCGATATGATGCCGGCGGATATTCGTGGCACCAACGTCCTCACCGAGAGCGAATCGGGGGGCACGAAACTGGAGTTCCAACCCGGACCATTGGTTGCCAACCTGGTACTGGCCGACGAAATCAATCGCGCCACGCCGCGAACACAGTCGGCACTGTTAGAGTCGATGCAAGAAAAGCAAATCTCGGTCGGCAATCGAACCATCAAATTGGCAGAACCCTTTTGCGTGATGGCGACGCAAAACCCGGTGGAACAGGAAGGGACTTATCCGCTGCCCGAGGCGCAACTGGATCGGTTTCTATTCAAGTTGATCGTCGGCTATCCGGCCGAAGAAGATTATCGAACGATCTTGCGCCGCACGACTGCCAATGAAGAGATCGAACTAAACGCAGTCGCCGACGCGGCAACCGTCGTTCGGATGCGAAGAGTGGTACGTGGCACGGCCGTTCCCGAACATGTCGAATCGGAAGCGATTCGGCTAGTGATGGCGACACAGCCGGGCAATGCCTATGCACCCGAAATCGTGAATCAACTGGTCGCATTGGGGGCATCGCCGCGCGGCGTGCAATCATTGATCTTGGCCGGAAAGGTTCGCGCACTTTTGGAGGGACGGTTTGCCGTTGCCGGATCCGACTTGCGGGCTGTCGCCCATGACGTATTACGGCACCGTGTGTTGATCAACTTTCAGGGCATGTCCGATGGCGTCACGCCGGATCATGTCATCAGCGAGGTTTTGAAGCACGTTGCCACGGTGGCCGGGTAAGGTTGTCCCACAGCGGTTCCTGAGGAGTGTCGAATCGCCTGTTTCGACAAATCGAATGCGACAACATGATCAACGATGACTTCAACCTGCTGGACCCCCACTTTCTTGAGCAGGCGCGGTGCGCTGAGCATTATCGCCCGTCGCGTCGCGCCGGCCGGTCGCTGGGCCGAGCATCGATCGCGGGACCGCGGCCAGGGGCTCGAGTTCCGTGACTACCGACCCTATTCACCCGGTGACGAGATGAAGTCCATCGATTGGAACATCTATCGCCGGTTAGGGCGTGTCGTCATTCGGTTGTTCGAGGAGATGGAGGATTTGCCGATCTACCTGTTGCCTGATCTGTCACAAAGTATGTGGCAGGAAGATCGTCCTCGCGCCATCGTGGCAATGAAAGCAGCGATCGGTCTCGCCTCGATCGGACTGGACCAACATGACCGCGTTGGAGTGTTCCCCTTCGGCGATACGTTGGATCTCAGCGTACGACCAACCTCTGGACGCGGACGACTCAGTCTGCTGGCGGACGCGCTGACCCGAATCGCAAATACTTCGCGAACACAAGCCTCCGGCACCAATTTGTCGGCCGCAGCGGCGACCTTTCGCGGTCTTGGCCTGCGCGAAGGAATGGTGGTCGTGATCTCGGACTTCTTCGATCCCCGCGGCATCGACGTGATGCTCGCCGAATTGAAGCGACTTCGTCACCGCCTGTTGTTGGTCGCGATCACGCGGACAGAAGATCGCCAGCCCACGTTGCGCGGCGATGTTCGCGTCCGCGATTGTGAAACGGCAGTGACGCAAGACGTTTCGATCGACGATGCTGTGCTGCAACGGTATCGCGATGCCTATGACAGACACTTCGACAGTTTGCGGTCGTTTGTCCGCCAACGCAAAGGTGGATGGCTCGAAATCGATGCGGACACCGGTGTCATGGAACAGCTTGCGGCACTGTTCGAAGCTGGGAGGTTTGTGGCATGAGCTTCCCATTTCTCTCGGCCACAGCAGTGTTGGCTGGCATCGCTGCCATTGCCGTCGCGTTATGGTTCGCCCAACGGCTACGCGTCCAACATCGCGAAGTGGAAGTGCTGAGTACGATCTTTTGGCAACAGGCATTGGAGGAAACGCGGGCGCACGTCTTTGTGCGGCGTTTTCGACACTGGTGGGCTTGGGCATTGTTGGTGACGATTGCATCGTTGCTGTGGATCCTGCTCGCTGCGCCCCAAGCCCATTCGCTCGATGGCACAAGGCATGTTGTGCTGATCAACCGCGGCCTGGATGACCAACAGCTTCGCCAGGACGATTGGAGACTGGCGATGGAGGTTGCCGGTTCATTGCCGGTTGGGGATCGTGAGATCATCGCCGTCGGGACCGAGCTGGAAACTCTGCTGCGTCCCGGCGAACCGCTGACACTGGCGCGACTGCGAGGCGAATTCGATTCGAGCCCGCGGCCAAGTGATCTCACGTGGGCGATCGAAACTTTGGCGGCGCGAGCCACAACCGACTCGCCGTTGGCGATTCACGTGATCGGCGGCGCGCCGGTCGATCCAACGCGCCTCGCAACACTGCTGGCGATGTCCCGAGACGATGACCAGGGGAAACCGTTTCTGACAGTCGATCAAGTCGAACGCGACGCTGCTGATCTCGCTCTCAATCCCGTGTTGGCGACGTTGGGCGTTGCCGACTCGGTCCAGGGAAGCTGGGATTTGGTTGACCTCTGGATCGCGATTGCCGGATCCGATCCATCCGCCGTCGAAAACCGAATCGCGGCCACGGTCGAAGGTTCGCCGATCCGTCAAACGGCAACGCTCCGCGGCGATGGTCTGTTGGAACTCCGCGGGGTGCCCGCAAACGGAGCGACGATCGATATCGCGTATCAGGATCGAACCGTCGGTTCAATCACAGTCCCCAATCGAACCAAGATCCGGGTTCAAATCGATGCCGACGTGCCCGATACGATCCGCCAGTTGATCCAGCTCGATCCAGCTTGTGAGATCATCGATGCAGATGCCGACGTCACGATCGGCTCCTCGGCCGACGCGAACTTTCGACTTGTCTCGGACGACGAGACCGCGATAGCGATTACCGCCGACGCCGAGGACCCCGAGGAAGCGCTCGCCGATTTGGTCGATCGGCTTGCCATCGAGCAGATCGATGCCACGGGAATTGCGGAAACCAGCGGGCGGGTCGTGGACGTGCAAGTGACGAGTGGTGACAAACGAACCATCGCAATCTGGAAGGATCTATTCACTTCCTCATTTGATTTTCAGGAAAGTCGCGCCTGCCCCGTATTTGTCGCCCGATCGATGCGATGGCTCGCCGATCGTCCGCCACTGGTGCCGTGGGCGGAGCTTGGCCAGCGTTTGCCCGAGAGTTCTCCCGAGTTCGGTCGCGTGATCGACCAGCGGACTCAAACCGATGATGGGCGAACACTTCGAGCTGCTCGTTTGGCTGCCGATGATCGGATCGCAGCCAGCCTGCCCCGATTGCCCTTCGGATCGCTGTTGGCTGGCATCAGCCCGATCACCTGGCTGGGTTTGGTGGTCTCGTTGTTGTTGGTCGGCGAGTGGGTGCTCCATCAACGGGGGCACATCCCATGATCATTCTATCGCCTTGGTGGTTGTTGCTTGCGGCGCTCGCTCTGATCCCATGGATCGGACCATGGCGAGGGGTTAGCGGCGTACAAAACACGCTTCGATCGCTGGTTTTTATCATACTTGCGGTGGCATTATCGCGGCCACACTTGTTGCCTGACGACGCGCCGCCGCAGCGTGTATTGATCGTCGACCAAACCGACAGCGTTGATCCCGCGGCGCGGCAATTGTCACTGCGTCATGCAACCGATTTTGCCCGACGACATGGCAGACCCAACAGCCATTTGGTTTTGTTGGGTACGTTGGCTGATGATGATCGTGATGCAATGACTGGCGAGTTTGGGTCGGTCACGGTGTTGAGTTCATCGGGCCCCGAAGGATCGACTCCCTTGTCTGCTGCTATCTCTCACGCTGCAACGTTGATTCCTCGGACAAGCCGGGGATCGCTGACGATTGCCAGTGACGGATTGGCGACGCGCGGAGACAATGCGCGAGCGATATCGGCGTTGCGGTCGCGGGACATAGCGATCCATGTCATTGAGCTGCCGATTGGACCGTCGATTGCGAAACCTGTTGGGCTAACTTGGAAAGACGAACTGCGAATGGGCACGTCGGCGGTCTTAACGGCCGACGTCGTTGCCCACGGTTCCGGTTCGAGAGAGCGATCGCAGTCGGGCCAAATTTCGCTGCGGACAACCGAGCGTACGATCGTCTCTGCGCCCTATCACGGCGAGTCTTTTGCGAGCATACGACTCGAGTTCGAGCCAAGCGAATCCGGGTTCATCGATGCGGAACTTGTGGTCGCAACCGACGACCGGGCCAGGCCGGAACAGGTATTGCCGGTCGTGTTGGCAATCCGACAACCGCATCAAGTGTTGTACCTGGGCGGTCTGCAGCAGAACGGCGCCGCACAACTTGGTCGCGTGTTGGGGCAAGGATTCGAAGTCGTGGAAGTCAATCCGAATGATCCCGATTCCTTCGATGTCGCACTCGCCAGGTGCGAGCTGGTTGTCATGGATGATTGTCTGGCCGACTCGATCACGAACGCAGCGGAACAGCGTTTGATCGACGCGGTCACGAGCGAAGGACTAGGGCTGGTGATGAGCGGCGGTCGCGCGTCGTTCGGATCGGGTGGATGGCATGATCGACTCCTGGAGTCGATTCTTCCGGTGGAACTCGTGCAGAAAGAGGAAAAGCGAGATCCATCGACATCCCTGGTGATCGTGATCGATACCTCGGGATCGATGACTGGCGTGCGTGTACAGCTGGCCAAAGAGGTGGCACGTCTGGCGATGCGGCGACTACTGCCCCATGACAAAGTTGGGATTGTGGAATTCTATGGTGCCAAACGTTGGGCGGCCCCGATCCAACCGGCATCCAACGCGATCGAGTTGCAACGCGCGCTCAATCGGATGGACGCTGGCGGCGGCACCGTGATCCTGCCAGCTTTGGAGGAAGCGTTTTACGGACTCCAGAATGTTGATACGCGATACAAACACGTCCTCGTTTTGACCGATGGTGGCGTCGA
Organism: Pirellulaceae bacterium; assembly: GCA_963734865.1. GTDB lineage: Bacteria > Planctomycetota > Planctomycetia > Pirellulales > Pirellulaceae > CBDCUW01. Next base: position 41,826 of record CAVTIV010000020.1, read on the forward strand.
ATCAGGCGACTTCGAATCGTTGATGCGGCGAATGGCCGGCGAAGGCATCAACGTCTCGACCGTATTAGCAGGTGGCGGTTATCACAGCGAGTTCTTGGTCAACCTGGCCAACTGGGGGAAAGGCCGATTTTACGATGTGCCCAATCGATTCAACTTGCCAGAAATTCTGTTGAAGCAGCCATCCACGGCCAAGCTTCCCGCCTATCGACCCGGCCTGCACAACGTTCGAGCGCGGGGCGGATCGGGTTGGTGGGGTGATGTGGATACCACAACGATTCCGCAGTTAGCCGGTTATGTCGAGGCCAAGGCGCGTCCGGGAAGTGAAGTGTTGCTGGAAACCTCTAGCGACAGTCACCCGCTGCTGACGACTTGGCGATACGGCCTCGGTCGTGTGACGACACTGGGAACCGAACCCCTTGGCGAAGGTACACGACCGTGGCGTGATTGGGTTGACTATGGAAAGACGCTGGCGCGTGTTTTCGAACGCAGCGCCGCCGACACCCGCGATCCTTTTCGGTTCCAGTGTATCGATGACGGCGGCGAGGTTCAGGTGCATGCGATTCGTCAACGTCCCCGAACCGGTTCGGCATTCGATGCGGTTCCACTCGCTCGGTTGCTCGACCCTCACAACGCCGGCGGGGAAGCGACGTCACTTGAGTTCGTGGCCAAGAGCCCCGATCGTTATTTAGCCAAGACTCAAGCGGCCGCGATCGGAAAAACGTTGCGGATCGAATGTTCGGCAAGCAACACGCCCGATCGCTGGATTCCGTTGGTTGCCGCCTCTCCGGTGGTCGCCGAACGCGGAGTCGACCCGCGACGCGGCATCGACCTTTCGTCGCTCGCAATTGCCGCTGGCGGGCGAGTGATTGATTTGGAAGGCGATTGGTCCGACACCGCGACGATCGCAGCCTCTGGAAAGCGTTTGATACCTTTGTCGTCGTGGCTGTTCGGAGGCGCGTTGCTGTTATTTCTTGTCGAGATCCTGTGGCGTCGGCGTCCGCAGGTTGTGTCACGTTCGGACATCACTTTGGAATAGGATGGTTGGGCCTCATGGCCATTGTCAGTTACCACTCGGTGAAGGCTCTGCGACGTTCCGTTGCGCACGGTCACCGACCGGCGGGCATTCGTCTTTGCACCTTCGTTGCGATTGCCATGCTCTTGGCCCTACCGCTTGGGTACGGCCAATCGCAACCCGAGCTGGATCCGCGAGTTGCCGATCGGCTGAACGAGCTGGTTGGGCGATCGATCGCCGGTCAGCCCGTGACGCTAGAGAATCTCGACCCACTTTATCGTGCGGCGGTCCTCCAAGCCGGAGACGTCCAGCCGTTGCTTGACTGGCTGTCGAACGAGCGTGGTGAGGCGACCGACGCGAAGGCACAATCACTCGCGGAGATCGAGGTTCATGTTGCCGCCCGTCGTGGAGATTTGCGCCGCGCCTCGGACGTGTTGGTCGCGCTGTTGGAAATGAATCAGGTTGCCGCCACACGGAGGGATCTGCGGTTCTTGCAGGCACGTCTGTTCGACGCATTGGGCGACGTCGACGATGCCAAAGAGTCTTACCAAGCACTGATGAACGGGGATCTTGCCGAGGCCGATCGGCAAATGGTTGGCTTGCGGCTTGCACTGATGGGATTGCTGGGCAGCGATAGCCAAAACTCGAAGTCCAACGCGAAACCTCTGATCGATTTGGCGACAGCGTCCCAGGATGTTGAATTTCGCAATCGTGCGGCCAATGTTTTGGCGGTACAGAATCAGCATGCCGAAGCCGTCAAGTTGTTCACGATCGAAGGCGAAGGTTCGGCGCGGTTCCGCAGCGCCAGCCGAGTTGCCGAGTGGGCAATCCGTGCCAGCGATCGTGACAAGGCGATTGAAATGGCCTGGGAAGCAGTCCATGCTGCCGAATTGAAACGAGATCGCCGATACGCGTTGGCGCTGTTGGTCGAATCGTATCGAATGAAAACGACTGCAAAATCGAAGCCGGTTGCCAAGCCGACTCAGGCATCTGCCGGCGAAGGCAATCCCGCTCTGCAATCATTGATCGACGCCTTCGCGAAAGAAAACCATGGCGAGAAACCGTTAACCGACGAAATGCGATCCGTCTGGATCGAGCTGTTGCGAGAACTCGGGCGTCACGAGGACGCGATCGAATTGTTCAAATCAAGTGCCGATTCGGCGAGCGGATTCAGCCTCGAAATGCGCCGCGAACTGCTGGAGATGGAAGGCGACGCCGGCAACATCGAGCGGCTGATCGCGTCCTACCGTGAACTGATCGGGTCCGAACCCGACGAGCCGACATGGCGCTCTGGCCTGACCCGAATTCTTTTGGAGCAAGGACAAGACGAAGACGCGGCGGAACTGTGGCATGACTACATCGGCCGTCTCGACAAAGGTTCGCAGCTGCTCATCGCCGCCCAGTCACTGGGCGACGTGGGGCTCGACGATTTGGCAGAGAAAGCCGTCGAGCGGATGGTCACGCTGAAGTCAGAACATGGTCAAGGCTTGTTGTACCTGGCCGACCTGCAGCACAGACGCGGGCGTGTCGAACAAGCCGAAGCAACTTTGGAACGGCTCGATGCAATGCCGGACGTTGGCGACGCGGTGCGAAGCGAACTGGCGAGCGCTTTTGAACGCGTCGGCCGCCAGGACAAAGCGATCGAAGTGACCGAGGCGATACGTGCCAGTCGTGAGACCGTTGCCGAAGATGTCGAAATGCGATTGGCTTGGTTGTACAGCGAGGTGGGTGACGAGGAAAAGGCACTCGACCAATGGCTGGCATTGTGGCGAAAAATCACATCCATCCCACGGCGTCGTTATGTCGAGGATCGCTTGATGACGGTTGCCAGCCGGTTGGGCACGCTCGCCGATATCGCGATCGAATTGGAGGAAAAGCTTGCCGATGGCAAAGCGGACGATCGTGAAGCTGGTCTGTTGGTGCGAATCTACTCGCGCGTGAACGATTCCGTTGCCGCCACGGAAATCCTTGATGAGTACATGTCGCAAACCGGTCGCAACGAAATCGAACGGCTCCAGGAGCAGGGTCGCATCTATCAGGTGTGCAACGATTACTGGAATTACGAAAAGGTGATCGAGCGTTTGATCGAAGTGGATCCCGAAGGAAAAACAGAGTACCTCCGCCAACTAGCGCTCAGCATGCTGGAACGAGGTAAAGCGCAAGAGGCGAGATCCGTTTTGCTGTCACTGAGAAGCGCCGACGATGGCCAGGATTCCATCGGAGGCGAATTCGAGGCCGGTGTGTTGTCGTTGGTCGGCATGAATCGAGAGGCAGCCGACGCGTACCGGCGTGGGATCGCGACCTATCCCGATCGAATCGAATCCTATTTATTGCTGGCCAATTTGCTCAAAGGAATGGGGCAAACCGAGCGCGCGGTGGGGATGTTTCAGTACCTTGCCGAAAATGCCGATCGCGACGACCTGTTCACGATCGCGATCGATGGTCTGCTAAATATGGAAGCCAAAGGGAACGTGATGCAATGGGCCAGACGGATCACGCTGGAACGGTTGGCCGGTCGCGAAGACAAGAATTACTTGTATCAATTGCTGGCTGATCTTTCGGCCGAGGTCAATGACAAGGACGGCCAGATCCGCGCTGGAGAACTCGCTTGCCGTTTCCGGATCGCGGCGACTGTCCGTTTTGCGCGAGTGCATGGATTTATCTTCCCGGATTCGCGGCGGTGCATTTTATTCCAGTTCATCGCGTGGTCCGACCAACGCAGGTAACAAGCCGTTTTTCGCTTTCGGTCGACGTTTGATTGGGATGGGCGAATTGATGCCACCCCAAGTTTTTCTGGATCTTGGGCAAGCATTCCTTGCCGACGGAGACTTGATCAGTGCCGAGCGTACGTTTGGATTGGCGCGAAATTTGGCGGACGAACGCGGTTATCAAAGAGAAGTAGCTGCGATCTTCGAAACCGCTGGCAAACGAAGCGAAGCGCTCCTTCGCTATGACCGACTGCTGCGAACCAGCCCCTCGGATGTTGCCCTGATGGCCCGCGTCGCGAAGCTAAACGAACAGCAGGGGCGAGATGACGTTGCCTTTCGATTCTACAAACGCGGACTGAATCTGCTGCTCGCACAAACGCCATTGACCACCGACGAGGACACGTCAAAGAACAGCTCCGCATGGTCGTACGGCGGTAATCGCGACGCCTACCAAACGTATTCCGATCGATTGCTGCAAGGGTTGTTGGTGACGGTTCCCAACGATTCGATCGATTCCTTGCTGGACAACCAGCGGTCGCAAATCGAGCAGAACCTTGCCCAGCTACGAAAGCAATTTGAGCAGGGTCGCAAGGCGGATTTGCTAAGCGATTCGCCTCGCATCGATAAACAATCGACGGCACTTTGCCGAATGTACTTTGCATTCGATCGAATCCAAGATCTGGAGTCGCTGGAATTGACGCTGCTCGATCACTTTCGATCGGACAAGAACTTGTTATTGCAGTTTGCTCGTCAACGGATCGCACAGGGTCGATACGACAGCGTGCGTCGGTTGTTGGCGCAAACCGAGCCCAGCGAAGAGCAGCGACGCAGCATCGAGACGATGCTGGGCGAGATCGATCATGACAAGCTGGCTACAGATTTGCTGGGCCCCAACGAAATGTGGCAGCGGTTTCTCCCCGCCTGGATGAGCGGTGACAAGGAACTCGCCCGAAGTATCTTGCGGAGGGTCGATCAATCGAAAGGTAGCAGCCAAACCAGCGGCATTCGTTACCTGGTGGTCAACGGGATGCTGGTTGCACAGCAGGCCGGTTCGGGAGCCACCGTTTCGTCGTGGATGCGAATGGCATTGCAATTGGGTGACGAAGGTTTGGCACTGCAGTTTGCACGTTCGCGTCTGCAGCAAAACAGTCGGTATGGGGCAACTGGAATGAAGCAGTTGTTCGAGGGTTACCAAGAGATCCTTCCGCCTGATGCGTTTCAATCGCTGGTGCGATTTGCCGCCAATCTTTACAAGCACGACGATCACCGCAAGGTCGAGTACCTGTGGATCCTTTCACAGCTTCGAGAGTATCTGGCCGGTGACCTGCCGAACGACGAACAACTGCTGGAAATGATCGAACAGAGTAATCTGAGCATTGGTTATCAGTTTCCATTTTCGTTGGCACTGGAATCATTTCCCGAATCGGTTCGCAGCCAAGCGATGGCCCACGTGATCGATGGCGTCGACAAAAAGTCACGACCGCGCGAGCTGGTTCGCGTCCCGTTTCAGCATCCTTTTCCGATCGACGCAGAGACATCACAAGTGATTCTCGATGCGATCAAAAGCGGCATCCAGCCTGCGATTCAAGACAATTACTTGCAATATGCCATTTACTATCTTCCCCGACAGGGAACCGCTCTCAGTTGCCCGCAAAACGCTGATGTCGCCGTCGCCGCTCTCGACCTGCTTTGCAGCAAAGAGGTTCGCAAGCGAGACGAACGCGTCTTTAGCGTCGCGCAGAACGTCAAGGCGGTCGTATTGCACCAGGCCGGACGTACCGACGAGGCGCTCGACATCGTGGTTCCCGGCTACGACCCCGACAAACAGATCACCGACTACTACCACCGCTATTCGCAGCAGTGGGTCCTGCGAGAGTTGATTCCAGCCGCACCGCAACGATTTTTGAATGTGCTCGACGCGAAGATCCAAAACGGAAAGCCGACGGTTCAACAAACCGACGGGCGAATCGCGATCATTCGACAAGCCAATGACGACGATTTGTTGCGAAAGGCTTTTCAGCAGGCGATCGATGACCACCCCGATCAAATCAAATACGTTCAACAATATGAGCGGTGGGAGCAAGCCGCAGGACGGATCTTCCATGCCATCGCAATCAACCAGCACCAACTGGAAAAGCTGGGCGACGATGAAAGCAACGCGGTGAAAGCGAAAGCGGTCAAAAGTCGACTGGCCGATCTTTGGTTCTCCGTTGATCATCGAATCAACGGTCTGCCACTTTGGTCGATCGCTGATCAGGAAGATCAAACCCGATTCGAACAGGAGCTGAAGACGCGAGAGCAAGCCGAGCACGAGGCCAAAGCGAAAGCGATTTCTGCCACAGGAAAAAAATCGGAGAACGAGACGGCGAATCCAAAACCCGACAAAATAGAGGGTAAACAGCAACAAACCGATAAGGTTTATCCAAATACGATCGTTGGTGTGAAAGCCGCCATGGACGACGGGAACACGCTCGCTGCGAAAAATGCACTGCGCGAAGTCTGGCGAGGTTTTCCACAGGTGGTCGAGAGTCCCTATGGTTATCGGACCAGCTCGCGAAAAATCAATGGGCTGATGTGGCCGAGCGATTCGACCGCAAAGCGAGTGGTCCCGCCAACCGAAACGGAAAGTCGCGAAACGGCGCAGAGGCGTCGCAGCCAACAACGTGGCGGCCTCGCGACGTTCACGCCCCCGCCGCCGAAGCCTCCCGCCCAGAAACCTGAGAGCGCTTGGAAAGTGCTTGCAGCCACTCCATGGGCTGTCACCGAAATGCGTCGCATCCAACGAAGCCGTACGGTTGCCGAATTAGCAGCAGCAACCGACGTTATCTTGGGTCTGCTGCAAGCCGATCGTCTGCAACATGGCGACAAAGCGGTGTTCGACTCGCTGATTGACCAGCTTGAACACGGCCACTGCAGCGTCGTGGAATTGACTCAATTCTTCGCACTGCTCGAGGAAGATCCCAGTCGCATCGGGAATGATGAGCACGCAGTGATCGATGTCTTGCTGCAACAATTCGATCTCACACAACTCAAGATGGCCAGCCAGCTGGCGACCGTCTGTGGTTCCATTGACCAACTCGATCGAGCGGCCGCCCTGTATACCCACTGTGCATTGCTCGCGCCGGCACAGGGAGTCACATTCGCGAGCCTGATTCAGCAGGCTGGCGAGGCGTTCAAGGGCGAACAGCTGATGGAGCTGGCCGAGCGAATGTTTGCAGTCACACGCCGCGATGAATCGGCGATCAATCGCATGCTCGACCTGCGAATGGAGTTGCTGACACCCGCTGAAGTGGCCGAACGATCGGCCGAACTGTTCGTTCGTCTGGACGATGATCCGCTCGCGTACCCGATACCGCAAGCGATTCGTGGCGCCCAGCTGTTCGCGCAAGCAGGTGAATTTGGGCGCACGTTGCAATGCCTGAGTTCGGCCATCATGCGTCATGGCAAACCGGCGCCACAGCAGACGTCTTATTACTCGTACGGTACCGCGCGGCCGTTGGTTGTCTCTCGCTCCGACTTGATCCGAGTCTTTCCCGAAGATGCCAGCCGGTTTGGTGACTATCGGGCGTGGCTCGCGGCAGCCGCTGCCCGCAACGCCCAGCTGATCGCCGAACAGACGGTGGAACCCCAGATTGCGGTCGAATTGCAGTCGACGATCGCCCATCGCCAGTGCCAACAAGACCAGCGTTCCGCGGCGGCCGAGTCTCTGGCCTGCGTCACCAAAGATCTGCTCAGCCGTGCCCGCAAACACGAGCTTTTGGTGATCGATGTGATGCGGGAAGCAAACAGGATTGACTGGGCACTGCAAATCGAAACTTGGCTCCACCAGCGCGAACAGCTCTCGCATTTACGATTTGGCGATTTGTTGCGAGATACTCGCGAAATCGAGGGCCCAGCGAAAGCAGTGCAGCTGGCAGACGAGCTGCTTGCCCTGTCTTTGGATCAGGATCTCGTCGCCGCAGCAACCGACATTGCGACTGGCGACCCGGACTTCGAGCAGCGTCTGTCGTCACTCGTCGAACGGCTTCAAGCAGCTGAAGCGGAATTCGCTCGCCGCACCGAGGCGGCGGCCGTGCGAAAGAAGACACGCCAGCAGTGGAAAGCTGCGGTTAGTGGTTAGTTGCGGATCGCATTCAATCGGGGCCGCCAGTCATCGGTACGAACCGGACCGGCAACACCGCTTGCTGCGTCAGCTTTCCGTCATGTTTTTCCAACAAGATCAACTCCTGTGACCCCGCTGTGGGGCCTACCGGGATCATCATCCGTCCACCCTCGGCAAGCTGGTCGCAAAGCGTTTGCGGGATCGCATCTGGCGCACAGGTGACAATCACCGCGTCATAGGGCGCGTGCTCCGGCCATCCCTGATATCCGTCCCCGGCGCGAACGTGGACATTCTTGATGTTCATCTCCGCGAGCGTTTTCTCGGCTCGCTCGGCCAGCGGCTCGATGATTTCGATCGAGTAGATTTCCTTGGCCAGCTCGGCCAGAACTGCTGTCTGGTAACCGCTGCCCGTTCCCACTTCCAGCACCCGATCGGTCGGCTTGAGACGCAGCATTTCGGTCATGAACGCGACGATATAGGGCTGAGAAATCGTTTGTCCGAACCCGATCGGTAGCGGTGAATCATCGTAAGCATGGTCCCTTAGTGAGCGGGGAACAAATCGCTGCCGCGGCACTTCCCGCATCGCCTTGAGCACACGTTCGTCCTTGATTCGACGTCCCGCCAAGGATAGCTGCCTGTCGATCATCTGATTTCGAGCCTCACGTTGTTGCCCATCATCGTCACGCCCATTGGGTGAGTCCGCCGATAGCAGTGGTTTTGGTCCAACGGTCGCCATCACCAACAAGGTGCAGCGGCAAAGTACCGATACCAGGTTTTGGATACTCATTGTCGAGTCTGGCGTCATTGCGAAAAATACGATTTTCCCAGACGACTTTCTTGGCCTTTCCTCGAGGGTGACGATCCCATCATCAGCATTCAAGATAACCGATTTGGTTGGTAGCGGGCGATAATCCATTGGTCCCCAATTTGATACATTGCTCGGTCAGTCGAGTCCGCGAGAATCATCTGGACAACGATACAGCGACCGCCAGCACGAACGGTAATGATGGACAACGATGAATTCCAGCCGCAAATCCGTGCGATTTGCTTGATGGTCCTTGCCGCCAGCGCCATCACTTATCTGATTTACTAGCTTCGACCCGTACTTGTGCCCTGTGGAGTGTGGATCTCTCCAGCAATGCCGAGGCCTATCGTCGACGCGTTGGCGAATTGATCAACAATATCGAATCGTACATCCCGGATCGATTTCTTGTTGATCTATGTCTTTTTCCTGTTGCTCGGTTCGCCTGATGCGAAGAATTCCGACGTCACTTCGCGCGAGATCGAACGTCACATCCGATCGTATCTGGCACTCAAGGCCGTGATTTCGATATTCACCGGCGGCATATTCGGCCTGGCGCTCTTTCTATTCGGAGTACCGATGGCGTTGACGTTCGGCGTGTTGTCTGAATGAATCGCGCGGTGCCCGGACGGCCGTATCGCGCGGCGAGCCGATAAGAATGATCGGGTCCACTGGTATTGGTCCGTCGCATCGGAATATGCCTTTCGCGTTTCGGCACCGAGCAAGTCTCGTTTCACGGTATTGCCGAAGCGCCACGGTGTGGAAAATCGGTGACTCCGCAATATTCGCTGGCACGGCACCCTCCCCAGCGACACAATGGGCTCTGAAAGCTAACTGGATCAAGACGCGCAGTCGTCGTGGTACGTCGTGCCATTTGAAAATCACGGAAACCGATCGAATCAACTGCAATCATTGATTGCCAAGTACCTCGAAGCTGTGAACAGCGGCGAGGCATTCGATCGCAATACGCTGATCGCGGAACACCCCGAGCTGGCCGATTCCCTGCGGCAGTTCTTTGCTGATCACGACCAAGTGACGCTGGTTGCCGATACGCCCACAGGGTTGTCGCATAATCCTGCGACCATCTCGCCGAATGCGTCAGCGGAAGATACTCCGACCATGGCGCTAACCACCCGGCGCAGCGATATCCGGAAGGTCGACGGCCAGATCCGTTTTTTTGCGGACTATGAATTGCTGGAGGAGATTGCGCGAGGGGGGATGGGCGTCGTCTTCAAAGCGCGGCAAATCAGTCTCAATCGCATCGTCGCACTGAAGATGATTCTTGCTGGTCAGTTTGCTGGCGAGAAAGATGTTCAGCGTTTCCACACCGAGGCAGAATCTGCGGCCCAGTTGGATCATCCGGGGATTGTTCCGATCTTTGAGATTGGAGCGCACCAGGGCCAACATTATTTCTCGATGAGTTACGTGGACGGCGAGAGCCTTGCCAATCGGGTCGCCGACGGCCCGTTGCCACCGCGCGTGGCGGCGGAGTTGGTTCAGCAGATCAGCGAAGCGATGGCATATGCGCACGGCCGCGGTGTGATTCACCGCGATCTCAAACCCGCTAACGTCCTGATCGATGCACATGGCCAGCCCAAGATCACCGACTTTGGTTTGGCGAAGAAGACGGAAGCGGATAGCAACCTGACTGGCACCGGGCAAATCCTGGGCACACCGGCCTACATGCCGCCCGAGCAAGCGAGCGGTAAAGTTGATCAGGTTGGACCGCTGGCGGATGTTTATTCGCTCGGGGCAATCCTGTACTGCTTGCTCACCGGTCGCCCGCCCTTCCAGGCTGCCAGTCCGATGGATGCGATCCTACAGGTGCTTAACCAAGATCCGATTCCGGCGAGACAACTCGTACCGACGATTCCACGCGACCTGGAAACGATTTGCGGTAAGTGCCTCAGCAAGGATCCAGCCAAACGCTATGCTTCGGCAGCCGATCTCGCGGCAGACCTGCAAAGGCATCTCGACGATGCACCGATCCTGGCTCGACCGGCAGGCCGGATCGAACGAGCCTCGAAGTGGGCGAGCAAACAGCCGGCAATTGCAGCGATCCTGTTGACGATGCCCGCCTGGTTACTGGGCGAGCCGAAGATTGGTGTCGGTTTGCTGGCGTTGATCGCCGGGTTTCATCTACCGTTTCGCTTTCGTGTTGTTCGTCTGTTCACCGTCTTCTTGGTCGCGGTGATGGCGGCCGCCACGATCGGCGGGATTAGTTATTTGTTCGTCTGGTCGGACAGCGATTCACCCGGCAGCATGGCTCGACTCGCAGCGATTAGTCTTCTGTCCGCCACCGCTCCGCTGGGCATCACTTTTTTTGTCTTTATCCTTGATTGCGTCTCCAAGCTGGAGCAACCGCGCCGGCGACAGGCAAGATGGCTCTTGCTGGCGAGCGCCGGGGCATCCTTGTTATGCATCGGTGGTTTTCTTTACTACCTCCGGTTCAACAGTGAGCAGCTCTCAGGGATTGTGGATCAACTCGCCGACGAGATCGTCTCGTTGACTACGAACAACCGATCCGGTGTCGCGGAATCCGCGTCGAGCGATGCAATGATGCAGCTTTTTCGATCCAGAATGGTGCTCTGGATTCCGGTCATCACGGCGATCATCTGGTTGTACCTTGTGCTCGGAATCATCGCGGCCCGGCTGATTCAACGCTTCGTTTACATCACCGACCACACCGCCAAGGGTGCCCAAGGTAGCCAGTCCTCGCGGCTTGTCAAAACTGTCGATGGCGATGTCGGCCGGTGGATAGCGATCACGGCGGCGGTGGCAGTTGCGATCTTGCCCTATGCCGTCGGGAAACTGCTTGGCATCTACGACATCCAACTGATGAGAGCCTTTGAACTGGACAATACTCTCGATTCGGTTGTTTGGGTTATCGCCGCGGCATGGCTCGCCGCTTTTGCCGTCATTTCGCGACGTCGGTTTCTGATCGCTTCGGTCGTAGGCGGTTGCTTACTGATATTATTGTGCTTCAGAACTGCTGGATCGATCGAGCGCAATCGTCATCGGCTGGAATCGGATGTCGCGCACTCAAGCGAGGTTGTCGCAGATGATTCGATGTTGCTGCGATTTGATGGACACACTGGACCGGTCAAAAGCGTCGATGTCGATGGTAGCGACAAATTGGCCGCTTCCGTGAGCGGTTGGCCCGAAGGTGATGGGACGGTTCGCCTCTGGGATCTCGAAACTGCCAAAATGTTGTGGGTCCGCCACCTCGGGCCGGATCTGATGATGGCGGTAAGCTTCACGAGCGACGGACAAAGAGTCGTCAGCGGTGGCAGTGATGGAACGGTTTGCATCTGGGAGGCCGAGACCGCTCGCGAACTGAAACGATTTCAAGTCACAGCAAATCTGGAGGGGTTGTCTCTGTTTGCCGCAGACAAATACTGCATGTTCGCTGGTGACCAGGTTCAGCTTTGGAATCTACAGACGACCGAACTTGTCCAGCAGTTCGAGGGAACGCAGGCGAGGCAGCTTGACGTGTCACTTTCCGGTGATGCCAGGCGAGTTGCTTCCGGCGGTATGGACCATGCCGTTCACATTTGGGAGGTCGAAAGTGGCAAGGAAATCGCACACATCAGCGACCTGCCCACGACGGTCGAATCGGTAGCGCGCTCAACGAAGATGGATCGCGTCTGATGGTCGCCCTCAATGGCTCCTCGAACGATCCGTTGTTACTTTCCATTGCCGTGGAGGACCCGAGTGACCGAAAGACGCTCGCCGGTCACCAGTCGACCGTCAATTTGGTACGCTATTCCGCGGACGGTCGGTTTCTTGTGACTGCGTCGCGAGACAAAACGATTCGCATCTGGAACGCGAAATCCGGTGCTGAAATAAAGAGCTTTCGCGGACACCAAGACTGGGTTTGGTCGGCGGTCTTCACTGCGGATGGCCAAAAGATTCTCTCCGGTGGTGGCGGCGCGACGACGCAAGACCCAGGTACCGACTGGTCACTTCGGCTGTGGAGCGTGGAGCCGATAGACCCCACGCCAAGCCAGGAAATCAAGGAGTAAACCGATGCGATCTGCTGGACTACGACTGGCCGTATTGGCGGGCTTGATCGGTTTGTGGCATTGCGGGCCGCTGGCTGCCGATCGGCCCCGCCTGGCCATTCTCACCGACATCGGCGGTGATCCAGACGATCAGCAGTCGATGGTTCGCTTGCTGCTGTATGCAAACGAATTTGAGATCGAGGCGTTGATTGCCAGTGCCTCAGGTACGCGTGGCGAATTGAAAAAAGCGGTGACGCGACCCGACTTGATCTTGGAGATCATCGACGGCTACTACGGGGACACAGGACCAACCGCTGAATCTAGCCATCTGGGGTGGCCAGACCGATCTGGCGCAAGCATTGTGGCGAGTAAAACAGGATCGCGGCGACAAAGGATTGGCAGAGTTCGCGAAGCGTCTGAGAGTTTACGACATCAGCGACCAGGATGGCATCGCCGACTGGATCCGCAGCGAGTTCCCCGGTCTGCACTATATTCTTTCTCAATCGCCGCCCGGTCATGACAAACGCCAAGGCACCTTCCGCGGTATGTATCTCACCGGCGACGAATCGCTGACCAGTCGCCAATGGATTGAATCAAACGTTCGCAGCAGCGGCGCACTTGGCACGCTCTATCCGATCAAGACCTGGACCGCTCCCAATCGACATGGATGTCTGAAGGAAGGTGATACCCCATCATGGTTCTTCTTCCTTTCGCGAGGCGGAAACGACCCCAACGATCCCTCGCAACCAGGCTGGGGTGGTCAGTACCAGCGGCAGTCCGATGGTTGGTATCGTGACCTGCCTGCAACGGATGACTTTGATCCGCGCACCACCGTCAGCCGCTGGCGTCGTGATTTCCAAAGCGATTTTGCTCGCCGCGCTGCTTGGTGCCATGACGAAGAATGAGTCTTCACCATTGGGTGAACGCATTCGGCGATCGAGTATGACTCCACCCACGAACCGCGATGATCCGCGTGTTCCACTTCGTCAAAGGGCTCATGCACTCTGGTCGGGCCTGGCCACTTTCAGGTGCTCGTAGGCTTTGACGGTGGCCATTCGTCCGCGACGTGTGCGGACAATCAATTCACTGCGCAGCAAGAACGGTTCGACTTCGTCCTCCAACGTATCACTACTGACGTTCATCGTGTGCGCGATCGCCTCGAGTCCCGTCGGACCGCCCGCGAAGACTCGCATCAGCGTATCCAAATATCCGCGATCCTGCTTGTCCAAGCCGAGCACGTCGATCCCGATCATGTCCAGCGCGGCGCGGGCGACGTCGGCGTTGACTTGTCCATCCGCTTTGGCTTGCGCGTAGTCACGTACCCAGAGCAATCGGTTATTGGCCAAGCGGGGCGTGCTGCGACTGCGAAAGGCGATCACTTCGGCCGAGGGCCTGTCGACGGTCACCTTCAATTTGGTCGCATTGCGAATGACGATCTCACACAATTCACTCTGCGTGTACCATCCAAGATGTTCGCGAATCTGAAATCGATCACGCAGCGGCGCGCTCAGCATCCCCGCCCGTGTCGTCGCACCGATCAATGTGAAGGGCCGCAGTTCGTAATTCAGCGTTCGAGCACTGACACCGTCGCCCAGCACGATATCAATCCGAAAGTCCTCCATCGCTGTGTACAGGTATTCCTCGACCGCTTTGGGGACGCGGTGGATTTCGTCAATGAACAGGACACTATTCTCGGCCAGGTTCGTCAGATAGGGCAGCAAGTCCTTGGGTGCTTTCAGTCCCGCCCCGTTCGCCATCTGGACCGTTGTGCTCATCTCGGCCGGAATCACCGTCGCAAAGGTCGTTTTTCCCAGTCCGGGAGGACCATCAAAGAGGATATGTCCCAGCGGTTCGTCCCTCTTTCGTGCCGCTTCGATCGCGATCTGCAACCGTTCGATCACATCCAACTGGCCGACCATTTCGCCCATCCGGCGAGGCCGAAGGGAATTATCCTGCTCGCGAGGCAGTACCAATTCGGTGGCGGTCTCGGGATCGGATTGCTGGTAAACTGCTTCACGAGCCATTCTTGTTTCCCGTCAAAGCTCAGGGACACTCCGTTATTTTCGCTTGCCTATTAACTTAACGCATCTGCCCGAATTGACCAATGACAGAGGACCCCAGACCGACGACGAATGACCCGCGGCACCATCATTGGCATGGTTTCACGCAGATGGCCGAGTACGAACCGCTGGTGATCGAGCGAGCCGATAGCTGTTGGCTCACCACCCGCGACGGAAAACGACTGTTTGATGGTGTCTCGAGCCTGTGGTGCAACGTCCACGGGCACCGACATCCGATCATCGATCTGGCGATTCGCAATCAATTGGACCGAGTTGCTCATGTGACATCGCTGGGAATGTCGTGCCAGACAACCGAGTCGCTCGCGGTCAAGTTGGCTGAGATCGCACCGGGGGATCTGCAGCATGTCTTTTTTAGCAGCGACGGGTCATCAGCCGTCGAAGCGTCGTTGAAAATGGCAATTCAATACTGGCATGGACGTGAAAATCCACAACCCAACAAGACGAAGCTGCTCGCCTTGGGATCGGCATACCATGGCGACACGACCGGCGCGGTTGCCCTGGGCGGCATCGATTACTTCCATCGCCTTTTTGCACCGATCCTTTTTTCATCGCTGCGAGGACCGACCCCCTGTTCCTTTCGACTGCCCCGCGGAGTGACCCGTGAACGAGCGGCCGATCATTATGCCCACCAGATCGAAGCTGTTTTGCAACAGCACCATTCAACCATCGCCGCTGTCGTGATGGAACCGTTGGTTCAAGGGGCCGCCGGCATGATCACGCATCCGGTTGGGTTCTTGAGCGAGCTGCGCCGGCTGTGCGACCAATACGATGTGCTGTTGATTTGCGATGAAGTCGCCACCGGCTTTGGTCGCACTGGCAAATTGTTTGCCTGCGAGCATGAAGCCGTCACGCCCGACATCCTTTGTTTGGGCAAGGGGCTGACGGGCGGTTACCTGCCGATGGCAGCAACGATCGCCCGCCCACACGTGTACGAGGCCTTTCTGGGGCCAACGGCCGCTAGGAAGCAGTTCTTTCATGGACATACCTTCGGCGGCAATCCGCTGGCCGCTGCAGCGGCCCTGGCCTCGATTGGCCTGTTCGAACAGCAACCACAGCTACTACCGACGGTGTCCAAGAAATCGCTGCGGCTGCGAGAGCGGCTTGATGGCTTATTTGAACATCCACACGTTGGCGATATTCGGGGCCGCGGATTGATGGTCGGCATCGAATTGCTAGGCGATCGAGAGACCAAGACGCCATTCCCGCGAGACATTCAACTTGGCCGGAACGTTTGCCGCCGTGCCATCAGCAATGGCGTCTGGGTTCGACCGCTAGGCGATGTGATCGTGTTGATGCCACCCCTGGTCGCCAGCGATGACGAACTCGACATGCTTGCCGACACCGTCATGGACGCAATACGATCAGAGCTAGCCCAATACCGCGATGGTGCCCCTGCACCGCAGCGCATCCTTGTCTGATGATAGAACGGATCTCGTGAAATGACCGACGAAGCAAACGAACAAGCGGAACAGAATTCGCCTCTCGACATTGGTGATCCTGCGATCATTGCGAAATACGAGCCCTACCTGCGAATGCTTGCGCGAACGCAAATGAGGAAGGCCTATCAAGGCCGAGTCGGCGCGTCGGACATGGTCCAACAGGCGATGTTGCAAGCGGTCCAGGGGCTTGACGGCTTTCGTGGCACAACGGAAGCGGAGTTTCGTGGTTGGCTTCGTCAGATACTTGCCCGCCATCTCTGTCACCTCGATCGCGATCTGCATCGCGACAAGCGAGACATCCGACGCGAGCAATCGATCGAACGAAAGCTGGCCCAATCCTCGTTGCGGCTCGAGGGTCTGCTCGCAGGCGACGGGCCGTCGCCAAGCCAGAATGTCGCGATTGGGGAAGACATCTTGAAAGTCGCCCAAGCGGTCGAGCGTTTGCCCGAGACACAGCGAGACGCCGTGCGGCTTCACTACCTCGAGGGGCTGAAGCTAAGCGAAGTCGCAGCGAAGCTCGATAAATCAACCGGAGCGGTGGCCGGATTGCTGCACCGTGGCATGAAGACGCTGCGAGAAGAGTTGAACGCGTGATCTATCCGGCCGTCAGCCAACGGACCTGGAACGGCCGCATCGGGATCGCCTTGCCTTGTTCCAGCCGCTCCATGGCCAGGCAATCGTTACGCACGTCGACATCCACCGCCGACGGATCGATCGTCCGTGGTTGATCGGTCAAATTGGCGAGCACCGCCAAAGATTGGCCCGATTCTGAATCGCGTACAAACCCCAGCAGACCGTTCCCAGGAAGATCCAGCGCCGTTTGGTTGGCATTGGGATGAAACGCCGTTTGCTGTCGCCGGATGGCCAACAACCGGCGATAGCCGTCAAACACTCGTCGCTGTAGCGAATGGGGATTCGATAACGCTCGATCGAGTTCGTCGCGATCATACTTGTGCCGATTGATCCGCCGATTTTGACCCGACCGCGCGACCGCTGCAGCGTCATTTGGTGATCCGACCAAGCTGTGAAAATAGACCGCCGGAATGCCCTGCATCGCCAGCATGATCGCCTGGGTTGCCAGAAAACGGCGAGCGTGATCCGCTGGCGAAACGGCCCTCCGGTCGGCGACCGCATCCAGGTAGGTAATGTTCAACTCGTATGGGCTATCGCTGCCATCGGAGTTGCGGCGAGTGCTGACCCGTCCACCATGATCGACAACGATTTCCGCCAGCTGCTCCGCACGCTGCTCCGGCACGATCCCTTCGAGTGGACGAACGCCTGTGCCATCGTGCGACGCCGTGAAGTTAAAAAAAGTCGTTTGCCGAGAGCGGGGATTGAGCGACCCGAGCCAGTCTCGCAGAGCAGCCGTTTCGCCACTGTGGATCGCGTCCAACAGCAAAGGCGGAAGGCTAAACTGATAGACCATGTGAGCTTCGTCGCAGCCGTCGCCAAAATAGCTGATGTTTTCGGCATGCGGCACGTTGGTCTCGGTCAGGATCAACGTTCCGGGTGCGACGCGATCGAGTACGTGCCGCATCAATTGCACCGCCGCGTGCGTTTGGGGCAGATGAATGCAGTTGGTGCCCGGCTGCTTCCAGAGGTAGGCGATCGCGTCGAGACGAATGATACGCGCGCCGCGGCGAGCGTATTGGACAAGCGTCTCTAACATCGCCAGCATCACCCGCGGGTTGGCGTAGTTCAGGTCGACCTGATCGGCGCTAAAGGTGGTCCAAATGTGTTTGCTGCCCTGGGCCGAATCGAATTTCGTCAACAGCGGTAAACTACGCGGCCGTACGACCTCGGAAAGATCCGCCGCAGGATCTTGATCGATAAAGAAGTCAGCGAACTGGGGATCACCGTCGAGAAATCGCTCAAACCAGACATGTTTTTGCGACGCATGGTTGAGCACCAGATCGAACATCAAATCGAATGCGCCACCCAGGTCGGCGATATCTCCCCACGTTCCCGATTCAGGATCCACCGAAAGGTAATCGACGACCGAGAACCCGTCATCGCTGGTGGAAGGACAAAACGGCAACAAATGAACGCAGGAGATCAGTTCATCCAGCGAATGATCAAGCAGAAAACGGTTGAGCGCCGCCAGCGGATTGATTCCCGCTTGGCGGATCTGGTCGGCATAAGTGATCAGTATCACATCCCGTTGGGACCACAGCGAATCGGGTGCACCGGTGTCACTGTGCTGAGCGAACAGAGACTCCAGACCGACAGCCAGTTGCTCGGGAACTCGACCATAGATTTGCGTCAACAGCCCAGCGGTGGCAGAGTCGATGGTCATGAATCAGCCCTCGGCACACTCGATCCTCGTGATTGAACCAGTTTTCAATAACGGCGGTGCTGCGAATCAGAGGTTGTCTTGTCCGGTAAAGTTGGTGACCAACGCGCGTAATTTCCGACGCAACACGCTGTAGCTGAAGAAAGCTTTACCAATTTCGTAGTTAAAGTCGACCATCTCGTCCCGATATTCTTTATCGGTAATGATCCGCTGCACCTTTGCCACCACATCACGGGTGAGATATCCGTCCATAGCGATTACCTTGGCGCCTTTCGGTTCGATGTCGGCGACGAAGATCGAGTATCGATTCACAAGGACTGGCTTGCGGTAATAGAACGCTTCCAGCAGCGCATTTCCAAATCCTTCATAGATACTTGGATAGGTGATAAAGTCGGCTTGTGAATATGCATCCGCCAAGGTGTAGACCTTTCGTCCATCCTCGGTCAGGCACCGTTTGTCCCCGACCTGATGGTCGCATAATCGCAAATCAACGCCATTGGATTCGGCCAAGTCTTTCAGCGCCGTCAAATACTCGTTGCCCTCGTCGCCACTGGCATGCGAGATCACCAGCTTGCAGCGGTCGTTCTTCAACGCGGCCACCAGCGCGATGGAGTGCTCGATGCCCTTACGGGGCACGACCCGTGTGGGTTGAAGAAACAGGATATCGTCTTCGGTTATTCCGATGTCTTGCCGGAAACCCTGGGCATATTCATCGACCTCGTCAGGCTCGTGCTCGAAGTCCAGCACGTTCGGAACGAGGATCGATGACACGCCACGCCGATGCGCCAAATCTTCCTGCGCGAACGAATTGATCGTCACGTTTTGGATCTGTGGCAGGGCCGGTGGAAACGACATCCATAGCAGGTCGGTTACGGCCGATACGCTGAACCGATCACGTTCCCAATAAAAATCGTGATGATGGGCAATGGTCGGAAAACCGGTCTCGGCAATGAAGTGAGTGAGAGCCACGCCGAGCGGAATATTCATCGGAATGCAAAGCGCATTTTGTACGATCAACAGGTCCAAGTTGAACCTGCGAGTGAACTCGTACAAAGTTCCCTTCAAGTAATCGGCGAGTGCATAAATCCGTTGCGTGACATCCGGAGCGCGCGTTCGAGTTCCAAAGGCGCGACGATTGATCCATTCGATGTCGGGATGACCAAAATAGGCGTGTGGGACGACCATCGACGTTTCCGCATCCCGGTCACTCATGCCGGAATACCAATGGCTAACGTGACGATGGTCCCACAGCACGCGAGCCCATTTGGCACTCTCCAGCGTCACGCCATCCGTCCCGGAAAAGCGTGTTCCGACAAATCCGATCTGTACGCCCATGTTGCCCTTGCTTTCTCGCCAACCGTGTTCAGCGAATTGGTTTCGAGCGACCTGTATTTCGTGAATGCTTTTACTTGATTTCAAGGCAATCTAGCAACTGCAGCAAATTCGTCAGCACCACGTCCGGCTGAAACGACCGGCACCTGGGATCATCATCGCGGGCTCGGCAGCTGCGAAGGTCACCGGCAAACCAGGCCGTTCGGAAGCCCGCGGCCGACGCGGCCCAGATGTCATTAAGCATGTCGTTTCCCACGTACACGGCCTCGTGCGGTGAGATATCACACCGCCGAAGCCCGTTGCGAAGTGCATCAAATAATCGTGGCCCCGGTTTGGCATGCCGATATCGATAGGAGTAAATGCACAGATCCAAGTCAAATCCCTTGCCCGTATGTGACTCAGCGGAAAAATCCTCCATCAGCGGAATCGTGAACGCCTGAGCGTTGCTGACAATCCCGATCGACAGATTCGTCGCCGCAATTCGGCTGACCAGTTCCTTCGCTCCCGGCATCGGCCAGGTCGGATTCGCCCGCGCTTCGTACTCGGCAGCGAAGGTCACCAACCGCGGGATGTCATCAGCCATCTGCTGTAAGCCGCAAGCCACCAGCGTCTGTCGCCAAATCTCGATGATGTCGACTTCGGGCTTTGGACAATTCGCGGTGATTCGCTCGTCGTTGGATATCTTGATTTGTCGATGCAGTTGCTCAATCGTGGGCAATTGCCTGGCCTCGGCAAGCCAACCCACCGCAGCAAACGCGTCGCGGATTGCGGAGCCGGTATCACTGGCATCGGCCGATCCGACATCGCCACTTCCGCTGATCAAAAGCGTCCCGTAAACGTCAAACACGACGGCGCGGATCCCAGAGAGTTTGCTGATCGCCGGTGCGATTTGAGTCGCGATCGGATCCAACGGGCGACGCAATCGAATCACGGCATCCAGCCACTTGTCCGCTTTACTGATCATTCAACGTCTCGGTCCGACAGGGAAAGAACGGCCTTGCGTGAGAGACCAGGTCGACGGCGATCCCGGCGTTCGAGGGTGCAGCGAGCGACGAGTCGATTGGGGCCTCCAGCAGCAGGCGATAAACCTGGCGAAGTTGCTGGCCCTGGGTCTGTAGCGAATAATGATCCGCGACGACGCTTTGGTTATGATGGAGGTACTCGTCATCGGGCGGATGGTGAAGTTGTTCGATCAACTCGTTGGACAACTTCTGTACGCGCGGATTCGTACTGGCTGCTGTCGGCCGCATTACCGAGAACTTCCGTTTGGGCGGCCGGTGTCAAGCAAGCAAAGTCGATCGTATCGGCTTGCGGATTGGATTCGCCCGGGTACTGAGGACGAAAATTGGCGGGCACGGTTGACCATGCCTCGTGAAACGCTTCGCGGAACTGATCGCGACACTTCCGCAGCCAACTCGCGTCGCCGGGAACCGGAATCTGGGAATAGAGTGATGGCAGTCGCACACCCGCCGACGCGAAGTCATCGGTGACGCTCGGCAGTCGGCGAGCGATGACGCCACGATTGGCGAGCCAGGGCTCGAGAAACGCCATCCCGAATCCTTCCGCGACACTCGTGGAGACCGCGAAATCCGAGGCCGCCAAATTATCGATAAACGAGACTTCGGGATGGTGCGCGGCGTCGAAAATTGCTCGCGGAGAAAGATCCTTGGCGACGCGGCGCCACCGCTCGTAGGAACGTTTCTCGACCGAGGTCGTCGGACAAAGTGTCAGCCCGCCGAAATGATTCTCGGGCAGCCATCGGCAAAGCAGTAAGAACTCGCCCACATTTTTCCGCCGAATCCCTCGCACCGGATAAAGGCACCATCGCGCGTCTTTGTCGAGACACATCACGTCGCGAACCAGCGCCAGCGACTGCTCGTGAGCCGGCTGCGAGCGAGTCGGCAGCACAACGCTGTTTGGCAAACGGTGCAGCTGATCGGCCGGGATGCCCAAGCCAGTAAGCACCTCCGCGTCGCCGTTGGTCAATGTCGCGTAGTGAATCTGAGCAGCGACCGGAAACAGAAACTCATCGAGCTCGTTGCGCGTCGTCACCGACGCGGCGCGGATCAATCGCCGATAGTTTTCTGGACGATTGTCCTCGGCAAAATCATGAATCTGTAACAACAATCGCCAACCATCGATGGCTAAACGACGCACAACCGCGGGTGCAGCCGTATTCTTTCCAATGCTGTGATTGTGCCAATGAAGCACGCTGCGTTGGGGATGGACGCCGGCAGAATCCAATTCGCTTTCCAGTTGCGCGGTACACGCCGCGGATCGCTGCACCGCCGAACCGGCGGAAAGCTGCGCAGGGTCATAGTCGAATCCTGGCAGACGGATCTGGCGAACCCGGTCTTTCGTCTCGCGGGACAACCCGCCGTCACGGTGATCGCTGACCAACACAATGCGGTCGATGTCGTCGCACTCAAGCAATGCACGAACATGGTTCTCCACCACCTGTGTCACTCCTCCTCGCTCGAAATGACAGTGCAGAATGACGATGTCCACGGCAGGTCGCGTTTCGGGTCAGTCCCGCTTGCCGGGCAGGACAATTGATAAAGATTGCGCCGATTTCCTGGTTCCCCAGCACGGCTTGGCATCCAACGACCGCCTGGCATGCGGCAGCCGTCGGAATGTCACGACTCACAGCATCGTGTCACGACCATTTCTGTTGTAGCTCATTGGCCGGAAACTCCACAGCCGGTGCAACATCAAATGCTTGTCAGTGGATCGCTATTGCGGTCAATTGTTTTCCCTGCGGCAAAGCAGCTGGTGCAGTCGATGGAGTATTTCATTTTGCTCCGTTTTCAACGATCCTTCACTCTCCCTCCGAGAGAGTCGCCCTCTCAGGGTCGGAGAGGGTTCGGTTTGAAGCCCACCCGGCCGCGACCGCGTCCACCCCTCCAGTAAGCGGCAGGGTGTTTCAAAATGGATTGAATCAGTGATATTCCTGAACGTCACCAGCACCCGACCTCCCAGGGGTCAGGAACCGATCGTGCGAAATAGCGGCTCAGCCGCCGGCGGCCGATTGGTTCCCCGAGCACTTCGCCGACGGCACACGCAGCTCGTCGTTCGCGTGACAAATCGCTCGTCACTGCTGTCCGGCGATCGCTGCAGGTTGCATTTCCCATAACCACCAAGCCCCCGGCAAAATTGATGTTACTGCTTGTCCTTTCGATCATCCTGTTTCTTGCCTTGTCGGGAATGATGGCGGCAATTGATGCAGCTGTTCTAAGCGTCTCGCGGCCGGAGGTGGAAGTTCTGGTCCAGGGCGGGAAGTGGGGCGCGCGGCGACTTCGTCGTGTCAAACAGGAGATCACACAGTCGCTTGTCGTGATCGTGATCATCACCAACACGATCAATGTGCTCGGCCCCATTCTGGTCAGCCGTCAAGCATTCAATCTGCAGGGTGGTCAAGGGATCGCGCTGGTGACTGTTGTGCTGGCGATGGGCACCATCATCTTTTCGGAGATTGTGCCCAAATCACTCGGTGCACACTATTCACCGCTGATCGCACGTGCATCGGCTCCGGCAATCCTCGTGCTGCGACTACTGCTCTATCCGCTCGTGATCGCACTGTCATGGCTGACCAGGCTATTCACCAAAGGCACCAGAAAAATTGGCACCGAAGAGCAGATTCGATCGCTGGTGCGAATTGGCAATCAGGCAGGCTATATCAACCGTCATGAAGGACAATTGGTTCATCGCGTCTTCATTCTGAACGATAAATCGGCGGCCGAAATCATGACGCCACTGAATCATGTGAAAGCCATTACCGCCACGTCCACGATCAAGCAAGCGGCATCCGAAGTAGCCAGAAGCGAGTATTCACGCTATCCCGTTTTTGATCAATCCTTCGACGACGTCAAAGGGATTGTGTTGAGCCGCGATGTGTTGAAAGCGGTCGCAACGGACGCGAGCGCGAACAGCGTGATGTCGATCGTCCGGCCAGTTCTCGTCGTGAAAGCAACGACGACATCGGATCAATTGCTGACGCGATTTCGCGACCAGCATGTGCACATGGCCGTGGTGCAAGACCTCCATAGAACCATCGGTGTGGTTACCTTGGAAGATGTTCTCGAGGAACTCGTAGGAGAGATCGAGGATGAAAAAGACGTCACCACAGGTTTGCGATCCGACTAGTTTTCGCTTTGATACTAACTTTCGCTTTGATAATGCTCGATGCATTCATCCTCGCGGCCCCGAATGATCCGTCGTCCCTTTAGCACGCCGTATTGCGACGTGATCGCTGTCCAACGTGCGATTGCCAGATGGTCTTCACGGTAGATGACCACCCAATCGTGTGTCGTGTTCAGCTCATGGGCGCGGGCAGTATTGGAATACATCGCCGTGTAATGGCGACCGTCTCGCTCGGTATGCAGAATCGGCAGCCATGCCATGCCGCCCGGATTGAACTGACGTGGCGCGATCTTCGTCAGCTTTCCCTCTCGGGCGAGTCGGCAATACTCTTCGTCGACACTTAGCAGTTCCGATATCGGCGTGGTCCGCTCGATCTCGGTCGCCTCGCGGTACTCCCCTGGCATCGGCTCGTGACCCAGACGTCCCGCCAACGACTCACGAACGGCCCGAATTCGCTTGACCCCCATCCCTGCCACCCGCGATAAACGCCCATCGCGCGCAGCGGCTTGCAATTCCGGTAACGTTTCGATTCCCAGCGTGCCGTGAATCTGTCGAGCGAGCTTCGGACCGATGTCGGGCACCGTTGCGAACAACCGCTCGGACAGGTTGTCGCCGCGTAAACGCTCCAGCACCGTCGACCGTCCTGTGCTGACATATTGCTCGATCAACCTGGCAATCGCATGACCGATCGTTGGCAGCGCGATCAGCCCATCGATCCCTTCGTCCTGCAGCAACATCGCGATCGGCCGCTCCATTTCCCGGATCATTTCGCCCGCCTGACGGTAGGCGCGCACCCGAAACGCGATCGCGCCTTGCGTTTCAAGCAGGTCTCCGATTTCCGATAAAACCGAAGCGATCTCCAAATTCGTAGGCCATTTCCGCTCCGCATCGCCAAGCTTGTTATCGCTGCCGCTCGTCTGGACCACTGCGTTTGCTCCTCCCCTTGATTGACTCAAATGAGAGGCAACTCTCGTGCCGTCGCTGACCGATCGAACGGAATCGCACGAGTCACTCGATGATCAAAGCCTCAATCGTGCACCAACGCTCACCGTGTGCATGTGCGCGCTTTCGAGGTTGCCTCAGCGGCTGTGCTATCTGCCCCAAGCTGTGTTGCCTGATAACGGCGAAAAATGCAGGAACGTGAGGGACGCTGGTTGAAGCTGGTCAGCGGGTTCGTCATTCTTGTTTTGGGAGCGGTGATGATCTTCAAGCCCAGCTGGTTGCAGCTGGGGCAATAATCGAAAGCGATGTCAACATCGGGAACGATCAAATGGACAATCCGAAAAAACTCAACGACCCCCTCTTGGTTGCCGTATGGCCCGGAATGGGAAATGTCGCGATCAGTGCCGGGTATTATTTGATGGCAAAGCTGGGCATGCATCTGCTAGCCGAATTCACGGTCGACGATCTATTCGATATCGATCATGTTGAAGTAGATGGGGGAGTGATTCAACCGAGCCGGTTGCCACGCAATCGGTTTTTCGCCTGGATCGATCCCGAGCAGAAGCGGGATGTGGTCGTTTTTATCGGCGAGGCCCAGCCTCCCACCGGTAAGTACAGGTTTTGCCACAACCTGATTGAGTTTGCGAAAACGTTCGGGGTCAAGCGTGTTGTGACTTTTGCCGCCATGGCGACTCAGATGCGTCCGGACCAGCCTTCGCGAGTCTTTTGCGCTGCGACCGACCCGGAATCGCTACAGATCCTGACCGCCGCGAAGCTGACGACCTTGGACGACGGCAACATTGGTGGGCTCAATGGCGTCCTGCTGGCCGCGGCAATCGATTGCGGACTTCCGGGCAGCTGTTTGTTGGGTGAAATGCCTCACGTCTTTGCCCAACTGCCATATCCCAAAGGCTCGCTGGCCGTTGTCAAAGCGTTTGTCAAGATGACGGGGATCGAACTGGATTTGCACGAGTTGACTCAGCAAGCCGAGCAGATGGACCAGCAACTCGGGGCATTGCTCTCGAAAATGGAAGCCGCCATTGCCGGGCGGATGTCGGAAGACGAATCCTATCAGCCTGAACCGATCGAGGAGGATCGGCTCAGCGATGCGGACCAGCAGCGGATCGAATCGCTGTTCAAAGCCGCGCGGCAAGACCGATCACGCGTCTATGAGCTGAAGCAAGAACTTGATCGACTGGGCGTCTTTGACGAATTCGAGGATCGATTCCTCGATCTGTTCAAGAAGCCTGAATGAAACAAAACGCGATTCACGGCATCAGCAAACGGCATTCCGAAAATGGGTCAAGCGAAAACGGCGATCGACCAGCGTTGCCGTTCAAAAATGTGAAATGCCCCCCGCCGGCGGCCTTGGCGGGCTATACTTCGTGTACGTCTCATCCCCCCCATGACGAGACCACACCGCTATCCTTCTTTTCCTCAAAACGACTCCGGTAAGTGACACGTTTGCAGCGATGGCCGCGAAATCCAATTCCAAGAATCTGAAGTCTGCTACGAATTCCAAACCGGAATCGTCAGCGGTTTTGGCGCGGCGGAGCAAATCGAAAAAGAACAAGGCCAATCGCAAGGTCGAGGATGGAGACACATCGCGAGGGGCATCACCCGAATCGGTCGAATCATTCGAGGTGAGTGAGTCGATCGATGCGGCGCAGCAATCGAAAATTGTTGCCGTCCGCGACATCGTCCAAAAGACGCCGCCGCATGACATTCAGACGCTCGCCAAAACCCTGGAAGCGATCATTGACGGTGCATCACCGGACGACGCGACCGTGTTACGAAACGCGTTGCTGAAGAGATCATCGCCCGGTGAGTCAACGCGTGCCATCCTTCCTGACGAGCAGTTGTCGGAACGTTGGCGCGACGGTGCTTACCCGTATCGCAACCTGATGTCGCGCAAGAGCTATGAAAAGGAAAAGTATCGGCTACAGGTTGAACTTTTGAAGATGCAGGCGTGGGTCAAGAAGCAACGTGAGAAGGTCGTGATCTTGTTCGAGGGTCGTGATGCCGCCGGGAAAGGAGGGACAATCAAACGTTGTATGGAACACCTCAATCCACGCGGTGCGCGAGTCGTCGCGCTCGAAAAACCGTCTGAATCCGAACAGGGGCAGTGGTACTTCCAGCGTTACGTGCAGCACTTACCGACAGCCGGTGAAATCGTTCTGTTCGACCGTTCCTGGTACAACCGCGCCGGCGTCGAGCGAGTGATGGGGTTTTGTTCGCATGACGAATACGCAGAATTCATGCGTCAGGCGCCGGAATTTGAACGCAACCTCGTTCGTAGCGGGATGCACGTTATCAAATTCTGGTTTTCAGTTAGCCAAGAAGAGCAGAAGCGGAGGTTTAAAGAACGACGAGTGCACCCGCTGAAACAGTGGAAACTATCGCCGATCGACTTGGCGTCGCTGGATAAATGGGAAGACTACACCAAAGCGAAAGAGGCGATGTTCTTCTATACCGATACGGCGGACGCTCCTTGGACCGTGGTCAAGTCGGACTGCAAGAAGCGTGCCCGGCTCAACGCAATGCGATACATCCTTCATTCGATGGCGTACAACGGAAAAGACATTGAAGCGATCGGTCCGATCGATCCGCTGTTGGTCGGTCGGGCACATGTGGTCTATGAGCGGGGAGAACACGGCACGACCGGCGAACTATTGTAGAGAACGCGTTTTCAACGCCTCGCGAATTGTTGCTGCTTCGACAGTGACCAGAGGGCAATCGATGTGCCGTGTTAACTGCCGCGTGAACTGCCGTGTTAACTCGATCCGCGGCATCAAAAAGTCTCCCAAAACGTCAACTTCCCTTGGGGGCCACAGCGTCTTCCTCGACCACCGGATTGGAGAGTGACCCGATCTGGTCGATCGTCACGGTAACGTTGTCGCCGTGCTGCAGAAACACAGGTGGTGTCCTGGCGGCGCCAACGCCGTGCGGCGTACCGGTCAAGATCAATGTTCCGGCAGCCAACCGCGTGCTGCCGCTGAGGAACTCGATCAGCGTCGGGATGTCAAAGATCATATCATTCGTATTCCAGTCCTGCATGATCTGTTGGTTGAGCACTGTCCGAATGCCCAACGAGTTGGGGTTGGGGATCTCGTCGGCGGTGACGATGCAGGGACCGATGGGACAGAAAGTTGCGAACATCTTTCCGCGGCACCACTGACCACCGCCAAACTGCTTTTGCCAATCTCGTGCGCTGACATCGTTGACGCAAGTGTATCCCAAAATGTAGTCAAACGCTTCCGCCTTGGTAACGTTGTAGCAAGGCTTGCCAATGATCACACCCAGTTCACATTCGTAGTCGACCTCTTTGCTGGCCAATCGACGAGGCAACACGATGGGGTCATCTGGGTTCTGCAACGCACCACTATTCTTCATGAACACAACCGGAAATTCCGGGATCGGTTGCTTACCCTCCTCTGCGTGTTTGCGATAATTCAGCCCAATGCAAATGATATCGCGCGGCTCAATCGGTGCCAAAAACTTGGTGACATCGGCGGGGATGTCCGTATCGACCAAGGAATCAAGAATGTCTCCGGCGGCGCGTGTGATCGCGCCGTCACGATGCTGAAATCCAAAGTGAACCGTGCCCGCCGGATCCGTGTAACGAACGATCTTCATCGCGTTTGATCTCCCTTGCCATCGAACATCAAAACCTCGCCGCCTGCTACGCGAATTCTTAGTTGAGTTCGCGAATCCGAATGTTGCGAAACCTGATGTTGTTCGGCTGTCCGTGGTCCTGAAAACCGATGTAGCCTTCGAGAGGGCGATCCTTGACTGCGGTTTGGTCGAGTTGCGTATCGACGATTTGTTCGCCGTTGAGTTCGACCTGCAAGTGACTTCCGATGCAGGTCACGACCATTCGATTCCACTGGTGGGGCGGTCGCGACATGTTCTTCGACGCGCCCACGGCGCTGATGATTCCACCATGATCGTGCGGGCCGATGGGACCTTTCTTTTCGGACGAGTCAAGAATCTGCGCTTCGATCCCCTGTTGCACCGGGTCGTTGCGATCACCGACGCGAAAGTAAACACCGCTGTTGCCACCGGGCGGATACGAATACTCGACATCGAGTACGAAGTCCTTGTATTTCTTTTCCGACCACAGATAGGCGTCGTATCGCTGCCAACCCTGTTCGCCTTCACGCGGTTGGATCAACAGGGAACCGTCCTCTTGTGGCAGCCAATTTCCGGTCGTCGTCCAACCGCTAAGGTCTTTGCCGTTGTACAACGTTTTGAATTCACTGAGATCCCGAATTTTCAAGTTTCGCCAACGGACTTCGTAGGGGCCTTGCCCAGCACCGATGCCGTGGACTTGCAGCCCGATGAATCCGCTGGGATGCGATTCGTATTTTTCTCGATCGATCAGATCCGAAACGTGATGACCATTGAGCCAAACTTGAATGTTGGGTCCGAACGCCAGCACACGATAGCGATTCCACTGGCCATCCTTGAAGTATTGATGCGGCTTGCGATCTTGCTCGGGCGTCATCCAACCGCCCGCTGCCTCCCCGTAAACGTATCCCGCCATACCGTCGAGTGAGATTTCGACTTGCGGCCCGTTCACGCGTTCACTCGGATTGTCATCCTTTGTCTGCGAGCGGATCTGCACGCCCGAATTCAGCGCACTGTCCACTTTCACATCGAACGTCAGCTCGAAATCACCATACCGTTTGTCCGTGCAGAGAAAGGAGTTAGGGCTGCCTTCGGTTGTCTGGCCGACGATTTCATTGCCCTCCACACGGTAGCTGGCCGTACCGTTTCGCTGTGTCCAACCATCAAGATTTTTGCCATTGAACAGGTCGACGAAACCGCCGTCGTCGGCGTGCGCCGCAGCGATCGGTGCGAGAATGAAACACAGCAAGGCAACGACGACACGTGACATGGAAAGACTCCTTGAGGCGGGCATGTCTGGGGCAGGGGAAAGCATTGTAGCATCCCCGCCGGGGGATCTGGAGGGCGCCAAGGATTGCTAGGCCGACACAAAGGTGGACGCCGCTGCGTTGACGGCGAATGGACCTCATGCTCCTACGGCATCGCCGACGCTGCCCATTTGCCGCCCTGCGCCGGCGACCCTGGGAATCAGCCGTTTGCTACACCTCATCGAGCGGTTCGGTCGCATCGCCGAAGCTGTCAAGGTGTACACCCATTTTGTCCATCATGCTCAGATACAAACGGCACATCTGACGATTCGAATTACCCGAATAATCGAGATTCTGGCCGCCTTTGATCTTGCCACCGCCGCCCCCCAGCATCACGACCGGCAATTGCGTCGCGTCGTGGTGTCCATTGAGCATGCTCGAGCAGAGCATCACCATCGAATGATCCAGCGCCGTTGCGCCACCCTCATCAATCGCGTCAAGCCTGGCGGCAATGTACGCGACTTGCTCGAGAAAGAACTGATTGACCTTCAACCAATCGTCGCTATCACTGTGTGACAGCAAATGGTGGATCATGTAGTCCACGCCCAAATGTGGAAAACGAAGAGTGCCGTGATCGTTGTTTAATTTCAGTGTGCAAACACGCGTTGTGTCGGTTTGAAAAGCGAGCACGAGAATGTCGCACATCAGACGCATGTGCTCGACAATGTCTTGTGGATATCCGTCCTTGGGGCGAGGGATGTTGGGTTCGCTCAGCGTCGGCCGCCAACCCTGCAGCTCGCCACGTTTTCCCGCGCTCGAAATTCGCTGTTCGATCTCGCGGACCGAATTCAAAAACTCGTCAAGCTTTTGTTGATCGGACCGGCTGATGTCGCGGCGAAAATCGCGGGCGTCTTCCAGGACCGCATCGAGCACGCTGTTGTCACCGCGTTGAGCTTTATCTTTGAATAGCTGGTCAAAAGCTAACGCCGGGTAGACTTCCAAAGGCGTGGGGGTTGTCGGACTGCTCCACGAGACGTGCGAGCTGTACAGCATCGAATAATTCTTGTGCACCGATGGGTTGGCCTTTTCACAACCGAGCACCAGACTGGGTAGTTTGGATTGACGGCCGATTCGCTGGGCCACCAACTGATCCACGCTGGTGCCTGAGCGAATCGTACCTCCGGCGGTCAGTGGCGCACCGGACAGCAAATTGCCCGTTTGGGAACTGTGAATATTTCCCTTCAACGCTTCGGCGTTATACAGCCCCCGTATGAAGGTCATTCGGTCACGAAAGCCGTTCAGTGGCGCCAATACTTTACCCAGTTCCATCGTCGATCCTTCGCCCTTGGCCCACCACTCATCTTTGTGGAAGCCGCAGCCAGCGAACAGGATCGCCATTCGCGTCGGTGCACCACTCGGTCGCTGCGGGTCGCTGCTAACGTCACCCCAGAGGCAGCGAGATTCCATCCAGGGAAGGGCCATCGTGACACCGATGCCCCGGAGCATGGTTCGCCGCGAAAGGTGGTGCGTCATGTTGGTTCTCGAGCTTACGAGTGCTTGTTGCCGAAACGGTTGATGGTACTCAATTCTCAACGAAATCGCGTCCCCGAATCTGACGAAACTGACGACTTGTTACGATCGTCATCACCGCGTCACGGAAATGACCGTCGCCGCTGGTGATTTTTTGCAGCATGGTCTCCAGCAGCGGTTCGTCAGAGAGTTGCACTTCGCGTCCCAGTGCATAGCCAAGCAACTTCCTGCAAAACTGCCGCAACACATCCCCCTTACGAGATACAAACAGGTAATCCCGCAATCCATCGATACCCTCGATCGTGGTACCCTCGATCAGCTTGGTCGTCGTATCGACGAGTTCGCTGCGCAGGCGTCCGATCGCGTCGTACTGTTCCAACGCGAAGCCGTAGGGGTCGATTTTGGCATGGCACTTGGCGCAGCTGGCCACGCTGCTGTGCCGCTGGATCAACTCGCGTGCCGTCAAGCCGACAGGTACATCGTCGGGCAATTGCGGTACACCTGCCGGTGGGCGAGGCAATCGCTGGCCAAGCAATGTCTCGTAAACCCAATTGCCTCTCAGGATCGGACTGGTGCGCGAAGCGCCCGATTGGCTCGCCAACACAGTGGCCATCGCGATCACGCCGCCGCGACCGTGCTTGCGGACACCGTCGACTCGATGCCATCCGGGGCCGCTGACACCTTCGATACCGTAGTGCTCGGCGAGTTCCTGGTTCAAAAATGTGTGGTCGGCATTGACGATTCCGATGATCGAGCCGTCATTGCGGAACATGTCCTCGAAAAACCGTACCGTTTCTTCGTACATGGCGGTGCGCAGTTGCCCGAACTGCGGATAGAGCTGCTCATTCTTTTCGTCGTTTTGATCAAAGTTGCGAACGTGCAACCACTGACAGGCGAATTGCACTGCCAACCGACGGGTGCGCGGATCTTGGAGCATCCGAGCGGTTTGATTTCGCAATGTGTCTTCGCTCGTCAATTGGCCCGCGTCGGCAGATCGGATTAACTCGGCATCAGGCAACGACGACCACAGAAAGTAGCTCAATCGGCTGGCCAATTCCTCGTTCGAGACATTTCCCGGATCCTTTCCCGGGGGAGACGACTCGTGGCGATAGAGGAAATCGGGTGACGTCAACACGCGAGCGAGCGTCAGCCGAATTGCGTCTTCGTGCGAAATTTCGGCTTCCCGCAAACCCAAGTACAAGCCCTGAAGCTTCGTGCGATCGACTTCGCTCAAGCGGCGACGCCAGGCACGACCGGCGAAATCCAAGACCGCTTCGATGTGCCTCGGTTCCGCTGCCACCAGGGCCTGTCGGAACGCGTCGGCGCGTTGATTGATCGGCTCACGAAGTGGCTCGAACTCGGTCACAAGATCGGGGCGATCTTGGGTCGCGAACTCCGAGAGTTGCTCGAAGGCAACGACAAGCTGCAGCGGCTCCTGGCTGATAAAGTACAGTTCGTCCCACAGTCGGTTCAGCTCGGCGATCTCGTTTTCCTCGAGCATCAGACGCTGGAGGTGTTCGTCCTCTCGATGGAATAACGTCAGCGTGACCACCTCATCGACCGGAACGATTCGCGCGTAACAAAGCGCAGGCGGGAACAGATTCCGAAGATCTTCCATCGCGGCGGTGACACGATCTCGCGCCTGACCTGTCTGGCCGACCAGGAACGCAGTCGATGGCGTCACGGGAACCGACTCCGGCTCTGCCCCGAGCAGCTGAACTTGTACGACGCCTTGACTGCCGAATGCCGGATCGATCTGAGCGCTGGCCACCACCTCGCGGCCTCGAGCGAGTTCTGCGGAGAGACGAATCTCGATCACGGCGGGCGCCTTGACCACCAGGTCGGCCGCATCCACCGAACCGCCGGCCGGGTGTTTCCCAAATCGTTCGTCATGTCGGACATCCTGCGTCAATAGCGGATGGTCGAGGGGAATCGCAAGTGATTGCAGCTGCTGATAGAGAACGGCATCGGCGGAATCGGCTTCCGGCGGCGATCGCCCGATGGCCAATTCCTGAACGCGCCGGGCCAGTTCGGTTCGCCGTTCTTGGTCCTTTTCCATTCGCCAACGCGCCAGCAGTGAACCGGCGGGAACGGCGTCGGCAGCATCGACCTCTCGACCCACCGACGACATTTCGCCTTTGTAAAAATGCCAAGTGTCGGCGTTCCCATGACGGTCGGCATGCGGGTTGCCGGCCAAAATGTCACCGGAAACATCCTGGGCCAAATCCCATACACGTTCACCGTCGGTTTCGCGGATGACAAAGTTGATCTGTGAGAGGTCGCAGGAATGATTGGATTGGCGGGGCCCGAGAATCAGCGAAACCAGCTCACCCTTGCGGACCGTGATCGTTCGCGCCGGCATCGTCGCCCTGCCCCCAACGGAGAATTCTCCTTGCCCTAAGTTTGCGGCATGGGATGTGGTTCGATGCTGGACGACCCATTCAACTCCGTTGCCACATTCGGGATGGGCGTCAGCGATATCCGCTTCGACTCGCACGCTTCCGTTGATCGGACTCCGCCAGCCGATCGCTGCAAACAGGGTCGGCGATGGATGCGCCACGATGGAGTGGGGTCTGGCAATACCCGGGATTCTCACTTCCTGGTCGGACGAGTTGGCAATGATCGACGGCGTGTCCCCGGTCCCCCAGCCGTTGATGAATTCGTAATCGCCGCTGCGGGTCATCTGGTTGGTGAAGTGACCTTCCAACAGAACCGGTGCACCGTCACCAAGCTTCAAGTAAGACAACCAAACTCGCAGCAGGTCCGGGTCAACATCATGTGTTTGGGCAGCCTTGCCGACCTCTTCCGATTCGGCATCCACGGCCGCGGCCAGGTAGCGAGCCGTTTGGGATAACATCCGGGCCCGAAGTTCCGCGAGCTTTTCGCCGGCGCCGACCGCATCACGAATCAACAGCGGCGGAAGCCCATTGCCCTCCAATCGCAGATTCTTCCAGATCACATAGTCATGATCATTCCCATCGCCTGCATCACCGGTGGCCAGATAAAAGCTGACTTCGTTGCCGCGGCTCGACTCCGGCAGGGAAAGTCGCAGTTCCTGTTCGGACGTGATCGGCACGACAGCTTCCATCCATGCCTTGGGGCCGCCTTCACGACCGATATGACCGATCGAGTTGAACTTCCAAAGTGCCTCTTGCCACTGACCGATGATCGCGGTCAGCCGCTGTGCGTCGTCCGCTGAGGATGATCGCCAACGCTGTTGGAGATTGCCAAGCAGGAAGGAAGTTTTGCTGGCGTCCGGCTCGGAAAGCATTCGCCATAATTTACCGAGGTATTTTTCCTGAAGGCCATGCCGGCGAGCCACATCGTCGATCGAGGCTGTACCCGAAGACAGCGAATCACGCTCGGCAAGTGTTGCCGCAAGATACTTTTCGACGGGAAGTCGTCCGCCTTTGTTGGTGTCAAACCGAATTCCCTGCAAGTCGACCGCAGTGCCGCCGGTATCCTCGGTCGACTCACCATAGAACGCCTGGATGCGGGCCAGCCAATGGTTCGTTCTGTCGCGGCGCAGTCGTTTGCGATGTGAAGTCAATGCCATCGGGCAGCAGAACCAGGTGCTCGGCGATTTCCTTGGCAGCATCCAGATACTTGCTGACCAGTGATGGAGACATCACCAATGCATCACCAGCGTTGGTAAATCCCTCGCCCGACGCTCCATCGACGGGGAACTCGTGCGTCGGGTCCAGCGAATCCAGTCCCGTCAAGTCGCGTATCGTGTAGTTGTACTCGTCGTTGCTGAGCCGGCGGAGCACCACTTTTCCTGGATCACCGGCCAGCGACTCGGACTCGGCCGTCAAGTAGTCCCGCACCCACGATTGGATCGTTTGCAGTTCCTGCTCGGTTGGTTGCTTCGCCTCTTCCGGAGGCATCTGTCCATTGTCGAGCATGGACCGCGTTTTCTGCCAGGCTTTCGGGTGGCTCCGTAAATCGGCAAGTGTTGAAAAGACGCCAAAGTCAATCTCTGCTTCGGTACGGTCATCGGAGTGACACTCGTAGCAGTATTGCCGCAATACTGGAACGACCGCGCGATGATAGTCCTGGAGCAGGCGCCGGGAATCTCTGCCCGCCCGGTTCGGCCGCCCATCCCAACGGTGCGGCCAGGCAGCAGATCGACGCCAAACAAATGGACGATAGGTATCGGGTCATTCGCGGCATGGTGAATCGATTTCGACAATGGCGAGGTGAATTCGCGATTCGGGATACTGCTCGCGGATGACGATATTCTATACCATCACAAGTTGTTGATGATGATTCAAGGAGCAGGTCGAAGATGAATGACGCCGATCATGATGCCCCGTATCTGGCGACGGAGCCGTCCAGTGACTCGTCTCGCCGCTTGTTTTCGATGGTCATCGCCGGAATCGTGCTGGTACTGCTGGCCGGTGGAATTGGCTTGGTGGTTTTCTCGAATGTCACGCGCCGCGGAACACGCTTGATCTACTCAGTGGGACATGGTGATGCTGGTGCCGATCCGATGATCGCCGATGCGGTTGCTGGGGCTCTCTATCGGCGACTGCGTGGTTATATCGGTGGTGGACTATCAGTAACTGCGATTGACGCACAGCACGTCCAGGTGATCGTGCCGACGATCGATTCGCAAGAACTAGGGTTTATCAAGAAGCTGATTGGCAGCACCGGCACCTTGCGTTTCTTGATCATTGCCAATCCCCACGATCACCCGCATCTTCTCGATCTTGTGACCAAGAGTTCAACCGAGGGCGTACCGCCCGATAGCGACGCATCCGTCCTTCCGCCCCGTGATGTTCTCGACGAGAACGGCGAAATTGTCGGTCGCTGGGTAACCAATCCGCGCGAGCGGAAACAGGTCGACGGCGTCCGCCCATTGCGGGTGGCCGTTGACCAATCGATTGTCCGTAATACGCGAACCGGCCAGTTACTCCATTTGCCGGAACCGATTCTTGGCGTGGATGATCAAGTGCCCGTCGCCCGGTGGATGGACGGTCAGCAAATCGAGACGATCGACCTGTTAGCGGTTGTGGACCCCGAGTTGCAAGTTGGTGGTGAAGATTTGTCGTTTGCCGCGTCAGCCTTGGACCAAAGTGGCAAACCAGCGATCGACATGACATTCGGTGAAGCCGGGGGTGCACGGCTATATGCCCTCACTTTGGCGAACCAGCCTCGCCAAAATCAAATGAGCCGGTTGGGCACGGTCCTCGACGATCAATTGCTGGCGGCACCCAATATCAGGGGCACGTTACGCAGCGAAGCAAGACTTACGGGTGAATTCACAAGCCAGGAAGTGGATCTGATTGTCAGAATTTTGACGTCAGGGCAATTGCCGGCCGACGTGAGTGACCAGCCGACCGAGGAAACGACGGTCTCTGTGCCTGTCCCTTTTCTCGACATGTTCGGCATCTAGCTCGAATTTCCTCGCCCCCCCCATACCCCCCCCGAAAGAAATTCAAGATGACCAGGCACATTGGAATTGCATGACGCCGCTTTCGGGAGTTGCCCGTTAAGATAAGATGGTCCGTGAAAATTCGACCAGTTTCGCACACATCCCTTTCTGACGACTCACGATTGAGATTCCAATGACTCAGGGTCACTTCAAACGACGTTCGCTGCTCAAGGCCGCCGGCATTTCGATTGCGCTTCCGGCGATGGAATCGCTTGGCAAGGCTTCGGCCGGCGAGCAAGACCGCACGCCTCCCCGCCGCATGGTCTGTGTCGGCAACGAATTTGGAATGTATCCCGGCACATTCTGGCCCGAGCAAGATGGCTCCGACTATGAGCTGTCACCGCTGTTGAAACCGCTCGAGAATCACCGTCAAAATATCACCCTCTTTTCGCATCTCGATCACGGACTCAAAGGTGGTCATTTTGCGGTGCACACTTTCTTGACAGGGGTCAAGGCAGCCAAGGCGCGAGGGATGCCCGAGGGCGGCATTAGTCTCGATCAACGCGCCGCCGAATTCGTAGGCTCGAAAACCCGATTCCCTTCGTTGACCATCGGCTCCGAGAGCGGCTTGCACGGCGGTTGCCAGATGAGCTGGACTCGAACGGGTACTCGTGTCCCGCCGATCGCAGGTCCCCGCGAGATGTTTCGCGCGTTGTTTGTTGATGAGGATGCGGCGGCCAAGCGTTCGGCGAACGATCGTATCGAACTGCAAGGTTCGATCCTCGATGCTGTGCTCGGCGATGCGAAATCGCTGCAGCGTCGACTTAGCAAGAATGACTCGGACAAGCTGCAAGAATACCTGTCATCGGTCCGAGACGTCGAAGTCAAGCTCGAGCTTGATCGCCACTGGCAGCATATCTCGAAGCCTAAAGCAAAAATCGAAGAGCCCCACGACGAGGGACTCACCCGCGACTTGCCAAAGATTTATGACCTGATCGCATTGGCTCTGCAAACCGACTCGACGCGGGTCGCCACGCTGGAAGTGGGAGGCAGTTTTGCCGCGTCCGATCTTGGAATTCGCAAAGGTTATCACGGGCTGTCGCATCATGGTCAGGTGCAAGCGAACATTGACCTATTGGTCCAAATTGAACTCTATCAAGTGCAACAGTTCGCCAGGTTCCTGGGAAGACTCAGCGAGATTCGTCAACCCGATAGCGACGAAACATTGCTCGACAGTACGATGGCATTGTTTGGTAGTGGCATGGGCAATGCAAACTCGCACACCAACAATGACCTGCCGATCCTACTCGCCGGTGGTGGCTTCAAGCATGGCCAGCACAAGTCTTATCCGCAGCAGAGCCAGAAGCGTGTGCCGCTGTGCAGTCTGTATGTCTCGATGCTGCAGCGTTTCGGAGTGGAAACGGATCGATTCGGAACCAGTAACGGTTCGCTGCCGGGGTTGGAGCTTGCCTGAAGATGACGGCTGGTACCACTCGCATGCTGGTTGCATCTTGCGCGGTCATGTTCGCCGCGAATGGCTTCGGCGCCGAACAGGCTGAATCTTCTGTGGCGGGCCAAGATGTCGCGTCGTTCACGACGACCGTCAAGCCGTTCTTGAATGAATTTTGCCTGAAGTGTCACGGGCCGACGGAGCAAAAGGGCGATCGGCGTTTTGACAAGCTCTCCGCTGAAATGGTCGATGACGATGCGGTTGTCGACTATCAAGACATGTTGGATCTGTTGAATCTCGGCGAGATGCCTCCCGAGGAATCGAAGCAACCGACCGATGCTCAGCGAGCAAAGGTCATCGAACTGCTGACCCAGCAGATCGATCGGTTTCATCAGACGCGCGATCACCACGGCATGCAGACGGTTCTGCGGCGGCTGAATTCACGAGAATATCGCAACACCGTTCGCGACCTGTTGGACCTCGACGTGACGGTGTTCGACCCGACATCCGGGTTTCCTAGTGATCAAACGACCGAGCACCTTGATAATGTGGGCGACACGCTGGTGACATCGGGCTACTTGCTGGCCAAGTACCTTGAGGCGGCCGATCTTGTGATCGAAAAGGCGTTGACTCCTTACCAAAAGCCGATCGTCCAAACATGGACCTTTCGCGACAACTTTCGGCAGCAACCCGAGATCGACCAGGTGCATGGCCGAACGAATCAATTTCAGCATATGACGTTGTATGACGTGGTTGGTGCGGACAAACACGAGGGAGCGTACGGACCGATTCATGCCTTCGCACAAGGGGTCCCAATCGATGGGATTTATGAGATTCGCCTGAAGGCCGAAGCGGTCAACCGAGTGAATCCCTACGACCCCGAATTTTTAGGGACCGATCCCAGTGAACCGCTGCGACTGGGAATCGTTCCCGGAAATCATTTGGTCGGCAATCTGCACTTACCGCAGCCCAATGAACCGCTACTGGCCGAGATCGAATTGGCGGACGAGGCGAAGTGGTACACCGTGCGAGTTTGGCTCGACCAGGGAATCACGCCTCGATTTACTTTCCAAAACGGTTTGATGGATGTTCGTAATCTGTGGGCGCGATTGATCAAAAAGTATCGTGATCAGTTTCCGAAACAGATCAGCAGCGGGATCGTCGCGGCCAGATTCAACGCGATCAAGTACGGAAAGCTGCCGCAAATCCATATTCACGAAATCGAGATCGAAGGTCCGATCTATGACCACTGGCCAACCGCCAGCCATCGAGCATTGTTGGGAGATGACTGGGAAGCGGCGAACGAGTCAGGTCGCCTGAGCCAGCAAAAGATGCGTGAGCATCTGAAGGACTTTATTTCGCGTGCATACCGTCGTCCTGCCGAAGAGGAAGACGTTGAGCGAATCATGGGAGTCATCGCGGCGCGAGTGAAAGCCGGGCGGTCGGATATCGAAGCCTATGGCGACGGCTTGAAGGCGGTCCTCTGCTCTCCCCATTTCCTTTATCTCGACC
Source organism: Pirellulaceae bacterium (assembly GCA_963734865.1). Lineage (GTDB taxonomy): Bacteria > Planctomycetota > Planctomycetia > Pirellulales > Pirellulaceae > CBDCUW01. The sequence goes on from CAVTIV010000020.1 coordinate 81,427, forward strand.
CCACCGATCCGGCGAGTGCAGCAAACGCTTTTCAGGCAACAAGCGACCACCCCAATACGGGTTCCCAAGGAAAACGCCTCCCCGCAAATCCGGCAGACGATGGCCACTTGTCCTCGTATGCTTTGGCCTCAAGGTTGTCATACTTTCTTTGGTCGTCCATGCCGGACGCCGAATTGTTCCAACTTGCCGCCAACGACCAGTTGTTGCAGCCTCGCGTCCTCGAGGGGCAAGTGGAACGGATGCTAAGCGACGCGAAATCGGACGCCTTGGTCGATGATTTCCTTGCCAGCTGGCTGACCTTGCGGGACCTTGGTTCGACGCCGCCGGACCGAGGCGACTTTCCCGAGTACTATCACTACGATCTCGATAGCGCGATGCGCCGCGAGACCCATCTGTTCACTCGACATTTGATCGACAAGAACCTTGATGTGGCGAACTTTCTCGATTCCGATTTCACCTTTGTCAACAAGCGGCTGGCGCAGTTGTACGGGATCGAGCCGCCCGCAGGCGAAGGGTTTCAACGCGTCAGTCTCAGCGATCGAAGACGTGGCGGCTTGTTCGGACAAGCCAGCGTATTGACCGTGACCGCCAACGGCATCGACACGTCCCCCGTTGTTCGTGGGGTTTGGCTGCTGGAGAACATTCTTGCCTCGCCCCCCTCGCCGCCGCCGCCCGATGTCAAGCCACTTGATCCGGATACCCGCGGTGCGAAAACGATTCGGGAACAGTTGAGCAAGCATCGGAACATCGCCAGCTGCAACGACTGCCATCGAAAAATCGATCCGATGGGCTTCGCGCTCGAAAATTTTGACCCGATCGGCAGATGGCGAGAAAACTATCGACGCAGTGGAGCCGTCGATGCATCCGGAAAACTGCCCAGCGGAAAATCATTCGACGATATCGTGGGCTTCAAGGCGATCCTGCTCGAGCAAAAAGAGCAATTCGTCAGGGCACTCACTGAAAAATTGTTGACCTACGCGATGGGACGGCGTGTGGAGACCGGCGATCGACCGGCGATCGACCAGATCCTTGCCCAATCACGCGAACGGGGGGACGGCATGCGCGACTTGATCAAACTGGTTGTGCAAAGTGACCCGTTCCGTTCCATGTAGATTTGCAACAATGGTTCACTCTGCCACCGGACGAGAGAGGACAAGGTTTTGGCGACGCCGAAAGAGGCGTCGAACCACGAGGCGTGTTGCTGCGGATTCGTTGACTCGCGACCGCCAGGCAGGCCGCTGCAAAAGAAAATACTTTCATCAGCACACCTTGCACCACCATCCGAGGGGATTATTGGTTGACGCAAAGTCCTGCCAATGGGATAGAATCGTCATGTCGATTTTTTTTGCGTCAAGCGAGCTGGGGATGGAATAAGTGATCCAACTTCGAATCGTGTTCGCCCTCGTGATCGCGATGGGCATCGTCGTGTCATCGGCCGTCGCCGGAAGTCCGACCGGGAAGTCGCGTTTGGAACGTGTTTTGACTGGGCGGAACGAATTGGTTCGCATGAACGCGCTGTTGAGGCTTCGTCATGACGGGCAACAGCTCCGAGAATCGCTTGACGATTTGATCGCGGCAGTCAAATTGCATTCCGATACCGTTGGTGATGCTGATTTGCCCCCCAGCATGGTCGAAATGGTCAATCTGATCGGCTCGGTCGATTGCCCCGAGTCGGAGGCGGCATTGATCGAGCTGCTCGATTCCGAGAATGCTGACATTGCCATGATCGGCGCCGATTCGCTCGGACGCCACAAGTTCTTCGGGGCGATCGAGCATCTGCGTCGTCAGATCGATCGGCCGGAATATGATGCTCGCTACGCCTTTCGATTCAATCTGGTCCGATCACTTGCCTTGATGCAGCACCCCGACGCAATCGAAATCCTTGGCGAGTTGGAGCCAACACTCGACGGCCAACTGCGATTCGAGATTGAACGGCTCCTGAAAGAGGTGACGCTCGACGACTTTCGCGGGGACGAGAAACGTTACGAGCAGTGGCAGAAACGGGGTGAAAAAGACGCGGCATTTCGGGTCGCCAATTTTTCCAAGCAAAGCGATGATGAATCATACGATCCGATTGCATTTGCTGAACCGAGACAATATTACGGGATCGACATCCATGCCCAGCGGGTGATGTTTGTGATCGATCATTCGGGCAGTATGCGGGCGCCGACCAGCAGCGGGACGCGACTGATGCGGGCGAAGCAGGAGTTGATTCGCGCGATCCTTGAGCTACCGGAGGAATCCGAGTTTGCGATCGTTTCCTTTGATTCCAACGTTCGCCATTGGCGAGACAAGCTGTCACCGGCAACCGAAGACGACAAACGAGCGGCGATTTTGTATGTCCAGCGACTGGGCCTTGGTAACGATACGAACACCTATGGTGCGTTGAGGCGAGCGCTCGATTTTGACGACGCCCTGGAAGCCATCTATCTATTGACCGATGGCAAGCCGACGGCGGGCCAAATCATCAACCCGGCATTGATCGCCGGTGACATCGTCCATCGCAATCGATGGCGGCACTTGAACATCAACACCATCGGCATCTCCGTCGGCGGACCGACCGAGAGCTTCTTGCGATCACTGGCAGTCAACAGTGGCGGCGAGTTCCGCGCGGCGCAATAGTTCGGTGAGGTCGTTGGGCGCGGTCGTTGGGTTACCGCGGCAATCAAACGCGGCGCTGACGCGTCAGTCTGGCAGGACAAACAACCAGCAGTGATCAAAGCCCGGGAAGAGGACGGAATGATGCTGATTGCATGGCGGTACTGCTCTTTTTTTATCTTCTCGTCTCCATCGACAAAGGAAATGCCTGGTGAGCAAAGATTGCTCGACCGAGACGATTGAATACGGCGACTTTCAGACTCCGCGATCGTTGGCCGAGGAGTGCTGCGAGGTGATCCGCAGAGAGCTGGGCGCGGCCGCGACGATTGTTGAGCCGACGTGCGGAACCGGTGCGTTCGCGGTCGCGGCCGCGAAATACTTCGCCGCAGACCGGATCGTGGCCTTTGAGATCAACCCCCTCTACGTTGCCCGGGCCAGGACCAATCTGCGGGCGATCGATCGCGGAACGGTACGCGAGCAAGACTTTTTTGCCTGTGACTGGGACGTCGAACGCGACAAAATGGCCGGCCCCGTCTTGTTCCTGGGCAACCCACCCTGGGTGACCAATTCGCAACTCGGTTCGCTGACCTCCGGCAACCTGCCTCGAAAATCGAACTTCGAGAATCTGGCGGGAATTGACGCGATCACCGGCCGCTCCAACTTCGACCTTTCCGAAGCGATTCTTCAAACACTGATTTCTGTGATGCGGCCGCCCGACGACATGTTGGCGATGTTGGTCAAAACGGCCACGGCCAGAAGAGTGTTGAAGTTCGCCTGGTCCAACAAGTTGCAGTTTGCCCACGCCAGCTTGCGACCGATCGATTCGCGTCGTCATTTTGGCGTCCATGTCGATGCTTGTCTGCTGATGCTGCGGCGATCCACAGCCAACAACTCCGTGCAGGTTTGCCTGCGGTCGATCGAGTGGTCAACGGCGGCCGAGACGACGGCTTGCGGATGGTACGATGACCACTTGGTCGCTGATCCCGCCGAAGCGAAGGCGACGGGCCATTTGCAGTCGAGCGACAGAACCAAAGATCGCCTCCGATGGCGGAGCGGCGTGAAGCACGATCTGTCGCGTGTGCTGGAGTTGACTCACGATGGTGGATCGCTTCGCACGCAAGCCGGTGAACCGATCGATATCGAGCAAGATCTTGTGTTCCCGTTGGCCAAGGGTGCGGATGTCGCAAATTCGCGAACCGATTGCGAGCGCCGTCGGATACTGCTTCCCCAACGTCGTGTCAGTGATGATTCCGAGCGACTTCGCCATCCATTTCCGAAAACACTGCGGTACCTGGAGTCCAACCAACAGGCGTTTGCGAATCGCAAATCATCCATCTATCGCTCCCGCGACCGATTTGCGCTGTTCGGGATCGGCTCCTACACCTTCGCACCGTGGAAGGTCGCGATTTGTGGTCTGTACAAGCAACTGACGTTTACCGTCTATGGCCCTGTCGACATGCGGCCGGTGATCTTTGACGACACGAGCTATTTCTTACCACTCAATTGCCAACAGCAGGCGACGTTGGTATGGCAGTTGCTAACCTCCGAACCGGCGCGTCGCTTCTTCGCGGCCAGGGTCTTTTGGGATTCAAAACGGCCGATCACTGCCGAACTGCTGGGACGTCTGGATTTGGCGGCGGTTGCAAAGCAAACCAGGTCCCAAAGCGATTATCGCCGGCTGTTGTCATCGCTGACCGAACCGACGCAGCCATGATCGCAAGCATCGCCGCGGTAATTGTCGGACGAGTCCCGGTGGTTGGCGCCGACGGCTTGAAAACCGCGATGGAACCAGGGAACCGAGTCCGACGCAAATTCACCGAATTCTCATCGAAAAGGCGACGGTTTCATCACTTGTCCTGCCAGGAAACGCTTAAACTAATCGGACGATGGGCCGCGTGAAGGGCGGTCGTGAGCGCCAGATCGGTCGTTTGAACCACGTTTCGAGGATTTCTTTAGATGCGTCTCTCATTTCAATCCACGGCAGTTTGTTTGCTGGCCTTCGCGGCCACGATGACCTCAGCGCAGCGATTGGTTGCCGCAGAATTATTTGGGCTTTCCCCCGGTCCTGTCGAGCTTCAGTCAGCAGGTCCGATGGCCTTTGGGCCCTCGGGCGTGCTGTTTGTGAGCGACCCAAAAGCGGCGAAGATCTACGCGATCAATACCGAGGACAAGAAGAGCAATTCGTCAGCTGCGTTTGCAATCGACGATCTGTCGGCCAAGGCGTCCCGAGCGTTCGATGGAAAGGATGTGTCGGTGGTCGATTTGGCGGTCAACCCCGAGACAGGCAATGCGTTTCTGTCGGTGACCGCCGGCGGCCAAGCCGGTCTGGCGAAGGTCACAGCGGACGGGACGGTGTCGCGTATGAACCTGGACAAGATCGCCCATGCGGCCGCCACATTGCCCAATCCGCCGGAAGACAAGGTGGTTGGCGAAGGTCGTCGTAGCAGGAACAATCGCATGCAATCCATCACCGACTTGGCGTACACCGATGGACGCGTTTTGGTGTCGGGTCTTTCGGCCAGCGATTCGCCGAGCACGGTTCGCGAATTCGAGTTCCCGTTCCGAGAATCGGCCTCAGGGATGCAGGTCGAAATCTATCATGCGGCACACGGCCGATCCGAGGATGCGGCGGCGATTCAGACATTTGTGCCCTTCAATATCGGCGGCGAACCGAGCGTATTGGCCGGATTCACCTGCACACCTCTGGTGAAAATTCCAATCGGAAATCTGAAAAGCAACAGCAAGGTTCGCGGTACGACGGTCGCCGAGTTGGGCAATCATAACCGACCTCTCGACATGATTGCCTACAAGCAAAACGGAAAAGACTATCTGTTGTTGGCCAATAGTGATCGCGGTGTGATGAAAGTCAACACCGATGACTTGGCCAAGAATGAAGGCCTCACCGAACCGGTTCGCGGCGGTGGTACGGCCGGCCAGACTTACGAGACGATCGAATCTCTCGCCGGGATGGTGCAACTGGATAAAGTGGATGATGCCCATGCCTTGGCGATCTTCCAAAAAGACAACGGTCCGATGTCGTTGCGAACCATCGATCTGCCCTAGCGAACACGCCCAAGCAGGTCGGGAATCCGTTCCAGGTCTTGTCGCCGGTCGCCTGCTGCGATCGGCGACTTTTTTTGCTGTATCGCACATCCATTCGGGAGTCTGCGGCGCGAGCCGATCCGGCCTTGCAACGCTTCGCAGTGCTCGAGAGGCGAAGAATCGGAACGAAGATCGATCGTTGGCGTCTTATCTGGTTCCAATCATAATCCTCTCTATCACTGATCATCCGACCCTCAATCTTGATTTGTTCGATGGCACGACGTCGCCCGAAACGCTTACTCAGCCGCCGGCGCAGACGCATGTTTCTCGAACCACTCGAGCCGCGACGAGTGCTGGCGTCGTTCATGGTCGACACCCTCAGCGATGTCGTCGACGCGGAGGACGGAGCGACCAGCTTTCGCGAGGCGATTGAACTGGCCAACAATACGGCCGGTGTCGATGCGATCACGTTCGACCCGAATTCATTTGCATCCCCTCAAACCATTGCATTGACGCTGGGTGAACTCGCCATACGTGATTCCGTGATCATCACGGGTCCCCGTGCAAACTTGACCATCGACGCTGGCGGTAACTCGCGCGTGCTGACCGTGACGCCGCTGGCCGCCGATGTCACGATCGATCATCTGACCATCACTGGCGGACGGACGGTGTCGAACGATGAAGGAGGTGGCGGCATCCAGTTCCTTTCCGGCGGGACACTGCGGCTGCAGGGAGCTTCGTTTTTCAATAACGCGACGCTTGGCCAACGAGCCTCCGGTGGTGCTATCTTCTCGCTCGGGTCAGTGATCGTCGACGAAAGTTTGCTGATCGAAAACGCCACGATGGGCAGCGACGCACATGGTGGCGGGATCTATGTGCAAGATGGATCGATCGTCGTCAGTAGTAGCGAGCTTTCTCTCAATACGACGAGTGGACGAGGCGCCAATGGCGGCGGAATCGCCGCCGAATCCGCAAACGTGACATTGAATCAGAGCATCGTGTCAGGAAACCGAACCGTGGGTGACGAATCCGACGGCGGTGGAATTTATTCGAGCAATGGCGCGGTGGTGACGATCTCGTCTAGCATCATTTCGGACAACAGCACTACCGGTGAAGACGCCGATGGCGGTGGGATGCGAGTCACTGGCAACCTGACGATTGGCGAAACTGTCATTCGTGGTAACCGCACATCCGGGCGATACGCCGCCGGGGGTGGAATCGCGTCAAGCGGCGGTGCATTGACGTTAACCGCAAGCAGTCTTTCGGGGAATGCAACGGCCGGAGCGTTCGGATACGGTGGCGGCATTTTGGCGGTCCGCGGTAATGTGCATGTCGTCGACAGTACGTTTTCGGGGAACACAACCCAAGACATCGAATCCGACGGCGGCGCGATCGCCAGTTTCTTTAGCGACGTCGCCATTCTTGGTAGCACGGTTACCGCGAATTCGGCCGGCGGCGACGGAGGCGGCGTTTCATTTTTAGACAACGAAGACAAAACGCTCTCGATTCAAAACTCGATCATCGCTGGTAACTCCGATGCCGGAGTCGCACCCGATTTTCGCGCACCCCAAGTCGCCCTCGCTCTCACCGTGACATCGAGCCTGATCGGTGACAACACCGGGACCACGCTCGGTGAGTCGCAAACGGCAGACTTGAACGGGAATCTGGTTGGCGCCCCGTCGCCGGGCGGCGGCATCATCGATCCGTTGCTGGCACCACTGTGGTTCAACGGAAAAGTATTCACACATCCATTGATGTCTGGTAGTCCGGCAATCAATGCTGGCGACAATTCGCTCGTTGGGACAATGTTCGATGCTCGTGGCGAGCCGTTCGCGAGAATTGTCAATGGCGTCGTTGACATGGGTTCCTACGAGCGTCAAACAATTCAAGACTCGCAATTCATCGTCACCACAAGGATTGACGAACTGGATTTCGGAAATAGTGCTGTCAGCCTTCGCGAAGCCATTCAAGTGGCTAATGGCAATCCCGGTTTCGACACGATCACCTTCGATCCGGCCGAGTTCGCGTCCAAGAATTCGATCGACCTGGCTCTGGGTGAACTGCAGATCAGCGAAACCTTGACGATCACCGGTCCCGGGATGCAATCACTGACTTTGAACGCACAAGGGAGCTCGCGAGTTTTCAACATTCTGGAAACGGCCGGCGACGTCACTCTCACAGGGATGACCATTACCGGTGGTATCACCACGGCAAACAACTTCGGTGACTCCGGTCGGTCGAGCGATGGTGGCGGGATTCGTTTCGCTTCCGATGGCACATTGTCGATCAACGACGCGATGATCAGCGAAAACCGAACCGAGGGCAATGGTGCGCGCGGTGGTGGTGTCTTTTCCCGCTCGGGTGAGCTAATCTTCAACCGAAGCACCGTCGTCAACAATGGTACGAAAGGAGACAACGCTCAGGGTGGCGGTATCGCAAGCATATCCGGATCGGTTGCATTGATCGGTAGCACTGTATCGGAGAACTCAACGCTGGGCTTTGAATCCGCTGGCGGCGGAATCCACGCCTTGTCCGCTGCGCTGGTCGACAGCACCATCGCATTGAATTGGACTTCAGGCGGCCGCTCCGACGGAGGTGGACTGAACGTCGTTGAGCTTACCGTTACCAATAGCACCGTGTCGGGAAATCAAACAAAGAATATCGACACGGCCGGCGGCGGAATCTTGACTCATCTCAGCACGATCGCCTCCAGTACGATCGCGATGAATTCATCAGCCGGTCGCAGCGGCGGCATCGAAGTAACCGAGATCGCGACGTCGCAATTGACGATCATGAATTCCATTGTTGCCAACAACTCCGACCTCGGCATCGCGCCCGACTTGTATCATCCGCCTGGAAGCAATGCCCGTTTGAGAGTTGCATCCAGCCTGATCGGCGACAACACCGGTACCGATCTGGCCGAGGCACAGAACCGAGACGCCGATGGTAACTTGATCGGTGCGCCGTCACCGGGTGGGGGGCGGATCGACCCGTCCTTGGAACCGTTGGCAAATAACGGCGGTCACGTTCGAACTCATGCCTTGCAAAGCAACAGTCCGGCGATCAACCGGGGCAACCTGTTGTTGCTCGGTGCGATCGATCATGACGGGCGGGGCGATCCGTTTGAACGCATCGCCGATGGCGCCGTTGACCTGGGAGCGTACGAACGACAATCGGTCGAACTGCGGTTGTTCGTCGTGACGACGGAACTGGATGAACTGGACTACAGCAACGGTGATGTCAGTTTGCGAGAGGCGATCAATTCCGCGAACGGCAGCCTAGGACGAGACATCGTTCAATTCGATAGTTCGGTATTTCGTATCCCGAAGTCGATCCGACTGACGCTCGGCGAATTGGAATTGGCCGACAGCGTCACGATCAGCGGACCGGGCTCGGCTCTGCTCAGCATTGACGCGCAGGGGATCTCGCGAGTGTTCGATTTCAGTGCATCGGCTGGCGATTTCAGCATCTCTGGGCTGACCGTCACGGGTGGATCGACATCGGATAGTCTCGGCCAACAACCCGGCGGCGGCATTCACTTCGCTCCGGCCAATGGCGTGTTGATGCTTTCCGACGTCAACTTGATCGGCAATCGATCATCTTCGAGCGGTGGCGGCCTGTTTTCGGCAGGCGAAACGATTGTTCGCGATAGTGAGATTTCTGGCAATGTCGCGGCAGGGTTCGGTGGTGGAATCGCGACTCGCAACTTGACCATCACGGGAGCCTTGCTATCGGACAATTGGGCAATGGGTGACAACGCCGGCGGTGGAGGACTCTCGTCCTCCACCGCGACGATCATTCGTACGACCGTGGAGAACAACCGTGCCACTGGATCCGACGCACGCGGCGGCGGAATCGATGTCGGCCTGGCAACGATTGTCGACAGCATCATCCGGAACAACATTGCCGATGGTGTTGGAGGCGGAATCGCCGTGGAAAGCTTGGAATTGGCGGCAAGTACGGTCAGCGGCAACTCCTCGGGTGGCGAAGGTGGCGGCATTTATGCGGCAACGATCGATCCGCTTGCCATCACGGTTTCCGGAAGCAGCATTTCATTGAACGTCACAACCGGAGTTGGCGCCGACGGCGGCGGGATCTTTCTTCAAGGTGGTGGTTCGATTTCCGATAGCACCATCTCCGGAAATGCGACGATTGGAAGTGACGCCGACGGCGGCGGCGTTCGTGCCGGCGGCGTCGATCCATTCTCAACTCTCGAAGTCGTTCGCAGCACCGTCGTTCAAAACTCTGCAACCAGAGTCGGGGGTGGAGTATTGACTTCGTTTACCGGTGCATTGCTGGTCAATGATTCGATCTTCGCTGGTAATTCCGATTCTGGCATCGCGCCGAACTTCCGTGTTACGCAGAACCCTGCCAACCTCGTGGTCCGGTTCAGCCTGATCGATGACAACACCGGTACAACGCTGGGCGAATCCCAAACCACCGACGCGTTCGGGAATCTGATCGGCCGGCCTGCTCCGGGTGGCGCTGGGATCATCGATCCAATGCTGGCACCTCTGAGGGTGATTGGACCGGCGCTGGTGCACCCGTTGATGATTGGAAGCCCAGCGATCAACGCCGGCGACGGCAGTCCACCTTTGCCCGAGTATGACCAGCGCGGCGACCCGTTCTCGCGGATCTTTGGCGGCGCCATCGATATGGGCGCCTTCGAGTTTCAATCGCCCCTGGAGCCGATGATCACTTGGGAGGACCCGGCGAGCATCCTTGACGGAACGGTATTGAGCCGCCATCAGCTCAATGCGACGGTGAACACACCAGGTACGTTCGTCTACACACCACCCATCGGATCTGTGCTCGCTCGCGGTGAGGATCAGACGCTGAGTGTCGCTTTCATACCCGATGACATCGAACATTACCTGGCAACATCGACGTCAGTGACGATCGATGTGCTGGATCCATTCGACTATGGAGATGCACCCGATTCGTTCGCGACTCGATTGGCAAGCGACGGTCCGCGGCACGCGGCGAGTCTGTTAAGGCTCGGAGATGCGATTGACTTTGAGACCGACGGATTGCCGAGCGATCGGGCTAGCGGTGATGGGTTTGATGACGACGGAGTTGTCGTGATCAGCAGTCTGGTCACTGATGCGAGTCATCCGTCGATAGCAAGCCTTCTGGTCACGTCATCTGCTGCCGGCAAACTGGATGCTTGGATCGATTTCAACGGTAATCATCAGTTCGATCATCCTGATGAGCACATTGGTGGCGGAACCAGCATTGACCTTTCACGGGGCGATCAAGTGATCGAGCTGACCGTTCCCGCTGCCGCGATTCCTGGAATCGCACTGGCGCGGTTTCGTCTCAGCACCGCCGGTGGTCTATTACCCACCGGATCGGCAAGCGACGGCGAAGTCGAGGATTATGAATTGACAATCCTCGACGGAAGCAATTTGCCGGTGATAGGCGTTGCCTTGCCTCGCGGGACCGCGACGCTGTCTTATGAGTCGGGGGAATTGCTGGTTGTTCAACGGCAGAATACACTCTTTCGCGCATTCGCAAATAGCGTCGGTCGCTATGACATGGTGGGAACCGAATTCAGCGACGTGTTGGTGATCGACAACAGTAAAGGTAATCCGTTGCCCGCGAGCGGCCTTGCCTATGACGGTGGTGACCGCATCAACACACTTCGCCTGATCGGACTCGACAGCATCCTTGACACTTCGAGCAACGGGAATATCTCGCTCCGAAACATTGACGTGATTGACGTGACCGACGCGGCGGCAAAAACGGTGGTTGTCGATGCCGCGTCCGTTCGAGCGATGGATCCAACCGGCGGCGGCGTCATCGTTACCGGTGGTCAAGGTGATCGAGTCGTTTTTGACGATGCAACGACGTGGCGGATGAGCGATCCAATCATCGTCGCCGGATTCATCTTTAGTAAGGTCGTTACCTCTGGAACATTTGTGCAGGTCGATTTCGCACGTCCCTGGCAAAACCTTGCCCAGCCAAGTGACGTCAACAATGACGGCAACGTTTCCGCCGGTGACGCGTTGCGCGTGATCAATGAATTGTCGCGGCGATCCTTTTCGGATCCCGACACAGCCAGGCTGAAAGACCCCGCCAGCATTTCTACCTGGCCGAACGTTTACTTTGATCAGAACGGCGATGGCAATGCGACCGCGCTCGATGCGCTACGCGTCATTAACGAATTGGCCAGGAAGGCCAATGGTGTCGCCGCCGGCGAAGCGGAATCCGTCGGACCAGCGGTCGAACCGCTCGTTAGGATGCACGATCCGAGAGTTTCGCTGGACACCGAACCGCCGTACATGGCCGCCACGATCGGGACCGAAATCGATTTTGGTGTGGCGCCGCAACAAGCGACGATTGCCGGAAAAATGGTTCCCATTGATCTGCCATCGAGCGTCGACCGATTGGCTGCAGCGTCAGTGGATTCTGCCCTCTCGGACGCCGATTTCCTCGGCTGGCTTGCAAGCGGCCAAATCAAAACGCTCCGTGAATGTCAACAATCCGCCCGCCTAACGTTGGTCTAGTAATCGGGCTGTTTCAACCAATTCCACGAACTCTTCTCGCAAACCGAAGGGATCGTTCCCGATCGACGATGCGGCAACTTCGCTGACCGCATCATAGCTCCAGTCGCCACCATGCTCGCTGCCGCGCAGCAGCATACCGAATCCAGCAACCGCGGCTGCAAATTGGAACTCTCGGTCCGCCTGATCAAAGCTTGCCCCACTATCCATCACGACCTGTTCGATGAGTTGACTTTGCTCTTGACCAGGCAGTTTGTAACGAAGCTTGACCGTCAACAATTCGCCGCTTTCGGCAGCGGCGGATGGTTGTGGGCGTTGTTGGTATTTCAGCGGATCAACCTTTGGTAGCGCCGATTCGGTCGATACACCGACGGGAATGATTTCATACAGTGCCGTAACGGAATGCCCGGCGCCAATCTCGCCGGCATCTTTCTTGTCATCATTAAAATCGTGATCCGCCAATAAGCGATTCTCATATCCGATCAACCGATAGGCGGTGACCACGGCCGGATTGAACTCAACTTGGATTTTGACGTCCTTGGCAATCGTCACCAACGTTCCCGACAACTGTTCGACCAGAACTTTTTTCGCTTCATTCTCGGTATCGATGAACGCGTAATTCCCATTACCGCGGCCGCTGATCTGTTCCAGCATCGCGTCATTCAGGTTTCCCATGCCGAAGCCCAGCACCGTCAGATCGATTCCGCCCTTTGATTCTTCTTCAACCATCCGAATCAACTGGTCTGTTCCGGTTTGCCCAACGTTAAAGTCTCCATCGGTACAGAGCAGAATCCGGTTCGTACCGCCAGCGACAAAATTCTCGCGAGCAAGTCGGTAGGCCAATTGCAATCCTTGCCCGCCGTTGGTGCTACCGCCGGCCTTCAACCTGCCGAATGCCTCGAGAATCGCCGCTGACTCGGTCGCCGGAGTGCTGTCCAGAACGGTGCCGGCTGATCCCGCGTAGGCCACCACGGCGATTCGATCACTGGCACCGAGCTGATTCAACAGTAACTGCATTCCCCGCTTCAACAGCGGCAGTTTGTTCGGCCGGTTCATCGATCCCGATGAGTCGATCAGGAGCACCAAATTACTTGGAGGCCGCACGTCGGGCTCGACCTCACGGCCCTTGATCGCCAGGCGAGCCAGCCGATGGGCCCGGTTCCATGGACACTGCGATACCGCAACGTGCGTGGCGAATGGTTCGGTCTGATCGGGTGACGGCGGATCATAGTTGTATGGAAAGTAGTTCAGAAGTTCTTCGATCCGCACGGCGTCGGGGCGGGGCAACTGGTTGTACTCGACCAGATATTGGCGGACTTTGCTGTACGAGGCAGTATCGACGTCGATGGAAAACGTGCTCAAGGCGTGATCGCTGACTCGCAGAAACGGGTTGTCGACGATGTGATCGAATTTTTCGCCCGCACTGCCCGGCCCGGTCCCCGCATCAGCGGCGAGAACCGCTGCAGCTTCGGGGGCAGTTTCTGCGGAGTCACGGAGCGCTGCGCCGGATTCCCGGTTCGCGCTGGAAACGCGTAGACCCTCGGAATCGCGACTGGCCGCAGGCTGCGTTCGACCACAGCCCGCACATGCCATGAAAACGCCGAAAACACCGAGCAGTCCAAGACCATTCCCTACCAACCTGCTCATCACAACACCTCCACGCCGAGATCACGTTCCACCATCGGACGGCGGATCACCAAGACAACGCCACTCCAATAAGACGAGTGACGATCCGCGACGGATTTCAAAAAGTGAAATGATTGCGCCCGTTTGTGTGCCTCGGATTCAAACGGCGAAGGAATACTGGTCCTATGTTCACATCGTTCCGATTGTTTTTCTTGCGATCACCCCACCGGTTGCGGCGCAAACTACAGTGGGGTCTCAAGGCACACGCGTAGGGCGGTGCCACCGGAGAGCGAATTCATCAGGGGAAACACCATGTTAAGAAGCACAGCGAGCATCGTCGCCGTCGGTCTGATCACTCTGTTTGCGATTCCCGGCGAGAGTTTCGCGGGTCCTTTCGGCTTGTTTCATCGCCACCGAACACAGCCGAAGTGTTGTCCGGTCGTGGAGTGTTGTCCGGTCGCGAGTCCGGCAGTGGTTGAAGTTGCCGCGCCGACGGTCACCGAAGTGCCGGTATCGTTTGAAGTCACTTGCTATGCCAAGGTTTTTGGGATCAACAATGCCACCGGTTACTATTGTTACGCCAGCGGCAGCGCGACGGGGAACAGCGCCGATTGCGAAGGTGTGCGAGCGGCCGCGGTGCAAAACGCAATGGATGCTGCCGAAGCGGCTGGATGCACCGTGCAAGGGACACCCTACGTTTACTGCAATCCGCAGTGTCCCGTTGGTACAATCGAAACGCGTCGCGAGCCATCGACCGGATGTGCGTACAAGGTGACTTACAAGATCTGCTGTTGCGACGGACAGTTGATTGATGTGCCCTATTGTTCGGAAGACCTTGGCCTGGCGAAGTATGCCGCAAAGATCATCGCCTGTTCTCACGCGTCGGAAAGCGGCTGCAGAATCCGCTGGTGTCGCTGGCAGATTTGTCGCGTGGCTCATTGCGACTGAGCCGCATCGGCATCGTTGACCGTTGTGGATGCGAAATCTATTTCTCTGTCGGTTGTTCGTCCTTGACCGTGAGTTGATCGATCAAGAATCGGGTCTTCTCTTCGGCTGACAGAGGTCTCGGCGCGAGCGTCTTTGCGAACTCCGGCGGCTCGATTGGCCAGTCACGAAAATCAAATGTGTCCATTTGCTGCGTGATCAGTCGCTGCGAGTTGGGGACGAACGGATCGTAACGGTGCATCGGCGTGGGAATCATGCCCACGCTGGGCACCGAAAACCATTCGACTCCTTCCTTGACCTTCCAAATGGTCGTTTGGACGGCGCCGGCGACCGCCACGAATTCCCCGGCGTCGCTGAGTACGGCCGCTCGGACGTCGACTCCGGGACGGGTGAACTCCTGAATCACCTGCCCGGACTTGATGTTCCGCAGAGTCGCGGATCCGTTTTGGGTAGCGGTGATGATTTGTTCGCCGTTGGGATGAAAATGGGCTGTCAACACCGGCCCGTCATGAGGAATCGCTGTGATGGCGTTTCCATTCAGCGGCACGATCAACACGGGATGAACCGGGCTTGCATCGCCGTTTGGCTGCGGATTGTCACCGCCGTCCGGTTTTTCGGCGAGTTGCGGGATCACGAGCAGTGAGGAACCGTCCGGCGCGTATTCCGCCCAAGCGACCGATTCGGTGCCGACATTCAGGTCGACATCTTGATTCGCTTGCAAGTCATAGAGATGAATCGAGTGGTCGGATGTGACGGCCAGGATTTGATTTCCTGCGGGGTTGAACGCGACATGACGAATCGGCTTTTGTGCCAGACGCAATCGTTGGTCAATCTGGCCCGATTGCAGATTCCACAGGATGCACTGCCCGTCATCTGCGCCGGTCACCAGCAATCGATCGTCGCTACTCAACGCGGCACAATGCACCGCGGACTCGTGCCCCGAGAGCGTCAGCAGCCGTTGGCCGTCGGGAATGCTCCAAATCGAAATCGTTTGATCCCACGAGCACGTGATCAAACGTTTTGAATCGGCCGTGAACCGACACGCGGAAATCGGCGCCGCGTGCCCCGGAATGAAGGCGGTCGACTTGTGTGTCTCGATGTCATGGTTGACCAGACCGAATCGATTGTCCATGTTGACAAATGCGCGGCCGTCGCGACTGAGAAAGAATTCGTAGATGCTGCCTGAGGGAAATTCCATCGAATCTTGCCGCAACAGGTCGTCTCGAGTCCAACGTTCCAGACGCGCTGGGCCGAAAATTTCTGGGTTCGGCTCGGGTGGCGACATCGGATCGACTCGGGGTACCGCCGAGCCGATGACCAACTGCGACCCGTCGGCGGAGTATTCTCCGTGAACCATCGGATCATCGCTGATCGGTTGACGCAGGTTCTGGTCAAATTGCCAAATCACGGCTCCGTCTTTCGTCGATGTGACCAACGCTTCATTTCGACTTGGGTGCATCGCCACGTGCACCTGCCCACTGACATCGAGTCGCGACTTCAGTTCTCCGGTCAATGCATCCCAAAGATGGACGGCATCTGAATCGTGGACGACATGGGAGACCAGCTGTGTGCCATCAAAGCTGAAAGCAACGTGATGAATCTTTGCATCGGGTGCCTGCAGCGTTGTTCGTTTGTCGAATGACTCGAAATCCCAAATGATCGCCCGATTTTGATCGGTCACGGTCGCGATCTGCTTGGCATCGGGGCTAAAGACGGCGTCAAATACTTGTCCGTCATTTTGCAGCGAGGCAAGAAGCTGGCCGGTATCCGCGTCCCAAACGCGAGCAAAGCCATCGGCGCTGACCGAAACCAGGCGGTCGCCACTGGGATTGAACGTCAGATCAAAGACCTGGGTGGGCCCGACCAACAGCGACAACCGCCGATTGTCGTCTGGGAACCAAAGTGTAATCGCTTCACCGCCGGAAAACGCGGCCACGCGGTCTCCGTCAAGATTCACTGCTGCCAACTGGTATCGGCCGACGGCACGATTGATCGCGGCCAGTTCCTTTCCGTCCGCGACGGAATGGACCGCAAGGCGATCGTCGCGTGATGTCACGAACCGATTGGAGGCCAGTGGAGGCATCCAGATTCGTGATGAGATATCGATCACCGATTCGCCCGGTTTGAAATCCAGCATTTTTCCCGTCATGACGGAATCTTCGGTGGCGATGGCGAACTGTTTTCCATCGGGACTGGCCGCGGAGAGTGGATGGATCGGCGAACTTCGGGTCGGAAAGGTCGCACGCTCGCTGCCGCTTGCGATATGCCATAGCCGAACGGTCTTGTCGGATGATGCCGTTGCCATCATTTGCGAGTCAGGACTAAACGCCATGTCTTGAATCAGGAACTGGTGTCCCTGCAAAACGGCTTTCAGTTCGCCTCGTGCGGCGTTCCGAACGGATACGAGATTGACATTCAATTCGTGTGTGGCAATCCATTGACCGTTGGGACTGATCATCGCGCGGCGAACCATCCCGTTTTCGGGACGGATCGTTCGGAGGGTTTTCCCTTCGGAGGAATCGCGAGTCGTCATCTCGCGCCCTCTCGGCCGATAAGTCAGGAATCGCAGTCCATCCGGCCAGTAGGTTGCGACACTGCCGGGAAGATGTTCCTCATTGATTCGAGTGCCGGTGGAAAGATCCCAAAGATGAACTCCGTAGGAATTGGACCCGGTCACGAGTTGTCGACCGTCTGCACGAAACTCAACCGAATCGATGACGCATTGATCGATGGTCGGGTCGAGCTTTTGCCAGATGTCAAATTGGAAAACTTGCATACCCGACGTCGCATTCCAAATCCGCACGGTGTTGTCATCGGACGCCGTGACAATCCGGTCACCCTGTGGGCTGAAGGCGGCGAATACAACGCGTTTGTCGTGACCTTGCAGCCGAACAATCGGATGCCCGGCGACACAATCATAGATCGTTGCCGCATTGCCCATCGATGGAAAGACCACGCGCAAGCCGTCCGGGCTGAAAGCGGCCGCGTGGGCCTCGAAAAGAAACGCATTCTCGAACGTGACCAATTTGTTCAAAGTGGTTAAGTCCCAGGTCATTGGGGGCTGCGAGACTCGTTTGCCGTCAATGTCGTCGATCGCCAATTTCGCCGGCGGGCTGGAGGCGGTCAGCACGCGAAACGCATCGGGACTAAAAACAGCCGATGTGATTGTCGTTTCGTGTTTCAGTTGACCGAGCAATTGTCCTGTCGCGGTATCCCAGATCATTGCGGCGTCTGGTCCCTGCTGGAATCTTGCACGGGTTGCCGAACTCAACAACTTGGTGCCATCGGCGTTGAACGCCAAATGTCCCACGGGACCGGGATGACCGGTCAACGTCCGGAACTCGTGATTCGCGTCCAATGCCTGCAGAACGGCATCATTCGCATCGATCCCCGGATATCGCTCGGCACCACTGATCGCCAACAACAACGCTCGAGCGGGATCTGCTTCCAGTTCGAGCGCCGAGTTTGCGACCAGACGCAATCCTTCGCTTCGGTCGAGCAGTCGTTCGATCTCCGCACTTTGCTCGCGTTCGGATTCGAGCGTGGCGGCGGTAGCCGTGTAGTAATTCCAGGAAATGACGGCGACGGCGATCGCTGCGGCAAACGTAATCAGCGTGATGGCGCCGGCCGAGGCAACCAAGGGACGGTGCCGGCGGGCCCATCGGTCGAGACGTTGTGGAATCGATGGATTGCGACCCTTGATCGGCTGGTCGTCGCGGAACAATCGAAAATCGTCGGCCATTTCCGCCGCCGTCTGATAACGGTCCGACGGGTTCTTGGACATCGCTTTCATCACGATCGTTTCCAGCTCGGCTGGAATCCGGCGATCGATTTTGCGAGGCAGTGTCGGATCGTCGAAAGTGACCTTTCGTATGATCGCTTCGCGGTTTTCGCCACGGAAGGCGCGGGTCAATGTCAACAATTCGTAAAGTGTCACGCCCAGGGAATAGATGTCGGTTCGATGATCAATGCCCACACGTTTTCCCAGAACCTGTTCGGGGCTCATGTAGGGCACCGTTCCAACAATGGCACCGGTGGCCGTCATCCCGGGATCGCTTTGAACCTGCGCTAACCCAAAGTCAGCGACCCACACGTCACCTTCGACGTCAAGCAACAGGTTCGAGGGCTTGATATCGCGATGCACGATTCCCATTTCATGAGCATAGTGAAGGGCATCCGCGACCTGGATACCCATGCTGATGAACGCCTTCAAGAATTGCGGTATCGAGGTCGAATGATTCTTTGCGATCAAATCCATCAAGTGTCGTGAAGCCAACGTATCACCCTTGGACCATCCCGATCGGTGCGTTGAGTCCCGCTTCAAGTTTGGGGCATCAACGGTCCCATCAACACTCTTGACGGTCGGCTCGGCGATCGCGAGCGACGTCGCCGACGGCCGCAGCTTGGAACCGAATTCTTCCAAAGGCGGAGGCGTGGGCCCTTCGCCGCGACCGGTGCTGCTCAGCTTTCCGCGAATCGCTGCGTCTCGTAAAGCATTGAACAGGTCGCCCAGATCGCCACCGTTGACGTATTGCATCGCGTAAAAATAGACGCCGCGCTCACTGCCAACATGGTAGACCGGAATGATGTTTCGGTGCTGAAGTTGCGCTGCAGCCCAGGCTTCGTTCTGAAAGCGTTTGATGGCCCGCTCGTTCAAGACGCCGGAGAAAGGAAGGATCTTTACCGCAACTCGTTTGTTCAACGATTGTTGTCGCGCCTCGTAGACGACCCCCATTCCACCCCGTCCGATTTCCTTGATCAACTCAAAATCACCAAGCCGCTGTGGCAACCCAGCTCGGATGCTTCGGTCGATGTTCAGAGCAACGCTCTCGGCAGATGAACCCTTTTTGTACTTCGCGTGCGAGTCGGTCGGGACGGGCGCCGCCGACGACGTTTGGTCGAACCCGTTTTGCTCCGGCAGAGAAACAGGCGTGGATTCCCCAGTGTCGCTGGAGGAATCAGATGAAGATCGCTTTTCGTCGGAATCGATGGACATCGATACGCCCTACTCGCTTGCAACCTAGAATCAGGGATCGTTCGCTCGTTGCATCCCCCCACCAGGAGTGAATCATACACTCCGTCCGGATGCCTCGTCCAACGGTGGTGGCCCCACTCGACGGCCTTGCCGAAAATGGGTGAACGGTCCACCCCGACGGCTGCCCAATCACGTCGCTCGCTCGCTCCACCAATCGGCAGCATCTTTTTGCGTCCAGTCGCCGGCGCAACTGCACTTTTGAAGCTCTTGATGCAATTGCGTGACGTCGGCGAATCGCTCTTCGACGCTTTTGGCCAGGCAACGCATGATGACCGACTCCAGATCCGCCGGGATTCCCGGCTGATAGGTCGAGGGTGGAGCGGGAAGCTGCTGGACTTGGGCAAGCAACACTTCCATCGGCGAATCGGCAACGAAGGGCGGACGACCGGTGAGCAGGAAATACGCCACGGCGCCGAGTGAATAAATGTCGGTGCGTGCATCGATTTGCGTCGGTGTGGTGATTTGTTCTGGCGACATGAAGGCGGGTGTTCCTGCCAGCAAGTCGGATGTGGTTGGGTGTTGAAGATCGACTTGCGATTCGCGAACGACACCGAAGTCCAACAGTTTCGTGAAGTCGAAAATTCCGCCCCGTTGCGAAGCGAAGATGTTTGCCGGTTTGATGTCACGATGGATCAGCCCGATGCTATGTGCCTCCTGCAGTGCTTCGCAAACTTCGGTAAGAAAGTGCACGGCGCGGGCCGCTGGTAGTGGTCCCTCGGTTGTGACCAAATCGCGTAGGTTCATCCCAGGCAGCAACTCCATCGCAAAAAAGAACACACTGTCCTTGGTTTGACCGTAGTCATACACTTCGATCGTATGAGGATGCGTCAGTTTCGCAGTAGCCCGTACTTCGCGCTCGAATCTCTGTAGCGCACGATCGTC
The DNA here is from genome assembly GCA_963734865.1 of Pirellulaceae bacterium. GTDB lineage: Bacteria > Planctomycetota > Planctomycetia > Pirellulales > Pirellulaceae > CBDCUW01. The sequence continues at coordinate 102,061 of CAVTIV010000020.1, forward strand.
GATGGCCTGTGCCGGATGAATCAGCTTGATCGCACAGGAACGTTTGAGCAGCAGATGCTCGGCCTCGAATACCTGCCCCATCCCGCCCTGGCCGATCAACCGCTTCAGGTGATACTGGGCGAGGCGGCGGGCCTGGAACACAGACACTCGCGCATCATGGATCGTATGCGCGGCATAAATTGCAAGGCATGACGCAAAAAATGGAGCAGGAATGGGCATCCCAAAGTCATCGTATTCAAGCAGCGCAAAAACCTGTGGATTCGCAATGCCGGCCAATCCGGTCACCAGTCCAGGAATCGCGGCAACCGGAAGAAGAATGGCTGCCGCACGCTGCCACGTGTTGGGCATGAACACGCCGTAAATCAAAATGATCAACGCCCAGATAAAGTAATTCCAATTGTGAATGCTGATGATCGTTAGATCTTGCCTGTTCGCCGCATCAAGCATCAGCCGAACCGTGATGACAATGGCCAACAGACCCGCGTTCGCCATCACCAGTAGCTCGGCGATTCGGATTTGCGAGAGGGTCAAATCCCGTTTTCTGTCCAGCACCCAAGCACAACCCACGCTAATCGCGAGCGCCGTGATCCGTACACCGTATCCCCAAGCGGCATAGTGATAAGTGAACAATCGCACCAATGAAATGGCGATCAATATTGCCATCACGCAAGCGATGATCGTCAGCCGGCGGCGAAGAATCTGGCGGTTGTCTTCCCAGACTTCGTTGATCACGAGATACGGATCGACCGGTTCCGGGTGACTGACGATCGATGGACGCGAAGGAAGCTGCCGTGGGACCTCCAAGACGGTGCCACTGCGATGGTGCTCCAGCAGCGAAAGCACTTCGCGGAGAATCTGATCGTCACCACCGCACTGCTGCCGCACAAACGCGGCGCGTTCTTCGTCGGTTCGTTCTATCGCTTGGGAAAAAACCTCTTTGACCCGCGCATACTTAACGGCGTTCACGTTGTGGTCTCGTCACTGAGTTCGCGCCGCAGCCATGCGCGTACCATCGTCCATTCCGACTCCACCGTCCGTTTGGAGACATTCAGAACCTCGGCAACCTCTTCGACCGTCAAGCCTCCGAAAAATCGCAGTTCGACGATCTGTGCCTGTCGAGGGTCGAGTTCGGCCAGCTTGGTCAACGCGGCCTCAACCGCCAGCACGTCTTCATCGTCGCGACTGGTGACACGCAGATCATCGCTGAGCGGGATTCGATGCATGGCCCCGCCTCGTTTGAGCCTCTTTTTGCTCCGCGCGTGGTCGACCAGGATGCGCCGCATCATTTTCGCGCCGATCGCAAAAAAATGAGTCTTGCCCCGCCAGTCGACTCGCGTTTGGTCGGCCATCCGAAGGTAGGTCTCGTTCACCAAGGCCGTGGGCTGAAGCGTGTTCCCGGGAGATTCCTGATTGAGCAAGCTTCCGGCTAAACCACGCATCTGTTCGTAAACCAACGGCATCAGGCGGTCGGCCGCACCGTGCCGACCCCTGGCGACCTCCGCCAGCGTTTCGGCGACGTCAAGCTCATCAGCATTCATGTCGGGCATCGCGTGGGGAAAAGCGACCGGGTCGGCGGATGGATGGAGGGGACCCCGTGCATGACGGCTTGTGCCCTCCGTGTAGGAACCATTGTTTTTTTCGAGAAATACCTGCGGACAGATGTCGATTCCACCGCGTATCGCATAGAGACGGTCAACAACGTCACAAGAAAAGTCTAATTCACGGTAGCTTTACGATGCAATCCGCCGCTTGCGATACGACCCAAGTGAAACCAGGAGTGACCGATGATGAGCTGATCCGCGGGCGCTGACAAGGTGACGAGACCCGATATGAGCACCTCGTCCGGCGGTATCAAAATCGGCTGTTCATCGCCATGAGGCACAACGTCGGTTGTCCGGTCCTTGCCGAGGACATCGTGCAGGATGCTTTCATAAAAGCTTTCATCCACCTCGATTCATTCCGCAGCAAAAGCAACTTCTATACCTGGCTGTATCGCATCGCTCTCAACTCCCGACGAAATTATATCCGCAACAGCGGCAGGACCGTCTCGCTTGACTTGATCGGCGAAAAAGTACCACAGGTGCGGAGCGAAAGACGAGATTCCCCTGCCGATGTGATCGAGCGGAATGAGGAGCGGAAAGAAGTTCGGAAAGCATTGACCCGACTCGATGAACGCCATCGAATCATACTGCTGCTGCGAGAGTTCGACGGGTTTGACTACCAAACCATTGCCGACGTCTTGCATGTCAGCATGGGAACGGTCCGCAGTCGGTTGTCGCGCGCACGTGCACAACTGAAACGGGAATTGTCCCTGTACCAGAACGGCACGTCCAACGTGTATCGAGCGAAACAGGCATAGCGTCCTTCCGGCGGCGTTCCAGGTTGCACTTGCCGCCTGACTCTGCGGTTCATTGTTCGCGACGGGATAGACGAATGTTGCGATATTGAACGCTGGTATGGTCGCCTTGCAAATAGATCGGTCCGTCGCGCGTGACGTCCCCAAACAGGGCGCCGCCCGTGCATCCCTCCACGGGTTCGTTGTCGATGATCAACTGGTCATTGAGCACGACAGTCACGTGTCGGTCAACAAGTGTCAATTCATAGGTTTGCCACTGGCCGCCAGGCAGACCGGCGTTTTTTGACGGAGCAATTCGACCGAAGATCGCACCGGGCCCGTTGATGCCTTGCATCGGACTGTCGCGGTCAACCACCTGCACCTCATAGAGTCCCCGCAAGTAGATGCCGCTGTTTCGTTCACTGCCCACGTTGAATTCGATGTGGAGTCGAAAGTCGCCAAACGTTTGCTCGCTGCGCAGGTTGCCAAAGTCACCATAGGCGCTGAAATCCTGTTTCGGAGTCTCGTTGGTTAACACGCCATCGCGCACGCTCCAACCGTTTCTTGCGCCCGCGGGTTGCAGTCGCCAGCCCGTCAGGTCTTTTCCGTTGAACAGCTCGATCGGCTCAGCAAACTTGATCTGCGACAAGTCAGGACGGGCTGGCATCGGCGGGCAACGTTGACCCACCGCGATATCGCTTTGGGTTGGTGAATCGGACACCAGAGTGACTTGCATCCGCCCGTCATCCAGCCTTGCCACAAACTTGGCCGCATTCTTGCCCCGTGTTCGGTTCAGCCGCAACACGCCGTCGTGGAACGAAACGTCCACCGGGTTGGCCGATCCGACTCGCCAAAGCAATTCTGCTTGCATACCTGCCTTGCTGTCACTGACGCGAAGCCATCCGCCATAGCCATCGGAAAAATTGAGCGACCACGTACCGAGATAGTCACGTTGGCTCGCCGACGCGTTGATCGATGCCGAAGTTTGCGGATGCTGGCGTCGATCCAAAAATGCCAACAGGTCGCGAATCTCACGATCGGTCATCAGCTCAATCAGGCCATCGGGCATCATCGACGTTGTCAGTGGCTTTCTCGCTACGATTTCCGTCGTCAAGAACTCTTGCTCTCGACCCTGATTGTCACGGAAAAATTCGTTTCCGCCACCACCGTCACGCAGCATGATCCCCGTAAAGGATCGGCCATCGTCAGTCACCAGCGACCACGGGTAGTATTGCGGGTCGACGTCGCGGCTTGGCTCCAGCAGCGATTTGAGCAATCGATCGCGGTCCCCCTCGGTGGACGCGGCCGAGAGATCAGGACCGACCACGTTTCCTCGGCCGTCATGGCGATGGCAATTGGCACATAGCCCAACCTTGGCATGATGAAAGATGCGTCTGCCCGCTTCCGCGTCGGCCTGCCCAGCTAGCGAGTCCAGACGTGTTCGCCAAGCCATCGTATCGGTTGCTTCGGGGCGACCGCGTTTCATCGAAGCCGGATCGAGCGCTGCTCGATAGAGATCATCGGATTCAGGAAAGACCGAGCTCAGCGACTCAAGACGCTGTCGCTGCAGATCATTGAGCTCCGTAAACCGAAGCGACCGCAATGCCTCTTCACGTAGCACGCGATCATCCGAGGCGGCGAACCGAAACAGTGCCGCCATCGCTTGGTCCGTTTCCGCCGACATGCCGGCGATCGCGTCTGCACGGGTCGATCGCGAGACACTCTCGTCCGAGGCTATCTGGCTCAGCCGCCGACGCGCTGCTGGATTTCCGTTGGCGACGAGCGATCTCGTCAACTCACGAATCAATACCGCATCCCTTGTCGCGAACAACTGATCCCATACCTCGGGACTCAATCTTCGATCGCTCGGATTGACCAATCGCAATGCGAATGCCCGATGACGAGGCGACGCATTCGTATCCAGCACTCGTTTCATCAACATCTCAGGATCGGCGATGCCCGCATCCGGGTGTCCCGACAGCGTATTCCACGTCGCCAAAGCGGCCTCGAACAACCTGTAGTCGAGCGTAGGGTCACTCAGCTTCTGTTCGACTTGATCACGGAACTGGTGAAGTTGTTCGTCCGCGATCCAACGCAAACACTCGAACTGAATCTGTTCATCGGCGTCATTCCAGAAATAGCGAACCCAAGCTTCGTCACCGGGATTTGATTTGCGGATCGCCAATAACAGGCTGACTCGGTCGGCCACGGATAACGCCGCTGCCTGTTCGGTAGAGAATTCGTCCGATCGAAGTGCCAACGCATCGATTGCTGCTCGTGCCAGAAACGGATCGTCGGATTGCGCCATTTGAAACACCGCTACCGTATCGAACGAATCATCGCCGCCGCGCAGGCGTGCCGCCGTCAATGCCGCTTCGTTTGCCGGCCGCAGCTCCATGGGGCCAAGCCAATTGGCAATCGCCGGGTCGATTTCCAGTTTCCAAACGCGACCATACCCGTGCAGTTTGTAAGAGCCATAAACCCAATCGGAAAGATAAAAGACGGTGGGTGAGGCGCGCACGATACACGTCGGTCGGAACTGCCGACCACCTTCGACCAGGACAACACGCTCGGTGCGGAAGCTGGCCCCTTGGTCGACGAGCGGGTAAAAATCGATCCGATGGTCGGTCCAACTCGGAACCAAAACTCCGTTGCCAAGCGGGACGATGCCGCAAGGTGCTTCGCCCAGGCTGTGTAGCATTGGCAGCGTGCCCCGTAGTTCTCCATTCCAACAGACGAAAGGATGAATCGGGGCGTTGCCGTAACCCCGCTGGTATCCATAGTCGCCCCCTTCGACGATGTGCAGCAAACGACACGGGGGACGCGAGCCTGGGTCGTTCTCGGCGGCAAACATGGTGCCGTCATCACGGACACAGATGCCAAACGGATTCCAGAATCCTGCGCGATCCGCCGCAGGGAAGTACCGTCCGGGCGACAGCGAAACACGCCGCCCTCGCCGGAACCTGCCAACTGGACGTCGCCCGTGCCAGTCAACGTCCATGTTTTCCAATAATTTTCACCGAGAGTAAAAATGAGATCGCCGCTCGGATGCCAGGCCATTCCGCTCAACCCGTTGTGCGGATAGTCGGCCTCGGTCTGCAAAACGGCAAGGTTCTGTTCCTGATCACCAATGCCATCGCCGTCACTGTCACGGACACGCAGAATTCGATCCCGCTGGGCGAGATAGACCCAGCCCTCCTCGCCGAGCTCCAAGTCCATGGTCGCGTCGGTCTTCACATAGAAAACCTTTCGAGAACCGTCGCGGCCAATGACCACGATCTCATCGTGCTCCGGCCCGTCGTAGTCATCCGGGCGAAAGTGCGTGTGGCTGCACACGACCCAAACATTGCCCGCATCATCGACATCGATCCCCGTGGGTGTGACAACGTCCGGGTGCTCGGCAACCATCGTCAGACTCACGCCCGGAGAGACGATCTGGATCTGCGGCGAAACGTCTACCTGCTCTTGCCCCATGCAATTGGGCGACAGACAAAGCACCGCGACAGAAATGATGATCGGTCGAATGATCACAACAAATACCACAAATTGAAGAAAGGGACTGCACGCGGGAATGTTGGAGAACCAACAATGGATGCTACTCGAGAAACGCGACTCGTGCATGAATGACCCGATTGTAACCGAAAGGTGCGGCACCTTTGAGTCATAGCCCCCTTTGCTGCGGAATGGGGGGGACTTCAGTCTGGCAAATAACGGTAAAGCATTTCGTAGTTTCCGCGACCGACCGCCATCCCATTCAACATCGGGTACCGCATTTTGTAGTACGCAGCGAGCTCTTCGGTCAGCCGAGTTGCCTTCAAACCGTAGGCGCTGGCCGACGCCGGCGCATCCTCACGGCCATGCGAATGGTGCAGCAAGTACATCGCTGTCAAAGTGCTGGCTTCCTGGTAGTAACCCATGTCCAAGCCCTGACGGACCCCTGCCAGCACGCGACTCCCCTCGACGTGTTCGTAATTAAAAAACGCGTAGGGAAAATTACCCTGGATGTACTCGATGCAACGCGAATACAGAAAGTCGCCCATCGGCGCACCGATTGCATCGGAAACGGCCGCGGCATACGCCGGACCGTCGCCGCGGGCGCCGCCCCATTTCTCAAGCTTCCAAGTCATCATTTGGGCATGCAAACAATCATCGTATGGATAGCGATGCATGAAGTTTTTGATGTCATCGGCAACATCTTCGTACTCCGACCCGGTGTCACGAGCAAGTGCAATGGCGTTGCTGAATGCGGAGCCAGGAACGTCGTCTCCGGTTTTCAGTTCGCGTAGGATTTCGGCCGACTTGTTGTTTTCACGATGGAAGACCTCCCATGCCGATTGCTGCACACTGTTCGCCCATCCGTTGCCGCGCGCATTCCAGGCGATGTCGTGGTGATAGGCCATTTCGCTGCACTGCGCTAGCACGGAATTGGTTTTCGCCCATTCGCTAAAACCAGGCAATCGTTCCTTGGCAAGCTTGCGATCCTGTTCGTTCGATTGATCGCTCTCGACCAATTGTTTTGTATAAACCCACTGCCGCGAGATTCCTTCAACCAACGTGCTGTACAATTGTTCTGGCGTGCGGCAAAATCGCCGTTCCGGTAAGGCACGCAATATTTTGTGAACCTTTTCAAGATCATCAAAACGATTTTGCCAGGACCAGTCTTGACCGATCGCTTGCAGCGTCTCCACATTCTGCGGCGAACGTGGAAAACGATAATACAAGCGAATCGAACGGTCGTCGTGAACCGCGAGCGTCATCGCCGACGTTGAATTCACGAGCTGCCGATCCTTCAAATCCACAACGGGTGTTGGCCGCATGAAGGATCGGTTGCCAAGATCCGCGTCAAAGATCACGCGTTGCTTGCTGCCGTCGAGCATCGTTCGCGTGGCGATGCACGTTTGCCATTGATCTTGCGGGCCCCAAAAGGAATGAAAAACCTGCTCCATCTCCCAATACAAGGTGATCGGCCAACTCTTGCGATCGGCGCCCTCGTTGTTGGGGTAATGCGGCCGTTTGAAAAACTTGCTTTTCTCGATCCACAGGTCGTAGGCCCGCGTGGATTGAATCGAAAGAGGCACACTGGCGTCTTCGAGCGGAATATCCAATACGTCCACCAGCCCGCCGTCGTCCATCACGTAAACTCGCCCCATGTCATTTGCGTGATACGTCGCAATCCGCGCCGCCTCGGGAGAAATCACGGGCATTGGAAACTGAAGGTCGACATCGCCGATTCGCTTCAATTGCTGCAAGGAGTGATCGGACCATTGCATTTCGCCATCTTCGTCGACGACAATCAAATGCCCGGTTTCCACAGCAACGCTTAAGTGCCGAATCGTCTTTGCTGTCTGGGTGGTCGCGATGACTTTTTGTTCATCAAAATCGATCACGAATAGATGCTTTCCCTTCGCAGCGATCGCCATCGAGTCTTCCCCGAAGAACTCAACCATCACCGGGGCATCGGCATCGTCACTATCGAGCTGGACCTGTACGAAATGATCAGGGTCACCGATCTCGTCGGTTTCTTGCGGCGGCGTGTCTGGAGTCGCCCATCGTCCGCGGTAAGGCAAGCGAGATACCCAAATTTCATGATCGAGTAGCAGCAGGAATTTATCCGATAGATCAAATTTGAGACGTGGATTGTGAATGTGACTGGGGATGGCGACCTGCAGTCGCTCCAATAAACCCCCTTGGTATTCGTCGAGAGCCGCTTTCAGAACGATGATGTCCTCCACCGGGAACTCGTAGGCCTCGACCATCCAGGGTGCTGGTTGCAATGACTGGGCCGCGTTGCGAAGCTTTTCCTGCCGCTGCCTTTCCAATTCATCAGCCAGTTGGCCGATTTCGCCATACGCGACTTGTCGCAAGAAGGGATAATTGCTGGGCTTGGATACCTGCCATTTTCCGGTTTCGACCGGCCAGCGATATTGCCTGGCATTGATACTTTTCGCTACCAGATCGCCCGGCATTTGCTGCACCGAGAAGTCGGACATTTCAGGAATCGGTTCACACCCGGCGAACGCGATCAACAGCATGCTGGCAAGCCCGATCGCTGCCTTCCTATTGATCATCATCGTCTTGCTCCTTCAATGATCCTGGATCGCTGGTCGCGCCTGATGTCAGTGGAAAGATTTCGTCGGCTTGATCGGGGCGAAAGAAGTCGGGAGGCCAGTCGGGACGTTCAAATTGAGGCGGCCCCTTGTCCGCCGACTCGGGTGCGTAAACCGCGTTTCCAGTCGCGTCGTACCCAAGCAGCTGTGGCGGTTCGGGTTCAAACCAAACTTCAATCGCGCTTTTGTCGCGAATCAGTCGGTCGTCATTGAATAAAGCGGTCACCAACCCAACCGTCGCGTCGCTCGGACCGAGTTTGAATTTCAACGCCGGATTCGCCTTCGTCAGTGTATTGAATTCCGACCAATCGACCGTGGCGTCGGTCAAATCCAATTCCCTCAGGCCGGGCGCAAGCTTGATCAGCGCGGCCAGACCGCCGGACTGCACGGCTGTGGCAGATAAATCAAGCCGGATCAAGTCAGGCATCGAGCCGAGGTTGTTGATCGTTTGCACGTCCATCGTCGTGCCAGCGAGCCCCAGAGACGTCAATGGCGAACGGACGCCGAGCTGCGTTAAATCATTGGGATCGATTTCATTGCCACCGATCCAAAGTTCTTGCCAACCGCCACGCCGGATCAATTTGGAAGTGGACGCGATCGACAATCCACAGTCGCGAAAATCAAGTTTCAGGAGGCTTTGCGGGATCTCCCATTGTTGAATCAAGTTGTCACTCAGCGGCGCGCCGGGCGTCTTCAATTCCACCAGGTGCGTCAGTTGCGTTAGCGTCTCGAACGCTGCCGTTTCAGCAACCGGATAGGCGAGGGTCAGGTGTGTCAAGCCTTTTGCTTGCAGCACTTCGTTGACGACTTCATTATTCATTGAAGAACCGCCGCCGATGAACCACTGCAATCCTTGGACACCCGAAATCGCGATCGTGGGATGGGGCGTGAGCACAGCAAGCCCAGTCATCAAAGGCGCCTGTTCGACGTGAACGTAATTGCCAAGTGGATTGATCACGATCGGCGACTCGAGATCCGGTGTATTGACCAGACGCAGCGCCGTTAGATTGGACTTTTTGTGCTGATCGAAACTCAGCGTTTTCAGCTTCGGTTTATCCTCGATCCGCACCGCTTCGATGCTGGAATCCAAAGTCAGAGATTCCAGGTCGGGAAAACGGCCCATCAACTCGTTGATGAACGAGCGTGGAAGTTTCGCATTGCCCACTTTGATCGTTCGTAGCGGCAAGGACTGGATTTGCTTCAGAGAATCCTTGCCGAGAACGGAGTGGCTCAAATCCAAAAAATCGATCGACGTGCTTTTCGTCAACGGCGACAGGTCCAGTTGGTCAACACGGAATCCCCAAAAACTGAACGTGGAGTGCCCTTCCAGATTCCCCAGATGGTCAATCACTGACTGCTGATTCTTGACATTCAATTCGTAGTTGAATTGACGATTCGCTCCTCCCGGGTAGTCGCGAGTGCTGGCGATAATTTGCGTGATCGAATCGCAGTCGGTCAATTCGAGTGACTGAAAATCAGCCGGGTAAAACCAGAGCACCTCGAACGCGGGCAGATCGTTCAGCACCATCTTTCGCGTCCAGAGGTTTTGTGGCACACGCTGGTCTTCGGCCGTTCGGGAGCCGATCGCCGCGAATTCTGGCTTGAGGGTTTCCAGTTTTGGCAAACGCTGCAAATCGAGATCGACCATTTGAAACACATCCACTTGGATGTCTTTCAATTCCGGCATATCGCTGATCGCAATTGAATACGCGTTTGGATTGAGCTGGCCGTCCAGCGAGCGAAAACGGAGTGATTCCAACTTTGGCCAATTCGATAGTTGAATGCTCCCCGGTTGCCCCGTTGCTGGTCGTGCAAGGACCAGGTCACGTAGCGAATGTTTCAACTCACTCTTATCCCACGTCTCGTCCGGGATTGCCGATCCGAAGGCCATCACTCGGCGCAGCCTTGGCATCGCGGAAAACTGCTTGACCGCCCCAGCGCCGCAGTTGCTGTGAGCCACGTTGAGTTGACGCACCAGCGGGCAGGCGGCGATCGACAGCACCGTTTGCGGGTCCAATTCGCGTCCGGAAACTCGTAAGTCCTGTAAGTAGCGCATTGCGGGCAAACGCCGCAATTGGCTGATGTCGTAGTCCCTGCCGCCCAGTCGCAAGGACCGCAAGTACGGCAACTGACAAGCGAGCTGGACTTGATCCGTGGACGGTTGATCCAAGTCGACCGCGGTGATCCGTGCCCAATTCTCGTACAACCGAGCGGGCAACCAGCGGTGTAGCAGTTGGGGGGCAAAGGATTCCCGCGTAGCGTGGCCTGACGACTGCAGTTGCCCTGCGATCAGGCGATCCTGTTCCGTTCGTCGCACTTGCAACTGGTGATAGCTCATTCCGGCAGCAATCAGTGCAATCAGAATCAACAAGTCGAACAACGATATGCTTCGCTTGCTCGACCTGTTGGAATCGGATCTTGGCCACGAATGCCAGAACACTCCAGCAAGAACAGCGAGTGCCACGAAAAGATCGATCAGCAGGTTTGTTGTGGACCAGTACGTATGAGGCATCGCGTCGTCGAAGGAGTGCCTGATCAGATAACGTTGCGGCCATCCTGCCTGAACGGGATACGACAATTGCAGGTCGTCACGCCCGAGGCCGAAATCGTACCATTGCGCATCAATGGCCGTTGCGACCCAAACCGGCTGATACTGAAACGGCCAGTTCAGCGCCCCGAATATCGCCGTGACGAAAAGAAGCCCGAACAGATTTCCGGCGGTCCATCTCCGCTTTACCGGTGTCTCACCGCCATCGGATTGGTCCACCGCAACCGGTTTCAGTTCAATTGCGTCCGTATTCAATGAACAGCCCCCAGAAGCATGAGCGGGAAGGCATTCACGTTGCCACGAGAGGTATCGATTGCGGGCTATTGTATGCGAAGCACGGTGCCACCGACACAAAATATTCCGCGAGTTGTGCCCAGTCCCGGCATCGCAATCGGATCATCGATGAGCGACGGAGGCAGGTTTTTCACTTTCGGCGTCAGGCCATCCCATCATTCACCGCGTTAGGATCGTGTGGTTTCGCCCGGCCAGCGGGCACTCGATTGGGTCAACAAGTATGCTCACCATGTGCGTCCGGCGTTCCTTCGCGAGTCCACCGACGTGCTGTTGCCTGTCCTGCGCGTTCAAAATGCCCTGCCCCCGTTCGGACTGCTGCGTTCGTACTGTTGAGAAAAAAGGAAAGCCGCGAAGCGGTGGCAGGTGATAGCCTGGGGTGAACCAACGAGCGTTAGCGAGGCTGGTGGAACCCCAGGGAAACGAGACGCATTGGACAAACCTTCCCCGCGGCGATTTGGCGGCCGAGCCGCCAATTCGCCGCGGGGGATTTCCGGTTTCGCTTGACGGTCCTGGGGCTGCGAAATGCTCGCTGAGACGAGCATTGCTTGCCCCAGGCTATCCCCTGCCACTGCTTCGCAGTTATCAGGCAGTCACCGGGTCGGAGAACCAAGAACGGGCTCAGTGGCTTTCCAACCCTTCCGATTTCGGCGTTCCTTGTTCGACATTCGATATTCTCCGCGCATCCGCGCGCATCGAAAACTCCGAACACCGAACAAGGAATATCGAATGACGAAGTCGATCAACTATTCGTTCGCCATCGGAGTGACGCGCAGTCGCTAAGAAACAAGGAAAACCGCGAAGCGGTGGCAGGTGATAGCCTGGGGTGAACCAACGAGCGTTAGCGAGGCTGGTGGAACCCCAGGAAAACGAGACGCATTGGACAAACCTTCCCCGCGGCGATTTGGCGGCGACGCCGCCAATTCGCCGCCGGGGGATTTCCGGTTTCGCTTGACGGTCCTGGGGCTGCGAAATGCTCGCTGAGACGAGCATTGCTTGCCCCAGGCTATCCCCTGCCACTGCTTCGCAGTTATCAGGCAGTCACCGGGTCGGAGAACCAAGAACGGGCTCAGTGGCTTTCCAACCCTTCCGATTTCGGCGTTCCTTGTTCGACATTCGATATTCTCCGCGCATCCGCGCATCGAAAACTCCGAACACCGAACAAGGAATATCGAATGACGAAGTCGATCAACTATTCGTTCGCCATCGGAGTGACTGCGCAGTCGCTAAGAAACAAGGAAAACCGCGAAGCGGTGGCAGGTGATAGCCTGGGGTGAACCAACGAGCGTTAGCGAGGCTGGTGGAACCCCAGGAAAACGAGACGCATTGGACAAACCTTCCCCGCGGCGATTTGGCGGCCGAGCCGCCAAATCGCCGCGGGGGGATTTCCGGTTTCGCTTGACGGTCCTGGGGCTGCGAAATGCTCGCTGAGACGAGCATTGCTTGCCCCAGGCTATCCCCTGCCACTGCTTCGCAGTTATCAGGCAGCGAAACGTTGGTCAGTCCATTTTCAACGAGGTAAGATGGGAGGGTCTGGGCGTGGTAGGTTGAGCAACGCCACTGTTTACGATAATCGCCCTCCGCCAGCTTGCCGTTGCGGCACGATCTTCTTCATTTTCTTGCTCGCCCTGCCTTTCCTAGGTCCGTCATTGTGGCTGCCCTGTGTGTACGAAAAGGCGCTGGCCCTGCCCGTCGTGCCCTGGCCCTGCCCGTCGTGCCCCGGCGTCGCGCCAAGGACGATCCAGAAGGCAATGCGTCACAGCAACCTATCGCTGACGATGGGGACTTATACCGATCCTGATTTGCTCGACACGGCTGACGCTGTGGAATCACTGCCGGACTTGCCGCTAACTGGACAGCGCCACATTTGTTGTAGTCCTGCCACTCCGCTGGCAGGGCATGCCGTGATTCGCGGCAAATGACCCGCCAGCGGAATCGCGGGACTACTTGGATTGCATCGACCAGCAAAACACGAGGTCTTCGTTAAAAAGTGGTGCTGTCCAGCTAATCGTTGCGACATCAAAGCCGATCGAACCGGACGCCGAAACGGTGGACGACAACGGATCGCGAACCGTTGCACCAATGGATGCACCAAATCTAGGCGACCGTGGTAAATCAGAGTCAATTGCTGACCATTGACGCGACGACCGCCAAGATGCAAACGGCGATTCAGAAACAAACAAACCCCGTTATTCACGGTGTTTTTCGAGTGCGGCCGAGAAGATTCGAACTTCCACTCCCTTAACGGGAACTAGGCCCTCAACCTAGCGCGTCTGCCAGTTCCGCCACGGCCGCTCGCTGTAGCTGTTTGCAGGCCGCAGAGTGTCGCAAATCGGCGCCCCGCGTCAACGCCCCCCACGACGCTTCCCGCTGCAACAAACCCCTATTCCAGTGACCAATGGACCGGTTATCCGGTTCGCTGGGGATCCAGGCCGGTACGATTCCTTGTCGCAGACCGGGTAGGCTGTCGAACTCCTCGATCCCCCAGCTCACCGCGCGTTCTCGGAGAATTCGACCCGCCGGCGATCGCGGCCTCGGCCAATCATCGCATACGCCCACTCGCTCTGCATCGCCTCGTCGGAGTTGGCAAATTCGCGAATCAGCCAGCCGCGACGTGCCGCTGGCGAACTGGGCGGCGGGGACCGCCGCCGTCGTTCGATCTGCTCGTTCCCCACCAACCGTAACTCGGGTCTGCTTTTCATCAGCTGCATGAAGTATCCGTCCGCAGAGAGTTCGTGATAACGGAGGTCGATCTTCTTGCGCTTCGACCAATCCGCCTCCTCGCCAAGCTCGTCCATCATCCAGCGTTTGCTCAGCCAATCGACTCGGCCCAAAGCAAGGTCGGTATCACTCGCGTCACGGCGGAAAGCGATGACCGCATCGAGCAGCTCACGCCACCGGTCGACGACCAGCCCCGCTTCTCCACGCAGGTCGGACGGAGTCGCGGCCACGAAAGCCTGGGCCGCATCCAAGTATATTTTTTGAATCTCGATCGCAGACATTTCACCACGACTGGTCGGCACTCGGGAAATCAGATTCCAATCGCTGGCGATTCGCTGCAGCGATTCAAGTGGTCGCCGCAGCGTCGGCAGACCTTCGGTGGCACCCGACTCGATCATGTCCAACAACAGCGAGACCGAACCGACCTTCACATATTCGGCCAAATCCGCAAGATTCGAATCGGACAGCCCGATTTGCAACCGCTGGCGGCGGCGAAACATCTGTCGTGTTGCCGTCAGCGACAGGAACGACTTGGCACAGTATTGTGCCAGCCAGTGTCCGTACACAAAGATTGGTCGTTCACCGCGAAAGCCACCCATGTCGGCGACGGCGTCAATCGCCATCGCTTTGGCGCTCATCTGGTACCGGCCATGGTGGTCCAGATGCCCGCTGCCACAAATCGCGACGCGGGACACCAGCATCGCGGTGAGATATCGACGCTGATCGCGAAAGGCGACGTGACGAGCGACGAACCGAAGAACCATCACGGTCGGCAGATGGATCATTCGCAACAGCCAAATGAAGAACGACGACAGCCACGTTGGCATGACGTCGAACATCTGTTGCGGTTCCCTGGCCTGCGACCACAAACCCCGCTTGAAAAACCGACAGGCCAATACGGTCAGCAGGATCAAAAGCATGATCGGCAGCGACGCGGCCAAACTGGCAACCTGCATGCCCCACAAGATCGCCACGAACATGCGATAAACCACCAGCCAGATCCCTCGTGCGACTTCGGCTTCGTAGTTTTCGTGGCATCCGTACACGTGTCCAAGTGCATCGGAACTGTTCTTCAGAACCCGCAAGTCAAAGCTGGTTTCGGAATCGGCGGCGGCGTCGGCGACTAAGGCATCGATCGATCGCTGACAAGCCAACAACTCATCCGGACTTCGTACCTCGGGCGTTGCGATTTCGACCAGTCCGCCGGGTAAAGCGTGCATCGACGGATGCGACTCGAACGTCACCGCTCCGCCGCTCGCAAGAAACATTTGCTCGCTGTCAAACAGTCCGGCGACGGTCGGCTGGTCACGGCGGATGGCTTCGCAAATCTGGATGTAAACCATCTGCGATGGCGGCAGGTCCTCGCGTTCCAATTCCTGCGGATCGGCGACGAGTGTCGCGTACTCGGTTTCCAATCCGATGAGTCGCGAGACCAGTGGACCGATTCTCCGCTGGGATCGGCGCGAGCGATCCCCACGGTCACTGCGATGAGCCGGACCGGTTGGTTGATCATTGATTCCGTGCTGATTACTCAATCGAAACATTCTGCGAGCGTGGCTGCCCCCCCACCGAATCGCTGGCCGAGTATCCGTGGAATCGGCCGGCGGGCAGGAGAGATCGATGATCGCGAGAAACGTGTTCGCAACCATCGCCATTGTAATCGAGTCACGGCATCGGGCGGTAACCGCCGTCAGATACCCGCGGCGATCTTGTTGCCCAGTCGCAGCATTTCAAGCAGCGCCTCGGCCGATTCGACCCCCTTGTTGCCGACATTGCCGCCGCTGCGATGGATCGCTTGTTCGAGTGTATTGCAGGTCAGCAAACCGAGTGCGATCGGCACACCGGTGTCCACGCTGAGGTTCATTA
This sequence comes from Pirellulaceae bacterium, assembly GCA_963734865.1. Classification (GTDB taxonomy): domain Bacteria; phylum Planctomycetota; class Planctomycetia; order Pirellulales; family Pirellulaceae; genus CBDCUW01. The sequence goes on from CAVTIV010000020.1 coordinate 117,929, forward strand.
ACGCAAGGCTGACGGCTCGGTTGATGTGTTCATCGTGTGTCGTCTCGCCCTTGATCACGCAACCAATCGCGATCGCCGCGATCACGGCGGGTTGATCGATTGTCTGCTGAAGGACCATTGGCAATTCCCAGGCTCCGGGAACACGGAGCACCGGCGTCACAGATGCCGGATATCCTGCCGCCGCCAACGTTTCCAATGCACCGCAAACCAGAGCGTCACAGATCCGTCGGTTGTAGCGGCTGGCAACGATCACGATCTTGCCCTCGGGCAGCTCGCCATCGATACCGGTGAGTTCAGTCGACATCCTTCAGACTCATCAAGAATTCGGCATTGTTTTGAGTTTTGCGAAGTTGTGTGACGAGGTTTTGCATCGCGTCGGCCGGCGACAGTTCAGCCAACACGCGCCGCAAGGACGAAATCCGTCGAAATTCTTCTGGGTCGACCAGCATTTCTTCTTTTCTGGTTCCACTTCGGCTGACATCGATCGAAGGCCAAATGCGTCGATCGACAAGCGCCCGATCGAGCACGATCTCGAGATTGCCGGTGCCTTTGAACTCTTCAAAGATCACATCGTCCATCCGGCTGCCCGTGTCAACCAACGCGGTGGCCAGGATGGTCAGCGAACCGCCCTCTTCGACCTTCCGCGCCGATCCGAACAATGCCTTGGGTTTTTGCAGGGCGCCGGCATCCAGCCCGCCGGTCAACAGTTTTCCGGTCGACTCGCCTTCGCTATTGTGGGCCCGTGCCAAGCGAGTGATGGAATCGAGAAAGATGACAACATCGGTCCTCGATTCGACCATCCGTTTTGCTTTTTCGATCACCATCTGGGCGACTTGGATGTGTCGCTGCGCCGGCTCGTCAAACGTGCTGCTGATCACTTCGCAGTGGTGGCCGCGAACTTCGCGTTCCATGTCGGTGACTTCCTCGGGACGCTCATCGATCAACAGCACGAAGACATAAGCTTCGGGAAAATTTTGCAGAACGGCACGCGCCATCTGTTGCATCAAAATCGTTTTCCCGGCCCGCGGAGGACTGACGATCAGCCCCCGTTGACCAAATCCAATCGGGGTCAGGATATCGACGACCCGCGTACTGAGCTCATCGCTGCGATGCTCCATCATGATCCGCTTGTTGGGATGCAACGGAGTCAATTCGTCGAAGGGCACGATCTGCTGACGTTGCATCGGATCATGGCGATTGATCGCTTCGATCCGTAACAGCGCGAAGTAGCGTTCGTTTTCTTTGGGCGGCCGAATCTGTCCGGCGACATGACTTCCGGTCTGCAGGCCAAATCGGCGAATTTGACTGGGTGAGACATAAATGTCATCGGGGCAGGATACGTAGTGATACTCGGGACTGCGCAAAAAACCGAACCCATCAGGAAGGATCTCCAGCGTCCCTTCGCCATACATCAAGCCATTGAGCTTCATCCGATGTTTCAGGATGCGAAAGATCAAATCTTGCTTGGTGACGCCCAATAAATCTTCCAACCCCTCAGCCTGGGCGAGTTGAATCAGTTCTTCGTGCGACGTCTTTTGCAGATGAGCGATATTGAGTTGCGGCTGGTCACCGTTGCCGCTGGGGATACCGACGCGCTCGCCAGCCTTGTTCGCCTCGCTAACGATTTCCTCGGGCAGGGAGAGCGGATCGCGTTCCGCGTCGAGTTCGCGAATCCGCTGATCGACTTCCTTGTCGGGATGTCGTGGACGATTGTTGCTTTGACGGTAGTCACGGTATTCGCGTGGCCCGTCTTGGCGCCGCGGACCATTTTTGTCCCGTGATCGGGGAGGCCGATTGGATGGCATGACAGTAGGAAGGCGATAATGAATGAGGAAAAGGTGAGTGGCTGAGCGCCAAAACGATCGAAAAGTGGAAAGCTTCGGTGATCGACAGAGCGAAAAAGGGCAGGAAAGCTTTCGTCAAATCAGAGGCTAGTGGATGGGAAGATGGAACTGTCTTGCAGACAGTGTCTGTCGTGGTTGTGTTGGGGCTGTCGCCCTATCAATGAACTCCACCGCTGATCAATGGTATCGGTAAGTTGTTGAAGTGGTCCGTCATTGATGAAGATAAAATTGCTAAGTCGTCGCTTTTCTGCGATATCCATTTGATTCTGTTCACGCCGTGTGAGTTCAACCTCATCCCATCCCCGTGCTGCGGCACGTTGCAATCGCAAGTTCCTGGCACAGTCGATGCACCAGATTTCGTCACAGCACCGATCCCAATGGGACTCGAACATCAGCGGCACGTCCAAGATTGCGGCCACCGCAGCTTGATCCGAGGCGGCTTGGAGTTGTTCGGTGATCACCCGCCCGACGGCAGGGTGAATCACACTCTCTAAGTATGTTAATGCGGCCCGCTTGGCGTCGTCATCCCCGAAAACGGTGGAAGCGAGTTTTCCACGGTCGATCCGGCCCCCATTATCGGTGATTTTCGAGCCAAAATGGTCGATCAGCCGCGTCTGAACCTCGTCCCGACCGAGCACTTCACGGGCAATCAGGTCGGCATTGATCCAGGTCGCCCCGAGTCCCTGTAGGTGCGCGGCAACGGTGGATTTACCACCCGCGGGTGATCCGACGATACCGAGAATGATCATGCCCTAGCCTGGGAAGAGCAATTCGGCGGACGTCGACCGCCGACAAAGCGAGAATATTAAGGGCGGTCGCGATGCCGCAGATATTTTTGACGAAATTTCACAGGAATCTCGGCGTTTTTTTGGTCAGGGCCCGCCAGAAAACCGTCAAGGCCCGCCAGAAAACCCACTGTGCCCCACGATTCCGTGCCCCACGATTTGAACCACCGTGACGGGATGCTCCCTGATTGGACGTACCCGTTACTTTACCTGGCGGTCTTCGGGTAGGTACAAAAATGCGTTGCAATTGGGACAGCGAATCAAGATCGACATTTGCAGACGATCCATGTGTTGCGTCGTCAGCGTCTGATAACAACCGCCACACGATTCCGATTCCACGGGTGCCAGTGCATCCTCGCCCCTGGCTTCGGTCAGCCGGATGTAATCGGCTCGAGCGGCGGCCGGAATCTGGGTTTCGCGTTCTGCCAATTCGGCCTCGACTCGATCGAGCTCCTCGCGGAGGGAGACCATCTTCTTGCCAACCTCTTCGACACGCGCCTTTTGCTCGGATTGTTGTTTGGCGTGCTCCTGTTCCAACTTGCGGACGTTCGCTTCCAACAGATCGAGCTGTTCCAGTGATTCGAGGATCTCATCGCTCAGGACACTGTTGGCCTGCTTGTCGGCCGCGATCTGTTCCTTGAGGGTTGAAAACTCGCGATTGCTGGCGGCGGTGTTCAGCTTGCCTTCCAATCCTTCGATCCGCAGTTCGCGTGATTTCAGTTGCAGTTGTTTCTCGTCCGATGCCACGCGTGCCGCTTTGAGCGTCTCGCGAGCGGATTGGACATCCTTTTCCGCTTTGGCGATCAGCGTTTCGCCCGCCTTGATTTGGAGTGGTCCTCGCTTCAGTTGCCCGGTCAAATCGGCGCGTTGACGATGGATGCGGTGCAGCGCCCTGAGAAGTTCGGTGCTGATCTCGATTTTCGAACCACGTGACATACCGCTGGACATATTGCCGTGCCATGATTAGAGGAACGCCGGGCGAATGGACAGACCATTCCAAAGCTGGACGGTGGGGCTGGAGCACGAGATTCGCACCGAAATGCGGCATCCTCACCGCACTCCAACCACACGTGATCGCTTTGACGGGGCATCCAGCCTATCGCCCGTTGCACGTTCCAACATCGACTCGCAGATTGGCCGCGTCAAGCCGCCGTCTTCAAGAACGAACTGAGACGCTCGGCCCGAGAGGGACTTTGCAGTTTCGCGACCGCTTTGGCCTCGATTTGTCGCACGCGTTCTCGGGTGACCTTGAAGATGCGTCCGCATTCCTCCAGCGTGTAGGTATAACCATCGACCAGACCGTATCGCAGCCGGATGATCTCACGTTCGCGGTAGGTCAGCGTTTTCAGCAGTTCGTCAATTTTTCCTCGCAAAATGCCGCTGGCGGCCATGCGAACCGGGTTGTGGCTGTCGCTATCCTGGATGAACTCGCCAAAACTGCTGTCCTCCCCTTCACCGACCGGTCGATCAAGACTGACCGGGTGCCGACCGATGTCCATCACTCGCCGAACTTCCTCCAACGGAATTTCGGTGAGTGCCGAGATCTCTTCGTGCGTTGGCTCTCGCCGAAGCTCTTGGGTCAAACGCTTTTGGGCCTGACGCAACTTGCTGAGCACGTCGATCATGTGCACCGGAATACGAATCGTGCGGGCTTGATCGGCAATCGCGCGGGTGATCGCCTGGCGAATCCACCAGGTCGCGTAGGTGCTGAATTTGAAGCCTCGCCGATACTCGTATTTGTCCACCGCTCGCATCAATCCGGTGTTGCCCTCTTGGATCAAATCGAGAAACGACAGGCCACGGTTGCGATATTTCTTGGCGATCGACACGACCAATCGCAAGTTACCACTGCTCAATTGCCGTTTGGTCGCTTCGTAATCTGCGAAGTGTCGGCGTGCTTTGACCATTCGATTGTGCAGACTCTTGGGACTCTCCTGGGTCACGAGCATCAATTCACGTAGTTCCTGGCGCAAGTCGGCCGCCTCGTCGCGACTAACGGCATCGGTGCCGAGTTCGGACAACCGGCTGCGGATAAAATTCATCCGCCGCGAAATTTCTTCGAGTTGTCCAAGCAACGGCGTCACACGTCGGCTGCGAAGACTGAGTTCCTCGACCAATTGCAAACATTTGCGGCGACTGCGAATGAATCGACGGCGAACTTCGGCTTTCAGACGGGGCGATGTGCTTTTGCGAATCAGCTGATCAAAGTCCAGCTTGTTTTGACGAATCAAAATATCCAAGGTCCGCAGATTGTGTGGCATTCGCGCACTGATCTGTTCCTTTGTCAACCTTTCGGTAAGCGAAACTTTGATCGTGCGATCAAATGGCAGTTCGCCGCTGTGTACCCGTTGCAACGTACTGGCCGTGCTGCGAAGGGCGTAATCCGACTCGAGCAGCGTGCGACGGAATTGCTTCCGCGTGATTTCGATCTTCTTGGCCAGCGAGATTTCTTCCTCGCGCGTCAACAACGGAATCTCGGCCATTTGGCTGAGATACATGCGGATCGGATCATCACTCGCCTTGGGCAGGTCGGCGGTGACGGCGTGCGGCGTCTCGGCTCCCTCGGGGGCGGCACCACGCATCTCGGGGACGTTGGGCTCGGGACTGTTGGCGGTGGCGTAATGCTTCTTTTCGGAAGTTTCAATCAGTCCAATGCCATGTCGCTCAATCGCCAACAACAGCTGGTCAAGCTTTTCCGGATTGACGTCTTCGTCGGGCAAGTACGCATTGACTTCTTCGTAAGTCAAGAATCCTTGTTGAGTACCGCGGGCGATCAACGTCGAGAGATCTTGGTCCATCAATTGCATCGTAAAAACCTCATGTTTTTGTGTGTCATCATGACACGCGGGGTCGAGTGGATGTCCGTTTCGGTAAGGCCGCATGGATCGGGATCTGCGGCCTTGCAGGGGGAGGAAAGAGTGCTAGATGGTCGGGGCTCCTGCGGTGGGGTTGATGTTCAATTGAAATCCTTGCGGGCGAAAGAATGGTTGCCGGTCCAATTCGGACGCGTGCTCAATGGTTCTTGATTTGGTAGCGCGCCTTTGCTTGTTCAAACATCGCTTTGAGCAATGCGTCCTCTTCGTCTTCGGGCATCGCCGCTGATTCCAGCCTTTCGATTTGTCGTGTTTTTTCCGCCGCGAATTCTCGTTCGTGGTAGCGTGTCATGATCACGGCAAAGCGTTCTTCGGAGGTTTGTGTGTACTCACCGGTTCGCCCGCGAACTCGGTCTTCCAGACTGACAAAGATGTTTTTGAGGGTCTCATTCTCGAGGATCAGCAGCACCGTGGGGGCATCCAAACTGCGACCGGCGAGCTCAAGATCCTGGTAAGCCGAGAGCAACATCTTCGCCGTGCTCGATTCCAGCCAATCGGGGTCGATCGATTCGACGGCTATCGCCGCCAGTTCCGGGTTTTCGATGAGCGTCGCAAACAGCTCGCGATCGATTCCAGTCAACGGCGGCAGGACCGCTGGTGCGTCGTTGAAGCTTGATTGCGCCGCACTCAGGGAATCGGGACCCGAGTGCTCATCCGATTCGGCAGATTCGGCGAACGCGTCGTTGGGGTCGGCGAACTGGCGGCGGGACGCGTCCGTGTGCCGCGGCGAAACGGTTGGCTGTGGCGATTGCCGCGTTGCCGAGCGACGATCGTTCTCGGTTCGCAAATGCTCCAAACGACGCTCCAGCCGATCGACTTTGAGGTCGAAGGTTCGCGACATCCGCGAAATCATCTGATCGGTGCGAAGATCGTCGCCACGCGGCGCCTTGGCCATGATGTTCAGCATCGTGTCGACGGCGGTCGTCACGTCATGCGTGTCTCTTGTGACGTCCACCCCATCGGTCAACCGAGCGAGCTTGTGATCGAGCGCATCGGGTGATTGACGCACGAGTTGCTCAAACGACTCGCGACCATGCTCGGCCAAGTAGTCGGCCGGGTCGCTCCCCTCGGGCAGCGTCAATACTCTCAGGTCGATATCGGCGGAAACGAATAACTCCAGCACCTCGTCGGCCCGTCGCTGTCCCGCTTCATCACCGTCCAACACCAACACAACCCGTTTGGCAAACCGTTTCAGAATCTTGACGTGCTGTTGACCCAATGCCGTTCCCAGCACGGCGACCACCGGCTCGATTCCCGCTTGCCGCGCCGCCACGACGTCCGTGTAACCTTCCATCACGAGCACTTCGCCATCGCGTCGAATCGCCTCGCGGGCGAGCTGCAAACCGTACAGCTGATGGGATTTACGGAACAGCTTTGTCTCGGCTCCGTTGATGTACTTGCCACCCGCTTTCTCGCCGTAACGCTCCGCGATCTTGGGAATCAAACGCCCGCCCAGCGAAATCGGGCGGTCCTGCAAATCGTGAATCGGAAACGTCAGACGACCGCGAAACATATCGACGAAGCCGCTGCCAGATCGTTTTCTTAATGCCAAGCTTGCCGCGTGAGCAACCTCGCCGCTGAAATTCTTTTCTTTCAACAGATCGAGTGCAAAGCTCCACGAGTCGGGTGCGAAGCCGATCCGAAAGCGTTGACGGTTCTGGTCATCAATGCCGCGCTCGGCCAGATAATCGCGAGCGATCTTGGCGTCATCGCTGCTGCCGCTTTCGAGCGTCTGAAAGTAGGCATCGCAAACCAGCTTCATTGCCGCTAGCAGCGTGTCCTTGTCATCGGGGCTGCCCGGATTCGCTTTTTTGCCACGCTGATATTGCTCCAACGGTATTCCCGCTTGCTCGGCAAGCATCCGCATGCGCCGTCGGGAAATCGACGCCATCGCGTCGCATCACAAAACTGAACACGTCGCCGCCAATATCGCAGGGCCAACATTTCCAAGACTGACGTTCTTGGTTGATGGTCATCGAAGGACGTCGATCATTGTGCCACGGACAACGGGCAACGAAGTTGCGGCCCTGAGGCTGCAATTCCAGCGTCGCGCCAATGACATCAATGATGTCAACCGCGCTACGTACTCGCTCTTTCAGGTCGAAGTCCGCGGGAAGGGACAAACGACAACTCCGGTGAAAGGTAGCCGGTTGACAGAGACACCCAGGCAATACCGCTGGGGCGCACTTCCACCATAGAAGCTCGCACAGAGGTTCTTCCCTGATTGTCCCGCCTGATCGCCGGCGAAACTTTGTTAATCGGTCCACCCGCCACGCTCTGGCCACCCAGCCAAGTTGGTGAAGACCGCCTGATCCAAGGCGATCGTTCGGGTAATTTTCGATCTCACGCAATCCGTTGCAGCGTAACAAATTTGGCCGGCCCTTCGAGCCCTCTGCCAAAGTTTCGCCACGAGCGATCAAGGATTGTGTGAACCTGTCCCCGCGGGGTCAAGTTCAATTTTCTTGAGCGTTTTCGAGGGGGGACGGAACGCCTCAGCGGTCCCTGCCGCGCGAGTCACGAGGACGCACCGCGCAGCCTCCGGTGATGGGCCTGTAGAGCCCGCGAGGGTTGAGCAGAAACGGCATCGAATCTGCCCCCGGCAAGGGCCTTCGCAACGCAACGGCTTGGTGTAGGTTGAGTGTAGGGCGGCAACAACGACCGACCACGACACATTTCCGGCAATAGAATCACGCGGGACACTTTCCGCCGGAACCTCACTTCCGACCGCTTCGGGCTGCCGGGGTGCTACGGGCTGCCGGGGTATCGCACCTCATCTCGCCTGGGCACCCGACCATGCTTCACAGGCGACCCGTTTGACATCGGCAGCCGTCGTGTCATTGGACGTCGCCAACTTGCGTGCGTCATCGTCCTCGACCGTGAATCGCGTCTCTCCACTTGGCAACAGAACCACCTTGCCGCGGACCGGACCGTACTTGGTTTCGATCGTTTCCGGCCGTCTTACCAGCTTGTGTCGATCGGCTGTGTGACGGCGGACGCCGATCGACGTCGTGTGCTGGAAGATGATCTGCTCCAACAGACCGACTCGTGAAGGGGCGCAAATCACCGACAATAGCACCGCGGCGCGTCCTTTCTTCATCGTGCAGGGGATCTGAAAGACGTCCAAGGCTCCGGCGGCCATCAATCGCTCGCAGCAATCGGCCAACTGCTCGGGTGTCGAATCGTCGATGTTCGTCTCCAAAACAACCACTCGATCCGCTTCCCAAGTCGAGCAATGGTCCGATGCCACATCCATTTCGCCCAACAAGATCCGCAGCACGTTGGCTTGACCGTCCAGATCCTTCGTGCCCGCGCCATAGCCGACCGATTGAATCGTCATCGCCGGCAGCGGCCCAAAACGGGTCGCGGTGGCCTTCAAAATGGCCGCACCGGTGGGAGTCGTCAGCTCCGCCTCGATGTCACAGGGCGCGATCGGGATCCCACGCAGCAGTTCGACGGTGGCGGGCGCCGGAACGGATACCCGGCCGTGGGCGATCGTGATCGACCCGGTCCCGGTTGGCACGGGCGAGGCGATGACCAATTCGATCCCCAAGAAGTTCATCGCGACTGCCGTCCCGACGATATCGGCGATCGAGTCGATTGCCCCAACCTCGTGAAAATGAACTTTTTCGATCGTGGTGTCGTGAACTTTCGCCTCCGCCACGGCCACCTGCTGGAAAATCCGGTGCGCGAGCTCTTTGGCCGCCGGATCGACCTCAGCGGCCTTGTCAATCATCGCCGCGATGTGATGCAGATGGCGATGGGCATGCTCGGGCGGATGATCGATCTGGACCGAAATCGCCCGAAAACCACACTTTTTGACCGTCCGCGAGGTGATCGAGATGTCTGCCAGCCCCAAAGACCGAACCGCCGACTCGATGGCCGCCGTTTCCGCCCCCAAATCGATCAGCGCCCCCAAGGTCATATCCCCGCTGATCCCGCTGAGACAGTCAAAATAGGCAGTTCGGGCCATGGACCGGAGTTCCTGAATCAAGACGGGGGGTTCGAACAGACTTGGAGTTGAAGGATTCGGTCGAGTCGCTATACTCCCTCGCTCGATCAATCACTGAAGAAGACCAACCTATACGATACGACCGACGAGATCGATCCGATGAAAGTTGTCAGCAGCATTGGCGCATTGAAATACCGCCACCCCGATTGCCAGGTCGTCAAGCGACGTGGCCGGATCTACGTGATCTGCAAGAGCAATCCGAGGTTCAAGGTCCGCCAGGGCGGAGCGAAGGTCAAGAAGACCCGACGATAGTTCCCCGGGCATCCCCGCAAAAACATCCGCGGCCAGCAGGATTGCTGGCCGTTTTTTTGTGGCTCAAAACCCGAAGGCGCTCTCGGGTAGCTCGCCGTCCAGATACAGCAGCGCCAGCAGCAGGATCCCCGGTCCGTCGACGGCATCACATCGATCCTCGCCCGGATGACTGCGGAACATGCCCATCTTTGGCACGTAGAGCTGCTCCATTGCCTCATCGGCGACCGTGACCGCCAATTCGCGATACTCGTTGCACTCCAGCACCTCGGCTGCCCGCAACAGAAAGTGGATCACGCGTCCATAGTCTTCCGCGTACGCGCCCCGTGTTCCATTGGCCGGAAGACTGCCGCGGACGTGACCGGTCCAACGGACGACCGCCTGCCGGTAGAGATCCTCTCGAGTCTGCTGATACAAACTCAGGCATGCCTCGGCCATCGGCATCGGATAATTGTGGCTGGGACGCTCGTGAATATCGAAAACGTCGGCATACATCGGCGGCGTGTAGCCGCGTGGCTGCTCGGGAACCAGCGGCTTTGCTGTCTCGACCGATAGACGACCAAAGTATTTTTTTGCCTGGTTGTCAAATCCGTTGTGCAACCACGGCTTGATCGCCGCTCCGGCAATCTTTCGAAACTCTTCGTTGCCGGTCAACTGCGACGCCCGAACAAGGCTACCCGCCCACAGGCCAACCTCGGTACTCGACGCGTGATCTTGGATGTAGGCATCGGCAGCGTCTTCGTAACATGCACAGCCGGTGCGACGCGATAACTCATAAGCGGCAACGATCGTCGGTTGATCCCAATACAGGTTGGATCCGCCGGGCGATGTGATCTTGCGATACCAACGCAGTTCCTTGGGCAACGATTCCTTCGGCAAGTTGTTGCTGCGGATGTCGATGGTCGCCAGCCACATCGCCGTGTTCACCTCACCGAGCTCGTCCAGCGAATGCTCGGTCACATAATCCATGTGCGATTCGATCGCACCGCGATAATTAGAGGAATTTTGCGGGATTGGAATCGGGATCGGGTCTTGCGAGAACGCATCACGTGTGCTGTTCAGCAGCAGGCAAGTTGCGAGTAGGATCGCGGTCGAAAATCGTTCAATCATGGAGATCCAAGCGGTCGGCACACCTAGCAGAGGATTTCCTGAACGACACGCCCATGGACGTCGGTCAGACGAAAGTCGCGGCCGGAGTACCGGTAGGTCAGCCGTTTGTGATCGAACCCCATCTGATGCAAGATCGTGGCGTGGAAGTCATGCAGGTCGACCTTGTCTTCCACCACGGACATCCCCAATTCGTCGGTCGATCCGTAGCTCATGCCGCCGCGGAATCCGCCACCGGCCATCCAGATCGTGTACCCGTCGATGTGATGATCGCGGCCGACCTTGGTCGGGTCTTTGACCTGCTGGACGGTCGGCGTGCGTCCCATTTCGCCACCCCAGATCACCAGCGTTTCATTCAACATGCCCCGTTGTTTGAGATCGGTTAGCAGTGCGGCGATCGGTTGATCGGATTCGCCGCACAGCCGCGTGATGTTCTGGACAATCGAGCCATGGTTATCCCAAGGTTGTCCCCCGCCGTGATAACACTGGACGTAGCGAACACCCCGTTCGGCCAATCGCCGCGCGATCAGCAGGTTGCGGCCTTGCGTTGTATCGCCGTACAGCTCACGAATCGACGCCGGCTCCTGGGACAAATCGAAAACGTCCGTGCCGGCACTTTGCATTCGGAACGCGAGTTCCATCGAGTGGATTCGGCTTTCCAGCCGCTCGTCGCCCGGTCGCTGCAAACTGTGTCGGCGATTCAAAAACTGCGTCAGCGCGACCTGCCCACGCTGCGTTGCCGGTCGGACATCGCTGCGAGTCAAGTTGGGAACGATTTGCTTGTCCGGCCCTTCGATGTCAATCGGCGTACCCTGATAAACGCCAGGCAGGAAAGCGCTGGTCCAGTTGCGTGACTGGGCTGTCGGCAAACCGCGTGGGCACAGCACAACGAACCCCGGAAGCTCGTCACTCTCGTTACCCAGCCCGTACAGCAACCACGACCCCAGGCTCGGTCTGGCCAGCGTCGAATGACCACAATTGGTCAACAACAAACCAGGCGTGTGGTTGGCAATTTCGCCTTGCATCGAGCGAATCACGCACAACTCATCGGCGTGCGTTGCCAGCCGGGGAAACAACTCGCTAATTTTGAGTCCGCTCTGTCCGTGATTGCCGAATTTGAACGGAGATCCGAAGATCGTGCCGGCGCGATTCCTCTGTGTCGGCTGCAACTGCTCTCGAACCGATTCGGGAAGCGGTTGCCCGTCCAGCCGAATCAATTCCGGCTTCGGATCAAACGTATCGATCTGCGATGGGCCGCCATTCATGAACAGATGAATGATCCGCTTGACCCGTGGCGGAAAATGGGGCTGCCTCTCTGCGAGCGGGGACTCGTCGGCCGAACGCGCCGCTGCGGTCACGTTTGTCGACTCGGCGAGCAATGACGACAGCGCGATCGTCCCCAGGCTGGTCGATTGCAAGAGCTGTCGTCGCGATAGTGGGTGCGAGATCATATCAGTCAACGTATTGAAACTCATTACTCATCATTAACGACTGGGCAATCAGCGGCCATGGCGAATCGACGAACCGCGTCGACGTCTTGAACCGTTCTTGGAAGTCGACAAACTTCGATACCCGTGCAAGCTCGTTGTCCGCAGGCTCTCTTTGCAACACGATGGCAAACAAGCAGTCGATCCTCTGTTCGTCGGTCTGACAGGCCTTGAATCTCGCCGAATTTGTGATCGCGGTCGATTGATCGATCACAAAGGGTGCATTCATCGTGAACAATGCCTGCGGGGCGACGATGCTTTCGCCACGAGCAGGCTGCGTTTGCATCGGCGTGGGAAAATCAAAGGCCCGCAACGTCGGATCAAGATTGAAGCGGTTGATGTAGCCATAAATCGCGCGGCGGTGCGTGTATTCGGCTTGCCACAACGGAGCGGCTCGTCCACGAAGCCGTCGATCGAGTTGGCCTGATACCGCCAGCATGCTGTCGCGGATCGCTTCGATCGACAGATGGCGGCGATTCGCTCGCCACAGCAATTGGTTTTCGGGATCGATCGATGCCATCTCGTCACGATGGGTTGCCGCTTGCCCGTAGGCTTCGGTCGACACGATCGTACGTACCAGATGCTTGATCGACCAATCGTGGCCGATGAAATCGGCGGCCAGCCAATCCAGCAATTCCGGATGCGTCGGTGGTGTCCCTTGCAAACCGAAATCCGAAGGGGTGGCCACCAGATGGGAACCCATCAAATGCCCCCAGACACGATTGACAAAGACTCGAGCGGTGAGCGGATTGTTCGGGTCGATAATCTTGTCGGCAAGCTGCAAGCGACCGCTGTCGTCGCCGGCAAACGGCAACTGCGCTTCGTCAAGTACTTTCAAGAATCGTCGAGGAACCTCGTCCCCTCGCGCGGCGGCATCACCGCGAATGTGAATGAACGCCGCCGGCGGTCGCTTCTTCTCCGCCACGACCATCGCGTGCACCGGAGCACCAGGATGAAACAACAACAACTCTGCCAATTCGGTCTCGCGGATCTTTTCAGCGATCGATCGATTGTTGTTGCCTGCCTTCTTGCCGCTGGCCGCCTTCACCTTTGCATCAATCTTGGCGCGTTTCTGCTGGTAGTCGGTCACATCGGATGGATCGGCTTGGTAATTGGCAAGCAGTGGCTGTTGCTGCTCGTCCAGCGCGCTGATCCTCGTGAGCGAGGCAAAGATGCCTCGTAACGAATAATAGTCGGCCGTCGGAACCGGCTCGAACTTGTGGTCATGGCAACGCGCACAGGCGGCCGTGATCCCCATCAGCCCGCGGGTGGTGATATCAATCCAATCATCCAGCGCTTCCGCCTGGTCACGATTGGCATGAGGACCCACCGCAAAGAATCCCAGTGCGGCCATCTCGGCGCGGACGGCTCAAAACCCATCAAGTCGGCGGCAATCTGTTCTTTGACGAATCGGTCATACGGTTTGTCGTCATTGAAAGCGTCGACCACGTAATCACGGTAAGTGAAGGCAAAGGGAAAGTAATGTGGCGTCTTGGTATCGGGCCGATAAGCGCTGTCGGTGTCGGCGTACCGGGCGACGTCAAGCCACATCCGTCCGATGTGTTGACCAAAAAATGGCGATTGCAGCAACCTGTCAATCTCTGCCGCGACCGCAGAGTGTCGATCTCGATTCGCCCCATCGACGAACCGCTGAACATCGTCGACCGTTGGTGGCAAGCCGACGATGTCGTAATACAACCGACGAACCAACGTCCTCGGATCGGCCGCTACAGAAGGTGTCATCCCCTGATCGCTCAAGCGGCCAAAAATGAATCGATCGATCGGATTCCGATCCCAGCAAGGGTCGCTCGATCGAGGTGGGTCCGTGGGCGAGACGTTTTGGAATGCCCAGTGCCGCTGGGCACAATCGAACAAATACTCTTGATCACCCAGTCGTGAAAACTCGGTCTCCCCCATCGCATCATCGGGCGCCGGCGCACCGCGGGCGACCCATTGCTCCAATAATCGGATCTGCTCGGGATCCAAGGGTTGCTCCGGCGGCATCTGCAGTTGTTCGTTGTCGTAACGAATCGCGGCAATCAACAATGACGATTCGACTTCGCCGGGGACCACCGCTTTGTTGGTGTCGCCTCCCTCGAGCCAGCCGGATTTGCGATCCAGCAACAACCCGCCTTGTTGCTCCTGCGCCTGTTCACTGTGACACTCATAGCAATGGTTCACCAAAATCGGGCGGATGCGACGCTCGAAGAATTCGGCGTCGGCGATCGGCCCCCGATTGCTCGGCCCCCAATTGCTCGGCCCCTAGCGGATTGCCCGTGAGCAGAACGGCGGTGACCAGAACGGCGTGGGCGAGGTGATGTTTTGGCATCGAACTTTGCAATAGAGATCGCAGGCGGGGGTGGGCGCCCGAGGCCGCCCACGCCGGCCCATTCTAACGCAGATTCCGAATAAATACGTCCCCCAAACCATCGCCGCAGGCGAAGATTCTAGGCGAAGGTTTTCGGCACCGCTCGGTTTTACGCAGCCGCAGCCACCATCGGCTGTTTGGGTGGTTTCGTGGAGCGGTCGCTCGCTGGTCCACCATCGTTCACAGCGGCCGTTTTTTAGCAGGCGGAAGGATTGCCCGTGAACCCGAATCCGCGCCGACGCGTAGGAAGGTTCGCGCTTGTCGATTCTCTGCACGCCGAATGATGCTTCTCTTTCCAGGGAGACGGTCGTGGATGGTTCCTCACAGATCCGTTCATTGGGGCGATTTCTTTACACGCAGAACCCGTTTTACCTGATCAGTTGCGGCTTGATCATCTATGGGCTCCAGGTTGCGACCAGCGAGGGCAATCTCCATTCCCGCTCTGCCTTGTTGGCCATTTCGATGGCGGGATACACGGTGTTGATGTCGCTGGTTGTCGTGGCCGTTGTCCGCTGGGGAAAGGTTTGGCAGGACGCTCGCTCGATCTTCCTGGTGGTGATCATCAGCCAGCTTGCCCTGTCCATCGGTTTCGACCAGCTATGTGTTGATCGTTGGCAAGCCGCGGCACAGCTGTTGCTCGTGGGTTATTCGCTGTGCTTGATCACGACCGAGTTCGTCCTTCGCTGTTGCGGAATTCGCTTTCCGTTTTGGTACCGTTTGACGTACTACTCGCTGTTGTTGGTCTTTTTCTCGATGCCTGTCGCGGCTGGTTACAGTGTGGCCAATAATCACCTCGTGTTGCGCGCTGGTCCGCACCTGTTTTCTCGGCACTGACCGGAGTGGGGATGCTACTGCTCGTCCCGGCCATCCGCCGAGGCGAATTCTATCTGCGCGACAATGGCACGCCATGGCAATGGCCGCTGTACCCGCTCAGCATGTTCGTGGTCATTGTTGTGATTGCCGGGATCCGCACGCATGCCATGTGGATGTCATTCGGGTCATTCAGTGGAGCGATCAGCTTCGAGCCGTTCCTGTTACTGCCGTTCGCACTTGCGATTCTGGTGTTGACCATCGAATTCGCGCGGAGCACGAATCGACCCGAGTTGTCGATGATGGCGATGGTGATTGCACCGGCAATGCTGCTGTGTGGACTTGCTCGTGATGGCTCGACAAACCTGGCGATTCAGCACGAACTGCAGAGTTACTTCGGTTCGGCCACGACGTTGGCATTTTTGTCGGTCCTGATCTTCTATGTTTACCTTCGGATGATGCGAGTGAGGCTGTCCGAGCAGGCCGTCGTGATCACGTTATTGGCAATCAGTTTTCTCGGCGATCTACCCCGCACACTCGAAACAGCGGGAATGATGTCATGGATGGTGACGCTGGTTGCCGCGACGTATTCTCTCGGTATCTGCCTCCGTCATCGACACTCCGATTGGCGCTGGCTCGCCTTGGCCGTGATTGTCGCGATCACCGTTTTACAAGCTGGCAGCGCCTACGGGCAAACGACGGTTTCGCTAATCACTGCGGGTGCAGGGACGCTGTTGGCGATGATGACCATCGGAGCACTGTTTCATACGAGCCTTGCCACGGCACTGCGGTACGTATCGGCTGCGTCAATGCTCGTGGCCGGAATCGGCATCGTCGCCTGGCACTTCCTCGAGACCCCGTTCTGGGGAACGATCACGGGGATGACGGTCATCACGATCGCGTCGATTGCCTACATGCTGCTGGTCAAGCGAACGGGATGGTTGTGGCTGGCAGCAGCGCAGTTGGCTGGCTTGTTCATTTTGACCGCCAACTCGAGTGGTTGGACAATCGCCGCGATCGACCAGCCGCATTGGCCGATTCAGTCGGGGTTGATTTGCCTGGGAATCGGGCTGACGATCACCTCGTTCAAAACCGGCGTTCATCGACGACTCTCGAACCAGCTTTCGATACCGATGATCCAAGCCTATCGGGCCGGCTTCTAACCAAAGCGAGACGGCAATTCTTTGGGTAGGGTGGATCAAGCGGCTCGCCGACCGCACCGACCCAGCATTTCTTTGAATCCGCGTCACGGTCTCCGTTACAATGGCGGCGCGATCTTCCCGTATCATTCCTCCCTGGTCCGAGATTCCGATGAAGTGCAAATGGTTCGCGTTGTGGGTTGGGCTGGTCACGATGCTGGCGGCCTCGCACGGCTATGCCGTCACCCTGCCCAGCATCTTCTCCGATCAGATGGTGCTGCAACGAGAGGCGGACGTGCCGCTGTGGGGCGACGCGAAGCCACTCGCCAAAATCACCATCCGGTTTGCCGACCAGCTGATCATCACTGCGGCCGATGACCAAGGGCGGTGGCGAACCAATCTCGATCCGCTCTCGGCGTCCTCCCAGTCGCGATCGTTGCTGGTGACCTCCGACCAGGACGAACCGAAAGCCGAATTCACGGACGTCTTGGTGGGCGATGTGTGGGTCGGATCGGGTCAGTCGAATATGGCTGGGAAGGTATCCAGCTACGCCAAGAACGACGAAACGTTGGCAGCGATTGCTGACAAGCCGATCCACGAGAATATCCGATTGATGACCGGTGGGCCCAAGCCGACTTGGGGCCCCGCGACCGCCGCCAACGTGGCGCAGTTCTCGGCACTGCTGTTTTCTTTTGGCGACCGACTGAACCGTGATCTGGATGTTCCGATCGGTTTGATCGTCGGCGCCGTGGGCGGCACACCGTCGGGTTCTTGGATCCCGCCGCAGACATACGCCAGCAGTCCGCTATGCAGGAATGCCGTGGCCGAATTCTCGAAAACCTACGACGAGCAAAGTGCGAAGCAGCAATACGAGGCGATGCTCGCCAGATGGGAAAAGGTGGCGGCTCAAGCCAAAGCGGACCGCACGAAGCCTCGCGGCAAAAAGCCACCACCGCCGGTCGGTCCTGGTCAGCCCAATCGGGGCGGCAAGATCGGCGGACTCTACGAGCGATACATTCAGCCCGTCGTCGGCTATCGGATTCGAGGTGTGTTGTGGGACCAAGGCGAAGCACGTAGCGGTGTCGTTGGCGTGGATCAATTCACCATGATGACCGAGTTGATTCGGGGTTGGCGCGAGGCCTGGGGGCAGGGGGACTTCCCATTTCTATTCGTGCAAAAGCCCAGTGGTGGTGGCTGTGCACTGAGCAACGATGATCCGATCACTCGAAACGCCGATCCCTTCACTCCGTTGCCTGCGGTGATTCCCCGCGAGGCGTCGAGTGAGCGCGGGACGATTGACCGCTGGATGTACGTCCAGCTGATGCACAACAACGACAACGCGTGGATGGTCCCTGCATCCGACTTGGGTTCAGGAATTCACCCGACCAACAAATGGGGTTACGGAAACCGAGCCGCCGAGGTTGCGCTCAGCAAGGTCTACAAGCGGGATGTTCAGGCATACGGTCCGATTTACAAGTCCCAAGTGATCGAAGGCAACCAAGTCGTGTTGAGCTTTGACGAGCTCGGCAAGGGGCTGATCAGTGCCCACAGCGATCAGCTGCAAGGATTCGCGATCGCCGGCGAGGATCAGCAGTGGCAGTGGGGCAGTGCCAGAATCGACGGAGACAAGGTAGTGGTCTGGTCCGCTGCGGTGGCCAAACCGAAGCGAGTCCGATACGCGTTCGCGGCAAAGCGAGCCTGGGCGAATCTATTCAACAAGGACGGGTTGCCGGCGCTGGCGTTCGAGAGTGGCGATTAGAAGCCACCTCAGGTGATTGTGGGGCCGGTGGAATATGCCGGCTTGGCGAGCAATGGAAACGAAACCCGCTCTCTGGCCATGCTGGCGATACTTTGGTACTTTCTCGCCCGATCGGATGTATCCCATGGTGGATGACAGGTGTCGTGACCGACATGGAGTTAGCGGGATCACCGTAAACGCTTTGACGACGGTCATTTACGCCACAAGGCGGCATAGCTCAGCTGGTTAGAGCAGCGGAATCATAATCCGCGTGTCGGGGGTTCGAGTCCCTCTGCCGCTACTTTCGCCCCCGGTCAAATCGGGACAGGGCAAGTTTCTTATCGACAAAACGCCCCCTGCGTTTTTTCCCGTCCCGCGTTGACTCGGTGTTTCTGACGTTAACGCCTTCGCTTTTGCCTTCGACTTCGCCTCCTTCTCCCTTCGCTTGGCGTTTTGCCGGTGATCTTTTGTCACCTGAACGAGGTTTCAGAACGCACGAGGAAATGCCCTAAATCTTTTCGGAATAATCCGAGACGAGCAAAGCCAATGCCCCGGCCAAATCGTCTGTCCCTTGGACGGCTGTCACGGGGACGATTCTGAAATTGGGGAGGCGAAATGATTTACCGACTGCTGGCCGATCTGACCGTTGCGGTCCATTTCGGCTATGTGGCGTTCGTCGTACTGGGCGTTGCGGTCACGATGATTGGCGCTTTGTTGGGTTGGCAGTGGGTCCGGAACCGTTGGTTTCGAGGCATTCATCTTGCGATGATACTGATTGTCGTCGTGGAAGCTTGGGCCGGGATCACTTGCCCACTAACGATATTCGAACAAGAGTTTCGGTCGGCTGCGGGCGAACAAACCTATCAGGGCGACTTCATCGCAACTTGGTTTCACGATGCAATGTTTTTCGAAGCTGCGCCGTGGGTGTTTACGCTGGGTTATTCGCTGTTCGGTTGTTTGGTGATCGCGAACTTGGTTTTTGTTTCGCCGCGATGGCGGCGACACGGATGATCAGGTCAAAACACTTGGTGGTCAAAAAATGCAGCGTCCAAGGACGTTGTTCCCGAATCGACTGTCCCCGAATAGCCAAGTTCGCTCAGTTTCTTAGGTCTTCGATTTGCCTACCAACCACTGCACACTGACTGGAATGCTTCGGTCGGTGGAAAAGACGCTTCGCGCGCGTATCGCAACTACATCCGAGAAGGACTGGGCGCTGAAGATGATCCGTTCAAGCAGCAGTTGCGCGAATGGGTTTTTCGGGCTTCACGGTACCGACAGTCTATCGAACCTCGTCCGCCGAGCCGAACAGCGCCAGACCGAATCAACAAAGTGGCGAAGAATCGCAAAGAAGATCGAAACCCACCTAGGCGTGAACACCGAACACAAGGCCTGAGAGTGCCGAAGCCCCTCTTAAGGCACTGGTTCCTTTGAGCTGCCAACAGCTCCAGAGGGAGTGCTATGCATTCTACGGGAGGTCGTTCTTTCCTCTTCCCGATCCAGCACCTGGACCGATGCCCAACAGTTTTAGAAAGAAACCAAGACAGCCACTTTATTGCGATTCCGCCATATTTCATTGCCCCAATTTCACTTAATGAATTCAGGGTAGCATTCTACCAAATGACGAATTCGCCTCACATGACGTATAGGCACTGAACCTCAATCAACGTATCGACTG
This sequence comes from Pirellulaceae bacterium, assembly GCA_963734865.1. Classification (GTDB taxonomy): domain Bacteria; phylum Planctomycetota; class Planctomycetia; order Pirellulales; family Pirellulaceae; genus CBDCUW01. The sequence goes on from CAVTIV010000020.1 coordinate 138,013, forward strand.
TCAGACCATCGCGTGGATCCGTATTCTGTGGAACTTGAGCACCGCTGGGTTTACTACACTGATTTCCGTCGAGAATGTCGAGAAAACTCTTCATGAAGATTTGGTTCATTTCTGACACTCACAACGAGCACCTTGGTTTACAGGTTCCTGAAGTGGACTTGGTGATTCATTGCGGCGATGAGTCGACGCATGGCAATGCTTGGATGAATGAACCCGAGGCGAGACGGTTCTTTGATTGGTACTCGGCGTTAGATATCGCAACCAAGGTGTTTGTGCCGGGGAATCACTCAACCGCAGTGGAGCAAGGACTGATCCGAGCCGAGGAGTATCCCGGTGTTTGGTTCCTGGTCCATGAGTCGATGCAGTGGAACGGGCTGAAGCTGTTTGGCTCGCCCTACACGCCTCGTTTTCACGATTGGGCGTACATGAAGAAGCGAGGGCAACTTGATCTCGTTTGGCAAGCAGTTCCCGATGATGTGGACATTCTCATGACGCACGGTCCGCCGAAGGGAGTCTTGGACATCACGCACGACACCGTATCAAAGGCACTCGTTCAGGTCGGCTGTGCTGCATTGCGCAGGCATGTTGACGAACGGATCAAGCCGAAGATTCACGCTTTCGGGCATTTGCACGACGAGAAGGGCATCAGCAACTACGGGAAGTTCACTCGTGGTACGACACAGTACATCAACTGCTCATGCTGCAATCTCGCAGCCAAGTTGAAGAACAATGGATTTGTCGTTGAGGTTTGAAATGGTGTCACATGAGTAGACAGGTACCGTGGTCGCCGCCTTTATGTCGGCTCGACCAGGAATAGGATTGCCTCTTGCGTGACGATCGCTCGGTGGGCAGTTGCGGGCCCAGCAGGCATCGAAAGTGCGTCGCCCTCGCGAAAGTCAACGCGTGAATCGGCCTCGGCTAAGTTGGTCGATTCGTTTGAGGATCGTTGGGAACCTCTCGAAGTTTGAAGGAATAGGTGTGAAGTTTGAAAATCGACATCTGCACAACGTCAAACTTCTCCCTTCGTTCTTCAAACTTCCAGAGATGTAGGCGATGGTCATGGTTGATTGGCGATGATTCGGTTGCATCGAATGCTGCTGTGAATAGCTCAATCTGAATTCAAGGCACAAGCTTTGGAGCGTATGGCTTCTCAAGCAGTGCGAGGAACTCTGATTTGCTCATCGCTCCCTGAACTTGCTCGAGAACGTTTCCCTCGGCATCTGCGATGATCGTGGTTGGAGTAACATAAACTTTGTAACGCTCCAACGCCTCCGAAGATGCACCGGGTTCACCAACGTCGATTAGTATCGGTGTGAATCCTGCATCGACCACCGACTCGACCTTCTCATCGGCCCAGACCGTGCGTTTCATGATGCGACAGGGAACACACCACTCGCCAGTGAAGAAAAGAATCATGGGTTTTCCGGATTGCACAGCCACTTGCTTAGCCGACGGATAATCGTCGGCCCAAGCGATGTCGTTTTTCGGGACGTAGAAGCAGTACCATGCATAACCGAGAGAAACGACGAGCGTGACCCGCCAGAACCAACGCCACAACCATAGACCTATTGCTGGGGACGGCTGAGACGAACGCTCTTCGGGGGCCTGTGTGTCTTGCATGATATTCCTCGATTTGGTTGAAGGTCAGCGGCTTAGATTCCCTTTCGATTTAAGGAAATCTCCAGCCCTAGAGGGCTGCCTGAGCCACGATGCTGGGCCCATGTGCTCCTCTATCTTGGCAACCGCTAAATCTCTGAGCTGCCCGACAGCTAAAATGGAAAGAAGTCACTTCACATAAAGTCCTGCATGGTCGACACGCTAGTTCGCAGTAAACTGCCCCCGCCCCCTTTGTTCGTCCTCGCAGTAAACTGCCCCCGCCCCCTTTGTTCGTCCTCTGGCGGAGTTAGGGCCGTTTTTCGGGCTTCACGGTACCGACAGCGTTTCGAACCTCGTCCGCCGAGCCGAACAGCGCCAGACCGAATCAACAAAGTGGCGAAGAATCGCAAAGAAGATCGAAACCCACCTAGGCGTGAACACCGAACACAAGGCCTGAGAGTGCCGAAGCCTGCCGCGAACACAAGGCCTGAGAGTGCCGAAGCCCGCTCTGCATTGTTTTGCTTCGCGAATGCGTTGTGGGCGTACAACGCCTTCGCAGTGGTCAAAGCTGCAATCACTCACGAGCATGGTCGCGAGAGTACTCAATCGCTTTCACACTACTATCTGGCTCTGGAGATTTCCGAGGCAACCGACGGCTCACTCATCGCTGTTCCGGAGGACGAATGGGTCGCGTTTGGCAAGATGTGCTGTGAAGCGTTCACAACGGAAATTGCCAAGGTCGCCGCCAAGGTCAACGCCAAGCGATATGCGAAGAGCGTGCGTGGTCTAAAGATTCCATAACCAAAAAAGAAACACGCCAAACGAGTCGTCCACGTTTCGACTAAGAAAATCTTAGATCAACGGCGAAAAGGACCATGTTGAAAGGGCTGGTCGCAGGACGACGGCAGACGGGGCCCTGCGAGCGGAGTCGCAGGACTACGGCAGACGGGGCCCTGCGAGCGGAGTCGCAGGACTACGGCAGACGGGGCCCTGCGAGCGGAGTCGCAAGGACGACGGCAGACGGGGCCCTGCGAGCGGAGTCGCAGGACTACGGCAGACGGGGCCCTGCGAGCGGAGTCGCAGGACGACGGCAGACGGGGCCCTGCGAGCGGAGTCGCAGGACGACGGCAGACGGGGCCCTGCGAGCGGAGTCGCAGGACTACGGCAGACGGGGCCCTGCGAGCGGAGTCGCAGGACTACGGCAGACGGGGCCCTGCGAGCGGAGTCGCAGGACTACGGCAGACGGGGCCCTGCGAGCGGAGTCGCAGGACTACGGCAGACGGGGCCCTGCGAGCGGAGTCGCAGGACTACGGCAGACGGGGCCCTGCGAGCGGAGTCGCAGGACGACGGCAGACGGGGCCCTGCGAGCGGAGTCGCAGGACGACGGCAGACGGGGCCCTGCGAGCGGAGTCGCAGGACTACGGCAGACGGGGCCCTGCGAGCGGAGTCGCAGGACGACGGCAGACGGGGCCCTGCGAGCGGAGTCGCAGGACTACGGCAGGCTTCGCCTGTTGTTATCGGTGCGGATCATTTCTTGTCTTTTGCCTTGCTTTTGGCATTGGCTTTTCGCTGTGACGCCCTGCGGGTCTTGTCGTTGCCTCCTGGTAACTCCGGCGCGTTGACCGTGGGAATGTACTCCGCGAATCCAGTCTTGATGTCCGCGTAGTTGGGGTCATCGGCGCGATTGATCCACTCGTTGGGGTCGATCTCGTGGTTGTACAGCTCCTCGGAACCATCGGCATAGCGGATGTAGCGCCATTGCTCGCTACGGAAACTGTGGTTGTTCTTGTGGAAAGTCGTTAGCGCGGGAACGTCCCATGTCGCATTCGGATTCTTCAGCAGCGGCGAGATGTCGAGTCCCTCGACGTGCGCAGGTTTCTTCACACCTGTCAGCGCACAGAGCGTGGGGTAAATGCTCATGTAATCCACCGGTCGCGGCGACTGCACACCAGCGGGCGTCATGCCAGGAACTTTCCAGATAAACACCGTGCGTGTCGGCTCTTCCCAGAGTGCAAACTTCCGCCAGTGCTCCTTCTCGCCGAGGCTCCAACCGTGGTCGCTCCACAGACAGACAATCGTGTTGTCTCGATAGGCCGACTTGTCGAGGGCATCCAACAGGCGGCCGACTTGGGAATCGCAAAAAGCAATGGTCGCAAGATAGGCTTGGACCGCTTCCTTCCAACGGCCGGACTTGAGCATCGCTGCATGGTCACCCTCGGGTTTTGCCATCCTGATACCGGCCGCCGGAACATCATCCAAATCACCATCGCGATGTGGCGGAAGGACGATACTGTCGAGCGGGAACATGTCGAACCACTTTTTGGGCACACTGAATGGCATGTGCGGTTTGACCAGGCCGACCGCGAGGAAAAATGGCTTGTCATGTTGGCGGTTCAATACTTCGATACCGTAGCTCACCGCGTCGTAGTCGGGCATGTCTTCGTCATGGTTGGCCAGCGGGCTGAACTTGATGCCGCCAACACCGTCGTTAGGAGCAGATGAATGCCGGGCCATGCTTCCGCTGGTCGTCTTGTGAAACTCGGTCCACTTGCTGCTGTTGCCGTAAGAGCCGTGCAGGATCTTGCCGGTGCCGTAACATTGGTAGCCCCCGTCGAGCAGTGCCTTGTTCAGCAGGCTGTCCTCGCTCACCGTCGGCCGCCAGTCTTGCGAGTTGTCGTAGCAACCGGTGGTACTGGGCCGCATGCCGGACATCAATGCGATACGCGAAGGATTGCAGGCGGGCGGCGCAATACGCCTTGTTGAACGACACGCCGAGCTCTGCCAGCCGGTCCATATTCGGCGTCATGGTTTGCGGATGAACCCCAAGGTGACCGACCCAGTGGTTGAGGTCGTCAATCGGAATGAACAGGACATTCGGCTTTTGCGTCTCCGCCATCACCACGGCGGTCAGCAGCCACGTGACAAGACAGAAACCGGTCAGTCGATATTGGATACTTCTCATCGTGACGATCCTAAGTGATGAATAATGGAATCTTGTTTGATACAGCAGCTTGCCGATCATCCGACAACGCCGCGTTGCTGCGCAGTACAGGAGCAACAGCATGACCTCATGTCGCAGGAATGTGGCTGGCAAGTTCTTCCTTCCGATCCCGATACTCCGGTCGGTCGGCAAGATTCACCCACTCATTCGGGTCCCGCCCCATGTCATACAACTCCTCGCTGCCGTCGGCGTAGCGAATGTAACGCCAACGCGAGTCGATCACGGCGTGGTTGCCAGCATCGAAGGTTGAAATCACCGATCGTCCGGTGCTGGCCGCAGGATCACGCAACTGAGGAACGAGCGACTGCCCGGACAAGCCATCGCGATCCGGCAGGCCGCATAGCTCGATCAGTGTCGGATACAGGTCGAGCAAACTCGCCGGTTCGGATGTCCGCGCCGGCACGTCAAAGCTCGTGTCACCCGTTGCCCGCGCGATCAACAGCGGTACTCGCGTCGAACGCTGCCAGCCGGTCCATTTACCCCAGTGCTGCTTCTCGCCAAGATGCCAGCCGTGATCGCCCCACAGGATGATAACGGTGTTCGTCGCGTTGGGGCCGGATTCGAGCGCGTCGAGCATCAGCCCAATCTGCGCATCAACAAACGAAACGCAGGCGAGGTATGCCTTCACGGCTGCACGCCACTGGTCGTGCTTCAACACCGTGGCATGCGAGCCAGCGGTGACCGCCTCAAGGGCCCACTTGCGGCCTGCCGCACTCAGATCCTCGAGGTCCGTTTCCAATACGGGTGGCAACTGAATGTCCACTCCTTCGTAAAGATCAAAATACTTTTTCGGCACGAAGAGTGGGATGTGCGGACGATAGAACCCTGCCGCAAGGAAGAACGGCTGCGAGTGTTCCCGTTTTAAATGTTCCGCCGCCCAGCGTGCGATCTTGCCGTCCCCCATCTCTGCGTCCGTGACGTCGACCGGTCCCCAATCGAAGGACTCGCCACCGGACGATTGCGGCGCACGATCGCTCGGCATGCGGTTCAATGGCAGCAAGATCGGTCGGCCATTGAGCTGAGTGACATGTCGCGGATTGTTGGTCGACTTGCTTGGCAACTCTTCCGGCGTGTAGGCAACCTGCATCCGAGCGAAAGGACTCCAACGCTGCTCAGGAAAGAACTCTTCATCGAATAGGCCGGTTCCCTTTTGATGCAGCAACTTGCCCGTGCCGAACGTGCGATAACCGGCTTGCTGAAAGTGAGTCGGCAACAGCACTTGATTAGGTTGTCGTTTGCGGATGTCGCCGTCATCATTGCCCAGCACGCCCGATTCCCATGGTTGCAGTCCGCTGAAGATCGCCGCCCGGGACGGGTTGCAAAGCGGCGCCGCACAGTGTGCGTTGGTGAACACCACAGCGCGTAAAGCGAGCCGGTCCATGTTCGGGGTTTTTACCTGTGGATGGCCGCCGAGGAAACCAACCCAGTCGTTCAAATCATCGATAGCGATGAACAAGACGTTGGGCCGATCGGATGTCGCCGCTTGAGTCGCCGCCGTGAAAGCGGTCATTAAAATGAAGCCGACCATCATCCAGACGTTTCGCATCGATCGTGCCTCGCCGCGACGACGCGATTGGGGCGGTGCGGAAAAGAAACAGAGCGAAAAGCTTTGAACGACGACCTGTTCCAAGAAAAGGCGCTTATGCAAGTGTTTCAGTAAACGTTTCATCATCGCATCCTCCACCATTCCCACAGACACCAACGCCACCGTGAATCATTGCAAACCGTTATCCGAACCTCATGATCGTCGCCACCACAGACTCGTCTTCCTGGAACACTTGCGAATGCTTCCGGCGACGCGGGCTATCCAACGCCTCGCGCGATCGCGCCTCATTCTGTCACATGGATTCGACTTCCATGACGTCTATGTTAATCCACGTCACCCTTGCGGCGAAACGCCCGAAGGAGTCGATATCAAGATGAAAACAGATAGCGATACATTCCGCAGAGAAGCCAAGCAGGAGACGACAAGAAACATCTCCTGACCAACGGCATCGATCTAATCGGCTCGCGCCTTGTGGAGCATGTGCCGGGAGCCAGCGTCGAAACGGTTAGCTTTCCTCGTCTTTTGCCAATTGCTCGATCAATTGTTCATGGACATCCGGTGGCAGGTTTGGCGCGGCGGAGGGATCTGGCCACAGCACAGCGGGTGGTTGGGTGATCGCGTCACCGCTCAACCGGATCGCAGCGAAATCGTCGTGCAGGTAGTGACGTAACCCGCAGTGCAGTGCATCACAACTCGCACGATACCCCGGGCCACAATCTTCCCTCGGGCATGTCCGGCCGAGGTAATCGCCGTTTTCGCTCGCTAAAAACACATCGGCGCCGGCTTGATAGGCATTCATGTGGCCGCTGAGTTTCCGGGCAAGCTGTGCCAGCGGCGTGAGGTCGCAGTCGTCGGCGACGGTCACCAGCACGTCAATGTCCTTGGGAAATTCTTTGTCGGTCGTCAGCGACCCGAACAACGCGATCCGGCTGACACCGGGAATGTCACGAGCAGAGCGAACGAATTTTCGCACTTCGACGAACATGATGTTCCGCAAATCGGGCAGCGGTGGCGGATCATACGTCCTCACGTCCTGGTTTGCCGGCTCGACGCCGATGCTGTGCAACCAACCGATCATCGCTTCACGCTGTCGGGTCATTTCGAATTCGTTCCAATTGCGCTGCAAACGGCGGTCGTCGGCCAGCGCGTCGCGAAAACGGCGAAACGGCTTATGCCCATCGATCGCTTCGGCAAGCCGGCGTCGCATGACCTCGTCGCTTACCGTTTCAATGAACGCTTGCATGAACTCGTACGAGTCATGGGAGTCGAAATAGGGTATTGCCTCAAATTGGCTCGGATCGCCGTATTCCATCCTGATCGCCGCCATCACACTGGGTTGTTCAAACTCGGGTAATTGCTTGAACGCCTCTGTCGCTCGAATTGCATCATCCGTGACGTCGGCCTGTTCGGGAAACATCGCGTTCAATTCGGCGACGATCCGGCTGACCGAATCGCTGATGATTTCATCGGCGCAAACGACATTGCCGCTCTGCAAATCGAAATAGTTCGAGCGATCCGTGGAAGTGAATTCATCAGGAGCATCCTCGAATGCCAGTTCAAGGTCTTGCCAGTTGATGGTGAGTCTCTTCATGGCTGTCGATGCCCTCTCTTGCTTTTGTACGATAAACGCGTCAGTCGGATGCGATCGATACGCAACGTCAGCACACGACTTGATCTATATTAGTGGAAGGAGTCTTTCGAGATTGGCAAAGATGGGGGTTCGCCGCAAGAACCCTTTTGCAATCACACTCAAAGCGACCGGTCCAGTCCACGATGACAGCATGACGGAAGATCGAATCAACAACGGAATCGCTCAGCAGATGGCGTCGCGGCAGCGGGACATCTCGGTGGCCGAGTTTTTTTTGAAGAACCGTCATCTGCTCGGATTCGACTCGCCGTCGAAAGCACTGTTGACCACGGTGAAAGAGGCTGTCGATAATGCGCTCGACGCCTGCGAGGAATCGGGTATCCTGCCAGAGATCGCTGTCGAAGTCGTTGCGTTACAGGATGGCGTATTTCGAGTCATTGTCGAGGACAACGGTCCGGGGATTGTCGAACAGCAACTTTCTCGCATCTTCGGCAAACTTCTTTATGGCTCGAAGTTTCACAAGTTGAGCCAATCACGCGGACAACAGGGAATGGGAATTTCGGCAGCAGGCATGTATGCCCAGCTTTCCACCGGCAAGCCGATGCATGTGGTTAGCCGCGTCGCCGGTGAGCCCACCGCATCCGAGATGTTGGTGTCAATCGACACCGCAAAGAACCGTCCGGATATTCACAAGAAAAAGCGGGTCCCATGGGACCGGCCCCACGGGACGCGTGTGGAAGTGCAGATCGAGGGTCATTTTCATAAAGGCCAACATTCGATCGACACCTACCTTCGACAAACTGCCATCGCCAACCCGCATGTGACCATTCGATTTCGGGACCCTCAGGGCGATCAGATCGACTACGAACGCAGCAGCACAGAGCTGCCTGTGCAGCCGACCGAGATCAAACCGCACCCGCGCGGCGTGGAATTGGGGCGGTTGATCCAGATGCTGAGCAGCACTCACAGCCGAACCCTGCTGCACTTTCTCGAGAGCGAATTTTGCCGCGTCGGACGCAAGACGGCGCAGTTGATCATCCAGCAGGCGGGCAAACGCCTGAGCGACCGATCCTATCCCCGACGGATCGCACACTCGCAGGCCAATGCGCTGTACCGGGCGATCAAATCGGTACCGGTTTCGGCGCCACGGACCAATTGCCTGGTCCCGATCGGCCAGGAACGGCTGTACACCGGACTTCGATCACAGTTCGATGCCGACTTTTACTGCGCAACGACGCGGCGACCGGCCGTTTATCGCGGCAATCCGTTTCAAGTGGAAATTGCTGCGGCCTATGGACATCGCACAGGCTCCAGCCTCGAATTGGACGAGCACGGGCGGATCCATCCGCTCCATCGGCCGACAGCAAACGCGGCCGGCGAGCGGGTGCCTGGGGCACACGAACTTGTGCCCCGGGCCAACGAACTTGTGCCCCGGGCCAACGAACTTGTGCCCCGGGCCAACGAACCGGCGCAGTTGCTGCGTTTTGCCAATCGGGTGCCGTTGCTTTACGACCAGGCCGGGTGCGCCATCACACCGCGCTGGTACAGACGAATTGGCGGGCCTACGGGATTCAGCAGACCAAAGGCGCCTTACCGCTGGCCCCGATGTTGGTCTTGGTTCACATCGCATCCGTCTGGATTCCCTTTACTTCCGAAGCGAAGGAAGCGATTGCCTCCTATCCGGAGATCCTCCGAGAACTCAAATTGGGGTTGCAGGAATGCGGCCGCCAACTGGCCGCTCACCTGCGCCGAGAGTCGCGGCTGAAAGGGGAGTATCAGAAACGCGCGCACATCGAAAAGTATCTTCCGCACATCGGGTTGGCTCTGCAAGAAATCATTCATTTCGATGACGACGAGCGACGCAAGACGGTTGAGCGACTGAGCGACGTTCTGCAACAGACGCGAAGAATCGAATGAGCAATCGAGATCAACCCGACAACGGTGACACCCCGGATCAAGCCGAGCCGGATCAAGAGGAGCCGGATCAAGCCGAGCCGGATCAAGCCGAGTTGGATCAGCGTACACTGGCCTTCATCGATGCGGTGGCGCGTGATGTGTACGAAAGCATCCGGCACGAACAGCGGCCGTCGATCGACGTCATCGTTCGCAGCCTGCGGAACGTGACCTACACACCGGAGACGGGATACCTGGAACTGGGCGGATCTGTCAAACGGCGGACATTGTCGGTCAACACGGTCCGATCATTCGCGCAGACCCTGCGACTGATGGCCGCTTCCCGCGGCATGGTGCAGGACAATGATTTTGCCACCAAACGCGAAGCCTACTATGTAAGCAAGAACTGGGGCGATTGCCGCTTCGACAGCCAGGCGGAGTCGGACGCCGTGATGGACGATATTGAGGCACTCGCTTCGATGCACGGGCTTTCGCGCGAGCAGCTACGTTTCTTTGCCGAGTCGCACGGCGGCTCGGTCGCGGGAGAGTTGACCGTGATCGACGTCGACCCGGGAACCGGCGCCGAAGTCCGGATCGACTGCCGCAACTTGGGCAGCGGCGCGTATACGATCCCCCGTTCCGTGGAACACCTACGGTTCCAAACCGATGCCAAATTCGCGTTGGCCATCGAGACCGGTGGAATGTTCCAGCGGTTGAACAACCACCGCTTTTGGAAATCGGCCCAGTGCATCTTGATCGAAATGGGAGGAGTCCCGACACGAGCCACGCGACGATTCATCCGTCGGCTGATCGACGCGACAAAGATGCCCGTGTACTGCTTCGTCGACTGCGATCCGTACGGTTTTGCCAATATCTATCGCACGTTGAAGGTCGGCTCGGGCAACGCCGCTCACATCAATCAGTTCTTCTGTGCCCCGGATGTGCGCTATTTGGGCGTCACGCCACAGGACATTTTGGATTTCGGTCTCGAGGACGCGACTCATCCGCTCAACAAGACCGACATCAAACGCGCGCACGACTGGCGCTGCGCAATGACCCCTTTTTCACCGCTCATGCGGCCTGGATTGCGGCGATCGAGCAGCTGCTGGAGATGGGCGTCCGTGCCGAACAGCAGGCGTTGGCCAAATGGGGACTGAATTTTGTGATCGACGAGTACCTTCCGAAGAAACTCAACGATAAAGAGTCTTTTCTTCCGTAGCACCCGTTGATTTTCAAAATCGAGTGCTGGAATCGTCGCCGTTCGCTACGCAAACGTTGCGGTTTTGGACGCCACGATCGCGGAGCGATCGGCATCAAGCAAAAGCAGTTCGGAAACGGGGTCATGCCATTTCACCCCGCGAGCAGTGACCGTAAGATGCTCTTTCCGCGACTGGCAAAGCGTGGGGCCGTCTGCAATCGATGGACGGCCGCAGCGCCAAAACATTGACGTTCGTTGAGTGGGGGCATGAATTCGATTCGTGCTGTGTTTTGATTCGACCGCGTCTTCACCGCCCACAATCCCTCACTTTGGTCGGACTGGTCCACAATGATTCGACGTATCGGCATTGTCACGGTGGTGGTTTTGCTGTTGATCGGGCTGATTGCCTACAGCCAGTTTCGCCCGACACCCAATCGCGTATCGGGCTTCATTGAAGCAGATGAGATTCGTGTCGGTTCTCGATTGGGTGGACGGGTACTTACGGTTGATGTCGTGGAGGGGCAACGCGTCACGCGAGGTCAAACACTGGTCGAACTCGAGCCTTTTGACTTGTTACAGCGTGAGCAGGAAGCGGCCAGCACATTGGCTGCACTTGACGCCGAATATCAGCTCAAATTGGCAGGTTTTCGTCCCGAAGAAATTGCCCAGGCAGAGGCCAGCTTTCGACAATTCAAAGCGAGGTACGACTTGCTCGTTGCCGGGCCTCGCGCAAGAAATTGAAGCGGCCAGGGGCAGGCTTCAGTTTGCCGACAGTGAGCTGACACTTGCGAAGCAGAACTACGAACGAAGCACGCAGCTCGCTGACGGAATCGCGATTTCACGAGCGGAGTTTGACACCATCAGCGAGCGGCTTGCGGCGACGAAAGCGTTGCTGCTGGTGCGGAAACAAGAGCTGGATTTGCTGGAATCCGGCACCCGCGAAGAAGAGATACGGGAAGCGAAGTCGCGGATGGACGAAGCGGAGCAGGCGTGGATCCTGGAAAAAAATGGATATCGCAAAGAGGAGATCGACAAGGCAAAGGCGGCACGCGATGCCGCGCAAGCGTCGCTCGACGTGATTCGTGAGCAGAAGAAAGAGCTGTCGATCACTTGCCCGATCGATGGCGTGATCGAAGCGCTTGATCTACAACCGGGTGACTTGGTCCCCTCCGGCGCTCCGGTGCTGTCGGTCATGGACGTCAGCCACTTGTGGGTCCGCGCTACGTCCCGGAAAATCGAGTCGGGCTGCAGGTCGGTCAAAAATTGGCGGTCACCGTCGATAGTTTTCCCAATCAAACTTTCCAAGGCGAAGTCGTCTTTATTTCGCGCCAGGCCGAGTTCACACCGAGCAACGTGCAGACGCCGGAAGAGCGATCCAAACAGGTCTTCCGTATCAAAGTCGACCTTGAGCAAGGACTGACCAACCTGCGGCCAGGAATGACCGCCGATGTCTGGCTCGATACGTCCAGCGGGTCGCCATGAACAGGGTCGTGATCGATGCAAGAGGTCTGACACGTCGATTCGGCGATCTTGTCGCGGTCCGCGATGTCAGTTTCCAGGTCCAACGCGGTGCGATCTTCGGACTGCTGGGGCCAAACGGCAGTGGGAAGTCGACGATCATCCGGATGTTGCTGGGAATCTTGCCGCCCAGCAATGGTTCGGCGTCCATGTTGGGGCACGATGCGTATCTTGAATCGGAGACGATCAAGCCGCGCGTCGGTTACATGTCGCAACAGTTCAGCCTGTACGCGGACCTGTCGGTGCGTGAAAACATTCAGTTTTATGGGCGGATCTACGGACTCGATCCCCAGCGACTGCGGCGTCGGATGGATGACGTGCTGCAGCTTACCTCGATGACAGAATACGTCGACCAACTTGCCGGAACGTTGTCGGGTGGTTGGCAGCGACGGCTGGGGTTGGCATGCGCCTTGGTGCATGAACCGGACGTGCTCTTTCTGGATGAGCCAACCGCGGGCATTGACCCCGTGGCGCGGCGGCATCTGTGGGATTTGCTATTCGAACTGTCTGGTCGCGGCGTCACGCTGTTTGTCACCACGCATTACATGGACGAAGCGGAACGATGCTCCGATGTCGGTTACATCTTCATGTCCGAGTTGCTGGTGCTCGGCAAGCCGGATGAATTGAAAAAGCTTGTGGACGTCACGCCGGCGGGAACGCGTCGGTACGAACTGCGGATCCCCAAAGCGGTCGAGCATCTGTCGGAACTGCGAAATCTTGCCGGCGTACGCGACGCGACGCTGTTCGGCGAGACCGTCCACATACTGGTGGATGAATCGCTATCGCCGGACCAGATACTGAAGCAGATCGAGGTGACCAACAACGGGGTCAGCCATCGCGAAATCTCGCCTTCACTGGAAGATGTATTCGTCACGCTAACGTCCAATGCCGAGGCGCGAGCCGGCAGCCTGCCCCCGAGCGAGCCATCGGGAATCGAACCGCACCCGGCGCAACAGAATCGGTCCAAGCAACCGACGCCGCGTCGATCCGATGCCGGAACGACCAATGGTCTGTGGGCGGTTTTGGTGAAAGAGTTCTATCACATACGACGTCAGCCGATCACGTTGTTTTTCATGCTAGTCGTGCCGGTAATGCAGACGATCATCTTCGGCTATGCGATCGACACGCAGATCGAACACATCCCGACGGTCGTTTTTGATCTCGACGGCCGCCGACATGCTCGTGATTTTGTTTCCGCATTGGAAAACACGCGCCGGTTTGATGTCATTGGATACGTGCATGACGAAGATACGTTTTTGCGTGCGCTGACATCGGGCCGCGCAAAGGTTGGCGTGCGAATGCCACCAAACTACACCGATCGCATGATTCGTGGCGAGCAAGTCCAAGTTCAAGTGCTGATCGACGGCAGCGATTCACAAGTCGCTATGACGGCACAGAGTACCTCGCAGTTGCTGGGGCTGAACCTTTCCATTGAGTCTGCTCGGGCCAAGGGCGAATCATTGCAGATTGCCCCGGCACGTGACGCGATGGGACACGTTGTCTTGCCAATCGAAACGCGAACACGATTGCTCTATAACCCCGATCTTGAAAGTTCTCATTTTTTCGTGCCGGGCCTGGTAGGAATCATTTTGCAACTGGTGACGCTGTTTCTGACGTCCTTCGCCATCGTACGTGAACGCGAGTTGGGCACATTGGAACAACTGTTCGTGACACCGGTCGGCCGCATGGGATTGTTGCTGGGCAAACTGCTTCCCTACGCAATGCTTGGCTTCGTGGAAATGCTCGTGATCTTGTCGGTGATGATTTACGCGTTTGGCGTTCCGATCAATGGCAGCATTTCGCTGTTGCTGGCATTATCGATGTTATTCATGCTCTGTTCTCTCGGTTTGGGTTTGCTCGTTTCCACCATCGCCAAAACGCAGCTGGAAGCCGTTCAGTTTGCCTTCGTGATCATGTTGCCGTCGGTGCTACTATCAGGGTTCGTTTTTCCTCGCAGCGAAATGCCCCTCCCGATTTACCTGGTGACGTTTGGCATCCCAGCGACGTACTTCATCGAGATTCTGCGCGGCATTGTCTTGCGTGGCGCCGACTTTTTGGACCTGGTTCCATCGGTCGTGGGGCTGACGGTCTGCGGATTCGTCGTGCTCTGGATGAGCGTGATGCGATTCCAGAAGCGACTGACGTGATCCTATTCCCCTTCAGGGCATTGGTCGCGGAACGAAATGCAGCGTCAAGCGGCGACTGTTGCAACCATGCTCCATTACCGGCCTACGCGAAAACCAACAGGCTGTTAAACTAGGGATCCGATCTGGCTCCATTATCACACCTCGCGCAGTGACACATCGATGACGACGCAACCCCCTTGGATTCCGGTACGCATTGCCGTCTTGCTTCCGCTTGTGATTGCCTGGAGCGGACCCTTGCCCGGGCAGCAAGCGTCAGCTCAAGAGGACCGATCGGTCCATCAGTCGATTGCGTCGATTCGAGCGGTTGGCAAGGAAGGTGCCGGTTTTGAACAGGCGATTCCGGCCGCCAAGCGACTGCGAGGCATGGCGGTCGACCAGCTGCCGGTATTGCTGGACGCGCTGGCAGAGACAAACCCGATTGCCGAGAATTGGCTACGTGGTGTGGTGTTTGACGTCGTCCGAAATGCTGGACAAGCACCGCTGCGAATGCTGAGCGATTATGCGATGGACCAATCGCACAATCCGACGGGCCGCGGATTGGCGATGGAATTGATCGAAAAACAGTCGCCCGAAACCGCAAGCAAATTGATTGACAAGTGTCTCAATGATCCCAGTTTGCCGCTTCGCGAAATGGCGGTGCAGCAGGCCATTGAACGCGGCATGCGGTTGGAAAAAGAAGACCCCGCCGCAGCGAAAGACGAGTATCGTGAAGCGTTGAGCGCCGCGAGACACCCTCGACAACTTTCTCGCATTCTTGACGCGCTCCGTGAATTGGGCGAACAAGTCCGTGCGGCAGACGCCTTTGTCATGATCACCAAATGGCACAGCCTGGCTCCGCTGGACAATGTCGGCGGTGTCGGGTTCGACGCAGAGTATCCGACCGAAGTACAGTTCGCTGTCGACCGGATCGGTTGATCTGGACGCGAAATGCGACGGCAAGAACGGTCCGATTCGCTGGCAAGAAACGGTCGCCTCGGGTGATGGTGGCGATGTCGATCTGGCAGCCGCCTATGACAAAGAAAAGGGTGCCGTCTGTTACCTGTTCACCGAGTTCGATTCCTCCGAAGCGCGGCCCGCGGTGGCCAGACTCGGTTGCACCAACGCGAACAAAGTCTGGATCAACGGGAAGCTGGTGATGGCGAACGAGGTCTACCATTCCGGATCGATGATCGATCAGTACATGGCTCCGTTCCAGCTCAAGAAAGGGACCAATCGAATCTTGCTGAAGATCTGCCAAAACGAACAGACCGAATCGTGGGCGCAGGATTGGAAGTTCCAGTTCCGGATCACCGACCCCAACGGCAAGGGACTCCATAGCGGCGAATAACCGCGATATCTTCAACGACTCCAACAGCTCGAAACCGATCAAAACACCAGGACAGGCATCATGGCTCACCGTCGTTCGTCGCTTTTGTGCGGGGGATCGTGGAACACGACACGATTCATCCGCTTGGTACGATTCACGTGCTCACTCGCTGCCTGCCTGGCCCTGGGTGTGATGGCCCTGGGCCGGGTGTGGTGGCCGAGGGTGCCGACCCGACTGGATCATTGGGATCGAGCGGTTGGTTGGGTTTCCGCGGCGATGGCACGAGCGCCGCCTCCTCGGCGCCGAAAAACTGGCGATCGGAGATGGCGGCAACCTGGCGTGGACTCTGGCGATGCCCGGTCGTAGCGTCGCCGGCCCGATCATTGTGGGTGATCTTGTGGTGTCGACCAGCTCTAGCGGACTCGACGGCGAGGTGCTTCATGTCAGCGGTGTGGACTTGGCAACGGGCAAGCTGCGATGGGAACAGACTTTCCGTGCAACCGGGCGTCCCTACTGTCATCCGACCAGCGCCAACGCGGCTCCGTCGCCGGCCAGCGATGGCGAGCGGATCTTTGCCTTTTTCAGCAGCAACGATCTGATCTGTTTGTCGCTTGAGGGTGAGTTACTTTGGTATCGTGGCCTCGGTTACGATTATCCTCAATCGGGCAACGACGTCGGCATGGCATCGTCACCCGTTCTCGCCGATGGTGCCGTGATCGTCCAGGTCGAGGCACAAGGCGATTCGTTCGCCGCGGCGATCGATGCCGAGACAGGGGCGAACCTGTGGCGGATCGATCGACCGAAGAGCGCGAACTGGTCTTCACCACTGGCCATTCGACGACCGGACGATCGGATCGAAGTCGTGCTACAATCGCGAGACGACGTGACCGCGGTCGACCCTCGCTCGGGAGTCGTGCGTTGGTCAAGCGACGAGGGCGGATCGGCGATTTCCTCGCCCACGGCGGCCGACGGCATGCTGCTTCTTCCTGGTGACGAGCTGATTGCCATGAATATCGGCGAGAGCGCCACAGCCCCCGAAGTCGAATGGCGCAACAACAAGCTGTCGCCCCGCAACGCCAGCGTCGTTGTCAGCGGTGACCGGATGTATTCGCTCAAGGGTTCGGTCTTGGTCGCTGCCACGATCAGCGATGGTGAACAGATTTGGCAGCAGCGTCTATCGGGGCTCGGTGGAACCTGGGCGACACCGGTGATCGCCGATGGAAAGTTGTACGTGTTTGACCAGGGAGGAATTGGTCTGGTGGTCGAGGATCGTGGTGACACCGCGGAAACGATCAGCGAGGTCGAGCTCGGGGAGGGTGTCCTGGGGTCACCGGCCATCGCGGACGGACGCCTGGTCGTCCGCGGTGGGCGAAAGTTATTCTGTTTTGAGTGACCGCAGGAACAGGTTGTGGCCGATCAGGCCTTTCGTTCATCGGTGACGCGGTAGAGCCGCGAACTCATCAGTTCACGGTTTCGCGTTTGTGAGGCCACCAACGCGATCCGCTGCCCGGCAAGAATCGCATCGAAGTTGACCAACCGCCGATTCGATAGACCCGTTTGCCATCGAAAGAACCAGTGCAGGATTGTCAGGTAGATTTCAGCTCGCTGTCGCTGCCAACCCGATTTCGGCTGAGTGAAGTCGACAAAATAAAACAAACCGCCCGGTCGAACGCCGGCCAGCCATTGAGGAACCAGGCGGGCCAGTTCCTGTTCGCCAAAACAATCCAGGAAAAACGCCGTGACGAGCAAATCATAGCTTCCGCCGCTGGGTCGGAAATCTCGTGCGTCCTGACAGATGAACGTCACCCGCTGCGATGCGCCGAGCTGCTCCGTCCGCTGTGTTTGCAGCCGCAACATCTCTGCACTTTGGTCCACACTGGTGACCTGGCAAGCGGGCTGGGCACGGCATAGTTGTTTCAACAGCCGGCCGTCGCCATCGCCCAGCAGCAGGACGCGATCACAGCGAGGCAAATCGCCAATCATCGACGTCCGGGCTTGCTGGAGCTGACCTCGAAACAGGGGCCATTCGAGCCAACGGTAAATGCGAGCGAGCCGGTTGTACCCCCGAATCGACTTGTCACTTTCGTTCACCGAACAAACGCTCCGGTAACGACCCACATCATGGGTGGAATCACAAGTGCCGCATCGGCAATCAACCCATACGGACTTGGCGGCCTGACGGATGTCCGGCACGTTTCGGTGACCGTCCCCCGGCCTCTGGTCACCAGCACCACAACCAACAGCAACAGGTTACTTGCGATCAAGCAGGTCGTGATCAAGAGCGGAATGAAATGATTCATGTACATCATCGCTGTGATCATTAGCAGCCAGATCAAGGCGATTGGCAACCAGCGTGGCGAGGCGGGATAGCTTGTAACCCAAGAGGAGAATCCTTGATTGGAATCCAGATCGTTCTCCCACTGCGCGACCGCGAAACAATTTGCCGCGAACAGAAATCCCGCCAGCAAGGTCGACAACAGAAGTGGGACGAGGAGCTTGTCGTTCACTTCGGACCAGGGCAACAAGCTCACACCGAAGGCGAACACCATTCCGGCTTGCAACTCTTTCGGCAACCTCCACCGTGACTGGCGGGCAAGGTGGACTCTGGCAACATACGCCAGCACGATCGCGATTGCGACACAGCCCCAGCGAATCTGGGATTCCGTCGCGTAGACCACCACGACTGCCGTGTCGATCGCGAGTGCAACGATCCAGACGCCCACAAGATAGTTTCGCTTTTCGAGGTGCAACCGATGACGCAACGTGTGTGGTCGAGACAGGTCCAGTCGGGCGGAATCGAGCAAACGATCCGCAGTGTAAGCCAGCCAAATCGTCAAACCAACGATCCCGCTTTCCGGCCAACTGGGCGAACGACCACAAAACTCGATCGCAAACGCCAACTGCCACAACAGGCCAACGGCTATCGCATCAAGCGACAGTAGGTTCGGCCAAGACCACAACGGCACAGTCAAGATTTCCGGCGAGAATTGATCGTCAGTCAATGTAGAAAACCAGGGGAAGAAAAAATGGAATCGTGGGAACCAGGATCGTCTCGCAGCGAATCATACCTACACGATAACATCAATAGGACATCGAATTTGGGGCGACCGCTGGAGCGTCGGATGAGCTTTTTTTGGCGAGGTCGCGTCGCTCGGCGATTGGGGAGTGCACCGAGCTGTCCAGACTGGATATTGCTTTCTTCTTTAGCAAGCTGCCTCAATCTTGTGCGTCAACGTGCGATCGCGGTGGAGCGTCGATCGGGATTACAAGGTGAGATGAACCACAAGCTCTTTTTGGCACATCGGTTGCTGCTGCGATTACCAAGTTGTTTGTGAAAGCAGATTTGCCGGGTTGTACAGCGACGAACCCTGAAAAAGCGGAAAAATGTGTGTACCCCAACCCAATATTTGAGCTTTGACGGGATTTTAGGCTTTGTCGTTGATACATGGGCTGTTCCATGACGCATTCTTCCCTGGCAATTACCGACCCGTTGCCGATCTTTGCTCTGCCATCCTCCCATTTGGATCCTCTCATTCATGTATCCATCTCATCTCATGTCAGGCCCTACGGAGACGATCGATTCGCATCAAAAGGCGTTGGCTGTCAATCTGGATCCGCGGCGTTATGGCACGTTCGCCGAGATCGGTGCAGGCCAGGAGGTCGTTCGCTGGTTCTTCCGCGTCGGCGCCGGTGCCGGCACGATCGCCAAGAGCATCTCGGCATATGACATGAAGGTCAGCGACGCCATCTATGGCCGGGCGGGTCGCTACGTCTGTCGCGAGCGTCTGCAGGCGATGCTGGATTACGAACACAGCTTGAATCTTGATCGCTTGCGTGAGGTGCGTGGCGACACCACCGCATTTTTTGCGTTCGCCGACACGGTTTCGGCACGCAACTACAAAGGGACGAATGAATGTCATGGCTGGATGGGCATTAAATTCCAGGCTCATCCGCGTGACGAAGACAGCCAAATCATTATCCATGTCCGGATGCTCGATGGCGAAGCGGCACTTCAACAGGAAGCGTTGGGGATTGTCGGTGTGAACCTGGTCTATGGGGCGTTCGCGCTGAACCATGAGCCGGAAATGTTGGTCGATTCGCTGTTGGATGGTCTCTCGACCTCGCGGATCGAGATCGACATGATCGAGTTTTCCGGGATCGCGTTTCGGCACGTCGACAATCGACTGATGAGCCTGAAACTGGTCGAATTGGGACTCAGCGGCGCGGCGATGTTCGCGGCCAATGGCGAAGTATTGCAGCCGTCGGAGTTTCTGTATCGCAAGCCGCTCCTGGTCGAGCGCGGCAGCTTTCGGCCGGTTTGCAATGTGAATTTGGACATGCTTCGCAGCGCCCACGAAAAGTTTTCGGCATTGCCGAGCGTGCAAGGCAAGGAGGTACTGCAGCTGATGGAGATCACGATGCGGAACCTCAAGGCCGACGGCGAGATCGACTTGCGCGACTTCCTGGCCAGGGCCGATGTGATGTCCGAGTGTGGCATGCCAGTACTGATTTCGGACTACTTCCAGTATTATCGATTGGCGGCTTATCTTTCGCGGTACACCAAAGGGGAGAGCATCGCGATTACGATGGGTGCGGGCAGCTTGATGGATCTGTTCGACGAACAGTACTACACAAGCTTGGAAGGCGGGATCCTGGAGTCGTTCGGTCGCTTGTTCAAAAACGATCTCAAGATCTACTGCTACCCGTTGCTCGACCAGGAGACGGGTGAACTGATGACGACGGACAATCTTGAGGTCAAACCAGAGCTTCGAAAGCTGTACAGCTATCTGGTCGAGCGGGGCGACATCAACGGACTAGACAACTTCAGCGGCGATTGCTTGCGAGTCTTTTCTCGCGAAGTGTTGCGTCTGATCAAGGACGGCAATCCCGATTGGGAGACCATGGTCCCGGTGTCGGTCGCCAATGTGATCAAGGAAAAGAACTATTTCGGCTATCAGCCGGCGTAGTCACGCGCAGCTGCTTCGGCATGCGATCATGCAGAATAGAGTGAGCATGCTCACAGACCGAAACGCGGTCGCCTGATTTCGTGGCGGGCCAGCGCCGTTCAGCGGCACCGTCGTCGTCCGTTCACGTCGGGGGGTTGCCGCACCCGAACTCACTAACCGTGTCATTGACATCAACAGGCCGCGAGAGCATTTTCGAAAATGATGTGGTCGCTGGTTGGAAAAGGGGTCAGGCACCAATAGCCAAATGGCCCGAAGGATGCTTCGCACTATTGGTGCCTGACCTCTTTTCCTCGCGTAAACGCTGCTCCGCCGCTTTCTTCGGTGAACGCTTGAACCGTCTGACAAACGCCGGATCGATGGAGAAGTGGCCATTTGTGTTTGCCCTGGAAAAGGAGGCCGAGTCCGCCCGCCGGAGTGGATTCCCTGAGTCCAAATCGCCAAATATCAGCGACTTTGCCCAATTTGGCGGTTCACGAGGGCGAATCCCACTCTTACGGGTACGGACCGTTCAATCGACTCCATTCAGCACCACCCCCGCCCCATTCCGCCAATACCAGCCCCCCACTGAGGGATATGCCGTGTCCAAGAAACAAAGTGGCAGACGTCTGATTCGCCGCAACGCATTGCTGGAACAGATGGAAAAACGTCTGCCACTGGCCGCTGACGCGGGACACAACTTTTTGTTGCCCGGTGATGTCAACAATGACCACCTGGTCAAGGCAACGGACGCTCTTGCGATCATCAACTTTCTCAGCAAGCAAACTCAATCAGCCCAGGGAGAATCGGTCGACGCGGAGTCGGTCGACGCCAGCATTCGATCGATGTTCTATGACGTCAACGATGATGGGAATGCAACCGCGGGCGACGCAATCCGGGTCATCAACGAACTCGCTCGTGAAGGCGAATCGGCCGGCGCGGCCGAACTCCTTGTCGGCGAGACCGGTGCCCACGCACGTATCGAACTCCAGTTGAAAGATGGCGGACTCGCCGAATTGGAGGTACGCGTGGCAGATGCGCCCGCCAGTCAATCATTTGACGTCGTCGTGGGTGGCGAAATCATTGGCCAGATCCAGACGAACGATCAAGGTCGCGGCAAGTTGGAGTTGAAATTTGGGGGCAATCATCCCGAACTTCCAGCCGTGCTGGCCAATGCCGATGCATCCACGCCAGTCGCGATCGGCGATTTCATTTCCGGAACCCTTGGAAGTCTCGGAGAAGTTCAGTCGCACGATGGTGGCAACGATGGTCCGTCCGATGACAGCGTGGATGATGACGGCGTGGATGATGACGGCGTGGATGAACTCGAATCGTCGACTGACGATTCGAGTTCATCCGCGCTATCCGACGGGAATTCCGATGACCCATCGGATGAACTCTCCGATGGGCAGGGCGATGCTGCTTCGGACGCGAGCACCGATGGTGGCTCGGACGATCAGGAAGGTGACCGTGAACGCGATTGATCTCGCGTCTCGGACGCATACAGAGGTGATGAACAGGAACAAGCCTCACACTGCATCGGACAGTGCGCCCCAGCGAGACACTTTTCCCAGCAATCCAATTCGCGCACAGATCCCCACGTCGGGTCGCGTCGTCTACTTGATGCGTGGACTACCCAGTTGCGGCAAGAGCCGGCGAGCCAAGGAATTAGCGGGGGCGATGGGTGTTGTTTGCGAGACCGATGAATTCTTTCATACCCAGGTGGGTGATTGCCAGAAAACCTACAGTTACAGCGCCGATCGCCAGCAAGAGGCGCGAGATTGGAACTTCGCCCGTTTCACCACATCCGTCGATGAAGGCATTGCTACCATTGTCGTGGATCGTGGCAACGGGCTGAACCTCGAGACACAGAGGTATGCCAGGTACGCGGTTGATCGGGGATACACGGTACTGATCGCTGAACCCGATTCGCCATGGTGGCAGGAAATTCGTGTGCTGCTGAAATACAAGGACCATACGATGCCCATCCTCAACGTGTGGGCTGAAACACTGGCCAACCAGAACCGATCGACGCACCGGACGCCGTCAGAAACGATCCGCCGTTGGATCAAGAATTGGAACCCCAACGTGACCGTGGAAGCGATCCTGAACTATCGTGTAAGAACCGACTAGGTGCGACGTTTTGGCAAGTCCGTTTGACCCTTCAATACCTAAAATAATCGTCAAAGATCACCAACCCCAAATGGACCGTTCCGGCAAAGTAAGCTGAGACCTGCTTCTACAGATGAGATTTTGGCGACGCAACCGACACCCGAATCGCTCGCGGCAGCGCGCGCTGACCGTGCAGGCGTTGCACGAGCGGATCGTTCTGGATGGATCGGGGCTGGGTGTTTCGGACCCATTGCCGTGGTTTGATCCCGGGGGGTTGACCTACAGCTTCGCACCCGATGGAACCGATGTCGCCGGACAGGAAAGCCGATTGTTCGAGCAACTGGCACCGTTGGGTGATGCTTCGCAGTGGCAACAATCGTTTGACGATGCGTTCAACGCATGGCTGTCGCCGCTCGCCGCGAGCATCCAACAGGTCTCCGACTCCGGCAGTCGGTTCGGCGTGTCCGGGCGGACTCAGGGTGACCCGCGGTTCGGTGACATTCGCATTGCCGCGATACCACTTTCGCAAGGTGTCCTGGCCACATCCGTGCCACACAGCGCCATGGTTCAAGGGACTTGGTCCGGCGACATTTTGATCAATGCCAATGCGCAGTGGCACAACCTCCAAGAGATTTTTTCCGTGGCGATGCACGAGTTCGGACACGTGCTGGGATTGGGACATTCGGTTGATCCACAATCACCAATGTTCTTTCACGGCGTTTATGATGCGACGGCACCAACCACAGGCGACATCGAGCATCTGCGTGATTTGTATGTGGGCATTCGCTTTGAGCACCAAGGCGCGGCTTCCGAATCCGAATCGCGTGAACCCGAGGCAGAAACTGGACAAACCAGTACCTCTGCGACGTTTCCGTTCGATCCGAATTCGGCAATCGCCTTAGCACCCGCGGTCGGTTCGACGCTTCGCTACTCGGCGCAGGGAACCATCGTCGCGCCAACCGCGTCGGTCGTCTATCGTTTGGATCCAATGCTTGCCGAGGCCGAAGGCCTCGAGAACCTGACGTTCGCCCTTCAATCGAGAGGTACAAGTCACCTGATCGCGGAAGTCTTGGTCTACGATTCGCAGGGCAAGAAAGTCGAGTCACACGTGCTTCATCATGGTCAAGGGAACGTGGTGATTCAGGCGCAAGGAATTGAAAGCAAAAAGGTACATTACGTCGTCATCACTCCATCGGCGGCCGCGTCACAATCGCTCCAGGTTGGCGATTTTGAATTCGTGGCGGACTTGACTCCTGAGCTCCGCGTTTCTCGCCAAATCGGGCAGATCACGCTCGACAAAGATACCCCCGCTGTCGAGCAAACCTTTACCGTTGCCTCGTCGAGACTGGTTCACATTCATGTCGACAGCGAAGGTCCGATTGACCTGCAAACCGCAATTCAAGTGTCACTCAGCGATGAAAGCGACCATGTTTTAACGCGGTTTGTGATTCCACCCGGAACATCACGATCGGCACCGCTGACGTTCCTGCAAGCGGGGATCTATTCCCTTCATTTCATCGCCGGCAATGCATCCGGCATCCTGCCGTCAACGCAACTATCCGTCTTCATCGATGAGGTGTCGATCGATGTGGGACCGGGGATTGCCGATCCAACGTCCTCTCCCTATCTCGACTGCAATGATCCGCTTGCGGATCCTGGTTACTGCTACGTGTACATTCCGATCGTCGCCGAACCGCCAACGGTAACCAGTTCGTCGCCCGGAACGATCGGACCCGAGGATCCATGGTGGTGGCAATTGGCGTTCGCTTGCAATGACTATACCGGAGCGGACCTCGAGATCGTGCAATTCGAGGATCCGTTGTGGTGGTATTTCTACGTCGAAGTTTGCCAAGCAAACAATCCGCCACCGGTCACTCCACCGGTTACACCACCGGTCACACCACCGGTCACACCGCCGGTCACACCACCGGTCACTCCACCGGTCACTCCACCGGTCACTCCACCGGTCACACCACCGGTCACTCCACCGGTCACACCGCCGGTCACTCCACCGGTCACACCGCCGGTCACGCCACCTGTTACGCCACCTGCCACTCCACCCGTGGATAGCGGGCCAAGCCCCTGGCAGAACGCTCAGAATATTTATGACGTTTCAGGCGACTCGCTGATTTCCGCGTTAGACGCATTGATGGTGATCAATCTGTTACGTCGGGTGGAGTTCGATCCGTTCGCGATCACCCATGTTGCGCAGCATGTATTCGCGGACGTCAGTGGCGACTTCATCGTGAGCGCCTTGGATGCCTTGATGGTGATCAACTCACTATCCCGCGCGAATGCGGCGGGCGCGGCTGAATCGGTTTCGCCGTCGCTGGCTGCCTTGGATACGATTCACGCCAGCAGCACGGTCGACTGGGGACGAGTCGATCCATACGCTACCCAATCGTCGCTGTTCTAACCGGTCATCTACCTGGCGGCCGACTCAATGATCATCGCGCTGCCGACGAGTCGTCGGAATTGGGGATTGCCGCGCAAGTTGGCAAGGTCAGAATCATTGCCGGCGGTTTGAGCGAGACTTGGGTCGGATTTTAGCGCACGCGCGAGCCAGGCCAATGCGGTGCCATGGTCTTGGTCGTCTTGGTCGCTGAGCAAGGCATGGATGCCGGCGATCTGCAATTGCTCCCGCGCCGTCGGCGACCGCTCCGCCGCCATTCGACCATCGATCACGGCCAGTTCCCGTTCTCCCAATCTGGCTCGCAGGATTCCGCGCGAGGCCAGGGGTGACGCCGCACTCGGCCGTATGGCGATCAATCTGGTCAACAGTTCGATTGCTCGCCTGGGCTGGTCCAGTCGTTCGGCGTACAGATGAGCTAGATTGTTAATCGCGGCAAAATCGTCGGGACGAATTCGCAGCGCCGCCTCGAAGTCGGCCTGCGCATCCTGGGCCGAACCGGCAAGTTGGCAAACGCCGCGTGCTACCCAATCGTCGGCATCTCTTGGTGGGATCTGTCGCGCGGCCCGGCGATCCGCTACCGATGCATTGCTGTCCCCGAGAGAGTCATGAACGCGAGCGCACATCAAAACCATTCGCGTGGACGCCTGCCCCGAGCGAACGAGTTGGTTCAAGTCGTCGAGTGCCGCGATGTGTTCCCCCAGCTGATCTGCGGCGACCGCGCGGTTGAAACGTGCCGTTGCCAGTTGCGGCCGGAGTTGCAGGCACGACGAAAAATCATTCTTCGCCGCTTGAGCTTCACCACGCTTCAGATTGCAGATGCCGCGGTTAAAAAGTGCCACCAACGAGCGAGGTTGCAAGCGATTGCAGACGTCAAAACTGGCCACGGCGCGATCCAAATCACCGAGTCGCCAATCGGCCACTGCCAAGTTAAACCAAAGCATGGCATTGGTCGGCTGTTGATCGAGTTGCCTTCGAACCAACTCGCGCAGTAAAGTGATGTCTCCTGACTCGGCCGCCCAGATCGCTCGCAGGTCAAGATCTTGGATCGGATCGGTCGGGCGTAGCACTTCGCCGACGTCACGGATTCGGTCGAGTTTCGACGCGATTCGGTGTCGTTGAAAATCACTGAGCGGCTGCAATTCAGGCAGTATGTTGCTGGCTAAGCGGTTCCAAAGCAGCGCTTGATCGGCAAGGCCTGATTGCTCAGCTTGATCCGACTGGAGGGCGATATCCGCCTCAGCGGCAGCCATCAGATAGGCCAGGCGACCGAGTTGCCCCCGCAGCGCTTGTTGTGATGGAGCATCAAGACGATCGACTTCAGCCAGACGCCTCCACTGATCGGATCCCACATGCCATTGGCTCATCAACCGCGAGGATACTTCCAAGCCGCCGGCTAATAATTCCGGTTCGCGCCCGGGAGTGGAAAGCGCGGCGACGGCACGCGGCAAATCGTTCTGCAGACGATGCCATTGCGCTTCCACATTCATGCTCCTCATCCGTTCACCACGTTGCCATATCAGCAGTGAGCAGGCGACCAGAATCGTTGCCGCCAAAATAGCAACGGACGAGGCAGATGAGAGCCGTGGGTGTCGGGCCGACCACTTCGACACCCGTTCACGAATCGAGCGATCCGCCGCGTACTTGAGCGGCAGATGCTGTCGGTGACGATCCAGATCGACCAACAATTCGGACGCGTCGCGATATCGCTGCTGGCGATCGGCAGCGATGCATCGACCAATGATCGCTTCCAATCCTGGCGAAACTCTTGAGTTCAGCGATCGAATGGACGTTGGCGGAAGTCGCCGATCCAAGATCAGCCTGTCCAAAACGAAAGCTTCACCGCTCTGGGGGCAGCCAAACGGCAACTTTCCCGACAACAGCTCATAAAGAATCACGCCGATCGAAAAAACATCGTCACGCTCGTCGGCAGTCGCGCCCGTTTCAAGTGCCTCCAACTGCTGCGGTGACATATAGGGCAGCGTCCCACCGACGATGCGGGTTTTCGCTTCTTGGCTGGAAACTGCAAGATTGAAGTCGAGTAGCACGGGACTTCCATCATCCGCCACCAAGATATTGGCCGGTTTTAGATCACGATGAATGATGCCTCGGTGATGGGCGTGCGCGAGTCCCTCGACCGCGGATATCACCAATTCCACGAGGGCATCGACGTAACCCAATCGTGAGTATTGAGCGAGTCCGCCGCGGCAGACGTTGCGGGGAGCAATGACGGTCGTTGACGCTCTTGCGAAATCTCCGCTTCGGACACTGGACCGTTCGCTGGCCGGCGTGTCCCCTGAGGAACCGTGGCGGCGATCTCTTCGGCGGCCATACCAATCGTGGAGCTTCGTCGATCGAGAATGGTTGAAATCAGTTCCTTGGCCGGTCCATCGAGGGACGCCCATCGCTCGCTGCGAGTGGACAGGTCGGCCAACGTGGTTGCACCCAAGAAGGGCATACAAATGCAAGACAATTCGCCTTCGCGATGTACCGAATAGACGGGAATGATTGCGGAGTGTTGAAGCGTGGCCAACCGGTCCGATTCCTCGGTTGACAGTGCGGTCACCTTCAAAACGACCAACCGACTTGCCAGGTCCGGTTGTCGCGCAAGAAACACTCTTGAGAAAGCCCCTTCGCCGATCCTGCTGATCAACGGATAGCCGGCAAACGTCTCGCCCACTTTGGGATAGTGCACCGGTGCGACAGCCAGGTCACGTTTGGAAAAGGAGCGTGATGCAGATTGCCGGTCGCTACGGTCGTCAGACCCGAGTTTCAGTTTCGGCCAGCAACTGCCATCAACATCGTGCTTGCCAGCAACCTCGACACCTGTGACGTCTTCACCACCACGCCGCCGAAGCCGATATTCCTCGAATACCAACTGCGTGCGAAGGTGCGAATCGCGAAACACGTCGGGGAACGACTCGACGTACCGCGACGCGTCCGGCGGCTTGCCCTCATTGAACCCATGCTCCATATCGATCCGCGACAATTCCGTCACAACGGCACTGTAAGCGGGGTCATGGCCCGGCGGCGCATAGTCAGCCAGATCAACAGGCCCACGATCGCGATCACGCTCGAATCGCGTTAGTAGCAATTCGACTTCATGTGTGCAGTCGGCTGTGATGGAGTATCGATTTTCAATCACGGGACCCGCAGTTCCGTTTGCAGTCGTTTGCGGAAAGACTGAAGGATGCGTTCAACGCTGCGTCTTGACAGCGATACTCGGCCGGCAATTTCACCGATTTCATAGCCGTCGATTCGGGCGTGGATGGCTTCTTGATGCGACTCGGGCAGCGATTCCAAAACATCATCAATCGTCATTCGCAGAACCTCGCAAGCATCGGTTGGCTTACCAAGATCGTGATCGCCCATCGAGCGAGTATGAGCGACATTGCGTTTGGCCGCTCGATGATACTCGGCGATCATCCGCACCTTATTCAACGCAATCACCAGCAGCAATTTCCACAGTTCTTCACCTTCGGGGATCGAATAATGACCATCCGAAACCCGACGAAAAAACGTACGAAAAACCGATTGGACAATGTCCTCGGCATCGATCCTGGCCGACAGGTCGTCACCAGTGCTGTGATTGGCCAGAGCAATCAGTCGCTGGGCATATCGAGTATAGACCGCCGTCGCGGCATCGTCCTCGCCGGCTTGGAAGCGGACCAGTAACGAAGCATCGCTGACACGTGTCTGTTTTGAGTCGAAATCGTCTGTCATGCTGAAAACGCCGCCGCTCCAACATTGTAGAGTGGGTTGTAGGGCAACCGTCCGCCAAGAAACCGGACAATTGAACGGAAAACGGTAGGCAGCCGCCGGCAGCCGCACTCGCGGTGGTCATCGCATTCGGACTCGCTGGGCCGCACAAGCCTGGCCCGAGGAACCGTTTGGTGAACCTTTTCAGCGACTCAGCCGACCGCACAGGCCGACCGAATCACACCGGCAATTCGTTCACACCAGATCGCCTGGGTATTCTCGCTCCGCTTGGAAAAGCGATTGTTCAATTCTAACTCGATCCCGCTGTATTGGCAGTCCGCGAATTTGCTGCGGAGCGATGTCGTCAGCCCGTCATCGATGCCAAGATAGGGTTCATTTGCCAGTGATCGGGAATCACTCGCTGCCAGACCCGACACCAGGTGTTCGCCAATGCGGCTTTCCCACTCGCGTTCTGGGTCGAACAGGACGCCGATATCGAAGCGACGTTTCGTGCCCCGAAAACGGGGTGTGAAGGTGTGAACGGAGATGTGCAAAACGGCAAAGCCGGCCGCCACGAGCTGCGCTGCGGCGTCGGCGACACGTTGCCGATAGGGATGGTAGTACGACCGCAGAATCTGAAACCGTAGTTGTTGATCCTGATCCGCCAGAAACTTCGAGAACAACTGTGCCGATTCGAGCGATCGGTTGAGGTCGACGACCAGTCGGGAAACCGTGCTGAACTCAAGCGGCGCAGCCAACAGCAAGGAAAGCTTTTCGGCAGCGATCAAAGCGCCCGGATCGTAACCGCGGTGGCTGTTCAGCTGCCTCTTGGCGTCCGGACTTTCAAAGTAGACCTGCAGCGGAGCAGGTACATCGTTGCCTCCGTGCTCACAGGTAATCAGCAAACGGGTTTCTTGACGGATTGTCTTCATCGAAGAACACTCTATGGCCGAAACGGTTCCCATTGCTTCAAGCTCTCGCCGACTTCGTGGTAGACGTCCCGAAGCGACTCGCGGCCAAACTCCTTTCCCAACGCGGTGCAGATTCTCGAAGCCAGCGTGCCAGTGTCCAGAATGACCTGAATCGGTGCAAACAGATCATCAAGCACCGCATCCTCGCGGCGCAACTGATCGAGAACCTTCGTCCATAATTCGGCCGCTGTGATCGAAGCTTGATGGACACCGAAATGCTGAAGCAATTCCCTCTCGGATACGATTGCTCGTTCAGCACGCACCGATGTATCGTCGAGGACCCGGCGCAACGCGGCTGTCGGCGCCTGCATCTGCTGCTCGAGGCTTGACCAGCGCTGCTGGCACAACGCGCGGACGACCGAAGCGACCGCGGCACAGATGGCCACGTCCGCTCCCGGATACTCCTGGACATCCATCACTCGCAATTCGATCGACCCGCGATCAAATCGGGCGATCGCACCGCGGGCGTTCAAAAAATCAGCCTGCATCACGCCGTTTGGATCGTGGATCCGAATACCACTGGCGATCGGTTCAAGGATCTCTCGTCGATAGCTCGCTTCGTCGAAAACCGGTTCGGGAATCAATTGGCCGGTCAGCGACGTCATCGCCCGGCAATGATCCGCATACATTCGCATCCGGGTGTCCAGCAAGCCGCTGTAACGGCCATCAAGGATTGGTGAACTGGCGGCCAGAGCCGGAAGCAGAGGCAACACGATCCGTACCGCCGCGTGCAGCGCCGCAAATTCCTGGTCGCCATGGAACGGCAGGTTCAAGTGGACACTTTGAACGTTTGCCCAACCGTGCGTGCGACAATCGAAGATGCGGTCGTACGTTTCGTAGATCTCGTGGTACTGGTGTGGCCACAGTCGCGCCTCGGTGACGGGATTCATCCAAGGGTGGGCCGCAGTTGGTAGCAGTTGGACATTCAATTGATCCAGCGTCGGTTGGATGTTCTTGATGGCCGTTTCAAAGATCGAGGGAAGGCGACGAAGACGACGTGCTGGCTCGGTCGTCTTTAGCTCCAGCAAATGCAACACCAACTCGTTGGACCAGGTCACCGGCCCCAACTCGATGTCGCAGACGATCTCTCCGGCCAGCGCAGCGAGCACCTGATCGGCGACGCCGCGCACATCCATGGTATCCCGGTCCACGAGCATGTATTCCATCTCGATGCCATAGGCATCGAACAGTCGCAACGGGCCTTCGGCCATCAAACGTGTTCCTTTTCAAACATTTTTATTCCCCGCTCAATCATGCCACGGCCAGCTGTTTGCTGAGCTCGATTCGGCGGACGAATGACTCCATGATTCGGTGATAGAGTTCGTCGCGCAAGATGGCGTCTTCTACACCCGAATCGAGATTCGGATTGTCATTGACTTCGACAATATAGAACTGACCGTCGGATTCTTTGACGTCGACACCGTACAGGCCGTTACCGATCAGGTTGGCGGCTTTCAGCGCGACCGCGACGGCCTTTCGTGGCGCAAGTTCGACCGGCAGGGTTTCGCATTTACCGAATTTTGGCTTCTCCCCCCCGTCGGAATGCTTGGCAATTTGCCAGTGACCACGCGCCATGTGGTATTTGCAGGCAAACAACGGCCGCTGGTCGAGGATGCCAATCCGCCAATCGAAATCGGTACGCATGTATTGTTGCGCGATGACCAATTCCGAATAGGAGAAGAGCTCCGCAAGTTGTTGTTGCAGCTCAGCGGCATCATTGGCCTTCATCACACCTTGGGAAAAAGCGCTGTCGGGTCGCTTCAGCACACAGGGAAATGTCAACTCCTTGGCCACGCTGTCGGCGTTCCGGCGATGGACAACGATGGTTCGCGGCGTCGGCACTTTGGCGCGGCTGAGCAACTCCGCCAAATAGACCTTGTTGGTACAGCGTAGAATCGACAACGGGTCATCGATTACGACCAGCCCCGCCGCCTCGGCACGACGGGCCAGTCGGTAGGTGTAGTGGTTGACCGCGGTTGTCTCGCGAATGAACAACGCGTCGAATTCAAACAATCGGCCGGCATCCTGGTTGGTGACCAGTTCAGCGGCGATTCCCTTGCTGGCCGCGGCTTTGACCATTTTCTTTAATGCCATCTCGTCCGATGGCGCCAAATCGCCTTCGTCCGGATTGTGCAAAATCGCCAAGTCGTAACGCGTCGCTAGCCGCTTGGGGCGAACGACCGAGCCACGGGCAAAGTGTCGCTGTGCCGCCAGTGCGACGAATTCTCGGTGACCCTTGGGCACATCGCTCAACGCCACGGCGGATGCCCGACGCAGCCGCCACTTGCTGCCCCGAGAGAACTTAAAGCGAAGCAACGGTGCCTGAAACAGACCATACAATTCCTTGGACAAGCGGTCGTACTTCTTGGCCAGGTTTTCGCCAAAGTAGACACTCAACACGAATTCATTGGCGGTCAGCGATTGCAAAGATTTCTCGATCAATTCTTCCAACGACTGCGGGATCAGACGTACCGCGGCAGTGCCGTGCAAGTCCTGCATCGTCATCACGTCGGGAATCGGACGCTGGCCACGCGCCTCAGCCAGCAACGAGACGTAATAACCCATGCTTTGATAAGCGTACGAGCGGCACAGGTTATAGACCCTGGTTCCACGGCGAAGCTCGCAATCTTGATTGGATAGATAGTCGCGTGGATCAATCGTTTGAACGCCTGCCAAGCCATTGATCCAGTCGTCATTGGTCTCAGCAACGAGAACGACATTCATTCAGGATCTCGCTTCTCGCACGCGGCGAGGAATAAGGGTTAGTAGATTGGCATCGTAGGTCACGATGCCCAACAAAATGGCCGAGGTCACTCGCGACAGCGAGGAAACGTATTTGTTCGTCGGCGCGATCGGGTTCGGATAAAGCGGGTCCGCGATCAACACGTTTCCCGTTCGCGAATGGTATCCGTGCAACACCACAAAATGACCGGCAGGGTCGCCGCCGATGTCGTCCGGAATGCTGGTGCGCCCCGCCTGATCGCGTGCTTGCGGTCGTTCGCGACGCTCGTGGTACAGGTACGTCGCGCTGAGGCCACAAAGAATCGGCACGCCTTGAGTCAACGTCTTCATGATCAGCTGCTCATTCAACAACCGCATGTGAATCCGTCCGCCCAGCGACAAAAAACGCAGATAGCATTCGGTCGAAAATCGTAAACGATCCTGGTCAATGTCGGCTCGTGAGCCCTTGGCCGCAAGTTGTCGTGTCAGCTTGTCTGAAAGTTCTGCGTTGACCCCAATTCCGTCTTCGGCGCGAAACCAACTGGGATCGAACACTTGTAAATTGTACGTCGTGATGATCGCATCGTAGCCACGAGCCAATGCGTGGCAGGCCAACTGTACCGCCAGCGTTCCGCCGCTGTCGAGCTGCCCCACCTCCAGAATCAGTTGTGAAAGATCGACCGAATCCTCCCAATAACGATAGACAGCCGCCAGACATGTTGGCCCGCAGCTGGTGTCGTTCGGCTGAGATTGAATCTCTAACTCGAGAGCATGTTCCATTCGCTTGTTTCATTCATCGTAAAGCCCCACCACTTCCTGCTGCTCACCGCGGGGCTCCGCTGCCTGTGGCATCGATGACAGAACCGGTACGTCAAGGGTGGCGGTCGCTGCACGGACGCCGAGAACTCGAACCACAATCGCGCGAATTGGAACCGGTTTCAGGTCCGCTCGCAAGAGGAGTCCTAGTGCCAGTGCCCGCCCCATACTGGAGATGCCAAACAACACAAAGTATGCCCGATGAGTGCAGCCGAGATAGTTCAACATGATCGCCCCCAGCGAAGCACCGCCGAACATCGCTACCGCGTTGCCCACATTATAGAACGTCAACATCCTGATCCGTCGGTCCGCCGGAATCGTCTCGAAGAATAACAGAAAGAAACCGAGCTCGTATGCCGCCCAGGCGATGCCGCTGGCCACCTGCGCCAAAACCAGCCACCAAAGATTGCCGGACACGATCCATAGAGCCGATATTGGCACCAGTCCAATGCCACCCACCCACAACAACGTCGGCGCTCCAAACCGGCTGGCCACCGTTGTCCATTGAGTGATCGCAAAAATCCGGGACAGAAATGCCACGGCCATCAGGAAGACAAACTGAAAATAGCTGAAACCCAGTTGTTTCAACATGAACGGAGCAAAGAACGGACCGCTGAACTGGACGCAGGCCTGCACGACCACCAAATACACCAGCAAACGTCGGCCGCTGCGTGATACGCTGCCCGAATCTCCTTGACGAAGGCGATTGGTCGTTCGAGCCGCCAACCGGTAATCCGTTTCATGCGTGGCCAGGCAGGCGACCGATACGAAGCGGGCCAGGACCGCAGTCGCGAACAAGACCGCAAAGCCGATCAAAACCATTCCGCTTGCCTCGGTCGCTTGAAGCAGCAAGCCGCTTGCCAGCATGGCGATCAGCGTCGTCGTTTGCTGTAACTTTGAGCGGCGCGAAAGATACCGGGCTCGCACGCTGACCGGAACAATCGAATCCATCCAGGCGTTCCACGCCGGGCCGCTGGCCAGCCCAGAAGCCCAGTAGACCGAGGCGATCAGCAGCAACGCCGGCATCGAGATCGAGCCAGCCAGGGCTGCCAAAACCAGCGGCACCAGTGACAACGCTTGGACCGACGCGCAAATCACGACCCAGCGCCTGCTCGTCGCCGAAATACCGCATTGCCCGAAGTGAGATAAGTTGCATGATCCCACCGGCCACCACCGGCAAACTGGCAACCAATCCCGAGGATGCTTCCCCCATCCCCAATGCCAAGGCGAATGCCGGTAAGTACGTCTCGCCAAGACCGACCATCGCACCAAAACTGCCAGCATCCCCCATGCTACGGCACAGATTGTGTCGCACGAGGCTCTCTTGGCGGCTCGGTTCACGCTGGGACGGGCGCGATGAACGTGCTTGTTCGGTGGCGATCGACATTCCTCTGCGTCAGTCTCGAGTGCCGGTGGGTGGCTGTAAACCACAAACGTGACAAAGCAGCCGATGCATCGCCACAAGGCTGCTCGTCTCCGCGGTTTCCGTTGCCGTGTGATAGGAAGATGTCGGCAACTGTAACGTGGTTCCGCGAACCGCGCCATCGGTCGCAGTCACCACCCGCCCCAATTCTGTTCGACCGATCGACAGCTTCTTCTCTCGATTCCGGTTCAATTCTTCGACATATCGATCTTTAAAGCGATAGCGAATTCCCAGTTCTTCACAGCTCGCTACCAAACGTTCGGTCATTTTGCTGTCAAATTCAGCCATCGAATCCCGCGTCCGCAGCGCCACGTCTTGCTTGGCGAGTTCGTCAAAATCAGGGAACGGACTGGTGTCCAGAACGATCAGCTCGTCCGTCCGAATACCACCCCGCTGAAACCACTCCACCGCAAAACGCCAGCTTCGTCCCGCTTCCTCACCAGCGGTAAACAATGCCGTGCCTTGAAAGCCGAGTCGGATCATCTCGATCAACATCGCGACCGACACCACGTTGTCCAGTTGTGCCGCAACCCGTCCACCATCGACTTGCAGCCGATCCAAGAACGAAACCGGTGTACCGGGCTGCAAAAACTCCAATCCATTGATCTCGAAAATCAAGTTGCGGCGCCTTGGGCAAACGTACGACTTCGTGATCATCCCCTGGCCCAGATACGAGCCGGCGTACGGTGTGTGCGCCTGCACCCGCTGGCCTTCAAAGCGCCCCGCAACCAGCTCCATGAACTGCTCGGACACCGAGTCACCGGTCAACTCGCCTCGGTTGCCAGCAATGAATGCCGCATACTGGAATTCGTTGGGCCCGGTGCACAACAACCCGTGACGATCGACATGTGCGGACAGATACAGGCTCTCGGGGTCGGAGCCTTGAGCGACCAGCAAGCCGTGGTACCGCTCGACTTTAACCGGGAATGCCTCCAGCTCTCGGCGCAGGACTCGAAAGAACGCGTCTTCCACGCCCACGACCGACGGCTCGCGAACCAATGCCCGAAGCAGGTGCAGGAACTCATCAATCGGCGCGGTGTTCTCGTTCAAGGTGGTATCGACAGATTC
This sequence comes from Pirellulaceae bacterium, assembly GCA_963734865.1. GTDB lineage: Bacteria > Planctomycetota > Planctomycetia > Pirellulales > Pirellulaceae > CBDCUW01. Next base: position 173,969 of record CAVTIV010000020.1, read on the forward strand.
GTTGGGTTCAATTTCACGCGGCCAACCGATCGTATCGACAATCAATGCGGTAGAGGTCGACCGAACCTAACAGTATTGTCGATCCGTCAAGGCAAACGAAGATCAAAATTTGGCGGTCAATTCTGGAATCAGAATCAACAGGCTGTTAAGGGGCCGGTGAAAGCCCCTGGGCGACCGCAATCGCTTGACTGGCGTTGTCAACCTGCCGCTGGGCTTCGACGACCAGCTTCGCAGCCGCCTCGGTTGCCTGCGTCGCCGCGTTGGCCGCTTGCTGCATCGATGTGGCCGTCGCCGTTCGTTCGTCAATGCGCTGGCTAATCGTCTGTTGCGCGGCAAGCGTGTCGGCGGCCTGTTTCTCGTTGGTCGCAAGGTTCGTTTTTGCATCCTGCTGTGCCTTCGCCTTGGCGGTCACGTCCGCCATTGCCGACTGCAGTTGCTTCGACTTCTCACCGACGAGTGTTTTCAGACGATTTGCCGCGTCGACTACCGATGGATCGTCCTTGGCAATCGCGGCCGCTTGCTCCGCTTTGGCGGTCGACTCGGTCAGAGCTGCAACGACTTGACCGAGCGAGGTCACCTGGGCGTTGGCCCCGGCAAGCACCTCGACCGCTGTTTGGTCTGCCCGCTTCGCAGCATCCGTCGCGGCGATTGCCATCGCATACTCCGTCTTGTTGCTGGCTAGCTCGGCAACGGCGGCGGCCAAATCAGCACTCGCCTTTGCCAAGGTTGCCGCGGTTTCCATAGCGACTGCTTCCGCCTGGGCATGCTTATCTTCGAGCTCCATCAGAGCTTGCGACGCCGTGTCGAGTGTGCGATGGAGTTCGTCCAAGCGTTGCGTGAACGCGATTTCGTCGGTCCAGCGTGCGACGGACTGCTCGGCCAACGTCAACGCTTCGGTCGACTGGTCGAAGGATTGTTTCGCGGCCGCCGCTTTGTCCGCGGATGGCTTGACCTGCGGCAGCAGTTGCTGTTCTACCTGCTGTGCAGCAACGAAGGCGGCTGCCGACTGGTTTGCCAGATCTTGTGCCGACTTCATTTCCTGCTGCGCCTTTTCCAACGCGGCCATCTGTTCCTGCGCGGTCTTGGCGATCGTCGCCTGTTGCGCCGTCATCGCATCGGCGGCTGACTTGAATTTCTGCGCCGCCGCCGCAAGATCGGGATCATCAGCGACCTTGGTAGCAGCGGTGAGCGCCTTGTCTGCGGCATCCTTCAAGAATGGCAGTGTCGTATTGATGCCCTCGAGTTGCTTGCTCAGCGATTCCCGCTCGGCGGACGTGGTGGTCACCTTCTCTTTCGCGTTGACCAGAGCAACGGCCATCGCATCGGCAAGCTGCTTGGCCTCGCCCGCCCGTTTCTGGGCCGCCAGAAAATCAGAGTTGATCTGCTCGAATGCAGCCTTCGCCGCTTGATAGGCTTGGGCAACGGGTTGCTGTTCGTGCTGCTTCACGACCAACGTCTGGTTTGCGGCGGCCAGTCGTTCCTCTAGCGTCGGGGCGTTCATGGTCAGCCCGCCGGCCCGGGCACCGTCGGACGCATTCCAAACGCGAATCTCGCCGGTCCAATCGCCGGCAATGGTTCGATTCGTTTCGTCGCAGTAGCTGACGTTCAAGGCGACGTCGGCAAACGGCTCGAAGGCCCGCTGCTGGCCTCCGTTTTGGTCCCACAACTTGGTTGTCTTGTCGCGACCGGTAGAGACCAGGCGGCCATCTCGCGTGAACTCGACACTCGATGCGCCACCACCATGGGCACCCCAGTTCTTTACCTGTCCGCCGTTCTCCATCTCCCACAACTTGATCGTCGAATCTTCGCTGGCGGAGGCAAGGATACCCGAGTCGCTTCGCCACGAGACATCATTGATGCTGCCGGTGTGACCCTTCAAGGTCAGGTACTCGCGGCCCGTCCAGGCCTCCCATACGAACAATCCGCCGTTGCGGTCACCGCTGGCCAGCAACACGCTGTCGGGACTGAACTCCAGTGATGTGACCCAATCGGTATGTTTGCGAATCTCGTGCATCAATTGGCCGCTTTCGGTCGAATAGATTCGCACGACCCGTTGAGGTCCGCCGAGCGCGATCAGCGTTTGATCCGAACTGATATCGGCCGAGAGCACCTCGTCCAGTTCACTACCGACTTCGATGATCCGTCCGCCAGTCCGCACATCCCAGACAACGACACGTCCACTTGCCCCGCCGATTCCGCCACCACAAAGTAGCAGGCTGCCGTTCCGGCTGAACTTCAGGACTCGCGGCGTACCTTCGGGGAACGGCAACACGCCGACCAGTTCCAGCGTCTGGGTGTTGTAAAGCAGTACCTGTTTCTGACCACCGACGGCAGCAAGCGGTGCCCAGGGGCTGGTCGCTACGCGCATCGATCGCTGTGCCGGTCACTGTCCGCGTGGTGGGCTGCAAACTCAGGCGCGCCGGCATGGGCGCGACCGCTGGCCGGTCCGTCGCTGGCGTCGTCAACGCCATCTCAAACTTCTTTTTTGTCGATTTCGCCTTGCTGCCCGCGTTCTCGAGGACGCCACCGTCGATCCACTGCCGGATCGTTTCGATCATCGCATCGGGAATCTTGGGTGACTCCGGCGGCATCGCCGGCTCGGAAGCATGCGTTATCAGCTCATACAAATAACTTGCCGAGGAATCGCCCGGTTCGACCGCCGAGCCCGCCGCGCCGCCGAGTATCAGGTTGCCATAGGTCGTCAGATCGAGGTCGCTGCTTTTCTTGTCAGGGTTGTGACAGGAGAAGCATTTCTGCTGCAGGATCGGTTTGACATGTTCGTCAAAGGTAATCTTCGGCGGCGCCTTTTCCTCGGCATTTGCCGTTGCCAGCAACAGGAAAACGACGAGCGATGGAAGCAGACCGATGGCAACGGTCACGGAGGTCATGGTGTGAACCAAATGAACAGCCTGTCCTGGTGATCGTTTGTGAAATGGATTTCGCATTGTCAACGGTATCTCGTCCGGAATCATCGATCGCGCCGGATGGCAAACTGCCTGCGGCGAGGAAAATCAAATCCAGCAAATGTTTAATGATTGAATACGAATTCGCGCGAGTTCAACAGCGCCCAGAAGGCATCCTCAAGGACCACCTTCTTGTCAGCCGCAGAGTCAATCACGGCTTTCAACTCACTCATTTCCTTGTCGGTCGGCTTGCGAGTGAGACAGCGGATATAGAGCTCTTCGACGATCTGTTCAGGAGTCTTCCCCTCTTGCAACCTGGTTCCAACCAAGTTTCCCTGAGTGACCTTACTGGCTAGCGTGTCGCCATTGAGCAGATGGAGTGCCTGTGACAGATTCGGTTCAATCTTCACCTCACAGGAGCAGACACTTCCCCGCGTCGCACGACCAAACGTGGTCAGAAAGTAGGTACTGGTGTTGCCGTTGGCGATCTGGACCGCACGAGCTCCCAGAGGCAAACCGGAAAACTTGTTTTTAGTCTCCGTCACTTGACTGATCACATCCAACAGGACTTCGGAACGGATGCGACGTAACGCCGAGTGCGAAAAATTCTTATCATCCTTGGCATTGGATTCGTTCGTCGCGGTGCTCAGCTGATAAGTGCGCGAATTGCAAATGTCCCGAACCATTTTTTTGAAGTCGTAGTCGTATTCGGTGAACTTTGCTTGCAGGGCATCGAGCAATTCTGGATTGACCGGCGGATTGCTGATTCGCACATCATCGACTTCGTTGATGATCCCCCGGCCGAAGAAGTGATTCCAAACGATGTTCGACAGATTACGGGCGAAGTACGGGTTTTCCTTCGATGCCAACCACTTGGCCATGACAACCCGGCGATCCTTGCCATTGACATCGGGAATGTCGCCGCCCAAAAACTTCGGTGGCATCACCCGCCCGCCAACGGGATGCTTGACGTCCCCGCCGCCGCTGTTGAACACGATTGTCTCGCGCGGATCCTCGGCACCCTTACGCCCAATTTGGGAAAAGAAGGCCGCGAAACTGTAGTAGTCATCCATCGTCCAGCGGTCGAACGGGTGGTTGTGACACTGGGCACATTGAATCCGCATCCCCATGAAAACCTGAGCAACGTTTTCGGAAACCTTGAGCGGGTCCGTCTCCATCTGGTAGTAATTCGTCGCCGCGTTGTCGAACGTTCCACCGCTCGCCCCGAGCAGTTCTTGCACCATCTGGTCGATCGGAACGTTATTGGCCAACCGGTCTTGGACCCAGTTGAAATATCGCAACATCGGCTTGTAGGCGATTTGCTGCGTCGTACGAATCATCAGCAACTCAGCCCACTTCATCACCCAAATTTCCACAAACTCCTTCTGCTCCAACAACTCGTCGACAAGCTTCTCGCGTTTCTTTGGATCGGAGTCCGAGACGAACTGCTGGTACTGGTCGACGGTGGGAACCATCCCCGTGATGTCCAGCGATGCGCGACGCAAAAACTCCTCGTCCGTGCAAACCTCGGATGGATTGATCCGCAACTTACGAAACTTGGCATGCATATGCGTGTCGACGTAGTTGTAGTCCTGGGCACCGTTCCATTCGAACTGCAGCCCCTTCGGCAGAACGATAAAATGGGTGCCAATCGTATGCGTTTCGAAGCGTGCCATGATGAACGCTTCGCCGCGATTGGCTGCTGTGACAACGCCTTCGGGCGAGATCGGTGCGGAGTTGTCGTTGTTGCTCAGGAAGGCGGCCAGCGTGGTGACATCGCGATCGCTGCCGTCGGAGTATTTGGCTCGCACCGTGACCCGTTGGGTCGTGCCCTCCCCATCCAGAACGGCTTCCTTGGGAAAGATTTCGACGTCGGTCACTTTCGGAATCTCGCCGCCGTCATTGGGAGCACCCGCTTGATGCCAGCGAAGCAACGTTTGGGCATACTCACTATCCATGTCAAAACGCTTGCCGCCCGTGTGCGGCACCGCGCCGACCGATTTCTGAACCAGCAAGCTCTCTTCGGGGATCGCCAGGTTGATGCGGCGACCGGGGATCGCCCGCGTCAGCCGAAAGTGATCGCCGTTCGGGTCATAGCCAAACAACGACAGCATGAAACCGTCTTTCCCACGCGCCGCGCCGTGACAGCTTCCGGTGTTGCATCCGGCACGCATGAAGATCGGCATCACGTCCAACTGGAAACTGATCGGCGGATCCACGGCGGCGTTTGTCACGACCACCGGCAGCGTCGCAGTGTGACCGGCGAATTCGATTCGCAGCTCGGTGCTGCCATCGGCACTGGGAAGCAACACGTTTTTTTCGAGTCGGGCAAGGGTCCCGTCGGCCACAACGAACGTCGCTTCGTCGGTCACATCCCGTGTCAGACCATCGGCATAGACAGACTGGACAATGATCGACTGTCGATCGCGCATCGATGTCAAGTTGGCATCGGGTGGATAGACGTTGATCGAAACCGGCGCGGGCTCCTGGGCCACCGCAGTGGTGGCCAACACGATCGTCATTGCGATCGCCAGTCGATTGGTGGGGTGACGTCTCATCTTGTCCTGCGTGGTAGGTCAGGCCTTTGGCGTCCGGACATCAGCTGCCGGTTCGCGTGGGGGGGGGATTGCGACCCGAGTGGTTCACTGGGCAGCGGCGTTTTTGGCTTCTTGACGTTGCTTGGCCGCTAGCCTCAGCTTTTCGAGCCTGGTGAGCGGTTTGGCCGGCGGCGGTTTGGGCGGTTCGACCGCAGCGGGCTGGCCAGCAGCCGGCGCCGGCGCGACCGGAGCTGCCACTGGCTGGTTCACTTCTGCGGGTATCGGCTGGTCGATTTGCAACTCGACATTCCCCGCTCGGCTGGTAATCGATTCACCGTTCTGGGGAATCGTCAATTGACAGAACAGCCCATGTTTGCCGACCGGACTATCGGCTTGAGTCTTCAGGGTGAACGTCAGCTCCTGCGTCTGGTGATTGAACGACATCGCCTCGGCAGTCACCTTGGGTGGAATGCCGAGCAATTCTGCTTTCGCCTCACCATCGAACGCCGTCGTGTGATTCACTTTGCAAAGGACAATCGCCTCCTGGCCCTGTTCGCAAGCGGCGCGTTGGATTTCAAATCGGGCGTAGGCGTCGGCAACTTCCAGATTGGCAAGCTGCGACGAGCCCCACATGCCGCCGGATGTTCCCAGCGCATAGACCTTCCATTTCTTGATCTCCGCGTTGCCGCTGGCGTTGATCGGATACAAAACGTCCGTTTGTCCCTTTTCAATATTCACCGAACTACTGGCGCCGACTCCCGGTGGACGGAAAGGAAACTGAATATTGATTTGCTCGTCCCAGCCCTCTTTCTTATGCGCCACGATCTTGACCTGCATCGAACCGTCGCGGACCAACGGAACCTGGGGTTCGATGATCTCGATTTGAAACGGAATCTCGTCGATCACCGCCATCGCCAATCGGTCGACATCTTTCCAGCGATACAGTGATTGCCCCGGTTCACCGATCAAATAATCGGCTCGATTGCGAAAACCACCGCGAATGTCTTGATTCGGATCGGCGTGCTTGGCCAAAAAGTCGACCAATTTGCCATTCAGTTCAGCATCCGCAGCCGCTTCAAACACGACCGGCATCGCACTCTGATTGGCCGGCATCGGATCGCAATGCATCGTGATCCCGGCGGGCAGATCGCTGCCCAATAGCACCAGGTCACCGCCAAAATTGTTGCGGCTGGCGTTGATCAGTGTGGCAAAGCGATTGCCGCGCGGCACAAAGATCTGTTGCCGATACTGACCATATCGCTCATTCCGCGGAATCCCCAACGTCAGTAGCGGTTTGACCGGTTGGAACTCGACCCGGTAAACCAAGTCTGGAGCACCACGGCCAAGGTGATCGGTGATGCGAACAACGTACTCCGCATCTTCCGGCACCGCGAAGCGAATGTAACTGTCCGGTCCTCGTGAATCATCATTGCCGGCGATGCCACGACCATCGGCGAAATAGAGATTCATCACGGGGTCGAGACCCGAACGGATCCGGCGCGCGTAACACTCGACCTCGAAAACCTGGCCTTTCTTGGCCGCGAACCGAAAACAGTCGATGTCGCCTGGCTGTTGGATGACCCCATTGAACGCGAGCGGCAGTTCCGCAGGCGTGCCTTGCGCGATCTCGTCATTGGGTTCTTGCTCGAACGCGTTTCCGTGCTCGAACAACCGAAAATCATTGGGTGTCGGTGCCGTTCCGCCGTCGTCCTTGGCAAATACGCCAAAGTCGGTCAGCTCCGTCGCCGGCAACAGGATGTTCTCGGTGATATCTGCCGAGGGCATGCCGAGAAATCGAATTTCAACTTGTTCGCCCATCTTTCCGCCAGCGGGGTAAACCACTTTCGGACGCGGGAACGTACCAACGTGCAAACGATAGTTATTGCCTTGCGCCATAGGCGCTCTCGCGGACTTCGATGATGTACTTGCCGTCCGCGGGCGCGACGATCGACGCAAAACCATCTTGCAAAGCCAACGCGGTGTCATCGTTGGAAGCAAGCACGAACCGCTTTTCATCCAGAATCGCAACGTACGGGTCGAACATTGCCGTACTCAACCGCATCGCGACGACTTCGGCCGTGATCCGCTGACCCTGCTTGGCATCGATGACGTAATAATCAACATCTTCATTGGCCACGTTGCCGTTGACGACGTGGTTCAATTCGATCGCTTGGGGAGTCGCGAATTCACTATTCGGCTCGACCTCGTCGACCGCCGGCAGATCTTCGACATACAGCGTACGGTAGTCGGAAATGCCGCTTGCGGTGCGCAGTTGAGCGACATGTTCGCCCAGTCGGCAATCGGCCGCGACTTTGACCTTCACGGTCGCGTTGTTGCCTTCGCCGGTGACCTCGATGACCTCAAACCCCGGATCATAGAAGAACACTTCTTGCGCATCCGCGAGGCTCGAGCCGTTGAACGTGATCACATGTTCCGCACCACGTTGAATACCGCGCGGCGTGATGCTGGTCAATCGTGGCGACGCCGCACTTGCGGGACCACACAGCACCGCAAGCGGTAACGCCCAACAGGCGATGAATTTGCAAACCGACATGATTCATTTCCGGGAAGATCGTGGAACAGGCCGCCGGCCCGCTCGAAGCAGTTCACGCAGGCGATCCGCCCGCGATAGTTCACGCAGCTAAGCCAACAGTTCTTTGCGAACCTTGCCGCCGTTGACGATTTCGATCGGTCGATCGCCCGGCGCCATTAATTCCTTATCCGCAGTGATTCCCATGCAGTGATAGATCGTGGTCGCCCAGTCCTCGACGGTCAGCGCGTTTTCCTGCGGCTCGCTGGCCGTCGCGTCGGACGAACCATAGACGATGCCCTTCTTGATACCGCCGCCAGCCATCACCACGCTAAACACCTTGGGCCAATGGTCACGTCCCGATGTGCCATTGATCTTTGGCGTTCGCCCAAACTCGCTGCCGATGCAGACCATCGTTGAATCGAGCAGACCACGACGATCCAAATCGCGAATCAACGTGGCGAACGCTTGATCAAATGCCGGCACCGTGTTTTGAATTCCACCTTGAATATTGTCGTGCATATCCCAGCCGCCATAAGTCGTGGTGACGAACCGCACGCCGGCTTCGATCATCCGGCGACAGAGCAACAATCGGGATCCCGCTTGATTGCGACCGTACTCATCGCGGATCTTGTCATCCTCTTTGTTGATGTCGAACGCCTCACGCGCCTGCTGTGAACTGATCATCGCGTAGGCGCGTTCGTAAAAGGTGTCCACGGCGTCTAACGAATCCGACTTCTCTTTCTGGCGGAAATGGTCGTTGACGACATCCAACATCCGCCGCCGCGTGGTGAAGCGACTTTCGTCGACGCCGCTGGGTAGATTCAAGTCTTTGACCTGGAAGTCACCCGATGCCGGATCCGCACCAAGACTGAATCCGGCGTACGAGGAACTGAGGTACCCGGTGCCGGCAAACTCATTGGGTTGGTTGGGAACACAAACGTAAGGAGGCAGGTTATTTCGCGGGCCGTACTCATGCGAGACGACGCTTCCGATACTGGGATAAGCCAAGGCAGGGCTGGGCCGATATCCCGTGAACATGTTGTGCGTGCCTCGCTCGTGCGCCGCTTCGCCGTGGGTCATCGCCCGACAGATCGCGATCTTGTCGGCAACCGTTGCGGTTTGCTTCCACATCTCGTTCAACTGAACGCCTTCGACGTTGGTGTTGATCGAGTTCATCGGTCCACGATATTCAACCGGGGCATAGGGCTTGGGGTCGAACGATTCCTGGTGTGCCATGCCGCCGGGCAAGAAGATATAGATCACAGACTTCGCGGTCCCTTCGATCGACTCATAAAATTTCTGGTCGGCTTGGGCTTCCATGCGGAGCATGTCAGCGAGCGTCAGCCCCAAACCGCCGAGGGAACCGACCTGCAAGAAACCGCGACGATCGAACCGATTGCCAAGGGATTTCATACCGAGTACTCCGAACGCGTCTTCGTCTTGCTAGACGTCGAGCGCAGAAAAATATCGTGAAGAAAGAGGGTTAAGGCAGAACGTTCGACGTGATTCAAACGATGGATTGGGCAGGCGTGCCGTCTAGGCGGGAGGGGATGGTGGGAACATCTCCGGTATCCGCAGTGTGGATTGGGGGAATCACACACAATGTATTGATTGGCGAAGTCTAGCTGGGGCGATCCGTTCGTCAAGAGAACCGCCGCCAACGTGTCTCTCAAATGATCCTAATTCCCCTTTACGGGTGGGTTCCGCACCGTTGGCCAGGCTTCCAGGCCGCTGGCAACGGCCTCGCTCTCCTCCGCTCTACTGCCCGCTGGCCAAATAATCTGCCAGGCCGCGAATCCGACGAATCATCGACAACAGGCAAAGACCCAGCACGATCAGCCCCGAGATGTAGATCACACAGAAGTCCGCGCGGTTCGACATTTCGTCGTCCACGAAGGCCAGCAGGGAAAGGAAACCGGCAATGCACATCAGCGTCACAAAAATGACAAACCGCATGCGATAAAAGAGGCCACTGGCCACGATCATCATCGGATAGCCAATCAGCAATAGCCCTCGCGGCGGATCCGCAAAATAGATCAGCGTCGTATAGATCGCGACGTCGAATGCCGCCCAAACCCAATGCGCCCCATTCTGAAACCGCTCGATCACCGACAACCGTTGCAGCACAATGCTGGCCATCACCCAACACGCAAGCAAGGCAATCTTTAGCGGTACATGCGACGAATCGAATGAGTGCGTTAGCAACGTGACCAATACGATGACCAACACGGCACCAATGGCGAATAGATGGCTGACCAGAACCGGCTCGCACCGCCACCAGGTGACCGCTGTCTCCCACAACGTCGGACGTGGATGTTCGATCGGCTCGTCAAGAATGAACCGTTCCAAGTCAGACTGCATTTGCTCGGCCGACGAGTAGCGGTCGAGCGGATTTTTCTCCATCGCCCGCGAGATGATCCATTCCAGCTCTCTCGGTATCTGTTTGTTTACCTTTCGCGGTGCCGGTGGATCGCGATTCAATACTTGCAGCAAAATGTCGATTGGCGTGGGACCCGAGAATGGCGGCTGCCCCGCCACCAACTCGTACAATACGGCTCCGAGTGAATAGATGTCCCCCGACGGCGATAGCACGTCACCCCGTGCCTGCTCCGGCGCCATGTAGGCCGGCGTGCCCAAAATCTGGCCGGTGCAAGTAAGCGCTTTGTTCGATCGTGACGTTTTGGCGAGCCCGAAATCAATCAGAAAAGGTTCACGTCTTCGATCCAACAAGATGTTCGATGGTTTCAAATCCCGGTGAATGATCCCACAACGATGCGCCGCAGCCACCGCGTTGGCAACGCGAGCGACAATTCTGGCGGCTTCTTTGGGGGCGACGTTTTGCCGGCCAATCAGCACGCTTAAGTCATCGCCCTCGACATACGTCATCGTGAAATAGATCAGTCCATGAAATTCACCTACCTCAAAAATCGAAATGATGTTGGGGTGATTGATGGCGGCCGACGACTCCGCCTCAGCGCGGAATCGACTCAGTTCCTCGTCGCTCGCCATTTCAGCGGTGCGCATGATCTTCAACGCGACGATCCGGTTCAGGCTTTCATGCTTGGCCTTGAACACGATTCCCATGCCGCCACGATCGATCTCACTGAGCAGAGAATACTCGCCGAAAGCGACCGGAAACTCGGCCTTGGTGAGGCTGGCAAATGACCATCCCGAACTTGGGTGTCGATTCAATGGCCGGCCACTGTCGATCGTGGCCTCCATGTTCTGGCGAGACTCGTGTTCGTCCGTGCGAAAATCGACGAATGCCTCCTGCAATAGCTGTCGATTGTCCAAAAACTGACAAATCGATTCGGCATGCCGCGGGTGCTCACGCCGCAATCGTTGGCGATCGATTTCTTCGCCCCGCTCGTACGCTTCGATTTGCTGTACCAGCAATCGCTGGAATTCACTATCTCGGTGGTCGGTCAACTCGCGGTCAATGCTCATTTCGACACTGCGATCGCCTCCCCCCCATGCTTCGGCGAATTGATCGCTCCCCCCCCCCCGCTCAAAATCTTCACAAAACGCAGCGATCCACGATAGCGTGTTGCCCGCGTGATCATGACGACAATCCGGAAAAGTTCGTCGCCACCATCACGCCCCCCTGATCTGATGTTCACCGTGGCGGTTAAGTTTCTGCTCGTTCGGGGCGGATGGTGGTTGAATGCACGTCCGAGAAGTCGTTCAATGGTTTACGAGCGATTAAATATCCTACAGACAACCTACAGCCCCTTTTATCCCCTTTTTCACCAGTCGCCTCCACTAGAGTCATCAATGAATTCGAAGTCCGCAACGAGGTTCATGGCCCAATCCGTGAGAGCTTTGTCCTTGGGCGCTGTCGCCCTGACAGCCCTGTTCCTGGGAGGTGATCCGTCTCTGGGACGATCGCCCAATGCGTCGGCCGAAGAGGTGCCAACAGGGCTCAAGCCGATCAAGCACCCCCAGGACAATTTGCCTAGTGAAGCGAAGATTGCACTCGGAATGCAACTTTTCTTTGACGGGCGATTGTCTTCGGACAACAAGATCTCCTGTGCAAGTTGCCACGATCCTTCCAAGGGTTGGAGTAACGGCGAGGCGTTCGCGACGGGTGTGGAGGGACAGCAGGGTGGCCGCAGCGCGCAACGGTGATCAACTCGGCCTACCAACAATTTCATTTTTGGGATGGTCGCGCCGGTAGTCTCGAGGAACAGGCATTAGGACCGATTCAGAATCCAATTGAAATGAATATGAAGCTCGATGACGTCGTGAAGAAGCTGCAAGCGATCGCTGGTTATCGGAAACAGTTTCAAGATATCTTTGGAACCGACGTCACCGCGGAGGGAATCGGCAAAGCGATTGCCGCGTACGAACGGACAGCGTTATCGGGTGATGCACCCTACGATCGCTTCAAAGCAGGTGACGCATCGGCACTTTCCGAAGCGGCCCAGCGGGGACTGAAGTTATTCTTTGGCAAGGCGAATTGCAGTGCCTGTCATACGGGGCCGAATTTTACTGACAATGGGTTTCATAACATCGGTGTCAGCTGGAATGCGAAAGACCGTGATGAAGGCCGATTCGCGATCAGCGGTTTGGAGGGTGACAAGGGCTCGTTCAAGACTCCTACGCTGCGCGAAATCGCTCGGACGGCACCCTACATGCACGATGGAAGCATGGCGACTCTCGAGGATGTCGTCGACCACTATGCCAGGGGCGGCACAAAAAACCCCTATCTCGATGAAGAGATCTTCCGGATCAAACTTGAAGAGGGAGATAAGGCGGACCTGGTTGCATTCATGACCGAAGGACTTAGCAGCACAAGCTATCCCGAACACCAGCCACCAAAATTACCTCAGTAAAGATGGCTTCCACTACCGCGTTGGATCCAATTCGCTCGGGAATCTCCTGTCGGCGGTGTTCTTGTCGCGGCAGCCCAAATAGAATGCCACGATTGCGGCCCCGTCCCAGGAGCCATCCGAAAGCAACGGACAAGCCAGCTTCAGCCGAAGCACTCGCCAAACGATCACACCCGACGTATCACTTTTAACCACGGATTTCACCTCATGCGTAACCTACTGATGTTGAGTTTCGCGGTCGCATTGACGACCGCGACCGTTCAGGCCCAAGACGAAAAGAAACCGACCCCCGGTCCGCGGACTGTCGGCTCGTTGCTGGATAACCCCACTGGCGTCGCGATCCATCCCGAATCTGGCGACATCATTGTTGCCGAACGACGTGGCATCGTGCGGTTCCTCGCCAAAAAGCCTGAACAAGGAAAACGGCGAAACATGGAAGTCAACAAGTTCCCCGTGGATAAGTATGGCAAGGGCCCGATCTACGATATCGGACCACTCGGCGTCGCCTTCATTGATGACGAACACCTGGTCGTCGGTGACGGTAGCCAAGCCGATACCGACGAAGTCATTCGTGTCTACGAAATCCATTCCAAGCCCGCGACGAAACCGGTTAGCGCCGACGATACAGAAGTGACGCTCGGTCCTCTTGCCAGCAGCGACGAACTCAAGCCCGAAGGAAACTATTATGGCGTTGCCGTTACCGGCGGATATGTGTTTGCGACCGCCAATGGCGATGACACCAAAGGATGGATTGTCCGCGCGAAGCTTGATGACAACGGACACCCGGCGAATCTGGAGCGATTCATCGCCACCAAAGAGGCGGTCGAAGTCGACGCACCCGTTGCCATCACCGTGAATGCCTCGGGGGACCTGGTGGTCGGACAGATGGGCGAGATCACCGTTCCTGGCGATTCACTGCTGTCGGTCTATGACAGCAAGAGCGGCAAACTGAAGTCGAATCACGAGACGGGGCTCAGCGATATCACGGGCCTCGGCTACAGCCCGGCAACCGGAAAGTTGTATGCCACGGACTTTTCTTGGCACGACACAACCAAGGGCGGCTTGTTTGAGCTGACCGTGAAAGGCGACCAATGCGAAGCAAAGAAGATCGTTGATCTGGACAAGCCGACCTCGCTCGTCTTTGACTCGAAAGGGAACATGTACGTCACCGTGATTGGCACCAAAGAGGAAGGCTCCGACAAACCTGCCGGCAAAGTCCTTCGTCTGTCAAAGATGTTCCTCGGATCCAAGTGAGACCGAAAGGATTCTCATTGAGGATTCTCATTGAGCGGGCCGCAGCAAGCTCGGCTCGGTCGAAGGTAGGTGGGTCAAGCGGCTCTCGGGCCGCCCAACCCACCGTTTCTTCGCAAGTTTTGTTGTCGGTGGGTCTGCGTCGCGGACGCTCCTTCTCTTGACCCGCCTATTGTCTTGACCCGCCCTACCCAGCTCGTTCGATCAACTCGGCTAACGATCAATCGGGTCTGTGATCGGTTACCGCGAGCCCGCATCACGGTTCCAGGACCATCAATTCCACCTTGCGAAACTGAACCGGATGGCTTTCGGATTGCAGTGAGATGCTCCCTTTACTGAGCATCACCGTGCCCTGTTTTTCGGCCAGCTGTTTGGCGTGTTCATCCCGCTCATCCAGTTGCGGCTTGGTGTACTCGAGGACCGTTTCCCCATCGATGATGTGTTTGATCCGATCGTTCCCGCGCACTTCGACCTCGACGGTGACCCACTGGTCGCCATGATAGGTTTTCGATGTCGAACTGGTGCAATGGGGCGTGAATAGCTTACCGTCTTTGACCACGTTCGTTCCCGGAGTGCAAAGATTCGCGTTGGTTCGTTTCTTCTTGCCATCGCCACCGAGCAATTGCACTTCGATCGAGGCAGGAAAGTCTTGATCCTTGGCCATCGTGTCGGGTCGCTCGCCATGGATCATCACACCGCTGTTCCGCAGCGCCCATCCCGGCCCGCCCTTGCATTGCTCACCGACGAATCGATACTCGACGCGAAAACGGTAGTTCGAAAAGTCGTCTTTGTAGAACAAGTGGCCAAAGGTTTCGTTGAACTCATCGTAGCCGTCGTAGCTGACCGTCAGCAGTCCATTCTCCACGCGAAATGTGTTGAGGAAGTTGTCGCCAGCATCGTGATAGCGAATCTTGGGAATCCAGCCATCGAGGTTCTTGCCGTTGAACAACTGGATCCATTGACCCGGAGTTGCATCGTCGGCATCGCAGAACGAGGGCAGCGTTGCGGCGAGAAAAAAGAGAGAGACGAGCAGGGAGGTTTGCGGGCGATTCATATCAGATGTCAATTGATCGGGGAAAGGAACGAAACCAAGACACAAATTGTACACGGTAAATGACCGATTTGCGTCCGGCGCGTGTTCGCGGTTGTTCTCGGAATGAGCGTCGAGTGGCGTGCCGCTAGCGTCGAGAAAGCTTTCGTCACTGTTCGACTTGAGACCACTTTCCGGACGCGAGTCTGGATCTTGGACGCGGGGCAACACGTGTCAATCGTTAGCATCCGCAGCGAGCTGTTGCGATGCATCATGTCCTCTGGCAAGCACCTGGCTACTCATTCGCCAATGGTCCATGTGCAGGAGGGATCTTTGTTCCCTAAGGCCATACTCGCGATTGCATGTCCGGCTTGCACGCGTAGTCGTTCTCACAGCGATGGTGCCCACGCGTGTGCGCTTCATCCGGCCCATCAAAAGGTTCAGGTGACAGATCAGTCAGCAACGTGCCCCTGAAACGTGCCCCTGAAACGAGCCCCTGAAACGAGCCCCTGAAACGAGCCCTTGAGACGCAGGATTTTGAGCGGCATTCCCTTCAATGGCGAGAGGTCAGACACGGGGGAGGAGTCGCAATTGAGAAGCATGGGTTTCGTTCCCTTCAAAGACTGGGTCCTGAATGGAACACCTTGGGGGGTGACGCTCCCGAGTGCGAAAATGAACGACTCATGGTGCGTCCGGCAGATCGGTGGCTCTGCGATACCCGAAGCACTGCGTCACTGACCTGCTCTGGAAATGCTCGTCCAGAATCTCGAGGTCGTCCGTCGAAACAATCGCCGGATGGGATACGCCGCAGGCACGGCTTAACTGAAGCAGTTCCTTGCGCAGGCTCACGACATAGTTCGCGAAGCGATTCGCCTTATGGCTAGGGTCGAGTCCAGCGGCCAGCCAGCGGTTTTGCGTCGCAATCCCGGTTGGACAGTGGCCTGTGTGGCATCGTTGCGCCTGGATACAGCCAATGGCAAGCATTGCTTCGCGGCCGACGTTGATCATGTCGCAGCCCAAGCCGAAGGCCAACAAAGCAGCGTCCGGAAAGCCAAGTTTTCCGGATCCGATGAAGACAATCTTGTTATGCAAATCGGCATCCATGAATGTTCGGTAGACGCCGCCGATCGCCAGTTTGAACGGCATCGCCACATGATCGGAAAAAACGAGCGGTGCTGCTCCCGTTCCGCCCTCACCACCGTCAATCGTGATGAAATCGACGCTCCGACCCGATCGGTCGATTTGATCGACCAAATCCCGCCAGAAGTTCGTTTGTCCTACCGCTGACTTGATGCCCACCGGCAATCCACTTGCATCGGCGAGTCGCTCGACAAAATCGAGCATCGAGTCGACATCACGAAACTCAGAGTGCGACGCGGGGCTGATGCAATCTTGACCCATTGGAACGCCACGAATCTCCGCTATCTCTGCCGTGACTTTGGCTGCCGGGAGCAGACCACCGCGCCCCGGTTTCGCTCCTTGACTCAGTTTGATCTCGATGGCTCGAATTGGGTTGGCAGCAACAACGTCAAGAAATCGACTCAGCTCGAATCGTCCGTTGGCATTGCGACAGCCGAAGTAGCCCGTGCCGATCTGCCAGATCAACTCGCCACCGTGTTGGTGATAGATGGAGACGCCGCCCTCGCCGGTGTTGTGCAAACATCCGGCCAAGCTTGCCCCCCGGTTGAACGCTTCGATGGCCGGCGCGCTCAACGATCCGTAGCTCATGGCTGAGATGTTCACGACCGAGTTGGGGCGGAATGATTGCCGTCGCTGTCGATATTCACCAATGACCTTGCGGCAGGGGATTCGAAACTGAGGATCAAAGTCATCATCGTCGGGAACAGGATCATGCAACGGAAAAGCAGAGTGCCGAATGATCAAGTAGTTTGACGAGTTCTCCAAGTCGTTGTCCGTTCCGAAACCGAAATAATTGTTCTCCTTTTTCGATGAAGCATAAACCCACCGCCGCGCGTCACGGTTGAATGGACGTTCCTCATCATTGCTCGTCACAATGTACTGGCGAAGCTCTGGACCGATACCTTCCAGCCAATAACGAAAATGACCAATGATCGGAAAATTATGGAGAATGGCGTGCTTCTTCTGAAGGAGATCGTATGCGACCCAAACCGCGAGAACCGCGGATACGATGATTGCTATCGTTGCGAAGTCATGCATGCATCTGACTCTCGTAATCGAAAAAACGAATCGACGGTTGGGGGCGAAGGATTCCTGCTCGGAAGCATGAATCAGTGGAAAAACCAACCGACGTGAAGGCGAATCCGAAGTGCGATCGGTATGATCATAGGATTTTCGGTCGGCATCACGCCAGTAGCCGGGGTATCGGCGCGACGATCTCGGCCGCCGACTTCACACGGTCCTCACTGGCATGGTGCTGCTGGCGAGAATCCGATCCCGGAAACAACGAAAAGGAGAACTGATTGCCACCGCAGCGATCAGGAAGTAGGGATTCGGCGGCTTGTTGCGAACCATCAAGGGTTGTCCATTCCTCTTTCCACGGCCTGTTGAATTTGCCGCAGAAACTCTTGGATCTCGGTCTTTCCTTCGAGCTGGATCGTTGTCTTGTCTGGGCCGTATCGCCGGATACAGTCGAAGACCAACGGTCGGGTCACGGTCGGGTACCGCCATATATAGCGTAGAAACGCGCGATCGAGTTTTTGCCCACCTGGTGCATCGGGCCGACGCTGATCATCCACGGTTGCCTTCCGTTTCAACGCCCTCCAGAGGCAGATCCATCGCGAACTTTCGATCACGATGACACTATCGGCGGCAGGGATCCGCAGGTCCAAACTGCTCTCGTAGGTGCCGTCCATGATCCATGACTCCGTCTCGACCAGGGAAGCGACGATCGCCCGCCATTGAGGCTGTGGAGTGGCGATCCAACCCGGCTTCCAGAAATGGGCATCGAGGTGGATCGTTTTCAAGTTTAAGATGCGACTAAGATTGATGGAGAACGTCGTCTTTCCCGATCCGCTCGAGCCAAGGACGAGTATTCGCCTCGATGACGCCAGAGGGACAATTGGATCTTGACAGTCCATCGTGATCGGGCTCAGCCGTCCTTCCATCGAAAACAATACCAAAGCAAATCGTAGTTGATCACAGCGGAAGAGGCCATCTCATCGTATCCAGCAATTGTATCATCATTGTCGATCCATACTCGTCCGGCGCGATGTTGGCCGAAACGCTGTGCGCAGCGCGGCGCCAAATGTATCGCAGTTCTGAGTTCACCGAGCGTTCCTCAGACGATGCGCTCCCGCTTCGAGCCGGGGACATTTGCGGAGGTCATTGAGCACCATTTCGAGTTGGACAAAACGCTCGACAGCTTGCGAGTCCACCAACCGACGCACGTAATCGCAGGATTTGAATCGGGCGTCGAGCTTGCCGATCATCTTGGCGAACTGCTATCGCTGAGGGTAAACGGCCGGCGACTGAGAGAGGCCAGACGAGACAAGTTCCTCATGAACGAAGCAGTTCGGGCCTCTGGACTGCGTACAGCGGCGCAGTTTCGATCGAATAAAACGGAGCAGATACTCGACTGGATTCGAGACACGTTGGATTGGCCCGTGATCTTAAAGCCTGCCAAGAGTGTCGCGTCGGACCACGTGTTTTGCTGCAGGAGCGTTGCTGAAGTGCGTCGTTCGGCGGAGGCAATCTTGTCGGATACCAATGTGCTGGGCGCGCGAAATCAGTCCGTGGTCGTCCAGGAATTCCTTGACGGCAGCGAGTATGCTGTGGATATCGTCAGCTTTGAAGGGCAGAAGAAAACGACTGCGATTTGGCAGTACCACCGACCCGCCGGCGCGGATAAAGACGTAGGTTACGACGCGATGACACTATTGCCGTACTTTGGCGAGCGTCAGCGGGCATTGCAGTCGTATGCTTTTGAGGTGCTTGATGCGCTTGCCATTCGGTTTGGTCCGGCTCATTGTGAGCTCATGTTGGTCGGTGGTGAGCCCGTCCTGATCGAAGTCGGCGCCCGAATGTCTGCCGGTAACAACGCCATCCTAAGCCGCATCTGCGGGGGAATTTGCCAGCTCGATGAAACTGTCGAAACGATCCTTGCTCCCGACCGTTTCTTATCGACATTGACCGAGAAACCATGCCTGCACCGTCGCGCGGTGAACGTTTTTCTCGCTCCGCGCAATCGAGGTCGGCTGGCCCGGCTTCACGGACTGGAAAAGATCCGTCGGCTGTCAACGCTGCATTCCATGTCGGTGGCAGTCAAACCGGGTGACCAACTGAGTCGCGTTTCTGGGATGGTGACGTTAATCGATGAAGACATCGAAGCGATTGAACGTGATATTGTCGTGATTCGCGCTCTGGAAGACGAAGGAATATTCGAAGTGGAGCAAGAGCCCTCGGCGTAAACACTGTGCACCGGTTGCCATGAACTCATGAACCTGATCAACAAATCACTGCACCCGAACTGGGAGCATTTTCCGAACATCGAGCAGAAGCGGTCGATACTATTGGCAACGCTCGCGCGGACCGGAACGCCAATCTTTCTTTGCGAACGTGACAACTTAGTCGACCGGTATCAGGCATTGACCGGGAGTCTAGCGGCACATTGGGGCCCGCATGTCGTGGGCTATTCTTTCAAAACCAATTACCTGGTTGCTAAGAGCGGAATCTTTCGAGAATGCGGTGCGTGGGCGGAAGTCGTCTCCGGCCGCGAGTACCGGCTTGCCCGTGAATTAGGGTTTACCGGAAGATCGATCATCTTCAACGGCCCGCACAAAACCGATGATGACCTGCGAACCGCAATCGGCGAGGGAGCGCTGATCAATGTCAACGATCACAGCGAGCTCGACCGGCTGATCCGCATGACGGCCACCACAAGATCGCCGATCGACATCGGTCTGCGAATCAGCAGTACGCTGCCGAAACTGGGACATAGTCGCTTCGGGTTTTCTTTGGAAAATGGGGAAGCCATTGCCGCGGTTGAAAGAGTCCGTTGTTCAGCCGGACTGACTGTCGCGGCCCTGCACACGCATTTGTACGGCGACACGGACGAGCCGAGCCTCTATGGACTGGCGGCCGGCCGACTGGGTGAGTTTGCGAAAGAACACATTGCCGATTATCAAGATACGTTAAGGTTCATTGACATGGGCGGCGGTTTCCCTGCGCATGGTCCGCGGCCAAAGAGTCGTCAAACCTGGAATCCGCAGCCCATCGACAGCTACGTCCGTACCATCGCGGACGCTTTGCGTCCATTCTTCCAACTAGCGAATCGACAGCCGACATTGATCGTTGAACCGGGCCGGTATCTGACCTGTGACGGTATCGTTCTGGTGACGCGAATCTTGAATGTGAAGGACAGGGACGGCAAACAAATCATTCACTGCGACGGCAGCATTTCCATGGTTCCGCTCACCCACTATTGTCCCCAGATCATTGGCGTCTACAGCGATCAGTTGAAGGCACGCGGAGGTGAACAACAATCGACGATCATCCATGGTTCCACTTGCCGCGAAAATGACGTCCTGTACGAAGGCACGTTTCCGGCGACCGAGCCGGGCGACTTTTTGGTGCACTTCGCCGCAGGTGCGTACAACTCGAGTCTTAGCCCCGACTTTATCTTTGCCTCTCCGTCGCTGGAACTGTTTTGAGGCGATTCAAGTTCCGCCAGGGTCGCGGCGGCCACTCGCTGGCGAGTGTTGGTGACGGCGGAGATGAACGACGCGATGGTGAAAGTGATCGGAGATCAACAATTCGTCCCGATTCACCATCGTGGCCCAACGTGGTTGATGCAAATGCGGTAACGGCGATCCGGATATTTCCGAAATCTCCCAAATCAGCTGGCCGTCTGTGGTGCTGGCCAGGACACGATTGTTGCCCGTGTCGACGACAACCATGGTTCCGTCGTGGTTCACTTCCAAGTATTTCGGCTGTTTCATCCTGAGCACAAACTCGTCGCCATGAACGGTCTCGAACGAGTCAAGAAACTTCCCCCGCTGATCGACAAAAAGGATGCGATGATGGCCGGTATCGCAGATCACAAATCTGCCGTCATTGAGCTGTTGAGCGGCATGCGGATCGTCCAGGCTAACGGATTCGTCGTCGCCAATCACACGATGGACTTGCCCCGACCAATCGACTTCGAACACAAAATTCCTGGGCGAGTCCGTGATTAGCAGATGTCCGTTCGGCAGGGTTCGCACATCGTGTGGATCCTCGAGTTTTTGCAAACCGTTCCACTTGATCTCG
Source organism: Pirellulaceae bacterium (assembly GCA_963734865.1). Classification (GTDB taxonomy): domain Bacteria; phylum Planctomycetota; class Planctomycetia; order Pirellulales; family Pirellulaceae; genus CBDCUW01. The sequence continues at coordinate 195,283 of CAVTIV010000020.1, forward strand.
AAAATCTCGTTCAGGATCTGGCCGCTTTTGGACAGTTCGACAATTCGACCATTGCGTCCGTCGGCAATGATCAGTGAACCGGTCGGCGACGACCGTACACATCTTGGCCAGAACAGTTCCACCTCTTGCGAAGCCGATTGTTCCGCGGCGCAATCGCTCGTGGCGCTGACGACACGGTCATTCGCCGTGTCGGCAATCAGATATTCACCCGACGCAGTGATTTCGACGGATCGCGGAAAGGAAAGCCGCCGTTCCGTTCGGATGGGTGAACCGTATTGCCAGACAATCCGCTGCTCGTTGTCCAGTTCGATGACTCGCGCGTTGCCGCTGTCGCAGATCAACAGATGGCCATCACGGTTCGTGTCGGCATAGGTGGGATCGGACAATTTGCCCTCTCCAGGCCCAACTTCCAAACTCGTCCCATCGACTGCTACCGAAAGAAGTCTGTGGTTGCGGGTATCGCTGATCAACCGTCGACCGTCGGCCAGGGCGCGGACGCAGGTAGGACCGGAGACACAGGCGGGTGATTTTCCCGGGTTCCCCGACTTTCCGAATTGCCACACGATGTTGCCGGCCCGATCGGCTTCCAGGATGACGCTCCAAAACGCGTCGGCCAGCAGAAGTGTGTTCGATGGCAATCGTTGGACACTCGCCGGCACCCCAAGATAGTCGGCACACGAAGGAAGGTACCACAGCAAACGACCTTGACGATCGATTTCGACAATATCCAATCGACCCGAGCGATCCAAGAACAGGATCAGGAACGTTTGTTGGTCCGTCCAGGAAACGATTCGCGGCAAGTATTTGCTGAACTTGGTCAGGTTGATGCAGTCGGTGACGGTTCCCCGCGGTGAGACAATGAACAATTCCCATTTTGTCCGCCGCAAGATGGCGACCGAATCACCCTCGATGAGGCAGCCGTACCCATCCTCGATTCCCTGCTCCGTCGTGTCAAAGACGACTTGGCCGCTCGGATCGACACGGATCGTTCGATACTCCATGCGAAACGGAATCGGCTTCTCCGCGCACACTTCATCGACGATAAGATAGCTGCCGTCGCTGGCCTTGGCGGCATAAACGGGAAACTGCAGGGGTCGCGATTCCTGAGCGTTCATTCGCGGCGCGTACTCGATCCCCAATTCTTGAACGACTGACCAACTCATGGAGTTCATCCTTACGGTTTCAACGGAGGTCAGGCGGTGGTGCTGCAGCTTGGTGTCAGGCCGCTGAAGACGATCGTGATTGACATCCGGCACAACTTCTATCCTAAGGATTGGCAATCGCTGTCAGCGTCATTTCGAATGATGACACGTTTGCTCTAGAGACAAAATTCAGGGCCGCTTCCCGCGACTGGCGCGAACAGCGATGGTAAGTATCGGCGTTGCAAAGCAGCTCGCGCAAGGCTGTCGACCAGGGCTGTATGTCCTGAACCGGACTAACATAGGTATCGCCGTGACGCTGAGCTGGCGTTACGGGCAGCAGATAATCAACACCCAGCTTTGCTTCGGGCAGGCCGCCAAGATCACTGGCCAACACGGGGATGCCACGTAGCATCGCTTCGGGGACGACATAACCGAACGTTTCGGGCCACAACGACGGAACCAACAGGATCCGTGTCCGAGCCAGGATGTCGTCAATATTGTCCGACGGTTCAAGTAGACAGACATTTGGCAGCTCGCCAAGATCTCGCAGAACGGCATCGTTGGCACCCACGTGGGCACGGCGGCGAATTCGACCTGCGAATATTCACTCGCTAATGCCTGAAAAATCGCGACCCCCTTGTAGGGACAGGGATTGATCATCGTGACGAAGCCGGCGTCATGGCGAGCCAAATTGGAGAAATTGCCTGGGCCGTAGACCGGCAGAGAAATCAAGTGAGATTCCATCTCGCCATGATCGCGAATGTACCTCTGCATGAATTTGCTGATGACGATGATTGCCGGGGCGTTGCGCATCAGCTCGGTCTGACTTTGGCATTGGTGAACGGAAAGTGGACCAAAAGGGAGCTGCATGATCGTTTGCAGCAAAGGAACAAAGCGACCTGGTGCTGCAGCAGCCGCACTCGAGAGCATGAATCGGCGTTTGTCGTCAGCGACAAGCACCCAGTCGGGCCGAAACGCCTGGATTCGCCGTGCGAAATAATCTCGCCGACGATCCGTAGTCGGACAGTTGACCGCGTCGACCTGAACGCCTTGGTACTCGTAGGCGAAAACATCGGGCTCGACCGTGCACACGGCGATTTGACGCGAGTCCATTTCCGCTTGGAACCGGCGTAGGTCGTTGGGTCCGTCCGGCGAGCTGGTAAGGGCCCGTGTTAGTGCCAGGCACTGGTGCCCAGCTCGGACCAAACCCTCAAGCAAACAGCGATTGGCCTTGATACCGCCAGCAAATGAAGGCAGGAAAATATCGTCCTGCAACAGTGCGATTCTCATCAAGCGGGACGACCGTCGTTCTGACGCTTGCGGAGCACGGCGGTGCCATACTTGATGGGGAAATTAATCATCTCGTAATCGCCGTTCTCGCGAATCTCATCCATCAGCTGGTAGACCCCGCACGGCGGCCGATAATTGACCGTATCGTGCAAGGTGATGATGCCATCCTCTGGGACAAGGGTGCGGTATAGATCCCAATCGAGTTTGACACCCTCGTAGTGATGGTCGGCATCGATGTGCAAAAAGTCGATCTTCACGTTGTTGCGCTGGAAATAATCTTGGAAAGCTGTCTCGGTGAGTTCCAGCATGATTTCGACATCGGGATAATTCGTGCGGAAGACGGAGTCCTCGGGGACCCAGCAGGGCTCGCCCCAGATTTCCTTCTTGCTCTGCGGCACCTGCAGCGTCCCGTCAACCAGCAGGGTACGACTACCTTGCAGACCCAAGTCCCGCTGGGCCTGTCTCATCATGCGGGGAACAAAACCTCCGCCGGATCCCAGGCAAACGCATGTCTTGGATTTGAGGGAGTAGGCCAGGGCATAATACAACATCCCGGCCCCCAAATCCTCGGAGCCGTCCGCCGCTCCATGACTTTGACACCAGGGATCGCTCGCGGTCAGATGCGATTTGATAAACGTTTTGTCGACCAATGACATGTTTAATTTCTCGAAAGCCTCGGCAAAGTCTGCGCGACGGTTCGTTCGTCGATTCGGCAGCCGTTCTACACTTCACTCACTATAATTTCGTTGCCCCGGAAATGTTTGGCAACCTGCGGCCTTTTTCTCTGACGCCGATTCGGCGGCCGTAAGTATTCCACCGAATCGTGTCCTGATCCTCGATTTGGGCCTGGATTCTGTGGATCGATCATTTGACGAAATTGTTTCCGAACCTTCCGAGAATCAATTCAATTGACGGATGAGGTTGATTACCGCGTTGATTTCTTCGCGGGTAAGTGACTTGTCAAAACCTTCTGGCATCAGTGATACCTGCGATTCTTGGATCCGCGGCAAGCCGTTTTCTTGTTCGACGTCGGCTAGTGGGACGTCGCGCAAGACAATTCGATTCTGGCCGTCACGTGTACGAAGCACCAGTCGTTCAGCAGTACGTGATATCGGCTGTCCCGACACGAGTTCTCCGCTCGCCAACAAAACATTCACCGTCTTGTATTGGGGTTTGATATCTTGGTGCGGATGGATCATTGATTCGTGCAGTGCTTTGGCATCGTTCAGTCCGACGCCAAACAGTCCCGGTGCAAGTGTGTTGCTCTCCGGAACACTGTAAAGAGAGTGGCAGTTGAGGCACGAACCTTTTTCTCGCAGCACATATTCCGCGAGTTGCATCTCTTTGAGGCGGATCAAAATGGGTTCGGTTTGTTCGCTGCGCCGGTCCGGAATGTCGAGCTTCGTGATTTCGTCGTAATCGGGCGTCGCGCCGCGACTTGCCAAATACCCCACCAAGTTTCGGATACCTTCGGAGTCAAGTTCCACGGCCACATCAGGAGGCATTCCCGGGCGGCCACTTGGCGCCACGAATGCGGACGGATCGAGGATCGACTCCAGGATGTACTCGGCGGCCGATTGATTCGGTTTTCGGGTAGCAGCGGACCTGCCGATATCGTGGAGGTTAGGACCCAGGTGAGCCGGGAAACCGACTTTTGAAAAATGACATGGTGCGCAATGAATTGCAAACAGATCTCCGCCAGCGACAATGTCGATGCCCCGAGTATCGGCGGGAATCGACATGACCGCGGCCGTCGCCAGCAAAGTGACCACCGGCAAGGTCAGGGACCACGCGAACCAGCGCACCGCTTGCATGGTTGACATTGGTTTATCCATCGGAACCCTTGTTGGCCGCATGAATCGGCCGAATGTGGTAAACGTTCTTCGTGTGGCGTGAGATGACAAAGAACTCACCGGAGGGTGTGACCGCGATGTCAACCGGCGATGAGATCGCGGCAAATTTGTCGACAGACGTCACTTTGTAAGTATCCCCGGATTTCTCGAGTTTCATCCGCAGGATCGCATGTTGCATAAAGTCGGCGACGTAGATGCACTGACGGTAATCCTGGGGTAGTGATTGTGAAGTTGCGTAAGTCATTCCGAGAAAATTCCAGTCATGTTCCCCGACCAGTATCGGATCACGAAAACCTTCCGATTGGGCGGTGGATCCATTCGCAACGACATAGGGGTGCCCGTAGTGCGCGCCACGGACGACGTGATTCAATTCATCGCCCGGATTCTCGTCGATGTCATTGTCGCTGACGAATAACTCGTTGTCGGGGCCGATCACGATCCCAAAAGGATTGCGGAATCCCTTGGCGAACACTTCGGGCGTGGTAAAGTCGGGATCGACCCGCAAAACAGCTCCTTCCCAGGGATGGTCGTCCAGTGCCCGGTTCGCGGCGCTGGCGGTCGTGACAAACAAACTTCCATCGGCGGCAAAGCATATTCCGTTGTTTTGTTGCATCGTGTCTGGCCCTCGAGCGCCTGGCAAACCGGTGACAATGTCATCCGCATACTCGAAATAGCCGTCGCCATCCAGGTCCCGCAACTGGGTCACCGCTCCCGTATTCTGATATACGATTGTTCCCCGAATCGCTTTTGAATCGATACCTGATCTTGAGACAAAAAGTTCGCCGTTTCTCGCCACAAGGCCGTAGCAGCGCATCAAGAGCGGCGAGTCGGCCACGATCCTTTTGTGATAGTTGCCCGTTGCCTCGTCTCTGCTCAGCTCAACGATGCCTCCGCCCATCGTTCCCGCATTCTCAAAATAGTCGTAACTCACGTAGACCTTGCCACTCTCACTTACGGCCACCCGTATTGGCGGATAGTCGAGGTCGGCAACCTTTTCGATGACGAATCCTGGCGCGAGCATCCGCACGGCCGGATCTCGCTGGATCCCGCGGATCTGTTTCCAGATAAACGCCTGGCTGCAAAGCACGACGCCCATCAGGGACGCGACCAACACGATTTGCGTGACAGCATGCCGGATGGATCGACGACCAATATGGTCGCTGGCGAGATCAGGTCGATCGGTCAAACGGGTGACCCATACCAACGCGGCTGCCACGCCCAATCCAATTGACACCATGGCGCTGAAATCTCGCTCCCTGGCCAAGAACCACAGGACGGCAAGATAGTTGTCCCCAGGTTGAAGATAGAACCCGACCACGGTAGTCGCCGCGATTGCGACCAGGGCGACAATCACGCGGACCCATGACGCAGCTTGGCGCGACCGCAACATTTCACCCGTGGCAACAAATGCGACGACGAGAGTGTAGCTAGTCAAGAAGACGCACAGATCGACGGCGCTCATGGGTGCTCACTTCAATGGTAGATCGACTCAACTGCCCATCAGTCGCTTCAAGCCTGCTCGATCTGACGATAATCAAGCGGATCGGTCAACTGCTGGGATTCCCAGAGTCGGCGATAGAGCGCACATTTGCGCAATAGTTCTTCGTGCGGACCAAACCCGACACAGCGGCCATGGTCTAGCACCAGCAAACGGTCGGCTTTGCGCAACGTGGAAAGCCGATGCGCGACGACGAAGCTGGTGCGTGATTCAAGTAGGTGTTCGATGGCTTCCTGAACGTGTGCTTCGGTAACGGAGTCAAGGCTTGAGGTGGCCTCGTCGAGCAACAGAATGGGTGCGTTTTTGACAAAGGCCCGTGCGACATTGATTCTTTGTGCCTGGCCGCGGGACAGACCTCGTCCGCCGACGCCAATCAGCGTGTCATATCCTTCGGGCAAACCAAGAATCTCGTCATGAATAAAGGCTGCCCGGCCGGCTTCTTCGATCTCGGCGTCCGATGCCGAGGGACGCCCGCAACGGATATTCTCGCGAACGGTGGTAGAAAACAGAAAAGGCTCCTGGGCCACAATCGCAACTTGATGATAAATGTCATTCAATCGGAGAGACCTGAGATCACGTCCGTCAAACAGGACGCTGCCGGAGGAGGGGTCGTAAAGCCGGATCATCAGGTTCAACAGCGTTGTCTTGCCGGCCCCCGATGGGCCGACAATCCCAATCGTCTCGCCCGCGTTGACTGAGAAGGAAATCTCGCTCAAAACGGCGGTGTCACGATAGGCGAAGCCGACGTTTTCGCAGGCGATCACAACCGGTGGCGATAGGAGTGATTCGGCATCGGCGTGGTCTTGGATTTCAGGCGGGATTGCCAGGAATTCGAGAATTCGGCCGAGGGACGCATGATAGGTATGGATCTCCAAATATTGCTGGTGCATCAAGTTTAATGGCGTATGCATGACGCGAATGGCCATCACGAAGGCCAGCAACGAGGGCCAGTCAAGCGTTCCATCCATGACTTGAAAACCGCCGACGAGTACGACCATCACGACGCTCAATCCAGCCAAAGACTCCATTCCCACACGTCCGAGGGCTTGCAGTCGGGCCACGTCAATTAGCTCGTCAAAAAAAGCACGCCCTTTTTCCAGACCCATCTGCGTCTGGATTTCCTCGCCCTGATACGTTTTGATGACGCGCATCCCCTTGAGGATTTCCAGAATCATGTCAAACAGGACATAGCCTGTCGTTCGTACCCTATACGACCGTGCGCGGAGTCGTTGTGACACCATGAAAATCGGAAATGACACAACGGGTAGCACCAGCAGCACCCACAAAGCCAGCGAAGGGCTCATGTAGGTGGCGACGGCCAAGAGCCCAATGACAACGGCACCTTCGAGGAACATGCGAGCGGCTGCTTGCACAACCATTCGCATCTGCGTGACATCGGTGCGTACAGTTTGGATGATTTCGCCATGACTTTGATGATCTGCGTAGGGAACCGAGAGTTTCAACAGGTGTCGGATGACGCGTTCCATGAAGCCCAACTCAATCATCTTGATGATCCGCTGGACAACGATGTGGTTGTCGTAAAAGAACATCGCGCCAACCAAGTAGGTGACCAGCATCAATCCTGCCGCCAACCACAGCACCATGCTTGGCCCCAATGATGCGCCAACGGCATCACCGAATCCAGTGTGCTCAGCCACGGCGCTGGCCAGAAACTCACGCATGAAAAAGATCACGGCCATGGACGTCGCTGCCCGACCGAGGGAAGTGATCACAAACCGCACCAGCAATAGCTTGCGTTTTCGAAACAGCTCTCCGATGATCTGAGCGACTGACTTCAACACGGCCGTCTCCGAACGGTTCTGCGCAGGCAGGAAACTGGCGGACGCGGCGACCGAGCAGAGTGGTACTCCGCCATCCGTTGCGGTAGTCGATCGAGTCGACGTTCATGTATGCAACATGGTCCGGCGCGGCGGATCAGGGATTCCAATTCACGCTCCTCGACGGCAGGGTCATGAGGTAGTGCGTGAGCTGCGGAACACGATCCCGCCAGCGTTCGCAGAGTCGCATGCGGAACAAAAACCGGTCTGGCAGTTTCCGCAGCTCCGTGGCACGTTCGGCATTTTCCAACCAAATGCCCACCTGCGCCGCAAGTCGCTTTACGACGGGCGACCGATCGAGTTTCCGTTGAATCTCAGGCGGCAGATTCGCGTCGAACAGTTCGCTAGCCAGCCACAAGCCGAGCCAGACCGAACGATGACACCGCGCCTCGGCGGCCTTCGCTTCCACCCGGTTCCAGTCGGTAATCCTGCCACTGTTGACGAGCTCGGCAATGTCACAGATCCATCGGAGGCGTTCCCACCAGTGTCTCGTGCCGTGCATGCAAAGCACCTCGATGGTATCTTCTGGCCGTAACTTTCGGACAAATTGGCAATTCGCCTCCGCGGGATCACCGCTCTGCCACAACAGATCAAAATCGACATCATAATTGTGCCATCTCGGTGCCAGATCCCAATGCACGTCCAGCTCAATGCCATCACGCTGGAATTCGCAGGCGAACAGCTGTCGTTTTCTTTCACTGGCGACCTGATCCCACAGGCAGGTAAAGCCGCTGGAGACAAGCATTTCCCGGACACGTGGAAAGTCGTCGGGGCGGATCAGCATGTCGAGGTCCCCGCATTCACGCAGACGGAGGTCGCCATAGGCATCGGTGGCTAACGTTGGGCCCTTGAAAACAAGCATTTGCAGGGACGAATGCTCAAACAGTGACGATACGTGACGCTGCATTTTCATCAGCTGCCGGTTACGCTGCTCGAGCTCACTGGCGTGGTTTCCCAATACCTCCAAGAATGCCGCCGGTACGATCCCGGCCGGCTGGGCGCTCAGATGCCGATAGGTCAACGGGCGAATTCGATGCCACCAGCTCCGATTCAACACGACTTGCCAATCGATTTGCTCGCGCAGCAACTGCGTAAGCCGATCCCGCACGTCCGTGGTTTGCGAAACGCGAGCGCAGCAAATCAGTAACTCGTCCTCGCAACAAGTTGTCGTGTTAGCACCTGGCAGCTTCACTTGTTTCGCTCTGTGGATCTCGCGGACCGGCCAATGGCGACAATTTCAAAATGTTGACACACAGGTCCCAGTCCCCGTCGCTCCCCGTGCCCGTCGCTCCCAGATCGCAAGTGACAAATCGATCCAAGTATAATCCGCCTGCACGCGGACTCTACAGTGAAAAACGTACCGGCCTCGCCGAGCATGCATGTTTGTCAGGTTGTGTGGGGATGGGGCTGAATCGATGTTCCCGATCGGGGCAATTGTGGCGGGACAAAATGCAGCGACGAGTCCTGATTGGCTGGATTTCGGCCTGCGACAAATGCTTGCTAGCATCGCACGCCGGTCAGGAATTGGGAATAAACCCCCAGAAAAAATATTGACATCCGTCAAAGTCTGCCGAACCCATACAACAGGTTAGCTCATTGAGTCGCGCCAGCTTCGCGCCGATGCTGCGCACATCAAGCATCGCTGTGCGCTGTCGATGGTAAGGAGAAAGTGATCGAGACAATCGAATGCTTACCTTCCGATACTCGGTTTGATCCTTCAGATTCATGCGGCGATGAAAGCCACACTCCTACTCACTTTATCCGCGATTTGCCTCCTGAATTCAGGTTGTACGCTGAGCGACAACTTGTTGCGAACTTCCGTTGTGCAACCAATCCAGTACTGCAACTATTGGGACGTGATACTGGAGCGTCATCAATTTCGGAAGATGGCCCGGCGGGAACTCGAGCGGGCGCGATGCATAGCCCGGGCGGAGTCGGATGACTATTCGTGCGCACCGTTCTCGATTGACGAGGAACGGGGATTCGAGGATGGTTTTGTTGATTTCCTGATCTATGGCGGAACCGGTAACCCGCCGCCTCTGCCGCCGCGTCGTTATTGGTGGAGCGGCTGTGAGAGTCTTGATGGCTGTGGCGCCATTCAAGATTGGTTCCGAGGATTTCAACATGGCGCGGCAGTTGCCCAGGCCTCGGGTTATCGCGGCTGCGTGACGGTTCCGTTGAGCGATACGCTGACCATCGATACATTGCCGCTCTACATGGGTCAGCTGTCTGACATGGAGCATGCGGAGCCAGTCACGGCAATTGGCGGCGATCTGGAGGACACAGCAACAACGGAGATCCGTGCCGAGATACCTGAGTTGCCTGCATCTGCGCTACCGTCGGAATACGAATTGCCGGCCCCCGTCGAGCGTTTGCCGGCCCCGATTGAGCGTTTGCCGGCACCCGTCGAGCGTTTGCCGAACAGCCCGGAACCGTGGCCGCAGGCCGATCCGGCCCCAGCTTTCGAGTCGAGCGATGCATCCGGCACCGCCCGCTCAAACGGCACCAATCCGATGTCGCCATCTCGACGTGAATACTCCACGGCCAATGATTTGGTGCCATCCTCCGAAACCGCTGCTTCGGCCGACTTCCATTTGGCGAGGGCAAGCGATCTTGAGCCGCCGTCGAAACCTGGCACCCGATCGACCACCGACGCGGAACTGCCGTCGGTCGGGATCTCGCCGCCACTCGCATCGGCCGAGCGATCGGTACCGAACCGGCTTGTGGTCCCTTCTCCGCCTCGGCTTGTGGCCCCTGCTCTGCCTCAGCCCTCTCCGACGCAAGGTGTTGTTTTGTATCCCGAATTGATCGAGCGGAGAATGCGATCGCCGCTGATTCGAAACTTGCCTGAGCCACCGACGTCGCCCTCGTTATCGGCGACCCAGAATGCACCAATCGAGAGCAGATTGCCCGAGCCGGAAAATGGTGCGCCGGAGCGGAAAATGGCTCCCCTGGTTCAGCCAGGACCCCTTTCGGGCGTCGAGGGCATGCGGTCCGCGGTACCGGCAAAGTCGTCCGCAGTCGAACGTACGGGCCGGAACAAGACGATCCATGTCGCATCGGGACAGAAGCTGGTCCAACCTCGCTGGACGATGAACGGGGGCGTTTTGCTACTTCTTGCCGGTGGCTTTTTCTTCGTCTACCGCCAAGGGGGTTCTTTTCGTTTCTTGAGTCAACAACACCTGCTGCCGCAAAACCTTTCGCGCCGGGCCAATCGCCCACCGTTCGAGCCGCCGCTCTCAACACGTTGGGATACCAAGATTTGCGAACCAACGTCGCGAACGCGAGACCGGGTTTGCTTCCCTAGCCTGGTCGCGTCGATTGTGGCGCTCGTCGTGACTCTGATGACAGGTTGTTCGTCCTTGACCAACCCGGTGCTGAACGGCATTCCCGTTCGTAAGTTGCCAACGGAATTGTTGTCCCGGCCACATCGCGAGAGCATGCAGACTGTTCCGCTGTCGCTGCTCCGTCAAAAACAACCCGAGCATTACATCCTGGCCGCCGGTGACGTCATGGGTGTGTTCATTTCGGGTGTCTTTCCACCGACGCTCGCGGATCAGGCGCTAACCACGCCACCGGTATATTTTCCATCACAAATTGATCCGCTGGGTTCGGGTTTGCCTCCGGCACTGGGTTATCCGGTCACGATTCGAAGTGACGGGACGCTGGCCTTGCCCTTGGTCGACCCCGTCTTGCTCGATGGCTTGACGGTGGAAGAGGCGAACGAGCGAGTTCGCAATGCCTATGTTGACAAAGGCATTCTGCAACCGGGGCGCGAGTCGGTGATGCTAACGCTGATGCAGCCCCGTCAAATTCGGGTGCTGGTGTTCCGCCAGGAGGTTGGCGGGTTCTCGGCAGGTGGCAACGGGGATATTTCAAGTAACAACATCAAGCAGGGGACGGGGCACGTCCTTGATCTGCGCGCTTATGAGAACGACGTGGTGAACGCTCTGGCAAACACGGGCGGATTGCCCGGACAGGACTCGTATAGCGGAATCTTCATCTTCCGTGGGGGGCAGTCCAATTTGGAGTTCATCCAGCAGTTACAGTCCGTGCGGTCGGGTGTGGAATTGTCAGAACTCTCGGATCTTGCCGTGAAGACAGATTACATCCCCACGCGATGGCCGCCAGGTGAGCCGCTGCCGTTCAAGCCAGAAGATGCCATCTTGAATGAGGGAGATGTGGTATTGCTGGAGGCCCGCATCAATGACCGCTTCTACACCGCCGGGCTGCTGCCGGCGGGCGAACGGATTCTGCCGCGCGATTATGACTTGGATGTGGTTGAGGCTGTGGTGCAAGTCAGCGGCACGCTGGTCAACGGCGCGTTTGGCGGCAACAACTTCAACGGCCTGCTGATTCAGAAAGGGATCGGCAATCCGAATCCCAGCGCCGTTAACCGTGATTCGCCGGACCCCCAATGGCGGGCAAGTTCCCATCAGTGTCGATTTGAATCGTGCGCTGGTCGATCCACGCGAGCGCATTCTCGTTCAAGCGGGTGACGTGTTGATCCTCCAGGAAACCAAAAATGAATCAATGGCTCGCTACTTCAACACCATTTTCAACTTCAACGTTTTCGTGCAGGCCTTCCAACGCGGAAGTACCAACGGAGCAGCTGCTGTCACACAATTGCCATCCATCTAGTGCAAGGCTAGTAATCGCGTCGTATTTCACTCGTTGAGACAAAAGTTGTCCGACGACTAGATTGAGTGGGAACCGATCAATGCGCAGGTCGCGGACAGATCCGCCGAATCGAGCGCAAAACAGGGAATGCTCTTGGCGATGCGAACGGCCGCATCCAGACCGGCGTTGGCATGCGCAAGCTGGTTGAGAGTATTCGCGTAGATCCGCGCACTGGCTTCGCCAGCGGTGATCGCTCGAACGGCTGGGTCGCCGGCACCGGGACGATGATTCACGAAATACGCTGCCACCAAAGGACACGACACCATGTGCGACACTCGAGGTAAATGCTCGACCGGGATATGAAACGTTCGTGGCGTCTGTACGGTCGCGTCGGGCAGCGGGTATGCCTGCGGTGGGCGACGCTTTAGACAAAGCGCCCGCGGGTACGCGTGAACCCTCATCGACGACAGATCAATCGGCGCCAGTTCATCGCTCAAATATCCCCATCCATGGTGCAACATCCCCCACAGGGTTGTCGACTTGCCGCCGCCAGACTTCGCCACAAACAGATAAGCCCCGCCACCAACCTCAGCCACGGCCGCGTGCAGGAAATAGAGATCCTTGCGAATCCGCTGTACCGCAATGTTTGAGTCTGCCTCGAGTTGGTACAGAAAGTCCCCTTCATCGGTCGTCCATTTCGTCGGTTGCCCGGGGCGGTCGATCGAAATCGCAGAGCTCGGTCCAGTTCGCGAAACGACATACTTCAGATCGCCGTCCGTTTGATCGCTGTCCATGCGACCCCAGTGGGTCTGAACCAGCGTTTGCAACTCCGGACTCGGGCAGTGGACCGCAACATTTACGCCGAGGATGCGATAGGACAGGTCGCGCGAACCCATTTTCTTCGTCGAGTTTTCCGCGGGAAAAGGGGTCACAGCACGACGCACTGCCGGGGGTCGATTAACCTCGGAAAAACAAGGCGAGTCGCGCAAACCAACCTCGCCCACTGTTGCCGTGACCGCGACGACGCCCTCTGCTTTGGCCGCGAGATTCACAACGGTCGCCGCCACCCGATCCCCCGGAACCGGTCGACGCATGTGCGGGAGTTACCTTCAACGTGAGAATCAGCGGTGCCACGTAAGTTACCTTTTTGATGAATCCTCTTCGCGACGGTTTCTGTGCGGTTCGGCTCGATGGTTTCTCAGTCACTGTTCGTACTCCAAGATCATTCGCTAAGAAGTTTCAAATCACGGAACTTCTCGATCACTTCTGACACGTCCTTGGCTGCCACGGCATCTTCGACATCAAATTCCCTGGCCAGCCGCCGGACGATCTCCGCTGTCGACGACTTACCGTCGCACTGATGCCAAACAAAACTCGCGGTAGCATTCAACTGATGGATGTAGCCATTGTCGTCATCGAGCACCAGCGTCTCGCCATCCACCTGCTGGCTTCGAACATCTCGTTTTCGAGTATAATACATCGTTCCGGCGCTTCGCAGCGGAAAAAAATCGCCTGGCTCGCCGCCCCTGGCGAGGAGAGCATTTTGATGCTCATGATGGCCAAATTGCTTTAAATGTCAGATTTTAATCACAAACCGGTTGGAATGTTGATCTTAATAGAGCAGGCCATGCTGGCGAAGCCAGGCCGCTGAAAATGCAAGTCCTTGGGACACGCTGACCTGCGGCGCAAAACCCAGCCGATTTCGGGCTTTGTCGATGGTGTATTCGACATCCAGTCCGTAGAGTTTCAGCTGGTCACTGGTTGGCGTCAGCTTCAGTGAGGATTCTGTGACCTTCATGTACTTGGCGGCTAGCGAACTATTCGCATTCAGCTTCATCAATGTGCCGTTGAACCGTGTCAGCGCAAACCTGCCGGCCACGCGAACCGGGGCCAACAACCGACTTTTCACGGCGATTGGCCAGGCGTTCACCGTCGGCAGCGGCGGTCGTTCCAGTGCCTCATTGAATCTCACGAAATAGTCGTTCCAAGTGATGATTTCCTCGCCGCTCACGTTGAACGTCTCGCCGGCCGCATTTTCCGATTGAAGCGCCCGGTAGATCGCTTGCACAACGTCGGTCACGTACACCAGGTTGCACTTGCCCTCGCCGGCCCTGCCAAAAGTTCCCCACTGCCCAGACCACAGCCGGTTCGAAAAACTAACCGTCCAGGCGTAGCTAAAGGGACCATAGATGATGGTGGGGCGAAGGACGACGACCGGCGTGTCGCGAGCAATGAACTGTTCGCAAATCAGTTCTGCGGCGATCTTGCGTTTGGCATAGGCATTTCCGCGTCCCGTTCGGGCGCCATTCTCGTCGATCAGGCCAGTGGCATTTCCATACACGCCCACGGAACTGAGATGGACGATTCGTCGGAGGCCGATTTCACGAGCCGCCGTCAACACATTCTGTGTGCCGGAAATCGTCACCTGATCGTTCCCGACGGCACAGTGGACAACCGCATCGCATCCTTCCATCGCGGAACGCAATTGTGTGCTGGACAATACGTCACAAGGAACCATCTCGATGGCTCGTCGGGCCAATCGGGCGGCGCTGCTCCAACTGCGAATGCCGGCCCGGACGGGGATCCCACACAGCTGAAAGCTCTCGACAACCCATCCGCCAACGAATCCCGTCGCACCAGTGACCAGTACCTTTTGCATCGATTCAACTCAAATCCAGAACTTGTGCGGATCACGGATCGCAGGAAATTGCCCGGCTTCGCAGCTGGGCAAGATTGGGATCCGTCTCATACCATGGCAAATCAAACGGCGTCGCCCGCTGATACGATTCATCAATCAATTCAATGGACGGCGCCACATCGGCGGCGGTGAACAATGGAGCTGCGATACCCTGGACGACTTCGATGAAATTGTTCAATAGCTGCCACGCGTATTCGTGGTACAGTGCCGGTTTGCCGGCCTGGATCAGCTCCACGCGGCCATTGCGTGTGACCTCGAACTTCGTCGAGTGGAATAGTCGACCACTTATCTGTGCCTGCTCGCACTCGACGGTGTAGCGATTCTCAAGTTTGTAAAGTCGGCTAAACGCGAGCTGAACCGAGGTCTTGCCAAACGCCATTGAAGCGTTTAGCAGGGATTCGGCCCCGCCCAACGCATCGTATCGAGCTTCAATCACCTGCGGACGACCCGACAGCCACCAGCAGACGATATCCACGGTGTGTGCGCCACGGTCCAAAAACACACCCTTGGCCAGCTGCGCATTCTTCAGATAGAAATCGGACACACTACTCCACTCGAATGGACTGCCGTCGCTGATGCGGACGTTCACGATCGCTCCGTACTCTCCGGAGCAGAGCAACTCACGGACGCGGCGATATGCCGGGAATAGCCGACGGCAGTTGTTGACCATCAGCGTTGTGCCACCCGAGCTGGCTGCCTGGAGCATCTGTGAGACTTCGGCGGTCGACATTCCCAATGGCTTCTCGACGAATACAGGAATGCCTTGTCGCAAAAAGTGAATCGACTGTTCGGCATGCAGATGGTGCGGCGTCGTGACAATTGCGGCATCCACTGCAAATGGCAAACAGTGGAGGTCCGTGCAGTGATTTTGGATCCCAAATTCCGCCGCCACTGATGCAGCCTGTGACCCTAATCGATCGACGAGGACAACCGAGCGGCGGAAATCAGGGTATTTGGCCAACACCGGCAGACAAAACTCTCTGGCCGCGGCGCCGCAGCCAACGACGGCGATGCGTGGCATCGTGCGGCTTGTCGATTTCCGATTGTCGACGGTCATCGCGATGACCCCATTCTCGGTGTGTCCCCAACAGATGCTGTCACGATCACGCGAATCCCCCGCGTCCCACGCGCTGGTGATCCGGAAGACTGGCGTCCGGTCGATAAAGGTCGATGCCAAACTGGTCGAGGATACGAAAACAATCGCGCAGCTCGTCGGCGCTGATTTTCACTCGCCACCAATCGACAAGTTGGTCGTGGTTTCTCTGTTGAATCAATCGTTGACGCTCCAAACTACTCGCTCCCCTCACCGATCGCGAGGGTCGAACGACCTGTCGAGCCATCGCCTGGCGATCGTCGAGTTGCAATTCCCCAGCCAAATAATCGGTGACGGCAGGAGTATGCGTGATCAAATCTTCGTAGCTGACGAACAACCATTCTGGCCTATCCGGAAGAAGCGTCAGCGGCACCAGATTCTCTAAGGCCCAGTCGACAATCCGCCCTTCCAGTTCGGATCCGCGACGATACAGATCCCAACACCTCGCTTCCAGCTCGTCCGTCAACCACTGCTCAACAAAACCGGCATTCTTGAGCAGACCTTTGCCGGTCGTTAGCCAGCGGTTGTTCGCAACCGAGAGGGCCTGGGCTACGGGATGACGAGCCAACACCACCGTGTTCACATCGAATTGCTGGTCGATCCAATCGATGATCGCCTTGGCATCCGTAATTTTGAGACAAATGCGGTCGTTGAAGAAATGAAAGTCCCGACTCCAAAATTTCCACGGTGTGTTGGCTCGGATCCGACCGTTGATCAGCCGCTGAAAATAGTTGCGAAGAATTGCGGCTTCATCCTCGTCAGGGCACGCGATTTGGCTGTAAGCAAACACTGGCAAGCGATTGATGTTGGCGGAACCAATCGAGTACAGTCCAAATGGTTGATCGCTGAACATCACGCCACGATTGGCACTGATCATCTGCATCAGCAATGTGCTGCCGCTGCGCCGCGAGGCATACATACAAATCGGTTTCTTTGTCGGTCGAAAGCGAACGACGGACCACACCAGCTCCTTGATCATTTGAGCGCAAGCGGATCGAAGTGAATGCTGTTCCTGGCCGGTTTCACCAACCGGAATCCGTTGCCCGCTTGGCTGTTGGATAGGGCTACTGGATGACAAGATGAAACTCAACTTCCAGGTTGGCCAGGGATTCTCGACAAGCGAACGCCGCTGGGGTCAGTCGTTTCGTGCGGCAGCGTTTGCTGATCCGTGGCCTCTTGCGACGCCTGTTCAAAATCCGCGGCCAGCGGCCATAGGTTGGCTAGCCCCAGGAATACTGCGACCAGCATCGCGGTCGATCTCACTCCGCCGATATTGTAGTCGCGAAAGAGTGACGCCGTGAGGGTCAGCACGACAATGCTGCGAACTAGCTGTTGTTCATGGACATAGTCGGTCCATTGACAAATTCGTATCAGCGGGACAACGTACAACAGCGCATAAACCAACGTCGCGATCATACCCAGCTCAACCGCCTTGGTAATGAACGTATTATGAAAGGTGGTACCGGCTCCGCTGTATCCGCTTTTCCGCAGCAGCTTCCTTCCCTGTTCGGACAATTCGCCGGACGTCCCGAAGCCGTGGCCGGTCCATGGCTTTTCTTCGACCAGCGAGAACGCATACCGCCATGCCACATCTCGCCCGGAAAGGCCACGCTCCATTCGCAAGTAATTCGCGACACCGGGCACGTTGGCGAGTTGAGGCCAAATCAGAAAGGGAAAAACGAGAAAAAAGGCCAGGCTGCCGAGAAAGATGGGACGGGATCGGCGAAACAACTCTGGCAGCAAACAATACGCGGCGGCGATCCCAACGCCAAAGATCGCTCCGCGCCCCTGGGACACAATCAGCCCCGCGAAGACCATCAACAAGCACACCAGATAAAGCACGTGGCCCGATTTACGCATCGCGTAAATGCAGCAAAACAGCCCGACCGCC
Organism: Pirellulaceae bacterium; assembly: GCA_963734865.1. Lineage (GTDB taxonomy): Bacteria > Planctomycetota > Planctomycetia > Pirellulales > Pirellulaceae > CBDCUW01. Next base: position 213,206 of record CAVTIV010000020.1, read on the forward strand.
ATCTGCAAGGCATGACCTTCGGCATGTTCGAACACGCCACCACTGGCAATGATTCCCGAAAAGTTCGAATAGGCATATTTGTTGCTTAGCGGGATGCCTAGAATCGAATCGACACCCATGGCGCCGACGTAAGAAGGGATTGCCAACAGAGCGCTGCCGATTGCCACCATCTTCACAAACGCATCGAACAGGGGACGATCGAGTAGCAAGCAAAGCGGTACCAGCAGCCAGGTTGCGTAGGCGACGATCGTGTAAGCGATGAACGCACCCTTTTGGGCTCCGCCGTGAAAGCACCACGTCACTCCCAAAAAGCAAATCGTAAAGAGATGCAGGGGCCAGGCAGCCAACAGCGCCGGCTGGATCACGCGCTTCGGGAATCTGGCCAACAGGAAGGTCGCGCTGAAGCAGGCAACCACAGCGGCGGCGACAACACTCTGCAGTCTCTGCAGCGGAACGATAAACTGCGTGTCGTAAACCACGCTGGCGGCGAAGGCCAACATCAGGCACAAGTAGACAAGTTGTTTTCGATAGGACGGAAGGTGCGTCTGTGACATGTCAGCGGTTTCGCCGGAATTCATCGTGTTGAAAGTCGCGGGCAGGATGCAAAACTGTGTTGCTACCATCCTTCCGAGACACCGCCTGCATCAGCCGTGCCAAGTCCCCGTGGTCAACGAAGTTCGTCTCCGGCAGCCCCTCGATGCGTCGCCGCAGCTGCTCGTAGTCCTCACGCGTGATGTTTGACAGCACGTCGACAAGATGCTTTGCGACCGGAGTCTCGAGCGAGATACCCAATTGGTGCTGGCGTACAAAACGACCGGTTTCGTGGTTTCCGATGGCCAACGCAGGGATGCCGAAAAAGCCACCCTCGTAAAGTCGATTGGGCAGCAACCAAAGTGAGTTCTCGCCTCCGCAAAGGTCGACGCACCAATTGAAGTGTACTTTCGAATAAATGGCCGGCAACTCCCCGGGCGCGCAATACTCGCCTTCAAAGATCATGTTTTCACGATTACGAATCACATCCAGCAGTTTCCGTTCTCCCAGCAAAGAAGCACAGCCGCGAATGTAGATCCGCACCCGGGCCGGTAACGCATCGGCCAGTTCGGTCAAGATTTCGAGGCTCTGCGGACAACGGATATTCCCGAACCAGCCAATCGTCCATTTCGGTTCATCCTCGCTCAGCTCAAACGGAAGGATCCTCGTCAGCGCGGACATTTCCGCACTGGGCCATTTGTTCTCCAGCAGGAACGACTCGCCCCGGTAACGCTGCATCGGTTGAAAGTAGTTCCGCTGGAACGCTGGTGAACTGACGACCAGCAATTGAGATCGAGCCAGAACTTTTCTTTCCAGCCATCGCAATACGACAGCGCGGATGCCACGTTTGGTTGTTGCCGGATGGATATCCAAGACTTCATACACGAACGATGCGGGACATCGTGTCACCGCTATGCCGATCAAGGCCAGTAACGCTAAATCAAGATTCGCCGCGTACACCAAAGATGCCAGACGCCACGTGCGACGGTGCCCATAGATCACCCACAACGCTCGCACAGATAGAAACACTCGCGTCAACAGTCGACGTTCGGTGGTGATGCCAAGTTCGATGTTGGGCCAGTCAGGCACAAAGTCCACATTGTATCGAGCGCGACGAAAACTGAAACTGATCAGATCAACGCCGATGCTGAGAAAGCCACGCGCCCGTTTTTGCACCGCACAATCAGTGCAGTCCGGTGTCAGGTAAATCACGCAACCCTGACGCGGCTGCGCGTCGTCGGTCGATGTCTTCGCGATCAACATGTCCAATCACTAGCCTCGTGGAAATCAGTCGGGTCACGCGGCTGGCATCCGGCCGTTGGATCGAGAGTCTTGGTCCCGCAGCAGAGTTTCAAACTGGTCGATAGCGGAATCGCGGGTGTACGCTTGGGCATGTCGGACACAGTTCTTCTGCAGCTCTTCGAATCTTGCCGGGCGCGCCGAAAGCATCCAGCTGTTGGGTCAGGCGATCCACTTGCAACCAGGGAACGACCAGGCCGAGTCCGTGTTCGGCAACCTCATGCGCCAGTGGTCCGCTTGTTTCGGAGATAGCCAGGATCGGCGTGCCGATGCAAATGGAAGGAATCAGCTTACTGGGAAAGAATGAGCTACCAACACTCGATTTTTGTGGAATCACAAACCAATCGGCCTCATGGATGGCATTTACAAATCCTGATTGCGACAGCAACTTGTCGAACTCAAACCTGTGGTCACCACTTGATTCGACCCATCGTCGAACGGCTGCGGCTTCGCTTCCTTCACCTCGGATCGTAAAATGATAGTCGCCCTCGCACTTGCTCAGCATCTGGCAGAACTGTACTAGCCCCTGCTTTTTGCCGATCGTTCCACAATAGAGCAATTTGGTGGTTTGCTGGGGAATCCTTCCCAGTTTACAAGGGACCTGCAGTATCTGTTCGTGCAGCGAGCCGGTCAGCCAATTTGGACAGAGATGAATCGGCGCTTTGGTTCGATTGATCGTCTGCAACTGTTGAACCATATCCGCCGAGATGCTGCTCCAGACGTCCCCACGGTTCAGTACGAACTGTTGCGCAATCGATGCCAAGCGGGCCAACAGCCTGGATCGAATGATGCCGCTGGCCGCCGCAGCCTCGACAGGAATGTCCTGGATGTTGACCCACAGTGGGTCACGGAACAACAGCTTTCGCAACGTGGCAAATGCCACTCCGCCCATCAGTGGGCAAAAGACCATGACGACATCGTATTTCCTGCCGTGAAAAAGGCTTCGCAGCAGGCTGAGCGGAAAGGACAGTTCGTGAATCAATCGCGGAAGCAACCGAGAAGGCTTGGAAGGAACGAATATCCGGTGGCGCCGGACATGGACGTCGCGTAACGATTCTTCCTGGATCCGCCAGCTGGCGCCGGTTTTGAGCTTCCATTCGGGGTAGTAGGGATAGGTGGTGTAGACCGTCACATCGTGCCCGCGCTCAGCCAGCGCCGCACACATGTCCGAGGCAATCGCGGCGATGCCAACGCAATCTGGCTCGTACATCATTGTAATGACGAGCAACTTCAGTCGTTGTGGATCAGCCATTGGGCACCGAATTGGATTGTCGATCGTGCGGAGGTCAGTCAGCGGCGACGGTGGCCGCTGTTAACTGCCCCCCCTTTTTCCAGACAGCACAACCCAGGGGGTGCGGGACAGAAGCTGAAGGTCGAGCCAGATGGACCAATTGCAGATGTAATAGGTGTCCCACTTCCGAAACATCTCCGGAGCGCCATCATTGCGGCTGCAGACTTGCCATTGGCCCGTGATGCCCGGGGGCATCGTTCCACGCAACCGCCGAAATTCATCTTCGAATTGATCCAAATGGTACTTTGGTAACGGCCTGGGGCCGACGAGGCTCATTTCGCCGGAAATCACATTCCACAGCTGAGGCAGCTCATCCAGGCTGCTGGTGCGGAGCAGATGCCCAACCCAGGGAATCACGCGAGGATCGTCCTTCAATTTGAATTCCGTGTTCCATTCCTGCAGAAACGTCGGATTGTCCGTCAGATACTCGTCCAATCGGCCTTCAGCGCCCTCGACCATGGTGCGGAGTTTCCACATGCGAAACGGCTTTCCGTTTTGTCCCAGACGCATCTGACCATAGAGAATGGGGCCCCGCGAAACGCATTTGATCGCGGCCGCAATCACGACCACCAAGGGAAGCAGAAGCACGCCCAACGACACCGCCAGCGTCAGGTCGACGGTGCGTTTGGTGGAACGCGCGATCGTTGACTCGAATGCGTTTCGGGCGCCACAGGTCGGCGCCTCCATTGCTTCGATGTCATCCACGTTCGACCCAACAGAAGTTCGTTGGCGTCGGTTTTTCACAGGTGTACCACGTGATTCGCTCAACTTCACCAACCATCCCTTTCCGCTCTTTACTGGAACTGAGCCTCGTTTAACTTGCTAACCGGCAGTCGGTTCGGTGCGCGAATGAGGTCGAACATTCGAGGAGTGCGCGAGATCATGACGTTCCATTTGAAGTTGCCGCAGGATGGCACCGCTCATGCGGTTGACCACAATACCCAACACGCTCACGTCAAGGCGGTCCAGCATCTGCATCGCCCGGTTCGCACCCTGGCGGCTGTCTCGAGCGAGCCTGAGCGCGAGAACGACACCATCGACATGGGAGGCGATGACGCACGAATCCGATGCCACCAATAGCGGTTCGGTGTCGATCAACACATGGTCGTACGTGTCTCGGACCAGGTTGATCAGCTCGCCAAATCGAGGTGAAGTGAATAGCTCGCAAGGTCCCTCCGGGAGAGGACCCACGGGCAGCAGCCAAAGATTGTCCACGGCGGTCTGGCAGATGGCGTCCACAGGCTCGACATCCGATGCAATGATCGCCGCCAAGCCTGTTTCCGGACGTGCGATGCCAAACATCTGTTGTTGTCGCTGTTCACGTAGATCAGCGTCGATCAGCAACACGCGTTTTCCGGTCTGGGCCAAACTGATCGCCAGGTTGGCGGCGATGGTACTCGCGCCATCCTCTGCAACCGCGCCTGTCACCTGGATCACACGAGATGACTCAGACAGATTGTTGAAATAAAGCGCGGTGCGTAGTGTCCGAAACGATTCGGCAGGAAAAGTCCGAGGTTCGTAATACGAGCAGAGCATCGGATCTAGCACGACGTCACTGACAGCGCCATCCCCGTCGGGCTCCGCGGCCCCGTCGGGCGTCGCGGCGGCGGTGAAGGGAGGTATCCGGCCAACCACCGGCAATCCCAACTGCTGTTGGATTTGTTCGCATGAATGAAAGCTGTCGTCCCGCAGCTCGACAACCATTGCCAACATGCATCCCAACAACAATCCGGTCAAGGCTGCGACCGGTAAGATAATTCGGGGCTTGGGGCTTACCTTGGTGCCTAATCTTGGCGGAGCGATGACGGTGGTATCGAAACCGCCGAAGTCCTTGATCAAACTGGCCTCCTGCAAACGGCTGATGACCACGTCATACAGTGCCTCGGTTCGTTCGATGCCGCGCCGATAACTCACGTCCTTCAACTGGAAAATGCTGTGTTCCTTGGCGGCGTCATGTTCGTGATCGTAAAGATTGGTCAACAGACCTTCTGAAATCTCCAGGCCCTTGAGCTCTTGCATTAGATATTGCGTGTACACGACCACGGGGTCCCGATTTGCCGCCGACGAATCCGACGCGTCGCCGAATTCCGGCGGTGGCATTAGCGCTGTCGTGGGCAACGCCATTAAACGACGCGTGTCAGTAATCCGCTGACGCATTGTCAGCACATGCGGATGGTTGGGCCCGTAGTGTTCCAACAACTCTTGTTCGTCGTCGATCAGTTGAATCAACTGGCTTTCCAGCACGGTCGAGACGTTTGCGAGACCATTCTCGGCGGTTGCCTGCTGCCGCAATTCGGTAACCAATGCCAATAATTGTTCATCGTCGGCGCCAGCCTGCTTGGCTTGTTCGATCGCCAACAATTGCGAACCGATTTCGGCTCGTCGCAGCAGCAATTCTGATCGCTGTACTTCGATCGTCGTCAAACGCTCTTGCAGCGGATCGACTTCGTCGGTTCCACTGGCAACGAGCGGCGACGATTGGCGAAACTTGCTATACATCTCCTCTTGTTGCGCAATGTCGTTTTTAAGCAGATCACGCGCCTGGCCGATCAAATCCACCGTGTTGTCGGACATCCCACGGTAGACTTCCTGGTGAAAGGCCTCGTAGCTGTTCAACAGCGCCTGAACGACAATCGGCGCGTCTTCAGGAACGCTGCTACGATATGACAACGTCATAATGCTGTCGGCACTTTCGCCCAGATCCCGGGAACCACCTTCGACTTCCAAGTCCTGGATAATGGTGTCAACCAAATCCTCTTCGGGGTACTCGAGATCGGCAAAGCTTGCCAAGGATCCGAGATCGGAGGCCTCGATTGCACGTTGGACAATCACAGGGCTAACCATCACGGCCAAGTGAGTGGCCAAGTAGTCCTCGAAGCCCGATTCGTATTGATGATCACCCGTGACGGCCTGCGGGCGTTTCTGGACGACAAGCACGTCGGCAGTCGATTGGTACATCGGCATCGCGAGCACGCAGTAGATCAGGCCCAATACGATCCCAAGCGACGTGCACGCGATGAGGTAGTAGCGGCGTCGCCAAAAGATTTCCAACAAGTCGATGCTGGAATGAGGGCCGCTACGACCGTTCTCGCTGCTGGTCGAAGGTGGCATTTGCTGCATCGGAATTCATTTCGCATCCAGGATGTCGATTCAATCAAAACCAAAAGCGAACCCAATTGCACACGGTGAGAGGGCCTGGCTGCCGAGAAGTGACGTCTCAGGAGTTGACTATAATTGATCGATTGCAAACTGCCAACAACTTGCCAACGGCGCGATGCGGGCGGACACTGCGGGATTGCGGATTATGCCGATTGCAACATCGCCGGAACCTGGGTTTGCACGGTGCGGGTTGCAAATAACGGCAGCATTCACATTCCGCGATCGAAAAGCTCCGTGATCAATTCGCCGCGGGGGAGATGTGCGGCCAACTCGGCAAAGTTGGCAATTGTATCTCGCAAATCGCTCGAATTCTGCTTCACGCTGGCGGCGACCGGCGGCATTTCGGGAGCGGGGACGGCGAGGAATTGGAACATGCGATGTTGGACGCTACGGTCGAATAATGTCTCATATTCGACTTCCAGATGTGGTTGGCTTGGCTGTGAGAGGGCGGCCGACAACTCGGCGTAGAAGCGCTGATTGCTCGCGATGTGTTCGAGCAATTCCGCCGCATCCACGTGGATACGAGGCCGAGGCATCGTCAGCTCATGCCGTGAATAGACTTCCCATTGTTGCGTCTCTTGGGCGATCCTCTCGGAAACGTAAGTCTTGATGCGATTCCTTCGACGAAGCACTACCTTTTTGATGCCGGCATCCTCCAGCACACTCGTCAAGACGTCACGGTTTTGGCCGCGAGTCCATTTGAATCCGACGCAGCTATCCTCTGTCCCCGTTTTTGTCCCCGTTTGCCAAACGCGATCAAGAAACCCCAGCGGGTCGTCATCGCGTTGTTGCAAAGATTCGACGGTCAGCCCCTGGCCGCAATAATCCAGGGCCGTGAACACACCCTGGGGATTGAAGACCTCATGGTGACAGAGAATCTGTGGATGAGAATTCAATAGCGTGCATAATAGATTGCTACCCGTTCGGGGAACGGCCAAAATGACAAATCGCGTCATTGAGGTTTTCCTTGGTAGGGCTAAATCGGCGCGGCGGCCGAAGTCTCAGCCGGACGGATCAAACTGCTGGGATGCAATCTTTGCGTCATGCTTCGCAGAGTATTGACGACACTTAAGTCGTCCGGACGCACTCGATAGGCCACACCGTCATAGGAAACCGCGACCAGCTGATCACCACTGCGGGCGACGGCACTAATGCCGTTTTCAGCAATCTGCCGAGTCAAGACGTGACCGTTGGCCAGATCCACTCGCAACAATTCGCCCCAATAGTTGGTCACAATCACCGTTTGCGGATCGAGGAAACAAACGCCCTTGGGTGAACGGTGTCCCAGTGAGAACGAATGCAGTAGCTTGCCATCGTCGATGCGGTAAACTTTCATGGTGAAATCACGGGAGACACTGGTGATCAAGTCCCCATTTGGATCGATGTCCACATCGTCCACGATCGCCATATGACCGGGGAACCGTTGCAGCAGGTTGCCCTCGAAATCCCAAGCCAACAATGCTCCATCGGCACTGCAGCTCACACCGAGAGTCGTTTTCGGATGAAGACGCAATGCTTTGACTGCGCCGTCGTGCACTCGAATCGTACTTTGCACCTGGCCATCACGCCCGACTCTCACGATGGCACCGCTGTAGCAGGCCACGAACGCCTGGCCCTCGTAACCGGGATGATCTGCGACACGCACGCAGTTGATTGGTCCCTCGCCGAGTGTCACCTCGATTTCCTTGCCTAGGGAGCGATCGTGTTTCTCGAAGATGTGCAATTTCTGATCGTGCGCTCCGCAGATCACCACACCATATTCGTCGTCCATCGTAACGGCGTTGGCCAGCATCCGGCCGGAGGCAGGTTCGACCTGTGTTGCCCATTGCGAAACAGTGCCATGGAGCACACCGAGCCTGATAAATCCATCGTCGCTGACCGTGGCGATTTCACCGTCCCGGTTTGCCGACACATCGTTCAGACAGATGTTACCGGACCCGCGTTCGCCGATCTCGTCAAGACAGGTTCCCCGTTCGGCGTCCCAAACCAGCACCGTTCCGTCAAACGTGCCGGCCAGAATTCGAGTGCCGTCGGGAGTCCAATTGAAGGAGCGTTCCCAGGTTGTCGCTCTCCGCTCCAGTGTCACCTTCCGGCTGAAATCATTGGCGTCCCAGACCAGAATCTTCTGATCATAGGCCGCTGAAAGGATGTCACCGTTCACCGGAGAGGTGGCCACTTTCTTGATCCCCGAAGCGTGCGCCGCGATCTCCGCCAGGGTCGCCGAGCTGGCAATGTCGAAGACGCGAATCACGCCGTCATCGCACCCCAGCACGGCCCGCCCATGAATTGCATCGATGGCGCAACTATCCGTTTCATTCTCGAAAGGTCCCCACATCTTGATCAATTCGCCAGTCCTCAGGTCCCACACTCGCAGTGTCATGTCATCACCGGACGTGTAGATTCGACCATTGTTGTAGACCACCGAAAGGACATCCTTTTCATGCCCTTGGATCACTCGCGAGACAGCGCCCGTTTTGAGATTCCACACCAGAACCCGCCAGTCGCGGGATACCGAGACACCGGTCTGGTCGTCGACGAAGACAAAATCTTCGACGTCGTCACTGTGCCCCAACAAAACCTGCTGCCGCTGTCGTTTTATTAAATCCCATATGTAAACGGTATAATCCGAGGAAGACGATGCAGCCATCGTGCCTTCGTGGTTGACGGTGATCTTGTTGACCAAATGGTCGTGATAGCCGAGCAACTCCATCGTCCCCGCCTCGAGATCCACGTAGGCGACCGCTCCGTCATACGCCGAACTGACGGCAGCATTCGAACCGGGTATCCCGGCCACGCAGGTAACGGGTCCTCGATGCCGAACAAATTTTCCATTACGACCTGCATTGTACAAAACGCACCTCCACGTGCTCATCACGGCTAACGGAACAACGCTACTTTCGGATGCCTTCCTGCGCCGAAGCGTGAGCGAGGGACGCGTTTAAATTCACGCCCCGCGCTCAAATTTCGGGTTAAGTCAAACATGGCAATTCGCAGGACCCTGATGCTGTCCAGCGAATCGCGACACATTCCACCCGGCCGGTTACATCCTAATCTCTGTTTTGGACAGCCGACATGGAATCAGGCAGCTGCTACCGGTGCGTTGATACGCATCCCAATATTCGCCTGCTCGAATGGAGTTGACATTGATATTATTGTGATCGGATCCAAACAAATAGAGCTCCGGGTTGAGTTTCGTGATTTGTTGGATCCAGTTGTCGTACATCTGCCTCCGCTGGTCGAGCGTGTAAAACCAGTTGCCGTATACGGTGAAGAAAGCGTTGCTCCACCAGATAATCGCGTTGGATTCCTTCCCGATCTGGTCGAACAGTGGAGCGGGATCGGTCAACAGATTGCAATGAACATACTGATGTTCGATGTCAATGTAGGCTCGCCAATGATCACGGAAGATCCGGGCCGTGCCCCAGTGCTCCAGTTCGCGCTGCCACATCCGCTCGATGTCGGATGATTCCACATTGTCCGGTGTGAGATCGCCCCACAGCTGGTAGAACGTCTCGGGATGTGGGAAGACACTGAATAAGTGGTCGACGAAATCGGGAAAGTCTTCACCATTCCAGTGATCGACCATGTATTTCTTGACCTCCAGAGCTCTCGGGCTGTAATCAAAATAGATCACCCTGGTAGACTTGTCCCATCCATGTGTGTGCAAGATTCGGTTTGGCTTGAAGCCGGCAGCCACGCTGTACAGCGTGGTGATGGGTGGTCGGAAGTCGTCTCGGGGAGTTTCGATGTCGGCGTAGGCTTCGATATTCCACAGAAAAACACCGTTGCGGGCGCTGGTCGTCTGACGCTCGACCATGTTGAGCAATACGACTTGATCCTTGCCCAGGTCGTGGTTTGCGTGTTCGCGACGGAAGTTGACGACGCCCTGGTTCAAGTAATTTGCGAATGCCCGCGTACGCGCCGGGCAGTTCGCCGACAGATCGAGGATGCCGCTCAACAATTGCTCGTCGAACCCCACCACCGCAACGCCACTGCGGAGGCTGGCGGCAATGAAGTTCCAGCCGGCAAGCGCCGGCTGCCGCACTTCGTTTTGCTCCGACGGCAGCAGCGCGGAAATACGTTCTTGCTTCATTTGCCGCACGATCCCGGGGACCTCGATCGGCTGCGGGCAAGCGACGTCGAAACGGGGCGCCGAGAGCCGCTGGTACATTTCGAGATTCACCAACAGGCACGGGTGTTCGAAGCCAAACCAGGTCTTCTCGTCACCGATAATCGGCCCGGCCACCAGAAAGTTGGATTGATCATCGTATTGATCAACGAGATCTCTCAGTGCCGAGCAAAGATTCTTCCCCTGCCAATGCTCCGGCGTCCAACGCTCGGCGATGATGTGACCGTAGGGGAGAATCAGGCACCATCGGTAGCCGAGGATGGTTGCACGATCAAGGATTTCGTTGACGGTTGCCCCTTCGAGAATCTCATCACCGTAGTCGTACCGCGCCCAAGAAATGGTGAGGTCACGGTACTTGTCGGCGACCTTTGCATCCACCATTTGATTGGAGATATCCAGTACGCCAAGTACCATCCGCTCAATCTTCATCTTGTGCTTCTTCGCCTTCATTTACGCCAGCTAGCCATCATTCTGGCGACGGATGGGACGCGCTGGCTTGCGGAGTTGGAACATGGCTCGAGTCACTGCAGGGTTCGAGACGGCCCCAAACGACGAGGTCTCCTGCCATCGACTGATAATGAACATCGTGCAGCTGGGGCATTTGTTGTCGGGCGTGCGTTGGATTGACCGCGTGCAGGCCGCCGACAAATCGAGGAGCAATCGCCAGCAACAGTTGGTCAGCAATCTGGGAGGCGAGCATATTGGTAATCACCTTTGCTCCCCCTTCCACCATCACGGAATGAAACCCCATCTGTTTGATCCGAGGCATTAGTTGGGACAAATCAATCAAGCCATCTGCTTGCAAGGGCACGCGAATCACGCGGGCGCCCGCGGCGATCAATCGATCTGCCTTGTTGTCGCAAGCACGCGGTCCGGTGGCAATGATCGGCCGCAAAAATGGATCCTGCAACAAATTTGCGCCCAATGGAAACCTGAGCTGGCTATCCAAGATGATCGGTTGAGGGTTGCTTCCAGGTGTCAACCGGACTGTGAGTCGCGGGTCGTCGCAGAGCACGGTATTGATGCCGACCAGAATCGCATCGTGCAGTGCGCGAATCTGGTGTGTCAGCCGTTGAGTCTTGGGGTTGCTCAGTTGCAACGTTCCGCCACCAATCGGGGCGATGCATCCGTCAATGCTCTGCGCATAGGTCAAGGTGATGATCGGACTGGGTCGGTCCCCAAGACGGTGCCGCAGCTGTGCCAGGCGATTGCGTAACTTCTCGAAAACGTCGACTTGGCCCACCAGATAATCATCAGCAGTATTCATGATGTCGCTCATTCACGTCGAGTCTGAGCACAATCGAGTCATTTTCGCGCTCGAGATGATCGGAGTCGATTCCCTAGGGTTTCAAACCGGCCGCTGAAATTCCAAGAATGTGCCCAAGTCTTTCCGCTTTGGTTTTTAGATAGTTTTGGTTTTCCGGTCGCGCCGCGATTTCATGGGGAACTCGTTCCACGACCTCGATTTCTCCCGCCTCCAGATCCAGGACCTTCTGTGGATTGTTCGTCAGCAGACGGACTTGCTTCACGCCCTGGTCGCGAAGGATCGCCGCTGCCACCGAATAGTTACGACCGTCAGCCGGCAGTCCCAAGTGTAAATTGGCATCCACGGTGTCAAGACCTTCGTCCTGCAGCACGTAGGCGTGAACTTTGTTGGTCAGCCCGATGCCGCGTCCTTCCTGTCGCAAATAAACCAGAATGCCACGTCCTTCTTCGGCAATCGACGCAAGCGCGAACTGCAATTGTTCTCGGCAGTCGCACCGAACCGAACCAAATACGTCACCGGTAAGACATTCCGAGTGAACGCGCACCAGCAACGGAGCACCCGTGGCGTCACCCAAACACAAGCAAACGTGTTCCCGTCCTTCGACGTCATGGTAGACGGTCATCTGGAATTCGCCGTCAATCGTGGGCAGTCGCGCACAACAAACAGGCGTCACGATTGGTTCCGTGTTGAACTGCTCGCTCATTCGCACCTTCGAGATTGAAGCAATCGAGTTGACGTGGTCGGCATCAGCGGGATGAGTGGCATGCACGGTGCTTAGGTTGTTGCCTGCCGAGGAATCAAGCGGAGCAGAGAGACCTGTCCGAAGGTCGTATGAAAGCAGGGATTTACCGATAGAAACGTAGATTTAGACAATAGTTGAGTGAGCAATGTAGGTCAAGAAACAAAGCCCGGGCAGTGGTGTGCTCGCCTGGTCTGGCAAATCGGAAGGAAGCTCGATTGGTAGTGATAAAGGTGTTTACAAGAATTCCGGTTTTCTTTAGCCTCCGAAGAAAATCCAGGTAATGCCAGGTATTTCCCGTGAAATCGTATTTCCCGTGAAATCACAATCCGCAGCGTCAGCGAGGGACAGAGTCCATGTCGGCTTTCGCTCGCGAACGCTTGCGGTCATCAAGACCGCCTAACTCCAAGAGGCCCATTGAGAAGGTCCTAGCGACATTCGGTCGACGGCCACTTGACCGGTCGGAAACGCCGCTCCAAGCCGGTTGAGATTGGGCGCCCGATCGGGTTCGGCCCGCACTTCGACAGCTTGACCGAAGGCCTGCTGCAAAGTCTCGGGATGTGCATGATTCGATGGGCGATGATCGGCCTTGGACGGATGGCCGAAGGCAACGGGCGGTGCGTTTGGCGATCGGAAAAGCTTGCGATCCATGGTTTGCAATTCATGGCATGCAATCCTTGAGTGGACCGGCGTAGCAAAATTGTCCGTCGGCAACGAATTAGCAAGATAATCCCTTTATGTCAGATGTCCCGGCCGGTCGATACAACCTGCATTACCTCTCTGATCCGGTCATGTGAAACCATGTAGATCGACCGATTCGCTTGAATTTGACGCGGCAACACGGAGGTAAGGCGTCGTGAAACAGAAACGGTGGCAGATTGGGCGGATACTGCTCAACAGAAAAGGCTTGTTAAGCCTTGGACTGTCGGTGTGGCTGCTGGCGTCTTGCTCCCTCTCGCGCCGCTCTCAATACCTGGTCGACATGGTCAAACCCGCCTCGACCGGTAGTGGATGGCCTGCCGCGAAGGTTCGGTTTGAGGAAGCCCAATATCCGGTGCTCCGAGTTGCCTACCCAGAAGTGCCGGACGCAGAGTATGTCAACTACGACCAATTGTGCATGACGTGTCACGAGACGTACGTCAAGACATTCGCCCACAATGTGCATCGGGTTCAGAAGTGCGAGGATTGTCATGGTCCGGCTAGCCGGCACTTGACCACGCGAGGCAAGGAGCCAGGACTGATACTGAATTTTAAAAAGCTGAAGAAAGCCGAGGCGTCCGAGGTCTGCTTGAAGTGCCACGAGAAAAACCAATGCGCACCGGACGCTGGCTGGCGAACGTCGAGTCATGCCCACAAGGGAGTGTCCTGTATCGACTGCCACACCGCCCATTACAACGTGCCGCCGGGAACGTCTCCAAACGCCCCCGAAGTGGTTGGCAACCAGCAGCAAACACAGCAGGCGGCGTTTGTTCAAGAAGATGCTCGAGAAGAAACGTCACTGGCAATCGACCAGGCGTCGATTCGCGCTGCCTCGAATCATCTGGGCGCTGTCACGCCTCAGATTTGTTATCGATGTCACAGCAGCATGGAGCAATTTGAAAGGCTCGCCCACCCGCATCAAATCTTGGGTTCCAACGGGTTCACTTGCGACACCTGCCACGATCCACACGGAAAAATCCGCCAGGAAACACGCTCCGAACTCTGTCTGCAATGCCACAAGGGCGCACCCACGATGGCCTGGCACTCCTCGACGCACAGTCTAAACGGTGTCGACTGTACCGACTGCCACAATCCGCACCCTGCCACGTTTGTCCAGCAAGACGTGGGGATCACGCACACGAATATTTCGCGGCCGAAACGGATGCCGATGGCTGTCCAGGAGCCGAACGTTTGCTACAAGTGCCACCCCAAGGTCTACGCGCAGAACGCCATGCCATCCCATCACCCGATCAAAGAAGGGAAGATGGTTTGCTCGGATTGCCACGATGGTCACGGTCAGGCTCAAGGAAACTTGAAAGAGGCAACCGTCAACCAGGTGTGCTACCGGTGTCATGCCGATCTGCAAGGCCCGTTTGCTTACGAGCATCCGCCTGCCACGCAAGACTGTGGCATTTGCCATTCGCCCCACGGCGCCGTCACGAACAATCTGTTGCGGCAACCGGCGACGTTCCTCTGTTTGAGATGCCACTCGGGACACCGTGTCGGACCGACGTCGGGTGCTCACACGTTCGCCGGACTGCCGGACGTGGGAACGAATGCTGGCCTACAACAAGCATTTTTCAGCAATTGCACGGAATGCCACGCTCATGTTCATGGAAGTGATCTGCCTTCCCCGAACAATCCAAACTCTTTGTTGAGGTAGATTCCTAAATAGTTAGGTCCTCACGACCGACCAGCGTAATGAATCTCGGGTCCAAAAATATGACGCGCTCAGGCTTCGCCCTGGCTGCGTTCTTGTTGATAGCGCCAGCACGGGTGAGGGCCCAGGAGTTGTCCGCTGCGCCCGGATCCTGCGTTCAAGGACCCGGATCCTGCGTTCAAGGAGTTGATCGACGAGACATTCCTGGACGGTGATTTGATGATTTCGGAGCTGCCGCCCTCGGATCAATCGGCTCCGATTTCGCCGCTGCCCGAGGTCACCGCGATTCAGCCGTTCGAACTCACGCCGCAGGGGACCGAACAATACTGTCCCCATTGCGGGTTACCCAAGAGCGGTCAATTTGCACAGGCGGGAGCTCGTAGTCCCCGGGTTTGCGAAGCTTGTGGCTACGATGTCCAGGGTAAGCCGGGTTTCGGCCCCGACCTGGCATCGCGGTTCGGCTGGTGGGCCGTCCAATCCGACGGAAGTCCGGTCAAAGTGGGTGAGTATCAAAGTCTAACGTCTTCACCTTTCTGGGATTTGGATGGTGTCTGGACGAATGGCTCGCGAACATTGGATTTCACGCTCTCGGGTCTGGATAACGAGGCCAATAACGCGCGGGGTTATTACTACGGCGGACCAGGTCTCGCAGTCAAGTTCGAATACGAACGTTTCTTGCGCCGTTTGGACCATGTGCCGCTGTCCGGCTTCGATCTGAACAGCGGCGTGCCAGGTCCCAACGACAAGGTGGTCACCGACGACCTCAATGTGGGCGAGGATTATGCGATTCGAGTCCAAAAGTTGGACGCGAGCTTGAAAGGCCGACTGACGAAGAATCTCAAGTGGAAAGTCAACCTTTGGGGGATGCGCAAGTCGGGCGAACGGCAGGCCAACGCGATGGCCCACTGCTTCAATGTGAATCCTCCTCCGGCCGGCGCGAACTACACCTGCCACGTGCTCAGTCAGCGGCAAAGCATTGACTGGACGACGATGGAAATCACGCCGGTCCTGGAGGCCAATGTGGGCAACGCCGTCGTCGAGTATTCGCGGACCATGCGAGCCTTTGGACAAAACGACCAGATCGTTAACCGAACGTATACGGCGTTCGACTTTTCGCCCGTGTTCGGCACCGAGGGGCCTCCCTACGACTACGCATGGGTGCCGGAGACCTTCACGCAGATTGACCGGCTTAAGTTGAATGTCCCGCTGAACGAAGTGAATCAGGTGTACGCCCATTTGTATTTGGGAGATACGAAGAACAAGTTTCGTGAAACCCATCGAAGCTTCAACGGTCTGGATCTGCGGCTGACCAACCGCGCGATCAATGATGTGACGTTGACCGCGTATTCCAAATTCGACACGCAGAGCAGCGGCGTCTCAACCAATCTGCTGACCACAGCACCGTTTGGCGTCGACACCGGCACTCCCAATTCGTTCGAACCGGGTTCGCTGCGTCACCCGGTCGACTACAACCGCGGGCGTTTCGGGTTGAAAGGAAGGTGGCAGTCACCGGCGCGGAACTGGCTGTCGGTCGCCGGCGGTTACGAATACTTTCGACTCGGCCGCCAGTTCGCCGACTACAACACACTGTCGGGACCGTTTACGCAACAGGACACGAAGACCCACCAGATCAATATCGGGCCCTACATGCGCGTGTCACCGACTCTCGATACATTCGTCCGGTACAAAGGCGCCTTCATCGAAAATCCGTTGATCGGCGTGCGAGAGGCGGACGGGAAATTCAATACCAACCAGCCACAGCAAGACCACCGAATCGAAATCGGCGGCACATGGAGCCCGGCGCCCAACTTCTTGGCCACCGGCCTGTTCGGGATTGAGAACAGCTGGAACCACTCCCAATATGCCGATTTTGACGAGGACAATTATCCCATTGTCTGCACGCTCTGGTATGCCCCCACGGCTCGATTCTCGCTGACCGGCGGTTACGCCTATTTGTCGAACTGGATCAACCAGGATATCACGATCGGATTTCTTAACAGTCCAACCGAGACGACCCAATGGAACTATGGCGGGTACAACAACTTATTCAGTTGTAGTGCCAACTACGCGTATTCTCCGCGGACACAATTGGTCGGTGGCGTCGAGTGGGATCGGGGTAGCAATGCGTTCTCGGTGCCAGCGTCGACCGCAGGTGCGAACTGGACGGCGTTGCCGTCATTCTCTGACGTGCTCGTGGAAACCACCCGAATCAATCTGGGCATTGATCATGAATTCAGGCGGTCGATGAGCGGCTATTTCCGCTACGTGCACTTCAACTACGACGATTTGTCGATGCCCTACAACAACGGCACGACGAATATGTTTCTCGCCGGGCTGACGATGCTTCGATGATCGCGACGGCGTGATTGCGTGATTCCACGTCGGTAGATTCCGATTGTTCGGGTTTGGCGGATTTGATATACGTCGGGTCGTCTTCGTGTCACGCCCTGGGTCTCCAGCCCAAAGTGTGCCTTTTCCGTCCGACAATTCTTTCGATGGCGGAAACGGGGGGTTAGGAGCCAATAGTGCATCGCACTCGTCAAACGAGGTCGAGACCGGATGAGCACGACCATCAAGCTGGGAATCGCCGCTTGCATCGTTACGAGCGTGACTGCGTACATGGCTTACCTGGGCACAACGACAAGCTGGCAATACTTTTTAACGGTCGACGAGTGTCTGAACGCGGCACCCACACTGGTGAATCAACGCATTCGGGTGAACGGCACGGTCGTCCTGGGCTCGCTCGAAATTTCGACCGACCGTCAACAGGCGACGTTCAAGATTTGCGAGGCCGATCACGAGTTGATGGTCCGTTGTGCCGGACCGTTGCCGGACAATCTGGCCGAACAGATCGACGTTGTCGTCGAGGGGCGTCTGGACGAATCGGGCTACCTGCGCGGCGACAAGGTGCTGACTCGTTGTGCCAGCAAATATGCGAGGGAGGCAAGATTGGCGGCAACCGTTCGTCCTCCCACATCCGCCGAGGGACGCCGCCGATGATCGTGATAGGCCAGATCTGTTTACTGACGGCGTTCGTGGCTGTTAGCTATGCGGCCTTCGCTTGCGTGTTGGGCGGGCGATCGGATCGGCGGACCTTGCTGCGAACTGGGCTGGCCAGCGGAGTGGGTGGAGTTTTCGCTCTGACGATTGTCATGGCCGTGTTGGTCGGGGCGCTGTTGGCGAGGGATTTCAGCTTCAATTACGTCGCACAATACTCCAGTCGGCTACTACCCTGGCATTATTCGCTCTCGGCGCTGTGGGTTGGCCAAGCCGGGTCGCTGCTGCTGTGGACCTGGATGCTCGGGGTTCTGACGCTGGCGTTTCGATTTTGGCCGGGAAAGCAATGGAGCGCACTTCGCGATCCTGCCTTTGGAATCTTGATGGCCTATTGCGGTTTCCTGACCGCGACGATGGTGTTTGCCGCCGATCCGATGGAAGCCAACATTGCGCCAGGCGAGGAAGGAGCCGGTTTGAGCCCGTTGCTTCAACACCCGGCGATGCTGATCCATCCGCCGATCGTCTTCCTGGGGTATGCCACATGGGCGGTACCCTGTGCATTGGCGATCGCGGCGTTGATTTCCCGCTGGCATCGTGTTGATGAAAACGTCCATTCAGACGCCGAACCGCGTCCTTTGTCGGCGCTGCAAACGCCGCTCGATTCGACCTGGGTTCGTATGGCCCGCCCTTGGGCGCTGGTCGCTTGGACGGTCCTCGGCGGCGGCATTTTGCTGGGAGCTTACTGGTCCTACGAAGAGCTAGGGTGGGGCGGCTATTGGGCCTGGGACCCGGTGGAAAATGGCTCACTGATCCCCTGGCTGATCGGCACGGCATTCATTCACACGCTGATGGCGTGGCAGTATTGCGGCATGCTGAAGAAAACCAGTGTTGCGCTTGCGATTGCCACGTTTGGAATGTGCAATTTCGCCACATTTCTGACCCGTAGTGGTATCTTTAGCAGTCTTCACGCCTTCAGCCAGTCGCCAATCGGCTGGCTGTTTCTGGGCTTGATGGTACTGCTCGGCGTTGGCGGAGGGGTGTTGATCGTGCGACACAGGCAATGCCTTGTGGCGGACGATCCGCTAAGGAGTATCTGGACGCGAGAGGCATTTATCATCATTTCGATGCTAACGCTGTTGCTGCTGGCTGCGGTGACGGTAGCTGGAACCTTGAGCGTGGCACTGTCCGAGGCGATCGTCGGCCGCCGGATCATGGTTGGCCCGGCGTTCTACAATCATGTGCTGATGCCGATCGCCCTGGTGCTGCTGGCGACGATGGCCGCGGCACCGCTGTTGCGCTGGGGATCGCCCCCATTCGCGAGACAAAAGCAAGCATTGCTGGTTTCGGCCGCGTCGGCGCTGGTTCCGACGATGGTTGTCTGGCTAAGCGGTGTGCGGCATCCGCTGGCGCTGGCCGTCGCTTGGCTGGCCGCGTGCTCGGTCGCGACCCATGTCGCTTCACCGGTTCTCGATGCGTGGCAGCCGAATGCCGACCGGCCCTGGCGAGGCTTGCGCAGCGTGTTGCTGGGAAACCGTCGACTGTATGCCAGTTTTGTGATCCATCTGGGCTTTGGCTGCATC
Source organism: Pirellulaceae bacterium (assembly GCA_963734865.1). Classification (GTDB taxonomy): domain Bacteria; phylum Planctomycetota; class Planctomycetia; order Pirellulales; family Pirellulaceae; genus CBDCUW01. The sequence goes on from CAVTIV010000020.1 coordinate 232,557, forward strand.
GTCGTGGGAGTGACCGGTTCTTCGCTGGGAAGTCGCCGGCATGAGCTGGTGATGAAACCGGGCGAGGTCGTCGCCTGGGCTGGCCGCTCGATACGTTTCCAAAGACTGATCGAACGAGAGTTGCCCGACAAATTCATCGTGGAAGCCGAATTGGAGATTGCTCGCGATTCGGAGAAGCCGTTTCGCCTGCTGCCTGCACAACATCTGCACCGGCTGCAAGACCAGTGGACAACGGAAGTTGCCATTCGTTCGACGTGGGGCGGCGACTTCTACACGATATTGCATAACGGCCAGGGGGCTGATGAGGTGCGGCTGACGCTTGTCGAAAACCCGCTGATGCGATGGATGTGGTTTGGCGGCTGGGTGATCGTCGCCGGTGCCGGTATCCGATTGTGGCCGTCGCGACGCCGAGTGAATCCACGCCCCCCGACACCGGCAACTCCTCGACAACGAACGAACGCCGGAACGAAGCGACGCGAGTTGGCGACCGCAAGCTACTAGCACATACCACCAGAGTGCACTCAACACCCATCATGAGCAACCAATCCAGCGCGATTCAGACCCTGCGATTGTCGAAACATTTCGGCGGTCGTCGGGTGCTGCGTGAGATTGATCTGGAGATTGCGACCGGTGAATGTGTCGCGCTGACCGGCAGCAACGGTTCGGGTAAGACGACGCTGCTGCGCTGCCTGGCCGCAGTCGCTCGACCCACCACGGGCGAAGTCCATTGGTTCGGTCGGCCGGCCGCAGCCAGCCCCGACCAACGGCGGGTTGTCGGGTTGGTGGCGCACGAAAATCGCTTGTATGCACACCTGACGGTGCGTGAAAACCTGATCTTCGCCGCGCGGATGTGCGCGGTGATCGAACCGGCGAGGCGCTGCGACAAACTTCTCGAGCAAACCAGTTTACGATCGTTGGCCGACCGGCAAGTTCGACAGATTTCCCAGGGGATGCGGCAGCGGTTAGCCCTGGCCCGATCCCTGATTCACGACCCGCCGATCGTATTGCTCGACGAGCCCTTTTCTGGTCTCGACGCGGCGAGCCGCGATTGGTTGGTCGGACTACTACACGAGCTACGGGCGGATGGCCATGCGATTTGTTTTTCGACTCACAACGAAGAAGATTCGCAGCGGCTCGCCGATCGCACATGGATTTTGCGGGACGGATCGTTGGCTAGCCATCAAGTCATGGCGGACGCAGCAGCCCAAGACAATACGTGGCGGTATACGGCATGAGACGAAATGACAATGACAAGCAAGTTTTGGTGGCTGATTCACAAGGATCTGATCGTCGAATATCGGGCGCGACAGGCCTGGCCCGCGATGCTGTTGTTAGGCATCATCGTCGCCGTGGTGTTCAACCTGCAGATGGAGTTGCCGCGCGAACAACGGCCGGCCGCTGCCGGGGCAATGCTTTGGTTGTCGATTCTGTTTGCCGGGCTGGTCGCTGTCGAACGGACCTGTGCGGCGGAGCAACAAGATGGGTGTTGGGACGCACTGACGCTTTTCCCGTTACCACGGTCGATGATTTATCTGGCCAAGCTGGCAGTCAACTTTATCGCGTTGTTGGCGCTGGAGTGCGTGCTGGTGCCATTGTTCGTGGTCCTTGCCGATGTACCGTTGTTGCAGCATGCCTGGGCGATGGTACTGGTCGCGGTGCTGGGGAGTTTGGGTATCGCGGCTGTTGGGACGCTGGTCAGCGTGCTGACCCATGGCCTGCGCCAGTCAGGCGCGCTTTTGTCGCTGTTGGTCTTGCCGTTACTGCTGCCTGTGGTGCTGGCGGCCGCCGAGGCAACTCGATTCATCGCCGAGGACGATTTGGGAGATGAGTGGTGGCGCTGGGTCCAGCTCCTGGGCGCCTTTGCCATCGTTTTTACGACACTGGGTATCGCGTTGTTTGGGGTTTTGATGGAAGAGTGAATGGTGGTGAGTGGTGGAGCAGGTCGAAGCTGCTAGGAACAAGACAACGGACGACAAGACAAAGGCAGTTTTGAAACCTGCCCGATGTGAAGGGAACTCAGCGATGAGAACAATCACGGCATCGAAGCACAGCCATCCCGTTTTATCGACCTCGCTGGTTGGCATCTTGCTGACCGTTGCGATTGTGGCGGTGTACTTGGCGCCGACCGAGCAGACAATGGGCGACGCGCAACGCGTGATGTATTTACACATTGCAGTCGCCTGGCTGGCCTTGCTGGCATTCGTTGCCATGGCCGGTTGTGGCATGAGTTATTTGCTGCACCGCGATTTGTGCTGGGATCAATGGTCGCAGGCGGCCTGCGAAGTCGGTTGGCTCTGCTCGACGTTGACGCTGGTCACTGGATCAATGTGGGCGCATACGGCTTGGGGCACCTGGTGGACTTGGGATCCGCGGCTGGTGACGTCATTCATTCTGTGGGCCTTTTACAGCGGCAACTTGATCCTGCGCAGCGGCTTGGAGGATGCCCACCAGCGTGCACGTTTAGGCGGCGTTCTGGCCATCATCGGACTCGCCGACGTCCCGCTGGTGGTGATGGCAACTCGGTGGTTTCGCGGCATGCACCCCGTGTCGCCCGAAATGGAACCGTCCATGCGGTACGTGCTCGTGGCCAGTGTCGTCGGCGTGACGGCGATCATGACCCTGTTGCTGGTCCGCCGCAGGACCCAATTGCAACTGGAAAGTCGCGTGGCACAGCTGCAGATGCTGGTCGATGAAATGTGAGCCAGGCTTTCCCCCTGCCGATCGTCGGATGGATGGGAATGCTTGGTGGTTTTTGGTTTTTCGCAGTCAATGAAACCGTGAACTGGTAGCTTGAAAAACGGCTGCCCTGAGGAAAGGACTTTTGATGGAGACGTTCATGGCGGCCTACCTTGCCGTTTGGTTCGTGGTGGTACTCTACGTTGGTCGGCTGGGTGTGCGGCAGCGCCTTTTGCAGCAGACGCTTGACGCGTTGCAAGAACGCGTGCAGCAACAGGCCAGCGACAGTGAACCGCCGGTAAAGGCCGCGTAGCAAGGAAGCAGAAGTGGTTTCACCATTCATACTGGTCGCCGCGGTCGCGCTGCTGGGACAAACAACTCCCGTCGCCGGTTCGATTCGTGGCCTGGTCGTCAACGCGTCGCGAGAACAGGAACCGGTGGCTGGAGCGGAGATCGTCCTGCGCGTCATGATCGAAGGCCAGTTCGTCATCGCCGCCGAAGGCATTGCGGACGAGCAGGGTCGGTTCGCGTTTGACGACATTCCAGCCGACACCGATTACATCTACCTACCCGGGGCCAATCGCGATGGCGTCCACTATCCTGCTTCGCGAGTGAGGCTTAGCCCTCAAAGTCCGCATGCACGCGTCAATCTGGCGATACACGACACGGTCACCGACCCCAATCCGCTGGTGCTACGCCGCCATGACATTACGATTCACCCGGAAACCGATGCGATTCGAGTCACGGAAACACTGTTGATCGAGAATCCCAGTTTGAAGACTTACGTCGGTCATCCGCAGCAGCAGGGCGGCCGAGCGACAACGTTGCGGCTTTCCATTCCCTCCGACTTTCGCCGTACCACGTTTCACAAAGAATTCTACGGCCGACAGTTCACGCTCTTCGACGGCCGGCTGGTCACCGACATCCCTTGGACTCCAGGTCAGCGTGAATTCGCGTTTACCTACGTGTTGCCCAACGAGGATCGCAATCGGGTTTGGCAGCGTCCGGTCGATTTGCCCTGCGATCATCTGCGGATCGAGGTTCACACCGACAATCCGGGCGAGATATCCTGCAACCTTTCGCGCGCATCGTCGCAGACGAAGGGAGTGGTCACGTTTGAGTCGACGGGCCAAACGCTTCCCACCGATTACGTGGTTCGTCTGCAGTTCGAAAGCCTGCCTGTGTCACTAACAACCTACGGCCGTTGGTTGGCGCTGGGGTTGCTCGTTGGATTGATTTTAGCAACCAGCCTGATTCGCTTTCAGACCCGTCGGAAAAGTCAAATGCAAGTCCCCGACCGCCAATCCTCCATCGCGCCGAAACAAGCGGCCTGAACTTTCCGCCGGTTCCCCAAGTTTGATCCCTGTTCGCGATCGCCAATGCTGACGTTTGACGACGACAAACCACCCGTCAATGGTTTCAGCAGGGAGACACGATCGGCCGCGGTAAGACCTCACTCGACCCCCAATCAGACACCACGGCTTCTGCGGCGACAGTTCTGCGAACGAAGCGAAGCGCGCCGTCTATTGCGACTTCGCAGCGCTGATGGGGCGAGCGGCGGCGCACCTGCGAAGTAGCCGCTGCGACGCAGTTCCTTGCGGCGATCCCAATGGCAATTCACTGCGATCGACCCTGCGGTGCAAGCTCGGCTCGGCCGGTAAAAGTAGACCACGGGGTAAATCAACCGGCTGATAATTAAGCGAAGGTTGAAGCTCGCGGGCGGGGACAAAGCTTGCTAAAATCGAGCGTCAACGGTCGCTACACGCAACTGAAATATGGGTCCTCCGCAGGGAGGAAGGGATGTCTGGCCCGGTGCTGTGTGAACACGATGAATTTGGGTTTTTGTAACCTAGCCGGAGTCGCGAGGCTTCAGGGAACGCCCGGGCGGCCCCGATTCTGGCACAGGCGGCCCGGATTCTGGCACATGCGGTAACCCTCCTATTTAGGCTGTGACAAACCACTTGATTCGAAACAGCACCATCTCGGCCTGAGGAAGTATGTAATGGGCAGAAGTATCCTTGTTTCGGTGAGAATCCGGCCGGTCGTGGCTGTGATCCTGACTTCGCTGTGGCCGTGGGCTGCTGTTGCCCACGCGCAACAGGAATCGGGCTCGAGCTCGGTGTCGCGGCCCAAGATCGATGCGTACGTTGGACTGACGAAATGTGCAGCCTGCCATTTTGATCAATACAAGGACTGGAAGGGATCCGAACACAACAAGGCCTTTGAAATCCTACCGGCGAAATACCGCAACGATGCCAGCTGTCTCGAGTGCCATATAACGGGGACTGTGGGAGACGCCACTTCCTATCAGTTTGGCGTCTCCTGCGAAGCCTGCCATGGTCCCGGGGAGGCGCATGCAAATTTCGCGCTACAGTTTGTGAATCAACTGATCACGGAAGAAGGGTTGACGTCGCTGCGCGGGAAAATCCGACGGCTCGATTTGCACCAATGCGTGAATTGTCATGTCAGCAAGGCCCACAAAAAGCATCCGCCCTTTGACCGTGATGTGGAATTACAGCGGCCCAGTCAGAAACAATCGGCCAGCTTCTTTCAAAATATCCACGACGAGACAGCGGCCGTTCCGTTGCGGCTCAACGGCACGCTCGAGGATCGGATCCCTGTTCTCCCGGGTAAAATACAAGATTAGATGGTCTTTTGTTCTTGATTCGTGCGGGAAGATTGGTAGCTTGTTCGCTCGCAGATCTTCGAGGAGTTGCCCCAGTGCCTGTCAGCGGATTGGTCGTATCGCTGAGCGATGAGCCGCGGCGGCGTGCCGAGGCACTCGGTGCGATTGATCGGGAGGCGCGGATTGCCGTGGGCGTCTGCGAAGCCAACCGGCTGGCGATCGTCCTGGATACGGCCTCGAGCGAGGAGGACAAGCAGTTGTGGGAGTGGCTCGGTTCCCTTCCAGGCGTCTCGTTCGTCGAGGTCGCCTTCGTCGGCTTTGAGCAGGACAAAGAATGGCTGCCAGATCCGTCTACGACTCAGGTGCCAACAGCAACACGATGCAATTTTGCGGTAGGTAGGAAGGACGACTCACAAGATGGACGCTGATCGCCGCGTGTTTTTGAAGGCCGCCGCCATGGCTGCCGCTTCGGCCGCTGTGACCGATCGAAGTCCGACCGCGGATGGGTCGCCCGTCGTGGCGGCGGATCAGTCGGACAACGGCATGCAATGGCACAAAGCGCCTTGTCGCTTTTGCGGGACCGGTTGCCATGTCCAGGTTGGCGTCGACCAGGGAGAGGTTGTCGCCATCGCGGGCGACAAACACGCCGACGTGAACAAAGGCTTGTTGTGTGTGAAGGGTTACCATGTTGGGGCCATCATGTACGGCAGGGATCGGTTGACCAAACCACTGCTCCGCCAAGGGGATGGCTTTGTCGAGATCTCATGGCAGGAAGCGATCGACACGATAGCGCAGAGGATCATGCGCGCGCCGAGAAATTCGCGTTCTACGGATCGGGACAATGGACGATTCCCGAGGGGTATGCCGCCCAGAAGTTCATGAAAGGCGGGCTCCGTAACAACCAAATCGAGTCCAACGCACGGTTGTGCATGGCATCGGCGGTTACCGGGTTCATCGCGACCTATGGGGTGGATGAGCCGGCCGGGTGCTACGAAGACCTGGACGCCTGCGATGTATTGATCACTTGGGGCAACAATCCGGCCGAGAATCATCCGGTCCTGTTCTCGCGCGTGATTGACCGGCCTGCGCATGGCGTGGGCGGACGCGGGAAAGCTGTCCGAGTGATCGACATTGGGACTCGGCGGACCCAGACTAGCGAATTGGCCACTGAATTCGTGCTGATGAAACCTCAAGGCGACGTCGCCCTTGCGCTAGGCATCATGCATTTGCTGATCGCCGAGGATGGCTATGACGCAGAGTTCGTGGACAAGTATTGTAACTTCCGCGCCCCCAAGACTCGAATCCGACACTGCTGGGCGAAGCGATTTCATTCGACGAATTCAAGCAGCGAATCGCTAGGTACACGCCCGAATATGCGGCCGAGCTTTCGGGAGTTTCGGCGTCGAAGATTCGGGAGCTAGCCGAGTTGTTCGCAGACCGCGAACTGCGCATCACCAGCCTCTGGTGCATGGGCATGAACCAGCACACCATGGGTACCGCGATCAACGCCCTGGTGCACGGTGTTCATTTGCTAAGCGGGCATTTCGGAAGACCGGGCGATGCGCCTACCAGCCTGACCGGGACAACCCTCGGCGTGCGGCACCGTTCGCGAAGTGGGCACGCTGGCACATGCTCTGCCCGGCGGGCGGCTGGTGGTCAATCCAGAGCATCGGGCTCAGTGCGAGCAGTTGTGGAATCTCCCGCAGGGGCGAATCAATCCGGAACCGGGTTACGACACCGTCAAGATGTTCGAGCAGTTCACCACGCCCAGTGACGGCGGAGGTGACATCGACACACTTTTCGTGCAAGTCACCAATCCCGGCCAGTCGCTGCCGAATCTGAACAAGTTGTTCCATGAAACACAGAACCTCGCAGACAAGTTTCTGATCGTGGCCGATGTTTATCCCACGGCCACCACGCAAGTTGCCGACTTGATCCTGCCAGCGGCGATGTGGATCGAAAAAAACGGCATGTTCGGGAACTCGGAACGACGTACTCAGCAATGGTTCAAGATGGTCGATCCGCCCGGCGAAGCTCGCGACGATTGCTGGATGACCATCGCCATTGCCCACCGACTGCTGGAGCTCGGACACGAGGGCATGCGGGACAAAGATGGCAATTTCATCTTCCGCGTCAAGGACGATGACGGAAGAGAAGTACCGATCTGGGAATGGGAGCACTACTACGATGTCAACGTCGACAAGGCCCTTTTTGAACAGTACCGGCAATTCACGACGTTGAAGCACAAGAACCTCGCTCCCTACGACGAGTACGTGAAAGCCAGAGGGCTCCGCTGGCCCGTCGTTCAGCAGCCGGATGGATCGTGGCGTGAAACAAAATTTCGTTTTGTCGCCACCGATGATCCGTTCGTTGCCGAAGGCAAACAGATCGAGTTTTATCACTCGACGACCGACGACGGGCGCGCCCAGATCTGGTTCCACGACTACCAGCCCCCACCGGAGATGCCCGACGAGGAGTATCCGCTGTGGTTGTGCACGGGACGTGTGCTCGAACAATGGCATACCGGTTCGATGACGCGCCGTGTTTCTCAGCTCAATCGGGCAATGCCCACGGCTTATGTCGAGGTGCATCCCGACGATGCCGAGGCGATGAATATCCGCCAGGGCGAGTTCGTGGTCGTGGAATCGCGACGCGGAGCGGCAGAACTACCGGTCTGGATCAACGGCCGAGGCGCCCCACCGCGGGGCTCTATTTTCGTCCCGTTTTTCGACGAGACCAAACTGATCAATCTTGTCACCCTCGACGCGACCGATCCGTTCTCGAAGCAACCAGACTACAAAAAGTGCGCGGCTCGAATTCGTCGGCGAACTTCCCCAGAGGGTACCGAGTGAGCACGGCAGATCCAAACCTGTCGCGGCGGACGGTCGCCTTGCTGCTAACCGGAGTCATCGGCCTCGCCATCGCCGGCTTTTTCGTTGGCATCAACGACGGCGTACCGCAGGAGGATGACGGTCCGACGGTGGCCCAGTCGCTTGATGTTCTGGCCGCCGACACCGCTCTTGTTGCCAGCTCGTCGGCGGCAATGCCTGCGACCAGCTATTCCAACATGCGGCGGATGGAAACCGGCCCGACGAGCCGAGCCGAGCCGAGTCTGGAGCGGATTCACTCAAGCACCGAGTATCAGCGGTGCATCACATGTCACGATCCCCATTTGGCAGAAATCGCGCCCAGCGAAGAGGATAAGCTACGGTCACTTGCAACGCGGTCCGCACGACGAGCCTTCAACGGTGCGCCCCCTGTGATCCCGCATGCTGTCGAGCGAACCAACGACGCCGCCTGCTATGCATGTCACGGCGAAGGGGCTCTGGTTGGCCAGCGCGTGGCCAATCGCATGTCGCATGGCTTTCTGTCCAATTGTTTGCAATGCCACGCGGCACCTCCGCCGCAACCGTTCGCCCAGCTCGAGGTCGAGGTCGCAAATTCGTTCGTGGGCCTGCCCACTCCCACTTCTGGCGAACGGGCGTTTCCCGGTGCGCCGCCGGTGATTCCCCACTCAACGTGGATGCGAGAACGTTGCCTCTCCTGCCATGGTGGAGCAGTCGGATGGCCTGGTCTCGAAGTCACCCATCGCTGGAGAGCCAACTGCAGACAGTGCCACGGGACATCCGCGAAGCTCGAGCAGGCCATCGTTACCCATCCCATCAACTATGTGCCGGCGTTCGCCACGCATCAGCGGTGACAGATGCACAAAAGCTAGAGCGGATGTGCGGTAGACTGAAGCAATGTTCGAACTTTGTTGCACGGTCCGAGGATGCCAAAAACTGCTACAGCGGTCCGCGAGTGGACTCTCGTGTCCCGCTGGCCATCATTTTGACCGATCGAAAGAGGGCTACTGGAACCTCCTGCAACCGCAGGATCGGCGATCTCGAAATCCGGGCGATTCCGACGCTGCGGTTCTTGCCAGACATCGCTGGTTGGCAGGCGGGCACGCCGCTGGGCTGATTGAGACACTCCAGCCATGGGTCGCGACTCTGCCGCGAACCGATCCGTCTCGGCACGTCAGGACTCTCGATCTTGGATGTGGCGAAGGATCATTCGGTCCTGCACTGTTCCCAGCTGATGCCGATGGGTACTGTGGCATCGATCTCTCCAAACGCGCAATCAAACTTGCCGCACGACGATGGCCCGCGGCCACCTGGATATTGGCCAACGCAGATCGAATTCTGCCTGCCGCCGATGCAACCGTCGACCGGGTCGTTTCGCTGTTCGGGCGTCGTCCGGTTTCCGAAATCGCCCGCGTGATTGCTCCCTTGGGGACCTGCATCGTCGCGGTTCCTGGCGAGGACGACCTGATCGAGCTTCGCGAGTGCGTGCAACAAGCCGGGCATCGCCGTCGTCGCTGGGAAGCGGTTGTCGACGAAATGTCAAACGCCGGTTTCGAATCGATCGCACACAGACATTGGCAGCAGCGCCTCGTTCTGGAACCGGACGCGATGACCGACGCCTTGGCGATGACCTATCGCGGCGGACGACACTCCCGGCAGGCTCGGATGGCGTCCTTTGCCGAAATGAAGGTGACTCTTTCGGCGGACCTGGTCTTGCTGCGCCGCAGTTTGTGACCTCCCCGTGCGGCAGCATCCGAGTCATGCGTCGCAGAATTGCGCCATTTCTCACCTGCCTCGGTCACATCGAACGCCGCCAAAAAAACTCGAGCCGCAACGCTTGGCGAGCCGCTGGAGTGACCAGAGGTCGCGCCGCAGCGGTCAATGACCGGCATGCTCGGATGACGGCGACGTAGGCGGATCGGCGGGACGAGGAAATCTTTCGCGATAACGCCATCGCTCCCACAAAGTGGGGCGACGGAGATGGGGGTCGGTCGCCGCCACAACATGAAGCTTTCCCCGACGGGTCCGCAAAAGAAGCCTGCCATCGGCCCGCACGTCGGCCACGGTCCAGAATTTGTCGACGATGTACGTGTACGTGTCCCCTTTTGCCGACGGCAATATCCGGGCCGCACGCGGACCGGGACATTTTGAGTACTTTGTCGCGCAATAGACAACTGGATCACTGGTTCGAAACATCTTCTTCAAAACCTTGCAAACGGTTCTCGAACTCGACGAATGGAAGCACATGCACTGGCGATCTTATCGACACTGCGCCCATCTCCCGATCAATCCCGGAACAGCTAATCATTGAAGGGCGCACAAGAATGTCAATATTATCCGTCAATATTTCTGTGCGATTTTCGTGCCGCTTCGCGAGCGAAGAGAGAAGCAGAGTTGTAACGACAAGCTCTGCCGCTTGCTGTTCTTCATTGCCGCGATTCGTGACGCGTCGGCGGTTCGAATCACGGCGGTCGTTCCCTCTCTCTGCTATGCCAGGAAAGATCGGCAAACGAAGTCACTTGATCCCGTCACGACCCGGTACGTGGCTCGTCTTTTTGAATCGGTGGGGGTGGACCCTATTGTGACGACTGCTGCCACTGCCGTGGGCGAAGACGACAATGCCATCCGCAGCCCGAGGTATCGAAAACTCGTCTTCCAACCACACAAGTGTCCCACCGGCCCGGTTTATTTGCCTCCCAAGCCATCGCCGTCGAATGCTCGCCAAAGACTGGTCGGGGTTCTGTCGCGGCGTAGAATATGTACATGAAGACGATTCGACCCTGACGCCATCTTTTCTGATGGGCCCGCGGGGGTCGATTGCCGCGTTTTTATTCGCGCGTTCTTGTCCATTGGGAGCTGGCACGGTACTTGGCCGCTGCACAGTGGTCCCGTAATGGATCGCCGCCGCCCGTACGATTGTGAGTGGCCGATCACAGGGGTATCGGAAAGTGGGCACTGGGTGTGGTCCCAGCGATCGCGCGGGTCACTCGAGCGATCTGTCAGCGAGCGAACGCGGCGAAGCGTTTACCGTTTTTTGCTTGCAGCGAGGTGCACTTTCAATACGATGATTTTTGACCCTTCCCATCAACTCGATTCCCTTGATTTTGGAGACCGTCACGTTGACGCGCCGGTAGGTGCGAGGCGCGATCTGACGTCGCTGGATGAACCGACGGTGTTGCGTCGCAGGTCGTCCGATCATGCCCTAGGAGAATACCTGTATCAAATTGGCCGCTTTCCGCTCGTGACCCGGGCACAGGAGATCTCGTTGGCCCGGGAAGTGGAGTCGAACCGTCGGCGACTTCGTTGCCGCGTTTTGGAATGTGACTTTGTCCTTCGGGAGGCTTTGAAACTGCTTGAGAGTGTGCATCAAGGCCGTCGGGCGTTCACGCGTGTGATTCAGGTTTCCGTCAGCGACCGCTTGGAGGAGCGGCACATCCGTGGGCGTTTGCCGCACAATTTAAGGACGGTGCGGGCGATCCTGACTCAAAACCGGCGCGATTTTCGAAACGCCATGGACCGCACCCAGGTCCGATCGGCACGTCAAGAATCTTGGCGACGCCTGGTGCCCAGGCGGCGACGCGCTGTCCGTTTGGTCGAAGAACTCGGATTGCGTATCGAGTTTCTCGAGCCTCAAATCGCACGAGTGATTGAAATGGCCAATCGCTGTTCGCGAAGCGACCTCATCGCCAGCCAGCAAACTCGCCGCAGTCTGCAACGATCTGCTCGTACCATCATCCGCGATCGTGACCGGTATCAGGAAGCGAAAAAGAGGCTATCCGAGTCAAACTTGCGGCTTGTGGTTTCGGTCGCAAAGCATTATCGACATCGAGGCGTCAGCTTTTTGGATCTTATCCAAGAGGGGAATGCCGGTTTGATGCGGGCCGTGGAGAAGTTTGAATACCGGCGTGGCTTCAAGTTCTGCACTTATGCGACGTGGTGGATTCGCCAGGCGGTAACACGGGCGGTGCAGGAGCAAAGCCGGACCATTCGATTGCCCTCGCATCGCATCGGTAATGTTTCCAAACTTCTTCAAGTCTCAAGCAGAATGTATGGGGAATTGGAGCGAGAGCCAAGTATTCATGAGATCGCCCAAGCCGCCGGTATGACCGATGAAGAAGCAGAACTCACCGAAAGGATTCATCGCCGGCCGGTGAGTTTGGATCAGGTCGTTGGCAACGGCGAAGATTCGAGCATCGGCGATTTGTACGAAGACGAGGCCGCGATGCAACCTGCGGATGCAGCCTCGCAGAACATTTTGCGTCAGCAGATAGCTCAATTGCTGACAACGCTCCCTCGGCGAGAGCGAGACGTATTGCGGATGCGCTATGGGCTCGATGATGGTCGCGAAATGACATTGGAGGAGGTCGCCAAGGCCCAGAATGTCACGCGCGAACGCATTCGTCAGATCGAAAAGCGAGCTTTCAACAAGCTCAAGCATCCGCGCCGCATGGCCGAACTGGCTACCTTTGCCGATGCGGACAGCGACGCATCGCCGATCGGATTCAGGGCCGCTGGCGACGGTGAGCGATTGCAAGCGACCGGTAAGGCCGGCTTCGACCACCGTCCGCAGTCGCTACCCTTTCCGTCGACTTCGCAGACTTCGACCCCACCGCTCCATCTGCCCAAGATACCTCGAGTCGCTCGCGAAGCGATCTTGCGGGGGATCGAGCGCGGTGATCCGATTGTAGGGATGGAGTCGCTCGGACTGCCGCAACGGATCATCGGCATACTGGAAGATTCCGTCTACGGGATTATCACATTACGAGACCTGCTGCAGCGTCGGCCTGAGGACTTGCTGCGATTGGGGAACCTGGGTGCGAAGACGATTGAGGTCATTTTTCAGTGTCTGTCGCGCTACCACGAATTGGAACGACACGAGGTCGCTTCGTCCCAAGTGGCGGGCGGACCTCAGTCGGCGTTCCCCTTTCGCGTGGATTCCGGGAACCCGTTTCGGCTCGTCCGAATTTGACTTTCATTGCTGTGCACCAAAGTGTGCACATTCGCATCGTTGGTCTGTGCATCCTGCGTGCCAAACGATCGACGGGCAACCAACCTGCATCAATCTCCGGGGCCGTCTCCGTGACCAAGTCAGTAAGAGAAGTGCCCCCCTCCGATGGAAGGCAAAACCTTGCCGCCCGACGGTGATCTCGGCACGACCGCGATGGCGGCTCCGCAAGGAGGTGTCGGCAGCCGAATCGTCGGGCACGCAATTTGCTTACATTTCTCCAAACCGCCGGGTGTCATCCCAGACCGCCGGGTGTCGATAGATAAACATCTGGGTTTTCGTTCTTTCAGGAGAGACCGATGCAAGTGCGAGAGATCATGTCGCGGAACGTCCGAACGATTTCCTCGGGCGCGAACTTGGTCGATGCGGCCGTTGAGATGAGCAAGTCGAACATCGGGTTCCTGGCGGTGAGCGAAGGGGACTGTGGTTGGTGTCTTGACTGATCGCGATATCGTGGTCCGCGCGATCGCCGAGTCGCGAGATCCGCAATTGACGTACGTCCGTGAAGTGATGACCAGCGAACCGTTTTTCCTCTCCCAAGACCAGTCGGTCGAAGCGGCCGCTCTGGCGATGCAAGACAAACGCATCCGCCGGCTGCTCGTTCAAGACGATCAGGGGGATCTTGTCGGGATCGTTTCGCTGGGTGATCTGGCCGCGGAAGCGCACCGCAGTGAACTGTCAGGAAAGACGCTCGAAGAGGTTTGCAGTCGCCACTCCCATCCGGTGGAACGATGACCAACGGCGATTGCGTTGGCCTTTGCTGCCAAGACAGCCGATTTGTGGCTCGTTGCCCGGAATGTGGAGAAATTCGCCGCCGCCGATTTCTCAAAAACCAATGTCGTTCGCGTTCGATTGACAGCAGCCGATCTGACAGATCCGGATGCCGCGAGTCAAGTCAGAGCAGAGGTACCGATCTCAGTTACCGGTCACACGAGGAACTGCGGGACGGATAATGAGCGGCGTTTGATTCCGATGAGAACAACGACCGGGAAATCGACTGTCATACCGATGGCTTTCTCTGAAATAGGGATCGTTCAGCAGATCAGGCGCTCGGAAACTGCCGTATCGGTAAGGATCGTAACCGTATCCGCCAAAGCGATAAGGGTCGAGATAGCCATAGCCGGGGTATCCATAACTGGAATAGTTTCCAATGCCGATGCTGAATCCGAACGACGAGGACGGATAATACGAACGACGGCTGCTGTAACCGCGGTTGTAACGATGGCTGTAGGCCGACTGACTTGGCATCGAGCCTGTTCCGGCGGCCGCGTTCATCGAGACTCCGGGACCGACGACACGGCTCCACTTTCCGCCGGGTCCCCACTTTCCAACGGGTCCCTGTGCATTGGCGTTCGTGCATTGGATGACGCAGACGACGGTGGCCAGAGCAGTTAGTAAACGGAACATGCACGATTCTCCGGCAGTGAAGTAACAAACGACTCCTGAATTCTAGGTTTTCTCAAGGCGCAGAACGGAAGAATGACGCAGCTTTTGAGCAGTTGATGGCGTTGCGATTGATACAACACTCGCAGACGGTCGCACTATCGACCTTGGGCTGCCAAGCAACGGTCGCTGAACAAGCCGATGGATGGGGCGTTGAAGTCGTGCGTTACCACATCGAGGCCGGACCGAGTGATACAAGTTCCGCTATGATGTGGAGCAAAAATCGCTTTTTACTGAAACGGTGCGGACGGTCTCATGGATCGCGTTGTTCAGCGGAAAGCCGGCAGCGTTTCGTCCGCCACTCGCATTCCCCTGCGAGTTGGCTGGCAGAATGTGGAATGAAGACTCTCAGCAACAATTCGGCCGATTCAGCCGTTGATGAAAGAAGGAACACGACGTGACGGATTGGCATCGAGAGACAATTGCGAACGCGATCGAACAGCTTGATTCGAATGTCGCAGATGGACTGGCAAACGACCAGGTCGCCATACGTCGTGCCGAACATGGTCCAAACGAACTGGTCGAAACGGGTGGTCGTGGGACATGGCGGATTCTGTGGGAACAACTCAGCGGGGCGATGGTCGTGATGCTGGTCGTTGCCTCAGGCGTGTCGGCCTTCTTGCACGAGTACACCGACGCCGTTGTCATCATGGCCATCGTCGTGCTGAACGCAGTGCTTGGTTTTGTACAGGATTATCGTGCCGAGAAGGCACTGGCGGCGCTGAAGAAGATGTCGGTACCCGTCGCGCGGGTTCGACGCAACGGTACCTTCCGAGAAATCTCTTCCCGTGAGTTGGTGCCAGGTGACATCGTGCTGATGGAAGTCGGCAACTACGTACCGGCAGATGGCCGTTTGCTGGAATCGGTCAATCTGAAAATTCAAGAGGCGGCGCTGACTGGCGAATCCGAATCCGTCGAAAAACAAGTGGAGCCCCTCACGGGAGAAAACCTGCCACTGGGTGACCGCACCAACATGGCCTACATGGGGACTGTTGTCACCTACGGTCACGGCCAGGCCGTGGTGACGGAAACCGGTATGAATACCGAGTTGGGAAAAATCGCTCGATCTCTCGGAACGGTACAAACGGAACCGACGCCACTGCAGAATCGGCTGGCACAACTCGGTCGCACATTGGCCCTGGTCGCAATGGGGATCGTCGTGTTGGTGTTTGTCATGGGCATGCTCCGTGGCGAAGATCCACGATTGATGTTGATGACCGCGCTCAGCCTGGCGGTCGCCGTTGTGCCGGAAGGCTTGCCGGCGGTTGCAACCGTCTCGCTGGCCCTTGGCGCACGGCGGATGTTCAAACATCACGCGCTCATTCGCAAACTCCCGGCCGTTGAAACGCTCGGGTCGGTGACAGTGATCTGTTCCGATAAAACTGGCACACTCACGGAAAACCGGATGACGGTCACGGTAGTTGACGTGGCCGGGGATCGGATTGATTTGACGGACGCATTGCAGGAGGATCAGTCGTTTGCTGCATCGGAAGTCTCCCAAGAGATTGACGCACTGCGACAGCAGGTTGCTGACAACTCCGCCCTGGCACTACTGCTCACGGGAGCTGGCTTGTGCAACGACGCCGAACTCGAATGGGATCCCAAGCAGCAAGCGTTTCGAGCGGTCGGCGATCCGACCGAAAGTGCCTTGGCGGTAGCCGCCGCACGCCTGGGACTTCGCAAAGATCAATTGCTGAAGCTGTTTCCTCGCGAGGCCGAGGTACCGTTCGATTCCGACCGGAAAAGGATGACAACGGTTCATCGTATCGTCTCTTCGCATGGAGAGGAGCGAGAAGGGCCGTTGATTGCAGCATTGCGGCCGGTGATCGACTTGGATGGCGACTACATTGCCTTCACCAAAGGAGCGGTCGATAGCATTCTCAGTGCCTGCCAATACGTCTGGGATCAAGGCGAGCCAAGAGCGATGAACGAACAGTGGCAACGACGGATCGCAGCAGCAAATGAAGAACTTGCGGCCAAGGGAATGCGGGTGTTGGGCGTGGCGTTTCGGCTGCTCGACGAACCTCCAAACGACGCCAATTTGGATTCTGCCGAGCAACAGTTAATCTTTCTCGGCATCCTGGGGATGATCGACCCTCCGCGCGCGGAAGTCGCCGAAGCCGTGGCCCGGTGTCGCTCGGCAGGGATTCGACCGCTGATGATTACCGGGGATCATCCGCTCACGGCCATGCATATCGCCCAACAATTGAATATTTCTGACAATGGTCAAGTGCTCACCGGAAAAGACTTGGAAGGAATGAATGCGGAGGATCTCGCGGTCACCGTGGAAGAAACATCTGTTTACGCGCGCGTTGCCCCGAAACACAAACTGCGGCTGGTCCAAGCCCTGCAGAACAATGGTCACGTGGTCGCGATGACCGGCGATGGCGTGAACGACGCACCGGCCCTCAAGCAAGCTCATATCGGTGTGGCTATGGGGATCACCGGAACGGACGTTTCCAAGGAAGCGTCGCAGATGGTTTTGCTGGACGACAACTTTGTCACCATCGTGAATGCGGTCGAGCAGGGTCGCATTGTTTATGACAACGTTCGCAAGTTCGTAAAGTACACGATGACCAGCAATGCGGGCGAGATTTGGGTGATGGTACTGGGCCCCTTGATGGGCATGCCGCTGCCACTGCTGCCGCTTCAAATCCTGTGGATCAACCTCGTGACCGACGGATTGCCTGGGATCGCGTTGGCGATCGAAAAGGCCGAGCGTGATACCATGCGTCGTCCGCCCTATCCTCCCAAGCAGCACATCTTCGACCGCCCCATGGTACGCGACATCGCCTGGATTGGCCTGCTCATGGGCATTGTCTCCTTGGCGTTGGGCTATTGGGGTTGGGCGTCTGGTTCATCGGTCGAGGCCCACTGGCGGACGATCATTTTCACCGTACTGACACTTGCCCAGATGGGCAATGCAATGGCGATTCGCTCGTCTCGTGATTCGTTGTTTCGGATTGGTGTGTTTTCAAATAAGGCGCTCATCGGCTCGGTCTCGCTGACTTTTGGGCTTCAATTGGCAGTGATCTATTGGCCGCCCTTGCAAAGCATTTTCAAAACGGCGGCACTGACTGCCGTTGAACTGGTGTCATGCCTCGCGTTGAGTACGACCGTTTTCTGGGCGGTGGAGGCGCAGAAATGGTTGATCCGATTGCACAGTACAACCGGCGATCAAATCATGCCGTTCGCAAACACGGCTGCCAACTCACGATGATGAACGTCATGCCGTCTGCTGAGATACGATCATTCGCATTGGAACTCCCAAATTTGCCACGGCTTTCGCCGCGATGATGCGAATTGCGGTGACCGGGACCGTGGGGCCGCAAACGGTTCGCCGCAAGCCGCGCCATTTCGTCTACTCGTCGCGGATCCCCATCGCTTGCTTCAACTGCCGGCTTTTTTCTGCTGTGTCGACGAACACCGATGGCGACAAATCCTAGCAACGCCCAGACAGCGATTGACGCGGGCTCGGGAACCGTCGCGGATTCAGCCGGAAGGATGACCATCTGAGTTCCGACAGTTCCCGAAGTGTCGTTGGCCGTCGCAACGTACGACGTTTCCGTGCCGTTGAGCCCGCCGGCGGTGGTGATCTTGACGTTCGTCGAGACAATGTCGTCACCTAAGCCAGGTCCCGGAAACGGAAGCTGCTGCCCGGCCAAGTCAATCGTGATCGAATCGCCCCCTTGGAGTCCGAGATTGGAATAGTCCAATACCAGATGCCCCAACAGCAAACTCTGCCCGTCTGTCACGTCCAGTACGGATGTGCTTGTGCCGGCCGAATCGGTGTAAATCGAACGTGACGCGCCGAAGTCAGTTACCGTCCAACTCGCCAGCGCCGTCAAACCTGAGTTTCTCTCGAACGAAAAAAAACTGTAATCCGAAAACAGCAGATTGCCACTGCCGTTATCGTACGCCGATTGAACGACGTCGATCGAGAATTCGCTGACCTCGCCGTCCGCGTTGAAGGTCACGGTGTAGGGAAGCGAGACCGTTTGCAAGCCGGTGTTCACGGCTGCAGGTCCCAACACGCCGTTGACCACGCCGGCAATGCCCGACGAACAACAGCAGAACAAGTAAAAGCCAATCGCCAAGCGAAGAGATTTCGCACACATTTTGCCCCAAGCCTCCGTACAAGTGCTCGAATCAAGCTTTCATACCCAGAAGACATGGGGAAAATATCGGATTTTCTCAACCGTGGCAACCACGGGGCGATTCGTTGTTTGCGCAGCTCTTGCCCGTCGAGCGTCGACAGTGTCGCCGTTTTCAAGACACCGCAGAGGTAGCGTAAGTCGATGGCTTCGACCACCTTTCGCTGTCCTACGACGTCATCACGAAGCGACTCGTTGCGTGCCTTTGCGGCGTCGCAGCACGGGAAACGCCGCGGCACCAAGAATGGACCAAAGCGCGATCGAGGATGGTTCGGGGACGGTGGCACCCTGAGCAATGAAAACGTTGTCCAAGAGAACGGTGGTTAGAAGTTCATCGTCATCACCAAGGGCGAGAAACTCGATCGTCAAATCTTGGGGACCAAGGGAAGAAATATCTAAGCTCACACGTGTCCAACCGCCAGCAAGGGCTTCAGTTGTTACGCCGCTGGACTTGTCTTCGAACCCGCTCGCATCGAACAGGTAAAAGGCATCGAGCACACCGCCAAAAATTGGAAAGAGAGAGGCGGGCGTCGAGTCCAATAGCGTTGCCTGAAAACTGTCGGGCAGGGCAAACGGATCCGAGACTCCACCGGTAATCGACGAGAGATTGAACTCGAACGAAAGCGTGCTCGCGCCGGCTGGGAGCGTGAAAGTCTGCTGCAATTCGATGAGTGGGTCAAAATAGCCGACGATATCAAATTCGGCGACGCCGCCGGCATCAATCGGTGGCAGATCCAATGGGTCGGGCGTTGTCCACCCGGCGAATGGATCCGGGGAAACACCGGAGGTTTCGAAATCGCCGTTGACAATCGTCCCCGCCGAAGAGGAGGACGACTGGGCCACGAGCAGCAACAACGCGATCAATGAAAACTGGGCACAGGTACGAAAGCTCACTCATCTTCTCCGGTAAATCTATCCTGATGCCGATATTTCGGTGCGAAAGTTTCACTAGTTTAGCCAGGAGAGTTCCGCATTTAAACCAAAATCGACACTTTCTGCACGATCGTCAAAATCCGCCTCTTTGTCCCCAGTGGCCTCGAGAATACGCCGAGCCGAGATCATACTGGCCACCTGTCCACTGAAGTCACCTGTTGTGAGGGTGCCGTCCTCCTCGGCAAGGGAGGCGTACGCCTCATCGAGGGCTTTTTTCGTGTCGTCGTCGCGGCGGATCTGCTCGCCCTGAGCTGCCGGCAGAGACGCGGTGACCGAGCGACGACCAAGTTCATTGATGACATTCAGGGCGTCGAGCGCCGATGCCTTTCCATCGCCATTGACGTCAACCCACATGCTCGCATTCACCCCGATCACTGCCGCCATGTCGGCTGCGATCAGATCCCTTCCTAGTTGAATGTGATTGAGGATGTTGAGCGCGTCACGTGCCGATACTCGTCCGTCCGAATTGACATCGAAGCGATTCGCATCATTCTGGAAATCGGTCAATTGATTTGGCACCAAAGACCGTGCCGGAACCAAGACCAGTTCGCCACCCGTGCTGCCACCAATCACAACCGCAGAAACTCGCGGTACGAACGTGTAGAGCAATCGCGGCGGAGGCTGGATGCCAATCACCAACGCCGCGGTGGTTTCTCCGGGAGCTAGCGTACCGGTTCCTTCCAAGTCGACGTAGGGCGTACCGTCATTCAACGTTCCGCTGGCATTCAAGACGGTCGTGCCCTCCGGTCCCAGTTCGGTCAATAGCAAACGGACTGGGTACGCCAACTCGTCGGTCGAATTGTTGGTGACAGCGGCGTAGAAACCGTAGACACCCGTCCGGCGATTGTATTGCCGACCGTACAGGTCAATCGTGACGCGATCGGTTACGTCGGTGGGCTCGTTTTGAGCGGCGCGAACGTGAACACATTATCAAATTCGACACTTGGGTTGGCGACTCCATCCTTCACGGCGCCAGCCACACTGGAAACAGAAACGGAACCCTGGACCAACCCATCACTGTCGTCGTTGTACCAGTAGCGGATCAACCCGTTGCCTCGATCCTCGATGTGGTCGACCGTGACGCCAGTGATTGTTACATCGCTTTTGTCGATGCTGATCGGATCGACGCCTGCGGTGCCGACGTCGGTCCATTGGACGTCGACGTAGCCGAGGTCGGTGCTGGTCGTCGAACCGGGCGATGGCGTTACCAGGGCTCCGCTCGGTCCTTGCCGGTCGACCGTGAACGAGTGGCTCGAAGTTTCGCTTTCGTTGCCAGCGAGATCCGCAACCGTCCCCGCAGCAAACATGACGTCGACTTGGCCTTCAGGCAGGTTGCCGACGTACGAGTAACGCACCTTGTCGGCAACGACGTCGGCACTCGTCACGGTCACACCGGTCACTGTCACGCCGTTCGCGTCGATCGACGTCAGCAAGACACCGGAGCCGCCAACGTCGTTCCAAGTGACATCGACGTACCCGAGATCGCTGGCGGTGATTTGACCGGGAGTCGGGGCATTCACTATCGCGGTGGGCCGGATCGTATCGAGTTCGATATCAATCGATTCAATCGCCTCACCCATGGAGTTGGTCGCATGAACTCGGAACGTGTTGATTCCTTCGCTGAGAGCGAGTGCGGAGAATCGGTACGCCCCGGTTGAGTCCGCTGTCACATCACCGTCGTCGAAGCCGTCTCCATCGATGTCAAGCGAAACCAAAAGATCCGGTTCGGTCGTACCGATCAGGTCGACACTTGCCAGGCTGGTGATGTTGTCATCTGCGATACCCGAATCGAACGCCGGGTCGAGTCGGACACTAAGGGATGGTGCCAAGAGTCCATCAAGTATCACGTTGTCGATCGTCACCGTACTATCAAGCTCACCAAACCCGAGCAGATCGAAGTACAGAGTTGCGACCACGTCCGCGGACAGACTCGTCAGGTCGATCTCAAATTCGAGCGTCTGAGTCAAATCGATGGCGGAACCCGAGACACTCAGCCCAGCAAGGCTCACGCTGGGTGCCACGTAGGTCTTTCCATCCGGTTGAATATTGATCATGGCGTCGGTGCCGGTGATACCGACAGCGGTGCCGAGCAATGAAAGACCGGTATGTTCATCGAGCAAAGCGAATTCAAAGGCATCAGGCACAGTGGCCAGCGGATCAGCAAGATCGACATCCACCGTGAATCTCAGCGCGGTAGCCTGAGCCGGAATCTCGATCGTCTGCGAGAAGCGACTGTTGAACAGATCATCCTCGGCGAGAGTACCTTGACCGTTGACCACCGTGGCAGAGCCGAACGTGTTCCACCCAAATGGCGCAGCGGTCGGGCTGGAAACACCGAAGCTACCGTTGACCGCATCCCGTGGTGCCGCGATGTGCAGAGCGTGAACGGAATCGATGCTCGGTGAATCTTGCCAGACTGGCCCAACGATGCTCCAGACGGGGTCGCTGGCCAGCGGCACTCTTCGCACACCCGTTTCAAGCGAAGCAGCCATCAGACTAGCTAAAAAACTCTCGCCGTGCAGATCAGGGAGGCCGAGAACATGTCCGAGTTCGTGAGCGATAACGGTCAGAAGATCGACGGCTCCAATGGGCGATGACGACACGGACGATACGATCGGTGTCATTGTTGTGGCAGCGAATTCGTCATCGTCCCAAGGTGTCTGGTCGACGAACCAGCCAAACCCTGCTGCGTCATCATCAATCAAAATCTGTCCATGGGAAAACAGCCCGAGCATAGAACCTCCCAAGTCTTCGATTGCGACCGAAACGCTGGAAAGTGCAGAGATCTGATCAGCCGCAACTGCAAATGTGGCCCAACGTTCCACGGCGAACTGCAACATGCCTTCGACATCCGCCATCTGAAGCTCCGTTTTCCCACCGGGTCCCGATCCGGTCGTACGCAAGGGTGTCCCACCCTGCGGCAGAGTGGTTGCCGTTCGCGCTGTCGTGATTTGGGCGTCGACCAAACGCTTCGAGTCCGTCACCGTATCTACGGCGCTGGTCCCGCTGCGGAGCAGATTATTGGGTGTGTTCGCACCTGTGTAATGGCCGCCTGCCCCGTTAAGAATGTGACCAATCTCGTGCGGTGCTGTAAACGGTGTCCGAGTCAGGTTGATGATGAAAGTGCGGTTGTGTGCTGGGTCAAAATTTGGCGCCGTGTTCGAGTCAACGAAGGCTTCTCCCCGGCTTGGAGCGGGAGGTGGCGGACCAAATGAGCCTACGAAGATCACATCGATTGTAAGAGCATTCGCGTCTTTCACGCCACTGATAAGAGCTCTTTCCTCCGCCGTTTCGTTGGGATTGAACTCCGAGAGACCACCGTCAAGACTTACACCGACCGGTTGGTCCCGCGTCGTGATGTCAGCCGCCGTGATCTTCCCACCAGTCGCGTCGACGAACCGTATACCGGCCTGTGCCCAACCCCTGTTCATCTTATTCACTTCTTCCAAAATCTTGCATTTGTCCAATAAGTTCCCGTCTTTGCGTCGTTGCGCATATTGATGAGATTCAACCGGATTTCCCGGATCGCCTTATCTCCGTTTTCGGCAACTGGCCGGCCGACCGAAATCGAATGGGTGACCTTTTTCGTCCCCTTGAGCGTGTACGACACCTTAACGATGTCACCGAGTTGGACCTTGATTGTTTGGGCTTTGGGGTCCGAATTAGCACCGTGTCCAGAAGCCTTGTTATCGACTGTGTTACTAACAAGCCGGAACACGTCCGAACGGTATGTAGTCCCGCTCCTGTGGGTAAATGCGTAGGGGGTTGGTCCGACCTTCCTCACGCCATCACGGAACACTTCGACGGTAGCGATGATGCTCGCGGAAGTCGCGGCGGCGTTGTCGATCTCGATTCGAAAATTGTCCGGGTCGGTTGTTGTTGTGCCGTATGCAGTGGCGGCTCGAATCGGTAACTGCTGAGTGGTCACCAACTGGCTGACCATGAGAGCGTCTTCGTACACGGGCATCTTGTCGAGAGTACCGACTGTGTCGATGAACGCCATCTCTAACAACGTAGCAACGATCTGATCGCCCGATGGATTCAAATTGAATGCTTTTGGGCCAGCGGGACCGTCAGGGTCGACCTTCACGCTAATGCGTTGATCCCCTAGCGCGCCACTAGGTCTAACGGCCTCGATATAGAATGTTTTCGAACGGGATGCCACGGAAAAGTCAAGCAGCGTCATTAGCTCGGCCGCAGTGTATTGCCCCGGAGCGAGAAAGTCGCCACCGGCCTTGACGCTGGCGCCGTTTCGAATAGCGGATGCAGGTTTGGTCCAGATTCGCAAATCCCCGTCAAAATCAGGGAAACCGATCGAAGGCAACAGATAGCCCGTAGGCAACGCCGGCAACGGTGGGGTTGTGGGCGGAATGACCTTTGCAGGATCCGAAGCGTCATAGATCAGATCTATCACTGCCTTGGTAAAATCAAAAGATCGGCCCAATGTGAGTATGATCTCACTGAACGCGTCGTTCTTGGTGAGCGAGTCATCTGCATCCGCTAAAATAACGCTGCCGTTCGCATTGAATCCGTCAGCCCAATCCGGGACCCCATCGAAGTCCGTGTCACCATTATTGACCTTAATGATCACACCGGACCCGGCAGCTTCGAGGAAGTTTTGATCGTCTCTACGGGTAACCGATCCATCATTGTTCGCATCGACATCGATATCCACCAGTTGCGGCGGATCAATCGAAATGCCTTGAATCAAGCCGCCAATCGCTAGCGGTGTCACGTGGATCGCAGGATTGACTTGATCGAGCGGTTCGCGCTCGGCTCGCATTGGTTCATTCGAAAGGCTTTCACCGGCTGCGATTAACTCGGCGGTACGCATCACAAGCATTTCGCCGACACCACCATAGGCAGCATAAAGATAATCGCCAGCCGGATCGGTTGCGACGCTGGTGACGAATCCGAATTCGATCGGCGTGGTAGCACCAAGGTATGTCGGTGCGCCATTGAGACCAAATGGATCGCGAACCAATCCCACCTTGTCTCCGTGATTCCCACCATATCCCGAAACAAGGAAAAGTTCCCAGTCGCCAATGTAGGCATACGACAAGTCGGGAGCCAGTGCGATGTCGCGAGGCGTCATTGCATTGGTGTAGTATCCACTGTAGTAGGGCGTTCCAAACGACTGCAAGTTGCCGCCCTTGACCTTGGTGACAACGTCATTGAGTTGCGGTCCGCTGTCGGTCAACTTGACGGTCGTGAATCGCTGCAGGTACGGTTCGACTTGGCTTTGACCGTAGGGCGAAAATACCATCACCCGGTAGCGGTACGTGATCGTGGCGTACTCGGGATTGTCCGGATCCGGTGACGCCTCAATGGACAGCGGTACGCGCTGAAGCGCCGTGTCCGATTCCTGATCGCCCCAACCAGCCGGGTTCGGATTGTCGACCGTTGGCTCGTTCATCGGATCGAGTTTGAAGGTCGTCAGGTACCCTTCGTCGCTACCGTTGCCGACCAGCAAATGCTTGCCGTCCGCAGTGACCGCCAGACCCGATAGTGCAGATCTTTGACGCGGCAGAGAAATGGTACGAATCACCTGGTGGAAGGTTTCTGATTCTGCCCGAATATCAACCACCCACACGGCCGAAGCAACACCGGCAACGAAAAGGAAGTGCCCATCCGGATCCATGGCCAATTCCCGAATGAACGGATTACCGGGAATCGAAACAACATCGACCGCCGCCGTTGCCGGATTTGCGTCCGCCTGTCGAATCAGGATCGCGTCATAAACAGCGACTCCATCATACGAGGTCGCGTAGAATCGGCTGTTCTCGGGAGTGAAGATCGTCGCTGCCGCACCACTGAGCGGAAACTGCCGAATCACTTCGTTGGTTGAGGTGAAGGCGTTAAAGACCGTGATCTGCTGCCCTGTCGACGCAACCGCGCCATACGTTGGCCGTAGCGCGAACGACGCGCCGTTGGAGTCTCCGAAGCTGGAATTCGAAACGATGACATCAGAAACGCCCAAGATCGCGCCGCGCGGAACCTCAACCGTAGCAGAAGTGTCATTCATGAACACAATCACGGCTGAAAATTCATTCTCTCCCTGGCGAAAGATCACGTCGGAACCATTGAATCGTTCGCCTGTGATCGACAAAATCGCGGTGTCACCGACTGCGATTACGTCGATGTCCGTAATCACAGGACGGAGGTCGTTCGGATCGAGTTCCGGCACATCGACAGTAACGTCGGCAGTCGAACCCGCTGGTGGAAGTTGAACGTTGACCGTTTGTTCGGCATATGGAATTTCGTTGGGGCTGCGACGGTAGGTCAGAAAACTGACGCTCAAGCTCAGCGTATAGGGAACAGGAATCAATCCACCGACGTAGGGAACACCGTACCCATACGGTGTGACACCGATTGAGTAGCCAACATGACCGGGCGCACCGACACCCAGCATCACCAACTGATCCGGCGTATCGGCCTTGGCGATCCGGTACTGGCCGCCGGCGCTGAAACCCGGATAGGGAGGCGACGTCGTTCGGGCCATCCCGTCATTGCCGACGACGCCCGTTTCCATCAGCAACCAAATATCTTCGGTCGATCCGTCGGAATGAGTGATCGTCTGCTGCTGGAAAAAGTAAACCGAATCACCGGCATCAAAAGCGGCAGGCACCGGCACGGCCACCTGAGCCGTCTCGCTTAGCACGGCACCGCCCAAATCAAGTTCGAAGCTGGCGCCAACGTCGAACACACCGTCAAATGCCGGCTCGATCGCGTCGACGAAACTCGTCAGTGACACCGTCACATCGTCCGGCAAGGCGCCGGGAGGAATCTGCAGCAATACGCCGTCATCGCTCTGCAGGATTCCACCATCGGTACCGAACGTGGCGGTCCCCACTTCCGGCTCGATCACGCTGACCCGTACCGTTTCGATCGCGGGCCCGTTGATGATCGTCAGTGTCGTCTCGCCAAGAGCCAACGAAGTTGCGAATCCATCGGCAGTCACGTCAATGACGCGTGAATCACCGACGACATAAAACGTTCCATCCGCCGCTGCCGACCGATCGATGGGTTCCTGATCGAGTGTTTCGACACGGAATTGTCGTTGTCCAGCAACCAAGGGCAGTATCAACGAACCGGGATAAACGAAAATCCCTTCGCTGACGCCTTGGTCATCACTTGGCGTGCCAACCGTCACCGCACTGGCCGCTTGGAAGAATCCGCGACTAGCCGTGACGGCGGCAAATCCATCACTCACGCCAGTCAGGACGCCGTTCTGATCAATCGTTGCATGAAGCGGATCGCTCGATGTGTAACTGACATAGCTGCCGATTAGAGGTACATCCTGCTGATCGGTGAATTGACCGCGAACCAACAACGGCTCATGCTGACCAATTCCCAACTGCGGCTGACGATTGACAATGTCAATGCCCAACATTGCCGCAGCCGAAACATCAAGATCGATCGTGACCACATCCGACAGATTGAATCCGTCGTCGGCCTGGATCGAGATCTCGGCTACACCTGAGTACCCGGGATTGGGCGTGAAAGTGACCACCGTGCCGTTGGGATCAAGTGCCGCTGTCCCATTCTGCACGGCAACGATTTGATAGAAGACATCATCACCATCAGGATCGCGCAGCGCATCATCCAGCTCAAACCGCACCGCAAGATCGGTATGCGTCAGCTGCCGCCCAAACTCGAGATTCGCCGCCGGCGCACCGTTGGCAACGAATCCGGCGTTGCGGAATAGCAATTGCCGGTCCGATAGATCAATCGTACCGGAGCCGTCGAGGTCCGCCGCGGGATTGAAACCGGGCTGGCCAGTGCTGACGCCTGTCAGCCCTGCTTGGATATCGCTGTCCAGTCCGTCAACCAACCGATCTGAATTGATATCGCCGGCGATCGACACGTCCAATTCGATGTTGCCGGCTGATCCACCGATCCCCGTGACTTCGATCTGATAGAGACCTTCGCGTGTAATCGCAAAGATCGATTCGGCGCGATCGGTCGTGCTGTGCGTCGTACGAGGTTCCAGACCTGAGATTCTCGGCACTCCGACTTCCAGCCCACCCGTTGCTGACGTGACGATGCGAACCAGCAACTCTCCCGAGGCTGTCGAATTGACTTCACTCTGACGGACACTGAAGGTGAACCGCTTGGACTCGCCAGCCGATAACGACTCGGTGACCGTGTTACCGGTGAAGGTAGCAGCCGCACCGAGGTTGGCAAGAATCGCTGCCTCCGATGGCGGGTTGGCGTCGGAGTACTGATACGATGAACCGGTTCCGTCGGCAGCAACGGCAATCTCCAGCAGGTGATCAACATCGGTGCTGTATCCATAACGTGTCGTCTTTCCGGTTTGTGGGGCACGCACCGAGACAAGATTACCAACCGCGTCGTACTGATATTGCACGACCTCTCCCCCCGGACCGATGAGACGATGCAATCGCCCCTCCCCGTCGGTTATGAATTGCACGGATTCGCCACCGATGGCAACGATTCCGCTTTCGCCGAGATAAACCGTATTGCCGGCCGTATCGGTTTGCGATGTGACACCAAACCGGGCATCGATGTCGTAGGTCGTGCCGTCGGGCGCGGTCAACACGAAATCGGTGCCGGCAAACAACGGGCTCAGCGGGTTGTAGGGATAGCCGCTGGAGAGGTCAAAGTATTGAGTCCCACCGCGTATCAAGCTCTGTTCAGGTGATTCGAGCGTCCAGCCCGCGGGGTTACTGCCGAGCGGTTGCCATGCCGGCTGGTAGTGGGTTAACCATGGCTGCGAATTCTCGATCGGTTCAAAGACGAACCCGAGCTCCTCGCCAGACGGTGACATCAGATACAAGCGAGTTTGATCGCGATAGGCCGAGTACAGACCCTGCGACTCGAAACCGGTCGGTGGCACGCTGGCCCGCAAGTTGATGTCCCGTCCGACCAACTGCCAACCGTAACCGGCACGGGCGGTGCGATCACGTTCCACCGAGTCGTACTGGCGGCTGACCTCCACAGCGACTCCACCGACCGTCGTGACCAGGTCGGTATGACGGCGCACGAGGTTTCGCTTGGTGTCGCTGTAGACTTCGATGATCGTTTCGGTTCGCGCAGAGCGCCGCGAGATGTCTCGTGCCGAAAGACGTAAGACATAGAAATCGTTTGGCATGTCTTGGACATCGAGCGTCGCCAGCACGCCGTCGGCAATGGGATCGTTGCCGCTTGCGATCGTTCGGAATTCGAGATCGCCGAAACGTTTTATCTCGAGCGTCCACTCGTCCAGATTCACGTCGGCAATCGTGCCACGAATGTCGCCATCTTCAATCACGGCGAAAGCGGGAGCGGCCAGCGCGACGACGGGCACATCCACATCAGCGAAATCGCGCACCTTCAGCGTTGTCGTCGCGAAGCCGACCAAACCGTCCACATCGGTCGCGGTAGCAATGACTTCGTAACGACCCGGCGTCGCGACCGTGAACTGACCCCGACCGTCAGCATCCAGCGCTATCGGTTGGCCGTCTAGCGTGACGGTGATGCTGGTCACGTCGGCGAGTGAATCGGCGATCGCCTGCACCAAAATCGGCTCGCCCGGGGGCGACGGAAAACTCGGCGTCAGGACGACGCTGACCTTTGGCGGTGGTAGTTCAACGGCGGCCAGCAGGACAACGATCTGAGACACGGTCGTTTGGCCGTCATTGGCAAAGACGCGAACCAGGTATTCCCCGTCTTGACCCGGTCCGGGCACCCAAACGATCTCGCCGGTCGTCTTGTCGACGGTCGCACCTTGGGGCAAGTCCGCCGCATCGTAGGCCAGAACCGTACCCAAATCGGGATCGGATGCTTCGATCATGAACCGCAGTTCTTCACCGAGACGAACAGCATGAAATGACGTGTCAAGAACCGGAGCTCGGTTGATGTTGTCGATCCGCAACGTGACATCGGTGGAATCCGAAAGCCCTGACGAATCGGTCGCAGTGAAGGTCACCACGTAGTCGCCTGCCTGCTCATAACCGGGCGTCCAAGTGAATCGACCATCTTCGGTGAACACGGCACCGGTAGGAAGAATACCAGCCGAATAGGCGATCGGGTCGCCGTCGATGTCACCCGCCTGCATCGTGAACTCCAGCAAACCGCCCTCGCGCATGAACAGAGGTTCGCGCGGCACGATCACCGGTCCGCGATTCGTGTTGCTGACAAAGACACTGAAGTCTTGAAACCGGCTGCGATGGCCATCGCTGACGATGATGCGAATGTCTTCGTGACTGCCGGCTTGTTGGTAACTGGGCGTCCAACGGAACTCGCCGGTTGCCGGGTCGAGCGTCGCACCCTCGGGCAAGCCTTGTCCATGGTAGGTCAGTGGATCGCCATCGGGATCGGTGGCGCTGGCGACGAAGGACAACGAGTCGCCCTCGTTGATCAACTGGTTCGCGATCGGCGGAAGATTCGGACTCGTATTGCTGCTGCGAACGACCAGTTGGAACGATGCGTTGTCGGTCGCAGACGATGTGGCATCGCCATTCCCGCCATCTTGCACCGAGACCGTTGCGTTGTACGACGCCACGTCAATGGATTGCGGCGTCCAGTTGATCGTCGCGGAACCGTAGGTCGCACCCGGCGTGAGTACCGCGGCGGGCGGAAGTCCACTCAGTGCGAACTGCAGTGGTTCTTGATCGAAATCGGTCGCCTGAACCGTCAATACAAAGGGTTCGCCAACCACGGCAACCTTATCGCCGATGTAGTTCCACTGCGGCGGCTCATTGGGTGATTCAACCGTGACGATGAACGTACTGGATTGCTCGAGTGGAGCCCATGGACCACCGCCGTCTCCGTCATCGCGGGCAAACAAAGTCAAGCCATAGTCACCTCGGTCACCGACGGTCGGTGCCACGCGGAACAAGCCAGTACCGTCGCCGTTGTCCACGAAAGTGACAAAGTCCGGCATCGGGAATCCGGGTGCGGCGTTCTCGCCGCGCAATTCCAGCGGATTGCCATCCGGATCGGTTGCCGAGACAGGAATCTCGAGGATCTGGTCGCGCTGCACCGTCTGGTTGTCGATGGGTGTGATCTCGGGCGTACGATTCAGATTCGTGATCACCACTTCGACCGTGGTCACCACGGACATCGGAGTCGCGGTACCATCGCCGTCATCGGTAGCGGTAAACGTCATTTGGAACGTTCCGGCCTGGGCAAACGTCGGTCGCCAGGAGAACATCGCCGTTTCCGCGTCGAATGACGCGCCGGCCGGCAGGCCCGTGACGCTATACGTCACCGTAGCGGGCACATCGGGTGTTCGCTCGAACAGATCGCCCGTTTCATTCCGTACGGGAGTTTCATACGCGGGGTTGTCGGGATCAAATGCGAATGCAGAAAACGAAATCGGCTGATCCTCTGCGATTCGAAAACCGGTAAGGTTGTCGAAAACCGGAGCGCCGTTGACATTCAGAACGGTAATCGCAAATGTCTCGCTGACCGACTGAGCTCCGCTGAAGATCGTGATCGGCACCCGATAAGCCTCGTCGGCATGTTGATAGAATTCGGGCGTCCAATCAAAGACACCCGAATTGGGATCAAGCGTCGCGCCGGGTGGAAGCATGAAGCTGGCAAATGTAACCGGATCACCATCCGGATCGAATCCGTCGATGACAAACCGCAAGCGTTCGCCTTCGCGCACGACGCGGTCGGTAGGTGGAATCAATCGCGGCGGCTGATCACCTGGTGCGATGGCAAAGTTGGTTCTTGTCGAGACCAGGTTCACTCCGTCGGTGACGAAGAACTGAACGTTCTCGTAACTACCGGCCGACTCGAAATCGGGTGTCCAGACGAACGTCCGCGAAACGGGATCGAGCGTTGCACCCGGCGGCAGTCCCTCCACCCACACGGCCAACGGATCGCCATCGGGATCCGTTACCGGCAGCGAGAACTCAATCGGCTCGCCCTCGGTTCCCAGTATCAATCCCGGCAGATCGTTCAACTCGGGTGCGCGATTGCCGTCGATCACTTCAATGTAAAACCGCTGGACCGCGCGAGCACCGCGCGCGTCATAAGCATGGAGTTCAACTAGCGTCATGGCCGAACCGTTAAAGTCGGGCGTCCAGCTGACCAAGCCTGTTTCCGAGTCAACCTCCATCCCCTGGGGACCACGGTTCAGGAAATAGTGAATCACGACGCCATCGGGGTCAGTCGCCAGCGCCTGATACTCGTATGTCTGCAGGTTGTGGACTTCGACAATCGGATCGGAAACGAACACAGGTCGCTGATTCGCGCCCGGTCCCGCCGAAACTCCAACGTCGAATTCAACGCGCCGATCATTTTCGTTGAACACCGTTACGGTTTGACCACTAGTCGACTGACCCGGGCTGAGTTTCGTCGTATCGAGTTCGATCAGCCAGCGTCCGTCGGCAGCCTGACCCGCCGCGCCATCTGGAATCCCGGTGTAGCCATCCAGAGGATCGAGCACCAGAACGATCGGCAACACCAAATCGAATTCGCTGGTATTGGTCACGACAACGTCCCAGGAGACGATGTTCTGTCCACGGTCGGAGCGCACTGTGTCGAAATCGATGTCCACGAACGCGGAAAAATCAGAGACGCCCGTGAAGCTGGTCACATAGTCGGCTTCCATCCGGATCTGTTCGACGCTCGCCACATCGGACTGAACCGTCAACGTGTAGACGTCCGGGTCGAGATATCCTGCAAGCAGATGGGCGGTGTTCGCTTCATCGATGTAGAACACGTCGTTGACCGGAACGGCGCCAGTATTCTGTCCGACCAACAGGTAGTTATCGGGGTTGAGGACCGAATTCGGCTCGCCACCCGCACCGGTAAACATCTGTTGGTCGAAGGTGACCGTGATCGTCGAGACCGGCAGCGCCGCGATGCCATTGGTCGGTGGGTTGGTGGCGATGACCAAAGGTGCGATTGCCGGATTGAGTACATCCACTTGATTCGATTGGCTGATCAACACGCGACCGTCCGCGGTCGTGACGATCACGTCACCGCGAGAACCGCCATCGGCGACCGTGACGCGTCGAAGCGTCGCCACATCGATCATCGTCAATTCGCTGCCGGGATGAATGTTGGCGCCTCGATTGTGCGAGACAAACAGCAGGCCTTCGAGATCGGTTCCGGTCTGGCCGAATGACAGCGAATCGACCGGCGCATCGAACTCGAGCATCAACTCGCCGCGGCGCTGCGGCGTGAAGCGGAC
This sequence comes from Pirellulaceae bacterium, assembly GCA_963734865.1. Lineage (GTDB taxonomy): Bacteria > Planctomycetota > Planctomycetia > Pirellulales > Pirellulaceae > CBDCUW01. Next base: position 265,393 of record CAVTIV010000020.1, read on the forward strand.
AACCTGCGACCGATCGGGCCAGGTGGTGGCCCAAAGATGTCCGTCGTTGTCGAAGGCGAGCGAAGCGACACGGAGATTGAGATCGCGGCTGTAGTGACTGAACGTTTCGGTTTCCGGATCGAAGATTTCGATACCACCGGCCGCACCATATTGGCCATTCACGCCACCCGACCAGACAACACCCGCAGCGACGTAGATCAAACCGGTACCCGGCTCGACCGCCATCGCCATCGTGATCCCGTCACCATGCTCGGCAAGGATGTTCCCGGTATCCGGGTCGAGTTCCAGCAGCGGTCCGCCGCCGGTCGTCGCCCACAACCGACCGTCACCATCAAACGCCATGTTGAAGATCGGATAGGGCAGTTCCGCCCAAGCGTTAAGCGCCTCGCCGCCTGCGGGGCCAAACCTGAACAGGGAACTTCGGCTCGTTCCGCCACTGATGATGACGTCGCCCTCGGGCGTTTCGACAATGGCCATCGGTCCGATCTCGGCATAGCTTTGCTCGATCCCCGTGGCGAACGAGCGGCCGACGAACGGCCGAGCACCTGATCGAACTCGGGCTTACCGAACGTTACCTCGGCCGCAGGTATCAACTGCTCGGCGGTGGTGAACAGCGGATTGGTTGATGGCTCGGGTGTCGGCTGTGGGGCGATGCCGAAGTTGGGCGGCGTCGTGTTTGCCACCGACTGACGGCGCCGCCGAGATTGACGGATGTTCCGTCGACCTTCGGCGGTGACGCCGGGACCAGGAGCTTCGCGATTGCCAGCGATGTCCGCCGCTAGCGCTAAGAACTGATACGTCGAATCTGCGCCTTGCCCTCGAATACCAGCGAACCGACGCCTCGTCCAGTTGTCGCTGCCAGATTTTGTAGTCGCCACCGTCAGTGGCAACGTACAGCGTGACGTGTCGGAACCCGGAACCGCCGGCATCGTCCGCGACCGACCAATTGACCAAATAGTTATTGGCTTGCCCGGAAATGCTTGGAAACCATCAGCGTGGTGCCGGGGGCCACCGCATCGACCGGCTGGGTGAGAGTCGGGCGTGTCCTCGGGCGGCGCGTTGTTGAACAGCACGCGAGCACTGGCCGTGATCTGCGAACCGGTCGTGGCGACATCCACATCCGGCAGGATCGTGTAGGACACGAACGCCGCACCATCGCCTTGCGCGTTGTTGGGCTGCCAGCAGACCACGCGTCGAGTCTTGAAGCAGTTCGCCGGTCAGAGGGTCGATCGCCTGCAGCAACCAGGTCGCTTCGCGTGAGAATTGATCGATACCGCGCGCTGACCCGCAGGATAAAGCCTTCGCGTGTTGGTAAAATCGAACTCGCCCTGGAACAGCGCCCGATCCGAGGGTATGTGCACGTCGATCTTGCCGATGTTGATATCGCCAAGCCGGAATGAAAAGATGTCAAGATCTTCATCCAACTGAGTGACGACGCGAACTTCCTGGACGTACTGCGACGCATCCGGCGAGTTGGCAAAGCTGACCGTGTAGGGCAACCTCTGGGCGAGCGGGCAGCCAGCCCTCGGTGTCGACCGTCTGAGGTCCGGTGATCGCAGCCAGTCCTTGCACGGCATCACCCGCGAGGAACTGCGTCAGATCGAGCGCGGCGAACTCGTCCCCATCGACCGGCTGCGGGCCATTGATCTGGTAGTCCGGCGGCAGTCCCGCCGCCTCGATCCTCGAACGGCATCCAGGGCACGTAAACTCGGAATGACTCAAAGTGCGTCTGATGCGTCAGTCCGAGGTCATAGTCATCAAATTCCGCGATCGCCGGAACCGGGATCTCGCCTTCATAGCAATCGCTCTTGCGCGGATCGTAGAATTCGACCTCAGCCATCTGTGACGGGTCGTTTCCGTACCAGGTGCGAACCTGTTCGAAGAACGCCAGCAAATCGCCAGACGATTTCACTTCCTGGCCGGCCGGTCCGATCAGGATGCCCGGACGAAAGCGTCGCCATCAGGCTGACGATCCGCTCCTGCTCGCGAATCGGCGGAATGTCATCCTCCTCCCGTAGCAAGCCGCCCTCTTCCAGCGCCGCCAAGAACAGATTGCCCCAGTCTTCGCGATTTGCAGCCAACACCAACAATGCCGGGGTGACGCTGCTGTCATCGTCGATGATCGCTTGACGAAGCGTCTCGGCCTCGGCAAGTGAATGCGCGATGAATTCGTCTCGCGTCATCGCGGTCGCAGCGGCGACCAGATGGAAGCGGAAGGGAATGAATGGTATTTCGCACTTGCTCGGTACCGCTGCCAGTTCGTTGTAAATGTCGGTTAGGCCGTCATAGATTTGATCGAGCCCGGCCGGGCCATTGTCGAGAACTCCTTGTGCGGCAAGATCAGGAAACGCCGCATAGACGGTGCTGACCAATTCCTCCCACGCCCGGTCGTGCAACTCCTGCAGACCGGGGTAGGTCGACAGGTTGAAGCTGAAACCGGTGAATCCATTGGCGTCTTGGTCGAACAGGTATCCCGGCGAACGGACTGTACCGCCCAATGTCTGGCCGGCGTTGACGACCGAATCGATTTCGGCCCACGGCACATTGTCGGCACCGTCCGGGCCGCCGCGGACGTTCGAGTTGAACCGCACGAATGGCAGACCATAGACGAATTCGTTGTTCAGCATTTCCGGGATGCCGACCTCAAAGTACACGTAGGGTGTGTCAAGGTTGGAAACACTTTGCAGGGCAACGCTGTAGGTGCCAACGTCGCCGGCCAGGATCGTCCGCGGCCCACCGATGCCGATGGTGACATCAGGCTCGATCGCCTGTTCGATCAGGAAGCGGTAGGGGACAACGGCCACTTCATCGCCGGGATTGATCACGTCGACGTCGTACAGCCCATGTGCCGCATCGGTGAAATCGAACGTGGCGATGATTTTGGTCGAGTCGATCACTTCGTAATCCACCGGTACAAATTCGTCGAAACCAGGTCGAATGAGCTTGACGATCGCGTCTTCATGGAATCGCGCTCCCTCGATCGTCGTCGTGACGAACTTGCTGTCGCCGCCCACATCGGTGTTGATGTCCGTGATCACCAGCGGCAACAGTTCGGCTAGCAGCGTTACGGGCGTATCATCGGCAGGTTCCTGGAAACCGCGGACCAGCACGTAATAGACACCCGGCTGTGTTGACGGAATGATCGCCTGAAGGTCGCTGCCGAGCCCGCCCTCATAAGCGGCATCGAAATTGGCAATCGTGGGCGCCGCGTCGTATCGCAGGAACAGTTCGTGTCGTTGCCCCTTTCGCATCGGTCGAAAGTGATACAGAGAGCGTCTGATCGTGCGGCACCGTCACCTGGAACAATCGGGACTGGCCGGTCGAGAGTGTGGAATCAAAAGGAACACCTAGCTGAAGTTGTTCGACTGTAACCGAAATCGTTTCGGCAGAAGCCAAGGTGTTGTTAGCGTCAAATTCCCGCTCATAAACCTGATTGAAAATGTCGGTTCGCGTGATCACACGGTATTGACCCGGCGTGGCCGGCGGCAGCAATGTCGTGAGCGATTGGCTGTAATCCTCTCCCGGTGCCAATGTTCCCGAGAAACTCATCCGCCCCAGCGGCACATCATGGATGTCCCAAGTCGCGTCGGTCGACAGATAGAGCGTGTCGGACCACAAGCCGATCGCGGGCTCGCTACGCTTTCGTTGCCAACCGTCCAGTTGACCGTGATCGATTCGCCCGATTTGGCCACTGCCGGAACACTTACACCGGTCACCTGCAGATCGGTCGGAGGTGGAAGTTCGAAGATGACGGGAGTGACCGAATGACGATCATTGTTGTTTTCGGCGTCCAACTCAAAGACTTGCCCGATGCGTCCACTAAGCACCGGGTCCGTAACGACAAAGACGTAGTACTCTTCCGTTTCATCGTCGAATCCGCTCGGTGCGCGGTAGCTACCACTCACATCGTAACTGGCGCCGGCGAGCAATCCGCCACTGTGACCGACTCCACCGAGATACCGATCGGCGCGGAGATCGAGGAAACGGTCGCGTGACAGATAAACCAGGTCATCCCACTTGTTTTGCGTCGGAACCGTATCACCGCCAAAGTTCTGAACGGTAAAAGTGATATCAAACGACTGACCGGCTCGCACGCGTTCAGGCGCGATCACGTTCGTGACCTGCAAGTCGGGCGGCGTTGCGAGCGTGACGTGGATCGGTTCCGTAATTGTGTTGTTGCCCTCCAACTGATACTCCAGCACGCGGCCACGCCCCAAAAGGCGTTGCGCTTCAAAAACTCGATCATCGCTGGGAAGTTGATAAGGCTCCTCGAAGGCAACACTTGCTCTGCCGAATCCGATATTGCTAGGCGGATTTTTCGACGGATAAGCGGGTGAATCGGTCAGAACAAGCACATAGAAGTCGCCATCGATCCCATCGGGAAGCCGAATATCGAGGGAACCCACGTAGGATTCGCCAATATCCAGAAAGCCGTTGCGATTCAGTTCGCCGACCATCGTGTCGAACCGATCAAGCGACGGATCTTTTGACAAGAACACTCGATCGACCCATTTGTCCGTTCGCGTTTGCGCGCGTGCCGGAATTGGTGACGGTGAAATCGACCTGGATCGTTTCGCCCGATGTCGATGCTGCTGGCACGGCCAGGTTGCTGACCACCAAGTCAGGCTCGAAATACTCGACCGGGAACGGTGCCGCCAGCAAGTTGTTGAACGGGTCGTCGTAAGCTCCATCGGCTGAATTCGTCCAATAGGTTCTCATTGATGCCGACGTCGGCAGGCCACCATTGCAGTATTGACGGTCTTTCCACGCTCGTTGTGAGTGTCCGGATGGATATAGACGAAGAAATCTCCGCCGATCCCTTCGGGAAGAATGCCGGTCACCTCGGCAGTGTACTGCTCGCCCGGTTGAAGCGGCACATCGTTGGCATGGACGACGCTGCCCAGGTAGGACGCTCGGTCGGCGCGGAACTGGACGTCCGCCGAGATCCAAACGTAGTCGAACCAGTAATCGGTTCCGGTCCACACCGGGTAAGCACTGGTGTTCTCGACCGTGAATTGCACGGTGGCCTGCTCACCTGATTTCGCGCGACTGGGCACCTGAATGTCCACGATTCGCAAGTCTGTTGGACGCGGTGTCACGGCACTCTCAACTGTCAGCTGATTGTTCGTCTCGTCCTCTTCCGCGATGCCCTTGCCAGCGTCGGTGATCACAACGATATAGGACCCGATCGCCGAGGGGCTGAGCGTGACCGTGAGGGAATCCTGGTAGGCGTCGTTTTTATCCAATTTCGAATGGCCGACTCGACCCAGGCGAAGAGCATGACTGGGGTCAATCATGCCGTTGGGATCTTCGCTGAGCCAGATTTCATCGAACCAACTGCCACTGGCATCCCCCCTGCCGGTATTGGACACCGTCCACTGAACCGTGTAATCCTCGCCGCCGACACCGGTTGGCGCAACGATCACTTCGTCAACGGCCAGATCGGGATAGAGCGTTTCGGTCGTCAGCGCGATCACGGTCGATCGCACGCGCCTTGTAGTTGTTGTTGTCGATCTCGGTCGGATCATCGGAGTTGACGTTGATCGCCAGTGTGTCTTCCAACACGACCGCGTAAGGATCGGTCCAGGGAGTGATGTAGTACGTTCCCGAAACGAGTCCGGTCGGCAATGTCACGGTGGTAACCACATCGTAGCCGGCTTTGTTGACGAGCGACCCGCTGTGCCCCAGTGTCTTGAGCAAGAAGTCGCCCTGACCGGGGTGCGGCCGATTCTTGTCCTTGGTCAACCAAATCGTATCGGTCCAGGAAGGAACCGGTGTTTCGCCGGGACCCAAGTTTGTCACCGTGTAGCGCACTTCGATCGAAGCACCGTCGACCGCTTGAATGGGCGCGACAACGTCCGATGTGACAAGATCGGGAAGCGGCTGCGGCGTGACGTAAAGCTCGGTGTAGAACGTATTGTTTCCGTCGTTGGGCCACTCCTCCATCTGATTGCCGGCATCGGTCTTCACGATCAAATAGACCGTGCCTCGGAATCGAAGCGGAACAACGGCCGATTCGGTTTGTGTTCGATACTGCTCACCCGGTTCCAACGCCGACTGGTTGGTCAACGATGCGATCAGAATGTCATCCGAAGAGATCACCGGGTCGAGCGACAAGTAGGCTCGGTCTTGCCAATTTGGTGTCGTCGTCGCGACGGTTCCTTGATTGAGAACGACAAATTCAAGTGCCACTGTTTGGCCGGGATCGACAACCGCCGGTGCGATCACTTCAACAACTTGCAGATCGGGCCTTGGGCGAACGGTAATGGGAATCGCTGTGTCGTCGACCCGCGTGTTGTTACCGTTGGCTCCGTGCTCATAAAGCTGTCCGCGATAATTCGTCGTCACCACCGCTTCGTACAGACCGAACGTTCGCACGGGCAAGCGGACCTGCTCTTGACGTGTGTACGTCGTGCCGGCGGCAAGTGGCCCGTCGTAGCGATACGAACCCAGTGAGATGGTGGGTGCCGACAGATCGCCGACCTTGCGGAGGTAAAGCGTGTCCTCCCAATAGCCCACCGCGTCGCCGGCGCCATCGTTCTTAACCGTCCAGCCGATGTCGATCAGTGTTCCTTCGAGAACATCCAACGTGGGTGCGACAATGTCGGTCACAATCAGGTCGGGAGGTGCCGTCAACGAAACGCTGAAGGAGTCCGAAACGGTCTCGTTGTTGTCGTTATGAATGAACTCAAAGACACCCGCTCCGGTTTGCACGACAACGTAGTGGTCTCCCGAAAGACCCTGTGGAAGCGTGACCGAAACAGTTCGCTCGTACCCATCGTTGACCGCAAGTTGGCCGAGGTGGGGGAATGAGCCAAGCGACTTGATGCGATTGCTGCCGGCCGGGTCGGTCGCCAAATAAACGATGTCTGACCAATTCCCTCGATTCGTCAGGCCGATGCCTTGGTTCTCGACTCGCCAGCTCACCTCCAGCGGCTGTCCGCTCGATCCGGTCGCGTCTGGCGTGACCGCAGTGACGACCAGGTCGGCATACGGGATCTGCATCACATCAAACACATCCGGTGATCGATCCTGATTGTTATTCAGACGGCCGTCCTCGAAGATCGACTTCGAATGATCGGCTTGCACATACAGGAAGTATCTTCCCGTGAATGCCGGCGGCAGTTGAAACGTTTCGCTCCGGACATAGGACTCACCTGGCGCCAAATCTGCTGTCCGCTCGAACAACGCCAAAACCCGATCGTCACCGTCACCGATGATCTCATCGGTCGAAGCGATCACCGCGTCAAACCAGTTCCCTGGCGAGGCCGTTGAGTCACCGATGTTATCGACTTGCCAGCTGATCGTCACGTTGGCCGGATCGGCGATCGTTTCGGTTGGCGCAACAACGTTGGAAACCGATAGATCCGGATAGGGGGCCAGCGATGTCGTGATCGAGGTCACCGCCGAGTTATTAGATTCCGCCGTATTGGTGGGATTCAACTCGAACAGGGAGTTGGAGGAATCGACGATGATCGTGATCTGCAAGTCACCGACGCTGCCCGATCCGTCCGGAATCTTGATCGTCCGGGATTGATCCTTCGTCATCCCGTCGGGAATCGCGCCGTCGCTGGCGACGTCGTATTGCACGATCGTCTCGAACAACTGCTTGCCGGTGGTCGTGTTGTCGATCCGAATCCGCTGCTGGAAGTCGGCGGCCGCCGGGGCCGTTCCGATGTTGTCGATCGTCCAGGAAAGTGTGATCTGTTCACCGGTCAGCAGTGACGCCGGGGTCGCAACCAGGTTCGCGACGATCAAGTCAGGGTAGGGAGGGAGCGTTGAGGTGAACGTCGCCGATGAGGTGTTGTTGGTCTCGGGTACGTTTCCGGTAAAGCTCTCGACAATATTGTTGTTCAAGTCGGTGGTGATCGAAATCGTGATGATCCCGGCCCCCGCCGGTCCATCGGGCAAGTCGAAAGTGAATTCTCGATTGATCGCTTCGCCCGCGTCGATCGGATCGTCGGCGGGCACGGCGATAGGATTCGTCGTCGTCACAATCGTTTGACCCGTCGATGAATTGACGATTGTGATTCGTTCCGCGAATGAGGCCTGAACGGAAACGTCGCCTTCGTTGACCGTCTGCCACTGGACTGTGACCGAATCACCAGAGTGGGGTGTTGCTTCGACAACCCCGATGTTTTGCACTTGCAGGTCGGGCAGTGGCGGGAAGTCGAGTGAGATGGTGGCGGCTGTTACCGCGCTATTGTTGCTATTATCGGTTTCGGGCTGGTTGTCGAAAACGTCGGTTTCGACGATCAAATGATAAGTGCCGACAGTCAATGTCGCGTCCAGCGGAAGATTGACTAACAGATTGTCCTGCCGGTAGGTTGCACCGGATGCCAGCGGGATCTGCGCCGCATCGACGGTGGCCAATAGTCTGTCGTTGCCACCAAGGATTTGGTCATTGCTCAACCAGATTCGATCGCGCAGATTCACCGGCGCTGATCCGTTACCGATATTGCTGACCTGGTAATCGACCGCGATCGTGTCGCCAAACACGCCCGTGAAGGTTGTTAGTTGAGTCGCAACGACGAGGTCAGCGGCCAGTATCTCGATGGGGGCTGTGCCCGTATTGTTGTTGCCCTCAAAGCTGGACTCGTATACCTCATTGCGACTATCGGTCGTCACGAAAAGAAAGCCGTTGCCATGGAAATCGGTTGGCAGGTTTACCGTAGCGGCATCGGTGTAACTGGCGCCGAGGGCGAGCGTGCTATTGTGGCGAATCTCGCCCAGTTGAATATCGTCACCATTGCCCACGATCGCGTCGCGGCTGAGCACGATGGCGTCATACCATGACCCGACCGGGGTCACACCTGTCGCACTGGCGGCTTCATTTGTCACGGTCCAGGCCAGATCGATGGTCAGGCCCATGTCGCCCTGACTGGGCGTAACCTCCAGTATCGGTACAAGATCGGCGTAGGGGATCGTCGAGGTCACGACCGCACTGGCCTGATTGTTTGCCTCGGCCGTCGCCGTATCGTTGAATTCGCCGACCGCGTCGTAACGGTCGGTGGTCAGTAGGATCTGTACATCGCCGACGCCGTTGATCCCCTGAGGCAGCGTCACATACATCAACGAGGAGTGAGATTCGTCGGGGGCCAACAGCGTCGTGCTTTGCGTCACATTCAAGTCGGCAATCGAAAACTCCGCCAGCGAGAGCAACTGTGACTCCAGTCGCGTGACCTGCACACGATCATCGAAGCCTGACGCCACAGCAATGTTGCCGTGATTGACCGTGTCCCAGCGAATCGTCAATGTGTCACCGGGCTGCGGATTCGGTGGCGTTACTACGAGATTCTCGATCGTCAGGTCGACGGTCGCCGCGAACATTGCGTTGGACGTGTTGTTCTGTTCAGCCGCCGCATGCCCGCCGGAGTTGTACTCGAAAACGTTGTTGATCCAATCGGTCGTGACCGACACCTGATAAGGACCGGGATCCGACACAGTCGCTTGACCGCTGCTCGCAATCGAACCTCCTGCCGAGATATCGCTGGAGACGTTCAACATGGTGTCAAGCAGAACCACACCGGAATCGACGTTCGTGACGCGGAGCCGTTCTTTGAAGCCGCCGGTCGCGACGCCGGTACCGCTGTTCGTCGTGTCCCAGTTGAAGGTGAACAGCCCAATGGCATTTGGGCCCGTCACCGTCAAGTTATCGACCTTCAGGTCTGGCAGAGGTGACAGCGTAACATCCAGGACGCTGCTTCTCGCGACGTTGTTATCGGTCAATGTGAATTCAAAAACATCGCCCTTCTCATCTGTCTCCACGAAGATGTAATACGGCCCCGATGCATCAAGCGGCAGTGTGACATTCGCCGATGCCGTGTAGCTCTGTCCGACATCCAGCGCACCGGCGTGCAGGAACGAACCCAAGAACCGGTCGTCGGCATCGCCATACACGTCGTTGGACGACAGCATGACGCGATCAAACCATTGAACCTGGTCCGTCGTGGCAGTGCCGAAATTCCCGACCGTCCAGCCAATCGGAATCGTGTCTCCCGAATTGGATGTGGCGGGACTCGGCAACGTGATATTGGAAACACTCAAGTCGGCAAACTGCAGTTCGCTCGTCGGACCAATCGTGGTGTCCAGCAGGTATTGACCGTCCGGTCCTTGGCCGCCCTGGCCGAGGATCACGACAAAGTACTGTCCGGTTGTCTGGATGTCGTAGCGGGCAATGGACGCGTCGGTCGGGTTGGGGTTGATCGAGACGACGGCGTTATTGACATCGCGAATTTCGATGATCGGCGCCAACGTGCTGCCGCTGGGAAGCGTGACGCGAGAAAATACCGTTTCGCCGGCATCCACGGTGCCCAGAGCAAAGTAGTCTTCGTCGACGTTGCCGCTTTGCCCGGACATGATCGTTCCGGCAATGGTTGCATTTCGCTGATTCCCGGAAGTCGAATACGACAGTGCGTCCGCTCCACTAATCGAATCGTTTGCATACTCGGCGTCCGATTCCAGACCGATCCCCCGAGACAATTGCACGCGAATCTCATAGTTGCCGATCGTCGATGAGTAGTAGTATTTGCCAACGCGAACGAAATACGTGCCATCGGACGGTATCGTGAAATGGCTGATATAAGAATCATTGCCCGGCCCCGAGTTATCATCACTGGCTCCATCGGGACTGCTGCCACTGAGCGTCTGATCCGATGAATTACGCAGCTCGATGTACGGATCGACGTCGCTGTCAGGCGTATCAACGGCGATCGACACGAGGTCACCCGCCAGGGCATCGAAACTCCAGTAGTCCGGATCGCTCCAGTAGTCCCCATAGCGTACCGGATCCTGCGATCCTAAACCGGGCGTCTCTGTATAGAAATGACCGCTCCCATCCGGCCCTTCAACCAGCGCCAATGGCGTCGCGGTTGACGGTCCGCTGTTGAACGAAGTTTCGTGAACAAATCCTTCCCGTTCATCGATCGTGAAGAATTGGACGAAGTCACCTCCGGATAATCCGTCACGATCACCATCAAGCGAATTGCCCACCAGATCGGTCACCGAATCGGTGATCGTCAGACGATACTCGCCAGCAGACAGTGGACCGTCATTGATCGTCACACTGATCGTGGTGTTGCCGTCGTAACTGGCACGCGGGTCGTAGATCACGTCATCGACCGTATCGAACGCGCCGTCGACACCCGCCCCACGAAGTTCCATCCCATTGAGCGCGTCAAAAGGACGCCAGTCGATCACGTCCGGCATACCGTCGCCGTCGCTGTCGGTATCCCCCACGAACTCCACGATCCCCTCGTGGGCTGTCAAATTGTAGTCGTTGTTGTACCAGAACCCGTTCGGATTCAGCGCCACGTAATCGTAGTAACTGACATTGGTCGTGGTGATCGGGTAACCGGATGCCCAGTGGTTATAGGAAAATGGAGTCCCATCGGCCCAGACATAAGTTCCTTCGGTCTCCGCATCGGACAGACCGATCCAGCGGGCCGCATCGCCAAATCGCGAGTAGACAAAGTCTTGTTCGGCCTGGTCATCAATGGTCACCAGGTGCGCCCCTTCACCGACCGCCCACGCTTCTGCATCGGCCCAGGTCCGCGAACCCAGCCTCACGTAGGTGTTGCCGCCAAAGGTGTCGAAGTCCCAGCCCTGGTAGCTCACGCTGCGGCCGATCAATTGCTCGTTGACATTGAACGAGAAAGTGCTGAACAATTCCTCGCTCGTCTGGGGATCACCCAGCCACTTCGAATCGAAGTACGGGGCCAGTAGCTTCGTTGCCGGTGCGGGCCTCGGTCCACAGTGCGAACTCATCGATCTTGCCGGCAAACCGCGAATACGAACTGCTGCTCTCCAACGTGTGACCGATCAGCAGCGGGTTGCCATTTTGAAGGATGTCACCGGTGCGGATGCTGCTGTCGATCCGCTCGACACCGTTGACCCACAGTTTCATCCGGCCGGTGTCGCGATCGACCACCCCGGCAATGTGGTTCCACGAGTTTCGGCCGATCAGACCGCTGGATGTATTGAATGCCTGCAGCCCGCTGCTGTCGGAGGTATTGAACTGCAGATACCCGCTGCTATTGAGCCACAGCGCATAGCTGCGCTGGCTGCTGCTGGTGGTCCCTTTGTTGATCAGCGGCATCCAGGTGTTGGCGAAGCTGTCGACGTTCATCCAGAAGGAGAATGAAATGGCGCAAGCGTCATCGACTCGGTCGCCGTCGGCCAGTGAGACATTGGCATCGCCGCCGATCCCCAGAGCCGTATCGCCCGAAATCCCAAACGGTCCGGCTTGCGCATAGGTTGGCGTACCGGTCAAAGTCCCGTCATAGGCGCCGCCGGCGTTAGCCGAACTGTCGGCAAGCACGGTTCCCGAGGTTTCGTTCAGACGCAGATAGACCGAGGGATTGTTGGCCAAGACGCCATCGCGATAGGCATCCGATCCCGGCACGCCAACGGCAATCGATTGACATGTTGGACGTTGGGAGCGACGATCGGTGATGAGCGCAAATCAACGATATAAAAGGCGTTGACCCCACTACCTGAATCACCGCGGACGTCGACATAGTAAATGTCCGTTGTTAGCAGGCGTTGCCAGAAAATGTCCGTCCGATGCGTTTCCATCCTGATCAGCCACCGGCATACCATTCGTGTCCAACGTCGCACGTTCGGATCAAGTGTGCTGTAGCCAGGAAGCCGGACTGTCAAGTTCGACGACGTTCCCGGCGGTTTGCAAGCCAAGATTGAATAGGTCCTCATCGTGATTCGATCCCTCGGCTGCCTGAATCAATCCAGCAATGGAACCGCTGCGGCTCACTCCGTTAGTGGACAATGAAATACTGTCAGCAGAACCAAGACTGTCATTGCTGTATTGAGCATCGGTCTCCATCACGATCCCGCGCGACATCTGCACCCGTACTTCGTAGCGGCCCGTTACGGTCGAGTAGTAATACTTTCCGACACGGACGTAATACGTGCCGTCGGAAGGAATCTGATAGCCGCTGATCAGAGAATCCGTGCCCGGACCGCCATCGTTGTCTGAAACAAGGTTATTGTCGGACGAGTTGCGCAGTTCGATGTAGGGATCGACGTCGCTGTTCGGAGTGCTGACGCTGATCGATACGTAGTCACCCGCGAGCGCCTCGAAACTCCAGTAATCCGGATCATTCCAGTAGTCCCCATAGGGTGCCGGATCCTGAGAGCCCAGACCGTACATCTCTGTGTACAGCGCACTATTCTCGACCGTGTCCTGTACCAGCGTCAGCGGTGTTGCCCCGCCGATGTTGTTGTTGAACGAACCCTCGAACACCGAACCGGCGGGCAGCGGATCGATCGTGAAGAATTGGACGAAGTCACCTCCGGATAATCCGTCACGATCACCATCAAGCGAATTGCCCACCAGATCGGTCACCGAATCGGTGATCGTCAGACGATACTCGCCAGCAGACAGTGGACCGTCATTGATCGTCACACTGATCGTGGTGTTGCCGTCGTAACTGGCACGCGGGTCGTAGATCACGTCATCGACCGTATCGAACGCGCCGTCGACACCTGCCCCACGAAGTTCCATCCCATTGAGCGCGTCAAACGGACGCCAGTCGATCACGTCCGGCATACCGTCGCCGTCGCTGTCGGTATCCCCCACGAACTCCACGATCCCCTCGTGGGCTGTCAAATTGTAGTCGTTGTTGTACCAGAACCCGTTCGGATTCAGCGCCACGTAATCGTAGTAACTGACATTGGTCGTGGTGATCGGGTAACCGGATGCCCAGTGGTTATAGGAAAATGGAGTCCCATCGGCCCAGACGAAGGTTCCTTCGGTCTCCGCATCGGACAGACCGATCCAGCGGACCGCATCGCCAAATCGCGAGTAGACAAAGTCTTGTTCGGCCTGGTCATCAATGGTCACCAGGTGCGCCCCTTCACCGACCGCCCACGCTTCTGCATCGGCCCAGGTCCGCGAACCCAGTCTCACGTACGTGTTGCCGCCAAAGGTGTCGAAGTCCCAACCCTGGTAGCTCACGCTGCGGCCGATCAGTTGCTCGTTGACATTGAACGAGAAAGTGCTGAACAATTCCTCGCTCGTCTGGGGATCACCCAGCCACTTCGAATCGAAGTACGGGGCCAGAATTTCCTGGCTGGTGCGGGCCTCGGTCCACAGTGCGAACTCATCGATCTTGCCGGCAAACCGCGAATACGAACTGCTGCTCTCCAACGTGTGACCGATCAGCAGCGGGTTGCCATTTTGAAGGATGTCACCGGTGCGGATGCTGCTGTCAATTCGTTCAACGCCGTTGACCCACAGTTTCATTCGGCCGGTATCGCGATCGACCACCCCGGCAATGTGGTTCCACGAGTTTCGGCCGATCAGACCGCTGGATGTATTGAATGCCTGCAGCCCGCTGCTGTCGGAGGTATTGAACTGCAGATACCCGCTGCTATTGAGCCACAGCGCATAGCTGCGCTGGCTGCTGCTGGTGGTCCCTTTGTTGATCAGCGGCATCCAGGTGTTGGCGAAGCTGTCGACGTTCATCCAGAAGGAGAATGAAATGGCGCGAGCGTCATCGACTCGGTCGCCGTCGGCCAGTGAGACATTGGCATCGCCGCCGATCCCCAGAGCCGTATCGCCCGAAATCCCAAACGGTCCGGCTTGCGCATAGGTTGGCGTACCGGTCAAAGTCCCGTCATGGGCGCCGCCGGCGTTAGCCGAACTGTCGGCAAGCACGGTTCCCGAGGTCTCGTTCAGACGCAGATAGACCGAGGGATTGTTGGCCAAGACGCCATCGCGATAAGCATCCGATCCCGGCAATGCCAACGGCAATCGATTCACATAGCGAATCGTTGGAGGCACAGCGTCCGTCACGGTCAAATTCAAGACGTACGTGCCGAACAGTCCCGCGCCGGAATTTGCCTGGACTTCCGCGTAGTAAACGTCGTTTTGGGTCAGTGTTGCCAGAAAGTGCCCGTCGGTTGCGTCTCCGTCAGCGTCCGCGACGGCAACCCCGCTCGCATCGACCAGTCGAAGCTGGGCGTCGAGACTGCTGCTGCCCGGCAGATCAACACTCAGCTCGACGACGTTCCCTGCGGTCTGCAGACCGATGTTGAATAGATCCTCATCGCTGTTGCTTCCCTCAGGCGACATGACTGCTCCAGCGACGCTTGCCGTCCTGGTCAACCCGGCAGTTGTGAAGCTGATGGGATCGGCGCTGCTGATGGAGTCATTGTTGTAGGAGACATCCGATTCGAGGTTGATTCCTCGAGCCAAATCGAGTCGCAGTTGATAGGTACCGACGGTCGTCGAATAGTAGTATTTTCCGACGCGAATGTAGTACGTGCCATCGGATGGAATCGAATACCCGTCGGTCAGTGAGTCGTTTCCTGGTCCACCATTGTTGTCCGATTGGATGTTGCCGTCCGACGCGTTACGTAGCTCGAAGTAGGGATCTAGGTCACTACCTGGGGTGTCGACGGCAACACGGACAACGTCGCCGGCCTGCGCTTGAAAACTCCAGTAGTCCGGATCGCTCCAGTAATCCTGGTACAGGACTGGATCCTGTGATCCGATTCCGAACGCCGTGAAGTATCCAGACGATGTGGGGTCTTCGGTCAGTGGAAACGGGGTGGCGTTGCCGATCACGTTGTTGTCGGGACCCTCGAGTACGAACTCAGCCGGCAGATCAAGTGCGAATTCTCGCACATAGGGGCCGCTACCTGTTCCATTACCATTGATCGGATTGCCGGCCCTGTCGCGCACGGAATCAGACACGGTGAACCGATAGTTGCCGTTGCCCAGAGGTCCAGACTGGAGGAAGAATCCGACCGTGGTTGAGAATTGGCTGAAGCTCGATTGAGACACCAGATCGACAGTCACGTCGTCCGCCGTGTCAAACAGGCCATCGGGACCGTCTTCACGCAAATCGAATGCGCCGGCGGCAAGGACCGTCGCGGGGTCCATTCGTTCGCTGAACGTTAAAGAAAGAGAGCTGATCACCTCCGACGACGTGACGCCTTCGTCGGGTAGTCCCGTCAGGCTTGTTATCCGCGGCGCCGTAAGATCGGCGATGGTGATGTCCAGCAAGTATTGCGCTCGAGGTCCTGCACCAGAATTGGCCTCAACCACAGCGTAATAGTTGTCGCTCGCGGTGATGCTTCCAAGAAATCCGCCGTCGCCTTCATCGCCATCATCATCCGCAGCTGCGGTGCCGCTGCTGTCAACGATCCGGACACGGCCCGCCAGGGTGCCCAATGCTGGTGTTGAAGTGAGAAGAAGAACCGCGTCACCCGGATCCAAAATGCCCAGTGAGTAATAGTCTTCGTCCGTGTTCGCGCCTTCCGGGGCCATGATCGTGCCGCTGACGGTGCCCGCAACCAGACCGAGACCCGTTTGCGAAAACGTGAGCAGATCTGCACCTGCGATGGAGTCATTGGCGTACTGCGAATCGGATTCAAGTTGATGCGTACCTCGGACAAGATCGACGCGAAGCTCGTAGTGTCCCGTTGTACTGGACTGGGAACTGATTCGCGCGTTGAAACTCCCCGAGCTGGTCACCGTGTAATAGCTGATGAAGGCGTCATTGTCGGGGCCGCTGTTGTCGTCGCTGGACAAAACGCCGTCCGCGGAGTTGCGCAGCTCCAAATACGGATTCATATTGCTGTTGGGCGTGTCGACCGAAATCGCGACACGGTCACCGGCGAGCGCGTCGAATGTCCAATAATCAATGTCCCCAGCGACCTGAATCGCTCCCAATCCAATGCCGCGGGTGTAGCCGCTCCCCACAGGCGACTCAACCAGATCAAGCGGATCCGCCACTCCCAGCGAATCGTTGCTTGGCGACTCGATGCTCTGTCCGCTTCCCGCCGAAACCGTGAACGTCGTCACAAACTCATCGCCGCCAATGCCATTGCCGTCACCGTCCAAGGGCTGAGCGTCCAAATCAACCAAACCTGCCGTGGCGGTGAAGCGATACTGCCCCGGCTGAAGCGGTTGGACACGCGAATCGATGTCCAGGACAACGGTCGTCCCCGAGACATACGCGTTTGGCAGTGACAAAACGTGATTGACATCATCACCCGTGCCCAAGGTATGGTCCGGACCTGCACCCAGCAGACTCCAGTGGCCGATGTTGTTCGCAGACGTGGCAGTGAGATCTTCGCTTACCGAAACGGTCAGTCGGTCGATCGCGGCGAACACGCTTTGCCCATCCGCGGGCAACGGAGTAACCTCGTTGATCACCGGGTTGCCGAACAACAGCATTCGCTGTTCAAGCGACTCGATCGTGAGCCGTCGGTTGGCGTTGAGCAAATTCGCTAGCAAGCGACTGCGATGATGCCGGCCAGTGATTGCGCGACGCGATGAGTCGGATCGGCGTTGTGTGCGCGATGGACGTGACATGAATGCCCTCCTCGTGTTCGGTGCGTCATGCTCCGAAGAAGTGCAAGATGTCCGTGCAGTAATACGCCCTTAAGAATGACGGATCTGGGGCGGGGGTACTTCCATATATGCCGTGTGGGGGTCTTCGGTGCGGCGCCATTGTTATGAATTGCCGCATCCGGCTGCAAAGAAAAAATTCCGAAAAATCCGAGAATTATTGTTGGATTCGCTCCAGACCGGGATTCATCGTCTCTCGGCTCGAATGGACGTCTGATCTCGCGGAGGCCGATGCCAGGTTCGGCAATTCACCGCGATCAGCCCACAACCGATCAAACTCGGCGACTGCAGACCTCATCCTGCCTCGAATGAGGGGTTGGCTTGTCGCTCGGTGTGCCGGCTCCAGCGTTCGGCTAAGAGGTCCTGGCCCGATAACTTTCCGCCATTTCCCGCACCGCTTCGGCGACGGCGTTTCGGAAGATGGCCGGCTCTAACACCTCGGCATCGGCGCCTAACGACAGCACCTTGGGCAGGACTTCTCGGGGGTGCGATGCCGGCACGGTCAGGATCGCGCCACCATCGTCCTGCATTTCGAGCTTCTGTTCCGGATGCCAGGGATCTTCGCCGACCCAGGCAGCGGCCCGCTGTCCCAGCCGTATTCAAACCATCGTCGGCGACTCACCCGAAAAGATTCCGATGCTCTTTCCAAGATGATCCGATAATTCGATGCTCGGGTCGGCCTTGAAGTACTCGTCCAGCGCCGTAGCGTGCCGGAATCGATCGAGTTTCCAATTGCGAAGTCGTTCGCTCGGTTCCGTAACCTCCGGGGCCGCCGCGATCACATAGATACTGCTCTGGTACACCGCCAGACCGTACGGTTCGATCCTCCGCTTCGATACCGGCTTGCCAACCGATTCGTATTCGATCTCGACGATCCGGTGCTCCAGGATTGCGCGATTGATCGTTTTCAGCATCCCCTCGTGGTGCTCGTACGTCTTGCTCGGCGTGCCGAAAACATGCAGTGTCTTGCGGAACCGCGCATAGTGATCAAAAACTCCATTGGGGACGGTTTCCTGCACCTTGTTCCAAAAACTCTCGATGCCACGCCAGTATTGAGTGCCCAACAATGGATATAACAGGTCGCGGCCAATCGACAACGCGATCAATTCGGTCGACGAGATACCAATTTCATGGACGCCTTTGTTGTTCTGGCCCAATTTGTAGACCTTTCCGCGTTCGACCGTGTCGGTTTGGATGTCGAAACCAGCCGCCTGCAATGCTTCCAGGTCTCGCCGCACCGTTCGCTCATGAAGCGCACTCAATCCCAGGTCGGCGATCAAATCACTGCGAAGCTCATCGAGCGTGCGGCCGAATCGCGAGTACTCGAGAAGCTGCAAAACTTTGTGTTGTCGAATCAGCTGTTCGTTACGGGCCACCGTCGAATCCTATGACAGTCGGTTTTGTGGGAAGGCAGTCAGCGTACGGTTGGATGGCGGGTCTGCGTCGCTGTCGCATCTTGGTCCACCCCACGTCTTTTCACAGCGCCCATTGCATGATCAGGCTGAACATCGTGGTGATGATCGAAAACGTGACCACGGCCATCACAATTCGGACCAATATCGGTTCCACAAATTTGATTTTGGCAATCATGCTGGCGCCGGTGTCGTCCGAGATTCTATCAAATGCTAGTTCCAGTGTGCCCGACATTTCACCGACTTCGATCGCCGCTTTCTCGTCAGCAGAGAGAATGTTGACGTGGCGGAAAGCATCAGGAATGGTCTCCTTGTCCTGCACCGCATTGGCAGCCTTCCGCAGCTCGAGACGGGCGGCACTGTTGCTGACCGTTTCTGCCGCGGTCTCGATCATTGTCTCGACTCGATGGCCGCCGACGGAATATAGAGGCGCTAGCACGCGGAAGAATCGGTGCAAGGCGATTTCACGCTCCAACGGTCCAATCAACGGCAGCGAAAGTCTCGCTTGGTCAACGAAATAACGCACGGGCGTCAAGATCGCGATCGCCACAATCAACACCAGCTGAAGCCAGGAAAACAACTCACCAAACAAGAAAGCGAATGCCTCACCAAAACTGCCAAGTATCAAGATCAGGAGGAACCTGACGCCTGACCCCATTAACAGGATCGCAACCGGCAACAGCCACAGGTTTCGCAGTGCCGAGGCGGGACCCGCCAACAGCTTGCAATGTGTATCGAGAAACCGTAACGCTTCGTCCAAACGACCCGATTGTTCGCCAGCGCGAATGACCGGTAAATAAAATGGCGGCAGCAGTTCCTCCGCAGGACTCAGCGCCGCCGACAGCGACGCGCCCCTGCGAACTTGCTCGACGGCTCCCGACCAGCGATCCCCAAGTTTCGTGCCGCGGAGCGGTTTCAGGCACAACTCGAGCCCGCGGACAATGTCGGCCGATGAACCGACACAAGTCGCTAGATCGTGCGAGAACCGAGACAGTTGTTGATAGCAGGGTGAGCGGACAGCCAAAGCGGCACGCCGACCGTAAGTCATCGCCTTGCGCCACAGCCATCGGGGAAGCTCATTTTCGGGGAAAGCGTCTGTCGCGGGGACCTGCTCGCTCATCCCATTTTCCGCCGCTGAGTTGCATGAAGGATCAAGTGAAGATGTCACGGACCGCTGCGCCTTGACCATCCTGGGTCACATAGAAAGGTCGCCCCTCAACATCAAAGCCGGTTCTGGGACTGATCCCCATCGCGGTCATGATCGTGGCGTGAAGATCGGTCACGGAGACCGGATTTTCGATCGCCACCAACGGCCGCTCCGGCGCCGTTGCTCCGTACAGGAAACCTCGCTTCATACCGCCACCGAACATCACCACGCTGGTGCCGCCGGTAAAGTGACGATGTAACCCATAATGTTTCATCTCCGTCACAATGTCGACCTTGTGCGTTGCCTGGTCATTGGCCGTCGAGCCCGGCTTTCCCTCGATGATCGCGTCGCGGCTGAACTCCGAAGCAATGATCACCAACGTACGGTCGAGCAACCCTCGCGATTCCAGGTCTCTGACCAACTGCGCAATCGGACGATCTATCTCGCCGTGCATCCGCACGACCGTTTCGTGACCGCTGGCATGAGTGTCCCAGTGCAAAAACGGAACATACTCGGTCGTCACTTCAACAAATCTGGCGCCCGATTCGACCAGCCGCCTGGCCAGCAGGCATCCGCGACCAAATCTCCCCGTGTCGTAAGTCTCGAAACTCTCTTTGGGTTCGGCCGTAATGTCAAACGCATCCCGCTCTTTACTGCTGAGCAATCGATAGGCGTTGTCCATCGCCCGCATCATCGATTTCTGTTGATGGTCGCTCATGAATTCACGATGAGGACTTTGATCGACCAGCTTGCGGAACAATCGGTCGCGATTGGTAAATCTCTGCTCGCTCATCCCCTGCGGCGGCATCACCGACTGTGCTGCAAGTTCCGCATAGGGCAAATTCATCGGCCCGAATTCGCTGCCAAAGAAACCCGCCGTGGTGAATGCCTTCAGCTCCTCTTTCTCACCGACACCCTCCAATCGCTGACCAATGTTGACAAAGGGAGGCATGACTTCATTGACAGGCCCAAGCACGCGCGCCATCCAAGCACCCAAGTGCGGGCAGGCAACCGTCTGCGGCGGCACATATCCGGTGTGCCAATGATACTGGTGTCGCGAATGCAGGATGCTGCCCAAGTCGGGCTGCACCGCCGAGCGAATCAGTGTCGCACGGTCCATGACACTGGCAATGTTCTCCAATCCTTCACAAATCTTGATATTGTCAACGGCCGTATCGATTGCCGGAAACGTGCTGACCATCCGCTCGACCGGAAGGCCAATCTCAAATGGCGCATAAAACTTGGGGTCAAAGGTGTCCGGTGCCGCCATCCCGCCGGCCAGCCAAATCAAGATGCATGCGTCGGCCGTCGGTTCGGGATGAACCACATCATGGTCGCTCGCGGACAAAGCCCGTGGTGCCGTCATGCCCAGTGTTGCAACGCCCGCCGCGGCAAGCCGTTTGACGAATTCGCGTCGCTCGATCGATTCGTTGTACATTCGTCGTCTTGTGGACCTCGAACATTGAAAAAAGCTATCTTACCATTAAGAACTCGGGCATCATGCAAATCGCCCACAAAACGTCTTCGATCTGTTGCCCGGTGGGCTGCGAACCGAGGGCCGAAACGAGCGTTTGCCGTTCCAAATCGGTAGGACGACGCGACAACGCGGCGAGAAAGATTTCCTCGACAATCTGTTCGCTGGTGATCCCGTCTCGGGCAACCATTCGTTTCGTGCCAGCAGCCAACGCGGTGGCAAGCGTTTCGCCATTGGCCAAATCGATCGCTTCGAGCGTCGTTAACTCGCTGGGGCGTGATGTCACGATTTGGTCACGATTGGGTCGTCCCAATGACCGCATCAAGAAGTCACTCTTTAGCAGCGAAGCGCGAACCATCGACCTCTCGTGTGCGAGAGCCAGAGCCAAACTGCTTTTCGCTTGCGGCTCGGTCGCCGCATACGCCTTGGGTCGCCCGAGCGAAGTTGCCGCACTCCACGGTCCCGCCGTTTTCCCGAGCCGGCCTTCGCGACCGCCCACCGGACCGGTCGCGCTGACTTCCCAGCTTTCATCCGATTTGATCGTTAGCGAGTTGCCATCGGCCAACACCAATTGAGCCTCGAAATACAAACCGGCAAGATTGGGCTGATCGAGAAAGTTGCGAGCGACCACGATGATCTCGTTCTTCCCCTGCTTCAGAAGTCCGGACATCGGTACCGATTGCACGCGATTCCAATCTTCGCTGCTCACTACCAGACGCCGACCAATGTACATCTCCAAGGCGTTGTCGGCCGTCACCACCGCGGCACCCAATGCCACCGGTGAGGGCAGTTCGATCTGCTTGCGAAAAACAAGCTGCTCGCCACCGGCCGGAATCTTGCCCGCTCTCGCCGAGTCGCCCCAAATCCACTGGCCCTGCAGCTCGATTGACGAAACGGCCTCGGCGTCAAGCTTCCCACGAATGATCGGGGCGTCGAACGTCGTCGGTGCCGCACCGGTCAACTGCCAAACCGAGTCCACGAATTGCTCGGCAGTCATCCGTTTGGCGCGAGGGCCGACAAACACATACTCCGATTCACTTACCGGCCTGTCGACGCTGAATTCCGATCTCGCGCCGTACGCCTTGGATGTCGCGATCAAACGCAGCACGGCTTTCAGATCATAGTCCTGCTCGACCAGATAGTTGGCCAGATAGTCAAGCAAATCCTCATCCCAAGGCCGCGTGTGCATCGCATCGAGCGGATGAACAATTCCACGTCCCATCAGGCTGGCCCACAGGCGATTGACGATCGTTCTGGCAAACCGCCCGTTGTTTCGATCGGTCATCAAGGCCGCCAGCTGTTTCAGCCGCTCTTCACGCGGCGCCAACGGATCGATCTGCCCCAACTCGGGATACAACCAAGCCGCGCTCGCGATCTCTCCGGTCGCTTTGTCGCACCGATACACCTCGAGCGGCCCGGCCGAATAGACGGCTGCCAAGGAATAGGCTTCCGTCAACTTCCAACGATCGATGAAGCTGTCGTGGCACGATGCACACTTCAAATTGATCCCCAGGAATGCTTGGGCCACACTTTGCGCAAATTGAATCTCAACGGTTTGGCCCGCACTGACAGTCCCTCGCCACTTGATCCCGTCAATGAATCCGCGGCTTGCATCGCCCTCGGGCGAAACAAGCTCGCGCGTGAATTGGTCATACGGTTTGTTGTTGACGAGCGATTTGTACAGCCAGCTGCTAATCTGCTTTCGCCCACCGGTGATGAAACCGGTGCCGTCGTAATCATTTCGCAACAGGTCGTTCCAAAAGGTCAACCAATGCTCGGCATAAGCGACATCGTCCGACAGCAACCGATCGACCAGGTCGGCTCGCTTACTGGCCGATCGGCTCGATGTGAAATTGTCGACCAGTTCGATCGTTGGCAGTAACCCGCACAGGTCCAACGACGCGCGGCGCAGGAACGTGGCATCATCGACCGGTTCCGGCGGGGCGATGTTCCGCTGGGCACGGTAACGGCCAAGCAGTCGATCGATCGGGTTCTCTTGCCGATCACCGGGAACCGTCACCTGGCGAGGCAGAAGTGACGGTTGATACGAGTCGCTCGCGAAAGTGAATCCGTCGGTCCAAGGCATCCCCGCGTCGACCCAACTGGCTAACGTCAGCCGCTGTTCGGCAGGAACACGCGGACGCTCCTGGGGTGGCATCTGCAGGTCGGGGTCGTCCGAATCGATCAGTTCCAAAAAGTGCGAGCGGCCAGAATCACCAGGCACCGCGGCATCGTCCTCCAAAAAGCCGTCGCGTGTGTTCAGCGAAAAGCCCCCTTCCGCTTCGTGATCCCCATGACATTTCACGCAATGCACGCGCAAAATAGGCACGACCTCGTGAGCAAAATCGATCGCATGCACCCATCCCGACGTCGGTGCAAAAACGTAAAGGATAAGCACGAAAGAAAATCGAATGATGGACCGGATCACCTGACTCTATCCCGCCATGAACAAGACGGCCGACGACAGGCCCAGACCCAACGCGAGCCCCAGGAAGTCTGGCACAAGCACGCTCGCCAGTGACGATTGTGACTTCCCGTAATAGGACTTCACCTCCTCGCCATGCATGTATGCCCAAAAACTCAAGCCGATCAGGATGCCAAACACGGCGCCGCCAATTCGTGCGCCAGGTTCCTCGTTCATCACGCGACCAACCGCCCCCATGATTCGGTCTCCGAATCCGTAGCCGTAACTGAACAACATGATGTACCAACAAATCGGCTTGTTGACGAAGCAAGCGACCGTGGTGGCAGCCGACAACAATCCCATCGCCACCATCGCCCCGACCACAACCGCTAACAACATGCCTCCACCCTCAGGAATCTCTTCGGCCAACGCCGGGATGAAGCTGATCAATCCGAGAAAAACGAGTGCGCCACCAAAATAGAGAATGGCCCATACAACATTGGCGACACCCAGGAAAGTGATCAATCCCGGTCGGGGGCCGTGCGCGACCGATCCACTCGTCTCCCGGACATCACCCGACGCGTATTGCTGCAGCAGCTTGCCCCCCGTTGTCGACGTACCGACCGGACGTGCGACACCGGGACGTGAAACCGCCGATACCGGCAACAAATCCTTGTCAGTCAGCTCGTCAAAAATATCAGGATCGAAACTGCTTCCCGCCGCCGCGGGCCGCGGCGCCATCGGTCTCGCTGGCGTCGTTCGAGCCGCGGTTGACGATTGAGTCGTTGGTCGCTGAGGTGTCGGTGATGGTGCCCCCGCTGCCGCTCCGCCGGGGCGCGAAGCTGCTTGCCGCAGGGGCACTTGACCACTTTTCCCGCCGCCGTTTCCGGAACATTCAGCACCGACGCACAGCCGGGACATTTGATTTTCATGGCAAGGTAAGATCGTGGTGAAGTCAGGGCGGGGGCTGCCCGGGTTTCCATGGGATCGGATATGCCCCCGAATGCCGATCCCGGCTAGGCAATGAGAACTCCCATATCGTAGTTGATCGCCGGCCCATTGGCCCACCCCCTCGAGGTGATATCCAAGTCTCAATCGGCAATCCACGCCCTGAAAGGGCAGCACAGCCAAGCCCAGGGTAAGGTTGGCGAGACTCCGGCGAGCCAAACCGCCACCCTGGGGCGTCTTTGCCGAGAAGGAAAGGTCATACCTATCACGGCCTTCAATCGACTGTGACTTGGTCAACACAGCGTCATCAACCAGTAAAAATCTTGCTGCCTTTCTGCGACCTTCGCTTCGTCGGTTTGACCGAAACAAGCGATTCCTTCGGCGGACAGGCGATTTCCGGGACTTCGCGCGGAACCGCACCCAACTGCTGCGTCCCCAGAACCGGAAACAAAATCGACAGCAAATACTGACGCAACAAAAACCAGCCTAGATTTCGCTCATTCAATCTGGAATCGATCGAATCGGCGATCATCGCATGCGCCTCCGGTAGCTTGCTCCAATGCAACCCGGGATTTTCATGGTGCGCGGTGTGGTAACCATTATTGAAAAACAGAAAATTGAACCACCAACCGGTGAAATTGCGCGAATGATCGTGCTCCGACCATGCATCGGTGTGCACGTGCTGGATGAAGTTGAAAAACATGATCGTCGTGGTCGATAGAATCGCCGGCAGGATGACGGCAAAGAACCACAGGTACAGTCCCAGTCCGGTCTGCTGATGGTGATACAGCAAGGCAGCCAGTAGTCCTAGAAATACGTAAGCCGCAAACCAAAAGACGTACTGAAAGCGAATGCTGGCGTAAAGCTTCGGCTTCCGAACCTTCACGCGGCTGATGTATTCCCGAATCGGGACACTCTGAAAGTAGCCCGATACCAAAGGATAGGTCATTGCCACCCAGAGGTTGTGCTTGTTGGTGTATCGCCAAGTCGCTGTCGCATCACCGGGACGGTTGACAAAATGGTGATGATTCAAGTTGTGCGTCGGTACCCACATCAATGTCGGGTAACCATAGAAGAAGGTCAGCACATGCCCGAAGGCGTTGTTCCATCGACGAGACCTGAAGGTGGGTCGATGGTTATGGTTGTGGGCAATCGTGCCACAAGCAATCGCCAAATAACAACTGATTGGCGAAAGATAGATCACCCAACTCGGGTTGCAGTATTGGGCCACCACCAGGGCAATCGCCAGCCCGACCCAGAACAAAGAGCGATAATCGGCGGGATTGCGAAACGCCATCGATCAGGCCCTCCATTGGCAGCGTTGGACAAGCTACGGCTATGCGGCGGCAAATTCTCTTTCGATGCCCAGATCAGGCAAATCGGCTCTGCGAATGCGTGGTCCGATCGCCGCCGCGATCCGAAGGTGAGCAAAAGTGCAGGTACCATACCGCGCGTCAATCGTTTTGCATACCACAGTTTTGCTCAGGCAGCCTTGCTGGCTTCTTTGGCACCACGCCACGCTGTCAGCCGTTTGACAATGGATACCTATATATCTATATCAGTCTTTTGCTGTTGTCTTCAGCGACTCTCACGAACATCGGGCGACCGATTGCGGGAATCCACCGATGCACGACTCCGGGATACCTGTAGGCGAACCGGACCCCCCACCACATCAGACGACCGAACAATCGTCAATCTACAAAGTCCCGCGTCGGTTTGATTTGGCCACGATCTTCGTGGTGACGTTCGCTTATGCTGCGTTTTTCGGCGTCATGGAAGGAGTAGGTGTCCCGACCGAAGTGCAATTGTCCATCATCGGACTTCTGTCGCTGGTCGGAGCCGTACAAATGATCGTCTCGGAAAAGCACGTACGTTTTGCGGCAATTGCCTGCGGGTGGTTCGCGTGTGCTTCCTTGTTGATCTATGAGCACCTGGTCTTTGAATCGGTGACCCTTGAGCCGTGTTGTATGCTCGGCGGAACCTTGTTTGTGGGTTCGCTGCTGGGTTACTGCTCGGGAGTGATCGTCGCGGGAGTATTCCTGGTATCCGACTCTGTACGTGCAGCAGTCAACCGGTTGCGGGGAAGTCAAATCGACTAACCGCAGCCATCTGGCAAAGCTCGATCGATGATTGCTCGCCCTGACGCGGCGATTGTGACACACTCAGTTTTTCTTTTTCGAGCTTTCATTCTTTGAAGCTTCCGACTTTGAGCCAATTTCGCGACGGAGATTGGCCGGCGCATGTTCAATGTTCTCGGCCACTTGATGCCACAATTCACGAAGTTCGTTTGCTTGATCGGGACGCTCTTTTGCCAGATCATTCAATTCGCTGCGGTCGCGACTCAAATCGTAAAGCTCCCATGGTCCGCCTTTGGCCGATGCCAATTTCATGTCACCCTTGCGCAATGGCCCGGTTGTTGGAAAACTGAAAATACAACCATTCATGTGGATCGCGGCGACTTCCCGAGAAGATTGGCGTCAAAGATTTCCCTTGTAAGGATGTGATCGCTCGGCCGTTGTAGTCCGACGGGTATTTGGCGCCGGCCAGGTCAACACACGTCGCCATGAAGTCGATCAAGTGGGCCGGTTGGTCGGTGACACTGCCTGCACCAGTCTTCAGTCCCGACCAAGAGACGATCATTGGGGAACTGATCCCGCCCTCGTGCTGGTTCTGTTTGTACCAACGGAAGGGCGTATTTCCGACGTGCGCCCAACCGGTGTCATACGTCCAATAGGATTTCGGATTCCAGGGACGAAACTCCTTGCCCCGCGTTCTCTCGAACGGGCAGGCGCCGTTGTCGCTGCAGAACATGATGATCGTATTGTCGATCAGGTTCCGCCTGGTCAAATGGTCCACGAGTCGACCGATATTCTGGTCCAGGCAATCGACCATCCCCGCAAAGGCCGACATCCGCTCCGATTCCCACTTTTGATCCTCCTTGCTCAACGATTCCCACGCGCGGACATCATCTGGACGCGGCGAGAGCTTGACATCCGGCGGCAAGATTCCGAGCGATTGCTGCTTCTCGAATCGACGTTGTCGGACGATATCCCATCCCGCGTCGTAGCGGCCCTCGTATTTTCGGAAGTCGGCTTCTTTGACTTGCAGCGGATAATGCGGCGCGTTGTATGCGAGGTACAAAAAGAACGGCTGTTCGGCCCCGCGTGCCTCGTCGAGGAACTCAATCGCGTAGTCGGTGTTGGCATCGGTTGTGTAGAAACCTTCTGCCGGAACCGCAAACGGCTTCCCGTTCAATCGAAACGTGTTGTCGCCGGTAAAATAGTTGGTGGCACCACTGAGATGCCCAAAGTAACGATCGAATCCACGCTCGGTCGGCTCACCGTCAAGATGCCATTTTCCGACCATCATCGTGCGGTATCCCGCCGGACGAAGCGCTTCGGCAATCGTGACGCCGTTGTCCATCTTCTGGTTGCCGGCCTGGAACATGTACAGTCCGGTCAGCAAACAGATACGCGAGGAATGACATTTTGCCGTGTTATAGAATTGGTTGAAGCGGAGCCCGCCGCGAGCGAGTCGATCCAGATTCGGCGTTTCGATTTCCGATCCATAACAGCCAACGTCCGAAAACCCAAGATCATCGGCCATGATCAAAACGATGTTCGGACGGTCGGCGGATTTGGCATTCAGTGGTTGCGTAAAAATAAATGGGTGCGATGAGTAAGGCACACACCGCAATGGCGAGTGTCGTTGATCTGTGTAGTAAATGACGTGGGAATGACCGGCGGCAACCGGCCCAAACTTCATGGCAAGGAATTGAATCATATTGAATCCACTTCTTCACTCGGGGTTGCGTACTGCGACTTCCTTCTTCACGCGGCCCTCCGGCTTCGGCATGCGCAAAAAGAAAACCAAGCGATCACGGGTGGCAACCCGGATGGCGATCCCTTGGCGGCAAGGAACCGAACACGGTTCCCGAGCCGCATTCTCGTATCTCACGAGTCCACAGTCAAATCCCAGCGGCAACCGGGGAAACCAGAGAGGCAGTTCGTCCGAAATGGCAAGGAAACGAAGACAACGACGCCAGCAGCATGGGTCTGCGTGGCACTGGAAGCAGACCGATTGCTGGTACTGCACCGAACCTGGCACCCGAAAGCGGGTGGCGCTCCTCGACGAGGAGGGGAATCGGATCCGTGGCACAGGCAACAAGGAAGCTGCCCAATTGGCCTTGGCGCGGATTAAGCTCGCCGATGAACTAAGTCCACCCCAAACCCCAGTTGCCAACGAGTGGACCGTTGCGCGGGTGTGCGACGTTTACCTCGCGGATCTACACGTTTCGGCCAACAAAGACTGGGCCAAGCAGGTCGAACGGTGGCTGAATGATCTGTGCGGCTATTGCGGAGCCTTGCGAGTCGATGAAATGAAGAAGAAGCATCTTCGCACATGGATTCAGAAACACACGACCTGGAACCACAACACTCAGCGCAACGTCATCGGATCAGTAAAGGCGGCGTTCAACTACTGCTGCAAATTCGATGACCTGGATGCCAATCCGTTGGCCGGGTACCAAAAGCCAACGGCAACCGCTCGTGTCACATCGTTCACCCCCGACGAGGAGAAGCGGATCTACGAAGAGGCCGATAAAGCGTTTGGGACGTTCATCAACGCATGTCTTTTGACCGGCGCCCGGCCGTATTCGGAGTTGGCCAAAATAACGGCCGATCATGTTGTCGAGACGCCCCAAGGTCTGTACTACCTCCTCACGGCCCGGACAAGCGACGGCATGGCAGGACACAAAAGCGCAAAGAAGACCGGCAAAGATCGCCGCATCATGCTCTGCGAGGAAGTGGAGCGTTTGACGCTCAAGTTGATGCTTCAGGCACCGCGTGGATCAGGAATTCCACTGTTTCGGTCGACGCGGGGCAAGGCGTGGAAGAAGTGCAACTGTGTGCAGCGATTTGGCGACTTAAGAACAAAGTTAAAACTCCCCGAAGACCGCTGCATGTACACCTGCCGCCACACGTTTGCCAAGCGGACGCTGAGCGGTTATCACACATGCCAACCGGTCACGATCGAGGTCCTTGCCGGCCTGATGGGAAATACGCCCAAGGTTTGTTGGGGCCATTACGCCCAATGGGCCGACTCGTACAACGATCCTCTGTGGGCGGCGTTGGGAAAGCAGCCCAACAAGAAACGAGCCGTCGGGTAATCAGCAATGCTAAATATATTCCAGCGGTTCGTCGCAATGTCGCTCATGGCAGACCTGAATAAATCCGACTTTTGCGTCATAATCCATGATGAAGGGCCGAATTAGAAATCGGGGGGGCTATCGAGGATTCGCTGCCGCCGGTTCCGGCGGCAGCATCGACCGATCATCCTCTTCCGCCGGTAAAAGGACGAGCCCCCGACGGAAGTAACCGCGGGGGCTCGCATTGGATCGCTCACGCATTGCCGTACGCGAGCGTTGCCGCCAAGGGGATTCGTGTCTCAGTCGTCCGGGCGTCCTAATTTGGTCGTGATGTGAGTCAATTCCAACGTTTTGTTGGTTCCTTTCGGCTCTCTTGCTCCTTTCGGCGTCACCTGCATGGTGGCAAGGATCCGGAGTATCTCATTTTCAGCGATTCGTATACGTCCCTGACCCCGCCGGCCGCCCTGGAAATAGGCAATGGTCAACGATTGACCGCGGATGGTGAATGCACCGGAGTCCGACTGACTAAGCCACGCGTACAATGTCCCCGTGGCGATTCCCAACATTTGTGCAGCGTCTTCTGTCGTTAACAGTTTCGGTGGCATGTCGGTCGTAGGGGAAAGTTTGCCTGGGTTTAGAATCGAAAACCTCAGGAATTGTCGACACCGAGAATCGCATATCGATCGCATGGTGCGATTTCTTGCCGTGAACTGGTTCGCCTCGGCGTGCTGCGAGTGAACCAGGACCTTCGAATTCGGAAGTTCGGAGCAATTGCTCTTGAATTTCTAGATGCGACACCGCAGATTGGAGATACGTTGATGCCGAGATTGATCACAAGCAGGGCAATCTGATCGGGATCCGGCAGAGTGAATGCAACGACAACTTTAGATGGTCACGTTGTAGGCGGTTAGGGAGACCGACGCAGCGGCGCTATCACATTGACAACAAGTCAGTCTGTTGCTTGGAGCGGTTGTATGATCGCAATTTCGTGCGTAAGGAGGGCGTGTCCTGAGCGTGCAACCAAGCGGCTCCGAATCTGCTCGGGTCCGATAAACGTCCGACACACCGACGCGAGTTCGAGCGTTCCCAAACTCGCTTCGGTTGCATCGATTGCGCCAAGTAAGCTTGGGAGAGGGGAATGAAATGTAAATTACAAATTTGAAACCTTTCATCGGAACCTTGCGGGTGGAAAGCCCGTCCAGTAGAGCCTGACCAGCAACTGGAAGCGAGTCTTGCGTGGTGTTGGGGTAACCCGCCCTGCGAAGCGTAGACAGCGAGTCCGAAAGCCATGCTATTGAGCGTCGAAAGACCTTTCGTGGGAGCCTTTGCCTTTCGATGACCAAGGGCCACGCTGCTGCACTTAATGGTCTGGTGCAAGCAGTCCTGCCGGCGTCGGATTGGAACATGTGCAAACGGACAATGGAGGTTCCCCAGGAACTTGGGAGATCCTGTCGTCTCCTCAACGAAATCCCGGTTGGAGGTACCGGGTCACCAACTCCAGGCCTCGGCGGTGCACTCGTCCGCCGGGGAGCGAACACAACGAGTGAACGTTGAGGTACCGCCAAGCGAAGGAAACGAAGTGCGGCGGGATGGGCGGCAGGAAGTCATAGCGTCTTGATATTACCGTTGAAGCTGGCGAACTTCACCCCGTTGGAGCCAGTGGAGGGAAGCGAGACGTCGAATCATGGAACCGTTACTGAGAAACACGACGAATGCATCGAAATTCGACAAGCGTGTCCACGAAACAGGAACGGATAGCAGCGTTGGCGAAACAGTCACCAGAAATGGCTTTCACCTCGCTCGCCTATCTGATGGACATCGACTGGTTAAAAGAAGCGTATCGACGCACCCGTAAGGATGGCGCTGTAGGCGTGGATGGAGTGACCGCGGAAGATTACGAACAGGATTTGGAGGGCAACCTTCAGAGCCTGCTCGACCGCGCGAAGTCTGGCACGTACAAGGCACCACCTGTACGGCGTGTGCACATTCCTAAAGGCGGCTCAAGTACTGAGACCCGTCCGCTCGGAATTCCCACTCTGGAGGACAAACTCCTCCAGCGTGCGGTGGTCATGTTGCTGGAATCGATTTATGAACAGGACTTCTTGGACTGTTCCTACGGTTTTCGACCTGGCCGATCTGCACACGATGCGTTGAAATCTCTCCGCGACCAGACGATGAACTGTCGGCCGATGGGCGGCACAGTGTTGGAGGTCGATATCCAAAAGTTCTTTGACCATTTGGATCATCGATACCTACGACAGTTTCTTCAACTGAGGGTGCGTGATGGCGTGTTGCTGCGTCTGATCGACAAGTGGCTCAAAGCGGGCGTCATGGAAAACGGTAACGTGAGTTACCCGGACTCAGGGTCGCCCCAGGGCGGCGTGATTTCACCTTTGATTTCGAACGTGTTCTTGCACTATGTGCTGGACCTGTGGTTCGAGAACGAAGTGAAACCGCGTCTTCATGGTGGTGCCTTCCTCATCCGCTACGCGGATGATTTCGCGATTGGGTTTCGCGATCAGCGTGATGCCCAACGTGTCATGGAAGTCATCCCCAAACGATTTGGCAAGTATGGTCTAACCGTCCATCCAACCAAGACGAAAATGGTTCGGTTCCGTCCACCGTCGTCAAAGACGAAGGATCGGGCTGGGCCAGATGATCGTCCTGGAACGTTTGACTTTCTGGGATTCACCCACTACTGGGCTATCTCCTTGAAGGGCTATTGGGTGGTCAAGCTGAAGACCGCTTCGGATCGTTTCAGCCGTGCCGTGAGTCGCATCGATCAATGGTGCCAAGACAATCGGCACTTGCCGATTTCAGAGCAGCAGCAGAAGCTCAACCAAAAGCTGCGAGGACACTACGCGTACTATGGCGTGACGGGAAACTCAGGGTCTCTGATGCTCACCAGCAAGCCCCCAGCAGTGCGCTGAAAATAGTTGGGTCGAGCCGTAGCGGCTCTTTCCCATGACACTGGGCCCCAGGAAACAATTCTATGATTCTCGATGTGATCCCGTGAAAAACCCATTTCGACATGAAACGATCCGATCGCAATTTGCTCCATCTGAGATCACGACCAGACTGCGTGAACGATCGATCCCGTACGAGTCGGTTATCAATTGGACCAAGCCGATAGAGGGTTACACAACATTCGTGAAACAATCATTCGTTGGCGATCGAGAAGTGTTGGCGAAGATTCACGGATATAACTTTGAGTTGATGCCAATAGGAATTTGGCCGGTAAAGGGTCGGACGTCGGGACCAAGTGCGGGAGCGTTGATTGGCACAATTCAGACGGAAGGCACCGGCTCCCGTATCGATCTCTCGTACCGGATACCGGTGATCGTGACTGCATTTCTATCGGTGACGTTCCTTTTTACCTGCCTGTTAAGTTTACTGACGGCTACAACGCTTGATCTGACACCCAACGAAGACGATCGCTCAACGCTTATTGGGGTGATTTTTGGGTTTCCTATTTGCGTGATTCTGTTCGCCATTGCTATGATTGCGCCGGCATGGCAACAGTCAGAGATGATGCGTCATTTTTTTCGGGAGATAATTGAAGAGGATCCGCAGATTCTTACCAAGGCAGAGGTCCCGATCGACGCAGGTTAATAGGCGCTGGCTCCGCGGTGTCGCTTTTCGCGGCGGTCGACAATTTTATCATTCGATCGGCAACTTCTCCCGGATTTCGCGACATCCGCTCACGGGAAGGCTTGGCTTGTCCATCGTCGTTTCAGTGACATGCTAGTTTATGGCACAACCTGTTTTGAACGGATAGGGCCGTTCGCGAGTCGGGTCTTGAACGCGTCGTGCATCCAATCGCGGATCTTTTCGCCGTCTCGAAATCCATCTTGAACGAACGCCACATCGGGCGCCGTGAGCAGGTATAGATCCACCTTGTCAGCGGCCCCGATGGCGTCCGCGCGTGCGTCGCGATGTTGGTAGTACCGCTCGTGCCATGTGCCCGTTGCAAAGGCGTTGGTATCGCAGATGAGCACGCGATTGGCCTCGCGAGCTAAACGATTCTCGCGGGCCTGCTGCTCCGCGGCAATCTGCACGAACTCCTCGTGGCTCCAACTGGGCAAGGGGTCGTTCATGGCAAGACCGGCAACCTTGTTCTCCCAGTGTTCGCGGCCGTACTCAGGAACCCAAGTCGTGTTGAATCGCTCCGCCAACTGTTGAGCGAGGGTAGTCTTTCCCGTCGATTCGGCCCCGATCAAGACAACTCGACGAACGAAGTACGCACGGACGCAGGGTTCGAGAAAATCGAAGTATTCGAGCGGAGCACTGCGAATGAGTGTTCCCGATACGGGCACTGCTGCCCTCGCGTAGTCGACCATCACATGGCTAGCGCCCATGAGTCGGGCATACTCAGGCCCGTAGTTCTCGCTCGTGAACACCACATCGGGCGGCCGGCCGAGATAGCGGAGCGTGAACGCGGCCCACTGGCCGCTATCATTCTCCAGTTCATCGGGCACGAGGTGGATTTCGCAATCGGGGTGGATTTCTTCCATCCACACTTGCCGCAACGCCCCAGGAATGGTCTGCGAGGGATGGTGCGCAAACCTGATAGTCGATGCGTTTCTGTTCGCGCAGTTCGTCGGCCAGTGTGCCTCGGCCTTTGGACTCGACCTCGAAGGTAAAATCATACCAACCGTCATCTGTGGCACCTTCGCGAGAGTTAATGAACTGCTGGCCGCGTGGATCACCCGGAGCCCGTTCGTCGTTGCAATAGAGAACAACGTAGTCTCGCTCGGGATCGTTTCCGGGCGCTTTATAGTTCAAGGCTCGCGACTTCGGATCATTCAGCGTGTAGGTCTTCGGTGCGGGCATCTCGCCGACAAAGGTCGCTCGGTCGACGGCAGTTTGCGCGACTTTTAAATATTGCCGCAACAGGAAGTCCGACATCTGAAGGACTTCGCCGAGGTTATCAAAGCCGTCCACTTCGTCGTCGGCCGGAAAGGCTTCCGTAGGATCCTCGACGGTGACATCAATGTGCAACAGATCGCGAAGCGAGTTGCGAAACTGCGCCCGATTCAATCGACGTAGCACGACCTGCTTTGCTCCCTGCTCGGCTGCCGCCGCAATCTGTTGGCGCAGCGAACTGATGATGGCGGAACGCTCGCTATCCGATGGCTGCGGCGATTTCTCAGGCGGCATTTCATTCGCGTCGAGGCGGTCGACGATTGCCTGCCAGGTCTCCACGTTTTCAGTATTCGTCGGTGTCCACCTTAGCGTGTCGAGACGCAGGTCACCCTTCGGCTTCTCTGGACCGTGACACGTTACGCAGTTCTTTCGCAAGAACGTGTCGATATCACCGGCAGGTACAGCTGACAAATTGACGGTGCTAACGAACGCGGAAATCAGAATGAAGAAAGTGGTCTGTTTCACGGCCTTGCCTCAAGCTCCGTTAAGGTGCTGAGACTGCGGTTGAAGTAGTCTTGTTCCGCACCCATCCGCTTCAGCATGCTCAGGTACAGATTGCACAGCGGTTGCTTTCGCTGTGCGTCAATGTGTTGCCCGTGCCGCCAACCGCCGCCAGCGAGAATGAGAGGCAGGTTTGTGTTGGAGTGCAGACTGCCGCTGCCAAGCCCCGAGCCGAACAGAACCTGAGTCGTGTCGAGCAACGATTCGCCGCCTGGCTGCGTTGCTTCTTTAAGCCGCTCAACGAAACGAGCAAGGTTGGTCATGAGATGGTTTTCGAGGATCGCAAGTTGGCTTAAAGCCTCTTCGCGCTGACCGTGATGCGACAGTGTGTGGTAGCTGTCACTCACGCCATCGAGCCCCCAGTTCCCGTTGTCAACCGCCATGGACACGACACGCGTGGAGTCCGTCTGCAGCGCGAGGAACATCAGGTCGAGCCAGACTTCGACAAAATTGTCGCCGGTCTTCTCGTCGCGATCGCCGTCACCGACTTTCTTCATCGCCGCGTCTTGGATACTCGGCTTCGGTTGGTCGATCCAGCCTTCGGCCAATTCAAGTTTCTTCTCGGTCTCGCGAATTGAAGAGAAATATTCTTCGAGCTTCTTTCGATCTTCCGTGCCCAGTTCGCGATTCAGTCCGCGAGCGTCTTCCAGAATGGCATCGAGAATACTTCCGCTCGATTCAACAGACGCGCGATTGAATTTCTTCTGATCAGCCGTGTCGTCGACAAACATCAGATTGAACGCGTCGCTCGGTTTGGCGATGCCCGGCACTCTCACGCCGGTCCGCGTGAAACTCATGCCGTCTTTCCAGAACACCAGCGACGGGAATCGGGTTTGGTGGCCGACCAGTTCCGCAGCTCGCTGATCAACCGTAATGTTGCCGTCAGGATAGCCGCCGCGCTCAGTGCTCTTGACGCCGCTGAGCAGTGTGTGATTTGCCGCGTGCCCACCACGCACGTCGTGATCAAGATTTGAGAAGACCGTGAAGTCCTGCTTCACGACTTGCAGCGGTTGCAGCGTCGATGGCAGCTCGTAATCGCTCCCTGCATCCGTTGGATGGAACTTGTCGACCACCATACCAAAGGGCACCGAGACAATCGCCAATCTTTGGGCGTTGACGGGAGCTGTCGCGCCACGAGCGGCGCGCGGCATCAGCGACTCCAGCAGTGGTAACGTCACGCTAACGCCCATACCTTTAAGTACAGTACGGCGGGTCCAGCTTCGTTGATTGACAACCGTCATGATCAAGTGATCAATATTTGAGAAATGGGTCAATGGACTCAGGTCGCTCGCGAGCTGAGGTTAATAGTGTACCAATGCCGGCTTCCCGCTGCATGCTGAGTAACTTGTGGCCGAAGAATCCGAGTTTGGACGCGACGTGGTCATTCTCAATGCAGATCAACGGCCCTAAGTTTGTCAGCAGGGACAGCGGTCGATCAGATGCGTGTTGTGGTTGACGAACTGAATTGAAAGAAATGGAGTCATTAAAGACAGCGGCAAAACGACTTCCCGAGTTCGGATATTATAGCGACATGCTGGGTCCCGTCTCTGCGTCCCGCATTCTCACTCAGTTTATGAAAAGAAGAAACGTGTCTGATTTCTGGTGATCTCGTACCTGTTAGTAACCAAACCAACGATTCGCCCAATTCTGCGGTTTCAATCTTGATGAAAACACATTTTTTATGCTTCGCCTGTTTCGCGGTCTTGTCGCTGTTTGCGTTCTCATCCTTGAGCGCGAACGATGCGATTAAAAAGAAGATTCTCGAACTTTACCCGCAAGCCGACACCAACGGTGATGGCGTTAGTCGATCGCGACGGGGACGGAGTCTTTGATGACTCGACGGTGTTTGCCGACAAACGGCCGTTCCCGGAAGGCATTCTCGTGCACGACGGTGCGGTCTACGTCGGAGCCCCGCCGCACATTTGGAAACTCCGCGATTCAGACGGTGACCATGTCGCGGATGAACGAACCGCTTGGTTCGATGGCGGTTCGATCGAAAACTGCGGCAATGACATGCACGGTCCTTATCTCGGACCGGACGGTTTCTTCTGGAATGCTCCCCAAAAACTGATCCATGAGTTATGAAAGTCTATCAGCCAAGATTGGCGAAAGGACTTTCAATGAAGAAGCGAAAACGACATTCACCCGAGCAGATCGTCAAGAAACTGCGTGATGCCGACGCGATGCTCGCGGCCGGCAAGAGCGTGGGCGAAGTGCTGCAATCACTCGAAGTGAGCGAGGCCACCTTGAGCCGTTGGCGAAGCCAGTACTGCGGCATGAAGAGTGAGGAAGCCAAGCGATTGAAGATGCTCGAAGATGAGAACAATCGACTCAAAAAGATCGTTGGTGACCAGGCCCTAGACATCCAGATGCTCAAGGAAATCAACAAGGGAAACTGACGAGCCCACAGTTGCGACGTGATGCCGTGCAGACGCTCCAGCGGAAGTTCTCCGTTTCGGAGCGTCGTGCATGCGACGTTCTCGATCAGCCGCGATCGAGTCAGCGATATGTAGGGCAGCCCAAGGATGAAGATGCGCGGCTGACAAGAATAATTCTACTGTTGGTTCGACAGCGACCTCCGTTTGGTTATCGGCGGATTGCAGTGCTTCTTCGTCGCGGTGGCGAGGTGAACGTCCCTTCGCACTCCACGATTCGGTAGAAAGTGAATGGGTTTCCAGGGATCGGGATGCCGCCAGCAATCTCGTTGGTCGGCAATAGATAGCGATTCCATATCGACAGTTCGTCGCCGAGCCGCTCCCTCCACTCAGCATGCGATGCGGTGAAACCGTTGACCGATCTAAGCGCTGACCAGAGCTGGCTCATCACGATTTAGGCTTTTTGACGATTTGACAAATCCTCGCTGCTCGAGCCAGGCATCAAGCACACCCCCGTCATTGCCGCGGCGATAAATAGCGACATTCGGCGGACGGAGTGTAATTGTCTTTTCGTAGCGTCGGCCAATCAGGCTGATTTTCATCGTTGCAGCAGCCAATCGAGGCTCGGTGGGAATGTCCTCCTGGTTCAGTTCAAACAGACCAAACAGGTCGGTCGCCTTGCGAATGGTGACTTCGTTGTGAACGCCCCCGTTGAACAACGACAATTCAGTCAATCGAACACCTCGGATTTCTTCAAAATCGCCGCACGACAAAGCTGCCTCGCCGTATTCACGCAGCGCCTCCAGCGTGTACTTGTCGCCGAGCGGGAAGAATTCGGGATCACCGAACATGTGCTTGCCGATCAATCGCCGGTAGAGCAGTTTTTCTTTCTTGGTGGATGCGTTGATTCGCAATTCGCCAAGTCGCCGGTCAAAGATGACGGTATCGCTTTGCACCGGCCGGTAGCCAACCATCCCAAACTTACCGTCATCAAGGCATTCCTCACGACGAAATAGATGGCCGTGGCGTATCGAAAAGAAAACTTCGTGCTCCTCAGGAAAGATGGTCACCTGAGTGCCACGCCCGCGCGCACGCGACTCGAACCATGAATCGAGGTCGAATTCCAATTGCCGCAGTGTTTTATTCGGAGGCATCTGAAACTCAGGGATTTCCAATTGCTTCGTTTGGAAACAATCAAATGATCGAGCGCCCGTCGCTTTGAGCAAGGCATGCAGCTTCAACAGCGTTTCGCGGTGATGCAGCCAAGCTTGAGTGACGATGTCTGTCGGCGAATGGTTGCCGTTGGTTGTGAGCTGCAAATCGGCCATGCTCAAATGATCCAGCACCACATCGATCGCTCGCGGTGCGGACATTTGATCAATCATCGTAAGTGCATCGAGCAAATCGGGTGGCGCCTTTTCGCCGGGTGACATCAAAATCGGCATCAATAGTTGGTGGTCGAGCTGCGATGCTTTGCTCGGAGTTGGCAACGTCAACCCGCGAGACTTCAAAAACTCGGCGTGTGGTTTCAGGAGTGTGAGGAGACGATTCGGATCGATCGAGCGTACAACCTTCAGGTTTGGAGAGACGCGTGAAGCGGAGGGTTGGCATTGATTTCCCTGTTTCAAAAAACTGTTTTCACATGTTGTGGAGTAAGAAATGTCCTTCTCTGTTTGAAGCGAATCACCAGCAAGTCCAACTAGCTGCACGGTGCGAACCGGGTGGGGCGACCAGCGGATTCCACCGCCGAAGTTCCTGACTTGGGTCTCCATTCCGCTCATCCGTGGCCTGGTTCCTGAACGTCCTAATAGCCACCCCATCTTTCCCGACTCGCAGCTGCTAGCATCTCAGCGTCTTGTGACACCTTTGGTCACCAGCGACCGAAAAATCGTTATTCCAATGAACGAGCTCCGGCGCCGCCGTATCCGGGAAATCAATTTTGGCGGTCATCGGTCAAATGACTCGCAGTCCGGGTAGTTCAAGGGGTAGAGGCGGTGTGTGTTAACCGCCCGATCCCATTCCGTCTGTCTGGAGCGACCCTGATTTGGCTTTTACAAACCTCTCCGATATGCCGCAGGACGATGTTCAACGCCGTCGCGAAATCGTCAATCTGCTTGCCGACGCGATCTTCGATTTCATCACGACGCCCGTGATCGATCGTACCAACGCGACCGATCCCGGCGAACAAGAAACTTCTCAAAACTTATCAACAGATCGCTTGATCTCTTCGTCAACTGATCGCTCTCTGTGACACGCGGTAAACGACCGCGAGACAACCAATTCCCAGTCACGGAGAGAACATGAGTTTGAACATCAAGAAAGAGGTCGCTGCGTGAGGCGCATGACGGTTGGCCAGCTGCAAGACAAGTACTTCGATGTCTACGGCGAGACGACCAAAGGTCGCCACAAACAGTGGCTCATCAAAAGAATCGCCTGGCGAATGCAGGTGAATGAATACGGAGGCTTGTCAGATCGAGCCCTTGCCCGCGCACGCGGTATCGCAAACACGGCTGACTTGCGCGTCATTCCACCGTGCGATCCGACGGAGGTTCCAGAACGCATCCCCGATCGCATGCAACTGCATTCTGAAAAGCAAGACGATCGACTTCCAGCACCGGGGCTAACAATTCCGCGAGTCTATAAAGGTGTCGAATACGTCGTAACCGTCATGGAGAGCGGATTCGAGTTTGAGGGTGAGCTCTATAAATCACTCTCGGCGATTGCCAAGAAGATCACCGGCCAACACTGGAACGGCTACCGCTTTTTCAAGCTTCAGAAGCCGGAGACGCGACGATGATTCGAACGACGGAAGCACAACAGTCGAAACGTATTCGCTGCGCGATTTATACTCGCAAGAGCACTGAAGACGGGCTTGAGCAGGAGTTCAACAGCCTCGACGCACAACGTGACGCCGGCGAAGCCTATATTGCCAGCCAATTGAACGAGGGATGGGAGTGCTTGCCGAACAAATATGACGATGGAGGCTACACAGGCGGCAATCTGGATCGGCCGGCCATGCAGCGACTAATGGCCGATATCGATAACGGAATGATCGACTGCGTTGTCGTTTACAAGGTGGACCGCCTCAGCCGATCATTGATGGACTTCTCGCGAATCATGGAAAAGTTCGATGCCCGCGGCGTCGCGTTCGTTTCGGTGACCCAGCAATTCAACACTGCCAGCAGCATGGGCAGGCTGATCCTGAACGTGTTGTTATCTTTCGCCCAATTCGAGCGAGAAATGATTAGTGAACGGACGCGAGACAAAATCGCGGCTGCTCGCCGCCGTGGCAAATGGTCCGGTGGCATGCCGCTGCTTGGATACAACGTGATCGACTCCAAACTGGTTGTCACTCCCGAAGAGGCCGAACGTGTTCGACAGATCTTCAAACTCTATCTCCAGCACAATTCGCTGCTTCAGACCGTCAAAGAGATCAATGACCGCGGTTGGCGTACGAAATCATGGACCACGAAGAAGGGCACCACCCGTGGCGGCAAGCTATTCGAGAAAACCAACTTGCACACGCTGCTAACCAACCCGACGTACATCGGCCAGGTTCGCTACCGCGACGAGGTTCATCCTGGTGAGCACCAATCAATCGTTGACGAGTCGCTCTTCATTGCCGTGCAAAAACGCCTCCGCACAAACGGCCGCGGAAACGAAATATCACGCAACAAGCATGGCGCGTTGCTGCGGAGTCTTCTGCGGTGCAACACCTCGCCATCACAAACGGCCCGACGGAGCTGGTTGCCGATATACAAACTCGCATCTCGACCTCGGAGCGCCGCCATACCGAACTACAAGAACAGATCGCTGCCCTTGAGGCCAAAGCACCACGCCGCAGCGACATCGCTGATTCGCTCGCACGATTTGACGAGCTTTGGCAATCGATGAAATCCAAAGAACGATGCAGCCTGGTCGAACTCCTCGTTGCCGGCATCGACTACGACGGTGTCCAAGGCAGCGTTGAAATCCACTTCCACACCACCGGCATTGCCACGCTTGGCACGGCCGCCGAAACACCGGAGAGCACTTCATGAACGAAACCACGTCCATCAAACGAAGTTTCAACGTCCAGCGGAAAAGCCACGGCCGCCGCGCCGTCGTTTCCGGCACGGCCCCGACGCCGCCATCGGTCGGCCGTCTCCCGCGGATCACCCGCCTGATGGCACTGGCGATCCACTTCGACGACCTGCTACGGACCGGCGTCGTGCGTTCCCAAGCCGAACTCGCCAAACTCGGCCAGGTCACCCGCCCTCGCCTCACCCAAATCATGAACCTGCTCTATCTCTGCCCAAGCATCCAAGACGCAATCCTTTTCCATCCGCCGATCACCTCCGGTCGCGATCCGATCACTGAACGTGAATTGCGCGGAATCATCCGACAGACAGATTGGGCTAGCCAGCGTCGGCTGTTCAATCAGCTCAGCCTTGGTAACCGATCGTGACTCGCTGCGATCTTGTGTTAACCGTTCCTGTTAACCGCAGTCGGCAATTAACCAGAGACTCTGAGAGTTCTGTTTTCAGAAAGTGTGAGCCCGGACCTGACCCCGAGGGTCGGGTTCGGGCTCGCACTTTCGGTTAGAGAACCGAGAGCGCGGCCAATTTGGGGTCCGGAGTGCCGAAAGGCCCGGGGAACCGGGGTAAAAACGAAAAACGCCCGCCGAGTGGTATTACCGGGCGGGCGTGAACCGTGTTGGCGAACATAGTTCGCGAATTTTAAATCAGCTCCCCGAAAGCGACCCTCTTCGTAACAATACTCTCTTTTGCGAATTACCTAAGCCGTTGAGATAGCGGCGGTTGGCGAGTTCGAGACTCTTTCGGTCCTACCAAAACCGAAAGCGACCGCCTACGAAACCACGGCGAATCGGTTAACAGAAAAGTCGCGCAAGCTGTTAACTGCTTTGTCCATTTTCAGGTGGCATCGAACTGAAGACGAAATAGTTAACAGCTTTCCACGATCGTGCGCCCCAAACTCCCAAAGTCCTCGCGCCAATATTCGGGTTAAGCGACGTTACTTTCGGCCCACTCCACTTCAAATGAACTCCCCCGACATCGGTGCCGAATCGAGACTGCTTGAGCTACACACACCAGTTGGCGACGCCTCTAAACCTGCGATGTCATCAATCAGGGCATCAATGGCGAATCGGGCCAGCACGATGCTCTTGCAGGTTGGGTTACCAGTCTGCCCGTCCGTCACGCGGCCTGTAACGCGAATGCCTGTCATCAAGTCGAACGACACCTCGATCGGGTCAAGTCCAGGCGAATCTTGGACATAGACGATCTGCGCGAAATGATTCACATCAGTCGGAGACACCGAAAGTCGATATCCACGTTGCTTGACCACTCCTTCGAACTCGAAGCGACCTTGTTCATCCGATTCAGTCGCTTCCGGTACGCCGTGATAGAAGAATATGGCACGCGCTCCAGGGACTCGAGTTCCAGTCTGTTTGTCATGCGCTAAGCCGCGAATCGTCCTCGCTGGCGATCCGATGTGATCGAACGCTGCCCCATAGACCGGATAGTTCGGTCGCGATCTCCGAAGGTTGGGTCCATGTGTCGGTGGGCTCATTCGCGTCATGACGCTGAGCCGCGCCTTGTCGATGCCGGCTCCTTCAACATCCACGAGGAGCACCCGATCAGCACCGAGACCTTTGATCTCGAAACGGCCATCGCTGTCCGTAACGAACTCTTCGGGAAGGCCCGACACCGTGCCAATCCAGGTGTGGCCAAGAAATGCCCATGGGTCGTCTCCACTCTTAACAGCATCGATAAAATCGTCGAGGCCGTCATTCGTCGTCGCACGGACTTTGTTGATCGCGAGC
This sequence comes from Pirellulaceae bacterium, assembly GCA_963734865.1. GTDB lineage: Bacteria > Planctomycetota > Planctomycetia > Pirellulales > Pirellulaceae > CBDCUW01. Next base: position 308,930 of record CAVTIV010000020.1, read on the forward strand.
CTGGCACCGCCGACAGGTTGGCCATCGCTGTTCAGGATACGGCCGAGAATCGGCACTCCCTAACCAGTTTGAGAACGACTGCCCGCCCTTGCGTCGGATTGTCGCGGATCTCGATCGTCTGCCATTGAAAACCGAAAGGCCGTTTTCTGCGCAACGACGGCCAACATGGAGATGGATTTTCCGCGAGGTTCTACGTCCCCAACAGCAAGTGCGAACTGGCAATTCCCGTCGCCGTCAGTAGCTGCCGCTGCCAACTGCCTCCAGGGCCGGTCGCTGCCGCCTGGGACTCCGACCATAACGTCTGCACCCTCCACAGGATTGCCATCGGGATCAACGACCTGGGCCCTTACTTTGAGTGCGGTGCGAGACTTTGTCTTGGTTTGTTGTCCCGCTGCTCTTTTTGTCGACCCTCGTTCCCCTGCCGCCTCAGCAGTTTGACTAATCGGTTCCTGATCGACTTCATCCTGTGCTCCGCAGCCGCTATCGTCGGACGTTGCTGACTTCTCCTCTGCGGTCTGTCGTTCAAATTGCCAGACTGCGGGCAGCCCTCTTGGCAATTCATCTACAGCAAAACCACTTGCAGTCGTAACCGTCAGGACGAGGGTGTCTTCATCGATCTTGTACGTTCCGTAGAGCGCACCCCTTTCCCGATTCTCGGACAAGAGCATCATTTGGAACTGCGGCGGCGACTTGCTGGGTCGCAGTGCCATGATTCCCGCAAAGTCCCGCTTGACACTTCCGTCGGATGCGCGCATCGCGGCCGTGAATTCAGTGCCGGTGATTGCCAGCTCAAGCTTGGTTGACTCGTCGAGTCGGACGAGCGGCTCGCCGCCGTGAATGTTCGTCCCGATCCAGACTCCCTGAATTCGCTCCCAGAGTCGTTGGATCGCCACGACAGATGGAACGGGACGTTTGTCCGTTGGAGTGGCAACTGCGTCCGACATTTCTTCGCGGACAATGCGGACAAGTTGAGTGTCCCCCCGTGTCACCGTTACGGCCCCGTTGTCAACGATCAATCCATCGTGCTCGCCGTCGATCGTCACTACGTACTTCCCAGCAGCAACTCGAATCGATGCTTCATGCTGAGTCACCGTCATGGTCTTGTAAACTTCGCTACCTTTCATGATTTGCACGCGAACTCCATCATCGGCGCTCTGGATCCTCAGCGTCCCCTTGTTCAACTCCAAAACAATCACCACTGCGCCCACAACCAGCAACAATCCACCCGCGAGGGAAAGTACGCGCCGCCAAGTCCCGGACGAGCGTTGGCGACTGGCCTGCGGTGGCTTCCTTTCCGGAGTCGGTTTCGGTTTCAGACCGGGCTGTTGAACGTAGGCCAGCCATTTTTCCAACTCGTCAGCCACTTCCGCCGCCGTCTGAATGCGATCGCCCGGTTCTTTCGCCAGTAATCGTTCTATGATGCCCTCTAGCCACTTGGGTACATCGGAATTGAATTGAGATACCGGTTGCGGAGTTTCGTTTTGAATGCGATTCAGCACTCCGAAGGTCGATTCGGCGCGGAACGGCGGATGCCTGGTACACATGGCGTAGAGAACACTACCCAGGCTGAACAGATCGCTGCGCGCATCGACTGCTTCGCCACGGGCTTGTTCGGGTGACATGAATTGAGGCGTGCCAACGAGTACTCCGCTCTGCGTGACGTTGACGTCGTCCACCGTGTGCGCCAATCCAAAGTCACCGAGCAGTACGCGCTCGACGCCGTTCTCCAACAAGATGTTCGCCGGCTTTACGTCGCGGTGGACCAGCCCCTGGGCGTGGGCTGCGGCCAGCCCGAGGGCCGCCTGCATACCGATTCGCAGAACGTCCTCAAGAGGAAGCGGCGCATCCGCATCGATTCGTTGCTGAAGCGATTTGCCGGGAACGAATTGCATCACTAAATACGGCAAACCATCGGCATCCGCCACACAATGAATCGCCACAACGTGCGGGTGGACAACTGCCGCGGCCGCCTTTGCTTCACGAGTGAACCGATTCCGCGCAGCACCGCTCGATGCGTAGTGCGGAGCAAGCACTTTGATCGCGACAAAGCGGTTCAAGTTTCGGTCGTATCCCTTCAGGACGACGCCCATTCCACCGCAACCAATGACCTCCAGAATGTCGTATTCTCCGATTCGGCCCAGCATCGCTGGATTGTCGGACCGAGCAAGACGAGTGAGAACCAATTCAGCCGCCTGGGTACTCGCCGGATCGTGGCCAGCTTCGAACCCCGACTGCATGTTGTGAGGGAGCGGCGTTTCGGGGTCGCTGTCGTCCTGTTGCAGAAACCGAGGAAGCTCGCGCCAGACTAGTTTATCTGCTGCCAGCGATTCCAATTCACTTCGACACGCATCGCATGTCTCAAGGTGTCGGTGCGTTTCGTTCAACTGTGGCGAAGGCAGCTCGTCATGCAGCAATTTGCTCAGCCGATTGCGATCACACTCGTTGCTTTGCGAGACCATTATGCTACTCCTGTTTTTTGAGCCGAAGCCCCGTGGGCTTCGGATGAATTCATGCAGGTTCCAAATCGTTTTCTGCGTGCAAACGACGAACTTCTTCAGAAATCTTCGCCGTCATTCGGCTTCGCGCCGCGTAGACCGAGCCAACTGGCATGTTCAGTTCTTCCGCAATCCGATCGATCGGATCACCGTCGACGCAGGTACGCCAGAAGGCCTTCCACGTCTTCTCTTGAACGGAGCGTTGGATACTCTCGGCGGCTCGCCGAAACAATTGCCGGCGGTATTCGTCTTCGAAGATTGCGGTTTCCGAGGGCTCGGGAGACGACCGTTCCTCGAACAACAGAAGCGTTCGCGAGTCGCCGGTGCCACGCGGATGCCGCTGTTGTTTGATGGCGAAGTTGATCGTCAAGTTGCGGGCAATCCGAAAGAGCCAGGACCTGAACGATCCCTTCCCGGCAGTTGGTTCCCACTGGTCAATCGACCCCGCAACCGCCATCAGTACTTCTTGGCTCACCTCCCGTGCGTCGGCATCCTGCAGCCCCCGACGACGAGCCAATCGGTATGCCAACGGTTCGTAGATTTCCACGAACTCCTCCCAGGCTAACCGATCCGTCGTGTCGCGGATTCGCTGAAGCAAACTTAATCGTGTCGTGGGTGATTCATTCATGGCTTGTCTCTACCAGTAGAAACAACGCTGCGAAGGAAATCTGACACCCGGTTCAAGAAAAACGCCGCCCCAGGCATGCCGCGCCACCCTCAAGCTTGTGAAACTAAGTCGTTTCGACTAAATAAAAATGCCTTGCGTGATCTTGGGAACGCTCGCACGGCGCGTTTTGTATTGTTTCTGGAGTTTGTGACGCTTGGTATCGAGATAGGTATTCACTTCCTCCATCAATTCTTCCATGTTCCGGAAGGTGCGATCGCGAGCGACGTTGTCAAGAGCCAATCGTAGAGGTCAGAATTGGCATACGTACGATGCCAGCATGCTTCGTTGTGACCGAGGCCGACGTGTTCCTGGTACAGAGGCCTTCCTCCGGCTTGTTGGAGCGCGCGAACCATCTCGCGCGACAGTTGAGACGACGCCCAACGCAACTTTTTGGCTCTCCTCAATCTACCAGCTTCGGCGATTGTCACGTGGCAAATACGGGCTTTCAGCGTGCGAGAGCACGAGTCGCACGGCAGAATGCCATCTTGAAGAGAACCCAGGCGGCCCGTAAGAGGGGTGTGATTTCGTCGGCGTCAACGCCGCTCCAGCGGGCGGCTGATTCCGCAGTGTTTCCCGACCGCTCCTGATCGGACACGGTGGAAGGCCCTGCTCGCTGCATTTGACTCTTGCGACGAGATCTTCCATCGTTCTTCTACGAGCTAGCCCCACCATTCCCGGACGAGGTGCCGCGTTACGCCCAGCGGCCGTCAAAGTGCCACGGTAGTTCCCGCCACCCGTCGCGAGCTGATTTGAAATCGAGCCAACTAGCTCCAATCCAGTTAACGCACGCCACTGCGGTTAAGAGGGCGTTCGGCGTTTTTTGCCAATTTTTTCCAGCGATTCGCACATTCTCCGCACTCTCGCCCACTCTCAGTTTCGCGGTTGAATTTCGGTACCCCGAAAGAAGCTCCCCTGTCGGAGGTGCCTTCTCGCCGAGAGCTCTCTGACTCTCTGGTTAATCTTGTCCGAAGAACGGGTTATGCTCGATGCCGTAGGTTTCTTCGATCCTTCTATCTATGCCCTTGATCTTCTCGTCGATTTCCTTCAATGTTTTCTCGTCCACTGCCTTCATCGCGTCGAGTGCGGCCTGTTGTTTCTTTAGTCGCTTTGCCTCTGCTTCAGCAACTCTCTCCCTGAAACCTTCATCGAAGTGCTCAAATAGCTCGCGGTTATAGGCGAAGTCATCATGGCGAAAACCGTAAGTCCCACGCCGATCGAGACGGTTACGAAAAGATTGTTTGTCATGGGTTTTCCAGAGCTTGCAGTACTTGATCGAACCCTACGTCGCGGTTTGAACCGCCGCCATTCGCGGTGGCCCAGAAAGGGAGAATTTTCGTCCTAGCGGCTGTTTTCGGTTTTGACAAATCAGTGAGAAGCCGTACGTCAGTCCATTTGCGGGTAACGTTCGACTCACCGGCGTCGGCCAGGAGCAGGTTCACTGCACGCCGTCTCGGCGTAGCTGGCCAAGGACACGCCCTCCTGTGCAGCCAACCAGCGTCGGCGTTTCACTCCGACGCATCGTAGCTTCGCGACTAAAGTGCGTCGGTCTATCGCACCTCGGCGGTTGTCCGTCGTGTCTAATCACCGCTGCCGTAATCGCGGTCGATTGCTCGTCGGATGGCATTTGCATCCGCATGAAGGCATGCGATATGTCGATTCAAAACGAATCGCAGCTTTTCGATGGTATCAGTGTCGTTAGTTTGCGTTAAGTCGATCAGGACGACCAGGCCGGCGTAGTTGTCATTGAATGGAACAATGCAGCATTCGCGAGCGACAGATTCCGGTATGGATTCGAGAACGGCGGAAGGAATGGAAATCCGCGATAGTGAGTCAGTCACATCAAGGACTTCGCGACCGCATTCCGGACAGGCTACCTTGGGGACATTCCGTGTCGTTTCATGCATGAAGTATCCACATCGTGAACAACAAGGCGATTCGTCATCAAACGACGCGGAAGTCATTGTTGAGTACAGGAGAAATTATGTGTGAACCCGACTTCGCAGGCGAACGGCGGCCGTCACCGGGCCGGGAAGGTTGATTGTCCATTTGAAGACGGCCGCAGGCCCGGCTCCGGTGCACGGCATGGTTCTGGCTCCTCCGCGCCATCGTACTCGTACTCGTACTCAGCCCCGCGGTACTCGTACTCGCTTCCAGATTCGGACACCGTGTCAGCCCGGGCGATCAACCGAGTCAGCATCGAGACGATCCGTTTGAGCATCGTCTTGAGTTCGCGATGACGACCATCATCCAAACCATCGATTGCCGCAAGCACGTCTTGAATCGCGGCACATTCGAGCGTTGACCCACGAGCGATGTCAAGAAAGCGGTTGCGATCCTTGAGGCTGCGTTTGCCGTTACCCTCGGCGATATTGAGCGGAATCGATTGGGCCGCGCGAAGCCACTGATCGCGCGCATGACGGTGAACGCCGTCGAGCGACTTGGCGTCAGCGAAAGACGCGGAGACGTACTCTATGGCGAGGCGATAAACGTCGAGGCGGTCGTGGTCGAAGATGGGTTCAGTCACCGCAGTGTGAATTCGAGTAGGAGTACGAGTACCGGGCTGCGCCCTAAGTAGGAGTACGATTCGTTGCCAGAACGGCCACGGTCACGTGGCACGAGCGGATCGGCAACCACTGCCAATCGCGTTTTCGAGTGCTCACGTGCACCGAGTGGTTCGCCGCATTCTAACGAAGTGAGACGCCAGGCACCAAGCAATCGCCGTCCAGTGAAGCACGTTGGCTGACACGCCGTGAGACGCCGGGCACTCGCAAACCGGCCTCCGCAGTTCGGCGGCACAGATCGAGGATTCCGCATCAGCGGCGCTGGACGTTCCCGCCCGAGTGACCGAGCATCCGGTCGTCCAGCGGCAGAGTTCGATGATAGCCCCGCATCAGCGGACCCAACGCTCGATCGCCCGAATGATCGAGTTCAATCCATCGACGCGGTGACGCGACGAACGGTGGCCATCAGCCGGCCGAACGGATGGGTCACTACCGACCCAAGATGCTTTTGAGTGCTCGGTTGCATGGCGTTGTTATCGGATGCAGTGGCGATCCGTTGACGACCAGGAGACGGCATCCGATCCGCGCATCTTAGAGCATGGGCGACCGCGAAAAATCGACCTGCGCACCTTTCGCGCATCCGATCCGACCGAGCATCTTCCTGCCTGGCCTTCGGCCTAATCGGTGACAGCCTGCACCCGCAATCACGCTTTCCAACGTCGCGACGAAGAATCCACGTGCCGCCCGAAATCGTCTTGGCGCCGACGACCGCGCAATTCTTGGCACCCGAAGAGACCGCGCAACTCTTCATTCCGATAACGGCGGCCGTCACCGGGCCGGGAAGGTTGATTGTCCATTTGAAGACGGCCGCAGGCCCGGCTCCGGTGCACGGCATGGTTCTGGCTCCTCCGCGCCATCGTACTCGTACTCGTACTCAGCCCCGCGGTACTCGTACTCGCTTCCAGATTCGGACACCATGTCAGCCCGGGCGATCAACCGAGTCAGCATCGAGACGATCCGTTTGAGCATCGTCTTGAGTTCGCGATGACGACCATCATCCAAACCATCGATTGCCGCAAGCACGTCTTGAATCGCGGCACATTCGAGCGTTGACCCACGAGCGATGTCAAGAAAGCGGTTGCGATCCTTGAGGCTGCGTTTGCCGTTACCCTCGGCGATATTGAGCGGAATCGATTGGGCCGCGCGAAGCCACTGATCGCGCCATGACGGTGAACGCCGTCGAGCGACTTGGCGTCAGCGAAAGACGCGGAGACGTACTCTATGGCGAGGCGATAAACGTCGAGGCGGTCGTGGTCGAAGATGGGTTCAGTCACCGCAGTGTGAATTCGAGTAGGAGTACGAGTACCGGGCTGCGCCCTAAGTAGGAGTACGATTCGTTGCCAGAACGGCAGCGATATGCGGGCGGCGGCGGAAGATTCAACCATTGCCAATTCGGTGACCACCGCCGCTCCGTATCATCGCATTGTTACCCGCCGCGTATTCGCAACAAATGGTATTCACGGTCTCAGACAAGCTTCGGGTTCTTGAGAAGAAGCCAAAACGCCGTTCCCGCTAAAACAACTGGCGGTACCAAAAACGCAACGAACCAAGCGATTGTCAGCGTGAGCGATTGAACAGTACCACCGATTGCGACTGTGGTGTAAATCGCCGCGACCGTGCAGAAAATTGACCACAGCATGCCCCACGTAAATGCAGCCCCGTGGATTGTCCATGCATTCAACGAGTTTCTACGGCGGAGGGAAAACGCAATCGGCATGCCGATCAGACCGGCAACGAGATAGCAGGCGAGAAATCCGATGCCAACAACGTTCAAGACAACGTACCGCCCGCCGCGAATACAATCGCAATAAATGCAACGGGGGTGACCGCGGGTGCCAGCGCGTAGGCACGCCACATCTCACCGTTCGATGGTACAGGCGTGAGGTTTGACATGACGAGGTCTCCGATCTCTTTTTGGAAGCTTTCACAGTCAATCTTTCGCGGGTAACGTGGTGATCAGCGGGGACGGGCGAACGACTTGCAAGCAGACGAGAAAACGGACCACCCGTCCTCCGTTGCAGTACGCCCAACATGGGCGTGATCTTGTGGGGTGAAAGTCCCCTGTACTTAGTTCCGGTTTCTTTCTTGGAGTCAGTATACCAAATGAACTCTAACGAAAGACAGTACGAGGCGAGGGCAACTGCGGGGAGGTGACGACCGTGGGGAGGAAGCCTGCGAAGATGATCGATAAGCCAGCGGGTTATCGTTGCTGGACATCTTCTCGCCAAGACCCACCAGGTGACGAACAGAAACTCGATACGAGGCCGACGCTGCAGGTGAGCTGGCTGCTGACAGCGAAACCGAACCGGAAGAGTTGGCGGAGGTAGATCGAGCACTTGGGTGGGGACAGATCACGTGTTCTTCAAAACCACTTGGTTTGGAAACGTCCCTTATTTGGGGAGGACTTCATCCTGTGCCCGCCAGTAGAGCTTGCTCGAACGCGGGGTGAAATGTGGTAACACGTTTTCACGATCGAAGTCGTCAGCAGAAGGCATAGTAGCGATCCGCCGAAGCCAACGGCGACGCGAAGGCCTGAACGTCACAAGACAAGGAACGAACCACCGATGAACTCCGAGCAGCCGAACGAACCATCGAAACAACTCTCCCTCTGGGAAGAGTTTGTGGAGAAATCGCAAAACATCCCGCGTGATGATTCGGCCCGGGCGTCCATCGAGAAGTCAGCCTTGGACGAAAACCATGCTCTGATGGAAGAGATTGTTGACGAGACTATCATCGAGATGGCTTGGACGCGAGTCAAAGCCAACCGTGGAGCCCCCGGGCCCGACGGAATCTCGATCGAAGACGTTTCCCGAGTGGTTTCGGCCACAGTGGGAAACAGTTCGCCGGCAACTCCTCGATGGAACGTATCGCCCCGAACCGGTACGACGCGTTTCTATCGACAAAGCCGGTGGCGGCACGCGCGAGCTCGGCATTCCAAACTTGCTCGACCGTTTGATACAGACCGCTATCGTTTTAGTCCTTACACCGATCTTCGACCCGAACTTTTCGGATTCGAGTTTCGGTTACCGATCGTATCGCTCGGCTCAAGATGCAGCCAAGCAGGTGCAAGCGATCATTCGCGGCGGTCGCCGCCAGTGCGTCGATATGGATCTTTCAAAATTCTTTGACCGAGTCCAACATGACGTACTGATGTCTCGCGTGGCCCGCAAAGTCCGCGACAAGCGACTGCTGAAGTTGATCGGACGCTACTTGCGAGCCGGAGTGATGGTCGACGGTTTATGCCAACCTTCCACGGAAGGAACGATGCAGGGTGGCCCGCTTTCACCGTTGCTTTCCAACATCTATCTGGATGACCTGGACAAGGAATTGGAGAAGCGCGGACTGCCGTTTGTGCGGTATGCCGACGACTTCGTGATCTTCACGAAGACCGAGGTCGCCGCCAGCGCGTGTACGCGAGCGTCGAGCGACTCTTGACCGAACGCCTGAAACTGATCGTCAATCACGACAAGAGCAGCATTCGCCGAGCGGATGGACTGGAGTTTGTGGGCTACGAATTTCGTGGCTATGGCGGTCAGATTCGCGTGAGCAAGAAGAAACTCGACGCGTTCCAGAAACGCGTCTCGGAAATCTTTCGTAGACACCGAGGCAAGTCGATGAAGTCGCGGTACGACGAGTTTCGTTCTTACGCCATGGGTTGGATCGGATACTTTGCCCTCGATCAAGTGAAGAGCACGTTTAGCAGGCTGGACAAGTGGCTTCGGCGACGGGTCCGAGCGTGCTACTGGAAGCAGTGGAAGAAGTCGAAAACTCGCCTTAAGAAGCTGCTTTCGCTCGGCGTGCCTTACCGCGTCGCTCGTCCTTTCGCGATGAGCGGCAAGGGCCCTTGGCGTCTTTCCGCGACGTCCGGCGTCCAGCGCGCTTTATCGATCGAGTACCTCACCGGCGAGGGCTTATTGAATCTGACAGAGCGTTGGGAATCGCTTGCATCCTTGCGACGAAACGCCTAGTGCGGACCCGCATGCTAGGTGTTGTGGGAGGGGTCCCGGGCAACCGGGCCCCTATCCCGATCGGCTTGGTTCTGTGCTTCTTAGGCAAGCGAAATGAAGGACAAAAAAATCAAGAGGTTTGCCAACAACATAATAGCGATGCCGCGCCACCAATGCGCCACTCGGGATCGCGATTCCGCGATTGACTCGTTTTCAATCACCAATCGATAGCCGACGTATCGTGCAAAAAAACCACGCTTGCGTTGGACGCACGCCTCAACGGTGCGCCCATCATGTAGAAAGCGGAATCGGAAATGGTCGCTCCAGTGGACCGTGGGCTGGGAATGTCGTTCGACACCGTCGATAGTGACGATCACGACTGGTTCCATCCAAAGCGCAGCCGCGGACGCGTTCATTCCAATGACGATTACGCGATCCTTCCAGAGGTGCTCGTTCAAATCGCCATTATTTTCCGCTGGATCAGAAAGTCCTACTGGCGTCTGGTAGGGGTTTGCAATTGCGATCATCCTATTGCACAGAACGGCGCGGATCACGCGGTCGCCGCGAGCGATCCTCCACTTCAAAAACCACGACTCGGCGACTCGTCGTGCATCCGATTGTTCTGCAACGTCTCCGTGGGCCGATGAACTTGTGGTAAATACACCTTCAAATCTCATGGCTAACATTGGTAGATGCAATGCGACTATCGGGCCGATTGCGAACCAGGATGACTAGCGGGATTACTGCAAGTGTTTGCAACACAATAAAGCTTGTTGCCACGATCGTCACAACCATGGGGTCACCGTATGGCGAAAGCCTGCCGGATTGCTCCCAGTTCTGAATTTGGTCGTACGCGATGAATCCGTGGACCAACAAGACCAGGATTGCCAGAATGCAGTGAGAGACAATAGCCAGCCACCATGCGAAGGGCCAATTTAAAAACAGACCGACGGCCAATGTAATTAATGAAACAGTTAGCGCTGCGAACAGCAAATAGACGACTACGACAAACCCACTGCTGAAAAAGTTGTATGTCACAGCCTGAATAAAGTACCACGTCAAAAAAAACGCAAGTGCGACACCTGCCAAAAAATCCAGCGTTGCGAGAACTGCAACCGAAGTCGGTAGACTCGCTTTCCCTCTGGGACGATGTTCGGTCGATGAAGAAGGACCGTAGGGATTTGGGGATTTCAATGTGCTCTCATGCGTGAGGCGATTAGATCGTAGGTGACCGTCGATATTTTGCTAAATCCGCAGAACGGCCGCGATAACCGAGTCGCGGGAGTTGATTTTCCATTGCCAAGCCGCCCGGCTACCGCGACTTCGGTTCACGCGATGGTTCGTTGCGATTGCGAGCGACCGGTCAGCATGGCATCACGTCGGAAGTATGACGTCGGTTTTATTGTACCAATGGCAGCATCACCCACAATTGGAAGATCGAAAGCATCACGTCGGAAAGCACAATCGAAGTTCGAAACGCACGCGACCGATCCGTCAGTTTTGCTGCTGCGTAGGCCATCATTGCTGGAAACAACATCCACGTGAACGCCAGAGGCAACTGAACAATCCGAACATAGAAGAGAGCTTCAAGTGGACACGGTACGCTGATCAGTCCAGTATCGGACAAAGTGAAGGCGGCCCAGAAGCATACGACGGCAAGATGCAGGTAAAACAACGTGCGTACGATTCGCAGTCGCGAAGACGCGACTAGCGGCGGCTGCTTGCCCTGCGATTTTGGACTTGAGTACGGATTTAGTTCACTCAGCCTAGCAACTCCCTTCTGAAGCAACGAACGACAGACATCACCGAGGACGCGCGAAAGACGTTCCACTGCCAAACCACTCGGCTCGCGTCCTTCGGTGCATGTCATTGTTCCCCGCTATTCTAAACGTTTACCACCGTGGTCGACTACCTTTTCGCACGCGGTTGGAAACCAGTAGGACTCGATCCAGTCGTCACCAAGCGGTGCAATTCGGTCCACATTCCATCCGTGATCACGCATCGAAAAGAGCATCGAGTCAGCAGCCGCAGCATTCGTTGAGTGAATTAACGCCGGTGCGTTTGGTTGTTGGGTGACCAAAAACGCGGCGACGTCACGACCATCGCCGGGATCAGGATCATCCGGTGAGTCAGTGAACAGATCATGGTCGAGGCAGATCAAGTCCGGAAGTGCGTCGAGTTGCGAATACCGAGCGATGAATGCCGGGGCCGTTCGGGATACATCGAGCGTTGCATCCGGGTGATGATGGGTGAGGACAGCACGGAACCGAGCAATCCGCTCCAAGTCGTCTTCTAGCATCACCAAGAGATTCACAATTTAGAAACGCTCTATCTAGTCGGGGAACGGTGGCCGTCACCGGGCCGGGAAGGTTGATTGTCCATTTGAAGACGGCCGCAGGCCCGGCTCCGGTGCACGGCATGGTTCTGGCTCCTCCGCGCCATCGTACTCGTACTCGTACTCAGCCCCGCGGTACTCGTACTCGCTTCCAGATTCGGACACCGTGTCAGCCCGGGCGATCAACCGAGTCAGCATCGAGACGATCCGTTTGAGCATCGTCTTGAGTTCGCGATGACGACCATCATCCAAACCATCGATTGCCGCAAGCACGTCTTGAATCGCGGCACATTCGAGCGTTGACCCACGAGCGATGTCAAGAAAGCGGTTGCGATCCTTGAGGCTGCGTTTGCCGTTACCCTCGGCGATATTGAGCGGAATCGATTGGGCCGCGCGGAGCCACTGATCGCGCGCATGACGGTGAACGCCGTCGAGCGACTTGGCGTCAGCGAAAGACGCGGAGACGTACTCTATGGCGAGGCGATAAACGTCGAGGCGGTCGTGGTCGAAGATGGGTTCAGTCACCGCAGTGTGAATTCGAGTAGGAGTACGAGTACCGGGCTGCGCCCCTAAGTAGGAGTACGATTCGTTGCCAGAACGGCAGACATCACCGGGGACGGAGAGTTGACTCTCCATCCTAACAAACGCCGCAAGCCGTCCTCCCGTGCATGGCATGGTTCGTCCGCATTCGGAAGCGGCGAACGGTGGCAACGACGGTCTCGTTTGAGCAAAGTCTAGCGGTGGCGTATTCTCGCATCAAGTTTGCGTTTTCACGCTTCTCCTCTGAGTCGATTGATCCATCAAGCCCAAACAGGGAATCGCGTCAGTTTGGATGACCGCGTGCAAAGAAAAACGCCAAGCACAGTTGTAACCGCTCCCGAAAACGTACTCGCGAACCAGGAGGATCAAACGGTAATCTGATCTGAGTATCGACTTGCGAGAAATGCCCAGACCATCGATGTGACGCCTTGAAACCCATTCACTTGCCCAACAATTTGCAAAGGACGTTAATAAGTGAGGCGTTCAGACATCAAGGGCCCCATGATTCGGTATCAGAGCTGTATCGGCTTCCATCGAACAACTGGCCGAATGACGCGAGATCTGGGCGGCCGCGGCTGCATCACATGCTGATGTTCGCTCAGTCGGACGAACTAGGAATTCTCCTGCGCGAGCGCAGGATATTTTTCTAGTCTATACCATCTAGCAGATCGAATGGGCTGTGGGATCCGTTGATTTCGGCTTCATCCTCCAAAACGTAGAGTTGTGTCACTTCAAGCGAATTGTGCCCAAGAATGCCTTGTAGACGCTTCAGTGGCATGCCTGCCAGATGCAGATGTGTTGCTGCAGCCCGCCGAATGTCGTGCGGTGTGATTCGACGCCTGACGCCAGATCGCTTGACGGCTTCGTGAAATATCCGGCGCAGATGGTCATCGTTGCGGTGGTAACGTTTCAGTCTACCATCAGATGGGTCGCGGCTTAGTGAGTCGCTTGGGAACAGCCACATCCACCGAAAATCATTTGGTGCGGATGGGCATTTGCGAGCAAATGCGTGGGGCACCGGAACGCCGGTGGGATTGTCGCTAACATCATCATGATGAATTCTCTCAGCTACATCGATCTGGCGCTTTACGGCGTCGTGAATCGAATTCGGGAATGGCACAATTCTAAAGTGGTCGTGCTTCGTGCTAGCAACCTCTATTTGCTCATCAGCGAAGTTCAGATCTTTGATTCGCAAGTTGATGGTGTCGGAGAGTCGCAAGACGCTTGCGTACATCATCTGCGGAATAAGACGATCAACTGGGTGAAACGCCTTAAATAGTTTGACCAGGTCGGGCTTGGCTATTACTCGTCTCCTACATCTCTTAGGCTCTTTCGCACGCAATGGGTTGCCTTCGGGTTCGGCAATCGGTTTGTTCAACACTCGCGCAAAAGGAATTTTACTGCCGAGACTGCTTGGTTCTGCGACGTTGGGGACAGCCGCAGTTCGGTTGCCAAATATCGTCGCCAAGCGTAGATGTCCTCAACTTTGGTTTCTGAGGGATGAACCCAATTGCCATACCGCTTGCGCGTGAACTGGATGTATCCGACAATATGCGGCCAGTACGAGTTGATTGATGACCGTTTGTTTCCTGCTGCCAACATCGCCGCCATGAATTCGTCTTCCAGTTTCATAGTAATCCTCGCGAATCCCTTGAAATTGATTCGACCAACGATGACTTGACCAGTGACACGGTTGGTCAGAGCGACGAAGCGAATCGCCAAAATGAGACAATTGCAGCGGCATTCAGCATGCGCAGAAACCCGCACACCGCCGCAAGAACCGAGACCAGGCAACTCCCGTCGGTTGCATCGTCCGAACGCAGAATGGAAGCCCGCTAAACTGCAGAGGTGCAATAGACCGACGCACTTTTGGGGAAACCCGAATCTGCGTCGGCTTCATCGTCCGACGCAGTCAACTCCCCCTTGTTGTGCGTAAGGACGAACCGTCCTGAGTCCCGAGCGCAGTTGTTGAGCTACCGCGCCCCGATCTCCTCCACCGCCTCCGCCTGCATCTGGCCAAGCGACCGTCTGGGCCGTGAACGCCGGTTCTCTTGGACCAATCGCACGCCGCGGTAGTGTCCTGCTGCGCACGCGTTGTAGAGCGCATCGAACCAGTGGTTCTGCCGACGCAGTCGCTCCCACTTCACGACCACGCCCTTGCCAGCGACGAACTCTTCGGTCTTCCGTTCGGCGGTGAGGTGTTTGGCGAGCGCGAGGTGCTCGCTGGGATTGGCTTGAAAGAGCGTGATCGCACCGGGTTTGTCGACGGGGTTGGTCAGCCGTGCATGAACCCACGTTTTCCAGTGGTCAGCATCCGTTTCGACCAGATGTAGGCTCTCGGCGCGGAGCCAGGCGAAGTGATAGCCCTCGCCGATGTGCTTGACGATCGAGCCGGTCGATTTTGGGCGGTTGTACCATTGAGCGTGCTGCTGCGCCGCGCCACGCCCGACGGTCGGTCGAAAACACTTCTCACCAGCTTCCCGGCAAAAGGCATAGACCACCGGCGTCATGTAACCGGCGTCGACCCATACCTGGTCCGGCGTAGCCACCTCGCCATGGGCCGAACCGACCGGCCAGCCCGAGCGCGCGATGTCTTTGAATTGGCGAAGTGCCGACATGATTCCTTTTTCGTGGACATTTCCAATGAGTGCTTCGATCTGTTTCGGTTCAGCGGTGACGATCCAGCGGCTACCAGGGCCTGCAATCTGGGGCGCCTGAATCTGTTTTCGTTTGATCCAGCGGTAGATCTTTCCAGTTGATAAATGGTAGCGGGAAATGAGTTCGGGAATGGTCCATTCATTTTCGCTGAGTTTGGCAGGCAGTGCTTTTCGGCGATTGGTCAGCCCGTATCGGCAGAGCCAGACACGAACATTCTGTGCCGTTACCCTTTTGCCTTGAGGTGGACGAAACCCTTCTTGATTCAGCTAGTTCGCTATCGGCCCCGCCGCTCCGGCCTAACATCCGATCGACCATCACGCCAGAAAAATACATTGCCGCGTATTGCGAAGTGCAGTACAATAAGACACCGGTGGAATCCGGTACTGGAGAAACGATGATGCCAAAAAACAGCTCAATCATGGTGCGGCTCGATGAAGAATCGAAAGTCTTGTTGGCGTCGGCAGCGGAGCTACGCAAAGTCAGCGTTAGCGATTACGTCCGTTCGATCGTAGTCAGTCAGGCGCGGCGCGAACTAGCCGCCGCCGAGGCGCACGTGATCTCGATGACTGCAGAAGAGCAGCTTGAGTTTTGGGAGGCATTGTCGAAACCGCCCAAGCTGACCAAGGCGCAAAAGCAGCTCGGTAAATTGATGCGAGGCGACGCTTGAGTGGTCCTCGATTTCCCGAAGCCTGGTCGATTGAGACGCTGGATAAATCACATCCACGTCGAAAATTCCAGTCAGGAAACAACGACGTTGATGAGTGGTTAAAGAAGTCCGCATTGCAGAGCCAAAAGAAGCACTTGACGACTACCAAGGTTTTGTTGGACGCAGAGCGCGAGATAGCTGGCTACTACACACTGGCGTTCTCTCAGGTCGATTTTTCAGACTTGCAAGCTGATCTGGTCAAAAAGTTGCCGCGTCGCCAACTGCCTGTCGGCGTGTTGGCATGGTTAGGAGTTGATCGATCCCACCAGGGCCGCGGCATCGGCCAGCGTCTGCTCGCGACGTCGCTAGTTGACTGCTATGAAGCGAGCCAAACGTTTGCTTTCATCGCCGTGATCCTCGACTGCGTAGACGAGCAAGCCAAGCGGTTTTATCGGCAATTCGACTTTAAAGAACTACCTGGCTATCCAATGCGTTTGTACTTGCCATTTAAGTCGCTCGAAGCCCTTGCCAAGGGTGACTGAGTCGCGTTGGGTTAAAAGAGTCGGCCGAGCATGAAGCATCGAACAAACTCGACTTTCAATCATTGCTGAGCGAGTGCGAGACAAAATCGCTGCCTCTCGCCGCAAAGGAAAACGGCTCGGGGGGCAGCCAATCCTCCGCTACAACGTCGAGCATACGAAACTGATTGTCGACGAAGGGGAAGCCGAGCAGGTGCGGCAAATCTTTGAGCTCTATCTCGAACATCAGGCAATGCTACCAGTGGTGCAAGAACTCAATCGGCGCGGCTGGGCCACGAAACACTGGGTAACCCAAAAAGGGGTGAGCCGCGGAGCACGGCCGTTTACCAAGAACGCACTTCATAAAATACTGACCAACATTGTTTACATCGGCAAGGTTAGGCACAAAGAGGACGTTTACGAGGTGGAGCACGTGGCGATCCCTTGGTGGCAAGGAACCGAACCACGGTTCCCGACCGCATTCTCGTGTCTCGCGAGTCCACAGTCAAATCCCAGCGGCAACTGGGGAACCATTCAAGCGATTACTGGAGAAATCAAGAGCGCGGAAGGGGCCAGGCGCGGAAGTCCTTGGAGAGTAGCCGGATGAAGAACTCGGGCTCGTCAGGCAATAATGACGCAAGATCTTCCTCGCTCGTAGGTTCGCTTTCCGCCATCGTCCTTGTTTCCTTCCACCCAAACACCGAAGCGAGTGCTTCGAGCCGCCGTCGGATCCATTCCTTACGGAAGGAATAAATTCCAATAGGTGGGTGGCACGAATGGCACAGTCGTTGATGTAACTACTTTGTTTCAAACGAGTTGTCTCCTGTCGCTAGCCTAGCTCGCAGTTCGTCTCGCGGTTGCATCATCAAGTTATAGTTCTTTTGCCGTTTCTTCAGCACACGCGGTTCAAATCGACCCGGCCGGTTGCCGACCATACACTTGGCAATCTGCTTTAAGCGACTGAGGCAGTAAGAAAGCTTTTGTGCTGCAGACAATAGTCCGCTGGTGATCACGTCCCAAGCCGCCAGGACATATTGGCACGCACTGACAAAGCTGATCTGTCGCGGCAAGTTACCATCAAGCTGTGCCGCACATGCGGTCGTCGTTGGTATGACGTTGTAGGTCAGCATCGTCGTCCAGAATTCACGGCGGACCATCTCAGGTGACTTGCAACGCAAATGATGCAAATTCATGTTCGTCTTGATCGAGTCGATGTCGATCTCGGCGTTCCAGCGAAACCCAATCAGCTCAGCCAACTCCTCCGAGGTCACTTCTTGCTTGCCTTCGCTGTGGAACAAGGTTGTCACGATCACAAACGGTTGTTGCTTGCGACCTGGTTCGGTGATGACGTAACGAATCTCTCGCAACGTGATTGACTCGGGAATCGTCGCGTACAGATCGTTGCTCATCCAAGCCGGCCGCGAGGGGCGACGCCACGTGACCAAGTGATCGTTCTTCCCCAGCCGCTTACCGGTGCGGAAATCAGTGGGCCTGTTCTGGTGCTTACGAAAACAGATATCAACCCCCCGAGCCATCAGCAACGCGATCATCCAGTAGTTGCCAAAGAAGCGATCCGCGACTGCCAGATCTCCCTTACAAAAGCGGCCCAGCAACTGCCGCAGCAGTGAGGTCTCGCCTGTTTCTTTGCCTTTGTATTTGCCAATAGCACAATCGACCACGCAAGCGGTGGCCAACGACAGAACGATGACAAAGCGGGCGATGGGAAAACCCAGGCCGGGCTTCTGCGCGGGGTTCTGTGGGTAGGCCTCTTGATTGCGTGGCGTATCAGGCATCATGAAAGTCGATCCATCGATGAGCTTCGCATGACGGCCTTTGAACAGATGCCTTGGATCGACAGCTGCTTCGCATTGGTTGGCTAATTCGCCAGCGAGTTCATGGAGCGCATCTTCGGAAAGCTTCGCCCTTGCGCGGCAGTAGTCTCTTGTGTCCGGGTCAATATCTGCATGAGTTGCCAGTTGCAGATAGCTTCAGATGCGCGAGACCGCGGACTGACAAGCGGCTTCCTTCCCATCGCGGAGTACTTGACTCATCCACGCCCAAAGCACGATCGCGGTGGTGTAGGTGCGACCGAAAAGGTTGTCGTGTTTGGCGAAGACCGTATGGAAACAATGTTCGCTGAAGATTTCAGCAAAGGGCAGACCAGGTTCGAGAAGAAAGGGGCGATCGCTTCTCCAAAAGTGAAGTTGCCTCTGGTCGGCGGAATGTGGCATGTCAATCCATAGAAAACCCTCCTTGGTCTCGCATGTTAGCACGCAGCACCAGGGAGGGCTCCAAAGTTCGATGCCTAGGAGGACACCATCGCAAGATCAAGCCAAAGCAGTTGGCGATTTTAGGGAATACGTCGAACTGCCAATAAACGGATTACGCGACGACTCCATCAAAACCTTACCAACGACTGTGCCATTCGTGGGTGGCACCTATTGGATTGCCCTGGACCATTTGCGCCCGGCGCCCCATCGCCACTGGTCTTTACGATTCCCGGGCGACTGCGGGTTTTCTGCCGCCGTCCTCGCAGTCTTATCGCAGGACGATGTGTGTTGCGTCAAGGCTTTACGTTATACCATTGCGATATCTCGACTATTTGTCGAGGCGGTGATGCGTATCGTTGAGCTTTTGTGGCGTGGGCTTACAGCGCAAGGGTCACATCGACCCACTCCTCGAAGCGACCATATGGACTTGCAAACGGCGATCTACCAAATCCGTGGTAAACAGCGAACGCATTCGTCTGTTAGCAGGCCGGACGGATTTGGGTTGATCTAAATGTTTACAGTTGAGATGCGAGTCGAGACCCGGATTCGCTGATGGAATCGGCGGTTGCTTGGCTGTATCCTAGTCCCCATGGCCGATGTCACCCAAATCCTGTCAGAGATCGAACAAGGCGATCCGTCCGCGGCGGAGCAGCTTTTGCCTTTGGTCTGTGACGAGCTCTCAGGCGGCTTGCGGCTGCCCGACTGAGAGACGCAGAAACGTGGACAGACGTTGCAGGCCACAGCGTTGGTTCACGAGGCT
>CAVTIV010000021.1:0-123583 GCA_963734865.1 Pirellulaceae bacterium
CCGTTGCGGCACGATCTTCTTTCCTTGTGTTGCTCGCCCTGCCGTTCCTAGGGTCTGTCCTGCGCGTTCGAAAATGCGCTGACCCCGTTCGGATTTGTTCGGATTTAAAATGCGCTGACCCCGTTCGGATTTCGACCCCGTTCGGATTTTCCCCGCGGCGATTTGGCGGCGGGGCCGCCAAATCGCCGCGGGGAATTTTCGGTTTTGGTTGACGGTCCTGGGGCTGCGAAATGCTCGCTGAGACGAGCATTGCTTGCCCCAGGCTATCACCTGCCACTGCTTCGCAGTTAGCAGGCAGTCACGGGGTTCGCAGACCAGGGTCAGCGCAGCACCGAACAGGGTCCGTGCATTTTCATCGAAGTAAGATGGGAGAGGTTGGGCGTGCCCGCCCTGCGTGTTCGAAAATGCACTGACCCCGTGCGCCCTGGGACCCCGTGCGCCCTGCCGTTCGCCCTGCGTTCGGATGATACGAGGTGCGAGACTGCGGTTCCACAGAAAAAGAACGATCTTGATCGCGATTGGACATCGGCGCTCTTATCCGTCAATAGTTGGCTCTGCTTGCGCGAATTCGGTGGGCGTTTGAGAGAAGGAGTTCTGGCAATCGGTTGAACAGAAGAAATAGGGATGTCCCCGGTAGACTTGGCTCGCTACTGCTGCGGCGCGGCTGATTCGCATGCCGCATACTGGATCGGTGACAACCTCGTCCTCGAAGTCATCCTGTCCACGATCGATTCGCAAATAGCTACTGAGAAAACTAAGTAGTCGCTGCTGGACCCATTCCGCAACCGACACTTCAACCTGGTCGTCCAGCGCAATCGATAGGCGATCTTGTTCGTCAAACTTGACGATTGCTGGCGTCACCGTTGCCTCGTAGTGAACGGAAAGGTTTTCAAAAGCCACGTCATGCTCGACAGCGAAGGCAACGCGGGCATTCACGGGAAATCTTTCGCAATAGCCAAATCGACAGGCAGAATGCCCGATCGGCTCATCGCGAGACAAATTGGCGTTGGAAAAATACCCAGCAAGGATCTCTAATCGCGGCTGAATGACGCTGCTGCTCAGGCTTGACGCAATCTCGAGGAAATGCTGCCGACGGGACCCAATCTCCCTCATGTACCGTTCGGTCTCGTCGCCGCCCCAGTGTGGCTCTCGACTTGTGTCTCGGAGCTTTTCTTCGATTGCTCTGGCAAAATCAGCGAGATTGAGCATCGGCCCACCCATGACTTTCGATCACCAGCGAAATCAGCAAGCGAACGTGAGGCCGCGGGCGCAACCCTAGTGCGCGTGCTGGTTGCTTAGCGAACTTACTCTGGTTAGTTATCGAAACGATTCTCGCATTTAGATGCCAGAAGTTTGACCATCCTTCACAAAAACGATCGACAATTTCCTCTTTCTTTGCGATTGCGATGAGCATCCTCGCCGCAGCTACACGGAGGCTGGAGGTGAAGGTGGCATGAAACCAGGCTAAACACCGAATGCGTTGATAGAACTCATTACTGGAACGCATGGCGACATGCGGAAAGTTCTTGGAGCGTCTGCTTGCCCGGACGAAATCTGCGTAGTGTTGCGTACCCTACTAATCGCTCAATTACTTTGGCATGCGGATTGCTCGTGCACGTGACGACATGGCGCAGTAGGAGGGCACCGTTAGGCCGAAGAACTCGCAGCATTTCGTCGATCGCTTCGCGCCGCAGCGGCGTTCGTTCCATGACAATTTGTTCCACGGAGCGATCAGGAAGCGGGATCGATTCAGCTCGGCCGAACAGATGTCGCGGAATGGGCTCTCCGCGGTGTGGACCGAGTGTCCGTGTACCGCGTGGGTTCAGATTCAACGCATCAACGTATCGTCCTTCGCCGCCGATATCGAGAAGTGAGATGAGCCCTACTGCTTGGCGGGAGTCGCATGCCTCGGCTGCGTGCATGGAGCACCATTCTTGCGAGTAGCGAAGCTGGACGGTCAACGGACTAATCTCCAAATCTTTGCCACTGGGGACTCTCGACTTGAGCGTTGGATCTCACTGCGCAAAACAGATGGATCAACTACGTTCCGTGCCGGCGGATGTGCTTGAATGGCGTGACCATTTGGTATCGAATTGCGGGGCAGAGATCACTCAAGCTGTCGCATCTATCTGGTTAGCATGTTCCTCGTCTTCCTCCCAGGACAAAAGAGCCTTTCGCCAGCGAATGTGAAGGTCATTGCAACTGCCGCGACCCAGATTACGACACTATCACTCGCGCGAGGATTGGGGTCGGATTGGGGGTCAGTGCATTTTCGGCGAGGTAAGGTGGGGAAGACGGGGCGAGGTAGGTTGAAAGGGCCCTCTGTTCGCGAGAATCACGCCCGGCGCCAGCTTGCCGTTGCGGCACGATCTTCCATCATTTTATTGCTTGCCCACCCGTTCCTTGTGCCTGTCCTGCGCGTTCGAAAATGCGCTGACCCCGTTCGGACTGTTAAGAAAAAGGGAAAGCCGCGAAGCGGTGGCAGGTGATAGCCTGGGGGTGAACCAACGAGCGTTAGCGAGGCGGGTGGAACCCCAGGAAAACAATGCGCATTCGACCAACCTTCCCCGCGGCGATTTGGCGGCGGGGCCGCCAAATCGCCGCGGGGAATTTCCGGTTTCGCTTGACCGTCCTGGGGCTGCGAAATGCTCGCTGAGACGAGCATTGCTTGCCCCAGGCTATCACCTGCCACTGCTTCGCAGTTAGCAGGCAGTCACGGGGTCACGAGAACCAAGAACGGGGTCAGTGCTTTTCCAACCCTTCCGATTTCGGCGTTCCTTGTTCGACATTCGATATTCTCCGGCGCATCCGCCTGCGCATCGAAAACACCGAACACCGAACAAGGAATGTCGAATGACGAAGTGGATCAACTATTCGTTCGCCATCGGAGTGACGCGCAGTCGCTAAGAAAAAAGAAAAGCCGCGAAGCGGTGGCAGGTGATAGCCTGGGGTGAACCAACGAGCGTTAGCGAGGCGGGTGGAACCCCAGGAAAACGAAACGCATTCGACCAACCTTCCCCGCAGCGATTTGGCGGCGGGGCCGCCAAATCGCCGCGGGGAATCTCCGGTTTCGCTTGACCGTCCTGGGGCTGCGAAATGCTCGCTGAGACGAGCATTGCTTGCCCCAGGCTATCACCTGCCACTGCTTCGCAGTTAGCAGGCAGTCACGGGGTTCGCAGACCAGGGTCAGCGAAGCACCGAACAGGGTCCGTGCATTTTCATCGAAGTAAGATGGGAGAGGTTGGGCGTAACCGCCCTGCGTGTTCGAAAATGCTCTGACCCCGTTCGCCGGACCGTTCGCCGATTCCATACTGGGAAGACGAAATCGCGCCGGCACTAGGTGCGGGACAGACAGTCTTGATCGTGGCCCACGGCAATACCTTGCGAGCGATGGTCAAGTACCTCGACAAAATCGCAGATGATAAAATCCCCGCTGTAAACATCCCAACCGGCGTGCCCATCGTTTACAAACTTGACGACGCGTTGGTCCCCGTGGATCGGTCACATTCGTTTGGTGACGTGCGAGTATGAGCGGCGTCTCGGCAAAGAGGTGGCAACCAGCACATGAGCAAAACAGGCGATGGCAAAATTGGGTTCTGGGGAGTGGTTGCCATCGGCGTCGGCGGGATGGTCGGCGGCGGGATTTTTGCAGTGCTCGGATTGGCGGTGCAATTGGCTCACGGCGGCACGCCTGTGGCCTTTGCGGTGGCGGGCGCGGTGGCGCTGCTGACGGCATACTCCTACGCGAAGCTGTCCGTCGCTTATCCGAGTCGCGGTGGAACGGTGGCCTTCCTCGACCGCGCGTTCGGTGCCGGCATGATCACCGGCAGCTTGAACGTGTTGTTGTGGCTGAGTTACGTGGTGATGCTGTCGCTGTATGCGCTGGCGTTTGGCGGTTACGGCGCGACGTTCTTGCCGGAGACGTGGCAGGGGGTCGGCAAACACGTGCTGATCAGTCTCAGCGTCATCTTGATTACCGGCCTGAATCTGCTCAGCGCCGAGGTGATCGGCAAGGCTGAGAACTGGATCGTGGGATTAAAAGTAGCGATCCTGTTGTTGTTCGTCGGCGTTGGCTTGGCCGGCATCAAGACGGCGCAAATCGTGCCCGGCTCGTGGTCGCCACCGCTGCAGTTAGTGGCAGGCGGCATGATCATCTTTCTGGCCTACGAAGGGTTCGAGTTGATCGCCAACACGGCGCAGGACGTGCGGGATGTGGCGCGGACATTGCCGCGCGCGTATTACACCGCGGTCGGGTTCGTGATTGCATTGTACGTGCTGGTCGCGCTCGTCGCCGTGGGCAATCTCACCGTGGACAAAATTGTCGCGGCCGAGGACTACGCGTTGGCGGAAGCGGCTCGACCCTTTCTCGGGAAGCCCGGCTTTACGCTGATCGCGGTGGCGGCGATGTTGTCCACGGCCTCCGCGATCAATGCCACGCTCTACGGCGCGGCGCGGTTGAGTTACTGCATTGCGCGCGATGGTGAATTGCCGGCCATGCTGGAGCGAAAAGTCTGGGGTGAGCCGCTGGAAGGACTCTTGATCACCGCCGTACTAACGCTGTTGGTGGCCAACGTGTTTGACCTGACCAGCATTTCGACACTGGGCAGCGCCGGGTTTCTGTTGATCTTCGCGGCCGTGAACACCGCCAACGCGCGGCACGCACAACATACCAATAGCCTTGCCTGGATTTCGGTAGCCGGGGCCGTCGCATGTCTGGCCGCCTTGGGCGCGTTGGTTTGGCACACAACGATGACCGCGCCCGCAAAGTTGTGGGTGCTAGCCGCGATGGTCGCGTTGGCGGTGACGATCGAAGGCGGTTACCGGCTGGCGAAACGGGAGATCCGTTTGCACGAGGCGTCGGACTCCAGCGAAGCTCCTTGAATCGAAACAGTGCCTGTCAAGCCCAAGTGACGAATGGCGATCGTGGAATGTGCGCGAGCTGCGGCACTTGGTTCGCCGAATGGAATGTGATAAACTTGACCAAGTCGGGAAGCTGGTGGTGCACCAACCCTGGCTGACGGATTATGGATTGTTTGTGTCGGATGACTAAATAAGGAGCAACTTGGCATCGCCAGGGGGCTCGTTGAAGAGTAAGCCGACGTGTTGAAAGTCTCACGAGAGGGACTTCTACCGCGTCGGCTTTTTTCGTGCGCGTGCCGGGATCAGCGGTGCGCACTCGGAGGTTTGCATGATCAACTACATTCGTCCGATTGATGGTCGATCGGAGAACTTGAGTCGCACTTGACCGCGGGTTCTTTAGAGTATTGGGAATCAAGCCATGACAAACACACAGACTGCTGTCGCTATCTTTCATTCTCACGAGAAAGCGGAAGAAGCCGTCCGTGAACTCCAGAAGAGCGGCGTCGATATCAAGAACTGGCTAAGGTGCGGGCACTGGAGAACCAGACGGTCGAGCCATGAATTGTTCATTCGAGATGTCTCAATCGACTGGAGATGACAGGCGACTCCAATCTTATCAGAGGGAAAAACCATGAACACAGCGATCAGGGCAACCGAGGAACTGCACGACCTTGGCCAGAGCCTGTGGCTCGACAATATCACCCGCGGTCTGCTGACCAGCGGCACACTTCGCCGTTACATTCAAGAGTTCTCGATTACGGGGCTTACCTCGAACCCCACGATCTTCTACCACGCCATCAAGAACAGTCACGACTACGACGACGCCATCGGCCAGAAATTGAATGCAGGCAAGTCGGGCGAGACGCTGTTCTTCGAGTTGGCGCTGGAGGATCTCAGACAGGCCGCCGATCTGTTTCGGCCGATCTACGACCTGACCAACGGCGTGGATGGCTGGGTATCGCTGGAGGTCTCGCCATTACTGGCCAACAACACGGCCGGCACCCTCGCCGCGGCGAAGGAACTTCACTCCCGGGCGGACCGGCCGAACCTCTTCATCAAGATACCGGGACCAAGGATCCCGCAGCCTCAGACATCCTTTATGTTCGCGCCCTCGCGGCACCCTTCACCGTCAACACGATCCCCGAGGCCACGTTGAAAGCCTTCGCCGATCATGGGGAGGTCGACCAAATGTTGCCCGTGCATGCCCGCATGTGCGACGAAGTGCTAGTCAGGTTCACCAAGGCTGGCATTGACATCGATGCGCTTGCCACCCGACTCCAGGAAGAAGGGGCCAAATCGTTCGTCAAGTCCTGGAACGAGCTATTGGAGTGTATCGAGTCCAGGAGTGAATCGCTCAGGAACTCTGGTTGAATGACGAGGAGAAATATGAAAGAGAATCCGTTGGCGGGCAAACCGGCTGAGGCATCGATGCTGGTCAACGTGCCCAGACTGATCACGGCCTATTATGTCGAAACGCCTGATCCTTCGGTGCCGGAACAGCGGGTCGTGTTTGGCACATCGGGGCACCGCGGTTCCGCGTTCGACAGAGCCTTTAACGAGCAGCATATCCTGGCGATCAGTCAGGCCATTTGTCTGTACCGGAAGCAGAAGAAGATCGACGGACCGTTGTTCCTCGGCATGGATACGCATGCGCTCTCGGTTCCGGCCGCGGCCAGCACGCTGGGAGTACTGGCGGCAAACGGCGTGGAAGTCATGCTCGCAGAAGGGGACGAGTACACCCCGACGCCGGCCGTGTCCCACGCGATTCTGACGTACAACCGCGGGCGTAAAACGGGTCTTGCTGACGGGGTCGTGATCACGCCGTCACACAATCCGCCCCATGACGGTGGCTTCAAGTACAACCCTCCACACGGTGGGCCAGCGGAACAAGCCGTCACGAACTGGATCGAATCGAGGGCGAACGAATTTCTGGAGAGTGGCCTGCGGGGCGTAAGCAGAGTTCCGTATGAGAAAGCTCTGGGGGCCTCGACCACCCACCGGCACGACTATCTCAATGCGTACATTTCTGACCTCGCCAACGTGCTCGATATGGACGCCATTCGCGGCGCAAAGATCAGCCTGGGAGTCGATCCGCTCGGAGGCGCAGGGGTCCACTACTGGGGGCCAATCGCCGATCGCTACGGGCTGAACCTCACGGTCGTCAACGAAGCCGTCGATCCGACCTTCCGTTTCATGACCGTCGATTGGGACGGCCAAATCCGCATGGACCCATCTTCGCCCGATGCGATGGCGCGGTTGATCAGCCTGAAGGACCAATTCGAGGTCGCCTTCGCCTGCGATACCGACCATGACCGGCACGGAATTGTGACCCGCAGTGAGGGTTTGCTGCCACCCAATCACTACCTGTCGGTCGCCATTTTCTTTCTCTTCCAACACCGGCCGAAATGGAGCAAGGATGCGGGAATCGGCAAGACAGTGGTGAGCAGCCAGATGATTGATCGCGTCGCTGCAAAGCTGGGCCGAAAGCTCTGCGAAGTACCGGTCGGCTTCAAGTGGTTCGTGGATGGCTTGCTGGACGGCTCACTGGGCTTTGCCGGCGAGGAGAGTGCGGGGGCCTCCTTTGCTCGTCTGGATGGCACAGTTTGGACGACGGACAAAGATGGAATCATTCCGGCTTTGCTCGCCGCCGAGATCACGGCCCGGATGGGTTGCGATCCTGGCGAGATCTACCAGGAACTCACGCGTGAGTTCGGCGAGCCTGTTTACGACCGTGTTGAGGCGCCGGCCACCCCGGAGCAAAAGGCTCAGTTGGCAAGGCTCTCGCCCGAGAAAGTCAAACTCACCGAACTGGCGGGCGAAAAGATCGTGAATGTCCTCACCCATGCGCCTGGCAACGGCGCTTCCATCGGTGGGATGAAGGTCATTACCGAAAGTGGTTGGTTCGCGGCCCGCCCGTCTGGGACCGAGGATATCTACAAGATTTACGCGGAGAGCTTTCAGGGAGCGGATCACCTGCACCGCATCCTGGAAGAAGCTCAGACGATTGTCGACGCTGCTTTGGCGGTGGAGCCGAAGCGGGCCCAAGGTCACGCTTCGCCGGCCGTTCATCAGCAGACAGCAAGCGAGGCAAAGGAAGATTGGCGTAACGAAGGGAACCCCAACTGATGGATTCGAAAGCGGTGAGCGATCGAACCCGGGTTAATCACCCGATCTACAATCTTCTGCCCACGGAAATCAAGCCGAAAGCAGGGTCAGTGCATTTTCATCGAGGTAAGGTGGGCAAGACGGGGCGAGGTAGATTGAAAGAGCCCTCTGTTTGCGAAAATCACGCCCCACGCCAGCTTGCCGTTGCGGCACGATCTTCCATCATTTTGTTGCTCGCCCGCCCGTTCCTTGTGCCTGTCCTACGCGCTCGAAAATGCGCTGACCCCGTTCGGACTTCGTTCGGACTTTTAGCGAGGCGGGCGGAACCCCAGGAAAACGAGCGCATACGACAAACCTTCCCCGCGGCGATTTGGCGGCCCCGCCGCCAAATCGCCGCGGGGAATTTCCGGTTTCGCTTGGCGGTCCTGGGGCCGCGAAATGCTCGCTGAGACGAGCATTTCTTGCCCCAGGCTATCACCTGCCACTGCTTCGCCGTTATTTGGCAGTCACGGGGTTCCGAGACCAGTTCCGATATGCGGGATTTGATGGCACGCGAAATGCACGATGTGCGTGCGGCGGAGGCGGTGGCGCTGTTCTGTTATCAGACGGAAAAGTGGATCGGTTCCTTCGCCGCCGCGCTTAGTGGATTGGACACACTTGTCTTCGCCGGAGGCATTGGCGAAAACGCGCCGCTCGTCCGCGGCGGATCTGTGACGGGCTGAACTTCCTCGGCATTGAACTCGATGAGTCACGCAATACTAAGAGTGCGGGAGTGGTTTCCGCAGACACGAGCCGAGTCAGCGTGCGCGTTATTCGCACAGACGAAGAACTGATGATCGCAAGTTTGGCGCGCCGCGTCTTCCAATTTGATTCGCCCCTCGGGCACGAACAGCATTGAGAATGAAAATCCTATAGAGCGTTTCCTGTTGCGGTGATCTGACACCGCAGCTTTACATGTACTGTGACAACGAAAGGCACCGAACATGACCATGAATGAATCGAAATCCATGACCAAAGACCCCATCTGCGGCATGACCGTGGACCAAGCCACCGCGATCCACGCAGAACGCGATGGAAAGACGTTCTACTTTTGCAGCGATCACTGTCGGCAAAAGTTTCTGTCCACGCCCGCCGGTGCCCAGTCGGAAGAGAAGACCGGAGGTTGTTGTGCCCAGCCGGAAGAGAAGACCGGAGGCTGTTGTGGATAACAACGCGGCGAATGAGGGCGTGATTTCCGTGGCGGCCAGCCGGGTTGCGGTTCACGTCATTCGCACGGACGAAGAACCGACGATTGCTCGCGCGGCGAGCCGCACGCTCGGACTTAACATAGCCAGTGAAGAAATACATTCCGACCAGGTGAGGAGATACATCTTTCGGCTCGTTCCGTTTTCGGCGCGAGGTCCTCCGATAGTCCACGGTAGGTTTGTACTCCCAATCGCATCCGCCTCCATCAGCGCAAGCGAGGGCGCCCGTCCAGATCGCGATGCCTCCGACTTTTCAAAACCGCTGTCAGCCCAACGCCAACAGCGAAAAAGATGCGCGAACAACAGAAAAACAACGAAATTCAAAAAGAAAGCAGAAGAACATGAAAAGCCAAACGAATTTGAACCTCGCCATCTGTTTCAGCCTCGCACTGGCCTTGGCTCTGGTCATCTGGTCTCCAGTCCCATTGCGAGCACAGGAGCCTGCGAAAGGGAAGGTGATGCCGGAGGCCAACATGATGGAACATTGCCAGAAAATGAAGGAGCACAAACAGAAAATGATGGCAGACATGAAGGCACAGGACGCCGAACTCACCGAGGCGGTCGCCAAGATGAACAGGCGCCAGAGGACAAAAAGATGAGCCTGATGGCCGCCATCATGACCCGCATGGTGGAGCAGCAGACTGCCATGCATACGAGAATGGCAAAGATGCAGGAGGAGATGATGAAGCACATGATGCAGCACATGCAGATGGGCAAGGAATCCATGGCACAATGCCCGATGATGATGGAGATGAAAGGAATGAAAGGGATGAAAGGAATGGACAACAAACCGGGAGAAGTCCAGAAATAACCTCAAAAGGAACAGGAATGATTGCTGAGCGCCATGATGCCCCGCGACGAGTGGCACCGCTGGGCATCTTTGGTGGCTGCTTCCAATGACACTGCTGCCTCCACTCTCTCGATTGCCTGGTGGCGCGATGGTGACAGCGCAACGAAAGGAGTTTTATGGTGAATGATACAGACATGATGAACCATGCAAACGGATGGATGGGCGGAGGAATGTGGTTGTGGACGGTAATCGGCGTCCTAGTGATCGTCCTGCTGGTCGTCGCGATCAACAAGCAGTCCAGGAAATGATCGTGCGTTCACGACCCGCCTGTGAAATGAACTTTTATAGACAAGGAACACTCATGGATTTTCGGGCTTACACATATCAAACCAGCCATGGCATCCTCGGGATGATTGTGCTTGTTCTGACTATCCCGATTTTGTAATACCGATGGCTCGCGCAGTCGCCGCCGGAGATGTGGAACGCGGCATCGCTATCAGCGACTGGCTGATTAGCATCAGCGACGCAGACGGGATGGTGATGGTAAGCGCCAATGCCATTGGCGATTGATTCGCAACGAGATTCTGGCCGGTTGTGTCGCGACACTCTGGCCCATAGGAGTCGAGCGATGGCATTCTGGAATACGACCAAGATCAGGCAAGAGTGCCAGGCGCAGGGACTCATCACGCCTTACCGCGAAGAGCGGGCAATCCGCTGTGCCTACGAGTTGGGTGTCGGCCCGGAAGCCTTCATCACATCCAAGACGGAAAACACGACACATCTCATAAGGGCGAGAAGGTTACGATCCCGCCGGGGCAGTTCGCCCTACTAACCACCAAGGAATTGATCTACGTCCCGAGCAACGCGATCGCGTTCATCTCGATCCGGGCGGGCATCAAGTTTCAAGGGCTCGTGAACGTATCGGGCTTTCACGTCGCTCCGGGATTCCGCGGTCCGCTGAAGGTCGCGGTGTACGAGGCGGATAGCAGGGACATCGACCTTGACCAAGACGAACGCGTCTTCATGATCTTCTTCACTTCCTTCGTGAAACCGTACTTCGACGGGACGTCAAAGTCAGCGTTGGCTACTTCCGCAACGCAGCCTGCGGCTCCCGCTGCTGGAGCAGCGCCAGCCGGACCTCCGGTCATTACGCTACCCGCTCACCTCGGCTTCTATATTCTCGGCAACGGCGGTCTTGCTGCGATGGGCGCGATTTTCGCTGCGTTCATCGAAAGCAACCGGATTTCACGGCGCGAACGACATTCGCTTTGAAGAAGTCAGCCGACCCCATGTGGGGTGCGATCAAGAAAGTGGACGAGTTTATGCACATCAGCCGCCGGATGCGGATCATTGCCCTTCAGATCGCGGTAGGTGGCATGGTGCTGAGCGTCATTGGCATGGGCTTTGCTACGACCGGATACTTGAGTCCCGTGAACGGTGCCATCCTGCAGGAGGTCATCGATGTTCTGGCCGTATTGAACGCCTTGCGGGCGGCCTTCCCACCCAGGGTGATTCATGATCTCTAACCGGATGAAAACATGAAAACCGACGAACCGATACTCGTGCCTGAACTACTCCACAAGATGGATGCCTACTGCGCGCCGCCAACTATCTGTCGGTCGGCCAAATTTATCTCTACGACAATCCACTGCTGAAGGAGCCACTGAAGCTGTCACACGTGAAGCCGCTCGTGGTCGGACACTGGGGCACGACGCCGGGGCAAAACTTCATCTATGTGCATTTGAACCGTGTGATCAAGAAGTACGACCTGGATATGTTCTATGTCGCGGGCCCCGGTCACGGCGGCCCGGCGATTGTCGGCAACGTCTACCTCGAAGGCACCTGGAGCGAGATCTATCCCAACGTCACCCAGGACGAAGCCGGACTGAAAAAGCTGTTCAAGCAATTCTCGTTTCCCGGCGGGATTTCCAGCCATGTGGCACCAACGACGCCGGGATCGATTCACGAAGGGGGCGAGTTAGGGTACTCGCTCAGCCATGCCTTCGGGGCCGCATTCGACAATCCTGAGTTGATCGTCGCCTGTGTCGTCGGCGATGGCGAAGCGGAAACGGGACCATTGGCGACCGCCTGGCAATCCAATAAGCTACTTAACCCCATCACCGACGGAGCCGTGCTGCCGATTCTGCACCTCAACGGCTACAAGATCAGCAACCCGACTGTTCTGGCACGTATCGAATCCGAGGAACTGGAACAATTTCTACGAGGTTGTGGTTGGACGCCCTACTTTGTCGAGGGCTATCGAGCCGGCAGAGATGCATCAACTCATGGCCGCCACCTTGGAAACGGCCATCGAAGACATCCGGCAAGTCCAAAGGAATGCCCGAGATAACCAAGACACGACTCGGCCGCGTTGGCCCATGATCGTCTTGAGGTCGCCCAAGGGATGGACCGGGCCAAAAGTCGTCGATGGCTTGCCCGTTGAGGGGACGTTCCGTGCGCACCAGGTCCCGCTTTTGGTGGATCCCGAGCATCCCGATCATGTCCAGCAGCTTGAAAGCTGGATGAAAAGCTACAAGCCAGAGGAACTGTTCGATGAAAATGGCCGACTCCTGCCGGAATTGGCGGAGATGGCGCCGCAGGGCGACCGGCGGATGGGAGCCAATCCCCATGCCAATGGCGGCATGTTACTGCGCGACCTGCGGATGCCAGACTTCCATACCCACGCGGTGAAGGTGACGTCGCCCGGAGCCGTGGATGGTCAGGATACGCTGGTGCTGGGAAAGTTCCTGCGTGACGTGGCCAAGCTGAATCAGGATCAGCGGAATTTCCGGGTCTTCGGCCCCGATGAGACGCTCTCGAATCTCCTGGGCGCGGTGTTTGAAGTTACCAACCGTCAGTGGGAAGCGCGACAAGTTGCAAATGATGAATTCCTCGCGCCTGCCGGGCGTGTACTGGACTCGATGCTCAGCGAGCACCAGTGCGAAGGCTGGCTGGAAGGCTATCTGCTGACCGGGCGGCACGGTCTGTTCAACAGCTATGAGGCCTTCATTCGCATTATCGACTCGATGTTCAGCCAGCATGCCAAGTGGCTGAAGGTGACGTTGGAACTCCCCTGGCGGCGGAAGATCGCGTCCTTGAACTATCTGCTCGCCTCCCACGTTTGGCAGCAGGATCACAACGGCTTCACGCACCAGGATCCCGGTTTCCTCGACCATGTGATCAACAAGAAGGCCGACATCGTACGCGTCTATTTGCCACCCGATGCGAACTGTCTGCTGTCGGTCTTCGATCACTGTCTGCGCAGTCGACATTACGTCAACGTCGTCGTGGCGGGCAAACACGCCCTGCCCCAATGGTTGTCGATGGACGAGGCCGTGGTGCATTGCACGGAAGGCATTGGCATCTGGCAATGGGCTAGCAA
This sequence comes from Pirellulaceae bacterium, assembly GCA_963734865.1. Lineage (GTDB taxonomy): Bacteria > Planctomycetota > Planctomycetia > Pirellulales > Pirellulaceae > CBDCUW01. The sequence continues at coordinate 13,382 of CAVTIV010000021.1, forward strand.
CGATCAAGGCGCTGAACCAGATGTCGTGATGGCCTGCTGTGGAGACACACCGACGCTGGAGATTTTGGCCGCCGTCTCCATTCTGCGCAGACATCTGCCCGATCTGAAAATCCGGGTGATCAATGTCGTTGACCTGATGAAGCTGCAGTCTGCCAGTGAACACCCGCACGGGCTGAGCGAAACGGATTACGATTCGCTGTTTACCAAAGATAAGCACATCATCTTCGGCTTTCATGGCTACCCCTGGCTGGTCCACCGGCTGACCTATCGCCGGACCAACCGCAACCTGCACGTCCGGGGCTACAAGGAAGAGGGCACGATCACGACGGCCTTCGACATCAGGGTGCAGAACGACCTGGACCGCTTTCATCTTGTACAAGACGTGGTAGATCGCCTGCCGCATTTGGGTTCCAAAGGGGCCTATCTGAAGCAGATGGTGCACGACAAGCTGATCGAGCATAAGGAGTACATCGACCAGCACGGCCAAGATTTGCCAGAAATCCGGAACTGGAAATGGGAGCCGCCCCATGAATAGGCTCAGTCATTTCTGGAGCAATCTGCGGTCGAGCTTCTGGTTTATGCCTTCGATGATTGTCGTGGCCAGCATCGCCCTCGCGGCAGTTTTGATCGAGGCAGACTCCGCCGTGAGCAACCGATGGCTGGCGCACTGGCCGCGACTGTTTGGGGCCGGGGCGGAAAGCGCGCGAGGAATGATGTCCACAATTGCCGGCTCCATGATGACCGTGGTGGGCGTGACATTCTCGATGGTCTTGATGGTACTGGCAATGGCTTCGAGCCAATACACCTCGCGCATCCTGAGAAATTTCATTCGTAGCCGTATCACGCAGGTCGTGCTTGGGATCTTCGCCGGCATTTTCACTTATTGCCTGATCGTGTTGCGCACGATTCGCAGCGGCGATGAAGGCACATTTGTTCCCAACCTGGCAGTTACCTTCGGCTTTGTGCTAGCACTCGGTGGTGTCGGCGCCCTGATCTTCTTCATTCATCACATCGCCTCTTCGATCCAGGCTTCCAGCATTATCGCATCGGTCGCAGAGGAAACGGTCGCCGCCATCGACCGATTGTTTCCGGTAAACCTCGGACAGGGACCGAGCGACGACGACGATGATGATGATGACGATGATGATGAGCAACCACTACGCCCGCCGTGCGAGCGGAAGTGGCGAGCCGTCATGGCCGAAGAGAGTGGCTATATCCAGAGTGTGAATATCGCAGCGCTCGTTCGCCTGGCACGGGACAGAAATACAATCGTGTGGATGGATCACGGCATCGGCGAGTTCGTTGTCCAGAACACCACGCTGGCCTCGCTAGCTCTGGAACGGCCGCCGGATCAAGCGACGATCGACGACCTACAGGCGACGTTCAGCATCAGCCGACACCGCGCGGTGGATCAGGATGCGGCCTTCGGCATCAGGCAGATCGTGGATATCGCATTGAAAGCACTCTCTCCGGGCATCAACGACACAACGACAGCCATCATGTGCGTCGATTATTTGACAGCGATTCTGGCCAGGATAGCACCGCGGCAAATCCCCTCATCGCGCCGCTTTGAGGAAGGGGCACTGCGAGTAATCACGAAAGGTCCGAGCTTTGAAAGCCTGCTGGCCGAATCGTTCGACCAAATTCGACGCAACGCCAAAGGCGACGTCGCCATCATGTCGCGGATGCTCGGTGCGTTTCAAACCCTTGCCGGTTTGACGGCGAGCCGACGTCGTCGTCGGCGCTTGGCGAACAAGTGGACTGGATCGCCGAGTTGGCCGAGCGTTCCGTCGAGTCCGCCCATGACCGCGTGAGGATCGACGCACGACTCGCGCATGTGCGCGATGTGCTCGAAAGCAAGCCTGCTTCATGCATAGGCGAGGGGCATGACTACAAGCAAGGTGAGAACATCTCGGTAGTGCGCAACTGAATTTGCAATACCTAATTGATAGAGGAAGTTCCATGCTTAAACACAAACTGCTTTTGCCTGAAGGGATACTCATTCTCGAACCGTCAGCTCCACTCGAAGTGGTCGACTTTGAGGCAGTCGCCCATGAGATTGATCCCTTTCTTGCGGAGCATGACACCCTGGCCGGCGTGATGGTTATCGCCAAGGCCTTTCCAGGCTGGATGAACCTCGAGGCCGCTATTGCTCACTTGCAGCTTATCGAGAGCTATCACCAAAAAATCAAAAAACTGGCAGTGGTCAGCGATAATGGTTTGCTGGCGGAGTTGCCAAAGATCGTGGCTCAGCTTGTGCATCCGGATGTCAAGCACTTTCCGGAATCCGAGTATGAAGATGCGCTGAGCTGGCTTCGGGAAGTGGCAGTCGCCGATAGCAAATAGCAGATTGGACAAGGCGTAACGGATTTATGAAGAGCGACTATTGCGTTTTTCATGCAATTGAGACACGAGGCAGAAAATGACACAGAAAAGTAACTTGCTCACCAGCGAATCATTGGCCGGGTTGGCATCAGTCCAACAGCCGCCGTGTCTCTCGCTTTACCAGCCGACCCATCGGAGCGGGCCCGAGAATCAGCAGGACCCGATCCGATTTCGCAATCTTGTAAAGGAGTTGGAAGTATCGCTCCGGCAGAAGTATTCTGCCGTCGAGACCCGGCTCCTGCTGGAATCGTTTGCAACCCTCGCTCACGATGATGCTTTCTGGAACCATACGCGGGAAGGATTGGCCGTGCTGGGTGGGCCGAGCCTGTTTCGAGTGTTCCGGCTTCAGCGGCCGGTCGCCGAATTGGCCGTCGTGGCCGACAGCTTTCACACCAAGCCCTTGCGACGCTTTCTGCAATCGGTCGGTCACTTTCAGGTTCTGGGATTGAGCCTCCAGAAGATCGGGCTCTTCGAGGGGAACCGCGACGCGCTCGACGAGATCGATCCGGCTCCAGGCGTCCCGCAGACGATCACCGAGGCTTTGGGCGATGAACTGACCGAACCCCTTTCAAGCGTCAATGATTGACAAAACTGCTGAGGCATCAGAGATGATCACGCAAGAGTTTGTGGATACCGCGAGCGCACTGGTTGACGGCGACAAGGGTCTGCTGGCGATGGATGAAAGTAATCCCACCTGCAACAAACGATTTGCGAAGCTGGGTATTCCGCAGACGGTGGATGCCCGGCGCGCGTATCGGGAGTTGATTGTGACCACACCAGGGCTCGGCGAGTGCATCAGTGGCGCGATTCTCTATGACGAAACGATCCGCCAGCAGAAGAAAGATGGCACTCCCTTTGTCAGAGTTCTCACCGATGCAGGAATCATTCCTGGCATCAAGGTAGACGCGGGAGCTAAGGACATGGCCGGTCATTCGGGTGAGAAAGTCACCGAAGGTCTGGACGGTTTGCGCGAGCGCTTGACGGAGTACTCCCAAATGGGTGCTCGTTTTGCCAAGTGGCGCGCGGTGATTGCCATCGGTGATCGCCTACCCAGCCGAGGTTGTATCGAAGCCAACGCTCACGCGTTCGCGCGCTATGCCGCGTTGTGTCAGGAAGCCGGATTGGTCCCCATTGTCGAGCCGGAGGTAATCATGGATGGAACGCACACACTTGAACAATGCAAGGTAGTGACGGAAGAAGTCCTGCGAACCGTTTTCGAGCAGCTTTACACTCAACGTGTCACCCTGGAGGGGATGCTCCTGAAGCCCAACATGGTGCTTCCAGGATTGGCATGTCCCGAGCAGTCAGGCGTGGACGAGGTAGTCGACGCGACGGTGAGTTGTCTCTTGCGCGCCGTCCCCGCCGCAGTTCCGGGAGTGGCGTTCTTGTCGGGCGGCCAATCCGCTGAACTAGCTTCGGCCCGTCTGAATGCCATGAATGTCAGATTCAAGTCGCGAGGGCCATGGGCGTTGGCCTTTTCATTTGCCCGCGCCATCCAGCAACCGGCTTTGGAAATCTGGCGGGGCGAGGAGGCCAACGCGAAAGCGGCCCAACAGGCACTGCTTCATCGAGCCCGGTGCAATCTGGCTGCGCACGGGGCGAATACAATTCCGCGATGGAAGAGACGGGAGCCTAGTGATGCCACTGCGTCTTTACCTTGTTCGACACGGCGAAACCGAGTGGTCACTTTCTGGCCAATACACCGGTCGCACGGACATTCCTCTGACCGCACACGGCGAGTACGGGCGCGGGAACTTGGACGGCGTATTCGAGACATTCCGTTTGCTCGTGTGCTGACTAGCCCGCTCAAGCGCGCTCAACAAACCTGTGCGCTGGCCGGGCTGATTCCGACAGCCGAAATCGAACCGGACCTGGCGGAGTGGGACAATGGCGACGACGAAGGACGCACGCCTGCGGACATACTCGCATCGCGACCGGATTGGAATCTCTTTCGTGATGGCTCTCCACACGGGGAAACGCCCGGCCAGATTTCCGACCGCGCCGACCGCTTGATTGCCCGCCTCCGCGAGCTGGATGGAAATGTCGCCCTCTTCTCGCATGGCCATTTTGGCCGCATCCTCGCTGCCCGGTGGATTGGACTGTCCGTCGAGAAGGCGCAGCATTTGTTGCTGGACACCGCGTCGCTCAGCGTCCTCTGTTATGAGCACGATCGCACCGACCACCCAGCCATTGCTTTGTGGAACTCTGCCGCGATGGAAAGGATAGGAGCATGAAAAAAAACATCCGTACTGAGAAATTTCGTGTGCCACCTGGTGTAAACGTGAAACTGAAAGAGTGGCCGACGCGAGTGAAGCCGATCTACAAGTCGAAGAAGCGGTATCACAAGCTTTTGGAAGAACATGTGGACGATTGAATTCACTACAGCGTCTGCACTACGCGTCCAACCGCTATGCGTTGCTGCTGATTTTTCAGGGGATGGATGCTGCCGGCAAGGATGGTGCTATCCGGCACGTCATGTCCGGAGTCAACCCGCAAGGCTGCCAGGTTTTCAGTTTCAAACAGCCCAGTGCTGAGGAGTTGGAACACGATTTTCTTTGGCGCACGACACGCCATCTGCCGGAGCGAGGGCGAATCGGCATCTTCAATCGGTCCTACTATGAGGAGGTGCTCGTCGTCCGTGTGCATCCAGAGATTCTCAGCAGCCAAAGGCTTCCAGATGAGTTGCCTGACGCCGAGACGATCTGGAAGGACCGGTATCGTTCCATCGTGGACTTGGAGGAGCATCTCCACCGTAACGGCACTCGGATCATCAAGTTCTTTCTCCACTTGTCGAAGGACGAACAGCGAAAGCGATTCCTGGAACGCATTGATGAACCAGAGAAGAACTGGAAATTCAGTCTCGCGGACGTTCGCGAGCGGAAAAGCTGGTCTCTCTACATGCAGGCCTATGAAGCGTGCCTGAGCGCAACGAGCACCGCAATCGCACCCTGGTATGTCGTCCCCGCTGACGACAAGAAGAACGCCCGGTTGATTGTTTCACAAATTCTCCTGGATACGTTCCATGAACTTGAAATGGCCTATCCCGAGACCACCGCAAAGCGTCGCAATGAATTGAAAGCTATCCGCAAGCAGCTCTGAAAACGATGCTCCATAAGAAACTACCGCGACAGGATGCCATTGGCATGATCGGCCTGGCCGGGAATTATGCTGGTGCCCACTTTACCGGAAGCAACCTAACCCAATGAAAAAACTTATCGTCTTCGATCTGGATGGCACACTTGCCGAAAGTAAATCAGCGCTCGATGCCGAGATGGCCACATTGCTTAGTGCACTTTTAAGTGTTGTGAAGGTGGCTGTTATATCCGGCGGCGATTGGAAGCAGTTCAAAGAGCAATTGCTTGCGAATCTGCCACATGACGAACGCCTGAAGCATCTGTCTCTCCTGCCGACATGTGGCACGAAGTTCTACCAATACGAGTCTGAGTGGGAACTGCTTTATGCGGAGGATTTCACGGATGAGGAAAAGGTGACAATTGTGCGATCATTGGAGCAGGTGATCGAATCATCGGCTTTCAAGTCCCACGAAACTTGGGGAGACGTCATTGAAGATCGGGGGAGCCAGATCACGTTTTCCGCATTAGGACAGCAGGCTCCCATCGAAGCAAAGGAGAAATGGGATCCGGATTTCGCCAAACGGAAGAAGATGAAGGCAGCCCTTGATCATCTGATCCCCGAGTTTTCCGTGCGGTTGGGTGGCACGACGTCGGTTGATATCACCAAACCTGGCATCGACAAAGCGTACGGGATTAGAAAACTCCGAGACACGCTTGGCATTGCCATTGAGGAGATGATTTTCATCGGAGATGCCTTGTTCCCTGGCGGGAATGACTATCCGGCCAAAGAAGCCGGGCGCTGTATCGATCCAGGTCCGAGATCCAAACGAGTCGAAGCGGGTGATCGAAGCGATCATCGCTTGCTTGGATGGCGCTCAACCGGCCAAACCACCTGCGGAGACGCGCCCATGAGCGGCTTTCAGTTGCGGCGTCTGGGGCTGATCATGGAACCGGAACCAGGCAATCCGCTGGAGGTCGGAGGCACCCTGAATCCCGCTGCCGTGCGTGGCCCGGATGGTGAGCTTTACCTTTTTCCACGGCTGGTCGCCAAGGGTAACTATTCGCGGATCGGCATCGTTCGCGTCAAATTCAACCAGGCAGGCGACCCGTGCGGAGTCGAGCGACTCGGCATCGCGCTCGAGCCGGAAACGGATTACGAGCTACTACCTGACGGACGTGGCGGCTGTGAGGATCCGCGCGTCACTTTCGTCGAAAGGTTCCATCGCTATGTCATGACTTACGCGGCGTATTCCCCGATCGGCCCGCGCATTGCCCTGGCGGTATCGGAAGATTTGTTTCATTGGAAGCGGCTGGGACTGGCGACGTTCGAACCGTATGCCGGCATTGACTTTGTCCATGTGGATAACAAAGACGCCAGCCTCTTCCCCGTCGCCATTCCCAATCATGCCGGAAAACTGCAACTGGCCATCCTGCACCGGCCGCTTTTCCCTGGCACTCTTCCCGAGGAAACCGTCTGCCAGCCCGAGTCCCGCGTGGTGGATCTCGATCATGAAAGCATTTGGATTTCGTACTGCCCGATGCCTTTGGAGGGCCTTGAACCGGATCGGCTCGGCCTGTTTAACTCGCATCACCGACTGGCAACTCCGGTGTCGCCCTGGGAGCGGCTCAAGATCGGCGGCGGAACTCCGCCCATCCTCACCCGACACGGCTGGCTGATCGTTTACCACGGCGTGAGCGATTTGGCGGAGCCGGGCAACGAAGGACGCCAGCTATGTTACTCGGCTGGCGTGATGGTGCTCTCGAAGGAGCATCCGCGCGTGCTCCGCTATCGGTCGCCCGAACCAGTGTTGACGCCGGAGTTGCCGCAAGAGCGGCACGGAACCATCGCCAACGTTGTCTTCCCGACCGGCATCGACCGGCGTGACGATCTCGGCCTGCCAGACCGCTTCGACGTGTACTACGGGATGGCAGACGACCGGATCGGTGTAGCTCGCCTTGACATGCCCGATGTCCTACCGCCGGGAGGACTCGCCGACCCGCCGGAAGCCAAGGTGTGATGCGACAGTTTCGAGAATTCAGAAAGGTGAATGAGACTTCTTCAATCCTCGCTCCGAACTTAGTGAGCGAGATTGTTGGGGTGACGAACCATGCAGACTGAAACAATTTTGATTTTGTTGTTTTCGGTCGCGGTCGCGGTGGCGATCGCGGTGCGTCAATTGCAAGTGCCGTACACGGTGGCACTGGTGCTAACCGGGTTGACGCTGGGAATCCTGAACCTGTTCACGCCGCCCCATTTGACAAAAGAGTTGCTCTTTTCAGCTTTCCTGCCGGGCTTGTTGTTTGAAGCCGCGTTTCACATCGAGTTTCGGGAGTTCTGGCGCAACCGGTTTGCGATCGCATCGCTGGCCGTGCCTGGCGTGGCCGCTGCGGTGGCGTTGACGACGGTGATTCTGACACCCGTCGTGAGCACGTTGAATCTGGAGCAGGATTTTACATGGCAGTATGCATTGGTGTTTGGGGCGTTGATCGCGGCATCCGACCCGATCGCGGTGGTGGCAGTGTTTCGGAGTCTCGGCGTGCCGCGGCGGTTGTCGGTATTGCTGGAGGGCGAGAGTTTGCTGAACGACGGAACGGCCATCGTATTTTTCACGCTGAGTCTGTCGCTGGTGACCGGCGCCAGCGTCACGACGGGACAACTGGCGACGGACTTCTTCGAGATTGTCGGTTTCGGTGGGCTGATCGGCGCGGCCGTCGGCTTGGCGGTGTCGCAAGTGATCAAACAGATTGATGATGCGATGATCGAGATTACGTTGACGACCATCGCTGCGTATGGCTCGTTTGTAACGGCCGAGCACTTTCATTATTCGGGTGTGATCGCAGTCGTGGTGGCCGGGGTAATTTGCGGCAATTACGGCGCACGCACCGGCATGACGCCGTCCACGCGGGTGGCCGTGAAGACCTTCTGGGAATACGTGGCCTTCGCGCTGAACTCGATCGTGTTCCTGCTCATCGGCCTGGAGGTGCATCTCGATGCGTTGTTCAGTTCGTGGAAGGTGATTCTCGTCGCATATCTGGCTGTGACCGTGGGCCGGGGACTGGTGATCTTCGTGGTGTCCGCTTTGTTGCGTAAGACCCGCGAGAAAATACCGTGGTCGTGGAGCGTCGTGCTGACGTGGGGCGGGTTGCGCGGCGGCTTGCCGATGGTGCTGGTGCTCAGTCTGGCGAAGGATTTTCCGCATCGGGATCTGTTGGTGACGATGACGTTCGGAGTGGTGCTGATCTCGATTCTGATACACGGCATGACCGTCTCGCCTCTGCTACGATGGCTGGGCATTGTCAAACGGCGGGAGCACCGGGAAGCGTATGAATTCGCCCGCGGAAAATTGCAGTCTGCCAGCGCGGCGCTCGAAGAACTGGATCGCATGTCGCACATCCATTTTCCCCACGACGACGTCCGCGCCCAGCTCAAGAAAGAATACGAAAAGCGGATCGCGGAGGAACAAGACCAGATCGGCGAGCTGGAACTCGACCACGCGGCGATTGCGGCCCAGGAATCGAAGTGGGCGCGCCGGCATCTGTTGCTGACGGAGAAGAACCATGTGATCGATTCCTACCGGCAAGGCGTTCTCGATCAGAAGGTTTATGAGAAGTTGCTGGCCGACATCGACGCGCGCTGTTACGGCTGGAATCAAACGAAGAGGAGAAGACCACTGAGGAGTCGGACTCCGCCAGCAAACGACCGGAAGGACCGACCGGAAGGGACGGAAGGGGTCAAGGGACGGAAGGGGTCAGGACGGAAGGCGACGGAAGGCGGCGACGGCGACGGAAGGGGTCAGCGGCGACGGAAGGGGTCGGCGACGGAAGGGGTCAGTGCTTTTTCAAGGGGCGACGGAAGGGGTCAGTGCTTTTTCAAGGAGTGAACTTCGATCGGGGATCCCGGATTCTTGGCTTGGATGACCGACTCGGTCGCGGTGATCGCGGAGAGGTCATGCTTGATCGTCGGCTAGCGGCAGCTTCCGAGCATGAACGAAGCGACGTTCAGCCAGCAGGGCGCAGAGGTTGCCCGCAAGTCGACGGAGAAAAGATTGAAGCATTCCACAGAGAGAGGTGGTCGCCAGTCGATCTAGCCGCCGCCACACGGCTTGAGCGATCGCTTGCCAGGGGCGTTGAGCCGGCGACGACCGCGACGTTTCGCTTCGGCATCCAGCGATGCCGGGCAACCCACCGCCGTAAAGAAACGCTCGCTGAAGCAACTCACCAATTCGGCGAACTCAACCGGATCGAGACGGAGCCTTGCTAAGATCGAGGCGCCATCCACCTTGGGAGCCGTGCCCGCACGATTCCTCGGTTTGCCCGATAGCCAAGACAACAGATTCGCGTAGTCTTCCAGGGTCATCGGCAGGCAGCCAAGGGGTTGTTGCTGTGGGGCCGCCAAGTGCTCCTCCAACTCGCGCCGCGACAAGCGATTGACCACCGTGACCGATTGGCCATCACTCTGGCTGGCAAGTTCCAGCGGTGCCAGCCAATCCGAAGAGTCAACCGCTCGATCATCCAGCGTCCGCAACCGCTCGCCGATCGACACATGCGGATAACCTTCCAAAGAATCGGCCATCCCGGCGCGGATGGGATTGAGATCCACGTAGGCCAGGCAGGCCAGCACTGCCGATTCATCCAGCAATCGGCGCATGCCGAAACGTGACTCCCAAAAGTGGCCGGCGATTTGGTCTTCGGCGTTGCATCGAATCCCCATGTACTGGGCAAGTTGTCGGATCAGCCAGGAGGGGTTGGAGAGTCGTTTGCGAAGTTCCTGGACTTGTCCGGGCCGCTGCCGCTGCCGTCGAACCTCCGCCGGGGTCGGTTCACCGGCGGTGCCATCGGGGCGCCGTTGGGAGTTCGGGCAGATCCTCAACCAAGCCCGGACGACCTGCTCATCGCTCATCGCCCGCACTTGGTCGGGCCGATTGCGAAGGACCAGGTGATAGTGATTGGAAAGGATCGCGTAGCCGAGCACATCGACGGCAAAGTGTTTGGCGAGATACTTCAGTCGCTGCAGGAGCCATTGCCGGCGATGCGAATAGTCGTGGTTGCTAACGGGATCGAAGCCACAGAGAAAGCTTCGCCGGACGACTCGATTGAAACAGTGGTAGAGGCCGATTGTATCGGGATCGAAGACATCGCAACGTCGTGTCCGGGTCATGGCCAGATCTCCCAGGGGGTCGGGTACATGGCCAAATGTACACTTCTGAGCGGGTGGGTCAAGTGTTTCAATTCCGTTACTTCGCCGAGTCCTCCGATTTCGTCCCCTGGCATGCGCCCTGCCGCCCGCCGGAAAGGCACTGACCCCCGTTTGGACCTGCCCTGACCTTGCGCCTGCCGCCCGCCGGAAAGGCACTGACCCCGTTTGGACCTGACCCCGTTTGGACCTGGCACTGACCCCGTTTGGACCGCACTGACCCCGTTTGGACCGACCCCGTTTGGACCTGGGGAAAGGCACTGACCCCTATTTGCGGACCCCGTTTGCGGACCGTGCTGACCCCGTTTGCGGACCGCGGGCGATTTGGCGGCGGGGCCGCCAAATCGCCGCAGGGGGATTTCCGGTTTCGCTTGATGGTCCTGGGGCTGCGAAATGCTCGCTGAGACGAGCATTGCTTGCCCCAGGCTATCACCTGCCACTGCTTCGCAGCTATCAGGCAGTCACGGGGTCGGAGGACGGGGTCTGCGGATTCCGGTGCAACGGGTGACGACTCGCAGAATTGCAGGACGGGGACAGAGCACTTTGCGCGGCAGTTCGCAAGTTCGCCCATCAACATGCTGTGTCCCCAGGTTGATGCAGTGTCCCCAGGTTGATGCAGTGTCCCCAGGTTGATGCAAAGACATGTTCGCTGCTCGTTGAGCGATTCGGCCCAAAGAGAAGCCTTTGGCGGAGATCTCAGCAGCGGCACAGCGAGCGTTGACGGAGTTGGGTGATAGCCCGGCCATTGCCGGAAGCGAGCGCTGCCAAGCATGTGAAACGAGCGGAGCAGTTCTTCGCCTTCGCTGCCGGACACACCGAATTCCGTCCCTCCCGCGATAGATGTGTTGGGAGGAACGGGTGGAGGTGTACAGATGACCCCTACGGGAATCGAACCCGTGTCGCCGCCGTGAAAGGGCGGTGTCCTAGACCGCTAGACGAAGGGGCCTTTGCAGATTGTCGGCTGGGAGAATAAACGCCGCGGCACGAACGGTTTGCAAGGCGGGTTTGTAATCAAGACCACCCAACCTCGTCAAGGGTTCAGCCCACCGCCCCTTGGTCAGTCGACCAAATTCGAGGAGAAAATTGACAAGAGCCCACGATCGCGGCGTAAACGACACGATCCCGTCAATCAATGATCAGGACTCGACTGGGGCATCACCCGATTCAAGACTGCGCTGAATCGCATCGTAGACTTCGCGACGATGGACCGGAACTTCTCGGGGAGCTTCCACACCCAAACGCACTTTATCGCCTCGAATTTCGACAACGACGATCTTGATGTCGTTGTTGATTACGATGCTTTCGTTCTTTTTTCTCGATAAAACCAGCATGCTCTAGTCCTTTCCAAACCGGCCCAATTTCAATTTCTAATGAAGTGCGCCTACAGTCCCGATGCCCGATTGGAAATCTGATTCCCGAATCACCGCTACGTAGGCCGGTTGTGCCCGCGAAGATCAATCCATGGATTTTCGCTATTCCTGACACCCTCAACTCTAGGTCAAAAATAGCACACGTCAAGGAATTCTGGCTTGACAAGAGTGGTTTTTTGACCCTCGCGACCTAATCCGATCGTGAATAACCGGAAAATCCGCCTTTCCATGCTATCAACAAGACATTTGTCGACGCCCCAACGTTGGGGAGTACACTTGTGCATTGTGGCCTGATCGACATGCTGGGGCCGGGGCGGGTTGCCGCGACCGGTCGGATTGCGGGGTTTGTTGGCTTGCTGGGGGGACCAACGGAATCCCCCTGACGTTTGATCGGTGCCAGGAACCGTAACACGTTGACGTGCGTCTTATTATTATCAGGGAACTTCCCGGTTCTCAGGGACTTGTTCTCAGGGACTTTGATTGTCCTCCGAGGAATTGACCACGAAAGTCGAGTAAACAGCGATGGTTCGGGCGATAAGCGATAACAACGACCCGACAATCGGCAGTGAGGTTTCGTTCACCCCACGCGGCGCGACCGAGATGCTTCCGCTGGTACGAAGCATTGTCGCCGACCTGGTCCGGCTGAGCAAATCGATCGCGGCGCAACGTGTGCAAATCGATGGAATCGACGGGCTTCGGGAAACGATCGAGCATGCCGACTATCAGGAAGAACTGCGAGACATCCGCGTTTCGCTTGCTGACGAGGAAAAGCGTCTGAAGGCGTGCTTGAATGAGCTTGCCGCCTTGGGCGTCGAACCACATTTTCCGATCGACGGCTCCGTCGACTTTCCCGCGGTGATGAACCGCCGTCAAGTGCGGCTTTGTTGGCACCCGGATGACGATCAAGTCAATCATTGGCACGAACTGGGCCAATCGTTCAAAGAACGCAAGCGGATCGATCCGCCGGCATTTGCGCTGGAATCACTCAACTAGCGTTCGCGTTTCAGGTTGCCGCCGTTCGAACACGTGTTATGTGCCGAATCGATCCCAGCGTGCCGGTCGTCTTGACCAGATCGAGGTCATGGCGTGAGAAAGACTTGCAGCGCCCGACATCCGTGAGCCCCTAGAACAAGCGACTGTTCAATGTCAGCGGTCTTGCTCGGGCCGGAAACAAAGACACCAAATCCCGGTTTGGGTCGTCCGATCCTTTGATAGGCTTCGTGCATCTGGTGAACCAACTCGCTGCGTGAAACCACGATCGCCAAGTACTGGGCGATGAACAACATCACGCGATGGGGCATCGAGTCGCCTTCAATCCAGATCGCACCATTTTCGGCGACAATGAATTCGCCACGGGCGATCATCCAATCGAGTGATGCCAGTGCGTGCGGATCGTCAATGCTTTCCAGATCGAAATTGCCCGCGACCGCTTGCGGCACCACCGAGGCGATTCGCTTGGCCTGTTGAAACGCAGGTATTGTGGCGAGAATCTCAGCCGCCTGTTCCGGGCGATCCACGAAGTGCGCCTGCCCACCAACGAGCGAGAGCATTTCGCTGAACTTGGCTACGGGATCAACGAACCGAGTGAGCTGCGCCGAGTCGACTGTCGGCAGTGCTGCCGAGTCAACGTGCCAGCTATCGAGCCGATCCAGAATTGAACGCCGGCTATGACAGCGAGCCTTGACCGGATCCTGTCCGTTGTTCATGAGTTCTGCCCACGATTCCTGGCATACCACGATTGAAAACTCTCCTTCGGAGCCTCAGGCAACTCGCGAGCCACGGTCCATTGATTGAATCGATTGTGGCTCGCCCAATGCGGCAGCCATCGCAGCGAACCACGCCCAAGGCGACCGATCAACGCGAACAGCCGGGGGCGACAAAAGAGCCAAGAGGCGGCCTTCATGCTCAACCGCTTGCTGAGGGACAACTGTTTCATGCCGACCAATTCATTCCGCCAGGCAAGCAATTGGTGATGCAATGGGATTCTCACCGGACAGACGTCGGTGCATGAGCCGCACAAACTGCAGGCATAGGGCAGGCTCTTGTAGCGACCGGGATCTCGATTGGGCGAGAGCACACTGCCGATCGGACCGGGCACGGTCGCGCGATAGCTGTGCCCACCACTGCGTCGATAAACGGGGCAGGTATTCATGCAGGCACCGCAACGAATGCAATGCAGCGAATCACGAAACTGTTTACTTTCACGAAGGCGACTTCGACCATTATCGACCAATACGATGTGCAGTTCGCTGTCCGCATCGCGTGGACCATGAAAGTGCGATGTGTAGCTCGTGATTGGCTGGCCAGTTGCCGACCGAGCCAACAATCGGATGAACACCGCAAGATCCGTGAATCGCGGGATCAGTTTCTCGATCCCCATGCAGGCGATGTGGACGCGTGGAAGCGAGACACCGAGGTCTGCGTTCCCCTCGTTGGTGCAGACAACCAAGCCCCCGGTCTCGGCGATGGCAAAATTGACTCCCGTGATCCCAACTTCACCCGACAGGAATTTCCCACGCAGGTGTCCGCGGGCCGCTTCGGTCAAATATTGCGGGTCGGAGGCTCCCTCATCCGTTCCCAAGTGATCGTGAAACGTATCGCCCACTTCCTCTTTCTTGATATGAATTGCCGGCAAAACGATGTGGCTGGGCGTTTCCCCCCGCAACTGCACGATCCGTTCCCCCAGGTCGGTGTCCACCACTTCGATGCCATTGTCTTCCAAAAAGTGATTCAAACCACACTCTTCGGTCAGCATCGATTTGCTTTTGACAATCCGCAGCGAGTCGTGGCTGCGCAGGATGTCGAGCACGATCGCGTTGTGTTCGTCGGCGTCTGCGGCCCAGTGGACGGTCGCACCGAGCGCCGTAGCATTTTGCTCGAACTGTCGCAAATACTCACCAAGGTTGGCAATCGTTCGAGTCTTGATCTGTGAGGCGAGTTCACGGAGATATTCCCATTCCGGGACCGACCCGGCCTGTTTATCACGCTTGCTGCGGACAAACCACAGCGCTTCATCATGCCAATGCGAACGTGGCTCGTTGGTAACGAACTCGCGGGCAGCGGTCGGATGGTCAACGATCGGGAGCGAATGTGTCATCGGTGTGGGCTCATGCGTCGTGGCTGGACGTTTGGCCAGCTAACGGTCGTCCGACAAGTATTTGAGCGACATGCATGACTTGCAGCGGTATCCGCTGGCGTCGGATGATCCCTTGCAGATGCATCAGGCAGCTCATGTCGGCAGAAACGACCACTTCGCTGCCGGCAGCGACATGGTCGGCGATCCTGTCGCGTCCCATCGAAACGGAGACTTCCGGTTCATTGACCGAGAAAGTCCCACCAAAACCACAACATTCGTCACTTCTTTCCAGCGTCATCCACTCGATATCGGAGACCAAATTCAGCACCTCTCGAATCTTGTTGACGCGAGGCGTCATCGACTCGGTGGAAGCCCCCAAACGTAATTCTCGCAGCCCGTGGCAACTCGCGTGCAGCGAGACGCGATGGGGAAAACGCACATCGAGCTGTTCGACGCGCAGCTCATCATGAAGGTATTCGCAGAGTTCAAACGTCCGCTGCCGAACGTGGTTGAAGCGACCATCGTCACTCGAGAAATAGTCGCCATAATGGTGACGAATCATCGCAGTGCAGGAAGCGGACGGACAAACCACCGTATCATAATCCGCCAACAGCTCGACCGTCCGACGGGCCACCGGGGCCGTATCATCGCTGCAGCCCGTGTTGGCCATGGGTTGACCGCAGCACGTTTGGCCCCCGGGAAAGTCGACGTCCACCCCTAACCGTTCCAGCAATTCCAACGTCGCGATCGCGACGTCCGGATAGAACTGGTCAATGTAACAGGGAACAAACAGAGCAACGGACATTCGAGCGTGGTGAACCAACGAGGGTGATCAACAGCGAGCCGACACAGTAAGTATACGAACAAATCAGTATAGCTGAAGGTCACCGCTCGATTGTCCGCGAGACCGTCAGGCAGCGGGAATATGTACGGGCGTATTGCGGACGTACGATTCGCAGGCCGCGATCCAACGCTTGATTCTTCTCGTGCTGGGCAGCCGTCTGCCGCGAAGCTGTTGTTGGCCCGACGTGCTTTCGGCGAAACGCTGCAAATCACGATACAGTGCTGCGGGCGTTTCGAGGGCAAGCCCACGGACGCTGCGGCGATGAATGCTGATCAACAGCTGGGCATCGCGTGGCATCATTCCGGGCACCGAGGCGGCAAGGCGGATCGCTCGGCGATACCGCTGGAAGATGCGGACAGCTTTTCGGGGTGCGACAAATTGGGTTGCCAGCCGTTTCGGGTCCGCTGTTGCCAAATCACCGGCCGTGACAATACCCAGTTTGCGCAATCGGTCGCAACGTCTGGTACTGCACAAGCGGGTGTGCTCCAAACGCATCGACATCAGGCGTTCGCGATGATTCACCCGTTCGGATACCCGCTCGGGAATGATGTTTTGCACGGCGCCGTCTCTGCCGGCGTGCCGACCGACGTGGGCGTAGAGTACGACGTTGCCCATCCGCCGTGTCGCCGACGCTTCGATGGCAGCTGGCGGTTGTGGCGTGGACCAAAAGAACCGCAGAAAAGTTTGCAGCATGACAATCACCTTGATGAGCGAGGATTTAGAAAAGCACTCAGGTAATTTCTGTAACCAACCGAGGCCTATGCGCCGCTAGAGCATTGTCAGGCCCAAGAATCGGAACCGCGCAGTGCTCGACCGAAGAGGCTAGCGAACAGCCATTGCCAGCATTCTCAGCGATGACCGGAACACTTCGCCGAACGTCAGCTTGCTTTCGCCCTTGGTACGCTCGCGAAATGTAATCGGCACCTCGGACATCTCCGCACCACTTCGGTGCAGCAGCACCAGCAACTCTTCCAGGACCGAATATCCATTGCTGTGCACCGAATCGAGTCCGATTTTGCGCAACGCTTCGACGCGGTAGCATCGCATCGATCCGCTGCAGTCACGAACCGGCAATCGAAGACACCGCGTGGCAAAACCATTGACCAACCGACTCATCCAGCGACGATGCAGCGGCCAGCCATCAATCGCGCCGCCATCGACGTAGCGTGACCCGATGACGACGTCCACGCCGGGCAACCGCCGGGCGCGGTGCAGCAGTGCCGGCAACTGCGCGGGGTCATGGCTGAGATCGCCGTCAAGGTTCAACAGGAACTGATACTCGCCCTCGATGGCATATCGCATCGCGCGGCGAATCGCACTTCCCAAGCCGTGCTCGTCGCGGCGCACGATCAAATGGATCGATGAGTCACTTTCCGCCATCGCCGATACAATCGCGCCGGTACCGTCCGGTGAGTCATCATCGATCACCAGCACGTCGGCCTCGGGAATCGCCAACCGCAGGCCGCGGACCAGCGTCTCGATATTCTCCGCCTCGTTCAACGTGCATACGGCAATCAGCACGCGTTGCGTACCGACCGGTGGCGGTGGTTCGGTCGAGTTGGCGTCGATGGGCAACAGATCGATGGGGATGATTGGCCGGACGGGTGAACCGAATCAGCTAGAGCTAGCTGAATTGTAGATCACCGCAGCCAATTGGCGACCCACCAATGCGAATCGGTGTGGTCCAGCCGGATAGCTCGTGTCGTTCATCGCACAATCCGACGACCAGGACGTTCGCGATTCCGCCAGGCCTGCCAATCGCAGCGGTGACTTGAACCGATGCGTTGACCTCCAAAGATTGGGATTGCAGCAGCGTTGCACGGCGACGCAATGACCGATTGATCGATGTTGCCCTCCGTAACGCCCACCATTGGCTGATCAGGCCCATCAGCCCCCCGCCCCCGCAGCGGTACCAATCGATCCGTACGGGTCGATCGGATTTCTGTGACAGCGTCCCGGCCAACTCAACGATGAATGCTCGTCGAAGCGATAAATATGACGGCGTCACCAATACCGGAGTGGAGACGTCGGCGTCGCTCAGGCGGATGATTTCGTCAGCGAGTTGGGCAAATGGCATCGTACTCATACCCGTGTGCGCATCCGAGAGAGCATCGTTTGGAAATCAACCGAGATCGTTTGGTCGTGCGAATCGATTCGCTTGACTGTATCGTTCCGTGTCAACTCGACCTCATCCTCGATCACCAATAGATCGCTGTCGTCGTGAATGACGCGACCATCTTCCGCTTCGGTCATCCAAACAATCGTCGCTGGAGATTCGCGATCCTCAAGTTCCGTCTCGGTGTCGAGGTCCGATTCGATTTCAAGTTCCGGTTCCGTGTCGTGTCGTGCTTCCGGCTCTTGTTCCGAATCTGGTTCGCATTCCGCGTCTTCGACAATCAGGTCCTCAACGACCTCTTGTGGTTCTTCGTCGAGCTCGACACCCGAATCGTTCGCCGAATTGCTTTCGAATTCTGTTTCCTGGTAACAATCGATTCCGCTGGCCGCAAGCGACGAAATCCCAATGATTTCTTGGTGCAACACCGATTCCAGATCATTCGGGGGTGGGGGTAATTCGTTTGGCGATTCGCCCCTTGCGTTTTGAGACGCGGCCGCGACACCGTTGCCGATGATCACCTCCTCTTCGACCTCGAAATCACCGAACAGAACGGCTGGCAGCACACGCCGATTGGATGGATCGACCGACTGAATTTGCTGTTCGACTTGCGGCTGCTGGAACGAGTTCGACAGCAGCTCCGATTCAAGTTGACACTCGGCAATTTCCGAGTCGATCTGGATATCCTGGTCGAATCCGAATGAACCGCGATCGGTCACTTGGTCCGACAACGGGATCGACGATTCCGCAGGCAGCGATGGATGTTTCTGGCATTCATCGGACTCGCTTTCCCCCGATTGGCATTGCACGTCGTGTTCGATGCTGTTCACGTCGCGTTCGATGCTGTTCACGTCGTGTTCGATGCTGTTCACGTCGGCGTCGTCAAGCTCACCGAATTCGACCGGCGCGGCATGGCCGGCAAGTTTCGGCTCTTCGACCATCGGGCTGGGAAGCTGCTGAAGTCGTGCCCAAGCCTGGTCGATCACTTGTTCATTGATCAATTCCTGACCGGCCTCTTCGGCGCAATCAATCGCTTCGGTCATGATTTGATTGATCAGTCTCGGCACACCCATGCATGCGTGATGCACAGCAGCGATCGCTTCGCCCGTGATCGTATTGTCCGACTCGGCACCGCAAGCTCGGATCGTTTCGCTGATGTACCGGCGAGATTCTTCGCCATTCATTGCATGCAGGTAACAGCGTGTAGCGACTCGCTGGGTGAACGCTTCCATCGACGATGCAATCAACGTCTCTTCCAGCTTTACCCCACCGCAAAGCACCGCATGGACTCGGGGCTCGCCCTTTCGCATGATGTTGGTCACCATCCGAATGGATTCGATCACTTCGGGCGAAAGTGATTGCGCTTCGTCGACAATCACCAGCAGGCCGCCGGCAGGCGCATTCGGATCACAGACTCGGTCGACGAGAGCAAGTTGCAAATCACCATCGGGGATCGATTCGATCTTGGCACCCAGATGGTGCAGCAGGTGACGCTGAAACGCAGCGCTATCCTGGATCGGTGTTTCGCCGACAAGGGCAACGTCGTGGGACGCACGGAAGTGATTCGCCAACAAGCTACATAGCAGCGATTTGCCGGTGCCCGGTGGTCCGAGCACCAATGAAATGGCTTCCCTGGCATCGATGCTTCGACAAACCCTCTCGAATGCTTCTTGAAGCGATCCGATCGGTACGTAGCGGGTGATACTGGGAAACGCGGGAAAGGGAGGCACGCTGAAGATGGAATCGATTGGTTGCATCGCTGGTCAGACCACAGTGAGGGAAGAATGCCTGCGGACGTCGCCGTCACGCAGTCCATACAATCGGTATGATCGGCACATACGGCAGCGAACCTGAGTCAGATCCGGACAGGAATCGGCGAACCTGGTTTCGTGGAGCGAGCATCCGATTCGACAACACGCCCCCCCGGGCCACAAGTCGCCGCGGCCCGTGATTGAATCAGATGACCACGCAGGAAAGGGCCCACAGCACCAGGATTGCATAGGCCAAACGGCGCAATGAAACGCCGAGCGGTTGGCGAATCCGCACCCATTCACGTGGAATCTCCATCCGAATCCCGCTGTCAGACTGCACTGCTATCTCCCGTGGATGCTTTGCGGCCGTATCCCCACCGGCGGCGATTTGGATGACGGGACTCAGCCGTGACCAAATCGCAAATCCGGCTGCCGTGAGTATCCCCAGAAAAACACCGATTGCCAGCTCATTGCGACCGCGCCGGCCCTCGATCAGCTCACCGAACACGATCGGCGATGGACCCGCCAGCTTCGTTCGCTGTTGAAGAGTACGATTTTCGGCCGCGATGATCCGCGACGCATCGGCACTCAACTGCAACCAGAAATTGCGGTCGTCCGGCGTCAATGATCGCGGGGAAGGCGAAAGGCCGGGATGCGTGTTGTCCTTGCCGGCAAAGGACGCCTGCACAACCGCATTGTCGCCCCCAGCAAGTTGTTTTGCGTAAAAGTCGGCTAATTCCTTTCGCCACTTCGCGATCGTCAACGGATGGCTCGGAGTCTTGTTACCCCATTCACTGGCCATCTTGCGCAACTTCTGCAGCCGCGGATCGTCGACCGCGAGCGAATAAGTTTGGGTCTGACCCGTCGCATTTCGCCAACAGAACGGCTGGCGAGAGACACCGCTCGTCGGCCAAAGTGTCAGCGTGATCACGCTGACCGAGACGGCAAGCAGCAGAGAGTCGTAGGTTGCCACTCGTCGAAACATGGCAATCATCAATCTCCAGAGGCGTTATCGATTCACTGGGTTATCATCGGACAGGACAGGTCGGCCTGACCAGTCCGTTTGAAGCGTTTGTAAGGCCTGCCTTTAGCCAAGATCGGCAAATTACCGTGTTTCACATCAAAATCTGCGGAGTCCAACGCGCATGTGACATTGACGCGGTCGCCCATTCATGTGCCGACGCTATCGGATTGAACTTCTTTCACCGAAGTGTCCGCTATGTCAATCCATCCGCTCCATCCACATTGGCGTTGTCTCGTCAAGCGGCAGCGGCTGGGTTGATTCGCGTCGGCGTGTTTGTCAACGAGTCGGTAGACGGCATTTTCGACGTCGCCAAGCAACTTGGGCTCGACCACGTTCAACTTCATGGTGACGAACAGCTCGAAGTCGCCAGAGATCTGGTCTCGCGAGGCTTGAGCGTGATTCGTGCGATCAAAATTCCGACCGCTTCGTCCGGTGGCTATCCGATCGCTGGCCAAATGACAAAATGGCTCGATGCCGGCTGCATCCTGCTGCTCGATGCCGATGCCGGGGCAGACCACGGCGGTAGCGGCCACACACTGGATTGGCGTTCGATTCGCCATTGGTCTGACGAACATCCGGATATCCATTGGGTGCTCGCTGGCGGATTGTCCATTGACAACGTCGCCCAGGCGATCTCGACCAGTCGGGCGCGGGCCGTGGATGTCGCCAGCGGTGTCGAGCAGCCCCGGGGGACGAAATCGGCGCAGCTGATCGAGCGATTCGCCCGACTCGCCTCGGAATCCTTCCCCTAGCCCGGCGGACAGCTTCCCGCCCTTTCCCTCACATCCGGCCCCCGACACCGCGGCCGATGACGGGCCGATGGCGCGGCCAGGCGTTTGATAGCAACCGACGGCGTGCGGAGTTGATCGACAGCGACGGAACACCCCATGCGAATTATTCGCGATCGGTCTATCATGTTCCGAGGGTTGGAAATCTTGGGCCGGCGAGCCGTCGATTTCCCGCCCCCCAACGAGAGTACGTTCGGGGGATTGCGAACCAGCGGGAGTCCCCGTGTTCGGTCCGCAACCCCTCTGACGTGCGTCGATTACGTCTATCCACATTTCTCCACAGAGGTATCCCATGTCACAAGTCGAAACGGACCGACTTCCGTACAAAGTCAAGGACATTGGCTTGGCTGAATTCGGCCGCAAAGAGATTAACTTGGCCGAGAACGAAATGCCCGGCCTGATGGCGCTGCGTGCAAAATACGGCAAGTCAAAGCCCCTTGCCGGTGCCCGGATCGCCGGTTGTCTGCACATGACGATTCAAACTGCCGTTTTGATCGAGACGCTGATTGAACTGGGTGCGGAAGTCACCTGGAGCAGCTGCAACATTTTCAGCACCCAGGATCACGCCGCTGCCGCGATCGCCGCTGCCGGTGTTCCGGTCTACGCCTGGAAGGGGATGACCGAGGAGGAGTTTGATTGGTGCATCGAGCAAACGCTGCAATTTCCGTCGGGCAAACCGTTGAACATGATCCTGGACGACGGTGGCGACTTGACCGCCATGGTTCATGATCGGTTCCCCGAATTGCTCGCAGACATCCATGGCATCAGCGAAGAAACGACCGCCGGAATTCATCGGCTGGAGGTCCTGAATCGCAGTGGAAAACTGCAGGTGCCGGCGATCAACGTCAACGATTCGGCGACCAAGAGCAAGTTTGACAATCTGTATGGCTGCCGCGAATCGCTAGCCGATGGTGTCAAGCGAGCGACCGATGTGATGCTCGCTGGCAAGGTCGCCGTTGTCTGTGGCTATGGAGATGTCGGCAAGGGTTGTGCCCACAGCCTGCAGCGATACGGTTGCCGCGTGATCGTCACGGAAATCGATCCAATCAACGCCTTGCAAGCCGCGATGGAAGGCTTCGAAGTGGTGACCATGGAGGATGCCTGCAAAGAAGGTCGGCTATTCGTCACGACCACCGGCAACAAGGACATCATTCTGGGCCCGCATATGAAGGAAATGCACGACGATGCGATCCTGTGCAACATCGGCCACTTCGACACCGAAATCGACGTCGCCTGGCTGGAAGCCGAAGTCGCCGCCGGGCGTGCGACCAAAGACGAGATCAAACCGGCCGACATCGGCGCGGTCGATCGATATACCTTCAAGGACACCGGTCGCAGCGTGATCATCTTGGCGAAGGGACGTCTGGTTAACCTTGGTTGTGCGACCGGTCACCCAAGTTTCGTGATGAGCACGTCATTCACGAACCAGACACTCGCCCAGTTGGAGTTGTGGCAAAATCGCGACAATGACACGTATCAAGTGAAGGTCTACATGTTGCCCAAGAAACTCGACGAGGAAGTGGCCCGTCTGCACCTGGATAAACTGGGCGTGAAACTGACGACGCTGACCCAGGACCAAGCCGACTACCTCGGTGTTCCCGTCGAGGGCCCCTACAAACCCGAGCACTATCGGTACTAGCCGTTTCGGGCGGTACTAGCCGTTTCGGACCGCGAGGTCTTGAATCGCTTCCTGCGAACCTGGTCACTCAACGGTGGCCGGGTTTTTTTATCGGGATCAATCGTGGCGTCCGTCGTTCGTGCGCCGTGATCGACTGCGGCGGCGACCAACCGTCGCGCCCGACCCCGGTGACGCGGGCCGCGATGTCGCTGCTGCCCCCTTCCGCCGACCAGCCGTGAAATGTCAACTGTCGGATCGGCCCTGGCTCCGCCCTCCGTACCCGAATAATCCGCAAAGATGCCGCAAACAGCCCCCTTTAACGCGCTCCGTTACAACCTGGATCACGTCGGAAGCCTCTCCAATGTGATCGCCCCGCCCTACGATGTGATCGATCCGCAGCTGCAAGACCAACTCTACAAGCTGCATCCGGCGAACGTCATTCGGGTCATTCTGAATCGCCAGGAACCGGGCGATACAGGAGACGAAAAGTACCAGCGAGCGGCAAAGTTCGTCCAACAGTGGATCAACGAAGGGGTGCTGGTCCGTGAAGACAAGCCGGCCTACTACGTCTATCACCAACAATTCGAGATCGACGGAAAGACATTCAGCCGTCGCGGGTTCATGGGCCGAGTGCGGATTCAGCCGTTTGGCGAAGGCAACATCTATCCTCACGAGGAGACGCATCCGAAAGCGAAAGTCGATCGGCTGAAGCTGACGACGGCGACGAAGCAGAACAACAGCCAGATTTTTGGACTCTACCCGGATCCTAGCAACGAAGTGATCTCGCTGTTGGATCAAGCGACCGAGGGAATCACACCAATCGAGGCGACCGATCATCTGGGAGTCAAGCACATCTTGTGGCCGGTGACCGATCCGGCGGTTACCGCGAAGGTGAGCAAGTTGATGGAAGATCGACCGATGTTTGTCGCTGACGGTCATCACCGCTATGAGACCGCTTGCAACTATCGGGACCAACTGGCCCAACAGGAAGGCGGATTGCCCGAAGATCACCCGGCGAACTTCGTCATGACGATGCTGGTGGGAATGAGCGACCCAGGAATGATCGTGTTGCCAACCCACCGTTTGTTGCGCGGCACACCCAAGTTCAGCTCGGATGAAATCATCAGCCGGCTCGCAGGTGCGTTTGATTGCGAGAAAATCGACGGAGGCGTTGATGCCGCTCAGACCGCTTGGTCAAAGATGGCTGCTGCCGACGAGCAGGGCTTGATCGCACTTTACGCCACGCAAGACGAGACGTGGGTATTGTGCAAAGCCAACCAGGGAGCATTCGCGAAAATGAAAGAGTTGGCGGGCGAACAGAGTGACGACTGGCGATCTCTGGGCGTCAGCCTGCTGCATCGTTTGGTGATTGACGATCTGTTGGGATGCAAGGGACATCCCAAGCCGACGTACGTCCACGATGTCAGCGAGACGATCGAGGGTCTTCGGGGCGAGGGCAGCCAAGCCGAAAGTGACTCGGACGAACCTTACACTCTGGCCGCCCTGGTGATGCCAGCCAAGCTTTCCCACGTTGAAGCGATCAGCCTTCACAAAGAGCGTATGCCGGCCAAGAGCACCTATTTCTATCCCAAGCTGCTCAGCGGGCTGACGTTCAATCCGCTGGCATAGTTCAACCATGATCTCCCCGGGTCGGCAGAGAGCTTGGCGATGACCTTGACGCGGCTGCGGCAGCATCTCTACTGGCATTTCCGCCCCGCTCACCGACCGCAACGGCAAGGTGCTTGTCTCGGAGTCGATGGTTGACGCACCCGCGAAGCGGTTCCGGCAACCTCCAGCAGAATGCCCGGCCCCTGTCAACATCAGTTTCTTGTGAAACCAGTCTTGTTTCACCAGGTGGCAATCACCTACTTTCCCTCCAGGTGAACCCTTTCAAACGAAAGCGACGATGTGGGAAGGATTCTTTGCGTGGTGAATCAGAAAGGAGGGGTGGGAAAGACAACCACCGCTGTGAATCTTTCTGCCGCGCTGGCGCTGGCAGGACAGAAGTCTCTGCTGGTTGACATGGATCCTCAATGCAACGCAACATCGGCCTTGGGGTTTGAACCGTCCGATGGCCACGCATTGGTTCACGACATGCCGTTAAGTGACAATATCGTCCAAAGCGAAATCGATCAGCTGTCGATTGTTCGCGGAAGTCGTACATTTCATGACGTCGACAAACTGGCCAGTGCCGGAGATGTCGAATCGACGCGTGTTTGGACGCATTTGGAAAGTGTGATGGATCACTACGACTTCATCCTGATTGACTGCCCGCCCAGCATTGGCGCTCTGACGCAAACTGCGTTGGCTGCGAGCACTGAAGTACTGATGCCGATTCAGTGCGAGTATTTCGCGATGGAGGGGCTCACCCAACTCATCCAAACGATCAAGAAGGTCATCCTTTCCACCAAAGGACGACTGACATTTGGCGGAATCCTATTAACGATGTACGATCCGCACCTAGAACTCACGCGCGAGGTCGACGAAGAGGTACGAGACTTCTTTGGCGATATCGTGTTTGACAGTGTCGTACCGAGGGACGTTTCGCTGTGCGAAGCCCCCAGCCACGGCAAAACCGTTTTTCAGTACGCGCCGCGATCCCGAGGCGCGTTCGCTTATACCCAGCTGTGCATGGAGGTGCTCCAGCGTGACTAGTACAACGACCAAGGATCGACGTTTGGGAAAAGGACTCGCCGCTCTGCTAGGCACACCGCTGGACGAGGATGGCAAACCGATCACTGGTTCGGAAGCCAATGCGAGCGGTATCGAGTCGCTTGTGCTCCCTGTCGACGAGATCCAAAACAATCCTTTTCAGCCCCGACGTGAATTCAATCCTGATGAAATCGCGTCGCTTGCCGAGAGCATCAAGAACCATCAACAATTGCAACCGATTCTGGTCCGCGTCGTTGATGGAAAATATCAGCTGATCAGTGGCGAGCGGCGATTGCGAGCGACGATCCACGCCGGTTTGAAGACGATCCGAGCCGAAGTTCGCGAGGCAGACGATCGCTTGGTTGCCGAATTGGCAATCATCGAAAACCTGCAACGCAAGGATCTCAACCCGATCGAAAAGGCATTGTCCTTCAAGCGATACATCGACGAACACAAATGTAAACAGGACGACCTGGCGCGACGGCTCAGCATCGATCGCAGCACGATCGCCAATCTGATGCGTCTGTTGGAACTGCCGCAACAAATCCTCGATTGGCTGACTGCGGGCGAAGTTAGTGCTGGTCATGCGCGTGCCTTGCTGCCAATTGGCGATGACGAGGTGCAGACGCGGACGGCGGAAAAGATCATGGAAGAACGATGGAGTGTGAGAGCGACCGAAAGTTATGTCGCTGATCTGCTGAAGGCGGAAGAGGATGCTGAAACCGGCAAGAAAGTTGTCAACGCGACCCGCCAGAAACGTCGGCACGCCTCACCACAGATCGAGGCCATGCAGCAAGAAATGCGAATGGTGTTGGGTACCAAAGTCGAGATCAAGAGCTCGGCCCGCGGCCGAGGAAAAATCACGATTCATTTCACCGATCCCGATGAGTTCGAGCGACTCAAAGCCATCCTGTCGGATGCCGCACGGCCTTCACTGAAGATCGCCGGTTAGCATTGATCCGTTGTTTCACAGCCCGCGTTTCACGCGGGCTTCTTTTTTTGAATCTGGCAACGCTCGATCTGCTGCACCAGTTCCGGAATCCATCGGAAATTGCACTCTGGTTGGGGGCCTGTTTGTATTCTGTGATCAGACATTACTCTAAGGTCAGTTACCTGTCCTTCGCGATCACACAATCCAGCCGATGTTCCGATCCAGAAAGCCCAGACCGCCGCTGACGACTTTTCAGCGGGTCGACATCGAGTTGTTGTTGCGAAAGTCGATCGCAACGATCGGCTTGGATGCGGTTCGGCGGTCCGAGATCATTACCGACGTTAGCCAACTGTCTCTCGACATTTCCAGCCCGCAGGCGTTGCTCGAGTCGGCCTCGGCTCAAGTCCGCGAGCGGATGAACATGCTCGAAGTTGAGTTCGATCTGATGGTCGTGGATGCAGCTCAGCTCGGCTACCCTTCCACCTACAAAGCCGCAGCCGAAGAGGGATGCTCAACGGTTATCTCGGTCGCAAACGACACCGCAGTGGATCCGCTCCGCACGGTAATGGAGTTGGCATATCAATACTCCTATCACTTTTGGCGAAACCGGCCCAATTCGACGCCGCTTGATACGGACCCGCGCACGACCCATTTGCTGCCCCTCTGTTTTGGGCTGGGCGTTCTGGCCAGTGATGCGTGTTTGTACGACACGCAGTGGTCACAGGCCGGATGGTCGGGCTGGTCCATCTCTCGATCCGGTTACTACAACGCCGTCGAATTGGGATATGCGCTCGCACTTCTCTCACGAGCGCGGGGAGAAACAAAGCCTCTCTGGAGTCACGGACTACGACCTGACTCGCAGGTCACGGCACAACATGCCTGGCGCTATTTTGAACAGCACCAGCGGACCGGCGGAAAATTGCTTTTCGACAGCCCCAAGATCCCCAGTTCTCGATGCGACATGAAGGAACTGGCCGACTGGCTCAGGGGTGAAGATCTGGCGTTCGCCCTGGCGGCCGGTTATGCGCTGAGCCATTTCGACGAATTGCCAACTCTCGTGATTGACGCCGCTTTGTCGGCCACCTACTCGGGCGACAAAGACCTGGTACCGGTGGCGGTTCGACTACTCGCCGGTGCCCGGCATGAGCGTTCGGAAATCGTCGACCGAGTCCGCCAGTTGATCCGATCTCGTTCCATTCAAATCTCCTTAGCTGCAATTCAGTCAGCCAATGCATTGGGTATCAATCTGGCGGAGTACCGTGCAAAATTATCGAAACTGCTCGATGCGGTGGCCGAGGATTCTTTCGATTTGCTGAGCGTGATTGGCGACCAGGGGCACCGCCTTGGATTTCTCGAGCCGCAGATCTGCACGCACATTGCGATCGCCATTGGAGAGCTGGACGACGATCTAAGCGTTGCCCTCGTAGGCTGTCTGAGCAAAATCGTGGATGACCCGAGACGCTCCATTGAGCTACGAATCAAGTCGCCCGAAATACAACAACGGGCAATCGATTGCCTGGCAAAACGACCATGATCGAGCAGATGCACCGAGGCGAACGAATCGTTCGCAGCTCGACTCCCGCACTACTCCCAGCCCGGCGAAACGGGTCGGGCGAAGCCCCAACTCAACGCCAGCGCGTCGGCGGCCTCCTCACGATCGACGATCTCTCCCCAGCCACCGTTGCGTAAGTAGGCGTGCGCCAACTCGTGGGCGATGACGTACAGTCCAAACATTTCCGAGCAGCTCGCCAACTTTCGTCTCAGCACAACGCAGCGGCTACCACCGCCGTTGGGGTGGGGCAACGCCATCCACAGCGTCCAGCCCTTGCCCGGCTCATAGTTTTCCATCGTGATCCGAAACCGCGGATCCTCCAGAAAGTCACGTTGCACATCGGTCGGCAGCGCATTGAAAACAATCGACACGCGTTGCCGTAGTGGTTCGCAATCTCGAAAGGACTCAAGATGGGATGTAAAGATCGACGGATCCTCCAGGGCGAGCGGTGATGACCGGCGTCATCTACTGTAACCGCAGCGACGTGCCCCCCTAAAGCCCAAATGGATTTTCGTCGTGATCGTCGCGACTTTTCCCGCCAACCGCTTCCTGACCGGGCACAAAGAATCCTGACGGAGTCGAACCGGTTTTCGGTTTTCGATCCTCCTTTTCTCGTTCCCGAAGCTCGATGTAGGAACCGGTCATCAAGCGATCTTCCCTACCCTTCCCCGCCTCGACAATGATCGCCGATCTAGCGAGCATTCCCTTTTCTTTCACATTGATCGCATAGCAGCGAGTTTGGCACAAACCACATCCCACACACTTGTCATCCAACACCACGGGGGCCAGCATGCCGGTGCCTTCGATCGGACGCCCTTCCTCATCAACTTCTGTTCCGACCTGTGAATACTCGATTGCCCGATAGCCTGCGGCATTGCATTCCTGCACACATAGATCGCAATCCTCGCGGCCAACCAGTGGCAGGCAGGTTTCGTCGTTCACGATCGCCAGCCCCATTCGCGCAGACCTTTTTTTCAACCAGAGGCAAAGCGCGAATCGCGCCTGTTGGACAGACCTGCCCACAGGCATTGCAGCTCGATTCGCAACCCGCCCAATCGGCCTGGACCATCGGAGTCCAAAGTCCCTCAAGTCCTTGCTGAAAACTCTCGGCCTGTAGCACGTTGTTGGGACAAGCCTTGAAGCATTCGCCACAACGAATGCACATCTGCAGAAACTCCTGCTCCGGAACACTTCCTGGAGGCCGAACCGGTCGAAACGAGTCCTCATCCTGTAGTGTCGCCCCCATCAATTTCGTGGCCCCGGCGATGCCAACGCCGCCGACCGTCGCAGCCGCGGTTCCCGCCGCCAGCGACATGAATCCGCGGCGACCGATCGAAGTTTCCCCCGTCGGCGGATCGTTTTCGACCTTCAACTCGACGACATTCCAGCGCTCAACGAACTTGATCGCATGAGTCGGACAAACGCCTCCACATGATTGACACATCGTGCAATCGGTACCGCGAGTGGTGAAATCAGGCTTGATCGCATCAAACGGACAAATCTCCACACATTTGTTGCAGTGGATACAGGACGATTCGACCTTTCGTTCGGTCACCCGAAAAAGATTTCCCAGCGAGAAGATGGCGCCGCTGGGACAGACGTACTTGCACCAAAACCGCGGCCGAAGAAAACCAAGGCAAAGCACGCCGATAAACATGGCAATCGAAATCAAATGCCCAAAGTTCATTGCCGGAACCAAATGCCATCCTCGTAATGATCCGCTTTGCAAAGGCTCGCCGATGAACAGCAACCCACGCGTGAGCACCGGAATCGCCGAAACGAATCCGGAAACGAGCACACCACCCACCGCGGCCACCAACGTACCAGCCAACAAATAGTACTTGACGTGCACCCACCACCCTTCACGGGAAACACGCAGTCGCTTGGTGCGGGATGTGACTGCCCAATCAAACAGGTCGATCGTCGTTCCCAGGGGACAAAGGTAGCCACAAAACCCGCGAGGGATCAGCAAACAAACGATCATCATCACGGCACAGCAAACGAGTGACCAAACCCAACTTCGTGATGCGATCGCCGTCGACAGACTTACCAGAGGATCGATTGTCAAAAAAAGTTCCGCTGCGATCGGCTGCTTGGCCGCCAAAGCGTCTGCATAATGCGACGGCCAGGCATAGGGATCCGCATCCTCCACGGACCAGCTTTGGGAACCGGTCAACAGTGCGTCAAATAGATCATCCGAAACGCCGCTCGACGGAATCATCATAAGTCGCCCGTCGACGGCGGCCGTGATCGTGAATGCGAAGCTTCGCTGGACGTCTTTGTCAACCAGAAAAACCTGCCGATCGCGATCGCCTAGCCCAACGGGAAGCTGATCGGCCTGAAAGAGAAACTCGCCCGATTGAGGGTCGACCTCGATCAATCGCAGCCCACGCGCGAGCTGACGGCGGCTTGCCGGTTTCGCGTCATACGGCCAACAGACATAAAAAAACGAAACCAGGAACAAGATCAAACAGGACGCCTGAACCACGCGCCGGGGCGGAGAGGCGAGCCAGCTGATGCCCAGCAACCGTAACCATCGCCGCAGGGCGCCACGTTTCTTCGTTTCATGATCGGATCTCAGACGATCCGGAAGAATCCCTCGCAACCAACGTCCCAGCCAGCGTTGGTCAAGACTTTGACCAGGCCGGCGTTTTCGGATCTGTGGCAGAAACCAATCCAGTCGGATCACCGCCCGGGAACGATGGTCAAACCTGGAAAGTACAAAAATCAAGCCGGCGAAAGTGATCACGGATGCGGTCGCGATCGTGATCGCTCGAAGCGTCGCGTTGAAAAAGACGGTGTCTGGATCAACGATGGAGATCGCTGTTTCACTGCTACCGGCAACGATCGCGATCGTCGCGGACACCAATCGTATGGTCATCGCGAACCACTGGCGAGCGCTTTCGCCGCGGCATTGATGATCGCTAGCGAAGTAATCGTTGCACCACTCGTTCCATCCACACCTCTCACGGTCTGGCGCTGGAGGATTTGCGTTTCGGTATCGGTCAGCGCCGAATAAAACTGCTTCTCGCGGTGCTGGGTGACTTTGACCGATTCGATTCTGCCGCCCGATACGGCAACCGCCACGTCCAATCGACCACTGTATCCGCTGCTGCTGTCTTTGTAGGTTCCATCGGGTATACGGCTGATGTCGACTTGATCGAACAGCTCGATTGCCTCCATGCTCTCCCTGGCCCGAGCCTTGAATCGATTCTCATAGTCCTGGTTGCGATAACCGTCGGATGTCAACACTTTGTTGTAGTACGAAATCGCCTGGTCAAACTGACTTGCCTGTCGCAGCGCGTCGCCTGCCGCCATGAATCCTTCATACGGCTGGCTGCTGCGTGCGACGGCATCGGTCAGCTTCAGCGCTTCATCCAGCGCACCATGTTGCCGTACAACTTGATCGTCTTGCTGGCGGCGCCGCCCAGGTACGTCCGGGTGGCCAACTGCTGCATCGCCATCGGTCGATTACCCAGCCGCCAATAACACTCGGCCAGCATCACACCGGCAGGTTCGCCTTTGGCCGCTCCACCCCTTCGCAACCAATAAGCTGCCCTTGGATAATCCTGAAGTAGCTCGAAATACATCCTGCCGATCGTTTTCATATCGCGTTGCAGCAATGTCGAATTGCCCTGATGCATACTCATGCAGTGATGGACCAATTTGATCCCTGCTTGCCAACGTGAAGGATTGGGATTGATGATGTCCCAAATGTACTGGCCCATATTCTTTTGGTTGTTCCACGGCTTTTCGGGCGGCTTCAACGGCCATGACAAGTCCAGCGATTGCGGGTAGTCCAAGTCCGTCGCGTCGTACCAATCGGGCATCGTCGAACCGACCCGGTCGATCAATTCATCCACTTCATGTTTCGATCGAACCAGATCATCACTCGCGCCCACTGCAGCCGACGTTCCAACGGCCGACGAACCACTGGGCAGCGGAGTCAACGTGAATCGCTTGCCGTTCATCGTGACCGCATGTACCGTTGCAAACGGATAGGTGCGGACGATTTTGCGTGTGCCGACCTGAGCCTCGAAATCAAACTCCTTGTCCGACTTGCGTATCTCCTTGACCACGCCAGAAAGTTTCGCCCCGCTGAGAAACTCGATCGTGTCCGCGCACAGGCACAGCGGCGCGAGCAGACAAAAAAACGATAGCGCCAATGTGATTCGGTTCATCTCACCCAACACTCTGCACGACTCGCCCAGTCGATCCATTCCCAATGCGTAATCACTTCCCATTGATCGATTCGTCCGCCCATTCTACACCCGATGACCAAGAGAAACTGGCCACCGGTCGGTCACTGCACCCAAAAGTCCAGTACGCGGACCTTGTCCAGAACCGGCATCAGGACCTCGACAAAAGCCAGATGATCCGGATGCGGCAAGTATGCTTCGCGGCCTTCCTCTGAATCAAACGTCACCATGAAGCAATGCGTGAACCCGTCCGCCTTGTTCTCGGGACTGTTGTTCGTCCCCCACTCGAAAGCCTTGATCGAGTCAATCTTGGCGGGCAGCGCCGCGAACGCTTGTTCGATTTTCTTCACATCTTCAGCGGCCGCATCGTCCTTGAACTTAAAGAACACTGCGTGCTTGAGCTGTTTTTCGATCTTTTCAGCTGGCGGCGTTCCCCAATAGTCAAACACAAAGACGTCCTTCAGGTGGGGTCGCAACACGCCGGCGAATTCGCCCGAATGGGCCGGGTGAGGAATGTAGGCATCACGGTCGGCGGCCGTCGCGAAGGACAACAGGAAGCAATGCGTGAACCCATCGTCATGGTCCTCGGGACTATTGTTCGTTCCCCATTGAAAATTGGCGATCGTATCGATCTTTGACGGTAACGCGGCAAACGCGTCGACAACGGCTTGAACGTCTTGTTCGCTCGAATCGTCTTTGAAGGTGAAGAATACGGCATGGCGGAGAACCTGGTCACTCCGGTCCACGTCGTCAGCAGTCGGCTCCTGCGGATCACCGGAATCGGTCGTGGTCGGCGTCGGATCTGTCACGGCGAGCTCCTGAGAGGATGTTTCGGCAGACGTGGTATCCAATGGAACGTTCGCGTTCGACGAATCTTTTCCACAGCCCGCAACAGCGAACAGTGCGACGGTTGTGATTACGGCCAAAAAACGTTGGTTCCAGTGATCGAAAAACATCTTGTTCATTGCGGGGTCTGAGTGGTGGGTGGTCCGAGGAGTTGTAGAAGCGAGCCAGAACGATCTGTCGACGTTGCTGGCGGTCGCACCTTGGTACCACGACGCCGGACAGATTTCAATTGTCACAGACCGAGACGCTCGGATCCCGCGGATTCCTGCGATCCTAACGGTCCAATCCTTTCCGAACATCTTTTCCACAGCAAATCTCCTCCGTAATCGAAACGATCGGACGCGGAATTTGGGATGGGATCCATCAAATGCCCGGCGGGCGCTTCACGGGCCGCCGGGTCAAGGTTAGCGTACTGCTTCTTCCCTCGAAGATCCATTCACACGCGACGGATGCAGATGACACCTGACGATTCTTACCAAGCTCCATTCCAGACCGAACAAGACGATCACAACGACGAACCCCACGAAGACAACGTTTCTGATCTCCAGTCCACTGGCGAGCATGACTCCTCGACGATCGATGACATCGTTTTTGAAGACAACGAGGAACTGTCCGAGCTTGCGCAGCCCTTTGTCGGCCAATGGAACGAGTTGATTAGCAAGACGAACTGGGAAAAGGGTCGCATCATCGGCCAATGGCGCGAGGCCTTGATCGATTCGGGTGCCGATGCCACCCAATACTCGGACGACGCCTGGGCGCAACGCGTCGGTGGCGTGACTGCCCCCCATGTCGGGCGATTGCGACGCGTCTATGATCGCTTTGCTTCGACCTACCAAACCTACGGTGATTTGTATTGGAGCCACTTTTTAGCCGCCCTGGATTGGGACGATGCACCGCTGTGGCTGGAGGGCGCCTCGCGAGAAAAATGGAGCGTTGCCGGGATGCGCGAACAACGCTGGCAAGCTCATGGCGCCGTCGAATCGCAACGTCCAACGAACAGCCAGATCATCGAAGTCGATACCGACGAGGATGTGACCTTGCCGGCACAGGGAGGCGGTCGCACGAAACAGTACGGTGACGAGCCTGACGGTATCGCCAGTGGTCCACGGCTCGAAGACCCCGACTTTGGCGACGAGGAAGAGTTGATGTCGCTCGCCGGGAGTGCACAAGCCGGTCCGGCAGCAACTTTCGGCGAGCCGAGCGACAGTCCGATCCAACCGTTTTCCGGTTTGCCAGAGCTGCCCGACGATCTTGCCGATGCGATTGAGGCACTAAAACTGTCGCTGCTCCGCCACAAAACCGCTGGCTGGAAAGAGACCGATGCCGAAACGGTGCAAAAGTACCTTGACGCGATCGGCGTGATGCTTCGCAGTTGAGTATCTTTGCGGCGAGCTCTTGGAAACGGTGTGTCGGCGCGGCGCTTGTCACACCGTTCGAGTCGCCTCGAGTCGCCACCACACTGATGAGCGAAATCGGGCCCGGCTACACAGTGACCTGAAGCTGCTCTTGAAACCGCTGAAACAGATAGTGGCTGTCATGGGGACCCGATGCGGCCTCGGGGTGATACTGCACCCCAAACGCACTCTCCTGGCGATGTCGCACGCCGGCAACGGTGTCATCATTCAGATTGCGATGGGTCACTTCCAGACAATCCGGTAGCGATGCTTCATCGACCGCGAACCCATGATTCTGGGTGGTGATCTCGATCCTGCCCGTGCCGAGATCGAGCACCGGTTGGTTCACGCCCCGATGTCCAAACTTTAATTTGAACGTCTTGGCGCCGCAGGCCAGCGATAGCAGTTGGTGTCCCAAACAGATGCCGAAGATCGGAGTCCGGCCAATCAGCTCACCAATCGACCGGTGGGCGTATTCGAGCGGCTCCGGATCGCCGGGCCCATTTGACAGGAAAACGCCATCGGGCTCGAGACGCAGAATGTCGTCGGCCGACGTGTCACCGGGAACCACCGTGACCCGATTGCCGCGTGAGGAAAAGTGTCGCGGAATGTTCCACTTCATGCCGAAATCCATGCAAACAACGTGTGCGTTGCTGCAAGCCGATTGGGCGTCGCCAATCTCGGCCGCTGTCCAGGCATCCAGCCGCTCATCCCACTGCCGAATTTCTTTCGGCATCACCTCGCGAACCAGATCACGGCCAACAAGACCGGGTGTGTTCCTCGCTTTCTCGACCAAGCTCGCGTCGTCAAGATCTTGCGTCGAAAGCACGCCCTGCATCGCTCCCGCCGTCCGAATTCGACGAACCAGCGCGCGAGTATCGATACCGGTCACGGCGATCACATTGTGCCGCTTCAGATACTCGCTCAAATCCCCTTCCGCGCGATAGTTGCTGTAGATTCGGCTATCGTGCCGAACAATGAATCCGGCCAAAGAGGGCGTTTCATGCTCGATATCGATCGAATTGACGCCGTAGTTACCAATCTCGGGGTACGTCATTGTGACGATTTGGCCACAATAACTAGGATCCGTCAGGATCTCTTGGTATCCGGTCATGGCCGTATTGAAAACGACTTCGCCGGCGACTTCACCTTCGGCGCCGAACGCCTCGCCGGTGTAGATCGAGCCGTCTTGGAGCGCAAGCTTTGCGGGAATCATGGTTTGGCAGCAGAATTCGGAGCAACGGTGACGGGGCAAGGACGAACAAGACCGCGCAACTTTGTCAGCGATCACATCCGCCCGCCTGGAATTCCTCGCGAAGCACGGCCGCACGTAGCCACCATCACGCAAAAATCCGACGCTTGATACCACAAAGTAACGACGTCCAGCTAAAAAATAGCCAAATCATTCCAACTTGACGAGCGGTCTGGGCAAACTTGCGACTCGTCAAAGAATCAAGTATCAATCAAATCTTCCGGGGACAGGATCGGAACGTCGTTTTCTTCCGTCTCCTGCTTTTCTCGCCATGCTTCGCCCTTTCGATAGCCTTTCAATTCCTTTTCCAGCTGCTCGATCTGCACCTGCTTTGGATCTTTACCATTTTCGATCGCTTCTTTGCCACGTTCTACCGCTTTGGTGCTCCATTCGATCGCCTTTTCAAAATCACCCTTCTCGGCATACCCGGCAGCAAGGGTGCTAAGGATGTGGGCCTCTTTGAATTCGGTCAGCTTGGCGGCTTGTTCGCCGAGTTCAACTGCCCGTTCTCCGTCTCGAACCTTCTCATTGGGCGACGTCGACAACACCCAGGCCAGATTATTCAGAATACCCGGCATATCGACATCCTTCTTTTTGTCTTCATCGGTGAGCGCGTTGACCGTTTTCAAGGCTCGTTCATAGTCATCGATCGCCGCGGCATGATCACCCACACTTAGCAAAGCATCTCCTCGCGAACGGAGCACGCCGGCATCGTTGGGGTCACGATCAAGAATGGCAGAGAAAACCTCGATCGCCTTTCGTGGACGATCGTCTTGCAAGTAGAGATTGGCGAGTTGCAGCTGACGCGACGGGTTGCCCGGATCACGCGAGACCAACTCCTTCATGTCGTTGATCGCATCGGGCATCCGCCCCTCTTCGACCGCGATCAGACATCGAACAAAAATTGCCTGGTCGGAATCTGCGATGACAGGATCAAGGTCCGAGGCAGACTTCAAATCGCGTTTCGCGGATTTGATGTCTTTCTGGAACAGAGAGATCTCCGCTCGCTGCAACAGCGAACTCGGGTCTTTCGGCTGCAACGCCAATGCCTTGTTCAAATCGGCCAATGCCTCGGCTTCTTTGCCTTGCATGCGATAGAGAATCGCTCGAATTCGGTACAACTCCTCGCTCGGTTTCGCCTCGAGCGTCTTCGTCATCAGCCCCAGCGCTTCCTCCACCCGGTCCATGTCGACCAGCTGCTGCACAGCAGCTTGGGCGATTCGGATGTTGCTGGGGTCTCGGGAAAGTATCTTTTCGAGGTCGTTGACGGCACCCTCGACATCGTTGTTCTTCAGCCGCACCGCGGCACGGGCCTGGATCGCCTCGAGGTTATTTGGGTCCTTTTCAGCAGCAGCATTGAGGTCCGCCATCCGCTTTTCATCATCTTTCTGTGTCAGCGCTCGGAGCACATAGGCAGCGCTTTGCTCGACAGGATCATCCTCCAACAGCTCAATCGCCCGCGTCGTCGCCTCGGCAATCGCTTCCGGATCTCCACCGGGCAACAGGTTCAGCCGTGCGATCAGAAACCACGCCTCGACCAACGTGGGGTCGTTCTTGACCGCCTGCTCCAGTCCGCGTAGTGCTTCGTCTCGCATCTGCACTTGTTGTCGCCCACGGGCGCGAACCATGCCCGCAGCAATTTGCTGGCTGCGCTGCAACAAGACTGACCCGAGCATTTTTTTCGCGAACGACGCGTTCTCTTCATCCAGCCCCTTCTTGAGTGCCGACTCCAACAACGCCGTAACCGTCTCCAGCTGATCGGGTGATTTGGCGTCAATCCGTTGGATCACGGCCGAATCCAAATCGGCCTGGCCGCCATTCTTCTCATCCGACGGCGCAGCTTGAGTCGCCGCATCCTGAGCGATCGATTGGCTGACGCCACAGCCGAGCAGGGCGGCGGCGAGAAAGCATCTGGCAATGAAGGAGCATGGCATTGGTGGACTCGTCACAATTGAAAGGGCTTTAAGCAAAGCTTGCCTGGCAGCGATACACCCCACTCATCGAGGCTGGTGCGAACACCCAGCTGCGGCAC
This sequence comes from Pirellulaceae bacterium, assembly GCA_963734865.1. Lineage (GTDB taxonomy): Bacteria > Planctomycetota > Planctomycetia > Pirellulales > Pirellulaceae > CBDCUW01. The sequence continues at coordinate 51,477 of CAVTIV010000021.1, forward strand.
AACCCAACCCTGGGTCTCCTTCATTATGACGATAGCAGGCGATCAAGCGTAGACGAGGTTGGACGATCTGACCGCGAATTTGCCGATTGACGCGATGTTTTCCTGCCGATCCAGGCAATCATCATCGATGAAAACAGGCCAACCGCCCATTTCTGCGAGTTCATGGAAACAGGCGGGTCACTCGTCAGTACCGCGCCAACGCCGCCGACTCAAATGGCGATCTGTTCCGCTCTCAGCGAATCAAGCTCCGCCTTCAGGGCGGCGTTTTCGCTTTTCAGCGAATCGAATTGCGATCGGACGGTGTTGAAGTCATCCGCGGCCTCTTGCCAGAAATCGCCGTCCCGGAATTTGATCGGTGCGGGCACGTCTTCGCCAGCCATTTTCTTCAGCGCAATTCGCAATCGGTACATCGGTCCGGCAAAACGATTGCTCATCTTGAGCGTGTCGCGAAGGAACACCGGCATCAGCAAAAACATCACTCCCATGGTCTTGATTTGCGAGATGGTCCCCACCTTCAATGCCTCGAAAAATGACATCTGACCCGCTTCGGTCAGCACCGTCACCATCATATTGATCGTCACCAGACATAAAAGAAGCATCAACCAATGTCCAATGATGCGAATTGCGATCGACCACTGCACTTTTGGATCAACGAGGATTCGGGAGCGTTGGGACATTGCGAGTTGCCATACAGAGCGGAAGGAATTGATCTTCGCAAACCTAGCTCGCGATCTGGCGGTGCGTGACGTCGCCCCGCCAGATCGTCACGATCCTGGTTTCATCTGACACGATGAGCATCGGCAAAATCGTTACAACCGGTCAAACCGTTCGGCCACCTGGCACAATTCAACGGCTGCAGCTCCCCACATCGGTATCGTCTTACCTGATGTGCCGATTGGATCATTTGCAGGGAGCACCGCTTGCCGGTCGGTCGGATCAAGCGCCAATGGAACCGCAAGGATGATGAGCCGCGTCATGATGGTCGGTAGAACAAAGAAACGTTGGTTGCTGGCAGCGTCAGTCGCGATCCTCAGCCCCGCTGGGATAGCGATTGCCGAACTGACCAACCCAATCAACAAGCTCGGCCGACTCTATGGCGCCGGATGGGGTGACGGATACCACGCTTGCCAGAGCTCCGGATTGCGGTTGGGTGCCGACCTGCCGCCAAAAACCTTTTCCCAATGGAAGGGGCAGGGCGCAAAGCCAATTCGGGAAACTGCGGCAACTTTCTACGACCGATTCGATGCGATGGGCCGACGGAACTCAATTGGCTCCAATTGCGATTGCAACGGATTCGGCAGCCCCACCCCGATCACAATCGAGGGCTCGCAAGTGATTCAGTCGCCGACCAACCACGCACCCAGCCCAACCACCGCTGTACCGGAAGCAGCTGCACCGTCAGCTGAAGACACGAAAGATTCCCACGATTCCCAAAGGATCGAAGGATCGCAACTGAATCCGCCTGCCCCAACCACACCAACGGCGAAGATCAAAGGATCGACGCCCACCGCGGAGCCGGTGGCATCCGACCCACCGGCGACCCGTTCCCTGGCGGCCCGTTCGCTGGCGACCCGTTCCCTGGCAAACAGGCCGCAGGCGATTCGTCCCGCTCCGCCGAGCCCCCAACTGGCCGTGGGCCAGCAACCAGCCGTGGACCAGCAACCAGCCGTGGGCCAGCAACTAGCCGTGGGCCAGCAACTAGCCGTGGACCAGCAACTAGCCGACGTCCGCGTGACGGCCGCGGCCAACAAGACAACGAGTCTGCTCAGCCCCTCCGCAGGCGATTGGTTACCGAGACCTTCGATTCAACCATCGCAGTCACCTCACGCGATCGAACCGAAATATCCTGGCAACCACTTTGCCGACAGGGAACAGCAGCTGATTCGGGAGGCAACGATCGTCAACCAACCGAAAACGACCACTGCCAATCCGACTCCACAAGAAACCGCTGCCGACATCCCATCGTCCGCTCCATCGGCCGCGGCGACGGCGATCGATGCGATCATCGAGCCGCCAAAAATCGATGTTCCGCAGCTCGAATTGCCACAAACAGCCGCCGCCAGCGCGCCGGCTGCGTCCAAAACTCCGATCCTGCTGCCAACCGTCAGCAAACCCCAGAAAAAGCGCCCAACGCGTCTCGGGCAATCCACCGTTTCGACCGAGCGTCCCAAGCGGCTCGGCGAGGCAAGCGACTCCGCCGGGGCAATGCCCCAGCGGATTGGCACGCAAACGGGACTACAGCGAAATCCCTGGGTATTGCCTCGCGCAGTCGTGGAACTGGCCAAACGCATTCCCGAAGCGGATTCGGCAGTGATCCGACAGCCTCGTTGACAGCTCGTTGCGAATCAACGATCCGTCACAGAACGCTGTCACAAACGCCCAGCCTCCGCTTCGCGCAGCGGGCAATTGGCCGGATACTCTTGAGCCGTTCGTCGTGATCGCCATCCTCTGGCCGACGACGATCGATGATGTCGATCCACCCCCTTTGAGACCGGTTTGATCGCAACCGGGACGGAGCTGTTGTCAAGATGCAGAGAACTTTGGTGTTGCTGAAACCAGATTGCGTTCAACGTCGCTTGATGGGACGAATCATCGCCCGATTCGAGGAAAAGGGACTCAACATCGTCGCTGTGAAAATGCTCAAGGTGACACCCGAGAAAGCTCGGCAGCACTACGCCGAGCATGTGGATAAGCCGTTCTATCGGAGCCTGGAATCGTTCATCACCTCGGCGCCCGTCTTGGCAATGGCCATCGACGGCCTCCAGGCGATCTCCGTCGTCCGCGAGATGCTCGGCGCGACGAGTGGATTGAAAGCCGCGGCAGGGACGATCCGTGGCGACTTCAGTAGCAGCCGTCAGATGAACCTCGTCCATGCCAGTGATGGAGAAGAAGCCGCGGCTCGCGAGTTGAAACTGTACTTCGAGGACGCCGAGTTCTGTGACTATGAACCTGTGGCAACGCCATTCATGACAGCTGGCGATGAATGAGCTGGACGAACGCGAGTCGGAAAACACTACTCGCGGTTCAGCTTTTCTTCCGCCCGAGCTGCTCGGAGTGCGGCTGCTTCCAGAGGCAATTTGAACTCTGGACCGGAGGGGAAATACTGTACGTCGTCCTGCAGATAATACGGGCTGGGCAGCGTCTGGCCGTTTTGCGACACCTGACAACCCGTTGCCGATACCGAGCAGATTCCCGCGACGACGGCGAGCGAGATGGATTTGGTTGTGAGTCGAAGTCTTGAGTTGCGGCTCATCGTTTACTGCCTTCGCAATCCGGCTGATACTGAGAGGGTCACGAGTATTTGCGAGTCATGAAACACGACTCTCCTTTTCTCGTCACAAACGGTATCGACCGAACAACCGTCACATCTTCACTCACGACCGCCATTTTCTTTAAAATCACCCGTTGCAAGCAAAATGCGATCGATGGTGGCGCGGCCCAACTAGTTTCCGAACGGATCGGCTCCGAATGGATCGGCCATGTCGTTCGCCGCCGCCAAACGGGTCGGCAGCACCGCCTGCCCCAAAGGGATCGGCCGCGTCGCCAGCACCAAATGGGTCCGCCCCGGCCGCGAATGGGTCTTTGGCAGCGGGCTCGAATGGCGTGGTTGGCGTTTTCGCGGCGGCAGCCTCTGGTTTTTCTTCTACTTTCGGCGCCGATTCGATCTGCATGTTGATCGTCGGCATTTCGGCCCCAATCGGTCTCAGACATTGCACCGCGCCGCTGTCGCTGATCATGTACAGCCGGTCGGTTAGCGTATTGGAGAGCAGTTTTGTGGGCTGGACCTCGTTAAAGGTCGCGATCCGTTTGCCCGTTTCGCGGTTGAGTACAGAAAACGATCCACTGAGCGTGCGGATGAAAATTTGGTCGCCGATCACGCCGATCAACTCGTCGACATTGGGTGCTGTTGAGTCCCAAGTGCCCAATCCAGTTTCCAAGTCCAGGGAATACAGGTTGCCATAAGTCGAGCGAAGCAACAGCTGGTCACCCGCGATCATGGGACCGTTGTAAAAGGGATCGCCGAACGGCTTGCTCCACATCACTTCGCCACTTCGCGTCGCTCGTAATCCATAGACCTGCCCCGATTCGCTGCCAAAAAAGAATCGATCCCCGGACGCCGACGCGATTCGACCACTGACAATTCCGTCGGTGCGCAATCGAAACAGAACCGATGGCTCGCCGGACAATTCCATCACATACACGAAGCCCTGGTCCGTTCCCCAAGCGACGCGGGTCGAATCAGGCGACTTGCTGGGTCTGGCCAGCGAAATCCCGGCGACGGTTTCCATGAACGGATCGAGGGTGGGATCATCCATCGGGTAACCTTCGACACCACTGTGGATCGTCGGCACCATCGCGTATCGCCCGGCATGAATCGCACCGTGCAGAGGAGTCCCCACCGTGGCGACTTCCTCGATCACCTCACCGTTGGAACTATCGACTTGGATCAAATTGGCGCCGTTGATGACGGAGATATGCTCGTCGCTGATCCCCAGCGCGCCATAGTTCAATCCCCGTGTGCCGACTCGCGACAACCAAACTGGCTCGCCGGTTTCCGCGTCACGACACTCCAGCGTGCCATCGTCGCTGAGCGTGTAAAGATGGATTCGAGGAACGCTGCGCCAAGACATCGTGGCGTCAATTCCACGCCGTTTCAGACGCCGGATTTCATTGGTTGCCAGACGCTCGGCCTCCTTCTTTCCGATCTCCTTGCCGTCGACGCCGACGCGATCGGTCGCGATTCGCACGAGCACCTTTGTGGCCGGTGAGGTTCCATCGGCAACCGCCAACGAATCGGCCGGCAGGGGAACCGTGATCTCGACGTATTCTCGCGGGTCGACCTGGTGCACGAAAATCTGTTGATCCGCGATCGACTGTGCTCCGGCCGGAACCTGGACGTACCGCCGCCAAGACTCGGTCAGCCCCAACTGTGCCGCGATATGGGGCGGCAACAAATCACCCGCTCGTAGAGAAACCGAGCTGACCAGGCCGACCAAGACCAAAGCCACTGAAACAGCAATCGAACGTGTCATGACGAAAATCGCCTTCGGGGACAAGAATTTGGCGCAATTCGGAAAAGGGGGATACTCGGCAATGCCCCACACCATCGCCAGCCGCCTCCTCCCAGAGATACCAGCCGACTCTCCTCGGTGATCGAGAAACATTAACCTGATCACGTATTCTACTCGAACGGTCCCGATTGGGCGAATCTTTGCCAACCATTGACGCGGTGAGCCCGTTTCGGACATGACGCTCCTGCCGTTTCTAGCAATGGCGACCAGAACGGCAGCCAACGGGCCAATGCCGCCAACCCGAAAAAAACTTGAGGAATTACGATGACCGCTAAGAAAATCCTGATGATTGTGGGCGATTTCGTGGAAGATTACGAAGCGATGGTCCCGCTGCAGATTTTGACCTGTGCCGGTCACGATGTCGCCACGGTCTGTCCCGATAAAACCGCCGGCGACACGGTCGCAACGGCAATCCACGATTTCGAGGGGGACCAAACCTATAGCGAGAAACCGGGACACCGATTCGCGATCAACGCCGATTTTGCCAAGATCGACGCGGCCGGATTTGACGCCTTGGTCATTCCCGGGGGGCGAGCACCCGAGTATCTCAGGCTCAACGATCGCGTTCTAGAAATTGTCCGTCACTTCGCGGAAACCGGCAAACCGATTGCCGCGATCTGTCATGGACCCCAAATTCTCGCCGCCGCCGGCGTGTTGGTCGATCGGGAGTGTAGTTGCTATCCGGCGGTCCGCTTCGAGGTGACCGCGGGTGGCGGGAAGTACGTGACCCCCGCTCCTACCATGGACTCGGCCCACGTCCAGGGAAATCTCGTCACCGCACCGGCTTGGCCAGCCCATCCGGCCTGGATGCGAGCCTTCATGGACATCCTGTGAGTCGAAAATTGCAAAGTTTTTGTATTTCCCGTTGCGCCGGTGTCCACTTCGCATCTTGGATTGCAGTCCCCAAGGTTGGCAGAGCCAGCGTCACCGTCATTGACGCGTCGACTAACCTGGACGATTCCTCTGCCGGAGACTTCAATCGTGTCGAATCCAATCGCTGCTGATGGTCCCGAACCGACAATCGATCTGCGTGTCGCGACGGTGCTGCACGACTGGATGGAGCGACAAGAACAGGGGATCGCAGAGTCGGCCGAAGCGTTGATCTTGAACCACCCCGATCTGGAGCCAGAGCTTCGAGAATGCGTTGAATCGGTCGAGATGCTCGGTGCCATCAAGCGGGTGACGGTTGAGCTCAAGGCCAATGATCTCTACCCCGAGATTCCGGATTTTCAGATTCTGCGCGAACTCGGTCGTGGCGGCATGGGGATTGTCTACGAGGCGGAGCAGCGATCGCTCAAGCGCCCTGTCGCGCTCAAGGTTTTGCCACGGGCGACGGTCGATCCCGTGGCGGCGGAACGATTTCAACGCGAGGCCAAGACGGCTGCCGCCCTGCATCACACAAACATTGTTCCCATCTATGCCGTTGGCCATGCAGAAGGTATTCATTGGTTCGCGATGCAAATAATCGATGGGCAACCGCTCAGTTGCCTGTTGCAAGAGCATCCTCAGGGCGTCGACTCGGACGAAGTCGCACGGATCGGAATCGAAGCTGCGGATGCCCTCGCTTACGCCCATCGCAACGGCGTCGTTCATCGAGACATCAAGCCAGGAAACTTGTTGATCGAGAAGAATGGGACCGTGTGGCTTGCCGATTTTGGTCTTGCTCGCCGCGACGTCGACGTCACCGCAACGGTCACCGGGGCGCTGATCGGTACGCCGCGTTTCATGAGCCCCGAACAGGTCGTCGCCTCGCGGGACCGTAGCCCCGATCATCGATCGGACATTTACAGTTTCGGCGCAACGCTGTACGAGATCGCAACGGGTACTGCGCTGTTCGATGCGTCGACTCCGCTGGATGTCCTGCAGCAAATCCGGATCGCTGATCCTCCGCGGCCTCGAACGGTGCGACCCGGCATGCCGCGTGATCTAGAAGTTGTCCTGCAAAAGTGTCTTGAGAAAAATCCTGCCCAGCGGTATCAGACAGCCGACCAACTAGCCGGCGACCTGCGAGCATCCGTGAAGGCCGACCGATCGCCGCTCGTGGTGTCCCCGTCTGGACGGTGCTTCGTCGCCGGATCACGCGACATCAACAACGCATCAAATTGGCTGCGACGATGGTTGCCGCCACCGCCGCGATCATCCTTTGTGGCCTCGGGTTATGGCGACATCATCAGGCGTCCAAGCAGGGTCTGATGAGGACGACAGCAGCCGGCGGTCCCTTTGTAGCCACTATCTTCCCAGTCGACGACAACGGTGACCTGGCAGCGGAACCGGTCGCCACCACCACCGTGCCCATGCAGGTCCCACTCTACCTCGATGCCGGCGAGTACAAGATGCGACTTGCCGGACAAGGCAGATTCAGTGAAGCGGTTCGATTTTCGATCTCACCCGGCGAGATGCACGATCTACGATACGTCGACCGCCGACCACCGCCCAACGAAATCGACATCCAAGATAAGTGGGTCGCCACCATCGGCGGCAGCGATGACGCGGAATATTTGAGCACGCTAGACTCATCGACACTGTCTATTTTTGGCCGCGGTGGTCAACCGCTGCTGGAGGTTCGGACCCGTGACATCGCCGGCACCGATGACGCGGTCGACTTCGGCTACCAAATTGATCAAGAATGGACTGGTAATCGCAACGCCATCCATCCCTACTTCGCCAAAGTCAGTCGGCTGATTTCGGATGCCGTCGATCTCAACGGAGACGGATCGGACGATTTCGTGATTTCGGCTCGCAACGCGCCCGTCATTGCCGCGATCGGTCGAAATGGCAAAACACTTTGGAAGTCACGCTTGCAGATCCCACAACGAGATGACTTCCCACCCATATCACCGTTGACGCGCCGTCGGATTCCGTTGGGCTTCCCGTTCGTTCTGCAGATCATTCCCATCGACGACCTGAATGCCGACGGTACCGCCGATCTCGTGGTGAATCTGGTCCGAATCAATCCAGACGTTGGCACCGAACCCTACCTCGTCACGATCAGCGGCAAGACCGGTGATGAAATCGCAACGACCACGATGCCGCCGATCCGTGCATCAAAACCACTCACCGTTTGGCCGACACAAGGAAGATTGCTGTTTCGCTCTCGCAAAGTGGATGAGCAACGGCAGCCGCACGTTCTCAGTCACTATGACCGCGAACATTTGCGCCGCAACGACTATGTATGGGAGCACAACGTTCTCTGGTCAACCACCAGCGTCGAGTCGACGCTGCCGGTAACGCCCCCCCTTCAATTGATCGAGTTGGGCGATAGGAAGGTTGCTGTCACGTTCACTCATGACTCGATCAACGTCTGGGATTTGTCGACCGGACAGCCAGTCGGGGAATCGATCTCCTTGCCGTTCCAAATGGACTCTGTGCCGCTCGCCGTGCATCTCGGCAAAGGATCACCGCCAGCCTATTTCGCATGGTCAAGCGAATCGGTCCCGGCGGGCAACACGGTCCCACGTCAAGCCGGGTTGTTCGTATTGGGCGAGCCACATCCACGATGGGTCACGCGACGCGAGATTCGCTGGGACATTCTCGCCAACGGGCAGGAGACAAGCGATCTGCCGTTGGCAGCCGACCTGGACGGCGACGGCGTGGATGAATTGATCGTGCCCCAACGCGACCGGCAACGCGCCAACAGTGACGGCCAGCTTGATTGTCTCGACATCACGACGGGAGGCTCGAAATGGAATCGCCCCGTGCCAATCCAAGGAATTGAACTCTTGCCCGAACGTGCCGTCGTCGTGCGAGACGTCGACGGAGATGATATTCGCGACCTGGTAGTGGCCAGTCTCTCGGGACGTCGTTCCGGCGACGAAGTGTGGGCACAAAACTCGAATGCACAAGAATTCGCGTTCTTCATCGACCTGATCAGTGGCGCCGATGGAACACTGCTGTCATGGCGACGGCTACCCATCACGCTAATCAACTCCACAAATCTTACCTTCGACATCGACTCGATCCACTACGACCCGACGTCGCGGGCGAGTGAGGTCTCCGCATCGATCGTCTACGGGGACGGCGAGGACGCGACGCTCGAGTCGATGACGGTAGGGATCGACCTGCTCAGTGACGCGCCACCCAAAATCGCGCGGGATCACACATCTCAGTCAGAACGCGACGCAGACGCGGCAAGGCTTCTTCCGACGACGTTCGGGTCGTGATGGCCTTTACCGGGATGCTGCCATCTGGTTGGACGACCGTGCCGAAAGCGAAAATCGCATCGGTACAAACCAACTGCTCGCCAACTTTACCGCCACCGACGGCGCGGCATTGCTATTGACCGAAGAACCGTCTCGTTTTCGACTGAGCGCGATTGACTCGAAGTCAGGACGTGCGGTGTGGAACTATCCACATAGCCGTGGCATCACGAACGCGGCAGGCGTCATCGGCAGCGACGGCCGTGTCGCCGATGTCGTCTTCCAATTCCTCCAACCTGATCGTCCGACATTGACCTTGCTGGATGCAAAAACGGGACGCGTTCGATGGACTCTGCCGATCCATCTGGGGAACCTCGTCCGCGCAGTCGCGTGCGACGACGAAGGCAACAGTGCAATCTGGATCCTCGCAAACGCTGCACAGCGTTCCGGGCTGGAACTATTAAAGGTCCAGCGAGTGACCGGTCAAGTGCTGTGGCAGCGTCACTTCTTCGACGGCTTCCATCTCGACCTGGTGCGCACGCCGAAGGTGGCGATGTTGCGAGTGGACTGTAACAACGATGGCATCCTCGATGCGGTCGTTCCCGACGATGGGATTTTGAAGCCCCTGGCGATCAGCGCGATATCGGGCGCCACCGGAAAGCGACTATGGACGCAAGACATTCTCTCACGTAGTGACCGCTGGTCGAATGAAGTGGACTGGCCGCCAATGATAGCCACCGGACCTGATGATGATCCACGGATCATCGTGATGGATGTTGACGGTACCACGTCGTTCGCCCTGCGAATGATTTCGGCAAACCGGGGCGACATCGCCGCTGAAATCAAGTTCGATGCAAATTTCAACCACGCCGGTTCCGGGTCCTTTCACATGCAGGGCTTTGGCCGCCTGGTGCTAGCGAAACTGCATGGCGATGATCCTTGGACGACGTTGACCGTCGCGCACCCGCAGCGAGCACAGGGGTCGAAGACGACCTTCAAGCAGTGGTTCCAACTCAGTGTCACCGAAGACGGCTTTGGTGAACCAGCGGATCTGCGCCAGCAAGCAAGAGACGGGTCGCATTGGTTTGTGTTGGATGTGGACGGAGACGGTCAGCCGGAACGCGTGGAATTGACCAGCAATCATCTTCGCTGTCTCGCCAGAGACAACGTTCTGTTCGAACAACGATTCGAACGTGACGTCGTATTTGATCGGATTCATGCCCCTGGCGTCGGCAATCCGTGCATCGGTCTGTACGTTGGTGATAGCGAGACCTATGCGTTATATGACCTGACGAACGGGCGACAGATTTTCCGAAGCGATTCGCCGGGCACCGACTTCACGCCCAACCAATACAATCCACATCCGACGCCGCTGCTGCAGTCTTCCGGTGACGAATTGCGTCTGCTGCGGACCACCCGAGACGGGATTCGATCGATTGGCATCGCTCAAGCGAACCAGTCGATGGCTACCAGCGGCCGGGCGTCATTACTTCCGTCACTCGCCGACCCGCGAAAGATGTCGCGACTTCCTACCTCGCCGCTGTGGGGTGGGCAAACGTTGGCCGCGATCGTTCGCTCGCTGGCCTCGGGATTGATCCTGACCCTGTTTGCCCTGATCTTACCTGCCGCCTATATAAATCGTTTGATCGTCCGGCGCAAGTGGACATTGGGCTATCTGTTGCTATCGCCAGTGGTGACGGTGCTGGCATTACTCGCCTGGCGATTCCTGCTAGATCCCGCGCGGACGGTTTCGATCGATCCAAATGCCAAAGAACCATGGCCGTTCGTGCTGCTGGGCGGCTGCATCGTCAGCGCTGCGATCGCATTCCTGTTTCGAGCCGTTCGCGAACGAAGATACGGGCTCCTTTCGATCTCCATCGTGATCGCGTCATTGTTAACCCTGCTGATGATCGGAGCGCCGTTATTGACACAGTTGATCAGCGCTGACGGGCGGAAATACCAATGGGGGATCGAGGATGTGCTGGTACTGATGATCTACATGTCGATCAACGTCATGATGTTCGCGTCTCTGATATGGCGTGGCGTTTCTGTCATCCATCGGCGGTTGACAAGAATGCACGTCGCCAAGACGCTCGCGACATGATTGTAATGAATAGCAATGCGTCGTTACGACGCCCCGCGATGCCACAGCCTCGAAAGTACCCGCCTCGTGTCACAATCTGACATTCCCTCGGACGATGCCGAAAGCAATCTGCGAGCGAGTTGGTCGATCGGGCCGCTTCGTCCCTGGTTGATGATGATCGCCGAGCGAGAAATGCCGGATGACTTGCGTGGCCGCATCGAGCCATCCGACGTCGTTCAACAGGCATTGTTAGATGCATGGCGTGGTGAATCCGGCTTCCACGGTAACTCACACCCGCAAAGGTTGGCCTGGTTACGAGTGATCATGCGTCGTGTGATGCTGCAGAATCATCGACGTCTGTTGGGAACCAAAAAACGTGGCGAGGGCGCCGAACGGGCGATTGCCGATGCGATTGATCATTCCAGCATGCGCATCGAACAACTGGCCGTCGGTAGGGAACCGACACCCGAAGAGGTCGTCGACGATGCCGAGCAAAACCTGCTGATCGCCGCCGCCCTGGATCGTTTGTCCGATGATCATCGCCACGTGATCCAGCGGCGACACTTCGATCATCAGCCCTATGAGACGATCGCACAGGAACTCAATCGATCTCCGGCCGCCACGCGGATGCTGTGGGTTCGCGCACTGGTGCTGTTGCGACGCGAGATCGCACAACTCGAGTAGGACCATGTTCTACTTTCGGCCCGACCACTCGAGCATCTGAGTTTCCAGATCCATCGGATACGAGACTGACACATCGGTGATGCCACCTTCATCGTCGTGAGCGGCGGTCAGTTTGGGCATCACAAAACCGGTGTAGGCCGGTTGATCCAGCTTGGCAAATCGCTCCAAAACTTCGTCGCGCAACTTGGTGTCGATGTGGATTCCGTACTTCTCAAACAGCCGCTGCGCCGCGGCACGATCGGCTTCCGACTTGATCCGCTGAACTTCCATCAACAACCGCCCCACGCCCACATGCCAGGCCTCGACGTCGGAAACTCGGTAAAACGTCTTGCCGTCGCGCGACACTTTCTCGATGGCATTGGTATTGTCCATCAACCAGTGAACGATCATCTGTCGGTTGCGCATGTGATCTTCTTCGATCGTGCTGCCGGTCGTGATCCGACGTAACTGCATCATCACGTTCCGCGTGTAGTACTCGTAAGCGGCCCGCTGGATCTGTTTCAAGTCGCCCGCGTCAACGAGCCCCAAATCCACCAGCTTTTGATCACCCAGGAACCACAAAGCCACCAGATCGGCGCGCCCCTCCTCGAGAGCCGAGTAGTATTCCTTGATCACGTCTTCGGGATTGACGTCCAAGTGCGGTGCCATCTGTCCCGATGCGTGCCCGATCACTTCGTGCATGTTGACTTCCAGTGCCAGCGCCTCGCTTTTCCACTTCAGGCGTTCGAATTCTTCATCGTCAAAACAAAACTCACGTCGCGCCTCGGGGGGACTCGCCTTGTCATACGCCTCCATGACGTTCGACAACGATACCGACTTGCTTCCATACTGTTCACGAATGTCCCCCGGGTTGGGCAGGTTGATTCCGATCGGGGTCACGGGACCCGAATCGCCCGTTTCCATCACCGCTTGAATCGCTTTTGCCGAGATACCGCGCACTTCCGGCTTGCGAAATTGCCGTGCATACGGCATATGGTCTTCAAACCACTGCGCGTTGTCGGCAAACTTGCGGATCATCGCGGTCTTTTCAGGGTCGTCATAATAGACCACAGCTTCCCAACCTGCCTTTTGGCCACGCGCATCCAAATAGACCTCGATAAACCCGTTGATCGTGTCCACCGGTGAGTCGTTGTCGGCAACCCAAGCGATGTTGTATTCACGAAAATCGATCGCGTCGCCGGTGCGATAGTAATGAATCAATGCGCCGAGCGCGCGAGCCATTTTCGGCGTCGCAAAAGGGATTGCCGCTTCCAGATGTGTGATCACGGCGGATAACTGGGGGGCATACAGGCCCGGTGCGATTCGATCATCAAAACCGGCGCGATAAACCTGCTCTTCCAATGTGCCGTCGGCGAGCTTTCGCAGTCGCGAATTGAGCGGATATCGTTCCTGAAATCCGTCCAGGTCTTTCAGCGCAACGCCGTCGTACAGGTTGTTCGCACTCGCGATCAATATGTCACGACCGTCCGCTGGCGATTTGTTGGTGGAGTGTGAATCATATTCCGCATCAAACAAAATCGGCCGCATTCGCTGCAAAAACTGATCAACCGTTTCACCTTCCGTTCCGGGTAACTTGGCTCCATTTTTCTGTGCGATCTTCACCGCTCCGACAAACTCGTCATAGGTGCAAGTGAGCACATTTTTCTGACCCGTAATCGGATTGTGTGGCCCATTGCCGACCCAGAACAACTTGGCGTACCGGCGAATCTTGGCAAGAACGTTCGAATCGATTCCAGCGGCGTGAGTGATTACCTCCTCGACCAGATCGCGGATCGCCAACGAATGCCGGTATTTCTGGTCGATGAAGATGTCGCGGCCCGCGATCGCAGCTTGCGAAAGGTGATAAAGCAGCGTCCGATCACGTAGCGAAAGCTGATCGAATCCGTCAACGTAAAGCTGGACAACCGCCATGTCGTCAATCCGCTCTAGCAAATACTTTCGCTCGCCCAAATCACCTTCGGCGCCGTCAAGACTGCCCGTCAAGACGGTTGCGAAAGTCAACAGAACCAGAATCGACGTGGGTACCCGCTGAATGCTGGAAGGCATCGTTTGAAATCTCCAAAAATGTGCGCGGAGTGGAGAGTGGAGCTGATCGCGAGAATCGAGGTGGTTGGTGCGTTCGCCAGTAGCGTTTGCTGACGAGTTTGCCGCTGCGTTGGTGACGGCGGAGAACTCGGCGACCTGGCAAGCGGCGTGGAACGAGTATATCGCACTTCACTGGGCAAGGTGTCTCAGCGATTCAGGCGTTCAAGGTCCATGCGTATCCTCAAAATACCGAGAACCATTTTGTGACCTCCAGCAAGGCTATCGGCTCATTCGGTAGGCTCGATCGCGTCTCCGCCGAGGCGCACCGCAAAAGATTCGCTGACCCGCGTCCGGTCGATTCCCAAGACGATCGTGTGCCTGCCCTTCTCAAGGCTCGCGGTTTTCAAGTTCCAAACGGGTGTCGGTTTGCCGTCAACCCAGACGTCGATCCCTTCGGTTGGCAACTCGATACCGGCGACACCATCGGCTGGCATTTCGATCGTGAACCTGGCGAATGATGTCGGTGGCGTCTCGCGATGCTGTTGGAATCGGTCCAATTCAGTGACCGGTAACGCTCCATCGACGCGTGCGGTCACACGCCGCCAATTCATGGTCGGATCGCCGGCGGCCACCGTATCGGTGCTGGTCCGGTTCAGTCTGCGATTGGCTTCGTCGGTGTAGATCAGAGTCTCGAACGATCGTACCAGCGGTTCGGTGGATACGGTGAACTCGGGGTCACGGCCAAGTGCCGATAGGAATGCCACCAAGTCGATCAATTCACTCTGCGTCAACACATCCAAAGCACCTTCTGGCATTAGCGACTTGCCCGGCTTCTGTTGCGAGATCGCGTCGATCTCGATCTGCGTTTCCTTGCCATCGGCCAATCGAAGACGTATCGCATCGTTGGCCTTACCGATCACAATCCCGTTGATCAGTTCGCCGTCCTCGGTCAACACGGCCAATGTTGTGTAGCCTTCCTTCAACTTGGCGCTGGGATCGATCAGCGACTCGAGGATATAGTCGGGCTGCGAGCTTCCACCGACACTGATCAGATTGGGTCCAACCACTCCCCCGGCCGTTCCGATCGCATGGCAATTGATGCACTGCAGGGTCGTGCGACGATAAATCACTTCGCCACGTGTTGCCGAGCCTTCCGTCTTCGCCAGCGAAAGAATCTGCTGAGACAATTCGGGAGTCAGCTTCCAAGCTGCATTGTCCAGCTTCCCGGCATCACGAATCGCCTGCTCGACGACCTGGTTTCCGCCTGCCGATCGAACGCGGCGCAACAGACTGCGTGCACGATCGGCCGGCAGACCCGCTTTGGCAATCGAGGCCGCGATCCGTGGTGGCAGATCTTTTCGATTCAGCATGCCCACGACCAATTCGCCACCAACATCACCTGTCGACTCGTCCTGCAGAAGGTCAATCATCGCGTCAATCGCCGCTAGCGGGCGGCTGGTGGCAATCGCCTTGGTCGCGGCCACCCGAGTCAGTCTGTCATCATCGTGTGACAGGCCCGTCACAAGTTTCTTCGCCGACTGCGAATCGAAGGATCCAAGCGCCGCGATCACTTGTTCTCGAAGCTCGCCCTTGGTTTGAGGTAGCACCTGCGTAAACACGCCTTCCAACTGCCCCGTTTTCCAGGCGGCAGCGGCCGTTGCCACCGTCTCGGCCCAAGCCAGATCACCGAGCATCGCTTGCGGTGTCGGCGTCACGCCGGCCAACAGCTCACCAGCCCCCTCGGGAATGGTCCGGTCGCGTGCGGTGCGAGCAACGAGCGGCGCGAACCGACCCGAGGAGCGATCCTGGTCCGTTCCGGTCACCAAAGCCTTCACCACCCGACCCAGTTGCTTTGCGTCACCCGCATTCGACACTGCCGCGATCAGCGCCTCGATCGACTCGGGCTGCAGTTGGCCCTTTTCGATCATCTCAACGGCCGTTTCTGCCGCCTGGGGTGTGCCGATTGCCGACACGGCAAAGGCGAGCTCGCGTGTTCGACCCGCCCAATCGATCGCATCGAGAATGGATCCGGGGTGGTCGCTGTCGAGACGGCGCAGGGATTGCCAAATCGCAAAGTCGAGATTGTCGTCGACGGCACTCGACGAGGCGCTGACGACGCGTTTCGCTGCTTCAACTCCCGTAAGCTGACCATTGCAGACGACCGCTTCCAATCGAACCGCCGGATCGGCATCGTTCACACGCGAGCTGACCAGGTCGGCGAGTTTCGCTCGCTGTTCTGATCCAGGCGGAAGACTGGTCCGGCTTCGCCAAATGCTGCGCATGACCGTCCGCATCGACCCATTGTCGAGTTGATCCGCCGCCCTCATCGCAACCTCCGCGTCCTCGAGCGACGCGCGGCCGACGACTTCATCCATCCACAGCACTTCCAGCGAACGACCGGCGAGATCCCGATCACCGGAATCTCGCCAGCTCCGCATCGATTGAAGGATCGCGTCGGGATTCTTGGCCGCCCGCCCCCAAAGCTGCTGACGTGCAAATTGACGTACCGGCAACGAAGCGTCTTCGAGCAGCGAAATCAGCTGTTGATCGGACTGCTCGGCAAAGACGGGCCAGGGATCGAGGTCACGACCGGGGAATGATACTCGCCAGATACGCCCGTGATCGCGGTCACGACGATCGTCACGAAAATCGACTTCACCATGCTGAATGATCGGGTTATACCAATCAGCAATGTATATCGCCCCGTCAGGTCCCATCTTGGCATCAATCGGTCGGAACGCAACATGCGACGTCGTGATGATCTCCGGTTGTTGCCGGCTGATGTATCCGCTGCCATCCGGTTTGACGGTGAAACGACAGACTCGATGGCTGCGAAAATCATTCGCCACAAAATCACCAGACCATTGCGGCGGGATATGCGTGCCCGAGAGAATTTCCAGTCCGCAGTGCTTGGGACTTCCCGGATTCATCCCTCTCAGCCAACGCGTCGCTCCGGGCGAGGTGACGAAGACCGCATCCGGAAACACATAGTTGATGCCCTCAAAGTACGCTCCGTCTGTTGCAAACGACTCACCATGACGGTCGAAAACATGACCCCAAGGATTGACGAAACCCTTGCAAAAGACTTCCAACTGTCCAGTCGAAGGACGATAGCGCCAGATCCCACCGCCATCCAAATGCCGCGTGCCGTACGGCGTGTCGATGTGTGAGTGAATGTAGATCGACTGATTGAAGTACAAACATCCATCGGGGCCCCAGCGGAGCGTGTGAACCAGGTGATGAGTATCCTCGGTGCCAAAGCCGCTCAGCACGACTCGGCGCCGGTCCGCTTTTCCATCCCCGTCGGTGTCTTGCAAGTAAAGAATCCGCGTGCTTTCGGCAACGTACGCCGCGTCGGGCCCATCGGGAATCACCCCGGTGGGAATCAACAATCCTTCGGCAAACACCGTCCGACTGTCGGCAATTCCGTCACCCGTGGTGTCTCGCAACACGATGATCTTGTCATTCGCCTTTTCGCCCGGCAGGATTTGCGGGTAGACCTCGCTACTTGCGATCCATAGCCCCCCGGACGAATCAAAGTTCATCTGAATCGGCTTGCTGATATCGGGGTCCGCGGCATACAAATTGACCGCCGCTGCCGCGTCCAGTTGCATCGCTTGACGCTCGGCAATCGGATCGGGTTCCGGAATGTCTGTCAGGTCTCTTTGTGCGAACACACTGCCAGCCAACACGACCAGCGAAATCGGGGCAAAAACATTACGAAAACGGTAAAACCACTCGGTAGCCTTCACGGCGATCACACCCTCAATTGAACGTTGGTCCACGCCCCGCCGGATACGACCGACGGCCGTAACACGGTAGCAGTCGAACGGACGAGTGACGCTTGCGACTGACCAAACTCGGGACGACTCGGCGGATTATAGATGACTTTGACGGCGAACGTAGTCGACCCCGGGAACGGAAAACGCAGTTTGACCCAAGTCGTCCGGTCGTCTAGTGTCTAAACTGGCGGATTGACAGACCCGGCGTTTGTCTCGCGGACGAGAATCGAACGCAACTAACAGATTTCCAAAACACTGCATTGAAGCGACGAAGGGGTTCTTCATGCGAGCGATCGCGGCATCACGAAATAGCAACACATGTTCCAGCCGGCATCAAGTCCTGATGATCATGGTCTATCTTTTGGCAATCGTGGCGGCAACGACCGTTGCCGCGCAGAACAAACCAAGAACGAAACCCAAAGAAAAACCCAAGCCCCGCCCGGTCACACTCAAGACCATCGACGGGATCAAGCTGCGCGCGTTCTATTTTCCTTCGGACCAAGAAAAAAAGGCGATCCCGGTTCTTTTGATCCACGAGTGGCAGGGCCAAGCCAGCCCCTATGTCAAGCTCGTCGTCGCACTCAACGACGCAGGCTGCGCCGTTCTGGTACCGGATTATCGCGGCCACGGCGGCAGTCGTGAATACACCGACGCGCGAGGCGAGACAAAGGAATTCAATATCGCCCAAATGTCAAAGCGTGATATCGAAAGCATCATCGCTTTTGATATGGAGAAGGCAAAGGGATTTTTGAAAGAGGAAAATAATAAGGGTGCCCTGAATTTGAATGCCCTGGTCGTCATCGGAATTCGCGAAGGTTGCGTGATGGCAGCGCCACTGGACACAACGCGATTGGAATTTCCCCAGCCTCGGTAGCGTCAAACAGGGGCAGGACGTGAAGGCGCTGATCCTGATTTCGCCGGAAAAGCAAATCAAAGGGATCGGGATCGACCCAACCCTCATCGACCCCAATATCGTGCGACTGCCGATGATGATCGTCGCCGGCGCATCAAGCCCCGAGGCCGACGAAGCGCAACGAATCGCCAAACGAGTCGAAGCAATGAAGAAGCGGGTCGGATTCGGTGAAGCACAGGGCTTCGAGCTGATGATGCCCAAGACCAAGCTCAGCGGACCCGCGCTGATCAATGAGACCGCCAACGTGATCCCCGCGATCACCGACTTTGTCAAATCACAGGTAAAAATCGGGGAAGAAGAAAACCCATGGATCGAGCGCGATTGATGGGAAGAACAGGTCGCGCCGCTGCGGTCAATCGACGCGACCTTGGTTCGACGAAGTCACCGACCTAGGGATGGTAGTGACCGGTCCGGTGAAAATCATAATGCCCCGGCTGCACGTGAAAATGACTGCCATGACGAAGGATCGTCGTGGGGTGGTAATCGTAGTGCGACGTGTCGTGATAGAAACCGCCACGTTGGCCGTAATGCGACGAATAAATGCCGCCGTAATAGGGGCTTCCAAAACTGCGATAACCACCTCCACCGATACTGATCCCGATACCGCTGCTGTATCCGCCACCATATCCGTACCCGCAGTGTCCGTGCTGAGCTTTGGCCAGAGACGCATCACCTGCGAACATCAATCCAAACGCCATAGCGGGTGCGGCGATCCATTTCGTGAAACGATACATGTGCGGGGCTCCCTATAGTAAGTTTTGGGTCTGCGGACGACTCGTCCGCGTGGGTCGTCTTCTTTGCTTGCAAGCAACGGGCCGACGCCCAATGTCTTCCCAATGGGGCGATCGATCGCTTCCCACTCATCAACCACAAGTCTTTTCAGGAAAACGACTTACGGGATTCCTGTCGCGACCAGAAAATTCAGCAGTCTTCGACTTCGCGGAAGAGTCACAGCAGATGTGTGATCAAATTGATACCGTCGGTGTCGTCCCTTCAACAACCATCGCCGAACGCAGAAGTCTCCGCGCCGTTCCGGCTCTACCGGCGAGGACCGCGACAGCCGCACACACGCCTAGACCAACAGCTGGGTCAACACGAGATCGATCGCCGCAATCCGGTCATCGTCGTCATCATCATCGCTGTCGTCGAAGAGGCCAAAATCGGCGGTTCGGCCCACCGCCGTTTGCGATTCTTGTCGCGCGATGTAGTTGATGATCATCAGCGCATCATGCCCGGAGACTTGACCATCGCCATTGACGTCCGCGTCTGCTCGCGGTGACGTAGCGATTTGTTCGCCCTCGGCTGAAGAGTTACGGCGAAGCGCGTTGATCACCACCAAGGCGTCCAGCGCGCTGACTGCCCCATCACCGGTAACGTCCAACAGGACGTCAGGGTCCGCCGCCGGGAACGTGAAGTCAACCGTCGGGGACATGCCGCTGGAAAACTGAACCGTGCTTTCGGCGACATCCAGTCGCAAGATCGTCACTGTGCTGGGCAATTCAAACTTCGGCGGTCCCGATTGCCCGAGGTTCGCGTCAGTGTAAAAATTACTGACGGCGATGTCGTCCCGATGACCATCGAGGTCAAAGTCGTCCACGACAATGTCGGAGGGTGCCGGCACGTTGTTGATCGTTGTCAGCAATGCGAATTTGCCATCGCCGCTTCCGACATACACCTCGATCGATTGATCGCCAAGATTGGCAACCGCGATGTCGACCTTGTTGTCGCGATTAAAGTCGCCTACATCGAACGAATTTGCTCCCGGGGAGACGTTGAATTCGCTAAGTAAGACAAATGCGCCGTCTTCTACCGAGTAAACGAAAAGTTTACCCGCCTCGGACAACGCCAACACTTCATCAACCTGATTGGCACCGGGTGCCGGATCCGCAACGATATCGACGGCCATCACCGCGACGAGTTTTTGCATCGGCTCGGCAATGATCGCGTCCCCAAAACCGCCGGTTCCATCACCAAACAATACTTTCAGCTGCGAGGAATCGTCGCCCGGATAGCCATAGCCACCCAAAATGATGTCCCGGTTTCCGTCACCGTCGATGTCGCCCGTATCGACCGCTCGGATCAGCCGGGCGTTTCGATCAATTCGACTTCGCCGCCGTTCATCACTAAGTTCAGCTCGGATGAGCGAAATGCCGCGGCCAATACGTCGGGCTGCCCGTTTCCGTCAAAGTCATCCAGGACAATATCAATCGGGCCGTTCCCAACAACCATCTTCGTAACGATACCCGCGACGATCATGTTCACGCCGCCACCGACCTGCGGAGTTCCCACTCCCCCAACAGCGACAGTCGGGTTTTGACCACTTTTCTCGAATGCGGTTACACTCTGCGGGCGATCGCCGAGCAGGTACTGGGCGCCCATTGTGAAATCGCCACCGTCATTGTTCAAAACGGTCAGCGTTCCACTGAGATCGCTGGCGACAAGCAAATCCCGGTCGCCATCCAAGTCGATATCGACGCTCGTGATCGATCGCGCCAAGTCGCCAACTTGAATGCTTGATCGGGAAACACCTGGCATCTGTGGAATGCTGTTGCAACCCGGCGGAACGGCCGCGACGATCGTCAACGTCGGGCTCGTGAGACCGACCAGTCGATAGTCACCATTGCTGTCGGTGACCGTCGACTGTTCGTTGCTGTCCAGGATGCGATTGCCATTTTCATCCAGAAACACTTCCGTGCCGACGACGGCTTCTCCCGAGTCTTCCAGTCCGTTGCCGTTGGCGTCACAGCTGATGTGTCCGGTGATCGTCCCCGGCGCAACCACGGCCGCGACCACCGTCGTCTCGGACGCATCATTGTCCGATGCGTCAACTTCATTGGTCGAGGACGTGACCGACGTACTGCTCAGGAAGCTTCCCGCCATATTCGCCGCAGAAGCCACGATCGTCACCGTCGCGGTGATCCCGCTATCGAGGGCGGCGATGTTCGTCGTCACAACGTTGCCGACGACGGAAGTGGCGCCAAATGTGGTCGATGCAGAAACGATCGAAAATTCCGCCGGCAACGTGGTCGTCGACACGATGCCGTTGGCGATATCTGGTCCGTTGTTCACGATCGGAATCGTAAACGTCAGCAACGCGCCGGCATCGACCGGATCGACGCTGTCGCTGATCGATGTGGCCAAATTCACCGCGCTGACCGCGACGATCGTGGTCGTTTCCGTGATCGAATCATTGACCGGGTTTGCATCGACTTCGTTGCCGGCAACGGTTGCCGAATTGGTCAGCGTTTGCGGTTGGTTGGGACCCACCATGACATTGATCGTGATCGTGGACGACGCACCGGCCGCCAAATCGCCAATCATGGCAGTCACCTGCCCCGAATTCTCGTTCAGATTGGTGCTGCTGCCATCAATGTCGCCGCTGACAAACGTCAACCCGACGGGCAACTGGTCAATGACCTGGACCAACGTCGCAGCCGCCGGTCCTTCGTTCGTCACGACCACGGTGTATGCAAACATTTCGCCGACAAGTACCGGATCGGCACTGTCCGCCATCGTGATGCTCAGATCAACCAGATTTTCGGCGATCGTGACCGTGCCAACATCGGTTGCGTCGATCGCGGCAGCCGGAGCGTTGCCAAGCGGGACCACGTTGGACAGAGACACCGTGAACGATTCACTGCCTTCGATGGCGGGATCAAAATTGATTGGGATGGTAATCGTTTGTGATTCACCGGCCTGGCCGGTCGAAAAAGTGCCCGACGTCGTCGTGTAATCGTCCGGTTGTGTCGCCGTGCCATCATTCGTGGTGAAATCATAGGTCAAGCCGTCCTGAACAGCGTTGTCCAGCGTTACGGTGACCGTTGCTGTCCCCGAATCTTCGGCGACCGAAACATCGCTGAGCGTCAACGTCGCCATGTCATCATTCACGATCGTCGCCGTGCTCAGGTCGACCAAATCACCTCGCAACACTCGAAGACCGCCGGACCCGTCGGCGACGTACGCCACAAGATTCTCGATCTCCAACCGCAATGGCAACGTCAGACCGCTAAACGATCCCAACTGCTGAATGTTGCCTGGATCGGAGGGATCCAGCACCTGGAATTGGCCGGAACTGTCGACGATCGAGACGACCGTCGCGCTGGCCACGTCATTGTCAAGTTCAACGTCCGTCACATCTCCGGCCGTCGAATACAAGCCCAGCGAAGTGATCATCGACGGATCGTTCACATCCAGGATCCGGAGTCCTTCGAACGTTCCCACGTAGGCAATCGAGTCTCGAACTTCGACCACGAATGGCTCGCCAGCATCGAATGAACCAAGTTCGACAATCGATGCCGGGTTGGAAACGTCCAACACTCGCAGCAGGTCCGCCGATGCCGCGAGGTAGGCAACCGGACCATCGACAAAGACGTCTTCCACGACCGAAGTGCTGGCCTGGAAGAAACCCAGTTCCACAATCTGCGACGGATCCGACGCGTCTAAGATTCTGATTCCGGCACCCAGCGCGCCGCTACCCTCGCTGATGTAGATCGTCGAGCCGACCGCTTCCAGCGATAGAACATCTCGGCCCAACGTCGCAAACGATCCGAGTTGCTTGATATTCGAGGGATCAGCAACATCGAACACAAGCAATCCGCTGCTGCCGGCGGCAACATAGGCGACGTTGCCAACGATCTGCACGTCGCGGGCACCCGACGCAATCGGAAATGCTCCCACTTGGACGATCGCTGCAGGGTCACGGACATCGAGCACCAACAATCCAGCGTTGTCCGCCACATAGGCAGTGCTGGCAGGGAGGCTGAGATCAACTGCGGTGGCAAAGATCCCCGGCGGCGAAAACTGGCCGAGACTCGATACGTCGACACGGTTTGCCGTGTCGGCGAAGCGAACATTTCTTCCCCCCGCCTGAATGTTCGCACTCTCAATCGTGAATGATTCGTCGATTTCGACGATAGCGTCCGGCGCAATGCTGATCGTCACTGTCTGTGTTTCGCCGTCCGTGCCAGCAAATACAAGCGTTCGCGTCAGCGGAGTATAGTCAACACCCGCCTTGGCCTGCCCGGCAATTTCCACGGTCGAGACGTCAACGGTGAACGATGCATCGACAGCACCGCTCAGCGTGATCGAGAACACAACCGTCCCCCCGTCCTCCTGAAAACTGGGTACGTTCGTGATCAGCGTCGATAAATCATTATCCAGGATCGTGACGACTGCCGTGTCGCTGACGTCGACACTCGTGTTGGATGGATTGGCAAGTACGATCCGAAAAGCTTCAGCCAATTCGGTCACGTCATCGTCGACAATCGGAACCGTGAACCTTTGCGTCTCACCAGCGGTGCCAGCGAAAATCAACGGACCAGAGGTGGCCGCGTAATCGCCCGGCTGAATCGCTGTGCCATCGACCGTCGCGTAATTGACCGTGAAACCGCCCGCGACCGCCGCGGGCAAACGAACGGTGATCGTCGCGGTGCCATTTCCTTCGTTGACTGTCACGTCGTCGACAACGAGTGAAACCGCCTGTTCAGCTTCCACCGAACCAATATCCGGAAGGGCCGAACCGTTGTTGTCCCCGTCGACCGGTCGCGAGAATCCTCGTTGGTCATCGGCGGGTGCAAATGTCGTGTTCGCGGCATCGATCGCCAAACTGCCAGCAGCCAACATGTGCGTCAGAGTCGGACCACCGTTGTCTGCAAGCACCGGGTTCAGGATCGTTGACAGCGGAACGAGACCACCGATACCGTCGCCGACGAGGTTGCCATTGCTGCCGTTGTTCAATCCACCGGCGCTAGCGGGATCACCGACCAGATTATTGGAACTGCCCGGATCGACAGGCTTGTTGGCGATGTCGTTCGCCGTTTCAGCAGCAGTCGCACCGACAACGTTTCCGGCGACGATCGAATTGAAAATGCGAGTTTCGGCGTTGATACCATTGAAGGTCCACAATCCACCACCACTTCCGGCCCCATTGCCATCGGCGTCACTGCGGTTGCCAACGATCGTTGTGTTGGTAATCACGACCGTGCTGGCGGTACTGACCCCGCTGTCATCGTTACTGATGCCGCCGCCGTCACCATCGGTCGCGTTGCCGGAGATCGTGCTGTTGGTCACGCTCAGAGCGCCGGCACTGTAGTTGAACAAGCCGCCGCCACCGACAGCGGAAGTGTTTCCGGAAATCGTGCTGCCGGTCACCGTAAAAGCTGCCCCGCCATTGAATATCCCGCCGCCCGTGTCGCCGGCGGAATTGCCAGAAACCATGCTGCCGCTGATGTCGGCGTATCCGCCGAACACCGCCACTCCCCCACCGAACGATTGGGCTGTGTTGCCGCTGATCGTGCTGTCGATCACCGTCAGGTTGCCGTCGCTGGCAATGCCCCCGCCATCGTTGTCGGCCGTATTCCCGGTGATGTTACTGCCTGTCACCGTCAGCGTGCCATTGCTGTCAATCCCACCTCCGTAACCGGTCGCGCCTTGATTGATCGCCGCATTGCCCGAGATGGTGCTGTTGACCAGAGTCAGGATTCCGTCGTTCGAAATCGCGCCACCATTGCCTGCGATTGCCCTTCCCGCGGTCAATGTCATCCCCGAGAGAGTCACTTGCGTTGTGGTACCGCTGATCGAGAAGATTCGTGACTGATCGTTCCCGCTGATGGTTAGCAACGACGCACCCGGGCCGATGATCATCACGCTCTCGGTGATTTGCAGCTGCGAACCGCCCAATGTAATCGTGTCAGGCGTCGCGTCGACAAAGACGCCACCAAATGTGATCGTGTCGGCACCGGGCGTTGTGTTGGCCAAACGCACGGCTTCACGAAGCGACACATTGCCGACCGTTACGTTGCCGTCATCGATATCGTTGCTCAGATCGACAACGAACGACGTGCCTTGCTCGCTCTCGAAGGCACCAATATCGAATAGAAGCGAACCGTTGCCGTCGCCATCGATAGGCCGTGCAATTCCCCGGGCGTCCGCTGCAGGTCCTGTCGCCGAGCCCGCATCGATCGCCGGACTGCCCGCCGTCAACCCAAGTGTGAAGACAGGGCCGCCATTGTCTTGCAGCGGCCCCAACTGCGGATCGGTGTTGTTCAGGTCGGTCACCTCGGCGAATCCACACAAAGTTCCCGAGTCAATGTTGTGGCCCAACGATGAAACCGTACCCGGAAAAACCAAGCAGTTACCATTCGCAAAAATGCTCGACTCGATCGACAATACCGCGGATCCCTGCGCCGCCAGGTTGTCACCACTATCGGGTGTGGTATTGCTGGCGATGGTCGAATAGCGAATGAAAGACGGCACCGCCGCGTTACTGTTCTCGTACGTCACTCCGCCACCATCGGTGAGCGACGAGTTCGCGGTCACCGTCACGTTCTCCATCTGCAGCGCGGCGGACGAAACACCAATTCCGCCCCCCACATCACTGGCCGAGTTGTTGCTGATCGTGGTCGATGACACACGGGCCGTTGGCAAGAATGAAATCCCCGCCACGCCCACGCCGCCGGCACGCCCGCCATTGGCCGAATTCCCATCAATGGTCGAGTCGGTGATCGACAACGAGGTGTCGAACGAACCGACGCCGCCCGCTTCCGCATTGGATGTGTTTCCAAGGATCTGCGAGCGAACAATGCCGAGGGTCAGTCCGTCCGTATTGCTCACAACTCCGATTCCGGCCGCACCCGCAACATCGCTGCCCGCTTGATTGTTTTGAATCAGCGAATCGGAAATCGTCACATTGCCATCGACGATCGCGATGCCAGCGGCGCTGGGCGCCGTGTTGTTGGTCACCGATACTTGGTCAATGGTCACGACCGGAGGGATCGGTACCGGACTGCCAATCACTAAGATTCCGCCGCCGCCCTGATCGATCGATGGACCCGGACCGGTGACATGGTTTTGCTCGTACGTACCGCCGCTGATGCTTCCGGCAACGTTAACGACCTCCAATCCACCGCCACCGGCCTCCGCGGAATTATTTGAAAAATCGGTGTCGGTAACGCTGAACGCACCTGTACCGACATCACCCAGTATGTACAGACCGCCGCCACCTTGGCCGACATTTGGAGCCCGGTTATTGGTGAACTGAGAGTTGGAAACGCTTACCGTCGCGCCGTCAGCGTACAGTCCGCCACCGGATGTTCCGGTCATGTTGTTGCTGAACACAACTGTATCCAACGTTACCGTGGCGGCGTTATTAGCAGCGAACACGCCGGCACCTTCGCCGTCAGCCGTGTTGTTACTGATCGTGACACGTGCCGCCGTCAGAGTCGGAGACCGCGACTGACTCTCAAAACCGATTCCGCCACCCCTGCCACCGTTATTCCCGCGTATCGCGACGTTTCCGTCGAACATCGAATCCGTCAGCAGCACATCGGCATCAATCGCATACAAGCCACCACCAATCGGCCCGTCATTGGCCGCAAACGTCGAATTGGAAATCGAGATGGACCCGAGCTCAACAAAAATGCCGCCGCCCTTGAATTGAGCTTCATTGTTACTAACAACGACGTTGTCGAAGATCGCAATGGCATCTTGCCCAGAGATGAATACACCGCCGCCCAGATCACCAAAAGCATCAATACCACCTTGGTTGCCGGAGATTGTCGTGCTACGAATGTCCAGAGTTTTTGTGACACCGGGACTGGCAACAAAGTCGATCCCTCCGCCGTTCGCGAGGGCAAAGTTATCACGAATGATTGAATCCACGATCGTGACATTGCCGCTCGCCTCGATGCCGCCGCCAGAGGAGACACCTGTGATGAAAGGCGATCTACTTCCCGCACTATTGTTCTGAATGATGACATTGTTCAGCGACAAATCGATACTCGCGCTGGCATTGATGCCACCACCACCGCTGCCGTCCAAGGCAATACCGTTTTGAATCGTCAGCCCTTGAAAAGACGCATCAAACGCCGTACCGGAGCTGAAGATATCAAAGACTCGTGACTGGTCCTGACCGTCGATCACGACGGCGGCGGCGTTGGTCGCATTGCCGACGAAGGAGATGCTCCCCGTATCGTTGAGAAAGAAACCGTCCAGACTGGGATCGATCAGGTAATTGCCATCGGGGATTTGAATCGTGTCGGCACCGGAGTTCCCCGCAGCCGCCTGGATCGCAGCACGGATCGTACAACCGCTGTTTCCCGCGGCGTTGTCGGCGGCGCAGATACCGAACGAATTGTCGGCAGTTGAGTCAACGAAATAGCTCGCCAGGACACGTCGACACTCGAGCGTCTCAAACCTCAAGCGGTTCTGGCGCGTCCGAGGTTTGCGATGGTGGGAATGGTTCATGGACAGAAGGCCTGGGCCAAAATAGCTCAAATGGTGGGAGATTATCGCACCATGAATGCTAGTTCGGCGACCTGACCTTCGCAAACATCCGTTTGCCCGCTATTGCCTTTGCCCAACGACCTACAGGCTTGTGCTGCTCTTGAGCACCGGAACCAGCAGCGCCATCACAACACCCAGCACCAGCACTGCCATCACCAACAACATCAGCGGTTCCAGCAATCGGACGAACAAGTCGAGGCGGCGAAAGGTTACCTTTTCCAGAGTATCGGCGATGTCCGGCAATACGGTATCGAGCGAATTACTCTCCTCACCGACGCTGATCATTTCGACGACGGTACCAGGAAAATGCCCCGAAGCCCGCAACGGCGCGGCCAGACTCTCACCGCTGCGGATGTTTTCACTGGCGTCCGCAATCGACTTTGCTAGCAGCCGATTGCCCGTCGCGGTGCCACTGATGTCAAGCGACTTGAGAATCGGTACACCATTGCCCAGCAGCGTTCCCAATACTCGGCAGAAACGGGCAACGGCCAGATTCATCAGAATATTCCCCA
The DNA here is from genome assembly GCA_963734865.1 of Pirellulaceae bacterium. GTDB lineage: Bacteria > Planctomycetota > Planctomycetia > Pirellulales > Pirellulaceae > CBDCUW01. The sequence goes on from CAVTIV010000021.1 coordinate 79,966, forward strand.
AAACCGGAATCTTCAACTTCGCGCGGTCGGCAAACTCTTTACCCGATTCCGTTTGCAGCTTCATCCTCGCGGCGACAAAGGCAACCACTCCGAGCACCAAAATGACCCAACCGTAGTGCTGCAGCAAATTGCTAAAAGCGAGCAGCCATTCGGTCGCCCATGGCATCTCATTTTTGGCTCGCAAGCGGTCAAACAACATGTCGAACTTGGGGACAAAGAAGACCAGCAACACGGTCACGACAACCGTGCCCACCGAAAACAAAAAGACGGGATAGGCCAGCGCGCTGACGGTCTTTCCTTTCAGGTCTTCTTGCAGCTCTGTGAACACACCAACACGTTCCAGCGCGTCTTCGAGAAACCCGCCTTCGGTTCCGGCCCGCACCATGTTCGTGCCCATTTCGCTGAACACACCGGGGAACCGAGCCATCGCATTACCAATCGGCTCTCCCTCTTCCACACGGCCACGTATTTCCGTAACCACCTCTTTCAAGACCGCGTCGGATGTTTGCTCGCTGAGCACGGTGAGCGCACGGATCATCGGCACGCCAGCACGAAGCAAGGAAGCCATTTGTCCGTAAAACACGGCCATCGTTTGGCCCTTCACCTTCTTCCGCCGACCAGCAAACAGACGCAAACCGCCGCCCGACGAACCCACGTCTCGTACGTTGACCGGAAACAGCGAACGCTCGGACAGGATCACGGTGACCTCTCGCTCACCCGCCGCTTCCAACGTCCCGTTGATCTGTTTTCCCGTCATGTCGCGGGCCGTGTAGGCAAACGTTGGCATTCTAAAGCGCCTCGCCCTTGGTCACGCGGAGCACTTCGTCAACGCTGGTATCGCCATGGATCACTTTGTCCCACGCGTCCATCCGCAATGTACGCATTCCCTCGCTGGCAGCCTCCTTGCGAATGTCCCAACTGCTGGCACGTGCCAGCGCCATATTCTTGATCGCCTCGCTGGTCACCAGCAACTCATAGATACCCATTCGGCCCGAGTAACCGACGTTACGACACTCGCGGCAACCGACCTTGCGGTAAATCGATTTGCCTTCCATCCGATCCCAGGGAAAATCGGCAGGCAAGTCGGTCTTGGATGGCGTGTACTGCTCGCGGCAATGCTTGCACAATCGACGCAACAACCGCTGGGCCATCACTCCTTCGACCGTTCCGGCGACCAGGAACGGCTCAACGCCCATGTCAGCCATTCGCGTGTAAGCGCCCGCTGCGTCGTTGGTGTGAAGTGTGCTGAACACCAAGTGTCCGGTCAGCGACGCTTGAATCGCATTTTCGGCCGTCTCCAGGTCACGAATTTCGCCGACCAGAACGATGTCGGGGTCATGCCGCAAAATGCTTCTTAGCGAATGGGCGAACGTCAGACCGATCTTCGAGTGAACCTGAATCTGGTTGATCCCATCCAGCTGGTACTCGACCGGATCTTCCGTCGTGATGATCTTCGTTTCGCTGCTCCGTATCTCCAGCAGCGCACTGTACAGCGTCGTCGTCTTACCGGAACCGGTTGGGCCAGTCACCAAGACAATGCCGTGAGGCAGCGTGATCAATTCTTTGAATCGTTTGTAAACATCATTGGCCATCCCCAGGCCCTGCAAGTCGAACACCATCGCCGACTTGTCCAAGATACGCATGACCAAGCCTTCGCCGTGAATCATCGGGATCACGCTCATACGTATGTCGACCTCGCGACCGTGGACGCGAAGCTTGATCCGCCCGTCTTGAGGCAATCGCTTTTCGGCAATGTTCAGCCGCGCCATGATCTTCAAGCGGCTGATGATGGCGGCTTGAAAACGATTGATTTCCGGCGGCACCGGTTGTGGGTGAAGAATACCGTCAATGCGATATCGAATCACCAGCCCATCGGATTGCGTTTCGATGTGCACGTCACTGGCTCGCGTTTCGATCGCTTCCAGCAGGATTTCGTTGACCAGCCGAACCACCGATGCTTCCTGAGCCATTTCGCTCAGTTCACTTCCGTCGGTCTCGATCTGGTCAAGCAACTCGACCTGGTCGTCCTCCGCCGCCGCCATCAATCCTTCGACCGTTTCACTGCCGACACCCAGGTGCCGATTCATCAATCGAGCAATCTCGGCTCGTTCGGCAACCACGGGAATGATGTTCTTGCCGGTCGCCGCGCTGGCTTCATCCAGCGGATAAAGGTCGAGCGGGTCCGAGGTCGCCACCACGATCGAGCCATCCTGAAACCGGATCGGAAAAAGCGACTGCCGATAGATAAGCTTTTGAGGAAATCCGACGAGCGCACTCAGATCAATGTCGGTTTCCCGCAGATCGATGTACTCCAACCCGACTTCTTCGGCGAGCGCCTGCAACGCCTCCCGCTCCTTCACATATCCGAGTGAGATCGCGGCTTGCATGACACTTGGTGAGTCACTGCTTCGGCTCTGCTGTAGCTGCTCGTCGCTCAACAGCCCTCGACGCTTCAATATTTCTCCGGCATGCATGATCATCGATCTCTGGGCTCTCCGTTGTTTCCGATTCCTAAGTATTATCGCCCACGACCGCCACCGCCACCGCCCGGAGCACCACCGCCCGGACCCCCACCGCGTCCGCCAAAGCCGCCAAAGCCCGGAGCTCCGCCGCGTCCGCCAAAGCCGCCGGGAGCACCTCCCCCGCCACCGCGCAAGCGGTTGAAGAAGTCGATGCGTCGTTGTACGTCGGCTGCCGACTGCCCACCGCCACTTTCACCGGCGGGAGCATTGCTGGCCGTCGGCGAACTCGGTGAAGTTGAAGTACTGTCACGGGTCGACTTTACCTGCGTCCCAAGGATGGATTCCAAGGCGACTCGCAGCGCCTCGGGATTGAGGCTACCGACCAATTCATGAGTCACGATGACCTCCTCGTTTTCCATTCCGCCGTAGTCCAGTGCGTCGACCAATGCACGCACTTCCTCGAAATCTTGGGGGGTCGCAATGACGACCAGCGAATTGCTCTTGGTATCGACCGCAATGCTGATCTTTGCCGGCTCGCTGGCCGGAGCCGCGCCGCGACCGCCCCGACCACCGCCACCACCACCACGCAACGCAGCGATGAAATCTTGGGGAGAGGGTTGTCCGCCACCGCCACCGCCGCCACCAGCACCTCGACCTCCACTGTTGCTGTTGCTGGCGCCTTCGATTCGGTCGGCAAAGACCGACTTGACGACTTCGGCAACATCTTTCGCGCTTTGGTAGATTACGGGAATCAAAGCCGGCTTGGCAGTCGTTTCGACATCTTCAGGGCTTTCTTGGCGATCCACTTTCTCCAAAATCAATTCAATCATCTGCAAATCGACTTGATTGGCCTGGACGATCAAAGCGTTCAACCGCATATCAGGCACGATACTGACCGACCCGGTCGCGGTGAGAATCGATTTCGATGAACTGCTTGCTCCGCCACCACCTCCGCCGCCAAGCAAACCGAGCATGCCCGAAAACCCGCCACCGGTGACCGAGTCGACCGCCGAACTAAACGTGCTTTCCGAACCGCCCAGGATGCTCGAAATCAACTCCGCCGTCTGGTCAGCCTTGCAATACTTCAACCAAAAAATAGTTGGCAATTCGGACTGTAATGCCGATGGTGAAGCGACCGAGTTCATCAGTGATTCGAACGCATCGAGTGCCTCCACATCTTCCGATGCGATGACCATTCCAGCGGGCGTGAATTGAACGACAATGTCAGCACCATTGACATTGATGGTTGCCGAGGAGGTATCGCCGGCTTGTCCCAAAGTGGTCGAACTCGGTTCGGCTTGGTCACGTTCGCTAACGAGATGATACTCTCCGGCTCGCTCCACATGGGCTTCGGAGGCCGTCGGAGCTTTCGGTTCATCCACGGGAGTGCGACGCGAGTCCGACTCGCGAATCACCCGCCGTTCCGGGATCCCACCACTTGATCCGCTACTGCGAGAGGGTGTCCGGGTGCGAATCATGTTGCTACGCCCGGTCACCGGCCACAAATTCTCGACCTGATCCAACGCGTCTTCCGCGGCTCGACCCGTGAACGGCAAAATGCGAACCTTCTCGCTCAGCCCACCCAGAGAGTCCTGACCTTCGAGTTCGCCGATCAGTTTTTCAACCAATGCGATCTCTTCGGTCGTTCCACGGACCCACAATCGTCCGGTCAACGGGTCGCCATCGACGATCGGGCCCTCGTCACCCTCGGCGGTGATCCCAAAAAACTTGTTGATCGTGAGCAGCGCTTGCGACGGATCGAGATGCTTGAGGGTCAGCACTTTGAAGTCCTGCCCCTTCCCTTCCATTTGCGCAATCGTCTCTGCAATCAGCTCCTGCGTTTCCGGACGCGCTCGGGCGATCACCGCATTGGTGCTCGGATCGAGTCCGATTCGAGTGTCGGGAATATCGGCCAGCATCGTTTGCAAGACATCAAAAACGGTTGCGATATCTGCGGTTCGCACGAAGTGAGTCTGAAACACCGGCGTGGCAACCTCACCGCCGGTCGCCGGGTCCACCACCGGAATCGGTTTGTCACGCTTGGTAATGATCGCTTCCAGCAAACTCAATTTCCCAGCGTCTCCGGTTGCCATGATCAGATCGCCGTACACGCTCACCGAAATGCGAATCTCATCGCTCACGTTCTCCCCCGGCTCTAAACCGAGCAAGGGACGCGCCAATTCCAACAGCTCCTCGGCCCCACGATGTTGCAATTCCAACTCGACCACCTTTGATTCGGCCGAAGTCGCCGACTCCAACAACGTCCGAATCGCCTTCAGCTTGTCCGCGGTCTCGGTCACTTTCACTTGGCGAGCCGAGTCGAGAACAATCACGCGTCCCCAGGGACCAACCATCTGCGCCAACTCTTGCTTTGCCGCATCGGGCGTCATACTTCCCAGTGCAAAGACGCAACTGACAACGTCGGTGTTGCCGCGACTATCGAGCTCCTCTGGCTTGACCAACTCCGCAATCTCGCTGATCAACTTGTCCGCGTTATCCGCTTCCAGATCGATCACATGGAGCGAACGTCCACGTCGCACCAACACATAACCACGCTTCATCAATCCCAGATTGATGATGTCAAGCGACTCCGAAACGTTGTAGGCGCGAGTCGGATCCGAATAAGTGAAGGTCCCTGTTGGTAACCCGTCGTACTCAAGTGACAGGTTCGTTTCGGCGGCAAACCAATCCAAAACTTCCTTCCAGTCAACTCGCGAAAAGTTGATTCGGATCGTTCGATCGTCGTCATCGGTCTGCTTGCCAACGACGGCAGCAGGCCCAAGCACACGGTCGACCGGACGCGCAGCCTCCACTTGACCGGCGGCATCGCCTCCACCGGCAGCCTCGGCTTGGCCCGCCGCATCAAATGGTGCGGCCAGCGAATTGGGTGCAACCTCGCCGGCCCCTGACTCAGTGGCTAGCGCGTCGGAGGCGACCGTCTCCCTGCGCACCGCTCGGCGCGGCTTCCTGGGCGATCAAGGTCCCCGGCACGATCAGCGCCAAAAGAGTGAGAACCAACAGGGAATCGAAAATCGTTTTCATGCCTATAAAACCACCAAAGGACAGAGATTTCACTTGCTGGCCATCCTAATCGCTCGTCGCCTAATCGCCCGAGAGCAAAAAGCCACACGCCCAACAGCGGCCCAGCAACGGGCCGCCTAGTGCATCTAACCCCTCCAGACAGAAGGAGTTCTGCCCCGATCGGCCAGTTTTCGAGGCTGTCCCAATCAGCCGGCCATCGATCCCACCGAGGTTGACCGGCTCGAAAAAACGGTGACCCGAAAAACAAACCCCCACATTTATCATCGCCGATGTCGCCAGACTTCGAGTGATGGACGTCAGCCCCCCGAAACTTCGCCGAGTACGAGGACCATTTTGCCGATATCCCGCGAGCAAGATGTTTTTCGCAAATCGGTCCCCAACGACTTGGGCCAACGGCGTCCTCCGGGTACTATCTGGGGCAGTGGCGGAGCCCTCTCATCTGCTAGAATCAAAAGGCAAACTCGAACGGTGAATCGGAAGAACGACGGATCGCACGATGCTCGTCAAGCGCTTCGCCAAAGCTTGGTTGTGGTGTTGACAATGCACGCGGTATTCGACCGATCCCACCCTGGGCCAAACCCGGAAAGGCACTCTCTGAGAATCGATTGTGATGCTTAAGAAGCAAAAGAAGTTGATACTCACCGAAGATCAACAGGATTCGATGCGTCGAGCGGGGCGAGTGAACGCGCAACTGATGGACTTCATTCGGCCGCAGATCCAGGCCGGAATGACCACCGGCAAAATCGACGAGATCGTCCATCAATGGACAATGGACCACGGGCACAAGCCGGCAACTCTCGGTTATCAAAACTACCCCAAGAGCTGCTGCACGAGCATCAACGACGTGATCTGTCACGGAATCCCCGATAGCTACGAATTGAAAACAGGCGACATCGTCAATGTCGATATCACCACCATCGTCGACGGATGGCACGGTGACCAAAGCGAAACATTCTTGATCGGTGATGTCAGCGAAGAGAAACGCGCTGTGACCCAATGCGCCTTCGATTGCCTGTACCTGGCAATCAATGCACTGTCCCCCGGTTGCCGCGTCAGCACGATCGGAGAAACCGTTGTTCCCGAGGCCCATCGCCGCAGTTTCACCGTCGTCCGAGAATATGTCGGCCACGGTCTCGGTCGTCAGTTCCACCTCGACCCGTCCATCCCCCATTTTCCCAATCGCCAGAGTCGAATCGATCGACTCTATCCGGGTATGTGCTTTACCGTCGAACCCATGATCAATGCCGGTTCCCGATACACACGAAGCGACAAGGTCGATGGCTGGACGGTGAGGACCAAAGACGAACGTCCATCGGCCCAATTCGAGCATTCAATCCTGATGACCGAAAACGGACCCGAGATCTTGACGACCACCCAACAGGGGCCTCGTCCAGGACACTCGTTCTAACCACCTTTCGTTGATCGGCCAGCTCCTGCAGGACGGAAACAGCGCTGCGACTCGTTTCGGCCAACGACGACAGCGATCTCCAACAACCAGTAGGCGGCCGACTACAAACGGGGCAAGTAGTTCCGCAGGTAGGTGTGGCTTTGGATCAAAGCCAACCGGCAGGAGTCGGCTGAGCCCTCATAAGCGCGATCCTCCACCTCGACACAAACCGGCCCGTCATAACCGGTGCTGGTCAATGTGGAAAAGAAATTCCCCCAGTCGACACCCCCCATCCCCGGCAATTTCGGCGTATGAAACTCATTGGGATACCCCAGGATCCCTACGTCATCCAATTTGTGCTGGTCAACTCGCACGTCCTTGGCATGGACATGAAAAATGCGGTCCGCGAATTCACGCAACGGCTTCAAGTAGTCCATCCCTTGAAAGACCAAGTGTGAGGGATCGTAGTTCAATCCAAAATTCTCGCTCGGAATGTCCTCGAACATTCGCCGCCAAATCGCCGGGCTACTGGCCAGGTTTTTCCCCCGGGCCATTCGTCGGCCGTAAACAACATCGGGCAGTTCTCGATGCCAACCCGGATCCCTTTCGTTTCCGCGTCACGGATGATCGGCGTCCAAACCTCCAGAAATCGTGGCCAATTGTCATCCACGCTCTTGGTCCAATCTCGGCCAATGAAAGTGTTCATCCGTGTCAGACCCAGTTTCACCGCCGCTTCGATCACGGCACGAATGTGCTCGGCCGCCTGGCTCGCTTCCTCGCGATCGGATGTCAATGCGTTCGGGTAATAGCCCAAACCGCTGATCGCGACCGAGTACTTTGCCGACAATTCGCCAATGCGATCGACGTTGGCATCGTCCAACTTCGAGACGTCAATGTGTGTGATCCCGGCATAACGCCTAGTCGCCTTTCCCAGCGGCCAACACATCACTTCGACACACTCGTATCCGATCTCCGCCGCCGTCGCGAACACCTCTTCCAACGACCTCTCGGGAAGAACCGCACTGACAAATCCAAGCTGCATCATCTCATTCACTCCAGCCAGAAAAACATTTCGCCGACCGTTTTGGAAGATCAGTGCCAGCAAAACACCGCCGTCGACAACAGGCTATCAGCCGCGGCAACGCCTGTTAACTACAGTTCGATCCCTTCCATCCGTTCCCCTTGGCCACTCCATTTGGGCACCGGATGAGTGATCTGGCCGGGCTCAACCCGGGCCTTGTCGGTCAAAAGTCTTAACTGCGAGGCATGAAAGAGATTGGGAATGAGTGATTCGCGACGCCGTAAACGATACAAGACGCAACCCTTGCGAGAGACGAAGTGCATGCCCCACACCTGGCCGACAAACAATTCCCGCTCCATCCCCACGCCGATCGTCTCCACCGTGTCACCGATGTCGATCCCTTCACCGCGGACCGACAGCCACATGCATGGGCGAAGCCGAAAGCGGACCGCACCGTAGCTGTAGTGATAGTAAATGCCGTCAAAGGCATCACGACGAAACACACGGCCGCTGGGAAAACAGCGAGTCGCGATCGGCACGTCGTCGGGATGAATGAAGCCCTGGCCCGGTTCAGGCCAGCGCGGGATGCACCCGTAGTCGGGAAGCTGCGGCCAATCCATCGTGATCGTATCGAGCAGGGGAACGAGTCTTCGAACTCATGTCATTGTAGGCAAAACGGCCTGCCGCGTTGACGTTGGCGCCATGACACGCGAAACTCAACCGCCGCGTTGGTCGATCGGAAATGCCGGCCAACGCCTGCCGCGCCCGTGGCACAATTGGACAGCGCGTCGGCCTCCGAAGCCGAAGGTTGTGGGTTCGAATCCCGCCGGGCGTACTTTCGCTAAACAACGGTTGAATCACGACTTAGTGATACCGGCAACGTGCCGTGCAACCCGTCTCACAAGACCGTTTTTCAGTAGTCGCATACCGAAAAACTCATTCGAGAGGGTTTTCACATGGCGCGACCAGAGAAAGCGATGCCCCTCCCCTCCGAACGGGGTCAGTGCATTTTCGAACACGCAGGGCGGGTAAAACAACGGCTCTAGGAAAGATAGGGCGAGCAAGGAAAAGAGAGAAGACCATGCCGCTACAGGAAGCTGGCGAAGGGGGCGATTTGCGTAAACAGCGGGCTTTCTCAACCTGCCACGCCCAGGCTCTCCCATTTTACCTCGATGAAAATGCACTGACCCTGTTCAGTGCGCTAGACCCTGTTCATCGCATTTTCGAACGCGCAGGGCAGGCGCAAGGAACGGGCGGGCGAGCAACAAAATGATGGAAGATCGTGCCTCAACGGCAAGCTAGCGCGGGGCGTGATTTTCGCAAACAGAGGGCTCTTTCAACCTATCCTCGCCCCGTCTTCCCCACCTTACCTCGCCGAAAATGCACTGACCCCCATCACCGGACCCACTGACCCCCATCACCGCCGACCCCCATCACCGCCGACCCCCATCACCGCCGACCCCCATCACCGCCCATCACCCGACCCGAACGATGGTCGAACGATTTCGGGGTTCAGCTCGGGCTGCCTGATCGTTGTTGGCGGGGAATTGACGCGGCTGACCCCATCGGAATTGTAGTGACCTTAGAATACGGGTCGTTCGCATCGTCGCGACCGGTTTCGGGGTGACAATTCCAAATGGATCCGTATCCCGATCGCTCATCAGGCCCGTGGGGTGGACAAGCGACCTTTCTCCGTTCTCGACCGTTCTTCGTTCAGCGGTGGCCATCGTGACAGCCGAAAATCGACCGGGTTGGCGACAACTGCTGAGCCGGATCTTGATCCGACGCGCCGGTCACCAAAGTGATGGTGTGCTGGAGCCGCGCAGAATCAGTGAAGCTTCGGCATTTTCGGTCACGTCTCGGCCAAAACCGACGCCGCCGGCGCAGTCCTCACTTGGCGGCAGCGTCCGAGTCAGTGTTTGGGAAGGAACAACCGAGTTGTGGACCGGCGTCGCCGAGACGCCCCTCGAGATTGGTCGAATGCAAGAGGGCGATCGGGCGCCATTGGAACTGCATGACCATGGTACGTATCATCGGCTCGTGATCGCTCCGACCTCGGCACGGTCCATCCCGCGGCAGGCGATGCGAGTCGATTGCACGGAAGATTGCTCATTACGGATCACCAACAGTCATTCCCGCCTCTCTTTCTACGTGGGTCCCCAAGCCGATCCCTTGGGCCCCGGCGAGACCTTCACCTCGAGCGACGAAACGCTCGTGTCGTTGCCCGAGAATCGTACGATGCGGCTGGAGCTGTGCGACGGGAACGGTCAAGCTGTCGGTAAGCAACCCGAGCGTCTGGGAATCGCCGCTGCGGAATTCGAGCGGGGAACGGAACTGGGACAATATGTCATTGAGACGACCCTTGGTCGCGGCGGCATGGGGGTCGTCTACCACGCCCGCCACCGATACATGAACCGGATGGTTGCTGTTAAAGTGCCGCCGTTGTATCACCGCAACGAGCGGTTGCTCGAGCGATTCGAACAGGAGGTCCAGGTCACGGGTCGGTTAACCCACACGAACATTCTCCGCGCCTACGATGCCGGCACTCACGGCGGACAGCCCTACCTGGTGGTTGAGTGCATCGATGGCAGAACTGTCGCTGAGGAAGTTCGCGGCAAGGGGCCCCTCAGTATCGAGGACACGCTCAACTACTCGATTCAGGCGGCTAGTGGATTGAGTTATGCCCACTCCAAAGGCGTGGTTCATCGTGACGTCAAGCCGGCCAATCTCATGATTGATCAGGATCGCGTTGTCCGCCTGATCGATTTCGGCCTCGCCGCCGACGTGGACGGGCTGCTCGATTTTCCGCCGGGTCTATTGGACCGCGAGTTGCCTGAAGCGATCGGGCGCATGGACTTCCAGCATGATTTTCTCGAGCATGCCGACGCCACTGTGATGATGATGCCGCGATCCGTCTCCTCGACGCACAACTCACAGCTCGTCGGCACGCCGGCGTACATGTCGCCCGAGCAGACGTGCGCGGTCGATGTCGACCGCCGCAGCGACATCTATTCCCTCGGTTGCACAATTTACTGCATGCTAACGGCGCAGCATTTATTCGCTCCCGCCGAGGAAAGATTTCACCGCGCCGGTGACGTCTTGCTGCGTCATCGAAAAGAACCACCCGCCAAGATTTCGAGTGTGCGTGGGGATTGCTCGGCCTTGCTCGAAGAGACGCTGTTGCGAATGCTTGCCAAACGCCCCGAAGCACGGTACTCGTCCATGGACGATGTGATTGCTGCGCTGCGCGAGGAACAGTCCAAGCTCGGATTCGGTAATCGTGTCTTTCTGTCTTATCGACGCGACGATAGCTATGACGCAACCCACCGGCTTTACGAGGAACTTACCGCCGAGTTTGGCAAGAGTTCTTTGGTGATGGATATCGACGACATTCCGGCCGGAGAAGACTTTCGCCGATTCGTCACCGAATCGGTGCGGCGTGCAACCGCCGTCTTGGTTGTGATCGGCGACCATTGGCTGACGATCCAGGATCCCTCAGGTCGTCGTCGACTCGATACGGCAGACGATTACGTGCGTTTGGAAATCGAGATCGCCGAGCAATGCGGCAAGCCGATCATTCCGGTGTTGGTCGGTCGGGTGGTGATGCCGCCTGCCGATTCGCTCCCCGAATCCTTGCGGTTTTTGGCGTATCGCAACGCCGCGGAAGTCCGCAGCGGAAAGGGTTATCACGACGACGTGAAACGCTTGATCGCACGCCTTGCCGGAATCTTGGCCTGAGACTTGTTCCTCACTCTACCGGGCGAGTTGATCGACGATCGATTGGAGTCGCTCATCGTTCCGGATGGGATCAAGATCGCTGTCCGACTTCAGTTGCGAAAGATTGTCGTAGCCGAGAGACCAGGGATTGACTTCAAAATGAGTATGCAAACGCCATCGCACCAGCGCACTGCCGGTCGCCTGCTTGAGGATCGACGCAGCGATCAGTGACGGTAGTGCGTTGACGAGTGAGCCATCCACTGCGGTGATCTTTTGAGTGATGTCGCCTAGCCTTGAGTCGGGCTTGGAATCACTCACCTGCGACGAAAGCTGCTTGATGACGGACTGAAGGCGGTCCGCTTGGAACAACCCACCGGATTCGGAGAGCGAGCCCAGAGACGACTTTTCGGTTCCGAGTCTTGCACGAACCTTGGTTAGTTCACTCGCTTGGGAAAGAGCACGAAGACTTGAAACCGTCGGATTAAGAACATAGAGCAGTTCGAGCATGCAGTACTGATCTATCCACTCATCCGTGTGCTCGCGCGAGCGGGACACCTTCGCATCGCAGCGAGCGATGATCCCTGCTAGCATTCCTTCAACCAACCAATTCTCGTTTCGGCAAACGGTGGCCCGAACACGATTGCCCCTTTCCTTTCTTGTTCCCAGTATTTGCGAATGCGACCGTCGCGCCGGAACGCGGCCCGCACGACGGCGAGATCAGCGCGCTAATTCAAAGAATGACCGCACCGATGCTGATGGCCGATCAGTCTGTCTTGACCAGAACGCCAGAAGAACCAATCTTCTCCCAAGCCGCCGAAGAGCCGGTCGACCGAATCGTCGTCCAATACGGTTTCGCCAGATTTCAAGTACACCGCTTGTGATTCGTCAAGCAGAAGTTCGACCCGCTGGGCGTGTGCAATTGGCAGGGTCCAGCGAGCAAGAATCTCACGAAGCGAATCGCGGTCGTTGTCATAAACTGTCGATCCACCAATCAGAAGATCTTCGCCGAAACCACCATACAGCCGATCCGCGCCCGCACCGCCAATCAGCACGTCTCGAGCAACACCGCCAAAGAGTCGATCGTTACCTTCGTTGCCAACCAGCACATTGTTGCCGAGGCCGCCGAACAGCCAGTCATCGCCATCGCCTCCATCGAGCAGATCATCGCCTCGTCCACCAACCAACAGATCCCGACCCGCGCCGCCGAAAAACGACGCGTCATACGGCAAGTTGCCGGAAACGTAGATCCGGTCGTTGCCGTCTTGGCCGTAGGCGACCAATTGGGCGTCCGCCGAGAGTGCGAACGGTCCCAAGCGATCTCGGTTCAGGCGCACGCTGACATGATTGTGACCAGATCGATAAAAACGAATATGGTCGTGACCAGTTGTCCCGCCGACGACCAGATTTCCGTCGATCAACGCCATGACGTCAATCGACACATCATGGGTGACCGGATCGGACGGTACATCGTCGGCACTTGTCGCGGTGACGATAACGGAAAAGTCCCCTTCGCTCACATAAACATGTTTCACCACCCGTGTTTCATTTCCGCTGGTTGACTCATCAACATTCCCGTCACCGTCCCAGTCGATGTCGTATGTGTATGTGCCGGCCATGTCGGTCGTGAACGTGAATTCCAGCGGTTGACCGCGCACACCGGTTTCGGGGCCCTCGACCAGCAGCGTCGGCCGGGGAAGAACTGCCGGCCCACCGGGATCGTGGATCCGAAACAGTTGACTGTCATCGTCGCCTCGGTGGTTGTCAACGAAGTGCAACGTGATTACGTTGCCCGCGAAGGTCGCGCCGGTGCGGCCCTCATAACCGAAGTCGACCCAACCCTGATAATTCAACTTGTAGTACGACTGAGGAACCACGGCACCGTGAACGATCATCTGCACGGCGACTTCAGTGTCGGCAGGGACCGCATCCAAACGAAAGTCGACCAGCCCGACGGGGAATTGCAGATTAGGTGGTGGTGCGGGAAGACCGCGACTCTCAGGTGTAAAGGTTGTGACGGATCGGAACATCGTTCCCGTCGGAGCCACGAGGGTGATGTAGCTGCCATCGACCGCGTTGGGAAGCGAGACAACGTTCGGCTGCTGACTGTCTGGCACGCCATCGTTGTTCCCGTCACCGTTGTTGGGCGCGGCGTCCTCGATCGCGTCCAGAACGTCGTCGTTGTCGAATTCTCCCTCGACGTAAACGGTGTGGAAATACTCTTGTGCAATGCCGTCGGGATCAATCACAAAGCGAATCGTGTTGTTTCCCGGGGGCAGATAAGGCCCCGAAAAACGAGCAGAGGGAGTGGAACCGACGCTCTGCCCTCTGTGAATTGCCGTTTGGTCGATCGTACCGTCGTTATCCCAATCAGCCCCGATCGTGACCTCATCCCCATGGCTGAGTCCAGCTTCGAATATCAGCGCCCAACTGTTGTTCTCGATCAGAGGCGGCGGCGGTGGCGAGCTGAGCTCTGTAATGCGGATCACTTCGACTGGACTACGTGATGGACCTCCGAACAAATAGACACTGGCGGGGGGATACGATCCGTCGTAAGCGACTCGAATGTTCAGCGGATTGCCAGGCTGATCCTGCAGGCTGCGAGCCCACCGCTGCCCTTGCGGGAAATGCTCGACGCGATTGAAGCCAAGCGGAGTTGTTGCACTTACGTTGTGTCCATTGGTCGAATGATCCCACAGTTCGATATTGGTGGGCGCAACTGAATCAAACAATCCGTATCTCCAGTTTTTCTCGACCACCATATTAAAGAACCCCAACGGAAAATCTTGCTGAGGAGCAGAGGGGTAGTACGACGGAACATTGTCGAATGCCGCGACGTTTCTCAAGTAGTCGTCGTCCGCCGCAACGAGTGTGACGTAATTGCCATCGATCGTGTTTCGCAACGAAGCCACGTTGGGTTGCAGATAATCTGGTATTCCATCAGCGTTGCCGTCGCCCTGGCCTGGTGCACCCATTTCGACCGGATCTCCGACGCCGTCACTATCGGTATCCGGATACAGCGAACGAAAATCACGAGGCGTTGAGTCATTGGCACGAACGATCGCCTGCTTGCCAATCGACACAAGAAATGCCTGGCCGGGCGACTGGTTTCCCCCTGGATCGCCGATCAGCAGTCGCGTGCCGCTCGAGTCCGTCGCAAGGCTGTAGCCAAATTGTGAATCGACTTGTGCGTACTGCGCGGGAAGCTCAATACGCTCGTGGAAAGCGACTCCCTGACGCAAAGGGTCCTGTTGAAGGCAGTCATACGCGAGTGTGAGCACACGGTTATCCGCGACATAGCCGACAGCCGCAAAGGCTGGTTCGACCTGCAACCCGACAATGGAAGACGCGCCGGATTGGCTGTGGCTCCGCGGATCGTTACTCAGGAATTCACCGCTCCCGAGCGACCCACTACAGGACAAGCTGCCATAGTCGGAGAAACTCAACCCGAAGTCATAGGCAAATTCCGAGAGCGACACGTAGTCGAGGCGTTGTGGGGAGACCGAAGGCAACCAGCCAGAAGGACCTTGATATCCTGGCGGGTTTCGCTGGATCTGTCCGGAGAAGTCCGCAGCGAGGTAACGAATGAAGTAGTCCCCTACACGCTGACTGTAGGTATCCATGCGGATGACCAGCGAATCGACCGTTGCAGCCAGCGACATTCCAAATCGCGACCCTTCCGACGCTTCCGGCGGATCGATACGAGCCCGCAGTGAACCGTCGCTGTCTACGAGGTCAACAAACCCGGGGGGAGCCGAAGTATTCATCAATTCGGCCGGCGCACCGATAGCGAATCCATTCGCACCCAAGGACGCAAGCGAAACGCCATAGACATGATCGGCGCGAGGAGAGTCGATTCTGCCTTGAATCAGGCCTGTCGCCCTGTCAAACAGGTACACGTGGCCGTCGTTTCCTGGAGATGCCACCATCGTGTCGTCGAAGTCCGTGACGGGGCTCCCCACGGCGATCGTCGTATCGTTGACAGCAATCGACCAGCCAAAGTTTTCGCGCAAATCAGAGCCGCCAGTCGGTGTCGGCCCGGCAAGTTCCATCACGTTTCCGGATGTCATATCAACGACATAGACCCGTCCGATCGGCTCCAGCTGCCCGGTCGCGGGATTCATCGCCATCGCGTCGGGATCCGAGATGATGAGCGAATCACCCGCAAAAACTCCAGCGTGACCGAAACTGCGGTTGTTGGCCGAATCCGGAGCCGAAATCACCTGTCCTGCAAAGTCGCGCAGCCAATAGGAACCGGGTGGAAGGTTGTCAAACCGGTACTGTCCCATGCTGTCGGTGATTGTTCTCGGTTCGGTATCGTCGAGCATTCCGTCTCGGTTGTAGTCGATGAAAATCAACTGGCCGATCTGTGGCTCGCCGAACTCGATCGTCCCGTTGCTGTTCTTATCCAGATACTTCGTGCCGGAGATCGACCCCGCATCCGCCAACTCGAATTCCACGTGACGCTGCTCGGCCGGCGCCAGATTGACGACATGACCTCGTTGCGTGAAATAGTTGGGCACGACCTGGGATGCGCCACCGGGGAGAACAAGCGTGACGTCATATCGACCGGGATAAAGGTCCGGAAACTGGAAGTCCCCAAAACGGTCCGTCAGCGTGTTCGGTTCCGTTGTGTCGAAGCGGTGATCACCGTCCGCATCCAGGTAAACCCGGATCCCTTCAATGATGTCATCGGGCAGGCCGCTGCCTGGTCGCGGGCGAACAGTACCATCGATGGAGCCAGGGAGCGGGAAGGTGCCAAAGTCATGCCCCGTTGAAACCTGATTACGACTAATCGTGACGTTCCACGGAGTTGTTCCTGGCGGCGCCGTTTGAATCCATCCGGCCGGCAGCTCCTGCATCACTCGGTAAGTTCCGGCCGCAAGGGAGTCAAATCGGAATGCTCCCGTGGCATCGCTCTGCACGACGACCTCGCCGGCATCGCGCAGTCCATTGGCGTTTGCGTCAAGGTAAAGCCATCGACCGGAAACGCCGGCCTCGTCAGCAGCAAAGATCCCATCCGAATTTCTGTCTTCAAACACGGTTCCGCTGATCGCGCAAGTTCGACCGCCCCGAGCGGGTCGATCGTGGCACCGGTCGCGGACGTGGACAGGCTGTAGGTGAAACCCGACGTGGAGAAATCCGAGTACGCGAACACTTCGAAGGGACCATCGGATGTGGCGAGCGTTCCGAGCGCCGCCTGCAACGAAAAGGGCTCACCGGCGGCAAACGTAAAAGTCACCGTAGAATTGTGATTGGTTTCGTAACGGGATTGCGAACCGGTGACCTGGGAAAAGGTCCACGGACCTGTTCGTTGAAGAACCACGTTGGTCAATGTGGCCTCCGCCGAGAAGAGCCCTGCGTCCGGAGCCACATCGGACGCCAACACCAGACTTGCAGCGACCGATGAAGTGATGGTCGTGCCGCCAAAACTTAAGTTTTCCAGATAACCTTCAATCTGAATATTCACATCCACGTCCACCATCGTGCCGGCCGGTACACCGGAAACGACCCAGTTGTTGGTTGCCGTTGACATCGAACAGGACACGGTGGCGTTCGAGTTACTCGGTTGACGTGGCAGGATCGTTAACCCGGCGGGGGAAGTCGTGATCGAACAAGTTTGCGTCGAGTTAGGGTTGGGGACGGGAATAGCTCCACCCGAATGTGATCGGCCCAGCACTGGCCCGGGTGTGGTCGACTCCGCATAGGCACTCTCCTGGAATGGTGTCGGTAAGAAGGTGACGACTGGCCCCACCGTCGTTTCGGCAATCGTGTGGTTCGGATCCGTATTGCTGATCAGCCCCGCCTGAGTTCCCTGATAGTCGGAAAATGCTTCCGCGGTGGCGGCTGCAATGAGCAATGCCGGTGAGAGTCGCTGTTCCAGTCCTTCTAACTGAAGTCGACGGTGGGCTAGAGCCAATCTGCGTATTCGATTTCTTCTTGAAGCGATACGAGTGTTCATCGAAGGCTCCTTGGTAATCGCAAACTGCGGTTTTCCTTACTAGTCAGTACAATGCAAAAGCGTTCCAGTATTTGCGAATTCGACTGTCGCGTCGGAACGCGGCCCGCACGACGGCGAGATCAGCGAGCTAATTCAAAGAATTACCGCGCCGATGCTGATGGCCGATCAATCTGTCTTGACCAGGACGCGAGAAGAACCAATCTTCTCCCCAGCCGCCGAAGAGCAGATCGACCGACTCATCATCCAGTACGGTTTCGCCTGACTTCAAATAGACAGACTGCGATGGGTCACCAAGACGTTCAACACGCTCGGGATTCGAAAGCGGCAGCGTCCACAAGGCAAGGATTTGACGAAGCGAATCAGATCGTCGTCATAGACTGTCGATCCCCCGATCAGAATGTCGCCGCCGAAACCGCCATACAGCCGATCCTCGCCCAAACCGCCAATCAGAATGTCTCGGCCAAAACCGCCGAGGAGCCGATCGTTACCTTCGCCGCCCACCAACACATTGTCGCCCAGGCCTCCAAACAATAAGTCGTCGCCGTCACCACCGTCGAGCAGATCATCGCCGCGTAATCCATACAGCTGATCGCGTCCTGGCCCGCCATCGAGCAGATCGTCGCCTCGTCCACCAACCAACAGATCCCGACCCGCGCCGCCAAAAAACGACGCGTCATACGGCAAGTTGCCGGAAACGGAGATCCGATCGTTGCCGTCTTGGCCGTAGGCGACCAATTGAGCGTCCGCCGAGAGTGTGAATGGTCCCAGGCGATCTCGGTTCAGACGCACGCTGACACGATTGTGACCAGATCGATAAAAACGAATATGGTCGTGACCCGTTGTCCCGCCGACGACCAGATTCCCGTCGATCAACGCCGCAATCTCGATCGACACGTCTTGCGTGACCGGGTCCGAAGATACATCGTCAGCACCTGTCGCGGTGACGATGACGGAAAAGTCCCCTTCGCTCGGATAAACATGCTTCACCACCAGTGTTTCATTTCCGCTGGTCGACTCATCAACATTCCCGTCACCGTCCCAGTCGATGTCGTAGGTATATTCGCCCGCCGGAGTGACATCGAATCGAAACTCCAGCGGTTGACCGCGCACACCGGACTCAGGGCCATTCACGTCGAGTGTCGGCCTGGTCTGGACCGCGACCCCCATGGGATCGACGATTCGGCCGTTGGCTTGCAGGTCATCGTCCCCACGGGCACCGTCCTGTAAATGCAGGGTGACCTGGTTTCCGTTGAAGGTAGCGGGACAGTTGGGCTGGCAGAAAGCAAACGCATTGGCGAACTGATAGTAATGTTCCTGCGTGTTATTCGGAGTCGCGCCAAGCTTGTAAATGAAATTGACGTTGGATACGCCGTGGAACGTGACGGTTACGTCCGCGCTGGTTCCGGGATTCAGTCCTTCGACGGTATATTCGACGAGGCCCTGCGGAAATGCAAATCCGGCAGGACTGCCGTTGGCAGGAGCCTGCCGAGTGCGGACATCAACGAGTTCGCCGATATCAGTATCAACGGTGATGTAGCTGCCATCGACTGCGCTGGGTAGCGACGCGACGTTGCCCTGCTCAAGATCCGGTATCCCGTCGGCGTTCCCATCCCCGTTGTTGGGAGCAAGCGTTTCGACATCGTCGGTCACCCCGTCGCGGTCACTGTCGAATTGGGTGCCAAAATCGATGATTGACAACGGGGACTGGTACGACACCACCGCGTCGACTCGGGTGGTCTCGGACGATAGTCCTGACCACCAAATTCCTCTCATGCCATCGAATGTTTGGTTGCCGAGCTCGGTAATTGGATCGGGGAAGCCATCACCGTTTAGGTCTGCATAACGTATGCTAAGGCCGAAGACGGGACGCGTTTCCACGGGAGTTGAGTATTGCCCGGGATTTCGGGGGTCGTTGTACGCAACGGACCAACCGGAATTGAGGTGGTCAACATAGAGCAGGTCGATGGCGCTGTCACCATTGAGATCGGTAGGGAGAAGATTATCGAAGTTCTCAGGCCAATTCACAACAGGCAGATGTCCGCCCGGCGTGGTGGGATCGGACAAGAGTAATTGACCGTGCAGATCGATCCCATCAGGTCGACCATCGAGATTCAAGTCTGTAAGATGCGAAGGCGCGTCAAGTGATGCGCCATTGTTGGCAAAGACGCGCTGCACAGGCAAAAGCGTTGGCACAGCAAACGTCCCCGGCGATGAAGCTTGATTGGCCAACACAGTGGCGGACGTGGCTGGATTCCCGTTGACAGAATAGACGTGTTCAATGACGAGATCTAACAAGCCGTCTCCAGTCCAATCTGCAACCTCAACTATTGTCAATTCAAGGCCTAGCCCTGATGGATAATTGGTAACCAGGAACTGGCCAGTGTTCGCAGAGTCGTTCAACAATACGGCAACGCCGTCATTGGTTGGTACAACAATGTCGACGGCTCCATCTCCGTTGAGATCGGCCGTTGACAACCAATCGAATGGGGACACTCCCCCAGGAATCGCATAGTGGTCTCCTGAAAGGAAGCTACCCGGTTGTGACGTATTGTTCCGGAAGACAACGACTTCTCCAACCCCGCTCGTCGTCACGATGTCAAGTCGTCCGTCGCCAGTGACATCCACCGTTTCCAGGTGTACTGAATGTTGGGACGGAGTGTCCAGGATTGACGGATTGATGAATGTCCCCGGGTTCGCCGGATTGTTGCGCAGCACAGCCAATCCTTGAATGTCGTGGCCTGATCTGTTGCCGACGACAAAATCGGGGAACGCGTCATCATCAAGTCGCACGATGCTCACTTGGCCGGCATCAAATGGAAGTGGATTAGAGACTGGCGGTGCGAACGAGCCGGGAGCAGTAGGGTCATTCAAGAAGACTTCAATCGTTCGATCGGTCACGACGACGATATCCAAATAACCATCCAAGTTGAGGTCTTCTGGAATTGGCTTCCAGTTAAACGCGGAAGTAGCGAGTGTGTAGACTGCGGACTCGTTGAAGTATCGACCGTCACCGGCATTCAGCAATATCGATAGCTCGTTGTCGGGATGCAAGGAAGTAGAAAGAGAATACGCGATCAAGTCGATCGCTCCGTCTCCGTTTAACTCTACGGGAAGCATTTCAGGCAGGATTGGAGTCGTGACCGCACTCCTGATTTCATACGCCATACCCGATCGCCCTGGGGTTGTTGTTTCGTAAAATGCTCGCTGCAGAACCGCTACTGTGTAGGTTCCTGCGCGAGACCGCTGAAACGGTAATAGCCACTCGAGTCGGTATACCGCGTGGGTTCACCGGCCGCCCAAAAGCCGTCATCGTTGAGATCGAGGAACACGATCCAGCCAGCTGTCCTGCTTCGCCGCCCTCGAGCACGCCATTGCCGTTGGCGTCGTGAAACACGGTCCCCTCAATCACTCCGTTCGCCATGAAGTTGCCAAAATCAAGATGCGTCGTCTGCTGCGGTACGATGGTGACGGTTGCGCGTCCGCCCGCCGGTGTGCTGGACTGCCAATCGGCAGGCAATTCAACGGCGACCCTGTGATCGCCTGGTTGGAGTTCGGCAAACGAATAGGATCCGTCAGCGGTCGACGACTGAACTGACAATTCGTTCGCATCGCGCAGGCCGTTGTCGTTTGCATCGAGATAGACAACCCAGTCCGGCAGGAACGGCTCGCCCGCATCCCGGATTCCATCAGCATTCAGGTCCTGCCAGACAATTCCGACCAGGCGCCTGGAATTTCGCGAGCACCATACGGTCGTGCTGTGGAAAGGACTCCGTCTTGCACGGGCACGCTGTCTACAATCGGATTGCCTGACGTGTCCAGCGGCGACGTCTGTTCCCAGCCAGGAGGAACTTCCAGGGTCACGTCGTATGTTCCGGCCGAGACGTTGCCGATCGAGTAGACCCCGTTTGCATCCGTGAGTCCGTCTCGTTCCGTGGCGGCATCAAACACTCCGTTCTGGTTGGCATCAAGAAAGAATCGAAAGCCCGAGAGCCGAGGTTCGCTCAAGTCTTCGACTTCGTTGGCGTTCACGTCATGCCAGAGGATGCCACTGACCGTGCCGCCGCTTCCCACCGGCGCCACCGATGCGCCGGGATCGGAGGTGGAGACCGCGTAGGTAAGGCCCGACGTGGAGAAGTCCGAATAACCGAATAGTTCGTAGGGACCATCGGCTCTCGCCAGCGTGTTCAGCGCCGCCTGCAACGAAAACTGCTCGCCGGCAGCAATGGTGAACGTGACGGTGGAGGTATGGTTTGTCTCGTACCGTGTCTGGTGGCCGACGACTTGCGAAAAGGCCCAGCCTCCGGTGTGCTGCACCAGGACGCCATTGGTGAGAGTGGCAGTCGCGTCAAACAACGTGGCCGCTGGTGACCGGTCAGGCGACAGCAGCAGACTTGCGACGACGGACGATGAAACCGGCGAACTGGCAAAGACCAACGTTTCCAGATAGCCCGCGATTTGAATCTGCACGTCCACGTCCACCATCTGGCCCGGAACACCAATGACCACCCAGTTGCTGGTGGCTTTCGCGGCCGAACACGAAACCGTGGCGGAAGGCTTGCTCGGTTGACGCGGCAAGATCGTAAGCTGACCGGCAGTTGCAATCGAGCAATCATCGGTGGCGTTTGGCATTTGTATCGAACGAGCTCCACCGGATGACGACCGGCCCAGCACTGGCCCCGGCGTCGTGGCTTCCGCGTCGGCGCTTTCCTGGAATGGCTGAGGGAGCCAGTTGACGATGGGTCCGACGGCCGTCGCGGCCACGGCGTGCGCCGGATCGCTGTTCAGCGTGGGACCCATTTGGACTCCCTGGAAGTCGGAAAACGCCGCCGCGTCGGCCCCGGGAATGAGCAGGGCTGGCGAAAGACGCATTTCGAGACTCTCGAGCAGCAATCTTCGTCGATGGAATCCCTTGCCATTCGGATTTCGATGGACAGGTCGATTCATCATCAATCTCCTTCCCCAGGGCGCACAGCGAGCGCAGTTGGTTTCACGGTTTTTCCACACGGCCTTCGTGTTGTGTCAGTCTTGCATTGAGAGATCAGCGAATGGGCTTACACCGGCGGCTCGCAGGCTGGTGATTTAGTCAGCCGGAACGCGTTAGCGTCCGGTTCGTATCCATTAACCGGGGGCTAACGCCCAGCGGCTGATTACTGTTTTCCATAATGACACTAAATCAACAGCCCGCTCGCTCGTATTCCGCCTCGATGAGCGATTGCTCTCATCCATCGTTGGGGCCGGAGCCCATACTTGGTCGTCTACCCTCCCAATTGGGAAGCGACTCAAATAGTCGCTCCACTTCCGGCAGACTGATTCTTGTATTCCATCGTCGGAGCTGGCGCAGGCTCTGGTTGCCTTCGAGTCGCTGGGCACCGACATCGCCAATCATCGTTGATTCAATATTCAACACTTCCAGGTGCGTCAGTTCAGGAAGGTACCGAGTGGCCTCGTCGGTGATCTGTGTGCCGTCAAGATGAAGCTCGCGAATGTTCTTGTATCGCTGGCAAATCGTTTCCACGGCCGAGTCACCAATGCTTGTGTTACTCAGCAACAAGAACTCCAGGTTGGGAAGGCTACCGAGGTTGTTGATACCGCGGTCCGAAATATCAGAATCATTTAGTTCCAGCCGCATGAGGGGCAAGCCGGTGATCAGCGTCAAGTCGTCGTCGCTGACGTTGCTGGCACCGAGTCGCAAGCCGGAGAGGTGTCGGAGTTTTGTTAGCTTCTGCAGATCTCCTGGCTGAAGTTGCAAACCGATCAACGAGACATCGGTCAAGAAAAAGCGTTCCGCTGGAAGCTGGTCGGGACTTTCCACGATCCTCGCTCGGTATGGGTCGGATGGCGGCATCGCCGTCACCCTGCCGCCAATCGACAAAACCCACCTAGCAAGCTCCTCATCGAGCGTGCTCGCCACCGGGGCGACGATTTCGGTACTCGTTGATCGCTGGCCCGCTGTTTCGATAATGCGAAGGGCCTTGGGGAGATTGATGAGTGCCAGCAGAGTGCACACGCACGCAATCGCCGCCGTGATCAGGTAGCCCATCAATCGGCGAAGCGGCCAGGTAGTTGGTGGGCTCGATCCTTCCGACTCGCTTCGCGAAAGGGAGGTGTCAAGCGTTCTTCGGTCCGACGTCGGTTGGACTGTCACGGTCTCGCTGTCGCCATTGTTGCGTCGATTTCGCGTCATTCATTAGTGCCACAAGATCGCTTCCCGCGGCAAATGAGCTGATCGCTTCCACGACATCTCCCGGCGTTGGCAACCGCTGCCGCGGATCGCGACTGACCATTCGGTCAATCGTCTCCGCGAGGTCCGCAGGCAAATCGGGTCGCAGTTCCCCGATCGGCGTCGGTTCGGCTGTCGCTAACGCGCGAATTTGCTGCAGCGGAGTCCTGCGTTTGGCCACCAGAGGAGTACGACCGGTGAGCAACCGGTACAGGGTCGCCCCCAGTGCGTAGACGTCGGCACGCGCGTCGACGAGGTGGCTATCGTCGAGTTGCTCAGGGGCCATGTATCCCAGCGTCCCCATAAACTGTCCGTCGACGGTCAGGTCCTGCGTCTGCTCATCGTACCGTGCGTCGACCAACGCCAGACCGAGATCCAACACCCTGACCACGCCATCGTGGTCAAGAATCAAATTCGACGGCTTCACGTCGCGGTGCACGATCCCGTTGCGCCGAGCACACTCAAGTCCTTCGGCTGCCTGTCGAATCACCTCGCACGCATCACAAACTCGCATCGGGCTGATTCGCACAGCGATGCGGCTCATGTCAAGTCCGTCAATGAACTGCATTGCCAGATACAACATGCCATCCGATTCTCCCGCATCACTCGCTTGAACGATGTTTGGATGATCCAGTTTTCCGATCGCTTTCATCTCACGACAAAATCGTGCGATCGCGTTAGGGTCGCCGACGCGCCCTTCCGCCAAAACCTTCAGTGCGACCAAGCGGTGCAGCCGCTGATGTTGGGCCTTGTACACTGCGCCCATCGCCCCCCTGCCGAGGACCGAAATAATCTCGTACTCACCAATCTGCCCAGTGAGATGCCGTGGCGGCTTTTTGCGGGAGAATGTCTCCGTCACCTCGATCCGGGCAACGTCTTCTAGAACACGCTGCAATTCCGCTTCATGATCGTAGGACTCGCCCCAGGCAGCCGCACAAATTTGCCCAACCCACTCGGTCACCTCCGAGTGATGACGCTCGACTGTCGCCTCGCATTGACTGCACTGGGACAGGTGGTCGGCGATTTCATCACCACCCCGCAACGGAAGGTCACCAACCGCAAATGCGTGGAGCAGCGACGCGTCAGGACAAACTTCTAGCGACATGCCGAACTCGAGTTGCTGTTGTTCAGTCCATCTCCCACTATGAGATACAGCGAATCCGCGTTCCAGTTTTTTTCGGGCTCGGCACAACCTTTCCGCATGAGATACGTTCTTCGCAGCGATTCTCGCCAGTCCTCATGAGCCAGGGCGTACCTAGATCAGGTCCTGAAGCTCTTCACGCAGGCGGTGGAGCACTCGAAACTTTGCCTTGCGAACGGCGCCCACACTCATTGATAGCTCCTTGGCGACATCGGCTGTGGAGATTCCTTCGGCCGCCGATTTCCAAAAAGCCTGCCAGGTCTGCTCGCGAAACTCTACTCGCACGTACTCCAAGCCGCGAAGCAGCCGGACGTCGATCGGGTTGTCCCCTGAATCGGTCGACGGAGGCTCGACCTCGGGCAATTCTTCCCATCGAATCTGCGCATCGGACCCGCCCCTGGGGACCGGCTCCTTCTCTGCACGTCGAAAATGATCGCAAACCCGATTTCGAGTGATCGTCCAAAGCCAGCCGCGAAATGAATCGCCCGCCTTCTCGCGTCGAAATGAAGAGAGTGACTGATGCACGGCCACAAACACGTTTTGCACGATATCGGGAGCGTCCTGTGCCGGAACCCCCAGCGAGCGACACCAACCGTAGACAAGCGGAGCATAGATGCCGGTTAGCCGCTGCCACGCGACCACATCATTGTCCCGCACACGCGCCAACAGAGATGTCGACGTTGGCTCAACGGATCGCGAGTCGATTTCGTCCACAAGTCGTCACTGAAATAAGTGTGTGGCGGCCGTCAACCGATGCCATGCCATTCCTCTGACTCTTCGGTGCCACATTGCTCAGCACAACAAGCCGAGCAGACAAAGATTCGGGGGCCTAACTTCCGGCACGGCGACGGTAACGAGCCGGTTGCTTGTCGCCCCCCACTGAAGGATTTGGCCGTAAACCTATGGGGAGATCAGAGACGTAAGAGGACCTCCAGCATACACCCTATCTGACGATAGGTGCACGATAACGCGCGATCGTAGCATCGATTCAGCCCCAGTCAAGATCCGCCTTGGGCGGTCGCTTGCGCAGGAGAAAAGGGGAAGGGGGTCGTTTACGTGTAGGCCCTCCATCGCGGCAACGCTCGACGCGAGCTGTTCCACAAACCGGAGGATGACGAACACTTCCCAACGCTGTGTCGCTATAACGCTGTGTCGCTATGTCCAACGCAATGCATTGCGAGCCAAGTTGGTCCGCCGGGCAGAGGACTGGGCTTACGGATCACTCTCTCGCTGGCACCACAAGACCGATCGCGACCCGAAGCGGCTGACTGCCTGGCAGACACGGCGTCCGCGTGGCTGGTTCGAGAGGGTCAGACGAGCCATTGACGTCATCGGAGCTCCCAAACGCTGCGGACGTCGGTTCGCTGCGGCACGCCGTACGGCTCCGAGGAATGGACGCAAGAGACATGTGAGCGGACAGAATTGTGGTCGACGAATGAACGTCGCATGTTTCCGTGGTGCAGCGGCCGGTGAGGCGGAGGCGGTTCTTGGTGAAGATTCGGTAGCGGAAGTCGAGGAGGTGAGAAATGGGCGGCAGACGCATGGCCCAGACGAGCCAGCCGAATCCGACGGCGGCGTAGAGCTGGCGGTAGACCTCGACGCGCCAGTCTGGAATGGGTGCCGATGTGTCCATGCGTTACTTCAGCCGAATCAGGACTTCGTTGCGACGCAGCGGGCCGGGTGTGAAGGGTGGATCGTAGGAGGCGGATTCGACGCCGCTTGATTCGGGTGAGTCGTCGGCAGCGAGGCTTTTGGATTCCATCCAGGCTCGGAGCTTGGCTTCGGATTCTTTGGCGAGCTTGGCGTTGAGCCGGCCGGAGAATCGGAGCACGGCGAAGCGTCCGCCGGCTCGTTTGCGAACGTCGACGTCTGGGCCGGTGGGCGATGGGACGCCTTCGACGGCGACTTCCTTGGGCATCACGAATCCCATTTGGACTTCCGAATCCGCTTTGTCGTTTTCCATGAAGACGGGCGTGGTCATGGAGATCTTTTGTTCGGACTCGTTCGCACCGCTGATGTAGCGAAACAGTTTCATGAAACTGCCGTCGCGACCTTGGGCGTCGATCTTGGTGGTCGTCGCGACCAGCATCAGGTCGGGGTACTCGCGGACTTCAAACTTTCCGTCCGACTCGATGACCTTGTATTCGGCCGACTCGTAGCCCGCTCGTGCGGTCATGTTCCACGCGAACACACCGATCAGCGACCAAAACGGCAACACTTGCGAAATACACCATTCGTTTACGCATCATCCAATTTCCATGGAAAAGCCTGGCGATAGTGATTCGGAAGTCAAACCGCCCGCCATGGGATGATAGATGTGTGACAAGTCCGGCCGAAACTCTTGGCGAGTGACACCGGTACGGGGACTTCACCAGTCGTTCCAGGTGATCGTGATCTGCAGGACGCTCGCGATCGTGACCCAGATCAGATAGCAGAAACATTTTGAAAGGAGTTCGGTTCGCTCAACTTCGTTTTGGCAAACTGCTGGCTTGGAAGAGAAAATTCTTACTCGCTACGCGAAGGGAATGACCACTCGTGACATCCAAGATATCGTGCAGAATTACCGAAGTTCCTGGCGTAGCTGACGATCGTGCCATCACTGTCGCTGGATCCTTGTCCATCAAACAGGAAATTAGTAGAGGTACGGCCCTTCCCCCGGTTGGTCACGATATCTTTTGACGGGAGGGTTACTGCAGCGGGTATGCAGCACCAGTATCGGTTGCGAACTTAACAAAGTCAGCGGTCGTTCTCAGGCCAAGCTTCTCGCCCAGTCTCGCGCGATAGGTCGCGATTGTCTTCGGACTGAGCTCCAGTTTTTCCGCAATTTCCAGGTTCGCGAACCCCTGGCCCAAAAGGTTAAGAACTTGGGTCTCTCGCGTGCTTAATCGCGGAGCGTGACCACGCCGCATGCCTGGCTGCAACAACGAACTGAAGACGCTTGCATTGGCTCCTTCGTCATCCAAGTCGATTACCATTCGCCCACGACTTGTGTCGCGAATCGCCTGCAGTAGATCTTGTTCACGAATTGTCTTCACGACGTAGCCCGTCGCTCCCGCGGCGAGTGCTGCACGCACATAGGCTGCATCATCATGCATCGTCAACATCAAGACATGGACATTGACACCGCGTTCCATAAGTTCACCAATTATCGGAAGACTGGCTCCGCCAGGGAGCGTTACATCCAGGACCAAGACTTCAGGTTGATGCATCACCGCTTGCGTCACCGCATCGCGACTATTGCTCGCTTCAGCCACGACTTCCATATCAGTTTGCGCATTTACCAACAAACGCAGGCCGGCCCGTAACACCGTATGATCATCCACCAACATGACGCGGATCTTTTTCATATGCCACCTGTTGCGGAGAAACTTACGGACACTCGCGTTCCTTGCTTACCGGTGTCGATAGTCAGTTTTCCTCCCAACTGATTTGCTCTTTCGTGCATGCCGACGATCCCCATACCCGTACACTCACTCGATGCCCGTGCACTTCTCGGAAGACCCTTACCGTTATCCTTAATCTCCAATGTAACTCGACCCATCGCCTCCCTCAGTTCGATCCACAGTTCGCTAGCCCCAGAATGCTTTACTGCGTTGTTCACTGCCTCTTGGAAAATGCGAAACAACGCTGTTTCCACGTTCGCTGCCAACCGACGCCCTTCCATTCGTTGTGCGTTTAGGTGGACGTCAATAGCGTGATGTCTTTGAACTGTGAGCATGACTCGCTCCATGGCAGCCGCCAATCCCAGATCATCCAAAAGGCTCGGACGCATGATCTGCGATAAGTCTTTGATTTCTTTTAACGTTTGTTGCGCGATTTGCGCAGATCGCGGAGACGTTGTTGCTGTTCATCGGTGATCGGCGGCGGCCACGAACGCAAACTGGTCACCAGCAGCGTTAACGATTGTCCCGCGCTATCGTGCAATTCTCGGGCGATGAGTCGCCGATCTTCTTCCTGCGAGGTCAATACGGCAGCAATAAAACGCTCGCGCACTTGGTTGAGGTTCTTTAGCGGGCCGACAATTGCCCACCACATAAGCGGTGAAACGATCAATGAAAGCAACGTCGCATCCGCTAATGCGTCGATCCAATAAGCCGAATGCTCGGGCAGAACACGAGGCATGATCAGCATGACGATGTATTCCGCTGTGAAAACGATTCCCAAAACCATCAATCCGATAACCCAGGGAGGCCAGCGCATAACACTTGGTGGTGCGGATGAAAACACGAGTATCTCCACTTTTCGTCTGTAGGCGCAGCGCTGACAGCAGACCGACCGATTGCCTGTTTCGCCGATAGTTCAGCCGTACAACAGCGATAGGATTACTAGCGACCTGCCAAAGGACCGCAGTTACCGTCAGACGAGGGTTTTTTCCGTAGCTGTAAGCCAACGTAAACAAAGTTCGTGACTGTCGCACGTCCAAATGAATTCGCAAATAAAGAAAATTGGCGGTTGAGGAGGTCGAATTCTACTCCTCGTTGTATTCGATTGGAAAGACCCGGTCCTTCGTGTGAACACACGCCACAGATCCAATATTCACTTTTCCGCTAGAACATCCCCGTCCATTGCACAAAGTTGTAGATTCAAAATGAAATTTCTCACTCGTTCGCAACACGAAGGTCTCCAAACGCAGACGTCTTCATCGCCAGCGGGGACTTCGCGTCGAGACATTGGAACATACGACAGATTGCTTGCGGCGGACATCAACGGAACGATCTACGAAGATGTGGATTCCAACGGAATCAAGAGTGGCCAGGACAATACCCTGGGTGGTTGGACAGCGTTTGTCGATATCGATCAGAACGGTGTGCTGAACAATCTCCCTGATGGATCTCCCGAGCCTTCGGCAGTTGCCAACGCAGGAGGTGACTACACCATCAATATGGCTGGCCGTCCTTCTGGCGTATACCGTGTGTCCGAAGTGCTCCAGGCGGGTTGGGTACCAACGGCACCTGCCTCACGCGACGTTACTTTCAATGCAGGGCAAAGTACCAACAAGATCGACTTCTTTAACTTTGCTGGTGGTACCATTGAGGGAACCGTTTGGAACGATTTGAACCAAAACAAAGTTCGCGACATCGCTGACCCAGGACTCGCGGGCTGGACGGTTTTTCTGGACATCAATACCAACGGATCGCTCGATGCGACTGAGCCATCGACAGTGACGGACGTGGACGGCTTTTATCAGTTCACGGACGTTCCCGCCGGCGATTACGAAGTGACTGAAATTCAACCTGTGGGTTGGGATACTAACACTGACATCAAGCAGACTGCTGCAGTCCAGGCCATGCAAACGGTGACGCAGGATTTCGAAAACTTCTCTACGATGAACGGTTCGATCTCTGGCACTGTCTGGAACGACCAGAATGGAAACGGTGACCGAGCAATCGATCCTGTGACCGGCCTGCCCACGGAGCCTGGGCTCGAAGGCTGGACAATCTTCATTGACGACAATGGAAACGGGACGCTTGATGCCACGGAAATATCAACGACCACCGATACGTCTGGGAACTATGTTTTCCCGAGCGTTCTGAACGGTAGCCATCGCGTTCGCGAAATTCTACCATCGACAAAATGGTCTCCTGCGCCTGGATTCTCGGTTCAACAGATCGTCAATGTACGCGCCAACGAAAACACGAACGGAGTTGACTTCGCAAACTTCACGGTGCTCAACGGTGCCATCAGCGGAACCGTTTGGAATGACGTGAATCGCGACGGCGTGCGCAATAGTCTCCTCGGTGCATTTGTTGAGCCCGGTCTGCAAGGCTGGACCATCTACCTGGACATGAATCACAGCGGTGCGTTCGACACCGGTGAGCCCACGACGGTGACCAACGCAGACGGTGACCTATCTGTTTTCCGATCTGCAGATCGGCGAGTACGAAGTCATCGAAGTCGTTCCCTCGGGATGGGAAACGGCACCGGGCTTTGGCGACAATCACACAGTTCGGGTTTACTCAGGCGCGACTTCGACCGCCCCTGATTTTGCCAACTTCAATTTGTCGACGTTGGTTCCAGGGTCCGTGAGCGGATCGGTTTGGGATGACTTGAACGGTAACGGTGTTCGCGACACGACGCCGACCGCTGAACCGGGTTCCGCAGACTGGACGGTGTTTGTTGACACAAACGGTGACCGCGTGGCCGATCCTGCAGAACCACAGGCCATCACGGCCGCAGACGGAACGTTTACGATCAGCGGCGTGACGCCTGGGTCAGTTACGATCGTCGTTCAATCCAGAAGCGGCTGGCATGCAACGTCGCCGATCACCGGCACTCGATCGTTGACGTTGAAAAACGGCGAAAACGCCTCCGGTGTAAACTTCGGCGAGCAGCAGAATCGTAATTCATCGCTGTCCGGAACCGTCTTTGCCGATTCGAACAAGAACGGTGTTCGTGACGCTGGTGAACGCGGTCTTGCGGGAATCGTCATCTATCTCGACATCAACGGCAACGCAGTTCGCGACGCTGATGAACCGTCGACCACCACGTCTGAAGATCAATTCTTCACGCCGTCTGTTAACGAAGCGGGATCATACAGCTTTACTCACCTGGGCGACGGGACGTACCTTGTGCGGCAGGAAGTGACCGCATTGTTGAGTGCCACTCCAGCGTCCGAGCTGCAGCATTCTGCCACCATCCTGGCATCGCTAAATGTACCGGGGTAGACTTTGCAGACGTTTATCGTCGCAATGAGATCCACGGCGTCAAGTTCGACGATCGTCAATGGCGACGGCGTGCGAGATGCGGGCGAAGCAGGAATTGCGGGAACGACCGTCTTCATTGACTTGAATCGCAACGACAGTCTGGATTTGGGTGAACCAGAGACTGTCACTCTTGCAGACGGTTCCTATGAGTTCCTTGATCTTGTCGCCGGGAGCCTACGTTGTTCGAGAAGTGCTTGAGCCTGGGCACACTCGAACTACACCAACACGACTGGCGGTATCTTGTGGCCAGCGGGCGTAAGCAATCCAGCGGTTGGCAATGTCACGCCGCTTAGCATCACCCAGTCGCTTGCGGATGGAGAGCATTTCTCGCAAAACGTGACGATCACGTTACCCGGTTCAGGTGGTTTGACCAACTTAGTCGACGTCTTTTTGCTGTTTGACGATACGGGAAGTTTCACCAACAACAGTCCCATCGTCCGCGGCGCGTTTCCGACGATCATGGCGGACTTACAGGCCTCGTTGCCTGGAGTTGATCTAGGATTTGGCGTCGGCAGATTCGAAGAATACGCGAACTTTGCTTCGGAGTATGCAACAGGACGCCCGTTTGTCTTGAATCAACCGATCGTGGCGTCCAGTACAACCGGTTACCAAGCAGCCATCCAAGCCGCACTCAATCGTACGGCACCCGGCTACGGTGGAGATGGGCCGGAGACGGATATCGAGGCTTTGTATCAACTCGTTACCGGGCTTGGTTTCGACGGCAACAACAACGGCACGGTGACAGATAGCGGAGCGGCGGGGCTGAGTTCAACTCAGCTCACTCCGGGTGCCAGTGGTGACGTGCCATCATTCGCATCCTTCACTGTCGATACAGCCAGCGGTGCATTGGCTTCCGCCGGTACCATTGGAGGAGGCGGATTCCGTGCCGGTGCATTGCCCGTAATCCTGCTAGCTACTGACATTGGATTTGCCTATCAGCCGAAGGGCGAAACGTCGGTCACTGGTCTTGGCGGAGTGACGCTACCCGTCAGCGCATTGACCCAAACGTCCCGTGGAAGCACTCCCTTTAGTTCAGGCGCTGGTATTCAAGAGACGATCACCGGCCTAAATGCACTTGGAGCGTTAGTGATTGGACTGGGAACGAATCCCGGGGCGACAACCGATCCTCGGCTTGGACTGGAGTCGATCGCCAAACTTACGGGTGCAACGAATCAGACCTCGACCACGATTGCCAACGGAACGGCTGATCCGATCGCACCAGGCGATCCCTTCTACTTCCAAATCTCATCCGGATTTGCCAGCAGTGTTTCGGCAGGCGTCACGAATGCCATTCAGAATGCAGTAACGAACGTCGCGGTCAATATTACGGTCCAGGCATCGGATCCACGAGTTCATATCATCAATCACACTGGAACGCTAAGTCGCATAACCTCCGGCCAAACAGCCGCATTTGATATCGAGTTTGTCGGTGACGGGGTGCCTCATCGTTTTGATCTGCAATTCGTACGTGAAGGAACCAACGTCGTCCTCGGATCGATACCTGTTGTGCTTGGTACGCCAGTTCCTGGTGATGGCTATCACTTTGACGACCTCGATGATGGCGAGATTGAATTGGAGGATCACTTTGGTGATTCGTTGGATTCAGCCTTACCTCCCAACGTAGCACCGAGCTTTGTCGCCGGTGCAGATCAAATTGTCGCCGAAGACGCTGGCTTGCAAACAGTTACCCCATGGGCAACAAACATTGCATCCGGTCCTGCTAGCGAGGCGTCCCAAGTGGTTGACTTTATTGTCACCAATGACAACCCGTCGCTGTTTAGCGTAGCGCCGTCGATCTCTGCCGATGGCACACTCACGTTCACATCAGCACCTGATGCGAATGGCACGGCCACGATCACCGTCGCGCTGCATGACAATGGCGGAACTGCCAATAGTGGGCAAGATACCAGTGCTGCGCAGCAATTCTTGGTCACTGTGACTGCCGTCAATGACGCACCGGTTGCTGCAGACAATGCGTACACGACCAGTGAAGACGTGGCACTGTTGATCCCAGCGACAGGCGTTCTTGCCAATGACAGCGATGTGGATGGCGACGCATTCACTGCGGTCCTCGTCACTGGACCGACCAGCGGCGGCCTAACGCTCAACGCGGACGGATCCTTCACCTACACGCCCAACGCGAATTTCAACGGCTCAGACAGCTTTACCTACACAGCCAACGATGGCCTGTTGGACTCGAATGTCGCGACCGTCAACATCAACGTGACGGCGGTCAATGACGCACCGGTTGCTGCAGACAATGGGTACACGACCAGTGAAGACATGGCACTGTTGATCCCAGCGACAGGCGTTCTTGCCAATGACAGCGATGTCGATGGCGACGCATTCACGGCGGTCCTCGTCACTGGACCGACCAGCGGCGGCCTAACCTTCAACGCGGACGGATCCTTCACCTACACGCCCAACGCGAATTTCAACGGCTCGGACAGCTTTACCTACACAGCCAACGATGGCCTGTTGGACTCGAATGTCGCGACCGTCACGATCACGGTTGACGCCGTGAATCATGCCCCGGTTGCCGTGAACGATTCCTACTCGACAGATGAGGATTCAACGCTCACGATCACGGCAGCAGGAGTCCTCGGAAACGACACGGATTCCGACAGCGCAACATTGACCGCTGTACTGGGAACTGGACCAGCAAGCGGCACCCTAACGTTGAACGCCGACGGATCCTTCACTTATACAGCCAACGTTGGCTTCACGGGAACCGATACGTTCACGTACCAAGCCAGCGACGGTGCTGCTCTTTCAAACGCGGCCACAGTCACGATCGATGTGACGCCCCTTCCCGTCCAGGGAGGTGGCAAGTTCATTGTTGTTGATACAACGAACCGTCAAACGTTCCAGTACGATATTGGCGGCAATCTGCTCGATAGCGACCGCTTAAACGAGGAAGACGAGGGACCACGAGGAATTGCTTCAAGCACCGACGGTTCAACGCAGTGGGTAGTCGACGCAAAGGGTGAAGTCTTCGTTTACGATCAGCAAAACCGACTTCTTGGATCGTGGGAGATCAATGGTGTTGATAAGCCTGAGGGCATCACGGTTCACGGTAATGATCTGTGGGTTGTCGACCGCGAAACAGACCAAGTTTACTTCTTCCAAAATGCAGCGTTACGACGATCAGGAGGTGCAAAACCCACGTCGAGCTTCCGTCTTGATCGCGCCAATCGAAACCCGATGGATATTGTGACCGATGGCGCGCACATGTGGGTCGTCGATGATGCGAGAACGGTCGACAACGTATTCCGTTACAACATCAATGGTACTCTCGAAGGAAGCTGGGCGATTGATCCCGCCAATTCGCAACCAACAGGTTTGACAATCGATCCAAACGATGTGAATCATCTTTGGATCGTCGATTCTCTAAGCGATGCGGTTTACCAATACGACACTGCGGCAACACGCACCAACGGACAACAATCTGCTAGCTTGACATTTGCGCTTGCGGCTGCGAATCAGAATCCGCAGGGAATTGCCGATCCGCCGTCATTCACTGCTGATCCAAGCCCTAGTGCACTCTTGGCAAACCACGTTGACAAAGTAAGTGATGACCACAGCAAAGAGTCGGTCGATGTTGCGTTGCTCGATCTGGATACTTCGCCAGGTCGGCTCAATGCGGATTCACTCACCGTTGTCAGTGGCCGCAATCAATCGAACGACACTGAACCGCTGGACCTTATCTACCAGGCAATCGGACAACTTGAAGAGGATGACGACGCTGAAGAAACGCTCAGTCGTGTCGTTGAGCCGCAATGGAAGTAACCGAGGCACAGCGACCGACGTCGCTGATTCAGCACTCAACACTGCAACTGTGTGGCCTCGCTCGCCCTTTCCAAGGGCGAGCAGCGGTAACGGTAAACGCGCGGGGGCGTATTGAAACTGGGGAAAGGCGAAGAACCGACGAAGCTGCGAGTCGTCACCCATTGCACCGGAATCCGCAGACCCTGTTCTCCGACCCCGTGACTGCCTGATAGCTGCGAAGCAGTGGCAGGTGATAGCCTGGGGCAAGAAATGCTCGTCTCAGCGAGCATTTCGCAGCCCCAGGACCGTCAAGCGAAACCGGAAATCCACCCCTGCGGCGATTTGGCGGCGTCGCCGCCAAATCGCTGCAGGGAAGGTTTGTCGAATGCGTATCGTTTTCCTGGGGCGTCTCAAATTAAATGTCCGTGATTGTCTCATTTTCGCTGTCCGGATGTTGGGTTGTTCAGTGGAACTGGGTGGGCGCATGATGAACGGGCGGTGGAGTGCCGCCCGTTTGGTGTTGCTTGAAGAGGGTTAGACCGGAACGCGAACCGGAAACTCGTATGTGGCGCGAAGCCATTTCGCGAATCGCATGACGGAACGGCGCACGACGGGGTCGCCGCGATGTCCACGGATTCTCAATCCGCCAGATCGTTGCGGCTGCGCCACATTTTGCCTTGGTCCAAATAACGAACCGTTCACCGGGCCGCGGCGAACGACATTGATTTTAACAACCGCGCGACCCGCGGCTCCGCGTGCAACGGATTGTTCGGCGACAGGTGAGGTATCACGGACTTTCATCGCGCGATTCATGTAACCTAGAGACTTCCGGTTCCGAGGCGATCCAGTTGTCATCTTTCCTTTCAAATGAACCCGAGTAAGAGTATACCTCCGGCGCACCAAAGCCAATATCGGCCGTGTACCATCGCTGATCCGGATTCACGACAAAAGCACCAAACGTGAATTCACCAGAACCTCGATCTTCCAATGGAATCGTCCCGAGCCATTCAACATCTGGCGAGCCAATGAACATCTTTGGGTGTGCGCGAACCAGTTCAATGATGGCATGTTTGGCTTGGGCCGCAGTGAGCAACTCTTGCCGCTCACCGGGACTCGGATTGGAGGCGGCATCCTCCGACGACGAGCAACCGCCCAGTTGCAGCGAAATAAGGAGTATTGCAACCGTAGCTATGTCGCGAATGTTCATTGGTATCGGTTCAGTCGCCGAAACGATCGGGATGACCGGGCGGCGTTAGTTGACTTTTATTTCAAACAACGCTGGCCACCGCGACTCTGGTGCATGGCTGTGTTCGGCGAAGACCGGCTACTGAATGTAAACGACGGTATCTACTTCACTGTCGCGGCGAAACGCAAACTCGTATGGCAAAGGTCGGCAGTACAAAATTGGCGTGGTAAACCGATCGTGATTCAGCCCAAGATCGTTCTCTCCTCGGATTCCGTCACGCACCTCAGTAGCGTACTTGCAGTCGTTCACGGGAACGAACACGAGCATCTTAAAACGGTGTTTGTAAATGCCGATTTGATCCGGTGGAGGATCTTCGTTGCGAAAATGCTTGAGCTTCGAAATCTTGCTGAACAAGTCGACGTATTTCGGCGTAAAAGAAAACGCGAACGTATTGAGCTTAAGGAAGTCCTCTTTGCTCCTTCCGGCCTTGGAGCCGTCGGCGTACTTGCCCGAAACGTCCTGCCCCGCGAAGCCTTGGCGTTTCGCAACCTTCGTCTCAAGGACCGTAACGAGCCCTTTTTCGAGCAAGACATCCAAAAACAGTTTCGATTCGCGGCCCTTGGTCTTGTCGAGCAACTTCGGATCGGAAGAAATCTGGAGGAGTTCAGTTTCGTCATCCAGAAGATAGACCAGCAGATACATTTGGTGTTCTCTGTGC
Source organism: Pirellulaceae bacterium (assembly GCA_963734865.1). Taxonomy (GTDB): domain Bacteria; phylum Planctomycetota; class Planctomycetia; order Pirellulales; family Pirellulaceae; genus CBDCUW01. The sequence continues at coordinate 117,291 of CAVTIV010000021.1, forward strand.
TCAGTAGGGCCGGTCTCCTTCTTCAGCACCAGGTCGAGCGATAACCGTTCACCCTCTGCGTGTCTCACTGTGATCGACGGGAGATAGCATTCGAGCAGCGGAGGATCTCGCTGTGCCAGGGCGACTCCTGGTATCAGAACAAGAAGCAGCAACGGGGATGTCAGGCCACCCATTCGATTTCCCTTCTCGCCGAACGGCGGGCATAACTGGACGACCGCGAACCGGTTTCTAACTACCAAGAACACGATCGGTCGCTCCGTGTTCATGCCATGGTTCTGGCTTTTTGCGGTGGGTACCGACCCCGCCAGCCCGGATCGTTGACACCAACCACCAGCATACCACTTGGGGTTCGACCGCGCAACTTCGAACGTACCAATCGACCGCGCCACCTCTCATCGAGCGGACCGTCGTACTTGTACTCGTACTCAGCGAAGCGGTACTCGTACTCGATTTGAGGGCCCGCGCGAGCAAACCGTTCTCACTCAATAGTCGTTGCTGCGGTACATCGCGTTCGTGTCGATCACGCGGACTCGAGTACGAGTACCGGCCTACGGCCTGAGTACAAGTACGATCGGGATCAATAAACCGAATGCCAGAACGGCAGTGTTGACCGAGCGGCGACCCACGACAGACCCTAGGTAACGACTCTGACGCCGCGCCGGTCCAACACATGGTCCATCGGTGCTTATCGAATCGCGGAGAGAGTGACGACCTCCCAGCGGCATCACCACAAGTATATCGACCGCACCGTCACGCGGCAAATCTGCGAGCGCTGGCGTCGATCAAAGTGAGTCCTGGGCTTCGACGCCGAATGCACCGACGATTGTATCGCTCAAACCAGTGCGTCAAGAGTGGACCATGAATCGAACCAATCACGCGAATCCGATCGAGAGTGAATGATTTGCGGCGCGGACCAAGATGGCACCCAACAACGGTATGCGACAGCAAGACGGGTTTGGTCATCCGGGACGATGTTTGCGAAGCGACATCGATCTCTGGATTAGTGAAGATTAGCGCGGATCAGTGTTTCCGTATCCGCGCACACCAGTAGTGAAGGGAACACTAATCAACTCTGATCGACGCTAATCAAAGAACAGAAAATCGGCCCGATGAACGTTAGCCGTCACCGAGGACGGACGATTGATTTTCCACTTCAAAAACCGCGCAAGCCGTCCGTTGCAGTACGCCCAACGATGGGCGTGATTTTGTGGGGTGAAAGTCCCCTGTACTTAGTTCCGGTTCACGCGCTTGTTAGCTGGCTGTTCGCGAATTTGACGGAGTGACTTGACCGCAATGGATTGCAGATCCTTGTCTTTGGGATTCGCCGCGAGGCGTTCAAGGTGTGGAATCGCTTCCACCGCCTGAGGCCCAATAAGGCCAAGGGTTCTGGTGGCGGACTCCCGAAGACGAAAACTAAGAAAGTCGCTGTCATCTGATAACGCCAGAATCAGGTCGGCGACAGCCGGAGCCGCGATTGGCCCGAGTGTCCCTAACGCGTCTGACGCCGATTCCCGGACTTGTGCGTTCTTGTCCTTCAGGCAGTGTCGCAGTACATCGACCGCCCTTTCAGAGTCAATCGCGGTCAAGGCATCAATCGCACTCATGCGAACAAATTCGTCGCGGTGTTTGCTTGCAATAACCACGGAATCAAAAGCCGATTTGGCTCGCGAACCGAGTTGACGCAGCGCTTCTGCCGCGCAAATTGGGCCGCCAGTGCCGTTATTGTCGTTCTCCAGGGAGCGGACTAACTCTTGGAGTGGGAGATTGTCCTTCGGAAAGATGCGAAGAAGTGCGAGAGCAGCGCTGACACGTACTTCCGGATCCGTATCATGTTGAGCCATTTTCCTCAACACTGGTGTTGCGACGTGTGCGTCAGGACCAATAAGCCCAAGTGCCTCAGCGACGTCGAATCGTACGGCACGTTGCATTGCAAAGTGATTAGAGATCCATCGCGCCCGATACTCTTTATCGTTGAGTTTGACACGTAGCGCAGGGATGGCGGCGGTTGCTTGCCGGCCAATCGTGCCCAACCGCCGCGCGGCCAGTCCGCTTACGTCCGGCGAAGAATCGTTCAAAGCCGTGGTGAGGACACCAAGTGCTTCCGACGGTGGTGCAAGCCGTGCATATTCATCAAGGGCCTTGAAACGCTTGTCGATTGAGGGAGAACGCTCGATGTCCGATTTCAAGTGTGCCAACCGGGCAGATTTGTCGTCGGACTGCGGCGGTGCAGCGACGCCAAGTGACGCGTGGAGTAAAGCGATAGTGAGCACAAGTCGGGTCATATTATTGCCAGCTAACGGTACCCGTCACCGAGGACGGACAATCGAGTTTCCATTCGAGTAAACGCGCAAGCGTAAAGCGACCGGATGGTTCTCTGCTTTATCTTCGCCACCGGGTGTCCCGACGCCTTGGCTCTTTGGAACTCAGAATGAAGATAGGCACCAAGATCGTCGCCATGCTCAGCGAGAATCTGAGCTCGAATGTCGTGAAGTTCTTTAAGAATTGGATTCGACATGGTCATCGCCCCCGAGAAACTCAAATGGAGTTGTGATTAGCAGGCCCGGCAGTCCAAGGTCATCCAGCAATCGGTAGACGCGTGGAAGTACGTGAGCGTTCGCAATGTGCTTGCAGTTTTGTGTCAAGAGATATTGTACTCCGGCAAGTGCCGCAATCGCCACATGCATCGCATCGAGCCGTGCAGATTCGGGCATTAGCGACCGGGCAATCAGTTCATCGGCCACGGAATCGGGATCCGGGTTTTCATCGAGTACGGGAATGTCGGCTAGCATACCGGCACTGCGTTGACATGGATTTGTCGAAATTTTTCGACGGCGTTCAACACGACGTCTTGATGGCCCGCGTTGCCAGCAAGGTCCGTGACAAACGGCTATTACGTTTGATCGGGAACTATTTACTAGCGGGCGTGATGATCGATACCGATTGGCAACCATCGACCGAAGGTACGATGCAGGGTGGTCCACTTTCACCGCTCCTCGCCAACATCCTATTGGATGACTTTGACAAAGAGATGGAGCATCGTGGACACCGCTTGCGTGCACTACGCGGATGACTTCTTGGTATTTTCCAAAACTGAGCAGTCAGCCGCCCGAGTCTTCAAGTCGATTGAACGCTACCTGACGCGAAAGCTTAAACTCGTAGTCGGCGTATCCGCGCCTGCTACTGGAAACAGTGGTACCGAGTCCGCACGCGGATACGGATGTTGCTGAAGCTTGGCGTTCGGCGTGATGAAGCCTTCTCACACGGTAGCAGTGGCCGCGGACCGTGGGTGATGTCATCGAGCGCAGCAATGCATGTTGCGATCTCGATTGACTACCTCCACAAACAAGGACTAGCGAGTCTCGAGGAAATTTGGAGCAAGTCTGCTTCCAAGAAACGAACCGCCGTATGCGGGCCCGCATGTACGGTGGTGTGAGAGGGGTCCCGGGCAACCGGGCCCCTATCTCGATCCTGCTTCTGGCTAATTGGGGACAAATTGGCCCCGAACATCGGGTCAGATTCACGCCAGCATGATACCACGGACGATTCCTGTTTTCCTGCCTTCCTCATTGAACCACAACCACGCATGTTGGATAAGGAACGAAGGAAATCAGGAAGGTGCTTCACGGTCAAGTCGATCGGGGACGTCGATCCCGTAGCTGACGGCGCTAGCGGAAAACCATCCAACAGGAGCGAACAGAGACAACGGAGGCGAATGGCCTATCCTCTCCGTTTTCTCCGCGCCCTCCTGTTCCATCCGACCGCGCAACGATGATCGCCCCGTTTCGATTGCGCCCCGGTTCGTCGGGCGCACCGGTTCGTCGGGCGCACCGGGTCAACAGCGCACTCGCGATCGGAAATCGGAAGCGGCATGGGTCACGCCAAGGCGAAGTCGCAAAGAAGATCCCATCAGCAACCTTGGCGTCTTTGCGTGAGATCTAGTGTTCGGACACGCTCACGACGATTCACCAAATGACAGAACGTCACGCGATGGTTATCCGCCGTCCTGAATCGAGCGAGCCTTCGTAGAGTCACAAGAGGGGCAGGTCGTCGCCATCTGCTTGTCGGACCGATTCATGTCAACAATCCATCGAGTATTGCAATCAACGCAGTAGTACGTAGGCCCACCGGTTTCGGCGTGAGTATTCAATGGGCGTTGCCGAATAGTTCGGTCGCACGTCGGGCAAATTGGGTACGGCATGATTCGCATCGTGACGGCGACGGTAAACAGAAAACCAGCAAGCGTGACGACGAGGAACCAAGCGAAGGACTGCACGGCGAAAACGGTATACAACATGGCAACGCAGATTGGAGCCAAACCGACGTAAAACGCAAAGAGATGGCGGGCGTGATGCTTCGTATCGTAGCGAACTATTGGGATGTCGTTGGTCATGCAATTTCAGTCGGATAACGTTGGAATTCACGGGGCAACGGCATTGGACTGACCAACGACGAAAACGCCCCGCCCGTTGCTCCCGTGCACATTCTTGGTTCTGGCATTTTTTGCGGCGGTTGCCGACCCGGACAGTCTGGATCGTTGACACCAATCACCAGCATACCACCGGGACTTCGACCGGCGGTACCACTCCCAGTCATCTCGATCCCAGAGGTAAGACTCGTCGCCGGGTACAAGTCGACCGACAAGGACTATTGGGGTGGATTCATGCAATAAGCGCAAGCCGCCATTTTGCCAACCACCTTTCCGCAGCACCCGACCGTCGTACGTCGAGCCGTTCACGCGCGGTCGGATGGAATCCAGCATTGCATCCGGGGAGGGAGTCACGTCCCTTTTGCCATGGACTTGGTACCAAAACCGAAGTTTCACGCCGACACCTGCGATCTACTCGCCGAACGGCCGACGTCACCGGGGACGGCGGTTTGATTGTCCATTTGTAAACGCCCCATGCCGTGCTCCGTTGCAGTACGCCCAACGATGGGCGTGATCTTGTGGGGTGAAAGTCCCCTGTACTTAGTTCCGGTTTCTTTCAGTACGAGGCAGTATACCAAATGCAACTCTGAAGAAAGACAGTACGAGGCGAGGGCAACTGCGGCGAGGTAACAGACCGTGGAGAGGAAGCCTGCGAAGATGATCGGTAAGCCAGCAAAGAATCGTCGCTGGACATCTGCTCGCCAAGACCCGCCAGGTGACGAACAGAAATCACATACGAGGCCGACAACTCCAGATGAGCTGGCTGCTGACAGCGAAATCGAACCGGAAGACGGAATGGAGGTAGATGTGGCACTTGGGCGGGAATAGATCACGTGTTTCAAGGCTTCACTCGCTTTGAAACGTCCCATATTTGGGCATGGAGTGTGTAATCCTAAAGGGCTCACCCGCAGGGACTTTTTCGGTCCCCAAAAACTGGACGTCGATGCGCTCCAGCGATCTCTACGAAGACGCTCGCGCACCGCCGACAATCCTGCGACTGGAGAGATTGATTGCGTTAGCCAAGCTCGTCGACACGCTCTCCAAATCGATCTCTGGTCAATAGCTCTGCTCTGGTCTACTGGACGCGGCTAGTTGTTCGACTCTAGCCGCTTCCATTCTCCTCACGACGACCATGCCAACTCGTCTAGCGCGGATTGACGCGGTCCTTTTTGCAGGAGCCCAAATGCGAACTTTGCCAGTGTAGGATTCGGTTCGACGAGAGACTCGGAAGAACGAACCAGCGAAGTGTCAACGAAGGAAAGAAAAACAACGGAAAGTTGCGAGACGAAAGGGGGAAGCCAACTCTGCGGGTCAATCGTTTAGCGAGCACCGCGGCTTAACGCGAGCTCGAAGACTCGGCTCGCTTGCCGCCAGCGGTCACTGACGCTTGACAAGCAAGCGTAAAGCGATTTCATGGTTCGCCGCATGTCGGTCGTGCGATGGTAATGACGTTCGCAGTTCAAGCTCTTGGCTGTTCGTCAGAATGTGAAACATCTCCTGGTCTTGAAACGTCCCGAAAGATCCACCCGCCGGGAGAGAAAAACACAGCAAGTATCCCAACCGCGACGGCGACAATATCGAGCAAAACCTGGACCGGTTGAGAAAGGTCCAGTTTGTGCGTTTGAAACGAAATCGTAAATCCAACCATCAAGGCGAGAAATATGAGCATGCTGAGGCCGCCTTTGCTCGCAATCAGAGTTCCCGTGGATTTAGTCTGTGCCGATGCGTAATGCAGAACAACGCCAATCGAGATCATCGGCGCGGAAATTAAAAAAACGGCGAATCCAGTAATTGCAAGCCACATACGCGGGGTCTCACAAGGTTGGAATTGAGTACGGTCAGCCACGACATTCGATAGCTTGTCGGC
>CAVTIV010000022.1:0-213011 GCA_963734865.1 Pirellulaceae bacterium
ACCACCGTGATCGCAAGTGAAGATTACCAACGTTTGGTCAGCTACATCAGACTTGGCCAATTGATCCAGTACTCTGCCAATTCCGGAATCTAAGGATTCAACGACATGGACGTAGTCGGCACGACTGCTGCGATACCAGCTATTCCCGGCAGGGGTGCCCGAGTCGCCAGCACGAATATCGTCGGGTCGGTCTGGAGGTTGCAGGGGGGGCAGGGTCGCGTTGTAAGCCAAAAAGACGAAAAAGGGCCGTTCCACATGACGCTGAATAAAAGAAATCGCCCTGTCGGTGAAGACATCAGTACTGTACCCCGCAACCTCGACTGGCTGACCATTTTCAAAAAGAGCCGGTTCACCGAACTGTGTCCGATGGGAATAGTAGTCGATGCTCGACTCGTTAAAGAACAGTGTTTCATCAAAACCATGGGCGTTTGGGCCGGACCCTTTGCCCAGTCCAAGATGCCACTTGCCGATCATCGCGGTCGCATAACCTCGATTGTTGAGGACTTTCGCCACCGTTATTTCAGTTTGGGGCAGACCACCTCGCCGAATGCTGGCTTCGAGTCCGAATCGGTGCTGGTATCGACCCGTCAACATGGCAGCACGTGAGGGCGAGCAGATGGCAGCCGTTGAGTACGCGTCGGTAAGGCGAACGCCCTCATTGGCAAGACGCAATAGATTCGGAGTCCGTATATCCGAAGCGCCATAGGGCTGCGTGTCGCTGTAGCCCATATAGTCCGCGACGATGAGCACGACATTCGTGTGTGCCGTTTCCGCAGCCTGTACGGGATGAAGTATGGTCGCGAGAAGTAGACCTAAGGTGATTCCAATTCGCATATGTTCGGGTCCGCTCGTGAATAGGGCACCAAACTTCGACGTTGCTCATCATCGAGCAAACCTCGCTCCTTACCCCAGGTCAGGTGTTACCGACCGTGAGAAGCTTTTACCGGTGTTGATTTGCAGCCGATCTCGGCCCAAATGCTTAACCGGCCAGGACACGGGATCCCGCTTATTAAGGTGTTGGAGCGTCTGCTGAGTTTTTTGACCACACCGGAGACCGCGAAACACGTGAGGTCGTCAGGGTGACGGCTAGTGAACGTGAAAAAAGAAACGCTCCTCGGCGGGTGGCTGTGTTCTTTGACAGTTTAATTTGAAACGCGAGAGTCAAGCGGCCGTTGTGGTCTTCTGCTTGCGTCGCCAACCGTAGCCGACGAGGGCGACGCTGCCGATGCCGAACAGGGCAAAGGTGGGCGGTTCGGGAACCGCTCCACCCGCCTGTGGGAGAACCAGTTGCATGTTGGGGTCATCGACGGAAATCGAGACCGTGAACGTGTTCTGGCCATCGACCGTACTGAGGGAGTTGTACGCGGCGCATCAAGTGCCAGCCGAGATAGCCGGTGTAGGGATAGTATTCACTTGCCAAATCATCAAGTTGCTGCTCAAGAGTTCGCGGCTCTTGGGTGGCGAGGCGCCAACTCTCCAGGCTAATCCGTCGCACGGAGCCGCCCCAGTCCGCAAAGCCATTCATGGAGAGCGCATCGCCAAAAAGTCCCGCTTGGGACGATCCCAGCAGCGTGCTGCCATCTGGCGGGAGATCCCAGAAACGGATTTCCTGAGTGAGTTGCATCGGGCCACCAGCCCCGGGCAACAAGTCCGCATGGGCGTGTGCGTGATGTTCCAATTGGGAAACGCATTGCCGCCAATGGCTTGAATGGGAATGAACGTCCAGATGTCAACGAACGTCTCGTGGAAGGGACTCGATGTACTCCGTCCGCCAAACAGGGAGAACTCTGCCTCAATATTCCTGGGAGAAACCTGCCGGACGTCCAGCGATGCATAGACCGGCCCTTGGTCCATGTCGGGAAGGATCGACACGGACCAGTTTGGAGAACTCGACCAAGCCGTCGTCCGCTCTCCATAGAGGTTTCCGTCCAGCAACTGGCGGCGATAATCAACCGCGCTTCTATAGTTGTGCAACTGGAGGCCGAGCTGATGCAAGTTATTGGAACACTGCATTCTGGCAGCTGCCTCGCGGACTTTCTGCACGGCCGGAAGCAGCAGGTTGACCGTGGTAATTTGACCGGCAAGTGCGGACTGGCCAGCAGAGGCGACCAGCGATGCAGATAGCAGCAACGTACAGCGAATCAAAAATCGTCGTTTCATGGTGGTTCCCCGTTGACCGTGGTAACTTGACCGGCAGTACGGCGTGACCTGCACAGGCGGCCAGCGATGGAGACAGCAGCAAACTGATACGGATCTTGATTCAGGACCGAGACTCATCGTAACAGGGCTTTTTGCTCGTTGCAATCTTCTGAAGCAAGTCGTTTTCTGGCATAGGCGGTAAAAGGTGCCCGGGGCGGGGCGTTGAGCTGCATCGAAGAAGGTGCGGCGCTGTAACCTGCTTGGGTGGCGCATCACGCGTTGAGTTAGCAATTTGCATTTGTGCGCGTGGGTCGGACACAGGAAAGACTGGAGAAAGACTGGGGACACAGGAACGAATGGGGACAGGGGATGAAGTCTGGGTCCCTAAACTTCGTCTACCTCCGGCATTGGTTTTTCCGATCCGGCGGCGGTGGTGATCTGACACGGCAGCATCTCTAGCGAGGGCGTTTCTGGCATCCGCTGCGTTCGGCGTGTCTCACCCCGCGTTCGCAGCCAAAAACGAGCCTCTCATGCGACTCACGACGCTCACAGAAACTTTACCGGCTAGCTCGTCAACCACCGTTCCGCATGCCCTGTCCCCGTGGCAATTAACCATGGGTCCAAACCTTCCCCACACAGAGTTTCAAACAGAGCCTAGTCTCGATAGACGCCAAATCGTGACCACGTTTCGGCCGGGAAGAAGATGTAGTCGACGTAGCCGATCACGTCGCCAACATGAATCGAGCCGATGTTCCGGCTGTCTCTCGAGCGATCGCGATTGTCTCCGAGCACGAAGACGCTGCGATCCGGTACGGTGACATTGATTTCGTCCATGGCCGATCCGTCGAAGGAATCATCGGCAAAGAGCACTCGATACCGACGACCGGCGTGCGATTCGTAATGAACGTAGCCTTCTACTTGCTTGCGGATCTGGGCAATGCTCTCCGTCGGCACTCGATCACGCTCGAGCATCTTACCGTTCACTTCGATCTCTCGTCCCTTGATCACAATCCGATCTCCAGCGACACCAATCACACGGTCGATCCAGGTGTGTCCTGCTTCCGACGACGGAGTGCGAAACACGACGACATCGCCGCGTTCCGGAAAGCCATCGCGCAGCGGTCGCTTGTTCACCAGAATCCGATCGCCGGCCAAAAAGTTGGGGCTCATGCTGCGTGTCGGGATGACGAACGCCTCGTAGACATACTCGTGAACTCCCCAAGTCAGTGCGACGGGATAAGCAAGCTGCATCGCGACGAGCAACCAGTACAAGCTCGCGCGATTGTACTCCTTCGGCTTGTAGTCGGGACCAGTTCGCTTAGCGATGGTATAAGCATCGATCGGTGAGTAGAGGAAGATGATAAGCGTCGCCGCCGCCGGCGCCAGAATCAAACCGAGCAAGACTCCATTGGAAGGTTGCGCGAACGCGGCGATGATGCACAGCAGCGGTAGCAAAAACCTTGCCGAGTACAAAAAGAGCCCCTTCGCGATGTGACCGCAATAAATGTGGCCGACTCCCGACGATAGAAACGAAAGAGCGAGTGCGACCCACGGAAATCGAACAAAGGTTGGGTCTGACGCCATTGCTAAGGTTCTCCACTAAGATACGAGCAACTTTGCCGCATGCGCGACAAGCAAAAACGGTAGGCTGCCAACCAACGAGGCCGCCAGGCAAGCTGCCCAACGCGCCGGTCGTGATTCGTTCATTCGATCGGCAAGACGCACGTAACATTTACGCTGCACGTCCCGCTCTTCCACCGCGGCCATCACTCGATCGGTCAGCTCGCAGGATGGTTCGGATGCCCGGCGATTGGCGATCCACTCGTCGTACATCGGTTCGTTGGCCATCATTGCTCTCCCAACGTCGGTGCCATCACAGCCCGCAAACGCTGCTTGGCGCGGTGAATTCGTGACTTCACGGTACCGAGTGTTGTTTGCTCGATGTGAGCAATGTCGGCATAAGGCAGACCTTCAATCTCGGCCAGAACAAACGCCGTCTTCTGCTCGATCGGCAACGCATCGAGCGCTTCGTCGAGGCGGATCCAGAACTCATTCCGCGCGGAATCGTCGCTGCTCGCGGCTGGTTGTATGTTGGCAATCGCCTCGCCATCGATCACTGGCCGCTTTCGCTTCAGGTAGTTCACGCATCGGTTCCGCGCGATGGTGAACAACCAGGTCAGCAACGAAGCCCGTTTGGCGTTGTACCACCCCAAGTGGTCAAACGCCGCCAGAAAGACTTCCTGCGTGATGTCTTCGGCATCGTGTTCGTCTCCGATCATGTTGCGTGCGAAGCGGAGGACCGGCTGATGATACAGCTCCACCAGCTTCCGAAACTCGCTCGTCTTCCCGGCTAACACCTGGACTACGATTTGATCTTCACTTGCCAATGATCCGCTCTCGTTTGTTCATTTGCAGGTTATACAACTGGCGGGCTAGAAAGTTCCCGGATTTCTTTAAGAACCTTCCTTTGACGAGAGTGGTTAGCGCAAGTCCTGATGCGAAAGTAAGTTAGAATTGGCCTGTATCATTAAACGTACTACAGAACGAATGGGGACGCGGGATGAAGTTGGGGTCCCTAAACTTTCTCTACCTCTGGGATTACTTTTTCCGATCCGGCGGCGGCGGTGGTGATCTGACGCGGCGAGTGGCTCATGCGGGCCTTGTCGCGCCGATAGGAAGCCGGGAAGGCGCCGTCGGCGCCGACCGTCAGCCCATTTTGGGATGCCAAGACAAGTTTTGAGCTGCGCGCGAGGTAGCGCTAAGCGGCCTGTTGGAAGAGCTCACGGGTTTGGCTGCGAACCTGGTAACGCCGCCCCGTTTTCAGGCTCCGCATCGAGTCGATTTGATGCGGCAATCCGGCCATGGTCGATCAGCGGAACGGCTTTGAAACGATCCTCGAAGAATCGACCGGATGCTTCGTCTTCAAGATTGGCTCGTTGGGCGACCCGCTGGTTCAGTAAACGCATCCACCAGGACAGGTCACTCAATCGTGCTCGTATCTCGGCAAGCTTTTCCGGACAGTTGCAGCAATGGGCGATCGTCACCTGGGTTGGATCGATGACTTCGCCACGAGTGAGTCTGGACACGGCAGGATCTCAAGCGAGGGCGTTTCTGGCATCCGCTGCGTTTGGCGTGTCTCACCCCGCGTTCGCAGCCAAAAACGAGCCTCTCATGCGACTCGCCACGACACTCACAGAAACTCTACCGGCTAGCTCGTCAACCACCGTTCCGCATGCCCTGTCCCCGTGGCAATTAGGATGGTGAAACGAGGTCCTGAATCGTTCCGCTTCCTCATCAACAATTGCTGGCGTCAATTGTTCAGAGTTCCGATGCCGACCGCGACGCAGAGAGGGCAAAACTTATGGATGCCGATTCAGCCACTGACTCAATCGCTCAGCGTGAGTCGGAATCCATCATCGATCAACTGATCGCGAGCGAATGCGCACTTCCGGATGGACCACGATGATCGGTGATTCGGCGCCATGGGCATTGGTCAGGTCTTCACTTCGTACTGATCCGGCACGTGAAAGATTCGCCAGTACGGATGCACGGCAGTGGTGGCTTGTTTATCTGGGGATTCGAGTGGTAGCCCATCGCGGCACCAGCCCAGAATTCCGTCGCGATAGTTCGTCGCGTCCACGCCGGCGGCAACCAGTTTCCGAGCGTACAGATAACTGCGTCCACCCACGGTGCAATAAACAGCGACTTTCCGGCCCGCGAACGCCCCCGCGCCAGCTTCGTATTCCTGCTGCGTGATTGCACCCGGAATTCGCGATACGGTTTGTTCCGCATCGCTGCGAACATCGACCAGTACCGGTGGCGTGCCATCTGAACTCATCGCCGAATGAAGATCCGATGTCGAGATCGTTCCAACTTCCGGCCGCCCAAACAATCGACGTGTCGCTTCGATGGTTCCGAATCCGCTGTTGCAAAGTCGAATGATTAGGTCGCCAAGTGACATCACGATTCACCTCGTCGCTAACCGCGACCACCTTCGCAACAGGTATGGCACTTGGTTGCCTTGGACACCGTCGTAGTCGATGCCGGCAACGAGGAGTCCAACAACACCAAGTGGCAGTAGACGCCACCGACGATTTTCCGCCCATCGGCCGAGCGAGGAACAGCGCTACCCAGCGACGTTGTGACATGCTTGTGTAAAAAAATGACGAATGGATCTCAATCGATGGTGAATAAGAGACGCTGGTATCCGGTAAGTCCAGGCGTCCCATCATCCATCACCTCAAGAATGATTTGCACCTGTTTACCGGGTTCGTTTGGGACCACGAAACTCGCTTTATCGATAGAATCGGCATTCGTGATGCTTACGTTTTCGGTGACTGAGTCTGCGTCGGCGTATTGCCACCATTTGTACGTGAGTTTGTTTCCGTCAGGATCGGTCGCCAAGGCGTCGAGCTTCACCGTTTCCCCGGGCTTCACATCAAGTCGATTGCTACCATTGAGCTCAGCCACGGGCGCGTGGTTCGCGTGTGCAAAGTCGTTCACACACCAGTCCAGCCGTGCAGCAAAATCGTTTTGAGCAGCTGGGACCCAGCGCCAGAACATCTTGTGCGAGTCGCCATCGTCCGTGAGTGTTTTGTCGGTGACGTGATTGGGGAACTTCGGGTCGTCGTGCGCCGCTCGACCACCCCAGCCGCCAAGTGTGTAGTCGACGTCTGCGGCGAGCCCGTTGTTGATCAGATTAAAGAAGGATGGCGTGTCACCTTCACTGATGTATTTTTGCGGCGTCATTGCCCCCAGTGGTCCGTGCCCATTTTTGACGTGCTCGTTGACCCAAGCGTCTTTCATGTACTCTTGGATCGCTGGCGGGCTGGCGCTAACCCTGCCTTGCTTCCGCGCATGGTCGTAACTTTCATAGTCCCACACATCATCCCAGCCATACGCTTCATAGATGTACGCACCGGGGATATTCTCCTGGATCCAAGCACCGCCGCCGTCTTGATACCAGATGCAATAAATGCGGATGCGTGACACCGCGTAATCAAACTTTTCCTTGGGATACTCTGTCTTCAGTTTCCACAGCGCCGAAGCCGTCGTATTTGCTCCGCCCCAGGAAAGGACATGCACGGGCCGCGGATCGTCGTCCAGTAACGTGTCGATAATCAACTGGGCACCGGCAGTGTCTTTGGTCTGCATATCCGGCGGAGCGATCCAAAGATCCGCCTCCGTCTCGTTGCCGACTCGCATCACGCTTCGCAGCGTTTCAGCGTCAGGGTAGCCAGAATTGTGTTTTCGTAAATTCGGTAGCACGTGATCGTAGGCTGCGAGCTGTGCCTCAATCCACTTCTCGTCGCTGTGACCGTGTTTCTGGTACTTGGAATTCACCTCGACGATACCAGCGACGTCAAAGTCGCATGCGTAAAGCAAAAAGCGAATCATCGAGCTGCGATCGTCCACCTCTCCATCAGTGGTTGCGATCACACGAGGCCTCATCGACGATTCGGGCTCAGCGGCCGGTGTAAATTGAGCTGCTACAAGGGCAATGGCACCAATCAGCCAAACAAGCGGACGACGATTCATTTTTTTTCTTGTATTTGCGTTTGCGAATAGGTCGTATTCGTTAGATGTGTTGCCGGCGGCGAGCCAGTTGAGGTAGTCTTCAAGGTTGGTGCAAGCGGATAAAACGTTGCACGAACAGCATGCCCGATCGCTTCCGACTGTTGTACGAATGGAACGCGATCCTGGTTGTCGTCGCCACCGTCCACGACCAGATCACGCATTTGAATCAGCCGTTTGGCTAGATCGAGGTATCGCGACTCGCCGGTTGTCCGATAAAGATCGATGATTCCCATGGAGTGCGAAGGGCAAATTGCGTGTCGAGCTTCTTCCGCAGTCGGCTTGCGAAACGCCACGTCGAGGAAGTCCGCCGCCTTGCATGCGATCGCAAGGAGTTCGTCCTTTCCAGTGACTTCGTGATGTAGACAAGCCGTCGTCATGAGGTGCCCCATGTTGTACATCTCAAAGTTGTTGCAATCACCAACATCGCGACGCCAGCCACACAAAAGATGCGTAGCATCGTCAAAGACCTGTTGGCACGATGTTGGATATTCATAGAAGGCTTGGGTGCGAGAAGAGATCGGTCTTACTTGATGCTGTTGATGTAGACTTCCAGCATTGTATAGCCGTCAGCGGCGACCTTGTTCCCGTCGTTTTCATCGTTGGGGTTGAGCCCATTGGAAAGTTCCCATTCGTTGGGCATACCGTCATGATCGGTATCCTCGGGAGCGGGCGTGCTATTCAGTTCTGGCCAACCACCAACGTCGTTCTGTGAATCAATGATTCCGGTGACCTTGGAAGCGTCAACCACTTGTTTCATGGTTTCGTAAACGCCTTCGAACGTCGCTGTTCCGGTGCGTACTTCTTCGACAATCCGCGTATCGACGGAATCTCGTTTAGGCAATGTTGCACCAGCATTGCTGAGGACCATCCTAAATGCTTCTCCCGCAGTTTGTTGATTGATCGGCATTGCATCCCATGGTTGTTCCAGAGCGACAAAGTTGTAGCCGCGCAGGCCGCTGGAATTACTTGCCGTGACGGAAGGACTTCCCTCGATATAGTTGTCAGCGACATACCAACTGCCCTTGTCGTTGTCTCCGCGGGCGGATGGCTCCGCAAGCACATCCAGTTTTCCAGGGTCAGTCGCAGGGCCGGGTTTGTAGTAATTCGCCACCATGTTGATGTTGGAGAAGGTGAATTTGTCATTTCCTCGCTGGACCGCTTCTCCTCCATAGCAACTCGCGTAACCCCAGTTGTAAAGCACGTTGTTTCGATAGTCGGTGTTACCGCAACCCGAGGCGAAACGCGGGTTTCGGCTGGAGTGATGCGCAATCAAGTTATGATGATAGCTGCTGTGATTCGAGCCCCAGATTCCACCGAATCCATGCGACTGCTTAACGTTATTCGAATTGAACATGCTTTCGGTGATCATGCACCACTGGACCGTAATGTCTTCGCAGTGGTAGACCGACATGGTTTCGTCGACGCTCCAACTCGCTGAGACATGGTCGAGAATCAGATTCTTGACATACCTTGCCGAAATCGCATCGGCGTCTTTTCCAGATACATCACCAAATCGAACTCGGATGTACCGAATGATCACCTCATCGGCACCGATCATGAGCGGGTAACCCTTCAAACAAATACCGTCTCCAGGTGCGGTCTGCCCAGCGATGGTAATGCTCGGGTTTTTGATCCGAATGTCACTCTTCAGGTCAATGTTTCCGGAGACTCGGAAGACCACCGTTCGCGGTCCTTTGGCTTCAACCGCAGCACGCAAGCTGCCTTCGCCAGAATCGTTCAGGTTGGTAACTTCGAATACCGTGCCGCCGCGACCACCGGCTGTGTGCTTGCCATATCCTTCGGCCGTAGGGAATGCCAATGGGCCTTCCGCTGTACAGACGCCGTGCGATAAGAGAAGACTGAATAGGAGCAGTAGCGTGCCATGAATGTTGTGCATGAATCTAACCTGGGTAAGTGTGACTTAAGCATATGTGTGGATTGCAGGGTAGCGTCGTCGCGTCATGGATTTTGACGGTGGACTGATTTGCAACGGTCCATCCGCTCGGCAAAGTCACCCAAGAAATCTTCTCGCCATTGGTTCACACTCTTGGCTCCGGGATGAACGCCTTCGGCCGCAGCTGGATCCGGATCATCGATCCACCAGTTGGGATGCACCGATGAGTGCTTGCTTGTTCGAGCGATCGATGGTGGCAGGGCGTCAAACTTACCCGACTGTCCATTGAGTCCATTGAAGTCGCTCTTGATCACATAGGCCCATACTTTCGCGTCGCGCGGTGCGAATCGAAAACGCAGGACGTCACCGTCAATCGCACCGATGGATTCTGGAACGCCGCCATCAAAGATCATCGCTGATGTGTTCGTATCGGTGTATCCTTGCGGTATTGGCAAAGCAAATTCCGTAACGCCAAAGACTTCCGCTTGATCAGCTGCCGTGGTCAGACCGCTGAAAACTGTTTTGCGTCCGTCCCAAATCCGAACATATTTCCCGCCCCAGCTCGGTTGTTCAGGATTTTCGGAATCGCCTTGCAGCAACCGAGCGACCGAGGGTGTATCACCCATCTTGATCATTCCTTTGAGCTGAGTGTTGAAGTAATCCCCCAAAGCACCGTGGCCGGCGACGTGTTGAGCAACGAAACCCTGATTGCCCCACTCGCCTTTTTGATTGCCGCCGACGAACCAACCGCGATAAGTTGCGTTGGACTCGATCATCCAGAGCATCGGATGGTTCTGTTCGATGTAGTTGTAAGCGTCCACACTCCATTTCTTGTTCGGTCCACCAATCCAATACACTCGAAGCTTTGGCAAACGGTGCCGATGCCCCGTAAGCGCACCGTCATCTGCCGCTGCATTTGATCCGACGAGCAGCACTATGACGAGCGGCAAAAATCGCACGACTCCGACAACAAAGTTTTTACACTGCGGCTTGTACATAGATGTTGGATTCAGATGCTTTTGCTGTGAGCGTAACCATACGTGCAATAGGAGTAACAATACGTGTAATAGAAAACGTCGGCTTGTGGTGAGCAAGCGGACGCGTTGATGATCGTTCAGCGAACGAACCGTTTAGAATCCAGCAACCGTTTCACCACCGCTAGCAGAGCCCAGGGCTCCCCACAGACCAAACGGACTCTGTCCGCCGTCATTGTAGCCTTAAAAAATCATGCTTGCGTTTGCGTTACCAGCTTCAATCGAATCGGTGATGAATTTTACCGCTCCATCGCCCATCGGCACATGAGCACCGCCTTGGTGACGACTGCTGGGCGGCATAACTCGCCATGACACGTCGCCATTGAGTCGCATGACGACTTCACTGTTGGGTGGCAAGATGGTGTTAAAATTGCGGTACGCCACAGCAAAATCGGCCCAGCGAAAACCGCGGTACAAATAGTTCGGCTGTGCCTGCGAAAACGTGCTTGGATTCCAAAAACGTGGACGGGCTGGATCGAACCACGATGGACTCTGCTGCCGTACCCATGCTGGGTTCGACTTCAATCCAGAGCTTATTGCAAACGTGACGGAGGCAGCGGACGATTGGGTCCAGCGAAGCCTACCGGTTACGCCGCTTGAGGAGAAGTCGACAGACCGTCAGTCCGGCGTCTTACCGAGTGCTGACGCGAAAGGCACGGACGATGGCTTCGTCGATCTCTTCAACGGAAAGGATCTGACCGGATGGTCGTATGTCATACCGGGAGGCAACGTCATGACTGGAAAGCCGCCAAGGGATAGGGCCGCGACGGTTCGTGGAAGATTGATGAACTGCGCCAAGCAAAATGGCGAACGACTACGGTCGAATTTATGCTTTATGTTGAACATGACGAATCAGCGACGGTTCGGAGTTGGACCGGAGGAGATTACCGCACTCGCTGCTGCGAATTGTAAAGCCATTGAATCGGCACGCGAGTGATCTGCAATGAATTCAGCCGCGGGTACTCGCAGTGCGCCAACAGGACGTGGTCGCCGACGAATTCAATGGCCGTATAGCAATACCAGCCTTCCGGGTCCGTGCCAATGTTTTGAACGTGCTTCCACGTGGCACCGTCGTCGCTGGAAATGGCAACCGTGTATGGACGACGCCCTACGGGCTTGATCTTCGACAAAGGATCGTCGCCATTGTTCCAAACCAGCAAAAGATCGCCTGTTGACGAGATCCGTTCGATGGACGCCGGTGACGGCGTCGGCTGAGCAATATTCGAAACGTTTCAATTCTGACCACGTCTCGCCACCATCGGCGGAATGAGACATCAATTGGCAGTCCTGGCTGCGGCAGACCATCATCACGCGCCCGATCTTTCAATTCCACCACGCCCGGCTCCTGAGCAAGTAATTCCGATTCCAAAATACTGCCGCTGGAACGCCACGTTATGCCGTTGTCATCCGACAGGTAGCAATGGATCTGAGCTGAATTCCGCCAACCCGACCAACCAGGCTGATAGTGCGTGGCAACCGGAACCACCAACCGGCCGCTCTTCAACTGAATGACACGATCGTTGTTCAACACGCGGTAAGCTGGCTTATCCCGCGGAGACACATGAGTCGGCTTCGACCAGGTACGGCCGTCGTCATCGCTGGTCCGCATCAACAGGTGATCTAGAAACGGATATTTGGCTTCCACCGGACTGGTGTATTTCTGAATATAGAAGAGCGCAATCCGACCGTTCCGTAGTCGCAATAGCGAAACGGACATCAGATTCGCCTGACCTTCTTCGCGGGCAACCACCTGAACATCATCGCTGCTCCAGGTCAGCCCTTGGTCGGCTGAGTACCGCGACACCAGCTCTGCCGTCGCATGATCACTTTTGCCGACGAACTTCGTGTAAATCAGCATCAACCGACCATCTTTCAGTTGAATAAAATCGCCTTCGCTGTTCCGACCGTTGCCCGGACGCGGAGCAATCCGCAACGGTTTCTCAATTCCCGCAGCAACTCCCTGAGGCGCGCGATCGTCGGCATCCGTGAAGCCTGCCACGAAACAAGTGGCCATCGCTATCGCGGTCAGTGAGTTCTGAACCCAAACATACATCTCTATTCCCTTTCACACCCTGAAACCCCCCGGTATCGGCTCGCCATCCATTTGTAGTCGGACAGGTGACCAAGCAAACTACAGTATCAGTGTAACCATGAACCAATGGAACGCTTGATCACTACAACGCTTCAGCAACGATGCAGTTCAGACTATTTCTGCAGGTGAGAATCACTTCCTCGCCGAAATCTCCGACCAGATTGTCCAACTTCGCTCACGAAGGACGCGTACGAAACTGCGTCGGTGTTCACGACCTCTGCAGGTTGTCGCCGTTCCATCGTGAACCGGAAAACGGTCGTTTGGTGGCGTGTTCGATGGGCGGTAGAAACATTAGTAGCCTGATGCCTCACGATCTTCAAAAACTGGGTTGTAAAACGACCCTTGACAGCTGAGGTAAAGTGTATCACAATACGGGTACAATGCAACTCTCATTGAAATCGTCGTGCACATCGAACTTTCCCTTCAAGACGGCGTTCCGATCTATCGGCAGATCGCCAATCAGGTGAAATACCTGATTGCGTCGGGGCAACTGCCATCAGGAACCGAATTGCCTGCGATTCGTGTGCTGGCCGAGCAATTGCTGGTGACACCCAACACGGTCGTCAAAGCTTACGGCGAATTGGAAACCAGCGGATTGGTCGTCAAACGTCGTGGCTCAGGGACGTTTGTCTCCGACACAAAGTCCCCATTGGCCCGCAAAGAGCAAAAGAAGATTCTCACGCAGCGCGCCGACGCACTGCTCACCGAGGCTCAGCAATTGAACTATTCGTTTGATGAAGTCCTCGAGTTGTTGACGAAACGCCAAGCGGAACTCGAAAAGCTGCAGAGCGAATCACACTCCAAATCTACTGCCAAATAGTCGCATCATGAATGATTCACCGGTCGTACAGATTGAACATCTGTCACGGCGATTCGGCAACACACACGCGCTCGATGAAGTCAGCTTAAGCGTGCGTCCCGGGTTTGTGTACGGGCTTGTCGGCGCCAACGGTGCTGGCAAAACGACTCTGATCAAACATTTGCTGGGACTGCTGCGGGCTCAGCAAGGCACGGTGAATGTGTTCGGCTTGGATCCCGTGCGGAATCCTGTCGAAGTTCTGCAAAAGATCGGCTATCTATCCGAGAATCGTGACTTGCCAGAGTGGATGCGGGTCGACGAGCTATTGCGTTACACGTCTGCTTTTCATCCGCAGTGGGAACAAGCGTATGCTTCCGAACTCGTGAAGACATTCGGGCTCGATGTGTCGAAAAAGGTGAAGCATCTTTCCAAGGGCATGCGTGCTCAAGTTGGTTTGATCGCCGCCGTCTCGCACCGCCCCGAGCTGTTTTTGCTTGACGAGCCCTCCACCGGACTGGATGCCGTTGTGCGACGCGACATTCTGAACGAACTCATCCGAACGGTCGCCGACGACGGGCGCACGACAATCTTTTCGTCTCATTTGCTGGATGAAGTCGAGCTGATGTCGGACTACGTTTTCATGATCGACAAAGGCAAGCTGGTGCTGCAAGGTGAGCTGGACGACATCAAGGCTGAGCATCAATCACTGACCGTTCAGTTTGCAGCGGATCGGAATGAGATACCGATGATCAATGGTCTGTTGTCGGCCAAACAACACGGAAACATATGGAACTTGGTTTGCAACGGGGCCGCCGATCAAGTGCATCAATCACTGCAAGCGGCTGGCGGCGAAGTCACGAAGTCGCGGAACGCGTCGCTCAACGAAATCTTTGTCGCACGTGTGGGACGTGATCGTTTGGAACCGGTGGAGGCCCAGTGATGACAAGCACCAGACCATCGCCAACGCGGGCCTACCTGTGGGAACTGTGGCACACCAGTCGCCTCGCGTTGTTTGGCCATGCGGCGCTGACGGCCGCTTTCATGATGCTGCTGTCGACGATTTTGCACAGCGAATACAACGAGCCGACGCGACAGTTGCTGCGTGGCTTGATGCTCGCAATGCTAGTCCCTGGCCATATTTTTTCGCCACGTTGGCCAATGGATTTCAGCAACCCCGACATTGGCTTTCGATTTCGTTCCGGTTTCATCCAGCCTGTGACAACGCGATGGCTGGCCCTGATTCCCATCGCATTCGCCACAACGATGGCCGTGGTGACATATTGGCTGCAAGTTGGACTGTTCCGCATCTTGACTGGCGATTGGTTGCCGCTTCTGGTTCCGTCTGCGCTGATTGCCGGCGGGGTCACGTGGTTGCTGGCAGCGATTTGGGTGCCCACCAGTCGCGGCAAACGGGCTTTGGCGATTGGGACATTGATTGTCGCAATGGCCGCAACCGCCTATTGGTTTCATTCACAACGAACCGATGGGAGCACGCTACTGATGGCGATGGGGCAAGCAGAGTACTTCTCGTTGAGCTGGCAACAAGTCGCGGTTGGAATGGCATTGGTGGTCGCAGCCGTTGCCGCAACAGTGATGGGAGTTGAACGACAAAGGCACGGTGATCAATGTATGTTCCGCCGTCACACCGCATCAACGTCTCACCGACGTTTCAAATCCGACTTGCTGCCTGCTTGGCCGCAATCAAAACATCAAGCCTTGAAGGCGCAGTTTTGGTTCGAGTGGAAGCGTTGTCGAACGACCATGTTGGCGGCCTCGTTGATCGCACCGGTGCTCTTGTTCTTGCTGCAAACCGTTGGCCCGATGCTCGGAGAGAACTGGCGTGGCGGCGAAGAAATCTGGCTTGGAGCGCTGCTCGTCTGTCCATTCGCTTACCAGTTGCTGGCAACGGAAGCGGCGCTCGGGTTGGGATCCGAGAAGCTACTGAGCCAGTTTGATCTGACGCGTGCGCTGCGTTGTGACCAAATCATGACGGTGAAGATTCTGGCGGTCTTCGTCAATTCGTTGGAAGGTTGGTTTATCATGGCCATCGCAGTTAGCTTGCATTCGCTGACCGGGCAAACGCATACCTGGACACTCATCACTGAATTACTTTCGAAGTTTGCCAGTGCAACGCCGCCCCATTGGTGGCTAGCCTGCGGACTCAGTCTGATTTTGATCAACATCAGCAGCACGGCGATGCTTTTTACTTGGCTGTTGCTTGCGGATCGATATCCGAAATGGGTTTGGGGCGCGTTTATTGTGGGATTTTCGCACATCGTCCTGTTAATGGAAGGTGCGAGAAACCATTGGCAGCTTCAGCCGCTGTGGATTGCCTATGGCTATATCGGAACGCTGATCGTTGTGGTGGCCAGCGCGTTCATGTTCTGGAGTTCATTCAAGTCCAAGGCGATGGGACATATTCTCATGACGATTTCAGTTTCCTTGTGGTTGGTCTACGTCGTTTCAATTGTCTCCGTGTTCGCGAACTTGACACCACCAACACCGATTCCGCTCGCCGCAACCGCATTTGGCGCCGCGTGCTTGCTCGTCCCGCTCGTGTCTATTGTGATTAGCCCGCTGGCACTTGCATCTCATCGAAACGCCTAATTACCACACGCGTACCAGATTGCCCTGCGATGGTGAACCGACAACCGGTTGCGAAAGCGTATCTGTATCGCCTCGGCGGCTTTCAACCAACTGGCGAACGTGTGATCACGGGTTCAGCTTGGGGCCTCAACTTTACCGGAACGGTGTTATTGACGGATGCCAGCAAATTCTATCACCAGATCGTTTTTGGGGATGGAATCGGCAGCTACCACGGACTGCCGGATGCGGCGTCTGAATCCGCAACCACGGATAAAGTGTTGGGGTTTACGGGGTGGATGGTCGGCTACACGCGGGACTGGACAGACCGCCTTAATTCGAACTTCACCTACGCTGAAAACGCCCTTGATAACTCGTTGCTTCAATCGCAAGACGACGTGCGGGGAACAACTTATCTAGCCGCCAATTTAATTTGGGAACCGGTAGATCGCGTGAATGTTGGCTGCAAGGTTCTGGAGCAGACGAAGGCTAACTGCGTTTTGGACCTGTTTAGGAATAGCTTCGTCTCTTCACTCTCCCGCAAGCGGGCGAATGAATTCGACTTTGCGAACACAGAAGCTGTTCATAGCAATATTTTACGGCACTTTATCGGGATCTGATCGCGGCGCTATCATGCCAAGATCGGATGCCGTATTGTCAGGCACGCTAATCAGACGCAGATCGCGCTGTGGGAATGGGACGCCGATGCCCGCGTCTTCCAGCGCCTGCTGGACAGCGACCGCTATATCGCTGTGGATTGTGTAAATGTTGGTCGACGAGTCCGCATCGAACCACGCGCGGAGCTTGAAATCGAGAGAGCTGTCGCCAAAGTTCTCGAAAAAGGCGACCGGCTCGGGATCGCGAATCACCTTGGGATTGGCCTTCGCCACATCGACCAGCAAATCGATCACGCGCTTGGCGGGTGTCCCGTACTCGACTCCCTCGGCTCCATTTGGGCATATCCAAAGTCGCGATTTTTTGAACGGATGAAACGATATTTTCAAGATGTGTTGCCGCCACCGGTATCATTTCACCGTCTTGGTCTTACCGGTCGCTTCGCCGCAGTCCGGAAACCCGCCATTGTCTCGCGCTTGGGCTTAAATGACAATCAGCATGAAACTGCCGCCGTCGATCCGGCGGCAACGGCTCCCGGAGCCGTTTTTGCAAAGGAGGAGACGCCCCGGCACAGACATTGCCGGGAAGCAAGTCTCTGGTGCACGCGCATTCAAAAAAAGGCTCTCCGATCAAAGTCGAATGCGAAACGGATTGGTTAGCTGAATCCCAAGCACACAGTGATCGGGAGATTGGGGATCGACCAACAACGCCGTCTCGTTGCCAGACTCCATCGCATCGCGGGCAAGAGCGCCGTGGTCGCCGTAGACCTTCAGCGTCTTCAAACGCTTTTGCCCTTCGGCGTCGTAGCGGAACGTGACATGAAACTGCGGCTGCGAGTTCACTTCCCACCCAGTGCTCCGCACGCCGACGAGTTCGGCCCAACGCAGGCGACCGATCCGCAGAATCTTCACGGCGCTTCGACGTTTCATCACCACGATCTCGACGATGACGATGATGGCAATCAAAATCAAGCCGCTACCCCCGACCACAGCAAGCGGGGAATCTTCGAGGTGGATCATCCCCAGTACAAAAATCGGCAACACCATCAGCCCGAACAAGCAAAGGAAACCGATCAGCAGCAAACCCGTCAAACCAGCTCGCTGCCGTCGAATCACCGCCGGCACGTCGCGAGGCGGGGGCGATTGCAAGAAGCGTTCGACGTCCTCCCAAGCGACGGTGTTGGCCTGGACGCGACGAGCCAGCCAACCTTCTCGTCGTGCGTCACCCACTTCGGCTCGCAGTGGCGACCTGCCCTTGTCCGTCGGCGCGGCATGTCTGATCCGCGAACCGCTTCCGATCGTTTCCGAGCCAGCTGGTTCCCTCCCAGCGGCCGCCGAGGAATCCTTCGCAGACTCAAGCAACTGCTCTTGGCAATGATGTAACAGGTCCAAAATCGCTTTCGCCTGATCAATGAATCCATCGAGATCTTTGGTCTCGACCAGGTAGTCACGGGTCATCATGATTTGGTCCCGTTCCGCTCGAATCTCCCAGCCGTGATTCGCAGCGAAGAATTCGAGACACTCGTCCGAAAACAGTTGCCGCGTCGTTTCCGGTTCGTCGCTGCTGAGGTGGTAGACGTCCGAAAATCCCGGATGACCTGGGAAGTCAAGGTCCTGCACACCGATGAGGTTTCCGACGTACGTGAGCAGAGTGCCTTCGCGTTGCATGGTGAAATGCGGAAAGTAAAGATTCTCTCCCTGAAAATGTGCGATCGTCCGTCTTGTTGTCCTGGAGTTCTCTCCGGAAGACCGGTGAAACAGGTCTCCAACCGTCACGCGAACGTCGTTCAGCCGCCCCTGCATTTCGTTCTCGAGCCACGTTGCCCCACCGTAGCTCGTCAATTGTTTGATCTCGTCGACCACTTTCTCGGACCCGTTGGCAGAGTATCGCAATGCTGACCGGCCGGCGAAATCTCGCCGCTCGCGCTGCCAAGCCAGACGCCGCCACTGCCGGTTCGCGGCGAAGGAAGCGAATAGCAATCCACAAACGACCGCCACGCTCGCGGCGCCTCCCGGTAACCAGGCAAGCTTTGCCATCAACGGCCCAAACCAGCCGACAACGAAATATCCGAGCAACATGCCGAATACAAAAGCAAAAATAACGGAACCAATCACGCGGCCCATGAAACCTCAATTCCCCAGCATTAGAAAGTCTCTGCGAACGCAGTGCAGCCAGCCGCCGCGGCCAGGCTCGGTGTCATTATAGATGCGAGAACGAGATCCCGCCGTATGGCATCGTCTAAGTCCTTCGAGAATTCGTCGTCACGAGGAGTTGGTCATGTCAGTTCTACATTGTGAAGCGTAGTACTGTACGGAAGACTCACAACGAAAGTGTTCGAGCCGGGCGCGTGGTTGATGCTGGCGGTCCATCGGGAGCAACCGGATGGTATACTGCTGCGCTGGGCTATACTGCTGCTCTGGGGTTATGAACCGCAGAAATCGCTAGGAGTCCTGGCACGCGAGGAGCATCACTCCAAAGTAGGAGGTGCTCGCCAATCGAAGTTCGATTTTACGTCGACGCGCAATTCGGTGTCACGGTCATGGTCTCGCGACGAAACCCCTTCGTGGAGATGAATCAGCCATGCGACGTCGCCGCTTGTGCGTTTGCCCGAAATGTGAAGTCGGTCACTTGCGGGGACTACTCCTCTTTCTTCTCCTCGTAGACCCGATTTCGCACGCGACCGTGTGGGCCCAGAAGTCTCGGGATCAGGACGTCAAACATCAATCCTTCGTTGCGGACGTTCAGCCGTTTCTGACCGGTCACTGCATTCGCTGCCATGGGCCAAAACGCGCGAATGCCGGATTCCGTATCGACCAGCTCCTGACCGACTTCCAGGCTCCCACCGTCGCTGAGCGGTGGAAGGAGGTCGTGGATATGATCAACCTTGGCGTGATGCCGCCGGAGGACGAACCACGGCCCATGTCGGAAGAGTTCGAGCCCGTCGTCGATTGGATCAACACGCGACTGCGTGACGCAGAACGGGCCGCAAGGAACGCGGGCGGGCGGATTCCCATGCGGCGTCTCAACCGGATCGAGTTCACCAGCACCGTTCGCGATCTGTTGCACATGGACCCTAAGGTGCTCGCGCCTCTCGTCGAGGATCTGCCGGGCGATGGCAAGGCTGAGGGGTTCGACCGTCTGGGTGTGGCCTTGTTCTTCGACCAGACGCAGATCGAACGAACGCTCCAGGTCGCCGAGCGCATCGCCCAGCGCGCGATCGTCGTCGGTGAGCCACCGGTTCTGGCCAAACGGACTGAGGCGGAGGCGAATCCGCGAGTGGGGCGCGGTAGGGGGAAGACGAAGAGCCGGTTTGCGGAGACGCCGGTGGATCCCGGTCCGAGCGGGTCGGAGGTTATCGACGGGGGCGTGCGGTTCGTTCACGGTTACGGGAACCGTTCGAAGGACGATCCTTGGGGCAGGTTGGGCGGCGCCGATTGCGCGGGCGTCGTGGTCCAAGATGGCTACTACCGGATCCGGATTCGCGCAGGCGCCAGTCCCGGAACGCGCGGCGAACCGATGCGCGTCAGAGCCGTGTACGGTGTCAACACGCCAGTCCGCGCCGAGGTCGAGATTCCGATTCAAGCACCGCTCGACGAACCGCGGGTCCACGAGGCTGTGGTGTTCCTGCGTTGTGGCCCGGACGGGCTGAAACGCAACGTGGCGTTTACCTTCAATGACATCGTCGACCTCATCGTGAGCACGCCGGAGAACATCCGTTGGAACCGCGAGGTGCGGGCTGCCAAGGACAAGCTGCGCGACGCCAACACGTCGGGGACGTCGAAGGACGCGGTCGAGGCCGCACGTGCCGAGTTGGATACCATCGTTGCCCAGGCGAGCAAGTGGAAGGGGCCGCTGCGGCACTTCAACCCCAAGCACGATTCCGAGAACCCTCCGACACTCTTCGTCGACTGGTTCGAGGTCAGCGGGCCGGTCGCGAGGGAGTGGCCTCCGGCAAGCCACGAGACAATCTTCTTCGCTGGCGACAAACGTGAGGACACCGACTACGTGCGCGAGATCGTCGCGCGCCTGCTTCGCCGGGCCTATCGCCGTCCCGTGAGTCGGGCCGAGATCGACGGCGTGGTCGAACTCGTCGAGGAGGCCCGTGAGACGGGAACCGGGCTTCACGACGCGGTGAGACTGGGGCTGGCACGCGTTCTTTGTTCCCCCGGTTTCCTCTTCATCCAAGAGCCTGCCGTTGGCGAGAAGCCACGCGAACTCACCGACTACGAGCTCGCCTCTCGGCTGAGCTACTTCCTCTGGTCGAGCATGCCGGACGAGACGTTGTTCAAGCTCGCCGAGAGCGGGCAACTTCACGATCCGCAGACTCTCCTCGAGCAGGTCGATCGCATGCTCGACGACCCGAAGTCCGCGGCATTCGTTGAGGGGTTCGCGGGGCAGTGGCTCCATGTCCGCGAGTTCGGCACCACCATGCCGGCCGCAGAATACCGGGACTACGACGGGGAACTCGAGGAGTCTTCCAAACTCGAGGCCTACGCCTTTTTCCGGGAGGTGGTCGCCGATGACTTACCCGTCACGAACTTCCTCGACAGCGAATTCGTGATGATCAACGAGAGGCTTGCTCGGCACTACGGGATCGAGGGCGTCGAGGGTCCGAACATTCGTCGTGTCGCCGTCGGATCGCATCATCATCGCGGTGGCGTCCTCGGGATGGCGGGCCTGATGACGCTCCTCTCCGACGGAACCCGCACGCTGCCGGTTCGGCGGGCGGCCTGGGTAAAGACCGAACTGTTTGGCGATCCGCCGGGCAACCCACCGCCGAACGCGGGCGAAGTTCAACCCAACACGGCCGGAGAGAAGCTGACGGTGCGTGAGCGGCTCGACCGCCACCGCAACGAACCCACTTGCGCCTCGTGTCACGCGAAGCTCGATCCGTTTGGCATCGCGCTGGAGAACTACGATGCAATCGGCCAGTGGCGCACCGAGGCGAACGGCGAGGGGTTCCGCGTCAGGAACTCGCCCCCACTCGACGTCAGCGGCGAGTTTCCGGAGGGTGATGCGTTCAGCTCGCTCGATGAGTTCAAGGCGGGACTGCTGAGGCGGCGCGATCAGTTCACCCACAACCTCGTCGAAAAGATGCTGACCTACGCACTCGCTCGCCCGGTCGGCTACACCGATCACCAAACCGTAGAAGCCATCACCGAATCTGTTCGCCGTGACGACTACCGGATGCGGACGCTTATCCGCGCCGTCGTCGGCAGTGAAGTCTTCCAGTCGAAATAGAAAGCAGGATCGATATGCATCATTCGCACTCACCGCTGCGTCGTCGCACATTTCTCCGGGGAGCGGGCGTCACGATGGCGCTGCCCTGGCTCGAGGCGATGAGCGTCTGCGCTCGCGGGGCCGACACGGCCGGCGGAATTGCGGCCGACGAGATTCCCCGGCGTGCCGTCTACTGCATGTGGGGACTCGGGCTGAACGGCCGGGACTTCACGCCAAACACGGCGGGCCTCGACTACGAACTCACGCCGATCGTGCGGCCGCTCGTGCGTCATCGTCGCGACTTCACCGTTATCAGTGGGCTCAAGCTAACCCACTCCGGCGGTCACGGCGGGGATCGCACCTTCCTGACGGGTACGAACACGCACGAGAGCGGCAGTCGGCTCCGCATCTCCTGTGATCAGGAACTCGCGGATTCGATCGGACACCAGACGCGCTACTCCTCGCTGGTTCTCGGCATCCGACGCGGAACGGGGTTTGGCAACCCGCAGGACAACACGCTTTCCTGGAGCCGGAGTGGCACGCCGCTCCCGGCAGAGAACCGACCGCACGTGCTATTCGACAAACTCTTCCGTCCGGAAACCGCCGACACGCTCGCCGAGCGCGAGGCCGAGTTCGCGCGGCGTTCCAGCGTGCTCGACTCCGTGCGGGTCGAGGCCAACGCCCTCTCCGATCGTCTCGGCAAGGTCGACCGCGACAAGCTCGACGAGTACTTCACGGGGATCCGAGACCTCGAGAAGCAAATGCAGGTCGAGAAAAAGTGGTTGTACGAACCGAAGCCGACGGTCGACGCGCCCGAGTTCGGCGACGAACAGGGCCTTGATCCCAGCCGCAGCGGCCTCGACTATCGGCGCTATCAGCGCTTGATGTATGACCTGATTACGCTCGCCCTGCAGACTGACAGCACCCGCGTGATCTCCTACATGGCCCGCATGGATAACTCGGATGGCACCGGGGCCTTCAAGGGCGAAGGCAACCCGTATGGCTACCACGAGATGACCCACCACGGCGAGGACCCCGACAAGCTCCGTTGGTGGACCAAGGCCGACACCTGGTACATGGAGGAATGGGCCTACTTCCTCGACCGACTGAAATCGGTGAAGGAGGGCGACGGCACGCTGCTCGACCACACCATGGTCGTCTGGGGCTCCTCCGGCGGGACGATCAACGCCCATAACAATCACCATTTGCCAGCCATCCTTTGTGGCGGTGGCGGCATCGGAGTGAAGCACCAAGGGCACGTCGTCAAGGAGGATGTCTACCTCGGCAACCTCTGGCAGACAATGTTCGGCGTGATGGGCGTGCCGGTGCCGGAGAACTTTCAGGGCGGTGAGGCCGACGGCGTGATCGGCGAGATCGTCTAACAGCCGGTTGTATTCCCGTTGTGAACTGAAAGATCGGCTTCAGATCGTTTGGCTGCGTAGCATCCCAGACGGATACGTGTCCATCCATATGGCAGGCGGCAATGCGTTTTCCATCGGGCGAGAAACGTACGCCGTACATTCGAGCGTCTCCGGCAGCGAACTGGGGATCATCGACCGCTTCCTCGACATTCACTGACTGAAGAAGCTCTCCGATTTCGGCCTTCCATGCCTTGATTGTCTTGTCCCAGCCAACGGTCACGAGCGTCGTCCCGTCGGGAGACATCGCGAGTCCGTATACTGCCCGATGCGGACAATCCGAAAGTTTCTTGCCCGAATCGGTACGCCATAGAGAGGCCATGCCTTGGCGAAAGGATACCGCAGCCAAGTAGCGGCCAGCGTTGTCGGTCGCCAACTCCTCAATGCCTGAATGTGGATCGTCACCGCGTGGCCATCGCCATGTGTGAGTGGCGTGCTCCTCCACTAAGTCCCAGATCCGAACTTGAATATCATCATCGACACTTCCCGCGGCAAACAAGCGATTGCCGTCGGGTGCGAACAAGATGGCTTCTGCGCCACCAGAGGGAAGCTTGTGTCGCTGCTGACCGGTCCGGCTGTCTAACACACGCACGTCGCCTGCGCCGTCGCGAAACGCGACGTGACGGCCATCCGCCGAGAGTGCAACCGTTTCTGAAGCTCGCATGCCAACAGGAAGTGGGAGCTCTTTGCCGGTTGCAACATCCCATCGACGGATGGCTGCGTCCCATCCTGACGAGTAGAGCACTTTGTCGTCGTTGGTAAATTGCACTGCCCAAGGCTTCCACATGTCCGACTTGAGGATGGATTTCTGTCTGAGGATTCCCAAGCAATCAATATGCTGTGGCCTAACGATAAGACATACGTTTCGTCGGGTGAAACTACGATCGTGTTTACTGAGTCGGGATGCTGGAAGCGATGAGTGCCAAAACGCATCACGGCTCGCGCGGGAAGTGGGTCGCCGATCGCATCTTTCCGCGGATCGACGGAGTTGAGGAACGATGTTTTCGAGTACGTTGTGGTGAGGTCCGACGTTTCCGTCTTGCTCTTATCGCGTGTCGAATTCGTCACTTGCGCGGTTGCTCGGTGGACTTCGCAAACCGAATACACGACTAAAAGGGGAAGGGGGTCGTTTCCGTGTATGCCAGCGGATAGAATGGATGCTCGCCATCGGGGAGTCGTCTATCATGCCGCGATCCAAACGTGCCGACGAAGCAGGCCACATCGATCATGCCCTCCATCGCGGGAACGCTCCACCCACACCGCACGCTACCACACCACCGGGACCGGACATCTGTACCAGGGGCCGTTCAAGAGCTTCCCGGTCCAGGATGACGATCACTTCCTAACGCTGTGTCGCTGTGTCCAGCGCAATGCACTGCGAGCCAAGTTGGTCCGCCGGGCGGAGGACTGGGCTTACGGATCACTCTATCGCTGGCGCCACAAGTCCGATCGCGACCCGAAGCTGCTGACTGCCTGGCCGATACGGCGTCCGCGTGGCTGGTTCGAGAAGGTCAACGAGCCATTGACGTCATCGGAGTTCCAAACGCTGCGGACGTCGGTTCGCCGGGGCACGCCGTACGGCTCCGAGGAATGGACGCAAAAGAGATGTGAGCGGACGGGACTGTGGTCGACGTTCCGTCCGGTGGGCCGGCCACGGAAAAGGCCGAAGCTCGAACCTGTCCAACTCGGGCGGAGAACGTGCACGCGAGCCAGAAACGACCCCCTTCCCCTTTTTACACATGGTGTTCGCGGAGAGCCACTTTGCAGGGCTCCGCCCCCGCTTCGGTGGTAGAGGTTGCCTAGGCCGCGGGTTTTTCCCGAGTAGGTAACTTTGTCCACGAGCTCGCCGAGATTCGCCGCAAAACACGGAAAAACCGTTATTACCGCTGTCGGCAATCTGGACGCGTCCATGGGGGAAGCCCGCAGGGATCAGTAACTGGATGCGCGAATGTTGAACGAAAAGTACGATTTAGGGAGAATGAATACTCCTCGAAGCGGAGCATGGTTTCATGAAGCGACTTATCGCACCCTGCCGCGACACCTGGTGGTTATGGGCTGGCTTTGCCATCCTGGCACTCGCAATTGCCTTTGTTGTTGGATTAGCGCTTCCCACGCAAGCCTTCAATTGATACCGCTCATCA
Organism: Pirellulaceae bacterium; assembly: GCA_963734865.1. Taxonomy (GTDB): domain Bacteria; phylum Planctomycetota; class Planctomycetia; order Pirellulales; family Pirellulaceae; genus CBDCUW01. Next base: position 25,513 of record CAVTIV010000022.1, read on the forward strand.
GTGGTTGCAGCCTGGGTTGACGCCGCATGCCGACGACAACGGCGTCGCGATCAAAACTTCGCCTAATTGAATCCGCGGAAACTCAGTTGACCGCGGACCCGGGCCTGCACTTCGCTCGCAAGCTCACTCCGCTTGGTAGCCTGCTGGAGCCGGGGCTCCACGGACTTCTGCTGGTAAGAACAGGTGCGTGGCTGCCGTTTACGATCGTGGGCTGCGCGGTCGTGCGCAATGGGATGCGGCTGATCTCGAGGCAGACCGGCCGAAACTGCGCCTCCCGTAAGCCGCGGCCAGACGAACGGGCCGAGTGAACGCGCTGGCGACCGACCAAACGGGTACACTGAACGCGCTGGTTCAACCCAGGAAGACCGTTCTTCGTGTGCATGCCATTGGTCAAGCCGCTGGTTAGGAGCACTTCCTTCGGGAACGAAGTGAACCCAAAGTTACGATGTGAGTCCCATCTTTTCCAGGGATACGTACATGAAGAAAAAAACCACGAGTATTGCCTTCGTCATCGCAGTTGCGACCAGCTGCTCGGTCGCGTTTGCACAGGACACGCCGGCTCGGCCGCGTCCTCGAGTTTCCTTCGACAACGTTCTCCGCCGCGAGGATTCCAACGGGGATGGAAAGGTGACCGAAGCGGAATTCAAGGCACCACCGAGGTTGTTCAAACGCTTCGATCGCAATGGTGATGGGGTGCTGACGAAAGAGGATTTTGCGGGAACGAAAAATGGCGCGGACAACCGCCCGCCAGCCGCACGCAGTGCGCCCGAAGGTGTTGACGTTCAGCGAGACGTCGTTTTCGGAAAAGGTGGCGGGCGAGACCTCACAATGCACATCGTCCTGCCAAAAAAACGGTCGGACACGCCGGCGCCGGCGTACGTATGGATTCACGGCGGCGGATGGCAGGGCGGAACGAAAGAGGGCGGGGTCGGTCAAGTGGTTCCTTTGGTGCGCAGCGGATTTGTCGGAGCGACAATCGAGTATCGATTGAGCGGCGAGGCTGCTTTTCCGGCAGATCGAAGATTGCAAATGCGCGATTCGATATCTCCGCGCCCACGCAGAGAAGTACAACATTGACGTGAATCGGATCGCCGTCGGCGGCAGTTCGGCTGGCGGGCATTTAGCGGCGCTCGTTGGCACCTCCGGTGGTGTGCAGGAACTCGACGGCAGCGGCGGATGGGCGGATCAGTCGAGTGCCGTGCAGGCCGTCCTCGATCTGTACGGCCCCACTGACTTTGCAAAGTTCGTGACAACCCCCGGGTATGAAGGGCACAATCGTGATGGATCGCCCGAATCCAAATTGCTTGGCGGCGGCGACGTGCTGACCTTGACCGATAAGATCCAACGCGTGAATCCGATTACGTACGTCGATAAGAAAGATCCACCCTTTCTGATCATTCACGGCAGCAACGACCGCACGGTACCGCCAAACCAAAGCGAATCCCTTTACAAAGCCCTGCAAGCCGCTGGCGTGGAAAGCACGCTTCACGTCATCGAAGGTGCCGGCCATGGCGGCCCCGAATTCTCCGAGCCGAGTGTCCGCAACATGGAAAAAGAATTCCTGATCGGTAGCTTCCAACAGGAAAATTAAAGGGGAAGGGGGTCGTTTCCGTGTATGCCAGCGGATAGGATGGATGCTCGCCATCCGGGAGTCGTCCATCATGCCGCGATCCAAACGTGCCGACGAAGCAGGTCACATCTATCATGCCCTCAATCGCGGAAACGCTCGACGCGAGCTGTTCCACAAACCCGAGGATTACGACGCGTTCCTCCGTACGCTCGATGAGGGTCTGGAACGCTATCCGGTCGAGTTGCTGGCGTTCTGTCTGTTACCCAACCACTGGCATCTGGTCGTTCGTCCGACCAAGGACGGGGCGATGGGCAGATTCATCGGTTGGCTCACCTCCACCCACACCGCCCGCTACCACGCCCACAACCACACCACCGGGACCGGACATCTGTACCAGGGGCCGTTCAAGAGCTTCCCGGTCCAGGATGACGAACACTTCCTAACGCTGTGTCGCTATGTCGAACGCAATGCACTGCGAGCCAAGTTGGTCCGCCGGGCAGAGGACTGGGCTTACGGATCACTCTATCGCTGGCACCACAAGTCCGATCGCGACCCGAAGCTGCTGACTGCCTGGCCGATACGGCGTCCGCGTGGCTGGTTAGAGAAGGTCAACGAGCCATTGACGTCATCGGAGCTCCAAGCGCTGCGGACGTCGGTTCGCCGGGGTACGCCGTACGGCTCCGAGGAATGGACGGAAGAGACATGTGAGCGGACAGGATTGTGGTCGACGGTCCGTCCGGTAGGCCGGCCGCGGAAAAAGCCGAAGCTCGAACCCGTCCAACTCGGGCGGAGTACGTGAACGCGAGCCCGAAACGACCCCCTTCCCCTTTTTGTGCCCCGGAGGCAAAAAAAATGGGAAAAATACTAATTGACATATCGATAGGTGACGATATATTATGTGTATTGAACCTGGGAGATGTCATGGCTGCTACCGCGAAACCAAAGAAGCAAACGAAACCGCCGGGACAGGTCGGGGACTTTGCCGGTGCGGCAGAGTGTTTGAAAACGTTGGCTCACCCGGTCCGATTGCGGATGGTCCAGTTGTTGCTGCACGGACGGTACACCGTCGGCGAAATCGCGGAGGACTGTGATGTTCACAACAACGTTGCATCCGAGAATTTACGGCTGTTGCAGCGGTGTGGCTTATTGGTCAGTGAGCGAGTAGGTCGCAAGGTCTTCTATCAAGTCGCTGAACCTCATTTGGCAGGATTGATGAACTGTATTGAAGGGCGTTTCTTGCCCCCCGGTTCCAAGGATCGGTAATCAAGGGATCGGTAATCAAGGGATCGGTAATCAAGGGATCGGTAATCAAGATTTGGCGAGGCCGGCGATGGCCTCATTTTTTTTACCTGACATATCGCTGAGTGGCGATATCACGATACTGCGACATTGAGTCGCGTAACACGGGAGTGTTTGATGCAAACGATTGATGTGAAACGATTAGCCGATGAGCAGAGTCGCACGGATGTCGATGTCATTGACGTTCGTATGCCGACGGAGTTTCGCGAGATTCACGCGGAGTGTGCTCGCAACGTTCCTTTGGACTCTCTCGATCCGAAGGCGGTGATGGCGTCTCGGAACGGGTCTGCCGTTCAGCCGCTGTATGTGATCTGTCGCGGCGGAAATCGCTCGGTGCAAGCCTGCAAGAAGTTCATTGACGCTGGTTTTGAAAACGTCGTCAATGTCGAAGGCGGCACGATCGCTTGGGACAAAGCGGGATTGCCCGTCGTGCGTGGCAAGAAATCGTTGCCGCTGATGCAGCAAGTCCAGATGATGGCCGGGTTCTTGACATTGCTTGGTGTCGTGATGGCGTACTTTGTTCATCCGTATTTCGTTGGCCTGTCTGCCTTTATCGGTGCCGGGTTAATGTTCGCCGGAGCGACCGGCTTTTGCCCGATGGCGTCGACAATCGCCAAGATGCCTTGGAATCAATGCAGCGACGGAGGCTGTCGGGACGCATGTTCGGCCTAGCCATCCTGTTCGGAAGCGTCGTTGGCTTTGCACTGGGTCTAACCGGTGGTGGCGGTGGCATTTTCGCAGTACCGCTGCTCGTCTATGGCCTATCCGTTGCTCCTCGCGAGGCTGTGGGGATCTCGCTGGCTTCGGTCGGCGGCACCGCTTTGTTTGGTGCTGTGCCGCGGCTGATTCGTGGGGAAGTCGAATTGCGAACGGGTTTGCTGTTCGCGGTCGCCGGCATGCTGGGTGCTCCCATTGGCTCGTACCTATCGACGCTTGTTCCCGAGAACGTGTTGTTGGTGATGTTCGCGATGCTGATGTTTGTGGTCGCACAGCGGATGTGGTCAAAGGCTTGCAATCCAATGCTGCCGGGCGATGTTTGCACGACCGAGAGCGAACCGGGGTCGGATCGAAGTGCCTGTCAACGCGACGGCGGCGGCAAGCTTCGACTGACGTCGCGATGTGTTCGACTGATGGTGTTCATTGGGCTGATGACGGGTGTGCTGTCGGGCATGTTTGGTGTCGGCGGCGGTTTTGTGATCGTGCCGGCACTGGTGCTGTTTAGCGGAATGGCGATTCATCAAGCCGTTGGCACATCGTTGTTTGTGATCGTTTTGGTCAGCATTAGCGGAGTGGCGTCGCACTTCGCATATGGAAATGAACTGTCGTGGGAAACGACGCTGCAATTCATGGTGGGAGGTTTTGCGGGCGTGTGGCTTGGCGGCATCGTCGCCAAGCGTTTGAAGGGAAAAACGCTTCAAAGAGTATTTTCGATCGCGGTCGTGTTGGTCGCGGTTTTTGTGATCTTTAAGTCAGCGGTCTTGTAACGAAACCAGTTCCTGCAACGGAAGAATTGAATCATGTTGCTCAAGTATTTCTATGACGAAAAACTCGCTCACGCCTCCTACATGGTTGGATGCCAGCGGGCCAAAGAAGCGGTCATTGTTGATCCAGGTCGCGACGTCGAGCAGTACATCGCGATGGCCGAAAAAGAGGGCATCAAGATCGTCGCTGTCGCAGAGACGCATATCCACGCCGACTATGTTTCGGGTGCTCGCGAGTTGGCTGATCGAGTGAACGCAAAACTGTACGTGTCCGATGAAGGACCAGCCGAGTGGAAGTACCTGTACTTGGATGGTTACGACAGCAAGCTGGTTCACGATGGCGACCACTTCATGATCGGCAACATTCGGTTTGATGTCATGCACACGCCTGGTCACACGCCCGAGAGCATTTCGTTCGTGTTGACCGACCAGGGCGGTGGTGCGAACGAGCCGATGGGAATCTTCACTGGCGACTTCGTGTTCGTGGGTTCGATCGGTCGGCCTGACTTGTTGGAAGAGGCCGCCGGTTTGATGGGCACGGCGGAATCTGGTGCTCGCGACCTGTTCAAGTCTGCTGAACGATTCAAATCACTGCCCGACTACTTGCAAGTTTGGCCCGCTCACGGTGCCGGCAGTGCTTGTGGCAAGGGGCTCGGTGCGATTCCATCGTCCACCGTGGGTTATGAAAAACGTTTCAATCCGGCACTCCAGTTTTCAAATGAAGAAGAGTTTGTGCGGTACATCTTGGCCGACCAACCGGAGGCACCGAAGTATTTCGCGGTGATGAAGCGAGTGAATAAGGAGGGGCCGCGGATTCTCGGCGCGGGACATCGGCACAAGATGCTTGACGTTCATGGACTGCGAGATGCCCTGAAGTCGGGAACGGTCGTCGACCTGACTCCTTCGCCCGAGTACGCCAAGGGTCACGTTCCGGGCACGATCAACATTCCATTGGGAATGCTATCGGCTTGGGCAGGGTGGTTGGTTGATTACGATCGTCCGACATACTTGATCTGCAAGCCGGAACAATTGGAAGAAGCCGCTCGATTGCTTCACAAGATTGGTGTCGAAGAAATCGCAGGCGCGTTTGACACCGACGGGGTTCAGTCGTCGGGTATGGCGACCGAAGTCTACTCGACTGGCACGCCGGCTGACTTGTCTCACAGTATCGAAGCGGGCGAAGTGCAACTGCTCGACGTTCGCTCCGAGGAAGAATGGAACGAAGGTCACATCGAACAAGCCGAGCATCGCTTCCTCGGTCGTTTGCCGAATTATCTCGATGAGCTGCCGCGAGATGAAAAGTTAGTCGTTCAGTGCCACGGCGGTGCTCGCTCGGCAATCGGCGTGAGCGTTTTGCAAGCCGCTGGGTTCAAGGACGTTGTCAACCTGACTGGTGGCTACACCGCCTGGAAAGGCGACGGACTGTCGAGTGTGAAATCGCAGCCTGCGATGAGTAGCTGAATCGCCTCGTAATCTCAACTCCTTCGCCAATAAAAACTGAACGAACGAAAATCTAATTGCCATCAATCTTTGACAGGAGCCTTCCCATGAATCGTCCTCTCGCTATTTCCTCACTGTTGCTTGTTTTGATCGTCGTCGGACAAGCGTTTGCTCAATATCAACCTGGACGCGGACCTGGTTTCGGCGCTGGGCGCGGACCTGGTTTCGGCGGCGGGCGCGGTCCTGGAGCAGGGGGACCTGGTTTCGGTCGCGGTCGCGGTATGGGCCACGGAGCGTCGCAGCAGAGTCAACCGTCGGCGGAGCAGCATGGATCTGACGAACGTCATGACTCCGATCGTGCCGTTCCCGGTGACAAAGAAGCCAAACCTCGCAAACAAACTCATCCCGTCATTGCGAATCATGGCGCTGTCGTGCAATTGCCCAACGCCGCTCAGCAACCTCGTACGGGAACGAAGATCCTGGTCGACCTGACGAGCGGCGGAGACGCGGACAAGCTGAACGCGGGCCTGGAAAAAGTTGCCAAGTACGTGAATATCTATGCGGGCGGCGGTGCCGAGCCAGCGGATGTTCAAATCGCAGTCGTCTTTCACGGCGACGCAACGCTGGCGGTGCTAAATCCTCACGCCTACGCAGCAAAGTTCAAGACGAAAGGGAATCCAAACCTGAAGTTGCTGCAAAAATTGCACGAAGAGGGCGTCGAGCTTTACGTTTGTGGCCAGTCGTTGATTTCCAAAGGCTCGGCTCCCGAGGACGTCGCTGTGTTCATCGAAACCGCTGTGTCGGCACTAACTGCCGTTGTGAATCTTCAAGCCGACGGTTACGCCTACGTACCAATCGCCCAGGCAGCACCGGCAGCAGCCAAGGCTGAGCCGCGAGCAATTGCGGCGCACGATACACACAACTCCAACGAGGCAAACCACGCCCACGGTCCTATGCCAGGCGGCGGGATGGGACGCGGGATGGGACGCGGACCCGGTGCGATGCAAGGAATGCAAGGAATGCAAGGGGACATGGCGACCTTGCATGCAATGTTCGCGGATCGTGACAAGATCAAACGGACAATCACCAACCTGGCAGATGGAGCCGAGGCGGTCACGGAATCGGATGATGAAGCGATTGCCAACATGCTGAAGGAGCATGTGCCAGCAATGGAAGACCGAGTGCTCGGGAATCAACCGTTACCTCCGATGACGTTTCACCCGATTTTCGTCGAGTTGATCAAGCATGCCGAAGATTACACGCTGACCTATGAAGAAACTGACAAAGGGATGAAGGTCAAATACCAGTCCGATGACCCGTACGTTGTGATGTTAGTTCAGGAGCACGCGAAATTGGTCAGTCGATTCATCAAGAATGGCATGGAAGAAATTCACACTCCGTATACGTTGCCGCAAGCCCCCAAGGGAACCAACACGGATGGACGTTAAAACGACTTCGAAACCGAAATGCCAATCCTGTTGTGGTGACAAGAGTTGTTTGCAACGCCAACGTGGCATTGGTTGAGCAGTACAAATCGAGTCGAACATCTTGCCGGCATGCACGAAATCGCATGCGTCCTCACTCGACAGGAAATGAATGTCTGTTACGTGAAGTCGATCGGACTGGGTCTGTGTGTTTGGTTCGCGGAACTCCGATGGCAACGCGAAACGACGCCTTGCAAGTTTGCAGACGAGCCTTTGAGCAGCGTCGGAAGAAACTGGAAACGATTCACGGCCGTCGTGTCGGTTGCATACGACGCGGCCAGACTCGGGAAGAGACTCAAAACCACTTGCGATCGCGAACCCGATGGAACCGAGGGCGAACAGGGTGCCGATCCACCAGTTCAGCTGTCCCGGCATCCATGCACTGCGCAGTGCCAACCGGGTGAACGCTTCCGCCCGTGCGGCCTCACGTCGAACCAGCCCCTTGCGGTGGTGGCGGGAATGCCACGCCGCAAGCGAACCGTCGGGCGCCGAAACACGCGGCGCATGACGAACGGTCCTGACCCCTTTTCCGACCATCTCCTGCACGATTTGCAAAAATGCACTAGTGGTGAAAGCCCGATGCTTCTGCTTCGGTTAAATGAGTCTGGATCGGGTGCCGCTGGAAGTATTCGATGGCGCGCTTCATGTCATCGAGCAGCAGCGCGGCCAGGTCCCGGCTGACGCCGTGTCGAACGAGAATCCTCTGAATGACGAGATCTTGGCGATTGGCGGGCAGCGAATAGGCGGGGACTTGCCAACCGCGCGACCGCAAGCGATCGGCAAGGTCGTAGAGGCTGAATCCCGGATTGGCGCCCTCCTTGATCTGCCAACACAAAGCAGGAATGCCGGCATCCATCTGCCCACGATAGATCATGGCGAACGGCCCCAGTTTCTCGATCTCGCTGGACAGGTACTTGGCGGTTTCATAGCACGCCGTGTGAATCTTGCGGTAGCCTTCTCTTCCCAGTCGCAGAAAGTTGTAGTACTGGCAAACGACTTGACCGCCGGGGCGAGAGAAATTCAACGCGATGTCGCGCATATTGCCGCCCAGGTAGTTGACCCAAAACACCAAATCATCGGGCAGGTCACGAGCCTCTCGCCAAATCACCCAGCCGACGCCCAACGGCGAGAGGCCGAACTTGTGGCCCGAACTGTTGATCGACTTGACTCGCGGTAGTCGAAAATCCCAGACCAGCTCGGGTGCGCAGAACGGTGCGAGAAACCCGCCACTTGCCCCATCCACGTGGATCGGAATGTCGATCCCCTTGTCTTGCTCCAGCTGATCGAGCGCCTGGGCGACTGCCTGGACCGGTTCGTACTGGCAAGTGAACGTCACTCCCAACGTCGGCACCACACCGATCGTATTTTCATCGCAACGTTTGAGAACCTCTTCGGGCGTCATCAGCGGTCGCCCCTGCTCCATCGGGATCTCGCGCAGTTCGATATCCCAGTAGCGAGCGAACTTATGCCAGCAAATCTGCACCGGGCCGGTAATCATATTCGGTCGATCGATCGGTTTCCCGGCGGCTTTGCGTGCCGCTTCCCAGCGACGTTTCATCGCCATTCCGCCCAACATCGCCGCCTCGCTCGAGCCGGTGGTCGAACAGCCGATGGTATTTGCTTCGGCAGGCGAGTTCCAAAGGTCAGCCAGCATGTGGACACAGCGTGCTTCAATCTCGGCGGTCTGCGGATACTCGTCCTTGTCGACCATGTTCTTGTCTAGACACTCGTCCATCAGCTGATGGATCTCGGGTTCGACCCAAGTCTGACAAAAGGTGGCGAGATTCTGCCGCGAATTTCCATCGAGCATCAATTCGTCGTGGACGAGTGAATAGGCGGCGCGAGGATCACGCTCGGACGGAGGGAACTTGTATTTCGGCAGCCGCACCGATAAGTCACCCGATGCGTAGACGTCGTCTTCCAGGTTTTCGCGGATCGAGTCTTTTTCGTGCAGCGCCATCACGGATCTCCCTGGTTTCATCGTCCCCGCGGACTATAGCACAAGGCTTGCCAGAATCAATTGAGGTGCGGGATGAGAGGAGCAGGCGAGCGAATCGATCTCCGTCCCCGCAATCACGTGGCGTTGGAGGTCTTCATCTCAGCGGCGGGAGAAGGCTTCGTCTGCGTTTCAAAATGACGACCACCGAAGGCCGGTCACTCATCACCGTCGTCGGAGATTTTCAAAGATTGATCTTTGCCCACAGTCCGAGCACGACGGCGGAATCCTGCGCGACGAACTCTGGTTCGATGACTTGCAGGTCCAGCGTGACGTGAACAGCAGGCGTTATTTCCGCGTTGTAGTAGACCTCGCCACCGTGAACATCGCCCAGCGGTGTGATTAGACTGAAGATCTGCTGGAAGTCACTGTACAACTCGCTGGACTCTGTCGGATCGGGGGCATCCAGCCTACCGGGGCGAGCGTCGCACAATTCGGCGACGCAGCGTGGTCGCTTTGGATTCAATCGCCTTCACAAATTGGCTTGAAAAGTGATAATCCTCGCAACAATTCAAAAACCAAGTGGTGAGCGAATCATGAGCGATTTACCCAATTGCCCCGAGTGCGACGGCGAATTCACCTACGAAGATGGTCCGCTACTGATTTGCCCGACCTGCGCCCACGAATGGTCGCCGGCCGACGCAGCGGCTGCTGTTGACGACGAAGCGACTCGTGATGCCAATGGCAACATCCTTCAAAACGGTGACACGGTCGTCGTCATCAAGGACTTGAAAGTGAAAGGCTCGACAACGGTCGTCAAAGGCGGCACGAAAGTAAAGAACATCCGCATCACGGACGGCGACCACGACATCGACTGCAAGATCGACGGCATCGGCGCGATGTCGCTGAAGTCAGAGTTCGTCAAGAAGGCGTAGCCACTCTTGTTTCCAAATCCGGTGAGTCAGCCATGCGGATCGTTTCTCTGCTGCCCAGTGCGACAGAAATCGTTTGCGGGCTTGGCCTGCGAACATCACTTGTCGGTGTCACGCACGAGTGCGATTATCCGAGCGACGTTGTCGGCCTGCCCCATGTCACCCGCACGTTGATACCGCGCGACGCGACGAGTGGCGAGATCGACACGCTCGTTCGCGAGCGACTGAAGTCCCAAGCAGCCCTCTATTCGCTCGACATGCCGGTGCTCGAGCGGTTGCGGCCCGACTTGATCGTGACCCAGGCACTCTGCGACGTCTGTGCGGTCGCCGCGAGCGAAGTGCAAGCGGCAGCATGTACGTTGCCGGGCCATCCGCAAATCATCAACCTCGAACCGATGTGCTTGGCCGATGTGATGGAGTGCATTCGCCAAGTCGGCATAGCGGCCAAGTGCGCTGGCGCAGCGGACACCTACATCGCTCATCTGAAGGACCGCGCCGATACCGTCGCACGTCGCAGCGAGCGCATCGCCGTCAAACCTTCGGTGATGCTACTGGAATGGATCGATCCGCCATTTTCCGCCGGTCACTGGAGTCCCGAGCTTGTCGCGATTGCGGGTGGACGTGAAGCGATCGGGGTCGCGGGCCAGCGCAGCGTCACGACCGCATGGGAAACGATCGTCGAGGCAGATCCAGAAGTCATGATCATTGCCTGTTGCGGATTCAACGTCGCACGTACGCTCGAAGACATTCCCATTCTGCGATCTTATCCCGGTTGGGATTCGCTTTGCTGTGTCCGCTCGGGTCGAGTCTACGTCGTCGACGGTAACGCCTACTTCAGCCGTCCTGGTCCGCGACTGATCGACAGTCTCGAAATACTCGCTCACACACTCCATCCCGACGTGCATCCGCTGCCCGCCGGTCTCGCCTCCGCCGTGCCGGTCGTTTCGTAATTTGCTTCGGCACAATCGATCATCAGTGCCAACCCCATTGCGAACTGATTCGCACCACCAAAGTGAATCGTGACGGGCGTGAATAGAGTGTGCCCAACATGCGCCCTGGCGGATACCCAACCTGGATTTCCAACCTCCCCGTTGTCGAGGGCGGCGAGGGGAAGGTTGCGGAGGCCGAACTGGATCGGGGTGAAGGCGAGGTTTACGATCCGGTTGGTTTGCCGAGGGCGTCGCAGCAGTCTCGGCAACTTTTGTAATGCCCTGGGGTCAGAAGAGACCCTGCGGTTAACGAACAGGGCAATTTCTTGGTTCACCAGGAAATCGGCTTTTCTTGCCGAGAGTTAAGATGTTTTTACTGGCTCGTCGACGCGAAATTTGTTTTCTGGATCTCGCGCTGAGTCTCGCCCCGCCTCCGGGGACTTCGCACTTTCAAATCCGGCTCGCTCCCGATTTGGATAAAAGGTCTCGGCGGTCTCTGTGCGACACGACCTCCGGGTGATAGCCCTCGATCGTGCTACAATCGCCACTCACCAGTTCATTGCCTGCGGTTTGGCAGAAATGGACGGCCGGCAAGCGACGAGCCCATTGCCTCCGCGTGGCGTCGGCGAAGATGCCGGCGACTCGCGAACGCCGCGTCGAAGAAGTGCTCGATTTGTTGTTCGCTGAACAGAAAAGGCGGATGGGCATCATCACGTGGCAGGAATTTGAAAACGCTGATCTGCGCGGGCACGATCACGTCGGTTGACGCTTTCCCTAAGCCGCGCAAGCCGGCTTACAAGGTCACCGTGGACTTTGGGCGGGAGTTGGGCACGAAGCGAACGAGTGCTCAGATCACGGTGAACTACACCAAAGATGAGCTGGTCGGCCGGCAAATCATCGGCGTGGTGAACTTTCCGCCGAAACAGATTGGCCCGTTCGTTTCCGAGTTCCTGATCGTGGGATTTCATCGCGACGACGGATCCGTCATCTTGGCGGTTCCGGACAGTTCGGTCCCCAACGGAGCCAAATTGGCTTAGCGAGTCGCCAACAACACCAAGATGCAACTGCCGTCGATGAGGTTGATTCCGGCATCACGGGCGGATTCGCTGGCCGACTCGTCTTCGGCTCCCGGTTGAATCGAGTTCATGGTGTGATCCGAATCGACGTATGGGCTCTCCGACGCCATTGCGACGGTTCGCCGCCAAGCATGGGCGATTTACATAAATCAGACCACGGCCCCCGGACCGGCTGTTGATCCACCAGAGCGTCGTCAGCGACAAGCGCTGGTAAACATGCTCGCACTGGCTGCCTGCTGGCAAAAGTCGAGGCTAGACCCGGTGCGCGATTCCGAATCGGCTCAGAGTGACGAAGATGGTTCGTTCCATCGCATGAGCGTCGAGGCCGACTTTGGAAACGAAGCTGGTCGCACCCGCTTCGATGCATGCCGCAGGGATTTCTTGCTCCGAACGCCCCGTCAAGACGACAACCGGCACGTCCGGAGCGACACGCCGAAATCCCGCCACCGTTTGCACGCCGAAACTATCGGGTAGCGTCAGGTCCAGCAGCACCAGATCGATTTGCAATCGGCTGTAAACCGCGATACCCTCGGACAAGCTTTTTGCTTGGTGAATCACAAGGCTCTGGTTCATGCGGCGAAGAATTGCAATCGTCCGAACCATATCGGTGTGACTGTCTTCAACAACCAACACATGGATGTCGTCGGTCGTGACCGGCTCCCCCACATCTGCCAGCGATTGCTCCAGTGCGAACGCCAGCTGTTCGCAATTCTCAAACCGGAGATCGGCCTGGTAGACCGTCATCCTGTGGTAAATCTTACATAAGCTATCGGGCATGCATTCGCCGGGCAACACGTTGAATCGGCGTTTGACCAACAGGTTCTGCAGCTGTTGGTTAAAGCTGGTGCCACGCAATCGCGGCTTTCCAGTCAGCAAATAGAACCACGTGGCACCGAGACCATAAATGTCGGACTGGACATTCGCCGACGCTAACGATCTCGCCTGCTCCGGAGCCATGAAGGCGAGCGTCCCGGCAAGGTGGCCCTCTTGAGTCTTGTACTGCAACTGGTTCTCGGCATCCGACGATTCGGTCGCCATCGCCGCCAAGCCCAAATCGGCCAACTTCACCATATCGGCGCCGTTCAAGATGATGTTGCCAGGCTTGATGTCGCGATGGATCAGCTCGCGACGATGGGCGTGCTCCAGCGCTCGAGCCGCCTGCAAGATGTACTTCGAGGCCGTGAGCCAACTTAGCGGCCCGTCTTGCTGAACGCGAACATTCAGATCCGGCCCGTCCAACAATTCCATCGCAATGAACTGCAATCCCTGCACTTCTCCCACTTCATAGGCGGTGACGATATTGGGGTGAGCCAGTTGTTGAACCATATGCATCTCGCGTCGAAATCGTTCGCTCACACGCGCATTGTGCAGGATCTTGATCGCCGCCGGCTCGCCGCTATCGACATCGTGTCCTTGATAGACATTTCCCACTCCACCGCTGCTCAGCGGTTTGTCGATCACAAACCGTCCCACGCGGTCACCTGCCAACAAGCAGGCATCTCCCTGCGACACAATGTGTTCGCCGACAATCTTGTGCAACTCGGCTTCAATCAATGCGATCTGGTCGTCATCGAATGATCCCGTTGCCCTCAGTCGGTCGATCGCAAATTGCACCCCGCGGTGTGCATTCTTCGCACGATCCATGGGCACGTCACTTGCGAGTTGGAACGATTGATCTTTATCATTCGCAACCGCCTGGATCCACGTCGATGGCTCCTCCGATTCATCTTCCGCCCGCACGTGATTTTCGCAGGTGCCATCGGCATCGCCGATGACTGTCACGGCAGAGCCGCGTAGCGTGAACAGCACCACCACGCCTAGCAAAGCCAGATCGATCGCCCCGGTTAGAAAATCGCCCGTTTGGGCTCGCATCCAAGCCGGTAGAACGATCGCGCAAGCAAGCAGCGCGATCAACCACAAATAGGTTCGCCTGGCCAGTGGTATCCCGATCGCCGCCGCACAAACTTGCGGAGCGGCTCCCAGAGAGATGCCGTCGATGAGAGTATCGACAATTGCGCCGCCAACACCAATTGCCGCTGCCAACAGCAATCGAGTCCAACGAACTCCCGCTCCGAGTTCATATCCAAATCGCATTCGCATCTGCTCGAGCTTATGTTCTCCAACAACTGCCCGAATGGCGATGCCCGCGTCGCTCATTCACAAGCCGTATTTTACCGCAATCGTGGTGTAGCGAGTAGAAATACTTCCGGATTTGAGCCGAACGCGGAGCCCGATCGCGTCGATCGGCCCGGCTGCGAACACTTCGCAGAATAGATGACTCCGCGAAACAGCTGACTGGACACCCACGCCTAGTGCAACCGTCGTGCCGTTTCGCAACGAACCATCGCCTGATGTTCGGAACTCGCCTCCGAACTGCTCGAATCGATGGATCGGTCTTGGCGACCAACGATCGCTTTACGCGGCCACCAATTTACGCGTGTGTTGCGCCAATGCGATCCACTCGGTCGCCTCCCGCAGGTCAGGCCGCTTGCCGCCGCGGAGAATGCGTTTCCCCTCGTGACTACGGCTGATCGGATCGATCAGGCCAAACAAATCCGCCGGATCACTTGCGGCCAACTGTTCCGGAGTCGTCACCTCGGCCAAGACGAGCAATTGGGCGTCGTGACCTCGTAGCATCGGCACGCGACATACGAGCTCGGCCTGCTGTTGCCATTGCAGAACGGTGTCGCTGGTGACGCGGCTGTGATCGAGTTCTTCGGCGACCGCTTCCGGGTCAGCGGCAAGCAGTTGATCAACGGTGTGAATACCGATGGAGCCGAGTCGCTCGCCCATCCTCGGTCCGATCGAGGGTGCATCCACCACCGAACAATCCCGTTGCAAGTAGAACCGCAGTTGTCGCGATGCGGCTCGCTCATCTTGACCGTGTCGGCTGTCGGATTCGGTGGCTCCACGCGACGTTCGTTCCGAAGCTTGCTGGGGATTTCCCGCAGGGCCGTCATCGGAGATTCGCGTCAGGTCCGCGCGGCGACCGCGGCGACGTCGCGATCGTTCCGCGCCGCGCCGTTTGCCAGCCCCACTCGGTGAGCTGCGGAGATCATCGCCGTCTGCGGCCGCTCTCTCGCCATGCCCGTCATGGAAATCACGATTCGAATTCGAATCGGCTTTGGCGACCACCGATCGTGACCCTCGCACGTCTCGGTCAGCTTCCTGCCGCTGGACGTTTCGCATCGGGCGGCGGCGACGTCGCGAGCCGGTCCCCCGCAGGGATCGATCGTCACTTTCCATTCCAGCCGTGTCGCGATCAAAAGCGAATACGTCGAGCGGATTTTGATCGCCACGTTGACTCCGACCATTGCTGCGGGCCGATGCCGCGGCGCGTTCGACGGGGGTACTGTTTGCCGCGGCGATCCAGCTTGTGATGCGTGACAACTCATAGCTGCTGCCACTCAAAAGAATCTGTTGGCCTCGTTCAGTGGCCAGGAATGCTTCCACCTCCTGCAACAGGTCGACCGGATGAATGGTGGCAAGTTGTGCCGGATCCGAGACACCGCAACCGACCAACACACGAGCGTCGAATCCGCGCAACCTCGGCACTCGGCAAACCAAACGGCATTCGGCTTGCCAACGACGGACCGTTGCCGCATTCACGCTCGCCATCCCCAAGGCGTCGGCCAGGCGATTGGAATCTTGTTGCATCAAATGACGAATGTGAGTCACGCCCAATCCCCTCAGTCGCGCAGCGGCGACCGCGTCGACCGAAGGAGCCTGGTCGATCGGACTGTCCACCGATAGAAAGAAGGGAGTTTTTGGAAGCGTGCTGTGCAGCGGGTCACGTCTTTGCGACGGTGCTGCCGACTGCTGCTGCTGCTTCGGTATCGGTTCTGTCGCACCACAGACCCAGTTTCCATTGGCATCAAAGCGATAAGATTCTTGCGGAGTCACAGTCGTATACGTTTCGGCAAAGTAGTAGCCGTCCCGGTAGCCGGCGCCAGCTTCCGCCAAGTCGGTGCGCACCGGATCGCGGACGGCCCGTTCTGCTGTTTCATCGGTATCACCCGATTGTCGCCATGCCATATCAAAGTCGCGGTTGATGTCCACAATCGGTCGACACGTTTGCCGTTGAAAAGCAGCTGGCTGCGATCCGTCCACGACGCCGGAAGTGTGCGGATGAGGCCCGACATACCGTTCCGCTTCGTAATGGGGTCGCCACAGCGGTCGGTGCGGATGCACGACTTGCTGAGAATGGAGGCGAAAAACACTTCCGCCGACCCGGGCGATTTGAGCCGCCAATTCTTGATTGCTGGTCAGCAGCACCACTTGACGTCCGGATCGCGTGTAGTCTTGCAGCGCAGCGGTGATCGGATGATTGCTTCGGCCGATGTCAAGCTGCTGATAGAACGCCAGCGAACCATCACCGTCCATACCCGTCGCATGAACGACACCATCACCAAAAAGCTCGTGATGCGTTTCGACTACCAAGGGTACTTGGCGACCACGGCTAGCCAACAAGTCGCCGGCAGCCATCCGTAGGGCGAGGGTGGCCAGAGACCGGTCGGCCGCAGGGCAATCGGCCTCTGGGCGGCCATTGATGCGAACGCCCGAGTGACGATGCACCTGGTCGCGGTGTTTCGGCCCACTCGCGCGATCCCGGTTGTGTGGCCAATCGATCGATCGTAACCGTCCCGCCGACAAACGAACCAACCAACGACTGGCCGATTCTGCGAGCGGTGAAGTGACGGTCGTGGTTGGATGGACTACGCCCAGCTGATCGATCAATTGATTCCGCCGAACCCGGAGCCAGTTCATTCGTGAAAGGGACGCTAGCTGTGAATCGATCCGACGCAGCTCGGCGATGATCGCTTCGCGATCGGTCCAGCGAAACAACCCGTCATCGCGATCATGCCGGGTGTCCGATCGCAGCGATCGGCGGATGTCGGCTGCTTCGGCAAGGCATCGATCCAATTCAGCCGTTAAGCGTTCAAGCTCATCCATCCGCTCGACCTGCTGCCGAGCATATGCGGTGTCAACAGATACCGGGCGGCCCACCGACTCACGACCGTGCAAAATCGAGTCACGATAGAGAATCAGCTGATCAATGGCGGCAATCAACCACTGTTCACACTGCATCAGTTCGTTCAACCGCCGGTCGGGTGATCGAAAACCGACATCGGCAACCGGACCTGATGCGAATTGTCTGACCTGATTCAAGTCAAGACGAATCGCTCGCAACGTATCCCCAAGCGTCGTTGTCGCGCGATAGTTTGCCGAAGCCGGCAAGGTGTCGTACCAGTGACGGCTGACGCTATCGGCGCTGGCGTACCGTTCCAGCAACCAATCGATTTGTCTGGTCGCGGAATCGATTCGCTGTTGGATGTCGGCGACCCGGCTCCGAGGTCGATGCGACTGGGTTCCCATCGGATCCCAACTTCGCGAACGATCGTAACGGTCGACCGAGTGCAAGAAACCATCCAAACGCCTTCTTCGCAGGTCTCTGGCGTCCAACGGCTCGGCATCTGGCGAGATAAACGGTTCGCTGCCGGATAACAGCGATTCGCGCAGTCCGCGAATTTCATGCAGGGTTCGACGCCAGCCGATAAGTTGTGCATCGATATCGTTGAGTTTCCGCCGTAGATCCCCGTTCCCGGCAACTCCGGACGGACGATAACGAGCCTCACTCTGCACACTGGCGGTGTCAGACCTCGAACGATCCGCGTCTTGATAGCCCGACTGGTCGGCCGTGGCAATCCAGCGACGAAGCTCGCTCTGCCGGGCGCGAAGCTCACGCGCCAACTCACATAATTCGGTCAGCCGTCGTTGAGCAGACTCTTGGTCGGGGTACCGACTCGCGCTGCTGGAATCGGAATGCAGTGGTCGCCGCCCGAGACGCGAATGCAGCTCGCTGCGACGAGTGACGAGCTTTTGATAGTCAAGTGATTGCAAATCAAGACGCGCCATTTCGGCTTCGACACTGGCAAGCTGTGAACGAAGCTCTCGACTTCGATCGTGGGCGGCTTCTTGAAGAACCGCAAAAGGAACGGCATCGTGACGATGGTCATGGTGCGAAGCGTGCAAGTTCGGATCAGCATGATACGTTTCGGGCGAGTCAAGTCCGTTACGCACACACGCCGACACCACTCTGGCAACATCGGTCAGCGAAGTATCGGTAATGACGCCATCGGCAATCGATTCGGGTAATTGAATGGAGCAGGCGGCGCGGTTGGAGGCCGACGTATCGCAGACGCCCGAGATCCATGAATGGCGCAGCGGACCAAACTGTTGCGAGAAGTCACCACGCGGCTCGAATTCAATTGTCGAGCGGCCATCGGACGTCCCGTCTTTTTCACGGCGACAGTGAATCAATCCGTCGCCGTCACCCCAGACCACACGCCCCGTGGAGGAACTCATCATTCCCAGCGGGTACTGTCGATCGACCAGTGAGTCGCGAACGAACCGGGCAATCGCCGTCTTCCCAGATCCCTGCGGACCAAAGACGACGTTCAAATGTTCGCAGAACGGCCCCAGCTCTACCCGATGCAGCGGTCCGTGTACGTCGATATCGATGCGATCCAGCAACATGGTCTGGCCCCTCCGTGGCCACTCGGGCAAACGCCCGACAATTCCTTTTCAGCAGCCCCTTTCTGTTTTCGGATACGTGGACCTTCATGGCACAACGGATCAACAGAATCAGGCCGCCTGTTTCACGGGATATGGCAAGGACTTTAGTCGAAGTTGTCACTTTCACAAAAGAGAGATATCTGGCGAGGGATTTTCGAGCGTGCCGACCGTGGTTTCAAGACCGTGGTTTCAAAATCGCCCGTCGTTCTTTGCTAGCACCGATGATGGACGCGAAAAAGAGCCCGTTGCATGACCGGGATCAGGCCAACATCATCGATGGATTTTCGATCCACTTCTGGCAATCCGTGTCATTCCTGCCCCACTCTTGACGCGCGTCGGCCCAAATTCGTAGCGTCGCCGCAGGAACGAAGGATCGAGATCCGTGCATTTATCAAAGTTTCGCAAGTTCATTGCTTTCGCCCGCATTGCGGCATTCACGATCTGTGTTGTCGGCTGCGCGTCCTGGAAAGACGATCGTCGATCCTCCGAAACGCAGCTGCCACCGATCCGCGAAAGCGAACGTACCGTGATCCTGGAAGTCGAATTTGTACCAATCATGGTCGATCAGGACGACCGTGACAGCGACGCATCGCTGTGGCAATGGGTCGACGAAACCGCGATCGATGTGACCTCGCGGCGGCGGCTGATTGCCAACGGCCTTCGCGTCGGGCGAATCGTCAACGAAGAGCGATTCCGATCGAGGCTCGGCGATATGACGATCCACCAGGATGTTGTGGACAAATTCTTAACCGAGGCATCGATCGCGAGCGAAGTCTCACACAATGGCAAACGGATCCCGATGCGGCTTGGACGCCGTTACGAATTGATACTGAGACAACCGATCGATGGCGACCACGTGACTTTGCTGCGTCTGGGAGATGAAACCATCGGTCGAACGCTGAGCGATCCACAATATCTATTCGCGGTTACGGCGTCCTCCGGCCAAGCATCGGGTCAGGTGAACGTTCGGCTGCGACCCGAAGTCCAATATGGTGAAATGCGGCAAAAGTGGGTCAGCAGTGACGCTGCCTTGCGAATCGACACGCGGCGCGAAACATGGTCGATGGACCAATTGGACGTCGACTTGACCGGTACCGAAGGCAATACATTTGTGGTTGCGGCAACCAATCCGTTGAGCGGCTTGGCGAAGCAAATGCTAAGCGGTAGCAGCGCCGACCACTTACCCCAACAATTGGTCGTGTTGATCCATTTGGAACAAGTCCCTAACGCCATTGATCGACTGTAGCGTTCGCGAGAATCGATCCACGGAAGCGACGGCGATCCGAGGTTCACTGAGCTGACATTGCTGTGCCCGTTTTCGGGCGAAAGCAGATCTCGCAATTCCGCAACTCTCCGGAGATGCTGGCAGCAGAATCGCGTTGGGCGTCAGCGAAAAAGAGGAGTCGAAGCAAGGTACTTTGCGGCTTCGGTATTACCGGGAACCCCGTGTGGGATGCCGCCTACTGCGATCCATACCGCTTGGATGCAGAGCTGATCAACATTGCTGCTCCGAGCAGGGCGAGCACGCCGGTCAGTCCAGGAACCATACTCCACCGCGCCGACGAATTCATTCCTGGCAAACGGTATCCAGCCATCGGCGCGGAAAGTACAGCGGGACTCGCGTCGTGACCGAGCAACTGCAAGGTTCCTTCGAGCCCGTCGGGCAAACTGGATGCAAGCGGTGCGACACCGACCAGGATGACGGCCGCCAAGGCGATTGCGAGAACCGCATTTCCGGTTTGTAACGGTTGCCTGGTCGCAAGGTGGCCGGAGTGCAACAGGCCAGGTTGCCAGCTGAGCACAACTGAAACAGCGACCCCGGTGATCGCAGCTTCTCCGATGCCGATCAAGCCGTGGGCGTACAACATGGCCGCTAATGTCGAACCCAATGGAAAGTCGCTCGCCGTTGCGAGCTGCACACTACACAACGCCCGCCAAGGAAGACCGATACCCAGGAGGCAGCGACGGCACCGATGATGGATCCGATCTTGCCGCCGATGCGCGTCCGTACTCGGTCGTAAACCGCGTATCCGATAAGCGACCCGACCATCGCCATGTTGATGACGTTTGCACCGAACGCCGTGATCCCACCATCTTGAAAGAGCACACACTGAACAACCAGCACCGCGGACACTGCCAACATCCCGGCCCAAGGTCCAAGAATGATCGCCGCCAGGACCGCGCCGATCAGATGCCCCGACATGCCACTGGAAACCGGGAAATTCAGCATCTGAGCCGCGAACACGCAGGCCGCGACCACGCCCAGTAATCGGAATCTGTTTGGCGGTAATTCTCGGGAAACACGATAAGCTGCATAGCCAATGCCGGCTGTTGCGATCGCGACCGTTACGAACTCGGTGCTGGGGTCCATCACATGATCTGGAATATGCATAATGATCTCTCCGAAGGTGAACGGACGATGTCGTCGTGACGTGTGACGCTACGTGGCGACAGCGGTGGATGCATTTTTGCGATCTTGGAGTCGACGCAGCCAACCATCCATTTCGGCTCCTGATTTCGCGGACACTTCCATCATCTCCATGCCTGGACGAACGGCCTGAATGTTTCGATGTGCTGCTGCAGCATCGAATTCCACGACGTCGGCCAAATCCAATTTGGTGATCACTGCGATGTCCGCGGTGTTGAAAATCGTTGGATACTTCAGCGGTTTGTCTTCGCCCTCGGTAGTGGAAAACAACACCAGCCTTAGGTCTTCACCGAGGTCATAAGTTGCCGGACAAACCAAATTGCCGACGTTCTCAACAAACAGATAGTCCAGCTCGGCCAAGTCCCAGCCATTCAGTGCGGTTTCAATCATGGCCGCTTCCAAATGACAGACCGTGCCGGTCGTGATTTGACGAACAGGCACATCAGCGCTGCCCAACCGCTTGGCGTCATTTTCAGTCGCCAAATCGCCGACAAGTGCCGCAACTCGCTGACCGCACGCTCGCATCATTCGTAGCGTCCGTTCCAGGAACATCGTTTTTCCAGAACCGGGACTTGAAACCAGGCTGACAACGAAGACATCATGGTCTTGAAATCGCTGCCGCAATCGACGAGCCGTGACGTCATTCTCTTTGAGTATCTTCGTACGGACTTGGACGAGCCGCGTTTGATTGCTCATTGTGGTATCTCCAATGATTCCATGGTTTCCAATTCCATCGCCACGACTTCCAGTTCGCGCCCCTGAGTGATCTGTGCCGAGATCGTTCCACAGACGGCGCAGCACAAACTTTGAATCGATGCCGCCAGTTGCTCACAATCGCATCGCGGGCAGTGAACCATCACAGGCACGTCTTCGATGCATAGTTCGGCGTCGGCCAACAGCGTCTCTTCTCGCGCCAACTCGAACGCCGACAACAACGCTTCCTTGACCACACCTGACATGCGGCCAATTTTCAAATGCACTGCAATCACGCCTGCATCACTCCTCTTGTGCGATTCTTCAGATGCAATGTCGATGATGCTCATTATGATCGATAGTTCATGCATCGAATAACGCTCGTTCGACTATTTCACAGCTCAATGGCTTGCTCACCGCCGGCCAACGGCCATCTGCAAAACGGATGGAACGTTGCCGTCGGACAAACGATGTGGTACCAAATTCTGTTCTCCGCAATGATCACCGGACGGCTTGCGCCGTTCCGCTAAGATCGCGTTGACAAGTTTCAACACCAACTTCTCGGCATCTGCCATGGCTGCTTGGACGGGCGGCGTCAATCCAATTCGTCCCTGCTCGCCTCCGAGGTCGCCTGGTTGGCAACCGACGATCCGTATCCGTTGCAATTCGCCACCCATCGCCCTCACCATCTGCAAAACCTTGAGCGGGTGCAGCGAATGCGCATCTAGCAGCGTTGTGTCGGTTGAAGCTGGGTTCGAGCCTTCGATTTCAGGTTCGATCACCCGAAGTGTTCCCGGCGGCTGATCACCGGCAATGGCGTCAACCAGAATCACCGCTGCGTATCCGTCGAGCAATGCGTATGCCAAGTCGATGCCGCGTATTCCATAGTCGACCACTCGCACTTCGTCGGTCCAGTCCAACGAAAGCAGATGACGCGCGAGTTCACTCCCAAACCCGTCGTCGCCGAGAAAAATGTTCCCGATTCCGGCGACCAAGATTTGATTGGCTGGATGATTGGCGGAAGTTGGATGCATGACGATGAATTCTCTCCTTGCGCTATGGCTCCACAGGTTCGACTTCTTCGAGTTGGTAAAAGAAGCGGTGGCCGGGTTGTCGCAACATGCCGAGATCGTGTCCGGGATCGTCTTCCATCACCAACGCCAGGTGGATATTCTCCTCGTAGTCTTGTTCGATCGCTTCGATAACGGCAACCTTGCCGGCCAGTATGATGTCCATGGCGTCGCCACCTCTGTTGGGGCAAACTCGCACACGATCACCCACGTGCAAGTCGCGTCCGGAGACATCGATCCTGTTCAGTTGCGGGCGATCTTCAAGTTGATTCCAGTCGTCTTGCGCATTGTCAGTCTCACGTTCAGGTCGCCTTGGACGATCCGTGCAGAGCCATCATCTGGGCGGACGACAGTGCCTCGGTCCGTTCCAATATCTGTCTTGCCCGTTCGTCCACACTTCGCATTTCCGCTTTCTCTTGATCGGTCATCGTCATCACTCGCAGCGTCAACATCTCGTCGATCTCGGTGCCGTCAAAGAAGTCACCGCGACTGTGTGGCGAGATTTGGGGATAATCGTACAAGATGATGGGTGAGACCAGCAGGCAATTTCGGTCGCCTTCGTCGCCGACCAAAACGGGCCAAACGCCGATGTTCTGGCACGTCGAAGCGATTTCCGCATGGTTTTGCGGCGGATCGATTGCCGATAGGAACTCACCGCCTTTGAGGCTCAGGATCATGTGGGCTGAGGCCAGCACTTTCGCCATCCCTTCGTCAGCGGACACCGTTGATTCGTTGCGCGAGTCGGAAGTGTTTTTCAGATCGACGGTCACCTTGAAAATTTGCGGGCCGATCGGTTCACAAGACGTTTCTAATTCGCCGGCAATCGTCGATCGGCTGCGTCGAATCGCGCCGACACAATTCCCTCCTTCGATGAGTGACTCGACTTTCGACTCGGTATCGAATGCAAACTCGGTGCGAAATGGATTGCTCACGAGGTCAGGCAACGACGGTGGCGACTGAAAAACTTCATGTTCAATCGCCTCTTGCCAAGTTTGATAAAGCGTGCCGTTGACACTCATCGAGGCGACGAGTTGTGCCATGGATTCCCAGTTTCGCGAAAGTTCCTTGCTGGGTGATTCCAGCCGATAGACGTCACGATTCAAGAGGTGCAAGAAGCGAACTCCGATTTCAAGGAAGGGCGCGTCACCGACTACCAAACACTGAGTTCGCATTCTGCATGGCTCATCCGATTCGTTACCCACCGGATAGAGTGTTCCAAAATCGAATCGCTTGTGGTTCTTGATTGCCGATGCTCGATAGGGATACAGAATGTAGCCTTCATACAATACTGCGTCAGCGATCTTCTTGACTCGTTCGATGTTCATGGTGACGTCCCTTCGGATGCCATCGACAACAATCGGCCCAGAGCTTGTTTGCGAAACGTTGGGATGCTGTTTTCTCGCTTGAATTGTTGCAGTCCGTCGAAAGCGTCACGTTGCAAACACAACCAGGCCGAGTTGGGGTAGTAATGTTCCATCATCTTTTTCCAGACGGCGACCGGCATCCGATACCGCGCATCCTTTTCCCAACAGATTTGGGCCGTCTGAAGTCCCGGCTCTCCGCGAAAGAAGATCGTGCCGCTGAATTGGAACAGCAGCGGTATCGCGTCTTCATGGATGGCATCAAAATACTTCGTCGCCGCCACGTTGAAATCGAACGTGCAAGGCACGGGCAATTCTACATCGATAATCGATTCGAACGACGGCACGTTGACCGTGGCATGTGTCCACAACATTGTTTTTAGCGTCTGACTCCACCGATGCGGTTGACCGAAAAGGTCAAGCAATCGCGATTTCTCCTGGGCGTTATACTCACGCTTGAGAGCCTCGATTTGAATCTGACATTGAAGCGAGACATTTTGCACCGGCTCGTCGATCGTGGCATTGGTCACTCGCAATGCGAATCCGATTGTCGGCGCTGCCGCAAACGTGATCGGCTGGGCAGATAACACCTGAAAGTCTAAGTCAGGCATCATTCTGTCTCCTGCGATGATCTGCGACGGAGCCGTTCAAAGAAGGCATCGATCTGGTTCCATACCTTGGTGCCTCCGGACAACCCGTGCCAATGAGTGCGAATGATTCCGACCAGTTCGTAGCAGCGGTCAATGGGAACCAGGTAATGATCGTAGTTGCCGCCCCAATCGAGTCGGTTGATCAACAATGCCTCGACATCGGGTTCCATCGTTTGCACGATCGGGTTGGCCGCCGCAATCTCATTCCAAGCACCCAGACTCAGTGTCGACTCCGTGGCACCGGCGGGACTGGGATACATCGCAGCGACTCTTTCTCGAGGCGTGCTGTCGTAGAAGAATGCCATATTGATTGGGACGAGCAGCCCGTCCCACTGGGAATTCGTCAACTGAAAATCTGGCAATGCGGCGTAGCGTTGCGGCACGCGGCGGAAACTGGCATCACTATCGGTACCGATTTGACCGGTAAACAAGATCGCACAAGCCTCGCAAGTACAGAGCAAGTTGCGACTGTTGATCTCGACCAGGTGCTCGTGCCGCGCAATTTCCAGATTGCAGAGCTCACATCGCTCGCGCGGCTGGCGACGTGATCGGGCAAGCTTACGAAGGCGTGTGAACGACGAGGCGGCAGGGGCTGTTTGAGTGGTCATGCCGTTGCGGTTCCCAGTTGCACGAAAACTTTGGGTTCCTTCGTTGGTTCGAGCATACCGTCGACGATGAGCGATCGGATTTCGGGTGCGGCATCGAAAATTGCCTTTTCGATGGCATTCTTGACAGTCACTGCCGAGGAAGGGCAACCGTCGCAACTGCCTTCCATTCGCAACCGCACTGTGTCTGCCGCAATCGAGACCACTTCGACGTTTCCTCCGTGCGATTCCAAATAGGGTCGCACGCGATCGAGTGCGGCCATCACGCGATGCCGAACTTCCTGTGGGTGAAGGTCGTACAACACCAGCAAACTCGCGACCAACGGATCAGCCGCCAATCGCGTGATGACCTCGTTGTCGTTGATTCCGTTGACCATGCGTTCCAGGCCAGCACCGTGGTACTCGAGAATCAAGGCCAATAAATCTTGCATCTGCGCACGGATTGCCGGGTCTGCAATGGCGTCCACCTGTTCGACCATGCTCTCGATCTGGCCAATGCGTTGTTCGAGTTCCGTGTTGTCGTTGGTCATGTTCGTTCTCTACTGTTAGCGGCGCGATCCAAACGGTTCGGTCGGCTAGCGAATCGTATCTCGCAAAACACCGAACGGCTTACGCCGCGCCGGGAAGACCTGCCTATCCATGTGTCGCTCCAAACATCGGCGAGTGATGGGTTTCGACCGTCTTGCCGTCGCCGACGTACATGTGCACGCCACACGGCAGGCAGGGGTCGAAGCTGCGCACGGCGCGCATGATGTCGATTCCTTTGAAATTCTCAGGGCCGTTTTCTTCAAAAATCGGCGTCCCCTGCACCGCGTCTTCGTAAGGACCTGGCGTGCCAAAGCTATCGCGCGGGTTCGCATTCCAAGGCGTCGGCGGGTAGGGATGATAGTTGGCGATCTTTCCGTTGCGGATCACCACGTGATGTGACAACACACCACGAACCGCTTCGTGGAAGCCGCAACCGATTGCTTCGTTGGGAACTTTGAAATCCGTCCACGTCTTGGTATTGCCAGCGTGCAACTCCGCGAGCGCCTTTTCTGCGAAGTGCATCGCACACGCCGCTGCATAGGCTTGGAAATACGTCCTTGCTCGGTCGCGTTCGATGGCGTTGCTCCAATTGGGAATCTTCCACTCGAACTCAACTTCGTCCATCGTCGCCGTTTTGGGCAACAACATCTTGACGCTGTGACCCGTCGCTTTGACATAACCGATGTCGACTTTGCCGGCCAAGCGCCGTGGCCCAGAAGCGCGCGATCGGCCCGCCCCCGGTGTCCAACGCCAGGTGATCTCCGGTCCTCTTGTCGAACCACCGGGCGACATGACCCATGTGTACTTGTCGTCGAAGTTGCGTTTTTGTGGCTTTGGAATCGTCGTTTGGTTCCAGGGATGTCGCATGTCGACGGGGTTGCCGAGCGGGTCTTTCTCGACAAACTTTTCGCTGTTTTGCCAATCCTCGTAGAACGAACTACCCAACAAAATGCGAATGCCCAGGTTGATGTCGACCAGGTCGGTCGTGACCAGTTCGCCGTCGACGACGATGCCCGGCGTGACGAACATTGCATTGCCCCAATCGTTCATTCGCTGGTACGTGTAGTCGCAGACTCGGGATTGTTGAATGATCCCCAACAACCGAGCAGAATCCGCCGCCGACCGACTTCTTCGTAGCCTGGCAACGCCTCGTACCAGAAGTCGAACAGATCATCGTGCAGCGGCACGCACTTCTTCATGAACTCGATGTACCGCATCAGACGTACGATGTAGTCGGTGAACAGCTGCACGTGGCACCGTCCCCACGCCACCGGGATAGAGCGTTGACGGATGGACGTGCCGACCTTCCATCAAGCAGAACATCTCTCGCGTGTAGCGGCTGACCTGCAGTGTTTCACGATAGAACTCTCCGGTGAACGGATTCAGCGCCGTCATGATGTCGGCGATCGTTTTGTAATCCATGCAGATCGCGCGTGGGGAGCCTCGTGTTTTCAGTGCTTTCTGCCAGACACCTGGATTCGTTTCGCGGACCATCGTTCGCAGAAGTCGACGCCGACTAAGTTGTCTTGGAAGATGTTATGGTCGAACATGTATTCGGCTGCCTCGCCCAGATTGACGATCCATTCGGCAATCGGCGGTGGCTTGATCCCGAAAGCCATGTTCTGCGCATAGGTCGCGCAGGTCGCATGATTGTCGCCACAGATGCCGCAGATGCGACTGGTGATGAAATGGGCATCACGCGGGTCCTTGTTCTTCATGAAGATGCTGTAACCGCGAAAAATCGACGATGTGCTGTGACACTCCGCGACGACTTTTTCGTGGAAGTCGATTTTGGTATAGATGCCCAGACTACCCACGATCCGCGTGATCGGATCCCAACTCATCTCGACCAGATTTCCGCTACCGGATTCAGATCTGCGGTTCGGCGTGGTGACGGCACTCATCAGTTGGTTCCTCGCTGGTGGTGTGAACGCTCTTGTATCGGTCGCGGGACCCGCCAGGACTTTCCAGGATTCTTCGAGAGACTCGAAAACCCTGGCGAGTTCCGAGACGAGTTTTCATTGCGATTTGGCGTAGTGCTTGGGCTTGTAGCCCGTTGTCAATTCATTCCGATTGTGTCGCCACTCGGGTTCACGATTGAGTTTTCGCTGAGTGATATTGCGAAGCGCCTTGATGATGCTTCCATAGATGATGGAACCGGTTGACGATGCGTAACTACCGGGAGGGGCGTTCATGAACGGCATGAACTGTCAGGGAATCCTGGCATCGTGCAACCGATGCAAATTCCACCGACATTGGGGCAACCGCCGATGCCGGCCATCCAACCGCGTTTGGGTACGTTGCAATTGACGACCGGTCCCCAACAGCCGAGCTTGACCAGGCATTCCGGCTTGCCGTACTCGCTGGCGAAGCTACCTTGTTCGTAATGGCCACCGCGATCACAGCCTTCATGAACCGTCGCCCCGAACAACCATTTCGGTCGCAGTTTGTCGTCCAGCGGAATCATCGGTGCCAAGCCGGCGACCTGATACAGCAAGTACAACAGTGTTTCCATGAAATTGTCGGGTTGGACCGGACATCCGGGAACATTGACGATCGGCAAACCCGCTTTGGATTTCCAATCCCAGCCGAGATAGTCTGCCAACCCCATGCAGCCGGTTGGATTGCCTTCCATCGCATGGATGCCGCCATACGTCGCGCACGTGCCGGCCCCGACAATGGCCAACGCTTTGGGCGAAAGGCGATCAATCCACTCGTTCGTCGTGATCGGCTGGCCGGTATCTTCGTTCGTTCCCATCGCGGCCCAGTATCCTTCCCCGCTAAGATTCTCATTGGGGATTGAGCCTTCGACGACCAGTACGAACGGATCGATCTCGCCGCGTTCGGCCATGTACCACCACTTCATGAAGTCGCCGCCGACCTCATAGGCCAAGACCGGATTGTGCAGATGAACTTTCGGCAAGCCGGGGATTGCACCCAACACCACGTCCTCGATGCTCGGCTGCATCGCGGCGGTGACAGAAACGGAATCTCCATCACACCCCAGGCCCGTCGTCATCCAAACAATATGGATTTCTTTCACGTCTGGCTCGCGGCGAGCTTGGATCGTTCCCATCGTGCGGCTCCTGCTAAGCTAAGTTGTCTAAAAAAATGTTCAACAAATCCTTGGTAATTGTTCTCCGGCGAGCATTGTCACCACACGCTGGCCACCAATCAGACTACGCATCACGACCATCCCGGCGTGATCCGAGACCACCGTTCCGATCACCGCGGCATCACGTCCAAGCGGATGACTCTGCACAGTATCCAGCAAGAACTCGGTGTCGCTCTCGGAAACCACGACGATCAACTTTCCCTCGTTCGCAACGTACATCGGGTCCAGCCCGAGCATTTCACATGCCGAATGCACCTCGGGACGAATCGGAATCGAGGCCTCATCGATGACAATCCCCACCCCCGAACCGACAGCCAATTCATTGAGGGTGCTCGATACGCCACCCCGCGTCGGATCACGCATCACCCGAATCGAGGGACAAACGTCTAACATGGTTTCGGTGAGATCATTCAGTGGCGCCGTATCGCTTTCCAATTCGGTTTCAAATTCGATTCCCTCGCGAGTCGACATGATCGTCATCCCATGGTCACCGATCGTTCCCGATACGATGATTCGATCCCCCGGACGGGCATTGCGAATCGAAAGATTGCAATCGCTACGATGGACCCCGATACCGGTCGTCGTAATGAATACCTCGTCCCCTTTGCCGCGATCGACCACTTTCGTGTCGCCCGTGACCAGTGTCACGCCCGCTTCGGCACAGGCCTCGCGCATGGAGAAAACGATTCGCTGAAGCTGCTTGATCTCGAAACCTTCTTCGAGAATGAATGCCGCCGAAAGGTACAAGGGCCGCGCCGGCGACGGCCAAATCGTTGACGGTCCCATGGACCGCCAGCTTCCCGATATCGCCGCCCGGAAAAAACAACGGCTTTACGACGAAAGAGTCCGTGGTGAACGCGACGCGCGATAATTGACCACCGGCTGGTCGATTATCGCTCAGTGAAGCGATTTGCCCGTCTATGGTGAGGGTGGCGGAATCTTCCAGCGCCGAGAGCCCATCGTTGCCCAGCTCCGCTAGAAAGACGCGCCGAATCAGGTCCGCGCTCAGCCTGCCGCCGCTACCGTGCCCCAAAAGCACGCGTTCGTAATCGATACGTGGCGTCGGGCATGTCAATCGGTCAAAGTCGGCGACCTGTGTCATGATCCTTCCCTCGTCTGCGCTGATTGGCGATCCTTCACCGTAACCTGTGACTTAACGTTGAACTTCGCTCCGGGG
The DNA here is from genome assembly GCA_963734865.1 of Pirellulaceae bacterium. GTDB lineage: Bacteria > Planctomycetota > Planctomycetia > Pirellulales > Pirellulaceae > CBDCUW01. The sequence continues at coordinate 55,863 of CAVTIV010000022.1, forward strand.
AACGGATGGTCGAGAATCCTTTCCCCCTTGGCCAAAAACACGTTGCTGCACTTAGCAAACCGCTGGAGGCCGAAAAGCAAATCATCCGACACATTCCGCTTCTCGAAATCGACCGTAGTTGTAGTATGCGGCACAGGCTCCTTCGGACGAAACCATCGTTGCGCCCAACGGATGCTCTGGGGTGCAATCTTTTCCGAACGCAGGACATTCGTGTGGCTTGTGGATCCCCTGCAAGATCATGCCACTCATGCATTTATCCGATTCGAGTACTTGCAGATGACTGACCGAAAAACGTTGCTCGGCGTCGTACCGCTCGTACTCGGGGCGTAAGCGATAGCCACTCATTGGGATCGTCCCGATGCCACGCCATTTGCGGTCTGTGATCTCAAACACGTCTTCCATGAGACGCTGTGCCGACCGACTTCCCTCGCGCTGAACCGCTCTTGCGTATTGGTTGTCGACGCCCACTTCGCCCTGTTCCAACATCCTCACACAGCGATAGATGCCTTCCAATAAATCGACAGGCTCAAAACCTGTCACCACAATGGGCGTCTGATATCGCTCGGCCAACGGTTCGTATTGTTCGTACCCCATGACCGAGCAGACATGGCCGGCACCAAGAAAGCCCTCGACGCGATTGGTCGGGGATGACAGAATCGCCTCCATCGCGGGTGGTACCAAGACGTGCGAGACCAGCACAGCAAAGTTGTCGATCGCCCGCTTTTTCGCCTGCCAAACCGCCATCGCATTCGCCGGCGCCGTTGTTTCAAACCCGACCGCAAAGAAGACGACGGTTCGGCCTCGGTTCTGCTCGGCAATTTTCAAACAATCGAGCGGTGAATAGACGATCCGCACATCCCCGCCACAGGCTTTTACGTCGAACAGATCACGATGACTGCCGGGAACACGCAACATATCGCCGAATGAGCAAAAAATGACATCTTCCCGCGCCGCGATTTCGATCGCCCTGTCAATGAGCTCCAAAGGAGTCACGCAGACAGGGCAGCCGGGTCCATGCACAAGTTCCACCGATTTGGGCAACAATTCATCAATGCCATAACGAACGATCGTGTGGGTTTGACCACCGCAAACTTCCATGATCGTCCACGGCTGAGAGGCGATGTCAGCGATCGCTCGCTGCAACTTTCTTGCCGCGCTCGGATCCCGGTATTCTTCTTGAAACTTCATGACACCGAATCCACTCTGGGATCGGACTCGACTTCCGAGTCAGGATCGCCTGCCTGCAGTTCATCGAGATCGTCCATGTGCCGAAGGAACTCGAACACCTTCTCAGCCTCGGCCTCGTCGATCACCTGCAAGGCAAAGCCGACATGCACGATCACGTATTGACCAACTTCGGCTTCAGGAGTCAGGTTCAGGCAGACCTGTTTGAAAACCCCGCCAAAGTCGATCTTCCCCATCAGCACGTCGTGTTCACCGTAGGTGGTGATAACCTTTCCGGGAATGCCAAGGCACATGCGTTTGCTCTGCGATAATTGGGGCGTTGCTCGCCGATCATCGAGTCAGGTCTTGTTGGACAAAAACGACCCGCGATCGGGCAGTTGGCCAAAAAACTCCCTTGACGACATTCGGCATGCCGCGATGCTCGGTATGCCGAGGCCAGGTCACAGCAAACGTCGTGCCGCAATTGCCAACTGACCGAGGCTCAATCCTCCGTCGTTCGGCGGAACGACGTGGTGTTGAAAAACGACCAGGCCGCGCCGCGATAGCTGCTTGCTGACCTGGTCACTCAGCACCGCGTTCATCAGCACGCCGCCACTGAGGACGATGCGGTCTAGCCCACTGGAGGCCGCGATCTGACAACAGGTCTCGACGATCATTGCGGCGAAGGTGTGGTGGAATCGCCGAGCAATGACGGCAGCGTCGACGTTTGCTCGCCGGTCACCGAACAGGGCGCGGATCAGCGGCCGAGTATCGACGACGCTTGAACGCGTCTCGAGCTCACCGAACGGTTTGCACCCTACCGCCAACAACGGCGCGATGGGATAGATCTTGTCGTCGTCACCTACACTTGAGGCCAACGCTTCGAGCTCGATCGCGGCTTGGCCCTCGAAACTTACGATTTGCCGAACACCCAAGATTGCGGCAACCGCATCGAACAGACGGCCCGCACTCGACGTCAGGGGTGAATTGAAACCGCGATCGATCATTTGCCGGACGATGTGAACTGCGTCGGGGGTCGGCCGGGTGGCACCGCGTGGGAAAGGCGCGTCGCGGTCGTCGAGATCGCGTGCTGCAAGCTCACGCCACTCGGAAACCATCGAATCGCCATCACACTCCGCGTCTTGCAAATAGCTGACCGCCATGCGCCACGGTTCCTTCGTTGCCTTGTCGCCGCCCGGTAGTCGCACCGGTCTCAGGTGTGCGGCGCGTTTCGAACGACTGATAACCCCCCAGCAAAAATTCACCGCCCCAGATGGTCCCATCGGTGCCATAACCACTGCCGTCCAAAATAACGCCGATCACGTCGCCGTTCAGTCCATTTTCGACCATGCAACTCGCCAAGTGGGCATGGTGATGCTGGACCGCAATCGCCGATATCGAATCTCGTTGCGCGCGTTCCACGGCATACGTCGTCGATGCATAATCGGGATGCATGTCATGGACGATACAGCCCGGTTTGATCCCAAACAGCTGCTCGTATAGTCCGATGTCTCGCCGTAGAGCATCGAAGGCAGCGAGATGATCGAGGTCGCCCATGTGATGACTCAAGAATGCGTTGTCGCCACTGGCGAGTGCAAAGACATTCTTGAGTTGGCCCCCTACGGCAAGGCAAGGTTTCCGGCAGGAAAACGGCAATTTGATCGGCATTGGGGCGTACCCACGTGAGCGACGAATGGGCGATTCCATTCCAGCAATCACGCGCGTCACCGAGTCATCACAACGCATGTGAATCGGTCGATCATGGACAAGAAAAGCATCGGCGACTCGACGAAGTCGAGCGACAGCGTCCGCGTCATCATGTGCCATCGGTTCATCGCTAAGATTGCCGCTGGTCATCACCAGCGGTTCGTCACCCCATTGATCGATCAACAATTCATGCAAGGGCGTGTACGGCAACATCATGCCGAGAAACGGATTGCGGGGCGCGACCGCATCGCTCATATGTGCGACGTCTGCCCGCTTTCGCAGCAGTACGATCGGGCGACGATGCGACGCCAGCAGGTTACGCTCCTCGTCTCGGATGTCACACCACCGCGATGCCAATTCTGCGTCTCGCACCATGACGGCAAAGGGTTTCTCGTCGCGGCGTTTTCTGCGCCGAAGGCTCTGCACGGCGGCGTCATCGGTAGCCGAGCAAACCAAGTGGTAACCACCAAGCCCCTTCAACGCACCTATTCTTCCGGCGCGAATCAAGGTGCAGAAAGCGTCGATGCAGTCGCCTTCATCGACAACGTTCCCCGATGCGTCGAGCAATTGCAACCGCGGTCCACAATCGGGACAAGCAATCGGCTGCGCATGAAATCGCCGATCGGTCGGATCCTCATATTCGCTTCGACAGCGTTCACACATGCTGAACGAGTTCATCGTCGTGTTCACGCGGTCATAGGGTGCGCGATGAATGATCGTCAGTCGCGGACCACAATTGGTGCAGTTCGAGAATGGATAGCGGTATCGCCGATCCGACGGATCGAACAGTTCGCGCCGACAATCCGCACATGTCGCCACGTCCGGTGAGACGAAAACGTTGGTCGACGATGCACCATCGCTCTCGACAATGTGAAACTGACAATCGTGGATCGTGGGAATTGTATGCCAAGAAAGGCTGTCGATCCGCGACAATGGCGGCGCACCTGAACGGAGATGCTCGGTGAACCGATTCAGCGCCGACTTGTGACCTTCGACTTCGATCCGTACTTCACCCGATCGGTTTTGAACAAAGCCGCCCAGTTTCAGCCGCGACGCGAGCGAAAAGACAAATGGGCGAAAGCCAACGCCTTGGACGATTCCCGTGATTTTGATGGCTCGCCGCTGCATTGAACGCACTAGCCTCCGCAGACCTTGATCAACAGGGCGATAGCAGTTTCCATCGTTTGCATCGCGTGATCCTCCATCAGGGTCGACCCACAGGATCAGCTTACCACTTCGGTCACGAACGATGGTGATAGCGATCAATCTCCCCTGCCGCGAGTTTTAAAAAACGGAACGGCCGGACTTTCGATCGCGCGGTCGGTGAAGTGCAATGAGCTCGGCCAAATTTAGTATACTGAGAATCTTTGCTTTTCTCAGATTCAGCGCCTCGGTCAATTCGTTTGCGTGCCCAGTGTTAGGTGGCACGCAGCTGTCAGTGAGCAATTCCATCCCCCTGCCAAAGTTCCTTTCGATTCCGGAAGCATTCAATGGGAGCGTCAATATGACCGCCACGTTACATGGGTCTACTGTGCGAACAAAGTCAATGGTAGCCGTTCGGCCTTCCAAGGTTGATCCAGCAACATCGAAACCATTCACGCTGGACCAGGAACTGAAGCCGTTTGGAACCTGGGTTGACTCGCCCATTTGGGTCCCGCCAAAAGATTCGAGCACGGAGATGGCGGAATCGATGCTGAGGCAGTCAGGGCTATTGACGCCAAGGAGCAAGAGTTGGTCCTCGCTCGTCGAAGAGCATCGCGATAGTTTTACTCAGGTCCGCGAGATCGAGCTCGCCAAGGCTTCTATCCGTCTGCCGAAGGGAAGGCTCTTTGTCAGCGTCACTGAACAGAAACACTTTGATGAAATAACCGACACCATTCCCAACTGTGTCCAGACTCGACTTGAAGAATTCATGGATGGGCCGGGAAAGCAACGAGGTGTCAAGGTTTCTTACCTCAAACCGCTCTGCGTCGAAGTGGAAGATGATCTTCATTTCACCTCGCGTGAGGATATCTTTGCCGCGATCGACAAGATCCAACAGGAGGTCTTTTCAGAGTATCGCCGATTGTACCTTTCTCGCCGCTCGAAACAGGCGATGATCAAGGCGATGAACCGTGGTTTGGCGATGCCTCGGGCGATCGCCAAATGCGTTATACAGCACCGGCAGAGGGCGGTTGATGCCTACCAGGCGAAATTAGAATTTCAGCGTCGAAAGATCGCCTTGCGCCAGCAAGAACCCATCTGCAATGTCGCACCGATGGTTGTACTTTCGATGAGATGTTGGCGCTAACGAACCCGCTGCAGCGAGACGACGTGATCCACCAATATGGCATCGAGAAGCAACTCTCTCGCGCCAAGCAACAACAGTTGTTACAAATGGCGGCTGGCCACCTTCCGTGGTTTGCCGCTTTATCGATAGGTTTGTCTTACCTTTCAACCATTACCCTCACGTTCGCTCCCCCATTGGCAGTTTGTGACCCGGTTTTCGTGGCAGAACTGCCAGATTCCGGTGGCGTCCTGATGAACATCGGCCACTTCGACGAAATCGCGGGAGTCAGACACGTCGAGTTCTAGGTCAGCCTGTATGGTTGAAACGCAGGAACAACATCAATACAAAGGTTCGGACGAACCGCTTGCCCACGATCCCGCGCTGCCATCACGTTCGGCGATTCGAGCAGCGATCCGCTCGGCGCGTGCCGCTCGCTTGGCTTCCGCCCGCGCCAATCGATAGGGTCGAGCTTGTTCCTCGCGGGCGATCATCGCCAAACGTTGCCGCTGGGCGTTTTGATAGGCCATTGCGTAGGCTCGGTCCTGGATCTGGGCCGTCAAGGCGATCGACGAGGGATAGTTCGTCGCCAGAACTCTGGAAGCGTACGGAACGCTTGAGTTCAGGGACGTCGTGCTGCCGGTCGACATTCGTCCGCATCCTCCACGACCGCTGCACTGAGCGATGACCTCACCGGACGAGAGCATCAACACAGAAGCCAAACCGGCGGCCAAGAACAGGAAAAGTCGTTTCCGAATCACGAGACACCTCCACGCGTATTGAACCGAGAAAAGCATGTCGGCGGCCCGCGAGCCGCCGACACTTATACAGTAGGGAGTGGGAACCCGATTTCGTCACGCAAAATCTGGATTCCGTGCGGAATTCAGACGCAAAAAATGCTGCCAAGGAAGCAATCGAGACCCGACATCAACGCCAAACGCTCCCGAGTTGCACGGTCGGCGCCGCCTCGCCATCGAGGCCGTTCTTCGGGGGCGTCGCTACCCCTCGGGACTCTCCGGGGTCCAAACCGCACATCATTCTGCACGGACGGCGATTCAGCGCAGCGCTTTCAAAAGGATCAGCGCGCTGCCCGTGTAGGGGGCCGTGATCGCAACGGTTGCCCCACCGGTTAACATCGGCTGCTTTACTATCTCCCCATTGCGAGGGTTGATCCATTGCGGCTCATGGTTGCCGGGCGAATCAGCCAGATTGATCATCACTTCTCCACCGCGGGGCACGTAGACCAGGTACGCCCGACCTCGGTCGGCCAAGCAGTATCCGCTCGACGCGACAGCGCCGTTCGGCTTCATCGCGGCCAGATCGAGTTGCTCGCTTAGCCAGCGACTTAGCCCCATCGCTTGACGAATCGGCTGCCATTGATCGTCCTTTCGGTCTGTCAAACCCCAGTCAAGAACCATCGGATGATTGCCGCGCAGAAAGTTCTTCCACACGAATGCCGGGTCTCGACAGTCTGGCTTGATGTGATCCGTATCGTGTATCACAACCTTGGCAGCGTCTGCCGCTGGCGGATCGTTCAGATACTCTCGATCACCGATGCCCGAAAGCCCGACGGCTTCGGCACTGGATGCCAGCAGCTGTTCGTTCGTCAACCCTCCGCCGCACCCGCTGAGCACCACGGGATGCCGCTTGCGAATGCCACGTTCGTAGCGACCAATGACACCAATGATGTGCTCGTGCCATTGGATCGAGCCGAGACTTTCGTTTGAGATCTCGTAGAGGACGTTGTCCAAATCGTTAACGGCATCGATCACCTTGCGCACATACGCTTCCTGAATCGCCAGCAGAGCGGCGTCCCCCAGCGTGTGCGACGCCGCTCCGCGACCATTGCCGCCGCGATCACCGTCGATACCATTGATGTTGTTTGCCTTGTTGTAGACGTTGCCGAACCAGGGATTCGCGCCATTCTTCTTGCTGATGCGATGGCTCCAGCCCTGAAAGAGCATGACCATCACGTAGACGCCGCGCTCGCCTGCGGAGATCGTCCGCTCCCGGAGTCTTTGGAAGTACGTCTCGTTGAATTGGTCCAAATCGAACTTCAGTCTTCCATCAAGAGCTCGACCTGGCCCGGTGCGGACAAACGGCATCGGCGTCGCGACAACATCCTTTGGTGACTTGTCGGTTCGAGTGTGCTCCACGCACCACATCCGAATCAGATTGTGCCCGTGCCGCGATAACAGGTCGAGATAAGCTTCGAAGTCGAACGCGATCTTCTTATCCCAGGCATCGTCCTGAAGTTCCCATCCAAGGTGGGAACCGGTCAGGTAAATCGCCCGGTCGCTTTCGTCCGTGAAGTATCGCCCGTTTGTTGGATGCACCCGGAGGGAGCCACGAATCCGCCTCGGTGACTTTCCCTCGTTCGCGTCCGAGCCGAGGGCAATATCGCGTGCAGTGAACAGACCAGCGCCCGCGATCGCTCGCTGGATGAAAGACCGCCTTTTCATGTCGCTTCCCTGTTGAGCACCGCTCTGTTGATCATAAAGTGCCAGGCAGCATTTGCAAACTATTCTCGCAAGCGTTCGACCGCGCTCATAGCTCGGTAGCAATCCTACGGTCTGCTTCCGATCTATCAACGCTATCTGGATAGGGTAGTTTGAAGCGAAACCCAACGTTCAATATTGGATATTGGATCAACGGTCATCCGGTGCTGACGAAGACTGCGACGGCCACAGCACCCTGGCTGATGCTTCAATCGAACGGTTTGGCGATCAATCGATTCCGGAATCTCGCGCTATCGGGCTCACCCGATGTGCCGAACGAAGTGTCATGGATCGGCGCAAAGAATCGACAGGGCGATGACACACGCTTCGGTTTGGTCGTCGTCGAGATGCATGTCCGTTCGGCCGAACTTCCTGGTTGACATTTGCTCGCAGCCTCGTTTTTTGTCGCGTTTGGTGCTCGGCTGAGTTCTTTGACCCAACGCGACAAGATTGGGCATCACGACTATCTCGCTGGATGTAGCTGCCTAGATGTGCTGCTCCGCAAGACCTCAGGAATCGAAACCGTCTTGGTCAGAGACGGCTGGCCCGAAGATGAGGGCGTTTTTGATGATGCCAGCGCTGTCGTTTTTTACACCGATGGTGGCGGCAAGCAAGCATTTCTAAGCTCGCCGGAGCGGATCGCAAAAATCCAATCATTGGTGGATGCTAAAGTTGGCCTCGTGATGATCCACCAGGCAGTCGACATTCCTGACGAATTTGGTCAGCAAGCGAAAAGTTGGATCGGCGGGATCTACCGTGACGGTAAATCAGGGCGTGGTCACTGGGACAGCAACCACGCTCTTTTTCCTAGTGTCTGTCCTGCGCGTTCGCAAATGCGCTGACCCCGATCGGGCTGTTAAGAAAAGGAAAGCCGCGAAGCGGTGGCAGGTGATAGCCTGGGGTGAGCCAACGAGCGTTAGCGAGGCTGGTGGAACCCCAGGAATACGATACGCATTCAAAACACCTTCCCGGCGGCGATTTGGCGGCGACGCCGCCAAATCGCCGCCGGGAATTCCCGGTTTCGCTTGACCTTCCTGGGGCTGCGAAATGCTCGCCGAAACGAGCATTGCTTGCCCCAGGCTATCACCTGCCACTGCTTCGCAGTTATCAGGCAGTCACGGGTCGGTCGCGGGAAACGCTCTGACTCCGTTTGTGCGGTTGAACCGGCACGACTTCAGGCAATCGCGGCCGAAGTTAAGAGGGATTCCGCCAAATAGCCTACAATACGAAGCCTGTTGTCAGTGATTGGCTAATCGGCGAGTGGGCTCGCGCAATTCAATGTTGAAATCCAAACGGAATGTACTTGTGAAACACTGTCACCTAATCCTTTGTGCATCTCTGGCAATCATCCCAGCGCTCACCAAGGCTTCGGACAGCGCCGAGCCGATAGATTCGCCGGCAGGCATCGCCTTCTTCGAATCGAAGATTCGACCGGTGCTGGTCGAACAATGTTATGAGTGCCACTCGGCCCAAGCGGGAGTGTCAGAGGGTGAACTCCAGCTAGACTCTCGCAAGTCAACTCGCAAGGGCGGTGATCGGGGACCGGCTGTGGTTCCCGGCGATCCTCAGGCAAGCTGGTTGTTGGTAGCGATGTCGCATGCGGACAGCGATTTGAAAATGCCCCCAAAGCGGAAGCGGCTGCCCGATGCAACCCTCGACAATTTCAAGAAATGGATTGAGATTGGAGCGCCGGATCCGCGAGCGGACAATCCGTTGCAAGACAAAGAAGCTTGGGAGAAGGCCAGAGGTGACTTCTGGGCCTATCAGCCTCCGCGTCTATCGGAGCCGCCGCCGGTGACAGATGTCGCCTGGCCTAAGAAAACGCTCGACTACTTCATTCTCGCCAAACTCGAGCAGCATGAACTGAGCCCTTCGCCCGATACTGCAGCCGCAAGTGTTGTTGCGGCGACTGCGTTTCGATTTGGTAGGTTTGCCACCTTCACCGGAGAACCTGATTCGCTTTCAAAGCCGTATCGACGCTGATGGTTTGGACGCCGCGCTGGTTGCGGAAGTTGACGAACTGCTGGCGTCATCGGAGTTCGGAGAACGCTGGGGACGGCACTGGCTGGATGTGGCGAGGTTCGCCGAGTCGAGCGGCACAGAGGCGAATATCTCTTTCCCCTATGCGTGGCGATATCGCGACTACGTGATCGACTGCGTGAACAACGACGTTCCCTTTGATCGCTTTCTCCTCGAACAGATTGCCGGTGATCTGCTACCTTACCAGAACGATGCCGAAAGGGCGCGCTTGCTGGTTGCCACCGGTTTCCTGGCCTTGGGCCGTAAAAACTTGGACGCTGTCGATCAACGGCAATTCCAAGCGGACGTCATCGATGAACAGATCGATACCGTGACCCGAGCGGTGATCGCGAACTCTGTGGCTTGTGCCCGCTGTCACGATCATAAATTTGATCCGTTCTCAATGACGGATTACTACGCGCTGGCTGGGATCTTCGCGAGCACCAAGACATTTTTTGGTACCGCCGTTTCGCCCTCCAACCGCATCGGTGGCGATCCCTTACTGCTCCCGAAGATCGAGGGACAGAAGATCCTGCACCCTTCGCTTCCCGTGAAGCGAGTCCAAGCGTTGAAGTCCCAACTTGCCAAACTACGGGTCGAAAAGGCAGAGATGGATGAGGCTCTTCAAGCGGTGTTCAGCGGCAAAAAGCCGGCAAAGACGTATACATTGCGGGACGCGCTTCGCGTTTTTTGGCAAAGTGGAGGAGTGGAAGGTGAACTTGAAAAAGTCTCTGATTCCGGCGAAGCCCTACCGCTGGCCATGGGAGTCCTCGATGCAGATCAAATCGTCGACGCACCTCTGCTGGAACGCGGCGATATCAACAAACCCGGAAAGATGGTTTCGCGAACTTTCCCACAACCGCTTTGGATTGATGATCAACTGGAAATGCCCGACGACCAAAGTGGTCGGCTGCAGTTAGCTCGCTGGCTGACCCATGCTAAGCATCCGCTGACGGCGCGGGTGATCGTCAACCGCGTCTGGCATCACATGTTTGGCACTGGAATCGTCGCGACGGTCGATAACTTCGGTTCCACTGGCGAACAGCCGAGTCATCCAGAACTGCTCGATAACCTGGCCGCGCGGTTCATGCGGGATGGCTGGTCGATCAAGCAGTTGGTGCGAGAAATCGCGCTCAGTCGCACCTATCGACAATCCTCGGCTTTTCGAGACGCTGCATTTCATCACGATCCTGACAATCGATTCCTGTGGCGCGTATCTCAACGCCGGTTGGAAGCAGAATGCATTCGCGACGCCATGCTGGTCGCATCAGCAGAGCTCGATCTGGATCGTCCCATCGGATCGCTGGTCGGACGCGTAATCGGAGACAAGCCGATTTCGCTCATCGGCCTCGATAAACGCCTGCCCACGGACCTGGATGGTTCCCTCCATCGTTCCATCTACCTGCCCGTGATACGCGATCGCCTCCCGGACGTCCTCGATCTGTTTGACTTTGCCGAACCGACCCTGGTCACCGGCAAACGCGAAACGACAAATGTCCCGATACAATCGCTTTATCTGCTCAACAGTACTTTCGTCCTGGATCGCTCCGCTGGGTTGGCAGCAAGACTGATCAAAGAAGAAGATACGAACGAACAGCGGATACGCAATGCTTTCCTGATCTGCTTCGGCCGCCACCCGGAACAGATGGAAATGGAACGTTCCCTTCAGTTTTTAAGTACCACGAAACCATCGGTAGGCCAATCAACGGATGCTATACCAACGGAGCTACTCAGTTTCTGTCAGGCGCTGCTATGTACGGCCGAGTTTCGCAATCTCGACTAACCAGACCGTGTCCGTCAAAGAATCAAATCGCTCCACTTAGGATTGAACAACCAACCCTTGGATACCAAGTAGATGTTAGACGCTTCAACAATCGGTGACGCCGAATCTCTGTCTCGTAGAACCCTGTTGAAATCCGCGGCTTCGGGATTCGGTTACCTCGCATTCGCGAGCTTAGCGCATCAGGCATCGGCGCGTGAATCCGTAGCAGGCGCGTCTCTACTCGCCGCGCAGCCGACACATTTCCCTGCGCGCGCTAAACGCGTCATCTTCCTGTGCATGAACGGCGGGCCTTCCCATATGGACCTGTTCGATTACAAGCCGGCACTAGAGCGAGACGCGTCGAAGGGAGCCCAATCTCAGCTGATGCCATCGCCTTTTCGATTCGCGCAGTACGGCGAGTCAGGTGCGTGGGTCTCCGAGGCCTGTCCAAAACTTGCTCAAAACGTCGATGACATCTGCTTTATCCACAGTATGCATACCGACCTGCCCAACCACTCGCAGGCCTTCATTCAGATGCACACCGGCAGTTTTCAGTTCGCTCGCCCTTCCATTGGTGCCTGGTCGCTTTATGGGTTGGGAACCGAGAACACCAACCTTCCCGGATTCATCACAATCAATCCTCCTGCCGATAACGGCGGTGCCGCGAATTATGGCAGCGCTTTCTTGCCGGCCATTTTCCAAGGCACGAAGATTGGCACAAACCAGATTCCTGGCTTCTACGCCGCGTTTCTTGGGATTGACCAAGAACCGGGGCCGCCTCTGAAGAATATGGAGAATTCGCGGTTGTCATCGGCCCAGCAACGCAGTCAGCTCGATCTGATTCGCGATTTCAACACCCGCAAGCTGCAACGCGACGTATTCAATCCGGAAATTGAAGGAGCAATTGAATCTTTCGAGCTCGCCTTTCGAATGCAAGACGAGATTCCCGAACTGCTCGACTTGAGTTCCGAATCGGAATCAATGTTTAAGCTCTACGGAGTTGGAAATGGCCTGGCGACCGATCGTTTTGGTCGACAGTGCCTGCTCGCCCGCCGCCTCGCGGAGGCAGGAGTTCGATTCATCGAAATTACGTCACCGGTTGGCTGGGATCATCACTTCATGCTCAAGGATAAACTGGCGGAGAGTTGTCGTGCGACGGACCAACCGGTCGCCGCATTGCTGAGCGACCTTAAACAGCGCGGGATGCTCGACGATACACTTGTCGTTTGGGCGGGAGAGTTCGGCCGAACACCCTATGCGCAAAGCGGTACTGGACGCGATCACAACAACAAAGGCTATACGATTTGGATGGCCGGCGGTGGCGTTAAGCGGGGACTCTGTTTCGGAGCGACTGATGAGCATGGGTATCAAGCGATCGAGAATCCCGTCCACATTCATGACTGGCATGCAACACTTTTGAATCTTCTCGGCCTCGATCATAAGAGACTGGTTTTCAACTACGCCGGACGCGATTTCCGTCTCACCGACGTCTACGGTCGAGTCGTCAACGAGATCCTCGCCTGAATCCGGACGAACCACAGTAAAAAGACAACTTTTTGCAACTTCTGTATCTGTTGATTGCCGAAAAGACGAATGAAGTGGATGAAGCATTGTGTAGCAGATCGATGAGTCGCCATGTAGGTCGGTCATGTCAATTTGAGACGATTGCGTGACTGGTGCGGGTGCGCGAAAACCGACCTACCAATTGCGTTTGGCTCATCATTTGCTTGGATGTGGCTGTACCTTTTTGACGTGAAGAAAGGGGGGCCAGCTTTCCTAATGATTTTCCGACCTCGCAGCATGGAACGCATGGAAAGTCATTCGCAGAAGGCGGTAACGCGGGCACGCAATTTTTTGCCGACAACGCAATCTGTTGCCGACGCTGCTGTGTCGCGTTTGGTGGCGGCCGCAAGCGAACCGGAATGCCGGCCAGCCCAAATTCTCCCCGTTCTGTCGTCAAGGGAACCCGGGGCACCTGAAGCCTTCCATTTTCTCAAGCAACCCACCATTTCCGTCAAGTCATCCGGGCCACGACCCGGGAGGCAAACGATGAGCACCAACACTATGAAAGTCTCGCCAATCACAGCCATCATCCTGGCGTCGTTTTCCCTCTGTCTCCCCGCTTGCGACAAACTCGAGGCGGAGTCCAACGAGACGCAGCACATCGAGCTGCGGCAATACGCCGAGGCAGGAGCACGCCGAGGAGGGGCACAAGATCGTGGTCACCAGCCCTGTCAAAAAGGACGTCATCAGCACCCAGCAATACGTCTGCCAGATCCACTCGCGCCGCCACATCGAGGTCCGTGCCCTGGAGGGCGGGTATCTCGAGGAGATCCCGGTCAAGGAGGGCCAGGCGGTGAAGCAGGGCGATTTGATGTTCAAGATCCTCCCAACGCTTTATCAGGCCAAGCTGGACACCGAGATGGCCGAGGCCCAGTTGGCGCAAATTGAGTTCAACAACACCCAGAAGTTGTTCGAGAAGAACGTGGTCTCGAAGCAGGAGGTGGCATTGGCTCAGGCCAAACTGGCCAAGGCCCAGGCCAAGGTGAAGCTGGCGCAGGCCGAATTGAACTTCACCGACGTCAAAGCACCTTTCGACGGCATCATCGACCGCTTGCACAACCAGCAGGGTAGCTTGATCGAGGAGGGGGACATCCTCACGACCTTGTCGGATAACAGCGTGATGTGGGTTTACTTCAACGTGCCCGAGGCCCGCTACCTCGAATACAAGGCCGACCTGGATCAGGATGCCGACGATCTTGCAGATCGAACTGGTGCTGGCGAACGACAGCACGTTTCAGCAACGCGGCAAGATCGGTGCGATCGAGGCCGATTTCAACAACGAGACCGGGAACATCGCCTTCCGGGCGGATTTCCCGAACCCGAACGGCCTGCTGCGTCACGGTCAGACCGGCACCGTGTTGATCCACCGCGTCTTGAAGAACGCCATCGTCATCCCTCAGCGGGCGACGTTCGAGATTCTCGCCAAGCGGTACGCCTACGTCGTCGGAGAGGATGACGTGGTGCACCAGCGCGAGATCGTCATCCAGAACGAAATGGACGACATCTTTGTGATCGAAGAAGGCCTTGAAGAAGGAGAAAAGATCGTTCTCGAGGGGATCCGGCAGGTTCGTGACGGCGAGAAGGTGGAATACGAGTTCCGTGACCCGGACGAGGTTCTCGGCCATCTGAAATACCAGGCAGAATAGGAACCATCATCCATGTTCGCAAAATTTCTGCATCGGCCGGCATTGGCGATCGTCATCTCGCTGCTCATCCTGTTCATGGGTGGGCTGGCGATCAACACGCTGCCGATTTCGCAGTTCCCCTCGGTCGCGCCGCCGAGCGTGCGGGTTTCGGTTTCTTATCCTGGTGCCAGTGCCAAAATCCTGATCGACTCGACGATGGTGATCTTGGAGCAAGCCATCAACGGCGTCCCGAACATGCGTTACATGATGGGCGACGCCACCAGTGCCGGTGAGGGAACGATCCAGATCGTCTTCGAGCCAGGCACGGACCCGAACGTGGCGGTCATGAACGTCAACAACCGGGTCCAGATGGTCAAGAACAACCTCCCTCCCATCGTGCAGCGGGAGGGGATCATCGTCATGCAGAACATGACGAGCATGCTGATGTATGTGAACGTCTTCAGCAAGGACCCGAACGTCGACCAGAACTTTCTGTACAACTACGCCACCGTCAACGTGCTGAACGAGATCAAGCGGATCCCGGGCGTCGGCAGAGCCACGATTCTCGGCAACCGCTCCTATGCCATGCGGGTCGAATTGGATCTCGAACGCATGCGTGCCTACAAAGTGGACGCCGAGGACGTCATGAAGGCGCTCGACGAACAGAGCATGATTGGTTCGCCCGGACGACTCGGCCAGGCGACGGGCCGAACATCGCAAACCATCGAGTACGTGCTGACCTGGGTGGGACGCTACAAAACGCCGGAGCAATACGAGAAGATCATCCTGAGGTCCAACCCCGAAGGTGAGATCCTGCGGCTGAAGGACGTCGCCAACGTCTCGCTGGGCTCTTCGTTCTACGACCTTTATTCGGACATCGACGGCTTGCCTTCGGCGGCCATCGTGCTCAAGCAAACCCCCGGCTCCAACGCCGCCGAAGTCATCGAGAAGGTCAAGGAGAAGGTCGAGGAGATCAAGGAGGAATCGTTCCCTCCGGGCATGGACTATGCAGTCACCTACGACGTTTCCAACTTCCTGGACGCCTCGATCGAAAAGGTGCTGCACACCTTGTTCGAGGCGTTCATGCTGGTTTCGCTGGTGGTCTATCTGTTCCTCGGAGACTTCCGCAGCACGCTGATCCCGACCCTGGCGGTTCCCGTCTCGCTGATCGGTACCTTCTTTTTCATGCTGATGTTCGGGATGTCGATCAACCTGATCACGCTGTTTGCATTGGTGCTGGCGATCGGCGTCGTGGTGGACGATGCGATCGTGGTGGTCGAAGCGGTGCATGAAAAAATGCACTCCAAACACCTCGGCCCCTATCAGGCGACCAAGGAGGTCGTGCATGAGATCAGCGGCGCGATCATCGCCATCACGCTGGTGATGACCGCCGTGTTCATTCCGGTGACCTTCATGACCGGGCCGGTCGGCGTCTTCTACCGCCAGTTTGCCCTGACGATGGCCATGTCGATCGTGATCTCCGGTGTGGTGGCTCTGTCGCTCACGCCGGTTCTCTGTGCGATGATTCTCAAGCCCCACTCCAGCCACGAACAACAACGCGGCCTGATTGGTTTGGTCAACCGTGGTATCTCGACAGGTCGCGGGCGGTTACGCCTCTGTCTTGCGCGGCTTGCTGTGCGTGCTGCTCGGTCTCGGCGTCGGTGCCGGCATCTACTATCTGCTGCACAATGAGTTCGTCCACGAACTGGTGTCCGAGCAATTCGCCCTTACCGAGACGAGGACGTGGATCATCGCCAGCATCGTCGCGGTGTTGGCCATGTTAACGTTCCGAGCGTCGTTTTCGGGAAGCGACGGGAGCAAGAAGAAGCGTGGGCCGCTGGGCATATTTTTGCATCTGTTCGACCGGCGTCGAGAAAGTGACAGGCGGTTACGCCGCCATCCTGAGTCGGATCATCACGCGACGTCTGCTGACCATGCTCGTCATCGCGGCTTTCGGTTACGGCATTTTGGTCGTGAACAAAGTGCTTCCCACCGGCTTTATTCCGCTGGAAGACCAGGGCATGATCTATGGGATCGTCCAGACGCCTCCCGGCTCGACGCTCGAGTACACCAACTCCAAGTGCCACGAGCTGCAGGCGATCTGCAAAGAAGATGAGACGAAATCACCTCGGTCTCCTCGATCGCCGGTTACGAGGTTCTGACCGAGGGCCGGGGCTCCAACGCGGGAACCTGTATCATCAACTTGAAACCCTGGGCGGAGCGCGAGCTGACCTCGAAGCAGATCATTGAGGAGCTCGAGGAAAAGGGCACGGAGATTGCCAACGTCAAGCTCGAGTTCTTTGAGCCGCCCGCGGTTCCGGGTTTTGGTGCGGCCGGGGGATTCTCGGTGAACTTGCTCGATAAGACGAACAGCGGCGACTACAAGGCGCTCGGAGAAGAGACCGACAAGTTCATGGCGGCCTTGGGAAAACGCAAGGAACTCAAGGGCCTGTTCACCTTCTTTGCCGCCAACTACCCGCAGTATGAGATCGTCATCGACAATGACGTGGCCATGCAAAAAGGGGTGTCGATCCGCGACGCCATGGACAACCTCTCCATCGTCGTCGGCAGCACCTGGGAGCAAGGCTTCGTCCGCTTCGGCCAGTTCTACAAGGTCTATGTGCAGGCCGCGCCGGAGTTCCGGCGGTACCCCGAAGACTTGGAGAACATGTTCGTCAAGAACGACCGAGGCGAAATGGTCCCCTACTCCGCGTTCATGAAGATCAAGAAGAAGCAGGGGCTGAACGAGATCAGTCGCTACAACTTGTATCCAACCGCACCGATTCAAGGAGCACCGGCGGCGGGCTACAGCAGCGGCGAGGCCATCGCGGCAATCAAAGAAGTCGCCGCCGAGACGCTGCCCCACGGTTTCGACATCGACTGGCGAGGCCTCGCTTATGACGAAGCCAAGGCGGGAAATACGGCGATCTATATCTTTTTGATCGTCGTCATCTTCGTGTACATGGTTTTGGTGGGGCAATACGAAAGCTTTATCCTGCCGCTGGCGGTGATCATCTCGCTGCCGGTCGGCATCTTTGGATCCTTTCTGTTCCTGAAGGCAATGGGGTTGGCCAACGACGTCTACTGCCAGATTGGTCTGGTCATGCTGGTCGGTTTGCTCGGCAAGAACGCGATTTTGATCATCGAATTTGCCGTCCAGCGCCGCCAGGAGGGCTTGAGCATCAAGGAGGCAGGCATCGAAGGAGGAAGATTGCGTTTCCGGCCGATTCTGATGACGTCTTTCGCCTTCATCGCCGGTCTGATTCCGTTGGTCCGCGCCACCGGCCCCGGGGCGATCGGAAACCGCACGATTGGCACCACCGCAGTCGGCGGGATGCTCATGGGCACATTGATCGGGGTCTTGGTGATTCCCGGTCTTTACTACTTGTTCGGCAAGATGGCCGACGGACGCAGCCTAATCAAGGATGAACATGATGAACCGCTCAGTGAGATCTTCGAACGCGAGGCTTAACAACTTCGCTCTTTCGACAGCGATCGCTGCTGGCTTCCTGCTGGTTTTGCCCGCCTGTGGCATCCCCCAGCTACGTTCGCGCAGCGAGGAGCGGCGCTGCCGAAAAGCTATAATCTGGGCAATCGCTGGATCGATGATGCCGTAAGCGGGTACGTGGTAGCCGCAAGCTCAGACGACCAACTGATCAACTCGGACGATGAAACCGCCGGCTCGGACGAGGACACCGCCAACTCGGACAATGCATCTGCCAACCCGAAACGTCGTGGTGGTCCCTTTAGCCTTGTTAGCTTCCTGAAACCTGTCGGCCCACCAGACCCGCAGCAGGCTGACAATTCAAACAGTGAGGCCACCAAGTCGGACGAGGACGCCGCCAAGTCGGACGATGCGAGTACGAACTCGAAAAGTCTCAGTGGACCCTTTACGTTTGCAGACTTCATTCAACGTGCCAGCGAGCTCGACCTGAAGGAAGCGGACAGCTCAAACGATCGAGCGACCATGTCCAACGATGGGGACACCGTACTCCAACGATGCGGGACACCTACTCCAGCGATGGGGACACCTACTCCAGCGATGGGGACACCGGCTTGGATGTTGGACTGTCCAGCATGGAGATCCGTGTCAACACCCTGGAAAACTCGTCGCAGCTCGCGTGGTGTGAGTTTTTCGATGATCCGTTTCTCACGGACTTGATCAGCCAAGCCCTACTCGGCAACCAGGAACTGAAGATCCTGGCCGAGGATATCCAGATCGCGTCCAACGAAGTTCTGGCACGCAGAGGGGCATACCTTCCCTTCGTCAGCTTTGGGGCCGGCGCTGGGCTGGAGAAACCCAGCCTCTTCACGCCTCAGGGTGCCGTCGAGGATCAACTCGAGGTTCTCCCCGGCAAGTCTTTTCCTGATCCGCTACCCGATTTCCTCGTAGCCACCAACGTGACGTGGGAGCTGGACATCTGGAGGAAGTTGCGGAACGCCAGGGACGCAGCAACACTCCGCTACCTCGGCACCCGTGACGGACGGAACTACGTCGTGACCCGGATGGTCGCCGAGGTTGCGGCGAATTACTACGAGCTGTTGGCGCTCGACAACCGGCTTGTCACTCTGAACACAACCATCGGAATCCAGCAGAAAAGTCTCAAGCTCGCGCAGGACATGAAGGAAGCGGCCCGCGGCACCGAGTTGGCTGTCCAGCGTTTCCAGGCCGAGGTTCGCAAAAACGAGAGCGAACGACTGATCATCCATCAGCAGATCGTCGAGGCCGAAAACCGGATCAACTTCCTTCTCGGACGCTATCCGCAACCAGTCGAACGGCCCACTGTCGAATACATCGATTTGACCCTGCATGCGCTGAGCACCGGAGTGCCCGTCGCAGCTGCTGCGGAACCGCTCCGACATCCGCCAAGCCGAGCGCGAGCTGGCGGCTGCCGGGCTTGACGTGCGGGTTGCCCGAGCCCGCTTCTATCCTTCGCTGGGCCTCAGCGCCGGCGTTGGTTACAGGGCCTTCAATACCAAGTATCTGTTCTCGAGTCCGGAATCTTTGATTTACAATGTCGCCGGTGACCTGGTCGCGCCGTTGATCAACAAGAAGGCGATCCGGGCCGATTACCTCACCGCCAACGCCAGGCAATTGCAGAGCCGTCTATAACTACCAGCGCACAATCCTCAACGCCTTCACCGAGGTCATCAACCGCATGGCCAAGGTTGATAACTACGGCAAGAGCATCGAGATCAAGAAGCAGCAGTTGCAGTCGCTCGAGGCCTCGGTCGATAACGCCACCGATCTGTTCCAGAACGCCCGCGCCGAATACGTGGACGTGCTGCTGGCCCAGCGTGACATGATGGAGGCTAAGATGGTCTTGATCGAAACCAAACAGCAGCAACTGTCCGCCGTCGTCAACGCCTATCAAGCCCTCGGCGGCGGCAGCATGTAGTGCTTCAACTGTTCGGCGGCAATGTTTTCCGCTTGAGTGCACCTTACCAACGCATGATTGAAGTGACGTTGCCGCCGCCAACCAATGTCAGTGATGGCTTATTGGCTGACAAGCTGTCGCAGTTGCACGGCATCGCTGACTGCTGTCCCTGCGGTGACGTCCTCTTCACGAAACGTTGCCATCAGGATCTGTCGCGAGCCGGTGCGGCTGAAGTCGTAGATCACTCGAACCAAGCCGTCGTCGGTCTGCTGACCGTCGGGGTACGAGACGCCGCTGCGTTCATCGATCGGCAGGCCGCCCATCCATGTCTTTCCGTCGTCGCTCGAAACAAATGCCGTCAGATGCGAGCGGCCGGTGCGATTGCCGATCGCGCCATGCTTCACCAGCAGCAGGTTTCCGGTCGCGAGTCGCCGAACAAAGAAACGGGCGCTGGGGTGCGCGATCGCCGAAGGCGTCAGCTCGGGCCAGGTGGCTCCGCGATCCACAGAAACGCTCTCGCCGATGCCGTACTTCGTTCGCGCCAACAGCCAGAGCGACCCGTCTTTGCGTTCGACAATGATGTGCTCGTCAAACGCGCGGACGTCCTGCGGCACGTTGCAGGCGCCTCGCAGCGACCACGTGCGGCCGAGGTCTGTCGACACAATCATCCGCGCGCTCGAGTCTGTCGCCCGCCAGGTTGACGCCGGCAGCACCCACTCGCCGCTGCTGAGCACGACCGGTTTGCACATCATGATGCCGTCGGTCAGCCGCCGCGGCGGACTCCACCGCGGCTGTTCGTCGTCCGGATTGTCGGTATGCAGGCACCAGACGCCCGCGACCGATCCGTCATGTCCGGCGGCCTGAGTCCAGAAGACAAACAGACGTCCGGTCGGCGCCGTCCAGAGTTCCGGATCGAACGCCCGTACCGGACCCGCGCCGTCGGGATCGATGACCAGCGTTTCGCGCCAGGACTTTCCGTCGTCGCCGCTGGTCGAAACCACGACGTAGTTGTTGTGATCCTCACCTGGCGTGATCCCCGCATACCAGTCCGCCCACAGTCGCCCGCCCGGAGCGACGGCCATGCTCGGAATCCCCTGAAACGCCCGGTTCGTCGCCGCGTGATCCGGCAGCTTCGGGGTGCCTACGTAGGCAGGCGGAACCAGAAACGGATCGGCGAGTGTCAAAGCCGACAGTGTGGCCTGCAGCTTTTCGGCTTCGGTGCGATTTTCCGGGAGCGGCTCGTCATGAAACGCGGGCAGCAAGTGTTCCCAGACCAGGTCGAGCTGTTGCTGCATGTTTCGCGTTTGCGCCGTGATCGCGATGACGGCGTCCTGTTTCGGTAGGACGATGCAGAACTGGCCGTCTTTGCCGTCACCTCGATAAGCGCCATGACGGCATTGCCAGAACTGAAAGCCGTAGCCTTCCCGCCAGTCAGGGTTGCCGGCGCTGGGAGCTTTGTCGTTGTCGACCTGCTTGCTGGTGGCGAGCGCGATCCAATCGGCGGGGATGAGTTGCTTTTCCTTCCAGCGACCCTTCTGCAGATAGAGCTGCCCGAGCTTCGCGATGTCTTCCGTCCGGAGATAAAGCCCATAGCCGCCAATCGAAATGCCCTGCGGACTGGTTTCCCAGGTTGGCTTCTCGACGCCCAGTGGATCAAACAATCGCGGCTGCAGAAAATCAAGCACATTCTGGCCGGTCACTTTCTGCACGATAGCCGACTGCATGTACGTCGCCGGGGTGTTGTAGAGAAACGTTGTGCCTGGCTTGTGCGGCACCCTCTGTGCGAGGAACTGCCTGGTCCACACACCGTCGTCGGTCAACCGGGGCTGGATTTCGTGGCCTGTCGACATCGTCAGCAGATCGCGGACACGCATCGCCTTGAGGTTTTCGGACGGCTCGGCCGGAGCATCCTCCGGAAAGAAGCTCAGCACCTTGTCGTCGATATTCAGCTTGCCTTCAGCGACAGCGAGTCCGACAGCCGTCGAGGTAAAGCTCTTGCTCAGCGACCACAGAATGTGTGGCTTCTCCGCCGACTCGGCGCCCACCAGCCTTCCGCGACGACGTTTCCGTGTCGCACGAGCATGAAGCTGTGCATCGAATGGACGTTCTGATCGGCGGCTTCCACAAACGCACGAATCTGTGCGGAGGACACGCCCTGCGACTCCGGTGAACTTCGCGGCAAGGAATCTGCCGCAAGCAGGCCACTTGCCGCCAGGACAACTGACAGCATGATGAGCGAAAATCGAATTCGATCGTCGGTCTTGTAGACAATCAATCTCTTGCACCTTTCAACCAATAGGGCGACACGCTGGATCGTGAAATCCTACCATGGCCAAATGGAAGCAGCCACGCATCGTCGGTCGAACTGAAATAAAAGGGGAAATAAAAGGGACACCCATATATCTTGCAGATCGGGCCTGGGTCTGTTACGCTTGGCTTCGGTTCGCGACTCGCTCGGGAGATGTCTGATGCCTCGCTTAGCTCGTCATGATGTGATCGATCCGTCTCAGGTGCAGGTGCTGCACTGCGTGCAGAGGTGCGTGCGGAGGGCGTTTTTGTGCGGCGATGACGCCTACTCGGGACAATCCTTCGAGCACCGCCGGGGCTGGATCCGCCGACGGATGGAGTTCCTCGCTTCGGTCTTTGGCATCGATTGCCTGACCTACACCGTGATGCAAAACCATCTCCACGTGGTCCTCCGCAGCCGCGCCGATGTGGTGGCCTCCTGGAGCGACCAGGAAGTGGCCCGCCGCTGGTTGCGACTGTTCCCGCAGCGGCGCAACAAGGATGGGACCCCAGCCGAACCGAAACAGCCGGAGATCGATAGGATCGTGAACCGACCCAAAGTGCTGGCCAATCGAAGAGAGCGTCTCAGTGATGTCAGTTGGTGGATGCGGTGCCTGGCCGAGAACATCGCCCGGATGGCCAACAAGGAAGACGAGTGTAGCGGCCGGTTTTGGGAAGGACGCTTCAAGTGCCAGTTGTTGCTTGATGAGGCATCGCTGTTGGCCTGTGCGGCTTACGTCGACCTCAATCCGATTCGTGCGGCCTTGGCCAAGACGCCCGAATCGAGCGACTACACCGGGGCCAAGGACCGTTTGGACGACCTGAAAGAATGGTCGGGTCGAACGCGGCCATCAACGCACGACTGGGAACGAAGTCGGCGACGAAAGCAAAGTGGTTGGTTGAGTCCGGTGGAGATCGATGAGCGATCCGATGCGACCGGACCTGATCTTGATTCAAGTGGACGACGTGCCAGCCGGAAAGGGTTCCTGTCGTTTTCGCTGTTGTCCTATGTCGAGTTGCTGGACTGGACCGGTCGTCAGCTTCGCGACGACAAGCGAGGAATGATCCCGGACCACTTGCAACCGATTCTGACCCGGATCGGCTTGGACGCGCCGGGTTGGTGTGATCTTGTGCGACGGTTTGGCAAGGTGTTCAAGCGAGCGGCCGGTGCGGCGGAGAGTCTGGCCGCCGAGGCGGAACGGCGCGGCCAGAGCTGGATGCAGTCTCCCGGCAACCCGTTGGTCGCCGCCTGAGCGGCTCAGGCCGGTAATATCCCCCACACGATTCTCATGCCAGGTTCGTTTCATGCCAGGTTCGCCGCTGCGCGGTCTCCTCGGTCTTGGCAAATCACTGGCCCTACCGTCGCGTCCGGGTGTACCGGATTCGCCAGAGATTCCGAGCAAGCACTCTCGCCTCGTCCCCCCGTCGCGAATCGGCCAGTATACTTATTGGGTGTCCCTGTATTGTTCTGCTTTCACCAAGTAGGTGCATTGCCAAATCATGAAAGAGCGTGAATACGAAGCGATTCCGTTTTCGGCACCGAGGCGGGCGGTGGGCACGGTATAGAGCCCAAGACCTTTTTGAACTGACGAGCTTATTCGAAATGATGGATCTTGGCGGCAAATTTGCCTTGGTAACCGGAGCCGCACGCGGTATCGGCAAAGGTTGTGCGATCGAGTTGGCGAAGGCTGGCGCCGATGTGATCTTGAACGACCGCCCCGGCAGCCAGTACCTGGATCAGACAGCCGAGGAAATCCGCCAACTCGGCCGCCGCTGCTGGACGCTGGAAGCAGACGTATTTTCTGCGGGCGGTTGTGAGGCACTGGTTGCCAACGCGATTCAACAAGCCGGTGCGATTGACATTTTGATCAGCAACCCGGCCCTTGGAATCAGGGCGCACGTGCTCGATTTTTCCGTTGACGATTTCGACAAAGTGGTCGATGCCACGTTCAAGTCCGGCTTTCATGTCAGCCGCGCCGTGGCGCGGCACATGACGCAGCGGGGCGAAGGCGGCAAGATCCTTTTCATCAGCAGTGTTTGTGGCGAAATGCCGCTGGAACGCAACGCACCCTATGGTGCCGCCAAGGCAGCACTGAATCACTATACCGCGAGTCTCGCCGTCGAGATGTTTACGCATCGCATCAATGTGAACGCGATTGAGCCGGGCTGGATCGACACGCCCAATGAGCGGGTAACATTCACCGACGAAGTGATCGACCAGGCTGGGCGCGACCTTCCCTGGGGCCGGATGGGTACGCCTGCGGACATTGGACGCGCCGCGGCATTCCTGGTTTCGCCCGCCGCTGACTACATCACCGGCGCAATCTTGCCCGTCGACGGTGGTTATCGCTTCAAAGACATGCGGGAAGCTCCCTAAGCTTTGACGCGTTGAAACATCCGCTGCTGCTACTCTCGGGTGGTGCGGGCCGTTACATTACAAGCCGCAGCGTGACGGTGAATGGCGGATGGGCGACGCGGTAAGGACGATGATGACAGAGTTGCCTCGATTATCGATCCAACACTGCAGGGCACGGCAACAGCGGCTCTGTGAGGCGATGGCAACATTGAAGGCGGACCGAGCTATTCTGACCACAGCTGAAAATGTGCAATGGTTGACCGGTTTTCGCCCCCATCCTTTGATGCGGGCCGTCACCGTTTTGCAGTCAAGCGGCGACTGCACATTGATCGCGCCCAATACCCAGCCGCAACACCATGCGGCAGACGAGGTGCGAACCTACGAGGCGCAGTGGTTGAGCACGCTGCGTCAGGAGCAGCTCCGAGTCGCGATGACTCTGGTGCCAAAGTCGAGTCAGACGACCGCCATTGAGTTTTCCGCTTATGGCGCGGGTCTTGCCGATCCGTGCAGTGCAGCGCTGATCGATGTGGAGCCTACGATTTGGAATCTGCGGCGAAGAAAGGATCCCGATGAATTGGCAATGCTCGGTCACGCCATTTCGTGCACCGATGCGATGTACCGAAAAGCAAGGGAAATCATTCGGCCTGGCATTTCGGAGTTGGAAGTTTTCAACCAGTTGCACGCTGCGGCCGTAGAGTCCGCTGGCGAGCCGCTCACGGCACTGGGCAACGATTATCAAAGCAACGCTCGCGGCGGCCCGCCACGGCGTCGCCTCGCTCAATCGGGTGAGTTGATGATCCTGGATTTGGGTCCCGCCTACCGCGGTTACCATGCGGACAATTGCCGCACTTTATCCGTTGATGGTCGGCCAACCGATGAGCAGCTCAGGGCGAGAGCGGTGATCATGACCATCTTTGATTTGGTAAAGTCATTGGTCCGGCCTGGCGAGTCGTGCCGAGAGTTGTTTGTGCGATCCAAGGAGCTGCTGGACGAATACGAACCCGATTCGTTTTCACATCATCTTGGGCACGGCATCGGGTTGTTTCCACACGAAGCGCCGCACCTGAACCCCAACTGGGATGATCGGTTCGAAGAAGGTGATGTCTTTACTGTGGAGCCCGGGCTTTATAACGCATCACTCCGCGCTGGAATTCGGATTGAAGAGAATTACCTGGTGATTGCCGACGGCGTCCATCAGCTCACCACCACACCGACCGAGTTGTAGCCAATGACACGAACCAACCAACGCTCACAAACGTTAGCCTCGCTGTTTTTGATCGTGCCGTGGCTCATCGTGTTTCCGCCCGGCGCAAATCGGTCTCGGGCCGACGACGGCGTCTTCCAGACAATCATCGCTGCAGCAACGGACGAGAGTCCCCGGAACTCCGAAGGAGACGTTGTCGTGTTGGGGGACGGCTCTCTGTTGGCTGCCTGGACCGAGTTTTACGGAGGTGCCCGGGACGATTCGGCGGCGCGGATTTCTGCGAAGCGTTCGACGGACGGGGGCAGGACGTGGGGCCAGCCATTTACGCTTCGCAACAACACCGGAAAACAGAACGTGATGTCGGCAAGCTTTCTGCGACTTGCCAGTGGTGAATTGCTTCTTTTCTATCTGGAAAAACACTCCCGATCGGATCTCGATGGGATCGTCGTTCGCTCCGATGATGACGGAAAGACTTGGAGCGAGCCCATTCTGATCACGCCGGAGGATGGCTATTTCGTCATGAACAACGCTCGCGTGATTCAGCTGAGCAGCGGGCGAATCGTGGCTCCGTTTGCTTACAGTCCGGAAGTTTGGAAAGCGGGAAACGTCTTTAAAACTGTCTGCTATTTCTCCGATGACCACGGCAAGACATGGTCTCGCGGCAAAGGTGAATGCTCGGCCCCGAAACGTGGCGCCATGGAACCGGGCTTGATCGAAAAAGCAGACGGCACGGTGCTGCAGACGATTCGCACCCAAATGGGCACTCAATGGTTCGCAGAATCAAAGGATGGTTGCGACACATGGAGCGAGGCCAAGCCATGGACAGTCGTGTCGCCCGAAGCGCCGGCAACGCTGGCGAAACTCCCCGGTGATCGTGGCTGGCTGGTGATCCACAATCCGACCCTTGACGCCAAGGACAGCCACAACGGCGTCCGGACGCCGCTGGTAGCCGCAGTTTCCAAAGACGAGGGGCAGACCTGGTCCGAACCCAAGTCGATCGAATCGAGCCCGGCCGACACCTATTCCTATGTGAGCGTTGGTTTCCATGAGGGGCGTGCTCTGATCACTTACTATGTGCGGCACGGCAGCGCCGATTTGCAGAAAGCGGGAAAAATCTCATGGAAATTCACGAGCGTGCCGCTGAATTGGTTCGAGCCATGATTGCCCATCGGAAGAACCGGCTGCGATCCGCTTGGGCGTGTACGCTGGTTGCGATCTGTATTGGTTCATCATCCTTCGCGGATCCTCCCAAGATGCTTTTCCAGGAGGGCACGATCAAGGATCCGGGAGCGGCCAGCGGCTCTCGAAGCGCTTTCGCCATCATGCGTCTGCCAGATGGAAGCTTTGCGTTCTACGATCGTTATGAACCCGAGAACGGGCCATTAACGCTGCCCGATGCCCAGCACCAGTTGCACGAATTGTTGCCTCACCTGCCGTCGCAGATTCTGCGAAGTAAAAGAATCATCACCAGCGGTGTGCTCAACAATACGCAAGTGATCCTGACGAGGGACAACGAAGTCAAGAGTGTGACCGTCCGCAGTGAAAGTCTCGACAAACAGTCCGCGGCCCGAGTGGGGCTGCCTCGATATCTGAACGTTTGGATTCAACGAGCGAACTTGAAGGAAGTCTTTGATCCGCTCATGACTTGGCGCGGCTACAACGGCTCGCAGATGGAATACCAGCAGCTATCCTGCGGACGACTGCTCGTGCCTCATGGCAGCTTCAAGCCTCATGCGCGGGCCATTCCGCCCACGGGTCGGCATGAGACGGTCATTGAATACTCCGACGACGGTGGCACCACGTGGCAGTTAAGCAACTCACGACTGATCGCACCCTGTTATCCGGGGTTCAATGGCTCGAATGAGGGCGCGTGTGAGCCGGCTTTCGAGGAATTGGCAGGTGGCAAAATATGGATGCTGATGCGAACCCAGGCAGGTTTTCTGTACGAATCTTACTCAGACGACCAAGGGAGGTCGTGGACACCGGCCCGCGCCAGTCGCTTCAATACTTCGACCGGACCTCCGAACATCATGCGTCATTCCAACGGCTGGCTCGTTCTCTGTTGGAACAATTGCGAAATGCCGCCAAGGGATGAGGGCGAAGGTGTCTACGGCGGGCGAGATGCCCTGCACATCGCCGTGTCGGCTGACGATGGCAAGACCTGGCGAGGCTTTCGAGAAATCTATTTGGATCCTCGACGCAATGACAATCCCGCGAAGTCGGGTGACCGGGGCACCGCGTACCCGCTGGGCGCTTCCACGAGTGACGGAAAGCTGGTTGTTCTTGCAGGACAGGGCGAGGGTGGCCGCAATCCCATCCTGATCGATCCGGAATGGATTGTGGCGACCGAGGCGGAAACCGACTTTTCGGATGGTTTGCGGCAATGGTCCGTCTACAAACACTACGGTCCGGCGAAACGCTGGTGGCGAGCACGCGCGGAAGGTTGCGCATTGATCGCCAACCCGACCGCTGCAGATCATCAGTGCCTGAGTATTCGCAAACCGGATGAGCTTCCGGCCGACGGTGCCACCTGGAACTTCCCGAATGGCTGGAAGGGTTCGTTGGCCGCCAGGATCATGATCCGCGAAGGATTTCATGGCGGCGTCATCTGCCTGAACGATCGAATGTTCGATCCGACCAATGCTCTTGGTGAGGAGTTTGCGGTCTTTCGGGCAGAGATCGGAGCCGATGGATCGGTTGGCGATGCAAAGCTGATTGCGGAAAAGTGGGGCACCGTCAGGTTCGATTGGGATCTCAGCAGCGAGACTTGCCGTTTGTCGGTGGATGGCCAAGATGCGGGCGAACTGGTTCTTCAGCATCCGACGCTCAACGGGCTGTCCTACCTGCGTCTGCGTTCAGCGGCCAGTGAGCGTGACACAGCCGGTTATTTGGTCCAGCGCGTGCATGTCTCGATCAGCGACCCGTACGCAGTTGCCTGCAGCCCCGATGACCAATTTGCCCACGAGCAACGTTACATCCAAAGAATGGTTCCGCTCTGGAGTCAGTAGCTTCGGCAGTCGATCGCGGCGCCTGCTATGCTCTTGGATGCCCGATAAACGCTCGAATAGAACCGTGTGTCGCAGGCATTTGGAGAAATCGATGATGAAACACAGTCGCGCGCACCTGGTGACGCTGCTATTCCTGGTTACCGCTCACGCGTTCGCAGCCGATCCCGACGCGGCGATCGAAATCGGTGCGCGACGCGAACTGTTTGTGGATCGGTATTTGATTCAAAGTCTCGATGGCGCGGAGTTGCAGTTGCATCATCCACAACCACGCGAGATCGCGCTCGTCCATGATTCGCCCTGGGAAGGAACCGGATCCGGTTATCACAGCATCTTTCGGGACGGCGACTTGTACCGAATGTATTACAAGGCATGGAATCTCGAGGTAACGCCCGACAAATTGAGCACTCGCTCGCCCTTGTACTGTTGTTATGCGGAGAGTGATGATGGCATCCACTGGCGCAAGCCAGATTTGGGGCTGCACGAATTCGATGGCTCGACGAAGAATAACATCGTGTTGGTGCCGGAAACCTACGGTCAGGCTGTCTCCGATCCCGGGCATTGCGCCGTGTTCAAGGACGACAACCCTGACGCAGGCGCGGACGCTCGGTACAAGGCAATCATCCGCGCCAAGACGCCACATGGACTGTTGGCGTTGAAATCGCCCGACGGTTTCCATTGGACGTCAATCAGCGACCGCCCGGTGATTACCGACGGCGCATTCGATTCGCAGAATCTTGCCTTCTGGGATTCAGGGAGTGGCCAATACCGAGCTTACTGGCGGTATTTCACCGCAGGCGTGACCAATGGTGACGAGTGGAAGCCCGGCGGCGTGCGGGCGATTCGAACGGCCACGTCAAAGGACTTCGTGAGTTGGAGCGATGGCAGTGATTTGGTCTACGTCGATTCACCAACAGAACAGCTCTACACGAACCAGATCAAGCCTTACCATCGAGCTCCGCATCTCTTGATCGGTTTTCCGACGCGCTACATCGATCGCGGCTGGTCGGATTCGATGCGAGCGTTGCCTGATCCGGAGCGCCGCCAATGGCGTGCGCGGGCGGAGCAGCGATATGGCACGGCGCTGACCGAGGCGTTGCTGATGAGCAGCCGTGATGGAGTGACATTCCATCGTTGGAATGAGGCATTCTTGCGTCCAGGCATCGAGCGACCGGGCACATGGCATTACGGCCAACAGTACGTTGCCTGGCACGCCGTCGAAACGGCATCGTCGTTCGAGGGGGCTCCCAATGAACTTTCGCTCTATGCCTCGGAAGGTTACTGGCATGGAAAAGGGAGCCAATTGCGACGATACACGCTGCGGCTGGATGGCTTCGCTGTCTGCCTCGGCAGGTTGGAACGGCGGCCGGCTATTGACTCGGCCTGTGATCTTTGACGGCGAACGATTGGAAATCAATTTTTCCACATCTGCGGCCGGTTCGCTGCGAGTGGAACTTCAAGATGTTGCCGGAAAACCAATCAGCGGATTCTCGCTTGCCGATTGCCCGGAACACTTCGGTGACTCGGTAGCACGACCGGTCCGCTGGAGCGGTGATGGCGATCTTGCCCTGCTGGCTGGGTCGCCGGTACGGTTGCTTTTTGAGTTGAAGGATGCCGACTTGTATTCGTTTCAGTTTGTTTCAAAACCAAATCCATCCGTCGAAGCTTTCCAGCTCGATGCAGAAATGCGCCGCCGCTGCCTGGGCGTGCTTCGGGAAGCGATGCGTGCGGATGATTTTTGGCCGGCGATTCATGCTGCCGAAGCATTGACATTGGCTGGCCAAGGCGAAGAGGTACGCGAGTTTTTGACGCCGAAGTTGAAAGCCGAGACCGACGACCAAAAACGCTGTGGTCTGGCACGAGAACTCGTTCGCGCGGGGGACCGCGATCAGAGCGGTGTGATGATGGACATTCTTCGCAGTGCGGATCCTCATGGCCACGTGCACGCCGCCGAAAGCCTGTACAAAGTTGGCTGGGTCGGAGACGGCAAGCCGCTGGAATCAGCATTTGCCCAAAGCGACAACGTCCGACTGAGAATCATGGCGGCTGCGGCGCTGGCAAAATATGGACAGGGCACGACGCGGACCGACGCCTTCGCTTTGCTTCGCTCGATTCTTCGCCACGAAGCTGACCCGGAGGTCTTTCGCCTTGCCGCATGGGTACTGGCCAGAATTGGCACGAGCGATGACGTCGCACTGATCAGGGATCGGCGCGATGACACGGACGACCAGCTCGTGTTGGCTTTTCTCGAGCACGCACTTGCGGCGCTGGGTGATGCGGCAGGACGAAAGGCCCTGATCGGCAATCTTGAATCGTCAGATCCCGCCATCCGTACTTATGCGGCCGTGTTTGCGGGGGAGTCGACCATCGTGGATGCGGCGCCGCTGCTGATTCGACAGCTGGAAGACGAAAACCGTGATGCACGCATTCGCGCGGCACAAGCCCTGCTCGTGCTGGCACAATGAACTTGGAACGGTGAAACCCCTAGGCTGCAAATGGACTACCGCAACGTCGCCATGCTCCGCCCGACCCTGCTGACCGAAACGAGCACCCTTGAATAGCATTCGTGACGCCCAGTTACAAGTTCGCAAATTTGGCGGACACGGCACAGCTCCCCGTCTTTTGATTACGGCGGGTGTGCACGGGGACGAATACCTGCCGATGTTGGCGGTCAAGGATCTTATCGGACGGTTCGAAACGAATGGACCACTGCGGAGTCAACTCCGTGGCACTTTGGTGTTGATCCCCGTCGTCAATCGACCTGCCTATCTGCTAGGTCGCCGCTGCGGAGACGATCAATTGGATCTGGCCCGCTGCTGTCCGGGGCAGGAACATGGAAGCCCGACCGAACAAATTGCCTTCGCATTGAGCCGGCAGATTCAAGACGCAGATTTCTACATTGACTTGCATACCGGAGGGACCGAGTTGTGCGTGCTTCCGCTCGCCGGATATGTACTCCACCCTGACGCGACTGTTCTCGAGCAACAGCGCAGACTCTCTGCCGCTTTTCAGCTTCCGTTGCTTTGGGGAACCTCTGCCCAGTTGCAGGGACGCTCCCTTTCGGTCGCTCGCGATGCCGGAATTCCTGCGATCTATGTAGAGTACCTGGGCGGCCATCGCGAATTGAGCGAAGTCGCGTCGGGGGTGATGCACTCAGGCCAATCCGATCATCCTCTGGTTGCGGGATGCCTGAACGTGATGCGACATCTCGAAATGATTGACGAATCAGAACGGTTGGTGGTGGAGCAAGAAGTGATCGAAGATTGGCGACCGGGTTCAGGACACCTGCAGATTTGTAATCCCGCTCCGGCGACCGGATTCATGAGATCCAACGTGCGACTTGGCCAACAAGTTTCTCGTGGTGAGCTGCTCGCGAACATACTCTCCGAGAGCAAAGATAGAATCGATGCTGTCGAATCTCGGCAGGAGGGAAAGGTGGTGGTGGTGCGAGACTATCCCAGGATCAAGCAGGGTGACTGCGTTGCGGTCATCGCAGAACGATTTGAGGCGAGATGAGCGTTTGGAGTTGGGCGAATCGATTCTCTCCGGCAATACCGGCGGAACTGCAGACTTCGCTGGGCGAGGGAGGTACGCCGTGCATTGCGTCCCGTTCGATCGGTCTCTCTCTCGGCATCCGGCAACTTTATTTCAAACTTGAAATGACCAATCCGAGCGGCTCGTACAAAGATCGGTTTGCAGCCCTCGCCATCAGCTACATGCGTGCCAATGGACAACACACTTGCCTGGCGACATCGAGCGGCAATACGGGGGCGGCTTTGGCAGCGTATTGCGCCGCTGCACGCATCCGATGTCTCATTGCGGTCGTCGAAACAGCGCCGCTGGCCAAGCTGCAACAGATGATGGCATACGGTGCAGAGATCCAGCGTGTTCGCAGCTTCGGTGTCGACGCAGCGACCACGCGGCAGGTCTTTGAAAGATTGCAGCAGCAGGCGCGATCCCCCGGGATTGCGATGCAGGTTAGCGCCTATCGATGGAGTCCGTTGGGGATGCAGGGAGTCGAAAGTATCGGCTGCGAACTGGTCGACCAATTTTCCAGAGAAGTGGGTCACGTGTTTTGTCCAGCGGGAGGCGGTGGATTGACCTTGGCGCTAGCCCGCGGACTTCGCGGTTCCGGAGGCAGCGGCGCCGTGCACTGTGTCCAGCCCGAGGGGAACGACACGATGGCGGGGCCACTGCGCGAGGGACTCGACCTTGCCCGCGATGTGCAGTGCAAGACGAAGATCAGCGGCCTGCAGGTTGCCAATGTGATCGACGGCGATGAAGTGATCGCCGCCTGCCGGCTGTCGGGCGGAACAGGATACACAGTGTCCGACCAAGCGGTTTTCGCTGCGCAGAAACGGCTCGCTCGCGACGAAGGGATTTTTTGCGAGCCCGCCGGCGCAGTCGCCTTGGCTGGAGTCATCCGGGCGGTCGAGCGTGGAGAGGTCGATCCCGAGGCTCGTGTGATCTGTTTGGTTAGCGGGTCTGGCTTTAAAGATGCGGACTCAATTGAAAGGATGAATGCGGACTGCGAATGCCCGCTGGTCAACGTCGATGTGATGGGGTTAAAGACCTGAGAAACCTGCAGTGTTGTTTGGGCAGTACCACCGCCCGATGATCGATTGTGGAATGTTCACAAGCGAGAACTCGCCGAATGTCGTCAACGATGACGAAGGCGAGGTTGACAATTCGGCTTGTCCCGAGATCAAAGTCAATATCTCCATGTCTTTGACCGTGCCAAAGGATGCACCCAAAGCAGTGCCCGCTCTGATGAGCTTTGGATGCACGCCGTTTGAGCCCTCGCCGTTCTACTTTGGAGGACGAGGTGGCCGCGGCCGCCCTCGCCCCGCCTCACGCGACGACAAGCTGATTGCGGCTGAGTGGGGTTGTGCTAATTTGAATCCGACGACGGTTCAAGACGGTGCGGTCGACTTCCAAGACAATCGCCTTGGAGGAAACGCCAACGCGGATACAACGCCGATCGGCGCAGGCTTAACTCGCGGTATCATCCGCTTGGCGAACCTTGGCCAGCCGCGCAGGCCGGATGATTGGGGTGCACTGCGTGCGTGGGGCTGGAGTGCGATCGGTGACAACGATTTAGCGTTCGAGCGGCGGGCTGACGTACTTTCGATTTTCGTTGGCAACCGTTTGTGATAGATACACCAACATTCCCAAATTGGCTCGCTGCACAACCGCGCGGATCAAATAGAAGTTTTTCGAGAGCATCCGGTCGATCTCACGTCGATCGGCTTCGCAGTGATACTCGACATAGATCGCGTCGATTCGATCGAGCCAGTCACCAAGATCGCTCAAGATCGGTACTTCGCAACCTTCGGTGTCGAGTTTCAGAATCGAAATCCGCGGGACAGAGAGCGACTGCAATTCCACTGACGCGCGTCGCAGCGTGATCGTTTCGGTTCGCTCGCTCGTTTCGGCGTGTGCGACGACCGAGCTCTGTGCGGCGTGGTGCCGTCCAACGTACAGTTCAGCTTGGCAGTCTCGGTCAAACATCCCGATCTGCTTCGTTTCGATGTTCTCGATTTCCGCAGTGTTCTCGCGGAGAAACTCGAATACGCTTGGGGATGGTTCATACGAGACGATCCGCGCGCTGGGATAGTGATGATGAAACCAGATCGCGGCCGCACCCACATTCCCGCCGGCATCAATGATCGTCTCGGCCTGGAAGTCCGGTGGCAAACAGATCGGATACTCGCGGCCTTGAAACACGCTGGCCAGCACCTGCTTCATCGCTGGTGAAAACGGATACTTCACGGTGTACCAGCGATCGTCGAGTTGAACTTGCAGCGTCTTGGTGGGCCACATCGCGGAATCTTTGGCATGAATATCAATGGTATCGTTGGTGAGGATCTTACTCTCACGGCTTACGGCGTTCATCAGCGACCAACTCAAAGCCGCGTGCGTACCTCAAAAATGCTGAACGCACGTACCCTCGCGGTGGCGAGTTTCCCTTGTTTGGGCTCGATGAAATCTTCCTGCACTCCCGCTCGAGCGTGTGCACACATTCGTCGACGGGGCGGGATATAATCGCCCAGTGGCAAGTGATGTTGCGAGGGTAAATGGCAGATCATGGCAATTACGTGTGCGGCAGCACATCGTCATTCGCCAATGAGGGGTGTGATCGGTCGGCATTTTGTGAAGGAAGCGGGAAGGTTTTTCCGTGTTAACGGGTGTTCCCAAGCGCTGAGTCAATCGAGGAATTGATTGGTGATTGCTTGCCCTGGTCGTGCTGATGCTGCACGAGCGTAGGCGCGGCAACGAATCGGCGAAGACATGAATCCTGCGGATGTCACTCCACATCTGGACCAGCACGCATGTTTGGAAAACGCTCGAAAGTCAAGCAGTCTCGTACTCGTAAATCCCGCCATCAGTATCAGGCGACTCGACGCAAGCGACTGTTGCTCGAAACGCTCGAAAGCCGAAGGCTGCTGGCGGTCGTCAACTGGGACGGCGAGGGTGACGGTACGTCATTCCTTGATCCGCTGAATTGGGATACCGACTCAGGTTCCCACCGCGGCCGACGACGCGATCATCAACGTCGCCGCATCGGATCCAACCATCAACGTTGCAGGCAACGCCAGTGTCAACAGCTTGGTAACCGACGAAGCAATTACGTTCAGCGGAGGAGCTTTTACCGTAAGCACGACGGCCCAGGTGAACGCACAAGCAACGATCAGCGGCGCGACGATCGTAGGAGCTGAATTCACCGGATCAGGTTCATTGCAAGTGACCAGCGCCGATGGGACTCTGGATGGTGTGACGCTGGGTGTGGATACGACGCTCAATAACGGCGCAATCGTGACGGTCAGCGGCGGCTTGATGCTGGACAACAGCACGCTGCGTCTGAATCACAGCACCAACAGCGGCAACTTTGACCAGTATGTGCAGCTGAACTTTGCCGGCGGCGTGCAGACCCTCGGCGGGACCGGGACGGTCGAACTGGTCAACAACCGCAACGACGGCTACTCGGAGCACGTCCGCTTGCGTCCGACCGCCGGCGGTGACCTGACGATCGGTGCGGGGATCACGATCAAGAATCTTGCCAGTACTTACTTCTCGGTGATCGGGGATGCGGGGCTGCCGCTTTTGATCGAGGGGACGATCATTTCGCAGAGCACGCAGTCAAGCAACTACTCGCTGCAGGTGACCGGCTCGAGTGTGACCAACAGCGGGACGCTGCAAGTCGATACGGCCGAACTGGATGTCAACGGCCTGAGCGGGAACCTCGGCAACGTGGTGATCAACGGCGGCGACCTCGATCTGGACGGGACGTACACGGTCAGCGATCTGGTCACTGTTCCCGATGGGGGCAGTCTGACGCTGCGCGGTGACTGGAACAACGCCAGCACGATCGATCAGACGACCGGCAGCACGGTTTATCTGGGGAGCACGTTCACGGTCGCCGATCTGGGGACGTTCACCGGCGACGGCGGCTCGGCGGTGATCTTCGGGACGCTGGAAGACGACGGGGTGACCCCCGCCGACACACTGACCATCGATGCCGACCGAAGCTGGTACCTGTCCGGCGCGACGGTGCAGGGGATGTTGATCGACGGTGATCCCGGGCGCTGCTGCAAGTGACCTCCTCGGACGCATCGCTCGATGAGGTCACCCTCTCGACCAACACGTACCTGAATAACGGCGCAGATCGTGACGGTCAGCGGCGGCTTGACGCTGGACAACAGCACGCTGCGTCTGAATCACAGCACCAACAGCGGCAACTTTGACCAGTATGTGCAGCTGAACTTTGCCGGCGGCGTGCAGACCCTCGGCGGGACCGGGACGGTCGAACTGGTCAACAACCGCAACGACGGCTACTCGGAGCACGTCCGCTTGCGTCCGACCGCCGGCGGTGACCTGACGATCGGTGCGGGGATCACGATCAAGAATCTTGCCAGTACTTACTTCTCGGTGATCGGGGATGCGGGGCTGCCGCTTTTGATCGAGGGAACGATCATTTCGCAGAGCACCCAGTCAAGCAACTACTCGCTGCAGGTGACCGGCTCGAGTGTGACCAACAGCGGGACGCTGCAAGTCGATACGGCCGAACTGGATGTCAACGGCCTGAGCGGGAACCTCGGCAACGTGGTGATCAACGGCGGCGACCTCGATCTGGACGGGACGTACACGGTCAGCGATCTGGTCACTGTTCCCGATGGGGGCAGTCTGACGCTGCGCGGTGACTGGAACAACGCCAGCACGATCGATCAGACGACCGGCAGCACGGTTTATCTGGGGAGCACGTTCACGGTCGCCGATCTGGGGACGTTCACCGGCGACGGCGGCTCGGCGGTGATCTTCGGGACGCTGGAAGACGACGGGGTCGGCTGCCGCCGACACACTGACCATCGATGCCGACCGAAGCTGGTACCTGTCCGGCGCGACGGTGCAGGGGATGTTGATCGACGGTGATCCCGGCGCACTGCTGCAAGTGACCTCCTCGGACGCATCGCTCGATGAGGTCACCCTCTCGACCAACACGTACCTGAATAACGGCGCAATCGTGACGGTCAGCGGCGGCTTGACGCTGGACAACAGCACGCTGCGTCTGAATCACAGCACCAACAGCGGCAACTTTGACCAGTATGTGCAGCTGAACTTTGCCGGCGGCGTGCAGACCCTCGGCGGGACCGGGACGGTCGAACTGGTCAACAACCGCAACGACGGCTACTCGGAGCACGTCCGCTTGCGTCCGACCGCCGACGGTGAGCTGACGATCGGTGCGGGGATCACGATCAAGAATCTTGCCAGTACTTACTTCTCGGTGATCGGGGATGCGGGGCTGCCGCTTTTGATCGAGGGGACGATCATCTCGCAGAGCACGCAGTCAAGCAACTACTCGCTGCAGGTGACCGGTTCGAGTGTTACCAACAACGGCACGTTTGAAGCGATTTCTGGTCTCTTGGATGTTGTCCAGACACCTACCAACTTTTCTGCCGGCACCTTGACGGGAGGGACATGGCGGACCAGTGGCGGCGACATCCGTCTGCCGTCCGGCAACACGATTCAAACGCTTGACGCATTGGTATCGCTCGATGGTGCCGGCTCCGACTTGCGAGCTGGATCGGGGAATGCCTTATCGACTCTGGTGAACGTCGCTGCTGGTGGATCGCTCTCGCTGACGGAAGGAAATAGCCTGACGCTTGTTGGCAGTCTCGACGATTTCGGCGAGCTGACCGTCGGCAGCGGCAGCACACTGAGCGGTACTGCTGTGACGATCAAGGATGGAGGATCCTTGGACGGTGCCGGAATCATCAATGGGTCGCTCACGGCCGAAGCGAACGCATCGATCGCACCAGGCCAGAGCCCAGGAGTATTGAGCAGCGGTGATCTCGACTTGCAGAGCGGCTCGATACTCAGTCTGGAAATCGGTGGGCCGGTCGCTGGCGATGAGTATGACCAGGTCAGTGTCGCGGGGAGCGTGATGCTGGCGGGAATGCTGGACGTCACTCTCACCGATGTGTTTACGATTGCCCAGGGTCAGACGTTTACGATCATCGACAATGATGGTACCGAGAGTGTCAACGGTTCCTTTGATGGGCTGCCCGGTGGTTCGATCATCAACGTTGGCGGCGTCGATTTTTCGATCGGCTACGGGCTGGGTGACGGAAATGACGTGGTGCTGACGGCCGAGTCGTCGGTGGACGTGTTCACCGGAGCCGGCGGAAACTATCGCTGGCTCGACCCGGCCAATTGGAGCGGCGGCAATCTGCCCACATCCGTTGATAGCGCGTTCATCGACGACTTACCTGGCTCGCCGACCATTGAAATCGACGGAACTGTGATCGTTCGAATCGTGAATTCAGCGGAAAGAATCTCCGTAACATCCGGAAGCCTTTCGGTCCTTGATGACTCGGTGTTTTCCGGCTTGGACATCGACGGTGGAATCGTGAACCTTGGTCGAAGCAATGCGAACTCCGCCGGTACGGTGTTGAACTCCGGGGCGCTGGAGATTGGCAACGATCAGGCGCTGGGCAATGGCAGTTTGACTATCAACGGGGGCACGATATCGGCCGATGGCGCCGCTTATGCGCTGCCCAACGAAATAGTGATCGGGGGAGACGTCAGCATTGTTGGGACCGAAGATCTGACCTTCAGCGGGCCTGCGAGCCTGGTTGCCCCCAACGCGGTCGTCGATGTGCCAGCCGGGGTTACAACGAGTTTTGATAACGACGTCGATGATGGAGGCGATGGCTACACGCTGTCCAAGTCGGGTGACGGATCGCTCGTCCTCAGCGGAGACAATACGTTTATCGGCGGTCTGCTGGCTGACCAAGGCACGTTGCAGATCGACGGCACCATCGCGGCACCAACGACAATCTCCAATGGTGCCATCCTGCGCGGTGCCGGTGAATTTTCAAACTCGCTGACAATCGCATCCGGGGGCACCGTCGCTCCCGGACACAGTCCCGAAATCCTTCACACCGGGGACTTTGATCTGCAGGCCGGTTCCATACTGCAGATCGAGATCGGTGGAACCACTGCCGGCAGTGAATATGACCAGGTGGATGTTTCGGGAACGGTGACCTTAGGTGGGACGCTCACTGCTGGATTGATCAATGGCTTTGTGCCATCGGCAACACAATCGATGACGATCATCAACAACGATGGCAATGATGCGGTCGTCGGCACGTTTGCCGGCCTGCCCGAAGGGGCAACGGTGGTCGATCAGCTCGGTTGACTTCGAGATCAGCTATGACGGTGGTGACGGCAATGATGTTGTGCTTACTGGCTCCTCCGCTGATCGTCACATGGGACGGCGGCGGTGACGGCACGAGTTGGAGCGATCCGCTACAACTGGGACACCGAGACCGTACCGACGAACATCAACGAGCCATCATCGA
Organism: Pirellulaceae bacterium; assembly: GCA_963734865.1. GTDB lineage: Bacteria > Planctomycetota > Planctomycetia > Pirellulales > Pirellulaceae > CBDCUW01. Next base: position 95,558 of record CAVTIV010000022.1, read on the forward strand.
CCTGGTGGGATCCAATCCGACAGTCAATGTCGACGGACGATGTTGTCGGTCTATGCGATGGTGACGGCCGAAGACATCGCTTCAGCAGCGGTAGCATTTTCAAGTCGATTGCAAAAGCCGAAATCAACTCCACAGCAACGATCAAGGAGCCACGATTAAAGATGTGAAGTTTGTTGGCAATGGCACACTGCAAGTATCCAGTGCCGACGGAACGCTGGACGGAGTGACGTTGGGTGTGGACACGACGCTGCTGCGAAGGCGCAAGTCACGGTGCTACAACGACTTGGTCCTGGACGATGTCACGTCCACTTGGAGCGGGACCATCGCGAGCGCAGAGCACACAATTGGCGTTGCCTTGAACTTTTCCGGCGGCGAACAAAAGCTGGACGGCACGGGCGTGGTGGAGTTGGTCAGTACCTCAGCAACAGCAACTGAGACCACGGCCGAGTCCGGGTGCGTCCCACCGACGGAGGTTATTTGACGATCGGTGTGAACGTCGTCGTGCGCAATGCCACCAACTCAAATTACTCACACTAGGTGACGCGAGCCTGCCGCTGACAATCGAAGGAACGGTGCTCTCGCAGAGTTCCGCATCGCGTACAACACGTTCGTTGTCACCGGCTCGACGGTCACAACAACGGCACGATCAACGTTGCCGTCAGGGACGCTGAGTACGAAGAATCTGCAAAACAACGACACCATCAACGTCGCGGGGGGCGGATTGAGTCTATACGGCAATTGGCTCAACAGCGGCACGATCGACCAGACCGGAGGTGCGATCAATCTGTACGACACGTTTGTGGTCTCCGATCTGGGCACGTTTACTGGCAGCGGCGGGACTGTCAACATCGCGCGGAACGCTCGACGATCCCGGCGCCACGTTGACCGTCACGTCGGAACGAACGTGGCAGCTCAACGGTGGCACGATCCGCGGTGGCACTGGTGCCGGTCGCTTCAGATTGTCGATGACAACGACGGCGATGCGGCCGGGACATTTGCCATCACCAGCAATGATGGAACGCTCGACGGAGTGACGTTGGGTGTGGACACGACGCTGCTGCGTGGCGCCAAGTGACGGTGCTACAACGACCTGGTCCTGGACAATGTGACGTCACACTTGGAGCGGACCATCGCGAGCGCAGGCACACAATTTGGTCGGCTTAAACTTTTCCGGCGGAGAACAGAAGCTTGACGGCACCGGCGTGGTGGAGTTGGTCAGTAACACTCAGCAACAATCAACCAAGATCACTAGTGCGAGTGCGGCCCAGCGACGGCGGTCATTTGACGATCGCTTCCGGTGTGACGGTACGCAAGCCACGGAGCCCAAATCACGTCACGGTGGGTGATCCGACCTTGCCGCTGACGATCGAAGGAACGGTCTCGGCGGAAAGTTCCGCATCCATACCAACACGTTCGATTGTCACCGGCTCCGGTCAATGAAGGCATGATCAACGTGCTCGCCGGAACGCTGAGACCGAAGAATCTGCAAAACAACGACACCATCAACGTCGCCGGGGGCGGATTGAATCTATACGGCAACTGGCTCAATAGCGGCACGATCGACCAGACCGGAGGTGCGATCAATCTGTACGATACGTTTGTGGTCTCGGATCTGGGCACGTTCACTGGCAGCGGCGGGACTGTCAACATCGCGCGGAACGCTGGATGATCCCGGCGCGACGTTGACCGTCACGTCGGAGAGAAACTGGCAGCTCAATGGTGGCACGATCCGCGGTGGTACTGGTGCCGGCCGCTTCAGATCGTCGATGACAACGACGGCGATGCGGCCGGTACATTCGCGGTCACCAGCAATGACGGAACGCTGGACGGCGTGACGTTGGGCGTGGACACGACGCTGCTCGAGGCGCGCAAGTGACGGTGCTACAACGACCTGGTCCTGGACAATGTGAAGTCACACTTGGAGACGGGCCATCGCAGAAGTCAGGCACGCATTACTGGGTCGGCATTGAACTTTTCCGGCGGCGAACAAAAGCTCGGCGGCACCGGGCGTCGTCGAGTTGGTCAGTACTACCACAGCAATAATGCAGACCACGACCGGAGTCCGGGTGAGTCCCACCGACGGCGGTCGTTTGACGATCGGTTCGGGCGTCGACGTGCGCAATGCCACCGACTCGAATTACGTCACGCTAGGTGATGCGAGCCTTGCCGCTGACGATCGAGGGTACGGTGCTCTCGCAAAGTCCGCATCGGCATACAACACGTTCGTTGTCACCGGCTCGACGATCACCAACAACGGCACGATCAATGTTGCGTCGGGGACGCTGAGTACGACGAACCTGCAAAACAACCACGACATCAACGTCAGCGGCGGGTCATTGAGCCTCTCGGGGGATTGGCTCAACAGTGGCACGATCGACCAGACCGGCGGCACGATCGGTCTGTACGACACATTTGTGGTGTCGGATCTGGGAACGTTTACCGGCACAGGTGGGACTGTCAGCATCGGTGGAACGCTGGATGATCCCGGCGCCACGTTAACCGTCACGTCGGAACGGACGTGGCAATTGAGTGGCGGCACAATTCGCGGGGGTACTGGCGCCAACCGCCTTCAGATTGTCGACGACAACGACGGCGATGCTGGCGGGAACGTTCGGGTAACCAGCAATGATGGAACACTGGACGGCGTGACACTGGGTGTCGACACGACGCTGCTAAACGGCGCTCAGGTGACCGTGCAAAACGACCTGGTGCTGGACAACGTGACGTTGCGGTTGGAACGTGTCTACGTTGATTCAGGCACGGCGTACGATGTGGGCCTGAATTTCTCTGGCGGGACTCAAACGCTCGGTGGGACCGGCGTCGTGGAGCTGTTCAGCGACTACTATGCCAATAACGCGACCGACTTCGAGGAACGCTATGTGCGAGTCCGCCCGACCGATGGCGGTAGTCTGACAATCGGTTCGGGCATCACGGTGCGTAACACGACCGATTCCCGGTTCATCACCGTGGGGGATCCATCGCTTCCGCTGGTGATCAACGGTACGCTAATCGCGCAAAGCACGCAGAGCAGCCGCAACAATTTGAATCTGACTGGGTCGACGATTACCAACAACGGCACCATGAATGTCGTGTCGGGGACGCTGGATACAATCAATCTGCAAAACAGCCATGACATCAACGTCAGCGGCGGGTCCTTGAGCCTCTCGGGGGACTGGCTCAACAGTGGCACGATCGACCAGACCGGCGGCGCGATCGGTCTGTACGACACATTTCAGGTGTCGGATTTGGGTACGTTTACCGGCACCGGCGGGATTGTCAGCATCGGTGGTACGCTGGATGATCCCGGCGCGACGTTAACGGTCACGTCGGAACGGACGTGGCAATTGAGTGGCGGCACAATTCGCGGTGGTGCTGGTGCCAACCGCCTGCAGATTGTTGACGACAACGACGGTGACGCTGGCGGGAACGTTTCGGGTAACCAGCAGTGACGGGACACTGGACGGAGTGACACTGGGTGTCAATACGACGTTGTTAAACGGTGCTCAGGTGACCGTCCAAAACGACCTGGTGCTGGATGACGTGACGTTGCGTTGGAACGTGTCTACGTTAATTCAAGCACGGCGTACGATGTGGGCCTGAATTTCTCTGGAGGGACTCAAACGCTCGGTGGAACCGGCGTCGTGGAACTGTTCAGTGACTACTATGCAAATAACGCAACCGACTTCGAGGACCGTTATGTGCGAGTCCGGCCGACCGATGGCGGTAGTCTGACGATCGGTTCGGGCATCACGGTGCGCAACACCACGGATTCCCGGTTCACCACCGTGGGGGATCCAACTCTTCCGCTGGTGATCGACGGTACGGTGATCTCGCAAAGCACGCAGAGCAGTCGTAACAATTTGAACTTGACTGGGTCGACAATTACCAACAACGGCACCATGAATGTCGTGTCGGGAACGCTGGATACAATCAATCTGCAAAACAACCATGACATCAACGTCAGCGGCGGGTCATTGAGCCTCTCGGGGAATTGGCTCAACAGTGGCACGATCGACCAGACCGGCGGCGGGATCGGTCTGTACGACACATTTCAGGTGTCGGATTTGGGGACGTTTACCGGCACCGATGGGACTGTCAGCATCGGTGGTACGTTGGATGATCCCGGCGCCACGTTAACCGTCACGTCGGAACGGACGTGGCAATTGAGTGGCGGCACAATTCGCGGCGGTACTGGCCCAACCGCCTTCAGATTGTTGACGACAATGACGGTGACGCTGCGGGAACTTTGCGGGTAACCAGCAGTGATGGGACACTGGACGGCGTGACACTGGGTGTCAATACGACGTTGCTAAACGGTGCTCAGGTGACCGTCCAAAACGATCTGGTGCTGGATGACGTGACGTTGCGTCTGGAACGTGTCTACGCTAATTCAGGCACGGCGTACGATGTTGGCCTGAATTTTTCTGGAGGGACTCAAGCGCTCGGTGGAACCGGCGTCGTGGAACTGTTCAGTGACTACTATGCAAATAACGCAACCGACTTCGAGGAGCGCTATGTGCGGGTCCGGCCGACCGATGGCGGTAGTCTGACGATCGGTTCGGGCATCACCGGTGCGGAACACCACAGATTCCCGGTTCACGACCTTGGGTGATCCGAGTCTTCCGCTGGTGATCGAGGGAACGGTGATCTCGCAAAGCACTCAGAGCAGCCGCAATACGGTACAGGTAACCGGCTCGACGGTCACCAATGACGGAAGTTTCCAAGCGACTTCAGGGCTTCTCGACGTCGCGACGGCGCCAACCAACTATGCTGCAGGCACTCTCAGCGGCGGGGCGTGGATCGCTTCAGGAAGTGGCGTGATTCGAATCCCGGCTGGAAATTCAATCACGACAATTGACGCGACGGTCGTTCTTGACGGTCCGGCCGCCGACCTGGAATGGGGGCTGGGGTCGACGCGATTGGTGGGATGACTGACATCACAAGTGCCGGAAGCTTGACGCTGGCGGGTGGTCACGACTTCACCACCGTTGGCGCCTTTACCAACGACGGCGCGTTGACGGTCGGCGGTGGGACATCGTTTATCGTACCGGCCGGTGACAGCTTTGTCAGCAGTGGTGTGACGATCGTCAATGGCAGTTTGACCAGCGATACGATCACCGTCGTAAGTGGCCGGCTTGGTGGTAGCGGCACGATCACGGGACCGATCACGGCTCAGACAAGCGCGACCGTCGCTCCGGGCAACAGTCCCGGAATTCTAAGCACGACGGGCGACTTTGAATTGCAAGCCGGATCGACTCTTCAAATTGAGATTGGCGGTCCGGACGTAGGAAGCGATTACGATCAGGTCAATGTGACTGGAGGCGTGAACACTTGCCGGCAACCTTAGCGTCGTTCTGACCGACATTTTCCCGATCGTCGCGGGCCAAGAATTTGTCATCATCAACAATGATGCCGCCGATAGCGTGACGGGTAGTTTTGCCGGATTGATCGGTGGATAGAGCATCAATGTCGATGGCGTTGAATTCTCGATCGGTTACGGCGGGGATTTGACAATAACGATGTCGTACTGACGGCAGTTGCCTCGGTTGACGTCTGGGACGGCGGCGCCGGGACTTTCAATTGGCTCGACGCACAGAACTGGGCCAGCGACAATGTTCCCACCTCGGTGGACCGGGCGATTATCGGTGACCTGAGCGGAACACCCACGATCGTGGTCGACGGTACGGCGATCGTCAAGGGTGTCGATTCGGCCGAACTGATTCAGGTGACCGCCGGCAGCTTCACGGTGCTGGACAATTCGGAGTTTACAGGACTCGATGTTGCCGGTGGCACGTTGAGCCTGGGCCGCAGTAACGTCAACGCGGCAGGCACAACGTTGCGTGCCGGCGGCACACTGGAACTAGCCAACGATTCCGCACTTGGTACGGGCGGGCTGACCATTAATGGCGGCACAGTCACAGCGGTCGGCAGTGCGATCACTAGCGAACGCCGTATCGCTCGCCGGTGATTTGGCCGTGGTCTCGGCGGAACACTTGACGCTTAGCGGACCGGTGACACTGACTGGCGCAACGATCGACGTTTCCGTCGATGCGAACGCCATAGCATCGATCATCAGTGTCATCGATGACGGAGGAAACGGTTACTCGTTCTCGAAGTCGGGTGAAGGCACGTTGACTCTCGGCGGAGCCAATACGTTTACAGGCGATCTGAATGCCAACGCTGGAACGCTGCTAATCGATGGTTCCGCAACGGCAGCGGCAACCACCGTTGCCAGCGGTGCGACGCTGGGTGGTAGCGGAACGTTGAACGGACCGGTTTCGGCACAAGCCGGCGGGATCGGTGCCGAGGGTAACAGCCCCGGTATTCTCAACACAGGTGATTTTGATCTTCAAGTGGGTTCGACACTGAACATCGAAATCGGCGGAACAACCGCTGGCACCGAGCACGATCAAGTTCACGTGACCGGCACCGTGACCTTGGCTGGAACGCTCGATGCAGGTGTGATTAATGGGTTCACGCCATCGGCGACGCAATCGTTCACGATCATTGACAATGATGGTAACGATCCGGTGGTCGGTACGTTCGACGGTTTTGCGGAAGGTTCAATTTATACGATTGACTCGGTCGACTATATTCTCAGCTATCGCGGCCTTGATGGCGGCGACAACGATGTCGTTCTGCTGGCGCTTCCCACGATCGTCACCTGGGATGGCGGTGGCGATGGCACGAGTTGGGATCATCCTCTGAACTGGAACATCGACGTGGTGCCAGGTCCGACCGACAAGGCGATCATGGATATCCCCGCTGATGTGACGGTGGTTCACAGCACGGGAGTGACGACTGTATTCAGCATCGTATCTGCGGAAGTGCTGACGGTGTCGGGCGGTACGTTGGATGTGACCTCGACGGTACAGGTCAGCAATGCATTCAACCTTGCCGGTGGCATTCTGAAAAATGCGAGAGTCGTTCCTGGTTTAGGCAATGAAGGACTCACCGTTACCAGTGCTGACGGGACATTGGATGGCGTGACGTTGGCCGCGGATACCGAGCTTGAAGAAGGTGCCCAGGTCACGGTACTAAAAGATTTGATACTCGATGGCGCCACGGTGACACTGGAGCGGTCGACCAGCAGCGCCAGCACTCGTTCGATACGGGCTTGAACTTTTCCGACGGTCTTCAGCCGGACCAGACGCTGGGCGGCACTGGCGAGGTGGTGCTGCGTCTGACGGGAACCAACAGTATCGCCCAGCGATTCGTGCGTGTACGCTCCACCGTGGGCAGCCTAACGATCGGTGAGAATGTCACAGTCCGCAGCGCAGATGATTCACAATATGTCACGCTAGGTGGCGTGCAACCGCTGATCATCGAGGGAACAGTATCGTCCCAGTCGACCGCGTCGTCATTGAACACGTTGCTGGTGACCGGTTCCACGGTGACCAACGAAGGTACGCTGCAGAGTCTGGCAGGCGAACTGCATGTGAACAACCTGACGTTGAATTTGGGCCAGACGTTGATCGACGGTGGCGATTTAGTAGTCGACGGTACGTACAGCGTTGACCAGCCAGTCTCCATCAACGGCGGCCTGGACCTGGACGGCAGTTACACGATCGATCAACCGGTTTCGCTGCTCAGCGGAAGTCTGACGTTCAGTGGTGATTGGGACAACGAGAGTACGATTGACCAGAGTGGTGGTACGATTCATTTGGGTGATACGTTCACGGTCGCCGACTTGGGATCATTCACGGGCAGTTCCGGAACCGTGAATATTTTTGGCACGCTGGAGGATGATGGGATAGGCCTGGACGACATCTTGTCGATTAACGCGCGGACCTGGCAGCTCAGTGGCGGCACAATCGGCGGATGACGATCGATGATGCGGGACTTGACGGCGTCTTTCAGAGTCACCAGCGCTGACGGGACATTGGATGGCGTGACGTTGGCCGCGGATACCGAGCTTGAAGAAGGTGCCCAGGTCACGGTACTAAAAGATTTGATACTCGATGGCGCCACACGGTAACGCTCGGAGCGGTCGACCGGCAGCGCCAGCGCTCGTTCGATACGGGCTTGAACTTTTCCGACGGTCTCCAGCCGGACCAGACGCTGGGCGGCACTGGCGAGGTGGTGCTGCGTCTGACGGGAACCAACAGTATCGCCCAGCGATTCGTGCGTGTACGCTCCACCTGGGCGGCCTAAGGATCGGTGAGAATGTCACAGTCCGCAGCGCAGATGATTCACAATATGTCACGCTCGGTGGCGTGCAACCGCTGATCATCGAGGGAACAGTATCGTCCCAGTCGACCGCGTCGTCATTGAACACGTTGCTGGTGACCGGTTCCACGGTGACCAACGAAGGTACGCTGCAGAGTCTGGCAGGCGAACTGCATGTGAACGACCTGACGTTGAATTTGGGCCAGACGTTGATCGACGGTGGCGATTCCGTAGTCAACGGTACGTACAGCGTTGACCAGCCAGTGTCCATCAACGGCGGCCGGACCTGGACGGCAGTTACACGATGGATCAACCGGTTTCGCTGCTCAGCGGAAGTCTGACGTTCAGTGGTGATTGGGATAACGAGAGTACGATCGACCAGAGCGGTGGGACGATTCATCTAGGTGATACGTTTACTGTCGCCGACTTGGGTACGTTCACGGGCGACACTGGAACTGTGAATATTTTTGGCGATTTGGACGATCCGGGACAGACGCTGACGATTGACGCGCGGACCTGGCAGCTCGATAGCAAGCGGATCATCGGGTTGACGCTCGCCGATGGCGGCGCCGGTGGATCGTCCAGGTGACCAGCAACGATGGGACGTTGGATGGCGTGACGTTGGCGGTGGATTCAACGCTTCAACAAGGCGCCCAGGTAACGGTGCTGAAGGATTTGATTCTCGATAACGCCACGCTGACGCTGCAGCGGCTCACCACCAGCAGTAACGTCGAGTTCGACACGGGTCTGAACTTTTCCGACGTAGACCAGCCCAACCAGACACTCGGCGGCAGTGGCGAAGTGGTGTTGCAGCAGTCAGGCGACGGCAATGTTCCCTCGCGCCTGTTGCGCGTGCATTCCACCGTCGGCAGCTTAACGATTGGTGAAAACGTCACGGTCCGCAGTACGAGCGATTCACGATTCGTCACGCTAGGGGGCGTGTTTCCGTTGATCATCGAGGGGACGGTCTCGTCCCAAGCGACTTCGTCGCCCCCCACGTTGTTGGTGACCGGTTCCACGGTCACCAACAATGGCACACTGGAGAGCCGGACGGGCACGTTGGACGTCGATAACCTGATCGGGAACCTAGGCCAGACGTCGATCAACGGCGGTGATTTGTTGGTCAGCGGCAGCTTCAGTGTTGATCAGCCGGTAACCATCAACGGCGGCCTGGACCTGGACGGCAGCTACACGATCGATCAACCGGTTTCGCTGCTCAGCGGAAGACTGACGTTGAGTGGCGACTGGGACAACGAGAGTACGATTGACCAAGGCGCTGGGACGATCAACTTGGGCGGTGTGTTTACGGTGGATGATCTTGGTGCCACGGTCCCGACGAACTTTACCGGCAGCGGCGGGACCGTCAACATCATCGGTACGCTCAGTGCCGGTGTGAATTCGGTGCTGTTGATCAATTCCGAGCGGACCTGGCAACTCAATGGCGGCACGATCCAGGATGTCACGATCGATGACGACAACAACGGCGGTGCGCCCGCGACGCTGCAGGTGACCAGCAATGACGGCGCGCTCGACGGAGTAATACTGGGGGTCGATACGACGATGGTGACCGGTGCAGTTGTCACGGTCACCAATGATTTGATCCTTGACGATGTAACGCTGCGGCTTAGCCGGGCGGGCAACATCAATACGCCGGATGATATCGATCTGCGATTCTCGGGCGGAAGTCAAACGCTGGGTGGGGTCGGCGTCGTCGAATTATTGAACAGCTTTGGCGTAAATGCATTGGAACGATATCTTCGCATACGGCCAGCCGACGGTGCGGACCTTTTGATTGACTCGGGAATCACCGTTCAAAATGATCCGAGTTCGGTATTTTACAACATTGGGGGATCCCAGCCTGCCGATCACGATTGCCGGAACTGTGATCGCCCAGAGGGGCAAGCGAGCAACAACTCCCTGCGTGTGACCGGTTCAAGTGTGACCAACAACGGGTTGTTGGAGAGTCTGACGGGCACGTTGGACGTCGATAACCTGATCGGGAACCTAGGCCAGACGTTGATCGACGGTGGTGATTTGTTGGTCAGCGGCAGCTTCAGTGTTGATCAGCCGGTGACCATCAACGGCGGCCTGGACCTGGACGGCAGCTACACGATCGATCAGCCCGTTTCGCTGCTCAGCGGAAGACTGACGTTGAGTGGCGACTGGGACAACGAGAGAACCATCGACCAAGACGCTGGGACGATCAACTGGGGCGGTGGTTTACGGTGGATGATCTTGGTGCCAAGGTCCCGACGAACTTTACCGGCAGCGGCGGGACCATCAACATCATCGGTACGCTCAGTGCCGGTGTGAATTCGGTGCTGCTGATCAATTCCGAGCGACCTGGCAGCTGGACGGTGGAACGATCCAGGGGGTCACAATCAATGACGACAACAACGGCGGTGCGGTTGCGACGCTCCAGGTGACCAGCAATGACGGCGCGCTTGACGGTGTAATACTGGGGGTCGATACGACGATGGTGACCGGTGCAGTTGTCACGGTCACCAATGATTTGATCCTTGACGATGTAACGCTACGGCTTAGCCGGGCGGGCGACATCAATACGCCGGATGATATCGATCTGCGATTCTCGGGCGGAAGTAAACGCTGGGTGGGGTTGGCGTCGTTGAATGATTGAACAGCTTTGGCGTAAATGCATTGGAACGATATCTTCGCGTCCGGCCAGCCGATGGTGCGGACCTTTTGATTGACTCGGGAATCACCGTTCAAAATGATCCGAGTTCGTATTTTACAACATTGGGGGATCCCAGCCTGCCGATCACGATTGCCGGAACTGTGATCGCACAGAGCGGGCAAGCGAGCAACAACTCCCTGCGTGTGACCGGTTCAAGTGTGACCAACAATGGTGCGTTGCAAGTCGATTCTGCAGTCTTGGATATCGACAACCTGTCCGGAAACCTGGGAACGGCCTTGATCAATGGCGGAAGTCTCGATCTTGACGGCAACTACGTTTTGGATAAACCCGTTAGCGTTCCCGACGGTAGTCTCTCGCTCCGCGGCCAGTGGTCCAACGATAGCGTGATTGATCAAGCAGCGGGACAGATCAATTTGTACGACAGTTTCACCGTCGCTGATCTAGGTACATTCACCGGTACCGGTGGTACGGTGTCGATCGTCGGAACATTGGACGACGTGGGTGCAACACTGCCGATCGATTCCGAGCGCACGTGGCAGGTTGCCGGGGGCGTGATTCGGGGCGCTCAGATTGTGGACGATGGTGACGGTGACGCGGCCGGGACTCTTCAATTGACCAGCGCCGATGGCACGTTGGACGGCGTTATTCTAAGTGTCGATACAACGTTGCAGAGCGGAGCGGTCGTTACGGTCCTCAATGACCTGACGCTCGATCAAACCACGCTACACTTGAATCGTGACGGCGGCAGCAATACGCCGGATGATATCCAGCTTAACTTTGACGGAGGTAGCCAAACGCTTGGTGGCGTCGGAACAGTTGAGTTGTTCAACGGCTTCGGAGTTTTCTCGCTTGAACGCTACGTCCGCTTGCGCCCGACCAACGGTGGCCAGCTTACGATTGGACCTCAGGTCATCGTGCAGAATGATCCCTTATCGCATTTCACCACCATAGGCGATTCCACGCTTCCGCTGGTGGTCGCGGGTACCATCATTTCCCAAAGTACACAGGCCAGCAACAGCGACGTGCGGTTGATCGGGTCTTCGATCACCAACAGCGGAACGCTGCGGTCGACAGACGGCCTGCTCGATCTGGCGACCACTCCATCGAACTTTTCAGCCGGCATGCTGACGGGAGGACGTTGGGAAGCCAGCGGCGGCGGCGATGTCCGACTGCCTGCTGGAAACGTTATCGACACCGTTGCTTCGGCAATCGTCCTCGATGGCGCGGGATCGTTCCTCGAAGCGGGAGCGGGCGTTGATGCGATCGAGACGATCACGTCGATCGCGCCCGCTGGTGATCTGACGATTCAAAATGGTCACGACTTTACCACTGTTGGCGCCTTTACCAACGACGGTGCATTGACGGTCGGCGGTGGGACATCGTTTATCGTACCGGCCGGTGACAGCTTTGTCAGCAGTGGTGTGACGATCGTCAATGGCAGATTTGACCAGCGATACGATCACCGTCGTAAGTGGCCGGCTTGGTGGTAGCGGCACGATCACGGGACCGATCACGGCTCAGACAAGTGCGACCGTCGCTCCGGGCAACAGCCCCGGAATTCTGAACGTCAACAATTTTAATTTGCAATCTGGAGCGACGCTGCTGATCGATACCGGCGGCACCGTCGCGGGCACGGACTATGACCAGTTGAACGTGACCGGCACCGTGACGCTCGCCGGCGATCTGGACATCGACGTTTTCAAAAGCATCGTCAAGGGCACGCAGTTCACGATCATCAATAACGACGGCGCCGACGCGATCGGTGGCACGTTTAATGGAATTGTTGAGGGTGCAACCGTCGACTTTGGTTACGACAAGTATACGATCACGTACGTCGGCGGTGATGGCAACGACGTGGTTCTGACCGCGCTGACGGACGTGCGAGCGGTGACTAACACGACTGACGCGGGCGCCGGCAGTTTGCGATTCGAGTTGAATGCGGCCCTCGGCATTGCCGGTCCTGTGCCGGTGATCTTCCGCATTGGTGGGGCCGGCCCGTTTACGATCACGCCTGGCTCGGCGTTACCCGCCGTGACAGATCCGACCTTCATCGACGCGACGACGCAAGAGACCTTCGCCGGAACACCGCTGGTCGAGGTCAGCGGAGTTGCCGCGGGCAACGTCGATGGTTTCCGCTTTGAAGCGGGCAGCGCGGGCAGCCTGCTGCGGGGCTTGGCGATCAACGGCTTCCAGCAAGATGGCGTTCAGGTCATCCAGACGACCGATATTTCGATTGTCGGCAATTACATCGGCACCGATGTGACCGGCGCGATCGATGCCGGCAACAACGCCGACGGCATCGATCTCTATGACAGCCAGAACACCATCATCGGCGGACCCAATCCGGAAGATCGAAACGTCATCAGCGGCAACGACGGCTCCGGTGTTAACCTTCGCTTTCAGACATCCGGCACGATTCTCGAGGGCAACTACATCGGGATCAATGCGGCCGGTACGGGCGATTTGGGCAACACGAACGCCGGTGTTTTGATCGAAGCGTTCGGCAGTGCGTCCGAGGCGGCTCATGACAATCTGGTCGGTGTGATCGGCGGCGCCCCCAACGTGATTTCTGGAAATGACCAGCAAGGTGTTGTGATTCGAGACGCCGGGACAACGGGCAACGTTGTCCAAAACAACTATATCGGGCTCAATGCCGCAGGCTCGGCGTTGATTCAAAACTCGCGTGAAGGCGTCCTGATCTACAGCGGCGCCGATGGTAACGCGGTCGGCGTGGCTGGTGCGGGCAATGTGATTTGCAGGCACGATCAGCCCGCGAGCCGCCATATCCATCGACACGACCAAGTAATACCGTCCAAGGGAATTTAATTGGCACTGACGCGACCGGTGCGATCACTCTGGGCGGACATCAAGGTATCAAGCTCTCCGCCTCCGGGAACACCATCGGCGGAAAGAATTTTGGGGATGGCAACACGATCCGCGGCATGACGACCGAAGGAATCGACGGTGTCAGTGGGAACACTTTCCTGGGCAACTCGATTTTCGGCAGCGGGGCGCTCGGCATTGACAATGACCCGGACGGAGTGACTGTGACGAATCTGCCGGTCATCGATCTTGCGGTCTCGGGTGTTAGCAGGACCCGTGTCGGCGGCACGATCAGCGCCGTCGCAAACAGTACTTATCGGATCGAAGTCTTCAGCAGTTCGGCAGCGAACGGTTCAGGCTTCGGCGAAGGCGAGACATTTCTTGGCTTTGCAAATGCGACGACCGACGCGACGGGGTTCGCGAGATTCAATTTTTCGACCTCGACGTTGGTGTCAGTCGGCGACGCGATCTCGGCGACTGCCACGCTGGAGGGTGTCGGCACGAGCGAGTTCGCGCAAAGTGTCGCGGCACGCTCTTCGTTGGTCGTGACCACGACGCTCGACGCGGGGGGCGGTTCACTGCGAGAAGCGATCGCCGATGCGAACCTGGCCGGCGGCGGCGATGTGATCGAGTTCGATATCAGCGGTGCCGGTCCGCACACAATCACACTGGCCACCGAATATCCCGACATTACCGATCTGACGGTGATTGACGGACGTAGCGAGCCGAATTTCGTCGCCTCGCCAGTCATCGAGTTGGCAGGCGGCGGCGCACTTGGAACGGGGCTTGATTTTCAGCCCGGCTCGGACGGCTCCGAAGTCCTTGGCCTGTCGATCACCGGATTCACGATACGAGGCATTTTCGTGGGAGCTGCGGATATGGCGATCCGGGGCAACTACATCGGACTGGCCACCGACGGAACGACCAGGTCCGCCAATGACTGGGGGATTCAGATTCTTAACGCGCCCCGAACAGTCATCGGCGGTACGGCTCAAGAAGACCGCAACGTGATCTCCGGGAACGATAGTGAGGGTGTTCGGGTTAGCGGAGTCGCGACGGTAGGGACTCAGGTGATTGGCAATTACATTGGCACGACCGCGGGGGGCGATGTCGCGTTGGCGAACTTCCGCGAAGGGGTCAACATTCTCTCGGCGCCGACACGCAGGTGATCAACAATGTGATCTCCGGTAATTTTCAATCCGGCGTGCAAGTGTTGGCGGCGACAGCGACGGGTACAGTCGTCCAGGGCAACTTGATCGGCACCGATTTCACGGGGATGGCAGCAATTCCCAACTCGGGCAGCGGCGTGGAGATCGGCTCCAGTGCCAGCAATACGCTCGTTGGAACCAATGCCGATGGCGTCAATGATGTTGCCGAGCGGAACGTGATTTCGGCCAATGGGTTTTACGGCGTCGAAATCAATGGCCCGGCCGAGCAGAACGTCGTCGCAGGCAACTTCCTGGGGACCAACGTGCTGGGAACAAGCGCGCTTGGCAACGACTTTGGTGTGTGGATCTTCGATGCCCCAAACAACATCATTGGCGGAAGCACGGCCGCAGCGAGAAACGTGATCTCGGGCAATCATCGGGAAGGTATTCGCATCAGCTTATCCAATGCGACGAACAACAAGATATTTGGGAATTACATTGGCTTGGATTCGTCAGGTACCTCTGCAATACCGAACTTGAGTCGAGGCGTCTTGATCCGACCAGGCGTGGCGGGCAACTTCCTCGGTACCGATGGCGACGGTGTCGATGATGCCTTGGAAGGCAACGTGATCGCCGGACAATTGATGGACATTGAGATCGACGCGACTGCCGGCGCAAACGTCATTGCGGGCAACCTGGTCGGCACCGACGCCACAGGTCTCGTTTCGCTCAGCGGCAGCGGTGAACGGGTATTTATCGGATCACCGAGCAACCGCATTGGTACCAATGCCGACGGGATTTCGGATGCTGAAGAACGGAATGTTTTTGCGGGCGGGGTTCAAATCGCTGGCGACCTGTCAACGTTTGCCGGCAACTTGGTGGGCATCGGGCCCGACGAATCGACGCTGGTCGGTACGCCCGACCTGATCGTCACGGGCACGTCTCCAACGATCGGTGGTCAAGCGACGGCACAACGCAACTACTTTGCCAACACCGTTGATTTTCAGGGTGCCTTTTTCGGCACTTTCCAGAATAACTACGTCGGCGTCTTGCCTGATGGCGTGACAGCCAACGTCAGTAGTCAGCTTCGGCTAAGCGCCGGTGCACAATCCAATGTTATCGGCGGGGTCCAGGCCAATGCGGGGAATCTGATCGCTCGAGTGCTAATCACTGATGCTGGTACAGCATCCAACGTGATTGACGGAAATCTTATCGGCGCCAACGCCGACGGCAGCGACGGTCTTGGAACTAACGCAAATGTCGTGTTGATTGAAAATGGCGCATCGTTCAACACGATTGGGACGCCATCCAGGGGTAACGTCATCTCATCGGTCAACTCGGCGTCGATCGTCGGAGCCGACATGCACGGCCTGGTGATTCGTGGCACGGGTACGGATGACAATCAGGTTCAACACAACCGCATCGGCTTGAACGAACATGGTGACGTTGTGATCGGAAACAATATCGGCATCTGGATCAGCGACGGCGCGGCCCGCACGATCATCGGCGGCCCCGCGGCGGGCGAAGGCAACGTGATCTCGGGCAATGTACTTGGTGTACGAGTCGACGGAGCGGTCGACACCGAAGTCCGCGGTAACCTGATCGGCACCGATATCGACG
Source organism: Pirellulaceae bacterium (assembly GCA_963734865.1). GTDB lineage: Bacteria > Planctomycetota > Planctomycetia > Pirellulales > Pirellulaceae > CBDCUW01. The sequence goes on from CAVTIV010000022.1 coordinate 111,974, forward strand.
GCGAGCTCGACTTGGGTAACCGTGGACAGGGCGTCTTGGACACCGGCGGCAGCAGTGGCACAATCATCAGCGGGAACGTTGTTTCAGGAAACGACGGCGGCGGCATTCAGCTTGGTGACGGGTCGGCGGCTGGTTCGGCGTCGGACGCAACCATTATCGGCAACATGATCGGTACGGACATCGACGGAACGACGGCCACTGGAAATGCGGGCTTTGGAATCAAGATTGCGGGAGCATCCAGCATCACGGTTGGGGGCGCCGCGAAACGTGATCTCTGGGAACGCGGGACCGGGGGTCATTGTTGACGGTTCACGGTTCCCGTCATCCGGAACCATCATCCAATCCAACTACATTGGCGTTGATCGGTTTGGCAGCTCCGGCTTGGCCAACACGGACGGCGTTCAGGTGATTCAATCGGGACCATACATCAAAGCCAACGTGATCTCAGGCAACTCGGACGATGGAATCGACATCATCGGCGGCGGACCTCCAACGGTAATCACCGGCAACATCATCGGCTTGGACTTTACCGGAACGATTGATATCGGCGGCAACGCCAGCGACGGCATCCAAGTCACCGATTCGGGATCCAACCAGGTAGGTGTTATTGGCGCAGGTGGCAACATCATTTCCGGAAACGGCGAGAACGGCATCTTGATTTCGGGAACCGCCTCGATTGGTAACTGGATCGTCAACAATCGCATCGGTACCGACACGACGGGGACTCTGGATCGCGGGAACACGCTCAACGGTATCGCGATAGCGGGCAATTCCAGTGGAGTCATCATCGGCAGCAATGGCGATGGCAACTCGGATCCCGGCGAAGCAAATCTGATCAGCGGAAACAATGGTCACGGCGTTGCGGTCGCCTCGGCTGCCTCCGTTTCGATTGCCGGAAACCGAATTGGTACCAGCCTGAATGGGATCACACAGATTCCCAACGTCGGTGATGGCGTGTCGATCCAGTCATCAAGCGACGTCACCATTGGTGGGCTGGGCTCGTCGCAAGGGAATCAGATTGCCAACAACTTTGGCGGTGGCGTCGTCTCCCTTGGCAACAGCAGCAGCGGTGTCTCTATTCGAGCCAACGAAATTGTCAACAACGTTGGTCTGGGAATTGACTTCGCAATCGCCGGAGTGTCGGTGAATGATCCAGGTGAGTCGGACGGCTTGCAGAACTTCCCGGCCCTGTCGGCAGCGCTGTCGGGCAGCACAACCGAGGTGACTGGATCGCTGACGAGCAGCCCTAACTCAACCTTCCAGATTGACTTTTACGCCAGCGACATTCGAGACAGTAGCAGTTTTGGCGAGGGGCAGCGCTATCTTGGCTCGACGAGCATCCTACTCGATGGCTCCGGATACGGCGACATCAATGTGAGTGGTTTGGCGTCCACGCTGACGGGCGAATTCGTGACCGCGACCGCTACCGATGCAGCTGGTAATACATCCGAGTTCTCATTGGCGCAGCAAACCACCTCGACCGCACCGCCAACCATTCTGCAAGACAGTTTATTGGTCACCGTCATCGACCAGGGAACCGAACAAGCAAACTTCGGACTACCTACATTGATCGTCAACGAAGGGGACCTGTTATTCTTGACCGGCGATTTCGCCGACGCTGACAGCAGCGTCGCGGTATCCATCAATTGGGGTGATGGTCAAACAACGACGGATCCTGTGATTCGGCGAAGAGTCGTTCACCGGACAGCATGTTTATGCGGATGATGATCCCAGCGAAAGCTCCAGTGACGTTTACGGAGTCGTCGTCAGGGTGACCGATACCGACGGTAGCGGCGCCGCGGTCATTGGCATTACGGTCAAGAATGTTCCAGCGCAGGTGGACAGTTTTGGCTTTGACGCCAACACGATCAACGAAGGGCAAGTCGCCACGCTAACGGGAACGTTTAGCGATCCGGGCACCGGCGATGACCATACGGTCGAAATTGATTGGGGCGATGGCGGGGGCAACGAGACGTTTTTGATTCCACAGGGCGATCGTCTGTTTTCGCTGGAGCATATGTATGACGACGATGGTGACTACGACGTCCGCTTCAGCGTGTTTGACGACGATCGCGATCCCGGTTTACCCGATCCGGGCGACGTTGGCTTTTCCTATGACATCATCGACCAGATCGAGGTACTCAATGTTGCCCCAACGGCGACGATCAATGCGCAGGCCAACGCGATCGAGGGGCAAACCATCAAGATCTCTGCCACCGTAAGTGACGACGGCGCTGCCGATACATTCACCTATGCATGGCTGATCAAGCTGAATGGTCAAGGCGTCGCGAGCAGCGCACTGCCGAATTTCGATTTTACGCCGGCCATCGAAGGCATTTACGACGTCGCGCTCGTGGTAAGCGATGACGAACACGCCACCTACGCGACCTCGACCACGATCAACGTCACGAACGATGCACCTACGATCCTTCCCTCGAACATCACGATTTCGGTCGACGGCGTAGCCACCGCCAGCGTTCAAGAAGGGACGGAAATCTCCCTCCAGGGCGTCTTCACGGATGCAGGTCTGAGCGACATCCATAGCGTGACGGTAGATTTTGGCGACGGTTCGGCACCGGTGGTCACGGTCGTCGAGTTCGGCGACCGTCACTTCAGGGACATTCGACATACCTATGCAGACGACCCAGCGGGCCTGAACGACAATTACTTGATCACCGTTACCATGGATGATGGTGATCAGACCTCGTCGGCAACCGTGCCGCTGGAGGTTCGTAACGCGGACCCGATCGTCTCGATTCGCAGCGATCGAATCACGGCCGCGACGGTCCGGCTGGTTGCCGACATCCAGGACGCCGGAATTCTCGATACGCACACCATCGAGTGGTTCGTGAACGGTGCCCCCGTGGCCGGCACCAAGATTGTCAGCGTGCCGCGACCAGTCGGCACTGCGCTGGATGTATTATTCAGGGCCACGGACGACGACGGTGGCCAAGGGACTGTCACGGCGAACTATTTTGTCTTGGATGATGCTGCCAATACGGTCACGATCACCGACGGTGTCGGCGGGCAAGTCAGCGTGGCAGTCGATGGACAGCCACCAGCTGTTTTCATACCCAAAGATCAAATCTTGATCGCCACGGGAGGCGGAGACGACCGAGTCACGGTCGACCCGGCTGTCACCACCAACATACAAATCGACGCAGGCGCTGGTGACGACAGTATCATCACGGCGTCGGGCAATGACACGCTGATCGGTGGCAGCGGTGACGACACACTTGTCGCCGGACCGGGCGACGATCTTTTGGAGAGTATTGCGGGAGATGATCTGCTTGATGGCGGTACGGGTGACGATCAGTACCGGTTCAATCACTTCAGCGACAAAATCCTTGTTGATTCGGAGGGAAGTGACACACTGAACTTCGAAGCCGTTGCCGAGGATTCTGATTCGACCGGCGGCATTTCGATCGATCTGGGCATCGATGATGGCTCGCCACAGCCCGTTCGCTCCAATGGCACCGTCGCACTTTACGGCGACTTTGAGAATGTCATCGGGTCGGCTTATTCCGATCAGATCGTCGGCAGCGACCAGCCGAACGAAATCTTTGGCGGTCCCGGGGATGACAGCATCGAAGGCTCTGGCGGTGATGACACGATCGCCGGCGGCGACGGGGATGATACGCTGATTGGCGGAGCCGACGGCGGCGATTCGATCGATGGCGGCAGCGGCGACGATACGATCGTCTCCGGCAGTGGCTCCGACGACACAATCTTCGGCGGCCCGGGCGACGACAGCATCCAAGGCAGCGGCGGTGACGACACGATCAGCGGCGGCGAGGGTAACGACACGATTGTCGGTGGCGACAGTGGTGGCGAGTCGATCGATGGCGGCAGCGGTGACGACACGATCACCTCCGGCGGTGGCCCTGGTGACACGATCTTTGGCGGCCCTGGCGACGACAGTATCGCAGGTTCTGGAGGTAATGACACAATCGTCGGCGGCGACGGCAACGACACGATCACCGGCGGCAACAGTGACACGGTGACAGGGGCCAGCGGTGGTGAATCGATCACGGGAGGAACCGGCGACGACACGATCACCAGTGGCAGTGGCTCCGGCGACACGATCTTCGGCGGCCCCGGGGACGACAGCATCGAAGGTAGCGGCGGTGACGACACGATCAGCGGCGGCGATGGCGACGACACAATCAACGGCGGAGACGGCGGCAACGAATCGATCGATGGCGGCAGTGGCAACGACACGATCACCTCCGGCGGTGGCCCCGGCGACACGATCTTCGGCGGCCCCGGCGACGACAGCATCGAAGGCTCCGGTGGCGACGACACGATCAGCGGCGGTGAGGGTGATGACACGATCGTCGGCAGCGACGGCGGTAACGAGTCAATTGACGGCGGCAGCGGTGACGACACCATCACCTCCGGCGGTGGCCCCGGTGATACAATCTTCGGTGGTCCGGGCGACGACAGCATCGAAGGCTCTGGCGGTGACGACACGATCAGCGGCGGCGACGGTAACGACACGATCACTGGCGGCGACGGTGGCAACGAATCGATTGACGGCGGCAGCGGTGACGACACGATCACCTCCGGCGGTGGCCCCGGTGATACGATCTTCGGTGGTCCTGGCGACGACAGCATCGAAGGCTCTGGCGGTGACGACACGATCAGCGGTGGCGACGGTGACGACACGATCACCGGTGGCGACGGTGGCAACGAATCGATTGACGGCGGCAGCGGCAACGACACGATCACCTCCGGCGGTGGCCCCGGCGACACGATCTTCGGCGGTCCCGGCGACGACAGCATCGAAGGCTCCGGTGGCGACGACACGATCAGCGGTGGCGACGGTGACGACACGATCACCGGTGGCGACGGTGGCAATGAGTCAATCGATGGCGGCAGCGGCGACGATACGATCACTGCTGGCGCTGGCCCTGGTGATACGATCTTCGGGGGCCCCGGCGACGACAGCATCGAAGGCTCTGGCGGTGACGACACGATCAGCGGCGGCGACGGTGACGACACGATCACCGGCGGCGACGGTGGCAACGAGTCGATCGATGGCGGCAGCGGCGACGATACCATCACTGCCGGCGCTGGCCCTGGTGATACGATCTTTGGCGGCCCGGGCGACGACAGCATCCAAGGCACCGGCGGAAGTGACACAATCAGCGGCGGCGACGGTGATGACACGATCGTTGGCGGCGATGGCGGTAGTGAGTCGATCGATGGCGGCAGCGGTGACGACACAATTACCAGTGGCGCCGGCCCTGGTGATACGATCTTTGGCGGTCCCGGCGACGACAGCATCCAAGGCAGCGGTGGCGACGACACCATGGTTGGCGGCGACGGTGACGACACGATCATCGGCAGCGATGGTGGTGGTGAGTCGATCGATGGCGGCAGTGGTGACGACACGATTGTTGGCGGTGATGGCCCCGACGACACGATCTTTGGCGGACCTGGCGACGATAGCATCCAAGGCAGCGGCGGTGCCGACACAATCATCGGCGGTGACGGTGATGACACCATCACCGGTGGCGAGGGTGGCGGCGAGTCGATCGATGGCGGCAGTGGTGACGACACGCTTTCGTCCGGGGGAGGGATTGGCGACACGATTTTCGGCGCCGCCGGTAACGATCTGGTCATCCTGGCAAGCGGATCGGTGAAGATTTTCGGTGATGACGACGTCACCAACGATCCGATCAGCGATGATCGGATCCTGATCCAAGCGGACGCGGACATCCGAATTGTCACCGGAGTGCAGAACAACCAGGCGACGGTTACTGTGAACGGAGTTGCGGTCGCCGATCTTACCGACGTTGACGCGGCATTGCTCGTTGGCGGAGCCGGCAATAATGTGTTGGACGCTTCGATGTTTAACGGCGACGCGGGACTCGTCGGCGCAGCCGGCGACGACACACTCCTTGGTGGCAGTGGTAACGATACGCTCGAAGGCGGCCCTGGAAACGATTCACTCGCCGGCGGCGACGGTGATGATACCTATCTCTTTACCGGCTTGGATCTCGGTGTTGACGTGGTCGACGAAGTGGCCGATCAATCGAACGATACGCTGGACTTCTTTGGTCTGTTGTCGACGATCGATATCGATCTCTCACGGGTCGATCTTCAGACCGTAGCGGTAGGGAACCTGCAGTTGCAACTGACCAGTCCGAATGCGATCGAGAGCGTGATCGGAACGGTCTTCTCCGACAAGTTACTTGGAAACGATCGGAATAACATACTGGTCGGCGGAGGCGGGTTGGATTCAATTTACGGCGCCGCCGGCGACGATTACTTGACCGCCTCGCGCACGCGGTATGTCTTCTTGGACTTCGATTCGCAAACCGATGGCGCCGAACATATCTACACGCCAAGCGAGCGAAATGCAATTCAAGCCCGATTGGAGCAGGACTTTGGGATGTTTGACGTGGTCATCAGTCAAACGGTGCCCGTCGGCGAGATCTTCATTGCGGTCGAGTTCAATCACCCGCCAATCGTCAATGGCAAGGCGATTTCCGGTGGGATATCCGATCGTATCGGCTTCCGCGATCTGGCTCGTGGCGGGACGGTTCAAGTTGATGTCAATGGTTTCTTGGGAAATGGCACGAACCAGTTGCCGCCGGAGGAGCAGAACTTCGTGTCGCTCTCCTCGACCATTGCGTCGCACGAGTTGGCTCACATGTATGGTTTGCGACATTTCGATGCACTGGGCGCACCGGGTAAAGGCGTCTTCGCGGCACTGGGAGGGAATGTATTCTTGCCGTCGTTCGGCGGACCAGCAGCGGCTGAAGAAACCGCCGATCACCTGATCGCATCTCCACTTTCGGTTCGCACGACGCTGACCGACGCCCTACATGATCCATACTTTGGTGAGCGGGAAGCGCTGAAGTTGGCCTTTGGCGACACTGGCGAAGCGTTCGTCGAACGACCCAACGCAGAGAAGACAGACTTGGTGACGATCAACGGCGTGGTCCATCCAGCGCAATCGATCGGCAGTTTACCAGCCTTGGCGGTGCCGAACACGATCGAGAATCCGAATGCGGAAAACTTTGCCGTACCATTAGATGCCGCAGCTGCCGCCGTCGTGGGAATGATCGAACTCGATGGCCCTACCAGTGAGAGCGATTTCTATTCGTTCACAGGTCAAGCCAATCAGTTGGTGACGATCGAAGTCATGTCGCGGTCACTTCGATCCCGGATCGCGAACACGATTGATTCGCTAGTGCGAATTTACGACGCCAACGGTACTAAACTCAATTACTACGGAAGCCCACTCGGTGCATTCAATGACGACGGATTCGAGCCGACCGATTCAATTCTGATTGATGTACTGTTGCCCGCCGACGGAGCTTATTACGTCGAAGTCGATACGTTCAATTTCTTCACGGAAGAGTTTTCCGTTTACTTGCCCAACTTCGATGTCAATTCGTTTTGCAGTAGCGATCCAGGCCACATCGGCTGTACCGATACAGACACCGGCCAATATGAACTGCTGATCTATCGTTTCGAATCAGGCGTGAGCCAGGCCAGTGGCGATACGTTGATCGGGGGTGCAGGTGATGACACCTTGGTCGGTTCGTCGGGCAACGACGTATTCTTTTCCGATGGCGGAGATACCTTCGCCGGGCCTGGATCGCCGGCAACCGTCGTCATCAATCACCCGCCGCTCCTAGACCCGATTGCTGATCAGCAAGTGAACGAGCTGGAACTACTGCAATTCAATGTCACCGCAACCGATCCAGATCAAGGCGATACGCTTCAATATCGCCTGCTACCTGCCGGTGGGACAACAGTATTCCCGGCCGGTGCCGTGATCGATCCAAGTACCGGTGCGGTCACTTGGACTCCGCAAGACAATGGTATTTTCGAGGCTATCGTTGAAGTCTCCGACTTGCACGGGCTAACCGCAAGCGAGTCGGTCATCATCACCGTGGTTAACATTGATATTTCCGTCACGATCACAGGCATTACCGGAGATTTAGAAGAGGGGAGTCAGGTCACGATTGACGGGTTCGCAGATGACCCCAGCGGCAACGCAACAACAATCACTCTGACATACGAGGTCTTTCGCAGTGGCCTGTTGATTGCTGCCGATTCAGGAGTCGATTTGGCCAGTCTGACTTTCACTCCAGAGGATGACGGTGAATATGACATCCGCTTGACTGCCGGCGGGAACAATGGTGAGAGCGATGTTGCTCTGCAAACGATCACGATTGCAAACGTTGCTCCCGCTTTTAACGCCGGGCCGAATGAGACGCTTCCGTCCTCGGCCGAAGGTCTGTTCAGCCGGTTGCTCAGCTTTTCCGATCCAGGGAACGACGTGTGGTCTGGAACTGTCAATTACGGCGACTCGGCCACGAACTTTCCGCTGGCAATCAACCAGATCGCCAAGGAGTTTGACCTAACCCACACCTATATAGCGGAGGGTATTCATACAGTGACCGTAACGGTCGATGATGGTGATTCCGGTGGGGTGGACGTTGAAACGTTCGACGTGACGGTAATACTGAATTCGCCGCCGGTCATTGATCCTCAGAGTTTTCACATTGACGAAAACCAGACGACCGTCGGTGCGATTGCCGCGACCGACCCTGATTTGCCCGGTGATACGCTGGCGTTCTCGATTACCGGCGCTGGCCCGGACGATGCCAGATTTTCGATTACTACTGCGGGAATGTTGAGTTTTATCGCCGCGCCCGATTACGAGGACCCTAACGACATCGGCGGGTCAGTCGGCGACAGCATCTATCTGGTGCAAGTTGAAGTCATTGACGACGCAGGCGAAAGTGATACGGCGAACATCACGGTCACAGTCGATCCGGTCAACGATCTGGCGCCGGTGTTCACATCGGCCGCCGCGGCCAACGTGGCTGAGAACACCACGGCAGTGCTAACGATCTCGGCGACCGATGGCGATTCGCCGGTACAGACGGTCAGTTTCTCGATCAGCGGCAATGGCGCCGACGACGCCAGATTCCAGATCACCGGCGGCAATCAGCTCGTCTTCATCGCCGCTCCCGATTTTGAGACACCGACCGACGCCAACGCCGACAACGTCTACGAAGTGGAACTGGTCGCTGACGACGGCAACGGTCTGACGACTTTGCAGACGGTCACAGTCACGGTCGACCCGGTCAACGATCTGGCGCCGGTGTTCACATCGGCCGCCGCGGCCAACGTGGCTGAGAACACCACGGCAGTGCTAACGATCTCGGCGACCGATGGCGATTCGCCGGTACAGACGGTCAGTTTCTCGATCAGCGGCAATGGCGCCGACGACGCCAGATTCCAGATCACCGGCGGCAATCAGCTCGTCTTCATCGCCGCTCCCGATTTTGAAACGCCGCTCGATGCCAACGCCGACAACGTCTACGAAGTGGAACTGGTCGCTGACGACGGCAACGGTCTGACGACTTTGCAGACGGTCACGGTCACGGTCGACCCGGTCAACGATTTGGCGCCGGTGTTCACATCGGCCGCCGCGGCCAACGTGGCTGAAAACACCGCGGCAGTGCTAACGATCTCGGCGACCGATGGCGATTCGCCGGCGCAGACGGTCAGTTTCTCGATCAGCGGCAACGGCGCCGACGATACCAAGTTCGAGATCACCGGCGGCAATCAGCTCGTCTTCATCGCCGCTCCCGATTTTGAAACGCCGCTCGACGCCAATGCCGACAACGTCTACGAAGTGGAACTGGTCGCTGACGACGGCAACGGTCTGACGACATTGCAGACGGTCACGGTCACGGTCGACCCGGTCAACGATCTGGCGCCGGTGTTCACATCGGCCGCCGCGGCCAACGTGGCTGAAAACACCACGGCAGTGCTAACGATCTCGGCGACCGATGGCGATTCGCCGGCGCAGACGGTCAGTTTCTCGATCAGCGGCAATGGCGCCGACGATGCCAAGTTCGAGATCACCGGCGGCAATCAGCTCGTCTTCATCGCCGCTCCCGACTTTGAAACGCCGCTCGATGCCAACGCCGACAACGTCTACGAAGTGGAACTGGTCGCTGACGACGGCAACGGGCTGACGACATTGCAGACGGTCACGGTCACGGTCGACCCGGTCAACGACTCGCGCCGGTGTTCACATCGGCCGCCGCGGCCAACGTGGCTGAGAACAGCACGGCGGTACTAACGATCTCGGCGACCGATGGCGATTCGCCGGCGCAGACGGTCAGCTTCTCGATCAGCGGCAACGGCGCCGACGATACCAAGTTCCAGATCACCGGCGGCAATCAGCTCGTCTTCATCGCCGCTCCCGACTTTGAGACGCCGCTCGATGCCAACGCCGACAACGTCTACGAAGTGGAACTGGTCGCTGACGACGGCAACGGTCTGACGACATTGCAGACTGTGCTGGTCACGGTCGATCCGGTCAATGACAACGCGCCGGTGTTCACATCGGCCACTGCGGTCAGCGTGGCTGAGAACAGCACGGCGGTGCAAACGATCTCGGCGACCGATGGCGATCTGCCGGCACAAACGGTCAGCTTCTCCGTCAGCGGCACTGGCGCCGACGATGCCAATTCCAGATCACCGGCGGCAATCAGCTCGTCTTCATCGCCGCTCCCGATTTTGAGAATCCGACTGACCAAAACGGAGACAATGTTTATGAGGTCGAGATTGAAGCGAACGACGCAAATGGATTCATCACGCGTCACATAGTTCACGTTACAGTCTCCAATGGCGACCCGACGGCGATGATCGACATCAATGCCTCGGCAAATCTCGTTCCCGAAGCGCGCAACAAGCGGAGTAGCGGTCGGCATCACTGTCTCGGCCAGTGACCCACTCGGATCGACTTTTATGTACAGTTTGATCGACGATGCCGGCGGTCGGTTTGAAATAGAGCCTACGACAGGGATCGTCACCGTGGGTGACGGGTCGCTACTGGACGGACCGGCGACGCACGCGATCACGGTGCAGGCCAGCGACGGATTGGGAGGCACGATAACGGCCAACTTCGATGTCGATGTGTCCAACGTTGCGCCGACAATCACGGAACTCTACTCGATCAATGGCGGGTTCGACAACAATTCAGGGGATCGAGTAGTAGCGATTGAAGGCAACTACTTCGACCCGGCCAGCCTGCTTGACACACACACGATTATAGTTGATTGGGGCGATGGCGGGGCGGCAGAGACGCTATCGGACGATTCGGTTGATCAAACCGACGACGAGTTCGCTGGTTCGCACGTGTACGCCGACGGCGGTGTGTACATAATCACCGTTACGGTCATCGACAGCGACAACGCCGCATCGGAGGAGTTCATCGCGCGGGCAGTAGTAACCGGCGTGACCTTGGTCGACGGTACGCTGTACGTGATTGGGACCCGCGGCCAGGACGACGTCGACATCACCATCGGCAGTGATCACGGCGGCATTGAGACGCTTAAGGTGAAGACACAACTCGATGGAAATGGCACTCATGAAGTTGATACCTTCGATCCCAATCTGGTCGATCAGATTGTCATTCGTATGCGTAATGGCAACGACATTGTCCACATCCACCGTGACGTGGCAATCGACGCCATCGTTCACGGCGGCGGCGGGAATGACATCCTCCTCAGTGGACGCGGAAACGACGAACTTCGGGGCGGTCGCGGCGACGACGTACTTGTTGGCGGCGCGGGCGAGGACAAGCTGTACGGTGGCAGTAACGATGACCTGCTGATCGGTGGCGTTGGTATGGACACGCTCAGCGGTGGCAGCGGAAAGGATACCGTCAGCGGCGGACTCGGAGACGACGTTCTGATGGGTGGTCGCGGCGACGATCTACTCATTGCCGGCGCAGGCGATGATATCGCGCACGGTGGCAGCGGTGACGACATCCTGTATGGCGGGGCGGGCCAGGATACGCTGCGCGGCGGCACCGGGAACGACATCATCTTTGGAGAATTCGGAGACGACCATCTCATGGGTGGCCGTGGCAACGACGTGCTCGTCGCTGGTCGGGGCGACGACAAATTGCGAGGTGGAAGCGATGCGGACATTCTGATCGGCGGCATCGGCAATGACAGTCTGACCGGCGGTAATGGCGACGATCTGTTGATAGGTCACTCGGCCGAGAACGAATTGAGTGCGACCGCTGTGGCCGCCGCGATGGCCCACTGGACCGCGGGTGACCTGGCCGCCGCGTTAGGCGACCTCGGAACGCTGTCCGAGGACGGCGACGTGGATGACTTGATCGGCGGCAAGGGTGACGACGAACTGCTCGGTGGTCTCAATGACAGATTGATGCCGTAGAACGGTTTAGTAGACATGACTTAGTGCGAACGACGATGCGTAACCTGGCGCGGTCCAACGAGGACTAATCCGATTTCGATACCAACGCAACATCGTTCAAGAAGGAACGCGGCTGTGAATACTTCATCCCCGGTTGACCAGGCACTCAATGCGATCGTCGACGTGTTGGTTCGCGAATTCGCGTCGACCCGACGCGATGCAGACGCCGTTACGCCTCGTACAAACGCCGATGCGTATTTGGCGCTGCGCAACAGAAATTTGTCTCCAATCTGCGAGAAAGATTGGCCGAGATCGAGTCGAGAGACGCCCAGGCTCGCGAAGCGGTCGGCGATCACATGCCAGCAACGATTGACACTCCGATCTCTGCAGCGACCGGTGACCCGACCGGCAGAATTGAACAGGCCCGTGAACAGCAACCTCCGGGAGATTCGAAGTATGTTGAAACCACCGTAAGCATCTCTCAAACTCCAGATCGAAAAACGACGATTCGTTCCAAGAAGCTGCCGACGACTATCACACCAGAGCCCACTGCGCCTGCGGGCTACGAGGTGCTCGGGCAGCTGGGCAAAGGTGGAATGGGGATCGTTTACAAGGCGCGACACATACCACTGAATCGTATCGTGGCCATCAAGATGATCTTGGGCGGCAAACATGCGTCACCCGAAACTCTCTCACGCTTCCGCCAAGAAGCAGAGGCGGCAGCACATCTGACACATCCCAACATCGTGTCCGTCTACGAGGTGGGCGAATATCAGGGAATGCCTTACTTCTCCTTAGAGTACGTGGACGGCTTGGCGATGTCGGCACTGCTATCCGAGGCTTCGCTGAGTTCCAAACGATCTGCCGAACTGATGGAGCAAGTGTCGCGGGCGGTGCATTACTCGCACCAGCAAGGCGTCATCCATCGCGATTTGAAGCCGTCGAACATCCTGATTACCCGCGACGGAGATCCGAAAGTAGCTGACTTTGGGTTGGCCAAGCGATTGGACGACGAAGACCAGGACCAGACGAGGACGGGCCAGATTCTCGGGACTCCCGGATTCATGGCCCCGGAGCAGGCTCGCGGTGAAAAATTGATTGGACCGCGTACCGACGTCTACGCCCTTGGCGCGATCCTGTACAACATGCTGACTGGCCGCGCGCCATTCGTCGCTCCGACGCCGATTGAGACCATCCAGCAAGTCGTTTCAGAGGATCCCGTTCCACCCTCACGATTGCAGTCCAACTTGGATCGTGATCTGGAAACAATCTGCCTGAAGTGCCTGGATAAGGAGCCCAATCGTCGATATGCCAACGCGGCAGATTTAGCGGACGAGCTACAGCGAGTTCAACAGGGCAAGCCGATCCTCGCTCGCCCGATCACCGCCCGCGAGCGACTTGTGAAGTGGTGCCGGCGCAATCCCCGTGTCGCCACGCTCAGCGGGATTGCTGCGAGTTTATTGCTGACACTGCTGTGCGGTGGCTACATCTCGGCGGCGGTGATCAACCAGCAGAAGATCGCTGAGACAGCGGCGAAAGTATCGGCCCAGGAAAGCGAGGCGCTGGCGGAGTTCCAGGCTGATCTGGCACTCGATGCGACGCGCATGGTGCTTTACCAAACGCAAGAGTTTTTTCGATCGAAGCCAGAATACAACGAATTGCGAAACAGCATGCTGGCGGGAATCCTCCAGAAGATCGAGGGGCTCTATGCGGAACGGCAAGATTACGATGTCAAGGAAACGTTTCGAGCCTCAGCAATTCGGCAACTGGGGCAAATCTACTTTGAGGCAGGCCGGTTCGAGCAGGCGTTGGAGCAGTTCCTGGAAAGTGAGCGGATCGCTCTGAAGTTGCAGCAAGAGGGGCGTCTGGCACGGCCGCACTTGAATTTCGCGACCCTTGATCTATCGATCGGTGATACTCAAAAACAACTCGGTAATCTTGATCAGGCGGAGCGGCGTTACCTCGGCTTGATCGAACATCGTGAGAAGTACTTTGCATCGCAACCAAGTATCGATACCAAGAGCGCCGAACAGAGTATGGCTCAGGCATATGGCCGCCTCGGCGAACTCTACCTTCTAAACAGAAAGGTCGAGCTTGCGTTACCGCTGATTCAGAGATCCTTGGACGCGAGGCGAAAGCGGTATGAGGCGTTTCCGAGCAACCTGCAAACTGGCGAAGAACTTTCCGGCGCCCTGCGGGGGCTTAGCAATTTGTACGAACAAACAGGTCAATTCCCTGAGATGATCACCGCCAGCGAGCAAGCGCTCAAGTTGCTGCGACGGTCGTCGGCGAACAAGTCCGATTTCCCCACGGTCGCCAACATGGCTGGTGTGTTAAAGCAATTGGGACGCCAATACCAGCTTGCGGGCGATCGACAGAACGCTGAGTCGCGTTTGCGAGAATCGGTCACCCAATTTGAAGCGGCGTTGAGCCAAAGTCCCGGCAACGGTCGTGCTCAGGCCGGAGCGGCGGACAGTTATTATCTTCTCGCCCAACTCCTGTTTCGTTCCGGCCAAGACCACAGCCAGCAATGCGAGCGCGGAATCGCTCTTTGTGACCTTCTGCTTGCTAAGTCACAGAGTGTCGCCAATCGCGTGCTGAAACTTAAATTCGTTGCACTGTCGGGCCAAGTGGAACAAGCGAGCAAGCTTGCCGATCAGATCGCTGGAGAACATACAGACGAGGAAGCGTGTTTGTACGGGGCCATCGGTTATGCAATGGCCGCGGATCACTGTGATGATCCGCAGAAGCAGGAACTGCTAGACAAGGCTCTCGATTGCGTACGCGACGCGCTCAAGTTGGGATTTCGCCAGTTCGTGATCTTGCGAACCGATCTCGACTTTGAACCGCTGCAGAAACTTGACGCGTATCAGCAATTGCTCGATGCTGCAGAAAACGAGTGACTATTGCTTGCGGATCTTGCGGATCAACTGGCAACCGTAATGTTCGATCTCCAGCAAGTTTGCATACTCTTTCATTCGGTCATGCTAAGGCAAGGTTTATCGTCCCTCGGAGTTTTCTCGCGTCTTCGGTTTGATGAACAGCACCTCGCCTCGCTCGATCCATCCCTTTCGCAGATCCACCCGGAACCAGCCCTCGCTGTTTTTCGGTTGGAAGCGGACAGGAGATCGCGGCCCGAACTCGGCCAGGTCGTACTCGGCCCAGGTCTTGCCCAAGTCGAGTGAGATGGCGATGCCCGTGGCGTACGTCGATGCGGGGGCGCAGTGGCCGGCTAGGATCACGCCGTCTTCGATGATCATGTTGGCCATTTCGAATTCCGCGTCGAACAGCAAAGTGTGCTTCATTGGATCGGCGAGATCCGCTGGATCGCAGCGAAAAATGCCGCGGTCGTGTTTCTCGTTGGGCAACTTGGGACCGTTCGCGTCCGCAGCCCAGTAAAGCTGACCATCGACGAAGCTGATGCCGCCGGACTTGTATCGTGAGTTCGAGTTGACGGACACCAGCACCTGCCAGTCCCAGTTGTCACCTCGCGCGTCATACACGCCGCGCAGCCAGTGGCATTCATTCCCGTGTCCGCGATCGATGTCCCCGGTGCAGGCGTAGAACGCGCGTTCGGCTGGATTATAGGCCACGGAGTGAATGTGCCGGCAGATGACCGGGTTGCCAGGATCGCCGAGGTACGACTCGGGATCGGTGCCCTTCTCCTGGAAATGCGGATTCCGGCCGAAGGAATAGGCGATCTTGACCGTCTGTCCGTTGTCGGTCGAGTAGTAGATATTCACCGGCACCGGCCCGCCGAGCACGTTGCAGTAGTTGCCCCACACGAGCATTTCGGAGCCATCGATGTCCCACGTGTGAACGCCGTCGAGCGGATGGAAATACCAACCGGGCTGATCCGGATTCTGGGGCGTATGAGGAAGGTAATCGCGGCCCTCGCGATTCTTGACAATGATCTGCCGGTATGTCTTGAGATTATCGGTGCTGAGGAACAGTTTCTCTCGCGTAGCGAAGAGAATGTTCCCGTTTTTCAGCAGGCAACTGAAGGTAATGTTCTCCGCTTCGGGAAACGCCGCGCTGTGAGCCCAAGTGTGACCATTGTCCTCGGACAGAAAGATCTTCCCGTCGCCGAATCCAAAGGCCTTGTGGTCGCGCTGCGAATCGATGTAAGGCCCTTCCGGAGCGAGCCGGCACCAGAAGTCGTCGGTTTCGCGGATCGGTGTGTTCGCGGCAAGCAGCGGGAAGGTGCTTGGAATGAGCACGCCGCCGACAGTGGCGGTAGCGGCCCTACCGAGAAACCGGCGGCGGTTGAGATGGGATTGGAGGTTGATGGTAATTTTCCTTAGGTAAGGGTTCGGTCTCACCGGCTTGTCGCATTCGTCTTATCCGACGGCCAACTCGCCACGGGCCTGCGGCGTCACACATCCTACGACGCATTACAGCAGCGGCACAAGCAACGAAAGGGAAAACAAAAGAAATAAAAGGGACACCCATAGATCTTGCAGATCGGGCCTGGGTCTGTTACGCTTGGCTTCGGTTCGCGACTCGCTCGGGAGATGTCTGATGCCTCGCTTAGCTCGTCATGATGTGATCGATCCGTCTCAGGTGCAGGTGCTGCACTGCGTGCAGAGGTGCGTGCGGAGGGCGTTTTTGTGCGGCGATGACGCCTACTCGGGACAATCCTTCGAGCACCGCCGGGGCTGGATCCGCCGACGGATGGAGTTCCTCGCTTCGGTCTTTGGCATCGATTGCCTGACCTACACCGTGATGCAAAACCATCTCCACGTGGTCCTCCGCAGCCGCGCCGATGTGGTGGCCTCCTGGAGCGACCAGGAAGTGGCCCGCCGCTGGTTGCGACTGTTCCCGCAGCGGCGCAACAAGGATGGGACCCCAGCCGAACCGAAACAGCCGGAGATCGATAGGATCGTGAACCGACCCAAAGTGCTGGCCAATCGAAGAGAGCGTCTCAGTGATGTCAGTTGGTGGATGCGGTGCCTGGCCGAGAACATCGCCCGGATGGCCAACAAGGAAGACGAGTGTAGCGGCCGGTTTTGGGAAGGACGCTTCAAGTGCCAGTTGTTGCTTGATGAGGCATCGCTGTTGGCCTGTGCGGCTTACGTCGACCTCAATCCGATTCGTGCGGCCTTGGCCAAGACGCCCGAATCGAGCGACTACACCGGGGCCAAGGACCGTTTGGACGACCTGAAAGAATGGTCGGGTCGAACGCGGCCATCAACGCACGACTGGGAACGAAGTCGGCGACGAAAGCAAAGTGGTTGGTTGAGTCCGGTGGAGATCGATGAGCGATCCGATGCGACCGGACCTGATCTTGATTCAAGTGGACGACGTGCCAGCCGGAAAGGGTTCCTGTCGTTTTCGCTGTTGTCCTATGTCGAGTTGCTGGACTGGACCGGTCGTCAGCTTCGCGACGACAAGCGAGGAATGATCCCGGACCACTTGCAACCGATTCTGACCCGGATCGGCTTGGACGCGCCGGGTTGGTGTGATCTTGTGCGACGGTTTGGCAAGGTGTTCAAGCGAGCGGCCGGTGCGGCGGAGAGTCTGGCCGCCGAGGCGGAACGGCGCGGCCAGAGCTGGATGCAATCTCCCGGCAACCCGTTGGTCGCCGCCTGAGCGGCTCAGGCCGGTAATATCCCCCACACGATTCTCATGCCAGGTTCGTTTCATGCCAGGTTCGCCGCTGCGCGGTCTCCTCGGTCTTGGCAAATCACTGGCCCTACCGTCGCGTCCGGGTGTACCGGATTCGCCAGAGATTCCGAGCAAGCGTTCTCGCCTCGTCCCCCCGTCGCGACTCGGCCAGTTTACTTATTGGGTGTCCCTTTATGGCCCTACAGAGCCGAAGCTTTGTCAAGATCGCTAAGTGGTCGGCATCCTGCACCAAATTGACGCTCTCGTTTGGATCGGTCTTCAGATCATCGAAGATATCAGTTCGTCCACGTCGACCGTCGCAAAAGTGGTAGCGTAGTCCGACATGGCGTAAGGAAGCACAAGATGCCCATTGTGGATCACGCTACCGCAACTGTAAACGACGTTCGGGACATATCCGTCCCGTTCATTTTCGTCTGGAGTTAACAGCGGCTCTTTCATGCGACCGATCACTCGGGATGGATCATCCAGGTCCAGCAGGATTGCGCCGATGCAGTACTTGCGCATCGGCCCGACGCCATGCGTGAGCACGAGCCATCCCGTGTCCGTCTCGATTGGCGAACCGCAGTTTCCCAACTGCACAAACTCCCAAGGGTACGTTGGCTTGACGATCATCTGTTTGGTATGCCAGAAGTAGAGCATGTCCGAATACATCAGGTACAGATGCTCGCCGTCTTGCCGAGACAACATGGCATAATGTCCGTTGATCTTTCGGGGGAACATCGCGAGCCCCTTATCGGAGATCGCTGGACCATTGAGCGTGTGCATCTTGAAACGGAGGAAGTCTTTCGTCTCGAGCAACTGCGGCAAGACCATTTTTCCATCGTACGCTGAGTAGGTGGCGTAGTAACGCGAGAGTCCATTCTCCTCTTGAAACTGTACAAACCGGGCATCTTCAATCCCGTTGGTTTCGGTTGGGCCAAAGGGAAAAATCAAGCGTTCGGACAGCTCGTGTTTTGGCAAGTAGGTGATTTCGTAGTTTGACTTGGCGAGCGTGACAACTTGCTCGACGATCGGCGCCAAATCGTGATGTCGTGACCGATGTTCTCGCAATCCGTTCTTCAGCGCGTTCTCAAGCTGATTCAAGGTGAATTCGTTTTCCAACGAGGCAAACACAGATTCTGTGAATAGGTTGCCCAACTCAAGTTCGACCAGTTTGCGAAGAAACAAATCTTTCTCATACAGTGCGTCTGGAACAAATTCGGGCGTCGTAACAAACCTCGTCGGTTCGTCGATCGATAGCCGGTTGTCGCCGTCGATGACTCCTGAGCGAAACGTGACCGATGAGATGTGCCCTTCACCGACCGCACGCAAACTCAGCACGAACCGCCGAGAACCGGCGGCAAGGTTTGATTGGTTGGGATGCCAGACGATCGACGGATTGAACAGCGCTGCGGACTCCAATGCGTACTCCTGAGTGAAGTAGGCACCGAGTAACAGTTGACGGCTTTCGGTCAGCGGTGCGTCCGTCAGTAAGGAGTGACGGATAGCCTCGTAGCGGCGCAGAAAGAATTCACGTGGTCGCTGATGTCTTCCGTGGAATTCCTTCAAAACGTAACTTAACTGCGCATCTACCTCATCTTCGGAAAGAGTCGACACACGAGCGATGATCCGGAGCTTTCGGTTCGCATTAGGCATCTCGAACGGTCGCAGCACAACGCGGCGATTGTTGGGCGAAATCACGATCCCTGTTCGCTTAACTAGCATGGGTACCGCTGACGGTTTCCTTTGGTTGTGGCTGCGTTGTCGCAGAATCGGTTGGGAGCGTTTGTAATGCAGGCAACGATCCTTCAAGTCGTTGCATCTCTGCTAAGGAGAGCAGAAATGCAAGAGTCGATTCCGCCCCTTGGTTCTGATTGACTTGATGTTCCGCCAGCCCGTCGTAGCATCCGCCCGTTGTCGCGTCGTAAATCGGTATTCCGTGGTCGTTGCGTCCGAGGAACCAGTCAAATGCCAAGTGCGCTTGTTCGCACCAAAAAGGGTCTTTGACAGCATTGAAGGCCTCGATCGCTGCCGACACCGTCGCGTGTGCTTCGATCGCCTGTTGATCATAGATCGCAGTGGGCACACCTTGGCGACAAAAACCATTGCACCCAATTGGACGGAATCTGCCTTCGGGCGACAGTTGCTTTCCACACAGCCAGCGGAGCGACTCGATACCAATCTCCGTGACCCGCGGATTCTCACTCCAACATCCGCTGAGTATCAATGCATGCGATAACTTGGCGTTGTTGTAAGCAGCTACATCCTCAAACCAAGGCCAATCGTCCCGTGCCGTTCGATCGAATAAGTCGACGAGTTTTTCGGCCAATCGTTCGCCGGTCTGACTGACGACGCGATCACCGCCCATCCGGCGCAGGTACTCGTGAATACCAAGCAGCGCGCAGCGCCCAGGTGCGCGGCGACGTCGTGTCTTCACATGCGGGCAAAGCCTTTGCGAATAACTCCATCGCCCACGCCTGCAAGCCTTGCCTTCGTGAACGACCGACACAGGTGCCGAGTGCCCAGATCGCGCGCCCCTGAGAATCATCGGAACCGTCCTTCTCAAGCCATCGGCGATCGAAACTGAGAAAGTTGCGAAAGCGACGACTCGTTTGATCAAAGGCATAATTCAGAAACGCGGCGTAAGTGGATGCCAAGGAGTGCAGTTCTTGCGAGTCCTTGCCCAGTTCCTCCAGCAAGACCGTCAAGATCAACGCCCTTGCGTTGTCATCGGTGCAATAGCCCTCGTGATGGTTGGGGATCGTGTAACAGGCGTGCTGAATGATCCCGGCGGAATCGCTCATGCGATGCAAGTGTTCCAGATTGATTCGCGGCAGGTCCAACGGTTGTTCATCCAGTGTTCGCACGGCCAGAGGATTGCGCTCGCACCCATGGTTCGCCTGCGCATCGCGGAAGGACCGCAAATAGATTTCCGCCACACGACTCCAGAGCATATCACGCCCCAAAGCGTAGGCGCGCTCACGCATCGTCTGTCGTCTTCGATCGTCGCTCAGCAGTGCGATCATCTCTCGGCCGATCGCTTCCGAATCGGCAAACGGTACGAGCACTCCACGATCGTCAGCGAGTAACTCTTCAGCGTGCCAATAGGGAGTCGAGATGACAGCCTGTCCGCAGCCGAACGCATAGGCAAGCGTCCCCGAAACGGCTTGTGCCACGTTGAGGTACGGAGTGATGTAAAGGTCAGCAGCACAAATGAATTCGGTCAGCTCGTCCAGTTCCACAAATCGATTGTAGAAGCTGACGTTCTTTGTAATCCCCAACTCTTTTGCCATCCGATCCAAGCTGATGCGATAACGTTCACCTTCGCAGCGCACCAAACTTGGATGCGTCGCACCCAAAATCAGATAGATGAAGTCGGGGAATTCGCGAATGACATCGGGAATCGCTTTCAATACGTACTCGATACCTTTATTCGGCGAGAGTAGCCCGAACGTCAACGCAACTCGCTTGCCTTGCACACCAAACTGCTCTTTGAATTCGCTGGAATCCGCATAGGGCGCGTCGGGAATGCCATGCGCGATCAAATCCACCTTACTCTCGGGGACTGCGTACGTCTTGCACAACGTCTCGCGACTTCGCTCAGTCATCACGACAAGACGCGTGGAAAGCTTGGTCAGCTGTTCCATGACTCGCCGCTGCGTGGCATCCGGTTGCGACAAAACCGTATGCAGCGTGGTCACGACCGGAACCCGTATATCGCGCAGAAAGGCCAGAATGTGGCTTCCACCGAGGCCTCCGAAGATGCCGAATTCGTGCTGCAAAGAGACCACATCGACTTTGCTGAAGTTCAAAAAGTCAGCGGCACGACGATAGGCGTCAACCTCCTGTTCCGGAATTTGAAAACTCACTTCAGATGCGTAGTCATAACCACCTGCGATATCGTCCACTGGCACAACAACACATTGAGCCGCAGAAGCACTGGCTACGGCGTCGCGCAAATCGTGAGTGAACGTTGCGATGCCGCACTTGCGCGGCAGGTAGTCGCCAACAAAAGCGATTTTGGTAAGGCCAGAGTTGGCCATGGGTGGCTCCTTTGGTGCTCTGGTTCGGATGTCAATGAAGTGCGCTG
The DNA here is from genome assembly GCA_963734865.1 of Pirellulaceae bacterium. Classification (GTDB taxonomy): domain Bacteria; phylum Planctomycetota; class Planctomycetia; order Pirellulales; family Pirellulaceae; genus CBDCUW01. The sequence continues at coordinate 133,884 of CAVTIV010000022.1, forward strand.
ACGATATCTTGTCTGGAAAAAACAACGACGCCGATCGAAGTGTCGGCCGCGCCGTAGTAAACGCTGAGCAGGTCATCGTGCTGATGAATCGTCGAGTTGATCATTGCCGTTGGAAACACGACGTCGGGTACGAAACCGTTTCGCTCGAACTCAGCCATAGGTCGCATGATCGGCTGGTCGGATCGCGCCAGCACGCGGGCCGGATTGTCTCGATCCAATAGTAAGGCACCCACGGAGTATTCGCCGACACGACCCTCACGCTGGACTCGCTGGCTGCCGTGATAGAGATGCAGCCAGCCTTCGTCGATTAAAATTGGCGGAGTTCCTCCACCGACGCGGTCCGCATCCCAACTCTGACGCCCACGATGCAAGCTTTGGTGCTCGCCCCAATGCAACAAGTCGGGTGATCGGGCGATCCAGATTTGTGGCGGACTGAAATGCGAATGCGGATTTGGGCGATGCAGTGCCAGGTATTGGCCATCGACCTGCTGCGGAAACAGAACGACGTCTTTATTCTCGGGACAAAAGATCAAGCCGTGTCGCTTGAATGTCACCATGTCATCGCTGGAAGCCAGCGCCGTTGCCGCTCCCTGTCGCGATACGGCCACGTAGGTGATCCAGTACGTTTGATCGATCTTGGTAATCCGAGGGTCTTCCAGGCCAAACTCTTCGAATGCCATCTCAGGCAAGAGTGCTGGCCCCGGCAACCAGCCGTCCGAGCTTCCGTCGCGTTTGCGAAACATACGCAGATGCGAGACCGATGTCAGCCGCAATCGGCCCTCGGACTTGATTTGCACAACGCGCGGATCGACCGATATCAAATCGTCGTCGCAAACCCAGTCGATGAGGTAGTCACCACTCGTTTCCCAGCGAGGCAGCCCCGTGAAACCGGCACGTTGTTCAAGGGGCTGCTCGGCGACTCGCGCGAGCATGAAGACTTCGTTCTCGATCCGTACCACGCCTGGATTGAAGACACCGATCACGGCAAAATGATCATCTGCCGGCTGGACGTCAGCCGGGCAAAGCAATTGCGATTCGGAAAGTCGAGGAATCATTGGCGACCGTTGATGCACTGGGTAACCGTTAAAGAGGAATCAAGCAACGAGACGTCAGCCAGTCCGGTTGCCAACAGCGCGCGAACCTCACTCGGGCTTCGACATTGAAGCGCAAGTTCGGCGAGCTCAGTCGCTTGCCGCGAGTCAGTTCGGCGGATCGCTTGCCGGACTGCGGCAGCGCGACTGGGGCACAGGCTAAGTTCGCGGATACCAAGGCCGACAAGCAAGCGGGCGAAGTCGGCGTCTGCCGCCTCTTCGCCACAAACACATACCGGTCGATTCCACCTGTCGCTCGCTTGGACAATCTGCTTGATCGCGCGGAGCACCGCCGGGTGCATGGCCGTACAGTCGTCTGTTGCTTCGGATAAGTCACGATCGGCTGCCAGAATGTACTGAGTCAAATCGTTCGTACCGATCGCGGTAAAGTCGGCCAATTCAAGGATTTCGTCCAAGGCAAACAACGCCGCAGGTGTTTCAATCATCGCGCCGACGGGTGGTCGACGCAACACATCGAGTTGCCCAACGGCACGATCAACGGCTGCGATTGCCAGTGCAAAATCGTGACTCCCGATCACCATCGGAAACAAAATGCGAACATCTGCGGTCTGCGCAACTTGAACAATTGCCCGCAATTGGGCATCCAGAAGATTCTTTTCAGAGAGCGAGAATCGTAATCCACGCAAATGAAGGCTCGAACGATTTCTTAATTCATCGAGTGCCAGGAATGAGGGGAGTTTGTCACCGCCAAGATCGAAGGTCCGAATCACCATCGGCAAACCAGATAACGTACTTGCCATGTCGCCATAGACTTGCAACTGCAGGTCGAAGCTCGGACGCTGATGCGATTCGATAAATAAGAACTCGGTGCGAAACAGCCCGACTCCGGTTAAGTGATGTTCCGCGACCTGATCGATTTCGTCCGGTAATCCGACGTTTCCCAACAGCGAAACCTCCACGCCATCCCGTGTCACACAGGGCAGAATCTCCTCGGACACCAGTGATGCGATCTGACGATCGTATTCGAGTTGGCGAACTGAAAAGGCGGTGCTTCTCGGATTCCGATGGCTGAATCGTGACGATTCCCGTCAGGCCATCGACCAGCAGCTTTGCACCGGACGGAATCCGCGTCGTCGCGCTGGAGATACCTGAGATCGCTGGAATCCCCAATGATCGGGCAACGATCGCGGTGTGACTGAACTTTCCTGAGTACTCGGAGACGATCGCAACCACACCGCTATTGGCAAGCCCGACCGCTTCGGACGGAAGCAGTTCGCGGGCCACGATCACGGATCCCGGCGGAAGCGACTCGAAACTGCAGGGCATCACGCCTGCCAAGTTGCGAGTCATCCGCTGGCCCACATCGCGGACGTCTTGTTCGCGTTGCCGCAGGTACTCGTTATCGAGTTTTTGCAATCGGCGGACCCAATCGCGGATGACTGAATCAAGAGCCTGCTCCACATTGACAAGATCGGATCCAATCTGCTGCTTCACTGACGCCGCAATCTCACTGGCCATTGCGGCATGAGCAGACAACAGCGCCGCCGCGTCCGCGAATTTCGGATCACCACCTGTCGTTTGCTTCGCGATTTGCAATTCACGCTTTGACTGCTCAAGGGCATCGTCAATCCGATCGCATTCTGTCTGCACATCAGTATGCTGAATATCGCGATCCGGCAACGAAAGCCTTCGTTCGACTTCATAGTCGTAAACGATCGCAATCCCACTTGCGAAACCAGGTGAGACGGGACTCCCTTCCAATATTCTCATTCTTCTTTCCTATTCGTTTAGTTCAGCGGTTTTGACAACGTTGCTGCCGGCGGCAGCACGAAGTGGGAGCATTTCTTGTATCACTCTAATAGGTATAGCTCCGCATGTTTTCCCAGCAACGCCGGGGCCAGGAGAGGATTCTCGCCCGCTCCGAGGGTAACCTCCGTCCTAGGACGAACGCGTCAGCTTTTCTTTCGGCCTATATCTGAGCGTCTCCTGGTTTGAGTTTCTGTCAAGCCTGTTGACGGCTTCCCACGCCCGCCGCCGATTCTTGAATCATCGTGAAGCATCAAGATCGGGCGACGGACGGAATCCGTCGCCATTGGCGCGCTCGATCGAGTTACGATCAGTGCCCGTGTACGGAACCGCTTCTGGGGTTAGCAGAAACATTCGCACGATCGCACCGGTCGTGAATGCATGCACGACTGCGCCCGTTGCGGTTTCGATTTCCGAGCTCGCTTCGCGCACCTCCCATCCGAGCCGGGCTGCTCTTTATCTAGTCATCCGACAAACTTAACTCGTCTAGTTCCAGGCCCTCGTTGCAATCCAAGGACCATTTGCCATCAGTAGCATTTGCCCTCGATCCGACGCGGTTTCACCTTTTCGCTCTTCGGCAAGTACATTGTCAGAACACCATTTTTCAATTCGGCGGAGATCCTCGACCGAACCAAGGCGGACGACAAGAACAAAAAAAAACCGATGTGGCAGAACATCCACGGGTGATGCGCCACATCGGTTTACTTTTTAACCAGCCGCCCGGGTCTGCCAAGTTGCTTTTTATCTAGTCACCCGAAAACTACGTCGAGGAAGGGTTCACTGACCCTGTCCCTAACGTCCACTATCGTAGGGCATTCGGTTGATAAAACAAGGGCGCGGCGTCGTAATCGCCACCCTTGAAGTCAACTGGATAGATTCCTTAGGCCTACTTGGCGTTGGATCCACCGTGAGCGAGAAGCGAAAATGTCCCATCCCAAAACTTGCGAGCAGTTTCCGCCAATGGATCGAGGCGGCTCACAATCAAGACGTTTGTCACGTTGGCGCAGATGACAGTCATTCTGCAACCTGCCGGTTGGCGAAACCGTGCGTGGTGTTGTGACGGTCAACCGAGCGTTAGCGACCCAACAGAAGCAACACACCGGCAGCGATGGCGAGCGCGGCCAATATAAGTCCGGTCTGGGCAAAGCCTATATGGACGAACGCCAATACACCCGTTGCGATCAGCCAAATGGCCAACAAGAGCATGCCTATGTTTTTAGTCCCAATCCACTTCATCGATTCACTCCTTCGTTTTGGCAGAACGGCACTCCGTGGAGAAGCAGCTTCTCCGCCACGGAGCGTCGGACCTTCGTTCGTAAGCCTCGTCCAGCGCGGCGAACAAATCATTCATCGCGCTCTCAACACCGTTGCCCTTGACCGTCCACTCGTCTTCGCCAGCGGATTCATCAGAATGGAAGACGCCCCATAAGCAACAGGATGACCAGAATCAGCACGACCAATCCAAGCCCTCCGCTCGGGCCATAGCCCCAATTTCTGCTGTGGCCCCACGTAGGCAACGCACCCAGCAGCATCAGAATCAAGATCACGACCAAAATAGTACCAAGCATTTCAATTCTCCTGTTAAACAAGGTCTGAACGAACAGCGTAATGTGACGCGTCGTTTCATCGGTACGTCCCCGCCATGACGCTTGGACCGCGTTCCGATGGCGTCTGCGTGTGCGGCTGCGGCACGTTCGGTTGGATCAGTGTGCCAATCTGTTCTTGAGCGGCCGTCAATGTCGCAACAACGACAGCGTCACAACCGATGCGCTCTCTTGTCTTGTTTAGGTCGCCTTGTGCATCCCACAATCCCACGATCAACTTTGCTACCGGAAGCCGACCACAAAGGCGCTTGCTAAGGTAACGAGCATGCATGACTGCGGCGGGAGGTGTGGCGGAAATGCAAACCACGTCGGCGGCGGTGCACTGATCGACAAGATCAACCATCTCGCCAGCCAATGCCGTAACCGAGATGGCCTGCGCACGGCAGCCGCTGGTCTCCAAGACTTGCGCGAGCATGATGGCGGCGATTTCATCCGCCCGGCTCCGAGCGGGCAGGCAGAGAATCGAAAGGCGTGACGAGTTGATCTCGTCAACGCGAATGGAATCTCCGTCTGCCGCTGGCGAGTCAGCGGCCTCCCGCTTGGCCAACCATTCCTGCTGATGCTCGCCTTGGTCTTGAATCATCTCCTTCAGGCTTTCCATGATGAAGTTGTGCTTGCCTTCATTGAGTTCGCCGAGTTGCCAATGCGTCTCGGCCAAAGCCAGTGCCGGGATGAGCACCGTGTCGTAGACTTCGACGAGCGATTGGTGCTCAAGATAGTTCTCGAACAATTCCTCAGCCTCTTCCTGATCTCCCGCCAGCAGGCGCTGATAGATCCGATCCTTGGGCTCAAAGACTGGCTCGTTACCCAGCAGAATTCCCAGAAAGGACAGTTGGGGAACGTGCTTGCCAACCACCAACAGGCACACGGTCAACGGGGTTGCCAGCAGCAGCCCGACAGGTCCCCACAACCACATCCAGAAGACAGCCGCCACCAGAACCGCCACCGCTGACACGCCAGTGTTCCTGCCGTACAGCCAGGGCTCCAGGACGTTGTTCCAGAAAAGCTCCAGCGTCACGAACAGCCCAACAGTCATCAGGGGCGCAATCCAGCCTGGCGAGATCGCCATCGACAGGCCAATCGGCATCGCCGCGGCAATCCACGGGCCGATATAGGGAATGAATCTCAACGTCATGGCCAGGATTCCCCACAAGATGGCGTTGGGCACGCCGATCAGGAACAGCCCGATGCCGACGAAAATGCCAAACGTGGCATTGAGGAGAAATAGCATCGACAGATAGCGGCTGACTCGCATGCCGGCGTCTTCCAGCATTTGCGTGGTCACGGTCACATGGCCTTTTCCAACCAAGTGAATGAATCGATCGCGTAAATCCTCTCGCTGGATCAGGAAGAACACCACGAGCACGATGACGATGCCGGTCGTGCCCAACACTTCGAGCAGCGTGCCGAACATGCCGCCAAAGATTTGCAGAGGGCTTGCCGGCGACGGTAACGACGCGCACCGAGTAGGGCTGATCGATCGGTCCCCAGCCCGGCGTCGGCCAGTTCTGTTGGCGAGAGCTTCTCGCCCATTTCTTGGGCGGTGCTCGTGACCTTGCGCAGCGCGGCGACCGCATACGCGTTCACCGAACTTAGTTTCGCCTCGACATTGCTCTGGTATTCGGGAATCTTGGGGGCCAGGCTGGTGATCTGAACGGCTGCCGTCCAGGTCACGATTCCCAGCATGGTGAAGCCCAGGATGGCCGTCACCAACACCGCCGGGATACGGCCCAGCCAGCGGCGCTCCAGCCAGTCGCACACTGGGCTCAGCAAGAAGCTCAACAGCACCGCCAGCGTCAAGGGAACCAGCACCCCTTTGGCTAAGTAAAGCGCCGCAATCACCACGGCGATCGACGCAAGCGTCAACATCCACGATGGCTGGCTGATTTTGTTTGGGCGTTCCATAGGTTCTTCTGGGTTGTTACGAGTTAGACTTTCGTTTGATCATCCATCCGAGAAAAATCCCTATGCAAATTGCCGCAGCGATTCCTACCGCTGGATGCGATTGGACATGCGTTTCGACCTGCCGTAGCCGATCAGCGATCTGCTGTTGAGCCAGGTCACGCAACTCTTGGAAAGCTGGTTGCGACGACTGACCCATGTCACGCGCACCATCGACAATCTTCTGGACGTCTTCATCCAAGTCACCGCGCACCTCTTCCATGCGCCGCCGGATGGCTTTCGTTTCAAACGAATCGTGCAACACGTTTTCCATGTTTCGTTCGTTTTGCCCTTTATCGCCGCCGCAACAGCAGGATCGCAACGACTCCAGTCATTACCCCGGCGGCGAAACAAATCGCCAAGGATTTGGCGGGTCGTTGCCGCACCATGTCCTCGACGTCGGCATACTTTTCACGCACCGAGGCGGAGGCATTTTGATACGTTTCCTGAACGGAATCGGCCGCCTTTTCGGCACCGGCGCGAACCGACTCGCCGGCCCGGCTGATTGCCGAGGCAGCGCCAGAATTGAACTGTTCGAAAAACTGTTCAACGCTTTCTCGTGCGTCGCCTGTCTTACGCTGGATCGTGCCCATCAACTGATCCAGATCGCCATTGAAAACCGTCACGTCGTCATCGGTCAGCGCGCCCCACTTGCTCCGCATTTTCCCTTTGATTTCGTTCCAGTTTCCTTCAAGTGTTTCTCGGGTAATCATCGTTCTGTCCCTATTCCTTGCATCAAAAAGCACCGATTGTTCGGTCGGTGAAAGTAACTCACCGATTCGCTGGTTCTATTCGTCATCCGACTTCGCCTTTACTTCTGCGCCTGATCGTCAAGCTCGTTGGCTTGTTCCTTGGCCTGGCCGGTGGGTTCCGTGTCTTGATCCTTTACCGTCCCTCTTTCTGGTCGCCCTCTTTCTGGTCGCCCTCTTTCTGGTCGCCCTCTTTCTGGTCGCCCTCTTTCTGGTCGCCAAGCTCACTGACTTTTTCCTTCACTTGGCCGGTAAGCTCCGCGGCTTTATCCTTCACCGTCGCGGCGTCCTCCTTCACTTTGTCCGGGTTCACCGTCAGGTTGATGTCGACTTTGTTGCTATCCGCGTCGGGGCTGGAACTGGAGATGGCCCACCAGCCGCTGTAAAAACCAAACCCGAGCACACAAAGCACCAGCACCACCAATAGCAACTTATTTGTTCTCATAATGGCTCACTTCTTTCTGGTAAGAGTTCTTCAACAAATTGGATTTCAAAACCCACTCATCACTCGTCTCTACTTCTTCTTGCCCTTACCGTTTCCCTTCTCTTTGCCGTTGTCCTGCTTCGGCGGCGGTTGCTGAGCCGGTGGCGCTGGCGCCGGCTGCTGGACTTTGGGTTGGGGTGCCGGCCGCTGGACCTTGGGTTGGGGCTGCGGTTGCGGTGCCGGCCGCTGGACCTTGGGTTGGGGCTGCGGTTGCGGTGCCGGCCGCTGGACCTTGGGTTGTGGCTGCGGTTGCGGCTCGGGCCGTTCGACCTTGGGTTGGGGCTGCGGTTGCGGTGCCGGCCGCTGGACCTTGGGTTGGGGCTGCGGTTGCGGCTCGGGCCGTTCGACTTTGGGTTGTGGCTGCGGTTGCGGCTCGGGCCGCTGGACCTTGGGTTGGGGCTGCGGTTGGGGTGCCGGCCGTCCGACCTTGGGCTGAGGCTGCAGTTGGGGTAAGGGCCGTCCGACCTCGGGTTGTGGCTGCGGTTGCGGCTCGGGCCGCTGGACCTTGGGTTGGGGCTGCGGTTGGGGTGCCGGCCGTCCGACCTTGGGCTGAGGCTGCAGTTGGGGCAAGGGCCGTCCGACCTCGGGTTGCGGCTGCGGTTGCCGCTCGGGCCGCTGGACCTTGGGTTGGGGTGCCGGCCGTCCGACCTTGGGCTGAGGCTGCAGTTGGGGCAAGGGCCGTCCGACCTCGGGTTGCGGCTGCGGTTGCCGCTTGGGCCTGGGCTCGATTTGGAGATTCGGTTTAAGAACCTCATGTCTCTTTGGCGGAGCTTCGTTCCTACCGAGCAGATCGGACTGCCTTGCTACAATCGGAGACTCGGGAAATTTCACTCTTGCTGGCTCGGGTTGCTTGGAAGGATCCGCGGCTGACGTAACCGCAGCTTGGGCCTCCAGCTTTTGTCGCTGTTGGCGGAATTCCCGAATCTCGTTTCCATGCTTGATGAGCGTTTGTCGCTCTTCTTCGGCGACCGGCTGGAAACGTAGCGGGCTGTCGTTGCTCGTCACTAGCTGGGCGAGCGGCGCGGCCATCACGAAGCTATTGTCAGTTTTTGAGTTCACTTGGCTCGCGACGAGCGATCTCTGGGCCTCCCAGGTACGCGGCGGCCGGGCCTCCTCGTGATCGCGGCGGTGTTGGAAGTTCGCTTGAACCTGTTGTTCCCAGTCACGATCCTGCCGATGCTGCCAGTGCTCGTGAGCGTAAATCGGATCGTAGCCACGATTAAGGGAATTGTACGAAAACCAGGGGTAGAACCCGACAGTCGCGTAGCTCGCACCGTAGTAGTCACCAAAGTAATAGTGTTGGTAGTTCGGTCTCAGGAACAGCTGACTGGCGAACACGGCTGGGTTGATCACGGTCAGGGGCGAGTAGGAGTAGCCGCGTCGTGAGTAGATGCTCGAACTGAAATACACCGGGGCAAACAGCACACCGCGACGGGCCACCGAGTAATCCCAGTAGCCGTCGACGAAGACATAACCGCGCGGCGCCCATGTGTAATAGGACGGAACCCAAACCCAATTCGGCTGGACGGTCGCCCAGTAACCGGGGCGCCATGCGTAACGGGTCTGCTGCCAAATCCAACAGCCGGGTAGCCAGCTTTGGTCCGGGGAAGACGCGGCAACGTTGGGCCCCTGTTCGACGCTCGCAGGCGGCTCGGGCAGGTATTCAATCTCGCTAGCCGCGGCATCGGCCCAGTAGCCAGAGGTCCACTGATAGTCCGTCCCAGACTGGCCCCAATATCCAGGCACCCACTGGCGACCCGGAGGCAGGTTACGCCAGATGCCACTGACCCAAAGAAAATCATTCCGCTCGTCGTCCCACGCCCAGTAACCAGGGATCCAGGCTACGTTGTCCCCTTTCAGTCTCTGTTCGGGAGGCAATTCCTCGATCACATCGGGCGGTGCGTTCGGCACGACGATGCCCGCCTGGGGATCGAAAGTGACGGTCCCCGCAAACGCCTCATGCACCGGGCCGCGGGTGAGCACTTCGACCCCTTCCTCGGCCTCTGTCCGGTCCCGAAGTGCGCCACGTTCTTGTCCCCATGCCACAGTGGTGCCTAGCAGGACGGCGATCAGGCAATACGCGTAAGCTTTCATCATCGTCTTTCTTTAAGTCGTTGTTTGAATTCATTCGGAATCGTCGACCTGTGCCAGCGGATGGAATCCGTCATCATCGGCTCGCTCGATCGATTCACGGTCATCGCTTTGGTACGAATCCACTTCAGGACTCAGCAAAAACACTTGCACCATCGCGCCCGATCGAAATACATGAGCGATCGCGCCCATATCTGTTTCGATTTCCGCTGTTGCTTCTCGCACGTCCCGACCTGTGATGGTCTTGATCTTCTCGCGCATCGCCTCGGACGAACTGGCGAAGAGTTGTCGGTGAAACTCTTGCACCTGGGCTGCGCCCTGCTCGGTACGGACCAAGGCCTTCTCGGCGGGTGTGAGTGCATCTTCCATCGTCACGACCAACGTGTTTTGGCTGAGGATCGCGGTCACCGCTTTGGGAGCGACTCCCGTCCTCTTCTGTTGCAGCGTGCTAGCGACGCGGGCGAGTTGCTGCGTCATTTGCGAATTCGATTCATTCATTTGTTCTCTCTCAGAACCGCTGGAGTAACACTCGCTGGAGGCATTCTGACACCGAAAAGGTGCGCACGAAAAAAGCCGATGAGGTAGAACACCCAAAGGTATTCCGCCGCATCGGCTTACTTTTTAACGAACCCCCTGAACTTCCCAATTGTTTGGGTTTCCCCATGGATGGGCTTGCCAGGTTGTTCCTTATCTCGTCGTCCGGGTTATTGAAGAGGAGAGGTTTATAGGACCGCTCTCTCAGCGGAATCATCTTACGTTGTATCGTTCAGAAAACAAGGTCGCGAAGCCGAAAATGCCAGTCCTGACGCAGTGGCGTGATGAATTGGGCCTCCTTTTCTTTTGCGCCAAACACTTCTCAATGAGACAGCCTTGGTGCTTGCCTGCGTTTGACATCGAATTGAGTCAACGTCGAAAACACACCCGCACTCTTCCAATTTCAGGCTGTCCTTGCCGGGCGTGTGCGGTAGATTATCGATTCTCGCATGTTTTGCCGGTTCGCTCACGGCTCAGGTTGTTCGACCGTGAACGTCGCAGACAGTTGCTCGTTGAATTGGGAAGAGTTGGTGAAAACACTAGGAGAAATCGAAGCTGCCGTCTGCAAGGGGATGTCCCATTTCGAGCAGGAGTACATGGGCCGGGGCCCGAAGGACATCCGCGCCCATCTGATTGGGGATCTGCTGGTGGTTCGCCTGCAGGGTGTCTTGACCGCGGCCGAGCAGCATCTGGTGACAACACTTCCCGCGGAGAAAGGGCGGGACCTGCTGAAACAGGTTCGGAACCAACTCATCGAGACGGCGCGTCCAATTTTGGAGACGCTGATTCACGATATCACCGGCATTAAGCCTCGTAGCCTGCACCACGATATCAGTACCCGCACAGGCGAAGAAGTCGTCATTTTTACGCTCGAAGAGGCGCCCGCTTATCGCGAGTCGAAAAAGAAGTAGACGTCAGGCGTTAGCGTTGGCCATTGAACCAAAGGATGGTTATTTCAGTCGCATCCCACCGGAAAGTTGTAACTGCTTCGTTCAGGCACCCACCCCGTCCAGTCAAAAAACTTCGCCGAGCTTTAGACACGTCAAAAAGCTGACTTCCAAGTGGGCATGCGGAAGTCTCGACCGCGGAGGATTCCGCGAGTAAGACTCGACCGATCGTTTTGGCGATGGCCTTGTATTGCTCCGACCAACAAGAGCGGGAAAGAGGACGAACCAGAGGTCGGGCCTCAATCGTGCAAAGCGTCTGACGGGCATTGAAAGCCTGACCTGTTTTACGCTGCTGGAGGGATTTACGGCTTGGCTGCGGCGCTCCACAAGGCGAGATTTCGGAACTGGGCTCCTTCGCCGCGGGCCACCATGCCCACGCGCCCCTTGCCGTCCCGGAATCGTTCGTGCCGTGCCTCCAGCACGTGGTCATCAATGCGGGCCAACCAACGGTCACCGCAAACTTCCACCGTGATCCGATGCCAGGCATTGGGGTCGACGTTGACAGCGATTCGCTTCAACTCCTCACGCCGCGTCTCTTTGGCGATCCCACTCATTTTTTGAATCCAGATGGCCGTGGGCGTGATGACCACTCGCCCAAGGTGTTGATTCGGCGTATTCGTATCGCGACAAACAAAGCCGACCTGCGGGGATGATCCCAGCTTGAACTCGCCGCTGAGTACAAGGTCACGGAGGTCGGTGACATATTCGCAAACGGCTTCGTGCCCGTTGGGACGCTTCTCGCTTGGACCTTCTTGCGTGGCAAAGGCAGCGCCGTCAACGATACTCCACTGGCCAATGCCCGCGCGCAACCCTCTGCGCCGGGTCGCCCTTTGGGGCCAAAAGATTCGGGCCGGTCAAATTTTGACGCGGCGACCAAGTCGCCCGGCTGGCACAATTGCGTTGACGGCGGCTCCGGTGAATAGGCAAATGTGAGACGGCAGACGCACAGGATTGCGATGAGCAACAGGGTACGTTTCATGAGTTGGGTTGAACCTTTATCGGCAAAGGAATAAACGGAAGCTTGCAAACGCACGCCAAAAGGCCCACACATACTAGCACGCCGTGTGGTCAAAATGCTCCGCCGAACAATGAACACGGCGAAAACGGGGCTTTCAAGCGATGGTCATCGGTCCGAGGATCAGTGGCGGCGTTTGGCCGTCAAAGGGAGGAACCACACCCACATCTCCGAATGCCTGAACCACCTTTCGATGTCAGTGGCTGTGCATTCTTTCCCGTCGTTCCTGCTCTTCTTCATATGCAACGTCGATGAGGTGCAACACCGCGTCGACATCGGCTTCCAGCGTCGAAAAATGAAACTCACCCGTTAGTTTCAAGTCGGCGTGGAGTTCACCCTTTTCGTGCAACTCCCAAATTTCTTCTGCGTAGTGGGAATCTGCCAACTCCGGGGCAAACTGCGCATAGTATTGGGTGATGTTGCCGACATCACGCTGCAGCATACTTTTGGCACTATTGTTCCCCGCGGCATTGACGGCCTGCGGCAAGTCGATGATGACGGGACCTTCTTCGTTCTGAAGGACATTGAATTCTGACAGATCGCCGTGCACCAGTCCGACACACAGCATGCGCAAGACAAAACTCATGACCCTTGCGTGATCTTTCACGGCTTGTTCTGCAGACATGGTGATGTCGTTGAGACGCGGAGCCACTTCGCCGTCTGCTCCAGTAATCAGCTCCATCAACAACACGCCATCAAAGAAGCCGTATGCCGCAGGGACGCGTACTCCCGCTTCGGCGAGCAGGTATAGTGCGTCCACTTCGGCCCTTTGCCAAACTGCCTCCTGTTGATCACGACCGAATTTGGAACGCTTTTCCATCGCTCGCTGTCGGCGGCTGTTGCGGATTTTTCGGCCTTCCTGATACTGCACCGATTTTTTGAAACTGCGATTGGCCACATCTTTGTACACCTTAGCGCAGCGAATCTCCTGCCCACAACGCACAAGATAGACTTGAGCCTCTTTGCCACTCATCAGGGAACGAACAACTTCATCAACCAGACCGTCTTCTATCAGGGGTTGAATACGCTTGGGTGCTTTCAAAATGTTACTGCTGTTGGAACATGGAAACTTCCACAGAAAAAGAAATGCGCTGCTGACGTGCGAACCTTGCACGCAAGTCAGATCGTCCGGCGACAAGATCGCGGCGGTGGAGGTTGCCAGATCTTGCGGTACAGAAACACAATGCGGGCCGAAAATCGCTTGATCTGACGGGGGGAACCGACGCGACTTTGAAGACTCCGATGGTTGCTGGCAGCCGCTGAATTCCCAGCTGTAAGTTAGCACGAGGGTGCGGATGTCGCAAAGAGGTCTAGAGTATAGTAATCCGGAATCCCGTTACGCCACCGCAGCTTAGGCTTACGCCGGTGCCATTCAGGCCTGACCCCTGGTATGTCCCCGTGACCCAAAATGGAATAAGGAGCGGCATGGCATGACCAGATGGGTTACAGCCTAGCAACCAGCGCCGCGATAACACCAACAACACACCACACATTTCCCCCAGGAGCGTTATGCAAGGCAGACTCATCGGGTTGATATCGGGGCTTCTGTGTTGTGGCCTTACTCATTTGACTGCGAACGAGAACTGGCATCAGCCGGCTGGCCCGCGCGGAAACTGGCAGGCAGACGGCAATCCGCCGGTGCTGTGGAGTGCGACGCGAAACGAGAACATTCGCTGGCGGACACCGATGCCGGAAGCGGGTATGAGCAGTGTGACCATCTGGGAGGATCGAGTCTTCGTGACGACTCATGTTCCGATCAAGTCACTGGAAGAGAAGGACGCAGTCAAGGACATCATTGGATTCAGTCTCGACGCGAACACGGGCCAAGTTCTCTGGAAGGTCACGTTGCCCGGCAGTGCCTTTATTTCGCTGGCGGGTGGATTCACCGACGGCACCGTCTTCGCACCGATCACCGATGGCGAGCATGTCTGGTTCTTCAACCGATGCGGTTCGATGGGCTGCTATGACTTCGCAGGAAACGAAATTTGGCTGCGGGAATGGACGCCGCGTTTCAAGCACAACAATCGACAGGCCGAACCGTACCTCGTTGGCGACTCCATTCTTTATGTCGAAGTGGCGAACAAGGAGCTCGGAGCGAGAATTCAGAAATGGGCTGCGCCGGGCAAGCAGTCTGCGGGGACCGAAGTACCCGAAGGCGTCGACGAAAAGGAAGTCTGGACATATCTGCACGGAATCGACAAGCGGACCGGAAAAGTTCTTTGGCGTGAGCAGGTTGGGACCTCCGTGCACAACACGCCCACAGTTGGATTGACCCGCGAAGGAAAGTTCGCCGTCGCGCATGCGCGGCGGTCCACACGGCCCGTTGGAAAAACCTTTCGGCCAGAGCCTCACCAGTCTGGCTGCCGGTGAACAAGGAAAGACCCTCTGGAGTACCGATCTGCAAAGCTACGACCCCTCTTTCAGTTGTCATTGGAATGAGAAATACGTCTTCGGGTTCCGAAGCGGCAATCACATCGTGCTCGATACCGGTTCGGGGGAGTTGCTACGCGAACAACCACTGTATGAAAGTGCGACGCTGTGGAAGTTTGGGCCCGAGGATGGGCAGTGGACAAAACGAACAGACGTTGCAGTGAGGGCCGGTAAAGGCCATCCAAATACGAACCAGGCCAACATCGTCATCGGCGACTGGCATTGGTTTTTGTCGCACAACGTTCACTACCTGGGACGAGTGCATGTCGAGACTGGCGAGGTGGAATACCTTGAGTTGCCAGCTCAACTGATGCCTAGCGAGGAGTCGCGGGAACAGGATGTTTGGCTGTGGGGAAAAGGAAACCCTCATAACCGCCCCCTCAACGCGGCCGGATTTGCGGTCGGAGACAAAGGGCACAACGGAACGGGCTGGGGCCACATTTCAGCAGCAAGCCCGACCGCAATAGGACGTCACCTCTTCTTCCCGGTCGTGACCGGAACGGTCTACGTGATCGACGCCCAAGCAAAGCAACTTTCGCCGGCGTCCATCGTTGCAGTCAATGACCTCGGGCCCGGTGGAGAAACCTGGACGCTGGCGTCGCTGACGTATGCGAACCATCGACTCTACGCACACACAATGAAAGAGATTCTTTGCATCGAGGCCCGGCAAATCGACTGGCAGGAATCCCCGCGTTAGCCTGTCGCAAGGTACAGCCAGCCCGCGCAAACTGAGGCAGCCCATCCGATCAACGCTCGGGTCCGCGCTGGACCTTTCGATAGAGAAAGGCATCGGACGTGACCAGTGACGTGATCAGCGCTTTCATGCTGCCGCCGCTCTCGTTGTAAGCGAGATAGGCGTCCTGGAGGACCGGCGCATCGTTGATGGTTTCGTTGCGACCCATCCAGAAGCGGAATGCGTGACGCACAAAAACTTGCTTCACACGTTCACTGCTGGCTAGCCTGTCAATCATTTCTAAAGCGTTCTCAACTGGGCCGTCCAATGCTGGATCGCCGCTGTCGATGATCTCCCCGCTGGTGTCGACGGGGCGCTCCTGCTCTTTCGTGCGATAGAGGCCGAGATGGTTGTACATCTCGAATGGCAGGCCGAGCGGATCCATCTTTTCGTGGCACTTCCAGCAATAATCCTCTCGCGTGACTCGCATCCGATGACGCAACGTCTCTTGCGGCTCATCGGGCAACATCGCGTCAACGGTAATCGGCACATCAGGAACCGCGCCGCCGAGCAGGCGTTCGCGAATCCATCGGCCTCGCATAATCGCGTGGTTGTCCATGGCGTCTGTATGAGCCACCAGCCAACTCGGGTGCGTCAGGATACCCTTGCGTTGTTCGGTTGGTAGTGTCGTGAGCTCTCTTTTTGTCTTGCCGTTCTTCACGACCTGGGCAATACGCACATGAATCGGTTCGCCTGTAGGCAAGTTCGCCATTTGAATGGTCACGCGTCTGGTCGGCGCTCTTTTCTTCTTGGCGTCAGGATCTTGCGGAGGTCGCTCCGGGCTAAGGAACTCGCCGAAATACGGTGCGTCTCGGGGTGCATCAAATACGACACGGTCCGTCGTCAGCAACTCGTATAGGACGTCTTTGTCCTCCTGGAGGATCAATTCGACGAGTCGATCGGTGTTCGCAGTCATGCCGAACATGGCTCGATAATGATTTTGCGTATTCGTTTCCCCGCCGGCATCCACCAGAGCCTTCGCGTCCTTGCAAATGCGGCCGGCTCGGTCGTAGTCAAAAAACTCTCGGAAGAACTGAAGCACTCGCGGCTTGCGGATACTGTCATCCTGCAGAATCCGGGCCACTTCTCGTTTCACGTCCTCTCGTGTCTTCAAGCGTCCTTCAAGCACTGCCTGCTTCAGGTTCTGATCCGGAGGGATATAGCTAAATGCGGCGTTCACGGCCAAAGCCAACTCCTGGTCCTGCAACATCACGCGGCCGTACGCGTCGGGACTTCCATACTCCGCAAGTTCAGAGCGAAACAGCGCATCGCGATCGAGAAAGATGGGCGACAATCCAAGGATCACGCCTTCCTCTTTTCCCAGGTCGGTGATCGCTTCCTTCAGCAGACCAAGGTACTCCTGGGTTTCCTGCTCGGTCGGCGGGCGACACGTCAGTGCTTCAAACAGGTAGTTGACTGCTGCGGTCAGGCTCTCGTCGGAGACACCCTCTTGGCTCATCAGGTCGTAGACTGGCGTGATTGGACGCTTGGGCGACTTGCTGTAAAAAAGGCTTTGGGCCAGGCCGCGAAGGTCGGCGTGTTTGTACTTTTTGTCAATCTCGCTGACGTTGTCGGCGAACTGATAGGGTTCCGCATCGGGGCCGTAGGCCATGAAACGCAGGATGTTCTCGGCGTTGTTTGCGATTTGTATGGCTTCGGAACCGTTCACCGAATAAAGGTTGGCGTAATTCCGGAGGCCATGGTGATTATCGGTCGTTAGCATCGGTGGGAACCCAGTGATCGCGGCAGCATACGCCGCGGTTCCGCCCACCCAGCCGATGACGCGATCGAGTCCGAAGTAGACTTTCACTTCCCCGTCTTGATTGGGATTGATGTGGTCGCCTCGCGTTCTTAATCCCGGTCGCCGCGGATCGAATAGGGGTTCAAGATTGATCAACTCGTTGATTCGCGTAAGATGTTCTTGCGGATGCAGCCGCCAAATACGGGCTGGAGTTGATGCTGGCTCAAGTCCTTCCGGGATCGTACCGAACAGCAGATCATGATCGAGATGGTTGCCCTTGGACGGACGCAAGTGTGTATCGAATCCGCCCTTGTCCTTCATCGCTTGCTGGATCTGACCTGTAATCCAAGTTGCCAGTTGCCATCGTTCCAGTGCGTCAGGCTGAATTTCCTCCTTGGGCGGCATTTCCTTTAGCGATATTTGTTCCCAAACTCTTTTCCACAACTCTGCATTCTCTGCGTCCACGCCAGAGAGTTCATGAAGTGCAACATCGCCTTCCTGTGTGTCGGCTCCGTGACAGTCCAGGCAATGTGTTGCAAGGAAAGGCTTCGCCACGGCCTCAAATGCCAGCGGTCCCTCCGCGCGGGCGACTGGAATCGGCGCAAGGACGAGCAAGCAGAAAGCAAGTGCAGAAATGGTTCTGGTCATGTTTTTGCATTTCAAAAACGTGAGCGGCATAAGGCCTAGCCAGCGGTCCGTCAAATAACGCCTCGTTCTCACTGGCGGCTAGCCGATTGACGCTCACACAGCGTCTTACGCCAACAGCTCTTCGATGGGACCGATGTTCGTGTCGTGCACGCCGGCAACACCCTTTTCCATGTTGAATCGGTCGCGTGGGGCGCCGACGGCGTGCAGCAGCGTTGTGTAGAGGGCGTTGATGGGCCGCTTGCCGTCAAGTTGTGTGAACTGACCGGACTTGATGTGCCCGCCGCAATTACCGAGCAGGATAAACGGCCAGTTTTCTCCAGCGGTATGCTGCTTGTTCGCGTTGTTGCTGGTGTAGACGATGAGGGTGTTGTCCATCATTGTTCCATCGTCTTCGGGCATCGACTCCAGTTCCTCCATGATCTTCACAAGCATCCGACAGTTGTACTGACGGATTTTGATCCAGATTGGGTTATCGGGTTGATCCATGTGCCCGAGATTGTGCCCGGCCTCAGCGATCCCCAATCCTTTCCAGGCGCCGAAGATCTCACCGCGCCCTGATCCGATCGTAAGAACATTGGTCAAACCAGCCTTCAGCGTTGCGATGCCGATCTCCAGCAGCGAGTCATGCCAATCCGTTTCGAATTCCGGTTTGAGAAATTTGTCGCCATACTCTGGTGCAAATTTCTTCAACTCATTCGAGACTTCGGCCAGCCGTTCACGCAGACCGTTGATATCCCGAAAGCCGTCGACATAACTTCCGTATCGTTCGCGGTCACCAGCGGGTAGTGAGTTGCCGCGCTGGCCGGCTAGCTGCTCGATCCGATTGAATACTTTTGACCGTGCTTCAAATCGTCGCTTGACGTCGCCCGTGGCAATCCCTCCAAAAAGCATTTGGTACAGATCGTTGGGGTTGGAATGCATGAACAGCGGTTTGCCTGGGCCGGCCGCCGACAACGTGGCCAGGGTCGGGCGCGAAACCATGTTCTCAAGAGCATCCATCCCAATGCACAGATGCGGCAAAATGGTTTGCGGAAGCAACTGGCTGATTTCGTGGTCAATCGTCACGCCAGCGGGCGGTATCCCGATGCCGCCTCGGTATCCTCCCAACGCGCCGAAAAATGCACTGTGCGAAGGGCTTGTGTGCCGGCCATGCAAACCATTGATAATGTGGATCTTGTCTTTGTACGGTTCGAGCGCAGTAATCGGCTCGGGCAGTGTCACACCTGTTAGCGAGCCGGTCTCGTCAAGCCCTTCGGGCACACAGGTGGCTGGATCGAAGCCCTGATTTTGCAAGAAGAAGATGATGCGTTTGGGCGTGCCCGCCATGGCAGTTGCCGCCCGGACCCTGGCAGGACAAAGCGTCGGACCAAATGCAGTGCCGGCGCCGACCGCCATTCCTTGAAGCATGTGTCTGCGACTGATCATTGTCTATCTCGCTAGGGGGGGCTACGGGAGCTGATTCGTGGATCAACGATTCACCCGTAACGACGTGGGGCAGGACCGCACTGGGAGGGATGCAACATCATAACACATGACGCGACCTGCGGGCAAAGACGATTCCCTGGAATTTGTGGAGTGAAAAGCTCAGTCGACCCTGGGACAGGAAAAAACACGATCTTTCCTGGACTCACCGGCCATGCATCGCAGGCGAGCTGATCGGAATGTCGACCGCGTATGGTCAAAAAACGACGATCACCCGAGATTGACCGAACTCGTAATGTCAAGCGTCGAAACGCGTCAATCAGTTACTTTTGGGTTGGGCGGCGAGTGCAAATGATTCGGCGTCTATGTCGCCGGATGATTTGATCCATTGCTTGAGGTAACGACGATGTTCGTTGAGCGTGTTGGCGTGTTCGGGTGCGGTAGCCAGATTTTTCATTTCGCCGGGATCATCGCGCATGTCGACGAGCGATTCTCGGAGGTCGCCGTCACGGTACACGCAGTACTTGAAATCGACGCTACGAAGCATTCGACCCGTGTGATTTTCGGTGACAATAAACTCGCGCCAATGATCGACGTTCTTTGACTCCGCGAGTGGCCGGAGGCTTTTCCCCAACAGACCTTTGGGCACTTCCAATCCCGCGTAGTCGCACACGGTGGGAAGAAGATCGAGCCCGCTGGAGATCAAATTCGTGTCGACTTGGTTGATGATTTTTCCTTCGTATCGCATCAGCAGCGGAACACGAACCGACTGTTCATAGAATCGGCCCTTCGAAGCCAGGCGATGGCACGCGTCCATGTCTCCGTGATCACTGGTGAAAATGACCAGAGTCTCTTTATCCAACCCGTTTCGCTTGAGCACATCGAGAATGCGCCCAATTTGCCGATCGACCTGTTCGGTGAGCCGGCAATAGATCCAACGATAGATCTGCCACTGCCGTTGGTCGTAGACCTTTCGCATCGTTCCCGCGGGGGTCACGGCGTTCGCCTTGGAGTAGAGTTCGATTGCATCGGGTTCAAGCTCAGGAACTCGAAAGTTGTCCGGCAACGGCGGAAGTTGCTCGGGTGGCATTTCGGATGCCTGTTGATAGAGATGCTCGACACTCTGCTTTCCCTTGATCGAATTTCCTTTGTACGCGCTGTACGCGAAACAAATGTCGTGGGGGTTGATGAACGAAGCGACGGCAAAAAAGGGTCGGTCCCGCTTCCGCTCGATAAAATCAATGCACGCTCCCGGCAATGCATCACGTTGATCGTTGAAGTACTCGTCGTAGCCGGCATCCAGTGGGTTCAGTTCGGGGCACATGTGCACCTTGCCGCCGTAGAACGTATCGTATCCAGCTCGCTTGACGAGTTTTCCGAGTGAGTTGTTGTCGACCTCCGATGGAACGCTGGCTTTGTCTCCGTTGTTCAGCACGCCAAGTCGACCGGCCATGACACCCGTGGCCATGCTGATCCGACTGGGTACGCAGACGGGGTTGGTCACATAAGCGTTGGCGAACCGGATACCGTCTCGAGCCAAGCTGTCCATCGCTGGCGTGTTGAGGAACTTGTTGCCGGCGCAGCTCATCATGTCCGCATGCTGCTGATCGGTGATGATCAATAGGATGTTGGGAGGTCGTTCCTCCGCCGATGAACTCGTCGATGAAACAACGCAAACGACCGCTAGGCATGCAAATCTTGCGAAGCAGAACAGGGCGGGGCATAGTGAGTTCACGAGGGACTCCGTGTACGGTCGTTCGTGCAAAATCGATCGCGTCATCCTATCCGAAAGCAGTCTCCGTGACATCAATCGTCAGCCAGACTATCAAGCAAGCAAAGGGGAAGCTTTTAGCTGGACAGCGCCACTTTTGTTGTAGTCCTGCCACTCCGCTGGCAGGGCATACCGCGATTCGCGGCAAATGACCCGCCAGCGGAGTGGCGGGACTACTTGGATTGCATCGACCAGTAAAACACGAGGTCTTCGTTAAAAAGTGGCGTTGTCCAGTTAGGCTGTAGGCTGAAAGTAAGAAGCGTGGATTTAAAAAATGGTTCGGCTTTTCAAGCAATTTGGTAAACTAGCTGTTCTCAGTTGAGGCAAAGACGCGGAGTGGTTGCCGATTGGCCATGCAAATTCGATCGTACCTATTCTGTATCTTCGCCACGTGTTGTTGTTGGTTGCACGCGAACGACTCACTTTCCGAGATTGCAACGGAATGGAACAGGCAATTCGGCATTGCGATCGACGATGGCGTGTATCACTACCGGTGTCGCATCGAGCAACACGTCAATGAAAAAGAGGCCTCCCAACTCGGCTTATCGGATTTGGAGTCGGCACGCTATACACTTGAAGTGCAAAGGCTTGCCGATTCACATCGATGGAGGATCTATTCGCCCGAAATTGCCGACACATGGATCGAAGCATTCGACGGGACAACGAAATTCGTCTCGCAGAATGGCCAAGACTGGTCGATCTACACAGACGATTATCTCAAAGAGCATCCGATCCAAGACCGGTATTTGATGTCCGATCCTCTTCAGGATGTGCTCGGTCTCGGGCTCGCAACCCAAGTCTCAACCTGGACCCTGCGGACGGAACTCACAAATGCTTCAACGGATTTAGTCAGTGCACTGACTACTAACGACTCTTTCGCCGTTCTCAAGCACACCGAGCAGATGATCGAATTGGTGAGCGAAGTCGGAGGCCGTGTCGAATTAACGCCTGTCTACGGATCAAGTATTCTAAAACGTGAATGGACCACTGACGACGCTCCAGAACTGCGCTTCCTTCTTTCCAATTCGGAATGGAAAGAAATGGATCGGCATACGTGGTACCCCACCAAGTCAATCTTGAGGTGTGAAATCCCCAGTCGGGAATCACAACTCTACACCCTGGAATACACTTTCACCCTTCTCGATAGAGTTAGCGAATCGGATTTTGATGTCACCGTCGACAGAGTCGATTCCGACATCTTCTGGCACGGTGCTTCCTTCGAGAACGGCGACTTTGATTATCGTCATCGGAGGATTAGACGCGGTGACTCTATTGATTTGGTTGCTGTGGCGCACGGAGCAGACTCGATTCGCTGGGATGTAAGGTCTTGGCCGCCATTCACGCTGTTTGACGCATGGAACCTGATCCCTCTTGGCCTCGTTGTAGTGCCTTGCCTGACAATCTGGCGAAATCGCCTGAGTAATAGCCAGCCAGTTTTGGCCATGCGACTTTCCCGGCTGGCGCTGATGCTCGGTGTTGCCTTCGTTATCCTACTTCACGCCGGCATGTTCACATTCCCAGGTGGAACTTTAGAAGATGCCGATGCGCATGGCTACTCGATGACCCGAAACTTTCTCAGTGATCTCGGTCGGGAGTTTGCGTTGAACGCGTCGGAAAACTCCGGGTCCGCAATGTGTTTTACCGTTTCGCTTTCACTTGCATCTGCCGCCCTGCTTTGCGTTGCCTGGATGATTCCATGGCAATTCGAGTCACAAGTAACGCGCCGAATCTCAATCGTGGCTTCCTGCCTTGCCACGATTGCCGCCTGGTTTTTTCTTCGAACCGGATGGACACCTATCGATCAGCATTTCGAGGCTCATCAATCGTACGCAATGCTCGGCTTTTCCGCATTGGGAATCTCGACATTCGTTCACGCCATCGCCCTATTCGTACAAGGTAGCGTCTCCAAAACCAACGCGGGTGCGCTGCTGGTTTTGTTTTGCGCGATCACGTTGTACCTGCTGCTGAGACAGTTCGACGATGAACGAATTCTTCTTGGTTCTACGTGGCTGTTCAGACAGGCGACGGCTCAGAAGCTTGTGCTTTATTCATCGATTGCCTGTCTCTTCGTTCAGCTCCGCAGTTCATTCAATTGGGTTAGCGACCAAAACTCGAAGAGGTGCGGACTGGAATGAGTGGCATTCGCCGAAAAATTGGTCAAACCATCCACTGCAGCGTCTCCGCCAGGAGTCGAACCTGGTCTGCGACCTTCGCAAAGTTGCGTGCGTTCGGGCACACTTCGAGAACGTGGGGGTCTGTCGTCTGCGGCGCCTCACGCTGTGGTGTCTGTTCAGCGTGGATGGTGATGGCGGCAAGGTCGGCGTGCAGGCCCAAGACAAGTTCAACCTGGTCAAGGTCACGCTGTCCCTGGAAGGCGATAAAGCTCCGTGAACCATCAGACCTGCGGGATCGTCAGCAAGTCGGAAACACGTTTCAAAAATAGGAATCTCCCGATGCATTATCGTTTGAATGTACGCCTGGTTGTATTGATCTCGATGGCAGCGTCGCTGCTACTTGGATACCGAAGCGCTGCAGCAGCAAGATGACCACAACCACAACGACCATGTTCATTTTTCGGTGCGTTCGGTCGCTGCTGGAAAGTGGTCGGATGCGAAGACGTGGGAGCCGGCGCGAGTGCCGGGTGCCGACGATCGGGTACTGATCAGTCGAGGTACGACCGTCCAGTACGATGTGGCAAGCCAAGTGGTCATTCGCTTGGTCCAGGTGGTGGGCACGCTCGAATTCGCTCGCGATCGCGACACGGAATTGAACGTCGCGATCTTGAAAGTCCAGAACAGCGACACATGCAGCGAGAGCGGCTTTGCCTGCGATTTTCGTGGAGTGAACAAGTCGGGCGAACCTGGGGACGCTCCCGCTGGTGGCATGCCGGCGTTGCTGATCGGAACTCCCGACGATCCGATTCCTGCCCGACACACGGCGCGAATTCGCTTGCATTATCTTGAGGGGATGAACAAGGACGACGCACCGGCGATCGCCTGCTGTTCGGCCAGGATGGAAATTCACGGCTCGCCGCTCGGCCGCACTTGGGTGAAGCTCGGCAAGAGCGTCACACCGGGCGATGACAAAGTGGTCGTGTCCGAAGAGGTCGGCGACTGGCGAGTTGGTGACGAGGTGATCGTCACCGCATCGAAACGCTCGGGAAGTGGTTCCTATCGTCCAGGGGCTCGCCGATCCGCAAAGGCGCAGACGGAGAACCGTCGCGTCACGGCGATCGCCGGCACAACCCTGACGCTCGACAAACCGCTCGAACACGGGCATTTCGGCGCGGGAGAGTTTCGTAGCGAGGTCGCCAATCTGACTCGCAACGTGATCGTGGAAAGCGCTGATCCGGCCGGCGTTCGCGGCCACACGGTGTATCATCGGTTCAGTCAAGGCGGCATCAGCTATGCCCGGTTCGCGCATTTGGGAAAAGAGGGTGTGCTGGGGCGATATTCGATCCACTATCACCTCGTCGGCGAGACAATGCGTGGCAGCAGTGTGCGTGGAGTGGCCATTGTCGACTCTCATAACCGCTGGGTCACGATTCACGGAACACAGTATCTCGTCGTGCGCGACTGCGTTGGTTTTCAAAGCGTCGGGCATGGTTTCTTTCTGGAGGATGGAACGGAAATCTACAACCTGCTGGATCGCAACCTGGGCGTGCAGGCGTATTACGGACCGCGTTTGCCGAATCAAGTTCTGGGGTTCGATGCGAACGACGGCGCGGCGTTCTGGTGGGCCAATGGCCGCAACACGCTGGTCAGGAATGTCGGCTGCGAGAACGATCAGTACGGCTTCCGGTATGACATGCAAAACACGCGGCAGTTCGACAGCCATCTGCCCATTCTGCAACCCGATGGCGAGAAACGGACAGTCGATGTCCGCACGATTCCCATCTGGCGGTTTGAAGACAATGAAGCTCATACGAACTTTGCCGGTATGGTTGTCGCGGCCAATGGAGGGAACCAGCCGGACAGCCCGATCCGCGATGCGCAGATGCTGAAACGCATCCAGAGCATCGACTGGACCGGACCGGATACGCGTCATCCGCACGTGATCCGCAACTTCAAGATCTGGCAGTCGCATTATGCGTTTCGGCCTCATTCACCATCGATGCTGATGGATGGTCTCCGAATAGACGGCGCGACGTACGGAATCTACCGCCCCGCGTTCGAGAATCAGGTCTATCGAAACCTTCACTTGTCCGGACTTGGCTCGGAGCCGTTCAATCGCGGTATGGACGACGCGAGTGCTCAGGTCGGCAGCATCACCGTCGATGCGATGGTCGTCGACAATCTGCGCGGCGGAAACGATCGGCACCCGTTTGTGCAGATGACGGACAACGCTCTCGCCGAGGGGGCCGAATGCCACTTCCGCGATGTGGTTCTTGACAGCAAAGAGGGCGACCGTCCGCTGTTCAACTTGGGCGGCAGTGTTCGCGTCGATCCGTTTGTCGAGCGGGGTGTGCCGTACTTTGTCCACAACTATTACGGCCCGGGGCGACATGCGAAGATCGTCAGCATCAAGGCCACGCACTTGATCAAAGATGGCAACGACTACCGCGAGGAGCGTCCGTTGACCGGTGACGAATCGCGCGTGGCCGAAGTCAAGGACGTCGCATGGCCTCAGTTGCTCAATCCCGTCGATGATGTTCCCCCGGCGACGGTGATCACATCCGTGACTCGCGATCAGGACAAACTGATGGTGCGCGGAGTCGCACACGACGACGGTACCATCGTCTCCGTCCTCGTCAACGATTCGACCGCAAAGATCATCTCGGACATTTCCGGAGTCGTGGATTGGGAAGTGACATTGGCCGTACCGAAAGATGGTAAGATCGTCGCGCTGGCCAAGGACGCTGCCGGAAACTCCGAACGCACGCCACATCGATTGGTGTATTCACAAGACGTTGTCGCGCAGCGAACGACGACAACGGCTGGTCAACGCCATCAAAGGTCACAATCCGTGGCAACAATTCTCTAGTGTGATGACTGGAAAGTAGGGGAATAACCGAAATGGATCGGCGAAACTTCTTGATAGCGAGCGGACAACTTGCGGGCCTGGCGTCGATGCCGAATATGGCTGCTTCACAAGAGCGACCAAAGCAGGTTGCGCCGGCGACGGGTCCCCTGCGCGTGCATCCGCAGAACACGCGGTACTTCGCCCAAAAGGTCGTCGATACGGTGAACGATCTGGACAACGTGCTGTACGAAGTGATTAACGAAGGAGGCGAGCAGGAGTGGGACTGGTGGGTCGTCGAGACGCTGCGCGAGTACCAACGTGGCAAACCAAAACAGCATCCGATTGGCATCACTGGTCACGGGGCGGAAGATGTGAAAAGCATGTTGGCTAGTCCAGCCGACTGGATCTCGCCAGGGTCTAAAGACGGATACCGAAACGACCCGCCTGCCTGGGATGGCAAGAAGGTCAGCCTGCTCGACACGGATCATGTCTGGGGCATTGGCGGCAATCAAGCGTGGGTTTGGAAAGCGCTGCTTCGTGGCCACAATCCGCTGTTCATGGACCCTTACGACGGCGCGGTACTCGGCGAACGTTTTGACCCGCAGTGGGAGCCCGTTCGCCGCAGCTTGGGATTCGCCCGCCGTCTTGCCGATCGCGTCAACCTGGCTGCCATGACGCCGCAGAATGCACTTGCCTCGACACAGTACTGCTTGGCGAATCCCGGTTCCGAGTACCTGGTCTATCTGCCTGCCGGCGGCAAAGCCAACGTCGACCTGACGAAGGCCACGGTTCGCTTCGGCGCCGAGTGGTTGAACTGCACGACTGGGGAGTCGCGAACTGACGCCGACGTCGAGGGAGGAAGCAAGCTCGAATTCAACGCACCGTTCGCAGGCGACGCGGTGCTCTACCTGAAACGAACAAACTGACGCGAGGCGAACTGAACCATGTTCCGAACAAAGTTGTTTGCGGCGATGCTGATGATGGGTGTCGCGCTGGCTTCGATTCTTCCGTGCACTGCGTCCGTGGCCCAGTCGCAGACGAATGCGACAACCGTACTGAGCGTGAGCGACACGCAATTCACTCTTAACGACCGGCCCACGTTTCTGCTGGGGATCAGCTACTATGGGGCGCTGGGAGCTTCGGAGAATTCTATCCGGCGGGATCTTGATGATGTGCAGCGTCACGGCTTCAACTGGCTTCGCGTCTGGGCTACCTGGGGCGCATTCGATCACGACGTCTCGGCCGTGGATGCACGTGGCGAGCCGCGCGCTCCGTTTCTTGACAAGCTGCAATGGCTCGTTGCGGAGTGTGATCGGCGCGGCATGGTCGTGGATGTGACGCTGACGCGCGGGAGGCGTTCGGCAAAGTCGTTGGCTGGCGGCGATTTGCCTGACTTCGAATCACACGAGCGGGCGGTGGAAACGATCGTCAGCGCTTTGCAGCGGCATCGCAACTGGTATCTTGATCTGGCGAACGAGCGCGATGTGCGGGACGAACGGTACGTCCCGGTCGGTGAACTGAAGAAGTTGCGCGAAGTGGTCCGCCGCCTCGATCCGCAGCGGTTGGTCACGGCCTCGTTTGGCGGACACGATCTGTCGAGGCACGATGTGCAAGATTCGCTGATCGACGCGGGCCATGACTTTCTCAGTGTCCATCGGCCGCGCAGCGCAAAGTCCCCGAGACAGACCGAAGCTCGCACGCGAGAAGTGCTGGCGATCGCGGCCGAGTTGAATCGGCCGGCGCCGGTGCATCACCAGGAGCCGTTTCGCCGCGGCTATGCCGGTTGGGAGCCTGTCGCCGATGATTTTCTAACCGATCTTCGCGGCGCGATCGCCGGCGGCGCCGCAGGCTGGTGTTTTCATAACGGCTCGCAGCGCACCACTGCCGGCAACCATCCTCGCCGCTCCTTCGATATGCGCGAGCAGCGACTGCTGGATCAACTGGATTCCGAAGAGCGAATCGTTCTGGCCAAAGCCCGATCGGTTCTTGCTGACGCCAGTGAAATCGGCCAACCACTCCAGGAGCGCCGACGATGATGCCGCGCACTTTCGTGATGAACATGATACTGTTGCTTCTCTCGCTGGCTTCGACTGCCTGCGAATTGTTAGCTCAAATAACGAACGGTCCGCTGCGGCGCAGCGAGTCCAACCCTTTCTAATTCGTCGATGCCAGCGGCAAGCTTGTTTACCTTGCCGGTGCGCATGACGGTTGGGAGCTGCATGATTTTGCCTGGGGCGACGGCAAGCGCGAGCAGCCATTTGCGTGGGACCGCTTTCTCGACTTTCTTAGTAACGATCAGCACAATGTCGTTCGCCTGTGGGTCGTGGAACACACTCATGTTGTTCCAAGGCTGGGACTTGAACGATGCGACTTGGGACGGTAAATGATCTGGACAATGTTCTGTACGAGATCTCGAACGAGTCTCGCTTTCTCGGCTCGAACGTCAGCTCCAAGGATTGGCAATACCATCGTGGGTCTGGAAGAGTTTCCTACGCGGATACAATCCGATCTTGATGGACGCATTCGATCGAATTTGGGAATCTTCCCGCACGAATGCTTACTCGTGGGGCTATCCGGCTGTCGTTTGGGCGGTCGTTGGTGTTCTCGTTGCCCTTTCGCTGATTCGCAACAACTGGCTGCGTCGCGTCGGCAAACTGATTGCGATCGGTGGATTGGCGAGGGTATTCCAGAACTTCAGTTGTTCATCCGCCGTCATCGCAATTGTGTGTGACTCGGCCGCTGCCAATTCACGTTCGGCTTGTCCCACGACAACGCTGCGGACGTAGTCGTTGACACTTACACGCCGCAGCTCGGCAGCGGCAGTGAGCAATGCCTTCGATTCTTCATCCAACCGAACCATGAGCGAACTATTCTTTTGCATCGCCTGCTAAACTCTTTCAGTGGCTGACATGTTCCAACGAGGATCATTGTACTGCATAGCGATATACACGGGAACTTTTTTGTGGATGACCCTCACGACGCGACGTCACTGAACCCTCGTCTTATAGGGACGCCGCTCGTACCACAGGCGAGAGGCTTCAGACGGGAGACGGGAGCAATTCTCCAGCCTGCCGTCTCCAGACTCAAGCCTGTCAAGGTCAGACACCTCGGAGTCGAACCGCCCGTGGCGGAGCCACTCACAAATGAACCCAGTCTCCTGCTGCCAAAGTAGGCGTGCTTCCATCTGCACCTGTATCCGATGTTGTTTCTCTTGTTCGCTACGGATGACGGTGATGAATCCGGTTGATCGATGGTTGGGCGAAGGAGACGAGAGAATAGGGGTTGATGGCGAGGACTTTCCTTCAATTTTCGGCAGTGGCACGAAAGACTATTACGGCTATTCCTGGGGCGGTTGCGCACGGACTTTTTTGAACACCCCTTCCACGCCCAGGTGTGCAAATAATTACGACAAGCTGAATCCCCGAAACTTCAATCCTGAAACGGCCGAGGCAGATAGCGATACAAGGTGTAGCAAAAACAAATTCCGCCAATCTGCTCGATGATCCCATAACAAAGTTTCTCTGAATGAACAAATGCTTCGAGCTGATGCGATTTAGTCTCATCCGCAAATGATCCGATCGAAACAAACCCTCACTTCGGTCATTCGTGGATAGTCAAGTGTTTCCGGTGTATCGGTCGCTTGGTGATAGTTCGGATTTCCAACAACAATGAAACGTCGTCGATCGCCGCACCAACGATCGCCGCTCGCATCCCAACCCGAACGGTTTGTCCACCTGGTGATCATTGACTTGCCCGGCATGTAATGGAACGCTCGGCTGGAATCCACGGAAGACGAATCAGCTGGTTAAAGGGAGTCAGGATAACCATCGTCGCGGTCTCAAGCTTACCGAGTTGGCTAACAGAAAGTACCCCGATTTCGGATACCTCATAGTTGGTCCCAGATTCAACGGCTCCCGCATCTGTGCAAGGAGTTGACAGTCGAGATCATACGCAGACCGACTGCGCAACGCCGACCACATTGGTTGGTGTGGGAAGGCGGTCAAGGGTCTGAAACCTGCCGTTAATGGCCGCAACGTTTTGGCGCCTCTGTGCGTTCGGTTGCATCGACTTCGCGGAGTTAACGGTATCGCTAACTCGCTTCGCTCGTGACATCGATTGCACGAAAGTGTGTCGCGGATGGTGGCGTGATTGGGTTTCACTCTCCCCGGGACGCAGTCACAGGACGGTCAAAGTCAGCTGCACTTGATCATTGGAATCGCCAATGAGAAAGCTCGCTTGGTCGCAAGATGGGGCCGGCTTGTTAGTCTCGGGAGACTCTCTGGTCAGAGATAGAGAGTGGGTGCCGGATGTTCGGCCGGAGCCGCTTGAGCCTGCGAAACAGGGCGGAAAAAACGAACAAAGGCCGGCGTCCAATCTGGTGTCGGACGCCGGCAAATTCGTTAACCCGGCGGTCGGAGTAAACCGACGGGTCATCTTGAAGTTGTGGGAGCTGTAGGTCGCGCTCGAGCAACCCGCCCGTTTATCGACTCTGCCAGGTGAGGAGGGTTGACACTTGCCTTCACGCTGATACACTGCCCTAGATACCTAATGCAGTGAGGCTGACGCGATGCAGATCGAACCAGAGAGTCATGTGCCCATTTACTTACAGATTGTCGAACATCTTCGTTCGTCGATCGCGGCTGGCGTATACCGCCCGGGAGAAGCGTTGCCTTCGTTGCGAGTACTGGCGACCGATCTTCGCGTCAACGCGAACACCGTGCAAAAAGCCTTTGACGAGTTGTGCCGTCAGGGGTTGATTGAATCGCATCGTGGTGTGGGAATGTTCGTCGGCAGAAAGGGAGCACGTTCGGCGATTTCGCAGGCAGAAGAGACGGCCCAGACGGAATTCGGACAAACACTGACGACGGCCTTCGCGGCTGGGCTGGATGCCAAACGCATCCGCAAACTGTTTGAAGTGGCGCTGGCGTCAGCAACAAAAAAAGCGAAGGTGCGACCATGATGCTCGGGGATTCTGACGCACCGGCGGTGGACATGGTGGGGGTCACCAAACGATTCAAGGGTGGCCCTGCAGTGGATAACATGAACCTGACGATCCCAAGAGGGACGACGCTCGGATTGATTGGACCAAATGGTGCTGGCAAAAGTACGGCAATCCGTATGTTGATGAGGACACTAGCACCTACATCCGGTGAGGTGCGGTTGTTCGGGATGAATGTCGCCACGCACGCCACCACAATCCGCCATCACGTCGGGTATGTTCCCGAGCATCATGACGTTTATCCCTGGATGACCGTCGGCGAAGCGATCCGCTTCACCTCGAGTTTCTACTCGATGTGGGATGCTGGTTACTGCGAAGAGATGCTTGATATGTTTTCGCTGGATATTCGCAAAAAAGTTAGCCACCTTTCCAAGGGCATGATCGTAAAACTCGGACTGCTTTTGGCAGTTTCGCATCGACCGGAACTGCTCATTCTGGACGAACCGACATCGGGTCTCGATCCGATTGTCCATGATGATTTTCTCGAAGCTGTACTGCGTAGCGTCAGCGGTAGGAGTACGACCGTCCTCTATTCGAGCCATAACCTGGAGGATGTCCGCCGTTTGGCAGATTCGGTCTGCATTCTTCGCGACGGGAGAATCATCGTCCATGGCCGAGTTGATGAACTACTAGCGTCAGTGAAGCGCGTCCGCGCCGTCCTCATCGACGGGCACCTTCCACGTTGGGTACCTGATGGTACCGTCTATCAAAGCATAAATCGTCGAGAGTGGATGCTGACCGTGAGTAGTTTCAGCGCCGACGTCGAAGAGCGTCTGAAGGCCGAGAACTCCATCGAATCAGTGGATGTCTTCGACGTCAATCTGGGTGAACTCTTCAAGGATTACATTCTCGAAGGAGACGCTCGATGAAGAGCCTGATTTGGAAGGACTATCGCCTTAGTCGTTCGCTCTTGCTTCTCTCTGCTGCGGTGTGGGTGTTGCTGTATCTCGTGGGAATCGGCGCACAATTGGCAACAACATGGCCGCGACCGCCGTCTTTGGACGACTGGGCCGAAATGCTCCATTCCTACGGCACCATGTGGTTGTATATCACGATATGCTTTGCCGGCCTGTTTGGTGGCCATGCCATCGCCTGCGAACGAGGCGATCGGAGTGCAAATTTTCTGGCCTGCCTCCCGCCGCCGAAATGGCAGATTCTAACTAGCAAGTTGGTCGTCGCAATTGGAATGCTCACGGCCATGTGGGGCTGGGCTCTGCTGTCTGTGTATTGCATCGCCGCCGGGCTGAGTTCTAAACCGGTAGACGATGTTGGGGAGTTGGTAACGGCGTCTGGGATTGGGTCGATCTGTGTGCTCACGTTCGGTGTGGGCTGGATGGCCTCAGCAATGCTGGAGAATTCGACCGTGCCTATTCTCCTCGCGTTCCTCTCACCGGTTGCGGTATCAATCGCATTGATCTTGGTCGGCAGCGTGTTTGGTATTCCTATGGTCCACATATCGGATTGGACGAACTTGGTGTGCTTCGTTGTCGGGGCTGTAGCGTTCGCGGCGGGGACATGGCACTACTGTCGGAGAGTTGAACCATGACAGCCAATGAAAGTGGCGTGATCTACTGAAGTGAGCAAATCATGAAACTGGCGGTTTGTCCCTGCGGCGTCCTCTGTGTGGCGTTGCTTGTCACGACAGGTTGCCGGCGGCTCGAAAATACGTTTCAGAGAAGACCGTCGATGTCGACGCCGGTGGTCACCGCCTACACATGTTAATTGTTGGCGATACCGGCCCCACGGTCGTACTGGAATCCGGTGGCGGAGGCGGAATCGGCTGGGAGCAGGTTCGTCAGGAAGTCGGTCGCTTCGCTCGCGTTGTTACCTACGATCGCGCCGGCGTGGGAGCGTCCGAGCCCGGACCGCAACCACGCACGGGACGACAGATCGCGGTCGAGCTTCACACCGCACTCGGCAATGCGGACCTGTCTCCGCCGTACATACTCGTCGGCCATTCAATGGGTGGTCCCTACGTGCGTATTTTCGCCGCGACGTATCCCGATGAAGTCGCAGGACTGGTTCTCCTCGATCCGACGCAGATCAACGCCTACGAATCGATGGAGGAAATCCAGTCGTGGTTTTACGAACACTGTCGGCAAGATTGGGATACGGTGAATGCCTACTGTCGTCGAACAACACCCGAGGCACTGAGTCGTTTGGTCTGGATGCGAGGATTGGAGGTAAAACGCATGGCGGAGTTCTTGGAAACCGTCGCAGAACCGAAGCGTAGTGCCCTCCGGCGGGAATGGCTTGCGAAACTTACAGAGCATTCGCGGCCGCCGTGGGTGAGCCATTCACGTGGAAGCCGTGACGAATTCGCGGCCGACACCGAAACTTTCCAGCAAGCCATCGCAGCCACTCCGTTGCCGAATGTTCCCATCATCCTTCTGTCCGCAGATGGACGTATATCGCCGTTGGACGAGGCAAGGTACATGCTCGACCCCGAAATGCGAACCCTCCTGCAGGTTCAAAAACCGTGGCACTTGGAGGATTACCAGCAATGGGTCGACGCCAATCCTGGAGTCAAACTGTCCGTGGCCCGTAAATGTGGTCACAGTATTCCGTTGGACAATCCTCAACTCGTTATTGCCACGATCCAGGAAATTATCGAACTTTCCGTTCGTGCGCATTCGGCGACTCGAACAGAAGGAACGCGGGACTGAATGTCCCCTCGGAGTCTGAGCGGCACTAAATGGACCACACGATCTCGTTGGGGCTCGGATTGCGACATTAGGAGTCAAGCATTATCACCGTCGAATCGACGGCGGGTTGCGGTTCATTAACGCGGATGTGCTTGCGAGCGAACTGGACCTTGGGGCTTATGAAGCGGCCGATGCTGCTGCCGCGATCCGCCAAGCCTTGGTTCTTCGCAAGGAGAGTTTCATTTTCGAGACAGTCCTGTCGGATCCCGTTGGCGATAAGGTCGCGCAGTTGGCGTACTCTCGACCATGGCTCATGTATTAAAATCCCTGTCGGTGATCAGTTACTTCCTCGAGGGAATTTATGATGTTTCGATTGATCTCAGTGTTCATCGTTTTGACCAATTATGCAGCCGCACAATCAGTCACCCTTTCCGGCCTGGTCATGGATGGAAGCGCCGGCGTTCCTCTCGCGGGCGCGACCGTCACCCTGAAAAACGTTGGGCTCGTCGTGACAACCGATGCTGAGGGGCGTTACAGCTTTGAAGACGCGACGGGTACGAAAGAGGCTTCCGTTTCACAAGACCGGCATGACGAAAACCTGCCGAGGCAGGACGGCTACCGGGCGCCGCTTTCCAAGGCCACGTCGGCGAATGTGATCACCTTCGGCAAGGCCGGCTATGGCTTCATTTCGCGGAACGTCGAGTCTATCGACGGCGTTGAGAATGTAGTGCTCACTCTTGAAGGCAAGGTGACCTATGTCTGTTCTACAGCGGATGCCAACGGAAACTGGCAGATCGCCCGGACCGTGTAC
Source organism: Pirellulaceae bacterium (assembly GCA_963734865.1). Classification (GTDB taxonomy): domain Bacteria; phylum Planctomycetota; class Planctomycetia; order Pirellulales; family Pirellulaceae; genus CBDCUW01. The sequence continues at coordinate 168,269 of CAVTIV010000022.1, forward strand.
GACCCGGAGACACGGACGTCTGATATCACCTTTCTGACCGACACTACCCAGTGGAACTTTAAGCCCAACTTCAGCCCGGACGGCAGTAAAATGACCTTCTTCAGACGCTACGCGGATAAAGGCCGGTGTTGCGATGAATGGCTCTCTTCCATCTGCGTGATGAATGCCGACGGCAGCAATCTCCACGAGATCACCGCTGGCGAAGAGAACTTCAATACCGAGCCCTATTGGTCCCGAGACGGCACCATGCGTATCAGCTTCAACCGCATGTACGTGGAGAAGCGCGGGCCCTACTGGAACGATTTCGACGGACAGCCCGGCGAAGAACAGAGAATAGCTCCCTGGGGCTGGGTCAATCCACACTTGGCGGACGGGCGCGTGTTTTTACAACGCGGGGGAGAAAGCTATCTTGCAATGCCCACTACCAGCGGCAAAGCGAAGTACGTCCAGGTCCAGCGCTCCGACAACAAGTTCATCCACAAAATCGCCCTATCCCGGGACGAGACCATGATCGCCTACCAGAAATGGGTAGATTCAAACCATGACATGTACAAAGGCGGGGTGATGGTCTACGCGGATTTCGATGCCTCGGTACCTTCCATAACCAACGAGGTGATATTCGATAAGCTGGATCCGTCCACCCAGGCCTGGTATGTGTCCATATCCACGGATAACAAGTTCCTGCTCTTCGCCAAGAACGGGGCCATCATGCAGCATGACGTGGAGGCTGGAACGACGATGAAGGTGTCGGCGGATTCGGATCCTTACAAGGCGTATCCGACTTACACGACATTTTCAAAGTGAGGAGTCGATCTTGGTAGCGTAGCTCGGTAGCGGTGACACGCGCGTCACGGGGAAGGACGTAATGGCTTGTCCCATGATGAAGGGACCTGCCCGAAGGCTGCAATTCAATGGCTACGCAATCCGAGGCCGAATAAAACTTCGGACTTCTGGGGTCACGACGGACGGGCGTCTTGCGAACCACTCCGTCGACCTGTATCGGATGCCGCAACCAACAGACGGATAGCTCGCCTCGGCGTAAATTGGGACGTGGATGTTGGTCCATCTAGCATCTCTAGGGGTTAGGAAAATCAAATAAGCCCGCGGTCATAGAGACTCGAGAGGCGCGAGAGTTTGGGTTTGGAGTGGCCGAGGCAGGTGGTGGGGGCGCGCTTGAGAGAACTCTCTGTTCAGAGATAGCGAGTGGGGCCGCGCCAGCGGCAGATGTCGCCAAAGCCTGCGAAACAGGGCGGAAAAGACGAAAAAAGGCCAGCGTCGAAACTTGGATTCGACGCCGGCCGATTCGTTTACCCGGCGGTCAGAGCGGACGACTGGGAAGATCGTAGAGTTGAGCGAACCGAACCCAGTTCCAAACACTCGCGAGAGCCCGGCAGAATCGCGGCAACACGCGAGGAGTTGGCGTAAGTCATTTGCTGGAAATGGATGATTGCTGGTGCGGTCTTGGCATCAGTCGAACCCAGCCTCATAACCGGTGATTTGCGTCCCCCCCTGCCATCCTGTGACTTGACGTCTTTCCGTGCTGGAATCGCCAACCGTCCGATGTTTGGTGACCCCTCAGGACGCTGGGAAGACGGATCGAAATGGTCCAAGAAACCTGCGTTCCTCAGACCAGTCGGTGATCGCGAAGACGACGTCCGAAAAAACGCCCACAAAGTCGCGTTCCAGTGCCTCACGAAAATCTTCGGCGGTCCTGGTCGTATCATTGCCAAACGCACCGCAGCCCCAAGCACCCAGGACCAGCGTCCGGTAGTCGTACAAGTGTGCGATTGCCATCACGCGATGAATCCGTTCTCGAAGCAACTGCGATGACAGCGGCTGACCCAATTCCGGTGCGTAGGGTGCAGCGCAGGTGATGAAGCTCAATAGCCACGGCTGGTCCAGTTCCATTCCCGCATCATCACGAAAGACCGGGACATCCGGCGACAAGATTGTCCAGCTACTTGCTTCCAAATGCCGCCCCTCACGATGAAAGGCATACATGGGATCATCCAGCAAGGTGGCGTACAACGCGCTGGAACGACACAACGCCTCTTCTATCGACGCATTCAGTCCGGCAGTGTTGCGGCAACTCGCACCGCTTCTAGCTTGTCTGTGATGAAAGCAAGAACCTCTTGTTCGTTCGGCTGCGCGGTGATTCTGCCTAACCATAAAGCCGCATAGCCGGCACATCTTCCTGCGATTCGCTGACTGCCGTCGATCGTATCGCGGAGGCGTGGCCGGCTCTCCCACCGCACATTCGTGAGGCAATTCTCACGTTGGTTGGAAGCCTGCGGACGATTGTGCGTTTGATAGTTCGGGCGGCTAGAACGGATACAGCGAAAGCACCGAACGGCCTTTACCCCACTCGTACGAGAATTCCTTCGGCCTTTCGGTGTTTGAACCTGGGTTCGCGATGCAGAGCCAAAGAATGTTCTCGTCCAGATCATCTCGCTGGTACAGGCCGGGGCACGTTTCGCCTTTGTTGGGACCGCTGAGGAACGTGAGGTTGATCTGCTTCGGACGTTGACGTGAATCAATCGTGAAGGATGCCTTGATCTCCTGCCCGGAACGGCTGGTCCAGGAAATCTCATTCCGTTTGATAATCCACCGCAGCTCGCTTCCTTCGCCGGATTTATTGGGCCCCTTACCACCGGGGAGCGGCCATGAACTCGGATCTTTGTTTCTGTCAATGTTGCCCGTATCAAAGTTCCTAAGCGTCCAGATTCCCTGAAACGAGGCGATCTCTCGCTCGGCGTCGTTCGGCTTGCTCGGTCGGAGGAAGATCAGCCCGGTCTTTACGTCACCACTCATCGAGATGCTCGTCGGACGGGGGGCTTCCGATCCCGGATCCTGAATGGCGATCATCAGACTCTGACGATCGACTCCGCCGAACTCATACATCCCCAGGCACTTCGCACCCTTGAACGGGCCGCTGAGATAGGTGAGGTCCATCTCTTTGGGTAGTTTGGAAGGATCCACGTCGAGTTTCAGCTTCCACACGTCGCCCTGGCGGCTCCAGAGGATCTCATCCCCCTTGATCGTCCATTGCCACTTCGACGCTTCCTGTTGAGTGGCACCAAACGTTCTGAGCGTCGAATCGCAGGCAGTCATATTCCAGACACCCTGGAATCGCTCGAGCGCTTTCGCAGCGGATGGTTTCTCAGGCGGCGTGATCTGGTGCATGCCGATCATTGACTGCTTCTTGAAGCTCGAAGCAGACACGTCGGTCGGCCGAGGTGCATCCGTTCCGGGATCGGTCATGCAAAGCCAGCGGTAATTCTCATTTCCCCATGCTGGTTCATAGATGCCGATCGACTTCTGCCCTCTGTGCGGCCCATTGACAAACGTGAAGTCGATCTGCTTCGGAGCCTTGAACGGATCAATCGTGAAGGTCACGTAAATTCGTTCGCCATCCCGACCGACCCAGGTGATTCGATTCCCCTCGATCACCCACCGCTTTTCACTCTTGCGACCATTGCTGTCGATCCCGAGTCCGATCGGTTGGGGCCAAGTCCAGGGCTGAGTAAGGTCGAAACTCCACGTTCCCTGAAACGACGCCAGTTCCTTGACAGGGTCGATCGGCGGGATCGCATGGAGCACGATCAGCGATGTCTGACTTCCCGCCTTCCTCGCGAAGCTGGTCGGCCGATCGACCTTGGCTCCCGGATCCTGCATCAGAATCTTCAGAGTCTTCCCATCTTTTTCGTCCCAGTCATAAATGCCGAGACACTTCTGATCTTTGAGCGGGCCGTCGAGAAAAGTGAGATCGATTTGTTTCGGCGTTTGAACTGGGTCGAGCTTGAAGTTCACCTTCCACTCCTGACCCTCACGACCCCATTCGATTTCATCACCCTTGACCGTCCAGCGCCATCTTCGTGCAGCAAATTCGGATACCTTTAGCAGTGCAGCGTCGGACTCGCACGAGTCGATCGCCCAGTGCCCCTGAAGCCGATTCAACTCCTTGGCGACAGCTTCGGCTATCGCTTTGCTTTGATCCACGGGAATCTCCGCCGCTTCTTCGTCCGCGGGATCTTTCCTGGCGCGTTCGCCGCCATCGACAATCTCCAGCACAAGCGTTCCACTCGTTAACTGACCGGGTTTCCAATCGTCGCTGTTATCGTCTGTGCTGGCTTCAGGACTGGCGACTTTAAAAGCGAGCGAGTGCGCCAGCTTGTATTGACCGGCCACCGGCATTTTCCAGAACGGCCCCCAATCCTGACGGCCGGGTCGTGGGTTGTCGCCAAGGCCAATGCTGAGGTAGATCGCGCCGAACGCTTCACCTGGTTCCAGCTTTTCTCGGTAATGAGGTGACGTTCCCAGCAAGGCGATTTGTTCAAGTTCAACCGCTGCGCCGTTGGCACTCGTCACCTTCGGCACGTTCCAGAAGAAGTCGGGACGCACGTCAACCTGTAACGTCTTGTCGCTCACATTGCGAAAGAAAACCATCATCGGGACTCGCTGGCCGATACGGAATTGTCGCCGCTCGCTGGCCAGTGCAATCCCGTAACGAATGCCAAGCTGCTCATCGCCCCAGACCGGTTTCCACAGGTCGATCAGCTCCTCGGCTTGCTTGCCACGGTGGTGAAAGCGGAGGCCGCCTGGCGTGTTGGCATTGTTCGAAGGTCGCGCTGGTTCCACATCCGCGGCACTGCCGTCTAGCTGGAAAACGGCGAGCACCATCTGACGCTCCGATAAGCCAACGGCAAACTGCTTGTTATCGTCGGAGAACACGCCGCAATTCGATTCCGTGTGAAGCTCAAACCGCTTCTCGCCCGTTTGCGTCGACCAGATCGGTACGACTCTTTCCTTCCCCTTACCACTCGTACCTGTTCGCGCGAGCAGTTGGCCGTCCTTGGAGTACACGAACATCCCGGTGCCGTATCGGTACGGAGCGTCGAGCTGGTGTTGCAACTGGCCTAATTGGACGTCCCAAAGTCTCACTCCCAGAATGTCGCCGACGGCGAGTTGCTTTCCGTCGGGTGACAACTGCACGCTCCAGACGTGGCTGGTGTACTGGCCGGAAACTTCCGGATCGGAATGCTTCCGGCCTTTGTTGTCGTTCGGAAATGAGCGAAGCAATTTACCGGTGCTCGTCTCCCAGACTTTCGCTCCGCCGCCATTGGTCGTCGCGAGCAGTTTTCCATCCATGGACAAGGCGATGGATTGCAATTCCGTCGCGTGCTTGTCAATGACCATATTCAGCACTTCACCGGAGTTTCCATCCCAAACAATCAGGTGAGCGTCATAGACCTGCGTCGTACGACTGTAATGCGTCGTCAGGTGGCCCACGATCACCGAGAGATCGGGAGTGCAGTCCAGTTGGCCGATGCAGTCGTATTCCCATTCCTTTGTGGGATACGACAACTTCTTGAGCAGTTCGCCAGTCGACGTGTCCCAGATTCCCACGTACTCGTCCGTCGCCGCGACCACTCGCCGCCCATCACCGGAAAGTTTGAATGTCGCCGGACGAAACGGCCGGAGGTGCCTATCGCTGGCGAGGTTGATCTCGCTTTTCAAAGTTCTCCCGCCGACGTCACATCGGCGGACGGTGGCGAAATGATAAGCCGAAACGGCGACCAGCTCCGTGTCGTTGTTGTCAAATCGCACATCCACCATGTTGTAATGGCCGGGCAGCAGAAACGCCGGCTTGAGCAACGTCCGTGGGCCAGCTTGCTTGTCCTGCGCTCGGCGCGGTTCTCCCAAACCCGGCGCTGGGTCGGACCGCGGGTCTCCGTTTTCGCTGTTTGTCTCGCTCGTTTCTTTCTCCAAAGTCGGGAGACCTGCTTTCGGGTCGAGGGCGGGGTCGGGAGACCCGCGGCCGACGCTGGCGGCCTGTGACTCCGCCAAAGACGCCGTTCGTATCTTCACGTCGGTCCTCTCGCCCGCATGAATCGAAACGTTTTTGAACGTGACCCAATGGTGAAACATCCGCAGTCGATACTCAAAGCGAGCCACTCGCACAAATGGGACATCGAACTCGTAGGTGACGTGCTGGCGCAAAGTGGCATCACCGTTCGTGTGGATTTGCTTTCGGTCGTGTGTGTTCCCGTCTTTGTCGATCAGCTTGAGATCCAGGTCGATCGGTCGGCCGCCCTCTACGGGAGAAATCCAAGTGATCCTGGTTCCTTCGTCACGCCCCGTGACCACGCTCTTGACTGAATTCACAGTCTCGACCTCGATGTCTTCGACCAATGGGTCCGCGGAAGCGTTCGCAGGACGAGGCAACTTGACTCCCAAGGGATCAAGCACACGCAGCGCTGATTGCGGCTGAGTCGCTATGCCAACTTCGATCTTCGCCGTTTTCTGGCTAGCTTGAATCGCATATCCGCCATCGACTCGTACAAACGGCCCGCCCGATCCGTGAGCTTCATCCCGGCGAGTCGAAGTCATGCCCGGAGTCGCGACATCGAGATAGTTCGGCAAGCCATGCACTCGCAATAGGACACGCCGCATTTCATGACTGGACGTCGTTGTCGTTCGCTTGTCATGCACGGGCACATCGTCAAGCCGAGACCCATCCGGTCTCCACCAGATTTTTGGCTCACTTTCCATCAGAGCCAAGCCGACGAGTTCAACTTTGATCCCGTGGGGCAATTCAGCAACGAGTGGATCGCGGCGTGATTCGTTGCTGCTAATCGGGAAAACCTCCGCCCGCGAGGTGACGAACGAACTGATCGCGATCATCAGCACGAGGCAGAGCGTCATGACGCCGACGGATGCCACGGGCCAGCGGTCGCTCAGACGGACGGCAGTGCGGTCCGGGCTGACACCAGTGATGCGGCGAACCCGCGACAGCAGCGAACCGTCGGTCGCCCCGAGCGCGAGCACTGTTCTTTGTCCGCGTTGTTCTTCGATCGCCAGCAGCGCGCGGCCGTATTCAACGCGGTTGTTGAACAGTGCGACGACGAGGTCGTCGCAGCAGTGCTCACGTTCGACGCGAACTCGATGCGACAGCCACCACACGGCCGGATGATAAAAGAACAGCGTTTCGACTAGCGTTTGCAGCAGGTTTACGGCGAAATCATGACGCCGCACGTGAGCCAGTTCGTGAGCCAGGATCGCTTCCAATTGAGCGGCGGGGATGCTTGTCAGTAGGCTGACTGGCAACAGAATCACCGGGCGGAAATAACCGACGACGATCGGCACTTGAGCCAGCGTTGATTGCAGCAATTGCACCGCGCCGGGCAGACCGAGCCGTCTGGAGACTCGCTGCATCGCGGCGAGCACTTCGTCCGACACGGTCGACACTCCCACGCGCCGCAATCGGCGCAAGGTGTACCAGCCGAGCAACGGCCGAGTCGAACAAACGAAAACTCCCATGCTCCAAACGGCCACGATCCACGCCAGCCAAGGCCGCAACAACGTCTTTACGCGGTCCGACCAGGACGGTGCGGTTTCGGTGAACGCGGAGGGCTGTGGCGATGGTGCGGATCGCGTTTTCGCCGCGAGGCTCAATGCCGCAGGGACCGGCGTAGGAAGTTCGATTGCTGCCTCACTCGCCAACATGACATCACTTGCGCCTTCGGGCGCTATATTCTCCACCCGATTCACCACAGACGCGGGGTCTTCGCTCGGCAGAAGCAGCCACGTTACGACCGGAGCAGCGACCGACAAGGTCATCGCCACCACCAGCACGCCATACCGCATTCCCGCTGAACTGCGACGCATCGCTCGAACGAGCACTCCCGCCAGCAGCGCCACGAGAGTGAATTGCCACAGTGAATGAACAAGTACCCAACCGATTCGTTCGACCACGATCTGCGAAAACGGCCACGCAATGTAGAAGGGATCGTTCATGACTTGCCCTCCATTTCGTCGAGCAGCTTGCGGGCTTCCTCAATCTCTGCTGGCGACGCCTGGCTGCCGGCTAAGGCTTGCAGCACGAGGCTCATGGCCGAGCCGTCGTAGACTTTCTCAATCAATTCGTGGAGGAACTTCTTCGCGGCCCGTTGGCGAGTAATCGATGCGCGATAGACATGCGGCGTCGCCTTCTCATCGCGTTTGACCAACCCCTTGGTCAGCATCACCGAGAGCATTTTCACCGTGGTCGAGTAGTTCGTCCCTTTGGCCGCACTGAGCCGCGCATGAATCTCGCGCACGGGACTCGGCCCCAGCTCCCAGAGAATCCGCAGAATCTCAAGCTCGACGGCCGTTGGCTGAGAAGAGCCCAATTCTCGCATTGTAGTACCTCCGAAAGGGTGCTGGCCCGTCGCAGGCTGGTGCAACATTGACGTCAGCGAAAGGTTTCGCTAGCGGCAGTGTAGCGAAACCTTTCGCTATGTCAATCGAGTTGTTGGAAAATTCTGAAATCGCCCTTGACTCCACTTGGCACCATGATTCTGGTCGCTGCCGGATCAAGCCGAGTGTCGGCACCTCCGTCAAGCTCTCCTTTACAATCAGCTGCGCCTTGAGAGTCACCGTCCCAACGAACACGCATCGCGCCATTTTTTGAAAGAATTCGCGTTACACTAGCCCCGTTCACTTCGACTAATAGAACGAAGGACACTTTTCAGCGAATTCGGTGATGACAGATTGGGACACCATCGTTAGCCAGAACGTGAATGTCGTGTGGCGCACGGCTTACCGGTTGGTGAGCAATCATGCGGAGGCCTGGGACTCTGTAGAGACTACGATTTCCGCGATCTGGCTCCACGAGCCGCCTGGAAGAAGAAGTTGGCCAGTCGCCTGCGGTCACGTATTTCATTACGCATCGCACCGGACAGAATGTTTAGTTCTATAGACAATGTTTCTTGACGGCGGTAGCTAGGTTGTATATATTCTATAAAACTAGACGATGTTGAAAAATGAGTTTTCAGGAGATAACCAAATGGCTCGTCCGGCTGCGAAGTATCCCACGGAACTAGAACTTCAGATGCTCAAACTGTTCTGGCAACAGTCACCGCTTCTGGCGCGGGAAGTTCAGGCCGCGCTGGCGGCCGGTGGGCGTGAGTTGGCCAAAACTTCGGTTATCACGACGCTCAACACGATGGTCGACAAAAAGTATCTGAAGCGAAAGAAGCAGAGCAACACCTATCTGTTCTCGCCGTTGATCAGCGAAGCGGAAGTTGCCGATCGCGTGCTGGGCGACGTCGTGGACCGCGTCTTCGACGGATCGATGGCGACCGTGCTGCTCAAGTTGTTCGACGTGAGAAGTATCGACGAAGAAGAACTCAAGGAACTGCGGCGGATTATCAACCGCAAGTTGAAGGAATCGTAATTCAATACCAAGCTGTCTGGGAGATGTCCGATGAATCCGTTCCCCTGGATTGACGAATCGTTTTCGCTAAAGCTCGTAGTGACGTTAATACATTTTGTTTGGCAAGGTGCAGCGGTGGGCCTAATCGTGGTCGTCGCTGGCTGGCTGTTGAAACGGGCAGCAGCGCAGGTGCGTTATTCACTAAATGTCGCGGCGATGTTGTTGATGGTGGTCTGCCTGCCGGTAACGTTTGCCTTCGTTGACGTTCGGCAAGATGCAGGTGCGGTATCCCAACTGACGATGGCCGGCTCTGGAACGCCAGACCATGAATTGCTGACGGCGGGCGGCTCACCAAGTGCGTTTGCGTCCCCTGCCGACCTCGCAACGCCGCCGATGTTCACGAGCGATACGAAGATCGAGCCGGATAATCGCAGTCTCTACACTGTACCTTCGCAGTCCGCGGAAACAACCGAATCAACATTGAGCCAGGCGTTGGCTTGGCTAATTTGGGCCGCACCCTACGTGACGGCAGTGTACTTCCTCGGTGTCGCGCTGATGATGCTTCGTCTTTCGACGGCGTTGTGGGGCGGGCACAAGCTGCGACGCGCTTCCTCACCAGTTGACGATGACAGCTTGCTCATGATGGTCCAGCGACAGGCGCGCGGAATCGGCTTGAAAATCGCACCCGCCGTTGCTTTTTGCGAGCAAATCTCGATTCCGGTCGTGGTGGGCGTCGTCAAACCGATGATCCTGCTGCCAGCCGCGCTGGCCAGCGGTTTGTCGCCGGACCAGTTACAGTTGCTGGTGACCCACGAACTAGCCCACATTCGCCGTTACGATTTGTTCGTTAATCTGCTTCAGCGGCTGAGCGAAGCCGTGCTGTTCTTTCATCCGGCAGTGTGGTTCGTCAGCCGCCGAGTCAGCATCGAGCGCGAGAATGCCGCTGACGATTTGGTACTGACAGTTGGTTGTCAGTCGGCCCACTACGCAGACGCCTTGGTGCGGATGGCCGAGCTTTCCTCGGCGCTTCGCAATTCGCGCATTGCAAATCAAGCCACGGCGCTGGCCGCGTCGGGGACCAACGCGTCGGAGTTCAAACGCCGCGTGCTGCGACTATTGGAAAACACCGACACGCCGAAACTTCGGCTCACACGCGGCGGCATCCTGGCGATGATGCTGATCGCGACTTCGTTACTCGTCACGCCCGTGATCGTGCAAAGCTGGACCAACAGTGCGGTCGGTGCGGATGAGCTGACTAACAAATACGAGGCATTGCAGGGAACGTGGGGAGTGGAGTCGTTCCGAAAAGATGGCATTCCGGACCCGAGCGTCGTTGGCTATCGCGTGCGAATCGATGGTAACGTCATGACGATGTTCCAAAAGGATGGAAGCGGAATCGAAACGCGTTTTGTATTGTCAGCGAAACAAGACGTCAATCACATCGATGCATTCGAGAACGACCGTCCATCAGCCGGGATCTATCAACTCGACGGAGACACGCTGCGCATTTGCGTTCGAGTTGGATCACCAGACGTACGACCAACGCGGTTTCGTTCGAGTGAAGGGGATGGGACCATGCTCACCGTATTGAAACGCATCTCTGGAGGAAGCGAATGACGCGGGTACTGCGTCCGGCCAAGACGGTGATGAAAGTGGCGATTATCAGGAAATGATGAACACCGGGACGAAAACGCCGGTGATGCTGACGGCGACGGTCCGAGTGACCAATCAGCGGGGAGAGCCGATCGTCGGAGCGGTCGTCCGTCCCCTGGGACTGCGAACGAAGCAGGACCCGTCTTCACATTTCGGTTGGCAAAGTGACGAATGGGGACCTGCTCCTCTAAGTCGGACTGATACAGAGGGCCTTGCGCACGTCGCTTATCCGAAGTACACGTCCGACACAGTGGAAACCGGACAGATCACATGGCTCGTCGACCACGGCGACTATGTCGTGTTTTTGGGCGACCGCGCGACCGATGACGGACCTGCGCAGGTCGTCTTGGAGGATGGAATCACGATCAAGGTGCGTGCGATCGACGACAGAACGAATCAGCCCATTGATGCACCGTTTGCCCTGCTCAGCGGCAACCCGGTCGGTGATCGATGGAAGCTGGAGAACGACGGCACATTGGTCTCGCGCTGCGTGGCTCGTGAGCGGCGATCCCTGCGCGTCATGCATCTGCCGAGGAAGGAGACGGAGGCTGTTTTGTTCAGCGATTTGCTCGATCTTCAAGAGTACCGAGGCAACACACTCTCATTGACCGTCCGCTTGAAGCCAGGCGTCCATGTCACGGGCAGTCTCGGTGGCGAAGTGCCGCGTCCTGTTAAGGACGGTCGGGTGATTGGAATGGTTATCGACTATCCCGAAGGCATTGCCGATCCGTCAGAATATGCCTCCCGCTGGGAATGGCAAGAAGCGACTCAAGTCGGCGAAAATGGAACGTTCGACCTCGGTTGGCTCCCCGCCGACGACACCTTGCAGATTCTCGCCGTTTGTGATGGCTTTGTGTCGCGGACTCCAAATGCGCAGGAACTTGCCGACCGCGCTTGGGCGCGAGGAAGACCAAGGGACGGGCGTGGGGCTCCCTAGCGGTCGAGGGCGCGAGTCAGCACTCCTGCCTGGCGCAATGATGGCGTACGATGACGACCGTACTTGGCCGCTGGTGGTTGTTCTTGAGGGCCATAGCGCCGATGTGAATCTGCGCATGGAGCCGACGACGGCTTGCCGCGTCAAGCTGGTGGGACCGGACGATCGGCCAGTTGCCGGTGCCAAAGTGATGTTCTCGCCGAACCAGGCGTGGCACCGCGGTGGAAGCCAAGTGCTGGGTGACGGCGATAGTCAATCGCTGTTGTTGCGCACAACGAGGTTGAACCAATCTGAAGAGAAGGGCTCCGATCAAGGAGAACAGCTACAAGACGCCGGACGGCGTTACGAGGCGATTTCCGACGCCAATGGCGTCGCCAACGTCCGGAATCTTCCCAGCCACGGTTCCGCGACATTTTATGTTCGCCACCCGACGCTGCAACTTCCCTTGTCGGAGGAAAACCCTTCGCACCGATTCGTTACGGTCGATTTGGCTTCAGATAAGATCGCCGAGGTGACCGTTAAGTTACAGCGGAAAGAAGCGCCAGCGAATGCCGATCTGTCTGTGCGATCGGTTGTGCCCAGCACAACAGAGAGTCACGCGAATCAGGATACCGAGGAGACGACTCAGTACACCCAGGAGATGGGCCAGTTTCATGTACTATCGGCTGTGCCCAGCGAAACCGAAATTCGCAATGCGATCATCGGAAAATGGAAACTCAAATCGGCGGAGCGTCGTGGGGATCGTCTTCAAGTCGATGCTTCCGACCTCCAACCCTATTCGTTGATCGAATTCGACGCCGACCATGTGTCATTTGGTAAGGCATCGGCTCAAGCAACTCTCGAACGTTGGAGCTATCGGCTTGACCTTGATTCCGATCCGATGCGGCTTGAGCTTTCACGCTCCGGAGTAACACGGAAAGCGATCTGCTGGTATGTGTACGACAGCGACAGCCCCCTTGTGGGACAGTTGTCAATCGTGCTGCCGGAAGAGGGTGATGATTTCCCCGAAGGCTTTGACACCAACGGCAATGACAACCTCAAACTAGACTACCAACGCGATGAGACAGATCCGGATTGGCTCGAAGCAGAAGCGTCCCGCTTCCGCAAGAACGCGGTCGATTTCTTGCTGCATGGAAACGCGGGTCAACAAGAGTTTGCGCGCGAATTGCAGGAATGGGCTGCGTTCTATCTGCGCGAAGCAAGTCTTCGCCGAAAAGCCCAGGCAACAGCCGCGACGGCGAATGAACTTCGAGTGGCAGGCAAGTTACAGCAAGCCAAGCTAGTCCAGCGCGATGCAGATGAACTCCGCAGTCAAGCCGACGCGGAACATGCCAAGTGGGAAGTGAGTGTGCAGCTTCGCGACCTTGAGAAACAACGCCAGGATTGGATTAATGAGAAACAACGCCAGGATTGGATTAAAATGCTGACTGCGAAGACGGCGAACCTTCGGGATGACGGTCGCTTTGATGAGGCCCGCGAGGTTGAACGGGAACTTCAGCAATTACTAAGAGACCAGAATCGTTCGCGTGCCAACGAACTGAAGCGACGCGCTGCGGAGTCTCGGGCTAAAGGGGACCATCGTGATGCGGACCTTTATGACCGTGAAGCGGAAAGGCTCCTTCTGGCTGTCGATCAACAAGATGTGGCGGGAGGAGGAGCTGAAGGAGAGTTGCTTCCCGCCACGACCAACGAGAAGGAAGATGCAGGGGCGGGAGGGCCGATGCCAGCATCGGCTTCAGCGGGCGGCGACTCGGCTGAAGACGATCAGGCGGACAAATTCCGCGTGCAGGGCCGCGTTACTGACCTTTCCGGAAATCCCCTAACAGACGTTGAGCTGAAAGTCTATACGGGTTACGGCACTCTGTCTCAAACCGGTCGCGGCATCACGGATGCCAACGGACGATACGATTTCATATTCACTCCAGGATTCAGCTCAGCGACGATCGTGCCACAGGCAGCGACAATCACCGCCCATAAAGCCGGCTATTTTGAGCTGAATCTAAATCGGCAGGGAAACCGGCTGATGGCGGGCGTGATGCCCACCAAAGACAATAAGAGTTTTGCTGGCGTCTTCTTGCCTGGAAAAACCGAGCGTATTGACTTTGTGATGGCACTTGCCGGCCAGATCGAAGGACTGCTTGTGGATCATGCAGGCCGTCCAGTTCCGAATCGGCGATTGTCGCTGACGGGCATCAATCTTCCACCTTCCAGTAGCGTTTTCCAAAGTACCGAGACGGACAAGAACGGAAGGTTTCATTTTTCCGACGTGCCTGGTTCTCCGTACAAGTGGTGGTTTGAAATGCGGATTTCAGGCGAAGGCCGCTCGCGAGTCCAACTTCGAACGGAACCTCTCCAAGTCGACGGAGGGACGCTCATTACCGTGCTATTAGAGTACGCTGCCGGAAGCGACGCTGAACCACCGAGCCTGGAGTGCAAGGGGCAGCGCAAGGAGCTGACCACGGACCACCTCATCAATTGATTCGATCTTTCAGAATGAGGAGCAACACATGCAACAGCTCCTGCCTTATTCTTCATGGACAATAGCGTTGGTAGCCATGTTTTCCGCAATGAACTCGCAGTACATCCTGCTTGCACAACGGACGGAACAGGACCACGAGCCAACGCGGAGAAAGCCGATCTCTGCGGGAGAGGTCGCTCCGGAGTGGCGAACCGGAAATATCGAGTCCACGGATATCTCAATCGTTGAACTAATGGAAACAACCTGAGGCGAACTTTCGGATACCGTTCGATTGTCACTCGCGCTAACAACGAAAGGTGAAAAAATGAAACCGACTCACACAATCTTCCTAGTCCTGTGCTTGTGCGCTGTCCTAGTTACCACGCCAGCGGATGCAACGCATTCTCGAATAAAGGGCGCCGACGGAGAGACCGTGTTCTCGCCTGAATTCTTACGAGACTACGAATCGGCCATCTTGGCTGTTCATCAATCACGCTCGGCCGAACCGCTTCTTCAGTTGCTGAAGCGGTATAAACAGGCGGAGCAAGTTGCTGAATTGGAAGTGTCTCTTGGCCTGACATATGGACAAAGAGAAGGGATTATTGATCCAGCCAAAGCGGTTGCGCATTTTAGTAACGCTCTCAGGTACGATCTTCCGGAACGGACAAGACTTGAGGTTCTTTCATGGCGCGGCGACTCTTTCGAGCAACTTAAGAAACACGATGCCGCGCTCAAGGACTATCTCAGAGGCCTACTGGCTTGTTCGTATCACGATTTGTCTGGAGGGTGGTTGTCTGGAGGGTGGCCCGAAACCAAACGTCCGAGAGTGTCTTTCGACATCCGTTCGGATGATCCCGAGGACATCCAACGCGCAGCGAGACTACAGGGAATATCGACAGAGAAGCGATCTGCAGCGAATCTTATTGATGCAACGTTTCTACTTTGCAGAAGCGGTAAAGCGAATCCGATCGCGCTCGAGCCTCGGCGATGAGCAGCTTCTGGCCATGTTGGAAGAACTCTCACCGGACACAAGCCGATACGCGTTGATTATGAATTGGCTGAAGGCACCAGCCGAACGTCCTGGTCCATCACGGAGCGAACAGGACGTTGAATCGACGCTGTCCAATGCCACAATCGACGACCTCGTTGACGAGTCGATCGCAGCAAGAGGTCGTGCTGTGAAGCCCACGAAAGGAGACGATAACAAATCCGCAAAAGTTCCGCTTAAGATGTTCGAATTGCAGCACGCGGACGCGGAGGAGACGAAAGGGATGCTCGACAACCTCATTGGACCAGGGGAGATTGTCATCGCTGAGAAGCGGCTGAACCTCGTGATCGTGAAAGGCTCTCCCGAGTTCTTGGCTATGGTGGAAGTATTGCTTTTGCGTCTCGACCAAGCAAACGCGACAGCACCGCCTCGGCCTGGGCGAGGATAGACTGTAGGTTTCGTTGCTTGCCCCTACGGTCTAAAAACCTACGGCCTACAGCCTCGTCAAAGTAGCGGATCCGGGGGTCGCACCCGGCGGTCCTGGCTTATGAGGCCTGGCTGACCACTAGCCCATCGGCGGGAATAGGTTGTTAGGCTGTAGGGGTTTAGGCTGTAGGTAAAAGGGGCGTTACCATGCGGAATCACATGAAATTGCGGGCATTCGAGTTGGCGGACGAGGTTGCACTTCTGACTTACAAGCACACCGGAGGTTTTCCGAAAGCGGAGCAATTCGGTCTCATCTCACAGATGCGTCGTGCGGCTGTCTCTGTTCCATCCAACATTGTCGAAGGTTGTGCTCGCAATTCGTCGGCTGACTATCTCCGGTTCCTCGACATCGCGTTTGGTTCACTTCGTGAACTGGACTATCAATTGTCGCTGGCAGCCCGCCTCGGGTTCGTTTCATCAGAAACGGAACTACATACGAAGGTTCACGAGACATCAAAAGTTCTCGGAGCACTCATTCGCTCTCTTCGAAAGCCAGGGTTACTTATGCAAACGCCACGATGCGATTCCCGAAAAATGAGCGGGCAGAGAGCTTTTGCGATTACGGCAGAGGTCGAATGAGTCGTTCCACGCTGGGATCGCCGCAGATTTGTTCAGCAAGCGAGAAATCGAAGCATGCGTATCGCGCGTCGGTGTCGGCGACCGCCTGCAGTTGGTCCCTTGTGTAAGTCACCTCGGTTGGTCCACCCGCGTGGAGCTACGAGTCCGATCCTGGAACGCCTTTATGGCGGCTTCACCGCCTTTGGCTGCGCCCCCATCGTTTGCGCTAGGCGATTGTCAGCCAGATCACCCCACAATCACCTGCGCCGGTTATTTCGCGGAGCCGCGCGGCTGCCTGGCATCGAAATTGACTGACTCCAACGACGAGCGCCCGTGCCTGGCACTTGGCGAAACACTCTTTTTGCCCAGGGATCGAACGGAAGTCTGACACAACGTGTCCGTGCGACCCGGACGATGGAGTAGACTCGTGTAAGATTTAACCGGCGCCCGCGCCGGAGAATTACTAGTTCGGCCCAAAACCGCGGGGCCGCCCGCTTGGGGGAAGCATCTATGCTATCCATGCGATACATCCAGATCACCTCGCACGAGCCGATCAAGGCCATCGACGTGTCGACTCAGATTCACTTCTTGCTCACGCCCGGTGAGGCACGAGGTCCCGACACCCCATTCACGGATTTGACGGTACGCGGGGTAGACATCAGTGGTGAAGACGAGAAATACAATGTCCGCTTGTTGTCGAGCAAGCGCGTCGCGACGGTGGCCAAGGCGTTGCAGACGCAGTCTTGGGAATCACTTGACAAAGTGGCGAAGGCGGGTACGGACATATATCCTCCCGGTTCTTGGCACGTGGGGTTGCGACCCGATTTCGAAAACCTCCGTGACTTCTTTTCCGACGCGAGTGAGAAGGGGTACGCCGTTCTCAGAATATCATCTAAACGGTAGTCAACTCCCGCCGCCCCGTGATACGGGTCGTTCTGGCATTCGGAGATGCATTCTCGTGAATGATCCAAGGAAGTCGCGTCGGCTGCATCGCCCGAGGCGCGTTCGCTCAGATTATTCGCCGCACAGATTGCGGAGTCCGGGACCAGATTCGGGAGAAATTGCAACGAAGCCGCGAATCCGCCAGGTGCCGACGACCGAAGCGGCTGGACGGATCGGCTTCGAGCTGGTGGGTGGTCCCACCAGCGCACGAATTCGAGCCGCGAAATGCGTGCGGTGCTAGACGCCTGCGTCGGTTGGGACGTAAGAATGATCAGTAGGGAGGCATTGGGCGTAGCCGAGGGACGTTCACTGTTCATCCGTTAACGATGCGCCAATCAGAGCGAAGGACTACCTGTGCCGCGGTCTGCGGCCGAAGCTGCTGGATCAAATGAGCCAGCAGCACCTACGTAGAGGGCCCTCTCCAGTCAGACAGAGCACATTCGCAATGCACACCACGCCAAGAAAGCATCTCTTGGGATGCGGATTCCTCTTGTCGATTCTTGCCATCATTATTGGCATTTTCGGCGTGGCTTTCGGGTACTGGTACGACGAGCACTACCCCGCAAAGCCAAGGACGTTGGAGTGGGACTCGATATTCCTTGCGTTCCTTCCCTGGTTGGCAGGAGTGCTTTTGATCGGGATTGGAATCGTTGTCGGATTGATAACGCTAGTGCTCGGGGTGGTGGGGCTGGTTCTGCGTCACCGGAAAGCGAAGGAGTAAAAAGCGAACGATCCGGTTGGCATGACTGAACACTTTGCCAAGTTGCGTTAGTGCGGACGAGGGCGGTGATCAGAAGGGTGCGAACTATGCCATTATGGTTTTTGCCGTGCCGTTCCCTAACTGCTGGCGGGTGCATCGACCGAACGGAGTTCGGTCGGTCCCGAACTCGCTTCGGTCGTGACACCGATTGCACAAAAGTGCGTCGCGAATGGGGGCGTGATGGGGTTTCACTCTTTCCGCGAAGTAGTCGCCGGACGGACGAAGTCAGCTGCGTTTGATCATTGGAATCGCCAATGAGAATGTTCGCTTGGGGGCGGTTTTGTTGGTCTCGGCAGCATCTCTAGCGGTTAGAAAAATCAAATAACCCCGCGGTCATAGAGACTCGAGAGGTGCGAGAGTTTGGGTTTGGAGTGGCCGAGGTCGGTGGTGGGGGCGCGCTCTGGAGACTCTCTGTTCAGAGATCGAGAGTGAGGGTCGGGCAGGCGGGCGCAGCCATTTGAGCCTGCGAAACAGGGGGCAAATCACGAAAAAAGGCCGGCGTCGATCATAAGGATCGACGCCGGCCAAGATCGTTTACCCGGCGGTCAGAGCGGACGACCGGGAATTTGTAGAGTTGAGCGAACCGAACCCCGTTCCAAACACTCACGAGAGCTTGGCCGAATCGCGGTGATGTTCGTGCAGTTGTCGTAAGTGTTTCGCCAGCATGGACTTGCTGCATTCTCGTTTGTCGGTCGCAAGGATCCGAATCAAATAACCTGGCTCAGCTGCCAAGTGGCTTAGGCGGTTTTGCTACTTAGGGTGGTCGGTACATCAAAGCCCTCCTCCTCACGTTTTCCAGATGAAGCCCAAGGTCCATAGAACGCCCAGCACAGTGACGATCAGTCCGCTGACCTGGTAGAAGCGGTGAACGGCGTTGCCCTTGCCCCAGAGGAGTCGGGATCGGGCAACCAGCAGCCGATAGATGATGAACTCGCTTCTCATTGTGCCGCAGCCCAGCATGAAAAGGCCGACTGCGGTCATCAGAATTCCCCAGAGTATATGCATTTGCAGACTTTTCCTTCTCGAGTGCGTTAATGATGACGTAACGGTCAAGGCCTACTGATCTACCGGTTCGATCACACAGATAAACTCGCCGACCACTCGGATGTCGTCCGCCTCCTCACTGGATATTTCAATTGGCTGGTAATCTTTGTTGAGCGGTTCGAGCTGAATCGTCTGATGTTCCCAGCCATCTTCCGTTGCATGCTTGACGGAATGATAACGCTTGACGATGTAACGGCCGCCATCTTCTGGGTCGGTCTGCGTATTGACTTGAACCAATAGGAAACCGAAGTCAACGAGACAGCTTCAGATGATGGTAACCAATCACAAAATGCCGACACGCCGACAGTGCAGCCTTCGAAGCGGGCGCGGTAGTAACGCGATTTACCCGGCGCCCCCCTACAGATTTCTGCGAGCGGACTTACCACCCAAGGCTCCTGCCTCAGGTGGTACTCGCAATCGCGCTTCGCGATAAGGGTGAACACACGGGCTGAGCGATCCGACCACAGGCACAGTCGCTGAATCAGGAAATCACGAACTCCGTATACAGAGCCTGACAAGCGGTCGAGTAAGAAACTCGAAGGCGGCGTGTTTCAGGCAGAAGCTGAATACAAGCGGTCGTATACCAGTAATCGCTGTGCATGCAGAGAGTTAACCGCGATGGCGACTCTGCGGGGCCATGATTCGCCATTTGTTTTGCGAGTGTGTCCGGGTTCAGCAGTATGTTGTTTTGTTCGATATCACTGAGAGCCTGTTCCCGGGATTCCGATGACGAGTGGACGCGATGGCCTCGTAACTCGCGGGGAGATCGATTGCCGTGAACGGCGTTCGTTCCAAGCTGAACAGCCGACGTTGACTCTCCACAGACACGGTTTGCATGGGTGACGATGCCGCGTGGTGAGCCATGGCGAATGAAGTGCCTTGTTGGCGTTAATTCGAGCGATGCAGTGGCTCCATCGGCATCAGCCAACATAATCAATCCGCTTCCCCAACGGGACGAATGAGTGAGATAATCGCAAGCATCCTGCACGGTCCGGCACCGCGTTAGGACCTCTGCTAATCGCATCGAAATCGTTGGCGCCGGGCGATCCTGATCTGTCGCGTATGCGTAGTTGAACGTGACTGCCAACCCGGTTTCATTGATACCATCGACAGCTCCTGCCATCGGAGCCATCGAGAACTGAAGCGACCGGAAGCCGTTGTCCGGACGTTCGTCGCGAATGCAATAGAACCTCTGCACCAATGGAAGGTAGTCGAAGTTGTGAGCGAGAATGGCGCCGTGACCTCCACTGCGATCGGGACCAACTGCCACGGCGGAGCAGCCAGCTTCCAATCCAGTGACACCTCCGGACAGGTCGGATAATACCGGCTCGAGCGCATTCAAAAGAGTCAGTCGACGTAGGGACACTCCCGAGCCTCGGCTCAAGGCAATCAGTCGATCCCATACTTCGGGCAATTCGGCAGACAATCCCGTACGAAGGGCACGCTCAGCTCTCCAATCAGCGAATCCGACAAACGCCCGGTAGGGCAACCACCATGGAGATTGCAACTGGAACGCTTCGAGTTGGTGGATGGCCTCGGCCGATTCCCGAATCGTTTCAGCCATCGCCTCACCTTGCGCGTGACCGCGTTCGGTCGTGCTTCCTGCGCAAATGACGTCGATCTGTGGTGTATTTGAGCGAGTGGACATAACTTAGTTCTCGAACGGTTTGTTTATGCATGCAGTAACAAATTCATCAAGGTACTTGCGGTACTTAACCTTTCCGATCGATCCACAATTTTCGTGCCCGGCACCGTCAATCAAGCACAGCGGATGAGATCCGCCAGCCATCGCGCGAAGCCTTTCACTCATTTCGAATGGGACTTTTTTATCTTCCTTCCCATGAATAAAGAGGATCGGAAGCTTGACCGAATTGATTTTGCTGAGGGAATCAAACTCTTCAGTCAAAAGAAGGCTGACAGGTAATAGTCTAAGCAATCCATGGTATTGCAAAGCGGACATTTCCTGGATGGAAGTGAATGTACTTTCAACAATAAGACCAGCAGTGTCGCTGCTGTCTTTTTTTGTGGCGAGCTCGATCGCCACAGCACCGCCCAGCGAGTGACCATAAATAAAGATGTTGTTCGGTGCGAAATGACGATCGTCCTTTAAGTACTTCAACGCTGCCGATGCGTCCTCATAGACTTTCGCTTCACTGGGTTCTTCGATGCCATAGCTTTCGCCAAACCCCCGATAGTCCATAACCAGCACGTTCCATCCCCATTGATGAAATCGCTCGGTGTGCTCCAGATTCTTTCCCCTGGTCGCATCTTGCCCGTGAAGGTAGAGAAAGACTGGAGCCTCCGGATTCTCGACGGGGACCCAAAAGGCGTTAAGCTGTCCGATCTCCTTGTCGTTGCTATCAAGAATTGGAATAGACACTGGATCGTAGGCCATCCCCATACGCTCCGGATTCGTTGGTATTTCCTCGAGTGGCGCGAGTATTTTCTGAACTTGAGTCACCCTGAAATACACACAGGTGGAAATGTAGAAAAAAGCAAGTACGCCAAGAATTCTGATGATGCGGCGGTTTGCTCGCCTCGATTGTGGAAGCGTCAAACTCATCTGTTGATTATCGCTTCGATGCAATGTCATCCTGTCTGCGACAACGACACTGCCTGAGACCCAGTAACGCAATTTCATGTGTCCTCTCCCTGCAATTCCTTATGAGTTGCTGCTGCGTCGACCCGTCGTGGCAATGCTGACTGATACTTTTCTGTAACACCTCCCATCAGAACGCGAAAAAAGAGAACGCTTGCAAGTACACGAATCAACATTTTTCGGGCCTCCCTTGAGATAAAGTTGTTTGCAAATGAACAACTGAGGTGTCGTCAAGCCAGAATCGACAGCGATGCCGGCAACACTTCTGCTGACATCGGAGTATGGCCCTTCATCTCTCCGTCCAAGTCCAACGGATCATTTGTCTGCGATTCAATGGCGAACGATCGAACCTGGTGGTACTCCACAAATTTCAATGTCAGGTGAGAGCCATCGAAGACTTTGGTGAACAGCTTCAGCATTTCTCGTCGAGAGGCGTTACGAACAATAAGAACGTCAACTTTGCCATCCCCAAGTTCGGCATGCGGTGCCAGCATCATTCCGGGCCCTGCAAATCTGGGATTGCAGGCGATCACAAAGAGGTATTCGTCGTCGAATGTCTGGCCGTCGAGAATCAGCTTTGCGCGACGCCGTTTGGATTGCAGGATTTGCCAGAGCGTTGCTGCGGAATAACGTGGTGGACCAAGCCATCTCCATTTCTCGGCATTGGAATTGATGTCCGACACGGCACCCCAGCCGACAAGATCCACGCAATAAACGGCCCGGTCGCTCAGCGTCACTTGAACCACATCCAGTGGCTGTTGTTGTCCAACGACAATCTTTCGGGCCGCTTCGAGCGGGTCTTTGCATTGCAAATGTTCGGCGATCGTGTTTCCTGTTCCGGCTGGAATAATTCCCAGCGGGATGGAAACCGGTTCTTCACGATGCATCAGTCCATCGACCACTTCGTGGAACGTGCCGTCGCCGCCAATCACACAGATGGCATCACAGGACTCTTTGTCCAGCGACTGAGCAATCTCTGCAGCTTGTCCCGATCGCTGTGTCACATGGATATTCAAGTCGATTCCAGCGCTGGCGAATATCGGCTTTACACTCTCCAGGACTCTGAGTCCGCGTTTCCGTCCGCCCTGCGGATTGACGACGACAGCCAGGCGTTGAATGTCCATGAGTAATCCTGAATATTGCCCGTAGCCCTCTCGTTAAGTAAGTAAATACTTACTTTTGGGATAAAAAAAGAGCTAAGAAATCTCTCCACCCAAAATGCACTTCGCTACAGTTGCAAACATTCGCTCTCGCTGACGCGGCGGCAGCAGCTTCAGTTCTCGAATGATGTTGGAAATTGTGGCAAGCCCGAGCAACCCCCAAGCGGCCATCTCCGTCGGCACGCCGGATTCCAAATCGCCGGATCCGTGTCCCGTTTCGATCTGGCGGCATACGAGCTGATGAAATCTTCTGTACATGCCAACCACGGCAACGCGAATGTCGTCGTCGTCCGTTTCTGTTAGGGCGGTAAACACTATTCGATAAAATCCGGACTCACCCTGATGGTGCGACTCATACTCAATGATGCGTTCAACAGCTTGTTTGGGGGCGGGGCGATCCGCCAGTATCTCATTCCATACTTCAGCACGGGACCGGAAAATGTCATCGATCGCCGCCAAAAACATCGCTTTTTTGTCCGGCCACAGTCGATACAGGATGTTTTCTCGAACATCGCACCGGTATGCCAACTCTGCAGTTGTTGTTCGTCGGTATCCGAGTTCGCTGAAGACCTCGCAGACGATTGGTAATAGCTTTTTTGATTGCTCTTCTGTTTGTCTGGGTCGCGCCACAGAATGCTCCGACTAGATGTAAGTGCCTACTTACTTTATTGCCGAGCATCCTTCATGTCAACCCGCGACCCCTTGTGGTCAAAAAAAATCGAACGGACATTCGAACCCACGAAATTCGAGTTTGCGTCGGCGCGGGGTTCGAGTTTTGGGTCGAGATCGAATCCAATTTGAACGGTGGCAATGAAAAATTAACCTAAAGCTCGCTCGCCGCGCAGCAGAAATCACACCGATGTTTTGAGGCCGGAATGGTGCGGAGCGAGTGACGGCCGGACGATCTACGCCGCGCGTCGACCGGACGGTTTTTTAATGCAGCGGAGTTTGACGCTCGTCGGCTCAAAACGAAGTTTAGACAAACTCGGTAGTAGTCATTAATTGTCCGATCAATACGCACGCTCAACGGTCGGTCGGGTCGATTTTCTCCGCGATCGCTGTCCCGCCCAAGCTACCTGCAACGTCACCGATGACAGCACTAGCCACCACCCCGACTGGACCGGCGCCTGCTGCGCCCGCCGCAGCGGTACCACCACTCGTACCCACCGGATGCGATCCATGCTCGCCTGTGGTCAAGTCTTCGTTGTGATCTTCTTCGACATGCCTCTTTGAACTACGCATCGTCTTCTCCAAATGAGTGCATGTTTGAAGAAACAGAGTGTTGCTTCAGGGACGGCGAAAGACAGAGCGATTCCTGGACCGTTTGATAAATGTTGCTGAGACTGTCTGAATCTGGTCGTCTGTGACGTCAGTTTTGGACGACCGCCCCCACGATGTTACGTCTGGCGATGTTACGTCTGATTCTCACGGATGCGGTCGATGATTTGCTTGGGATGGGGCAGACGCTTGGCGACGATTTCCATGTCATCTTGGCCGGAACTGGAGATCCCGATGCCGCCGACGTTTACTATTCGTTGCATAAACGACTGGTCCAACTGGATATTGCGGACGTCGTCGTGTTGCACTTCCGACGTCTCGCGAGACACGATGCCTTCTTGGTAGATCGTTCGATCGTCCGTGACCGTCAGTGTCGTGAATTGGCTCAGCAGCATCCAGTAACCGATGACACCAGCAATTACCAAGAGCGTGATCGCACAAAACCAAGTCAATAGTGTCGCTGGTCCAAGCACCATCGTTTCGCCCAACGCATAACCCGCCAATGACATGCCGGCGACTGACATGATCATCACGACGACAGCGGCAAGACCGACGAGGGCGATCACAAGTGTTGCGATTGGTCGCGCACGGAAGACGACCGGGTGAACTTTTATGAGGTTGCGTTCCTCCTGTTCGACAACCATGCGGTTCGCTCCCAGATAGTCCACGCACATCACCGCGGTCGTGGTGTCGTTCACGCCGGGCGACAGTGCTTTCATGGCGATGTCTACGATCTGTCGGATGCCGAAGCCGGCATCCTGTTGCACGGAGCGCTGGCGGCTGATGAAGTATTTCGCCTTCAGTTTGGCCGCCGACTCTTCGTCCGGCTCGCCCGACCCGGCCACGGACACCAGCGGAGCGCCCTCGACGACGAACTCGCCGATGCCGCGTTCCATGCGCAGGATGGTCTTACGGTCCCGCGCCCACGCCAGCAGTGCGTCTCCGTCGATACTTTCGATGTACCCGGTCTTCCGCGACGCGACGGTCGACCAAGCAGACTCCGCGAGAGCCGCCAGCGGGCCGTCGTCTTTGACGGTACTGTCGCCCAACTCCTTGGGAAACAAGTAATCCACGGCGGCGATTGTCTCCTCGGCCGCCGCGGCGATAATGCTCGACGCCTGGATGGACGTCGAGATATGGTGGATGAAGAAGATCAGATATCTGAGTGTGATGGCCGCCTACGATGCGTTGGGTTCTTCCGCGATCAACCGCGACAACTTGCCTGGCGCGTTCCCGAAGTTCATCGATTCAGGCACAGTGCGATTCATGCCATGCACCACGCGATGGCCCACAGCGTCAATCGATGGCAAGCTAACTTGCTCATCAAACCATTGATCGAGTTTGCATATTAACCCTCGCTTACACTGACGAGGTGAACCATCACTTCAGGGTAGAAGTAAGCTCACGCAGCATCAAAGACACCGCACAACAACTTCAGTCGCAGCGATAACGGTCGTACCTGGAACCTGCCATACATTTTCAACACGCGATCTTCAACAACATCCACGAACGTTTCTCCAGCAAGCGATTTTGGTCACGCGTTAGCCGCTGCGTTGGCTGCCTTACTCAACTTGGTGAGATGCTTGTCGGCTTTTTCCTCATCATCCATATTTTCGCCAAGTTGCTGTTTCGCATTTTTGTATCCCAGCTTGTCGGCCCAGGTGCAGAGTGTGCCGTAGGTTGCGATTTCGTAGTGCTCGACTTTCTGAGCCAAGGCAATCAGTACTGCGTCCATGACATCAGGATCGGCCTCCTCGGCCATCATTGACTCTGCCTCCGTAATCAGCCCCGCCATGGCTTCGCATTTCTTCGCTTTGGCCGGCCTGCCAATGTCCTCAAACGCCTTTACTTGTTTAAGGTCGAGTGCAGTCCACCACGTATCAGATGCGCCTTGCTAAAAAGACGATTACCAAAATTACCAGGATGGTGCCGAGGATTCCGCCGCCAATGTACATAACACTCTTCTTTTAGGTGAGGATTGTTTGGTCCGCTGCAACCGCAGCGAACGCTCTTGACGCAAACGGACGCAATTTGTGTGCCGAAGAAATCGTTCGTTCGCAGACGGTACGTGTTTATGAGACTCGGCAAACAATGCGAGCGTGTCGGCTTGGCTTGCTGGGTGTCGCGTGATCGCCAATCAACCAGCGCAGTCGCTGTTGAGTCGGATGGCAAACGAAGTGCCAACGCCTCGCATTGTGGTCTCCCAAGCGAACCAGCGACCTCGCTGGTCGGTAATCGATCGGTCCGCGCCCTAAATCTCCATTCCTTGATAACAAGTAAGCACTGACTTCGGGCGGTGTACGATCGGAACGATTGACGTTGTTGGCATCTCACGCTTGCGCGGGCAGTCCAATACAATTGGAGGCGGAGAATCCACCCACGCAAAAGCACTCTGAATGAATGGCGACCCCCCTGTGAGCGAACGCGTCCAACCGCAAATTACTAACGCAGAAACTGCCGGTGAGAATCGGATCGCCAGCCAGCACGCGGGACCGACTGTCGTGGGGATTGGGGCGTCGGCGGGCGGATTGTCGGCTCTGAAAGCGTTTTTTGCCCAGGTGCCTCCCAACAGCCAACTGGCCTTCGTCGTCGTCGTACACTTGTCGCCTGAACACGAAAGTCATCTGCCTGAATTGATTCGCGCGGACGCGGCGTTGCCGGTTGAACAGGTCGCGCACGACACTCCGTTGCGGGCTGGACACATCTATGTGATCCCGCCGGGACGAAATCTCAATACGATTGATACACACCTGCGATTGTCCGACCTGGAAGCGGATCGCGCATTGCGAGCGCCGATCGACCACTTCTTCCGCACGCTGGCCGCCACGCACGACGGCAACGCGATCGGCGTGATCCTGACCGGGACCGGCAGCGACGGCACGCTGGGCATTCGCGAGATCAACGCCAAAGGCGGATTGACCGTCGTCCAAGACCCTAACGACTGTGAATACGATGGGATGCCGCAAAGCGCTATCGCCACCGGAGTGATCGACTTGATCTTGCCACGACAAGAGATTCCGGCGGCCGTGGCCCGCTACGCGCGGGTGCGAGCTCGGTTGCCACATGCCGATCACGACGAACCGACCGACCGTGACGACGAGCATGCGATCCAGCGGATTCTCGCTCAAGTGCGAACTCGTACCGGTCGCGACTTCAGTCGTTACAAGCGTTCGACGATCCTCCGCCGGATCACGCGTCGGATGCAGTTGCAAAACCTCGAAGTACTCAGCGAATACGCCGACCTGCTGCGACGACAGCCCGATGAAATCCGTGCTTTGGCCGACGACTTGCTGATCACGGTTCCAACTTCTTTCGTGACTCGATGGTGTTCGAACGACTGGAGCAGCAGATCATTCCCGAGCGTTTGAAACGTTTCTTCGAGCGCGAGAGCGGCGGTTACCGGATACGCAAAGAGGTCCGCGAACGAGTCGTCTTCGCGCCGCACAACCTGTTGGGTGATCCACCCTTCTCAAAGCTCGATTTGATCGTTTGTCGCAATGTGATGATCTATGTTCAGAGGGACGTTCAGCGGGATGTGATTGATCTGTTTCACTATTCGCTGCTGCCCGAAGGCACGTTGGTTCTGGGCACTTCGGAAACGATCGACTCCAGCGATCTGTTTCGCATCGACGAAAAGAAATTGTCGATCTATCGTCGCCGGGACGTGCCTGCGCCCGAGCCACGGTTGCCGGTGTTCCCGCTCAGCCGTTCCGGGCGGACGTTACGTCAGAGTGTTCGTGCCGTCTCGCCACCGCAGGAATACCGCACGCTGCATCATGCGATCGTTGACCGATGTGGGCCACCAAGTCTGCTGGTCAGTCCCGATGACAAGGCGGTGTATGTGACGGAGCTGGCGGGCCGATATCTCAGCGTCCCCGGTGGTGAAATCACTCAAAACATTTTCAAGCTGGTCCACGAGGAACTGCGGATGGACCTCCGGGGCGTCGTCCATGACGCTCGCAAACATGCGTCGGTGCAGCGTAGCCGGGCGATTCCATCCTTGGTCACGCCGATCTGTTGGCTGAAAGCCTCGCCGGCACCGAGCACGCCTCAAGCCTTGAAACGATCCGTCGCAACGGCGGCTTCCTGCTGGAAATTATCAACGACATTCTGGATCTATCCAAGATTGACGCCGGTCAAATGCCGGTCAATATCGAACGAGTACGACTGGACGTGCTCGTCAGCGACGTGACGCGATTGATGACTGTGCGTGCCGAAGACCAAG
Organism: Pirellulaceae bacterium; assembly: GCA_963734865.1. GTDB lineage: Bacteria > Planctomycetota > Planctomycetia > Pirellulales > Pirellulaceae > CBDCUW01. Next base: position 196,550 of record CAVTIV010000022.1, read on the forward strand.
GCCTGGCACTAGAAGTCGAATTCGATGGCAAGCTGCCGCGAGTGATCAAGACGGATCCGTCGCGGCTGCGGCAGATCTTGCTCAACTTGGTCGGAAACGCGATCAAGTTCACCCGTGAGGGTTCCGTCCGCATCGTCATCCGGCACATCAGTGCGCCACGCGGGCTCCCTTCTCCCCCGGCTTTGCGGGGGAGAAGGGCTGGGGATGAGGGGGCTTCACGCAACGACGGACCGCCATTGCCGAGCAAGTCTTCCTCAGAGGACAGCCCCTCTCCCCCAACCCCTCTCCCCGAAGCGGGGAGAGGGGAGCCAGATTCTTCGGGCAACGCCGCCTGTCAAATCCAGATCGACATCATTGACACCGGGATTGGAATCACAGCGGAGCAAATTGCAAAACTGTTCCAGCCCTTCGTGCAAGCCGATGAATCGCAATCTCGCCAGTACGGCGGGACCGGCCTGGGGCTGACGATCAGCCGCCGTCTGGCCCAAGCTTTGGGAGGTGATTTGACGGTGACAAGCACAGCCGGCGAAGGCAGCACGTTCACGGTTGTCGTCGATTGCGGCAACGTCGAAGACAACGAACTAGAAACACTACAAATCGTCGCTGAAAAGCCTGCGGAGATTTCAGCGAAAGAAATTCGCCTCAACGCGACGATTGTGATTGTGGATGACCGCCGCGACATCCGTTTTCTGGCCCAGCACTTTATCGAGCGAGCGGGCGGCACGGTCGTCACGGTGGACAACGGACTTGAAGGTATCGAGCTGATCGCTCGTCGGCAACAAGCGGGCGAACCGATTGACGCGGTGATGATGGACATGCAGATGCCAGTGATGGACGGTTACGAAGCAGCAAAGAAACTACGCGACAGTGGCTTCACGGCACCGATCATCGCGCTCACCGCCAACGCAATGAGCAGCGACCGGGACCAATGTCTGGAAGCCGGCTGCACCGACCATATCGCCAAACCGATCGACGGTGCGAAACTTCTCCGTTTGCTTGCGAAACTCACCCATAATTAGCAGATGTCGCCAGACTTCCGAGAGGATATCGGCAGAAGCTTGGCAGTGTCCGCGACAACAAAGTTACGACAATTGGACTGCTATCAAAGAACTGCAGTCAATTCATGAAGCATCGGCCAAAGCCATCCACGGTCCGTCAAACCGGTTCCACGCTCACATCGACTTCGCCTGGCTGGTCTTCGACCGCCGTGGCACCGTTTGATGCACCGCCAATGGTTTGGGCAAGAAGTATGCAAATCCGCAAATGTTTCGGCATGCCGATTTTTCAACCAGTGTGGTGGATCAGCGGCATTTGCGTAAATGAAAACCCCATGCCGTCGAAGTATCAACGCTGGGAGTGGCTCAAGATTTGCGTGACAGAGATGCAGCGGGAATTGCAAAGACTTTCGCCCATCTGGGAACGGGTCCAAACGCTTGACGTGTTATGCGACGTCACACCGGAATCCAACAACCTCCCATGACAAATGCCAGCATCAAGAATTCCGGCCACGGACGCGAGCTCTCGCGTCTTGGCATTCTGGAGTATGTCAACAACAGACTCATCCATTTAGGAAAGAGAGAATCATGAGCCAAACCGTTCTCGTCACAGGCGCTTCATCTGGAATCGGCAAACAGCTGGTAATCCAGTTCGCCAAAGGCGGCGACGATGTCGTGCTGGTTGCTCGCAGCGAAGGCAAATTGCACGAACTCGCCGAGCAGATTCGCAAGGACCACAACGTCGTTGCCACAGTCATCCGCAGTGACCTCGCTACGACCGGCGGCGTGGATCAGCTCTGCGATCAATTGCGAGAACGGACCATTCACGTTGACACGCTTGTTAACAACGCGGGATTTGGTGCACTCGGCAAGTTTGCTGAACTGCCCATCGACCGACAAACTGACATGCTGATGGTCAACGTGGTCGCGTTGACACGTCTGACACGAGCATTGCTGCCAGCAATGCTTCAGCGCGGAAAAGGTGGCGTGCTGAACGTCGGCTCGATTGCCGCTTACCAAGCCGGACCGAACATGTCGGTTTACTACGCGAGCAAAGCGTACGTGTTGTCGTTCACCGAGGGACTGCGTGAAGAACTCGCCAGAACCGGCTTGCACGTCACTTGCTTGGAACCGGGCGCGACGGAGTCGAATTTCGGCGACGATTCCGGCATGGGCAAACTCGATATGTTCTCGTCGTCCGCCATGTCCTCTGAAGCCGTCGCCAAAGCGGGCTATCAAGGCTATCGCGACAACGAGGACATCGTCATTCCCGGTTGGAAGAACCGTCTCATGGTAACCTCGACCGGCTTCCTTCCGCGGTTCGCGACGCGAAAATTAGTCGGCAAAATGCAAGGCGTTTGATAGCACGCCTAGCCAACTCTCAATTCCCATTCAAGGAACATTCCAATGACTCATACTTCCCAAGCCACCAAGTCGCAGCAGATCGTGCTGGCTTCCCGTCCCGAAGGCGTCCCGACGCAATCGAACTTCAAAATGGGTTCGGCCGACGTCCCACCAATCCAAGACGGTGAGTTCTTGGTCAAGAACGATTGGATGTCGGTCGATCCATACATGCGAGGCCGGATGAAAGACAGCGACAGCTACGTTCCTCCGTTTCAAATCGACCAACCACTCGAAGGCGGATGCATTGGCAAGGTCGTCGAGTCGCGAAATGAAAAGTTTAACGAGGGCGAATATGTGCTTGGCAATCTTGGCTGGCGTGAATATTGGAAGTCATCCGGCGAAGGCGTCACCGTTATCGACCCCGATCTTGCCCCTGTGCAAGCCTACCTGGGCGCACTCGGCATGACGGGGATGACCGCGTGGGTTGGACTGAACAAGATCGCAAAGCTGAAACCGGGCAGCACCGTATTCGTTTCCGCCGCCTCGGGAGCGGTCGGTTCAATCGTCTGTCAACTCGCCAAAGCCAAGGACTGCAAGGTAATCGGCAGTGCCGGCAAGCAATCGAAGATCGACTGGCTACTGGACAAAGCCGGAATTGACGCTTGCATCAACTACAAAGAAACAAAAGATCTCGCCGCCGATCTCGCTAAGTACGCACCGGACGGCATCGACGTCTACTTCGACAACGTGGGCGGCGATCACTTGGAAGCCGCCCTCGACGTCATGAAAGATTTTGGATGCTGCGTCGAATGCGGAATGATCTCGACCTACAACGCGACCGAGCCGCCCGCCGCCCCACGAAACCTTTTCAAAGTGATCGGCAAACGCGTCCGCATGCAGGGCTTCATCGTCCGCGATCACTTGGATGCGCAGGCAGAATTCTTCGCCGACATGGCTCCGTTGATCAAAGCCGACAAGATCGTCTGGGAAGAAACCGTCGCCGACGGCCTGGAAAGTTCACCATCCGCCTTCATCGGTTTGTTCGACGGAGACAACCTCGGCAAGCAACTGGTTCGTATCGGCTAGTCGTAGCGAATGTTCGCAGTTCTTACGTCGTAATCGAGTACGCAGCCAACGTTGCAATGGCGGAAGTAGCTTTCGGGAGTTCGCTGACCTATTATGACAATCAATAAGTAAATTCATCGATAGCTCCGAAGCGGCATGACGAATGCACTTTCAGTTAAGTGAGATTCGTTCAATGGTCCAAACTAAAGATAAGAATAAAAATGACATTAACACCGAAAAACACCAAGCAAACCGAGAAGCCCATTCTGGTTCATCACGGGTTGCTCCACGGGATTTGGTCGGCAGATCGCGAAGCACGTTCTTGAACTGGGCTATCGAGCAGTCGTTACGTCTCGCGACCCGGACGATGTGCGTGACTTGCCTGAGCTAGGGGACGCTTTGGTTCTCAAACTGGATGTGACGGACAGGTCACAAGCTGAAAAAGCAGTCCAAGCCGCTGAAGATCATTTCGGTAGCATCGATGTGCTGGTCAACAACGCGGGCATTGGTTACTTCGCCGCTGTTGAGGAAAGCGATGAGGAGGAAGTCAGAAAGATGTTTGAAGTGAATGTCTTTGGGCTCAGTCGCATGATTCATGTTGTCCTGCCCGGAATGCGAAAACGCCGCAACGGTTTCATTGTCAATCTCTCTTCGATTGGCGGACTGCGTTCATTCCCGGCGCTGGGTTATTACAACTCGACGAAGTTTGCGGTCGAGGGTTTGTCGGAAGCACTTTGGCAAGAAGTGGAACCACTGGGAATTAAGGTCATGCTGGTTGAACCGAGCGGATTCCGCACGGATTGGGCTGGACGATCCGCGAACGAAACGGAACATCAGATTGCCGACTATGCCGACACGGCTGACAAGAACATTCGTCATCTACGAGCGGTCTCAGGCAACCAAGATGGAGACCCAGTGCGTGCCGCCGAAGCGATTGTGCAGGCTGTCGAATCCCAGAATCCACCACACCGTCTGTTGCTTGGCAATGATGCGTATGATGGCGCTATATCTAAGCTTGACGATTTGAGAGAAGAGTTCGCCGCCTGGGAATCCGTATCACGTGGAGCCGATTTCCCTGAAGCAACTCCCGCAGTGTTGGCATGATTCAAATCGCTTTCAGAGCTGCTTGCGGATCGCTTTCAATTCACTGCGACGCTTTGCGGTGGTCTTGGGACAGGCCATTTCAAGATCGTTGAACGTATCCAGAAGAATCTGTGAAATAATCAGCCGGGCATTCTTCTTGTCGTCGGCGGGGACGACATACCAGGGTGCAGCTGCACTGCTCGTGGCGCTCAAGCACTCTTCATACGCCTGCATGTAGAGTGGCCAGCTTTTCCTCTCGCGAACGTCTGCCGACTGAATTTCCAGTTTTTCTCCGGCTCATCAATACGATCCAGGAATCGCTTTCGTTGTTCGTCCTTCGACAAATGGAGAAAGAACTTGATGATCCGCGTGCCATTGCGGTGGAGATGGTCCTCCAAGTCCACGATGGAACGATACCGGTCAATCCAGATCGTCTTCGCGTCCGGCAACTCATGTGGAAGCCTTTGGCTGTCGAGAATTTCTGGATGCACACGAACGACGAGCACTTCTTCATAGTAGGAACGATTGAAGATGCCGATTCGCCCTCGCTCCGGCAAATGTCGTGTCGTGCGCCAAAGAAAATCATGTTTCAAATCCTCAGCATTCGGCTGCTGGAAGCTGAAAACCTGTCAGCCTTGTGGATTGATGCCGGACATGACGTGTCGGATGGCGCCATCCTTGCCGGCCGAGTCCATTCCCTGGAATAGGTTTTGGGTTTGGTCGTGGCATGCTTTGCATCCTTCTTTCTTGTTTTTCCTACGGCCTACGGTCTAAACACCTACGGCCTAATTCAGTGGTAGCCCCGAGGATCGAACTCAGCGCGACCCGCGTATCAGGCGGATTTGGGCGACCAGCCCTCGACTACCATGTTGTCGTTTCAAAAAGTCGGACACCTCGGAGTCGAACCGCCCGTCGCCGAGCGACCCACAGATGAACGCAGTCTCCTGCTCCCAAAGCAGGCGTGCTTCCATCTGCACCTGTATCCGATGTTGTGTTGTCTTCGCCGCGGATTCCGTCGGCGCATATCTTCCTTGTCAGTGGGCCGGGAGGCCTCGAATCCTCGTCTGCGGTTCTTCAGACCGCCGCTAGACCGTCTCAGCTACCAGCCCATATTGGGTTCGTTGTTGGGGTTGCCCGTTCGATGCGGACACGAAAAAAGGCTCGATGTCTGCGTGACACCGAGCCTTCATGAAGAAGTCGTTCGCTTTTGAAAGCGAGTGTCACATCAGACGCGGATACGCCGGGGCAAAGCCTTCGAGTACCTTGCTCCTGATCCCGAGGACAAGAGTCGATACGTCATGCACACCACCGATCCTCGCGAACTCGGCTTCTCCGTCGAATTGTCACTCGCTCCCAGCAGCCGCGATGATGTCGTGGCAATTTCGGGGATAACATTGTCACAGACGTCTATGACAGGGCGACTTCCGTTGGTTGGGACTGCTATCGATGGAGGTAATCCCATCTTCTTTGAGGCTAGCGAGTTCGGGCTTCGCGGAAAGGACGTAAGCGTCTTCGGCGCGGGAAGCTCTGTGGACTTCGGATTCCATGAGCTTGAAGTCGGGGTCGTTCTCCTTGATGTGCTGCTTCCGCTTCGCGATACGCTTACTGAGTTGCTTGTGGGAGGCGAACGCTTCCGCGTAATCCGCGTGGAGAGCTGCCTGCAGCTTATCATGTTTGGCCACGAGGTTGCGGTAGTCCTGGTCCTCCAAAGTGAGGCGGGATCTGAGATTCGTGTACTCGAGTCTGTAGCGATCCGCAGGGTCACGCCTGACGGGGTCGCGATCAGCCTGGACCACCGCAAGTTTTTTGCGTGTCTCGGTCCAATCATCGCGCCGACCGGTGGCCTTCCAGACGCGGACGTTGTCGATCGAGGCGCCAGGGAGGTCGAACTGGAAGGCGAAGTACTCGCGGGTGCGGTCAATGATGGGGTGTTTGCCGAGGACAAATTCGTTGTCGCTCAGGTGCGCGACAATTTCGTCGTCCCAGTATTCGACCGTCATGGTCTGCCACTGGTCGGGTCGAGATCTGCGGATGCATTCGCCAAGCTGGGCGGGAACAAAGCCCGCATCGCGATCGACGGGTGTGTTGACCTGGAAGTGATCGGTGCCGATCTGGGTGACGCTGTTGTAGCCGCCACCGCTGCCAGTCACGAGGCGCAGGTCTGTCGTTTGACCAGAGAGCTTGAAGTCGAACTGGATGATCGTGTTGTGAAAGGAAGGATCTTTAAGGAAGACTCGTTTGGTTACGGTCGGATCGACATCAGTGCGCAACAGCGCCCCGTCGCGCAGAGCGAATTCGGCCTTAAATCCCCAGCGGTCGGAAACGGTGGTAGGGTCAAAGTCTTCCGAGAAGAGGAGTTCGCCGGAGGTACACATCAAGGCATTGGGCAGGCCAGGCGTCTCGGCAGTTGCTGACGCGGAGATCGCAGAGAAGCAGAGCAGAGAGAGGATGAGACGAGAGGTCATTGTGTTGGTTCGCATATTGGATTCAGCCTTTTGCGTTAAGGTTTGCGCAGTCTCCCTGGCGAGAGACCGGCACCGAATTCGCTCCGGTCGATGAAACCGGAGCCGTTTGGCCGAATGCGATTCGGCGCGTCGGTGAAAAAGACCGAAGCGAGATACGCCCCGACCGAACTCCGTTCGGTCGATGCCACCGCGTCAATGAAGAAATCTCGTTTTCTGCATTCGGTGTGATCGCGCTAATTTCATTCTGGCTCCCTTCTCCCCCACGACGAGAGCGAGTGGTGCTCGCTCTTGTCGTGGGGGAGAAGGGCTGGGGATGAGGGGGTCGCGTTCGTTACATTCGCTCATCAATTGCCTGTTCGATCTGCCGCCGCACGCCAGCCGCATGCCGCAAGACCTCGTAACTCGGAATCCGCAGCACCTTAAATCCTCGTTCTCCCAAATAACGGTCGCGGTGCTGATCATGCCGAAGACCTTCGGCGGTTTGATGGTGTTCACCATCGACTTCAATGATCAGGTTCAGCGCTACGCAACAAAATCGACGGTATATGGTGGAATCGGGTATTCACGACGAAACTTCTGGCCTCGGCATCGACGATTTCGCAACATCTGCCAGACGTCTTGCGAAAACTCATTTGCCGTGGCTCGCTGGTGACAAGCAAATTGGATTGCGTCATGGTCACGTTGCAATCTCTTGCTCATGTTGCCCCTCCAATTCTCAGGTGCCGCCTGTTTGCTGCCCCCTCATCCCCAGCCCTTCTCCCCCTGCAATGAAAGCGAGCACCACTCGCTTTCATTACAGGGGGAGAAGGGAGCCAGATTAGAGTAGGCTGGCCACAGAGTGTAGTATGCAGATCCGTACTGCATCGAACACCTAACGCAGTTCGAGTTTCGCATTCGTGCACGAGGTGGGACCAACCGAAAGCAGTTGTGCGAGCGGCCAACTGCTGTCGGTGCCTGAGACCGAATCGAGTTTCGGCCACTTCGCCAGCGTGCTCCGGCGGCCGACACCGGCTTTTTGAATTTCGAACATCCGGCCGATGAAACCGGTGCCATTTCGCGATGATCGCTTCGGCGCGTCGGTGTGCCGGTTATGAAAACACCGATGCGAGTTCCGCTGTGAAATTCGAGATTTCGGTCGTTGCAGCCGCCGCGAGTTCTTGGAGAAAGCGTCCAGGGCGATGAGGATTTGAAGCAATCAGCGTGCCGAGGTGACGACACCTTTGGTCCGCTTCGAAATCAATTCGGTGTATACTGACGCGATCCCGACACGCGACCGCGGTCTTGGGTGGTCGATGACAACCCGGGCTGGACGACGGGCTTTCGAGTGGCGGTTTCCGCAGATCGCTTGCAAGAAACACTGAATCGTTCGTCCAACGACCCGGTGTCCGCGTCGAACGAATCGTCAGGCCAAACTGTCAATGATCCGAAAAGACAAATCCCACGCTGACGTATCCGCGACCGAGCCAAACGCGTATTCGACACAATTCGTGACAGGCATTGCGACCGCTTCTTGGTCGCGCGACTCCTCCACGAAGCGTCTCGAAGCCATGCAATTGCGCGTTGCGGACTGGAAATGGTTTGAAGACGAGCGGGTGGCGGGATTTTGTTTCACTCTCTCGCCAAGCCCTGAACAACCGACGACGGTTAGGTCAGAAAACACCCAACCTGATGCAGAGACGCCCAGCGGACTAGCCGTGGATGAGCGGGCGATTCTTGCCGTCTGCATTCACGATTCAAAATCAACCGACCTGTTTGGCGGCGGGACAGCAAAGCCTTCGAGTAGACGGAACTCGCCCCGAAAGATTCTGCTGTTGCTTCCTCAAGACGAAAAAACGACACAGGTTTGGGACGCATTCAGTCGAGCAAGCACAGCGGAGGCGTTCCGCCTTCCAAAGCACGCCCCTGCGGAATTGTTGGGGATTATGTTCTGTGGGAATGGCGATCCGCTCTTCGTGACCGGAAAGCCGACACTCGCGAATTATCGCGAGATCGCATGGGAAATGATTCACTTCACTATTGAGCCCACTTCGAGATTCGGGCCTTGATGCGCGCGATCACCTTGCTGCTTTCGACATCAATATTTGTTATGCCAGTCAACACCTACAACTATGGCTACATCGGCAGCCGCGCGACCGGCCATGAGCCCGGCGATTACCTCGTTGTCGGCCCCGGGTGGAAAGGCGAGACGCCGGCCGGGATCAAGACGGTCTTCCAATCCAGCACACCCTTTTCGATCACCATTTTTCGCACCCAGCTTTTTAACGCCGACGACATGCCAAATGTGGTGAAGGTGCAGTCGGGTTGGGGCGGAACTCGCTTATGGTCGTGACACCGACTGCACGAAAGTGCGTCGTGGATGCTGGCGGGATTGGGGATCACTCGCTCTACGCGGCAGCCGCATGACTTACAAAGTCGGCAGCGTCCGGTGATCGGAATCGCCAGTGAGAATGCTCGCCTGGTCGTAAGTTGGAGGCGTGGCTGTTGGTCTCGGTTGCTTCTCTAGAGTTTAGAAATATCAAATAAGCCCGCGGTCACAGAGACTCGAGAGGGGCGAGAGTTTGGGTTTGAAGTGACCGAACCGGGTGGTGGGGGCGCGCTCGGAAGACTCTCTGGTCAGAGATCGAGAGTGTGGGCAGGGCAGTCGGTCGCAGCCGTTTCCCGCTGGCAAATATGTGGCCGTCATCACCGACAGCGAAATGAAACCAACGAAGTCCGGCACGGGGAATTACTTGCAGTTGACCTTTCAGATCGTGGAGGGCGAGTAACGCGCATCGTCAAGTTCATGTTTGCTAACTCTTTTTTTCTTTTGAGTGCTCTGTTTTTTCCGATAAGCTTTTTCAGATATATCCTTCGTCTCCCTTCTCACGCCGAAATGCGCGGCTTGAATTCCCATTCCATTGTTCAGAATGCTATTCCAATCCAAGTAATGTGTCCGCGACAATAATTGCGGCCGGTAATGCTTATCAAGAATTGCCGCATATGCCTCCCAATGGCTTTGCGCGTCCTGGATGTGGGCAATCGCTTCGTCATGAAGACTTCTTGTACTCGTCCGCGAAGCCAGACTCGCGATATACCCAGTACTTGGCGGCGCAGCGCTGTTTGTCGGCGTAATAGCGGCCAAGCAAGGCCATGCTCTCAATATCCCACAACAGATCTCGCAGCTCGACATTGTCGTCGTTCTGTGCTTGTAACGTCTGGAAGCGCGGCGTGTACCGCATCGGCATAACCGTCGAGCTTGTCGGCCACCTGCAGTGGAGTCAGCATGTCGCTGCCAAGCTGGTCGAGCTTGCCGGCCAGATAGGCGCTACCCCAATCGGGCACGGAGACACACTGCACCTCGTCTCCGGGCGGACTTTTTCTCAATTGCATTGGCTTACGACGATAAACTGGCGGACCCTCGCCATAGTAGTACTGCGGAATCGTCAAGAATCCGGTGGCCGATGCTAATCCCGTCATGCAGCCTTCCGGCGCGAATGCCGCATCGGTGCCCTCGTAGACCGCTCGATTGAACTGCGGAACCACTTCGGAAACCGTTTGCCAGGTATCGTGAAGCAGCTTAGCAGAAGCGATCATTCAAGCCGAAACGATGGTTCAAGGTTGCTGCCCAATACTCGTCGCCAAGTTCGTTGTTGTAAGCGAGTTCGCCCCACAAGCGGAAGTTGTACCAATGCTTATCGATCTCCAACTGACCCTGCAAGATCCGGAATCGTGGAATAGAACACGCGCCCCCAAACGTAGCCATCCGAACCCATCATGAAACCGGGAGATTGATCAAGCGGCATCTCGCGAATGAATTGGCGAACATAATCAGGGCTGCCCCAACGGTGTATGAAAATATCGTCATTGCGGATGTTCATCCAGACTTTGTATCCACCGTCCACCCAGCCGTCTTTGATGGCGCGAGCTTCCCACTCCATGGGTCTTCTTGACGAATAGAGTCGCCCCACGCAGTACTTGATGCTGACATCAACAGGTCCGTCATACTTGGAGGCGAACTGTTCCTGGACATCGTCGATTTTCGTGCTGTGATTACGGAAAATGAATCGTATTTCCCGATTTTTATCGCAACGCGGATCAGCCTTCGCGTCCATCACGCCAAGACCATAAGTCTTGAAGATGTACGCCTCGGTGGAATCACGCACCCTTCAAGTGCTTGTTGTCATTCTCTCCGGCGGCAACGCCAATGGCTGTAATCGACGGGTAGTTCAGCACCAATTCTTTAACGGCGGCGCGGAGATAGGCGATGGTATCGGGATCGGTTTGATCTGTGGTGATGCCGTGCTTTCCCGTTGCACCGTAGGTAAATACGTTCCAGTGAAATAGGGTTATCTGAATGCCACGATCACCGGCATGCTGGAAAACCTTTTTCCAATGCGCGATCTTCTCTTCGATCGTCATCCGCTTCACCAACTCGAGCGTGTCGTCATTGGTGTCGACGATGCCGTCCTGATTTGAATCCAGGTAGCCTTCTTCCCATTCGTTGTCATTGGGGTCGAAGATTCTGGCGATGAACTTGCCTTTGGAGTCATGTTTGAGAACCCCATCGCGCACTTTGTAGACATCAGCCTCCACGGCTTGTTCGAAACCTGGTGTTTTGACCATGTGTGGATAGGGATGGCAGGTCCACAGGCTCAAAACGTTGTAGCGGTAACGCGCCAGGTCATCGAGATAGGGCTTCCAGAATCCCTCAAAATCCCACATGGATTCGATGTTTTCATTGGAAGCGTCACCTGAGTCGTCGTAGGAAGGGCTCGCGCATCCAGCGGGATATTGAATTTGATCCCGCGCTTCGCCACGAATGGCTTGCGCTGCACGTTCGCAATAGGCAGACCCAATTTCAAGTACTCGGCCACTTCAATACCGCCGTACATCGCTCCTGTCGCATCCGAACCGATAACATCGACACGGTTCGGTTCAGCAGATCGAATCTGAAATGCTTCCGGCGACGTGCTGTCGGACTTGACGGTCAACGTAACCATTAGGTCTTTCCGTCCCGTCTCTATCACCGCGCGTTCGATTTCCTGTGCCGCGAACTTTAACTGCGGAATCGTGGCGTCGTATTCGACGTCGGCCAAAACAGACCTTGGTACGAGAAGGGCGGATATCACGACCAGCGCGATGGACAGACGCGACATCCGTTTTACTCCAGCCGTAATCACGCCGGCAAAGTAGACGTGGTTTGTGAGCGGAAGCTCAGGGGCAACTGTTTGCTCGGCAAAGCCGCCGAGTCCGCAAAGTGCGACGCCAATACAGCCTGCTTTGCCCGGATCGGCATGACCTGATTGATGAAACCCGACATTTGCGGGTGCCGCCAATGCGGCAGAATTTAATAGTGTTCGACGGTTGATATTGGGTTGGTGCATTTCGGTTCTTGTTAAAGGTTAAGAGACTTCAACTTAAACGTCAACTCTTACTTCCTCCTCAACACAGATGACCACAGATTCCTCTCACCAGCTCATCTGTGTTGGTCTGTGTGCATCTGTGGTACATGACATTTCATTCCGGCCAACCACGCATCTGAAGTATTACCGGCTTGTCGCAATCTCCAGTGTCATGCCCCCTCATCCCCAGCCCTTCTCCCCCACAAAGCCGGGGGAGAAGGGAGCCAGAGAAAAAGAGACTACCGCGAATCGACTTTGCTTTTCCTGCGCGTTCTTGCGCCATTGCGTTGAATCATTCCGGTGTCCACGTTCGTAACACACCTCTTTTCGTGACTAGCCCATCCCGATACCTTGGATCTTGCCAGCTACCTCGTTCACGTGCGCAAAGAGGCAGTTGGCGACTGGTAGGGGCAGTTGGCGACTGGTAGGGGCAGTTGGCGACTGCTGGGGGCAGTTGGCGACTGCTGGGGGCAGTTGGCGGGGGCATCGATGGCGCTTGATCGGATCCTGGTTCATCAAAGTGAAGGTCGGCGGATTCCGCTCGACCCAGCGGAGATCTTTTACCTGGAAGCCGAAGACTTTCAAACGGTGATCCGGCTGCGCGGCAAGCGATTGCTGCGAGACAGCCGCGGGATGGGCCAATTGGAGAGAGTGCTGCGCAGCGACTTTCTGATTCGCGTCCATCGGAACTTCATCGTCAATCTACGGCGGGTCCGCGAGATCCGAACCCGCAAAGATGGTGACGGCTGGGAACTGCGTCTCGAACCACCCGTCAACCGAATCATCCCCATCGGCCGCACCTACGAAGCAAGGCTTTGGAACGCGTTCGGAGAGTAGCAGTAAGAGCGTAAGAGGAAGCCGACCCTCCCTTTGATTCTCGAAGCGTCACCAATCATCAACTCATTGGCGACGAATAGGAAGTGAAATCGAAGCCAGGCTTCAGCTGAAAACCGAACACAAGGCCTGACCCTATGCCGTTGCGCAACCACCAGTGCAATAACGCGTGGGTGTCGATGGCGGTTTGGAGCGGTTCATAGCACCCAGGACGGTCACAAAAATCCGTGGGAATTTTCCTGCTGCGTGACCACGCGCCGCCGTCGTCATCCGATTTCGAGACAGCATTTTGGCTGCTGGCCGTCGTGGACCGCGCCTGACGGCGGCGGGCTTCTGCTTCAGCGTGTCGTTTTCGGTTGCCGGGAGACGTCCGATGAAACCGGCGATATCGCGCGCGTTTCCACCGGCGGTACCACAAGCGATCAAGGGTGGCTACCACGTCGTGAGGCGGTCTCACCACAGACGGAAGATCGACTTTCGGCGCGGTTTCAAACAAGGAAGCTATGATCAGGTTGTTGCCTACCAGAAACCGGCTTGCCGGCCGGTTTGGATGTCGAAAGCCGAGTACCAGCAGTGCCCCGCATTTCTCTTGGTGCGGCACGTCAGTTACGAGGTCAAAAGAAAAGGTTTTCGCGTTCGCCGAATCATCTTGGCGACCACGATGCTTCATGCAGATCAAGATACTGTCGAAGAACTCGCGGAACTCTACTGCAGGAGATGGCAAGTTGAGCTCGATATCCGAAGTTTGAAAACGCACATGCAGATGGAACACCTGCGTTGCAAAAGCCCTTCGATGGTGCGGAAGGAAGTCTACGCGCACATGATCGCCTACAATTTAATCCGCGACTTGATCGTGCATGCATCGATAATCTACGAGACGTCCCCGACGCGTTTGAGCCACAAGGGAGCAGTCCAAGCGTTGAACGCATTTGCAGCGAAACTGAACGCCGATACCGACCACATCGAAGCGTTGGAGGCGGCAATCTATGAATCGATCATAGAGCACCCCATCGGGAACCGAAAACCGCGAGTACATCCGCGCGAAATAAAACGCAGGCCGAAACAATACAAGCTGATGCAGAAGCCGCGTCACGCCGCCCGAAGGTCAGCTGCATGAACCACTTACGACTAACCACGCGGCATCCCGACTTAGTCCCCTTCGAGCAGCTCTCCACCACGGAACAGGACTACGATCGGGAAGTGGTAGAATCCGTCCTGAAGGCCGCCATCGCATTGGGCAGCCGCATCGAACCACCGTCCTTGACAGGGCAAGAATGATTCTCAGAGCGTTAGGATGTTGCTTCTCCCGAGATCGACGCCTCTAGTCTTTTATTGATTCGCCAAAGGACCAGCATCGTCACAATCTGAATCGCAACAAGGAGAGCCATCATTCGAATCACAGTTTTGAAAGGATGGTCACCACCGAGAGCGAGTTGAAGCCACTCAAAGACCATCCCCCGATCAATGAGCAAGCACACGCAAAGAACCATGTACGCGATCGAATAGCACAAGCAAAGAGAAGTCGCGAAATAGACCGTGAAGACGTATCCACCGTTGTGCGCGGTATGCAGCGACGGTCCGATTTCATCTTTTTCGGGGTCTGTTTTTTTCGGTCGGCTCGATTTTCCGTCGCTGACAGGCAAGTACTTAACGGACAGGACTGCCAGCGTGCCCCAGAACGCAAAAGATAGGGACCATGTGAGCATTGTATCGAGGGGAGTTGATCGAGGCGATTGAAATGCGGCCACGGTGATTAGCGCAAAGACAACAGCCGCCATGAAAACTGTGATGTGGATAGCCCGTCGTGAGGTCAGATTGATTCCGATGCCCCGAAGAATCCGCTTGAGCTTCGTTTGGCGCGTAAGTTCGCGGGCATGTTGCCAGGCGTCGGAACAAGGCTCTTCATTGCCTGGACCGCCTCTTCAATTTGGTTGTCGCCGCATATCTCCTTGCCATCATTGTCCAAGTACAAAAACTTGCGTCGCGGCATATGGGTCATTCCGAGCGACGAAATCCTCTCCCTAAAAACGGGCGGTAGCTTGCGATTCTCCGAATACAGAATCAGCTTGTCGGCGAAAGGGCTTTGGAGCATTTGGGCGAGTTCCCAATGCAGGCCTTTCGAGTCACCGACTCGAATGACGATCAGCTTCGCGCGTTCGGCCAGGGTGAGCACTTCCGACTGCCAATCTTCTTGATCGACGTAAAGCCGATGCGCCCCGAGTTCTGGTAGAGTTTCTCCGGGGCGACCAATTGCGACGACGGGGCCCACAGCACGCTCCAACTCGCGGCAAAGCTGTTCTTCAGTTTTGACGCGTGTGAATCGGAACTCACCCCGCGAACTGAGTCCGATACCAAACTGAGACTGCAGGCTTTCGTCGTCCGCGAACGACCGAAGGTACAAAACGTATTCTTGATCTGATTGTTGCAGAACCAGGCGTGCGTCGCGCTTACCGAGTCGATGACCGGTGTACCAGAGCTTGGCTCCCAAAGCACCAAAGACGGTAGTGACCGGAGAAGATAGGAAGCCGATTAGTCTCCGTAGCGTTCGCCCTCGAGGTGGTTTCATATCCAAATCGCGATAAAGTTCTCGAATCTCCCAAAGCGTTAGGCAGGCAAGGATCGATGACGCAACGGCTGCGGCAAAAAACAGGCAGGCAATGACGTAGCAAGCATAGCGTCGACGCTGCTTCTTGCGGTGCCGTGCCGCAAGAGCTTCTTCTTGCGAAACTTCTTTACTGGCCTCAGGGTCATTCGCCAGACTGGAGCCACTGTCAAGCTCATCCGTTACCTCTTCCTCATCAGTTTTTCCCTGATTCGATGTCTCAGTGACCAACTGAGATTGAGGTAGCTCCTGGTCCTCAGGTGATGTTTGAGAATCAATATCCACCGCCTGCCCCTAATCAAACGAGACTTAGCGTCAAAGCCGCAGATGCGCACGGCCCGGTCGAACCGCCGTCAGCATGTCCCCGCAAACCAACGGCTCGCACTCCATTAGACCAATAGGCTCTACGCTACGAAAAGATACCGAAGAATCGATCACGGCACCCGAACCGTTTTGCGCATTTCATATCGAGAGCCCACTATTCGCTTACTAGCAAGTTCCGCGGGCAACCCGCCAAGAAAATCGCCAGATTCTGCTAAATCTGTTCCGTTGAATGCCAACCTCAGGCTGGAACATATGCCAGTGTTTTTGTTTGTCGTCGTCTAACATCGACAGAATTGGATAACCAAATAACCACTTTCCCCATCTCGGCAAATCAATGCACGGTTAGTGCGATGCGATGGTGTTGCAAAA
>CAVTIV010000023.1:0-149187 GCA_963734865.1 Pirellulaceae bacterium
GTCACCGGGCCGGGAAGGTTGATTGTCCATTTGAAGACGGCCGCAGGCCCGGCTCCGGTGCACGGCATGGTTCTGGCTCCTCCGCGCCATCGTACTCGTACTCGTACTCAGCCCCGCGGTACTCGTACTCGCTTCCAGATTCGGACACCGTGTCAGCCCGGGCGATCAACCGAGTCAGCATCGAGACGATCCGTTTGAGCATCGTCTTGAGTTCGCGATGACGACCATCATCCAAACCATCGATTGCCGCAAGCACGTCTTGAATCGCGGCACATTCGAGCGTTGACCCACGAGCGATGTCAAGAAAGCGGTTGCGATCCTTGAGGCTGCGTTTGCCGTTACCCTCGGCGATATTGAGCGGAATCGATTGGGCCGCGCGAAGCCACTGATCGCGCGCATGACGGTGAACGCCGTCGAGCGACTTGGCGTCAGCGAAAGACGCGGAGACGTACTCTATGGCGAGGCGATAAACGTCGAGGCGGTCGTGGTCGAAGATGGGTTCAGTCACCGCAGTGTGAATTCGAGTAGGAGTACGAGTACCGGGCTGCGCCCTAAGTAGGAGTACGATTCGTTGCCAGAACAAGTAATTATGTGAAGGAAGAGTACGAAGTATCCGCCAAAAACCAAAGGAGGAGTACGAAATATCTCCTTCCCCCCAATAGTACGGGCGACCCCGCTGGTACGCAACGATTCGCCTTGCTAATATCCCTGTATCTGAACTTTTGATCATCTGCTACATGGGGGCATGAAAGATGTCGGCTGATCGGTTTCGACGCGCACTTTCGCTCATGAACCTGAGCGAGAATGAACGGACTTAGTACCCGAATTGGGTCCAGGGATACGCCGGATTTCACTCGACTTTCGGCCCATCCGGGAAAAGTTACAGGAAATCGCCAGACGCGAAAAACGCACTTGCGGCGCGGTCACATCCGCCGAGGCAGCCCTGGTGGGCGGGGAAGGCAACGCCGGCCTGATTGATCCGGGTGAGCCGGAGGTGATTCAGCGGATGCGGGCTCGGATGCGCGTGCTTCATCACCCGATCAGCACAGAACAAGCCTACGTGGGATGGGTAGCGAGGTTCATCAGGCACCTTGATGACGAGCGATTGGAAAAGTACGGCGAACCAGAGATCGCGGATTTCTTGACCGATCTTGCGGTCACGGGAACGGTGACAGCAGGGACGCAAAACCAGGCTCTATCGGGCCTTCTATTCTTCTACGAAAAAGTGCTTGGCCGCGAAGTGCGGTTCATCAACTCAGTCCGCGCCAAGATCAGCAATTATCGTCCGATTGTGCTGACGAAAACTGAAGTCGCGGAACTTTTTCCCCACTTCACCGGCGTCTATCGCATTATGTTTCTGTTGATGTACGGCGGAGGCCTACGGCATCGAGAATGCCGCACGCTACGCGTCAAAGACATCTGCTTTGAAAACTATGAGATCTTGGTACGTAATGGCAAAGGCATGAAAGATCGGATGACCGTGTTGGCTGAAAACGCGGCACCGCTGTTGAAAGAACACCTATGCAGCGTTCAGGCGATCCATCAGCGCGATTTGCAAGACGGCTACGGTGAGGTTTATCTGCCGTTTGCTTTGGCACGCAAGTATCCCCATGCGGCACGTTACTTCGGTTGGCAATACGTGTTCCCATCGCCACGTTTGAGTCGTGATCCCAGAAGCGGAAACCAGCGGCGACATCACTTGCACGAGTCAACATTCCGAGATCACTTTAAACGGGCGCTGGGTCGGACCGAGATTGCCAAGCCCGCCGTTCCTCACACCTTGAGACACAGTTTGGTCCTTTGCTATGCCAGCGAACCATTTAAGTATTCGCGGGTCGCCTAGGTCGGATTTGGCTTCGGACGCGGGTGACCCGTACTTGATCGAGTTTACAGCACAGGTAACCATCGCAATAAATGCCCCCCGACGGGACTGGCTGGCCATGCGGATTCTGGCTGGATTAAGTTGGACAACGGCTCGAAAGAGTGTACGAAACAACACTTCGCTAAAGTCGGGTCCAATTCCACGGGGCGTGATATGTCTTTGACACAATTTCAGCGGCGAATTCGGGCGACATCGCTTGTCAAGGCGGAGCGGGCATGGTTTCCCAAATGGGTCGATGGGTACGAAATCGCCCGGGCGGAACATCATGACACCGCCCCTACGAACGCCCGAGAGAGACCACTGGTTCCGTCGCGTCAACGGAGCCGCGACCCGAGGAGCGGTGCGATCCGCCGGCATCACGTCCACGAGACGACATTTCGCCGAGCGTTCAAGGCAGCGCTGGGCCGAACCAAAATCACGAAGCTGACCGTTCCGCACACACGGCTGATACGAACCGTCGAAATCGGTGGGGCACGAATCACCCTCTCGCTTGCGGGAGGGTCGGACGCGGTAGCGGCCGGGGAGGTTTTTTTGTGACACAAAAGTCGACGCGCTCGGCAATCCGTCTTGCCCTCACCGTGCCGGTGATTTCAGATTCGCCTGGGCTTCCTGCAGAAACTTCAATGCGTCCATCGGAGTCATCGCGTTGACGTCCAGTTTCTGGAGCTCGTCGAGCAACGGATGATCGGCAAAGCCGAACAGGGTCAGCTGATAATTGCCTCCGCCGCCACCGGCGTGCGGCGGTTGGATCGTGGGCCGATCGAGGGCATCACGATGATCCGCCTCCAGCTGGGCTAGCACGTCCTTGGCACGTTCGTTGACCTCGGGCGGTATGCCGGCAAGCCGGGCCACGTGAATCCCATAACTCTTGTCGGCGCCTCCCTTGACGATGCGGTGCAGGAAGACCACCTCGTCATCCCACTCTTTCACCGCAACGTTCATGTTCGTCACTCGCGGCAGCGACTCTTCCAGTTGCGTCAATTCGTGATAATGGGTGGCGAACAGCGTGCGACAGCCGATCTGTTCGTGAATGTGTTCGGTGATCGCCCAGGCCAGCGAGAGACCGTCGTAGGTACTTGTTCCACGACCGATCTCGTCGAGGATGACCAGGCTTCGTGAGGTGGCAGTATTGAGAATCCTCGCCGTTTCGACCATTTCGACCATGAACGTACTCTGACCGCGGCTCAGTTCATCGCTGGCACCGACCCGGGCAAAGACTCGGTCGGCGATTCCGATTTCGGCGGATTCGGCCGGCACGAACGAACCAGCTTGTGCCAGCAGCGTGATCAGCGCGATCTGGCGAATGTAGGTACTCTTTCCAGCCATGTTCGGCCCAGTGATCAACAACACCATTCCGGCTTCGGGCGATTGTACGCAATCGTTGGGGACGAATTCACCTTGCGGCATGGTGACATCGAGGACGGGGTGCCGTCCCGCTTCGATCCGCAACACCGACTCGTCGGTCAGGGTCGGTCGCACCCAGCCACGCTGAGTGGCGATCTCGGCGAGCGCAGCGAGCACATCCAATTCGGCGATCGCGATCGCGACTTCCTGCAACGTCGTAAGATGTCGATGCGTCTGGCCGCGGAGTTGTTGGAACAGGAATTGTTCACGAGAGGCGGCTTTGTCATCTGCCGCCAGCACTTTCTCTTCGTATTCTTTCAGTTCCGGCGTGATGAAGCGTTCACAATTCTTGAGCGTTTGCTTGCGAATGAAGGAATCGGGAATCTTGTCACGATGCGCGTTGGTGACTTCCAAATAGTACCCGAAGACTTTGTTGTAACCGACCTTCAGATTCGCAATCCCGGTCTCGTCCATCTGTTGCTGTTGATAGGCGGCAATCCACTGTTTGCCGCCCCGTGCCAGCTGGCGAAGTGCATCGAGTTCTTCGTCGAACCCATCGCGTATGAAGTTCCCGTCGGATGCTTGGAGCGGACATTCATCGGCCAACGCGGCATCGAGCTGTGATCGCAATTCAGGGCAGAGGTGCAAATGTGCTTCCACGAACGCCAGGCGTTCTGGTTTTCGATCGCTGACACGAGCCTTCAGCTTTGGCAAACCGGCGAGTGTGGCGGCGACCTGTTGCAGGTCACGAGGGCCGGTTCGACCGGTGGCGATTCGAGCCAGCAACCGCGTCAGGTCAAATGTCTTTTTGAGAGTCAACCGCACATCGGCACGAAACGTCGCGTCGCGAGATAATTCCTCGACCGCGTCCAGCCGCGCATCGATCGCAGCCGGATCGATCAGTGGAGCGGCGATCCAATCGGCGAGCAACCGCGAGCCCATTGGCGTGCAGGTTCGGTCGATCACACCCAACAGCGATCCGTCTCGCGAACCGGTGCGAAGTGTGCGGGTGATTTCCAAGCTGCGGCGTGTGGAGGCATCGATTTGCAGCACGCCGGTGCGGTGATGCGCGGTCAGCGCGCGAAAATGATCCAATCCGCCGCGTTGTGTTTCCTGCAAGTAGGTCAACACCGCGCCGGCTGCTTGCAATGCCAGCGTGTCGTGATCGTCGAATCCAAAACCTTCGAGATTGTGTACCGCAAATTGCTTGCACAACGTTTCTCGCGCGGCGTCTTCGGCGAAGGACCAGGCCGGTCTGGCGGTCCATGACCAGGGTGCGGTGGTGTCGGGAGTCAGTCGCGCATCGTCCTCGCGATAGATCACTTCGGCCGGACCGATTCTCGCGAGTTCATCCTCGAGCCGCGACTTCGCGAAGGTGCCCGCCTCGAATCGACCGCTGGAGAGTTCGGCCCAGGCGATACCGACTCGCTGTTCGGCATCGTGGTTCTCTTTGCCGTGATCGCTTGTGGGGCGTCGATCATGGCGGATGTAGAGGGCGGCGAGGTAGTTGGCTTCGCGGGGATCGAGCAGCCCGTCATCGGTCAGGGTTCCGGCGCTGACAACGCGAGTGATCTCTCGCTTGACGAGTCCCTTGGCGGTCTTTGGGTCTTCGACTTGTTCGCAAACGGCCGCGCGGTAACCGGCTTTGATCAGCTTGTTCAGATATGAATCGAGTTGATGATGCGGAAATCCCGCCATCGCGGTCGGATTGTCGCTGTCCTTGTCACGACTGGTGAGGGTCAGGCCGAGGATTCGCGATGCGGTCTTCGCATCGTCGAGAAACAGCTCGTAAAAGTCACCCATGCGAAAGAACAGCAGTGCGTCGCCGCACGCCGCCTTCGCCTCATGGTATTGCCGCATCATTGGAGTCATGAGCAAATCGTACCGATGCCGGTGCAGATCGGACAGTCGTGCGGACGCCAGAATTCGAGCGTCGTTATGACGTGAGCCGCAAGCTGTAACGACTAGGCAAATAGGTTTGCGAGAGGCGATGGGAGCCGAGTTGTGCGATTCCAAATCGTCGACATTCGCTACATCTGCGAATAGGGTTTGGCGATCAGGACGTATTTGTCGATATGGCTGACGGTGCCTTTGTACTTGGCGACCTCTTTCAAGACGTTCCAATCGGGATGATCGCGAAACGCTTTCCATGCCTCGAGGCGGGCCTGCTCGCTGGGATACATCGTCAGGTAGGTCAGGTTGGGCGTCTGGGGTCCAACGATGCACTGCCCAATGAAGATCGGCTGGATACCACAATCGAGAAAAATTGGTACTTCACCGCTGTTGAACATCTCGACTTTCAAATGGCCCAGTCGCTCGTTGGGACTTTCGTAGACGCGAAGTTCATAAACGCGGCTTGCGTTTTCAAGAGATCCGGCAGGAACTTTCAGCTCGCTGAAGCAATCCATTGCGGCCAACAATTCACTCTGAATCCGCTTGTAGGGCGGATCCTGTGGCCCACGTTCGAGATACGCCTTGGCGTCGGTCAGATACTGTTTATCCTCGCCGAGCTTGCCGTTGACCTCGGTGATTTGCCCGACGTTGGAATAAGGAATGACAACCACAACGCGTGGACTATCGGATTCGTCATTTTCCGAATTGGTAAAAACACCGATTGGCCCGAGCCCCTGACGTTCGAGCGCCGGCAGGAGCGCTTCGCTGAGATATTGATCGATCGCCGCGACATCGGGTTTGTCACCCAGGAGATAGCTGCGAACTTCGTACAGTTGCGGCGGGTCGGCCGACAGATGGTTGTCGAAAAACATTGCGAAAACCGCCGTGACGAGCAGTGCGGAGAGTGAACGATTCATGAAAGGCCTCGGCAACGAAGGATCAAATGGAAGGAGAATGGCTGCGAATCGATCGGTTGGTTGACGGAAAGGGTGGACCGTCGCACCCCCTGCGGTGGTCGCGGCGCCGTCGCGGTAGCATAATCTCGCGATCGCGAGTCATTCCACCGATCGAACTCGTTCGTTGTACCAGTACTGTCGACGATTTTCACCCACGACGGATCAAGCCATGTTGGATTCATTGGATTGTCTGAACTCATTCCACGAACTGCTGCTGTTGGCCAACGTGCCGCCCGATTCGGCGTCGTCCACTGGCGAAACAAGCACGAGCCTGAAGGAATTGTTTTCGATTCAAGGTCTGCTGACCCTGGGGATGCTGATCCTGCTGCAGGCGGTCCTCGGATTTGACAATCTGCTTTACATCTCGATCGAGAGTCAACGGGTCCCGGAGGAGCAGCAGTCGCTGGTGCGAAAGTGGGGCATCTCACTGGCGATCGTGTTTCGAATCGCACTATTGTTCGTCGTGATCAAGCTGATCGCGGTGCTACAGGGATCGTTTTGGGACGTGGACACGGGATTTTTGACTGCGGCAATCTCCGGGCACAGCTTGATCGTGCTCGGTGGCGGCGCCTTTATTCTGTGGACGGCTTTGAAAGAGATCTACCATCTATTAGCAATCGATGAGATCGGGTATGCCCCGGGTAAGCAGACTCGCGGGAGTGTCTCCAAGGCGGTGGCGCTGATTGTGGTGATGAACCTTGTGTTTTCTTTCGACTCGATTCTTCACGCAATGGCGCTGACCAAAAACCAATGGATCATGGCCGCGGCGATCGTGATCAGTGGCTTGATGATGATCTGGTTAGCCGATCGTGTCGCGGATTTTTTGAAGAAGAACCGGATGTATGAGGTATTGGGCCTATTCATCCTGTTCATCGTCGGCGTGATGCTGGTCAGCGAGGGTGGCCACCTGGCGAAGTTGACCGTGTTCGGTCACCACATCACACCCATGGAGAAGAGCACGTTTTATTTCGTGCTGGTGGTATTGATCGTGGTCGATATCGTCCAAGCTCGATTCCAAAAGAAGTTGATCGCGCAGCGGAAGGTCGAGATCGATGCCGCTTGATGCTATCGGGACAGATCGGAGAGCAGACGGAGCGTCTGATCGACGCTCTCGGCGAACTCTTCGGGCGAGGTGGCTTGGCCAGGCGTCGGGGTGAGTTGCGAATTGGGAGGAGTGACCGGAGCACTCACGGCCGAATCGCGAAACTTTTCGTCGGCAACACCCCACTGGTCGAAGATTTCCTGGCGACCGCTGTTGCCGGCGGGCAGTGGCTGAGGCGGCGCGGTGTTTGGGATCAATCCGTCTTGGCTGTTCGCAACCACCTTGCCTTGGCTGTTCGCGATCACGTTGTCTTGGTTGTTCGCGATCGCGCCACCTTGGCTATCGGCTGGCGGCTGTTCGCCTTCGCCCGCCTCACCGCTTCCGACGGTACCGTCGTGGCCATGAAGGCGGGCCAATTCGTTCAAAATCAGTAGCGCGTCGAGCGCGGTGACATAGCCATCACCGTTGACGTCGTACCCAAAACCTGGATCCCCCTTACCAACAGGTCCGGGGCCATAGGTGTTCAAATAATTGACCACCAGCAGGGCATCGAACGACGTCACTTCACCGTTTTGGTTGACGTCATAGGGATTGTTATCGTTGTGAAATGGCGTCTCATTCTCCATCACGCGGATGACAAAGGTTTCGCTAATCGACGTGAACTCGCCTTGGCTGTCATCGGCGGTGATCGACAGCTGAATCTCCTCTTGTGCGGCTCGCTCAACGAATTGGCCGTCGACCAATTTCAATGTATTGCCATCGATCTCGAACCGCGGGTCGTCGACCGTCAATACAAGCAGCTGATTGGGCGGCGCCCCGTCAACGATGACCTCTCCCACCACGTCGCCCGGTTCAAGTTCCATGACGGTGTCGTTGCTGAGCGTCAGGAATTGAGGCTGTTCGGAGACGTCCAACACATGGATGGTAATTTCCTGCGTGAACGAACTCCCTTCGCCGTCGGTGGCGGTCACATTCACGAGGATTTCCGGTTCAGCCTCGAAATTGACCGACACATTCGGTGCCAATCGCAGCACCAAACCGTCCATCACAAAGCGATCATCATCGACCGTGAACTCGTGCGTTTGCCCTGAATCCTGGTCTTCCACCGCGAGCACGACCGCGGTATCACCCAGCACATTTTCGACGACGGATCCAACCGTTGGCATGATCGCGGTGATCGGATCGTTTTCGTCTTGCACCCGCAACGTCACGGTCCGCTCGATCGACGTACCGGTCTCGAGGTCGACGACAGAGATATCAATCAAGATCAGCGGTTCGGTTTCAAAATCGATGTAGTCGCCTACGAAAATGATCTGACCGTTTTGTTCTTGGAAACGACCGTTATGAACCAGGATCAGGTGATCGTCATTCAGGTCGACATCAATGACATCGATCGTGGCCACCGGTGTGCCGCGGGGAATATTCTCGGGGACCGGCGTGGTCGTGATGATGACGTCCTGCGGCGGGTCGGGCGTTGGCGTCACGTCGATCTGCAGGTCGAACGGTGCCGAGACGTCGCGCCCATCATGTAGCATGACGGGGACGGTGTCGGTGCCAAAGAAATTGTCATCCGGCGTGTAGGTGATCGCTCCGTTGATCGAAACCGCGGCGGTACCGTGGGCGGCCGGCCCAACTTGGATCAATACGAATCGATCACCCTCGGCGTCAATCGCCCCCGGGGAATCGGCCGTGCCGGCAAGTGCCGCCGGAGCGGGTTTGGAGAAACCGGTATCCTCGGCGGTCGAAAGGTCCGGCAGGGTGTTGTAAGTGGGCGCGGAATTGATACCGCGGAGCGAGACACCGAACAGGACGGAATCGACATCCTGGCCCCCCTCGACCTGGACGCGATTTGCGGCGGCCCGGTTGAGAGCCACCTCGGCCATGCCAGCGGCTCCGAGCAGGACGACGGTGTCGGACGTGTCACCCATCGCCAGCGAAACGACTTGTCCGACGGTCGACAGATCGAGTGCCAAGTCGGCGATCAACTCGCCATCTCGGATGTCGATCAGGCGCAGCATGGCGTCGATCGGAGAGACGGTGATCAACAAGTCTCGGGCGCCATCGATCCCAACCGGACCGGTCACGTCGGACAGGGTGTGCAGAGAGGCGAAGTTTTGATTCACATCGCGAACACTGACCCCGCCGTCGAACGTCCGCAACACGAGCAAACCGGAGGCGTCGTCATAGGCAAGCATTTCGGAAGTGTCGGCAACATGGATCGGCGTTTCGCTAATCGGCGTCGCCGTCATGTTGCTCCACAGCGACAACTGCATTCCGTCGCCAGAGGACCAGGCCAATACGCTGCGGGTGCCGGTCTCGGATGACAACACATGTGTGTCCGATGGAACGGTCGTGGCGGTCGTGGATATTTGAATTCCCCGCGACTGGTCGGTTGCGTTGATCGCATGAATCGTCGACAGGGTGTCGGAGTCTTCGACCAACACCCCATACCCCTGGCCGTCGATCGCGATATCGGACCATCGAATCGGTTGTCCGTTGCCCGCAAGATCAACCGGACTTGCCGAATCGCCGAGTGGGTCGACGATCCACGCGGTATCGCCACCTTGGTCGTCCGTACCGATCACCAACAACTTACCATCAGGCAGTGATTGCATTTTGGTCAGATGGGATGCGACCGAGATGCTATGACCGATGCCGGTTTCCAGATCACCGATGACGACGGCGCCGTTGGTCAGCGCGATGGCCGAGCCGTCGCCGAGCAACAATTGGTTGCCGCTGACTTGCACCGCGTCGCCGCTGATGATCGCTTCGACCGGCGAGGTTTGTTGTTGACTCGAGGTGCCATTGAACAGCCGCAGCAGATAGCTGCCGTCATCCAGATCGGTGAACGCAAAGGTGCCGTCTTGTTGGGCCACGACGAATCGTTCGCCGGTGTCGAGCGTGGCGTTGTCGTTCGTGTCGATGTAGACCAAACGACTGCCCAGCGAGGCTTCCTCGGCATCCTTATGGAAAGAGAAATTGACGTCTTCAAAGACCGATCCGGTAATCGCCGCAAGCACACGCCGATCGCCCAGGTGCTCCACCAGCAGACGACGCCGAACCCCAATTCGTCGTGGGGGTCTCGTGGATCGATCTGTACGTTTGCCCATCTCGGCGCCTGGAAAATCGAATCTGGAAAAATCGAATGTTGTCTCGGGTCGATCGTCCCGAAAAGCGGAAAACAGTGGATCCTGACTTGGATACCGCTGCTGGCGAAAAGTTCCCCACCCCCCGGCCGAGTCTGATGGAAAAAATCAGGTCCCGCAGGAGAGGTGAGTTTTGGTATTGTCCAACAAACCGGCCGAAAGGGAATGTTGTCGGTCCTGCCGAGCTAAAAAAGTTTTCCACGCGGCAGGTCCGAGAGTCTATCATACGCAAAGCGCACCCATTTGTTGCAACAATCTCGACCGGAAAACGAGTGTCTCGGTGTACAACAGAGCCGATTTGAACGACTCTCGTTGCCCCACGCCAAGACATTTTGTCCTGTCGCGGTGACGATCGACGCAGGACACCTGTCCCCCCCACACACAAGCACGCGACCCACACACAAGAACGCGACCATGAAGCTTCCAATCCGTCGCCTGATCGCCGTTGGTTCATCGAGTTTCCTGGCAATTGCCGCCTGTTGTTTGGCGGCGTTGATCGAACAAGAGGTGACGGCCCAGGGGCTGAGCGGTGTCCCGCAACGACTGGAAGAGACGACATCGGGTACAGGTGGCCGTGCGGCGAGCGGCAACTCGGGTGCCCGCGGCCCCAGGAGCGGATCGGGATCGGCATACGGCCAATCCGGGGGTGAAGAAATGGACATGAGTGCCGACATGGACATGAGTGCCGACATGGACATGAGTGCCGAAATGGACATGAGTTCTGGCTATGACGAAGAGATGATGATGAGTGACGGCTACGGAGCGTCGGCAGGACGTCGTGGTGGATCGCAGACCGATGCAAATCTCACTTATGGTGCGAGCTTAACGTCGTCGTTTGATCTCGGCGGAGTCGACTGGATGTCGCTGTTTGCCCCGCGACCGGAGTCGGCTGTGATCGAATCTGGCCCGGTACTCAAACGCGAAGCAGAACAGGCGTTTGCCGCGGGGAACTACCCGTTGGCGTTGGAGTTGATGTTTGGGTACATGGCGACGGAATACCCCGATTCGCTGGTCGACTTGAAGACAGTCAAGTACAGCTCGCTGCTTCGTCGCCCCGTTTGGAACATTCGCTTCGGCGTTTCGATGTCGGTGCGAGGTGGAAGCTTGGAAACCGATCCTCAGCCCATTCGCGAGACGACGAGCGGGAATCGCGGCGCACAGACCCGCGGCGGAGGAGGACGTACTGGCTTCGATCAAGAGATGTCGCAAATGGACGAGGAGATGCGACAGCAGAGCGGAATGGAGGAAGCGATGATGCAAGAAGAGATGATGATGGAATCGATGGATTCCGAAATGTCCGGCTCAGGTTTTCCCGGTCGCACTGCATCACGATCTCGAGGCGGTGCCAAGCAGACACCTGCGCGAAGCATGTTGGATGCCAAGGTCGCCGAGGAATTTGACAAGACGCTGGGACTTGTCGCCAAGATGGTCGGCGAGGGATTCAGCAAGCGTTTTCAAAACGGTGATTTCGGTTTGGTGTTGACTTCCGTGACTCCTCCTCAACCGGAAGTGCCCGTGGGCGGCGTGCGGCGTGCCCCGGCGGCCGAAGAACCGACCCCGTCCAGCGGGCCAATCAGTGCGTCGGTGGCTGATCTGTTGGCAATCGCGCCCGAACCGTTGCCGATGTGGTTACCGGGTATTGTGTATCTCGGTGAAGGCCACTCCAGCGAAATCTTGCCGATCGCCAAGTCGGCCAACATCGACCTGCTGCTTCATTTCGACGTGGTCTTGAAGCCCGGACGTAATGAAACGGTGCAGAACCTTTCACGATGCCGATTGATTCATGTTCTCTCGGAAAAGCCAGTCGGGGTTTCCAAGGCGATGGACAGTCGCGAAGCGGCGCAGCTGGCTGCCAGCGGGCGTGGCGGCGAACGAGATTACGTGGAGGAACAACTGGCTAACTTGTTCGCAATCATCGATCGCAGTGTGAAAACGATCGACCTGCCGACGTTATCGCCGGAGATTGCCAAGTCCCGAGTCGCTTCGCTGATGTCCGGTTCGCAGGCACACTCGCTTCGCACGTTGGCCGAGATTCGCCTGTATCAGGCGCAGCAGTTGATCGATGACAGCGAGGTCGAAACCGCCTTTGATATAATCGGCGGCCCCGAAGGCCTGCTGCTGCTTCGCGGACCCACGAAAGAGCGAATGGCGATGGCCCGCAAATGGTCGATTGAGTCGCAGGGCGGCCGGATCGAGGAATAAGCTCCGCAGCGCGGTCGCATGCCCAGACACACGGGCCAGAGGCCGTTCATGCACCGACCCATTCCGACGGATCATCCTGGATCTGCACCGGCATCAATACATTGGCTGCCGGAACGAGCCGAATGTTTTTGCATCGGGACAGCTGAAACTGACGCGGCTGTTCGCGGCACAAGCAGAGTCCCAGGAACCGATAACTGCCCATGAAGCGAATCGGGCTGACGACGCGATGGGTGCGGTTGCCCTTGGCGTCGGCGTAGTCCATTTCGATCACGTAATTGTCAGAATCCTGCATCGCTCGACGAAGAACTCGGTTCATCTGATTGGCTCCCCTGGGACGTCGTTTCCTGTCTGTGAAAAGTATTCGACGGGGGAGTGACACGTTTGGTCCGGGGAGAAAAAATCGATCAAAGCTGGCACGGTCCGATTAGCTTGGCAGTTGAATTCGCTGCACTCGGTGATTGTTGCTGTCCAGCACGTGCACGCGATCCTGGGAGTCGACCACCAGACCCCAGGGCTGGTTCAGTTGTCCCGGCTCGAAACCGGGACCACCCCATGTGGCGATCCACTTGCCGTTGGGATCGAGTCGCTGGATGCGTTGGTTCTTGTATTCGATCACCAGCACGGTGTTGTCGCTGGCCAGTGCGATGTCATAGGGATAGAAGAATTCGCCTTTGCCGACGCCTTGGCGGCCCCAGATGTCGATTAGCCGGGGAATCGATTCACGGATGTCATACCGTTGAATTCGATGATTGCAGGCATCGACGACCCACAGAATCTGGTCGCGTATCAGTAGGCTTTGCGGACGAACAAATTGTCCAGGTTGTTGCCCGGTACCGCCCCATTGGGTCAAGAAACCGCCCTCGGGATCGAACTTCTGGATCCGATCGGAATCGCCATATTCGCCGATATAGTAACAACCTTGAAGGTCACAGACGGCGTCGGTCACGAAAGCGAACTCGCCCGGCAAGTGACCGGCCGAGCCACCGATCCGTTCGTCCTCTTTCAATTCCCCCTCGAGCGTATAAGAAAGCATTTGGTAGTAATGCGTGTCGGCGACCAGCAGACGCGGCTGGGAGGGTGCAACTTCGACCGGGCGGACGGCCAAGCCGGTGGGACGTCCGTTCTTTGTCCGTGGTGTTTTCCAAGAGCGAAGAAAGTTTCCGTCGACATCGAAAACCTGGATGCGGCCGGTGGTGTCGACGATGTAGAGCTGATCATGGGGGTCGATCGTGATCGCTCGGGGCTTCAAGAAACGCCCCTCGCTGAATCCGCGCCGTCCCCAAACGAGCTGTGGCGTTGATCTTGAGCCGATCGGCACGCATCCGCAGGCGAGCAGGCAACTGCCGGCGGTCGCCACGGACGTGGCACGAAGGAAATCCCGCCGATTCATCTGATCGGCTGCGGATAGCGGGACCGGTTGTTTGACCACGTGGGTATGATTCATTCGAGTCGTGACCGACTTGTGAACATATTTCGTTCATCCGTACAATCAGCAGTACTTCATTCTATCGCGTATCCGGAAAAATCGTCCCTCCATGGCAAAGATTCTCGACCTGCGGGCGACGGACGACCCACGCGATATCGTTCATCGTACGGTTCAGGCACTCGTCGAGGGGCAGGTGGTTGGCGTTCCGACCGATACAGTCTATGGCTTGGCTGCTCACGCCCTTTCGGAATCGGCCGTCGCTCGGTTGTGCCAGATCAAGCAGCGGCTGGACGCACCGCTGGCGGTCTCGGTCGGAAGCCGCGAGGCGGCGGGCGATTTTTGTTGTGAATTCTCGCCGCTGTCGCGGCGGCTCAGCTATCGATGTTGGCCAGGCCCGCTGACGCTGGTGGTCCCTTGCGACAATCGGCGATCGGCCGCCAACCAGTTGCCGGCATCGGTTCGCAAGCAGATCACCGGCGAGCATGGATGCATCGGGTTTCGCGTCGTTGATCATCGTATTTTGTCGCACATTCATCGTTTTTTAGCGGCACCTCTGGTGCTGACGAGCGCGAATTTATCAGGCCAACCGGCACCGACGACGGCACCCCCTGTGGACGCCCAACTGGGTGATTCGCTGCCACTGCTGCTCGACGACGGCCCAACCCGTTATGGTGGAGCATCGACGGTTGCTAGAGTGATGGGTAACCGACTCGAGATTTTACGTGAAGGTGTGATCGAACGAGCGGCCATGAACCAATTCATCAAACCGGTGATCGCACTCGTTTGCACGGGCAATACCTGTCGCAGCCCGATGGCGGAAACGCTGCTCCGGGAACAGCTGCGATCAAAACTCGGCTGTGAGGATGCCGTCCGCGTCCTCTCGGCGGGTGTTGCCGCGGCATCGGGTTGTGGCGCCAGTCCCCAAGCAGTGGAAGTGATGGGCAGTCGCGGACTTGACCTTACCGGCCATAGCAGTCGTCCCTTGGACGACGCCGTGATGCATGTCGCCGACTTGGTGCTGACGATGACCAACGGGCATCGCGCTGCCATTCTCGCGGCATGGCCGGACATGGGCGACCGCGTCTTCACGCTTCGCCGCGACGGTGGTGACATCACCGACCCGGTCGGAATGCCAGTCGATGTCTACCAGGAGTGTGCTGAGCAAATCGACCGTGAGCTGGCGGCCTGGCTTGAGTCGCTTGATGACGACTTTTTTCCCGAATCCGCCTGCGATCAAGAATGAGGTGACATGATGCTCACGATCTCTATGGCAAGCGATCATCGGGGAGTGCACATCAAGTCTCGTTTGATCCAGGCCTTGACTGCGGCAGGGTTTTCGGTCTGCGACGAAGGGACCAACTCGGAGGCTGCGGTTGATTACCCCGATTTCGCCAAGCGAGTGGCCAAGAAAGTCAGCAACGGTGAAGCTGATCGTGGAATCCTGATCTGTGGCACCGGGATCGGAATGTCGATCACGGCGAATAAGTTTCCCGGAGTTCGCGCCGCCTCGTGCTACGACGAAGTGATGGTCGAAATGAGTCGACGTCACAACAACGTGAATGTGTTGTGTCTGCCAGGTGACATGATCGGCGAACGGCCGATCGACGATTTGGTCTTGATGTGGCTGAATACCGATTTCGAGGGTGGACGCCACGACGCGCGGCTGAAAAAGATCGCCGAGATCGAAAAGCAATCGTCCCAGCCGGTCGAGAACCCTGCCACCGAGAACCCTGCGTCACCGAACCGGTCGACCACACTACCAGCTGATATCTCGTCAAAGCACGAACTTCGATGTGGCGTCCAACAAGCCGATCGCCATCGAGGTATGTCGTCAGACCGGGAACACGAACAACCTTCATTTGACAAACAATGCAGGCGTTGTTCGACAAACAACACAGGATGATTGATGACCGAGTGGTCCACGCTGATCGGGCACGAACAGGTTCGCCGTTGGTTCGCAACCTCCATCGCGAAAGGGCGAATGGGGGGCAGTTTTTTGTTGGTCGGCAACCCAGGAATCGGCAAACGCACCGTCGCCTACCTGCTTGCTCGGACCTTGCTTTGCGAGACACGCCCGCCATCCCAGATGCAACCGTGCGGAAACTGCCAGGCGTGCGTCCAAGTCATCGCTCAGTCGCATCCCGATTTGATCCGTGTGACAAAGCCCGCCGAGAAAACATTCATCCCGCTGGAAGCCTTGGTCGGATCGGCAGAGGCCAGGATGCAGGAGGGCTTTTGTCGAGACGTGCGGCTGAAACCTTATCGTGGCAATCGCAAAGTCGCGATCATCGAGGACGCCGATTATTTGAACGAAGAGGGTGCCAATTGCCTGCTGAAAACGCTGGAAGAGCCACCGGCAAACGCAGTGATCTTCTTGATCGGAACGAGCGAACAACGACAACTGCCAACCATCCGGTCACGATGTCAAACGATTCGCCTGATGTCGCCCAGGGGCCAGGATGCCGTCCGCTTCTTGCGCCAGGTTCATCAGATCGAGGCGAGCGAGGAACAGATCGCCGACGCCGTTGCGACGGCGGGTGGCGACATGCATCTCGCCGCTGGATTGTTGAGTGGCGAGGCCGATCAACTGAGAGACGCGATTCGTTCACAGTTGAACGCGGCGTACCCCGATCCGGTAGCTCTCAACCGCATCATTACGAGCCATGTCAATGAGGCGGGAAAGGAGGCGAACAAGCGACGTAGTGCCATGCGCCATGTCTTTTCGATGGCTGTGCAACACTATCGCCGACAACTTCGCGATGACGCGACCCATCGGACGGTCCATCCGTTGACATTATCACGACTCGATCGTTCGTTGCGGGCACTTCGCGAAGTCGATCGCAGCGCGAACCAGGCGACGCTGATCGAATGTTATGCGGTCGACATCGCGGCCGGCACGACCGGCGATCGCGGCGAGATCGGATCATGATCTTTCGGACCCGGTATTTAGTCGATCTTGGTCGCCGAATTCACCCGACTTCGGAGATCTTTGCCGGCAAAACGGTAGTGGGGCGGAACAGGGGGATGCGTTCTAAAGCGGAAACTCTTCGATTTCCGCGTACAACGGCATGTAACGATAATAGATTTCCAGAGTCATCGCGCACATCGCGGTCGTGTACAGCCGTCCGCCAACGTCGCCCCATTTGTCCTGGAAATGCCAACTACCTTTCTCGTGTCCGGCGGTGGCCTGTTTGGCTACCAGGAAATCACGCAGCTTGGCGTTCCAGAGATCCCAATTGGGATGCCGGCTGTGATGCAGTGCCAATGTTCCGTAGTAGTCGTGATACACATTGGTCAACATCGGCCCTCGTTCGGAGAGTTTTGTCAGCGCGTTGTAAAACGGCGAATAGGCTGGTGATTCGCCCAGGTACAACATCAATGCCAAACCGATCGCGGTCGTCGTCGGCTCACCGGGTGGGCCTTGATAACCGAACGAGTAATCTCGCTCGGTCGACGTCGAAAGCAAGAATTCTTTTGCGTCACGTAGCGTGTACGTTCCCAGCGGCGCGCCGGTGCGTTTGGCAGCCAACAGCGACATCACTTGCCAACCGGTCAACGTCGTATCACCAGGGCTTCCCGGCACGTATCCCCAGGAACCATTTTTGTGCTGAGCGACCACGGTAAACCAGGCACCACGCGAAACGAGATCGTTCAGGTCGGAGTCGCCGCGATCTCCCTTGCGGGTCATCGCGTGCGCCTCGGCAAGTGCCAGCAGCGCGATCCCGTGGCCGTACATACTGCCTTGTTGCCAATCGTACCCCGTCTCGGTTTCACCAGCGACGGCACGCAAGTAGTAGATCCCCTGGCGGATGTTTTCGGCATAGGGACCGTCGTGGTGCGTGTATCCGGCACCGAGAAAGGCAAGCAGCGCCAGACCTGTCGCCGCGGTGGATGGCGTCACGGTGTCACCCGATTTCTTGCTGTTTCGACATCGACCGCCACAGGGATCCAATTCCAAATTGAACGACCAACTACCGTTGGGACGTTGGTGCGCGGCGATCCACCGCAGCGCCTCCTCGACCGCTTGCTCGCTTGCCGCAGTTGCTCCGAATTTCCGTCCCCATTTGGCACGGCCCTCCGGCGTTCGGCCCGACAGACCGCCGCCAGGAAGTCGCATCAGGGGTGACGCCGACAATGAAATCCCGCCAAGCTGCAATGACGACACGAGTTCAGGGTCGATTTTTTGAACGACCGAAAGCGGTGATAGCGGCGACTCAACGGCGACGGTGGCCCTGGGGGCGATGTCCAACTTGACCGACTGCGGTGCCAGTGCGGTTTGATCGTTGAGTGATGCGTCCCTGGCCTTGATCGCTTCCAATGTCAGCGTTGGGGTGGGTTCACCTTGTCGACTCAAAATCGCCACTCCGCCACGGTTGCCGCCACCGTAGCTAAACAGCGCCAGGACGAGCAGCAACACAGTGTGCAAAATGGCGCTGATCAAACCCGCAGGGATTCGCGGATCATCGCGCAGTCGTTGGCGTTTGCCGCGACCGCTGGCCTGCGATTCGGATTCGGACAAATCGGTTGGCGGAACCTGAGCGTCAATCACGCTGGGGCGTGCGACCGGCGGAGCCGACTGCGAAAGGGCAGCAGCGGTCGAAAGGGTCGTGCCGGTCATTTCGGATTCGCGGTCCACTGGAGAGATCTCTTACCTCTCGACTATAGCTCGCCTGATCGCCAATCGCGGGATTTACGAGGCTGGTGGGGCAAGTTCAACGGGAAAACCCGTTCGCGGGCATCGCGTTCACGGGGATCGCATTTCACGATAGTGGGCAGCGGTCCAAAACGACCGCTTGACCTAGGGGCATCCACGAGCGTCAGCGACGCGGCCCCAGCGAAAATTGAAACCGAACACCAATGGCTGGGTCAGCGCGGCCTGAGCCGCCGTTTGTCCCAGCCGCCGTTTGTCCCAGCCGGCCTGGACACGACCGGGCTGGACACGACCGGCCTGGGGATACGACCGGCCTACGCCAGCAGCGCTTGGATCGGATCGCCATCACCACCGATCTTGAAGGGACGTCCGTTGGGCGCGAATCGCTCTTGATCCAGCGGCAGTCCGGCCGCGGCGGCGATCGTTCGGTTGAAATCGGACACCGAGACATGATCCTTGGATACCGAAAATCCCTTCTCATCCGAGGCGCCGTAAACCTGTCCCCCTTTGATTCCCGCGCCGGCCAGCAAGCTGCAGAATGCGCCGGGGTGATGGTCTCGTCCTCCGTTGACATTCAGTTTCGGTTTGCGGCCGAATTCGGTGGTCAACACGATCAGGGTTTCGTCCAGCAGCCCTTTGCTATGCAGGTCACGCATCAAGTTACCCACCGCTGTGTCGACGTGATCGGCCTTCTCGTTCAAGCTGGTGTAGAGATCTTGATGCATGTCCCAACCGCCATAGTTGACTTCGACGAATCGCGCGCCGGCCTGCACCAATCGGCGGGCGAGCAAACATCCTTGGCCCAGTTGATTTTTTCCGTAGGCGTCCTGGATCTCTTTCTTTTCGTCCTTGATATCGAACACCTTCAACTGCTCGCTGCCCATCAACCGCTTTGCTTCACCGTAAAGTTGGTTGTAGGCCTGGACGCGAGAGTTGTGCCGATTCGTTTGGAACGCTTCATCAAACTTGCTGGCCAAGGTCAACCGTCGATGGAACAGTTCTTCGGGCAGGTACGATGGCAGTTTCGTATTTTGCAGCCCGGCGCTGGCGTTGGGGATCGGCACTGGCGAGAGCGATGGCTCGAGGAATCCGGCGCCAGGGTGAGAGTTGCTGGGACCGATCAGATAGTTGCCGGGTAATTCTTGGTTCAGCCGTCCGGTTTCGGAGACCATCCACGCGCCCATCGCGGGATGCTCGATGCTGTTGAGCTTCTTGTAGGAAGTCCGCATCAAGTACTTTCCCTTGTCGTGCGCGCCGGTTTCGGTACTGAGAGACCGCACCACGGCGATCGCGCCAGCCAGATAAGCGAGCTTTGGAAAACGGTCGCCATACTGAATGCCGGGCACTCGCGTCTGGATGGGCTTGGTCTCACCCGCCTCTTCCACGCCGACCTTGGGGTCAAACGTATCCAGATGAGTCATCGCTCCATCCATGAACAGATAGATGATGTGTTTGGCTTTACCGGGAGGCGTCGGCGCAGCCGCTTGGGCTTCGCCGAACAGTCCCGGCGCGGCAACGGAACCGGCGAAGGTCACTCCCAACGTCTGGCGAG
Organism: Pirellulaceae bacterium; assembly: GCA_963734865.1. Lineage (GTDB taxonomy): Bacteria > Planctomycetota > Planctomycetia > Pirellulales > Pirellulaceae > CBDCUW01. The sequence continues at coordinate 20,095 of CAVTIV010000023.1, forward strand.
CTACCATTTTCATGAAACTGCGGCGATCTTCGCTGCTGTAGTCCGGTCGAGCCATATTTAGGTTTTCCGATGGAGGAGCGATCGTTGTCGGTGGGACGCCGTCGGCTGGGAGCAGGTTTTCAATCCAGAGCCGGCACTGTTTTTGAGATTCATTGAACGAACAAGAATTCGCGAGTATTCAACAGCCCCCAAATGATGTTGCCGTAACCGACGCCGTCCAGTCGTGTTTTCGACAGTTCGCTGGCGGCGATCCGGCGATCCACCGAGTTGGGCTGTCTCGTCAAGACACTCACAAAGATCGCACTGATGCGATCCTTGGTGTTGTCAATCGCCAGGACGTTGTCGACGATTGCCGAACCGGCTTCCAGCATCACGTGGGTGATCGGTCCGTTGAACATCGCCAGAATTTGCGGCACGGTCGCCTCCTGCTGGGCTGCGTTGATCGTTTCACGATTGCCTTGTCCAAACTGGCGGAGGAAATGGTCGGCCGGGACCGGAGCGGGCAGCTCGCTGGCACGACACAAGACATTGCCTTTGTAGGCGTGTTGGTTCAGTGTCCGCTTGTATTGCCCCATGAAGTACGTTTCGCCAAACCTTTCCGACATCTGCTTGACTGTGTTGTAGTTGGCAGTGCCAAAGTCGATGTCCACGATCGGCGCCATCTCCTCGGCCGTCGGACGTTGGAACGGCCAAGGATTTTGGACGGCGAGCGTCAAAATCGAATCCCATACCTGTTCGGCCGTCATCCGCCGAACCGTGGGTCCGGGAAAGTAATACATCTCGCCGCTGGTGATGTCATAGTCACTCGCTTGACGCTGATAAGTGTCGCTGTACAGGATCATCCGCATCAGTTCTTTCAGGTCGAAGTCGCTGCGGATCAATTCGTCACACAGAAAGTCCATCAGCTCGTCGTTGACGCAGGGGTTTTCGTCACAGAAGTCGTCGACCGGTTCGACCATGGCGACGCCGAAAAACCGTTTCCATATTCGATTGCTCACCGTCTTGCTGAACTGACGATTCTCGGGGCTGGTGACCCAGGCGGCGAATTGTTCCCGCGGGGAACTGTTTCCAGCCGATGTCGGCACCTCTCCCCACAACACAGCCGGCTTGACCAGATCGTTGGGCTTGGCATCTTCGTAGGCGTAGTCATGTGGCAAACGGATCGACGCTTTGACTTCGCTGACGCTATAGGTATTGGCTCGCGCGAGCCGTTGGAATTGGCCCGGCACCCGACCTTTGGCGTAATGATTTCGGGCTTCGTTGATCAGCAAGTTGGCCGGATTCTGTTTGTCGTAACCGGGCGAGCCGCGTTGGATCCGCGTCCGAGTGCCGGCGGTGAATGCGGCCAGCTGGTAAAATTGGTACTGCGTCCACTGGTCGAACGGATGGTCATGACATTGAGCGCAGCCGACCTGAGTCCCCAAGAACACACGAACCGTGTTGTCGATGTAGGGCAGTGGCATGCCGTCATCACGGAGCTGATAACCGACCGCAGGGTCTTCCCACGTCTTACCGTTCGCAGTGAGCATTTCATACACCCACTGGTCGTATTTTTTGTTGCTGCGGATCGAATCCTTGACATAGGCCAAAAAAGGGTCGGCAACGATGTTCGCCTGTGGACGCTCGACCAGCCGAAGCGTGTCGGCCCACAGGTTGTACATATTGCTGACGTAGTCGGGACTGCCAAGTAACTCGTCGATCAAGTCCGCTCGCCGATTGGGATCCTCGGACTCGAGAAACTTGGTCGCCTCGTCGAGCGTGGGAATTCTGCCGCCGACGTCCAGGTAGACGCGTCGCAAGAAGACTTCGTCGCTGGCCAACGGATTGGGTCGCTGACCTTCGGAAATGAGCTTCGCTTCGACGATCGTATCCAACCGGTGCGCTTGCTGGGCGATCGTCTGGCGGCTACTCGAATTGACCGCAGCGACATTCATCTCCACCTTGCGTTTCGTGCGAACGCTAGCGGGAAGGTTGATTTTGACCGGTTTGGGGGCAGCCGCGTTTGCCTTTCGCTGCTGGGCAACCGCGAGTCCGGGCTGGGTGACCCAGGCGATCACGGCCAACGCCGCGACAAAGATGGCCAAACGGGGCAGGGTCGGTCGTGTCGATAGCCGATTCGTCATGAGATCCAATTGCGTCAGGGATGGGCTAGAAGGAGGGGGGATCTGGAAAAGCGCCCCCCGCAGTCCCGCTTTAGAACCAGAGGCTGCTACTATGATAATCGATCCAACACCATCACAGCCTCGTCTTCAATAAGAACGCGGTCGATCGGGTGGTGAACCCGCTCGTTGCCCGCACAATCCCACTGGCATGCCTGAATCACCAGCAAACTGGCCAGACCCATTTCGTTTGACCGGTCACCGCGCCCTGGTCACCGGCGGTACCCAAGGCGTGGGGGCCGCGATCGCAGTTGCCATTGCCCGCGCCGGTGCCGACGTGTTGTTGGTGGGATTGCATGATGACGACTGGGCAAAGCAAACGATTGCCGATTGTCGCGGGGCTGGCGTGCGGGCTGAGTTGATCACCATCGACTTGGCCCAGCCTCCCGAAAACTACATCGACGAATTGATCCGTGCAGCCGGGCAACGGATGACCGGAATCGACCTGCTGGTCAACAATGCGGGCACGTATGTGGACACCCCCTTTCTGCAGATGGATTTCTCGCGGTACATGCAGACGCTGCACCTGAACGTCACGTCGGGCTATTTTTTGACTCAGGCATTCGCCAAAGGTTGGGTCCAAAAGGGCGTTGCCGGGCGAGTCCTGTTCACCGGATCCATCAACGGACTGCTTGCCGAACCCGATCACACGGCGTACGACACCAGCAAGGGGGCAGTCGCCGCCATGGTTCGATCGCTCTGCGTCGCACTGGCGCCACACCGGATCCGCGTCAACGCGATGGCCCCGGGACTGGTCCGCACGCCATTGACCGATGCGTTGAACCAGGACGCCCGATTGGATGCCTGGATGAAACTGCACACGCCCAACGGAACGGTTCCCGGGCCGGAGGTATGCGGGGGTGCCGCCGTGTTCCTGCTATCCGATGCAGCCGAGCACATTCACGGGCAAACGTTATTGGTCGATGGTGGCATGAGCGTCTGGCAACAACCCGATGCGCCGGCAAGCTGGCGCTAGTTTGGCTTCAGTCCGGCGATCGGCATGGTCACGCGATAGAGCGCTGTTCGGGCGGTGACGTACATCGTTTTTCGGTCCTCGCCCGCAAAGGTCACGTTGGCCGGCTGCTGGGGAAACGTGACCAATCCTCGCTGCTGGCCATCGCTGGAGAAGATTTCGACGCCGAGATTGGTCGTGATATAGACATTCCCTTGGACATCCACCGTCATGCCATCGCCACCGGTATCCTGTTTGCCCTCGGGCTGTGTCAAACGGCAAAACGTTCTTCCGCCAGAGATGCTGCCGGGACCTTCAACGTCGTACACCAGCATCTCGGCTTGCTGGCTGGGAATGACATAGAGCCGCTTGGCGTCGGGTGACAAGCCAATTCCGTTGGGCGCGGCGATGTTCCCGGTGACACGAGAAACTTCACCGGCGGCGCTGATGTAATAGACCGCCTGGACGCCTTGCGGCAGCGGTTGAGGGGCGAGAAAAAGTGGATCGGTGAAATAGATGCCGCCGCTGGGATCGATCACCAGATCATTGGGAGCGTTGAAGCGTTTGCCACCGTACTGGCTAGCCAGCGCGGTCGATTTACCTGAATCAACATCGCGAGAAACCACCTGACCATCCATTTGGCATACGAGCATCCGGCCATCGGCGGCGATCATGATCCCATTGGCATGTCCCGATTCGGTGGTCACCGCGGTCAGCTTGCCATCGATGCTCCATCGATAAATCGTCGTACTGGGAATGTCCGTAAAATAGAGTGCGCCGCGGATCCCAAGCCGGACCTTCGGTGAAGGTCAATCCGTCGCGAACCGTTTCGACTCTGCCAGTCGGCCTGATCGCCGTTGGCTTGGTTGCCTCTTGGGCCCAGGTCATCGGAACAAGTGCAGCCACCAGCAACCACCCTGCAGCGACTGGAACGGAGCGAACAACAGCAGCAATCGTCATCGAATTCATCCTCGGGGGTTGGTGAACGGAAAGACGGTCCGGGGTGTGTGAAAACCGGATGTGTCGTCCAACCGAAAATTTGGGGTGGGCGCGGTCACGATCGCGCCGCAGGGGGGGGAGAGGGGGGGCGAGTTGACAACTCTTCGGCGGTGACGGACCAGCTTCGTGGGGCAATTATTTCGACAACCTTTCCAGTTTCAGGGAGACTTTTTATTGAATGGTACTCGGCAATCGGGGAAGATCACCGGATTGGATGCAATTATTGACGTCCAGGGTGGTGCTAGGCTCGGCTAATGGTCGTTTCCGCCTCTTAATGGAGATGTTGTTTTACTCGAGGGGAAGGGTCCCCGGATATTTTTCTTTTCGACTTGGAGGGAGTTCTGATGTTGATACGCGACAAACGCGCAGGTGGATTCACGTTGGTGGAACTGCTGGTTGTCATTGCCATCATTGGCGTTTTGGTGGGTCTGTTGCTGCCGGCGGTGCAAGCGGCTCGAGAGGCGGCGCGGCGGATGAGCTGCAGCAATAATTTCAAGCAAATTGGTTTGGCCATCCACAATTACCACAGTGCCTACAAGCAGTTGCCCATTCATGGTGCCGGCACCGACAGCCCTGGTGGCTCCGCGCCGCCCTTCGGCAGCAGTGGACCGACGGTGAATTGGTGGGCAAATTACTCTCACGCCAACGCTTGGCGATTGAGTGCCCTGGTCGGCTTGACCCCGTTCTTTGAGCAGCAATCGGTTTGGGAACAGATCGTCAACCCGAACTCGCGGGACGCCTCGAACCCGAGTACCGTCTACAGCCCACCGTGGCCTCCGATGGGACCGGTCCCCAGCCAGGCTCGTTACATCCCCTGGGTCACGGAGATTCCGACGCTTCGCTGCCCCAGTGACCCGGGTGTTGGTCTTCCGGCGTTGGGACGCACCAATTACGCCGCCTGTCTGGGAGACTCGTATTACTGGTCCATTCAAGGACCGAAGCAACTCAATGCGACCACGGGGAAACGGGAGGCGAATTCCGGCTGGTCGCAACATTCACGGGCTGCCGAGCGTGGCCTGTTTGTGCTGCATAGTGCATCGAAGTTCCGCAACGTTCTGGACGGCTTGTCCAACACGATCGCGATGGGTGAAATCGCGACCGACTTGGGTGACCGGGATATTCGGACGATCGCCGATCACGAACCGACTCAGGCGATCAACTTGATTCGCGACAACCCCAAGTGGTGTGCAGACCAGGGTTACATCGATCCGAAACGGCCTCAGTTCTGGAGCCAAAGCATTCCGGTCTGGGGTGTGACCAATGGACGAGGCTATCGTTGGGCAAGCCATCGGATGGAAATGTCGGGAATGCATACCATCCTTCCCCCCAATGCCGAACTCTGCGCTCAACGGAATCCGGGAGGCCGAACGGTCTGTCCGCCATCGAGTCGTCACCAGGGTGGTGCTCACATCTTGATGGCCGATGGCGCGGTGGTGTTCATGACCGACTCGGTGGAAGCTGGCAATAGCCGTTCGCCGATGGTTTGGCGAAACGGCTCGACGGTGGGCCCGCCGTCCAACGTTCCGGGCTCACCGAGTCCTTACGGGCTGTGGGGTGCACTTGGCACGAGAGCGAGTAAGGAAACGATTGAAGAGCAACTGAATCAATAAGTGGCGGTTTCTCTGCTAACATTCATGCCTCGACTTCCAGTGGAAGTCGAGGCATTCTTCGTCGGTCTCGCAGGCGGCGGACAGATGCGATAGTTTTTTGTCACGATCTCACGATGTCTTGTGCCTTCACGCCTTACGCCTTCGCGTGAGCGCGGCATTGGACGACTCACTGATGAGGAATTGAAAAGTGAAACGAGTATTTGCGATCTGCTTATTCGCGGGGTTCATTGCGACTGCCATGACCGGCTGCGGTACCCCCGAGCCATCCAACATGCTGGAGGGCGCCGACCAAACCGCGCTCGAACAATATGAAGCGGCGATCGCGGCAGAAGAAGCCGCATTGAACGCGGATCCGGATGACGGCAGCGGCGGCACGAGCGAGTAGCACGGTTGCTCGCCATCTGGTCCGGCCTGCGAACAACGCAGGCCGGACCAAGAAGCGTCGCCCAAGAGAGTTTGTTGATTGAACGAACAGAGTTTTGCGAAAACCCAATTATTGGAGATTCAAGGGGGGTTAGGTCCCTTTTAAGATGGTTTCGGCCTCCTAAGGGTGATATGCGTGTGCGCGAGTGGGCAATCGGTCCACCCACATTTTTTCTCTCTTTTGAAGGAAGGGAATTTATGGCCACACGCGATCGACGAGCACCCGGTTTCACGTTGGTGGAACTGCTGGTTGTCATTGCCATCATTGGCGTTTTGGTGGGTCTGTTGCTTCCGGCGGTGCAAGCGGCTCGGGAGGCGGCGCGGCGGATGAGCTGCAGCAATAATTTCAAGCAAATTGGTTTGGCCATCCACAATTACCACAGTGCCTACAAGCAGTTGCCCATTCATGGTGCCGGCACCGACAGCCCTGGTGGCTCCGCGCCGCCCTTCGGCGGCAGTGGACCGACGGTGAATTGGTGGGCAAATTACTCTCACGCCAACGCCTGGCGATTGAGTGCCCTGGTCGGCTTGACCCCGTTCTTTGAGCAGCAATCGGTTTGGGAACAGATCGTCAACCCGAACTCGCGGGACGCCTCGGACCCGAGCATCGTCTACAGCCCACCGTGGCCTCCGATGGGACCGGTCCCCAGCCAGGCTCGTTACATCCCCTGGGTCACGGAGATCCCGACGCTTCGCTGCCCCAGTGACCCGGGTGTCGGTCTTCCGGCGTTGGGACGCACCAATTACGCCCTCTGTCTGGGCGATTCCTATTACTGGTCCATCCAAGGACCGAAGCAACTCAATGCGACCACGGGGAAACGGGAGGCGAATTCGAGCTGGGCGCAGAATTCACGGGCTTCCGAGCGTGGTGTGTTTGTGGTCCACCATTCATCGAAGTTTCGTGACATCTTGGACGGCTTGTCCAACACGATCGCGATGGGTGAAATCGCGACCGACTTGGGTGACCGGGATATTCGGACGATCGCCGATCACGAACCGACTCAGGCGATCGACCTGATTCGCGACAACCCCAAATGGTGTGCAGACCAGGGTTACATTGATCCGGTGCGGCCTCGGTTCTGGATCCAAAGCATTCCAGTGTGGGGTGTGACCGATGGGCGTGGTTATCGTTGGGCAAGCCATCGGATGGAATTGTCGGGAATGCATACCATCCTTCCGCCCAATGCCGAACTCTGTGCGCAGCGCAATGCCGGGGGTAGAACGATCTGTCCGCCGTCGAGCCGTCACCAGGGTGGTGTTCATATCTTGATGGCCGATGGCGCGGTGGTGTTCATGACCGACTCGGTGGAAGCGGGCAATAGCCGTTCGCCGATGGTTTGGCTCGGCGGCACGACCACCGGTCCACCATCCAACGTTCCGGGTTCGCCCAGTCCATATGGGCTGTGGGGTGCACTTGGCACGAGAGCCAGCAAGGAAACGATCCAAGAGCAACTGAACCAATAAGTCGCCGTTTCTTTGCCGTCAACGTTTGCGTGCCTCGGCTTCCGATGGAAGTCGAGGCATTTTTCGTCCGGCGTGCTCGCGACGCGGCCCGTTGGGATTGCCTCCGCGACGCCACGTCAAACCAGAAAATCTCGCCGCAGCCGGATCAGGTAGTCCAGCAGTGGGCGAGGATTTCCGCTGGCATCCAACAGCCCCGAATGGCTCAGAATGTGTGGCTCGGAATCCGCCCATCCGTCCCACACGACGCCGTGGACGATGTGTTTGGCGAGCAACGTGCGAATCATCGGGCCGGCAATGCGCAGTTGTTCGGCCGCCGGCTCGCACGATTGTGATTCCATCGCCAGGACCTCGCCGGGCGAAATCGCGTTGACATCGATCCCCCGACCGCCCGGTACCGACAATTGGACCAGCAACGGCATGCCCAGCGTCGCCCAGCGATCGATCATTTGTCCAAAATCGACAGCCGATCTCGGGAAGGTTCCGTCATGGAGATAATTCACGCGGATATCCAACCCCAAGCCAGCCATTCCCAAACCGCTGCGTGCCAGGGCATCGGCGAAATGCAAGGGCGAAATCCCATCACGATGCTTGGCCAAGTACTCGCCGAAGGGTTGATCAAAAGAAATGATTGCCGGCGTATTGGGGTCGGCACGGCGAACGGTCTGCAAGATGCCGACAGCCAAACGCATGACTTGTTCGTCGTCCAACCGCAGCGGGCCGGGCGTATTGAGTCCCGCGGCACAATTCCAAAGTTGCACCGAGCCGCGAAACCTTAATACCGTTTTTTCGACAAAGTGTGTGACCGACGACAAGAACGCATCAAAGTCATCTTCCAGCAGGTACAGCCAATGCGGCATCAGTCGTTCGCGAAAGTCGATCAGCGGCCCGGCAATCACGCGCAGCCCCTTGCTGGCGCAAAACCGTATCGAATGCTCGGCAGCATCGTAATCGAATCGGCCCGAATCCGTTTCGATGTTGGCCCAACTCAATCGCACAGACGCGGTATTGAACGCGTCGCAAAACGCTTCGTGATGGGATGTGCCGGTGGGCGAAGGGGGAACCACGGTTCCGGCCAGCAAGGTTCCAATCTGCGGTTCACGCTGTTTCCGAAAAGCGATCGACTGAACCGCATACGACTCACCCAAATCGGCGATCGCTTGTTCCAGGATCGCGATCGCGGCGAGCGATGCTTCGGCCGATCCTGCGGGGTCGGCTCGCCGCTGTGCCGCATCCAAGAATCGATCGGTTCCCTCACGCAATAATTCGTTGAATCGCTCGCTTAGCGTCAGCCCCGCTCGTTGCCAAACGTCGGATTGAAGTCGAGCGCGATAACAACTGCCCCGAGCAAGTTCCAGTAGCAGCAGGTGCGCTTCGTCGAGAGGTCGCAAACTGCAGGTGGATAATGTTCGATAGCCCATCCCCTCGACGGGACAGGCGATGTACAGTTTGCCGGACGAATCGATGCCCCGAGTGATGGTCAGCCGTGAACCGTCGAATTGACTCTGCGACTGCCAGGGAACGCCTTCGATGCCGCAGATGTAGGCATCTTTCCAAAGCGATTTCGACACGAATTCGCGGGCGACATCCGGGACATCAAAATGAAACTGCCCCATAACCACGCGCGAAGCCTAGCGAAGATTAGAAGAGACGAATTTGCCAGCGGTTCCCGATCGAATCCTGATGAGCCGCAAACAATCTATCGTACTCGCTGAGCACCTGTCTCGCGAGCCGACGATGCCCATACGGTTGCCCAGCCGCATCTCGTTTGCAAGATTAGCGGGATGGAAAAAACGACGCCTGAGAGTTTGTACCGGTTCGACGACGCTGGGGCCCTGCTGGAAACCCATTTGCCGCTTCCGCGACGAAGCGGCAAAGTCCGCGATGTCTACGATTTGGGGCAAAGCCTGCTGATCGTCAGCACCGATCGGATCAGCGCCTTTGACTTTATCCTGCCCAGCGGCATCCCGGACAAAGGGCGTCTGCTGACCGCGATGAGCCGATTCTGGTTCGCCGATCTCGCGGTCCGACACCACTTGCAATCGACCGAGGTCCCGCCGTCATTGTCAGCGCAGTTTGACACCCGACCATTGGAGGGTCGAGTGATGGTGACCGAAAAGGCCCAAGTCGTTCCCTTCGAGTGTGTCGTACGCGGCTACCTGGAGGGGAGCGGTTTGCGAGAATATCTGCAGACGGGTGAGATCTGTGGCAACAAATTGCCGGTCGGATTGCGGCAATGTGACAAATTGCCCGAACCGATCTTTACCCCAGCCACCAAAGCGGAACAGGGACACGACGAAAATGTTTCGATCGATCGAATGATCGCCGACCTCGGTCGCGAGCTGGCCGTAAGACTGCGACAGGAAAGCCTGAGGATCTACCGCTGTGCTGCCGATCAGGCCGCCGCACGTGGAATCATTATCGCCGACACAAAATTCGAGTTCGGCATGGTCAATGGTGAGTTGGTGCTGATCGATGAAGTGCTGACCCCCGATAGCTCGCGGTTTTGGGCTGCCGACACCTACCATGCCGGACAAGCACAGCCTTCGTTTGACAAACAGTTCGTTCGTGAATGGCTATCGAGTTGTGGATGGGACAAGCAGTCCGACCCGCCCCCCTTGCCCGCCAACGTGATTGAGCAAACCGCCGCGAAGTACAAAGAAGCTTTCACGCGGATCACTGGCGAAGTGTTTGTCTAAGCCGATCGATGGGACCAGGAAGAATGGATAATGCAGCGATCGCAGACGTTTTTGATGAGCTGGCGGAATTGCTGGAATTTCGTGGCGAGAATCCGTTTCGTATTCGCGCCTACCGAAATGGTGCCAAAGCGATTCGCGAATTGGACGAACCAGTCAGCGTGATCTTGGATGATCCGTCACGAAAACTCGACGACATCCCAGGAATTGGCAAGACACTGGTCGAGAAAACAAAAACACTGCTCGAGTCGGGTTCGCTTGCTCAGTTGACGAAGCTCCGTCAACAGGTACCGGAGGTCGTCATTGAGATGGCCCGTATTCCCGGTCTGGGTGCCAAGAAGGCGTCCAAACTGCAACAGGAGTTACAAATCGATTCGTTGGCCGATCTTCGCAAGGCCTGTCAAGACGATCGTGTTGGCAAGCTGAAAGGATTCGGTGCCAAAACCCAACAAGCGATTCTCGATGGATTGTCGATCGCCGAACAGGCGGCTCAGCGAATCTATTGGTCCCAAGGCGATGCGTTGGCAACTTCGATCGCTGAGCACATGAAATCGTGCCCTGGCATCGAGCAACTGGAATGGGCGGGAAGTTATCGACGGGGACGCGATACGATCGGCGATCTCGACTTGCTGGTGGTTGCCGACGACCGCGCCGCGGCAATGGATCACCTGGAATCGTACCCCGATCGGACGCTGACGATCGGACGCGGCGAGACGAAGATATCGATTCGAGTCGGCAAGGCGTTTCAGGTCGATATGCGACTGGTCGACGCGAATCAATTCGGCGCCGCGTTGCAGTATTTTACCGGTTCGCAGGCGCACAATATTCACATCCGACGAATCGCAAAAAGCAAGGGTCTGAAAATCAACGAATATGGCGTCTTTCGTACCGATGACGACACGCTTGTCGCCGGTGCCAGCGAGCGAGACGTCTATGCCGCGATCGGTCTGCCGTGGATCGATCCCGAGTTGCGAGAAGACCGGTTTGAGTTTGACCTTGCCCAGCACAACGCGTTGCCCAAGCTGATCGAACTTGGCGACATTCATGGCGACCTGCACATGCACACCACCGCCACCGACGGCACCGCAACGCTCCGTGAGATGGCCGACGCGGCAATCGAACGCGGCATGAAGTACATCGCGATCACCGATCACAGCCAACGAGTCTCGATGGCCAGGGGGCTCGATCCCAAACGTCTTCGCCAACAATGGCGAATGATCGATCAGGTTCGTCCCGAATACGAGGGTCGCCTGCTGATCCTCAAAGGGATCGAATGCGACATCTTGGAAAAGGGAGGCATGGACCTGCCCGACGACTGCCTGGCCGAAGCGGATTGGGTGTTGGCCAGCGTCCACTATGGACAAAAGCAACCGCGAGACCAAATCACCGAACGAATTCTTGGCGCAATCGAGAATCCGCACGTCCGTTGCATCGCACACCCGACCGGTCGTCTTCTCAATCGACGCCCGCCGTACGAAGTCGACATGGACGCAGTCATCAAGGCCGCCCAAGCGACCGGGACGCTGCTGGAATTGAATGCGAATCCGGCCAGATTGGATCTGAATGAGATCCACTTGGCAGCAGCAAAACGTCTGCAGGTCCCGATTGTCATCAGCACCAACGCGCACTCGGTCGAGGGGATGGATGTGATGCGTTTCGGAATCAAACAAGCGCGACGCGGCGGACTGACCCGATCGGATGTGGCCAATACAAAGTCCGCGAAACAGTTTCTGAAAATGATCGGCGTCAAGGGACCGGCAGCTTCGTAGGCCGAACCGATTCGTAGGCCGAACCAGCGGCGCGGCCCGTTGAGCGAGTGTATCCAACGGCATTGCGTTGAACGGCGAACCGCAGGCGACCGCGAATCGAAACACGCGCGGCGCCGGTATTGCCGCTGAACGACTCAATCAACTGGCTGTTAGACGTCGATCCGTCGACCCTCCAGGTCGCTTTGATGCGCAGCGGCAAGGATCGACGCGGCACGGTAGGCATCATTCAGGTCGCTCATGTTGCGGACCAAGCTGGTGACCGTTCGATGAAATTGCGTCAGCAGTTGCTCGCCAACCGGCAGTTCGGTCTCAAGTGACTCAAGATGACGACCCGCGTCGTCAAACCAGACCAACGTCGCCGGCAAGTCGATAAACGCAACACCTCGCTCGCAACGAATTTGCATCGCCGAAGGCGGGCGAAAGCCAATTGCTTCGTGCCATGACGTCGGGATGTAGCTTCCGCAACTGATCTGCGCGGTCACTTGCGGCAGGTCCGCGGTGGCAGCGAATTGCAGTGTCAAGCTACGGTAGTCCGACGGCATCTGGCAAGCCTCCGCCGGAGAAGACGAAGTATTCGCCAGAGACGTATCGCCGGCGCTGTGCCCGGTGCTGGTCACATTGGTCGGCTCGCGACCGACGACATAGCGACACCAGTCAATCAACTCGACCAACTCGCGGCGTGATGGATCACCGTCGCCGCCGCCGCGCTGTCCCGAAGTCGTCTCGCTGATTCGTCGATGAGAGAACACCAGCCGCGGAGGGCCAAGCCGGGTGGCAATCAGTTCCTTCAGCCGCAACGTCGCCGGCGCCAGGCGGCGAGGGAATTCCGTCATGAACGCGACGCCCGACGCTTCGATTGCCCTGCGCACGTCGGCATCGCGCCCGGGATCAAAATCCAAATCGCCCGCCCAGTAAATCGCTTTACCGGCGTCGCAGGCGGCAAGCATCGGCAACCATCCCAGCCACGATCGCTGCAGAATCATCACCGCATCGATGTCGCAACGTGACACCAACGCCCGGTAACCATCCACGGCATCGGCCTGGAACTCGGTCGCCGAATTCTCGGCCAACTTGGCGACCGTGCTGAACACCGCTCGCACGTCAAACCGATCGTGCAGCATCCGCAGCGCGGGACGATGTCGCGTCTGCCAAGCGTCACCGAGACCGATCAGCCCAATCCGCAGTTTCATGCTGTTTGATCTCGAGTTCCATTAAGCACGGTGAATTCTTCGTCGAGGACACTCATCGTAAGCCGAAACACACCGCTGCGTTCTTCCGGCAAACACAACTTTTTATCCTCGGCCCATTCGGGTGCAGCAATTTGACGCATCGGATTGGTATGTCCCCAACTCCAGTAGGAAGCATAGTTTAGCGTCTGCGGTCGCCGACCGGACAGCGAGCGGCGACAAAATCTTGGCCAACGATCGCAATCTATTCTGCCAGAAAGTCGGTTCCGACCCTTGATGCCGGCAGACTCATCCATATACTCCGCCCAGCTTGTTGAGTCCGCCTGACCGGAAAGTTTTACCCAACTCTCCGAATGGTCGGCCTCGGCAGCCGGCACTCTTGTTCCGTTTTCGAGGAAAAGGGTGGCCCCAACCTTTGTCAAAGCTTCAGCATTGGGTTTGAGTGCGTGATTTGTGCCGCTTTTGAATCGGAAGGCTGTGCCCAACCCAGTGGTTCGGTTTTGACCTAGGAATCCGGATGCCCGGCTTTCGTGTTTTGGCGAATTCGATAAAGCCAATCACGGGCGACTGCCAAGGAGCAGGTTGGGCAAGTCAGGAAATTCGTTTCACGCCCATGCGGCCCCCCTGAACTGACGTCGTCGGTCGCTCGAAAAACCGTCCGACAGAAACAACATCGGCGTCGTGCCGATCCCGCATGAGCAGTCCGTCCTTGAATTGAGGGAGCTAGGAATGGTTTCGTTGCTGTTGGCTGTAGTTCTTTTCAGCGTGACCGGTGAACAACGCGTGCAGCAAAACTACGCGGATGCCTACAAGAAATCGGTTGCCGAGGATAAGCCGCTGATGGTGGTGGTGTCTGCGCCGTGGTGTCCCGCATGCAATGTGCTCAAAGACACGACCTTGCGGACGATGGAGCAGAGCGGCGAATTGGATGCGGTCAGTCTGGCTGTGATCAACCGAGACGAGGAGCCCGTTTTGGCCCAGCAACTGACCAAGGGGGACAACCTGCTACCCCAGATCATCGTCTACACGAAATCGGACAATGGCAGCTGGCAGCGTCGTCGCTTGACCGGATACCAACCCCGACAGCCGATTCGCAGCCTGATTCGCAGGGCGCTGGGAAAGAGCTGATTTTGTAGTCTTCCAGATCGATCCGATTGATCAGCGTTGGTGGTGAAATCCGATTCACCACTGACGCTTTTTTCGTGGAATTAGGTATCCTTGGGTGGAAACGATTCTTCGGGTTCGGGGAAACCCGCATCCGGGCCTCCTTCCCCCAGGCCCTAGAGCTTCCCCCAGGCCCGAGAGTCCGACCTCTCCGGGGAGGGAGAGGTGACTTTGCGATCAACCATCAGCCGCCCAAATAGTACGCGCATGAGCTTTCCGGACGATCTGCTGCACTTGGTACGAACCGACGAGCCACTGGGGCCGCTGGTGTGGTTGGGAATTGGCGGTCCGGCACGGTATTTCGCCGAACCGGTGGATGAAGACGAGTTGAAGCGAATCATTGGCGCCGCCAGTGATGGCGGGCTGGCCGTTCGGATTCTCGGTGGTGGCAGCAACGTGCTGGTCCGAGAGGCGGGTTTTGATGGCGTCGTCATTTCGCTGGCAGCGGCGGCGACAAGTCAGCTTTCAATTGCGGAAAACCAAATGAAGGCGGGTGCCGGCGCGAAGCTCTCGCACGCGGTGATCAAAGCGGTTGGTGCCGGTCTGGGCGGATTGGAACACCTCGTGGGGATTCCCGGTTCGGTCGGCGGAGCGGTCGTTGGCAACGCATCGAGCGATGGCCGCGACATCGGTTCGGTCGTCCACGCCGTCACGGTGCTCGAAAGTGACGGTTCGACGCGAACCTTGACCCAACAGGAAGCTGGCTTTTCGCACCGCAAGACGTCGCTTAGCGGCATGACGCTGCTGGACATCACGTTCGCGTTAGAACCGCGTGATTCGGCCGCACTGACCAAGCGAATGCAAAAACTTTGGATCGGACGCAATTCCTGCCGGCCAGCCGAAGAGCGTCGAATCGCGATGCCTTTTGTCGATCCCGACGGAATGCCAGCAAAGGAGCTGATTCAAAGCGTCGGTCTGGCCGGAATTCGCGAAGGAGACGTCTCTCTGGACCCGACTCAGCCGCACTATTTGGTCGCCCATTCGGGCGCGACCAGCGACCAGTGTCTGCGATTGATTGAGCGGGTTCGCGAACAAGTGCTCCTGCAAACCGGGATCGACTTGCAACTGAATCTGCAGATTTGGTAATCCAACTCTGCTGGATTCCGCTTCGACGATGAAGCGGTCCGTTGATTTTCGCCGCCCAGGAATGCGAGGCGCCCCATCATGGCGATGAAATCGCCGGAAACCGAACGTCGTCGACCGATCCGCGACCTGTTGCGTCGGTTGATCAAGGCGCCCGCGGTGCTGTCGATCTTTTGGCCCGCGGTGCTGGTCATCGGTGGCTACGTCGCCTGGCATCAATGGGGTGCCGATCAGGTGGCGAGCAAGTTTTATGGTGTCGATCCGTCGCTGATTGAGGTGACCCAACCTCCACCGTATGTCCGCACGGACCTGGTCGAATCGGTCTATCGAGACACGGCGATGGAAGGGCTATCGCTGCTCGACCCTCAAGCGACGGCAAAGATCGCCTCGGCGTTTTCGATGAACCCGTGGATTCGACGAGTCGTCAGCGTTCGCAAACTGCCCGGCGGCGTGATTGACGTTCGCTTGCAATACCGGGAACCGGTCGCGATGGTCTTGGTCGCCAAGCCAGGTTCGTCCGAGTCCGATCATTTCTTCCCCGTTGACGGCGAAGGGGTGTTGCTGCCAACCAGCGAATTCGCTCGCGCCGAAACGTTACAGTTCGTCCACATCGTGGTTCCAAACGTTTACCCAACCGTGAAGGCTGGTTTCCCGTTTGGCGATTCACGAGTGGAGTCGGCGGCCAGGCTAGCCGCCGTCTTGGCCAATTACCGTGACCAAACGGACATCGTCAGCATCGGTGTCCCAGGTGATCCACGGGCGAGCACCGTACCGCAGCTGGAGCTGACCACCCGCAGCGGCAAGAAGCGATTCTGGGGAAACCCACCGGGGATGGAATCGCCCGGCGAAGCGACCGTGGAGATGAAACTGCAACAGTTGCTGCAGACCGACGCGGCGGAGAACGCCGACCTGCGGATGGCCTACCGCGCCAATCCGCAGCAGGGCTGAACGACCCCTACACCCGCGCCGCCGCGACGACCGCATCGGCGTTGATGCCGAAATACTCGTACACCTCGGCGTAGGGCCCGCTGGCACCGTAGCCGTGCATGCCGACAAACTTTCCGTTGCTGCCGATCCAACGGTCCCAGCACATTCGGATCCCCGCTTCCACCGCGACACGATTGGTCACCGCTGGTGGCAGCACCTGGTCTCGATAGGCGTCGGATTGTTCGGCGAATAGGTCCATGCAAGGCATGCTCACGACTCGAACCTTGACGCCGTCGGCCGTTAGTCGTTTGGCCGCCTCGGTGCACAGCCCAAGTTCACTGCCGGTGCCCATCAGGATCACATCGGCCGTGCCGTCGCAATCAGACAGGACGTACCCACCTTTGCTGCAATGGCTTGCCGCGGCGTAGATGCTGCGATCAAGGGTTGCCATGTTTTGCCGGGACAGGACAAACGCCGAAGGATGATCATTGATCTGCATCGCCGTGCGATAACACTCGGCCACTTCGTTTGCATCACCGGGGCGAAAGACGTACAGGCCCGGGATGGCACGACAAGCCGTCAGGTGCTCGACCGGCTGATGAGTCGGACCGTCTTCGCCGACACCGATCGAATCGTGCGTCAGAATGTACAGCACCGGGCGTCCCATGATGCTGGCCAGACGCATCCCCCCACGCATGTAGTCGGTAAAGACAAAGAACGTCGCGCCATAGGCACGCAGTCCCGAGAGCGACAATCCGTTGACGATGCCAGCCATCGCGTGTTCGCGAATGCCAAAGTGCAGATTGCGGCCGCCGTACTGACGGGGCAGAAACTCCCCGGCCCCGGGGAAGGTCAAATCCGATTTGGTGCTGGGAGCGAGGTCGGCCGAACCACCGATCATGAACGGCACATTGGCTGCGATCGCGTTGAGCGTTTTGCCGCTCGTATTGCGGGTCGCGTCGCCCTTTTCGCTCGGCTCGAATACCGGAATATCTTTGTCCCAACCGTCGGGCAAGCGGCCGTCGAACATTGCTTGAAGTTCAGCTGCCTTGCTGGCATGTGCCCCCTGATAGGCCGACCAGACATCTTGCCAGGCCTGATATGCGTCGCCCCCCCGTGATCCGATTCCCGCTTGGAAATGTTCTTTGACTCCATCAGGGATGTAGAACTTTTCGTCTTGCGGAAATCCGTAGTTCTCTTTTGCTAGCGCGACCTCGTCCCAACCGAGCGGCGCGCCATGGGCACCGTGGGTGTTCTGCTTGTTCGGGGCACCGTAGCCGATGATACTCCGGACGATGATGATCGTCGGTTTGTCCTGGCAAGCCTGGAATCCCTCGAGCGCCTTGCCGATCGCGGTCAAGTCGTTGGCGTCGGCGACATGCAGCACGTTCCAGCCAAGACCTCGAAATCGCTCGCCCACATCCTCGCTAAAGGCGAGCGCCGTATCACCTTCGATCGTGATGTGGTTGTCGTCATAAATCCAACACAGGTTGTCCAGTTTCAAATGTCCGGCCAGCGATGCGGCTTCGCAGGAGATCCCCTCCATCAGGTCACCATCGCTGCACATCGCGTAGACGTTGTAGTCAAACAGGGTGTGCTCGGGCGTGTTGTAATTTTCGGCCAGCCACTTTTCGGCCATCGCCATGCCGACGGCGTTGCTGACACCCGCACCCAATGGGCCTGTCGTCGTTTCGATACCGGCCGCTTCACCGAACTCGGGGTGGCCGGCACAGACGCTGCCGAGTTGGCGAAAGTTCTTGATGTCTTCCAGGGTGACGGCCAAGTCGTCCGTCGGATTCCCCGACTCGTCCACCGCTTTCACTCCCGTCAAGTACAGCACGCTGTACAGCAGCATCGAGGCGTGACCACAGGAAAGCACGAAGCGATCTCGGGAGGGCCAGTGTGGCTGTGCCGGATCATATTTCAGCGTGTGGTTAAAAAGTTGATAAGCGACCGGCGCCAGCGCCATCGGCGTACCGGGATGACCACTGTTGGCGGTTTGGACGGCATCCATGCTGAGGGTGCGAATGGTGTCGACGGCTAGGTTCTCAATATCTGTCGATGCAACGCTCATCGGCGGCCAACCATTTCTTGAATCAAGAGGACGAAAGAGGGAGGATACGACCAGGAATTGCCCTCCAAAAGCGAGCAAAAATCGTAATGCGAACGGGACCTATTCGGAAGACCCCTGCGGAAACGGACCACCCTTTGCGCGGTTGCTACGCCTTGAGACCCCATTGCGGCATTGCTGCCAGCAATTGCTGCTCGGTCAGATCGAATTGCAGTGGCGTGAGCGTCACGTTTCCACGCCGAAGTTCAGTCACATCGGCCGTTTCGGCCGGCGGTTGCTCGGGTTCCGACCACAAGGCCCAGTAATAGTGACGACCACCGGGGTCTTGCCGTTTTTCGTACATGCGACCGTATTGGGCCAATCCCATCGGAACCACACGGACATCTCGAGGGGACTCGGTCGCGGCAGTTGGGATGTTCAGGTTGAACAGTTTGCCGGCCGCTTGCGGTTGCCCGATCAGACCGCGGATCACGTTTCGGGCGATCACGGCAGCCGACTGAAAATCGGCATCCTCGTCGTATTCCAGCGAAACGGCGACGCTCGTCACCCCAAAAAAAGCCCCTTCGATCGCGGCGGCAACGGTCCCGCTGTACAGCACGTTGATCCCAGCATTGAGTCCGCTATTGATGCCGCTGACGACCAAATCCAGCGGCTCGTCCTTCAGCAATTCGGCGATCGCTAGCTTGACACAGTCGGCCGGCGAGCCATCGACAGCCCACGCCCAATGACGCCCGTCACGATGAACCGCCTTGCAAATCAACGGCGTCAAATAGGTGATCGAATGGCCCACGCCACTTTGTTCCGTGGCCGGAGCGATCACGAAGACGTCGCCCAGGTGCCGCAGTTGCTGCTCGAGCGCCAGTAAACCGGGGGCAAAAACGCCATCATCATTGGTCAGAAGAATACGCACGTGAGTCGCTTTGCGATCGAATGGGGCGGAAAAAGTTGCGAACAGGGAAGGCGTCGGTCGAGGGAATGTGTCGGGGGGAGGTTGTGCGGCCCCTTGGGAATCGAAGTGCCATTTTCTACACTTCGGGATTCTTTCCCGCGACACCTCTCGTTACTCGTTGTCGATTTCCAGCGCCGAACGTTCTCGGCAATGGTGTGAATTTGACAGGGGGAAGCAAGGTCGAATGACTCAGCCCAACACCGCCAGCCAAACAGCCACCGCCGTCGGCGGGACCACCGAAACGCTCACGGGCCAACGAATTGTCGTGTTGGACTTCGGCTCGCAATACGCCCAGCTGATCGCCCGACGTGTCCGCGATCAGAACGTCTATTGTCAGATCTTGCGTCACGACATTTCGGCCGATCGGCTGGTCGAACTGGCACCCAAGGGGATCATTCTCTCGGGCGGGCCGTCGAGCGTGTATGCACCCAACGCGCCCAAATGTGACCCGAGAATCTTCGAGATCGGCATCCCGATTTTGGGCATCTGTTATGGCATGCAGCTGACCTGCGAGGCACTGGGGGGCAAAGTCGACAACACTCCGACCCGCGAATATGGCCCGGCCAAGTTTCGGATCCAGCAGCACGATTCGTTGTTTGCCGGGATGCCCGACGAAATCGACGTTTGGATGAGCCATGGCGATCAGATTTCTTCGGTCAGCGATCAGTTTGAAACATTGGCCCAAACCACAACCTGTCCGATCGCGGCGATTCGGCATCGCCAACTGCCCGTGTTCGGAATGCAGTTTCACCCCGAAGTGACGCATACGCCGCTGGGAGGAAAACTGTTGGAGAATTTTGTGGTCGGCGTCTGTGGTTGCGAGGCATCCTGGCGGCTGGGCGATTTTGCCGAGGAAGCGATTCAACAGATTCGCCAACAGGTCGGAGACCGCCGCGTCATCTGCGGGCTCAGTGGTGGCGTCGACTCCTCGGTCGTGGCCGCGATCCTGTACAAGGCGATCGGCCCGCAATTGTCCTGCATCCTGGTGGATAACGGATTGCTGCGAAAAAACGAACAAGCGCTGGTGATCGGCGAGTTCAGTGGCCACTTCAAGACAGACTTGCACGTCGTCAACGCCGAGGACCGATTCCTGGACACGCTACGTGGAATCAGCGAGCCTCAAGAAAAACGCCGCCGCATTGGCCACGCGTTCATCGAGTGTTTCAAAGAGGAGGCGGCAAAAATCCGAGACGCCCATTTCCTGGCACAAGGCACCCTCTATCCCGACGTGATCGAAAGTGGCGCCGACCCCGATGGACCCGCCGCAACGATCAAACTGCACCACAATGTGGGGGGCTTGCCGGCGGAACTCGGGTTCGAGCTGATCGAGCCGCTACGCGATCTGTTCAAAGACGAAGTGCGTCGGCTGGGGCTTGAGTTAGGGCTGCCCGAAAAGCTCGTCTGGCGACATCCGTTCCCAGGACCAGGTTTGGCCGTTCGCTGTTTGGGCGAAGTGACCCGTGAAAAGCTGAGCGTGTTGCGTGAAGCCGATGCGATCGTCGTCAGCGAAATTGAAAAGGCCGGCCTGTATCGGCAAACCAGCCAATCCTTCGCGGTCCTGCTGCCGGTGCAAAGTGTCGGCGTGATGGGTGACGCCCGAACCTACGACAACGCGATTGCGATTCGTAGCGTCGACACCAGACGACTTCATGACGGCCGATTGGAGCCGACTGCCCTACGAGTTGCTGGCCCGGATGAGCTCGCGGATCATCAACGAAGTCAAAGGCGTCAATCGAGTTTGTTACGACATCAGCAGCAAGCCACCGGCAACGATCGAGTGGGAATGAGTTAGCCGCTGGCCTTCAACTTCACTTCAAACTTCAAACTTCAAACTTCAAACTTCAAACTTCAAACTTCACTCAACTTCAAACTTCAAACTTCAAACTTCACAACTTCAAACTTCAAACTTCAAACTTCAAACTTCCTCTCCATGTCGCGTCAATACATTTATCAAGTCGAACAGCTGACCAAGAAACATGGCCAGAAAACGGTGCTGAACGATGTTTGGCTGGCGTTTTATCCGGGCGCGAAAATTGGAGTGTTGGGACCCAACGGTGCGGGGAAATCGACGTTGCTGCGGATCATGGCCGGCCAGGACAAAGAGTTCGACGGCACGGCCAGGCTGGCCAAAGGTTTTACGGTCGGATACTTGGAGCAAGAACCGCCGCTGAATGAATCGAAGACCGTCTTCGAAAACGTCCAGGAAGCGGTCGCCGAGCGGCAATCGATTCTGGATCGATACAACGAGATCAGCGTGCAGCTGGGCGAGGTCAGCGATGACGAGCAGATGCAAAAGCTGTGCGACGAAATGGCGAAGCTGCAGGACGTCATCGACGCGGACAATCTGTGGGAACTCGATCGGCAGGTCGAAATGTCGATGGCGGTGATGAATTTGCCTCCCGGCGATGCCGACGTCACCAAATTGTCCGGAGGCGAACGACGTCGCGTCGCGCTCTGCCAGTTGCTGATTCGACAACCCGATTTGCTGTTGCTTGACGAACCGACCAACCACTTCGATGCCGAGAGTCGTTTCCTGGCTGGAACAGCACCTTGCGCAGTACACCGGGACCGTGGTCGCGGTGACGCACGATCGATACTTCCTGGACAACGTCGCCCAGTGGATTTTGGAAATCGATCGCGGCCAGGGGATCCCGTTCGAGGGCAATTACACCGCCTGGTTGGAAGCCCGTCAAAAGCGGATGGCGATCGAGCAGCG
Organism: Pirellulaceae bacterium; assembly: GCA_963734865.1. Classification (GTDB taxonomy): domain Bacteria; phylum Planctomycetota; class Planctomycetia; order Pirellulales; family Pirellulaceae; genus CBDCUW01. Next base: position 42,261 of record CAVTIV010000023.1, read on the forward strand.
TCAACAAAAGGCGCGCGAACGAACATTGACTCGCGAATTGGAATGGATCCGCATGAGCCCCAAGGCGCGGCAGGCCAAGAGCAAGGCTCGGATCAAGTCGTACGAAGAGATGTCGGCACAATCGTTCGAGGATCGACCGGATGAGCTGGAGATCCAGATCCCATCGGGCCGGCATCTGGGCGAACTGGTGATCGAGGGAAGTCACATTCACAAAGCGTTCGGCGACAAGGTATTGATCGACGATTTGTCCTTCCGATTGCCGGCCGGTGGAATCGTCGGCGTGATCGGTCCCAACGGTGCCGGCAAGACAACGTTGTTCCGAATGCTAACCGGGCAAGACACGCCCGATAGCGGTGAAATCCGCATCGGCGACAACCGTCGACATGGGATACGTCGACCAGAGTCGCGACTCGTTGGCGGGCGACAAGACGGTCTTCCAGGAAATCAGCGGCGGGACCGAGACGATCGTCATGGGCGGCCGCAACATTGCCTCCCGCGCCTACGTCGCCAGATTCAACTTCAAGGGACCCGACCAGGAAAAGAAAGTCGGCAACCTGTCCGGTGGTGAACGCAACCGCGTCCATTTGGCAAAGCTGTTGCGTCAAGGCTGCAACGTACTGTTGTTGGACGAACCGACCAACGACCTTGATGTCGATACGCTGCGCGCACTGGAAGAAGCGATCGCCAATTTTGCCGGATGCGTGGTCGTGACCAGTCACGACCGCTGGTTCCTTGATCGGCTCGCGACGCATATCCTGGCGTTTGAGGGCGACGGCAAGTTGACTTGGTGCGAAGGCAATTTCGACACCTATGAACAGAACTACCGGGAGCGAATGGGCGACGACCCAACCGAAGGCGCCCGCCGCTCTCGATACAAGAGCATCCACGCTGGATGACACCGATCGAACGCCGTTCTTTGATCGCGGACATGCATCAAGAACAGTTGCTCGGCCCATGACAGCCGATCGGATCGATACGCAAGTAAGGAAACGGGACAACAGGAGAAGACAATGACGATTCTGAGAATTGGAACGAACGAAAAATACGCCGAAGGATGGGGGGCTGCTTTTGGCAAGTCGACCGGAAAAAAGAAGTCGACAGAGAAGCCCAATAAGAAGCGAAAGGCGACCACCGGCAACAAGAAGAAATCATCCCAGAAAAAATCCACCAAGATAAAGGTGGTGGCCAAGCAGGGCAGCAAGGCCAAAGCGAAGCCGGCCAAGAAGAGCCAGCAAGGGGTCGGTGAAGCCGGCCAAAAAATCGGTCAAGGCGACTGCTGTGGTCAAAAAAGCGGCCAAAAAGAAAGCAAAGTCGGCAGCAAAAACGTCACGCAAGCGATAGCCGATTTCGCGCCGTGAACTCGAGTTACGCTTCCCCTCCTTCCACCGCTCGGCCGCTCTGATCGATGTCTAGTTCTTTGCCCCCCGATTCACTGAGCGACGCGTTGCAGCGGTTGGCGGGGTATTTGAACTTTTCCTCGGGCAACAGTGATGCGGCGACGATCGAGGCTTGGAATGCGTTATACGACGCCGCATCGGAAGGTGATCCGCTGACGGGACCGCCGGCCTGGCTGGTTGTCAAACAGTGGCTCAGCGAAACGCTGATCAAGCTGAACCGCGAGGCACCAGCGTTTCGTGATGTCGGTCAAGCCACGCGATTGATTGGACTGCTATGGAGCGAACTGCTACCGGCCTACCTCGATTTCCATCGCGATCTGCTGTTTCACCAAGAGCCGGAAGTTTTGTTCAACGGTTTTTTCTTGGCCCGAGCCGCAGATGCCATTCTCGCCGTGGCGATCGATGACCTCGGCGCCGATGACGATCAGATCGTGCAAGCGGCGATCGACCAGTTGGATGATTTCGTCGGCTACCGGCCCGTGGCGATTCTCGAAAACCGCAGTTGCCAACCCTATCGGCACGAGTTGATACGACCGGTGCCGTTGTACATTCAAGGCGCTGGCGTTTCCGCAGGGCCGTACCACGACATCATCCGCTTGGCGATTGATGCCCTCTGCACGACGGACCCCGACATTCTTCGCGCCGCTTCGTTCGAGCCTTCGCGATTGATGGAATTGTCGCTCGATCCGCGGGCCTATGATTTTGACCATCCCGTCAATCGTCGACCCAATTATCACTTCGGTGGTTGGGACGAACGCTCGATCAACGCCGAGGGATATTACGATCGCTTTGTGTTGCGTCAGGTGACCCTGGATGCGCTGCTAAGTCGCTTGAAGGATCAGCCCGAACTTGATCGAGACGAGCTGATTGTGGAAGCCGCTTCGGTGTTGGCCGGAATCATTCTGATGGCATCGGGGATCAGTGGCTGGGGCCCGTCGGCGCATCGCTCGGACATAACGCTCGGTTCTCTGATGAAACCGATCGCACAATACCGTGACGCTTTTTACGAGCACCGGCTCGGCCAGATCACCGGCCTCCATGCCCAGCGTTTGGCGGGCGAGCAGAAACTGAGACGGCAGCCATTCGGTGCCGCGCGGCAGCATCTCAACGCCGCACTGGCCGAGCGGCGTGCGGCACAGCTGCAACATGTTCAGTTGGCCCGGCTCTATGCACGGATGGGATATCCCGACGCGGCGACGCGACAAACCGACACCGTCCCGGCCGCGTCGGCGCGAATGATGTGCCGTATCGACTGTGCAATGACGCTCGGACTCCGCTCGATTCGCGCGGGCAACCTGGTCGAGGCGACCCAGGTGCCGCTGGTTACATTCGACCTGTTGAAACGGGCCATCGAGTGCGGGGCGTTAATCGACCCCTGGGACATTCTCGGTTTTGGCGGAAACTTCAGCTTGTACCCGGGACCCGAGAGCGGCGTCCACGATTCCCGCTTGGATGACCTGCTGTATGTGATTGAGCAGTTGTTTGGCTACACCGCCAGGGTCTGGAGCGAGGCGGCGGCGCAGAACGACGAGGCGGCCTATCAGGAGATGCAACGCCGCTACCGCGAAATCGCACTTTGGTGGCGAGAGTACGCGGCGCACACCATCGATTCGATCGACGCGACCGATCCGCTGGAGTCGTATGAGTCGGCGCAACTCGTCGCCCGCGCGCTGCGGCTCTGGCATCGTGGCGGCGCCGAAGCGGGAGATGTTGCCTTCTGGGCACCACACGCCGATCTATTCGATTCGCCGCGAGCCTACTCGCTGGTGATTTCGGCGTTGCTGGAACGCCAAGACTTTGTGCCGGCAATGGCCTTGATCGTCCATTGGCTCAGCAATGCCGACCGCATCGGGTTGCGCAGCGGCGGCAACTCATTACCCCGGTTGGCCGAGCGCTGGTTGCTGCGTTTGCGAGGATCAAGCGACAATGATGGCGAAGGATTCGGTGAGCCATCGATCGATCAAACATCGCAACGAGACACGCGTGAGATCTGGCCGTTGGTAAAGAAGTTCTTTGATTATCTGGAAGCCAATGCGGAACAATTCTGGTCATCGCCGACATTCAATCTGGGTCACCGCACAACCAAGCCCAAAGATTGGGAACGCGAGTTGACGGCGGCCGATGCCGATGATGACGAAGGTCTGTTCGATGCCGCCTATGAAGGAATGACCTATCGGGACACGACCGATGACGGAAACCAGGGAGCGGTATTTGAGTTCGGCGACGAGGGAAGCCAGCACGAATTGGAGGCGGAATCGAAACGACTGGCCGAACATCTAGGCTTCCTGCAATCGCTGGCCAGGATGTGGGCGGTCGCCGCCGATATCGCCGTCGCCGATCAGAACGAAGACGATATCGAGGACCGCTTGCAGTCGCTCAGCGGTTGGGCCAATCGGGCACGAGAAAACCGGATCGGCCTGTTGGAGTTGCTCGATGCCGTGCGCAATTTCACGATCAAACCGGCCGGCAGCGACAATGACTCGATGCGCAGTTATGACCGCGGCCGAGTGCTCAGGGATTCGTTGATGGAACGAATCATCGGTACCGCGGTCGAAATGTCGGACTCTCGTCGACTGATTTGCGGCGCGTTACAAGCTCATCCGCAAAACTGTTCGAGCGAAGAGCTTGGTTGGATGGCCGATGATGATACCCAAGCGGTATGCATGTTTGCCGCACTGATTGCCAGCGACGCCGACAAGGCACGACGTCTGTTCCCCTCTTTCTTGCAAGCGCTTCGTGACAAGAACCTGTTGTACATCCCGCTCTCACGCGGTGGTGATCCCGTTAAAATTTATGTAGCACGATTGCGACAACGCGTGCTTCGACATTTGATGCATTGGCTTCCCCGTCGGGGTCTGTTATCCGAAGCATGCCGGTTGCTCGAGACCGCGCGTCAAATGGAACAGCAGAACGCGATTGGCATTGGAGCGGTGACGGAATTCGACGGCTTGTTCCGCGACGGATTTCGTTCGCTGGTCGCGTCGCTCGTCGAATCGACCCGTCAGTCGATTGCCGGCGAGGACCGCAAACGCGACGAAAAAGTGGTAGCCGAAACGCTGATTCCGCTGCTGGAACGGTTGACCGAAACGCTGCTCGGCAGCTGGCTCGCGCATAGCCAGACACTGCGACTTTCGCCGCTGGAAATGGTAACCGACAACAACAAGTGGGAAAGACTGGTCGAGTTCATCAAAAGCTACGGCGATCCGATGTTCACGCAAACGTTTCTGCAACTTGGAAATGTCCGCGCGATCTTGCATCAAGGCGTCGCGGCGTGGCTCGAGCGGGCGATGGTCGATGGCGAAGACCACCTTTGCGACACCCAACTATTCGCCGACCTGGAATCGGGCAAACTTGCGATCTCCGAAGCCGAGAAGTGGATCACCCTGGTCTATGAATCATTGATCGATCACCACACCGAATATTTGGACTACAACAGCACCACGACGCAAAGCGATCGCGGGGACTTGGTGTACATGTTCCTGGACTTCCTGCGATTGCGCGTCCGTTATGAACGGATCGCATGGAACCTCAAACCGGTGATGTGGGCGCACGAAGTGTTGGTTCGCAGTGGGTTGGAAAACGCGGCAATGATGTGGCGGAGGAGCCTGAGTGAGCGAATCGGCACCGAAGCCGATATCTATGTCAAAAAACTTCGCACCATGCAAAACGACTACGCCATGCGAATGCCAACGGTCGCCGACCGTATTTTGGAGCGATTCGTCCAACCAATGACGATCGATCGAATGCGAGCATTGGTCGGACCGGCGATGCGTGACGCCGAAGCCAACCGAGAAAGTCGCGCATTCGAACTGTTGGAGCAAGAGTGCGAGCTCCTCACGCGACACCCGACCGGAGTCGGGTTGGATGTGCCGGCCTGGTTGGATGCGTTGGAGCAGGAAGTGGAACAGCTAGCAAAACGACGGGCGAGCAGTGAGATTGATCCGCAGAGCCTGATGACCATTTCGATTGTACCGTTATCGGTTGACCAAATCGGAAACGAATTGACGACGGCCCGGAGCCAGGGACGACGATTGCCCCACATGAAATGAATTTTTTTCCTGCTCCGCTCAGCGAGCTGTTGAAGGAATCTTTACAATTCGTCTCCCGCTCTACATACTGCCGCGTCAATTCACGGAAAACTTTTTGCGAAGTGAACACCACGGATGAATACCCTTGCAATCAGTCAGCTATCGACGCTTCGCTGGAGCTTCCGGAAGGATGCCGAGGCGTATGCCGCGCGAGGCTTCAGTGGGATTGGAGTTTACCGTCCGAAGCTGGAAGACTTTGGCATCGACCGAACGATCGAATTGTTGGCCGAGTCTTCGTTGCAGGTGACGTCACTCTCCTGGGTCGGCGGCTTTACCGGGAGCGACGGACGTGCCTATCAGGATGCGGTGGCCGACGCGATGAGCGCCGTACGCGACGCTGCGAATCTACATGCCGAAACGTTGATCGTGTTGGCGGGTGGCCGAAACAATCACATCCGAAACCACGCCCGTCGCACACTCTGCGACGCCCTCCGCGAGATCGCTTGGGTTGCCGAAGATTTCGGCGTTCGCTTGTCGCTCGAACCGATTCACCCAGGCTGTGGCGATGAGTGGTCGTTCGTCAACGATTTGCAGTCAACACTGGACATCATTGAAACCGTCGCCAGCCCCCAATTGGGAATCGTGCTGGATACCTACCACGTCGGAATGGACGAAGAGGTTGTACGCTGGCTGCCCGATGTCATCCCCCATTTGCACCTGGTCCAACTCGGAGACGCGAAACACTCGCCACTTGGTGAAATGAATCGTTGTTTACTGGGCGAAGGTTGCGTTCCGCTGCAAACGATCTTGGCCACGCTTGCCGAACATCGTTACCGCGGTCCTCTGGAAGTCGAATTGATTGGCGAAGATGTCGAGCCACTTTCCTACGACGAGATTCTCGACCACACGCGAGATTTCTTCGATCGAACGTTGGGCCCGGTAAGACGCCGCTAAAGGTTCCTCGCGCTACCGCGTTCCCGCTTCCTCACGGGCGGCCATTTTTGGCGGAAACAGCGGCACTCGCTGATCTTCGGGAAGCAATCCGCGATTGACCCGTTCGGGATCTTGTTGGGTCCATGTTTCGCGCAGCGAGGGAGCCCATACTTGCCGCAACAGCCCTTCATCGTGCCAACTGCACTGGTACATCGCAGGATTCCAATGTCGCTGGGGAATCTGGCTCTCTTCCTTGATCAGTCGCCACGCGCGAACATGAAATCTGCGATGAGTTTTCGACCAATCATAGAAAATCACCTGTCGAAATACTTCGCGGCCGTCTTCGTCGACAAAGTGATTCAGTTCGATCAAGTCGACCCGTTGCCGTACCGTCGTCACCCCCGCGGGTGATGCCGGAGCGATCCCGGTCAGCAGCATCGCCACAATGGAAAAACCATGGAACATCGAACAATTCCTCGATTCGTGGACTTTCGCGGCAACGACCACTGGTCGCGCATCGCCCCAGTAAAACCGCACTTACCAAGAGCGTAACGGAGCTGTAAAGAGCAATCCGAGATTGTCGCAACAGAAGAACAGAAAAAGCCGATCGGCGGGGAATCTGCGACGCAAGTGCCGCATTTCTGCGGCCCGCTCGTTAAGATGAAATCATGTCGATTCTGACCCGCCCCATCGCTGTCGCTTGCTGGTTGCTGTCGACCTTAGCGATGTCGGCTGCGGCACAGGAAGAGATTCCGATCAGCGAACTGCCGCCGCCTCCCGATGCGATCGAGCGACTGTTGCGTTTGGCTGACGTGACCTTCACCGCTGGCCCCCGCGAGCAACACTCAGACGCCAGTTCCGAACACTCCGATTCAACCGCCTGGCGTTCGCTCGCGGCCGAGACCTCCTATCGAATCGCTTACGACTATCGAAATCGGTCGCACTGGAAATTGCTCAGCGACGGTTCTCGTCGTCGGTTGGTGATCACGGTCCGGTTCTCGTCGGTCAGCTTGAAGCCGAGACATGTGGTTTGGTTTCGACGGCGACCTGAAACCGATGGATTTTGGAATCATCCACTCGTCCGGCACGAGTTGGATCATGTCAGAATCACCAGCGATCGCAGGTTGACACGTCGGTTCGAGGAACTGCTTCGTGATCGCAATGTGATTGAAAAGGAGATTGACCGTGGCGTGATCGTGAATTCCGAATTGGTCAATCGCTTGATCGAGCAGCACGTCGAGGGAGTGTTTGAAGAAATCTCGGAATTGGCGTCGATTCGATACCGGGAACTCGATCGAGTCACCAAACACGGGCTGGAACCGGTACCCGAAAGTTCTTCCCTGAGTGAATGGCTGGGGGACGATCGGGGGACTTCGAGAGGGATGCCGGGTCGCGAAATGGACTCCGCACCTTGATGGGGGTTTGGGGTGATCGAATTGACGTGGTACAGTTCTTTCTGACGACGCCGCGCCGGCGTCCGGAAAATCTTACTCTTTGCTTTGGCAAGGGCCCGATGCCAGTCGACACCTACGCAATCTGCCCCTGCGGCAGCGGCAAGAAAATCAAGTTCTGTAAATGCAAGGAATCGGTCAGTGAACTTGATCGAGTCTTGAAGATGATCGAGGGCGGTCAAGTCGTTCCGGCGCTCGATCGTCTGTCCACCGTTTTGCAGGAACATCCGGACGCCGCCTGGGCGCTAGCGGTGCGCGGACGATTGCTGCTTGATCTTCGTGAGTACGATTCGCTGACCGAGAATGCGGATCGATTCATTCGATTGCAGCCGAGCAATCCTTTGGCGCTGACCCAGCGTGCTGCCGCGAAACTGTTTCGTGGCGAAGTCGAAGAGGGCACCGCGTCGATCCTCGAAGCGTTAACCGAAAGTGGCCGCGATGTCGATGCGTTCGTGCTGGACGTTGCCTCGGTGCTCGCCTACTCACTTGCCCAGCAAGGTGTGTTCTTGACCGCTCGTGTTTACGCCACACTTGCGATGATGGCAACCGGATACGAAGGTGGAAAAACGGCGGTATCGGTTCTGCGGCAATTGAACTCGTCACCGGCAATCAGCCAGTTGCTCAAAGCGATTCCGGATGAGATTCGTCGACCGGCGGATGTCGACTGGGCAGAAAGATACGACGAGGCTGCCGGTTTACTGCACAACAACAAAGTTGTCTTAGCGCAGTCCAAGTTCGAGTCCTTGCGTCGTGCGCATCTTGAACAGCCCGCCATTCTGTCGGGTTTATTGACCTGTGCGATCTGGCGTGGTGACACCGATGCCCAATCCAAGCTGTTGTTGAGACTCTCGGCATGTGAATCGCTGGACTTCGAGCAGCGCAGCGCGTTTTCGCGCGATGTCGGCACTCGTCAATCCCGACACTCCCGAGTTATCGGTCGAAGTCATTCGCCTGGAAGCAGAGATTGACAAGGTCGATGAAGTCGAAATGGCCTTCACGGCCGACGCCAGGTTCGTAGCTCTGCCGCCTGACATGCTCAGCCGGATGCGGACATCCGAGGATGACATCCCGCCCCGCAGCGGATTCCAGATCCTTGATCGCGACAAGCCCGAGTCGATCGAGTCGCTGCCGCCGGTGGACGAAATTCCGGAGGCCGTTGCGATGCTGTTTGTATTCGGAAAACAAACCGATCGGGAGGCACGAATCGAGGTTCACGACATCCGTAGCGAGAACGTGGAAGAGGTTCGCAGCCGGATCAACGCCTGTATCGGCGACAAACAATGGAAGCAGGAAAACGGTGAACCGCTGCCGTTGATCGTCGCTTGCCAGCCTCCGATCGCGATGATCCGATTTCAAGCAAAACCGGCCGAAGCGGAATCGTTGCAAGCCGATCTGGCTGCAGCGAGAATGCCCGCTGCAATCGCCTCGGCAAAACTGCCGATCCTCGGCGGGATGTCCCTGCGCGACACGATCGGCGACGAAGCGAAGTTGCTCGAGCGAACGGCTGTGGTGCGGATCGTCACTCAATATGATGCGATCGCCTCCAAAGGTGACAATATCATCGCCGAAGTCTACCGGCTCGCCGGACTCGAACCGCTGCCGCCGATCACACCCAATGCCGAACAGATCGAAACGCTCGGTAATGAAGATCTCAACCGCGTCGATGCCAGCGGGTTGGATGCCGAATCGTTGCTGTACCTGCTGCAACGATCGCAACAGATCTCCGCGACACCCGCGCTTCGACGATTCGCATCGCAGCTGATCCAATTGGATTTGAGCGATGAACAGCGACCGGTGAAGATGTTAGCCTACATGACGTTGATCAACGCCGCGGACCGAACCGATGCCGCCCTGAAGATTCTGGAACAGGCAAAGGAGTTTGCCGAAGCAAACAATCTGTCGATCGCCAATCTGTTGCTTAGCGAAGTAAGCCTGCGATTGTCGGCCGGCGACGGACCAGGATTCCAAAAGGTGATCGAAACCTTGTCGACTCGGCACGCGAACGACCCCGAGATCATGGCGCAGTTGCAACAGATTCTAATGGCCTATGGCTTGATCGGTCCCGATGGCACCCCGCGATCACAAAGGATGGCGGCACCCGGTACTGTCACGCCAGATGCCCAGCCCAGTGGCGGTGGCCTGTGGACACCCGAAAGCGCGGCAGCCGAACCGGCAGCCGAAGCTGGCGGAAGCAAACTCTGGATCCCAGGAATGGACTGATGCTTGGGGTTGATCGAGGCCGAGACACGAATCGATGCACGAATCCAGCTGCGACGAACGGTTCATGCGAATGGCACTCGAGTTGGCCGAGAGAGGCCTCGGATACGTCGAGCCCAATCCGATGGTCGGTTGTGTCATCGTTCGAGATCAAACTGTCATTGCCAGTGGGTTTCACCAAAGATTTGGTGGCCCCCACGCCGAGATCGAGGCGCTGAGCCGATGTGACGATGCCTCCAATGCAACCGCCTATGTCACGCTCGAGCCCTGTTGTCATCACGGCAAAACACCTCCCTGCAGCGACGCACTGATCCGAGCGGGCGTCAAACGGGTCGTCGTGGCGATCGAGGACCCATTTGAAAAAGTCGCCGGTGGTGGTCTTGCTCGCATTCGCGAGGCGGGAATCGAAACCGCCGTCGGCGTGTTGCGGTGCGAAGCGGAGTTTCTCTGTGCCCCTTACCTGAAGCGTCTGCGCACCGCCAAGCCCTGGGTGATCGGCAAATGGGCGATGACCGCCGACGGCCGGATCGCAACCGTCTCGGGCGAAAGTCGTTGGATCACCGGCGAGTCGGCTCGTGCCCAGGTCCATCGTCTGCGCGCTCGCGTCGACGCGGTGGCCGTTGGAATGGGCACCGTCGAAGCGGATGATCCCTTGTTAACGGCCCGGCCCGAGGGTCCACGCCTGGCAACACGGGTCGTCTTCTGCCGAAATCGTCTGCCCCGAATCGACTCGAAGCTGGTCCAGTCGGCCCGAACGACGCCCCTGGCATTGGTGATCGGTCCATCATTAGCCGCATCACCCCAGCTCGGCCCACTGGAACGGTGCGGCGCGGAGTTGGTTCGCTGCCAGTCGGATGATCGGCTGAAAATGATTGAGGAGGCATTGGAGCTGTTTTCCCAGCGTCCGATGACCAACGTGATGGTCGAGGGTGGTGCGGAATTGCTATCAAGTTTTTTTTCCGCCGGACAACTCGATGAGTGCCACGTTTATGTCGGCGCCAAAGCATTTGGTGGCACCAGCGCGCCCGGACCGATCGCCGGTGCGGGGGTCGAGCACCTCACCGAGGCAATGTCGCTATCGCTCGTCTCGGTTGACCAATTCGACAACGACATTCGCGCGGTTTACCGCAAAGTTTGAAGATTCAGCCTTTTTTGAGTGAAACTTCTCTTCAATCGGACCGCCCGATTGGACGATACTCTTTGTTGGACTCGTCGGGCTGCCCGGTGAGGGTCGGCCCATGCGTCCGCCAATACCAATACCCCAAGAGAACGGGTTTGCCTCCAGAAGCGTTACCATTTAGCAAACAAGCTGCCTGAAACGTTTCGTGAAATCGCTCCGTTGCGATTGGAAGCAGGTGAACCCCAACAGCCCGTGAGAACGGGGCCCGAATGATTCGGGGAAGGAGAGGGTTCAGGGATGAGGTGGTGTTTGCAAGTTGCCGTCGTAATCGGCTTGTCCACAACGGACGTGGCGTCTCGTGCACAGGGACCGCCCGCCGGTCACCGTCTTTCGTTGAGTCGATCGACTCCCCTGGACGCCGGATTCTTCGCCACCACTGGCGTGGTCCGTTTTCAATTGATTCACGGTCGGCTGTGCCTTGATCCGCCCCGTCATCGCAAGGGATCGCAAAGTCACGATCAAGATGAGGTGTATGAGAGCATCACGGTAACGGCCGAACGCGGCATCCCATCACTTCATTACGTCTGCCAGACGCCGGAGCAACAGCTGACGCTGAGCGTGCAAAAGGCCGGTTACGTCCGGATCGAATCCTATTTACCGAAAACATCCGAGCGATCCGTGCTCGACCAGCCCGAGATCGGACCGATTCGCTGGGTGTTGACTCGCGGCGATTTGAATGAACAGCACGACGGCGCGACGCTGTTGCACGTCCGACAATGCGATCCCACCGGTTTCGACTTGCATTACGGATTGCTTGCCGAAAGGTTGTTGCGTGGCCAATCGATCGCCCTGCTCAGCGATGCCACCGAAGCGGCGATGCTCCGCCAGGCTGGCCGGACCACGACACCCGATGCCGAGAGTATCCGCGCGTCGATCGACCAACTGCGTTCACCGCGGCGATCCGACCGGTTGGCTGCCGAGCGTCGACTATTGAGTTGGGGAACTCCAATCGTCCCGATCATTCACTCATTGCCCAAACGGGACATGGAGCCGGAACAACGCGATCGCTTGCAATGCATCTTGCGTCGCTTGCGGCTGCCCGTGACCGATACGCCCGCTTCACTCGCCATGTTGTTGATCAACGATGAACAATACTGGTCAAAGTTAGCGCCTCGTCTGAGCAGCGATCAATTTCAACTCGCCGAAAACCATCTGACGCGAGTGGGTTTGGACGCGATCATCCTCGAGAGTCGACCTGCCGAGCGAATCGCCTTGGGCAGTGAGTAGCGGAACAAGTTAAAAACCGCCAACCGCCTCACCGCCCGATCGCGTCAACAACGCCCGGAACAGACCGACGTCGATCGCGTGAGAAATGAATCGAACCGATCCGTCGCCAAACAGCACTTGAAAACCGCCGGGGTGCGAATGACCCATCTTGGCCAGCGGATCATTCAGGTCGATCTCAACATCGTCTGGTGCGGTCCAAGGCACCGCTTCACTGGCATCCGTTTCCACAACCAAGATCGTATTGCTGGTACCGTCGGTGAAATCACGAAAACTCGATTTCACCTCGGGGACCAGCGCAAGCCCATCACCTACCGCGGCCTGAAACACGGTGTAACCGGGTTGAGTCGCGACACTGGGGTCGGTGAAAACCGGGACGACGACACTGGCCAACTTTTTGTTGTGGGGGCTGTCCCACGGCTCATCCAAATGAAACTGGTCGTACAAGGCTTGCTGTTCGATGAACGGCAGGATCGCGACTCGCCAGCTAAGCAGTGGCTTGCCTTCTTTATCGACGCTCGCCGGCAATGGCAGTTCCTTGTACGCGGCATGATAATTGTGCATGGCCAAGCCGATCTGTTTCAGATTGTTGGCCGCCTGCATCCGCCGCGCCGCTTCACGTGATGCCTGAACCGCAGGCAAAAGCAGTGCGACCAAGATGCCGGTCGAGGCCACCGAGACACCCGCTTCCCCATCGATCACGAGCCGATCCCCTTGTTGCTTTGGCGTCAGCATTTTTGCAATTTGCTCGCTGATCCTGATTGCGTACGCGCGTTGGGCGTCGGCGAGCGGACCTTCGCCTCGAATTTCACGTTCGGATTGGGCGGCGACCCAATCTTTCCCAAAGGCGATCGAACGGTTGAGTATCGCCAGCAGTTCGCTCGCTTTTGCCGGATCGGCGGTTTCCATGGCGACGCTCAGCTTGCCGCTCTCGTCTTCCTGCCAGCCGAGCATCAACGCATCGAGCAGCTCGGGCACTCGCGTCAGTTCTTCAATCGGTTCCGGAAGTCGCTGGCCAACCTGCTGCGCCGCACCGACCAACATCGGCCGCGCCGGCTCGACCACTGCGATCAACTGCAGGAGGGTGTCACCCATCGGATTCGACTCGATCAGGTCGGCAAGCGGTCCTTCACCGTCGGCCGAAACCAGCATCGGCTCGAACATGTTTGGCATCGCTAGCAACACGGTTCGGTCATTCACCATGTGCAGGAAAACCGATTCGCGATTGCCCAAGATGTAAACCTTGTGATCGCCGACTTGCTGAATACCGGGAACGACCAACAGATCGGCAGAGATGTTGGATGGATCAAAGTCTTTCGCCAGACGCACCACCGCGCCCAGCGGGGGCGTGCCGGGCCCCATCGGCATCCCGACAACAAGCTTGATCTCACTCACCGACATCAGGTCCAGCCCGAGGTTTTCCAGGCACCACGCCTGAGCGACCTCGAACGGCAACATTTCAAACGACGGCGACTGGAACATCTTTGCGGCATTGAGCCGGATCGAAACCAGCGACAGCGGCGGAACGAACTGGCGAGCGGCAGCCTTTTGCCCCTCGGCCGTGTCCTGGGCCGTGTCCTGGGCCGTCGCGGAACCCGATAGCAAGACGGCGACGAGCGTAACAGCGAGGCACCGGAGCGAAGCAGAAATCATGACTCAACAACCACTTGACAGGGGACTAGACTACCGTGGCTGAGTATAACGGCCTGCACAACGCCACGCGATCCGATTGAGCGATGCGACGCTGTGGAAACCGTTTGGCAACGTTGTCAGGTACACTGCCGGCGGTCCCCCCACACGGCGCAATTGAGGCAACACGGCGCAATTGACGCAACACGGCGCAATTGACGCGACACGATGAAATTGAGTTGACAGAAATGTTTCGAATGAACGCTATTCACGCCTCGCAGACGCTTGTCGTCGCCGCAGCATTTTGCTTCCTGCACGATGTCGATGCGCGGGCCGACTGGCCGCAATGGCGCGGGCCGGATCGAAATGGATTTGTCGAAACCGGACCATTGCTGAAAACCTTGCCCAGCGAAGGCCTCGCACCGCTGTGGAAGTTCAACGAATTCGATGGCGGCAACAATGGCGGCTGGAGCTCACCGGTCATCAGTGGCCGGCGAGTTTATGTCTACTCGCACACCAAAACGAAAAATCCGCAGGCCCAGGACGTGGGCCCGTCGAAGTATCCCTGGTTGCCGCCGGAGCAACGCACGGGGATGACCGACGAGGAGTATCAAGCATACGAGGTGAAGCGGCGTGATGAGAATGAACGGCAGGCCAAGGCGTTTCGGTTTGATGAACGGTTGTTGTGTCTCGACCTGAATACGGGCGACATCATTTGGGATCGCAGTCGCGAGTCGAAGTACACCCGGTTCACGCACTCCGGGACACCATGTGTCGCCGATGGCCGGGTCTTTGTTTTGGGTGCCGAGCGGACCGCTCAGTGTTACGACGCGGCGACCGGCGAAGAGTTGTGGAGCACGAGACTGCCAGGTGATTTTCGGGACGAGTTTTTTGCCAGCTCGTTTGTCGTCGATGGCCAGCTGGCGATTGTTTCCTGTGGCCCCCTCACGGCGCTGGGGGTCGAGGACGGTGAACTGCTTTGGCAAGGCGACGAGCCATTGGACTATCAATCGCACAGCAGCCCGACGATCTGGCACGCGGCATCGGAGTCGATCGCGATCGTCAACACCAATGGTGGAGAGACAAAGGGATATCGAATATCGGATGGAAAGAAGTTGTGGCAAATCAACACGGGTGCCGGGCAATCCACTCCGATCGTCGCCGAGAATCTGCTACTGACGTACGGTTCATCGAGAAAGAGTGGTCTCAGTGCCTATCAATTGTCCTCTCAATCGCCCCAAACACAGCCCCAGTTGGTGTGGCAGTTTCAGCGCACCGCCGACTCTGGTTCGACACCCGTGGTGCGTGGCGACGCGGTCTTTGTTCAGGGTGAAAAGCGGCTGGCCAAAGTAAACCTTGCCGACGGCGATGCCGTTTGGCAGACCACCATGAGCATCTCCAACCCACGCTACACCTCCTTGATCGCTGCCGGCGATCAGGTCTTTTTCGGCTGGGAAGGGTTGCTGTCGTTCAGCGCCCAGGGCGATGCCTACCATCGGTTTTATGATGCCGAAGTTGATTCCGATGGAATGTTGATCGGGACAGACGATTTGCGGAAAAAACTAAAGCTCGACTCGTTGTCCAACGATGCCGATGGGTTGGCCGCCTCGGAAAAGATTTGGCAGCAAAACGCCATCCAATCCGGTCCACTGGGTTGCAGCACACCGGCCGTGAGTGATGGCCGAATTGTGATTCGGCTGCGGGACGGGATCATCTGTTACGATCTGCGACACTGATCCGACGGCCGGTTCCACGCCCTCAGTCGCATTTACTGTATGGAAACAGGGGGATTCGCAGATGGAGACGCATTGGCAGTACAGACCGTCTATATTATGTCCTGCTCAGCGACTAGGGTGGTCAATGGTTGACGAGCCCTGTCAGAGCGTTTCAACGGATTAGGAAACTCCCGATCAATACTGAAACTGGGAACTCATTCAAGGATGGCAGAGACCGTATGCAATCGACGACAAGATACGAACCCAACCCGACCATTACCCAACATGGGTCGGCTGCCACCACGACCGATCCGAAATTGCTGCAGCGATACGAAGATCTGACGACGGTGGGGAAAGTCTGTTGGACGGGGCATCATCACCTGATTCGGTTGCTGGGCCGGGGCGGACAGGGAGAGGTGTACCTGACCGAATATCGGGGCACGGACGGATTCACGGTTCCGGTGGCGATGAAGATCTTTTCGCCGGAGCGTTATTCCGACAGTCGATCGTACGACGAGGCGATGCATCGTGTGGCGACGATTGCCGCTCGAGTTGCCTTGATTCAGCACGACAATCTGTTGGACGTGCAAAACTTCTTCGAGCGCGATCGTATTCGGCTGATGATGATGGAGTGGATCGACGGCTATGATTTGCGACAACTGACTTCGCCGAAGTGTCTGGACTTGTTGGAACATCGGATCAGCAATCGGCGCTGGCGATACATCAACGAAGTGATCATCACCGAGGGTCCCGAGCAATCTCGATTCAAGGCGGGCGTCGCCGTCGCGATCGTCCGTGAATGCCTGGCCGCATTGGCAGCGCTTCATCGCGAGGGAGTCGTTCACGGCGACGTCAAGCCGGCGAACATCATGCTCAAACGGAGCGGTCATGCGAAGCTGATCGACATGGGATCGGCATTCATGTGTCACGAACCACCGCGTGATCGCGAATGCACCCCACTCTATGCCGCCCCCGAGGTCCTGGAGAATTACGAGGCAACACCGCGAAGCGACTTGGCGAGTGTCGGTTATGTGCTGATCGAACTGCTCAGCGGATTGAACCCCTTTGGCGGGAACACCAAGCTGCGCGACTTGCTTCATGCAAAACGTGAGCTGCCCTCACGCCTGGACGATATCTTGCCCGAGGAAGTCGTTTGCAACGAATTGCTGATGAACTTCCTGCATGGGTTGATTTCGCCCGATCCCAATCGCCGATTCCCGAGCGCTGAAGCTGCCGAGCACGTGGACAAAGGTGCAGCGGCATTTCATCGGCAATTGATCATGAGCGATATGGCGACCGAGTACGACAACGATATTCGCGTCTGGCTGGAAGAACTGCGCCGACTGGAAAGCGAGTAAACCATCGGGAACCGATGATGAACCAGGCACATTTGCAGGCGGCCATCGCGGCGGCGCGAGCCGGCGCCAACGAACTGATGGCGCGGCGAGATGACCGAGTGGTTCATGAAAAAGCACCCAAGGATCTTGTCACCGACGCCGACCTCGCCTCGCAGCAGGCGATCCGAGCGCTGCTGATGGATGCCTTTGCCGGCTACAGTTTCGTCGGCGAAGAAGAAGGCGAGAACGAACCGCCGCCGAGTGTCCTCCGCGGAGATGCCAATGCGCCTCCCTGTTGGGTTGTCGACCCGCTCGATGGAACAGTCAACTTTGTGCATCGGCTGCAAAGCTTTGCAGTCTCGATTGCCCTGTTTGCAAATGGCAAAATGTGTCTGGGTGTCGTGTACGATCCGGTAGCCGACGAATTGTTCACCGCGGTCGATGGTCAGGGAGCGACAGTCAACGGGAAATCGTTGAAGGTGAGCGGATGTACGAATATCGGTGAGGCGCTCGTGGCCTGCAGTTTCCCGGTCGGTGTACGAGGCGATGCACCGGAGGTGACTCGCTTCATTCGTGTCCTGGAACAGTGCCAATCGCTGAGACGACTCGGTTCGTGTGCCTTGAACATGTGCTATGTCGCGGCCGGACGATTGGACGCCTATTGGGCGACCAGCGTCGCTGCCTGGGATTCGGCTGCTGGCACCGTCATCGCCCGCGAAGCCGGCGCCAAGCTTACCGCCCATGACGGTCGGCAGTTCGATGATTGGCATCCAAAGTTTTGTCTCAGCGCCTCGGCCCCACTTCATCAGCGGATGGTCGATCTGCTGGCCGAAAAACCGCGGTGAGATCGCCAAAAAAAAGTCCCGTCCCTCGCACTCAGGCCAGTCATGCAATTGGATCCGAGCGAGCTTTCGCTCCGCAACATTTACTCCTGGATGGTCAACCTGATCACGCCCAGGCCGATCGCTTGGGTCTCAACCTTATCGGTCGACGGTGTCGCCAATCTGGCCCCGTTTAGCTTTTTCAACGGTGTCGGCGCCAATCCACCCACGATCATGTTCTGCCCCGCCAATCGACGTGACGGGACTCCCAAGGACACACTGGCGAACATCGAACGGTCAGGCCAGTTTGTCGTGAACTTGGTGACCGATTCGGTGGTCACTGCAATGAACTTGACGTCCGGCGAGTTCGCGCCGGATGTCGACGAGTTTGAAGTCGCATCGGTCGATTCCGCGCCATCGATCCGCGTCACACCGCCCCGGGTCGCCGACAGCGCCGCGGCACTCGAATGCGTCCTGCATCAGACGATTCACGTCGGAACCGGAGCGGGCGGAGCGAACATCGTGATCGGTCGCATCGTCTGGATGCATGTCAGCGACGACCTGCTCGAGCAGGGAGAACTCGATCCGCGGCGGCTCAACACGATCGGGCGAATGGGTGGCAACGTTTATGCTCGCACCACCGATCGGTTCGATTTGCCGCGTCCGACATAGTCGACAAACTGCAAATCACTTCGAGTAGAAATTGTAGTTCGGATTATTCGGATCAAAATCGGCGTCGGTGAGCCCAACATTCAACTTCAAGTCCAGATAGTTGTATTCTTCGATCACTTGCAGGGGATCGTTTTCTTGGGCTGGCCAATCGTAGGCGATATAGCGAATCGGCATGTTCAGCTGGTCATCAATGAAGACCTGGGCCTGATAGAAATCTGCATCCGGCCGTCGAGTCGGTTGAGTCACTTGCATGACGGTGCAAACTCGATCTTTGACACGTGCGTTCTTGCGAAACTCGCATTGCACATCCGGTGCGGTGCGTGCTTTCTGCCCACGTTCGATCAGCTTGACGATCAGGTTTTCGACGCCGATCTCGGTCATCGGATAGCGTTGGCCACGCATCGCCAGCATGCCGTCGGGCGGAATCGTTACCGTCGGCAGGAAGCGCCCTTTGAATCCGCCTTCGTGAGCGATGATCTTGCCTTCGTTCTTGCCCTCGACGTAGATCACCTCGCGGCCTTTGACTGTCGATGGTTTCAAGAAATTCAAATACACGCTGAGCGGTTGAACGATCTGCCCGCTCGTGACCTTGCGGTTGCGGACCTTCACAAACATAAACTCGTGCGGACTCAGTGCACCGCCAATTCGCTCGCGTTTGACCAGCATCGCGGTATAGTCGCTGACATTTTCGCGACTGCCCTGCAGCCCACTTCGCGCGATCTCCAACGCTCGGTCCAGAGGATGCGCAGCCGGAGTAGGAGCCACACTCGCCGCGTTGGCGACCCGGTGAACCGGTTCGACGAACGTGCCATCTTCGGCAAACAGTGATCGTGTTCCCGCAGCGGCGGCAAGCGATCCGATAAAGGCAGCAAATTGGCGACGTTTGATGTTCATAGCAGCTTCCATGCGTGCGCAAGCGGCATCGCGCCGCCATGTACAGTTTGTATCGCCCTGTTGAGGTTGCTGATTTGATCGGATCGAATTCAGGTGCTCTGCCTCGCCGCAACCGTTGTAAGTGTCCTCAACGCTCCAAAGAACGTGTCCGGCAAACTCGCGCGCGCTCCCGCTGCACCAGACCCCACTCTCAGCGAGAGTAGCAGGCATTCGATGGCCAGTGCTAGATCGATTCGGTGCACTCGCTGACCAGGATTTTGTGGCGAGCTCGATCGAAAGCAGCCGATGGATAGAACATGGCTGACCGGCAAACTCGCCCCAATCTTCCTACCTTGACTGACGAGTGGAATCGAACCATGAGCCAACCTCTCCACCAACTTGCCGCGATCCTGATGCTCGGTTCGATCGCATCGGCCAACGCGATGGCGCAGTCGGCAGTGAACCCACCGGTCACGGCGGTCAGCCCAGTCGCCCATTGGCCCGCTCCGGTGCGACACGTGCAGCAAGTCGAGTCATTGACCCAGCAGGGGATGGCCACCCAGCCGAGTCAGGAATCGGTATTGTTGACCTCACCCACCTTTGGTTTGCACCCGCACCAGGTGATCCAGGCGCCCAATCAAACTTCATCGTCGGCGAAGCGCCACGATGGCCGCCACGAGCAAACGCATCCACCCCACTCTTCTTTTCGCCGTCGAATCCAACCCGCACCGGCAACGTTGCCCGAGGCCAACCGTCGCGAAATTTGGAAAACGCCCTACTCGTACGGATATTTCGGTGCCAGCGAGCAACGACAATGGTCTCTGCACCATGGCTACCGAAACCGGTCGACCGAATGGCGATTGCAATGAATGAATCGCTGGTCGCAAGATCGGTTTGGATGCGCGCCCGACGGGGGACCATTGTCCCCGAACCGACCGGCTCGTCCCGAGCGGTGACTGTTCGTAGGATGAAGGGGCAGAGTCATCACCCGATCATCCCGTTTCCAGAGCCCGCCAGCAATGAATTCCCGTCCTCCCGCCGCTAGTCGCGGCGAACCGCTTCCCGAACCTTCGATCATTCCCGTAATCGGTTGGCACTGTGCGCACTACTTCTATCGCTTTCGACGTGACGCGATCGATCGGGCGCTTAGCGAGCCCTGCCAGCAACAGCTGCGGGACGCCCTTGCGGCCGATCTGGATTCAGCGCCGGCGCGATTGTCGTCGTATTGGACGAGCGGGCACCGCGCCGACTTTGGGGTGATGGTGATGGACCCCGATCCCGGCAAGGTCGACTCGGTTCACCAGCAGATCATGGCCCCTGGTTTGGGGAAGCATATCGAACCAATCTGGTCCTTTGTCTCGATGAGCGAAGTGAGCGAGTACGTTCCGACTGTCGAGCGATTTCGTGATCGGTTGATTGCCGGTGGAACCGATCCAGACTCACCCGAGCTGGCCGCCAAGGTGTCGGCCTACGAGCGTCGACTTCCGATGATGAACGAGCAGCGTTTGCGTCCTGAGATCCCCGACTGGCCAGCGGCCTGCTTTTACCCGATGAACAAGTCGCGTGTGGTTGGAGCCAATTGGTTCTCAGAACCGTTCAGCCGCCGCAACTCGATGATGGCCGAACACGCGCAGAGCGGAATCGCCTTTGCCGGTCGGGTCAGCCAATTGATTTCGGTCGGAGTCGGCTTGGACGACTGGGAATGGATGGTAACACTGTGGGGACGGAACCCCGAGTACCTGAAAGAGATCGTCTACAAGATGCGATTCGACCAGGCCAGCGCGAAGTACGCCGAATTTGGCCCGTTCTACGTCGGATATCGTGCCTCGGCAGACGAGATCCTGGCGCATTGTCGGTTGGTGTGATCGGACCCAAACGGCCCATCGGTCCAGCCGTTACGGCTGAACCGTGTACCAGCCCGATTCGGTGCGCGGCGATGTGACAATCGGACGGATCGAGCGTTGGCGATTCAGCGATGCATCGCGGACCGGCACCGTAAGGCGTGTCGAGACGCTTGTCGCGTCCGACGCCGGAAAGTCTCTTTCCGGAAGCGGGGGCGCCTCCAATGTCTGACGACTCGCCGGTTTCGTCGGCAGCCAGTCGATGCTTCGTCTCTCGAATGGCGACTCATAATCCTCGGGCGCCGGAATCGGCGGCAAATCGGTGAATTGCGGCGTAGCGAGGGAGGTCGGATCGGCCAAGTCGGGGCGGTTTTTTCGGCCATTCATCGCCGTCGAATCCTCGGCCTCCTGCGAATCCCAAAACGAGGGTGGCGTCGCTTGCTGGCGTGCCGGCTCGGGCGGATTCGATTCCTGACGCAAACTGCTTTCCCGCGGCAGCGATTGCAGTTGCGGCGGGTTGATTGGCGCCCGGTCGCCATTCAAACTCGGTGGCGTTCCACTCAGCGGGGCAACATTCGGTGAATATCCCGAAGGCGGATAATAGCCCGGCGCCGTCGATGGGATGGGTGTGACACCGTTTGCACCTGCCGCGGTGATGCCGCCAACCTGGTCGACAGCACTCGATGGAGAGAGCGTCGAGCCGAGGTAAGGAGACGTGCCACTGAACGGGACGGCAGTTTGGCAACCCGGGGACGGTTGGCAACCGAGCGGCTGTTGGGCGACCGACCCTTGGGGAAATTGCAAACTTCCATAGGGCGTCCGCTGCACCTGCTGGACATACGACGTGCAGGGTCGCTGCACCGTCACGGTTGTCCCAGTGACCGGATCGATCGAGGTGACCGGTCGGTAGTAGGTGATCGGCGCCCGGTAATACGAGGTCCGGTAATTGGTCCCCAGAAGCGATCCAAAAAACCGGGATAGGCCGCCGACGCGAGGCTGCGGCGCATTGGCAAACAGCGGAACGACAGGTGCGGCAGGAATCGCAGTCATCGGGGTGCCAAGGGGCGTCGGCGTGGTCATCGGCAGACCAGGCGACGTGGCCGAGGGCGACATGGCCGAGTAGGAATAGGCGGTCGAAGCACTCGTCGGGTAGGCCGCCTGATAGCCGCCTGAGTTCAGGACGCCCAGGGAGGGGCTCGTCGCTCCACGAAGTGTCTCGGCGATCGGCACCCGCGCGGCACTGGTCGACGGGTACGAAGATTGGACTGAGTACGGATATTGGGCCGCGTACGGATATTGGGCCGCGTACGGATATTGGGCCGCTGGTGGATATTGGCTGGAGTAGGTCGGCGGATACTGACTGGCCTGGGGGACGCTCGATTCATTCATCGGCACGCTGTAGGCGGTCGCAGCGTTGACGGGCGTCGTGATCACCGGATATCCCGTATAGACCGACGGGTTGTCGTAGTAGACCGGACGTTGTGCCTGATACGCGCCGTTGGTCGCCGGCACGGTCCCGTAACCGGCGCCGGGCGAGGTGGCAACTGCGGGCGCGTAGCCGACCACATAGGGCGCATCTCTGCGCCCGAATAGCCAGTCGCACAAACAGCCCGCCTCGACGTTCGCAGGGGCGGTGAGGACAACGATGAGCGTTGCCAGAGCGATGGAGTGGCGGCGGCGCAACATTCACGATTCCCGTGCAGGAGTAATGTGTCATTGATGTTGGGATGCTGGATGGCGCGGGCCCTGGAACGAGGATCCTCACCGGTACGTTGCAAGTGGACGCCTCAGGCGGCGTTGCGTCAACATTTCGTGAGCCAAGTTCGCTCGGTTGGGAAGCTTTTCGGTCGGCACCGTAGCGGCATTGACGTTGATGCCGGTTTTGAGGGGGCCGAGGCAGACACATGGGAGGCCCCGGTTTCCGCTAGCAAACCAGGATCACCCGCATCTGCCAACGTGACACGAGCCGCCGGCAAGGAACCGGACTCGAACAGGCTCGGCTGACATTAAGTGTCTTGCCCGCAACGACTTGCGTCCTGATTTTGGAGTTCCGGCACACGGGTTGCTCCAGAGGTCGATCGTCAATGGTTCCTGCCACCGGTGCAGGCCGCTGGTCAATGGCGACCCCCCGACACAAGTTGCCGAACCGAGTTCGTCCCCACTTGCGGTGGGGTGGCTCAGCTTGAATCGATTCATATTCACCTCCCAAGCTCGATCGGTCGCGGATTCAGATCCCCGTCCGAAGGGTTTGGGACCCTCAATTGAAGAACTACAGGAGAGAGAACGTCGTGGCAAAGCAAATCGTTTTCGACGACGACGCACGCGGTCCGCTGCTGGCCGGCGTCAGCAAGTTGGCGCGAGCCGTCCGAAGCACACTGGGCCCTCGCGGCCGCAACGCCGTGCTGGATAAGGGCTGGGGATCGCCCAAAGTGACCAAGGACGGTGTGACCGTCGCCGAGGACATCGAACTGGATGATCCGTTTGAGAACTTGGGAGCACAGTTGGTCAAGGAAGCCGCCAGCAAGACAAACGATGTCGCGGGTGATGGCACCACAACGGCAACCGTCCTCAGCGAAGCAATATTCCGCGAAGGCCTGAAAATGGTTGCCACTGGCGCTGACCCGATGGCGTTGTCGCGGGGCATCAGCAAAGCCGTGGAAGCGGCGGTCGAGCAGATCCACAAACTGGCCACCCCGATTGATGAAAAGAGCAAGAGCGACATCAAGCAGGTCGCCACCATCGCGGGCAACAATGATCCAGAGATTGGCGAAGTGCTGGCCAATGCCTTCACCAAGGTGGGCAAGAATGGAGTGATCACGGTCGAAGAAGGCCGATCCAACGAAACGACCGTCGACATCGTCGAAGGGATGCAATTTGATCGCGGATTTCTTTCGCCACATTTCGTGACCAACCAGGATGACGTCAGCGTCGAACTGGAAGACTGCTACGTGTTGTTGTTCGAGGAAAAGATCAGCAGCAACAAAAAAATGATTCCATTGTTGGAAGCGGTCAGCAAGGCAAAGAAGCCGCTGTTGATTGTTGCCGAAGACACCGAAGGGGAAGCCCTGGCGACGCTGGTCGTTAACAAGATGCGCGGCATTTTGTCGGTCTGTGCGGTCAAGGCACCCGGTTACGGTGATCGTCGCAAGGCGATCCTTGGCGACATCGCCGTGTTGACCGGTGGAAAAGCGATCTTCAAGGACCTCGGAATCGACTTGGAAAGTGTCAAGCTGACCGACCTCGGACGTGCCAAGAAGATTCGCATTACCAGCGAAGCGACGACAATCGTCGGTGGTGCTGGCAAGAAGACGGAAATCGACGGTCGTGTCGAACAGATTCGTCGCGAGATCGGCCAAACGGACAGCGATTACGACAAGGAAAAGCTGCAGGAGCGATTGGCGAAGCTCGCCGGCGGCGTTGCTCAGATCAACGTCGGTGCAGCAACCGAAACGGAAATGAAGGAGCGAAAGGCATTGATCGACGATGCCCGAGCCGCAACCCAGGCCGCCTTGGAAGAAGGCATTGTGCCTGGTGGTGGAACCGCGCTGCTTCGCTGTCGGGCCGTGATCGAGAAACTCGAAAAGGTCACCGAAGGGGACGAAAAGCTTGGTGTTCGAATCATCCGAAATGTCTTGGATCAACCGCTTCGGGCGATCGCCAACAACGCTGGCCTTGACGGCGCCGTGGTCGTCAACCGCGTGATGCAGATGAAGGGCAAGACCGAAGGATACGATGCCAACGCTGAGAAGTACTGTGACCTGGTTGCCGCCGGGATCGTTGACCCGGCAAAGGTCGTTCGCACATCGCTGACCAACGCCGCGAGCGTCGCTTCGCTGTTGCTGACCACCGAGTCGCTTGTCGCCGAGATTCCTGTTGAAGAGGAACCCGATGGCGGTGATCACCACCATGACCACGGAATGGGTGGCATGGGCGGCGGCATGGGAGGAATGGGTGGCATGGGCGGCATGCCTGGCATGGGCGGCATGATGTAAGCCGCCGGCCCCGCGCTTCCCTCCCGATTTCATGAACATATTTCAACGTCAACTCATACAGAAGAATTTCAGAACGATGGCAAAACCTAGCTTGCGTCCTCTCGACGATCGTGTGGTCGTGCAACCCAACGAAGCGGAATCAACCACAGCCGGCGGCATCGTGCTTCCCGACTCGGCACAGGAAAAACCACAGCGAGGCACAGTGGTTGCCGTTGGCCCAGGCCGTCTGCTCGACAGCGGCAACCGCGGTGAGCTCAGCGTCGCCGTCGGCGACACCGTGATTTACGGCAAGTACGGCGGCAGCGACATCGAAGTCGATGGCCAAGAGATGAAGATTCTTCGCGAGAGCGATATCCTCGCCAAAGTGCTTTAATAACGATCAACAGATTCAATTCTTTAGAGGAATTCACTCGTGGCAAAACAACTGCTATTTGACGACCACGCGCGAGCCCGCATGTTGGCGGGCGTCGACAAGCTGGCCAAAGCCGTGGCGATCACGATGGGACCAACCGGCCGCAATGTCATCATCGACAAATCCTTTGGTGGACCAACGGTGACCAAAGACGGTGTGACGGTCGCCAAAGAGATCGAACTGGAAGACCGGTTCGAGAACATGGGTGCCAAACTGGTCATCGAAGTCGCTCAGAAGACCAGTGACCTTGCTGGCGACGGCACGACCACGGCAACCGTGTTGGCGCGAGCCATTTTCAAAGAAGGACTCCGCAACATCGTTGCCGGAAGCAACCCAGCCGCGATTCGTCGTGGAATCGACAAGGCGTGTTGCCGCAGCGATCGAAAAGCTGATCGAAATGGGCCGACCGGTCAAAGACAAACAGCAGGTCGCTCACGTCGGTGCGATCTCGGCCAATAACGATCACACGATCGGCAATTTGCTGGCCGACGCTCTGGAACGAGTCGGCAAAGACGGCGTGATCACCGTCGAAGAAGGCAAGAGCCGCGACATGGAAGTCAAATATGTCGACGGCATGCAATTCGACAAAGGCTACATTTCGCCGTACTTCATCACCGATCCCGGCACGATGGAAGCGAACCTGGAGAATGCCTTGGTGTTGTTGTACGAAAAGAAGATCAGCAACATCCGCGATCTTGGTTCCGCTGTTGGAAAAGACCGCCCAGACGGGTCAGCCCCTGCTGATCATCGCCGAAGACGTTGACGCAGAAGCCCTGACCCTGCTGGTTGTCAACAAACTTCGCGGCACGCTGAACGTTTGTGCCGTGAAGGCGCCTGGGTTCGGCGATCGTCGCAAGGCGATGCTCGGCGACATCGCCACGCTGACCGGCGGCACCCTGATCAGCGAAGATCTTGGGATCCAACTTGAAAACGTCACCCTCGAACAACTCGGTCGTGCCAAAAAAGTTACGGTCGACAAGAGCAACACGACGATCGTCGAAGGTAGCGGCAAACGAGCGGACATCGACAAGCGTGTCGCGCAGATTCGTGCCCAAATCGAGCAGACCGACAGCGACTACGACAAGGAAAAATTCCAAGAGCGACTGGCAAAGCTTGCCGGTGGTGTCGCCGTGATCAGCGTCGGTGCCGAAACCGAAGCCGAGATGAAGCAAACCAAGGCTCGTTTGGAAGACGCCTTGCATGCCACTCGTGCGGCGGTCGAAGAAGGCATTCTGCCCGGCGGTGGAGTGGCGCTGGTTCGCTGTCGCGAAGCGGTCGAAGAAGTCGAAAAAGAAGGCCAAAGGTGACGAGAAGATCGGCGTCGACATCGTGCTTCGCTGCGCTGGACGCTCCGATGCGGCAGATCGCCGACAACGGAGGCATCGACGGCAGCGTGGTGGTCGATGAAGTGCAGCCGGAAGGCCGAAAACATCGGCTACAACGCCAACACCGGCGAGTACGTTGACATGCTCAAGGCGGGCGTGATCGATCCGGTCAAAGTCGTTCGAACGGCATTGGCCAATGCCGCGAGCATCGCCGGTCTGATGTTGACGACCGAAGCGCTGGTGACCAACTTCGATGACGAGGACAAGGACAAGCGACCGGTCGAAGGCGTCGTTTCTTAGCTTCAAGGCGATTCGTGGTTCGCTCCGAGGGCCATTTGAAATCGCTTTTAAACAGAGCCGATCGACCGATAAGTTCAACGGGTCGCTCGCCGAATCGGTGCGCGACCCGTTTTCGAGTGCGAGCAATCATGGCCGAGAAAACCTGCTACTACGAAATCTTGTTGGTCCAGCGGACCGCAACCAAAGCAGACATCGATCGCGCCTATCGAAAGCTGGCAATCAAGTACCATCCCGACAGCAATCGGGATGACGAAGCGCGGTCGCGAAATTCAAAGAAGCGACCGAAGCCTACGAAGTGCTTAGTGATCCCGAGAAACGAGAACGATACGATCGCTATGGTCACGCCGGCGTCGATGGCGTTCATCAATTCAATGACGTCGAAGACATCTTCGAGGCCTTCGGCGACTGTTCGGTGGTTCGGAGGCATGTTCGGCGACCTGTTCGGGTCACGCGGTGGTGGCCGGCGACGGCGAGTGCAGACGCGGTGCGGACATTCGTTGCGACGTGACGCTGACGCTCGAGGAAGCGGCCCGCGGCGTCGAGAAAGACATCTCGTTTCGGCGACGTGTCCGTTGCGGCACGTGCGACGGAAGTGGTGCCGCCCCCGGCAGCAAACCGGTCACCTGCAACACCTGCGGCGGACGCGGGCAAGTCATCCAGTCGGCGGGAATCCTGCGGGTTCAAACCGCCTGCCCAAATTGCGCCGGTACGGGACAGCAGATCAGCCAACCGTGCGTCGATTGTCGCGGCTCCGGACTGCAGAACCAAAAGGCCGAATTGACTGTCACGATACCCGCCGGGGTCGACGACGGCATGCGAGTGCGTGTCCAGGGCGAGGGAGAAGCGAGCCCCGATGGTGGCCCTGTGGGTGACTGCTACTGCTTCATCACCGTGCGACCGCATGAATTATTCAGACGTGACGGAAACCACCTGATCCTGCAGCTGCCGATTTCCTATACCCAGGCCGCACTGGGGGCCGAAATCGAAGTGCCCACCCTCGATGGCCGCCAAAGCTTGCGGGTCGAAGCGGGCACGCAAAACGGCGAAGTATTCACCATCAGAGGAAAAGGCGTTGCCGACCCGCGAGGCGGCCGCGCCGGTGACTTATTGATTCAAGTTTTTATCGAAGTCCCCAAAAAACTCAGCTCCGAACAAGAACGACTGCTACGGGATTTGGCCGAGTTGGATCACGACTCGGTACTGCCGCATCGAAAATCATTCTTAGACAAACTGAGAACGTTTTTTGATACCGACACACAGCCACAAGAATCTTGAGTGAACCAATGAACGAAGAATCTCAGAGGGAAAAAAACGATTTCGATTCGACCGAGGGCACGGATCGAAGCGAGCCTCCGCAAGTGGAACCACGCGACGAAGAAATGGAGCGGTTACGGGTCACCGCTGATGCCGCCGATAAACGTGTTTTGATGGCGCAAGCCGAAGCAGAAAACTTTCGCAAACGCATGCGTCGTGACTACGAAGATATGCTGAAGTTTGCCGCCATGCCGCTGGTCACCGACATTCTGCAGGTGCGTGACAATCTGAATCGCGCGCTCGAAGTATCCGAGTCCTCCGGCGAGTCAGCAGGGCTCCGTGAAGGAGTCGCGATGGTCGCCAAACAACTCGACGATGCGTTGGCCAAATACGGTGTTCGCGAGATTCCCGCCGAGGGCGAATTGTTTGACCCCAACTTCCACGAAGCGATCTCGCAGATGCCCAGCGACCAGTACGCTCCGGGCACCGTGTCGCATGTTGCCGTGACCGGGTTCCAGATGCACGACAGGGTCGTCCGTCCCAGCCAGGTAGTCGTCAGCAGCGGCCCCCCAGAACACCCCTCGTGATCGAAGCGTAGCGGCATGCAATTCGCGTCCGGCCTCCGATTTTGACCAGTCACGTTTCCAATTACCCATGACCCCAAGCCACGACTGTCGGCGTCATCCGCACGCCGACTTGATGAAAAATGCCAACCTACGATTATGAATGCGATGCCTGCGGACACGCACTGGAGATCTTCCAGGGGATCAACGATCCGGTGAAGAAAAAGTGTCCCAAGTGCGGCAAGAACAAACTGAAACGACTGTTCGGCACCGGTGCCGCAATCGTCTTCAAAGGCAGCGGTTTCTATCAAACCGACTACCGCAGCGAGGGCTACAAGAAAGCCGCCAAGGCCGACAAGAAATCGAGTAGTGACGAGGGTTCGTCCAGCAAAGGCGACGCCAAGAAAAGTGACGCCGGTGGGACATCTGAAACCAAGAGCACCGACTCTCAGTCCAGCGGCAGCAAGAAACCTTCCAGCGGTGACAAGTAGCGATGCCATACGTCCGCTCACCCGATCGGCTTGACGCGTCTCGCTGCGGTTTGTTTGTGATTGACGTCCAAACCAAACTCGTCCCACTGATCCGATCGGCCGATAATGTCGTACGGCAGATTCATCGTCTGTTGACGGCCGCCAAGTTGCTCGGCATTCCCTGCGCGGCCACCGTTCAATACCCTCAGGGACTTGGTCCGTTGGTCCCGTCGCTGAGCGAAGTTTTCCCGAACCCGGAACCGAAACAAGACTTCTCCGCCGCGGTCTGCCGCGGCTGGCTTGACGACTGGTCGAATTCCGGCCGCGACCAGATCGTCATCAGCGGCATCGAAACGCACGTGTGCGTCCTGCAAACCGTGCTCGATCTGATCGCCGAGGGTCAACGACCGTATGTGGTCGCCGAGGCGGTCGCTGCTCGGCATGGTCGCGATCATGAGACGGCCATCGACCGAATGCGTGACGCCGGTGCGACAATCGTCACAGTCGAGGCAGTCCTGTTCGAATGGCTCGGGACGTCCGATCGCCCCGAATTCAAAGCGATCAGCCGGCTGGTCAAAGATTGACCTGACACGACGCTACAGCGATTTCAAGAACCAACTGACGCGTTTACTAAACTCGAACGTGTCGATCCCCACGATTTTCTCAAAGTCCCGTACTCGTTCCGTTCGCGGGTATACTTTGAACGGCGGACGAGCCGAGGTGTGATTGAGGATCTGGGCGAACGCTTTTGGCTGTCGCTCAGCCAAGTAGAACATCATCGCCCAGGAATCGGCATAGGCGCGTTCGACTCGTTGATCGTCCGCAAACATCAGGTCGTCGCTCACCAATTGCATTACATCCCGACTGAATTGCACATCGTCACGCCCGTCGTAGGTCGCTTTGATGAATAGCAGGCTGTCGCGATTGATCCTGTCCGAAAGCCGAGTCCCGCCTCTTGGATCGGTCATTGCCGGCGGCTCGAACATCTGTCCGATACCTTCGCTGATCCACTTCGGCGTATCGTTGACTCGGCTGTGCACTCCAGTATTGAAAGCCGACTGATGCGCAGCCTCGTGACGCACGGTGGCTGCGATCGATGATAACTGTCCGCCGTCGTGTGTCATCACACGATTGCTGTTGTTGGAATACAACCCCGAGACTCGCGATATGTCGATCTTCAGTTTCTTCAGCGCGTCGTACATCGCGACTTGATCCGGGTAAACAACCGCGACCATCGGAAAGCGACCGTCACGAACATTCACGCCACGCCTGACCATGTAGCTGACAAAAGACCGGTGCGACTGCTCGAACAGATCGGGCCACCGATCACCGCGTCCGGTAGGCTGAACCACCAGGAAATTGGTCGTCGCGAGGACTTCAAAGTCGCTTCCGAATTCGCCCCGTAGCGAGTTCCGCAGTTCCGCAGCGGACGCTGGTTGGTACCGCCCCTCGAGTGGGCGAATCTGAGCTTCGCTGCTGCGCGGATCCAGCGAATGCAGCCAGCCATCACGGCCAATCACCACCATTTCGTGCGCAGATCCACCAGCGGCAGCCCCTGACGCAGCTTGCCACTCGCGAAAAACTCAACCAATCCCGGCGTCTGAGCGTTCACAACCCCGGACGAACCGTGCGTGATCAGGACGAGAAAAGAAAGGGTTGCGGCAAAGACGCGATGAAATGTCATGGTTCCCGTCCACAGGTTGAGGCAACAATCTCAACCCTAGGTTAGAATTCGGGGATCGGCCCTGAACGCTCCAGCCAGCGAGCCAACTGCTAATCTTGGACCAATTCCGCTTTTGAGGATGATGACGAACATGCGACATCTACTGCATTCGGGAACACCAAGCGAAATGGTCGGAGTGGTTTCGCGGGCGTCGATACCAAAAATGCGAATCCTTGCTTTCACGTTTTCTGTCGTGGCGGCAACCGTTTGCGGCCAGGAAAAGAACGACAATGGGGATCTGAAGTCCGATGTGCTGGAATGGGTCGATGAACTCGATGCAGCCAGTTTGGCCAAACGCAAGGCTGCCGAACAATCGTTGATCGAAGCGGGCCCCAATGCACTCGAGTTTCTGCCCGAAACGAAAGCGGGAATCTCGGTCGAAGCGGCCGAGAGGTTGGCCCGAGTCCGCAAGGCGCTGATGGCCATTCGAAACCGAAACCGAAACTCGCTCAGGAGCGATCAGCATCGACCTCAGCGAAGTCTCCACTCTGGGCGAAGCATTGGAGGCGATCAGTCGCGACAGCGGCATCGAATTCGACCACGAGGCCGACGAATCGATCCCCGTCCCGCCGGTTTTCTCACCACTTTCTTTTTGGCATGCGGTCGACTTGGTCCTCGATCAAGCAAATCTCGATATCAATTTCTATGGTGGTGATCGCGGCACGTTGCAGCTTGTCGCTCGCAATCCCGAGCGTCCATCGCGAGTCGACGCGGCTGCCTACGCCGGTGTCTATCGCATCGAACCGACATCCGTCACCTCGCGGCGCATGCTGAACAATCCGAAACTGAGCGCCTTGAACATCGCGGTCGAAATCTCCTGGGAACCGAGGCTGACTCCGATCGGCTTGACAATCCCGATCGCCCAATTGGCCGGAAAGCTGGACGATGACGCGGTCCTGAAGCCGCAGGAATCGGGTGAAACGATCGATGTCAACACCAACAGCGAACTTGCATTTAGCGAGTTCTATATGCCGATGCAGTTGCCGGCAGGCCAGCCCGAAAAAATCGTGTCGCTGTCAGGCACGATCATCGCTTTGTTGCCCGGCAAACGACAAACATTTGAACTCAGTTTGACCGGGCCGTCGAGTAAGAAGACGATTGATGCCATGACGGTCGAGATCGAATCGGTACGCAAGAATGGGCCATTGTACGAGATTCGCGTTGCCGTATCCCTGCAAAACGCGGATCGATCGTTGGAAAGCCATCGACATTGGATCTTCGAGAACGAAGTCTATGTGAAACGGAAAGATGGCTCGCGAGCCGATCACCTCGGTTATGAAGTTTTTCGCCAAACGGAATCGGGGGTCGGCATTGGCTACCTTTTTGATCTCGGCGACACAATCAACGAATCGACGTTTCTGTATCAATCACCAACCGCAGTCGTGCCCAACGAAGTGCCATTCGTCATTCAGGACATCGCGCTACCGTGATTCGAATACCACTGCTGCCTGTCGTTCCGCTGCTCGTGGCGGTGCTGTCAACGCTTTCCGCCGCGGAGGATCGTTACGGACCAAGTGACCCGATCGCCGCGATTGACGGCGATCCGATCTTTCTCGGTGAACTGAACTTGATTCTGACCGAGCGATTGGGGGCTGTGGACCTGGACAAAATCGGCATCGACGTGAAACAGGCCACCGCTGCCCTGGTGGTCCGCCGACACTTGGCTCTCAAATCTCTGCAGCTCCAGGGCGGCCCATCACTCGATGCGATCGTGCAACGACAGATCGAGTCGTTCGCCCAGGAAGCCAGCAGACGTGGCAGTAGCCTCGAACAACAAGCCAAACAGCGACAGGCCGATGAACAATCACTGATCGCCGACATCACCTGGCGAACGACCTGGAGCCAGTACTTGAAGAGTCGCTTGACCGATTCCAATCTGCGTCGCTTCTTCGAACGTGAGCAAACTCGATACGCCGGTGGCCGCTGGCGCGTTTCTCAGATCTTCATCGACATGGATCCCAAGGACGAAGCCTCCGTGGCGGTCGCAGAACAAAGGATGACCAAGCTTGCCCAACAACTTCGGTCGTCCGATTCAATCGCCAACGCGTTCGCGGAAGCCGTGCGCGAATACAGCGACGCCGGATCGGCGAGCGAGGGAGGCGAATTGGGGTGGGTTGAAGCCGATGGCGACCTGCCAACTTCCGTGATGAATGCGGTGCGACAAACGGGCGTCGGCAAGGTCAGCGATCCGGTACGCAGCCCGTTGGGGATGCACCTCGTTTTCGTCCAGCAGTTCGAACAGGGCAAGCTGACGTTTGACGACCTGACCGACCAAAGCCAACTGCGAAGAGATGCCGCCAACGCACTCTTTGATGCGCTCATCCGCCAACAAGCGGGCGCCAAAGTTGTCTGGTTCATCGGACCGCTACGGCCGCCAGCAACGATCCCCATTGTTCCTCTATGAACAGTTCCCGAGCGATGCCTTGAACGCGCTGAAGCGGCGAGCAAGATCCCACGACATGGATATCCCACGACATGGATATCCCACCACACGGATGTCGAGAGAGGTCGCCGGCAGAGCAAGACCGGGAGAAAAAAGAAAAGAGCGTTCGGGGCATTGGGGCAGAACACCCCGAACGCAGTGTGGCAGTAAACTCCCACACCCAAATAACAATAATAGAATCAATCATCGTTGGCGACCACGAGAAACCAGAAACAGAAGAAAAACTACGGCACCACCTGATCACAGGTCGAACGCTTGGAACGACTCCGAAATCGAGGCCGAAACGACGTAAACGCTCGGTCACAAAAAATGTACACAGAGCTTGCCAAAAATATTTTTTAAACGTGATCACTGCTAACAGCAGACAAAAATCGGCGAAGCGTTGGTTCAACAGTTCAGCCAATAGGGAGCGCACGGTCACGTCTGCGATTTGGATGTCGACGCGAGGAAATCGATCCAGGCGGGCGTCCGACGGGCGGGCGTCCGACGGCTTGTCCTCACCGCTGAAAATGTAATCCAGAAACGGACCGGTCGTACCCAAAGCGACTTCTTGCGATCTCGCCTCCCTGAATTCGGCTACAATTGATCGCCCCGTGATGAACCAGCATGACACTCCATGAACGACCGACAAGACTTCCGATGGGACGAGCAAAAAACAAATCCGGATCCGGGAAGGGCAAATCCAACAAGGATGGCAGGCGGACGCTGGCCGAGCGAGCCGACAAATTCGTCTGCTACCAGAAGTCGGTCCAGACGCCCGAACATGAAGTGGAGTTCTTTGAACAAGCCTTTCGCGAAGCCTACCGGCGCAAACCGTATTCTCTGCGAGAAGATTTCTGTGGCACGTTTGCGATCTGCTGCCGCTGGGTTGCCTCGCACAGCCGTCGCACCGCCGTCGGTGTCGACCTTTGTGCCGAAACGCTTCAGTGGGGGCGTGAACACAATCTGCAGAAACTCACCGACGCTCAGCAATCACGAGTCAAGTTGATCGAACAGGATGTGCGCCGCCGCAATCGACCACCAGTCGATGTGCTCGCGGCCCAAAACTTCTCGTTCTGGATTTTCAAGACACGGAAAGAGGTGATCGATTATTTTAAGATCGCGCGCGAATCTGAAACCTCAGGGCATCATGGTCATGGACATGATGGGAGGCGGTGAATGCTACGAGGAAGATCTCGTCGACAAACGCACCATCGTGAAAGGCAAGAAAGGATTCCGGTATCATTGGAAGCAAGAATCGTTCAATCCCGTTACCGCGGATGCAAAATTCAGCATCGGTTTCAAGTTCAAAGATGGAAGCAAACTGAAACGTGCTTTCGAGTATGAGTGGCGTTTCTGGACGATTCCCGAAGTCCGCGAAATGCTGCGAGAAGCCGGATTCAGCGAAAGCCATGTCTACTGGGAAACCGAAGACGAAGATGGTGAAGATACCGGCCAATGGGAGCGAGGGGAGAGCGCGCCCAGCAACCCCAGCTGGATCTGCTATATCGTCGCGATCAGGTGATGTGGACGTGAAACGTATCCTGCCGCGTTTGTGATCGATGGCAAGAATATGACAGATCTATCGGCTCACCTTCAGATCCTGGGCAAGATGACGGTGTTCTACATCCCGTCACACAAGCTCGATGATCCGCGATTCTTTCAGGGAACGCAAACCGCGAGATCCTCGATTCACGAATACCTGATGAACCGATACCGCGCCTACACACAGACGCCGACGCCAGTGAAGGGTTTTTGGATCGGCCAGTCGGGCGACGTGGTTCATGACGTGATGGAACGGTTCGAGGTTTCATTCAACGTTGAAGACGAGTTCGATCGGCTGATCAGTTTTCTTGTCGATCTTTGTCAGCGATTGGACGAAGATGCCATCTATGTCACCCGCGGTGACCGCAGTTACCTGGTACAGCGACATCCGACAGACGCGGGATAGGCTTGCTATTGGACGACGATGGTTTTTTGTTCGATCGCCGCATGACCGGACTTGCGGAATGGTCGAGGCATCGGCTGGGCGTTGCTTTGCTCGTCGATGGTGCGGCAGCGTAGCGTGTATTCACCGGCCGGTAATCCGGGGTGCAGGATCGCCCAATGTGCATGGGTCAACCGGATCGGCCATGATGTCGGCGTTCCCGGATCACCGTCGAATGAAATCGTCCCAGCCGGGATTCGCTGGTCCGGAGCGTTTTCCCAGCGATCCGCCGGCGGCAAGATCTGGGCGTCGCGCCACGGTGCGTTGCTGAAGTAACTGTCACCCTCGGGCAATTTGTCTTGTTTGTTGTGAATCCAAACTTGCACCTTGGCCAGTCCCGAGATTCCGGCTTGCGCCATCCGGTGATTGGGATCGGTTGTCCAGCGTCGACTTTCGAGGGAATCGAGAGCGTCGCACAAAAAGTCTTCAAGGGGCTATCGACATCATTGTTTTTTTCCGCATAGGTATCATTGGCATGCGGGATATTGGACAAGACGACATGCGACAGCCATTTGATGCTCTTGAAGCCATATGCCTCGGGGACAACCACTCGCACCGGTCCCCCTCGCTCGGGCGTCAACCACTGGCCGTTCAATTTGTAGCACAGGATCACCGGTGGCAGACCAAACGGGTCTTCCAGAACTCGTCCCACCGGAAGCGAACTGCGGAACATCTGGGCGTCGTCGCCGTTGTGGTACCCATCGTAAAACACACGCCGAAGATCTTGGACGGGCTGGGTTAGCCACAGGACCGTCCGCAGGGGCACTCCTTCCCAGATGCCATTACCGAGCGGACATCCGATGTTCAGGCAGGTCATCACTTTGGGGAATCGCACGGCATGTGTTTCCGCCATTTGCATCAGCGCGGGAAAGTCCATCGCCGTGCCCTCGGCTTTGGTCAATGGGCTGCGAAGTCGCGACGGATGATCCGGGTCGCTGATCACTTCCAATTTCCATGTTTCGCGAGTCAGCCCGACTTCCTTCATCTTCTCGGCCGGCAATGAGTGCGGCTTTGGATTGCCACGAGAGACGTCCTGAAAGTCGTCTTGGGCAGTCAGCCAAGGCGGAATTGCAGCAATTGCCTCTGCCAACGCTCCCTCAGGCTGCTGCTGTGCAGCAAGCGGCAGCATTTGTAAGGCAGCGACGCCGGCGACGCCGAACCGCAAAAAGTAACGCCGCGTCGACCGACAATGCTCGGTCAGAAATCGATTTGAATCCATCACGTCATGTTTGTCAGTTGGTTGTTTGCATCACAGAACTTTCGTCACACCGGGGATGGCAATCCGATAGGAACCATCCGAAAGCGCCGTAATCGGCGCCGGTGCGTCCCA
This sequence comes from Pirellulaceae bacterium, assembly GCA_963734865.1. Taxonomy (GTDB): domain Bacteria; phylum Planctomycetota; class Planctomycetia; order Pirellulales; family Pirellulaceae; genus CBDCUW01. Next base: position 79,357 of record CAVTIV010000023.1, read on the forward strand.
GGATTCGGCATCGGTGGTGATGACTTTCCTCGAATCAAAGGCGTCTTCCCAGGGAATCAACTGACCCGAGTAAGTCGCCAACCGCCCCATGATAGCGGTCATCGTGCTCATTGCCCCGTACTCTGCCTCGTTATGCGGTCGGTCGTTCAAGACCGCGTCGATCATCACGTTCCATTCGACTTGATAGGGACTGACATAATCGGCCGGTTGCTTCCGCGGCGACGCCCAAATCGTCTTCCCATCGCTGCTGGTCAGCGAACAACGATTGGTACCCAGTTCGGCGCTGCCGTCGGTACCTTCGATTTGTTCGGCCACCAGGTTATTGCATCCCCGCATTTGCCGACAATAGCTGTGCATCTTCGAACCGTCGGCATAGGTATAAACCACGGCGTGATGATCAAAGATGTTGCCAAACCGTTTGTCGGTGCGCACTTGACGGCCCCCCATCCCTTCGGCCGACACGGGTTGGTCGCGCTTGACCCAATTGCAAACGTCCAGGTTGTGAATGTGCTGTTCGCAAATGTGATCACCACTGAGCCAATCGAAGAAATACCAATTGCGCACCTGATATTCCAGTTCCGTCATGTTCTCGCGAGGAATGGCTGTCTTGGCCGGCGGCCCGCCGTTCCAAAAACATCGCATCGAAACGAGTCGTCCGATTTCGCCCGCGTGGATTCGCCGAATCGCTTCCTGATAGGTGGCCTGGTGATGCCGTTGCAATCCGACGCCGACCTTCAAGTTGTTCTGCTTCGCTTGTTCGGCCGCGGCCAAGATACGTCGAACGCCTGAGGGGTCCGTGGCCAGCGGTTTCTCCATGAAGACATGCTTTCCCGCCTCAACGGCACGTTCGAAGTGCAGCGGTCGATAACCGGGAGGTCCGGTCAAAATGGCAAGGTCGATTCCTGAATCGATGATTCGCCGGTAAGCATCCAAGCCGATATAACGCCGTGGGGCGGGGACATCGATCGCGGCGCCGAATCCCTCACCCGCTTCGACCTTGGAGACGCCGGCGCGACCACGCGACAGCGAACTCAAACTATTCTCCAACCGATCGCTGAATGCGTCGGCCATCGCCCACAACGTGACATTCTTTCCCGTCGACAGAGCCTGGGCGGCGGCGCCCGATCCGCGACCTCCGCAGCCGATCAGTCCCACCTTGACCTCGTCCGAACCGGCCGCGAAAGCTCGCGAGGCGAGCGCCGAAGGTACCGCGACAGCGCCCACCGCAACGGTTGTCTTCAAACAGTGACGACGCGAAACCGTGTTCGCGGTGGACGGTATTGGTTCTTTCATGATCGCTCTCGAGTGTGACGGCAGGGCCCCAAAAAAATGCCCCCAAAGCAAACGATTGTAACCCACGGCCATGATCCGCGTGTGTCTCCCTCCCCACAAGACGAACAAGCGAGCCTCGATCGGGTTCAATAGGCGTCCTTTGTCGTGATGCCCTGGCGGTCGTTGTTCAACAGGTCATCGAAGTTACCTTTCTGCAACATCTGAAATTTACCGTTGGTGTCGAAGATATTCCCCCGCAAGATTTCCTTGCCCGCTTTTGCGGCTGGCTGCGGTTTCGCGGCTTGACCCTGGCTGGCCTGCTGCTGCTCGCCCGAGGAGACAATGGTCGGGCCCTGCGGCAGTACACCCTGCAGCGGAAGGTCGCCCCGAAAGAACGCGTACTGGTTTTTGTCGCTCTGTGCGATCACCGTGCTCATGCCTTTGATGTCATCGGCGACAAACAAACCTCGCAGATCGGTCGAACCAGACAGGAATTGTTCATTGGCCGAACCAATGACTTTGACGTGAACGTCGTCAACGAACTTGTCGGACGTCGAATCCTTGACGCTGACGCGGACCCGTCCCGACTGCACGTCTTCGGCAACGCTTAGGGTCAACGGGCTGACCAATACGAGCCCCGATGCGTACAGATTGTCACCACGACAAACGACAAGGTAGGCACCTTCCTCCTTCAGCGGCAGGCTCAGCTTCTTGATTCGGTCGCGATAATCCTTGCCATCGCCCAGCTGAATCGTTTCCTCGTGATAGGGCTTGATGCCCGCCAGGTTGATCGCCGTGATCCGATCGAGGTTGCGTTGCATCAACCCGAATTTCATCAGATCGATTCGATACACTTTGAGGGCAATCTCGGGGATATTACGGAAGGCGACTTCCAGTTCCTTGGCATCGCCGGGCTTGATCGTGGTGACTTCGGCAAGGCGGATTTCTTTGCGGCGAAAGAATTCGATCGCTTCGGCAGCATCGGCAAAGCGTTGTTCGACTTTGCCATATTGCATGATCGCGTCCGCGGCCTTTCCCAAACTGTGATATACCTGGCCCATGATGTAGACCGCTTCCCACTTGTTATCGGCGACGCGAGTACCCCCGGTTGCCGGAACAGGGAAGACCGCCGTGGCCACTCGCTCGCACATTTCCAATGCTTGCTCAGGATGCTCCAACTCAAACTGGCTGTAGCCGATCATGTACCAATACGAATCGAGCAATCGGCTGTTGGGGTATCGCTTGGCATATTCTTCGCACCGCGTGATCGCCGATTCATAACGGTCCAAATCGATCAGCGCGGTCGCCAGGGCAAAACTCGCTTGATCGTCTGCCGGATCATTCGGCCATCTCGTTAAAAAGTGGTCAAGCATCTGAATCGAGGCGTTGATCAAATGCACTCGGGTCAATCCCTGGGCCTTCAGTTGCTCGTCATCCTTCGCGGTCGGTGTGTGCCGGTAAACTTCCTGTGCCAACGCGTAAGTTGCGGTAGCAACATACGACTCAGCCGGATAATCGCTCAGCAAACGCTCCATCGTGGCCACGCTGCGGATGAATTCGCCACGTGCGTTCAAGAAGCCTGCCACCTGCGATTCACGCTCGAAGCTTGCTTGCACCGTCGATCGATAAACGAGATAGCTGCGTTCGTATTCACCCAATTCGCGGTATGACAACGCGACTTGCAAGATATCCTCGAAACTCAGTTCGACGGTGGGGTACTTCTCTTTAATGATCTCAAAGTACTTGACGATCTCGCCATCAGACCGCTTTTTCAGCGAACTTCGCAATAACCACTCGACCGCGTTCTTGTACGGTTCCACATCGAGTCGCCAATTGTCCAGCAATTGTGTGAGGTGGCCATGTGCGGCATCAAAGTTTTGCTTGGTAAGTTCCTTTTGTCCGAGGTGATAGAGCTCGTCTGGTGTCAGTCGGTATTCATCCTTTGATTGCACGCCGGAGGGAAGTACCTTCAATTCCTTGACATCCGCGATTGCCATCTGCGACGGATCATAAAAGCTTCGCAGCAACGACTGTGCCGTGCGATAACGACCTGGTATATACCCAACAAGCGTGTATTGAATGTCGCCCGGGTATTGCGTCGCGCCGAGATAGAACGTGATTCTGCCAGGCTCGATCTCGAATCGCTCGAACGGACCTTTGATCGAATCGTCCAGCACCGTGCATCCCGCGGGGATCGGTTCGGTCAACACCAGGTAGTCGTATTGTTCGCCGGGCCGGCCGCTGGTATTTCGTCGCCGCGGGCTAAGTGTGACTTCGCCGCGATCCCCAACGGGCAACTCGGTTAGCGAGTTGTAGAACGAACGGTAAGGACCGTCGACAACAGCGAAGCCGCGCGGAACAACCCGCCCATCGAACATTCGCTGGGCAGGCTCATATCGCCGAGCCACAACCCACGCCTCTGTCGTGCTGTTGAGCTTGTCGGCCGGAACGAAACCGCTCAGGATCACCGAATAGCTAAAGGTACCGCGACCTTCAAGATCGAAATGAATACGCTGCCGCTTCTCTTTGCCCAGCAGGTCGAGGGGCACTTGGATGTGGCGACTGCCCTCTTTCGATGGGTCCACCGTCAATGTCTCGACCGGCTCATCATTGACGAAAACAGTCAGTGTGTATTTTTCCGATACGTGCCGGTCGCGTGCATACCAGGCTGCCAATGCGGCGATGCTCGGACCGTTTGCCTTTTCGACCGGCCACCGCGATCCGACTCGCGCCGCCATCAGCCACTCCGCAAGGTTTGCCAGTTTTGGGCCCCCAGGATTCACTTGCTCGAGTGCCAGCATGTACATCGCCCGCAATTCGATCCCACTTTGCATCCACGGGATCGCACCGACAGCTCGTTGTTCAGTTTTCTTGCCGGCCAATTGAGGGTCACTGGTAATCTTGACCAACTGCAACAGTTCGCCGGCCATCTCGTTGTGGTTCATCGTCGACAGGGCAAGCGCAAGATGAACGAGACCGGAGTCACTGAGCCGATTGCGTTCACGGTAAAGTCGATTGGCCAATGCAAAGTCGGCACACTTTGACTCGGCCATCGCGTGAAATAGAATTGTTTGACGCTCCAGGTCGACCTGCGAAGAATCAGCGAAGGCGGACTTCAAAAATGCCTTTCCTTTGTCAAACGGTTCATTCGACACAGCGAACCCGCTCGCTCTCGCGGCACTCAGCGCCCACATCACTCGCGACGAAAGGAATGCGTCCGGTTCGCCTGTGTCTGGTCGACCAGACCAACTCCATGCCCCGTCATCGCGTTGCGCAGAGATGAGTTCCGACACGGCGGATACCATTCGACCCGAGATCGCCTGTGCCTCGGGCGTATCGGGTTGTTGTGCATCACCGATCATCTTCATCAGTGCGACGCCGCCCAGCAGATCAGAAACACTTCGCTCCAAACCGCTGCTGGGCAACAATCCACATCGCTGAATCGGAAACAGCCCGCCGCCAAGAACACTCTCGATCAGCGAACGATCGACGCTGGAACCGATCAAGATTTCCAGCGAGGGATTCTTGGCGTCGACCTTCTCATCAAACTCAATCAGCGCAATCGTACTCTGTGACGATGTCCCACTGACCGTTTCATAAACAGGAAAACCGTAGGGCAGAATACTGACACTGCGAGAGGATTCGTCGCTGATTTCGTCCCCCCCGGAAACCATCCACTCGAACTGGGCCAGATCCGCGTCCTCGACTTCGACCGGGAAGGTGACTTTGCTGATCCCCGGACCATCAACTTCCAGCGTTTTGGTTTGCGACGTCGATTTATCTCCCATCGTGACCTTCAGTACCACTTTGATCGCGCGGCGACCATCAAGCGAATTGTGAATTTCAACCGGCACGTCAGCCGTGTCGCCCATCGTGAAGGCGAGCGGCAGTTTCAAATCGCCGAACAGGTCTTTCTTGGTGATCACATCGACTGTCGCCTCACCGGCCAACGAACTCGCGTCAATTCCTTTGGCTCGCAGACGCCAGGCGGTCGATCGACTCGGCATCGTGATCACCACCTCCGCCTTTCCATCCTTGTCCGTCACGATCAGGGGATCCCAGAATGCCGTTTCGGCATGCGCCATCCCCGGCATCAACTGCAAACCTTCTTCGCGAACGAGTCGCTCGATCTGTTGTTCATTGCGACCATTGATCGCCAAGAACTGGCCTTTGTTGGTCAATCCGTTGACCGTGGAATCGAGCTGACTGAGTTGGTGAAACCAAGTCGCCCGGTCAGCAGCCGCCGGCAATCCCAAGCCGCCGAGTCCGTTCCCCATTCCCGGACCCGCGTAGCCAGTCATCGCCTGCTCCATTAGCTGATCGAAATACACGCCGGCCTTCATCTGGTGTTGTGCCGGTAACGACGCTGCCGGCTGCGGACGATTGAGCGAGGGCATCCACTGCCGCGATCACGCCGACCATTCGCTGGCCGACAGTTCCCTCTGCTGCATCGATTCATTGGCAGCAGCCTGGTCGCCAATACCGCCGAGCTGCACAGCAAAGTCTCCGACAATGGGAGTATTCGCGGCGCCGGCTCGCCGCCGCAGATCGTCCGTCAGGACTGCCCCGTACTCGTCGCCGAACCTAACTTCGTCGGCCTCGCCCAATTCCTCATCCGCGAAATGGAGGAACAGCTCTTCGTCTTCGGCGGCTTCGCCGCCGAACTCAACATCCGCACCGCGGCCAACTTGCGAACGTCTTTCCCATTGCCGCTCCGGCATCGCGGCCAGCGCCCTGACTTCACGCTGCAATGTTTCACGTCGGTCCGATTCGGCCAAAAGAAACTGGCTAACCGCGTGGGTGTCGGGACGGTACTGGAAAGTGCAACTTGTCATCTGCCGCACCGACGTCCTGCGTTCGCCCGCACCAAAAAACGTATCGATCGCTCCCTGCACGTCGCCGAACAGGTTCAGCAAGTTGGTCTGCACAAGCGCCAAAGAAACCTCCGCTTGCACCGGATTGCCTTGTGGGTCGGTGACCCCGATGGCCACAGCCAGATCCTCGCCCGGTTGCAGGGTGGCGCGGTCAGGCTTCAGCGTCACGCGCAGACGCTGTGTGACGCGAAAACCACTCGACGCGGTGTAGAATCGGTTTCGATCCATCACCGCAACGGTCAAAGAGAAGTTTGGCGCCAGCTCCGCGGACATCGGAACCGCCACCTCGTTGTCCCCCTGCTTCAGGTTCACCAATCGATACCCAAGCACCGACGCGCCCTCGAAGGTCACCAGGGCCAGAGCAGGCTGTTCTCGCCAATGCACTCGGATGGTGGCCGCTTCGCCAACCAGGTACGCATGCTTGTCCGACAAAATCCGCAACCGGACACTGTCTTTGTCACCCGAGATTCTGAGACGCTTTTGGCCACTGACTTGGTTGTCAAACTGATCGGTACCGCTGGCCCGAACGAGATAAATTCCTCCATCCTCGATGGCTAGCGTTTTCCGGGCCTCGCCGCTCTCTTTGTCGGTCGACACCTGGTGCGTGGCGACCAGCTTTTCTCCCTGTTTGCCGTCAACACTCGTTTGCAGGAACACCTCGACCTGCAACTTCGTTTCCACCGGCTTGCCGGCCGGATCGGTCACCTTGAACGTAGCGTCAAACGTTTCTCCGGCGATGTAAACCTCGCGCGACGACTCGACCCCCACGGCGAATCCGCGCGTCGCCAAGAAAACGGTTTGGCTGCTGCGAATCCCGCGATCGAGATACTGTACGTTGAGGGTAAGTGGCTGCGATTCGCTGAATTGCTGTGTGTCGAAAGCAATCTTGATCTTTCCATCCTCATCGGTCGTGGCCGTGACCGTTTCGCTATCGGGACCAAATGTGTACTGCAGTCTTTCGCCTGCCAACGGTGTGCCGTAGTAGTACTTGACCGTGATCGAACCCTCGACCTTGTCGCCGCGAAAATAGACATCCTTGTCCAGATCAATCGCGATCTGCACCGGTTCCAAACGGTACTGGGTCACCGTGAATCGCGTCTCGAAGGATAGCGAGCCCGTCGCATCATCGGCACCACTGGACGCCCGGTGAAGATGGACTCGGTAGTCGCCCTGGGGTGCAGTCTGGGGAAGAATCAAATGGTCATTGATCGTTCCGTAACCGTTGAGCGCGACATCTTTCGACTGAATCTGCCGCCCTCGTGCGTCGTAAACGTCCAGCTTGAACTTTTCTCCCGGACGAAAAGTAAAGCGGTCCTGGTCCACCCAGCGGACGATCCCCTTGAGATTGACGAGCTGCCCAGCGCGATACGTGGGGCGGTCCGTATACAAGTATCCACGTGGCGTGAGCCCGACCGCGAAGTCGAGGCCATTCAAGCTGTTCACCGTTGAGGCGACATGACCTTGATGAACTGCGAAGACCCGCAGATCATCGACGCTCTTCAGCTGATCAAAACCCTTCTGCAAGACGCCATCCTGATTCGTCAGTTCCTCGGCAAAAACATCCGAACCATCGCTAATCAACACGCTCACCGCTTCGACCGGCTTCCCGGTTCGCATGTTTTCGGCGAACAAGAACAACTCATTCCGGGATGCTTTGACGATCACGTCCAAATCACTCACAACGACCATCGTCGTCACTTCCAGCTCTTCGCTGGACACGGTCACGGCCGTCACTCCGACGCCGTCGACGGGGATTTCGACATCGCTGTCGATGCGGCGGTACTGCTCGTATCCGGCCACGGCATGCACAAATTGCGAATCAGGATCGATCAACGCGATGTCCAGCGTCTCGATGCCGCTGGCCAAGTGCATCTTGCGAAAGTAGTCGGTCATGTCGACACGGTATGCTTTGACCGTAAGTTGTTGTAAGTTTCGCGTGGTGAGTTTGACGCGAGGTTTTTCGTCGCTGCGAAATTTTCTTTCGGTCACAATCTCTAATTGCGGTGTTGTCAGTCTGGCAATCCTCTGTCTCGCCTGTGGTTCTTGGTTTCCAGTGACCTCTTTGTAGGCTTCCAACGCATCTTTTAGTCGTCCCAAGCGATCCTCCAGCGTGACACCGATCATGTACGAGGCCTGCGACGCCTCGCCGCTGCCGGGATACTTGCTGACCACACGGCGCCAATCCGCGATCGCCTCCAAAAACAGTTTCTCACACTGGTCATCGACCTCGATCGATTGTGGCGAATCACCGCGATCGAGCGCCGATTTGATTCGCGCCAAATGTTTTTCTGCCGAGGCGGCGTATTTCATCTGGCCAAATCGATACAAAACTCCCGGTCCTCGCGGATCGAGCGGGTATTTGTTCAAGAACGTTTGCCACAAGTTACGCGCCTGCTCATAGTGCTTGCCGCGTCGTGCGTCGTCGGCTTTTGCATATTCGGCATCCACGATCCACTTTTGCACATTCGCCCATTGCGCGTCGGTCGGATTTTTTTCCAAGAACTCGCTCCAAGCCTCGATCGCGTCGTCGAACTGCTGACCGGCGAGGTAAGCCTGACCGAGCAAGCGAAGGGCGACGGGCAGCTGATCCGATTGTTCATATTGCGGATTCTCGATCAGCAAACGCAAACGCTCGATTGCCCAGCGGTACCGCCCGTGATGGATGAAACCCTGTGCGACTTCCAACTCGGCAAGCGGTGCGAGCTTGTGATCGGGATGGTCACGCAAGAACCGCTCCGCGGCCGCAACACCCAATTCCAGATCGCCGACTGAACCAGGTTGCGGAAGCCCATACGTGTGCGCAAGCCTGTACTCGGCTTTGGCTAAAAACTCTTTCGTCTTGGGGGATTGCTCACCCTGGAACTGCTTGGACAACGAGAGAAAGTCTTGCCAGGTCCGCCGTGCCATCATCGCCTGGCCAGCAGCCAATTGGACGGCGCCGAGACGAAATCGTGATTCCGCCTCAATCTCGATCGCGGCAGACGATCCGGACTTCGGGTCCTGCTGGCCGTAATCGGTCAGAAATGCCTGGTAAGCGGCAATCGCTTCGGCGTGACTTCCGGTCTCTTCAAAACATCTCGCAATTCGGAATTGCAGTCGCTGCAGCAACTCGGCCGTCGGCTTCAACTTGACCGCTTCCTGGTAATAGCTGAGCGCCTGTTGGTAATCGGGTTTCTTCGCCTTGGATGGATCATCGGCCGGAACGCCGACGTAGTAGCGATCGGCGAATTCCAGATAGATGCCTGCCAACTCATCTTTGCGCTGACGCGAAAGTAACCGCTCCGCCTCTTCCCGATAGATCTCACCGGCGCCAATGTACTGACGCCGATCGACGAATACGTTGGCCCGGCCAAATTTCGCGCGACTCTTCCAGAGGCTGTCGGGATAGTCATTCTCGACCTTCTCGAAAACGGCGATCGCATCGTCCAGCTGACCGAGGTCTGTTAGCGCGAGCCCTTTCAGATACAACAAATAGTCCTTGTTATCTTCAGCCGGTTCGATCAGCGCGGCGTCGATCGCTCGAATCGCTTCATCAAATGCGCGCGATTGCATCGCGTTGTGAATCGCCGATGGTATCGGTGGAAGACTGGTCACGGCCACCGCTGGTGTGGCGACCTGCTCCGTCGGTTGGGCGGTGGCAGTCACGAGCAGCAACAACACGGGCAACGTGAACCCAATCAGACGGCTGATAAACATTTTCGCAATTCCTCGGAAATCAAAACAGCAACCATGGCGATCATTCGACGTGTAGAACCCCATCAACGCGTCACCAAGTCCAACGATTAGCCTAACAGTCTGTTAGGCTGATTGCGTCAAAATCCATCGCATTTTCAGACTGCCGATGCGATGATTTCACCCGTCTGGACCGGGATCCGAAAACGCCAGCCCTCAGCCCCGGACGGCAAACCGACTGGGGCACATCCGCGGCGGGCAACGCGCCCATCCGCGTCGGCGTGTCTCGGGACCAGCCCGCCGGCGTGAAAGAGAAGAAGTCAGTGACGCGCCGGTGCCCGGCCGAGGGTCATTGAACCTGGCCACCGGAGATCGGACCACCAGAGATCGGACCACCAGAGATCGGGCCACCGGAGATCGGGCCACCGGAGATCGGACCACCAGAGACCTGTTCACCGGCAACGCTCGCCGGTTCGGCGGATCCACTCATTTTTTGATGCAGTTCCAGCCGCGATCGCGCACGAAGCAATTCGTTTCGGGCCAGATCGACGTCGATCGTTTGCAGATCCAATCCGTCGGTGGAAGTGTAGCCCTTGGCCACCATCAGCTGCAGCTGTTGCTGCTTCTGCGATTCTTCCACCAGCCGACGTTGGGCGTAAGCCACGTCCGTTTCCAACACCAACGATCGGTCGGCGTGTGCGGCTCGAGCAAGATCGAGTTGCGCACGCGCTCGCACCAATCCCAAACGGTCGCCGGCAACTTGCAATTCCGATGCTTCGCCGTCCTTGAACGCTTGCTCGCTTACCGCCAATCGCGTTTCGGCAAAGCTCAACGCCGCCTCGGACTCGACGACGGTGAATGCAGGAAACTGCCCACTCGAAAAAGACTGCCGTTCCAGGCGTTGGACTCGAGAACGGAGACCATCGATCATTTGCTGCAGTCGCAACACCTCCGCCTGCCGAGACACTCGCTCGTCACTCGTTCGATTTCGGAACAAACTTCCTGGAGGACGGTTCGCGGACGGAGGCTGCGTCTGGCCCGGCTGGCTGTGAAACGCCACCAGACAGGCGACAATGACGATTCGAGACGAAACGGAATAATTCATGGAATCCTCATCACTTTGCAGGTCGTGAAAACGGCGGAACCGAGGCACGGACAGCCGTTGCTGGTAGACCGTGGGCCCAAACCAGCAAAGCGCCGCAGCGACAGGCCGCACCGAATGACTGACCTATGAACGATGATCGATCGATACGAAGTCGCGCTCCGTCGCTCCGGTATAGATCTGGCGTGGACGATTGATCCGCTTGTGGGGATTGGCGTGCATCTCACGCCAATGGGCGATCCAACCCGGTAAACGGCCAATCGCAAATAGCACCGTGAACATTTGGATCGGAATCCCGAGTGCTCGGTAGATCACGCCGGAATAGAAGTCGACGTTGGGATAGAGTTTCCGCTCGATGAAGTATTCGTCCCGCAACGCGACGTCGGCGAGCTGTTGGGCGACCTCAAACAGAGGATCGTCCAGATCGAGCTTGGCCAACAGTTTGTCACAACTGGCCTGAATGATCTTAGCCCGGGGATCAAAGTTCTTGTAGACACGATGCCCAAAGCCCATCAACCGGAAACCGTTTTCCTTGTCCTTGGCCATGTCGACATACTTTTTGACATTGCCACCATCGGCCGCAATCTTTTCCAGCATGTTCACGCAAGCTTCGTTCGCACCACCGTGCAGCGGACCCCATCAGCGCCCCAATTCCTGCGGAGATCGAGGCGAACAGGTTGGCGTTGCTGCTACCAACCATTCGCACGGTCGATGTGCTGCAATTCTGTTCGTGATCGGCGTGCACGATCAGCAGCAGGTTGAGCGCGTCGGCAAAGTCCGGGTCGACCATGTATTCGTGAGCCGGGGTCGCAAACATCATGTGCAGAAAGTTTTCACAATAGGCCAGATTATTGTTCGGGTAAATGAACGGCTGGCCCATCGACTTCTTGTAGCTGTACGCGGCAATCGTCGGCAACTTGGCAAGCAGACGAAAAATCGATATCTCGACTTGCTCATGATCCGTCGGATCCATCGAGTCCTGATAGAAAGTCGACAGCGCGCCGACGACACTGCTGAGGATCGCCATCGGGTGCGCGTCGCGAGGAAAGCCGTTATAAAACGATCGCATGTCCTCGTGAATCATCGTGTGTTCGCGTATCCCCGCTCGAAAGGAGGACGCTTGCTGGGCATTGGGCAGCTCACCGTAAATCAGCAGATACGCCGTTTCGATGAAGTCGGATTGCAAAGCGAGCTGTTCGATCGGATAGCCACGATACCTCAGAATCCCCTCTTCGCCGTTCAGGAAGGTGATCGCGCTCTGTGTGCTGCCGGTGTTGACAAAACCTTCATCCAGTGTGATCAAACCCGATTCGCTTCGTAACCGGCTGATATCGATCGCTCGCTCGCCCTCGGTCCCTTCGACGACCGGCAGTTCCAATTCCTTGTCGCCGTATATCAGTCTCGCAGAGTCGGTTTCTTTTAAGTCCAAGTTGGCTGTCGTGCTCATCAGCGGTTCCGAAAGTGGCTCGTTGAACGGTGGGTCGGCGTGGCGAGGAGAGATCCCCACAGCCTCTAAGCAGTGTAGCCGTGTGACCAGCAAGCGACAATCAGCGGGCAAGATGATACGCCTGCGAATTCGTCTTCCCCCCAAAACGGACGCCTCGCTTCGTCCGCGGATTTCAAACAAATACCGTCGCCCCGAGAGGCCCGGACTGGAGCGTGCGACGAATTGACCGAGACCGCCCGCAGGTTCGTTATCCGGACAAGGCTAGCCGACCTTCTGGTCCTGCAAATGGACCCTGCGAATTCGCATCGATTCGATTTTTCGACTACTGGCTTTCAGAATCTCGATCTCCGCATCGCCGATCGAGAGTCGATGCCCCGCCTCGGGAATCACCCCGGTATGGTAAAGCACATAACCGGCAACCGTTTCGTAATCGTCACTCTCGGGCAGGTCCCAGTCAAGCGTTTCGTTGAGATCGTCGATCATCACCCGGCCGTCCACTTCCACCGTTGCATCGTCAATGATGGCGATCCCAAATTCTTCGTGCTCGTCAGACTCGTCGACGATCTCGCCAACGATTTCCTCCAACGCGTCCTCGATCGTGACAACGCCGGCGGTTTGCTGATACTCATCCAACACGATTGCCATATGAGAGCGACTATGAAGGAACTCGCGCAACAACAACTCGACACTGCGGTCGATCGGGACCGTCCAGGGGCGGCGGATGGTTTCGGCGAGTGACTGACTCTCCAGTCGATTGGTTGCCAGCAACGGCAGCAGATCCTTCACATACAACACACCGACAACATGGTCCAGCGTCCGTTCATAAACCGGAAATCGAGTTCGACCCGCAGTGACCACCGTCTTCAAAATCTCGTCCCAACTTGCTGCCGCATTGATCGCGTCAACATCACCGCGTGGCGTCATGATGTGACCCACCGTGTCTTCATGCAGCGTCATCACTCCTTGAATCATCTCGCGAACGCCGGGACCGAAGAACCCTTCACGGGTACCCGCGGTCACAATCGTGCGGATCTCGTCTTCCAGTTGCTCTTCGTCCTCGTCGTCGTTCTCTTTCGTACCGGTCAAACGCCGCGTCACAAGCTCGACAAGCTCTCCGGGTGCCGACAGGGGATGCATGAACGTCGATAGCGAACGCCAAAACGGCCACGAATGATAGAGCACCTGAGTCGATGCGAATCGAGTGACCGCGGCGGGCAACCAAACGTGGATCAACATCATCAAACCGCCGGCAGCAATGGCCCAGGTGATCAAACGTTGCTGCGATTGCAAACCATCACCTACGAAAATCGCCGCCGTACCCGAGATCAGGAACAGCACGGTACCGATCATCCGCAAATACTCGCTGCCGCGGATCGCGGCCTCTTGATGGTCAAGGACCGCCCCGAAACGTTCGCGGTTCTTCTTCAGACGACAATACGCCTCGAGTGACCGGCCAGCGAATCGATCGAGCAATTCGCCCCCCAGTCCGCCGACACTGCTGAACACAAAACCGACCAACGACAACGTCCACCATCCGACAACGCTCACGCCGGGTCCTCCGTTTGGCTGCTGGCGGCCATCTCGGTATCGGCGCCAAACAGAACAACGTCGTCGATCCCCAAGCCGATCAAGATATCACGCTCCGCTTTCCGCATTTCCTCTCGGGCGACAGGCTGCTGGTCATCCATTCCCGCAATATGAAGCGTGCCATGAACCACGTACAACAACAATTCGCTGCTCTGCGACCAACCGATCTCGCGAGATTTGCGCCGCGCCGTGTCAATGCTGATCACCATCTCACCTTCCAAGTACGGCCGCCGGTTGTGATAGCAAAAACTGATCACATCCGTCGGGTAGTCGTGGCCAAGGTGTTTTTGATTGATGGCTTGAATGGCGTTGTCATCGGTGACACGAATTCCGATCTTGCCTTCGTAAAACCGTCGCTCGTTTGCCGCCGCGAGTACCGCCTCTCGCAATCGCGGTTGATCAATGGATTCGATCGATTGGGGCGATTCGATCAACGGGGGATCGATGTTGATCTCGACTTCGATCAAGGGCGTGTTTGCCACAAACGGACGCCTCTGTGTGCTCGCATTTTGGAATGGGTCTGCTTGATCGCTCAATGTTTCGCGATCAAGCCGATTGTTGTCCGGGATATTTGACACGTGCGTGATAAATCGCGGTAAGGGATTTAATGAGACTCTGTCGAATGCGATCAAGTTGCCGAAAGGTCAATCCGCATTCATCAAATTGACCATCGGCCATTTTCTTTTGGGAGATCGAATCGACCAGCCCTTTGATTCGCGCCGGTGTGGGATCGACCAGCGTCCGACTGGCACTCTCCACGGTGTCGGCCAACATCATCACGGCGGCTTCCAGCGTTTGCGGCTTGGGACCGGGATAACGAAAATCTTTGTCGCTCACCGACTCGCCATTAGGGCTCTCTTCGCTTCGCCTGGCCGCTTCGCGATAAAAGTATTCCACCAAGGTTGTGCCATGGTGTTGCAAGATAAAATCGATGATCGGCATGGGCAGATGGTGATTGCGTGCCAGGTCCGCGCCGTCTTTCACATGGGCAATGATCACCAATGTACTCATTGCCGGCTGCAAGGAATCGTGCTGATTCACTCCGGTGCTTTGGTTCTCGATGAAATACTCTGGCTTGAACATCTTGCCGATGTCGTGAAAGTAGGCCCCCACCCGGACGAGCAAGCCGTTGGCTCCGATCGCCTCGGCGGCAGCTTCGGCAATCGATGCCACATTGATCGAGTGGTTATACGTCCCCGGTGCACGCTGAGCCAAACGTCGCAGCAAGGGGTGACTGGCATCGCCCAACTCCAGCAGGCTGAGATCCGTTTGCACTCCAAATGACTTTTCCACCAGCGGCAAAAAGCCGGTCATCGCGGTCGCCGACACAAGAATACAGAAGCCCGCCCAAAAAGCTTCATTGATCAGCCGGATCACCACCATGTTGAATGGCAAACCCTGCTGCAACGGCTCCATCTCCGAGCCCGCCCCACCACTGGAGATCGTTCCGCCGGTCACGATCCCAACCCCGACCACGGTCATGATTGTGATCGCCGCAGAAATCGCCCCCACATACAACAGGTGGGTACGACTGCGGATTCGCCCGAGCAACAGTGTGAAACTGGTACAGGCCGCCGCCATCATTACCAACTCGGCCAGATCGGCTCCCAGGAACAAGACGACGCTGATGCTTGCGGCAGCCATCAACAACAAGGCCAACTCGCGACCGTAGACGACCGCCGAAACGATCGAGGCAAGCACCAACGGTATCAACTCTCCCCGCCATTGATCTCGCGAGGCAAAATAACTAAGCGTTACCGTGCACACCATCAACGCGAGCAGCTTGGCGAACTTCCAGTGATCGAGTAGTAACCGGCGGTCGTCCACAAAAAAGATGTACGAACCGCACAGCAGGTAAATGGCCGCGATCATGCCGGCATAGGCAACGACGCGCGTTAACACGTCGGTCCAACTCATCTTGGCGACAATCACTTCCCATTCACGCTTCAGCAACGCGAGTTCCCGATCGGTCAACGGCACACCCGAATTGGCAAGCTTGGAACTGCCCGCTCGATAGGTCGTCATGATCGGCGCGACCGCCGCAGCCGCTTCCAACCGGACCTTTTCGCTACGCTCGTCGTCATAGCTCAACGTCTCGAAATCGGGCAATCGCGTGACCAGCCAGTCACTGATCATTTGCGCGACCGTTTGACTTCCCTCGACCTCGAATTTGGTTCGGAATTGCTCTCGCAATCGCTTATCGATTCCTGTCGCCGCCTGGGCAATTCGGGCATCGCCCGACTCCACGATTTCGATTTCGTCGGGTTGGCCCTCGGGGTACACCCGAATCCGCTCCTGACTACCCTGTTTGGGAACGTGTTTGAGCGTCTGGATCAAACCGAACTTGTAATTCTCTTTCAGCGCGATTCCGATCGCGTCGTCGACTTTCGTCAATTCCGGATCATCCGCCAATACCGTCTTCAGGACGGCGAACCGGTCGGCCGGCGAATCGTTCGGTTCCGCCGTTTCGTCCCCCTCATAGAACTCGCCAAATGCCTTTTGTTCTGGTTCGGTCAACTGGTCAAAGGACGGGGCGCTGAGCACCAAAAACAGCTGATCACGAAGCGCCGCGCGAAGCTCCTTCAGCGGCTTCGACCGGTTCTTGTAGAACACGATCTGCTCGCTCGCTTTCTTCTCCCGAGCTAATCGCGTCTCCTGTTCGTCGGGAACCTCAAACGTCACGCGGGTGATCAAATCCCGATCGGGGATCTCATTGGCGCGATAGGCAAAGGGAGCTCGCCATGTCTGGCAGAAGACCAACATCGCGATCGCCGCAACCACCGCCATCGCGATTCGGATCGAACCATCCGCCTTGTCGCTCCGCTGCCACCATTCAACAAGCCGAGGCTTTTGAATTCCGAGCGATTCGATGCGTTCTTTCTGCGAACGTTGTTTACTTGCGCCACTCATGGCAGGCGGATCGGCGTCGCGGTCGAAGGCAAATCGGTGACGACGGCCATGGCCCCCCTCAACGGTCTTCGACCCCCAGGACGTTCAGTCCTGGGACTACTCCCGGCCCTTGTGGTCCCCATGGTTGTCGTTCGGATCGTGTTCTCGCACGTCGCTCTCGCCGACGATCTCGTACGCCTCGACAATGCGTTGCACCAATCGATGACGCACGATGTCACAGGCCTGCAACCGGATGATCCCGATCGCATCGATTTTTGATAGCCGCCTGATCGCGTCCCGCAATCCGCTGGTCACCCCCCGGGGAAGATCCTGCTGCGTCGCGTCACCGCTGACCACCATCTTGCTGCCTTCCCCCATCCGAGTCAGAAACATCTTCATCTGAGCCACGGTCGTATTCTGGGCTTCGTCCAAAATAATGAACGCGTCGTTGAGCGTACGTCCCCGCATGTAGGCAAGCGGAATCACCTCAATCACGTCCTGCTCCATCAAACCCCGCGCCTGATCGTAGTCAACCATCTCGCCAAGTGCGTCCATCAGCGGTCGCAGATAGGGGTTTAGTTTGGCCCGCAAGTCGCCCGGCAGAAAGCCCAAACTCTCCCCCGCCTCGACCGCCGGCCGAACCAGCACTATTTTTCGGATGTGCCCCGCCTTCAAAGCCTCCACCGCCGTCGCGACCGCCAGGTATGTTTTGCCGCAACCCGCCGGTCCGGTCGCAAAAATCAAATCGTGCGAGCGGATCGCTTCGACGTATTTCGCCTGCCCGGGCGTGCGCGGCTTGATTCGTCGGCCGGCATGCTGGATGTCGATCTCCTCACCCAGCAACTTGGCGCCGCCCCTTCAATCGCCGCGCCCTCCTCGGATGCGGCCGTATCCACATCCCCGGCGCTCAGCTTGCCCTGCTTTCGTGACAAGTGACGAAGCTTCTCTAACGTCCTGGTCGCCCGATGCACATCCTCACCTTCACCAGAGATGCGAATCCGGCCATCACGCTGAGTGATGCTGACATCGAACAGTCGTCGCAGCTTGCGGAGGTGCTGATCCCGCGGCCCGAACAACACCAAGATCTCGTCGGGATTTGTGATCGAAAGCGTGGCTTCGGTCATCAGTTGCCTGTGAATGTCATATAAGTCAGACGGCTTCCATTGTATACCTGGATCGGTTCCCCAGGGGGTTATACGTCCAATCGCCACTGAAATCCTGCCCGGACGCAGCCGCCCTGGCGATTTGCCATCATATTGCTTTGGGTTACCTGAACATCCCTTTTCTTGGAATCAACCTCCGACACCGGCCGCGAAACACAGAAATGCCGGCATTGCCGATGCAATCAGCGAATCGGTCACATCCCATACACCCCCCAATCCAGGAAGCCAATTGCCACTATCTTTCGCACCGGCATCCCGTTTGACCAGGGATTCGGCCAAATCACCCACCATTCCCGACACCGTCAACAGCGGCCCCAACAACAACGCCCCCCACAACGGATCGGCGAGCAATCGGATCGACGCAGCGGTTCCCGGCCCATTGCCACCGACAATGGCCGGAAAAAGCCAACTCAGGCAGGCAAAGGCAACGATCGTTGCGATCAGGATCCCGCCCATCGCCCCCTCCCAAGTCTTGCCCGGACTCAAACGCGGAATCAACTTGTGCCGACCCAACGTTTTTCCCGTGAAATAGGCGCCGGCGTCTGCCGACTTGGTCACCACCATCGTGGTCAATATCGCCGCCAACCCCCAGTTTCCATTCCCCATTGAACGCATCGCCACGAGCAGCGCCATCGACAATCCGACATACAACGACACAAACGTGCCGCCACAGGTGCGCTCGATCGCCCCGCCCGTCTGTCCCGCCTTGCCATACCTCCCCATTTCATGCAACAGCACCAAAAAGATCGCGGCAACCCCGCCAATCACGATCCAACCGAGTCGCCCCACCGGACAGTCCGGCGGATAGCTGTGGCCGAGCAACGGCCAAACCATCGGCACACAAGCGGACAAACAGACAATCGAAGTCGCAATCAACGTCGGTCGCCGAGCGATTTCTCGCCCACTGCCGGCCAGCAGCGCCGAGATGTCCCAAGCCGTTCCCAAGGCAAAGAACAGCAGCAATGGCAACAGCCAAATTCCTTCCGCGCCTGGTAACGGATGGTTCGCGTCGAGATACAGCAACAATCCAACGATGGCGATCAACACCGCCGAGGTTTTTAGTCGGTCTTTTAGCAAGGCAATGACTTCCCATCGTTCGGATCACTACTCATTGACACTCAGCCCACCAAAACGTCGTTGCCGCGAGGCAAAGTCTCGCATCGCGTCGATAAAATCATCTCGCGAGAACTCGGGCCAGCACTTCTCGGTGAACCACAATTCGGCATAACTCAACTGCCAAAGCAAGAAGTTGCTGACTCGCATGTCACCACCAGTACGGATCATCAGATCAACTTCCGGAAGCCCCGCTGTGCACAGATGGTCGCCAATGATCTGCTCGTTGACCGATTCGAGCGTTCGTGACCCGGCCGCAACTTCGCGTGCAATTTCACAAAGCGCCCTGGTGATCTCGTCGCGGCCCCCATAGTCAATCGCCAACACCAACCTGGTACCACCATTGTTGGCCGACATTTGCAGCGTCTTGTTCATCTCCTGCAGCACGTTGGCGGGCAACCGATCGCGGCGGCCGATGACTCGCAAACACAATCCCTGATCCATGATCGTGCGACGCTCTTCGACCAAATACTGCTCCAGCAAGTGCATCAAAAAGTCGAGTTCGGCCTGAGGTCGCTTCCAATTCTCACTCGACAGGCAATACAGCGTCACCGCATCGATCGCTAACTCGGTACACGTTTCGCTGATCATGCGAACCGTCCCGACTCCGCGTCGATGCCCCTCGATCCGAGGCAAATCGCGCGCCTGAGCCCACCGTCCATTGCCGTCCATGATGATGGCAATGTGACGCGGCCGATCCTCCGCAGGCACGTCGCAGGGCGTTTCGTTCATCACCTCACGTTTCCCTCCTGGCTCCTTCATGATCCCAGGCCAGATGCCTCTCCAGCCACGCTGTCAACCAATCGGCTCCAGGGCCAGCTGTGACGCCGCTTTGGTAAAGATGGTCTGGGACCGATCGGGGCCGACCGAAAGCACACCGACCTGAACTCCCACCAATTCTTCGATCCGCCGCACGTAGGCCATCGCGCCGGCGGGGAATTGATCCTCGTGACGCAAGTCGTCGACCGGCTCCCGCCAACCGGGAATCGTTTCGTAAACCGGTTGGCACCGTCGTAGCTGTTCGGCATCACTGGGCAGCCGCTCGATTCGCTGGCCGTCAAGCTCGTAGGCCACACAAACTTTCAACTCATCCAGGTGGCTCAGGACGTCCATCATCATCAACGCCAGACTTGTCGCACCACTGAGTCTCGCCGTGTAACGAACCGCAACGGCGTCGAACCAACCACATCGACGTGGTCGTCCGGTCGTCGTTCCGAATTCGTTTCCGAGCGTTCGAATCCGCTCGCCCACTGCGTCATCGAGCTCCGTCGGAAACGGACCGCCCCCCACGCGTGTGCTGTAGGCCTTGCAGACACCAAGCGTCTGGTTGATCCATCGCGGCGGAACTCCCGCACCGGCGCAGACCCCGACACCGCTGCTGTTGCTGCTGGTGACGAATGGGAACGTGCCGTGATCAATGTCCAACAAGGCGCCCTGGGCACCCTCGAATAAAATTTTCTGGCCCTCTTCGGCGGCGTCCAGCAAGAAGTAGGTCGTATCGCCGATCATCCCATCCAATCGCTCGGCCCATGAGGCCGCCTGGGCGACCACCACATCGGGGCTGATCGCCACCAACTCTTCGTCCGAAGCGCCCATCGCCGTCAGCAATTTGAGCTTTTGCTCGGCCACCGTGCCGATCCGGTCGTCACGGGTCGGTTGGGTCAAATCGGCCATCCGTATCGCATGCGTTCGGCCGACCTTGTCTCGATAGCAAGGACCAATGCCGCGATTGGTCGTACCGATCGATTCGCCACGTACCTCCGTCGCATTGATGAATCGATCTTCGGCCATGTGCCAGGGCATGACCAGGTGCGCCCGCTCGCTGATCCGCAGGTTGTCCTGGCAGCGCACGCCACGTGCGGCCAATCCGTCGATCTCGTCCAACATCGTGGCCGGATTGATGACCACACCGGGGGTAATCAGGTTTTGTACGTGCGGATGCAAAATCCCGCTTGGGATGTGGTGCAGCTTGTAAGTTTCAGCCCCACTGACAACCGTGTGACCCGCGTTAGCACCGCCCTGATAGCGGACCACGAGGTCAAACTGCGGGGCAAGTAAGTCGACAAGTTTGCCTTTGGCTTCGTCGCCCCACTGAAGACCGATCACGCAGGTTCCCGACACCAATCCAGCTCCAATTAATGGCAACAAATGACCAGCTCGCCGCACCGGTGGGCATGGCGCAAACGCAAGAGCCTAAGCACGAAAGGGCCGCATGACAATGACGGAGGAAGACGAGATTCTCCTGGCCGGAGAGCAACCGATCGCGACGGCGAGGCGGGTTCTCGGTGCAATCGACCCTGTTTCTCGGCTACGCCGCACCAGCTCCCGGGCCTTGTTCGGGCCCGCGTTCAACGCCAGCGGCACCGGTTCCATGGCTACTTTCCGCCCGCCGCAAACGCCCATATCGCTTCGTCGGCCTGCCGGATCAGCGGATCGAATTGCGGGATCTCCACCGCGTTGTTCCCCTGCTCGTGCTTGCGAAACAGAAACAGATAGGTCTCGTTCTGCGGGCGGTAACGATAAAAAAACAGTTGATTCTTGTCGACGATCCGCGCTCGCATCTGCTCGTCCACAACCGGACAACGCTCCCCTCCCACCAGCCGCTCGGCGACCAGACTGGCAAACTTCGCATAGCCTTCGTCGCTGGGCAACAGCCTATCTTCGGTCAGCTCATTCTTGGCCGGCTGCCAGCTGACCGACACGATCGGAACGTCCAGGTCGGCGGCAACGGACTGGACAATCTCGCGGCAGCGATCCATCCAACCCGCGTATCCCGCGGTCCGATAGCCGGGCAGGGCGAAGGGCGTCATCAGAATCACGCGCCGTTTTTGCTCTCCCAGCTTTGCGACCAGACGCCTCAGCCCCGAATCAAACCTGGCCACCGCATCACCGCCATCACTCGCTTCGGAGAAACCGTAGGCGACCAGCACGACCGTTGGGTCCGCCGTTTCCACGTCACTCAACAATCGGTTGAATCCGTCCTCGGGACCATCGAAACGCTTGCGGGCGATGCCGTGTACGTCGTCACCCGACCAGCCCAGGTTACGAACACTCAATTGCCAATCGGGGCGGCGACATTGCAACTCCGACTCCAACGCGCCGAACGATTGCATTCGCTCGATGAACGTTCCTCCCAACAGGGCGACACGATCGCTGGGCCTGAGCAGCGGCTGATCGGCATCGGATGCCGGCGCAAAGAGACAACTGACGCTAATGATGACCAGTAAAAAACGCATGATGCAACGGACGGGGTTGGAGGGTGTGACAAGCAAAGCGCCGGCACACCATTGATAATGAATACTGCGTTGTGCTTTTGGTGTGCCGGCGCCGAACTGCTCACACCCAACCACAATGACCTGCTATCGCATCGCCCTTACTTCTTGTTCAACTCGGTCTCGACCGCTTTGACCAACACGGCATCCGAAGGCTCGGTGTTCGGTTTGAACCGATTGACCAGATTCCCTTCGCGATCGATCAAAAACTTCTCGAAGTTCCAGCCGACTTTGCCTTTGCCGGCGGGCTTGACGTCTTTGCTGGTCAGGTACTTGTACAACGGCGCAGCCTGTTCGCCGTTGACATCCACTTTGCTGAACATGGGAAACGTCACACTGAACTTCGAGCTGCAGAACTGTTTGATCTCCGCTTCGGTGCCCGGCTCCTGGCTGCCGAATTGGTTGCAGGGAAACCCAAGCACCACCAATCCTTGGCCGCTGTATTTTTTGTACAGATCCTGCAGGCCCTCATATTGTGGAGTCAGCCCGCACTCACTTGCCGTATTCACGATCAACACGACTTTGCCTTCATAGTCTTCCAGATCAACCGATTCGCCATCGATGTTCTTGACCTTGAAATCGAGGGCGCATTCGTGGTCATCGGCGGCGGTGGCCATGGTGGTCAATACTCCAAGCGCGAGGGTGGTCAGAAAGAAACGCACGGGCGATCTCCGAGAGAGAGGATGGGGATTCGAGGGGTGGTCAAGCACGATCTTAGCTGCTCCCAGTCCGCAGTGAGTCGGGCCGGGAGAGGAGAATCTGCTCCATTTTGGCAAACTATAACGGTCAGTCGAGTGGCG
Source organism: Pirellulaceae bacterium (assembly GCA_963734865.1). GTDB lineage: Bacteria > Planctomycetota > Planctomycetia > Pirellulales > Pirellulaceae > CBDCUW01. The sequence goes on from CAVTIV010000023.1 coordinate 102,548, forward strand.
TGGCGCATCTCTGGTAACTAATCTCCCCTTTGTCGGCTGGATAGTGGCGGGGAACTTGACGTCCGACCCCGGCTTTGCCAGCATTTCGGGCGACCGACGCGTATCCTTCGGGCTTGGCCCCAACCAGCTGGGCCCAAGCCCGCTGCCGCGTAACTCACCTACTCTCAAATTTTTCCGAGGCTATCGCTGATGAGCAGCTCTGACGAACCGGGCATCGCCCCCAACGCAAAACGCCTCCTGTGGGCTGGTTTCATGGCGATCTTAGCCGCCGGTGTCGGCTTCGCGATTCGCGGTGGAATTCTTGACAACTGGGGCCGGGAATTCGGTTTCACCGGACTGCAACTCGGTGCCATTGGTGGTGCAGGGTTCACCGGTTTCTGTTTTGGCATCATCGTCGGTGGCGTCGTGGCTGACAAAATCGGCTACGGCAAGCTGGTCATGGCGGCGTTCCTTTTCCATGTGGTCAGCGCCTTTGTGACCTTTGCGGCCGTCGACGGCATGGCACCCGACATCGCTTACAAGTGGCTGTTCTGGGGGACATTCTTGTTCGCCGTCGCCAACGGAACTTTGGAAGCGGTCGCTAACCCACTCGTTGCCACTTTGTTCCCCCACAACCGAACGCACTACCTCAATATTCTTCACGCCAGCTGGCCTGCTGGGATGGTGCTCGGTGGCGTTTGTGGTTGGGTGCTTGATGACAAGTTCCAGCTCGATTGGAAGATTCAACTCGCCCTGTTCTTGGTGCCAACGGCCGCCTACGGCTTGATGTTCTTGGGCCAGCAAATGCCGAAGTCCGAGGCATCACAAAAAGGACTCGGCCTGGGCCAGATGCTCAAGGACGTCGGCATCCTGGGCGGATTGGTCGTCTGCTACCTGATCGCGTTGTTTTTTGGCGACGTCCTGGGCAACTTTCTGCCGGACCCGTATTCAAGCTACGCCGGTTATGCAATCGGGCTTTCCCTGTTGATCGGGATCGGAGTGATTACCGACTTTTCGATCGGCTCGTGGTTGCTGTTTGTCTTGTTCGTGGTCCACGCGATGGTCGGGGCGGTGGAACTTGGAACGGACGGTTGGATCCAGAACATCACCGGTAACATTCTCTCCAGCGAGCAAGGCAAGATCTTGTTCGTGTTCACGTCGATGGTGATGTTCGGACTGCGATTCTGCGCGAATTTCATCGAAAAGACGCTTGGTGTTTCGCCCGTTGCCCTGCTTTGCGTTTGTGCCGTGATGGCTTTTATCGGGCTGAATCTGACGAGCATGGTCAATTCGTTCGGCATGGCGATCCTGGCGTTGACCGTCTACGGCTTTGGCAAGACATTCTTCTGGCCAACGATGTTGGCTGTGGCCAGCGACCGCTTCCCGCGGACCGGTGCGGTGGCGATCAGCATCATGGGAGGCATCGGAATGATGTCGGCCGGACTGCTCGGTTCGCCAGGCTTGGGGTACTTCAAGGACAAGTACTCCGGCGAGGCACTGCAGGAGGTTTCGACAGACCTCTACACCGAATACAAAGCGGCCGAACCCAGCAAGTTCACGGTCTTCCCCGAGGCTTACGGTTTGGACGCGAAAATGGTCGGCGCGATCAGCGAGAAAGAGGGCGAACCGACTGCCGATGAGCAGAAGGTGCTCGAAGCGTCGATCGAAGGCGATCGTCGTACGTTGAAAACCGACTCGTTCATCCCCCTGACCATGGCGGTGATCTATCTGCTGTTGGTGATCTACTTCAAGAGCATCGGCGGGTATCGACCCGTGAAGATTGACGAGACCGACGCCGAGCGAAAGGCCGAATCGATCGCCGAGGCTGCCGCGACCACAGCGGAATCTTGATCCGGGTCCTGTTCCAGCAAGTTGCAACCCGAAAGCCCGAGTATCCTGGGATGCTCGGGTTTTTTGTTTACTCGTGCCAACCTTACGAAATCCCGCCGTCGCGATAAGATTTGTGTCCGTTGTCGGATGCAGACTTCGGCCAGGACCCGTTCTGGCCCAGCCCTCCTGGCCCCCACGCCGGCCAGGATCGTGCCTGGCATCCATTGTTTCGATGCAGTTCAAACCCCCCTCGGTTCTCCCGTGCTACGCACCCATACCTGCGGACAACTCCGCAAAGACGACGTCGGATCTGAAGTCACCCTGTGCGGCTGGGTCGAAAGTAAACGCGATCATGGCGGGGCGGTCTTTATCGATCTCCGCGATCGCTACGGCATCACCCAAGTCGTCGTCGGGCCTCCCGAAGCCAATGCCGCATTGATCGACGAGGCCGGACGCGTCGCTGCCGAAAGTGTCATCCTGATCCGCGGCAAAGTCTCCCACCGCCTGGAGGGCAAAGCCAATGAAAAGCTTGCCACCGGCGAGATCGAAGTCCGCGGTGAATACTTCGAGATCCTCAACCTCTGCCAAACGCCTCCCTTCACACCCAACCAAAGCGACCTGCCCGGCGAAGACCTGCGGCTGAAGTATCGCTTTCTCGACCTGCGACGCACGGCCATGCAGAATGCCCTGATCCGTCGCAGCCTGATCGTCAAGACGATGCGTGACTATTTCGCCGAACGCGATTTCATCGATGTCGAAACACCGATCCTGGGACGAAGCACTCCCGAAGGCGCTCGTGACTACTTGGTCCCCAGTCGCGTGCAGGCCGGCAAGTTCTATGCTCTGCCACAATCGCCGCAACTCTACAAACAAATCTTGATGGTTGCCGGCTTTGACCGTTATGTCCAAGTTGCCAAGTGTTTTCGCGACGAAGATCTCCGCGCCGACCGACAACCCGAGTTCACTCAACTGGACCTGGAAATGTCGTTCGTCGACTCCGACGACATCATGCAACTGATCGACGGGCTGGTCGCAGATACCGCCAAAAAAGTCCTCGGCAAGGAAGTCAAAACGCCGCTACCCAGGATGACCTATCACGAAGCGATGCGCCGCTTCGGCAGCGACGCGCCCGATCTGCGATTCGAGATGGAAATCGTTGATGTCACCTCCGTCGCCAAGAAAACCGATTTCCGCGTCTTTCGCGGGACCGCCGATTCGGGCGGGTTCGTGCGAGGTATCCCGGTCAAGAATGCCGCGCTTCAATACTCACGCCGGCAAATCGACGCGCTGACCGACTACGTCAAACAAGACTTCGGCGCCAAAGGTCTCGCCTGGTTCCGCGTCGAAGATGATGGCACCCTGTGGAGCCCGATCAGCAAGAATTTTGAGGCCGAACATCTGGCCGAGATCAAACAACAGATGGACGGCCAACCCGGTGACCTGCTGATGTTCCTGGCCGACTCATGGGAAGTTACCTGCAAGGGACTCGCCGGTCTACGCAAACGGCTCGCAGCTGAATTGAAATTGATCGACCCGAAGGAACTCCACTGCAGCTGGGTGACCGAGTTTCCGATGTTCGACCGAGACGAGGAAACAGGTCGCTGGAATGCGATGCACCATCCCTTCACCGCACCGCTGAAAAGTGATCTGCCGCTGTTAACCGATGCCCCCCAGGATTGTCGTGCCCAGGCTTATGACCTGGTGATCAACGGCAGCGAAGCGGGTGGAGGGACGATCCGAATCCATGACCCCGCGACCCAGCAACAAGTCTTTTCACTGCTGGGCATCGACGAGCAGACGGCCGAAGATCGATTCGGATTCCTGCTCAATGCCCTGAAGTTCGGCGCCCCACCGCACGGAGGCATCGCGCTGGGTATCGACCGCTGGGTGATGCTGTTTGCGGGCTTGGACAACATTCGCGAGGTCATCGCGTTCCCCAAGACGCAAAAGGCGACCGACCTGATGACCGAGGCACCGGGGCAAGTGGACAACACGCAATTGAATGAACTTCACTTGCGATTGGCCAAGCCCAAGGCATAGCCGCCCCTCAGTTCAACCGCCAATCGCGAAGCGATGACATGTGCTAGCCTGGGACTTTGCGGTTTTGTTTCTGCAAATCATCCCACGCAACCGCCAATCGCGAAGCGATGCCATCTGCTAGCCTGGGACGCGAGTCCCAGGTGAGTTCGCCGGAACCGGACGTCAGTCGCGAAATCACAATCGCGAAGCGATGCCATCAGACGAGTGGAAACGTCAAAAACCGAGCGCCCTGCCTTCGTCGTCAAGGATCTGGACCTTGACCTCCACAAACCACTCCGTCGTGTGCTGCTTGACTTTCACGGCGATGTCATAAGGCGTCTCCGGCGCATACCCGGTCGCACGGTTCTCGTTGTCCTGAAGCGCCTCACGAAACAACCTCAACACCGTGTCGTCGAGATTGCCATACCACGGTTTCGTCTTGTGATCTTGCAGCACGATCTCCAAAGCCAAGAAGACGTCGGTCTGGTCCCAATCGGCTGGAGGCTTGATTTGCAACTGGGACGACTTCTTCAACGCATTGCCCAACTCCCAATTCGCCGTGAACTCGGTCTCTTTGTACTTGTGAGTCACCGAGAATTTATCGCCATTGGATCGACGGATGTCACCAAGCAACTTCGAGGCGGCACTCGAAGAGACCGGGCCTTCCACCACCGGCGCTTTCGCCTCGGGCATGCATCCCGCGGTCACGACCAACACCCCGGCAACGAAAACAATGTGAAGATGTCGAGACAACATGGCGACGGCTCCCGGACACGGATAAAAAAGACCACACCCAGTGTAGAACAGTTTGCGAGACCTGTCCCACGCTGACGCTTCGGATTGTGGCAGCAAGCGGATGGGGCGCCGGTCAGCTAAGCCAGCTGAACCAAATCCTTCGCCGCCCGATTGCGATTCGCTGCGATCGCTTTCTGCTCCAACTCCGGCGAGACCAGTTTGTAGAACACGTCCCGTTGGCGAGCCTCAAAACCGAGCTCTTCGATCGCTTCGCGAATCTGCTGCAAAGACAAGTAGTGAACCGTTCCCGCCTCGGCAACCACGTTTTCTTCGATCATCAGACTGCCCATGTCATTGGCCCCGAACAACAACGCCAATTGACCAATCTTCAATCCCTGCGTCACCCAACTGCTCTGAATACTCGGGATGTTATCCAGAAACAATCGCGACACCGCTTGAGTCTTCAGATACTCGAACGAACCGACCGGTGAGAGATGCGACAGGTCGGTGTTATCGGGTTGGAATGTCCAACAGATGAAGGCGGTGAATCCACCCGTTTCATCCTGCAACTCACGAACCCGCTGCAGATGTTCGATCCGTTCGGCAACTGTTTCCACATGGCCAAACATCATCGTCGCCGTGCTGATTCCACCAAGGCGATGCCAGACTCGCATCACATTCAACCAGTCGTCGCTCATCACTTTGCCTCGCGTCAGTTCGGCGCGAACGCGATCGACAAGGATTTCCGCACCACCACCGGGAATGCTTCCCAGACCTGCCGCCTTGAGCCTCGACAATACTTCCTGCAACGAAAGGTGGTTGACCTTGGTGAAGTGATGCAACTCGGGCGGGCTAAAACCATGAATATTGACTTCCGGAAAGGCTGTCTTGATGTCCCGTAACATCTCCTCGTACCAGTCCAGCTTGAACTTCGGGTGCAGCCCCCCTTGCAGCAAGATCTGGTTGCCTCCCAGTGCGACCGTCTCTTCGATCTTGGTCAACAACTCCTCACGCGACAGCACATAACCTTCGTCACTTTTGGGGCCTCGGTAAAACGCACAAAAATGACATACAGCGGTACAGACATTCGTGTAGTTGATGTTCCGGTCAACGTTGTACGTACGGTACGGTTCCGGATGCAGCCGACGAGACACCTGATCCGCAGCAGCACCAATCGCCGCCAACTCGTTGCTTTCCAGCAACAGCAATCCATCGCTCGGCGTGAGCCTCTCGCCCGCAATGGCTCTGTGCAGAATGTCTTGGATCGATTTTTCAGCAGATGCGATCATCAGTATTTTTCAAAGTGAATGTTCAGTTTTCAGTTGTCAGTGTTTGCTTTTGTCCCTCGGGTAGCAAGCCGAGTGACGCGGCTCGGGCCCGAAACGCTTCCAAGCCGTTGCGTTCGCCCGGCCCCAACCGAAAGTGCAGGTTTTCGGCAAAGTACCGATGCAAATCTTCCTTGGTCAAACCATGATTGGCCGCCTCTTTCCCCGCAATCGCTTCCAGTTGTTCAAGGCCCGCGTCTCGACTCTGCTCCAGAATGCTCGCTAATTCTCCCGTGTCGACCCCTTCGCGAGCCACCCACATCGCGAACACAAACGGCAACTCGGTCCAGCGGCACCACCGATCGCCGAGATCCCAAATCTCTTCATACACTCCGCGAGCCGGATGCATCGCCCGATCACCAATCAACAGCACGGCATCGGCGTCGATCCCCTCGGGTGATTGGTCGATTGCCAAAGAAACGGTCTCGGGCTTCAAACCGTACATCTCCCACAACAACACGCGGATCATCGCGGCACTCGTCCGGCTCCCTTCATCCAAGGCCAACCGACGGATGCGAGGCACGGCAACGCGACTAAGCAGTCGCACGCTCCACACCGGCCCGCGACAGGCAATCACGGCATCCGAAACCACACGATATCGATCGCCGCGAAAGTACTCGACCGATGGAATCAGCGCCACGTCCAATTCGCCCTCACGCAGATCCTCGGCCAACCGGCTGGGTAAATCCAACGTCAATCGCCCCCAGTCCCCGAGTCGCTCGGGCAACCCTTCGATCAGAGGCTTCGTATTCAGATAGGAAACAGCGCCGATGCGGAGCATTTGGGTTTCCCCATGGGTGTACACGGTGCCTGGCCAACAAGTGAACCGCCAAACGGGCACCAAGATAACTCCCAAAAGCCGATTTGGCGACTCGGCCGCGAACCTGGCAATCGACACCCAAGCACGGCAACCACCACAGCGAACGATGGCTGGAGGTGGATCGAAATTCTTGCCAGCTCAATCGCACCGCGAAGGCGGAACGAGGGACCACAACCCGACGCCAGAGTCTTGACACTCGTCTCTTTTTCTCATCGATCTTGCGACCGATGGTCGCCTGAGCGGTTCGGTTCCTCACGGCCGAGGTCACCCTTGTCGTTCCCCCAAATCTCCGTCGCCACATTTCGGGTGGCATACAAGTTTTGCCGCGAAGCGGTTCCAAGAGAGTAGCCACCGGTCGCGCAATCGCACCCGTGGTCACGCTGTGCAACCATTTCAACGGCACAGTGTTTCAACGGCACAGTGTTTCAACGGCACAGTGTTTCAACGGCACCGTGTTTCAACGGCACAGTGTTTCAGCGGCACCGTGTTTCAGCGGCACCGTGTCGGCTCAACCGCGAAAGCCGACGCAATGCCGGCGGGAACGCCCTGGTGACTCCAATGGAAACGCTCTGCCATGACCATCACGCGACACCAAAACGAGCGCATAAAAAAACGAGAGATCCCGGCCACGACGATCGATGAATCATGTTCACCGATCGATCAACGGATCTCTCGTCGGGAGAAGTTGTAGGGACTGAAAACATTGCGTCAAGGGCGACAAATTGCTCTCGCCGATAAATTTCTTCTTGTCAATCGCGTTCGGTACGCGTGTTGCTCGTCCCTTCACGCCGCGGAGGTACAATCATTCTCACCATCGCGCGGTAAGTGGACTGCCGCATCTGTGACCACTCATTCCATCCATCCATGATGCACCCGTCTCTGCGACCTGAGCCAACGGATCACTACTATTTCGTCACCGGCAGGCTGGCCGAAGCCGCGGTACGTGATGTGGTCAGGCGCTGGCCGCGAGTCACAACTTCCGCTATACGATTGGTGTCATGCCGATCACCGTGGCCGCACTGATGACTCCCCGATGGCTTCGTCGTCATCTTGATGTGCCCCTCGAAGCGACGCACGTGATCGTTCCCGGGTTCTGCGAAACGGGCATCGAGACATTGTCCGAGATGCTCGAAATCCCCGTGATTTGCGGACCGAAAGATTGCCGGGCGATGCCGGAACTGTTCGGCGAGACACGACTGGCCGACGACTTTGGCGAGTACGATATCGCGATCATCGCCGAGATCAATCACGCCACGCGACTGTCGCATCCACAGTTGATCGGGCAAGCGAAAGCGCTTCGTGATCAGGGTGCCGATGTGATCGATTTTGGATGCGATCCTGCTTCGCGATTCTCCAGAATCGGTGATTCGATCTCCGCGCTGGTCGACGAGGGATTTCAGATATCGGTCGACACGTTCGACTCTTGGGAAGCGGCCGAGGCGACTCGTTGCGGCGCCGGTTTGGTCCTCTCGGTGAACTCGCAGAATCGAAATGCCGCAGTCGACTGGGGCACCGAGGTGGTCGTGATTCCCGACACACCCGATGATCAAAAAAGTTTTCACGCTACGGTGGACTTTTTGGCACAACGGGGTGTGTCGATGCGGTTGGATCCGATTCTTGAACCGATCGGGGCGGGATTCATGCACAGCCTGCTGCGATACGCGAAAGTACGGCAACAATACCCCGATCATGCGATGATGATGGGGATCGGAAATCTCACCGAACTCAGCGATGTCGACTCGGCCGGTGTGAATCTGATGCTACTGGGGATCTGTCAAGAACTAGGGATCGAGAGCGTGTTGACAACCCAAGTCATCAATTGGGCTCGCTCATCGGTGCGTGAGTGCGACATCGCCAGGCGATTGGTCCACTACAGCGTGAAACATCGCCTGCCGCCAAAACGGCTCTCGGACCAATTGATCATGCTCCGCGACGCCAAACTGCGTCCTTTTCCCGCCGCTGCCCTTGAATCGCTTGCCGCCGCGTTGAAAGACAACAACTATCGAATCTTTGCCCAAGACGAACAGATTCATTTGCTCGCGGCCGGACTGCGACTTTGCGAACGCGACCCGTTCCTGCTGTTCGAGCGATTGATGCAACATCCGGTCTCCGACAACGTTGACGCCGCGCACGCGTTTTATCTCGGATACGAGATGGCCAAAGCATCGATCGCACTGAACCTCGGCAAGCAATACGAACAAGACGAATCGCTCGACTGGGGGATGCTCACCGAAGCAGAGAACCACCACCGAATCGAGAGAACCAGCCGACACCGGAAAGAGCAGCGATGACATTACGCAGACAATCACTTCCCGTTGTTCGGCCACTCCCGGAAGACTTCTCAATCGTCGAGGCCTTCGCGAAACTGGCCATCCGCCCCGGATGCCTATGGCTCGATTCGGCCTCCCGTGGCCCGCGTGATGCTTCGCCCATCGGCGAGATCGCCAACGCTCCCGGCGATGTCGGGCGGTTTTCGTTTCTAACCGCCGATCCGGTCGAAACATTGATCGCATCGATCGACCAGGACAGCCCATGGCCCCAACTGAATCGATGGTGTTGCCAGTTACCAGCGGAAAATGATCCGACTCTGCCACCGTTTCAAGGCGGCATCGCCGGACTGATCGGATACGAAGCGGCGTGCTGGCTGGAACCGATCGGTATGGCAGTTGAGAATGATCTGCCGACACCTGCGATGTCGCTCGGACTGTACGACTGGACGATCGCGGTCGACCACCAGTCGGGGCAGGCTTGGCTGATCAGCCAGGGACTCGGCGCCGATGATCCGCAACAGCGTTACCGAATCGCTACCGATCGCGCCGACGAAGTCGAGTCGTTGCTACGCGCGCCACATTCCGCACCGGCTCTCTCGTCTGCGACCACTCAAAGCCAGATTCGCAATAGGGAAGTCGCGAGAAATGACGCATCCGCAAAGCTCCCACCGCCGAGTCATCGAAACATCATCAGCAATTTCACCAGCGACGAATTCCGAGCAAGCGTCGCCGAAATCGTGCGACGAATTCACAATGGCGATTCGTTTCAAGTCAATCTGGCCCAGCGTCTGCTGCGTAAGGCCGACCTGCCGGCGCCCGAGTTGTATCTGCGACTTCGCGACTGCAATCCTGCTCCCTTTGGCGCGTACTACGGCGGAAACGACTTTGCCGTCCTCAGCAGTTCGCCGGAGGGTTTTTTGAAGGTTCGCGGGCGGAGTGTCGAAACGCGGCCGATCAAGGGGACGATTCCCCGCACCGGCGACGACCGGCACGACAATCGGCTCGCCGATCAGTTGTTCGCCAGCGAGAAGGACCGAGCCGAAAACATCATGATCGTGGACTTGATGCGAAACGATCTGTCACGGGTCTGCGACGACGAGAGTGTCACGGTCGAGCAATTATGCGAAGTGGAGCGTTATCAATATGTCCAGCACTTGGTTTCGGTGGTCCGGGGGCAATTGCGTGAAGACCGAAGCATCGTCGATTCATTGCAGGCATGTTTTCCCGGCGGCAGCGTGACCGGCGCGCCGAAGATCGAAGCAATGCGAACAATCGCCAGCCTGGAACCGAATCGACGTGGCCCCTATTGCGGATCGCTGGGGTACATCGGTTGCGGCGGCAATGCCGACTTCAACATCTTGATTCGGACGATCACCGCTGCGCACGGATATTGGCAGATCCCGGTGGGTGGAGGCATCACGGCGAGAAGCGAACCGGCCGCCGAGGAGGCGGAAACGTGGACCAAAGCCGAGGGAATGCTGCGAGCGATGAGCGGTTGAATTGGCAGCTGACGATTCCTGACGGTTGACTCCTTTCGTCTCTCGGCGAACCTGCTAAAATCGATCGCTGTCAGTGAAAGCGACAGCGAATCACTCACATCTGCCCTTGTAGCTCAGTTGGTAGAGCAACGGACTCTTAATCCGTGGGTCGTAGGTTCGAGCCCTACCGGGGGTACTACTTTTTCAGGAAAAACCTTCGTCGCCGTTGTGCATGGCATGCACCAATCTACTCCAAACGGCGTTTCGAGGCGTACAGTACGCCATCTCACTCCGGTCCATGAACGGGCTCGACACAAAAGCTCAGTGCCTTTCCCGCGACCGAGTCGGTCATCCAAGCCAAGAATCGGGGATCCCCGATGGACGCTCACGGCGTTGAATCCGACTCGTTGAGGCTTCGGTAGATAGAAGAACAAATTGAAAATGCCTTCACCAAAAAGCGATGCAGTATGCACCTTGGCTGGTCATTGTTGCCGTCGCATCGCATGTCGGATGCCATAAGAGCTTGCTCGACGACAGTCAAGTGTCGTTCAAACGGCAACCTACGGCGGTCGCTGATCTCGGGGCACCACCTGAACCAACGGACTCGTTGGTAAACGATGATACGCTCGCGGTGCTTTACGAAATGCCGAACTCCGCCATCGTTGAGGTAACAATATTGGACAAGGAGCTGACAAGCGATGATTGTGCGGAGCTTGAGAAAATAGGAACGCTGGTGTATCTCCGGTGCGGTGGGTGTAGTTTTCCACCAAACGCGATTAGTAAAATCGTCTCGGGAAATCCGAAGCTTCGTTATCTTTGGCTCGAAGAGTGCGAGTTCGACTTGAAGCCGATCGACCGCATAGCCCGACACAAGTCGTTACAGCTAGTTGCAACGCATGGCAGCAACATGGAATCATCTGACAAAGAGCACCTCAGGGCTAGAGGCATTACGGTTGTAACCGATTCGTTTTATTCGATAAGACACGAGCCTGCGAGTTAGGCTTCCACAAACTGACGATGCGATTCTACGGAGTTCACAAAGACGGCGACACGCTGTCCCAGAGGAGAACGGGGTCCGTGTTTTTTCGAGCTGGAAAGGATTACCGCGTCGGAAGGATGCGAAGTCTGCCGAGGCAACTGTCGTCCACTGAGAAAGACGGAAAGCCGCGAAGCGGTGGCAGGTGATAGCCTGGGGTGAACCAACGAGCGTTAGCGAGGCTGGTGGAACCCCAGGAAAACGAGACGCATTCCCCAAACCTTCCCCGCGGCGATTTGGCGGCGACGCCGCCAAATCGCCGCGGGGAATTTACGGTTTCGCTTGACCTTCCTGGGGCCGCGAAATGCTCGCTGAGACGAGCATTGCTTGCCCCAGGCTATCACCTGCCACTGCTTCGCAGTTATTAGGCAGTCACGGGGTCGGAGAACAGCGCCGAACAGGTTCAGTGCATTTTCAGCGAGGTAAGATGGGAGAGGCTGGGTGCGGTAGGTTGAGAAAGCCCTCCGGTGTAATGGGGGTCACCGCATTTCGCGTCATTCGCCGCAGTCCTCAGAAGCATGGTTCTCTTCCGAATGGGTTACTGCGCTTCGGCGGTGGACTGCATGTTGGATTCGATATCCTGCTGCTCCGCGGCTGCCACAGCCGCTTCGTAATCAGCAATGGCCTGCTGATCAGCACCATCTGTTGATTGTCGAGGCTCCTCGCTGCCACAACCGACAACGATAGCGCCAGAAGAACAAGAAAGAAGAAAGACGACACTGTTATTTTCATTTGGATGCCTCAGGCGATTGTAAGCGGATCAGAAGGGCCGAATAGAGAATGATGGTGAATGGTGCAGTGAGCGTTTACTACCGGAATTCGATCGGCAATTTTGATCGCTTAGAGTTCTTCGCCAATGACTTCTTTGTTGGCACGTGTACCGAGTGCGCCCAAAGACCATAGGGACTTGCCGAACCAGGGGCTTGAGCACCCGTACCGTTTAACCAAACACTCCCGGCCGTCGCGTTACCCGCTTCGATCGAGTCAGTGATAAAAATGACAGCTCCGTCGCCCATCAACACGTGGCATCCGCCTGGGTGTTGGCTTGACATTGTTGCAATGAGCGTTGTGCCAAGTGTGTTGTAAGGACCACAAATCTCTCGATTGGGAGGCAAGATCGTCAAGCAGCCAGTAAAGAAGGGCCCTTGATCTGCCCATCTGTATCCTCGGGCAAAGAGACGGCGGGAGGCCATATGGTATTGGGGAGCCCAAAAACGGGGCCTCGCCGGGTCGATCAGTGGCAAACAGACGGAGGGGTTATCGCGAATCTTCGCTAGGGATACACCGGGAGCACTCACATTCGAGCTCGATTCGGTCACCTGTCCTCGGATATTATTATCTCCGAGATCGGTGATGATTTCACCCATCGCAATCGTGTTCGCCAAACCGTCTAGGCAATCACGGAATTTTGATTTCTGAAGTGGCACGAAAAAGCCACGGTGCACTGCGCGTGACTGCCTGGAAGCTCCCTGCGTGATCGTCGTCCGAGTGCTGTTATAAGAACCGAAATAGAGTCGCCACGAGGAATCTCCAAGACAGGCGGCGTAGTTGGTTCGCCCCAGCGCGGGAAGCCCAAACCCAGGATCGCTGGGGCAACGGTAGGTTGGAACCTCTATCGTCCATGGAATGTATTGAATTACTTCCGGGGTTGGCCCCATTGGCGGCCAGGGGTTTGTTGGCGTTCCCACAGCAGCACCGGCGTTACCGTCGGTTCGCTCCGCATTTGCGTTGCTGATCTTCTCCCAAATCGCTTGCTGTTCAATGAACGGCAGAATCGGAACCAGCATACTCAAACGGTAACGATTTCCTTGATTCGAGGTGCGGTAATAAGCGTCCGGTGTACCCGGCTGGGTCCCGGTACCATGCGTCGGTAGCTGCTTGTACGCTGAATGATAGTTGTGGATGCCAAGTCCAAGCTGCTTAACGTTGTTGCTGCAACTCATTCGCCGGGCAGCTTCTCGAGCAGCCTGGACCGCCGGCAGCAAGAGCCCGACCAATACCCCGATAATGGCGATCACAACGAGAAGCTCCACCAACGTGAACCCTCGTTTTTTTCTTGAATTCATCATCATTATCATTTCCACTGAATCATTCTTCATGGTTTCGATATGCGTGGACTCGTCCGCTGATCGTGAGAATACCAACTTCCTGGTCCGGTCCGCAAAAAAAGAGGAGTGACTGTGGCGGTTTCCGGTTAATGGCCCGGGGGGACGGGGCCAGCGGGCGGACGGGGCCAGTGCATTTTCGAACATGCAGGGCAGGCATGATGACGCGACTAGGACAGGCAGGGCGCGTAAGAAAATGAAGAAAGATCGCGCCGCAACGACACGCTGGCGCCGAGGGCGGTTTTCGTAAACAGTGGCCCTCCTCAACCTGCCAACGATGGGCGCGACGGCCTGCTCGAAAGCCGCGACATTCACCCACCAACGAGACGCGTACCGCGAAGCCATCGAGACAACCGGCGAGCAAGTTCAGACAGCGCACATTCATTTTCCGCTTGCGGGAGTGGTGGCAACCCCGTCGAACGATGGGGCCGACGCGTCGATTGCTTCGGGACCGACAGCCTAGCCGCAGCTGTTTTCAAGACCGCGTCCCAGGTATGTACCCCCTTATTATACCACCCCCCCCACACCCCCCCCTGGCATATACCCCTGAATGACCACTGGCTAATCCCCCTGAATGCCTCACGCGACTGCGGGCCGTCCCAGGAAGAGGCGAGAGGCGGAGCGAGCCAAAATTCCACCAGATTACCCAGTTCACCCAGATTTCCATTCTAGGATTCGGGCGGGACGGGGCCAGCGGGCGGGACGGGGCCAGCGGGCGGGACGGGGCCAGTGCATTTTCGAGCACGCAGGGCAGGCATGATGACGCAACTAGGACACGCAGGGCGAACAAGAAAATGAAGAAAGATCGCGCCTCAACGACACGCTGGCGTGGAGAGCGATTTTCGTAAACAGTGGCCTTCCTCAACCGACCTCGCCCTATCTCTCCCGTCTTGCCTCACCGAAAATGCACTGACCCCCCATCACACCAGTTCCAATCGCCCGCTTTCTCGGACACCGGCAAGAACGGCCGCCGGTCGGGACGAGACCAATGAAACCCGTCGCGGCTGAACCCGACCGAGATCTCATTCAGTTTGGGTCGACCCGTTTGCTTCAGCCGTTCGACTGCCGCGTCGCTGAGGGCGGCCGGACAATCCCCTTCATTATGCGGTTTGCCGATCGGAATGACCTTCGGCGGGTCCAGCAGATAAGCTGGCGTCGGCCCGGGGTCGCCCTTTTGAAAACGTTCGAATGGAACGTCCCGCGGCGGCCGCTGGTCTGGTAAACGAATGCCATTGTAGAGCACCTCCCCTGTGTGCGCGGTGGCGCAGGCATCATCAGTACGATGGCCGTCAGCATCAATTTCAGCATGGGAATTCCTGATAACGCGTCGATGTGCTGTGTTGCTTTACCCTTGGCGTTGTGCTACTCATGATCGCCTGACTTCGTCGCTTGGACGTCAGGCAGCGTCTTGATCAAATGCGAGCCACGAACGTAGGCGACGAAATGTTCTGGCCAATGAGGCGTGCGTCCGAAAGGTTCGGGATAGAAAATGGCGATTTTCGCTTTGTTCCAAGGAGCGAATCGTTCGTGCCGTTCGGGCGCGCCGAACCACGAATTGTTGACCTCGGCGCCAAGCTGCCACGAATAGATCAGATCGTAATTCCAATCGAGTGAGAACTCGTGGTACTTGTCCGTCTGGCGGCGATAGCCGGACGCCAGCGCGATCCACGGCGTGACTTCCGCGCAACCGTGCTTCTCGGCGTTCTGTCCGGTTCGGCGAAAGATCTCGCGCGTGTAGCCAATCTCCGGCACTTGATACAGCGAACAACCGAAACTCTCGGCTTTCTCGTCCAACGTAAAGTAAGTGGCTTCGCTCCAGCCGGTCGACGACGCGCTCGGGTGAATCGCGCCACGGGCATACCATTCGATACGGACTTTGGGGAAAATCCGATGGACGATGTCGGCCGCCGCCTGGTACTTGGCCGTGATCGCGTCGTTCCATGCCGCGTCATCCGGGCGGACGTGGAAATGCTCGGAATCAAATAGGACGGCCGAGACCGCCACGTCCGTCTCGTGCTTTTGATTCGCCGCCGCCAGCGCATCCCGGATCGTTTCCATGCGCGCCGTCAGATAGTCCAGTTCCGCCTGATGTGTCGGGCCGATATCGGTCGGCGGCAGATCCTTCCCAAATCGCCGCTGCCATACCGAGTAGTTGATGCCCATCGATGCCCGGATCTTCGGCTTGTCGGCGTTGACCCGCTTGCAGACGGCGACGGCCTGCTCGATCTGCTCCGGCTTTCCCCATTCGCCGCTTATCGAGACAGCCTGCGTTATGCGTACATATTCATAGAGCAACTCGTCGGAGATTTTGTCAAATGGTATGGGCCACGAGTAATGGACCTTCGGCAACGGCTTCAGTTCTTTGAGCCACGCCAAAATCTGTGCGTCGGTCGGTTCCGAATCATGGCCAAACGCTAATGTGGGAATCGCAAGCAGTAGTATTAGGACAATCAGTTGGCGAAACACGGGCTTTCCTATCATTGAGTAACAAATGGGGACGACGGTTGTAACGCAGCCTTCCGACCGTACGACAACTTAGCCTCGACAAGCCACGTCACTGGCTGTTTGCCGGACGGACAAGTCGCAGGACGGTGGTTCCGCTGCTGACTCCAATCCCGGATACCGTCAAAGAAAACGAACCGTTGCGAATCGACGCGACCTTCTCATCGCTGAAATACTCTCGAACCTCGGTCCCATTATAGAGGAGTCCATCGATACTCACGGTGACGGTCTGCGGTCGCTTTGTCTGGTTGACGAAAATCAGATAGCCTTCGCCGTTGTGGTCTCGAGTGCCGACGCGGACGTTGTCCGTCGCATCGACGCTTGCTTTCCACGAAGTCCAATGAGGTTCGCGGATGATCGGTAGCAACTGGTCCACTTCGCGGCGCAGATTGGGAAAGTCGGGCCACCAGGGTTTCATGTCCACAGGTCCGACGGTCGGAGATCCCTTTTGGCAATCGGCATTAAAGCAGTCTCGCCAGTAGCCAATTGCTTTCGCGCCGAGAATGATCGAATTGTAAAGCCGCAGTCGCATGTCACCGGCACCGTCCACGCCGTTGAACTGCGCGAACGCGGCGGGGCTGGTCTGCTTTTCTTCGCGATCCAGGATGAAGAACCCTTCGTCACCGCCCGGGCTTGCTCCGCCTGTGTCGGCAGCGCTGCCGCCGAAGTAGGTGCCCGAGACATCCACGAGTCCTCGCGCCGCGTGAACGCGCGCAATGTTGAATGTGCCTTGAAGAGCATAGACGGGACGCAACCTCTTTCCGGATGAATCGACGTCGATGCTCTTGATCGTGTTGATGACGTCGACCGGCACTTGCCACTGGTCGTGATTGACTTCGTTGTCCCAGTAATAGAGTAGCAGGTTTTCGCCGAGTCCTTGATCGAAGATTTCTTTCACCTGCGTGCGCAAATCGTCGAGGTTGTTGTAGGCCCAGCCAGCGGGGAAGGTGTATTGACTGATCGAAAAGCCGGACATCAATCCGTCGGGATTGAATTCGCTAACGGCCTCTTTCGCCTGCTTCACATGCGCCGCAGACCCCGTCCAGATGTTGACGTTCCAACCTTGCTTCGAATACACCGACCAGTCCCGGTAGTTATCTGCGTATATGCAGAGCGGGAAAAAGGGCGTCCAAACGCCGTTCTTCTTGACCTCGAAGTTACCGAGTGCATCGACGCGAACGTGGGCCCCGTCGAAAGGCTTCTTCGGCGACGGCGGTTGTTCGAGCCCGAGTCCTTCGCCCAGATAAAAATCGTCGGCCCACACTTCGCCGCCCGGCTTGGTGTTTTCCGTCTTGAACGCCTGACAGCCGATAAATGCTACGCCTTCGGGCACGATGAACGGCAGGGCATACTCCTCCCATTGACCGTCCCGCGACGTGCCGCCTCGTCCCGAGGCGTGGTTGCGGATGAACTTGCGATTACTGTCGTGCAGACTGATCTGCGCACGACATAGGTCGGACCGTTCAGTGTCTTGATGTAAAAGCCATACGTGTACCGCTTGCCGGACTGAACCGCGATCAGCTCCGTCAACGCCATGCTCGGCGGCGGCGTCACCAGCTTCATCGACCCCGAACCGTCGTCAGTCCTCGACGTGGAAGCGTCGTACTCGGCATCGCGCAGGTAAGACCAATTTGCCTTTGTGTTCACCGACGGATTGACGATTAGATTCGCACCCTGCCGCGGCACGTGAGGCGGAGATGCTGCGGTGTCTTGAGCGGAGGCGGCGTCGCTCTGCAGCAGCAGAACCAGCAAAAAACAGCAGCCGCGCAAAAGCAACTTCATGGCGAACTCCTCTGCGGTTTCACGGGACCAATCACCATTTCTTTTAATTCGTTCGTGGAAATGCCCGCCGTTGTGACTTGGCCCCATGAGAACATCGTGTCGCTCCAACCCTCCATCAGGCTGCTGTTGCCGCCCGCGTGACCGCGAACCAATGGCGTGTCGTCGATCAGACGCTGGCCCTTCCAATTGCCGCGCGACGCCACGAGCAAGCCGACGCGGGCCAAGTCGCTGGCGCTCATTGACACCCAACCACCGCCGCCTTGTACGCGACAATCGTTGATCTTGTACGGCGGATCGCAGAACAACCCGTAACCCGGCATCCCCGGATACCAGTCGCGATTGTCGTGCAATTCCCGACCGGTCGCCCATTGCCAGTCGTCCGGCTGGATGCCCATATGGTCGAAGAGCTTTTCGTCGAGCACATCTTTGAGTTCCCGTATCCAGATGGCGGTCAACGCCTGCGACAACCGCCAACGTCCTCCACTTAAGTAGCGTGATTCCTTTCCCGGCTCGACGTGAGCGTAGTTGTCCGCCGTCGGGTCGCCGGTCCATTTCGCCCAACTCGGTACGTCTTGCTTTTTCGACCAGAAAAAGCCGTTGCTGATTGGGAAGCCGCCGCGCATGGTGTGCAAATGAAAAAACGTCAGCGACTGATGAACGCCCCGGTCCATCCGCTTGTGATCGGCGTCCAATTGTCCTTCGCCCGTCCAGTACTTCCGAATCGGATCGTTGGCATCTTTGATCAAGCCTTCGTCGATCGCCAATTGCAAGGCAAACGACGTGAAGGCCTTGCCGACCGAGGCACTCTGAACTCTGCATTCGCCGTCGCCGAACGTGTTCAACAAATACCCGCCGCGCGTCACGACGACGCCGAAGTTGCGACTGGGATTCTGACCCCAACTGTTGTTGCCGGACGGTTTCTGCCGCGCGACCCACGCGTTCCACTTCGCGACGTCAAGGCCGGCCTGTTGCGGTGTGATCGTCTGCCATTGGGCACTGGGATAGACAACCCAGTCGGGCACCTGTGCCTCGGCACTCAGCGACATCGTGGCGGTCAGCAACGCGAGGATCATGAAAGCGATCAAGAAACTGCGCGGCATGCTATTGTCCTCATTTGCCCTTCGATGCTTTGTCGTCGGTCGTCGCCAGGATGAATTCGCCGCGCACCGTATTCCACGAGTCGTTCGCACCGGTGCCGGTGAAGATCAATGTAAAACTCTTGCCATCCTCACCGAGCCATTTGTTGGAAAAGTTCCAGAAGAAGGTCGAACCGAACTTGCCCCAGTTCCGGTAATAGTCGACGGTGGTCCACGGTCCCCACGGCTGGGTCGCGTCGAACATGCCGAGGTTTCCATGGAAGGACGCGTCGTGTTCGGTGCACAGCAGATAGCGTTTCAAGCCTGCGTTGTAGCTGACGCTGAAACACCAGCCGACGCCGTTGACATCTTCGAATACAGGACGTCGAGCGGCGATGTCCTTGGTCCACTTTGGTTGACTGCTGTCATCGAGTCCGGTGAAGAATTCATACGCGGCTCGTTGCATGAGCTTGTCTTTCGGCACGCGCAGCAGGTCGATTTGTCCGGGCTTGTGGACATTCAGTTGTGACGGATTGCCTTGCAGCCGGATGGCGTAAGCATAAACATAGTTGTCGCGGGCCCCGGCGTAATCGCTGCCGAACTGGCAAAACGTTGGCATGATCAGCCGGTCGGACTTCAAAAACGCCCAATCGGCCTTCGACCAATTCGTACCGTGATCGGTGGACTTATGAAGCCGCGTTTCCCGGTAGCTGGTCGTGTCCGACCCCGGTCCGACCCACATGTACAACGCGCCGCCGACCGACAGAATGCCGTAGCTCTTACCGCCGAACCTGGCGGCGTTTTGAGCGTTCTTACCACCCCAGACGTTTACGCCTTGATATTTGTTGCTGGCTCCTTCGATTCGCGCGACTCCCAGACTGACTCGGCCGTCGCCGTTCGTCCCGCCGAATCCGCCGCCATCGCCCCACGCCGCGTACTGATGATCGTCGTCAGCCCAGGTGATTGCCCAATTGTCGCTGCCTGGTGCCCGCCGCTCGTGCGTTGCGAAATCGAATGTGACACTGGCGATAACCTGGCTCGGCGGATACGGCGGTTCCGCCCGAGCCGCCGCTGCAAACAGCAGACACATTCCCGCCCACAGGAAACGACGCGCGTCAATCGTTCGCTTGTCCAATCGCATGAGTACTTCCTCTGATCCTGCTGCTACTTGTCTTTGAGCGTGAGTGAGACTTTCACGATGTTGAGCTTGTCGTGCGCCTGAATGCCGGTCTGCGCCGGCACCATAGACGCTGAACACGCACCACATCGTTCGTCCGTCGTCGCTGATCCATTTCTGTGGGAAATCACAGTTCAACCCGTGACCTGCGGTGCCCATCTGGCCCCAGTCCTCGTAGTAGGCCACGGTCGTCCACGGTCCCCAGGGCTGCGGTGCGTCGAAGATGCCGAGTTGGCCTGGTCCCGTGTGAAAGCTAGTGAGGAGGAACCGCTTGAGCACTGGGTGATAGACGACGCCCGTCGTGGGAATCACGCCGTGCGGGTCGCTGAATACCGGCTTGGCGGTGGCGACGTCGGACGACCAAATCGGACGGTCGCCCTCCAGTCCAGCAACAAACTCATAGGCGGCACGGTCCTTCATCTTCTCCTTCGGCACGCGGGACAGGTACGTGGCGTTGCCTGCACCCTGAGCCGCCTGCCGGAAGCCATAGATATAGACGTAACCATCCAACTCCTTGGGCAGTTCAGCATAGTCGCGACCAAAGTTCAGGAAACGGGCCGGTTTGAAATTCCCGTCACCTTTGGGAAACACCCACGAGGTCTGCTGCCAGGTCGCTCCACCGTCGTCGGACCATGCCAGCGAATGATTGACGTCGGGCCATGTTCCATCCTGTAGATTGAGCCGCGCGTAGAGCGTTCCATCGACGTATAGAATGCCGCCTGTTTTTCCTTTTTGAGGAAACGACGCAGGATGCAGCGCGTTCTTACCACCGTTGATATTGACGCCTCGAAACTTCTCGGGCGGACCTTCAATGCGCGCGAAGCCCATGCTCACTCTGCCGTCGGAGTTTGTTCCGCCGAATCCGCCGCCGTCACCCCAAGCCGTGTAAAGGTGTCCGTCGGGACCCCAGGTCACAGGCCACAGATCACTCCCCGGAGCCGCTGTTTTGTGCGTGTCCCAGTGCCAGGTGATGTCTTCGATCACTTCGCTGCGTGGATACGGCGGTTCGGCGGCGCGTAGTGTCACGCAGTGATGGGATGCGCAACAAATGATGAACAGTATGAGTCGAAGCGGCTTCATGAATTGACCACCGTGTCCGTAGGATGATAGACAGAACGATATGCGACGGGCGCGTCGTGTCGTGGTACATGGTTTGCCGGGCGACTTGGGTTTGCGTGTCAGTGGCCCGGTCGTTGCCGGTGTTGGTATTGCGGTCCCAGAGAGGGAAGCCCCCGTCGCCATCATGGCGTTAGCGCTGCGTGTCATCATCAACGCTCCTTGGCCGGTTTGGCAGCCGCATCGAATGCTGCCAGAGCGGATCGAGCTTTGGCTAAAACGATCCGTTCTTTGGAGTCCAATTGATCCATTCGTCGCGGTTCGCGGAGATCGCAGGAACGGCGAAGACGAGTATCTGGAGTGGTTCGCTGCGAGCCATTGTGAAAACACCACCCCGCCGCGCCGCCAGTGACGGCACCGCGC
This sequence comes from Pirellulaceae bacterium, assembly GCA_963734865.1. GTDB lineage: Bacteria > Planctomycetota > Planctomycetia > Pirellulales > Pirellulaceae > CBDCUW01. The sequence goes on from CAVTIV010000023.1 coordinate 124,161, forward strand.
AGATCATCGAGATCCCGGCGAATGAATTCATCGAGAGCACCCAGCGCCCCGTAGTAACTGATCCCCAGCAAAAACGTGGGCCTTTCGTTGAGCGTAAACCGCGAGTCCCACAGGCCCAGGACGGTTGTTTCGGCCGCCTGCGCCTCCGCGGGTGGACACAGTGACAGCCGCCGTCAACATAGCAATTCGGCCTGTTGCGGCGAGGAAGTAACGTCGTTTCATGGTCGTTTGTCTGGTACAGTTGTGGTGCAACATTGACTCTAGCCGATATGCCACACGGCGGCGAATGTGTCACGAAAAGTGGCGTTTCTTCCAAGGCGAGCGCGATTCTGTGACACGTTTTTGTTCGCCCGGCATATCAGTCAATGGAACAGAGGCGGCTGCGTCCCCGCCTGTCGCCACTCGCAACTCCCCCCCAAAAAAAGCCCCGCCTGGTCTCGACGAGATGGCTGTCACATGCCGAAACCCACTTCTTATCGCACGACACTAGTTGGACCGCGCCATTTTGGTTGTAGTCCTGCCACTCCGCTGGCAGGGCATACCGCGATTCGCGGCAAATGACCCGCCAGCGGAGTCGCGGTCATTCGTTGCACCACGTCTCCCACTGCTGGTCAATCCACTTTGGATCGGGTTTCGTGTCCGCAATCAAGAAGCGATATCGACCTTTCAAAGGATGATCGTGGTCGATGGTGAAAGCACCGTCGACAGATGGTGCAAAGCAAAAATACGGTTTCGATGGATGCAGGCGGGCCGCTTGGGGTGCTCGAAAATTGTCCGCATGAGACAAGACGGCAATGCTGACGGGATCGCCGCCGATGTTGCCCGATAGAGCCACCCATTTCGCGTGTTCATGATTCCCTTTGACCCGGTCGGAGCCGAGACTGTTCAGGAACTCGCTCGGTTCAATTTTGAGATCGCTTTGCTTGCGGGCTTCGCTGTCTTTCGCGGACAGCCATCGCGTTGGACCTCGCAGCACGATCCCACCGTAATGGTATTGGTTGATTATGAGCGGTTTTGTTGTGATCGCCGTTTGTTCGGTCTCCAGATCGAAGCAATGGTACGTTCCATCAGTCCGAAACACCGAGACTTTCCACCGCTCTCGCAAAACGTCAACGGGCGGCTCTGTTTCGACGCGGTGAAGCAAGTCGACTTCAAAACCCGCGACTTCTGCAGTTTGGAACGTGGACCCAACTCGTTCGTGCAGCACTCTCCCCGTCCGTCCCGCCAAATTCCAAAAATCAACCGCCCGGCCATCGTACGTCGTATTAACCCAAGCCGAGAAAATGCCCTGCTGATGGGCGTGATCAAACGGAAACATTGCCGTCACGATTTTACCATGCGGAGAGCCGACCGGATGCAGGCAACCGCTTCGTTCGTAGATCGGGTCGATACCCCTCGGAGCCGGTGGCGATACTTTGTTGTAAGTGACAACAACCTTGTCGGCTTGTGTGACGACGATCGTTTGTTCGTCTTCGACGACTTTTAACTTTTGCGCAAATGCCCCGTGCGTCATACACACTATCGCAGGGAAGCAGAGTAGCAACGACTTGACCATGATACGTCCCATTTCCCTTTTGCGTGACCGTCAATGGAATGCTGCTCCGCAGCGACAGCACAGCTTAGCTGGACAGCGCCACTTTTTAACGAAGACCTCGTGTTTTACCGGGCGATGCAATCCAAGTCGTCCCGCGACTCCGCTGGCGGGTCATTTGCCGCAAATCGCGGCATGCCCTGCCAGCGGAGTGGCAGGACGACAACAAAAGTGGCGCTGTCCAGTTTAGCGAAATGAGCCGAGATTGGGGGCGGCGAGAAGTAACGCGGCAGCCAGCAGCGGCTGGCCGGAACCGCAGTGCCATCAGCAATAGCCTCATCTTCGCGGCCGCATGGAAGTCTTACAGCGGATCATTCTTTCGGCGAAGTCTCGCCGATCGTCCAGCTGCCATCGGCTCACCGTCTTGGCACCAATGTGCTTGCCTTCAGCGAATTCTGGCGCAGGATCGCCGGTCCACCAGTGAGGAAACCGATGAGAGGGTTGGCGGGGAACGTCGGCTGCGGGGCGACCGCCGTGATGTACTTTTTCCAGTGGTAGAACAGGGCGATGAACTGATCGGAGATGATGGTCTGAATGCCATATTTTCCCCAGTGCGGCCGGATGTACTGTTGGTAAGTCTCATCCTGCTCCCAAATGAAATAGAAGCGAACCTTGCGGGTGTAATACGCCGAGGAACGTCTTCATTGGTTGGCTCCAAGTTGACGCGTTTTTTGAGATCGTGTCGTGCGCAAAAACAGTTTGGCGGCGATCACTCGCGCCGTCGCAAATGCAACAGAGCGTCTTCGGGTAACGGCGACGGGAACGTTCGGTTGCCGCCGGTATGTTCGACGGGCTTCTCTGCGGATTCTGTTCCCGTGGCAGGATCAATCCATGTTGCGTCGTACGATCCCGCGGGAAATGTAAGCGAAAGGTTCGCGATTCCCGCGGGCTTGTAGGCCACGTACTCATGTCCGGGATTTGACAAGCAGTACTTCGAGGACGCTGCGGTCTCGCTCGGCGCCATCGCTGCGAGATCGATTCGTTCGGTCAACCGGCGAGCGATACCCATGTTGCGGCGGACCGGCTCCCATTGCGGGTCAAACCGCCTGCCGATCACCTCGCCGTCATACGGATCCATGAAGAGCGGATTGTGGCCGCGGAGGAAAGCTTTCCAGACCCACGTGCCGTTTCCGCCGATACCCCAGACATGATCGGTGTCGAGCAGACTGACCTTCTTGCCGTCCCAGGCCGGCGGGTCGTCCCGAAACCCGTCGCGTGAACCCGGCGAGATCCAATCGGCCGGACTAGCTAGCATGCTCTTCAAATCCTCGGCACCATGGCCGGTGATCCCGATGGGGTGCTGCTTGGGCTTGCCGCGCTCTTGGTCACGTATGGTCTCGACGACCCACCAGTCCCACTCCTTCTCGCCCCCTTCGTTGATCACTTCGTAGAGCACGTTGTCGAGATCGTTCACGGTATCGACGACCTTGCGAATGTACGCGGCCTGTATTGCATTGGCCGCATGATTGGCGAGGCTGTGCGGTTTGCCACTGTTTGGATCGCCTTCGACACCGGCGTCGATGCCGTTGACGTTGTTGTCCGCGTTAAAGGGATGCCCGCGCCAGGCCCAGCCGGCCGGCGCCGCCCGGCCGCGATTGCCGTGCATCAGTCCCCAGCCTTCGAACAGCATCACCGAGACATAGATCCCGCGCCGCCCCGCTTCGCCGACTCGCGTTCGCAAGCGATCGAAGTAAGTCGCGTCGAACTGGTTCAGATCGAACTTCGGCTTGCCGTCGAGGGCTTTCTCCGAGCCGGTCCGCGCCCATGGGTGCGGCGCTACGCGGTGAACAAAGTCCTTGCCCAATCCGCCATTCGCCCGCGTGTCCCAGGTCACCGAGTCCCACGTCCAAAGCCGGATGAAATTGTGGCCGTAGCGACTGAGGAAGTCGAGATAGGCCGCAAAGTCGAACGCCTCGGGCGGATCGCTGCGTCCCATGTCGACCAGATTGTTCCACATGTGCGAGCCAACCAGCAGAATCGCGCGGCCGTTGGCATCGCTGAAGTATCGCGGGTTCTTCGGATGAACTCGTAGCGGTCCGCTAGCCGGGCGCGATTGTTCCTCTGCGCCTTTGCCGAAAACATTCACATGCCACGTTGTGACATGCGAGAGCGCGGCCAGCGAGGCGGCCGTACCGGTATTCTTCAAGAAGTGACGTCGATTCATGGCTTGATCCTCAGTAGGCGCAAGGCCCAGTCACCTTGCGATGGCGGGGTGAACGATTGTTGTCCTCCGGCGACTCGGCCGCCGTCGGTGAATTGGCCGCGGAATCCGTTCGCTGGATTCCACCACGACACTTGGTACTCGGTGTTCGGTGGCAAGTCGATCGTCACCATGCCTCCGGCAGGCAGATACAGTGCGTAGACGGCGCCGGGTTTCGCGAGACACAAAGCCTGGCCAGATTTTACAAGTTCGTTGTGCGGCTGCATTTCCCAAAAGGCGAGCGATTCCATCAATGTCCGCGTGCCTCCCAATTCGGTCCAGACGGGTTCCCAGGCGGACATCGGGCGGTCGTACGGCGACTGCACGTGTGCTTCCCAGACGCCGCCGGCCATGTACGCGGCCCACCACGCGGCGCGAGTCTCTTCGGGACGGCCTTCATCGAAGTTGGCCATCAGCGTGCGTTTTCCTCGCTGCTCACAGCCGCGAATCCAGTCGATGGCGATCTGGTTGTGCTGCAGTGCGTTGGCCAATCCGCTCCGCGTGCCGGGGCTGCCGGTCTGGATCGCCGTGAAGTCGATTTGCGGCGCATCGATGTAATCGTTGTTCGCTGTGTTCACGTTGTGAATGCCGCGCGGGTGGTGGTAGGGATCGATGTCGGCAAGTTGCTGAGCCAGTGCCAGACCTTCGGACAACTTATAGTTCTCGTTGTGTTCTTCGCCCATGTTGAAGACCAGCGCCGGCAGATAGCCAAAGCGCGCGACGATCTCGCGATAGTAGCGGGCGTGGTCAAATCTTTTCCATGCACTGTCGTCTTCCAATACGAGGTACACGACGACGCCTCGCGTTTGCATGTATTCGAACAAATCGCGCCACTCGTCGAGCTTCGCCACGTCGAAGCGGACCTCGCCAGTGCTGTTCGTTTTGGCTTCCTTCGCGGTCCGACCCAGCCACGGCCAGACGTCCTTGTCGTCACCGTCGATATTGTGGCTCATGATGTAGAAAGAATTGATACCCCGCTCGGCGAGATAATCAACGGCCGCCTTGCGCTTCTCCAGCGTGTCGTAGTTTTTGTACTTGCCGAGAAAATTCTCTGGATCGTCGCAGCCGGCTTTGAGCCAATACGGTCCGTCGCGGAACTTCAGATAACGAATCTTGTTCTCGGCCGTACCCGCAGCTTCCAACCGGCCCCAACGATAAAAGTCCGGTGCATCCGGGGCGGCTTTCGTGACGTTGAACGATCCTGCGTGGCCATCGAGTAACGGTTGCTTGCTGCGGGAGCGGAACGACCACTGGCCCAGCTCATCAGCCGAGAATCGCACGATCCACACGTTGCCATCAAGTTCGCCCTTTCCATCGCCGTCGTAGAAGCCGGGAACGCTGTACGACTTTCCGCTGGGACCGGTGAACTGCACGTCCACCGACATACCGAATGGATTTGGTTCTCCCGCGCCTCGCGACTCTGGCCCGTTGAGCGGGATTTCGATCTTTGTCCACTTGGCAAATGAGCCGAGTTCCTTGGCGCGGATTGGCGCGGCCTGAAGTGACAAAATCAATGCCATCGTCAGTAGGACAGATCGCTTCCGTATCGCATGTTGAACCGTGTTGCGTGTTGTCATCGGGTATTTCTCATTTCGAGTCGGCGCAGACGGGGTGCATGAACTCCTGGACGAATCGTTACGGTACCTAGCGATATCGCCATTTGGCGTACGCCTTGGCGACACCATCACCCCAGTTGCCGTACCAGGTGTAGCCGCCCCGGCGTTCGCCGCCGATTTGTTCAATGTCGTATTTCACCACGCCGTCCCGGTCGCTGAAGATGGGGCGGTTCGACGGGATTTCATAGAATCTGGCCCACAGGGGCGAAGCTTTGTCGTCTCTGGTTAGGGCCGGTTCGGTCTGCCAGGAGAGAATGTTATTCCAAGCCTTCTGGCCGTCATCGCTGCGAAACCAGTCGTCCGGCTTACCGGCCAGATTCTCGGCAGGTGTGGCGGCGTGAAGTGATGCCGAAAGAGCGAAGAGGACGATGAACGTGAAGAGAATACGTTGAATCATGATTGGATATCTTTCGTCATGGACCAGTCCTCTTGAAATGAAATAACACGGCGCGGCTGGCGGGCGAGTCGAACACGAAGCGACCGCTGGCGTCAGTCGCCAGCAAAACTTTTTCTTTGGCGATGGTGTCATCGCGGCTGACGGTCCATGTGCCGGCGGGAATGTGAATCAGCGGTACGCCGCAATCGAACAAGACCTGCGCCGCCGCGATGTCCTGCGTCAGATTGAAGTCGCGGGCGTGCGGCCAATCGTGCGGATGCCCGCCAATCCAGACAACCACGACCCGCTCGGCGATCGACGGGTCGAGGATAAGTGCCGACGCGATATTGGTCGCCGCTGCCAGTCCGTCTGCTGCGGATTTGGAGCGATGGTTCAAAAACGGCGCCGCACAAACCGCCTGCAGGTTGATACGGTCCGCTGACTGCAGCGAATACGCCAGCGCGAATTGATCATCCACTTCGTTGTACATGTCCGAATCGAGGACCATGTCGATACGTCCGGCTGGAGGAGCCAGGCGAACCTCATCAGAAGCCACCGCCTGATCAGTCGCATCGTTGCCCTCGGCGTGTTGAGCGGCGCAACCGCAGACGAGTATGGCAACAACAGCGAACGGTTTCGTCGTGATCACTTGGGCCTCTTGAAGAAATAACTTTCCACGCAACCGCGAATTCGTCACCTGGTGGACAGCACTGCATCGCACGCGCGGCGGAGGAATTCCTCGTAATCCCACTGGCCGCTGCCGCCGGTCTGGCGAGCGATGACCAGATCGAGACTGGGGACCAGCGCGATCAGTTGCCCGCCGCTGCCGGGCTTGTACCGCGCGTCGGCCGGGATGCCAGCGATGTGTTTGCCGCTGTCGGGGAAATGTTTGGCGGGCAGTTCCCAACCGAGCGTGAACACGGCCGGGTTCAGCTTCCAGCGCATCTCGGGTGTCGTCACGTTGTGCGACGGTTGCGCGGTTTGCTCGACGAACCACCTGGGAATCACTTGTTTGTCGTTCCAACGGCCGTCGTGCAACATGCAATAGCCGATCCGCGCCAGCTCGCGCCGGCAGGCCCAGTCCGTGCGACGGTTTGCGACCAACCTTGCCCCCTTCGTAGTATTGAAACCACCACTTCTCGATCCCCAGCGGTTTGAACAACGCCTCGATAGCGAACTCGTCATACGGTTTCCCGGTGACCGTCTCGCAGACGAGCGACGCGTGTACCAGGGCGTGCGTCGAGTAGCCGCAGCCGGTGCCGGGATCGAAGGCGAGTTTTGCAGTGCGTCGATCGCCGCTGTGGCCGAGTATGTAATCCCACGTGCCGTCGTTTGCCGCGCCCACCGCTTCCGGACAGATGCCCGACGTGTGATTGAGCAGTTGCTTGACGGTGATGTCTGCCTTGCGCGGATCGCTCAACGGCAGGGCCCAGGGGATGAAGTCAAACGCCTTGTCTTCGAACGTCATCCGGCGCGGCGTCAGTCCTTGTTGACTGCGCTCCGACGCGATCGCCAGGACCGTCGCACAGATCGCCTTCGAGACCGAAGCCACCCGGCGCGAGTCCGTCGCCGCGCTGTTGCCGCGTTCGACCTGCAAGACGATCGTGCCTCGGCGGATCACGACGGCGGCGAATGGGCGATTGTCCGACTTCAGCAACCACTCGCTCAGTTCGGCGATCTTCGCCTTGTCCATCCCGCCAATTGTTTCGATCTCGTCGTCTGTTTCCACGGCACGCCAACCGCCTTGCGATTCGGGCGGCGGGAAGTAGATCGTTGTGGAAGCGGACGAGGCAGGCTGATTCTCAATTGGCTCGCCTGACAGACAGAGCGTGAATGCATTCACGCCGTGCGCGGCGTAAGCCGGGATCGCCTTGATGAATTCGTCCGTGTTGGCGGCGGCGTCGAATTCCGGTCGCCGGCCGGACAAATCCTCCAACGTCGCGTTCACCATCCGCACGTTCATCAGCAAGCCTTCGCAGGGCGTGCCGGGATTCGTCGGCTGGCCGTTGATCAGCCAGCGATCCTGCGATATCGACACCTTCGTGTCCGCCAGGGTATGCGCCGATTGGCACATCAGCAGCGCGGCCAGCAATGCCCCCATCCGCTTCTTCGTCATTCCGCACATCGTCGATGTTCCTCAGTTGGTTTCACTTTGCCTGCCGCGAGAACTTCGCAGCTCGTGTTGCTCATGGATGGTTCCTGAATGACCGTGCATCGCTCGTGGCGAGTCAGAACCAATCGGCCAGTTGATTGATTGACACTATCCACGGATGGTCCCTCGTTGTCGCTCGCGGGTTGGAATCTTTCGCGTCACGAGAACTCCCTGCGTCATGGCCTAGCTCCGTGAGGCGACGACTTCAGCAGATTCTCAACGAACAAATGCAAATCCCCGCGCCAAGGTTTCGTGAAGATATCGATGTCGCCGTCGCCATCGATGTCGCCACAGACCGATTCGTGCGTTCGCTGGCCGCGTTGGACAACATGCTCTTTCCAACTGCCGCCCTTGCCGTCAGCGTTCTCCCACAGGAACCAGACATGTTCGCCAACGGTCAGCGGCCCGCCGCCGGAGAAGATATCGACGTCGCTGTCGTTGTCGAAATCGGCGACGCAGATCGAATGAAAGTCTTGGTTGTGGCCGGTCTCTTTGATCAGATGCCGTTCCCAATCCTTGCCGTTGCCATGCAAGTTCTCGAACCAAGCAACGCGGCCATCGAGTACATCGCCTTCGGCTTGGATCAAGTCGAGGTCGCCATCGCGATCGACATCGACCAGCACGGCGCGGGTCTGAAGGCCCCACGGCCCTTCCTTGCCGAAGTCAAATGTCTTCCGCTCGATCCACGTCTCGCCTTTGCCATCCGCGTTCTCCAACCAGCGATCCAGCCGCGACACGTCCAGGTCGCCATCGCCGTCGATATCGCCGACCGCGATGCCACCGTGGCACTGCGGCTTTGTGACACCGAGCAGCTTGTGTTCGATCCAGTGCTTCGTTGGATCTTGCGGAATGCCGTACCAGAAGACGCCTGCTTTATCGAGTATCGAAACCAGATCGAGCTTTCCGTCGCCGTCGATGTCAGCCGCGAGATTATCGTGAGTCGGCGTCGCGCCGTTTTCAAACCTTTCCCAGCGAGCGACCTGGCACGGATTGCCCGGATTGCGAAACCAAGTGCCGCCTGAAACCTGGTCGACCCAGCCGTCTCCATCAACATCAAACGCCACACCGCCTACATCGGTCTTGGCTTTTTCGCCAATCAGATGCTGAACCCACTTATCAGTTCCCTGGTTCTCGAACCAAAAGACATCGCCGAACTGACGCCCAGAGATAAAATCGAGATCGCCGTCCTTATCGACGTCCACCGCCGAGGTCTGGCCGAAACCGTTGCCGGTTGGCCGACCGATATCGTGAACACGAAAGCTCACACCAAGCGTCTCCCCGGCGTCGACCGCGACCTCGCCGTCCGTTCGCGACTCACCGACCAATCCCAGGAACTTGGACCACACCGCGTCGGAGATCTTGAGATCGTTCTGATCCAATCCCAACCGCACGATCACCATGTTCCAATCGGGAATCACAAACAGTTTATTGTTGTTGTGGCCGCTGGCCGCGAAAGTGTTCGACGGTGCTGCGGGCCAGATGCGATTGCCATCCGGCTGCACACCGTTGGTCCACCAGTTAAATCCGTACACGCCTCGTCCATCGATATTGCTTTCCGGATGCCCGAGCGGCGTCTCCGAGGGTACTTGCACCGATGTAGCCGCGTCGACCCAGGCGGCGCTGATGAGTTGCTTGCCGTTCCAATTTCCCTTGTTCAGGAAGAGCTGACCGAGCCTCGCCATTTCGCGAGCCGAGATCGTAATATGTTTGCCCGAGTTGCCCGATCCGCCGTTGACCACGATTCCATCGACCGTGGCGAAATCGCCCCAATCCCAAGCTTTCGCGTTCATGCCAATTGGGTCAGCGATGCGTCGCTTGAAGAGCTTTTCTAGCGGCTCGCCCGCGGCTCGCGTCAGCACGAGGCCAAACATATTCATCGCCGAATCCCAGTAGGCGTACTTCGACCCCGGCGGCGTAAACAGCGGTTTGTCGAACGGCAGAAACGGCGTGCTGCTCGGCCCGTGCAGGTAACTCCCTTTCGGCTGGTCGCCGACTGCTCGATACCCGGATGTCATGGTGGTGAAATGCCGCAGCGTCACGTCCGGGAAATGGGCAGCCAACTCGGGGACAAATTGTTTCGCCGGTGTATCGAGCGTGCATTTTCCGTCCTCGATCAGCAGTCCCAGCGTGGTGCTGGTGAACGATTTCGTGCATGACCAGATTCCATGCACCTTATCGATGTCATTTCCCTTCCACACCATCCGCCCTTCGCGGACGATCACCAATTCACGCACGCCATCGCGCCCCGAGTTCTGTTTAAGGTAATCGACAGCGGCCGCCAACTTCGTCGCGTCGAGCGATTGCGATTGGGGCGACGCCTGTTCCCAGTTCGTGCCTGGAAAGGTCATGTCTTCGGCTAGCGATGTCGTCGCAGCACATGATGCCCCAATGGCGAGCAACTCGAAGGCGATCCAACGGAGAAGGAACGAATCTGTAGCGAACATTTCAACCTCTCGTAAAGTAGCGAAACTCACCACGAGTTATGTCGGTTTCGAAAATCATGGAAAACCTTGGCGACTTTCGCTAGCAACACTAATTCGCTGTCGACAGCCGTCTGCCAGGAATCGGTCTCTCCAGCGATCCATCAGGCAACTGCCAGCCGACCGCCAAACAGTCATCGACAGTGGCTTCCATCTGTAACGCTTCGATGTAGTAACGTTTGCCAGCTTCCAAGCGAACTGGTTTTGACTTTTGTTCTGGATACTTCTCCCACACGCGCGAAGGCGTCCAACGATTCATGTTGACGATGCGGGACTTCTTCGCCGGGTCCTCCGATGAACTCAGCCACAGTTCCGCGTAGTCGTCGGCGGCCATCCAGAAAACATAGTCGCCGGTTTGCGGCGGGTGGATGAAACCGCGAATGCGAGCGCCAAAGTTTTCCTTCCAGTTGACTGGCGATTCAAAGCGTGTCAGCAATCCCGTCCCGGACGGTTTACTGGGAAAGTTCGCATGCTTGAGAAGGCTGGAGATCCCGTCTCCAGGCAAATCGAGCCAGAACTCTCGCTGTATCACGCCCGTGGGCAGTCCCTTCCTTTTCGCATCCTCGTCCTCGGTGCATAGAAACGCGACCAGATCTTGCAGCTTGACGCGACCGAGTTTGTCGAAGCCGGTCGGCATCAAAGAAACCGAGTTGGCGCGAATGTCTTCGATCTCATTCCGATTGACTTGATGTAGCTTGGCCGCAGCATCGACCAGCGTGATCTGCTTCTCGTCCGCCGACTGGATCAAGCCCGCCAGCGTCTGGCCGCTGTCTGTTTGCAACACGTAACTCACGTAGTCGGGGTTGATCGCGGCACTCGGTTCGACAATGTCTCGCAACACGGCTTCCGGCGAACGATGCACTGAGACGGTGAGATCGGCAGCTACTTTGCCGCCGCGACCTGCGAACGTATGGCAGACCGCACAATTCGCCTCATCGCCGAAGAAGATTGCCCGGCCCTTGGCAGGATCACCGGCGATCAGTGTTTCGGTGGCATCGTCGTTTTCGTCCGTCGCGGGAGGGCGAATGGTCGGTGCCCAAGGTACGAACAGATGCTCCAGCCGCAACGGTCGTTCGTAGGGATCGAAGTCTGCGTGATACGACGCGTCGAACAAAAAGGCGTCCTTCGTCGCGCCAGTCTGCACGATAATTTCCAGCGGCACTTCTTCGCTCGGCAGAACCTGCTCGCGACCGCCGCGAGGATGGCTTTCCATGCGAGGCTGTTTGGCAGCGACAGCAAACTTAGCGACATATTGTGATCCCGATCGATCGGAACTCGTTTCAACGTCGCCGCACTTCATCTGGAATTGGCCGCTCCCTTCAAATCGCAGCGATACTTGATTGCCAGGAAGCAGCAACCGTGACCGCAACACAAGTTGACCTGGCTGTTGCAACAACGGACGCAACCGCTCGTGTTCCGCTGAACCGGCAGTGATCACATCAATCACATTGGAGTCAACATGTGGGAGCCAACCTCTCCATGTCGGTTCTGTATCGCCGCGTCGAGTCCATTCGCCCCAGACTCCACCGAGATCGAACGAGAGTTCAATCTCGCTTGCGGAGCCAGTACCATCTTTACTTGCTGACGCAACGCCCGGCAATGTCACGGCGTAACGAGCACGCCAGGGTTGCCCGGTGGTTGTGATCGTGACGGTTCGACCGTCAGGCGAGACGCGCTGATCATGCACGGTCAACCGGCGACGCACCGCCGCTTTCTCTTGCTTGACCACGTCGTACCCGGGCCAGATCCATTCGTAGCGATCGCCCTCCCACACGTACTCGCCCATCTCGATCTTGGGCGTCTGCAATTGCTTGGCATCAATGGGTCGATCGAAGGCGATCTTGAATTCCAGCGGACTGGCGGGCCAGGCGGCAACCGGCTGAGGCCGGCTGCGATCGTAACTGATTTTATATAGGTGTCCTTCGGCACCTGGCCCCGAGCCCCAGTCCGGTCGACCGCCGTGACATGTCACTAGCAAATCACCTGTCGGAGAAATCGCGACATCCGTTGGTAGCGACTCGAAGGCAGCGAACTGAACTTGTTTTCCAACATACCCGGCACGCGACTTCGCCAACGGAACGCGCCACAACTTGCCGCGCGAGAATCCCGTGACGATGGCGTTGCCTTCCCACTGCGCGGGCCCAAACGGCTTGCGATGCGACCGCAGTTCGTTGAAGCGGAAGCCGCATGTCGATTGATGCTGCGGCGAAAAGCCAACGACTTCTGGTTCATCGACGACGTTTGGCAAATAGCTCGGATGGCGAAAGGGAAAGCCGTAGTGGCGGCCCGGAATCACGTGAAGCAATTCGTCGCGAGGATTGCCGCCTGGGAACCATGTGTCTCCTTCTTGATCGGTCGCGAACAAGTCGCCGTATTTGTTGATGTCCAGCCCGATTACAAATCGCAATCCGGTCGCGATGATCTCTCGATGTTTACGATTAGCGGAAACCTTTAAGACCGTTCCGCGTTCGCTTGCCATGTCGTACTGCGATCGGCCTTGGCTATCGAGCAGCCACGCCTTGTTGTACGACATACACCCCAGGCTGAAGTACAGATTCCCCTCTTTATCGATCGCGATTCCCGCCGCGTCGTTGCGAGTCTCGCTGTTGTGAGTTTCATTTACCCAACCCGAAATAATCGCTTCGCTCTTGTCGGCTCGTCCGTCACGGTCGGTGTCTCGCAACAACGCGATCTTGCCTCGCGAAGCAACATACACCCCTTCGTCCGTTACAAGCATTCCCACCGGCGTGAGCAAATCGCCGGCGGTCGACCAGAAGAGTTCCACCTTATCTTCAAGTCCATCACCGTCCGTGTCGGTCAGCACGTGGACGCGGCCATCGTAACCCGCCGCATACAAGCGGCCATCGGGACCATAGTCGACACTGTCGATGTTCGTCAGCGTGACTGGCAGACGATCGACCTTCATACCTGGGACCAGCGTTTTCACTTGCGGCGTGTCCGCTCCTAACGCAACGCCATACGACAACGCGAGAGTCGCGGTCAGCAGGAGTGTTTTCAACGACATCGCAGGGTCATGCATCGTCATGGCAGTTTCTTGGGTTGAAGTTCGCTGAGTGGCACTTTCTTCTGTAAACGGGAATTAAACGGGAATGTAGCGAGTTCCTTTGCCCGGCACGCGTGGCTTGGGCTTCAACGGGCCGCGAAAGTACCGCGTATCGAGCAGAATGATTTGCACACGCCGGCCAACCGGCCCGAACACCTTCGCATCGTAAACACTCTCGCGCTTGCGGCGAGGCGAATTGGTTGGTTCGTTGAAGAAGTCGAGAAACAATTTCTGCGACTCGACCTTCATCGGATACTCCACACCGACATCGTCCGCACCGTAATCGTGGTCGTCCCACGTGGCCAGAATCGGGCAAGTTGCTAGGAGCTTTTGAAATCCCGGCTTGGCCGCCAACTCGTCATACTTTCCTCGCAGGACGTTCATGTCCTTCGAGTCGCCATAGATGTTGTCGCCGAGAAACAGAAACAGTTCGGGCTTGGCAGCTACGATCGCATCCCAAATCGGCTGCGGCTGGTTCTGCCGAGCGCACGAGCCGAGTGCGATGCGCGACAGCGGTGCGTTGTTGTTGTCGTCCACTCCTTGGGCGTCGCAAGGATCTAAGCTCGCAGCAGTCCATACAGCGAGAAGCAGTAACATTTTGCGAAGCAAAGGGAAGGTCATCGACATTTCCTCGGGAGACTCAATTGAACAAGCTACTCAACAAACAGTACCCAATCATCGTCGGCGGGATTAGGTTGGCGTGGCAACTCACCACTGGCGACCTGCACATCCGCGCCCACAAACTCGCCGCTGCGTGGATTGAACCAACGCGCGGATCGCTCGGTGCCAGCGAGGGGCTTCACCTTTAGCTTCCGATCCGCGTTGCCGCGAGGTAGGTAAATGATCCAAGTCTTGCCGCCAATCGAAGCGGCCTGCGGTGGCGTGATATCGGATGCATTGGGCAGCGGGTTTGCTCTGCCATCGACTTGTAAGGCAGCTCGCAGTGGCTGAAGGTTCCACCAGTCGACGCTCGTCAGCAACGTTCGAGCGTGGCGAACTTGCTCCGAGCCTGGCAAGCGAACCGCTTGCGCCAGGGCACGGATTCTTTTGTCCTCTTGCCAGTTTCGCCTTGTGGGTCGCTTGGATCGAGAAACTGCCAGACGCCTTGCGAGCCGTATCCGTAGCCCGCCGCACCATTCAAGAACGCGGTCCAGATTTGCCAGCGTGTGTGATAGGCCGTTTCGACATCACCGGCTCGTTCGTAATACGACTCGGAACAAAACACCGGCATCGGGGGCTGGAGTTCGCGGTTTTCTTCCAGTCGCGTCACGATATTGAACAAACGATCGGTGGTTTGGCCTGTTTGGAGCCAATGATGATCCAGCCAGGCTTCGCCATGAAACGGCTTCGACGACTGCACGTTGTGCGGCGGTTTCCAGTTGATCTGGCCGCTGGGATGAATCGACAGCGGATGGTGAAACGGATTGTGCCGCTGAACTTCCTCTCCGATCGCAGTGAAATCATCCGGCGTCCAACCACAGTCCTTGAAGGCATACTGATACTCGCCGCTCAAACTCCAGATCGCGTTGAACGCGCCGTACCGCACGGCACAGTAAACACTCATTCGCCGCGCGTCTTCAGGCGTGAACACACAGTGGTTCGTCTTGCCCCACCATGTCGCCGGGATCGCGGCGACAAAGCCGTGCTGCCACAACGCTTGCATACGCCTGTCGAGGAAGCGAAAGTGAGCCGGATTCAATTGCTTGGTTTCGATATCAACGTACGGCTTGCCACCTTCATTGCGATGACCGAGCGAATCGGGGTAGTCGCCGTAGCCGTGAAAGTATTGCATCAAGATCGCGGAGAATCCTTTGGCTTTGCGATCAGCCAAATGCGTAAAGAATGGACCGTCTTCATTCGCACCCAATCCGCAGCGTGCGGTGTTGCCGGCCCACAGCGTGTCGGCAAGCAGAAAGAACGGCATGCCATCGGCGTACTCGAAGTGCCGTTGATCGTCGGCAATGCGAACATGACCACGCAAGTTTGGGTTTTCTGCAACCTGATCCAAAGACGCCGCAATAACCTCGATTGTGCCCGACTTGCCGGCCAGTCCTGGGTCGGCCGACTCGCTGTGCC
This sequence comes from Pirellulaceae bacterium, assembly GCA_963734865.1. GTDB lineage: Bacteria > Planctomycetota > Planctomycetia > Pirellulales > Pirellulaceae > CBDCUW01. The sequence goes on from CAVTIV010000023.1 coordinate 139,716, forward strand.
ACGTCCACTTGCCTGGCTGCGGCAACGCAAAGCGAGCGACCCAGCGTCGATCACCATCCCAACATCCCTCAACTCGCAATCCTTCCGAACCAACGTCGTGTTGGAACACGACGTGGACAGGAAACTCCCACCACGAGTGCTCTTGCTCGGCGATAATCGAAATCTCGTGTGGCTGCCAACAAAGCAGATGGGAAGTCTCCGCACGCACGATCGACGACGAGGAGAGAAGAATCGAGGCGAGTAGGAGTTTAGCGATGATGGATGGCAGACTCATGGCGAATACATCACATTCCAGGGTTCGGTCGGTCAGGGTATCGCTTTCACAATCAGGACGGATTCACTTGCCGCGGATGAAGTTAGTCCACACCCAGACAGGAACGTACTTCACGGCTCGGCAATGGTCGGTATCGACGACCATGATCTTGCAGCCGTCGCTCGGCGGTTGCTTCGGCGGCATCTCATCCGCTGCGATGCGTTCCCACAGCAAACTTTCGTCTGGCTCACCAGACTTCAGTGCCAGACCGCTCTCTCCGCCGGCCTTCGCGGTTGCGGCTTGGGACAAGTCGAGACCGCCCTTCTTTGCCAAAGCGTTATGACACTGCAGACAGCGCTGCGCGAGTAACGGCGCAACCTGGCGATCGAAAGACACGTTCGCCGATTCGTCAGCACTTGCGAACGACAACACCTGCATTACGGCCGCAAGTAGCGACAATACGAATTGGCGAGTCATTCGAATCTGCTTATATCACGAAAAAAAACTTCTGGTGGACGTCACTTGATGCTGCAGATGATCCGTTGATAACCGACGAGCGGCGGCGCGCCCTTGTCGGTTACTTCCAAAATGATGTGGACCTGCTTCCCGGTTTCGTTCGGCACGACGAAGCTGGCTTGGTCCAGTGAATCGCTGTTGGCGATGGTCACGGTCGCGTCGGCGGAATCGGCGTCGGCGTATTGCCACCATTTGTAAGTGATCTTGTTGCCGTCCGGATCAGTCGCGGTGGCGTCAAGCTTGACCGTTTCACCGGGCTGGACGTCACGCTGGAGACTGCCTGTTACCTTGGCGACGGGTTGGTGGTTGGCGTCGTTGAACTCCTTCACGCACCAGTCCATGCGGGCGGCGAAGTCATTCTGAAGATCAGCCGCCCAACGCGACAGCGTATTGTCCCGGTGCGTGCGGCCGTTCCAGGTGTCGGCCTGGTTCGCCCAAAAATACTGTTTTCCAGGATACGCTTCGTTGTGTCCGTATCGGCCACCCCAACTGCCCCACGTCGGTTCGAGCGGTTCGTTCATGCCGGTGGGCACCAGATACAAAAACATCATGGTGTCGCCTTCCTTCTGACGCAGCCCGGTGTTGACGGGATACAACGCACCGAGCGGCCCATGACCAGTACGCACATCCCGCTCGATGTCAAAGCCGCCTGCCGTCGCGGTCAGCGCCGAGAAACGGTGATACCAACGTTTCCCGTCGAGCGGCGGGTGGGACGCGTTGAGCCAGAACGGAAAGGGCGGCTCGATCTTCGCAGTGTGGTCACCGAACTTGTCTGCGGAACTAAGCCGTAGCTTGCTCTTGAACTCGGCATACCCTTCCGGCCCACGCTCGCGCAGCACATGATCCAGGGCGCGTTTGAGACAACTTTCCGCGGCACCGTTATCAGTGCCCCAGTTGCTGAACCAGATCGGGCGAGGATCGTCTGCATCGACGGCTTGGATGACGAGATCCACGCCATCGTTTGTATCGTTATAGCCGGCCACAGTTCGCACCAGAAGCTGCTGTGGGCTTGGAAAGCGAGAATCATGTTTGACGAGATTCGGATAGCAGACACCGTAGGCTTTGACCATTGCCCGCACGATGCCGAGACCGTCCCGAATCGGATTCTTGTTCTCGCCATCCCGCGCCACGGGTCGGTTGGCGATGATACCTTCAATGTCGAACTCGTTGGCGTACACGAGGAATCGCACCAGCGACTGTTCGTCATCCGGATCACCACCGGCGTCGGTTTCGATGATGATGCGTGGACGATCATCGGCGGCACTGGCGATGTCCGGAGACGGAGTCAAGACCGCCAGGCAGGCAAGTGCGAAAGTTCTCCTCAATCGGCGAGAGCCACGGCGAAAGGACATCGTGTAGTGCTCCGAGGTTCTCGTCCAACGCGGCAGATGCTGACATGCCATTGTCTACCGATCGTCCAAAATGCGATCCTAAGACTATACTTTGGTTACGGATTGCCCGTCGCGGAAGAGGGCGATCGGCCGCGAGGAAGGCGTGATCCATTCCTGCTTGGGATCGTGTGATACAGCGATCGGACGATGGTGCATTGATCCATCACCTTGGCCATTTGCGGCAACAGTTCACTGAACAGGACGCCGACGACGTTCGTGCTGATCGCCTTGAATTCGCCCGCGATTTCTTTCGACGCGTTCGGCTTCGGGTCCCACATGTCGATGGTCGAAGGGCCGCCCGCGAGCCAAACCATAATCACGCTCTTGGCCGTGGCCGTCGCTTGCGCTTCTGGTGCCGCCGAAGCCTCCAACCGCAACAGATCGGCCAGCCCGAGTCCCGCCAGGCCAATAACACCAGAAGCCACAGCGGCGCATTCTTGCTCTGGGCATCTCAATCGGGCTCACCCAACACCACCCAGAGTGCCCCTTTTTCCCATTTCCTGTTCCATGATTCTGGGTGGGACGCTGGTTCGGCACGTGAAATGCAGTATATAAAGGGGTCGAAACACACCGTGGGTAGTTCGTGAGGGTTACGCCCTTTCCCTACAGAGTGGTTTTCTGTTGATAGCTCATTCATATTGAAGGAGATGATCGTTATGAGAAAGTTTCTGGTCTTCACTGCGGCGGCCATCATGGTTGCCACGCTTACGACGCCAAATGCATTCGCTCAGCGCGATGCCGGAGCGAAGGCGCGAGGTGATATGACGAATTTCTGGGGGCCCCACAACGAGCGAACCAGTAGTCGCGGCTCAGCAAGTGTGCGCCGTATGCGTGTTATGCCATCTGCGGGGGAGAGTTACCGTCGATTTTCGTATGTGCCAGCGGCTCCCTCCCCGGGTGCCGTGGACTCGACTGCTCAAGGGAAGGCACAATCGATGCAAATCTCTGCAGGAGATGTGCAATCCTCTGCAGTCGCCGCGCAGCCGCAGCAGTATCGACGCTTCTCGTATCAGCCCAGGTCCGTGAGCTCGCAGAGAAATCAAGTAGCGAATCCGCCCTGGAAGTATCTCAAGATGGACCCCCGCCGTCACACCCCCTAAGGGGAGAATGTTCGTACGTTTCAACGTAACCGATTCCGGGAAGGACTCTCCCCCCGCAGCGCATTGCTGAGGGGATGTTCTTCGCGGATCGGTTTCGTTGGTTTTTCGTTCGAACCGGAGCCGGGCAGAACGCCGCGGGCAGAACGGGGTCAGTGCTTCCCGGGCACGGGCGGGCAGAACGGGGTCAGTGCTTCCCGGGCACGGGCGGAACGGGGCCCGGGCAGAACGGGGCCCGGGCAGAACGGGGCCCGGGCAGAAGGGGGCAGAACGGGGTCAGTGCTTCTTCGCCGCTTGCGCGATGCGGTTGAACTGCAGGCCATGCCTAGTGGAATCGGCCTGCGTCGCCACGCCACACGCTGATCGCCCCGTTGGGGGCAGAACGGTGTCAGCGCTTCTCTCCCCAAAAAAAACTTCCAGCTTTGCGCGACTGCGGTAATGAGCTGCCAGGGGGCAGAACGGGGTCAGTGCTTCTTCGCCGCTTGCGCGATGCGGTTGAACTGCAGGCCATGCCTAGTGGAATCGGCCTGCGTCGCCACGCCGCACGCTGATCGCCCCGTTGGACTGCCTTGCCGATTGTCACCACTCCCCCCCCCCAAAAAAAAACTTCCAGCTTTGCCTACTCCGTAATGCGCTGACCCGTTATTTTGGAAACTCATGAAACACATCATCCCGCTTGTCGTCGCCATTGTGATGCTGCAGTCTGTCGCTCGGGCGCAGAGTCTGACATCCAGCATTCCGTACGCGGATCCTGCTCATGAGCGACAGGTGCTGGACATCTACTCGCCCGCGGACGCAAAGAACCTGCCGGTCATCTTCTGGATCCATGGTGGGGGTTGGCAGACGGGAGACAAAACGAGCGTGGAGATGAAGCCTCGCGTGTTGACCGAACGCGGCTTCGTTTTTGTCTCAACGAATTATCGCATGCTCCCGGACGTGGAAATGGGCGTCCTGATTCGCGACGTTGCCAAGTCATTGGGCTGGGTCCACCGCAACATCAATAAGTATGGTGGTGATCCTCAGCAGATTCTTGTCATGGGACATTCCGCCGGTGCGCAACTCGCGGCGTTGATCTGCACCGACAATCGCTATCTGGAAGCGGAAGGGGTCTCGTTTGAAGTGCTGAAGGGATGCGTTCCAGTCGATGGAGACACGTACGACATCCCGGCCATCATCATGACGGCCGAGCTGCGCCAGACCGTGCACGGCCTACCTCTTCCAACATTTGGCCACCGCGTTAAGTTCGGGAATGACCCGAAAAAGCACGTCGATTTTTCCGCGGTGCACCATGTGGCGAGCAACAAGGGGATCCCCCCCTTTCTGGTTCTGCATGTCGCCGGACACCCCGATACGACGGCACAGGCACGACGCCTCGGCGCCGCGCTCGAGCAAGCTGGGGTCCCCGTCAAAGTGTTCGGCGCCCGCGAGACCACTCACAACAAGCTCAACGACAACCTCGGCCAACCCGGTGACGCGGCCACCGAGGAACTGTATCGATTCCTGGAGCTGTGGGTTCGATCCAATAGCCAGGCAGCCATCGGGAAATAGCGGTCCTGCTTTTCTGGCAATCATCACGACGGAGCGTGATGGCTACTTGGAGGATGCGACAGCAATTTCGCGATCGATACGAACCGAATCGTGGTTTCTGCGAACCAATCTGAACGCGAATGCGAGTTGCGGCGGCTGCAATGTTTCTATGACGCTGGAGTTCGTGCTAAAATCCGTTGTCCATCAAAAGACTCGGTTGGTGAGAACGACCCATGATTCGATTTTCCTCAGGCCCTCGGGCGAATGGCACAAGAGTATCCCGTCGCGGTTTTCTGTGCGCGGGAACGCTGGGGATCGCCGGACTTAGCCTTCCGGAAGTGCTTGCCGCAGAAGCGCGGGCGGGTAAGAATCCTTCCCGGAAATCGATCATCGTGATTCATCTCGATGGCGGTCCGCCGCAAATGGACCTGATCGATCCCAAGCCCGATGCGCCACTGGATCTGCGAAGTCCATTTGCGCCGATCCGCACCACGGTTCCCGGGATTCAGTTGACCCAACTGATGCCAAAGTGCGCATCGATCGCGGACAAGCTCGTGTTGCTACGCACGCTCGTCGGCTCCGATGGCAGACACCATGCTTTCCAGTGCCAGTCGGGATACAAAGAGAACGATCTGCAATCCATCGGTGGCCGCCCCGCGTTGGGTTGCGTGGTCAACCATTTGCTCGGTACACCGCTGGACGACGTACCAAACTTTGTCGATCTCATGCAGGGACGCCCCCTCGTCCGCAACAGCGCACGGCCGGGCTTTCTCGGCCCAAGCGTCAATCCATTCCGACCCGACATTTCGCAGCGCTGGCACCGCGAACTTGAAGACGGCATGAAAGGCGAACTGGCCCGTCTCGGCAAAAATCACGATACAAAGTTGAGTTTGATTCCAGACCTTCCGGTCTCGCGGCTCGACGATCGGCTCGCGTTGCTGAACAATATTGATCAGTTCAACCGCACGCTGGACCAATCCGGTTCCATGGCGGCGATGGATCACTTCACGAGACAGGCTTATCGAATATTGACCAGCGGAGCATTTTCCAGCGCGATGGATATCGACCGGGAGGATACAAAAGTCATCGACTCCTACACGCCCTCTATGAAAATGAATGGCAAACAGTCGAACACCAGCGAAGGCCCCGATGCGGCGTTGAAGTTGTTGCTTGCACGCCGGTTGGTGGAAGCGGGCGTGCGTGTGGTAAGCGTGTCACTAAGCGATTTCGATACCCACTCCGACAACAACACTCGGATGGAGCACCTCGGACCGTTGTTCGATTTTGGATTCCACGCGTTGGTGACTGATTTGGAGTCTCGCGGCATGCTGGAGGATGTGACCGTCTTGGCCTGGGGTGAATTCGGACGTACGCCGAAAGTCAACGACAAGGGTGGCCGCGATCATTGGCCAAGACTATCGATGGGCATGATGGCTGGTGGCGGTATGAGCGGCGCGGTTTTGGGCGAGTCGGATCGCGTTGCCGGTGAAGTGATGAGTCGTCCGATCGCCTACGCCGATGTCGTTGCCACGCTCTACCACCAGTTGGGCATTGATCCCCAAACCATGATTTACGATCAAACGGGTCGCCCGCACATGCTGATGGACCAGGGCGAAGTGATTCGAGAGCTGGTCTGAATCGTCAGTGTGTTCGCGTCAGCCTCCTCGCAAAGATGCTCGGCAGTCCTGACATCAAAGGTCATATTCGTACTCATAACTATCGCTAAAGCTCTCAACCGCTTCTTTGAGGGCCTTCGCTTTTGCGATTACTTCGACCGGATCGTCGAAGTCTACGTGTGGAATTCGTCAAACGCCCCCTGAAGCGACTCGAGCTTTTTATAGAGGGAAATCGCGGCGCCGACGGCACCTCCGATCTTGACTTTGAATTTTGGCAACAACGATTTGAGCGTATCGATGTAGATCTGAACGATAGCCTTTTGGACAGAACGCCAGCCAAGATACTCCACCTGCCGACCCAGGTCGTAGAGGTCAAAGCCTCCTGGCGCTCCATCGACGATAGCTCTCAGGCCTGAATCCTGTAGTCGATAACCGGCTTCTATCAGCGGCGCAGAGGCCTCTCGCACGACAACGATCGCTTTGAGTCCCGCTTTCGCAAAGTTCCATTGGATGTTCAAGTCAATCGAAATGGAAATCGAGATTGATATCAATGAGAATAGGCCCGTCGGATCCACACGGTTGACGGGATTCACATTTGCATAGAGATATTTGTGCAGAGTAACCGGATCGTTCAATATTCCGTCGAAAGAATCCCTACTTGTGAACCGGCCCAACTGCGTGTCGAGGTGTCTGGTGCAAATAGTCCCATCCGGTTAGGCTATCTCTCACCTCGCCAGCAAACAGGTGTGTTGTTTCCGTGACTCCTTCTCGTCCGACGATTTCGCCAAACGCATCATAAATAAGACGATCTGTGAGACTACCATTGTTGCTCGTAAGGACGCGTGTACTTCCCAATCCATCGACGTGGTAGAACGACTTGCCGGTGTCGCCGTGGCGGTTTTGAGAGATCAGATCGAGGCCGTGGACGTAGGAGACTTTGATGATGCCGCCGGGGGTGTACTCTTCGAGGACCTGAGCATAGGGGCGGTTGGCGTCGATCAGGAAGCGGGATTCTTCACTGGCTCCCTCGGATCGACGGTCTTTGAGATTCGGATGCCGTCAGCGTCGTATTCGTAGGCGACATCATCGATGCCGTCCGCATTCGTGTCGACTGCGATCAGACGGTTCTCGACGTCCCAATCGTAGAAGACTTGATCGACCCCAGCGGTCGCTTTGCTGAGCGTGTTGCCGTTGTCGTCGTAGCCGTAGGTCGTCGCAACACCGTTGATCGCTTCCTCCAGCAGTCGATCGTTGTCGTCGTAAGTGTAACTGGTTACGCCCTTCGTCCGTATCGTCGCGTGTCTGCCGGTTGCCGACATCATCGTAGGTGTAATCGATGCTGCGTGTGGCATGCTCGCACCAGGATCGAAGATGTCTTCACTCGTCAGGCGATACAACTCGTCGTAGTCGTACTGGACCCGCCGGCCGTCGTGCTCGGTCATCGCGGTCCGGTTACCGACACGGTCGAGTTCGTACGCGAAACTGGCAAAAACCTCGTCGGTTGTCGTGTTCTTGTGCTCGACCAATGTCAGACGGTTCTGTTCGTCGTACTCGCGTCGTTCCTGCGTGCTGTTCGGGAACTGGGTTTGCACCAACCTTCCCGCAGCGTCATAGCTGTAGCTGGTCAGGTCACCTTCGGGGTCGGTGACGGTTTCGATCCGATTCAGCGGATCGAAGGTGTAGACCGTCGTGCGTGATGCGTTCGATGGAACATCGTGGTCACCGATCGTACGGTTGCCCGCCGCGTCGTAGGCGTATTCGATGTTTGCGCCATCAGGATCGGCTCTCGAAACGAGGCGGCTCCGCTCGTCATAATCGAAATCGGTGACGCCCCGACTGTCGGTGACCGTGTCGCGCTGGCCCGTGACCGTGTAGCTGTACTCGACCGAACTGCCATCGGGGAATTCCTTGGCGGCCAGTTGATTCGCGACATCATAGTCATAGGTGATCGTTTGTCCGTTGAAGTCGGTCGTGCTGGTCACATTGCCGACAACGTTGTATTCCATCTCGGACCGTTGACCGAGAGGCAACACGGTCGCCGTGCGACGCCCGAGTCCGTCATATTCAAAACTCGTCGTGTGGTCGTTTGCGTCCGTTTGCGTGGTCAGGTTGCCGAGTTCGTCGTAGTCGAACTCGGTCCGCAGTTCCTCAAGTGCATCCGTCGCGGAGTCGGTCACGAACTGAATGACGGCTTTCAATCGTCCAGCCGCGTCGTACTCGTACCCGGTCGAGTTCCCATTCGCATCCGTACGAGAGCTGAGTTGCCGATTGGCATTGAAGCGCTCTTTACACGCGAGTTGTCGGAATCATCGTTCGGCGTCGCATCGGGCAGGATTGTCTCGGTCAACAATCCTCCGCTGGAGTAGACGAACTTGGTGGTGTTCCCGAGGGGATCGGTGCTGGCGATTCGGCGGCCTTTGCTGTCGTAGCGGTCAACGAATCGCGGGTTGTCCGTAAGGTCACCCGGCGTATCGTCGGCCAGAATCGTTTGCAGGACATTGCCATTGGCGTCGTATACGAACTCCGTTCGATTACCCAGTTCATCCATTTGGGCGATCGTGCGACCAGCTCGATCGTAAACCGTTTCGGTGAAGGGGTTATCCGAGGGATCGAGGTCATTCGGATCAGCGGCCGTCACGGCGGGGAAAATCGTTTTGGTCTGCCTCCCCACCGAATCGTACGTGAATCGCGTGATGCGTCCCGCCTCGTCGATCTGGGCACGCACCTGACCCGCAGCATCGTACTGCGTCTTCGTTCGCGGATTATCGGCGTCTGTTCCCACTGTTTCATCGGGGAAGATTGTTTCCATCAGTTGTCCGCGATCGTCGTAGACAAACCTGGTGCTGCGTCCGAGTCCATCGATTGCTTCGACCCGATTTCCAACCGTGTCATACTTTGTTTCGCTTTGGCTCAGGATGACGCCATCCTGCTTGACAAAACTCTTCGTGACTCGCCCCTCGCTGTCGTACTCATTCTCGGTGACGACCGTACTCGGGCCGCTCGCCGTCGTGAACAGCACCGTTTCGGTGAGCTGATTGCCGTTGCCGTCGTAGGTGAACGTGCGTGCCGTTC
>CAVTIV010000024.1:0-29280 GCA_963734865.1 Pirellulaceae bacterium
CGCATCGGCTTGTTGACAAACGGTATCGGTCCTCCAACAGCTTCTTCCACGGCTCCCGCCGCGAACGCATCCAAGGCATCACCAAGTTCCCGCAAACGGTCGATAATGACCAACATGGCATTCCGCTCGTCGGAGCCCACCGACGAATCGATGGTGGGAGCACCAAAGTTGACATACAACAATCCATCAGTGATCCCGCTGGCATCGTGGCCGGCTTTATCGACCAGGAAATCGATTCTCTCGGCGGTTCCAAACGCGTCGATCAATTTGGCTCGGATTTCCGCGCGGACCGCGTCGCTGGCGACGGCAAGTTGACGGATCGCCAGCCCGTCGGCCGGCCCCAGCGAGATCTCTCTGGCGCGGGCTTCGGTTTGCAGCGCGACCACAAAGGCGGCGACTTCGGCAGGAGCCTCGGGGACTCGGAAGGAGACTTCCATTCCGGTCTGGTGCTGACGTCCGAGGCTATCCGGATGCAGGCCGGCCGACCCCGTACCGTCGATCGCACTGAGCGAAACCACGGGATACGGCGACGCGGAATCGGTGAGCAAATCAGCCAACCAACTGGACGCAAATGCTTCCTCGGTCGATTCGGTGCCCTCGAACCGGATCCAGCGAGGTGCTTGATCGCTGTTGAGCCAGAGCGCCGTGTTGTAGTCCACCTCGCCGCGCGCCTCTGCCGGAATCAGTTGGCCGTAAGGATCGACCACCGCTTGAAACAACTTCAGTGCCGCGATCGCCGCCTCGGATAGGTACGGCGGATCATCCACAATCGCCGCGGAAGGCGCCTCTGGCGATAGCGTTTGCAGATTTTCAGACAACGCAGATGGGGCCGCAGTCACGCTCGCGCTGCTATCGTCGAGGAACCCCAATTCTCGCAATCGATTCTCAACGCGAAGCGCGTCGAGGGGGGTGCGATTGATGGTAATCTCGCTATTGGTCGGTGCGGAGCCTTCTTGAACGTCGAGAAGGATATCTACTGGCGACGGGTCGCTACCTCGTGAAAAACTTAGAAGAATTCGTCCTTGATATCCCCGGCTTAACCAGTTCTGGTCCGCCGCAAGCTCTTCCGCCGATGATGCAAAGGCGTAGAGTCGACCCGTTTGTGCAAACGATGTGCTATCTCCTTGAACGATACCTGGTGGCACCAGCTCGACTAAGACGTCACCATCGACCTGATCCGAGCCCGTCCCTCGAAATCGAATCTCAATATAGCCACGATCATTCTCGCGAAGCTCAAGACTCTCGCCGGTTTCATACAAGGACGCTCCAATTAAGGAGAAGTCGCCGCTGATACTGATTTCTGACCCAATCGCGTTGAAATCGACAAGCTGAGCGACCGTTCGAACCGCGACGGGCAGTGGCGTTTGGACGTTTAACTCAAATGGCTTGACCGGTGGCTCGACGATGACTGAGTAATGCCCGCCATGTCCCAACGCGAACGTTGCACCAAATTCCCAAGTTCGCGGATCGTTGAATTGAATCGTCTCAACGTGGCCTACCTTCGTGCTCGCACTCTGAAATGCAAAGAGCTGTGACTGCACTTGGTCGAAGCTGTAACCGATCTCAATGTTGTCTGCGATCAGTCCAGCGATTGCCTGGAGCGCGCTCTTCGTTCTCGTAAGTACTTGCATCGTGAACAAGTCCATCTGCGAAGATTTCGGTTGCGTCGTAAATGGCATATTGGGCTGCAGCACCTGGATCGATCGTGAGGTTTGCCGCTCCCATGGCACTATCAAACGTCACCGTGTGCGAGGTCCTATCAACGGACTCGATTCTTCGAATTGCCGTGGTGCCATCGACGAACTGAAGCCATAGGAATGACCGATCGTCAACACCCTCTGCAACGCTGCCGAGGTCGATTTCACCATTCAATTCAACGGTGTTGGAACTGATGCCGCCTGTATGAGCCGTTGCTCCAATCGGCTGGAGACGCCGAATTACATGGTACTCGGCATAAGGATCGAGATCGGTAGCTGCCGCAACGTATGGAATGCCATCCTGCAAATGAACGCGGTAGAACGGTCGATCAAGCCCGTCGGAAGATCCAACTTGAAAATCGAGCTGCAAGCCAATATCTGCCCTTCCAGGTACAGTCAGGTTTTGGCCTCCGCCCTGTTTGTAGCTTGCTGACAGAAGCGTTAGGCTTGGCGACATTTGCACCCTCAAATTCCAGATAGGAGCGTCGCGCCCACTCGAGCAGTTCCTGTGTCCAGCTTGACGTCCAACGCTGAGGATTGTCGCAGGGGAATGCGGCGCCTACAGCCGTGCACTCGTCGGCGGTCGGAATGGAAATTGAAAATCCGGGAGCCGCTACCAGTTCAACCCAACTTGGTGCAATCGCTGTGTTCAAAGCCTGCACTAACACATCGTCTAGGACGTAGTTGCTTGTTGCAAAGGACCGTTGTGTGACGAGAGCCCGAAAGAGGCTTGTTGCGTACTCATCGGAAAACCGGAGAACCCCATTTGTAGAAGCCGGTTCCCCATCTAAATTTGGAATCCCTAAGTATCGAAGGCGCTGCTCAACGCGCCAAACGTCGGCTCGTCCCTGACTGAGTGACACCGAATTGACGCCTGTCTCGCTATATCCTGGCTTAACGGTGAAGCGGAACTCAATAGGACCGGTAGCCCCCGTGGACAATGAAGCCGCCGTGAAGGACCCTTCAATTTCACCTTCAAATCCGCTGCCGGGACTCTGTGTGTCAATCTCAGGTAGGAAATACAGTCGCCCTGTTTCATTGAATCGACCGGTTGACGACATGTTTCCTTCGATGATTCCCGGGTCAACGACGATTCCAAGTCGAGTCTCATCTCGCGTTAGCAGCAGCCCGGCCGTTACATTCTCCGTCGTGATTCCGCCACCGAACGCTGGTGGCCAGTCGAAGACAAAATCCCCCTCGGGAACCAACTGCGACAAATCGAGAGCGATGACATCGCCGGTTCTTCCAATCGCGACAGGGACTTGAACACTCCAGTCCAAAAAAGTTCCCACGCTGGGGCGCAGCTGAGATCCAAAAGGATTCGTCACGGCATCCGTGTTGACGCGAATAACATAATTTGTGCCTGATTTGAGATTTGCCGTCTGCGTTACAACCTGCAACGAGTTACTTCCTATTCGGTATGGTTCTCCGTTTCGCAGGAAGAGCGCAACCGGGTTTTCAAGGTCAGGCGAGCGATCGTCTCGGAGTTCGAAGAGCTGAAAGTTCTTTAGGCTCCCATCCGACTCGGTTTGATTGACGGTTTCCGGGTCGAGCTTTTGGTCAAACGTGAATTCGAATCCAATCACCTTCCCTCCCGCGGCGGTGACGAACCCGGGAGGTAATATGCGAGGACTGGGAAGCGATTCCGTCAGCGCGCGTGAAGCGTTTACTCGCCCACTTCCTAGACCACCATTGTCATCGGCGATACCATCCGCTGTCCCTGTCAGCAACGCGGCGACGCGATCCCGCTGTTGTCGAGGTGTCAACGATTGCCATTCCCACAGGTCGTGGTAGTGACTCCATATCAGCGCCGCAACACCTGCTGCGTTTGGCGCCGAGAAACTCGTGCCTGTAACCGATTCATAGCCGAATGAAGTCGTAGTCGTCCATATTTCGGTTCCTGGTGCGCTAACGTCGACTCCCGGTCCATAACTGCTGGTATGGTGGCGGTTGTCCATTTGGTCCGTATTAGCAACCACGAGAACTTGATTCAGGAAGTGATCAAACGGATCGAATGCTCCGTCATTTCCAGCGGCGTAGGTGATAAGGACGCCCGCATCATAGGCGCGGTTCAGAGCAGCCACGAATCGACTGTACGCGGTGTAGTCGCTCGCGTCGGTGCCATCGATGGAGGGAACGACACTCAAATTGATGATGTTGGCGTGATTGGCAATGGCGTAATCAATCGCGTCCACCAAATGCTCGATCTTTGGCCCACCGAGAGCCGCGCCCAGTGGTCCTGACTGGTTGACCTTGAGGGGAAGGATGGTTGCATGTCCAGCGACTCCGGCCACGCCGAGAGCATTGCCAGACTCGGCGGCGATCACGCCGGCAACCAGCGTACCGTGAGGATGAGAGGGCCCCGGATCCGGAAGTCCGGAAACAAAATCCCAGCCATGTACATCATCGACGAACCCATTTCCATCGTTGTCTAAACCATCGCCTGCGACCTCGCCGTGATTGGTCCAGATGTTGTTCTTCAGGTCCGGGTGGTCCAACTCCACACCGCTATCAATGACGGCGACGATAATCCCCTCACCTGGTCGATCACCGGGATTTGCCCCGAAATTCGCCCAGGCCAGCTCGCTATGCAAAGTACCCGTTTGAATGGGATTTCCGATCGCGTCGGTTTCTCGATGATGGAGCTGCTGGCCATTGAGCAGAAGTGTGTCATTGGCGACGAACGGGATCGCGGCAGACGAGGGAGGTGGAATGACATTAACCTGAAATGATCCGGCCTGCCGAGTCGCGAATTTTACACCGACGATGTCCCAGGTACGCGGGTCGTTGTAGTAGATGTCGCGAACACTCGAGCCACTTGTGGCCACAACTGAGGGGCTCAGGAACGCTTCGATTTGTGATCGAACGACCTCCAGACGATACGGGTCCACGGTTCCCGGATCACCATCCACGTCTGGGTTGTCCACCAGTAGACGACTCATCCCCATTAGGATGCTCGGGCTGCCGTAAGTATCCGAATTGAGCTCCACAAGATCCGTGTTGGGAACCAAAGTCAATGGAGCGGCAAAGAACACTTGCCAATGAAGTATCGTTTGCACTGGGATCTCATCAGGCCCAGGTTCAAGCAGTAGCCGCTGGCTCGCGACATCAACTTCTTGGATACGACGAAGATGCGTCCGCCCGATACCAGTTAAAAGGATCCACGCTTCATCCGAGGCCCCAACAGCCTCGAGAGCTAAGTCTCTTCCGTTAAGGTCAAAGATGGTAACTTCGTTTTCCATCACGCCACGTTCGACATGAGATCCCTGCAGTTGGTGGACGACATTCAGATCGCCCATTGGATCCAATATTGTCTTCGCAGCCACGGCGCGGACAGTCGCTCCTTCTGAACTGCGCGTAACGAGGTGCGTCTTCATGAAGGAATGGTTGACATCGTCCGTCGATGGCGTTGCGATATCAAGATGCATGCCGCCGACATGATGCGACGCACTTTCAAATTGCGCACGGTCCTCTGTCGACGTTGGAATTGGCCCATGCAGGGACTCGTCTCGTAACCCACTTACCGTACTCGCACCAACAAGGACGAGATTCCCGAGTTCATCTCCGCGGACACGTACCCAATTGCTGCCGGCAGCGGTTAGTACATCTTGCGCCAGTGGGTTGCCGACGTTTCAGCTGCCTCGTTGCTCATGACAACGCCGGGTGTATCCTCCAGCGTCACCCAACGGGGAGCATTCGGAGAATTGATATAGTCGCGTGCGACATCAATGAAACGGGATTCCACCTCGATTTCGGTAGGATGTGATGTTTCCCATATCGCTGAATTGAAGACGCCAATCGCGTGGGTCGTCAAAGGACCCAGGATTCCGTCAATCACCAGTGACTGACCGCCCGAGTCCCGGAACCCAAGGAAGTTGAGCCGTTGCTGGAGTCGCGCGACCTCAAGGATACTGGTTCCAAATGTGATTGCGTTTTCACCTTCAGTTGTATAGCCGCTATCAACCCAAATGCGTACCGTTTGGAGCACTCCGTCGACTTCGACATCAATGGATACGATTCCCTGAAAGCCGTCTCGCGTTGAGTCTCCATCACGCAGCGAGCCAACCGCGTTTGGGGCGAAGTAGAGCTGGCCCGTTTCACTGAAGTTCCGATCCAGGAATCGGTCTGAAAGAATGACCGTTCCAAGGTTCTCTCCCCACGCGTCAGCAACGGACAGGTCGCCTCGCTGCGGATGAACCGTGTAAGTCGTGCCAGGTCCAAAACCACGGATTGTGAATCGTGATCCTCCGAGTAAAGCAGCGATATCGACTCGGATGACGTCGCCCGTTCGGCCGCGGCCGGCAATCAGTGCGTCCGAATCAAGGAGCGCCTCCGACGGAGAACTCATGCGCCACGTCGGACGCCATGGAGATACCAAAAGTGTTTTGAATCCCGCTGGTACCACCTTTCACGACGATCCGATACTGGTCGTTCCGAAGGGGCTCGGTCGGATACAGCACGATCGCCTCGCTACCAAAGGCATATTCCTCGATTGCAAATAGGATCTCCGTTTCATTTCCTTCATCGAACGATCCGTCTCCCCCTGAACTCTGGAGTAAAAACTTGTCAGCATCTTGCCCATCGAAATCGAGTGGCTGGTCAAAGTAGAACCTGAATTCGTTGATAAATCCATCAGCACCTCGCCCCGTCTCGAAACTCTCAAGCTTGGGCGCGCGTGCGGAATCGGTGAGTGCCCGCAGGGCGTTGACGCGTCCCGCACCGAGTAAGAGCGCCGTATCGCGCATTTGCGGGCAAGGACACAATTTCATCAGCGGTCGCGATGAGGGATGACGCAACTTGGTCGCGCGACAACGTTGGAGTTTCTGACCAAACGAGACCGGCGACCGCCGAGACGATGGCAGCCGATGGCGCTGAGATCCAGAGCCATTGGCGTAGAATGGAAATTCATCAATTGCATATGGCAAAGAAGTGCCGGGTGCCGTAAGGTCGACGCCACGTCCAAAATCGGCGCTCGGCGACTTGACATCATCTGGGCCAGTGTTCGTCACATAAAGCACTCGGGGATCGCTGAGGCGAGCCCGGTTACTATCGCCAACCGCGTCGCTGCCCCCATTGCCAGCTGCCACGACGATCAGGGCCCCGGCATCGTAGGCTTGCTGAATGACGCCGTCGAGCACCGCATCCGCGGGATCAATCTCCCAGCTAATATTGATGATTTGAGCGCCTCTCTTGAGAGCATACTCAATCCCTTTTGCAACCAACTCGCTCCCGGTCCTACCAGTTTCGGAATCCACGATTCGAACGGGAAGGACTCTTAGATGGTCCGCGACGCCTGCAATTCCAACCGCGTTGTCAGTCATTGCAGCGATGAGTGATGCCATCGCAGTTCCGTGTGACCGCCGACTAGAATCAAGTCGTCGAATTGGAAGAATGTCATTGCTATCGTCGTAGACATTCCAACCTCGATAATCATCGGAATATTGGCCGGCGTCATCCTCGTCCACTCCATTGATGGGATCGTCCGGATTAAGTGCAAATACGGAGTGTCCCTCGGTATCGCCAAGCACCGTAATTTCCGAATCAAAATTTGCGGTCGTGCTCACGGACAGAAGTTCAAAATCAATTCCCGCAAGCAGCCCCGTAAACGTCACCGTGAAGCCCGTTTCGTAGTCTCCGAATACTTCGATGCCGCGATCTGGAATTCCTTCGAGTGCAAGCAACGCAGCCTGAATCTCCAGATCGCTGGAGCTGAACGGCAATTCGCTCGTTCTCTCGCTTCCGAATTGAAGTGAGAAGGATCCCGATGTCGGTACTCTGGTGAAGGTGAGCACCTGTGTCTCGAGGACGGCCAGATCTTCGTGCTCCAGGTCGAAACCGCTATCAAGGACGGCGATCAGAACGTCATCGGATCCTCTTGTGATCTCCCACGCTTCGGCTGTTTGGAGGAGGCGGTGGTGATCTTGATGGCCGAAGACTGGATCGGAAGGTATGAGCGCGGGAAGGACGTCCGAAATGCCTTGCTCACCCCAGGACGAGACAAAGAGCGAGTCCTGCGAGTTCTCGTCGGTATTGCCAACTCCTGGTGCGTTTGTGCCGAGATCCTGTAGCGCATCGGAAGCGAGCATCCGCCTGTCTTCCAGGCACTCAAATCGCAATCGATCGCGTCGCGATTGAGTGGAGCTCCGTCCCGGTTTTGGAAGCTGGTTTTTCAATCGACGCGGTCGAGTCCGGCTGAGATAAGACATCTTTCTGGGTTTCCGAGAAGGAGGGGAACAGGGGGGGATCGCCGGTCAAAAGCCATGTCGCGCCGCTTTGCCGCGGTTCGGCGAGTTTCTTGAGCGTGCGGCAAACTGGGCAGGCGATGGCAGACCAAATACACGTGCGTTTCCGCGCTGAGTTCCATCGCAATGGCCGAAGGTGTCATTCGTATCCCCACTCAGATGCCAACTCGCGACGAGCCCCGGCAACCGATCTTCAATTGCCGCATTCATCGAATGGCGAATATCGCCTTCGCTGAGTGCCTGATTCCAAACACGAACCTCACCAATGTTGCCCATAAGCTCATTGATAAACACGTCGCTCGGATCGCCGACATTCAACGCGACCTGAGTCGCCCCGATCGTCAACCCCGCTGCCACCCCTGGAAATGTTCCAGTGGACGCCCCATAGATCGCGTCGTGATGGCCGTTGATGTAGTAGTTCTGCACGTCGCTGGATTCCCAGACGACTGCCACGTGCGTCCAAACGTCCCTAGGAACCTGCTGGCTGCCGGACTGCCCGAACAAGCTGATCTTGCCGTCCCTCAGCAGCAGTGCAAACGATCTCTCCCCCACGATCGTTTGCGTGCCTTCCAGATGCTCATGCCGAATCCACGCTTCCACAGTGAATGCCCTTCCCAAGCCGAGACTCAACGTCTGATTGGAAAAGGGCACGGTCACCACATCGTCGTTGCCATCCAACTCGAGGGAATTCTGCAGTCCAGACAATAACCTCCGATCTTCCAGCACCTCAGCAACAAGCTCCCGGCGGTGTGACGCGCGCGTGGACTTCCTATTTCTTACCAATTCGCGCAGATGATTCCTGCGACGACCGAGCCAGCACGACGGTAACATGGTGGAACCTTCTCGGAATTAACGGCCCGCGGTTTAACATGTGAGAAAGCCTTCGCGGCCGACACGCGGACCCATGCGCGGCTGCGACGGACTAGTGCGTTTTCATTTTTCTCGTAGCGGCCGTTGCCAGACTGCCGCCCCGCCACCCCGAATTCTGGTGAATCCGGCTACGGGAAAGAAGCCATACAAAACGTGAAAATTTTCTGAGGTCCGGTGAGAGTTGGTTTGGCGACTGGCGATCATCGGACTTTCTTGTTGTCATATGGTCCTGCTATTCGTCTAACTCCAGTCCCGCCAGAATCCGTTCGACTGCATCACTGAGCAGCGTCGCTGTCTCCGTACTGATCGCCTCATCCTCCAGCAGACTTTCGACCTCCTGCTGAAATGCGTTGAGCATATTGATCGCTGCTTGCACCGGCCCCTTCTGCAACCGACTCTGGACGTTCGCTAACTTGACGATCAGTGATTTTCCGTTCCCCTGGCTGATTTGCTCGAGCACCACCAGGTCGTAAATCGTGCTCGACAGATTGGTGATTTGTTGTTCAGCGGAAAGGACCGTGATCACCACCGTATCCACGTCGCCGAGAGGGCCGGGGGCACCAAAGTTGCCCAGGTCGCCGGTTTCGACGCGAAGCTTGTCGATGCCGTGGAAGTTGAGAGCTGGAACGTAGGTCAGTCCGTCGGACGCGGACATCGTCACGTTGATCGCCTCCGGCGTTCCACTCAGCACGATCGTGCTGGTCTGAGAACCATGTATCTGTTCAGCCGTCAGACCGCCGGGAACGGTCGGATTGATTCGCAGCGTGCCGCGGCCGACCGCGAGCCGCACCTTGACCAGCCCATTGCCTTCGGCAACATCCACATCGGAAACGGAGATTCCTGCGATCGGCAGCGGGACATCTTCGTAAGCCGTCAATTCCACGGGGACGTCGTTCACCGGCGCGTCGTTGATCGCGGCCACATCGATCATCACCATGGCCGTTGCAGTCGCCCCATCGGGATCGGAGACGGAGTACTCGAATGAGTCGCTACCGTGGTAATTTGGATCGGGAAGGTAAGTGAAGGAACCATCGGGAACGAGTTTCAGTTGGCCGTGGCTCGGTGGGATGGCCGGCGTCGAGGCGACCAAGAGGGCGTCGCCGTCGACGTCAAAGTCCGGGCCCTCGCCGTTGTCCAGGAGTAGATTTCCATTCAGAAAATCATCCTCCTCGGAGAAAAACTGATCGTTCCTCGCTACCGGCGGGTCGTTGACGCTTTGAACCGTGATGCTCACCGTATGCCTGTCGATCGCGGTAGGATCACCTGCTCCCAAGCTCAGGTCCTTGACCCGAATTTCGAGTGCAGCGGGCCCGAAGTAGTCGTGGTCCGGCGTGAAGGTCAGACCCTCCAGCGCGCCGTTGACCGCCGAGAGTTGTCCGACAAATGTGTTAACGTTGTCCTTTTGATCTCCCACGAGTCCCGTGGTGCTGCCGAGGTGGATCGATCCGCCGGTAAAGGTCAGTTGCACTTCCAAGTACTCGGTGCCGATGTCGACGTCGGAGATTGCGATGGCATTGTCGTTGGCTTGCGAAAACGTGATTGTCTCGTCTTCGTTGACGGACGCTGTCGTCGGCGCGCTGATCAATGTGGGGTCATTGACAGAGCGAACGTTGACGTGCACGGTCGCGGTCGATCTCAGCTCGCCAATGTTTTGGACCACATAAGTAAAGCTGTCGGTCCCAAAGAAATTATCGTTGGGACGATAGACGACACGGCCGTTGTTAAGGAATGTGGCCATGCCATGTTCAGGCAAACGCCCGAGTGTTATTACACTCAGCGATCCCAGCATTGGGTCGACGTCATTGGTGAGAACGTTGATCGCCGCGTCAACATCTTCGTCCGTTACGAGTTGATCATCATTGGCGATGGGTGGCACAGGTTCTCGCGTCGGTAAAGTTCGAAACTCCCGTCAGGATTCGTGCCAACCTCGTCGGTGAAATAGGTTAGCGCGGTGTGACTTGCATTCTCTCCCAGCGAAATAGAGATTCGCGACATGAACTCGTCGTTACTTAACGTCGGTGTCGGATCTTGGCCAGGCGGCACGGGTTCTGGCTCTGGGAGGCTGCCAACGATTGTCAAAACGATGCTCTCAGATGTTTCAAGATCCCGGAGAACTAATCCAAATCCGCCAGCCTTCAACAGGGAAGCGACGTGCATCCCATCGGAGCTGATCCGCACACCGTAGTTATCTCCTCTTAACACGCTTTCAATGGTGTGTGTCTCCTCTCGATACAGATACACTTCCGCATCATCCCAGCGATTCGCACCGTCCAGGTCTACGGTCGATCGAAAGGCAATGTGTGTCCCGTCGCGGCTGATCGATGGCAAGTCGCTGCTGCCATCGACGGTGTGCGTGATTTGCTCGATGGAATGCGAAGCGGCATCGAACACGAAAATCTCTCGATTGAACTCAGGGTTTTCACCTAGGTCACGTGTGGACTCCATCGCGATCCTCGAACCATCACCGCTGAGCACGGGGCTGTCGCCGCCGATCAACACCCTTTCACTTGTGGGCATTGGGCCCGACAGATCGGCCAGGTAGGTGGTGCCAAAGTCGAAACTGGCGTTTCGAATGTGATAGGCGACTCTTAATCCGTCATCACTGATGCTGACGCGTTCCTTGAGCAGGAACGCGGAGTCCGTCACTTGAAGAAAATTGTCGGCAGCAATGTCGTAAACAAAAACTTCCTGGCTTCCGTCACTGTTGGCGCCGGTAAGGTCATCCTGCGACGTGAAGGCGATGCGGTTACCGTCGCCAGACAGGTCGATCTTCGTTCCAGCACTGATCCCAAGTCCATCGGTGATCTGGCGGAATGCCGCGACGTCGACGTCATACAAGAAGATTTCGAGATGTCCGTCGGCGTTTCGGCCAGAACCTTCCAGATCGGCAGTGGAGACCACGGCAATCCGCGACCCATCGTCAGAGATCGAGGCTTGCGCCACGAATGAATCCGGACTGGTAAAGCTCAGTTGGTCAACGACGTAACCGGTCAACAGCCGGCGATCCTCAAGCGATTGCACGGCAAGCGGTGTGCGATTTGCCGTCCGTCGTGACGGCCGACGATTGCCGAGCTTGCTGCGACCGCCGCAGCTGCGTGCATGCTTGGACCACAGACCCATGGTTCGATCCTGTCATGAATACAAGTCCGCAGTACAAAGCAAATGCCATCCGTCCGGGACCCGAAAGGTGGCTCTCGTCGCCCGGTGAGTGCTGACCGGCCACGCGGACACACTGGCTGGCTTTCTTTACTCGTTCCGAGACGCAACCCCCAATCTTCGGCCAATCGCCTTCAATACGCTCTCCATTCGTAGCCGATGTCGCATGAGCGCAGTATCCAACTAGTCCCCGTCCTCTTAGCGGGGTTTACAATCGGCAGTACATGCCGCTGGGTGGGTGCCTCGTTAACAGAGGTTTCTATTGATCAGTGCGATATTTCGAGTGGCAAAATCCCGCGGCTCCCAAAAAAATATCGAGATTTTTCGGAAGCTCGGAAACGGGGGACGGCTTCCACCGGCTGGACCTCAGCGCGTTGACCCATTGCGGATACCGGCAGAACGCACAGCGTCGTGGGATGGATCCAACACTCCCTTGGGTTGCCGTCTGGCTGCCTTGATGGCAAACGCAAATTGCTTGCGGTATCGCTCGCGTTCAATCAGAATGGAGCGTGATTCTCTGTCATCATCATGCAACCACCCCGCGAATATTCTCGGCCCGATTGCGAGGCACTCGGGCTGTACACCTCCTGTCCATTGCCCCGGTTTGATTCCTTCAATGAGTGACGCGACACCGGCTCTGTCTCAGATCGAACGGGGCGATCCATCGGCGGCGGAACAGTTGCTTGTGCTGGTGTATGACGAACTCCGCCGACTGGCGGCACATAAGTTGGCGCATGAGAGACCCGGGCAAACACTGCAGGCGACGGCGCTGGTGCACGAAGCTTACCTGCGTCTGGTCGATGTCAACGTGACGCAAAACTGGAATAGTCGCGGGCACTTTTTTGCCGCGGCCGCCGAGGCCATGAGGAGAATTCTGATCGAGTCGGCAAGGCGAAAGCGGCGACGAAATGGCACCGCCCATTGCGCCGACGAGTGGGAGTATGCGGAGGTGGCCACCATTGTCCCGCCCGATGAGTTGCTTGCCTTGGACGATGCGATTGACGCACTTGCCAAACAAGATTCATCTGCAGCTGAACTGGTCAAATTGCGATACTTCGCCGGGCTGTCTGTGGAGCAAGCAGGTGAGCTCCTTGGGCTCCCACGGACCTCAGCGTATCGACATTGGACCTATGCACGTGCCTGGTTGTATGACCACCTGGAGAGCTAGCAGGCCTGCGAGGCACGCGTTATCGGGTCCGCCGAGCTTGGGTAATTGCCGGATTTCGAGGTGCGAGTTGAGCGTCGATCGACGGGGGAGGAGAGTTGAGCGAAAACGAAGCCCGAGCAAAGAGCATCTTTCTAGATGCCGTAGAAAAGCATGCCCGCAGCCAGTGGCCGGAATTCCTGGATCGCGCTTGCGACAATATCGAAGTGCGACGGCGAGCTGAAGTCCTGCTCGAGGCGCACGCCAAAGCCGGTACTTTTCTGGATCGCGGGGTCAGTCGTTCCGCAGCCGCGCTCGACGCTGATCTGATCACCGAACGTCCTGGAGTGGTGCTCGGCAATTACACGTTGATCGACGTGATCGGCGAAGGAGGCATGGGGCTGGTGTTTGTGGCCGAGCAGCACGAGCCAGTACGCCGTAAAGTTGCCTTGAAGATTATCAAACCGGGCATGGACACGCGTAACGTCATTGCCCGATTTGCCGCCGAACGGCAGACGCTGGCTTTGATGAATCATCCCAACATTGCCCAGGTGTTTGACGCTGGGGCTACCGAGTCCGGGCGTCCCTACTTTGTGATGGAATTGGTGCGTGGAGTCCCAATCACCGAATACTGCGATCAGATGCATCTGGCGGTCAATGAACGTCTGGAACTGTTCGTCACGGTCTGTCACGCGATCCAACATGCACATCTGAACGGGATCATTCATCGGGACATCAAACCAAACAACGTGCTCGTCGCGCTGCACGATGGCCGTCCGGTGGTTAAGGTCATCGATTTCGGCGTCGCCAAGAGCGCGATGGGGGTCAGTGCGATTTCAGTGAGATAGGATGGGAGAGTCTGGGCGTGGCAGGTTGAGAAATCGCTCCGTTTACGCAAATCGCCCCCCCACGCCAGCCTGCTGTTACGGCACGATCTTCTCTCCTTTCCTTGCTCGCCCTCCCTTTCCTAGGGCCGCCGTTGTACCTGCCCTACCTGTTCGAAAATGCACTGACCCCGTTCGCGCGGACCCGTTCGCGCCGACCCCGTTCGCGGACCCCGTTCGCGGACCCGCGGCCGAGGCGATGCCGCGTTCAATGCTCGACCACGATGGCAAACCAAGATCGTACCAGTACGAAATCAGTGTTTGTCAGCGGTGTGATCGATTCGTTCTCCAAACCATTGAAAAAACACGAACCAACCAATCAGACAGGCGGCACAGGCACCGGCCGCGGAGGCGGCAATGTCGGCCCAATCAAACGTTCGGTTCGGAATCCAGACCTGCAGGATCTCGTAAACGCTCAGGACGGTGAAGATGGTCATCACCATGCCCAGATACTCTTCAATTGGTACGACTCGCGACTTGACGAAAACGAGCGCCGGCAAGACGGCTGCCGGCAGGAAGTTTGGCATCACGCCGATTACCCAGGGAGAAATGAGGCCAGCTCCAAATCGGGCGTCGTCTCGGAGTACCTTCCAGCCAATCGCCGCGACACCTCCGGCAACATACAAACCCCATGCCGCGGCAACTCTCCCCGGAGACGGTGTTGATTGAATGGTCATGTCGTGCAGAAGCCACTGGCACAAGTCGCCACAACGACAACCACGGCGTAACTAGTTCTCGAGGCGTTCATTTTTTCCTCGACGAACGGCCAATGTCATCCGGCAGGAGCGGACGATCGTCATGCCCCGGCTTCGTCCGCTGAACTCTCCAGTTCAGCGTCGGGGCGAACGATTTGCATCGGCTGCGTGACATCAACATCGTAGACTTCGCCCACCGCTGGTCCTTCGACGATGTCATCGTCGGTCCATTCCATACGCAACGTGATGGCCCCGATTTGGACCTCCGCTCCGGGATTGATCACCGCTTTGTCGACTCGAAGATCGTCGATATAGATTCCATTCATCGATCCCAAATCACGCACGACCAATGCGCCCTGTGGATCATTCAAAAACTGACAATGCCGACGACTGATCGACGGATCGCCGATCGAAATATCTGCCATCGGGCTGCGGCCAACGATGACCGGAGGTGACAAGATCCAAATCGCCTGGTCCGATCCGCTCACGGTGTCGACTAAAATGAACTTGTAATTCATCGCTAACTCCCCCCCGGTTGGCACACAGGCAGTCGGGTTCGGATCCGAATTGTGGTTCCGATAATCTATCTCAACTCGAGTTCCCCGTCTAATTTTTCTTGGGAACCTGATTCGGCGACACCTTGCCGCTGAGCGGAGGTTAACATCACTTGTCGGATTGTGTGTCGAACGTTATCCCGTCGATTTTGAAAGGAGTGGTGGGATGATATGCCGCTTGGCCGCAGTTGTGATCGTTCTTTACGCCGTTGCCAGCCCATCGCTGGCCTTTGAGGTTGGGGCGTCGATTCGCAAAATCGACGTCGACAGGCGGATTGCTGTCGTATTTGCCAACGGACAAGAACGAACGATCGAGGTTGCCAGCGACGCCAAGATTCAGGACGCCAACGGCAAGGACTTGGCTGGCGGACTGGGCGCCAAGGAGCTCGAAGCGGGAGCAACCGTAACGCTGCGGGTCGAACGCAACGGCAAAACACCAACCATCATCGCGATCCGCCTCGGTGGCCGGGTCAATGCGCCGAACCGATCACCCCAGACCTCGGTTGGGAAAACTTCCGTTGGCTTTCAGCCGCTCACAGAAATGACGGCTGAGGATCGCTACAAGGGCGAAGACGGAGGTCTCTATGGTGCCGGTCGCAATGACCCTCCCGAGTCACTCAGCGCCGCAGCAAGGCAGGAATCAGCGAAGATCGTGCCGCTCGATGCCAGCGGCAAGCCGGCTTCCGACGGAACCATCGCGCTCGTGTCGATCAGCATGTCCAATGCCACCCAGGAGTTTTCCCGGTTCAAACAGTTGGCCGACGCCGATGCGGAGAAATCGCCCTTGGTCAAAGTGGTCGATTGCGCCCAGGGCGGTCAGACGATGGCTCGCTGGGCCGACCCAAAGGCAGCTTGCTGGAGCGAAGCGGATCGTCGCTTGAGATCCTCGGGCGTATCGCTTGCGCAGGTACAGGTCGCCTGGGTCAAGCTGGCCAATGCCGGCCCCAGCGGTGAATTGCAGGAGCACGGCAAGCAGCTTGAGCGGGACACGCGAACCGTGCTGGTGAACCTCAAGAAACATTTTCCCAACCTGCGAATCGCTTACCTGGGTAGTCGGATCTACGGCGGCTACGCCGACGGACGGCTGAACCCGGAACCCTATGCCTACGAGGGCGCCTTCGTCGTACGCTGGCTGATCCAGAGCCAGATGAAGGCGGACCCCGACCTGAACTTTGACCCCGCACGGGGCGATGTGAAATCACCGCTGCTACTGTGGGGTCCGTATTTCTGGGCCGACGGCCTGACGCCCCGCAAGAGTGACGGGCTCGTTTGGCAGCGCAGCGATCTGGTCGGCGATGGCACCCACCCCAGCAACACCGGTCGCCAGAAAGTGGCCGAGCAACTACTGGACTTTTTCAAAACCGATGATCATGCGCAGAGCTGGTTTGTGAAGCGGTAAGTGCGAGCATGGCAAGGATTCGCGACGGCGGAGCGGGCAAGCGGATTGGGCAGGACCCGTAACGGTGTTGAGGACCGCGTTGGCGGCCCGCATATTCCCTAATACCGGCGGTTCGGCAACAATCACCGGCCCAAACCTCACTCAACACGAAACGACCTGTTCCAAGACATCCAATGATCCAACGCATTCTGGTAACCGGCGGAGCCGGATTCCTGGGCTCGCATCTCTGTGAACGTTTGGTCGATCAAGGCCATGACATCATCTGCCTGGATAATTTTTTCACGAGCCAAAAAACCAATGTCGCCCATTTATTGGGGCTGCCCAACTTCGAGCTGATTCGGCATGACATCACCTTGCCCATCCACCTGGAAGTCGACCAGATCTACAACATGGCGTGCCCCGCCGCGCCGGGGCATTACCAGTACAACCCGATCAAAACGATCAAGACAAGTGTGCTCGGGTCGATCAATATGCTGGGGGTTGCCAAACGCTGCGGTGCCAAAATTCTGCAGGCGAGTACCAGCGAGGTCTACGGCGACCCGGAAGTGCACCCCCAAGTCGAAAGCTATCGTGGCAGCGTCAATCCGATCGGTATTCGCGCCTGCTACGACGAGGGGAAACGAGTCGCCGAAACTCTGTTCATGGACTACCATCGCAGCAACAAAGTCGCGATTCGAATCGTCCGAATCTTCAACACGTATGGGCCGCGAATGCATCCCTATGACGGCCGAGTCGTCTCGAATTTCATTCGCCAAGCGCTCGCCAATGAGGACATCACGATCTTTGGTGACGGCTCACAGACTCGATCCTTTTGCTATCGTGATGACCTGGTCAACGTGATCATCGACATGATGAACAATGATCAAGGGTTCATCGGTCCGGTCAACATTGGTAACCCGCATGAGTTCACGATTCGCCAACTGGCTGAGCTGGTCATCGAATTGTCGGGGTCCCGCAGCAAACTGATCGAGCGTCCCTTGCCATCGGACGATCCCACGCGGCGACGCCCCGATATCTCGTTGGCCAAAGAAAAGCTGAACTGGGAACCCCAGGTCGAACTGGAAGAAGGATTGAAGAAAACCATCCAGTGGTTTCAAACCATCAATCTGGATGACTACCGTCCGCCAACGCCCAACTTCAGCTAGGCGTCGTCGCGTTCCGCTGTGCTGCTGACCGGAAAGCTCACTCGGCTGCGTCCTAATTCAGACGGCCCTCTAATTCAGACGGCCCTGCAGCAGCGTCGAAAGCAGCTCATCGTCCAACAACTCATCGAGTTCACGACTGGCAAACAATTGTTCGCGGATCGGCGTATCGGTTGGCAAGACACCTGTCGAATCGCTTGCAACCGGTTCCGGCAAATCCGTCAGTGGCCGCGGTTTCGCAACCTCGATTGACGGTTGCTCGGGGTTGGGCGTCGGTACTTGCCAAGCATTGCGATTGCCGACAAGGGCGACCAGCGGCTGCACCCGTCCAGCACTTACTGCGTCAAGCCTCTGGCTTTCGCCTGCCGATTCTCTCAGACGGGTCAAGAAGTTGATGATGCGCAGCGCATCGTTCGACGTCGATTGGCCATCCTCGTTGACATCCAGATAGTATTCGCGCGTTGAAGCAATCCCTCGGATGGGCCCGGAACCATGGATCGCCAAGTGATTCAGCACGATCAGGGCATCGCGCGCGGTCGTGATGCCGTCGTTGTTGACGTCGGTTGGACGGATCCGATTGTGGAATTGGCCACTTGTTTGTGAGTCAGATGCCTCGCCGATACCACGAAGGACGGTCGGACTCGCTGACGCGCTCGGCGTCGCGGACAACGTTAATTCCGCTTCGAATGCAAGCGAATTCGACGGCAAGGCCAAGGCGATATCGTCAATGTGCAGAGCATTCAGATTCAAGCTGCCAAATCCGAACGTGCTGGCATCGACTTTCAATGTCGGGGAAAAGCTTCCGGCTGTGGTCGCACCAAGCGATGTTGGCTGGAATTCGCTAATGTCGCTGCCGTCGCCCGTAATACCGGGTGCCGACATGTCCAAGAGTGTGCCGAAATACAGCAGCGGCAACGCCGACGCAGCGTTGCCAATCGTCAGCCCGTCGACATCTTCCAGATAGCTCTCAAAGCCCACGCTGGCGCCTTGAAAATAGGGACTCCATAATCCTGTGGTTGGATCAAAAGCCGACACGTCTCGGTCGAATGCCGTCAATCCATCGGTCGTGAGTGAGCCCGTCGTGGAAATGAGCATGCGACCATCGGGAAGTACCGCCAACGCGTCGATATTCTCTTGGTTATCGCTCAACCCATGTTCTTGCCCCACGAAAAATAGGCTCCAACTGCCAGCGCTTTCTTCACCCAGTGTGGAGGGTGTGAACTTCAGCACGTCGCTTCGTGTGCCGTTGATTGTCGCGCCACTGCCCACTCCGGGTGCTGAGTAATCGCTGAACACGGAGAACTCGCCGGTCGTCGACACGAGAATGGAACCATCATCCAATAGATGAACCGCGTCGATGTCCTCGGCGCCCGTGGTGAGACCAACGTCGCTTCCGTCTAAATACAAAGAGAAGCGGAATTGCCCGGCATCCTCGATGAGCAACCGGACGAGATCGGTGTCGGAGAACGATACCGTAATATTGTCGCTTCCGGTGAGCGTGCCACTTTGGTGTGTGCTGAAATAGACAGCCGTCGCGGGCTGGGCGTCGCGGGGAAGTTTTTCGAAGACCTCGCTGATCGCCAGGCTCCAATTGCCGGCCGCATCCCGACCGCGTAGATAGACCGTGTGTGTGCCTTCGGCCAGCGATTCGAACGCGGCAATATCAATCGTACCGATCAACAGTTCAGTGCTGCTGTCGAACGCGCCGTCCGAGGCTGCCAATGCGATGCCGGTACCTTCGGGCCCGAGTGCATCGACAAAGAACTCACCGGCAGCGATCGGCCCACCGCCGGTTGCATCATCACTGGCTGTGACCGAGATTTGCAGCGGCGCGAACTGCGTGGCGACCGGATCGAGCAACGCGCCAGACACCGTGGGCGGCAGCGTGTCCTTCACGAACGGGGCCGAGGCCGCGTCGCTCCAATTGCCCGCGGCGTCTTGGCCGAGGACAAACAGGGTATGCGTGCCCTCGGAGAGCGCATCGAACGTGGCAATCGATAATTCAGCGGTGGCCGTTTCCGCTCGCGAATCAAACGCTCCGTCGAAGGCGGACATCGCGATCCCCTGTCCTGGCTCACCGATCACGTCGAGGAACGCTTCCATCGCCGCGAGCTCCCGATCATCGATACCTGTGGCGGTGATCGTGAGCGGCCCGGCGCCGGCAATGGCGGGGACTATTTGAACCTGGTTGACCGTCGGCGCATTTTCGTCGGGGCCAATCGCACCGCGACTCACGTAATCCAAAGCGTTCAGGTTGCCACCGGTGAGAGCATAAGCTGCGGCAGCAAAGAGCAGATCATTGGAATAACTACCCACCGTCGACGGACCCAGTGACAGGGGCAAAAATGTGAACACGTCATCATTCCCACCCGATACGTTGGACGTGCTGAAATTCTGCAACGTCGACAAGTGCAATTGTTGAGCGACTCCCTGCTGTTCAACGACCGACAGCGCGTCAATGTCTTCGGCATAGGAGGCCAATTCGGCATTTCTGCCGTCAAAATAGAGTGACCACTCATTCGTCACAGGATCGTAGGCGATGATGTCGCGATCGACACCCGACAGCCCCGGTACGCTGAAGGAACCGGTCGTTGAAATCAAAATGGTGCCGTCCTCCAGCACGTCGGCGGCGTCAATGTTTTCGGCATTGTCGGTCAAGCCATGGTCGCTTCCGCGGAAGAAGATTTCCCAGCCTCCCGTTGTGTTGCCACCAAGGCTCGTCGGTACGAATCGCAACAAGTCTTGTCGACCGACCGAAAGCAGCGGCCCGCTTCCCACACCGGGACTTGCGTACGTTGTGAACAGCTCAATTTCTTGCGCCGGTGAGATCACGAAACTGCCATCCGGTAATGCCGCGAGCGCATCGATATCGCCGGGGCGGTTGATCAGGCCAACGTCGCTTCCATCCAACAGCAGTTCGAATTGAGTCTCGCCGACAGCGTCCGTATTCATCGCGATCACGTCACCCAAGTCGTACTGCACCACGTTGCCGTTGGTGCCGGTGACCGATCCGGGGTTGGACGTCGAAAAGTACAGCGTCTCGATCACTTCTGGGGGCGGAACCTGGTCGGATGTCAACGTCAGACTGTTTCGCAATGAGCCATCTTCGCCGTGAGTTTCCAGGACCACCTCCTGCTCGCGAACGGTGATCAACGCGTATCCGCCTCCGGCGGTGCCAGGAGTGAAGCCGCTACTCCAATCGCC
Organism: Pirellulaceae bacterium; assembly: GCA_963734865.1. Taxonomy (GTDB): domain Bacteria; phylum Planctomycetota; class Planctomycetia; order Pirellulales; family Pirellulaceae; genus CBDCUW01. Next base: position 20,988 of record CAVTIV010000024.1, read on the forward strand.
TGGCTCGCCACTGGCAGCGGAATTCGTTTGCAGATTGGTGTGCGGAACGGAGATTTCCGGTATTTCGGAATTGGTGCCATCATCCAAGGCGCCGCCGGTATGGAGATCGCCGGAGATCACGAGGACGTTTTCGATCCCTTCCACGTTGATGAAGTCGAGCAATTCGTTGCGTTCACGAGCATAGGCGCCCCACGAGTCGGATGGTTTTGCCGAGTCATTGAATGGCACCCCCGAGACAAGAAACTTCCAGGTCGCTGTGGAGTTTCGCAGACCGTTTTTGAGCCACTCAAGTTGGCCGCCAGCAATCGCGTCACCATCGAGCATCGATTTGTCCGGTCCATCGGGATCCTCCGCCGGATCGCGATTGGAACGGACGTCGAGCATGAAGAATTCAGCTTCGGCATATTGGAAGCTATGCCAAATGCCATTTTCGTTCGGCCGCGTGGGCGTTGGGTAGTACTCGTCAAACGCCTCCAATGCATCGGCTTTTGCGGGGAAAGTCTTATCCGCATTGTTCGTGCCGAAATCGTGATCGTCCCAGATGTGATAAAGAGGGATTCCAGGGGCAATGAATTCGGCAAAGTCGGCCCCCGCCTCGCTGGCGTCGCTGCGCACCGATCGATGCATCAATCGCATCACCGACAAGTTGCCCGGATTGGAATGATCAAAGTCCCCCACTTGCAACATGAACTCCACCCCTTCGTCGCGGATCGAGGCATACGCGGCAGCGGGAACCGTTGGCTTGGACAGCGTGTTTGTCAGGTCCGCAGTGACCGCGAAGCGAAATTCGGGAACGCTGCCAGAGGGTGCCGTTGAGAAAGAGTAGGTCTGTGGCGTCGCGAACACATCACCCGCGACGATGCTGCGATAGAAATACTTGGTGCCCGGTAATAAATTGCTGATCGTTACGATCTGAGTGAAGTCCCGTGACGACGACGTCGTGAACTCATCGGTCCGAACGGCGTTGCTAAAATCGGCCGAAGTGGCGACTTCGACCGCCACCGACGTCGCTTCATCCGTTCGCAACGAGATTCGCGCCGAATCTTCTGTCACCGCACCGGCCACCATCGGACCGCTCAAAACGGCTAGCAGTTGTCGGGCTTCGAGTCGCTCGAAGATAGGAATGGACAATCGCGGGCGAGTACCAGACTTGTGACACGTGTTTTGGACCCATCGCCTGGCAAGCAAACTCAGGTGTGATTTCACGCGCTGTTTACCTAAATTGAGTGGAAAGGAAACCGGTGGTCAGAGTGAATCATGCATTAAAATACAAGGCATAGGAAGATTGGGCTATTGAAGCGGAGTTGGCGGTTTTGTCAATACGTTTGGGCAGGATGTCGTCTTTCTCCGCAAGCAGGGTGTGGATCGACCGGTGATCGGTTTTCCATCGATCGCCAGCCATCGTTTAGCCCCTGGGTGTGTGCCCGAGCGCCCCCCTGGGTGCCCCCAGCGCGCCTCCTGGGTGCCCCCCCCGAAGCGCGCCGTGACTCAACCCTGGAAACGGCACCCTTTGCGGTGGATCGTGAGGGGGGGAAACTTGCAATCGAGTCGATACCTTGACCATGATTGGTGGTTGCGAGATTCGAGACTGCCTTCAGGAGACCGCTTGTGCCGCTCAAGATTCCCCGTCCGTGCTCCTATGCGTTTGCCTTGTTTGCCATGTCCCTGCTGATCGATCCATTTCTCGTTTCGGCGGCGGAGTCGGATTTGATCGATGTTTGGATCGGTACCAGTGCCGCAAAACCGAGTCGGGGGATCTATCATTGCCTGTTGGACACAAAGTCCGGCAAGCTGAGCGATCCGGAATTGGCCGCCGAGATCGCTGGCCCCGGGTTTCTGGCGATGCATCCCGATGGTCAACATCTGTATGCGGTTGGAACCGACGGCGGCAGGCCATCGGTCGTGGCTTACAAGATCAAGCAAGTGGGCGGGAAGTCGCGGCTGGAATATGACAACGCCCTGGAGATCGGCGATGGCGGCGCGGCGCACGTGTCGGTCGACGCGACTGGCAAGATTTTATTGACGGCCCAGTACGGCGGCGGATCGGTGGCCGCCTTTTCGCTCAACGACGATGGGTCACTCAAAGCCAGGACGGCGTTGATCGATCACGAGGGTGGTTCGGGCGTGGTACCCGGACGCCAAGATGCATCGCATGCGCATTGGACCGGTTTCTCACCCGACAATCGATTCGCGTTCGTGCCCGATTTGGGGCTGGACAAAGTGATGATCTACCAAGTGGACCCTGGCAAATCGACCATCACGCCGAGCGGTTTTGGACAGGTTCCCGGCGGTGGAGGTCCTCGGCACATGAAGTTCCACACCAACGGCAAATGGATTTACGTGTTGAACGAATTGGCACTCAGCGTCACCGTCTTTGACTACGACGCCAAATCGGGAAAGATGACAGCCAAACAAACGATCGCCACCGTGCCGCAGGAACAGCTGGCGAAAGAAAAGTTCAAGAGCGCTTCGGAGATTCGTGTCCACCCGAGCGGCCGATTCGTTTACTCGGCGAATCGGGGTCACGACACGATCACTGTCTTTCGCGTCGATCCAGAAACCGGCAAATTGGCGGTTGTCGAAGTCGAACCGGTTCGAGGTGCGACGCCGAGAAATTTCAACATCGATCCGTCGGGGCGATGGTTGCTCGCCGCTGGCCAAGACTCGCACACTCTTGCGTCATTCGAGATCAATCAGGACACAGGCGAGTTGACATATAACCGCAACGTTGTCTTTGCGCCGTCGGCGATTTGTGTCCTGTTTGGCCACGAATCAAGTAGGACAGCCGTTGAGTAGCGACGTCATTTCGGTTCGTGGCTGTCGCGTCCACAATTTACAGAATATCGACATCGATATTCCTCGTGGCAGGTTGGTGGTGGTTTGTGGTTTATCCGGCAGCGGCAAGACGTCGCTTGCACTCGACACGCTGTATGCCGAGGGTCAACGCTGTTATATCGAGAGCTTTTCGGCTTACACGCGGCAGTTCCTTCAGCGTTTGGACAAACCGGATTGTGACAGCATCACGGGTATCCCGCCGGCGATCGCGGTCACCCGCAGCGGCGGAGCGAAGACGAATCGCAGCACGGTCGCCACCACCACCGAGATTGCCGATCACCTGAGGCTGCTGTTCGCCAAGGCTGGCAAGCTGGTATGTCATCGTTGCGGCGATCCGGTTCGCAGCGACGATCCGGCGACGATCGCCGAGGAAATGATGCAGCTGGACAACCGCAGCAGGTCGATGATCGGCTTTCCGATATGGTTGCCCAGCCGCAAAGACGCCAGCGAGATCCTGCTTGGCTTGCAGCAAGAGGGATACTTGCGATTGATCGTTGGTGGCCAAACGTTTCACCTTTCCGACAGCGATCGATTGTCCTTGGCCAAGAAAGTTGGCCGAAAGGGCATCGAGTGTATTGTCGTGATCGACCGGGTTGGCGGTGATGCTGAACTGACACGGCTGACCGAGTCCCTGGAAACGGCGATGGCCGAAGGACAGGGCGGCGCGGTCGTCTTGACATTCAGCGACGATCTCGATTCACAGAGCGAGAGAGCGATCGAGGTCGACGGACGCAGCTGGCGAAAGAGGGTCGTCAGCCGTGATCGACGTTGCGACCAGTGCGATATCGACTATCCCGATCCGGTCCCCCGTTTGTTCAATTTCAACAATCCGCTGGGCGCTTGTCCGACCTGCGAAGGATTTGGGGACGTCGTTGACGTTGACATGGACCTTGTCGTCCCGGATCGATCCGTATCGCTCGCCCAGGGTGCGATCGCGCCATGGACGACCCCAGCGTATCGGCACGAACTGGACGAATTGCTGGCCATTGCCGACGAATATGACATTCCGGTCAACGTGCCCTTCGATCGTCTCAAGAAGAAGCAATTGAGGTTGATCAAACGCGGCGTCCCGGAGCGAGCGTTCGGCGGACTCGATGGTTTCTTTGCCTGGCTCGACCGCAAGAAGTACAAGATGCACATTCGCATCTTCGCCTCGCGTTATCGCAGTTACCGTCCCTGTCCCGATTGCCATGGTCGACGGTTTAAGCCCGAAGCGCTGGCCTACACGGTCGGCGATCGGAATATCGCGGACATCCTGAACATGCCGGCCGATCAAGCAGGATTGTTCTTCTCGGCTTTGACGTTACCGGCACGCGAATCGAAGATTGCCGCCGAGCCGATCGAACAACTCGGCGCTCGGATCGGTTATCTGCAGGCCGTGGGTCTGGGCTATCTGCAACTTGATCGAACGCTTCGAACTCTCTCGGGCGGCGAATCCCAGCGAGTCTCGTTGACGTCGGCATTGGGCAGCAGCCTGGTCAACATGCTGTACGTGCTGGACGAACCCACTGCCGGTCTGCATCCCTCCGACGTCGAACGTCTTTCAGCGGCAATCATCGGATTGCGAGATCGAGGCAATACCGTCCTGGTGGTCGAGCACGACGAAACATTGATTCGCTTGGCCGACCGAGTCATCGAGATTGGGCCAGCCGCCGGAACCTCGGGAGGTCGCGTGATGTTCGAGGGCACAACTGACCAGATGCTCGCTGACAAGAACAGTCTGACCGGCCAGTTTCTCTCCGGCGAGCGTGGTTGGACATTGCGCGAGCGACAGCCACGCTCGCCGCGTGGATTCATCACACTCGAAGGGGCCAGCGGTCACAACCTCAAGGATATCGATGTGCGGTTTCCGCTCGGTTTGCTCTGCCTGGTGACGGGCGTTTCGGGCAGCGGCAAGAGCTCACTGGTGCAAGACACTCTGTACGGTGCGATTCAACAGCGAAAAGGGGGCGAGGCGGTCAAACCACTTCCGTTCAAGTCGATCACCGGTCTCAGTCAATTCGAGAACTGCATGCTGATTGACCAATCACCCATCAGCAGGAGTCCCAGAAGTTGCCCGGCGACCTATGTGAAGGCATTCGACCCGATCCGCAAAGTGTTTGCCGAGACGGTCGACGCACGTACTCACAACTACGGTCCGGGCCATTTCAGCTACAACAGCGTCAAGGGACAGTGCGCTCATTGCGAAGGCGCCGGTGCATTGGAAATCGACATGCAATTCTTGGCTGACGTGTCGATGCAATGCCCGGTTTGCCGTGGCAGCCGATATCGCGACGATATTCTGGACGTCCATTATCGCGATCGGTCGATTGCCGATGTGTTGGACATGACGGTCCGCGAAGCTCATTCGTTTTTTCGTGGCTACGAGAAGGTGCAAGCTCGATTGAAACGGATGATGGATGTCGGCCTGGAGTACATCAAACTTGGCCAAGGGGCCACAACGCTCTCTAGCGGCGAAGGGCAACGCTTGAAGTTGGCAGCCTTTCTATCGTCGGCGACCCGGCGGAGAACATTGTTCATTTTGGATGAACCAACGACCGGACTGCACTTTGCCGACATTGTCCGCCTGGTCGATTGTTTTGACGCCTTGCTCGCGGACGGACACGCGTTGATCGTGGTCGAGCACAACGCGATGTTGATGCAGGCGGCGGACTATCTGATCGACCTGGGACCTGGCGCTGCCGAGCAGGGTGGGTACGTCGTGGCAGCGGGCACGCCCGCCGAAGTCGCACAGGTGAAAGAGAGTCAAACGGGAGCGGTGTTGCGAGAAGCATTGGCATGTTTGTAGGTATTTGTTCACTCCGTTGCGATTGAACTGCGTTTTCCCCAATGCTCTAATGGCATTTTGGCCGTCAGGGAACCGATCAACGGAAGGAAGACAAGCCATGGCGAGTTCGGCAAATACAACCGCAAAAGACGCTCGGAAACGCAATAAGAAGGTCAACGTCTTTCACCAGCGGATCGGATCGCTGACCCATTACCAGGCAAGCCAGTTGCTCGGTGAAACAGGTGCCCAGCTGATCGCGAAAGGGGGACGAACCTTTGAAGTCCAGTCCGATCGCGATGTGTTTCTCGGTGGTGATTTGTACCGTGTCCGCGTCGAAGACCCGAGCCTTGACGATGGCTTGGCGATCGCCACGATAACCTTGCAATCGGGGCGCGACAAACAACTGCAGCTGAACTGTGATCAATGTGAATCCCATTGTCTTCATCTGGGTGCCGCGTTGGACTTCCTGCTCGACGCCAAGGGCGTGCTCGGATTGGCGGTCCCACCCGATGAATCGGTACCGCTAGAGAATCTGACATCCACCGAACTCCATCAACGGGCGATGGCAGATCGCCAGCAGCGGGCCAATGACGAGCGGATGAAAGTCCGCTCGACCAACACCGATCGCCCGTGGACCGATTACATCGTTACCAGCGAAGCGTCGGGACGAACGTATCGTGTCGCCCTACGCGGATTGCAGGACGGCACCTCCTACTGCAGTTGTCCCGACTTCCGCACCAATCGACTCGGTACCTGCAAGCACATTTTGAACGTTCAGTCGAAAGTCCAAAAACGTTTCTGCGCGGCCAAGTTGCGGGCACCCTATCGGCGAAAGCATCTTTCCTTGCGATTGCACTATGGCGAACCTCGTGGCTTGCTGTTCAATCTGCCACACAAATCGGATCCCAAAATCGATGAGATTGTCGAAGCGGCAACCGAACAACCGATCATTGATGCCGCCGACGCGATGGCTCGCATTCAAGCACTGGAGCACGCCGGTCATGACGTCGCGATCTATCCCGACGCCGAAGACTTTATCCAACGCCAACTGGTTCAACAGCACTTGCGATCCGAATGCGAATCGATTCGCCAGGCTGTCACCGAGCACCCGTTGCGAACGGAGCTGCTTTCGGCAGAACTGCTGCCCTACCAGCTGGATGGAATCGCATTCGCCGTCGCCGCGGGCCGGGCGATTTTGGCCGATGACATGGGCCTCGGTAAAACAATCCAGGGGATTGGCGTTGCAGAATTACTGGCCAAGCTGGCCGATATCCGACGCGTGTTGATCGTCTGCCCGGCGTCGCTGAAGAGCCAATGGCGAAGTGAAATCGGGCGATTTAGTGGCCGCTCGACCCAATTGGTACTCGGCAGTGGAGCCGACCGCATCGAGCAATACCAAAGCGACACTTTCTTTACGATCTGCAATTACGAACAAGTGTTGCGAGACCTGTCGGCGATCGAAGCCGTTCCCTGGGATTTGATCATTCTCGATGAAGGCCAGCGGATCAAGAACTGGGAGTCCAAAACCAGCAACGTGATTCGGCAACTCGAAAGCCCGTTCCGATTGGTGCTGTCGGGCACGCCGCTGGAAAATCGGTTGGGCGAATTGTTCACTGTCGTCCGCTTCGTTGACGAAGACCGGCTCGGACCGGCGTACCAGTTCTTTCACAAGCATCATGTCGTCGATGATCGCGGCAAGACGCTTGGCTATCGTCGGCTCGATGACTTGCGAGAAACGCTGCGACCGGTTTTGCTGCGGCGTACGCGAGCCCAAGTCGCCAAGCAATTGCCCGATCGAACCGACGAGATCGTACGGATCGAACCGACGGCGGAACAGAAGGAGGTCCATGACGCCAATATGGCCGTTGTCGCACAGATCATCAGCAAAAAGTTCATGACCGAGATGGACCTGCTGCGAATGCAAAAGTGTTTGCTGATGGCCCGCATGGCTTGCGATAGCACCTATCTGATCGACCAGGATGAAGCCGAGTACAGCAGCAAGCTGGAGCGACTTGGCGAATTGCTGGAAGGGTTGATCGAAGATCCATCACGCAAGATCGTGCTGTTCAGCGAATGGCGACGGATGCTCGATCGGATCGAGCGACGGCTCGATGCCATCGGCTGCGACTACGTGCGGCTGGACGGTCAAGTTCCGCAGAAGAAGCGAGGGGCAATCGTCGCCCAGTTTCAAAACGATCCCGAGTGCCGAGTGATCTTGATGACCAACGCCGGATCAACTGGATTGAACCTGCAAGCGGCCAACACCGTCATCAACGTCGATCTGCCGTGGAATCCCGCGGTGCTCGAGCAGCGGATCGCCCGAGCTTATCGGATGGGGCAAGAGAACCCGGTGCACATTTACAAGCTGGTCACCACGGGCGACACGATCGAAGAAAAATTGCTCGACACCTTGGCCGCGAAGCAAGAATTGGCCGACGCGTCGATCGACATGGATTCCGATGTGACCGCGGTCGCAATGACCAGCGGCATGGAGGACTTGAAGCGGCGATTGGAAGTGATTCTTGAACCCGTCGTCCGGCTCCGGTCGACGAAAGCCAACAACGCCGGGTCGAAGCGGAAGCCGCGCAGCTGCAAGCCAAACGCGACAAGATATCGGCCGCCAGCGGACAGCTGATCAGTGCCGCACTGACGCTCGCCGGGGAATTTGTCGGCGGTAGCCAGGCTCGACCC
>CAVTIV010000025.1:0-99856 GCA_963734865.1 Pirellulaceae bacterium
GGGTTCCCGTTTGGGTTGGTGCCATCGGGGCGCCGTTGGGAGTTCGGGCAGATCCTCAACCAAGCCCGGACGACCTGCTCATCGCTCATCGCCCGCACTTGGTCGGGCCGATTGCGAAGGACCAGGTGATAGTGATTGGAAAGGATCGCGTAGCCGAGCACATCGACGGCAAAGTGTTTGGCGAGATACTTCAGTCGCTGCAGGAGCCATTGCCGGCGATGCGAATAGTCGTGGTTGCTAACGGGATCGAAGCCACAGAGAAGGTCGGGCGAACGGGGTCAGTGGATTTTCGAACGGGCGAACGGGGTCAGTGCATTTTCGAACACGCAGGGTGGGTATAACGACGGCTCTAGAAAAGACAGGGCGAGCAAGGAAAAGAGAGAAGACCGTGCCGCTACGGGGAGCTGGCGCAGGGGGTGATTTACGTAAATAGAGGGCTTTCTCAACCTACCACGCCCAGCCTCTCCCATCTTAACTCGATGAAAATGCACTGACCCCCGTTTCCCGGACCCCCGTTTCCCGACCCCCGTTTCCCTGTTCGCCACCGTCTACCGCCAGGACCTGCTGCCACGGTGCCGACAACTGCTGGGTGAAATGCGGGCGGGGGACGAAGGGGAGATGGCCGGCGAACCCGATGCCGTGCCCGAACCCACAGAGACTGGTGATCAGGAGTCGGAAAACGATTACCGTTGTCACCAGTGCGCGGGCAAGGTCGAGCTGAATGATACGCTCGATGGATCGCTCACCGTCTCGTTATTGGCGGTAGCCAAATGGATGATCGAATGGCAACCACAAAACCGATCCGCAAACCTTCGCACCCGAGCCTGGATCAATCAACTGCGAAGTGTGATCGAAGCCAAAGTCTCCGGCGGCAGTCGCAACGCGTTGGCCCTCGCACTGGCGGGCGGCCTGCGGGGCTTCGACGAACATCTGGTCAACCTGATCATCCAAACGATCGAGCATCGCGAGCGCGAAGCCAAGAACTATTTTAAACCACCGCGACCACCGTAATGCGAATCAGGCACGCGTCACCCTCATCACCGATTCAACGCCAAGTCGATTCACTCGATCGAATCGCTCCGTGCGCGGCGAGTCAAAAAACGGGCAATTCAGTGTCAAACCCGCGTCACTTCGCGCTTCATCACCGCGCGACTTCGGCTTCAACACGCGGTGTCAACGTCTCCGCCGCCGATCGTCGAACCAAGAAACGGCTATCAACGCCCAAGTCACACTAGGCAAGAGAGGCAGCCAAAGAAGAAACCCCGCTCAATCCCCGCGCTCAATCCGCTGCCTTGGGGACTGAGGAAGTGAACACGAAAAACGCCGCAAATCACGGCTTTTCCTGACGCAACGTCGAAAAGCTCGCTTGTTTATGGCCTAGCAACGCTCGCGGGATGACCCGCGAAAAGTGCTAAACTGGAACTTAGTCAACCCCAGTCAAACGACTGGTCATGGTGTACGGTTACTAGAAGGTAGCGACCATGCCACTAGAAATCCAATTGTCAGCGAAATCACGATAGACAGTACAGGCGCCGTCATCTGATAGGGACCAGCGAGCATGTATGTAACCGCGCTTGCCACAATAAATGTGCCAAGTATCTCGCGTCTACGGTCCGAGTTAGAGCTCACACAGATTCCCTGTCATGACGAAAACAAAATCAGAATATGGTCTTTCCGCCGTGCCAGGGACCTTCCGGAGGAAACGACCGAGGGGGCTTCCGAGGCTTCGGTGCAGGATGAACAGGGATAATGGTTGGACCTCTTGGATTCCTAGCGGGATTGTGAGGATCTTCGACGCACTGGTACCTGTACAGATAAGTTACAGTCCAGCATGTCATTACGGGATAGATGTAGATCGGCTTCCCATCGCCCGTCCTCTCCCACCATCTTATAAAGCACTCGTCCTCGTCCTTCGTGCTATGAATCATTCCAATCGATTCATCACGGTACCCACAACCTGACGACGGAAGCACGCAGTAATTTGTTGGATTGCCACATTCGTCCCAGAAAATCCCCCCACTGAAGTGAAGATCGACGCAACCGTCGTCGCGGACTTCGTCATAGTGGCAGATGCAGCCGTTCTCCGCGCAATACGGCCTTCGGAAGATTCTAATGTACGTGTGAGGTACAACCGGGTTGGTGTACATGACGCACCTCTCGAGTCCTAATGGATCGGTTGACGTCAGTGGATCATCGCGAAGGTAGGCGTAATTATTGAATTCACCACTCTCGTGGCCAATTGGATCTCTGGAGCCAAACCGCCCAAGTCGCGAAAGATAGATCCGGGCGCGGTAGTGGTAGGTGTCGGTGACGTCGTCGTACTCACGTCCGGTGAACAGATACCGGTTGCCTTCGGCGGTTGTCGCGCGAACCGTACCTGACGCGTCGGTGATCGTAGGTATACCGTACGCATCGTAGGCGTAGCGTTCCTTGATCGTAGCTGACGAATCGGTCAGTGCGGTGATTGAGTACTGTTGGTTGCGATGGTAGTAACGGGTTCCTCCCGTGCCGTCGCGATAGACCGGTTCGTCGATGTAGCTGGCGTAGACGTAGTTGTAAGTCGGACTGGTTGCGGCCGTGCCCGAGGTGTAATCAGCGAACGTCTGCTGACCATTCTGAACGAACACCGTCGCGGTGGTTCCGTCGTCTCGCTGAACTCGGCGTCCCAAGGCGTCGTACTCGTACGTCACATCGTCGCTGCTGTCGTTGTCGACGTCTGCAGCAACCAACTTGTTGTCAAAATCCCAAGTCAATGCCAACGGATCACTTCCAGGACGCAGAACAGCCGGAATCGACGTCATATTGCCTTTGACGTCGTGCGTGATCGACTGAGACGCCGCAGTGAGAAGCTCATGGGCCGCACCGTGGGTGCGGTTCTGGGTACTGGTGTTCTCGGTGATACTGTCCCAGTCGCCCACCAGCGACAGACTCCACGATTGATCGAGATTCGCATCATCCCGTTCCCAATTCACCAGCCGGCCCTCATCGTCGTAGCCGCTTGAGCCCACATCGAAGCCGTAGCTGCTCATCGTTCCGGTAATCGCCCGCGTGCCTATTTGCGATCCTTCCAGTATCCGGGACGCTGGTATCCGTGGGCCACCGCGATGATCTCAATATGATCGGGTTTGCTTCGATAAACAACCACAAACGGAAACCGACGCATGAGATACCGCTGCGTGCCGAAGAGGTAGCTGCCCAGATCTGCGGGTTCGACGCAATGGCGTTAATTGCGTTTGCCAATTCTGAGAGCGAAGAAAAGGGGAAGAGCGAAGAAAAGGGGAAGGGGGTCGTTTCCGTGTATGCCAGCGGGGTAACAGTTTAGTCCCATCGCCGGACTGCGTGGCGAGGGATTGCTATTTGATGCGGATGCCATCCGAGTTAGGTTCGTTACAACGCGTGGTGGAGAACGCTGTTGTATACGTTTTACGCTCGTAAGGATGACGCTTGCCCCAATGCGAAGCACTGTCCGCATGCCGGTGGTGCGTCGATCGCTGTGTTGGTACTGCTGGCAAACGACAATGAGCAGCATCGTCGGTTTCTGCACGGCACCATCGAGGTCGAACGTGAGAGGAATACCGAACTTTTCGCCCAAAATCAAAGGCTGCAAATGGAACTGCATCGGGTCAAGCTCGAGCTGAAACGTGAGCGACAGAACAAGTTCGCTACGAATTCAAAGTCCCAAGACGAATCGAACCACGAGGAATTAGAAACCGAACAAGGTCGCGGAGAAGCGTCTGCCAAACGTGGAGCCCCGGTTGGCCATCCGGGTTGGTTTCGCCCGACGCCCCAAGCGTATGACTGGGCATTTGACGTCGGTGCGCCATGCGAATCTGCGTCCTCCCGACAAAGTGCTGTGCGGTAGGAAGAAACTCACGAAACAACGATCGGCGCAACTCACCAAAACAGTGGCAGCAACTCAGAAGAATCAAGCCGCCCGCAAACCTGCAGCGAAACAGTCAAGCCGGCGATGGGACTAAACTGTTACCCGCTTCACTGCACCGCATCACCTCGTCGCAGCGTCAACAGGTACTCGACCAGATCGGAAAGCTGTTGCTCGGTAAAGTTTGCCACGAGACCTTCGGGCATCAGCGAAACGGTTTGCGGGCGTTCTTCCTCGACTTCGTCGGCGTCGAAGATGACTTGTTGGCCGGTGGCGATGCCGATCGTGATCTTCCCGTCCCGGCGATCAAGCACCAAACCGCTGAGCAGACGCCCGTCTTCGAGCAGGAACGAGTGGGCGACAAAGTTGTAGTTGATCGCTCCACTGGGATACTGGATATGGTAGAGCAATTCTTTATCGCCGTATTTAACACCGATCGACGCGAGATCGGGACCAACCAACGCGCCTTCGCCGGTGACACGATGACAACGTGCACAGGCGGCGTCCTTGTGATTGTGGAATAGTTCGCGGCCTCGAGATGCATCGCCCTGCAGCGTCAGGACAGCCTGCACATCGTGAATCTTCTTGCCGTCGCCAGCCAAATTCCTCGGCAGTTCCTTGTCTGCTTGCAGGCGTACCTGTCGGTCGGCATGGTTATGAAGCAGGAATGTCAAGTCGCTCTCCAACTCTTCAGGGAACGATCCGCTTTTACGGAGACTCAAGATTCGATCGACGCCTGATACCGATTCGGTCGTGAATTGCAGTGATCGGCGTCGAACATCAAGCGGCATTGCCGAGTCAACAATGATTTCGCTGAGCAATTCTTGAGCCGCATCGCGGTCAAGCGAGCAGATCGCACTGAGTGCAGCCAGCGTGATCGGCCCGCCGCTATGTTTTCCCTTCGCACGTTCGACCAGATCAATCGCCAGGTTTCGGACCTGAGCAATTTGGAGTGTCCCAAGTGAAGCAATCGCGGTTGCGCGAAGAACGTCATCGCCCGATTCATCCTCGGCCAGTTTCATCAGTTGGTCGCCAAATCCGCTCAGCCTGCCTCGCGTCACGGCATCGATGGCGTCGGCTTGCAACTCTGGATCCTTCAGTGCTACGGTGAAGACGCTTCGGAGCTCAGTTGTTTCCGCCAGTTCATTCCAGGAGCCGGAAACTCCCCGAGAAAGTCCTCGAAGTATCACTCGCTTGGATTCGGTGTCGAGTGCGCTGGACAAATACCGCTCGATCAGCAGTTCGCCCGCGGCACGATTCTCGATGCCGAGCAATGCGATCGTGGCCGCATGCTCGACCGATGCAGAATGATTCTGATGGAGGATTCGCGAGAGTGCGGGCAAGGATTCGGGGCGCTGAAGTACCCAAGCCAAACCGATGACACGTGAGGCGGCGTTGGACGGCAGAAGCTGATCGCCGCGACGCAGGAATGCATCGTTGCTGCCGATCGGATAGTAAGGTGGCACCGCGACCGCCTCGTTGTCCCAGCCCGTTTCAATCGCTTGGCCGGCAAGGGTGTCGAACAGTTGCTGGACAAAATGCGATTCGCGATCGATCAAAGCGGATCGCAGCGCCTCCAGGTAGTACCGATCGCTACCATCCCACGAGTCAGCCAATTTGAGGAGCGATTTTCCGACCACGCTCGTGGGTACGTTTCGCAGCGCCATCAGCAGCGCGCGTCGGACGCCAGCGTCCTGGTCATCGGCAAGCGGTAAAGTTTGTTCGAGAAACGCCGTCACCGGCGGTTCTGCAGATTGCGCGTCGGCGGGCTCGACCACGAATTCGCGGGTTGCGTCACGACCGAGCAATTGCAATGCCGTTTCTCGTATTCGCGCGTCGTCATCGCCGAGTGCCGCAATCGCGTCTTCGCTGCCACTTCCCGGCAGGTCGTACAAAACGTGGAGCGCCCGAGCCCGATCGATCGGTCGACCGCCTTTGAACAGGGCGAGTAGTGCTGGTCGAACGCTTGAACCTTTGGAAAGCAGAATCGATCGCGCTGCTAAACGCGTGCTCTGGTTGGGGGACCGAAGTGCTTCGATCGCACGATCACCGTCGAAGTGGGTGACGCCAGATTTCAACACCTTGGCACTCAAGCGATAAATACGTCCGGTCGTTTGGTCGGTAAACCGGCTGCCGCCAACGCCGGCGTCATACCAATCGCAGACAAACACGGAACCATCGGGTGCCACCGAGAGATCGACCGGGCGAAACCAGGCGTCCAGTCCTTTCAGTAGAACCGTGTATTCCGATCGAAATCCGGCGCCATATCGTTGCAACGGGTGCGCGTTCACTTGATGTGTCCCCGCATCGACCTGCAGCACCGCGCCGAAATATTCTTGCGGCAACAGGTCGCCTTCGTAGACCGTCAACCCGCCGGGAGCTCCGTTCCCGGTTCCGACCAGCTTGGGAATGATCCCGGGCAATTCCTCCGCCCAGTGCCGCGTCGAATCGGGGCGCTGATAGCCATACTCGCCGCCCTCCATCACCCAGAACATTCGGCAGCCGCGATTGCCGTCGTCATCATTGTCCGAAGCGAAGACGTTTCCGAAGGAATCGACTGCGGCGGCGTAGTTGTTGCGATGGCCTGACGAGAGGACTTCAAGCTGCGTGCCGTCGCGATTGACTCGAAGCACCGTTCCGAAATTCGCGGCGCTCAAGCGACGTCCTGAGCTGTCCGTCACATCAAAGGTCGTCTCGCGGCCCTTCACTTCATCGGCGCCATAGCGTGCATCACCCACCGTGAAGTAGAGTTTTCCATCGGGTCCGAACGTCATGCCGTGCAGCCCGTGGTCGCTGTCAATCCCGCGAAAACCGGTCAGCAACGGATACCGGCGATCGGCGATGTCGTCGCCATCGCTATCCTCCAATACGAGCAGATCGGGTGAATTGCCGACGTAAACGCGTGTGCCAGTCTGCTTGCCGGCTTTCCAGATTTCTTCGACCGCTAATCCAAGGGGAACGGGAAAAATGTCTGCGGCAAAAACCGTGACCTGGTCCGCTTTCCCATCGCCATTGGTATCGCTGAGAATCTTGATGCGGTCCGCGCCGTCCATTCGTTTCAAAGTGTGGGGCCGCCTGAGCATCCGATAGTTCAACCCTTCGGCTATCCAGACTCGCCCGCGCGAGTCAATGTCCAGGGAAGTCGGATTGTTCACCAACGGCTCGCTGGCCCACAAAGAAACGTCGATTCCCTCCGCCGCACGCAGGGTTTTGTGCGATTCGGCGGCCGACTCCTGAGCAACAAGTGCGTGACCGAGCGGCATCGACAGTGCGAGGCAAGCAACGGCGAGCACGCATTGCAGGTCAATGAGGCACGGCTTTGCAAATAGGCTCTCAAATCGTTTCATCGTTCACCACCTGGAGGCTGATTCTAACGAGTTTTCGTCGCAGAGAACCAGGAAGGGACGGATACCATGCCCACCGTGCAAGCGTATTTGCCGACATAGGGCGGTACGAAAAAGCCCTCGCCAATCGGACCACCCTTCTCAACAAGCAGCAGTTGCCCGCTGGGCTCGGTGCAATCCTGATGCGATCCGGCGAGAGCACGAAGAGGCCAGAGGGGGAACTCGAAAACACTGTCGCAGTCGAGGCTATCGCAGCGAGATCGCCTGCTGCAAGGGACGGAGCACGCTTTCCACCAGGTATTCATCGACAAGGTCGCGACAAAGACCCGCCAAGCGTTCAAACTCAGTCGCGTACTTTTCGTCGGATCCCAGGCTATCGTATCGACGCACCGTCAAGTAGACGCTGATCTGCTCTTCCCCAAAGTCGCCAGACCGAACCTGATAGGCGTTCGTCCGCGACTCGAAGCTGATCCGACACTGGGTACGACATTCTTCGTCGAGCGCGAATTGAATCGCAGGTTCGTAGGACAACAGCTTGCCGTAAGGGACTTGCAGAAACCGCTCCAGGCCGGGAGGCACACCGATCGCTTCGGCCAGGATTTCGTTGTGGTTGCCGCGGTAGGCAAAATCGAAACCGAGCATGACGCTGAGCGATTCGCAATCGAGCGGGCTGATTGACAGCTCGAACGGGATCATTTCCAAGATCGCTCGGTGCTGGTCTACTCCCGATTCATACGTATCGGGATTGACGACGCCACTATTGACCCGTTTAGGTTCGCAGGAAACCCAGCGATAGGCGCCGGCGTCTTTCTCTTCCTCCAGTACAAACTCGCCCTTCTCCCGCGAGTAAAAGTTTTGCATTTTCGGGTATCGGCGTCGAACCTGTTCAAAAAAGTGCAGCACCGACTCACGGCCCTGGGGCAAGTCCATTTCGGTGGAAAGGTTCATATTCAGGTAGAAATCGTCGCTGAAGGCGCCGTATTCACTCATGCAAAACCTCCCCGTACTCCTCGAATGGATTGCAAATTCATTGATCAACCGCGGGTGAAACGTCTCGTATCCTATCAGTATAGGCGGAGCGTCCACTCACTCATACCGCTGTGGATCTCCGTACTGGTGGGATTCACGGGCCAAGTCGCTGCCCAACCAGGAGGAATGCCGGTCAACCCCGGTTCACGGTTGGCTTATTGGCTCGATCAGGGCCCAAGGGGGAGTGCCGAACCAATCGTGCATTTCCTGCACGAATGGGGCGACAATCTCAGGCGGCTCTTCGATGTACCCCCGGTCACCCGTTTCGGTCATCCAAGTGAGCAACGCCGCACGCATTTGTAGCAGCGCATCTTGATGTTCGCGCGCATCCGATGTCGCCAAGTTCTCGATCTCAAACGGGTCTTGCTGAGTATCGAACAACTGCTCGGCGGGCAGCGGTCGCATCAGGTCGGCCGCTGGCCCGCTGAGTTTGCCCTGACTCAACAATTCTCGCATCAGTGGTTTGACCAAAAAACATTTTTCTTTGTAGCGATTCAACGTCGCGAAGCCTGCTCCGGGTGTGAAGTTACGAATGTAGTGATACCGTTTGTCGCGGACCGAACGTTGGCGCACTTGCGTTTCGTCGATCCGATCACGAGCGCTAAAGGCGTATGTCCGCGGCGGGCCAACATGATCGCCAAGGAATGGCCGGCCCTGCATCGTGATCGGAATTTCGATGCCCGCGATGGTCAGCGTGGTCGCCGTCAAATCAATCAGGCTGATCACTTGATCATCGACTTTCCCTGGTTCGTAGTGCATCGGCGCGGCGAAATTCTTCGGCCAACGGATGACCATCGGGACATGCAGCCCGCTGTCATAGCACCAGTGG
Organism: Pirellulaceae bacterium; assembly: GCA_963734865.1. Lineage (GTDB taxonomy): Bacteria > Planctomycetota > Planctomycetia > Pirellulales > Pirellulaceae > CBDCUW01. The sequence continues at coordinate 9,083 of CAVTIV010000025.1, forward strand.
ATTCCACGAGCTTCCAATCGCCCGTTGTCGGCAAAGAAGATGATTACCGTGTCGTCGAGGACGCCGTCGCTTTTCAGTTGATCGAGTATCCAGCCGATCCGGACGTCCATGCCGCTGGCCGAGTTCAGGTATCGGGCCCACTCTTCCCGGACGATTCTGTGATCGGGGTAATAGGGCGGAGGTGTCACGTTCTGGGGCGTCGCCACCTGAGGGTGCCATTGTTCGCCCACCCACAGCACACGTTCCTTTTCCCGTGACTTGCGATCGTAGATGTCATACTCTGCCTCGGGCATATTGATCTGGGCAAAGAATGGACGCTTCCTGTCCAGATCCGACCAGCGATTGAATTGGTACAGTGGACCTTCGTTGACGAAATTCAGATCCAGCTTGCCGGTTCCGACAACTTTGTCAGCGATCTGAGTGATGTTTGCCGTTTGATAGCCGGCGTCTTGCAAACGGTGAGTGATCGGGCGTACGCCCTCGGGCAATCGAAAGTCATCGTCGCGATGCGACCGCATGTGATGCATATCGGTCGTCGTCGCATAGAGGCCCGTCAAAAACGCGGACCGACTGGGTGCGCATACCGGCGAAGTTGAATAAACATTCGTGTACCGCACGCCGCTGGCGGCCAATGAATCAACGTTTGGCGTCGACACGTTCTCGGTTCCGTAACAGCCGAAATCGAGATCAAAGTTTTCAGCGACGATCCAGAGAATGTTGGGTCGACGCGGAGCCGCGTCGGTAGATTCAGCAAAAAGAGGCGAAATGACAAAGAAAATGGCGAGAATGGCAAGGAAAAAACGAATCATAATCAATCACTTTCTCGGCTGGAATTTCGTGGATCACCTTTTTACCATCTTGTCATGATCCGTGCCGCGGTTGCGATCCGTGCCGCGGTTCGCGACCCGACGCGAGCGATCGCAAGGAGCCTGCCGTTGGGTTAGCATGGGAGGATAGGGGATCGAACACGGTCTCCACCGATCATTGCTCACTTGTCATTTCAGCGTGCGGAGCTCATTCATGCAGCGGCCTATCCCGATCGTCCTTGCCCTGGTCATTCTCATCACTGCGATTCCCGATTTGTCGCTGGCAGGCGAGTTGCCGCCGGTCCTGAAACGTGACGGCGTGAAGCCTCGCAATGTGGTCTTCGTCTTGACGGACGATCATCGTTTTGACGCGATGGGATTCATGGGGCATCCTTTTCTGGAAACGCCGCATTTGGATTCGTTGGCTAAAAACGGTGTGCACTTGAAGAACGCGTTCGTCACGACGTCACTTTGCTCACCCAGCCGGGCGTCGATATTGACCGGACTGTACACACACAAACACCGCGTGATTGACAACAATCGATCGGTGCCCGAGGGGACGATCTTCTTTCCCCAGTATCTACAAAACGCTGGCTATTCGACCGCATTCATCGGCAAGTGGCATATGGGTGGCTCGCATGATGATCCGCGGCCAGGATTCGATCATTGGATCAGCTTCCGCGGTCAGGGCAATTACCTGCCGCCGGGTCCCAACTACACGCTGAATGTCAATGGTAAACGCGTCAAACAGAAAGGTTACATCACGGACGAACTGACCGACTATGCGATCGACTGGTTGCAATCGCAGCAGCAGTCGGAAAAACCGTTCTTCTTGTATTTGTCTCACAAGGCGGTTCATGCCAACTTCACGCCGGCCGACCGGCATGCCGGTCGATACGCTGACGTCGACCTCAGTTTTCTGCCGCGTGGAAAAGAGGTGACTGCCGCCAATGATGCGCCACGCTGGGTTCGCGATCAACGAAACAGCTGGCACGGAATCGACTTTAGCTATCACAGTGACAACGGGCTCGATTACTTGTACCGTCGTTACTGCGAATCGCTGCTGGCGGTCGATGATAGCGTCGGACGGGTGCTCGATCAGCTCAAGAAGATGGGGATTCATGACGAAACGCTGGTGATCTACATGGGCGACAATGGATTCATGTGGGGAGAACATGGTCTGATCGACAAGCGGGTTTCTTACGAGGCCTCGATTCGCGTCCCGATGATGATGCAGTGTCCGGACCTGTACGAAGGCGGAAAGGTTGTCGACAACGTGATTGGCAACATCGACATTGGACCGACGGTGATGCATGCGGCCGGATTGCAAACGCCCGATTACATGGATGGCGAGAGTTTTTTGGAGCTTCCCAACAATCCCGACATGAACTGGCGAGACTACTTTTTGTACGTCTATTATTGGGAGAAGAACTTCCCCCAATCACCGACACAGTTCGCGCTGCGTGGTGATCGATTCAAGTACATCACCTATTACGGACTATGGGATGTCGACGAGTTGTATGACCTGACCACCGACCCAGGTGAGCTCAAGAATCTGATCAACGATCCGCAGTACAAGTCGGTCGCCAAGGAAATGGAAGATCGGTTGTACGAGATGCTCGGTGAGGCTGGTGGGATGGACATTCCAATGAACCAGCCGTCCGGCGGATCGCAAAACAAACGCTGGGCCGCTCAGGGCGGCAACCAGGCAGCCGACTTTCCAAAGTCGTTGGTCGTCGAACAGCCGATCAACCGGCAGGCACAGTAGCAAGCGCGTGGATGATTTCTCGGCGTTACTTGGGTTTGCAGATTGCTGTGACCGATACGAAACATTTGGCCTCGTTGGGGTCGTCGGCGATCAGTTCATAGTCACCTGAATCCGGGTCCTCTCGTGGGCCCGGCGCGGGACTGCGCCCGTAATACTCGTCGGCCGTTGTCGATCCGATGGACGAGCGAATGGGCACAGGATTGGCCACTTCCGTTTTCGTCGCATCGGCCAAAGTCTTGAGTTTCCTGGCAGCTTTGTCGAAAGCGGCGGCAAGCGACTCTTGATACTGTTTTGCGGAGATCCGAGCTACAAATCGGAACTCCGGTTCGCCAGTTTTTGTCTTCTCCTCGCGATAGCTGTATTCATCCATCATCGCAGCCATCTCGACAGCCAATTCTTCTTGTGCGGCCGAGACGGGTTGTTGGTCGCCGAGACTGGCGACATCGGCATCGCGGATTTTCTGCGTCAGTTGCTTGGTTTCGAGTAGACGCTGCAATTCTTCCGATGCCGGCAGTCGCCAGCGGGCAGTGATCGTTTGAGTGATGGAAACGCTGACGGTTTGCTCAAGCATCTGTTTGCCGCGTCGGCCTCCGCCGTATTGCTGCATCATCACTTGCATCTGTTGAGCTTGTGCGGGCGCGTTGGAACCCTGGAGATGTGGACTGCCGACAATCACACTTTCTTCATTCGCACCGAGTTCGCTCAGCTTTTTCCGAGCAACCTCTACTCGCCGTTTCAATTCCTCGGCGGCTTGCGGCAATTCGCTGCTGCGGCCTTCGACTTGAATCGTCATTTGCAGGAACTCTGGTCTCGCATTGATTTCGACGGTTCCGATTGCGGTCATGACATCGGTCGGTCCGATTGTCTCATATTGCCCAGGGCAAATCCCGGTGATGAGCAGTGTCGCCAAGCAGGCAAGACGGATGAGTCGTGGCATGTCGTATTCCTGGGATACACGGTCGTGAATGGCTGGTAGTTGGAACGGGTCGGATTGCGGTATGCGTTGACGATTCAAGTGAGATTGTTGATGCCGACATCGTCGCGAATACGTTTGCGCAGGGCCAGCGCTTTGGGGCCGGTCATGATACGGATTTTCCAATAGAATTCTTTGATGTAATACTCGCTGTCGATGCTCATCTTGGCGTACACTTCCTCGAGGATCTCGACTTCATCGTCCCGGTCGCGTGAGGCGATTGCGAGTACCAGCAAGTTGGTCATTCCCTGCAAGTATTGGCTGAACCCTTCGGATCTAGCCTCGTCAATCAGCGGTGCAAGATCGACATCGGAGCCCATGATTGCCAATGCATAGGTGGCACGAGCAGCGACAATTCCATCGGCGTGTTCCAGCAGAGGCAGCATCCACTCGCGGTCGACGAGTGGCGATATTTGTGGAACGGTCAGTCTGCCATAAGAATAGGTCTGCGGTCCCACTCCAGAGACTGCGAGCGATCCGGTTTCGGTGACCGAAATTCCATCGTAACTCTCGGTGATGAACGTCAAGGCGACAGGGAGAAGTACTTGATCGTCAAACATCTCGATTGCCAGGGCCATCGCCTCGCCCTCACTGCGGCTAGCGATCGCCATCCGTGCCCAGTCGCGGCGAAGTGCCGCGTCGATGGATGGGTCGACATAGTCGTCGGCCACCAACTCCGCGACTCTCTCGGGTACCAGTTCGCCGAGCACTGAAAGTCCCAACAGTCGCGCCGCCGGCTCATTGATCTGCTCCAGTCGGAGGGCCAGTTGCGCGGCGATGGATTCGGTCTTTTCTGGTTCCGATTCGTTGAAGTATTCGGATCCTGTTGTCACCAGCATCAGTTGACGACGAAGGTCCCAAGCGTTGTCCAAGGAACTCGCTTTGATATGACGTAGCGACTGCCAATAGGTCTGCGTGGCATCCTGGGGATCGTACCTGCGAGCTTGCTGCAGCAACTCGGGGAGGAGTTCCGCCGCATCATCCGATTCGCCCGCCAATTCGAATAGTTGCCGTCGTGTCGCCGGTTCGAGCCATGGATAGAGACTCGACAGTCGGAAGCTGCCGAGCGTGGTTCGCGACACCAGTTCCAAGATCTGTTTCGCATCAGCCGTTCCGCCGAGTCGCAGCACCGCCAACATCGCATGGGTTTCCGATTCGCCGCCCTCCTTAGCCAATTCTTCAAGCCGCGCGCGGAGACCTGCCAGCCATGGCAATATCGACTCGGGGGACCTTCGCCATTGTTCGAGCCACTGGTTGTATTTGGCTGCCGCTCGCATCTGCGGCGTGATCACGGGAACTCCTTGGGGATTTTCTTCTGCGGAGACTGGGTCGTCGCCGGAATCGGTCTTCGCGATGGCCTGGGCGGCTACTTCGAGTTCTCGATTCTGCTCAAGTGTCGAAGCCGGTTCATCCGGTAAGCGAAGCTTTGCGTCGTCGGACGACTCCAAAACCTGATCGTCGACTTTCACGTCCTCGAGCTCTTCGAGCATTTTCTCGATCGCTTGCTGGTCCGGTTTTTTCGGTTCGGTACGTGATCCGCCACCACCGAACAGTGAGCCGATCACGCTCAGGATGCCGCCGGGCGTTGTGGCCGGTTCAACCTCGATTGGATTGGTCACGGATCCGAACTCGTCGAAATCAACTTCTTCAGAATTGCCGAAGGAATCGAAAGAGAAGGGATCGTTGTTTTGTGGAGCCGGTGGCAGTTGGACGATGCTTGCGTGATACCTATCGAGCCAGTTCACTAACGCACGGGCGGCAGCGACTTGTACGGAAGGATCATGATCCTCGATGCCTCGTTTGATGAAAGGCTCCGGATTTTCGATTCGGAAGCGGGACATCGCCTCGAGCGCAAATGCGCGATCAGCTGGTTTGTCGGAATCAAAACGGGCGATCAAGAAATCAGTTGCCCTTTTCTGCCCGGCGGCATCATTGAGCTTTGGCAGAATCTCGCCCCGAATTGCCTCGTTCTTCCAGGCAACCTCGAGGAGCTTGTCAAACGAATCTTTCTGGTCCGAGGCCAAAATCGCCGGGACAATCTTACTGAGCACAAAACCGTCACCGTCGTTCAATAAGTCACGTGCCGCGGCACGAAGCTCGTCAGGAAGCGGGATGTCCTGGTCACCATTGATGTTGGCAGCTTCGTCAGCAGCTTCGGTCACGCGATGGGAAATCGCTTCGGCTACTTCGGCCCGCACCTGCCAGTCATCGTGACTGGAAAGCTGTCGCAGCGCTCGCAGCGATTCCTCGGAATCGCTGTTGAGTTCCTTCAACAGACGCACGTAATAGACGAGCAGGCCCGAGTCGGATTCACGCAGCGCGTGGGCGCTAACTGGTTGAATCAACGACGGTTCCGGAGCATCCAACCAGAGCTTCAAGACGGCGGCACGCACATTCTTGTCGGGATCATCCAACAGTTTTGTCAGGCGAACCGTGTCACCCCCGCCCGCCTTCTGCAGTCCGCGGAGCGCGAGTTCGCGGACCAGCGGGTCGCTATGACCGAATAGCGTTTCCAGCAACGTCAAATCCTCTTGCCTGGCATGCTCGGCGAGCGACTTGGCGGCACTGCGACGCGAATCGGCATCCGACGATGCCAGCCGGTCGGTGATATTTGGCAATCGGATCGCTAACGTCGGCGCGGCGACCAATCGGTACTTGACCGCACCGAGGCGTTCACGAGCGGCATCGGTCGTTTCGGTGACCAGTCGCTCGTCGACCGAAGGAATCAATTCGGAACCGACCAAGCCCAGTGACTCGATCACTCCCTCGCGAACGGGGCCCCGTCGGACCAGTCGATCGAGCTCAAGCTCCGCTTCTTCCCTTGCATCCTGTTGCAACTTGGCGTGAAGCTGGTCTTGTTGCGCGAACGAATCGGTCCAATCTCGAAGCCGGTTCACGCGGTCATCGGTGATGGAATCGGGCTGCCAGGGGTCCAGCCCATCGACCGGCGCTGTCCACCGTCGAAGTACATCCAGTGCGGCCAGGCGGGTCCGCAGCTTTGGTTGTGCGAACGCTTCGACAACGTTGGAGGCGACCTTTTTCGGATGCGCGATCAGCAGTCCTGCTGCCGCGGCACGCTGCTGAGCAGATCGATCGGCCAGCATCGCGATCAGCACCGTGGTTTGCTGCTCATCCAATTCTCCGTTACCGAGTCGCGCGACCAGTTGCATCGCCGCGCGTTTGGCCTTGAACTTTTCCTGGCCATCACGCAGCCACTTCATCAACGCTTCGTCTTGGATCAGCCCCACATGCTCGCTAAGGATTTCGCCCGAACGGGTCATCACTCGCATGGTCGGAAGTGCTGCAACGCCATCGACCGGCGCTCCCGGCGAAGGGTTGTCGACGTCGATACGTACCAGGTGCATACCCTGTAGCACATGAATTGCCTCGGCATTTTTCAGCGCCTCGCTCAACAATCGGCAAGGTCCGCACCACGACGCCTCGAATTTCACGAGAATCGGTCGTGAATCATCCGCCTCTGCCGCGGCTATCGTCGCCTGCCAATCATCTGTCCAATCCTCCATACCGTGCGCAGGAGTCAGCGGCGATCCGATTGCGAACCCGATGACGCACAGCAATCCAATGCTGAGTTTACGAAGCATCGGAATGCTGTTGATTCTTGGCAACATGGGTCGCCTCCGTGGTTCCGTGAAAAATCTGTTCCCAGTACGAGTCATATTCAAACTCGGGGCTGTTCTCGTGATCGTGACAGGTGCGACAGGATTCGGCTGCCTGCCAGGGAGGACTCACGTGATTGTCTTGCACATGCATGCTGCTGGGACCGTGACAACTCTCGCAGCCAACGTTGACCTGATCGATCGTCGCTGTTCGATTGACAAAGCCTGTGGCCAGCCCAAATCCAGTCGTATGGCATTGTTGGCAAGCCGGGTCGACGTGCGCGCCAGCCTGTTTCAGTGTTTGCCACGCCTGCGCGTGAGTGGAATGACGCCAGATCTCGGCGTCCTCGATGTGGCACGGGGCACAGCGGTCTGGTCCGACAAAGTGATTCTCTTGATCGCCGTTGCTGACTCGCATCGCGACGAAACTTGTTTCGTCCGCGGAGAAATCGATCTCGCCGAGCTTTTCCCGGAATGCTTTGAGATTTGCCTGTTGCACCGGGTTCTCGGCCAACGAACTGGTCACCTCGTGCAGATCAGCGGACCAGTCCAGTCGTGAATCGTCAACAGAATGTGCCGTCACTCGGGCGATGAACTTTCCCTTGTTCGAGACGGCGGTCCACAGCGTGCGGCCGATCCTTTTGGGAGCGATGCTCTGGCCGGTCATGCCACCGATGATGACATCGACCTCCGGAAGTTTTTCCACCAGTTCTCGCAGCGAATCGCCGTCCATGTAGGCCAGAACGATCACGGCGTCGAATTGGTTCCGATTGGTCTGCAATGCGTCAAGAATCGCGGTTTCCGGGTCTTCGATGATCGACGTGTTGGTCAATCCCGGTTGGATGACGCCCAACACCAACAGCCGCCAACCGGCTCGATGCAGCACAACCCAGCGCTCCGCCGAATGGCTGTCGGGATGACTGCTGTTGGTCGACACGAAGCGGATTCCCGGGATCGCGACACGGTCCGTCCCGATCAAGAGTTCCTCCAATCCGATATTGTGCACCGCGTAGCCCATGGCCGCTTCACCGGCGACAATGGCGCGGAGTTTTTCCACGTCGTAGGGCTTCGACCCTGAGGTCGCGCCACCCACACTGACCAGCAATGAATCACGGCCGGCGGAGAGTTGTTTCGCCAACGTTGCACGTCGGTTGAGTCCGCCCGATTGGCCACTGGAACATCCACAAGGTTCGATCCAACCTTTCGTGTCACAGCTGGCGATGATGACAAAGTCACTTTTGGCCAGACGCGTCTGGGCATGTTCTCTTTGCGAAGGCCCGCACCCAGCGGCGCACGAAAGTGCGACCAGAAACGTCAAGGATAGCGTCGGGATGAGTTTAGGAGTCACGTTGTTCAGTAACTGAGTGAATACGCCAGAATATTGACGTTGATGGATTCGGCGTTTGTGATTTCGTTCCCGCCACAGCAACAGCAACCCTGTGTGTGCGCTGTATCATTCAAACCATCCTGGCTGTACAGAACGGCCAGCCGATCGCCAATGGAAATGCCTTCGAGAGGCCGTGGTTCACCATGTTTTGCCGTCAATTTTTCGATGTCATAGACGGTGTGAAAGACGGGATGCGAGAGATCCAGTTGCTCCATCTTGTTCTCCTCAAAGAGGGTCGCCATTTCCCGCCGGAACGAGCGGTCCCACTCGGTGGACGAACATCCGGCCGAGGATAGTAGAAAACCACCCCGCATCAGGTAAGCACGGAGATTGGCTCGTTCCGCACTCCCTAAGACAAACTCGCCTTCGCCGGTCATGATCAGCAACGGGTAGTTGTAAACCTCTTCCCCGCTGAGCTTGACCGCATGAAATCGGCGACTGGTAGAAATTGTCGAGTCATTTTCGGTACGCACCAAGAAATGGTCGGCGAAACACTCACTTGATTTTGAGCCGGCATAGACCAGGTTGGCAACCTGCACGACGCTGCCGGTTTCACCGCCAACGTGTGTCGGGTCGGGAACCAGTTTTACCGCGTCCGCCGGCTCTGCTGCCGGGCACGCGACTGCAACGGACAGAACGACGATAAGACTAGTGGATCGCATCGGAGTACTCTTCGGTTTGGTGTCGCCTGGTATCATGCCTGTCATCTGGGCAAAGCAGGTTGTTCGTTTGAAAGTTTGAAAGGATGTCCTTCCACTGCGTCACTTGTCCAACTGTTCGGCAAGTCGTCGCAAGTATCGTTCCGTCTGTTTTCGGTATCGCAGAGGCACGTCACGTGATCCGGTTCGTGCCGATTCGGGTAGTTCCGCGAAGACGTTGCGGTCGCCCCCAGGGCCGCCCGCTGTGCCATCACTGGTTCCGCGTGAAGGCATCATCCGCCCGTCATTTCCTGTGCCACCGCCCCGTGGTTCGGCGAACGGCCGATTGCCGTAGAGCCCGACATTTTGTCCCGAGTTTCCGCGCATCGAGTACCCCGAGTTGGAACCCGAATTGAGCCCCATCTGGTGGAGCATCTGTTGCAAGGAATTCTCACCCTCTGCGCCGGCAAGCCGGGCGCAAATTTGTTCTTCAGGCAATTGCAGGCCTGCTGGGCGTTGGAATTGCATTGGCTGAGGAGTTTTTCCATTGCTTCGAGCGCGACCACGGCGTGGCCATAACCTGCAGCGGCGTTGAACCGGCCGAGCGATTGACGCGCCTCGGAAAGCTCGCGATCGATATCGCTGGCGCGAACCGCCGCTACGAACTCCAGCGAGGATTGTTTCAGCTGTTGAAAATCGGGGTCGTCGCCCAAAACGTCGGCGTGAGATTCGATCTCGTTCATCAGATCAGCCATGTCGCGACGAATGTCGGCTTCCTGTTCGCGGAGCGCGACGATCTGTTGTCGATCCGCTTCGTCGCGAATCGATTCGTCTTGGCGGAATCGATCGAGTGCGTCAACGACCGCATGTTGCCGGGCCACCAACTGAACGTATTTTGATTCGGATGCGACCAGCGGTGCAATCTTGCTTAACGCCTCCATCGGCTGCCCGATTTGTTCGTCCTGTTTCCGACGAATCGCGTCGATTGCTGTTTGGATTGCATCGGCTTGCTCTTGGCTGTCGGCACCCTTGTTCTGCAATGCTTGTGAGTCCGTGGCGGCCTCACGCAGAGACCGGGCTTGATCCTGCAAGAGCTCGTTCCAGTGCTTGTCAACTTCCAATGGAAGTTGTTGTTTGGCGAGTTCATCCAATGCGTCGGCCACGTCGGCCATTTTTTGGCGGAGTTGATCGATTCTTTCCTGCAATTGTTGTTGTTGATTGGCGTCGTCCTGATCGGATGCGTCGAGCTGCTGCTGTAGCTCCGCCGCTTCGGTGGCAAGTTGTTCGAGCAATCGTTTTGCTTGTCGAAACTTGTTTTCGAGCATCTGCTTGCCCTGTCGCGCGGCAATGATGCGGTCGAAATCGAGCTGAGAAATGATGTCGATTTCTGCCAGTGCGCTTTCACCGCCCTGTGACGCATCGGGCCGAGTGTCATCGGCACGGGCCAACAATGTGATCCGGTCGCCGGGTTCCAATCCGAACGCGGCGAGCGGCAGCAGCGATCCGCCCTGGACCGTTCTCGCCGGCGGCTCGATTGGAAGCTCCAGTGGCGTGGGCCGCGACCCGTCGATCATTCGATACAAACGCAAACGCGCGATGCCATAGTCATCGTCGGCGACCGCGGCGACGGGAATTTGCGTGTCAGGTGTCGCGTACGACTTTGGTCGCGGCTGAGTGATTCTGACGATGGGAGGTTGGTCGATCAACAATTCGACTTCCATGCGAATCGGTGATTCGCAGGCGACTCCATTTACGCCGGCGACGGAGATCGACCAATTGCCCGCCCGCTGAAGATAGACCGCGCCCACGACTCGCCGAGGATCTTGCGATGACACGCTGAGCGGAACCGTTTCGTCTTCAACCTCGGCCGATTCGATTGTCACGGTGCCTGAGTGTAGCGGACGGTTGGCTACGATGGCGAGATCGACCTTCGTCCCTACCAAGCCGGCGATGCGATCCTGAGGGTAGCGTCCTTCCAGGGGCAGAAGATTGGCGTATCGGGGTGCGGTGATCGTGAACGTGGCGGACTCGATTTTGGGAGTTTCCAAAACCCGCAACTCGAACAATCGACTGCGTCCTCGTCCGGCGGACACGCAATAGAGCGTCGTTTCGGTGACCCGCGGCAGGACCGCCTGCCAACGACCGCCGCCACGGGCGAACATCGCCATGCGTTGGGATGTGGGGTCGTCCGGGTCGCCCAATACCAGCGACGCGTTTTCGATCGCCCCGCCGCTGATCTCGGCGGTCACCTGCAAAGGTTGCCCATAATTGATTTCAACATCGCCGGGTGTCACTTCGAACAGCAATGGTGAATAGGGTGGTGTGTCGACCGAAGGCGATGCGATCCGATTCCACGATGTCGAGAATGCGCCGGGCGCGAGCAAGGCAAAGCTGAGCGTCGCCAGTGTCACGACAGCGGCGGTGATCCCACTGCGACGTGACTCGCGCCACGGCACCGCGTCGGCGGCGTGCAGCGTCGCGGCCCTTTGCGAGGCTTGCTCCACGGCTACCGCTGCAATTCCTCGCGCCAGTGGTGTGAGCGGAATGGTGGCACGGTTCTGCAACCCGTCGCCCGGTAACAGTTCCCAGCCCGATAGAATCTGTCCCCCGGTGTGGCCAACTTCGTCAAGCCGGCGGGCGACTCGATCGGCGGTCGCATGTTTCCATGCGCGATGAACCAGCACGGCAAAAGAACAAATCCCGCTGAGCAATGCCAATGGAATGATCGCATGCCGCGGCCCCGTCGAAAAATGCCAAATGATATCCATCCACGCCAGTAGCAACAACGCGATACCGACCAGCGCCACGGCCCACAGCAGTGAATCAACAGCCCCGATGATTCGAATGCGATTGGCGACGCGATTGAGATTGCCGCGGAGCAGAATTGCGGGTTCGCGCCCGTCGGAGTTTTCGCGTGCAACGGTAGCCATGGTTGATGTTGTGGGTGAAAGGTCTACTTGTGGTCGATTCGCGTCATTAGATCAGCCCGCTCTTTCGCCGGATCGTCCAAGCGGCAGTCCACATCCCGATGATTCCGGCCAGCACCCACCAGCGGTCCCAGGCCGGAGTCCGACGGGTCTCGATCGGCAGACCATCGGTAATCTGTGTTTCGATCATTTCGGCAATCTGCATCGCACTCATGTCTGCCAGCACTTGTCCGCCGCTTTGCTCTGCCACCGCGGCCAGTAGATCGTCGCGCGGATTCACGTCCAACGCTTCGGCGATCGGTCGACGAACCTCGAACGCGGTGAGGCTACGATCACTGTCGGTCGCATCTTTCAATCTCGCGCGATAACTTCCCGCCGGCAGTTTTCCGAATCGGGCCTGGAAGACTCCCGGTTGATCGCCCAGCGGTTCACAGACGATCTCGGTTTGTTGTTCGTCACCGTCGCGGGACAGCACGACGATGGGCATTTGTTCGGTGGAAACGTTGTCACGCACCAACAGCGTTGCGGATGCAGCCACATCGGTGGTGAATCGGGTTCGGTCACTCTGGAGTGCGCGATCCTGACCCGGCGTCAGGGCGACCCGTGATACCAGCCACTGCAACAGGCCATTCCAAACGCTGGGATAAGTTGTGTCGGAAGCGGCGAAGTCGGGTGGTAACAGGGCCCATCGCCACATCCCGGTTCCCTCGACGACAACCGTTCGTCCCGCGCCATAAGGTTGGTAGGTGACGATCGGAACAGCGTCGTCCGTGTTACCGCTGGCCACAAGCACACGGGGAAGGCCGCCGCGTTTCTGTGGTGAGGACGCCGTCACCAACGATGGCATGGTCGCCAAAGGATCGACGTTTCCCTCGATCGGCAACCACCCTTCATTGCCGGATGCTTCGGTGACCTGAGCACGGAATCGTCGTTCGCTGTCGCGCGTCCAACGAACGGGCAGCATCCGAGCGAGTTTTTCCGAGATCGTTGATTGCGGTACTCCCCGTGAACAAACCAGTGATCCGCCCTGCGTCGAGACCCAATCGCCAAGCCGTGTTACCATCGTGTCATCCAAATAGGCTTCCGAGTCGCGTCCCAAGACAATCACCTGGTACTTTTGCAAAGATTCGGACGATCCGATCACTGGGCTCGGTGAATCGAGTATCTGCCAGGGGGGCGGTCGATTCGTCCTCTGCCGAATCGACATCAGCGGTACGAGAACCCGGTCGATCCGCGACCAGCGTTTGTCGGCGATGCAAGAACCGATCGTTCCGCATCCGCACCAGGCTCTCGAGATTGACAGACGGATCGGCAGCCAGATTGCGGGCCAGGAACTTGCTATCCCAATACGGTTTTCCCTCCAGTAGCAAAACGCCAATCGGCGAATCGACGACGCGAACCAAAAGACCTGCCGAGTTGTCTTCTTCGGTCACCTCCCCGGGCAACAATCCCGCGGCGATCGTGTAACGATATAAACCGGGCTGCTCGGGACTGGCGGTAAAGGTGACCTTGCTAACCTGGCTGCTTTCGACGATGACCGTCTGCGTTTCGATCACCTCGCCGTCACGAATCAGTTGCACTTCGATGGCTGCGGTGTCGAATCCGTTGCTGGCGATCGCGGCCGACAGTTGCACTGGTTGGTCAACGAATGCCAGGCGGCTGTCAGCATCGGTTTCGACGCTAAGGTTCTTGATCGACAGCGGGTTGGCGATCTTGACCGGAAAGATGGGCGCGCCGCGGCTGCGTGCCGAACGCGCGGCTGCCAAAACACGACGCGACGAACCTGCATTGTGAATACCATCGCTGAACATCACGATCGCTTGTCCACGAGGCCGGTCGGAATCGGCTGCCGCATCGATCGCGGCGGCCACGTCCGTCTGCCGACCCGGTATCACTGAACCCAACTCTTCAATGCTGGCGCCACGTAACGTCGCGTCAAAAGCGAACATCCTTGTCTCAAAAGTCCCGTCAAACGCGTCAACCAATCTTGCCGCCAGATCCGTTGCCCGCGACAGCCGCGTTTCTGTTTGTGCGGCCGAATCCGAGACGTCCATGCTGCCGCTGGTATCGACCAGGATCGTCACCAGCGGTCGGCCGTCGGGCGGCGGTAACGCTTCCACCCAGGTCGGATTCAAGAGCAAGATCAGAGGCATCGATCCGGCGATCAACATCATGCCAAGCGTCATCACACGTCGGTGTTGGGGAAGCAAACTTCGGCACCGCCATCCATAGGCTCCCCAGCTGATCAGGAATATCACCATCAACGCTGACCATAACGGCAGCGAGACTCGTGGTTGCCAATCCAGCCAGGCGGGAACCAAAAACAAAACCGGTCACCTCTATGATTTGAACCAAAACAAGGTCGTTATCTCGGCGATCATGCAACCGAGCATCGCCAGCGTCGCCCAAACCCATAACGAGTCGGACTCGCTCGGCGCCTGAAGGGACGTCTGGTATCGGATGTCTCGGCCGCCCGAGAGTCGCTGTTGCAACACTTCTTGCGACAACGAACGCAGATCCTGTTCGGCTGGGTCGGTACGAACCGCCTCGGCCCAAATCGTGCGATCATTGTTGTCGGCAACACGGTAGACGTCTGGGATTGTCGCAAGGGGCCAATTCCAAACCAACCTCCCTTGTTGAGACTGGATCCTTCCGGCAGAGTGATCTTCATTCGACGGATCCGAGGCACGGACGATTTTCAGCTGATCGGGATTGACTGCGCCATCGGATAACTCGCGGACCACGGGTCGTCCGCTGGGGGTGTTGTTCAGCGCGCCGCCGGTGTCAATCAAACGGCCGATTGTCTCGACCATCAACGGCACAAATCCGGCTTGATAAGCAAGATTGCTGACTGACAAATCCGCATTCATCACCGCCAGACGTCCGGCACCGACGTCCGTAAAGAACAGCAGCGCCGATCGATCGCTCAGTGTCGCGGCGACAGCGTCGAGTACCGCGCCGCCGAGCGCGCGGGTGGGTGATCCGCCGCCAATTCGCCATGTCGCGGCGGTCGTCGCGAGCGAGTCTCCGAACGCATTGAAGGGAGCATTCATCCGGTCCAGTTCGTCGACCCGCAAGTCGCGACGGTTTTCGGAGTCCAGCGTCGCGACGAGTTCGACCGGCGGTTGCATGTCACTGCCCAGTGCCTGTTGCAAGGCCTGCAAGTTGTTCGCATCCGCAGGTCCGCGCACGATGTACAAAACGGCGCGGCCGCGACGCAACCAAGCGGCAACTCGCCTTGCCACCGATTCGTCCCAAGCTTCGACATCGGTAACGATCCAGAGCTGGGCCGACTGTGCCGTCGGCGTATCGAGTGTTCCCGGAGTCACCGTGACCAAACGCGAATCATCTTGTTCAAAGTCATCGTTCGCAGAGGCAGATGGGGAGAGCGCTTGTCGCACAAAGAAAGCCCCGTTTGCGGCGCCCCGTTCGGCTTCGGTGACGATCGCTACTCGCGTCCCCGGTGAAACGCCGATCGCGATCGGAAGGGTGTCATCGGCCGGCAAGGCGTCGGCGGTGTCGATCAATCGAACGCTGCCCCATTGCCATCCGGCGGCGGGCCAATCAACCGTCATTTGCACAGTGAATCGGGATTGTGGCTTGATCGTGCCTTCGACCGTGCGGGAAAGCGAGTTGAGATCAAGCTGACACTTGACCGTCCGTGTATCGCCACTATGGTTGGCGACATCGACCAGCAGCGTCACCGGCTTTCCGGCCGATGGCATCGCCGACAATCTCGCTTGTTCGATCGCCAGGTTTCCGGGGGTTGCTTCCGTCGCCATCGATATCAATCGGACTTTGGTATCGGTTGGCAGCGTCGAAAAATCAGCGCGGGCCCAGCTGGATCGTTGAAAGTCACTGATCACGACCAATTCGCGGATCGCGTCTGGGGGCGATTGGGAGAATTGCCGAGTGACCTCTTCGAGAGCCCGGGCAGCGTTCAAACCGGACGCCGTGACCGATGCTTCCCCCAATCGATCACGGAGAAGTCGAAGGTTGGCACTGGGCATGTCAAATACCGCTCCGGCAGAATGAGAAGCGATCAACAGATTCGCTGCCATCTTTGGCTTGTAGTGCAATTCGTTGACTGCCGCCGCGCGGGCACTGTCGAATCGGGTCGCCGCACCATCAATCGCCGCCATGCTTTGACTGGCGTCCAGCAGCACGATCGTTACTTGATCTGCTTGCTCGCCGGTGGGAGGACGTTGATCATCGACCAGCAGTGGTCTGGCGATCGCGACGGCCAGCAACGCCACCGCCAGGCAGCGTAGCAACAGCACGAGAAAATCTCGTAGCCGATGTCGCGCCCGTCGCTGATGCAACGCGTCGCTGACCAAGCGAATCGTGCTGAGCGGCATCCGTACCGGCCGAGGCCGTGTCATCCAGTGCACGAGCAATGGAATTGCTGCAGCTGTCAAGCCAATCCCAAATAAAATCGGATGCATGAACATCTGCAATCATCCCGCTCGCTGCACAAGGAATTGGCCGAGCGTATCGAGGTAAGGCGTGGCCGTGCTGATCCGCCGATAGTCGGCACCGACTGCGGTTGCGATGCTCCGCGCTTGTTCCAAATGCGCGCACCATCGCTGTCGATATAAATCGCGAATCTCATTGACGCGGCAACGGACGTTACCCTCACCCTCGAGACCCTCGAATTGGAACGCCACCCCGTCTGGCAAATCCTCTTCGTCTGGGTGAATCAGATGCAAGATCACGACTTCCCATCCATGATGGCGAAACCGTCGCAGCGCCGCGGTCAGATCCTGAACGTCATTCACCAGCAAATCGCTGAGCAGCAGGATCACGCCACGACCGCGAACCCGCCCAATGATCGCTTCGAATCCGCGGGCCAAGTCGGATCGATCGACCGTTTCGATCCCCTCGATCGCCTCATATAGACCTCTCGCATGCGACTCGGTACTGCCGGGTGATCGGTACCAGTGCAAGCCGTCGCCGATCAACGCCAATCCGGTTTGGTCACCGCCACGAGTGACCAAATGCGTCAGAGCCGTCGTGAAGTATTGTGCATAGGTCAGTTTGTCAGGCGGCGATGGCGGGCCGACCAAGGACATCTGCTTGCCGAGCCAACCGGACGTCGGCGATGTGCTCGGCTGGCCATCGAATCGCATCGAACCGCTGCAGTCGATCACCGGCAGGCACGATAGATTCGTGTCTTCTTGAAAACGCTTGATGTAGGCGCGGCCGGTTTGACCGAGAACTCGCCAATCGAGACGCCGCAAGTCATCGCCCGGTGTGTAGGGACGATAATCGGCGAACTCGCCTGATCCGCCCATCGCTCGCGAACGATGTCGCCCGCTATAGGGGCCATCGACTCGATTGGGTGTCACGAATCGCATGTGCTCCAGCGCGACCATTTGACGCAATTCCAAGAACCGATATTGGCTGCCGGCGGACGGGACGACGCTCATCCGTGCACCTTCTGCAACAGATGGTCGACGATTCCATCGGCATCGATTTGGTCACCGATGGCGCGATGATTGCCCAGAACACGGTGACGCAATACCGGTAGTGCGATCGAACGAACATCGTCTTCCGTCGGGGCGGCGCGACCGGCCAGCAGCGCGCGAGCTTTTGCCGCCATCGCTAGACACTGCGATCCGCGCGGGCCGGCACCAAAGGCGACGTACTGTTTGACGAAGTCGTCGGCCGCGTCTTCGTCTGGCCGGCTGGCACGACAAAGCTTGACAACAAAATCAATCACGTTATCGGGAACTGGGGCGGCCATGACCAGTTCTCGTAACTCCAGGAACGACTCACGGGTCAATCTCGACTCGGGCAGCGATGGACTGCCGCTCGCGGTGCGCCGGACAATATCCTTCTCCTGCTCCGATGAAGGGTATCCAACGTGGATCTCCATCATGAAACGATCAAGCTGAGCCTCCGGCAGCGGATAAGTTCCTTCCTGCTCAATCGGATTCTGGGTAGCAACCACCAGGAACGGGTCTTCCATCGGATGCGTCACGCCGGCGACCGTCGCGTGCCGTTCTGCCATCGCTTCCAACAACGCTGATTGAGTCTTGGGCGTGGCACGGTTGATCTCGTCGGCCAACACCAGGTTGGCAAAGATCGGCCCGCGACGAAACACCATCGACCGCTGGCCGTCTCGTTCGCCGCCCGACATCAGTTCGTATCCGGTAATGTCCGCAGGCATCAGGTCGGGTGTGAACTGAATTCGCGAGAAGTTCCAGTCGAATGCTGACGCGAGCGCCTTGACCACCAGGGTCTTGGCCAGTCCGGGAACGCCGACCAACAGCGCGTGCGATCCGGTCAACGAGCAAGTCAACAGCTGGTCGATCGTCGTCTCTTGGCCGACGATCACCTGATGCAGCGCATCTCGGATCGCTTGCACCTGACGACCAAAGCCCTCGATTCGCTCAGCGGCATTCGCGTCGGTGATGTCCACGGCCATGAGATGCTCGCTTTGAGAAGAGATGGCTGGTGATGATCGGGGTGACTGATCGCGACAGCTCAAAGTAGATGGCATTGATCGACGGCCGGCGGCCACGACCACAAGCCACATCATAAGGGTAGCCAGGGTCCCCCCGCAAACGTTCTCGCGAAAAAGGTCCCCGCGGCCTACCAGTGGGCACAATGTCAACGATTCGGGGGCGCGGCGATGAGAAAAAAGTCGCCTGATCAATGGCTGTCTGTCGTGGCGATTTCGGCGGCAAGTTTTTCTCGGAAGATCTTGCTGTTGTGTCGGATATCCACGGGCAGCGGCGTGTCGCGAATGATGATTTCTTCGATCCGCCGGGTCAGCGGGTTGCGCGCGGCCAGTTCCAGAAGTTCATCATGCAGTTGTTGCCGCTGCTTCGCGGTCGACGGCCGGTGTTCTTGGTGCGGCTGGACGATCATCACCGGCGTTTGGTGGGGCCGTTGGCCGCGCGGCACCAAGGCCGAGCGGAAGATTGCCGGATGGTTGTTGAAGATCGCTTCGCAGGGAATCGTGAACAGCGTGCGTTGACCAATCACCACGCGATGCGCTTTGCGGCCGCAGAACCAAAATCGGTCGCGATCGTCCAAGTAGCCGACGTCCCCCATGCGATGCCAAACGCGGTCTCGATCAGCGACCTTGTGCAACGCATTTTGATCGCTGCGGACGACGTAACGCTCGGTCACCATCGGTCCGGCGACGATCAACTCGCCGATCTTGCCTCGCGGCAATTCTTTGGTGTTCGAGATATCGTCGATCGGGCCATCGTCGATTTCGATGACCCGCCACTGGACACCCTCGAATCGGGTACCGACGCAGGTGCCCTTGCCCTTGGCCGCCGCGGGGCCTGTTTCGGCGATCACTTCGCGGGATTCGATCGATGCGATCGGCAGGGCTTCGGTCGCGCCGTAGGGTGTGACAATCATCGCTTGGGGATCGACCAACGTGCGAAGTTTTTCCAGCGTCACTGCTGGAACCGGTGCGCCGGCCGGATAGAACTCGCTTGAGCGTCGGGAATGGTCGATCGATGTTTTCCCGCTGGCACCAGGAGACGACGGTGTTCCATAGCGCCGGCGAACCGAATGCCTGGTCGACCTCCCATTGCGCGGCGGCCTCGATCAACCGCTGGGGATTGACGTCGGCCGGCCGCGTCGGATCCATATCGGGAATGATCGTGGTCACACCCATCACGGCATCGAACAATCCAAACAGTGGAAAGCAAGCCAGATCACGGGAACCACGATGAATATCGTATCGCTCGCGGATGCGGTCAATTTGGGCGTGAAAGGTTCCGTGCGTGTACAGCACGCCCTTGGGTGGTCCGGTGCTGCCGGTCGTAAAGATAATCGCCGCGTCGTCGAATCGTTCGATCCGCGGAAATGGGGTGTCGGAGGAGCGGCCACGCAACTCAAGGGCGTCGATCGTTGTGCCGCCCCAGAACCAGCGACGACCAAGGGTGACATTCCATTTCGCGTCTGGAAACTTCCCACGCAGTAGCGTACGAATCGCTTGTGCTCGGGGGATCCCGACGAAACCGGCGGGCTTCGTTTCACGAAGGCATTGGACGAGGTGTTTTCGTCCGATGCCGGGATCGACCAACACCACCACGACGCCGGCCTTCAGCAACGCGAACACCAATTCGATGAACGGCGCTCCGAACGGGACCAGCATCGCCAGTCGCATCCCGGGTCGGACTCCCCAGTCGATTAGCCCGCGCGCGATGGCATCGCTACGGTTGTCCAGGCTGCCGAATGTGGTCAGGGAATAGCTGCGTGAGCCGTCGGGTTGCGGCGGCCCGTCGGGCTCGGCGATGGCGATCGCGCCGGGTGCGATGGCGGTCACGACGCGAAGTCGTGCCGCGACATTGCCGTCGACCGTTTTCGGATTCATCATCAGCCCGCCTGTGCGTCCTTGCCGGCCAGCGCAGCGTCGGCCTCGGCATGCATCAATCGAAGAATCGCTTTGGCAATATTGAACGGGGCAACCTGTTGAGCGCCCTTCCAACCCGGTATCGCATTGACCTCCAGGACCCGGTAATGACCGTCGTCAGTGTCGATCAAATCGACGGAGGCAAATCTCAGTCCGATGGAGCGGACAATGTGTCGCGCCATTTTCGCTTGTTCGTCCGTGGGCTGAACCGACGTGCATCTTCCTCCGCTAGAGACATTGGTACGAAAGTCATTTTCGTTTTGGCGTCGGATCCCCAAGATGCGATCACCGATCACCAACAAACGCGTGTCGATCCCTCCCGGCGCCACGAATTCTTGCAGGTAGCAAACGGCATCGAGCGATTCGAGAGTGGAAAAGGCATACCAGGCGAGTTGTGGATCGCAAACTCGCATCACGCCGCGACCCTCGCCGCCGAAGATCGGCTTGATCACGCAATCGCCACCGAGTTCATCAAACGCCTCGACCGCTTCGGCACGCGATTGGACGACCACGGTCTTGGGCACGAGATAACCAAGTTCGGCGACCCGCGCGAGTGTCGCGAACTTGTCGATCGCGATTTCCAGCGAGCGGGGCGGATTGATCAATGGGGGTGTCGAAAGTGAATGGAGTGTTGCCAGGCGAAATGTGATTTGTTCGAGCGATCCGGCGGGCATCGTACGGGTCAGGATGGCATCGAAATCGCGCAGTGGCCCTGCTTGGCATGTGATGTCGGAACCGGCCGGTGACGGATTGGCGGCTGTCGATTGCACGCGCGCAACCAGCGACTCGTAGCTGGCAATCGCGAGATCGCAATCGCATTTGCCAGCCGCCTCGCGAAGTTGATTCGCGTGCCAGCCTTCACCGCCACCGAGTACGAGAAAGCGGCGGCGCCTCATTGGTGAAACGATTGCCTGAGCAGGTCCGATTCGATCCTGCCATGAGTCCAGCTTCGGCCGCTGCGGAGGTTGTGGATGGTGACCACCGCGGGACTGAACAGAAGAGGGTCCACCTGATAAAAATCGTAGTCGTACTGCTTGAAAATCGTCTGCAAACGGTTGCCCGTGGTCGCTGGACGAACTGCTTGGGACTCGCGCAGCGACGATGTCGATCTGGTCGTCGTCACAATCGGTCCACAACGTGACCGTTGCGCCGTACAAAATTGCGTCGTTGGTTCGTCCGATGCCGTCAACGGTGTCACCCGGCCTGGCGGGCGGAGGAAGCGGCGCGACGCCGGCACCGGAAACAATCGTGCGGACGTCAAATTTCAATTCGTGCAGCTTATGCATCGCCGTTTCGACGCTCCGTGCGACCACCTGCAAACTGCCGGCGATGGAGGTGCTTGGGGCGATACCCAGATGGATACCACTGGGCGTCACGCCGCACTGCTCGGCAATCAAACCGATCGCCTCCGCGCTGGGAAGCTTATCGGATTCCAGGACACCGACCAGACGATCGCCGTGCTCGCGTAGTGCGAGTTCCCGAAGCATCTCTTCGCGGCCACGGAGCAACCGCATCGGTCCACTGCCCATCGCAAAGTAGTCGTCCGTTTGAACGGGCCAACCGGCATATTGAGCGCCCAGACATGCCCGCAGCGGATCGTCGGTGTGGATCGAAACGGCATTGTTGCTGGCCAGACTGGCGTCGCTGGCAGGATAAAGCGAAACCGTTGCCAGATCACCCAGGCACAGTCGAGCCAGCAGTAGACCGGCGCGGAGCGAACCGGGCGTGTGAATTCCGGCGTCGATCACAGCGGCACCGGCCACTTCGGTGACGGAGCAACGAGTCAATTCTGCCGCGGCGGCCGATCGCTGAAACAGCTTGCAGGCGAGTTCATTCAACATGCGGCAATGGTCCTCCAATCAAGGCAATCTGACAACTAGGCAACGGCGCCGTCGCACACTCCCCCCCTGCCCAAAATACGAGCAATCCGTCATCCTGAGAAATGAACTCTTCCATCATCCCGGCCACCGACACACCGGCGCACGCGGTTCCATGCAACTTCGCATCGTTCAGTATCCACATCCGGCGCTGCGGTTTCGCAGCAAACCCATCCGACGCGTGGATCAGCAGCTTCGCGACATCGCCGCAGAGATGTTGGAGTTGATGTACGAAGCGGAAGGCGTCGGATTGGCGGCCAACCAGGTCGACCTTCCGCTGCGTCTGTTCGTTGTCAATCCGGCGGGCACCCGCGGCGAAGGCGAGGAGCTGATCCTGCTGAATCCCGAACTGCAGATGCCACGTGGCAGCGAATCGGGCCAGGAAGGCTGCTTGAGTCTTCCCGGGTTATATGGCCAGGTCAAACGCCCCAAGGCCATTCGATTGAGCGCATTCGACTTGCAAGGGAATCCGATCGAGCGGCAAGTCGATGGGTTCCTGGCCAGAGTTTTGCAGCACGAAAACGATCATCTTGATGGCGTCTTATTCTTTGATCGGATCAACGAGGCGGATAAACGGGAATTGGATGATCAGCTGGAAGAGATGGAAGCCGATTTCCGATCCAAACAAGCATCCGGATCGATCCCCAATGAGGCCGAACTGTTGGCGCAACTTGCCAAGTGGCAAGATAAGTACGCTTAGCGTGAGGGACAACGGATGACGGATTCATCGGAGTCAACGGAGTCAACGGAACGATTCTCTCCTCCGCGTCGATTGATCGTGATGGGAACGGGACCGTTCGCGGTACCCTCCTTCGAGGCGCTGCGTGCCGCCGGTCACGAGATTGCATTGGTGGTCACCAAGCCGCAACCGCCAGTCAAGAGCCGCCAGGCGCGCCCCCTCGCCGGTCCGATCATGGGCGGTGGAACATGGACTACCGATCTTCGATCCGCGAAGCATCAACGAGCCCGAGGCGGTAGACAGGATGAAGGCTGAGGATGCTTGGCTGCTAGTCGTTTGTGACTATGGACAAATCTTGAAGCCTGCCGCACTGGAAACGGCCGACTGCGGCGGGATCAATCTGCATGGGTCGTTGCTGCCGGCGTACCGCGGCGCGGCTCCCGTTCAATGGGCGCTGCTCCACGGTGACACGGTGACAGGAGTCTCGGTGATTCACATGACGCCGAGACTCGATGGCGGACCCATCCTGGTCACCCGTGAAACGCCGATCTTCGATCGTGAAACTGCCGGCGAGTTGGAACAGCGTTTGTCCCTGATCGGTGTCGAGGCAACGCTCAAAGCGGTCGAGTTGCTGAGCGATTGGGATCGAGTGACTTCCATCGGTACGCCGCAGGATTCGTCAAGGGTCAGCAAGGCGCCCCGATTGAATAAATCAGATGGGGTCATCGATTGGTCACGCACGGCCCGAGAAATCGACTGTCACATTCGCGGGATGCAACCGTGGCCGATCGCATTCACCTATCTGACACTCCGCGAAGCCAAACCGCCGATCCGTTTGGCCGTCAAAGAGGCTCGGCTGAGCAGTCAGGCTCGCGGCGATTCACAGGTCGGCGAGATTGTGCAGGGCGACGGATTGTTGATAGCCGCAGCGGACAACCTTATCGAAATCCTGCGGCTGCAGCCGGCCGGAAAATGTGAGATGAGCGGTACCGAGTTTCTCTGCGGGCATCCGATCCCGCCCGGGCGCGGGTGGTTTGCGGTTCCAACGATGGTCGCTAATACTGCGTGCCCGGCCGTCTCCAGGGAAGATTGTCTTGCTGGCTGACGCCATTTCCGATCGGTTCGGTGGAGGGCAATCCGGAGTTGATCGCGCGTGAAGAGAGCGGCGTGACGCTGCCGGAAGAATTCAGCGGATACTCTCGTGCTTGTGCAATGACGCTCGATGGGCCGGGCGCAACCGCGTTGGCGTACTCGCGTGCCGTAGGCGCCTGGATCGATTGCAGGGGAGCAAATTGCTGTGGTTGATTGAGAATCTGTTGTGATTGGAAGTACTGCTGCGCATCAAAATTCTGCTGTGAATTGAAGCTCGGTGCTGGCGCGAACTGTGGTTGATAACCTGGCGGCGGTGCGGAACCTGTCAAATCGATCACTTGCATCCCGCCGCTACGCGGATCACGCGCCGGCAGCGGATTGACGCCCAGATTCGTGCCGCCATTGAAAGGAACGAGGCCGGTGGCATTGGGATTGACCGCCGCGAGATTCGAGTTCGTCTCAGTCCAACCAGCCGGTCGTACGCCCGATCCGATCACTTGGCTGGGCGGCGCGGGGGCAAAGCCACTTGGCGCGGGGGCAAAGCCACCGGTCGCGGCAAATCCACCCGTGGTCGGAAAGGCGTTACTGGATTGTCCGCTCGGTGCCACGCCCCCCATGTAATTATTAGGAACACTGTACGAACCGGTGGGCGGAGGTGTCACGCGCGTGGTGCCGTTAAACGGCAACAGCGATGGAGCGGACGCCGAATTGTTTGGCGACAGCGGTATCAGCGGACCGGTGGCAGCGGTGCCCGCAGTCTGATGGCACCCGGTTGATAGGGTTGATGTGATTGCGGTCAGCCACAGCACGATGAAAAAGTCACGTCGCATGTCCAAGACCCGAGCGGTTTGGGGGGAAGAATCTGCGTACAGCGAGCTTTAACAAAAATCGAGAAATTTGCGAAAGAGCAGATAGGGGTGCCGTCAAAGTCAGCCCACCTTTGCCGGTTTCACTGCCTCGCGGTCGATCAATAACACCGCGAATCCCGGCACCAAACCGTGAAACTGAACGAGCAATTTTGACTGTAGTGAATGTTCCGGATTCGACGATGAACGGGGTTGAATGGGTAAGTGCGCTCGTAGGCCCGTTCGAGTTATCAAGCAATGTACCCGCCAAAAGGTCGTCGCAGATGCGCCGCTTCATTGTCAATTTGCTTTCGTTCAGTTCGGTCTTCGCGTTTTGTGCCGGTGACTTGCCTGGGCAGGAAGCCTCGAAGCCACGAATCGAAATGCTAGCCGTGCCGGCGGCGCAGGCCAGGTCGCTGGCCACGAAACTGAGTCTCCGTTATCGCGAAGTTTCGGATGTACAAATCTCGCCTGACGCGGCAAACGATCAATTGGTGGTGATGGCGCCCGAGGCGACTCAGAAAAAAATCGCGGCAGACCTTCGCGATTTACTGAACACTCCGGTTCATCAGGTCTCCGCGAGAGCGGCCGGACCGATGAATGTGCTGCTAAGGCAGATCACCTGGCGCGAGTTCGAGGACGATCTGCAGCGGGTGGCCGGTGGTCAGCAATTGCCCGTCACAACCAGTCAGAATGGTGAGCGAGCGGCCTTTCAGTTAACGGCCAAACCGCTTCAAGGGACGACGGTCGAGGTAGACCGTCGCAATAACAAAGTGACCGTGATCGCCCCGCAGCCGGCGTTGCCAGGCTGGCAGAAGCTGATCGCGGCGATGGACCAACTGCCGCCGGGCCCCGGCAAGGTGACCGAGTTGATGCGGTTGCAGAATGCCGAACCGGCTCCGATTCAACGCGCGCTTCGACTGCTGCAAGCACTCGAGCAGCGCCACACCGAAGGTTTTGCCGCGGCACCCTTGGGATCCGATTCGCCGTTCCGAAATGCGGTTTTCCAGCAAGCTGCCGGCGGGGGTCAAAGCGATGCCGCTCAGGGCGGTGGGGCTGCGCAAAACGACGCGGCGGCGGGGGGCGAAGGCGAGTTGAGCGAGGACGGTGGTGCCGGTGTGATCGGTGACACTCAGATTCAGTTCGTCCCCGAGCTTGGGACGATCATCATTCGCGGGTCCAAGCGAGACGTCCAACGCGTGATGGACGTGATCAAGGAAATCGAAGACAAGAGCAAGTTAACGGCGCCGGAAGTCAAGGTTTTGGAACTGCAGCATGCCGACAGCAACGCGGTGGCTGCGTTGTTGGAGCAGTTGTACGAAGACGTCTTATCGGCACGCCAGGGTGAGGTCAGCATCACTTCGTTGGATGCGCCGAATGCGCTGCTATTGATTGGTCGCAAAGAGGCGATCGAGGGGTTGCTGGAATTGATCAAGAAGATCGACCAACCGGTTGGTGACTCGAGCCGCTTGCGGGTCTTCCGGTTGCAGAACGCTTCGGCGGTTGACGCTGAGGAAACGATCCGAAGCTTCTTTACCGATCGCCCCAGCACCAGCGACGATCTGCGACCTGGGATTGGGCTGCGAGTTCGTGTGCTTGCCGATTATCGCACCAACTCGTTGATCATCAGTGCCGCACCACGCGACATGGTTGAGGTCACACGGCTGGTCAATGAGCTGGATGTTCAGGAACATGCGGCACACAACGAGATCAAGATCTTTCCACTCAACAACGCGATCGCCGAAGAGCTTGCCCCGGTGCTGCAGACCGCGATCAATGGCGAGGGTGAGGGTGCCACGAACGACAACGTGACTCCGCCGTCGACCAGTTTGTCGATCGTCGCCGTTGACGCCAATGGCAACCAAATCGTTGACTCGGGCATTCTTGCCGGTGTCGTCGTCACGGCCGATGCGGGGGCAAACGCCATCGTCGTCCGCGCACCCTCGGCCAGCATGCCTTTGATCGCCGAATTGATCCGTCAATTAGACAAAACGCCGGGAATCGATTCGTTGGTCAAAGTGTTTACGGTCAAGAATGGCGACGCGACACAGCTGACGACCGCGCTGACGACACTGTTCGGCGAAGACGCCGGAACGCTCGGTACGAGCGTCGGCGCCGGAAACCTGGCCGGATTACCACCGAGTACGGCGGGCACCGAAAGCTCGCTGGTTCCGCTTCGATTCAGTACCGACATACGAACCAACAGCATCATCGCCAGCGGTGCCGCGGAGGACTTGGAGGTTGTCGAGAGCATCCTGTTGCGGTTGGACAGCGAAGGATTCGCCGAGCGGATCACCGAGGTGATTTGGCTGCGACATCAAACGGCCGAAAACGTGGCAACGGCTTTGCAAGACTACGTTCAGCAGCGGACCAACGGCGTCAACCGAATCCAGCAATTCCAGCAGGGTGGGCTTGGTCCGTTTGACCTTCCCGACCGCGACTTGATCGCGACCTTTGAAGGCGCGACCAACAGTTTGTTGATCAGTGTCTCACCGCGACTTTACGAAGAAGTACGACGGTTGATCGACAAACTCGACCGTCGCCCGCCGATGGTCCTGATCAAAGTTTTGATCGCCGAAGTGAGGCTCGACGATACGTTCGAGATTGGTGGCGAGGTCGGATTGCAGGATTCGCTGTTGTACGATCGCGGCATCGCAGCCGGTGCGTTCCCCGGAGCGACGGCGCCTTCGACTCCCGGATTTGGGTTCAACAATAGCGGTACGCCCAACCTTAACTCTTTTGGACAGGGCAATCTCGCGTCCAGCGGCGTGTCAACCTTCGGCGTCGGCACGACCAATACGGCACTGGGATATGGTGGATTCGTATTGAGTGCGGCCAGCGAATCGGTAAGCCTGTTGCTGCGAACGTTGCAAGATGCGGCCCGCTTACAGATTCTCAGTCGACCGCAAATCATGACGATGGATAACACCGACGGTTATGTACAGGTCGGTCGACAGATCGCACGTGTGACCGGCGTCATCAACAACGGTGTTGCCGGTACACAGGTCGTGACCCAAGACATCGAAGTGGGACTGATCATGCAGGTTCGACCACGTGTCGGTGCCGACGGATTGATCGTCATGGACGTCGATGCCACGCGAAGCGATCGGGACGCTAGCCAAGGCACGACCATCCCGACTGGTGCCGCCGGTCAAACCGTCACGATCAACGACATTCTGCGAACCACTGCCCAATCGACGATCGCCGCCTATAGCGGACAAACAGTCGTATTCGGTGGATTGATACAGAAAACACGAGGGAACTTCAGCCGACGAGTGCCGTACATTGCCGACATCCCGCTACTCGGCTACTTCTTCAAGTACGACCAAGAGACGGAGACTCGGAGTGAACTTCTGGTGATCATGACTCCGATGCTGGTCAACGGCGACGAAGACATGGAATATGTCAAGCAGGTTGAATCGAGTCGAATGAGTTGGTGTTTGGCCGATGTCGTGGAAGCACACGGTGACGTCGGTCTCAGCGGCGGATACGGACTGTGGGGACCGGCAGTGGGCAACACGATTTATCCCGACCTGCAGCCGACCATCGATAACGTGACGGTTCACGACTCGTACTATTCCGATTCCAAAGCACCCGCTGTCGAAGGCGACGCGAACATGATCGATTCGGATCCGTTGATCGACGATTCGGATCCCTTCACGCCGGCAACGCCCAATACGTCGCCCGCCCCACAAGCATTTCCGCAAAACACCTTGCCACCACCAGCTCAGCAGGGGAATGCAACCGAGCAACGTGGGCAATCGCCGTTGCTGACCGCTCCGCTGACGTTGCCCACCGACTTGAGCAACGCATCAACGCCAGGCTCGCGTTATTCGACATTTGCTGAGCCGGCTGAGATGACCGCAACACGCGTCTCGTCGAACACCGATTCGCAACTGTTGGAAACGGCCGTGGAACCGGTTCGTGCAGGCCCCAGTGCACAACCGCAACCGACCTTCCGACAATCGTCCTTCCCACTTCCTGTGCAGCCGAAATCGACTGCGAAACAGGCAAGTTGGATGGACCTGTCGCCGGGTTCGGATAGGCCCGCCGATTCCTCGAAACCTCAGCCGACGCGGTTGGGAAGCGGCAGATGACGACGAGTCGATGGAGCCAACCACCGCGAACAGCTCCCCTTGAATTGGAAAATCACGACCCACAACCCCGCGACGTTGGGCATCAAGCCCATCGACCACTTCGTTCAGGATGGATTCGTTCGATGCGAGTAACACGACGAAAATTCACGACCGCCGCTGCATCCCTGCTGGTCTTCGGGCCGGTGGGTTGTGCAAGCGTGTCGGACAAGCAACCAGGCGACAAACTTTCGATCATGGATCGGATGCCCTGGGCAAAAAAAAGCGACGGTGTCCCCAAGCCCTATCCGAACCCGGTGAAAATCGCCGCCACCTGGACTCCCGACAGTCTCGTCCAGATGGGTCGCACTCCGACACGCGGATTCGGCGGACGTGTCTTCTTTTATGATGAAAAGTCACGACCGGTCCCGGTCGAAGGGACGTTGATCGTGCACGGATTTGATGACCATGCCGATTCACCCGAAAACACCGTGAAGCGATTCGAATTCACGCCTGAACAGTTCACACGTCACTTTAGCCAGACCGATTTGGGTGCTTCCTACAGCATTTGGATTCCTTGGGACGCGGTGGGTGGTGATCAACGCCGGATTTCGCTGGTCGCCTCGTTCAAAACTCCCGAGGGAAAGCTGGTGCAGGGTATTCCGGCGACAATCGTCCTTCCGGGTCGTGGTTCGGCGGAGTCCGCATCCGATCCGACGGCAAACTATTCACCGGCGTATCGCGAGTATCGTGACGCACAGGAGTCACTGACGCCGCGCTCATCGGGCCTGACCACGACAACCATTCAGCGCAGGCGATTGCCCACCGGATCGACCCAACCGTCTGCCCCGGGAATCAAAATCCCGCATCTCAGCGGCGAGAATACGATGATCGCGACACAAACAACGACGCCCTCGGTTGACATCAAAATGGCGGACAAGGCCGGCCGCTCGACGATTCTGCCGGCCAGCGCACAGATGCCGATCTCCGAGCGATAAGAGGTTGATCAACCGCCACGATCGTGGCTACCCATCATGCCTCCGAGCACCTCGAAATCCGCCGGGCGTCGCAAATCGCAACGTCCCCACTCGCCTGCCTGGCGGGTGGCGATGTACGACATCATCTTCGAGGCCGACACACACGCCGGTCGATGGTTCGACATTGCGCTGCTGATCGCCATTCTCGCCAGCATCACCGTTGTCTCGTTAGAAACCGTCCCCGAGTACGCGGAAAGTACGCGGCTGATGCGATTGTTCGGCAATTGCGAATGGGTTTTGACCGTCTTGTTTACGATCGAGTATGTCCTCCGCTTGAGCTGTTCCCGTCGACCGTTGCGATATGCTGTTAGCTTCTGGGGAATCATCGACCTGCTGAGCATTTTGCCTAGCTATTTGATCGCCGTCATGGGTGGATCGTCGCGATCGTTCGTGATCCTGCGAAGCGTTCGATTGCTGCGAGTCTTTCGCGTGTTGAAACTGTGGCGGATGATGAACGACGCGGATGAACTGGCGTCGGCGGTCTGGAGAGCGCGAAACAAAATTGTCGTTTTTTTGGCGGTTGTGTTGGTCGCCGTGACGATCAGCGGGACGTTGATGTATCACATCGAAACGATGTACGATACCGAATCCGGAGAAACGGACGTCACCGTTCGGCACAGTCAGTTCACATCGATTCCGCAATCGATGTATTGGGCGATCGTGACGATGACGACGGTCGGTTATGGTGATGTTGTCCCGCAAACAACCGCGGGCAAAGCGATCTCGGCTGTTTTGATCTTGCTCGGCTACAGCCTGATCATCGTGCCGTCGACATTCGTGAGTGCCGAATTCCTGCATCCGGCACAAGGGAGCATCGACGATGTTCCCTGCGATCACTGTGACGCGCCCGGGCAGCGTCACGACGCGGCATTCTGCTACCGCTGTGGCAACAGACTCGACTGACTGCCAACGGCCAGTGGCGAGCGACCATTGCCGATCGATCAGGGGCGAGAATTCCCGGGCCGCGAATTCACGAAATTCGGCGGCACACGCGACTTGTCCGGGCCGCTACAATGATCGGGGCTGCTGGCGACACTATTCGTACGCCGATTCTTTTCTATTCTCTGTGCATCGTTTTGTGAAGACGCCCTCCGTCGAACCGATCGTACGTAGTCGATTGCTACCGAAGGTTTCCTTTCGGTTAATCTTCGCGATCACGACGTTGGCTGCCATCATTGCCACGGTGGCACGTGCGGCCGGCGATGGCGGTGCGCTGGCGACCGCGGCCATGGTCGCACTCGCGTTTCCGACGGCATGCTTTGCACTGTTTGCCATTCTGTTTTTGATTTCGTGGTCTGTTTCGTCGCTATGGTATCAATCCGATGATGACACGTTGAAAGGCAACCCGTTCGCCGACGGACAGTTACCGCCACAGATTCTTCCCCCGCGGGAGCAGAGATCATGAGGCAGACTGTTGGACTGTGCACGCGATCGCTGATCGCGACTTGGATCGCGGTGGCCTGCCAACTGTGTGTTGCCGACCATCTGCTGGGCCCCACGTTGCCGGCGGTACGATTGCCACAGCAGGGTGCCGCCGTGAAGGGATTCACCGCCACGATCGAGGTCGCGAAACAGGACATCGCCGGTTATGTCCCGGTCGAGATCACGATCACCTCGACAGCCCGTTTCACGGCAGATCGGCGATTTGTGTTTCGATTTGAACCGCTGCCGGGCAGCCAGTCACCGCCGAGAAACGGGATCCTGGTCGAAGTTCCCATGAACGCGTCCCAGGGCACAAAGTCGACGAGTGTCGTTCGTTATCTGCCAAAATGGTCGGCCGGTCATGGCTATCAGTTTTTTGTTTCCGAAGGGGGTCAGAAGCTAACCGACTATGAGGGGTCGGTTGGAAACGTGTTGCGGCAAGGTCGGCGACCGCAATCAGACCTGCTCGATCTCGAATTCGAATACGATCGCATTGTCGTCGACCGGGACGACCAACTCGCGACAGCAGGATTGCCGGGGAACCGGCAAACGTTTTCCACGCCCGCCAGAGGCTTACCACCGATTCGAAACGGTCTGTCGCAAGCCGGGTCCAACACCGTGGATTCGCTGCAAGCGTTTGGGATCGGTGAACTGCCCGAGGATTGGCGTGCGTACCAGAGAACCGACATGGTCATCCTGTCCCAGCAGAGCCTGGATCGATTGCGAGCGCAGGAGGCTGAGTTTCAGGCATTACGCCAGTGGGTGCTGGGTGGTGGGATCGTGGTTGGCTATGACGCAAGTTCGCCCGAGGCACTTGCGAACCAGCTTCATTTTTCCTGGACCGACGATGAGAAGTCTCGCGGATTCGTCTCGTCCCTGGCCAAGGATTCGATTCGCGAAGGGGTGTCCGAGGATATTTTCAATCGACTTGCGAAGCTAGGAGCGGGGTTCACTCTCGAGCCGGCACCTGATCGGGAGGCGAGCGATCGCGATGCTGAGATTCAATCGCGGGAAAACGCGACGGATAAAGTTTGGCTGCAGTCGGTCGGCGCCGGATTCATGATCGGTTTTGAGAAGTCGGAATCCGGACCGTCACAATCCGATTGGCGAATCGCCGATGCGGCAATGGGGTTCCGTAAGTCGCCAATGCTGCGGCGTGGTGTCGATCCACTGATCGGCGACCGTCGATTTACCGAATGGATGATCCCGGGAGTGTCACAGCCCCCGGTCTACACCTTCATGGGGCTGCTGACCGCGTTTGTGATACTGGTCGGTCCGATCGCTTATCGGCGAACGACACGGTACGGAAGAGGCTATCTGATGTTTGCGATCGCCCCGCTGTTAGCGATGGTGACCACGCTGGCGATGTTTGGATACGGAATCGTCGCCGATGGGTTCGGCACGATCGCGAGGGTCCGGCAATTGACTTGGATTGATGGCGCATCGGGCGACGCCGGCGAGCGTATTCGATCGACTTATTTTGCCGGCGTACGTCCTGGCGATGGACTTCGTTTTTCGGGCAACGCGGAAGTCATCGGCTACCCAAACGGCATCGGCACATCGTGGGAAGAACTGAATGAGAAGAGTCCTGCGTTGATCGGTACAGTGACACTCCGCGAAGATGCTCAAGTCTTCGACAGCTCCTTTCTTCCGTCCCGGCAACAACGCCAGTTTGTGGTCCACCAGCCACGACCAGGCATGGGTGTTGTGAGGCTGAACACCACCGAGGGAGCGACACCTCGTCTTCAAAGCTCACTCGATTTTCGCATGTCCAAAGTGATTGCCCGAGATGCCAGTGGTCAGTATTGGACAGTGGACGATTTGGCGGCGGGTGAATCGGCGACCTGCCAACCTCTGACATCACAGCAAGCCTCCAAGGCATTGGGCCAGATGTATACGGTCCATCGTCCAGTTTCCGAAGTGCGCGAAGCGAGGCAGCGCAACAACTATCAGAATCTAACCAGCGACTTGATCGTCAACAGCAATCGAATCGTGGGGGAAGTTGGCCGGCTGGTCAGTAATGGAAGTTTCGAGCAGTGGTTGGTGGAGCACCTGCAATTGGGCGGGGAACTTCCACGCCAGTATTTCATCGCGACCGCCGAAGTCAGCGACGATGTGTTGGCGGTGACGGATGTGCAGTTGGTCGATAGCATTCGGTATGTTTTTGGGACGATGCCATGAAGATGGACGATCCCCTGTCACCGAGTCATCCGGAGGCGTCGGCAGCGATGACGATCGCTGAGGCGCCGGATTTGGTGTCAACACCGTCATCGGGTGCGGCCATTTCGGCGGTGCATGTCGCGCCGGATGACTGCATCGAACTGCGCCGGCTGCATCGTTTTTTTGGCAAAACGAAAGCGGTCAATGACATCTCTTTTTCCGTCCCGCGTGGTCATGTGTTCGGATACATCGGGCCAAACGGCGCCGGAAAAACGACCTCGATGCGAATCTTGGCGACACTCGATTTGCCAAGCTACGGCGATGCTTTTGTCGACGGATTCTCGGTCGTCAACGATCCCGAATTGGTGCGTCGGAGACTGGGATTCATGCCCGATTCGTTCGGCACCTATCGCGACGTGAATTGTACAGAGTATCTCGACTTTTTGCGCGGGCCTACGGATTGATCGGTCGCGAGCGAAATGATCGGCTGGCCTGGGTGCTCAAATTCACCGGAACCGACGCGATGGCGGACAAGCCGATCCGAGGATTGAGCAAAGGGATGAAGCAACGGCTGTGTCTCGGCCGTGCCCTGATTCATGATCCGGCGGTGATGATTCTGGACGAGCCGGCGGCGGGGCTCGATCCACGGGCGCGGATCGAGTTGCGACGAATGATTCGCGACTTGGCGGATCGCGGAAAGACCGTGTTGATCAGCAGTCATATCTTGACCGAATTGGCCGAGATGTGTGATTCGGTAGGGATCATCGAGCAGGGACGTCTGCTGGCAATGGGAAGTGTCGACCAAATTCAACATCAACGGGCGCAACATCGCGAGGTCACCGTACGCGTGCTGGAACGAGCCGAGGGTGCGGCCCAAGGATTGAAATCGCGAGCGGGAGTCGCGCAGCCGATCGTCGACGGCGAATTGGTTCGTTTCGAGTTTGCTGGTGATCACAAAGACCAAGCCGCGCTCGTCGCCTGGTTGGTCGGCGAGGGATATCCTGTTGCCGAGGTGACGTCACACAAGAAGAGCTTGGAAGATGTATTCTTGCAGGTGACCGAGGGATTGCTGCAATAGCACGTCGGAGAATCGATGGCCATCGTCACAGCGACAAACGAAAGTGCGACAGCGAATTCGCCATCAACCGGTTGGTGGCAGCGCGTCGATCATTGGTGCGAGCGAGTCGGTGACTCGTTGAACCCGATTCTCGTAAAAGAGACGCGGCAGGCGCTGAAGAGTCGTCAATTCGTGATGACATTTTCGGTGCTGTTGATCGCTGCATTGGCCTGGACGGTCGTGGGAAGCCTGTCGCTGATGCCGCAGATCTACACGTCGCCATCGGCACCACGACTGTTGATTGGCTACTACGTCGTGTTGGCGATTCCGATGTTGATGGTGGTTCCGCTGGCCGCCTATCGATCGCTCGAGGGAGAGATCGACGATGGTACTTTGGAACTGTTGTCGATCACAGCGCTGAGTCCCTGGCACATCGTGTTGGGTAAGCTAGCGAGCGCATCACTGCAAATGGTGCTGTACTTCGTCGCGTTATTCCCCTGCGTGGCCTATGCTTACACGCTCCGCGGAGTCGACTTGCCGACGACATTGTTGATGATGTCGATACTGATTGTGGCCGCCTTGCTGCTGACCGTAATCGCGTTGTTCTTTGCACCGCTGTCACGGACACGAACGGGCCGAATCGTTACCTTGCTGGCCGTGATGGCGATTGTCTTGGCTGCCCAGTGGGGGCTGGGGTTATTGGTGATCGGCATGATTCTGTATGGCAATCCGTTGTCCGCGGAGTGGGTTTTTTTTCTGGTGGTCGCAAGTTTGTTGCTCTCGTTGTCACTGGGCCATTTGTTGTTGACAGCGACCGCCGCGCAATTGACACCCGAGAGTGAGAATCGATCGACACATCTGCGATTGTCGATGATGCTGCTGACCACCGTCGTGATTGGATTGGCAGGCTTCGCAATTCAAACGCTGGAAGATTCCGCGGTGGAGATCTTGCTGCCGCTTGCGATGGCGTTGGCGGTATTGTGGACGCTTGCTGGCAGCATGATGGCGGCTGAGTCGCCAGTGATGACACCGAGAATCCGGCGAGAATTGCCCCGCAGCTTCCTTGCTCGTGCAATGTTCACCTGGCTAACGCCGGGGCCGGTGACAGGTTTGGTCTTCGCTTGCGTCAACATTGTCGTGGTGGCGGCACTGTTTGTCTTTGCGATTCGGTACGTTTATTCCCAACCGGGCGTGTTCGGCAGCCGATTGGCCGTTTCAATTCTGACCGGGTTGTCGATTGTCTACTCGGCTTATCTGATCGGATTCTTGGTCGCGGTGCGGTGCATCATCGGCGTGATTCGAATCAACAACCATCCGCGAGTCGAATTGGGTTTGGCCGCCCTGATCGCCGTTGCTGTGTTGACGGCGCTCGTCCCCTACTCGATTGGATTGCACAGCAATGATTACCGCCCCTACGAGTATTCGATTTGGCAAATCACCAATTGGGCTTGGACGATTTCCGAAGTGATCAACAATCGACCCATGGTCTGGCACATTTCGGCCATCGTTGTGTTTGTGATCATTGCATTTTTTATCAGTTTGCTGTTATCGCCCCAGATCGTCTTCCCGCGCCGGACGGCAACGCCAATGAGGGTGAAAAGAGAACTGGAGGCTTTGAAACGTTGAAACGGGCCTAGTGGTTGACAAAGCAGGGGTCGAATTACCGCCCACGCGGCTGCGAGGGGTTTAGCTTTTTCCGCCTCGCCCTAGAATGAGATCGAAATCGATGTGCTCGCCTCGCGGCTGCATCGGTGGTGACAAGTCCGCCAACCCCCATTTGCAGGTCGACATTTCGTATGTCATCGGATTCCCAGCCATCAGCCGACCGCCCCGATCCCAACGATGCCAATCCGGCCTTGCGGGCGCGAGTGCCCGATCGCGTGGCGGACGGTTGCTTCAGTACCGGTGCCATCGTGATGACGGGACCAAGTGAATTCATTGTCGATTTTCTGCAAACGATCGGCAGACCTCATCGTGTCGCGACGCGTGTCGTGATTCCCCACCCGGTGATGCCGCAGTTCATCGAGGCGCTGCAAACCAACTTGGAACTGTATCGAAACCGGTTCGGGGATCCGCCCACGCCGCCGGTGCAAAACGCGAACCAGACGCGACGTCCGACGCCCCAGGAAATTTACGATGATTTGAAGTTGCCCGATGATGTACTCAGCGGCGTCTATGCCAACGGGGTCATGATCGGACATGGGGCAAGCGAGTTTGGGCTCGACTTCCTAACCAGCTTCTTTCCGCAATCGGCGGTCAGCGCTCGGGTTTTCGTCGCCGCTGGCCAAGTCCCGCGATTGCTCGAATCGCTGCGCGGCGCGGTGCGACAACTCGAACAGCGGCAACATGGCGGCGCCCCCCAGTCACCGGCCCCCCAGTCACCGGCCCAAGATTCGCCACCGCCGCCTGGGGAAGATGACGGGTCACAGCCCCACGGACCCGACGACGACGCCGACAACACGCCCGCGTGAGCCCACCCGTCATGCTGCCTTCGGACGACCTTCCCCTGATGAAATCGCTTCCACGGGCCGAGTTGCCCACGGACGAACCTTTGGTCTTGGCCAGTGCGTCCCCCCGCAGGGCACAATTGCTAGCTGCCGCCGGCTATCAATTCTCGGTCAAGCCGGCCGGTGGGCATGCCGAATGTGGTGTCTGCAGCGGCGAAACGGCCGCTGAGTTGGTCGCGCGTCATTGCTACCAGAAGGCGGCCGACGTCGTATCCAGACTGGATCAGGGACTGGTGCTGGCGGCCGATACCGTCGCATCTTGTTCGGGCCAGATTCTTGGGAAACCGAGTGATCGGGCCGATGCCGAGGCGATGTTGCGAACGCTCAGCGGGCAACGCCACGATGTCTTTAGCGGCGTCTGTCTGTGGTCCCGCCGAACGCAGCGGCGGTTGGTCGATGTCGTTCGGACCGAACTGGAAATGCAAGCATTCAGCGACTCGATGCTCCGGCACTATCTCGATTCGTTGTTATGGGAAGGAAAGGCAGGCGCGTTCGGCTACCAGGACGGAAACGATTGGCTGAACGTGATTGGCGGCGGAAGTGAGAGTAACGTTGTCGGGTTACCGATGGAGCGTTTGGCGGAATTACTGGAAAATTTTGATGCGTTGGCCGAAACCGTAAGTAGCAGAGCTATCGATCCGACGACAGGGGGTTAGCTATTTTTGCTAAGCTTCCTAAACTGAGAAATCAATCCACTGCAAGCGGTATGGAATCATGTTGAATGTCGTTCGTTGCGACTTGCTGACGGTCATGTTGGCAGTGGGCGTTTTTGTGCCCACCCTCGTCACCGAAGCATCGGCTCAGAACTGGGCCGAAAAAATGTTCGCGGAGAAGACGCACGATTTCCGAATCGTCGGTCGCGGCACGAAGTGTGAGCACCTGTTCGAGCTGAAGAACCTCTATGAAGAGGACGTGCACATTGCTGCCTTACGCACCAGTTGTGGTTGCACGACACCTTCGCTGACCAAGGAAACGTTGAAGACACATGAGTCTGGTGCGGTCGTGGCAACGTTCAACACCAGCACGCATATCGGACAGAAGGCGGCGACGTTAACGGTTGTGTTTGACAAACCGTATTACGCGGAAGTGCAGTTGAAGGTCAGCGGTTTCATTCGCACCGATATCACCTTTGACCCGCCCGAGGTTGGGTTTGGCGAGATCCCCTCGGGTCAGTCGCGGGAGCTCGAGATCGTGATCACGCATCGTGGTGACAGCGATTGGCAAATCACCGATGTGCGTAGTCACTACACGAACTTGCAAGTTCGGCTCAACCCGCCGGAGCGAGCTCCGGGATTGGTACGTTATCGAATGCTCGTTCGGCTGGACGATTCGGTTCCCGAGGGCGAGATCCACGAACGATTGACGTTGATCAGCAATGACCGAGATTTTCCGACCACCGAAATGGCGATCTCTGGACGTGTACGTCCGATCGTCAGCGTGTCACCGGCTTCGGTCAGTTTAGGAACAACGTCAGCCGACAAAGTGGTTGAAAAGCGATTGATTGTCAAAGGTGACGAACCGTTTGGGATCGCGGATGTCGTTTGCTCGGACCGAAGATTCGAATTCGAGGTACCGGTGGGTCGGAAGAAAGTGCACTTCGTCAAGCTTCGCTTTCAAGCCGACGGGACGGCCGCTCGGATAGCTCAAGAGATCCGCATTGTGACCGACCTGCCGGGCAACAAATCGGCCTCCTGTGTCGCGATTGGAACGATCGAGCCGTCGAATCTATAATGGACCAAAAGCATGTGGCGTCCTGCCCTGTCGATCGCGTTGATGCTCGCCCACAGCCTTGACTCGCGGTCGGACGAGCCATGGACGCGGCACACCATCGATGATTCTTTTCGCGGCGCCGATGGCGTGCGATTGGCCGACTTCAATCATGACGGTTTGCCGGACATCGTGACGGGATGGGAAGAATCGGGGATTGTCCGGCTGTATTTGAATCCGGGGACCGAACAGGCCGCGCGTGCCTGGCCAGCGGTTAGCGTCGGCCAAACCGCCGCCCCCGAAGATGCGGTGCCTGTGGATATCGATCGTGACGGAAATCTTGATGTCGTCAGCTGTCACGAGGGAAAAGCACGGAAGTTGCTCGTCCATTTCAATCGAACGGTCCGCTCGAACACGAGCGAGCTGCTGAAAGAGTCGAACTGGGAGACGGCTGAGTTTTCTCAGCTCAACGGCCAGTTATGGATGTTCGCCACCCCGATTGATTTGCCTGGATCGCAATCGGAACGTGGCGGCCGAACTGCGATTGTGACCGGATCGAAGGGCGGCAATGCGTCGATCACGTTGCTGCTTAGCCCACCTGGATCTTCGCGAGACCTTTCGCGTTGGCAAGCGATTCGACTTCGTGACGCCGGTTGGATCATGTCGATTCGTGTGATCGATATGGACGGCGATGGCGATCAGGACATCGTATTTAGTGATCGCAAGGGCTCACGTCGAGGAGTCGGTTGGTTGGAACAGCCCAATGCGGACGCCGGTTCGCAGCCGTGGGTCGAGCACATGCTTGGTGCCCAGCAGTACGAAGTCATGTTCATCGACATTGTTCCCGGTGAGTCTGCCGGGGCGCCGCCAGCGCGGGTGCTGGTTGCCACACGTAATTCGATCTGGATCGATTTTCATCGCCGCGCCGATGGCTGGATCCCATTGGAGTCGAGTAATCCGCCATCGGTACCGCATGGAAAGGCGATTGCGGTGATGGGCGATTCGCTGGTGATGACCGCGAACACGCACTCGGGGGATGTCGAAAAAGTCCCTGGCATCTGGTTCAAGAGCGGCGAGCTTCCTTGGCAGGCGATTGGGACGGCACAGGGGGGCAAGTTTGATCGCATCGAGCTGATCGACCTGAACGGCGACGCAAAGGCGGACGTGTTGACCTGCGAAGAGCGGCAGAATCTGGGGGTCGTCTGGTACGAACATCCTTGAGGTGATCCCACCGGCCGCTACGGTTCCGCTGTTTCTTGGTCGAGGAATTCCGCCAGGATTGCCGCACTGCGGGGGACTCCCCCGGGTGCCCTTCGGAACATTGGCGCCATCGCTTGCAGCGTTTGGCGGAGTTTGATTTGGTAGTCATGCTGGTCCGTCGCTTGGAACAGGTAGAGCAGGTTTTCGGCCGACACCGAGGCACCGGATGGAATCGCGCCATCGACCGGATCTTTGACGCGAACAATCAGGGATGGATGGTCCTTGGATGTGAAGAAGAAACCGCCATCGGCTTCGTCCCAGAACAGCGAGATCTGTTTGTCGGTGATCTCACGGGCGCGGGTTAGCCAGCGGACGTCATCGGTGGCGCGGTGAAGAGCGATCAGCCCCGAGGCAAAAAATGCGTAATCGTCGATGTAAGCATTGAGCTTTGCCTGATCGCCGGCGAAGCTTCGCCGCAGTCGCCCCGGTTGCTGTTGGTCACGCAATTCATTCCACAAGAACTCGGCGGCCTTTGCCGCGGCAGCGGTATAGTCGGTTCGCTGCAGCAATCGTCCGGCGTCAGCGAGTCCAGCAATCATCAATCCGTTCCAGGCTGTTAAGATTTTGATGTCGGTGATTGGTCGCGGGTGCCGCTCGCGTGCCCGCAGCAGTGCCTCGCGACCGGGGCGCAAGTTCGCCAGCAGCTCTGCAAATGATTGACCGCGATCTTGGGCGACCTCGGTTAGCGGTTTGCCGGGATTGGGCAGATGGAATGCTGCCTCGAAATTGGGCGGTCCGTCAAGGCGATAGACCTGAGCGGCAAGATCAAAACCTTTCCTACCGGTTGCCAGCTGAGCGATCTCTTCGCTCGTCCATCGATAAAACTTGCCTTCTTCTCCCTCGCTGTCGGCATCCAACGCGCTATAGAAAGCACCTCCGGGTGCTTGCAACTCGCGGACCACGAAATCGCAGATGCCTTCGGCGACGGATCGATATTCTTGGCGCCCTGTATCACGATAAGCCGCGGCATAGACGGACGCGAGTTGACCGTTGTCATACAACATCTTCTCGAAATGGGGGATCTGCCAGCGGCGATCGACGCTGTATCGATGAAAGCCACCGCCAAGATGATCCATCATCGATCCGCTAATCATCCCGTCGAGTGACTTGATCAACATTTGCTTTGCCGCAGCTCGCTCCGCCACGTCAACCGACTCGCGATTCATGCGGTCGATCAAGAAGACCAGGTTGGCCGGTTCCGGAAATTTGGGTTGGTTAGGATTGACAGCCGAATACCCGAAGCCACCGTATTGTGGATCGAATTGATCTGCCAGCGAACTGGCAACACGACTGACCAAGGACATCTCGAGTTTGATGTTACCGGCAGCTTGATCTTCGCCCGCATCCGGTTTTTGATTTGCCTGGATTGCGGCGGTGAGTGCGGCAGCTTGGGCTTCGACCGCCGCGCGTTGTTTCGTCCAAGCGTCGTCGATTTGGTTCATGACGGTTCGAAAGCCAACCGATGCGCCCCGATCGCCATCGCGGGCCGGAAAGTAGGTTCCGCCCCAAAACGGTCTTGTGTCGGGCAGCAAAAAGACGGACATCGGCCAGCCCCCGTGTCCGCTAACCATCTGCACTGCGGTCATATAGATTTGGTCCACATCGGGGCGTTCTTCGCGGTCCACTTTGATGCACACGAATCGCTCATTCATGATCTTGGCGATCTCGGGATCGACGAACGATTCGCTTTCCATCACGTGACACCAGTGACAGGCGGCGTACCCGACCGACAGAAAGATCATCTTGTTTTCGCGTTTGGCCCGTTCGATCGCTTCTTCGCCCCAGGGGTACCAATCAACTGGGTTGTGGGCGTGCTGCAACAGGTAGGGGCTTGATTCTTTGGCCAACCGATTGGTGAACGGTTTGTCCTGGTGAGCCGTCACGCTCGGAGTCTTGGGGTCCTGGCCGCTGGCCGCTCGGCAGGTGAGCAGCGCGATCAAGCCGGCGGAAAACAAAAATGGGAAGGATCGAGGCATCGAATTCGCCGTGGGATGCAGAGGGATCACTCGCCGGCCGAGGGCAAGCGAGAAAGGGGGGTGTGAACGGCTGGGCAGGGCTGGTCGGGTGGGACTGATTTCAGCAAAGTCAGTTGACGGTTTGGGGAATGCGATTTCAGCGCGTTTTACGGGGTATCGCGATCAGAGGCCATCCGGCGGCCCCCAGCAGGGGGCGGCCTCGAAGGCGGCCGAGCGGCTCGAAAACGGTGTCCCGGTGTTGCGACCGATCGTAACGATTGTAGGTATTTTCTCCGTTTTGCCGATTGGTGAGCGATTTCAGTCTCGTGCTTATCACGAATTGCTTTTTCCAATTGCGGTGTTTGCGTAGACTGTATCAACAGAGGTGTTGTTCGTCTTCCTTCATCGGACCCGGTCAAAGCGGCCAAATTCATTTTCGTCATTCGCATCTTCCGGCGCCGATCGCTCGCCGTCGGATGATGGCGCAAGTTGGTTCGGAGTGCAGTTGGTTCGGAGTGTTGTGCGGGCAGTCATCTATTCCCCTTTTCCCCAATGAGAGTCGATTGAGGCGTGCTGCTGCGGCACGTTGGATCAAATCGCCTTTACGGTACAGTCCTCGCGAATGCGATTCTCAACATCGAAACTGTCTCACGTCCAACCAAGGCCATCCCCCTTGGGCGTGGCGCGATGGGCGACAATCATCCACGGATGGATGCTGGCGGTTGCGATTTGCGGTTGCCTTGATGCATCATCCGTGGCATTGGCCCAGCCACCGGGGACGGAACCGCCAGCGGATGTGATCGCCGAGCCGGGGGCCAGGGGCGAATCCGACGCCGCCAGCGGTTTACCGATCAAGGCATTCATGTTTCTCAGTGAGGCTGAAAGTCCGGTGTTGATGCCGGGGATGAGCTGGGAGGAACTGGAGCGGCTTCAAAACCTTGATATTGGTACCGAGGCACCGACCCAGGCGTACAGCTATCAGTCACTGGAGATTACCGGAACGGCAGCGGACCAGCGTGCCGACTTGGAGGTGACGCTACGTCTGTCGATCGAATCGACCGATAACGACTGGATTGCGATTCCATTGCGAATGGGGAATTTTCATCGATTGGCGCCGCCCGATGTCACCGGGGTTGAAGAGTATTTCATGACTCTCTCGCGTGGCGGAACTGGATATTTATTGTG
The DNA here is from genome assembly GCA_963734865.1 of Pirellulaceae bacterium. Taxonomy (GTDB): domain Bacteria; phylum Planctomycetota; class Planctomycetia; order Pirellulales; family Pirellulaceae; genus CBDCUW01. Next base: position 52,438 of record CAVTIV010000025.1, read on the forward strand.
GGTCAAGACGAACAATCGTCGCGATGCAACGTTACGTATGAATGTCTCGGCTCGTGTCGAAACGACTTCGACACGAGCGTTGGACTTTCAATTGCCCGACGTTCCCTCGACGGTTCGATTGATTGCCAGTGCCGAAAACGTGACCGGCGATGTGGTTGGACGCGGTTATGAAACGATCGAAGCGAAAAAGCTTGCCGGTGGACGAACCGAATTCGTTGTCGAAAGTGGTGGCGGCACGTTCACGGTGCGCTGGGGACGGCTGGAACGGAAAAGCGATGATGCACCTTCGTTAGAAGTCGTCAGTCGGATCAATTTGATATGGGAATCACCTCAGGACGCGCCTCGAGCGACGGTTCAGTTAACGTTGCGAAACGATCGCAATTCGATCGATTCTTTTGAAATACGGCTACCTACCGGTTCGATCGTGTCCGAAGGAGCAACGCTTGGTGCGGGGGGACAATCGATCACGTTTGGTCCTCCCCTATCGGGCCCAGACGGTGATCGTCGACAGGTGTTGATTCCTGAGGAGGAGCGGCAAAACCGAATTGATTTGATTTTCAGCTTCAACGTGCAATTACCCAGCGGTAATGTTTCGTCAACCAACCCGGTGGCATTCCGTGTCCCGGAGGTGATCGGTACGCTTCGTCACCGCGGTGAGATCACTGTGCAAACGAGCGATGAATATCGCTTGCGTTGGCATGCCGAGCCGTGGGTCCGCAGCGTGTTGGCTGATGCCGGAGATGCGACAGCGACGGGCCGTTCCTATCTATTTCAATTCGATCGTGGCAGTTTCGAGTTGCCGCTGTGGTTATCGGCCAAGGAACGTCAGGTCCGCATCAATGCCAAATCGACGATCACGTTTCGCGAGACAACTGCGACTCTGGAAATGCTGATTCGCGCCAGCGGTCGCGCCGCCGACGGTCGCGGACCGCAGATCGATATGGCCGGCTGGACGTTGCAAGCGATCGAGAACGACGAAACCGATGAGCCGATGGATTCATTCCAAGGCGATGATTATCCGGAAATTGATTTTCCGTCCGGTTCGGGTGAACCACCTCCGATTCGCATCCGCGCCCAATACACGATCGATCCGACACAGGAATTGATCGTCATCAGCGTGCCGAGAATCGTGAGGGCGGATGATAGTCTGTTGGTTCCGACCTCCACGGTTGATGTGGTCAGCAGTGGACGATCGTTGCTGGTGGTTGATTTAGAGGCGTCGGAGAACTTGGAACGAATCGTATCGCCCGCCTCTGAAACGGCCTCCGGTTCAACGATCAGCAGTTTTCGAATCGACTCGTACGAGTCCCCCGCTGTCATTGTGGGCACGATGGTCGAGCAGCCTCCGCGGATCACGCTGGCCAGCGACGGCACCATCGCTCTGGATGCGAACCAGTTACATACCACCATTGATTGGACGGTCACTTCACGACTGGACCTGGAAGGTCGGCTGCCCATCCGTATTCCCATGACCGGTGCGCCAATTCCCAAGGTGGGTGCAGCGGTTCCCAAGGTGGGTGCAGCGGGTGCCAAGCTTGAGGCAGCGGGTGCTAAGCTTGAGGCAGCGGGTGCTAAGCTTGAGGCGCTGGCCGCCCAACGCGATGATCCCGCCGAGCCGCCGAGTGAGAGTCTGCTGGAAAGTGCGATCGGTCTGCTATCGAGTGACCAACTCGGTCAACATTCATCGGATGCGATCACGAATTGGGGAGTCACGGTCAACGGTGTACCGGCCGTCTTGCAGCAGGTCGGTGTTGATCGATTCGATTTGGTCTCGGACCGGCTGGCCGACGGTACGATGTCGATTCGATGGGATCGGACACAGGTATTGAGTTCGGCCGTGATTGGAGACTCGATCGAATCGGTAGCACTTCCTCGGTTGGCGATTGAGGACGTGCCGGTCCGCGGCGCCGTTCGGATCTCGCTGAGAGGTGATCACCAGACCGAGTTATTGTCCGCCGTTTCGCCGTCGGTCAGCGAATTGCTGTTCGATTCGCTTCCTCCCGAGCCGGTGCGTTTGCGTTTACGCTCGCGTGAGACGCCACGTGAAGAGCTTTCGGTGAGTCAAGTCGTCTTGCGAACGGTCATCGGACGCAGCACCCGGCATGAACAGGTTTTGGCAAATATTCAGGGCGGCGAATCATTCAGGGTCGGTCTGCCCACGGGAACCTCGGAAGTATCGGTGGAAGCGGAAATTGATCGTAAGCCATGGCCGGTTCGGCGTGATGGCGACACGCTGATCCTGTCATTGCCCGGGGATCAATCGAGTCATGTCGTCGATTTGAGGGTTTGGATCGCCGAGACTTCGGCATCCACCGTGTCGATGATCGAACCGATGCTCCGTTTACCCGTGGGTGTTGGCAGAGTTTATTGGCAAATCATCGCGCCTCACGACAGTCACGTGATCTGGGCGTCACCGACAATTGGGCGATCGATGACTTGGAATTTTGCGCTGGAAATTGGGGCGTGAGCCGAGTCACGACGATGATGCTTTGACGACGATGCTCGGGGCGGCACCGCACCCGATGCCTCCGGGCAATCGTTATCTGTACATCGGATCGGATGTGCTGTCGTTTCGGGCAGTGCTCATGTCGCGGGTGGTTTTGTGGATCGTCGTTGGGACATTGGTTTTGTTGACGTCGATTGTCTTGACGTACTTTCCGCAAACACGACACCCGCTGACCGCGGTCGTGGGGGCGGTACTGTTTGCCGGGTTGATTGCCATTGCACCGGACGCCGCTGTCCTTGCCGGTCAGCTGGCAATCATCGCCCTGGTGCTGGTGATTGTGATGATAGCGGTTCGATCGCTGGTCACGCCACATCGCAGTGATCGGATTTTCACGTCGCGGGATACCCCGCGTCGCGCCGAATCCTCGACACAATCGAACCGTTCTCAGCCACTATTGGAGCATCGCTCGAGCGTGAGTTCGACACAGGCGTTGCCGACCTCACCATCCGAGGCGACATCATCATGAGCGGCAGCTCGACCCTGACCGCGACGGGACCTTTGGGAATGTCCCGAGCGCTGCGGTTCGTCGTTTTTCTCGCACTTTTCTCGCTGATCACCTGCGGGCTGTGTTCACGATCGGCCGCCGTTGCACAGAACCTCCCCGCGACACAGAGTCCCCCCGCGACACAGAGTCCCCCCGCGACACAGAGTCCCCCCGCGACACAGAGTCTCAGTGGGCCGGCATCGTCGGGTGCGTCGAACCAGCGCGACCGGCTCAGCGTGCCGCTACCGGCGAGCCTACCAGATGGCAGATCCTTAAGACCGATCGCGCTGTTTCAGTCTCAAGTGGCTGAGTTGGTTCCCGATCATTATCGTCCGATCACGATCGGGCGGCTGAGTGACGCGTTGTCACAGCTCACCGATCATGCCACCGATGATCAAACGAGCCGCCTGCGAAGTGCCGTTTATTGGGTGCGGATTGTTGACGGCACATTGGTCAGCGACCGGTCGGTGATTGACATTGACACCGATCACGAGGGGATCATTCGTCGATCGTTGGGAAAAATCAACTTGGCCATCGATGGGCCGCAACGTCGCGATAGCGCGAGTGCGTTCGATGCCTTGCCTCGGCTCGAATCGGAGTCCGACGGCAATCTCTCGGTCGTCTTCCAAGCCAGTTCGAACGTCCGATCCGGGATCGAGTTCAAGTGGCGACTGCGTGGTCAGAATGTCGGTTCCGGTCATGATTACTTGATACGACTGCCGCGCTGTCCTCAAACTCGAATCGTGTTGTCCGTCCCGAGCGAACTGGTTGTGGACTCACTCGATGGCGTACTTCGCGGCCGACCCGGTCCACCACCGGACGCCAGCGATTTCTTATCCGATAACAACTTGCGGTGGTATGAGATCGATGCTGGCGGCTTGACCAGTGTTCGGCTTCGCACGCGTCGGGCAAACCAAGCGGGCGAATCAGACACGCTGGTCGTTCGGCATAGTTACACGCATTACGAAGTCGACGCCGGCGGCCTGACGTGGAACAGCCGAATCGTGCTGCAGATCCCACCCAGCCGAAAGCTGCCGCCGCTGGTGCTTTGCCCCAGCACGATCACTTCGATCACGATCAATGGCCGAGAGACTACCTATGCCACCAGCGTGATTGACGCTCGCCACCAACAGGTCGTGATCGATGTGCCCGCAGAGAATTACCTGGCATCCTCCAACCTGGCAACGATCAAACTTGCCGGAAAGGGGTTGTGGGAAGAACCGAACGGCTGGTGTGATTTGCCGATGCCAACTTGGATCGGTGATCAAGTGGTTCGTGCCGCAGCGGTAAGCGACGTGCAACTCGCCGTACCCGAATCGCTGCAGGTATTGTCCTGGGAATTGCCCGAGGGATGGCGACAAACACCCAACCAGACGATCGACGGCGCGACAGTCTATGTGGCCGAGGGTCCACCGCTTGGTACATCCCAGGCTGAGACTGAGGAACGGATGTCATTGACGTTTCCGGACGAGCGCCGTTGTCGCGTGCGTCTGGCCAGCCGACCGGCCATTTTTTCCAGCGAAACGCTGTTGCGACTGGATTCTTCCGCCCAACCGCTGCAAGCGAAAGCGAGGATCGCGATTCGCATCAATCCCGATCGAGTCGAGCCGATCCGGATCCAACTGCAACGTGGTTGGTCGCTTGATTCGGTGACCTTGCCAGTTTCGCGGAGGGATATCGAGATTTCCGATCTGGATGAGTCCGATCGCAGCTTGCTGATCTGGCCCGAACCCCAAGACGCCGTCGATGCCACGCTGGTGGTCGAGGCCGTGGGGTCATTGCACGGCAATCTGGCCACCAACACGATCCCGGCAACCTGGTTTGTCCGCACGGCAGGAGCGCGGGGCGATTTGACGGCCGCCGTGATCGCGCCGGCGGAATTGAATTGGAATGGCGATACGGCGTTGCGGATCGACCCGATCGATCGATCGACTCTGACACCCCAACAACAAGCATTCTTCACCGGTCTCAGCGACGATTCGCTGCTATTCAAGCCGGACATGGGAAGGACACCTCCGCTCTCGTTGCAAACACCTGGTGTCTCATTCAATGTTGCGACGGTGTTACAGATCCAGCGTGATGGCGCCGAGGTCGTGGAGTCCTTGGTCATTGATACCGGTGCCGCAAGTCAAGTCCTACCCAACCTGACGGTGCAGACCGGTTCGGCCAACGGCCGGCCACCGTATCGCTGGTTTTTACGAGGACTCGACGATTCGCCACCGATCAGCCTGCCGTCCTCGGATGTTGATCACGGCGCTGCCGCTGCCGATGGTGAATATACGATCAACCTGTCGGATCGAAGTCTCCGCGATCGCCAGCTTGTCGCGCGACGGCGATACGCAATCGAAGGCGATTTGCAGATTCAGCTTCCGAGTGTACCGAAGGCGACATCGCAAAGCTCGGAGGTGCATTTGGGACCGGGGTTGATCGTCAAGAAGAGCTCATCATCGGTGTTGAAGATCCCGGCCGCTCGCGAAGTCGATCCGGATAAAGTCGTGCCAACGAAATTCGCTCAGGCGACCCGGTTTCTCGGACGTGTCGATGCGACCACTCGATTACGCTACGACGCCGTCAAGCAACCGACGATCGTGGTCGCCCAATCCGATCACGATCCCAACGTGACGATCGTTTGGCGAGAAGAGATTCGTGTGATTGCCTCGAGCCACGGTACGGATCGAATTGAGGCGACGTACGATGTTTCCGCAGTCGGTCCATTTCAAATTGATTATGACGCGGAGTTGCAACTGGTTGGCGTTTATCGAAATGGAGAGTCGGTTGATTTGATCACGGTTCCGCAACGACCGATTTCGCTGCAACTGAATTCGAAAGCCGAGAGAATTCGTGTGGTCTGGAATCGCAACCAAATCGAATCGAGTTGGTTTCGCCGTTGTCGCATACCGCGGGTGGTCGCATCCGGCGTCAAAATCAAATCGGACTGCTGGCTGATCGCTTCGTCCGACACCTTCGCCCCGTTTGCATTGCTGCAAACACCGACGCCCGGTTCCGACCAGGCGATTGCGATGCTGCCGGGCGATATTGCCACGTTGGTTCGTCGTAACATCGCGTTGGCAATGGGCTGGTTGTTGGCGGCGATCGTGTTCTCGGCTTCCTGGTACGTTTCGCGGAGGCGACCGATCGCGATCGCCGTTGCGATTGTCTTGTTGATCACCGCAGCCGGCTTGTGGTCGCCGTGGCATCTGGCGATCGTTGGCTGGATGGGCGTGCCTGCGACCGCCGCGGCATTATTGGTCGTGGCGTCGGCATGGAGCGACAAGGGCAGCCGACTGATCTTGCCGAAGATTGAACCTGAGGTTGGTCCGGAGCAAATCGCAGCCTCGCCGAGCAGTCGATCGGACACGAAACCTCGCTCGTTCGCGGGTGTGGGCCGGGCGATCGGCCTGCTGGTCCTGATCGTCGCCTATTTCAGTGCCGTGGCTTGGGCCCAAGAAGCGGCGTCGGTTCCCGGCGGCTCCGAGTCTGCCCATTCCACGTTTGTCAACGTCTTGGTGCCGGTCGATTCCGATGGCAAATTGTCGGGCGACGTCGTTTACATTCCCGGTTCCGTGTATTCCGATCTGTTCCGAGCGAGAGTCCAAGGCAGTCCCCAACAGGCTCGATTCCAGTCGGCGAGTTATCGCATCAAGATCGATTCGGCACGAGAAGCAACCGACAACCTCGCGCCGCTTGTCGAAGCAGACTATTTGGTTCACATCGATGACGGAAATCGCCAACCGAATCGTGTGCGATTGCCGTTCGTGGCAACCGCCTTGCGACGAATCGAATTGATCGGTGAGTTGAACAGAATCATTCAGTTCGACGCCGAGCCATCGGGGCAGGTGGTTGCCAATCTGCCGGCAGGAAACGCTTTTCATTTGCGTCTGACGCTGATCCCGGCAATGAGCAATTCGGAGAAATGGAACAAATTGTTTCTATCGATCCCGCCCATCGCGTCGTCTCGTTTGACGGTCGAAGCGGATCAGAACATCGCTGCTTTGCGTGTCGGTGGACCGTCGGGCCGACTGCTGGACGAACAAGACCTGAGACGTTGGGTAGAGGAAATCGGACCGGTCGATTCGATGGAAGTGGAATTCCAACGATCCGGGCGGACCGCGTCGGCGGCGTCCAGTCCGCTGGGTCGGCGTTATTGGCTGAATATCGCCAAGGACCAAGCGTCCATGGATTGTGAAGTCGATCCGCCGACACCGGTCAGCCTTGGTGAAACGGTCCAGTTGGTCATCCGCGACGCACGACTGCCGAAGTTGACGACAAAATCATGGGCCATGCGAGGCAGTGAACTGGTCAGTTCGACGCGGCGTTTGGTGACGTTGGAATGTCTCAACGACGCGCCTGGTCCGATCTGCTTTTTATGGACCGAGCCATTCTCTTTCCGCGACTTGGCGCCAAATCAAGCTCCGCTGCTACTGGAAATTCCCGAAGTGATCGCACCGGCCTTGGGCGAAAATGCGGAAGCCTGGATCGCGATCGATTTTGATCGTGACATTCGAGTCGCGCCGACCAATCGCGAACTCACCGAGCCGTTGTCGGTGGATCATTTCTTCGTGGCATGGTCCGGTTACCGCGGCCGAAAACCGGACCGCGCCGTGATCGCCGTCGATCGTCTGCCGGCGATCGAATTGCGGCGTGAGTCAAAAACGCCGACAACGGCAAGCCAGCAACATCATCTCCATGCCACATTGGACCAGTTACAACTGCATTATACGGCCGTGCTCAATCCCGGCGACTTCGGGCTCACACCGCGAACACTTCGGTTGCCATTGGGTTGGCGGTTGCTCGATTTGAGAGTTGATGGCAAGAGCATCAGCAACAATCTGGTTCGTTCGACGGGATTCAATGAGCTGGCGCTCGGTGTTCTTGGCAGTTCGACTCCGGCAGCGATCGAGGCGATCGCGGTGATGCCGATTCCTGCCAGCAAGCAGTTCACGCTACCGCAAATCGCAATCATGCCTCCGGTTGCGACATCGGAACGGTACACGCTGTCTCGTGATCGCGAGGCCACCGTTCGCAACGTCAAACCAACGTTGATCGAACCCCAGCAAGTGGAACCGGTGCCATCGGCCGCATCTTTGGCTCAAGGCTCGATTCCTGTTTCGACATGGATCATCGACTGGGACGACAGTGGGATGCAAGAAATCGGCGGACGTTTCCGCGTCGGGGCGCGTCCGGCACGATTCGATTGTCAACAATTGATCTCGCTTGCCTGGGTCGATGGTCAGTGGAATATGAATTCGCTGATCCGATTTGATGCCCGCAGGATTCCCGATTACATCGATGTCGAAATCCCGACAATTTGGTGTGATTCTTTGGAAGTGAATCCCAGCGACGCCTGGTCGCGTCAACCGGCGATCGATCCTGCACTGCAGATTGTTCGAATCGAATGTGACAGCGAAGTTTTGAATCAGCAGCCCCTTTCGATAAGTGGCCGACTCGATGACGCGGAACAGGGACGAGTCGCGGTTCCCGATGTGAAGGTACTCGGTAGTGGCAGGCGGAGCGTTGAAATCTCGGTCCCCAATCAATTGACGAACGAAGCCATCCGCTGGCGTACGAGTGTCGTGGAGGCGAAGGATCTGGACCCAATCTGGAAAGCCGATATCGCGTCCACGGGAAGTCGTTCCAACTTTTCGGTCGCCAATCCCGATTGGTCCGTGGAGCTTGCTCCTTTACCTCGAATCGATTCCGATGCGGTTGCCGTCACTCTCGACGCACAAGTCTTTTCACAGATCGATGCGGCACTGGTCGTCTGTCGCTGGGATCTGATCCCCGGCGGACTTGATTCGGTGGCAATTCGTTTGCCCTCGGGAGCGAGTTGTCTCGGTGCGTGGACCGCAGGACGGGCGGTGAATGCGGAGGCCGTTGGCATGCAGCAAAGCGATGGCCTGTCGAATGTCATTCGAGTCCCCCTGTCGCTGAGCCGATTGGCGCAACCGGTGGAAGTTCTGATCCGTGTTCCGATCCTGCAAGCAAGACGGGCCGATTATCTGCCGGAACTGATCAGCATCCCGGTCCCTCAGAATTGGCTTGCAACCTACGCGCCGGTGTCACCCTCGGGCGATCTGGATTCGCGCGACGTACCGATGAAGACCGAGCGAGCGCTAGCGATCGCACGATCGGTCGTCGAATCGGTTGACCAATCGTTCGATTCTTTAGCCGAGCGTCCCAAAGATGAGATCGCGATTTGGCTGGCACCATGGGTTGCCCGCTATCGTCAAATTGCCGCGTCGGTAAATCACCAACCGGCGCTCGATGAGGCGACCACCCCCTCCTCGTCAGCAATCGGTATTGATCAGCCGAACCTGGTTTCCGAGCCGCGATCTGCGGCGGCCGCAGCGTTGGCGGCGTCGCGAGAATGGGCCGCGCTCGATTCGCGGATGGCGGCCCACATCAGCCAGTACCGGCCACAGCAGGGAGCCGACGCGCCACTGTTCAATCTGTCGAAGGTGGAAGGCTACACGCTGCAGCGTGTCACAAAGCTGTCGGCATCCAACCGCGCCCGTCCGATTCAGCCCGCTTCCAGCCAAGACCAGGGTCTTCGGACCATGATCGTCAACTGTCTGACCCTGCTGTTGGTTGCCGGACTGATCGCCTGTCTGTGGCCGCTACGGCATTACGCGGACCAAGTCGTCGTGCATCCTGCGTTTTGGCTGGGATTGATCGGCGTCTTCGGATTTGTCGTTGCCCCGATCCCCGTGGCGGCCGCGATTGTATTGACGGCGGTAAGCTTGCCGGTCTTTCCCCACAAGCCTCGGGCTTCATCCCGACCACGAGCCAGCTAAGGCTAGTCTCTTTCTTCTTTTTCCTTTTCCGCACCCAGCGGTACATTGTCTTCGTACTTGGCCGCAGGAATCGTGTCTTCTTCCCGTGTGGCCAGGACACTGTGGTAGACGGCAAACTCGTTGCTGTCGTCTCCGGCCTTTTTCTCGACCTTCTCCTCTTTCATCTTGGCCGCACTCACGATCTTTTCGATCACTTTGCGTTCCACGATCTGGTTCCGGAGTGCATCCATTTGCCCCTGTTTTTCCAAGCGAGCACGGACTCGTCGTTCGGGCATGTCGCTTTGCTCGGCGATCAACCGGATCTCTTCGTCATAGTCCTCTGAACTGGCATCGATCTTTTCCTCTTCGGCGATTTTCTCCAAGATGAAGTGCTCGCGCAAGGCTGACTCGGTTGTCGCTTGGGCATTCTGCTTGGACGCGTTGACATAGCGCCGAATGCTGTCTTCGTCAAAACCGCTTCGTCGCAATTCCAGCACTTTGCGTTCAAGCTCGCGGATCGTTTGGCGTTTCACCAGTTCAGGCGGCAAATCAAAACTGGCCGATCCGGCAAGCACCGCAACCACCGACTTTCGGAGTTCTTGCTGAGTGCGGTAATCGGCCTGGCGGACAAGCGAGTCGCGAACAAAGCTTCGCAATTCCTCTTCGGACACAAAGTCGCCAAGTTCCTCGAGGAATGATTCGGTCAGTTCGGGGATCTCTCGTTTGAGAACTTCGACGAGGTGGAACGAACCCTCCAATTCCTTGCCCCGCATTTCTTCGTTGCCGGCGCCATCGGAAACTTTTACCTTGACTTTGCGAGTCTCGCCTTCCTTCGCGCCTTTCATCACTTTGCCAAACTCGTCACAGACGGCGTCGGAGAAACTGAGCCGCTCTTGCAGCGTGATCCGCTCTTCCTCCATTTTCGAGAGGGTCTTGCCGTCATGTTTGAACTCGGCGGTGACCAACAGCTTATCACCGACCTCGGCCGGTTCATCAGTCGCTTCCAGCGTCGCATAACGCGACAGCACGCGATCGAGTGATTCTTGCACATCGTCATCGCTGACCTCTTCCACCGGCTTGACCAGGGCGAGGCCTTTCCAATTCGGCGTGTCGAATTCCGGTCGCACCTCGACAGTGAACTGGTACTTAAAGTCGCCCTCGGCAGGTATTTCGATCGAGTTGTAATCGAAGTCCGGTTCGCTGATCGCAGAAAAGGATTCCGATTCGGTCACTTGGGACAAGCTGTCCATCAGCAGCGATCCTTTGACCTGTTCGGTCACTCGGTCTTTGAACTGCTTCTCGACCAATTTTCTCGGAGCACGGCCACTGCGGAATCCAGGAACCTGTGCCTCCGGAACGAGTTCATCGTAGGCCTCCTTGAGATACCGCTGAACCTCCGACTGCGGAATCGTCACGACGACTTCACGCATACAAGACTGAGGGCTCTCGACTTTTACCTCCAACTGAATTGGCTGTTTTTCTGCAGCTGCTTCGGCGGTTTCGGTGTCGGCGGAGGTGGACATCCTTTGACAGACCTCAGATTCAAATCGTGATCAGGGGGTAATGGGCGGCCAGGCCGTCACATCGGAATGAGTACAAGCGAGTAAGTTTATGCAGAACGCCGGAAAAACGGCAAGCGGGGGAAGACCACCATGATGCCCCAACCCCAGCGGTTCCACGGCCCCGTGGTCCCCGCGAACCGTCGAATCTGGCGAGTCGAACGTATTCCGGGCAGATCAGGACTTGATGGCGGACCGGCAAGTTTATAATCTGCGACCCAATGATTCTGCTGCGGCTGTAGCTCAGTTGGCAGAGCATCACGTTGCCAACGTGATTGTCGTGGGTTCGAATCCCATCAGCCGCTCTTTCTCTTCGGGCCAATTTCTCGTCGGGCCAACTTCTTATTCAAACCAACTTCTTGTTCGGGCCAACTTGTTCTTCATTTGGCCAATTTCCTCGCGGGCCAACGTTCCGGCCGCTGAATCCGATGTTCCCCAGATGACCGTCGCGTCGTCTGTTCACACCGCGGACTGTTCACACCGCGGACCACGGCCGTTTCTCCCCCCTCATTGCCTCGCTCTGGGGGGATTGCCCTTCGCAGTCCCCCGATCTGTCACGTTTCCACCGCCAGCGATCGCGATCTCTGCCGTTCTGGCAGGGGTCCCGACACCGGTCAAGGTTGCGGCGATGATCGGAAGAATGATTGGCTGGTGGTGATATTTCGACGGGAAACGCTTCTTGTCGCCAAGTGCCGTTGTGGGATACGCTTCCACCCTGGCAAGTCTGACCGAATCCTCCTCCATCCCTCTGACGCACTGTGCCGCATGCTCAACTTGGCCCGATCTCTGTCCACCTGCCAGCGCGGGTCGAGACCAATCGGATGCTTCAACAGCAGTTTCCGGGCTGGGACCTGACGCTGATTGAGGAGAAGACGGGGATTCATCAGCGGCATATTGCCGCGGAAGGTGAGACTTCGAGCGATCTGGCCGTGGCAGCCTCGGAGCAGTTGTTTGCCGATCACGGCATTGACCGAGCGTCCATCGACTTCGTGCTGTTTTGTACACAGACTCCCGATTATCCCCTGCCGACCACGAGTTGTCTGATCCAGGACCGACTGGGGCTTTCGACCGGATGCGGTGCCCTCGATTTCAATCTCGGCTGTAGCGGTTTCGTTTATGGGCTAGCCTTGGCCGATGGGCTGATCCAGAGCGGGGTCGCCAAGAAGATCCTGTTGCTGACCGCCGAAACGTACAGCAAATACATTGATGCCGAGGACCGCAGTTTGCGGACCATTTTTGGCGATGCCGCTGCCGCGACGCTGGTCACCGCGGCGGAAAAACCCTCGCTGTGGGGATTCCAATTCGGCAGCGACGGGAGCGGTGGAGACATGCTGTTGGTGGGTGATGGCGGTGGGCGACCGGCCGCCGATGCGATCACGCCCAGGCATCGAAAACGTTGGAAAAGTCGGTTGTACATGGATGGTCCCAGCCTGATCAATTTTACCGTCGAGGCGGTTCCTCGGTTAATCGACGAAATCCTGGTCGCCAACGGTCTTTGTGACGCGGACATTGACCGATACTTGATGCATCAAGCGACTTGGAAAATGTTGGACCAATTGAGAAGTCGGATGGGGATCTCCGAGCAGCGACTGCCGATCGAGCTGGCCGACGTTGGTAATACCGTCTCCTGCACCCTGCCGATTCTAATTGCCCGAATGAGAAATCGTCGCGAGTTGATGCCGGAATCGGTTAATATGCTGATTGGGTTTGGTGTCGGGCTGTCGTGGGCCGGATGTCTGTGGCGTGATGTGATCAGCTGCGGGCAGGTGGGTCGTCCCTAGCGGATCGGTCGACCAATCGGCCCAACCGTTTCGGTGAGTGCCGATCATTTCAGTGAGTCCCGAGTATTTCAATTGGGGAACCAACGATGACGAAGAATCTGTCGGGTCGATTGCTGATCGCGTCCCCTTATCTGACGGACGGTAACTTTCTGCGCAGCGTGGTGTTCATCATTCGGCATGACGTCGAGGGTGCTTTCGGGCTGGCGATCAACCGGCCGACCGAACGCCGGTTTCGGGAGTTGGTTGAGATCAACGAAGCCGATGGCCCGCCGCGCGAGGACGACTTTATCTATCGTGGCGGTCCGGTCGACGGGCCTCTTCTGGCGCTTCATGATCTGGCGGGTGTTGGCGAACCGTGTGGGCCATTTGACCCCGACGGCAGCGATTTTCTGGCCCCTGGTGAATCGACGGGCAAGGGCGTGAAATACACCTTGCATGATCATCCGGCGGAGCCTTGGGGGTCGATGTCGATTGATCTCGGAAACCCTCCCGCTTGGATTACCGGTGACGACGATCACTTGCGTATATTGTTGAGGCGTCCCGATGCGAGAGTTCGCTACGTGGCTGATTACAGCGGATGGGGGCCGGGGCAACTGGACGAGGAACTTCGGGTCGGAGGCTGGCTGGTCGGCGAAGCGGAGTCGGATATCGTGTTTGGGGATCCCGACGATATTTGGGAAAGGGCAGTCCGCCAGTGCGGACATGAGATTCTCACGGAAATGGCGCCGGGCGTGCAGTTTGGTGACCCCAACCTGAATTAGCTGCCCGGCCGTGTCAGGTCCCTGCGAAGGGAATCGTGGTATCAATGCGGCGTTTCGTGATCGGTGATATACATGGCTGCGCGAAGCGCTCTGCAGTTTGATCGAGGCGATCGATCCCGGCGCGGAGGATGAGTTGATTCTTCTGGGCGACTACGTCGACCGCGGACCTGACTCGCGTGACGTGGTCGACCAGATCATCGAACTTCAGAGTACTTGCCGCGTGATCGCTCTGCGTGGCAATCACGAAATCATGTTATTGGGCGTCGCCCTGCATGGACTTGACAGTGAATTTTGGTTGCGAAGTGGTGGTCAAGCAACGCTGTCCAGCTACGGCGGATCGCTCTCGAAAATCCCCGCCAGGCACCTCACTTTTTTTCAAGGATTGCGGTCCTACTACGAAACGTCCGATTCAATCTTTGTGCACGCCGGATACAAGCATGATTGTTCGATGTCTCAGCAAGGTGATGCGGCGACCTATTGGTGCCATTTGACCATTCCCCCGCCGCCACCGCATCAAAGCGGCAAGCGAGTGTTTGTCGGGCACACGCCTCAAGCCGGTGGCAACATTCTCGACTTCGGCCACTTGGTCTGCGTCGACACCTATTGCTTCGGCGGCGGCTTCTTGACGGCTCTCGACGTTGACAGCTTTGATGTCGTTCAAGCCAATCTCCACGGACACCTCCGCCGCACGCAATGGGCTGGGATGCAGGAGAAACTGAGGCGATTTCGACAGGCCATACGCACCCTCTTCAGCGCCACGCCCTCGTCGCCCGCACGTGACAGCAGCCCGATCGACAAAGACGTCATCGATCTTCCCTGATGCCAACTATGATTGTCCGGGTCGCCAGCCGTACACTTCCGCCAGCGCCCCGCAAACCAAATCACTCAGTTGGCTCAGGCGAATCGGTTTACTGAGCACCTGGTAGGCCTTCATCCTCGCCGCCTCGCGGCGAATCTCGTCGTCCAATTGTGCCGTCATCAATACGCAGGGCGGACTGTGTGGCGTTTGGGTCAGGTGACGCATCACGTCCAAGCCGGTCAACCGTGGCATGTGGACATCAACGAGCGCGAGATGAAATTCCACCTGGGAAATCCTTTCAATCGCTTCTTCCCCATCACTGGCTTGGGTCACACGAAAACCCCGCCTCGATAAAGCCTCGCACAAGACGTGTCGAAAAGCCGAGTCGTCATCGGTTACCAGCAGATTGGGAATCATCATGGCTGTCACACCATCCAACGAGATCGTCGTTGCCTAAGTCGACCGTCGGATGCCACAGCGACAGGCAATCGGAGACTATCATGATAACTGCAATTGCGATGCCGGATTCTCTCTTTTCTCAACATCTGACCGAACTGCCGATGAGCCAACCTGCCAGACCGAAGAGTCCGACATCGGTTCCCGATGCCCCCCCCAAGCCGCCCGACGTTGGCGGCGCTGCAGGTGATGCCACTGCCGCCTCGGTGGCGGCGGTCGGCGAATTGGCCAAACGGGTCATCGGCAATGTCGAGCAGGCGATTGTCGGGAAACGCAAACAGCTCGTATTGTCACTGGTGACCTGGCTGAGCGGCGGGCATATTCTGCTGGAAGATGTCCCCGGAGTGGCAAAAACGATGCTCGCTAGGGCGCTGGCACGAAGCGTCGGCTGTACCTTCAAACGGGTCCAGTGCACGCCCGATTTGTTGCCCAGCGATGTGACCGGGACGTCGATCTTCAACCAGAAGACGGCCCAGTTCGAGTTTCGCCCCGGTCCCGTTTTTACCCAGATTCTGTTGGCAGACGAAATCAACCGCGCGACACCACGAACCCAGGCCTCGCTACTGGAAGCGATGGCCGAATCTTGCGTCACCGTTGACGGCACGACGCACTCGTTGGAGCCGCCGTTTGTCGTGATTGCCACTCAGAACCCGGTCGACCACGAAGGCACATTTCCCCTTCCCGAGGCCCAGCTCGACCGATTCATGATGCGGTTCAGCTTGGGATACCCGTCGATGGAAGAAGAGCTTCGGATGTTAGAGTTGCTGCAATACACCCACCCGGTCGATCGTCTGAAGCCGGTCGCCCAGGCGAAAGAAATCGTCCAAGCACAAGCCGAGATTCGCAAGATCCACGTCGATCCACGAGTCCGTAACTACTTGTTGCAAATCGTGACCGAAACTCGCACGCACAGCGACCTTGCCCTGGGCGGAAGTCCGCGATCAACGATCGCCCTGTTCCGATGCTCGCAAGCAATGGCGGCCATTCGAGGTCGCTCTTACGTGCTACCGGACGACATCAAACGAATCATCGCACCGGTGATGAACCATCGACTGATCATCAAACCTGAGAGCCGGTTACGGAAAGTGACGGCGGATCAAGTCATCGAGGAGATCGTTGGCGAGATCGCGGTGCCAACAATCGAAGCCTAACACACGGCCTGAATCCGACAGTCCGGCACGGAATGATGAGGATGGATTTGCACACGATCGATCCGAACCAGAATCGCATGGAGTCCGAATCGGCGGCATCGCCACGATTTGCAATCCTCGCAGCGATCAGTGCTTTGCTGCTGAGCGGAATGTTGTTCGGCGCCTCGCTTTGGGTTCTGGCCGCGATTGTGGCCGCAATGCTTGTCGGCTTGAATTCGTTCTTGGCGAAAACCTGGGCCAACGCCAGTATCGCGACTCGAACCGGCGGCGACTTTGAAGTCAAGATCGGTACCCGGATACCGGTCGAGGTCCGCGTGACCAATACGAGCCGCATCCCAGTCCTGTGGCTGCTGGTCGAGGATCTGTTGCCGCGCTGGTCAACCACCGCGGATCCTCCCTCGTTGCAGGTCAATGGTGATCGGATCCGCGTCATGCTGTTGTGGGGTGGCGAAACGCGAAAATTGAATTACGAAATCGAATGTCACCGCCGCGGATACTTTCAAATCGGCCCGGCGGTGCTGGAAACGGGTGATCTGATGGGACTGTACCGCCGCTACCGTGTCGGGACGGAGCCGCAATTCGTCACGGTCTTGCCCAGGGTCGTGCCGCTGACCTCGTACGAAATCGGTTCGCGGCGACCGATCGGCGAAATTCGGATGCGCGAGAACATCATGGACGATCCGACGCGGTTGCGCGGGATCCGTCGCTGGCAACCGGGAGATCCGATGCGAAGCGTGCACTGGGCCGCGACGGCAAGAACGGGCACCTTGCACAGCAAAGTCTATGAACCGTCGTCGATCGCGGGAGCTACGCTCATCTTGGATCTGCACCACAGTACCACCCCCCAAAAACATGAGCCGATCCGTAGCGACCTGGCCGTCACCGCAGCGGCCTCGATCGCCAACTCGCTCCACGATTCGAACGAACCGGTGGGATTGGCGACGAACGGTCGTGACGCGGCCGATCGAATCCGCACCGAGGGCTGGGTCGGTGATCACCGTGTGCGTGGTAGGGCCACCGAAGCGGCATCGATGCGGAACGAAAGTCATCGATTGAGACCGGTGTTGTTGCCGCCCTTACGAGGACCACTCCAATTGAAAGAAATCACCCGGACACTTGCTCGACTGGAACGCACCGATGGATTGACGTTGGCACAGTTGTTGGTGGAAAGCGAAGCCCAACTCTCCAGCGAAACGACTCTGTTGGTCATCTTGCAGCAATGCACGGCCGAGACGATCGCAGCACTCATCAGTCTGGCACGCCGGGGACGGGCCGTTGCCGTGATCGTCAACACGCAGGATATCAACGACTACTCCCAAGCCGCTGGCCCGCTGATCGCCAGCCGAATCCCAACCTTCCATCTTGCCACCGCCGATTCGATCGCGGATGTCTGTCGCCAAACCCTGCTCCGCTGAGAGCATCCCCGGGGGGTGGTGCTGCGTTTGCCACCGGCTACTCGCTCACGATCCCTTCAGGTGTCGTCTCGGTCGAAGACTGTTGGGCAGCTGAATCATCGTCGCTCGCGGCGTCATCCGATTCCGGTTCGCGGTACTCAAATGCTTTCAAACGGCGTTTCGCATCGACAAGCAACGACAGGCCTTCTCGGGCGAAACAGGAGGCGATGATCAGGATCAATGCGATCGCGATCAATCGCGGCAATGCCGCAACGTTAAAGTACAGTGTTATCCCGCAGACCATCGCGGCCGCGGAGTACACGAATTGCAGCCGGCTTTGAATTCGCTGTTCCCGCGTTTGAGCGTGGATGCTCCGCGTGATCGCGCTCGCGCCGAAGCATTGGCCAGGTCGCGCATCGCAGTCAGATCGGATTGTGTCTCGGGAGCCACCGATCGGGGAGCAAGATCCAAATCTGGAATGGCTGATCGAAGCGTCGATCCTGCATCGCTGCCTGTTTGGCCCCATCCCGTTTCATTGAGCAACGTCGATCGAGAGATCAACTTGGATACATCTTCCGAGATGGCGTCGTCGGTATCTCGCGGTACTCTCCCGAGCAGATGGTCGATGTACGTTTTCATCGCATCGTCTGCCTCGCAGTCGGCATCCATCGGGACCGATTCGCCATCAGCTACGATCGATGATATCTGGAATTCAGGACCCTGGAATTGCTGCCGGTCCGTGCTGTCGTTCTTTGCCTCGCCCACCGCGCGTCGGCCGTCATCGGCAAACCGGGACCACAACTCCGCTTTCGACCTTGCCTGCTGTTCTCGGTCGCCGTTGTCGGCGTCGGATGCTTCGGTTAACCCCGAAGGTTGCCCACAAGCCGCTGCATCGCGAGCGACCGACATCAAATGAGTCGGGTCATAATCCGGCGATTCGAGACCAGACCATGCGTCGTTGCGGTCCTCGACCGTCGTGCTTGATGGGGGATCGGCGGCGTCTTCGGCGGGTAGCCAATCGCGCTTGAGTGATTGACTCTCGGAAGCCCAAATCGAGCTCATCTGTGGCGTCGATTTCACTCGGCCGGAATCACGCTCGGCCGCCGAATCGCATTGTTCGACAGCGACATCCTCGCTCGCGGCAGTGTCTTCCCATCGATTCTCACGCACGTCGCTTTCGTCAGCCGGCAAGCGAGTCTGCCAAGACGATTTCGCTTCGCTTTGCCAGCACGATCGGGACTCCGCGGAAGCCCTGCCTTGATCGCTTGGCGTGGCAGAGTCAAATTCTTGAATCAGATCGGTGACTGCTTGATCGTACTTCGCACGTGTTTCGTTTAGCAGTTCGTGAGCCACATGGAGTTCGTCACGAATGGATCGAAATGCGCCCAGATTGGGACGAGAATTGATCCCCGCCAGCACGTCGTGACAGTCTTGCTCAACCGCATCAAGCCTCGACGTCAGGGTCTGATTCGCTTCCCGCAACTGCTGCAATTCATCGTTGGCTTGCGCCAGTTGTGTCGCCAGGTGGTCGATCGCGCCATGCAACGGGCCAGCTTGAGACGGCAGGTTGTCGGAATCTTGGTCATCGCCTTGTTCGCTGCCGGAGACCAGCGACTCGAGCTGTTCAACCCGTTCGAATGCCTCCACGTACTGGTCGCCTGCCGGCGACACTTCGTCGCTCGCCACGCGAAGGTCGGCGATCCGCTTCATGACGACCTTTTTCGTTGTGGGAACAAAGACACATTCTATTTTGCCTTGAAAGCGTAGACTGCGGTTAACCGAAATCAAACCGGCATCACCCGAGCCTGCAGAATCTTGTGAGCCGAACGCGGATTGCAACGTTCGTCCGCATTCGGGCTGCCGCATCCGATCTCAGGTCCACAGCAATCGCATTAGAATCCTCAACACCGTTGCGATCGGTCGATCGACGAGAAACGAACGATTGAGCTCGCGCCACTGCCAATCCGATACCGGTGATGCCGCCGGGCCATCAATGGGCGGCGATTTTTTATCAGGAATTAGCCGTCTCGCCCGACCGTGCGAGTTGGTTGTCCACGGCGAGCCGAAGTAGAATTGCGGGCCAAGATCTACCCCTGCCACTGCCGGCACCGATCACATTCTCGCACCCGGGACCGCCATCATGACGTATCTGCATCGACGCATTTTCCTGCTGACCTTATTCGCCATCGTCATCGGCGTCGCCGGACAAGCGCGGGCGGAAAACAAATCTCCGCTTGCAAAGCTTGATCTGGACGATGGCGATTGCCTGGTCTTCCTGGGTGACAGCATCACACACCAGCGGCTCTACACACAGTACGTCGAAGATTTCTTCTACACGCGTTATCCCAATGTACGGATCAAGTTTCACAATGCCGGTGTGGGCGGTGCGAAGGCCTGGGATGCGCTCGAACGCTTCGATCGAGATGTGGCTGCCTACAAGCCAAAGTATGTCACGGTACTGTTGGGTATGAACGACGGTCGCTACCAGTCTTACAACGAAGAGATTTGGAAAACTTATCACGACGACATGACGACGTTGAACGAACGGCTTGTCGAAATCGACACGGTACCGATCTTGATGACACCGACGATGTACGATTCTCGTGCCGCGCTGGCGCGGAAAAAGAACCCGGCGGAGAATTACAACTCTGTTCTCGCCTACTATGGAACTTGGCTGCGAGAGGTCGCGGTTCATGACGGATTTGGTTTTGTCGATATGTGGTCTCCGTTGAACAATCTGACGCTCGAGCAGCGCAAGACCGATCCTGACTTCACGATGATCAAAGACTCGGTACACCCCGACCCGCCGGGACAATTGGTGATGGCTTTCGCGATTATCGAACAGATGGGTCTTCGCGGCGGTATCTCCAACATTCAAGTGACAGTGAATCCCAACGGTCAAGCCAAGGTGCAAGGCTCCGGCGGCGAAGCAACCGCCGTCGAGAACGAACAAGGGCGTGTGGCGTTCACATGGACCGCGACCAGCCTTCCCTGGGTTGTTCCCGGTGCGGCCCAATCGGGAGCCGAAATGCTGAAGCTCGGTCACCGCGCCAGTCGCGAGGGATTCGAGGTGCATGGACTGAGTCCCGGAAAATACGAATTGTCGATCGACGACCATCCGGTCGGCAGCTACACCAACGTTCAGCTTGAGCGTCATATCGAACTGCAAAGCAACGAAAAAACGCCCCAGTACCAGCAGGCGATGCAGGTTGCCGAACTCAACCGGCAGCGAAACGACGGACCGATCGGCAAGTTGCGTGGCGAATGGTCCCAGTTTCAACGATTCGCGCGAGCCAGAGAGCAGTCGCGGCTGGCTCCGGATGACGAGAAACTCGCCGCACAACTTGACGAGTTGGCAAAAAAACTCGAAGGGATGGAAGAACGCATTGTTGACGATGAAAACGCCGCGCAAGAAATCGAAGACAAGATCTTCGAGATCAACCAGCCGAAGCCGCGGCGTTACGTGTTGACTCGAAGCGAATAGGCGCCGGACCGCCATGATCCATGATCGCGCCGCTGAATCGGTTTCCTCGGATGGTTCACCAGTATTTCGTCGACCAGGTACGCCGCGCCCGAGGGCGGAAGCTGCGGGGGGATCGAAAAAGCGTCGCTGGCCGGTCGACAAGAAAATCGAGTTTTCCGTAGAAAGTGCTTGACGAGATTCCAGGGAAGTGTACATTTGTCCCCTATCGCCATTTGGCGATACACCAGGGGCGCTCGTCGCGAGCTTGCCCCGCCATTTCACCTTTCTTTTGGAGTCAGAGAAATGACACAGGTATGGGGCCGCTACGCAGCTGTTGTACTTCTTTCGAGCGTTTGCCTGGTCGGCATGGCACAGGAAACGAAATCCAAGCGATCAACAAAACTGGCCGGCAAGCCGGTTGCTGCCAAGCAGCAGCGAGTCACGGGCAGGTTGCCCCGCCACTTCGCCTCCTTGGTGGATGACCAGCAGTGCGCCGAGATCTACGCGATCCAGGCGGCATTTCAAGAGAAGATCACCGTGCTGGAGAAAGAGTTGGCCGCATTGGAAGCGGAGCAGATGAAGGAAGTCGAAGGGGTGCTGACCGCGACCCAGCAGAAGGAACTGATCGAGCTGCGTAAGCAGGGGGCGACGCGATCCAGAACGGCCAAGTCCAAGACAACGTCCGACTCGACGAACGGGTCATCGAAGTCCAGGGCGGTGTCATCCAAAACGACGGCCAAGAAGGGATCGACAACGAAACCAGCCTCGTCCAAGGCAACGGTGTCCAAGCAGGACGAAAGGAGATAGAGGCATCGGGGATCGGCGACGTTCGCCCAGGATACCTACCGGCGATCAACGCCCTGGGTCCGAAACCACGCCGCGGGTTTGTCGCAATCGGTTCCTCGCGAACCGATTGGTCGAACCCGCTGTGCGTCTTGAACGTGATCGATCGCGAATCGGTCAATCCATCAAACTCACTGCCTCGCGGCGATGGCAACTCATCAATAGTCGGCTGCTTGGGGCGGGCCCGAAGCGATCTCCGGGCGTGCCTGGAAAATCTTTCGTGTGCGGTGAGGTTCGTAGGGCGGATCGGCCGGCTTGGTTTCAACCACCTGACCCGCCGGTGTCGGCTCGCCGGTGAGGTAGACGTTACCGGGCGAGCCGGCGCAGGCATCACAACCGCCGCATGCTGGGCCGCTGCAACCACCGATCGCCATGCCATCACAACCGCCGCACGACGTGTCGCCGCAACCGCATGCCGGCGGTGGACAATCGCCGCAACGATAGCCCCACAGACTTGCCAGGCCGCTGAAGACCGATCGACACTTGCCACATGATTGACCGTTGAAATTCCCGCATTTGTCGCAGGGGTCGCACACATCGGCCGGATGATTGATCCAGGGATCGAGGTACAACTCGCCACAGCCTTCGCACTCACCGCATCCCTCACACGAGCTCATCGCAATCGGACCGCAGTCGCCGGTCGGCCCGCAGGCCATCGGTCCGACACAGCCGGTCACCCAAAGAAGGGACAGAGCAACAGCAGCGGTAGAGACGTTTTGCGTCCGGCAGACAACAGCCATGATCGAGACCCTGTGGAACCAAATGGTGGTGGACAGAATCGATATCGTCGCCCTAACCGGAAAAGTTGAATCTTTTTGCGCAATCGTCAAAGCTTCACTAGCCGAGCAGATCGCTGGCGACACTGTCGGCAAATAAGATTCCCCGATCGGTCAGTTTCACGCGCCCGTTGGATTCGACCAACAACTCGTTTTCGACGCCCCGACGGATCGCGACGCCGCAAAGCTGATGAAGATCGACACCGGTTTGGGAGGTCAGCGCATGGAGATCGATACCTTCGATCAATCGGACCCCAAAGGCAGCTCGCTCCCGAGCGTATTGTTCGACCGAGATTTGTTCCGACTCGGCAACGGGACTTCGCCCAGCCCGCATCCGCTTCAGGTAATTCGTCGTACTGCGATGGTTGACCTCGCGCCGACCGGCGACGAATCGTGCTGCCCCGGGACCGGCGGCAAACCAGCCCTGTCCGTCCCAGTAGGCCAAGTTGTGCCGACACTGGGAATCCTGCGCGAGCGAAGTTGGAGATCTCATAATGCGGAAAACCCCCATCGCCAATCCGCTCTCGCGCCGACTCGTACATCGCCACATCCAGTGATTCGCTCACCGCGTGCAGCGTGCTGCGAAGCCTTCGACCCCAGAACGACGTTCCTTTCTCGAACGTGAGTGTGTAGGTCGACAGGTGTCGGATCGGCAGCGCGAGCGCCGTTTCGATATCGCTTTGCCAGAGTTCCAGCGTCTCATCGGGGGACGCGAAAATCAGATCGATCGACACGTTTCGAATCTGCTTGGCGACCTGTTGGATCACCGATTTTGCCCGGTCGCCCGTGTGTCCGCGTTCCAGCGACTGCAGTTTTCGGTCATCAAAGGACTGCACGCCAAGACTGAGGCGATTGACGCCGCGATCGCGGATCATCGCCAACCGTTCATCGGTGATATCCTCGGGGTTCGCCTCGACAGTCCACTCCACGTCGGATGCAAGGTCGAATCGCTTTGTCACGCAGTCGAGCAATCGCTCGAGTTGTTCATTTGACAGATGGGTTGGCGTTCCACCGCCGATGAACAGCGTGTCCACGGCGGGACAGTCCAATGTTGCCAGTTCGATGTCGATCGCATCAAGGAATCGATCGACCAGGTCATCACGGCCGGCGACAACACTGAAATTGCAGTAACCGCATCGGTGTCGACAAAACGGCACATGAATGTAGGCGGCACGCGGCGTTGGCCAACCATTCGGTGGCATCGATTGAACTGCCCCGGAAGGATTCACAGCCACAGCTTCAGACGACCATCGAGCATACCGGGCAGCGTCTTGGACACGAACCGCTTGACTTGATTCTCGTTGTATCGCGTGCTCAGGTGCGCAGCGATGACAAGTTCATTCTCGAATCGATCGACGCGCTGGCGGTAGTCGTCGATATGCATATGTCCGTGCTTATGGATTTTTTCTTTTCGGTGCTCGGGTGCCACAAACGTCATTTCGCTGATCAACACTTTCGCTTGGTAGAACACCGGGTTGTCATCCAGTCCGGGAGGTGATGTATCGCCCGTGTAGGCAAAAACCGGGACCCGCGTTTCATCGGTGACCTGGGCGCCGGACATTTTCAGTTCGCGGATTTGTTCCCCTTCGAACCCCTGGTATTCGGGCTTCAGCTTATGTCGCCGCTGGTGGACAACGAATCCCAACGAGTCGATCGTATGTCGAGTCGGCAGTGCGGTCACCATGTATTCGCGACCGATATCCGTTTCGTCACCGGGCAGCAGTCCGATCAACTCGCATGGCATCGCGCCACGGTCGAGCCGACGAAACAACTGCAGCATGTCCCAGGCGGTGTCGACAGCCGAATCCGGCAAATAGATCACTGGCGGATCCATCTTCATCATCCGTCGCCGGGACACGTAGGCTGGAAGGGCGGCGATGTGATCGAGGTGTGAATGAGTGATAAACATCGTCGCGGTGCCCATGAAGTCCCACGGTTGGACACCGACATCAAACAGCAGCTTCAGTTCGTTGATTCGCCAACAGGTTTGAACCGCGGCGCGCGAATATCCCTCGATCGTTAGACCGTCGTGATGATGAGACAGGATGGGAACATTTTCGATCATCATGGCCTTGATGCCAAGTCGACCACAGCAAACCAACGGCGGACGAATGCTCGGCTGCAAAGGGAAAAGCTAACGCACATTGGGACGATCGGCTACCGTGGCCGTCCCGGCATGTTGCTCGCCTCGAACTCTTCGGCACTATAGTTGTCGATTTCGTTGACATTCAATTCGTCGGTATAGTTCGCCGAACGAACCACATAAATGTCACCGTGCTCGTTCTGTACCACCTCGGCGCCGTGATGCCGAGTCAATTCGAGCGTCGCCAGAAACCATCCGATCAGCGAAGACTTGTGCACGCCACCTTCGATCAAATCCATTAGCGGAAAGCTTTCGGACGTTCCCAGACGCTGGTGGATTCGTTGCATATAAACGTGGATCGGTGTGTCGTCGTAGATCACCTCGGTCTGTGGCGGACCGGCGGCTTCACGCATGATTCGGCCAAATGCGCTGACCAGGTCCCAGATCTCCAGATCCACGATCGGCTGGTCGCCGGGATCAACACGTCGCTTCGGCAGGTCGTCGGCCAGTCGTTCATAGCGGAGCTGCCAGCGACTGCCCATCTCGTCGAGGACGGAGGCCGCGTCGCGGATTTCCTTGTACTGCAGGAGACGCTCGACCAACTCGTCTTGGGGGTCAATGATCTCCTCTTCCTCGGCCGGGTCGACCGTCTTGGGCAGCACCGCTTGGCTTTTGAGTTCGACCAGCGTGCTGGCCAGATCAATGAAATCGCCAACATCACCCAGGTCCAGCTCTTTCAGGACATCAATGTATTCCAGGTACTGGTTGACCAGCTTGGCCAGTGACATCTCGGCCAAGCTGACCTCATGCCGTCGCACCAGGTAGAGCAGCAGGTCGAGGGGGCCGCGATAAGCCGGCAATTCGATGCGAAAGGACATGAGCTGTGGCGGTTGTCTTTTTCTCGGGAAGGAAGCGAACCTCGCGGTCGGCAGGGACTCTCCAATACCAGCCGCCGGACGACCAGCGGAGCGGTACGAACCAGCGATCTCGTAAATCGTGGCCCTTGTTGGATTTCGGCCCCAAAATTATCATGCTCCGCTGCGACCATCGTACCAACCCCAATTTCGCTTTTTCCCTCGGCCCCCCTCTGATGCCCAGTTCCAGCCAGCGTCACGTACTCTCGGCCCTCGTGCAGAACGTACCCGGTGTGCTCGCCCATATTTCGGGCATGCTCGCATCGCGTGGTTTCAACATCGACTCTTTGGCAGTCGGTGAAACCGAACATCCGCACTTGTCGCGGATGACATTTGTCGTGGTTGGCGACAATAGCGTGCTGGAGCAGGTCGAAAAGCAGCTGGAAAAGATCGTCACTGTCGTCCGCGTTTTGGACGTCAGCAGCCGGGATTTCGTAGAACGCGATTTGTTGCTGATGAAGGTCAAGGCACCGGCCGGCGGTATTCGCAGTGAGATCCGGGAGTTGGTTGATATCTTCCGAGGCCAGATCGTTGATGTGGGTCCCGAAGAGATCATGATCGAAATCAGTGGTCGTGAGAACAAGGTTCAGGCGTTCATCGAGCGAGTGCGTCCCTACGGAATCTCGGAACTTGTTCGCACCGGAAGAATCGCAATGGTTCGCAGTGCCAGCGCCACCGGGGTTGCCAAGGACACCAACCAGCGAGCGGCGTCGTAGACGTCCACCTCCTGGCAATGATCGCTAGCCCAACAGTTTCCTCCTACATCTCGGCCGGTGGTGGCACCATCGGCTCATCACTCTCGACGAAAGACATTGATTCATGGCCGCAACGATTTACTACGAGAACGACGCCGATCTCTCGCACCTCAAAGGCAAGAAGATCGCGATCCTCGGTTACGGTTCCCAGGGACACGCGCAGGCCCAGAACCTGAAGGACAGTGGATGTGACGTCGTGATTGGCCAGCGTCCCGGTTCGGCCAATTACGAACTGGCCGAATCGCACGGCTTCAAACCGATGTCGATCTCCGAGGCGACCCAAGCCGCCGATGTCGTCAATCTCCTGCTACCCGATGAGGTTCAAGGCGACATCTACCGCAACGAGATCCGTGACAACCTGTCGTCGGGTAATGTCTTGATGTGTTCCCATGGGTTCAATATCCACTTCGGACAGATCGAGCCGCCGCGAGGAATTGATACGCTGTTGGTGGCCCCCAAAGGCCCCGGCCATCTGGTCCGCAGCGAATACGTGAAGGGAGGTGGCGTTCCCTGTCTGATCGCACTGGGCGAAGGTGCGGCAGAATCGACCAAGCAAATCGGCTTGGCCTATGCCAAGGGGATTGGCGGAACCCGCGGCGGCGTGATCGAAACCAGCTTTGCCGAGGAGACGGAAACCGACCTGTTCGGCGAACAAGTTGTCCTCTGCGGCGGAGTCAGCGAGTTGGTCAAGGCCGGCTTTGAAACTCTGGTCGAAGCAGGCTATCAACCCGAGATGGCTTACTTCGAGTGCATGCATGAGTTGAAGCTGATCGTCGACCTGCTATACCAGGGCGGCCTGAGCTACATGCGGTACAGCATCAGTAACACCGCCGAGTATGGCGACTATGTCAGTGGCCCCAGGATCATCACGGATCAGACCAAGGCGGAAATGAAGAAAATCCTCAACGAAATCCAATGCGGCGAGTTCGCTCGCAAGTGGATTTCCGAAAACCGTGCGGGTGCCCCGTTCTTCAAAGCGACCCGTCGTCGTGAGCGACAACATGGGGTCGAGCAAATTGGTATTGGCCTGCGCCGGATGATGAACTGGATCGACGAAAAGGAAGTCTAGGAGTTTGACGATGCCCACGGCACAAAATATCCCACCGGTCAGCGAGCTCACACAGCTCCAAATCGATACGGTCCAGCAGTGGCATCGCGAGCCAATCGCCAACACCTTTGACGGTTTCAAACAATTGGTCTGCCAGCAGCATGAGTTCAATTATCGGCTCTGGCATCAGGAGGACACGGCCCGCAGCCCCTCGGCAACCGACCATGAAATCGCCGCGGTCAAGCGAGCGATCGATCAGCTGAATCAGCAACGCAACGACATGATCGAAAAAGTCGACGACGCGCTGACCGCGACGCTGATCCAGGCGGGAATCACCCCCGATGAGGACGCAGCGGTCAACACCGAGACACCGGGCAGCGCCATCGATCGACTGTCGATCATGTCGCTACGGCTGTACCATTATCGCGAGCAACGCGAGCGGGAAGATGCCGATGAAGAGCACCGCAGCAAGGTTTCCGAAAGAATTGCCCTGTGCGAGCAGCAGCACCATGATCTTTCGCAATCGCTACAGCAATTGATCGACGACATCTTCGCCGGAAAAAAACGACACAAGACCTACCGCCAAATGAAGATGTACAACGATCCGTCGCTGAACCCGGCGATCTACCGCGCATCGAGCGCGACGGGCTAGGCGACTCCGCGGCGGATGAGGAAAAGCGGGACGCCCCCCGCGTTCAATTGTCGCCGCGTTCAATTATCGCCGCATTCAGTTGCTTGGATAACCCGAATCGCGAGAAAATGACGCTGTTCGGTTAGGCATTCGCCGGTACCGGCATGTCTGCCACTTGGTAGGCCCGAGAACGGAACAGGAAATCGATGATGTTCCCTTCGTGAGGCTGCAGCCAATTCAATCGATTGGTGGGGATCGGACCGATGTTCAATCGATCGATTTCAACACATCCGCCCGCCGCGTCGATGAATGACTGATCTTGTGTCAGCACGGTTCCCACCAGCGTCGGTCCGATCCGCCGCAGCATGTCGTTTTGGGGACACTCCACCACACTGACAAACGGGAACATGTATTCCTTCGAGGCGACTTGACGATCAGGTGAATCGGCGTGCACGACCATTGGCCGCAGATAGGCGCAGTGCTCGCGCTCGATAAGCTTGTCACCAAAATCGGCCGTCCGATCGCTTACACCCGCTTCGGCCAAATCCTGCTGAACCATCGCAAAGGTACCCTTGGCCATCGCGGGGACGGTAAATGCCGCAAGCTGCGCCTGGGGATCGCTGGGAGCCGTCACGCCGACCGGGCCGATCTGCTTGGCAATGGCATCGGCGATCTCGCGTGTATGGCGACTGGCCCAGATCCCGGAGCAGTTGATGCAGCTCCGTCCCGAGTTGCTAAGTACGCTTTCGACCATGATGTCCAGGTAGTCTTCCCAATCATCCACCGCATCGTCGCCGATCAGGATCTTCGAGAAGCCCGGACCGTGTGCCTGAACTTTTGGGTTGCCGGCGTGCTGGGCGACGGTTTCGGCACTTCCGAAAATCATGCTGCGGGAAGTCTTGGTCATGATCGCACTGCCTGCATCGTGGCCGCCCGGGTACAACCCGAACGCTTCGGCCGGGATGCCCGCTTCGATGAATGCGGAGACCATCCGATAGGGCGTCCAGGGCTCTTGCGATCCGGGCTTGAGTGCCAATCCGATCTGGAGCGGAATCGCCGGCAACCACAAGGTGTGAACACCGGGCGAATTGTTGGGCAGCACAGCACCGAGGATGGGCGTCTGTGCTTGATAGCTGACGATCACGCCACGTCCTTCTTCGCCATATCCGCGAGAGAGAATTGACAGGTCGAGGCCGCGGGTCAGGCAATCGAGAATCTGATCGATGTGGCTAAGCACAAAACTGTTCTTGGACATGTTCGATCGGCACATGTGCTCGGGCAAACCGGTGCTGGCCGATTGCTGATGGACAAAGTCGGTAACCGACTGCATCGAATCTCCAACCTTCAAGTCGGCCGATTCGAACAGCACGGCCGCCTGTTTGCAACGCTCGATCAAGTCGTCGATCGTCAGTTGCAACAGCGCTTCCCGCGCTTGATGCGCCGTCCTCATGTCGCGGCCTACAATTCCACCACCGACCGTACCGATCCGCGCGATCGGCTCGCCAGTGTCGAAGTGAACAACGTCGTTGAAATCGAGAGATTCGTAGGGCTTTCCCCACCGCAGAGGACTGAGTGTGATCATGACAACTTTGGTTCGCGAAATTCAGTTACGTGGTTTTTAATCAACAGCGCGGGATCTGCGGCGATTACCGCTAGTACACACCCACCGTTGTCGCACTTGCCAGTTCATGGAACGGTCGCACGCCGCTGACACCATCCCAGGGATAGGTTGCGAATGGCTGCTCGCGTTCACCTTCGTCCCGCTCCATGAAACCGGGTACAAAGAACTCGTCGGTGAGGGTGTACAGTTTGACCCGACCCGTTTCGCCATAGCCGACGACTTGGTTGTAGTCGTCGAACTGAACGACCTCCGTCGCGGCGCGAGGTTGTGGCGCGTAATAGCTGATTTTGTAGCCATCGGCTGCGGAAATCGGTTTGCTGCAGGCCAGACCCATCAGCGTATTGCCATAAGTGGGCGTCATGTAGACGCCACCCTCCTCGGGTGGCCCGCCGAGCAACTCCTCGACGCAAAATCGTGTCCATTGCGGCGTGAATTCCGTTCCGCCGGAAAAGATTCCCGTGATCCCGATATCCTTCAAACTCGTACCGCGTTCTTCCAAGGCTTCCCCCAGTGACTCGATCAACTTCGGCGTTCCAAACATGCACTTCACATCGTGCCCTGCCGTCAACACCGTGATCGCCTGGTCGATGCAATGCTTCTTGTATTCCTCAAGATGCTCCATCCAGCCTTTCTTGATCAATTTGACAACCCAGCGCGGATCGAGATCAATGCAAAAACAAATCCCGCCGCGATACTGCGCCAAATGCTCCACCGCCAGACGCAAACGACGAGGCCCGCTGGGACCGAGCATCAACCAATTGGAACCCCTCGGGAAATATTGATCCGGCAACGTGTCGCTGAACAACTCGTAGTCTTTCCAATGGTCTTCGATCACCACTCGGCTCTTGGGAATCCCGGTCGTACCGCCAGTCTCAAAGACGTACGTCGGCTTGCCCGCATGGCCTTGGGGCACCCATCGCCGCAACGGACCACCCCGAAGCCAATCATCCTCGAACAGCGGGAACTTCTTCAAGTCGTCAAAGCCTTTGACATCCCTCAGCGGATCAAACTTCAACTCTTGCTTTTTCTCCAGCCAGAACGGACTGCCTGTCTTCTCGCTGAAATGCCAATGGACCGTTTCCACCGTGTGTTCATCCAGGCGAGCTCGCGCTTGGGCCGCCTGCTTGGCCACTTCCTCACCCAGGGGACTGTCGACCGTGCTCATGAATCTCTCTCGTCTAACTGCGATTTCTGTATTTCGGGGGGAGTGGAACGACGTTCAACGCTCTCCAAACGGATCACGTGCACATGATATCACGATCGCAAGTGATGGCACGATGGGTGGCCTCAACGCGACGCTTGGCAGCGAGTGAACACCGGAAGGGGAATTTGGCGTCGATCCGGTCGCCAACGGAGGCCACACGCCGGAAGCCAAAAACGTGCTCCGGACCCGCTTCCCGTTGGTCCGCCGCAGGCACTGGTTCGGACGACAAAAAAAGCCGCGACCGAAGGTCGCGGCTTGTGGTTCTGTTTCGATTCCGACCTTCAGTTCGCCGGGAAAGCAGGGCTCGCCACGTTGATCCCGTTGTTGTTGTTACTGTTCGCTGCGGCTACTGCTGCGATGCCGGCCAACGCGGCCAACCCGGCGCCACCGCCCGAACCGCCACCCCCACCGCCTGATCCACCACCACCACCACCACTACCACTACCTAAATCGCCACCGCACGGACCGCAATTGCCCACCGGATTGCCGAATTCGTCCACCATGACAGAATCGTCGCTGACGATTTCGTAACTCACTTCATCCGCTGCTTCATCATCCTCACCCGTCTCCTTGTTCTCGTCGGGCGCCGGTCGATCGAGCAGCTCAAGTTCGTCCGATGTCAGAGGAACCACATCGATATCCAGTGAACCCGCGCCATCGTCGACGATCTGATTGACCAACGTCTGGCCGTTTGAACTCGAAAGCCCCGCCGAACCCGATCTGTCGATCCTGTCCACCAATTCAAATCCAATGGCAGCCAAGCCGTCGGGACCGACGGCCAGCAGCGAATAGATTCCCGACTCGACATCCGCAAAACTGAATCGGCCCTCGTCATCGCTGATGGCTCGACTGATCAGCCGGCGGTTCTTGACGAGGAATACATTCATCTGCTTGGCACCATGGTTGGTTACCGCGGAAAGCGAACCGACCAAACCACCATTGGAACGAGTCACACGGTACATTTCGTTGGCGGGCACAAGGTCCAGATCGGTCACCAATTCGGCTCGATCGACTTGGGTAACCAGGTAGGGCATGATCGTCGATTCAAAATCACGGTATCGGACCAGGGCACAAGCGATCTCGACCGCCCCAGGGAAGGTGCGATCTTCCGCTTGTTGTGGTCCCAGCACATGCATCGCGTAGCAGGCAAACAACCCGTCGGCCTGAGCCGTCATCGCATACAGGCCCGGGCTGACACCTTTGATCGTGACATTGCCTCGGTAGTCGGTCATACCTTGATGAACCTGCCCCTGGCCGCCACGCAGGGTGACTTGAGCGTTCGCCACAGCTCTTGGCCCCTGAACGGTCGGAAAGATCACCCGAGCATCGAATTGAATCGGGGCCGTCGGACGCACCGTTTGCGTCACGATCAAGTGGGTCGCTGGACCCTGCGCAACGGCGGAAACAGTGAACCCGATTAACCCCGTTGCGATGCAGAAACGAGTAACAGTGGCCAACAAACGTCTCATCATTCAACCTCGGGAGGAGTCGCCGCTCTGGGGGGCGGTCGATGGGTCAACAGTCGGGCAATGTAAAAATAGGTAATCAGCCCAAGTCGATGTTAGGTAAAGAAGTTCCGGATATCAACGGTTTGCCCGCAAAGTTAACCGAAATTCGCCTCGCGTCCCGTCAACGCACCATCGAGGCGTCGGCTGGTAAACCGTGTTCAACGTGATATCAAGACGCCGCGGCGTTGCCCCCTGGTGCAGAACGCCGTGCCTGGCAGAACACCGTGCCTGGCACCCCCCGGTTAAAACCAGGCGTTTCGGGTCGGTTCGATTTGGATCCCCGATACAATTGACCAGGTCGAGACAGTTTTTTCACGCCTCGCGTTTCCGCGACCGCTATGACCAATCCATTCGCAGCCTCCGCAATCGTGCCGAGCGAACGCGGGGTATTCGGCGACGCACGTCTGATTCGATCCGGATTTTTGTTTCGGGTGATCGAGTTGCGATCCCCCGTCGCGATGCGAATGGTCTATTCCGGGTGGTGGTTTCGTCAGAAGATCGAAATCAACGGCGAATTGGTTTGGTTTCGGATCAGCTGGCTGACAATCTTGCGACGCGCGGAGTTCCCTTTACCCGCAACGGTCGATACGAATCAGTCGCCCGCCCAAATGGAGATCGGATTTGGCCGCGGACTGATGATCCGCAGGTTTCGCCTTTGGATTGATGGCCAGATCGTCTATGACGAGATCAACGGGTAAGACGCCGCACTAGCACAGATCCACGACAACGCCCCGTGGCCCGGCATTGACGATCTGAGACCTTCCGAGCGTATCCTGTTTTCCCCAATCGCTATGAATGTGGCCGCAAATGACCAGCTTGGGTTGCTTCGCCTCGATCGTATCACGAATCGATTGGCTGCCGCGAACATTGCCGCCGGTATCGTGATCGACCGTGTTGATCGGTGGCGAGTGGACGACGAGCACACCGCCCTGAGGGCAGCCCGCCAACAGCTCCGCGGCTTGGAGTTCGTCAAAGTCGTAGCTCCACGAACCGAATGGCGTGATCGGAATGCCGCCGCCGACGCCCCAGAACGGAACGCCAGCGATCTCGCAGCCACTGCCGTGCAACACGTATGCGGACGACCAACTCGCGGCGGCATCGACAAGCTCTTCGGTCGATTCACCGTTGCCGGGCACGAGTACCGCCGGCTTTTCAATCCTGGACAAGATATCGAGTGTGTCGGCAATCCCACTGCGGCACGTCGCAAAGTCGCCCGCACCGATCACCACATCGACGTCAGCCGAGGCGGCGACCAATTGCGCTGCGGCCTGTTTGTCTCGATGCAGATCGCTAAAGCAGAGAATCTTCATTGAAATTGTCCTCGACGCAGCGGCGGGGGAACAGCGGCTGATGAAACGAAATCGTAACCGATACCATACCAAAGCGGTCGTTCATGCAGGTCACGAACCATTGATCTCATGCCCCTAATACCTTGGGCATTGCCTATCCCTGCCCACTTGTTGCAGGTTATTGTTTATTGAGATGAATGATCGCAACCAACCCGAGGAACAGACCGACGTTCGACGCCTGTCGGTTTTGGTGATGGCGATCGCACTGTTGAGCGGAAGTTTCGCATCCTGGTGGTACGCCGACTGGGAATCGGGCAATTTTGCGGCAGCGGCGATGGGACGCATCGGATTGGTTCTTGCGGCGCTCTGGCTGGCTTGGCCCTCTCTACGCCGTCCGGCACAGTGGTTGCCGCCGGGCATGGCCGTGGCGGGTGTACTTGCCTTAGCGATCTTGGCGGCGCAACCTCGATTGATCGTTGTCGCGATCCCCGCATTCATCGCTCTGTTCACGGTCGCCGCCATCGTGCGAACGTTCCGGTGATCGGCAACGAGCTGCGGAAGCCAATGCCCACGCGATCGCTTACCGCTGGCCTTGCCCCCCCGCGACCCCTGCCCCCGCGACCCCTGCCCCCGAAGCCTTACTGGATGAGTCGGAAGTTGAACGGGTAGCGATAGTAGGCTCCGTCCCGTACGGCCAGTGCGGCAATGATGCCGAACGCAACTTGCAGCACCATCGGTATAAAAATCAACGGGAATAGCATCCCACAGCTAAACGCGATCAAAATCACACAGACGATGGAGATCAACAGCAGCGTGATTTGAAAATTGAGCGCTCTCCTTGGCCTGCGACTCGACGTAGGGCGATGTGTCTTTGTTCATCAAGTAAATGATGAGCGGCCCGACGAATCCAACAAATCCGCCGAGAACAATCCCGGCGCAGCCAGACAAATGCGCGATCAACGCCAGGTTGCGATCGTCGTGACTGGGCGTGAACTCCAGATCGTCAACGGAACTCGGTGGGGCGGTATCGGGGCCAAATGGATCAGTCATGGAACTACCTTTGGATTGCTATCGGTCGGTCGGCGGAGGCGGCGACGGGTAAGAGAGAGGGGGGGAGGTGAACCTTTGCAGCATTGGATTGGACATTTCTGGCGATGAAGAGGGGACAGTGGTCGCCTGGGTGAACTGGCCCGATCTCGGCTCGTCCGAGGCGCGTCACGCCTGGTTGGTGTCAGCAATGGCATCAAACATGGCCGGTGGGCCGCCGTCAATTCGTGGGCCGTGTTGCGTGCCAGAGGCGCCAATCTGTTCCGGCACGTCAATCTGTTCGGGCCAGGCGAAGAATGCCGGCCAGGTCGACCGGGTCCTTTGGGAGTTGTTTAGCTGCTGCCCAAGCGCAATCAGCGACAAAATCCGAAAAAACCTACCTTACCCGCCTCGTTGTGACCGAAACAACCATCAACACCGGTCTGGTTGGAACGTTCGAACAGGGAATCACGACTCGCAGTGATACCAATCCAGCGCATCGTGCGTTTGGGTGACCTCGAACGGGGTCGGACCCAGAGTGAATCAGGACTGCAGGGAGGCATTTCGATGCGACGCAAATATTTCGGATTAGCGATTGCCGCGTTCGCTACTCTCGGGCCAATGCAGGCCTGGGGTGGTGACCGAGAAATCGCGGAACAGATCATCAAGCGATTGAAAACCAATCGAGACTCAGGTGCTTTGAAGGATTTCACCCTCGACATGAAGGTCGACAAGGGGGTGGTACTTTTCCGAGGCAACGTCAGTCAAGACTCGCAAAAAGATTTGGTGCTCAGTGCCGCCCAAGGCATTGAAGGGATCGCCAAAGTCGTTGACGAAGTTTCGGTCGGTGGTGCTTCGGTTGTTCAAGTATCCGAGCCCCAGGTCGCCGCTGCTGCGGCACCGGTCTCGGTGGCAACGGTACCGGCGGCGAAGCTGTTGACCGCGAATGTGAAGACGGCAGCACAAGAAGAGCCTGTTAATCGTAAAACGTCGACGACAAGGAAGGGAGAATTTTCCTTCCGCGAAGCATTGGCCGCGCAGGCCAATGCGATCAGCGCTCCGCGCCGGTTCAGCTGGAAGTAATGCCAGGCGAAATTCGCCGCACCGCTGCGGAGGAGCCCATCAATGACCAGCAGGTCGTATCGGCTGTGGTGGCTGCCTTGGGCAAAGCGAAGGAAAACGGCCAGCTGCGAGGCTTTGGCGTGGATGTCCAAAGCCAAAACGGCGTGTTGCAGTTGACCGGACGGGCAAGTTCGGCGGCCCAACGTGACACGATCATCCGGATCGCAGAGAGCATTGCTGGTGTTTCGGGCATCCGCGAAGCGATCGCGATCCCATCCGCCTCACCGGGACTTCCCCGACTGCCCGAGCCGCCCGTTCTGAGCGAAATCGACCACCAAGGTTTGGGCTTGGCGCCCGTTGCGGTCGACCACGTCGATCGTCCCGGCCGACAAGGCACTCCGGCAATCGTGGCTTCGGCCCCGCTTGGTGTTCCGACCATGGCTGCTCCCTATCCGATGCAAGCTGGTGGCCAGCCAATGGCTGCGGCTGGCTATTCGGCTGCTGGACAACCCGTTCCGATGGCACCCTACGCCGCTGGCGGGGCTGGTCCACGCTATGACACTCCCAATTTGCCGAATTATGCCTGGCCGGGGTATGCCGCTTACCCGAATTACGCCGCCGTGACCTACCCACAACAGTACAGTCCATCGGCATGGCCCTACATCGGCCCCTTTTATCCTTACCCGCAAGTCCCGTTGGGATGGCGAAAGGTCAGCCTGGAGTGGGACGACGGATGGTGGTCCCTCGACTTCACCGATCGCTAATTTGATAGCATCGATCGATCGTGACCACGATCGCAACCGCTTCCCGTAAAGTGCGACCCGCGAGCAGGTAACCTTGCTCGCGGGTTTTTCGGTTCCACGGTGGCCGCGACGGCGGAAACGACGTGTGGAACATCGAGAGATTGGCCCATTCTTCGGAATTATCCGCAAGATCCGCATAAGTTCACACGATACATTCTCTAGCAAGGCGCCGAATCTGTCTGCACAGATTCACGAGCTGACTCAGCTCGCGCAAAGGTATCGAACCATGGAAGGTTGCTCGGATGACCAGCATGCACCGCAGTCGCAAGATTCACGAAACCGCGACGGCCGCTCCGAAAAAGCATTTCATTTTGTCTGTCGCTGGCAAGTTGACGCTCGGCACGATGGCTTTGTTAGCCATTGCGACGACCGGTTGCTATGGAGTGACCGGTGGCTACAACATCGGATGGCTTGGGTATCCGATGCCCGTGAGCCCCTATTTTCAACACAAGCAAGAAGAAAAATTCTG
Organism: Pirellulaceae bacterium; assembly: GCA_963734865.1. GTDB lineage: Bacteria > Planctomycetota > Planctomycetia > Pirellulales > Pirellulaceae > CBDCUW01. The sequence continues at coordinate 89,597 of CAVTIV010000025.1, forward strand.
GAAGAAAGAACGGTACGACCGAGTCCCGATTCTGGGTCCAACGACTTCGGGCGGACCGGCTGTGGCACTCGATCCGCCGAGTGACGATGAGGTGATGCATGCGTTGGAGTCGGCTCGTCCGGTCGAAGGCGGCTTTCCGCTGCTGTGGGAAACGCAACGCAACAACGTGCGAATCATCAAGGAAAAGATCGCCGACTACATCGACCCGCCGCGATTCTATCCTTTGATCGGCCCGGCACAGTTGCATCATGCACATTACAAGTGCTCGATCTACTTCTCCGAAAAAGTGACCGTCGGCTATCCGGTGCCTTATACCAAGCATGATCGCGAAGCGATTGAAGTGATCTACATCGACCACAACCACTTCCATATGGTGGGCGACGTCGAACCTTACACGACACCGAATCTGTAACGACAAACTGCAAGATCGAGATCGCCAGATCGGTCAGAAGCCGGCCTGATTCAGGCCGGCTTTTTTCGTCACGGCCTTCCGCAGAATCCGGGGGGGGCCGGATCCGATGAAGCTGGTGATCCCCGGCTGGCTCAGCGAAAACGGCGATTCCATCCACCATCGATCTCGATCGTCTGGCCGGTCAGAAACGTGTTGTCCGGGTCAGCGACGTACAGTACCGCTCGAGCCACGTCTGCCGCCTGCCCCCAGCGATTCATCAGCGATTGTGCTTTGGCCCGGGCGTCCCAATAGTCGCTCGTTGATTGACCCCATGAGGTCTGGATCCATCCCGGTGCGATCGTATTGACGCGAATTTCGGGGGCCAGCGTTTGCGCCAAACTGGCCGCGTATGCCATCACTGCGGCTTTGATCGGGCCGAACATCTGACCCGCATCCCCTTCCATTCCCCGAGGCGCCTGGTCCCAGCCAATGAACACGATTGCCGGCGGACGTTGGCATTGCTGCCCCAGCATTCGATCGGCAACTCGCCGCGACAGGCTGATCGTGCCCCGCACATCGACGTCCCACAATCGCTGCAGCTTTGAATCGAAGTCCAGCTGTTGTGCCGGGCCAGTCAACACGTCGGCTCCGGCGCAATTGACCCAGGTTTGGATTTCGCCCAATCGCTCAAAGGTAACATCGGCTAACCGTTGAACGTCCGCGGGAACACCCAAATCGGCCGCCACGGCAGTCACGTCGCCGCCGAATTCGCGTGCCGCAGCAACCGTTTGATCGGCACCGTCGCGGTTCTCACGGTAATGGATCAACAGTTGATCGACACCCGATTGGGCCAGTGCGATTGCGATCGCTTGACCAATCCCACTGGAAGCACCCGTGACCACCGCGGTCGTGCCTGCGAAACGATCCACGGATCCGTTCAACTCTTTTCGTACTCTTTCAGAAACCCGACAAATTCACGGCGGTGATGCTGTTCGTCGGACAACAGGGTGATGCACAAATCTTGCGTGACGTAGTCGAAGCCGTCACATAGCCGAATGATTTTTTCATATTGGGCGATCGCGCCTTCCTCCGCATCGATGACGCCTTTGATCACGGTGACAACATCGGTGCTATCGCTCGGCGGCTGCAGTGTCTTTTGACAGGCGATGAAATGCTCGCTCCCGGGAATCGACCCATCGATCGTCTTGATTCGATTGGCCAGTTGCGTCGCATGCGACATTTCCTCGGTCACATCGGCGGCAAGCGATTTCTTGATCTCTTCGGCGCGGACTCCGTCCAGATTGACACTGTTGGCCAAATAGTTCACCACGGTCTCCAACTCCATCCAATACGATTTGGTCAGTTCCGTGATGATTTCCAATTTCTTGTCTTTGTCGCTCATCGTTCCAACTCGCTGAAAGCAATTCGAGAAAACTTGACCGAAGATTCGTCGATCCACCCTATCGAACAATAGAAACCGTTGGCAGTGGGGGTCCGAACATCACCAGGTTGTAGCCGGTTTAACTAGTGTCTGTCCGGAAATTGAAAACACACGTGATTTGCAAGAGAAAAACGAAAAAAGCTCCTTGAAGATCGAACCATCGAAACGCCGTCTGCGCCTGGATCGAGACGTCGAGCGCCGCGACCGGCTCGTCGAGGATCAGGAGGCGCGGCTTCAGTGCCAGCGCCCGGGCGATGCCGATCCGCTGTCTCTGCCCGCCGGAGAACTCGCGCGGGTAGCGGCCGAACATGCGGGGCGAGAGGCCGACGATATCGAATAGTCTGCGATGTGCCTGGCGCCGCCCATGTCGTCGTAGAGGCCGTGGATGCGCAGGGGCTCGGCCACGATGTCCTCGACCTGCAGGACCGGGTTCAGCGACGCAGAACGGATCCTGGAAGATGTACTGCATGTGCCGGCGAGCGTGGCGCATGCGCGAGCCGGCAGGTTGCGTGATGGCTTGCCCGTCGAAAGTGACGCTCGCCGGCGGTGATTGATCAGGCCCATGATCGCCCGGCCGGTCGTCGTCTTGCCGCAGCCCGAATTCGCCGACGAGACCGAGCGTCTCGCCGGCGCGGACCTCGAGGCTGACTCCGTCGACGGCGCGCACGAGGCCGGTCAGGCGGCGCAGGATGCCCGCTGCGGATCGGGAAATGGACCTTGAGATCGTCGACGATCGAGCAGCGGCTCGGCCGGCGCGGCGCGCGCGGGCCGCACGCCGCCTCCACGTCGGGTGGTGGGCCAGGAGGGCCTCGACCTCGTCGGCGAAATGGCAGGCGGCGACGGCCGTCGGTGCCGGCGGCGCGCAAGGTCGGCTCCTCGCGCCGGCAACGTCGGCCGGTCGCGCCGATCGGGGCAGCGCGGGTGGAAGGCGCAGCCCGAGGGCATGGCGCTCGGGTGTCGGCGGCTGGCCCGGGATCGGGACGAGCCGACGGGTCGATCGCTGGTCGATGCGCGGGCAGGCTGTTCAGCAGGCCCGACGGTATAGGGATGGCGCGGCCGGGCGAAGATCTCGCGCGACCGGCGCCGCCTCGACGATCTGTCCGGCATACATCACCGACGACCCGGTCGGCCGACTTCGGCGATGACGCCGAGATCGTGGGTGATCAGGATCACCGCCGCACCGGTGTCGGCCTGCCGCCGGCGCAGCAGTGCCAGGACCTGGGCCTGGACCGTGACGTCGAGGGCGGTGGTCGGCTCGTCGGCGATGATCAGCCGGGGCCTGCCCGCCATCGCCATGGCGATCACCGCGCGCTGGCGCATGCCGCCCGAGAACTGGTGCGGGTAACTGCAGGGCCCGGCCGTCGGGGTCGGGGATGTCGACCTCGCCCAGAAGCTCGATGGCCCGGCCGGGTGCCTCGGCGGGCGCAACAGGCCGTGCGCCACCTGGCCCTCGGTGACCTGCCGGCCGATCGGCAGGACCGGGTTCAGGCTGGTGGTCGGGTCCTGGAAGATCATGCCGACGTCGCGGCCGCGCATGTGGCGCAGCACCTCGGGGGCGGCGCCGATCACCTCGATCCCGCCGATCCGGATCGAGCCCCGGACCTCGGCCGTGCCGGGCAGCAGGCCGGTCATCGCGAGGGAGGTGACGCTCTTGCCGGAGCCCGAATTCGCCGACGATGCCGAGCACCTCGTCGGCGGCGACATCGAGATCGATGCCGCGCACCGCCGGCACCGGCCGGCCGGTGCCGGTGAAGGTGACCTCGAGGCCGCGCACGGAGAGGAGGGGCTCAGCCATGAAAGCTGTCGCCGAGCCGCCTCCTCGCGCCCGGCCGAGCCCTCGCGTCACCGCGCCACGGTGATCGTGCGCGCCACGAGCATGTTGTCGATGTCCGGGGTGAAGCCGCTGACATCGGGGGCGGCGACGAGCAGCCCGACATCGAAGGTGTTGGTCGGGATGCCGAAGGACGCCGTCGACCAGCACCTCGTTCAGATGGTCGTAGGCGGCCTGGACCTCCTCGTCGGAGCCGAGCGTCGTGTTCACCCGCTCGATCGCCGCGACATAGTCGGGATGCGGGTGCGGCTCGCCGAGGATCGGGTTGTTGACCGTCCGGTAGATGGAGTTGGTGGCGATCCGGCTCGGGAATTTCTGGATGTTGCCGATGCCGGCGAAGATCGCGGTGTAGTCGCCGCCGAGCATGGCGTCGGTGAACTCCGCACCCTGCCGGAGATCCAGCTCGACGTTGATGCCGAGCTCGGCCGAGCGTGCCCTGGACCAGCTGGCTGATGGTCACCGCGTCCTGGTCGGCACCGTTCACGAGCAGCTGCCAGTCGCTCATCTCGGCGGGCGAGAGGCCGGAAGCGGCGAGCAGCTCCTTCGCCTTGTCGAGATCGAAGGCATAGGTCTCGTTATAGGACGGGTCCGCCGCCGGGCTCGCCGGTGCCCAGGGCAGGGCGGTGACCACGCCGAGGCCGGCATAGCCGACCCGCAGGATGGCCTCGCGGTCGAGCAGATAGTTGAAGGCCTGGCGGAACTGCTCGTTCTGGAAGGGGCCGCGCGTCGAGTTGATGCGGAAGATCTGCACGAGCGGGCCGGGGCCCTGGATCAGCTGGAAGCCGCTGTCGCGCAGCCGCACGGCGGCGCGCCCGCCGCCGCCATAGATCATGTCGACGGCATCCGATTCGAGGGCCGCGGAGGCCGGCGTCGTTGTCGCTGAAGACGGTGATGAGACCTCGTCGAGGATGGGCTCGCCTTCCCGCCAGTAGTCCGGATTGGCGGCCATCTGCACGCTCTGGCCGAGCACGCGCTCGACGAGCGTGAAGGCGCCGGTGCCGGCGGGCACGGTGTCGACCGTGTCGATGCCGGCGGGATCGATCGACCGAGATGAACTGCAGCAGATCGGTGATCTGCCGGTCGGGGATCGGGCCCTTGAAGTTCACGGTCAGGGCATGCGTGCCGTCGACCGTCCAGTCCTCGACCGGCGCCATGGTGGCGTAGACGTTCTGGCCCGTCTCGGGATCGGCCGCCTTGGCCAGCGTCGCCGCCACCGCCTCGGCATCCATCGGCGCGCCGCTGTGGAAGGTGACGTCGTCGCGCAGGGTGAGCGACACCGAGCATGTTGTCGTCGGCGATCGTCCAGGCGCTCGCCAGGCTCGGCACGGCTCGCCGTCCGGGCCGTATTCGATCAGGCTGTCGTAGAGGTTCTTGATCAGGGGGAAGTTGAGCGAGAGGAACGATTGCGGGTCGAAATTGCTGACATCCTGGAGGATCGCGACGCGCAGCGTGCCGCCATCCTGCGCCTCGGCGGTGGCGTTGACCCCGACGCCATGAAGACGCCAAGGGGCAGGGCGAGCGGTGGTCGAAAGCAGCCGGCGACGTTGAATGCTCATCTGGCGCTCACCTCCTGATCTGTTCGGCGCTGCCTTCGGCAGGGCCTGTTGCGGGCAGTCTGCGTGAGTTGTGAATGACGCTACAAGCAAGGGCAGGCGCGAAGCGCCCGCGTCAGCCGCGCCAGGAGTTCGATCTCGTCGAGCGGGTAGACCGGCCGCGGCATGGCGCTGCCAGGGCAGGGTGGCGATATCCGACTGGCCCGGGCCCGGTCGTGTCGACCCGGATCACGCCGGAAGCGATCGGCTGGAAGTACTGGAAGTTGGAGGCGGTCTTGAGCACCACCATCTGGTAGTCGTCGGGCTCGACGCCGAGGGCGCGATAGCGCTCGGGCAGGTTGCCCGCGACCGCGCGCAGTTCGGTCATCAGCATGGTCACCGGGCCGGTCTCGAAGATCGACCGCCTGGCCCATGATCGACCTCGAGCTGGTTGTGCTTCGCCACCGGGATGACCCCGCCGCCGACGGCCCGCACCGTGCCGGTGACGGTCAGAGGCTTGAAGAAAGCTGGTTGCATGGCCGCCGAGCGGCAGCGTGACCTCGGCGCCGACGCCGGCCTGCGCCAGCTTCGCCACGGCCTCGGGGGCGATCATCGGGATCAGGGCGCGGCCCTTGATGCCCTGGCGGAGGATCATTCGAGGATCAGGTTGCTGTCGCCGGCGGCCCCGCCGAAGACCGTGTCGCCCGTGTCGCTGAGGATGACGAGCCCGTCCATGGCGTCGGCCTGGCGCACGGCCTCGTCGATGCTGACGGCCTCCTTCTTCTGGAACTCGGCGCGCATCGACCAGGCGAGATCGGCCAGCTCGTCGGCCAGGCTTCCGGCGAGCTCCGCGGTCGCCGTCGGTGGTCACGACGACCGCCCAGCCGCCCTCGGCCACATCGAGCCAGGGCTGCATCGGGAAGGGCGAGGCCTGCAGCACGCGCGGGTCCTGCTCCATCTCGCGCGCGCGGTCGAACCAGGTCTTCATCGGCGCCTTCGAGGTCAGAAACTGCTCCTGGTGCGAGAGCGAGCGGGAGCTTGCGCAGGCGACGGTCGGGCGGACCTCGCCTGCAGCATGCGCAGGAGGATCTCGGCCGCGATCCTGCCGGTGTCGAAGGGCTCGTGCGGCTGGGTGCGGTGGCCGACCACGGCGTCGACGTTCTCGATCATCTGCCGGGTGACGTTGGCGTGGTGATCGAGCGAGAGGACGATCGGCACGTCGGGGCCGAGGATCTCGCGGCAGAGTGCGAGCCTGTGCGCCCTCGACATCGTCCATGCCTTCGGCGGCGCAGGCGCCGTGCAGCTGGATGGCGAGCCCGTCGATCCGGCCGGCGGCCGGCGAGCCCGCTTCTGATCTTCTCCTCGAAGAAGAGCCGCGTCGGCGTGTCGAGGCGGCCGGCGGCCGAGGCCCAGCCGCGGATGATCGGGATCGTCTCGACCTCGAGGCCGGATTCCTCGACCGCCTCGAGATAGCCGCCGACCTCGCCGAGGCCGCGCAGCTTCTCCAGCATCTCCTGGCCCTCGTAGAGGCCGAAGGAGCGGTAGTCCTGGAGCGTCGTCGGCAGCGGATTGAAGTCGTTGGATTCCTGGCCGATGTTCAAGAGAGCGATGCGCATGGGTGTGATCCGCTAGAGTGATGCCAGAAGCCCGCCGTCGACGGCGAGGACCTGGCCGGTGCAGTAGGAGGCACCAGGCGAGCAGAGGAAGATGGCGGCGGCACCCAGCTCCTCGACGCGCGCCCCAGCGGCCCATCGGGGTGCGGGCCTCGACCTGGGCCACGAGATCGGGGTTGGTCGCGCGCAAGGTCCGTTCGCCTTCGGTCGGGAAGTAGCCGGGGGCGAGCGCGTTGACGCAGATGCCGGCCGGCGCCAGCTCGACGGCGAGGGCGCGCACCAGCCCGTTCAGCCCGGCCTTGGCCGCCGCGTAGCCCGCCATGGTCGGCCGGGCGACGAAGGAATTGATCGACGAGGTGGCGAGAATGCGGCCGAAGCCCGTGCCGTGCCATCAGCCGCGACGCCTCGCGGGCGAGGCGGAAGCAGGCGACGAGATTGGCGTCGATGGCGGCGGTGAAATCGGCGTCGGTCTGCTCGGCCAAGGGCTTGCGCACGCCGCCGCCGACATTGCTCACCAGGATGTCGAGCCGGCCGTGGCGGGACCGATTCCGGCGACCGCGTCCGTCACCGCAGCCGGCGTCGCGCACATCGAAGGCGGCCGCCTCGGCGCTGCCGCCCGAGGCCCGGATGGTGGCGACGGCGGCGTCGAGCCGGGCGGCATCGCGGGCGTTCAGGACGACATGCGCCCCGGCCGAGGCAAGCGCTTCGGCGATTGCGAGGCCGATGCCGCGCGAGGCGCCGGTGACCAGGGCGACCCGCCCGTCGAGCGACAGGAGCCGGGCCGCCGGAATGCTCATGCCGGAGTTGCCCCGGCACCCTGGCGGGCGAGATCCTTCGAGCACCGCGTGGGCGGCCTCCTCGATGCGGGCGATATGGTGGTCCTCGTGCGCCAGGGTCACGCAGAAGCGCCGGAGCGGCTGGGCGGCCGTGGCGATGCCGTGGTCGAGCAGGCCCCGGCGAAAGGCGGCATCCATGGCGAGGTCGCCGTGCACCAGGTCCTCGTAGCGGCGCGGTGCCTCCGCCTGGAAGTGGAGGGCCACGACCGAGCCGAAGCGGGTGACGACAGCGCTCGAGGCCGGACGCGGCGACGGCCCGTTCGAGGGCGGCCGCCAGCGCCTCGCCCTTGGCGTAGAGGGCAGGGTAGGCGTCCGGTTCCTCCATCCGCTCGATGGTCGCAAGGGCGGCTGCCACCGAGCGGGGATGGGCGTTGAACGTGCCGCCAGGCCACGCCATGCGGCGGGGCGGCGGCGAAACGTTCCAGGAGGTCGCGCCGGCCGACGATGGCCGAGAGCGGATGGCCGTTGCCGATCGCCTTGCCGAAGGTGGCGAGGTCCGGCGTGACGCCGATGATCGACTGGTAGCCGCCGAGCGCATGGCGAAAGCCGGTGATGATCTCGTCGAAGATCAGGAGCACGCCCCGCCGCTCGCAGAGCGCCTTCAGAGCCTCCGCATAGCCGGGCTCGAACGGGATGCAGCCGATATTGTGCATCAAGGGCTCGACCAGCACGGCGGCGACGTCGTGCGTCGGCGGCGTCGAGCACCGCCTCGATGGCGGCGAGGTCGTTGAAGGGCAGGATGGTGGTTGCCGCCAGGGCCTCGGGGAGGGCACCGGCGGTGAAGGGATCGGCGCCGCCGAGCCGCTCCTTCGGGCTCACCCAGTTCATCGCGACGTAGTCGTGCCAGCCGTGATAGGTGCCCTGGAACTTGATGATCCGCCGCCGCCCGGTCACCGCCCGGGCGAGCCGCACGGCATGCAGCGTGGCCTCGGTGCCGGAGGTGCAGTAGGCGACGAGCTCGGCCGCGGGAATGAGCGTCGATCAGCCGTTCGGCGAGGTCGAGCTCGAGCCGGGTGGTGCCGAGGCCGACGAGGTCCATGCCGTCGCTGAGCTCGGCCGTGCGCGCCACATGCCGGGGATCGTTGCGGCCGAGCAGGATGGCGCCATAGCCGCAATTGAGGTCGATATAGCTGCGGCCGTCCTCGGCCATCAGCTCGGCGCCGGCGACCCGGTTGAAGACGAGCGGGCGGGAGAGACGGCGCGCGGCGCTGGCGCTGCCACCCGGCAACAGGCGACCGAGCGCCTGAAACGCGGCCTCGTCCGTTGTCGGCGCGCCACCCGGCTTCATGCTTCCCCCATACCCATTCCTTCCTCGATAGCCTTCGACCCGGCGGACCGAAAGCGCTATTTGCGCGACACCCGGGCGCTTCCCGGCTCAAAGCGACTGCCCGGCCTGTGGCTCGACCGGCAGGACCAGCTCCTTCGTCTCGAACCGGCCCTCGGCGAGGCGCCGCACCAGAAGGTCGGCGGCGCGTGTGCCGAGCTCGAAGGCCGGCGAGCGGATCGTCGTCAAAGGCGGCTGGACCGTACCGGTGATCGGCAGGCAGTTGAAGCCGCTGACCCGCACGTCCGCCGGCACGTGCCGGCCGATCCGTTTCAAGGCACCGATCGCCTGGGCGGCGAGCTGGTCGTTGCTGGCGAAAATCGCCTCGGGCATATGCGCTGCGAGTTGCCGGTCGAGAGTGCCGAAACGGCCTGCATGTCGGATTCCGCCACCTTCAGGACCGTCAGCCCGGCCCGCTCGGCCAGCCCGTCGCGCAGGCCCGCGAGCCTCGCCTCGATGGCGGGCCAGGCGAGCTCGGGCACGACCGCGAGGACGTCCCGAGGCCATGGCCAAGGATGCGCTCGCCGAGCCAGCGTCCGCCCGCCCGGTCGTCCTGGCGCACGACGCAGACATCGTCCGGATCGGTGCCAGCGCCTCCTGGAAGACCAGGAGCGGCAGGCCGAGCTGGCGGAACCGCTCGATCAGTGCCAGCCGCTCGCCCTCGGGACCGGACATGAAGAGCGTGATGGCATCGGCATCCTGGGCCCGCATCAGAAGTGTCTCGAGCGGTGCCCGGCGGTTCAGCCGCTGCACGAGGAGGCCGTAATTCTGCTCCGAGAGCGCGTTGGAGAGGCCGGCCACGACATAGGTGGTGAACGGGTCGGCGAGGAACTCCGGCGAGCTGTCGACGGCGATGAACGCGATCCGGTGATGCCGGCTGGTGCGCAGCGAGCGGGCGGCCCGGTTCGGGGAAGTAGCCGAGATTGTCGACCGCCGCCTCGACCCGTGCCCGGGTGGCCGCCGACATGCCGTGATAATGGCCGTTGACGACGCGCGAGACGATGGCCGTGGAGACGCCGGCGGCGCGCGCCACCGTATGCAGGGTGGGCGCCCGGGTGCGGGTCATGGCGAGGGCTGTAGGGCCACCGTCAACGGATGAGCCCCATGGAGCGCGGCAAGGCCAGAGAGAGCGCCGGCCAATAGGTGACGATGCCCAAGGCACCAGCTTGATCATGAAGAACGGGATGAGCGCCTTCGAGACCTGACCGATCCGCAGCTTCGCCACGGATGCGATGACGAAGAGATTGGTGCCGATGGGCGGGGTGTTCAGCCCGACCATCAGATTGAGTCGA
>CAVTIV010000026.1:0-22231 GCA_963734865.1 Pirellulaceae bacterium
TGGTCGAGCAGCCAATCGTTGAGCGTCTCGAGCTGCGTCGCCCCTCACCCCCAGCCCCTCTCCCCGGCAACGAAGGAGAGCATCACTCGCCCTCGTTGCCGGGGAGAGGGGAGCCTGAGTGAAGGAAGACCGGCAGGGGTCAGTGTATTTTCAACGGAGTGAGCTTCCACCGAGGATCCGCCTACCCTGATGGCTTGGTGATGGAGGTAGTCGCGACAAAACGATCGAAATATTGGCCGCGAAAAGACGCAAAAGGCGGGCTGCCGAGGCTGGTCGAACCTTTTACCCTGCTCCTTCGTGTGCGACGCTTGGGTCGAGGTGAATGCGTAGAGTGTGCTTTTACGCACGATGAGCCACCACGGTGGTGGGAGTCTTTTCGAATACGAGCGAGTAAATTGTTCGATGCCCCAAGCCACACGAATCTTATCCCAGATTGAGCAAGGTGATTGGCAGCCTACGAAAAAGACCGTTGTTCATCGGGGAGTCCGGATCCGAATCTCGCATTGAGGGATAGTGAACGATGACTGACGAGCGCTTTTCCAGCATTTTAGTGGCAGATTGAGTGTTCGGAGATTGCTTCGACATTACACTCTCCCGCAACCGGGAGGGTGAATCATGCATCAGCACGAAGAGTCGTTTGCAAACGGCCACTAAAAGTCACCAAGAGCCTTGACGAGCGGTCCCATGAGCTACCAAATCGACGAGGAGGAAGCGATTTTCAAAGCCGCTTGCCAAATCTCGCCACCCGATGATCGCGCCGAGTACTTGAATCGTGCATGTGGTGACAACCCCGTGCTGCTCGAACGAATTGCAACGCTGCTCCGGGTACATGAGCAAGAGTCAGGCTTTCTTGAATCGCCGCCACTTGGTCTTGGTCCAACCGTTGTTGGTGTGACCAAAGCCGATCCGGTCCTCACGGAGAAACCCGGCACGCAAATCGGACCCTACAAACTTCTCCAGCAGATCGGCGAAGGGGGGATGGGGGTCGTCTACATGGCCGAGCAGAAGGTGCCGGTCGAGCGACGGGTCGCACTCAAAATCATCAAGCCGGGCATGGACACGCGGCAGGTGATCGCGAGATTCGAGGCCGAACGGCAGGCGCTGGCGATGATGGACCATCCCAATATCGCCAAGGTGCTCGATGCCGGGACGACTGAATCCGGCCGTCCTTACTTCGTCATGGAACTGGTCAACGGCATCTCCGTCACCCAGTACTGTGACGAACAGCACCTGACGACGCGTGCACGATTGGAGCTGTTCGTTCCCATCTGCCAGGCAGTGCAGCACGCGCATCAAAAGGGGATCATCCATCGCGACATCAAACCAAACAACATTCTGGTGGCCCTGTACGACAGCCACCCGGTGCCCAAGGTCATCGACTTTGGCGTTGCCAAGGCCACCGGTGCCCAGCTGACCGAGAAGACAATGTTCACGGGGTTGGGTCAGATCATTGGCACGATCGAGTACATGAGCCCCGAGCAAGCCAATCGCAATCAGCTCGATGTCGATACGCGAAGTGATGTGTATTCGTTGGGCGCGGTGTTATACGAATTGTTGGCCGGTGATATACCGTTTGATAAGCAGCGTTTGCGTTCGGCGGGCTTTGATGAATTGCTCAGAATCATTCGTGAAGAAGAACCACCACGTCCAAGCACCAAACTTTCAAGCAGTGACGCATTGCCGTCAGTCGCTGCCAATCGCAACATTGAGCCGGCGAAGCTGAATGCCCTGGTCCGAGGCGAGCTGGACTGGATTGTCATGAAGGCATTGGAGAAGGATCGAGCACGGAGATACGAAACGGCTAACGCGTTGGCGGCCGACGTGATGCACTACCTGCAAGACGAACCGGTCGAGGCTTGTCCGCCATCGGCTGGATACCGGTTCCAGAAGTTCGCGCGGCGTAACAAAGCGCCGTTGGCAATTGCTTTGTTCATTGCCATGACGCTGCTAGCGGCGGCAATCGGGTCCAGTCTGGCGGCGGCTCGCTTCCGCGATCTGGCTCAGCGCAATGCCGATCTTGTACTGCAAAAGGACGGGGCGCTGGCCACGGCGAACGACGCCAGAATGGCGGCTGAAGAATCACAAATCAGCACCGATATGGCACGCAAGGATGCGGAAGCCGCCCGCGACCAAGAGAAGATACAACATCAGGAAGCCGATCGGCAGAAACACCGCGCAGAAGCCAATGCGACAAAGGCTCGCGCAGCGGTTGACGAGTACTTGAATCGAGTCACCGAAGAGGAGCTGCTGGCCATGCCGGGCATGCAGCCATTGCGAAAGGATTTACTGAATGCGGCGTTGACCTTCTACGCCGAGTTTGCAAAGGAGTCTGCTGACGACACGTCCTTGCAGCGCGAGCGAGCCAGTGCGCAGCAAAGACTGCAGCGGATTTACGGTGAACTGGGTGAAACCGAAAAGGCCGCGCAGGCGAATCAGCAGGCGATCCGGCTGTACGAGGATCTGCTTGCAAGAGATTTCGCCGACATTGAACTGCAGCAGGGGCTGGCGCAAGCGTATTATTGTGCAGGCAAATACGACCGGACACAGGAACTCTGTGACTCGATTCTACGAGTCGATCCGCGGCACGTTGCGGCACGCGGAACGCTGGCCGAAACCTACAATGCATTGGCGCTCGCCGCACAAGAACGGGACGAATTGCAAGAAGCATTGCGACATCACCTGGAGGCTTTGGAACTGCGGGAGTCGTTGGTGCGGGAGTTCCCAAATGACGCCGCCCGCCTGGCCGAACATGCCGCGACGCTCAACAACGTCGGCGTGCTTCTGGTACGGCAATCGAACTTTCGGGAAGCTCTCCCGATGTACGAACTCGCCGTCGACAGCAGCAGGCGTGCTTGCCAGCTGGCACCCTATTCTGTTCTGTGGGGGCGCTGGCAGGCCACTGACCTCGGCAATTTAGGATTTGTCAGAGACAAACTTGGTTTGAAGCCGGAGGCATTGGCAGCGCTGGAGGAGCAGGTCGCGGTCTGGCGCCGACTGGTAACTCAGAACGCGGCCATTCCGTCGCTGCGAAAGAATCTCTACAAGTCGCTGCTCGGGCTCGCCAGACATCAGCAGGACATGGGCCTGGCCGTCGAGTCGACCCGCAGCCTTCGCGCTGCAAAGGAAATCCTCGACGCGCTTCCCGACCATTCTGCCGAACAGCTCTTCGATGTGGCCGTTGTCTATGGATCTTTGGCTCGGCGCTCCGAGGATTCCCCGAACGACTCCGGGGCAATCACCCCCGAAGACCGGGAGCAATTTGCACGCCAAGCGCTGGATGCTTTGGGAAAGGCCGTGACAGCCGGCTACCGCAAGCTCGAGATCATTCAAGCAGAACCCGAGCTGATGTCCATCCGCCAACGGCCGGAATTCCGGGCCGTCATCGCGCCACTGGAACGGGAGGCCGAAATCCGCCGACTTGCCGACCCCAAGCCGGTCGAGCCTGCCACGGCCAAGCAGATGCTGCGAGAGCTCGAACGCGATGAGCCTCTCGCTCCGGTCGCATCCGATCTCGCGACACGTGCGACAACACTGCATGCGATTGGACTACTGCAACAGCAACAACGGCAGTACGCTCCCGCCGAGAAGGCTCTGCGAGAGTCGCTGCGCCTGCGCCGAGAGCTGAGCGATAACGCCGCGGATCCTGGCGAGTTCGTTCCGGAAGTCGTCGCCAGTGAGGCGGCGCTCGGACATCTCTACTGGGACACCAATCATTTTGTCGCTGCCCATCGGCTTTGGCAGGAAGCCTTGAAGCAACTTGACAGCGATCAACTTGGCGGATCATCGACTCCGGGCGTTCAGTCTTTCGCCACCGAGGTGGAACGCCAGATTTGTGATCGTTATGGACGGATTGGGCTCTGGCCATTGGCGGCCGAGCACGCGATTCGCAATCACCGATTCAGAAGAATCACTCGCCTGCGCGACGACATGATGTTCGCCGTCTTGCTTTTCGAGTCTGCCGGCACCAAGCCCGCTCGCGATTACTTGCAGCGTGCACTTGCTTCGCCATTAGCGTCGAGAACCCATGCGAATCTTTACCCATTGGAACATGCCAGCTGGTTTGGCCTACTCGATTCTGAGCCGCCTCAGCTTGACGAACTGGTCGCCATCGCGCACGACTTCCTTCAAGACAGAAAACACCATTATTGGGGCGCCTACGTCCTTGCGCTGGCGGTCCTTCGGGATGGCCAGCCGGAGCGATGCCTGGAGATCCTTTCCGAACAGGGGCTTGGCGAAGGGTGGATCTTCGGGCGCCGAGGCGCGGAGGACCTCATTTGTCCGAATATTGCCGCCTTGGCCTATGAGTCACTCGGACGGCACGAAGACGCCGTCGATGCGCTGAGGCAAGCCGATGTCCGCTACCGGGCGTGTTTGGTAGGCTCGATGGACTGCATGGAAGGCGAATTCGCTAATCCTGTTTTCTGGCAATGGTGGGCGCTTGTTTATACGCGCGCGTTGCACAAACAGGCGTGGCAACAGGTTCACGGTCAGACACCGCCCTATGACTTCCTGGAAGATCTCTCGTTGGCGCGGAGTTGGTGGCTGGTCGGCGAAGACGAGAACGCCGAAGTGCTCGTGCACCAAGTGATCGATTTCAATCCCGCCGATGCTCCGTCTTGGGCAGCGCACCAAGTGGCCATCACGCAAAACCAACCGACCGCGATTGAATCGTTCCAGCTCGCCCTGGTACTTCACCGTGCGGGCGAAAAAAAGCAGGCGGTGGAATCGTACCAAGCGGGTGTCAAATCGCTTGCCAGCTGGAGCGAGTCCATTCACATGCCAGGACTCTGCGTCCCTGCGTTGAGCCAGCGACTGGCGACGCGGCTTCGTGACGAAGCGCAACAACTACTGGAACTACCATCGGACTCCGCTGACCCACTGTCAATTGACAACTTGGAACTGGAGGGTCAGCGCCTGGTTGCGGAAGCTATCACCGATGCGGGTCTACCTGCCACGCAATGGATGAAACGATTCCAGACTGGCTGGAGCGGTAACGAGCAGCTGTTCTGGCGCCCGTGCGTCGCATCTTCCGAACTCATCCTGCCCCTTCCCGGCCCAGTGCGCGGCCGTTATCAGGTCACTGTGTGGCTAACCGCGGGGCCAGATTACGGCCTGATCGAGTTTCCGCAGAGTCAATCGCCCGTCCACCCGCCGATTGACCTCTTCGCCCCGCAGGTGGAGTTACCTCGCGAGGTGAAAGTCGGTGCGATGGAATTCGTCGAAGACGCTCCTCAGGTGACGGTTCGAGTGGTCGGCAAACACGCCGAATCAAGGGGCTACTTCGTGGGTATCGATAAAATTCGACTCACTCGCGTGCCGCTAGCTGATCGTTAGCGAGGAATACACACGGTGAGACTTCGATCAGGTGCCCCCCTGATTTTCATCGGCGGCCCGGTAGTTGCTCCGAGTATAATTCGCTGTGAATCGTGCGGATTGCGCGCGGTTTCGGCGCGAAGAATGAGCTAGGCGTGCAGCAACGCGCATCATGTTTGCTGCAGATTTCAGCGGTCAGTTTCAAGCCTGAGCGTTCTTCCGCCAGATACGACCCATGGTTGACCGCAGGTAGTTGTTCACTGAAAGGCGAGCGATCCGTCGATGACCCATGTGACGAACATCCTATCGCAACTTGAATCGGGTGATCCCTCGGCAGCGGAATATCTATTGCCATTGGTTTATAACGAGTTGCGGGACTTGGCCCGGGCCAAGTTGGCTCATGAGAAGCCTGGCCAGACGCTGCAGGCGACCGCCTTGGTGCATGAGGCCTATCTTCGGCTTGTCGATGTGGAAGCGGCACAGCATTGGGATTCGCGCGGACACTTTTTTGCGGCAGCTGCCGAAGCGATGCGTCGAATTCTCGTCGACCAGGCGCGGCACAAAGAGACCATCAAAGCCGGAGGCCATAACCAGCGAGTGAGGTTGTCGGGGGTCGAACCGTCGATCGATGGTCCGACTATCGACCTGTTGGCTTTGGATGAGGCGCTCAGGAAACTGGAAGAGAAGGATCCGCGCAAGGCGGAGCTGATCAAGCTGCGTTTCTTTGCCGGTTTGTCGAATCAACAAGCGGCTGCCGTACTCGGAATTGCTGCCTCAACGGCTGATCTGGACTGGGCATACGCAAAGTGCTGGCTGCATGTTGAGATGTCCGGAAAGGAAAGAAACGACGTGTAGCGATTCATCCCGCAAAAAATAGTTCTTTGCTGATTGGGCAGTGCGGATCTGAATCACGCATTGAATGGCAGCGAAGCACTCCCCTCGATCGCCGCCATGTCGGTTTCGGTTGCCACTTGCACACGATCGTCGATGCTGTGTATTGCGGCCTCCTATTTTCGGGAATGACGAGAATCCGCGTTTTCCGTCGGGTAATCCACAGCTGAATCTCGCATTGGTTAGTAGAGAGCGGTGCAGCGAATCAGGAAGGGACGTTGTGCTTTTGCGAAACACTCCACCAATGTGTTGCGGCACTTTCCCGGCCTTTGTACTGCGCGTTCGGACAACTTTCGGAGCTTCATCTGATGCAAACATTGACAACAACGACTGCTTCGTGCTGTGTTCCAAAAGATTCCTTCGCATCCCAACGAGTTGATGCAAATGGTCGACGACGAATTCGAGGCTTCACACTCATTGAATCGTTGTTTTCAATTGCGATTATCGGGTTTCTCGGTGCCATCCTACTTCCACACCTGTCTCGATTTCGACAGCTAACAGCGAGAGCGACAGTCCACAGTGATTTGAAGCAGCTATTCGTTTGGTATGAGATCGTGAAAGATGACTCGGGCAGCTATCCGGTGTCGTTGGACGGGTTTCCGGCCTTTGGCTCCTTCATGCGGGAGGATGGGCAGGTCAAGGACGCTACCTACAACTATTGTTTTCAAGTACTTGTTTCGACTTCCGACCACTTTGTAATCGAAGCACGGCCGTGCCACGGCGGCGGTGATGGCACGACGGTTTACTGCATCGACGAAACCTATGAGATCGTCGACTGTGGCACCGATGACGGCGCCGTGCACGATGAGCAAGCTCGGATGCACGCGGTGCAGCGGCTGACGTTCGAGGCGTTTCATCAAGTGATCACGTCCTCTGGCGAGGACGATTTGGCGCAAGAAGTCAAGCCGCTATTGGCCCTCGACGAAACCGAGGATTTTGCCTTCAACGTGTTGGATGCCAATCTGGATGGCGAACTCGCTCAGGAAGAACTTCTCCAGTTCGGCCAGTCGTTGGAAGACGATCCTCCGTTGATTGCGATCACGCGTCAATTCGTGCGCGACTGCAGTTCGATCCTGCGACTGGACGTGGGCGAGTATGACGTCGTCTCGCGAGACGATCTCCAAGGTGAGACTGCGGAATTGCTGTCGCCCGTTGCTCTGGCCGAGTTCGTCATGGACAGCGTCTCCAAGCATGGCGTGGCTCAGGCGTTGAGCCAAAAGCTATTTGCCGCAGAGCGGTTGGAGTCTCGTGATGACCTGACAGCGGCCGCCGGAGCGATTCGCGCCTTCAAGCATCAGCTCCAAGCTCAACAAGGCAAGTCACTCACGATCGAGGACGCGGACATCTTGCGCACGATGGTCGACGTTGTCTTTCCCAGCCTTGCGTTTGGCAACTAAAAAATCCGCGTTGTCCATCGGGTAACCCGCATCAGCATCTCGCATTGAAGAGTAGAGAGCGCTGTCGCGGAAGCGATAACAAGAAGCAAGCCGGCCGGTGAGTGCAAACGCTCGCTGAACGGCTCACAGACCAGGGGCAGGCAAGCGCGCGGTCCGCGCCCCGGAAGGCCGGCGTTTCTTGATGGCTCAGCGTTTCTTGATGGACCAGCGGACCTGAAGGACCGTCCGTTGGGGTAATCGGAAGATTTGACAACTGGTTTCAGTCTCAGCTGAGGAGCAATCTCATGGCTCGCCGTTCATCCTCGCAATGTCACTCGGAAAAAATCCAAACACTTCGCAGACGCCGCGCCCGCAAGGCGCGTCGCCGCGGGCTGTGGCTGGAGCAACTGGAGGAGCGAGCACTTCTCAACGTGGATCTGCCTTTCCGCGTTTGGACGCAGAATACCCAATTGCGGCCGAATGACTTTCGCGAAGCCTTTCCACCGGAAACTTATGCTGCTGGCGCCGCAGCGGTTGCTCTTGCGAGCGGCGGCGCGGTAGCCGCGGCCGGCGCTATTGCGCCGCGTTTCCCGAGCCAATTACCTGCACCATAGCCTCGGTTGCCGCGACTACTCTAGCAGCCGCTGCGGGTGTTGCCGTTAACGCCCTGCCAGGAGGTTTTGCTTTTGAAGACACTTCGTCCCTCATAAACGACTACTACAACACCGCAGTGCAGAACACGGATGAAGATAACGCTGAACGAGCAGGAATTCTCTTGGACCGACTCGGCCCCGTCGAATCTCGTAGCGAAGCGTTCGATATCGTCGCGATGCAAGAACTTTTTGACCATGACCAAATCGATCAAGTTGAAGCCGATGCGCAGGTGCAAGGCTATCATTTCCTACCCGGGCCAAACGAAGACGTGATCGACCTGCCCGAAATTGGCATTCCCGACATACTGAGCGAGTTTCTTGGTCTGCCCTTCGAGGCATTCCCCGACTCTATCCAGTGGGGCACGAATTCCGGCTTGGCGCTGCTCGTCAGCGAGCGCCTTTCTGACCAAACGACGCTCGAGGAGTTTCAACACCAAAGTATTGCATTTGAAGACGAAGGCTCGTTAACAGATGCGGATTTTCATGCCAACAAGGGTTTCACGATCGATAGAATCCAGCTCGGAGGAGCGGATGAATACATCTATGTTGTGAACACCCATCTCTTTGCGAAAAGTTCACAGCCCGCCATACAAGAGAGTCAACTTCGGCAAATTGCTGCTTCTGTTCATGCACTCAACGACCCAAGGCATCCCGTCCTTTTCCTCGGCGATTACAACATCTCGGAAGATAGCGCTGAGTACTCCCGGATGATCTACTTCCTGCGCGAACCCTTCTTGGGCGACGCAATCGTGCGCCATCTTAACGATCCGTTCGCATCTGCTCCGGGCGACGAACAGTTTCATACGAGCGATAAGAGAAGAAATGCGTACGACTACTATTGGCGTGAAGAGGGAACCAATGGTGAAGAACATAAGCGTATCGACTACATGTTCATTCTTCAGGGCACCGAGTATGGAATCGCTGTCGATCAAGATGAACTGCGACTTGAGGACTCGCCGACGCCCGAAACAGCTTTATATCTGCAGGAAAACTGGTATCGCGAGGGACGCGAGTCGTACCTGTCGGACCACTATGGCCTCAGTGCCAAAATGCGGTTGATCAAGGTTCCGTCGGTGGAGCTGTCGAATACCATCTACGGCAGTCTCATTATCAACGGTACCGATGAAAACGACACGATCAGCCTGTCACACAATGAGCTAGATCCGTCGCTGTTGGACGTGGTGGGCAATGGGGTGGATCTGGGCAGCTTCTCGGTAGATCGCATCAGCGATATTGCCGTCTACGGTCACGAGGGTGACGACACGTTGATCGTTGACGCGTCGGGCGGAAACCTAATGAGTCCGGGCTCACTTCAGTGGCTCTACTATGATGGCGAAAGCGAGATCACGCAGGATGAGTTACGGATCGTTGGAGGTTCTGGGCCGGATTCGATTTCGATCCACGGTGCCACACATGCGATCGCAGTCAACGAAATGACGATCTTTCATGGCTCGGAATCGGTGGTCGTCGACAGTGGTGGCGGTGTAGATGCGATCCGTGTGATCGACGTGCCGGAAACGATGGCGGTCACGGTCCATGCCGGAGGCGGGAGTGACGTTTTCACCGTGGGTGGTGGCAACTATTTCGAGAACATTCGAGGTGCAATATCAATCGACGGAGGCGATGGGGACGACCAGTTGACGATCGACGACGCGCATGCGCTGACCGGGGTCACACTGGGAGGTCTCGTCGAAGACGAATACACCTTGCAGGTGGGCATGTTCCAAAAGTCACAGACGGTCACGGGGGTTCTCGGCGGTAGCCCCATCACGACACTTTCTGCTCCGTTGACATTCAATTCGATTGCAGATTTCACACTCGACGCCAGCGGCACCACGGGTCAAGAGATCCCCGGCAGGCTTTCCTCCACCATCAACATCAACGGCGTTGCCATAGGAACCGCCGTTACCGTGAACGGTAACGATGGTGCGGATCGGTTTGTCATCGGCCAAGGGAGCTATGAAAGAAAAATCATTGGCGGGCCAGTGACCGTCAATGGCGGAAACGGCGACGACGAACTTGTGATCGATGACCATCTCGGGAATTTTATTCCGAATTCGAATCACAGCTACCACTTCGACGTCAAACCGGATGACGAAAATATCGGTCGGTTTTTAAAATCGGAGCAGTCGACGGACCTTACCTTCGAAAAACCCACCTTCAGCGAGGTTCTGTCGTTCAGCGATATTGAAACCGCCAGACTGGAGGCCGATGGACGGGACAGCGAAATTCATGTCGACGCAACGATCGCCGATGCGAGTTACCGACTTCACGGTAACGACGGAAAGGACGAGTTCCTGATCGCCACGGCCGCTCTGCGTTCCGACGTTGACGTCAGTGGAGGGCTGCCAGGCTTCGCTCCGGGCGATTCGTTGATCGTTGACGGACAACATATTGGGACGGCTTTGCACCGGGCGTCAGCCACCGACGATCACGATGCCGACATCGTGATCACCAACTCCTATGGCAGTTCCGCGATCAATTTCGACGGATTGGAACCGGTTGAATACCGCAACTTCCCGGAGGTGACGTTCATTACTCCGCGAAGCTACGACATTCTTTCGATCGATCCCGTGCCGGGAGAAAAGCTTCGTATCAGCGGTAGCAGCCGCCACGGGCAAGGGATTGCCCCGCCAGGCACGTTCCCGGTGCTGGCTCTGCCGACCGGATTCGAAACGCTGGATCTGTGGAATGTCGGACACGTCATCGTCGATGCCAGCAGCAATGACTCCCAGACCATCGTTGATGCTCCCTGGGTGTACCCACCTCTGTCGCCGGTCGATGTGATCACCGTCAATCCTGGCGCGATGAATGCGCACGGCCTTCAGTCGTTGGAGATCAAGGCCGGCATCGGTCCCAATACTGTCGTGGACCGTACGCTCGAGAGCGGAGTGCCCACCAGTGCGATACTGGAAGTCAACGAAGATGTTGTCGCCGGCACGCAGCATGTTCTTCTTGGCACGGTCGAGCGTCTGCAGTTACACCAGCAGTTGGCGTTAACGACCGACGCAACCATCCGCGATGCGAACGGCGATCCGATCTACCGGATTCTCGACCAGAACGTGACGCGGATTGCCTTTCCCGATGTGAACAACTTGTCTGCCGCGGTCCAGGGCATCGCTTTGACGGTAAGTGAGCAAAGCGGCAAGCAGTTATTCCGCGGAGCTGGGTTGACCGAAGTCAGCATGGGTATCCCACGGACCGATCAGGGCGACTATGAACTTCACGTGTCCGGACGCGACAACAGCATCTACTTCGCCAGCATGCTACTGCCGGCGCTATCCATTGTCGGCGATCCTGCTCAACCGGATCGGGTTCAACTCAGAACCGACTCGGACGTCTTTGCTGGACCGCAGCCCGAACCGCCCAAGCCGCCCGAAGAACGTCTGTTGTTCCGTGGCTTCGATGGTCAGGACGAGTTGCGTTTCGCATCCGTCGAATCGAGTGGATTGGCCGAGACCACGGCGTTTCATGCCAATCTGGAGGACAACGTGTATGTGCAGGTCGAGTTGCTCGTTGAGCCGACCAATCCGTTGATCAGCTTTCGACTGATGCCCGATCAGGACGGCAGCTTTCCACGTGCGACGTTCGAAGGAAGTCCTACCGTCCCCAACTCGGGCAGCACGACGCTGCCGCGGGATCCGGATCTGACCGACGCCCGCGTATTCGATCTGCAAACGGAAAACTTGCAATCATTCACAATGATCGGATCCGACCAGGCCGACATGACCAGCTTCACCGCACGCGCCGACGGTGGACTCGTGGGAATTACCATGCCGCTCGAGCGAGCATTAGAGGTCGTCGTTACCACGGACGATCAAATGAACCTGATGAGCTTCGACGGGCGCGACGGCATCGACAACATGCACTCGCTGTATGGCGATGCAGCGTTCCCCGCGAGGACTGGCAGCTTGACGAACATCGAACTTCTGGTGCATGGTCCACGGGAAAGCTTTATCGTTAATGCGGTTGACCAAATGCTGACGCCGTCTCAAGGCACGATCCAGACCGGTAACCTGACGCTGGTACATGACCAAGCGGTGACCGACACGACGCTCATCGGTACCGATCTAACCAGCCGTCTATCCGGCGATTTCACAGGGCGTCCATCGGACACCCTGCGGCTGATCCATGAACTGACGGGCAGTACGTCAAAGATCGTGTTGGACGAAGTCCACGCCAAGAAACTGGAAGTCACCGTCAAGGGGGCCGCGGCGCACGACAACACAATCCTAGTGGCGGAGAAAAATGTTGTCAGCACGGATCAAAAGCAGATTGCCATCACCGGCGGCGACCAGAACGACAAGATCCTGCTCTCGAAAGCAGGAGTCGAGAGTAAGCAGGGGAGCACCACAACGATTGATTCCAAGGGGGGCAATGACACGATTGTCGTCGTGGAGCAGGACAACGGTCAGGCGGCTGAGACGACCGACGTCACAAACATCGTTGGCAACGGAGGCACCAAGAAAGTCGATCTCGCCAAGGGCACCCAAACCCCTTGGGATCAGCTGGTCGCCTTGGATCAGAGCAGATTTGGCGACATCACTCAGGCCGTGGATCCCTCGCTGCTGAAGCCCATCATGCAGCAACCGGGCCTGCCCAAGCCGGCCGAGGGCTCGACTCGCTACACCGTGGAGATCAAGAATGCCGAGGTCGAAGTCATTACTCAAGATGCGCCGGTTGAGGTAGCCGAGTTCGTCGGCACGGGAATCGCTCCCACCGGGTCCTATCTGGTTTGCGACGTGACCAGTACTGCCGACGGCGGTCCAGGTTCGTTGCGTGCGGCCATTGACTGCGCAAATGCCGTGGCTACCGGCACGCTGGCGGTCGTGGCGTTCGATATTCCGATCAGCGATCCCAACTTCATCGACGTCGATTCGCAATTTCTTGACGGCGATACGGAGCCGGACGTGTTTGTCATTTCACCGCTGACCACATTGCCAGCGTTGACTCGTGGGAACATCGTGATCAACGGCCAATCGCAGCATAACCTGACGGGCGACACGAACCCGTTCGGGCCTGAGATTGTGCTACGTGGCGGTCAAGCGATCGGCAACGGCTTGGAGCTGCGGTCGTCGGATAACCACGTCCACGGCCTGAACATTCAGCAGTTCAGCGGCAACGGAATCCTCGTTACTTCGGATGCGGACGCGAGCCTGAACGGCTTGGTGGACAAATCGACGTTTCTGGCGGCCACCGCCGCTCAGGCTGTCGCGCCGCTGGAAAACGTGGGACTGATACCGGGTAGTTATATTGATACGCGGTACACAACTACCGACGGCAAGGTGACCGTCTCGGCCTTCGGCCTGTGGGTCGGTGCGCATCCGGGCGATGGCGTTGTCAATGACGACTGGACCTTGCGGTTGCCGGGTCCGGATATGGGTGCTGCATCGGAGGACTTTTCGTTCGACCTGGCCGAGCCGGCGTATGCGTTTGGATTTGATTTTGTCGAACCCGAGTTCGATCCGAACATCTTCGCGCCGTTTGTCGACTCCACGTTCACGGTGCGATTGCTCAGCGGCGATGCCGAGGTTGGTCTGTTCACCTTCAACGCTCCCAACGATGTGGCATCCTTCATCGGCGCCTGGACGCTCGTTCCATTCGACCGCGTTGAAGTCCGCGAGTTTGGTGGGAGCACCGACAACGAGTTTTTTGGCCAGATGTACATCGGCACGACAGCACCTGGCGCCACCGGCAATCAGATCACTGGCAGTTACATCGGTACCAATGCCACGGGGACTGAGGCTGCAGCCAATTTCGAGAGCGGAGTGCTGATGCAATCCGCTGACGGCAACCTGATCGGCGGGACGACGCCTGGGCATCGCAATATCATCTCTGGCAACCTCCGCTACGGCGTGAAGATTGTCGGCAATGCCCTCTCGATTCCATTGGGGGACGCGGCGACCAACCAGGAGCTCATCGTCACCGACAACCCTCCGCCATTACAAGTATCCGTCGGTAATACGCTCGAAGGCAACTACATTGGCACGACGGCCGATGGGCTGTCCGCGTTGGCCAACGGCGCGGTCGGCGTGAGTATCGATGAAAGCGTGGGAAACCTGATTGGCGGATCGACTCTCGGTGCCCGCAACGTCATCTCGGGAAACCAAATGGGCGTCGTGATCAGCGGCGCCGGTTCCGCAGAGAACGTCGTCGCCGGCAACTACGTCGGCACAAATGCCGACGGCGTCGATGCCATCTCAAACGGGGATGGAGTGGCCGTGATTCTGTACGCGACCGGTAACCGCATCGGCGGCACTTCGGAGAGCGAGCGGAACGTGATTTCCGGCAATCGCCGCTTCGGCGTCATGCTGGCGAGCTCGTTCAGCGATCCCGATCAGGTCAACGTTGTCCAGGGCAATTACATCGGTACAGATCGAACGGGAATGGCGGCACTGGGGAACACGACCGCCGGGATCGGCATGGTCTCGGATCATCACAGCATAATCGGCGGAAGCGAACCGGGCGCGGGGAACGTCATTTCGGGCAACGGTCCTTACGGCATCTGGATGTACGGCGGCAATGGAACGCTTGACGCCCGGGTGCAAGGCAACCTGATCGGAACCAACGCCGATGGCACCTCGGCGCTACCCAATTGGCGAGGCATCTCGGTCTACGGCAATGCCCATCACATCGCCCACGACGTGTTGATCGGCGGAACCGATCCGGCAGCGGGAAATGTCATCTCGGGCAACAGCATCCTGGGCGTTGAAGTGTTGGGCGAAAACGCCACCAGTATCGTGATTCAAGGCAACTACATTGGCACCGATATGGATGGCTTGGACGCGATTCCGAACCAGACCGGCGTACTCATCGAGAACGCCAGCGGAGTGTTGGTCGGTGGAACCGAGCCAGGCGCCAGAAACATCATCTCCGGTAACGCCGGCGACGGTATTATGATCAATGGGTCGGCGCCGGATACTAAGAGGCAGACGTTTTACTCGGCGTCCGCCGACATCGCCGGGTGGACGGGGTTCGGCAACACGAGCAACCGCAACAACTTTCGAAGCAACTTGAGCACTGCGGTACTCGGTGATGACAACTTTGCCGCCGGCGGTACCTTTGCCAGATACAGCACTGCGTTGGGAGAATTCGGCCCGACTCCCATTGCGTATTACGCCGATCCGCGGCTGGGTGGCACGTTAACGCTGAACGACCCGCTTCACGCGGATGGCGACTTAATCGTCACCGAGATGCAGGATTATGACGGCGGCGTCATTGTGGGCACCTTCGATCGCGGCAGTGCGGAAGCCAACGTCGGACGAAGCGTCATCGGCCTGGCAATCCTGGAGCCGAGTGCCCGCCAAGGGTCCGTCGGCATTCGGGCTGCGGCGACGATCATTCTGGCCAATGGAACGCAAATCTATGGATCGTGGGTACAGGCCCCCGAAGGCCTGGAAGCGTCGACTCCCTACAAGTGGCGATATGACTACGATCCAGCAGGCGGCGCCGCGGGCGCCGGCGAACTGGTCGTCGAGATCTTTGCTGTTGACGACACTTCGCTGGGCACGAGTCGGATTGAGCTGTCTTCGGCCCAGCGGTCCATCGGCGTCAGCCTTGACGCGTTCGGCCTCTACACTGGCGGGAACCCCGCCAAGTCCAACAATCCAAACACGATCAAGCTGTACATCGACGACGTGACGTACACCCGCGTCGTTGGCAACACCGTCCAGGGCAACTACGTTGGCACCGATGCAGACGGCATGGCCGCGCTGGGCAATGGAGTGGCTGGGGTAAGCATCGTAGAGAGTGCCAATAACCTGATCGGTGGCTCGGTAACAGGCGCTCGCAATGTGATCTCCGGGAATGACACCGGTGTCTCGATCGTTGGTCCGCAGGCATCTGGCAACCGCGTCGCTGGCAACTATGTCGGCCTTGCAGCCGATGGTCAGACAGTGGTCGGGGTCAGCGAATACGGGATCGTCGTTCAGGGCGGAACCGAGAATGGATCGCTCGGCGCCTCCGAAACTGTGATTGGCGGCTTAACTTCCGCCGAGCGCAATGTCATCTCTGGAAACTGGCGGATGGGGATCTACCTCGCCGGCACGATGGGCACGACCGTACAGGGAAACTACCTTGGCACCGACTGGACCGGCATGCAGATTGTCTCGCTACGAACGCGCGAAAACATTCGGCTAATCGACGACGTCGGCAGCCTTCTCGGTGGTACCGACCCTGGTGCGGGCAACGTCATCGACGGCGGCTCCTACGGCGTCTATCTGACCGGGCGGTGGACCGATGGCGGCACGCAGGGGACCCGCATTCAGGGAAATCGGATCGGCACATCGGCCAATGGTGAGGAGCCTCGCTCGAACATTTGGGGAATCTACGTTGACGGTTTTGAGGACCCCACTGTGGCCTATCGGGTCAACGATATCTTGATCGGTGGCACGGAACTGGGAGCAGGCAATCTCATCTCAGGCAACCAAAACGAAGGCATCGTCGTTCGCGGCCCGAACGCAAATGGCGTCTTCGTCCAGGGAAACCAGATCGGCACGGACATCGACGGCGTGGACGCTGTCCCCAACGGCGACGGAATTTTGATCGACAATGCAAGCGGAGTTGTGATCGGCGGGACTGAGCCGCTCGCCGGAAATCTGGTCTCCGGAAACGAGCTGAACGGCATCGCGATTCAGGGTGGAAGCATCAATAGTGTTCAAGGCAACTTCGTCGGTACGGACAAAGATGGGCAAAGTGCACTGGGAAACGGCACGGGGATTCTCGTACGCGGAAGTGGCGGCAACAAGGTCTTTGACCTGACCATCGGCGGCATTGATCTGGCCGCCGGCAATGTCATCTCCGGCAACACGGGCGATGGCATTCATGTGGAAGGCGAACAGGCACTCGGAATCAAGATCCTCAGCAACGAGATCGGTACCGACTGGTCGGGAACCAAGGCGGTGGCCAACGGCGGGCACGGCATCCTGGTCGATGGCGGCGCCGGCGGTGTGGTCATCGGTGAGTGGGGTCTGTCGAATATCATCTCCGGTAACCTGGGAGATGGCATCCATATCGAAGGCTCGGCACCCACGGTAAGGTCCCAAGAGTTCTATGGGAACGTTGCCTCACTGGCTGGCTGGACCGGCTTTGGCAATTCTGACCACCGGAACGGTTTTGATTCCTCTATCTATCTGCCATCTCTGCCGGGTGATCCATGGAAGGCGGGCGGCACCTTTGCTCGAGCCAGTACCGCGTTGGGCGAAACGGTTGCCAATCCGATCGCGTTCTATGCCGATCCGCACCTGGGTGGACCGCTGACACTGGATGATGCGATTCATGCCACTGGCGACCTGGTGATTGCCGGCATCCAGGATTTCGCGGGAAGCGTCGGGATCGAGTTCTTCGATCGCCAGGCGGCCGAGCAGAATCTCAACCGCAGTGCGATCGGACTGCGGATCCTCGAACCGGCGCCGGGAACCAACTCGCTTCGCGCCGTGGCAGCGTTGACCTTGCGCGACGGTTCGCAGCTGCTGGCCCAGTCGCCGACCGGAAACGGACTCAAGGTGGGAGAGCTCTACCATTGGCGATTGGTTTACGATCCCGACGGCGGCCAAATGGAGCTAGGTGCGATCGTCGTGCAAGTCCTGGCTGCGGACGGCACGCTGGCCAGCGGCAGTCGCCTCGACTTGACGGAGGCATCTCAGCGCGACTTTTCCATTTTCGATGCCTTCGGACTGTCGCAGGCGGTGAGTCAGCTCTATCCCACAACCCGAATACGGTCGAACTGTACTTCGACAACGTGACCTATAGCCGCGTGGTTGGGAACAACATCCAAGGCAACTTGATTGGCACCGATATCTCGGGGCGAAACGCTGTACCGAATCAGGGTAACGGCATTGCCCTGCAAGGCTCCTCGCAAAACCTGGTCGGCTGGGACCCGAAAATTGGGCGGAACGTCATCTCGGGCAATGCAGGCAATGGGATTGTGATCGCTGGCGGCGCTGAGAATCGCATCCGTGGCAACTCGATCGGGCTGGCAGCCGCTGGCACCAGTATCCTCGGTAATGGGCTCAACGGCGTGCTGCTGACTGACGGTGCCCATCACAACACGGTGGGTGGTTCCTATTTTGCATTCGGTAACATCATCAGTGGCAATGTCGGTAGCGGTGTGGCCATCCACGGTATGTCCAGCACGGAGAACGACGTTCTCAACAACAGCCTTGGCTCCAATGCACGGGGTACGATTGCAGTTCCAAACGGTGTCGGTATTACGATCGACGATGCCGCTGCAAACACGATTGGCACACCGGAATCGCCAAACATCATTGCCCACAACCAAGGGCCGGGTGTCGCCGTGACGGGACTTGCCTCAGCCAATTCGATCCGCGGCAACTCGATCCATTCCAACGGTGGACTGGGGATCGATCTGGGCAGCGATGGTATCACGCCGAATGACAAGGGAGCTCCACCCGACGCCGATTCGGGACCGAACGGCTTGCAGAACTATCCGCAGCTGAGCAGTGTCAAGGCGGGAACTTCCACGACCGTTGTTGGCAAACTGAAAAGCACGCCTAACCAGCGGTTTTTGATTGATGTGTACGCCAGCCCCACGGGCGATCCCAGTGGTTACGGTGAAGGCCAGCGTTGGCTCGGCCAGCTCGAGGTACTGACCAACGGTGATGGCACGGGCAGCTTCAACCAGGCGGTGGTGGGCTCCAGCGTTGCAGGAGAGTTCATTACCGCGACGGCCACGCGGTTGGATGATTTGACGGTGACGCCTCCAGTGGCTCGCGAGACATCTGAGTTCTCCGCCGCGCTGCAGATCAAGACCAAGAAAACCGGCGGCGGTGGCGGCCCGGCGTTCGACGCCTTCTACTTGGAACTGCCCGGGATCGAAGGTTCCGTCCAGACGGACGGGTACGCGGACTGGATTCCCGTGTCATTTGACTTCGAGATGGATCGAATGGTGGAGATCGGCCAGACGATCAGCGCACCGCTACAACTGGCTACCGTCATCGACCAGACATCGCCCCAACTGCTGGACGCTGCGCTGACGAGCCATCTGTTTTCGGAGGCCGTTTTGGTGGGCGTGCATGGTGGGGACAGTGGACTAAGGGAGTTCGCCCGCTGGACACTCGACAACGCCAGTGTCGGCGCCTTCGCCACCAATGGTGTCTCGCAGGACAATTTCACGCTGACGTTCGACGCACTGAGCTACGAGTATTCACCCGACGACACCGTTACTGTTAGCGGCTCATGGAATGTGATGGCGGATGACTTTGTCGCAACGGCGCGAGCCGAGCTGCCCACGCCGTCATCGCTTCCGGATAACGTCACCGTGCTCGTCCAAGTCCCCGGCATCCCGGGAGATTCGAACCTGCAGGGCTACCGGGATTGGATCGAGGTCCAGTCGCTCGCCTTCGACGCGCAACAGCCCGACCCATCCTCGGGCAATGGCCCGATTGGTATACCGGTGCAGTTCGTTACCCAGACAGGTACCGCCTCCGCGCGGCTTTTTCAAGCAAGCGCCGACGGCCAGATCTTGCTGGAAAATGGACAGCCGTCCAACGTGCGGATCGCGGTCATCCAGACGCTGGGCACTTCGGTGCCAGGATTCCAGGCGACTTGGGAACTGGAGAATCCTGTGGTGACATCGTTCACCACACAGAATGCCGGGCTGGACGGATTCGCGATTGGGTTTGACGCTCTCCACTACAATTTCACCGCGGTGGACAGCTGGGGCCGGTACGAACCGACCACCCAGGCGACGTGGGACGTAATTGGCTCGGCAGGGTCGCTACGCAGCGAAACGGCGGAACTCCCTGAGGCCGCGGGCGCGATCCCAGCGTATCGTTCTATGTCCAGATTCCGGGAATTCCCGGCGACTCAACTCGCGTTGGCTATCGAGACTGGATCCAGGTCGACTCGTACGCCTTTGAGCTGCTACGCAGGATCGAACCCGGAGTGGACTTGCCGGTCGGGACGTCACTGCAGTTGGTCGGCGAGTCCGGCACGGCTTCGCCAAAATTACTCCAGGCGGCGGCGAACGGGCAGCCGTTCTCACAATCAGCGGTCGTGGCGGCGGTCAAGGCGACCGACCAAGGGGACGTGGAGATCGCTCGTTGGCAGCTTGGCCAGCCGGCGGTCAGTTCTTTCGCCACCCAGCACAGCGTTCTGGATGCGTTCGCGTTGCGGTTTGACACGCTCGATTATAGCTACACGCCGGTCAACGACGTCGGTATTCTCGAGCCTCGAGTTTCCGGAACGTGGAACGTGGCAGACACGGGCGGCGAGATCATTGAGGATACGGCGATGCCCTCCACGTTGGCTGCCCTGCCACCGAACATCCGACTGAGGGTGAACTTCCCCAACACGAATATCAAAGGAGAAGTGACCGCGGCGGGATACGTGGATTGGATCGAAGCCGGATCCTTTCAGTTTGATGTGCTCCGACGCGATGGCGACCCTCCACTGGGAAGTCCGATCCAGCTGCAATTGTCAACCGGTACTGTGGTGAGCAAAGCATCGGCAAGTCTATTCGATCTGGCGGTCCACCAATCCAAACTTTTACCCGTCGTCGAAGTGGCGGCGATCGAGGTCGCGGGCGGGAAGGAGTTCGAGTTTGCTCGCTGGACGTTGCGCGACGTCTCGCTCGCGTCGTTTGGAGTGCGCAGCGAGTCAGTCGATGCGGTGACGCTCGGCTTCGATGATCTGCGGTACGACTACAAGGTCCCGACCAAGAAGGCGGTGATCACCACGACGGGGTCATGGGATCTGGACGTGACCGGCGGTAGGTTGCGCCTTGGAACCTTGGAAGATCAGAACGCGATTCCCGCCGCATCGGGTGTCACGTTGCTGGTCCACATCCCTGCGATCACTGGCGAATCGCAGCAGCAGAATCATGTTGGCTGGATCGGTGTCAGCGCATTCCAATTCGATATTTCCGGTCGGCTGGCGACACCAGCAAACGCACCTCATGCCACCACGCTGCAACTGGTGGGAGCAACGGGAATGGCCGCGCCTCGATTACTCGAGGCGGTCGCGACCGGTGAAGTCTTCCCGAGCGTCGAAGTGGTCGCTCTAAGAACCATCAACGGCAAGACTCAATCCGAATTCGCTCGGTGGACGCTGCACAACGCGACGGTTGCCTCGTTCGCCGAACAGGATGGACGTGGGGAGGCGTTTTCCCTGAGCTATGGTGCTCTGCAATACGGATACACGCCATTCGCAGCGAACGGAAAACCCAAGCCTGCCATCACTGCGAATTGGGACTTAATGAAGACCGGTTCATCCGTGTCGTTGCAGCCCGATGGTCCGCCCGAGCAAGCAGCGTTGCCGCCTGGCCACGTGCTGCTGGTAAACGTCGAGGGCGTTCCTGGCGATTCGAAGCTGGTGGGGTATCAAGACTGGATTCGCATCGATTCGTTCTCGTTCGAGCTCCTTCGGTTGCTGGATCTTCCCGACACTTCATTGGCGTCGCCCATGCGATTAACGGCGGGTACCAGCATCGCGACACCAAGACTGTTGGATCTTGTGGCTCACGGCTCCTCGCCACTGCAAACCATTGCGGTGGTGGAGGTCAACAGCCAGGATCTGTTTGAATACGCCCGCTGGGAACTGGGCAACGTCCGAGTGGTATCGCTGGCGACCAACAACTTGCTGACCGATCGATATGCTCTGGAATTCGACACCCTGTCCTACAGAAGGAACCGACTCAGTGCCCAGGGAGTTTTGGAAACCGTGTCAGGGGTGTGGGCGGCGAGCACGATGACGCCACCTGGGGCCGCTCTGCCAGTGGCTGGCACAAGCGCGACGTTGCTTACCGCAGTCGCTCCGGACCTGTCGTATGACGAGCAAGTCACCAATCTACGAAGCAATGACCAAGCGAGCTCAAGTTTCCAGCCGCAGCCCAGTGGACCAGTGTCTTTGGCTGTCGTGGCAGAGAGGAGTACGACAGTCGTCGACAGCGTGGAGCCGGGCGCACTGACAGATACAATCGACCTCGATTGGTTCTTCGCCAATCTCGAGGAAGACTTGATCACTGCTCTGCAATTCGGT
>CAVTIV010000027.1:0-127443 GCA_963734865.1 Pirellulaceae bacterium
CTGTCCACATCGCATGGACAAGTATCCTTTTGGCTGGGCATTTAGTTAGGTTCATGCCCGTATTCTAAGCCAGCTGAAAAGTAATGTGTTAGAACCCATCACACCGAACACGGCAGTCACAACTGCAGTAGTGCAGGCGAACACCGCGCCGCTGGAACCCCACCAGTCGATCGCACTGATGATGACACGTCGCAAGCGAATGAGTTCGCAGCAATCGAAACGCCCCCACAAACAAGGCAACAAATGGGCTAAATTGTTAGCTCCCAATTGCTGCCAAAGTAACTCAGGAAATTGAATTGGCCTCATCAGATCCTTCGCTTGAAGAAATATCGAACCATGTGATCCGCGCTGCGAGTTCACAACATGGATCCGACTGCCCGGACGAGCTTCGCGACGCGCTCAACGCGATTGGCGAGCATAAGTCTCGTGAGGAGGCGAGATTGCTAGTCGCGAAGCGGCTTGGCGAGGTGACTAGTGCAACCGGGGCCGGTTTCCTGGCAGTCTGGTTGGGCGCAGGAGTGGAAGGAGGAGCCGACCCGGATTTGACTGGGGACGCGATTCTTGGGTCTCTTCTGCATTGGGCAGGCTCCGTTGCGACCCTCCCTGATGAAGATACCGACGATGATGAACCGGAAGTCGATTCGGAGATTGTCGTTGGACTGGAGATGCTCGGGCAGGGACTTGTTGCTCACATCTCCCGTTCGCCAACACTGCTGCAGCAAATGGTAAACGATTCCGATGTGGTCGCCGAATTGGAGCGAGTCGAATACGCATCGGCTGGACCAATGTGGGTTCTTGAACTTCTGCGAAAACGAAGCGGCACCCTCTTGGTCATTCATGTCGAGCAGCGTCGTGGGGTCCGCGTTTCCTACCAAAATTTGTCAAATTGCTTTCATCTCTTTACCCTTCTCCAGTCCGCGTTGTCGGATGCAAAAATGCCCGGCGCGAAACGCGTGTCTTCTCGTCTCTTGGCGGTGGCGAGAGGTGAAGCAATGGAAGATTGCCACGATGAAGCGTGGTGGCACTATGGTGTGGGGACGTGTCCAACAGCGGACTTGGGCGGATCGATTTGGGGTGAAGCTAATCCGGACTCTATCCCAGAAATCGATGGGCAACAGGTAATTCTACTGTGGCCGATGATCATCAGTTCGCGTCAGTGGGGAGTAGGTTTTTTCGGTCCGTTCTTGCAGGCATCGCCGCCCGCTGTGACTGTAACCGCTGAGTTGACAGGCGCCGAAGTCAGGCAATGGGTCGAGAAACTTAAACTGCCGGAAATCGTGCCAAAGCCCTGGTGGAAGTTTTGGTGAGTTGATGTGTCAAGAAGGATTTGTTGGCTCAACCTCCTTCTTAATTACACTTCGATGATCAAAGAAACGCCTGCGACAGGGTTACTTATGCAAACGCCACGATGCGATTCCCGGAAAATGCGTGGACAGAGAGGTTTCGGGAATGGGGCAGAGTTCGGATGAGCCGATCAACGCTGGGATCGCTGCGAATTTGTTCAGCAAGCGAGAAATCGAAGCATGCTTATCGCGCGTCGGTGTCCAAGACCGACGGCAGTTTGGGCATCTCGGAAAATGCCGAAGTTGGTCCAACCGAAGCACTCAGAGCAAAAGTTGCGCAGCGACGACATATGCTAGCCTGGGGCGGCCAACACCGAGCCTCGAGCGAGGTTGGTGTAGCCCCAGGTAACCGAGGAGGGAGCGTTTGGTTGCTCCCGGTTGCTTGTTGTTCTTTCAAAGGGTTGCGTGTGGGTAAGCCGGATTTGGATGTGGGTGAGTTGTCGCCAGATGAGCGACGAAGGGCCGTGGCTGAGGTGCTCGGTCGCGGCGTGGGGCGGTGGAAACGGTTTTGCTTGGAAACTGTTTCGGGAACTCTTGAAGACTCTTTGGAAAAGCGGCTTGAGGCGGGTCGGTTTCCAGGGCTCTCTGTGACGGACGCGGTTTCTGAGCGGCAGATGACCGCGGCCGAATCCATTCCTTCTTTCACAGAGGTATGCAATTCCACCAGAGCCGTAGAGTCGTCCTTGAAATAAAGGAGCTATCGAAAGATACCCGCCATGGGTATGCCTGCCCTGTGGTCACAATGTCCGAATTGGGAGAATCCCGGTACAGTCGATCCGGATTGGTAAAATGTAGCGACGCCGCTCAAGTCAATTCTGCTGATCGTAACCTTAAGCTTCCTTATGCAAAAGGATCGTTAGCAGCAATGATGAATCCTCGACAGCTTTCAATGAATGCGGTTCACCCGTTTTCAAATATAAAATGTGTCCAGCTCGCAGTTCCAAGTTTTTTCCCATCGTGCTGAAGGTGACGTGGCCTTCGAGACACTGCACGATGATGTCTCCTTTCGCGGCGTGGACCGGAATCTCTTTGTTCTCTAACAAGACCATGCGAATGATCTCGAACTGATGAGTCTTAATAAGGGCGGTCGTCTTGGAATCAACGATCGCACCTCCAAGCGGTCGAATATCGACGACTTCGCCTGCCTGCGCATGAAGGATGGCCATAATCTCGTTTCTCCTTGAGGTACTTAAACGGGTTTACGAAGTCCCCAGTTATAGAATCCAGCGATCATGCTGCCCGCTAACCCGCCACCTATAAACGTGGCGATCAATCCCAATACGGCTTCGCCGATAGGTACGCTTGATCTGAGGATCGGCGCGACGTCAAAGCCGTGCAACATGCTGTTGGACAAGACCAGGACTTGCGACTGAGGTACGATGGCCATCGTCAGCATGCAGCCGAGATAAAACACCACTCCTGTCGCACCGAAACTCAAGCCCAATCGGATCGGGCTCAGTCGAAGACAAGGAAGTGCAGTCATCGTATGGTTATCCACAGCAGTTGCCTCCCGAGTGTTTTTCCAACTTCGCATCGGCGGGCGCGGAGACGAACTTCTGCCGACAGTGTTCGCTGCAAAAGTAGAATGTATCTCCATCGCGGTCGGCGTGGATCGCGGTGGCTTTATCCACGGTCATTCCGCAGATCGGGTCTTTGGTCGTGGTTTTCGATTCGTTCATGGTTATGTTCCTTTCCAGGGTGTTGTTGTGAGCGGCACTTTGTTCGGGCTTTCACGTTGATTCGAGTTGAGTGCTTTGACCGGGATCTGGACGATCGGGGACTTCACAGGCCGCTAATCATCATGCAGCCGCTTCTTTCATGATTTTGAGAATCGTGGCTTCCACTTCCTGCGCCACCCCTTCCAGTTGCGGCGAGTTGAACATCGCCAGCAAAGTCGTTGGCTTCAATGTCGCCAGAATGGTTTTTCTGCCTTCTTCATAGACAGAAATCCGGCATGGCAGCGCGGTGCAGACGCTCATGTTTGCATCGAGCACCTTCTTGGCTTGTTGCGGCTGGCAGACTTCGAAGATCAGGCATTCATGGGCAAACTCCACCCCTTTCTTTTCCATGGTCTCTTTGAGGTTATGCACGTGCATCACGCCAAAGTGATTGGCTTGGACGGCGACCTGCAAGGCAGCCGCCGCGTCACTCACGGTTTTGTCGGTGGATAATTTAATCAGCATTGGTTTTCTTTCATGAATAAAAGTTCATTTCACAGGCGGTCGTGAACGCACGACTATTTCCCGGATAGCTTGTTGATCGCGACGACCAGCAGGACGATCACCAGGACGCCGATTACCGTCCACAACCACATTCCTCCGCCCATCCAATGAGTCGTCCATCGGTTCATATGGTCCATCAGTCAGCTCCTTTCGTTGCGTTGCGACCAGTCCCCCACTGGGCAATCCAAAAAGTGAGCGGGGGCAGCAGTGTCATTTGGAGAAGCGGCCACAGGCCCGCGGCAAGCACAGGCACCACGGGCATGTGCTTCGTATAGGACCAGCGCCCGGCGCCCAGGGCCGCGTGTTCCACCAACGTCGCGCAGACCAGTCCCATGAGGGCCGCCGTGGCGTAAATGTTCCAACGATTGCGCAAGCCCCAGCCCGGATCGCCAGCGGCCAGTACGCCTGCCGCGGAGATGCCCAGAATAATCCCCACATCACCCACCGCCGCCCGCGTGCAAAGAGCGAGCGTGCTCGTCCAGGATCGCCCTGCGGTTTCAACATAGGCTGACATTTGTGCCATTTCCCAGACTTCGTTCAAAACGAAACTCGCAGATACTGTGATCGCAAACAACCGCCCCAACCTCCTCCAGGACAGGCTGGAATCTGCACGGGATGCGTAGTGTCCTGGGTTTCCTGCCTGTCTGGCGTGGAGATCTTGCTGCGGTGTGTTGGGGCGATCAGCAATCACTTTTGTTCTGTGTGATCTTCCTTGTGGGAGGTGTTCGCATTTTTGTGCA
This sequence comes from Pirellulaceae bacterium, assembly GCA_963734865.1. GTDB lineage: Bacteria > Planctomycetota > Planctomycetia > Pirellulales > Pirellulaceae > CBDCUW01. Next base: position 4,306 of record CAVTIV010000027.1, read on the forward strand.
TGCCTTTCATCTCCTTCATCATCGGACACTGTGCCATGGATTCCTTGCCCACCCGAGATGCCCCGCGGCGTCGTTCGTCATGGGGCATTACCGCGCGAGCAATCGTCAATTCTTCGTCCGTGCGAGTGAGGCGAACCGCAAAACGGTTGATTTCCCATTTGAGCGTCTCGTAAACCATCCATGCCTGGACAATCTGTCAGTAGCACCCTTTCAACGAGCATTCCCCATACCGTTTATGGGTATCGGAGCAACTAAATGCACTTATTCCGAAAATGCTGACGGAAAGTAAGATGCTCGCTCTGCAATGAAATGTCGAAACGCCATAGTCAGTTGGCAAGCAAGTCAGAACGGTAGGCAACCTGCGCGATGGAGCACGGTCAGAACAAGTGTTTTCGGGTTGACGAGGTTCTGCTAATTGCCAGTCGGAAAGAGCTGCTTTAACTTCAAAGAATGGACGGCGACACTGACATTTGTCGCATCAGCGCTGCACTGCCAACACCGAGGGATCCCTGAGTATCAACGGGCGGATTCGACTATTCCGTAGCATTGACGAGGTATCGGTGGCATCCTGCCACCGATACCTCGTTTGCGTGCCAAAATGAAAAAGTTGACTCGTAATTCTTGACATCACATTTCGGCGTGAAAGCACGTCCCTAGCCGTTGTCGACATTGTCAGTCGAATCGGACGCAGCATGGGAACTGCCGCTCCAGTGAGGGTGATTTTCTCCACGCTTTTGGGTGGGGAATGTCAATCGCTCGCAGTGCGGCTTCGCTGCTCGTTCACGGACGGGGGACGCGACTTTTCGTTGCTGAAGCATTTATCGAGTGTTAGACTATTCTCATGGTTACTGAGCAGCAAATTGACGATTTCACGATGTTCGCCAAGTCCCGCATCGTCAGCGGTGCGTCTGCGAATTCGCTCACTGAGTTGCTCGATGAATGGCTGATGAACAATCCGTCTGACGATGATCGGCTCGCGATTCAGGCTTCAGTTCCTGCCAGAATCAGATCGATCTGTGCCAAAGCGTGGCGTTGCAGAAAGGTTGGACTGTGACGCAGGTTTTCTCCGACGAGGGACAATCCAGTGAGACGCTTGATCGTCCGGAGCTTCGCCGGCTGATCTCGGCCATCGAAGGTGGGCAGGTTGATCGGCTGATCATCTACAGCATCGATCGCCTTTCGCGACGACTCTTCCACTTTCAAGAACTGCTGGAGCTGTTCGAGAAGCACGACGTGGAACTGAATCACCCTTGGAGGATGCCCAAGCAAACATTGCAATCTGATTCCGGAAATCTGTTCGAACTAGCCTCTCTAGGGGTTAGGAAAATCAAATAACCCCGCGGTCATAGAGACTAGAGAGTCGGGAGAGTTTGGGTTGGGAGTCGTCGAGCTAGGTGGTGGGGGTGCGCTCGGGAGACTCTCTGGTCAGAGACAGAGAGTGTGGGCAGGGCAGTCGGTCGCAGCCGTTTGAGCCTGCGAAACAGGGCGGAAATCACGAAAAAAGGCCGGCGTCGATCATGAGGATCGACGCCGGCCAATTCGTTTACCGGGCGGTCAGAGCGGACGACCGGGAAGATCGTAGAGTTGAGCAAACCACACCTCGCTCAAACCGACTCGGGACCACTCTCTTGAGGGGTTCGGTGTTGTGCGGGTAAAGGTGGGAGCAGTATTAGGCCGTTTTTGTTCCCGCTCAAGTCGTATCGCGTTTTTGTCGTCTTTTGCAGGGCGTATCGTCGCTGCCAAACAAATGATCGGTTGACTTTTGTTGCACGTGTGCAACAATTCAATTGTTGCCGATGGTCGGCGGGTTTCTGCCCGATTTGCGAATCAGCCCCTCCATATAACCCGGACGTGTCGTCATGCCCCTTCCCGAAATAGTCGCCCGCATCCAAGAACGAAAACGAGAGCTCGATATCTCTGTTTCGGATCTCGCGCGCCGCAGCGGTGTTTCGCGGGCCACGGTCATTCGGATTCTCGGCGGTGAGGACCACGAATTCTCGTTCGCAAACTTGCAGGCAATTCTGCTCGCCTTGGGAATCTCTCTCGATCTAACAGAGATTCCCGCCGAGCAATTCCGAGATCAGATTGCCACCGCAAAAGCCAAACGTTTGATCGCACTCACGCAGGGCAACGTGGCACTCGAGTCTCAAGCTGTCTCGCGGGCTTCGGCTCAATCGCATCTCGAAGAAGCGAAAGCTCGGATTGCGTCGTCCAGTCGAAAACTGTGGGCCTCATGAACACTGGTCGCGGCAAGGGCACGGGGCTTGGTTCTAGCGGGAAAGATGACGACACGCCGTTTGATGGATCGGGCCTGAAACTCAAGACGATCAAAACACGGCGCGAGCTCAACGAGGTCGAGTTTGCTTCGATCCTTCGCGTGACAGAGAAATACCTGCTCTCGAAACCGTCCCGGAAGATCGCACCGTTCAATTATGATTGGCTTCTCGGACTCCACCGTGAGATGCTTGGTTCGATCTGGAGTTGGGCAGGCGAGATCCGATCGACTGAAAAGAACATCGGAGTGAGCCCCAACATCATCGCCGCGGAGCTCGGGGTCATTGCGATGGAGGCCGACAAGAGACACAACGAAACGGGCGCTCTCGTGATCGCAACCGCTGCTGAGTTTCATCACCGCGCGGTTTGGGTTCATCCCTTTGAAGATGGGAATGGTCGATGGGCTCGGCTCTTGGCGAATGTGTGGCTTATGCAACACGATCAACCAGCGACCATCTGGCCCGCCACCGACGTGCGAAACACCGAGAGTCCGATTCGCGACGAGTACATTGCCGCTATCAAGCAAGCCGACATGCGAAACTATGGGCCGCTGATTGACCTACACCAGAGGTTCAGCGAGTGACACCACAACCCGAAGGAGCCAAAGAATAACGATGCCCAGTTTCACTCCCACTCAAGGTCGCTACCTATCGTTCATATTGGCGTACTCCGAGGGATTCGGTTTGCCGCCCGCCGAATCGGAAATCGCGGACGCGTTGAAAGTCTCACCGCCATCGGTCAACCAGATGATGAAGATGCTGGAAAAGAAAGGCCTAATCCAGCGGCAAGTTGGTGTTGCGCGTTCGATCGAGATCCTGATCGATCGGAGTGAGATTTCGTGCGAGCGATATTCTCGATCAACGATTGCAGTAACGCCTCCTTTCGCGTGCAGGTGGCTAAACGTGTTGGCGAACATCGGTCGTCAGCGAAGTCTCAGAGTGTGCTTGATATTCCTGCGGCCAATGTTGGACGGGTGCTTTCGTATGACGAGGCCAATAGCGACCTGCTCGATGAAATGCTGGAGCAACGAAATTGAACCACGGACTGGATACCGGGTTCCTCGTCGCGGCTGCAATCTCGCAGCATCCACTACATCAAAACGCAAAGTCTACACTCGCTCAGTTGGTCAACCGTGGGGATCGCTTCTCGCTCGCTCCGCAAGTCCTCGCGGAACTCATTCACATCGTGACTGATCCCAGACGCTTCACGCAACCATTGTCAGTGGATGATGCTCGCGACCTTGCCGACGGGTTTACCAGATTCTCGCGACGAGAGACTCAATGGCCTTGCGAAAGCCGGTCTTCGTGAATTTCGCGGATCATTGGGTTGGCTCGAATTTTATCGGCGGGGATCAACATCGACAGACATCGGGCTGCTAAGAGAGGATCTCTGCATTGGGCAGTCCCGCTCGCAGCGTTTTTACTCCCCGCGATGTGAGCTGCGTATCCGTGACGTCGATGTAGTTCAGAGCCATTGCGACAAGGGTGGAAACCGATGCGTCTGTCACCAGCGTTCCGCACAGGTTGAGTCGTGTGAGTTGAGGGAGCTGTGCAATCAGCTCGATAGCGCGATCGGAAACGCCGGTCTCCCAGAAGCTGATTCCCTCGAGATTCGGAAGCGCCAGCAGCGGCTCGATGTCGGCGTCGGTTATCTCAATTTTGTTGAAGTCGACATCGACGATGTCCTCGTTCTGGATCTTCTGCCGGCTGCGAAAGGGTTCGCCGAGGAACGTGAAGCGAACTCCTCGGTCCGTCAAGGCGATCAAAGCGGCATCCATCGAACCTCTTCTCCATCCTGTACCGTTTGGATATGTAGCCCATCGAGAAGCAAACGCCCCGTCTGTGGACATCTCACGGATTGCATATGCAGCCCTTTCTCGAGGGCGAATCTCTGACGTTTACGACCGGCTTTCGCAGGTGCTTCTGTCTGACGATTCAGTCTTGAACGCTGGCCCCTACCAATGCTTGTTTCATAGCTTTTCAAATTAAACAGTGACGATACGTCCGCGAAATGTGACGTTTGTCAGCTCATCTTTCATCATATCAAGAACTGCGTCAGCCGAACCGCCACCCGCTCCAAGCCCGATCAGGGGAAACTTTCTGGTCAGCGTTTCATTTACTCAAAAACATACGTCGCCGTCATTCTCACTTCACGATCAGGGTCCTCTTTCAAAGCCCACATCTGATTTCGGTATGGCTTCGCAGCAGATTTCCAATCGTTTAACGACAACAGAGCCAACCGTCGGATCGTTGCGTTTCCATCTTGCAGTTGCTTTGCCAACTCGGGGAGCACTCGCTTGCTCGCTTTGCTTCCTAGTCCACGGCAACCCAGCAACATCACGGCGTGCTGGCGGATCGCCAGATGTTCCGACGTCAAACCGCGAAGTGCCTCGTCAATATCTGCAACTTGAATGTCATCAAAGGAACTGCCTGGTTTGATTGCATCGACGATCAATGCTTTGACTTCTTCGCTGCCTTCGCCAAGAAGCCTCTCTACCAAGCGGTAGTCCAGCCTATGATGCTCAAAGCGTTTCAAGGCTGTTGACGGCCAACCACGGCAGGCGAATTACCTCATCGAGTTCACGGTATCCTTCGTGAAAAGCTAACGCATAGACGTGTTGGTTTGGATGGTCCGTTACCAGTCCATGACGAGCTTCTTCGTTGCGTCGTGATCGGAGGTGTCAGATTGGCCGACGTGTAGGAACTTGCCGGATAACTTGGCCGAGTGCTCTGCTGACGTCGTGACTTTTCAGGCGATACTGTCGGCCAAGGTAGCGGTGAGTTTCGCCACTGGTGTATTCGCCGGCGGGTTACACAGCCCTGCATTGGGTGCAAAGACAAAGCGTGCTTACCGGTTTGCCCGGTCGAGTGCTTTCACGAAGACGAATCCATGGTCTACATCGACCCCGACGAATGCATCGACTGCGGAGCCTGCGTGCCTGAATGCCCAACCGAAGCGATTTTCTACGAAGACGATGTGCCGGACCAATGGAAAGGATTCATCGAAATCAACGCTAAGAAGTCACAGGAATGCCCGTCGGCACATGAGTAACTGTTTCTATCCGAACGAGAGCCGTATCGAAGATCTAGATTGAAGCCGGGAACGTTGACCACTTTCTTCGGATAGCACTCCGAGACTTCATAACCTGGAGGTCAAATAGTACAGAGACAACAGAGACCATTGCCCGAGATCGCCCCAGAGACCGTATCGCCGGCCGCCCGATAGTACTTTTCCAGAGACGCCCTGAGAGATCTCTGGCTGGCCAGCGTCGACGTAAGTCCTTGCCAGCACTGCGGTAAACCACGAAAAAAGCCGGCGTCAGTCATGAAGACCAACGTCGGCTGATTCGATAACCCGGCGGTCAGAGCGGACGACCGGGAAGTCGTAGAGTTGCGGGAGCCGGATTCGAACCGACGACCTCGAGGTTATGAGCCTCGCGAGCTACCGGGCTGCTCCATCCCGCGGTGAAGTTTCTGTCACTGGTGTCCCAGCGAAGTGCAGGGTTTATCGGAAAAAGATCCTCCGATGTCAACCGGCCTGCAATTTCGACCCGGTTCGGCATACTTCCTCCCCCTCCCTGTCCCACCAATCATCCAAATGTCCGACGCTGTGAATCACGAAAAGGTTCGCATCGAACCCAAAAAGCCTCTATCCTATACCCAGGCGGTGCCAATCACGTTTCTCGCTACCATCGATGCGGGGCTTGACCTGGTTCGCAATACCGCCACAACTCATCACATTCGCAGTCACCTTGGGTCACCGGTCGCCAGCAGCCGAAGATTCAGGGAGCGACCTTGCACCACCGTACCGTCGAGTCGTCACCGCTGTTCGGATTGATCGGAAACGATGTCTCACGCCGATTATCATCCCCCATCTTCCGCCTCGTCCGGTGCCAGTGCCTCGGCCTCGCTGCCAACATCCGACTCACCCCCCGCTGTGCCGCCGCCGTTGCAAGACGTCCCACCACCGCCACCCGGCAACGCGCCACCCGGCAACGCGCACCCGGCAACGCGCCGGCCGGCAATGGTGCTCGCGCAGGTCGTTCGACCCATTTGCCGTCGGTACCGCCACCCCCGCCGCCACGATCAACGCTCCCTCCGGTTCGTCCGGCCCCCCAGCCCAAAGCGGTCAATGGAATCGGATCGGCCAAGGGAGTTCGCTGGCGTGGCGAGCTCGAAAACATTCCGCAGAAGTCCAAGAAATCCGCTGACACATCGACCGCCGCCTCGACAGCGGACGAGAATGCGGATCCTGCGGATGATTCGCGTGACGAAACACAGCTGGCCAAAGAGGCGCCGCCCTGGTTGGTCAGCATGGTGTTCCACCTGGTGCTGCTGTTGATCTTGGCGTTGATCAGTTCACCGGCCGGCACGGACCTCGGCCGAGTGATGTTGACGATCGGACAGAGCGATCGCGAATCGCCCTCGGAATTCACCGAGTTTGCGATGGCCACGGAAATCTCGTTGGATGATTCCGATGTGATGGAAGAATCGGAAGTGGAAGTCGATATCCCGACGATCTTTGATTCGGCCGAATTGAGTGATCCGCAGGATGTGGCGCCGATCGACATTGGCGTCGGCACCGAAATCGCCATGACCCGGCCGATGTTCAACGGGCGAACCGGCGCGATGAAACAGGCCTTGTTGGCAATCTATGGCGGCACGCCCGAAACTCAGGAAGCGGTGGCACGTGGTCTGGCATGGCTGAAACGAAATCAGCGGCGCGACGGCAGCTGGAGCATGCGTGGTCCGTATAGCGATGGCGGTTTGTCCGAGAACGATGCCGCGGCCACCGCGATGGCGCTGCTCGCGTTTTTAGGTGACGGTCACACGCACTTGAAAGGCGAGTACGCTGAACAGGTCGAGAAGGGAATGAAGTACCTGATCAATAACCAGGACCGCAGTGGTTTCTTCGCCAAGCAGGCGCAGCCACGAGAAGATGTACGCCCAAGCGCAAGCGAGCATCGCGATCTGCGAGCTGTATGGAATGACCAAGGATTCCTGGCTGCGTCCACGAGCCCAGCTGGCCATGGATTTCGCGATGAAGGCGCAATCGGCTGAGGGTGGTTGGCGATATGAACCCAATTTCGACTCCGACACGTCGGTCACCGGATGGTTTGTGATGGCGCTCGAGAGCGGTCGCGCCGCGGGCCTCGACGTTGACATCTCGGTCCTGACCCGGGTCGGCGGTTACCTCGATACCGCCTCGGCATTCGATGGCGCACGCGTACGGCTATCAGGCGCGGAGTGCTCCGAGCGCGGCGATGACAGCCGAGGGAATCTTGTGTCGACAATACATCAGTTGGAAACGCAACCATCCGTCGATGCTTCGCGGCATCGAGGCGCTGCTGGAAGACTCACCATTCAATATCAATGACCGCGATGTTTATTACTGGTACTACGCGACACAAGTGATGCACCACTTCGGCGGTTCGCCCTGGCGAGAGTGGAACGAATCGATGCGATCCCAGCTGCCCAAGGCCCAGGTCACCGGTGGCCGCGAAGACGGAAGCTGGGCGCCGCAGCAGGATCGCTGGGGGCGTAATTCGGGTCGTCTGTACACCACCTGTCTGTCGATCTTTTGCCTGGAAGTCTACTACCGCCACATGCCGCTCTATAAGGCGGAAAAGGATTGAACCGCAGGCTGTCGATTTTCGTGTCGGCGTTTCATGGATGCGACACAGCCAACCAATCGATATGAACGCGAATCAATTTTATCGTCTCGATTCCATCTCGGTGGTCGACGTGGTCGGCAACGACGCCGAAAAAATCGTCCACAACCTGACCACCAACGAAGTCACGAAGCTTGGTTTGGGGATTGGTTGCGAGAGTTTTATCACCGACGTGCGCGGCAAGACGCTCGGACACGTGGTCGTTTTCCGTCAGCAGAACGGATTGCGACTGATGGGTGCCGGCGGGCAATCCGAACGGCTTGTCGAACATGTGGACCGGTACACGATTCGCGAAGACGCGCAGGGGGTCGTGCGGGATCAAGACTATGTCGCTGTCGTGCTGGCGAAACCATCCGCCGCTAGGATCGGTATCGATTGGTTCGCCAAAGACGGACTACGATCGGCGCCGCTGCGGCTGGGGGATGTTGTCGCCAACGGCTACCAAACGCCGTGGTTGGGCGCCGAAAGCGTAGTGATTTTGATTGATTCCGATCAAGCGGCAGCGGCAACCGATTGGCTGGCCGGGCAATCCTTGACGGCTGCCGATGAGCATGCGTTTCATCAGCGACGAACAATGGCGGGGTTTCCCTGGTACGGTATCGACCTGGACGAAACGAATCTGCCACAGGAGGCGGAGCGAAACGCCGAAGCGATCTCGCTGACAAAGGGTTGCTATCTGGGACAGGAAACGGTCGCACGATTGGACGCACTGGGTCAGGTACAAAAAAAACTGGTTCGGTGGTCAATCCGCGGCGTGGTCCCCGGGGCGGGAGCGACGTTGACCTCGGGCGAGAAGACGGTGGGCCGGCTGACCAGTGTCGCCGCGGGTGGTGATCAAGACGCGGTGGCGATCGGATTCGCGCGGCGAAGCCACTTTGACGCTGGTGCGACAGCCGAGGGGATCGACGAATCATCGAAAAACGTCTTCACCGGCCGGGTTTTGTAGGAACCGTTCCCTTTCCTGGACTTTTGCATCATCATTCGGGGCATGCAAACGACACCTGAACAATTCGCCGAATTGCTGAAGCGCGTCAGAACTGGCGAACAGCGGGCGACCGAACAGCTGTGGGAAGAGTATTTTCAGCGGTTGGTACGGATCGCGGCCAACCGTCTGCCCGAGAATCTTCGCCGAACCGGGGACGAGGAGGACATCGCCCTGTCGGCATTCCACAGCTTCATCGCGGGTGTTCGTCGCGACCAATTCCCCGATCTCGGTGGACCTGACAATTTGTGGGGGTTATTGATCACATTGACCAGTCGCAAGGCGCAAGCTCACCTACGGCACGAAACGCGGCAAAAACGAGGTGGCGGCAGCGTGCGTGGCGAATCGGTATTCATCGATCCAGCCGGCAGCGCGCGTGGAGGCGGGATTGGTGGCATCACCGGCGACGTGCCATCGGCCGACCTGCACGCTGAACTGGCCGAGGCGTGTGACGGACTGTTGGCGCAGCTGGCGGACGACCAACTACGGCAGATTGCGGTGATGCGGATGGATGGTTTCTTGGTGGACGAGATCGCCGACAACTTGGGACTCAGCAAGCGGGCGGTCGAGCGGCGTTTGCAATTGATTCGGAAAACGTGGAGCGAGGCGGCAGATGCGGAATCGGGCGATGGATGATCATTCACGATTGAGTTTCCAATCCGATACAAAACTGAAGATGCGAATTGGGCCATGAGTCTCAGTGACCTACCGGCCAGCGAACTCGCCCGAATTGACTCGATCTGTTTGCGATACGAGGCAGATCTCCGCAACGGCAAGTCCCGCTCGATCGACGAGTTGGTCGCACAGCAGGGCGGCCGGCATGCGGAGCTTCTGCGCCGCGAACTGATCGCGGTCCGCGATGAACTTGGCAATGCACCCTCAGGCACATCATCAGCGCCCCAACGCTGAGGGCGACCGCGAATCTTTCTGGGCAGATCGATTTACCGGCCATCGACTTGCCAGCCAGCGGTGATCTGATTGGACCTTATGTCGTTGGCGAATTGCTCGGCCGCGGCGGGATGGGCGCGGTTTACAAAGCGATCGATCAACGACTCGATCGTGAAGTCGCGATCAAGGTGCTCGCCGTCGAAGTCGGCAAAGGGCGCGACTTGACCGAGCGGTTTGAACGCGAGGCGAAAGCGGTCGCGGCACTCAGCCATCCCAATATTGTCGAGCTGTTCGATGTCGGTGTCCGTTCGGGTTTGCCGTACGCGGTGATGGAGTATCTGGATGGCGAACTGCTCGACCAACGATTCAAACGCGGGCGGATGAATCGGGATCAGGTGAGGCGTCTGGCGCGCAGATCGCGGACGCCTTGGCGGCGGCTCACAGCGGGGGCGTGATCCATCGCGATCTGAAACCGCACAATATCATGCTGGTTCGTCGGCAAGGTGGTGATTCGAACGCGCACCTGCAATCGGGCAATGCTTCGCGTGACACGTCACACGGGGCCGCGGAATCGACCATCGTCAAGCTGTTCGACTTTGGGCTGTCACGTGTGCCGCGTCACGATTTGGACGCGGCGGACGATACGGCGGAGGGCATCATTCTAGGTACGCCAGGCTACATGGCGCCCGAACGGCGCGGGGCGAGTCGGTGACGGAAGCGGCCGACATTTTTTCGCTTGGTTGCGTGTTGTACGAATCGTTTTATGGCCGGCGCGCGTTTGAGGGCGACACCGTCGTGGCTCGCTTCCGAGCGACGATGGATCACACGCCCGAGCCGGATCCCATTCGCCGGCGCGACGACGTCGCGCTGGCCGACTTGATCGACCGTTGCTTGCAGAAGGATCCCGGCGACCGCCCCAAATCTGCATCGGCGGTGGCGGCACTGCTTCGTGATCAGGAGACGGAGTTTGATCGGATCAGTCACCATCTGGAATCGGGCTATGCGTCGGGCGAGATCGCTCGCCGTCGCTTGCTGATGCTGGCCACCGGTGCGATCGTCGGTGGGATCGCCGGCGCGATTGCCGCGAACCGGCAGCATCGGGGAGTCAACAACATCCAATCGCTCGCCGTGCTCAGTTTCAGCGATCTCGATTCCGAGTCATCGCCAGAGGCTGGCAGCTCGACAACGACGCCCGATCCGATCGGTGAGCGTGACCTCGGTAGTGGTGAGAAGCTCGCCGCATTGCTGGTGCATGAATTGACGCGGCTGTCCGAGCTCGCCATCCCGCGCTTTCGCCCGATCAGGGCAGAAACGCCGAAGGAGTTGCGAGAGATCGGCGCGGAACTCGAGGTCGATGCACTGTTGACCGGTTCGATGCGCACGGTCCGTCAGGGGACTCGCAAGTTTCTGGTGGTGGACATCCAAATCATCTCCAGCGAGACCGGCAACCAGTTGTGGGGAAAACAGATTCAATCCGATTCTGCCGACAACTTTTTGCAGCAGAGCAGGTTGGCCACCGAGATCGCCTCTGCCATTGGCCGTCGTCTGACGTCCACCGCGGAGGAAGCGGCGCCGCCCAGTGTCGAATCGTTCAATTGCCTTGTTGACGGAAAAACGAGGTCGGATCCCGAAAGCGTTGCCGGGCTGGAGAAGGCGCTGCTGTGCTTTGAAAACGCCCATCAAGTGGATCGGCGTTTTGCCGATCCGCTTGCCGGTATCGCATTGACGTCGGTCATCTTGGCCGCGCAAAGTCCGACCGATCAATCGTTGGAATTGATCATCCGCGCTCGCGAAGCGGCAACCGAAGCGTTGGCCTTGGACCCCACTTCGATTGACGCCCGATTGGCTCGGGCGATGTTGGATTGGCAAACCACCAACCGCTATCAACAAGCCGAACGCACGCTTCGGGAGCTGTCGATGGTCGCTCCCAACAACTGGCAAATCCTGCATCAGTACGGCTTGCTGCAGTTGGCAAGGGGCGAATTTTCAAAAGCTTCGCTGTCGCTCCGCGAAGCCGCGCAGATCAATCCCTGGTCGGTACTGGCAAAGGTCGATCGTGCTCGGGCGATGTGGTTTTCGGGGAATGCCGAACGCGCCGTGGCAGAGGCCCGCAGGATCCGAGACAAGTACGACGCAAACATACTGGCCAGAGGGCTGTTGGTCGACATCTTCGAGCACCAACGGCAGTATGACCTGGCGCTGGCAGAGCAAGACGCGATGACGTTGAATCCAGGGTTCGGCGAGCTAGATTACTTGCGGAAACGCAGGGAGCAGTTGACCGTCTTGCCTTACGGACCGTTCGGCACGGCGATGAACGAAGCGATTCTTCAATCACGCACGAGCGAAGGGATTGACGAATTGCGGCTGGCCGAGATTGCCGACACGACGCCACCGATGTTGCCGCTGTTGCTGGCGGCGCACCCCAGCTTTCGTGCCGTGCGATTATTACATCGTGCCCAAGAAATCTTGCCCAGTCCTGCGAACTGATACCCCAATCCCCGACGAGCCTGCGATGCGAATTGTGTTGTGTTATCCCGCGGACCCAAAGCACGTCGACCAGATTCGGGCGACCGCGCCGGAAGCCGAAGTCGTCGATGCGGGTCAAGAACGGATCGACGAACTGCTGCCCAGCGCGGACATTTTCATTGGGCATGCAAAAGTCCCGGTCGATTGGGACCGAGTACTAGCGGCCGGCAAACTTCGTTGGATTCAGTCTTCTGCGGCCGGTTTGGATCATTGCCTTGTCCCCGGCGTGATCGATTCGGAGATCATCGTCAGCAGCGCCTCGGGATTGTTCGCGCCGCAGGTCGCCGAGCAAACCTGTGCCTTGTTGTTCGGACTGCTTCGGCGGCTACCGATCTTTTTCCGTGCCCAGCTGAATCGAGAATTCGTTCGCCGGCCAACCGACGATCTGCGCGGCAAGACGGTCGGTATCGTCGGGATGGGTGGGAATGGGCGGATGATCGCGCGGGTGCTGGCTCCCTGGGATGTGCGCATCGTCGCCACCGACTACTTTCCGATCGACAAGCCGGCGGAGGTGGACCAGCTTTGGCCTGCCGACCAGATCGACCAACTGTTGCAGGTCAGCGACATTGTGATCCTGGCGTTGCCGCTCAATGCACAAACGATGGGCATGTTCGACCAACAACGATTCGCCAAGATGCGTGCGGGTAGCTATCTGGTCAACGTGGCACGCGGTCCGGTGGTCATCGAATCGGCATTGACCGAAGCATTGGCCTCGGGTCATTTGGCGGGCGCCGGATGTGATGTGACGGAGGTCGAACCGCTGGCCGAGGAGAGTTTATTGTGGGATGACCCCAGGGTGATCATCACGCCTCACGTCGGTGCACAGTCCCAGCGGCGTGTTGACGACACAACCGACCTGGCATGCGTCAACCTGCGGCGTTACCTTGCTGGCCAGCCGCCGCTCAATCGCGTCGACAAGCAGCTGGGATTTCCGCACCCATCGGTCGTCTGGCGTGGAGCGGCCACGATGGATGGTGCGACGGCGGGTGACGGTGCGGCCACAGCGGACGCCATGCAATCGTGATGGGGGGAGGATCGTATTGAGCAGCAACCGTAACATTCCGGTCTGCGAGGGCGTTTTGTGGGGGCAGGAGAGACCGCGCGGCCCGATGCGGTTGCCTGAGCATCGGGTCAGCGATTTCATTCATCATTTCAATCGGACTTACGCTGACGTTGGCTTGTCGATCACGGTGGTCGAGACGCTTTTGCCGGAAAACGAAAAATCCCCAGCATCTCAACAGCGAGATACTGGGGATCGTGATTCTCGTTAGTTTGGTGACGAGCGAGCGTCTGACCCGCAGATCGAATTCCGGAGAGCGAAGATACGAGATTCGCTTACACCTTACGTTCTTGAGAACAGTCACTGCGGTTCAGCGATCGATGTTCATTCTCCCTGGTCCAAACTGAGTTACCTTTTGAACTTATCGGCCGCAGCCGCAGCTCGGCTCGCAACCGCAAGTCGGCTCGCACGGTGCTTCGCATCCGCAAGTGGGCTCGACATCGCAGCAGCTGTCACAGCACTTGTTGTGCTTGCGGAACAGCTTGGCGAAGAGGCCGTGCATCTTTCCGCCATGTGATCCACAGCAAGGATTCGCTTCGCAGCCACACGACGGAGCACAAGGTGCTTCGCAACCGCAGGTCGGAGCACAAGGTGCTTCGCAGCCACAAGCGGGTGCGATGACTTCGCAACCGCAAGCGGGCTCGCAGCAGCTGTCACAGCAGTTGTGGTGCTTGGCGAACAAACGCTTCAGCAGACCCATCTTTGGTCGTCCGCAACCGGAGTCGCAGCAAGGATCGGCTTCGCAGCCACAGGAAGGTGCACAAGGTGCTTCGCAACCGCAAGTCGGCGCACAAGGTGCTTCGCACCCGCAAGCCGGCTCGACGTCACAACAGGTGTCACAGCCTTTGTTACACAATTTGTCAAACAAGCCAAACGCACTGGCGTTGACCGAGCTGCTTGCAACCATAGCAATTGCCAGCAGTGCAGGAACGATTACACGACGCATCGTGATATCTCCATGGATTTAGGTTTCGGGAAGGTTCATGCCAACGCCTGAGCCGCAACACGTCCGAGCGGCCAAGGACCTTCTCGAAGCATTGCCCCGATCCAACCATTTTGGGATCCGGGGAGGCTCCGTCGGCGGTCGATCGGCGTGTGGCGGCGCGAGCGCGACACCCATTACAGGGTGTTCACAGATGGCTATCGTCGAATCTGCCCGTCAACTGGTTGCTAACCTTACGGTTTTTCGCAACCGGACCAGTTTGCCAGGTCGAACACAGCGGCTTTAGCAACTGAATCGATCGTAGCGGATTCGCAGTGGCAGGCTCGATGGGATGAAGCAAGCCATTCGCGCCGTTTTCCGACAGCGGCGCGAACAGATGCCGCGCCAGGTCGCAATGGCATGCCCAGAACAAATGGAATCCAAACCAGGCGTGCCGGTCGACAGGAAAACCGACGGGCGGTTACGCAACGCGCCGGGAATAGACCCACCATTCGGCTACCAGCATGGCCAACATCGCAAGCAGCGCCCAACGCCAGTATTCGACGCGTTGTTCGATGCCGCCAGTCGCTGCGGTCACCGCTTCGTAACCGAGCTCGACACTTTTTGCCACCGCCAGATTGCTTTCGGAACGTTCGAACAGGTTGATCGAAAACAAATCTGCCAGTTCGTCGCCCGATTCAACGCGGTAGTTGCCGGGTTGCTCTGTATCAACGATCTCGGTCAGACCGCTGGGACCGATGTTGATTTTTTTGGGCTTGCCCCCAATCCGTTGCATCTCGGCATCACTGATGGCGCTTTCCAGTCGAAGTTGAACGGTTTGGCCAGGTTGAAATGATGGTGCACCGCTGGACTCCGCCGCCCCGGCCAGGTACCTCAGTACATTCAGAATGAATACCGGCCACGAGCGTTCGGCGTACCAGTTGGTGTTGGTCTGCGGCACACCGTCTTGGTCGGTGGTGACGATTTCGAATCCCAACACCATGTCTTGGAATCCGTCCCGCGGTGCCAAGACCAACATCGATCCGATGTCCGCGCCGATCAGTTCCGTCGATCCGGGTGGTCCATCGATTGCCCGCCCGCTGAAAATCAGCAGCGAAAAGACTTCCATGAATCGCATCATCGGGTGCGTGCGATCCATATCGATCAAGACAACGTTGGACGGTTCGCTGGCCCAAGACCATCGATTCCGCTCGGCGGCTTGCGGATCGCCGGCCGCTACAGAATCTTGTGGCGATTGTGGTGATGGTGGCGATGCATCCGGCGGACGATCGGATTCACCGGCCGTCAGATCATTCGGTGGCAGGGTGCCGATAAAGAAGGTATTGGTCAGCGGCATCACGCTGGGAGAACATCGATCGAAAATGATCAAATCGTCAACGCCCGATTCGGCGCGTGACTTGTATTGTTCGGACTGCAAGTAGGAGGGCGAGACAAACTCGGGCTGACAAATCTTTGCCGCTTTTTCTGTCTGCAGTCCCAGTTCAAGTGGTTTGTTGCCGGATGTGACCACCAGCACCGAAACATTTCTCATCGGGGTCAGGCCGGCATAGGCAACATTGTCCAGGGCGAGATCGTCGTCGATATCGAGTTTCAATCGGAGCGAAACCGCTTCTTCACTATCAAGCGAGAAGGACAAGCCGACCTGTTCGCCGGGCTGTAACGACACGGTTTCCGCGTCCCGAAACGCTTCGCTGGCCGTCATGCCATCGGCATCCCAGGACAGCGTGGCCGTCGTTTCCGCCGCCACGTCGCCAAGATTGACCACGGTCGCAAACGCCTGTACCTCGGTCGGTTGTTCGACATTTCGTTCGGCCGAAAAAGCGGTGATCGCCAGGTTGTTGACGGATTCGCTGCCGATGGCGATGTATTGCGGGACCAGGTTACCCAGGTCGAACTCGGTCACCGTTTGAAATCCACCATCGCTATACAGCAGTAGGTCGGCCGGCATCGCGTCGGCGACCTGAACATCATTCGTGTCGCCCACCTCGCTCGATCGCGGCGGATTCGCCAAGCCATCGGCCGCTTTGAGTGCACCGAGCACATCGGTGGAATGATTGGTCACCTGGGCACGATTCAAGGCATCGCGAATTCGATTGCGGTCGGTCGTGAACGATTGCAGCACTTCCGGCCGATCGCTGAAGGTGACCAACATCAAACTTTCATTGGCGCTGACCGCATCGATTCGTTCCCGGATCATCCGCCGAGCTTTTTCGAATCGGTTTTCATCGTCATCAACATCCGTCGCCTGCATGCTGGCCGACGTATCCAATAGAAACACGATCCGACGTTGATCCGTGTTTTCGCCGCGCAGGCCCGGTCGAAGCAGGGCGATGGCGGCCAACGCGACAGCGAGCAACTGAAGCAACAACAGCAAATTGCGTCGCAACCGCTGCAACAAGCTATTTACGTGCAGGTCCTCGATCGTACGCGACCACAGATAAGTACTGGGCACCTCCACCGGCTCGCGGCGGAGTTTCAAAAAGTACAACAGGACAATGCCAATCGGAACGATCGACAACACGAACCATTGCCACGGCAGCAGCATTGAGATCCAACTCACCGCACCACTCCACGTTCGCGTAGATACCGAGTGACGATCGTTTCCACCGCCGTATCGGTGCGGACCGGAATGTAGACGATCGAGCGACGACTACAGAAAGATTTGACCGATCCGATGAACGACTGCACCGTTTCTTTATATTTGTCCAGCACATAGGCGTTGATCGTGATTTCGGCGCTGTCACCATCTTCGACATCGATCAGCTTGCGATCGCCGCGCAACGGCGGGTCGATTTCCTCCGGCGACAGCACGTGCATCACGAACACGTCCATACGTCGTCCGACCAACATTCGCAGCGCCGATTCGTAACCCGCCTTGTCCATCAGATCGGTCAACAGAACTGCGATTCCGGTTCCCGAATTACGAATCGAGAAATCCTTCACGCCGTCGTACAGCGAAACGTTGTGTCCGCTATCGACGGTCTCCAAATATTGCAGCATCTTCCACAGGCTCGCGCGGCCGCGGAGCACCGGCGCACTGCGACCCAGCGGCCCCAATGCCGCCACACTGACGCGGTCGGCGCGGCAGAGGCCGACATATCCCAGCGCCGCGGCAAGTTGCTTGGCCACACGCAATTTCGTGGGGTTGCCAAAGTTCATCGACTCGCTGGCGTCGACCAACGCGTACAAGTGCAAGTCTTCTTCTTCCAGGAACAGCTTGAGGAACAACTGGTCCAGCCGGGCGTACAGATTCCAGTCGATCAGCCGCAGATCGTCGCCGGGAACGTAATTTCGAAAATCGGCAAACTCGACGCTCTGGCCTTTGCGACGGCTTCGCCGCTCGCCTTTCATTCGACCCCGAAAGACCTTGCGAGAAACGAGCTCCAGACGCTCGAGTCGGGCAAGCAAATCGGGGGTCAACAGCGGTATGGCTTCGGTGGTTGGCGGCATGATGCACAGTGTAACGCAGCAGCAATCGGAGGGGTGAGCGGCAAGCGAGCTTCTCGCCCCCCTCTCGTCCCGCCTCTCGCTCGTCCGACCATTTGGGTCCGACCGATTTTGGAAAGTTTACGATTTTGATGCACGGGATCCGCCCCGCGGCGTCACTACTACCTTGGACCCCCATTTTTCCCCACCGATCATCACTCCTGAGGGAGTTTCCGGATGCGTTTGACCCTTCGCACCTTGCTTGCCTATCTCGATAACACGCTGGAACCGCAGGATGTCCAAACCTTGCGTGACAAATTGAGCGAGAGTGGATTCGCAACTCAATTGGTTCAGAGGATCCGAAATTCTCTCACGAATTCATCGTTGGCCGCTCCTTCGCCGCAAGCGGTGGGTCCGGTCGAAGAAGCCAATGTGATCAGCGAGTATTTGGACAGCACATTGCCGACCGAACAGGTCGCCGAGATCGAGCGGGCATGCCTGGAGTCCGACCCGCATCTGGCCGAAGCGGCTGCGTGTCACCAGATTTTGACCATGGTGTTGGGCCGTTCGGCCCAGGTGTCGCCGGAGCTTCGTCAGCGAATCTATGAACTGCCCGACAAGAAGATCGAGGAAATCGCGGCGGCGGCGGGCAGTTTTTCGTCGGTATCGATTCCCGACGAGCCGCTCGGTCCACTCAGCGACGAGGTCTCCAGGGCCGAATCGAGTCCATCACGCGACGGTGAACCGGTGAAACCGGTTGGCCCCGCCGACTCGGGCGTTTCCGACGCGCCGACAAGATTGCGTGAAGCCGGTCTGGGGGATGCGGGCGTCACCCCTGGCGGTGGCCCGGCGATTGCCGGCAGCAAGCCTCGCGCGGTCGCGGAATCGAGCATGATCCGTGGTGCATCGATCCGAACGTCGCGAATCGCGCCGTGGCTCGTTTCATTCGCGCTCGCGGCGGTGCTGCTGTTTGCCCTGGTGCAGATTTTCTCGCCACTGTTCAATTCGCATTCGGTCTCGTCCAACCCAAATGATGCGATCGCCCTCGAGGATTCGATCGCCGATGTCCAGCCGGACGATCCCGATGCATTGCCAATGGAGATCGAAGTTCCGATCGACGAGGCGCCGCCCATGGTCGACATGGAAGCGCCGCCGATACCGGAAGATCTATCCGAGAATCTGCCCGATGCTGCGATCGAAACGATCGAAATCTTGGAGACGCTGCCGTCGCCGAACGTCGCACCGGCGGACGCAGACAGCGCAGAATCATTGCCAGTCGGCAACGCGACACAGAAAGACGTTCCGCCGCAAGCGGTCGAGGAAATGGCCGCTGTCTCCAACGAACTTTTGCCAGCCGAAGCGCCCGCGGTTGGAAGCGAGCGACTGCCGGCCGGTGCTGGTGGTGCGGCAGAGGGAATGAAACCCGTCCCCGCCGCGACGCCGGATCGGCCGAGTGAGCAAAAAACGGACAACAAAGCCGCTGCCGGCCCGGTGGCCAGCGAAGACGCCACCGATGCGACACCTCCACCGGCACCGGCGCAGCCCGATGGGGTCGAGCCACCGCCTGTGATTGAGCTTGCCAAAGTGACCACCGCCGACACCTTGCTGGTCGGCAGGATGGGGGACCAACCATGGGTGCGACTGACCAAGGACATGCCGATCGGAGAGGGTCTCAACGTGATCTGCGCGCCCACATTTCGCGGCGAAATGGAGTCGGTGGCCAACGTCAGGTTGACGATGATTGGGGCGACACAGATTCATTGGTCCCGCGACGCCGACGTGGTGACGTTGCACATCGACTTCGGTCGCGTGTTGATCACGGCCACCGAAGCGGATGCCTCCCTGGAAGTCGTGCTCGGTGATTTTCCGGTGCGGCTGGAGCTACCCGACGTCGACACGGTCGTTGCCGCGAGCGTCAAGAACTTGCGTCAGCCCGGGCTCGATCCATTGGTCAACGACAATCGTGTGCGGCATGCCGGCGTGCTAACGGTTCGAGGCATCGTTCAATTGATTTCCGACAGCAGTGAGGAAACGCTGCTGACTGGCCAACAATGGATCAAGCACGGCGAATTGGAATCCCAAATCTCTCCCATCGAGACGAATCCCGATTGGCTCGACCCTCCGGACCGAGCCGAAGAAACGCTCGAGTCGAGTGCCCGCAAAGGCCTGCTGGCGATCTTGGGGAGTGACCAGCCGTTGGAGCTGTCACTTCGCGAAGCGACATCGTTTCGCAGAGCCGAGGTGGGAGCACTCGCCGCGCGCACGTTGCTGATCATGGGCCGACCCGACGTTTATTTTGGCGGCGACGGAATCCTAAGCGAAGCGAAGCAGCGAGCCTATTGGCCCGATCATTTCCGAACTCTGAGGGACGTGTTCGACCAGAATGCCCAACAGGCGTCGGAGGTAATTCTGTCGATCGCGAGAATGGACGCCGCCAACGCGAATTCGCTTCAGCGACTGCTAACTGGTTACTCGCAGAAACAGTTGGTCGAGGGTGGTGACGAGGAGCTGATTCGGTTTCTCGATTCGCCGTCGATGGAGGTTCGTGTATTGGCGCTCGAGAACTTGCACAATATCACCGGCACGACGCTTTATTTTCGAGCCGATCAAGACAATGCGATTCGGCGGGCGCCGGAGATCAAGAAATGGGAAGTCCGACTACGCAAGGGTGACATTCGCTGGCAGGAATGACGATCGAGTTCTCGCGACGCGGAGGCGACAATTTAGTCACCTCCCCGATCGGGCTTTCCTGCCGTAAGCTGCCTTTTCTTCGGTTAACCACCTTTGGGAAGGAAGTTTCATGGCTCATACCATTGTCATCTTTGGCGCGTCAGGCGATTTGACGAGCCGCAAGCTAATCCCGGCGCTCTATCGTCTGTTCATCAAGGGACGGCTACCAGCCGGATCACGGATTGTGGGCGTTTCTCGCAGCCAATTCGAGCATCAGCAATGGCGTGATTCCCTTCGTCAGACCACCGAAAAATACGTTAGCGACTTGTTCGATCCGGAAACCTGGAATGGCTTTAGCGAAAATGTCTACTACCAGCGGGGCGACATCAAAACCCCGGAAGACTTTCGTGCATTGAGTGAGTTCCTGTGCTCGATCGAACCGGAATCGAGCGCCGGACGGGTGTACTATCTTTCCACGATGCCACAACTGTATGAAGAAGCGATCCGGCAACTCGGCGCTGCCGGACTGGCTGATGATTCGGACGGTTATCGTCGCGTGATCATCGAAAAGCCATTCGGCACAGACCTCAAGACCGCGCAAGCACTGAACCGTTCAATCCATGGTGTCTTTCGTGAGGACCAGATCTATCGGATCGATCATTACCTGGGGAAAGAAACGGTCCAAAATATTTTCGCGCTTCGTTTCGCCAACAGCATCTTTGAACCGATCTGGAATCGCAACTACGTCGATCACGTTCAAATCACCGTTGCCGAGGAAGTCGTCATTGGCCGCCGCGCGGGCTATTACGACACATCGGGCATTTTGCGAGACATGTTCCAGAATCATCTGTTGCAATTGATGATGATCACCGCGATGGAACCGCCGGCAAGATACGACGCCTCGCTGGTGCGCGACGAAAAGGTCAAGGTTCTGCACAGCGTTCGGCGGATGACCGGTGGCGACTTCGCCTCCGATACGGTTCGCGGACAATACGCGGGTTATCTGCAGGAAGAGGGTGTTCCCAAAGGAAGCGAAACCGAAACGTTCGCGATTCTGAAACTGTATTGCGACAATTGGCGCTGGCAGGGAGTGCCCTTTTATTTGCGGAGCGGTAAGGGGATGTCCTGCCGAACGACCCAGATCGTCATTCAATTCAAAAAGGTTCCGCACATCCTGTTCGGAGAAAAGTCACGCGAACCGCTGGGCAATCGCCTGGTCATTCAGGTCCAGCCGGCCGAAGGGATCCAGCTGCACTTCGAGACGAAGGTTCCAGACTCGGAAATGAAAACACGAACGAGCACTCTCGATTTCAGTTTCGAAAATTCATCCGGCAGCGAATCGATGCCCGATGCCTACCAGCGACTGCTGCTCGATTCGATGAATGGGGACGCTAGCTTGTTTGCCCGTAGCGATGAAGTCGAATTGGCCTGGGGCATCATCGACCCGATCATCGCCGCATGGCGGAGTCCCGCGTCGCCCGCTTTGTACCAATACGAGACGGGACTTTGGGGCCCGACCGAAGCGGTAGCGTGGATGGGGCACCAGAATCGAGAATGGTTCGATGTCTGCCCCGTGATTCGCTGACCCAATGGCACGATTGGGTAACGGATTGGCATGATCGGGGACCGGGATCGGCAAACGCGGGTCAGCGGCGGAGCTATTTGCTCGGGCAGGTGGCGGTCTACAATGGTCGAGTCTGGACACCGAGTGATTGCCGGACAGATGCCCTCCCATTGGACCGACCACATGTCGTCTGCTTGCTACCCCCCGCTGCGATCCAACTTTCTATTTGTCTTGGTCGCAACGATTGTGCCGCTCGCGGCGGCGGCGGCTGGTGATGATTGGCCGATGTGGCGGTATGACGCTGGGCGGACTGCGGCATCGAACAACGTGTTGCCCGACGAACTGCGGTTGCTGTGGCGAAAAGAACTCACGCCGCGACGGCAGGCTTGGGACGACCCGCTGAACCTGGACTTGATGCCTTACGATCGCATCTTCGAGCCGATCGTGATGGATGGCCGTTTGTTCGTCGGTTTCAATGACCGTGATCAAATGGTCTCGTTGGACGCCGCGACGGGCAATGAACGGTGGTCGGTCTTCGCGGAAGCACCGGTGCGACTTCCGCCGGTCGGTTGGCAGGGTCGCGTCTTTTTTTGTAGCGATGATGGTTTCTTGTATTGCGTCGATGCGACGGATGGCGATCTGTTGTGGAAGTTCGACGCCGCGCCGAGTTCGCAACATGCGATCGGCAATGGACGACTGACGTCGGCTTGGCCGGCTCGTGGTGGTCCGGTCGTTCGTGATGATACGGTCTACTTCGCCGCCAGCATCTGGCCCTTCATGGGGACGTTCATGTACGCGCTCGATGCGGAAACGGGCGAGGTGCGATGGGTCAATGACAGCACCGGTTCGCAATACATCAAACAACCGCATCAGCGCACCCTCGTTCGCCGGTGTCGCTCCGCAGGGTGCGCTGGTCGCCAGCGAAACCCATTTGCTGGTTCCCGGGCGGCCGCTCGGTCCCGGCGGTGTTTGATCGCAGCACCGGAGAGCTGCGTTATTTCGAGATCAATGCCGGTGGAAAAGGCACAGGCGGCTCGTTCGTCGCGGCAGACGAAAACCATTTCTATGTCCACACCCGCGAAAAAGGAACTCGGGCCTTTGAAATCGACAGCGGCATCAAGACCGCATTCATGCCAAACGAGCCGGTGCTTGCCGGAGGGAATGTCTACGCGGCGGAAGTTGACGGCGAAAATCCGGTCGTTCGCGGCTACGATTCCGACCACCAAGTCGTCTGGCAAGTCGATGCCGATGGCCGTGGCGATTTGATTCTTGCCGGCGACAAGCTGGTCGCCGCGGGTGCCGGCGGCATCACGATCATCCGACTCCCCGGCGACAACGAACCGGCTCGCGTCGTCGGATCGATTTCCGTTGATGACCAGATCGAGCGATTGATCGTGGCGGACCAGAAACTGTTCGCCGTCACGATCGACGGGCAAATCCTCGCGTTTGCGGCGGAGCAACCCGATCCAAAGCCGCGTCCTCAAGAAATCCGAAACATCGCTGCCGTTCCTGACCCGACCAAACGTACCATCGCCGAACTATTGTCCGCGGGCGACGCCAGCGGCTATGCGATGTGGTTCGGGACCGCTGATGCGCCGCCGGTCAAGGCGCTGTCCATCGGTTCTCCGTTCGTTCAATTGGCGATCGTCGATCATGATCCGCAGGCGGTCGATCGAATGCGGCGTGATCTTGATGGCACCGGGCTTTACGGCCGGGTCACCGTCCATCAAAGCGATGCCGGTTCGTTCATGGCGCCACAGTACGTGGCCAACATGGTTTTCGTCGATCGCGAAACGGTTGCCTCGGCAGACCCGTCGGTCATCGCCAAGTTGTACGAGTCCGTTCGACCCTATGGCGGCGTCATGCATCTGCTGGCCGGTGAAAGCCGTCTCACTGTGGCGGCGATGATCGAAGCGATGCATTTGGAGCAGGCTAAGGTCGAAATCGGCCAGCACGGTGTGATCGTTCGCCGCGAAGGGGCGTTACCAGGATCGGCGGACTGGACGCACCAGTACGGCAACATCGCCAATACGATTAAGTCGGACGATCGACGGGTGAAGCTGCCGCTGGGAGTGCTGTGGTTTGGCGGCAGCAGCAACATGGATGTGCTGCCCAGACATGGTCATGGTCCACCTGAGCAAGTGGTCGGCGGGCGGCTGTTCATCCAGGGGATGAACAGCCTGAGTGCTCGTGATGTGTATACCGGGCGAGTGTTGTGGAAACGCGAATTTCGGGACTTGGGAACGTTCGACGTCTATTACGACGATACCTACGAGGACGTTCCGCTCGACCCCAAGTACAACCAGGTCCACATCCCCGGTGCGAATGGTCGCGGCACGAACTACGTCGTCACCGAAGATCGCGTTTACATCATCGAAGGAAGTGTCTGTCACGCACTCGATCCTGCGACAGGCGAAATACTGCACGACTTTCAACTTCCACGCGGTCAGTCGGCTGAACATGAAAGCTGGGGATACATTGGCGTTTACAAGGATCTGCTGATCGGCGGATTCGGATTCGCCATGTATGGTGATCGACAAGGTTTATCCTTTGCATCGGACAAGGCATTGAATCGTTCCCGAGCCGGGTTCGGATCCAAAAGTCTCGATCGCGCCGCAAGCCTTGCCTTGGTCGGCTTCGATCGCCATTCGGGAAAACAGCTATGGAAAGTCAATGCGAATCACAGCTTCTGGCACAACGGAATCGTTGCCGGTGGCGAACAAATCTATTGCTTGGACAAGAATCCGCAGCAGGTCGAGGAGGCGATGAGGCGGCGTGGCAAGCCGAATCCGGACAGCTATCGCATCGTCGCCTTGGACTACCGCACGGGAGAGCAGAATTGGCAGATCAGCGACGGGATTTTTGGCTCCTGGCTGGGATACTCCGAACAATACGATCTGCTTCTGCAAGCGGGCGCGAAGGCCAGTGACCGGCTCTCCGCGGAATCCGCACAAGGGATGTCGGTCTATTCCGGTTCGGACGGTTCGCTTCGCTGGAAGAACGAAACACTGGACTATGCCGGACCCTGCATCTTGCACAACGATTTGATCATCACCAACGCAAACTCGTACACCGACTCGGCCGGCGCGTTTTATTTGCTCAACGGAAAACAGAAACTCGTGAAAAACCCGCTGACCGGAGAGATGCAACCGTGGAAGGTCACTCGCGCGTATGGTTGCAACAGCATCATCGCCAGTGAGAATTTGCTGACGTTTCGCTCGGGTGCTGCCGGTTTTTATGACTTGCTGACTGATGCGGGAACGGGAAACCTGGGCGGCTTCAAATCGGGTTGTACTTCCAACTTGATCGTTGCCAACGGTGTGCTCAACGCGCCGGACTACACTCGCACCTGCAGTTGCGCGTACCAAAACCAAACGTCGCTGGCGTTGGTTCCGATGCCCGATGTCGAACTGTGGAGCGTCAATGCGGCTGCCTCGTCCGCGTCACATGGCAAACCGATTCAAAAGCTGGGCATCAATTTCGCTGCTCCGGGTGATCGACGCGATTCCGACGGTTTGTTGTGGCTTGAGCATCCGGTCGTCGCCGGAGAATCACCGCCGGTTTCGATCGAGCTGAATCCGGAAGCACATTTCTTCCAGCATCACGCATCCGCGATGAAGGACGTCGATCATGCATGGGTGATGGCGTCCGGTATCGAGGATGTCGCCGACATCCGCATCCAGCTGAAATTGCCGGATGAATTCAA
Organism: Pirellulaceae bacterium; assembly: GCA_963734865.1. GTDB lineage: Bacteria > Planctomycetota > Planctomycetia > Pirellulales > Pirellulaceae > CBDCUW01. The sequence goes on from CAVTIV010000027.1 coordinate 30,016, forward strand.
TCTGAACACGGGCGTTCCGATCGAGCACACTGATGACGACGCCGAAGAAAGCGAAAACGGCAAAGTCGATCTGACGAGCAGCGATTTGGAACTCGTGGAGGACTCCGGGCCGCAGATGGTCGGACTGCGATTCAATCGAATCAATCTGGCTCGCGAAACGGTTGTCCGTCACGCGTACATTCAGTTCACCTGCGATGAAACATCCGACGACAAAACATCGTTGATCATCGCCGCGGAAAATTCCGCCAGTGCCCAACGGTTTCGCGGTAACAGCCACGATCTAACGTCCAGATCGCTGACCAGTAGCGAAGTGGGCTGGAATCCCGCCGAATGGAAAAAAGTGGCAGAAGCGGGCGAGTCGCAGCGGACCCCCGATCTGGCACCGTTGGTACAGGCGGTGATTGACCGTTCCGATTGGCAACCCGGAAACTCGCTCGCGTTCCTGATCAGCGGTGTGGGAAAACGTGTCGCGGCATCCTGCAAGGGAGCTGCCGCCAAATCACCCAAGCTGATCATCGATGCAGAACAGACATCGCCAAACACCGCCCTCGCGGGGGGCGAAACGAAACGATACGACATACGATTGATGTTCGCGGCCCCACCCGCGTTACAGTCTGGCTCGCGCGTTTTTGATGTCTACGCGCAAGGTGAATGTGCGGCCAAGGAGGTGACGCTCGACTCATCGGGAACAGGGGAGGAGACGTTCAAGATTCTGTTGCTGGAAAACGTCCCGATCGGCAATGAGTTGCATCTTCAATTCGTGCCAAAACAGGGTTCGCCCGTCATTTGTGGAATCGAAATCGTCCGCCAAGATTGATGATGAGAGCCTGCGTGCGACGGCCAGCCGAAGGTGTTTTATCATCGGACGATTCCTTCAACATCCGGACCTTCACGATTGAGAAACACAAACGTCCCCAGCTTTGACGCCGTCAGCACGTCAACGCGGCCATCATCGTTGACGTCGCGGCGAGCACCTGCACGCCGACGCCCGATTGGTCATCGATCCGATGTGCAACGTAGCGGACGTCACCACGATCGTCTCTTTGAAGCTGGAACCAATAGACCACGGGGCTCTCACTCGGTTCGATGTCGCCATCGGGTCCGTGCGCCCAGCGACGTTTTCCGGTAACGATGTCCTTGAGTCCGTCACCATCGATGTCGGCCAGATCCAATGCGTGCGGTTGGGTGAACGCGACTCCGAAAGTCGCTTGCTGAGAACGGTCCCCCATCATCAATCGCTCGCGAAAGCGAACACCCGAATCCGTCTGCTGTTGCTCGTACCAGGCCAATCCCCAACCATGTGCATCCACGGCCGAGATCACATCGCTGTCGCCATCACCATCAACATCGTCGACGTACATCTGCGCTCCGCCGCGTCCTTGAGAAAACTTGCCGCGATGAAACGTCCAGTCTTCGTCGCGTCCCGACGGTGGCTGCAAAAAATAGCCGTCGTTGATGACCACATCGAGTCGGCCGTCACCATTGACATCGCCGACACCCTCCCCATGGTAGAACTGCGGCCAATCTTCGACCGGACCGATTCCGTGAAACGTCCAGGGCTGGTACGGGTTTTTGATATCAGGTTCGATCCATCCCCACCGAGCGTCCCAGTGACAAATCAACTGGGGCACACCATCGCCATCGAGGTCGACCAGCGTCGGTGACTCACCGCGAACCCGTTCGAAGGCAAAGTGGCTTTTCCAAAGCGTGTCCGATTCGCCCGGATTCTCGTACCATTTTGCTTGGTGCTTGTGCACGCGTCCCAACACCAAAATATCGGGTTTGCCATCACCGCTGAAGTCGTGCACAAAGCTGAACATGCTGTTGCTAGGACTGTCCGCGGGGGGCAATTCGACCGGCTCATAGAACGCGTGCGACCGTTCGAATGTTGGACCCTGGTACCAAAACGGCCCCGCGACGACGTCCGTGTGCCCATCGGAGTTGATATCGGCTGCGGTGATCCCGTCGCAATAGTAGCGGTCGGACAAAACGAGGCGTTCGAAGTGAACGGGCGAATCGGCTTGCGATCCACGTTCCCGCTGCTCTTGGCCGTGGGCGGAAGCCAGACAGGACACGAACAGGCTGATGCCGAGGACGCAACGGGATCGGGTTATCGGATGCGACATACTTCCTTCTCTTAAACCTTTGGCAGCTGGAATCCGTCTCGCCGCGGTCGGCTCAACAGGGCGTTGGCTTGATCGTCGTTGAAACGTTCGTGGTTCGGGTCCCAGGACAGTTTTCGACCGAGTTGCCGAGCGATGTTTGCGAGATGGCATACGGTGACGCTGCGATGTCCGACTTCGACAGGAGCATTCAGGGCGCCGCGCGAACGGATCGCGGCGACCCAGTTTTCCAGATGCGGACGCGCGACATGTCCATCACCGTTCCAGACTGCCTGCTCGGCATCGCTGGGAGGGTCCAGTAGATCGTGAGGTTCTGTGCGATAGTCATTGCGGCTGAGATACAGTTTTCCATTCTCGCCGTGAAATACGGTCTTCTTGACACCGGGCTTGAAGCTCAGCAATGTTCCATCGGCGTATTTCATCGTGACCGGACAGAACCGCATCTTGTCGTCTTGTCGATTTCCCAACGTGCCCAGCGGCGGCGTTTTTAGATGCCATTGGTCGTCGATGAAGCTATCGATGGCGTCGGGATCGAGGTCGATCTCGGTCGGGCCGGTTTGATCTTTGCCGAGGGCAAATTGAATCATGTCAACGCTGTGGGCACCCCAGTTTGTCATCAGATGACCGGAATAGTCACGGAATAAGTCCCATCCCCGCCATTGCAAGTAACCGACGTCGAACGCGTCCTTGATCCACAGTTTCTTGTTGTACGTTTTCAACGAGGTCGGACCGCAGAACAAATCCCAATCCAACCGTCCGGGAATCGGCTCGCCGGGAAATTGTTCTGCCAGATAAGGCATGGGTCCGGGATAGTTCTCTTCTTCGACCAATGAAATTTTTCCCAGCCCGCCATCACGAATGAACAGGCAAGCGCGACGGTTGACTTCCATCGTACGTTGCTGGCTGCCGACCTGCACGACACGCCCGGTCTTGGTCGCGGCATCCGACTATCGCGCGACCTTCGTCGATCGTCACCGCGAGCGGCTTTTCGACGTAGACATCGGCACCAGCTTGCATCGCCAGAATCGCGGCGGACGCATGATGATGGTCTGGCGCCGCGACGATGACCGCGTCAAACCGCTGGCTGCTCAGCATCACGCGATAATCTTGGTACACGGCCAACCGCCGCCCATCGCCTTCGGCAAAGGGACGCAAGATCTGTGCGAATTGACCGGTGGGGTTCCTGGCCGTGTCGATCTGATCGAGTGAACAATCGCAGAGTGCCGTCACACGAAGCGACTCCGGCAGGTTGGCGATCAAATACTTGCCCCGCATCCCGACTCCGATCAGGCCAACATCGATTCGGTCGTTGGCACTCCGATCGCCGGGAGCCGCCCCTGACGATGCGGGAACGATCCAGGGCGTTGCCACCGCAGCGGCGGCCGCCTTCAGGACAACTCTTCGTGTATGGCATCTGGGCATCAGGACTACTCTCTTTTTACTGTCGTCGTTGACGAATGCTCATGATGACTTGATCGACCGCAATCGATCGATCCGCTATCGTCACAAACCTAATTGTTGTGCGGCGTAGGTGATACTCTGGCGTACGTTGGATTCTTCCAATGCAACCTGCTGCGGCAACGTCAATCCGGAGGGATATTGAAGTTCGGACGCCGCGTTGTCGCGAACAGTGCGCAACGTTCGTGCCAAATCTTTGCCTGGCAGATCCGGAAAGGTCGTCCAGAACTTTGGTTCCAGGCAAGGGACACGAAGCGGATCCCGGGTCAACAGTTCCAGGGTAAAGTGAACATCGGGCCGCTCCGATTTCAGGATCGCGACGATCTGTTTCAAGTCGATGAAACCCTGTCCTAGTGGGATGTCACCGAACAGAAATCCGTCGCTGGTCAGCTGTACCGCCTGGTCTTTGATATGCACCGCGTGCGCCCAGGGAGCGAGGCCCTTGACGGTCTCGACCGGATCCTCCAGCAAGGCAAAGTTATTGCCGGTATCGACGCAGGCACCCACAAATTCGCTGTCGATCTTTTTCAATGCCGCGACCCGTTCGGCGATGCGGTGATCCTTGTGGTTTTCCGGCGCGAAAGCGACACGATGTTTCTCGGCGATCGGTGCGGCCAACTCTAGCGACCGCATCGCCTGCTGATCGTACTCGCGATATTGCTGCATCGATTCGAAGAATTCATAGCGTCGACCGCTGAAAATCGTCGATCGAACAGCCTTGGCACCGACGGCGGCGGCCGATTTCATTTCCGCGTCAAAGCGTTCCAGGTCGGCGCGAGTCTTCGGCGCGATCACGATTCCTTCGATGTACATCCCAGCCGCCTCGGCTTGGCTGCGAAGCGCCGCGGCGCGTTTCGGATCGAGAACCCCGAGCGAAACCTGGTATCCGCCCGCCCCTAAACCGTGGGCGTATTGGAAAAAATTTTCTGGCTGATAGAGGTCAAAATGATTATCCCGACGCTGGGCGCTGCGGCGGGCAAAGTTGCCGCAGTACTGGCAGAGCCCGAGGCTCGTTTTGATGTCAGCGGCTGCTGCCAAGCAGGATTGGCTGATGCCCAGTGCGGTCATGGCGACGGTGGTTCCGATCGCGACTCGACGATTCAATTTCATGGATCAAGCCGAAGGCTAGGGGGTGGACGAGGAAGATTCACCTGGGTCCGATCATTCTAGTGTCTGGCAGCCCCTGCCGTCTGATCCGCGCTTGTCGTCTGATCCGCAAAACGACTGCGGGTCGCTAGAATGGTCGGAACACTCCTGCCGAAGCCTTCCCAGATGGCCCCAAATGACGCTTTTGCCAACACTTTCCGACGAAGAACGCGACACCTACCAATGGCAGATGTGGGTTGATGATTTTGGCGAGGAGGGCCAGCGGAAACTCAAGAATGCTTCGGTCATGATTTCTCGAGTCGGCGGCGTGGGCAGCGTTGTCGCCTATGAGCTTGCTGCCGCGGGGATCGGGAAACTGGTTCTCGCCCATGCCGGCAACGTCAAACCGAGCGATCTGAATCGGCAACTGTTGATGACTCATGACTGGATCGGCAAGCCGCGAATGGAGTCGATCAAGAGGCGACTGCTTGAGTTGAACCCGCGGCTGGAAATCGTCGGAGTGGAGACGAATGTCAACGAATCGAATGCCGCGGGGCTGGTCGAACAATGCGATCTGATTGTCGATTGTGCACCCTTGTTCCCGGAACGATTTGCGATGAATCGCCAAGCGGTTTTGCAGAACAAACCCCTGGTGGAATGCGCGATGTACGAGCTCGAGGCACACATCACGACGATCGTGCCTCGGCAATCGCCCTGCCTGCAGTGCATTTTTCCCGTCGATCCGCCCACCTGGACTCGAGAGTTCCCTGTCTTCGGTGCCGTTTCGGGTACAGTGGCCTGTATGGGTGCGATGGAAGCGATCAAGGTCATCGCGGGCTTGGGAGAACCCTTGAGCGGGCGGTTGCTGCGATTTGATTTACGCGAGATGGTGTTCCGAACGTTGACCGTCAAACGCAACAATGACTGCCCCATCTGCGGTGAACCGTCTTGAATCAACGCATCTGCGAAGGGAGATGATCGATAGGATGACAAAAGTGCTGCTTCCGACCGTTTTGCGCCAACACAGTGACGGTCACCGGATCGTCGAGGTGGGCGGATCGAACGTTGGCCAGGCATTGATCGAATTGACGGACAAGTATCCCGAGTTGCGTGGGCAACTGCTCCGTGACGACGGTGAGATTCGCAACTATGTCAACGTTTTCGTGAATGACGAAAACATCCGCGACCTTGATGACAAGGCCACCGAGATCGTCGCGAGTGACGAGATACTGATCGTGCCGGCGCTAGCGGGAGGTTAACGATGAAATCAAACGAATTGTCGCAACCAGAGTACGCTCGTTACGCTCGCCACCTCAGCCTGCCGGAGGTTGGTGTCGCGGGGCAAAAGAAGCTGAAGAACGCCAGCATCTTGTTGATCGGCACGGGCGGATTGGGTTCGCCGCTGGGGATGTATTTAGCGGCAGCCGGTATCGGTCGGCTTGGGCTGGTCGATTTTGATCGTGTCGAAGCGTCAAATCTGCAACGCCAAGTCATCCATGGCAGCAAAGACATTGGCCGACCCAAGACGGCGTCGGCCGCCGAGACCATTGCGGATATCAATCCACACGTGCAGGTTGATTGTCATGAAACGGCCTTCACCAGTGCCAATGCGATGAGCATCGCCGAGTCGTATCAGATCGTCATCGACGGCACCGATAATTTCCCCACGCGTTACCTGGTCAACGACGTGTGCGTTTTCCAGGGCAAACCCAACTGCTACGGGTCGGTCTATCGGTTCGAGGGTCAAGCTTCCGTATTTAGCTACCAATCCGGCCCCTGTTATCGCTGCTTGTATCCCGAACCACCACCGCCGGGCGCGGTCCCCAGTTGTGCCGAAGGGGGTGTGTTGGGTGTGTTGCCCGGCTTGATCGGAATGATCCAGGCGATCGAAGCGGTCAAAATCATCCTCGGCAAAGGCGACACACTCGCGGGTCGATTGTTGCTATTTGACGCGTTGGAGATGCGATTTCGCGAGATGCGAGTCAAGAAGGACCCGTCCTGCCCCGTTTGCGGAGACAATCCGTCGATCACCGAACCGATCGACTATCAACAGTTTTGCGGGGCTGGATCCAGATCCGCGGGGGACGGACAGAACGAACCACAAAGTCCATGGGACATCGAACCGCGTGACTTGCGGGACCGAATCGAGTCGGGAGTCGAGTTTACGCTCGTCGACGTGCGACAAGCCCACGAATATGAGATCTGTAATCTCAGCGGGCAGCTGATACCGCTGGACGAGTTGCCACGGCGATACGGCGAACTGGATCGTAACGCCGCGATCATTGTCCACTGCAAGCTGGGTGGTCGCAGCGCGAAGGCGGTTCAGTTCCTTCGCGATCAAGGCTTCGCCAACGTATCGAACCTGCGCGGCGGCATCACGGCGTGGTCGAAAGAAATCGACCCCTCGCTTCCGACCTATTGATAGCCAGAAAAACCTATTGATCGCCAGAAAAAGGTGGGGGGTCAGGCCCCCAAAGTGCAAAGCACCCAAAGGGCCAATCTGGCGTTTGGGACCTAACCCTTTGGCCCCTTTGCCGACTCGTTCGCAAGCATGCGTTAACCGGCCAGACGCGAAATCCGATTGTGGGGTTGGGCCAGTTCTTCGGCACTTGGCTGATAGCGGTACTGCATCAGGTAAGCATCTTCGACGGTGTCGTCGTAGAAATCCCGCAGCACCGAAATCGCTCGAAATCCGATCGACTTGAAGAACAGCTGCGCTTCCAGGTTCGTCTCGCGAACTTCCAACATGATTCGGTTCCGGCGTTCATGCGAAAGCTTGCCCAGCAACTTGCTGACCATCGCATAGCCGACGCCGGCACGTCGATGATCGGGGTGAACCGCAAAGTTCAAGATGTGCAGACGATTCTTGTGCAGCTCATAAATCATGAACCCAACGACTTGATCGTCCTGTTCGGCAACCATGCCGATACAGTTCCGTTGCCTGAGACATCGAATGAAGTCATCTTCATTCCATGCGAACTCGAAGCACCGGTTCTCGATACCCAATACCGCCGGCATATCGCGACGGATCATCCAACGAATATGAACGCTCACGGAGGGTTGCTTGGTTTCCACGTCGGACTCCTTTCCAGCGATTGAACACCTTGCACCGGGACGCATTCCATTGCTCCCGACATGCCCGTTGATCGCCAATTGGCGAAGAATGGCAGATTAGCAGATGGATAAAATTGGACCAAGCCGAAAAACGACACGAATATTGAGCGGCGAAAAGAACGAGTGCGGCGAAATGAAAACGCCCAAATACCCGTATTATTGCCCATTCAATCTGCAAATCCCCTGACGCTCAGACGGCACCAAGCGGTGCCTGCCACAGTCCGAGCGCCGGATTTCGGATGAAATAAAATTCGGATCCGTCCGTATCGGTGTGCCATCCATCATTGAGCGAGTTGATGTCATATCGGTTCATCAACTCTTGGATGTCACCGGGTGTATAGCCAACCGATGCGATCTCGTTTGCCGACAATTGCCCGGCGGCATAAACGACCTCGAAACGATTCTCGTGCGAGCCGTGCACGAGGTGTGCTGCGGCCGACGGATTTGCGGCCAGATCGTCATTCTCGTCCACCAGCTGCAAGATTTCTTTCTTGGTTCGGTAACCGTATTTGCGAATCAGTCGATCAATCTCGGCGTCTTCACCAAATTCTTCCACCGCCGGACCGAGCACCGTTAATCGACCGCCGGTTGCGATCGCCAAACGCGTGCGATAGATCGACTTGTTGCCCAGCCAGGTACTCTTGAACTCGGAGGGATCGAGATAGGTGACGACGTGCCGGGGTGCGCGATCAAGATGCGTGATATTGACTTTTCGTGACAGCTCGGCTGCTTGAAAGAAGGTCGCGTGATCGTCTCCGATAAACAGACCCCGTGTGTGAAGGGTGCCGTCGGGCATCTGTTGAATCACGGTCAGCGCGTACAGCAGTGGCAGATCACCGCAGAATTGATCCTGCGCGTAGTTCAAAATCTGTCTCAAGGGTGTGTTGGCCTGGCCCAGCGTCTGTTCGATGCCATAAACCGCGCGTAAGAAAGTGGCTTTCGTTGATCCCTTCGGCTCCTCCGGTCCCGACAAATACGTTCTTGTTGTAGTTTGCCATTCCGATCACTTCGTGCGGAACGACTTGTCCGAGCGAGAAAATCAGATCGTGCCCGCCATCACGTAACAACTTGTTGACCTGAGCCTTCCAAGGTCGCTCGTACAATCCCTCGGTGACCCGCGAGACATACGACGCGGGAACCTCACCGAGGGTTACGACGTCGTGCCGCCAGCGGTGCGGCCGGAACAGATCGTGAGGCACCCCGGGAAACATGTGCTCGAGCTGGTCCGGTTTCATCGGCGAATGCGTCCCCAGCGCCGGCATGATGTCGGTCACGCGATCGCCCAGCAACTCGCGGCACAACACGGTCAATTCCCCAGCCCGGCTGAACATCCGCGTGGCATCGGGAGGCAATAGCAGTACCCGCTGGGGATCCCCGATCTTTGCGAACGTCTGCACCAGGGCCTGACGAAGATCATCGGTGGTGAGCGAGGTGTTTTCGCCGCCATTGGCGTAAAAGGTAGTCATTGAGTCGAATAAACCGTGCGTGAAAATCGATTCCGGATCCATTCAACGTACCAGATCACCACCCGCTTGACGCCTCCATGTCTGGTGCCATCTTATGGGTTATGAGCATCGAGGAAATCGAAAACCGGATCCCGCATCGTTCGCCGATGCGGCTGCTGGACGAGATCGTTTCGCGGGACGAATCGAGGATTGTTTGCCGCAAGACATTTGGCCGGGACGAGTTCTTCGTGCAGGGCCATTTCCCGGAAAATCCAATCGTCCCGGGCGTCATCCAATGCGAGTGTTGCCTGCAGGCCGGGGCGGTGTTGCTGCACGGTCATTCGACCCAAGATGGCGACTCCCTTCCCGTCGCGACCCGGATGGATGCGGTCAAGTTCAAACGGATTGTGCGGCCCGGCGATACGGTCGACATCGACGTGACGCTGAACGATCAGGTCAGCAACGCGTTCTTCATGACGGGCAAGGTGCTGCTCGAGGGAAAACTCGCCACCCGTCTCGATTTCGCATGCAGCGTGACTGGCGCAGCCCAGACGTCGGAGCCTCCCTCGTGAGCAACACCGACCATGAACCTGCGGTTGACTTTCTGGGTCTTGGTGGCAAGACATTCCTCGTGATGGGGGTGGCCAACAAGAAGAGTGTTGCCTACCGGATCGCGACAATGATAGAAACAGCCGGGGGCGAAGTGATTTACAGCGTGCGAAATGAGTCGCGTAAAGAGAACCTGGCCAAGTTGCTTGAAGGCCGACGTGTGATTGTCTGCGACGTCGAACAGCAGCAGCAGGTCGAGGCGATGTCAGATCGTTTTCGGACCGACAACCTGAAGCTCAACGGGCTGGTTCATTCGATTGCGTTCGCCGACTATCCCGAAGGCATCCGGCCGTTCCACGAGACGACGCGAGCCCAGTTTCTGCGGGCGGTGGACATTTCGGCGTTCTCGCTAACCAATGTCTGCAATTCCCTGAAGCATGTCTTGGCCCGTGATGCATCGGTGGTCACGATCGGGATCAGCACGACCCGGATGGCCAGCGAGAGCTATGGGTTCATGGCCCCGATCAAGGCGGCTCTGGAATCCTCGCTCGCTTTTTTGACCAAATCATTCAGCCGGTTTAGCGAAGTGCGGTTCAACGCGGTGGCGGCCGGTCTGCTGAAGACAAGCGCCTCGGCCGGGATTCCCGGTTATGTCGACTCGTATTTGTATGCCGAGAAAGTGATTCCCCGCGGCCGCGCGGTCGAAACCGACGAAGTCGCTGCCACCGCCCTCTTCTTGCTGAGCCCCAGAAGCAGCGGAATCACGGCCCAATCGATCGTCGTCGATGCCGGAATGTCGATAAACTATTTCGACGCGTCCATCATTTCCGCCGTCACCGCCGCCGACGTCGACTGAGTGCTGCGACCGGCTTCGATGCCACATGCCACAAGCGAGTCGCTGCGAGCGGACCTGCTTCGTCGAATCAAGATTCCCAAGAAGATACAGAAACAGACATGAGCCAACAGATCTACATCAACGGTGAGTACTTCTCACGAGAAGACGCGAAGATCAGCGTCTATGACCATGGTTTGCTATACGGCGATGGCGTGTTCGAGGGGATGCGAATTTACGGCGGCAAAGTGTTCCGGCTGCAGCAACACCTTGTCCGGCTCTGGGAATCGGCCGGTTCGATCGCGCTGCGGATCCCCATTTCGATCGAACAGCTCGCTGCCGATGTCAATGAAACGGTCACCCGGAACGGATTGGTCGACGGTTATATCCGACTCGTGATCACGCGCGGCGGAGGCAAGTTGGGACTGGACCCTTTCCGCTGCAGCGATCCGCAGATCATCATCATTGTCGACAGCATCACCCTGTATCCCGAGACGTTTTACAGCGAAGGCCTCGAGCTGGTCACCGCGTCGACGATTCGTAACCATCCGGCGGCGCTGAATCCGCGGATCAAATCGTTGAATTATCTGAACAACATCCTGGCCAAGATGGAGGGATTGAAGGCCGGTTGTCTGGAAGCATTGATGCTCAATCACAAAGGCGAAGTTGCCGAATGCACCGGTGACAATATTTTCATCGTCAAACATGGTCGGCTGCGAACGCCCCCGATCGATGCGGGAATCCTTGAAGGCATCACCCGCAATGCGGTACTGGAACTGGCGGCCGAAGCGGGCATCGAAACGGCCCAGGAGTCGATGACGCGACACGACATTTTCATCGCCGATGAGTGTTTTTTAACCGGCAGCGCGGCGGAGGTGATCGCGGTCGTCAAATTGGATGATCGGTTGATTGGTGACGGCAAGCCCGGCCCGATCACCAAAGGGCTCAATGAGGCGTTCCGAAAGCTCGTTCGGCAGTGAGATTTGGCGGTTCCCCGGGGAGCATCGCTTGGGGCGGCCGCACTTGACGCGGGGGAAGCGGTGCCGGATGAGCAAAAATGGCCGCTGAAAGCCAACGCGCTGAAACGGATGCCGTGGTGTTAAAATGGTTGGATCATGAGCGATCCCCAAACCGACTCGTCCAGCCGCTGTCCCGCCCCCACCCTCTCGTGGCGTAAAAAGCTTGCCTTCTCGCTGGTTGCGACGGTCGGTTTTTTCCTGATCGTCGAGATGTCGTTGACCGTTTTGGGTGTCGATCGCGAGACCGATACGAGCGACCCGTTTGTCGGCTTCGACAATCAGGTTCCCTTGATGACGCTGACCGTCGGCCCGTCGGGCGAAGAAATCCTTTCCACGGCCCCCAACAAACTCGTCTGGTTCAACGCACAGTCGTTCCCGAAAGCAAAGCCGCCGAACACCAAACGGGTATTCTGCCTCGGCGGATCGACCACCTTCGGTCGCCCCTATCAAGACCTGACCTCTTATGTCGGCTGGCTGCGCGAGTTACTTCCGATCGCGGATGCCAGCCACCAATGGGAATTGATCAACGCCGGCGGTGTCAGCTATGCCAGCTACCGAGTTGCCGCCGTGATGGAAGAACTTGCCCAGTATGAACCCGACCTGTTCATCGTTTACACCGCGCACAACGAGTTCTTGGAACGACGCACCTATCAGGGCATGTTCGAGAAATCGAGCTTTAGCCTTCGCACCAGCTCGCTGCTTCGGCACACGCGTACCTGGTCGGCGCTACAAACCTTGACCAACCGGATCCGCCCAGCCGACAGCGATACTGCCAAAGAGACGCTTGCCGGTGAGGTCGATGAAATGCTGAATCATTCGATCGGCCCGGCCCAGTACCATCGCGACGATCGATGGCGACGAATGGTCGTCCGGCATTACCAGGCGAATTTGGATCGCATGGTGACAATCGCACGTTCGGCCGGCGCACAGATCCTATTCATCACGCCGGCATCGAATGAAAAAGATTGCTCGCCGTTCAAGAGTGAACCGAGCCAGGATCTCGACGAAGCAGCTCGGGCACGCTTCAACCACGCGCTCGAGCTCGCCAAAACCCACCTCGACGAGGGTCAACTTGACGCCGCAATGGAACGCTATTTGGAAGCGGCGGCGATTGACGACACTTACGCTGACCTGCACTACCAGATCGGACGTCTGCTGTTCCGCATGGGTCGTAAACAGGAGGCTCGTACAGAATTCTCGCGGGCGATCAACGAAGACATCTGCCCGCTTCGCGCGGTCCAGGAAATCTCGACGGCGATACGTCACGTCGCTCAGCAGCGAAACGCGCCACTGCTAGACTTCGAATCGGAATTGCGAGCCAAATGCCTTGCTGAGTTGCAGCATGAATGCTTCGGTGGCGAGTACTTCTTGGATCATGTGCATCCGACAATCGACGTCCATCGACAATTGGCGCTGTGGATCATTCAGGCGATGGGGCGATACCAGCTGGCAACGCCGAGGCCGTTATCGGACGATGAAATCGATGCGGTTGACAAACGCGTACGCAATCAGATCGATCTTTACGCACAGGGTGTCGCGCTTCGTAACCTCGCCAAAGTGTTGCACTGGTCGGGGAAATTCGAGGAAGCCGCACCGCGCGCCGCGATGCCCTGGTGCTGATCAAAAACGATCCCGAAAGCCGCTTCGTGCTGGCCGATTGTCTGGTCAATCTGGGCCGACCAGAGGAGGGATTTATCGAATATGAAAAGATTTTTGCGGTGGCAGACTATCCACGCGCGTACCTTCCCTTCGGCGAACTGTTGGCCGAGCGGGGTGAACGGAAAGCGGCCAAATCCTATTTGACACTCGCGGCTGTCTTCGAGCGGACACCGCAGAACCGGGCACGGGCTCATTATGTACTCGGTTTCGTGCACCTGGAACTCCAGGAATTCGAGCTCGCGGCGCAGTCGCTGGGCATTGCCAATGAACTGTATCCGAATGATCCTGCCACGCTATCGCTGCTTGCCGAAGCAAAGACCGGCGGGGGTCAAACCGACGAAGCGATTGGTCTGTATCAAGATGCCATCCGACTTGATGGCAACAACGGCGATACACACCATCGGCTCGGACTGCTGCTTCTCAAGAGCAAGCGGTTCGACGAGGCGATTGACCACTTCGAATCGGCGCTCGCCATCGATCCACAGAATGCGACGATCGAGAAAAACTTGGTCATCGCCAGAGGCATGCAATCGCAAAAGTAGCTTCCGCCACTGTGCTGGGACGATGTCCCACGAGATCAATCATCCGCACCCAGACGACGGCCGTAGTGCCGAAAGACCGTCACGATATGTCGTTCGAGGAGCGAAACCAGTGCGGAGTCACTCGACGATAACGGAGTCGTCGAATCGAGCTCTCCCGAACGCGACGCCAAAATGATGGCGGCCAGCACGTGTTCGACATCGACCGGGTATCCGGCCGCACCTTCGAGTTGTAACGCGACGTCAAACAGAATTTTTCCCATCTCGGCGTCGACGGAAACGGACCCCGATGGATCCGCGGTTACACCGGGGACGATCTGTTTGTTTTTCTGGTTGGACAATCGATTCGATCTCAGCGAAGAATGCTTTCCGATCAATAGCCTACCTGTACACTGGGCGATCCGCTGCGCTGCAGGCGTCATATTTACGCTACGAACCCGCTGAAAAAAAAGTAGAATTGGCGATTCCTCGACGCAGACAATCCACTGGAGTGGAACAGGCCCGAACGTTGCACTGTTCCGTCGGCTCGGCTCGATCAACAAGGCGATAGCAATGAATTCAACCGCAATCAAACATCTCATCACGATACCGCTCCTGGCAATGACTCTGTTGTTTGCCTTGGCCCGTCCGGGGAACGCCGAGGAGGGTGTCCAACGGTACCTGTACGTCGCCTCACCCGGGATTCGTAATTATCTGGAATATGGCGGGCATGGCATTCTTGTCTTTGACATCGATCACGACCACACGTTTCTTCGTCGCATTTCGCTCGACGGTTACGGCGTCGACGAGGAGGGAAAACCGCTCAACGTCAAAGGGATCTGCGGCAGCGCCGCGACCAGCCGAATCTACGTCAGCACGATCCGCCAGTTGATCTGCGTCGACCTGCTGAACGATCAAGTGCTGTGGCAAAAAGAGTATCCGCTGGGTTGCGATCGGATGTCGATTTCGCCGGACGGAAAGACGATCTACCAACCGTCCTTCGAGCAGGATCGGTGGTATGTCTTGAATGCGGACGACGGATCGATCATCACCGAAATCGTTCCCAACAGTCGCGCCCACAACACCGTCTATGCGATCGATGGTGCCGAGGTCTACCTGGCAGGCTTGGGCAGTCCGCTGTTAACGGTCTGCAACGCCAAGACGCACCAGGTGGACCGGACGGTGGGACCATTCGACGGATCGATTCGCCCGTTCACGGTCAATGGTGACCGGTCGTTGGTGTTCCTGAACGTCAACGATTTACTCGGCTTCGAGGTGGGAGATTTGAAAACGGGCAAGAAGCTCCATCGCGTTGAAATTACCGGCGTCCCGCGCGGCAAACCGCTGCGGCACGGCTGTCCGAGCCACGGGATCGGCATGACGCCCGACGAGCGCCAGATTTGGGTCAGCGACGGCTTCAACTCGACGGTCCATGTCTTTGATTCAACGGTCATGCCACCGACGTTGGTCCATTCTATCCCGCTGCGTGGTCAGCCCGGCTGGATCACGTTCAGTATCGATGGTTCGATCGGATGGCCTTCGACGGGCCAGGCGATCGACACGAAGTCGCATCAGGTCATCGCGGGGCTGACCGACGAAGCGGGACGGGCGGTCGAAAGCGAAAAGGTGCTGGAAGTCGACTTCCGTGATGGCAAGGTCGCCGCCGTCGGCGATCAATTCGGCCGAGGCCAGCGGCGCGGACCCGACAGGCATCCAGCGGGGGGAGAGTAGCGTTCCTTTTAAAAAAAACAGAAAAAAACTTCTCCGTTGATTGCTCGGATTGTGACCGGTCGTCCTACCAGCTGGATGAGCGATTTGAGGTTGAGGATCGATTTCAAATCAACCGGCGATGGCCACATCTTATCCGTCAAGGCAGCTCTAAAGGCGATCGCATCACCATAAGCGGAAACTGGCAACCTGGGCAATTTCTTCGCTAAGGCGCGATTCTTGCGCTCAAATGGACGATCAGTGCGTTCGTTTGACCCCTTCGTTCGGCAGACGTGTTGGTTGCACGCCGCGATCGGATTGCCACATACTCGCACGAAGCGGTGATCGCCTCCAATTTCTTTCCTCGAACCCACTGGCGTCTTCCATGCGGCTCACAAATTGTTTCCTGTTCGCATTTGTCATTTGCTTTGCTTCCACGTCGGGTTGCGGAACGCGTGAAGCGACCGTTGCCCCGCGAACACAGGATGAGATTGAGGCCTACAAGGCGGACGCTTATGGAGCCGAGGAGGAATCGCAGGCAGAGGCGGCGGCGGCCGAAGGCCAGTAACCGCAAATTTTCGGCAGCGAATTGTACGCGCTGTCACTGATCCTTTTCGACGGAGGCGTTCTGATGAGACCGGGAAACCATTCACAAATTCGCATGGGCTTTACGCTCGTGGAGCTGTTGGTCGTGATTGCGATCATTGGCGTATTGGTTGGCTTGTTGCTACCAGCGGTGCAAGCGGCGCGGGAAGCGGCGCGTCGAATGAGCTGTAGCAACAACTTCAAACAGATTGGGCTTGCCATTCACAACTACCATTCGGCATTCAAGCAATTGCCACAGAATGGGACGGGCCCCACGAATGAGTTTAACGACGCTTGTTGTGCCAACGCCGTGAAAGGTACGACGGGTCCACCCCCGGTCGCCTTCAGCCGCCATGCCTTGAGCTGGCTGGTCAGCCTGACACCCTTTGTCGAGCAGCAGGCGGTTTGGGAAAAGATCTCCAAGCAACACAAAGACGCAAATGGCCTTTGGTGGCCCGATTTTGGTCCAGCCCCCTACACGGTCGACTACCGACCTTGGAATGTGGACATCCCCACTTTTCGCTGCCCCAGCGATCCGGGACAAGGACTTCCTTCACTCGGTCGGACCAATTACGGCGCCTGCCTCGGCGATAGCGCCTGGCGCATTCAATGGGGCGTCAGTTACTTCGGTGGCGGCCGATGGCATTACCGAGACAACAGTGGTCGCATGCAGCAGGTGCGAGGATCGGTGCGGGGGATGTTCATCCCGCGTCAAGACAGCAAGTTCCGAAATGTGCTGGACGGTTTAGCCAACACGATCGCGGCGGGCGAGATGGCGACCGACTTGGGCGATCGTTCGATCATGACGACCGGTTCACGAAACAACGGTCGAGACAATGTCCTGA
This sequence comes from Pirellulaceae bacterium, assembly GCA_963734865.1. Lineage (GTDB taxonomy): Bacteria > Planctomycetota > Planctomycetia > Pirellulales > Pirellulaceae > CBDCUW01. The sequence goes on from CAVTIV010000027.1 coordinate 46,956, forward strand.
ACAACCCCAAGTATTGCCAAGACCAGGGCCAAATCGACTCCCAGCGCCCATTGTTTTGGGCCAAGACCGGGGTCAACTACACGGGAACGTCAACCATGCGAGGCTATCGCTGGGCGGACATGCGGCCGCTGTACTCTTGCATCAACACGATCTTGCCTCCCAATAGCGAAATCTGCTTGACCAACAATCACGGTGGCCACGGAATCGTCCCGCCCAGCAGCCGACATCAAGGGGGTGCCCATGTCTTGATGGGTGATGGTGCGGTGATCTTCATCACCGATTCGATCGAAGCGGGTAATTCGCGAGCACCGATTCCTTACTACCGCAACAAGAACAACCAGAGCGGTGTTGGTGCGGCCAGTCCGTTTGGACTTTGGGGGGCACTGGGAACCCGAGCATCGAAAGAAACGATCGAAGAACAGCTGAACCAGTAGTATCGGCTGAGCCCGCGCGATCGAAGCATTGCCTCGACTTCTGCTGAAGTCGAGGCTTTCTTTTTGCCGCATGGGGCGGTAGGTTTGTCACGAACAAGCCCGACTCCACCAACCCTCTTGCTCACTTGCGACAGCATTGGCAGCTCGATCCTGCGGTCGACTTTCTCAATCATGGTTCGTTTGGCGCGACGCCCACGGTCGTGCTCGACGTGCAGCGTCGATTTCAAGACGCGTTGGAGCGAGAGCCGATCCGGTTTCTCGCACCCGAGCGAGACTTGGAACCCAAGTTGGACATCGTGCGAAGCCGCGTCGCGTCCTTGGTCGGCGCCGAGCCCCAAGACATCGCTTTCGTTCGCAATGCAACCGACGGCGTCAACGCGGTCTTACGATCGATGTCGTTCTCGGCGGAGGATGAAGTCGTGGTCACCAATCACGGCTACAACGCCTGCAACAATGCCGCCCAGTTCGTCGCCCAGCGTGCCGAGGCGAAGGTGCGTGTGGCGAACATCCCCTTTCCCATTCGCGGCGACGACGAGGTGATATCGGCAATCGAAGCCCAGTTCACCAAGCGAACACGATTGCTATTGGTGGACCATGTGACGAGTGCCACCGGACTGATCTTTCCGATCGAGCGGATCGTGGCTGCGGCGCACCGGCGAGGCATTCCCGTTCTCGTCGATGGGGCTCACGCGCCGGGCATGATTGCGGTCGACTTGCGATGCATCGACCCCGACTTCTACACCGCGAATCACCACAAATGGTTGTGTGCCCCGAAGGTTTCCGGGTTCTTATACGTGCGACGACAGCTACAGCCACAGGTGCGTCCCACCGTGATCAGTCACGCGGCCAATACGCCAAGAGCGGGTCGATCACGATTCTTGGCGGAGTTTGACTGGACGGGCACTTTTGATCCCAGTCCGTTGTTGGCCACGCCCGCGGCGATCGATTTTCTGGAACGGTTGCACCAGGGTGGCTTGGAGGAACACCGCGCGAAGATTCGAGGCCTGACGATTCAGGCCAGATCGCGAGTGCTCGAATCGCTCGGGATTGCCAGCCCCGCGCCGGAGTCGATGATCGGCAGCATGGCCAGCATCCCACTGCCAGCGGGTCCTGATCCACCGACGGGCAACGTGGACCCACTTCAATCGCGACTGTTTGACCGGCATCGCATCGAGGTGCCGATTTTTCGCCACGTCGGTACGAACACTCGAATGTTGCGTTTTTCCGTTCAAGCCTATAACCATCTCGAACAATACCGGCGACTTGCCGTCGCCTTGCGAACGGAGTTGGATTCCGTCGAGTATCCAGGAAGCGAAAAAGGATGAACTGTGCTCGCTGTGAGTTTTGAAGGCGTTCGGCGGGTTGGACTGCGACAGCTGTCGGATCCGCGGATCGAAAATCCCGGCGATGCGATTGTGCGCGTCGAATTGGCTGGGCTTTGTGGCAGCGATTTGCATCCGTTCTTTGGTCGTGAGCAAGGAATGGACTTGGGCACTGTGATGGGTCACGAGTTCGTCGGCCAAGTCGTCGCTGTCGGCGATTCCGTTGCAACGATCGCCGAGGGTGATCGGGTCTGCGCCGTTCACAACCAACTGTGGCCAATGTTTCTACTGCCAAAGCGGGCTTCCATCGCGCTGTGACAAGGGCCAGTTGTTTGGTTGGCGAGCAAACGGCATCGGGTTGCATGGAGGGCAGGCACAGTATGTGCGAGTTCCATTGGCGGACGGAACATTGATGCGAATCCCCCCAGGACTGCCGGATGAAACAGCACTTCTGCTGGGCGACAATCTTAGCACGGGCTACTTCGCTGCCGAGTTGGTGAATGTCCATGCGGCCGGGACTTATGCGGTGATCGGTTGTGGTACGGTCGGATTGCTGACAATCGCCGCCGCATTGCGGAGGGGAGCGGGAACGGTGATCGCGATCGACCCGAACGAATCACGGGGCGAGGTCGCCGGCAGGCTTGGCGCGATGGCCTTTTCGGATGCCGATGCGGCGGCACAGGCCCTTGGCGATTTGACCGCCGGACGTGGCGCCGACGGTGTCCTGGAACTGGTCGGATTGCCCGACGCGCAGCAGCTTGCTTACTCGCTGATACGGCCGGGCGGGACGATGTCGGTGATCGGGTGTCACTGCACGCCCCACTTTTCTTTCAGCCCCGCGGACGCCTACAACAAGAACCTAACCTATCGCACCGGCCGCTGTCCGGCACGATATTACATGTCTCGCCTGGTCGACGAGTTGGTTACCGATCCGATCGATTTTTCCTGGTGCATCACTCACCGATTCGCAATCACGGACGCCGAAGCCGCATACGATACATTCGCCTACGGAAAGGATGGCTGTGTGAAGGCCGTGCTGACGATCTGAAAGGGATTATTGGCAACCAACAGCGGGCGTATCGTGGTACGATAGGACCGAACTGAAGCCCTCTCGCTCCGCCGAGATGTGGCCCGACTTCGCGTCTCGACGGAGCGAGACGGCTCGTTTGCAAACCGCGAATTGCGTTCCAAACGCAGTTGCGGCAGGTGTATGATGCTGATCTGGCTTCCGCCCCACCCCGTTTCCGTGAAGGTCTCGCTGTGATAACTCACGCCCAAACCCGACTCATTTGTGTTTCGCTGTTTGTATCGCTGGCGAGCCTTTCGCTTGCTCGGGTCGCCCAATCGCAAACACGAGAAGAAAAGGTCCGCGCCGATAAGGCGAAAGTGGTAGCCGACGGTTTCTGGATGTACAACGACATTCCTGGCGCGATGGCCCAAGCGAAGGCCAGTGGTAAACCGGTGCTGGTCGTGCTGCGATGCATCCCCTGCGAAGAGTGCGTCAAGCTGGATGACGATTTGGTCGACACGGATCCCGTGATTCGGCCGTTGTTAGAAAAGTTTGTCTGCGTCCGGCAGGTTTCCACCAACGGTCTGGATCTTGGTTTGTTTCAATACGATACGGACCAGTCGTTTGCCGTATTCATGCTCAACCCCGATGGCACGATCTACGGCCGGTTCGGGACACGATCGCATCGAACCGAGTGGTATGGCGACGTCTCCTTGAAAGGTCTTGCCAAAGCATTGCAGGGAGCCCTTGATCTGCATGCCAAGTATCCTGCCAACAAAGCAGCTCTGGCCGGTAAACGCGGCGACGCTCTGGAATTCTCATCGCCAGAACAGTATCCATCGCTGAAGGACAAATTCACCAACGCGCTGAACTATGAAGGTAACGTCGTCAAAAGCTGTATTCATTGTCACCAGATCGGCGAAGCGCAACGCAGCTACTATCGCGCTGCGGATAAACCGATCCCCGAGTCGATTCTCTATCCCTACCCCCATCCGAAGTCGCTCGGGCTAATCCTGGATCCCGAGGAGATGGCGACCGTCAAGTCGATCGAAGAGAACTCGATCGCCGACCATGCGGGTCTGCGAGCCGGCGACGCGATCGAAACGTTCAACGGACAGCCGATCTTATCGATCGCCGACGTCCAATGGGTCTTGCATCGAATCGATCCGGCTGGCGGCACAGTGCCGTTGACGGTCAATCGCAACGGAAAACCGGTTTCCTTGACGTTGACGGTTGAACCGGGTTGGCGGCGTGCCGGCGACATCTCGTGGCGAGTCTCGTCGTGGTCGCTTCGGCGGATGGCCACCGGTGGTATGGTGCTCGATGAATTGAGCGACCAGCAGCGCCGCGAAATGAACCTATCCGACACTTCGATGGCGCTGAACGTCAAACACGTCGGACAATATGGGGATCACGCGGCGGCAAAGAAGGCCGGGTTTCGCGAGGGCGATATCATCCTCGCATTCGATGGCCACGACGATCTCAACACCGAGGCATCGCTGCTTCGTTACGGGGTGACCAAACGGAAGGCCGGTGACGTCGTTGACGTCACGGTGCTGCGGAACGGGGACCGCAAGACAATGCGGTTGCCAATGCAGCAATGAACGTCACATCTTTGCCTTGGCCAAGGGAGAGAGCGCAGCACGGCGGGCTAGCCCCGCCGCCTGCGGCAGGCATGATCGAAAGCGATTGTCAGCGGTCGGATGACCGTCGAACCGCCGATCCGATTTCCGCGGGCAGGTTGGTCGTGATTCCGACAACGCCAAGATCGCTGAAGTATCGGGCATCGTCAGGCGAGTCGATTGTCCAAACGTGGTAATCCTGACAACCCTCTGCCTTCAGTCTGTCAACAAAGTTTTTGGTGATGACTTCGCGGACGCCCTTCATCCCCACTCCGTCGGCACCACATGAACGCACCGTTTGCGCGATTTGTTCCGCGGTCGGAAGATAGGGTGACCCGGGTGTCGCCTGCTTAAAACTTGTCAACCAATGAACAGGAATCGTCGGCAAGTGCTTCTTGCAGGCTCGGACGGTGTCGGCATCAAAGCTGATGATCAATATCCGAATCTTGCTCGCATCGAGTCGGCGTAGCTCGCTTGCCAATACCGGCACGATCGCCGATTTGCTCTTCAGCTCGATCACGAACAATCGACCGGCCGGTACGGTGCGAAAGACCTCCTCGAACGTGGGGATTCGCTCGCCCGACCACGTTGCCCCCTTCCAACGACCCGCATCGAGCTCACGTAACCGTGACAGAGTCGATTTTTCGACCGCACAGTCGACTCCGGTGGTTCGCTTCGTGTCGTTGTCGTGAATGCAGACGATTTCATTGTCGGCTGTTAAATAGAAATCGCCTTCGATTCCGTCACAATTCTGGTCCCAGGCGAGCTTGAAAGCCGCCAAGGTGTTTTCCGGTGCATCCTGCGACGCGCCACGATGTGCCACGATCAATTGAGCGCGCGCCTCCCGCGTGAGAACAAGGCTTGATGCCAATATCAGCAATCCAAACAGACATTTCATCGAATTCATCCCATCGAGGTGCCTGTCCACAATAATGGACCGCAGCGGTTCCGCGTAGGTCTGCGGAAACGATTTCGGACAGGAAAGAAAAGAAGCCGGCTCTCACCGGGAAAGCCGGCTCGTGGTTTGCGGTGAGGGCACCCAAGTTGGGGATGCGCATCGTTGTTGACATGTTCCGTCAGCGCGGTGGAGTGGATGCCCGATTCCACCGCCTGATAGAAGAATCTCGTGCATGTGTTGCTGCAACCGATCCACCGAATCGACATAATCTTCGATATTGCCATTCCTCAACTTCGCTGCACCATGACATTGACCGATCGCATCGTCGCCGATTTACGAGTTCAATTCCCCGCGTTATCAAGAAAACACGGTCACGACTTGGCCGTCTTCTTCGATGGTCCAGCTGGGACACAGGTTCCCCAGTCTGTCATGGAGGCCATTTCCAACTACTTGACGCAGCACAACGCCAATCATCATGGCGTGTTCGCCACGAGCAAGGAAAGCGATCAGTTGCTCGATCGAGCCCACGCCGCGGCGGCGGACTTTGTCGGCAGTGATGACCCCGGCACGATCGCCTTTGGCGCCAACATGACGACATTGACATTTGCACTGTCGCGGGCATTGGCAAGGACCTGGGCACCGGGCGACGAGATCATTCTGACGCGTCTGGAACACGACGCCAACTTTTCCCCGTGGATCCTTGCGGCCGAGGATGCGGGCGTGAACGTGCGTTTCATCGACATCAACCCGGACAACTGCACGCTGCGAACGGAACAGTATTCGGACCTGCTGAACGATCGCACTCGGTTGGTGGCCGTCGGCTGCGCCTCCAATGCGGTGGGAACGATCAACCCGGTCAAACAAATCTGCCAGATGGCACATGATGCCGGCGCATTGTCGTTCCTTGATGCGGTTCATTACGCGCCTCACGATTTGATCGATGTGATCGACTGGGGATGCGATTTTCTTGTCTGCAGTGCTTACAAATTCTTCGGTCCCCATGTCGGGATCATGTATGGCCGGCGCGAGCTGCTCGAGTCGATCCGACCCTACAAGTTGCGGCCGAGTCCCGATGATCTGCCGGGCCGTTGGATGACCGGCACACAGAACCACGAGTGCATCGCCGGAACGCTGAGCGCGATCGACTACATTGCACAGGTTGGTCGCACCGTCAGCGGATCGGAATCGCTGTCGCGTCGCGAAGGGTTACAGAAGGCTTACCAATCGATCCGCGAATACGAAGGATCACTGACCCGACAACTGCTCGATGGATTGGCCGACATTGCTGGCGTGAAGGTCTGGGGCATCACCGAACCGGAACAACTTTCGAGCCGATTCCCGACGGTCTCCATCACCCACGATTCTCGACGACCTCAACAGCTGGCCGAGAAACTGGCAGCCGACGGAATCTTCGTCTGGCATGGAAACTATTACGCGTTGCCACTGACCGAGCGGCTGGGAGTGGAGCCCGATGGAATGGTCCGAATCGGGTTGGTCCATTACAACACTTCGGCGGAAGTCGACCGACTGCTGCTGTCCCTGGCCAGCTGTGGGTCGACCCCATGAACGACCCCATGAACGACCCGGAAGCTCTCTGTCTCGGTGCGAGCGAGCCGTCATTCGTCGCTGCGAGTCCGCAAGGGAATGGGTCGAGTCGGCTGGTTCCACAGCCAATTGGCCAGCTCGAAGATCGCCAGCGCCGGCAACCAACTGAGCCATGCGGCCAGTTGATAGGCGAAAACGCGATCCAGTCCCAGCGGCTGCATCAGGTAGAGAACCAGCCGCAGCATGATTGCCGAGCAGATCATCAGGTAACTTCGGCACATCCAGCGCCGATGGTCGGCGTATCGCATGCCCTTTGCCGCACGCCAGGCGATCAGCGTGAACAGCCAGGCCAGTGAACTGATCAGGGCAAAGCAGATTGCGGTCGACCATCCCCCAAAGGCGCGCGTCGACATCACCAGGCCACCCGGGGCCATCAAGCACAACACCAACAGGACATAGATTTTGCCGAGCAATCGATGTGACCTGGGCCAGCGGAGCCGCAACGACCGGCTCATTTGAAGCGTACCGCAGATCAAAACGATCGGGCTGGCGCCGATGTGAGCATAGAAACCGATAAAATAGGGTGTGGAATAAAAGAAACTCTGCTTGTTCCTCAAGAACCCGAAGCCGAAATCGGGGGGCAAATAGTGGGGAAAGGGTGCTAGAATCAGGGCGCCAATGAATAACACCATGGCGGCCGACGCCAGCGCAAGGCACCGTCGGGGTGTCATGGTCGATGTCGCAGTGTCGAACGGACGGTTGTCGAGCGGGCGGTTCATGTGATTGGGCATGGATTCAACGTTACCCCACGACGCCAGAACCTGGGGGGATACGGGAAGCCTTGTTCCTATCCCCACCGTGCGGGGCTGAGATACTGTTATAGGCTGTTTTTTTTTGTAGGCGCTTCGCCCGGTAACTGGAGACACACGAATGAGCGCACCGAACACCGAACCTGTCGCGCAAGCAGGATCGACGGAAACTTCCATCACCAAGGCTGAACCATACCGCACACCCAACCAAGTCGCCGATGTGGCGAAGCCGCGGGGGATGCTCCGCTCGCCAATCGCCTGGGTTGGTTTGTTACTGGCCGCCGCCCTCGTATTTTTTGCCGTGCAATTATTGAGACCTTTGAACAAAAAGGGTCTGATCGATCACGTTGTCGATTTTGGTGAATATTCGCGGAGTCCGCCGCCGGAGCTCGAGATCCGCGCGGAGCCGTAGCGATTTGTCAGCTGCAGGCCGAAACCAGCAAACCACCGTTCGCAAACCATCGTTCATTTCTTGCAAGCCATTGGCGTCAGCGAGTTGACCGCCGCGATCGACAGCGAGGGCATCGAACACCCTGTCAGCACCGAAACACTCAAGGCAATGCGCAAGTTCCTCTCGCAGTAGGTAATATCTGCTGATGCGAACGTCCATTTTCCTCAAACTCACCAGCCGAGGTTCTGTCATGCGGTCATTCGTCGTCTTGTTGATTCTGTCGATCGCATACCCGATGAGTTGCGACTGCTCACAGGCTGCCGAGGATCGGCCGCCCAATTTTATCATTGTGTTTTGTGACGATATGGGTTACGCCGATATCGGGCCGTTCGGTGCGGAGGGATACGACACGCCGCAGTTGGACTCGATGGCGGCCGAAGGGATCAAGTTCACCGACTTTTATGTCGGACGATCCTTCTGTTCGCCTTCTCGGGCGGCGTTGTTGACCGGTTGTATTCCGACTCGCGTGGGGGTGGGTGGAAATTTTGGACCGCACTCAACCAACGGATTGAATCCCGAGGAGATGACGATTGCCGATGCACTGAAACAGCGAGGCTATGCGACCGCGTGTTTCGGAAAATGGCATCTCGGGCACCTGCCAAAGTTCTTGCCAACCAACCAGGGGTTTGACGAGTTCTTTGGGATTCCCTACTCCAATGACATGTGGCCCTTTCACCCGGGCGTCCGTCATCTACCGATGGAGCAGCGTTTGAAGCGGTGGCCGCACTTGAGTCTGTACGAGGGCACGAAAATCATCAATCCGCAGGTCATGCCGGAAGATCAAGTGACGTTGACCAAGCGACTTGTGGGACGTGCCGTTGATTTCATTGATGACCACAAGGACGAGCCGTTCTTCATCTACCTGCCAAGTCCTCAGCCGCATGTGCCGTTGTTCGCTTCCGAATCGTTCCAAGGGAAAACGCAACGGGGTTTGTACGGCGACGTGATCAGCGAAATCGATTGGGGCGTGGGACAAATCATTGCCGCGTTGAAGGAGCATGCCATTGACGAAAAAACCTGCCTCGTGTTCACGTCGGACAACGGTCCGTGGCTATCCTACGGCGACCACGCCGGATCGGCGAAGCCATTGCGTGAGGGCAAAGGCACGAACTTCGAGGGCGGTTTTCGCGTCTCGTGTTTGATGCGCTGGCCCGGAAAAATTCCCGCCGGAAGCGTTTGTCATGAAGTCGCCGGAACCATCGATCTGCTGCCGACCTTCGCAAACCTGTGCCAAGCACCGTTGCCCAAGAACAAAATCGACGGGCGTGACATTGTCGACTTGATGATGGGCAAACCCGATGCCAAGTCGCCCCACGAGGTCTTTTATCACTACGATGGCGGTCATCGGCTGGTGGCAGTGCGGAGCGGCAAATGGAAACTGATGTTTCCTCAAACTTACAATTCGCCGACCCCCGGCAGCGGCGGGTTGCCGGGCAAAGGCAACCAAAAACAGCTGGCACTGTCGCTGTTTGACCTGGAATCGGACGTCAGCGAAACGACGAACCTGGCGGCCGAGCATCCCGACATTGTCACGCGGCTGAAGGGATTGGCGGAACAGATGCGTCAACAACTCGGCGACGGCAATCGGAACGTCGGCACCGAGCGTCGACCGCTGGGAACGTAACGGGACATCACTGCCGGCATGATCCGCGGCGGGCTATTCCTCTTCGCTCAACTTGGCCAAGACCGAGTAATCTTCCAGCGTCGAGGTGTCACCGGCGACCTCTCGTCCGGAAGCGATGTCGCGCAACAATCGGCGCATGATCTTGCCGCTACGTGTCTTGGGTAGCGATGCGGTGAAGCGCAAGTCATCGGGTTGCGCCAGCGCTCCGATCTGCGCCCGTACATGCTGTCTCAGTTCCGCTCGTAATTCCTCGTCTGGCTCTCGGTCGCGGATGGTGACAAATGCCGCAATCGCTTGCCCCTTCAATTCATGAGGACGTCCGACCACGGCGGCTTCGCAGACGGCATCGTGGCTGCACAGTGCGCTTTCCACCTCGATCGTACTGAGCCGATGCCCCGAGACGTTGATCACGTCGTCGATCCGTCCCATGATCCAGTAGTATCCGTCGTCATCGTGACGCGCGTTGTCACCGGTCAAGTACATCCCAGGAATGGTCGACCAGTATTGATCGACGTAGCGCTGTTGGTCGCCCCAGATTCCGCGTAGCATTCCCGGCCAGGGCTGTTCGATACACAGCATGCCGCCGTGGTTCGGTTCCACCGGCTGGCCCGATTCGTCGACGATTTTCGGCATCACCCCGGGCAGCGGTCTGGTGCAGGAACCAGGCTTGGTTGCCGTGATCCCGGGCAGCGGGCTCATCATGATTCCGCCCGTTTCGGTCTGCCACCAGGTATCGACGATCGGGCACCGACGGCCACCGATCTTTTCGTGATACCACATCCAAGCTTCGGGGTTGATCCCCTCACCGACGCTGCCCAGCAATCTCAGGCTCGACAGGTCGTGCTTATCGACATGTTCATCACCCCATTTGATGAACGCACGAATGGCGGTGGGCGCGGTGTACAAAATCGTGATTTTGTATTTCTCGACAAGCTCCCAAAACCGGTCTTCGGCCGGATAGTTGGGTGCCCCCTCATACATCACACATGTCGCGCCAGCGGACAACGGACCATACACGACGTAGCTGTGGCCGGTGATCCAACCGCAGTCTGCCGTGCACCAAAAGATGTCACTGTCACGGTGATCAAATACCCACTCGAACGTTCGCTTGGCCCACAGGTTGTATCCGGCAGTGGTGTGCCGAATCCCTTTCGGTTTGCCGGTACTGCCCGAAGTGTAGAGAATGAACAGAGTGGTTTCGCTATCCAGCGGGGTCGCGGGAAGTTCGCCCGGTTGGGAGTCGACGACGTCATGCCACCAGACGTCACGGCCTGCGGTCATCGGCGTCTCATTGCCAACACGTTTGAGCACCAAGCATTTTTCGACCGAGGGTGATTTGGCCAGTGCCTGATCGACCGTCTCTTTCAGAGGCAACACCTTGCCACGGCGGTGCAGTCCGTCGGATGTGATCACCAGTTTCGCCCGTGCGTCTTGATTTCGGTCGGCGATCGATTCGGCGCTAAAGCCGGCAAAAATAACCGAATGCACCGCTCCGATCCGCGCACAAGCCAGCATCGCGATGGCCAGTTCGGGTGTCATTGGCATATAGATACTGACGACGTCCCCCGCAGCGATACCCAACTGTTGCAGCGCCTCGGCGCACTTGCACACTTCCGTCAGAAGTTGCGCTGTACGTCAAGGTTCTTGTATCACCCGGTTCACCTTCCCAAATGATCGCCAACTTGTCGCCACGTCCCGCTTCAACATGACGATCCAAACAGTTGTAGCTGGCGTTCGTTTTTCCGCCGACAAACCACTCGGCGTCGGGCACGTTCCAACGACAAACTTCGCCGAACGGCTCGAACCAATGAAGATGCTCATTGGCTTCTTGTCGCCAAAACCCATCGCGATCTTCCATCGCCCGCTGATAAGTGTCCTGATATTGCTGCATCGTCGAAAAAACGGCTTTTTCGGTAAACTCCGCAGGCGGTGGAAAACTTCGGTCTTCGATAAGAACGTGATCAATCTGGCTGGAAGTGTGGTCGGTCATTGCAGCGAATCCGATTTTCGCGGGATATTTCGCTGGGCAGCATGGCTCTGCTCCGCTGCCCAGAAGGTGGTGGGGCAGGAAGAAAGTGGCACAACTGCCCAGCCGTGGACAAGGGAATCACGATGTTGAGACGGACAGTTTAGCGAAAATCAGTCGGCCGCTGGGAGTGCCTGGCGGTTTGTCATCATGAAGTTTCAAGTGTTGGCACCGTCGCCAAACTGCGCCAGACGTCAGGGATCCTCCAGGCGGCACGAATTCGGGTGAATCGGGCTACCCTCCACGTCGGCCGTGACAAACCACCAGGCCCATCGAACCACCAGGCCCATCGACCCGCACCATCCCCTAGCCTCGACTTTTGCCACCCTTATCGTGGATGAGATCGGGCGTCGCTAAAGCAAAAAGAGCATCTTGGTCTTGAACGAACCCGCAGTCGCTGCAAGCAGAGGGTGCTCCGAGTGGCGCCTTGCCTGTTCTGCCTTTACAGTCTGTTCGCGTTGTGGTTCGCTTGCATTGCGTTGTCCCCCCACCCAGGCCGAGAGTTACGACGATCGAGCGATAGCGTTTCGGGACATCCTGAGCGAGCCAATTGTGATTTTGATCGAGTAACCCAGCTCAATCCGACTCTGCATTCGCCGCAAATAGAATCGAAAAAAAATTCTGGAATTCGCGCGCGCTTCAAGGATTCCGCTGCGTTGCTTACTCCTAGACCCTTGGAGTAAACCATGAAATTGCAGAACAGTCCAATCGACGACTGCGTGCGTCGATCGCTTCGACGCGCCGGTTTTGACTATCTCGATGTGAAATCGATCGGCTCTGGCATGATTCGCCTTTCCGGATGCGTTGTCTCGCACAGCGATCGTTCTCTCGCCCATGCGGTGACGCGAACGACCGCAGGCGTAACGAGCATTACGAACGATCTGACGGTTTCGTAAAGAGATCCTGGTCATTTGCCGTTTTCTGAAAAACTTGTCTCCATTTCACGCGCACCGCCTTCGACGGTTCACGTTGTTTCTTCGATGGTCGGCGTAACTGAGTGCTTTGTTTACAAAGGCGGGCCAGAACGGAATCGGAACGAGTCCAGCGAGCAGCATCGACCAAGATGGCGACTACGACGGACAGTTTGGTGATCAAGACTTTCCTGAACGACCTGGTGATGTCGACCGAGGCTCATCACTACTTTTCACGATTTTCGTCATCCAGATACCCCGGAAAAAATCGATGTTGAACAAAAAAGCCAATCACCGTCGTCCTCGTCGTTCGCTCCGCCTTGAAGCGATGGAAGGTCGCCGTTTGCTCGCTGGTGACGTGTTCATGCACAATGCCGAGATGCCCAGTGACGTCAATGGCGATCATCACGTCACTGCCGTTGACGCACTTTCGGTCATCAACCAGCTCAATCCCTCTGGTGGATCATCGAGTTTGTCAGCCGCCGGGGAATCGCCCGCTGCGTCGTCGTCCTCAACATCGAGTCTCTTCGTCGATGTCAACGGTGATAAGCAACTAACGGCACTCGATGCGCTCAGGGTCATTAACACCATCAGCCGTGGCGAACAGTCAACGCCCGTGACGACGCTCGCACCAACCACCACCACGACGGCGGGTTCGCCGACGGACACCGAAGTTGATGACGCATCCGAAACGAACGAGACACCAGATGCCAATGAGACGACTGAACCGACGACCGCTTTGCTGGGTACAACGTTGATGGGGCCGTTCACCGCAATCGCGATCATTAAGTTTGAAACGGGAACCATCAATGGAATCGCGAACAACGAACTGGAAGTTGCCGTTAGCGGTGCGAGTCCCAATGCGAATCTGAACGTCAAGGTCGGTGGCGTTCCCGTCGGCCAGATCGCCACTGACACGAATGGAGTCGGGATGCTGGTTCTCGCTACGAGACCTTCGCATGCCAATGAATCAGCACTACCGGCAGACTTCCCCGCAATCTCTGTTGGCACGACGATTCAAATCGGTACTGATTTGTCCGGTACGTTCGCATCGGTCACAAGCACGGATAGCGATTTCGATCAACACGACACGGCCGACGAACAAAACGACGACCAGGGTGAGCAAGACGATCCAACCGTTGTCGAAACGGACGACGACAACAATTCCGTCATCCCAGCACACCGGTGACTTGCCGTTGCCTGCTGACTTCCCCCCCATCGCTGATGGAGTTACCGTGCAAGTCGGAAAGCAGATTGGGAAACCATCTGCCCAAAGGTGCGATTCGTTACAAATCCAACGACGCGGGAGGAAGACATTTCGAAGATTGCATCGCGTGGGCAATATCTGACGTAGAACTTCCTCCACCTGACCTCGATGCGCCGGCGTTCATCTACTTCACGTCAGGTAGCACCGGCAAGCCAAAAGGGGTCGTTCACACGCAACGATCGTATGGCTGGATGCTGGCTGCCTGTATGCAAGGGATGGAGTTAACGGACGCGGACATTTTTCTGCCGGGGGCGTCGTTTTCGCATATTGGCGGTTCGCTGTTCGGGCTGGCCACGCTTGCTGCCGGCGGACGATTGGTAATCCCACGCAGCAGTAGCGGTCCGGAAATCTTGTCGCTGTTGGAGGAATTCCGCCCAACGGTCCTATGGATGCTGCCGGCGGCTTTGATTGCGCTCGTTCGCGAGCACGATGCGGCAGCGAACGACTTCTCTTCGATCCGGTTGTGCGTCTCCGGTGGTGACAAGGTATCGGCGACATTGGAACGCGAGTTTTCCAGCCTGGCGGGGTTGCCTGTCGACGAGAGCTATGGCATGACTGAGATTGGCCTTGCGACGATCAGTCCCCCGTCGGGTGAAAACCGATTGGGCTCGATCGGCAGGCTCTGCCCAGGCTATGAAGCCTCGCTACGTGACGATGTGGGCGTCGAGACGCGTGCCACCCTTCCGGGACGACTATGGGTTCGTGCGCCGGGTAATGCGATTGGCTATTGGAACAATCCGACCGCTAATTCGCAGACGATTGTGGACGACTGGATTGATACGGGCGATGTGGCGCGCCCTGATGAGGATGGATACCTGTGGTTCTGCGGACGTCAAAAACAGATCATCATTCACGATGGCTCCAATATCTGTCCCCAAGAGGTGGAGGAAGCGGTTGCGAGTCACCCAGCAATCGAGGCGGTCGGAGTCATTGGCATTCATGACTTGGTGCACGGCGAAAACGTCCGCGCCTACGCGACACTCAAGCAAGACGCTGAGCGTCCGACGACCGCGGATTTGATCGGCTTCGCTCGCGAGCGTGTCGGTTACAAAGCGCCGGAAGAAATCGTCATCCTTGATGAAATGCCGCTGAACGTCACCGGTAAGGTTGACCGCGTCGCGCTCAAGCAGATGGCCGAACAGCAGTTCGCGTCAAATTCCACGCATGCGAAAGCCTAGCTGGACTGCGCCACTTTTGTTGTAGTCCTGCCACTCCGCTGGCAGGGCATGCCGCGATTTGCGGCAAATGACCCGCCAGCGGAGTCGCGGGACGACTTGGATTGCATTGCCCGGTAAAACACGAGGTCTTCGTTAAAAAGTGGCGCTGTCCAGCTAGTCAATACGCCCAGGCCGGAAACGTCAGCGACGATCACGCCTGGTCATGTGCACATTTGACCACCGAGTGGCTGGCACAACCGCCGGGGAGTCGTGGACCAAGCTAACCGAATCGATCTATGGATTTCCAGTCTCCCAGCCTTCGAACTCGTCGTTACAAACAAAAAAAACAACGACAGTTCCGAGCTCAGGAAGATGGGGTGTATCTCGTCGGTAAATCAAGTGCGTCACCGGAAACATGCCCACCCAGGTGACAATTGAGCCAACCGCTACCGAGATCTGTACATTCCGAACTTCAGGTTCCACCATAATCGAACGTGAAGTGGTAACTCTGGCCTCGCAATGAAGTCATATCTCAAGCCTACCAGCATCATCCCGGGCGGGACGATCATGAGAAGTACACCGATGACGATTCCGGGAATGATGTTGCCGACATCTTGTGGCGAAAGCAAAGCTTCGCGGGGATTCTGTGGGTTGTAATAGACGGTCGCTTTACCTCTGTTGAATTCTTTGGCTGTCAGTTCAGCTTGAAAACGATCCGTTGACGCTCCATTCTGTAGTGCGATTCGTTCGCCACGATACGTTTTGCCGTCGACGACATACTCATAATGCACCTCTGCGGAGTACACTTCCCATCTACATTGCTGGATCTCAGCGATCCGCCAAGAATCGGCATGACTGCGTCTAATGTGGCAACTTTGGTTTCAACGCTGCGTAACTGAACATGCCCAGCATCGCTCCTGCGAGTGTTAGCACGGCTAACCATTCGCCGCCACCAATTTGGGCGTAGATTGGACCGGGGCACGCTCCAGTGATTGCCCATCCTGCACCGAACATGATTCCTCCGATGACCACGCCGGTGTGATACGGCTTCGGTTCGTACGTGATCGGCTTGCCTTCGATCGTCTTGATCCCAAGTCGTTTAATCACAAGCATCGACAACATCGATACGACGATCGCAACGCTGATGATCAGGTACATGTGGGCTTCCTGAAATAGGAACATCTTGTGAATACGGTCCCACATCGCGACCTCGGACTTTGTGAACAGGATGCCGAGATAGATGCCGACAACCAGGACACCGCAATAACCCCCCGGAGACATCCCGGGCTTTACGGGCGTTTTGGATTCGTGAGTTTGTTCAGTCATGATTGCGTTCCATTCAAAAGATCAGAGGGCCAATTCCCCAGGTCACAGCGAGCCCGCCCACGAAGAAGAACATCGTCGCCACAAGACTGGGCCAATTGAAATTTGAGATACCCGTGATCGAATGACCCGACGTGCAGCCTCCCGCGTAACGGGTTCCGAAGCCGATCAAGAATCCACCAACGAGAAGCTTGATTGCTCCGACTGCTGTTGCGAACGTTTCCGGCAAAAAGTCCGCGGGCTCGGTTGAAAGGAAGCGATTCGCAATCAACGAGCCGATCGCAATGCCGAGCGCGAAGACGAGCGTCCAGAAGTTTGCTTTGCGATCAAACTTACTCAGATAATCGTATTTGCTATTCGGAGCACAAAGTGCCCCGGCTTCTTGCAGGCTCGTCGAAATCCCAAACGCCTTTCCGGCAAGGATGTAGAGCAGTGGTACGGTCAATCCGATTAGGATTCCGGAGACCCACCACGGCCACGGTTGCATGATCCAGTCCATTCATCGTCTCCTTGTTGCGATTAAACAGTCCGCTCGCAAAAATATACCGCGGCCAGTCGGGTAAGATCCGCGAGCTGTCTTTTGAATATCTACATCGAAGCGCCAGAGGGTTCAGCTTGAACCGCACAACAAGGTTTACCAGCCGATTGAAATTTGCAGCGACGAAGCGGACGAGAATTGAATGGTGGGTGAGTTTTCGCGAGCGGTTGGAAAGGAGTTCGGTTCGCTCGACTCTACAAATCCCCGACCGTCCGCTCTGACTGCCGGGTTGACGACCCGACGTGTATCACATCTTCACTTCAGCGATTCGTCCATCTTTACCATGGCTTCCGCGAAGCCTTTGCCGATCTGCGCCATGATTTTCGCAGATCCATTGTAGTGGAATTCCGCATTGGAGCTGCCCTTCAGAACTTCCAACTCTCGCGGCGTATAAAGCTCTGCCCGGTACTTAGCCATGGCCTCATCCCGTTGCTCGCGGCTGAGACTTTTGTCCTTGCTCAATTCTTGAGCCTTCGCATTTACCTTCCCGCCTCTGGCCTTCAATTCGGCAAGTTCAGAGTCCCAGTACTTCTCCGTCAGGACTGCCGTCACATTCCCCTTGAACTCAGGCATCGCCGACGGCGCGGCCATGGCCTTTCGAAAACCATCATGAATGCTCTTGTACCTCTGCTCCGCCGGTCCATACTCATCGACGGGGCCGCCGACTCCCATGACGCCAATGACAAACGGCAGTTGTGGTGCTGAGAGATCCTTGCGAACGTCACGAATGAACTGTGCCAGAAGTCGGCTGTAGAGGTCATAACCACCTGGCTTGTCCCGATTGGGATACACGCCTCGATCGACCATGTCGTTCCATCCCTGAAACCACACAAAACCGGCGAGTTCATAGCCGACTTTCGAATCGTATGCCGGGTAGACACGTTGAATGTCCTTCAAGACCTTGTCAACGTGCTCCAGCATCAGCCGGTAATAGTGCCCCGTCGCCTTGGCACGATCTTCCTTGACCTGATCGATGTCTTTGCCCTGACTCTTCAACGCTGCCAGTTGCACGTCGTTGAACTCGTAGGGCCCGGCACTCGGTGAACGAAAATCGGTGTGCAACGATTTGCCGCCCCAGGCCGTCTTGATGATGAGGATCGGTTCATCAAGAAGTTTCTGCATGTAGATTCCAAACGTGAACTCAGGTCCAATCTTTGTTCCGCGACCGACCGCTCCATAACCAGCGGTCAACTGGCCATGATACTCGTCTTCGGTTCCACCATTCCCAATCGACGAGATCCACACGCTGTCACAGATTCGGGGCGTGCCATCAGCATTCCGCATCTCTTTCAGGATCGCTGCGGTCTGGGGATCCATTGCAAGATGATCGAATGTCGAAATGTGGGCATGTCCTTGCATATTGGATTGCCCGGCGAGAATGTAGACCTTGAGCGGATCTTTCGCGGAGACCTGCAAAACGCAGAACAGGCTGAACGCGATGACGGTAATCGTTCGGATTATCATTGCTGAGAAATCTTGCAGGTTGGGGAGCGGCTGATGGACTCACTTTGTTTGAAGTCGTCGTGTCACCTGCTATTCAGTGGTTCGGGACTTCAATTCGTTGGCTCACAGCATTGTACCCGCTTTACCGGCAAGCTTCAGTTGATGGTCGATTGGTTCTGTAGTTTGAGGCAATGACGATCGCCATCTGATACCAAGGACGAATGTCGAGGCCGGACTGTTCCCCGCATCGAGCTCTTCGAACATTGGATTCGAACAGCGCTTTTCGACAGGAATCAGAGTTCAAGGAACGCTCGATAGACCCGTTCGGCGGGAGCGCGAAGAACGCGATGAAGTCGGACTGTGTTACCAGGAGTAGTCATTTTAGAGATTCCCAGTTGGAAAAGGTGAATTGCTGAGGCCGTTTCTATTGTCCAGTTGCATTACCGCCATGTAGTCGATTGACTGTCATGGAAATCGACAGGACTCCAAATGAGTTTTTAGAAATTGAGAAATGGCCTTGCTGGGCGACCTCTCGGGGCACCAACTTTCAGGCTCGCGCGCGTGGTTCAGGGCCGCTCATCAAACTGAGATTCTGCCCAATGGATAAAGTGCTTGAAGTTGGGAGTGTCGGTATGGCCGCCATCATGCTGACGCCAGGCAAGGTGACCTTCCAGCAATCCTGTGTTCACCGGCGGCATCGCCTCCGGTGCCTGTCCATCCGACGTTCCTAGACCTTTGGCACCGAGCAGTTCAAATACCGGGTTTGCCGCCACGGTCGCCATGTAGCTGCCTCGCTGATCGAGCCAGTTCGCGTCGCCTTTCTCAGGAATGCCATAGCTGATGAAGGTCAAACGTGGCGCGCACAAGGCGATCAGTTGATGCGAATCGACCGGAAGATCACCTGCGTTCTTCGAACCAAAAGAAGACTCCTCCGCCGCATACTTCAAAAAATTTCCGGCCATCCAGTGGTATTCACCTGACCCCGCCAAGTTCTCGACCGCTTCACCGAAGTGACGTCGATGGGGTGTTGCACCGCCGGCGCCCGATGATCCGACCAGGACCATTGCGAAACGCGTATCGAATGACATCGTCACCAGGGCCGCTTTGCCATACCGCGATACGCCTTCAATTCCAACACGTTTGGCAGCCACCTTTTCATTGGTTTGCAAATAGTCCAGTCCGCGAGATGCGCCCCAGCCCCAGGCACGCAGCGAACCCCAGTCGTCGGGCTTCCGTGGTTGTCCATGATTCGTCAAACCAATGATCCCCCGCGTCAATCCCGCGCCATTGTCTGCTTGGATACTTGATGGGTTGATCATCACCGCTCCCCAGCCTGCGGCAATCAACTCATCGGTCCTGGATGGGCCTCGCGGACCACTGGTACCTGCTGGTTGGCTGCGTCTGAATCGCTGCATCCATTCTGGGATCGGATCAAACGGCGTGGGGCCAAACATCATCAAGACTGGCACCGGGCCTTCTGTCTGCTTGGGTAGCGTCAGCGACATCGAAATCTTGACTTCGATTTCAGGACACGCGGCATTATCGACCGTTCCTACGATGTGCTGCTCCGTGACTGGGATGTCGCCCGCCATGCCTTGGCGAGATTCTTGGATCGACCACTGCACGCTGGGAACTTGATCGGGAATGCGGCCATAGACTTCTCGCTCGAACTGTTCAACGATCTGCGGACGCCGTTCGTCGCGCCATTGCTCTGGCGTAACCACGGCCTGGCCATTGTCGAGCGTCAGCACGTCCGGCCAATCGGGAAAGGGATTCGCCTTCGACTCGTCGTAGTTTGCAGCATTGGGTGCATTGGGATTCCCGCTTGGGCCAGGCCGTAGTTTCGAGACCCCGAGCTGTTTGAGCATTTCTTGGTGATCTTCTTGCGCGGTGAAGGTCAGCGGCTTTGTCACGTCGACTGGGTTATCTGCTGCGAGTGCCGCCGAGGTCAGAGTGAGAAGCAGGGCCATACCAAGCAGAAATCGGTTGCCGGTTCGCATGGGAAACTCGTCATCGCTAAAAGTCATTGGATTGGGATCCAGGGCAACAGATTATCCAACCCGATCCAACGCGTCTGCAATTCCCCCAAGAAAAAATCCACAAAGGAATGACGAGTGTAGCGGGCGGTTTTGGGAAGGACGCTTCAAGTGCCAGTTGTTGCTTGATGAGGTATCGCTGTTGGCCTATGCGGCGGAGAGTTCGGCCGGTGCGGCGGAGAGCTTGGCGGCCGAGGCGGAGCACCGCGGTCAGAGTTGGATGCAGTCCCCCGGCAACCCATTGGTCGCCGCCTGAGCGGTTCATGCCGCCAATGTCCCGGATGGTATTCCCGCCAGGATAACCGCTTGCGCGGGATTGCCGGCGTGGCCTTCCCAATCGCCATCGCGCGGCGTCTTAAGGACTCTGGCGAAGCGTGTTCATCGGCGGATGCCCTACCGTACCGCTCCCCAGCCAATATGAAGCGAACAAGCACATCGGGTGTCTCCATTGTATTCCGTCAATCTCTGCGGCGCATTAGCCGCGCACTTGAACACTTCGTCAAATCGTCGCATTGAGTCGCGCCAATCGGGAGCGTCCGAGCCGATGCAAGTTCACGAACGGCTGAGCTTCTGGACCATACGCGCCCGGCGATGCCAGCGTCTGCTTCGTCCGATGGCATGGAGTTCTATTTCGCCGGTGTCAATGACTCAATGGGAATGATCGCCAACTCAGCCGAATTGCGATTGGCTCCGCGGCCTCCGTTGTTGGAATAGCCAACGTAGAGTTTGCCGTCGTGTTCGACTGCATACGGGTAGGACAACGCCGCCGATGGGTGGGATTTTCCGGGACCTTCGTGCAAGGCGTCACGGATCCGGTACAGATGCCTGAAGGGACTATTTTGCGGTCCAGTAACCGCGATTGTCAGCGGCCAACGACGGTTGCCGTTGTTGGCGGTCGTGTTGCCGATTAGATACTTCTGGCCGGTCGCCGAGTCCTCCGGCGTACGGTTTCGAAGCCGCCATCGGAAGGTTGCTTTCCGTCATCGTCGTCCACGTTCGACCGAAGTCGTTGCTTGATGACGACAACGCGACTGGTTGGCGATAGCGAGCGATATTCAGTATGTTCGAAACCGCGGATGATGACGGTTGACTCACCCCACAGGTTGAGTTGCGGCAGTTTTGGGATCGAGACGAGATCCCACTTCAGCAAATCATCGCCGTGACTAATGGCAACCGCTGCCGGATTGTTGGCTTTGCCGATACCGTCCACGACCTGCAGTCCCGCCATAATCCAATTGCCGTCGGGCATGCGCTGTGGTTCCTGCATGGGCCAGAATCCTTGCTTGACGACAACACCGTGCTGGGTCCAATCGCCGGTTGACTCGTTCAGCGAGTACGCTCGCGTGTGAATTTTTTTCATGCGGCCGTAGAACGCACCGTGAAAGGCCCACAACTTGCCGCCGTCACTAAGAAACACGCCATGACTGACAGCGAGATTCTCTTCGCCACCCTCATCAATCAGCTTTGGGGAGGACCAATTCACACCGGCGTCGGTACTGATCGAATAGTTCGCAACCTCAGACGCTGTGTTCTCTTTTCCGTGATTGTGTCCGTAGCTGACGAACAGACGGTCGTCGTGCCACGCCAAAGCCACCCCGTGCAACCAGTCAAAATGGTCGACGTCAGGTTCATGCCTCTTGATGACGTGAAACTCAATGCCGTCAATTTCTCGAAGCTCGCCTGCCGATGGCACAGCAACAGAAGGATCCCACAGCCTTTCCTGGGCAATGGCCGAAAGGCACCACCCGGCGACACAGTAAAACAAGGCCGCTACGCGCAGAGAGCGATCGCAAAAACGTTTCATCAAGAGTCGCCTGTGCATGTTCACATTCACCGCTCCGGGACACCGAAACTTGTCGCGATATTCTCGGAGTCTGTGGGGCGACTGGGACGGTCGCTTCAAGTCCTGATCTCACGCTGTTACAACAGGGTGGTCGCAATAAAATTCAGCTTTGTCCAACCGACCTGCCGCGGTTCGCTATCGAAATTGATTCCCGATTCGTTCAGGATGTGCTCTGCCGACCGTCGAACGATAGCGAGAGGATTGGGATCCAAACGGATGCTATTGGGGCCGGTCTGCAGTCGCTTCGGTTTGAAGTCCTGCTTGGGGTGCGTGAAGACCTTTGAGGTGTGATTCAGCGGATCGATATGAACCACGTGTTTGTGCCCGTTAACGTTGACCTCAAACATCACCTCATTGGTGAATTCCGCACTGGGATTCTCGGGAAGTTCTACCGACGCATCCTCGGACACAACATTGATTGCATGCACGACCTGCAGGGCCAAGTCATTCGGTGAAGGGAAGCTCCGCATTGCCGAGGAAGCCACGAGCGATTGGGGAACGGCTTGAATCGTAACGTTCGGAAACAGTGAGCGATGATTGAACATCGCGCCCGTAGTTCCGTACAGAAAGACCCAGGGCAGTAGAAACAATCCGGCGTAGAGATGCGTTCGCCGAGCAAGCATCATCAGCCGCGATGACAAACGTCAGCAGCGCACCGGAGCAATCGACGATGACTCTGCCAGTGGTGGACTCACTTGCGGCAGGGGATGATTCTCTTTTGGCATGGCATGGGTTTGGGTGCAACGTTGTGACCATGGGTAGCGGGCGAAGAACGACGTTCGGCGACAGTCTTGTTCCAGTCAACGAGACCTGACGCTTCGAGCTCGAGACGTCCTCCTGAATCTTGGCGGCTTTAGGACGTTGGGTTGCGTGACGTTTTATCGTCTCGATCTGCCGGCGCCAAACGACTCGTCGGACGGAGAAGCGTTAACAACGTGACGATGGCCGGATAGGCGCCGATCATGGGACGGAAGGCCAGACGATGACGCGATGGTTGCAGAGATTGCTCGGTAGGATTCATGGCTGGATTCGCGGTTCGGATAATCGCTTTTGACCGTTCGTGCCAGGGAATACCGCCGAAGTGGCACGGGCTTATGGTGACCGTGGAAAATTGGGTCTTCGTCTTGATGAATGTGGGACCAAAGGGGGATAATTGTCTTTGATCAAAGAAAAACGTCGTTTTGATGTAAGGGGTCACGCCTCACGCCGGCATGCCCCCCTCGAACGCCACGATCTGTGGCGGAAGCCATTCGCAAATTCGTTGTTTGGAGAAAGAACAATGACCTTTCCAATCGAAAATAAGACTGTCCTGGTAACTGGTGCCAACCGAGGAATCGGCCGTGCGATCGTCGAAGGTGCCCTGCAGCGGGGTGCGGCGAAAGTGTATGCGGCGGTCCGAACGCTGGAGTCGGCCAAGCCGTTGGTGGACGAGTTTGGTGATCGGGTGGTTCCGATTCACGTTGACCTGACAGACGCTGCGTCGATCTCGGCGGCGGCGAAGACGGCCAGCGACGTGGAGGTCGTCGTCAACAACGCTGGCGTTTTGAGAGCGACCAGTGCTGTCGACGAGCGTGCGATTGAGTCGCTGGAATATGAAATGAATGTGAATGTTTACGGACTCATTCGTGTCGCCCAAGCATTCGCACCCGTCTTGAAGGCCAACGGTGGCGGAGCGTTGGTGCAACTCAACAGTGTTGCGTCGATCAAGAACTTTGCCGACTTTGCGACTTACTCGGCCTCCAAAGCAGCCAGCTATTCGATCACGCAAGGTCTGCGAGATTCATTGCGAGAGCAGGGAACGCACGTCGTCAGCGTCCATCCCGGTCCCATTCAAACGGACATGGCTCAAGACGCTGGGCTTAGTGAGATCGCCGAACCGCCATCCTTGGTCGCGAAGGCGATTTTCGACGCCATCGCTAATGGAGAGTTTCATGCCTGGCCGGATACGTTGGCAAAGCAAATCGGCGGTGCCTATCAGAGCTTTGCCGAAAACGTGGTGGAAGCGGACATGCAAGAGAACCCCGCATAGGCGGCTCATCTTCGCTGAGTGGTGACGGATTGTCGCCGCTTTGTTCATCGTGCTTCTTTTCGCTTCCTTGTTCTTCGCTCGGAGTATTGTGTCACGTCATCGCCAGGATCGTGTCCTGCGTGAACAGGGATTCGCTTTGCGGTTCGGTGATCAGTGGGTCTGCCCGCATGCGATCATCACCGTCGTGTCGACGATGCTAACGCATTGTTCTTGATCGTGTCGCATTTCACTGGTTGAAGAATAGGGATCAGGGATTTGGCGGCGAGGTACAGATCAGCACGACGAGCGTTTCGTTTCCGGTATTCTCAATTCCATGGACGCACCAGGAGGGAAGGTAGACGAAGTCTCCTTTCTTCACAGTGCGTTTCTCGCGATGAAACGTCATTTCGCCTTCGCCTTCCAGAATGACGTAGGTTTCTTCTGTCGGATGCGAGCCGGGTTCCAGCACGACATGGGGAGGGACATAGAACATCACCAGCCCCATGTTCTTTGCCGGAGCATTTGGATTGACCGGATGCACGACGCGAACCCCAACACCATGGCAACCGGGATACACGACCGGTACACCGTCTTGAACACGGACGATCATCGGGTCCGGTGGCGTTTCGGGTTTCGGGATGTCGGGCATTCCCTGTTCACCGGTGTAGCCTTTGAATTGTGTGATCTTTGCCATCGTGAATTCTCTTTTGGATTGCCGAGATAAGTATTGGTGACAGGTCCCGGACTCGCGTTGGGGACAAATGATTGGAACGGTGAATGGCGACGAAGCCCTGATGCGATGCTACTTCCTTTCGGCTCGGAACGCTTGCACGCCGTGTTGCTCATGGCCCGGCGTTCCACCCGCGTTCATGGCCAAGTTGCCACCGTCCAGGGGGATGATGGCGCCGGTGATCCATGCGGAGGCATCGGCCGCCAGCAGGACGACCAGTCCGGCGATATCGTGCGGTTGGCCGAGGCGGCCAGCAGGAATGCCTTTGAGGAATCGGTCTGCGAGCGTCGGGTCATCGTTCATTCGGGCGGTCAGACTAGGGTTGACGATTTGAGCAGGGGTTACGCAGTTGACTCGCACGCCCCGATGACTCCATTCGGTGCTGAGTTCGCGAGTCATCTGGATGACCGCTCCCATCGCCATGCTGTAGGCAATGTGACCTCGTCCAAGCGCCGTCGAACTGGCCAGCGAGCCGATGTTCATGATCGAACCATGGCGTTGAGCCAGCATGCGTCGCCCCGCCTGCTGACACATGGCGAACCGCCCCACGACAAGATTCTGCAGCACCCGATGCAGGTCTTCGATCGACAGATCCTCCGGCTTGGCCAAATGGCCATCGCCGGCGATGTTGCCGAGAAAATCGACTCGCCCGAATTCTGTATCGACCGCACGGAACAATTCTGCAATGGCGGCTGGATCGGAGACATTTGTGCTGGCGACGAGCACCTTTCGACCAAGTGACCGAACCTGTTCGGCGGTCGCCTCTGCTCCATCGACATTGCGGTCCACCAGTGTCAAATCGGCGCCGCATTGTGCCAGAGCCATCGCCGTTGCCTGGCCGAGTCCCTGAGCGGCTCCCGATACCACCGCGACTTTGCCTGTGAGATTGAATAGATTTGTCATGGGTACTGATTCCGTGTTCATGGATCACTGATGGTGTCCGTTGCGTTTTCCGGCCTAACACGCACGGTCATCGCCAGCACCGCTCCCGACAGTAAAAACGCCGCCATCGACCAGAGGCCAAACTGTCCGAGTATCGTCGCGCCAAAGAACCCGCCGATGTTGGCGACCGAATTGATCAACGCGATCCCACCCGCTGCTGCGGCACCGGTCAGGAAGGCCGTGGGTAGCGTCCAGAAGACGGGTAACATGCTCATCATTCCGGTCTGAGCGATGCACAGTCCGATGAGTGACCACGCGGGAGACGGGCTCGATGCGGTCAGGGCCCATCCGGTCGCCGCCAGCAGCGCCGCGATCGCAAGATGTCCGCGGCGCTCGTTTCTGCGGTCCGAACTGATGCCAAACAAAGTCATCCCGACAACAGCACAGACATGCGGCAAGGCACTCAGCAACCCGATCTTCACTGTGCTGAGACCCTGGAATTGCTCTTTGATCAGCTTCGGAAAGTAGGCGCCGCCCGCATTCGTTCCTACAGCGACCGTAAAGTAGATGGCAATCAACAACCAAACGCGCCATTGCATGATTGCCGCCAGACGGTCTGCGTTATGTTGGCTCCGGCGGTCGTCTTCCTCGCGCCGCATGCGGGCGACCAGCCAGTCACGCTGCTCGCCGGACAGCCAGGTTGCGTCTTTGGGGTAATCGGTCAAATAGACCAACACCAGCAAGCCCATGACGACCGACGGGATGCCTTCCAGCAGAAACAGCCACTGCCAGCCGTGCAGGCCTAGAACGGTATCCAGATACTGCATGATCAAACCGGACATCGGATTCCCAAACACACTCGCCAGACCGATGGCCAACATAAAAAATGCGGTCATCTTGCCGCGTTCCCGGTTGGGGAACCAGTAGCTGAGATACAGAATGATGCCGGGAAAGAACCCCGCCTCGGCGATGCCTAGAAAAA
The DNA here is from genome assembly GCA_963734865.1 of Pirellulaceae bacterium. Classification (GTDB taxonomy): domain Bacteria; phylum Planctomycetota; class Planctomycetia; order Pirellulales; family Pirellulaceae; genus CBDCUW01. Next base: position 73,816 of record CAVTIV010000027.1, read on the forward strand.
CTCGCAGGCCGTAGAACGTCCACTGATCGTTGGCAAACATCGTTGCCGAGGAGATCAGTCCCCAGCTGATCATGATCCTCGCGATCCAGCGTCGCGCGCCGACCCGCCGCATCAACAGATTGCTGGGCACCTCGAAAAACAGGTAGCCCAGATAGAACATGCCGTAGCCCAGGTTGAACGCCGTTTCGCTCAGTCGCAGGTCATCCTGCATCTGCAGTCGAGCGAAGCCCACATTGGCCCTGTCCAGAATGTTGAGCAGATACAAAAGGCTTACGAACGGGACCAGCCGCCAGGCGACGATGCGGAGGGTTGTCTTTTCGAGGTTGAGTTCATTCATGGAGTGGGATCAACACCACCATGGCCGTAACGGCCGGGCACGCGAACTTGACGGCTATCTGATTGTCAGATAATCTATTCATGCGACCTCAGCCGTGCAAGATCCCCGCTCCCTCCCCACGGGCACCATCTCGATGTTGACAACATTGCCACGTAGAAAGATCCGCGATCAGGCGGCACAGCAGATCAAGGAGTTCATCGTCACCGAGCAGCTCAGTCCCGGCGATCGACTACCGACCGAGAGCAAGCTGGCCGAAACATTCGGCATCAGCCGGCTCAGTGTGCGTGAAGCCACCAAGGCGCTCGAATTCATTGGGATCGTCGAAGCGAAGTCGGGTGTGGGTCTGACGGTCGGCCAGATTGATCTGCAGCGCGTCACCGAACACCTGGGTTTTCATCCCGCGCTGCATCGCGCCGACCCGTTGCAGCTGATTGATACCAGGGTGATCATTGAGATCGGCGTGTTGCCTCACGTCAGTCAACGGATGGAGGCGGACCGTTCGATTTACGACAGGCTACAGTCGGTGGTGAATCGAAGTCTGTCAGCTCGCAAACTGGAGGAATGGATCGACCTCGATATCGAATTCCACCGCACGTTGCTGGAATCGAGTGGGCTCACGCCGCTGGTAGCGTTTGGCGACCTGCTGCGCGTCTTCTTTCAAACATTTCGCGAGAGCGTGAAGAAGGCTCAGTGGCAGGCCGGGACAGAAAGTCACCAGCGATTGATCGACGCGTTACGTGACGGAAAAACCGAGATTGCCTGCGACGAGCTGCGCCAACATATCGAGTTTCATAAGACGGAAGTGTGATGAAATGCAGAGAGCTCTGTTTCAATGCAGTTCAAGTTGGATGACTCGACTGAGGTTTCTGCTGTCAGCCCCGTTGACCACAAGCAATAGCCTCATGCGCTCGACGGTGTTGCATTCTTTGGTTGGAATGATCGTGTCATTGCAATGGGGCATTGGTCAGGCGGAGGAGGTGCATTTTGACCAGGATATCCGCCCGATTTTTGCGGAGCACTGTCTGAATTGTCATGGCCCCGATGAGAAGAACCGCGAAGGCGATTTACGGCTTGACCTGGAAGCCGAGGCCAAGGACATCGCGATCACATCGGGAGAGCCAGAAGCGAGTTCGCTAATCGAGCGCATCAGGTCGAATGATCCCGACGTTGTGATGCCACCGCCGCAGTTTGGCAAGCCGCTCACTGCAAAGCAAATTGACATCCTGTGTCGGTGGATCGCAGAAGGTGCGAAGTATCAGGGGCATTGGTCGTTCGAACCGATTCGCGAGCCGGAGATTCCAACTCCGAAGTCTGATACAGCGACGGAGATTGATCGCTTCATTGTGGCCAAGTTGGAATCGCGCGGGCTGAGCCTGTCGCCGCGAATCCACCGACGGCAGTTGATTCGCCGAGCGACATTCGACCTGACAGGTCTTCCGCCCACTTGGCAGGAGGTGGAAGCGTTTGTCAACGACGATTCGCCCGAGGCGTTTGCGAACGTGATTGATCGGTTGCTTCAGTCGCCTCGCTACGGTGAACGCTGGGGGCGGCACTGGCTCGACATCGCCCGCTATGCCGACACCCACGGCGGCAGCGCCATTGGTTTTACCAAATTTCCATTTTCGTACACCTATCGTGATTACGTCATCAACGCATTCAACGCGGATCTTTCATACGATCGGTTTGTGACGCAGCAATTGGCGGCTGACCAGTTAGGTTTGGACGAAAACGACCCCGCACTTGCCGGGCTTGGTTTCCTGACGATCGGCATGCGGTTCCGCAATCACCATGATGTCATCGATGATCAGATCGACGTTGTGACGCGGGGTTTGATGGGGCTGACGGTTGCCTGCGCCGCTGTCACGATCACAAGTACGACCCGGTGCCAACGACCGATTACTACGCGCTCTACGCAACCTTTGCCAGCAGTTCAGAACCCGACCTGCCACCGATTGTTGGAACGCCGCCCGATTCCCCTGCGTATCACCAGTATCAGGCCGAACTGGCGAAGCGGCAAACCATTCACGAAGACATGGCTCGCGATCAAGCGGAGGTCATGCGAAGCCGGCTTCGAATGCAGGTGGCCCTTTATCTTCGGGAACTCGCCAAAGGCACGCCCGAGCAGGATCTCTCGGCGGCGTTCCTTTCTTATCGCACGGACGATGTGCGACCACTGGTGCTGAACCGCTGGCGTGATTATCTCGCGGAGATGCCGGTCGATGATCCTGTGTTCGGTCCGTGGGTGCAGCTTTCCAAGTTGGGCGGTGAAAGCTTTGCGGCTGATTGCAGCGAATTATTGGCGACGTTGACGAAGCAGAATGGAGATCCCGCGACGTTTGCCAACATGCAGGCCCTGGCCACCGCCGCGCCAAAGTGGAACCCGCGTGTTTTGGATGCTGTTGGCAAAAAGCAGCCGGCATCGATGCTCGAAGTCGCGGATGCCTATGGCGTACTGCTGGCCGAGGTGCATCGTCAATGGATGACGTCGCTGCTGGATGCCACACTCGAAGCTGCTGCGGGCGCAACGATCATCCCGGATCAGGATCCGCGGCATGAAGCCATCAACAGCGCCATCAACAACCAATTACGCAGGCACCTCTACCAAGGGGGCACGCCGACGGCGATGCCGGACGAACTTGCCACCACACTGCTGAACCGCACCGTCCGGGACGCGCTGAGTGGAAAGAAGGTCGCCATTGATCATCTTCAACTGTCATCGCCCGGATCACCGCCCCGCGCGATGGTGCTTGACGAATTCGTGCCGGATCGTCCATTCCATGTTTTTCGACGGGGCAACGCGATCGATCGTGGGGAAGTTGTCCAGGCTCATTTTCTTACCTCGTTGACTCCGGGCGAGGCCGAGCCAGCGACGTTTCCGGATGGCCGTCGTCGTCTCGCTCTCGCAGAATCGATCGTGGATCCGAACAATCCGTTGCTGCGTCGCGTGGTTGTGAACTGGGTATGGCAACACCATTTCGGTCGTGGACTTGTTCGTACACCGGACGACTTCGGCACCCGTAGCCAACCACCGACGCACCCGGAGTTGCTGGATTTCTTGGCGGTGAAGTTTCGTGAAGAGGGATGGTCGCTGAAGAAACTTCACAAGCGGATCATGCTATCGCGCGTCTATCAGCAGGCGGCGGTCGAAGATGCGGCTGCCCGCGCGGCCGACCCTGACAACAAGTGGCTTTGGCGGATGCCACGGCGCCGACTCGATATGGAAGCGATGCGAGATGCGATGCTCGCCGTCTCCGGAGAACTCGACGTCGGCACGATCGGTGGGCGACCGTTCGAGTTTCTTGCCAATCCCACTGTCCCGCGACGCAGCGTTTACGGTTTCGTGAACCGCGATATCGTTTCCAGTCTGGCAAGTACATTTGATGGAGCAAACCCGGCAGCCTGTACCGCCAAGCGGCCGGAGACGACCGTGCCTCAGCAGACTCTGTTCGCTCTCAATTCGCCGTTCATTCAGGATCGGGCGGCTGCGTTTGCGATGATCTCGGCGGATGTTGAGAACGCCGCTGATCGTGTCCGTTTGATGTACCATCGAGCCTATTCGCGTGAACCTGGCAACGAGGAGCTGAATGCGGCGCTCGAGTTTGTCTCCGGCGAAGGCAAGGCGGGTTCGCGCTGGCAACAACTGGCCCACGTATTGCTCGCGGCGAATGAATTTGTGTTTGTGGATTGAGGAAGGAGGAAGCGTTTTGGACTCCAGCGAACGGAACGACCGATGACGATCAGAAACGACAACATGCCGGAGCATTCCATCGCCCGGCGTCACTTCCTGACCCGCGCTGGCATGGGAATGGGTTCGCTGGCGTTGGCGGGGCTGCTTCGTGACGAAGGTTGCCAAGCGGAAGAGCTCTCTGATCACCGCGGGCCCGCCCGGCACGTCATTCATGTGTTTCTCAACGGCGGTATGTCTCAGGTCGACACCTTTGATCCCAAGCCGGAACTCACCCGGCTTGGCGGGCAGATGCTGCCGTTCGAGAATCTGCAGACGGAGCGACGGACGGGCGTGGCATTGCCCTCGCCGTTCACATTCAAACAGCATGGCCAAAGCGGGATTCCGGTCAGCGATTTGTTTCCTCACCTGTCCAAGTGTGTCGATGAGATGGCGGTGATTCGGTCGATGCATGCCGAACTGCCGAACCACGAAATGTCTTTGATGCTGATGAACAGCGGCGATCAGCGACTGGTGCGCCCCAGCTTCGGATCATGGCTGACTTGGGGCATGGGCAAGCGACAACCAAAATCTGCCCGGGTTTGTCGCATTGTGTCCGGGAGGGCTGCCTGTCGGCGGAGCCGGCAACTGGCGGTCCGCGTTTTTGCCCGGTGTTTATCAGGGAACGCTGGTTGATACGTCGAATGCGGATCCAACGAAACTGATCAGCGACATCCGCAACCAGCGCCTGACCATCGATCAGCAACGCCAGCAGTTCGAGCTGCTGCAGCAGATGAACGCACGCCATCTGGCCGAGCGTCCCGGTGAAGCGGCGATGGATGCTCGAATTCAATCGTTCGAAATGGCTTACCGAATGCAGACGGAAGCGACCGAAGCGTTCGATGTCAGTCAGGAACCTGAGCATATCCTCAAGTTGTATGGCGAGGGTCCGCAAAATCGCCAGTTGTTGATCGCTCGCCGGTTGGTCGAACGTGGCGTCCGATTCGTACAGACGTGGCACGGCGGAGGCCAACCATGGGACAGCCATTCCAACATCAAGACCGAGCATCGCAAGGTTGCCGGCCAATGCGATCAGGGATTGGCTGCGTTAATCATCGACCTGAAGCAGCGAGGACTGCTGGATAAGACTTTGATCCTATGCACCGGTGAATTTGGCAGAACGCCGTCGGTCGAAATGGGACAAAACGGTTCCGGAGCTTCCCAAGGGCGAGACCACAACCACTGGGGATATCTCGCTGTGGATGGCGGGCGGAGGCATCAAAGGGGGCACCATCTACGGTGCGACCGATGAGTTCGGATTCAAAGCGGTCGAGGACCCCGTCTCGATCCACGACCTGCACGCCACCATGTTGCATCTGCTCGGCTTCGATCACAAGCGACTCACTTATCGCTATGCGGGCCGCGACTTTCGTCTGACCGACGTGCATGGCAATGTGATTCAGGAGCTGATTGCTTGATGATGGTTGAAGCGAACGATCGCGATGGACAAGTGTTCGCACGCCGCAGCAAGCGACGACTGTCACTTGTACGCATAACGCTGATGTTCAGTCTGTCTCTGGTCGCAACCATTGCTGTGGTCAACGGAGAACAGGACAGGCCACTCGCCCTCGATCAATTTGAAAACACCATTCGTCCGCTGTTAGTGACACACTGTATCGAGTGCCACGGATCGAAGAAGTCCGAGTCTGGTCTTCGGTTCGATACACGCCCCGCGCTGATGAAGGGAAGCGATAGCGGCCCGGTAATTTCGCTGGAACATCCCCAGCATAGCTCGATGCTCAAGGCACTCAGGCATGTGGACGGTTTGCAGATGCCTCCGGACGGCAAGCTTCCGGAACACGAAATCGCGGCGGTCGAGAAATGGATTCGCGGCGGGGCGATCTGGCCGGAGGGTGTCGCACTTGGTGCCGCGGGACCCCAATTGCGCGGCGGTGACATCACCGAAGAGGAACGGGCGTTCTGGTCGTTTCAGCCTGTCTCGGACCCGAAACCACCGCAGAGCGCCAATGGATCAGGTGTTAGCGAGATCGATCGTTTCTTGATTCAGAAGCTGAGCGAGGCAAGGCTCAAGCCGACGCTTTGGGCGCCGCGGCAAGCGTGGATTCGTCGTGCTACGTTCGATCTGACCGGATTGCCGCCCACGCCCGACGAGGTGGAGGCATTTTTGCAAGACGAGTCCGACGATGCCTACACGACGGTGGTCAATCGGCTGCTGGATTCAAAAGCGTACGGCGAACGCTGGGGACGGCACTGGCTGGACCTCGTCCGTTACTCCGACACCGCTGGCGAGACCGCGGATTATCCCACGCCTCTCAGCTACAAGTATCGCAATTGGGTGATCAACGCGTTCAACGCTGACATGCCGTACGACGAATTCGCGAGGCAACAGATCGCGGGTGATGTGCTCGCAAACCAATTGATCGCGTCGCAACGGAATGCGGGTCTCGAGGAGATCAGCGGTGCATTGTCAGAGCAGTACCGTGACATGCTGACCGCGACCGGATTCATCGCGATTTCGCGGCGATTCGGGTTCGATGTCGAGAACTACCACCATCTGACGATTCAAGACACGATCGATGTCGTCGGACAGTCGATGTTGGGACTGACGCTCGGCTGTGCGCGCTGTCACGACCACAAGTTCGATCCCGTCAACATGGACGACTACTACGCGTGGTACGGCATCTTCGAGAGCACGAAGTATTCGTTTCCCGGATCGGAAGAAAAGAAACGGCCCTATGATCTGTTTCCGTCGTTGCCTCCCGCGCTCATGGCTGAGCGGCAACGGGAGCACGATTCACGACTGGCGAAACTCGAGGTGCAGATCCAGCAGATTGACGCCGATCTCAAAAAAGTCACCGCCGACGTCGAGCAGATGGCCGGAACTGGCGGCTTCTTTGGCTTCGAGCAATGCAACATCGGACAGCCACCCTGCGAACCTTACATGTCGCTGGGAACCGCACTGATTGCGGAAACCGCACAAAGTCCCTTCGACAATGTCTTTCCGAGCGGCAAACGCGGCATCACGTTCCCCAGCGACTCGGATAACAACGCATTTGGCCGAACGCTGGCAACGACATTCACGCCCGAATCGACAAAGACACTGCACTACAACATCGACTTTCGAAATCTCTCGATCGCGGCAGGGGAACAGCAGGCCTATCGCTTCTATATCGGTCATGGACCGGGCAACTCGGGCGCTGTGGAGATGGCAGCCAGTGCGACTTCGTTTCTTGTCAAAAATGGCGATCACTATGAGCCCATCGCCGACCTGCCGATGGGCCGGTGGCACAACCTGCAAGTGACGCTCGATTTAAAGTTGAAGCTGTTTCAAGGGATGCTCACCTCGTCCGCGGGAGCAACAGGGTTCCAGGAGAAGGCATTCACGTTGGGTTGGGATGGCATCATTGACTACACGTTTGTCGACAAGTACGGACCCGGCGGCGGCGCGACACCCGCGCATGACGTTGACAATCTCCGCATCGACACGACACCGTTTCTACCCGAAGACCACTCGCTGAAGGCCGATTCGCAAGCGGCCGACCGATCGCTTGACCTCGCAGGCAAATTTGGCTTGCAACAGCAACTGCAGCATCGTCTCGATGAACTCACCAAAAAACGCGAAACCCTGAAAAACGTCGGCCCAATTCCCATTCAGGAGCGGCTATACGGAGCGATGGAGCAGGACGCGCCCGGCAACGCTCGCATTCAGTTGCGTGGCGAGATGACGCGACCGGGCGATGAAGTTCCTCGGCGCAACCTGGAAATACTCGGCGGCGATGTTTTGCCGGATGCGACAGTCAGCGGACGCCTGCAAATGGCAGACTGGATCACACGAAACGATAACCCCCTCTTCGCTCGAGTGATGGTGAATCGTATCTGGCAGCATCATTTCGGGAGAGGTCTGGTCAGCACCGAGAACGACTTTGGCACTCGCGGCCAGCGACCGTCGCATCCAGCGTTGCTCGACTGGCTGGCAAGTCGCTTCAAGGAGTCGGGCTATTCGGTCAAGGCGATGCACCGGCTGATGATGAACAGTGACGCCTATCGTCGCGGCAGCACGTTGGAGGCGGCATCCGCCGAGGCCGATCCCGAATCGCGGATGCTGTGGCGTTTCAATCGACGCCGCTTGAGCGCAGAGGAGATTCGCGACGCGATGCTGCTGGTCAGCGGCAACCTTGATCACAGCATGGGCGGTGAGCATCCGTTCCCCGCGGTCGATTCGTGGGGCTTCACTCAGCACACCCCGTTTTACGGCATCTATCCGACGAACCGCCGCAGCGTTTACCTGATGCAGCAACGCCTGAAGCGTCATCCGTTTCTCGGACTCTTCGACGGAGCGGACACCAATGTCAGCACCGCCCGACGTGAACTGACAACTGTGCCGACGCAAGCGTTGTTCCTGATGAACAACGAATTTGTCCACGAACAGGCGGCCGGCTTTGCGGAGCGAATCCTCAGGGAAGCCGACGATGATCCGCAGCGGATTGAATGGGCTCATTGGATTGCCCTGGGACGCCCTGCCACGGCCGCGGAACAGGAAGAAGCAAGGACGTTTCTCGACGCCTACCGAACGGCGGCAATCCAATCGCAAATACCAGAGAGCGCGAGCCGGCGAGCTGCCTGGGAGGCGTACGCGCGGACGCTATTGACTGGCAACGAATTTCTGTTTGTCGATTGAATGTACACAGATACGACGGTTTTTCGAGACCGTCCTGGAAACGACAGCGAACTGAAACCACCATGAACGAACTCACTGGACGACGCGAATTCCTGTCGCGGGCCGCGGGCGGCTTTGGATCGCTGGCTCTGGCCACAATGCTGGCGGACGAGGCGCGAGCGGAGGGGGTTGCGTCTGACGCCGATCCTCTGGCTGCGAAAGAACCCCATTTCGCGTCGAAAGCGAAGCGGGTGATCTTCCTGTACATGACCGGCGGTGTGTCGCATGTCGATTCTTTCGACTACAAGCCTCAACTTTTTGCCAACCACGGCAAGCAAATCACCGTCGACAACTGGCAGGGCAAGATCGGCGAATTCCCGCGGTACCTGAAGAAGCCGAATTGGGAGTTCCAGCCCGGCGGACAGAGCGGCATCGAAGTCAGCGACCTGTTTCCGCGCGTTCGTGATGTGGTCGACGATCTCTGCGTCATCAGGTCGATGGAAACGGACCATACCAACCATTACGAAAGCACGCTCGGCATGCATTGCGGCTCGTGGACGTTCGCTCGGCCCAGCATCGGCACTTGGATCAGCTATGGGCTGGGGACTGTCAATCGCAATCTGCCGTCGTTTGTCGTCGTTGCGCCGCACGCCCCCTATGCCGGCGCTCAAACATGGGGCAGCGACTTCCTGCCCGGTAGTCATCAGGGGACACAGTTCATTCCGGGAGACACGCCGGTCCCGAACATTCAACCGCGCGTCGCTTCCTCGGATCTCCAGCGGCTCGAACTTGGGCTATTGCAGCGAGCGAATCAGCGGCACCTCGAATCTCGCCCGGCCGACGCGGCGTTGGAGGCCCGCATACGCTCCTACGAAACCGCCTTTGGAATGCAGCGAGAGGCACCGGAGGCGCTCGACCTGTCCGGCGAAACAACCGCCACGCTCCAGGGGTATGGATTGCAGCCGGGGCAGAAGACCGGCTTTGGATGGCAGTGCCTTGTGGCTCGTCGACTCGCCGAACGGGGTGTCAGGTTCATCGAATTGATCGATGTAGGGTCGGCCAATAATTGGGATGCTCACGGCGACATGGCCAGCCACGCACCACTGGCGAAGAACGTCGATCAACCGATCGCCGCGTTGATCACGGACTTAAAGCAACGCGGCATGCTGAACGACACACTGGTGGTCTGGACGACTGAATTCGGACGTACGCCCTACCACGAAAGTCGTGACCACGCCGGCCGCGAACACCATCACCAGGTCTTCTCGTCGTGGATGGCGGGGGGCGGTGTGAAGCGTGGTATCGTCCATGGATCGAGCGACGAGTTCGGCATCGTCGTCGGAGAGAATCGGGTCCACGTTCACGATTTCCACGCCACCATCCTTCATCTGCTCGGCCTGGATCACGAGCAGCTCACCTTCCGGCATGCCGGCCGAGACTACCGCCTCACCGACGTGCACGGCAAAGTGGTGTCGGATATTGTCAGTTAACCTGGTGCGTTGTCACGCGGGAGAATTGGCGTATCCGGTTGCTCCGAATAGAGGTTCGGATACCAATCGCCGGAACGGTCCCCCCCCGGTGCGTCGCATGATTGGTACCTGCACGAACCGTACCTGACCCCTGTTCATGATCGCCTGTTCATGATCAGCAACCAAAGACCCGCATGTGACGAAGCGGTAGCAACCATGGACGGCTGGCAGGATCGGGAGCCCATCGTTTTTAGCGAATGGCGTACCATTTCGGAAAAGACACTGGAATCATCCTAAGAAAATCACTCGTGGTGAGTCTTCTCTGATGAGAGGATTCATTGGTTGTGATTCGAAACCGCCAGGCGCTCCGAACAGAATTCATGTTGCAACCGACTCCCCGAGTCGACCGGTCTGGTGCTCAGGGTCTGAGTAAGGTGACTTTATGGACTTTGTTTGAAGCGGAGGAATCTCCTCTGCTGCGTTACGCATTTTCGTTGACCGGTCGTCGTGCGGTGGCCGAGGAGATCGTGCAAGAAGTCTTTCTTCAGCTACACACTCATTGGGACGAGGTCGATGCTCCGCGAGCTTGGCTATTCCGCAGTGTACGTAACCGGGCCTTCAATCACATCCGCGACAACAAACGGGAAATCCTCAGCAGCGACGATCGAGAGGAGCAATCCTCGTACAGCGAAGACGACACACCCGAGGAGATGCTGCTGCGCATGGAGGCCGTTGGCGTCCTGCGACAGATCGTCGAGGAACTCAACGAGACCGATCGACAGTTGGTGAAGTTGAAGTATTTCGAAGACCTCAAGTACAGAGACATTAGCGCTCGAACGGGTCTCAGCATCAGCAACGTAGGCTACCGCTTGCATCACATTTTAATAGAGCTGGCCGAAAAACTGCGTCCGCTCGGAATCGACCAGGTTTCATGAAAGAAGAATCGCACTATCCCGGAATCGTACCCGAACTCGAAGCTCGCATCGTTGCGCTCGTGTTGGGCGAAGCGTCTGACGTTGAACGTGATCAACTGAATCGCCTCATCGAAGAACGTCCGGAACTTAGGGCGTTCACAGAGCAGATCCAATGCGTGCATGGACTGCTGCAGGATGTTGGGACGGGCGAAACGGTTGCAGAGAATGATGAATGGAAACTGTCTGCGGAACGACGCAGCGCGGTAGTAGCCGTGATGAGTGGCGAGGCAAAGGAGCAACCGGCGATACCATTTGTCAACAAGTCTGTCGAAAAGCAAAGATCGGTGACGGGGAACTTACTCTGGAACTTAACCAAAATTGCGGCGGTGTTTTGTGTCGTTGGGTTCTTCGCAAGCATCGCGATGCCGACCATCTTCAACCGTGGCTTGACCGATTCTGCAACGATGAAACAGTTGGGCCTGGCTATGCATGATTATGATGCGACTGCATCAACCAGCGAACGGAACGGCCCGGATGCGTTGGGTGGGACTCGCTTACGTTACCGATTCGATGATGCAAATGCGATTGCAGCGGAGGATAAGCGTCTAGCAGAACCGGCAGCCGTCACCGAATTTGATGACTACGCGAAGAGCTCGAAATCCGCACTGTTGGCCATCCGCGACAGCCTCGATGCTGATGCGGCTCTACCGAGCCCGTACTACCTGCAGGATGACGTGCAATACTTTCCCGCGGGACCCGAATTCAAACTGCCACGAGGGGCGGCCGAACTTCGCGAAGACGGCGCAGCGGAAAAGCAGAATCATGATGGTCAACAGTTGGGGATCGATGGTGAATCGCTGGACGATGTGAGTCGCCGTGTCGTGGCATCGGGCGCGAGCGACCGGCCTGTTTTGGAAGCAGAATCCGTGAGTTTCGCCGATGACGCGGCGAAGGCACTCGATTCACAAGATTCCGGTCAAGGTCAGGGGACCTCCCAAGGACAGCCGCAGCGACGCGGAGGCACAGGACTCCGGTTCGCTGAGGAGATGAATAGCTCACCGGCTGGTGGAAAGGGGATTGTTATCGATGGCGTTGCCGATTCCGGCCAGACTTTTGGCGGTGGCGGGTTTGGCGGTGGGACAGACATCAGGGACGGAAATTGGGATTTCGACACGAAGATTTCCGACCCCGCTCGCGTCGCCAGTGCTCTACCAAGCCCCACGAATGAACCGATCGCGTCGAGAGACCATTTCAAAAGGGAAACCGAATCAGCGACTGCAATGAACGAGTCTCGTGGCGAGTTACAGGTCGGACAGGGGAAACAGGATGACCGATGGGGCGCTACTGAGAATGCGAAAAGGGAATTTGGTGTACGTGGGGAAGAGGTCGGTCAGCCGGACACGACCACGCGAGCGGATGTTCCGCACGAAATGCAGAGACAGGTGGCGGAATCCCTGGCGGAACTCTCGACACTGAACGATTTCAGCATGAACCTCGACCCAGACGAGAATGTGCTTGCTGATGGCGAGGGCAAAAGCGTCGACCAAGGCTGGGAACGCGATCAGTCCAAGCGAAGAGACGATCAACGTGAACTGTTACCGCAACGTGGTCAGCCGGCAATCGAAGGTGAGAGCCTTTGGTACGAGTATGTGCCTCCCATGTTGGACGACAAATCTGATTCAAAGGATAAGTCGGCGGTAATGAAATCTGCGGCCGCCGCGGGTCTCCATGAACAAGCCGCCGAGGACGAAGCCTTTTCTACCTTCTCGCTGCACGTTAGCGACGTTTCTTTCAAACTAGCTCAGTCGGCACTCGCGCAAGGCGAATGGCCAGAAGCTGCAAAGGTTCGGATCGAAGAATTCGTCAACGCCTTTGACTACGGCGACCCGATGCCTGGCCAAAATGAAAAAGTTGCCTGCCGCGTGGAACAGTCCATCCATCCTTTTCTTCAACAACGGAACCTGTTGCGAGTCTCCATGCGGACGGCGGCAGCGGGGCGTTCAAGCAATACTCCACTCCGATTGACTTTCCTGCTCGACAACTCCGGTTCGATGGAACGCATCGATCGTCAGCAGACGGTACGCCGCGCTTTTGCCCTGCTTGCCCAACAGCTCAAACCGATCGATCAGGTGACTTTGATCAGCTTCGCACGTCAGCCGCGACTATTGGCCGACAAGGTCAGTGGAGCCCAATCACATCAGCTGGTTCAACTGATTGACGATTTGCCGAGTGAAGGCGGCACCAACATCGAAGCGGCACTGCAACTGGGCTTTGAAAAAGCGCAGGAGCAACAGGTTGACGGCGCACAAAATCGTATCATTTTGCTCACCGACGGCGCTGTCAATCTGGGTGATGCCGATCCCGAAAGCTTGTCGCGCATGATCACGACGATGCGTGACGCAGGTATCGCTTTCGACGCGGCCGGAATCAGCGCCGACGGTTTGAACGATGAAATCCTTGAAGCTCTCACCCGCAAGGGCGACGGCCGTTACTATCTGCTTGATTCCCTCGAATCCGCCGATCATGGGTTTGCCCGCCAGATCGCCGGCGCCCTGCGTCCGTCGGCCAAAAATGTGAAAGTGCAAATCGAGTTCAATCCCAAACGGGTTGGCCGCTACAAATTGCTTGGCTTTGAAAAACACCGACTGAAACAGGAAGACTTCCGCAACGACGCTGTAGACGCCGCCGAGATGGCAGCGGCTGAGACCGGAGTGGCGGTGTATCAATTTGAAGCCAAGCCGGAGGGGGAAGGAGATGTCGGTTCGGTGTCAGTGCGATTTTTTGATCTGTCGACAGGACAAATGATCGAAGACCGATGGCCCATCCCCTACGAAGCCGACGCCCCGCGTCCCGACCAGGCTGCCCCGTCACTTCGCATCGCCATGTCCGCCGCTCTGCTAGCGGCAAAACTCCGAGGCGAACCGCTGGGAGAAACCGTCGATTTGAAAACGTTGTCCGATCTGGTTTCCGGATTGCCGGATCGAGATCGCAATGCCACGCGGGTTCAACAGCTTCAGCGGATGATTCAACAGGCCAGGCAAGTGAGTGGAAATTGAGAAGCTTCATTGTCTATCACCGATCCAACTTTTTCCACGACAAGATCAACCAATGGGTTGCGTAATCTCCTTTCACTTTGCTGGCGCCCGTTCGCAAAGATTTGCCATGCATTCGACGAATGGACAAGGGAATCGCACTCCAGGGAGCATTCACTCATGAACGCGAGAACATTTCCGATGTGCAGATATGCGAGTGCCTTTTTTGCGTCCCTGGTTCTGCTCGGACTCATCGCCTTCACGAGTCGTCCCTGTCGCGCTCAGGAAAAGTCTGATCAAGCCAGCATCAGCAGTTCCATAGGTAATGATGGCAGCGGGACGATCATCGTCGAAGCCCACGGCCAGTTACCGAAACCGCGGGTTATTTATACCGCCAGTGCCAATGCTACTGCACAGGTCGGATCGGATCGCATTGAGCAAGTCATTGAGTTAACGATCAAAGTTATCCAGGGTGATGCTAAAACATTGAGCTTTGGATTGAATGGCGAGGGTGAAGTGACCGACGTCCAAGGCGGGAATCTTCAGTCGTGGTCCGTTCGCCAACAAAGCTCGCTTCGCTTACTCGATCTACGTCTCAAGGAGAGCGTCGCTGATCCAGAAGTCGTGATCAAGATTCGCTCTCCCAAACTGAAGCTTCCTGCCGCGATCGAGCTGACCCACCTCGCTCCGGGGGAATCGGTTGGCTTCAATTCGATTGTGACGATTGACTATGCCCCGGAGGTGGAGGGTACGATCACGGCAGCCACAGGATTTGCTCCGCTTGATGCGGGCGATCGGGCAAGGCGTTTTCAAACCGCGACCGGTGGTATGATCAAGCTCGCCCTGAATCGGGACGGTGCTTCGCCAGCTCCGGTTGAGCTGATCGATACCACTCTCGAAGGTGACGTGCATTCCAATGGCAAGTCGATTCGCTTCCGACTTCGCAGCACGGCTCATGTAACCGAGGCCAATGCGCAAATCACCATTCTCTCGGGCAATGCCGCGGTCAGCCAAGTGCCGACCGACGTCAACTATCGTCTGCGGCTTTCGACGGACAACGAGCGACCGGTCTATCAACTTGTGTTTACTCAAGCGGGTACGTTTCCAGTGACACTCGAGTTTGTTGCCACGCTCGTTACGCCCGAGGTCAACGCGCGCGGCATGGATTTCACCATTGCCGCTAGCGGGGTTGTTCCCTTGACGCTGAACGGACTCGATTCGGATCTCGAATTTCATCGAGACCAGCAATCGGTCGTGCCGGTACGTGACAATGATGCTTGGTTGGGATTCTTGCCGGCAACAGGTCGCGTCAGTCTTCAGTGGAAGACCTCACGCAAAACTGGCGAGGGAAAACTCTTTTTCACTACCACCGGCTACACCGAGGCGAAAGTTGGCGCAGGCCTGCTGCGTCAGGACCACCAAATTGACTACCAGGTTCTTCAGGGTGAACTGAACTCCATCAGCATTCTGCTGCAGGGTCCAGGAGAAATACTCGATGTCCAGGGCAGTAACATTGTCGCGTGGAAAGTCAGCAACAAAGGAGGGGATCGCCAGCTGGATGCAACCCTCAGCCAGCCGATCACCGCTGCGAGTCAAATCAAGGTCCGCAGCCAGACCCCGCTTGGTGCATTTCCAGTACGGGTCGAGGGACTGCGACTGAATCCTATTGGCGCGATCCGGCACTCGGGTTATCTGCGAATCACGAATTTGGGATCGGTGCGTCTCGAACCGACTGGTCTAAGCGGGATGACTCAACTGGCACCCGAGCAATTCCCCGGCGAGCCAATCGAGGCGCGGCAGGTGTTTGTGTACCGCTTCCCCGCTGCCGACCACGCATTCACCGTTGCCGCAGATCGAATCCAGCCGGAAGTCAACATTGCCGAACTGGTTCTCTATCAGCTGGCCGAAACCGATCGTGTGATCAAAGCGGACATCGAACTGGACGTTCGCGAAGCGCCGATTCGCGAATGGGATTTTGGCATTCCTGCCGACTACTCAGTCGTCTCCGTCACGGGCGCAAGCGTGGCGGATTACATCGCAGCGTCCGAAGTCGCGGACGGTCGTCGCAATTTGAAAGTTGTTTTTGGTCAGGACGTTGCGGGGCGTCAGCTGGTTGCGTTGCATCTGGAAAAGAGTGAAGTGGCTGCCGAAGAGGATTGGATTCTGCCACGAATCGAATACCCGGGGGCAAAAGCGGTGCGTGGCAACATCGGAATCATCGGCGCGCCCGGTTTTCGTATTGCGGTTGGAGAAACAGACTTGCTGGTCGAAACGCCGCTGTCCTACTTCCCCAAACCGACGGCAGATCTCCAACAAGCCTTTCGCATTCGTGAACCTGGCTGGTCGGCCACGATGCACATCGAACTGCTTGACCGGAGCGTGCAGTCCGATGTGTTTCACCTATATTCTCTGAGCGAAGAAACGGTTTATGGCAGCGCGCTAATCAATTACTTCGTCACCGGCGCACCGGTATCCGAATGGAAGATTGCCGTGCCCGAAGCTCTGGGCAATGTGATGGTCGACGGCCAGGACGTCCGCACCTGGCGCAGAGAGGGCGACACGCTGATTGTCTCGCTCCATCAGCCGGTGATGGGACCCTATACCCTGTTGGTGACATTTGAAGAGAAACCGGACAAGAGCAAAGGCACTTTCCAGGCGGGGCCGGTTGCTCCCATCGGTGTGCAGGGCGAACGTGGCTACATCCAGGTGGTCAGTCCGATGCAGGTGGAAATCAATACCGTGTCGATCTCTGAAGGCGTGCTGATACTCGATCCGCTGGAATTACCGGCGGAGTTCCGACTGCTTAGCACCGCACCTCCGCTGGGAACATGGCAGTACACGGCGCGTCCGTTCGATATCAATTTAAAAGTGAGCTGGTTCCAGCCAGGCACTACGGTGACTCAGGTGGTTGAGTTCTCGGAAGCCAACAGCCGCGTTTCTCGGGACGGTGAATTGGTGACCGATGTGCTGTACTATGTTAAATCACGTGGACGACGCACGCTCAAGATCAAGCTGCCCGGTGACCCGGTGCGTCTGTGGGAGGTGTCGGTAAACGGTCAGCCTGTCACCGCGCGGCAAGCGGATGACGCCACACTGATTCCTTTGCCCGGCGGCACGGATCCCAACATTCCCGTGGAAGTACGTTTGCGTTTGGGGAAACCGACCGTCGACGAATCCAATCCAGTAGCCGCGCTACCCATCGTTTCTGCGCCGGTCCTCAAGACACAATGGAACATCATCGGAGACGAGAAACGCGTTCTGGTTCCAAATGGCGGAACGGTCACTCCTCCCGTGCCGGTGTTGCGGCCATCCGGTTTTGACTGGGTGGCCAAACGAGGAATCGTCTCCCTGCTCGTGATCGGATTGTTCACCGGAATCGGAATCTGGGGGTGCGGAAATACGGGATTCTTGCGCGCGGTGGGACTGCTCGGTCTGGCAATTGCAATTTGCGTGTCAGTTTCCACTGCCATGACGGCTCTGTCTCAGACGGGATCACCGGTGCCGCTGCAACTGAGCCTGCCGATTCTTTCGGCGGGTGAAACCGTTGAACTTCAGGTGAATAACATGCCGTTGTGGCGGGTCGATCTGTCGTGGATCGGCCTGACTGCGTTTTTGGCTGGCATCGCCGCAATCGTCTGGTCATTTACCAAAAACGAGACGTGGCTCAGGATGCTCATCCGCTGCGGTGGCATGCTCTTGATTGCTCTGGGTGTGTTGCTGCAAGGTGATGGGGCTCCGTGGTTTTATGTCCTGCTTGCCCTCGCGATCCTGATTCTGATATTTGCCCCGTCGGCATTGGACTCGATGCGCGGCATCGCTAACTGGCTGCGTCGCATTGCTGACCAACGCAGGGCGAAAAAGGAAGCTGCAGAAAACGGTCCGGGAGCGGACACGGGTGTGGTTACGGCAACGATTGCTTTGATCGCCCTGGTTCTTTCGTCCACGTGCTCATGCCTTGCGGCGGTTCCGGACGGTTTTGAAGCGGCCGATTCCATCAAGCAGCAGTGGCAGATTACTCATCGAGATGCTCGTCTCAACGCAAGCGGAACCATCTCGCTGTCTGGGCAACCGGGCGACCGATTTCTGCTGTTGAGAGCACCGGCCGTACTGACTCGCTTCGTAGGCGAAGGTCTGCGTCTGACCAAGAGCGAAGTGTCCGGTGAGGGTTTGACCTACATCATCAGCATTCCGGTCACCGGTGACGCGCCCGCGTTCACGGAGGATACCAGGCCAGTTGAAGCGGCGGTCGACTACCAAGCGACATTTGAGTTTCAGCTCGAAGCGCTCACGCCAATGGAAGGTGTGCCCGTGCTCACCGGCACGGCGGCCGTCCAGGAAATCAACCTCAGCTACGACGAAGCCGGATGGGACGTCCTTAGCCCGACTGCCGTCCGTGTCGAATCGGTCGAATCGTCCGTCGAGACGACCCAGGTCAAAGTGCTGCTTGGTCCAGGAAAAGCAAGCCTTTTACTCAAACCCAAAGCCCGTGACGTTACCACGGAGGAGACGAAATTCTTCGTTGAAGCTTCGAACCTCTATCTACCAGGTCCCGGTGTGGTCGATGGTCGTCATCGTCTTCATATCCGCACTTCGCAGGGTCAGGTAAGTGAATTGAACGTGCTTGTTCCCAATGGTCTGACCGTGAGCGCAGTGAGTGGACCGGTCGGTTCCTGGCAGTTCGACGCGGATAGTGGTGGCTTGAAACTGGAAATCGAACCGGCTCAGTCGGAAGCATTCGATGTCATGATTGACACGCAACGCGGACTCGATCCGCTACCTGCCGATGTCAATCTCTCTCCGCTGAAAGTCGCTGGCGCAGATGGCGAAGTCGGTCTGGTCGCCATTGCCTTCGGTCCAGAAGCTCAACCTGAGAAGTTGGAATCGACAATCATGTCGGCCGTCAATTCAGGAGACTTCGACGCTAGCTTGATTTCTAACAAGCAAGCGGTGTTGAATCGAGTTTATCGCTATGGTGCCGATGGCGGTGAACTGGCCTTGCGTGTTGCGCCAGTTGATTCGGAAGTTCGTGTCATCAGCAAGCAAGTGCTTTCCCTGGGTGATGAGCGGGTAGTCTTGGGCGTCAATTTCGCCGCGGACATTTCCCGCGCCGGCTTGTTTCAATTGAGCTTTCCTTTGCCTGACGGGCTCGAAGTAGAGTCGATCACTGGCGCCGCACTGCATCATTGGGCTGAACTCAGCGAAGGCGACCAGCGCCAAATCATTCTCCACCTCAATGGTAAGACCATCGGCACGCAGAGTTTCTCCCTTGCCCTGTCCGGCACGGCACCGACCGAGGTCGGCGACTGGGAGATTCCGCGTTTCGAGTTGAGAGAAGCAACCCGCCAGACCGGCGAGCTGGTGGTAAGACCTACCACCGGCGTTCGGCTGAGGACCGTGTCGCGCCAAAACGTATCCGAGTCCGACCCGCGCACCATGGGCGGCATGGCTCAGGGCGCACTGGCTTTTCGCCTGTTGCAGCGTGACTGGAATCTGGTTCTCGGCATTGAAAAACTCGATCCGTGGGTGACCGGTCAGGTGCTGCACGAGATCACGTTACGAGAAGGGCAGACGCGATCCGCTTTGATCGCGAACTTCAATGTGCAAAACGCTTCGATCCGTACTCTACAGGTCATCCTACCGATTACGAACGAGGATGAAATCAAAACACTTCGAGCCAGTGGCGACACCGTCAGCGATTTTGTCAGAACGGCGCCGGATTCAAACATCTGGGAAGTTCAGTTCAAACGCCGTGTGGTCGGCAGAATCGACTTCCGAATCGAATACGAACGACGCGGAGATCGCGAGAACGAAAACGAGACCCTGAGCCCGGCCGGTTTCCCACAAGCCCGACAGCTTTCGTATTTTTTTGCTGTCCGCGCGGGCGGTCGACTGGAGTTAGAGCACGAGACGCTATCGCCGGGGTGGCAGCGGGCCGATTGGAACACGGTTCCCCAAATCCTCCGTGAGGCGGGAAATCGCAACGCTCCGGCGCTCGCCCTGCGCCGTCGCGCCGCCGAACGCTCTGACCATTCGCGCCAAACGCCATTCACTAGCAGATGCTCTCAAGCTCCGTGTGGCCAAGGGATCCTTAACCACCATCCTGTCGCCAACCGGGGATCAACTGACCGCTGTCGACGTGACCATGGAAGTCATTCAGCGCAGCAGCCTGAGCGTCGGTCTGCCCGAGGGCGGCGAGTTATTCAGTATTTTCGTCAACGGTGAAAGTGTGAATTCAATTCGCCAGGGAGGGAATGCGAATGCTTGGCAGTTCTACATTCTGCCAGGCATCGACGACCGCACGGCGAAAGTTCGCTTTGTCTATTCGGTCACGGGCGATCGCTTGAGCAACCTGACACTTGGCAGCCCGCAACTGAATGTGCCCTTAGAAAACATCGAATGGAACGTTGTCGCCCCGAAAGGCTTTGAGCTGACCGACAACGATGGGAATCTGGAACTGATACGGGAGGCGAATCAGGAAAAATATGACCGGGACTCTTACCTGTCGAAAACGAGCGGCAAGCGACAAGTCCAGGCACAACATGCTGCCCAGCTCCTGGAACAAGCCAACCAACTTCTGCAGGCCGGCGAACAAACCAAGGCCCGTTGGGCGCTAAACAGTGTCGCCAACCAGTATGCGCTCGACGCAGCCTCGAATGAAGATGCTCGTGTGCAGCTGGAGAATCTACAAACGCAGCAGGCGATTGTCGGTCTCAACACTCGACGTCAGCGTCTGTTCCTCGACAACAACAAAAATGACGCGGCCTTGGCAGAAAACAAACAGCTCCGGGAAGCTGCGGCCGACAATCCCATCCTGCAACAAGATCAACTGAATTTCCGTCCCCAGCAGCTCAGCCAACTACTGCGTGGAAATACGACTGAGGATAACGCCGTTCTTCAACAGATTGCCGGCCGTTTGGTCCATCATCAACGCACCACCGAACCTGCTCCTCAGGCAATCATCATCAGCCTGCCGGAAGAAGGCGCGGTCTATACCTTCCGTCGCAGTGTGCAAGTTGCCGAGAACGAACCGTTGGACCTTGACCTCGACTTTGGCTTGCAACTGCGACTTCATCTCTGGCAGACTGGATTGGTGCTCGCCCTTCTCTTCGCCTTCGCAGCAACCCTGGCGTTTGTCACGACGAGACCAGCAGCGGCCTAAGAATATGGTCGCTTTGACGCTCGAAGCAAACTCGCGGGTCAAATCAGGAGCCAGCAACCTTACTCATCGCTGCCTTGGCCACTACCACGCATTGACGGATATCGTCGATCGGATCCTTCGGGTTTTCTTCGTACTCAAGTGAGATCGCGCCGTTTTCCGGGAAGCCCACGGCTGTGAGTGCGCGAAAGACGCCTTCGACGTCGAGGTGCCCTTTGCCCAGGATGACGCCTTCGGACTTGTCTTTCATCTCGGCAAAGTCCTTCAAGTGAATGCCATAGAGTCGTCCTTGGAGCAATCGAATCACCTCCGTCGCACCTTGGCCAGATCGAATGTAGTGACCAAGATCGGCGCACGCACCGATCCTTTCGTCATGGCCTTCGATCGCATTGAGAACGTCGACCGCCTTGTTGTACCGATGGCGAGGTCCATGATTATGAATTGCGATCCGGATATCGAATTCCTTGACAAGCTCGTCGAGGTTATCGAACGAATCGGGATCCGGATCCGCCGTGATCGTGGGAATGCCGAGTGATTTGGCGAACTCGAAAATCTTTCGATTCGCTCCAGCATCCTTTGTCAGTCGGTTGACCCCATGGGCCGAGATGGACATCCCGAGGTCGGCGACCTTCTTGCGAGTCGCCTTGATTTCGTCCGGTGACGCATCCGTTGCCAGCATCCCACTGTAAAACTCAACCTGCTCGAAACCCAATTCGCTGGCATACTTGAGCGCCTGGTCGATCTTAAAACCCCGCAGTGAATAAAGCTGAATACCAAGCTTGAAACCGTGATCATTTGCAGCCGACGCGACACGGGGCAGCGAAGCCCCAACGGCGGCTGCCGAGGAGGCAATCAGAAACTGACGGCGAGAGGGATGGGCGATTTGCATAGAAGTCTTTTTCAATTCGATCGGAAACGGGGGAATCCAGGCGATACGGACCATTGATTGTAGTCGCGCGTTGACGGCAAGTTTAGCAGAAGTTCGACTCAAGGATGATGTTCTCGTCGCTGGTCAAAAGGCGGGGTTCGGGATGCCAAGGCGAGCGACTTCGGCTACTTCGGCAATCTCTTCATCTTCCAGTGGGATAGCACGGTGATTAAACTAACTTGCATGTCATCGCGAAAGACGCGGGGTATCCTGCTTTACCTTCTTGTTCTGCAAATCCTCCATTTGCCATTGCCTTGTCCAGACTTGGACGGGGAGTGTCGTGGTACGCCAATCGTGAATCTGACGGACGCGAACGCTTGGCATCTGTTGATTGCCGGCGTTCGACCGAACGATGACATTGATCGTGGCCCATTTCGTACGGGTGATTCTGACGAGCAGAAAACGCCGTCGGATTCACCCTATGGAGATCTGGCTCTGATGAGACTGTGCAGTGCCACATCGCTGCAGATCACGTCCGATTGGATCGAGTCGACGAGCCAACATCATTTCTTACCAATCTCGTTGGTCGGTAACGTTGCTCTGACTTGCACACGGGATTTTCAATCGATTGAAAAAGCGTGGACTCTTGATGCGCGGACTCTCCGCGCCCGTGCTTGCATCTGGCGGATCTAAACATCACGCGACGAGTCGTCTCGTTGAATGCCAGCCCATAGGTTTCGGCGGTGGCACTTTGCATCGCAATCGCATTGGCCTGGCGTTGAGCGAATTTCTGTAGAAAATTCGTTTCGTGTTTGAGGTTGGATGTTGATGGCTGGCAAATTGTTTGCGGTTCTTGGGGTCGTGACTGCGTTGACGGCGCTGGTCGGTTGTCGCGAGAGTGACGAGGCGACCACTGAAGATTGGCGGCCGACGGTTGAACGCGGCGCATTGCAACTGGCCCCGAATGAGCAGCACCGACTTGGGATCGTTGTCGATCCGGTGCGTCGCGAAACGATCGCCGTCACAAAGTCTGCCATCGGTTGGCTGCAGGCTCCGCCCGCTGCTCAGAATGTCGTCCGTGCGCCGATCAGTGGATTTGTCGTTGCCGTGCCAGATCATGCTTGGCCGGTACTAGGGCAAACCGTGCAGCCAAGCGAGACAATTGCCAGGGTGAACGTGTTCTTAACGCCCCAGGAAGTCTCTCAGCTTGTGATTGCCAAGAAGGACAACGACGCGCAGATGCAACAAGCCTTGGTCACGATGGAATTGTCCGAGGCGCGACTCAACCATGTATTGACGGCTCGCGATGCGGTGGCGGGAGTGCGGATTGACCAGATAAAGGAGGCTTTCGCGCACTCCAAGGTTGCCTACAAAGAAGCTCAGGACAAACAGCCGTACTTGATCCAAGAACCTTCCCGCGACGGATTATTGGTCAAACCCGTCGATGTTGAAGCCGCGATCGGCGGGCGTGTGTTGCAAGTCCATGTCGTCAACGGGCAATTCGTACTCAGTGGTGATCCGTTGTGGACCGTAACGGATTGGAGCACGCTATGGGTTCGCGTTCCGCTCTTTGAAGGTGACGCACGGCGAATTAGCGCTGCCAGCGTGGCGGAGGTGCGTGATCCAGTCACCGGCACGGCGAAGGCCGCGACCCCCATTGCTGTGCCGACCGAATCCAAGCCAGTAACGCGCACCATCGATTACTACTATGCGATCGATAACTCCGATTGGCGTCTTCGGGTCGGACAGTCGACGACGGTGGAGATTCCGATCATCGAAGACCGAGAAGTCATTCTAATTCCTCGTTCGGCAGTGCTTTACAACAGCTTCGGACAGGCGAGTTGTTTTGTCGCGACGATGGAGAACACAACGTTCATCAGGACGCGAATTGAGCTCGGTGTTCGCCATCAAGATTTGATCGAAGTCACCCGTGGGCTGGACGCCGACGACGACGTGGTCGTGGTGGGCGCCGAGCAACTTGCGGCGGAAGAGTTGAAGGATGACCTTTTCGTGGAGGACGATGACTGATGATACGTCCGCTGATTGAGTTTGCGCTCCGTTTTCCATGGGTCATTGTCGGTTGTGCGATCGCGATTTTCGTTGGCGGTGCCGTGCGTTTGCAAACCGCCAATTGGGATGTTTTTCCTGAATTTGCACCGCCACAAATCACGGTACAAACCGAAGCTCCTGGCCTGACGACGGAAGAAGTGGAGCGGTTGATTGCCATGCCCGTGGAGTCAGCCTTGGGTGGTGTCAGCCATATCAAGACGCTTCGATCGTCATCGGTTTTAGGGCTGTGCGTGGTCACTGCAGTTTTCGAGGAGGGTACCGATCTGCTGACAGCACGACAGTTGGTCAGTGAGCGGCTGACGGAAGTGCGTACACAGTTGCCCGACGCTGCCGGGCAACCTCGCTTGATGCCGCTGACTTCATCGACCAGTCGATTGGTGATGCTCGGTTTGACTGCGGACGGAGGCACGTCGCCGCAATCACTCCGAACGCTTGCGGACTGGACCCTGCGACGACGTTTGCAATCCGTGCCCGGCGTCGCGCACGTTGAAGTGTTTGGCGGTGAGGTCAAACAGTTTCAAGTCCAAGTCACACCCGAGCGATTGCAGCAGCATGCGTTAACGCTTGATGAAGTGGTGATCGCCGCACGATCGGCAACGGGTTTTGGTGGTGCTGGTTTCATCGAGACTGCGAACCAGCGATTTCCGGTCCGCCAACGCACGCGGATTGAGCGGCCCGAGGATCTAGCGGCGGTACCAGTAGCGTGTCGCGATGGGATCAGTCTGTCGCTTGGAGACGTTGCCGACATACGTGTTGCGGCGGCGGATAGTTATGGCGGTGCGACGATCAACGGGCAGCCCAGTGTGATGTTGATCGTTCACAAGCAACCTGATTTCAATACCTTGCAGGTGACAGATTCGGTACAGACGGCACTCGACGAGCTGACCGGTACGCTGCCCGACGATGTGACGTTGCATCCGTTGCTGTTTCGCCAGGCAGCGTTCATCGAGCGAGCGATCGGCAATTTGAGTCATTCGCTGCTGCTCGGTTGTGGACTCGTTACGGTCGTGTTGATTCTGTTTCTGATGAACGCGAGAGTGTTGCTGATTAGTTTGACCGCGATACCGTTGTCGCTGATGGGAGCGATCTTGGTCCTATTGGGCTGCGGTGCGTCGCTCAACGCGATGACACTGGGCGGGCTTGCGATCGCGTTAGGCGAGTTGGTCGATGATGCGATCGTCGATGTGGAAAACGTGTTGCGTCGATTGCAAGAGAATCAACAATTGGCGAAACCCCGGCCAACGATGGAGGTCATTCGCGATGCGTCACTGGAAGTGCGCAGTGCGATCGTCTATGCCAGTTTCATTGTAATGCTCGTCTTCTTGCCAGTCTTCTTTCTGGATGGACTGGCGGGCAAGTTATTCGGTCCGCTGGGCGTTGCCTATATCGCTGCGATCGCGGTATCGCTTCTCATTGCCTTGACGGTCACACCCGCAATGTGCATGTTGATGCTTGGACGTACGACGAAGAATGCAACCGCCGATTCGTGGTTGGTGCGCGCCTGCAACGCGATTTACCGCGGACTGCTTCCACCATTCGTGCGGCATCCCTGGTTGGTCATCGCTGGCGCGTTGGTGATGCTCGCCTCGGCGGCAAGCGCCATTCCTTTTCTGGGCGGAGAGTTTCTGCCGGACTTTCGTGAGTCGCATTTTGTGGTGTTCATGGTAGGCAAGTCCGACAGTTCGCTCCGAGAGTCCGAAAGATCAGGGGAACTGCTTGCCAAAGAGTTGTTGCAGATCACTGGCGTGAAAAGTGTCGCTCAACAGATCGGCCGAGCTGACCTTTCGGAGGACACGTGGGGCACGAACATCAGCGAAGTATGGATCAGGCTCAGCGATGATGCAGACTATGATTTGGTGCTCGGCGAGATTCGCGAACGGCTGAATCGAACGCCGGGATACGCGTTCCAGGCGAAGCAGTTTCTGCGCGAGCGGATCGACGAGGTGCTCACAGGCAGCACGGCGGATTTACTTGTTCGCGTGGTCGGACCCGATCTCGGAGTTCTGCGTCAACAGGCTGATAGGGTCGCCGCGGCTATCAGAGATGTCGAGGGATTGAAGGACTTGCGAGTTGAGCAGTTGGTGGAGATACCGCAATTGGACATTCTCTTGAATCCGCAAGCGACCGCCGAGTTTGGGATGTCGGTCGGAGCGACCAATCAAGCAATTCAGACGCTCCTTCGCGGCACCAAAGTGGGGCAAGTGTTCGAGTCGGATTCGGTATGCGATGTTATGGTTCGTGCGTCTCCCAGTCTTCGCGACGATCCACGCACGATCGGTGGAATTCTGATCGACGGGCCGCTGGGGCATCCGCTGCCACTCGACGCAATTGCCGACATCGATATCTTGTCTGCGCCCAACATGGTCAACCGTGAACAGGGACGGCGACGAATCTTAGTGACGTGCAACGCCGAGGGCCGCGATGTTGAGTCGGTAATGGCGAATGTTCAACAGCGTTTGCGAGATCGAGTTTCGTTGCCCGCAGGTTATCACTTTGAATATGCCGGTGAATTTGCAGCCAAGGCCGAAGCTCAGCGGCGAATTCTATGGTTGGGAGCACTTTCACTGCTGGGAATTCTGTTGTTGCTGTACATCGACTTGCAGTGCTTGTGGTTGAGCTTGATCGTGATGTTTAGCGTTCCACTAGCCGGAGTGGGCGGAGTCGCTTCGGTGCTAATCAGTGGGGGCGATGTTTCGCTCGGATCTCTGGTCGGTTTCGTCACGGTTTTTGGCATCGCGGTGCGCAACGGCATCCTACTGATTAGCAACTTCGAGCGGCTGACGTCCGGCGGCGGGAAACTCAGCAATGACTTGATTCTGGACGGTGCCGTTGAACGTTTGGCACCGATTCTCATGACAGCCGGCACGACGGGGCTTGCGATTGTGCCGCTGATCGTGACGGGCAATTTGCCGGGGCACGAGATCGAGCATCCCATGGCGATCGTTATCGTCGGCGGACTGGTCTCCTCGACAATACTGACGCTATTGGTACTGCCAGCGATCTACGGATTCCGGTCCGCTCAACGTCGAAGTAGGTCGACGGCGCTATAGTCCACTCGGTATCTCCTCTCCGTGGTCGCCGCCGAAGATCGAATGACCCTGGTCGTCGCCAACCCCATCCAAATCCTTCAACGTGAGCTTGGCGAATCGAAAGGGATTCCGAGGCAGCGCACAAGCCGTACCCATTTGGGCTCTCGGGAAACATGAAAATCGGCAAACGGCTCCCAGGAATTCTGATTTACCCGTTGTTGATTGCGACCAGCGTCTT
Organism: Pirellulaceae bacterium; assembly: GCA_963734865.1. GTDB lineage: Bacteria > Planctomycetota > Planctomycetia > Pirellulales > Pirellulaceae > CBDCUW01. The sequence continues at coordinate 101,271 of CAVTIV010000027.1, forward strand.
GGTGGGCTGGCTCATTCCTGCCTTTTATGACTGGACCGGCTCGGACCAAAGCCGGCCTTCTCCGTTGATTGGCCAAACCGCCTTGGGTTTGGTCGTTGGTGGAATCATCGTGTGCCTGGCTCTTCCATGGGTGCCAATTGCGGTGGAGCCACGGGATACCGATCGAGCGGTTCCTGTCAGGTTCAAGATTCGGACCGTGTTGATCGTGACTGCCACGGTCGCCGTGGTCATCGCGGCGCTGATGAGATATCCGATGGTGGTTAGCGGTGGTTTGTACGGGATCACCTTGTGTTACGTCGTGCGGTACTGGATTCTGTTTCGCCGCTATCGTTGGCCGACGGCCGCGTTGTTGGCATGTATGTATCTTCCCTATGTTTGGATCGTTCTCGATGACGCACCTGATATTCGGCCGGCTGTCCTGTGGATGGCATCGGGACTGCCCGCGTTCCTTCCCTCCATGCTGATCAGCGGCTTGCTCAGGCAGCACGCACAAGAATTGAATTGGCTGTTACTGGTGCTGACTTGTGTCGAGTGCTTATTTGGCATCTGGCTGATCCACTTGGGGCCCAGACGCACGATTGCCTATCTCGTGTTCGTGTTGCTCCTGTCCCTGTTTGGCTCGTTCGCGCTCAATGCACTGATGCGAGTGTAAAGGAATTCGCGATCGGCAATCGTCTTGAAGCAATCAACCGCAGCAACGGGTCCTGAGCGGAGCAACAACGCCGTGAGGTTTGGTGGGCTGGTCAATGGGATCTGTCGGAGGGATTTGCACGATCGAGCGGACCGTCCCTGCAGAAGGAACCGGTGACAGTACCGCTCCTGTCAGCCTTTTGACAATCCTTCGGGGATTGGAACGGACCATTCGTAGAGTGCGATCAACATCTCCTCCCACGTTTGATCACCCCAGCGAACGGGCCGGGTGGGATCGGGATTGGCCAGGTTGGACGGTGAGTTATTGTGGTGCCCGACGATGTGCAACTCGGTCCCTTGGGGAAACGACTTCGGCTCCCGTAGCCGATAGGTCGTCTGCCAGTTGAAATCGTAATGGGGAACATTCAGAAGCGTCTCGTGGCGGCCGTCGGGATACTCGGCTTCGATCCGAAAGGATTGGCCCCGCACGTGCATGTGGGGGAACAGCGAGAGCAACTGGGCGTCCTTGAAGGGGACCTTTCCGCGCGCCTCGCTACGGTGATTCTCTGCGCCCGCGGGAATCAGCAAATCTTCGTGCTTGATCTGCACAGCGGATGAGATCACCAGGCGTGTGACCTCGCTTGGATCAGCGAACACTAAGCGAAGCTTGCTCAAATCCGTCTGCTCCGAGCCGATTGGCGTGTAGTGCATTTGGAAGATCAGCTTGCTTCCCGCTGGCACCCATTTCGCCATGCCCGGCGGCAGCGGCCTGGACAGATAACCGGGCACGTAAGTGGTCAGGAACTGCGCCCCAGGGGCAAAGCCTCGCTTGGCGTCATTTTCCGGTGGCGATACAAAGACGACGATGTGATGCACGACCGATCGTGTGCCGGGAACCGCCTCGGCCATCTTGATCCACTTATCTTCGGTGAATCCTGGATCGACGACGAAATTCTGGTAGGCGATCTCACCTTCGGATTTGACCACAAACGGCTCGTCGCGCATGGCCAGTTCGAGGTCCGCCTGTTGCGGCAGTTGGGAACCGGCAACGAACTTCCGCGGCGTCGGCAAATCGTTCGGATCGCCTTCGGGGGCGCCGCTAGAGACCCAAGCAAATATTTGTTCTTTCTCGTCATCTGTGAGCCGACGATCGTTCGCGAACTCGCCGTGCGCCGGGTCCGCATGCCAGGGAGGCATTCGTGACTCGTCAACCACCTCGGCGATCATTTCGGACCAACCAACCACTTCGTCATACTCCTGCAGAGAAAAGGGCGCGATTTCGCCCGCACGATGGCACTCCACGCAGCGCTGTTGAAGGATCCTCGCGATCTGGTTGGAATAAGTGATCGGACTGGTTGGGTCCGGCTCGCGCACGCGACCAATGATGCAACCAACGGCTTCGGTGACCGGTTGGCTCACTTGTTTGCCGCTGAGCAATTCTTCCAGCGCGACAGCCAAGTCGTGACGTTTCGGCTCGGCCCGCACGTATCCGACACCGTATTGGTCGTCGACTCGGCCGCGATAGTGAACGTTGCCCGAATGGTCCCAAACGAAAACCTCCGGCGTCCGCTGTGCCGAAACTTGGTCGGCGAATTTGTTTCCGAGATCCTTTAAAATCGGAAAATCGATTCCGTGCCGCCGCGCGTAACTGGCCATTTCCGTCAGCGAATCTTGCTGGTTCGCGTTGAATCCGACAAACGCGACGCCTTGCGGTCCGTACTGTTGCGACAGCTTGGCAAGCCGCTCGCCATAGAGCTTGGCTAACGGACATTCGGTGCCCAGAAAGATTCCGACGATGAACTTGTTGCCATGAAAGTCCGAAAACGTGTGCTCTTTGCCACGAAAGTCCTTCAACCGAAAGTCGAGACCGGTGTCGTTTCCGGTCGCGTCCTGGTCGTCGGCTCGCAGAACACCGCCACTGAATAACGTGGTCGCCGCCCACAACAGCACCGCTAGCGAATGATGAGACATGGACTTACCTTGCCAGTTCGATGTGAAAGCTCGGTTTTGAGGTCAACGGTCGATGGATTTCATTCTTGGAAACCGTTCAATCCCTATCGCCACCTCCCAAGTTTGGGTTTGAAAGTGGGGGGGGTGGGGATCCAATGGTGAGACCGCATGATATCAGGTGACAATGCATTTTTGCCAGCTGTGAAATCGAAATCCTGCTTCTTGGATCGAGCGACAGAGCATCCCTGGGGTTGCACCGACGCTCGCCTCAGGCTCGGTGCGCCCGGTGCACCCCAGGCTGTGATGTTGATCCGCTTCGCGGCCGTACACCCGCGAGCACGACGACAGGGATGCTGGGAGCACTCCTGTGCCGGGGCCGTCACCGTTGCACGATTCTAATTTCTCTTGTTTCTGCGGTTCTCGATCACACGAACGCAAGACGAACTCTCCCATGTCTGCTTGCAGGCAAACGTTCCGATGCGTGCAGAATGCTGATCTTTTGTCGGCGGTTCAAGCACTGACCGCCGCGGGCCATCGCTGTTATGATCGGGCCTGATCACCGGTAGGCGACCAGTCGTGACTGAATCGAGGCCCAGCGGCGACGTTCCCACGAAAAAGATTCCGGAGGGTTAAACGATTGCCCACATTGAAAATCGCTCGTCGCCTGATCGCTTGGATTTTTGTAGCACTGCTGTATGTGACGTTTGTTGGCGCGGTGGTCCAGCGGGTTCAGCATCCGGTTTTAACGATCGGTGACGAGGCAGCTGCAATGCTGGCCTTTGCCTTGGGAATTCTGTTGGTGTTTCGGACGAACACCGCCTACGACCGCTGGTGGGAAGCACGCAAACATTGGGGACAGCTCGTCAACGACACTCGAAATCTTGCCCTCAAATCGCGGGCGCATGTCGCGGCGGACGAACAGGAATTCGAGAAACTGGATCGCTTGTTGATCGCCTTTCCGCACTCGCTGCGACTGCACCTGCGAGGGGTCGACAACATTCGGGCGGTCCCTGGCTTTCAAGACGATTCATCGGAATTCATGCATTCGCCCGGGTATATCGCCGGCTTGATTCATCAATTGCTGAATCGTTGGAACCGGGAGGGAAAACTGCTGGACACCATTTGGGTGCTCGATGTGCACGCCCGATCACTGCTCGATATCTGCGGGGCGTGCGAACGGATTCGCAACACACCGCTGGCCGCTTCCTACCGATCGTTGATACGTTGGTTCATCGTACTGTATGTGCTGCTGGCCCCCTGGTCGGTGAGTTTGGACGCAGGCTGGGACGGTCTGGCCGTTTTGATATTTGCGTTCGCATTCTTATTCGGTGTTGAACTGACCGCCGAAGTCGTGGAGGAACCGTTTGGCACCGAAGGGGATGATCTGCCGCTTGACGGGCTTTGCGAGACCATGGAACGCTTCGTTCGATCAGCGTCCATGGTTCGTGAGGCGGGCGACGGACGAAACTCGATCGACGACGGGTCGAACACGCGAGGCTAGCGTTTACGACTCGCGCAGACACTCTTTGGATTCATTCTTGACAACGATTTCCAGCGGGCCTTGCTCGTCATCGTGCTTCCAATATGTTTGGCGAACGGGCAGCGAAAACTGAATCCCATGATCCTCGAACGCGCGGAAGATCTTCAGATTGACCGACTCGCAGAACTCGTAGTTTTGCCAGCGATCCGGGGGCGAGAACCAATGGATGAAGCGGATATTGAATGAATCGGGATTGAAGTCATTGAAATAGACTCGCGGCGGGAGTTCCGGATCCATGCCCTGATGGTTTTCCAGTACTGAACGAATGATTTCCACAGCCTGTTCAACCTTCTCCCGCGGCGTGTCGAGCGGAATGTGAAGGTCGGACATGCGGCGAATGTAATTGCGTTTCCCAATGTTTTCGATTTCAGAATCGGCGATCACGTCATTGGGGATCGAAACCAAATGGTTCGTGTCGAGAGCGCGAATCTTCGTGGAGCGAAGTCCGATTTCTACGACGAAACCGTCGTGTCCGTTGACAACAATCCGTTCCCCGACTCGGTACGGCTTGTCCATCAAGATCGTCACCGTTCCGAACAGTCCTTTGATCAGTCCTTGCGCAGACAAAGCGATCGCCAAACCTCCGATTCCGGCACTCGCGATCAAGGTGGTGATCGGAAATCCCAGGAATCTGCCTCCTTCAAGAAAAACGATGACTGCGGCGACGATGCCCAGCACGCGACAAATGATGTGGATCAGATTTGCGTCCAGATTTCCGCGAGAGACTTGCGGCCACGCGATAATGGATTCCGCAATTCGGCTGCTCAAACCGACAATCAGTCCCATCACTCCTAATAAGACAACAACATCGGTACAAAAATTGATGACGTAAAGAGCGTTCCCCCGGATCGACAAGTACTCCCAGGCAACTTGCTTGAATCCCAACGGGACTAGAATTGCCACCACTGGAATCACCAGGCTCAACCAGTACCAGAACAGGCTACGTCCACGCGCCTTTTTTCCGCGCGAGCGTCCGATGCGGAAAACGGCAAGCATGACAATCAGGCTGATGGGAATCAGAAACAACAAGCAAATCCATTGCCATACGGCCATTCCCATGCTGCGATTCTGAAACCAGGGGGGGCAAATGGTCGACCCATGCCGCTACCCACGGGTTGCCAGGACTTGAAAGCCACCAATCATAGATGCCCGCGGAGACCGCGGGGCTATCCATCCGGTAGGGCTGTGATGAAACCTTGGCGAACAGTTCAGGTGCACGGGAAACGGTTTCGGCAGAGAACAGAAACTCACCGCGGCGCGGCCCCTCTTGAATCTTGGAGATCACGATCTGCGTGTTGGGAACCTGCCAGCGAAGCAGTGCCTCCGATCCATCGTTCGTTTCGACCGATTCAATTCCTGGGATCTGTTCGGCCGAAGGCAACCGTACACGATCCAGGACCTCTTTGAGGCAAACAGCCGCCTCGGCGTCGAAGTAGTCGAGTGAGTATTCGGGCAACTTATTGGTATCCAAACAGGAGATGATTCGCTGGGTTAGCGGTAGGAGGTCGACACTCGTACGGTCGAAGTACTTCACCTTGCGAATTTCCGCATACAACTCGTTACAAGAATCGATAAACAGCGTCAACGTGCCGCGTGGGCTGGACGTGTCGGCCGTTTGTGTTGGCTTCTTTTTCGTCGCAGCGACATAGCCGTCATAGATGCCTGCTGACACCTGGCGGCCCCCGGTTCGGTATGGGAGCACTTGGCCATTCAAAAAAACACGGGAGAATTACGAACCGTTTCGGGAGTGAACAAGTAGGCGCCTTGCTGAGGTCCCTGGTCGATCCGTGTGATGGCAAGACGAGAGCCAGGAATCCGCCAACGCATCAGTGGTTCGCCGGTGTCCCCGACGCTGGGGATGTCTTTATCGGCTGGTAGATCAATCCGATCGAGCACTTCCTTCAAATACAGGGCCGACTCAATCCCGGCGGTGCTCCGCAACTCTTTCGGGAGTTCACTCAGGTCGAGACAATCCAAAATTCGTTCCTTCGTGGGCAACATTTCGTTATCCTGCTGCCCGGACGTCGCTGTGCCACCGACCAGTCGATCGAGTTCGTTGCAAGCGTCGATCAGGCTATTCAACGTCGCCGCAAGACTTGATGTGTCCGACGGCTCCAAAGGATGCAACGTTTCAGGCGATTGCGTAATATCGGAGGTTTGCGATATGGCGATCGAGGGTACGAGAAAAACCCACGGCAGAACCGCAAGGACAAAGCGTTTACGTTTCATCTCGACAGGCATTGAATCTTCCAACACAAGCGGGCTTACTGCTATTGTCCATTCCACCTTGGAAGGATCCTTAAGCATGCTGACAGGGATCCGAGAGATCTCTGAAAGCATCATAGCGGACAACGCGTATACTTTTCTCGGGTCATCGCCGGTCACCACGCAAATCGAAAATGGACGCAACGCAACCCTACCAGACGAGCGATCGCCACCTTTGATCACTCTCCCTTGGGGCATTGGTAGCTGCACGAGTACATGAAGCTTTTTCTGAACGAAGCCTGGGGCGTTCCCACCGACATGAAAACGACTCTCGAAAGCAGTGATCCCGCGGCGGCGACGACGGTGAACCCACGGCACACGGCCCGATGGATCGCAATCGGATTGCTACTGGGGATTCTCTGTGGTGCGTTATTCGGCGATTACTGCGCGAGCCTGCAAGTGATCGGACGCGCCTATGTGGGTTTGCTGCAAATGACGGTTCTTCCGTATCTCGTGTTGTCGCTCATTGGCAAGATGGGACGGCTCAATGCACAGCAGGCAAAACGGCTGGGGCTAACCGCTCTGGTCGTGCTGTTGGCAATGTGGCTGATTGGAATCGCGTTGGTCGTTTTGGTTTCGGCGGTATTACCGCCCATCGAGGGCTCATCGTTTTTCAGTCCACGCCAGGACATCCAGACCGAGAATGATCATGACTTCTTATCGCATTTCATCCCGACCAACGTGTTCTATTCATTGTCGAGCGAAACGGTCCCCGCCGTCGTGGTATTCTGCTTGTTCTTCGGCGGAGCCTTGATGCTGATACCAGGCAAGGAAACTCTGCTCGCTTTTCTGGACCTTTGCTCTGACGGCATCAGCCGGATCAATCTGTTCCTGGTCCGTCTGGCACCGATTGGTCTATTCGCCTTGACCGCCGACGCGGCCGGCACATTACGTCTGGAAGAACTCTCGCGTTTACAGGCGTACTTGATCATGTTTGCGCTGGCCTGTGTGGCCGCGGCTTTCGGAGTGCTGCCGTTACTGCTGACGAGCTTGACGGACATTCGCTACCGTGACGTGTTGCGAGCTGCCCAGGAGCCGCTGCTGACCGCCATTGCGACCGGCAAACTATTCGTCGTGTTGCCGCAAATCGTTGATAAATGCGAGCAGCTACTGATGACCAACGGTCGATCGCCATCGGCGGTTAGCGAGTCGACCGCGAGCGTATTGGTGCCGCTGGCGTATCCCTTTCCACACATCGGTAAGATTCTGGCATTCATTTTCATTTCGTTTGCGGCTTGGTACACAGGCAACGGGCTGACTGCCGGCCAGACCACGGCCATGGCAAGCACGGGCGCCGTGTCGAGTTTCGCCAGTCCACTGGTCACGATGCCCTATATGTTGGACCAGTACCATCTGCCGCAAGATCTGATGTCGTTGTTCATTCTGCCGGGATTCATCACGACGCGGATGGCTGATGTCGTTGGCGTGATGCACTTGATCGTATTGACGGTGATTGTGACTCTCTCGATGCAAGGACGACTGCGAGTTCGCTGGAGGCGGTTGGCAACGGCGACAGCTGCGGCGCTGGTTTGTCTGGGTATCGCCGGAGCGGCGAGTCGTTGGTATCTGATGTCGACCTCCATCCGGTACGACTTGGATCGGCGGTTTCTGGCCCTTGAGATTCCCTCAGCTTACAGCGATGTCATCGTTTACGAATCTCGCAACGAAGTTCCCAATCGTCCCGCGATCACACGTGGAACGATCGAACGCCTGAAGACGCATAAGGCGCTCCGCGTCGGCTATCATGCCGATCACTTGCCCTATTCGTTCTTCAACGATCAGAAACATCTGGTCGGTCTGGATGTGGAATTGATGCACCGCCTGGCCGCGCGGCTGCAGGTGCGACTGGAGTTCGTTCCCTTTGTCTATGACACCGTGATCGAGCAATTGGAATCGGGGGAAATCGACGTCGCTGTGGGTGGCCTTACCATGCAGCCCGAGCGAATGCTGCGGGCAGGATTCACACAGCCGTACCAGACCGCGACCGTCGCCATCGCTGTGCCGGACTACCGACGTGGCGAATTCGACAGCTGGGATGATCCACAAATGCCGGCGGACTTACGACTAGGTACAGTCCACGAAGATGTGGCGATTGCAGTGCAGCATCATTTTCCGAACATCACAACGGTGGTCATCGATTCGCCCAAATCCTACTTCACGGGAGCACGTAGCGATCTCGATGGATTGATCATCGCCGCCGAGGAAGGATCGGCCTGGAGCGTACTCTATCCCGCCTTTGCCGTCGTCGTACCACGCCCGAGGGTGCAGCGACCCGTGGGCATGGCCGTGCGGTCGTCCGAAGATGATTGGATTCGCTTTCTCGATCGCTGGCTGGACTTCGAACGACTCGACGGATCGATCGATGAACTGCGTGTCTACTGGATCGAAGGAGGCGGAACAAAGCAATTGCCACGGCGGTGGTGTGTATTGCGAGACGTGCTTCACTGGATCCACTAAGCTAAATAGTCGATTCACCCCACGGATGTTTTCGTAGTTCCTGCGAAGCTGTGCTTTTTTGGTGACGCAGATCTTGGTAGGCCGAAACAGGATCCGCGGCGTTCCAACAAACGCACTTTTTTCCCGCATCACGGCCGGATCACGCTGCGCTCGGTCCGGCCGACATAAAAAATCAAAAGCCTTTCCCGGATCGAATCCATGCGATCATCGATGCCTGCCCCGATCTTTTGTGCCGTTGTCTTTGTCATTCACGCGGCGGCGGAGGTTCGCGTCCATGCACAGTCGCCCGACCAGCGCCCCAATGTGCTGTGGATCATCGCCGACGACGTGAGCCCCGAACTTGGATGTTATGGCGAGCCACTTGTAAAGACACCCAATCTGGATCGCTTGGCGGGTGAAGGAATGCGATTCACGCGGGCCTTCGCGACGTGTCCAGTATGCTCGCCGGCGCGCAGTGCCCTCGTCACCGGAACCTACCAGACGACCATCGCCGCCCACCATCACCGAACGCACAACATGAAGCCACTGCCATCGGGCACCGAAACGGTGATGCAGCACTTTCGACGTGCCGGTTACTGGGTCAGCAACCAGGGAAAGACCGATTACAACTTCTTGGTGCAGGACAAGGACAGTCATCCAATCACGGAACTGTTTGATGGTAGCGATTGGCGTGGCCGCCAGGATGGCCAGCCCTTCTTTGCTCAGAACTACATGCCTGATCAGCCTTACACCCAATTCAGCGGCTACAAGAAGCTGCAATACCCGGTGCTGACGCTATTGCATGAACTCCAGCGCCAGGGCCAATTGACTGCGGCGCAGGCGGTTCGGATGGCAAAGTCTCGCCCCGCGGAAGAACTCTACGATTTACAATCGGACCCGTACGAACTTTCGAACCTGGCCGATGACCCCACTCACGCCGCCAAGTTGGCGGAAATGCGAGAGCATTTGGAAGCCTGGATCAAGACGTCCAATGACCAAGGTGCAGTTCCTGAGGGCAATCAAGAGTACATCGACGCGCTGATGATAGAAAAGCGAGCCTATTATGAAAACGCGATGAAGCGTCGCAAGCTCGACCCGAACCTTTCGGATGTCGACTATCTGAAGTGGTGGACGAAAGAGCTGTTGGATGGAACATGAATACCGCCTTGAGCGTGCATGCAAATCTTTTTGAAGTGAAACCACAATGGAAATGAAACAACTTGCTCGAATCATGCTCGTGTCCTGCGTCGCCTGCGCAGCCGGCATCACACGTGGCGGCGAGGGGGAACAACGAATCCAGTCGATCCCAGGGATTGAAGTGTGGTTGGACGCCCAGCGAGAAGCCGACAACAGGATGCCAGCGGGCACATCCGAGCGGCGATCGGGAATCCCGCTCGACCGTTGGCACGATTCAATCGATCCCGACCTCGGGGCGGAACAATCCGATCCTCAGCGACAACCCCAACTGTTGCCGATCGCTGCTGTCGGCGATTCGACAGCGCCGGTGGTCGGCTGGGTCGTTCGTTTCGATGGCGTCGACGACAGCCTAAGGATCTTGCAGTTCAATCGTCGTTTCAAAGATTTCTCACTATTCGTGGTTGCCGCGCCCCATTCCAACAGCGGTAACTATCGCGGTTTTGTCTCAACGAATCAGCGCGGACGCAAAGACTATGAAACAGGTTTCAACCTGGACATGAACGCTGCTGGTTCGACATCGCTTCAAAATATCAATTTGGAGGGACGTGGATTTGGCGGCGCCCGAAACTTGATGAACACGCCAGTACCGCTGGGCACGCTGCAACGGATCGAGGCGGTGGCCGATTCAGCCAAACAACAGATTCGTTTGTCGATCGACGGCAATCCCAGCGGTGATCGAGCGTACGCTGCGACCGAGCTGCTCGTCGACGAAATGACAATCGCGGCCCGACATTACGAAAACGGGCCGGGCGCTCAACGCGTGCAGGGATTTCTCGATGGCGACATCGCCGAAGTGATTTTGTTTGACCGTGTGCTCAGCGAAAGTGAAAGTCAAACCGTGCGTGGTTACTTGGACGGCAAATACGCGGCATTGAGCAAAGCATTGCCTGTCCACATCGGGCTCGCGATGACAGCCAAGAACATTGAGCCTTTGGTCGTCGTTGCGGATCCTCCGCCGGTCCAGATGTTGGTGCCCGGATTTACCGTGTTTGAACTTCCGGTCAAGTTGACGAACATCAACAATCTTCGCTACCGCAAAGATGGAAAGCTTTACGCCCTCGGTTACAACGGTCAAATCTCTTTGTTGAGCGACCATGACGGCGACACTTTGGAAGACACAGCCACTGTGTTTTTTGAGAACAAGGGCGACTTGCGAGGACCAATCGGCATGGCCGTGATTCCCGATGGACACGCCCTGTTAACCGACTCCAGCGGCAATCCGATTGCCCAGGCGCAGGGCGTCGTCGTCGCTTCCAAGGGAAAAATCTCGGCGATCATCGATCGTGATGGAGACGACATCGCCGACGAAGAACGTGTGATCGCCTCGGGATGGAAAGAGATTCCGCAAAACGTGGATGCGATCGGCGTGGCCATTCATCCCGTTGACGGTTCGATCTATTTTGGGCTGGGTACGGCGGCCTACAACAACGCGTATTTGCTGGACGACTCGGGCCAGTCCGCCTTTGACCTCGGCAGCGATCGTGGCACCATTCAACGAATCGCACCCGACCTTTCTCAGCGAACGACCGTTTGCACCGGTGTTCGGTTCACGATTGGTATGGAATTCAATGCGGACCATGAACTGTTCGTCACCGAGCAGGAAGGAGCCACTTGGCTGCCCAATGGCAATCCATTTGACGAACTGTTGCACATCCAACCAGGACGTCATTACGGTTTCCCACCAAGGCATCCGCGGCATTTGCCCAATGTCTTCGATCAGCCCAGCCTGTTTGACTATCGCCCGCAACATCAATCGACCTGCGGAATGACTTTCAACTTGCCGCTCCGCGCGGGCGGACCGATTTTTGGGCCGGCCTCTTGGCGAGGCAATGCGATCGTGACCGGTGAATCGCGGGGCAAGTTGTATCGCACCGAGCTTCTCCGCAACCAGGCTGGTCAGTACCTTGCCAACAACCATTTGATCGGCTGCCTGAACATGCTGACCGTGGATGTCTGTCTGACACCTCGTGGCGACCTGTTGGTCGCATGCCACAGCGGCGGACCGGATTGGGGGACGGGCCCAGGCGGATCCGGCAAACTGTTCTTGATTCGATATCCGCTGCCACAGACGCCGCAACCGACTACTGCCTGGGCCGCCGGACCGCAAGAGGTGCGAATCGCCTTTGATCGGCCGCTTGATCCGGGGCACCTGACGCAACTGGGCTCACGCACCAAGATCACCTATGGCCAATACGTTGCCGCTGGAGACCGTTTTGAATCGATCCGCCCCGGTTACGCGGTCACGCAAATGCAGCAATCCCAGCCGCGCTATCGATTGCCGGTTTACTCGGCCAGTGTCACGGCCGACCGTACGACCGTGATCTTGGCCACCGCTCCGCACCATTTGGACGCTAAGTATGCGATCACGTTGCCGGCGCTCTACGGAACTGCCACCCGAGGGCACCTCTCCTTATCGGCTGCGCCAGCATCCCGAGATCGATCTTGCGTACTCGCTCGATGGCGTGCAGGCGAGCTGGACACCCGGTGATGAGAGCAGCATGACGGCGTGGAGCGGCTGGCTTCCACACACCGATCTGGACATCGCAATGCAACTCCTTTCCGAGCAAGATCGCGAACCGCTTCGGCAGCGGCTGGAACAGCCCGGCACGCTGACTTTAACTACGAAGATCGATACGGCGGGTCTGTTTTCTCCGGCGGTTCAGCCGCTCTCGCAACTGGACTACGACCAGGCCGATGACCGTTGGGTCCGTGGGCGCAGCGTTGAGTTTCTGGCAAACGTCCCTTTCGAACTGGATGTAGCCGCATCGACCTCCGCGAATGTGTCGGTCAATTCTGTCCGGTCATCGATCGAGACGGATCACGGCGAATTTGGACGGTCGCTGGTGATCCCGCCACAGACGAGCCCGATACCGATGACGCTCAAGATGGAAACGGGCCAATCGACTTCTTCATTCGCGGTCCGCTCCCTCTGGCGTGTGCAGTGTGCCGATGGCAGCATCGATTCCGGGCCGATTGCCCTGCATCGATTCAAATTGCCGTGGTCCGAACTCGAGTTGCAGACGGCTCCCGAAGGCGAACGACCCAACGAAGCTTTGGCATCGGCCAGCTGGGGGCGCGGACGACGCATCTTCATGAGCCCACAAGCGGGTTGTTCCAAGTGCCACGTCGCCCATGGCGGTGGAGGTCAAATTGGGCCCGACTTGTCCAACCTGATTCATCGTGACTACGCGTCGGTGCTACGAGACATCACGCATCCAAGTTTTGCCATCAATCCCGACTACATCACCTATCAGGGCTTGTTGCGAGATGGTCGGCTGTTGACCGGCGCGATTCGCAACGACGCGGCGCAAGTGATTTTCGCGGACAAGGACGGCAAGACGACCACGATTGATCGCGACGAGATCAGGCAACTGAAACCGTCGACCGTTTCGATCATGCCCGATGGGATTCCCAAAACGCTGGGACAGGATTCGATGCAAGATCTGATGGCCTTTCTGCTCACCAAGGCGCCAACGATGCCGGCCGATTCGCCGCTGCCACCACCGCAGCCAAGAACTCGACGTGAAGTCGCTGCCGTGCTCAGCGGAGCACCCGACAAGCTGCCCGAAGACTCCAGCATGACCAGGCCGCTCCAGCTGCTGCTGGTGGCGGGCAAGAAAGATCATGGCCCCGGCGAACATGACTATCCCGCCTGGTTGCGAGTGTGGAGTGAACTGTTGCGGTCGGCCGAGGGAGTCACAGTGGCTGATGCGATGGAGTGGCCCACCGACGAGCAGATTCAGTCGGCCGATACGATCATCTTCTTTCAGAAAGGAAGTTGGACCGATCAGCGAGCTGCCGCCATCGACAAACACTTGGCCAAAGGAGGTGGATTGGTCTACATTCACTGGGCGGTCGAGGGAGGCCCGCGGGCACCCGAGTTTGCCAAACGGATTGGATTGGCTTCCGATGCGGCAAAGATTCGTTATCGCCATGGGCCGCTGGAGCTTGGATTCGAGTCCGGCCGGAACCATCCGATCGGCGCAACCTCGACCAGGTTCACTTTCATGACGAGAGTTATTGGCTGCTGCTAGGCGACGCAACGAAGATCGATCCGATCGCCACGGCGGTCGAGGAGCAGCAGGCACAGCCATTGTTTTGGACGATCCAGCCTGGCGGCGGGCGAGTCTTTGTGTCGATCCCGGGCCACTACTCCTGGACGTTCGATGATCCCTTGTTTCGCATCCTACTGTTGCGAGGCATCGCCTGGTCGGCCGGCGAGCCGGTCGATCGGTTCAATGACTTGGTCACCCTGGGGATCCCACTCAAGCCCTGAAGCGGGCGGGATGGCAATGCGGAAGGACCGAGTTCCAGCATGACGCGGCACGAAACACAGCGTTTGCCGGAACAGCGATTCCGCTCGTTTGGGCCAAAGCTGCCCACGGGATTCCATCACCAACGAATGATTCAGCATCAATCATTCGAACTCGAAAGAATCCAACGGCTCTTCCAGAGAGGGTGGCGATTGGGGAACATCGCTTTCCTCGACGAGATCATCTTGTATGGCTGCGCGAACATGAATCTTGCCGGCATCGACGTTGGTCACGATCACTCGCGAACCCTTGTCGATTGCCATTCCGGTGCTGACAACATCCAACTTCTGTCCATCGATCGTGACCATCCCGCTGGGCAGCAGATCGGTCATGGCAAAACCGGTTCGGCCGACCAACTCGTCCAGTGGCGTTCCGCTGGCGGTGGTTCGTCTTGGCATCGGGTCAAACACCTCACCCGGTCGACGATTCAACATTCGGCGTCCAATGGGTGTATGAGGCCAAAGCTTGACCATTCCCAAGAACACCACCGGAGTGGTTGCCAAGGCGACGATCAACATCGTCACACCGGCGACAATGCTGTACGAAAAGGCGACAACGATCGCGGCAATCAACGCCGCCACTGCGGCCGCACCGAGCAACCCGCCACTGGGCAGAAAAAACTCGATGACCAGCAGAAAGTAGAACAACAGCAACAGTACGATCGCGTAGGGCAGTGGCATCAGCTCTCCAAGGCCTCGACCACAACCTTCGTTCCATGAACCTCGCTGACTCGCACCGGATCACCTTGCGAGATCGCTGAGCCATCGCTGACCACTTGAACCACTTGATCACCAAATCTCGCTTTTCCCGAAGGACGCAGCGGAGTGGTCGCCGTTCCATTTTGTCCCAATAGATAGCTGAAGTCGCCCAGCTTTTCCGATTCGCTGATCACTGCTTCGTCAGGTGCCTCCATCACCAATCCGCGGAGCAAGGGAACATGTGGCAACATCATTCGCATCGCGATGAAGCCACCGACCAATCCGCCGGCGCCGCCAAGTGCTACCCAGATTCCGCGGGTCAACACTTCCACCTGATAGACATTTCGCGGGATCACAAAAGTCTGACTCATCAAGACAACTCCCAGCACAGTCAGCGCCAGGCCACCGATGCCGAAAACACCGAAACCCGGGACCACGAATATCTCGATCGCGATGCAGATGATCCCCAGCGAAAAGGCCACCAGTTCTAACCACTCCGCGGTCCCGGCCAGAAACTTCATCCAAAAGTACAACCCGAAGCAGAGCAAGGCAACGAAGCCAGGCAGGCTGAGTCCCGGCGCGTTCGCTTCGGCCGACAGAGCCGAGAAACCGATGAACAACAACAAGAAGGCCAATGTATTGCTACGTCCGATTTTTTCAATGAAGCGAATGAACCCACGGTCGGCCACCGGCGGCGGTGTTCCGCTCAAGCCGACGCGCCGTGATGTGTCCTCGATCGAGCGGGATTCGCCATCGGCTAAACCGAGAGCAATCGCTTGGTTGGCCGAAAGGCCGTCGGCGAGTTCAATTTTTTCGCCACGCTGCCACCGCTGCCGCTCGGCGTCGACATCTTCGGCGTCGATGACCAGGTCGTCTTCGGTCGCATAACGAATCCGCCCGGTCTTGCGATTGGTGTAGCGATAAACGACAAGATCCGGGTTCAGCAAGCCTCGGATCAAGGCTGCTGGTCGTTGCGACGCCCGCCCGATCTGCTCGATCAGTTCGGTATAACGATCAAGTTGGTCGCCGCGGATCGATTCCGATCCCGGCCCACCGAGACGCGAATCGGGCTTCATAAATAATGGCTTGCACGACAACGCCACCAGCGCCGCGTCGCCACGCGCCTCGCCACGCACCAAACCGGCAACCGTTCGCAGCGGCGGTTCCGGTTCGGCAAACCATCCGGCCAATGTCGCGCTGCTGTCCAAATCTCCGCCGCCGGAATCGATCGTGACGAGCCATGTGTTGATCTCACCTGACTGGAGGGTCGAAGAAAGATTGCTTTGCCAGCGGCGCACGCGATTGGCTGCGATCGCACCGGATATCTCCAACGATACTCCCCTCGCTGCGCCGGTCGCCACTTGCTGGCTGATCGGGTTCAAGGCCGCCAAGTCCAACAATTCGGCTGCTTGCTCCAAGGAGTCGACCGTTCCGGCAGCAATCCGTGACGAGCGGAGTTGTTTGGCATCCAATCGCAACGGCGTGCCCGCAGCACTCCAGATTTCTTCACCCAATACTTCACCCGATTTGCGCAGATCATTCAGATCATCGCCGGCAACAAAGAGTTGCCCGCCGCCGAGCTTGGATACTTGCGCCAGTTCCAGACCCGGATCGACGAGTGCCGCCACGATCGCCGGTGGAAACAATCCACGACGCGCCCCAATCGATTTGTAAGTGAGCAGGATTGTCTCATCGGCATTCACTTCACCCGCTGTCGCATCTGCGATCACAGCATTTGAGCTGACCAACAACGAGTCCGAGGCGACAATGGGCAACGTCGAATGCCCCTTCACTTCGCCTTCTACCCATGAAACAATCCGCACGCGCCGCAGTTCAGGTTGCGTCATCGCGCGGGCCAGTTTCAACGCATCCTCAAATGCCGTTTCATCGCCCGCCTCGGTGTTGACGTTTTCGCCATAACGCAGCACGACCGTGACGCGCTCGCCACCGGGCGCTGATTCGCCAAGACGCGTCAACTGCTCCAGCAACCGACTCGAGGAACCGCTTTCCAGCGGCACCGGAACATCCATCACGTACCCGAGCTTTGCGGGATTGTCTGCCTCTTGCGCCGCGGCCAACGGCACGATCATGGCCACCGCGAACAGGACATTCGGGCAGCGAAGCAGGGTGGGGACACTACGATACGGCACAATCGACTCCATCGACAAAGAAACGCGTGGCACGATGCTCGCCGCGTCACAACTCAGTACCAGCCAATTATAGGGCCCAATCCAGTAAGCGAAGCGGCCTAAAGAATCGGGGAATCGATCAAAATTTGAGCACCCTTGGGAGTGTTCACCAGCGAGTCCAAGCGGTGGGACGCGACGGCGCTCGGTCCGGAGGCCCTCCAGAATTCACAGCCTCTCGCGGAGGTCGCTCACAATTCATTCCACCAGATCGTCAGATCGGGTTGATCGAGGCCTCCTTCGCGTAGAAAGTTTCCCACGGCAAAGTCGACGGTCCCATCTTTGTCAAAGTCGCCCGTCTCCAACGATAGATGCTGGTGCGAACGCCCTTCGACCATGGTTCGCTCGAAGACTCCGGGACTCGTTTGCATCAGCATCACGACCGAAGAGATATCATTCGAATTGAGCTGATCGATGATCGGCGGCCCTAACAACGAGCAGGCGACGACATCGAGGTCGCCATCGGCATCGAAATCAGCCGCTTTCGCGTTGAGCACACCCGGCATCTCACAAAGAGGATGGTGCTTGTAGGGGTAGGATCCCTGATTCTCGAGCCACTGGATCGAATGGTACGGCTTGGGCCCGCGGTCGAACGAGTCCCCATTGGTGTAAAGAACATCCAGGTCCCCGTCCTTGTCAAAATCGACCAGCTGGATCCCACTGGAACCGTAGGCGGGGTCCGGCGCGAGCCAGATCACCTCGTTCTTGAAGGTCCCCGTGCCGTCGTTGATAAACGCTTCGACGACCTCATGATCCTGGCTAATCAGGGCCACGAAATCGAGGTGACCATCGCCGTTCAAGTCGACCGGGGGCACGTGGCTGGGACCATGACGGTCGTCGATTTCACGCATTTTGAATTTGGGAAGTTCGCCGTCGACCGCCCCTTCGTTCTCCAACAGTAGCGTTCGTCCGCTCTTTCGCCAGCCAAACACAGCAACGATCAGGTCCTGATCGCCGTCACCGTCAAAGTCGCCCGGTTGCACGTCGGCAACTCGACTGAGGTTATCTTGTAAAACGATTGTATCGAACTTTTCCGAATCTGGCTTTCGTCGCAGCCATACGACACGGCCCAGATCACTATCGTTGGCATCAAATTCGCCAATATCCGCAACCACCAAATCGATCAGACCATCATGGTCCAGGTCACATGGTTCGGCATGAACGGGCTGGAACAAGGTGGCCAAGCGTTCGGTCGGTCTCCCTTCCGCCTGCGGCCAGTGTGCGATCACCGCACCCGAGCCAATGTCGCAGTAAACGAGCGCTAGCGAGTCCATCAATCCGATATCGATCCAACGCACGTTCGTCACACCCGGCGAGCGGTTGCCCGCCAGCCGCACAGTAGAGGGCCGCAGGGGAACCGGAGTCGGCGGGTAACCATGAATCGATTTTGGATACAAGATTCTATCCGGAGCCTGAAACTGGAAAAATTTCAGCACGTCCTCCTCCGCTGGCTCTTTCAAGTCGTTGCGACCCGAGGTCCGGTACAGCATGAATCCTTGGTCGACCTCGGCTTTCCACTCATCGTGACTGGAACTGGTCGGCCGCGGCAGCACGTGACAGTTGCCACAGAACGCCTCGACTTGGGGACGCACGCGAGAGACCAGAGTGGCCTTTTCTTCGGCCGTTTCGCTCGAGCTTTCAATGGTTTGCGAAACGTCCTCCCTGGCAGCCTCCGGCAAGGGCTGCACCTCCGGTGCAACCACATCGACGACTGGCTTCGTATCGCGACAACCGACTGCAAGGATCGCGATCACCATCAGAACAAACTGGATCGGGAATCCGTAATGTCGCATTTGAGTCGCCCGTCGAATGTTTTCGGTGGTGAAAATGAGAGATCTGACTGAACCGGGACAATGCCGATCGACTGTTCACGATATCTCTTTCCGCAGGCCCCATGGTACGATTTCAGGATAACGAATCACGGAATCGGCCAATAGGCATCGCCCGAATTTGAGGACCGCAGTCACTGTGTCGATAAACTTCCGCTGGAACGTCTTTCTGTTGCCCTTGATCTGCGCGGTGATGGTCGGCTGCGGCGGCGGATCGTCCGACCCCGCCGCTGGCGTTGACGACCCGCCAGAGCGACCGTTGCGAGCGATGAATTCAGCCATTCGCCGCGGTCAGTGGCAGCAGGCTTGGGAACTCTCGGACGCCGTGTTGACAAAGTATCCGGACGATGCCGATGCGATCATGACCGTGGCGCGGGTCGCTCATGAGAACCAAAAACCCGAGATCGCTGCGAAACTGCTCGAAGACGCATGCCGCGCCGAGTCTTTCCAAAACGAACGGCATGTGCAACAAGCCATGGTTGCCATGATCGCGGTCGGCAAGCTGCACGAAGGAATGGAGATGCTGGAGGAAGCAATCGGTAAACAACCGCTGCAGCATGAAACCCGTCGCTGGCTGTACGACTTTTACATGGGCACCGAGAACCGCAATGCTGGCGTTCCCCACGGACGGTTCTTGGTGCGGCAGCGAAATTTCGATGTCGAATTGCTGCTCTCGCTGAGCAATACCGAGCGGCGAACCCAAGATGCGAAACCGCTGGAAGAGATGACATCACGGAATCCAGACGACCTGCGACCACAGTTGGGTACTGCGAAAACGGATTTTGACCTACGTGACTATGACAAGACGATTCAGACGCTGCAGACGATTGTCAGGGCTCATCCGGACTACCTGCCGGCACAAGCACTTTTAGGTCGCGCTCTGGCGGCATCCGGCAGGTGGGACGAACTCGATCAGTGGGCGCGATCGCAGACCGAACAGATCGAAGCATTTTCGGGATATTGGATTGCCTTGGGCGATTGGGCCAGGGCCAAACAGCAGAACGCTGCGGCGGCACGAGCCTACTGGGAAGCGACTCGACGAGACCCCGATGTCGTCGAGGCATGGTCCAAGCTCAGCACCACCCTGCAGGAATTGAAATCTGCCGGGAACGAGTATCCAGATCAGGTGCTCGCTGGTATCGAGCAACGCGCCTCGCTCCTTAGCCGCTTCAATCAGTTGAAGTACCGTTTCGAGAAAACCGGCAGTATCTCTCGGGCACTCGTGGTCGAGATCGTCCAAACACTTCGTGATCTGGGGCGACTTTGGGAGGCCGAAGCTTGGGCATCGATCGCGTCAACGCTGCCAGAGGACGATACCGTTGCCGTCCAGGACGTACGCGCTTCGATCGTCGCGATGTTGCGGCAAAATACGCCTTGGCAATTGACCGAACAACATGCCGAATTTGAACTCGATCTGGCGAACCTGGATCTGCCCTCGATCGGTAAAATCGCAAAATCGAGTTCGTCGCCGGCGAATTCACTTCCGGACGAGCCAGCCAATGACGCGAATAACGAGAAGCTGAGTCTATTGAACGAAGCGGAGCAGCGCGGGCTGACGTTCTTTGGATACACCAGCGATGATCTCGATCAGCCGGGCATCATGCTGTACCAGACGCTCGGATGCGGTGGCGGGGCGATCGATTTTGACCTCGACGGTTGGAGCGACTTGTATCTCGTCGCCGCTGGCGGGACTCCACCCCAGCGGGATTCAATGCCCAACGCCTTGTTCCGAAATTTGGCTGGGTCGTTTTCGGATGTCGCCTCGTACTCGGGCACAGCGGATACCGGATTCGGACAGGGTGTCGCCGTCGGTGATGTGAACGAGGACGGGTTTCCCGATCTGCTGCTGCTGAACTATGGAACCAACACGCTGCTGGTCAACAATGGCGACGGCAGCTTCACCGACGCCAGTGAGAAAACGGGTGATACCGCGATCGCCTGGTCGAGCAGCGCCGCGATCGCGGATATGGATGGTGATGGACTTTCCGATTTGGTGATCGTCAACTATTGCCACGGCCTCGAACCGGTGACGAAGCCCTGTCCGATGAAGGACATCAATGCCCTACGTTCCTGCTCGCCAATGATGTTTTCGGGAGAGCCGGACGTTTTTCTGCAGGCTCGTCCCGAGGGCACCTTTGTCGATCGGACATCTGCCTGGCAAGCCGAACCAGAAGTGATCGGTCGCGGTCTCGGAATCGTGGCCGGTTCGTTCGATGATAACCCAGGCATGGATGTGCTGATCGCCAATGACATCACCAACAATCACTATTGGAGCCGAACCTCCGACGATGACCCTTTTCGGCTTAGCGAATCGGCGATCCTTCGTGGACTCGGAGGTGACGATCGCGCACTGGCCCAGGGTTCGATGGGGATCGCAACCGGCGACTTCGACCGCGACGGTGACATCGACTTTTATGTCACCAATTTTGACAAGGAGTACAATACGTTTCACGAGCAAAGTGTCGCCGGGATCTGGCAAGACCGGACTGCCAAACTGCACCTCAATGACGAAACGATGCGGTTGGTCGGATTCGGTTCCGAGGCAGTTGACTTGGATAACGACGGAATGCTCGAGCTGGTCGTCTCCAACGGGCACGTCGATCTGTTTTCGCGTGCCGATGAACGTGCGATTTACGCCCAGCCGATGCAGGTCTTTCGCCGCAACGGATCCAATACTTACGACTCGATCGGTAGCTCATTGCCGGGCGAGTATCTTTCGTCGCCGCATGTGGGGCGTGCCCTCTGGACCCTGGATGCCAATCGCGATGGTCGAACCGATTTCGCCGTCACTCACCAGACCGAACCCGTCGCCTTGCTGGTCAACCACAGCGCCGATGTCGGCAATTGGCTGGCAATCCAACTTGTCGGCCGGTCCTGTGCAAGGGATGCGATCGGCGCGATCGTGGAGGTGACCGCCGCTGACCAGAACTGGATTGCCTTCCAGATCTCGGGTGACGGTTACCTGTGCAGCAACGAACGAACTTTGCGATTTGGGATCGGTGAGGTCGAAGCCGATTGTGATGTGAAAGTTAGTTGGCCCGATGGGACCAACCAGACTTATCACGACATCGAGCCCAACGCGACCTGGCTGCTGATCCAGGCAGATGAACAAGCGTTTCGGCAAGAGTGAACCGCTGACCACAATTAGCGGTGGCCGTCGGAAACGATGGCGGCACGATTTCTGGCGATGTCGACGCGATCGACTCGCTTCCGAAGCTCGCGCGATGATATTTATCAAAAATACGATTTGCCGACGTTTTCGTGAGCACCGACCCCCTGTCCGGGCGATTGTTTTGAGATCTGTATGCATCATAATCTTGCCTACCTAGGTCGGATGGGGGGGGTTCTTGTTGTCGTGGCGGTCACGGTAGAAGAAAAGTGCGTTCCTCAACCTTCCTTCTGTTTTCTTTGCCGTTTACTTCGGAGACGCTCGTATGAACAGACGCGGAACTCGATCACGAGGTTTCACATTGGTGGAACTGTTGGTGGTCATCGCCATCATTGGCGTGTTGGTTGGCCTGCTATTGCCGGCGGTTCAAGCCGCTCGTGAAGCAGCTCGACGCATGAGTTGCAGCAACAACTTCAAGCAACTGGGTTTGGCAATCCACAACTATCACAGTGCGTACAAGCAAGTACCCACGCACGGTACTGGTACAGACACTCCCGGCGGCACGGCTCCGGCGGGTAACTTGGGTGCGACCACGAATTGGTGGACGAATTACGGCGCCGCCAATGCGTGGCGTCTGAGTGCACTGGTGGGGATGACCCCGTTTTTCGAACAGCAAGCCTTGTGGGAACAGATCAGTAATCCCAGCTACATCAACGCGACGAACCCGACGACTCCCTATACGGTTCCTTGGCCTGCCATGGGACCGACCGTTCAGTTCATCCAATACCAGCCGTGGGTTACCGAGATTCCGACATTGCGTTGCCCGAGTGACCCGGGAATTGGACTTCCCGCTCAAGGCCGTACGAACTACGCGGCGTGCATGGGCGATTCGATGTGGTGGTCCGTCCGAGGGCCAATGCATTTTAGCGGCACCCCAAACTGGAAGATGAAACCCAATAGTGGTTATGCCCAGCATTCCCGTGCCGCGGACCGTGGCATCTTTGTGCCGCACAAAGAGGCGAAGTTCCGTGACGTTCTTGATGGTCTTGCCAACACGATTGCGATGGGCGAAATCATCACCGACCTGGGCGACCGGGACACTCGCGGTACCGAAACCAATAACTCGAGTCAAAATCCGCCCGCTTCGGTCCGCGATAACCCAAAATGGTGTTTCGACCAAGGTCAAGTCAGTCCGACTCGGCCTCAATTCTGGAAGCCAGGAATCGCGACCGGCGGAACCAACAACGGACGTGGCTACAAGTGGGCCGATTTCCGGCCTAATTTCTCCGGAATGCACACCATTCTTCCACCCAACAGTGAAATCTGTGGTGGTAACAACGTGGGTCAGACTGGGATTTTCCCGCCCTCAAGTCATCACCAAGGCGGGGCTCATGTATTGATGTGCGACGGCGCCGTGGTGTTCATGACCGATTCGATTGAAGCCGGGAATTCACGTGCCCCGATGGTTTGGCGCAGCGGCACGAACGTCGGCCCCAGTCCACCTCCAAACGTTCCCGGATCCAAGAGTCCTTATGGCCTTTGGGGTGCACTGGGAACCAAGGCGAGCAAGGAAACGATCCAAGAGCAGCTGAACCAGTAGTCTGCGACTCGATTCGATCCTGTCAGATTCACGACCTCGGCTTCTTTGGAAGCCGAGGCTTTTTTTTGCTTCCGTCTTGTTCTTCGGCGCAAAAAAATTCTTTCGGCGCAAAAAAAAACCGACCGGCAATGCCGATCGGCTGATCTGCGAATTCGCGTTGCCTATTCCGTGGCAGCGCCTTCGGTGGCAGCGCCTTCGGTGCCAGCGCCTTCGGCAGCTTGCATCGACTTCTCCATCGCGGCTTGATCGGCAGCCTCTTGTTCTTGATAAGCCTCAATGGCCGATTGTTCCGCGTCCTCGGTCACGCTCGTTGTTCCGCCTGGCCCACACCCCGGAACGCTCAGAAAAAGAGAACAGGCAAACAACGCTAATACACACAAATTCTTCATTTTAGTTCCTCATATTCGCAGCGATTCATGATACGGATCGATGCACGATTCTAACAGAAAACTCACGATCCGACAGTCAGGCGAGGGGGCCGATCCTGCCGCAAGATTGAACGGTGGAAGCCCTGACCCGATGAATCTGACCCGATGAATCAGAATTGCGGCCTCTCCCAAATCAAGTCGATAGCAGGCGTGCAGAGCATCGCCACGTCGCTGTGCTGCGTAACCTGGCTCCCAAATGATCGCCCATTGGGGGGCGTCCGCCGTAACTCGTGCGCCCCCACTCAAACTCCGATGGTGATTCCCCGTCTGCGGCTCGCCGATTTCCAACGGACCGAACGAAAAAACGAATTCAAACCCCCTGGCGGGCTATTGCGAATCGGCAGTCACCGTCAATAATCGAGTCGCTGCACCGCTGCTATAGTGGCGAGTAGTTTACCCTAAGTGTCCTGGAGACCTAATGTCCTGGAGACCTAGTGTCCTGGAAAGAGGCCGCCCAGGAAATGCGCCGTTCGCGTGCGGCTTCGTATTCTTCCTACTTAATTTTAAGGCAAATTGTATGAACAAACATGGGAAACGATCCCGTGGTTTCACCCTGGTGGAACTGTTGGTGGTCATCGCCATCATTGGCGTGTTGGTTGGCCTGCTATTGCCGGCGGTTCAAGCCGCTCGTGAAGCAGCTCGACGGATGAGTTGCAGCAACAACTTCAAGCAACTGGGTTTGGCAATCCACAACTATCACAGTGCGTACAAGCAAGTACCCACGCACGGTACTGGTACAGACACTCCCGGCGGCACGGCTCCGGCGGGTAACTTGGGTGCGACCACGAATTGGTGGACGAATTACGGCGCCGCCAATGCGTGGCGTCTGAGTGCACTGGTGGGGATGACCCCGTTTTTCGAACAGCAAGCCTTGTGGGAACAGATCAGTAATCCCAGCTACATCAACGCGACGGACCCGACGACTCCCTATACGGTGCCCTGGCCTGCCATGGGACCGACCATCGAGTTCATTCAGTACCAGCCGTGGGTCACCGAGATTCCGACCTTGCGTTGCCCGAGTGACCCGGGAATTGGACTTCCCGCTCAAGGCCGTACGAACTACGCAGCGTGCATGGGCGATTCAATGTGGTGGTCGGTTCGCGGGCCAATGCATTTTAGCGGCACCCCAAACTGGAAGATGAAACCCAATAGCGGTTATTCGCAGGATTCTCGTGCCGCGGACCGTGGCGTCTTTGTGCCGCACAAAGAGGCGAAGTTCCGTGACGTTCTCGATGGTCTTTCCAACACGATTGCGATGGGTGAAATCATCACCGACCTGGGCGACCGGGACACTCGCGGTACGCAGACCAATAATTCGAGTCAGAACCCTCCAGCTTCGGTTCGTGACAACCCGAAATGGTGTTTCGACCAAGGTCAAGTTGATCCGACTCGGCCTCAATTCTGGAAGCCAGGAATCGCGACCGGTGGAACCAACAACGGCCGTGGCTACAAGTGGGCCGACTTCCGTCCGAACTACTGCGGAGTGCACACGATACTTCCCCCCAACAGTGAAATCTGCGGTGGCAACAACGTGGGCCAGACTGGGTTGTTCCCGCCCTCAAGTCATCACCAAGGTGGCGCCCATGTTCTGATGTGCGACGGCGCCGTGGTGTTCATTACCGATTCGATTGAAGCCGGGAATTCACGTGCTGCGATGGTATGGCGCAGCGGCGCGAACCTCGGCCCCAGTCCACCTCCAAACGTTCCCGGATCCAAGAGTCCTTATGGCCTTTGGGGCGCGCTGGGGACCAAAGCGAGTAAGGAGACGATCCAGGAGCAGCTGAACCAGTAGTCTGCGACTCGATTCGATCCTGTCAGATTCACGACCTCGGCTTCTTTGGAAGCCGAGGTTTTTTTATTCATCCGGGGCTTCTGCTGCACGCCCCGCCCGCCTGTTCCACAGCCGGGGGTCGAGTGCTCAGGGATAAGGAAACGGCTTTTTCTGTACCAGGCGGTGTGAAGGATTGGGTGAGAAAGTGGAGGCGGACCCCC